>NZ_CP030286.1:3334252-4714378 GCF_003287915.1 Streptomyces sp. ICC4 | reverse complement strand
AGTACATCGAGATCGGCGCGCTGGTCAGCGGCGAGGGCCACCTGGTGTGCGGGAGGTGCCGCAACTGCCTGGCCGGGCGCCGCCACTTGTGCCGCAGCACGACCGGTCTCGGGGGCGGCCGCGGCCCCGGTCCCGTCCCGTCCGGCCAGGACATCCGCTCCGCGGCGCAGCAGCCGCGCCCCGCCCACCGCGTTCCCGCGCGCGGAGTGCGTCAGCCCGACCGCCAGCTGCGCGAGCCCCCGCCACAGCGGCGCCTGCTCCTCGGGCCCGGACTTCCAGGCGTCCTCGAACACCTCGTGCGCGTGGAAGGGCTTCCCCGCGTCCAGCAGCCGCTGCGCCTGCGCGACGCTCTCCGCGGGGGTCCGCACCACGCCCTCGGGCTGCCGCCCCACTCCTTGAGCCCCGTAGGGCAGCGGCCGCCCCAGCCCGTCCCTCGGCCGGGCGCTGCGCGCCCGCCCCTCAGCGTCCCGATCCCTTGCCTTCACCCCCTCATCCTCCCTCCACCGATTACCCGTGCATGCACACCCCTCGTCGTGGGGTAATGTTCTGCATGTGCCGCCGGGACGGGGAAAGCCCAAGTGGGAAGCCCAGTCGGAAGCACAACGGGACGTGGCGCAGCTTGGTAGCGCACTTGACTGGGGGTCAAGGGGTCGCAGGTTCAAATCCTGTCGTCCCGACTCGAAAGAGTCGTAGATCAGAGGCCGTATCGGAGCGATCCGATACGGCCTCTGATCGTTTTCCGGGTCCGGGTCCGGGTCCGGGTCGGCGACAGCCGGCCGGGCACGATCGCGTTGAGCGCGCGTCAGCTCGGACCCCGGGCTTGCCGCCCCGCTCCCGCGGACGCAAGCTGGAAGTACAGCTGTGCGAGCCTGCCTCCGTCTCGACGACGGCTCCTCGGGGACGACTGAGTGGGCGGTGTCCATGAAGCGCGGATCCCATCTTGCCGTCCTTGCCGCTACCGGTGCGATGGCGGCCGCCCTCTCCCTGCTCGCGCCGCACGAGTCGTCGGCGGCCCCGCAACCCCAACCGACCCCGCAACCGTCCTGGAACCCCGAGCAGAGACTGCCGGAGGCGGAATCGGGGCAGGGATTCTCCAGCGAAGCGCAGCAGAACGGTGTGGTCGACGTTCCCGCATTCCTTACCGTCATCGTGAAGGACGCCGACAGAATGTGGGCGGAATACTTCGCGCGGATTCAAGGACTCGTGGAGCCGTCGGTGAGGTATCACCTCGTGGGTACGGTACTGGAACCGACGTACACGTTCGCGGCCGAATGCGGCGGCACGGTGGTCACCGGCTTCACGTCCAATGCCTACTACTGCCATGCCGGCGAAGGGGACATCGTCCTGCCGGTCTTCTCCTTCGCCAAGATATGGAGCGGGGAGCTCTTCGGTCGGGTTCCGGAGAAAACGGGCGACTTCGCCGCGGCCGTCGTCGTGGCCCATGAATTCGGTCACCACATCCAGGACGAGATATTCAAGCAGTACAACGCCCTGAACGTGCCGGTCCCGGACATGCCGAGCGGTGACAAGAACAAAGAGCTGATCGCCGACTGCTTCAGCGGGAACTGGGCGTTCAGCGCATTCCACAAGGGGTACATCCAATCGGGCGACTGGGCCGAGGTCATCGCCTCGCTGAGAGCCATCGGCGATCCCCCGGGAAAATCCGGGCACGGAACCCCCGACGAGAGGCAGGCGGCCTTCGAGAGGGGATACAACACCGGAGATCCCACCCGCTGCATCGTCGCCTACTGGCCGGGTGCCGCCTCCGCCCTGAACCTGCGGTGAGCGGCGCGCTCGCGGCGTGAACGAGTCGGCCGCCGGTGGCCGGGAAAAACGCTTGGACTGCGCGGGTGCCGTCGCGGGACACTGCGATTCCTGGTCCACCGGTGCCCCTGCCGGTGCCGGATCGAACCGCGCAGGGCCGCGGCGCCGGGTCCCGCCCGCCCGTCACACGATCACCCGAGCGAGGGAACTCGCGCCCGGCGTCTCCGCTGAGAAGCACGTGGCGAGTCGCCACACGACGACACAGGGTTGGAATGGGATCGCCGCAATCGCCGCAGTCACGTGAAACCTCGCCGGGCAAGGGCTCGGTGCTCCTCGTACTCCGCTACTACGGACGGGAGTTGGCCCGGCAGAAGCGATTGACGCTGCCGGCGATGCTGCTCCCCGCGCTCGGCAACATCGGCATCAACTACATCGCGCCGCTGATCGTCGCGAAGCTCGTCGGCCGAATCGCCGCAGGCGGGAGCGGGAGCGGGAGCGGCATGGGCATCGGCTCGACGCTGCCGTACGTCCTCGGCTTCGCCGGCGTGCTGCTGCTCTCGGAGGCACTGTGGCGCCTCGGGCTGCACTGCCTCAACCGCCTCGACGCCCGCGGCATCGAGCACATGTACGTCATCGGCATGGACGAGCTCTTCGCCAAGGACGCCGCGTTCTTCCACGACAACTTCGCCGGGTCGCTGACCAAGCGGGTCCTGAGCTTCGCCTCCCGGTTCGAGGAGCTCGTCGACACGCTGACGTTCTCGGTCATCGGCAGCTTCGTGCCGCTGCTGTTCGGCTCGGTCGTGCTGTGGCAGTACGAACCGCTGCTCGTCGTCGGGCTCTTGGCGATGATCACGCTGACAGCGCTGTGCGTGGTGCCGCTCGTCCGGCGCCGGCAGGCGCTCGTCGACGAGCGCGAGGAGGCGATCGCCCGGGTGTCGGGCCACGTCGCCGACAGCCTGATGAACATGGACACCGTCCGGGCGTTCGCCGCCGAGGAGAGCGAGGCCGCCGAGCACCGGTCCCGCGTCGCCGCCTCGAGGCGGCTCATGCTGCGGTCGTGGGACTACGGCAACCTGCGCATCGACACGCTGGTCGCGCCCATGTCCGTACTGACCAACGCGCTCGGCCTGCTGATGGCGGTCGCGCTCGCCGGGGGCGGGCACGGCGTGGAGGCGGTCGTCGTCGCGTTCACGTACTACACCAACGCGACGCGGATCATGTTCGAGTTCAACCAGATCTACCGCCGTCTGGAGAGCTCGATGACGGAGGCCGCGCAGTTCACCGAACTGCTGCTGAAGCCGCCGACCGTACTCGACCCGCCCTCCCCGGAGCCGCTGCTGTCCCGCGGCGCCTGCGTCCGCTTCGAGCAGGTGACCTTCGCGCACGGGGGCAGCGGAAAGCCGCTCTTCGAGGGGCTCGAGCTGGCCGTGCCCAGCGGGGCGAAGATCGGTCTCGTCGGCCGCTCCGGCGGCGGCAAGACCACGCTCACCCGGCTGCTGCTGCGGATGACGGACATCGAGGCCGGCCGGATCCTGATCGGCGGGCAGGACATCAGCCGGCTCCGCCAGGCCGACCTGCGCGGCATGATCGCCTACGTTCCGCAGGACCCGGCGATGTTCCACCGCACGCTGCGGGACAACATCGCCTTCGCCCGGCCGGGCGCCACCGACGCCGAGATCCGGCGGGCGGCCGAGGCGGCGCACGTCACCGAGTTCGCCGACGCGCTCCCGGACGGCTTCGGCACGATGGTGGGCGAACGCGGCATCAAGCTGTCGGGCGGACAGCGCCAGCGGGTCGCCCTCGCCAGGGCCATCCTGCGCGACGCGCCGATCCTGCTGCTCGACGAGGCGACCAGCGCCCTGGACTCCGAGAGCGAGATCCTCGTCCAAGAGGCGCTGTGGCGGCTCATGGAGGGGCGGACGGCGCTCGTGGTGGCGCACCGGCTGAGCACGGTGGCCACCATGGACCGGCTCGTCGTACTCGACCGCGGACGGATCGTGGAACAGGGCACGCACCAGGAGCTGCTCACCTCGGCAGGCGCCTACGCGAAGCTCTGGAAGCACCAGTCGGGCGGCTTCCTCGGCGAGACTCCCACGCGGCCCTGACCCGGCGCGGGGCCAGCGCTGTGACCGGAAAGGTCCACCGGACCTTTCCGGTCACAGCGCTAGGGTGCGCACGTGAGCATTCATGTCGTCTTGGGATTCGGGCCCGCCGGGGCCGCCACCGCTCGGTTGCTGGCCGAACAGGGCCGTTCCGTACGGGTCGTGACCGCGTCGGGCCGGAGCCCGGAGCCGGGGATCGAGCACGTCGCGGTGGACGCGACGGACAGCGCGCGGCTGGCCGACGCGGTGAAGGGCGCGGCCGTGATCTACGGCTGCGCCGCGCCGCCGTACCACCGCTGGGCCGCCGACTGGCCCCGGCTGACCTCGGCGGCCTGCGCCGCGGCCGAGGCGACCGGGGCCGTACTGGTCATGCTGGGCAACCTCTACGGCTACGGTCCGGTGGACGGCCCGCTGACGGAAGACCTGCCGCTCGCGGCGACGGGCACCAAGGGGCGGGTTCGCGCGGCCGGTTGGGAGCAGGCGCGCCACCTGCACGAACAGGGCCGGATCAAGGCCGTGGAGGTGCGGGCCTCGGACTTCTTCGGGCCCGGCGTGACCGGCGGCGGCCACCTCGCCGCCCGGGTCGTGCCCCCGCTGCTGCGCGGCAAGCCCGTCTCCACGCTCGGGGACCCGGACGCCCCGCACAGCTGGTCGTACCTTCCCGACGTGGCCAGGGCCCTGGTCGAGGTCGCCGGCGAGGAGCGGGCCTGGGGGCGGGCCTGGCACGTGCCCACCGAACCCGCCCTTTCCGTACGGGAGATGGCCGGACTCCTGGCCGCCCGGTCGGGAACCGGGCCGGCCGTCGTGCGCCGGATCCCCTCCGCCGTACTGGCCGCGGCGGGGGTCTTCTCCCCGCTGCTCCGGGAACTGAGGGAGGTCCGCTACCAGTTCGACCGTCCGTTCGTCGTCGATTCGGGCGCCTACGAGGCCGCGTTCACGGTCCGGGCCACCCCCGTCGAGGAGCAGGTCGCGGCAACCGTGGACTGGTGGCGCGAGCGCCTGGCGGCCGGGTGACGTCCGGGGCCCGTCACGTCCGGGGCCGCACGCTGTCCGGTTGGGCGGCGCCGGCTTCCGGCGCGGCAGGGTCCGGGAGGCGGCGGGCCAGGGCCCAGGCCAGCAGGGGCAGTACGGCCAGCGGGAGCAGGGCGGCGCGCAGCGAGGCGGCGTCGGCCGCGGCTCCGATGAGGGGGCTCGCCAGCCCGCCGACGCTGACGGTCAGGCCCAGGGTGACCCCGCTCGCGGTGCCCATGCGCGTCGGGAGGTAGTCCTGGCCCAGAGTGACCTGGAGCGAGAACGGCGCGTACAGCGCGGCGGCGGCCAGCGCGGAGCACACGTACACCAGGGGCAGCGGGAGGAAGAGGATCCCGGCGATGGCGGGCACCGCGGCCGCGTAGGAGCGGTGGACGGTGGTGACCCGGCCCCAGCGGGCGGCCAGCCGGCCGCCGAGGAGGGTGCCGCCCGCACTCCCCGCGAACAGGGCGAACAGGGCCACCGCCCCGGCGGTCTCGCCGCCGCCGCGTTCACGCACGTACAGGGCGATGAAGGTGCTCAGGCCGATGAAGACCACGGAGCGGACGACGACCACGCACGAGAGGCGCAGGAACGCCCGCCAGTGGTCGGCGGACCGCCCGGAGCGCGGGTCGCCGGTCGGGAGCGCGGCGCCCGAACGCCGTCCGGAGGGCGGCCAGTTGAGGAACACCCCGATCGTGGCCGGAAGGGCGAGCAGCCACCAGCCCGCCGTCCCCGGCAGGGCCAGCGCGGCGACGACCAGCAGCGGTGCGCACGCGAAGCCGATGGTGCCGCCGAGGGCGAACCAGCTCATCGTGCCGTGCCCCGGGCCGCCCGTCGTGCGGACCAACCGGGCGGCCGCCGGGTGGTAGGCGGCGACGCCCAGCCCGGAGAGGGCGACGGCGGCGAGCGTGGCCGGATACCCGGCGTCGAGCCCGACCAGGGCCACGCCGAGACCGGCGGCGGCGGTGGCCAGCGGGATCAGCCAGGGCATCGGCCACCGGTCGGTCAGCACGCCGAACAGCGGCTGCACCACGGAGGAGAGCAGGGAGGCGGCCAGCACGATGCCGGAGGCGGCGGCGTACCCGTACGCGCGCTCGGAGACGAGGAACGGGACGAGCGCGGCGACGGCGCCCTGGTAGACGTCCACGCACGAATGGCCGGCGGAGAAGCCGGCCGTACGCATCCGGCCGGGCGGTCCGGACGACGGACGGGCCCGGGATCCAGTGCTGGGATCGGCCGCGGGAAGGGGAGTTGTCGAGCCTGTCGTCGAAGTCACGGTTCGAGGATCCCCCTCTCCCGGGGCGGCTCGCTTCCGATAAATTGCCGGGTGATGCAGAAGATCCGCCACACCCCCCGCGCGGCGACGAGCGTGCGCGAGCTCGACACCCACCACGGCATCGATCCGCACCGCCACGACGACCACCAGATCTGCTACGCCGGATCGGGGGTGCTGTCGGTCACCACCGACGCCGGCACCTGGGTCGCGCCGACCACCCGCGCCCTGTGGATCCCGGCCGGAACGGTGCACGAGCACCGCGCGTTCGGCCGCGCGGACCTGCACTGCGTGGGCCTGCCGACCCACCTCAACCCGCTTTCCCTCTCGGCCCCCGCCGTGCTCGCCGTCGGCCCGCTGCTGCGCGAGCTGATCCTGGCGTACACCAGGACCCCCGAGGACGGCAGCGCGGAGCGGCGCCGGCTGCTCGCCGTCCTGCTCGACCAGCTCCGCGCTTCACCACTCCAGCCCCTGCACCTGCCCGCCCCGGCCGATCCCCGGCTGGCCGCCGTGTGCGCGCTGCTGCACGCCGACCCGGCGGACCCGCGCGGGCTGGCGGAACTCGCGGCGGCATCGGGTGCGGGGGCCGGCGGGCGCACGCTGAGCCGGCTGTTCCGCGCCGAGCTGGGCATGACGTTCCCCCAGTGGCGCACCCAGCTGCGCCTGCACCAGGCCCTGCGCCTGCTGTCGGTCGGTACCCCGGTCACGGCGGTGGCCCACCGCTGCGGCTGGTCCTCGGCGAGCGCCTTCATCGACGTCTTCCGTCGCGCCTTCGGCCACACCCCCGGCACCCACGCGAAGGAACGGGACCCGGCACACTGGGTGGGTGATCAATGAGAGCGGTGACGTGGTGTGCGGGCGGGACGGGCGCGTGGGGGTGGTGACCCTCAATCGGCCCCGGGCGCTCAATGCGCTGACCCATGGCATGGTGCTGCGGATGTCCGAGGCGTTGGCCGGGTGGGCGGCCGATCCCCGGGTCGAGCAGGTGGTCCTTCGGGGGGCCGGGGAGCGCGGGCTGTGCGCCGGTGGGGACATCCGGGCCATCCATGACGACGCCAAGGGCGGGAGCAGGGCTTCCGTCGGCTTCTGGCAGGACGAGTACCGGCTCAATGCCCGCATCGCCCGGTATCCGAAGCCCTACGTCGCCCTCATGGACGGGATCGTGATGGGCGGCGGGGTCGGGGTGTCCGCCCACGGGAGCGTCCGCGTCGTCACCGAGCGGTCCCGCGTCGCCATGCCCGAGACCGGCATCGGGTTCGTGCCCGACGTCGGCGGGACCTACCTGCTGGCCCGCGCGCCCGGGCGGCTCGGGGTCCATCTCGCGCTCACCGGCGCCGCCGTGGGGGCCGCCGACGCGATGCTGTGCGGGCTCGCCGATCACTTCGTGCCCTCCGACCGGCTGGCCGCGCTGACCGCCGAGCTCGCCGGCGCCCCCGCCCCCGAGGTCATCGCGCGGTACGCCGCCACGCCCGAGCCGGGGCGGCTCGGGCAGTGGCGGGGGTGGATCGACCACTGCTACGCGGCCGACACCGTCGAGGAGATCGTGGACCGGCTGCTCGGGTACGGGGACCCGGCGGCCAAGGAAGCCGCCGAGACGATCCTCGCCAAGTCCCCGACCGCCCTCAAGGTGACCCTGGAGTCGCTGCGCCGGGCCGCCGCCCTCGACGGGCTGGAGGCCGTGCTGGAGCAGGAACTCCGGGTCTCAAGCAACATGCTGGCCGCGCCCGACCTGGTCGAGGGCATCCGGGCCCAGGTCGTCGACAAGGACCGCAGCCCCCGCTGGTCCCCCGCCTCGCTGGAGGGCGTTGCCGAGGGGGACGTCGCGCGGTTCTTCGGCCCGCTCGGATAGGGACCCCCCGCGACCCGGCAAACCTTTCCGGCCGCAGCCCTAGTGCTGTGACCGGAAAGGTCCACCGGGTCGCGGCGCCCGGCACGGCACCTCGCCGCGTTGTCGGACCACCGAAGTACGTCCAGTACGAGCGGCGGCCCTCCGCCTTGCGATGCACCGCACCGGACACCGCGACCCGGCAAACCTTTCCGGCCGCAGCACTAGCGGGCGTCCGCCACGTACGCGCGCAGGTGGCGGGCCGTCAGGGTGTCCGATGTGGCGACGAGTTCGGCCGGGGTGCCCTCGAAGACGACCCGGCCGCCCGCGTGGCCGCCGCCCGGGCCGATGTCGATCAGCCAGTCGGCGTGCGCCATGACCGCCTGGTGGTGCTCGATGACGACGACCGAGTTGCCGTCGTCGACGAGCCGGTCCAGCAGTGCGAGCAGTTTGTCCACATCGGCCATGTGCAGCCCGGTCGTCGGCTCGTCCAGGATGTAGGTCGAGGACTTCTCCGCCATGCTGATGGCGAGCTTGAGCCGCTGGCGTTCACCGCCCGACAGGGTGTTCAGCGGCTGCCCGAGGCGCAGGTAGCCGAGCCCCACGTCCGCGAGCCGGCCCAGGATCGCCCGCGCCTGGCCGGTGGCGAAGAACTCGTACGCCTCCGCCACCGGCATGTCGAGCACCTCGGCGATGTTCTTGCCGCGCAGCCGGTACGTGAGCACCTCCGGCGTGAACCGCTTGCCCTCGCACCGCTCGCAGACCGAAGCCACCCCGGCCATCATCGCCAGGTCCGTGTAGAGGAGCCCGAGGCCGTTGCAGTGGGGGCAGGCGCCTTCCGAATTGGCGCTGAACAGCGCGGCCTTGACCCCGTTGGCCTTGGCGAAGGCGGTGCGTATCGGGTTCAACAGGCCGGTGTACGTCGCAGGGTTGGAGCGGCGCGAGCCCCGGATCGGGGACTGGTCGGCGACCACCACCCCGTCGCGTCCGGCCAGGTACCCGTGGATCAGCGAGCTCTTCCCGGAGCCCGCCACGCCCGTCACCACGGTCAGCACCCCGAGGGGCACGTCCACGCTGACGTCCTTGAGGTTGTGCAGATCGGCGTCCTTGACGGACAGCTGCCCGCGCGGACTGCGTACGGACTCCCGCAGTTTCGCCCGGTGTTCGAGGTGCCGGCCGGTGAGGGTGCCGGAGGCGCGCAGGCCGGCCACGTCCCCGTCGTAGCAGAGCCGCCCGCCGGCGGTGCCGGCGCCCGGGCCGAGGTCCACGATGTGGTCGGCGATCGCGATGACCTCGGGCTTGTGCTCCACGACCAGCACCGTGTTGCCCTTGTCGCGCAGCCGCAGCAGCAGGTCGTTCATCCGCCGGATGTCGTGCGGGTGCAGGCCGGTGGTCGGTTCGTCGAAGACGTACGTGATGTCCGTGAGCGAGGATCCGAGGTGCCGGACCATCTTGACCCGCTGGGCCTCGCCGCCCGACAGGGTGCCGCTGGGGCGGTCCAGGCTGAGGTAGCCGAGGCCGATCTCGACGAGGGAGCCGAGGAGTTCGCGCAGGTTCGCCACCATCGGCGCCACGCCCGGGTCTTCGATGCCGGCGACGAACCCGGCGAGATCGCTGATCTGCATCGCCGAGCACTCGGCGATGTTCACGCCCTCGATCCGCGAGCCGAGCGCGGCGGCGGTCAGCCGGGTGCCGCCGCAGTCCGGGCAGTCGGCGAAGACCACGGCGCGGTCCACGAAGGTCCGGATGTGGGGCTGCATGGACTCGCGGTCCTTGGACAGGTACGTCCGGGTGATCTTGGTGATCAGGCCCTCGTAGGTGACGTTGTTGGTGCCGGTCTTCACCTTCACCGGGTCCTTGTGCAGGAAGTCGGCCCACTCCCGCTCGGTGAAGTCCTTCAGTCTGGTGTCGGGGGAGTAGAAGCCGGAGCCGGCCATGACCTGCCAGTACCAGGAGTCCACGGCGAAGCCGGGGACGGTGATCGCCCCTTCGTTGAGGGAGAGTTCGCGGTCGACGAGCTGGTCCACGTCGATCTCGGAGACCTGGCCCGTGCCCTCGCAGCGGGGGCACATGCCGTCGGGGGTGTTGAAGCTGAAGGCGCCGGCCGCGGCGATGCGCGGGGTGCCGAGCCGGGAGTAGATGATCCGCAGCATCGTGTAGGCGTCGGTCGCGGTGCCCACGGTGGAGCGGGAGCCCGCGCCCATCCGCTCCTGGTCGACGACTATGGCCGCGCTCAGGTTGTGCAGGGCGTCCACGTCCGGCCGGCCCAGGCTGGGCATGAACGATTGGATGAAGGCCGTGTACGTCTCGTTGATCATGCGCTGTGACTCGGCCGCGATGGTGCCGAAGACGAGCGAGGACTTCCCGGATCCGGAGACGCCGGTGAAGACGGTGAGGCGGCGCTTGGGGATGTCGAGCGAGACGTCCGCGAGATTGTTCTCCCGGGCGCCCCGGACCTGGATGACCTGATGGTTGTCGGCAAGGCTCATGGGTGGTTTTCGGCTCCCGGCTCTCGGTTGTTGATGCGCGGTTCGCGGTTCGCCGTCGGCGGTTCGCGGTTCGGTGCTCAGGCCCCGGCCCCGATATCGGCCCCGGCATCGGCCTCGGTCCCGGTGTCCACCCAGTCCACGATCTCCACGACCACTCCGTTCGGGTCGGACACCAGGAACACGCGCTCGCCCCAGGGCTCCACGCGCGGCTCCATGAGGATCGTGACGCCCTCCGCGCGCAGCCGCTCGTACTCGGCGGGCAGGTCGGCCACGGTGAACGCGAGGAGCACTCCGGCGGCGCGCTGCTCGCGCAGTCCCTCGGGGAGTACCTCCAGACCGCGCCGTACGAAGACCACGTGCGGGCCGTCGGGGTGGGACAGGGAGGCGAAGCCGTCGGCGGCCATCGTCTCCTGGAATCCGAAATGCCTGGTCAGGAAGGTGGATGAGGCGTTGGTGTCCTCGACGGTCAGACATGTGGCGGTGCTCGCGATGCGCATGGATCTCCTCCTGTATCGTGGCTCGGAGTTTCATTGTACACAGTATTCTATACAGCGTAGAAAGTTACTGTGCGGACTGCCGGGAGGCAGGGAGGAGCAGGGCGTGGCGAAGGACCGGAGCGGGGCGGGCGATCCCGTCCGCACACTGGAACTGCTGTGGCGCGAGCCGGGGCAGGGGGCGCCCAGCGGGCGGCGCGGGCCCCGGCAGGGGCTTACCGTGGACGCCGTCGTCGACGCGGCGATCGCGCTCGCCGACGAGGCGGGTGCCGCCGACCAGTCCGGGCTGGCCGCGCTGACCATGCGGGCGCTGGCCCAGCGGCTCGGAGTCACGCCCATGACCCTCTACACGTACGTCCCCGGCAAGGCCGAGCTGCTCGACCTGATGCTCGACGGGGCGTACCTGGCCATGGAGCGCGCTGCGCCGGCCCCCTCCGGCCCCTGGCGCGAGCGCATCACCCGCGTCGCCGACGACAACCGCGCCCTGCTCGTGCGGCACCCGTGGATCGCTGAACTGTCCGTAACGCGGCCTCCGTTGGGGCCCGGCGTGATCGGAAAGTACGACCACGAGCTCGCGGCCTTCGACGGCATCGGCCTCACCGACGCGGAGATGGACGCCGCCCTGACCCACCTCCTCGGCTTCGTTCACGCGAACGCCCTGGCCGCGGCCGACACCGCCGCACACAACGCCCGCCAGAGCGACCAGGACTGGTGGGAGGCCAGCGCGCCCCTGCTGGAACGGGCCATGGACCCCGAGCGCTACCCTCTCGCCGGGCGGGTCGGCAGCGCGGTCGGCGCGTACGACCCCGAGACGGTCTGGGCCTTCGGCCTGCGCTGCCTGCTCGACGGGATCGCCCGCCGGGTGGACAAGGGGTAAAAGGGGAGCGGAGGCCTGGCGGGGTCACAGGGCTAGTGCTGTGACCGGAAAGGTTCACCGGGTCGCGGCGCCCGGCACGGCACCTCGCCGCGTTGTCGGACAACACCGGTACGTCCAGTACGAGGCGTGGTCCTCCGCCTTGCGATGCACCGCACCGAACACCGCGACCCGGCAAACCTTTCCGGTCACAGCACTAGCGGTAGCCCGTGGCGTCCGCCGGGCGGTCCGGGTCCTGGACCTCGACCATGTACCGCCAGGCGTCCGGCCGGCTGCCGTCGAGGTCCGTGAAGCCGTAGACCCCGGCGAGCTGCCCGCTGGAGAGCGACTGCCCGTTCCAGCGGGAGACCTGCGGGTCGGCGGCCAGGGCCGCGACCGCGCGGCCGACGTAGGACGGGGTCTCCGAGATGCCGAAGTGCGGGACCTTCTCCAGTGCGTCCCGCCAATTCGCCTCGGTGACCCCGAAGGCGTCGAGCATCATCTCGGAGCGGAGCCAGCCGGGGGTCAGCGCGACCGCCGTCGCGCCGCGCGGCCCCACCTCGTGTCCGAGCGCGAACGCCATCCGCAGCACGGCCGACTTGGCGATGTCGTAGAAGAACGAGACCCGGTAGCGGGTCGCGTTGTACTCCGCCGTGCCGTCCGTCATCTCCACCACCAGCCCGCCCGGCTCGCGCAGCAGCAGCGGGAGCGCGTAGTGGCTGGTGACGGCGTGGGTCTCCACCGCGAGCCGCAGCAGCCGCAGCCCCTTGTCCAGGTCGTGCTCCCAGACCGTGCTCTCCCACTCGAAGAGCAGCTCGCCGCCCCAGATGTCGTTCACCAGCACGTCGAGGCGGCCCTGCTCGGTGTCGATCCGCTCCACCAGCGCCCGCACCTGCTCCGGCACCAGGTGGTCCGCGACCACCGCGATCCCGTGCCCGCCCGCCGCGGAGACCAGCTCGGCCGTCTCCTCGATCGTCTCCGGCCGGTCGTACTCCGAGCGCCGGCCCCGCGTGCTGCGCCCGCCCACGTACACCGTCGCGCCCCGCGCCCCCAGCTCGACCGCGATGCCGCGCCCCGCGCCCCGGGTCGCCCCGGCCACCAGGGCCACCTTGCCTTCCAGATCCCGCCGTTCTTCACCCATGCCCGCGACCCTACGACGTCCGCGCGCGGCGGGCCCCGAACAACCCGCCCGGCCGGCCGCGCTGGTGGCCGCACGGGGCGGTCTGCGGGGCCGGGGGTCTGCGAGGCCGGGCGGCCCGCGGGGCCGGGCGGTCTACGGGGCCCCGGCCGGCGGGGAGATCTCCGTGCTCAGCCACCCCAGCGCGTCGGGGTACATCCCGATCCAGGTCTGGAAGTTGTGGCCGCCCTGCGGCCGGACCAGGGTCTTGACCCGGACCCCGGTCCCCTCGGCCGCCTTGGTGAAGTCGGCGAGCTGCTGCGGCGGGCTGTCCTTGTCCTGCGAGGAGGTGGCCAGGAAGAGGCCCACGTCATCGGTCCTCTTAGCGTGCCGGACCAGCCACATCGGGCTGTTGCGCTCGCGCAGGACGGGATCGGCCAGCACGTCCGGGTCCCCGGTCAGCGGATCGGGGTCCAGGGCCGCGCCCGCCCGGAACGCCTTCGGGTACTGGAGCGGCAGCTTGGCCGCGCAGAACGCCCCCGTCGAGATGCCCATCACCCCCCAGCCCGCGGGCTGGGGCAGGGTGCGGAAGTTCTTGGCGACCAGGTCCGGGACGTCCTCGGCCAGCCAGTCGGCCACCTTGCGCCGCGGCGTGTTGGTGCAGTCGGTGTTGACCCCGCCCGGGTAGATCTCGGGGATCACCAGGATGAACGGGTGCGCGGCGCCCAGCTGGACCAGCTGCTCGAGCGCTCCGGGCATGTTGCCGAGGTCGATCCAGGTGCGGGGCGAGCCCGGGTAGCCGTGCAGCAGCATCAGTACGGGGAACCGGGTCTGCTCCGCGCCCGGCGCGTCGTACTCCGGGGGAGTCCACACGATCACCTGGCCGGCCAGCTTCGAGTGGGAGCCCCGGAAGTACGTGCTGCGCGTGCCGTCACCGCCCAGGGTGAATTTGGCCCGCCCCAGGGGCGGCCCGGTCATGGCGGAGTCGTTCTGCCCGGCGTCGGTGCCCAGGAGGTCGTCCCAGGAGGAGTAGAGGCCGTAGCTCCCGTTGATCCAGGTGGCCACCACGCAGATGGCGGTGAGCTGGCACAGGCCGATCATCACCAGCCGGGCCGGCCAGCGCACCCAGCCCGGGCCGGGGATCCGGTTCCACAGGAGCAGTGCGGCCAGCATGGCGAGCACGGTGACGACGATCAGGGTGACGAGGAACGACGTACTGGTCAGCTCCACTGCGCCTCCACTGCGCCGGCTCCTGACATGCGGGACGACTTGACCGTAATGTCCGGACAATACGTTCAATCTACGGCGAGCGCCGCCCGGGAAGGGGTGGCGTGCGCACCGTTTCGGCCGGGAAGCCCGGGCTCTGCCGCCTCCGACCCGACGCCTCCGACCCGGCGCCTCCCGGCGACCCGAGCCCGGCGTCCTGGGGTAGATTCACCGCCTGTTCATCAGCACGGCTCCGGGGGTTTGGGCCGTCTTGGTGCCGTATGAGGCAGGATCGACGGGGATATGCGGAACACTCCGAAAAGAACGAATCGCCGGATCCAGTCCGGGACGCGGTCCGGGCTGTCGCCGACGCCGGCGGCGCGCACGGTCTACCAGGTCAAGCTGCTCGTCGACCCCGAGCAGGTGCTGGACGCCGGCGGGCTGCCCACGGACGCGGCGGCCGACGCGCTCTCGCTGGGCGCGCCCGGCCGCGTCGAGGTCGCGCAGTACGTGGACGACGCCGGGCGGAGCCTGAACGGCCAGGGCTGGATCGTCCGCATCCGGCGCCACGACGACGAGAACCGCATCCGCCTCGCCTACAAGGCACGCTTCGACATCGACGGCGACGGCTCGGAGCCGGCCGAGGTGCGGCGCGTGATGGACCGGGCCGGCGAGCACGACTTCGCCACCGGCTGCGGGAACTACCGGATCCAGGTCAATCTCAGCCACACCCGCGCCACCCTCGACTTCACCAACAAGAAGTGCCGCCCGGTCCCGGGCCTGGCCCCCGGCGAGCTCCCCGGCCTCGAGGCCTCCCGCGCCCTCGTCCTGGACCGGCTCCCCGGAAAGCTCGCCCGGTGGGGCGCGAAACCGGCCGGATGGGCGCAGGCCGTCACCGCTTCATCCCGTCTCCACGGCCCCGTAAGCCAGGCGAACTATCCTGGCCGCATGCTCGATCACGCGATGGAGACACAAGTCAGCCGACTGCGCACCGCGTCCGGCGAGCTGACCTGGTTCGCGGAGATCACCGCCAAGGCGCACACCCTGCGCGAAGCCGTCGAACTGCGCTCCGACCTGATGGGCAAGCTCCGCGCCGAGGGCTGGCTGCTGGAGCGCGACGCCTTCAAGACCGAGCTCATCCTCGGCCCGTGACCACCTCCGCGCCCGGCCCGATACGCGTGGCCCACCTGGCCGACCTGCACATAGGGTCCGCCCTGCGCGGGCTGGCCGACCACCCCGGAGCGCCCGCGATAGACCCGTACGAGGCGCCGTACGAGGCCCTGCGCGCGGCCGTGCGCCACATCGTCGGGGACGGCTACCACGCGGTGCTCCTCGCCGGGGACGTCTTCGACCGCCGCCACGACGACGCCCGCGCGCTGGCCGCCTGCCAGGACGCGCTCGGCGCCTTCCACGAGGCGGGCCTGCGCACGGCGGTGGTCTCGGGCAACCACGACGCCGAGAGCCCGCTGCCGCACAAGCTGCACCTCCCGCCGTCCGTGCGCTGGCTCCCCGCGGACGCCCCCGCGTCGGTGTGCTGGCCCGACCTCGGCATCACCGTCCACGGCCAGTCCGTGGGGGATCCGGACGAGCGCCGGGACCTGGCCGCCGGATACCCGCGCCCGGTCCCCGGCACCGTCAACATAGGGCTCCTGCACACCAGCCTGCACGGGGCCTGGAGCCGCCGGACCTGCGCGCCGACCGACCCGCGGACACTGGCGCGCGCCGGATACGACTACTGGGCGCTCGGCCACGTCCACCACCGGCTCGTCCCGGGCACCGGCGCGTTCGCGGTGTACCCCGGGAACACCCACGCCCGGGGCCCCGGCGAACCGGGCGGCCGCGGTTTCACCGAACTCCGCATCGGGGCCGGCGGCCGGATCGGGATCCGGCAGGTCGACACCGCCCCCGTCCGCTACGAGGACCTCCACTTGCCTTGCCCGGAGACCGCCGAGGCCGACCTGCGGGCCCGGTTCGCGGCCGTCCCGCCGCCGCCCCCCGGCGGCGCCGTCGTGTGGACCCTCACCGCCGCCACGCCCCCCGGCCTCCTGGGCCCGGCGCGCGCCCTGGCCGGTCCGGGCGCCATGGTCTGCCCCGCGCCCGGTGAGCCCCTCCGACCGCAGCACTAGTGCTGTGACCGGAAAGGTCCACCGGGCAAACCTTCCCGGCCACAGCACTAGGCTCTGTCGCCCGACCCGTTGCCCCGCGCGCTTCAGCGGGCGCGGACGCGCACCGCCACCGAGTGCCACCCGGTCGCCCCGTCGGGGACGGTTCCGGCGCGTTCCCCCGTCTGTACGGCGCCCGTCCGGTCCGTGGCCCGGACCTCCAGAATGTGCGGGCCGGGAGCCGCCTCCCAGATCCACACCCACTGGCGCCAGGTGTCGTCGCCGTCCGCTTCCCCGAGCCGCGCCTCCTGCCAGACGCCCGCGTCCACCCGTACCTCGACCCGGGCGATGCCCCGGTGCTGCGCCCAGGCCACCCCGGCGACCGCCACCCGCCCGGGAGCGGGTTCGGCCGAGGGGCGCGGGGTGTCGATGCGCGACTGGGTCTTGACCGGGGCGCGCGGGGCCCAGGACCGGCGCACCCAGTACGCGTCGTACGCGGAGAAGGTGGTCAGCCGCAGCTCGGTCAGCCACTTGCACGCGGAGACGTACCCGTACAGGCCCGGCACGACCATCCGTACCGGGAAGCCGTGCCGGAAGGGGAGCGGCTCGCCGTTCATCCCGACGGCCAGCAGTGCCTCCCGGCCGTCCATCACGGCCTCGACGGGGGTGCCCAGCGTCATCCCGTCCACCGAACGCGCCACCAGCTGGTCGGCCGGACCGCCCTGCGACGGCGGCCGCACCCCGGCCTCGCGGAGCAGGTCCGCGAGGCGTACGCCGAGCCAGCGGGCGTTGCCGGCGTACGGGCCGCCGACCTCGTTGGACACGCACGTCAGGGTGATGTCGTGCTCGACCAGCGGACGGGCGAGCAGCTCGCGCAGGCCCAGGGCGAGCGGCCTGGCCACCCCCTCCCCGTGGATGCGCAGCCGCCAGGCGTCCGCGTCCACGCGCGGGACGACCAAGGCGGTGTCCACGCGGTAGAAGTCCGCGTTCGGGGTGAGGAAGCGGGAGGCCCCGGGAATCCGCAGGTCCGCCCCGGCCGGTACCGGCGGCGCCGGCACGGAGGGCGCCGGGAGGACGAGGTCCGTACGGGAGGCCGTGGCGCCCGCCGAGCCGAAGGCGCCGAGCCTGCGCCCCGCGTACCCGGCCGCGGCCGAGAGCGCGAGGGCGCCGAGGACGAGGCGGCCGAAGCCGCGCCGGTCCAGGCCGTCGGCCCCGGCCCCGGCCCCGGTCCCGGCCCCGGTCGCGGGTCGTTTCAAGGCTCTGACCAGCAGGTACAGCATTCCGGCGGCCGCGGCTCCACCCACCAGGGAGGGCAGGGCGTCCTTCCACGAGGCCTCGGGGCGGCTGAGCGCGGCCACCGCCCCGAGCACCCCGACGGCGCCCGCGAGCACCAGGCCGGCCGGCATGCGGCGTACGGCGAGCAGCCCGGCCAGGGCGGCGACCGCGCCGAGCACGACGAGGATGCCGAGGGCCAGGACCAGCTTGTCTCCGGTGCCGAACTGGCGGACCGCCCACTCCTTGAGCCCGACCGGGGTGCGGTCCACCACGGCCCCGCCGATCGCGGTCACCGGGGAGGCCTCGGGCCGGACGGCCGCGGCCGCCAGGTGCGCCAGAGCCAGCCCGAAGGCGGCGGCGACCAGCCCGCCGGCCGCGCCGAGCGCGTACCGCCGCCGCCCCGGGTCCGCCTTCGCGCTGTTCATTCGCCGTCACCCTCCGCCCGGTCCTACGCGCCCCCGCGCGCCGGGAGCGCCAGCAGCATCAGCGGCTTCGTCGTCGGCGCGGCCGAACCGCCCGCCGGTTCCAGGGTGAGCCCGACCCCGGTGGCCGCGCCCACGGCGCCCGTCAGCAGGGCCGGAGCATCCGGCCGGGCCGGATCCAGCAGCCCCGCCGGACGCATGGCGCCCGCCGGGTCGGCGAACCACAGCTGGTAGGACCGGCCGGCCGGCGCGGAGGGCATTCCCGCGGCCACGAACACCGCCCGGTCCCGGTCCCGGGAGACCACGACCGTGCCCGTCGCTCCGCCGGCCCCGCGGCCCACGACCAGCCGGGCGTCGGGGGCCGTCAGCACCCCGGTCAGCGCCTCCGCCCGGGCCCGCGCCAGGTGCTCGGACTGCCGGGCCTCGTCCGCCCGCCGGTCCTGCCAGACGGCCACGCCGCCGAGCCCGGCCACCGCCACCAGACTGGCCGCCAGGGCCCAGCGCAGCCAGGGCCGGCCGTGGCCGCGGACGACCCCCGGCGCGGGCGCGGGGCGCTCCTCGGCGCGGATGCGGCGCAGCACCGCCTCCCGGAGCTCCGGCGGCGGCTCCACGGCGACGGCCCGGCCCAGCAGGGCCGCCGTGGCCGCGAAGTCCCGTACCTCTCGGGCGCACGCGGGGCACGACTCCAGATGTGCCTCGAAGGCCGTGCGCTCCGCCGGGGCCAGCGCGTCCAGGACGTACGCCCCGGTGTCCTCGTGCACGCTCATCAGCCGCTCACCCCGATTCCGGATCCGATCCTCATGCCGAGACCCCGAGACAGGTCCGCAGCCGCAGCAGGCCGTCCCGCAGCCTCGTCTTCACGGTACCGAGCGGAACCGACAGCGTCTGCGCCACCTCGCTGCACGTCAGGCCCCGGTAGTACGCCAGGGCCACCGACTGGCGCTGGATCTCGGTCAGCGACGCCAGGCAGTGCCGCACCCGCTCCCGGTCCTCGCGGTCCATCGCCGCCTCGCTCACCTCGTCGAACTCCGGCAGCGCCGCCTCCAGCCGGGCCGCCCGCAGCTCCCGGTCCCTGGCCGCCTGCGCGGAGCGCACCCGGTCCACCGCCCGCCGGTGGGCGATCATCAGCACCCAGGCGCGCACCGTGCCCCGGTCGGCGCGGTAGCGGCCGGCGGTGCGCCACACCTCCACCAGCACTTCCTGGGCCACCTCCTCCGCCTGGGCCCGGTCCCGCAGCACGGCGTGCGCCACCCCCAGCACGGACCCGCTCACCGCCTCGTACACGGAGACGAAGGCCGCCTCGTCCCCCTCGGCGACCCGGCCGAGCTGGACGGACAGACGCTCGCTCTCACCGGTGCCCGTCACGTCATCCACGGCACCGATCCTCCGCGATCCGCCGGCATTCCTCCGCGGTCGCACGCCTTGTCAGCCATTCGGAGCCGCCGCGCCACCGGATTGGCCGCAATCGGCTCCCGTACGCCCCCGCGCCGTTCCGGATCACGCGCGAGGGCGGCCGGCCCGTTCGGCGGCCCGCCGGGCCATGGCCGCGAGCGGGCCCTCCGCGCCGCCCGCCGCCGTCCAGCAGTTCAGGGCGGCCTTCCCGCGCTTGCGCAGCTCCACGACCCCGTCGGTGAACGGCTCCAGGGCCATCGGGGGCCTCATCGGGTCGGTCTCGGACATGGCGGGCGCTCCCGGCGTCGGAAGGGGCGGCCGCCGGTGGTTCCGGAGGCCGCCCCTGATCGATTTCCGTCAGTGAACCCGGGGCCCCGCCCCTCCCGCTGGAGCTCGGCTCGCGGCTCCCTCGCGAGGGTGGGCGGATTCCCACGGGAGGGTGAAGATCAGATCATCGTGCGATTTTCGCCGTGCCCGTCGTGTACGTCATTCGGCCTCGGGCAGGGTGGCCGCGACCGCGGCGGCCAACACGTAGGGGTCCCCGGTCGGCCGGACCGGGTGGCGCGTGGTGAGCCTCGCCCACCGCTCCTCGAAGGCGTGCCAGTCGATGGCCCTCGGCGCGGCCCGCCGGACGAGCGCCTCCTCCAGCGAGGCGAAGTAGGCCGACCACCGCGGCGCGTACAACTCCGAGACCAGACCGCTCCATTCGCGGTTCGCGTAGTCGTGCAGGAAGCCGCCCTCGCTGGTGCTCTGGCGGCCCCACACGCTCAGGATCGAGCGGGCGTCGTACTCGTAGCGGTCCCGCTCCGCCTCGTCCGCGCCGTGCGCCCGGGCCGCCGACAGCCAGGACCCGAGGAGGAAGTGGGGATCGGAGCCGACGAGCGCGTCCAACTGCTTCTCGCGCTCGGCCCATTCGGCGGTCAGCTCGCGAAAGAGGGCCAGGTCGCGGGCATCGTAGGCCGCCTTGACGCGCGGCAGCAGCGCCCGCGAGTGGTTGGCGAGGGCCTGGCGGGCGGTGTCCACCAGGTCGAAGCGGTAGGCGCTGGAGCCGCGCAGCAGGGGGTCCACCTCGAGCAGGTGGCCCAGCGCGCGGCGCACCGAATCCGCCGGGTAGCGCATCGACTTGGGGCTCCAGTAGGCGGATCCCGCCGCCGTCAGGCTCGGCCGGGCCGCGAACAGGCTGTCCTGGGACTCCGACCAGAGCCCCGAGGAGGTGTTGTACGGTCCCTGCCGCAGCTCTTCCCAGGCCGCCGCGGCCCGGGCGTCCGGCCGTCCGTACCGCCGGTCCGCGAACCGCGCGAACCACTGCTTCTGGTCGATCGGGCCCGGCTCCCACGCGAGGTCCGTGAACAGGTCGAAGGCCGCCGGGTTGGTCCCGGTCGCCTCCGGCAGGTAGGCGATGCCGGTCAGCGCACTGTCGGCCTTCGCCCGCCAGGACCCGAACCGGTCGATCCACACCGAGGTGTTCGCGCCGACCGTCGTGTGCCCGCCGAAGTTGTAGATGGTGCCCATCGCGTACGGGGCGCCGCCCCAACGGGTCTCGCGGTCCAGGCGGTTGTAGCGGTCCGACAGCCCGTCCAGGATCAGCAGCTTCGAGGTGTCCACCCCGGCCAGGAGCTCCTTCGTCGGATCGTCCTGCCAGCCCAGCACCGCCCACAGCGCACCCGGATGGGCCGCCCACAGCGCCTTCTGTACGGCGCCCGCGGCCTCCTTCACATCGACCGAACCGGTCTGCCCGCCCTCGTGCAGCGGGCTCATCCGGTACATCGAGCTGTCCCCGAACAGCGCCCGCTGCTCGGCGTAGTAGTCGGCGGCCAGCCTCGCGAAGGCCTGCGAGGCCGGGTCCAGCCAGTCCGGCCGGTCGAAGCCCGCCCAGTCGCCCTGCGGCACGGTCACCGCGCCCGGGTTGCGCTCGGCGAAGGACGGCGGCACGGTGCCGAAGTAGCCCGGCAGCACCGGGGTCATGCCGAGGCCGCGCAACTGTTCGGCGATCTTTCCGCCCAGCTCGGCGCGCGCCTTCATCAGCTGCTCGGTGACGGGTCCGCCGAAGCCGCTGAGGTTCTGCAGCAGCCACCAGCTCTGGTGGCCGGGGCCCGGGATCCACTCCCGCAGCTCCGCGGGCGTGTAGCCGAAGCGCTGGAGCGCCCGGTAGTACGGGTACTCGGCGCCGACCTGCACGAACACCTCGTTGACGCCGTGCAGGGCGAGCAGGTCGATCTGCCGCTGGTGCTCCTCGAAGGTGCGGTAGGCGCCCGAGTAGCCGTCGTCGGTGTCGTTGAGGGCGTAGCGGTGCGCCACGAGGGCGGTCCGGGTGACCGGGGCGGGCACGGCGGGCAGCTCGGCGGGCAGCATCCCGATGCTGTCGCCGGGCCAGCCGATGTCGGCGCCGGCGACGTGCTGGAGGTACCAGCCGACTCCGGTGAGCAGGGTGGCGCCGGTGGAGCCGCGGACGGTGACCGCGCCGGCCGTCCCGGAGACGGTGAAGGAGTCCTTCGCCGTCGCGGCGTCCGCCACCAGCGTGAACTGCCCGGCGTGCTTCGGCAGCAGCCGCTCCAGGGCGGCCCGCGCGGGGGCCGCGTCGAAGGCCCGCGGCCCGGGTGCCTCCACCTCGTGTCCCGCACCGGCCGGTGCGGGGGACTGGGCCCCCCGGGACGTGGCGCCCGGTGCGGCCCCGGCGACCGCCAGGGTCAGCAGGGCCGCGGGCAGCGCGGCCAGGATGACCCGGCGGCGCACCCGCGCGGCCCCGTCGCGTCGTGGGACAGTGCCCGGCATACGCATCGTCCTCGTCTCGGTCGTCTCGGTCGTCTCGGTGGGCTCGGTAGGCTCGGTCGTCAGGGTGGGCTCCGCCGGTCCCGGCGGCTCGGGCGCCGGTCGGACGCCCGGCCGGTTCGCCGGCTGCTGCCCTGTTCGCTGCCCCGTCTGCTTGCCCATGGCGCGGGCCGTCAGACCGGCAGGGACCAGACCTGGTCGACCCGGTGGTCGCCGCAGGGGGACGGAGGGGTAGAAGAGACCGGCCCGGGGCTTTCGCATGTCCGAAGGAGACCACCATGGCCACCCCCCTCACCGCCGACACCCTCCTGGCAGCGCTCCGCGCCGAGGGCGTCGACGTCGTCGAGCACACCGGCTGGCGCACCCACAACCGCAACCACAAGGGCGCCTGGGGCCCGGTGAACGGCGTCGTGATCCACCACACCGTCACCAGCGGTACGGACAGCAGCGTCGCCCTCTGCCGCGACGGCTACGCCCAGCTGCCCGGCCCCCTCTGCCACGCGGTCATCGACAAGGCCGGCACCGTGCACCTGATCGGCCACGGCCGCACCAACCACGCCGGCCTCGGCGACGGCGACGTCCTGGACGCCGTCGCCGCCGAGACCTCGCTGCCGGAGCCGCGCCGCAACGACACCGACGGCAACGCCCACCTCTACGGCTTCGAGTGCGTCAACCTCGGCGACGGCCGCGACCCGTGGCCCGCCGCCCAGCTCGACGCCATCGAGCGCGCCTCGGCCGCCCTGTGCCGGGCCCACGGCTGGCAGGCCCCCTCCGTCATCGGCCACAAGGAGTGGACCAACACCAAGGTCGACCCGCGCGGTTTCACCATGGAGGACATGCGCGCCCGGATCGCCGCCCGCCTCGCGGCCGCCCCCGGCGGCCAGGGCACCGGGACCACCCCGCCGGCCGGCGGCGAGCGCCACCAGCCGTTCCCCGGCGCCGGCTTCTTCACCGCCCTCCCCCACTCCCCGGTCGTCACCGCCATGGGCGAGCGCCTGGTCGCCGAGGGCTGCTCCGACTACGTCGAGGGCCCCGGCCCGCAGTGGACCGACGCCGACCGCCGTTCGTACGCGAAGTGGCAGCGCGCGCTCGGCTTCACCGGGGCCGACGCCGACGGCTGGCCGGGCCGCACCTCCTGGGACGCCCTGAAGGTCCCGTACCGCGGCTGACCCGGCCGCCGCCCCGCAGCCCCGCCGCCCCTCGCCGCTCCACCGAAAGAAGGCACCACCATGTCCGAAGCCGGAAAGCGCACCCTGCGCACACTCGTCCAGACCGCCCTGGCGATGGCCGTCCTGCTCCCCGCCGTCGTGGACGCCTCCGGCATCCCCGCCGCACTGCCCTGGGTCGCCGGCGCCCTCGCCGCCGCCGGGGCCCTCGCCCGCGTGATGGCCCTGCCCGGCGTACAGGCCGTACTTCCCGGCTGGCTGCGCACGGAGTGGCCGTACGACGCCGACCGGGCGCTGCTCGCCCTGATCGACCGCGACGAACGGGCGGAGGACGAGCGCGCATGACGGAACCCCACATGTCGGACGCGCTGTCCGTGGCCGTCGAACTGGAAAGGCTGCGCGGCACCATGGAGGCCGGCTTCGCCCGTGTCGACGGGTCACTGGCCCTCCTGGTCCAGCGCAGCGACCAGACCGACCGTCAACTCGCCGACCACGAGTCCCGGCTGGACACCCTGGAGCGGGCGCGCTGGCCGCTGGCCAGCGTCACCGCGCTCGCGGCGGTCTCGGCGATCGCCATGACGGCCTGGCAGATCACCGGCCGCTAGCGGGTGATGGCCGGCCGGGACGGTCCGTCAGCGGACCGTCCCGGCCGCGCCCGCCCTCGATCGGGGGCCGAACGGGGGCCCGTGCCGCCGACCTAGACTGACGATCAGGACGAACCACCGCCCGTGGCGGTCGATCAGCAGGGAGCAGAGCATTGGGGACCGTGGCCGTCGAGCCCGCGAAGCGAAGCAGTCCACCCCCCGATCAGGACCGGCCCGCGCCGCGCCGTGCCGCGCGCCTGTACGGTCCGCTCCTCGCGTTCCTCCTCGCCTCGGGCGCCTTCTGCGCGTCCTGGATCGCCCGCGGCACCTTCCCCTTCGGCGACACCGGCCGCGCCGTCAACGACCAGGCCAACCAGTACGTGCCCTTCCACCGGGCGTTGTGGGACCTGGTGCACGGACAGGCCGCCGGAGACGTCCTGTTCACCTGGCGCGGCGGCTTCGGTCAGCAGTTCCTGTCCGACTACCACACGTACCTCGGCAACCCCTTCTCCTGGCTGGCCGTCCTCGTCCCCCGCGCCCACGTCGACCTCGCCGTCTTCGCGATCACCCCGGTGACGATGGGCGCCGCGGCCGCCGTCATGTGCGTCTACCTCGGCAAGCTGCACCCCGGCCCGTGGTGGCAGCGGGGCGTCCTCGGAGCCGTGTACGGGCTGTGCGGCTGGGCGCTCAGCGACGCCTCGTACATCCCCATGTGGATGTGGGGCCTGGTCGCGCTCCCGCTCCTCGGCATCGGCGTCGAGTGGTGCCTGGAGCAGCGCCGCTGGCCCGGGGTCGCCCTGCTGGTCGCGCTCGCCTGGGCCGGAAACTTCTACACGGCGATGATGGCGACGATGGCGGCCTGCGTCCTGCTCGCCGTCCGCCTGATCCTCCTCGACATGACGGGCCCGCAGCGGCTGCGCGCCGCGTGGCGGGCCGGGACGGCCGCCGCGACGGGCATCCTGCTCACGCTCCCGCTCCTCCTGCCCTCGTTCCTCTCCAGCGGGGCCGCGCAGCCCACCAAGGCGGCCTCCTTCGATCCCGTGCGGATCGAGGTCTTCCTGACGGGCATGCTCCCCGGCACCTACCTGTGGGGCGGCCGGCCCCGGCTGTACGTGGCCTCCCTGGGCCTGATCCTGGCCGGGTCCTTCCTCTTCAACGCGGCCGTGGCGCGCAAGACCCGGCTGGTGTGGGCGGCGGCGACCCTGCTCGTCCTGCTCTCCTTCCAGTTCCCGCCCACCCAGTACGCGTGGCACGGGCTGGCGGTGCCGAACGGCAACCCCTACCGCGAGGCCTTCGTCTTCAGCGGCATGCTGGTGGTCATCGCCTGGCTGTCCCTGGCCAACCGGCCGCGCCCGCTCCACCTGGCGCTGACCGCCGCCCTGCTGGTCGCCGCCACCTTCGTGCTCCGGCACACCAACGACTTCGGCGGCGCGACCTGGCCGGCGGTCCTCGGCGGCGGCGCGGCCTCCCTGCTGGCCCTGGTCCTGCTGGCGCTGGGCGAGAAGCGCCGCGCACTGGTCCCCGCGGCCGCGGTGCTGATGGTCTGCGTCGTCTTCGCCGAGTCGACGGCGGCCGCGGCCAACGCCGACGCCCGCCGCTCGCGCGAACGCTGGGCGAAGCCGATCGCCACTTCGAGCCAGTCGATCACCCGCCACTTCGAAGCGGTCCGCTCCGTGGACGGCTGGCCCGCCCACCGGACCGACTCGGGCTCCCCGCAGACCTCGTACAACGACGCCCTCGCCCTGCGGGCGGAGGGGCCGCAGTACTACAGCAGCTACCTGCCCGAGGCCACGTTCCGGGCCCTCGAACCCCTCGGCTACGGCTACAAGAACGACGGCCGGACCTTCTTCGGCGCCGACAACCCCGTCCTGGACGCGATCTTCTCGATCGGCGCGCGGGTCCGCCCCGGGTCCGCCCCGGACACCTGGACCGGCTCGAAGTTCCCCGCCCCGCCCCTGGTCACCGTCCGCTCCGGCCCCTACGCCTCCCCCAACCCGGCCGGCAGCGTCTACGCCCACCAGGAGGACGTGCTCGGCGCCACCGTCTACCAGGTCCCGCCGGTCACCCGGGGCGGCAGCGCCGAGGAGCAGACCTACGCCGCCCGGTGCGCCCCCGGCTCCGCGGCCTTCTGGTACTCCCCCGCGCTCTACGGCACCCTCGCCTCGGGCGGCACCGAGCGGCCGCTGGAGGACCGGATGGCCGGCGTCCTACCCCTCGGCGAGGTCCCGGCGTCGGGCGTGCTCGACGTGACCGTGCGGACCCGTACGCAGAACGCCACCGCCGGCGAGCACCCCGTCGGCTGCCTGGACCGGGCCGCCCTCGACCGGGCCGTCGGCCGGCTCACCGCCACGGGTGCCACCGACGTCGCCGCGGGCGGCCACACCATCGGGGCCACCCTCCCGAAGGGCTCGGCCGGCACCGCGGTCTTCGCGATGACCGACGTCCCCGGCTGGCAGTGCACCGCGGGCGGGAAGACCGCCGCCCCGGTCCCCTTCCACGGCCTGGTCTCGGTCCCCCTGCCCCCCGGCGCGGACCGGGTCTCCTGCTCCTTCACCCCGAAGGGCCTGGCCCCGGGCCTGGCGGGCGCCGCGCTCTCCCTCCTGGCCCTGGCCTCGGCCACGGTCGCCTCCCTGCGCCGCCGCCGCGTCCGGACCTGATCCGGGCCTGATCCGGTCCGGGCCTGATCCACGGCACGAAGAAGCCCCCCACCGCTCCTCTCGGAGCGGCGGGGGGCTTCTTCGTACTGCCTACTGCCTACTGAACTCAGCCGTTGTAGGGGCCGTAGTCGTAGTCCTCCAGCGGAACAGCCTGGCCGGAGCCGGTGCCGAAGGGCGAGTAGTCGATGTCGTCGTAGCCGACGGCCGAGTACATCGCGGCCTTGGCTTCCTCGGTCGGCTCGACCCGGATGTTGCGGTAGCGGGCGAGGCCCGTACCGGCCGGGATGAGCTTACCGATGATGACGTTCTCCTTGAGGCCGATCAGGGAGTCGGACTTGGCGTTGATCGCCGCGTCCGTCAGAACCCTGGTCGTCTCCTGGAAGGACGCCGCCGACAGCCACGACTCGGTCGCGAGCGAGGCCTTGGTGATACCCATCAGCTGCGGACGGCCGGAGGCGGGGTGACCGCCCTCGGTGACCACACGACGGTTCTCGGTCTCGAACTTCGACCGCTCGACGAGCTCGCCCGGCAGGAGCTCCGCGTCGCCGGACTCGATGATCGTCACGCGGCGCAGCATCTGCCGGATGATGATCTCGATGTGCTTGTCGTGGATCGACACGCCCTGCGAGTTGTAGACCTTCTGGACTTCGCCGACCAGGTGGACCTGGACCGCACGCTGGCCGAGGATGCGCAGCACGTCGTGCGGGTTGGTGGCACCCATGGTCAGCTTCTGGCCGACCTCGACGTGGTCGCCCTCGCCGACGATGACCTTGGCGCGCTTGGAGATCGGGAAGGCCGTCTCCTCGCTGCCGTCGTCGGGCATGATGACGATCTTCTTCGTCTTCTCGGTCTCCTCGATCCGCACGCGGCCGGCGGCCTCGGAGATCGGGGCGACACCCTTCGGGGTACGGGCCTCGAAGAGCTCGACGACACGCGGCAGACCCTGCGTGATGTCGTCACCGGCCACACCACCGGTGTGGAAGGTACGCATCGTCAGCTGGGTACCGGGCTCACCGATGGACTGGGCGGCGATGATGCCGACCGCCTCACCGATGTCGACCAGCTTGCCGGTGGCGAGCGAGCGTCCGTAGCAGAAGGCACAGGTGCCGACCGCGGACTCACAGGTCAGGACCGAGCGGGTCTTGACCTCCTCGACGCCGTTGGCGACCAGGGCGTCGATCAGGACGTCACCGAGGTCGACGTTGGCCGGCGCGATGACCTTGCCGTCGATGACGACGTCCTCGGCCAGCATGCGGGCGTAGATCGAGGTCTCGACGTCGTCGGACTTGCGCAGCGCGCCGTCCTCGCCGCGAACGGCGATCTTCAGCTTCAGACCGCGCTCGGTGCCGCAGTCCTCCTCGCGGATGATGACGTCCTGCGAGACGTCCACCAGACGACGGGTGAGGTAACCCGAGTCGGCGGTACGCAGGGCGGTGTCCGCCAGACCCTTACGGGCACCGTGCGTGGAGATGAAGTACTCCAGAACGGTGAGGCCCTCACGGAAGGACGCCTTGATCGGACGCGGGATGGTCTCGTTCTTCGCGTTCGACACCAGACCACGCATACCGGCGATCTGTCGCATCTGCATCATGTTTCCTCGGGCACCCGAGTCAACCATCATGAAGATGGGGTTCGTCTTGGGGAAGTTCGCGTTCATCGCCTCGGCAACCTCGTTGGTCGCCTTGGTCCAGATCGCGATGAGCTCCTGCGTGCGCTCGTCCTTGGTGATCAGACCGCGCTCGTACTGCTTCTGGACCTTCTCGTCCAGCTCCTCGTAGCCCTTGACGATGGCCTTCTTGGCCTCGGGCACGACGACGTCGGAGATGGCCACGGTGACGCCCGAACGGGTCGCCCAGTGGAAGCCGGCCGCCTTCAGGTTGTCGAGCGTCGCCGCCACGATCACCTTGGGGTAGCGCTCCGCCAGGTCGTTGACGATCTCGGAGAGCTGCTTCTTGCCCACCGAGTAGTCGACGAACGGGTAGTCCTCGGGCAGCAGCTCGTTGAAGAGCGCGCGGCCCAGGGTGGTGCGCAGCCGGAACTGGTCGCCCTGCTGGAACTCCTGCTCGCCCTCTTCGGCGACCGGGGGCACCCAGCCGCGCGGCGGGATGGTGCCCACCGGGAAGCGGATGTCGACGGCCGACTGGAGCGCGAGCTCACCGTTGTCGAACGCCATGGTCGCCTCGGCCGTGGAGCCGAACGCGCGGCCCTCGCCCTTGACGTCACGGAGCTCGCCGTCGGTGGTGAGGAAGAACAGACCCAGCACCATGTCCTGGGTCGGCATGGTGACGGGACGACCGTCTGCCGGCTTCAGGATGTTGTTCGAGGACAGCATCAGGATGCGGGCCTCGGCCTGCGCCTCTGCCGAAAGCGGCAGGTGCACGGCCATCTGGTCACCGTCGAAGTCCGCGTTGAACGCGGTGCAGACGAGCGGGTGGATCTGGATGGCCTTGCCTTCGACCAGCTGGGGCTCGAAGGCCTGGATGCCGAGGCGGTGCAGCGTGGGCGCACGGTTCAGGAGAACCGGGTGCTCGGCGATGACCTCTTCGAGCACGTCGTAGACGACCGTGCGGCCGCGCTCGACCATGCGCTTCGCCGACTTGATGTTCTGCGCGTGGTTCAGGTCCACCAGGCGCTTCATCACGAACGGCTTGAAGAGCTCCAGCGCCATGGCCTTGGGCAGACCGCACTGGTGCAGCTTCAGCTGCGGGCCGACGACGATCACGGAACGCGCGGAGTAGTCCACGCGCTTGCCGAGGAGGTTCTGGCGGAATCGACCCTGCTTGCCCTTCAGCATGTCGCTGAGGGACTTCAGGGGACGGTTGCCGGGACCGGTCACCGGACGACCACGACGACCGTTGTCGAAGAGGGCGTCCACGGCCTCCTGGAGCATGCGCTTCTCGTTGTTCACGATGATCTCGGGGGCACCGAGGTCGAGAAGGCGCTTCAGGCGGTTGTTGCGGTTGATCACGCGGCGGTACAGGTCGTTCAGGTCGGAGGTCGCGAAGCGGCCACCGTCCAGCTGCACCATCGGACGCAGGTCCGGCGGGATCACCGGCACGCAGTCCAGAACCATGCCCTTGGGCTTGTTGCTGGTCTGCAGGAACGCGGAGACGACCTTGAGGCGCTTGAGCGCACGGGTCTTCTTCTGGCCCTTGCCGGTACGGATGATCTCGCGGAGGCGCTCGGCCTCTTCGTCGAGGTCGAAGGACTCCAGGCGCTTCTGCAGCGCGGCGGCGCCCATGCAGCCGTCGAAGTACGTGCCGAAGCGGTCACGCAGCTCGCGGTAGAGCAGCTCGTCGCCCTCGAGGTCCTGGACCTTGAGGTTCTTGAAGCGGGCCCACACCTCGTCGAGGCGGTCGATCTCGCGCTGGGCGCGGTCACGGAGCTGCTTCATCTCGCGCTCGGCACCTTCGCGCACCTTGCGGCGTACGTCGGCCTTCGCGCCCTCGGCCTCAAGCTCGGCCAGGTCGGTCTCGAGCTTCTTGGCACGGCCTTCGAGGTCCGCGTCGCGGCGGTTCTCGATCTGCTGGCGCTCGACGGAGACGTGCGCCTCCAGGGACGGGAGGTCGCGGGTGCGGCGCTCGTCGTCCACGAACGTGATCATGTACGCGGCGAAGTAGATGACCTTCTCGAGGTCCTTCGGCGCGAGGTCCAGCAGGTATCCGAGGCGCGACGGGACGCCCTTGAAGTACCAGATGTGGGTGACGGGAGCGGCAAGCTCGATGTGGCCCATCCGCTCGCGGCGCACCTTGGCGCGCGTGACTTCGACGCCACAACGCTCACAGATGATGCCCTTGAAGCGGACACGCTTGTACTTGCCGCAGTAGCACTCCCAGTCCCGGGTCGGACCGAAGATCTTCTCGCAGAAGAGTCCGTCCTTCTCGGGCTTGAGCGTGCGGTAGTTGATGGTCTCCGGCTTCTTGACCTCGCCGTGGGACCAGGTTCGGATGTCGTCCGCGGTGGCAAGGCCGATCCGCAGCTCGTCGAAGAAGTTGACGTCGAGCACTGTGCGTCAATCCCTCTTTCGGGGTCGAGTCTCAATCATGGTCTGAACGGTCCCGGGGATGACGGGGGGCTCTTGAGCGAGCCCCCCGTCAGGCCCGTCAGACCTCTTCGACGCTGCTCGGCTCACGCCGGGACAGGTCGATACCGAGCTCCTCCGCCGCGCGGAAGACGTCCTCGTCGGTGTCGCGCATCTCGATGGACATGCCGTCCGAGGACAGCACCTCCACGTTGAGGCAGAGCGACTGCATTTCCTTGATGAGCACCTTGAAGGACTCGGGAATGCCCGGCTCGGGGATGTTCTCGCCCTTGACGATGGCCTCGTAGACCTTCACGCGGCCGGTGACGTCATCGGACTTGATGGTCAGCAGCTCCTGGAGGGCGTAAGCGGCGCCATAAGCCTCGAGCGCCCACACCTCCATCTCACCGAAGCGCTGGCCACCGAACTGCGCCTTACCACCCAGCGGCTGCTGCGTGATCATCGAGTACGGACCGGTCGACCGCGCGTGGAGCTTGTCATCGACCAGGTGGTGGAGCTTGAGGATGTACATGTAGCCGATCGAGACCGGCTCCGGGAACGGCTCGCCGGAGCGGCCGTCGAACAGGTGCGCCTTGCCGGTCGGGAGGACCAGGCGGTCTCCGTCGCGGTTCGGGATGGTGTGCTCGAAGAGGCCCGAGATCTCGTCCTCACGAGCACCGTCGAACACCGGGGTGGCGACGTTGGTGCCGGGCTCGACGCGGTCGGCGCCGATGACCTTCAGTCGCTCGGCCCACTCCTCGCCGAGACCGGAGACGTCCCAGCCGCGGCTGGCGAGCCAGCCGAGGTGGATCTCCAGGACCTGTCCCGGGTTCATTCGGGACGGGACACCCAGCGGGTTGAGGATGATGTCGACCGGCGTGCCGTCCTCAAGGAAGGGCATGTCCTCGATCGGAAGGATCTTGGAGATGACACCCTTGTTGCCGTGGCGGCCGGCGAGCTTGTCACCGTCGGTGATCTTGCGCTTCTGGGCGACGTAGACGCGGACCAGCTGGTTCACGCCCGGGGGAAGCTCGTCGCCCTCCTCGCGGTCGAAGACGCGGACACCGATGACCTTGCCGATCTCACCGTGAGGGACCTTGAGCGAGGTGTCACGCACCTCGCGGGCCTTCTCACCGAAGATGGCGCGGAGCAGGCGCTCCTCCGGGGTCAGCTCGGTCTCGCCCTTGGGCGTGACCTTTCCGACCAGGATGTCGCCGGCGACCACGTCCGCACCGATGCGGATGATGCCGCGCTCGTCGAGGTCCGCGAGGACCTCCTCGGAGACGTTCGGGATGTCCCGGGTGATCTCCTCGGGACCGAGCTTGGTGTCACGGGCATCGACCTCGTGCTCCTCGATGTGAATCGAGGACAGGACGTCGTCCTGTACGAGGCGCTGCGACAGGATGATCGCGTCCTCGTAGTTGTGGCCTTCCCAGGGCATGAACGCGACGAGCAGGTTCTTGCCGAGGGCCATTTCGCCCTCTTCGGTCGCCGGTCCGTCGGCGAGGACCTGGGACTCGACGATCCGGTCACCCTCGTTGACGATGACCTTCTGGTTGACCGAGGTGCCCTGGTTCGAGCGGGAGAACTTGGCGACGCGGTACGTGGTGTACGTGCCGTCGTCGTTGGCGACGGTGATGTAGTCGGCCGAGACCTCCTGGACGACACCGTCCTTCTCCGCACGGATCGAGTCACCGGCGTCGACCGCACAGCGGTACTCCATGCCGGTGCCGACGAGCGGCGCCTCCGCCTTGATGAGCGGAACGGCCTGGCGCATCATGTTCGCGCCCATGAGGGCACGGTTGGCGTCGTCGTGCTCCAGGAAGGGGATCATCGCGGTCGCGACGGACACCATCTGGCGCGGGGAGACGTCCATGTAGTCGACGTCGTCGCCGGCGATGTAGTCGATCTCGCCACCACGACGGCGAACCAGCACGCGGTTCTCGGTGAAGCGCATGTCGTCGGACAGGCCGGCGTTGGCCTGGGCGATGACGAAGCGGTCTTCCTCGTCGGCCGTCAGGTAGTCGACGTCGTCGGTGACGACGCCGTCGATGACCTTGCGGTACGGGGTCTCGACGAAACCGAACGCGTTGACGCGGCCGTAGGACGCGAGCGAGCCGATCAGACCGATGTTCGGGCCTTCAGGGGTCTCGATCGGGCACATGCGGCCGTAGTGCGACGGGTGGACGTCTCGGACCTCGAAGCCGGCCCGCTCACGGGACAGACCACCCGGGCCGAGCGCCGACAGGCGTCGCTTGTGGGTGAGACCCGACAGCGGGTTGTTCTGGTCCATGAACTGCGACAGCTGGCTGGTGCCGAAGAACTCCTTGATGGAGGCGACGACCGGCCGGATGTTGATCAGGGTCTGCGGCGTGATCGCCTCGACGTCCTGGGTCGTCATCCGCTCGCGGACGACGCGCTCCATACGAGCCAGACCCGTGCGGACCTGGTTCTGGATGAGCTCGCCGACGTTGCGCAGACGACGGTTGCCGAAGTGGTCGATGTCGTCGGTCTCGACGACGATCGAACGACCCGACTCACCGACGGTCTCGGTCTCACCGGCGTGCAGCTTGACCAGGTACTTGATGGTCGCGATGACGTCGTCGGTGGTGAGCACGCCGGCGTTCAGCGGCTCGTCCGCGCCGAGCTTCTTGTTCACCTTGTAGCGGCCGACCTTCGCGAGGTCGTAGCGCTTCGGGTTGAAGTAGAGGTTCTCGAGCAGCGTCTGAGCGGCCTCGCGGGTCGGCGGTTCGCCCGGACGCAGCTTGCGGTAGATGTCGAGCAGCGCGTCGTCCTGGCCCTGGGTGTGGTCCTTCTCCAGGGTGGCGCGCATGGACTCGTACTGGCCGAACTCCTCGAGGATCTGCTCGGTGGTCCAGCCGAGAGCCTTCAGGAGGACGGTGACGGACTGCTTGCGCTTGCGGTCGATGCGGACACCGACCATGTCGCGCTTGTCGATTTCCATCTCGAGCCAGGCACCCCGGGACGGGATGATCTTGGCGGCGAAGATGTCCTTGTCGGACGTCTTGTCGATGGAGGAGTCGAAGTAGACACCAGGGGAACGGACCAGCTGCGACACGACGACACGCTCGGTGCCGTTGATGACGAAGGTGCCCTTGTTGGTCATGAGCGGGAAATCGCCCATGAAGACCGTCTGAGACTTGATCTCTCCGGTCTCGTTGTTCGTGAACTCGGCGGTGACGAAAAGCGGCGCCGCGAACGTGAAGTCGCGGTCCTTGCACTCGTCGACCGAGTTCTTCGCCGGCTCGAAACGGTGGTCGCGGAACGTCAGCGACATCGACCCGGAGAAGTCCTCGATCGGCGAGATCTCCTCGAAGATCTCTTCCAGACCGGACTTGGTGGGAACATCCTGTCCGCTCTCAAGCGCCGACTCGACGCGAGACTTCCAGGCGGCGTTGCCGAGCAGCCAGTCAAAGCTCTCGGTCTGCAGCGCCAGGAGGTTCGGAACCTCGAGAGGCTCCTTGATCTTTGCAAAGGAGATGCGCAGCGGGGCGGTGCTGGCACCGTTGTTCGTATTGGTCGAGGCGTTGCGCGAGGCGGCCAAGAGGGGGTCCTTCCGAGGGCTCGGACTCACTACGCGCGTACCGGTCCCAGCTGACACAGAAGACGGGCGCTTCCACCCCGGTCGAAGTGACCAGGTCAGGGCGATCAATCAAGTGTGCTCATGCTTGGGCATGCCCCTGGCGACGGGCAGGGGGCAGCTAACAGGCAGCGCAAAGGGTCAGTGTAGCCACTTGGCTCACTGATGTCCAGACCAGGTTTCCGGAAACCGGCAACAGGCCTTCCCCATGTCGTTTGACGCTTCCAACTGACGCTGCCAACCCTGCGGCTCTCGCCTACAGAGCGCGTAACAGTACTGCCCTCTTCGTAGTCGATCCATGCCCGATCCCGACCCGTTCCATGCCTCGGATCCCGGATCGAACGGCCGATCTCACGACGGATCTGAGAATTGCGCGCCACGTGCCGTTCGTCAAGGCCCCCTGCTCCGTGCGGATCATCCAAGGACCCGGCCGCGGAGCAACGAAGATCACCCTACTCCCCAACGAGACAGGGGCAAATCAGGCACTCCGGGTACGCCAAAGGGCGACCACCCTTACGGGTGATCGCCCTTGACTGAGGCCTCAGAGAGGCCTCAGAGGTGTTACTTGACCTCGACAGCCGCGCCGGCAGCCTTGAGGGACTCGGCGGCCTTCTCAGCGGCCTCCTTGGCGACCTTCTCGAGGACGGGCTTCGGGGCGCCGTCAACGAGGTCCTTGGCCTCCTTGAGGCCCAGGGAGGTGAGCTCGCGCACGACCTTGATGACCTGGATCTTCTTGTCGCCGGCACCGGTGAGGATGACGTCGAACTCGTCCTGCTCCTCGACGGCCTCAGCGGCGACCGGGGCGCCCGGACCGGCAACGGCGACGGCCGCGGCGGCGGTGACGTCGAACTTCTCCTCGAACGCCTTCACGAACTCGGAGAGCTCGATGAGGGTGAGCTCCTCGAACTGGGCGAGGAGTTCGTCCTGGGTGAGCTTCGCCATGATGGGCGATCCTTCCACTAAATCGGCAGGTGCCGGATGTATATAGAGGCGGGCGTAACGGCCCGCTTTGACCCGCGCACTAGGCGGCGCGGATCAGTGCGCGAGCCGAATTACTCGGCACCGCCCTGCTCGGCGAGCTTGACGCGAAGCGCTTCCGCAGTGCGGACGAACTTCGACGGCAGCGCCTGGAAGAGCGAGGCAGCCTGAGACTGCTTGCCCTTGAACGCGCCGGCCAGCTTGCTGAGCAGAACCTCGCGGGACTCGAGGTCCGCAAGCTTCTTGATCTCATCGGCGGTGAGCGCCTTACCATCAAGGACACCCGCCTTGATGATGAGGTTCGGGTTTTCCTTGGCGAAGTCACGCAGGCTCTTCGCCGACTCCACCGGGTCACCGGTGATGAAGGCGACCGCGGTCGGACCAGCGAAGTGCTCGTCCAGCGCGGTGATCCCGGCCTGGTTGGCCGCAATCTTGGTCAGCGTGTTCTTCACCACGGCGTACTGGGCGTTCTCACCGAGAGAACGACGCAGCGTCTTGAGCTGCGCGACGGTGAGACCCCGGTACTCGGTCAGCACGGCGGCGTTCGAGCTCTGGAACGCGTCCTTGAGCTCGGCTACCGCGGCAGCCTTGTTGGGCGTCGGCATAGTGCGTCGGCCTCCTTCCGGGTGATGAGGACCGCTCAGAAGGGGCATAAACACGAAACGCCCCGGCGCAGGCGCCAGGGCGTAGCTCAACCGGAACGAATTCCGGGAACTTTCCACAGTCACCTACGCAGGACGTCCGCATTTAGCGGATCCTTCGGCCGCCGCACTCTTGCGAGCACGGCAACGACCAGCGGTCTTTGGCTTCTCCCGAAGAGTACGTGAAGGGGTGCAGCCGAGGCAAATCGCCTCAGGAGACGCCGTCCAGGCCGCCCAGACCGGCGTCCCGCAGCGTCTTGTCGGCCTCCTTGAGGTCCTCGTCGGCCTGCTTGAGCTTGCGGTCGGTCTCCTTCATCACGTCCTCGAAGGAGATGACCTGATCGGCCGGCGGGGGCGTGACGGGGGAAGCCGCGCCGAACCCGGAGAACTTCGCCGTGGTCTTCGTCGTGCCCTCGGCGTCCGTGCTCACGCTGTCCACGCGCACCGGGTAGCCGTCCTTGCCGATCCACAGGTCCACCTCGAAGGCGGTGATGTGCTTGACGGCCTCGTGGAGGTACTGGCGGTTCGCCTCCTCCATGGCCTTGGTGGAGTCGTCCGCCGTCAGCAGCTCCGCGCCCGTGAGGGTGCCCCTGTAGTGCTCGGCGTCGACACCGTCGGTCTTCTCGGTGCCGACGTGCGTCAGCTTCTCCTGGCCCAGCAGCATCGCGAGGTACTCGGCCGGGTCGTCGTTGAGCCGGACCCCCGGCTTGCCGTCCTTGGCGAGGTTCATCGACATCCAGGTCTTGCCCTCGAGGGGCTTGTCCAGCTGGGTGTGGACGAGGTCGCCGATCATGATCGAGCGCGTGTCGGGCTTCTCGCTCTTCAGGATCAGGTCGTGGCTCGACGGGTACCAGCCCTTGGTGCCGGACTGCCCGCTGGTCTTGCCGTCGGCCTCGACGGTGGACAGCTCCGCCTTGGCGAACTTGGCGGCCACCGTCTTCAGGTAGGACGCCTTCACCGCCTCCACCGGCGAGTGCGCCTTGGCACCGGCGCCCTTGTCCCCGCCGGCCTTGCCGCTGCCCGCGTCGGCCTGGTCGCCGCCACAGGCCGTGAGGCCGCCCACGAACAGTGCGGTACCGACGATCGCGATACCGGCTCGGGTACGGACAGCCTTGCTCATCTGGTTCTCCCCCATGGATGGATCTTCGTTGCCCGGCCGACCCTACGGTTCCCGCGACCGGAACGCGCTCCGGTATCGCCACGTCAGCGCAGGTGTGGCGCTCACCACGCAGAACGGGCCCCCCGCCACCCTGTGAAGGGGGCGAGGGGCCCGTAAGCCACTCAGTGAGTGTCAGGCTCGGCCTGATCAGACCGCGGCCGGGTCTTCCTCGACGAGGAGGTTCCGGGTGCGGTTCTGGTCCAGCAGGATGCCGGGGCCCATGGTGGTGCTGAGGGCGGCCTTCTTGATGTAGCGGCCCTTCGCGGCGGACGGCTTCAGACGAAGGATCTCGTCGAGGGCCGCGCCGTAGTTCTCGACCAGCTGCTCATCGGTGAAGGAGACCTTGCCGATGATGAAGTGCAGGTTCGAGTGCTTGTCGACACGGAACTCGATCTTGCCACCCTTGATCTCGGTGACAGCCTTCGCGACGTCCATGGTGACGGTGCCGGTCTTCGGGTTCGGCATCAGGCCACGGGGACCGAGCACGCGGCCGAGGCGGCCGACCTTGCCCATGAGGTCCGGGGTGGCGACAACGGCGTCGAACTCGTTGAGGCGGTTGCCCTTGGCGATCTCGTTGATGAGCTCGTCGTCGCCGACGATGTCGGCGCCGGCGGCTTCCGCGGCCGCAGCACGGTCACCGGTCGCGAAGACCAGGACCCGGGCGGTCTTGCCGGTGCCGTGCGGGAGGTTCACGGTGCCACGGACCATCTGGTCGGCCTTGCGCGGGTCTACACCCAGGCGGAAGGCGACCTCGACGGTGCTGTCGAACTTGGTCGCGGAGGTCTCCTTGGCGACACGGACGGCCTCGAGCGGGGCGTACAGCTTCTCCCGGTCGATCTTGGCGTCCGCAGCGCGGAGAGTCTTGCTGCGCTTCACTTCTGCTCCTGTGTTGTGACTTCAGGCGTGGAGTCGTGGTGCGGACCAGCGCTTGGCCCTACCACTGTGGTGCTGGGGGGTGGCTGAATCAGCCTTCGACCGTGATGCCCATCGAACGCGCGGTGCCGGCGATGATCTTCTCGGCCGCGTCGATGTCGTTGGCGTTCAGGTCAGGCATCTTGAGCGTGGCGATCTCGCGGACCTGGTCACGCGTAAGCTTCGCGACCTTGGTCTTGTGCGGCTCGCCGGAGCCCTTCTCCACGCCCGCGCTCTTCAGGATGAGGCGCGCGGCCGGCGGAGTCTTGGTGATGAAGGTGAAGGAGCGGTCGTCGTAGACCGTGATCTCCACCGGCACGACCATGCCACGCTGCGACTCGGTCGCGGCGTTGTAGGCCTTGCAGAACTCCATGATGTTGACGCCGTGCTGACCGAGCGCGGGGCCGACCGGCGGAGCCGGGTTGGCCGCACCGGCCTTGATCTGGAGCTTGATGAGCCCCGTGATCTTCTTCTTCTTGGGAGGCATTGCTCTCTCCGGGTCCTAGTGAGAGTTTTCGCCGCCAATCCGGTCATCCGGATGGAGGCATACCGCACCACGATAACGGGTATCGGCGCGGGGCTGAAAACCGAGCAGGTCAGACCGCCCGCGAGGGGGCAATCTGACCTGTCCGGAAGCGTGAGTCAGAAGACTGTGGATCAGTTCTTCTGGATCTGGTCGAAGCTCAGCTCGACCGGGGTCTCGCGGCCGAAGATCTCGACGAGACCCTTGACCTTCTTCGAGTCCGGGTTGATCTCGTTGATGGTCGCCTGCAGCGTCGCGAACGGGCCGTCGGTGACGGTGACCGAGTCGCCGACCTCGAAGTCCAGGACCTCGATGGTGCGCTTGACGGAGGGCGCGGGCAGGCCGGCCTCTTCCGCGGCCAGCTTGGCGGCCTTCTCCTGAGCCTCGGGAGCGAGCATCTTGACGATCTCGTCGAGGGTCAGCGGGTACGGGTCGTACGCGTTGCCCACGAAGCCGGTGACACCAGGCGTGTTGCGGACGACGCCCCAGGACTCGTTCGTCAGGTCCATGCGGACGAGAACGTAGCCGGGCAGCTTGTTCTGCCGGACGTTCTTGCGCTCGCCGTTCTTGATCTGGACGATCTCTTCCTCGGGCACCTCGGCCGAGTAGATGAAGTCCTCGACGTTGAGCGAGACGGCGCGCTGCTCGAGGTTCGCCTTGACGCGCTTCTCGTAGCCGGCGTAGGTGTGGATGACGTACCACTCGCCGGGCAAGCTGCGGAGCTCGTCGCGCAGGGCCTGGACGGGGTCGACCGGCTCGGCGGGCTCCGCGTCGGCCTCTCCGGCCTCCGCGTCGTCCTCGGCCAGCGCGGCGTCGTCCTCGGCCTCGCCGGTCTCGTCCTCGTCGGAAGCCTCTTCGGCCTCGTCCTCGGTCTCATCGGACTCGTCGTCGGCCTCTTCGGCCTCGGCGTCGTCCTCAGCCTCGGCGTCGACCTCGCCCTCGACGTGCAGCGCGGCCTCTTCGGCGGCGACACCCGCCTCGGCGTCGGCGAGCTCGGCCTCATCGGGGTCCACGGCGTCTGCAGCCTCGACGATGTCGAGCGCGTCCTCGACGGACTCGACGGAGTCGGGGCTCGCGTTCAGGTTCGGGTCAGACACGGTGGCTGCTTCTTCCTGGATACAAAAGGTGGTCGAACATGCGAAAACGGGCGGCACCCATCAAGGCGCCGCCCTCCGCGGGGATCAGCCGAAGACGAACTTGATGGCTTCCTGGAACCCGTAGTCAATCACGGTCACCAGACCGATCATGATGACGACGAAGACAATCACCACGGAGGTGTACGTCGTGAGCTGGTTCCGAGTGGGCCAGACAACCTTGCGGAGCTCCGCGACGATCTGGCGGTAGAAAAGCGCGAGACGACCCAGAAGGCCCTTCTTGCCGCGCTTGCCGCCCTTGCGGGCCTTCTTCTCGCGAGTGTCATCCTCGGCGTCAGGCATGTCGATGGAGCCCAGGGCGTCCGTCACGTCTCTCACCTGAATCCGGGTCGTGGCCGTAGCCGCGCCCGGTTGCGCCGCACGGCGTTGCATCGAAATACGTACCTGCGCACACGTCCGAGACGGAGTGTGGAGCAGGGCCGGAGGGACTTGAACCCCCAACCGCTGGTTTTGGAGACCAGTGCTCTACCAATTGAGCTACGACCCTTTGCGTGCCCCAACCTACCGCATGCAGATGGGTGCACAGTGTGCTCACGTTCCACAGCGGCCGACGAGGGCCAACGACGGTTGAGTGTACGTGGTCCGGGCCCTGACGTCGAACAGCGCCATCCGGAGACGCCCCGTCCGGTAAGTGAAACGGCGTGCGGCGCTTCTTTGCCGTCTGGGACGATTGGCCGCATGACCTCTGAAACGCCTTCCGCCGAGCGCCGCGTGTCCGCCCGTATCGGTGCCATCTCCGAGTCCGCCACCCTCGCCGTCGACGCCAAGGCCAAGGCCCTCAAGGCCGCCGGGCGTCCGGTGATCGGTTTCGGGGCCGGCGAGCCCGACTTCCCCACCCCGGACTACATCGTCGAAGCCGCGGTCGAGGCCTGCCGCAACCCGAAGTACCACCGCTACACGCCGGCCGGCGGCCTGCCCGAGCTGAAGGCCGCCATCGCCGCGAAGACGCTGCGCGACTCCGGCTACGAGGTCGACGCGTCCCAGGTACTGGTGACCAACGGCGGCAAGCAGGCGATCTACGAGGCGTTCGCGGCGATCCTGGACCCGGGTGACGAGGTCATCGTCCCGGCCCCTTACTGGACCACCTACCCCGAGTCGATCCGTCTCGCCGGCGGTGTCCCGGTCGAGGTCGTCGCCGACGAGACCACCGGTTACCGCGTCTCCGTCGAGCAGCTCGAGGCGGCCCGCACCGAGCGCACGAAGGTCGTCCTCTTCGTCTCCCCGTCGAACCCGACCGGCGCCGTCTACTCGGAGGCCGACGCCGAGGCGATCGGCCGCTGGGCCGTCGAGCACGGCCTGTGGGTCCTGACCGACGAGATCTACGAGCACCTGGTCTACGGCGACGCGAAGTTCGTCTCGCTCCCGGCGATCGTCCCCGAGCTGGCCGACAAGTGCATCGTCGTCAACGGCGTCGCCAAGACGTACGCGATGACCGGCTGGCGCGTGGGCTGGATCGTGGGCCCGAAGGACGTCGTCAAGGCCGCGACCAACCTGCAGTCGCACGCCACCTCCAACGTCTCCAACGTGGCCCAGGTCGCGGCGCTGGCCGCCGTCTCCGGCAACCTGGAGGCCGTCCACGAGATGCGCACCGCCTTCGACCGCCGCCGCCAGACGATCGTGCGGATGCTGAACGAGATCGAGGGCGTGTACTGCCCGACCCCCGAGGGCGCCTTCTACGTCTACCCCGCGGTCAAGGACGTGCTCGGCAAGGAGATCCGCGGCAAGCGCCCGCAGACGTCCGTCGAGCTCGCCGCGCTGATCCTCGACGAGGCCGAGGTCGCGGTCGTCCCGGGCGAGGCCTTCGGCACCCCCGGCTACCTGCGCCTCTCCTACGCCCTGGGCGACGAGGACCTGGTCGAGGGCGTCTCCCGCATCCAGAAGCTCCTGGCCGAGGCGAAGGCCTAGAGCGGCCCGCAGCAAGGCCTGAGCGGCGGTTCCCCCGTGCGGGGAGCCGCCGCTCAGGCGTTTCCGCGGGGCCGTGACCCAGAATTTCCGTTCGGGCAAGCCCTCGTTCAGGGAATCCGGCTGCAGGCCGGGGCAAAAGTGCGGCAGGATCACGAGATGGAGCACGTACGCGATCTCACGCTTCTGCCGAAAGCCCACCTCCACCTGCACTTCACCGGCTCGATGCGACCGTCGACCCTGCTGGAGCTCGCCGACAAGTACGGCGTCCGGCTGCCGGACGCCCTGACCGGCGGCGAGCCACCGAAGCTCCGGGCCACCGACGAGCGCGGCTGGTTCCGCTTCCAGCGGCTCTACGACGCCGCCCGCTCCTGCCTGCGCGAGCCCGACGACATCCGCCGCCTGGTCCTCGAGGCCGCGGAGGAGGACGTGCGGGACGGCAGCGGCTGGCTGGAGATCCAGGTGGATCCCACCTCCTACGCCCCCCTCCTCGGCGGGATGATCCCGGCCGTCGAGATCATCCTCGACGCCGTCGACACCGCCTCCCGCGAGACCGGCCTCGGCATGCGCGTCGTCATCGCCGCCAACCGCATGAAGCACCCCCTCGACGCCCGCACCCTGGCCCGCCTCGCCGTCCGCTACGCCGACCGCGGCGTCGTCGGCTTCGGGCTCTCCAACGACGAGCGCCGCGGCATGGCCCGGGACTTCGACCGGGCCTTCGCCATCGCCCGCGAAGGCGGCCTGCTGGCCGCCCCGCACGGCGGCGAGCTCACCGGCCCCTCCTCCGTCCGCGACTGCCTCGACGATCTGCACGCCGCCCGCATCGGGCACGGCGTACGGGCCGCCGAGGACCCCCGCCTGCTCCAGCGCCTCGCCGACCGGCAGATCACCTGCGAGGTCTGCCCGGCGTCCAATGTCGCCCTGGGGGTCTACGAGCGCCCCGAGGACGTCCCGCTGCGCACCCTCTTCGACGCCGGGGTCCCGATGGCCCTGGGCGCGGACGACCCGCTGCTGTTCGGGTCCCGGCTCGCGGCCCAGTACGAGATCGCCCGCGAGCACCACGCCTTCACGGACGCGGAGCTCGCCGAGCTGGCCCGCCAGTCGGTGCGCGGCTCGGCCGCGCCCGGTGACGTACAGGACAAGCTGCTGGCCGGGATCGACCACTGGCTGACCTCGTAGGGGCCCGCCGGCGGGTCAGCGCGTGAGGCGCAGGTCGCCCTCGTGGCAGTCGGCGCGCACCCGCGCGCCGTCCGGGAAGCCGATCTCCAGGTGGGTGCGGCCCTGCGCGGGCAGCGCGTACTCGGCAACCGATTCGACCTTCTCGCCGAGGTGGCGCAGGAAGGGGTGGTCGCCGAGGTCCTCGCCGACCACGATGCGGCCCCACTCCCCCATGTCGTACGGCTCGTGCGGGGTGGCGGACTCCACGATCAGGCAGGCGTCGGACCCGGTGGTGATGCGGGTGGACTCGCCGTGGCTGTCGAGGAGCCAGACGTCGAGGGGCGCCTCGGAGCGTTCGCCGTCGCTGATGTGCCAGGACGCGACGACCCTTCTGATCGTGCGTCCCACCAGCCGGGTGGGGTCCGTACCGGCCCCGTGCAGGGGACAGAGCATGGGCGGGCCGGGACTCCTCAGATGCTGACGCCGACCGTCACCGGCTCGTTGACGAGGGTGACGCCGAAGGCCGCGTGGACCCCGGCGACGACCTCGCGGGCGAGGACGAGGAGGTCTTCGGTGGTGGCCGCGCCGCGGTTGGTGAGGGCGAGGGTGTGCTTGGTGGAGATGCGGGCGGGGCCGTCGCCGTACCCCTTGGCGAAGCCGGCCTTGTCGATCAGCCAGGCCGCGCTGGTCTTCGTACGGCCCTCGCCGGCCGGGTAGGCGGGCGGGGCGGTGTCGGGGCCGAGGCGGTCCTGGGCGCGGGCGAGGAAGGCTGCGTACGCCTCGTCGCTCAGGATCGGGTTGTGGAAGAACGAGCCGGCCGACCAGGTGTCGTGGTCGGCGGGGTCGAGGACCATGCCCTTGCCGGCGCGCAGCCGCAGGACGGTCTCGCGGGCCTTCGCCGCCGGGACCCGGTCGCCGGCCCCGACGCCGAGGGCGCGGGCGGTCTCGGGGTACTTGACCGGCGCGGACAGGCCGCCCGCGTCCTCCAGGGCGAACCGGACGCGCAGGACGACGTACCGCTCGGGCTGGTGCTTGAAGAGGCTGTCGCGGTACGAGAACGCGCATGCGGCGGCCGACAGCGTGACGGTCTCGCCGCGCGTGCGGTCGTAGGCGACGACCTCGGTGATCGTGTCGCAGACCTCCTGGCCGTACGCCCCGACGTTCTGGATGGGCGTGGCACCGGCCGACCCCGGGATCCCGGCGAGGCATTCGATGCCGGCGAGCCCCGCTTCGACGACCCGGGCGACGGCGTCGCTCCAGTTCTCGCCGGCCGCGAGCTCCAGGTTCGTCCCGTCGAGCGTGAAGCCGGTGGTCGCGATGCGCAGCGCGGTGCCGTCGAAGCCCCGGTCGCCGATGACCAGGTTGCTGCCGCCGCCGATGACCAGGAGCGGGGTGCCGCTCCCGTCGGCGGCGCGCACGGCGGCGACCACCTCGGCGTCGGTGGTCGCGGTGACCAGGCGGGCGGCGGGGCCGCCGAGCCGGAAGGTGGTCAGCGGGGCGAGGGGGGCGTCGTGGAGTTCCTGCACGTGGACAAGAGTACGGTCCGTGTCCCCCGACCAGGCGGGGCCACGGACCGCGGTCGCGCCGCGAGCCCCGTGCGGGGGCTCAGCGGCTCGGCTTCTGCTGCCACTTCTACTTCCTACTTCTACTTCTGCTTCTGCTTCTACTTCCTACTTCTGCTTCTGCTCGGCGAGGCGGCGCTCCGCCTCCGCCCAGCTGATGGGGAGCTCGCCCGCCGGAACGGTCCAGAAGGTGAACGCCGACTCCTTCATGTACGCGGCGGCCTTCCGCGAGCCGGAGCGGTGCGGCTCGCTGCCGGCGAAGCGGTAGAGCGCGTCTCGGTCCTCCCAGGCGGAGAGCGTCAGGAAGGTCCGGCTGAGGACCCGGGCCCGCAGGGCGGCCCCGTGCGCGCCGGGGGCCTTGCGGATCTGGAGGATGATGCCGGGCGCCTTCAGGAAGAACTTCAGGGCGCCGGCCAGGCTCGCGGTCTCGAAGCGGGAGGCCATGACGTAGACCTCGGAGCCGGGGGCGGCGGGGGTGGGAGCGGGGGGAGAATGGCACGCCGGGGTAGAGAAGTCAGGAAGCAGTAGGAACGTTAGGTCGGTACCGGCCAGGAATGGGACAACTGCGTTCCGGTCCGGGCTCACGCGGGGAGGAGGACCCCCGCGTACGAGACCCCGGCCACCATGATCCAGGCCCCGAGGCCCAGCAGGGCGGCCCGGCCGCCGGTACGGGACAGGGTGGGCAGGTGGACCGCGCTGCCCAGGCCGAACAGGGCGGAAAGCGCCGGCCGGAGAATCATCGCCGTGGATCCCCGCAACACCTCCCGCGAGTGCCCCGAATGCGGGCACACCGCGAAGGAGAACCGCCCCACGCAAGACACATTCCACTGCCAGGCATGCGGCCGAACCGCGCACGCCGACACCGTGGGCGCGATCAACGTTTTGAACCGGGCCGGGCTGGTCCGCTGCAACGCCAACACGGCGTAACAGGAAGCCCCGTCATTTATGACGGGGAGGAGTCACCAGGTCCGGGAACTCCCTGATGGGCGGCAGCGGGACCCTGCCGCTCAGGACCGCCCGCAGCACGCCGCCGTCGAGCCGGGCCCCCACCAGGGCCGCACCGGTGTAGCCGCCGGCCCCTGACGCCTGTACCACCCGCCGTCCGGGTACTCCCGGCAGCCTCGGGGCCGGTGCCACCCGAAGCCTTTCTCCTCAAGGGAGGGTGGCCAGGCACCGCCACCGCGCGCGGCCCCCGACACGACGGGGCCCCGAATGGGCGCTATGCCCGCCCCCCGGCCATTGCTTGAGCACGCGTGTTCTGTTCACACCGTTGTCCCAGGAGTCCCCATGTCCTACCGCCCCCGCCTCCGCCTCCGCAGCGCACTGATCGGCGCGTGCACCGCAGCGCTGCTCGCCGGCTCCGGACTGCTCGCACTGCCCGCACAGGCCGAGAGCCCGTCGGCTCCGGCCGCCGCCGCCCAGAGGGATACGCGGCCGGAGGCGCAAGCCCTCACGTTCCTCGGCTACTACACCGACGCCTACAACGGGATCCACCCCGAAGGAAAAAACCGCACCGACGTCCGGGAGAAGTACCTCACGAAGGAGCTCGACACGACCCTCACCAACTGGGCATTCGAGAACCAGAAGGACCCGATCTTCCGCCGGAACGAAGTTCCCAAGTTCATCGATGCGAAGGAAGCGAGCCAGGCCAACGGCAAGGCCAAGGTCGTCGCGACCTACAGCTGGGAGAACGGCACGTCGAGCCAGATCTGGCTCACGGTGGACACCAACACCATGGACATCGAAGGTCTCACCGACCCCTCGTAAGCGCACACCCCGCCGCTCCGGCCGCCACCACGGGCGTCCGGAGCGGCGCCGCCCCGTCAGAGGCTGCGGACGAACTCCGCGAAGGCGGCCGGGGCGACGGTGAAGGCGGGGCCGTCGGGGACCTTGGAGTCCCGGACGGCGATGCGGCAGGGCTGGGGGGCGACCTCTACGCACTCGCCGCCGGTGTCACCGCTGTACGAAGACTTACGCCAGGCGGCGGTGCCGAGGGGGGCGCACTCGACGCAGTTGCCACCGGTGTCACCGCTGTACGAAGACTTACGCCAACGCGCGCCCGTCAGGTCCTGGATGCTGTCCATAGCGTTCCTCCATTACGCGGGCGATCCGTACAGCCGAGTCCTCCACCGAGAGGGCGGCGGCCTGCAAGTGATCGTATCGGAGTGAACCCTCCCTGAGCGCTTGTGGATTGGCCGTCATGTGCCCCTGCACGAAGTCCTCGGTGTAGGCGAGATCCGGATCATCGTCGAACCGGAGCAGTGTGAACTCGCCCAACAGGCCAGCGTGAGCGCCTACCTCGAAGGGAAGAATCTGCACCTTCACCCACTCCCGCTTCCTCAGGCTCAACAAGTGGGCGAGTTGGTTTTGCATGACGTGCCGACCACCGATCTCCTGGTGCAGCACCGCCTCGCTCAGCACCACCCACATCAAGGGCGGGTCCGTCCGGTCCAAGATCCGCTGCCGCTCCATACGGGCAGCCACCCGCGCATCGAGATTCTCGTCGCTGCGAACACCCAGGAGCGCCCGCGCATACTCCTCCGTCTGCAGCAGCCCGTAGACCAGCTGTGCGTGGAACGTGGAGACATACGCCGCCCGTGCTTCCATCTCCGCGTAGGGCTGGAACCACGTCGGCAGTTGGCTCCGCAGCACCAGGCCCACCAGTCGGGAGAACACCCCGCCCGTGTTCAGCGCCGCGTCGATCCGTTCCGAGAAGTCGCGGGTCGGCACCTTCCGCGCCGTCTCGATCTGCCCGATCAGCGAGCCCGCGCAGAAGACGATGGCTCCCAGCTGCCCCTGTTTGAGCCCGGCTTCCTCCCGCAGGCGGCGCAGTTCCGAGCCGTAGTAGTCCAGCGGAGAGGCGCTGGGGTCGAGGCTGCGGATGTTGACCATGGAGCGGTCACCCCCAAGTTCACGCGGTGCGGCGTTCGTTTCGGTCCATAGCCGAGCGTAACCACGCCGCTCCAGCCTGGTGGCATGAATCACACAACATGCCACTCCACCAGCGAAGTTGACGCCACCTACCGCATGGGCTTCACCGTCGGTGACCACTCCGCCCGGCACATGCGCCGCATCCTGCGCCTGTTCCTGACCCAGTGGGAGCTGACCGCACTGGCCGACGCCGCCGAGCTCGCGCTCACCGAGCTCGTCGCCAACGTCGTGCGGCACGTCCCCGGCCGGGACTGTGTCGTCCTCATCCTGCGGCAGCCGGACGGGCTGCGCGTCGAGGTGTCGGACGGCTGCCCGGCGCCCCCACGGGTGGCCCGTGAGGCGGGCGGCGGGGAGCTCTCGGAGAGCGGGCGCGGGATGCTGCTGGTCGAGGCGGTGGCCGACCGCTGGGGCACGGACCCGAAGCCCACCGGCAAGACGGTGTGGTTCGAGTGCGACGCCCCCGGCCCCGCCGACTCCTGAGGCCTGACACACACGGCGCGGATCCGTACAACCATTCGGCGAAATCGCCGGTCTACCTGGCGACTCCCTGCTGAATCGAAGGACCGTACATGCGCCCGTACCTGCGGAACACCCTCGCCATCCTCACCGTGGCCGCCGTCACCGGCGGCGGCCTGCTGCTGCCCGTCGCCTCGGCCTCGGCCGCCCCCGTGCCCGCCCCGGCCCCGAAGGCCGACTTCAACGGCGACGGCTTCGCGGACGTCGTCGTGGGCACGCCGGGCGCGGCGGTCGGCGAGGTCCGCGCGGCCGGCCAGGCCGTCGTGCTCTACGGGTCCGGCGCCGGACTGGCGCCGGCCAAGCGCCAGTTGCTCACCCAGGACTCGCCCGGCGTCCCCGGCGCTCCGGGGGCCGGGGACGCCTTCGGCAGCGTCAGCGCGGTCGGCGACTTCGACGGCGACGGCTTCTCCGACCTGGCGGTGACGGCCCGCGGCGAGTACAACAACGCCGGCCACCTCTCCGTCATCTGGGGGTCCAAGAACGGCCTGAGCAGCGGCGTCGCGCTCGCCGACCCCGACAAGCTCCCCGTCCAGACCCCGCAGAACCGGCGGATCTGGGGCGCGAAGCTCGTCGCCGGGGACTTCGACGGGGACGGCAAGGACGAGCTCGTCGTGGGCGCCGCGGCCAACGCGGCCGTGAACGGCACGCTCTACACCTACGAGAACATCGCCCGGACCGGCGCTCAGCCGGCGCCGGTGAAGACGGCGCTGGGCTTCCGCCTCACGTCCTCCTCCGAAGGCATCGCGGCCGGGGACGTGAACGGCGACGGCCATGACGACCTGGTACTGGCCGGCACCGCCAACAGCCTGAACCAGTACGTGCCCGGCAGCCCGGCCGGCCTGGTCCCGGCCGCCGCGAAGCCCGTCGGCCCCGGCGACGGCCAGGCCGTCGGCGACATCAACGGCGACGGGTACGGCGACATCGTCATCGGCAACCGGTACGGGGCCAAGGGCGGGCAGATCCTCGTCTCGTACGGTTCGGCGGCCGGCCCGTCCGCGACCCCGGTCGCGATCGACCAGGGCACGCCCGGGGTTCCCGGCGCGGACGAGCAGAACGACGGCTTCGGCGTCTCCCTCTCGTTCGGCGACGTCGACGGCGACGGCTACCAGGACCTGGCGGTCGGGGCCTACGGCGAGGCCCTCGACACGGTCACCCCCACCGGGACGACGTCGGTCTCGGTCGCCGGATCCGTGTTCCTCTTCCGGGGCTCGGCGGACGGCCTCGTCACGAAGACCGGCGTGCAGGCGATGTCCCGCAACAGCGCGGGCGTGCCCGGCGACGCCCGGCGGGCCGAGCAGTTCGGTGTCGAGGTCAAGCTGACGGACACCAACAAGGACGGCAAGGCGGACCTGATCGTCGGCGCGTCCGACGCGGACGGCGTCAACGCCGGCTCGGTCACCTACCTGCCGTCCAGCGGCACGAAGGTCGGCGGGACCGGCTCCCTGCAGATCGTCCCCGCCCAGGTCGGCCTGACCCCGTTCGGAGGCCTCTCCTTCGGCGCCCACTTCAACCACTGAGGGCCGGGGGGCACGGACGTGCGCGCCCGGCGACCCGGGCATGGTGCCTTACCCGCCGGTAAGGCACCATGGGGCGCCGGCGGACCCCGCCCCGCACACCCCATCCCCTTCTGGAGGAACGCCATGGCCACCCCCAAGCCGGAGACCCTCGCCGCCTTCGAGGCCGCCAAGGGGTTCATGCCCGTAGGGGAAGGGCTCGCCCTGTACGAGGCGGCCGCCGGGGCCGCGCGGCTCGGGCTGCCGCTGCTGGAGGTCGGGACCTACTGCGGGCGCTCCACGATCCTGCTCGCCGACGCCGCCCGCGAGGCCGGGGTCAGCGCGCTGACCGTCGACCACCACCGCGGCAGCGAGGAGCAGCAGCCGGGCTGGGAGTACCACGACCCGACGGTCGTGGACCCGGAGGTCGGCCTGATGGACACCCTGCCGACCTTCCGCCGGACCCTGCACCGGGCCGGTCTGGAGGAGCACGTCATCGCGATCGTCGGCCGCTCCCCGCAGGTCGCCGCCGCCTGGGGCGGCAAGCTCGGCCTGGTCTTCATCGACGGCGGGCACACCGACGAGCACGCCACGGGCGACTACGAGGGCTGGGCCCCGCACGTCGCCATGGGCGGCACGCTGGTGATCCACGACGTGTTCCCCGACCCGGCCGACGGCGGCCAGGCCCCGTACCGGATCCACCAGCGCGCCCTGGCCTCGGGCGCCTTCGAGGAGGTCTCGGTGACCGACTCCCTGCGCGTCCTGCGCCGCGTCGCCGAAGGCATCTGACCCGACCTCCGCCGGGCCCGGGCGCCGCGCCGGGCCCGGTCCCGTGTCCCGTACGGCGCCCATGTCCCGTACGGCGCCCCGGGCGCTCGGCGGCTCCGGCCCGAGGCCCCCGACCCCGCGAGCCCCCGGCATATAAGCGCACCGCGCCCCCGGATGGCCCAGGGTCCGTACGTACGACCGACCCTCGGTCTAGCATCGCCGGGTGCGCTACGAAGACAGCCCCCCGCCGCTCCCCGAGTCCGCCTCTTCCGTGAGCCCGGACCGGCCCTGGTACGCCCGCCGGTCCACCCTGGTCGTCGCGGCGGCCGCGCTCGCCCCGGCCTGCCTCGCGGGGTGGGTGCTGACCGAGGTGCTCGGCGGCGGCGGGACCGACGACTCCCGCCCGCCCCGGATCGTGATGCCGCTCGCCTCCCAGGTGTCTCCGGGCGCGGCCGCCGGCGCGGGCCCGGCCGCTTCCGCGAGCGCGTCCCCCTCGCCGGGTGCGAGCACGTCCGCCTCGGCGAGCGGCGGGTCGGCTTCCGCGGGCACGTCCCTCGCCGGCCGGGTCGTGGCCATCGACCCCGGCCACAACACCGGCAATTTCAAGCACACCAAAGAGATCAACCGCCAGGTGGACATCGGCACCAACCGCAAGGAGTGCGACACCACCGGCACGACCACCAACTCGGGCTACATGGAAGCCGAGTTCAGCATGGACGTCTCCAAGCGCCTGCGCACGATCCTGGAGGCCCAGGGCCTCAAGGTGGTCCTCACCCACGAGGCGGGCCCCGAACGCCCCTTCGGCCCGTGCATCGACGAGCGCGCCCGCATCGGCAACGCGGCCCAGGCCGAAGCCGTCGTCTCGGTCCACGCGGACGGGGTCTCGGCCGGCAGCCGCGGCTTCCACGTCATCCTCCCGGCCAAGGTCAAGGGCGGCGGCGCCGACACCGCGAAGATCGTCGAGCCGTCCCGGCAGCTCGGCGAGCGGATCGCCGGGAACTTCGCGCGCACCACCGGTTCGGCCCCCGCCAACTACCTCGGCAGCGGTACCGGATTGGTGGTCCGCGACGATCTCGGCGGACTGAACCTGTCGACCCGCCCCAAGGTGTTCGTCGAATGCGGCAACATGCGTGACGCCAAGGACGCGGCGCAGCTGTCGAGTCCGGAGTGGCGGCAGAAAGCGGCCCAGGGCATCGCGGACGGCATCGTCGGGTTCCTCGGCGGGTAGCCCCAACGGGCCGCCTTCCGGGGCGGCCCGCAGCCCCGACCCTCTCGGCCGCGGTGGACCTCCGTACCATGGTGCCGCCCGCCCACTCCGTCATGGCGTGCGACCACGGCACCACGAGACGACGAGACCGAGAAGGACACCTAAGACGTGAATATCCGCTCCCTCACTCGAGGCGACGGCGTGGTGATCGGAGCAGCGGTACTGCTGTTCATCGCCTCGTTCCTCGATTTCTACTCCGCGACCAGCATCGACACCCCGAGCGTGTGGGACACCGACGCCTACCGGCTGGCGCTCCCGAGCATCTTCCTGCTCGCCTTCATCGCGGTCGGGCTGCTCCTCACCGCCCGCTTCCAGCCCGCGGGCCGCCAGCTCCTCGGCATCCCGTTCCAGGCCTGGGGCGCCGTGCTCGCCGTGTCGGCCGCCTGGTCCGCACTGTGGGCCCTGATCACCTGCCCGACCGGGATCGACCTGGGCGCGGGAGCCGTCCTCGCCTTCCTCGCCACCGCGGCGCTGGCCGGCGTGACCCTGTTCGGCGCCAAGATCCCCGCGCTCGCCGGCCAGCTGGTCCCGGACCCGAAGCCCGCGGCCGCGGCCGTCCCGCCGTACGGCGGAGCGCCCCAGCAGCCGGGTGCCGGCTACGGCTACCCGGGCGGCCAGGAGCCGCAGCCGTACGGGGCCGCCCCGCAGCCGGTCCCGCCCTACGGCGGCTCCCCGGAACCCACCCCGGCCCCCGTCCCCCAGGACTCGGCGCCGGCGGCGGACTTCACCCCGTTCTGGTTCGCCGTGCCGGTGGCCCGCCCCCTCTTCGCGGAGGACGGCAACCCCGCTCCGATCGCGGAGCTGGCGCCGGGCACCTGGTACCTGGCCGTGGAGCAGCGCGGTCAGGCCACGCTGATCGCGCAGACCCAGGACGGCCGTCGCGGCGTCCTGAACGACACCTCGGGCATCCAGCGCGGCTGACCCCGCGCACGACCCGGCGCCACGCCACAGCGGCCCCCCGCCCTTCCGGGCGGGGGGCCGTTGCCCTACAGTCACCTGACGCATCGTCAGATATGACTGACCCGGCCTCGCGCCGGCATCGCGGAGGGGACCGTACATGCGCCTCGGACTCGCACTCGGCTACTGGGGCCGCGGCCCCAACCCGGACCACCTCGACCTCGCCGCCGAAGCCGAGAACCTCGGCTACGACTCGGTGTGGACCGCCGAGGCCTGGGGCTCGGACGCCTTCACCCCGCTCACCTGGATCGCCGCACACACCTCGCGCATCCGCCTGGGCACCGCCATCGCCCAGATGGCCGCCCGCACCCCCACCGCCACCGCGATGCAGGCGCTGACCCTGGACCACCTCTCCGGCGGCCGGATGATGCTCGGCCTCGGCCTGTCCGGCCCCCAGGTCGTCGAGGGCTGGTACGGGCGCCCCTTCCCCTCCAGCCCGCTGACGGCGACCCGCGAGTACGTGGACGTCATCCGCCAGGTGCTGCGCCGCGAGGCCCCCGTCGCGCTGGACGGCCGCTTCCACAGCCACCCGTACCGGGGCGCCGACGGCACCGGCATCGGCAAGCCGCTCAAGCCCATCACCCACCCGCTGCGCGCGGACCTGCCGGTCCTGCTCGGCGCGGAAGGCCCCAAGAACATCGCCCAGACCACCCGCATCGCGGACGGCTGGCTCCCCCTGTACTGGTCGCCGACCCGCACCGACGTCTACCAGGCCTCGCTGGCCGACCTCCCCGAGGGGTTCATGATCGCCCCGATGGCGCGGGCCAAGGTCTGCGACGACGTCACCGAGGGGCTGCTCCCGGTGAAGGCGATGCTCGGCTTCTACATCGGCGGCATGGGGCACGCGGCCCGCAACTTCCACGCCGACCTGATGGGGCGGATGGGCTACGAGGAGGAGGCGCACCGGATCCAGGAGCTGTTCCTCGCCGGGCGCAAGGAGGAGGCGGTCATGGCCGTCCCGGACGCCTTCGCCGACGAGATCTCCCTGGTCGGCCCCCGGGAGCGGATCGCGGAACGCCTCGAACTGTGGCGCAAGGGCCCGGTCACCGACCTGCTCGTGACGGCACCGGACCCGCACACGCTGCGGGTGCTGGCGGAGCTGAACAGCTAGTGCTGTGACCTGCGCCGGCCGGGCCCTAGGGGATCTCGGGGCCCGGGCCCGGCTCCGGCTCCGGGTCCGGCTCCGGGTCCGCCTGCGGGAGGGCGGCGGCCAGCTCGCGCAGGTCCAGCGGCATCACGGCGATCTCGATGCTGCCGGTGCCGGTGCCGGCGGTGCCGGGCTCCGCGTACGCGCAGGTCACGATCCGCGAGCCGGGGTTGATGGAAATGCCCTCCTTCACGGAGGGCACCCGCACGGCCGTGGACCGGCCGTCGGCGAGGAGCACGGGCTCGCCCCGGCGGGGCACCCAGCGGACCGCGCCCGGGTCCGCGTACACCCTGCCCATGCGCCAGCGGCCCCGGCCGGCGGGCTGCCGGGCCATGCAGGGGATGCCGGCGACGGGCCCGGCGGCCTGGCGCCGGCGCTGCTTGCGGCGGACCAGCCAGCCGGTTCCGGCGGCCGCGCCGGCGAGGAACACGTACTCGATCACCGGTCCATTGAAACAGGCCGGACCGGTGATCCGGCCCGGCCAGTCTCCGGGGGTGCGGGGTCAGCCCGTCAGCTGGCCCGCGCTCGGGATCTTGTCCGTCACCGTGGCTCCGGCGCTCTTCCCGGCGTCCTTGACGCCGTTGATGATGTCCTCGAAGGCGCCGATGTCGGAGTCCCCGGCCTGGCCCTTGCGCAGCTTGGAGCCGAGGCCCTTGAGGGAGTCGATGCCCGCCGTCAGCGGGCCCACGGCCTTCGACAGCAGCGGGTCGCCCTTGGCGTTCTCGCTCGCGGCCTTCAGCCGGTTGTAGGCGAAGGCGCCCGCGAGGCCCGCCTTGACGAGCGCGAAGGTGCGGCCCTTGGTGCCCTTCTTGAACTTGCCCGCGCGGTACGGCTTGATGATCCACTGGTACGTGGCGCCGGCCGCGAGTCCGGCGTTGGCCACGAAGCGCGCCTTGGCGAACTTCTGCTTCTCCGCCTCGGTGCTGGGCGAGGGCGAGGCGGCGGCCGCCTCCGCGTCCTCGGCCGAGGCGGCGGCGTCGGCCTCGGCGAACGCGGCCATGGCCACCGAGATCTCGTCGCTCTGGCCGGCGGCGGCGTCGTTGCCGCCGCCCGAGCCGCAGGCGGTGGCCCCGCCGAGCAGTGCGCAGGACAGCAGCACCGCGGTGAGGCCGCGACGGAATCGGACGGTTCGGGTGGGTACGGACACGGGTTGCCTCCGGGGACTCAGGGGTCTCCCGCAGCCTCACCCCGGGCGCACGGCTGCGCCACCTGGGGGATCCGTTCGGGTTTACCGGGCCCGGAATCGGCAACACGCGGACCATGCCCACACATACGCGAGTGCACACCAGAGGAAGCAGCCAGGCGGGCCGCGCCGTCGCGGTCGTGGCGGACGTCATGGCCTTCGTGATCGGCCTGTGGATCCTGCTGTACCTGCTGGACGCCAACCAGGGGAACGCCCTGGTGGACTTCATCCACGACGCGGCGACCTGGCTGGCCGGCTGGTCCTACGACCTGTTCACCTTCGACCGCGAATGGATCCAGGTGGTCGTCGGCTACGGCATCGCGGCCGTCGCCTACCTGGTCGTCGGCCACGCCATCGCGGGCCGCCTGTACCGCCGCTGACGCCCGCTCATCGGCGCACACCCGCGGCCGCGGCCGCCCGTCACCACCGAACTTCCGTCACCGCCGCACGCCCGTCGCTCGTCCCCCGGCCGGGCCGGGGGACGGGCGGTCACCGGTCTCAGGCGCAGCAGTCCGGCTCCAGGCCGGCCGGCAGGGTCAGCCCGCCGAAGACGACGCCCGTGGCCTCGTCCCCGCCCAGCGCGGCGACCGCGAGGAGCAGCGAGCCCGCCGTCCACGTCGTCTGCTCGACGGGCCAGACCGCCCGGTCCTTGAAGACGTAACCGGTCCAGTACATGCCGTTCTCGGCCCGCAGGTGCCCGACGGAGCGCAGGATCTCCAGCGCCCGGTCGGACTCCCCCGTCGCCCAGAGCGCGAGCGCGAGCTCGCAGGATTCCCCGCCCGTCACCCAGGGGTTGGGCAGCACGCAGCGCACGCCCAGGTCCGGGACGACGAACTCGTCCCACCGCTCCTCGATGCGCGCCTTGGCCTGCGCGCCGGTGAGCGCGCCGCCCAGGACCGGGTAGTACCAGTCCATGGAGTAGTGGGACTTGTCGAGGAACCGCTCCGGGTGGCGGCGTATCGCGTGTCCGAGGGCGCCCGCGGCCAGCTCCCAGTCCGGCTGCGGCTCGCCCCGGTGCTCGGCGATGGCCAGCGCGCAGCGCAGCGCCTGGTGGATGGAGGAGGACCCGGTCAGCAGGGCGTCGCGGACGTCCTCGCCGGACGGCTCGCGCTTCCAGCCGATCTCGCCGCCGGGCTGCTGGAGCCGCAGGACGAACTCCACGGCCGCGTACACGGCCGGCCACATGCGGTCGAGGAAGGCGTCGTCCCCGGTGGACAGGTGGTGGTGCCAGGCGCCGACGGCTATGTACGCGACGAAGTTCGTCTCCCGGCTCGCGTCCTGCGGCGCGTGGGTGTCGACCCCGTCCTCGCGGTCCGCGTAGGCGGCGAACCAGGAGCCGTCCTCGTTCTGGTGGCGCGCGAGCCAGTCGTACGCACGCTCCGCGGCCTCGTGCTCGCCCGCCGCGTCCAGCGCCATGGCGGCCTCGGTGTGGTCCCACGGGTCGAGGTGGTGGCCGCGGAACCACGGGATCGCCCCGTCCGCGCGCTGCGCGGCGAGGATCCCGGCGACCGTGGCGGCGGCCTGATCGGCGGTCAGCACGCCGTCCAGGACGAGGTGCTCGGGTGCGGTGCGCCCGGGCGAGCTCACTTCTCGGCGCCCGCGGCCGCGCCCACGGGCAGGTGCGGCTTGGTCGCGTAGGCGACGAAGCTCTTGCCGATGACCGGGTTGAGGGCCTGCTCCGCCAGCCGCGTGGCCAGCGGCTTCTTCATGATGTCCCAGACCAGGAGCTTGTGGTACGCCTTGACGGGCAGGACCTTGTCGTTGTCGACGCCGAAGGCGCACTTGAGCCACCAGTACGGCGAGTGCAGGCCGTGCGCGTGGTGCGTGCCGTACGGCTTGAGGCCGGCGGCCTCCATCTTGCCGAGCAGCTCGTCGCCCTTGTAGATGCGGATGTGGCCGCCCTCGACCTCGTGGTAGGCGTCGGAGAGCGCCCAGCAGATCTTCTCGGGTCCGTAGCGCGGCACGGTGATGGCGATGCGTCCGCCGGGCTTCAGGACGCGGACCATCTCGGCGAGGACGCCCTTGTCGTCGGGGATGTGCTCCATCACCTCGGAGATGATGACGACGTCGAAGGAGTCGTCGGGGAAGGGCAGGGCGAGGGCGTCGCCCTCCATCGCGGTGGCGGTGGCGCCGGCCGGGGCCTCGCCGGCCTCCTTCATCGCGGCGAACCACTTGGCGACCTCGCGGATCTCCTCGCCGTTGCGGTCGAGGGCGACCACCTGGGCGCCTCGCCGGTAGCACTCGAAGGCGTGCCGGCCTGCGCCGCAGCCCAGATCGAGTACGCGGTCGCCTGCGGCGAGCGGGAACCGGGAGAAATCGACGGTCAGCACGTGGTCCTGCCTTCGCGGTCGCGGGGGTGAGAGGGGAACTGCATCGGACGGAAGGTGAAGGTCACCGGGTGCCGCGGCCACGGGAGTCGGCCGAGGCCTTCGCGGCCCGCTCCATGGCGGCGCGGTAGTGCACGACGGTGCCCTCGGCGGCCTTGGCCCAGGTGAAGCGGGCCAGCACGCGCTCGCGGCCGGCGGCGCCGAGTCCGGCGCGCAGCTCGGGGTCGCCGAGCAGCCGGGCGAGGGCCGTGGCCAGCGCGCCCGCGTCGCCGGGCGGGACCGCGAGGCAGGTCTCGCCGTCGGGGCCCGTGACCTCGGGGATCGCGCCGCCGGTGGTGGCGACCAGCGGGGTGCCGGTGGCCATGGCCTCGGCGGCCGGGAGCGAGAAGCCCTCGTAGAGGGAGGGGACGCAGGCGACCTGCGCGCTGCGCACGAGGTCGACGAGTTCGGCGTCGGTGATGCCCTTGACGAATCGGACGGCGTCCTGGAGCCCGTACGTCTCGATGGCGCGGGCGACCGGGCCCTTCTCGGCGCGCTTGCCGACGACGACGAGGTGGGCGTCGGGCTGTTCGGTACGGAGCTTCGCGAGCGCCTCGACGAGGTGGACGAGCCCCTTGAGCGGGACGTCGGCGCTGGAGGTCGTCACGATCCGCCCGGGCACCTCGGCCACGGAGGCGTCGGGCGACCACAGGTCGGTGTCGGCGCCGATGTGGACGACGTGGATGCGCTCGCCCTGGACGCCGAGGTGGTCGGCGATCTCCTGCTTGGAGGAGCCGGAGACGGTGAGGACGGAGGACAGGCGGCGGGCGACGCGGCCCTGCATGCGCGTGAATCCGTACCAACGCCGCACGGAGGCGCGCTTCTTGCGGTCCTTGGCGGCGGCCAGGTCCAGTTCGCGGTCGACGGTGATGGGGTGGTGGATGGTGGTGACCAACGGAGCGCCCAGCTCGCCCAACAGCCCGTACCCGAGGGTCTGGTTGTCGTGGATGACGTCGAACTCGCCCGCGCGGGCGGCCAGGTGGCGGCGGGCGCGCAGCGAGAAGGTCAGCGGTTCGGGAAACCCGCCGGTCCACATGGTGGCGACCTCGACGGCGTCGATCCAGTCCCGGTACTCGCCGCGCTTGGGCGTCCGGAACGGGTCGGGGCTGCGGTAGAGGTCGAGGCTCGGGAGCTCGGTGAGCGTGGCGCCGGTGTCGAGGACCGGGTAGGGCTGCGCGCCGATCACCTCGACGGAGTGGCCCAGCTTCACGAGCTCGCGCGAGAGGTGCCGGACGTAGACGCCCTGGCCACCGCAGAACGGGTTCCCCTTATAGGTGAGGAGCGCGATCCGCAACGGACGGCTGCCGTCGGCGGGTGAACCCGTGAAAGGGCTCGTCACCATGGCCTCAGCGGTCACTCTCGGCCCCCTTCTCCCTGCACTTTCGCCGGAGCGTAACCGCTCGGATAATGTAGAACAAGTTTCAGACTTGATCCGTTGAAGACCATTGAATCTACCGGCCGGAAACCACACCGTAAGAGGGGTGGCAGGTGATTCGCGCCACGGCTCGGGCGCCTGCCATGCTGGCGCGCAGCAGCCCCCGCACCACCCCACCCGCACGAACAGGGAACGCCTTGGAACGGGACAGATGACAGCGGAAGCGAAGGCCGTGACCCCAGCCGTCACCACACCGGCGTCCCCGCCCTTGACGGAGCGTCAGGAGGCGCGGCGCAGGCGGATCCTGCACGCCAGCGCGCAGCTGGCCAGCCGGGGCGGCTTCGACGCCGTGCAGATGCGGGAGGTCGCGGAGTCCTCCAGCGTCGCGCTGGGCACCCTCTACCGCTACTTCCCCTCCAAGGTGCACCTGCTCGTCGCCACCATGCAGGACCAGCTCCAGCACATGCACACGACGCTGCGCAAGCGCCCGCCGGCCGGGGACGAGCCCGCGGCGCGGGTCGCCGAGACCCTGATGCGCGCCTTCCGCGCGCTCCAGCGGGAGCCGCACCTCGCGGACGCGATGGTGCGCGCGCTGACGTTCGCGGACCGCAGCGTGAGCCCCGAGGTGGACACGGTGTCCCGGCTGACGACGGCGATCATCCTGGACGCGATGGGCCTGGACGCCCCGCCGACGGCGGAGCAGCTCTCCGCGGTCCGGGTGATCGAGCACACCTGGCACTCGGCGCTGATCACCTGGCTGTCGGGCCGGGCCTCGATCGCCCAGGTGAAGATCGACATCGAGACGGTCTGCCGCCTGATCGACCTCACGGCCCCGGAGGCGCAGCCGTCGGCGACGCCCCCGGCGGAACCGAAAAAGGCCTGATCCCGCCGTATCGCACGTTCCACTCCGTGGAACGGGGCCGGCGCGGGGCTACTGCCCGGGGTCGTCCTTGAAGGCCTCTTCCATCTCCGCCTCCGTGAAGCGGCCCTCGCACGCCTGGTCCGTCGCCATGAAGGACAGCATGTCGGGCATGCCCAGGCCGGAGCCCTTGCCGGCGGAGAAGTCGTAGCGGCGGGCGAACAGCGTCCAGCCCTGCTTGGTCAGCGGCGTATGGGTGAGCATGTCGTGCTGCATGCGCTCGCCGCGCTCCCAGCCGCGCTGTTCCAGCCCCGTGATCGTGGCCTCGTACGCCTTCACGGTGTCGGGCAGCCGCTCCATCGTCTGCCAGGGGGCCACGCAGGCCAGCATCGCCGCCCTGCGCTTCTCCTTGTCCGTGGCCGGCTCCCCCGCGGACGGGGACACGATGTCGGACGGGTCGGGCTCGGCCAGCCCGGCCGCCGCCGTGGCCGCGGCGATGTCGGCCGCGGCCTGCTCCCTGCCGAAGGGGCCAGCGGGCGCGGCGGAGCCGGTCGGCGCCTTCGCCCCCGGCGACGCCGGCGGCGAGGCCGGCGGCGAGGCCGGCGGCGAGGCCGGCGGCGAGGCCGGCGGCGAGGCGGACTCCGCCGCGGGCGGGGCGCCCGCGGGGGCTCCGCTCTCGCACCCCGTCACCAGCAGCGCCCCGAGCACCGCTCCCGCCAACCGAACGCTCCTGCGCATACCGCTCGTTCCCCACCCTCACCACGCCGCCCGGTCACGTGCGCCGGGCGGTCGTGGCAGGAGTCTCACACACCCGCACGTGCGGGCCGACACCGGCCGACACCGGCCGAATCCGGCCCCGCCGGCGTGCGAGGCGCAGGGGTTTCGAGGCCCAGGGGTCCGGGAGCCGGTCCCCGCCACCTCACTCCTCCGGCGGGAACACCGCCTCGCCGCTGCCCAGCATCGTGATCATGATGGCTTCGACCGGGCAGCCCTCGGCCGCCGTGAGGACCGGCTCGTTCGCGTCCGTCTCCGCCGCCCGCGGGTGGGACTGGCGCGCCGTGTCGAGGGCGAAGCCGTCCGGGGCGTGGTTCACGCACATCCCCGAGCCGATGCAGACCCCCCGGTCCACCTCGACGTGCCACCGGTCACCCATCAGGCGCCGGCCGCGGGCGGTTCGTACCCGGCCGGGAGGTGGATCATCTTGTGCTCCAGGTACTCGCTCAGCCCCTCCGGGCCGAACTCCCGCCCGACGCCGCTGTTCTTGTAGCCGCCGAACGGGCCGAGCATGTCGAGGCTGAAGGTGTTCACGTTGAAGGTGCCGGTGCGCACCTGGCGCGCGAAGTCGACGCCGTGCTCGACGTCCCCGGTCCAGACGCTGCCGCTCAGCCCGAACTCCGAGTCGTTGGCGATCCGCAGGGCCTCCTGCTCGTCCCCGTACGGGATCAGGCAGACGACCGGGCCGAAGATCTCCTCGCGGGCGATCCGCATCGAGTTGTCGACGTCTCCGAAGAGGGTCGGCTCCACGTACCAGCCCTGGTCCAGGCCCGCCGGGCGGCCGCCGCCGGAGAGGACCTTGGCGCCCTCCTCCTGGCCGATCCGGATGAAGTCGAGGGAGCGCTGCTGCTGCCGCTTGGCGACCAGCGGGCCGAGCTGCGTCGCGGGGTCCATCGGGTCGCCGACGACCAGCGCCCCGGCCGCGGCGGCCAGCGCCTCGGCGATCTCCGCGTAGCGGCTGCGCGGGGCCAGGACGCGGGTCTGGGCCACGCACGCCTGGCCGTTGTTCATCCAGGCGGCCGGGACGATGCCCGCGATGGCGGTGTCCAGGTCGGCGTCCGGGAGGACGACGGCGGCGGACTTGCCGCCCAGTTCGAGGGTGACGCGGGTGAGGTTGCGCGAGGCGACCTCCATGACGCGCCGGCCGGCTCCGACGGAGCCGGTGAAGGCGACCTTGTCGACGCCGGGGTGGCCGACCAGGTACTCGCTGACCTCGCGGTCGGCGGGCAGGATCGACAGCACGCCCTCGGGCAGCCCGGCCTCGCGGGCGATGTCGGCGAGGATGTAGGAGTCGAGGACCGCCTCGGGCGACGGCTTGAGGATGACCGTGCAGCCGGTCAGCAGCGCGGGCGCCAGTTTGGCGGCGGCGACGAACTGCGGGACGTTCCACGGGATGACGGCGGCGACGACGCCGACCGCCTCGCGCCGGACGAGGATGTTGCCGAGGGCGCCCTTGCGGTACTCCTCGTACGGGTAGGAGCGGGCGACGGTGATCGCGGCGTCGTAGACCATCATCGGGCCGAGCGCCTGGGCGAGGATGCTCCAGGAGTACGGGGACCCGTTCTGGGAGCTGATCGAGGCGGCGATCTCCTCGTGGCGGACGGCTATCGCGTCCTTGATGCGGGTGACGACGGCGATCCGCTCCTCGAGCGAGGTGCGCGGCCACGGGCCTTCGTCGAAGGCCTTGCGGGCGACGGCCACGGCCCGGTCCACGTCCGCCTTCGAGGCGTGCGGGACGCTGCCGATGACCTGCTCGGTGTGGGGGGAGACGACCTGGATCGTCTCGGAGCCCAGCGGATCCGTCCACTCCCCGCCGATGAGCAGTTGTCCGTGTTCCACGAGCTCGGTCATGGCTGATGCCTCCTGCGGCTTGGCGTTCCAGAACTGATACCAGTTCTAGTTCTAGGAGTCCACGGCCCTGACCGAACCGCGTGGTTCGACACTCCGAAGATCGAACGACTAGTCAGGAAGCCCTGAAGGTGGTCGACTTGGGCGACCATTGCAACACGTTCTCGTTGGCACGGTCTTGTCGGCACGGCCCCGTTGGCACGGCCCAGTCGGCACGGACCTGTCGGCACGGCCTCGTTGGCACGGCCTCCTCGGCACGGCCTCGTGAGAGTGGAGCCCTTCATGGCAGAGGACACGGCACAGGCCGACGCGCCCCGCGTCGACGGCCCCCACGTCACCGACCACGGCGGCGGCGTGTGGGCCGTCAAGGTGCCCATCCCCGACAACCCGCTCGGCCACACCCTCGTCCACGTCCTCGACACCGACCGCGGCCCGGTCCTCATCGACACCGGCTGGGACGACCCCGAGTCCTGGGACACCCTCGTCGCCGGCCTCGGCGCCCTGTCCATCGCCGTCGCGGACGTCCACGGCGTGGTCATCACCCACCACCACCCCGACCACCACGGCCTGTCCGGCCAGGTCCGCGAGGCCTCCGGCGCCTGGATCGCCATGCACGCCGCCGACACCGAGATCGTCGTGCGGACCCGGTCCTCCGAACCCGGCGTCTGGTTCGACTACATGAGCGAGAAGCTGGCCACCGCCGGAGCCCCCGAGGAGCACATCGCCCCGCTGCGCGCCGCCCGCGCGAGCGGCCGCACGCACACCCTGCCCGGGCTGTCGGCCGCCGTCCCCGACCGGGAGATCGTCCCCGGCGAGCTGCTGCCGCTGGCCGGCCGCCGGCTGCGGGCCATCTGGACCCCGGGGCACACCCCCGGCCACGTCTGCCTGCACCTGGAGGAGAAGCACCCGGCGAACCTGCCCGGCAACGGCCGCCTCTTCTCCGGCGACCACCTGCTGCCCGGGATCTCCCCGCACATCGGCCTCTACGAGGACCCCTCCTCCGAGCGGGCCACCGACCCCCTCGGCGACTACCTCGACTCCCTCGAACGCATCGGCCGCCTCCAGCCGGCCGAGGTGCTCCCGGCCCACCAGTACGCCTTCACCGACGCGCAGGGCCGCGTGCGGGAACTCCTGGACCACCACGAGGATCGGCTGACCGGGCTGTGGGAGCTGCTCGCCGAGCCGCTGACCCCGTGGGGGCTGGCCGAGCGGATGGAGTGGAACCGGCCCTGGGAGCAGATCCCGTACGGCTCCCGCAACATCGCCGTCTCGGAAGCGGAAGCCCACCTGCGCAGGCTCGTGAAGCAGGGCCGCGCGGAGGCGGTGCCGGGCAGCGCCCCGGTCTCCTACCGCGCCCTGTAAGGGGCTCTGCCAGGCGGCGCCACCAGGCCCGCGGGCTACGGGCCGGTAGAGTACGGGCGTCGTCCACACTTCCGTACGGGGGGAAGCCGGTGCAATTCCGGCGCTGACCCGCAACCGTGACCCTCCCCCGGCACCGCCGGGGCGGGGAGCCGGACTGCCCCGTACCGGAGGTGCGCGGCTCGTGCCGCCGGGCCTTCCGGCGGCCGGCACCGTCGAGGTAAACGGAGCCGGAGCCCGGTGCCAGCCCCCGCTGTGCTGCCTGTCTCCGGGTCCCCAGCACGAGAGGCACCCGCCCCGCCATGAACGTCCGCCGCAGCGCCGCCGCGCTCGCCGCCTCCGCCGTGCTCTGCGTGGCCGCCGCCCCCGCGGCATTCGCCGACGTCGCCACGCCCTCGCCGGTGCCCGCCATCCCCTCCGGCCTCTTCGGCAAGAACGACCCGACGTACGACGGGGTGTGGCGCCAGTCGTTCGCGCTCCTCGCGCAGCACACGGCCGGTCTCAAGCCCTCCGCGCAGGCCGTCGACTGGCTCGTCGGCCAGCAGTGCGCCGACGGCTCCTTCCCCGCCTTCCGCCCCGACACCGCCAAGGCCTGCGACGCCTCGGCGTTCATCGACTCCAACGCCGCCTCGGTCGCCGTGCAGGCACTGGCCGCGGTCGGCGGCCACACCGACACGGTGAAGAAGACGGTCGGCTGGCTGAAGTCCGTCCAGAACGAGGACGGCGGCTGGAGCAGCAACCCCGGCGGCCCCATGGACGGCGGTACGGACTCCAACTCGACCGCCCTCGTGATCCGGGCCCTGGAGGCGGCCGGCGAGAAGCCGGCCGAGGTCAAGTCGAAGGCGGGCAAGTCTCCGTACGAGGCCCTCCTCACCTTCCAGCTGGGCTGCTCGGCCGAGCCGGCCGCCGACCGGGGCGCCTTCGCGTTCCAGCCGGCCGGCGGCAAGCTGTCCGCCAGCGCCGACGCGACGGCCGCCGCCGTCCTGGCCGGACTCGGCACGGGCCCGGTCGTCACCCCTTCCGCCACGGACACCCCCGCGGCCCCGCTGACCTGCCCGGCGACCGCCGGTGACGCGGCGGCGGCGGCCCGGGGCGGCGCCGGTTACCTGGCGGAGGTCCTGAAGAAGGACGGCCACCTCACCGCCCTCACCCCCGGTGCCGACCAGTCGACCGCGGACACCGGCAACACCGCCGACGCGGTGATCGCCCTGGCCGCGGCCGGGCACAAGCAGTCGGCGGCGGGCGCGCTGGAGTGGCTGAAGGGCAACTCGGCCGAGTGGGCCAAGGGCAACCCGGCCGGCCTCGCCACCCTGGTCCTGGCCGCGCACGCGACGGGCACCGACCCGAAGTCCTTCGGCGGCACCGACCTGGTCGCGGCACTGAACGCCACGGGCCCGGCGCCGGAGCAGGCGGCGGGCAAGAAGGAAGAGAAGGAAGACGAGAAGGACTCCGGCGGCAGCAACGTCTGGTGGATGGTCCTCGCGGGTGCGGCGGCCGGCATGGGCGTCGGCATCGTGCTGAGCGGCCGCCGGAAGCGGAACCAGCTCTGATGCGCGGCAGCCGCCTGACCCTGCCCTCGCTCGTCGTCGGCATCGTCCTGACCCTGCTGGCCGCGTCCCCCGCCCTGGCCTCGACCTACCGCTACTGGTCGTTCTGGGACGGCGCGGGCGGAACGTGGGCGTACGCCACCCAGGGCCCCTCGTCGGCACGCCCGGCGGACGGCTCCGTGCAGGGCTTCCACTACGTGGTGAGCAAGGACGCGGCCGACCAGGCCGCCCCGCCGCGCGCGGACGCCGATTTCGCGGCCGTCTGCGCGGGCACCGCCCCGGTGGCGGGCAAGAAGCGGATCGCCCTGGTCATCGACTTCGGCACGGCCGCGGAGGCCCAGGCGGGCGACACCCCGCCGCAGGACGCTCCGCGGACGGCGTGCGCGCAGGTCGGCCCGGACGCCACGGCGGCCGAGGCACTGGCGGAGGTGGCGAAGCCGCTGCGCTACAACAGCGCGGCGCTGCTGTGCGCGGTCTCGGGCTACCCGAAGCAGGGCTGCGGCGAGCCGGTCGCGGACACCGCCCCCGCCCCGGCGAAATCCGGCGACGCGGGTGGCTCCGGCGACTCCGGCGGCGGCCCGTCGGCGGGCCTCCTCGCGGGCATCGCGGCGGTGGCCGCCCTGGGCGCGGCCGCCGTCTGGCAGTCCCGCCGCCGCCGGACCCGATGACCCCGGACCCCGCCGAAGACCGGCCGGAGCCGGCCGGCTCTCCCCGGCCCGACGCGGGGATCCCCGACGCGGGGATGCCTGACGCGGGGATGCCTGACGCGGGGATCCCCGGCTCCGGGCCCGCGGGGGCCGGAAACGGCGGGGCGGACGCCGACGACTCCCGGCCGCCCACCAGGGCCACCCGCACGGGTGGTGCGGGTGGGAACCCGGCCCGGCCGCAGGCCGGGCGCACCGAACACGGCGCGGCACGCACCACCCGCACCCACCACGGAGCCGCACGCGACGTCCCGGCCCCGACCGGGCCGGAGGCCACCGAGCGGGCAACCGGGGGCCCGCGCGTGCCGACGTACAAGAAGGGGGGCAGGCCCTGGCAGGCCCCCGAGTCCACGCGTGCCAACGCCCTGCACGCGGGTGCCTGGTGGATCTGGGCCCTCGGGCTCGCCACCGCCGCCTCCCGCACCACCAACCCGCTGCTCCTCGGGCTGATCATCAGTGTCGCCGGGTACGTCGTCGCCGCGCGCCGCACCGACGCCCCCTGGGCCCGTTCCTACGGCGCCTTCGTCAAGCTCGGCCTCTTCGTCATCGGCCTGCGCCTCCTGTTCTCCATGCTGCTCGGCTCCCCCATCCCCGGCGCGCACACCCTCTTCACCCTCCCCGAGGTCCCGCTGCCCGCCTGGGCCCAGGGCATCCGGATCGGCGGCCGCGTCACCGCCGAGCAGCTGGTCTTCGCCTTCTACGACGGCATGAAGCTGGCCACGCTCCTGATCTGCGTCGGCGCCGCCAATGCCCTCGCCAACCCGGCGCGGCTGCTGAAGTCGCTGCCCGCCGCCCTGTACGAGGTCGGGGTCGCCGTGGTCGTCGCGATGACGTTCGCGCCGAACATGGTCGCGGACGTCGTGCGCCTGCGCACCGCCCGCCGCCTGCGCGGACGCCCCACCGGCGGGGTCCGGGCCGTCCTCCAGATCGGCCTGCCGGTCCTGGAGGGCGCGCTGGAACGCTCCGTCGCCATCGCCGCCTCCATGGACGCCCGCGGCTACGGCCGCACGGCGCGGGTGCCGGCCGCCGTCCGCCACACCACCAACGTCCTCACCCTCGGCGGCCTCCTCGGCATGTGCGCGGGCACGTACGGGCTGCTGGCCGCGGAGGGCGCCGCGTACGGCCTGCCGGTCCTCCTCATCGGCCTCGCCCTGGCCCTCGCGGGCCTCCGCCTCGGCGGGCGCCGCTCCCTGCGGACCCGGTACCGGCCCGACCGGTGGGGGGCGCGGGCCTGGCTCGTCGCCGGGTCGGGCGCGGCGGTCGCGGCGCTGCTGATCCGGGCCGCGTCCCTGGACCCGGAGGGGCTGCGGCCGGGTGTCGTCCCGCTCGTCGCCCCCGGCCTCCCGCTCTGGCCGGCCGCGGCGGTCCTGATCGGCCTGCTCCCCGCCTTCGTGGCACCGGCACCACCCGCAGCACCACCAAAGGAAGCATCAAAGTGATCCGTTTCGACGAGGTGTCGGTGACGTACGAGGGCGCGCCCGCGCCTTCCCTCGTGGACGCGGACTTCACCCTCCCGGAGGGTGAGCTGACCCTCCTGGTCGGGCCGTCGGGCGTCGGCAAGTCCACCCTCCTCGGGGCGGTGTCGGGCCTGGTCCCGCACTTCACGGGCGGGCGGCTGCGGGGCCGGGTCACGGTCGCGGGCCGTGACACCCGTACGCACCGGCCGCGCGAGCTCGCGGACGTGGTCGGCACGGTCGGCCAGGACCCGCGGGCGCACTTCGTGACGGACGTGGTGGAGGACGAGCTCGCCTACGGCATGGAATCGCTGGGCCTGCCGGCGGCGGTCATGCGCCGCCGGGTCGAGGAGACCCTGGACCTGCTGGGCCTGAACGAACTCCGCGACCGCCCCATCGCCACCCTCTCGGGCGGCCAGCAGCAGCGGGTCGCGATCGGCTCGGTCCTGACACCGCACCCCCGGGTCCTGGTCCTGGACGAGCCGACGTCGGCACTGGACCCGGCGGCGGCGGAGGAGGTCCTGGCGGTCCTCCAACGCCTGGTCCACGACCTGGGCACCACGGTCCTGATGGCGGAGCACCGCCTGGAGCGGGTGGTTCAGTACGCCGACCAGGTCCTGCTCCTCCCCTCCCCGGGCAAGCCCGCGATCCTCGGCTCCCCGTCCCAGATCATGGCCGTCTCCCCGGTCCACCCCCCGGTCGTCGCCCTGGGCCGCCTGGCCGGCTGGTCCCCCCTCGCCCTGCCCCACCGTTCCCCGCTCCTCCCGCGCCCTTGCACTCCGCTTCCCCTGCCCTGGTTCCCGTACGAGAGATCGAAGACGAACGCCATGAGACGTCACCACGCCCTGCCCCTGCTGGCCTCGCTGATTCCGCTGTCGCTGGTCCTGACCGCCTGCGGCGGCAGTTCTGCCGCCGACACCGGGGCCGGTTCCAAGGACGGCGCCAAGAGCGCCGCGAAGATCACACTCAACGTGGGTGACCAGAAGGGCGGTTCCGAATCGCTGCTGCGGGCCGCCGGCGAGCTGGACGAGCTCGGCTACGAGATCAAGTGGTCCACGTTCACGTCCGGACCGCCGCTGCTGGAGGCCGTCAACGCCAAGGCCGTCGACATCGGCAGCGTCGGCAACACCCCGCCCGTCTTCGCCGCCGCGGCCAAGTCGAAGATCACGGTGGTGGGTGCCACGCACGGTTCCTCCTCCGGCGAGGCGATCCTGGTGCCCAAGGACTCCCCCCTCCAGACCCCCGCCGAGCTGCGCGGCAAGAAGGTCGCGGTGGCGCAGGGCAGTTCGGCCCACTTCCAGCTGATCGCCAGCCTCCAGCAGGCCGGTCTGGCCCCGACCGACGTACAGATCACCCTGCTCCAGCCGGCCGACGCGCTGGCCGCCTTCAACAGCGGCAAGGTCGACGCCTGGGCCGTGTGGGACCCGTACACCTCGCAGGTGCTGCGTTCCGGCGCCCGCGTCCTGACCAGCGGCGAGGGGATCGTCAACGGGCTCGGCTTCCAGGTGGCGGCGCCCTCCGCGCTTGCGGACGAGGCGAAGTCCAAGGCCATCGGGGACCTCCTCGTGCGCCTCCAGCGCGCCCAGGAGTGGGTGTTCAAGCACCCGGAGGAGTGGGCCAAGGTCTGGTCGAAGGAGACCGGGCTGCCGTACGAGGTGGCTTTCGACGCGGTCAAGCGCAGCAACGGCACCCGGATCCCGGTCGCCATCGACGACGCGGCCGTCGCCTCGGAGCAGAAGATCGCCGACACCTTCACGGAGCTGAAGCTGATCCCGGGCAAGGTCGCCTTCAAGGACTTCGTCGACACCCGCTTCAACCGGGACCTGCCGCCCTCCACCACCCCCGCCCGCACGTACGGGAAGGAATCCTGATGACGGTACGACTGCACTGGTTCCTGCCGACCGGCGGCGACGGCCGCACCCTGGTCGACCGGCACGCCTACGCCGCCAACCACGCGGCGTCCGGGGTGCGCGAGCCCGACATCGAGTACCTCGCGCAGATCGCGAAGGCCGCCGAGCGGCTCGGCTTCGAGGCGGTGCTGACCCCGACCGGGACCTGGTGCGAGGACGCCTGGCTGACGACGGTTGCGCTCGCCCAGCACACCGAGCGGCTCAAGTTCCTGGTGGCCTTCCGGCCCGGGGTCATCTCGCCGACGCTGGCCGCGCAGATGGCGGCGACGTACCAGCGGATCACGCGCGGCCGACTGCTGCTCAACGTGGTGACGGGAGGCGACTCGGCGGAGCAGCGCCGCTTCGGGGACCACCTCGACCACGACCGGCGCTACGAGCGCACCGCCGAGTTCCTCGCGGTCGTACGGGGCGTCTGGGGCGAGCAGCCCTTCGACTTCCACGGCGAGCACTACCGGGTCGACGGCGGGCTCACGGCGGTGCCGCCGGACCCGCTGCCGGAGATCTTCTTCGGCGGGTCCTCGGCCGCGGCGGGCCCCGTGGCCGCCGAGCACGCGGACGTGTACCTGACGTGGGGCGAGCGGCCGCAGGAGGTGAAGGATAAGGTCGACTGGATCCGCTCGCTGGCCGAGGAGCGGGGGCGGACGGTCACGTTCGGCATCCGCCTCCACACCATCTCGCGGGATTCGGCGAAGGAGGCCTGGAGCGCGGCGGACCGGCTCCTCGCGGACCTGGACGACGCGTCCATCGCCACGGCGCAGTCGCTGCTGGGGGCGAGCGAGTCGGTGGGCCAGCAGCGGATGCTCGCCCTGCACGGCGGCTCGCGCGACAAGCTGGAGATCTCCCCCAACCTGTGGGCGGGTGTCGGCTTGGTGCGCGGTGGCGCGGGTACGGCGCTGGTCGGCAGCCACGGGGACGTGGCGGACCGGATCGAGGAGTACCACGCGCTCGGGATCGAGCACTTCGTGCTGTCGGGCTATCCGCACCTGGAGGAGGCGTACTGGTTCGGCGAGGGGGTGACCCCGGAGCTCGCGGCGCGCGGCCTGCTCGCGCCCTGACCCCGGAACCGGCGGGTGTCCCCGGTCCCGGGAAGATCTCGACGCCACCGCCAGTTGGTAGAACCGTGAACGAATTTGCGGTGCAGGGCGGACCGGCGGACGCGGACATGGGCGTGGGCGCGGACATGGGCGTGGGCGCGGACATGGGCGTGGACGTGGACGTGGTGGTCGTGGGCGCGGGTCAGGCGGGCCTCTCCAGCGCCCACCACCTGGCGCGGGCGGGCATGGGCCACGTGGTCTTGGACCACGCGCCGCGCCCCGGCGGCGCCTGGCAGTTCCGCTGGCCCTCGCTCACCTACGGCAAGGTCCACGGCATGCACGCGCTGCCCGGGATGGAGCTGACCGGAGCCGATCCGCTGCGGCCGTCCTCCGAGGTGGTCTCCGAGTACTTCGCCGCCTACGAGGACCGCTTCGACCTGCGCGTACGCCGCCCCGTGGACGTCACGGCCGTACGCGAGGGGGCGGGCGGCCGGCTGCTGGTGGAGTCACGGTCCGAGACCTGGTCGGCGCGGGCGCTGATCAACGCCACCGGAACCTGGGACCGGCCGTTCTGGCCGCGCCACCCGGGCCAGGAGACCTTCCGCGGCCGCCAGCTGCACACGGCGAACTACCCCGGGCCGCAGGAGTTCGCCGGAGCCCGGGTCGTGGTGGTGGGCGGCGGCACCTCGGCGGTGCAGCACCTGCTGGAGATCGCCGAGGTGGCGGCGGAGACCACCTGGGTCACCCGCCGGCCCCCGGTGTTCCGCGACGGGGACTTCGGCGAGGCCGAGGGCCGCGCGGCAGTGGCCCTGGTGGAGGACCGCGTCCGACGGGGACTGCCTCCGCAGAGCGTGGTCAGCGTCACCGGACTGCCCCTGAACGAGGCGGTCCGGGGCGGACTGGCATCGGGGGTCCTGGAGCGCCGTCCCGCTTTCGACCACCTCACGGCCACCGGGGTCGCCTGGGCGGACGGGAGCCGGGTGGAGGCGGACGTGATCGTCTGGGCCACCGGCTTCCGCCCGGCCATCGACCACCTGGCCCCGCTGCGCCTGCGCGAGCCCGGCGGCGGCATCCGGCTCGACGGCACCCGCGCGGTCCGCGACGAGCGGGTCCACCTGGTCGGCTACGGCCCTTCGGCGTCGACCATCGGCGCCAACCGCGCGGGCGGCGCCGCGGTCCGCGAGATCCACCGCCTCCTCACCCGCACCCCGGCGGCCGTCCGCAAGACTTAGGCCGTCTCTTTCGGATCTTGCCGGGCGTCGCGGGCCCGGCAAGATCCGAAAGAGACGGCCTAAGTCTTGCGGGAGGCGGACCGGAGGCGGTTGAACTCGGCCACGTGGCGCTTGTGTTCCTCGTAGGTCGCCGAGAAGCGGGTGTCCCCCTGCTTCACGGTGACGAAGAAGAGCCAGTCCCCGGGTGTCGGCGCGACCGCCGCCGCCATGGCCTCCAGGCCGGGGCTGTCGATCGGCGTCGGGGGCAGGCCCTGGCGCTCGTACGTGTTGAAGGGGCTGTCGATCTTCGTCTCGCTCAGCTTGGTGTCCACCGTGGCGCGGTTCAGCGCGTAGTTGATGGTGGAGTCCATCTGCAGCGGCATCGACTTCGCCAGCCGGTTGTGCACCACCCGGGCGACCTTGCCCATGTCGGCGCGGGTGTCGGCCTCCGCCTCGATGATGCTGGCGAGGGTGGCCGTCTGGTAGGGGGTCATCCCGTGGGCTCCGGCGCCGTCCGCGACGGCCTTGGTGGCGAGCTTCTCGTTGGCCGTCTCGACCATGTAGGCCAGCAGCGCGGCCGGCGTGGTTTTGGAGGTCACCGGATACGTGGCCGGGAAGAGGTACCCCTCCGGATTGCCCTTCGCCTCGGCCGGCAGGGGCAGTGCGGCCGTCGTTGCGGCCGCCTTGGCGGAGCCGGCCGGGAGCTTCAGCTCGCGGTCGATCGCGGCGTAGACCTGGGGGGCCCGCCAGCCCTCGGGGATCAGCAGCTGGCGCGGTTTCTCGGGCGCTTCCGCGCGGGGCAGCAGGGGAATCAGGACGGCTGCCCCGAGGCCCAGGAGCATGCCGAGGAAGAGCGCCAGCCGACCCCGGCGGGTGAGCCGGGAACGGCGCGGTGACGGCGGCCGGTTCTCATGACGCATACGGGAACGCTAACCCGCGAAGCGGCTCATTTCCGGCATCCAGCCCGTGCGCCGGTCATACGATCACACGTTCACCGGGGTCGGGTCGGCTCCTCGTAGCACCTCGGGCTTGAAGCCCCCGGGCTTGAGGTTCTCCTTCGCGAGCACGAGTCCCTCGGGCTTGAGCGCGGTCTCGGGCTTGAGCGCGGTCTCCGGCTTGAGCGCGGTCTCCCGGTCCCGGCGGACGAGGGCCGCATACCGGCCGTCGGCTGCCAGCAGCTCCTCGTGGGTCCCGCGCTCGGCGATCCGGCCTCCGTCGAGAACCACGATCTGGTCGACGTCGCGGACGGTGGAGAGGCGGTGGGCGATGGTGATGGTGGTGCGCCCCTGGGAGAGGTTGTCGATGGCGCGCTGCACGGCATGCTCGGTACGGGTGTCCAGTGCACTGGTGGCCTCGTCGAGGATCAGGACCGGAGGGTCGCGCAGGATCGTGCGCGCGATGGCCAGGCGCTGCTTCTCGCCGCCGGAGAAGCGGTATCCGCGCTCGCCGACCAGGGTGTCGTACCCGTCGGGCAGGGAGGCGATGTGCTCGTGGATCTGGGCCGCGCGGGCCGCTTCCACCATCTCCTCGTCGGTGGCGTCCGGCTTGGCGAAGCGCAGGTTGTCGGCCACGGAAGCGTGGAAGAGGTAGGTCTCCTGGGATACCACGCCGATGGAGCGGGCCAGCGAGTCGAAGTCGAGGTCGCGGACGTCCACCCCGTCGAGGGCGACCCGGCCGCCGGTGACGTCGTAGAGCCGGGGGACGAGGTAGCTCAGCGTGCTCTTGCCGGATCCGGTCGGGCCCACCACGGCCAGGGAGCCGCCGGCGGGGACGGTGATGTCGATGCCCGTCAGGGTGGGGCCGCTCTTGGCGTCGTACGCGAAGTGCACGTCTTCCAGACGGACCTCCCCCCTCGCGCGGTCGAGGCGGACGGGGTCCTCGCGCTCGGTGATGTCCACCGGCAGGTCGAGGTACTCGAAGATGCGGGCGAACAGGGCGAGGGAAGTCTGTATCTGGACGCCTGTCGACAGCAGGCTCACGGCGGGCCGGAACAGGCCCTGCTGGAGCGAGACGAAGGCGACGAGGGTGCCGACCGACAGCGAGGGCGTGCCGGTCTGCAGGGCCACGCCGGCCGCCCAGTAGATGAGGGCGGGCATGGCGGCCATGACGATGCCGATGGTCGACATCCGCCAGCGGCCGGCCATGCTGGAGCGCACTTCGAGGTCGACGAGCTGCTCGGACTCCTCGGCGAAGGACTTGGTGAGGGAGTCGGCGCGGCCCATCGTGCGGCCGAGCAGGATGCCGCTGACCGACAGGGACTCGGTGACCGTCGCGGCCATCGTGGCCATCTGCTTCTGGCGCTGCGCGGTGATCTTCTTGCGCTCGCGGCCGACCCGGCGGCTGATCCACACGAAGACGGGCAGCAGGAGCAGCGAGATGACCGTCAGCCGCCAGTCCAGCGCGAGCATCGCGACGACGGAGGCGATCACGGCCGTCGCGTTGGAGACGAGGGAGGTCGCCGTGGAGGTGACCGTCGCCTGCATGCCGCCGATGTCGTTGGCGATGCGGGACTGCACCTCGCCGGTGCGCGTGCGGGTGAAGAAGGCCAGGGGCATCCGCTGGAGCTGTGCGTAGACGGCGGTGCGCAGGTCGTGCATGACCCGCTGGCCGACCGTGGTGGATATCAGGGTCTGGAGCACGCCGAAGACGCTGGTGACGACGGCGGTCGCGATCATGCCGAGGGCGAGCAGGCTGAGCAGCCCGGTGCGGCCCTGCGGGATCGCGACGTCCAGGATCGCCTTGAGCAGGAACGGCGAAGCGACGCCGACCAGCGAGGAGGCGGCGACGAGCAGGCCGACGACGGCGAGGCGGCTGCGGTAGGGCCGGAAGAGGCCGACGATGCGGCGCAGCTCACGCGGCCGCTCGGCCGGGGAGGGACCGCTCGGGTCCAGGGATTCCTTCGATGGGGTCCACTCGGGTTCTTTGGGGCGCATGGGCCTCCTTCATGACAGCGGACGAGACTCGCATGAGCATAGCTCATTGTTACCTATACTCACAATGAATCTGGTCCTGATACTGTTCCCATTATGAGGACCGCAGCATGAGCACCGCTTCCGAGACCGACAGCACCGACGGCATCCTGGCCGAGCAGCTGCTGCGCCTGACCCGGCGCCTCCACCGCATCCAGAAACGCCATCTGGAGCCGCTCGGCATCACCCCGGCGCAGTCCCGCCTGCTGCGCACGGTCGCCCACCTCTCCGCCGTGCAGCCGCCCCGGATGGCCGACCTCGCCGCCCGGCTGGAGGTCGTGCCCCGGGCCGTGACCACGCTCGTCGACGGGCTGGAGAGCGCCGACTGCGTGCGCCGCGCGCCGGACCCCGCGAACCGCCGCGTCATAAGGATCGAGCTCACGGACACCGGCCGCGCCACGCTGCGCCGGCTGCGCAACGCGCGAACCGGCGCCGCAGAGGAGATCCTGGCTCCATTGACCGCCGATCAGCGCGAGGTGCTCGGCGGCCTGCTGAACGCTCTGGCGGACGCCCCGGCGGAGCGCGGCTGCTGACCTGGTGCGGAGCCGGCCACGCACGGGCCGGGGCTGCGCCGAACGGGTGAGCGCGCCGGAGCCCGAGCGAGTCCGAGCCCGTCGGAGGGACGCACATGCCGCTGCTGGAACCGAAGCCCGGGGCACTGCGCCCGCGCACCGTCAGCGGCCCCGCCCCCGACCGGGTGCCCGACCGGCGGGCGGGCGGGACCCCCGAGCCCCTGCGCCGGGAGCTGACCGAGCTGCTCGGCGCCGGCAAGGTGCTGGGAGACGTCTCCGACCTGGTCCGCTACGCCTCGGACGCCTCCCCGTACCGGTTCCTGCCCGAGGTCGTCGTGATCGCCGAGGACATCGACGACATCTCCGCCGTCCTGTCCTACGCCCACGGAAAACAGCGCGAGGTGGTCTTCCGCGCCGCCGGCACCTCGCTCAACGGCCAGGCCCAGGGCGAGGACATCCTGGTCGACGTCCGCCGCCACTGGGCCGGCGTCGAGGTCCTGGACGGCGGCCGCCGGGCCCGGATCCAGCCCGGCACCACCGTGCTGCGGGCCAACGCCGCGCTCGCCCGCCACGGCCGCGTGCTCGGCCCCGACCCGGCCAGCGCCATCGCCTGCACCCTCGGCGGAGTCGTCGCGAACAACGCCTCCGGCATGACGGCGGGCACCACGAGGAACTCGTACCGCACCCTGTCCTCGCTCACCTTCGTGCTGCCGAGCGGCACCGTCGTCGACACCGCCGACCCGCTGGCCGACGAGGAGCTGGCGCGGGCCGAGCCCGCCGTGTGCCACGGCCTCATGGAGATCAAGAGGGAGATCGAGGCCGATCCGGAGCTCGTCGCCCGCATCCGGGCCAAGTACGAGATCAAGAACACCACCGGCTACCGCCTGGACGCCTACCTCGACGGCAACACCCCCGTGGAGATCCTGCGCGGGCTGATGGTCGGCTCCGAGGGCACGCTCGGCTTCATCTCCGAAGTCGTCTTCGACACCCTGCCGCTGGACCGCGAGCTCACCAGCGGGCTGCTCTTCTTCCCCTCGCTGCCCGCCGCGGCGGCCGCCGTACCGCTCTTCAACGAGGCGGGGGCGCTGGCCGTCGAGCTGATGGACGGCAACACCCTGCGCGCCTCGGTGAGCGTCGCCGGCGTACCCGCCGACTGGGCCTCGCTGCCCAAGGACACCACCGCCCTGCTGGTGGAGTTCCGCGCGCCCGACGAGGCCGGGCGCGCGGAGTACGAGCGGCGCGCCGCGCGGGTGGCCGCCGGGCTGGACCTGGTGGCGCCGGTGGCCTCGGTGACCAATGCCTTCACCCGCGACGCGAAGACCATCTCCGGCCACTGGAAGGCCCGCAAGGCCTTCGTCACGGCCGTCGGCGGCGCCCGCGCCTCCGGCACCACCCTGATCACCGAGGATTTCGCCGTCCCCCCGTCCCGGCTGGCCGAGGCCTGCGAGGCCCTCCTCGAACTCCAGGCGGAGCACGGGTTCGACGCGGCCGTCGCCGGCCACGCCGCCCACGGCAACCTGCACTTCCTGCTCGCCTTCGACGCCGCCGAACCCGCCGACGTCGCCCGGTACGCCGCCTTCATGGACGCCTTCTGCCGGCTCACCGTGGAGCGCTTCGACGGCTCCCTGAAGGCCGAGCACTCCACCGGCCGCAACATGGCCCCCTTCCTGGAACTGGAGTGGGGGCCCCGGGCCACCGAGCTGATGTGGCGCACCAAGCGGGTCCTCGACCCCGACCTGGTGCTCGCCCCGCGGATCCTCCTCGACCGCGACCCGAAGGCGCACCTGCGCGGCCTGAAGACCATCCCGCGGGTGGAGGCGCTCGCCGACCCCTGCATCGAGTGCGGGTTCTGCGAACCGACCTGCCCCAGCGAGGACCTGACGACCACTCCGCGCCAGCGGATCGTGCTGCGCCGCGAGATGATGCGCCAGCAGCCCGGCTCCCCCGTGCTCGACGGGCTCCTCGGCGCCTACGGATACGACGCCGTGGACACCTGCGCCGGCGACTCCACCTGCAAGCTCGCCTGCCCCGTCGGCATCGACACCGGCGCCCTCATGAAGGAATTCCGCCACCGCCGGCACAGCCCGCGCGAGGAGCGTGCCGCGGAGCTCGCCGCCCGGCGGTTCCGGACGGTCGAAGCGGCCGCGCGGCTGGCCGTGGCCGCCGCCGACAAGATCACCGACACCGTCGGGGACCGCGTGCTGGAGGCCCTGACGGGAGCCGCGCGCAAGGCCGTACGACCGGACCTGGTCCCGGAGTGGCTGCCGCAGATCCCCGGCGCCGCGGCCCGCAGGCTCCCCGTGACCCGGCGGGTGGGCGCCGCGGCCGTGTACTACCCGGCCTGCGTCAACCGGATCTTCGGCGGACCCGACGGCATGGCCGGCCCCTCCCTGCCGGAGGCCGTGGTCGCGGTGTCGGAGCGGGCCGGGAAGCCGGTGTGGATCCCCCGGGACGTGACCGGCACCTGCTGCGCGACGATCTGGCACTCCAAGGGCTACGACGCGGGCAACCGCGTGATGGCCAACCGGATCGTGGCGGCAGCCTGGGGCTGGACGGCCGGCGGCCGGCTCCCGCTCGTGGTCGACGCGTCCTCCTGCACCCTGGGCATCGCCCACGAGGTGGTCCTCTACCTGACCGACGACAACCGGGCGCTCCACGCCGAGCTGCGGATCGTCGACTCCATCGTCTGGGCCGCCGAGGAGCTGCTGCCGCGCCTGGAGATCCGGCGCACGGTCGGCTCGGCGGTCCTCCACCCCACCTGCTCGATGCGGCACTTGGACGACGAGGGCAGCCTGCGGGCCGTGGCCGAGGCCTGCGCGGACGAGGTGGTGGTCCCGTACGACGCGGGGTGCTGCGCCTTCGCGGGCGACCGCGGCATGCTGCACCCGGAGCTGACGCGATCGGCGACGGCGCGCGAGGCGGCCGAGGTGACGGCGCGATGGTTCGACGCGCACCTGTCGGCGAACCGGATGTGCGAGGTGGGCATGGACCGGGCCACCGGTCGCAGCTACTACTCGGCGCTGCTGGAGCTGGAGCGCGCCACCCGCCCCTGACGCCCCAGGTCTTCACGCGGAAGGCTTCGGCCAACGGAAAATCGATTGCCCTGGACCGGTCCGGAACGCGAACCTTGCACGGTTTGGACCACTCGACGAGTCATGGGGCGTCATGCAGATCAGCGATCTTCCGTATCCGGACCCAGGGGTACCCGACGCTCGCTCCGGCCCCCGCTTCCTCTGGTGGCTGGGTCGGGGCCAACTCGGCGGACAGGCCAAAAGCCTGTGCTGGGGGCTCCTCCACTTCGGCGGCATCGCCGGACTGCCGTACGCCGTGGGCCTGGGCATCGACGCCGTCGTGGACCGCGACGGCGACCGGCTGCTCTGGGTCGGCGGCCTGATCGCGCTGCTCGGCGTCGCGATCTCGCTCGGCGACGCGATGCTGCACCGGACCGCCGTCACCAACTGGATCACCGCCGCCGCGCGCGTCCAGCAGCTGCTCGCCCGCAAGACCGCCGAGCTCGGCTCCGCGCTGACCCGGCGGGTCGCGGCGGGCGAGGTGGTGGCGGTCTCCACGGGGGACGTGGAGAAGATCGGCTGGTTCGTCGAGGCCGTCTCGCGCTTCCTGGCCGCCGCCCTGACCCTGGTCCTCGGCTGTGTCGTCCTGCTCTTCTACGCGCCCACGATCGGCGTGGTCGTGGCCCTCGGCATGCCGGTCCTCGCGCTCGCCGTCCTCCCCCTGCTGCCGCGCGCCACCCAGCGCGCCGACGTCCAGCGGGAGAAGGCGGGCCGGGCCACCGAGCTGGCCTCGGACACCGTGGCGGGCCTGCGGGTGCTGCGCGGCATCGGCGGCGAGGAGCTCTTCCTCAGCCGCTACCGCGAGGCCTCGCAGGAGGTCCGCAAGGCGGCCGTGCGCAGTGCCCGGATGTGGGCGCTGATCTCCGCGATCCAGGTGCTGCTGCCGGGCGTGCTGCTGATCACGGTGGTCTGGTACGGGTCCGCGCTCGTCCTGGACGGCCGGCTCGCGGTCGGCGAACTCGTCGCCGCCTTCAGCGCCGTCGCCACCATGCTCTACCCGCTGCGGCACTTCGAGGAGATCGCGATGGCGTACTCCTTCTCGCGGCCCTCCGCCAAGCGGGCCGCCCGGGTGCTGTCGCTGACGCGGACGGACCCGGACACGCATGCGAACACGGACACGGACGCGGACGCGGGCAAGGACGCGGCGGGCTCCGGCTCCGCGCGGCCGCCCGCCCCCGGCGGCGACCTGTACGACCCGGAGACGGGGCTGCTCGTCCCGGCGGGCCGGTTCACGGCCGTGGTGTGCGGGGACCCGGACCTGGCGGGCCGGCTCGCGGAGCGGCTGGGCGGGCATCCGATGGACGCCGCGGCCGGCCCCTCCGTCCTGCTGGGCGGGGTCGCGCTGGACGAGCTCGCGCTCGACACGGCACGCACGCTGGTCCTCGTACAGGACAAGGACCCGGTCCTGCTGTCCGGGACGCTGCGCGAGCTGTTCGACGTACCGGCCTCCGGCGCGGTCGACCCGCGCGAGGCCCTCGCGGCGGCCCAGTGCACGGACGTACTGGACGCCCTGCTGCAGTCCGCCCCCGACGGGGTGGACGACCCGATGGACGCCCGGATCACCGAGCGCGGCCGGTCGCTGTCCGGCGGCCAGCGCCAGCGGCTCGCCCTGGCGCGCTCGCTGGTCACCGACCCCGAGGTGCTGGTGCTGGACGAGCCGACCTCCGCGGTCGACTCGCACACCGAGGCGCGGATCGCGGACGGGATCTCTGACCTGCGCGCCGGGCGCACGACGGTGGTGCTGGCGTCCTCGCCGCTGCTGCTGGACCGCGCCGACCGGGTCGTCCTCGTCCACGAGGGCTCGGTCGTGGCGAGCGGCACCCACCGCGAGCTGTTGCACGGCGATCCGCGCTACCGCGCGGTCGTCACCCGCGAGACCGAGGACGAACAGCGGCTCTCGCACAGGGAATCCGTACTGACAGAGATCGAGGAATCCGCATGATCGGCGTGGCGCCGCCGCAATACGATCCGGCGGCCCCCGAAACGGCAGCGACCCTGCCCGTGGGCACGTCGGCGACCGTACGGGACTACGTGCGCGGCCTGTTCCGCCGCCACCGGCGGGCCTTCGTGGCCCTGGTGGCGGTCAACACGGTCGCGGTGGTCGCCTCCATGGTGGGCCCGTACCTGCTGGGCCAGGTGGTGGACCAGCTCACGGAGGGAGCCCGCGAACTCCATCTGGGGCGCGTGGGGCTGCTGTTCGCGCTGGCACTCGGTGTCCAGACCCTGTTCGTCCGGATGGTCCGGCTGCGCGGGGCGATGCTCGGCGAGGAGATGCTGGCCGACCTGCGCGAGGACTTCCTCGTGCGGTCGGTGGGCCTGCCGCCGGGCGTCCTGGAGCGCGCGGGCACCGGAGACCTGCTCTCGCGGATCACCACCGACATCGACCGGCTGGCCAACGCGATGCGCGAGGCCGTGCCGCAGCTGGCGATCGGCGTGGTCTGGGCGGGGCTGCTCTACGGAGCGCTCGCCGTGACCGCCCCGCCGCTGGCGCTGGCGGCGCTGGTGGCGCTTCCGGTCATGGTGATCGGCTGCCGCTGGTACTTCAAGCGGGCGCCCCGGGCCTACCGTTCGGAGGCCGCCGGCTACGCCGCGGTCGCGGCGGTGCTCACCGAGACGGTGGACGCGGGCCGCACCATCGAGGCGCACCGCCTCGGCGGGCGCCGGATCGAGCTGTCGGACCAGCGGATCAAGGAGTGGACGGCGTGGGAGCGGTACACGCTGTTCCTGCGGACGGTCCTCTTCCCCGTCATCAACGTCACGTACGTGACGATCCTCGGCTCGGTGCTGATGATCGGCGGGTACTGCGTGATCCAGGGCTGGATGTCGGTGGGCCAGCTGACCACCGGCGCGCTGCTCGCGCAGATGATGGTCGACCCGATCGGCCTGATCCTGCGCTGGTACGACGAGTTGCAGATCGCGCAGGTCTCGCTGGCCCGGCTGGTGGGCGTGCGGGAGATCGAGCCGGACGCGGGGGACGCCTCGCTCTCCCCGGACGGCCGCGACGTCCGGGCGGACCAGGTGCACTTCGGCTACCGGGAGGGCGTCGACGTCCTGCACCAGGTGTCGATGTCGGTGCCGCCGGGCACCCGGATGGCCCTGGTCGGGCCCTCGGGCGCGGGCAAGTCGACGCTGGGCCGGCTGCTGGCGGGCATCTACGCGCCCCGGACCGGCGAGATCACCCTCGGTGGGGCGCGCCTGTCGCGGATGCCGGCGGAGCGGGTGCGCCAGCACGTGGCCCTGGTCAACCAGGAGCACCACGTGTTCGTGGGCTCGCTGCGCGACAACCTGCGCCTCGCCCGTTCGGAGGCCGGGGACGAGGAGCTGTGGGAGGCGCTCGGCGCGGTCGACGCGCAGGACTGGGCGCGGGCGCTGGACTCCGGTCTGGACACCGAGGTCGGCTCGGGCGCCGCGGCGCTGACTCCGGCGCAGGCCCAGCAGATCGCGCTGGCCCGGCTGGTGCTGGCGGATCCGCACACCCTGGTGCTGGACGAGGCCACCTCGCTGCTGGACCCGCGCGCGGCCCGGCACCTGGAGCGTTCGCTGGCCCGGGTGCTGGACGGCCGTACGGTGATCGCGATCGCGCACCGGCTGCACACCGCGCACGACGCGGACGTGATCGCGGTGGTCGAGGGCGGGCGGATCAGCGAGCTCGGCTCGCATGACGCCCTGGTCGCGGCGGACGGCGCGTACGCCGCCCTGTGGCGCTCCTGGCACGGGTGACCCGCCCCCGGGTCCTGTGCCGGTGCACGTACGAGGCCCCGTGTTCCCCCGCGACCGCGGGGGAACACGGGGCCTCGATGCGAAAGCCGGAGGAAGCGGAGGAACCGGAGGCCCCTTCCGGTCACAGCACTAGAAGAGGCCGAGGGCCGAGGCTCCGCCGACGCCGCCGAGCAGCATGAACACCGGCATGAGGAGCTTGAGCTCCACCCAGCTGCCGGCGCGGAAGCGCATCATCTTGGGCGGGCCGATCGGGTACCAGCGCTTGCCCGCGATGGGCAGGGGCCACAGGATCGGGCAGCCGGAGACGGTCAGGGCGTCGCCGATGTCGTGGACCAGGGCGCCGAGCACGATCGGCAGGCCGAGCCACAGGTACTCCTGGCCGGGGCCGGTGAAGAGCCAGCCGGAGCCGTTGCCGGGCTGGTCGAGCACCCCGGCCAGTATCCAGGCGCTGGTCGCGCCGAGCAGCCAGACCAGGACGTCGCTGGACATGCGGGCGGCCCGCCACAGCAGGCCTTCGACGGCCAGGACCAGGTGGACGAAGAGCAGTGCGAGCACGCCCCACCGGTCGGCGGTGACGGCGAGCGCGGAGGAGCCCGCGCCGATCAGGACGGCCCAGACCCAGGTGTGGGTCAAGGTGCGGTGGCCGCCGGTGCGGCGGGCGTCGCGCGGGGCCCGGGTGGCCTTGTAGACCCCGTAGGAGATCTTGTCGACCACCTCGCAGAGGCCGCGCGAGAGCGGGCCGAAGGCCCGGGAGATCGTCGCCGACTTGTGGTCGAGGTCGGGGGCGAGTGCGGCTCCGGCGCAGATCAGCGCGCCGACGACGAGGACGGGCCAGGGCATCGGGTGCCCGGAGGCCGCGGCTGCCGCGCCCACCCCCAGCCAGGCCGCTGCCCCGGACAGTGAGTGCGCCGGACCCATCATGGTCGTTCCCCGCCCCGGTGGTGTGCTGGTCGGGCCCTGCCGACGGTGTCGTTCGGGCCGCATCGACGGCACAGCGTACCGTCGATGATCTTCCATCCGTCCGCCGGTTCCCTCATCCGGGGGGAAGCCAGGCAAGATGGGGGGTGTGACCCTCATTGATCAGCTCCCGCCGAACGCCGACCCCGATGCCCTCTTCGAGGCTTTCTCCTCGTGGGCGGAGGACCAGGGCATCACCCTGTACCCGGCGCAGGAGGAAGCGCTGATCGAGGTCGTCTCGGGCGCGAACGTGATCCTGTCCACCCCGACGGGCTCGGGCAAGAGCCTGGTCGCGGCGGGCGCGCACTTCACCGCGCTGGCCCAGGACAAGGTCACCTTCTACACCGCCCCCATCAAGGCGCTGGTCTCCGAGAAGTTCTTCGACCTCTGCAAGCTCTTCGGCACCGAGAACGTCGGCATGCTGACCGGCGACGCCTCGGTGAACTCGGACGCCCCGGTGATCTGCTGCACCGCCGAGGTGCTGGCCTCGATCGCCCTGCGCGACGGCAAGTACGCCGACATCGGCCAGGTCGTGATGGACGAGTTCCACTTCTACGCGGAGGCGGACCGCGGCTGGGCCTGGCAGATCCCGATCCTGGAACTGCCGCAGGCGCAGTTCGTGCTGATGTCCGCGACGCTCGGCGACATGAAGCGGTTCGAGGAGGACCTGACCCGGCGCACCGGCCGGCCCACCACGGTGGTCCGCTCCGCGACCCGGCCCGTCCCGCTGTCGTACGAGTACGTCACGACGCCGATCACCGACACCATCACCGAGCTGCTGGAGACCCGGCAGGCCCCGGTCTACATCGTGCACTTCACGCAGGCGCAGGCCGTCGAGCGGGCACAGTCGCTGATGAGCATCAACATGTGCACCCGCGAGGAGAAGGACAAGATCGCCGAGCTGATCGGCAACTTCCGCTTCACCACCAAGTTCGGCCAGAACCTCTCGCGCTACGTCCGCCACGGCATCGGCGTGCACCACGCGGGCATGCTGCCCAAGTACCGCCGCCTGGTGGAGAAGCTGGCCCAGGCCGGCCTGCTGAAGGTCATCTGCGGCACCGACACCCTCGGCGTCGGCGTCAACGTCCCGATCCGTACGGTGCTGTTCACCGCGCTGACCAAGTACGACGGCACCCGGGTCCGCACGCTGCGCGCCCGCGAGTTCCACCAGATCGCCGGCCGAGCGGGCCGGGCCGGCTTCGACACCGCCGGCTATGTGGTGGCCCAGGCGCCCGAGCACGTGATCGAGAACGAGAAGGCCCTGGCGAAGGCGGGCGACGACCCGAAGAAGCGCCGCAAGGTGGTCCGCAAGAAGGCTCCCGAGGGCTTCGTCGCCTGGTCGGACACCACCTTCGAGAAGCTCATCGGCGCCGACCCGGAGGCGCTGACCTCGCGCTTCAAGGTCACCAACATCATGCTCCTGTCGGTCATCGCCCGGCCCGGCGACGCCTTCAAGGCGATGCGCCACCTGCTCGAGGACAACCACGAGCCGCGCAAGGCCCAGCTGCGCCACATCCGCCGGGCCATCGCCATCTACCGCTCGCTGCTGGACGGCGGTGTCGTCGAGAAGCTCGACACCCCCGACGCCGAGGGCCGCACGATCCGCCTCACCGTCGACCTCCAGCAGGACTTCGCGCTGAACCAGCCGCTGTCCACCTTCGCGCTCGCCTCCTTCGACCTGCTGGACCCGGAGTCCCCCTCCTACGCGCTGGACATGGTCTCGGTCGTCGAGTCCACGCTCGACGACCCGCGCCAGATCCTCGCGGCCCAGCAGAACAAGGAACGCGGGATCATGGTCGGCCAGATGAAGGCCGACGGGATCGAGTACGAGGAGCGGATGGAGCGGCTCCAGGACGTCACCTATCCCAAGCCGCTCGAAGAGCTCCTCCTGCACGCCTACGACGTGTACAGCAAGAGCCACCCGTGGGTCCGCGACCACCCGGTCTCCCCGAAGTCGATCATCCGCGACATGTACGAACGCGCGATGACCTTCACCGAGTTCACCTCCTTCTACGAACTCGCCCGCACCGAGGGCATCGTGCTGCGCTACCTGGCCGGTGCCTTCAAGGCGCTGGACCACACGATCCCCGACGACCTCAAGTCCGAGGACCTCCAGGACCTCATCGCCTGGCTCGGCGAGCTGGTCCGCCAGGTCGACTCCAGCCTGCTCGACGAGTGGGAGCAGCTGGCGAACCCGGAGGTGGAGACGGCGGAGCAGGCCCAGGAGAGGGCCGACCAGGTCAAGCCGGTCACAGCGAACGCCCGCGCCTTCCGCGTCCTGGTCCGCAACGCCATGTTCCGCCGTGTCGAGCTGGCCGCCCTGGACCACGTCAACGTGCTGGGCGAGCTGGACGGGGACTCCGGCTGGGACGCCGACGCCTGGGGCGAAGCGCTGGACGGCTATTGGGACGAGTACGACGACCTGGGCACCGGCCCCGACGCGCGCGGCCCCAAGCTGCTCCAGATCGAGGAGGATGCGGCGCACGGCCTGTGGCGCGTCCGCCAGACCTTCGCGGACCCCAACGGGGACCATGGCTGGGGCATCAGCGCCGAGGTCGACCTGGCCGCCTCCGACGAGGAGGCCCGGGCCGTCATCCGCGTCACCTCGGTGGGCGAGCTCGGCCAGCTCTGACCTCCCCCGGACCCCGTCCGGGCGGGGGCCCTGCCCGCAACCGACCGGCGCCACCGTGGCCGCCGGGCCCGACAGTGGAGATCCTCTGATGACGAACCCCGCCGAGAGGCTGGTCGATCTGCTCGACCTGGAGCAGATCGAGGTCAACATCTTCCGGGGCGCGAGCCCCCAGGAGTCCCTCCAGCGCGTCTTCGGCGGCCAGGTCGCCGGCCAGGCGCTGGTGGCGGCCGGCCGCACCACCGAGAGCGACCGGCCCGTCCACTCCCTCCACGCGTACTTCCTGCGCCCCGGCATCCCCGGGGTGCCGATCGTGTACCAGGTGGAGCGGGTGCGCGACGGGCGCTCCTTCACCACGCGCCGGGTCACCGCGGTCCAGCAGGGCAAGACCATCTTCAATCTGACCGCCTCCTTCCATCACCCGGAGGAGGGCAGCATCGAGCACCAGCTGCCTCCCCGCCTCGACTTCCCGCACCCGGACACGCTCCCGAAGGTCGTGGACGAGATCCGCGAGCACCTGGGCGCACTGCCCGAGGCGCTGGAGCGGATGGCCCGCCGCCAGCCCTTCGACATCCGCTACGTGGACCGGCTCCGCTGGACCCCCGAGCAGCTCAAGGACGCCGATCCGCGCAGCGCGGTGTGGATGCGCGCCGTCGGCCCGCTGGGCGACGACCCGCTCGTGCACACCTGCGCCCTCACCTACGCCAGTGACATGACCCTCCTCGACGCCGTGCGCATCCCCGTGGAGCCCCTGTGGGGCATGCGCGGTTTCGACATGGCCTCCCTGGACCACGCCATGTGGTTCCACCGGCCCTTCCGGACGGACGAGTGGTTCCTGTACGACCAGGAGTCGCCCATCGCGCACGGTGGCCGGGGCCTGGCGCGCGGCCGCATCTACGACCTCGAGGGCAGGCTGCTGGTCTCCGTGGTCCAGGAGGGTCTCTTCCGGCCGTACGGCGCGAAGGACGGCACGCCGGCCGTGTCGCCGCAGTAGACCGGATCACCGCAGCCGTCCGACCCGTTCCCGAAGAACTGAGTGCACCCATGCCCACCCCGGCCCTCCCCTGTCCCTGCGGGCTGCCCGCCGCCTACCCGGAGTGCTGCGGCCGCTTCCACTCCGGTGAGCGGCAGGCGCCCACCGCCGAGCTGCTGATGCGGTCCCGGTTCAGCGCTTTCGCCGTCGGCGACACCGCCCATCTCCTGCGCTCCTGGCACCCTTCGACCCGGCCGGGCGCTCTCGATCTCGATCCCGGCCAGCGCTGGGAGCGGCTGGACATCCTGGCGACCGAGCGCGGCGGGATGTTCGAGACGGAGGGCTCGGTGGAGTTCCGGGCGCACTACCGCGAGGGCCGGCACACCGGCTCGCTGCACGAGCACAGCGCCTTCTCCCGCGTGGACGGGGCCTGGGTCTACGTCGGCCCCCTCTCACCCGTCGACTTCGACTGACCCCGGGCGCCGGTCAGGGCGAAGTCCAGGCTGGTGCGGTACCGGCCGGTCTCGTCCGGCGGCTCCGCGCACAGCAGCCGCGACGCCACGGCGGCCGCCGCCGGGACCTGGGGATGCCCGTAGGGCGGGGGCGGGGCGAGCGCGGCGAGCACGATCCGCTCCGCCGGATCGGGCACGGCCTCCCGGACCTCCTCCTCCGGGAGCACCGAGGCCAGCACGGCCGCCCGCTCCCAGGGGTCGGCGGTGCGGCCGAGCAGCAGCCCGACGTGCCGCTCGCGCCAGCGCCTCGGGCGGAGATCCGTCCCGGCCTCCATCAGCTCCCGGTCCGCCGGCGGCGCGCTCCCGCGCAGCATCCCCGGCTCCCGGGCCGCGAAGTCCCGTAGCTCCGAGGCCAGATAGAGCCACACCACCGCCCGGTAGCGGTTGATCCGGTATCCCACCGGAGCGATGTGCCCACAGCGCGCGAGCCGGGTGAACCGGCTCGGGCCCACTCCCAGCGCGGCGGCCGCAGCCTCCGCCCCCGCCACCGTCTCCACCCGCTCGAGCAGCGCCCGCGGGAATTCCCCGGCCGACCGGACCCGGTCGAGCTCGGTCCTGGTGAAGCGCGCGGATCCGCCGGGCCCGGGCGGACCGGCGCGCACGATGCCCAGCTGGACGGCACGGGCGAACTCGGCCCGGCCCAGCCCCAGTTCCCCCGCGGCCTGCCCACCGCCCAGCAGTCCGTCGACCGCTCCCGCCCGCGCCGCCGGCACCGCCCGCGTCGTGTGCTTCGCGTGCGTCGCGTGCGTCGCGTGCTTCGCGTGCGTCGCGTGCGTCGCGTGCGTCGCGTGCGTCGCGTGCGCCATGTTCGTCGTGTTCGTCATGTACGTCATTACGCTCTCCCCACCAGAAGTGATTACTGTGTGTGAAGACCGTAACCGAGCGCGACGACATCCCGCGGAGCCTGTGGACAACCCGCGAAATGCCTGGTCAGCCGCCTGTGATCCGTCGTTCCGCGACACCCAGGTGCTCGCCCACCCGGTTCACCAGCAGGGTCATCTCGTACGCCACGTGACCGATGTCGGCCTCGGCGGCGCTCAGAACGCACAGGCAACTGCCCGCGCCCGCCGCCATGACGAAGAGGACCCCCTCGTCGTACTCCACCATCGTCTGGCGCACCTCGCCCGCCCTGAAGTGCCGTCCCGAGCCCTTCGCCAGGCTCTGCAGGCCCGCCGCGACAGCCGCCAGGTGCTCCGCGTCCTCCCGTGCCAGCCCCGCGCTCGCGCCCGTCACCAGGCCGTCGTTGGAGAGCACCACGGCGTGCCGGACCTGCTGCACCCGCCGCGTCAAGTCGTCCAGCAGCCAGTCGAGCTGCTTGTCCAGCGCCATATCAAGTCCCTCCCCGTCGACGCGGCCGACACGGCCGCGCCCCACCCCGCGTACTCGTCCCGCCAGCCTTCCCCACCAGGGGCTTTCCGGCAAGGAGGATGGACCCATGGTGAAGAAGATGACTCAAGAGGAATGGCGGGAGTTCGTCTCCCATGCCACCCGCACCGGAAAGCTCGCCACCGTCCGCGAGGACGGAAGCCCCCACATCGCTCCCATCTGGTTCGTTCTCGACGGGGATTCCTTCCTGTTCAACACCGGGAAGGACACCGTCAAGGGGCGCAATCTGGCCCGTGACGGCCGCGTCTCGCTCTGCGTGGACGACGAGCGCCCGCCGTTCTCCTACGTCGTCCTCCAGGGCCGCGCCGAGATCACCGACCACGCGGACGACCCCGACGGGCTCCTCGCCTGGGCGACCAGGATCGGCTCCCGCTACATGGGGCAGGAGCGCGCCGAGGCCTTCGGCCGCCGCAACGCCGTGCCCGGCGAACTCCTCGTCCGCGTCCGCATCGACAAGGTGATCTCGGCGGCCGACATCGCGGACTGAGGCCCCGCCCGAGTCCGGGCGCGAGTCCGAGTCCACGCCCGCAGGCCGGTTCACACCGAATCGGCCTGCGGCTCCACCGATTCCAGCAGCCGCGCCGTGTGCACCCGCCCCGCGTACTCCACGAGCCGGATCAGCACTTCCTTTCCCGAGTCCTTGTCCCGCGCGTCGCACAGGACCACCGGTGTCCCCTGATCCAGGTCCAGCGCCCGCGACACCTCGTGGGCCCCGTACCGCCTGGCGCTCGTGAAGCAGTTCACGGCCACCACGAAGGGGATCCGCCGGTGTTCGAAGTAGTCCACCGCCGGGAAGCAGTCCTCCAGCCGCCGCGTGTCGGCGAGCACCACCGCGCCCAGCGCGCCCTGCGACAACTCGTCCCACAGGAACCAGAAGCGGTCCTGCCCCGGCGTCCCGAACAGGTACAGCGACAGCCCGGACCTGATGGTGATCCGCCCGAAGTCCATGGCCACCGTCGTCGTCGTCTTCTGGTCGACCCCGCCCGTGTCGTCGACCAGCTCCCCCGCCTCGCTGAGCAGTTCCTCCGTCCGCAGCGGCCGGATCTCGCTGACCGCGCCGACCAGCGTGGTCTTGCCCACGCCGAAGCCGCCCGCCACGAGTATCTTCAGCGCGAGCGCGGCCAGTTCCTCTCCGCCCTCGGCGGCCGGCGCCGCCCCGTTGTCCTGCAGTCCCATCACAGCGCTCGCAATCCCTCGATGACTTCACGCAGAATCCGCTCGTCCGGCAGCTGCGCCGGCGGCACCGGCCGGCTGACCTTGACGTGCCCGGCCTCCAGCAGGTCCCCGAGCAGCACCCGCACCACGCCCACGGGCAGGTCCGCGTCCGCCGCGAGCTCCGCCACCGACTGGGTCTCGTCGCGGCACAGGCCGAGCAGCGCCCGGTGTTCCGGGCCCAGCAGCGACTCGGACACCTCGTCCGTCCCCGCCGGGTCCACGACGACCAGCGCGATCAGGTCGAAGCGGACCCCGTGGGGTCCCGGCTTCGTGCGCCCGCCGGTCATGGCGTACGGACGGACGAGCGGGCCCGCGTCGGCGTCGTACCACTGGCCGTTCATGCTCAAGGCCGCCGCCTTCAACCGGCGGCCGGCGGGCGCGCCGCGAACCGGGCCGGGGTGTACAGGTGCTCGCCGACCCGCTTGACCAGCCGGGCCATCTCGTACGCGATGAGCCCCATGTCGGCTCCCGCCCCGCTGAGCACGGCCAGACAGGAGCCGTCGCCCGCGGCGGCCACGAAGAGGTATCCCTCGTCCATCTCCACCATCGTCTGGCGCACGCCCCCGGCGTGGAAGTGCCGGCCCGCGCCCTTGGCCAGGCTGTGGAAGCCGGAGGCCACCGCCGCCAGGTGTTCGGCGTCCTCCCGGCTGAGCGCGCTGGAGGCGCCCACCGCCAGGCCGTCGTTGGACAGGACCACCGCGTGCCGGACCTCGCGGACCCGGACCACGAGGTCGTCCAGCAGCCAGTCCAGCTCGCCGGACCTGCGGACCCCGTCGAGGTCGATCCTCTGGTGCTCGATCATCACCGTTCTCCTTCGCCTTCACTGCCTGCGTGGGGGGAGTTGTCGTGGGCACCGGCCCGGGTGCCGCGCACCCAGCCGGCCCGGTACGCCGCCATCCGGTCCCGCGCCTGTTCGGGGCTGCGCCCGGGCGGGTCCCCGGGCCCCCGCACACCGGCCGGGGCCTTGGGTTCGGGCGCTTCGCGCAGCTGCGGGACGAGGCTCGCCTGCCGGACCCGGCGCGGCAGTTCGGTGACGGAGCCGGCCGGACCCGCCGGACCCGCCGGACCCGCCGGGCCCACCGCGCCGCCCACAGCGGCCGTACCGGAGACGGAGGCCGCCCCCGGGACGGGCGTACGGGGGACCCCGCCGCCGGATCCGCGCGGCCGGAGCGCGGCCACCGGGGCCGGGCGGGGCTCCTCCTCCCGTGCCGGATCGCGCTCCGCGGCCGGGAGCCCGCGCGCGTCGTCCCGTACGACGCTCATGGCCGGGGACTGCGTCTGGGGGTGGGCCGAGACCCCGGTGCGGTCGTTGGGGTGTGTGGATGTCCCGTCGGCGTTGACGTCGCGCACGCCCGGCGGGGGCAGGCCGCCCCCGGCCAGCGCCCCGGGCAGCGCCGCCTCCGCGTCCTCCCCGCCGGGGGAGGGGGCGCGCGGGTGGTGGGGGCCCGGGGTGCGGCCGGCTCCGGCGAGGTGCGGGTGGCCGCGCCGCCCGCGGGCCGGACGGTCTAGGCAGAATGGTCCAGACCTTCTAGGGTGAGCCCCCGTCATCTTCCGCCGCACGCAGTCCTCTTGGGGTTTCGATGGTCACGCGCAGGTCCCTCCTGGTCATCGCCGGCATCGGCGCCGGGGCGATCGCCCTGCCCTCCGCACCCGCGCGGGCCGCCCAGACCGCCGGGCGGGTCATCGACCTCCCCGCCCCCACTTCCCGGCAGCCGGTGGGCACCGTCGACCTGCACCTGGTCGACCGCGACCGCGACGATCCGCTCGCGCCGGACCGCAGGCCGCGCGAGCTGATGGTGCAGCTCTGGTACCCGGCGCTCACCACCGCCGGCCACCGCCGGGCCCCGTACACCACGGGCGCGGTGGCCGCCTCGCTGGAGGCCGGCCTGCCGCTGAGGCCGGGCACCCTGGCGGCCGTACGCCCGCACGCCCGGACCGGCGCTCCGGCCGTGCCGGGGGCGCTGCCGCTGGTGCTCCTCGGGCACGGACGCAAGGGCGGGCGGAGCAACTGCACCGCCCTGGCCGAGGAACTCGCCTCGTACGGCTACCTGGTCGCGGCCCTCGACCACACCTACGACGCGGCGGTGGTGGAGTTCCCCGGCGGGCGGGCCGTCCACAGCGTGCTGCCCGAGGAGTCCGACGACTGGGACCGCCAGGAACGGCTCGAGATAGCCGCCCGGGTCGGCGACCTCCGGTTCGTCGCCACGACCCTGACCCGCCGGCGCCACGGGCCCCGCGCGGACCCCCGCCGGATCGGGGTCGCCGGTCACTCCATGGGCGGGGCCGCCGCCGCCGAACTCCTGCGGGTGGACGAGCGGTTCGCCGTCGGAGTCAACCTCGACGGAGCCCTGTTCGGCTCCCCCGTGGCCGATCTCGGGCTGGACCGGCCGTACCTGCTGCTCACCGCACTGGAGGACCACGACACCTGGCGGCGCTGGCGCGAGCACCAGCGCGGCTGGGGCCGCCAGTTGAGGGCGGGCGGCACCGGGCACCTGACCTTCACCGATCTGCCGCACTTCGCCGTTCCGGGCGGCCTGGCGGAGGCCTGGCCGGCCGACCTGTACGCCGAACTGCTCGGCACCCTGGCTCCGGCCCGCTCGACCGAGCTGATCCGGACCTACACCCGCCTGTGCTTCGACCGGTTCCTGAAGGGCCGGCCCTCTCCCCTGCTCAACAGCCCTTCCCCGCGCTACCCGGAGGTCGACTTCCGCTGGACCCGCGGCTGACCGCTGACGCCGGACCCGGGCGCGCGACCGCCACGCCGCCGAGCTCGCGCAACCCACAGGTTGCGCGAGCTCGAATGACGTGCAACTCTGGAGTTGCATCCAATCGCGGCGACGAAGGAGTCACCTGATGAGCACGGATCGGATCGAGCGCGAAACACTGATCGAAGCGTCCCTGGAGCGGGTCTGGTCCCTGGTGGCCGAGCCCGGTTTCTGGGTCGCCGACGAAGGAAGCGTGGCGGGCACCGTGGCCAAGGAAGGCGAGTCACTCGTGGCGCGCAACGCCGAGTACGGCGACTTCCCGGTGCGCGTGGAGAAGGTCGACCCGCCGACGTACCTCGCCTACCGGTGGGCCAGCGCGTTCCCCGGACAGGAGCTGCGCGAGGACAACAGCACCCTGGTGGAGTTCAGCCTGAGCAGGGAGGGCGACAAGACGCGGCTGCGCGTCGTCGAGAGCGGGTTCGCGGCGCTGGCCGGCTCCGAGGAGCTGCGCGGCAAGGCGCTGAAGGACAACACCGGCGGCTGGCCGCAGGTGCTCGCCGCCTTCGCGAAGCGCGCCGAACAGCCGCCCGCGTGACGGAGGAACGGCCCGGCACCGGCGCGGAGGTGGACAACGTCCTCTCCGCGCTGGCCGACCCGACGCGGCGCAAGCTGCTCGACCTGCTCGCCGCCCGGGGCGAGGTGACGGCGACGACGCTCGCCGAGGACCTCCCCGTCTCCCGGCAAGCGGTGGTCAAGCACCTCACCGTCCTGGACGCCGCCGGACTCGTTTCCGGCAACCGGGTCGGGCGCGAGGTCCGGTACACGGTGCGGCCCGCGGCCCTGGACGCGACGGCGCGGTGGATGGCCACGCTCGCCGCCGACTGGGACCGGCGCCTCGCGGCCGTCAAGCGCCTCGCCGAGACGGCCGAACGGGCGCCGGACCGGTAACGGCCCCGGGCCGTACGGGTGCCGCGCGGGCCTGCCGCCGCGCGGCTCACCCGGTCAGCGGCACCGCCGCGGCCAGCCGGCCGCCCGCCGGGAAGTACAGCCGGTCCAGCCGGGCCGTGTGCGGCCACTCGCGCACGCGGTGGAAACACAGGTCGCTCGGGATCGGCACCTCCCGCAGGTCGGCCGCGTGCGCGCCGTCGGGGAGATCGGCGGCCGCGGCCGCCAGCAGCGGATCGGCCGAGGAAGCCCATGCGACGGCGGGCGCCGGCCGCGGCCACGGCTCGCCGGTGTTCGGGAACAGCCATCCCCCGCCGCCGGAGACCCGCAGGACGGCGGCCGGGCCGGTCGCGGCGGCGGATGCCGCGGTCGCGGCCTCCTGCCGGGCCCGCCGCGCGAAGGCGAGCAGCAGGGCCGGCAGCGACTCGGCGACCAGTTTGAGTTCGGGCCACTCCCGGAGCTCCGCCGGTTCGGCGGGGACGGAGACCACGTACCCCCACCGGCCCGTCGCCGGGTCGATGCGGACCTGCGCGAGCGCACGCCCGCGCCCGTGGCGGATCTCGGCGAGCGGCCAGTACGTGCCGTCCCCGCCCAGGATCCGGTGGAGCTCGGGGTCCACGGCGAGTTCGGGAGCGCCGGGCAGCAGGCGCAGCGGGGGCAGCCCCGTGACGGTGACCCCGCCGATCTCCCGGAGCAGCACCCGGATGTCCTCGGGGACCGTGACGGGCCAGGCGTCCAGGGCGGATTCCGTGCAACCGGCGTCGAGCACGACGAACTCCGGGTGGCGGTCGGCCAGTTCGCGCAGTTCGGCCACCGCGCGGTGTGCGGCGTCCGCGGGCAGGGCGGGGCGGCGCACCGGGCGGCCGAGGAAGTCCCCGCTGACGACGGACCGCAGGAGCAGCGCCCGGCCGCCTCCGGCCAGGCTGATCAGGACGTCGCTGCTGCCGGTGTCGGCCGTGCCCCAGGAGGTGGAGAAGTACGGCTCCCAGGCCACGCCGCACGGGTAGTCGGGCAGTTCGCGCAGGTCGACCACATCGGTGAGCGGATCCCCCCGCCCGACGAGTGCGGCGAGCTCCGCGTCCCCGCCCTCGGCCACGCCGACGCTCGGGACGGCGTCGACGAAGACCCGCGCCGCGGGGGGCTGCGAGCCGTCGGCGAGACGGACCGCGAGGGCGGCCAGCCAGTCGAGGAACTCCGGTGCCTCGACGGTGACTTCCCGGTCGTCCTGCCGGTGGGGATACAGGGACACGACCGGCCCCCAGTCCCCCGTCCCGACGCCGACGACCAGCGAGCCCTCACCGAAGTCGAGGTCGCCGAGCGTCCAGTAGCCGTCCGCGAAGACCTGCCGGCCGCGCGGTCCGAACGCGTACTGCTCGTCCTCCGTTTCCACCCCGCCGATCTCCCGCAGCACGGCCCGCGGCCCGTCCGGCACCTCCACCGGCCAGGAGTCCAGTTCGGCGTCCGTGAACCCGTCGAGCAGCTCGACCTCGTCCGGCCGCTCCCGCGCCAGTTCCCGCAACGCGCGGATCACCACTGCCGCGTCGGTCATCGCCCACACCTCTTGCCTCGTATCGTGCCGGTCCTGTTCACGGCCGCCGGGTCCCCCGGCCGGTCGCACCGGGCACCGTACATCGCCTCCGTGTCGTAGCGCGCCGTCCGGGCCGTCCTGGCCCGATAGTGGGGAGCGTGAACGACTGGCCAGAAGGAACCGGGCAAGCCGGTGCGGGCGGCGGGGACGCCGCGGGTGCGCGGGAGCACGTCGCGTGGTCCGGGCGGGATGGCGCGCAGGCCTTCGCCGCCGTGGAGGCGGCCACGGACTGGCTGCTCGGGTACCCGTTCGTCTTCCGGGCCCTGGCCCGGAAGATCGACAGCGGGCACGTCCTGGTGGACTACGGCTGCGGGCCGGGCAAGGTGGCCGACCACGCGGCCCGGCTGCTCGGAGCGCGGGTACTGGGCGTGGACACCTCGCCCGAGATGCTGGCGCTGGCCCGCGGCTCCGGAACGGCCGTGGCCGAATTCCACTTGGTCGACGGCGACCGCACTGTCTGCCTCCCGGACGGCGGCGCCGACGCGGTGATGTGCAATCACGTACTGGCGTCCCTGCCGACCGAGGCGGCGGTGCTCTCGGTGTTCCGGGAGATCCATCGGCTCCTGCGGCCCGGAGCCCCGCTCGTGCTGCTGGCCACCGATCCCGCGTGCAGCGGCACGGAGTACGCCTCACTGCGCATCGGCGAGCCGGGCTGGGAGTACGGCCCGGGCGACGCGCTGGCCGTACGGCTCCGGCGTTCGGACGGAACCTGGCAGGAGATGGCCAACCACGCGTGGCCCGTGGACGCCTGTCCGCCCCTGCTGGAGCGTGCCGGATTCCGGAACGTCGTTCAGCACCGGCCGACGGTGGAGGAGGCGTTCGGTGTGGTCGACGCGGAATTCGCCGCCAGTCGCACGTGGTCGGCGGAGCGGGCGAACCCGCCGCTGGTGATCACGACGGCATTCGCGGTCTGACGGTTTTGGCTGTCTTGGGTGTCTTCGCTGTCCGGCGGTCTTGACTGTCCGGCGGAATTCACGGTCTGACACCACCGACCGAGGGCCCGTATTCACCGGCGCAGGGGTGATGACGGTTCCATCATGACAGGTCAGACGGTGTTTTCGTAGGACTGACGGCACATCCGATTTCTCTTGTTCGGGGCCCTGTCCAGATCTCAGAATCTCCGTCATGAACTCCTCTTCGCACATCAATCACAACGCCGTGCTGCGAGCCCGGGTGGCTCTCCTCGCATCGTGGGAGCTGCTCGCCAAGGAGGAAGTCGCGGCCTACCGCGTGCTGGTCGACGTGAGTCCGCTCGCCTATCTGCCCCGCCTCGCCGTGGCGCTGCGGGAGTACAGCCGCCAGGAATTCTCCGGGGACCCGCGGACGGCTCTGGCCCTGCACGCCGAGTCCGTTGCGGCGGCCCGGCGCATGTGCGCGCTGGAACCCGAACGGACCGACCTGCTCGTCGACGCGCTGGTCCACTACCGGGAGCGGCTGGTCCTGATGGGCCGGCACGCGGAGGTCCCCGCGGTGGACAGGGAGATCTCCCTCGCCGGGGGATCGGCGGACTCCGCCTGATCGGCCCGGCCTCTCCTCCCGCACGGCCGGCTGGCCAAAAAGGCGGGCTGGCGAGGGACGGCCCGCGCCGTTGAGGATGCTCCCCCGGCCGGGCGGGCCGGCCGGGGGAAGGCGGGGGCCGATGGAATCAGGGCGCAAGGGGCCGCGGGGCGGCCGGTCCGGGGTGCTGGTGCGCGGTGCGCTCGCGCTGGCGCTGGCCTGCGCGGGGATCGCGGCGGGTCCCGGGGCGGCCCGGGCGGCCGGTCCCGGCTCCGTCGCGTGCGCCGCCGATCCCGGCACCGTTGATCCCGGCGCCGCCGATCCCGGCGCTCGGGGCCCGGCCGGCGCGGCCGTACCGGGAAGCCTGGTCTCGGTGGACCGCCGCGACGGCCGGATCAGCCAGGTGCGGCTCTTCTCCGCCGCCGCGGGCCCGGCGCACCCGGGCTTCGCATGGCACCGGGAGCAGGTCGCGCCGGACGGTCCGTACGGGCCGTGGCGGCGGGTGGGCGACACGGCCGCGAGCCCGGGGAGCGGACCCGTCAGCGCGGCCGAGAACGCGGCGGGCGATCTGGAGGTGTGGTTCACCTCCGGCGGTTCCCTCTGCCACACCGTGCGGAAGGCGGGCGCGGACGACTGGAGCGCGCCGGAGGGCATCGGGCCCGCGTCGGCCACCACCCCCGGTGGGGGCCGGTTCCGGCCGAAATCGGTGGAACGAGCACCGGACGCCGCCTCCACCGCCTCCACCAGCTCCACCGGCCCGGCGCGCCTGGAGGTCGAGCGGACCGCGGGGCTGCTGGACGGGGACATCGTCACGTTCACGATCGCGGGCGGCCCGCCCAAGGCGTACGTGTGGGTCAAGCAGTGCGGCCCCTCGGCCTCGGCGGCCACCTGCGACGATGCCACGGGCCGCCAGTTCCGCGTCCTTCCGGACGGCACCTACCGGCCCTCGCCGAAGAAGCTCTACGCACGACTCGGTGCGCCCGCGGGGGACTTCGACTGCCGCACGGCATCCGCCGGCGGTTCCTGCACCCTGGCCCTGACGGACAACGACGGGGCCGTGCTCGCCTCCGTCCCGCTGCGCTTCCGCCCGCACGGCGGCCCGGAGGCGCCGCCCACCCTGCGCGTGCACCCGGCCGAGGAACTGGTTGACGGACAGACGGTGCGCGCGACGGGCAAGGGGTACGAGCCCCGGTACCACTCCCTGGTCATGCAGTGCGCCGCCGGCTCCTCCGACACCCTCGGCTGCCGCCCCCGCAGCAGGCCGCCGGCGACCACCGACGACGGGCGGGTCGACGAGGAGGTCGCCCTGTCGTCGGCCTTCACCTCCATCGACGGCCGGGCCGTCGACTGCCGCGCGACGGGCGCCTGCGAACTGGTGGTCTTCGGCACCCGCGTCCGCGGCCCCGAAACCGTCCGCCACTCCCTGTCCTTCGCCCCGGTGGCGGTCCGGTCCTCGCCCTGACGATCCGGTCGCTCGTTTGCTCCGTACGAGTTCTCTTCGGTGCCCGTTCGGCCCCACGGGCCGAGTTCATGATCATCAGGATGCCCGGAAATCGTTTTGATGCTGCCATCCGGCCGAAGGCGATCTGGGAGGGCTGCGTGACGATGATGCCGTCGACACACCGCGTACGACTGAGGCGACAGGGCAGGACGTGGAGCGTGGCCGGGGCGTTGGCCGGGGCGCTGCTCGTCGTCGCCGCGGCGCCCCAGCCCGATGACGAGCAGAGGAGCGGAGGCGGCGCGGCGGCCTCCGTGGAGCTGCTGGTCGGCCGGGTCCTGGACAAGGGCGGTCGGCGGTGCGCGGTGGAGGCCTTGCGGGCCGAACTGTGCGGCGGGCTGGAACAGCGCCTGGTGCGGGCCACCGCGCGCGGGGCGGGCTCCGTGGTGCGCGACCCCTCTTCCGGCGGCGCCGCCCGTGCGGCGGCGCCCACGGTCGTGCTGCCCACCGATGCCGCCAGCCCCCTCGAGATCACCCTCGCCGGGCCGGGCCTGCTCACGTACGTGACCGTCCACGACGGCCACGGGCGGTACGTGGGCGGCGCCCTCGGGGCCCGGGGCCACCGCTGGGCGAACACCGAGCCGTTGCGGGCCGGAGAGACCTACACGGTCCGGGTCGGCGCCCAGGACGCGGCGGGCACCCCGGTCGGTGTGACCATGGCGTTCCGGACCGCGCCGGCGACCGAGGACGGCAGGCTCACCGTCGAGTTCGGGCCGAAGCCCGGCGTCTACGGCGCGGGGCAGATCGTGACGGCCTCCCTCAGTCACCCGGTCCCCGCCGCGGATCCGGCCGCGCGGGCCCGGCTGGAGCGGGCGCTGCAGGTCACCTCGGAGCCCGCGGTCGAGGGGGCCTGGCACTGGGTCGACGACTCGACGCTGCACTACCGGCCCCGCTCGTACTGGCCCGCCCACACCGTGGTGAGCGTGCTCAGCGGTCTCGACGGGGTCGAAGTCGCGGACCGGGAGTTCGGCGGGGCCTCGGAGCCCCTGCGGTTCACCATCGGGGAGCGGATCGAGGCGGTCACCGACGCCGCCGCGCACGAGATGACCGTACGGCGCAACGGCACGGTCCTGCGGACGATCCCGGTGACCACCGGGAAGGCCGGGTTCCTGACGCGCAGCGGGGTCAAGGTCGTCCTGGGCAAGGAGTACAAGGTCCGGATGCGCGGGGACACCGTGGGAATCAAGCGCGGCACGAGCGAGTTCTACGACCTGCCCGTCTTCTACGCGACCCGGGTGACGTGGAGCGGCGAGTACGTGCACGCCGCGCCCTGGTCGGTCGAGGCCCAGGGCGAGGAGAACGTCAGCCACGGCTGCACGGGCATGAGCACGGCGGACGCGGCCTGGTTCTTCAACACCGTCCGGGAGGGGGACGTGGTGTCGGTGGTGAACAGCGGTGGGGAGCGGATGACGCCTTTCGACAACGGATTCGGCGACTGGAACCTCGATTGGGCGGCGTGGCGGGCCGGCAGCGCCCTGAGCGCAGCCTCCGCTGAATCCCCGCTCGCGCCCGCTTCCCCGTACGCGTCCGACCGGGCCTCCGCGCACGGTCCGTCCAGGCTGCGTCCGCTGACGTGAGGAATTCCCCGCCGGGGCCGCGGCATTGACCTTTCCGAAGGAGTGGACTGGCGAATCCGATAAACGGTGCACGACGTTCTTCGACATATGCCAGATTCTCCGCCGGGCGCCCCCGTGTCCCGATCCCTTCCTGTTCGGCCTGATGGCCTGTGGTCCGTCCAACCAGGAGATCGCCGAACAGCTGTAAAGTCACCACCGCACCGTGAAGTTCCACATGGAGAACATGCGGATCAAATGGGGGTGACCTTTCGCGTCTCCAGATCTGTATCCTCTCGGTTCACCATCGCATCGGGGCCCGTCCCGCCGGACACCGCTGAGCCACTCGGGCTCCGGAGCCGATCCGGCTCCGGAGCCGATCGAGCACCACGCCGATCAGGCTCCCGAACCGGTCAGCGTGGCGGCCAGCCGCATCCGCTCCTCGTGCTGCTTCTTCGCCAGGTCCAGCATCTCGGCGTTCTGCTCGATCACCGCGGACCGTTCAGTTCCGCTGCCTTCAGGCCCAGTTGGCTCGGCGCCTTCAGCGGATCGTCCACCTGGCTCTTCGGCCCGGGCTTGGACATGTCGGCCTCGGGACCGGCGAGAATCAGCCGCTCATTGGGGCCCATGGGCGGCTGCGGGGGCTTCTCCTTGGCGATCCGCGGGTTCGCGTGCCCGTACCGCGCGGCGTCGGACTCGCTGGAGACGCCGAAATGGAGGAACTCGTCCGCCGTGGCGGCCGGATCCGCCTTCTGCCGCTGCTCGTACCGGAGTCCGTAGCGCTTCATGCACTGGTCGATCAGGATGTCCTGGGCCACGTCGAGCACGGCGTGCTGCTGGGGTGTCGACAGATGGCCGGCGAGCGGGTAGAGGAGGTCCTTGCTTTCCAACTGGATCCGGGCGGCCTCCGCGGCCGGCTCCTTTCCGCCTCCGCCCCCGCCGTCACCCGCGTCCGAACAGCCGGAGAGCAGCAGCACGAGCATCGTGGCGGAAACGGTCATTGCGGTCGGCACGGGACGTGGCGAGAACATGGTGACTCCGTTGGGGGAACGTCTACGATACGTGAATGGCTGCTCCGCCCGGCGCTTACGGGCGGAGCAGCCATGTTCACGTGTGGGGCCCGACCGGATCAGACGTTGCAGTACGCCGAGGAAAGCTGGTCCCAGTACGGGGAAGGGAGATTGCCCTTGGCGCCCGCGTTGACGTAGGCGCCGTAGCCGTACCAGTCGGTGTGCACGGACCAGCGCTTGGTGTCCTGGTTCGAGTAGGACTCGGTCCAGTCGTTCGTCGTGTGCCCGGAGCAGCTGCGGGAGCCCACGAAGCAGTCGTTCTGGAAGTCCTCGTCCGTGACGTACGGGTCGAAGACCGAGTTGCTCTGGCCTTCCTGGCAGAACAGGCCGATCTCGCCCGAGGTGAGCCAGCCGTCCTTGCCCGCCGCCGAGGCCGTTCCGGCGCTCACGCCGACGGCGGCGAGCACCAGGCCGGCGGCCGCGAGGGTACGCAGAGAGTTGCGGATGCTCATCGAGCAGTCCTTTCCCTTGGCCGTCAGAGAGTTGCTGTCGACCGGAGGACGTCGGCTCGAAACTCATGCCCCCCGGCTGCTGAGGAATCAACCATCTCAACTGACCTGCCACACCTGCCCCTTGGGACAGGGCGCCGAGGATCGAAGCTGATCTATGGTTCCCACGAGGCACGGTCGAAGCCCTGCCCTGGCTCCGTTCCGGATTCCGGTCGGGGCATTGTTAAGGAGTTTGCCATGGCACTTCGACGCGCACGCGCGGTGGTTGTCGTTCCCGCGCCGCTGTCCCTCACCCTGCTTCTCGCGGGGTGCTCCGGCGGTGACGCCTTACCCTCCGGCGGTACGGAGACCGGGACTTCGTCCGCGGGCGCGGTTCCGTCCTCGCCCGCGGAGAGGGACGAGGCCGATCCGCGCCAGGCGGACTGCTTCCGCTGCGTGGAGGACGAGGGCGTGCCGATGCGCGACACCGGCTCCGGGGTGCGGGTCGTCGACGAGTCCAAGGCCGACCCGGCCAAGGTGCAAAAGGCCGAGCGGGCCTGCGAGAGCCGGCGGGCCGTCCCGACCGCGGGCCCCGAACAGCTTTCGAAGGCACGGAAGTTCACTGAGTGCATGCGCGCGAAGGGCTTCCCCGACTTCCCCGATCCCGATCCGCGCACGGGGCGGCACGACCTGGGCGGGATGGACCTCAAGGGCTCCGCCAAGGACCCCGCCGCGCTCCAGGAGTGCGGCGGCACGCCGGGTGGGAAGGTCACCGGATGAGCGGCGGTCCCACGCGCTCCGGGAGCCCGGGACGGACCGGGGAGCCTGCCGACGAAACCTCGTACGAGCCCGCCCACGAGCCCGCAAACGGGTCCGCACACGAGTCCGCACACGGGTCCGTCGAAGGACCTGGCGGGGCAGCGGCCGACGGCGCGTCCGGCGGCCTGGGCCGCCGGCGCAAGTGGGTGGCCGCGGTCGTCGGCGGGGCCGTGCTGCTCGCCGGCGCGGGCGTGGCCGCCTCCCTGGTCATCAAGTCCCCGGCCCAGACCGCCGCCGACGCGGCCCCGCCGCCCCTCGACGTACTCGTCGCGCGCGTGGAGAAGCGCGTCCTGCGCGACACCGTCATCGTCCGCGGCACGGTCAGCGCCGCCCAGAGCACCCAGGTCATCCCGGCGGTGGCGGGCGCGGAGGGGGCGAGCGCGCCCGTGGTCACCAAGGCCCCCGTCCGCCAGGGCGACCGGATAGACGCCGGGAAGGTCCTGCTGGAGGTCTCCGGCCGGCCGGTGTTCGCCCTCCCCGGCAGCCTGCCGGTCTACCGCGACCTCAAACCGGGCGCCACCGGCGACGACGTCAAGCAGCTCCAGAAGGCCCTCGCCGGTCTCGGCCACCCCGTCGGCGGCGACCCGGCCGGCACCTTCGGGGCCGGGACCAAGACCGCCCTGACCGCCTTCTACACCTCGATCGGCTACGACCCGGTGCCGGCCGTGGCCGACCGGGGCGAGGCGGTCTCCGCCGCCGAGGACGCCGTCACCGCCGCCGCGCGCTCCCTGGAGGACGCGCGCGCCTCCGCGGCCCGGGCCGACGCCCCGGCCACCTCGAGCGCCGGTACGGAGGGCACCGGTACGGAGGGGGGCGCCGCGAACGGCAAGGCCTCCGCCGGCGCGTCGGCCGGCAAGTCCGGCGGCTCCGGCGGCTCCGGCGGCTCCGGCGGCTCCGGCGGCCAGGACGCGGCCCGCGCCGTGTCCCGCGCCGAGGAGGACCTGCGCAAGGCGCAGAAGCGGCGCGGCGACGCGAAGGCGGCCGCCGGGCCCATGCTGCCGGCCGGCGAGGTGGTGTTCCTGGAGTCCTTCCCCGGCCGCGCCGACTCCGTCTCCGTGCACCCCGGTTCGCCGGTCAGCGGCAGCGCGATGTCCCTCTCGGCGGGGGCCCTCGTCGTGCGCGGACACCTCCAGGAACACCAGCGGGGCCTGGTCCGCCCGGGCCAGAAGGTCGAGGTCCTCTCCGAGCTCAGCGGGGTCACCGCGGCCGCCGAGGTGCTGTCCGTCGCGGACACCGCGCAGGCGGAGCAGCCGTCCGGGCAGAGCGGTACGGGAACCGCCACCGGCGGCGGCCAAGGGCAGCAGGCGCCCGCTCCCTCGGCCGCCACCGGGTACGCGCTGGTCGTACGCCCGCTGCAGACGCTCGACGCCAAACTCGTCGGGCAGGACGTACGGCTGACCGTGGAGGCCGCCGCGACCGACGGCGACGCCCTGGTCGTCCCGGTGTCGGCCGTCTCGGCCGGCGCGGACGGCCGTACGACGGTGACCGTCGTCGACGGTACGGGGACCCAGCGCCGGATCGAAGTGCGCCCGGGCACCACGGGTGACGGGTACGTGGAGGTCAAGCCGGTCGGCGACGGGCAGCTCGCGGAGGGGAACAACGTGGTCACGGGCGTCAACCCGGGTGCCGCCGGCAAGACCGGGAAGGGCGACGGCGGCAAGGACGGCGGGGACAAGAGCGGCGGCGCCAAGGGCAGCGGCGGCAAGGCCGCCGGAGCCGCAGCCGGAGCCGGGTCCGTCCGCGAGGCTTCGGCGGCGGGGGTGGTGGCGGCATGACCTCCACGCCCACCGCCACGCCCACCACCGCGCCCACCACCGCGTCCGCCGTGCCGCCCGTCATCGAGTTCCGCCAGGTGGGACTGACGTACCCCGGTCCGCCGCCCGTCGCCGCCTTCCGGCCGTGCGATCTCACCGTGCGGCGCGGCGAGTTCGTGACCGTCGTCGGCCCCTCCGGCTCGGGCAAGTCGACCTTCCTGAACATCGTCGGGCTGCTCGACGCCCCCACCAGCGGCAGCTACCTGCTGGACGGCATCGACACCGGCGCCCTCGGCGACGGCGACCGGACCGCGCTGCGCGGCCGCCGCGTCGGTTTCGTGTTCCAGTCCTTCCACCTGTTGCCCCACCGCTCGGCCCTGGAGAACGTGAGCCTGGCCATGCTGTACAACGGCGTGCCCCGGCGCGAACGGCCCGGCCGCGCCCGCGAAGCCCTGGACCGCGTCGGCCTCGCCCACCGTGTCGACTCCGTCCCCGGACGGCTGTCCGGCGGCGAGCGGCAGCGGGTCGCGATCGCCCGGGCCCTGGTGGCCCGGCCCTCGCTGCTGCTGTGCGACGAGCCCACGGGCAACCTCGACTCCGCCAACGCCGAGACCGTGCTCGCGCTCCTCGACGAGCTCCACGGTGAGGGAATGAGCGTCGTGGTCATCACCCACGACCAGGAGGTCGCCGCCCACGGCGGCCGCACCGTGGCGATCCGCGACGGCGTCCTGCGGGAGCAGGTGCGGGCATGAGGTTCCGGCTCCCGGCACGGCTCCGCCGCAGGGCGGGGCGCCCTGCGGGCGGCGCGCGCCCGCACGTCGAGCCCTCCCGCTTCGCTCCCCGGGACGTCTTCGGCGAGTCCCTCGCCGGGGTCCTCCAGCGTCCGGCCCGCTCCGCGCTGACCGCCCTCGGCACCGTCCTCGGGGTCGGCACCTTCGTCACGGTCCTCGGCCTGACCGTCACCACCTCGTCCCAGATCGACGGTCGCTTCAACCTGCTCACGGCGACCGAGGTGAGCGTCGAGGACATCGCCTCTTCGCAGAACGAGTTCGCCGGACCCGGCTTCCCGACGGACGCCGACGCCCGGATCGGGCGCCTCGGCGGTGTCCGCCACGCCGGCGTCTACTTCACCGTCCAACTGGACGGCTCCGCCGGTGTCCGGGCCGCGCCGGTCGGCGGGTCCGGGGGCTCGGAGCGGATCGACGTCGTCGCCGCCTCACCGGGTGCGCTGCTGGCCGCCGGGCCGAGGATGTCCGCGGGCCGCCTGTACGACGAGTACCACTCCGGGACCCGGCAGCGGGTGGCCCTCCTCGGCGCGAGCACCGCGGCCCGGCTCGGGATCACCACGCTGGACACCCAGCCGGCCGTCTTCATCGGCGACGAGCCGTTCACCGTCATCGGCATCATCGAGGACGTGGAGCGCAAGGCCGATCTGCTGCTGTCGGTCGTGGTCCCCCGCACGACCGCGGAGGAGGTCTGGGGCACGCCCAAGGGGACCGGTACGACGATGCTGATCTCGACGGCGCCGGGCGCCGCCCAGCAGGTGGCCCGGCTCGCGCCCACCGCGCTGCGGCCGGACCACCCGGAGTACCTGAGGGCCGTACCGCCGCCGGACCCCAAGACCCTTCGGTCGGGGGTCACTTCGGACCTGGAGCAGCTCTTCCTCGTCCTGGCCGGGATCTGCCTGGTCATCGGGGCCGTCGGGATCGCCAACACCACCCTCGTCGCGGTCCTGGAGCGCACCGGGGAGATCGGCCTGCGGCGGGCGCTCGGCGCGCGGGGCCGCCACATCACCGTCCAGTTCCTGGTGGAATCCGGGGCGCTCGGATCGCTCGGCGGGCTGGTGGGCACCTCGCTGGGCACCGCGACCGTGGTGGCCGTGGCCCTCGTGCGCGACTGGACCCCCGTCATCCATCCCGCCACGGTCGCGGCGGCGCCGCTGCTGGGCCTGGTCACCGGGGTCCTGGCCGGCCTCTACCCCGCATGGCGCGCGTCCCGCATCGAACCGGCGGAGGCCCTGCGCCGCTGACCGGCACCGTTGCGGCGGTCAGGCCAGGTGCCGGTAGCGGTGGGCCGCCGAAGAGCCGGTGGCGCGGGCGAGCCGGGCGTCGTCGAGGTTGCCGCGGACGGTCCGGGTGGTCGGGCTGCCGCCGCCCAGGCACCTGAGGGCGCTCGCGAGGGTCTCCTCGTACAGCGGGACGGCCCGGTCCAGGTCCCCCGCCATCTGGTACGCGCCCGCGAGGTTGTTGCGGGAGGCGATGATGTCGGGGTGGTCGCCGCTCAGCACGCGCACCCGGTCGGCGAGGGTCTGTTCGTACAGCGGGACGGCCCGGTCCAGGTCGCCCGCCGACTCGTAGGCGTGCGCGAGGTCGTTGCGGGTGGCGAGCGTGTCGGGGTGGTCGCCGCCCAGCACCCGTTCCCGGTCGGCCAGCGCCCGCTCGAACAGCTCGATGACCCGGTCCAGATCGCCTGTGGACCGGTAGGCGTACGCGAGGTCGTTGCGGGTGGCGAGCGTGTCGGGGTGGTCGCCGCCCAGCACCCGTTCCCGGTCGGCCAGCGCCCGCTCGTGCAGCGGGATGGCCCGGGTGTAGTCCCCCGCCGTCTGCAGGGCGTAGCCGAGGTGGTTCAGCGAGCGCAGGGTGTCGGGGTGGTCGTCGCCGAGCACCGTCTCCCGGTCGGCCAGCGTCTGCTCGAACAGTTCCACTGCCCGGTCCAGATCCCCCGCCAGCTGATGGGTGTAGGCGAGGTAGTGCCGGGTGGTGAGGGTGTCGGGGTGGTCGTCGCCCAGCACCGCTCCCCGGTCGGCCAGTGTCTGCTCGAACAGCTCGACCGCCCGATCCAGCTCCCCCGCCGACCGGTGGACGTAGGCGAGGTGGTTGCGGGTGGCGAGGGTGTCGGGGTGGTCGCGGCCCAGCAGTCGTTCCCTGTCGGCCAACGCGCGCTTGGCGTACACGGCGGCCCGGTTGAGCTGCCCTTGGCCGTTCAGGAAGCAGGACGACTCGTAGAGGAGGACGGCGCTGCTCTCGTCGTCCTGGTCCGGGGTGGTCACGGACATCAGCGCGTCGACGTGCGGAATGAGGGTCTGCCACCGGGACCACCCGCCGACGTTGGTGGTCGGGGCCTCGGGCAGTGCGTGGAGGAGCAGTGCGGTGGCCCGGCCGCGGGCGGTGGCGGTGGCTTCGGGGGCGCGGTGGGGATCGGCGCCGGGGCCGGTCTGCGGGTCCGGGGTGCGGGCGACGGCCTGGACGAGCCGGTGCGTGGCGACGCTCTCCGGCCCCAGGGTGATCATGCTGTGGCTGTAGAGCAGCCCGAGGGCTTCGTCGACCGTCGGCGAGTCCTCCTCGGCGGGGCTTTCGAGGAGGTCGCGGGGGACGTTGTCCGGGGCGAGGAAGGCCAACACGCTCAGCAGGTCCACGGCGTGGGGGTTGGTGAGGGCGATGGTGTCCAGGGTGATGCGCCAGATGCGGGCGATGGTGCGGGCGTGGGCACCGCCTCCGGCGGGGGTGGCGAACATCCGGGCGGGGCGGCTGGCGAGTTGGGCGAGGTAGCGGGCGTGCGTGGTCTGGTTGTGCTGGATGTAGGCGCCGGCCTGTTCCAAGGCCAGGGGGAGGAAGCCGAGTTCGGCGGCAAGGTGCGCGGCGTCCTGCCGGTCCCGCTCGCCGGTCTGGCCGGTGATGTTGATGAGGAGTTCCACGGCGGCGTCGGGAGCAAGCACGTCCAGGGCAATGGGGTGGGTGGTCAAGTGGTGCCATCCAATAGCGCGACGAGTGGTGATCAGATGGTGGCCACCGGCGAGTTGGCCGATGAGCGGGGCGATGTGGTCGGGATGTTCGGCATTGTCCACGATCAACAGCCATCCGGGGTGGGCCTGCAGCCAGCCGGTGGCCCATTGTGCGTGGTGCTCGGTCGTGGTGTCGGGGAGGCTCCTGCGGGCCGGGTGCAGGCGCAGGGCCAGTTCCGCGAGCCCGGTTTCGATCGTGTCGGGGCTCGACGCGGTGAGCCACCACACGAGCGTGTACTGGTCACGGTGGGTATGGGCGTAATGCAGGGCAAGGGTACTCTTTCCGACCCCGCCGAGGCCGTGGACGGCCTGCGTCACGACGGCGGCCGTGCCCCGCATGGCGGCCCACAGTCTCCGCATCTCGTCATCTCGACCAAAAAAGAGGGCACTGGCGGGCAGGGGAAGGTTGTTCAGCCCCGCGGAGGCCGCCACTTCGGCAGGTGACGAGAACGCCTCGCGCGGCAGGATCTGGGTGCGCGCGTCGATGCTCGCCCGGTCACCCGTGCTGATGACCCCGCCGTTCACGCCGGCGGCCACGGACCGCGGACCCGAGGCCCCGCCGGGCTGCGCGGGCGCGGGGGGCTCCAGCCCCGGAACGGGGGCGCTCACCGCTGGACGCGGGCGTTGTCGCCGGTGCTGATGACCCCCGAGCTGTCCCGGACGGCCACGGAGCGTTCGCCGGACGCGGTGATGTTCACACCGGCGCCGCCCAGGAGCCGGACGAGGTCGCCGGCCAGAGTCGGGTCCGCGGCCAGGGCCTCGCGGATCTGGACCCGCAGCGCGGCCTGGACGTCGGGGTCGTGGGGCGATTCCGCCATGTCGTCCAGAGCCTGCCGGATGCCGGGACGGCCGGCTTCCCGGTGCCAGATGCGCTGCAGGATGCGCTGCCCGAGCGTGAGGGTGGCATCCGCGCCGGCATCGGTCGCCCGGGTGAACACGGCCGTGCCGTAGGCGCCGGCCGCGGCGGTGACATAGGGCGTGATCTCATTGGCTATCGTCAGCACGTCCATACTGCCCCCGTCGCAGTGTTACGGCACATCAGATATCGGTGGACCGATGATGCCATCCCGGGGCTTTGCGCGAGAGATATCGGCAATGCCGAATCTGTCCGGACGGATGTGCCGGCCCATACGCGTGAGAAGAAAAGCAACTGCAGTGACGGAACACGACTTGAGGAATTGCTGCCGCCTCATGATGCTGCCGGGGCCGGGGCTTTCAGGAATGGGTTGACGGGTCTATTTGAACGCATCGGTCAGCGTCTGCCCGGGGGCGGGGTGGTTCGGTGGGACGCGTCGTGCGCCGTGAGGGCGGCGGCCAGGTGGCGCGCGTCCGTGGGGTCGGTGGCGTCGCGGCCGGTGAGCAGGCGGATCCGGCCGAGCCGGTAGGTCAGGGTGTTGCGGTGCACGGTGAGGGCGGCGGCCGCCTCGGTGCGGCGGTAGCCCGCGGCGATGAACACCCGCAGGGTGTCGATCAGATGGGGCTGACCGGCGAGGCCGTCCAGGGTGCCGGCCAGCGCGTCCCGGGCGGGGCCCGGCCGCACCAGCTGGTACTCGACGGCGAGATCGGCCAGCCGGTAGAGCCCCGGGGGGCGGCCCAAGTCCTCCGCCAGCGTGAGGACTTCGGACGCCTCCGCCTGCGCACCCGGGATCGCTTCGTGGTCCTCGGCGGTGGCGGCGGCCGCCGTGCAGCGCAGTGCGGCGGCCGCGTCGAGCCGGGCGAGCAGCCGGCGGGTCGCGCCGTCCTGCCCGAGCGGGACGAGCAGCGCTCCCCCGTCGCCCTTGAAGGTGGCCAGCACCTCGGGGTTCCGGTCGAGTTCGGAGCGCACGGCCCGCAGGATGCGGGTCGTCGCGCTCCCGGGGGCCTCCGGGAGCCGCAGGACCACCACTTCGTACCGCTCGGCCAGCGTGCGCCCGTACCGCTCCGCCGCGCGCCGGGCGGGACGGCCGGCGAGCAGCACCCCGGCGAGGTTGCGGCCGTGTTCGCGCTGTTCCCAGTCGAGGTCGGCCTGCTCCCTCAGGTACGCCTCGGCGACCTTGGGCATCACCTCGCCGAGGAAGGCGAGCAGGCCGGTGACCAGGGCGTACGGGTCGGCAGCGGGCTCGGGACCGGCCGTGGCGAGCTCCCAGGCCTGGCGGGCGCCGAGCGGGTAGACCCGTAGCACCGCTTCCAGGGGTACGCCGTCCCGGGCCCGTTCGGCGCCCCAGGCGATGGGCGCGGCCAGTTCGTGTTCGGCCGGCGGGCGCCCTTCGGCGGCGGTGGGGAGGAAGAGCCGCAGCACGGCCTCGGTGTTCGCGATGAGATCGCCGCCGAGGATGCTGTCGGGCAGCAGCCGGTAGGCGGGGATCTCGGTGGTCAGGCGGGAGACGGTGGCCGCGGCGATCTCCGGCACCCGCGGCAGCAGCGAGGCGGCGAACCCCGGCGGGATCCGCCCGCCGGGATCCGGTTCGCGCCCGCGTTCGGCTTTCTCGTCCATTCCCGCATTGTCGCCGTGCACAAACGCGGGTGGAAGCATTCTGCGCGTACCGCCAGGGGACAGCGGCGGCGGGCCGGAGCATTCTGTGCAGTCCGACCAGAGCACCACACCCCCCGTCAGGAGATGTCGTATGGCACACAGCACCCGTGCGTCGCGGACCCGCCGATGGCTCGTCAGGGCGGGGCTCCCGCTCGCGCTGCTGTTCGGCTCCGCCTTCCCGGCACACGCCGCCGCCGACGGCGGAGCCGGCGGCATCAACGACTTCTCCTGCCGGCCCAGCGCCGCGCACCCCGAGCCGGTGGTGCTGCTGCACGGCACCTTCGCGACCTGGTACGAGGACCTCAACTTCCTCCAGGCCGACCTGGCGGCCCGCGGCTACTGCACCTTCGCCCTCACCTACGGCGCCTACGAGGGCTTTCCGCTGGTCGGCGGGTTGAAGCCGGTCGCCGTCTCCAACCTGGAGATCAAGGCGTACGTGGAGAAGGTGCGCGGCGCGACCGGCGCCGCCCAGGTCTCCGTCGTCGGCCACTCCGAAGGCGGCCTCCAGGCCCTCTACCTGGCGAAGATGCAGGGCATCCAGTCCCACATCAAGGCGGTCGTCGCCATCGCGCCCCCCACGCACGGCACCAACGCGGCCGGCCTGCTGGACCTGGGCGACAAGCTGCTCGGACGGCAGACCATGGAGCGGATCGTGACGACGATCGGCATCCCCGTGCTGGCCGACGAGGTGCCGGGCGGTCCCGCCATCCTGGCTCTGAACAACGGCCCGGTGGCCCAGCCCGGGATCTCCTACACCATCATCTCCTCGCGCTACGACGAGCTCGTGACCCCGACCGAGACGGCGTTCGTCCGCGAGCCGGGGGTCAGGAACCAGTACGTGCAGGACTTCTGCCCCTTCGATCCGGTGGGCCACATCGGCGAGGCCTACGACCTCAACGTCTGGCACCTGGTGCGCAACGGCCTCGACCCGCGCCGCGCCACCCCGATCCTGGTGTGCGCGGTCGGCTCGCCGGGCTAGCCGTCTCTCTCGGATCTTGCCTGGCCTGCGGGCCGTCCTACGGGAGCGGCGCGCCCCGGGCCGTCAGCCAGAGCGAGTACCACTCCTCGTGGCTGAGGTCGGGGGCGCGCAGCGCCGCGTCGCGGCAGGCGCGGATGCGGTCCGGGCGGCCGGTGCCGACGACGGGGGCGATCCGGGCCGGATGGCGCTGCAGCCACCACAGCAGGATCGTCTCCGGCGTGGTGTCCTTCGCCTTGGCCAGCGCGATCAGGAGTTCGGCGGTCGCGTGCTCCCGTGCGCTCTCCTGCCGTCCGGTGAAGCGGCCTTGGGCGAGTGCTCCCCAGGCCTGGAGGCGGACGCCGTTGGCCACGCAGTACTCGACGGTGCCGGCCGGGAAGCCGACGGAGGCCGCTGCCGGGGTGTTGACGAGGACTCCGTCCTCGAGCCAGTCGCGCCGGTCCAGGCTCATTTCCAGCTGGTTGGCGACGAGCGGGAAGTCCAGGTGGCGTTGCAGGTGGGCGCTCTGCGCCGCGTTCATGTTGGAGACGCCGAACTCCCTGACCAGGCCTTGGCTCCGCAGCGAGGTGAGGGCGCGGGCCGTCTCGGCCGGATCGGCCAGCGGATCGGGCCGGTGCAGCAACAGGACGTCGATGACGTCGGTGCGCAGCCGGGTGAGGCTCTCCTCCACGCGGCGGGTGACGGTGTCCCCGCGCAGGTCGTAGATGCCGGGGCGCTCGCCGTCGGCGAGGCGGATCCCGCACTTGGTCTGGAGCGTGACGCGCTCTCGCAGGCCGGGTGTGCGGGCGAGCACCTCACCGAAGACGGCTTCCGCCTTTCCGTGCCGGTAGATGTCGGCGTGGTCGAACATGGTGATGCCGCTGTCGAGGGCGGCCTGGATGGCCGCCTCGGCGTCGTCGATGTCCTCGGGCCGGTACGGGCCGGGCTCCCAGCTCCCGCCGAGGGCCATGCAGCCGTATATCAACCGGGTTTCGCCTGTCACTGATGCGGTGGTCGTCGCCATGCGTCCACCCTATGAGGCGGACGCCTTCCACAGCACCCGGTCCCCGTCCAGGATCACCAGCTCTCCGGTGGGGCGCAGCAGCAGGCGCGCGCCCGGGTGTCCGGTGGTGCCGCTCGACCAGGCCGGCTTGCCCTCGGCGGTGCGCAGGACCAGTTCGCCGTCCTGGGTGAAGACGGCGTCGTGGCCGGCGCCGCCCGCGTCGCTGTGCCACGTACGGCCGCCCTGGGCGTCGAGCAGGACGAGGTCCCCGGCGCTGTCGAGGGTCAGGCGGGCCTTGCCCGCGTCGAGGACGTCGCCGGTGCGCAGGACGGACCCGGCGTGGAACTCGATGGAGTCGTCGAGCTCTCCGGTGGTCAGGGCGCGCAGGACGGGGAGGGAGGGGCTGAAGGCGTAGACGGAGCCTTCCGTGCGCACGTAACGGCCGAAGTAGAGGGTGTTGGCCCGGCTGCCGTCCCCCGAGGGGGTTTCGAAGGCGCAGGCCGAGTCCGGACCGAGCACGGGGTCGGCGCCGGTGCGCGGGTTGCGGCCGGCCGGGAAGTCCTGCTCGTTCAGCCACTTGCGCGCGACGAGCTCGAACTGGCCGACCAGGTCGGCCTGGTGGCATACGAAGACCAGCCCGCGGGATGCCTCCGGGCCGTGGTCGGCGCCCAGTTCGGGGTGGTAGACGGGGCCGTACGGGATGCCGCGCCGCATCAGGCGGCGGCCGTCGAGCTCGGCCACGCCCAGCGGCGGGCGGCCCGGGGTGAGGACGAGGCCGTCGCGCGGGTTGCCCTTGCGGATGTGCGCGAAGAGCGGCATCCGCCAGCCGTGCGGGTCGGCGCTGTAGTCGAGGGTGGCGTCGGGGTCCACGCCGGGCTCGCGCGGCTGTTCGGCGGCGGGGCAGACGGCGACGGGCATCCCGCCCGGCCAGCGGCCCATGAGGCGGGCTCCCAGCCACTCGCGGCCGGCGTCGGCGGGTGCGGCGCCGGCCCGCTGGAGTTCCGCGAGCCGCAGGGAGACCTGCGTCCACCAGCCGGGCACGTCCTGCGCGAGGCGGCGTACGACCTGGAAGGATCCGCCGGTGGCCCATGCGGGCAGGGCGGTGGGGCGCCGGCCGACCCGTTCGGGCCCGACGATGAACTCGCCGGCGGGGATCAGCCGGGTGCCGGGCTTGCCCAGCACGGTGGTGCCGGTGGCCGGGTCGGGCTCGTCGAAGCCCCGTACGCCGGGCTGGCTGATGCAGTCGGCGAAGCCGAAGTGCTCGTGTCCGCGCAGTTCGCCGGGGAGGGTGGCGCCGTTCTGGCGGAAGAGGACCGCGGCGCCGGACTTGGTGGCGGCCTCGCGGTGTTCGGCGACGGCGGTGGCGAGGCGTTCGGGGTCGTCGGCGGCCAGGGTGAGGACGGCGTGGACCGCGCGCCCGGGCTCCTCCGCGCCGAACAGCCAGGACGGCGGGGCACTGGTGCCGGTGTCGCCGAGCTGCTGGGCGCGGACGGCGGCGCCCTGGGTGAAGGCCTCGGCGTTCGAGCCGGCCGGGGCGGCGGGGAAGGGTTCCCGGCCGGCGAGCAGGCGCAGCCCCGGGTGGGTGAGGCTGAGTCCGGTCCACAGGCAGGACATGGATTCCGGGTCGATGCCGCCCGCGCGCTCGCGGGCCCTGCTGAAGGCCTTGTTGAAGCGTGCCACGTCCTCGGTGGTGGAGATCGAGGGCAGCAGGCGCTTCAGCCACTGGCGGGCCTGGACGGCGTCGCGGAAGTGGAGGAAGAGCAGGGATACGTGGTCCTTGCGGAATCCGGCGAGGATGTCGCCCTGGCTGCGGCGGACGGTGCGCCGCGGGAGCCGGGCCGGGGCGGCGGCCGGCCCCGGAGGACCGGCGGCCGCGACGCCGGAGCCGTGCCCGCCGCGCTCCGACCCCCACCCGCCGCCTCCTGGCACTCCCCAACCCCCGGGCGAGGCCGGCCCCTGGCCGCCTCCGAACCGGTCCGGGTGCGGATCCCCTCGGCCGGGGTGGACACCTCGCCGGTGCTGCGGCTCGGGCTGGCCGCCGACGGCTCGGTGCAGGTGCCCTCCGTGGCGGACGGGGACAAGATCGGCTGGTACACCGGCGGCGTCACGCCCGGCGAGACCGGTCCGGCCGTGCTGATCGGCCACTTCGACACCGCGCGCGGCCCGGCCGTGCTGCGCGACGTGTCCCGCGTGCGCACCGGCGACGAGATCACGGTCACCCGGGCGGACGGCGCCGCCGCCGTCTTCCGGGTCCGCGAGCTGGAGCAGGTCGACAAGAGGCACTTCCCCACCGACAAGGTGTACGGGAACACCCCGCGCCCCGAGCTGCGCCTGATCACCTGCGGCGGCGAGATCAAGGACGGCCACCGGCCCGACAACATCATCCTGTATGCCGATCTCGTGGGCTGAGACGGCGTGAGGCAGAATCGGGCCATGAGCAGCGAGCAGCCCACTGACGAGCCGGCGTACGCAGACCACGTCTACCGCTCACCCATGGCCACGGTCACCGGCGTCCTGATGCTCGCGCTGATCGGGTGGCTCTGCGGGGACACGGTCGTGCGGGGCGGCGGGAACACTCCGTGGATCGCCCTCGCCGTCGCGCTGCTGCTCGCGCCGCTCGTCGTGGCGTTCACGATCCGGCCGGCCGTCTTCGCCAACGCCGACCGGCTGCGCGTGCGGAACCCGTTCCGGATCATCGAGCTCCCCTGGGCCGCCGTCGACTCCGTGCGCGCCACGTTCTCCGCCGAGGTGCTGGCCGAGGGCTCGAAGTACCAGCTGTGGTCGGTGCCCGTGTCCCTGCGGGAGCGCAAGCGGGCGAACCGGGCCCAGCAGGGCGGCCGGCCCAGCCGGCTCGGCGGGCTCATGGGGCGGAGCATGACCGCGCCCGGGGACGGCGGGACGCAGCCGGACGAGGTGCGGCGGGCCGCGGCGGACCGCACCGTGGACGAACTGCGCGAGATGCACGAGCGCGGGGCCTCGCGCTCCGGCGCCCAGGGCAGCGTGAAGGTGACCTGGTCGTACGAGATCATCGCGCCCGCCGTGATCGGCGCGCTGATCCTGATCGTGCTGCTCGCCACGGGCTGACCGGCGCTTTCCTCCGGAACCGCGGGCACCGCGCGGCGCGTCCCTTCAGGTGTGCACCGTCTCAAGGGCAGCGGCAACGCCGCTATTCACCCGCGGACCCGGCTCCTCGCCGCGGTCCTGCTGGCCGCTCACCTCCTGCTCGTCGGCTGGCTGATGCTGCGCCCGCTGGACGTGCCCTGGGCGGCCGCGCCCAATCTGACCCCGCTGGACGGGATCCGGGCCGACCTGTCGGCCGGGCCCCTGGAAGCGGCCCGGCGGATCGGCGGGGCGCTGGCCCTGCTGGCCCCGATCGGGGTCCTGCTGCCGCTGGTCAGCGGGCGAGTCGAGCTGTCGCCGCTGGCCGCGTGGTCCTCGCTGGCCCGGACGGCCGCCGCGGGCGCGCTGGTGTCGGTGGGCGTGGAGATGCTCCAGACCGTGGTGCCGGGGCAGGTGGTCGATGTCGACTCGGTGCTGCTGAACACCCTCGGCGTGGTGCTCGCACACGTGGCCGTCGTGCCGGCGCTGCGGGGCCGGCTGCGGCGGTCTCGGGCGGCTTCCGTCTCCGTGGCGGGCGCCGGGGCCGGTTCCCGGGCCGGTTCCCAGGGCGGCTCCAGGGGTGGCTCCCCGGCCGGTTCTCAGGGGGCTACCCCGAGAATTCCCAGGGTCGGGCTCGGCCCCTGGACCGACGTTCTCTCCTCGATTCAGCGGGAGTATTGAGGCATCGCGGGAAAGCCTCCCGCGAAAACGACTGAGGAGAGACCATGAGCGCCCTTGCCCGCCCCCGTGACGGACGATGGATCGGCGGAGTCTGTGCCGGTCTGGCGCGCCGATTCGGAATATCCGCGAACACGATGCGCACCATCTTCGTCGTCTCGTGCCTGCTCCCCGGCCCGCAGTTCCTGATCTACCTGGCGCTGTGGGTGCTCCTGCCGAATGACAAGACGAGCGCCTCCGGCTCCGCCGCCTGGTAGTCGGGGTCAGCGGGCGGCGCGGACCTTCTGGAGCTGCTTGTCCGTGACCTCGTGCGGGACCTGGGGGGTCTGCCGGCCGCCCGTGACGTTGAGGGCCATGAGGCGCACGACGGAGTCCCCCTGGCGTACGACGACGACGTGCACCTGTGCGGCGGCGCCCTCGGCGGAGGCGCTGGTGGTCCAGCTGACGCTCTCGTCGCCGTCGGTCTTGTAGTCGGCGGCCTTCACGTCGCGGTAGCTGCCGCTCTGCTTCTCGACGGTGGCGGTGAAGCCCGTGCCGCAGGCGGCGACGGCGTCCCTGAGCCGGCTGATCAGCGCCTTGGCGTCGGATTCGGCGTAGGAGCTGACGGAGGCGGAGATCGCGAGGCCCATCTGCTTCTGGGAGCCGACGCCGCGGTTGACCGTCTCGCGCGCGGCCGGGTCGGGCTTGTCGCCCATGATGTCGGCGAGCGGCTGACAGGCCTTGCGGTCGGACTGGGGCTGACCGTCGGGGGCGTTCGGGTTCTTGCCGTTCGCGGAGATCTGGTAGCCGGGCAGGTCGCCCTGTTCCAGGGCGGAGCGCTCCAGCCTGGTGCCGGCCCGCTTGGGCGCGGCGGAGGAGCCCGTGGCCCCGGTGGATCCCGCGGCTCCCGAAGAGTCGGCGGCCGCCGTGTGGCCGGGCGCGCTCGCGGAGCCCTTCTGGTCCGGGGACTTGCCGGGTGCGGGAGTGTGCGTACTGCTGCAGCCCACAGCCGCGAGCAGCAGGGCGGGGAGCAGTGCGGCCGTGGCCGTTGATGCCTTCATGTGCATGATCGAGACCTCATACCCCGTGCTTCGGTGGGCAGTTGGCGGTGATCCTGGCACATGCCGCGACGCGGCACACACCTGCTCGAAGAGGTGTGCACCGCGCGGGCGTGCGTGCGAATCGCGTACGGATCGCGTACGAATTCCTCGCGGGATCCGGAGCGGATCAGGCGCCGAGGCCGCTGGTCGGCAGACCGCCGAGCAGACCGGTCACCGTGCCGAGCGCGGCGGCCGGGTCCGTCGCCTGGGGGGCCTGCTGGCCGCCCTCGGGGCTCACGTGCTGCTGGCTGGTGAGGCCCTGGACGGTGCCCAGCGCCTCGCCGAGACCGACGGCGGGGACGGAGGCCGAGGCGGTCCCGCCGGCGACGGCGGCGAAGGCGGCACCGAGAGCGGCGACACCGAGGGTCTTGGCAGCTGACTGCTTCATGAAGGATCGTCCTTGCGACGGGGAAATGAGCGGCTCCGCAAACTAGTCACTTCAAACCCCCGCCCGCAAACATCATTAAATACGAGAAAGCGCCCGGGAATTGCTCCCCCCGGGCGCTCTCAGTACGTCATTCCATGGCCTACGCCATGACAGAACCGCTGGTCGAAGCGGTCTGCTGGAACAGCCACTCCGACTTCAGCTCCGCATAACCGGGCTTGATGACCTCATTGATCATGGCCAGTCGTTCATCGAAAGGAATGAACGCGGACTTCATCGCATTGACGGTGAACCACTGCATGTCATCCAGCGAGTAGCCGAAGGCGTCGACCAGGTGCTCGAACTCGCGGCTCATGCTGGTGCCGCTCATCAAGCGGTTGTCGGTGTTCACCGTGAGCCTGAAGTGCAGCTTTCGCAGCAGCCCGATCGGGTGCTCGGCATACGAGGCGGCCGCGGCCGTCTGCAGGTTGGACGTCGGGCACATCTCCAGGGGGATGCGCTTGTCCCGGACGTAAGAGGCCAGGCGCCCCAGCGTCACGGAGCCGTCCTCGGCCACCTCGATGTCATCGATGATCTTCACGCCGTGACCGAGGCGGTCGGCGCCGCACCACTGCAGCGCCTGCCAGATCGACGGCAGGCCGAAGGCCTCGCCCGCGTGGATGGTGAAGTGGTTGTTCTCGCGCTTGAGGTACTCGAAGGCGTCGAGGTGGCGGGTGGGAGGGAACCCGGCCTCGGCGCCGGCGATGTCGAAGCCGACCACGCCGTTGTCGCGGTAGCGGTTGGCCAGCTCCGCGATCTCCAGCGCGCGGGCGGCGTGCCGCATCGCGGTCAGCAGCGCGCCGACACGGATGCGGTTGCCGTTGGTCCGCGCGCGGCGCTCGCCCTCGCGGAAGCCCTCGTTGACCGCCTCGACGACCTCTTCGAGGGTCAGGCCGGCTTCGAGGTGCTGCTCGGGCGCGTAGCGGATCTCCGCGTACACGACGCCGTCCTCGGCCAGGTCCTGGGCACACTCGGAGGCCACCCGGAAGAGGGCCTCCTTCGTCTGCATGACGGCGCAGGTGTGCGCGAACGTCTCCAGGTAGCGCGGGAGGGAGCCGGAGTCCGCGGCTTCCCGGAACCAGGTGCCGAGCTTGTCGGCCTCGGTCTCGGGAAGGTTCTCGTAGCCGACCTTGTGGGCCAGCTCGATGATGGTCCCGGGGCGCAGTCCACCGTCGAGGTGGTCGTGCAGGAGCACCTTCGGGGAGCGGCGGATCTGATCCGGGGTGGGCAGGTTGGGGGTCTCGCTCGTCATCTGCGCACTCTAGCTCCTACGCGCGTAGAGCAGTGAGACGGTGCCCGGAGGCGATATGTAACAGTGACCGCGCGGACGGGTGGCGTACACCTCGGCGTCTGAGACTGTTCCGTCATGGCACAGCATGCGCCGTCGGCGCGCGGGGCCCGTCTCGGGCGGGCGGCCGGCGCGACCGGCCCGGTCTCTACGGTCAGTGGTGTGGTGCTCCTGCTTCCCGGGGCGTCCAGACTGTCCCCCGGTCCGGTACGTCCGCTCGCGCGGGCGCTGGCCCGCGCGGGGATGGCGGAAGGCCTGGTCGCGCACCAGGTCGTGCACGGCGGGGGCAGCCGCGAGGAGGACGCCGCCTGGGCGGCGGACGAGGTGGTCCGCCGGTACGGAGACGTGCCGGTGTGCCTGGCCGGATACGACGCGGGAGGCCGGGCGGCGCTCGCCGCCGCGGGCCACGAAGCCGTCAACTCCGTGCTGGCGCTGGCCCCTTCGCTCCCGAGCCAGTCCGCGACCGACTCCCCCGAACCGGTGAAGCAGTTGTCGGGGCGCCAGGTGCTGATCGTGCACGGCACCAACGACGCGCGCAGCGACCCGGAGCTGTCGTTCCGGCTGGCGACCCGGGCGAAGAAGGCCAACCGCACGACGTGCCGCTTCGAGGTGCACTCCGACGGGCACGGGCTGCGCGAGCACCAGGCGGAGGTCGTCGCGCTGTCCGTGGACTTCGTCCTGGGCTCCGTGTTCTCCGGCCGCTACTCCCGCCCGGTCACCGATGCGCTGGCGGCTCCGCCGCCGCTGGGCCTGCGGATGCCCCTGGCCTCCGGCTACGGGCGCTTGCTGCGCAGGTAGGCCGTTCCTCTCGGATCCCGCCGGCCGGCCCACGACAGGCCCGCGGCGGGCTCGCGACAGGCTGGGGTCTGGTGGTCGCGCGGCGCGTCCGCACCGGCCGGTCCGTCCCCTCACGGTCGGATGGCGCGATCGGCTCCGGCGCGACCACCAGAGGCACGCACCCGCGTACGGGCGCGACGCCGTGACGGCGAAGCGCGGACCCAATGACGCCCGCGCCCTCCCCCGAGAACGCCGTGGTACCACTGTGCCGGTTCGGCATATATTCACGATGATCCAGGGGCATCGTCTTGACGCCTTGCGGGAACACGAGGGGTTTACGAATCGGTATAGGCCGGGACGAATATGCACATGCCAGCAGATGAAGCGGAGCAGTTGAGCCCCGTCGCCCTGCGCCTGTACGGGTACGCGGCCGAGCGGCACGCCTTCACCGAAGCGGAAGCCTCCCTCGCCCTCGGCGAACCCGCCGCGGCGGCCGTCGCCGAGCTCGCGGCGGCCCACCTGCTCCAGCCGCGCCCCGAGACCTGCCGCAACGGCACCGTGCGCGAGCGGCGCTGGAGCGCGGTCTCCCCGCGGGCCGCCACCGCCCGCACCCTGGCCCCCCTCACCCTGCGGATGCGCGAGACCCACGACGAGATGGACCGGCTGCGCGCCCGTCTGGAGTCGCTGATCCCGCGGTACGAGGCCGGCAGCACCCAGCGCGACCGGGACGGGGTGGACGGCCTGGAGCTGGTCACCGACCAGGCGGCGCTGCAGAACCTGATCCGCGAGCTCGTCGGTTCGGCCGAGCGCGAGGTGCTCACCTGCCACCCCGGCGGCGGCCGCTCCCCGGAGATCCTGGAGCAGGCGGTCGGCCGGGACGAGGCGATGCTGGCCCGGGGCGTCGGGCTGCGCACCATCTACCAGCACACCGCCCGCTACTCCCGGCCCACGGCCGCCTACGTCGAGCGCGTCGCCGCGCTCGGCTCGCAGGTCCGTACGGTCGGCGACGGGCTGATGCGGATGATCCTGGTCGACCAGCGCACCGGCCTGCTGGAGGTCCGCGACGACGACAAGGCCGCCCTGCTGGTGCGCGAGCCGAACGTCGTGCACTTCATGGTGCAGACCTTCGAGCGTTCCTGGGCCCAGGCGGAGCCCTTCGCCACCACCGTCGGCCCGGACCAGGCCCGCTCGATCTCCGAGGAGCTCCGCCAGACCATCGTCCGGCTCCTCGCGGAGGGGCTGGAGGACAAGGCCATCGCGCGGCGGCTCGGCATGTCCGAGCGGACCTGCCAGCGCCACATCGCGGAGGTGATGCGCGCGGTGGGCGCCAAGTCCCGCTTCCAGGCGGGGTTCCTGCTGTCGGCGGCGGCCGGTGCGGACAGGGCTGCCGACAGGGCTGCCGACCTGGCCGCAGACCTGGCCGCCGGCGGACCGCTCACGCCTCCGGCCGAGGCTCCAGGGGCTCCGCCAGCTCCGGGATCAGCCGACCCCGACGGGACAGCAGGAACCGCTTGAACTCCGCCACCGGCGGCGTGTCCGGATGCCCGTCCCGCCAGGCCACCCCGATCTCGCGGACGGCGCGCGGGGCGGTGACCGTCAGCTCGACCACCCCGGGCCTGGCCACGGCGGGCGGCGGCAGCAGCGCGACGCCGAGCCCGGCCGCGACGAGCCCGCGCAGGGTCTCCGCCTCCTCCCCCTCGAAGGCGACCCGGGGCGTGAACCCGGCCTCGGCGCACAGGTCGTCGGTGATCCGGCGCAGGCCGTAGCCCGGCTCCAGGGTGACGAAGGTTTCCTCGGCGGCCTCCGCGAGCCGGATCCGCTTGCGGGTGGCGAGGCGGTGGTCGTCGGGGACCACCAGGCGCAGCCGCTGCTCGTCCAGCCGGCGGGCCACCAGGTCGGGGGCGTCGGGCAGCGGCGAGGTCAGGCAGAGGTCGAGCTCGCCGGCCCGCAGCTTCTCCAGCATGGCCTCGCCGTAGTTCTGGACCAGGGAGAACCGCACGCCCGGATGGTCGGCCCGGAAGGCCCGGATCAGGCCGGGCACGGTCTCGGAGCCCAGGGTGTGCAGGAACCCGAAGGCGACCTTCCCGAAGGCCGGGTCCGCGTCCTGCTGGAGGGAGCCGGCCGCGCGGGCGATCTCGGCCAGCGAGCGCTCCGCGGAGGCGAGGAAGGAGCGGCCGGCCGTGGTCAGCGCGACCGTACGGCCCTTGCGCGCGAACAGCGTGACGCCCAGGTCCTGTTCGAGCCGGACCATGGCCCGCGACAGGGTGGACTGGGGGACGCCCAGCTCATGGGCGGCGCGGGTGACGTGCTCGTGCCGGGCGACGGCCGCGAAGTACGCGAGGCGCGGGGCCAGCGCATGTGTCACAGCCATGTCTTCTTCGTAACGACTCATCGATATGCGCCTATCCGACCTGCGGTGATGCGGGGATGGATTGATTATCGCGAATTTGTGCATTGGACGCATGAAACGGGCCGCTCTACGGTCGGAGACATGCCTCCCGCTCATACCGGGGCACCCGCCACCGCGGGTGCCTCCACCCCGTCGTCTCCCGCAGCGCCCGTCCAGGGCCCCGCCACCGCGGCGGCGCCCGCCGCCGAGGCGCACGAGCCCGGCCGCCCCGGCTACCGCCGCCTCAGCCTCGCGCTCTTCGCCGCCGGACTGGCCACGTTCGCCCTCCTCTACTCCACCCAGGCGCTGCTGCCCGCGATCTCCGCGGACTTCGGCGTGACGGCGGGTCAGGCCAGCTGGACGGTCTCCGCGGCCACCGGCGCGCTCGCGCTCTTCGTCCTGCCGCTCAGCGCGCTCTCGGAGCGCTTCGGCCGGACCCGGATGATGACCTGCTCGATGGCGGTCGCGGTCGGCGTCGGCCTGCTCGTGCCGTTCGCGCCGAACCTGGAGTGGCTGATCGCGCTGCGCGCCGTCCAGGGCGCGGCGATCGCCGGCATCCCGGCCTCCGCGATGGCGTACCTGGCGGAAGAGGTCAAGCCGAAGGCACTGGTCGCCGCGATCGGCCTGTTCGTGGCGGGCAACTCCATCGGCGGCATGAGCGGCCGCCTCGTCACCGGCTGGGCGGCGCAGGCGTGGGGCTGGCGCGGCGGGGTGCTGACCGTCGGCCTGATGTCGCTGGCCTGCGCGGCGGCCTTCCTGGCCCTCCTCCCCCGGGCCCGGTTCTTCCGGCCGGCCTCACTGAACCCGCGCGCGGTGGGGCGTACCGTCGCCGGCCATCTGCGCGACCCGCTGCTGCTGCGGCTGTACGGGATCGGCGCGCTGTTCATGACCGTGTTCGGGGCGGTGTACACCGTCATCGGCTACCGGCTGGTGGACGAGCCGTTCTCCCTCGGACAGGGCGTCATCGGCTCGATCTTCCTGGTCTACCTGGTCGGTACGGCCTCCTCGGCGGCCGCCGGTCAGCTGGTGGCCCGCACGGGCCGGCGCGGAGCGCTCTACCTGGCGGTGACCACGACCGCGCTGGGCCTGTTCCTGTCCCTCGCGGACTCCCTCACCGCGATCCTGCTGGGGCTGGTCCTGATCACGGCGGGCTTCTTCGCGGGCCACGCCGTGGCCTCGGCCGCGGTGAGCCGCACCGCGAAGACGGGCCGCGCGCAGGCCTCGGCGCTCTACCAGTCGGCGTACTACGTCGGCTCCAGCGCCGGCGGCACGCTCGGCGCCCTCGCCTACCACTCGGCGGGCTGGGCGGCCACGGTCACCATCGCGCTGCTCGCGGTCGCCGGCGTCGTCTCGATCACCCTGTACGGGTCGCACGCGGCCCGCGCGGCCCACGCGGCGGCGCTGCCCGCCCGCTGACGGCCTGACGCGATGGCGCACCGGCGCCCTGCCGTACCGACGGACCCGGGTGGCATGATCGCCGGTCATGCCCCTAGTCAACTTTCATCTGGTCCTCGGTGACACGGTCAGCATGATCTGTCCGGCCCGCGTCGTGGAGGACCGCCCCGACGGCCTGCTGCTGTGGATAGCCCCGGGCTCGCCGGTCTGGCGCGCCGAGCTCCCGCCCGGCGCCCACCTGCGGGACCTGCCGCCGGGCGGCTCGTACCCGCTGCGGGCGAGCCGGTGGCGGCGCGGGGGCGCGCTGATCCTCCAGCCGGCCGGGGCCGGGCACGCGGTGTGGTGGACCTTCACCGAGGAGCAGGAGTTCCGGGGCTGGTACGTCAACCTCGAGTCCCGTGCCCGGTCCGGTGCGGATGTCCGCGTGATCGACCAGGAGCTGGACATCACGGTCACCCCGGACCGGGTGTGGCGGTGGAAGGACGAGGAGTCCTTCGCCGCGAAGACGGGGCACCCGGTGTACTGGACCGCGGCCGAGGCCGCCGGGATACGCGCGGAGGGCGAGCGCGTGGCGGCGCTCGTCGAAGCGGCCGCCTTCCCCTTCGACGGCACGTGGTGCGATTTCCGCCCGCCGGCGTCGTGGACGGTGCCGACCCTTCCGGCGCTGCCGCTGGGCGAGGTCACCGTTCCCTCGGGGGTGCTCGTCCTGGGCAAGGCGGGCTGGATCGACTACCGGCGGGACGGGGACGGGCCCTGGTCCGAGCAGGCCTTCGCCGCGGCGGCAGCGGGCGGCGGCCACGTCCACGACGGCGAGGCCGCCGCGCCCGCGACGTGGGGGTACGAGGCGATGGCCGTCCCGGCCGCCACCGACCGGCCGCTCCCGGTCCGGGCGTGGACCGCGCCCTCCCCGTTCGACGGCGAGCCGGTGATCTCGGTCCTCGAGGTCGCGCTCGGCCTCCCTTGGGACCACGCAGCCCACGGCCCCGGCCCGGTCCCCCTCGGCGACCTCCCGGTCGACCGCTGCGGCATGGTCCTGGGCGACGCCCGGGCGCTGGACGCGTTCGAGGGCCGGGGCGGAGAGTGGCGCGCAGACCGGGCGGACCACCCGCTGCGGGCCGGGGTCGTCGAGGTCGGGGGGTGCCGGGTGCTCGGGCTCGGGTGGGACGGTGGGGACCACTCCATGCGGCACCGGGGGGAGCGGGCGTACGGGCAGGTGTACCCGGTGTCGCTGGAGGAGCGCGCGGGTGAGAGCGTGCTGCGGTGGACCATCCCGGCGTACGGAGCGCCGGGCGACGGGGAAGACGAGGACTGACGTGCCGTTCCTGCCCTACGCCTACCGGGTGACCAAGTACGACCCCGCCGACCGGGCGCCCGACGGGACCTACCGGGGGTCGGAGGACACCGACAGCGACCACGGGCCGGTCGAGGCCGCGTACCTGGAGGCCGTCGCGGCCTTCGCCGACGAGAGCGGGATCGAGGCGCTCACCGTGCGGGAACCGCGGGTCCCCGGCGGGTCCGGGTCCGCTCACTTCGGGCGGGAGCCGGCGGTGGAGGGGTACGGGCTGACCAGGCTGTTCCCGGGCGGCCCGGCCGGTTTCCACGACGGGGCGCGGGTGACGGTACCGGTCGCGCTCGAGCTCCTGCGCGGCATGCTCCGCGGCGACGGCCCCTACTGCCGACTGGAGGGGGCGGAGGGGGCGCGCGAGGTCTTCGCCGTGGAGGTCGGGTGGGACCTGTACGTCTACGTCGGCTCCCACACGTCCTGCGAGGGGGCCGTGGCCCGCACCTGGGAGCTCGGGATCTTCGCGGAGCCGATCGAGGTCTCGCCGTACGAACCCGAGTTCGACGGCCCGTACGAGCTGCGGCCCGCCGACGAGGGGTTCTGGGAGCAGGTCCGGGCGAGCGCGGCCCGCGGCGAGGCGGGACTGATCGAGGAGCAGCACGCCTGGACGCGCTGGCACCGGATCGGCAGCGGCAGGTCGCTCGACGCCGTGCGGGCCGGGCTCGCGCCGCGCGCGCTCCTGCACGTCTGGCCGGGGCTGTCGGCCGACACCGCCGGGCTGCTCGCGGGGCTCCCCGGGGAGTTCAGCCTCGAGTGCGTGTGGGAGGACGCGGACGGCCGGATCTCGAGCGCTCACGTCGACGAGGAGGACCGCGCGGAGCTGGCGCAGGTGCTCGCCGGGGCCCGGGCCGCGGCACTGCTGCCGGTCTACGCCGACGAGCACCACCCCCTGGTCACCGCCGTGCTCCCCGACGCGGACGGGGTGGTGCGGGCCCGGTGGGCACGCTAGGGCGACGTTTCGCCACCGCGTGCCGGGCTGCGGTTGTCAGAGGCCTCGGGTAGTTTCCGAAGCATCCACAACCAGTAGGGGGATCAAGGGACATGACGGAGACCACCGACCTCGGACCCGGGCTGGACGCCGCGCTGGACCGGTACCGCGTCGAACTCACCGGCTACTGCTACCGGATGCTCGGCTCCGCCTTCGACGCCGAGGACGCGGTGCAGGACACGTACATCCGTGCCTGGCGCAGCTTCGCCACGTTCGAAGGGCGCTCCTCCCTGCGCTCGTGGCTGTACCGGATCGCCACGAACGTCTGCCTGGACCTGCTGACCGCGGGGAACAAGCGGGCCCGCCCGATGGATTTGAGCGCCCCGCAGCACCAGGCCTCCGCCCAGCTCAACGAGCGGCCCGAGGTGACCTGGCTGGAGCCGGTCCCGGACGGCCGGGTGCTGCCGCAGACCGCCGACCCGGCGGAGATGGCGCTGGCCAAGGAGTCCGTACGCCTCGCCTTCGTCGCGGCGCTCCAGCACCTGCCGGCCAAACAGCGCGCGGTGCTGATCCTGCGCGAGGTGCTGGCCTGGAAGGCGGACGAGGTCGCGACGCTGCTGGACACCACCGTCGCGTCGGTCAACAGCGCCCTGCAACGGGCCCGGGCGACGCTCGCCGCCACCCGCATGCGCGAGAGCGAGGCCGCGGACCCACTGGACAGCGACCAGGCGAAGCTGCTGGAGCAGTACCTCTCCGCCTTCGAGGCGTATGACATCACCCGCCTGACCGCCCTCCTGCACGAGGACGCGGTGCTGTCGATGCCGCCGTTCGACCTGTGGCTCCAGGGCCACGCGGACATCGCGGCCTGGCACCTGAACCAGGGCATCGGCTGCAAGGGCTCACGCCTGGTCCCGACCACGGCGAACGGCATGCCGGCCTTCGGCCAGTACCGGCCCCGCGAGGACGGGCGGCCGGGCTGGACCCCGTGGGCGCTCCAGGTGCTGGAGGTGTCAGACGGGAAGATCGTCGGGCTCAACGCCTTCCTCGACACCGCCCGGTGGTTCCCGCTCTTCGGGCTCCCCGAGCAGCTCGACGAGTCCTACGAGGTCCAGTAGGGCGCGCAGCGCGGGGCCGGCCCCGATGACCCGGAAGGGCCGGCCCCCTGCGGCGAGCCGGAGCCTGGCCAGGGCCTCGACGGCGGCGAGGCCGGGGGCGGTGACGGCCCCAGCGTCGCACTCCACGGCCGTGGCCCCGTCCTCGTACAGGCGGGCCAGGCGGGCGCACAGCCGCGCGGTGTCGTGTCCGGCCGGGCCGGGTCCGGGCAGTACGAGCCGTCTGATCGTCACGTGGGGGTGACTCCCCCACCTGCCGGAACTCATCGGCGGGCGCACGGAACGGCCGGATGAAGCCTGCCCACCGGGCCACCTGTGCCGGCTGGAGCACCGGCGCGGGCCCGGGCACGGCGAAGCCCTCCCCCTCATGGAGCCGGGGAAGGGCTCGGCCTCGGTCCTGCGCGGTGTTACGCGATGCGGTCCAGGACGATCGGGGTCGCCGAGAAGGCCGTGCCGGCCGCGGCGATGTCGAAGGTGCCGTCCAGCGCCGCGAGGGCGTAGTCGAACTTCTCCGGGGTGTCCGTGTGCAGGGTCATCAGGGGCTGGCCCGCCGTGACCGTGTCGCCCGGCTTCGCGTGCATCTCGATGCCCGCGCCCGCCTGGACCGGGTCCTCCTTGCGGGCGCGGCCCGCGCCCAGGCGCCAGGCGCCGACGCCGACGCCGTACGCGTCGAGGCGCGTGAGCACGCCCGACGCGGGGGCGGTGACCACGTGCTGCTCGCGGGCCACGGGCAGGGCCGCGTCCGGGTCGCCGCCCTGGGCCGCGATCATCCGGCGCCACACGTCCATCGCGGAGCCGTCGGCCAGCGCCTTCGCCGGGTCGGCGTCCTTGATGCCCGCCGCGTCCAGCATCTCGCGGGCCAGGGCCAGGGTCAGCTCGACCACGTCCGAGGGGCCGCCGCCGGCCAGCACCTCGACCGATTCGCGGATCTCCAGCGCGTTGCCGGCGGTGAGGCCGAGCGGGGTGGACATGTCGGTGAGCAGGGCGACCGTCTTGACGCCCGAGTCGGTGCCCAGGCCCACCATGGTCCGGGCCAGCTCGCGGGCGTCCTCGATGTTCTTCATGAAGGCGCCGGTGCCGACCTTCACGTCCAGGACGAGCGAGCCCGTGCCCTCGGCGATCTTCTTCGACATGATCGAGGAGGCGATCAGCGGGATGGCCTCGACGGTGCCGGTCACGTCGCGCAGCGCGTAGAGCTTCTTGTCCGCCGGGGCCAGGCCGTCGCCGGCCGCGCAGATGACGGCGCCGGTGGTCTCCAGGACGTGCAGCATCTCCTCGTTGGAGAGCAGCGCGCGCCAGCCGGGGATGGACTCCAGCTTGTCCAGGGTGCCGCCGGTGTGGCCGAGGCCGCGGCCGGAGAGCTGGGGCACGGCCGCGCCGCAGGCGGCGACGAGCGGGGCCAGCGGCAGGGTGATCTTGTCGCCGACGCCGCCCGTGGAGTGCTTGTCCGCGGTCGGGCGGGAGAGGGAGTCGAAGTTCATCCGCTCGCCGCTCGCGATCATCGCGGCGGTCCAGCGGGCGATCTCGGTGCGGTTCATGCCGTTGAGCAGGATGGCCATCGCCAGCGCCGACATCTGCTCGTCGGCGACCACACCGCGCGTGTACGCGTCGATGACCCAGTCGATCTGCTCGGGGCTCAGTTCACCGCGGTCCCGCTTGGTGCGGATGACGGAGATGACGTCCATGGAAGTGCTTCCTTCTACGCGCATAGAGACAGGAGAGGGGTTACCGGTGACCGGTGGTGGAAGGACGGCGGCCCCCCGCCCGGCAGGGGCGGAGGGCCGTCGGTACGGCTATCTCAGATGGTCGGGCCCGAAGGCCTGCGGCAGCATCGCGGAGAGCGGCAGGACGCCCTCGGGCGTCTCCACCTGGAGCTCGGCGCCGCCGAACTCGAACAGCAGCTGGCGGCAGCGCCCGCACGGGACGAGGATCTCGCCCTTGCCGTCCACGCACGTGAAGTGCGTCAGCCGGCCGCCGCCCGTGGCCTGGAGGGAGGAGACCAGGCCGCATTCGGCGCACAGGCCGAGCCCGTAGCTGGCGTTCTCCACGTTGCAGCCGACGACGGTGCGCCCGTCGTCGACCAGCGCCGCGACGCCGACCGGGAAGCCCGAGTACGGGGCGTACGCCCGGGACATGGCCTCCCGGGCGGCCTCGCGCAGGGACTCCCAGTCGGGAGCGGTGCTCACTTGCCCTGGCCCTTGCGGTACGGCATGCCGTCCGCCTTCGGCATCCGCAGGCGCTGCGCGGACAGCGCGAGCACCAGCAGCGTGGTCAGGTACGGGGCGGCGTCGACGAACTGGCTGGGCACCGCGTCGGTCAGCGCGTACCAGACGAACAGCAGCACGGCGAAGGCCGCGGAGATGCCGGCCTGGACGTACTTCTTCTTGTACAGCTGCCAGGCCACGACCAGCACGAGGAGGATCGCGAGGAGCAGCAGCATCGCGTGGACGTTCTCCGCGCCGCCGCGCAGCTTGAGGCTGTCGGTGAAGCCGAACAGGCCGGCGCCCAGCGCCATGCCGCCCGGCATCCAGTTGCCGAAGATCATCGCGGCGAGGCCGATGTAGCCGCGGCCGCCGGTCTGGCCCTCCTGGTAGATCGGGCTGGCCACGATCGACAGGAACACGCCGCCCAGGCCCGCGAGGGCGCCCGAGACGATGACGGCGATGTACTTGTACTTGTAGACGTTGACGCCGAGCGATTCGGCGGCGACGGGGTTCTCGCCGCAGGAGCGCAGCCGCAGGCCGAAGGTGGTGCGCCACAGCACCCACCAGGTGCCGGGGATCAGCAGCAGCGCGACGACGGTCAGCAGCGACAGGCCGGTGACCAGCCCGCCGATGACGCCGGCGAGGTCCGAGATGAAGAACCAGTGCTTGCCCTGGAGGGTCGACATCCAGTCCGACAGCCCTGGCACCGTGATCTTGTAGATCGGCTCGACGCGCGGGGACTGCTTGGAGGAACCGCCCGCGGCGTCCGCGAAGGTGAAGTTCGACAGGTACTGGGTGAAGCCCAGCGCCAGGATGTTGATGGCCACACCGGAGACGATGTGGTTGACGTTGAAGGTGACCGTGATGATCGCGTGCAGCAGGCCGCCGATGGCGCCGCCGATCAGACCGGCCATGACGCCGGTCCACGGGCCCCACTGGTAGCCGGCCCAGGCACCGAACCAGGTGCCGAGGATCATCATGCCTTCGAGGCCGATGTTGACGACGCCCGCGCGCTCGGCCCACAGGCCGCCGAGTCCGGCGAGGCCGATCGGCACGGCGAGGGAGAGCGCCCCGGAGACCTGGCCGACCGAGGTCAGGTCGTTCGCGCCGCTGATCACGCGGACCAGCGAGATCAGCGCGAGGCCGCCCGCGATGATCAGCATCATCCACGGGAGGGTGAGCTTCTTGCGGCCGCCCGGCTTCTTGGGGGCGGCGCTCGTCGCGGAAACGGTGCTGGTGCTCACGCCGCGACCTCCTTGTCGGTCTTGATGGCGCCGCCGGCGGCGAGTTCCTCGCCGACCTTCTGCTGCTGGCGTCGGATCCCGTAACGGCGGACGAGCTCGTAGGAGACGACGACCGCGATCACGATCAGACCCTTCATGATCGTGCCGATCTCCTTCGCGTACCCGGCCGTGTCGAGCGAGGCCGAGGCCTTGTCGATGAAGGCCATCAGGAACGCGGCGAAGAAGATGCCGACCGGGCTGTTGCGTCCGAGCAGCGCGATGGTGATGCCGGTGAAGCCGATGCCGGCCGGGAAGGACAGGTTGTACGTGTGGGTCTCGCCCAGCAGCTGCGGCATGCCGGCGAGGCCGGCGACCGCGCCGGAGATGAGCATCGAGGTGATGATCATCTTCTTGGCGTCCACGCCGGAGGCCTGGGCGGCGGACTCGCTGGCGCCGGTGGCGCGCAGGTCGAAGCCGAAGCGGGTCCGGTTCAGTCCGAACCAGTAGACGATGCCCAGGGCGAAGGCGACGAAGGTGAAGCCGTAGATCTCCAGGCCGTCGCCGATCGGGAGCGCCGGGAACCAGCCGGACGAGGCGATGTCGCCCGTGGTCAGGTCGTTCGAGCCCGCGGGCTGGACGCCGAGGTTCTTCGGCAGGATCAGATAGGCGATCAGGCTGGTCGCGATGGCGTTCAGCATGATCGTGGAGACGACCTCGCTGACTCCGCGCTTGGCCTTCAGGACACCCGCGATACCGGCCCAGAAGGCACCGGTCAGCATGGCGACGACCACGATCAGCAGGATGTGCAGCGGCCCGGGCAGGGATACGGCGGTGCCGACCACGGCCGAGATCATCGCGGCGAGCCGGTACTGGCCGTCGACGCCGATGTTGAAGAGGTTCATCCGGAAGCCGATGGCCACGGCCAGGGCCGCCAGGTAGTAGGTGCCCGCCTGGTTCACGATCAGGATCTGGATGTCCTGGAAACCGGCGTTCTCCACCATCAGGCGCAGCGGTTCGATCGGGTTGATGCCCGTCGCGCCCAGCACGGCCATGGTCAGCACGAAGGCGGTGACCAGCGCGAGCGCGGGCCCGGCGAAGCCGAGGAGCAGCCGGTCCTTGTCGAGTTTCTTCATCGGGCCTCGTCCTCCGGGGAGTCGGTACGGGTTTCCGTGCCGGCGGCGGAGTGGTTGTCGGTGGCTTCCAGGTGCCCGGAGGCGGCGCCCGTCATGGCGGTGCCGAGCTCCTCCGGGGTGACGGTCGCGGGGTCCGCGTCGGCGACCAGGCGGCCGCGGTAGATGACGCGCAGGGTGTCGGACAGGCCGATGAGCTCGTCCAGGTCGGCCGAGATCAGCAGGACGGCCAGGCCCTCGCGGCGGGCCTCGCGGATCGCGTCCCAGATCTGCGCCTGCGCGCCGACGTCCACGCCGCGCGTGGGGTGGGCCGCGATGAGGAACTTCGGGTTGTGGCTCATCTCGCGGCCGACGATCAGCTTCTGCTGGTTGCCGCCGGAGAGCGAGGCCGCGGTGACCTCGATGCCGGGCGTGCGGACGTCGTACTCGCGCACGATCCGCTCGGTGTCCTTGCGGGCGGCCTTCGGGTCGAGGATGCCGCGCTTGGAGTTGGGGGCCTCGGTGACGTGGCCGAGGATGCGGTTCTCCCAGAGGGAGGACTCCAGCAGCAGTCCGTGGCGGTGGCGGTCCTCGGGGATGTAGCCGATGCCGCCCTCGCGCCGCTTGCGGACCGGGGCCTTGGTGATGTCCTTGCCGTCGAGGGTGATGGCGCCCGCGTCGGGGGTCATCATGCCCATGAGGGCCTCGATGAGCTCGGTCTGGCCGTTGCCCTCGACGCCCGCGATGCCGAGGATCTCGCCCTTGTGGATCGTGAAGCTGATCCCGTCGAGCAGGAGGCGGCCGGCGGCCGCGCTCTCGCGCACGTTGGCGTCCGGCAGCCCCGGCGTGCGCGCGGTGTCCTCCGTGGCCACGGGCGCGCCGCCCTCGGCGATCGTCAGGGACTCGACCTGGAGCATCGGGGTGGTGGTCACCGTGGACTCGCGGGTCTCGGGCGACGGGAGCTCGGAGCCGACCATCAGCTCGGCGAGCTGCTTGGTCGTGGTGGTGCGCGGGTCGGCGGTGCCGACCGTGGTGCCGCGCCGGATGACGGTGATGTCGTCGGCGACCTTCAGGACCTCGCCCAGCTTGTGCGAGATGAAGATGACGGTCAGGCCCTCGGACTTGAGCTCGCGCAGGTTGTCGAAGAGGGCGTCCACCTCCTGCGGCACGAGCACGGCGGTCGGCTCGTCGAGGATGAGGATCTTGGCGCCGCGGTAGAGGACCTTGAGGATCTCCACGCGCTGCCGGTCGGCGACGCCGAGGTCCTCGACCAGCGCGTCGGGGCGCACGCCGAGGCCGTACGCGTCCGAGATCTCCTTGATCTTCTTGCGGGCCTTCGCGCCGATGCCGTAGAGCTTCTCGCCGCCGAGAACCACGTTCTCCAGGACGGTGAGGTTGTCGGCCAGCATGAAGTGCTGGTGCACCATGCCGATGCCGCGGGCGATGGCGTCGCCGGGGCTGGTGAAGGAGACCTGCTCCCCGTCGATGGCGATGGTCCCCTCGTCCGGCTTCTGCATGCCGTAGAGGATCTTCATCAGAGTCGACTTGCCGGCGCCGTTCTCACCGACGAGGGCGTGGACCGTGCCCTTGCGGACGGTGATCGCGATGTCCTTGTTGGCGACGACGCCGGGGAAGCGCTTGGTGATGCCGTGCAGTTCTACGGCGGGGGGCGGGCTGGACGCGTTGATGACGCACTCTCCTTGGCGCGGAAGGAGCTGAAGGCAGGGAGGGGACAGGGCGGGGGGAGAAAGTATCGCGTCCACGATGCTTCTACGCGCGTAGCACTGTCGAAAGTGAAAACTTGCGGCCAACCGGCCACAAGATCACATGAAACCACGTGACACGGGCCGGGGCCCGGGAGCGATGGTGACCGCTTCCCGGACCCCGGGTGCACGCTAACCGCATGTCAGACGCTGCCTTACGGCGCGGTCTTGACCTCGATCTTCTTGGCGATGATGTCGGCCTTGGCCTTCTCCACCGCGGCGATGACGTCGGTCATCTTCTTGTACTCGGGGTTGGAGTCGGCCAGGCCGACGCCGTCCTTGTCGAGGCCGTAGCGGACCTCGCCGACCTGCGGCTTGCCGTCCTTGACCGACTTGATCAGGTTGAAGACGGACTGCGAGACCTGCTTGGTGACCGAGGTCAGGATGTGGTCCTTGTACTTCGCCAGACCGGCCTGGCTGTACTGGTCCGAGTCGACGCCGATGGCCCACTTGCCCTTGGCGGCGGTGGCCTCGATGGCACCGGAACCGGCCAGACCGGCGGCCGCGTAGACCACGTCGGCGCCCTTGTCGAGCTGGCCCTCGGCCGCGGCCTTGCCCAGGTCGGGCTTGGCGAAGCCGTCGAAGTTCGGCGGCTGGGTCAGGTACTGGGTGAGCACCTTGGCGTTCGGGTTGGTGTCCTTGACGCCCTGGACGAAGCCCGCCTCGAACTTCTTGATCAGCGGAACCTCGACACCGCCGATGAAGCCGACCGTGCCGGTCTTGGACACCTTGGCGGCGGCGACGCCGGCCAGGTAGGAGCCCTGCTCCTCGTTGAAGACCAGGTTGGCGACGTTCGGCGCGGTCACCGAGGTGTCGTCGATGATGCCGAAGGTGGTCTTCGGGAACTTCTCGGAGACCTTCTTGATGGCCGGCGCGTAGGCGAAACCGACGCCGATGACCGGGTTGTTGCCCTTGCGGGCCAGCTCGGTGAGGCGCTGGACCTTGTCGGCCTCGCCCTCACCGTCGGTGGGCTCCGCCTCGGCGCCCTTGATCTGCAGGTCCTTCTCGGCCTGCTGCAGACCCGCGTAGGCGGCATCGTTGAACGACTGGTCGCCGCGGCCACCGATGTCGTACGCGATGGCGGCGCTGGGCTCCTTCGAAGAGGAATCCGAGGACGACTTTCCGCCACAGGCGGTGGCCGAGAGGGCCAGCGCGGAGGCTGCGATGCCCACGGTGGCGATCCTGGTGATCCGGCGCAAGGGGAGGCTCCTTCAAAACCTGACCGAAGCGCCACGGCCGGCGCTGGTTTCGCGGCGATCGTAACGCGCGTAGATGTCAGTTAAAGGCCCGTTCATGAGTCGTTATCGGATCGTCGTGAACCAGACAGTGACCGGCCGGTAACTCGCGACGCGTCCAGCCCTTGCGTACCAAGGGCTGGACGTACCCGCCGGATCATCCGCCGATGCGGTAGGGATTCCTACCCCGCGGACCCGGCCGGCCCCGCGGACCTGGCGCGCCGCCCTTCGAACGGCGCGCCGTCGAGCAGGGCCGCGGCCGTGAAGAACTCCACGCCGACCCCGATCGCGGCCTCGTCCACATCGAAGTCGCCCCGGTGCAGATCGCGCTTGGCCGTGTCGCCGGGGGTACGGACACCCAGGCGCGCCATGGCTCCGGGCACGTGCTCCAGGTACCAGGAGAAGTCCTCCCCGCCCAGGCTCTGCTCGGTGTCCTCGACCGAGTCGGAGCCGCGCCGGGCGCCCATCGCCTCGCGCAGCAGTTCGGTGACCACCGGATCGTTGACGACCGGGGGGACCCCGCGGACGTAGGTGATCTCCGATTTGGCGCGGTGCATCGAGGCGATCTCGTCGATGACGGCGTGGATCTGGTCCGGGGCCTCGTGCCAGGAGGCCAGGTCCAGGCACCGAACGGTTCCGGACAGCTCCGCGTGCATCGGGATGACGTTGCAGGCGTGCCCGGCCTCGATCCGGCCCCAGGTGACCGACATGCCCGAGCGGGCGTCCATCCGCCGGGCCAGCACGGCCGGCAGGTCGAGGGCGAGCCGGGCGGCGGCCGTCACCAGGTCGGTGGTCAGGTGCGGGCGGGCGGTGTGCCCGCCCGGGCCCTCGAGGGTGACCTCCAGGCGGTCGCAGGCCGAGGTGATGGGCCCGCTGCGCAGGCCGATCCGGCCCGCGTCGACCCGCGGGTCGCAGTGCACCGCGACGATCTTGCCCACGCCGTCCAGCACCGCGGAGTCGATGGCCTCGGTGGCGCCGCCCGGCAGCACCTCCTCGGCGGGCTGGAAGAGCAGCCGCACCGGGCGGGGCAGCAGCCCCTGGCGGTCGAGCTCGGCGAGGACCAGGCCGGCACCGAGGACGACGGCGGTGTGCACGTCGTGGCCGCAGGCGTGGGCGCGGTCCGGGACGGTCGAGCGGTACGAGACGTGCGTCTTGGCGTCCGGGATGGGCAGGGCGTCGATGTCCGCGCGCAGGGCCAGCATGGGGCGCACGCCGTCCCAGGTCCCCACGTCACAGATGAGTCCGGTGCCCGACTTCAGCACCTTCGGGCGCAGGCCCGCTTTCTCCAGCCGGGCCTTGATCGCCGCCGTCGTGCGGAACTCCTGGTGTCCTAGCTCGGGATGCATGTGCAAGTCCCGGCGGAAGGCGATCAGTTCGGCACGCAGGTGGTCCGGAAGCTTGCCGGGCAGCTCGGGCCGGTCGGGCGCGGCGGGCTGGGCGGTCTGGGACTCGCGGGACATCAACTGGTTCACCCGTTTAAGGGTAGGCCCACCCATGGCTCAACTGGCCGGAGATCACCAAAAGTTCATGCCGTTAGGGGAAAGAAACCCGGCCTCTGGACGCATGACCGGATGAGCCCGGGGGTAAACTCGCGCGCTCATCCGGCCGCAGGAGCCGCCTGAGCAGGAAGTCTGTGCGCGTCACGGGCGGTGTCGGTGACCCCGGCGAGGAAACCGCGGGCCCGGTCCGAGGCGGACGGCGTGAGCCAGCCCGGATCCACATCGCATACGGCCACCCTGACGCCCGTGCCGATCAGGGCGTACGGCAGCGTGTGGACGACCGTGGACGGGAAGCTGACGATCGTGCGGCCGACCGGGCCGCGCCGGGCGATCAGCTCCAGCGGCAGGTCCGGACGGACGATTTCCAGCCCGGTGGCCTCGCTCAGGGCGCGCAGCTTCTCCGGGGACTCCCGCCGGTGCGCGAAGTAGCGGGTGGCGCCGTGCTCCAGGGCCAGGGCGCGCACCGCGTCCAGATAGCGGTCCGGGTCGACCACGCCCGTCTCCACCAGCGAGGTCCCGACCAGGTCGGTGCCCTTGGTCAGGCGGGGCGGGCCGAAGCGGGCCCGGGTCCAGGCGAAGTCGTTGAGCCGGACGGTCATCGTGCCGTGCGCGGTGACCGGCATCGAGGTGAACACCTCGACGCGGCGGCCGGTCGCGGGGCCCGGGGTGAACCGGCGCCGGGCGGTCGCCGAGACCGGCGCGTACGCCAGCTCGCGCAGCCGGCCCGGCAGTCCGCCGCCGCCGGCCCGGTGCCAGCGCACGAGGCGCTCGCCGCGGGCCGTCTGGGCGACGAACTCCATGGTGGCGGTGCCGTCGTCCACGACGACGAGCTCCTCGGCCCGGACGAGAGTGAGCAGGAGCTGTACGTAGCGGGAGAACGGATCCCCTATGACCACCCGCCGGGCCGACCGCACGTCACGGGCGAGCGCGGCGAGCGCCTTGAGCGGTGCGAGCCGGCCGCCGCGCGCCTCCTGCCACCGGACCTCGTGGCCCTCGTCCCGGGCCAGGCCCGCCATCCGGCGCAGTTGGCCCCGGGACATGGGGTCGGTGGGCGGGAGCACGACGATCCGCAGGGCGGAGGGCTCCGCCGCGACCGCCGCCGGACCGGTGCCGCCGCCGCGGGCGGGCTGGCGCGGAACGGTTCCGAGGAGCCGGCCCCCGCCTTGGGCGTACGACCACTCCAGGACGTTGAGGAGCTGGACCGGGCTCTCCACGAAAGCCAGGGTCGGGGGCGGGGGGGGGGCCGGGTCAACGGGACCGCGCCGCCGCGCTCCTCGACCCGAGCTGGGGCGACGACCACATCAGGCCCGCCCTCTAGGGATGCCGTCGCGTCGGCTCCTGCCGTCCGCCCGCTGCCGTCCGCCCCCTTGGTTCCGCCGTGCGAAGTGCGAAGTGCGAGGTCGTAGAGCGTGTCATCACTGCCCGAGACTCCGTCCCGGTCCCTCACCGGGCCGCGGCGGACACGCGCGGAAGGTCCCGCGGACCTGGCGCTGCTGCCCGATCTGGTACGCGCCGTCCTCGCGCGGGACACGGCCGGCGCGGCGGGGGACCGGGACCGGGGCGGGGCCGCGGCCGGCTGGGCCGTGGAACCGGGCGCGTTCTGGTGCCACGTCCGGCCGGGGGACGCCGTCCGCCGCACCCAGGGGTGGAAGCTCCACGTCTCGGCCACCCCGCTCTCGGCCCCGCTGGTGCTGGCTCGGGCCGCCGAGGTGCTGACCGCCCACCGGGCGCCGTTCAAGTTCGCGGCGAGCCCCGCACGGGTGGCCGCCCTGGTCTCGGGGCGCTTCGCCCGGGGCGGGGCCGGCAAGTTCATCACGGTCTACCCGGTCGACGACGCCCAGTTCCGGCTGCTTGCCGAGGAGTTGCACCGGGCCACCGTGGGGCTGCCCGGACCCGCGGTCCTCTCCGACCGGCGCTACCTGCCGGACAGTCAGGTCTACTACCGCTACGGGGTGTTCGCGGCGGCCCCCGAACTCACGGCCGACGGAGCCTTCGCCGCCCGCCTGACCGACCCCGAGGGCCGGCCGGTGTCCGACGAGCGCAACGCCTGGTACAGCCCGCCGTCCTGGGCGGGCGAGCCGTTCCCGGGCCGCCCGGTCGCTCCGGCCCGCAGCACGGCCACCGCGAAGCCCGTGCTGCTGAACGGGCGCTACCTCGTGCGCGGGGCGATCCAGCACTCCAACAAGGGGGGCGTCTTCCGGGCCGAGGACACCGCCACCGGCGACCGGGTGGTCGTCAAGCAGGCCCGCCCCCATGTGGGCGCCGGCCTCGAAGGGCTGGACGTACGGGACCTGCTGCGCCGGGAGGCGGCCCTGCTGGACCACTTCGGCCGGCGGTTCCCCGACCGGGTTCCCCGGCTCGTCGAGGTGTTCGAGCAGCAGGGCAGCGCCTTCCTGGTCGCCGAGTCGGTGCCGGGGGCGACCCTGCGCCGGACCGTCGCCGAGCGGCTGGTCCGGGAGGGCTCCGCCTGCCCCGACGGGCCGACCGCCGGCCCCCTGGTCCGACAACTGCTCGAACTGGTCGCCACCGCCCACGAACTCGGCGTCACCCTGCACGACTTCAACCCGAACAACGTCATGGTCACCCCCGACGGGCAGCTGCGGCTGATCGACCTGGAGATGGCCGCCGCGCAGGGCGAGCGCTGGGTGCTCGGCGCCACCCGCGGCTATACCGCCCCCGAACTGCGCGCCGCCGACCCGGTGGCTCCCGCGTTCGGGCCCGCCGTGGACCTGTACGCCCTGGGCGCCACCATCCTGCACGCCCTGACCGGCGCCGATCCGCTCTTCGCGGCGGACCGGCCCGCAGCGGGGGCCCGCCCGGACGAGGAGCGGCTGTCCCGGCTCCTGGACCTGCTGGCCCGCGACCAGCCGCTCGTACGACGGTACGGGCCGCTGGTCCGGGGGCTGATGCGCGACGCGCCCGAGGACCGCTGGACCCTGGAGCGGGCCCGGGAGGCCCTCGACGGCGGCCCGGCGCCGACGACGGCACCCGGAGGCCCCGCGGGGTCCACGGGGTCCACCGGGTCCACGCGGTCCGCCGGGTCCACGGGGTCCGCCGGGTCCACGGACGCGGCGCGGGTGCGCGCACGGCTGCTGCACGACGGCATCGCCCACCTGCTGGCCACCATGCGCCCGGCGGACCCCGACCGGCTCTGGGCCGCGGACTCCTTCGGCGAGACCTGCGACCCGGTGGCCCTCCAGCACGGCTCGGCGGGCGGAGTGGGCGTGCTCGCCCGGGCCCTGCGCCACGCGGACGACCTCGCGGCCGGATCCCCGTACGCGACCGCCCCCGGCACCCGGGACGGCACCCGGGACGGCTCCCAGGACGGCTCCGGGGACGGCTCCGCGCGTGACTCCGCGTACGGGCCGCCCGTCACCCGGGAGGCCCTGCGCGCGGGGCTGCGTACGGCCGCGCTGTGGACGGCGGACCGGCAGGAGGCGCTGCCCGGCAACCTGCCCGGACTCCACTTCGGCCGGTCGGGCACGGCCTGGGCCCTGCTCGACGCCGCCCGGGCGCTGGGGGACGCGGCGCTCACCGAACGCGCCCTCGCCCTCGCCCTGGCGCTGCCCCTGGAGTGGCCCAACCCGGATGTCTGCCACGGCGCGGCCGGCGCCGGCCTGACCCAGCTGCACTTCTGGCGCACCACGGGGGACCGGCGCTTCCTCGACCGCGCCGTGCAGGCCGCCGAAGGGCTGCTGGCAGCGGCGCGGAGCACGCCCGAGGGCGTCTTCTGGCCGGTGCCCGAGGACTTCGACTCCGGTCTCGCGGGCGCCTGGCACTACGGGTTCGCGCACGGGGTGGCCGGTGTCGGCACCTTCCTGCTCCTGGCCTGGGAGGCGACGGGCGACGAGCGGCTGCGCGCCGCGGCCGTGGCGGCGGGCTCCACCCTGGCGGCGGCCGCCCGCCGCGGACCGGCGGGCACGCTGTGGCCGGTGGACCGGGCGCGGCACCTGTCGGGCTCCCCGGACCTGGCCAGGCACTGGTGCAGCGGCTCCTCGGGCGTGGGCACCTTCCTGGTCCGGCTCCGGTCCGCCGCCGGCCCCGGCGGCGAGGGCCTCGCCGACCTGGTGGAGGGCGCGGCCGCCGCCGTGCGGGCGGGCAGGGTGACCGATACGGCCGCCACCTGCCACGGGCTCGCGGGCAACGCCGAGTTCCTGCTCGACGCCGCCGAGCTGACGGGCGACGCGCGCCACCGGGCCGGAGCCGAGCTGCTGGTCGAGCACATGGCGGCCCAGGCGGTGCTGCGCGACGGCCGGCTGCTGGTGCCCGACGAGAACCGCACGTCCGTACTGGCCGAGTACGCCACCGGTCTGGCCGGGAGCCTCTCGCTGCTGCTGCGCCTGCGGTACGGCGGCCCGCGGGCCTGGCTGCCCGAGGGCGGACCGGGCCACCCATGAGTGTCCGGTGGCCGTCGGCCACCGGCTGCCGGACCCCTCCGGGGCCGGCGTTCCATCCGCAGTTCCATCCGCACAGAAGGAGACCGCCATGGCGGAGTTCGACATCGATGCCCTCCAGGTCCTGCCCGAGGACGTCCGTACCGAGGACGCCCGCGGCGAGGAGCACGCCGCCGCACTGATCACGGCCTGCCGCTGGCACACCAGCGGCTGCTGATCGCCCGCTGAACCGGCGGCGACCCCTGACGCCGCCCCAGGAGGGGACCGGAGCCTCACACCGGTCCCCTCCTCCGCGTCGCGGGCGTCGCGGGCGCCGCGGGATCCGGCGGGATCCGGCCGGGATGCCCTAACGGACCAGGGCGAAGGTGGCGGCCGCGACGGCCGCGCCCAGGGCGGCGCCCGCGATCACCTGGGCGACCGTGTGGTCCTTCAGCTCGATCCGGGACCAGCCGACGACGGCGACCACGGGGGAGGCGAGCAGGACCCAGGGCCCGTACGTCATCGCGAGCATGGCGAGGCTTCCGCACGACACCGCGGCGTGCACGCTGATCTTCCAGGCCCGGGTCACGGCGAGGAGCGCGGCGAGGGTGGCCAGCATGGCCGCGATCAGCGCGATCATGGTCCGGGGGGCGTCGAAGGCCCACAGCAGCAGGATGCCGGTGGCGACCGAGAAGATGATGAAGGTCATCACGACGAGGCGCTGCTGCCGCTGGCCGACGTGCCGGTCGGCCCAACGGCCGCGGCGGATGCCGTACTTGATGAAGGCCAGCGGGATGGCCGCGGCGAACAGGCAGCCGAGGAGGCCCCAGCCGATCCCGGCGAGGCGGCCGGTGTGCCAGCCGATGAGAACGGTGTCGGCGATGATCCACGTCTTGGGATCGAGCCCGTCGGTGACCAGGCGCGCGGCCCGGGACTCCTCCGACCGGATGAGCGTGGTCGTCACGCCGTGGCCTCCTGGCTGGTGGTGGTGAGGAACTCGTCGGCCACGGCGGAGTGGTAGATCCGCGCGATCTGGATGAGCTTGTCGACCTCGGTGGCGAAGTCGAGGTCGTCGATGCCCTCGGTGGCCGGCTCCTGCGTGCTCGCGACCGGCAGGGTGCCGCGGGCCTTGCCTTCGCGCGCGGCCCGCATCCAGAGGGCTTCGGCCGCGGGGCTCGTCGCCGGGTCGAAGCCCGCCCGCAGCGCGGCGCTCCGCGCCCGCTCGCGGATGTCGTCGGCGGCGTAGGCGTCGAGCGCCAGGGAGGCGTCACGGATCTCGATCACCCTGCGGTACAGCCGCAGGCGCGGGCTGCGCAGGAGTCCGGTCCTGAGGACGATGTCGGGGGTGACCGCGGTCAGGTCCTGCCAGAGCGGCTGGAGCCGGCGGAAGTGCCGGCCGTCCTGGACGGTCCGCCAGGCCACGCCGAACGCCGGGATGCTGCTTCCGACGAGGATGAAGCCGATCGCCATGTACTTCAGGGCGTCGGTGGCGTTGTCGACCGCGATGTCGCTGGTGCTGTCCGTGAGTCCGATGAGACGGGTCGTCATGTACCCGAACCGCAGCAGGGTGTAGAGCACGCCGACGGCGGTTCCGATGCCCATGAGCCGTACGCCGGTCCGCAGCCACCGGGCGCTGGCGTGCCGGGCGCTGCCCCAGAAGAGCCAGGTGGCGGTGGCCATGGCGATGCCGAGGTAGACGATGAAGACGAGGTAGTAGGCCGTCGCCCAACCGTTCCCCGCGTTCTTCTCGAAGAAGTCGGTCACTTCGCGGGGCCGCGGGACGAAGAAGAAGAACAGCACCGCCATGACCGCCATCGCCGTGAGGGCGACGTAGTGGCGGGTGCGCAGCCGGCGGCCGGTCTCCGGCCGGGCGATGGCGACGACGAAGTCGACGACCGCGCCGGCCGCGATCATGCCCAGCCAGTGTTTGACGAGGGTGGACAGGTTGTTGACCCCCGCCCATTCGTCCAGGGCGCGCATCACCCCGGGCAGACGGAGCGTCATGGAGAGCGTCAGGGCGGCGAACGCGGTCCACAGGGCCCGCTGCTTGACGGAGCGGACGGCTGAGGGAACCCGCCAGACCGTCACGGCCCAGAGCATGGTCAGGACGGCGATCTCGAGGTGTTTCACTTCACGACCAGGTGTTTCGAACGGGGTGCCCGAGGGCGTCATGGAGGCGCGCGAGGCGGTCCTCGGCCTCGCTGGAGATCGACTGCGTCGTGTAGCGGCCGGCCCGTTCGTGGATGAGCGTGGCCAGGGTCTCCGCCTGCCGTTCCTGCGGGCTCGCGAACTTGCTCCGCCCCATGAGGTGCGCGAGGCGGTTGACGTCGAGGCCGAGTTCCTCGTCGATGGACTCGGTCTCGCGGGCCACGCTCCTGATCCGGGCCGCCTCGGCGCGGATGATCGAGGCCACGGGAAGATCGGGGCTGTCGAGACCGGAGACGGCCGTCTGCGTGCGCGCCAGCAGGCGCTGGAAGTGCTCGGAGGCGCGGGCGATCTCGCGCTCCGACGGCTGCTCCGGCATCTCGAGCTCGGGGGCGACGTGTCCGAGCAGCATGTGCGATATCTCGTGCAGGACGATCTGCACCTTGAGGATCTCGGCGGCGACGGCGTCGTAGAACACGAGGTCGGCGACGTCCAGGCCGAGCCAGATCCCGCACGGCAGGGCCGGGTCTACAGGCCCGTCGAGGGGCAGCAGGATCAGGGGACGGCCGCGTTTCTCGGCTATGCCCTCACAGAAGGCCTCGAGGTCGAATGGCTGGGGGATGACGAGCTGGTCTGCGACGGCGGCGCACTCCGCATCGGCGCGCTTCCACCACCGCATGGTCGCCCTCCCCGCCCGTCGGCTCTCCGCGGCTCTCTGCGGCTCTGCGGCGCGAAGCCCAACTGCCCCATGCCGTCCGCCCATTTCGCACGCCTGAACGCTTGAGGGTAACCGGAAGCCTCACGGGCGGCCGGAAGACGTGTGCTGACAGGCCGAAACACCGTGGTCCACGCGAGTAGCATGACTGGTTTGCGCCTCAGGATCCCTTCCGGACTCCTCTCGGGGCTCCCCTCAGGGCTCCCTTCAGGATTCCTTGCGGCGGCGACGGCGCGGGTTCACGTCCGGAAGCCCTTCGGCCTTGCGGAGCTGCTTGATCAGGCCGGTGACGGACCTCATGGACCCGGCGGACAGCCCGCTGAGGCGGAAGGCGGCGGCTTTGACCTGCTCGTCCTCCAGGACCTGGGCGAACTCGTCGGCCGCGGCGGCCTTGCCCATCTCCTCGCGCAGCCGCGAGATCCGCTCCTCGATCCGCTGCTCGATCGCTTCGGCGTTCTCGCCGTCGGCGAGGTAGCCGACCGTGACGCCGAAGAAGTTGGCGATCGCGCGGATCGAGTCGATGCCGGGGTTCGGATTGTTGTTCAAGCGGATGGTCTGGACCGTGCCGTGCGAGACGGAGGGGCCGGGCAGGTTCCTGGTGCCCTCGGCGATCTCCTGGTACGTGTACGGACCGCGGCTCGCCGGGTGGATCGTCTCGATCAAGAAGCCGAGGCGGGCGCCCATGGTGTCCCGCCCGTCGGTGGGGGTCCCCTCACCCATCACCGTCACCGCTCCTGTCTACCGCTGGATCCCGTGACCGACCGCTGCACCGACCACCACCTGCATTATCTACTGGCCTAGACGGCTCTCACCACACAATGCAACGAACTGCATCTACCCGGCTAGCGGACACCGGCGAAAGTGACCCACGCCACTTCACCGGATGATCACCTCTCCGTTGCTTGACAGGGCACACGTGGGACGACGTATGTTCATCCCGTCATCTAGCCCACTAGATGCGCCGGTGCCCGACTTCTGGACGGTTCACGTCTAGCTTGCTGAGCTCCGGGGCTGCTGGGAGAGAAGGGCGCGGGGGAGGGGCGGTGATGCTGCGACAGCGTCGGGCGCCCCTGCGGCGGGGGCCGTGTTCGGAGGTTCCGGACCCCCCGGACGAACGGGGCGCGCCCGCTTTTCGGGGGTGCGGTGCAACGGGGGCCGGGTCGCCCCGGTCCCGTGGGCTGGGGCACGGGGGTGCTCGGCGCACGGGACCGGGGAGCTCGCCGGCGGGCCCGGACCCGGCCGATGGTCGGCCTCGGACCGGCCGTGAGTCCGGAACGTTCCCTTTCCGGCCGGCCCGTGCTAGAACTGGAATCCGCAGCCATTGGTCTAGACCGGATGGCGTACGTGCGGTGGACCGCATGACGGCACCGCACACATGAAATCGCAGTGGGAGTCAACGAAGACCAGCCAGGACCCTGCCACCCCAGGAACGCGCAATGTACTCTCCCGCACCTCCTCCGCAGCGCCGGATCGTCAGGTCGGCCCCCCGCTGGCACCTCTCCGCATGCAGGGAGTCCCCCCGTGCGGCGCGCCGGCAGGTGGTGGCGACGCTGACGACCTGGGACCTGGAGAACCTGGTCGACGACGCCGCTCTCGTCATCTCGGAACTCGTCACCAACGCCGCCACGCACGGCCTCGGCCCCATCTGGCACAAGGCTGGCCACGGTCACCCTCGACGACGCCACCACGGCCGTGCACATGGTCGTCGGCGACTCGGGCCCCGGATGGCGCGGCCGTGAACCGGGCCGCGCGACCTCACGGGACACGTCCGGTCGCGGACTCGACATCGTCGACGCGCTCGCCGCCCTCTGGGGCGCCGCCCACACGGCGGCCGGCCACCAGGTCTGGGCCGAACTGCCCACCCCGACGACCGGACTCCGAGAACCCGGCCGCGCCCGCCCGGGAGGGCGGATCGCCGCCGAACGGGAGCCCGTACAGGGTGTCGGGACGGGCTGCGCGGCGTAGCGCGGGCGAGTCGGAGCAGCGGTGGTCCGGCCGCCGTCTGTGACACGGTTGAACCTGTCGATGACCGGCGGCGCGAAGGGGGATGGCGTGCGACTGTCACGGGAGGTCACCGGGTGGGCGTTCATCGCCGAGGTGGAGGGGACCCGCCGGGCCGGCCTGGCGGTCGGCCTGGCCGACATCAGCCCCTTCACCGCGGGTGGCGGGGCCGGAGGCAGCCTGTTCGCGCGCGCGTACGCGCGGGGCCTCCCGGCGCTCCTCTCACTGGACGCGCTGCCGTTCGGCCGCCCCGCCGACCCCCGGTGGTGCGTCACGCAGGACGCGGGGGGTGTCCTGTCCGTCCTCGACCCCGATGGCGCGCCCTTCGCCCACGACCTCGACCTGGAAAGGCCGCCGGGGTGGCGCGAGGCGGCGGAGGCCTCGGGCTCGGTCATGCTGATCGTGTCCCACGTACTCCCCGCCACCGGCGATCCCCTGGACGCGCTGGTCTTCGAAACGGGGCGGGGGATGGTGTGCGCCGGCTCCGTGCGCTTCGGTGAGCCCGCCCGCGCGGCGGACGATCCGCCGACGGTCACGTTCGTCATCGACCCGGTCGGCGTGCTCATGGACCTGGCGCAGTACGTGTGCGATCGGATCATCTCCTTGGACGAGGCGAAGCGACGGGCGCGCCAAGTGGAGGAGACACGGCGGGCCTTGGCGGAGCACCACGCGCTGTCCGCCGGGGCGATGGTGGATCCGCTGTTCGGGGACGGGTTCCCCGAGCACGGCGGCCCGGCGGAGTTCATGTACGTCTACTGGCGACTGGTCGCCGAACTCGCCGACGCCTGCGGGAGGGAGGCCGCCTGGCGGGTCGCGGCGTTCCGGACCGTCGAGGCGGGCGTCCGACTGGTGGCGGACCGGTCCGACCGCGCCGTGTTCGAGGAGTCCGCAGCGGTGGCGGCCCGCCTGATCGACAGCCTGGGCGGCTCCGCCGGCCCGGAAGCCGGCCCGGAAGCCGGCCTGGTGGCCGCGCTGCTGGCCGCCGCCCGGTTGCGGCTGGCCACCCGCGGACCGGAGGACCTGGCCGCCGACGCGTACGCGCGCGAGCTGCTGACCACCTGGTTCGCCCGGCTGACCGCTGACCTGTACCGCACGTGGTCCACCGAAGAGGAGCCCTTCCAGAGGGAGTCCGCCCGGCTGGTGGCGGAAGCGGGACAGCTGGTGGTGCGGGCGCTGGAGCTGGACGGCGGCTCGATGAGGCCCCGACTGCTGGCGGTACTCGCGCAGATCCTCGCGGACGGGGAGGGAGTTCACCGTGACGCCGCCGACGCCGCGCTGTCGGCATGGAGTGCCGCGCCGGGCGCCGACGAGCCGGACCTCGCGCTGTTCCTTCTGCGGACGACGAGCAGGGTGTCCCCGGAGACGGCCGCCGGGCTGCTCGCGGGGGTGTTCGGGAGGCCGCTGGCCGATTTCGTCGCCGCCCACGGCACGACGATGACCGCGAAGGTGATCAACCAAGGCGTCAACCTGGCCCGGGAACGCGCCGACCGGCCGCTGCTGCGCACCGTGTTGGACTGGGCGGACCAGCTCGACGTCCAGTGGGCCCCCACCCACCGCAGGCAGCTGATCGAGGCCCGGCTCCACGCGCTGCCCGACGACCCGAGCGAGTGCCCGCGTCCCGGCCAGCCGCTCCCGGTGTCGTTCCCGGAGTCCTGGACGGCGGCGCAGCGATCCGCGGCTCTGCTGCACGCGGCCGCGCACGCCCGCGACCGGCGGCAGCCGGCGTGGGGGCTCACCCTGCTGCGGCAGGCGGGCAACGGCCTGAGCGAGGAAGTCCGGCTGCTCACGGCGGATCTGTACTACCAGGCGACGACGGCGGACGAGCCGCCCCCGGGCCCCGTCCCGTTCCCGTGGGGCTACTACACGTACGCGGCACTCGGCTACGCATCGCTCGGCTTCGAGGAACTGGCGCGGGCGAGCCTGGTGCCGTTCGTGATGCGGATCGGCAACCTGCACGGCGGCGAACTCGTCGACGCACTGCGCGCGATCATCGTGGACGCGCCGAACTTCGACACGAGCAGCTCGCCCGAACTCGGCGGGCTCCTGCGCGACCTCGTGCACTCGGCGGTCTGGCAGATCGTCTCCGAAAGCGAGACGCTGCCCATGGGCCTCCTCCTCGGCCTGCACCATGCGGGCAAGGGATCGGAGCTCGGCGCGTGGTGGCGCATTGACGGCCCGCTCGAACTCCCCGCGCACATCCAGCACTTCATCGCCAAACTGCGCGACCTGGAGGAGCCGGCCACCGACGGCGCCTTGCCGAACCCGCCGAACCTGCTGAACGTGATGGACACGGACCGCCGACCGAGCGGCCACGACAACGCGCAGATCGCCCGGAACCTGCGGTGGCGCATCTCGTCGTTCATCGACGACGAGCTGCGTCGCCGCTCGGCACCGCTCACCGACGACCAGCACATCTGGGCCAAGGTGCCCGATCTGCTGGACGATCGAACGGTGCTGCTGACGTGGTTCCTGCCCGCGGCGATGAACGGCGCGGCCGTGCTGCTCGCCGTCACCAGGCAGGGCCAGGAACTCGTGGTACGCCTAGGCGAGCGCGAGCAGGAGCAGTCGAACGAGAACGAGAACGAGAACGAGCAGGGGCAGGGGCAGGGGCAGGGGCAGGACGACCGGCACCCGGTGGCGGACCGGGTCGAGGCGATCCGGTCGGAGGTCGAACGCGACCCGCTGTTCGCCGATGTGACGCCGGAGGGCAGCCGGCTGCTGGAGTCGGCCGGCCTGCCGCTCAGCGGCAGCGAGCGGTGGGCCGAGTGGCGCGTCCAGGGCAAGGACCGCATCCTGGCCTGGCCGCACGGCGCCCTGCACTACCTGCCCCTCCCGCTGTGCCGCACGGGCGGCCGCCTGCTCGCCGACGACTGGACGGTCACCACGATCGCGGGCCTCGAAGCCCTGGCACCCGTCGAGGTCCCCGCGCGTGCGCGCCGCACCGCCGTACTGGCCTCCGCCGCCGGGGGCGTCCCCTTCGGCCTGCGGGCGGAGCCGGCGCTGGAGGAGCACGCGCGGAAGGTCGCCGGGGCGGTGGGCGCCGAAGCCCTCACCGGTCCCGCGGCCACGCGCGACAGGCTGCGCGCGGAGATGTCCACGGCGGACGTCGTCCACATCGCCGCACACGGGACACTGGACGAGGACGCACCGTGGATGCACTGCCTCTACCTCACGCAGGACGGCGACGACGACGGCCGCGTATTCGCCTACGACTTCCTCGACGTCGACCTGCGCGGCGTCCGCCTCGTCACGCTCGCCGCCTGCGAGTCGGCGCTGGGCCGGTTCGACCGCGGGGACAACATCCGCGGCATCCCGTCGGCACTGATCACCGCCGGGGCGCAGGCCGTCGTCGGGTGCCTGTGGCCCGTACGACCGGAGCCCGCCACGTACTTCTACCACCACCTGCACCAGGGGGTCGCGCGCGGCGCGGAACCGGAGCGAGCCTTCCGCGGCGCCCAACTCGCCACGCGCACGACGTATCCCCATTACCGTGACTGGGGAGCGTTCACCTACGTGCACGGCAGGAGCAAGGGAGCCGCCGCATGACCGAGATTCGACTGCACGACGTCGAACTCGTGCCGGAGCGTACGCTCGGCAGCCCGGCGGACGACGCACCGCTGCGCGGCAGGCTCACTTTCGGCTGGGACCTCCTGCCCGCCGACCGTGCGGGCGCGCCGGCCGACTGGCTTTCCTACCTCGGCGCCACACCAGACCGGGAGTTCCGGCACCTGCTGATGGTGTGCTCGTTCCGCCCGGAGACTCCGACGAGCAAAGGCGTCTTCCGCCACGCCTCCCTGGGCGTCGCACTGTCCACACCGGAGCCCGGCGTACAGCCGATGGCGCGCCTGATCGACCCGGGCGAGCGCACCCGTCCGGTCGCCGGACTCGGGACGGGTTTGAGCTTCACGGTCACGACGGGCGTGCTGGACGTGGGGGTGGAGAAGCCGGCTGGAGCCGGACCGGCGAGGGAGGAGTGGACCGTCCGGGGCCACGGGGCTTCCCAGCCGAACCCGCAGTGGGAGTTCCGACGGGTCAAGGGTTTCCCACTGGTCGGCGATCACCCGGTGGCCGCACTGGTGGAGCTCGTGCCCGGCCGCGTGAACACGGCCGAGGTACGGGTCGCGGCGGAACTGGAGCACCGCAACTGGGGCCTCCGCCGCTACCGCGCACAACTCGCGCCGACACCGCACACCATCGCACTGTCAGACTGACCCGCCCCGGGGGCCGTTCGCGAAGCTCGCCCGGATGTCGCTGTTCAGCTCTTGCGGGCCAACGGTTGCCCGGCGAAGCTCACCCCGTCCAGGCCATGGGCCATGAGGTTGCGAATGTTGCCGTGGTCGGTGTCGTTCGGCGTCGCCAGCACACCGCGATAGTGCTCACCGAACGCCAGCAGCGCTTCCTGGTCGCTCAGCCCTTCCAGCAGGGCCAGCCCCAGCGTCTTGCAGGAACCCTCGTTCGCACCTGCGGCATTTTCCAGTTCCCCGTTGCGGAACGCCTGCGGCTGATACTCGTAATGCGCGGCGATGAAGGCCAAGGTGTCGGCGAACTCGTGCTCACCTGACGCAAGGCTCGCCCGCAGCGAGTTCAGATCAGTCATGTGGGTTCCCCTGGGTTGAACAGACGATCCGATTGCCGTCCGTGACCGGACGACATTACCCCCTCGCGACACGTCGGAACGAGCAGCATCTCCGCAGGTCACGCTGTGCGCTTATGCGACCCATGGGGGCCGGTTCCGAAAGTTCGCAGGATCTAGTTGATCAAGGGCGTCGATGTGCCGGCTACAGCCAGTCGCGCTTCTTGAAGATGATGTACAGGCTGACGCAGACCACTGCCATCAGGAGGATGGCGAAGGGGTAGCCGCCGGCCCACTTCAACTCCGGCATGTCTTCGAAGTTCATGCCGTAGATGGTTCCCACGAGTGTGGGTGCAAACAGGATGGCGGCCCGCGAGGAGATTTTTTTGAAGTTGTCGTTCTCAACGCGTTGACCTGCGCGGATCGCTGCATGAGGCGTGCTGACCTGCGGCGTTACGTGTTTCCGATGCTTTCACGGTGACGCCGAATTGTGCGGTCGATTCTCCCCAGCCGCTCCCCAGCGCTGCTCATTCTCCCCAGATTCTCCCCAGCCGCAGCGGGTTCTCGACGGTGCTTCCGCTGGTGAGGCGGCCTTCCTGGGGCTTGCTGAGCCGCTTCGCACAGTATCGGAAGGGGCGTGCTCCGGGCCGCGCGGCGTCAGATCGTGCGTGACGATCTTGACGACCTCATCACGGACCTCGACAAGATCCACGGCCCGGCGGACCTGGAGGCGGTGGCGACGAAGCGGGCCAGGCTGACGGATCCCGAGCCCGGGGCCGAGGCGGCTGCGTGTGGGCTGAGGAGGCGATTCACGGGCCCCGCGTACGTGTCACCTCTCGGTCTGCTGCCAGACGGAGGTGAGCGCCGTGACGGGGTCGGTGTCGGCCGGCGCTGCCGGCCACCAGTCGCCGTCGTCATCCTGGAGGTAGGGGTACCAGCGGGTGTCGGGGCCCAGGCGCACCTGGATGCCGTGGCCGGTGAGAGTGAGGCGGTTGCGCCAGGCCCTGAGGGCGACCGGGGTGGTGGTCATTTCGGTGAGGGCCTCGGTCAGGGCGCTGCGGGCTGCTCTCATCGCCGTCGGGTCGGGGGTGTGGGGCTGTTCGGCGACGGTGATGCCGGTTGGGCCGCCATATCGCCAGGCGCGGGTGAGGCGGGCGAACGCGGTCGGTTCGGTACCGGTGTTCTGGATGAGGTGGTGGAACCACTCGGGTCCGCAGTTGCTCGCGGCGATCCGTGCCGCGTCCTCGCGCTGGGTCAGGTGCAGGCTGGTGGTGTCGCCCGTGAGCAGTCGGGCAGCGCGTGCGGCGGTGTCCGTCATGAGGCGTTCGAGGTCCGCGGTGGACAGACCGGTGCCGGGTGGCGGGGCGGCGGGCAGTGCGGCGGTGTGGGGGGCCGGTTCGGGGAGCTCCGGAAGGGGTGGAGGGTGTTCGGCCAGGGCAGCCCAGGCCGCATAGGCGCCGACGGCCGGGAGGCCGGCTGGGGCCGGTGGGGTGGAGGCCGCTTGGGCGGCCGCACGGCGGGCGCGCAGCTGGGCGAGGACCTCCTCCCGTCCGCGGCCGCGCAGCGCGAACACCACGAAGGGGTCGGCGTCGATGGTGGAGGCGATGGCGTAGCAGAGCGCGGCGGCGTGTTTGCAGGGGTAGCCCCAGTCGGGGCAGGAGCATTCGGGGTCGAGTTCGGTGGGCTGCGGGAGCAGGGGGATGCCAGCGTGGCGGGCGTCGTCGACGAGTTCGGCGGGCATATCGCCGTCGAGGAGTGCGGCGAGATGCCCGGCCCGGGCTGAGATGGTGTCGAGGAGGGTGTCCCACTGGGCGTCGGTGAGGACGGGCAGGTGGACGGCGGAGCGGTAGGGGCGGGGCCTGCTGCCCCTGACGGCTGCTTTGACCTGGCCGGGGGCGATCGCGGTCGGGCCTACCATGCCCTGGCGGGCGTAGGTGCGTCCGCGGGACAGGCGTCCCGAGTCCAGGGTGGAGTCCTCCAGGGCCGTCACCCATGCCTGGCCCCACCAGGTCGTGGCGAAGGCACGCCTGCCGCGGGCGGGCGTGCGGCGCGGGCCGGGGATCGAGGGGCTCATTCCTGCCTCCCCAGCGCTACGAGTTCGGCGAGATCGGCGTCGGACAGTTCGGTCAGAGCCGCCTCACCGGAGCCGACCACGGCGTCGGCGAGCGCGCGCTTGGATTCGAGAAGCTTCGCCACCTTGTCCTCCACGGTCCCCTCCGCGATGAGTTTGTGGACCTGTACCGGTCTATCCTGGCCGATGCGGTAGGCGCGGTCGGTGGCCTGGTCCTCAACCGCCGGGTTCCACCAGCGGTCGTAGTGCACGACATGGGTGGCACGGGTGAGGTTCAGGCCGGTGCCCGCGGCCTTCAGGGAGAGCAGGAACACCGGCACCTCGCCGCGCTGGAAGCGGTCCACCATCTCCTCGCGCGCGGTGACGGGGGTGCCGCCGTGTAGGAAGAGGGTGGGGACGCCTCGTTCCGCGAGGTGCTTCTCCAGCAGGCTCGCCATCTGCTTGTACTGGGTGAAGACCAACACCGACTCGCCTTCGGCGGTGATGGTGTCGACCAGTTCGTCGAGCAACGCCAGTTTGCCGGAGCGGCCGTGCAGCGGTGTGGACTGGCGCAGGCTGTGCTCTTTCAAATATTGGGCGGGGTGGTTGCAGATCTGCTTCAGTGCGGTGAGGAGCTTCAGGATCAGGCCGCGGCGGGCGATGCCCTCGGCTTCGTTGATCTTCGCCATGGTTTCGCGGACCACCGCCTCGTACAGACTTGCCTGCTCGGCGGTCAGCGGCACGACGCGGTCGGTCTCGGTCTTGGCGGGCAGTTCGGGGGCGATGCCCGGGTCGGACTTCCTGCGGCGCAGCAGGAACGGGCGGACGAGACGGGACAGCCGTTCGACGGCCTGCGGGTCCTCGCCCGACTCGATCGCGCGGGCGTGGCGGTCGCGGAAGGCGGTGAGCGGTCCGAGGAGTCCGGGAGTGGTCCAGTCGAGGAGCGCCCACAGTTCGGAGAGGTTGTTCTCCACGGGAGTGCCGGTGAGGGCGACGCGGGCGCGGGTGGGCAGGGCGCGCAGCTCGCGGGCGGTGACGGCGTAGGGGTTCTTGACGTGCTGGGCCTCGTCGGCGGCGATCAGCGACCAGGCGTTCTCGGCGAGGGTCTCCCGGTCGCGGCGCAGGACCCCGTAGGTGACCAGGACGATCTCGTCGTCGGCGAGGTCTTTCAGGTGGCGGTCGCCGCCGTGGTAGCGGCGCACGGGGGTGGACGGTGCGAACCTGGCTGCCTCGCGCTGCCAGTTGCCGAGCAGCGAGGCGGGGCAGACGACGAGCGTGGGGCCCGCGGTGGCGGGGTCGGTCTGGCGGTGCAGGTGCAGAGCGAGCAGGGTGATGGTCTTGCCCAGGCCCATGTCGTCGGCGAGGCAGCCGCCGAGACCGAGCTCGCACATCTCGGCCAGCCAGGCGAGGCCCCGTTTCTGGTAGTCGCGCAGCGTGGCCTTCAGTGCGGAGGGCTGCGGGGCGGGGGTGCGGGATTCGGGGTCGCGGACACGGGCGACGAGGCCGCCGAGCGCACCGACCGCCGTGCAGCGAAAGGTCTCCCCGTCCCGCTCCGCTTCGCCGGTCAGCGCGGCGCCCAGCGCCTCCATGGGAGTGAGCGGTTCCATCCGGCGGCGCCGGGCGCGGGCCACCAGCTTCGGGTCGGCGACCACCCACTGGTCGCGCAGCCGGACGAGGGGGCGACGCGTCTCCGCGAGGGCGTCCATCTCGGCCTCGGTAAGCGGGTCTCCGCCGAGCGAGAGCTGCCAGCGGAAGTCGAGGAGGGTGTCGGCGTCGAGCATGCCGCCCGTGCTGGAGCCGGGCGCGGTGCGTTGCCCGATCTCCGCGGTCGCGGTCAGTGCCTTGACGAGCTCGCGCGGCCAGTGCACGTCGACACCGGCGGCGCGCAGCGTGTCGGTGGCGTCGCCCAGCAGGTCGAAGGCTTCGTCGTCGGTCAGCCGCAGCTGGTCCGGAGCGGCGTCCTTCAGCAGCCGGTCGAGCGGTGGCCAGACGTGGGCGCCGCGGCGCAGTGCGAGCAGCGTCTCGGTTTCGGCGCGCGGGCCGAGCAGGCGCTCGGTCTCGGCCGGCTCGCTCCACAGCTGTGCGGCCTCCACGACGAGCGCCGGATCCGCAGCGGTGTGCAGCTGGAGGACGGCCCGGAAGTGCCGGCGGCGTCCCTCGGGTACGTCGACCCGCAGCGAGATCCGGACGTCGGCGGTGAACGCGGCGGCGGTCTCCTCGGCCCACTCGTGCAGGGTGGGCACGGCACGCGTCTCGCGCCAGGCGTACGGCAGGGTTCCCATGGCGAGCGGAGCGGCGGGGGTACGGACCAGGGCATCGGCGACCGCGTCGCAGAACCGGCGCACCAGCGCGGCCGGTTCGGCGATCCGCAGCGGGGCAGGACCCGGCTCCGGCAGGCAGTGGCCGTGGGGCGGGAAGGCGGCGGCGAGGGCGTCCAGCGTCCGACGCTGGGCTGCGGTGAAGGGGCCCGCCTGCCAGGTGTCGTAGCCGGCGGGGGTGAGGGCCGGGTGGAGGCGGCCGTCGGCGAGCAGCCGGAGCGCGAAGCGGGCGGCGGCCTGCCAGGCGGCGGCGGATGGATGTGGTGGCTGTGCCCCGGACAGCGCGGCGACAGCGAGGGCGACGGGCAGCGCGTAACCCTCCGCCCTGCGCCGTCTGACCGAGCGGCCGTGCGGCAGCACGAGCTCCGCCGCCTCGGCCTCGACGCCCGCGGGTGCCGTGCCCTCGGCGGCGGCTGCCCCGGCGGGCTGCCAGAGCAGCAACCGGCCGAGGCGGGCGGGCTCGCCGGGCAGGAAGACCGCCGCCCAGCCGTCGTCGAGCAGACTCCGGGCCCAGGCCGCCGACTCCGGTGTGGCCAATGGCGGCACGCTCCTCGTGCCCGTGCCCTGCTCCCGTACGAGGACTCGTGCCACTCTCTTTTTCGCCTCACCGTCGTCCAGGCGGTCTTCACCGCGTCTTCTTCCACCAGCAGGTTTCGCCCCTGCCGTCACCGGCGGGAGTGGGCCTTGTTCGCCGCGGTACGCATGCGTTTGGCCAGCCGCTTGTCGACGCCGCGCAGGCCCTCACCCAGTTCGGCGAGCACTTGGGCGGTGGCTGGGTGCTCCACTCGCCACAGCTCGTCCACCCGCTGTTCGAGCGCCTCCGGCGCCGTGTTCCAGTTCTCCAGGAAGCCGCGGGTCAGTTCCTCGCTCTCCTGAGCACCGGCGAGGATCGACAGTCCGTCGATGAGCAGCCACAGTCCGGCCTCCTCCGCCCGCTCCGGGTCCACGCGCGCTTCTGCCCCAAGGCGTGCGCCCAGGGTCGTGGTGGCCACCTGGCGGCACCCCTCGACGTCGGAGTCCGCTGCCTTGCGCAGCACGCGCAGTGCCCGGGGGTCGTCGAGGTCGGCCAGCACCAGTTGGGCCACGGCGCGCTTCGACGCTGCCTCGGAGCCGTCTCCCGCGCATGCGTCGAGCAGCCCTACCGCGGCATCCGTCGCCGAACGGTGTGCCAGCCACCCTTCGACCTCCCGGCGCATCTCGTCGGGGGAGTAGCCCAGGAGCCCCTGGAGCAGAGCGTCGGCGTCCGCTTCGGCGTACTCGCCGAGCAGCGGCGCGGGCACACCGCACTCCATCAGGTACGCGCGGAGCCCGTAGCGGCCGAGTGGGGTGAGCCGCATGCGGTGCCCGCGCTGGTCGTCCCACGACGGGGCCGACGCTGCCGTCGAGGTTCCCGAACCGCCGCCCAGCTCCTCTCCGACCATGGCGTTCAGGAATGTGCGCAGCGTCTCCTCGGCCGAATCGTCCCCGTCACCGGGCTCGTACTCCACCGCGCCCAGCAGGGCGAGCCTTTCCCCGAGTCCCTGGAAGGACGCCGCGAACATCGCCTGGAAGAGATCGAACTCCGGCCCGTTCTCGCCCACCTCGCGGGCCTTCGCACGCAGGTCGTCGACATCCACCCAGGCGTCGTCCGGGTCGTCGTACAGCAGGCCGACCAGTCCGTCGGCGATCTCGGCCGTCAGCTCGCCCAACTCACCGTGCCACCCGTTCAGCACCCCCGTCTCACCGATCTCCTCCAGCAGATCGCCCATCGTGGCGGCCCAGAAATCCAGGAGGCCCTCACCGGTGAAGTCGGTTGCCGCGCCACCCCACGCGCGGCCACCGCTGATCGTGATCATTCCGCCATCCACGGCGAGCCACCACGGATCATCGAGAACGGCCACGTCCTTGGCGCTGCGCAGCGATTTCAACGCACGAGCCCTCGCGACGGCATCGGCATACGGCGAGTCGTCGCCGGCCAGTTTCCACAGCTGGATCTCCTCGACGGCCTCACGGGCGAGCGCGGGCCGCAGTACCCGGCCAGCGGTGACCTGCCGTCCCTCGCGGCACCAGGCGGCGAGCCGCAGCGCAGCGTCGAAGAGCGGAACACCCCGCACGGCAGCGACAAGGTTCTCCCGCGGAGCCAGCGTCACCGGGCGCAGCACGGGCACATCCTCGGCCGGTCCGTCGACTCCGGCATCGACGGGATCGCCCACCCCGCACTGCCCACAGGTACACAACGCCACGTCCTCGGCGGTCAGCCGACGGACACCGCCGCGCCCGGCCCCTTCACCGGTCGGCGGCTTCGCATTGCCGGACACCGTGTCCGGCGTCAGCCGGGCCAGCCGCGCGGTGATCCCGTCCCGGTCGAAGGCCGCCGGATCGTAACCGGCCGCCCGCAGCTCGGCGACAAGCTCGCCGTACGGGCCATCCCCTGCCCCGTCCGGGGTGCCGAGGAACTCCAGCACCTCAGCCAGCCCCCGCACGCCGCCGATGTCCTCGGCCGGTACGTCGGCGCGACGGCCGCCGACGCAGCGCACCGCCCGCTCCGCGTCGACCGGGCACGGCAGTGTCTTCTCCAGCGTGATCCCGTGCTCCCAGTCGTCGCCGAAGTCGTAGACGTAGCGCAGCCGTGCCTTCTCCTCGGCCAGCACGTCGCCGAGCGCGGTGGCGTCCTCGTCGCCGACCTCGTGGCCGAAGCCGAGGTCGATGCCGGTGAGTCGGGCCGCATCGCCGTACCCCCGGCCGAACTCGTCGGTGAAGAGATGCAGATGGCCACCGTGCCATCCGAAGGCGACCTGGATGGCGTCGTGCAGCGTCCCGAGCGAGGTATCGGACGGCAGCACGAGGCGCCGCCACAGGGGCGGTCTTGTGCCGTGCAGCACGATCTTCAGCTGGAGATCGGACGGGGCCGTCTTCCCGTCTCGCCGCATCTGCTGCTCCTACCGCACCGGGGCCACTCGAACGGCCCCATCATGGCGCTGCCGGTATGCCCGGCTCAAACCCGGTTGTGGCGGCCACCGTCCTTCGGGGCACACACGGTCCCGACGCCGCCCGCAGCAGGTATCCTCTGCCCTCGCGACCTTTCGCGGGGCGGCAAAGGCGCTCGGGAGCGCATGGCCCTACCGGCCACGGCTGTCGCAGCCCTCGACATGTGCGGACGCGGCGTGATGCCGGGTTTCGTAGCCCGTCCGGGTGTCTGAGCCGCGTGAGTCGGAGCTCTCGGGGCTGGTCGGTCTCGTCGGCAGCCTGCAGATGCGGTCTCGTCCGGATTCGATCAGTCGATGTCCGGATCATCGGACTCTTCGGGGAGTCGGGCCGCGAGGTCATCGGCCCACTCCACGGCCCAGGTACGAAGGGCGGCGATGGTGGTCTCGTCCAGGCCGTAGGCGGCGAAGGCTTCGTCGTCGGTCCACTCGGCGCCCGTGAGGTTCGCCTGCAGGTCCTCGCGCTCGAAGCGGCCACGGGCGTGGCGGCGGCCGAACTCCTCAAGCTCGGTATTGGTCCAGCGGCGGGAGGCAGCGAACACGTCGATCAGGTCGCGGGGCGCTCCGCGGTCGGCGAGGGCGCGAACCTTGGTCCCGATCACGTCCTCCTCCGCGAGGACGGGCCCGTACGGGCTCTGGGAGACGGGCCGCCAGAAGACTTCCTTCAGGATGTCGACTTCACAGTCCTGCCCGGTGACCGGGTCGGTCACGGTGAAGCGAGCGGACAGCGGGGCAGTTTCCAGTGCATGCACTTTCCAGCCCCGAGCCTCGAGGCCGCGACAGACTGCGGCCGCGATGTCGGCCATGGGCGCCGGGTTCTCCGTGGCGACATCGAGGTCCTGGCTGGGACGGTTCACGAGGCGGTGCGCCCTCACGGCATACCCGCCGGTGAGGACTAAGGGATACGGCGAGCCGAGGGCAATCACATCCGCCAGGAGCCGCATGTGCAGATCCGGCATGTCCGTCACGCGGCTGCCCGGGTGCGGGAGGCGAGCTGGGGGAAGGCGTCCTCCCACACGGTGCGCACGGTGCGACCGACGAGGGTGCGCAGCACGGGCCACAGCTGGAGGAGCAGATCCTGATTGAGGTAGAGGGGCAGGTCGTCGTGCAGGCCCTCGTGCAGGACGGTGCGGTACAGGCCCATGCGCTGGCGAGGCTTGCCCAGGTCGTACGAGGTCATCCCGGACCAGGCCAGGTGCAGCGGCAGCTCTACGACACCGCGCGCCGGCCCATGCAGCTCGTCCAGCGATTCCGGCAGACGGCGCCGGAACTTCTCCCGGTACAGCGCGAGGTCCTCGGCTTCCGCGCCGGAGAGGCCCCTCGGCGCGGGCGCAGGATGCTGTGGGCTGGAGGACATGCCTCCATTATGGCGGCCGAAGAAGTGATGCGGGCCACGATGTGCGAGCCCGCGCCCGGAGTGAGTAGCGGCGGTGCGCCGGCTGTCGCAGCCCGTTCTTGCCCTGAGCAGGAGGCACGGGCTGTCGGCCGCTTGTGTATGAGACCTGGACGCGCAGACGCTGGGCTGACCTGAACACCACTCGTCACCACCAGCACTTCCCGCTTCATCCGGCCTCGCATCGACGAACGCCACCGATGGTGTCCTCGGCGGGACACCATCGGGTAGCAGACCACTCCGACAGACATGCTGACGTCGGCGGCCTTTGCGGGTGGTGGGTGGGGCCGGTTCAGCGCCGACAACGGGAGGCGTACAGAGCGGGCCGATGGTGCCGCCGTTCAGCAGCAATGCCACTGTCTGTGATCCGTTGCGGGTGCAGCAAGGGCCACGCTGAGATGTTGACCAGGAAAGCGGACAGGGCGAAACCGCAGACGCAGGACCTGGGTCGTCAGCCGATTCTCCCCGGATTCTCCCCAGCGACGTCAGGAGGGTAAAAGTCCTGTTCAGGGCCTTGCCGGAGGCAGGTAGACGAGATCACTTGCATCACTTCTCCCCAGGGGCTCCCCAGCGCCTCATACTAGTACCCATTCCGGAGATGCAACAGCAAACTATGTACGCTGCGCTGGTGGAGCCGGTCGACCCCTAGAGCCAGTCCCGACGCTTGAAAATCATGTACAAACTTACGCAAACCACGCCCATCAAGCCGACTGCGAAGGGGTAGCCGCCCGCCCACTTCAGCTCCGGCATGTCTTCGAAGTTCATGCCGTAGATGGTTCCCACGAGTGTGGGTGCAAAGAGGATGGCGGCCCACGAGGAGATTTTTTTGATTTCTTCGTTCTGTTCGAAGCCCGCTTCGGCCAATGCGCGCATTTCGGCGTTCTGTTGTTGGGACACCAGGGTGGCGTTGACCGTCAGGATTTCCGTGAGGGCCTGGCGGAAGCCGTCCACGCGTTCGCTGGTGTGGGTGACGTGGTCCGCCACGTCGCGGAGGTAGCGCTGGAGTTCCTCGTCCGTGCCGTACTTCGCGAAGCCCGCCATCAGGCTGTGGAGCATGCCGACCAGGGGGCGGGTGGCACGCTGGAACTCGACCATTTCGCGGGAGAGTTCGTAGATGCGGCGGGAGACCTCCGGGTCGCCGCTGAAGACCTCGGTCTCGATCTCGTCCATGTCGATCTGGACGCCCTCGACGACCGGGGCGTAGCCGTCGACCACCGCGTCGAGGATGGCGTAGAGGGCGGCCTCAGGGCCGAGGGAGAGGAGTTCGGGGGACTTCTCCATTCGCCGGCGGACGGCCGAGAGGTCCGGGGCGGCGCCGTGGCGGACCGTGATCAGGAAGTCGGGGCCCACGAAGATGTGGAGCTCGCCGAAGTCGACCTCCTCCAGTGCGTCCAGGTAGCGGGCGGCGCGCAGGACGACGAAGAGGGTGTCTCCGTAGCGCTCCAGTTTGGGGCGCTGGTGGGCCTCCAGGGCGTCTTCGATGGAGAGCGGGTGGAGGTTGAACTCGGCTGCCAGGGAGTGGAGTTCGGATTCCGTCGGGCGGTGCAGGCCGATCCAGGCCATGCCGTCCGGCTGTTCGCGGAGTTGGCGGAAGGTGTCGGCGAGGGTGACGGGGGAGGCGATGCGCACGCCGTCGCGGTAGACGGCGGAGTCGATCACGCTGCGGTGGTCGGCGGGGGTGCGGACCACCGAAGTACGTCCAGTACAAGCGGCGGCCCTCCGCCCGGGGGCCCCTCCCAGCGGTAGCTGGGGGAGATGCACCGCACCGGACACCGCGACCCGGCAAACCTTCCCGGCCACAGCACTAGTTCTGCGACCGGCACGCCGGGGCGTGGGGCAACTCCCGCACGCGGGAAAGCGCGTGTACGTTGGCCGGACCGGCGGATCCTGCGCGGGATCGGCCGAGCAGTCGACGAGACCGTGATCGAGATCGGGGTAGCAAGTGACGCATCGCGTACGAGGGGTCATCGCACGGAGCAAGGGCGCGCCGGTGGAGACCACGACGATCCTCGTGCCCGACCCGGGGCCCGGCGAGGTGCTCGTACGGGTCCAGGCCTGCGGGGTCTGCCACACCGACCTGCACTACCGCGAGGGCGGGATCAACGACGAGTTCCCCTTCCTGCTCGGCCACGAGGCGGCCGGGGTCGTCGAATCGGTCGGACCGGACGTCGCCTCCGTGGCCCCCGGTGACTTCGTCGTCCTCAACTGGCGTGCGGTGTGCGGCAATTGTCGGGCCTGCAAGCGCGGCCGCCCCTGGTACTGCTTCGCCACGCACAACGCCACCCAGTCCATGACCCTGGAGGACGGCACCCCGCTCTCCCCGGCGCTGGGCATCGGTGCCTTCGCCGAGAAGACCCTGGTCGCCGCCGGCCAGTGCACCAAGGTGGACCCGGCCGCCTCGCCGGCCGCCGCGGGACTGCTCGGCTGCGGGGTGATGGCCGGTCTCGGCGCGGCCCTGAACACCGGCAACGTCGGGCGCGGCGACTCCGTCGCCGTCATCGGCTGCGGGGGAGTGGGCAACGCCGCCGTGGCCGGGGCCCGGCTGGCCGGAGCCTCGCGGATCATCGCCGTGGACCTCGACGACCGGAAGCTCGAATGGGCGCGGGGCCTCGGCGCCACGCACACCGTCAACGGCGCGGCCGTGGACGTGGTCAAGGCCATCCAGGAGCTCACCGGCGGGAACGGCGCCGACGTGGTCATCGATGCCGTCGGCCGCCCCGAGACGTACCGCCAGGCGTTCTACGCGCGCGACCTGGCCGGCACGGTGGTCCTGGTCGGCGTCCCGACGCCGGAGATGCGCCTCGAACTCCCTCTGCTCGACGTCTTCGGGCGCGGCGGCGCCCTGAAGTCCTCCTGGTACGGGGACTGCCTGCCCGAGCGGGACTTCCCGCTGCTCGTCGACCTCTACCTCCAGGGGCGCCTCGACCTCGACGCGTTCGTCTCCGAACGGATCGCGCTCGACGGGGTCGAGGAGGCCTTCGCGCGGATGGAGCGGGGCGAGGTGCTCCGCTCGGTGGTCGAGTTCTGACCGAGCCCGGCGCCGGGACCCGGACCCGGCGCCAGGCGGCGGGGAGAGCCGAAGCAAGGGCCAGGATTCCCTGACGGTCCGTACTAGTGCTGTGACCGGAAAGGTTCACCGGACCACGGCGGTACGTCCAGTACGAGCCGCGGCCCTCCGCCCGGGGGCCCCTCCCAGCGGTAGCTGGGGGAGATGCACCGCACCGGACACCGCGACCCGGCAAACCTTTCCGGCCACAGCACTAGACTCGGCGGCACCGCCAATCCGCACCCCGGCCGCGACCCGGCCCGGGCAGAGGTACCCGAGGGGCCGTCCGTGACCGCCAGTGCCAGCTACCGCCAGCCCGGTGTCGTCCTCACCGACCACCGCTTCACCGTCCCGCTCGACCACGCCCGCCCCGACGGCGAGCGGATCGAGCTGTACGCGCGCGAGCTGGTCGCCGCCGGCAAGGACCCGGAATCCCTGCCCTGGCTGCTCTACCTGGAGGGCGGTCCCGGCTTCGGCGCGCGCCGGTTCATCGGCCGGCAGGCCTGGCTGGAGCGGGCCCTGTCCGAGTACCGGGTGCTGCTCCTGGACCAGCGCGGGACCGGCCGCTCCACCCCGGTCAACCGGCAGACCCTGCCGCTGCGCGGAACCCCGGAGCAGCAGGCCGAGTACCTCGTCCACTTCCGGGCCGACTCCATCGTGCGCGACGCCGAGACCATCCGGCCCCTCCTCACCGGCGGCAAGCCCTGGACGGTCCTCGGGCAGAGCTTCGGCGGGTTCTGCGTCACCCACTACCTCTGCGCCGCCCCCGAGGGGCTGACCGCGGCCCTCATCACCGGCGGGCTGCCGTCCCTCGACGCGACGGCGGCCGAGGTCTACGAAGCCGCGTACCCCCGCATGGAGCGCAAGAACCGCGCGCACTACGCCCGTTACCCCATGGACGTGGAGCGCGCCCGGCGGATCGCCGCCCACCTGAGCGAGCAGCCCGCGCGGCTCCCCGGCGGCTACCGGCTGACGGTCGAGGCCTTCCAGTCCCTCGGGATCCTCCTCGGCGGCTCGGACGGCAGCCACCAGCTGCACTACCTGCTGGAGGACGCCTTCGTCCCCACGCAGGCCGGGCCCGCTCTCTCCGACGCCTTCCTCGAGGCCGTCCACGCGCAGCTCTCCTTCGCCGGGCACCCGCTCTACGCCCTGGTCCACGAGGCGATCTACGCCCAGGACCCGGGCGCGCCCCTCGGCTGGGCCGCCGAGCGGGTGCGCGCGGACCACCCGCGCTTCGACGCCGCGAAGACCCTCGCGGGCGACGAGGCGATGTACTTCACCGGCGAGACCGTCCACCCCTGGCACTTCACCTGCGATCCGGCGCTCGCCCCGCTGCGCGAGACCGCCGAGCTGCTGGCCGCCCGTACCGGCTGGACGCCGCTGTACGACCGGGCGCGGCTCGCCGCGAACGAGGTGCCGGTGGCCGCCGCCGTCTACCACGACGACATGTACGTGGACACCGCCCACTCCCTGGCCACGGCCCGGGCGGTCCGGGGGCTGAAGACCTGGGTGACGGACGAGTTCGAACACGACGGCGTCCGGGCCGGCGGCCCCCGCGTCCTGGACCGGCTGCTGGCACTCGTGCGCGACGAGGTCTAGACGATCCCCTGACAGGCCGGATCCCGCGGTACGGCCGGCTCCACGAAGGCCCGGGTCAGGTGCGCGGTGGCCAGGAGGGCGCCGCGGCGCGCCGCCAGGGCCAGCAGCTCCTCCCGGGAGGCGCGGGCGGCGGCCCGGTCGCGCTCGTGGGAGTACGGGACGGCCGTATCGGCCAGCTGTACGGCGTGGACGAGCACGTCACCGGTGACCAGCACGTCCCGGACCCCGCCGCCCGCGCCGGACCCCTCCACCAGCACCGACTGGTGGCCCGGGGTGTGCCCGGGCGTCGGGAGCAGGGTCAGGCCGGGGGCGAGCCGGTGGACCCCGGACACCTCGTGCAGCTGCCCCGTGGCCCGCAGCGGTGCGACGACCCAGTCCCACACGGGATCCGCCCGGTCCAGGGCCGCGACCTCCGCGCCCTGTACGAGGTACCGCGCGGCCGGGAAGAACGGCAGGCCTGCCCGGTCCAGGGTCCAGCCCGTGTGGTCCTCGTGCAGATGCGTCAGGACCACCGCCTCCACGTCGCCCGGCGCGATCCCGGCCTCCTCGAGCGCGGCGGGCAGCCGGCCCGGGACCGGGGCCCAGCCGGCCGCGGGCCCGTGCGCCGGGCCGACCCCGGCGTCGACGAGCACCCAGCGGCCGTGCGGCCGGGCCACGGCGAAGCACCGGAAGTCCAGCAGCCAGGAGCCGTCGGGACCGGCGGCGCCGGGGTCCACGAGCGCGGCCGCCGCCCAGGCGGCGGCGCCCGCTCCGGGGAACGCCGTGCGGGCGGGCTCGAAGAACGCCCCGGAGGCGTCGAGCAGGGCCACTACCGGCCCTTGTCTGTCCATGCGCCTATTGTGCGAGACATGACTGAACAACTGGACGGGCCCGCGCCCTTGGAGCCCATGCCCACCGACTGGACGCGCGCGCTCGCCGTGGTGGCCCACCCCGACGACCTCGAGTACGGCTGCGCGGCGGCCATCGCGGACTGGACGGACGGCGGCCGGGAGGTCGTCTACCTGCTCGCCACGCGCGGCGAGGCGGGGATCGACGGAATCGCCCCCGCCGAGTGCGCCCCGCTGCGCGAAGCCGAACAGCGCGCGAGCGCGGCCGTCGTCGGAGTGTCCGCCGTGGAGTTCCTCGACCACCGCGACGGGGTGCTCGAGTACGGCCTCGACCTGCGCCGGGACATCGCGGCCGCCATCCGCCGGCACCGCCCCGAGCTGGTCGTCACCATGAACCACCGCGACACGTGGGGCGGGGCCGAGGGCGGCGGCTGGTGGAACACCCCGGACCACAAGGCGGTCGGCCGGGCCACCCTGGACGCTGCGGGGGACGCCGGCAACCGCTGGATCTTCCCCGAACTCCTCACGGAGCAGGGCCTGGAGCCGTGGAACGGGGTCCGCTGGGTCGCGGTGTCCGGAACCACGACGCCGACGCACGCGGCGGACGCCGGTCCGGGCATGGAGCGCTCGGTGAAGTCCCTGATGGAGCACAAGGCGTACATCGACGCGCTGACGGACGAGGACCCCGAGACGTACGTGCGCGGCTTCCTGACGGGCAACGCCCGGATGGCGGCGGCCCGGTTCGGCGGCCGCCCGGCGGTGGCGTTCGAGGTCTTCCCGCGTTGACGGGTGCGCCCTAGGGTGTCCGCGTGATCGACACCATCAGCACGGAGATCGCGGAGGGTGAGGAACGGATCCGGCTGCACGTGGCGGACGGGATCGCGGAACTCACCCTTTGCCGGCCGGACAAGCTCAACGGCTGGAGCTGGGAGTCCACGCGTCAGCTGGGCCTGCTGGCGGACCGGATCCGCTTCGACCCGGACGTGCGCGCGGTGCTGCTGCGGGCCGAGGGCCGGGCCTTCTGCGCGGGCATCGACGTGACCGCCCCCGGCGGGGCGATCACGGGGGAGTCGGCGGCGGGGCGCAACCGCAACTACTACGAGGGCATCCGCTGGGTCCACGAGCGCTTCGCGGTCCTGGCCCGCCTGCCGCAGCCGGTGGTGGCGGCGGTGCAGGGCTACTGCCTGGGATTCGGCTTCGAGCTGGCGCTGATGGCCGACATCCGGGTGGCGGCGCGGGACGCCGTCTTCGCGCTGCCCGAGGCCCAGTTGGGCGTCGCGGTGGACGCGGGCGGAGACCTGCGCATCGCCCGCGAGACGGGCGCGGGCTGGGCGAAGTACCTCGCCCTGACGGGCCGTCGCATCGACGCGGAGACGGCGCACCGGCTGAACCTGGTCCAAGAGGTCGTCCCGCCCGGGGAGCTGGAGGGCACCGCACGGGCCCTCGCTGCGGAGATCGCCGCGAACGCCCCGCTGGCCGTCCAGGGCATCAAACGCGCGATCGACTCCTACGCGGACGCCGCCCTCCCAGCGGCCCTGGACCGCGTCGCGATGACGGCGGCGCTCACCCTCACCTCGGAGGACGCGCGCGAGGGCTACAGCGCCAAGGCGGCGCGCCGGCCCCCGCGTTTCACGGGGGGCTGAAGGGGGCTGGAGGCGCTTGAGGGGATCGCGGGGCGGGCCGGGCCGTGAGCCCTGCCTACTGCGCCAGGCGCAGGAGGGCGAGGGCCCGGGCCGAGACGGCCGGCAGGGGCTCGTGGCCGCCTTCCGCCGCCCAGTGCTCGAGGGCGACCGTGACCGCGTCGATGAGGCAGGCCGCCAGGACACGGGTCTCCAGGGCGGATTCGGGCCGCCCCGTACGGGCCGCGAGGACCGGGACGAGCCGGTCCTGCATCGCGCGGGCGGCCGCGAGCCAGCGCAGGCGGATCTCCGGGACACGGCTCATCACCTGGATCAGCCGGACCGTCTGCCCCGGCTCCTCGTAGCGCGCGCCCGCCGTCGCGGTGGTGAAGGCGGCCTGGACCGCCTCGGTGACCGGCTCCGAGGCGGGGCGCAGGGCGAGCTCCTCGACCAGGGTGGCCACCCCGGCCGTCAGCACCGGGGTCATCGCGTCCTCCTTGGCCGGGCAGTACCGGTAGAAGGTGCGCAGCGAGATGCCGGCCGCCCGGGCGATGTCGTCGACCGTCGTGGCCTCGAACCCCCGCTCGGAGAACAGTGCGGCGGCGGCCTCCGCGATCTCGTAGCTCGTGGCCTCCCTGCGTCGCTGCGTCAGCGACGGACGTCCCGTACCGGCCGCGCCCGCCGTGCCGCCTGCGCCCGCCGTGCCGCCAGTGTCCGCCGTGCTGGCCGTACTCACCGTGCTCACCGCGGCACCTCCGGGGTCGTGGGGCTCACGTGGCCAATGTGCCACAAGACCACATCGTGGCGTGAGGTGCCATGGAGGCGCCCCCTGCCGTCGACCGTGTCACGCGGTGAACGGCCCGCGACCCAACTGCTCGCGGACCGGCACCACTTCGGGGTTGACCAGCGCCCGGCGCTGCCAGTTCGCGCCGTCCACCACCAGGGTGTGGCCGGTGATGAAGCGGGCGTAGGGCGAGGCGAGGAAGGTGGCGGCCCAGCCCAGTTCGCGCGGCGCGCCGACCCGCAGGGCGGGCTGCCGGGCGTCCTTGTCGTCCGGGGCGGCCCGCTCCAGGCCGCCCCGGATGTCCGCGGTCATGTCCGCGTGCGGCATGAGCCCGGGCACCAGGCCGTTGATCTGGATGCCGTACGGGCCCCACTCGACGGCGAGGGTCTCCACGAGGTTCTTCACCCCGGCCTTGGCGGCGGCGCTGTGCGCGAACCCCGGACCGCCCGTCCAGGCGTACGAGGCGCCGATGTTCACGATGGACCCGGCGGTGCCGGCCGCGAGGTGGCGGCGGCCGAACTCACGGGTCACGAACCAGGTGCCGGTCAGGGTGATGTCGACCACCGCCCGCCAGGCGTTGGGGGACAGGTCCTCGGCCGGACAGGGGAAATTGGCGGCCGCGTTGTTGACCAGCACGTCCGGCGTCCGGCCGCACGCGGCCTCGGCCGCGTCGAACACCTCCGCGACCCGCTCCGGGTCCCGGATGTCACAGACCGCGGCCGTCACCCGTCCCGCGCCGGGCACGGCCGCCAGTTCCTCCTGGCCGGCCTTCAGCTGCTCGATCCGGCGGCCCGCGATCACCAGGTCCGCTCCGAGCCGCGCGAATTCGGTGGCGATGGCCTTGCCCAGCCCGGTGCCGCCGCCGGTGACGAGCACCGCCCGGCCGGCGAAGGTACCGGGCGGCAGGGCGGCGGAGCCGAGGGGCGGCGGCGCGGGCAGCCCGCGCGAGTGGTTCTCCATGCGGCCCATCGATAGCGTGCGGACGCGCAGATCGCCATGCCCGCGCCGGTAACCGTGTCCTCCGACAGGTTCCCAGGAATGCAAGCGACCGCTTAGTATGCCCGCGAGGCGTGGTTCCCCGTCGGCGGCTGGAGGCCCCTGATGCAGGCATGGCGAGTACACACCCCCGGCGAGCCCCGCGAGGCCATGCGCCTCGAAGAGGTGCCCGAACCGGTGCCCGGCGAGGGCGAGGTGAGGCTCAAGGTGCTCGCCGCCAACGTCAACTTCCCCGACGCGCTGCTCGTGCGCGGCCAGTACCAGATCCGCCCCCCGCTGCCCTTCACCCCCGGCGTGGAGATCTGCGGCGAGACCGACGACGGCCGCCGCGTCATCGCCAATCCGAGCCTGCCCAACGGCGGTTTCGCCGAGTACGTCACCGCCCCCGCGCGGGCCCTGCTCCCCGCCCCGGACACCCTCGACGACGCCGAGGCGGCCGCACTGCACATCGGCTACCAGACGGGCTGGTTCGGCCTGCACCGCCGGGCACGCCTCCAGGCGGGCGAGACCCTCCTCGTGCACGCCGCCGCCGGCGGGGTCGGCAGCGCCGCCGTCCAGCTCGGCAAGGCCGCCGGAGCCACCGTCATCGGAGTCGTCGGCGGCAAGGCCAAGGCGGCCACCGCCGAGGAGCTCGGCTGCGACCTGGTCGTCGACCGCACGACGGAGGACATCGTCGCCCGCGTCAAGGAGTTCACCGCGGGACGCGGCGCCGACGTCGTCTACGACCCGGTCGGCGGCGACGCCTACACCGCCTCGGCCAAGTGCGTGGCCTTCGAGGGCCGCATCGTCGTCGTGGGCTTCGCGAGCGGAACCATCCCCGCCCCGGCACTGAACCACGCCCTGGTGAAGAACTACGCGATCCTCGGCCTGCACTGGGGCCTGTACGCCACCAAGGAGCCCGCCGCCATCGCCGCCTGCCACGCGGAGCTCACCCGCCTCGCCGCCGAAGGCACCGTCAGGCCGCTGGTCAGCGAGCGCGTCCCGCTCGCCGGTGCCGCCGACGCCGTACAGCGCCTCGCCGACGGGACCACCACCGGCCGGCTGGTCGTCGTACCGGCCCGGGACGGGGGCCGGCGATGACGGCCGCCGCGGTCACCGCCGCACAACTGCTCCTGCGCACACGGGAACTGCTCGCCGCGCACCCGCCCGCCACCACCGCGCGCGAGGACTTCCTGCGCGCCCGCTTCGACGCCGGACTCGCCTGGGTGCACTACCCCGAGGGCCTCGGCGGACTCGGCGCGCCCCGCACCCTCCAGGCCGTCGTCGACGCCGAACTGGAGGCCGCCGCGGCCCCCGACAACGACCCGCGCCGGATCGGCATCGGCCTGGGCATGGCCGCGCCCACGATCCTCGCGTACGGCACCGAGGAGCAGAAGCGGCGCTTCCTGCGCCCCCTGTGGATCGGGGAGGAGGTCTGGTGCCAGCTCTTCAGCGAGCCCGGCGCCGGCTCCGACCTGGCCGCACTCGGCACCCGTGCGGTCCGCGCCGCCGACGGGGACGGAGACTGGGTGGTGGACGGCCAGAAGGTGTGGACCTCCAGCGCCCACACCGCCCGCTGGGCGATCCTGATCGCCCGCACCGATCCCGCGCTGCCCAAGCACCAGGGCATCACCTACTTCCTGTGCGACATGCACGCCCCCGGCGTGGAAGTGCGCCCGCTGCGCCAGATCACCGGCGAGGCCGAGTTCAACGAGGTCTTCCTCACCGGCGTCAAGATCCCCGACGCCCACCGGCTCGGCGAGGTGGGCCAGGGCTGGGCCGTCGCCCGCACCACCCTGATGAACGAGCGGGTCTCCATCGGCGGCATGCGCATCCCCCGCGAGGGCGGCATGATCGCCCCGGTCGCCGCCGCCTGGCGCGGGCGCCCTGAGCTGCGCACGCACTCCCTGCACCAGCGGCTGCTGGAGCTGTGGGTCGAGGCGGAGGTCGCCCGCCTCACCGGGGAGCGGCTGCGCCAGCAGCTCGCCGCCGGAGCGCCCGGCCCGGAAGGCTCGGGGATGAAGCTCGCCTTCGCCCGCCTCAACCAGGAGATCAGCGGCCTGGAGGTGGAACTCCTCGGCGAGGAAGGGCTGCTGTACGAGGACTGGACCCTGCGCCGCCCCGAGATCGTCGATTTCACCGGCCGCGACGCCGGCTACCGCTACCTGCGCGCCAAGGGCAACAGCATCGAGGGCGGCACCAGCGAAATCCTCCTCAACATCGTCGCCGAACGCGTCCTCGGCCTGCCCGCCGAACCGCGCGACGACAAGGACCTCGCCTGGAAGGACCTGGCCCGATGAGCGCACCGAACCCCCCGAGCGCGGCCCCCCTGGACCTGCTGTACTCCGAGGCGGAGGAGGAACTCCGCACGGCCGTACGCTCCCTGCTCGCCTCCCGCTGCGACGCCGCCGCCGTCCTGGCCCGGATCGAGGGCGGCGCCCCGCACGACCCGGTGCTGTGGCGGGTGCTCGCCGCGGACATCGGCGCCGCGGGACTGCTCGTACCGGAGAAGCTGGGCGGCCAGGGCGCGAGCCACCGGGAGGCGGCCGTGGTCCTGGAGGAGCTCGGCCGGGCCGCCGCCCCGGTCCCCTACCTCACCAGCGCCGTCCTGGCGACGGAGATCCTGCTCGGCTGCGACGGCGCGGACTGTGCCGACCTCCTGCGGGAGCTCGCGGCGGGCCGGCGGGTCTGCGCGCCCGCGCTGCCCCTGACCCTGGCCCCCGGCGCACCCCTGCCGGCGCCGGTCCGGGACACCGGCGCGGGCCCCGGCGGCGGGACGGGCCCCGGCGGCGGCCACGGCGGCGGGACGGGCACGCGGACGCTGAGCGGCAGCGTCACCTCCGTCGCGGACGCGGCCGGCGCCGACGTGCTGCTGGTCCTCGCCGACACCGGGTTGTACGCCGTCCAGGCCGACTCGCCGGGGGTCTCTCGGACCCCCCTCGTGGCGCTGGACCTGACCCGCCCCCTGGCCACCGTCACCCTCGACGGGGCCGCCGGGACCCGGCTCGCCGACCCGGCCACCGCCCGCGCGGCCATCGCCGGGGCACTGCTCTCCGGGGCCGGACTGCTCGCCTCGGAACAGCTCGGGCTCGCCGAATGGTGCCTGGCGCAGACGGTGGCGCACCTGCGCACCCGCCACCAGTTCAACCGGCCCCTCGGCTCCTTCCAGGCCCTCAAGCACCGCCTCGCCCGGCTCTGGCTCGACGTGGCCTCCGCCCGGGCCGCGGCCCGGGCCGCCGCGGACGCCCTCGCGACCGGCGCCCCCGACGCGCCGCTCACGGTCGCCGTGGCCCAGGCCTACTGCTCGGGAGTCGCGGTCAAGGCGGCCGAGGAGTGCGTACAGCTGCACGGCGGCATCGGCATGACCTGGGAACACCCCGCCCACCTCTACCTCAAGCGGGCCAAGGCCGACTCCCTGGCCCTCGGCACGGCCGGCCACCACCGCGGCCTGGTAGCGGACTTCGCGGAACTCCCGTCCCCCTAGGCCGTCCCCCTAGTGCCGTGACCGGAAAGGTCCACCGGGTCGCGGCGCCCGGCACGGCACCTCGCCGCGTTGTCGGACCACGCGAGTACGTCCAGTACGCGACGTGATCCTCCGCCCGGGGGCCCCTCCCAGCGGTAGCTGGGGGAGATGCACCGCACCGGACACCGCGACCCGGCAAACCTTTCCGGTCACGGCACTAGCCGATGCCCGCCCGGTGCTGCTCCCGGCCCGTGCCCTCGACGCCGGCGGGGCTGGAAAACCCAGCCCCGCCGGCGTCGGGGCGCGGGGTACGGGCGTGATCCCACGGGGAGTGCCGGCCGAACGGCCGATGCGGTCGGCGCCGGGGCTGCGGCAGCCTTGACGGATTCCCCGTCGACCCCGCCCCGCGAAGGGAGCCGCGTCATGCTGCACGCCCTCTACCTGCTCGGCATAGCCGCCTTCGCCGCCTCCGGCGTCCTCGCCGCGCACCGCGCGAACATGGACCCCTTCGGCGGGCTCGTCCTCGCCTTCGCGGCCGCCATCTCCGGCGGGACCCTGCGCGACCTCATCCTCGACCGGCATCCGCTCTACTGGACGCACGACTGGCTGCTGCTCGTCCTCATCGCGTCCGTCGCCGTCGCCACCATGCTCTACCTGCGCCGCCGGGAGCTCCCGCACCGCTCCCTGATGGTCGTCGACGCCGTCGGCCTCTCCGTCGTCACCGTGATCGGCGCCCGCGCCGCCATCGACGCGCACGTCACCCCGGTCGCCGTGCTCATCCTCGCCGTCCTGACGGGAGTCACCGGCGAGGTCGTCCGCGACGTGCTCTGCGGGGAGTTCCCGCCCCTGCTGCTGCGCGAGGAGGTGTACGCGACGGCCGCGCTCGCCGGGGCGGTCTCCTACCTCGGCCTGCACCGGGCCGGAGCCCCGGACACCGTCAACATCGCCGTGTCCGCCGCCCTGGTCTTCGCCCTGCGCATGACCGCGGTCTTCCGCGACCTGCACCTGCCCCGCCTCCAGCGCGCCACCGGCTGATCCCTATCCTCGGCGGATGAGCGCTTCCATCACCCGGATCGACGCCGCCGATCTGTTCGCGTACCGCGACGAACTGGCCTCCCTCCTCCTGCGCGTGGTCCGCGACGGTGCCTCACTGGGCTTCCTCGCCGACATCGACCACGAGGCCGCCGTCGCCTGGTGGGAATCCCTGCTCCCCGCCGTGGAGGAGGGCTCCCTCGCCCTGTGGGTGTCGAGGGGGCCGGACGACTGGATCGACGGCACCGTCAGCTGGAGCCGGGAGACGAAGCCCAACGGCCGCCACCGCGCCGAGGTGCGCAAGCTCATGGTCCACCCCGGGGCCCGCGGCCGCGGCACGGGCCGCGCCCTCCTCGCCGAAGCCGAGGCGGCCGCCGCCCGCGCCGGGGTGGTGCTCCTGTTCCTGGACACCGAGAGCGGCAGCGGGGCCGAGCGGGTGTACCGGACCGCCGGCTGGACCGAGGCGGGCTCCATCCCCGACTACGCCGCCGATCCGGCCGGCCGCCTGGTGGCGACCACCTTCTACTACAAGCACACGGGGCAGTAGGGGGCTTCTCGGTGACCTCGTCCGCCGCGCCGCGTTAGACCCGTAGGCACCGGCCACCGAGCGAGGGAGACCGTATGTACGCAGTACCCGCCGCCGCACCACTCACCCGCCGCGCGGCCCTTCGTACGGCATTCACCGCGGCCCTGTTCGCCGGCACGGCCGCGGCCCTGGCCCCCGTACTGCGCGCCCGCCGGCCCCGGCAGACCCTCACCCCGGCCCCGCTCGCCGAGGAGACGTACCGCGGCCGCCACATCGCGGTGGACCTCGCCGGGGTCCGCATCGACGGCCGGGCGCTGCACGTCATGCGCCGAGCCGACGGCAGCTACCTCAGCGGGATCAACCACTTCCAGTCCTACGCCACCCCGCTGGAGCTCGCCCGCGCCGCCGTCGACGAACTGGGCACCAACCAGCTGGCCTTCGCGGCGTCCCACCACGGCGGACAGGAGTAGCGGGCCTTGTACACCCGACAGAACCAGAAGAACCTGACCAGCGCGCAGAAGAAGCGGTTCACGGCGGCCGTGCTGGAGCTCAAGCGCAACGGCACCTACGACGCCTTCGTGCGCACCCACGACAAGTACTTCGTCCCCGACCGCGACCGCAAGCTGCGCGTCGGGCACATGTCGCCGTCCTTCTTCCCCTGGCACCGGCGCTACCTGCTGGAGTTCGAGCGGCAGCTGCAGGGCGTCGACCCCGGCGTCTCCATCCCGTACTGGGACTGGACCACCGACACCAGCCCGGTCTCCTCCCTGTGGGCCGACGACTTCCTCGGCGGGACCGGCCGCGCGAGCGACCGCCAGGTGATGACCGGCCCGTTCGCCCACGACAAGGGCAACTGGACGGTGACGGTGGGCATCACGGAGGCCCGCTTCCTCACCCGCAACCTGGGCCGGCCGCAGAACCCGATCACCCTGCCGACCGCGGCCGAGCTCCAGTGGGCCATCGACGACCCGGTGTACGACACCTCGCCCTGGGACTCGACGGCCGCCGGCGGCGGCTTCCGCAACAAGCTGGAGGGCTGGGCCGCGCCGAAGAGCGAGAAGTGGCGCAACCACAACAAGGTCCACCAGTGGATCGGCGGCCACATGACGGGCGGCACCGCGCCCAACGACCCGGCGTTCTGGCTGCACCACGCCTTCGTCGACCTGCTCTGGGACCGCTGGCAGCAGCGGCACCCGGCATCGGGCTACCTGCCCGCCGCCCCGCTCGCACTCGGCGACCTCCAGCGGGGCAGGGTGATCGCCCTCGACGAGCCGATGCCGCCGTGGGACGTCACCCCGCGCCAGATGCTCGGCCACCAGGGCTCCTACCGCTACGAGTGACCCCGCCGGCCCGGGCGCACGGGCGCACGGGGAAGGGCCCCCGCCAAGTGGCGGGGGCCCTTCGTGGCACCGGGCGATCAGCCGCCGTAGTTGCCCTCGGTGTGGTGGCCGCCGCCGTGGCCCGACGCGTTGACGCAGGTGTTGCCGAACGCCGGGTTCAGCAGGCCGATCACGTTGACGGTGTTGCCGCAGACGTTGACCGGGACGTGCACCGGAACCTGGAGCAGGTTGCCCGACAGGACACCGGGGGAGCCGACCGCCGCACCGTGCGCTCCGGCATCGGCAGCCGCCAGACCCGCACCGGCGGCCAGGGCGCTACCGGCGGCAGCGGTGATGACGAATGCCTTCGCGATACGCGACATCAAGATCTCCTCGTGAGGATCGGGGTGCCGCAGAAACTGGAAGCTGCGGCGTTTGACATGGCATACAACGCGGGGACCGCCCAAGGGTCACGGCCGCTGGGCCGCCGGTGGTCCCGGACTACCCGGTGATCCCGAACCGGGCGGAGGCGAAGTACGGACGCACCGGCGTGACGGCTCCCGGCGCGAGCACCTGCACCGGGGAGCCCGCGCAGCCGGGCTCCCGGTAGAGCGCCACCGGGCCCCGGGTCTTGTTCGTCACGGCGCGCCCGCCGCCGCCCTTCGCGGCCAGGCAGCCCTTGGGGGCGGTGAAGCCGTGCGGCCGGTCGTCCGTGCCCAGGTACTGGAACTCGGGCCCGACGGCCGACGGGGTCCCGAGGGCGGCGGTCGGGCCGTCGGCGGCGTGGGCGCCGCTGCCGGCCGCCGCGGCGGCCGTGGCCGCCAGCAGCAGGGCCGGGACCGAGCCGGCCCGCAGGACGCTCCGAACGGTGTCGTGGAGAGAGAGGGATCGCATGCCCGGCCCAACCCGGCCCGACCCGGACGGGGTCACGCCTTGTCACCCGTCGCGTGCCTGTGCGACGGTGCGACCGGACGGAGCGCGGAACCCCGGATACCGGCGACCGGGCCGTCCTTGGCGGACCCGGCAGGCCGTCTCCGACGGACCCAGGAGGACACGATGCCCGCAGCGGCGAGCGACGCCCAGGACCGTGCCCGACCCCGGGCCCGGACGGCGCACGGAGTGGTCGAGGGCCGCAGCGGCCCCGGCGGCATCGCCGTCTTCCGCGGCATCCCCTACGCCGCCCCGCCCGTCGGCGCCCGCCGGTTCGCCGCGCCCGCGCCCCCCGAGCCGTGGGACGGCGTACGCGACGCGGGTGCGTACGGTCCCACCGCGCCCAAGGTGCCCTACCCCGACCCGTTCGCCGCGCTGCTGCCCGATCCGGACGTCCCCGGCGACGACTGCCTCAACCTGAACGTGTGGACCCCGGACCCCGCGGCCGGGCGGACGCCCGGGGCCCGGCTCCCGGTCATGGTCTGGATCCACGGCGGGGCCCTCACCCGGGGCTCCTCCGCCGTCCCCGTCTACGACGGCTCCGCCTTCGCCCGCGACGGCGTGGTGCTCGTCTCCGTCAACTACCGCCTCGGCGTCCTCGGCTACGGGCTCTTCCCCGACGCCCCCGCCAACCGCGGGCTGCTCGACCAGATCGCCGCCCTGACCTGGGTCCGGGAGAACATCGAGGCCTTCGGCGGAGACCCCGGGCGGGTGACCGTCTTCGGCGAGTCCGCCGGGGCCATCAGCATCGGCGCCCTCCTCGCCGCGCCCCGGGCCGCCGGGCTCTTCCACCGGGCCGCCCTGCAGAGCGGGCCTCCCGAGGCCCTGCCGTGCGAGCGGGTGCGCGCCATGGTCCGGCGGATGGCCGCGCTGCTCAAGGTCCCCGCCACCGCCGGGGCATTCGCCGCCGTCGCCCTGACCGACCTGCTCGCCGCCCAGGCCGCCGTGCTGCGCCGGTCCTCGCCGCTGGTCGGCGGCCCGGCCTTCGGGCTGGTCACCGACCCGGACACGCTGCCGGCGGACCCGCTCGAAGCCGCGGCGGCCGCGGCCGCGGACATGCCGCTGCTGCTGGGCTGGACCGCCGAGGAGCACCGGCTCTGGCTGGCCCCGACCGGCGGGATGCGGCTGCTGGACCGGCTGGGCCCGCTCGCCGTGGCCCTGGGCCGGATCCGCGGCGGCAAGGACCGCGGCGCCGTACGGGCGCTGCGCGCCGAGCGGCCCGGCGCCGGCCCCGCCGACCTCGCCGGGCACCTGCTCACCGACCGGCTGCTGCGCGACCCGCTGCGCGCCCTGGCCGGGGCGCCGGGGCGGGGCGCGCCGAGCTTCGTCTACGAGTTCGCGTGGCCGTCCGGGATCCCGGGCCTCGGGTCCTGCCACGCGCTGGAGCTGGGCTTCGTCTTCGACACCCTGGCCGTCCCCGAGGCGTCGTGGCTGGCCGGGCCCCACGCCCCGCAGGAACTGGCCGAGGAGATGCACGCGGCCTGGGTGCGCTTCGCCGTGGACGGGGACCCCGGCTGGGCGCCCTGGAACGGCGACGGCCCGCCGAAGGTGTTCGGCGGGCCGAAGCAGGTGGAAGCGCGGCTGGTTACTCCACGGGCCCTTCCATGACCTTGCTGATGTACTGGATCGGCCCCTCGCCCATGTTGGGGACGTAGGTCTTCGCGTTGTGCTGGCCGCCCTGGATGATCTTCAGCTCGGTGTGGACCGGCCCCTTGCCGTAGGCGGCGATGAACTTCTCCACGTTCGGTAGGGTGTTCTTGTTGGACTCGTTGGTGCCGACCTGGAAGGCCAGGTAGACGTCCGGGCCCTTCTTGTCGATCAGCGCCTTGGCCAGCAGCTCGGGGTTGTTCTCCGCCTTCTCCTTGTCGTGGCCCCTCCACAGCGAGGAGTCGGGCACGATGTCCGGGCCCGAGCAGATCGCGGCCTTGAACTTGTCCGGGTGCTTCAGCACGGCCTTCAGGCTGGCGAAGCCACCGGTCGAGGAGCCCATGTAGGCCCAGCCGTCACGGGACTTGACCGTGCGGAAGTTCGCGCGCACCAGGTCCGGGACGTCGTCGGTGAGCCAGGTGCCCATCTTGGGCTGGTCCGGGATGTCGGACCCGTCCCAGTAGACGCCCTTGTCGTCCGGACCCGGGTTCAGCACCGGCATGGCGAGGATGAAGGGCTTGCTCTTGCCCTCGGCGTACCACTTGCTGATGCTGGTCTGCAGGCCCAGGTCGGTGCCCATCCAGTAGTTGTTCGGGTAGCCGGCGCCGCCCGGGAGCGCGATCATGACCGGGAAGCCGCTCTTGGCGAACTTCGGGTCGTCGTACTCCTTGGGAGCCCAGACCCAGACCTTGCCCTTGAAGCCCGACTTCTTGCCGTCCAGCGTGGTGACGGCCACGTGCGTGCCGTCGGGCAGGGTCATCGAGTTCTTGAAATCGGCCTTCGGGCCCGTGGGCATCGACATCTTCGAGTTCGCCGGCGGTTTGACGGCCTCACCGGAGTCACCGGTGTGCGGCTTCCCGAACGAGACGGCCTCGCCCTTGTCCGTGAAGGGCGGTATCTCGTAGTGGTTCATCACGAGCGCCGCGACACCCGCCAGCGCGAGCACGGAGGCGCCCGCGATCACCCACCGCCGGACCCGCGAAGGCCGCCGCGGCTCACCGTGGGGGGGCTGCCCCTGCGGCGGGTGGGGAGGGTACGGCTGCTGCCCCTGCGGCGGGTACGGCTGCTGCTGGTAGGGCCCTTCCGACCGGTACGGCTGCTGCTGTCCGTCGGGTGAGTGCGACATGTGCGGTTGCTCTCCGGCTTGGTGCTGACCCCGTTGGGGCGGGGTGGGACTGCTTTCGATCAAAAGAGGAGCCTACGTGCTCACAGGTTCCGGATTTTTCCGACTCTTTGGGTTCCCGAGAGGAGGACATTGCCCGACGTCGAAACGGTCGGCGGAGTTCCCGATCTGTTCGCCGAGTATCTCTGGCCCCTGCACATGCCGATCGGTACGGTACCTCCGCGCCGCCCCAAGCCCCTGCCCGGAGGTAATTCCCGTGCCCGGCATGCCACTTCCACGGTCCCGTCGCAAGACCGCCCTCGCCACTGCCCGCGCCACCGCCTTCGGCGTCTCCACCGTCGGCGCCGCGCTGTGGGCGGGCATCGCCGCCGCCCAGCCGGGGGGAGTCAACCTCACCAACTCCTACGGCATCACGCACCCGAGCCGGCCCAACTGCCTGCAACTCTTCTCGGGCTCCCACCAGGGCGTGACCGGCGACAGCTGCTACACGCCGGGCTTCAGCTCCGCGCCCAACCTGGCCTCCGAGCTGATCGCCGCCCCGGGCACCCGCCCCGGGCGACGCGGTGCTCGTGCTACCGCGCCGGACGCCGCAGCCGTCTGATCCCACCCGCCGATCCCGAAAGGCCCCGCCCGTGCCCCTGAAGCGCCGGATCCTGATCCTCGTCTCCGCCGTCGTCCTGCTCGCCGCGATCGGGGCGCTCGCCGTCGTGCGGGCCTCCTCGCGCGCCGACGAGAAGGACCGGGCCCGGGCCGGCGGGCCGGCGATCACCCCGGGCGCGGTGTCCCTCGCCCCGGGCGACGGCGGCCGGCGGATCGTGTTCCGGAACATGGTCTGGGGGCCGCACCGCGACGAGCTGGCCACCGCACCGGCCGACGCGCCCGAAGGGCCCCGTACCGCCTCCGGGGTCAGCTGCCTGCGCTTCCACTCCGCCGCCGGCACGGGGGTCTGCCTCCAAGCCGACAAGGGCGGGGTGCAGGACAGCTACAAGGCCGTCGTCCTCGATGCCCGGCTCGAGGAGGTCTCCAGCCACCCGCTGGCCGGCATCCCGACCCGGGCGAGGGTCTCGCCCGGCGGCCGTCTGGCCGCCTGGACGGTCTTCGTGGGCGGGGACTCGTACGCGGGCACGAACTTCTCGACCCGGACCTCGCTGCTGGACCTGCGCACCGGGAAGTACGACGCCTCCCTGGAGGACTTCACGATCCACAAGGACGGCAAGGCGTACCGCAACGCCGACGTCAACTTCTGGGGAGTCACCTTCACCGCCGACGAGCAGGGCTTCTACGCCACGCTCGCGACCGGGGGCCAGACCTACCTGGTCCGCGGCGACCTCGCGGCACGCACGGTGACCACGCTGCGCGAGAACCTCGAATGCCCGTCCCTGTCGCCCGACGGGACCCGGCTGGTGTTCAAGAAGCGGGTGCCCGGCCTGTCGCCGGACGCGCCCTGGCGGCTGTACGTCCTGGACCTGGCCTCGATGGCGGAGGCCCCGCTCGCCGAGGAGCGCAGCGTCGACGACCAGGTGGTGTGGACGGACGACAAGACGGTCGTCTACTCCCTGCCCGGGGACTTCGGCGCAGACCTCTACTCCCTGCCCGCCGACGGCAGCGGCGCCCCGGCCCGGCTCATGACGTCGGCCCTCGCCCCCGCCTTCCTCGGCTGACACCGGGGAAGTGGGGGCGGGAGCCGCCCGCCGTCCGAACGGAAGGGCAGGGTGCGGCAGCGCAGAAGGACCGTTACGCCGGGATGAGCGTCTTGCGCCGCCGCTTGCGCTGCGCGGCCGCCGACAGCCTGAGCTCGATGACCGACCGCACGGTCGGCCACTCCTCGTCGAGGATCGAGTAGAAGGCCGTACTGCGGACCGCCCCGTCGAGGCCCCTCGAATGGGCCCGGCGGACCCCCTCGCTGGTGAACCCGAGCCGTTCCATGGCGGCGCGCGAGCGGCCGTTGCGGGCATCGGCGCGCAGCGAGATGCGCCGGACGCCCCAGGTCTCGAAGGCATGGCGCAGCAGGAGGAGCTTCGCCTCGGTGTTGATGCCGGTTCCCTGGGCCTGCGGGGACAGCCAGGTATTGCCGATCTCGGCGGCATCGGGGATCGCCGTCGCCGGATCGCCGAACGGGACCCCCGGCACGGCGGGCCACACCAGCGGCCCCTGCCAGTAGTCGAGTTCCAGGAACCGGGTCGAACCGACCACCCGGCCGTCGGTGGCTCTGACCACCGCGAACGGGAGCGATCGACCCGCCGCCTGATCGGCGAGGGCACGGTCGATGTACTCGTGTGACGCCTGCAACCCGTGGGGCACGGGAGTGAAGGCGTAAGTCGTACGATCCTCGGCCCCGGCCATGGCCAAGGCCTCGGTGTGGTGGGGGGCGAGGGGCTCAAGCCGCACGGAGCGGCCGGCGAGGAGTACGGGTACGGGCACGGAGCCTTCGGTCCTTCTGGGCGGTGGGGTGGTTGCACAGTCTGCGTCCCTGACGTCGCCCCCCGTGCAAAACACGGGTGAAAGGCAACGGGCTGTCAGGTGAACGCGAGTGGCTCAATGTAGCCCCTTAGAGTCCTCTCATGAACCCCCAAATTGGCAATGGCGTGACACTCTTTTTCGAGGACTTGGGTCCCCGTGACGGAGCCCCCGTAATCCTGATCCACGGACATCCGTTCAACCGCACGATATGGGACCCCCAGACGGCCGCCCTGACCGCGGCCGGTTACCGTGTCATCGCCCCTGACCTGCGGGGATACGGTCAAAGCCCGGTGGTTCCCGGCAAGACCCTGCTCGCCGCCTTCGCCGACGACCTGGCCGCCCTGCTCGACCGCCTGGGCGTCGAACAAGCGGTCGTCGGCGGTGTGTCCATGGGCGGGCAGATCGCCATGGAGATGCGGCTGCGCCACCCGGGTCTGGTACGGGCCCTCGTCCTGTCCGACAGCTCCTCCCCGGCGGAGACCGAGGACGGCAAGGCCTTCCGCCTGAACCTCGCCGAGCGGCTGCTGCGGGAGGGGATGAAGCCCTACACCGACGAGGTCATCGACAAGATGCTCGCGCCGTACAACGTGACCGGAATGCCCGAGGCCGCCGCCAAGGTGACCGCGATGATGTACGCGACCGCACCCGAGGGCGCGGCCGCAGCGCTGCGCGGGCGGGCCGAGCGGCCCGACTACGCCCCGGTGCTCGCGGCGCTGCCCGCCGAGGTGCCCTGCCTGATCATCGTCGGCCGGGACGACGTGTACACCCCGGTCGCCGAGGCCGAGTCCCTGCACGCACTGGTCCCGCACTCGGTGCTCACCGTCGTGGAGCGGGCCGGACACCTGCCGGGCGTGGAGCAGCCGGAGGCCTTCAACGCGGCGCTGCTGGAGTTCCTCGCGGCGCTCTGACAGCAGTACCGGGCCCCGCGACCGCCGCGCACCGTGGAGCCTCCGCTCCGGGGGTTTCCCGAAGCGGCGGCGGGCCCGGCGTGGGGCGCAGTTCGGTCGTAGGAGCCGGCCAAGGGTACGAGCAGCGGCCCGCCTGAGCAGGGGCGTCGCGGCGGGGCCCTTCGGCGGGCCGGCGGGTGCCGAAGGGCGCTACCGCGCGGCCGGACGGCGGTGTCAGTCTGTCTGCAGAGTGGTGCGCAGCCGGTAGCGGTCGCCGCTGTACTCCACGGTGGACAGCAGGAGCGGCCGCTGGTCGCGCGTGAACACGGTCTGGTCGAGGACGAGCACGGGCGCGCCCTCGGCGATGCCGAGGTGCCCGGCGAGTTCCCCGTCGGCCGTGCGCGCCTCGATCGTGGCCTCGGCGCGGTCGGGCTCGACGCCCCAGCGGCGCAGCTCCTCGAAGAGCGAGGTCTCGCGGAAGTCGGTGCGGGCGAGGTCGGGCGCGAGTTCGACGACGACGAGCGTCCGGTCGAGGGCGATCCGGACGTCGTTGAGCAGCCGGACCCGCTCCAGGAGCAGCAGCGGGGTGCCGGCGGGCACGCCGAGGCGGTCCGCATCGTCCAGGGACGCCGTGACCGTGTCGTGCCGCAGGACGACCGAGCTGGCGCGCATGTGCTTGCGGCGCGCGGTGGCGGTGAAGGACTCCAGGTCTTTGGGCCACTCGCGGGCGGGCGCGGGCGCCACGGGCGCCGCGACGAACCAGCCGCGCCCGTGGGAGGCGGTGACCAGGCCCTGCTCGACGAGGCGGCCGAGCGCGCGGCGCAGGGTGACGCGGGAGACGTCCAGCCGGGTGCACAGCTCGCGCTCGGGCGGCAGCTTGCTGCCGGCGGTCAGGCCGCGGCGCGCGATCTCCTCGCGGATCCGGTCCGCGGCCTGGGCCCACAGGGGGTCGGCGGCACGGACGACGGAGGAGGAGGTGGCGGCGTCGTCGGTGGCAGGATCGTCGATCATGGGATGAACCATACCACTTGCTACCACTTTGTTGTGGCTTCCGACCTCGGGATGGCGAGACCTTCGGCCTCATCTTGATGTTTTCCGTAAGACCACAAGAGACCACCGTTGACCAATCCAAAACCACTGGTTACCTTCGAGTCGTCCCCACCACCCGCTCGACGAGGAGTACCTGCGATGAGTACGGCCACAGCCCCGGCCACCGCACCGGCCGCCGGAAAGAAGCCGGGCCGGATCATGCCGGTCATGCAGCGCATCGGCCGCAGCCTGATGCTGCCCGTGGCCACGCTGCCGGCCGCCGCCCTGCTGACCCGGCTCGGCGGCCACGACCTGCTGGGCCGTGAGAACTTCCCGCTGATCGTGCAGAAGCTCGCGATGGTGCTGGCGGCCGCCGGTGACACGGTCTTCGCCAACCTGCCGCTGCTCTTCGCGGTCGGCGTGGCCATCGGCTTCGCCAAGAAGTCCGACGGCTCAACCGCCCTGGCGGCCGTGGTCGGCTACCTCGTCTTCAAGGCGGTGCTCGCCAGCCCGGCCTTCCCCAAGGGCGTGGACGGCGAGCCGCTCGACGCCAAGGTCCTCGGCGGCATCGTGATGGGCCTGGTCGCGGCCCTCCTCTACCAGCGCTTCAGCCGGACCAAGCTGCCCGAATGGCTCGGCTTCTTCGGCGGCCGCCGGCTCGTGCCGATCCTGAGCGCCTTCGCCGGCGTCGGCATCGGAGTGGTATTCGGAGTGGTCTGGCCGACCGTCGGCGGCTGGTTCTTCCACTTCGGCGAGTGGCTGGTCGGCACCGGCGCCTGGGGCGCGGGCCTCTTCGGCCTCGTCGTCCGGGCCCTCATCCCGATCGGGATGCACCACTTCTTCTCGGTCTTCCCCTGGTTCGAGGCCGGCTCCTTCGTGAACCCGACCACCGGCACCGAGGTGCACGGCGACATCGCCCGCTTCCTCGCCGGCGACCCGACCGCGGGCCAGTTCATGACCGGCGGCTTCCCGATCTACATGTTCGCCCTCCCGGCCGCCGCCATGGCCATCGCGCACACCGCACGCCCCGAGAACCGCACCATGGTCAAGGGCATGATGATCTCCGTCGCCCTGACCTCCTTCGTCACCGGCGTGACCGAGCCCATCGAGTTCGCCTTCATGTTCGTGGCCCCGGTCCTCTACGCGATCCACGCCTTCCTCTTCGGCGTCTCGATGGCCGTCTGCTACGCCCTCGGCATCCGTGACGGCTTCGGCTTCTCCTCCGGCGCCATCGACTACATCGTCAACTACGGCATCGCCACCAAGCCCTGGATGCTCATACCGATCGGCCTGGCCTTCGCCGCCATCTACTACGTGCTCTTCCGCTGGGCGATCGTGAAGTTCGACCTCCCCACCCCGGGCCGGGAACGCGACGAGGACGCGGAACGGAAGCCGGGAGCCAAGGCCGGAGCCTCCGCCTGATCCCGCCGCACCGCTCCGTCCGCTCGGACCGCTCACCCCGCACCACCTGTACCGCCCGCACCGCCCCGGCGCCGCGAAAAAGGGAGGGGGTCGGCGGCGGAGGCAGATGGGTATGAGAGACAGGGTGTGGAGATCGGCATGTTCGGCTCTCTCGCAGGTCACAGGACCCTTCCACCGTGCCCCGGGCCGGGCCGTGAGACCTCGGCCGGAGGTACGGAAGGCCCGCGCCGGCTCCATCTTTCGGACGACCCCGCGTCAGGGCGGGCTCAGCCGTCCCACCAGCCACTCCAGCGCCGGCGGGACCTCGCGGCCCCACGTCTCGTAGTGGTGCCCGCCGCTGCCCAGGACGATCGACGACACCCGCGCGGGCGCCCGCACCGCATCGATGAACTCCATCGTCCGCGGGTACTGGTGCTCGCCCTTCCGGCTGCTCGCCACCAGCAGCGACACCGGCGGCTGCGGCAGGTTCCGCAGCCGCCACAGCAGGTCCCTCTCCCGCCGCAGGCCCGCGTCGCCGCCGAACAGGTCGCCGGTGTCGGCGTCCCGCGCCGCCCCGTACGATGCCGAGAGCCCGGCAGCCGCCCGATAGGCGTCCGGCCCGCGCAGGGCCAGCTTCAGCGCGCAGTACCCGCCCACCGAGTTGCCCATCACGCCCCACCCCCGGGCGTCGCGCGTGAGCCCGTAGTGCGAGGCCACCGCCGCCCGCAGGTCGTGCGCGAAGAAGGTCTCCGCCTGCGGCCCGCCCGGCACGTCCACGCACTCCGTGTCCCGCGGGGGCGCCACCGTCGGCGTCATCAGCACCAGCACCGCCGGCCGCATCCGCCCCGCCCGCACCGCCTCCAGCGCCCTCTGCGGATACCGGAGCAGGTCGAGCAGCACCCGCGGCGTACTGGGGAACCCGCTCAGCGCCAGCACCACCGGGAACTCCTCCCGGCGCCGCGCCGTCGCGTACGCGTACTGCGGCGGCAGGTAGACGTACGCCTGCGCCGACAGCCCGCTGCGCGCCCCCCGCACCGTGACCGCCTCGATCCGGCCGACCGCCTCCGGATCGCCGGAGCCCCCGTACCGCCACGAGTGCGTGCCCCGCACCCGCAGGCCGTCCCGCCCCGACGGGTCCGCGCCCGAGGTGTCCGTGCCCGCCGGGATCGGATCGTCGCGGCGCAGGGACAGCAGATCGCCCCAGGAGCCGTAGAAGCCGTAGGAGGAGTTCGCCGCGAGCAGCAGCGGCACCGCCATCGTCAGGGTGATCGCCAGCTGCAGGGCGGACCGCCCCAGCACCGCCCCCGGCCCGCGCACCGAGAGCCGGGGCCACAGCAGCACCGTGCCCGCGAACACCGCGGTCGCCAGGAGGACGGCGAGGAGCAGCGCCGGGGCGCCGTCGATGCCGAGGGACACGGCCGCCGGGCCCGGATCAGCCGACCGGACCGCGCGGGGCGGCGGGCACCGCGCCGCTCTCCCAGGCCCAGGCGGCGATCTCCACCCGGTTGCGCAGCCCCAATTTGGCCTGCACCGAGACCAGGTGCGTCTTGACCGTGGACAGCGAGATGAACAGCCCGTCGGCGATCTCCTGATTGGTCAGCCCGCGCGCGACCAGCCGCACGACGTCCATCTCGCGCTCCGACACCGGCGGTTCGCCGGCGAACGCCCCCGGCGTCCCCGGCGGTGCGGGCTGCTCGCCGAGCCGCTCCAGCAGCCGCAGCGTCACGGCGGGGGAGACGAGCGCGTCCCCGCGCGCGGCCGCCCGTACGGCTTCCACCAGCAGGTTCGGCCCGGCGTCCTTGAGCAGGAAGCCGCTGGCGCCGCCGCGCAGCGCCCCGTACAGGTAGTCGTCCTGGTCGAAGGTGGTCACGATCACCACCCGCAGCGGGTCGGCGACCCCCGGCCCGGCGAGCAGCCGGGTCACCTCCAGCCCGTCGAGCCTGGGCATCCGTACGTCGACCAGGCACACGTCCGGGCGCAGCCGCCGGGCCAGTTCCACGCACTGCGCGCCGTCCGTGGCCTCGCCGACCACCTCGATGTCCGGTTGGGCGCCCAGGATCAGCGCGAAGCCGGTGCGGACCATTTCCTGGTCGTCGGCGATGAGGACGCGGATGTCGCTTTTCATACGTTCGATCCTGCCAGGCCGCCGCCGGGGCCGCCGTCGCCGCGGCCGCCGCCGTCCAGCAGCGGGAAGACTCCGGTCACCCGCCAGCCGCCGTCCGGCAGCGGGCCCGCGGCGAGCCGGCCGTCCACGGCCTCGACCCGTTCGCGCAGCCCGATCAGCCCGAGGCCGCCGCGGCCGCCGGGCGGGACGTGGCCGCGCCGGTGCCCGGGGTCGTGCGCGGGGCCGTTGTCGACCTCCACCGTCAGGCGTACTCCGTCGGTGGCCAGCCTCACCCGTGTGGCCCGCGCGCCCGGAGCGTGCCGCGTCACATTGGTCAGGGCCTCCTGCACCAGCCGGTGCACCGAGGTCTCCACTTCCGGCGCCAGCCGCACCCGCCGTACCGGTTCGGCCAGCTCCAGGGCGGCCCCCGGCCGGCCGGCCACCAGCAGGGCCAGCTCCGCGAGCAGGTCCTGCGGCCGCACCGACCCCGAGTCCTGCTCGCGCAGGACGCGGACCAGGCGCCGCATGGAGTCCAGCGTCTCGCCGCCGGCCCGCTCGATGGAGCGCAGCAGCGGCTCGAGCCGCTCGGGCGCGGTCTCCCGGATGGCCTGGGCGGCCTGCGCCTGGACGACGATGCCGGTGACGTGGTGGGCCACGAAGTCGTGCAGGTCGCGGGCGAGTTCGTGGCGCTCGTGCTCCCGTACGGCCACGACCGCTCGGGCCCGGCGCTGGTCCAGGATGCGCAGGTAGCCGCCGAATCCGGCGGCCCCGGCGGCCGCCAGGGTCAGCGCGAAGGCGGCGGTCTCGGCGGCGGCGTCGCTGGGCATCCGCAGCGGGGCCGCGGCGGCCGCCGCCCACAGCAGCAGTCCCAGCGGCACCACCCGGGGCGGGTCGGTGTGCCGGGCGCACCGGGCCAGCAGCACCAGCAGGGCGGCGGACTCCAGCAGCCCCCAACTCCCGCCGGTGCCCCGGTCCGGCAGCAGCATCGCGCCGGTGGCGGCGAGGGAGAGCGGGGCGGCGAGCAGCGCGCGGCCGTCGAGGGGGAGCCGGACCGCGCGGGCGGGCAGCAGGGCGATCGCGCCGACGACGGCGCCGCAGACGAGGACGGCCCAGGCGCGCGGCGGCTCCACCGTGATCCAGTCGAGGGCCCACACGAGGACACAGCCCGCCGCCACCAGCAGCGCGGGGAATCTCTCTCGGCGCATCGCATTTCCGCGGATCGGGGGAAGGGGGGCGGGAGGCACGGGGCAGACGGACGGGCGGACGGGCAGAAACGGGAAAACCCGTGGGGGGTACGAGGAAACCTCGTACCCCCCACGGGATCAACAGGGTGAGTGACGGGACTTGAACCCGCGGCCACCTGGACCACAACCAGGTGCTCTACCAACTGAGCTACACCCACCACGAAGGGTGGCGGACCACCCGTTCGACGTGCAAGCACAGCATAGCCGATCGGCGGGGTGCTCCCGCGACGTGTTTGTCGCGCGACGGCAGGTGGGAGGCGGGAGGCAACCCCGGCGCCGCGATCGCCCTCCCTCTCCTTATGGGAGCAAACCGTCTCACCGGGTTGGACGCCGCCCGCGGCGCCGCCGTCCTCGGCATGTTCGCCGTCCACGTCGGACCGCCGCCCGTGCCCGAGGGCGCGGGCTGGCTGCTGGTCGCCGCCGACGGCCGCGCGCCCGCCGTCTTCACGCTCATCGCCGGCTTCTCCCTCGCGCTCGCCCGCTCCCGTGCCGCGGGGCCGCCGCCGCTGCGGGCCACCCTGACCCGCTGCGCGATCCTCGCCGGGCTCGGCCTGTGCCTCGCCGCGCTCTCACCCGGGATCCTGGTGATCCTGGCCTTCTACGCCGTCTACTTCCTGGCAGCCGAACCCTTCACCCGGCTGCGCACCCGCACCCTGGCGGCCGCCGCGGGCGCCGCCGTCGTCCTGGGTCCGGTCCTCTCCTACACCCTGGGCCGGGCCGCGGGGCTGCGCACCGGCGGGCGCGGGGGCACACCGGTCCCGGCCGACCTGTTGAGCTGGAGCGGCGCCGCCGGGACGGTGCGGGAACTGCTGCTCTCGGGCGCGTACCCGCTGCTCACCTACTTCCCCTACATCCTGGTGGGCATGGCGCTGGGCCGCCTCGCCGACCTGCGGAGCAAGCGGTCGCTCGGACTGCTGGCCGGCGCCGGGGCGGCCGCCGCCGTCGCCGGGTACGGCGCCTCCTGGCTCGCGATGGGCCCGGGCGGCCGGCGCGCGTCCCTGCTGGACGCCGTCGCACGGGAGCACCCGTGGGCCGCCGCGGAGCCCGATCCGGTCGCCGCGGTGCTGGCCGAGCAGTTCGGCGCGATCCCCAGCACCTCCTGGGACTGGCTGCTGCTGGCCGGCCCCTACAGCCAGACCCCGCTGGAGACCCTCGGCAACGCCGGGACCGGGGCCGCCCTCCTCGGCCTGCTCGCCCTCGCCGCGCGGGTCGGGCGGGTGGCGAGGGCGCTGCGGCCGCTCGCCGCCGTCGGAGCGATGGCCCTGTCGGTGTACGTCGTGCACGCGGTGGCGCTGGCGATGTTCCTGCGCGGCTGGACCGGTTGGGACGCGCTGGCGGGGTTCTCGGCCTGCGCGATGGCCGGCTGCCTGGTCTGGGACCACTTCCTGCGCGGTACGCGGCTGGGCCGCGGGCCGCTGGAATGGGCCCTGCGGGCGGTGACGCCGGCGTGACGCGGAGCCCTGCGGTAGCCCTGCGGGGCCTTGCGGGGCCCGTCCCCGAGCCACCCTTCCTCCGTTCCCCGGGCTGCGCCCGGACCCGCCCGGGGCGGGTTCGACCGGCGCGGCCCCTGACTTCGGGGGGCGGGGCGCGGGAGGATCCCCGCATGGACCACGACTCCGCTCACGACGCCGATCCCTTCACGGCCGCCGACTACGCCGCACGGATGGCCGCCGCCGCGCGGTCCGCCGCCGACGCGGGCCTGGCCGGCCTGCTGATCGCCCCCGGGCCCGACCTCGCCCACCTCACCGGCTACCGCCCCGTGGACACCGAGCGGCTGACCCTGCTCGTCCTCGCGGCCGGGCAGGACCCCGTCCTCGTCGTCCCCTCGCTGGAAGCCCCCGACGCGGCGAAGGCCCCCGGCGCGGGCGCGCTGACCCTGCGGGACTGGGCCGACGGGAAGAACCCGTACACCGCGGCCGCCCCGCTGCTGGACGCCGCCGGCCGCTTCGGCGTCAGCGACAACACCTGGGCGCTGCACCTGCTGGGCCTGCAACGGGAGTTGCCGACGACCTCCTACGCCCCGCTGACCGACGTGCTGCCGATGCTGCGCGCCGTCAAGGACGAGCGCGAGCTCGCCCGGCTCGCGGCCGCCGGGGAAGCCGCCGACGCCGCGTACGCGCAGATCCTGCACGTCCCCTTCGCCGGCCGCCGGGAGAGCGACGTCGCCGCCGACCTCGCCGCGCTGCTGCGCGTACACGGCCACTCCCAGGTCGACTTCACCGTCGTCGGCTCCGGCCCCAACGGGGCCAATCCGCACCACGAGGCCGGCGACCGGGTCATCGAGAACGGCGACATGGTGGTCCTGGACTTCGGAGGGCTCAAGCACGGCTACGGATCCGACATCTCCCGGACCGTCCACGTCGGCGAGCCCACGGACGAGGAGCAGCGCGTCCACGACATCGTCCGCGAGGCCCAGCTGGCGGGCGTGGCGGCGGCCCGGGCGGGCGCCGCCTGCCAGGACGTGGACCGCGCGGCCCGCGCGGTGATCACCGAGTTCGGCTACGGCGAGCAGTTCATCCACCGCACCGGCCACGGCATCGGAGTCACCACGCACGAGCCGCCGTACATGGTGGAGGGGGAGGAGCAGGTCCTCGTCCCCGGCATGTGCTTCTCCGTGGAGCCGGGGATCTACCTCCCGGGGCGGTTCGGCGTCCGCATCGAGGACATCGTCACGGTCACCGAGACCGGCTGCCGCAGCTTCAACAACGCCTCGCGGGAACTGGCGATCGTCGAGTAGGCCCGTCCGTGCCCGCGCCGCTACGGGCCCAGGACCACCGCCGATTCGGCCGGCACGTGGATCCGCCCGTCCGCGTCGGGATGGTTCGCGGGGATCCAGGAGGCCAGAACCCGCATGCCGTTGCGGCCCAGCGCGATGGTCGTCGGCTCCGCGGAGAAGTTCACCACCACCCGGATGTCGCCCCGGCGGAACGTCAGCCAGCGCCGCTCCTCGTCGTGGGCGGTCCGGACCGAGGCCAGATCGGGATCGCGCAGGTCCGGATGGGTGCGGCGGAGCCCGACCAGGGTGCGGTACCACTCCAGCAGGCGGGCGTGGGGGTCCCGTGCGGGCTCGGCCCAGTCCAGGCAGGAGCGGTCCCGGGTCGCGGGGTCCTGGGGGTCGGGGATCTCCTCGGCCTTCCAGCCGTGTTCCGCGAACTCCCGCCGCCGGCCCGTGCGCACGGCCTCGGCGAGGGCGGGGTCGGGATGGTCGGTGAAGTACTGCCAGGGCGTTCCGGCCCCCCACTCCTCGCCCATGAACAGCATCGGCACGAACGGCCCGGTCAGCGCCACCGCCGCCGCGCACGCCAGCAGGCCGGGGGAGAGGGAGGCGGCGAGCCGGTCGCCCAGCGCCCGGTTGCCGATCTGGTCGTGGGTCTGGGTGTAGCCGAGGAACCGGTGCGCGGGGGTGCGGACGCGGTCCACCGGGCGGCCGTGGTGGCGGCCGCGGAAGGAGGACCAGGTCCCGTCGTGGAAGAAGGCCCGGGTCATCGTCTTGGTGAGGGCGCCGAGCGGGGCGGCCGCGAAGTCCGCGTAGTAGCCCTGGGATTCGCCCGTGAGCGTGCAGTGCAGGGCGTGGTGGAAGTCGTCGTTCCACTGCGCGTGCAGTCCGGTGCCGCCGGCGGGGCGGGGCGCGGTGGTGCGCGGATCGCACAGGTCGGACTCGGCGATCAGGAACAGCGGCCGTCCGCTCTCGGCCGCCAGGGCGTCGACCGCGCCGGCCAGCTCCTCCAGGAAGGTCAGCGCCCGGCCGTCGGCGAGGGCGTGCACCGCGTCCAGGCGCAGCCCGTCGATCCGGTAGTCGCGCAGCCAGGCGAGCGCGCTGGCGAGGAGGTAGGCGCGCACCTCGTCGGAGCCCGGCGCGTCCAGGTTCACCGCCGCGCCCCAGGGCGTGTGGTGGGTGTCGGTGAAGTACGGCCCGAAGGCGGGCAGGTGGTTGCCGGAGGGGCCGAGGTGGTTGTGCACCACGTCCAGTACGACGCCGAGTCCGGCGCCGTGCGCCGCCTCCACGAAGCGGACCAGCCCGGCCGGGCCCCCGTACGGCTCGTGCACGGACCAGGGCGCGACCCCGTCGTACCCCCAGCCGTGGCGGCCGGGGAAGGAGCACACCGGCATCAGCTCGACGTGGGTGACGCCGAGCGCGGTCAGGTGGCCGAGGCGGGCCGCGGCCGCGTCGAAGGTCCCCTCGGGGGTGAAGGTGCCGATGTGCAGCTCGTACAGGACGGCTTCCTGGAGCGGGACGCGCGGGGCGGGGGCCGGCTCCCCGGGGGTGAGGGCCGCGAAGTCGACGACCGCCGAGAGGCCGTCCGGGCCGTCGGGCAGGCGCCGCCCGCGCGGATCGGGGCGTACGGGCCCCTGGAGATCGCCCCCGGGCCCGTCCGGGCCGCCTCCCAGCAGGTATCCGTACCGGGAGCCGTCGGCGGCCGGGGCCTCGGCGAGCCACCAGCCGGGCCGCTCCGGATCGGGCGCCATCTCGTACGCGGCCTCGTCAAGTCGCAGCGCGACCCGACCTGTCAGCGGTGCCCACACCTCGAACTGCACGGACGGTCCCCTCGTCTTGCGGCGGTACCCCAACCTGCGTGACCGGCCCATCATCTCCGGCTCGGCGCGGGAGTTCTGGACACTCTGCCCCTGACGGGCCGACAATCACCCTGTGACGTCCAGTTTCGAGTTCCCCGCCTATCCCGCCCCGCGGCTGTCCGACGCCGAGCGCGACCGGGCGCTGGGCCAGCTCCGGGAGGGCGCTGCCCTCGGGAAGTTGTCGCACGACACCTTCCTGCGCCGTATGGAGCTCGCCCTTGTGGCCCGGCGCACCGAGGACCTCGCGGTGCTCACCGCGGACCTGCAGGGCCGGGAGGGCGCCGAAAGCCCTTGGACCCGTCGGCTGTTCGGCTGGGTGGGGCGGGCCTCGGCCGTGTCGGTGGGCGTGCGGCGGGCCTGGGCCGCCGAGAAGCTGCCCAAGCTGCTGCTTCCGCACCCCGGCGCCGGACCGCTGCGGATCGGCCGCGACCCCGGCAACGGGCTGCGGCTCAGCCACGAGACCGTCTCCCGGGCGCACGCGGAGCTCAGCACGCGCGACGGGGTGTGGGTGATCACGGACCTCGGCTCGACCAACGGGACCACGGTGAACGGGCGCCGGGTCACCGGCTCGGCCGTGGTGCGGGACGGGGACCAGATCGGCTTCGGACGGATGTCGTTCCGGCTGTCGGCGAGCTGAGAGCGGGCAGGTCCGGGGCGGGCTCGGCCGGTCCGGGGACCGGAGCCGAAGCCGTGGCCGGAGCCGAAGCCGGGACCGCGGCCGGGAGACCCCGCTGCGCGCCGGAGCGGGGGCACACGGAGGATGGGCCCATGGAACACCTCTCCGCCGCCCCCGTCGTACGGCCCGCACGCCCCGAGGACATGCCGCGCCTGGTCGGCCTCATGCGCGAGCACCAGGAGTACGAGAAGTCCGAGCCCCGCCCCGCTGGCCCCCTCGCCGACCGGCTCGGCCCGCAGCTCTTCGCCGATGACGCCCGGCTCTGGGTGCTGCTGGCCGAGACCCCGGACGGCGCGGTCGCCGGGTACGCCGCCTGCTCGGCCGAGTTCTCCTTCTGGGACGCCCGCCACCACCTCCACATGGACTGCCTCTACCTCGCCGCGGAGGCTCGCGGACACGGCCTGGGAGCCGCCCTGGTGGAGGGCGTGCGCGCACTCGCCCGGACCCTCGGCCTCGGCCACGTCGAATGGCAGACCCCCGACTGGAACGAGGGCGCGATCCGCTTCTACGACCGGCTCGGCGCGACCGGCCGCCCGAAGATCCGCTACGCGCTGGCGACGGAGCGGCCCGCCGGCCCGTCGTGATCTACCGGCCGGCCGCCACGAGCCGTTCGTACGCCGCCAGGACGACCCGGGACTGGTGTTCCACCTGGGTGGCCACCGGGACCCAGCGGGCCTCGAAGCGGGCCGCGAACTCCTCGCACCAGCCCGCGACGAGCCGGTCCACGGCCGGGGCCGTCGGATGGCCCTGGGCGCGCAGGACCCGCAGCAGCATCGCGGCGGCGCGCAGCGAGAGGCGCCGGCCGAAGGCGTCGATGCTCCCGATGTAGGCCGCCGTGGCCTCGGCGGGCGCCTCGGCGCCCGTCCACTCGACGGCGATCCGGGGGATCAGCGCGAGCGTCCAGTCGACCGCGCGCAGCAGCGCCGAGGCGGCCGGATCCGTGCCGGCGGCCGCGACCTCCCGCAGCCGCGCGACCCGCGCCGCGTCGGCGGTGAGCCGCCCGGCCAGCAGGCGCAGGGCGGCGCGCGGGTCCGGATGCGGTGCCGGATCGTCCACCAGGTCCGAGGCCCACATCGGGACTTCGATGATCGCGGTGGTCCCGGCGTGGCGGTGGGCGTGGTACCAGGTGCTGAGCCGGGTGTCCTCCGGGTGGAAGGCTCCGCCGGCCGCGGGCCCCGGCTCGGGCATCACGAAGATGCCCGCACCGGGTGAGGGCCATCCGGAGGCGTCGGAGGCGCTGGTCTCGACCGGGATGCGCAGCTCGGCGGCCGATTTGCCGAAGGGCTCGGCGAGGCCGGGTATGTCACGGGTCAGCTGGATCCACGAGCCGCCGAGGTCGGTGCCGTGGAGGGACACCTGGAGGGCGGGGCGCAGCTCGTCGATGAGGGCGGTCAGGGCCAGCGTCTCGGGCGGCAGCCGGTCGGGGGCCAGTAAAGACGGCGCCCACTCGGGCTGTTCGGGGCCCGGGGGCCGGAAGAAGTTCCGGTGGTAGTCGAGCAGGGAGTACGGGCGGGGCGTGCGGTGCAGGGCCGCGCCGTCCGGGTCGGCGCAGAGCAGGAAGTGCCAGTCGGCGCCGGCCGCCTCGTCGACGGGGCCGCGGACCAGGCGCCGGGCGAGCGCGAGGGCGGTGGCTCCGCCCACGGGCTCGTTGGCGTGGGCCCCGGCGACGACGAGCACGTTGCGCGGGTGTCCCGCGCCCACGGAGAGCAGCCAGAGCGGCTCCCCGGCCCGGGAGGTGCCGGCCTGGCGGAGCCCCACCGGGCCGGGGTGTTCGTCCACCAGCGCGCGGGCGGCCAGCGCGAGTTCGCGGGGGGTGGGGTAGCACATGTCGCGGATGAGTGTCACAAGGAGTGCCATGCCCGCCGCGCACCCCGCCTACTGCTCCGCGCGCCCCGCACTTGCCCGCCGGCCGGACGCAATCCCCTGGCCGAAGCCCTGCGCCCGGCCGGGCCCGCCGCCGCGCCGAGCCCTGCACCGACCCCTGCACCGCCCCCTGGGCTAAGCCCTGCGCACCAGGACCGCCACCGGTGACTCCGCCAGGAGGGCGGCCAGCGGGACCCCGCCGGTGAAGGACGGGCCCGGGGCGTCGAGGGGGGTCCAGCGGCCCGGGGGCAGTTCCAGGGCCGTGGTGCGCCAGCCGCCCGCCGCCGCGAGGCGCAGGGACAGCCGGGTCACCGCCACCACCAGGTCCGCGGAGCGCGCGTACGCCACGCAGTGCTCCGCGGCCGGACCCCGGGCCGGGAGCGGGGCGTAGCCGGTGAAGAGCTCCGGGCGGGAGCGGCGCAGCCGCAGCAGCGCCGCGGTCAGGGCGAGCTTGCGCGCCGCGAGGGTGCCCGGCTCCGGGTGGGGGTCCAGCTCGGCCGGTCGGCGGTTGTCCGGGTCGACCAGGGCCCGGTACTCGCTCTCGGAGCCCTGGTAGAGCTCCGGGACCCCCGGCATCGTCAGGTGCAGCGCGGTCATGGCCAGGACGTTGTCCCGGGCCGCCGCCGCGATCTCGGGCGGGTCCTCCCGCGGGTCCGGCACGTACCCCGCGACGTCCGCCTCGTACCGCTCGTCCCGGTCGGTCCAGCTCGTGTGCAGGCCCGCCTCGCGGACGGCCTTGAGCAGGGCCTCGGCCAGCCGCTCCTCGCGGTCGGGCGCGGAGCCCAGGCCGAAGGCGCTCTGCCGCGCCACCCAGGCCAGCTGCGGATCCGGCCCCGGCGGCGCCCCGTGCGGTTCCCGCGCCAGCTCGGGGGCCTGGGACAGCACCGCGATCCGGGCGCGTACGTCCGCACTGCGCTTGGTGTCGTGCGTGGACAGGACCGTGCCGGAGGCGGGCCAGTCGCGCTCCAGGCGCGCGCAGTACGCGTGGAACTCCCCGGGGGAGACCGCCGGACGGCCCGGATCGCCGCCCACCTCCGTGGCCGACAGGAGCGGGGCCCAGCGGTAGAACGCCCGGTCCTCCAGGGACTTGGCGCGCAGGGCCGCCGAGGTCTGCGCGAAGCGGGCAGCGAAGACGCCGTCCCGCCAGGTGAGTTCGCGGACGGCGGCGATGTCGTCCGGGCTCACTCCGGTGACCTCGGTGAACCCGTCGGCGCCCGGGTAGGGGCGGTACGCCGGGTAGGCGACGAGCAGTTCGCGCACCGCCCGGGCCGCGGCGGGGCCCGCGCGCCGCTCCAGCGCGGCCAGCTCCGCCGCCAGGTCCCCGGTCAGCACTTCCCGCGTGGACCGCTCCGCGGTCTCCGGCCAGTCCGCGGCTCCGGTGGACTCCCGGTAGCGCAGGGCCAGTTCCTCCGCGCCCGCGGGATCGACGAACAGGCCGTCCACGTGGCGCAGGGCGTCGTAGCCCGTGGTGCCGGCGACCGGCCAGGCGGCGGGCAGGCGTTCGCCGCGGGCGAGGATCTTCTCGACGACGATCCAGCAGCCGGGGCCGGTCGCGCTCCGCAGCCGGTCCAGGTACTCCCGGGGGTCCGCGAGGCCGTCCACGTGGTCGATGCGCAGCCCCTCGACGACCCCGTCCCGGACCAGCTCCAGGATCTTCGCGTGCGTGGCCGCGAACACCTGCGGGTCCTCCACCCGGACCCCGATGAGATCCGAAATGGTGAAGAAGCGGCGGTAGTTGAGGGCGGTGCGCGCCTCCCGCCACCAGGCGGGGCGGTAGAACTGCGCGGCCAGCAGTTCGGCAGGCTCCAGTGCGGCGGTGCCGGCCCGCAGCGGGAACTCCAGGTCCCCGTGGCGCAGTACGTCCCCGTCGGCCTTGAAGTCCGCGGGCCCGGCGGGCCCGGGGAGCACCGGCAGCAGCACCTGTCCGCCGCCCGCCTCCCAGTCGATGTCGAACCAGCGCGCGCAGGGGGAGCCGGGCCCCTCGCGCAGCACCTCCCACAGCTGCCGGTTCAGCCGCAACGGCGAGGGCACGGCCATGTGGTTCGGCACGATGTCGAGCACCAGGCCGAGTCCGTGCGCGCGGGCGGTGGCGGCCAGGGCCCGCAGGCCCGCCTCCCCGCCGAGCTCGGCCCGGACCCGGGAGTGGTCGGTGACGTCGTACCCGTGTGCGGAGCCGGGCACCGCCTCCAGGACGGGGGAGAGGTGGAGGTGGGACACACCGAGCGAGGCGAGGTACGGCACGGACTCCCGTGCGTCGGCGAACGTGAACTCGGGGCTCAGCTGGAGGCGGTAGGTCGACGCCGGGGTGACGGCCGGCGGAACATCGGATTCCGTATGCATGCGTGCGGGCGGCTGGCTCATGAGAACGTACGTACCCAGGATGCGGGATTCCGTGCCATTACCCAATGCATCCGGGTGACTGCGGCGGGTTAACGTTGCTCAAGTGTTCGGAATCGTCAACACCTATCGCAAGGTCATCGCCCTGACCGGGCCCCTACTCCCGCTCGTCTCCTTCCTCGCCCGACTGCCCGTCGCGATGTCGCAGTTCGGAAGCGTCCTGCTGGTCGCCGAGACCAGCGGCTCCCTCGCCACCGCCGGCATAGTCGGCGGCACCCTCTCCGCCGGACAGGTGGTCTTCGGACCCCTCCTGGGCCGGCTCGCCGACCGCCACGGGCAGCGCCCCGTCGTCCTGGGCGCCGCCGCGGTCAACGCCGTCGCGACCGCCGCTCTGGTGGCCGGGGCGCTCCAAGGGCTCGCCACCGCCCCGCTCGCCGCGATCGGAGCCCTCACCGGCGCCTCCGTCCCGCTGATCGGACCGCTCGCCCGTACCCGCTCCGTGGCCCTGGCCCACCGCGCCAAGGCCGACGAGTCCGTCGTCAGCGCCATCCACTCGCTCGAAGGCACCCTGGACGAGGTCTCCTTCGTCTTCGGACCGGCCCTCGTCGGCCTCGCCACGCTCGTCCTGCACCCCGCCGTCGCCCTCGGCGGCGCGGCCGCCCTCGTCGCCGTCTTCGGCACCCTCTACGCGCTGCACCCGACCGCCGCCGTCACGGCCGGGGCCTCCGCGCGGCTGCGCAAGGAGAAGGACCGCGCCCAGGTCCGCCCGCCCGGCGTGGTCTACGCCGTACGCGGCTCGCTCGCCCTGCAGGGCGCCATGTTCGGCGCCTGCCAGGCCGGAATCGCCGCCCTGACCGCACAGTTGGGCGTTCCCGGCCAGGCGGGCATCGTGTACGCCGCCATGGGAGTCGTCAGCGCCGTCGTCGGGCTCTCGCTCGGCGCGCTGCCCGCCCGTTTCGGGCTGCGGCTGCGCTGGCGGGTGGCCACGGCCGCCGCGCTCGTGTTCTCCGTACCGCTGCTCTTCACCGACACCCTGTGGCCGCTGTACGTGGTCGTCACCGTGCTCGGGGCCGCCTACGCCCCGCACCTGATCACCGCCTTCGCGCTCACCGAGCGGGCGGTGGAGCCGTGCCGGCTCGCCGAGTCCATGGCCATCGCCGCCAGCTCGCTCGTCGCCGGACAGGCCGCCTCCCTCGCCGTCTCCGGGCGGCTCGCCGAGTGGTACGGGCCTGCCGCGGCCTTCGCGGTGGCCGTCGGGGCGGCCGCCCTGTGCCTGACCCTGGCCCTCGTCACCCGGGTGCCGGCCGCCCGTACGCACGCCCTAGTGGTGCCCGCCCGGGACCGGGTCCCGGCGCAGGACGCCGGCGGAGCCGGCCGGGAAGCCGGTCAGGGTGCCGCCCTGGAGGGCGCCGTCTACGCCGGGCGCTGAAGCACCACCAGCGACCGTCCCGTCAGCGCCACCCGGTCGCCGGCCGCGAACTGCGGCCCGGTGCCGGGTGGCAGTACGTCCGCCCGCGCCGTGTCCACGACCAGCCGCCACTGCGCGCCGTGCCCGGCCGGGACGGTGAAGTCCTGCGACTCCGCCCCCGCGTTGAACATCAGCAGGAACGAGTCGTCGGTGATCCGCTCCCCGCGGGTGCCGGGCTCCGAGATGGCCTCCCCGTTCAGGAACACCGCCAGCGCCCGCGCGTGCTGCGCCTGCCAGTCGCGGGCCCGCATCTCCTCCCCGTGCGGGGTGAACCAGGCGATGTCGGAGAGCTCGTCGTGCGTCCCCTCCACCGGCCGGCCGTGGAAGAACCGGCGCCGCCGGAACACCGGGTGCTCGCGCCGCAGCCGCACCATCATCCGGGTGAACTCCAGCTGGGCGGGCGCCGGTTTGCCGGGCTCCGGCCAGGAGACCCACGACAGCGCGTTGTCCTGGCAGTAGGCGTTGTTGTTGCCGGCCTGGGTGCGGGCGAACTCGTCGCCGTGGCTGATCATCGGCACGCCCTGCGAAAGCATCAGCGTGGCCGTGAAGTTGCGCATCTGGCGCTCGCGCAGCTCGACGACCGCCGGATCCTCGGTCGGCCCCTCCACCCCGCAGTTCCAGGACCGGTTGTGGGTCTCGCCGTCCCGGTTGCCCTCGCGGTTGGCCTCGTTGTGCTTCTCGTCGTAGGAGACCAGGTCGTTGAGGGTGAACCCGTCGTGGCAGGTGGTGAAGTTGATGGAGGCCAGGGGACGGCGGCCGTCGTCCTGGTAGAGGTCGGAGGAGCCGGTCAGCCGTCCCGCGAACTCCGCGAGCGTGCGCGGCTGCCCGCGCCACAGGTCCCGCACGGTGTCGCGGTACTTGCCGTTCCACTCGGTCCACAGCGGCGGGAAGTTGCCCACCTGGTAGCCGCCCTCGCCCAGGTCCCACGGCTCCGCGATCAGCTTGACCTGGCTGACCACCGGATCCTGCTGGACCAGGTCGAAGAACGAGGACAGCCGGTCCACCTCGTGGAACTGGCGGGCCAAGGTGGCCGCCAGGTCGAAGCGGAAGCCGTCCACGTGCATCTCGGTGACCCAGTACCGCAGCGAGTCCATGATCAGCTGGAGCACGTGCGGGGAGCGCATCAGCAGCGAGTTCCCGGTGCCGGTGGTGTCCATGTAGTGCCGGGGGTCGTCCGCGAGCCGGTAGTACGAGGCGTTGTCCAGCCCGCGGAAGGACAGCGTCGGGCCCAGGTGGTTGCCCTCGGCGGTGTGGTTGTAGACCACGTCGAGGATCACCTCGATCCCCGCCTCGTGCAGCGCCCGGACGGCCGACTTGAACTCCAGCACCTGCTGCCCGCGGTCGCCCGAGGCGTAGCCGTTGTGCGGGGCGAAGAAGCCGATGGTGTTGTAGCCCCAGTAGTTGCTGAGACCGTCGTCCACCAGGCGGTGGTCGTTGACGAACTGATGGACCGGCATCAGCTCCAGCGCCGTCACGCCGAGCTTGGTCAAGTGCCCGATGACCGCCGGGTGCGCGAGCGCCCCGTAGGTGCCGCGCAGCTCCTCGGGGAGGTCGGGATGGCGCATGGTCAGGCCCTTGACGTGGGCCTCGTAGAGCACGGTCCGGTGGTACTCGTGGCGCGGCGGCCGGTCGTTGGCCCAGTCGAAGTACGGGTTGACCACGACCGAGCTCATGCTCTTGGGAGCCGAGTCCAGGTCGTTGCGGGAGTCGGGCCGCCCGAAGTGGTAGCCGTACACCTCCTCGCCCCAGTCGACGCTGCCGGCGACGGCGCGCGCGTACGGGTCCAGGAGCAGCTTCGCCGCGTTGCAGCGCCGGCCGCGCTCGGGCTCGTAGGGGCCGTGCACGCGGAATCCGTAGCGCTGCCCGGGCATCACGCCCGGCAGGTAGGCGTGCCGGACGAACGCGTCGGTCTCGCGCAGTTCGACCGCGGTCTCCGAGCCGTCGTCGTGCAGCAGACACAGCTCGATGCGTCGGGCGGCTTCCGAATAGACCGCGAAATTGGTGCCGGCGCCGTCGTACGTGGCACCGAGCGGATACGCCTGTCCCGGCCAGACCTGCATAGAAGACGACTCTTCCCGTGGGTGTTGGGCTGATGTTCGGGCTGATCCGGCGTGGACCTCATGTGCAGATCTTCCCCGAAAGAGGGCTCTCACGCGGGGACTTGGGAGGGTCCTACCGGGTGACCCGGAAAGCTGATAGGAGGTTTGGCGGACCACGGGTACATCTGACGAATCCGATGATGGGCGCATCGGATAATGGGTCAACAGCCTTCCGGCGTACGGTTCGTCGGGTCACCTGGGGCCGCATCGGGCTGCAGGGGGCCGTGCGCGCGGAGTACCCTTCCGTGATCACTGGAGACGGGCGTCCAGACGCAGGAGGCGGTGCACGGGTGAGCTCGGGAGGTCTGGAGCTGCCCCCTGGTGACAGCGGTCACGAGGGCGGCCCGGCGGACGCCGCAGGCGGGGCGCCCGGCGGGATTCCCGCCGGAGCGGTGTCGCTGGCCCCGCCGGAGGCCGGGAGGGCGCCGGCGGCCGGGGCGGGCGCCGAGCTGGACTGGGGCGCGGACGCCTGGAGCGAGGTCCGTACGCGGGCCCAGCGCGCGGGCCGTGCGTACATCTGGCTGAATCTGATCGAGCAGCGGCTGCGGTCCGTGGTCGGGGCGGTGCTCCGGCCGGTCTACGAGCCCGTGCACGGCGGGGGCGGGGACGACTGGGTGGTCGCGGCCGCCGGGCCCGCCGGGCAGGAGTGGGTGCAGCGCGCGGTCGCGGTGCGGGAGGTCAGCCGGCGCAAGGGCTACCTGCTGGACTCCGCCGACGACAACGTGCTCAGCTTCCTGACCCTGCCGCAGCTGCGCGAGCTCATGGTCCAGCACTGGCCCTGCTTCGAGCCGTACTTCGACGACCGGCGCGAGATCGAGCAGGCGCTGGACGAGCTGGAGGTCACGCGCAACGTCGTCTCGCGCAACCGTGCCCTGTCCCGGGCGGTCCTGGAGCAGGCCGAGCGGGCGTCGGCGCGGCTGCTGGAGGTGCTGGGCGGCGGAGCCGGCTCGCCGTCGGCGGACCGGCTGCCCATCGACGCGGTCGAGGACCTGGTCGGCGACCGGTACGCGGACGTCATCTCCGTCCACCCGGACCGGGTGCGGTTGCAGCGCCAGCTGCCGGCGGAGGATCTCTTCGGCGGCGCGCGGCGGCTCGACGCCATCGGCATAGGGCTCAACCTGCTGGTCCAGAACTTCTCGGGCCGAAGACTGGTACGCCTCGCGGAGGCCGGCTGCCGGGTGCGGCTGCTGTTCCTGAACCCGGCGAGCAGCGCCGTCAAGCGGCGCGAGCGGGAACTGGGGCTGCGCAAGGGCGAGCTGAGCCGCTCGGTGGAGATGAACATCCTGCACGTGCGACGGGTGCGGGCGGGGCTGCGCGACCCGTCGGGCTTCGAGATCCACGTCTTCGACGAGACCCCGCGCTTCACGGCGTACCTGGTGGAGGGCGAGTCCTCGGGGATCGCGGTGGTCCAGTCGTACCTGCGCCGGGCGCGGGGCATGGAGGCGCCGGTCCTGGTCCTGCGGGGCGGCGGGCGGGGGCCCGCGCGCGAGCGCGACGCGGAGCACGGGCTGTTCCCCACGTACCGCGAGGAATTCGAGTCGATCTGGCAGGACTCCCGGCCGGTGTCGTGACTGTCAGTGCCGCGTGACAGGCTGAAACCTGTTGACCGAAGGTACGGGGCACGGACGGGGGAGGGGTGCGGGGTGGAGGACTGGCACGGCATGGGGGACTGGCACGGCGGACCGATGGTGGCCTTCGACCTGGAGACCACGGGGACCGACATCGAGTGCGACCGCATCGTGACGGCGGCGGTCGTGGCGCTCGGGCCGGACGGGCAGGTGGCACGCGAGCGGACGTGGCTGGTGGACCCGGGGGTGCCCATCCCCGAGGAGGCCTCCGCCATCCACGGCATCTCCACGGACCGCGCCCGCGCGGAGGGGATGGCGGCGGCTCCGGCGATAGAGGAGATCACGCAGACGCTCTTCGAGGAGCTGGGCTCGGGGACCCCGCTCGTGGTGATGAACGCGCGGTACGACCTGACCCTGCTGGACCGCGAGTGCCGGCGGCACGGGATCCGGCCGCTGGGCGAGCGGTGGCCGGGCAGGCCCGCGCCCGTCATAGACCCCCTGGTCCTGGACAAGCACGCGGACCGGTACCGCAAGGGCAGGCGGACCCTCCAGGCCCTCTGCGAGCACTACGGCGTGACCCTCGACGAGGCGCACAACGCGGGCGCGGACGCGCTGGCGGCGGCCCGGACGGCGCGGCGGATGGGGGCGAGGCACGCGGCGATAGGGACGGTCGCGCTGGCCGAGCTCCACGACCTGCAGATCCGCGCGGCGGCCGAGCAGGCGGTGTCGCTGCAGAGCTACCTGCGCCGGACCTCGGACCCCGAGGCGATAGTCGAGCGGGCCTGGCCCGTCGTGCCCTACCGGGTCTGAGGGCGGACGCGGCAGGATCCGGCTCATGAGACTTCCCCGAAGCGCCCACACCGACCGTCCCTGGCGGATCCACGAGATCGCCCCCGACTTCCAGGTCGAGGACGTGTGGGAGCTGCCCACGCCGGGCGGCCCCGACGACCTCGCCCGGCTCGTGGAGCAGTTCGCGAACGGCACGGGCGAGGTCTCCTCGCCGGTCGGGCGCGCGCTCTTCGCGATCCGCCGGCGGCTCGGGGCGCTGCTCGGCTGGGACCGGCCGGCCGACGGGGTCGGCGGCCGGGTGGCCTCGCTGCGGGACCGGCTGCCGGAAGACCTCCGGGAGGGCCCCCGGGGACCGGAGTTCGGCGCGTTCCCGTTCACCTCCGTCTACCAGACGCACGACGAGTGGGCGGCGGAGACGGCCAACCGGACCGTGCACGGCGTGCTGCACATCGGCTGGGTCGAGGACGGCGCCGGCGGCCACCACGGGCAGATGGCCGTCCTGGTCAAACCCAACGGCCTGCTCGGCGGGCTCTACATGGCCGGCATCAAGCCCTTCCGGTACCTCGGGGTGTACCCGGCGATGATCCGCGGCATCGGCCGCGCATGGCGGGCCGGTCAGCAGGCCGGTCAGTAGTCGGGCCACTCGTCGCGGTAGACGACGTGGAGCCCCGAGCCGCTCCCGAAGTAGCCGTTCCCCTGGTCCAGCTCGACGCAGTAGTGCCGCCGGGCGGGGTGGGCGTAGACGTGGCCGGAGCCGTTGTGGGCGACGTCGGCGAAGACCCACGCGGTGTCGGCGAACAGCGTGGCGCTCCCCGTCAGGAACAGCGTTTCGGTGTGGACGCGGGTGTGGAACCGGTCCCGGTTCTCCTTGTGGTGCCGCTCCTGCGGGTAGTGGTCGACCGCGGGGTCGAAGGCGGTCGGCCCCGGTAGGTCCGCCGTCCGTGCCCGGCCGGCGCCGAGCTTGGCCCGCAGCTCCTTCCAGCGCGAGGGTGCGAACTGGAGCGAGTGGTGCAGCAGGACGAGGTCGAGTCCGGGCCGCCCCGTGGCGGGGTCGTCGCGCCGCAGCGGGACGTGGACCAGCGAGCGCGGCGAGGTGGCGGCGAGCGCCCACAGCCCGGCGATCAGCTGGGCGGCGCCCTGGTCGACCTCGGCGTCCAGGTACCAGCGGCCCTCCGACAGCACCGCGCGCTCCGGCGGCCGGGCCGGGCGGATCACCTTGAACTCCGCGGCACCGAGCCGGGCCTGGTGGATGGTGAGGGGAAGTTTCATATGCGGAGATTTGTACGGCAGTGCTAGAACGCGTGCCAGCGGATTTCCGGGTCGCCCTCGCGCAGGGAGGCCACCCGGCGGCGGAATTCGGCCAGGGCCCCGGGGTTGGTCGGGGCGTGCTGGGAGACCCAGGCGCAGCTGGCCGTTTCGCGGGCGCCGCGCAGGAGCGCGCAGCCCTCCCACTCGCGCACGTCCCAGCCGTACGCCGCCGAGAAGGCCCCGTAGGACTCGGCGGGCAGCCCGTACCGGTCGCGGGAGAGCGCCATCACCACCAGGTCGTGCTCGCGCAGGTCGGCGGAGACCGTCTCCAGGTCGACCAGGACCGGCCCGTCCGGACCCACGTGGACGTTGCGGGGCAGCGCGTCGCCGTGGATCGGGCCCGGCGCCAGGTGCGGGGTGAGGGCGGCGACCTGGTCGGCGTACCCGTCGCGGCGGGCCCGCAGGTACGCCGCGTCCGCCGGGTCGATCGCCTCGCCCGCCAGCCGGAGCCAGCGTTCGACCCCGCCCAGCAGGTCGCGCGGCGGCAGTGCGAAGGGCGGCGCGGGCAGGGCGTGGATCTGCCGCAGCAGCGCCGCGAGGTCCTCGGGGCCGGCCGGGCGGACCGCGTCCGGGAGCCGGTGCCACAGCGTCACCGGGTGGCCGTCCACCAGACGGGGCGCCGGCTCGGCCGCGCGGACCGCCGGGACCCCGGACTCCGCGAGCCAGCCCGCCACCGCGAGCTCCAGCTCGGCCCGCGGCAGCAGCGCCGCTTCCCGGCCGACCTTGGCGACCAAGCCTCCGCCGAGCGCGAAGACGGCGTTCTCGCCGAGGGCCAGCAGCTCGGGCGCCCCGGCCCGCGCCGAGGTGAGGCCCGCCGCCGTCAGTGCGTCCCTGGCCTGTGCCTCGTCCATGCCGTGCTCCGCAGTCCGTCCGTCCCGGTGGGTGCCGGGGTGATCGTGATGCGCCAAGTTTCGCACCGGGTCGGCGATCTCTTCGCCTTTTAGGTTGCACGAGACGTCTCGTCTCGTTATGGTCATCGCATGACCTCAGCCGCGAAGCCCGCCCACATCGCCATGTTCTCGATCGCCGCCGCCGGCCACGTGAACCCGAGCATCGAAGTGATCCGCGAGCTCGTCGCCCGCGGCCACCGCGTCAGCTACGCCGTTCCCGCCGCCTACGCCGGCAAGGTCGCCGAGACCGGCGCCACCCCGGTGATCTGGAACTCCACCCTGCCCACCGAGGACGACCCCGACGCGTGGGGCACCGAGCTCATCGACAACATCGAGCCCTTCCTCACCGACGCCGTCCAAGCCGTCCCGCAGCTCGCGGCCGCCTTCGAGGGCGACGAGCCGGACCTCGTCCTCCACGACATCACCGCTTATCAGGCCATGGTCCTCGCCCACCGCTGGGGCGTCCCCGCCGTCTCCCTCTCCCCGAACCTGGTCGCGTGGACCGGCTACGAGGAGGAGGTGGCCGAGCCGATGTTCGCCGCACTGCGCGCCTCCGAGCGCGGGCAGGCGTACTACGCCCGCTTCCGGGCCTGGCTCGACGAGAACGGCATCGACGAGGACAGCGACCGCTTCGTCGGCCGCCCCCGCCGCAGCATCGTGCTCATCCCGCGCGCCCTCCAGCCGCACGCCGACCGGGTCGACGAGGCCGTGTACACCTTCGTCGGCGCCTGCCAGGGCGACCGCAGCGCCACCCAGGGCACCTGGACGCGCCCCGCGGGCGCCGAGGGGAAGAAGCTCCTCCTGGTCTCCCTCGGCTCCACCTTCACCAAGCAGCCGGCCTTCTACCGGGCCTGCGTCGAGGCCTTCGGGGACCTGCCCGACTGGCACGTGGTGCTCCAGATCGGCAAGTTCACCGACGAGGCCGAGATCGGCGCGATCCCCGCCAACGTCGAAGTCCACCGCTGGGTTCCCCAACTGGACATCCTGCGCCGGGCCGACGCCTTCATCACCCACGCGGGCGCGGGCGGCAGCCAGGAGGGCCTGGCCACCGGCACCCCGATGGTCGCCGTCCCGCAGGCCGTCGACCAGTTCGGCAACGCCGACATGCTGGCGGGCCTCGGCGTCGCCCGGCACGTCCCGATGGACGAGGCCGACGCCGCCACCCTGCGCGAGGCCGTCCTCGCCCTGGTCGCCGACCCGGAGGTGGCAGCCCGGGCGGAGGCGATCCGCGCCCGGATGGCCACCGAGGGAGGCACGCGCCAGGCGGCGGACCTGATCGAGGCGGAGCTGGCCGGAGCGGCGGAAACGGCCGGGCGGCCCGGACCGGCCGCGCTGTCAGCGGACCGGCCTATCGTGCAGGCATGACCAAGACGAAGTACGCGGCGCTGCTCCGGGGCATCAACGTCGGCGGGAACAAGAAGGTCCCGATGGCCGAACTGCGCCAGGTCCTGCACGAGCTGGGCCACGAGGACGCTCAGACCTACCTGCAGAGCGGCAACGCCGTCTTCAGCAGCGGGAAGAAGACGACCCCCGAGGCCCTCGCCCGCGAGCTGGAGGCGGCCATCGAAGCCCACTTCGGCTTCCGCGTCCCCTGCCTGGTGGTCGACGGCGCGTACCTGCGCGCCGTCGCCGACGCCTGCCCGTTCCCGGCCGCCGACCTGGAGGGCAAGCAGCTCCACGCCACCTTCTGCTCCGAGCAGCCCGACGGTTCCCGCTTCGCGTCCATCGACGGACCCGCGTACCTCCCGGAGGAGTACCGGGTCGGCGACCGCGTCGTCTACCTCTACGCCCCGAACGGCCTGGGCCGCTCCGCACTGGGAGAGGCCCTCGCCAAGCCGGCCGTGGTCAAGGGACTCGACGTGACCACCCGAAACTGGAACACGGTCGCCAAGCTGGTGGAACTCACCCAGGATTGACGCATGGACTTTGCCGATCTCGCCGTGCCGGACGCCGAGCACCCGCCCGCGCCGGTCCCCGTCGACTGGCCGGCGGTCGAGGAGTGGCTCGGGCTCCGGCTCCCCGCCGACTACAAGCGACTGGCCGACGTCTGGGGGCCGGTGGCGTTCGGCGCGGACTGCGTGATCCCCACTCCCTGCGCCCAACCCGAGGACGGGGACGACCAGGACCGGTTCGACTACGGAGACTGGCTGCGCGACACCCACCGCGAGGCCCGCATCGACGCCCGGGCCCTGCCGGAGCCGCAGCGCCCGGCCGTCCACCCAGCCCCCGGCGGGCTGCTCGCCTGGGGCACGGTCCGGTCCATCGACACCCTGTTCTGGGACACCTCGGTCTCCCCGGACCCCGACCGGTGGACGGTCGTCATCCGACGCGCGTACCGGTCCGACCACCGCGCCCCCGAACGGTGGGAGGCCCACGACCTCACCCTGACCGAGTACCTGGCCGACGCCTGCACCCGCCCGGGGACCCCGCTGCCCGCCACCGTGCGACGCCCCTGGTTCGCGTCCCACCCCCGGCCCTGGACCCACCAGGCCCCGCCCCCCGACGAGGCGCCCGCGCCGACGCCCGCCGAGGACCGCAAGCACGTGGTCAGGCGCCGCTGGATCACCGCGATCATCATCCTGCTGCTCGTCGGGGTCCCGGCCGGCTACCTCGCCGTTTCCGCGCAGCAGAGCCGCCAGAGCGGCCGGGACAAGGCCGCCAAGGTCGGCGCGCACCAGGTGCGCTCCGGCTGGCCCTCCAAGGTGCAGCGCAGCATCTACGAGGTCCCGATCCCGCCGAAGGCCTGGCGGGTCGGCTTCCTGGAGACCAACAACTGGCGCACCAGCCGGCTCTACACCCAGTTCGCGGTCACCCCGCCGGAGCTGGACGCGTTCCTGGCCTCGGTCGGCACCAGCCGGGAGGCGCTGACCCCCGGGGTGTCGATCTCCGAGCACGACACCACGGTCGCGGGATGGAACTGGAAGCCCACGACCGAGTGGCTCGGGACCACCGTCGACGAGGACGCCGCGCGGCCCACCCGTGACATCACCGTCGACCTCACGGACCCCAAGGTCTTCAAGGTCTACGTGGTCTCCACGGCGGTCCCGTAAACCGCCGGGCGTTCCGGGGCCCCGCGCGGGTACAGTGCCCGTCGGGGGCGGGGTCGTAGCGCAGAGGTTGTCGCGCGCGGTCTCCAAAACCGCGAGGACGCCGGTTCGAATCCGGTCGGCTCCGCCTTCCCGTCGACTGTGCCGACTCCGCCGACGCGGCGGCGCTAGCCTTGGATCATGAAGCTCACCAAGCGGCTGCACTCCTGCGTCCAACTGGAGAAGGACGGGCGCGTGCTCGTCATCGACCCGGGCGCCTTCAGCGAACCGGACGCCGGCCTCGGGGCGGACGCCCTGCTGGTCACGCACGAGCACGCCGACCACTTCGAGGAGGGCCGGCTGCGGGCCGCCCTCGACGCGAATCCGGCGGCGGGGCTGTGGACCCTGCGCAGCGTCGCGGAGAAGCTCGCCCCCGCCTATCCGGGCCGGGTCCACACCGTGGGCCACGGGGACACCTTCACCGCCGCGGGGTTCGAGGTCCAGGTGCACGGCGAACTGCACGCCGTGATCCACCCGGACATCCCGCGGATCACCAATGTCGGCTACCTGGTGGACGCCTCCCTCTTCCACCCGGGGGACGCGCTGACCGTGCCCGAGGCCCCCGTCGAGACGCTCATGCTCCCGGTCCACGCGCCCTGGAACAAGATCGCCGAAGTGATCGACTACGTCCGCGAGGTCAAGCCGCGCCAGGTCGTCGCCATCCACGACGCGGGCCTGACCGAGGTGGTGCTCCCGATCTACGCCACCCAGATCGGGAAGCTCGGCGGCGCCGGATACGGCCGACTCACCGCCGGGGACAGCGCCGAACTGTGACTGTCGGTGCCGGGCGGTAGGTTGGACGGCATGCGTATCGCCACGTTCAACGTCAACTCGATCACCGCCCGGCTGCCGCGCCTGCTGGCCTGGCTGGAGAGCTCCGGCACCGATGTCCTGTGCCTCCAGGAGACCAAGTGCTCCGCGGAGCAGTTCCCCTACGAGGAGCTCCGGGCACTGGGGTACGAGTCGGCCGTCAACGCCACCGGCCGGTGGAACGGCGTGGCCCTGCTCTCCAAGGTGGGCCTGGAGGACGTGGTCGTGGGCCTGCCCGGCGGACCGGACTACGAGGGCGTCCAGGAGCCCCGCGCCGTCTCCGCGACCTGCGGCGGGGTGCGCCTGTGGTCGGTGTACGTGCCCAACGGGCGCGAGGTCGAGCACGACCACTACGGCTACAAGCTGGACTGGTTCCGGTCCCTGACCACCGCCATCGCCGAAGACGCGGCGGGGGAGCGCCCGTTCGCCGTGCTCGGCGACTTCAACGTGGCCCCGACCGACGAGGACGTCTACGACCCGACGGTCTTCGAGGGCCTCACCCACGTCACCCCGGCCGAGCGGGCCGCCCTGGAGCAGCTGCGCGCCGCCGGGCTCTCCGACGTCTTCCCGCGCGCGCTCAAGTACGACCGGCCGTACACCTTCTGGGACTACCGGATGCTCGCCTTCCCGAAGAACAGGGGCATGCGCATCGACCTGGTCTACGGGAACCCGGCCTTCGCCAAGGCCGTCACCGACTCCTACGTCGACCGCGAGGAGCGCAAGGGCAAGGGTGCCTCCGACCACGCGCCCGTCGTCGTGGACCTTGATCTTTAGGCGGATCTCGATCTGTCACGGTCCAGGCGCGCCCTGTCGCCCACCGGCGATCCGGGTGTCAGTCTGGGCTTATGAACATCCCTTTCCTGGCCAACTGGCTCAATCGGAATGAAACGGACCGGGGCGCGAGCGGGCTCGCCGCCGCCCTCGCGGATGACCCCGAGGGCATCAACGAGTTGTTCGCGGAATGCGAGATGCTGCGCGCCCACGCCCGGTCGGCGGGGCTCGAACTCGACGAGACCCCGCGCTCGTTGGAGGAGCTGGACCAGCTGATGCCGCGCTGGCGCCGGGATCCGGAGATCACCCCGTGGCTCGGCAACGACGCGGGCTTCTACCTCGGGACCGTGATCATCCGGTCCGTCCAGGGCGCCGGCTGGCAGGTGTGGCCGAACGGGCAGCCGATGATCCGGCTGGCCTCGGGCCGTGAGCTGAACGTGGTCGAGTCGGGCGTGTCCTGGGCGATGACCGGGTCCCCCGAACTCAGCCAGGCGTACGCCGAAGCCTCGGAAGGCTGACCTCGCCGGGCTTTATGCGGCTTTTAGGCGTGTCGCGGTGAAGTGCCCTTCCACGGCTGGATAGTTTGCGCTGACCTCGACACACCGACAAGTGGGCAGGGCAGCGTATGGCCGTCGATCCGTTGATCGAGCTGCGGGACGTCAACAAGCACTTCGGACAACTGCACGTCCTCCAGGACATCAACCTCACCGTCGGCCGCGGGGAGGTGGTGGTGGTCATCGGCCCCTCCGGCTCCGGGAAATCCACCCTGTGCCGTGCGATCAACCGGCTGGAGACCGTCGAATCGGGCACGATCACGCTCGACGGCAAACCGCTGCCGGCCGAGGGCAAGGAGCTCGCCGCGCTCCGCGCGGACGTGGGGATGGTCTTCCAGTCCTTCAACCTCTTCGCGCACAAGACCGTCCTGGCCAACGTCTCCCTCGCCCAGGTCAAGGTCAGGAAGCGCAAGAAGGACGAGGCCGACAAGCGCTCCCGGGAACTGCTGGAGCGGGTCGGGCTCGCCGACCAGGCCGAGAAGTTCCCCGCCCAGCTCTCCGGCGGCCAGCAGCAGCGCGTGGCCATCGCCCGCGCGCTCGCCATGAACCCCAAGGCCCTGCTCTTCGACGAGCCCACCTCCGCGCTCGACCCGGAGATGATCAACGAAGTGCTGGAGGTCATGCAGCAGCTCGCCTCCGAGGGCATGACGATGGTCGTGGTCACCCACGAGATGGGCTTCGCCCGCTCCGCGGCCAACCGCGTCGTGTTCATGGCCGACGGGAAGATCGTCGAGGACCGGACCCCGGAGGCCTTCTTCACGGCCCCCGAGAGCGACCGGGCCAAGGACTTCCTCTCCAAGATCCTCAAGCACTGAGGGCCGGCCCGATGAGACACCTGCCTGCGGCGATCCCGCGCACCCCGCTCCTGCCCGCCTGCGCCCTCGTCCTCCTGCTGCTGGGAGCCGTCACCGGCTGCGGCAGGTCCGGCAGCCCCCCGGTCAAGGGGCCCCAGCCCGAGGACCTGCCCGTCTACCAGGTGGCGACGGGCTTCCAGCTGCCCGAATCGCGCACCTGGGAGAAGGCCAAGAAGCGCGGCCACCTCGTCGTCGGAGCCAAGGAGGACCAGCCGTACATGGGGGAGAAGGACCCCGCGAGCGGCCGCTACTCCGGCTTCGACATCGAGATCGCCAAGATGATGTCGGCCTCGCTCGGCTTCGACCCCAAGACCATCGAGTTCAAGACGATCGCCTCCGCCAACCGCGAGACCGCCCTGCAGAACGGCCAGATCGACTACTACGTCGGCACGTACACGATCAACGACAACCGCAAGAAGCAGGTCGGCTTCGCGGGCCCCTACTACCTCGCCGGCCAGTCCCTGCTGGTGCGCAAGGGGGAGACGGACATCAAGGGCCCCGAAGACCTCGCCGGCAAGAAGGTCTGCTCGGCCGCCGGCTCCACCCCCTACCAGCGGCTCCAGAAGGAGTTCCCCCGCGCCGTCCTCGTCGCCTACGACACCTACTCGGTCTGCGTTGACAACCTGCTGACCTACCAGGTCGACGCCGTCTCCACCGACGACTCGATCCTCCTCGGCTACGCGGCCAAGGTCCCCGAGGAGCTCAAGGTGGTCGGCGAGCCCTTCTCCGAGGAGCCCTACGGCATCGGCGTCCCGCGCTCCGACAACGCGCTGCGCTTCGCCCTCGACGACGCCCTCGAGGAGAACGAGAAGAACGGCAACTGGAAGAAGGCCTACGAGGCCACGCTCGGCCTGTCCGGCGAGCCGGCGCCGAAGCCGCCCGCCATCGACCGCTACCCGGCGAGCTGAGGGGAGAGCGCACCGCCATGAACGTACTCACGGACAACTTCTCGCTCTACGGCAAGGGCTTCCTCGGGACCGTCGAGCTCACGGTCTACGCCTCGCTCCTCGCCCTGGTCCTCGGCTTCCTGATGGCCTCCTTCCGCGTCGCCCCCATCGGCTCCTTCCGGGTCTTCGGCGCCGTCTGGGTGGCCATCCTGCGCAACACCCCGCTCACCCTGCTCTTCTTCGCCGTCCTGCTCGGCCTGCCGCGCTTCGGCCTGGTGCTGCCCTTCCAGCTCTTCGCCGTCCTCGCGCTGGGCTGCTACACCTCCGCCTTCATCTGCGAGGTGCTGCGCTCCGGCATCAACACCGTGCCCAAGGGGCAGGGCGAAGCGGCCCGCAGCCTCGGCATGTCCTTCGGCCAGACCCTGGGCACCGTCGTGCTCCCGCAGGCCTTCCGCTCCGTCATCCCGCCCATCGGCTCCACGCTGATCGCCCTCGCCAAGAACTCCGCGATCGCGGGGGCCTTCAGCGTCACCGAGCTGCTGGGCACGTACAAGACCCTCAACGAGCTGGGCTACAGCATCATCTGGACCTTCGTCTGGATCGCGGTGGGCTACCTGATCATCACCCTGTCCATCAGCGCGCTGTTCAACGTGCTCGAGAAGCGCTACGGAGTCGCCCGATGACAGCGCACGCGCTCCACGGGGACACGCAGTCCACCGCCCTCTACGACATCCCGGGCCCCCAGGCCCGCCGCCGCCACTTCCTCTACGGGATCCTCTCGACGGCCGTCATCCTCGGACTCCTCGGCTGGCTGCTCTACCTGCTGTTCTCCACGAACCAGTTCACCGCCGCCAAGTGGACCCCCTTCGCGTACAAGGGCATCCAGGAGCTGCTGCTCAAGGGACTCTGGAACACGCTGAAGGCCTTCGCCTACGCCTCGGTGCTCTCGCTCGCGCTCGGCGCGGTCCTCGCCACCGGCAGGCTCTCCGTCCACCGGCCGGTGCGCTGGCTGTCCACCCTGTGCGTGGAGTTCTTCCGGGCCATGCCGGTACTGGTGATGATCTTCTTCATCTTCGTCGCGCTGAAGGTCCAGCCGCTGCCCGCGCTGGTCGCCGGGCTGACCCTCTACAACGGCTCGGTGCTGGCCGAGGTCTTCCGGACGGGCATCAACTCGGTGGAGCGGGGCCAGCGCGAGGCCGCGTACGCACTGGGCATGCGCAAGACCCAGGTGATGACCCACGTACTGGCCCCGCAGGCGGTACGGGCCATGCTGCCCACGATCATCAGCCAGCTGGTGGTCGCCCTGAAGGACACCTCGCTCGGCTACCTGATCACCTACGAGGAGTTCCTGCACGCGGGCAAGCTGATCGCCTCCAACCTCGACTACGACCTGCCCTTCATCCCGGTCGTGATGATCATCTCGCCGATCTACATCGGAATGTGCATGCTGCTGTCCTGGTTCGCCACCTGGGTGGCCAGACGGGAGCGGCGCAGCCCCAAGACGAAGGCGGTCGCCATCGACCCGGCCGAGCCGGGAGCGGCGCTGCCGGGCCAGATCTGACCCGCAGGGCCTGGGCCCCGAGAGCCACACCCGGCCCGGCGGCAGCCGTGGATCACTGCTCGCGCAGCGGTACCGAGACGTACGAGGGATCGGTGCGCGGCGAGGAGAAGGTCAGCTGCGCGCCGGTCGGGTTGTGCTCGATGTACAGCGGGTCGACGGTGTCCACGACGACGGCGAGGCGGTGCCCGGCCGGGACGTCGTAGGCGGTGGAGAAGAGCTCCAGGTCCACGCCGAAGGCCTGGCCGGCCGGCCGGTCGTGGAAGGTGTACGGGGCGTTGCTGACCAGCTTGCCGATGCCGAGCGGGCCCACGTCGTAGAGGTACGCGACGAAGGTGCCGTCGGACTTCGTGGGCGTGACGGTGGTGTGCAGCTTCACCGTGCCGCGCACCCGCCGGGCCTCGTCGTAACGCGGGGACTGCCAGACGGCGGCGAAGGCGCGGGGGAGCAGCGGGATCGAGGCGGTCGGGGGCGCCTGGAAGAACTGGTCCAGGACGCTGGACAGGAGGACGATCCCGCCGTTGGCGCCGGAGTCGACGCCCGCGAAGACGTGCTCGCTGTCGGAGAGCATCAGCTTCTCGGTGCCGCCGGAGCCGACCGACTTCCAGTCGGCGTAGCCCTCGTACCCGCTCTCGCTGCGGGACTTGATCTGCACCGGGGCCTCGGAGTCGACGCCGTTGCGCTCGCCCTTGAGGTAGCGGTCGAACCAGCGGTGGGCGTTGGTCCAGGTGTCGTTGGGCAGGCCCAGCAGGCCGGTGCCCTCGGCGGTGGCGTGGTCGCCGGGCCGGAACTCCAGCCGCTTGGGGCCGGTCAGCTTCTCGAAGAACTCCGCGTACTGGTTGGGCGGGAAGATGGTGTCGCCCCAGGCGTTGCCGAGCATGATCGCGGCGCCGTTGGCGTTGATCTGGTCGACCTTCTCGGAGGCGGAGCGCTTCTTGCCCCACTCGATCATCTGCGGTTCCCGGTCCAGCTTGGAGCCGAGGAAGTCGCCGAGGATCTGCCGGAGTTCGGGGCCGGGGCGGCCGGTGAGGTAGCCCGCGCCGCCGAGCAGGGCGGCGGCCTGCAGGTGCTGGGTGCGGCCGGAGTAGATGGACTCGATGAGGTCGGCCCAGCCGCTGAGCGCGACCACGGCCTTGATGCGCGGGTCGCGCGCGGAGGCGAGCAGGCTGATGCCCGCGCCGTACGAGACACCGCCCAGGCCGATGTGTTCCGCGTCGGCGGGGGTGTGGGCGAGCGCCCAGTCGATGACGGCGGAGACGTCGGCGGTGTCCGCCGGGCCGGCGGTCTCGATCTCGCCGCCCGAGAGCCAGAAGCCGCGGGAGGTGTAACTGACCACCACGTAGCCGGAGTCGGCGAGCTTCTTGGCCTGCGCGATGTATTCGATCTGCGGCATGCCCCAGCTGGTGGGCAGCACGATCAGCGGGTACTTCGCGCCGGCCCGGGCGCCGGCCGGGGTGAAGACGTTGCCCTTGAGGGTGATGCCGCCGGAGCCGGGGATGTCGTGGAACCGGAGTTCCGAAGAGGCGTCGGTGGCGGCGGCGGTCGTGGTGGCGGGGGCCGCCTGGGCCTGATGGGGGGCCAGGCCCAGGGCGGCTGCCGCCAGTACGGCTGCCATGGCAGCCGCGGTGCTGGTGGTGCGGACGGTGCGGACCATCGGTCGCTCCTCGCGTGCGCCGGGTGTCAAAGTGACCCGACGGTAACGGGAGGGGCTTACCGGAAGTAACCCATGGGTAAGTTACGTGCCGGTAACGATTGAACGATAGTCAGCACGTGGGGTCCGCACGCTCCGTCAGCCGCTCTGCGGGGCTCCGGCCTGGGCGCTCTTGGCCTGCCACTGCTCCCACGACAGGTTCCACTCGCCGTAGCCGTTGCCGATGTCCGCATTGCCCTTCGAGCCGTCGCCGACGACCTCGAAGGGGTCGCCGACCTGGGACTGGGCGAAGAAGGGCTTGGCGTTGGCGTCGCTCATGCCCACGCAGCCCGAGCTGGTGTTGGAGCGCCCGAAGTTGGAGGCGTTCCACGGCGCCGCGTGCACGTACATGCCCGACCAGGTCAGCCGGATCGAGTAGTCGACGTCCTTGTCGTAGGCGTTGCCGAGGCCCACGGTCTCGGAGTTCATCCGGATCGTGCCCTCCTTCAGCATCAGCACCATCTTCCCGCTCCAGGAGGCCTTCTGGCCGCCCGGGGTGCCGGCCGAGACCGGGATGGTGTCGACGGTCTGCCCGCCCTCGGTGACCGACATCTTGCTCGTGTCGAGGTCCACCTTCATCCGGCGGTCCTTGCCGATCTTGAACTCGGTGTTGTAGTCCTTCACGAACAGCCCGCCGCCGGGGCCGGAGTCGACACCGTTCAGGTTCATGTCGACCTTCACGTCGGTGCCGGACTTCCAGTACTCCTTGGGCCGCCAGTCCACCCGGTCCTTGCCCGAGTAGTCCTTGATCCAGCCCCAGGAGCCCTCGGTCTGGTTCGAGCTGGTGACCTTCAGCTGCTTCTCGACCTCGGCCTTGTTCTTCACCGGGTTGTCGAAGACGATCGAGACCGGCATGCCCACGCCGACCGTGCTGCCCTTGGTGATGTTGATCGTGACCTTGTTCACCTTGTCGGCGGCCGTGGTCTTGAACGTCGTCGCGGCGCTCTGGCTGTCGGTGTTCTGCGCCTCGACCTTGTACTCGGCGCCCGCCGAGGCGTTGCGCTCCGACTTCCAGGTCTTGCCGTCGGCGGATATCTGCCCGGCCAGCTCCCCGCCCTTGGCGTCCGTCACCTTCACCGAGGCGAGCTTGCCCTCCGCGATGGTCACGGTCACCGGCTCGCCGGCCTTGACCTGGTCACCGGTGAGGTTCACCGAGACCGCCATCTCCGGCTTCTGCTTGATCTCCGACTTGGCGTCGCCGCCCGAGGCGGCGCCGCCGCCGCCGCAGGCGGTCAGCGCGGCGGCCAGCAGTGCGGTGCCCGCCACCACGGCGTGGCGGCTGCGTACCCGAAAGACCCGGCGTGTGCGGCTCAACGAAAACCCCTCCGAAGTAATGATCGTCCACAAAAGGAGATGCGAACGACACGACTCTAGGTTGCACGAGATGCCGAAAAGATCGGGAATCCAGGTTGTGACGTACACCGCAGCGAGACGGTCATCGTCCGGTCACAATCGCCGCGCGAGCCCGTCATGGACAGCTGTGAGAGTCCTGTGCATCCGCTGAACCGGACGTACAGGAAGGCCGATCAACCGTGTGCGCACTGCTCGTGACACCCGCCCAGCAGCACCAGCCGCAGCATCAGGACAAGCGTGGAGGCAAGGTGCTCACGGTGCGCTCCCTGTCCGTACCCGAATACCAGGGTTTCCTTTCCCGGCACGGCCGGGCCAGTTTTCTGCAGTACCCGTCCTGGGCGCGGGTAAAGGACCTCTGGCGCTCGGAAAGGGTCGGATGGCACTACCCGGACGGGGAAATGGAGGGTGCCGCGCTCGTCCTCTACCGCCAATTCCCGGGGACCCGCAAATACTTCGCCTACCTCCCCGAGGGCCCCGTCGCCGACTGGGCCGACCCCGACCTCGACCGCTGGCTGACCCCCCTCACGCGCCACCTCAAGTCCTCCGGAGCCTTCGCCGTCCGCATCGGCCCCACCCCGGCCTACCGCCGCTGGGACGCGGCCGCCGCCAAGGCCGGCGCCGGCGCCGGCCGGCAGATATCCGACGTGCTCGCCACCGAGGTCGACCCCGTCGGCGCCGCGCTCGCCGACCGGCTGCGCACCCGCGGCTGGAAGCGCTGCGGAGGCGAGGACGACGGCGACGCCCAGCCGCGCCACGTCTTCCGCGTCCCGCTCGCCGGGCGCTCCGTCGACGACCTGTGGTCGGGGCTGAACCAGGAGTGGCGGCGCAATGTGCGCAAGGCCACGAAGGCCGGGGTCGAGACGGTCATCGGCACCGCCGCCGACCTGCCCGAGTTCTACCGGCTGCTGCGCATCACCGAGGAGCGCGACGGTTTCGAGCTCGGCCGCTCGCTCGCGTACTACCAGCAGCAGTACGAGGCCCTCAACGCCGAGGAACCCGGCCGCATGCGGCTCTACCTGGGAGTCCACCAGGGGGAGGTCCTCGCCGCGCACACCATGATCGTGGCCGGCTCCCGGGTCTGGTACCAGACGGGCGCCTCCGCCGACCACCGCCGCGAGGTCCGCCCCAGCAACGCCCTGCAGTGGCGCATGATGTGTGACGCACATGCACTCGGAGCGGACGAATACGACATGCGCGGGGTACCCTCCACCCTCGACCCCGACGAACGCTCCTTCGGGCTGCTGCGCTGGAAGCTCGGCACCGGCGGACAGGTCGTCGAAACGCTCGGCGAGTGGGAGACCTCGATGGACGGATACGCCAACACGGCCCTCTACAAGGCGTTCCAGGCGTACATGGCCCGCCGGTGACCGTCGCAGACCCCAGAACGGCCGGTGCCGGCAGCCCGGAACAGGACGTCACCGACCGCGCGGCACCGGGCAAGACCTCGGTGCTGCGCAGCGGCGCGCTCATGGCGGCCGGCTCGATCGTCTCCCGCGCCACCGGCTTCGTCCGCTCCGCCGTGATCGTCGCCGCACTCGGCACCGGGCTGCTCGGCGACGGCTACAGCGTCGCCAACACCGTCCCGAACATCCTGTACATCCTGCTCATCGGCGGAGCCCTCAACGCGGTCTTCGTCCCCGAACTGGTCCGCGCCGCCAAGGAGCACGCCGACGGCGGCGCCGCCTACACCGACCGGCTGCTCACCGTCTGCACGGCCGCGCTGCTGTGCCTGACCGCCGCCGCCGTACTGGCGGCCCCGCTGATCGTCTCGGCGTACACCGGCTACACCGGCGGCCAGGAGTCCACGACCGTGGCCCTGGCCCGCTACTGCCTCCCGCAGATCCTGTTCTACGGGCTGTTCACCCTGCTCGGGCAGGTGCTGAACGCCCGCGGCCGGTTCGGCGCGATGATGTGGACCCCGGTCCTCAACAACCTCGTCGTCATCGCCGTCTTCGGCCTCTTCATCCTGCTCTCGCACGACGCGGCGAACGGCCTGACGGCCGCCGACACCCGCCTGCTGGGCATCGGCACCACCCTCGGCATCGTCCTCCAGGCCCTCGGCCTGATCCCCTCGCTGCGCGCCGCCCGCTTCCGCTGGCGCCCCCGCTTCGACTGGCGCGGCAGCGGACTGGCCCGCCCGCTGCGCAACGCCGGCTGGCTCGTCCTGCTCGTCCTGACCAACCAGATCGCCTACTGGGTCGTGACCCGGCTCTCCACCGCCACCGGGCAGCGCGCCGTCGACGCCGGCCTCGCGGGCGGCGCCGGCTACACCGCCTACAGCAACGCCTACCTGCTGTGGATGGTCCCGCAGGGCATCATCACCGTCTCCCTCGTCACCGCCCTCATGCCCCGGATGAGCGCCGCCGCCACCGACGGCGACCTCGGACGCGTGCGCGCGGACGTCTCGTACGCGCTGCGCTCCAGCGCCGCCCTCGTCGTCCCGGCCGCCGCGCTCTTCGCGGCCCTGGCGCCCTGGGTGATCGGCAGCGTCTTCGAGTACGGGCGCACCGGCGCCGCCGACGTCGCCGTCATGGCCGGCATGCTGGCGGCCTTCGCGCCCGGCCTGATCGCCTACTCCGCGCAGTACGTGCTCTCCCGCGGCTTCTACGCCCTGTCGGACACCCGGACCCCCTTCTTCCTCAACCTGGTCATCGCCGCCCTGAACGCCGGGCTCTCGGCCGCCGCGTACCTCCTGCTGCCGCCCCGCTGGGCGGTCACGGGCATGGCCGCGGCCTGCTCGATCGCCTTCGCGGCGGGTGCCGCCGTCACCGCGTACGTCCTCGCCCGGCGGCTCGGCCCGCGCACGGGGACCCGTACGCAGCGGCGCACCACCGCGCTGCGCACCCACCTGCGGCTGCTGGCCGCCTGCGCCCCGGCGGCGGCCGCCGGGTACGCCGCCGCGCGCGCCGCCGACCGGTTCGGGAACTTCGCCGGCGTCACGGCGGGAACCGCGGCGCTCGTCCTCGTCGTCGTCGTCCTCGCCCGGCCCTTGCGGCTGACGGAGATCACCGACCTCCCCGACTCCGTACGACGCAGGGCCGCCCGCTGACAAGGACCGTCACCGGCCGTACGACAATGGCCGAAAGCATGAGTGCAACGATCTACGAGCTTGGAATACTGACCCGATGCCACGCGTACTGCTGATCGAGGACGACCCTTCCATCCGGGAGGGGGTGGGCCTCGGCCTGCGCCGCAGGGGCCACGACGTGAGCGCCGCCGAGACCGGCGAGGCCGGACTCGAGCTCATGGCGAGCTTCCACCCCGAGCTCGTGCTGCTCGACCTGATGCTGCCCGGCATGAACGGCGTGCAGGTCTGCCGCCGGATCCGCGAGAACAGCCAGGTTCCGATCATCATGCTCACCGCGCGCGGAGACGACTTCGACATAGTCGTCGGCCTCGAGGCCGGCGCCGACGACTACATCGTCAAACCCGCCCGCACCGAGGTCATCGAAGCCCGCATCAAGGCCGTGCTGCGCCGCCTCAGCGAGCCGACGGGCGGCCGCCTGGACGTGGAGTTCCACGGCGCGCTGGCCATCGACCGCTCGGGCCTGACCGTCGCCAAGAACGGCGAGCGCGTCCCCCTGGCCCCCAGCGAGCTCAAGCTCCTGCTGCACCTGTCGGCCTCGCCCGAGCAGGTCTTCTCCCGCCAGCAGCTCCTCGAGTACGTGTGGGACCACAGCTACCACGCCGACGCCCGGCTGGTGGACGCCTGCGTACGCCGCCTGCGCACCAAGGTCGAGGACCCCGACGCCACCCCCCGCTACATCCAGACCGTACGGGGCTTCGGCTACCGCTTCGGCCCCCTGTAAGCGGCGCGCATGAGACGTTTCGCACCGCTCGGCCTGCGCACCAGGCTGATCGCCGCCTTCCTGCTGGTCGCCGCCATCTGCGCGGTGACCACGGCCGCGCTCACCTACCAGCAGGCCCGCAACGCGATCCTCAAACAGAGCCAGGACACCGCCGTCAGCACCCTGCGCGACCTGGTCGAGGCCCAGAGCACCGTGCTGCCCGTGCAGCAGCGCGAACTGCAGCGCCTCGTCAGCGAGCTGGGCAAGCGCGGCCAGCCGCACCCCTGGACCGTGTACGGGGAGTACGGAAAGCTGCGCGCCTCCTCCAACCAGGGCGCCACCACGTCCACCGTCGTCAGCGAACAGCTGCGCGCCCAGGTGGCCTCCAACCCGCACGGGGCCTTCCAACGCACGAAGGACCGCCTCGGCAACCCCTACCTCGTCGTCGGCATGCCGGCCGTCTTCGAGCTCAACGGGGGCCGCGCGCCGACCGGCGCCGTCTTCTTCGCGGTGGTGTCGCTGGACACCGAGCAGACGACCGTGGACGCGATGGTCGGCGCCGCCAGGAAGGGCGCCGTCCCGGGCCTGGCGATCGCCGTCGTCCCCGCCCTGCTCGCGGCGCGCAGCGTCCTGCGGCCGGTACGGGACATGCGCAAGGCCGCCCAGCGGCTGGGGCGCGGCCGGCTCGACACCCGGATCGAGGTCCGCGGCGCCGACGAACTCGCCGGGCTCGCCCGCACCTTCAACGAGACGGCCCGCGCCCTCGAACAGTCGGTGAGCGAGCTCCGGGACGCCGAGGCCCGCGCCCGCCGCTTCGCCGCCGACGTCTCCCACGAACTGCGCACCCCGCTCGCCGGGATGCTCGCCGTCACCGAGGTCCTCGACGAGGGCGCCGAGGACCTCGACCCCGACACCGCCAAGGCCCTGCGCCTCGTCAGCGCCGAGACCGGGAAACTGGCCGTGCTCGTGGAGGACCTCATGGAGATATCCCGCTTCGACGCCCGCGCCGCCGAGCTCAACCTCGACGACGTCGATGTCGCCGAGGCCGTGACCAAGACCCTGGAACGCCGGCACTGGACCGACGGCCTGGTCCGCACCGACCTGCCCCCGGGAATCCGGGCCCGGCTCGATCCGCGCCGCTTCGACGTGGTCCTCGCCAACCTCGTGGGCAACGGGCTCAAGCACGGCGGGACCCCGGTCCGGGTCAGCGTCCGCAGCGCGTCCGGGCCCGAGGGCGCACGGCTGCTGATCGAGGTCGCCGACAGCGGGCCCGGCATCGCGCCCGAGGTGCTGCCGCACATCTTCGACCGCTTCTTCAAGGCCGACGCCGCCCGCACCCGGTCCACGGGCAGCGGTCTGGGCCTGGCCATCACCCTGGAGAACGTCCGCCTGCACGGCGGTACCCTGCACGCGGCCAACGGCCCCGCGGGCGGGGCGCTCTTCATCCTGGACATGCCGCTGGAGGCGGGCGCATGACCCGGCTCGGCACGGCCGCGGCGGCCGCCGCCGCCCTGATCGTCCCGCTGCTGTTCGCCACCGGCTGCGGCTCCATCGCCACCACCGGGGTGGTCGAGAGCGGCAGCGCCGCCACCGTGAAGCTGGCCTTCGGTGAGGAGACGGGACTGGTCTACTTCGTCACGCCCGAGGGCGGGATCGTGCCGGTGGCGATTCCCGACGGGCCCTCCCACCCCTCGCCCAACTACCTGATCTCGCGGCTGCTGGCCGGTCCGGACGAAACCGCCCGGGAGGCGGGCCTGACCAGCTCCCTCCCGCCGGCGGACGCCAACATGAACGGCAAGAGCGCGCTGACGTTCACCGACAACGGGGCGGGCATCCAGGTCAAGCTGCCCTACCCGGTCGACCCGCTGTCCGAGCCCGCCCGCCGCCAGGTGGCGTGCACGGCCGTGGCGGCGGTACGCATCACCCCGGCTCCCCAGGTGACCCTCATCGACGCCGCGGGCAAGAAGCAGCGCGCGCAGTGCGCGGCCGCCGACGGCTCGCGGGTGGCGACCGACGGCGGCTGACGGCGGCTGACGGCCGGTGGGCGGCCGGTGGGCGGCCGGTGGGCGCGGCCCCCTTGCGGGCCGGGCCCCCGCCCCGCCACCGTGTGGCGCATGGATCTTCCAGGCCGCCCAGGCCGCCCAGGCCGCCCGAGCCCCGCCGCCGCCCGGGAGCGGGCCGCGGACGCCCCCGACGTCTTCGACCCGCGCCTCTACGCCGAGGGCGTCCCGCACGAGCGCTACCGCCTGCTGCGCGACCACCGCCCCGTCTCCTGGCAGGACGAGCCGGAGATCCTCGGCTGGCCCGCCGGCCCGGGCTTCTGGGCCGTCACCCGGCACACCGACGTGGTCCGGGTCCTGCGCGACCACCGCACGTACTCCTCCCGCCTGGGCGCCACCCAGATCCGCGACCCCGACCCGGCCGACCTGCCCTTCCTGCGGCGCACCATGCTCAACCAGGATCCCCCCGAGCACGGCAGGCTGCGCCGGACCGTCGCCCGCGCCTTCACCCCGGCCCGCGTCGACGCCTTCGCCGCCCGGGTCCGCGACCGCGCCCGTACGCTGCTGCGCGCCGCCCGGGACGGCGCCGAGGGCGGCTCCGCCGACCTGGTGCGCACCGTCACCGACGAGTACGCGCTGCTGAACCTCACCGACCTGCTGGGCGTCCCGGCCGCCGACCGGGGGCTGCTGCTGGAGTGGACGGTACGGATCATCGGATATCAGGACGCCGAGGGCGCAGAGGACGCCCCGGCCCCGCGGCTCGGCCCGGACGGGAAGCCGCTGAACCCGCGCTCCCCGGCGCTGCTGGGGGAGATGTTCGCGTACGCCCGCGAACTGGCCGCCCACAAGCGCGCGCACCCCGGGGACGACGTGATGACCGCCCTCGCGCTCGCCGGCCTGGCGGAGGCGGAGCTGGAGATGTTCTTCTTCCTGCTCACCGTCGCGGGCAACGACACCGTGCGCTCCGCGGCCCCGGGAGGCCTGCTCGCCCTGGCCCGCGCCCCCGGCGCGTACGCCGAACTGGCGGCCGGTCGGGTCCCCGTGGAGCTGGCCGTCGAGGAACTCCTGCGCGTCCACCCGCCGGTGCTGAGCTTTCGCCGCACCGCCGCCGTCGACACCGAACTCGCGGGACAGCCGGTGCGGGCCGGGGACAAGGTGGTCGTCTTCCACGCCTCCGCCAACCACGACGAGCGCGTCTTCACCGCTCCGGGCCGCCTCGACCTCGGCCGCGATCCCAATCCCCACGTCTCCTTCGGGGACGGCCCGCACGTCTGCCTCGGTGCCCACTTCGCCCGGCTTCAGCTGCGGGTCCTCCACGAGGAGTGGCGTGCGCTCATGCCGGCGCCGGAACTGGCGGGCGACCCGCGCCGGCTGGTCTCCAACTTCATCAACGGGATCACACGGCTGCCGCTGCGGGTGTCCGGGCCGGGCCGGTGACGTCGGCGACCAGCTCCGTCACATCGGGGCCGTAGGCATCGGAGTTGACCACCTTGAGCAGGATGCAGAAGGACTCGTCGCCGTAGTCGTCGGCCAGCTGCCGGTGGTGTTTGGCCAGATAGCGGGCGGCGGCCTGATTGCTGATGGCGGTCTGCCCGCACAGCAGGAAGACCGGCCGGGACCCCTGCCCGGTCGTCAGCCGCGCCAGCAGCACGTGCTCGACGAGGCCCTTGACCCAGCGGTACGATTCCCCGCCGACGGTGATCGCCCCGCGGTCCGGCACGGGCTCGCTGGAGACGATAATCCGCACCCCGGGGAGCATGGAACCCAGGTGCGCCGTCGTCCGGGCGTTGGAGGACGGCCCGCCCACACAGAACTCGGCCCGTTCCCCGAAGCCCTGGCGGGCCTGGTCGTGCGTGACGATCTGCACGTTCGCCCCGCAGTCCTTGATCAGGGCGGATATCTCCAGCAGGGCGAAGGCGTCGTTGCGGTGCAGCGAGGAATCGGTGCCGCCCATCTGGCGGTTGGCCACGAACAGGCAGTCGGAGCCGGCCGGCAGCCCGAAGAAGGCCTGTTTGCGGCGCAGCGCGCGGCGCCACAAGTAGGTCCGGGCGAACCAGCCGAAGCCGCCGCTGATGGCGGTGGCCGCCACCCCCAGCACGATGTTGCGCACGTCGTCGTTCATGGCGCGGATGTTAACCGTTCCTGGCGAGGTTGGCCGATACCGGCCAGATCGCTGTGAACCGGGCTGGCCGGTTGTCTCCCCGAACGGTTTTGGGAGACGGGGAATAGCGCGAGCTGGTCGCTTCGGGCCCGGCAGGTCTTGGGCCCCTGGTGGGGTGTGCCTGTGGTCCTTGGCGGGCTCGCGGTCCCGCGTGCCCTCGGTGCGGTGACGGTCTGGCCGGTAGCTCTCCGCGCGACGATCCTCTGGTCGTGTGCGGTCACACCTGGCCGACGCCGAGTTCCGTGTCCGAGGGCACGCCTGCCGATCGCCACCGCCGCCGCATGGTGGCCGGTGGTGGTGGTGGTCTTCGATTGCTGTTGGAACGGAGCCTTCCAGTGTTGGGCGCCCCAACGGCTGGTGTAGGCGGGGTCGACCGCGACGACGATGAGGCCGGCGTGGTGGGCCATGCCGGACAGCCGGTCGCGGAACTTCGCGGTGGGTAGTCCGGCGACGGTGCGGCGGAACGTCCTGCCGCGTGTGCCCCGGCCCATCGTCTCGCGGCCGGTGGCGCGGGCATCGGTGAAGCCGAGGTTTTCGATGGCCAGACCGGTGCAGCCATGGAGTTCCGCGAGGTGGATGAGTTCGCTGATGGCTTGCCGGAGGCGTCCGTCACGTTGGGATGTGGGCCCGGTCAGGTCGGTAGGTATGGTGATCGGCTGGCCGACGGGGTTGCCGTGGGCGTCGATGACGCAGGCGGCGAGGTGCCCGGCGTTGAGGTCCACGGCCAGCAGCCGGGTGCCGGTTGCGGCCAGCTCTGCAGGGGTCGGGAAGGGCGTTGCCGGGGTGGACCAGGAGGCGTCGAGATACCAGCGGCCGCGTTCGGGGTCGCACACGATGTCGTAGCGCACCGCGCGGTTGGCTGTGACCCGGTCCAGCCATTCGCCTTGGCGGTGGTGGAACGTGACGGTGCAGGCGAGCCGGTAGCGGCCCCGGGGGGCGTTGGCGAGGTGTCTGAGCGGTTCGGGTAGGACGATCGTGAGCGTGCCATCGCCCGGATCGACGGTGATCGTGTAATTCCCGTACGGTGCCCCCGACTCCCCGTCAGCGGTCAGGAACATGCGCTGCGCGTCCCACCGCTCCCGCCACTCAGCCTCGGCGAGGCCGGCGGCGGCGAGATTGTGCCGCACTTTCGCCAGTTGGCGGCCACCCATCACAACCGTTGGATGTCCGGCCTCGATACGCCGCTCCACCTCCGCCAGGCGTGCGATGAGGACTTGCAACCGGGCCTGCTTCTGCGCCCGTTCAGCCCGGTACGGGTACCCCCGGACGCCATGCACACGCTGACCGCACGGAACGTCCAAACGCTTAGCGATCTCCGAGATGGACCGACGCAGCGAGGTCCGCTCATTAAACAGGCATCGCACACTGAGTTGGTACTGGTCCTCGGATGTGCGGGTGATCGCCCCCGCCCACCGGGACGACGACACCGTCGTCAGTGCACGTTTGCGATCCGTCCGCCTGTTCTCCTTCACCGGCACCCTGCCGATGCGGACCCGCTCAGCCAGATCGGCACGGGCATACCGGCCCAGGTGCCTGCCGACCATCCGCAAGACCTCGGCATCACGGGTGGACAGGCGTAGTCGATCCCTGATGCGCGCACCCGCTGGCGCCGGCACCGTGAACGGGACGGCCAGCGTACGCAGTACGCGCTCTCGCCGACCCCCACCAAGACCGCATGCCCGCATCACTACACATTCATCCAAACGAGCCGCCCGATGGCCAACCACGACCAACAAACGACTCAAGCCCCGCACCGGGCCGTCCTGACGCGGGGGGCGGGGTGAAGTTAAAGTGCCGGACTCAGGCCCGGGTCAGGGGGGTCTGACAGGCCGTCTACTGGAGGTACGGATGCGTCGTCCCGCCGCAGCACGTCAGTTAGCGCTCCTCGCACTCGCCGGTGCGCTCGTCTCCACCGGAGCGGCCGCGCCGCCGTCCGCGGCGGGCGGCTCCGGGACACCGGCCAAGGTTCCGGTCGCCGCCGGCTGGGGCGGGGCCGTGGCCAGTGTCGACGCGGACGCGAGCGCGGCCGGCATCGCCGTCCTGCGTTCCGGCGGCAACGCCGTGGACGCCGCCGTCGCGACGGCCGCCGCGCTCGGGGTCACCGAGCCGTACTCCGCGGGCATCGGCGGGGGCGGCTACTTCGTGTACTACGACGCCCGCTCCGGCCGCGTGCGGACCATCGACGGCCGGGAGACCGCCCCGGCGAGCGCCACCGCCACGCTCTTCCAGGAGAACGGCGTCCCGATCCCCTTCGCCGAGGGCCAGACCAGCGGCCGCGGCGTCGGAGTCCCGGGCACCCCGGCGACCTGGCAGAGCGCGCTGGGCGCCTGGGGCACCCGCCCGCTCGGCCAACTGCTCAAGCCCGCCGAGAAACTGGCCCGGGACGGCTTCTCCGTCGACGCCACCTTCCGCGCGCAGACCGAGCTCAACCAGGACCGCTTCAAGGACTTCCCCGACACCAGGAGGCTCTTCCTGCCCGGCGGCGCCCTCCCGGTGGTCGGATCCACCTTCAAGAACCCCGATCTGGCGGCCACTTACGCCGAGCTGGGCCGCAAGGGCGCGGGCGCGCTCTACCGGGGGCCGATCGCCGAGGACATCGTCCGCGCCGTCCGCAAGCCCCCCGTCGACCCGGCCGCCACCCGCGTGGTCCGCTCCGGCGACCTGACCGTCGGCGACCTGCGCGCGTACGCGACGAAGCGGCAGGAGCCGACCCGGGTCGGCTACCGGGGTCTGGACGTCTACAGCATGGCCCCGTCCTCCTCCGGCGGCACCACCGTCGGCGAGGCGCTGAACATCCTGGAGCGCTCCGACCTCGGCTCGCTCGAAGAGTCGCAGTACCTGCACCGCTTCATCGAGGCCTCCCGGATCTCCTTCGCCGACCGCGGCCGCTGGGTCGGCGACCCGGCCGCCGAGGACGTGCCCACCCGGGAGCTGCTCTCGCAGCGGTACGCCGACTCGCGCGGCTGCCTCATCGACCCGGGCAAGGCGCTGACCAGCCCGCTCGCCCCGGGCGACCCGCGCCACCCGGTCGCCTGCGGCGCCGGCGGGCAGGCCGCCCCGACCACGTACGAGGGGGAGAACACCACGCACCTGACCGTCGCCGACCGCTGGGGCAACGTGGTCTCCTACACCCTGACCATCGAGTCGACGGGCGGCAGCGCCATCACGGTGCCGGGCCGGGGCTTCCTGCTCAACAACGAGCTGACCGACTTCTCCTTCGCGCCGGCCGCCCCCGGCGTCCCCGACCCGAACCTGCCCGGTCCCGGCAAGCGGCCGCGCTCCTCGATGTCCCCGACCATCGTGCTGGAGGACGGGCGTCCCGTCCTCGCGGTGGGCTCCCCGGGCGGCGCCACCATCATCACCACGGTCCTGCAGACCCTGACCGGGCACCTGGACCGGGGGCTGCCGCTCGTCGACGCCATCGCCGCGCCGCGCGCCAGCCAGCGCAACCAGACCACCACGGAGCTGGAGCCGGGCCTGTGGAACAGCCCGGTCCGCGCCGAGTTGGAGGCCCTCGGCCAGGGCTTCCGGCAGAACCCGGAGATCGGCGCGGCCACCGGGGTCCAGCGGCTGCCCGACGGGCGGTGGCTGGCCGCCGCCGAGACCACCCGCCGGGGCGGGGGCTCGGCGATGGTGGTGCACCCGCACGGGAAGCCGTAGTAAACGCTCCTGGGCACGGCGCGGGCCGTGCCCAGGAGCGTCTAGCGCCGCGACCCGGTGAACCTTTCCGGTCACAGCACTAGAGGGCGGTGAGGATCCTCGGGCCGTCTGCGGTGATCGCGACCGTGTGCTCGGCGTGCGCGGCGCGGCTGCCGTCGACGGTCCGCAGGGTCCAGCCGTCCGCGTCGCAGGCGTAGTCGTCCCCGCCGCCCGCGATCAGCATCGGCTCGATCGCGATCACCGTGCCGGGGCGCAGCTTCGTGCCGCGCCCCGCCGGGCCCTCGTTGGGCACGCCGGGCTCCTCGTGCATGGAGCGGCCGACGCCGTGGCCGCCGAAGCCGTCCGGGATGCCGTACCCGGCGGAGCGGCAGACGGTGCCGATGGCGTGCGCGATGTCGCCGACGCGGTTGCCGGGCAGCGCGGCGGCGATGCCCGCGGCCAGGGCGGCCTCGGCGGTCTCGATGAGCCGCAGGTCGGCGGGGCGGGCCCGGCCGACGGTGAAGCTGACGGCCGCGTCGCCGACCCAGCCGCCCAGCTTCGCGCCGCAGTCGATGCTGACCAGGTCGCCGTCGCGCAGCCGGTACCCGTCCGGGATGCCGTGCACGATCGCGTCGTTGACGGAGGCGCAGACGACGGCGGGGAAGGGCACCGGCGCGAAAGAGGGCCGGTAGCCGAGGAAGGGGGAGGTCGCGCCGGCTTCCCGGAGGACCTCGCGGGCGACGCGGTCCAGCTCCAGCAGGGACACTCCGACGGCCGCCCGGTCCCGGACGGCCGCGAGGGCGTGCGCGACGACGCGGCCGGCGGCGCGCATCTCGTCGATCGATCGGTCTGATTTCAGTTCCACCATGCCAATAACTATACCGGTATAACTGTAACGGTATAAGTATGGGTCTCCGGGGTAGGATGGGGCCATGGTCCGCACCCCCCTCACCCCCGAAGAGCGCGAGCGCGGCGAGCGCCTGGGCGCCCTGTTGCGCACGGCCCGCAGCGGCCGGAGCATGGTCGAGGTCGCGGCCAGCGCCGGTCTCTCCGCCGAGACGCTCCGCAAGATCGAGACCGGCCGGGCCCCGACGCCGGCCTTCTTCACCGTGGCCGCCCTCGCCGGGGCCCTCGGGCTCTCCCTGGACGACGTGATGCGACGCTGCGCCCTCGTGCCCGTATGAGGGTGCCGTTAGGGCGGTAGGGCGCGCCGAACGGCGCAAGGGGCGGTGGGAGGCGCCGAGCACGGGGCAAGCGTGAAGGCGTGTCAGACATGAACGCATCCGCATCCAAGCGACTCGGTCTCGGAATCGTCGGCGCCCTCCTCGCGGGCGGCCTGCTGCTCGCGGCCTGCGCCGCGCCCGAGGGCCGGGCGCAGTCCCATGCCCCGGGCGACGTGGTCTTCCGCCACCCGGGCGTCGTCGTCAGCCACACCCAGCTCCAGCACGCGAAGCAGATGGTCGCGGCCGGCAAGGAGCCGTGGGCCTCGGCGTACCGGACGCTCCTGACGAGCCGCTACGCCTCCCTCGACTACACGCCGCACCCGGCCGACGTGGTGCCCTGCCCCTTCAACTCGGGCCCGCAGTCCTGCCTCGACGAACGGCAGGACGCGATCGCCGCCTACACGCACGCCCTGCTGTGGTCGGTCAACGGCAAGACCGCCCACGCCCGCAAGGCCGTGCAGATCATGGACGCCTGGTCGGACGTGATGAAGCGTCACGCCGAGGACAACGCCGGACTCCAGGCCGCCTGGTCCGGCTCCACCTGGGCGCGGGCCGCCGAGATCGTGCGCGCCGACTACCCGAACTGGGGCGAGCGGCAGGTCGCCCGGTTCAAGGAGATGCTGCGCACGGCCTACCTCCCGGCCGTCCGCGCGCAGGTGCCGACGTACAACGGCAACTGGGAACTGGCCATGACCGACGCCGCCATGGGCATCGCCGTCTTCCTGGAGGACCAGGCGGTCTTCCGGGAGTCCCTGGAACGGTTCCGCGAGCGCGTCCCGGCGTACTTCTACCTGGAGAAGGACGGCCCGCATCCGGCGGGCCCGCCGCGCACGGGCATCGACTCGGCGGACAAGGTCAAGGCGTACTGGTTCGGCCAGGGCACCTACGTCGACGGCGTCGCCCAGGAGACCTGCCGCAACCTCATGCACGTCGGCTACTCGCTCGCCGCGTCCGGACACATCGCGGAGACGGCCTGGCACCAGGGCGTCGACCTGTACGGGGAACAGGGCGAGCGGCTCAAGGCGGCGCTGGAGTTCCACGCGAGGTACCAGCTGGGGGAGGAGGCCCCCGACTGGCTGTGCGGGGGCGAGGTGGAGCGCACCATGGGCCCCGACCTGGAAGTGGCGCTCCAGCACTACGAGGTGCGGGCGGGCGCGAGGCTGCCGCACACCCGCGAGCTGGTCGAGAAGACGCGGCCGGCGGGGACGGACGACCTGTTCGTGGCGTGGGAGACCCTCAGCCACGGGGAGACCGCCCCGGTCGCCCCGGTCGCCGTGCCCGGCGCGGCCGGCTAGAACAGCCCGCCCAGGAATCCGAGGAAGGAGTGCACCAGCACGGCCAGGAGCACGAAGGCCCCGATGAGCACCACGGTGACCCAGGAGCAGCTGCCTCCGGGCCCCCCGTCGCCGCCGTCCCTGACGGACCGTACGCCGACCCGCGCCGGGGTCGGCGTACGGTCCGTCAGAGCCGGTGCACGCGTTCCCGGGCGAAGGCCAGCGGGTGGCGCCCGGCGGCCAGGATGCGCAGACCGGGGGCCACGGCCAGCAGGTCGCGCAGCCAGGCGAGCGTCTCGGCCGCGAGGTGGTCGGAGCCGTCGAGGACGAGCAGCATGTCGCGCTCGGCCAGCCACGAGGCCGCGTTCGACGTCCCGCACGGCAGGAAGGGCATGCCCGGTACGCAGCCCAGGGCGGCCGTCAGATCGCGGACCCCGAAGCGGTGCTCCATGGTGACCACGGCCACCCCGTCGAAGAAGTTGGACGCGAGCCGTTCCCCGATCTCCCGCACCAGCACGCTCCGGGGCTCCCGGAACCTTCCGGTGACGGTGAGCACCCGGCCCCGCCGTACGGCGGTGAGCAGGCGGGACAGCTCCACGGACGTCGCCGGAAACGTACCGGCGCCGGCGGATTTCCCCATCGGCACGATGCCCCCCATGCATGCGTGACCATTCGCGGCAAGAGGGTTGTTTCGAGCCGCATGAAGTTGATTATGCGCCAGTTTCGCCGTAAGGCCAGGGGAATGCCCCATTCCGGTGAAAGGCCCGCGCCGCCCGATGATCGCAGCAGTTGTACACGCGACATGCTCATGTCCATTCGCTCCGAGAAGAGGCAGTGGCGCGACGTCCGCTCACCGGAGCCCCCTCCCCGGAGAACAGTTGTCCGGGGAGCGGGAATCGGATGTACTGCGGTGCGGCCCGAAGTGCGGGCAGGTTTCGGGGAGGGGCACCACGATGGACGCGGACCAGCGGCCGGCCGGGCGGGGGAGGGGACCCGTGTCGCACCGCCGCCGTTCGGGCTTCCGGAGCCGCAGACCCTTCTGGGCCCTCTTCCTGTCCGCCTTCCTCCTCGTCGGCGTCTGCGCCGCGACCGGCCTCGCCTGGGACCCGAAGACGGTCGCCGGCCGGACGGACGGCCCCGGGCCCGGAGGCCACGGGGAAGGGCGAGGACGCCGCCAAGCCCGGTGCGGACGACGGGACGCGCCCCACCGGAGTCCTGCCCTTCGACATGCCGCAGCCCGCGGCCCTGCGCTCCGGCGCGGCGGCCAAGAAGCTGGTCTTCGCCCACTACTTCACGCCGTACCCGCTCTCCCTCGACAACGCGAGCGCCGACTCCGACTACTACACCCGCAACTACCTGGACCCGGACGGCGAGAGCGGCAAGCACCAGCGCTACGGCGGCCTGCTGCGCGACCGGCCCCTGCCCGTCCTGCCCAAGAGCGGCGACTGGGAGCTCGCCAACCTCCAGCAGGAGGTGCGCACCGCCCGCGCCGCCGGCATCGACGGATTCACCCTCGACCTGCTCTCCCTCTCGGGGAAGAACTGGGAGCGATCCAAGCTCCTGATGGCGGCGGCCCGTTCGGTGGACCCGGCCTTCAAGGTCATGCTGATGCCGGACATGACCTCCTTGAAGACCGACGACCCGGCCGTGCTCGCCGACGCCCTCGCCGACCTTGCCGCCGCCCCGGCCGCGCACCGGCTCCCCGACGGACGCCTGGTCGTCTCGCCGTTCAAGGCCGAGGCGAAGAGCCCCGCCTGGTGGAGCCAGGTCATGGACGTCCTGGAGTCCCGGCACGGCGTCCGCACCGCCCTCGTCCCGCTCTTCCTCGACTACGGCGCGAACGGCGAGCGGTTCGCGCCGATCAGCCACGGGTTCTCCGAGTGGGGCAGCCGCAGCTACGTCGGCCAGGACGGTGCCGCGGCCGATGTCCGCAAGGCGCACGGCATGGGCAAGATCTGGATGCAGCCCGTGTCCGTCCAGGACGCCCGCCCCAACCAGGGCATCTACGACGAGGCCGGCAACACCGCCACCCTGCGCACCACGTGGAACCGGGCCATCGAGGACGGCGCCGACTGGGTCCAGCTCACGACCTGGAACGACTACAGCGAGGGCACCCAGTTCGCGCCCTCCCAGCACAACGGCCACGCCTACCTCGACCTGTCCTCGTACTACCTCGCCAAGTTCAAGACGGGCAGCTGGCCGAAGATCGTCCGGGACACGCTGTACCTGACCTCGCGCACCCAGTTCGCCGCCGCCGACCCGACCGGCGACCAGTCCCTGGTGATGTCGCTGCGCAAGGGCAGCGCGGCCTCCCGGGACACGGTGGAGGTGCTCAGCTTCCTGACGCGGCCCGCGAGCGTCCTGCGGACCGTGGGGTCGGCCAAGGGTACGTACGAGGCCCCGGCCGGGGTCCACTCCGAGCTGCTGCCGCTGACCCCGGGGACCAGCTCGGCGACCGTCGTGCGCGACGGGAAGGCCGGGGCGGGCGTACGGCTGCTCTACCCCGCGGACCGCAAGGTCGAGGTCCAGGACCTCCAGTACTACGCCGCCACCAGCGGCCGGGAGTAGGCCGCGTGTCGGAAGTGCATCGTGTGCATAGGGTGTCGGCATGCCACTGGGTCACATGGTCCTCTTGTCCGGTCGTTCGATCCGGCTCACCGAGCTACGGATGTCTTCGACCTACGGGGGGATGCTGGAGGGCTACCCGTGCAAGCGCATCAACGACCTGAAGGTCAGTTGGCTCCAGCGGCAGGCCGAACGCGCGTTTCCCTCCACGCCGGTCCATCTCGTTCCGCCCTCCCGCGAGTACCCGGACGAGACCGCCCGTGCCTTCGGTCCTGTGGAGGTGCTGCCTTCCGTGGCTTGCGTCGGTGTCTTCGACTCCGCGCCGCTCGACCCGTCCACGGACGGTTCCGCCCTCGTCGTCGCCTGGTTCCAGCCGGCACCGGAGGTACCGGCGGGCGAGGACGCCGATCTTGCCCTTCGCAGCATTGACTGGGAGGAACTGGCCCAGGACTACGAGCTGTAGCGACGCGCGCGTGAGATCTCCCCGCTCCATGAGCAGAGATCGTTCATCGCTCAAGATCCACTTTCGCCACGCGACCTGGCAGGGAACCCCCAACAGCACCGACGCGGCGGCGCGTTACCCGGCCCGGGATCTTCACTCTCCGCTCTACCGCGGGCACGCTCCGCGCGTCATAGTGGAGCCAAGGGGAGCCGAACGCGGGGGATGTTTCGTGATCGAGCAGGCGTATGTTCAAGCCGGCGACAAGACCACACCGACGGTCAAGGACATCAGGGCGCGGATCTCGACGGCGGTGGACGCGACGACGGGCACCGCCCTCGAACGCCTCCAGCGCTGGCTGTAGATGCCGGCCGATTCCACGTTCGCGAAGATGTTGGACAGCGACTGCCAGGTGCGCGCCAAGAAGGTCGGCGGTCTGCTGAGCCCTGGGGCAGGAGGGCTGTGCGAGCCCAGCGACCTCTCGGTGGCGCTCGGTGTCCCGGCCAAGTGGACCGCCATCGACAAGGCCGTGAAGGCCGAGCGTGCCGTGTAGGAGTACCCGCCAGCGTTCGTCGCCGGGCGGGTGACCGGCATCGACCACGCGGCCGCCTCGGCGGAGCGCAGCCTGCGCCTGCTCCTCGACTCCCGAGTGCCCCATCAACTCCGCGTCACGGTGGACCCGTCGCTCCTGGACCCGCCCGCCATGGACGAGCTGGACGGCTGCCTCGCGGAACTGGGCGGGACCCCGACGCACCGGCAGACCGTACGCCCTCCGGCGGCGGCCGGTTATCTACACCTGTCAAGTAGCAGTGCAGGTCAGAACGTCGTCACGTCCTCAGCCACATTAGGCACATGATCAGCGGAATCCCGTCGCCCCCTGTGTGTGATATCCCGTGGGTTCAGCTGAGCGTCCGCCCCTCGGATCGACCGTGTTGTGCCAGGAGGCGGCCCCATCGACATAGGCGGCGCGAACGGATCATGACGGTTCCTCGGCATTCCTGAAGAACCGTCATGATCCGCCTGTCATCGTGCGGCTCGGCGAACCACGAGACCACTGTTCATAGCCGTGTTACGGCGAGCACCGGCCGATGGGAGCCCACGGTCTATCGCACGCTGAGACGGCCTGGGGCCCCGGCAGCCGGTGATCGGTTGCGTGGGAGGCGTGACAGGCCATCAGGGTGGGTGTGTCAGGTGTGGCACTGGTCGAGCTGGTCCCACCACCAGGCGATGTTCGGGTAAGGGGGCGGGGCGAGGCCGGGGGCGGACGGCTGCTCGGCGCGGACGGGCGCAGTGGTGGTGCCGGTCTTGTAGCGGGCGGTGGTGTGACACCAGTCGAGGACTCCGCTCAAGGCGTGCCCGAGGTTGTCCAGGTAGGTGCGGGTCGGGGCACTGACGCGGGGCGCGGTCTGTTCGCGCAGGCGCAGGAAGAGAACCATGATGCGGTCGCACAGTTCCACGGCCTGGACGCGGGCCTGCTGCTGACTGCTTCCCGTGGCGTGGGTGAGCACGTTGATGATGTTGTGATCGGTGGGGCCCTCCTTGTGGTGGGAGAACAGGTCTTGGTAGAGGTTCATCAGCACGCCGGCGGCTTGGGTCAGTGCGGTGACGGCTGTGCTCTCGCGTTCCTGCGCGGGGATCTCCTCTCCTCCGCCGCAGATCTCCAGGGTGACCGTCACCGCGCGTGCGGCGCCGACGTACATCCGGACGAACAGGTAGTCGTTGACGCCCGGCAGGCTCTGGTCCCGCGTGCTGTCCAGTTCCAGCGCGACCCCGAGCAGCCATGCGTGGATCGTGTCGACCCACAGGCGGACCTGGGCCGGGGTGGCGCACCGCTCGAGATAGCGGCGCATGTCCAGGAGCAGGGCGACGTGCGGCCCATCGTCGTCGGCTTGGGCGGCGGGCGATTCGACGGCCCTCATCAGGCGCGGAGCAAGCGTGCGGTAGTGGTGTGTGCGCTCCTCGGTCGTACCGGTGTCGAAGAGGTCGTCGACCGAAAAGCCCCAGTAGACGTAGGTGGCGTACAGCAGGAGCAGGTCTTCGGGGGCGCCGGGCATCATGCTGCCGGTGACGCGGGCACTGTCGGTTGCCAGCGCGCTCTCGCGGGGGATACCCGCGTCGCCGAACAGTCGGTGACGCTCGATCCAGTCGAACGCGCGGTTCTGGACCGATGCCGCCTTGGGGTGGAAGGCCCGCTCGATGGGGCAGTAGACGGGTGGCAGCACGGCGCTGGCCGTGTTCTGCGAGCTCTGGTGGGCCATGTGTGTCACGTGTGTCGATTCCCTCGGCTCAGGTTGCACGGGTGCTCGCTGCGGCTGCGAGGCCGAGCAGTACTGCCATGGCGGCGGGGTGGAAGCCGGCGTCGTCCAGTGCGCGGGCCGCCCGGGCATGCTGGTCGGTGATCATCTGCTCAACGGTGGCGACAGCGCCTGTGTCGGTCAGGACGGTGCGGATCTGGTCCGCGCCGTCCTCGTCGAGGTGCGGGTTGCCGAGGTGCTGTTGGAGGACGGCGAGTTGGGCGCTGTCGGCCAGTTGGAGGGCGGTCGCTGTAAGGACGGTGTGCTTGCCCTCACGCAGGTCGTCCAGGGCCGGCTTGCCGGTGCGGGCGGTGCTGCCGAACGCTCCAAGAAGGTCGTCGCGGAGCTGGAATGCCTCACCGAGCGGAAGCGCGTAGGCGGACAGGGTCCGGAGCTGGCCCGGGGTGGCTCCGGCGAGGAGGGCGCCGAGCTGGAGGGGCCGTTCGACGGTGTACTTCGCGGTCTTGTAGAGGATGGCCCGCCGGGCCGCGGCGGCGTCGTCGCTGTGCCGGCCGGTCGCGACCAGATCCAGGTACTGGCCGACAAGGGTCTCGGTGCGCAGCGCGTTCAGCACCGGCCAGACGGCGGCGAGCTGGCCGCTGGGGAGGCCGGGGCTTTGGAGAAGTTCGTAGGACCAGCCCAGGGCCAGGTCGCCGAGCAGGATCGCGGTGCTCACACCCAGGCTCTCCGCATCGGGGCGGCCGGCGTGCAGGGCGGCCAGGGTTCGGTGGGCCGTGGGACGGCCGCGCCGTAAGACTGAGCGGTCCATGATGTCGTCGTGAACCAGCGCGAAGGTGTGGAAGAGCTCGAGGGACGCGGCCATCCGCCACACCAGCGACGGCGCACGCTCCGTGCTGACGGCTTGCCAGCCGGCGACGCACATGGCTGGGCGCAGCCGTTTTCCGCCTGCGGCGAGCTGTTCGCGCAGCAGGCTGGTGAACAGGCCCAGTTCCGGCATCGCCGTCGCGGCAGCTAATCGGTCCTGATCGTCGAAGAACCGGTTCAAAAGGGCGTCCACGGTCTCGCGTACGCTCTCAGGGTCCGGTGAAGCTGCGGTAGCAAGGGGGTCGGACACGGGCACCGTCTGTCTCGAAGCTGGCGGGAATGGCGAGGCGGAGGCGGTCTGTGTTCGGCGTCTCGGCACCAGAAAGCCACACGGCCGCTGACGCGGCAGGAAAACCGCGGCCAAACCACCCCGGCGAGGGACAGTGGGCAGGACGCGTGAGATGGTCGCGCGGCGGCAGGCGCGCTAGCCCCGCAGTCCCTCGAGGCTCCCGACGCCTCCGCATTCGGCTTCGGCCAACGGCCGGAACGAGCGGGTGCGGGTAGGGCCGCGGGTTACCTGGTTCATCGCGGTTGGGCGGTCATGATGAGTCGGTGCGGGGTGAGGGTGCCTCTCGCGAGGAGGCGGGGCGGTGGTCCCGGGGTCGCGGTGAGGCGCCAGCGGGTGCTGATTCCGGCGAGGGCGATGAGGGCTTCGGTGATGCCGTAGACGTCGCCGATGCATTTGCGGGGTCCGCCACCGAAGGGGATCAGGGCACTTGGGTGTTCGCCTGGGCAGCGGTCAGGGATGAAGTGGTCCGGGTCGGGGAAGAAGCGGGCGTCGTGGTGGATCAGGTAGGGGCTGAAGAGCAGGGTGGTGCCCGCCGGGATGGGGTGGCCACCGAGATGCGTGTCGGTGGTGGCGGTGCGGGTGAGGATCCAGGCCGGCGGGTACAGGCGCAGTGATTCGGTGAGGACGCGTCGGGTGTAGTCAAGGCGGGGGATGTCGTTGAGGGTGGGCAGGCGGGGGCCGAGCACCGTGGTGATCTCGGTGTGCATCCGTTCCTGAGCTTGGGGGTGGCGGCCGAGGAGGTGCAGGGTCCAGGACAAGGTGGCCGCGGTGGTCTCGATGCCGGCCATCAGGAAGATGAGGGTCTGGTCGTGGACCTCTTGGCGGGTGAGGCTGTCCTCGCCTTCGCGGACGGCCAGCAGCATCCCCAGGATGCCGGCGGGACGGTCTCCTGTGGCATCCCCGTTCCGGCCTTGGCCGATGAACCGGTCGATGAACTGGTCGATGGCGCTGTGGAGATCCCTTTCGGCCTGGCGATAGCGGCGGTTGCCGGCGGTGGGCAGCTTCTCCCACAGCCCGAGCGATGTGATCCGCCGATAGACCCCCTCGGTGAGGATCGTCAAGGCACGCTGGAACACCATGACGGCCTGGTCGTCGAGGTGGCAGTGGAACAGAGTTCGTGCCGTGATCCGCGCGAACAGCCTGATCATCTCCGTCGAGATGTCGATTGGCCGGCCCACCTCCCACGACCCGGTCAACGAGGCGACTTCGTCGTGCATCACCGGGACGTACGACGCCAGCTGGGAGCGGGTGAAGGCCGGCTGGACCAGAGGGCGCTGCCGCAGGTGCTCCGCCCGCCTGCAGGTGAGCAGCCCGTTGCCCGTGATCTGCCGGCTCTTGTCGAAGAGGCGGCCGCCCTTGTCGAAGGTGGCGGGATCCCGGAGCATCTCGTGTACCAGGTCCGGGCGGCACAGCACGTACGCCCGGACGGGGCCGAGCCGGACCCGCACGAGGTCCCCGTGGCTTGGGAGGGAGGTGAGGAACTTCAGCGGACTGCTGCGCAGTACGGACAGGTGCCCGAGCAGGGGCCACGCGCCGGGCGCGTCCGCCACGCTGCTGGGGTCCTGAGCCGTGGTCATGTGCGTCCCATCGGAGAGGCGATCGCGGTCCAGCGGGCGATCCGGGGCGCCGACGACAGCCGCCACTGCGTGCGGACCGTCGACGGCGGGATCCCACGGCACACCGGGCCGGTGCTGGAGTGGGTAAAGCGGGGAGTGGTTTAGGCACATCGTGCTGCGAAGGCACTCCCGGGTCACATCTGATGCGTGGTGACTCCCGCCTCGCGCAAAACCACGGTAGCGGCCGCAGCGGCGCTCTTGCTGGGGCGTCACTCCATCGGGTGTCTTTGTGCGATATGCCGTTGATTCGCCCGGCTTTTAGAAGCGCTTCGTAGTCACGGATGCGGTCCGTGCGGCGCCAGGAAACTGTCCGACCGCACGCCACTGTCACAAGCGACCATTTCTGCGAAACGGGGGCGGGTCATTCGTTGTGGGGCTGTCCGGGTGGTGGCGGGCGTAACGCGTGGGGCGGGAGTGCATTGTCCCTGGCAGCCTTGCCGTTTCGCAGGGGTTGCCCGCTGTGGGAGGAATCCATGAAGTACGCACGTCTCGGTTCTGCGGTCGCTGCCCTGGCTCTGTCAGCCGGGGCTCTGCTGGGCGGGGCCGCTGGCCCGGCCCAGGCGCTGCAGGGCGACGGGCCCCGGCCGCTGCGGTGCGGTCCGTTCATCGGCAACCACGCCTACTTCCGAGCTACCGACGGTTCGGGGTTGCTGACCGGTGATGCCGAGACCGGCGCGCTGTACCACTGCGGGTCCGAGCTGGGGGTGCCCACCCGGCTGGGGTTCTGTGAGAAGTCGATGGCCGGGGACGGCTACGGACGTGACTACTGCGTGGGCGTGCGCGATGCTCCGTACCCTCCCGACGCGACGTGACGCATGGCCTTTGCCCGCTCGTTGAGAGGAGCGGCGGAGTTCGCCGCTGTTGCCGCCGGTCTGACGCGCGGGCTCCAGCAAGGGCGCCGACGCCGCTGGGGGACACCGCCCCGGCGACCGGTGACCAGCGCCGGGTCCGCGCGTTAGACCGGACAGCCGGGCCACGTCCTCGCCCGGGATCTCGTGGCCCTCGGCACGGAGCTGGGCGACGGCGGCGTCGATGTACAGGGTCGTCCAGAGGACCACGTTCTTCCTGCAGCCGGGCGCCAGGATGTTACAGGACTGATCGGTGGCCCTGGTTGCCTGTGAGGCGCCAGGGGAATGCTGCGGAGGTGCCCAGCCCGGTGGGACGGGGCTCGTATCGCGGGGCCGGGGAGCGTGGTGCCTCGACATCGTAGTGGCGGGTCTGCCGCTCCCACTGCAGATCCCCGGCCATGAACAGCCGGAGTTCCTCGACGTAGGCATCGGCGGCCGACCGGGCCGCAGAGCTCAGGGCAACCTGCTCCAGGCGTGCGGGCAGTTCCTCGTCCGCGATCCGCTCGAACTCCTGAATCCGGTTGGTGACCAGGCGGTTGACGAACGTGATGGCCTGCGACAGGTCGCAGTCGAGGAACTGGGCGAAGACGTGGACGCCGTTGTTCTGGGTGTCCGCGGTGTGCAGTTTCTCAAAGGCGCGGAAAATGTCGTTGCGCAGGGATCCGGCGTCGGCGAAGGCGTCGGCGAGGGCGCGCAGGGGCCGTGACTCGAAGAAGGCACGCGGCAGATGGTGTGCGTGAGCAGATTGGGCGAGGGCAAGGGCGAGGTCGGTACCGCTGCTCAGGCGGCGCATCTCGATGTAGTCGACCGGGTCCGGGGTGTGGCCGGCGGCGAGGTTGGAGACCTCCCACACCCAGCTGTGGCCGATCGCCAGGACACGGCCGGCGAACCATGCGCGCCAATGGAGCGGTAGCGCCGAAGCGGTGCGCTGCCACAGCTCGCACAGCCCCTTCTCCGCAGGATTTCGCGGCGTGGTCCCACGCCCGTCGGCCAGCAGGCAGCACGCGAGCCGTTGGACGAACCGGCGGGCACCCTTGACGTCCCGGGTCTTTTTGAAGGTCGTCAAGAAGTGGTCGTCGACGTGGTCAATCCATGTGTACCAGGTCGTCAGAAGTTCGAGGCGCTGCTGGGATGCGTCGGGGTGCGCGTGCCCGGCGAAGGACACGAAGTCGGCTGCTGCGTCGGTGTCGAAGGTGGCGGCGTCCCAGGGGTCGACTGCCGGGGTGTGCCGGTCCTGATGCAGCATCCCCATACGGCGCGCCCATCGCTTGCCGAACGACAGCGCAGCCTGGGCGTGGGGGTTCGTGCGGGCCCGGTACGGCATGTAGAAACTCGGAAGCTCCCAAGGGTTCCGCGAGGTGCCCACCGCGTTCTGCGAGCCATACGGATGGTTCGTCGTACCCGGCTTGAGCGTGGCGGGTCGCGCGGAGGAAATCCCCAGTCCCGAGGGGCCGCGCAACAGGTGCCTTAGCTCTTCGCCGTTTGCGTGGTGGCTGGAGTGCAGGTGCCATTCACGGTCACCGACCTGCCAGTTCCTCAGCGCGTCCACGTACGCGCGGATCTCGTCGCGGCCAGAGGCACTCAGGCGGCGCTCCGAGTCATCGGCCAGGGGTGTCTCACCCTCCGCTGCCGACCTTTTCCTTACTAGGTCACGCATACTGCCGAGCTACCCATCGCGGACCACCAGTATGTCGACCACGCCAAGCACGGCGGAAAACCCCAAGCCCAAAGCGGTGAGAGCGGTGAGAGAACGCCGCATCACGCAGGGGGACTTCTTCGAACGTGAGCACGGCCAGTCTGCGGCGCGTCCCGCACCGCCATCGATGCCGGATCACCCTGGAGCCGATACGCCCCGGCGACCACACCCGGTGGCATCCGACGCCGCCTGGAAGAAGCACGCGCGGACACGAGCGGGCTGCGCTCCACCAGGGCGTGACCGTACGACGCGGCCAGGGTTACACGCTGCGCGTCACCGCCGTACCCGCAGTCCGCCGCCGACTCCTCGCCCGCTGCCAGCCCCTCGACGGCACTCATGGCACCCCGGCGATCCCGGCACAGAGCAAGGCCCGCGCGAGTACGAGACCCGCGTCAGCGCACTTCCGGCTGCCAGCCTGCGTTGAGCGGATCGAGCACTACACCAGCAAAGATCAAGTGCTGGCGGCTCTTGGGCTTACCTCGGCGCTACCCCAACCCGGAACTGTTCGATCACCACCGGGACGGCTGTGACAGCCCGGTGCGGACGCTTCGCCGGGGAGCCGTCAGCCCAGGAGCTGGAGGAGTTCTTCCGGCTGGGCTTCCTTGCTGTGGGAGTAGGCGCCCTTCTTGCCGGATTCCTCGAACATCATCGAGGTCTTGTCGAACGCCTGGTTGTGGTCATCGTCGTCCCCGGGCGAGACGGACTGCTGGACGGGAGCGGCGGCCTGCGCGGGCGTGGCAGCCTGGACCGCGCCGGACAGGGACAGTACGCATGCCGCGGCGAGAGCGGTGATGGTCAGCGGGCGGATGAAGGTCTCCACGGTCGGACTCCCTTTCGGTGATGAGGGGATGGCCCCGAGTCGATCTGTCCCGGCCTGCGCGCACGGGCCGATGCCGGCGGGACTCCAGGAAGGTCGGCTGACGTGCGCAAAAAGGGGGGATCGCGTGTGATCAACGCGCTGCCGCCCAAGACGTTACGCCCAGCTCGGCGGCCGGAAAGGGACTTAGCCCCTACGGCGCCTGGCGGTGGTCGAGAGGACCACCGGCATCAGCAACTCCATCGCTAGGACAGCAACATCCTCCCGCACGCCCGTCTTGTCGGCGACAGCCTTGGGCACATCTCCGATCTTGGAGAGTTCTCCTGGCGTCAAGTCACCTCCCAGACCACCGAGGTCGGGCGCACCAGTTGGAGCTCCCCCGGTCGCGTCTCCCGAGGTCACTTCCGCGGGCAGGGCATCGACCGTGGCCTGAGAACTGGACCCTGACGGCCGCCCGCCCCACGCTGGCGGCCGTCGAGGTGCTGGCATGGATCACACGGCGGACTCCTGGTTCCCCGACCGGATCATGCGGCGCAGACTGGTCCGCGCCCCGGCGAGGTCGTCCTCCGTCTCGGTGAGTCGGCCCTGCAGTTCCTCGGCACGGGCCTTCTCCTGGGCAAGTTCGTCCTCGAGACGCTGGTTGGCGGCGGTGAGCTCGTCGACGCGGGCGCCGAGATCGGCGGCGCCGACATGGTCTATCTGCTGGCCCAGGGAGCGGCGCACGGCGGCCTTGAGGCGGTCGGCTTCTTCCCGCAGCCGCCGGTTGTCCTCCCGGGTGATCTGCACTTCGACCTGCCAGCCGGCCGGGGCCTTTCGGACGCCGTCCTCGCACGGCTGGCGAGCCTGGCGGCGCCGGGCCTGCTCGATGACCTCGCGCACGCCCTGCGCGTAGACCAGCCAGTGCGAAACCTTCGCCCGCCGGGCCACCGCGGTGAAAGTGACCGGCTCCTTCTCGGCGAGCATCTCCTCGACCACGGTCAGGACCCGGGCGCGCTTGTCGGGGGAGTCTTTCTGCCGGGCCTCGCGCAGGACCTGCGCGGGGGTTCGGGCCTCATCCATGGCACGTGCTCCTGTTGGGAAGGCCGACGATCGGCAGAAGGTTCGGTGGCTCCGCGGCGCGGACCTTGCGCAGCACGGCGGCCGCCTCCTCGATGTGGTGCCGCTCGGCTTCGGGCATCTCGGCGAGCGCGGTGCGGATGCCGGTGACCACCGCCTGGAAGGATTCGATCTGGTCAGTGAGGTTGCGGATGACGAACGCGGCCGCGCCCATGGCCACGGCGCTCTCCCGGTCGGCCTTCAGGCCGCGGATGTGGTCCTCGACGGCCGGGAGGAACGAGGGGTCCGGGCGGTAGAAGCCGCACCCCGAGCACTGGAAGCGGATCGGGCATTTCCCGCCGCCCGCTTTGACGTTGGACGGCTCGGTGCAGTTGCCGAACGGCGTCCCCACCGACCGGGCGTCGTACACGGTGGCCGACGAGGTCGGCATCGGGTGCCCGGACCGGTCGACGACGTGCAGCCGCATCGTCTCCAGGGCCTCGCGGCGCCGCTTCAGGGAGACCGTGGAGTATCCAAGAGTGGTGTCTGCCGACCGGTGGTCCATGAGGTCGCGCAGGGTGTGCAGGTCGGTGCCGGCGTCCGCGTGCCGCTGGGCGTAGGTGTGCCGGAAGGCGTACGCGAAGATCCGGCTGCGGTCGAACGGCAGCGGCAGGCCGTCCTCGTCGGCGGTGTCGGTGACCAGCTCGGGCAGCTGGTCGACCCACTGCCGGAGCATCTTGGCCACGGTGTTGGCGTCGATGCAGGCGTCGTAGGCGTGCCGGGCGGCGGGGAACAGGAAGGTCCTCGAGCGGGCCGGGATCTTCAGCGTGGCCCGGATCTTCAGCCACGCCAGGATTGCGAACGCGGTCTCCCGGCTGATCTCCAGCCGGCGCCGGTTGCGCCGCGACTTGTGGTTGTCCCAGATCAGGACGTACTCGCCGCCGTCGGTGTCCAGGCAGTCGATGCGCAGCCAGCGCACCTCCCAGGGGCGCCGTCCCGTGTCGCGCAGCAGGACGTAGACGGTGCGAAGCATGGCCTGCACCACCTTCGGCGGGAAGTCCCCGTAGGGGAAGTCGACGCCGATGCGGTCGGTGGCCGCGTCCAGTTGGGCGATGACGAGTTCGGGGATGGCCTTGCCGGCCATGTCCTCGCTGGCGTCCTCGTAGGGGATCTGGTGGTGGCGCTGGCGGGCGAACCCGGTGGCGAGGTCGTCGACGATCTGCAGGCGGCGGCCGAAGTCGAGCAGCTGGCAGAAGCTCGTGAGCAGCTCGTTGCGGGCGCCCGCGGACAGCGGTCCGGTGCCGTCCTCCCGCTGGCGGGTACGGATCTGTTCGACGACGGCGTCCATGTCGGTGACCTTCAGCGCGGACGGGTCGTGGCCGCCGCCCGGTCGCAGCTCCAGGGCGCGGGAGGCGGCGGAGCAGCCCTTGAAGAACCGCCGGAAGTCGGTGTTCTCGGGGGTGGTCTCCTTCACCCAGTCCGCCAGCAGGCGGCGCAGCCAGTCCTGCCGGATCACCGAGGTGTCCAACTGCCGGGGGACCGTGCGAACCCCGGACCGGGTGCGCGAGCGCAGACCCAGGTCGGCGAGCTCCCACACGGGTTTGTCGAGCGGGTCGATCCCCCGGAAGCGGTCGAAGGCCGCACGTACCAGGCGCAGGACGTCGTTCCAGTGGGCCTCGCAGTTGCGGTCGATGTACCCGAGGTCGGCGAGCTGCTGGGGCGGCAGGGCGGCGATGCTGTCGACGCCCTCCAGGCCGCGGACCAGGAGCCGCACCGCGACCGGGCTCAGTGTCGGCCGCTGGGCATCGCGCTGGACCAGGGCGTAGAGGACCTCGCGCCTCAGCAGCGGGTTCAGCGGCAGCAGGGTGAACTGGAAGCCACTGAGCCACGGACTCTGCACCGACGCCCAGCCGGCCAGATCCTCGCCGGACGCGTCCGTCGTGCCGAGCTCCTTGCGGTGCCGGCGCCAGCGCTCGCGGTGGTAAGTGCACAGCGCCGTCCGGCGGCCGTGAGCGGTGCCGTCACAGGCCCCCACCAGGCACGGACGACCGGGAGGAAGGGGCCCGGCCACGGTCGCGAGCCAGTCGGCGAGCTCCAGCTGTGTCTGCCCGCTCTTGTGCTCGTAGCGCCACTTCACGTAATGCGGAGTGCAGCTGCCCCGGGTGGCCGCTTCCAGCGCGCAGCGGATCCCCCCGGGTTCCGCAGAGCAGTGCGGGCGCGATCCCGGCAGGGCCCGGACCGTGGCCCGGCGGCCCACCGTCGCGAACTCCTCCCGGCTCAGCCCGCTCTCCACGAACTGCTCGTAGCAGGACCGGCACAGGTGCCGGCTCGCGCGGACCGCGACGTGGCAGCCGGCGCTGTTGCAGCGCCAGATCGCCGTCGTCGACTCGTCCGGGTCGCCGGTGAACAGCCAGTGCTCACCGGCCCATTCGTCGGGTCGCCACAACGGGTCGGTGTGCTCGTCCAGCCACGCCAGCCACCGCGGGCGGTCGAAGGGCAACGGCACCACGGTCGGATCGGCCGCAGGGGCGGCCAGGGTGTGCAGGCTCATCGGGCGATCTCCAGACGCCGGGCGGCGTAGCAGGCGACCAGCTCGGTGGTCACCGGGATGACCCGCGGCCGCCGCTACTTCGCCCAGGCGCCGTTGCTGTTCAGCCGGCGCCGCACGTGCAGGTGCGGGCCCTTCACCTGGCAGCCGAACGCCTGGGAGTCGGGGAGCAGGTGCATGTCCTCGCGGCGAAGCCCCAGTGCCTCGCCGATCCGCATTCCCGTGCCCCACAGCAGCAGCACCAGGAAGCGGTCCCGCGCGTGCCGGGCGACCTCCACCAGGCGCGCGATCTGCTCGATGGTCAGCCACTCGATCCCCGAGTCCAGCGAGGCCAGCTTGATCAGCCGGGACCGGACCGTCCGGTGCTGATCGTCCTCGCCCGGGTCGTAGCCCGTAGGCAGGTGGCGCAGGTACTTGGGCTCCGTCAGCTGGCCCAGCAGCTCCTTGGCCACCCAGCCCATCCGGACGCCGAAGGCCAGGAACTCGCAGACCGTGCCGACGATCGCGTTCGCGGTGTTGTCCCCGCGGAACCGTTCCGGCCCGCCACCTCGCCGGCTCCGCGACGCCAGCGGTTCCTCGACCAGCCAGTGCAGGAACCGCGACAGCTGCCAGACGGTCACCTCCGCCCAGTCGAGTCGCTGGTGGGCGCAGTACGAGAGGTACAGGGCCGTGCGGCCGGCGTACGTGCGCTCGGTGTTGTACGCCCGGCCCGCGTTCCGCAGTCCGACGAGGAAGAGCGATCCCTCGCGGTGCAGGGCGTAGTCGTCGGCTCCGATGACGACCCATGCGGCCCGGTCCTTTGTCACCTCCGCCCGCTCGGCGCGATAGGACGTGACGAATGTGCCTGTAATTCTGAACACCCCATGGATACCGATGACTGAGCCAGGTCGGCCGGTACATGCCTGACGTGGCTGCTCAAAAGATCATCGTGAAGATAAGTGAGCCCGCGGCTGCCTAGTGCTGTGGCACGGCGAATTCCGGCTGGTCCAGCAGGCGCAGCCAGCTGCCGTCGCTCTGGCGGCGGGCCACCTGGGCGCGGGCGCCCGTGCCGTCGCTCGGCGGCGTGGAGGTCAGCGCGATCCCGTCGCTGACCAGTGTCGGCAGCGGCGGCTCGGGCTCGAACACGGGCCGCTGCTCCAGCACCTTCTCCCACAGGGCCCGGATGGCCTCCCGCCCCACCGTCAGCTCGCCGGGCGGGAAGGCCATCACCGCGTCCTCCTCGTAGAGGGCGGCGACCCCGGCCGCGTCGCCGGCGTTGGACCGCTCGACGAACAGCCGGGTGATGTCCTCGGGGCGAAGGGCCTTCTCGTACGACGCGTAGTCGGTCATCGCTTCCTCCTGGTCGCGGGGTCTTCACGGGCTCAGGAGCGCTTCTCGGAGCGATTCCCGGTGTGCTTCCCGGAGCGCTTCCGGAGCGCTTACCGGTGTGCTTCCAGCCTCGCGGGCCTGTTGGTAGAAGTCCAACAGCTGGTTCTGCTGGGAACTAGAATCCCTGTTCATGGAACTGAGGCAGCTCGAATACTTCGTCGCCGTCGCCGAGGAGCGCAACTTCACGCGCGCGGCCGAGCGCGTCCACATCAGCCAGTCCGGGGTCAGCGCCCAGATCCGGCAGCTCGAACGGGAGCTGGGCGCCGAGCTCTTCGACCGGTCCGGCCGCACCGCCACCCTCACCGTCGCCGGGAAGGCCGCCCTCGGCCACGCCCGCACCGCCCTCGCCGCAGCCCGGGCCGTCGCCGAGGCGGTGGGCGAGGTGACCGACCTGATCAGGGGCCGCCTCACGGTCGGCATGGTCGTCGGCTGCACCGTCACCCCGCTCTTCGACGCCCTCGCCGCCTTCCACCGGGCCCATCCCGGCGTGGAGATCGCCCTCCTGGAGGACAACTCCGACCGGCTGGTCCAGGCGGTTCGCACCGGCACGGTCGACCTGGCCCTCGTCGGCACCGCCGCCACCACTCCCGACGGACTCGAGGCGCTGACCATCATCAGCGAGCGCCTCGTCGCGGCGGTACCGCCCGGGCACGCCCTGGCCGGGGCGGACCGGGTCACCCTGCGCGGCCTGGGTGGCCACCCCGTCATCTGCATGCCCCGGGGCACGGGGCTGCGTACCGTCTTCGACCTGGCCTGCGCCGCCCGGGGCCTGCACCCCGCGATCACCCTGGAAGCCGGGGCCGCCGACGCCATGGCCGACCTCGCCGCGCGCGGACTGGGGGTCGCCGTGCTCAGCGCCTCGATGGCCGAGTCCTACCGCGACCGGCTCGTCGCCCGGACCATCGAGGACGTGGAGATCCCGGCCCTGCTCTCCCTGGTCTGGCGCGATGCGCGCGGCCCCGCCGCGAGGGAACTGCTCCTGCACTGCCGGCGTGCCTTCTCGGCCGCGGCGCGGGAAGGGGGTGCCGCCGCGGGGACCGGCGGGGCATGATCGGGCCCGACAGCCGCGCCGCACCCACGGAGGTCCACATGACCGATCCAGTTCAGCCCGCTGAACCAGCCGAGTCCGCCGGGGCCCTGCGCCCCGCCGAATTCCCCTGCGGGCGGGACCTGTTCCGGCTCGACCCCGCGGTGAGCCACCTCAACCACGGATCCTTCGGAGCGGTGCCGCTCCCCGTGCAGGAGATGCAGGCCGCCCTGCGCGCACAGGCGCACGGCGACCCGGACGCCTTCTTCATCGGCGCCCCCGAGCGGCTCGCCGCGGCCCGGGGACGGATCGCGGCCCGGCTCGGCGCCGATCCGGAGGGGCTCGCCTTCATCTCCAACGCCACCGAAGGCGCCAACCTCGCGCTCGACGCGGTCCGTCTCGCCGACGGCGACGAGATCCTGGTCACCGACCACGGATACGGCACCGTCAGCGCGGCCGCCGCCCGCCGCGCCCCGCTCACCACCGTGGTCCTGGACCCGCACCTCCCCGACGAGGACGCCGTACGGGAAACCGTGCTGGCCGCGATCACCCCGCGCATCAGGGTCGCCGTACTCGACCACATCAGCTCGCCCACCGCCCGGCTCATCGCCTCGCCCGGGCTGCTCGCCGACCTAGCCGACCGCGGCATCACCACCATCGTCGACGGCGCCCACGCGCCCGGGCACCTCCCCGACCCCCTCGGCGGGGGCGCCGACTTCTGGTTCGGCAACCTCCACAAATGGGCCTACGCCCCGTCCGGCACCGCGCTCCTCTCCGTCGCCCCGCACCACCGGGACCGCGTCCGGCCGCTGGTGCCCTCCTGGGAGGACCACCACGGCTTCCCGCGCTCGGTCGAGAACCGCGCCACCGTCGACTACACGGGCTGGCTCGCGGCCCCGGAGGGGCTCGACCTGCTGGAGGAGCTCGACGCCGCCAAGGTCCGGACCCACAACAGCGCACTGGCCGGCTACGGCGCGGAGCTGCTCGCCGCGATCCCCGGGATCACCCCGCTCCCCTACACCGAGGGCCTCGCGATGCGCGCCCTGCGACTGCCGCCCGGGGTGGCCGAGACCCCGGAGTCGGCCGCCGCGCTGCGCGAGCGGATCGCGGCGCGGCAGCGGATCCGGGTGCAGATCTGGCCGTGGCCGGGCGGCGGCGGGATCCGGCTGAGCGGCCAGATCTACAACCGGGCCGAGGAGTACGAGCGGCTCGCCGAGGTCCTGCCCCGCCACCTCGGCTAGTGCTCCTTCGGATCTCGGCCGCCGTCCCGTACGGATCCTGCCGCGCTCAGCCGCGTCGGAGCAGGTACGTGTCCATGATCCAGCCCTTGCGGGCGCGGGCCTCGGTGCGCAGTTCCTCGATGCGGCCGGCGACGTCCGCCAGCTTCCCCGAGACCAGGATCTCGTCGGGGGTGCCCACGTAGGCCCCCCAGTAGATGTAGAGGTCCTGGTCGAGGTGGGCGGTGAAGGCGTGCCGCGCGTCCAGCATCACCACCACGTCGTCCACATCGGCCGGCCAGCCCTCCGCGAGCCGGCGCCCGGTGGTGATCTGGACCGGGCGGCCCACCCGGTTGAGGTTGGTGCGGTGCCGCGCCAGCAGCGAGGAGATGCTGCTGATGCCGGGCACCACCTCGTGCTCGAAGGCGACCCGGCCCTTCTCCAGCACCTCGTCCAGGATCGCGAGGGTGGAGTCGTAGAGGGACGGGTCGCCCCACACCAGGAACGCGCCCGTCTCGCCCTCCGCCAGGTCCTCGGCGATGAACCGCTCGAAGATCTCGGCCCGCGCGCTGCGCCAGCCGTCCACGGTGGGGGTGTAGTCGGAGGGCGTCCGGTCGCGGTCGGGATCGCGGCCCTCCACCAGCCGGTGTCCGGGGCGGGCGTGCGCGTCGAGCATCGCGCGCCGCAGCCCGGTCAGATCCGCCTTCTCCTCGCCCTTCTCCAGAATGAGGAATGCGTCCGCCGCGCCGATCGCCTTGACCGCCTGGAGGGTCAGGTGGTCCGGGTCGCCCGCGCCAATGCCGATCACTGAGAACTTCTTCACCCGGCTATTCTGCCCGTCATGCGTGTCGCCCTGTTCGTCACCTGCGTCAACGACGCTCTCCACCCCCGCACCGGCATCGCCGTCGTCCGCCTCCTGGAGCGACTCGGGGTGGGCGTGGACTTCCCGGCGGCCCAGAGCTGCTGCGGGCAGCCGCAGTACAACACGGGCTACCGGCGCGAGGCCGAACCCCTGGTGCGCCGGACCGCCGAGGCCTTCGCCGGGTACGAGTACGTCGTCACCCCGTCGGGCTCCTGCGCCGCCATGATCCGCGGCCACTACCTCCGGATCGGGCACGCCGCCGAGGCGGAGGGCCGGGGAGGCGCGCTGGCCGGGCTCGCCGAAGACCTCGTACCGCGCGTGTACGAACTCACCGAGTTCCTGGTCGACGTCCTCGGGGTGACGGACGTGGGCGCGTACTTCCCGCACACCGTCACCTACCACCCCTCCTGCCACGGCCTGCGGGCCCTCGGGCTCGGGGAGCGGCCCGCACGGCTGCTGGCGGCGGTGCGCGGCCTGGAACTGCGCGAGCTGCCCGGGGCCGAGGAGTGCTGCGGCTTCGGCGGGACCTTCGCCGTCAAGAACCCGGACGTCTCCGCCGCGATGGGCGCCGACAAGATCGCGGCCGCGGCGGCCACGGGCGCGGAGGTGCTCTGCGGGGCCGACAACTCCTGCCTCCTCCACCTGGACGGAATCCTGCGGCGCGAAGGCGCCCCGCTGCGGGCGCTGCACCTCGCCGAGATCCTGGCCTCGACCGAGGCGGAGCCGCTGCGATGACCGCCATCCACCTGGGAATGCCCGCCTTCCCCGCCTTCCCCGCCTTCCCCGCCTTTCCGGCGGCCGCCGGAAAGGCGGTGGCGGATCCGGTGCTGCGCGCCAACCTCCGCCGCGCCACCCACACCATCCGCGACAAGCGGGCCCGCGCCGTCGCGGAACTCGCGGACTGGGCCGAGCTGCGCGCCGCCGGCAAGGCGGTCAAGGACCACACCCTGCGCCATCTCGACCGCTACCTGCTGGAGTTGGAGGCCTCCGTCACCGCGGCGGGCGGCACCGTCCACTGGGCGGCCGACGCCGAGGAGGCCAACCGGATCGTGACGGAACTGGTCCTGGCCACCGGCGAGCGGGAAGTGGTCAAGGTCAAGTCCATGGCCACGCAGGAGATCGGCCTCAACGAGGCACTGGAGGCCGCCGGGATCGCCGCGTACGAGACCGACCTCGCCGAGCTGATCGTCCAGCTCGGCCACGACCGGCCCTCCCACATCCTGGTCCCCGCCATCCACTTGGGCCGCGCCGAGATCCGCGAGGTCTTCGCCGAGGAGATGGGCGGCTGGGGCCGGCCGGCGCCCGAGGGGCTGGGCGACGATCCGCGCGAACTGGCCGAGGCGGCGCGCCTGCACCTGCGCGAGAAGTTCCTGCGCGCCAAAGTCGCCGTGTCCGGCGCCAACTTCATGGTCGCCGAGACCGGGACCATGGTCGTCTTCGAGTCCGAGGGCAACGGCCGGATGTGCCTGACCCTGCCCGAGACCCTGATCTCGGTCGTCGGCATCGAGAAGGTGATCCCGACCTTCCGGGACCTGGAGATCTTCCTCCAGACACTGCCGCGCTCCTCGACGGCCGAGCGGATGAACCCGTACACCACGATGTGGACCGGACTGGGTCCGTCGAAGGGGGCGGAAGGCGACGGCCCCACCGCCTTCCACCTCGTCCTCCTCGACAACGGCCGCACCGACACCCTCGCCGACGAGGTCGGCCGCCAGGCCCTGCGCTGCATCCGCTGCTCGGCCTGCCTCAACGTCTGCCCGGTCTACGAGCGCGCCGGCGGCCACGCCTACGGCTCCGTCTACCCGGGCCCGATCGGGGCCATCCTCAGCCCCCAACTGCGCGGCACCGGCAGCGAGATCGACGCCTCGCTGCCCTACGCATCCACCCTGTGCGGGGCCTGCTACGAGGTCTGCCCGGTGGCCATCGACATCCCCGAGGTCCTCGTCCACCTCCGCGAGCGGGTCGCCCAGGGCGGGCCCGTGACCCGCGAGGGCATCCGCGTCCGGATCCGCCCGGCCCACGGCCACGCCGCCGAGCGGGCCGCCATGCGCGCCGCCCGGCTGCTGCTCAACCACGACGACTGGCCTGTCGCGCTGCGCGCGGGGGAGCGGCTGCTGGCCAGGGCCCGGCGGCTGCGACCGCGCCGGCTGCCGGGGCCCGGGCGGGCCTGGACGGACAGCCGCGAGCTGCCGGAGCTCCCGGCGCAGCCGTTCCGCGACTGGTGGGCGGCGCGGGACCGGGAGGGCCGGGCATGAGCAGCAGGGACCGCATCCTGGGCCGCATCCGCCGGGCGACGGCGGACGGCCGCCCCGGCCCAGGCCTCGAACCGGTCGCCCCGGGCCTCGACGCCGGCCCCGGCCTCGGCTTCGACTCCGGCTTCGACTCCGGCTTCGATCCCGGCGTCCCCCGGGACTACCTCCGGGTCCACGCGGAGCGCACCCCGGCCGAGACGGCGGACCTCCTCGCCGCCAACCTGGCCGAGTACCGGGCGAAGGTGCACCGGGTGGTCGGCGAGGACGGCCTCGCGGCGCTGCTGGGGCGGCTCCTCGCCGCACGGGGCGCACGGTCGGTCCTCGTGCCGGCCGGGCTGCCCGCGCACTGGCTCTCGGCGGCGGCCCCGGTCCGCGTGCCCGACCGGGCGGCCTCCACCCCCTGCGAACTGGACGCGGTGGACAGCGTGGTGACCGGCTGCGCCCTGGCGATCGCCGAGACCGGCACGATCGTCCTGGACGGCGGGCCGGGCCAGGGGCGGCGCCGGATCACGCTGCTCCCCGACCACCACATCTGCGTGGTCCGCGTCCCCGGCCAGGTGGTGGACTCGGTACCGCAGGCGATGCCGCTGCTGGACCCCGTACGCCCGCTGACCTGGATCTCCGGCCCCTCGGCGACGAGTGACATCGAGCTGGACCGGGTGGAGGGCGTACACGGTCCCCGCACCCTGGAGGTGGTGCTGCTCGGAGCACAATAGGCGCCATGTCCGCACACATCGCGCTCACCGCCCTCGTGGTCCACGACTACGACGAGGCCCTCGACTTCTACACCCGCGCCCTCGGCTTCGACCTCGTCGAGGACACCGCGCGCCCGGACGGCTCCCGCTGGGTCGTGGTCCGCCCGCGCGGTGCCAAGGAGTCCGCCCTGCTGCTGGCCCGGGCCAAGGACGACGCCCAGCGCTCACGGGTCGGCGATCAGACGGGCGGCCGGGTCGGCTTCTTCCTCTACACCGACGACTTCGCCGCCGACCACGCGCGGATGACGGCCGAGGGCGTCCGCTTCCTGGAGGAGCCGCGCCACGAGCCGTACGGCTCGGTCGCCGTCTTCCAGGACCTCTACGGCAACCGCTGGGACCTCCTCCAGCCGGCGTAGGCCCTGGCCGGGCGGGTACGGGTACTCCGCGCAGCCGGGGCTGCGGGACTGCCCGGCCGGGCGTCCGGCTCGCCGGCCCCGGCCCCGGGCCCGCAGGCCGCGTACGCGTACTCCCGCACCCGCCGGGGCGCCCGCAGGCCGCGTACTCCCGCGTGCGCCGGTCAGGCGGGGCCGGGGCGGCCCGTGAGGCGCGGGGCCTCGGCCGCCGCGTCGACGGCCGCGCCGGCCTCGACCCGCGCCGCCAGCTCCCGGGCCCACCGGACCAGCCCGGGCAGGTCCATCCCGTACGAGGGGCCGGTCCACGGCCCGACGGCAGGCTCCACCCCGGGGCCGGTCGGGGGGCCGGCAGAGGGATCAGTCCCAGGGTCGGTCCCAGGGACGGCCGAAGGGTCGGCCCGGGAGTCGGCCGAAGGGTCGGCCGAAGGGTCGGCCGAAGGGTCGGCCGAAGGGTCGGCCGAAGGGTCGGCCGAAGGGTCGGCCGAAGGGTCGGCCGCAGGGTCGGCCGCAGGGTCGGTCCGGGGGTCGGTCCCGGGGTCGGCCGCAGGGTCGGCCGCAAGGTCGGTCCGGGGGTCGGCCGCAGGGTCGGCCGCAGGGTCGGTCCGGGGGTCGGTCCCGGGGTCGGCCGCAGGGTCGGTCCGGGGGACCCCCGAGGGCGCCGCCCCGCTCCTCACCCACCTGGACCTCCTCGCGGGCGCCCCCCTCCTGCGCCCCGCTCCCGAGTCCATGGAGCGGCTCGGCCAGGACCACGGCCTGATCCACTACCGCACCACCATCACCGGCCCGCGCCCCGCCATGCCGATCAAGATCGACGGCCTCGGCGACCGTGCCTACGTCTTCGCCGACGGAGTGCCGCTCGGCATCCTGGACCGCAACGCCCCCGACGAGGGCCTCGACCTTCCCGTCGGAGAGACCGGAGTCGTCCTCGACGTCCTCGTCCGGGCCCAGGGCCGGGTCAACTACGGCCCGCTGCTCGACGACCACAAGGGCATCTCGCGCGCCGTGCGCCACGGCCACCAGCACCTGTTCGAGTGGGAGATACGCCCGCTGCCGCTCGCGGACCTCGCCGGGCTGGCGTGGTCCGAGGACGTCCCGGCGCCGGGCCGGCCCGCCTTCCACCGGTTCACCCACACCCTCACCGAGGCCCCGGCCGACGGCTTCGTCGACCTCTCCGGCTGGGGCACCGGCCTGATCTGGCTCAACGGTTTCCTCCTGGGCCACTACGACACCCCGCGCGGCCCGCAGCGCACGCTGTACGCGCCCGGTCCGCTGTGGCGGGACGGGGCCAACGAGATCGTCGTACTGGAACTGGAGCGCCCCGGCACCGAATTGGCCCTCCGGAACCAGCCCGACCTCGGCCGCCCCACGGTCGTCGACATCGACTACTGAGCGCCGGGCGCGCACGGGTCCGCACGGGTCCGCACGGCGCAGGTCCGCGCAGGTCCGCGCAGGTCCACACGAGTCCGCACGGAGTTGTCCACAGGCCCGTGTCCGGCCCGACCGGGCGGCCTAGACTGGCCGTCCAGTCGATCATCCCGGTCGGTCACCGTGCCGGACGAGTGCGGAGGAACGAAAGACATGCGCTATCTCCCCCTGGGCAGTTCAGGCCTCCAGGTGTCCGCGATCGGGCTCGGCTGCAACAACTTCGGCGGCCGGCTCGACGCCCGGGCCACCCGCGCCGTCGTCGACGCCGCGCTCGACGCGGGCATCACCCTGCTGGACACCGCCGACATCTACGGTGGCGGCGGCGGTTCCGAAACCCACCTCGGCGAGGTCCTCAAGGGCCGCCGGGACCAGGTCGTCCTCGCCACCAAGTTCGGCTACGACGGCGTGGACATGGGCTACGGACCCGCCGCCGGCTCGCGCGGCGGCCGTGCCTACATCCGCCGCGCCGTCGAGGAATCCCTGCGCCGCCTGCAGACCGACCGCATCGACCTCTACCAACTGCACAGCCCCGACGGGTCCGTGCCGATCGCCGAGACCCTCGCGGCGCTCACCGAGCTCGTCACCGAAGGCAAGGTCCGCTACGTGGGACACTCCAACCTCAGCGGCTGGCAGCTCGCCGAAGCCGCCCACGTGGCCCGCGAAACCGGCGCGGCACCCTTCGTATCGGCCCAGAACGAATGGTCGCTGCTCCAGCGGTCCGCCGAGCGCGAGCTCGTCCCGGCGGCCCTCCACTACGGGGTCGGGGTCCTCCCGTACTTTCCTTTGGCCAACGGTCTGTTGACCGGGAAGATCCGGCGCGGCGCCCCCGTGCCCGCCGGCTCCCGCCTCGAAGGCCGCGACGCCTACCTCACCGACGCCCGCCTCGACATCGTGGAGGCGCTCGCCGCGGTCGCCGACAAGCACGACCGCACCGTCCTGGAACTCGCCGTCGGCTGGCTCGGAGCCCAGCCCGGCTGCGCCTCCGTCATCGCGGGCGCCACTTCCGCCGAGCAGGTGCGCGCCAACGCGGCCGTCGCCGACCGGCCGCTGGACGCGGACCTGCTCGCCGAGGTCGACGCGGTCGCGGGGGCCGCCCTGTGACGGACCCCATGACGGACAACCTCATGGCAGCCGTGTCGCCCCGGTAGGCCTGGTAGGCCTCGCCTTCGGGACGGAGGTCGCTTCCGGCTCAGGAGACCGAGGCGGAGGCGCCGGCAGAAGCGGAATCGGACGGGCTCGCGGAGCCGCTCGGGGACGGGGACTGCGACGGGCTCGCGGAAGGGCTGGAGGACGGGCTCGCCGAGGCGCTCTGCGAAGCGCTGTCGGAGGGGCTCGCGGACGGGCTCGCGGAGGCGGACCCCGTCGGCGCGCCGGTCAGCACCTCCACCTGGCCGGTGTCCAGCGAGTAGTAGGCGCCGACCACGCCCAGGGAGCCCTTCCGCACCAGGGGCGCCAGGTCCGCGTTGGCCCGCAGCTCGTCCGCCGTCACCTTGACCTGGTTGCGGATCATCGTGTCCACCGGATCGGCGCCCGGGTCCTTGACCGTCAGGTCGTACGCCGGCACCAGCGCGTTCTGGATCGCCAGCAGGTTGCCGGGCAGCGAAGTACCGTCCTGCAGCGCCTTGTACGCGGAGGCGATGGCCCCGCAGCGCTGGTGTCCGAGGACCAGGATCAGCGGGGTGCCCGCCGTCATCGGACCGAACTCCACCGATCCGGTCACCACCGGGCCGACCGCCTGGCCGCCCGTGCGCAGCACGAACAGGTCGCCGAGCCCGGTGTCGAAGAGCAGCTCCGGCGGCACCCGGGAGTCGATGCACGCAAGGATCACGCCGAAGGGATCCTGCGCCTCGGCCACCAGCCGGCGCCGGTCGGGGTCCCGGTCGGGGTGCTTGAGGCTGCCGCTCACCCAGCGCTTGTTGCCCTCCATCAGTCGGCTGTACGCGGCCTCGGGGGTGCCGGGCCGGGGTTCCGGCGCGCCCGTGGTGGCCTTCGGGGCGCTCTTGGCCGAGCACCCCGAGAGCGCGGCCGCGGCGGCCGCCAGGCCGCCGGTCAGGACGAACCTGCGTGCCGGAAATCCTGCTCTGTCCATCGGTCGTACCCCTCAGTCCCGCTCGGACGCGCCGTACGTCCTGACCGGGGCGATTCTTGGGGTGCGCGGGCCGACCGGGCGGCAGGCGCACGCGCACGCACCCGGGTTGGCCACCGACGGCCGAACGGACCCCGCGCGTCAGACCCTGTGTCAGACCCCGTGCGTCACGACGTGATGTCCTTGCGCGCGAACCCGCGGAACGCGAGCGCGAACAGCACGATCGCGTACGACACCGACACCGCCGCACCCTTGACCATCCCGCCCCACTCCAGCTGCGGCTGCAAGGCATCGGCCCACGCGAACTGCCAGTGCGCCGGCAGGAACTCCCGATACGAGCCCAGCGCCGTCACCGCGTCCAGCACGTTGCCGACGATCGTCAGCCCGACCGCTCCGCCCACCGCACCCAGCGGCGCGTCCGTCCGGGTCGAGAGCCAGAACGCCAGACCGGCCGTCACCAGCTGCGAGACGAAGATGAAGGCCACCGCGATCGCGAGCCGCCCCACCGTGTCCCCGGCCGCCAGGGAGCCGCCCGCCGGCAGCTTCAGCGGCCCCCATCCGTACGCCGCCGTGCCCGCCGCCAGCGCCACCAACGGCAGCAGCACCATCGCCGCCAGGCTGAACCCGAGCGCCACGACCAGCTTGCTCCACAGCAGCCGCGCCCTCGGCACGGGCGAGGCCAGCAGGTAGCGCAGCGAGGACCAGTTGGCCTCCGAGGCCACCGTGTCACCGCAGAACAGCGCCACCGGCACCACCAGCAGGAACCCGGCCGACACGAACAGGCAGGTGGCGGCGAAGTTCGCGCCCGAGGCCGTCGCCGTGTCGATGAGGGTGATCCGGCCGTTTCCGCCGTCCCGGCTGCCCGGTCCGCCGCCCACCGCGAAGGCGATCATCAGGATGAACGGCAGCGCGGCGAGGATCCCGCCCATCACCAGCGTCCGCCGCCGGCGCCACTGGCGCAGCGCCTCCACGCGCAGCGGGAGCGTCCGGCTCGCCCGGTAACCCGGAGCCACCTCGCGGACGCCGCCGCCGCGGGCCCCACGGCTCCCACGGCTTCCGCCGCTCCCGCCGTTCTCCAGGTCCGTCACGGCACTCATGCCGCACCTCCGATCAGGGTGAGGAACGCGTCTTCCAGCCGCCGGTGCGGTCCCACTCCCGACACCGGCACCTCCAGGCGCACGAGTTCGGCGATGAGGATCGCCGCGCTCGCGCCGTCCAGCCGTACGAGCAGACCGTCCTCGACGCCCTCCACCGATTCCACTCCCTCCAGTGCGGTCACCTTCCCGACCGTGACCTCGTCCACCGGCCCGGCCAGCGTCACCAGCAGGGCGTCCCCGCCGCCGGTGATCTCGGCGACCGCGCCCGCCTGTACGAGGCGTCCCCGGTCCATGACGACCAGGTGCGTACAGGACTGCTCGACCTCCGACAGCAGGTGGCTGGAGACGATGACCGTCCGCCCGCCCGCCGCGTACCGGATCATCACGTCGCGCATCTCGCGGATCTGCGGCGGGTCCAGACCGTTCGTCGGTTCGTCGAGGATCAGCAGGTCCGGCATGCCGAGCATGGCCTGCGCGATCGCGAGCCGCTGGCGCATGCCCTGCGAGTACGTGCGCACCGCGCGCTCCAGCGCGTCGCCGAGCCCGGCGATCTCCAGGGCCTCGTCCATGTACGAGTCCTCGGCGGGCCGGCCCGTGGCCTGCCAGTACAGCTCCAGGTTGGCCCGCCCGGTCAGGTGCGGCAGGAAGCCGGCGCCCTCCACGAACGCCCCGACCCGCGACAGCACGGGCGCGCCCGCCCGCACCGCGTGCCCGAACACCCGGACCTCCCCGGCGTCGGGCGTGATCAGGCCCATCAGCATGCGCAGGGTGGTGGTCTTGCCGGCGCCGTTGGGCCCGAGCAGGCCCAGCACCTGGCCCTTCTCGACGCGGAAGGACAGGTCCCGTACGGCGTAGCGGTCCTGCGACTTGGCGTAGCGCTTGGTCAGCCCGGTGATTTCCAGCGGTACGTCGGCCAGCGCAGGTTCGGGCTGCGGTGCGCCCGCCCGGATCCCGCCTCGCCCCCGGCCGGTCCTCCGGATCCCCACCAGCCCCGCGGCCAGCAGTACCGCCCCGAGCGGCATTCCCCAGGTCCAGGCGGGCAGCCCGGAGGACGCCGTCCGCACGCCGTCCACGACGGGCACGGCCAGCGGGCCCTGCGCCGAGACGGTGTAGCTCGCCGGCGCGGCCGGGGACGCGTAGCCGAGATCGGTGGCGGCGACGACGAGCCGCAGCCGGTGCCCGGCTTCGACGGCGTGGTCGATCGCGGGCAGCCGCAGCTCGATGGTCTTGTCCTGCTGCGCGTCCGTCACCCGCACCGGTGCCACCAGCTGGCTCGGCAGCACCTGCCGGCGCCCGTCGGGCCCGACGTCGTAGACCTTGCCGAACAGCACGGCCGCACCGTCCGCAGCCGTCGACCTCACCTTCAGGGTGATGGTCGGGGTCCCGGTGATCCGCACCTCCTCGGTCAGCGGCTCCGAATCGAAATGGGCGTTCTGTCCGGGGAAGTCCAGCGAGAGCCCGGCTCCGAGCGCGGACAGCTGTCCGCCGATGCCCGGCAGCGCGGACAGGGCGGGCGGCGCCCCGCCGGCCGGATTGGCGAAGGTCTGCTCCCGGCCGGCCAGGGCGAACTCGCGCGGTCCGGACCGCAGCCCGGGATAGGTGGAGCCGTTCGCTCCGCGCAGTGTGACCTGGCCGTCGGTGGAGTCGATGCCACCGGCGCGCGAGACGCGGAAGGCGGGGCCGGTGTCCACGGCCGTGTCGTCCTTGAGGTGGCGGTCGAACCAGGACTTGACCCGGTCCTCGACGCGGTCGGCCTCGCGCATCCCGCCGTCGTGGCCGCCGGCGGCCCAGTCCACCGAGACGGGCGCACCGTTCGCGGCGATGGCCCTGGCCATGGCGTCGGCCTGGTCGAGGGGGAAGAGGGAGTCGTCCTGGCCCTGGGTGATCAGGGTCGGCACCTTGATCGCGGAGCCGACCGCCGACGGACTGCGCCGCTCCAGCAGCGCGCGGGCCTCCGCGTCGGGCGCGCCGGCCACCGCGACCCGCTCGTACATGGCGCACAGCTCGGGCTGGAACCGCCCGCAGCCGGGAGCGGCCTGCGCGGGGCCGGTCGCAGCCGGAGCGCCGGTCGCACCCTCAGCGCCGGTCGCACCAGGAGCGTCGGCGGTGCCCTGGGCACCCGGCTGGATGCCGCCGGCCGAACCGGTGGTGAAGAAGAGGCCGGCCCACAGCTTCTTGAACACGCCGCCCGGGAAGAGCGAGTCGGCGAGGTTCCAGTAGGTGATCGAGGGGGCGATCGCGTCCACGCGCGGGTCGTGGCCGGCCGCGAGCAGCGAGACGGCGCCGCCGTAGGACCCGCCCGCGACGCCGACGCGGGGATCGCCCGCCGCGTCGAGCCGCACCTCGGGCCGGGCCGCGAGCCAGTCGATGAGCCGGGAGACGTCCTTGACCTCGAAGTCGGGGTCGTTCAGCCCGATCTTGCCGCCGGAGCGGCCGAAGCCGCGCGCCGACCAGGTCAGCACGGCGTACCCGTCCCGGGCCAGCCGCTCGGCCTGCGGCCGCATGTCGTCCTTGCTGCCGCCGAAGCCGTGTGCGAGCAGCACGGCGGGACGTTTCTCCCCGCTGCCTCCGCCTCCGCCCCCGGAGGTGAAGTACGAGATGTCGATGCCCACGCCGGGCACGTCGGGGCCCGGCATTTCCAGAACACGGTCCTCGCGGCGCACGGACGGAGCGTCGCCGGCCGCGGCGGTGGCCGTCAGCGTGCCGGCCCCCGCGACGACGGCGAGCGCGGCGGCGCCCGCGAGCAGGCGGCTTCGGCGGCGCCGGGGCAGTCGGAGCTTCATACGGGAACCCTAAGCGCCAGGCCCGCGCCGCCCGCGCTCCCACAGACTGAACCGCACACCTTCTCAAGGACTACGCCGCCCGCCCGGCATACCGCGCCTGCGGTACGCGCGGCCCGCCCTCCACGCGCCGACCTGCGCCCGGCGCCGACCGGCGGGAGGATGGGCGCATGCTGCTGGCCGAGGTCGCGCGCGCGTCCCGGGAGGTCGCCGAGACCTCCGCCCGGTCCCGGAAGGCCGCCCTGCTCGCGGAGGTGTTCGCCGCCGCACCCGCCGAAGAGGCCGAGCTGGTGGTCTCCTACCTCGCGGGCCGGCTCCCGCAGGGCCGCCCCGGGATCGGCTGGCGCGCGCTCGCCCGGGAGGTGGAGCCGGCCGCGGAGCCCACCTTGACCGTGACCGCCGTCGACGACGCCGTGACCCGGCTCGCCGCCGTCGCCGGGGCGGGCGCGCAGGCCGAGCGCCGCCGGATCCTGGACGGCCTGCTCGGCGCCGCCACCGAGGCCGAGCAGCGGTTCCTGCGCAGCCTCGTCTCCGGCGAGGTCCGCCAGGGCGCGCTCGACGCCGTTGCCCTGGAGGGCGTGGCCGCCGCGGCCGGGGTGCCGGCCGCCGAACTGCGCCGGGCCGCGATGCTCGACGGATCCCTGCCGCGGGTGGCCGCGACCGCGCTCACCGCCGGGGCGGCAGCCCTGCGCGAAGTGACCCTGCGCGTGGGGCGGCCCGTCCAGCCGATGCTGGCGAGCACCGCCGGATCCGTCGCCGAGGCGCTGGCCGCGCTCGGGCCCTGCGCGGTGGAGGAGAAGCTCGACGGGATCCGCGTGCAGGTCCACCGCGAGGGGGACGACGTACGGGTGTACACGCGCTCCCTCGACGAGATCACCGACCGGCTGCCCGAGGTGACCGAGCTCGCCCGGTCGCTGCCGGGGGAGCGGTTCATCCTCGACGGGGAGGTCATCGGACGGTCCGCGGCGGACGGCAGGCCGGTGCCGTTCCAGGAGGTGGCGAGCCGGGTCGGCTCCCGGGTCGACGTCGAGGCGGCCCGCCGCACGCTCCCGGTGTCCCCCTTCTTCTTCGACGTCCTGGCGGTGGGCGAGGACGTACTCCTCGACGCGCCGGTCCGCGAGCGGTACGAGGCGCTGGCCGCCCTGGTGCCCGAGGAACGGCGGGTGCGCCGGCTCGTGGTGGAGGACCCGGAGGCGCAGTCGGCCGAGGCCCGGGAGTTCTGGGCGCAGACCCTGAGCCGGGGCCACGAAGGGGTCATGGTCAAGGCCCTCGACTCCGCCTACGCGGCCGGCCGGCGCGGCAAACACTGGCTCAAGGTGAAACCGGTGCACACCCTGGACCTGGTGGTGCTCGCCGTCGAGCGGGGCCACGGCCGGCGCACCGGGCTCCTGTCCAACCTGCACCTCGGCGCGCGGGCCGCCGACGGCACGTACGCCATGCTCGGCAAGACCTTCAAGGGACTCACCGACGAGATGCTGCGCTGGCAGACCGAACGGCTCGGCGAACTCGCGGTCGAGGACGACGGCTTCACGGTCCGGGTCCGCCCGGAGCTGGTCGTGGAGATCGCCTACGACGGCCTGCAGCGCTCCCCGCGCTACCCGGCCGGGGTCGCGCTGCGCTTCGCGCGGGTCCTGCGCCACCGCCCCGACAAGCGGGCGGAGGAGGCGGACACGGTGGAGACGGTGCTCGGCGACCGGGAGGCGGCGGCGGGCGGGGCCGTTCAGAAGATCATCGGTCCGGGTGCGGCGGATACCCTTGCGCAATGACGATGTGGAAGACCGTTCATGTGAGCGTCGACGCGATGATCGAGGACCTCAGGACGCTGGTCGAGGTCGAGTCCCCCTCGCGGGACCCCGACGCCCTGGCGGCGTCGGCCAAGGTCGTCGCCGCCGTCATCGAGAGCCGCCTCGGCGGGCAGGCCGTCCTCGTCGACAGTGAGGCGGGGCCGCACGTCCACTGGTCGGGCGGGGGCGATCCCAAGGTGCTGATCCTCGGCCACCACGACACGGTGTTCCCGATCGGATCGCTCGAACGCCGCCCGTTCACCGTCGAGGACGGGCACGCGACCGGTCCCGGGGTCTTCGACATGCTCGGCGGTCTCGTACAGGCCGTGCACGGCCTGGCGGCCCTGGAGAACCGGTCGGGCGTCGAGATCCTGGTGACCGCGGACGAGGAGGTCGGCTCCCGCTGCTCCAGGGCCCTCCTCGAAGAGCGGGCCCTGGCCTGCGGCGCCGTACTCGTGCTGGAGGGCGCCGCGGACGGCGGCGCCCTGAAGACCGGCCGCAAGGGCTGCGGCACCTTCCAGGTCTCCATCGCCGGCCGGGCCTCGCACGCGGGCCTCGAGCCGGAGGCCGGGGTCAACGCCCTGATCGAGGCGGCCCACCAGGTGCTGGACATCGCGGCCCTCGGTCGGCCGGACGCCGGCACGACGGTCACCCCGACCGTCGCGTCAGCGGGGACCCTGGACAACGTCGTTCCGGCGGAGGCGACCGTGATCGTCGACGTCCGCGTCGAATCGGACGCCGAGCGGGAGCGGATCGAGTCCGCGCTCGCCGCGCTGGCTCCCCACCTCGACGAGGCCCGGATCACGGTGCAGGGGGCCATCAGCCGGCCCCCGATGCCCGAATCGGGTTCGGCCGAGCTCTTCGCCGTGGCGCGGCGGCTGCTCCCCGGCATCGAGGGCAAGGCCGTCGGCGGCGGCAGCGACGGCAACTACACGGCCGCGCTGGGCGTGGCGACGCTCGACGGCCTCGGCGCGGTCGGCGGCGGCGCCCACGCGGACCACGAGTACGTGGTGGTCGAGGCGATGGCCGAACGCGCGGAACTCGTCGCCGGACTCGTCCACGCGATCCAGAACGGCTAGTTGAGGTCCCGCAGGACCTCAACGGCCTCGTCGAGCGGGACGCAATTTTGCCTCAGAGGCAACGGGAATTGCCACAGGGGTAAGGATCTGGCTCAATCGGGGCATGACAACCGGCCCTGCCCCCGGCCCCGACGACGCGGCCGGCCCCGACTCCGACTCCGACGACGACAGTGGCGCCGCCGGCGTCGAACTGCCCACCGTGGCCCCGCAGCTGCGCGAGCTGCGCCGCCGTGCCGGCCTCACCCTGGAGGCCGCCGCCGCGCGGGCCCGGCTCTCGCCCGCGCACCTGTCGCGGCTGGAGACCGGGCGGCGCCAGCCCTCGCTGCCGCTGCTGCTCGGGCTCGCCCGCACCTACGGTACGACGGTCTCGGAACTGCTCGGGGAGACCCCGGCGGTCGCCGACCCCATCGTACGGGCCGGCGGCCCGGGCGCCCGCGAGGCCGACGGGTGGACGTACTGGCAGGCCGGCGGCTCCGGCCGCGGGATGCAGGCGCTGCGGGTGCACGTCCCCCACGGCCGCAGCCAGGGGGAGCTGGTCCGCGTACATCCCGGGGAGGAGTGGCTGTACGTCCTCAAGGGGCGGCTGCGGCTGCACCTCGGGGACGTCGAGCACCTGTTGGAGGAGGGGGACAGTGCGCACTTCGACTCGCTCACCCCGCACCGGATCGGCGCGGCCTCGGCGGCCGGGGCCGACCTCCTGTTCGTCCACACCCTGCTGCAGAGCAGCCTCGCCGGGCTGTGCCTCGGCGGCGGGACCACCACGCACCACCGATAGCCGAGGAGCCGTACCCATGTCCCAGACAGAGCAGCAGCCCGAGGCGGGGGATCCCCGGCCGGCGGCCCTCATCCGGCGCATCGAGTCGAAATTCCCGCGCGGTCTCGTCATCCGGCTCATCGCCTACTTGTTCGTAGGCCACCTCTTCGCGTTCTTCGTCTACCTGCTCTTCGTCCTGGGCGCGCAAAACCAGTGACAGCGGGCCGGAATTTCCGCACGGTCCAGCATCGTGACCCGGCAAACCTCTCCGGCCACGGCTCTAGGAACCTGCAGGTCCTGAAGCTACCCTCCGCGCATGATTTCCACGGTTGTCTGGGGTACCGGCAACGTCGGCCGTTTGGCCATCCGTGCCGTAGAGGCCCATCCGGCGCTGAAACTGGCCGCCGTCATCGTTCACAATCCAGAAAAGGTCGGCCGTGACGCCGGTGAACTCGGCCGGCTCGACTACGAGGTCGGCGTCGCGGCCACCGATGACATAGAAGCGGTGCTCGCCGCCGGTCCGCAGGCGGTCGTCTACGCGGCCTCCGGCGACATCCGCCCCGACGACGCGCTCGCCGACATCACACGGGCGATCCGCAGCGGGGCCGTCGTCGTCAGTCCCGCCCTCTATCCGCTCTACGACCACCGCAGCGCACCACCGGAGTTCCTCGATCCGGTGACCGCCGCGATCGCGGAGGGCGGCGGTTCGCTCTTCGCTTCCGGCGTCGACCCGGGCTGGGGCAACGACGTGCTCCCGCTCCTGCTCAGCGGACTCGGCACCAGGATCGACGTCATCCGCTGCCAGGAGATATTCGACTACTCCACCTACGACCAGCCGGACTCGGTCCGCCTCCTCATCGGCATGGGCCAGCCCATGGACTTCGAGCCGATGATGCTCATGCCCTCCATCCCCACCATGGTCTGGGGCGGGCAGATACGGATGATGGCCCGGGCCCTCGGCGTCGAACTCGACGAGATCCGCGAGACCGTGGACCGCCGGGCCCTCGACACCACCGTCAGCACGCGGACGATGGGCGAGTTCGAGGCCGGCACCCAGGGGGCCGTCCGCTTCGAGGTGCAGGGCATCGTCGGGGGCGAACCCCGCATCGTCATCGAGCACGTCACCCGCATCCACGCGTCCTGCGCCCCCGACTGGCCGACCCCGCCCGACGGCGGCGACGGCGCCCACCGGGTGATCATCGAGGGCCGCCCGCACATCGAGGTCACCATCGAGGCCACCGACGAGGGCGAGAACCGCTCCGCCGGCGGCAACGCCACCGCCGTCGGACGCCTCGTCGGCGCCATCGACTGGCTGGTGGAGGCCGAACCGGGGCTCTACGACGCCCTGGACGTCCCGCTGCGCCCCGCCATCGGCAAGCTCGGAAGGAAACAGCCATGAGGATCGACGTACCCGAAGGACAGCACCCCATCGAGTACGTGTGGGGTGACCTGGTACCCGGCATCGGAATGGCCGCCGCCAACTTCTCGCTGTCGGTGTACGCCCACACCACCCTGGGGCTGCGGGAGTTCGAGGCCGCCCGGCTGCGCGTCGCGCAGATCAACGGGTGCGTCTTCTGCCTGGACTGGCGGACGGACCGGGACGGGGAGAAGGTCGAGGACGAGTTCCCCGAGGCCGTCACCGACTGGCGCACCACGGACCGCTTCGACGAGCGCACCCGGCTGGCGGCCGAGTACGCGGAGCGGTACTGCCTCGACCACCACGGGCTCGACGAGGAGTTCTGGGAGCGGATGACGGCGCGCTACAGCCAGGTGGAGATCGTGGAGCTGACGATGAGCATCGGGTCCTGGCTGGCCTTCGGCCGGCTCAACCACGTGCTCGGCCTCGACAGCGTGTGCGTCCTCCCCGGCCACTGAGACGCGGGGCGGGGTGCACACGGGTCCGGGGCCGTCGGTGAATCCGACGGCCCCGGCCCTTTGCGCTCGTACCGCTCGTACCGCTCGTGCCGCTCGTGCCGCTCGTACCGGTCCCACCGCTTGTGCCGGTGCTACAGGTCGGTGGCGATGATCTTCTCGATGTTGCGCTCCGCGAGCGCGGTGATGGTGACGAAGGGGTTGACGCTGGTGTTGCCCGGGATCAGCGCGCCATCGATGACGTACAGGCCGGTGTAGCCGTGCAGGCGACCGTAGTTGTCGGTGGCCTTGTTCAGGATGGCGCCGCCGAGCGGGTGGTAGGTGAGGTGGTCGCCCCAGATCTTGTTGGTGCCGAAGAGGTCGGTCCGGTAGATCGTCCCCTCCTTCTTGTTGATCTTGTCGAAGATGGTCTTGGCCATGTCGATCGAGGGCTGCTTCCAGGCCGTCTGCCAGTTCAGCTCGACGCCGCCCGAGGCCGCGTTGTACGTGAACTCCGCGCGGTGCGGGTTCTTCGTGATCGACAGGTAGAACGAGGCGTAGGTCTCGATGCCGGTCGGCAGCGGGGCCACCTCGGCGAAGGCGCCTCCCGCGTCCCAGTTGTCGATGCCGCCGCAGGGGATGGAGGCCTGCACCTTGCCGGTCGCGTCCCACATGTGGTTGGCACGCCCGCACATGACGTTGCCGTTGTCGCCCCAGCCCTTGCCGATCTCGTTGTTCAGGTTGGGCAGCGCGCCGGTGGCCTTGAGCCGGACGAGCAGCTTGCTGGTGCCGACGCTGCCGGCCGCGAAGAACACCTTGTCCGCGCGGACGGTCTTGGTGCCGGTGGTGTCGCCGGTGGTGTTGATCTGGTCGATGACGACCGTGTACCCGCCGCCGGAGGCCGGGGAGACCGAGGTCACCTTGTGCAGGGGGGAGATGGTGACGTTGCCGGTGGCCTTCGCCTGGGCGATGTAGGTCTGCTGGAGGGACTTCTTGCCGGCGTTGTTGCCGTAGAGGATCTCGCCGGCCACGGCGGACTTGGGGACGGTCCCGGCCGCCTCCTGCTTCATGTAGTCCCAGTCGTAGACGTCCGGGACGAAGACGAAGGGGAATCCGGCGCGTTGGGCGTGCTTGCGGCCGACTCGGGCGAACTGGTAGCAGTCCACGGTGTCGAACCAGGCCGGGTCGATCAGGCCGACGCCGAGGCCCGCGTTGGCCCGCGGGTAGTAGGTGCTGTACATCTCCTCGGCGTCCACGGACGGGAGGACGGCGGCGAAGTTCGAGCGCTTCGGGGTCACGGCCATGCCGCCGTTGACCAGGGAGCCGCCGCCGACGCCGCGGCCCTGGTAGACGATGATCCCGCCCATCTCCTCGGCGTCCAGGATGCCGGTGTAGCGCGGGACGTTCTTGTCGATGGGGAAGCCCAGGAAGTTGCTCAGGGGCGCCTTGGTCCTGGTGCGCAGCCAGTAGGCCCGGTAGTCCGGGGTGGTCGTGTTGCAGAAGATCTTGCCGTCCGAGCCGGGGGTGTCCCAGGCCATGCCCATCTCGATCATGTGGACGTCCACGCCGGCCTCGGCGAGCCGCAGCGCGGCGACGGATCCGCCGTAGCCGGTGCCGATCACCAGGGCGGGTACGTGGGCTCCGTTGTCGATGGGCCCGGCGGCGGCCGCGCCGGACGTGGCGGCTTGTGCCTGAGAGGGAGCGATCTGGGCCGAGAGCGCCATGGCCCCCAGAATGGAACCAGTTCTACCCAGAAATCCACGACGTGATACGCCGTTGGAGACGGTTTTGTGCAGGCCTTTGTCGCTCATGTGAGCTTCCTCACTCTAGGCGGAATGAGAACGAGTTCTACTGCCGAGTGCTTGTGAAGTCACTAGATGCGTCGAGGTATCTTTCGCCGGTCGCGGCCGCCGCGGACATCAACTGACCTCCCCCGGAAGGGCGTTGAAGGTCCCATTGGATGCTGGGAATGACGACCCGCTGTGGATGGCCGGTGGTCGCGCAGTGACGGTTGCGCCGAAGGTTCGAGGGGTGGCCGGCGGGGGTGTCCGCCCGAATCCGCCACGTCAGAAGTCGAACGCGTTACGGCGGCCCGCCCGGCCCGGGGGAGCCCGGCAGTCCGGCGGACCCCGCCACTCCGTCGTGGCTGCATCCCGTGGGGCACCCGGCCGAAAAGCGACAAACCGCAGGGTGGGACCATGATCCGGTCCGGAATCTTTTTACCTTCGCCGGGCGCTTCTGTTCGTCGCCTGTTTCGGTGTTACAGGCCCGGAGCGCGCCCTGCGGCGGCCTCTCGTACACAAGGGGAATCCACTCGGCGGCCGGTCCAGACCAGGATCGGCGTCGATGCGGCCGCCGCGAAGGCGCACCAGGGGGGCGAATTCGAGCCTCCACAGCGCCGCGCGGACGAGGGCTCCCGCGGCCATGAGCAGGCCGATGAGGCGCAGGAGGCGGTCTCCGGAGATCAGCAGGGCGCCGAGCGGCAGGTCCCGGGCCCGCCGGGTGCGGGCCAGGCCAGGCAGGCGATCCCGGTGGCGGTGATGGCCGCCCCGGCCGTCAGATGGGCCGTCGCCCTCCAGTGCATGGCGACTTGCCGATCCCACGGTAGGCCGCTTCGTCGCCGTCTGCCACGACACATAATCATGGAAGAATTCGACAAGCGAGAGAAGATTTCTGCACGACTCTTGCTGGGTTCGCGCGCAGAGTCCTACTGTCCCGGCTATGTCCCCCAGAAGAGCGGTTCCCGGAAGAGCCGTCCCCAGAAGAGCCGCCGCCAGAAGAGCCGCCGCCGCGCTGGCGGCGGTCACCGCGTCCACGCTCGCCCTCGGCGCCCTCGGCGCCCTGGCCGCCGGCGCGGCCGAAGCCCGGCCCGCGGCCCCGGACCCGGCCAAGGCCGCGTCCACAGCCGTCACCCGGGCCGCCCTCGATCCCGCACTGGTCGAGGGCCGCGGCGCCCGCGTGGACTTCGTCGAACAGGAGGCGGAGAACGCGGCCACCTCCGGCACGGTCATCGGCCCTGACCGCACCGCGTACTCCCTGCCCGCCGAGGCCTCCGGCCGCAAGGCCGTGAAGCTCCTGCCGGGCCAGTACGTGGAGTTCACCCTCCCCGCGGACGCCGACGCGCTCACCGTCCGCTACAGCCTCCCGGACGCCCCGGCCGGCGGCGGCATCACCGCTCCGCTCGACGTCACCGTGAACGGCAAGAACCGCCGTTCCATGACGCTGACCTCCCAGTACTCCTGGCTGTACAACCAGTACCCCTTCAGCAACGACCCGCGGGCCGAACTGCTGCACCCCGACTGGTGGATCACCGAGTGCGGCTGCGTCCCGGCCGCCACCACCCCGGCGCCGGTCATCTCCAAGCCGTTCCGGCCCACCCACATGTACGACGAGCAGCGCCTGCTGCTGGGCCGCACCCACCGGGCCGGCGACAAGGTCCGGCTCACCGTCCCGGCCGGGAGCCCCGCGGCCTGGACCGTGATCGACCTGCTCGACTCCCAGCGCGTCGGCGCCCCGCACATCGAGGCGGCCGCCGCCAACGCCCTCCTCTTCGGCGCCGACCCGACCGGCCGGCGCGACTCGGCCGACGCCATCGACCGTGCCATCGCCTTCGCCAAGCGCCACCGGCTCCCGGTCTACCTCCCGCCGGGCACCTATCGGGTCAATCGCCACATCATCGTGGACGACGTCACGATCACCGGCGCGGGCAGCTGGTACACCACCGTCAAGGGCAAGGGCGTCGGCTTCTACGGCAAGGAGGCGGCGGACGGCGGCAGCCGGAACGTCCACCTGTCCCGCTTCGCCATCGAGGGCGACGTCCGCGAGCGCGTGGACACCGACCAGGTCAACGGCGTCGGCGGAGCCATGAGCGACTCCACCGTCGACTCCCTGTACGTCCACCACACCAAGGTGGGCCTCTGGTTCGACGGCCCGATGAGCAACGTGAAGGTCACCCGCAACGTCATCACCGACCAGATCGCCGACGGCCTCAACTTCCACACCGGGGTCACCGACTCCCTCGCCCAGGACAACTTCGTCCGCAACACCGGCGACGACGGCCTCGCCATGTGGTCGGAGAAGACCGCGAACGCCCGCAACACCTTCGACCACAACACCGTGCAGAGCCCCACCCTGGCCAACGGCATCGCGATCTACGGAGGCACCGACACCACCGTCAGCGCCAACCTCGTCGCCGACCCGGTCCGCGAGGGCAGCGCCCTGCACGTCGGCTCCCGCTTCGGCGCGGAACCCTTCACCGGGAGCCTGCGGATCGACGGCAACACCACCGCGCGCGCGGGCACGTACGAGCTGAACTGGAACATCGGGCTCGGCGCGATCTGGTTCTACGCCCTGGACCGCAGCATCGACCGGGCCGACGTCCAGGTCACCTCCAACACCTTCCTCGACAGCACCTACAACGCCGTCATGCTGGTCAGCGACTGGCCGGTGAAGGACAAGGTGCGCATCGAGAACGTCCACTTCAAGGACGTCCGGGTGGACGGCACCGGCACCTCGGTGGTCAGCGCGCGGGCGGCCGGCTCGGCGAGCTTCGAGAACGTCGACGCCCGGGGCGTCGGGGCCGTCGGCGTCAACAACTGCGGCTCCTTCAACTTCCCCGCCACCGGATCGGAGTTCACCCTCGTCGACCGGGGCGGCAACGACGGCGGCGGCACGGCGGGCCCCTGGCTCGCCGGCTGGGAACTGCCCAACACCATCACCTGTGACGACCGCCCGCCGGTCGTCGCCCCGCCGGCGCCGAGCCCCTGGTAGGGGGCCCGCCCGCCGGCAGGGTCACCGCTCCGCCGCTCCCGGGGGTTCGAGCGGCGGGGCGGTGACCGCGCAGTTCGTACGGCACTGCGGGTGGCAGGCCCCGGGCGCGGGGGAGCGTACGGTCGCCCACGCCACGGCGGAGCCGGCCACCAGCACCCCCGCGCACCAGGGCATCGCCCGCCCGAAGGCCGCGTCGAAGGCGCCGGCCGAGAGGTAGGAGTCCGGCCCCATCCCGGCCAGCAGCGGCAGCGCCGCCACCGCGAGGAGCCCGGCGGCCCGCGCGGCGGCGTTGTTGATGCCGCTGGCCAGGCCCGCCCGGCCGGGGTCCACCGAGGCCAGGACGGTCGCCGTCAGCGGGGCCACCAGGGTCACCATGCCCATGCCCATGACGAGCAGCGCCGGCAGCACGTCCCCTACGTACGAGGCCTCCTGGCCCACCCGCAGCATCAGCAGCATCCCCGCCGCGCACAGCAGGGGCCCCGCGGTCAGCGGGATCCGCGGGCCGATCCGCTCGCCGAGCTCGGCCGAGCGGGCCGAGAGCAGCAGCATCAGGGCGGTGGTGGGCAGCAGGGCGGCCCCGGCGGCCAGGGCGGAGTAGCCGCAGACCACCTGGAGCTGGAGCACCACGAGGAAGAAGAAGCCGCCGAAGGCCGCGTACACGCACAGGGTGACCAGGTTGACGGCCGTGAACTGGCGCGAGGCGAAGATGTCCGGCGGCACCATCGGATCGGCCCGCCGCCGCTCGACCATCACGAAGGCGGCCGCCAGCAGGACGCCGGCGACGGCCGCGCCCGGTACCAGGGCGGAGCCGGACCCGGCCTCGATCAGCGCGTAGGTCACCAGCGCGAGCGAGGCCGCGCCGAGGAGGGCGCCGGCCACGTCGAACCGCCCGTGCGCCTGCGGATCCCGCGACTCCGGTACGTGCCGCAGGGCCACCGGGACGCACAGCGCGGCGACCGGCACGTTCAGCAGGAAGACCCAGCGCCAGCCCGGCCCGTCCACCAGCCACCCGCCCAGGAACGGCCCGACGGCCGCGCCCACCCCGCCGAACCCCGACCACAGCCCCACCGCGCGGGCCCGGTCGTCGGGATGGACGGACGCCTGGATCAGTGCGAGCGAGCCGGGGGTCAGCAGGGCGCCGCCGACGCCCTGCAGGGCGCGGGCCGAGATGAGGACCCCGGCGTTCGGCGCGATTCCGCAGAGCAGCGAGCCCACCGCGAACCAGACCACCCCGAGCACGAAGATCCGGCGCCGCCCGAACCGGTCGCCGAGGGCCCCGCCGACCAGGATCAGCCCGGCGAGCGTCAGCAGGTAGGCGTTGACCGTCCACTGGAGCACGGCCAGATCCGCGCCGAGATCCCGCCCGATGCGCGGGAGGGCGACGTTGACCACGGTCGAGTCGAGCAGCGCCATGGCGGACCCGAGCACGGTGGTCAGCACGATCCACCGGCCCTGCGCGGTCCCGAGCCGTACCCCGGGGGACGGCGGCGGGGAGACGGGATCGGTCATCCCCCCAGGCTGGCCCGCATGGCCGGGAACAGCCACCCGGCGGCGGCGGTACGGCTCATTAGGCCCTCTTGTACGGAGCATGACACCTCCCGCACCATGGCCCGCGCACGTCACGCACACCCTTTCCGCACGACCTGCACACGGCGTACGAGGAGACCACACGTGGCACAACGCGACAGCCGACGAACCGCACCATCACGCTCACGCACGCGATTACGACCCGTGCGGGCCGCACTGACCGCGCTCGCCGCGGCCCTGCTCCTGCCCGTCGGCGCGGGGGTCGCCGCCGCCGCTCCGGACCCCGGCCCCACCCCGGGCGCGGCCGAGCGCAAGATCGAGCCGAGCCTGCGCGCCCAGCTCGACGGCTCCGCGAAGGCGGTGTTCTGGGTCTACCTCGACAGTGCGGCCGACCTCACCGCCGCGGGTGGGCAGCAGACCCGCGCCGCCAAGGCGGAAACGGTTCTGCGGCTGAAGAAGGACCATGCCTCGCGCAGCCAGAGCGAGGTGGTCAAAGCCCTCGACGGCGCGAAGGCCGAGTACACCTCGTACTGGATCGTGAACGCGGTCCGCGTCGTCGGCACCGAGAAGCTCGCCGGGGCCCTGGCCCAGCGCCCCGAGGTCTCCCGGATCGACGCCGACGACAAGATCGACCTGCCGAAGCCCGCGGACGGCGAGCGGGAGAAGGCCGTGGCCGACGCCGTCGAGTGGAACATCGACCGGATCAAGGCGCCGCAGGTCTGGGACCAGCTGGGCGTGCGCGGCGAGGGCATCGTCGTCGCCAACATCGACAGCGGCGTCGACCACACCCACCCGGCCGTGGCCAACCAGTACCGCGGCAAGAACGCGGACGGGACCTACGACCACAACCACAACTGGTTCGACCCGGCCGGCGTCTGCCCCACCGCGGCCCCCTGCGACAACAACGACCACGGCACCCACACCATGGGCACCATGGTCGGCGACGACGGCGGCGCCAACAAGATCGGTGTCGCCCCGGGAGCGAAGTGGATCGCCGCCAAGGGCTGTGAGACCACCTCCTGCTCCGAGGCCTCGCTGCTGGCCGCCGGCCAGTGGATCGTCGCCCCGACCGACGTGAACGGCCAGAACCCGCGCCCCGACCTGGCCCCGCACATCGTCAACAACTCCTGGGGCGGCTCGGGCGGCGACACCTGGTACCAGCAGATCGTCGACACCTGGCGCGCGGCCGGCATCTTCCCGGCCTTCTCCAACGGCAACGCCGGCCCCGGCTGCACCACCAGCGGCTCACCCGGTGACTACGCGAGCTCCTACAGCTCCGGCGCCTTCGACGTCAACGGCGCGATCGCGTCGTTCTCCTCGCGCGGCGCGGGCCCCGGCGGGATCGTCAAGCCGAACATCGCGGCTCCCGGCGTGAACGTGCGCTCCTCCGTCCCCGGCGGCGCGTACGCGTCGTTCTCCGGCACCTCCATGGCCTCGCCGCACACGGCCGCGACCGTGGCCCTGCTCTGGTCCGCCGCGCCCGCCCTCGAAGGCGACATCGCGCAGACCACGGCCCTGCTGGACGGCACCGCGCTGGACACCGACAGCAGCCAGTGCGGCGGCACCGCCGCCGACAACAACGTCTTCGGCGAAGGCAAGCCCGACGCCCTGGCCGCCGTCACCGCCGCCCCGCGCGGCGCGGTGGGCGCCATCGACGGCACCGTGCGCGCCGGCGGGCAGCCCGTCGCCGGTGCGAAGATCGTCGCCGACGGCCCGATCGACCGCACGACGACCACCGCGGCCGACGGCACGTACCGCTTCACCGCCCTGTCCGTGGGCGACTACGCGCTGACCGCCTCGAAGTTCGGCTACGGGCAGCAGGGCGCGACCGTGTCGGTGACCGAGAACGCCACCGCCACCGGCGACATCACCCTCACCGCGGCCGCCTCCGGCAAGGTCACCGGCACCGTCTCCTCGGCCTCCGGCCCGCTGGCCGGCGCCGCCGTCGCGATCGCCGAGACCCCGGTGACCGCGACCACCGACGCGCAGGGCCGCTTCGAGGTCACCCTGCCGCACGGCACGTACGACGTGAGCGCCACCCACGCCTCGCGCTGCCTCACCGGCGGCACGGCCAAACTCACCGTCGCCGGGGACACCACCGTCGCGGTGAACCTCCCCGAACGCACCGACGGCTACGGCTACGCCTGCGCGGCCTCCGGCGGCAGCCCGTACCAGGCCGGGGACCGGCAGCTCGCGCTGACCGGCGACAACACCACCGAGCGCGTCGACCTGCCCTTCCCGCTGCCGCTGTACGGCAAGACGTACGGGCAGGCCTGGATCGGCACGAACGGCACCGTCAGCTTCGGCGGCAACAACACCGGCGACATCAACGGGGACATCCCGAGCGCGGCCACGCCCAACGCGGCGCTGTACCCGTTCTGGGACGACCTCGTCGTCGGCGCGGCCGGCAGCGGGTCCGGCGTCTTCACCTCCGTCACCGGCACGGCGCCGCACCGGACCTACGTCATCGAGTGGCGCGAGGTCTCGCACTGGTCGGCGCAGTCCGACAAGTTCTCCTTCTCCGCGGCCATCGGCGAGGACGGCACCGTGCGGTACTCCTACAAGGGGACCGGCGGCACCGGCATCAAGGGCGGCTCCACCGCCACCGTCGGCGTGGAGAACGCGACGGGCACCGACGCCTTCAAGTACTCCTTCAACACGCCCGTGATCACGGACGGGCTGTCCATCGCCTTCCGCACCACCAAGAGCGGTGTGGTGGCGGGCCGGGTGCTCGACGCGAACGACGGCAACGGCATCGCCGGGGCCACCGTGACCGTCGGCACGGGAGCCGCGGCCGTCTCGGCCGTCACGGCCGCCGACGGCGGGTACGTGGTCCAGAGCCCGTCGGGCGCACGCGAACTCGCGCTGACCGCGGCGCAGTACGAGCCGGTGGCGGCCACCGTGGACGTCAAGGCGGCCGACGTCACGTCGGTGACCCGGTCCCTGCGCACCGGCAAGGTGACGCCGGCGAAACCGGCGGTCGAGCTCGTCCTGCCCCCGGGCCAGAAGCGGACGAGGACCCTCGACCTCACCAACCCGGGTCTCGGCACCGCCTTCACGGCGGCCGAGGACGCGGCCTGGCTGACGGTCACTCCGGGCTCGGGGGACCTCCCGACGGGCGGGAAGGCCCCGCTCACGCTGTCCGTGGACACCACGGGCCTGGCCCCGGGCACCGTGCTCACGGCCGATCTGAAGATCACCTCGGCCAGTGGCCGCACTCCCGTGCTCACCGTTCCCGTCAAGCTCGTCGTCCCGCGCTACCAGGTCGCCCTGGACGCGGGCTCCACGAGCGCGAGCACGGACTCGCTGGGCGACGGATGGTCCCCCGACCGCAAGTACACGGCGGGCTCGTACGGCTACCAGGGCAACGGCTCGACCCAGTCCACCAGCCGCACGATCGCGGGCACGAGCGACCAGAAGCTGTTCCGCAACGCCCGCGAGGGCATGTACGAATACCGCTTCGACAACGTCCCGAACGGCACCTACACCGTGGAACTGGGCTTCGCGGAGCTCTCCTCCACCAAGCCCAACAAGCGCGTCTTCGACGTGCTGGCGGAGGGCACCCAGGTCCTGCCCTCCCTGGACGTCTCCCTGGAGGCGGGCACCTACACGGCCCTGACCCGCACCTACACGGTCACGGTCACCGACGGAGTCCTCAACGTCCGCTTCGTCACCCACAGCGGCTTCGGCAAACCCCTGCTGAACTCCCTGCGCGTCACGGACCGCCCCGACAAGGGCTGACCTGCTCCTGGTCCAACGGGCGGGGCGCCTTCGGGCGCCCCGCCCTTCCGGTTCACGGGCCGCGCGCGGATCACCGGAGGAACTCCCGGTCGCGGGCGGCGAAGGAGGGCAGCGGGGCCGCCGCGCGCAGCACCACGTCCAGGGCCCGCTGCGGATCGCAGGCGTAGGTGCCGCTGGCCCACGCGGCATTGGCCTCGATCACCGACCAGCGGCCGCCGGCCAGGCCCACGTCGACCACGATCGCCGACGGGAGGCCGGCGAAGGGCAGGCCGGCGGCGAAGGCGAGCGCGTCGGCAGAGGCGGGACCCAGGCTCAGGCGGCCGTCCTCGGCGTAGCGGCTCGCGGTGTGGACGGCCCCGTCCAGCAGGAACATCCGGTGCTCCGAGGCGAACCGCACCACGTCGCTGACCAGCACCGGCGTCTGCCCGTCCACCGCGTCCGGCCCCGGCAGGCGCGAGCCGTCGGCGTAGACGAGGGCCGGGATGTCCTTGTCGTTCGGGGACTTCACGAAGACGGGCCGGCGCAGCCCGTACGCCTCGCGGATCGGCATCAGCAGGACCTCCCGCCCGGTGAACTCCAGGGGCAGCCGCGCCAGCCAGTCGGACGGCGCCTCCAGCACCCCGATCCCGATCCCGGGGGCCACGGCGTCGGCGAAGCGCGGACCGGCGTGCAGATGCCCGGCCCGCAGCCCCTCGGGCACGGCGAACCCGTCCAGTCGTACGGTGTCCAGCCCGCGCGCGCGGGCGGCGTCCCGGATCCGGGCGGCGGAAGCGGTCAGGCGGGGCGGGAGCAGCAGGGTCATGCGGTGATCCTGCCGAACGCCCCGGCCGGGCGTCACCCGGATTTGGCGGTCCGGGTCGGCCGGTGCAGGTCCGTGCAGGTCCGTGCAGGTCCGTACAGGTTCGGCCCCTCGGGTCGGGCGCTGCCGGGCCCCGCTCCGCGGGGGCTTCAGCTCCGGCGGTAATGGTCCGCGGAGATGGTGACGGCGCCGTCGGGGGAGGCCTCGACCAGCCGCACGATCGCGATCTCGCTCCGGTCCGGACTGTGCACGCAGAACGGCCTCGCCTTCGCGAGCGCGCCGAAGGGCAGGGCGGCGGCCGGCCGCGTCTCGATCCCGCGGACGCAGGCGTCCACCGACAACTCCCCGGCATCGGCCACGAAGGCGTCCGACTCCTCGGACGGCAGGAAGGCCTGGCCGTCGCGCGCCAAATACCAGGCGGCCGTCTCCGCGGAGACCACCTTGCCGGTCTTCAGGTCGAACTTGTATCCGGTGTCGGGGGAGGTGGGCTCGGCCTTCCGGTAGCACCATGCCGTGTCCGCCCCGTCCGCCCCGGCCGCTCCGGCCGAGGCCGCCGCGCCCGCCCCGGAGCACGCCGCGTGAGCGCCGCCGGATCCACCGGGCGCGCGGCGCCGGAGCAGGCGCCGTCCTGGGCACGCCCGGCCGCGCCCGCCGCGGCCGGGACCGCCGGTCGGCTGCTGCTCGCGGCGTTCGCCGTCGCCGCCGCCCTCGACCTCGGCTCGCTGCTCGCCGGCTGGCACCCGGGACACGTCCTCGCCAAGCCGCTGCTCATGCCCCTGCTCGTCGGGTACGTGATCACCCGCCGGGCCCCCCGGCTGCTGGTGGCGGCCCTGCTGTTCGGCTGGGGCGGGGACCTGGCCCTGCTCTTCGACGCCGATCCCGCCTTCCTGATCGGCATGGGCTCCTTCGCCGCCGGGCACGTCTGCTACCTCGTGCTCTTCGGCCGCCGCCGCAGCGGTCCGCTGCTCGGGGCCGCGTACGCCGCCGCGCTGCTGGGCACCGTCACGCTGCTCTGGAGCGACCTGCCCGCGGAGCTGCGGATCCCGGTCGCCGGGTACAGCCTGCTGCTCACCGCCATGGCCTACCGCTCCAGCGCCCTCGGCCGGCGGGCCGGGCTCGGCGGGGCGTTGTTCCTGCTCTCCGACACGCTCATCGCCACCGGGGTCGCGGAGTGGCCGCAACCGCCCCTCCCGGACTTCTGGATCATGGCCACCTACCTGGCGGCCCAGTACCTGCTGGCCACCGGAGCACTCGCTCCGCGACGGGCGTACGGTGAGGAGGCCCTACAGGGCTCAACCGCTTCCTAGCCGGAGGGCTGCACCACCATGCGCGCCACCGTCATCCACGCCCCGCACGACATCCGCGTGGAGGAGGTGCCCGACGCTGCGATCCAGCGACCCGAGGACGCCGTCGTCCGCGTCCTGCGCTCCTGCATCTGCGGCAGCGACCTGTGGGCCTATCGCGGCGAGGCCAAGCGCCGGCCGGGCCAGCGGATCGGGCACGAGTTCCTCGGCGTCGTCGAGGAGACCGGCTCCGCCGTCTCCGGGCTGCGCGCCGGCGACCTCGTCGTCGCCCCCTTCATGTGGTCCGACGGCACCTGCGCCTACTGCGCCGAGGGGCTGTACACCTCCTGCGAGCACGGCGGCTTCTGGGGCGCGGTCGGCCACGACGGCGGCCAGGGCGAGGCCGTCCGGGTCCCGCACGCCGACGGCACCCTGGTGAAGCTGCCCGCCGACGCCGTCTCCGACGACCACCTGCTGACCGCGCTGCTCGCGCTGTCCGACGTCATGGGCACCGGCCACCACGCCGCCCTGGGCGCGGGCGTGCGCGAGGGCGCCACGGTCGCCGTCGTCGGCGACGGCGCGGTCGGCCTGTGCGGCGTCCTCGCCGCCAAGCGCCTGGGGGCCGAGCGGATCATCGCACTGGGCCGCCACACCGTCCGTACGGACATCGCGAAGCTCTTCGGCGCCACCGACGTGGTCGCCGAGCGCGGCGAGGCGGCCGAGGCGGCCGTCCGCGAGCTCACCGGCGGCCGGGGCGCCCACTGCGTCATCGAGGCGGTCGGCACGGAGCAGTCCATGCGCACCGCCGTGAACATCACCCGCGACGGCGGGGCCGTCGGCTACGTAGGCGTCCCGCACGGCAGCGGCACCGGCCTCGACCTCGGTGTCATGTTCGACCGCAACATCAGCCTGCGCGGCGGCGTCGCGCCGGTCCGCGCGTACATCCCCGAGCTGCTCGCGGACGTGCTCAGCGGGGCGATCGACCCGTCGCCCGTCTTCGACAGGGCCGTCTCCCTCGAAGAGGTCCCGGACGGCTACCGGGCGATGGACGACCGCAGCGCCCTCAAGGTGCTGATCAAGAACTGATCCCGGGCGCGAAAGGGCCGGGCGGGGTGATCCCCGCCCGGCCCCTTCATCGTTCGGTCCGGTGCGACCGGCCGGTTGCCCTGCGACCGGCGGTGCCCTGTGACCGGCGGTGCCCTTTGACCGGCGGTGCCCTTTGACTACTTGACGGCCTTCAGCGCGTCGACCACGCCGTGGCCGTAGTAGCCGGTCTGGCCCCACTTGCTGTTGCAGGTGGTGGCGTCGACCAGCGCGCCCGTGGCGTCGTAGACCTTCTCGGGGCAGGCGGTCTTCGTCGCCTGGCCCTTGAGCATGGCCTGGAGCTGCGAGGGGGTCGCCCACGGGTGCTTGCTCTTGAGCAGGGCCGCGACACCGGCGACGTGCGGGCCGGCCATCGAGGTGCCCTGCTTGTAGCCGTAGCCGCCGCCCGGGAGGGTGGACAGCACGCGGCCGTTGGCGTCCGGGGTGGCGGGGACCTGCCACTTGTCGCCGCCGGGGGCCGCCACGTCGACGACGCCCAGGCCGTAGGTGGAGTAGTAGGACTTGAAGCCCTGGTCGCCGGTCGCGCTCACCGTGACCACGCCCGGGAGCTGGGTGGGCAGGTCCAGGCAGACGCGCGGGTCGATGGTGCGGGGCACCGGGGTGGTGTCGTTCGGGCTGGTGTCGTCCACGATGGCGTCGGACGCCAGGTCGTGGTTCGAGTTGCCGGCCGAGGCCACGCTGAGCACGCCCTTGCGCTCGGCGTACTTCGTCGCCCGGCCGAGGGCCTCCACCAGCGCCTTCTGGTCGTCGTCCGCCTTGCAGTTGTAGAGCCAGGGGTCGACGTAGTAGCTGTTGTTGGTCACCTCGATCCCCTTCTCGGCGGCGAACATGAAGCCGCAGACGACCGCCTCGGTGTAGAAGAGGCTGGTCGCGGGCTCGCTCACCTTGATCGCGGCGACCTGGACGCCGGGCGCCACACCGCTGATGCCGATGCCGTTGCGCGCGGCCGCGATGGTGCCCGCCACGTGGGTGCCGTGGTCGCTGCCGTCCGCGTACGGACGCCACGCGCCCTCGGTGGTGTCGGCGACGCCGCCGACGCAGTTCGCGGACTGGCCCTTGGAGAAGTTCGGGGCGAGATCCGGGTGGGTGTCGTCGACACCCGTGTCGATGACGCCCACCGTGACCTTCCGGCTGCCATCGTTGATCTTGTGAGCCTGGTCGGCCTTGATCGCCCGCAGGTCCCACTGGTTCGACTCCAGGGGCTCCTGCCCCGGTGCGGCCTGCGCCGCCGCCTTGGCGGCGTCCGCGTCGCTCAGCCGCTGCGTCGTGCCCTCCTCGGTGGTCTGCACCACCGAGAGGGGAGCCGTACGGGTGGCGCCCACCGATACGAACAGGCTGCGCTGACCGCGCAGCTGCTTGGCGAACTCGGGGTTCTGGGAGTGGGCGACGACCACCCCGATCTGCTCATACGCGATCACCACCGTGCCGCCGGCCCGCTCGACGGCCTTCTTCGCCTGCTTCACCGTGCCGTACGCGCTCAGGTTCGCGACGTACGACAGCTTGGGGCCGGAGGTGTCGGGCTTGGCGGTGGCCGCCGCGTCCGCCGTGGTGCCGAGCGGCGCGGCACTGGCCGCGACCGAGGGCAGGAAGGCGAGCGAGGCGGTGAGTGCCAGACCGACCGGAAGGGCGAGTGCGCGCCGCCGGTGACCGGTTCCCAGATGAGCCATGGGTTCTCCACATCATCGTGAAAGAGCCGCGCGGGCGCGGTCGCGCCCGACGGGTTCATGTCACGTGAACCTAGTGCCGTCGTTCGACTTTCCGCCATCAGTTCGAGAAATCAGTTCCCAGAGAAACCGCGGGTGTTGAACCGTCCCGACGCGCCGGCCGTGCCGTTGACAGGGGGGATCAGCGCCACCGTCCCCCCACACGGAGGTTGTTTTGTCCGTCGTCCCCACCGCACCCGCGTCCCAAGGAGGGTCCCCCGTGACCGCCGAAACAGCGCCGCCCCCGGGCAGCGCGGAAGCGCCGCCGGCGACCCCCGCGGCCGAAGAGTTCGTACGCGTCCAGCAGAGCGCGGAGTTCGCCGAACTGCGCCGCGCCCAGCGCTCCTTCGCCTTCCCGCTCACCGTGGCGTTCATCGCCTGGTACCTGCTCTACGTCCTGCTCTCCAGCTATGCGGGCGGCTTCATGGGGACGAAGCTCTTCGGCAACATCAACGTCGCCCTCGTCCTGGGCCTCGCCCAGTTCGCGACGACCTTCCTCATCGCCTGGCTGTACTCGCGCCACGCCGCGTCCAAGCTCGACCCCAGGGCCTCGGCCATCAAGGCGCGGATGGAGGCCGGAGCATGAGCGCCCCGCTCCTGGTGGCCGCGGGCACGGCGGCCACGGCGGGCACGACCGTCGCCGCGGGCGCCTCCGACCACCGCCCGCTGATCATCACCCTGTTCGGCCTGTTCGTCGTCGCCACCCTGGCCATCACGATCTGGGCCGGCCGTCAGACCAAGGACGCCGCCGACTTCTACGCGGGCGGCCGCCAGTTCACCGGTTTCCAGAACGGGCTGGCCATCTCCGGCGACTACATGTCCGCCGCGTCCTTCCTCGGCATCGCCGGAGCCATCGCGCTCTTCGGCTACGACGGCTTCCTCTACTCGATCGGCTTCCTCGTCGCCTGGCTGGTCGCACTGCTCCTCGTCGCCGAGCCGCTGCGCAACTCCGGCCGCTACACGATGGGCGACGTGCTCGCGTACCGGATGCGCCAGCGCCCCGTGCGCACCGCGGCCGGCACCTCCACGATCGTCGTCTCGATCTTCTACCTGCTCGCCCAGATGGCCGGCGCCGGCGTGCTCGTCTCGCTGCTCCTCGGCATCACCAGCGACCTCGGCAAGGTCGTGATCGTCTCGCTGGTCGGCGTCCTGATGATCCTCTACGTGACCATCGGCGGGATGAAGGGCACCACCTGGGTCCAGATGATCAAGGCCGTGCTGCTCATCGCGGGCACCCTGCTGATCACCTTCCTGGTGCTGGTCAAGTTCAACTTCAACATCTCCGACCTGCTCGGCAAGGCCGCCGACAACAGCGGGCAGGGCGTGAAGTTCCTGGAGCCGGGCCTGAAGTACGGCAAGGACTCGATCACGAAGCTGGACTTCATCTCGCTCGGCCTCGCCCTGGTCCTGGGCACCGCCGGCCTGCCGCACATCTTGATCCGCTTCTACACGGTTCCCACGGCCAAGGCCGCCCGCAAGTCCGTGAACTGGGCCATCGGCATCATCGGCGCCTTCTACCTGATGACGATCGTCCTCGGCTTCGGCGCCGCGGCCCTGCTCGACCGGGCCGAGATCATCACGTCCAACAAGGCGGGGACCACGGCGGCCCCGCTGCTCGCCCAGGAGATCGGCGGCGGCGCCGACTCCACGGGCGGCGCGATCCTGCTCGCCGTGATCTCCGCGGTGGCCTTCGCGACGATCCTCGCGGTCGTCGCGGGCCTGACGCTGGCCTCCTCCTCGTCCTTCGCCCACGACATCTACGTGAACGTGATCCGCAAGGGCAAGGCGACCGAGAAGGAGGAGGTGCGGGCGGCCCGCTGGTCCACCGTGGTCATCGGCGCCGTCGCCATCGGCCTCGGCGCCCTGGCCCGCGACCTCAACGTCGCCGGCCTCGTCGCCCTCGCCTTCGCGGTGGCGGCCTCCGCCAATCTGCCGACGATCCTCTACAGCCTCTTCTGGAAGCGCTTCACCACCCAGGGGGCCCTGTGGTCCATCTACGGAGGCCTGGTCTCCTCGGTCGTCCTGGTGCTCTTCTCCCCCGTCGTCTCCGGGAAGCCCACCTCGATGTTCAAGGGCGCCGACTTCTACTGGTTCCCGCTGGAGAACCCCGGCATCATCTCCATCCCGCTCGGCTTCCTGCTGGGATGGCTGGGAACCGTGCTCTCCAAGGAGAAGGCCGACCCCCAGAAGTTCGCGGAGCTCGAGGTCCGGTCACTGACCGGGACCGGCGCCCACTGACATACTGCGCCCGAGCGAAATGATCCGAACACCGAGCGTGGCCGTGTCGTACATCCCTACGACGCGGCCACGCTCCGTCTCGTTCTTTCGGGCACCCCTACGCGCCAGGGCCGTCGCGTAGGCTCGGATATAGCGCGAGTGCTCTACCCGAAGCATCGCGAACCTCTACAAACCGGACAGGGGAGGGGGCCCACAGTGCTTCTCGACACCTACGGCCGCGTGGCCACGGACCTGCGCGTCTCGCTCACCGACCGGTGCAATCTGCGCTGCACCTACTGCATGCCCGAAGAGGGCCTGCAGTGGCTCGGCAAGTCCGACCTGCTCACCGACGACGAGATCGTCCGGCTGATCACCATCGCCGTCACGCGGCTCGGCATCGAAGAGGTCCGCTTCACCGGCGGCGAGCCCCTCCTGCGCCCCGGCATCGTCGGGATCGTGGAGCGCTGCGCGGCCCTGGAGCCCCGCCCCAAGATGTCGCTGACCACCAACGGCATCGGCCTCAAGCGCACCGCGCAGGCCCTCAAGGCCGCCGGCCTGGACCGGGTGAACGTTTCCCTGGACACCCTGCGGCCCGAGGTCTTCAAGACCCTCACCCGCCGCGACCGCCACAAGGACGTCATCGAGGGCATGGCCGCCGCCCGCGAGGCCGGCCTCACCCCCGTCAAGGTCAACGCCGTCCTCATGCCCGGACTCAACGACGACGAGGCCCCCGACCTGCTCGCCTGGGCCGTGGAGAACGAGTACGAGCTCCGCTTCATCGAGCAGATGCCGCTCGACGCCCAGCACGGCTGGAAGCGCGACGGCATGATCACCGCCGGGGACATCCTGGAATCCCTGCGCACCCGTTTCACGCTCACCGAGGAAGGGTCCGAGGAGCGCGGCTCCGCCCCGGCCGAGCGCTGGGTCGTGGACGGCGGCCCCGCCACCGTCGGGGTCATCGCGTCCGTCACCCGCCCGTTCTGCGGCGCCTGCGACCGTACGCGCCTGACGGCCGACGGCCAGATCCGCACGTGCCTGTTCGCCACCGAGGAGTCGGACCTGCGCGCGGCCCTGCGCTCGGACGCCCCCGACGAGGAGATCGCCCGCCTGTGGAAGGTGGCGATGTGGGGCAAGAAGGCCGGGTCCGGCCTCGACGACCCGACCTTCCTGCAGCCCGACCGCCCGATGTCGGCGATCGGCGGCTGACCGCCCCCGCTCACGAACGACGGTCCCGAGGGCTCGCAGCCGCTACTGGCGCTGCGAGCCCTCGGGCTGTACCCACTCGTCGAGCTTCACGACGTCCTTGAGGAAGCCGCGCACGCTCAGGAACTGGGACAGGCTCTCGCGGTGCTCCGCACACGCCAGCCAGGTCTTGCGGCGCTCGGGGGTGTGCAGCTTGGGGTTGTTCCACGCCAGGACCCAGGCGGCCGCGTCGCGGCAGCCCTTGGCGGAACAGGTGGGTGCGTCGTTCCCGGCGGAAGGCGTGCCGGCGGTGTCGAATGCGTCGTCAAGGGGAGTCACGGCTCAACCCTAAGACGGAAAGGCGACGCCGAGCAGCCACGGGGGGAGCTGCCCGGCGTCGGTCCGTCGCTCCGACGGGGGATGCGGAGCGCGTAGGCAGTATGTCACGCAGGACCCGGTGCGGTGCACTGGAACTTCATGATTGATCTGAGCTTTTCTTGAGGTTTCCCTCACCCAGCGCGGGGTGCACCGGAGCCGGGATGAAGTGCGACGGCAGCGAGGGCGTCGACTCGCGCCCGGCGTTGGCGATGACCACCGCCACGTACGGCAGGAGGGCGCCCGCGACGAGCGTCACGACGGCCACGGGCCGCGACACGTTCCACAGGACGACCGTGGCGATGACCGACAGGGTCCTGATCACCATCGAGATCACGTACCGGCGCTGGCGCCCCCGTACGTCCTCGTCGAGGCCCATGCGCGCCCCCGTGATCCGGAAGACCTCGGAACCGTTGCGCTTCGTCCGCACCACAACCCACCACCCGATCGCCCCCGGACACTCCCCGGCCCGGACGCTTCCACCGTACGCCGCCCGCCCGCGACCGGGCAGAGGGGGTGTCCCCCGAATGGAGCTGTCCGAAATGCGGGCTGGGCCGTACGGGTCGAGACTGGGCCCACATGCGCACAACGCGCCAGGAGGAGGCTCGACATGGGTTGGTTGTGGGCGATCATCGTCGGTTTTGTGCTGGGCCTGATAGCCCGGGCGATCCTGCCGGGCAAGCAGCACCAGCCCCTGTGGCTGACCACCGTCTTCGGCATCATCGGCGCCGTGCTCGGCAACGCGGTGGCCACGTGGATCGGCGTCAACGAGACCAGGGGCATCGACTGGATCCGGCACTTGCTGCAGCTTGCCGGAGCCGTCGTGATCGTCGGCCTCGGCGACCTGGTGTACAGCTCGCTCCGCGGCAACAAGCGGCAGATGACCTAGTGCTGTGACCTTTCCGGCCACAGCACCAGCCGGACCTCGACGGAACGGACCATGACGGAGGGGCCGGCCCGGACGCACTGTCCGAACCGGCCCCTCCGTCATGCGCGTGCGGTCCCGGCTAGCCGGTGACCTCGACCGCGGCCAGGTTCTTCTTGCCGCGGCGCAGCACCAGCCAGCGCCCGTGCAGCAGGTCCTCCTTGGCGGGGACCGCGTCCTCGGCGGTGACCTTCGCGTTGTTCACGTAGGCACCGCCCTCCTTCACGGTCCGGCGGCCCGCCGACTTGCTGGCGACCAGGCCGGTCTCCACGAGGAGGTCCACGACCAGGCCCGGCTCGGAGACCTGCGCGTGCGGCAGCTCGGACAGGGCCGCGGCCAGCGTGGCCTCGTCCAGCTCCGCCAGATCGCCCTGGCCGAACAGCGCCTTGGACGCCGCGATGACGGCCGCGCACTGGTCCGCGCCGTGCACCAGCGTGGTCAGCTCCTCCGCGAGCGCCCGCTGCGCGGCACGCGCCTGAGGCCGCTCGGCGGTCTGCGCCTCCAGCGCTTCCAGCTCCTCACGGGACTGGAAGGACAGGATGCGCATGTAGGTGGAGACGTCCCGGTCGTCCACGTTCAGCCAGAACTGGTAGAAGGCGTACGGGGTGGTCATCTCCGGGTCCAGCCAGACGGCGCCGCTCTCGGACTTGCCGAACTTGGTGCCGTCCGCCTTGACCATGAGCGGGGTCGCGATGGCGTGGACGTGTGCGTCCGGCTCCACGCGGTGGATCAGGTCGAGACCGGCCGTCAGGTTGCCCCACTGGTCGGACCCGCCCTGCTGCAGCACGCAGCCGTGGCGCCGGTACAGCTCCAGGAAGTCCATGCCCTGGAGCAACTGGTAGCTGAACTCCGTGTAGCTGATGCCCTGGTCGGACTCCAGCCGCTTGGCGACCGAGTCCTTCGTCAGCATCTTGTTGACACGGAAGTGCTTGCCGATGTCCCGGAGGAACTCGATGGCGGACATGCCCGCCGTCCAGTCCAGGTTGTTCACCATGAGCGCCGCGTTCTCGCCCTCGAAGGACAGGAACGGCTCGATCTGCGTGCGCAGGCGCGTCACCCAGTTCGCGACGGTCTCCGGGTCGTTCAAGGTGCGCTCGGCGGTCGGCCGCGGGTCACCGATCTGCCCGGTGGCCCCGCCGACCAGCGCCAGCGGGCGGTGGCCCGCCTGCTGGAGCCGCCGCACGGTCAGCACCTGCACCAGGTGCCCCACGTGCAGCGAGGCGGCCGTCGGGTCGAAGCCGCAATAGAACGTGACGGGACCGTCCGCGAAGGCCTTGCGCAGCGCTTCTTCATCGGTGGACTGGGCGAAGAGCCCGCGCCACTTCAGTTCGTCGACGATGTCCGTCACGGTTCTGGGTCTCCTTGAAGAGGTGGAACAGAGAGCTGAGGGGTTCCCCGCCAGTCTAGGCGGGGAACCCCCGGACCTCTGACGTTTTGTTGATCAAACTCCCTTGCTGACCGAACTCATGTTGAAGTCCGGGATCCGCAGGGCCGGCATCGCGGCCCGGGTGAACCAGTCGTTCCACTCGCGCGGCAGGGTCTTCTCGGTCCGGCCGGCCTCCGAGGCCCGCGACAACAGGTCCACGGGGGACTCGTTGAACCGGAAGTTGTTGACCTCTCCGACGACTTGCCCGTCCTCCACCAGATAGACGCCGTCCCGGGTCAGACCCGTGAGCAGCAGCGTGGCCGGGTCCACCTCGCGGATGTACCACAGGCAGGTCAGCAGCAGCCCCCGCCCGGTCGCGGCCACCATCTCCTCCAGGGACTTCTCGCCGCCCCCGTCCAGGATCAGGTTCCCGAACGACGGGGACACCGGCAGCCCCGTCAGCTCCGCGCTGTGCCGGGTCGTGGTCAGCCGGGCCAGCTCACCGTCCTTGATCCACTCGGTCGCCGGGACCGGCAGGCCGTTGTCGAAGACGGACGCGTCGTCGCCGGAGCTGTGCGCGATCACGAACGGCGCGGACTCCAGGCCCGGCGCGTTCGGGTCGCTGCGCAGCGTCAGCGGCAGCGCGGAGAGCCGCTCGCCGAGCCGGGTTCCGCCGCCGGGCTTGGAGAAGACCGTCCGGCCCTCCACCGCGTCCCGGGCCGCCGCCGACCACATCTGGTAGATCAGCAGGTCGGCCACGGCCGTGGGCGGCAGCAGCGTCTCGTACCGCCCGGCGGGCAGGTCGATCTTCCGCTCCGCCCAGCCGAGCCGCACGGCCAGCTCCGCGTCCAGCACGGTCGGGTCCACGTCCTTGAAGTCCCGCGTCGCGCGCCCCGCCCACGCGGAGCGCAGCCGGTCCGGGGACTTGGCGTTGAGCTCCAGGGTGCCGTTGGGCTGGTCGTGGCGCAGGCGCAGCCCCGTGGAGGTGCCGACGTACGTGGACACCAGCTCGTGGTTGGCGAAGCCGTAGAGCTCGCGGCCGCCCGCGCGGGCCCGGGCGAAGGCCTCGCCGAGGGCCGGGGCGAAGTCGGCGAAGACCGCCGAGGAGGTCTCGCCCGGCGCGTCCGTGAAGTCCGGGGACGACGGGGTGCCGGTGACCAGCGGCTGCGCGTCCTCCGCCGGGCCGGCGCCGCGGGCGGCCGCCTCGGCGGCCCGGACCAGCGGCTCCAGGTCGGCGGCCGTGACGGCGGAGCGCGAGACGACCCCCGAGGCCGTGCCCTCCTTGCCGTCGACGGTGGCGATGACCGTGAGGGTCCGGCCGCGCGTGACCCCGTTCGTGGTCAGGGCGTTGCCCGCCCAGCGCAGGTTCGCCGTCGACTGCTCGTCGGCGATGACGACGCAGCCGTCGGCGGTGGACAGTTCGAGGGCCCGCTCGACGATCTCGTGGGGCTTGGTGGTGCGCATCGACGAGCTCATCGCCCGGCCTCCTGCGTGGTGTTCAGGATGTTCACGTCGCGGAACAGAGCGGAGGGGCAGCCGTGCGAGACGGCCGCGACCTGGCCCGGCTGGGCCTTCCCGCAGTTGAAGGCGCCGCCCAGGACGTAGGTCTGCGGACCGCCGACCTTCTCCATCGAGCCCCAGAACTCGGTGGTCGTGGCCTGGTAGGCCACGTCGCGCAGCTGCCCGGTCAGCTCGCCGTTCTCGATGCGGAAGAAGCGCTGCCCGGTGAACTGGAAGTTGTAGCGCTGCATGTCGATCGACCAGGAGCGGTCGCCGACCACGTAGATCCCGCGCTCCACCCCGCCGATCAGGTCCTCGGTCGAGAGCCCGCCCGGATCCGGCTGCAGCGAGACGTTCGCCATGCGCTGGACGGGCACGTGCCCGGGGGAGTCGGCGTAGGCGCAGCCGTTGGAGCGGCCGAGGCCGGTCAGCTTCGCGATCCGCCGGTCCGTCTGGTAGCCGGCCAGGGTGCCGTCCTTGACCAGGTCCCAGCTCTGCGCCTCGACGCCCTCGTCGTCGTAGCCGATGGTGGCCAGCCCGTGCTCGGCCGTCCGGTCGCCCGTCACGTTCATGATCGTGGAGCCGTAGGCGAGCTTGCCCAGCTGGTCGAAGGTGGCGAAGGAGGTCCCCGCGTACGCCGCCTCGTAGCCCAGCGCCCGGTCCAGCTCGGTGGCGTGGCCGATGGACTCGTGGATGGTGAGCCACAGGTTGGACGGGTCCACGACCAGGTCGTAGCGCCCGGCCTCGACGCTCGGCGCCCGCATCTTCTCGGCGAGCAGCCCGGGGATCCGCTCCAGCTCGGAGTTCCAGTCCCAGCCGGTGCCGGTCAGGTACTCCCAGCCGCGCCCGGCCGGCGGGGCGATGGTGCGCATGGAGTCGAACTCGCCGGTGGTGGCGTTCACGGCGACGGCGGTGAGCTGCGGGTGGACGCGCACCCGCTGCTGGGTGGTGGAGGTGCCCGCGGTGTCGGCGTAGAACTTGTTCTCGTGGACGGCCAGCAGCGAGGCGTCCACGTGGGCCACCCCGTCGGCCGCGAGCAGCCGCGCGCTGAAGTCGGCGAGCAGCGCCGCCTTCTCCGTGTCGGGCACGTCGAAGGGGTTCACGTCGTAGGCGGAGACCCAGGTCTTGTCCGCGTGCACCGGCTCGTCGGCGAGCTCGACCCGCTCGTCGGAGCCGGCGGCCTTGATCACCTTGGCGGAGAGCTGGGCCATGGCCACGGCCTGCGAGGCCACCTTGGCGGCCCCGTCCATGGTCAGGTCCACTCCGGAGGCGAACCCCCAGCTGCCCCCGTGCACCACGCGGACCGCGTACCCGAGGTCGGTGGTGTCGGACCCGCCGGAGGGCTTGGCGTCCCGCAGCCGCCAGGAGGCGCTGCGGATCCGCTCCAGACGGAAGTCGGCATGGTCGGCGCCCAGCGCGCGGGCCCGGGCGAGCGCCGCGTCGGCGAGCGCCCGCAAGGGCAGCGCGGTGAAGGCCGCGTCGATGGAATGGGGCACGGGGGTCCTCCCGGGGTCGGGGCAGATGGCACGATCATGTCGCTTCGCGGGTTGCCGTGCCTACATCTTTCTGTAGGGACTCGACAGAGCCCGTACCGAGGCGCTGTCGGAGCCCGATTCTCCGTATGGGGTGCATGACCTATAGGTTTTTGGTATTCAGACCGCTAGTCGAAAGGGTGATCCGTTGAGCCGCTCGGTTCTTGTCACCGGAGGTAACCGGGGCATCGGCCTCGCCATCGCCCGAGCCTTCGCGGAGGCCGGCGACAAGGTCGCGATCACGTACCGGTCGGGTGAGCCCCCGGCGGAGCTCACGGCCCTGGGCGTGCTGGCGGTTCGTTGCGACATCACCGACTCCGACCAGGTGGACCAGGCGTACAAGCAGGTCGAGGACGCGCACGGCGCGGTCGAGGTCCTGGTCGCCAACGCGGGCATCACCAAGGACACGCTGCTGATGCGCATGTCCGAGGAGGACTTCTCGTCGGTCGTCGACACCAACCTCACCGGCACCTTCCGCGTGGTCAAGCGCGCGAACCGCGGCATGCTCCGCGCCAAGAAGGGCCGCGTCGTCCTGATCTCCTCGGTCGTCGGACTGCTCGGCTCGGCCGGCCAGGCCAACTACGCGGCCTCCAAGGCCGCGCTGGTCGGCTTCGCCCGCTCCCTCGCCCGTGAGCTGGGCTCCCGCAACATCACCTTCAACGTCGTCGCCCCGGGCTTCGTGGACACCGACATGACGAAGGTGCTCACCGACGAGCAGCGTGCGGGCATCGTCGGCCAGGTGCCCTTGGGCCGCTACGCGCAGCCCGAGGAGATCGCGGCCGCCGTCAGCTTCCTGGCGTCCGACAACGCCGCGTACATCACAGGAGCCGTCATTCCCGTTGACGGCGGATTGGGCATGGGTCACTGATCACCATGAGCGGAATTCTCGACGGCAAGCGCATCCTCATCACCGGGGTGCTGATGGAGTCGTCCATCGCCTTCCACACCGCCCGGCTGGCCCAGGAGCAGGGCGCCGAGGTCATCCTCACCGCGTTCCCGCGGCCGACGCTGACCGAGCGCATCGCCCGCAAGCTGCCCAAGCCCACCAAGGTGATCGAGCTCGACGTCACCAATGACGAGCACCTGGCCCGCGTGGAGGAGCTCGTCCGCGCGGAGCTCGGCGGCCTCGACGGCGTCGTCCACTCCATCGGCTTCGCGCCGCAGGACGCGCTCGGCGGCAACTTCCTGAACACCCCGTTCGAGTCGGTGGCCACCGCCATGCACGTCTCGGCGTTCTCGCTGAAGTCGCTGACCATGGCGTGCAAGCCGCTGTTCCCGGAGAACGAGGGCGGCGCGGTCGTCGGCCTCACCTTCGACGCGCAGTACGCGTGGCCGCAGTACGACTGGATGGGCCCGGCCAAGGCCGCGCTCGAGGCGACCAGCCGCTACCTCGCCCGCGACCTGGGCAAGGAGAAGATCCGCTGCAACCTGATCTCGGCGGGCCCGATCGGCTCGATGGCCGCGAAGTCCATCCCGGGCTTCTCGGACCTGGCGGACATCTGGAACCAGCGCTCCCCGATGGAGTGGAACATGGCCGACCCGGAGCCGGCGGGCCGCGGCGTCGTCGCCCTGCTGTCGGACTGGTTCCCGAAGACCACCGGCGAGATCGTCCACGTGGACGGCGGCCTGCACGCGATGGGTGCCTGACCTGCCCGGTCGAGCTCCCGTTCCCTTCGTACGGCGGCGGCCGCGTCTCCCTCCCGGGAGGCGCGGCCGCCGCCGTTTCGCGTGCGCGGGCGTGCGCCGTGCGGGGCGACTCGATCAGATTTTCGCCGTCCCGCCGGATCTTCCCGAGTCGAAAATCAGGACATTTCCCTGCAAACTGACCTCGTCGGGATCTTCCCGGTTCCTGCGGGAGGGGGTACGGGAGTGCGAGCGAGGCGGAGCCGAGCGGTAGCGCTGCTGGTCACCTCGGTGGTTCTGACCGGATTCCTGGTCCCGGGAGCCGTCGCGCGGGGCGAGGGCGCCGATCCGGCGTCCGGCGCGGAGGCCACGGCCCCGGCCGCCGTCGACCTGGACCGGATCCCCGCCGAACCGCCCGTACAGCCCGCACCGCCCGCCGCCCGGGAGCTCTTCGGCGCCGACTGCGACACCGAGATCGAGGGCTCGCAGGTGGTCGCGTACTGCCACAACAGGTATCCGCAGACCGATCTGGTCCGCCTGCACGTGGAGTGCGACCGGTGGTGGGACGTGGACGGGGACGGGGCCGCCGTGGCCCTCGGCCCGGCCGGCCGGGTGGAGCTCACCAGCCGCTGCTGGAAGGAAGTCCGCTCGGCCTGGGTCAGCCACCAGCGGCAGTGACGCCCCGCGGCTCCCCGGCGGCCTCGCCGGACTCCAGGTCGCTGCCGGCCTCCGGGTCCTCGCCGTCCGTCAGATCCTTGCCGGCCTCCAGGTCATTGCCGGGCTTCCGGTCCCTGCCGAGGCAGACGAACGGATAGCCGGCCGCCTCCGAGGCCGCCGCGACCCCGTCGCCGCGCCGGATCGCCTCGATCAGCCGGGCGTGGTCCAGGTGCGAGGCGGGATCGAGCTCGGAGCCCACGTCGGTGCGCAGCCAGTCGGCCACCAGATCGCCGAGGTCCGCGTACAGCTCGATCAGGACGTCGTTGTGCGAGGCCGCCACCACCGCCATGTGCAGGGCCACGTCCGCCGCGATGAACACCTCCGCCTCCCCGCCCGACCAGGCCTCCTCGCGCCGCGCCAGCAGCGCGTCCAGCTGTACGAGGTCCCGCGCGGTCCGGCGCTCCGCCGCGAGGCGGGCCGCCGAGGACTCCAGCGTCGAGCGCAGCTCCGCGATGTGTCGGGGGTCGGCGCCGGCGAAGCGGCGGTGCATCACGCCGGCCAGCTCGCTGGTGGCGATGACGTACGTCCCCGAGCCCTGGCGGATGTTCAGCAGCCCGTTGTGCGCGAGGGCCCGGACCGCCTCCCGCACGGTGTTGCGGGCGACCCCCAGCAGCTCCACGAGCTCGGGCTCGGTGGGGATGCGGGACCCGACGGACCATTCACCGGTGGTGATCTGGTTCCTGAGCTGGGCGATCACCTGGTCGACGAGCGCGGATCGCCGGGGCGAGGTCAGCGGCATGCGGTCGGGGTTCCTCTCGGGACGGGCACGAAACTGCTGCGGGGTGGACAACCAATCATCCCATGATTCTATGATGGTTGAATGTCCGACGAAGAAATCCAGACCCTGAACCGGCCCCAGGCCGTGCGCACGGCACTCCCGCAGCCCCTTCCCGCCACCGCCACCCCGCAGCCGGCGTGGCTCGGACCCGTGCTCCTCGTCGGCATCGTGCTGGCCGCCCTCAACCTGCGGCCCGCCATCACCAGCCTCGGCGCCCTCTTCGAGGAGACCCGCACGGGCCTCGGCATGAGCGGCACCGTGGCCGGGCTCATCACCTCCGTACCCGCCCTCTGCTTCGCCGTCTTCGGCGTCACCGCGCCCCGGCTCTCCCGCCGCTTCGGGCCCGCCGCCGTCGTCTGCGCCGGCATGGCCGCCGTCACCGCGGGCCTGCTGATCCGGCCCTTCGCACACAACGCCGCCGGGTTCCTCGCCGCCAGCGCCCTGACCCTGGCCGGCATAGCCCTGACCAACGTGCTCCTCCCCGTCATCGTCAAGCGATGGTTCCCCGACCGGGTCGGCACCATGACCGGCCTCTACTCCATGGCCCTGGCCGCCGGCACCTCGCTCGCCGCCGCCGCGACCGTCCCGATGACCCAGGCCCTCGGCGGCAGCTGGCGCACCGGCCTGCTGATGTGGGCCTTCCTCGCCGTGGCCGCCGTACTGCCCTGGCTGGCGATCGCCGCCGCCGCCCGCAAGGAGAAGGCGGCCGCGGCCGCCGGGTCGAAGGGCCCGGCCGTCCGCGCCGACACCGGCCCGCGCGTCGTCCGCAGCCGCACGGCCTGGGCCCTGGCCTGCTACTTCGGCCTCCAGGCCACCGGCGCCTACATCACCATGGGCTGGCTCCCGCAGATCTTCCGCGACGCCGGAGTCTCCGCCGGCACCGCGGGCATCCTGCTCGCCGTCACCATGGTCATGGGCGTCCCGCTCGCCTTCGTCATCCCCGGCCTCGCCGGCCGGATGAGGAACCAGGGCCCCATCGCCGTCGTCCTCGGCCTCTTCGGCCTCGCCGGCTACCTCGGCCTCTACTTCGCCCCCGCCGCCGGGGCCTGGGCCTGGGTGCTGCTGCTCGGCGTCTCCAACTGCGCCTTCCCCCTCGTCATCACGATGATCGGACTGCGCGCCAAGACCCCGGCCGGAGTCGTCAAGCTCTCCGCCTTCGCCCAGAGCACCGGCTACCTCATCTCCATCCCCGGACCGCTCCTCATCGGGGCCCTCTACCAGCACAGCGGCGGCTGGGACCTGCCGCTCGCCCTCATGGCCGGACTCCTCGTCCCGCAGATCGCGCTCGGACTGCTCGCGGGCCGGGACCGCACGATCGAGGACGAATGCGGCATGCGAGACTGAACGGCATGTCGCCCGTACTCGAACCGAACCCCCAGAACGGCCACAAGAAGCTGGGCATCGTGCTGGGCGCGATGCTCCTCGTGACCGTCGTCATCTCCGTGATCGCGACCATCGCCTCCCCGTAGCGGCGGGCGCGCGCCTCCGGGGTGGGGTTATCCCCCCATCCCCTAGGGGGCCAGGCTCAGGGACAAGTGGGGTGCGTCCCCGATGGGAACCGCGGGCTCGAATCCTTAGATTCGAAGAGCAAGAGCGAGCCCGTCCCACGCGCACCCCACGGAGGCGGCCATGTCGGCCCCCACGCACCTCTCAGCTCCCCGGACCGTCGGAGCCGATGCCCGCCTGCACTGGTGGGCGCTCGCCCTGCCCGCCCTCGGCTTCGGCCTCATGCTGTTCCTCCTTGCCGGATCCGGCGAGGCCCACGCCGCCTCCGGTGAGGGCTCCGCGCTCCTCCAGGTCACCGAGCAACTGCTGCGCACCGTCGGCTGACACCACGCCGGCGGCGGGGAGCGCGCGCACGCCACCGCACGCCGGGGCGCGCCCCGCAGCAGCCACCGAGCCCCCTCAACACCCTGCGCCCCGTGGCTCGATCCGTGCGAAGCTGGGAGCCATGAGCGCCGACACACCCCGCAGGATCGTCCTCCTCCGGCACGCCAAGGCCGAATGGTCGGACGGCACGGACCACGACCGCCCCCTGGCCGAGCGCGGCCGGCACGACGCCCCCGCCGCCGGCCAGAAGCTGGCCCAGACGGGCATCACCTTCGACCTGGCCCTCTGCTCCAGCGCGGCCCGTACCCGCGAGACCTGGAAGCTCGTCGTCCAGGAGCTGCCGCACCGGCCGAAGACCTCCTACGAGGAACGGCTCTACGAGGCTTCGCTGGGCGAGCTCATCGCCCTGGTCAACGAAACCCCCGACGAGGTCAGGAACCTGCTGGTCATCGGCCACAACCCCGGTGTGCACGCCCTCGCCGACGCCCTCGCCGGCAGCGCGGAGGGCGATGCGCTGCCCCGGATGAACCGCAGCGGCTTCCCCACCTCCGCCCTGGCCGTCGTCTCCTTCACCGGCTCGTGGAAGTCCGTGGAGCACGGCGTCGGCACCCTGCTGGACTACTGGACCCCGCGCGCCTGACGGCACGCCCACGGCGAACGGAGCGGGCCCCGGCACCTGCACAGTGCCGGGGCCCGCTCCGTTCGCGAAAGGGATCGCGGGGACGGCCTACGCCAGGTCGGCGGCCTCGACCTCTTCCCGGGTGATCCCCAGCAGGTACAGCACGGCGTCCAGGAACGGCACGCTCACGGCGGTGTCCGCGGCCTGGCGGACCACCGGCTTGGCGCAGAAGGCCACGCCCAGCCCGGCCGCGTTCAGCATGTCCAGGTCATTGGCGCCGTCGCCGATGGCCACCGTCTGCGCCAGCGGTACGCCGGCCTCCGCGGCGAAGCGGCGCAGCAGCCGGGCCTTGCCCGCCCGGTCCACGATCTCGCCGGTGACCCGGCCGGTCAGCTTGCCGTCCACGATCTCCAGGGTGTTGGCGGAGGCGAAGTCCAGCCCCAGCCGCTCCCGGAGATCGTCCGTCACCTGGGTGAACCCGCCGGAGACCACGCCCACCTGGTAGCCGAGGCGCTTGAGGGTGCGGATCAGGGTCCGGGCACCGGGGGTGAGGCGCACCTCGGAGCGGACCTTGTCCACGACGGAGGCGTCCAGACCGGCCAGCAGCGCGACCCGGGCGTGCAGCGACTGCTCGAAGTCCAGCTCACCGCGCATGGCCCGTTCGGTCACCTCGGCGACCTCGGCCTCGCAGCCCGCGTGCGCGGCGAAGAGCTCGATGACCTCGTCCTGGATCAGGGTCGAGTCCACGTCCATGACGACCAGGCGCTGGGCGCGCCGGTGCAGCCCGGCCGAGACCACGGCCACGTCGACGCCGATCTGCGCGGCGGCGGTGGCCAGGACCGTGCGCAGCGCCTCGGTCTCGGCGCCGGAGACGGCGAACTCGACGGCCGTCACCGGATACTTCGCGAGCCGGAAGATGCGGTCGATGTTGCCGCCGGTCCCGGTGATCCGCGCGGCGATGGCGGCCGTGGACTCGGCGGTGAGCGGGTGCCCCAGCACGGTGACGTGCGAACGGCCACTGCCGCGCGGCCGGTTGTCACCGGTACCGGAGAGGATCTCCGCCTGCAGCTTGAGCGAGTCGGCCCAGCTGTGGACGGTGGCCCGCAGCTCGCCCTCGGTGCTGCCGGAAGGGTGGGTGACGAGGGCGCACAGGACGATGCGGCCCCGCGTGACGACCTGCTCGATGTCGACGACGTCGACGGAGTAGGCCGCGAGGGTGTCGAACAGCCCGGCGGTGATCCCGGGACGGTCCTTGCCGAAGATCTTGACGAGGAGGGTGGGGACGTCGGAGGTCTGCGAAGCGCTCATGGTGCCTTCACCGTATCCCCCCGGCCTCCGCGCACGGACCCCCGTCCCACCTGCCGGAACCGTTTCGCTCCGGACGGGCGCCGGGGCGGCCCGTCCCGGGACGGGGGCCGGGGTGCCCCGGCGTGCGCCGGAGCGCCGGGAGGGGCGGGCGGGAAGTCCCGAATCGCACGCTCCGGACCTTTTCGACCCCCTCGCCGGGGTCCCGGAGGCGCCGCCGGGCGGCCCGGATTCCCCTTGTGGCCGTGCGCCTGAAATAGTTCCCCCGGATGTTCGCCATCCCTAGACTCCCAGACGTCATGGGGGATTCTCGGGGGACTTAAGTGGGGCTGGAGTGCCGGAACTCGTACTGGAATTGAATGGAAGGACCTGGACGCTCGATCCGTCCAGGTCGTACTCGCTGGGGCGCGACCCCCAGGGAGACGTGGTGATCGATGACGCCCGGGTGTCGTGGCGGCACGCCACCATCGCCTGGAACGGGCGGGGTTGGGGGATCGAAGACCACGGCAGCACCAACGGCACGTATGTGCGCGGGGCGAGGGTCCAGCAGGCCGAGCTCGTCCCCGGCACGCCGGTGCACCTCGGCAACGCCACCGACGGGCCGCGGCTGAATCCCGTCGCCGGCGCGGCCGCGGCCGCCCAGGCGCCGCAGCCGGCCGTGGCGCAGCAGTCGCCCGCGCAGGCGTACGCGCAGCAGCCGCAGCACCAGCAGCCGCAGCAGTCCTGGGAGCACCAGGCGCCGCCGCAGCAGCCTCAGCAGCCGCAGCAGGTACCGCACCAGCAGGCACCGCAGGCGCCACAGGCCCAGCCGTTCCCGCAGCAGCAGGGCGGCGGCGGGGCCCCGGGCTACGGCGACCACCGCAGCCCGACGACGTTCCACCAGCTCGCGCTGGGCCACGTCATCCGGATCGGCCGTGCGCTGGAGAACGAGCTGGTGGTCTCCGACCTCCAGGTCTCCCGCAACCACGCCGAGTTCCACTCGATGCCGGGCGGCCGCTTCGAGATCCGCGACCTCGGCAGCCACAACGGCACCTACGTCAACGGTCAGCCGCTGGCGAAGTCCGGCACGGCGCTGCTCGGCCCGAACGACATCGTCGGCGTCGGCCACTCCACCTTCCGGATCGTCGGCGACCGGCTCGAGGAGTTCGTCGACACCGGCGACGTCTCGTTCTCGGCCCGCCACCTCACGGTCACGGTCGAGGGCGGCAAGCAGATCCTCAAGGACGTCACCTTCGGCGTCCCGGAGAAGTCGCTGATCGGCGTCATCGGGCCGTCCGGCTCGGGCAAGTCGACGCTGCTCAAGGCGCTGACCGGCTACCGGCCGGCCAACGAGGGCGACGTCCTCTACGACAACCGCAACCTGTACAAGCAGTTCGCGGAGCTCCGCCAGCGCATCGGCCTGGTCCCGCAGGACGACATCCTGCACAAGGAGCTGCGGGTCCGCACGGCCCTGAAGTACGCGGCCAAGCTCCGCTTCCCGGGCGACACCGCCGAGTCCGAGCGCGCCGCCCGCATCGACGAGGTGCTGCGCGAGCTCAAGCTCGACATCCACAAGGACAAGAAGATCACCGCGCTCTCGGGTGGTCAGCGCAAGCGCGTGTCCGTGGCCCTGGAGCTGCTGACCAAGCCGTCGCTGATCTTCCTGGACGAGCCGACCTCCGGCCTCGACCCGGGCATGGACCGCGACGTCATGCAGCTGCTGCGCGGCCTCGCCGACGACGGCCGCACGGTCCTCGTGGTCACCCACTCCGTCGCCGAGCTGGCCATCTGCGACAAGCTGCTGGTCATGGCGCCGGGCGGCTCGGTCGCGTACTTCGGTCCGCCGGACGAGGCGCTGAACTTCTTCGGCTACACGACCTGGGCCGATGTGTTCTCCGCCTTCGAGAGCTACCGGGACTACGACTGGGCCGGCCGCTGGAAGGGCTCGCAGCACTACCAGCTGTACGCGGCCGACATCGACGCGGTCGCCCCGCAGTCGGTGCAGCCCGCCGTGCAGCAGACCCGGCCGCCGAAGCCGCAAGCCTGGGGCTCCCAGCTCTGGACGCTGATCCGCCGCTACGTGTCGGTCATCGCGTCCGACAAGGGCTTCATCGGGCTGATGCTGATCCTCCCGGCGGTCCTGGGCGTGGTCTCCACGGTCATCCCGGCGAAGTTCGGCCTCGCGGCCCCGCCGACCGGCTTCAACACCGCGGCGGGCACGATCGTGCTGATCCTCGCGGTCGGCATGTGCTTCTCGGGCGCCGCCAACTCCGTCCGCGAGCTGATCAAGGAACGGGTGATCTACGAACGGGAACGCGCGACCGGCCTGTCCCGGTCGGCCTACCTGATGTCGAAGGTGATCGTCCTCGGCGTCATCACGGCCGTCCAGGGCGTGATCATCTGCGGGATCGGCTTCTTCCCGCGCGATCTGCCGACCGAGGGCCTGTTCATGCCCCCGGCCGTGGAGGTCTGCCTGTCGATCACCGCGCTCGGCTTCACGTCGATGATGTTCGGCCTGGTCATCTCCTCGCTGGTGAAGACCTCCGAGAAGACGATGCCGCTGCTGGTCATGTTCGCGATCGTCCAGGTCGTCTTCACGGGCGTCCTCTTCCAGCTCTACGACTCCCCGGGTCTGGAGCAGGCCGCCTGGCTGATGCCGTCCCGCTGGGCCGTCGCCGCCGCCGGCACCACGCTGCACCTCACCGAGCTCATGGCGCCGTGGGACCGGGAGCACCCGGAGAACACCGACCCGCTCTGGGACGCCACGGTCGCCCAGTGGAGCTTCGACATCATCGTCCTGGTCCTGCTCGGCATCGCCTGCGGCTTCCTGGTCGCGCGCCTGCTGCGCCGCCACGAGCCCGAGGTCATGCGCAAGTAGCGCGTGACGCCGCCGTACGGACGCCCACGGGCGCGCACGGCACGCACGAACGCCTCAGGGCGGCCCCGGGACACCGGGGCCGCCCTGAGGCGCATGGGGGGCTTGGGAGGACGGCAGCGGCCTAGTAGGCGCTGTTGACGTTGTCCATGGAGCCGTAGCGGTCGGCGGCGTAGTTGCACGCGGCGACGATGTTCGCGACCGGGTCGTACTGGTCGAACTTGGTGCCCTTGACGTGGTACGCCTTGAAGGTCGGGGCGATGACCTGGAGCAGACCCTTGCTGGGGATGCCGTTCTGGGCGTTGATGTCCCAGTTGTTGATCGCCATCGGGTTACCGCTGGACTCACGCATGATGTTCTTGTGGATCCCGGCGTAGCTGCCCGGAATGCCCTCCTTCTTCATGATGAAGAGGGCTTCCTTGATCCAGCCGTCCAGGTTGTTCGCGAAGACGGGGGTGCGGGCGGCGGAGCGGCTCGCGGCCTCCTTCTGCGCGCGGTCCTTCTTCGCGTCCGCCTCGGCCTTGGCCTTGGCGGCGTCCTTCGCGACCTTGGCCTGCTTGTCGGCGACGACCTGCTGAACGGTGAGGTGCTCCTGCACGGCCTGCGTCTGCGCGCCGTCGACGACCTTGGACCAGGCGACGGGGGCGGTGGCCACGACCGTCTCGGTCTCAGCGGCGCCGGCCGGGACGAGGGAGAAGGCGAGGGAGGCGGCCCCCAGGGTGGCTACACCCGCGAGGGAAAGCTTGTGCGCCTTCGTCAGACGACGACTGTGGCCGGGAGTGCTGGTCTCGGACATGCGTAGCAACCTCTTCGAATAGCGGGAGCCGCAGGAAAGCACCGTTGGGATCCGGGATCCGCGGTGCTGTGCGGCGAGAGCAATTCTTAGCGGCGGCAAAAACTTGTGGCAAAGGTGTGACGTACGATCCCGCTTAGTGGATCACGGCCTGGCACCGGGCCCGGAATGACGGCCTCGGCGCTAGGTGCAGCAGCACTGACAGGCTCTTTATGTGTCCACTAGGCAACTTCGTAAGTGATGTGCGTCCTATGTGCGGGCTCACATCGGCCGCGTATCAATCTCACCGAGAGTTGCGCCAGCAATTCAATGGGTGAGCGTTCTCATCCTTGAGTAGCAGAGCCACGCCCCCGAACGGGTGAGGCTGCGGGAGACCCCTGAGTCCCCGGAGGCAACCCGTGTCCGTACCCACCCGAACCGTCCGATTCCGTCGCGGCCTCACCGCGGTGCTGCTTTCCTGCGCACTGCTCGGCGGGGCCACCGCCTGCGGCTCGGGCGGCGGCAACGACGCCGCCGCCGGCCAGAGCGACGAGTCCTCGGCGGCCACGGTCGCGTTCCCCGAGGCCCCCGCCCCCGCCCCCGCGCCGCGGGAGGGGGAACGGCCCGGTTGTCGGCGGGCGACAGTAGGGTGGCTGGCATGGCCGACCCTTCCAGCTACCGTCCCGAGCCGGGACAGATCCCCGACTCCCCGGGGGTCTACAAATTCCGCGACGAGCACCGCCGGGTGATCTACGTCGGGAAGGCCAAGAGCCTGCGCCAGCGGCTGGCCAGCTACTTCCAGGACATCGCCGGGCTGCACCCCCGTACCGCCACCATGGTGACCACGGCCGCCTCCGTCGAGTGGACCATCGTCTCCACCGAGGTCGAGGCGCTGCAGCTCGAGTACTCCTGGATCAAGGAGTTCGACCCCCGGTTCAACGTCAAGTACCGGGACGACAAGAGCTACCCCTCCCTCGCCGTCACCATGAACGAGGACTACCCGAGGGTCCAGGTCATGCGCGGCCCCAAGAAGAAGGGCGTCCGCTACTTCGGCCCCTACGGGCACGCCTGGGCCATCCGCGAGACCGTCGACCTGATGCTCCGGGTCTTCCCCGTCCGCACCTGCTCCGCCGGGGTGTTCAAGCGCTCCGCCCAGATCGGCCGCCCCTGCCTGCTCGGCTACATCGGCAAGTGCTCCGCGCCCTGCGTCGGCCGGGTCACCCCCGACGAGCACCGCGAACTGGCCGAGGACTTCTGCGACTTCATGGCCGGCCGCACCGGCACCTACCTCTCCCGCCTCGAACGCGAGATGCACGAGGCCGCCGAGGAGATGGAGTACGAGAAGGCAGCGCGGCTGCGCGATGACATAGGGGCCCTGCGCCGGGCGATGGAGAAGAACGCGGTCGTGCTCGCCGACGCCACCGACGCCGACCTGATCGCGGTCGCCGAGGACGAGCTCGAAGCCGCCGTGCAGATCTTCCACGTGCGCGGCGGCCGGGTCCGCGGCCAGCGCGGCTGGGTCACCGACAAGGTCGAGGCCGTCGACACGGCCGGGCTCGTCGAGCACGCCCTGCAGCAGTTGTACGGGGAGGAGAAGGGCGAGGCCGTGCCCAAGGAGGTGCTGGTCCCGGCGCTCCCCGAGGACGCCCCCGCGCTCGCGCTGTGGCTCGCCGAGCGGCGCGGCTCCCTCGTCAGCCTGCGCATCCCGCAGCGCGGGGACAAGAAGGCGCTGATGGAGACCGTCCACCGCAACGCCCAGCAGTCCCTCGCCCTGCACAAGACCAAGCGCGCCGGCGACCTCACCACCCGCTCGCGGGCCCTGGAGGAGATCGCCGAGGCGCTGGAGCTGGACGGCGCGCCGCTGCGCATCGAGTGCTTCGACATCTCGCACCTGCAGGGCGACGACGTGGTGGCCTCGATGGTCGTCTTCGAGGACGGACTGGCCCGCAAGGGCGAGTACCGGCGCTTCCAGATCAAATCCTTCGAGGGGCAGGACGACGTCCGCTCCATGCACGAGGTGGTCTCGCGGCGCTTCCGCCGCTACCTCCAGGAGAAGCTGAAGACGGGGGAGTGGTCCCCCGAGGACGCCGAGGACGCCGAGGGCGGGCAGCCGGCCCCGGCCGAGGACGACGGGCGGCCCAAGCGCTTCGCCTACCCGCCGCAGCTCGTCGTGGTCGACGGCGGGCAGCCGCAGGTGGCCGCCGCCAAGCGGGCGCTGGACGAGCTCGGCATCGACGACGTCGCCGTGTGCGGCCTGGCCAAGCGCCTCGAGGAGGTCTGGCTGCCGGGGGAGGACGACCCGGTGGTGCTGCCCCGCACCAGCGAGGGCCTGTACCTGCTCCAGCGGGTGCGCGACGAGGCCCACCGCTTCGCCATCCAGTACCAGCGCAACAAGCGCGGCAAGCGCCTGAAGTCCGGCCCGCTCGACGAGGTGGCCGGGCTCGGCGAGAGCCGCAAGCTGGCCCTGCTCAAGCACTTCGGTTCGATGAAGAAGCTCCGGCAGGCGACAATCGACCAGATCTGCGAGGTCCCGGGCATAGGCCGCAAGACGGCCGAGACCGTGGCCGTGGCCCTCGCCCAGGCGGTTCCCGCCGGTCCCGCCGTCAACACGGCGACCGGGGAGATCATTGAGGATGAGATCCCCGCACCAGCGGGAACGGCATCCGAACGGGGGACCGAGCAATGACCGAGCACGATTCCGCATCCGAGCACGATTCCGCATCCGAGTACGACCGAGACGGAGCACAGGTGAGTACGGGCACGACAGTGGAGCCCGGAGATACCGCCGAGGCGGCCATCCCCGAGCTGGTGATCATCTCCGGAATGTCCGGGGCCGGCCGCAGTACGGCGGCCAAGTGCCTGGAGGACCTCGGCTGGTTCGTCGTCGACAACCTCCCGCCGGCGCTCATCACCACCATGGTGGAACTGGGCGCCCGCTCGCAGGGCAACGTGGCGCGCATCGCCGTCGTCGTCGACGTCCGCGGCCGCCAGTTCTTCGACGCCCTGCGCGAGTCCCTCGCCGACCTCGAGAGCCGCGGGGTCACCCGGCGGATCGTCTTCCTGGAGTCCTCGGACGACGCCCTCGTACGCCGCTTCGAGTCGGTCCGCCGTCCGCACCCGCTGCAGGGCGACGGCCGCATCGTCGACGGCATCGCCGCCGAGCGCGACCTGCTGCGCGAGCTGCGCGGCGACGCCGACCTGGTCATCGACACCTCCAGCCTGAACGTGCACGAACTGCGCGCCAAGATGGACGCCCAGTTCGCGGGCGACGAGGAGCCCGAGCTGCGGGCCACCGTCATGTCCTTCGGCTACAAGTACGGCCTTCCCGTCGACGCGGACCTCGTCGTCGACTGCCGCTTCATCCCCAACCCGCACTGGGTCCCGGAGCTGCGCCCCTTCACCGGGCTCAACGAGGAGGTCTCGGCCTACGTCTTCAGCCAGCCCGGGGCCAAGGAGTTCCTCGACCGCTACACCGAGCTGCTCCAGCTCATCGCCGCCGGCTACCGCCGCGAGGGCAAGCGGTACGTGACCATCGCGGTCGGCTGCACCGGCGGCAAGCACCGCAGCGTCGCGATGTCCGAGAAGCTCGCCGCCCGCCTCGCCTCCGAGGGAGTCGAGACCGTCGTCGTCCACAGGGACATGGGGCGCGAGTGACCGGACGCACGCTGCGGCTCCGTCGACTGCGCCGGCTCACCTCCGGCAAGGACGAAGTCGGCGGCCGCACGGGCCTGCGCCGCGGCGAGGCCCCCAAGGTCGTCGCGCCCAAGGTCGTGGCGCTCGGCGGCGGCAGGGGCCTGTCGGCCTCGCTGACCGCCCTGCGCCGGATCACCGGCGACCTCACCGCCGTCGTCACCGTCGCCGACGACGGCGGCTCCAGCGGACGCCTGCGCGAGGAGCTGGGCGTGCTGCCGCCCGGCGACCTGCGCAAGGCGCTGGCCGCGCTGTGCGGGGACGACGACTGGGGCCAGACCTGGGCGCGGGTCATCCAGCACCGCTTCCAGTCCCAGGGCGCCCTGCACGAGCACGCCGTGGGCAATCTGCTGATCGTCGCCCTGTGGGAGCAGCTCGGCGATCCGGTCCAGGCCCTGGACCTGGTCGGCAAGCTGCTGGGCGCCCACGGCCGGGTGCTGCCGATGTCGGCGGTCCCGCTCGAGCTCCAGGCCCTGGTCAAGGGCCACGATCCGGCCAGACCCGACGACGTGGACACCGTGCGGGGACAGGCCACGGTGGCGCTGACCCCCGGCGAGGTGCTCTCCGTACAGGTGGTGCCGGCCGACCCGCCGGCGGTGCCCGAAGCGGTCGCGGCGGTGCTCGACGCGGACTGGGTGGTGCTCGGTCCGGGCTCCTGGTTCTCCTCCGTGATCCCGCACCTGCTGGTGCCGGAACTGCTCGACGCGCTGGTCGAGACGAAGGCCCGGAAGGTCCTCTCGCTGAACCTCGCTCCGCAACCCGGCGAAACAGAGGGCTTCTCTCCGCAGCGTCATTTGGAGGTTTTGGCCCGACACGCCCCTAAACTCGCCCTGGACGTGGTGCTGGCCGATCAGGCCGCCGTGCCCGACCGCGAGTCCCTCGCCGATGCCGCAAAACGGTTCGGCGCCGCGGTCGAGCTGGCGCCGGTTGCCAGGAAAGACGGCTCTCCGAAGCATGATCCGGAGCTGCTCGCCGCCGCGTACGACCGTATTTTTCGGATGCATGGAAGGATCGGCCCATGGCGATGACGCCCGCGGTGAAGGATGAGATCGCCCGCCTGCCCGTCACCCGCACCTGCTGCAGGAAGGCGGAGGTCTCGGCGATCCTTCGGTTCGCGGGCGGGTTGCACCTGGTGAGCGGCCGGATCGTCATCGAGGCGGAACTGGACGCGGGAATCGCGGCCCGCCGCCTGCGCAAGGACATCCTGGAGATCTTCGGCCACTCCTCGGACCTGGTGATCATGGCCCCCGGCGGCCTGCGCCGGGGCAACCGGTACGTGGTCCGCGTGGTCGCCGGCGGTGACCAGCTGGCCCGCCAGACCGGCCTGGTGGACGGCCGCGGCCGCCCGATCCGGGGTCTTCCCCCGCAGGTGGTCTCCGGGGCCACCTGCGACGCCGAGGCGGCCTGGCGCGGGGCCTTCCTGGCCCACGGCTCGCTCACCGAGCCGGGGCGGTCCTCCTCGCTGGAGGTCACCTGCCCCGGTCCGGAGGCCGCGCTGGCCCTCGTCGGCGCCGCCCGCCGGCTCTCGATCGCCGCCAAGGCCCGCGAGGTACGCGGCGTGGACCGGGTCGTCGTACGGGACGGGGACGCCATCGGCGCCCTGCTGACCCGGCTCGGCGCCCACGACTCGGTGCTGGCCTGGGAGGAGCGGCGGATGCGGCGCGAGGTGCGCGCCACCGCCAACCGCCTCGCGAACTTCGACGACGCCAACCTGCGCCGCTCGGCACGGGCCGCGGTGGCCGCCGGGGCCCGGGTGCAGCGCGCCCTGGAGATCCTCGCCGAGGAGGTCCCCGAGCACCTGGCGGCGGCCGGCCGGCTGCGCATGGAGCACAAGCAGGCCTCCCTGGAGGAGCTGGGCGCGCTCGCCGACCCGCCGCTGACCAAGGACGCGGTCGCGGGCCGGATCCGCCGCCTGCTGGCGATGGCGGACAAGCGGGCGCAGGACCTGGGGATCCCCGGCACCGAGTCGAACCTGGACCTCAGCGACAGCGAGGAGCTGGCCGACAACATGGCCGGCTAAGACCGCCCCGGGCCGGATGGCGGCCGACTGGCGGAATCGATGACTCCGGAAGGGGTCCGCGCGATCACTCGTGCGGGCCTCTTTCCGTAGGCCCCATTGACATGAGCATGGGCTGGTCGTGAGCCTGTCGTCCGAAGCTTTCGTGGCAGACGACGCCCAGGGGGGCACATGAGGCACCGCGCGAGATCGATCCTCGCCGCAAGCGCACTCGTCTTCGGCACCACACTGGCCGCACTACCCGCGGCGGCCCACGCTCAGGCCGAAGCGGCCGGGAAGACCGCCGCCGACGAGGTGCGGGTCTACGACGCCGACATCACCAAGGAACAGGTCCCGATCGTGCTGGCCGCCGGCCAGGACGCGCACGAGCTCTCCGAGCGCGCCCCGGACACCGGGACCGCACACGTCGAGCTCTTCCTCACCGGCGGGCAGGCCAAGGAGCTGGCCGCCCAGGGCGTCAAACTCGCCGAGCGCAAGGTCCCGGCCAAGGCCGCGGCGCGCTCCCTGGCGGCCGGCGACGGGGTCTTCCGCCCCTACAGCGGCAAGGGCGGCCTCCAGGAGGAGATCCTGCGCACGGCGCAGGAGAACCCCGGCCTGACCAAGGTCGTCTCCATCGGCAAGACCGTCCAGGGCAAGGACATCCTCGCCCTCAAGGTCGCCAAGGATGCCAAGAAGTCCAGGGACGGCAGCAAGCCCTCCACGCTCTTCATGTCGAACCAGCACGCCCGCGAGTGGATCACCCCCGAGATGACCCGGCGGCTGATGCACCACACGCTGGACAACTACGGCAAGGACCCGCGGATCACCAAGCTGGTGGACTCCACCGAGCTGTGGTTCCTGCTCTCCGCCAACCCGGACGGCTACGACTACACCTTCGCCGCCGACGGCCAGCGGCTGTGGCGCAAGAACCTGCGCGACAACAACGCCGACGGGAAGATCACCGCGGGCGACGGCGTCGACCTCAACCGCAACTTCGCCTACAAGTGGGGCTACGACAACGAGGGCTCCTCGCCCAACCAGTCGAGCGAGACCTACCGGGGCGCCAAGGCCGCCTCCGAGCCCGAGACCGTCGCCCTCGACACGTTCCAGAAGCGCATCGGCTTCGACTACGCCGTCAACTACCACTCGGCCGCCGAGCTGATCCTGTACGGCGTGGGCTGGCAGGTGGCCACCCCGACCCCCGACGACGTCGCCTACAAGGCGCTCGCCGGCACCCCGGAGAACCCGGCGATCCCGGGCTACTACCCGCAGGTCTCCTCGGAGCTCTACACCACCAACGGCGAAGCGGACAGCCAGGCCGCCAACGCCAACGGCATCATGATGTTCACGCCGGAGATGACCACCTGCCAGACGGCCTCCGCGATCGACCCGAACGACGCGTGGAAGCCCGAGGACTGCGCCTCGGGCTTCAACTTCCCGGACGACGAGAAGCTCATCCAGGCGGAGTTCGCCAAGAACGTCCCCTTCGCGCTCTCGGTGGCCGAGAGCGCCGAGCGCCCGGACCAGCCGAAGTCCTCCTTGGGCCTGACCGCCGCGGACTTCACGCCGGACCCCTTCACCACCTCCTACGCGGCCCGCGGCGAGGACCAGAAGGTCGCCGTCACGGCCCGCAAGGCGCTGAAGGACAAGGAGCTGAACTACCGGGTCAACGGGGGACGCACCCACGACGAGGACCTCAAGGCCTGGAAGGGCGGCGAGGTCTACGGCGGCGAGGACAACAACTGGTTCGACGAGTACCGGGCCGAGGTCGAGGGCACCAAGCCCGGCGACAAGGTCGAGGTCTGGTTCACCGGCCGCGACCGCTCGGGCAAGCAGGTCTCCAGCGAGCACTTCACGTACACGGTGGCCGAGCGGCCGCGCGCCGAGGTGCTGGTGGTCGCCGAGGAGGGCGCCCCGGCCAAGCACGCGCAGGAGTACGTCGACGCCCTGCGCGCCAACGGGAAGAGCGCGGCTGTCTGGGACGTGGCCGTGCAGGGCGCCCCGCACCACCTCGGCGCCCTCTCCCACTTCCGCACGGTCGTCCACTACACGGGGGCCAAGTCCCCGGGCGGTGACACCCAGCTGGCGGTGCGCGACTACCTGAACGAGGGCGGCAAGCTGATCGAGGCCGGTGAGCTGGCCGGCGGCAACGCCCAGGTCGGCCGCGCCGTGACCAACGACTTCAGCCAGTACTTCCTCGGCGCCTACGGCCGCGCGAACGTCGCCGGCCCCACCGGCTTCGCCGGAGCGGGCGCCCTGGGCGGTGCCAAGGGATCCCTCGGCGGGGCCGCGGACAACCCGCTGGACCGCCCCGGCTCCTACCAGGTCACCTCCGACACCCTGCCCGCGGCGCAGTTCCCGCAGTTCAAGAGCGCGCAGGCGGGCCAGTACACCGGAGTCCTGAACCCCTACGCCCCCCTCGTCGGCAGCTGGATGGCCTCGGCCACCCACGATGACGACGACTGGAAGCGCCTGACCCGCACCATCGACCTCACCGGCGTCAGCGCGGCCGACAAGCCGCAGCTCAAGCTGGCGCTCAACTGGAACACCGAGGAGGGCTACGACCACGCGGTGCTGGAATCCCGTACCGCGGGCGGCGACGACTGGACCACGCTGCCCGACGCGGGCGGTCTGAGCGGCACCACCGTCCCGGAGGAGTGCGGGGCCGGCTTCTTCATCAACGACCACCCGTTCCTGCGCCGCTACCTCACGCTCGACTCCGGGGGCTGCGCCCCGCAGGGCACCAGCGGCACCTGGAACTCCTTCACCGGCTCCTCCAACGGCTGGAAGCAGGTCTCCTTCGACCTGAGCGCCTACGCCGGCAAGAGCGTCGAGGTCTCCCTCTCCTACATCACCGACCCGGGCTCGGGCGGCCGCGGCGTGTTCGCGGACGAGGCGCGGCTGTCCACCGGCGGGACCGACCAGGCGGCCGAGGGCTTCGAGACCTCGCTCGGCGTCTGGACCGCCCAGGGCGCACCCGCCGGAAGTCCCGATGTTCCGGGCGACTGGTCCCGGACGGGGGAGCTGTTCAAGTCCTACGCGTCGGTGACTACGCGTGACACCGTGCTCCTCGGCTTCGGCCTGGAACACGTGCCGGCGGCGGCGGACCGCGCGCTACTCGTCGGTAAGGCTCTGCGCTCGCTGAACCGCTGATCAGAGGCACCCTCCGCGCTCACCCTGAGTGACCGGGCACAAAGTCCCCGAGGTCCCGTACCCGTCCCGGAGTGCGGGCCCTCGGGGCGTGTCAGACGATGGTCGATGTCACTCCGAAGCTCACGGAGAGGTAGGGTCGTAAGCGGTCGGGGACATCCCATACAGCTCGCCGGCGGACAGGCCGGCGCACCAACGAGGAGATCGGTTCGTGACGATCCGCGTAGGCATCAACGGTTTTGGCCGAATTGGCCGCAACTACTTCCGTGCGCTCCTGGAGCAGGGAGCGGACATCGAGATCGTCGGTGTCAACGACCTGACTGACAACGCCACCCTGGTGCACCTGCTCAAGTACGACACGATCCTGGGCCGCCTCAAGGCCGAGGTCAGCCACACCGACGACACCATCACCGTCGGCGGCAACACCTTCAAGACCTTCGCCGAGCGCGACCCCGCGAACCTCCCCTGGGGTGAGCTCCGCGCCGACATCGTCATCGAGTCGACCGGCATCTTCACCAAGAAGGCCGACGCCGCCAAGCACATCGCGGCCGGCGCGAAGAAGGTCCTCATCTCGGCTCCGGCCAAGGACGAGGACATCACGATCGTGATGGGCGTCAACCAGGAGAAGTACGACGCGGCCAACCACCACGTCATCTCCAACGCCTCCTGCACCACCAACTGCGTGGCGCCGATGGCCAAGGTCCTCCTGGAGAACTTCGGCATCGTCAAGGGCATGATGACGACGGTCCACGCGTACACGAACGACCAGCGCATCCTGGACTTCCCGCACTCGGACCTGCGCCGCGCCCGCGCCGCCGCCGAGAACATCATCCCGACCACCACGGGTGCCGCCAAGGCCACCGCGCTGGTCATCCCGGAGCTGGCCGGCAAGCTCGACGGCATCGCGATGCGCGTCCCGGTTCCCACCGGTTCCGTGACCGACCTGGTCATCGAGCTCGAGCGCGAGGTCACCAAGGACGAGGTCAACGCCGCGTTCCAGAAGGCCTCCGAGGGCCAGCTCAAGGGCATCCTGGACTACACCGAGGACGCGATCGTCTCCTCCGACATCGTGAACTGGCCGTTCTCCTGCACCTTCGACTCCTCCCTGACCATGGTCCAGGGCAAGAGCGTCAAGGTCATCGGCTGGTACGACAACGAGTGGGGCTACTCCAACCGCCTCGTCGACCTGACCGTGTTCGTCGGCGGTCAGCTCTAAGCACCAAGGCAGCAGGCACGACAATGTGAGCACCGGGGCTCGGGCAGCGCGACGAAGCGCTGTACGGGCCCTGTTGCTTGCCTTGTACCTCTCACCCCGCACGGATACAGGATCCGGCCGGGGAAAAGGAGTAGAAACAGCAATGAAGACGATCGACGAACTTCTCGCCGAGGGCGTGTCCGGTAAGCGGGTCTTCGTCCGCGCCGACCTCAACGTGCCGCTTTCGAACGGCGAGATCACCGATGACGGCCGCATCCGCGCCGTGCAGCCGACCATCGCGAAGCTCGCCGAGGCCGGCGCCCGCGTGATCGTGGCCTCCCACCTGGGCCGCCCCAAGGGCGCCCCGGACCCGGCCTTCTCCCTCGCCCCCGCCGCGGCCCGCCTCGGCGAGCTGCTGGGCACGGACGTCGCGTTCGCCACCGACACGGTCGGCGCCTCCGCCAAGGAGACCGTCGCCTCCCTCGCCGACGGCCAGGTCGCCGTCATCGAGAACCTGCGCTTCAACGCCGGTGAGACCGCGAAGGACGACGCCGAGCGCGGCGCCTTCGCGGACCAGCTCGCCGAGCTGGCCGACGTCTACGTCGGCGACGGCTTCGGCGCTGTCCACCGCAAGCACGCCTCGGTCTTCGACCTCCCCGCGCGCCTCCCGCACGCGGCCGGCTACCTCATCGCCACCGAGGTCGGCGTCCTGAAGAAGCTGACCGCCGAGGTCAAGCGCCCCTACGTCGTCATCCTCGGCGGCGCCAAGGTCTCCGACAAGCTCGCCGTCATCGACGAGCTGCTCGGCAAGGCCGACCGCCTCCTCATCGGCGGCGGCATGGCGTACACCTTCCTCCACGCCAAGGGCTACGAGGTCGGCATCTCCCTGCTCCAGAAGGACCAGGTGGACGTCGTCAAGGAGTACATGACGCGCGCCGAGGCCAACGGCGTCGAGCTGGTCCTGCCGGTCGACATCCTCACCTCCAAGGACTTCCCGGACCTGAAGACCAAGGCCCCGGCCGAGTTCATCACGGTGGACGCGGACAAGATCCCCGCGGACCAGGAGGGCCTGGACATCGGCCCCAGGACCCGCGAGCTGTACGCCTCGAAGATCGCCGACGCCGAGACCGTCTTCTGGAACGGTCCCGTGGGCGTCTTCGAGCACCCCGATTACGCCGGCGGCACCCGCGCCATCGCGCAGGCCCTCGTCGACAGCAGCGCCTTCACCGTCGTCGGCGGTGGCGACTCGGCCGCCGCCGTGCGCACGCTGGGCTTCGACGAGAACGCTTTCGGCCACATTTCGACCGGTGGCGGCGCCTCCCTCGAGTACCTCGAGGGCAAGACGCTCCCCGGCCTCGCCGCACTGGAGGTCTGAACCGAATGACCACGCGTACCCCGCTGATGGCGGGCAACTGGAAGATGAACCTCAACCACCTCGAGGCCATCGCCCACACCCAGAAGCTCGCCTTCGCGCTGGCGGACAAGGACTTCGACGCCGTCGAGGTCGCGGTCCTGCCGCCCTTCACCGACCTGCGCTCCGTCCAGACCCTGGTCGACGGCGACAAGCTGAAGATCAAGTACGGCGCCCAGGACATCTCGGCGCACGAGTCCGGTGCCTACACCGGTGAGATCTCCGGCCTGATGCTGTCGAAGCTGAGTTGCGCCTACGTGGCCGTCGGCCACAGCGAGCGCCGCCAGTACCACGGCGAGAGCGACGAGATCTGCAACGCCAAGGTCAAGGCCGCCTACAAGCACGGGATCACGCCGATCCTGTGCGTCGGCGAGGGCCTGGACGTCCGCAAGGCCGGCCAGCAGGTCCAGTACACGCTGAAGCAGCTCGACGGCGGCCTCAAGGACGTCCCGGCCGAGCAGGTCGAGTCCATCGTGATCGCGTACGAGCCCGTCTGGGCGATCGGGACCGGCGAGGTCGCCACCCCCGACGACGCGCAGGAGGTGTGCGGCGCCATCCGTGCGCGCCTCGCGGAGCTGTACTCGCAGGAGCTGGCCGACAAGGTCCGCATCCAGTACGGCGGCTCGGTCAAGTCCGGCAACATCGCCGCGATCATGGCCCAGCCCGATGTCGACGGCGCCCTGATCGGCGGCGCGGCGCTGGACGCGGACGAGTTCGTGAAGATCGTCCGCTTCCGCGACCAGTGAGCAACGCCGTGAGTATGCGGTAGGGCGGATCCGTCGTACCCTTGCGGGGGCCAGCAGGCTGCACCACGAGCCGCTGGCCCCCGCGCTCGTTTCGCAATGCGGGAAAGCCCCCAGAAAGCCAGAAAGTAGGAATCAGCCGTGATTATGGGGTTCTCGATCGCCCTGGTCGTCTTCAGCGCCCTGCTGATGCTGCTCGTGCTGATGCACAAGGGCAAGGGCGGCGGTCTTTCCGACATGTTCGGCGGCGGTATGCAGTCGTCGGTCGGCGGCTCCTCGGTCGCGGAGCGCAACCTGGACCGCATCACCGTGGTCATCGGTCTGCTGTGGTTCGCGTGCATCGTCGCGCTCGGCCTGCTCATGAAGTCCAGCGTCAGCTGAAGCGTTCTGGCCATTCCGGCAGTCCGGTCGGCTCTCCCCGGCCTATCATGAGGTCCGGCGTCCACGTCTGGAATGGGTAACTCCGTTCACTGGACGCGCGTTGGGCCTTACGTAGACTTGGGCGCCCGCGACGGAATCAACTCACGTTTCGCGGCACCATCACGCAGGGAGTTACGACCGTGGCAAGTGGCAACGCGATTCGTGGCAGTCGGGTCGGAGCGGGGCCGATGGGTGAGGCCGAGCGCGGTGAGTCCGCGCCCCGCCTGCGCATCTCCTTCTGGTGCTCGAACGGGCACGAGACGCAGCCGAGCTTCGCCAGCGACGCGACCGTGCCGGACACCTGGGACTGCCCGCGCTGCGGGTTCCCGGCCGGCCAGGACCGGGACAATCCGCCTGCGCCGCCGCGCACGGAACCGTACAAGACGCACCTGGCGTACGTGCGGGAGCGGCGCACCGACGCCGACGGCGAGGCGATCCTCGCCGAGGCGCTCGCCAAACTGCGCGGCGAGATCTGACGCGCCCCGGACAACGACCGGCATGACTTCGGGCCCGGCCCGCAGGAGGCTTCTTCTCCTGCGGGCCGGGCCGCTTTGTGTCGGTTGCGCCGCTTCCCATCCCTTAGGTTGGAGAACGGCGGGGCACGACAGGACGGAAGAAGTGGGTTGATGTCCGAGATGAACGCAGACAGCCGCACGAAGCTCAACCGGACCCCCGAGTGGCTCGCACTCGGAAAGCACCGGGAAGAGCTGGGACAGACGCATCTGCGGGAGCTGTTCGAGGAGAATCCGGGCCGGGGCACCGGCTACACCCTGCGGGTCGCAGACCTGCACATCGACTACGCGAAGCACCTCGTGACCGACGAGACGCTGACGCTGCTGCGCGAACTGGCCGCGGCGACCGGCGTGGCCGAACTGCGCGAGGCCATGTTCCGCGGCGAGAAGATCAACACGACCGAGGACCGGGCGGTCCTGCACACCGCGCTGCGCGCCCCCAAGGACGCGGTCGTCGAGGTGGACGGCGAGGACGTCGTGCCCGCCGTCCACGCGGTCCTCGACAAGATGGCCGCCTTCGCCGACCGGGTCCGGTCGGGGGAGTGGACCGGGTTCACCGGCAAGCGCATCGAGAACGTCGTCAACATCGGCATCGGCGGCTCCGACCTCGGTCCGGCGATGGCGTACGAGGCGCTGCGCGCCTTCACCGACCGCGGCCTGACCCTGCGCTTCGTGTCCAACGTGGACGGGGCCGACCTGCACGAGGCCGTGCGCGACCTGGACCCGGAGCAGACGCTCTTCATCATCGCGTCGAAGACCTTCACCACCATCGAGACCATCACCAACGCCACCTCGGCGCGCCAGTGGCTGCTCGCGGGCGTCGGCGGCGACCAGGCGGCCGTGGCGCGGCACTTCGTGGCGCTGTCGACCAACGCCGAGAAGGTCACCGAGTTCGGCATCGATCCGGCCAACATGTTCGAGTTCTGGGACTGGGTCGGCGGACGGTACTCCTTCGACTCCGCCATCGGCCTCTCGCTGATGGTCGCGATCGGCCCGGCCGCCTTCCGGGAGCTGCTGGACGGCTTCCACACCATGGACGAGCACTTCCGCACGGCGCCCCCCGAGGAGAACGCGCCGCTGCTGCTGGGCCTGTTGGGGATCTGGTACGGGGCGTTCTTCGACGCGCAGTCGCACGCGGTGCTCCCCTACAGCCACTACCTGTCCCGGTTCACCGCGTACCTCCAGCAGTTGGACATGGAGTCCAACGGCAAGTCCGTCGACCGCGACGGCAACCCGGTGGAATGGCAGACCGGCCCGGTGGTGTGGGGCACGCCCGGCACCAACGGCCAGCACGCGTACTACCAGTTGATCCACCAGGGCACGCGGGTCATCCCCGCGGACTTCATCGGCTTCGCGCGGCCGGTGGGCGAACTGCCGCCGGCGCTGGCGGCCCAGCACGACCTGCTGATGGCGAACTTCTTCGCGCAGACGCAGGCGCTGGCCTTCGGCAAGACGGCCGACGAGGTCCGCGCGGAGGGCGTCGCCGAGCCGCTCGTCCCGCACAAGACCTTCGCGGGGAACCACCCGACGACGACGATCCTGGCGCAGGAGCTCACGCCGTCGGTGCTGGGCCAGCTGATCGCGCTGTACGAGCACAAGGTGTTCGTCCAGGGCGCGGTGTGGAACATCGACTCCTTCGACCAGTGGGGCGTGGAGCTCGGCAAGGTCCTGGCCAAGCGCATCGAGCCCGCGCTCGCCGCGGGCGAAGAGGTGCCCGGCCTGGACGCGTCCACGCGCGCGCTGGTGGCGACGTACCGCTCGCTGCGGGGCCGCTGACCCCATGACGCCGCAGGGCCCGCCCTCCGTGGGGAGGGCGGGCCCTGTCGCGTCGTACGGGGATCAGGAGGAGGCCGGCGGGTACATGGCCGGCGGGAGCTTCGCGGCCGCCGCCCGGTCGAGCAGCCACAGGGTGCGGGAGCGGCCGTACGCCGCCGCTGCCGGGGCCTGGACCCCGCCCGCGCCGCCCAGCGCGATCGCCACCGCGCCGGCCTTGTCCTCGCCGGCCGCCAGCAGCCAGACCTCGCGGGCCGCCCGGATCGCCGGGAGGGTGAGCGAGATGCGGGTCGGCGGCGGCTTCGGCGCGCCGTGCACGCCGACCACCGTGCGCTCGCTCTCGCGGGAGGCCGGGTGCTCCGGGAACAGCGAGGCCACGTGCGTGTCGGGGCCGACGCCCAGCATCAGGACGTCGAAGCGGGGGACCGGGCCGTGGTCCTCGGGGCCGGAGGCCTTCCGCAGCTCCGCCGCGTACGAGGCGGCCGCCGCGTCCACGTCGGCCCCGTACGGGCCGTCGGAGGCGGGCATGGCGTGTACCCGCGCGGGGTCCACCGCGACGGCGTCCAGCAGGGCCTCGCGGGCCTGTACGTGGTTGCGCTCGGGGTCGTCGGCGGGCACGTACCGCTCGTCGCCCCACCAGAGGTCGATCCGGGACCAGTCGACGGCGTCCCGGGCCGGGGCCGCGGCCAGTGCGGCGAGCAGGCCGTTGCCGTTGCGGCCGCCGGTGAGGACCACCGACGCGCTGCCGCGGGCCGCCTGCGCGTCCACGATCTTCGTGATCAGCCGGGCCGCCGCGGCCTGGGCCATCAGCTCCTTGTCCCGGTGGACGACGACCTGGGGAGTCGTCATACCCATGTGCTGCCGCCTTGTCGGTAGTGCGCGGGTGCGGGTGCGAAGACCGCTGCGCGGAGCCTTCCCGGGGCGGGGAGGGCTCCGCGCAGCGGCGTTGTCCGTGCTACTTGGCCGCGGCCTTCTTCGTCGGCTTGGCCGGGGCCGGCTTCGCGGCCGGGGCCTCGGACTCCGTCTTGGCCGGAGCCGGGGCCGGAGCCGACTTCGCGGGCGCGGCCTTGGCCGGGGCGGCCGCCTGCTCCGCCGGAGGCGTCAGCCGGGCCACGCCGAACTTCAGCGAGGCCTCGTACGTGTTGTCCGGGTCCAGCCGGCGCAGCTCCTCCGCCAGCAGCTCGGCCGTGTCGCGGCGCTTGAGCGCCACCGCGCGGTCGGGCTGTCCCGGCATGCACAGCGTGGCCAGCGCGCCGTCCGCCCGGTCCAGGACGATCTCGCCGCCCTGGGTCTCCAGGCGGACCGCCGTGAGGCCGGGACCCGCCGAGGAGGTGCGCTTGACGGGGACCTGGAGCCGGTCCGCGAGCCACATGGCCAGCAGTTCGCAGCTCGGGTTGTCGTCCTCGCCGTCCACGGTCGCCGAGGACACGGAGTGCGTCTGCTGGTCCAGCGCGGCCGCCAGCATGGAGCGCCACGGGGTGATCCGGGTCCAGGACAGGTCCGTGTCACCGGGCGCGTACGCCGCCGCCCGGCTGCCGAGGGCCTCGATCGGGTCCTCAGCGGAGTAGGTGTCCGTGATCCGGCGCTGACCGAGCGCCCCGAGCGGGTCGCCCGCCAGGTCCTGCGGAGCGCCCTCCGGCCACCAGACGACGACGGGCGCGTCCGGGAGGAGCAGGGGGAGGACCACCGACTGGGCGTGGTCGACCAGCTCGCCGTGCAGGCGGAGCACCACCGTCTCGCCGCTGCCGGAGTCCGCCCCGACGCGGATCTCCGCGTCGAGACGGGCGTCGCGGCGGCTGCGCGGCGAGCGGCTGGCCCGCTTGATGACGACGATGATCCGCGAGGGGTGCTCGTGGGAAGCGTCGCCCGCCGACTTGAGCGCGTCGTACGCGTTCTCCTCGTCGGTCACGATCACCAGCGTGAGGACCATGCCGATGGCCGGCGTGCCGAGGTCCCGGCGTGCCTGCACCATCGCGGCATTGATCTTGCTGGAGTTGGTCTCCGTGAGGTCGATCTTCATGGCCGGCGCCAGCTCCGTCCGTCTCGTGCGAGCATCTCGTCCGCCTCGACCGGTCCCCAGGTGCCCGACGGGTACTGCGCGGGCTTGCCGTGCGTGTCCCAGTACCTCTCGATCGGGTCGAGGATGTTCCAGGACAGCTCGACCTCCTGGTGGCGCGGGAAGAGGTTCGCGTCACCCAGCAGGACGTCGAGGATCAGCCGCTCGTACGCCTCGGGGCTCGACTCCGTGAAGGACTCGCCGTAGGCGAAGTCCATCGTCACGTCCCGGACCTCCATGGAGGTGCCCGGAACCTTGGAGCCGAAGCGCACCGTCACGCCCTCGTCCGGCTGGACCCGGATGACCAGGGCGTTCTGCCCCAGCTCCTCGGTCGCGCCCGACTCGAACGGGAGGTACGGGGCCCGCTTGAAGACGACGGCGATCTCGGTCACCCGGCGACCCAGGCGCTTGCCGGTCCGCAGGTAGAACGGGACGCCCGCCCAACGGCGGTTGTTGATCTCCAGGCGGATGGCCGCGTAGGTGTCGGTCTTCGACTTGGGGTCGATGCCGTCCTCTTCGAGGTACCCGACGACCTTCTCGCCGCCCTGCCAGGCCGCCGAGTACTGGCCGCGCACGGTGTGCTTGCCCAGGTCCTCGGGCAGCTCCACGGCGGTCAGCACCTTGAGCTTCTCGGCCACCAGCGCCTTGGGGTGGAAAGAGCCGGGCTCCTCCATCGCGGTCAGCGCCAGCAGCTGGAGCAGGTGGTTCTGGATGACGTCGCGGGCCGCGCCGATGCCGTCGTAGTAGCCGGCCCGGCCGCCGATGCCGATGTCCTCGGCCATGGTGATCTGCACGTGGTCGACGTACGACCGGTTCCAGATCGGCTCGAACATCGTGTTGGCGAAGCGGAGCGCCAGGATGTTCTGGACCGTCTCCTTGCCCAGGTAGTGGTCGATCCGGAAGACCTCGTTGGGCGGGAAGACGTCGTGCACGAGCTGGTTGAGCTCCTGCGCACTGGTCAGGTCGTGCCCGAACGGCTTCTCGATGACCGCGCGCCGCCAGGAGCCCTCCTTCTGGTCCGCCAGCCCGTGCTTCTTGAGCTGGGCGACGACCTTCGGGAAGAACTTCGGCGGGACGGACAGGTAGAAGGCGAAGTTGCCGCCCGTGCCCTGCGCCTTGTCCAGCTCCTCGATCGTCGACTTCAGCGTCTCGAACGCCTGGTCGTCGTCGAAGTCGCCCTGGACGAAGCGGCAGCCCTGCACCAGCTGCTGCCAGACCTCTTCACGGAAGGGCGTGCGCGCGTGCTGCTTGACCGCGTCGTGGACCTCCTGCGCGAAGTCCTCGTCCTGCCACTCGCGTCGGGCGAAGCCGATCAGCGAGAAGCCCGGCGGAAGCAGGCCGCGGTTGGCGAGGTCGTAGACGGCAGGCATCAGCTTCTTGCGCGACAGGTCACCCGTAACGCCGAAAATGACCAGGCCGGACGGCCCCGCGATGCGCGGGAGCCGCCGGTCCTGTGCGTCACGAAGCGGGTTCGCTCCGTTTACAGACAAAATGTTCAGGCCTCCGTGGGGGCGAGGCGCAGAAGCTCCGCCTCGGTCGACTTCAGCAGATCGTTCCAGGACACCGCGAACTTCTCGACGCCCTCCTCTTCGAGCAGCTGCACCACATCGTCGTACGAAATGCCCAGCTTCGCGACCGCTTCGAGCTCGCCGCGCGACTGGTCGTAGGTGCCGCGGATGGTGTCGCCGGTGACCTCGCCGTGGTCGGCGGTGGCCTCCATGGTGCCCTCCGGCATGGTGTTGACCGTGCCGGGCGCGACCAGGTCCACCACGTACAGGGTGTCCTTGTACGCCGGGTCCTTGACGCCGGTCGAGGCCCAGAGCGGGCGCTGCTTGTTGGCGTGCGCCTTGTCCAGGGCGGCCCAGCGCTCGGTGGAGAAGACCTCTTCGTAGGCCTCGTAGGCCAGACGGGCGTTGGCGAGCGCCGCCTTGCCCTTGAGGGCCTTGGCCTCGTCGGTGCCCAGCGCGTCCAGGCGCTTGTCGATCTCGGAGTCCACGCGGGACACGAAGAAGGAGGCGACCGAGTGGATCTTGGAGAGGTCCAGGCCCGCGGCCTTGGCCTTCTCCAGGCCCGCCAGGTACGCGTCCATGACCTCGCGGTAGCGCTCCAGCGAGAAGATCAGCGTCACGTTGACGCTGATGCCCTTGCCGATGACCTCGGTGATCGCCGGCAGGCCGGCCTTGGTCGCCGGGATCTTGATCAGCGTGTTCGGGCGGTCCACCAGCCAGGCCAGCTGCTTGGCCTCGGCGATGGTCGCCGGGGTGTTGTGGGCCAGACGGGGGTCGACCTCGATCGAGACGCGGCCGTCCTGGCCGTCGGTCGAGTCGTAGACCGGCCGCAGGATGTCGGCGGCGTCGCGGACGTCCGCCGTCGTGATCATGCGGATCGCCTCTTCGACGGTGACCTTGCGGGCGGCCAGGTCGGCGAGCTGCTGCTCGTACCCCTCGCCGCCGCTGATCGCCTTCTGGAAGATCGCCGGGTTGGTGGTGACACCGACCACGTGCTGCTGGTCGATGAGCTCGGCCAGGTTGCCGGACGTGATGCGCTTGCGGGACAGGTCGTCCAGCCAGATCGCGACGCCCTCGTCGGAAAGGCGCTTCAGTGCGTCTGTCATGGGAATTGCATCTCCTACTGGTCTGGGTACGGGCGTCAGCGCGCGGCGGCGGCGAGGCGCGTTTCATTGAGAGTGGCGCGTGCGGCGGCGGTCACGGCTTCGGCGGTCAGGCCGAACTCGCGGTAGAGCACGGCGCCGTCGGCCGAGGCACCGAAGTGCTCCAGCGAGACGATCCGGCCGGCGTCGCCGACGTAGCGGTGCCAGGTCAGGCCGATGCCGGCCTCGACCGCGACGCGCGCCTTGACCGACGGCGGCAGGACGCTGTCCTTGTACTCCTGGGACTGCTCCTCGAACCACTCCACGGACGGCATCGAGACGACGCGCGCCGGGACGCCCTCGGCCTGCAGCGCCTCGCGCGCGGCGACGGCGAGCTGGACCTCGGAGCCGGTGCCGATGAGGACGACCTGCGCGTCGCCCCCCTCAGCCTCGAAGAGCACGTACCCGCCCTTGGCGGCGTCCTCGTTGCGCTCGTAGGTCGGCACGCCCTGGCGGGTCAGCGCCAGGCCGTGCGGGGCGCCCTTGCCGAACACCTTGGTGTGGCGGCGCAGGATCTCGCGCCAGGCGATGGCGGTCTCGTTCGCGTCGGCCGGGCGGACCACGTTCAGGCCGGGGATGGCGCGCAGCGAGGCGACGTGCTCGACCGGCTGGTGGGTCGGGCCGTCCTCGCCGAGGCCGATGGAGTCGTGCGTCCACACGTAGGTGACCGGCACGTGCATCAGCGCGGAGAGGCGCACGGCGTTGCGCATGTAGTCGGAGAACACCAGGAAGGTGCCGCCGTAGATGCGGGTGTGGCCGTGCAGGGCGATGCCGTTCATGGCCGCGGCCATGGCGTGCTCGCGGATGCCGAAGTGGATGGTGCGGCCGTACGGGTCGGCCTCCGGCAGCGGGTTGCCCACCGGCAGGAACGAGGAGTTCTTGTCGATGGTGGTGTTGTTGGAGCCGGCCAGGTCGGCCGAGCCGCCCCACAGCTCCGGGATGACCGCGCCGAGCGCCTCGAGGACCTTGCCGGAGGCGGCGCGGGTGGCGACGCCCTTGCCGGTCTCGAAGACGGGGAGCTTGTCCTCCCAGCCCGCGGGCAGCTCGCCCGCGTTGATGCGGTCGAACTCGGCGGAGCGCTCCGGGTTGGCGGTGCGCCAGGCGGAGAACTCCTTCTCCCAGGCGGCCTTGGCCTCGCGGCCGCGGTCCCCGAGGGCGCGGGTGTGCGCGATGACCTCGTCGGAGACCTCGAAGGTCTGCTCCGGGTCGAAGCCGAGCACGCGCTTGGTGGCGGCGACCTCGTCGTTGCCGAGGGCCGAGCCGTGCGAGGCCTCGGTGCCCTGGGCGTGCGGGGCCGGCCAGGCGATGATCGAGCGAGCGGCGATGAAGGAGGGGCGCCCGGTCTCGGCCTTGGCGGCCTGGAAGGCGGCGAACAGCGCCTTCGGGTCGAGGTCGCCGTTGGCCTGCGCGGCCACGCGCTGGACGTGCCAGCCGTACGCCTCGTAGCGCTTCAGGGTGTCCTCGGAGACGGCCGTCTCCGTGTCGCCCTCGATGGAGATGTGGTTGTCGTCCCACAGGAGCACCAGGTTGCCGAGCTTCTGGTGGCCGGCCAGCGCGGACGCCTCGTGGGAGATGCCCTCCTGGAGGCAGCCGTCGCCCGCGATCGCGTAGACCATGTGGTCGAACGGCGACGCGCCTTCGGGGGCCTCGGGGTCGAACAGTCCGCGCTCGTAGCGGGCGGCCATGGCCATGCCCACCGCGTTGGCGATGCCCTGGCCCAGCGGGCCGGTGGTGGTCTCGACGCCCTTGGTGTGGCCGTACTCCGGGTGGCCGGGGGTCTTCGAGCCCCAGGTGCGGAAGGCCTTCAGGTCGTCCAGCTCGAGGCCGAACCCGCCGAGGTAGAGCTGGGTGTAGAGCGTCAGGGACGAGTGCCCCGCGGAGAGCACGAAACGGTCGCGACCGACCCACTCCGGGTCCGCCGGGTCGTGCCGCATCACCTTCTGGAAGAGGGTGTACGCGGCGGGGGCCAGGCTCATCGCCGTACCGGGGTGGCCGTTACCGACCTTCTGGACCGCATCGGCGGCCAGGATCCGGGCGGTGTCGACAGCACGCTGGTCCAGTTCGGTCCAGTCGAGCTCTGTGGTCGTCGGCTTGGTGCTCACCGTGGGTCAGGGCTCCTCTCCACATGTCTGGTACCGGTGACAAACGGTGCACCGGCGCGATTCCGAGCCTACCCCTGCCACGGCGTGCAGCTATTCGAGTACCCGCAGTCGGGTTGTGACGTCTGAGCGCCGATCGGACCAACACGAGGCGACCCCCGCGCGGGGCGAGGTAAGGGCTACGTCTAGAGTGGCGTGGTACGCGCAAGTCTCACCGGACCCCCTTTTACCGCGGTGTCCGAGTCGGGGCTTGCTGGATTCTCTGTCAGGGGTGTGCGTGACGGCCGTCGAATCCCGTCCAGCGGGGGTGCTCGGGACCCCTCCCGTTCACCGGCCGTTCGGGGCCCGGGTCATGGCTTTCGTGGCTTTGACCAAGCCGCGGATCATCGAACTTCTGCTGATCACCACAGTGCCGGTGATGTTCCTCGCCGAGCAGGGCGTGCCGTCGCTGTGGCTGGTCCTCGCGACCTGCTTCGGCGGCTATCTGTCCGCGGGCGGCGCCAACGCGCTGAACATGTACATCGACCGCGACATCGACGCGCTCATGGACCGGACCTCGCAACGCCCCCTGGTGACCGGCATGGTCAGCCCGCGGGAGTGCCTGGTGTTCGGCATCTCCCTGGGCGTGCTCTCCACACTGTTCTTCGGCCTGCTGATCAACTGGCTGTCGGCCGCGCTCGCGCTCGGCGCGCTCCTCTTCTACGTCGTGGTCTACACGATGCTGCTGAAGCGGCGCACCTCCCAGAACATCGTCTGGGGCGGCATCGCGGGCTGCATGCCGGTGCTCATCGGCTGGTCGGCCGTCAAGAACGAGGTCTCCTGGGCAGCGGTCATCCTCTTCCTCGTCATCTTCTTCTGGACGCCGCCGCACTACTGGCCGCTGTCGATGAAGGTCAAGGACGACTACGCGCGCGTCGGCGTGCCGATGCTGCCGGTCGTGGCGGGCAACAAGGCCGTGGCCAAGCAGATCGTCATCTACAGCTGGGTGATGGTGGCGGTCTCGCTGCTGCTGACCCCGCTGGGGTACACCGGCTGGTTCTACACGGCCGTCGCCCTGGTGGCCGGCGGCTGGTGGCTGTGGGAGGCGCACGCGCTCAACGCGCGGGCCAAGTCGGGCCTGACGGGCGCGAAGCTCAAGGAGATGCGGCTGTTCCACTGGTCGATCACCTACGTGTCGCTCCTCTTCGTCGCCGTCGCCGTGGATCCCTTCCTCCGCTGACGCTTCCTCCGCTCGTTACCGGCCGGTAGCATGCCTGCCATGGCAGAAACCGAGGAGACCGTGAACACGGCGGACAAGAAGCAGGACCGCAGGGCCGCCCGGCTGGCCAAGCAGATCGGCGCGTTCGCCAAGCAGCACGGCGGCGCCGAAGGCCAGCTCGCGCACATCGGCCAGGCCGGCACCCGGATCGTGCTCGTGGGCACGGACGGCGGCTGGGGAGACCTGGTGGCCCCGACGTACGACACCGCGCGGCTCGCGGCCGAGAAGGCCGGGCTGACCCTCCACGACGAGTTCGACGGAGAGTTCGCCGCGCGCGTGAAGACGGGGCCGTACGAGTGGACCCGCATGGCCGGCATGCAGCTCGGCGGAACCGCGAACCCGGCGGCCTGAGCGCGGCCGGCGCGGCGGCGCCGCCGGTCGGTCACACGGGCTGCAACCCGGTCCGCAACCCGGGCCGTCACCCGGCCGTCACCCTCTCGGTCAACAGCGCGAGCAACACCTCATACCCCGCTCACCCGTTAGGACGTGTGGAAGCCCCTTCCTCACGTCCGCAACGGGATGCCCGGATGATCGAAACGCCGCCCCTGGTGGACCAGTACTGCCAGGGAGTGCTCCGCACGGAGCTGGGCCTCGCCACCTTCGAGGCCCAGCTGATCCACTCGGCCGGCCCGCCCGCGGCCGGCACCACCTTCTTCGACACCCAGACCGGCTTCGCGCTGCGCCGCTGGTGTCCGCCGCTGCTCGGGCTGGAACCGCACTGCGCCCCCGCCCGCTACCTCGCCCGGCGGCGCGAGCTGGGTGCCGCCGAATCGGCCCGCAGGCTGCTGCGCGGCTCCGGGGTGGCCGCCCGGCTCGTCGACACCGGGGTGCCCGGGGACCTCACCGGGCCCAAGGAACTGGCCCTGGCCGGCGACGCCGAGGCCTTCGAGCTGGTGCGCCTCGAGCTGCTGGCCGAGCAGGCCGCCGACACCTCCGGGTCCGCCGCCGTCTTCCTGGCCAACCTCGCCGAGGCCGTCCACCACGCCGCCACCGGGGCCGTGGCCTTCACCTGCGGCCCCGGGCCGGGCTACGCGGACGCCGTCGCCGGCGCGCCCGAGCCGCCCGGTCCGGGGCCGCAGGTGCTGTCCCTTATACCCATCCCCGAGCCCACGAGCCAGGCAGAAATATCGTCACCGCCCCCTCCTTCGGTCCGGTCCACAACCGCCCCGCCGGCCGCCCCTGCCGCTGCGGCAAGCACCACCAAGAGGACGCCTCCGAACTCGGCACCGCCCTCGACCCGAACAACTACGACTACGCCGCCGCCGTCCTCTTCAACAACCACGCCAGCGGCCTGTGGGCACGCTTCGCCAACCGGCTCCGGCGGGAGATCGCCATCCGGGCCGGCCTCACGCGGCGCGAGCTCTCCGACGTCTGCCGGGTCTCCTTCGGCAAGGTCGCTGAGTTCCAGAGGCGCGGGGCGATCCACTTCCATGCCGTGATCCGCCTCGACGGACACGACGGGCCGGACTCCCCTCCGCCCTCCTGGGCCAGCACCCACCTGCTGACGGAAGCCATCCGAGCCGCCGCCGCCCACACGTACACCTCGATCACCGTCCCGGCCGCCGCAGACCAGCCCGCCCGCACCTTCCGCTGGGGGACCCAGCTCGACGTACGCCCCATCAAGGCCTTCGGGGACGGCTCCGACATCACCGAACAGGCGGTCGCCTCGTACGTCGCCAAGTACGCCACCAAGGCAGCCGAGAACACCGGCACCCTCGACCGCCGCATCGGCAACCGTGAGGCCCTGGTCCTCCTCGACGTCCCCGACCACACCGCCCGCCTGATCGGTGCCTGCCTCGACCTCGACCCGCTCTACCCGGACCGCCGCCTCGCCGCCTGGTCCCACATGCTCGGCTTCCGCGGCCACTTCTCCACCAAGTCCCGCCAGTACTCCACCACCCTCAGCGCCCTCCGACAGACCCGCGCCGACTACCGCGCCGCCCAAGAACGCGAAGCCCGCGGCCTCACCGACGCCGAGCCGGACACCGTGCTCGTCCTCGCCTCCTGGCAGTACGCCGGCCACGGCCACAGCCCCGGCGAGTCCGTCCTCGCCGCCACCATCGCCCGCGGCATCCAACTCAACCGCCAGACCGCCCGCGAAGCCCTGCACGAGCAACTCGCACCGGAGGGAACGGCATGACCACGACCGTGCTCCAGCCCAAGTGGCACACGACCGCCGAGGTCGCGACCCTGCTCCACTTCGGCCTGTCCAAGACCAAGATGCTCGTGCTGACCGGGGAGATCCGGTCGGTGAAGATCGGCCGCAACCGCCGCATCCTCCCGGCCTGGGTGGACGAGTACGTCGAGCGCATCACCGCCAGCGAGGAGGGGTGGGCGGCATGAGCGGCAAGCGCGGCAACGGCGAGGGCTCGATCTACCCCTACAAGAACGGCTACGCCGCCTACGTCTGGGTGACCAAGCCGGACGGCAAGCGCGCCCGGAAGTACGCCTACGGCAAGACCCGCGAGGAGGTCCACGAGAAGTGGCTCAACTTGCACGCGGAGGCGAAGAAGGGGCCCGTCGCGACTCGGCACCGGACGCTCGCCGCCTTCCTCTCGTACTGGCTCGACTCGATCGTCAAGCCCAATCTGGCGCCGCTGTCGTACGTGTCGTACGAGGGCTATGTGCGGCTCTACATCGCCCCGCACCTCGGCACGAAGCGGCTGGACAAGCTGACCGTCCGGGACGTCCGCGAGTGGCTGACCAAGCTGTCGGCCATCTGCCAGTGCTGTGCTCAGGGCAAGGACGCGAAGCGCGCCACCGCAAGACGGCGGTGCTGTGCCATCGGGGAGTGCTGCGAGTCGTACCCGTCCCGGCGCGTGATCCAGGGCTCGCGTGATGCCCTGCGGGCCGCCCTGACGCACGCCGTCACCGAGGAGGAGATCGGCAAGAACGTCGCCTCGCTCGTGAAGGTCCCCAAGCCTCGCCGCAAGCGGATCAAGCCGTGGTCCGTGGTCGAGGCGGGCCGCTTCCTGGCCGACGGGCTCGTCCGGGAAGATCACCTCTTTGCCGCGTGGATGCTCGTCCTGTGCCTCGGGCTGCGGCGCGGTGAGGTGCTGGGGCTGACCTGGAAGTCGATCGACTTCGACGCCGGGGAGCTCTACGTGGATCACCAGATCCAGCGGGCGGGGCGGCAGATCCTGCACCGGGAGACCAAGACCGAGGACTCAGACGACTTCCTCCCGCTGCCCTCCCTGTGCCTCAAGGCCCTGCGGATGCGGCAGGCCCAGCAGACCGGGGACCGGAAGGCGGCCGGGGAGCTGTGGCAGGACAGCCACGGCTTGGTGTTCACGACGAAGTACGGGACGCCGATCGAGCCGGGGAACCTGACGCGGATGTTCGCGCTGCGGGCCCGTCGCGCCGGTCTCCGGGTGATCCCGCTCCGGAACACCCGGCACACGTGCAGCTCGCTCCTGGTCGCGCTCAAGGTCCACCCGAAGGTGGCGCAGCGAATCCTGCGGCATTCGCAGATCGCCATGACGATGGAGGTCTACGCCGAGGCAAGCGAGGAAGAGGTGCGGGACGCGATCGGCAAGCTGTCCGAGGCAATGGGCGGTGCCGGCGGCTGAGGGGGTTGCTGTACTTCGCTGCTGTACGGCGGAAACGCCAGAGGGCCCGGACTTTCGTCCGGGCCCTCTGAGCTGCTGTGCACTCGGCAGGATTCGAACCTGCAACCTTCTGATCCGTAGTCAGATGCTCTATCCGTTAAGCTACGAGTGCTTGGCTGGCCGGGGTTTTGCGCCCCGTTGGCCTTGCGAGAACAACAATACATGGACCTCGCCGGGACGCGAAATCCATTAGCTCCACCCATGCTGACCTGCGGAAACGGCCTGGAAGAAGATCATCCGGTTGGCCTCGGGGCGCGGTCGGCGCGAGCCGTCATGGGCAGATCGCGCCACCGACCCGCAGCGCATCGGACCCCGAACGCACCGAAGCCCCGGTCCGCAAGGACCGGGGCTTCGTGAAGTGCGGAGGCGGAGGGATTTGAACCCTCGATGGGGGGTAAGCCCCAAACCGCATTAGCAGTGCGGCGCCATAGACCGGACTAGGCGACGCCTCCAGCACACCCTCGCGTACGAAGGTGCGTGCAGATGATGACACAGGCCAGGGGCCGGTCACCAATCCGCTCCCACGGTACAAGGAGGGCGGCCCGCAGGGCAAAGCCTTAAGCCTTCTCAGCACGCAACGTCGGAGGCCGCCCGTCGTTGGTCTGTCGTACGACGTACGGACGACCTGGAGTGCCCCATGCTGCGTCTCGCCGCTTTCGCCGTCACCTCCGCCCTGGCTGCCGCGGCGGCGGGGCCCCTGCCCCCGCTGCCGCCCCTGGGGCGGCTGCTGGCGGCTCCCGACCGGCTCACCATCACCATCTCCGACACCGGCAACCCCCGGGCGGACGGCGAGTACCGGCTCGAGTGCGACCCGGTCGGCGGGAACCACCCCCGGGCCCGGGACGCCTGCGTCCGACTCGAAGCCCTCGCCCGCGAGGGCAAGGACCCGTTCGCCCCCGTGTCCAAGCGGCAGCTCTGCACCATGGTCGACGGCGGCCGGGCCACCGCCCGGATCACCGGAACCTGGCACGGCCACAGGGTCGATTCCGAGTTCCGCAGGACGGACGGATGCGAGATCAGCCGGTGGAACGAGTTGGAACCTGTGCTTCCGCGTGGGCGTTCCTGACCTGGGAGGATGCGGCAATCACGCGGCATCCGCGGAACATCGGCCCTCCCACCGGGGGCCCGTGCCCTTAGACTCCTCCCGTGACATGCCGGTAGTTGTGGTCAGGGAGGAAGCTCGTCGTGAGCAGCAGGCCATCCCGAGGCGCTGCTCGCCTCGCAGCAATACTCGACGCTCTTCCGGACGCGCTGTTGCTCGTCAACGCCAACGGCACGGTCGTCAACGCGAATTCGATCGCCCTCGAGGTCATGGAGAGCCCCGGCACCGGGCTCGTCGGCCGGGGCGTACTCGACCTCCTGCCCGAATTCGACTCCAAGCTGATCCCCGGCTCCATGCGGCGGCCCGGTGAGGACGAAGGCGGCCGGGCGCGCCCCAAGCGGATGGTGGCGCGCCGAACCGACGGCAGCGAGTTCCCCGTCGAGGTCACCGCAGCCCACCTCGACGGCCGCGACGCCTACCGCGAGCCGCAGCCCTCGTACACCGGCGACGAGCTGCTGATGCTCGTCGTACGGGACCTCTCGCAGACCGTGGACACCGAGGCCGAGCTGGCCCGCTCCCAGCGGCAGACCGAGATGATCCTGCGCGCCGCCGCCGAGGGCGTCGTCGGCACGGACACCGACGGCCGGGTCGTGCTGGTCAATCCGGCCGCGGCGCAGATCCTCGGCTACCGCGCCACCGACCTCGGCAACCGCGAGCTGCACGGGCTGGTCCAGCACTCGCGCGCCGACGGCTCGCCGTTCCCCTTCGAGGAGTCCCCGCTCGCCGACACGCTGCGCAGCGGGCGCAAGCACCGGGTCCGCGGCCAGGTGCTGTGGAACAAGGCCGGGCAGCCCGTCGCCGTCGACCTCACCACCTCGCCCGTACGGGACGGGGAGCAGCTCGTCGGCGCCGTCATGACCTTCACCGACCGGCGCTCCTACGACGCGCTGGCCGCGCGCCACGCCCAGCTGCTGTCCGTGCTCGAGGACTCCCTGCGCGGACCGCTGGAGGAACTGCGCGGGGAGCTGGCCACGCTGGCCGCCGACGACGCGGGACAGCTGTGGCCCGAGGCCAACCAGCTGCTGCACCACCTGGCCGCCGGCTACTCCCGGATGACCACGCTCGTCGACAACGTGCTCGGCTTCCAGCGTCTGGACGCGGGCGGCGACAAGCTCAACAAGAAGAAGGTCCTGATCGACGGGGTCGTCGCGGCCGGCGTCGACGGCGCGGTCGAGCTGATCGGCCCCGGGCGGGCGCAGTTCGCCGTGCACGCCCCGACCATCGAGGCCGAGGTGGACGCCGAGCGGATCGCGACCGCCCTCGCGCACCTGGTCGCGGACGTCGCCGGGGTGGACGCCACCGGCAAGACCCGCCAGGGCAGCGGGTACATGGACTCGACGATCGTAGTGGCCGCCGCGCAGCGCGGTGACGTCGTACGGATCGAGGTGCGCGGGCCGTACGAGGGCGGCAACCCGGTGCACGAGCCGATCGTGCGGGGCATCGTGGCCGCGCACGGCGGTGTGCTGCAGACCGTGGAGGTGCCGGGCGCGCCCGGCGGGGCGTACGTGCTGGAGCTGCCGCTGGGTGCGGGGGCCGGGACGGTCACCCTGCCCGAGCCGGTGCCGGCGGCGGAGCGGGAACCGGGCACCGAGGGCGGTCCGGGGCAGGTCTCCGGCGGTCGGCGGGCCCGGCGCGGCGTGGACGCCTTCCTCGACGACGCGGACGCGGGCCCCGGCGGGGACGCCTCCGGCGCGGGCCGGGCCGCGGCCGCGGAACCGGCGGTCGACGGCGGGGCCGCGCACGCGCTGCCCTCCGGGCGGCGCCGGGGCGGCGAGGCCGGTCCGGGCGACGGCGGTCCCGCGGAGCTCGCGCAGTCCCCGGTCAACCCTGCGGGCCTGGGCGGCCCCGGATCGGGCCCCGGTACGGGTCCCGGCTCAGGCCTCGGTACGAGTCCCGGCGCGGCCCCCGGCACGGTCACCGGCACCGGACGCCGCCGCGGCCAGAACGGCGACGGCGGCAGCGACAACCGCGTCGACAGCGGTCCCGGGCGGCCCGTGCCCCCGCAGGGCACCGCCATGCCCGCGCTTCCGCCCATGCCCGTGGGCCCCATGCCCGTGCCCCCGGTCCCCGTGCTGCCGGTTCCGCTGACCGAGCACCCCGCCGGGCGGCGACGTGCCCTGGGCGCGGCGGGGCCGGCGCAGCCCGGCGGTCCCGTGCAACCCGGCGGTCCGGTACATCCCGGGGGTCCCGTGCAACCCGGCGGTCCGGTTCGTCCCGGCGGTCCCGTGCAAGCCGGCGGGCCCGTGCCCGCGGCCGGGTTCGCGGCCCCCGCCGCGCAGCGGCCCATCGCTCCCGAGGGCGGTTTCGCGCTGCCCGCCGGCCCGACCGCGGTCCCGGCGGCGCAGCCCCCGCAGCCACCCGCCATGGCCGGTCCCGTCCCCGCTCCCGGCGACGCCGACGGCGAAGGCCCGGGCGGGCGTCGTGGGCGACGGGTGCTGGGCGCGCCCCCCGCCGAGGCCGAAGCCCCCGCCGGGCAGGCCGACGCGGGCGCGCAGGGCCTCGTAGACCCCGAGACGCACCCCACCGGGCGGCGCCGTGCGCTGCCCGCCACTCCGGCCTGGCCCGTTCCCTCGGCGCGCACCGCGCCGGAGGAGGAGGCCGCCGGGCAGATCGCCGTGCCCGGGGCCCGGCAGCCGCAGGACACCCCGGCGGAGTCCGCCGGGGCGCCGATCAGCGTGCGCGCGCTGGGCGCCCTCGGCCAGGGCACCTCCTCGACCGACACCAACGGCTCCGGCCGCCGCCGGCGCCTCGCGGAGCCCGCGCCCCAGGGCCGCGCCTTCGCCATAGGAGCCCCCGGGGCGGGCTCCGCCGAGGGCCCCGAGCCGCTGGACGGCCCCGGCGGGGCCGTCGAGGTGGTCAACCGGCCCGTGCCGGCTCCGGTGGACGACGAGCTGCCGCCCGAGCCGCTGGACAACCCGCGCCGGCTCCTGGTGTGGCCCGCTCCCGACGTGCAGACGCAGGCCGCGCTCAGCGACCGCGGCTACCGCCCGGTGATCGTGCACTCCCGCGAGGAGGTCGACGCGCAGATCGCGGCGTTCCCGGCCGCGCTGTTCGTGGACCCGCTGACCGGGCCGATCACCCGGACCGCCCTGCAATCGCTGCGCCAGGCCGCGGTGGCCGCCGAGGTCCCCGTGCTGGTCACGGCCGGGCTGGGGCACGCCACGCGCGAAGCCGCGTACGGCGCCGATCCGGCCGTCCTGCTCAAGGCGCTCGCGCCGCGCGACAGCGATCAGCACCCCTCTCGGGTGCTGCTGATCGAGGAGCACGACGAGATCGCGACCGCGCTGACCGCCGCCCTGGAGCGGCGCGGCATGCAGGTCGCGCGCGCCGACGCCGACACGGACGCCGTGGAGCTGGCGACGCGGATGCGGCCCAACCTGGTGGTGATGGACCTGATGCAGGTGCGCCGCCGCCGGGCCGGGATCGTGGACTGGCTGCGCGCCAACGGGCGGCTGAACCACACCCCGCTGGTCGTCTACACGGCCATGGGGATCGATCCGGCCGAACTGCCGCGACTGGCCTCGGGCGAGAGCGTGCTCTTCCTCGCCGAGCGGTCCACCACGCCCGATGTGCAGGGCCGCATCGTGGACCTGCTGGCCAAGATCGGCACCAACTAGTCATTCTGGCGGCATGGCCGTCATCGACACGAGTGAGCAGACCGTCCCGGAAGACAGCGGGGAGGTCAGCCTGCTGATCGCCCGCCAGGTGGAGCCGGGGCACGAGGAGAACTTCGAGGCCTGGGCCCACGGCATCCTGGAGACGGCCGCGACCTTCCCCGACCACCTGGGCTACGGGCTGTTCCGCCCGGCCAGGGAGGGCGGTCCGTGGTTCCTCGTGCACCGCTTCCGCGACCACGCGGCCTTCCAGCGGTGGCAGGACTCCGCCGAGCGCGCCGAGTGGTTCTCCAACTGCCTCGGCCACCACCACACCGAGATAGCCCGGCGCGAACTGCACGGCATGGAGACGTGGTTCGCGAAGCCGGGTACGGCCCGGCCCGCGCCGCCGCGCTGGAAGATGGCGATCAGCTCCGGGCTGGCCATCTTCCCGATCTCGCTCGCGGGCAACGCGCTGCTCGGGCCGTACCTGGTGAACCTGCACTTCGTGTTGCGGACGGCCGCCTTCGCCGTCGTCTTCAGCACCCTGATGACCTACGTGGCCATGCCCGCGATCAGCAAGCTGCTGCGGCCCTGGCTCACGCGGGGCCAGTAGCCCCCGAGGGGGTCAGTCGAGCTTGGTGACGTCTAGTGCGCCGTCCGCGTACTGCTTGCGGATCACCTTCTTGTCGAACTTGCCGACGCTCGTCTTCGGGACCGCCTCGATGACCGTCCAGCGCTCGGGCAGCTGCCACTTGGCGATCGACCGGCCGAGGAAGGCGCGCAGCCCCGCGTAGTCCACGGTGGCGCCCTCCTTGAGGACGACGGTGGCCAGCGGGCGCTCGCCCCACTTCTCGTCGGGCACGGCGACGACCGCCGCCTCGGCGACGTCCGGGTGGGCCATCAGCGCGTTCTCGAGCTCCACGCTGGAGATCCACTCGCCGCCGGACTTGATGACGTCCTTGGCCCGATCGGTGAGGGTGAGGTAGCCGTCGGGGCTGATCACGCCGACGTCGCCGGTCTTGAGCCAGCCGTCCGCGCTGAACTTGTCCTCGGGGCGGGTCGGTTCCCCGGACGCGCCGCCGTAGTAGGCGCCGGCGATCCAGGTGCCGCGGACCTCCAGCTCGCCCGCCGACTCGCCGTCCCAGGGCAGTACGTCGCCCGCCGGGCCGACCAGCCGCGGCTCGACGCCCGCCGGGAACCGGCCCTGGGTGAGGCGGTACGGCCACTCCTCCTCGGCGCTGAGCCCGGCCGGCGGGTGCGCCATGGTGCCCAGCGGGGAGGTCTCGGTCATGCCCCAGGCGTGGCAGACCCGGACGCCCAGCTTGTCGTACGCCTCCATGAGGGAGGGCGGACAGGCGGAGCCGCCGATGGTGACCTGCTTCATCGAGCTCAGGTCGCGCGGGTTGGCGGTGACCTCGGCGAGCAGTCCCTGCCAGATGGTGGGGACGGCCGCGGCGTGCGAGGGCTTCTCCCGTTCGATCATCTCGGCGAGCGGGGCGGGCTGCAGGAAGCGGTCCGGCATCAGCATGTTGATGCCGGTCATGAAGGTGGCGTGCGGCAGGCCCCAGGCGTTGACGTGGAACTGCGGGACGACGACGAGGGTGGTGTCCTTGTCGGTCAGGCCCATCGACTCGGTCATGTTGACCTGCATCGAGTGCAGGTAGATCGAGCGGTGGGAGTAGACGACGCCCTTGGGCTCGCCGGTCGTGCCGGAGGTGTAGCACATGGCCGCGGCCTGGCGCTCGTCCAGCTCGGGCCAGTCGTAGGTGTCGGGGCGGCCCGCCAGGAGCTCCTCGTACTCGTGCACGCGCACGCCGAGGCCCTCCAGCGCGGAGCGGTCGCCGACGCCCGCGACGACCACGTGCTCGATGGTCGGCAGGTGCGGCAGCAGCGGCACGAGGAGCGGCAGCAGGGAGCCGTTGACCAGGACGACCCGGTCGACGGCGTGGTTGACGACGAAGACCAGCTGCTCGGGAGGGAGCCGCAGGTTCAGCGTGTGCAGGACGGCGCCCATGCAGGGGATCGCGAAGTACGCCTCCACGTGCTCGGCGTTGTTCCACATGAGGGTGGCGACGCGGTCGTCCTGCCGGACGCCGAGCTCGTCGCGCAGGGCGTTGGCCAGGCGGGTGGCACGGACTCCGATCTCGGCGAAGCTGCGGCGGTGCGGCTCGGCCTCCCCCGTCCAGGTCGTGACCTGTGACTTCCCGTGGATCGTCATCCCGTGCTGCAATATGCGGGTGACGAGGAGTGGTACGTCCTGCATGGTGCTCAGCAAAGCGTCCTCCCGGTGAGCGCTGCGGCGCTGCGGCGGCTACGGATGCTGCCGATTCTGCGCACGTACCGGTCGGCATGTCACTACCCAGCGGTAGAAACAGCGGGAGAAAGAGCCCGGAGAGCCCGGATGAGCCCCGATGTTTCACGTGAAACATCGGGGCGGCGGGACCCGGCTCAGCGTTTCACGTGAAACATCGGGGTGGCGGGACTCGGCTCAGCGGACCGGGGTCAGTTCCGGGTCCTCGCGGAGCTTGACGAGCGCCCGCGAGACGGCGCTCTTGACCGTTCCGACGGAAACTCCGAGCAGCTCGGCGGTCTGGACCTCGCTCATGTCCTCGTAGTAGCGCAGCACGACCATCGCCCGCTGCCGGTCGGGCAGCCGGGTCACCGCGCGCCACATCGCGTCGCGCAGCGCCTGTGCCTCGGCGGGATCGGCGGCGGGCGGCTCGTCGGACTCGGGGAGCTCGTCGCAGACGAACTCGTCGACCTTGCGCTTGCGCCACTGGCTGGTGCGGGTGTTGACCAGGGCCCGGCGTACGTAGCCGTCGAGGGCGCGGTGGTCCTCGATGCGGTCCCACGCGACGTAGGTCTTGGCCAGCGCGGTCTGGAGGAGGTCCTCGGCGTCGCAGGGGTTGGCCGTGAGTGAGCGCGCGGTGCGCATCAGGACCGTGCCGCGGGTCCGTACGTACGCCGAGAACGACGGGTACGGCGTCGGATTCGAGGCGAGCGTGCACACAGGCGTGGTCATGGCTCCACGCTAGGAGCGGAGCGGCTCCGTGGGATCGGCCGCAAGTGCCGAAGAGGGGTCCGCCTCAGGTTGTAGGGGTGGGGCCAGCCCCACCTCCTGAAGGTGGAGGAGGCGGGGCTTCCGGCAGGATCCGAACGGTCGCACGGAGCTTCGCGTGCCGTGCGGGGCGGGTCAGCCGTCGGCGGCGAGGATCAAGCCGGAGGTCGGGACCCCGGTGCCGGCGGTGACCAGGGCGTGCGCGGCCCCGGAGACCTGGTTGACGGAGGTGCCGCGCAGCTGGCGTACCGCCTCGGCGATGCCGTTCATGCCGTGCAGGTACGCCTCCCCGAGCTGGCCGCCGTGGGTGTTGAGCGGCAGCGCGTCCGCGGCCACGAAGTCGGCGGCCTCGCCCGGGGCGCAGAAGCCGAACTCCTCCAGTTGCATCAGCACGAACGGCGTGAAGTGGTCGTAGAGGATGCCGACGTCGATGTCGGAGGGCCGCAGTCCGCTGGTCCGCCACAGCTGGCGGGCGACCACGTCCATCTCGGGGAGCCCGGTGAGGCCGTCGCGGTAGAAGGAGGTCATGCCCTCCTGGCGGCGCCCCGCGCCCTGCGCGGCGGCGGTGATCACGGCCGGCTTCTGCCGCAGGTCCCGGGCCCGCTCGGCGGTGGTGACGACGATGGCCTGGCCGCCGTCCGTCTCCTGGCAGCAGTCCAGCAGCCGCAGCGGCTCCACGATCCAGCGCGAGGCCGCGTGGTCGGCGAGGGTGATGGGCTTGCCGTGGAAGTAGGCGGCCGGATTGTTCGCGGCGTGCCGCCGGTCGGTGACCGCCACGTGGCCGAAGGCCTCGGGGGTCAGGTTGTAGGTGTGCAGGTAGCGCTGGGCGGTCATGGCCACCCAGGAGGCCGGGGTGAGCAGCCCCCAGGGCAGCGACCAGCCGAGCGCGGCGCCCTCCGCCGAGGGCTCGCGCTGCTGGACGCCGGAGCCGAAGCGGCGGCCGGAGCGTTCGTTGAAGGCGCGGTAGCAGACGACGACCTCCGCGACCCCGGTGGCCACGGCGAGGGCGGCCTGCTGGACGGTGGCGCAGGCGGCGCCGCCGCCGTAGTGGATGCGGGAGAAGAAGGAGAGCTCCCCGATGCCGGCCGCCTGGGCGACGGTGATCTCGGGGCTGGTGTCCATCGTGAAGGTGACCATGCCGTCGACGTCGGCCGGGGTGAGCCCGGCGTCGTCGAGGGCGGTGTGCACGGCTTCGACGGCCAGCTTGAGCTCGCTGCGGCCGGAGTCCTTGGAGAACTCGGTGGCGCCGATGCCGGCGATGGCGGCCCGGCCGCCGAGCCCGTCGCGGTTGCGGACGCTCATGCCGTGGCCTCCGGGGCGCCCAAGGTGACGGTGACCGTGACCGTGCCGGTGACGTGGTGGCCGATGCCGTTGGCGCCGACGACGCGGATCTCGGCGGTGTCGCCGTCCAGCGCGGTGACGGTCCCGGTGAGCGTCATGGTGTCGCCGGGGTAGTTCGGGGCGCCGAGGCGGATGGCCACCTTGCGCAACACGGCGGCCGGGCCCAGGTGGTCGGTGATGTACCGGCCGACCAGGCCGTTGGTCGTGAGGATGTTCATGAAGACGTCCGGGGAGCCCTTCTCCCGCGCGAGCACCGCGTCGTGGTGCACGTCCTGGTAGTCGCGGGAGGCGATCGCGCCCGCGACGATCAGGGTGCGGGTGACCGGTATCTCCAGCGGCGGCAGTGTGTCGCCGATGTTCATGCCTGCTCCTCTCCTTCTGGTGCGCCTGCTGCCGCGGGGGTGCTCGCTGGGTGTGGGCCCGGTGCTGGTGCGCCCGGTGCCGGTGCGCACGCCGCGAGGGATGCGCCCAGTTCGGCCAGGAGCTCGCTGCCGCAGCCCAGGTAGGCATCGAGCTGGCGCCCCCACAGGAAGTGCCGGTGGACGGGGTGGTCGAGGTCGGCGCCCATCCCGCCGTGCAGGTGCTGGCCCGCGTGGACGACCCGCTTGCCCGCCTCCGAGGCCCACCAGGCCGCCGTCAGCGCGTGATCACCCACCGGGAGCCCCTCGTCGACGCGCCAGGCCGCCTCGTACGCGGTGACCCGGATCGCCTCGGTGTCCATGTACGCGTCGGCGGCGCGCAGCATGACCCCCTGGTTCGTGGAGAGCGGCCGGCCGAACTGCTCGCGGGTGCAGGTGTACTCCACCGCGCGGGCCAGTGAGCCCGCGCAGACGCCCGCCTGGAGGCCGGCGAAGGCCGTGCGGGCCACGGCCAGCACGTCCGCGTAGGCCTCCGGGCCCGGGCCGGCGCCGACCCGTTCCGCCTCGGCACCGGTCAGGGTCAGGCTCCCGGCGGACCAGTGCGCGGTGGTCTCCACCGGCGAGGTGCGCACCCCCGGCGCGTCCGTGCGTACGAGCCACAGGGCCCCGGCGGTGTCCGGGACCAGGACGTGCGTGGCCTCGCGCAGCCAGGGCACGGCGGGGGCGCTTCCGCTGAGGCGGCCGTCGGCCGACGCCGTGATCCGGCCGCGGTCCGGGAAGGCCCCGGTCGCGATCGCCTCGCCGGAGCCGAGTGCGGGCAGCAGCCGGGAGCGCTGCTCGGCGCTGCCGTGCCGGGCCAGCGCGAGGATCCCGTACACGCACGTGACGGCGTACGGGACCTGCGCGGTGGTGCGGCCCTGCTCCTCCAGGAGGAGCACCAGTCCGAGCAGGCCGACGTCCTCGACGGCGGCGGTCAGTCCGGCGGTGGTGAGGGCCTTCCACAGCTCGGCGTCACTGCCGGTGCCGGCGGCGGCCAGGCGGTCGTGGGTGGCGAGGTCGCCGAAGATCTGGGCGGCGAGCCCGGCCGCGGCGGCCTGCTCCTCGGTGGGGTGGAAGTCCATCAGGCCTCGCTCCCCCGGAAGACGGGCAGTTCCAGTTCCTCGTCCACGCGCAGGAACTCCAGTTGGACGGGCAGCCCGATGCGGACCTTGTCGTACGGGACGCCGGTGATGTTGCTGACCATCCGGACGCCCTCGGCGAGCTCGACGAGCGCGACGGCGTACGGCGGGTCGAAGGCCGGGAAGGGGGGATGGTGCATGACGACGTAGCTGAACACCGTGCCGGCGCCGGAGGCCTCGACGGTGTCCCACTCCGGGCTCGCGCAGGCGTTGCAGCCGGGGAGCCAGGGGAAGCGGAGCGTCGCGCAGGCGGTGCAGCGCTGGATCAGGAGCTTGTGCTCGCGCACCCCGTCCCAGAAGCCCTGGTTGTCGCGGTTGACGACGGGGCGGGGGCGCTGGGGGGCCTTCTTCGCGGGCTGGGCCGCGGGGGCTGACTGCTGGGCTGACTGCCGGGTCGGCTGCTGGGCCGGCTGCGCCGTTCTCCTCGCCGCCGGGACGTACTTGAGGATCCGGAAGCGGTGGGTGCCGGCGGGTTCGCCGTTCGCCCGGACGTCCATGCGGGTGGTCACGAAGTGCCCGGTGCCCAGCTTGGTCGTCTTGCGCGGCGACACCGACTCGATGACGGCGTCGAAGGTGATCGCGTCGCCGGGGCGCAGCGGGCGCAGGTACTCCTGCTCGCAGTCCGTGGCGACCACGGAGGTGCAGCCCGCCCCGTCGAGGAGCGCGAGGAGCTCGTCGTAGCCCGAGGAGCGCTCGCCGTGTCCGGAGAGTCCGCCCATCGTCCAGGCCTGGAGCATGGTGGGCGGGGCGATGGCGTCCGCTCCGGTGTAGGCGGGGTTGGTGTCGCCCATCGCCTCGCACCAGTGGCGGATCATCGGCTCGTTGACCGCGTCCTTGCCCTGTCCGGCGGTGGCGGCGGGCTGCCCTTCGAAGGCTTTGAGCAGCGCGTGGAACCGGACGGCCTCGGTGGCCTCGGCAGCCTTGGCAACCTCGGCCTGCGCGACCTCGGCCTGCGCGACCTCGGCCTGCGCAACCTCGGCCTGCGCGACCTCGGCCGCCCGGTCCTCCCGGCGCTCCCCCGTGGCGGTCATCGCTTCCTTCCCTTCATGCCGAGCCGCATCATCGCGACGATCTCCCTCTGGACCTCGCTGACGCCGCCGCCGAAGGTGTTGATCTGGGCGGCCCGGTTCATCCGCTCCAGCTCGCCGCCGGCGAAGGACCCGTGCCCCGGTCCCCGTACGAGCGCCTCCTCCCCCACCACCTCCTGGCAGATCCGGTACACCTCGACGGTGGACTCGGTGCCCAGGAACTTCACGCCGCTCGCGTCTCCCGGGGCCAGGGTGCCGGCGCCGACGTCCTGGACGAGGCGCCAGTTGAGGAGGCGCACGGCGGCGAGGCGGGCGTGCGCCTCGGCGAGCCTGGACTGCACCCAGGGACGGTCGGCCGGGCGCTGCCCGGTGGCCGGGTCGGGGGTGCGGGCGTGGTCGAGCGCGGCCTCGTAGAAGTCCTCGGCCTGCATCCCGATGGCGGCGAGGGCGACGCGCTCGTGGTTGAGCTGGTTGGTGATCAGGCCCCAGCCGCCGTGCTCGGGACCGACGAGGTTGCCGGCGGGCACGCGGACGGAGTCGTAGTACGTGGCGGTCGTGGTCAGCCCGCCGACCGTCTCGATCGGGGTCCAGGCGAAACCGGGGTCGTCGGTGGGCACCAGGATGATGGAGATGCCCTTGTGTTTGGGGGCGTCGGGGGCGGTGCGGCAGGCGAGCCAGATCCAGTCGGCGTTCTGGGCGTTGGAGGTGAAGATCTTCTGCCCGTCGATCAGCCAGTCCCCGCTCTCCTCCCGCACGGCCCTGGTCCGCAGCGAGGCGAGGTCGGTGCCCGCTTCCGGCTCCGAGTAGCCGATGGCGAAGACGAGTTCGCCCTTGAGGATCCGGGGCAGGAAGTAGTCCTTCTGCTCCTGCGTCCCGTACTTCATCAGGGTCGGGCCGACGGTGTTGAGCGTGACCATGGAGACGGGGGCACCGGCCCGGTAGGCCTCGTCGAAGAACACGAACTGCTCGTCGGGGCCGCGGCCCTGGCCTCCGTACTCGACGGGCCAGCCGAGGCCGAGGAGTCCGTCGGCGCCGATCCGGCGCAGTAGTGCGCGTTGAGCGGCCGGGTCTTCGGGCAACCCGTCCGGCAGCAGGTTTCCGAAGTACTCCCGCAGTTCGGCGCGGAGCCGCAACTGGCCTTCGGTCGGGGCGAGGTGCACGGCGCTGGCCTCCCGGCATCACATCATCGAGTGGACCTGACTGTCCGTCAGATTCTGGGTCGATGTCAAGGCCGGGGCACTGTGACGAGGGTCGGGACGCGGTGACGGGGTGCCGGGACGCGGTGACGGGGTGCCGGGACGCGGTGACGGGGTGTGGTGACGAGGTGCCGGGAAACGCCCGAGGGCGCCTGCGCTACCGGACCCCAGCCGGTCCGGTCGCACAGGCGCCCTCAACAGTCGGTGCGGCTCAGGCCGCGGTCACCACCAGGGGTAGAAGTTCACCGCGACATTGGAGTTGTGCTGTTCGATCGCGGTGAAGGCCGATCCGTTGACCTGCGCGGTGTTGTTCTGGTTGGACGCACCGGAACCGGTGGCGACCTGCTGCGAGGTGGAGGAGTTGCCGTGGTTGCTGCCGCCGACGCCGCTGCCGATGATGCTGGCGACGCTCGCGTTCGATCCGTCGTTCGCGAAGGAGCCGTTGTCGGCCGAGGCCACGCCACCGAAGAGTGCGACGGCGAGGGGGAGAGCGGCGACGGCGGCGATGACGCGGGCGGTACGGATGCTTGCCATGTCTTTATCCTCCAGAAAAGCGAAGTGGGGTTTCACTCCAAGGCAGTTGGCCGACCGCCTCGGTCATTCCGTGTGGTGACGACGTCGCGAAACCAGAGTTGCCCACCGAATCCCCGGCGAACCACCCCGGAGACCCTGATTCCCCCGCAAGCATGACCAACATCGGATAAACCTCATTCGCGCCCCCGACGCCCCCGGTCAGCGCCCCGGGAACCCGTGAAACCGCCGCCGCTCAAGGGGCGAAGCGTTCCGCCAAACCGCCCCGTCCCGGGCACACCCCGGACATGCCGAAAGGGGCCGCTGCGTCCGGGAACCCCAAGGTCTCCCGGGCCTGCGGCCCTGCCCCACCAAGCTTCACGCCCCCTGCACGCCCCCGGCGCCCGCCGGGGCCATTCCTCTGTGCCCCGCTCCGGGGCACCCACGCGGCGCGATCCACGGTCGCGGCCTGCTCACACCGACCGACCGGGCTCCAGCGCCTGCTGTCTCGCTCGTGCGTACTGCGTCATGCATGTCATGTCATGCGGTACTGCGTCATGTGACGCGGTGCTGCGTCACGTCGTGCGGTGCTGCGTCATGTGATGCCGTGCTGTCCACTGCCGCGCTGCGCCGTACGGTCCGGTGCCGCGCTGTGATGAGCTGCGATGCGCTGTGATGCGCCGTGCTGAGCCGTACGCTTCCGTTTCCCTACGCGGCGAGCGCCATCTCCCGGCGGGCTGCTCCGACCCGGACGGCGGCGGCGATCGCGGCGGCGCGGTCACTCTCGGCCACACCGGAGACGGAAGGGGAAGCGGAGGGGGCAGTCGCGGCGGCGAGGGCGGCGGCGGTGGTCGAGCGGCGGACGGACGGGGTCTTGCCGTGCGCCTCGGCGCGGATGCGCTGCTTGATGGTGGGCGGGAGCGAGCCGCCGCGCATCATGGCCCGCCAGGTCCGCCGGGCCATGAGGGCCGGCCGGGTCGCGGTGGCGGCGGTGGTGGGGGCGGTGGAGGACGAGGCGGAGGAGGCGGCGACGGGAGCGGCCTTGCCACCGAGGCCGAGGGCCGCGAAGAGGGCCACGAGCGCTGCGAGGACGGTGGTCCAGATCGACGTGATGGTGCTGCGGTGAGCCATGACGGTTCCCTCATTTCGCGATGTTCCGACGGGCGGATCTGAATACATTCGTCATGATGCGAGCGCAACCGGAGCGACTCCATGCCCCGCGCCGATCTTCCGACAAACACCACCCAAAGGGACTAATCTCCCGATTTGCACCCTAGAGATCACTCCCGCGAGCCCGTCGCGCCCGACCGAAAACGAACCCCATCTCCCCACCCCTGGCTGGATGTTGACATCCACTCACAAGCCCGCACTCGACGGAGCCGGCGGCGTCGAGGTGGTGTTTCGACAGCGGCACGCACCGCGTCTTCGACCTGGTCGTCGGCGCCGACGGCCTGCACTCCAACACCCGGGCACTGGTCGAAGGGCCGCACCGCCCTGGTCGGCGACTCCGCGTACTGCGCCTCATCCGCGTCGGGACAGGGCACGAGCCTGGCCCTGCTCGGCGCGTACGTCCTCGCACGGGAACTCGCTGCCGCCAGCGGAGACCACCGGACGGGCTTCGCGTGATACGAGCACGAGATGCGCCATCCAGAAGGCCGGGAAATCGATCACGCTCAAGGACTACTGCCCGCCCCGTTCCGCTCCAGGCGTCTCCGTGACCTGCCCGGTCGGCCCGGACCCGATGCTTCCGAGAACCCGGGCATCGCCGCCCGCACGGCCGCGATCAGGTCTCGTACCACCCTTCCGAGCCGGAAAACTCCTCGCGGGCCTGCATCCGGTGGCGAACAATTCCGGGCATGGGAACTGACATCTACGGGTTCATCGAGTGCCGATGGGACCGCTGGCTGGACGAGGACGACCGCAGCTGGAACAAGGCCGCCGACATCTCGGACCTCTACAACGGCCGCTCCTACGTCGCCTTCGGATCCCTGTTCGGTGTGCGCGACACCACCTCCTTCCGCCCGCTCGCCGACTGCCGGGGCCTCCCTCCGGACGCGTCCGCGGAAAGCCGCGCCGCCGTCGAGTCGTGGGGCTCGGATTCGAGGGGCGCGTCCTGGATCACCTGGGCCGAGCTCGCGGCCGTGGACTGGGACGAGGTCGCGAACGAGGTCGACGATTGCGTCCACGAGTACCACCGCGGCCCCGACGGCGGCTGGGAGCTGTACGGCAGGAACAGCGACCTCGCCCGCTTCGCCGTGCTCGCCGGCATCACCGACCCGCAAGCCCTCTACCGCGCGGGCCGCACCTACCCGGAGGGCACCGAGTGGCCCGACGACGACCGCCTCTTCCGCGTAGCCCGCCTCCGGCGCAAGGACGCCGTGCCAGACAGCGACTGGGGCGCCGTCTGGGCGGTCATGCGCACCCTGGCGGGCCTGCACGGAGACGAGGGCGTCCGCCTCGTCGTCTGGTTCGGCTGACTCCAGCGGACGACCGCACGCAGAAGGGGTGCCACCTGATCGGTGGCACCCCTTCCGAGCCGGGCCTCGGCCCCGCCTGCTGCGGTGGGTGTGGGATTTGAACCCACGGTGACTCGCGCCACGACGGTTTTCAAGACCGTTCCCTTAGGCCGCTCGGGCAACCCACCTGGCGGGTACAGAGTACCGGGCGGTGGGGGTGGGTGGCGCTGGGGATTTCGAGGGCGTCAGGCGGTCTGGGCCTTGTCGTAGGCGGCCTTCGCCTCGTTGCCGAAGTACGGGCCGTACATGCGGTTGGGCAGGAAGGTGTAGCCGAAGCTGTTCACCGAGGCCTGCGTGCCCAGGCCCGTGGCCTCGTTGAAGTCCTGGAACCAGGGGCCGCCGCTCGAGCCGCCGGTCATGTTGCAGGACATGCTGTGGTCCTTGGTCAGCAGGAAGTCCTTGCCCGTGTTGGCGCTGCAGTAGACGAGCTTGGTGCCGTCGTACGGGGCCGCCGCCGGGAAGCCGAACGAGTACATCTTCTTGTTGTAGCCCCCGTTGAACACGATGCCCTGGGCGCCGACGACCTGGCTGAGCTTCTGGCCGTTCAGCGGGGCGACGACCGCGAGGCCGACGTCCATGTTCATGTCCTCGCTCGCCGCCCACTGGTCGGTCGCGAAAGTCTTGGTGGCCGGCCACTGGCCGTAGGGCGCGTTGCCGTTGTTGTACGCCGGAACGAAGATCCAGTTGGTGTGCCAGGCGCCCTGATACTTCACGCAGTGGCCGGCGGTGATCACCGTGCTGCCGTTGGCGCTGGTGATCGAGTCGCCGGAGCAGGAGGCCGTGCGGTCACCGAGGGTGAAGAAGACCCGGCCCGAGGTCTTCACGACCGCCCCGCCGCCCGTCCAGGGGCCGCCCGCCTGCGGGAAGGCCGTGGGGGAGGCCGGGGGTGAGGCCGTGGCGAAGGCTCCTGAGGCGGCGCTCGGCGGCGTCGGGGCGATCGTCGTGGCGCCGGCCGCGGCGGTCGGCGCCACGCGGCCGGTGCCCGGGGCCGCCGTGAGGTCCAGCGGGGTGGCGGCGCGCATGCGCGCCGCGGTCCAGAACCCCTGGGTCTGCTGCTGCCGGAACGAGGACGGGTGCTCGGCGGCGGCCGAGGCGGAGGCCGGCGTCAGGGCTCCCGCGATCAGGGCGCCCGCCGCGAGTAAGACCGATACGGCTGTCCGATGACGATTCACGCAATGACTCCTTCTGCCGTGCCCGGATGAAGAGTTGTCGGTGCGGATCGGGGGCAGAGTGGCACGCCGGGGTCGAGATGTCAGGCAGCAGTCGGAACGTTCGGTCGGTTCCGGCCAGGAATTGGCCAACTCCGTTCCGTTCCGGGCTCACGCGGTGAGGAGGACCCCCGCGTACGAGACCCCGGCCACCATGATCCAGGCCCCGAGGCCCAGCAGGGCGGCCCGGCCGCCGGTACGGGACAGGGTGGGCAGGTGGACCGCGCTGCCCAGGCCGAACAGGGCGGCCGCCAGCAGCAGCTCCTGCGCGGTGTGCGCCCACTCCAGTGCCGCGTCGGGCAGCACCCCGGTGGCGCGCAGCACGGCCGCCGCCAGGAAGCCGGCCACGAACAGCGGTACGGGGGCCGGCCGGCGGCCCGAGGCGGTGCGCACCCCGCGCCTGCGGGCCCGTACGGAGAAGGCCACCGCGGCCACGAGCGGGGCCAGCATGGCCACCCGCATCAGCTTGACCAGCACCGCTTCGCCGAGCGCTCCCGGGCCGGCCGTCTGGGCGGTCGCGACCACCTGGCCGACGTCGTGGACGCTCGCTCCCACCCAGCGGCCGAACTCCGGGTCCGAGAGTCCCAACGGGGCTTGCAGGAGGGGGAGCACGGCGATGGCAAGGGTGCCGCACAGGGTGACCAGGGCGACGGAGGAGGCCACGTCCTCCTCGTCGCTGCCGGACACCTCGCTGACCGCGCCGATGGCCGAGGCCCCACAGATCGAGTACCCGGTGGCGATCAGCAGGGGCTGGTCGCCGGGGAGTCCCAGTCGGCGGCCGAGCCAGAGGGTGCCGAGGAAGGTGGCGGCGACCACGCCGGCCACCATCGCCACCGTGGCCCAGCCCAGCCGGAGCACCTGGTCCAGGCCCAGCGCCAGGCCCAGCAGGACGATGCCGATCCGCATCAGCCGGCGCCCCGCCAAGGAGAGGCCCGGGCGCGCGGAGCCCCGTACGAAGCTCCGGAGCCGCGGGAGGTGCGCCGCGGCGATCCCGAGCACGACCGAGGCGGTCAGCATCGGCACCCCGGGCACGAGCCGGTGCAGCGACCAGGCGACCAGCACTCCGGCTCCCGCGAGCCCCAACCCGGGCCACGGTGTGGATGTTTCACGTGAAACAACGCGCCGGGTCAGCGATCCCGCCCCGCTCACCGGGCGGTTCAGCAGGGCCATCAGTCGGCCGGGAGCGTGTAGACACGGCGGACGCTGCTGCCCAGGCGGGCGACGTCGGCGCCGTACACGTGGAGGGATATCGCCTTCGTGGCGCAGGAGTTGCGGACCCTGTGGATGTCGCCGGGCGGGGCGAAGCCGCAGACGTCGCCGATTCCGTTGACCACCTGCTCGGTCGCCACCAGCCGGGCGCCCCCGGTCGCCGTGGCGGGGGCGAGGCGGTAGCGGAGCTCGCTTTCCTCGCCCTCGTGCACCCCGGCCACGCACCACGAGACGTGGTCGTGGATGGCGGTCTCCTGACCCGGCAGCCACACCAGGGCCACCACCGAGAAGCTGCCGTCCGGCTCCGCGTGCAGGATGTGCTGCCGGTAGCGGTCGGGGTGGCCCTCGCGCTGCGCGGGGGTGAGCAGACCGGTCGTCCCCAGGTGCGGGGCGAGCCGTTCGCCGACCAGGTAGGCGGTCAGGTCCGGGGCGAGCCCGCGGTTCACGACCGTGCGGATCTCACTGACGAGGGCGGCCGTCCTCGCGGTCGTACGGGCCGGCGTGGTGGTGGTCATACCCGGAGCGTCGGTGAGCCTGCCCATCACGTCCAACGACAGTTCTGAGCCGAACTCCGAAGATCTGCTTATGGGTTGACGCGTCCGCGGGGACGGGAAGGCGCGGTGGCCCGCTCAGCAGCCCACGCGGTTCGAGGCCACCCGGCGCAGGGCGTCGAGCACCGCCGCCGTCGCCGGGATCCGCGCGTGGTCGCGGTACACGTAGGCGGCGATGTGGCGGCGTGCGGCCGGCTCCAGCACCCGCCCGCACGCCCTGCTCAAGGAGAGCGAGGGCAGCACCAGGGCGGGCATCATGGCCACGCCGAGGCCCTGCGCGACCAGGCTCTGCACCACCAGGTTGTCATCGGTGGCGAAGCGGATGTCGGGGACGAAGCCCAGCTCCGCGCACTCGTGCAGGAGGTTCGCCCGGCAGCGCGGGCAGCCCGCGATCCACCGCTCCCCGGCGAGGTCCGCGAGGTGCACGGCCCGCCGGCGGGCCAGCGGGTGGCCGGTCGGCAGCAGCACCGTCAGTTGGTCCTCCAGCAGCTTGACCTCGGAGACCTCGTCGGGGACCTGCTCGTGCAGCCCGGGATAGGTGAAGGCCAGGGTGATGTCGCACTCGCCGCGCTCGAGCCTGCGCAGGGAGTCCGGCGGCTCCTGCTCCAGCAGTTCGACCTGGATGCCCGGGTGCTCCTTGGCCAGGCTGCTGAGGGCCTCCGGGACCAGGGTGACGTTGGCGCTGGGGAAGCCGCACAGCCGGACGCGGCCGGTGCGCAGCCGGGCGTACGCCTGGAGCTGGGCCTCGGCGGCGGAGAGGCCGGCGAGTATGGACTCGGCGTGCCGGGCCATGGACTCCCCGGCCTCGGTGAGCTGCATGCGGCGCCCGACGCGGGTGAACAGCGGGGTGCCCGCGGCGCGTTCGAGCGCCTTCATCTGCTGGGTGATCGCGGGCTGGGTGTACCCCAGCACTCGGGCGGCGGCCGAGTAGGACCCGGAGGTGACCACCTCGTGGAACGTCCGTATGTGCCGCGTATCGAACACGCTGGAAGCATAAGCGGATGTTGGGAGGGGCCGCAGGCGGAATCCCGCCTGCGGCCCCTCCCATCAAGCCAGTTGCGTGTCGCGTACGGACTACTTGTCGCCCACCCGCGAGCCGAGGGTGATGTCGACCGTGGTCGGCTTGCCGCCGCGCAGGTAGGTCAGCTTCACCGTGTCGCCCGGCTTGTACGTCCAGATCTCGCTGATCAGGGTCGGGCCGCTGTCGATCGGCTTGCCGCCGAGCTCGGTGATGATGTCGCCGGGCTTCAGGCCCGCCTTGCCGGCCGGGCCGTTCGGGTCGACCAGCTCGTTGGCGGCCGCGCCCGTCTCGGAGATCTTGGCGCCGTCGGTCTTGGCCGCGAGGTCCACGGAGACCGAGATGATCGGGTAGACCGGCTTGCCGGTCTTGATCAGCGATTCGGCGACGTTCTTCGCCTGGTTGACCGGGATGGCGAAACCGAGGCCGATGGAGCCGGCCTGGCCGCCGCCGAAGCCGCCGTTGCCCGCCGACTGGATCGCGGAGTTGATGCCGATGACCGCGCCGCGGCTGTCGAGGAGCGGGCCGCCGGAGTTGCCCGGGTTGATGGAGGCGTCCGTCTGCAGGGCGCTCATGTACGAGTTCTTGCCGCCGGAGCCGTCACCGGAGGCGACGGGGCGGTTCTTGGCGCTGACGATGCCGGTGGTGACCGTGTTCGACAGGCCGAACGGGGCGCCGATCGCGATGGTCGAGTCGCCGACCGCGACCTTGTCGGAGTCGCCGAGCGGCAGCGGCTTGAGCCCGGACGGCGGGTTCTTCAGCTTGATGACGGCGACGTCGTACCCCTGGGCCCGGCCGACGACCTCGGCGTCGTACTTCTTGCCGTCGGAGAACGTGGCGCTGAGCTTGCCGCCGTTGGCCGCGGAGGCGACGACGTGGTTGTTGGTGAGGATGTGGCCCTGCTGGTCGTAGACGAAGCCGGTGCCGGTGCCGCCCTCGCCGTCCCCGGCCGAGGCCTCGATGGTGACGACGCTTGGCAGCGCGCCGGCGGCCAGCCCCGCGACGGAGCCCGAGTCCCGCTTGAGGTCCTTGGGGGTGTTGCCGGCGCTGACCGTGGTCGAGCCGGAGCCGTCGGAGCTGCGCTCCGCGGCCCAGTAGCCGACGCCGCCGCCGACGCCGCCCGCGAGGAGGGCCGCCGCGAGCACGCCGGCGATCAGGCCGCCCTTGCCCTTCGGCTTGGGCTGCGGGCTGCCTTCGGCGGTCAGGGGCACGCCCCAGGCGCCGCCGCCCTCGCCGCCGCCGGTCCCGTACGCGGGGGCCGCGGGCGGCGGGGGAGGCCAGCCCTCGCCCCCCGCGGCCCCCGCGCTCTCCCTTAGACACATATGACGCTCCCGCCGCACCTCCCTGCGTATATCCCGGTGGGACGCGGTGTCTCGTGGGCCCGGAGATGAGTATAAAGGACAGGCCCGCGCCTCGGCAGCCGGTCAGCAGTACGCCGCCGGCGGCGAGCGCGGCGATCAGCCTGCCGTACGTTCTCCTGCGGCCCCCATGGAGCTTCATTCCGTCTCCCTTGAACGTCATCGGTGCTGGATGTGACGTTCGGGAAGGGGAGTTGGACCACTCGATGGCGTTGCGAACGGGTATCGAACCGACAACGGCCGCGCGCGGGGGCGGCGGTGCCGGGACGCGGACTGGGCCAGTAGAGTGATCGCCCGTGGCATCACGACCGTTGAACGAGATCGTCGAGCCGGGCTGGGCCCGCGCTCTGGAGCCGGTGGCGACGCAGATCGCCGCCATGGGCGACTTCCTGCGCGCGGAGATCGCGGCGGGCCGGACCTACGTCCCGGCCGGAGCGAACGTCCTGCGTGCGTTCCAGCAGCCCTTCGACGAGGTGAAGGTGCTGATCGTCGGGCAGGACCCGTACCCGACACCGGGGCACGCGATCGGCCTCTCCTTCTCGGTGGCGCCCGAAGTGAGCCCGTGGCCACCGAGCCTGGACAACATCTTCCGCGAGCTGCACGCCGACCTCGGGACGGGCCGGCCCCGGAGCGGGGATCTGACCCCGTGGACCCGGCAGGGCGTCCTGCTGCTCAACCGCTCGCTCACCACGGCCCCGCGCAAGCCCAACGCCCACCGCGGCAAGGGCTGGGAGGCCGTGACCGAGCAGGCCATCCGCGCGCTCGCGGCGCGCGGGAAGCCCTTGGTGTCGGTGTTGTGGGGGCGCGAGGCCCGCAATCTGCGGCCGCTGCTGGGCGAGCTGCCGGCCGTGGAGTCGGTGCACCCCTCCCCCATGTCCGCGGACAACGGGTTCTTCGGCTCCAGGCCGTTCAGCAGGACCAACGACCTGCTGGTCCGCCAGGGCGCGCAGCCCGTGGACTGGCGGCTGCCCGCCGCCGGTTGACCGGACGGGTGACCGGGCGGGTGACCGGGCGGGCCGCCTGGGTGACCGAACGGTTGAAGCGTATACGACATTCCTTGGATAAATACGGACAGATGCCGCCCGATAAGGCCCTGCCCGAACACCCGGTTCCGATAAGCCAGTAGCATGCGGCGCCATGAGCTCCCCCACTGGGCCCGCAAATGGCCTGCCCGTACGAATGCCGCGACCCCGCCAGACCGGACGGCACCGCCGGCCCGAGCCCGCGGTGGCGCCCGAGGGCGCGCCCGCGCTGGTGCTCGCCGTGCCCGGTGCCCCTTCGGCCTCCTCGTTGGGGCTCGCGGAAGAGATCATCAGCATCGGCCGGTCCGAGCTGCCCGGCCTGGACGCGCGCGTCGGTTTCCTCGACGGTGACGACGCCACCGAGTTCCCGTCCCTGTCGGGCGTGCTGACCGCCGTCGCGCGGGACCGTGCCGCACGCGCGGAGTTCGCCCGCGCCGCCGGGCACGAGGTGCCCGCGCCGACCGGACCCGACGCCGTGGTCGTGCCCCTGCTGGCCGGCCCCGACGGGGACCTGCTGCGCCGCATGCGCCAGGCCCTGATGGACTCCTCGGCCGCCGCCGAGCTGGCCGACGCGCTCGGCCCGCACCCGCTGCTCGCCGAGGGCCTGCACGTGCGGCTCTCCGAGGCCGGGCTCGCCCGCGCCGACCGGGCCCGGCTCTTCAGCGTGACCACGGCCGCCGACGGCATCGTCCTGGGCACCACCGGTGGCGAGGAGGCCGTCAAGGCCGCCGGGATCACCGGCATGCTGCTGGCCGCCCGCCTCGCGGTGCCGGTCATGGCCGCCGCGCTGGACGAGGAGGGCTCGGTGGCCGCCACGGCCGACCAGCTGCGCCGCGAGGGCTCCACCCAGCTGGCGCTGGCCCCTTACCTGATCGGCCCGGAGGCGACCGAGGGGCTCCTCGACACCGCCTGCAAGGAGGCCGGCTGCGGCGCCGCCGAGGTGCTCGGCGCCTATCCCGCGCTCGGCAAGCTCGCCGTCGCGCAGTACTCCGCGGCCCTCGGCATCCCGCAGGGCGCCGCCCACTGACGCCCGCCCGCTCATGCCGTACGCATCGGCCCGCGCCCGGGAGTTCCGGGGCGCGGGCCGATGCGCGCGTACGGGGCCGGACCCGGGGCCGGGACCGGTCCCGGCCTCAGCCGAAGACCACGCAGGTGGCGGCGGGGACAGCCACCGAGCCGGCCCGGCGCGGCTGCCCGGTCAGCTGGTCCACGTCGAACCAGGTGACGTCCCCGGAGCGCTCGTTGGCCGCGTAGAGCCTGCGCCCCGACGGGTCGGCGGCGAGGTCGCGCGGCCAGCTGCCCCCGCACGGCACGGTGCCCGTGAGCTCCGGCTTCTCGGCGCCGCCGGCGAGGGAGAGGGTGGCGATGGTGTCGGCGCCGCGGACGGCGGCCCACACGAAACGGCCGTCGGGCGAGGCCACGACCGCCGAGGGGTAGGCCGCTCCGGCCCCTGGAGCGCCCGTGGAGGCGACCGGAACCTCGGCGACCGGTTGGAGCTCGCCGGACTCCGCGTTCCAGCGGCAGACGGTCAGCTGCGGATCCAGCTCGTGCAGTACGTAGACCACCGCGCCCAGTGGGTGGAAGGCGAGGTGCCGGGGGCCGGTCCCGGCGCGCAGGGCGGTCTCGGCGTGCACGCGCAGCGCCCCGGTGGCCGGGTCGAGCGCGCAGACCCGTACCGAGTCGGTGCCGAGGTCGACGCTGAGCACCCAGCGGCCGGTGGGGTCGGGCAGCACCTGGTGGGCGTGCGGGCCCCGTTGCCGGCCGGTGTCGGGGCCCGAGCCGTGGTGGGCCAGTACGGAGGCCGGCCCGTGGACGGAGCCGTCGGCGGCGAGCGGGAGGCTACTGACGCTGCCGGAGGTGTAGTTGGCGGTCAGCAGCCGGCGCCCGGCCACGCTGAGGTGGGTGGGGCCGGCGCCGCCGACGCGGACGGCGGCGCCGAGGGCGGTCAGTCCCCCGTCGGTGGTCCGGAAGGCTCCCACCGCGCCGCGTTCGGTCTCGCTCACGGCGTAGAGCACGCCGGCGCCCGGGTCGTGGGCGAGGTACGAGGGGTCCGCGACGGCGTCCGTGGCCGAGAGCGGGGTCAGCGCTCCGGTGGCCGGATCCACGGCCGCGGTGGTGACACCGCGGCCGCCCCCCGAGGTGAACGAGCCGATCCAGGCCCGGTGTCCGCCGCCGGGGGGCGTGCGGTCCGTGCCGCCCCCACCACTGTTCGCGTCGCCCACGGGAGACCCCTCTCAGCCGTTCCGGATCCTCCCCCAGCTACCGCTGGGAGGTGCCCCCTGGGAGCGACGGTAACAGAAGGGTCTAGACCAAGTCCCGTCCCTGGGCCCGTTCCTGCGCGCCGGGATGGTGAACGTACGCCGTCGCGCTCGGGTTGTCCTCGAACGTGCGGTGGAACACCGGGGTGGCCGAACCGGAGATCGGCGGCACGATCCAGGACCAGTCCGCGCCCACGTCGCGCCCCTTGCGCTCCTCCTTCTCCACGTGGGTCAGGAACCGCCTGGACTCGGTGTGGTGGTCGGCGATGGTGACCTTGGCCCGGTCGAAGGAGTGCAGCACCGCGCGGTTGAGCTCGACGAGCGCGCGGTCCTTCCAGAGCGAGCGGTCGCTGGCGGTGTCGAGGCCCATGCGCCGGGCGACGGCCGGCAGGAGGTTGTAGCGGTCGGTGTCGGCGAGGTTGCGGGCGCCGATCTCGGTGCCCATGTACCAGCCGTTGAAGGGGGCAGCCGGATAGTGGATGCCGCCGATCTCCAGGCACATGTTGGAGATCGCGGGTACCGCGTGCCAGCGCAGGCCCCAGTCCGTCCAGCCGTCCCCGCCGTCCGTCCCGTCGGGGTGCTCGATGGGCACCTCCAGTACGGCGTCCGCCGGGACGTCGAACCATCGGGGTTTGTCGTCGACCCCCTGGACGACCAGCGGGAGGAGGTCGAAGGGGGTGCCGGCGCCGCGGGACCAGCCCAGCTCGAGGAGCGCGCTGGTGAGCGGGGCGTTGCGGGCGTCGCCGACGGTTATGGAGGGGTGGTCCCCGTAGCCCGCGTAGCGGACCAGCTGCTCGCTCCAGATCACCGGTCCGGGACGGTCCGGGGCGTCGGGGGCGAAGACCGTGATGGTGGGCCGGACCCGGCCGCCGTTGGTGGCCTCCCGCAGGTGCTCGAAGCACTCGTCGGCGATCTCCCCCGCGTCGGTGAGCCCGCGGCGGTCGCGGACCCTCAGCGAGTTCCAGTACAGCCTGCCTATGCAGCGGTTGCTGTTGCGCCAGGCCACTCGGGCGCCGTGCACCAGCTCCTCGGGAGTGTGCCGGTACGTGCCCGTGTCGGCCAGCTCGGCCCGCACGGCGGCGAGCCGCTCGCGCGGATCACCCGCGTCCGGATTCTCCCGGTGGAACAGGCGGATGAACTCCTCGGCCGCTTCCCACACCTGAGCGGTGGTGGAGCGCTGTTGAAGTATTTCCATTCCGGGCGGTTACCCCCTGTCCGACCAGATCCACCCCGCGTGACATGAAGGGGCCATGCCGGATGAATGTGCAATGAACAATCACCCGTTGTACAGGCCGCAGGTCAGCGCTGTGCGGGAGGCGAGCCCGGAACACTCCTCCGTGTGATCTTCACCGGTATGACTGCGGACGGAGCGCGGCGCGGCGTACCATCCGCCCGTCTTCCCGCTCTCCCTCCCGCTCGTGGCCGCGGGCCCCCGACCCCACGTCGCGCGGTCCGCCGCGCCCTTCGGTCAGGCGCCGACCAGCGGGGAGCGCGAGGGGCTGCGCAGGGGTCCGTCGAGCTGGGCCAGGAGCCGCTCCAGGCCGTGCAGATGCGCCAGCGCGGGCTCGGCCGCGGGCCGCCCGGGGCCCGCCGCGGCCGTCTGCCGGTCCGCCGAACCGCGTTCGGCTTCCGCTTCCGGCGGGAGCAGCGCCTCGACGGCCGCCTCGACCCGCCAGCAGGCCGCCGCGAGCCGGGCGTCGTGGCTGGCGTCCGGGTCCGCGGCCACCGAGACGAGCCCGCGCACCTCGACGGCGCATTCGTCGAGCAGCGCCAGCACGCGGCGGGCCCTGGCCTTGCGCCCGCGGTAGGGGCTGAGCGGATGGACCAGCGGGGCCAGCGAGAGCCTGACGCGGCCCAGGCAGAGCTCCAGCTCCGCGGCGTGCGGGGCGGGGTCGGCGACGGGTGAGCCGGCGAGCCGCGCGGCGGCCTCGGCCGTGCAGGTGCGCACGCAGCGCAGCGCGCGCCGGATCCACAGGTCGTTCGTCGCGTGGGTGGTGACCGGCAGGACCAGGACCACGGCGAGCGCGGCGCACACCGCGCCGACGGCCGTCTCCTCCAGGCGCAGCACGAGCAGGCCGGGGTCGAGCACGCCCAGCAGTCCGTAGAGCAGGCCCGCCATCACGGTGACCGCCAGCATCATCCAGCTGTAGGAGACGGCGGCGGTGTAGAAGATCGCGAAGACGCACACGGCCACGAGGGCGGCCGTGGGCGCGGGCGCCCCGTGCAGCGGGATGGCGATCAGGAGGCCCGCGCCGATCCCGATCACCGTGCCGAGGACCCGGCGGAAGCCGCGGACCAGCGTCTCGCCGCGCGAAGCGGTGTTGACGAAGATCCACCAGGCGGTGCCGACCGCCCAGTACCAGCGGTCCTCGGAGAGCACTTGGCCCACGGACAGCGCGACGGCGCAGGCGGCGGTGGCCTGGAAGGCCTGCCGGGTGGTCGGCCGGGCCAGCCCCGTACCGGGCGGCGCGGGCGGGGCGGCCGGGGGCGGGGTGCGCTTCTCGATCGGCCACAGTACGAAGCGCACCGCTCCGGCCGAGAGCAGCGCCAGTCCGACGGCCGCGTACAGCTCGGGCAGTTGCCCGGGCCGGGCGTGCAGGAACTGGGTGATGAAGAAGTTCATGAAGGCGAAGATGCCGAGGGCGTGCCCCCGTGCTCCCCACCGCCGCGCGTAGACGCCGGCGAACACGACGGCCACGAAGGCCGCGTCGCGGGCCAACGGCGCCCCGTGCAGGGTGGTGGCCAGGGCCAGGACGGGGAAGCCGGCGGCCGGGAGCAGGACGGTGGTGATCCGCTGGGCGCGCACGGTCGCGTCGGTGACCGTGAAGAGGGCCAGCAGGGCGGCCAGTCCGCCGGTGATCGACGCGACGAGCGAGAGCCCGCAGAGCTCGGCCGCCAGCACGGCGAGGGCGACGCCGATGACGGCCCGGGACGAGTTCCTGAGTCTTGCCCGCCCCGGATCCGGAGCCACGAACATCCTCTTCACGGCGGTGTGCCGCCCCCCTTGCGATGGAACACGCCGGACCGCCTGTCGCCCGGGGGTGGTGGGCGGCGAAGGGCACGGCGAAGGCGCCACGGTCCGGAGCGGCTTCGTTGCCGTCCGGCGCTGCGTGGCGCCGTAGATACATGGATAAGACACAGATAACCATCCGGAGGCCTGTTGGCTCAACTCTCCGCTCATGGGGTGGGCCATTGGCACAGTCCGGCCTCGCGATCTTCGGCCAGTGGATGCCACTGGACCAGGCCGGCGCGGGACAGCGCGCGAAGGGTGGCCGCGGCCTCCGCTACGGTCTCGGGCCCTGCTCGGTCGGGACGCACAGGACCGGGACCGGGGAGAGGTGCAGGAGCTTGTGCGGGGTGGAGCCGAGGAGGGCGCCGCGGATCGGGCTGTCGCCCCAGCTGCCGACGATGATCACCCGCGCCTGGTGGCGCTCGGCGGCGTCGAGGAGGGCCTGGGCCGGCTTCTCGTCCACGACCTCGACCGTGGACGGGACCCCCGCCTCGTCGGCGGCCTCGACGGCCCGGGCGAGCGCGCTGCGGCCGGCCTCGCGGACGGCCTCGCGGTGCGCGCGGTACTCCTCGCCCGTGGAGCCCGGCGCGGCGGCCCCGTAGACGAGGACGAGCGGCTCGCCGAAGGCGGTGGCCACCTCCAGGGCGACCCGCAGGGCGCGCTCGGCGCCGGGCGACTCGTCGTAGCCGAGGACGACGGACATCGGGGCTCCTCCCCCTCAGGGCTTCTTGATCGCGTGGACGAGGTCCGGGTCGGCGACACTGCGCCGCTCCTGCCAGAAGCGGCCGTCGCGGACCCGCCAGAAGCACATCACCAGCACGCCCACGACGGCGATGCCGATCCCGATGACCAGCGGCGGTCCGAGGCCGAACCAGGAGACCCCGCTCGCCGAGTTCGACGGGTCCGACATGTCGGCGACGGACTCCACCAGCAGCCAGGCCAGCAGAACGGCGCCCAGGACCGGCCCCAGACCGATCAGCAGGAAGTTGTGCACGCTCTCCAGCAGGTGGCGGCGGTAGTAGACGGCGCAGGCCAGGCCGGTGAGCGCGTAGTAGAAGGCGATGAGCAGGGAGAGGGCGGTCAGCGAGTCCAGGAGCGCGTTCTCGCTGATCTGGTTGACGACGAGGTACCAGGCGATGGCGATGGCGGCCACCCACCAGGTGCTCACGTCCGGGGTCCGGAACCTGGGGTGGATGTGCGCGAGGTGCGGCGGCAGCGCGTGCCGGCGGGCCATGGACAGGGCGGTGCGGGACGCGGGGATGATCGTGGTCTGGGTGGAGGCGAGGGCGGAGGTGCAGACGGCCAGGAGGACGATCCAGTCCCAGCCGCCCATGACCTCGTGCGCGAGGACGGCGAACACGGCCTCCTCCTCGCCCGCGTTCTGGGCGAGGAACTCCGTCCCGGCGTAGCCGACGACCGCGAAGCCGACGGACAGGTACGTCACCAGGAGCACGACGGTGGACCAGATGCCGGCCTTGCCCGGTGCGGTGGCGGAGTCCTCGACCTCCTCGGTGAGGTTGACCGCCGATTCCCAACCCCAGTAGATGAAGACGCCGAGCAGCAGCCCGCCGGTGAGGGCCGCCCCGCCCGCGCCGAAGGGGTTGAGCCATTCGAGGGCGGGCCTGGTCCCGTCGAGGCTGCTGGTGCCGGCGTAGACGCGGTAGAGGGCGACGACGGAGAAGACCAGCAGGAAGAACACCTGGGCGAGGATCAGCACGTCCTGGAGGCGGGCCGACATCTCGGTGCCGATGACGCAGACGGCCGTCATGGCCAGGATCACGACCACGGTCAGGCCCTGGCGGATCAGCTCGTTGGCGGCCCAGCCGTCGAGGCCGGCGGCGAGCAGGCCGAAGTGGACGGCCACGTCCGCGAGCGAGCCGATGACCAGGACGCCGGTCATCGCGATGGCCCAGCCGCCGAGCCAGCCGGCCCAGGGGCCCATGGCGCGCGTGACCCACGAGAACGTCGTCCCGCAGTCCTGGTCGACCTTGTTGAGGTAGTAGAAGGCGGCGGCGATCAGCAGCATCGGCACGAAGGAGGCCAGCATGACGCCCGGCGCGTAGATGCCGGCGAGCGCGACGATAGGCCCGATGACCGCGGCCAGGGAGTAGGCGGGGGAGGTCGAGTTCAAACCGATGACGAGCGCGTCGAGGAAGCCGATCGCGTTGGCTTTGAGCCCCGCTTCCGCTTCCGCGCCGGCGCCCGCGCCCGCATCTTCCTGGGCCATGTACGCATCGTCACGCAGACCGGGTCGGCGCGCGAGGCGGGGCGCGCTCGGTGCGTCCCGGGGGACGTCTGAGGAGATGTCTCAGGGGATGTCTCAGGGGCGGGTGTTCCAGCCGGCGACGACCGGGAGGCCGTGCTCCGTGGACAGCCGGCTGAAGGTGCCCGTACGGAGCAGGAAGAGCCGTCCGGCCTCGGGCGGAAGACCGAGGTAGCGGGCGGTCAGCACCCGCAGCAGGTGCGCGTGGGCGACCAGGACGACATTCCCCGCGTCCGCGCGCAGTACGTCGGCCGCCCGGGCCAGTACCCGGTCCGCGCGGGCGCCGACCTGGGCGGCGTTCTCGCCGGGGTGGTCCTCGTCGCCGGGCGGTACCCCGTCGGTCCACAGCGACCAGCCGGGGCGCCCGCGCAGGATCTCGGCGGTGGTGATCCCCTCGTAGCCGCCGTAGTCCCATTCGTACAGGTCGGGGTCGGTGACGCCGCCGCTCAGCCCGGCCAGCCGGGCGGTCGCGGCGGCCCGGCGCAGCGGGCTGGTCAGCACCAGGGCCGGGTGGCGGTCCTGGAAGTACGGGGCCAGCGAGATGGCCTCCTCGACCCCGCGCGCGTTCAGCGGTACGTCGGTGCGCCCGGTGTGCCGCCCGGTCGCGCTCCAGGCCGTCTCGCCGTGCCTCACCAGCAGCAGGTCGCTCACCCTGCGGACCCTAGTGCCTGCGGCATGTCGGCGCCGGGCGGGCGGGCCGGACCTGTCACTGTCTGGCCTCATGAACCTGGGTGCCCGTCCGCCGCGACCGCCGCTGACCGTCCTGTTCCTGGTGCTGACCGGTGTCACCGGGCTGATCGAGGCGGTCAGCCTGCTGGCGCTCGGGCCCGTCTTCACGGCGATGCAGACGGGCAACGTGCTGTTCCTGGCCTTCGGGGTGGCCCACGCGGGCCCGGTGCCCGCGCTGGCACCCGCCGTCTCGCTGACCGCGTTCGCCCTCGGAGCGGTGTGCGGGGCCCGCCTGGAGGCCTTCACGGAGGACCGGGGCCGACGCTGGTTCGTGACCGGGCTGTCGGCCGAGGCGGTGCTGCTCCTGTCGGCCGCGGCCGCCGGATGGGGGGTGGCGCCGCGCTTCGGGGCTCCGACGGGCCGCCAACTGGTCGTCTCCGCGCTCCTGTCACTGGCGATGGGGATGCGGAACGTGACGAGCCTGCGGGTGAACCTGCCCGGGGTGCCGACCACCCTGGTGACCCGCTCCATGACGGCCTTCCTCGGCGGTTCGGCCATCGGCCGGGACCGGGCCTTCGGATACGGAACGGTGGCCTGGCGGCGCCCGGTGTTGTCGGTCGCGTCGATGTTCGCGGGCGGCCTGGCCGGGGCGCTGCTCGTGCGGACCGGGTGGGCCGTGGGGTGGCTGCTGCTGCCCGCCGGCGTGCTGGTGCTGGCCGTGGCGCTGGTCCACCTGTCGCAACCGACGCTGCACACCGGTTCGGGCGGTGCGGCGGGCTGACGTCGGGGAAATCGATGCGCAAGCGATGCAAGTTGGCCGGGGCGTCCGCTCTCGCGAGGCTCGGGGCATGGACGACCAGGACGACGAGCGGCCCGTCGCATCCACCGAACCGGGGTCCGGCGCGCCGGCCGACACACGCGTCGCGGCGGGTTTCGCGGCCGGCGACGAGGAGTGCGTGGCCGCGGTCTACCGCCGCTGGCGGCCGCTGGTGCACGCGCTCGCCCGGCGCTCGCTCGGCGACGAGCGGGAGGCCGAGGACGTGACGCAGCAGGTCTTCCTCGCCGCCTGGCGGGGCCGCCGCGGCTACCGGCCCGGACCGGGCGGCTTCGGGGCGTGGCTGACCGGCATCACCCGGCACAAGGTGGCCGACGCCCTGGAGGCGCGGACCCGGCGGGCCCGGGCGGCCGAGGCCGCCGCGCGCGTCTGCGCCCAGGCCCGGTGCGAGGCGGAGCCGGGGCCGGAGCGGGCCGTGGAGCGGGTGCTGGTGCTCGGTGAGCTGGCCCGGCTGCCGTCGGCGCAGCAGCGGGTGCTGCGGCTCGCCTTCTACGCGGACCTGACCCAGTCGCAGATCGCGGACCGCACCGGGCTCCCGCTCGGCACCGTCAAGAGCCATATGCGGCGGGCGCTCCACGTCCTGCGGCAGTCGATGGAAACCGGCCCGCCGCAACCGCTTCGATGACGGCCACCCCCGAGCGGAGCCCGAACAGCCGCTCGGTGCGCGGGAGCGGCGCGGCGGACGCGGACGCGGACGCCGATCCGGCGGACCAGCCCGGCCCGGCGAGCAGCAGCGCCGAGTGTCCCCGGGCGCCGCGCGGCCCCCACTCGATGCCCGCGACCGACCTGGCCAGGGACGCGTCCGCGGTCGTACGGGACTGCGCCCACAGGACGACGGCCCGCGGGCCGGTCCGCCGCACGGCCTCGTGCAGGGCGTCCGAGGGCAGGGCCGGGCCGAACATCCGGACCGGCAGGGCCCGTTCGCCGAGGGCCGCGGTCAACGCCTCCATCGGCAGGCTGTGCTGCTCCCCCGGCGCGCAGGCCAGGAGCACGGGCGGGGCCGGGAGGCGCTCCGGAGCGGGGCGGATCCGGCGCAGGGCGGAGGAGACGTGCCAGGACAGCAGGTGCTCCACTTCGACGTAACGCTCCCCGGCGGAGGCCCACTTGCGGCCGACCGCGTGCAGGGTCGGCGCGATGACCTCCTCCCAGGCGGTGAGCAGGCCCAGCTCCGCGAGGGTCGCGGCCAGCAGGTCCTCCACGGCGGGCGCGTCCAGTCGTACGGCGGCCCGCGCGAGCCCCCGGCACTCCGGGCGGACGTCCCCGAGGCGCAGCGCACGGGGCCCGCCCGGTGTGGCGGCGCCCGACGGCCCGGCGGGGGCGGCGGCCGGCGTGCCCCGCGCGACCCGGGCGGCTTCGGACGGGGGCACGCCCTGGGCGGTGAGGCGGCACATCAGCTCCAGGCGGGCGACGTCCCCGGGGGTCCAGCGCCGGTGCCGGCCGTCTTCGCGGCGGGCCGGGCCGAGGGCGTAGCGCCGCTCCCACGAGCGCAGCGTGGTCGGGGAGACCCCGAGGTGCCGGGCGACGGCTCCGGTGGCGAGCGCGGCGGGCGGGGGCTGCGGGGGGTCGGGCTCCACCCGTCCACCGTACGGCGCGGCGGGGCCGGGGGCCGTCATCCCGACCGGCCCCTGCGGAAGCGGTCGAGGCCGTCGGCGAGTTCGACCACCGGGTCGGGGTAGTCGTAGCGGGCCCGCTCCAGTCCCCCCAGCCGCCAGGGCCCGTGCACGCGCGGCGCGGGGAGTCCGGCGAGCCCGGGGACCCAGCGGTGCACGTAGGCGCCGGTGGGGTCGTAACGCAGGCCCTGGCGGACCGGGTTGAGGACCCGGTTGGGGCGGGAGTCGGTGCCCGTGCCCGCCACCCATTGCCAGTTGAGCTGGTTGTTGGCGAGGTCCCCGTCCACGAGGAGGTCCATGAAGTGGCGGGCGCCGACGCGCCAGTCGACGTACAGGGTCTTGGCGAGGAAGCTCGCGGCGAGCAGCCGGCCCCGGTTGTGCATCCAGCCCTCGTGGGCCAGTTGGCGCATGGCCGCGTCGACCACCGGGTAGCCGGTGCGGCCGTCCTTCCAGGCCTGGACCTCTTCGTCGGCGGCGGGTCCGGTGCGCCACCGGTCGTGGCGGGGACGGTAGTCCCGGGCGGCCGCGCCGGGCCGGGCGGCGAGCACCTGGTGGTGGAAGTCGCGCCAGCACAACTGGCGTACGAAGGCGTCCGCGCCGGGCCCGCCGGCCGCGCGGGCCCGGTGGACGGCCTCGGTGGCCGACAGCGTGCCGAAGTGCAGGTGCGGGGAGAGCCGGGAGGTGGCGTCCCCGGCGAGGTCGTCGTGCGTCTCGGCGTAGCGGGAGATGCCGGGGCGCAGCCAGCCGGCCAGCAGCCGGCGCGCCTCGTGCTCGCCGCCGGGGGCGAGGCCCGGGGAGGTGTCGGTGACGGCGGCGCGCTCGGGCAGCGGCTCCGAGGAGACGGCGGCCGGTACCCGGATCGCGCGCGGGGCCGGGGCGGCGGCGCGCAGCGGCTGCTGCTCCCAGCGGCGGTGGTAGGGGGTGAAGACGGCGAAGTGGTCGGAGCGGCCGGCCGGGAGGACGGCTCCGGGGGCCACGGCGGTGATCACGGCGTCGTGCACGTAGAGCCGCCGGCCTTCGGCTTCGAGGGCGGCCCGCAGCCTCTCCTCGCGGGCGTGGGCGAAGGTGCTGACACCGGCGGCCATGTGCACCTCGTCGGCGTCGGCCTGCCGTACGAGGGCGGCGGTCGCGGCGACGGTGTCGCCGGAGCGGACGACGAGGCGGCCGCCCCGGGCGCGCAGACCCGCGTCGAGGTCGGCGAGGCAGTCGGCGAGGAAGGCCAGCCGGTTGGGCGGCGCCGCGACCGCGGGGTCGCGCACGAAGAGCGGGACCACCCGGCCGCAGGAGGACAGGGCGGCGCGCATCGGCGGATGGTCGTGCAGCCGCAAGTCGGACGTGTAGAGGACCACCGCGACGTTCATGGGGCTCGCTCCGCAGAGGGGTGGGGGACGGTTCTTCACAAGTGATTCGCCCGCGGCCCCCGGCCCGGATGCGATCCGGGCCGTCTCGTCCGGGTGCCGTCTCGTCCGGGCCGTCTCGTCCGGATGCCGGCCCTCGCGCGGTGTCGCCTTGCGCGGTGTCGCCTTGCGCGGTGCCGGCTCCTACGGGGTGTCCGCGTGGCGCTCCGCCGCGCGGGCGATGTTGCGGGCCATGCCGCCGAAGACGACGGCGTGGAACGGGGACACGCTCCACCAGTACAGGTGGCCCAGCAGGCCGCGCGGGTGGAACAGCGCCCGCTGCCGGTAGCGGGAGCCCGCGCCCGCCGGGGACGGCGGGTCCGCGTGGAGTTCGAGCCAGGCCAGTCCGGGCAGCCGCATCTCCGCGCGCAGGCGCAGCAGCCGGCCCGGGACGATCTCCTCGACCCGCCAGAAGTCGAGGGAGTCCCCCACGCGCAGCCGGTCCGCGTCGCGGCGCCCGCGGCGGATGCCGACCCCGCCGACGAGCCGGTCCAGCCAGCCCCGTACGGCCCAGGCCAGGGGGAAGGAGTACCAGCCGTTCTCCCCGCCGATGCCTTCCACCACCCGCCACAGCGCTTCGGGCGGGGCGTCGACGGCGAGCTCCCGCCGGTCGGTGTAGAGGCTGCCGCCCGCCCAGTCGGGGTCGGTGGGCAGCGGGTCGCTCGGTGCTCCCGGCACCGAGGCCGAGGACCAGCGGGTGGTCACCTTGGCCTCCCGGATCCGCTGGAGTGCCAGCGCGAGCGCCTCGTCGAGGCCGATGGGGGCGCCCGGCGGGTCCGGGACGTGCGCGGCGATGTCGTGCTCGGCGCAGACCACCTCGTGCCGCAGGGATTCGGCGAGCGGGCGGGCCAGCGCCCTCGGCACGGGGGTGACGAGGCCGATCCAGTGGCTGGACAGGCGGGGGGTCAGCATCGGCACCCTCAGGATGAGGCGCGGGGGCAGCCCGGCGACGGCGGCGTAGCGGCGCATCATCTGCTCGTACGTGACCACGTCGGGCCCGCCGATGTCGAAGGCCCGGTCGACCTCGGGCGCCATGCCCGCGCTGCCGACGAGGTAGCGCAGCACGTCGCGGACGGCGATGGGCTGGCAGCGGGTGCCGACCCAGCTGGGGGTGACCATGACGGGCAGCCGCTCGGTCAGGTAGCGGAGCATCTCGAAGGAGGCCGAGCCCGATCCGATCACGACGGCCGCGCGCAGGACGGTCGCCGGGACGGCTCCGGCGAGGAAGATCTCGCCGACTTCGGCGCGGGAGCGCAGGTGCGGGGAGAGGGCGCGGCCGGGGACGGCGGCGGGGGTGAGTCCGCCGAGGTAGACGATGCGGCGGACCCCGGCGGCACGGGCCTGCTCCGCGAAGGTCCGGGCGGCGTCCCGGTCGCGTTCCTCGAAGCCGGGTCCGGCGCCCAGGGCGTGCACGAGGTAGTAGGCGACGTCGATGCCGGACATCGCGGCGGCCACGGACCGCGGATCGGTGACGTCGCCACGGACCACCTCGGCGCGTCCGGCCCAGGGGTGGTCGCGCAGCTTCTCCGGAGCGCGGGCCAGGCAGCGGACGCGGTGTCCGGCGTCGAGGAGTTCCGGCACCAGTCGGCCGCCGATATAGCCGGTGGCTCCGGTGACCAGGCAGTTCTTGCCCGTCATGGCTCTCTCCGCTCCTCGTGGCCCGCCCCGTGCCGATTGTGCCCCCGCGCTTCCCCTTCCCCGGGGCGCGCCGCACCGGATGCGGGATTCCGCCGTTCGGCACATCCAAGACCCCCCTCGGCTCCGAAGGAGGAGTGAGCGAGGGAGGAACACGATGACCGGACGAGGACGGCCGCGGCCGCGGCCGCGTACGGCCGTGATCGGCGGGGGCGTTTCGGGGCTGACGGCGGCGTACGTGCTGGCGCGCTCGCACGAGGTGACCCTGTACGAGGCGGAGGACCGGCTGGGCGGGCACGCCCACACCCACGAGCTGAAGGGGTCGGACGGGCGGGTGCGGGCGGTGGATTCCGGGTTCATCGTCCACAACGACCGGACCTACCCGCATCTGCTGCGGCTCTTCGACGAGCTGGGGGTGGCCACCCGGCCGACGACGATGAGCCTGTCCGTGCTGTGCGAGGGGTGCGGGCTCCAGTACGCGGGGGCGCGCGGGCCGCGCGGGCTGTTCGCCCGGCCCCGGTCCGCCGTGAACCCGGCGTACCTGCGGATGCTGGCACAGATCCCGGTGTTCCACCGGCGGGCGCGGAGGCTGCTGGCCGGCGCGGACCCGGCGTACCGCGCGGCGGCGGCGGACCCCCCGGACCCCGCGGACCCCGCGGACCCCGCGGACCCGGCCGCCGCCGCGCGCTCCGCGCACGGGGATCCGTACGAGCCGACGCTGGCCGAGTTCCTGCGGCGGGGCCGCTTCGGGCCCTACTTCACCGCGCACTTCGCGATCCCGCTGGTGGCCTCGGTGTGGTCGTGCCCGCCGGACACGGCGCTGGCGCACCCCGCGCGGTACCTGTTCCGCTTCCTGGAGCACCACGGACTGCTGTCGGTGGGCGGCTCTCCGCGCTGGCGTACGGTCGAGGGCGGCTCGGCGCGCTACGTGGAGCGGGTGCGCGAGCGGCTGGACACCGTGTACGCGGCGGCGCCGGTGCGCCGGATCGCGCGCGGCGCGGGCAGCGTGGCCGTGACCACCGCGGGCGGGGCGACCGGCCTGTACGACTCGGTGGTCCTCGCCGTCCACGCCGATCAGGCGCTGCGCCTGCTGGCCGATCCGACGGACCGGGAACGGGCCGTGCTGGGCGCCTTCGGCTACTCCCGCAACCGGACCGTCCTGCACACGGACGCCTCGGTGCTGCCGAGTGCGCCGGGGGCGCGGGGCTGCTGGAACTACCGGCTGTCGGGGTGCCGTCCGGACGACGCGCACGTCCGGGTCAGCTACGACATGAACCGGCTCCAGGGGCTGGACGGGCCGGAGCGGTACGTCGTCTCGCTGAACGCCGGCGACCGGGTGCGGCCGGAGCTGGTGCTGGCCGAGATGGACTACGAACACCCCGTCCACACCGTGGAGTCGGTGGCGGCGCAGCGGCTGCTGCCGGCGCTGTCGGGGCCCGTGACGGCCTTCGCCGGCGCGTACCACGGGTGGGGTTTCCACGAGGACGGCTGCCGCTCGGGCGTGGAGGCGGCCGCCGCGCTGGGGGTGGGGTGGTGACGGCGCCCTGCCTCTACGAGGCCGACATCCGGCACGTCCGCTCGGGTCGCGGCCGCCACCGGCTGCGCCACCGCACGTACGTGTGGCTGGTGGATCTGGACGGACTGCCGCGGCTGCCCCGGCTGTTGCGCCCGCTCGCCCGTTTCGACGCGCGGGACCACTTCGGGGGCGGCGCGCCCTCGATCAGGGCGGGGCTCGACTCCTTCCTCGCGGCGCGCGGAGCGGGCCTGCCGCCCGGCTCGCGGGTGGTGATGCTGGCGCACGCCCGCGTGCTGGGCCACGTCTTCAACCCGCTGAGCGTGTACTGGTGCCACGGCCCGGACGGCTCCCTGCGCCACGTGGTCGCCGAGGTGCACAACACGTACGGCGAGCGCCACTGCTACCTGCTCTCCCCGGAGACCGCCCGCGCGCGGGGCCCGCGGGACGGCCCGGGGCCCGGTGGCGGCGCCGGTACCCCCAAGGAGTTCCACGTCTCGCCCTTCCTGGCCGTGGAGGGCGAGTACCGGATGCGGCTGCCGGAACCGGGCGAGCGCCTCGCCCTGAGCGTCCGGCTGGCGGGCACGTCGGACGGGACCGGGCTGACCGCGACCGTGCGCGGCGTGCGCCGCCCCGCCGGAGCCCGCGGGGTGCTGCGCGCCGCGCTGCGCCATCCCTGGTCCACGGCCGCCGTCTCCGTGGCGATCCGCGTCCACGGCATCCGTCTGTGGCTGCGCGGTCTGCCGGTGCGGCCGCGTCCCCGACACGTCCCCCAGGAGGGCCTGAAGTGACCACCGTGAACTCCCCGACCGCCCTCATCGCCCCGGCCGTGCCGCCCTGCTCCCGGACCAGGGCCGCCGTCGGGCGGCTGCTGATCCGCCGGGCCCTGGACCGGCTGCCGCTCCAGGTCCGGATGGGGCCCGACGGCACCCTGGGGCGGGGCGGTCCGGCGATGGCGGTCCACGACCCGGCCGCCTTCGAGCGCCGGATCGCGGCCGAGGGTCTGATCGGCTTCGGCGAGTCGTACCTGGCCGGGGAGTGGGACGCCCGCGACCCGGTCGCCGTGCTGACGGTACTGGCCGGGCACGTGACGGCGCTGGTCCCGGCTCCGCTGCAGCGGCTGCGCGGCTTGTGGGCGGCGCGCCACCCGGCGGCGGACCGCAACACCCCGGACGGCTCGCGGACGAACGTCCGGCGCCACTACGACCTGTCGAACGAGCTCTTCGCGCAGTTCCTCGACCCGACGATGACCTACTCCTCCGCGGTGTTCCGCTCCTTGCCCGCCGGGCCCGACCAGCTCGCCGAGGCCCAGCAGCGCAAGATCGACATGCTGCTGGACCTGGCGGGCGTCGGACCCGGGACCCGTCTCCTGGAGATCGGCACGGGCTGGGGCGAGCTGGCCGTCCGGGCCGCCCGGCGCGGGGCCCGCGTCCTGACCCTGACCCTCTCGCGCGAGCAGCGGGAGCTGGCCCTGCGCCGGATCGCCGCCGCCGGGCTCACGGACCGCGTCGAGGTGCGGCTCTGCGACTACCGGGAGGCCGAGGGGCGCTACGACGCCATCGTGAGCGTCGAGATGATCGAGGCGGTCGGCGCCGAGTACTGGCCGGTGTACTTCGCCACGCTGGACCGGCTGCTGGCACCGGGCGGGCGGGTCGCGCTCCAGGCGATCACCATGCCGCACGAGCGGATGCTGGCCACGAGGGACACGTACACCTGGATCCACAAGTACATCTTCCCCGGCGGGATGCTGCCGTCGGTGCGGGTGGTGGAGGAGATGGCGCGGCGGCACACGGGGCTGCGCGTGACCCGGTGCGAGGCCTACGGGGGCCACTACGCGCAGACGCTGCGCCTGTGGCGGGAGCGGTTCGCCGAGCGGGCCGACCGGGTGGCCGCGCTGGGCTTCGACGAGACGTTCCGGCGGATGTGGACCTTCTACCTGGCGTACTGCGAGGCGGGATTCGCCTCGGGGTACCTGGACGTGCACCAGTTCCAGCTGTCGGCCGCGGTGGGCGGTCCGCGGTGAACTGGGGCTCCTTCGGCCTGAACCTGGCCGTCTCGGCGGGCGCCGCCCTCGCCGTCATGCTGGCCGCCTTCGCGGTCGGGGTCCGCCTCGGCAGGCACCGCGGGGTGGACGTGGCGTGGGGCCTGGGCTTCGCCGCCGTCGCGGTCGCCACGTACGCCGTCTCGGGCGGCCGGCACCCGCTGCCGGCCGCCATGGCGGTGGTGTGGGGGCTGCGGCTCGCCGGGCACATCGCGTGGCGCGGCCGGGGACACGGCGAGGACCCGCGCTACGAGCGGATGCTCGCGCGCGCCCCCGGGAACCGGAACCGGTACGCGCTGCGGATGGTCTACCTGCTCCAGGCGGCCCTGGTCTGGTTGGTCTCGCTGCCCGTGCAGGCGGCGGCGTACGCGACCGGGGAGCCCGGCGCCCTGGCGGCGGCGGGCACGGCCCTGTGGCTGGGCGGGCTGCTCTTCGAGGCGGTGGGGGACCACCAGCTCGCCCGGTTCAAGGCGGACCCCGCGAACCGGGGGCGGATCATGGACCGCGGCCTGTGGGCGTGGACCCGGCACCCGAACTACTTCGGCGACTTCTGCGTGTGGTGGGGCCTGTCCCTGGCCGCCTGGACCTCCGGCGGCGCGCTGGCGGTCTCGGTGGTCTCCCCCCTCGTGATGTCGTACCTGCTGATCGCCGGCAGCGGCAAGCGGCTGCTGGAGCGGCACATGGCGGACCGACCGGGGTACGCGGACTACCGGGAGCGCACCAGCGGCTTCCTGCCTCGGCCGCCACGGCGCCGGGCCGGTCCACCGGCCTCTCCACCCGCCCGTTGATAGGGTCGCGGGCATGGCGGTGGACGAGCTCGACACACGGATCCTGCGCCTGCTGATCGAGCAGCCGCGCACCAGCGTCCGGGAGTACGCCCGGATCCTCGGCGTCGCGCGCGGCACCCTCCAGGCCCGGATCGAGCGGCTGGAGCGCACCGGCGTGATCACCGCGACCGGGCCCGTCCTCTCCCCCGCGGCGCTCGGCCACCCGGTGCTGGCCTTCGTGCACATCGAGGTCACCCAGGGGCACCTGGACGAGGTCGGTGACGCGCTGGCCTCGGTGCCGGAGATCATCGAGGCCTTCTCCATCACCGGCGGCGGGGACCTGCTGACCCGGGTGGCCGCCCGGGACAACGCGCATCTGGAGGACGTCATCCAGCGGCTGATCCGGCTCCCGGGGGTGGTCCGCACCCGGACCGAGGTCGCGCTGCGCGAGCGGGTGGCGCACCGGCTGCTCCCGCTGGTCGAGTCCGTGGGACGAGCCGCGCGCAAACCCTGACAAGATGGTCGGGACAGGCACAAGACAGGCACCGGCAGGACGGGCACAGCGGATGATCTCCGTCATATTCGATCTCGACGGCACCCTCGTGGACAGCGAGCCGAACTACTACGAGTCCGGGCGGCGCACCCTGGAGCGCCACGGGGTCCCCGATTTCACCTGGGAGCAGCACTCCCGGTACATCGGCATCGGCACCCTGGAGACGCTGGAGATCCTGCGGGACGCCCACGGCATCGAGGCCCCGGTGGAACAGCTGCTGGCCGAGCAGAACGCCGCCTACCTGGAGCTGGCCCGCACCCACACCCCCGCCTATCCGGAGATGCGCCGGTTCGTCGAGCGGCTGCACGCCGACGGGGTTCCGATGGCGGTGGCCTCCGGGTCCTCGCTGGAGGCGATCGACGCGGTCCTGTCCGGCACCGGGCTGGACGCGCTGCTGACCACGGTGGTCTCCGCCGAGGAGGTGGCGCAGGGCAAGCCCGCCCCGGACGTGTTCCTGGAGGCGGCGCGGCGCCTGGGCGCGGAGCCCGCCGACTGCGTGGTCGTCGAGGACGCGGCGCCGGGCGCGCTGGCCGCCCGCGCGGCGGGCATGCGGTGCGTGGCGGTCCCGTACGTGGCGGCCACCGCCGACGATCCGGCCTTCGCCTCCGCCGGGCTCCTCTTCCCCTCCGGCCAGCCGGAGTTCAGCGCGGACACCGCGTACGGCTGGCTGGCGGAGCCCCGGGCGGCCTGACTGCCGCGCAGCCCTTGCGCGTTGAGGCCGCCGGAGCTCAGGCGCCGCCGGGGCTCCGGGGCCGCCGGGCTCTGGCGCCGCCGGGGCTCTGGCGCCCTGGAGGCCGCGCTGTCACCATGCCGTGGTGACCGCCACCCAGCTGCCTCCGGGCGCCGAGCGCGGACCGCGCCGGTGGCCCCTGGTCGGGAACCTCCCCGCCTTCGCCCGCGATCCGCTGGCCTTCTTCGAGTCGCTGCGCGACGACTACGGGGACTGGGTGCCCTGGGCGCTCGGCCCCCAGCGCAACGTGCTGGTCTCCCTTCCCGAGCACGCGGGCGAGCTGCTCGGCGCCGTCGAATCCACCTTCGACCCCACCGAACTGGGCTGGGCGTTCCGCCAGTTGCTCGGCAACGGCGTGGTCGTGGCCACTGGTGAGGACTGGCGGCGCAAGCGGGCGCTGGTCCAGCCCTCGGTGCGCCCGCGCCAAGTGCGCGCGTACGCGGCCACGATGGTGGAGTGCGCCGACGCGCTGGTCTCCGGCTGGGCCGAAGGCGAGCGGATCGACGTGCACAGGGAGATGGCCGGGCTGACCCAGCGGATCGCGGTGCGCACCCTGTTCGGAAGCGACGCCGCCGGCCGGGAGGAGCCCATCAGCGCGGCCATGGCCATCGCGCAGCGGGAACTCAGCGCCGAGTTCCGCGGGGTGACCCTGTTCCTGCCGCCGTGGGTGCGCACTCCGGGCCGGCGGCGGATGCGGGCGGCCGTGGCCGTCCTCGACCGGGAGATCGAGCACGTCATCCAGGAGCACGAGGCGGCCTCGGCGGCCGGCGAGGAGCGCGAGGACCTGCTGAGCCGGCTGCTCGCGGCCCGCGACGAGAACGGCGGGCCGCTGTCGCGCACGGAGCTGCGCGACGAGTCGATCACCCTCTACATCGGCGGCCACGAGACCACTTCGACCACCCTGACCTGGGCCTGGCAGCTGCTCTCGGGGGCGCCCGAGGCGCGCGAGCGGCTGACGGAGGAGCTGGATCGGGTGCTGGGCGACCGGCTGCCGACGTACGAGGACTACGCGCGGCTGCCCTGGACGCAGCAGGTGGTCAAGGAGGCGCTGCGGATCTATCCGCCGATCTGGCTGATCTCCGCGGTGGCGAAGGAGGGTGCGACGCTCGGCGGCCGCCCGGTGCCGGCCGGCCTGTCGGTGTGGGCGAGCCCGTGGTCGATGCACCGGGACGCGCGCTGGTTCCCCGAGCCGGAGGCCTTCCTCCCCGAGCGGTGGGACGCGAACGCCCCGCAGCCGGTGCCGGAGCACGCCTGGTTCCCCTTCGGCGGCGGCCCGCGCGCCTGTCTGGGCGCCCGCTTCGCCCTGGTCGAGGCGGCCCTCGTACTGGCCGTCGTGGCCCGGCGCTTCCACCTCGACAGCGGCCCCGGCCGCGCGAAGGTCCTCCCGGGGCTGACCCTCCAGCCGATCGGCCCGGTCCTGGCGACGCTGCGCGCGCCCGGGAAGTAGGGCGTCCCGACAAGGGAGACCGGAGTCCCAGTGAGCGAGACGCCATTGACCCGGAGCGGGCGGCTGGCTAGGTTTCGCCGCATGTTGCGTTCAGCTCTGCTCACCACGCGCGGTCACATCGACCTGCTGCGGGTGGCTTCCGCCGCGTGTTGTCGCGGCTGCTGACGCCCTTTCCCCCTTTCGGGTCGCGTCCCTTCACGTCACGAGCGCTCCGCGCTCCCCTTTCGCACGCCCTGAAGCCCTGAGGCCCTGAGGCCCTGAGGCCTTCCGGTCATTCCCCGTACCTCCGCACCTCCGCACCTCCGCGGGGTCGGCCGGGGCGTTCGACCGGGTGCGTGCGCCGCCTCCCGCCCCTCTCCCCTTCCGTGGAGCACTCATGAGCGTCACCAGCCATGCACCGTCGGACATATCGGTTAAAGCACCATCCAGTCAGCCGATCGAAGCCCGATCCGGGTCCGCCGCCGAGACCGGCACCCGCGGCGCCCCCGCCCTCGTGCCCGTCGTACCGGCCTCCGCGCGGCGGCGGTCCGCGCCCCGCTGGACACGGCGCACCATCGGGCCGCTGCTGCTGCTCGCGCTGTGGCAACTGGCCAGCAGCTTCGGGGTGTTGCCCGTCGACACCCTGGCTCCCCCGCTGACCATCGCGAAGGCCGGGGCCGATCTGATCGGGGACGGAACGCTGCCCGCCGCCATGGGCGTGTCCCTGCAGCGCGTGGCGATCGGCCTGGTCCTGGGCGGGACGGTGGGCACGGTACTGGCGCTGCTGTCCGGGCTGTCCCGGCTCGGCGAGGACCTGATCGACGCGAGCGTGCAGATGCTGCGCACGGTGCCGTGGGTCGGCCTCATTCCGCTGTTCATCATCTGGATGGGCATCGGAGAGGCGCCGAAGGTGGCGCTCATCGCCCTCGGCACGGCATTCCACCTGTACCTGAACGTGTACGCCGGCATTCGCGGGGTCGACGAGCAACTCATCGAAGCGGGCGGGGCGTTGGGGCTCGGCCGCTGGGGTCTGGTCCGGCACGTGGTACTGCCGGGGGCGCTGCCCGGGTTCATGACCGGGCTGCGGTACTCCCTCGCCACGGCCTGGCTCGCCCTCGTCTTCGGGGAGTCCATCAACGCCGACGCCGGGATCGGGTTCCTGATGAACCAGGCGCGCGAGTTCTTCCGTACCGACGTGATCGTCGTGTGCCTCGTCGTCTACGCCTTCCTCGGCCTCACCGCCGACCTCGTCGTCCGCGCTCTCGAAAGGCTGCTGCTGCAATGGCGACCGACCTTCACCGGGAAGTGATCCCGGACACCGCCGTCACGGTCGCGGGGCTCACCCGGGCCTTCGACGGACGGCCCGTCATCGACGGGCTCGATCTGACCCTGCGGGCCGGGGAGTTCACCGCGCTGCTGGGCCGCAGCGGCTGCGGCAAGTCCACGCTGCTGCGGGTACTGGCCGGGCTGGACCGGGAGATCGAGGGCCGGGTGCTCGTCCCCGAGCGCCGGGCGGTGGCCTTCCAGGCGCCCCGGCTGATGCCGTGGAAGCGGGTGTGGCGCAACGTGCTGCTCGGTCTGCCCGGCCGCCCCGAACGCGAGGTCGCGGAACGGGCCTTGGCGGAGGTCGGGCTGGAACACCGCACCGACGCCTGGCCCAAGACCCTGTCCGGCGGCGAGGCGCAGCGGGCCTCACTGGCCCGCGCCCTGGTGCGCGAGCCCGATCTGCTGCTGCTGGACGAGCCGTTCGGTGCGCTGGACGCCCTGACCCGGATCAAGGCCCAGCAGCTCGTCGCCGAACTGTGGCAGCGGCGCGGCTGCGCGGTGCTGCTGGTCACCCACGACGTCGACGAGGCGCTGCTGCTGGCCGACCGCGTGCTCGTCATGGACGAGGGCCGCATCGCCTACGACACCGAGGTGGGGCTGGAGCGGCCGCGCTCGGTCTCCGACGCCGGGTTCGCGCAGTTGCGCGAACGGCTGCTGGGCGAGCTCGGCGTGAGCTGAGCGCCGCCCCCACCCTGCCCTGCCCGCCTTGGCCGCGCCCTGGGTGGCGTACACCCGGGCGGCGGGGACGATGCGCTGGTCGCACGTGGGCCTGAACTGCGTGGACCAGAAGGCCACCGAGGAGTTCTACACCCGGTACTTCGGCTTCACCCGGGCCCGGGTGGTCGACCTCGGGGACGCCCGGATCGTGTTCCTGCGCCAGGGGGACGTGTACCTGGAGCTCTTCGGGGCGGGCACCGAGCCGGCCGGCACGGCACTGCACGACGGACCGCCGGCCCCGGGCCGGATGCGCCACCTGGCCTTCCAGACCGACAGCGTGGACGCCTTCCTGTCCACGCTCGGCGACGCGGCCGAAGTGACCCTGGGGCCACTGGACTTCGGCGACTTCATCTGCGGGTGGCGGACCGTGTGGGTCCGCGATCCCGACGGGGTGATCGTCGAGGTCAGCCAGGGATTCGAGGACGAGCACCCGCATGAGGGCTTCCACGACGACAAGGACGGTGTATGACATGGCGGATGCCGTGAGCTTCTCCTTCTCCGACACGATCGCCGGCTACGTCACCCGCTTCGACTCCGGGTCGCGCCTGCTGCGCCTGAAGACCTCGGACGGCCGCGCGTTCGACGTCTCGCTGGCCGGCGACCCCAGCGCCGAACTGGTCCGCAACCTGGACGAGCCGTACATCGACGCCTCCGGGCACATCGACGAGATGCTCTCGCCGGGCCGGTTCCTCTACGTCTACGGGGTCCACTACCCCGAGCACGGCGGCCGCTTCGAGGCCAAGCGCCTGGTGTTCCTGGGCCGCGGGGCCGAGGACTTCCGCTTCGAGGAGCCCAGCTGGTGGATCAAGCAGATCGAGTCGCTGGCCGACTTCTACAAGCGGGCGCAGTTCGGTGACGGGCCGGTGGACTTCGCCGAGTACCGCACCGAGATCCGGCTCGGCGGCGACAAGACCGCCAGCCACGTCCAGGAGACCGACACGATCTCCCGGCTGGTCTACGGCATGGCCTCGGCCTACCTGCTGACCGGCAAGGACGAGTACCTGGAGGTCGCCGAGCGCGGCACCGAGTACCTGCGCAAGCACATGCGGGTCGTGGACAGCGAGGAGGACGTGGTCTTCTGGTACCACGGCATCAGCGTCGACGGGGACAGCGAGCGCAAGCTGTTCACCTCGGAGTTCTCCGACGACTACGACGCGATCCCGATGTACGAGCAGATCTACGCGCTGGCCGGCCCGATCCAGACCTACCGGATCACCGGCGACGTCCGGATCAAGAACGACGCGGACGCCACCATCCGGCTGTTCGACAAGTTCTTCAAGGACCCGGAGCAGGGCGGCTACTACTCGCACATCGACCCGATCCTCTTCAGCGCCGACCACGAGTCCCTCGGGGAGAACGCGGAGCGCAAGAACTGGAACTCGGTCGGCGACCACGCGCCGGCGTACCTGATCAACCTGTACCTGGCGACCGGCGACCAGAAGTACGCCGACTTCCTCGAGTACACCTTCGACACCATCGCGGACAAGTTCCCGGACTACAAGAACAGCCCCTTCGTCCAGGAGCGCTTCTTCCGCGACTGGTCCCACGACACCGCGCACAGCTGGCAACAGAACCGCGCGGTCGTCGGCCACAACCTCAAGATCGCCTGGAACCTGATGCGGATGAACTCGCTGAAGGCCAAGCCGGCCTACGAGGAGCTCGCCCGCAAGATCGGCGAGATCATGCCGGCCGCCGGCAGCGACGTGCAGCGCGGCGGCTGGTACGACGTGGTGGAGCGGGTGAAGGAGGGGGACCAGGAGACGTATCGTTTCGCCTGGCACGACCGCAAGGCCTGGTGGCAGCAGGAGCAGGCGATCCTCGCCTACCTCATCCTGAACGGCACCGTCGGCGGCGACGCCTTCCTGCGCGAGGCGCGGCAGGCGCAGTCCTTCTACAACACCTTCTTCCTCGACCACGACGAGGGAGCCGTCTACTTCAACGTGCTCGCCAGCGGTACCCCGTACCTGCTCGGCACGGAGCGGCTCAAGGGCAGCCACTCGATGTCCATGTACCACTCCGCGGAGCTCTGCTACCTCTCCGCCGTCTACAACAACCTGCTCGTCAACGGCCGGGAGATGGACTTCCACTTCCAGCCCGACCCGAGCGGCTTGCCCGACCGCGTGCTGCGCGTCTCGCCCGACCTGCTCCCCGCCGGCTCGGTGCGGATCGCGTCCGTCGACATCGACGAGAAGCCGTACACGGACTTCGACGCCGACGGGCTCACCGTCCGGCTGCCCGACGTCCAGGGCCGGGTCAAGGTCAAGGTCCGGCTGCGGCCGACCGCTCACTAGCGCTCAACGGGGGCGCCCCACTCAGAGGGGAAAGCAATGACCCTGAACGTGAAGGAACGACGCAACAAGACGGGCACCGTGCTCGTCGCAACCGGCGAGATCAACAGCGAGACCTCCGGATCGCTGCTCCAGACGCTGCTGCCGCTGGTCCGCGAGGGCAAGCCGCTGCGCATCGACCTGACGGCCGTCACCTACGTCTCCAGCGCCGGGCTGCGCACCCTGCTCGTCGTCTACCGCGAGGCCCAGCACGCCGGGGTCGCCGTCACCCTCTACGGGGTGAGCGAGGAAGTCCGGTTCGTCATGTCGGCCACCGGCTTCCTCGACTTCTTCTCCACCGGCGAGGCCGAGGCGGCCACCGTCAAGGCGGCCGCCCGGGCACGGGCCGCGCGATGAGCGAGCCGGTGTCCGAACAGGTGCTGCGCGTCGACGCGTACCCGACCCACGAGGTGGGCGGGTACCGGGTCCGGGCCGGCAAGCCGTTCCCCTTCGGGGCCAACGTGGTCCCCGGCGGGGTCAGCTTCTCCGTCTTCTCCGACCAGGCCACCTCCATGACCCTGGTCCTCTACAAGCGCGGCGAGCCCGAACCGATGGCCGAACTGGAGTTCCCCAAGGAATTCCGCACCGGCAGCGTCTTCGCCATGACGGTCTTCGGCCTCGTCCACGAGAACATCGAGTACGGGTACCGGGCCGACGGCCCCTACGACCCCGTCACCGGCCACCGCTTCGACGCCCGCCAGGTGCTCTCCGACCCGTACGCCCGGCTGATCGCCGGCCGCGACGTGTGGGGCGTGGAGCCGGACCGCAGCCGCGGCTACCAGTACCGCTCCCGCGTCTGCCTCCAGGACTTCGACTGGGGCGACGACACCCCGCTGGGCGTCCCCGCCGAGGACCTCGTCGTGTACGAGACCCACGTGCGCGGCTTCACCCGGCACCCCTCCTCGGGGGTCACCGCCCCCGGCACCTTCGCGGGGCTGCGCGAGAAGATCCCGTACCTGAAGGAGCTCGGGGTCAACTGCATCGAGCTGCTCCCGGTGTTCGAGTTCGACGAGAGCGACAACCCGCGCACCAACCCGGAGACGGGCGAGCAGCTCTTCGACTACTGGGGCTACAACACCGTCTCCTTCTTCGCCCCCAAGGCCGGCTACGCGGCCACGGGACGCTACGGCATGCAGGGCGACGAGTTCCGCACCCTGATCAAGGAACTGCACGCCGCCGGCATCGAGGTCATCCTCGACGTCGTCTTCAACCACACCGCCGAGGGCAACGAGCACGGCCCGACGATCTCCTTCAAGGGGCTCGACAACGCCACGTACTACATGCTCACGCCCGAGGGGTACTACTTCAACTTCAGCGGCACCGGCAACACCGTCAACTGCAACCACCCCGTGGTGCGCAACTACGTGCTCGACTGCCTGCGCCACTGGGTCGCCGACTACCACATCGACGGTTTCCGCTTCGACCTGGCGGCCATCCTCGGCCGCTCCGCCGACGGCACCCCGCTGCCCAACCCGCCGCTGCTGGAACTGCTCGCCTACGACCCCGTCCTGCGGCACACCAAGCTCATCGCCGAGGCCTGGGACGCCGGCGGCCTCTACGAGGTCGGCAACTTCCCGGCGTACGGCCGCTGGGCGGAGTGGAACGGCAAGTACCGCGACACCGTGCGAAGCTTCCTCAAGGGCGACCCCGGGGTCACCGGGGAGCTCGCCACCCGGATCGCCGGCTCGCCCGACCTGTACTCCAGCCGCGGCACCTCCGCGTCGGTCAACTTCCTGACCGCGCACGACGGTTTCAGCCTCGCCGACCTGGTCTCCTACAACGACAAGCACAACGAGGCCAACGGCGAGGGCAACAACGACGGCGGCAACGACAACGCCAGCTGGAACTGCGGCGCCGAGGGCCCGACCGACGATCCCGAGGTCAACGCGCTGCGGCTGCGCCAGATGAAGAACGCCCTGGCCATCCTCTTCACCAGCCAGGGCATCCCGATGCTCCTGTCGGGCGACGAGGTGGCGCGCAGCCAGCAGGGCAACAACAACACGTACTGCCAGGACAACGAACTGTCCTGGTTCGACTGGGACCAGGTCGACGAGAACTCCGAACTCCTGCGGTTCACCCGGGAGATGATCGCCTTCCGCAAGCACCACCGCGAACTGCGCTCCACCTCCCACCCCACGGGACAGCTCAGGGACAGCCTCGGGCTGCCCGACATCAGCTGGCACGGGGAGCGGGCCTGGCAGCCCGACTGGTCGCCGGAGAGCAGGCTGCTGGCGGTGGCCCGCTGCGGCACCGGTGACGACGACGTGGTGTACGTGGCCATGAACTCCCACTGGGAACCGCACGACCTGGAACTGCCCGCGCTGCCGGGAGGCCGCGTCTGGCACCTCTTCGCGGACACCGGGGCGAGCGCCCCGTACGACATCCGCACCCCCGGCGCCGAGCTCGAACTGGAGAACGCCGGCAAGTACCTGATCGGCCCGCGCTCGGTCGTGATCCTGGTCGGCCGCACGCCGGACGCCGAGCTCTAGCGCGCGCTCCGGCCCGCGCGAACCCGTACGCCGTACGCCGTACCTCCGAAGGAGACCTGACATGCCGCTTTCCGTGTCCCTGAGCATCGAGGGCGACACCACCGTGATCGAGCTGGAGGGCGAACTGGACGCCAAGACCGCGCCGGACTTCCACCGGACCATCGAGAAGGCCGCAGGGCACGGAACCAGCACCGTCGAGATCAGGATGGCCGGCGTCGGCTACATGGCCAGTGCCGGACTGCGCTCCCTGGTCTTCGCCCAGCAGAAGGTGGGGGACCACGTCACCATCAAGGTGGTCGGCGCCATCGAGCCCGTCGCCCGGACCATCCGGACGGCCGGGCTGGACCGCAGCATCGTGCTCACCGACTGAGTCCGATGGCTGACCTGGTCAAGTCGGCGGTGACCGCCGCGGAACTGGAAGTGCCCGCCACCCTGGGGGCGCTGGGCGACATCGCCGCGCTCGTCCTGCGGCTGGCCGGGGGAGCGGGCCTCGACAAGGGCTCCGCCTACCGGATCCGGCTGGCCGTGGACGAGCTGGCCACGAACATCGTGGTGCACGGGTACCGGGGCGGCGACGGACGGATCACCGTCAGGGGCCGCTCCGGCCCGGGCCGGGTGCAGATCGCCATAGAGGACCGGGCGCCGGCCTTCGACCCCGTCCGGGGGAGGCTGCCGCCCGACCGGGAGAGTGCCCCCGAGCGGCGCCGGATCGGCGGCCTCGGCATTCACCTGGCACTGACCAGCGTGGACGAGTTCGGCTACGTACGCAGGGACGGCCGCAACATCAGCACGCTGACCGTGATGGCTGAGGGGACTGACCCATGCCCTCCACGACCGTGATCATCCTCGACCAATACCCGCCGCCGCCCATCGAACTGCTCGACGCGCTGGGGGAGATGGACGCGGAACTCGTGCCCCGCACCCTCGCCGACCTGCTGTCCGGCCCGCTGGAGGACCTGCCCGAGGCGGACGTGCTGCTCGCCCCGGCCGAGGCCGACGGGGAGTCCGTCCGGACGGCCGTGCGCAGGCTGCGCCGCTGGGCCGGCGCCCCCATCGTGGTCGTCTGGACCGTGACGGCGTTCGCCGCGCTGGAGGAGCACGTCCGGATCGGCCACGACTACCTCGTACCGCCCTTCCTGCCCTCGCTCGTCGGGGCCCGGCTGCACAGCTGCTCGGAGCGCGCCGGACTCGGCCGCACCCTGCGCGAAGCCGACGCCCGCGCCGAACTCATGGGGTACGAGAAGGAGCTGGAGATCGGCCGGGAGATCCAGGCCGGCTTCCTGCCGGAATCCCTGCCGGTCCCCGACGGCTGGGAGATCGACGTGTGCTTCCGGCCCGCGCGGCAGGTCGCCGGGGACTTCTACGACGTCTTCGAGCTCTCCCGGGGCCGGCGGCTGGCCTTCGTGGTCGCCGACGTCTGCGACAAGGGGGTCGGCGCCGCCCTCTTCATGGCGCTCATCCGCTCCCTGCTGCGGCACACCGCCGAGAACAGCGGCCTCCAGCACCTGGTGGCCGCCGGCCGCACCGGCAACAGCCGGCGGATCCCGGTCGTCGGCGCCACCCCGCTGCTCAACGCGGTCACCGCCACCAACGGCTACCTGACCCGCAACCACCTGCGCCAGGGCTACTTCGCCACGCTCTTCTTCGGGGTGCTCGACCCGCTCACCGGCTCGCTGGTCTACATCAACGGCGGACACAACCCGCCGCTGCTGCTGGCCGCCGACGGCGCGGAGCCGCTCGCCCTGGACGTCACCGGCCCGGCCGTCGGGGTGCTCCCGGACTGTGTGTACACGCTCGGCTACGCCCAGCTGAACCCGGGCGACACCCTCTTCGTGTTCACCGACGGAGTGCCCGAGGCCCGCTGCCCCAGCGGGACCTTCCTCGGGGACGAGCGGATGCTGCAGCTGCTTTCCGGCCCGCCGGTCAGCGGCAGGGAGATGGTCGACCGGATGGACACCGCCGTACGCGAACACACCGGAACAGCGGAACAGCACGACGACGTCACCATGCTGGCCCTGCACCGGCCACGCGCGGCGCGGGGGCCGCACGACGGCAGTGCGGGCCACAAGGTCGTGGCCTGAGATGACCCGGACCATCGTGGTGCACTCGTACCGCGGCGGGACCGGGAAGTCCTCGGTGCTGGCGAACCTGGCCCTGCTCATCGCCGCCGGGGGGCGCCGGGTCGGGGTGATCGACACGGACATCCAGTCGCCCACCCTGGACCAGCTCTTCCGGCTGGGCCCCGGCCCCTCGCTGGCCGACTACCTGCTCGGACGGTGCGAGATCGAGGCCGCCGCCCAGGAGGTCGCCCTGCCCGGGCTGTACGTCGTACCGGCCCGGACCGGGACGGCGGCCCTGCGCGAGCTCATGACCACCGGCTACGACGTGGGGCTGCTGCCCGAGGGCTTCGACCGGCTGTCCTGCCACCACGACCTCGACGTCCTGCTCCTCGACACCCATGCCGGGCTCAACAACGAGTCGGTCACCGCCATGGCCAGCGCCGACGTGCTCCTCATCATGGCCAGGGCCGACCGGATCGACCTGCTCGGCGCCGCCGAGACCATCGCCCTGACCGGCCGGCTCACCTGCCGCCGGACCCTGGTGATGAGCATGGCCCCCGAGGGCGTCGACCGGGAAGCCGCCCGGCGGCGGGCCGAGGAGGTCTACCGCACCCCGCTGGCCGGAATCCTTCCCTACGTACCGGAAATGGCCGCCCTCTACGGGGAGCGCATATTCGCGGAAGCGCATCCCGACCATCCCCTGGTCAGTGAATTCCGCACCATCATCTCGGCGTTGGACGCACGTGACGAAGTATCGCGGGCCTGACGTCAGGCCCTTACGCCCCTAGGCGGGGGCGTGTTGAATCGGCAGCGAATCCGGCGCATCATGAACAAGGAGAAGAGTCATGAAGATTCTCGTCGTCATGACGGCCAAGGCCACGCTTCATCTGCTGGACGGGGAACAGCACCCCTCGGGTTTCTGGGCCGAGGAATTCGCCGTCCCCTATGCGCTCTTCAAGAACGCGGGCCACAGCGTGGACGTGGCGACGATCGGGGGACTGGTCCCCACGGTCGACCAGACCAGCGTCGACCCCCAGTTCCTCCAGTGGGTCCGGCCCCAGGGCTCGGCGGACGAGGACGCGGCCAACGCCGCCGAGTACGTCCGCGTCATCGGCGAGAGCCCGCAACTCAGAAGTCCGATCGCGCTGGAGTCCCTGGGCGAGAAGGACATCGCCGGCTACGACGGCATCTACATCAGCGGCGGCCACGGCGCCATCGGCGACCTGCCCAAGTCCGACGAGCTCGCGCAGATCCTGCGCTGGGCCATCGCCCAGGACAAGCCGCTCGCCACCGTCTGCCACGGCCACACCGCACTGCTCGCCCTGCGCGACGGCGAGGGCCGCTGGCCCTTCGAGGGCTACCGCATGACCGCCTTCTCGCACAGCGAGGAGCTGGTCACCAACATGGCCGGCCGCCTCCCGCTGATCCTGGAGGCCGAACTCACCCGGCTCGGCGCGCGCTACGAGAAGGCCGAGGCCATCTGGGACTCGCACGTCGTGGTGGACCGCAGGCTCACCACCGGCCAGAACCCGTACTCCTCCAAGGCCCTCGCGCAGACGTTCCTGGCCCAGCTCGCGCGGGACTGACGAAGCCCCGCTCCTCGCATCCGACACCGGAAGGCAGCCACAGCCATGACCAAGCGCGAGCTCAGCGACCAGCCCTTGGCCAACCCCGGAAAGCTGTTCATCGGCGGCACCTGGGTCCCGGCCCGGGACGGCCGTACCGAACCGGACATCAGCCCCGTGGACGGCCAGGAGATCGTGCCGGTGGCCCAGGCCGCCGCCGCCGACGCGGACGCGGCCGTGGCCGCCGCCCGCACGGCGTACGAGGAAGGTCCGTGGAGCAGACTGTCCGCCCAGGAGCGCGCGCTGCGGCTGAACCGGGTCGGTGAGCTCATCGAGCGCGACCTCGAGGAGATCGCCCTGCTCGAGACGGTGGACATGGGCAAGCCGTTCGCCTTCTCCTCCACGGTCGACGCCCCCATGGCCGCCCAGCTCATGCACTACTACGCCGGCGCCGTGACCCGGGTGGACGGCTCCTCCAGGGCCCCCGCCGGCGGACAGCTCGCCTACACCCTGCGCGAACCGCTGGGCGTGGTGTGCGCCATCACCCCCTTCAACTTCCCGCTGCTGCTGTCGATGACGAAGATCGCCCCGGCCCTCGCCGCCGGGAACACGGTCGTCCACAAGCCCTCGCCGGCCACCCCGCTCACCGCCCTGAAGATCGCCGAGCTGTTCCAGGAGGCGGAGATCCCCGACGGGGTGCTGAACGTCATCACCGGTCCGGGCGTGGAACTGGGGGAGACCCTCACCGGCCACCCCGGCATCGACAAGATCGCCTTCACGGGCTCCACCTCGGTGGGCCAGTCGATCATCCGCAAGGCGGCCGGCACCCTGAAGAAGGTGACGATGGAGCTCGGCGGCAAGTCCGCCAACATCGTCTTCGCCGACGCGGACCTCGACGCCGCCGAGGAGCTGGCCTTCTTCGGCATCTACTACAACAAGGGCGAGATCTGCACCGCGGGCTCCCGCCTGCTGCTCCAGCGCCCGATCCACGACGAGATGGTCGAACGGCTCGTCACCCGGGCCGCGGCCCTCAAGCCCGGCGACCCCCGCGACCCGGCCACCCTCTTCGGACCGCTCGCGCACCAGGGCCAGTTCGACAAGGTCAGCTCGTACATCGAGGTCGGCGAGAAGGAAGGCGCCGTCCTGCGCACCGGCGGCACCGGCTGGACCCCCCAAGGGGCCTCGCACGAGGGGCTCTACTTCCTGCCGACCATCTTCACCGGCGTCGACAACGGCATGCGGATCGCCCAGGAGGAGATCTTCGGGCCGGTCCTGTCGATCATCCCCTTCGACACCGAGGAGGACGCCGTGCGCATCGCCAACGACAGCGCGTACGGCCTCGCCGCCGGCGTCCACACCAAGGACCTGCGCCGCGCCCACCGGGTCGCCTCGCAGATCAAGGCCGGCACGGTCTGGGTCAATTGCTACAACCAGTACGACCCCGCCGTGCCCTACGGCGGCTACAAGGCCTCCGGGTACGGGCGCGAGTGCGGCCCCGAGTCCCTGGAGAGCTACACCCAGACCAAGTCGGTCTGGATCGGAATGGACTGACCCGGAACGGACGGACCCGGCAACCACCTGAGGAGCCCTCATGCGGATCGGCATCATCGGCACCGGCCGGATCGGCTCGACCCTGGCAAGGATCCTCGTGGCGGCGGGCCACCAGGTCGTGCTCGCCAACGCCCGGGGACCGCGCAGCCTCGCACCCCTGCTGGCCGAACTGGGCCCCGCGGCCTCGGCGGCGCACCCCGCCGAGGCCGCGGACCGGGCCGACGTGCTGGTGCTGATGGTGCCCTTCGACAGCGTCGAGGGGCTGCTGGAGCCGGACGCGCTGCGGGGCACCGTACTCGTCGACGCCACCAACGCGTTCGCCCCGCCGGGCGGCGCCCCGCGGAATTCGGAAGGGCGCGGCTCCAGCGAACTCGTCGCCGAGTGGTATCCCGGCGCACGGCTGGTGAAATCCCTGAACACCATGCATTTTGAAACACTCGCCGTGGCCGGGACTTCCGACGGCCCGCGTCTGGCCCATTTCACGGCGGGTGACGACGGGAAAGCGAAAGACATCGTCGCGGGAATCATCGCGGATCTCGGATTCGCCCCCGTCGACACCGGCCCGCTGCATTCCGGAGGAATTCTCCAACAGCCCGGCGGGCCCCTCTTCAACCGGCCGCTCACGGAAGCGCAGGCGCTGGCATGGACCTCACACTGAATGTGAACGGAAGACCGGAGCGGTTCTCGGCCCAGCCGAACGAACTGCTCGTGGAACGGCTCCGCGACGGCCTCGCGCTGACCGGGACCAAGGTCGGCTGCGACACCGGCCAGTGCGGCAGCTGCGTCGTCCGGCTCGACGGCCGGTCCGTCAAGAGCTGCCTGATCCTCACCGTCGCGGCCGCCGGCTCCGAGGTGGCCACCATCGAGGGCGTCACCACACCCGGCGGCGAACTCACCGGTCTCCAGGAGGCCCTGCGCCAGGAGCACGGCACCCAGTGCGGCTTCTGCACCCCCGGCATGGTCATGGCGCTGGGCGAGCTCGTCGACAACACGGCCGAACGCGAAGCGCCCACCGAGCCCGAGATCCGCGAGTGGCTCACCGGCAACCTGTGCCGCTGCACCGGCTACCACAGCGTCGTACGGGGAGTGCAGCGCGCCTGCTCCGCCGCCCGCGGCGAGGCCTCCGCCGAGCACGCCGACGCCGCCGTGTCCGGACAGGAGGGATGAAGGGGATGACCGCAGTGACGGGGGAGACTCCCCTCCAGGAAGCGCCGGCCGCCGCCACGCCGGCCGCCGCCACGACGACCGCCGCCACGACGACCGTCGACCCGCCGCCCCAGGACCCGCCGCTCCAGGGCAGCGGCCTGCTCGGGCAGCCGCTCGACAGCCGCGAGGATCCGCAGCTGCTGCGCGGCGAGGCCGTGTACGTGGCCGACATCGACCTGCCGGGCACCGCCCACATGGCGATCCTCGGCAGCCCGGTCGCGCACGCGAAGATCCTCTCCATCGAGACCAAGGCGGCCGAACAGCTGCCCGGCGTCCTGAAGGTGGCCACCGCCGCCGACTTCACCGACGTCATGCCGCTCCCCTGCATCTGGATACCCGGCGGGGTCGAGAGCCACTTCCCGCCCCACCCCTACGGACTTCCCGGCGCCCGCCCGGTGCTGACCGGCGACACCGTGCGCCACGTCGGCGACCCCATCGCGGTGGTCGTCGCCGAGACCCCGCGCCAGGCCGCCGCCGCGCTCGCCGCCATCGCCGTCGAGTACGAGCCGCTGCCCGTCGTGACCCGCGCCGACGCGGCCCTCGCCGAAGGCGCGCCCCAGCTGCACGAGGCCGTCCCGGGCAACCTGAACGCGTACTGGACCTGCGGCGACAAGGACCGCACCGACGCGGCCATCGCCGAGGCCGAGGTCACCGTCGAGCTCGACCTGGTCAACCAGCGCACGATCAACAGCCCCATCGAACCCCGCGGGGCGGTCGGCGACTACAACGCCGCCACCGGCGAGTACACGCTCTACGCCTCCACCCAGGGCCCGCACAACCACCGCTTCCTGCTCTCCGCCCTGGTTCTCGGCATCCCGTTCAACAAGCTCCGCGTCGTCGCCCCGACCGTCGGCGGCAGCTTCGGCACCAAGGGCTACCTCTACCCCGACATGCCGCTGGTGCTGCTGCTCTCCAAGGCGCTCGGCCGGCCCGTGAAATGGGTCGACACCCGCACCGGGCTGATGAACTCCACGGTCCAGGGCCGCGACCACCGCCAGCACGTGGTCCTCGCCGGCACCCGCGACGGCCGCATCACCGCCGTGCGCGCCACGAGCTACGCGAACCTCGGGGCCTACCCCTCCACCATCGGCCCCGGCGTCGCCACCGCCCTGATGGGCCGCTCCATCAGCGGCATGTACGACATCGACGCCGCCTTCTGCGAGGTCTACGCCGCCTTCACCAACACCGTCTCGCTCGGCGCGCAGCGGGGCAGCGGGCGCGCCGAGGCCGCCTTCCTGATGGAGCGGCTCGTCGACCGGTACGCCGGCGAGATCGGCATGGACCCGGCGGCCGTCCGCCGCAAGAACCTGGTGCCGAAGGAGAAGTTCCCCTACGACAACGGCCTGGGCTGGACCTACGACTCCGGCGACTACCAGCTCAACTTCGACCGGGCCATGGAGCTGTCGCAGTACGTCGAGATGCCCGCCCGCAAGGCCGAGGCCCGCGCCCGCGGCAAGCGGCTCGGCGTCGGCATCGCCTCCTACGTCGCGATCTGCGGGGTCGGCCCCTCCACCCGGATGTCCAAGGAGGGCATGCTCGGCGGCACGTGGGAGAGCGCCAACATCCGCGTCCACCCGACCGGCGAGGTCACCGTCACCGTCGGCTCCGCCTCCACCGGGCAGAGCCACGGCACCGTCTTCGCGCAGGTCGCCGCCGACGAGCTCGGCATCGACCCGGCACAGGTCCAGGTGTACGAGGGGGATACGCAGAAGGCCCCGTACGGCCAGGGCACTTACGGCTCGCGCTCCTACAGCATGGCCGCGCCGGCCATCGCGCTGACCGCCCGCAAGATCAAGGCCAAGCTGGTCAAGGCCGGAGCCGTCTTCCTCGGCGTCCCCGAGGACAAGGTCGTCTACGAAGGCGGCAAGGTCCACGAAGAGGGCAACGAGGAGAACGCCAAGACCTTCGCCGAGCTGGCGATGGCCATGTGGTACGGCTGGGGGCTGCCCCCCGAGATCGAGCCGGCCCTCGACGAGACCACCCACTTCGACCCGCCGGACTTCAACTACCCCTTCGGGACGCACGTGGCGGTCGTCGAGATCGACGAACTGACCGGTGAGACCGAGGTGGTGGCCTACACCGCGGTCGACGACGCCGGCAACATCGGCAACCCCAAGATCGTCCTCGGCCAGATCGAGGGCAGCATCCTGCACGGCCTCGGCCAGGCCCTGATGGAGCACGCCGAATACGACGAGGACGGCCTGCTCGTCAGCCGCGACCTGAACCACTACGCCCTGCCGCGCGCCGCCGACGCGCCCTTCTACACCCTCGGCAAGACCACCACGCCCTCCCCGCACAACCCGCTCGGCGCCAAGGGCGCGGGCGAGATCGCCACCGTGCCGCCCGCCGCGGCCGTCGTCAACGCCGTCGTCGACGCCCTCTCCGACCTGGGCGTCCTGCACATCGACATGCCCGTGACCCCCGAGAAGGTCTGGCGCCGCCTGAGAGGGGAATCCCAGTGATCCTCGCCGATTTCGACTACGTCCGGCCCGTGGGCCTGGACGAGGCCCTGACCCTGCTGGCAGGCCGTCCCGGCGCCCGCGTGCTGGCCGGCGGCCAGAGCCTGCTGCCCGGCCTGCGCACCGGTGAGGAACGGGCCGCCCTGGTCGTCGACATCCGCCGGCTGGAGGAGCTGCGGGGCATCGGGCGGGCCGCCGACGGGATCCGGATCGGAGCGGCGACCACCCTCGCCGAACTGGCCGCGCACCCGCTGGTCCTGGCCCGCGCCCCGGAGCTCGCCGCCGCGGCCCGCGCCAACGGGGACCCGCAGGTCCGCAACCTCGGCACGGTGGGCGGCAACCTCGCCGCCGGGGGCCGCGCCACCGATCTGCCGGTGGCCGCCATCGCCGCCGGCGCCACGGCCGAACTGGCCGGGCCCGGGCGCCGGGCCGTGACCGCCGAGGAGCTCGCCTCCTCCGGGGTCCCGGCCGGCACCGTCATCACCGCGCTCCTGGTGCCCGGAGCCGGGCCGGCCGCCGCCTTCGAGAAGACCGCCGACCGGGCGACCCGCTACCCGGTGTGCGCCGCCGCCGTACGGATCACCCCCGACGGGCCGCGCATCGCGGTCACCGGGGCCACCGTCCGCGCGACCCGGCTGCGCGGGGTCGAAGAACGGCTGCGCGGGGGCCCGTACACGACGGAGACCGTGCTCGAGGCCTTCCGCGCCGAGCCCCGGGAGCTGTTCGTCCCCGGGCGCGGCACCTCGGCCGAGTACCTCGGCCACCTCGCGGGGGTGCTCACCGCCCGTGCGCTGGCGCGGGCAGCTCAGTCCCTCGGCTGACCGCCCACCAACGGGGAGTTGACGCAGTGGAACCCTTTCCGACGACCGCGACCACCACGGGGGTCACCGTGCGCCCAGCCGTCGACGCGCCCGGAGGACCGAGAGGCACGGGCTTCTGGGTGGTGGGCGCGGTCCTCGTCCTGCTGATGCTCTCCTCCTCCGTCCCCTCCGCCCTCTACGTGCTCTACCAGCAGGAGTGGGGCCTGTCCTCCGGCATGATCACGGTGGTCTTCGCCCTGTACGCCGTCACCGTGCTCGCCGGACTCCTGCTGTTCGGGTCGCTGTCCGACACCCTCGGCCGGCGGCCCGTGCTCGGCGCCGGACTGGTCCTCGCGATCGTCTCGATGGGCCTGTTCGCCGGGGCCGACGGGCTCGGCCTGCTGCTCGCCGCCCGCGCCGTGCAGGGTCTCGCCGTGGGCCTGGCCACCGGGGCCATGGGCGCCGCGCTGCTCGAACTCGCACCGCGCTCCCGGCCCGCGCTCGGCGCCCAGGTCAACAGCGCGGGACCGACCATCGGCATCGGGCTCGGCGGCATAGGCGCCGGACTGCTGGTCCAGTACGCGCCCGCGCCGACCGTACTGACCTACCTGCTGCTCGTCGGGGCCTTCGCCGTCGCCCTGGTCGGCGTCGTGCGGATGCGCGAGAGCGCCCCGGCCCGGCCGGACCCGGGCGGCGGCGGCCGCTTCAAGATCATCCCGCACCGGATCCGCGTCCCCGCCGCCGCCCGCGGCCGGTTCGCCGTGCTGATCCTGACCATCGTCGCCGTCTGGTCGGTCGGCGGCTTCTACCTCTCCCTCGGCCCGCACCTGGCCCTCTCCCTGCTGGAGAGCACCAACTACCTGGCCGGCGGCGCCACCGTGGCCCTGCTCGCCGGCGCCGCCACCGCCGCCCAGCTGCTGCTGGGCCGCACCGAGGCGCTGCGCACCGCCGTCCTCGGGCTGCTCGGCCTGCTGGCCGGGCTCGCCCTGGTGCTGCTCGCGCTCGGCCTCGGCTCGGCGCCCGTGTTCCTCGCGGCCACCGCCGTGCTCGGGGCCGGCTGGGGCGCCGCCTTCCTCGGCGCCTTCCGTGCGCTCAGCGCGCTGGCCGAGCCCGCGCACCGCGGCGAACTGACCGCCGCCGTCTACGTCTTCGCGTACCTCGCGATGAGCGTGCCGGCGGTCCTCGCCGGGCTGTTCACCAACATCCACGGCCTGCACCGGACCTCGGTCGGCTTCATGGCCGCCGTCGCCGCGGTCTGCGTGCTGGCCCTCCTGGCCACCCTGCGGCTGGCCGCCCGCACCCGGGCGCAGGGGAGCCCGTCATGAGCACCGCCGCCGGTCCCGCTGCCGGTCCCGCCGTCGGCCCGGGCGCGGACCTGCGCGAGGCCCTGCGCGCACTGGAGATCTTCGCGGGGCTCACCGGCGAACAGCTGGACTGGCTGGTCTCGGTCTCCGAACCCCGGGTGCTCGCGGACGGGGAGGTCCTCTTCCGGGACGGCGAGGAGGCGACCGGCTTCCACGTCCTGCTCTCGGGCGGGCTCGTGGTGACCAAGGTCGTCGACGGCCGCGAGGAGGTCCTGACCCGGCACTCCACCGAGGAGGAGGGCGCGGAGGCCGAAGGCCACGACGGCAAGCCCTCGGCCGCGCACCGGTTCACCGGCGAACTGCCGCTGCTCACCGACGGGGCGTACGTGGCCACCGCCGCCGCGAGCGGGCCCGCCACCACCGTGGTGGCGTACGCGAAGCCGGTCTTCTTCGAGATGCTGACCCGCTGCCACGGGGTGGCCGCCGTACTGATCCCCGTACTGGCCTGGCGCATCAAGTCCTCGGAGGTCCAGGCCCGCAAACGGGCCACCGTCGAGGCGCTGGGCACCCTCGCCGCGGGCCTCGCGCACGAGCTGAACAATCCCGCGGCGGCCGTCGCCCGGGCCGCGCAGGAACTGGCGCCCGCCCTGGACCAGCTGACCCGGACCGCCCAGGCCTGGGGCGCGGCCGCCTCGGGCACCGAGCGCTCCGTCTTCGACCGGCTGGCCGACGAGCTGGACAAGGTGGCCCCGCCCGTGGTCACCGATCCGCTGGGCCAGGCCGACGCCGAGGAGGAGCTCGCCGACTGGGCCGAGGAGACGGGCGCGGAGCGGCCCGGGTTGCTCGGCTCGGGGATCAGCGACCTCGGGCTGGAGCTGGGCTGGCTGCTGGAGCGCCTGGAGGGGATCGGTGAGCCGGCCCTGCCCGCCGCCCTGGACCACCTCGCGGCGCTCCTGGAGATCCGCTCGCTCGCCGCGGAGCTGCGGGCGGCCGGTCCCCGGATCTCCCAGCTGGTTGCGGCCACCCGGGATTACGCCAATCTCGACCGGGCCCCCGAGCAGCGCTTCGCGGTGACCGACGGGCTGGAGAACACGCTGGTCGTCCTGCGTGCCAAGCTCTCGGGAATCGCGATCGTCCGTGCTTACGACCCCGACCTGCCCGAACTGACGGGCTATCCCAGCGAGTTGAACCAGGTGTGGACCAACCTGGTCGACAATTCGGCGGCCGCCATGGAAGGCGCCGGCACGCTCACCCTGCGTGCCCGGGTCGAAGGCGTCTGCATGGAGGTGGAGATCGCGGACACGGGCTCGGGCATAGCCGAGGAATCCCTGCCCAGGATCTTCGAACCCTTCTACACGACCAAGGACGTGGGGAAGGGGACCGGCCTCGGGCTGCACCTCAGCTACCGGATCGTGACCCAGCGTCACCACGGTTCGATCACCGCCCGCTCCCGTCCGGGGGAGACCCGGATGACCGTCCGGCTGCCGCTGTCGGGGACGGACCCGTCCTGCGCCGTACCCGAACCGCCCGAACCGCCCGAACCGCAGGGCCGCCCGTAGAAGAGCCACCCCTAGAAGAGCCGCCCGTAGAAGAGCCACCCACCGAAGAGTCACCCATCGAAGAGTTGAAGTGGAGTCGACATGCCCAAGTACGACATCGCCACGCTGCACCCGGTCTTCGTCCGTCAGATGGAGGCGCTCGCCGCCCTGGACATCGAAGCGGTGATGAAGAACTACACCGACGACGCGGTGCTGTTGCGCTTCGAGGGGGTCTCGGTCGGCATCGACGCGGTGCGCGAGACGTTCACCGGCTACCTCACCGTGAAGCCCGCCCTGGTGGAACTCCAGGAGTACGTCGAGACCGACGACACCATCTTCTACCGGGCGATCATGAACCTGAACGGTGAACCGGAGCACGCGTTCGGGACACTTGTGGTCCGCGATGGCCGAATCTGGCGGCAGACAGCCGGCTTTGGCAGCTGACCGCCGAAATCTGGGTAGCGTGTGCGGGGAGGGCGGAGAAGGACGTGCGCCCTCCCCGTATGTGCGCCAGGCGTAGATATATGCAAGCAGTGCGAAGGGGAGGTCATGGAAACCGAAACCGGTCGGGTCGAGGCATTCAGTGACGGTGTATTCGCGGTCATCATCACCATCCTCGTTCTGGAATTGAAAGTTCCGGAAGAAACGGGATCCGACTTCTGGCACGGAGTGCGGGAACAGTGGCCGCACTACGCCGCCTATGTGGTGAGTTTCCTCATCATCGGAGTGATGTGGGTGAACCACCACACCATCTTCAGTCACATCAAACGGGTCGACCGTCCTTTGCTGTTCCTGAACCTCCTGGTGCTGATGGTGGTGTCGGTGGTCCCGTACACGACCAACGTGCTCGCCGAGCACCTCATGGAGGAGGGCGGGTCGGCCAACGCGGCGGCCGTCCTCTACAGTCTCGTCACCGTGGCCTACGCCTTGGCGTTCCTGGCCTTCTGGTGGTACGTCACCCGGCTCGGGCACCTCTTCCACGAACAGGTGGACAAGGACGGCGCCCGCGCCACCAGGGTCCGCTTCGGCCTGGGCGCCATTGCCTACCCGTGCACCGTCGCCCTGGCGTTCTACTCCGCACCGCTCACGCTTGTCGCACACTTCCTGATCGCGATCTACTATGCGGCGAACCAGATCCCCATCCCCCTCGTGGTAGAGGAAGAGCGGCTCGAAACTGCCAGCGACCTCAGGAAGTAGCCGCCGGGGCCTACGGCCGTTCTCCACGGTCAAGTAGGGTATTGGATCTAGCTGGTCGCGGGGGAGGCCCAGATGGCTCGCGTAGTCCTGCCGGAGGAATCCACGAAGGAAATCTCCGAATTGATCGACGTACTGATCTCGCTCTTCTTCGAGTCCTTACCTCGGCGGGACCAGCGAAACTGGGCCCGCGTATATCTGAACGGCCTGGTGCGGACGAGCGGAAAGAAAACAATCCGCAACATCGCCGGAACAGGGGCCAGTTCCGTCGAACAGAGCCTCCAGCAGTTCATCAGCAAGTCCCCCTGGGACTGGACCCCCGTCCGCCGGTCCCTCGCCCAGCACCTCGAACGGACCGCGCAGCGCCCGCTGGCCTGGGTGGTCCAGCCGATGGTCATCGAGAAGGCCGGAGACCGCTCGGTCGGCGTGGGCCGGCAGTTCGTCCCCCAGCTCGGCCGCACCGCCAACTGTCAGCAGGCCAGCGGGATCTGGCTGGCGTCCAGCGACGCGGGCTTCCCCGTCGAATGGACCCTCACCCTCCCCGGTCCGTGGACGGCCGAGCTCCTGCGCCGCCGCAGGGCCGGCATCCCCGACACCGCACGCTCGCTCACCCCCGCCCAGGACGCCGTACACGCCGTCCAGCGGATGGCCGCAGGCTGGCAACTCCAGCGCAGGCCCGTGGTGATGGAGGTGTCCAACGCAGAACTGCCCCAGTGCATCGAGTCGTTCGCGCTCCAGGACATCCCCTTCGTATTCAAAGTGGACGGCACCCTGCCCGTCTCCTTCGGCGGGGCCGGCCGCCACAAGCCCGGCCCGCACACCGCGCCCGCCCGTGAGCTCATCGACTCCCTGCGCTCCCAGCGCCGCGTCGTCGAATGGACCCGGCACGGCCGCACCGAGGGGGCGGTCACCCTGCTCACCTCGGCCGCCATCTTCGCCACCCCCGGCGAGGACCGGCTCGTCCCCGCGCCGCCCACCCCGCTGCTGCTCGTCGGGGCGTGGACCGAAGCGGCCCTGCTGCCCTCGGAGTTCTGGATCACCAACATCGGTGACCGGCCGCTCGCGCAGCTGTTCCTGCTCGCCAAGCTCACCGACCGGGTGGACCTCGACTTCGCCGAGGTCTGCGAACCCGCCGGGATCCGCGATTTCGAAGGCCGCTCCTTCCGCGGCTGGCACCACCACGCCACCCTCGCCAGCGTCGCCCACGCCGCGATGCTGCTCGGCGCGCGCGGACGGGAACCGGAGCGGTACCCCGCCCCCTCCCGGCCGGCCGTCCCCCGTACGGTCGCCGCCCACACCGCCGTCGGGCCGGTGCTGCCGTCGAGACCGCTCCTCCCCGGGCAGAGCCCGCGCCGCGAGTACATCCGCTGATGCTCGACATCGCCGCGGAGCTACGCGCGTGGTGCGCCGCCGGCCGGGACTTCGCGCTGGCCACGGTCGTCGCCGTCAGCGGCAGCGCGCCGCGCGGACCGGGCGCCTCGCTGGCCGTCGACTCCGCGGGCAGCGCGCTCGGCTCCCTCTCGGGGGGCTGCGTGGAGTCCGCCGTCCACGAGCTCTGCCTGGAGGCGATCGACTCCGGCGAAGGCGGCGTCCACCGCTTCGGCTACAGCGACGACGACGCCTTCGCGGTCGGGCTGACCTGCGGGGGAGTACTCGAAGTCCTGATCACTCCGGTACGCCGGCACGACCCCGTGCGGCCCGTCATCGGCGCGGTGCTCGACGCCGCCCGCGACGGGGCCCGCTCCGCGCTCGGCCGGGTGGTCTGCGGTCCGCCCGAACAGCTCGGCCGGGCGCTGGCCGTGCACGCGGACGGCTCGTACGAGGGCCGCCTCGGCGGCAGCGCCGAGCTGGACCGGGTGGCCGCCGAGCGGGTGCGGGTCTGGCTCGCCGCCGGGCGCACCGGCACCACCGAGCTCGGCGGCGCCGCGGGCGGATGGTGCGGGGCCCCGCTCACCCTGCTCGTGGAGTCGGCGGCCGCGCCGCCCCGGCTGCTCGTCTACGGGGCCATCGACTTCGCCGCCGCCCTCGCCCGGATCGGGGCCTTCCTGGGCTACCGGGTCACGGTGTGCGACGCACGGCCCGTCTTCGTCACCGCCGCCCGGTTCCCCGATGCCGACGAGGTGGTCGTGGACTGGCCGCACCGGCACCTCGCCGCGGAATGGGAGGCCGGCCGCCTCGACCCCCGCACGGTGGTGTGCGTACTGACCCACGACGCCAAGTTCGACATCCCCCTGCTGGCGCTCGCGCTGCGGCTGCCGGTCGGGTACGTGGGGGCCATGGGGTCCAGGCGCACGCACGAGGAGCGGACCGGGCGGCTGCGCGCCGAGGGGCTGCCGGCCGCCCTGCTGGACCGGCTGCGCTCGCCGATCGGCCTGGACCTCGGCGGCGGGACCCCCGAGGAGACGGCCCTGGCCATCGCCGCGGAGTTCACGGCCGAGCGGTACGGACGCGGCGGCGGGCCGGTCCTCCCGCTGGCCCGGAGCGCGGGACCGGTCCACCGGCGGCCGGCCGCGCCGCACCCGGCCGCGCCGCACCCGGCCGCGGTGGCCCAGGGGTCTAAAGTCCCGTAGGAAACGACCATGCGGCCCCATGTGTCCTGGACGATCGGCCCGGGCCACGTAAACGCCAGGGCGTGGGACAATGAAGTACGTGCGTTTCCTCGGCTGCCCTGACGTGGGTAGGACGGGCTCCTCCGATTCGACTGGGATGTTCTGCACGTGCGTTTTCTCAATGACCTGAAGCCGCCGTACGACCTTACGTACGACGATGTGTTCATGGTGCCGAGCCGCTCCGCGGTGGGTTCCCGCCAGAGCGTCGACCTCTCGGCCCCCGACGGCACCGGCACCACCATTCCGCTGGTCGTGGCGAACATGACCGCCATCGCCGGCCGCCGGATGGCCGAGACGATCGCCCGCCGGGGCGGCATCGTCGTCATCCCGCAGGACATCCCGATCGATGTCGTCACCGACGTCATCTCCTGGGTGAAGACCCGCCACCTCGTGCTCGACACCCCGATCACGCTGGCGCCCACCCAGACCGTCGCCGACGCGCTGTCCCTGCTGCCCAAGCGGGCGCACGGCGCCGGCGTCGTCGTCGACGCCGACGGCCGCCCGGTCGGCGTCGTCACCGACCACGACCTCACCGGCGTGGACCGCTTCACCCAGCTCTCCGAGGTCATGTCGAAGGAGCTGCTGCTCATCGACGCCGACATCGACCCGCGCGAGGCCTTCAACAAGCTCGACGCCGGCCACCGCAAGCTGGCCCCCGCCGTCGACAAGGACGGCAAGCTCGTCGGCATCCTGACCCGCAAGGGCGCCCTGCGCGCGACCCTGTACACCCCGGCCACCGACGCCAACGGCAAGCTGCGCATCGCCGCCGCCGTCGGCATCAACGGCGACTTCGTCGCCAAGGCCAAGCAGCTGCTGGACGCCGGCGTCGACACGCTGGTCATCGACACGGCCCACGGCCACCAGGAATCGATGATCAACGCGATCAAGGCCGTCCGCGCGCTGGACCCGCAGGTCCCGATCGTCGCCGGCAACATCGTCGCCGCCGAGGGAGTCAAGGACCTCATCGACGCCGGCGCCGACATCATCAAGGTCGGTGTGGGCCCCGGCGCGATGTGCACCACCCGCATGATGACCGGCGTGGGTCGCCCGCAGTTCTCCGCCGTGCTCGAGTGCGCGGCCGAGGCGAAGAAGCACGGCAAGCACGTGTGGGCCGACGGCGGCGTCCGCCACCCGCGCGACGTGGCCATGGCGCTGGCCGCCGGCGCGTCGAACGTCATGATCGGTTCCTGGTTCGCCGGTACGTACGAGTCCCCGGGCGACCTGCAGCAGTCGGCCGACGGCCGCCTGTACAAGGAGTCCTTCGGCATGGCCTCGGCGCGCGCGGTGCAGAACCGCACCTCGGAGGAGTCGGCGTACGACCGTGCCCGCAAGGGCCTCTTCGAGGAGGGCATCTCCACCTCGCGGATGTTCCTCGACCCGACCCGTCCGGGCGTCGAGGACCTGATCGACTCCATCATCGCCGGTGTCCGCTCCTCCTGCACCTACGCCGGTGCGGGCTCCCTCGCGGAGTTCGAGGAGAACGCCGTCGTGGGCGTCCAGTCCGCGGCGGGCTACGCCGAGGGCAAGCCGCTGCACGCCAGCTGGAGCTAGTCCCTTCCTGACGCGCGCTTCGTTCCGTCGGCCCCCCGAGCTCCGGCCCGGGGGGCCGACGGCGTCCGCGGCCGCCGCGCGGGGGTCAAGGTGCGTGGGGCGGGCGACCGTTCGGCGACGCCGGACGACCGGTCGGCGCAAGACGGGGCGGGATACGCCGGGCGGCGGATAACTCCGCGCGCGGACTGCGGCACGCTCCGGTCATCCGACCCGGAAGGGGTGGCCCGTGCCCGCGACCGCCGACACCACGACCCGCCGCCGCACCGACGCGCACTCCCTCGCCCGTCTGCACAGGGAACACGGCAAGGCCCTCCAGGGCTTCCTCCTCGGCCTCACCTTCGGCGACCGGCACCGTGCCGAGGACCTCCTCCAGGAGACCCTCTTCCGCGCGTGGAAGCACCCCGAGGCGCTCGAGAGCGGCGCCCACGCCTCCCCGCGGCCCTGGCTGTACACCGTGGCCCGGCGCGTCGCCATCGACGCCCGCCGGGCCCGGCTCGCGCGCCCCGCCGAGGTCGGGCCCGACGGGCTGGAGCACTCGCCCGCCGACGAGGACCGCACCGAGCGGTCCGCCGCCGTCCTCGACGTCCGCGAGGCCCTGCGCTCACTCAGCTCCGACCACCGGGCCGTCCTGCTCCAGATCTACTTCCACGGGGCCAGCGTCTGTGAGGCCGCCGAGGCGCTGGGGGTGCCCGCCGGGACGGTCAAGTCCCGTACCCACTACGCCCTGCGGGCCCTGCGCGAGCTCCTGCCCGGCTACGATCGCGGCGACCGCCGACCGTGAACGGACCTCCAGCTTCGCCAGGATGCGCGAGACGTGCGTCTGCACGGTCCGGCTGGACAGGAAGAGGGCGGAGGCGATCTCGGGATTCGTCCGGCCCTCCGCGACGAACAGCGCCACCCGCAGCTCCGACGGAGTCAGCGCCTCCCAGCCCCGCGCCGGGCGCCGCCGCGCCGCGCGGCTGCCCCGGCGGACCCCCAGGCTCCGCAACCGGGCTTCGGCCCGGGCGACGTCCCACCGCGCGCCCAGGGCCTCGTAGGCGGTCACCGCGCGGATCAGGGCCGACCGCGAGGAGGGCAGGTCGCCGTGCCAGGCCCGGGCCACGGCCAGGTCCTCCAGACCCCGTCATCCTCGGCGGCGCCGCCCTGACCCGCGCCTACGTCGAACAAGACCTCCACGAAATCTACGAAGGCGAAGTCCGCTACGCCCGCGACGCCTTCGAAGGCCTGCGCCTCATGGACGCCCTCATGGGAGTCAAACGCGGAGTCCCCGGAGCCGCTCTTCCCGAGCTCAAGAAGCGCCGCGTCGCCAAGCGGGACGCGCCCGTCATCGTCGAGGAGCGCCCCGAGGACGAGGGATCCGTCCGCTCGGACGTCCGCATCGACAACCCGGTCCCCGCCCCGCCGTTCTGGGGCACCCGCGTGGTCAAGGGCATCCCGCTGAAGGACTACGCCTCCTGGCTGGACGAGGGCGCCCTGTTCAAGGGCCAGTGGGGCCTCAAGCAGGCCCGCGGCGGGCCCTCGTACGAGGAGCTGGTGGCCGGCGAGGGGCGGCCCCGCCTGCGCGGGCTCCTGGACCGCCTGCACACCGGCAACCTGCTCGAAGCGGCCGTGGTCTACGGGTACTTCCCCTGCGTGTCCAAGGGCGACGACCTGGTGATCCTCGACGAGACGGGGTCCGAGCGGACCCGTTTCACCTTCCCGCGCCAGCGCCGCGGCCGCCGGCTCTGCCTGGCCGACTTCTTCCGGCCCGAGGAGTCGGGGGAGACCGATGTGATCGGCCTCCAGGTGGTCACCGTCGGCTCGAAGATCGGCGAGGAGACCGCCCGCCTGTTCGCCGGGAACGCGTACCGCGAGTACATGGAGCTGCACGGCCTGTCCGTCCAGCTCGCGGAGGCCATGGCCGAGTACTGGCACGCCCGCGTCCGCGCCGAGCTCGGCTTCGGCGGCGAGGACCCGGCACAGGTCCAAGAGATGTTCGACCTGAAGTACCGCGGCGCCCGCTTCTCCCTCGGCTACGGCGCCTGCCCCGACCTCGAAGACCGCGCCAAGATCGCCGACCTCCTGCGGCCCGAGCGGATCGGCGTCCACCTCTCCGAGGAGTTCCAGCTGCACCCGGAGCAGTCGACCGACGCGATCGTCATCCACCACCCCGAAGCCAAGTACTTCAACGCCCGCTGACGCGCGCCCCCGTACGTCCGGAAGGAACCTCCATGTCAGGTCCGCAGCGCTCCGCCGAGCGCGGCCGATACCGCCCGGCCCTGCTTCCCGCCGACGGCGAGCGCTCCTACTCCTTCGAGTTCTTCCCCGCGAAGGACGAGGCCGGGGAGCGCCGCCTGTGGCACGCGATCCGCCGGGTCGAGGCCGTCGCCCCGACCTTCGTCTCGGTGACCTACGGGGCCGGCGGCTCCTCCCGTACCCGCACCATCGCGACCACCCACAAGATCGCCACCCAGACCACCCTGCGCGCCGTCGCGCACCTGACCGCGGTCGGGCACTCCGTGGCGGAACTGCGCCAGATCATGGGCCAGTACGCCGATGCCGGGATCCACGACGTCCTCGCGCTGCGCGGGGACCCGCCGGGCGATCCGAACGGCCCCTGGATCCCGCACCCGGAGGGACTGACCCACGCCGATGAGCTCGTGACCCTCGTCAAGGAGGTCGGCCGCTTCGGCGTGGGCGTCGCCGCCTTCCCCGAACGCCATCCGCGCTCCGCGGACTGGGAGAGCGACATCGGCCACTTCGTGGCCAAGTGCCGGGCCGGCGCGGACTACGCCATCACCCAGATGTTCTTCCGGGTCGAGGACTACCTGCGGCTGCGCGACCGGGTCGCGGCGGCCGGCTGCGACATCCCGATCATCCCGGAGATCATGCCCGCCACCGACGTCCGCCAGATCCGGCGGTTCGCCGAACTCAGCAACGCCTCCTTCCCCGACGCCCTGGCCCAGAGGCTGGAGGCGGCCCGTGACGACCGCGCCGAAGGACACCGGATCGGCGTCGGGCACGCGACGGACATGGCCGAACGGCTCCTCGCCGAGGGGGCGCCCGGCCTGCACTACATCACCCTCAACCGTTCCACGGCCGCCCTGGAGATCCACCAGAACCTGGGACTGGCCCGGGCCCGCCTGTCGGCCCGCGCAGCGGTCGCCTGACCCCGACCATCACCCCGCACGGAGGAATTCGAATGACCAGCACGCAGGTGGCCGACTTCAAGGTCGCCGACCTCTCCCTCGCCGCCTTCGGCCGCAAGGAGATCACCCTCGCCGAGCACGAGATGCCCGGGCTGATGTCGCTGCGCGCGGAGTACGCCGCCGCGCAGCCGCTGGCCGGCGCCCGGATCACCGGTTCGCTGCACATGACCGTGCAGACCGCCGTCCTGATCGAGACGCTCGTCGCCCTCGGCGCGGAGGTCCGCTGGGCCTCCTGCAACATCTTCTCCACGCAGGACCACGCGGCCGCCGCCATCGCGGTCGGCCCGACCGGTACCCCGGAAGACCCGCAGGGCATACCGGTGTTCGCCTGGAAGGGCGAGACGCTGGAGGAGTACTGGTGGTGCACGGAGCAGGTGCTGACCTGGCCGGGCCAGCTGGGCCCGAACATGATCCTGGACGACGGCGGCGACGCCACCCTCCTGCTGCACATGGGCGTCGAGTTCGAGAAGGCCGGCGAGGTCCCCGACCCCTCCACCGCCGAGAACGACGAGTTCGCGCTCATCCTCGAACTCCTCGGGCGGACCCTGAAGGCCAACCCGTCGAAGTGGACCGACACGGCCGGCGAGATCCGCGGTGTGACGGAGGAGACCACCACCGGCGTCCACCGCCTGTACGAACTGGCCGCGAACGGCCGGCTGCTGTTCCCGGCGATCAATGTGAACGACTCCGTGACGAAGTCGAAGTTCGACAACAAGTACGGCTGCCGGCACTCCCTGATCGACGGCATCAACCGCGCCACCGACGTGCTGATCGGCGGCAAGGTCGCGGTCGTCTGCGGTTACGGCGACGTCGGCAAGGGCTCCGCGGAGTCCCTGCGCGGCCAGGGCGCCCGCGTCATCGTCACCGAGATCGACCCGATCTGCGCGCTCCAGGCGGCCATGGACGGCTACCAGGTCGCCACCCTCGACGACGTCGTGGAGATCGCCGACATCTTCATCACGACCACGGGCAACAAGGACATCATCATGGCCGCCGACATGGCCAAGATGAAGCACCAGGCGATCGTGGGCAACATCGGCCACTTCGACAACGAGATCGACATGGCCGGCCTCGCGAAGATCGAGGGCATCGTCAAGGACGAGGTGAAGCCCCAGGTCCACACCTGGAAGTTCCCCGACGGCAAGGTCGTCATCGTGCTGTCCGAGGGCCGCCTGATGAACCTGGGCAACGCGACGGGCCACCCGTCCTTCGTGATGTCGAACTCCTTCGCCAACCAGACGATCGCCCAGGTCGAGCTGTTCACCAAGCCCGAGGAGTACCCGGTCGGCGTCCACGTGCTGCCCAAGCACCTGGACGAGAAGGTGGCCCGCCTGCACCTCGACGCCCTCGGAGTGAGGCTGACGGCCCTGCGCCCCGAGCAGGCCGAGTACATCGGCGTCAAGATCGAGGGCCCGTACAAGGCGGACCACTACCGCTACTGAGGCCGGGCGGGCCGCCCGAGCCCGCCGCGCGAGGAGGACGGCCGCGGCAGCCCCCGACCGGGGGTTGCCGCGGCCGTCCTCCCGCACCGCGCGCCATCACGAGCCACAGCCACAGCCCCAGCCGTGCCTTTAGCGGGCGCGGTGACCATCCTGAGGCGGCGGCCCACGGGCCGCGACGACCTCGCGTACAGGAGGACCAGCCATGACCACCCCCGGAGCCCCGCCGGTGGCCGGAGAGCTGCGCGGCTGGCTGACCGAACGCCTCGCGCTCCACCTCGGCCGGCCGGTCGGCAGCCTCGACCCCCGGACCCCGCTCGCCGTCTACGGCATGGACTCGGTCTGCGCCCTGACCCTGTGCGGTGACCTGGAGGACGAGCGGGGCCTGATCGTCCCCTCGACCCTGGTCTACGACCACCCGACGATCGACGCGCTGGTCGCGTACCTGTCGGTGCTGACGGCGGCCCCCGTCGGCCGCTGACCGGCCCCGTACGCCCGCAGACTCCGTACGCCCCGTACGCCCCGTACGCGTAGATCCCCCGCCCGGCACGGCCGGACGGGGGATCTACGCGTCTCTCGGGCCGGTTCAGCCGGCCAGCTCGCGCGCGCGGACCCGGGCCCGCTTCTCGGCGTCGAGCACGTCGGACAGGGTCAGAGCGGCGGCGCTCGGGGTGGCGTCCAGTTGCTCGTCCACCACCCGCTGCACGGTGCTCACGATGCCGGTGAACGGCAGCCGGCCGGCGAGGAAGGCGCCCACGGCCTCCTCGTTGGCGGCGTTGAAGACGGCGGGCGCCACACCGCCCGCGCGGCCCGCGTGCTGCGCGAGGCCGACGGCGGGGAAGGCCTCGTGGTCCAGCGGGAAGAAGGTCCAGGCCGTCGCCGTGGTCCAGTCGCATCCGGGGGCGGCGTCCGGCACCCGGTCCGGCCAGCCCAGTCCGAGCGCGATGGGGATCCGCATGTCCGGCGGGCTGACCTGGGCCAGCGTGGAACCGTCGGTGAACTCGACCATGGAGTGCACGACCGACTGGGGGTGGACCACCACGTCGATGCGGTCGAAGGGGATGTCGAAGAGCAGGTGGGCCTCGATGACCTCGAGCCCCTTGTTCATCAGCGTGGCCGAGTTCACCGACACCATCGGGCCCATGTCCCAGGTCGGGTGGGCCAGCGCCTGCTGCGGGGTGACGTTCTCCAGATCGGCCCGGGCCCGGCCGCGGAACGGCCCGCCGCTGGCCGTGAGGACCAGGCGGCGCACCTCCGTGTCGCGGCCGCCGGTCAGGCACTGGTACAGCGCCGAGTGCTCGGAGTCGACGGGCACGATCTGCCCCGGTCGTGCCAGCCGCTTCACCAGCGGACCGCCCGCGACCAGGGACTCCTTGTTGGCCAGCGCGAGCACGGTGCCGGCTTCCAGGGCGGCCAGCGTCGGGGCCAGGCCAATGGATCCGGTGATGCCGTTGAGCACCACGTCGCACTCCAGGCCCGCCAGCTCGGTGGCCGCGTCGGGTCCGCCCAGCAGCTTCGGCAGCGCGCGGCCGGCGGCCCGTGCCGCGAGCAGCCCGCGCAGGGCCGGCAGGGCGTCGGCGTCCGACACCGCCACGTACTCCACACCGAGGAGGAGGGCCTGCTCGGCCAGCAGCTCCAGGCGGCCGCCGCCCGCGGCCAGGCCGAGCACGCGGAACCGGCCGGGCGAGCGGCGGATCACGTCGACGGCCTGCGTGCCGATCGAGCCGGTGGAGCCGAGGATGACCACGCTGCGCGGGCCGGAGGCGATCGGCTGGGCCACGCGTGGGTCGGCGAGCGGTGCGGCGGCGGCCGTCAGGAGCTCAGACATGGGCGGCGGCCAGGGGAAGGGCGGCCACGAACGGGTGGTCGGCCGCCAGCGGGTCCGCGTTGCTCGCGCCGCCCGGGGAGCCGACGGTCTCGAAGATCTCGATGTTCGCCGGTCCGAACCCGGCCCACTCCTCCGGCACGTCGTCCTCGAAGAAGATCGCCTCGACGGGGCAGACCGGTTCGCACGCCCCGCAGTCGACGCATTCGTCGGGCTGGACGTACAGCATGCGCGGGCCCTCGTAGATGCAGTCCACGGGGCATTCGTCGATGCAGGCCTTGTCCTTCACGTCGACGCAAGGCTGAGCGATGACGTACGTCACGGGTGGCTCCTCGGGGTGGCGGAAACGTTCCTGGTGTCGTTGCCGGCGCGAGCTGTCCAGCTCGCCCCGCATTCGAACCAGAAGGGCTTGTGACGGGCTAAAGGCGCCCTCGGCCCCGTCGCCGTGACCGCGCGGGCCTCGCCTTCAGAGCCCCTTAAGGCCCGCTGACTAGCTTCCGGAACCGCACGGTGGGACACCTTTCGTCCCCCCGTTCAGTTCCGAAAGCCAGCCACCGGGCATCAAGACATGGGGGAAAAATGTCGATCGATCTCGGGACGCCTCAGCTGTCCGCCGGACTGGTGGGCAGGGAACTCGATCTGATGGGAATCCAAGGGAGGCTCCAGGACCGGGCCGTCCGGCTCGCCACGCTCACCGGCCCCGCCGGCGTCGGCAAGAGCAGACTGGCCGCCGAGGCCGCGCACGGCCTCGCCGCCGAGTTCCCCGGCGGCGTCCGCTCCGTGGACCTGCCCGCCTGCGCGTCGCCGGACGCGGCCGTCGAAGCGGTCGCCGGGGCCGTCGCCGCGGGCGCCGCCGCGGCCGCCGCGGCCGTCGCCAGAGCCCAGTCGCATCCCGGCGGCGCGGACCCGCTGCGGTTCCTGCTGATCCTCGACGGGGTCGAGCACCTGACCGGCGTCCTCGCACCCGCCGTCGCCGAACACCTCGCCGCACAGCCCGCGTTGACCGTGCTGGCCACCGGGCAGCAGGCCCTGCGCATCTACGGGGAGCGCGTGGTCCCCGTGGCACCGCTGGCCCCGCCCGGACCGCTCGCGGAGCCCGAGGTCGCCGACGTCCAGGAGAACCCGGCCGTCCAGCTCTTCACCCGGCGCGCCCACGAGGTGAACCCCGAGTTCACGCTCACCGCGGAGAACGTCGAATCGGTCGTCGCCGTCTGCAACCTCCTCGAAGGCGTGCCGCTGGTACTGGAGCTGGCCGCCTGGCGGCTGCGCCTGTTCCCGCTGCGCGAACTGCACGCCTGGCTGGTCCGGGGCGGCGACAGCCACCTGTCCGGCCCCGTCGACGCGCCCGCGCGCCAGCGCTCCGTACTGGCCATGGCCGAGTGGAGCTGCCGGGGCCTGAGCGAGCGGCAGCGCACCCTGCTCGGGCACCTGGCCGTCTTCGAGGGCGGCGCCACCCTCGCCACGGCCGAGAAGGTCACCCCGCTGGCGCCCGGCGAGAGCGCCGAGGCCATCGAGGCGCTCCTCGACCGCAACCTGCTCTCCCTGACCGAACACCCGCGCGCCGACAGCCGCCTGACGATGTCGCGCACCATCCGCACGTACGGGCTCGCGCTCCTCGCGGACTCCGGCGCGGAGCGCTCCGCGCGCCAGGCCCACGCCCGCCACTACCAGGGGCTCCTGCACACCCTCGACGGCCGGTTCAACGGCTCCGAGCAGCGCCGCTGGCTGCGGGCCGCCGCCGTGGAGCACGAGAACGTGCTGGCCGCCCTCGCCCACCTGCGGGACGAGGGCGACCTGCGGGGGCGGGCGGCGCTCGCCGCCGCCAGCCTGCGGCCCTGGCTGGTGCGCGGCGAACTCAAGGAGGGGCTGCGCTGGTTCGACACCACCGCCCAGGCCCTCCAGGAGGAGCAGAAGACGCAGAACGCGCAGGACGCGCAGGACGAGGAGCTGCTGCGGATGCGCGCCCGGCTGCACGACGGGGCCGGCTGCCTCGCCGCCGCCCTCGGCGACCACGACGGCGCCTCCCACCGGCACCGCCGTGCGGTCGCCCTCTACAAGCAGCTGCGCGACCCCCGGCAGGGCGCCCGCGCCTCCGCCCGCATGGGCCTGGCCTACTTCCACTGCGGGGACCGGGCCGTGGGCCAGTCCCTGCTGTCCGCCGCCCGCGCCACCCTGGAGGCGCAGGGCGACACCGCCGGCTCCGCCGAGGCCGCCACCGCCCTCGCCGAAGCCCTCGCCGCCGGACCCGCCGAGGAGGTACGGGCGCTCCTGGACCGGGCCGTACGCATCCACCGCCAGAGCGGGGAGGTGCGCGACCTGGCCCGCACCCTGCTCGCCGTCGCCCGCGCCGCGCTGCGCGAGAACGACGAGGAGGCCGCGCGGAGCGCGCTGCGCGAAAGCCTGCGACTGTTCGACTCCGTCGACGAGCGCACCGAACTCCCCGCCGCCCTGGAGGAGTTCGCCCTGCTCATCCAGAGCGCCGCCGGCCAGCCCCAGCGGGCCACCCGGCTGCTCGCCGCCGCCGAATCGCTGCGCCGGCGTACCGGTGCCAAGGTCCCCGACGACCACTGGGACCGGGTCCAGGAGGCTGTCACCGGACTGCGCCGCCAGCTCGGCTGGACCGTCTTCGCCACCGCCTGGGTGGAGGGGCTGCGGCTGCGCCCGGAGGCCATGGCCGGCGAGGCCCTGGCCGCCGTCGGAACCGGCCGCCACGAGGACCGCGGCGAGGCCGCCGTCCTGACCCCGCGCCAGCTCCAAGTGGCCCTGCTGGTCGCCGAGGGGCTCACCAACCGCCAGATCGCCGGGCGGCTGGAGATCGCGGAGTGGACCGTCGTCAACCACGTCCGGCACGTCATGCGCAAGCTGGGCTGCAACTCGCGCGTCCAGGTGGCCTGGGCCGTCGGCAGGAGGAACTGATGGCCGCACCGCGGCAGCCCGCGCCCCGCACCGCGGCGGACCCCGCCGACGGCGGGGTGCCGCTCGCCGACCTGCTCGCCGCGCTGCGCCCGCCGGCCGCCCTCGCCGAGGAGTTCGTCCGCCGGGGCCGATGGCGCCGGGCCACCGTCCTGCACGACCTGTACCGGGCCGGGGCCGCCCACCCGCACCGCACCGCGATCACCGCGCACCGCGCCCACCAGCCCGCCGGGACCCGGATCGCCCGGATCTCGTACGGGCAGCTCGTCGCGCTCGTCGACCGGTTCGCGCACGCGCTGGCCGCCCTCGGCATCCGCCCCGGCGACCCCGTCGCCTTCCAGCTGCCCAACTGGTGGGAGAGCTGCGCCCTGTTCCTGGCCTGCCTGCGGACCGGTGCCGTGGCGGTGCCGGTGATGCCCGGCTACGGCGCGCAGGACCTGGAAGCGGTACTGACCGCCGCCCAGCCCCGCCTGTGCGTGGTGCCGGACCTGTGGGAGGGCGCCGCGCCCGCCGAGACCCTCGCCGACCTGGCGTCCTCGCTGCCCTGGCTGCGCCACCGCATCGTGCTCGGCGACGCCGAGTCCACCGGCGCCCTCGACTTCACCCGGCACTTCGTCCGCACCCCCCACGAGCGCTACCACCGCACCGGCTGGCTGCCGATGCCCGCGGACCTCGCCGACCGGATCTGCCTGAACGTCAACTCGGTGGGGCTGCGGGAGACCCACACCATGGACATGCACACCCCCAACTCCCTGTACGCCGGGCTCGGGGGCGCCGGTGCCCCGCATCCGGGCGAGGCGGGGTTCTCGGCCCTGCCGCTCGCGGTGCTGCCCTCGCTGCTGCACTCGGTGCTCGGCCCCCTCTCGCGCGGCGGCACGGCCGTACTGCAAGACGTGTGGGACCCGGAGACCGCGCTGGACCTGCTGGCCCGCACCGGTGCGGGCCTGGCCTTCGCCACCCCCGCCCAGTGGTCGGAACTGCTGGCCGCGCAGGCGGAGAAGCCCCGGGACCTGAGCACCCTGCGCCGGGCACTGTCCTCCGACGCGGCCGGCACCTCCGCCGGGCTGGTCCGGGAGATGCGCGAGAGCTGGCGGGTGCCGCTGACGGCGGGCGCGGATCCGTCCGGCGGGCAGGACCCCGAGGGGCCCGGGCCCGCCACCCGGCTGGCCCGGTGGCAGCGCGGGGCCGGCGGGCTCAGGCCGACCTGGGAGCACACCGGCGAGGCCGCACCGGGCACCGCGGCCGGGGTCGCCGGGGCGGCGGCCCCCGAGGAGGTCGGCGGGGTCTTCCTGCTGCCCGTGACCGAGATCGAGGAGCGGCTGGCGGCCCATCCCCGGATCGCGGAGGCCGCCGTGGTGGCCTACGTGGACCCCCTGCACGGGGAGCTGGCCTGCGCCGTGGTGGTCCCGGACGGGGATCCGCCGAGCCTGCCGGAGCTGTGCGAGCACCTGCTGGGGCTGGGCACCGCCGAGGCCCATCTGCCGGCCCGGCTGGAGCTGGTGGGCGCCCTGCCCCGCGCCGGGTCCGGCGCACCGGACCGCCGCCGGCTGCGCGCGATGCTCACCCGCCGCGCGGCCCTGGCCGCGGGCCCGTCCCCGGACTGACCTCCCGGACTGACCTCCCTGGTCGTCCCGGCGCGTCCCGGCGCGTCCCGGCGCGTCTCGGCGTACAGCGGCCCCGCCCTTCACTGCGAAGGGCGGGGCCGCTGCCTGGTGGGCCGCGCGTGGGCGGGGCGGGGTGGCCCCGGCACACCGAGGAGTGTCCGGCGGGCCGCGGCGGAGCTCCGCGGGGACCTCTCGTCACAGCACCTTGACGCTGGTCGCGTCGCCGGCCCGGGAGGACCGCTCCTCCGCCGGCATCGCCTCGACCAGCTTGAGCGCCTCCTCGATGAGGGTCTCCACGATCTTGGACTCGGGGACGGTCTTGATGACCTCGCCCTTCACGAAGATCTGGCCCTTGCCGTTGCCCGAGGCGACACCGAGGTCGGCCTCGCGGGCCTCGCCCGGACCGTTGACGACGCAGCCCATGACCGCGACCCGCAGCGGGGCGTCCAGGCCCTCCAGGCCGGCCGTGACCTGGTCCGCCAGCTTCCACACGTCGACCTGGGCGCGGCCGCAGCCGGGGCAGGAGACGATCTCCAGGCCGCGCTTCTTCAGGTTCAGGGCCTCGAGGATCTGCAGGCCGACCTTGATCTCCTCCACCGGGGGAGTGGAGAGCGACACCCGGATCGTGTCGCCGATGCCCTCGCCGAGCAGCGCGCCGAAGGCGACCGCCGACTTGATGGTGCCCTGGAAGGCCGGGCCCGCCTCGGTGACGCCGAGGTGCAGCGGGTAGTCGCACTGCGCGGCCAGCTGCCGGTACGCCTCGATCATGACGACCGGGTCGTTGTGCTTGACGGAGATCTTGATGTCCTGGAAGCCGTGCTCCTCGAACAGCGAGCACTCCCACAGGGCCGACTCGACCAGCGCCTCGGGCGTGGCCTTGCCGTACTTCTTCAGGAGCCGCTTGTCGAGGGAGCCGGCGTTGACGCCGATCCGGATCGGGACGCCGGCGCCGGAGGCGGCCCGGGCGATCTCCTTGACCTTGTCGTCGAACTGGATGATGTTGCCTGGGTTGACGCGGACCGCGGCGCAGCCGGCGTCGATGGCGGCGAACACGTACTTGGGCTGGAAGTGGATGTCGGCGATGACCGGGATCTGCGACTTGCGGGCGATCTCCGACAGGGCGTCCGCATCGTCCTGCGAGGGCACCGCGACGCGGACCATCTGGCAGCCGGCCGTGGTGAGCTGGGCGATCTGCTGGAGCGTGGCGTTCACGTCGGAGGTGAGCGTCGTGGTCATGGACTGCACCGAGACGGGGGCACCGCCTCCGACGGCGACGTTGCCGACCATGATCTGGCGGGTGTGGCGGCGCGGGGCGACGGACTTGGGCGGCAGGGTGGGCGAGCCGAGCAGAACGGTCATGACGGGGGTCCCTTCGGGAGACTTCGCAAGAACGGGCAAGGGCGGACACAGCAGGTCCAGCAGGTACGTCAGGTCCAGCAGGTACGTCGGGTCCAGCAGGTACGTCGGGTCCTTCGGGTACGTCGGGTACGTCGCGCCGGTCAGACCAGCTGCTCGGCGGGCAGCTGGGCGGCGGGCTGCCGCTGCAGGGCCCCGGAGAGCTTGAGGGCGATGTCGCCCGGCGTCAGGCCGAGCGCCTTGAGGATGTCGGCGCGCTTGGCGTGGTCGAGGAACTCCTGGGCGATGCCGAACTCGCGGGTCGGGGTGTCCACGCCCGCGGCGCGCAGGGCCATCGCCACGGCCGAACCGGCGCCGCCGGACAGGCCGTTGTCCTCGACGGTCGCCACCAGGCGGTGGCGCGCGGCCAGCGGGATCAGGGCCGGGTCGACCGGCTTGATCCAGCGGGGGTCGACCACGGTGCAGCCGATCCCGTCGGCCTCCAGCAGGGAGGCCGCGTCCAGGCAGGTCTGCGCCATGCTGCCGACGGCGACGAGGAGGATGTCCGCGCTCTCGCCGCGGTGCAGGACGTCTATGCCGCCGACCCTGTCCACCGTGTCGATGTCGGACTGCACCGGCCCCTTGGGGAAGCGCACCGCGGTGGGCCCGTCCTTGACCTCGATGGCCTCCTGGAACAGCTCGCCCAGCCGGCGGCCGTCGCGCGGGGCGGCGATCCGCATCCCCGGCACCACGTTCAGGATCGACAGGTCCCACATGCCGTTGTGGCTGGCGCCGTCGTCACCCGTCACACCGGCCCGGTCCAGGACGAAGGTGACCGGCTGCTTGTGCAGGGCCACGTCCATCAGCGCCTGGTCGAACGCGCGGTTCAGGAAGGTCGCGTACATCGCCACGACCGGGTGCATGCCGCCCATGGCCAGGCCCGCCGCCGAGGTCACCGCGTGCTGCTCGGCGATGCCGACGTCGAAGGTGCGCTCCGGGAAGGCCAGCGAGAAGTCCCGCAGCCCGGTCGGCTCCAGCATCGCCGCCGTGATCGCCACCAGGTCCTCGCGGCGGTGTCCGGCCTTGACGATCTCCTCGCTGAACACCGAGGTCCAGCTGCGCGGGGCCGGGGTCGCGGGGGCCTTCGCCCGGCCGGTGCTGATGTCGAAGGCGGCCGTGGCGTGGAAGCGGTCCAGCTCGTGGTTCTCCGCCGGGGCGTAGCCGTTGCCCTTGGTGGTGATGACGTGGACGAGGACCGGGCCGCCGAAGTGGCGGGCCCGCGTCAGGGCCTTCTCCAGCGCCACCGTGTCGTGGCCGTCGACCGGGCCGATGTACTTCAGGCCGAGCCCGTCGAAGAGGTTCTGCGGGGCGACGGTGTCCTTGAGGCCCTTCTTCGCGCCGTGCAGGACGTCGTACAGTCCGCTGCCCAGCACCGGGGCCTTGGCGACCAGCTTGCCCCATTCCAGCACCCGGCCGTACTTGTGCGAGGTGCGCAGCTTGGTCAGCTGCTCGGCCAGGCCGCCGATGGTCGGCGCGTACGAGCGGCCGTTGTCGTTGACGACGATGACGACCGGCAGCTCCTTGTCGGCCGCGATGTTGTTGATGGCCTCCCAGCACATGCCGCCGGTCATGGCGCCGTCGCCGATGACCGCGACCGCGAAGCGGTCCTTCTGGCCCTTGAGCTTGTACGCCTTGGCCAGGCCGTCCGCGTAGGACAGGGCGGTGGTCGCGTGGGAGTTCTCCACCAGGTCGTGGACCGACTCGGCCCGCGAGGGGTAGCCCGAGAGGCCGTCGGCCTGGCGCAGCTTGTCGAACTGGTCGGCGCGGCCCGTCAGCATCTTGTGGACGTAGGTCTGGTGGCCGGTGTCCCAGACGATCGAGTCGTGCGGGGAGCGGAACACCCGGTGCAGGGCGATGGTCAGCTCGACGACACCGAGGTTGGGGCCGAGGTGGCCGCCGGTCTTGGAGACCTTCTCCACCAGGGTCTGGCGGATCTCCCCCGCCAGCTGGTTCAGCTGCTCGTGGTTCATCGAGCGCAGGTCCTGCGGGGTGCGCACGGCCCGCAGCAGCCGGCCGACGCCCTCGGCGCGGTCGCGGTGGCCCTCGGCCGGCACGAAGCGGATCTCCGTGGACGGCTCCAGGCCGATCTCCGGGCCGGTCTTCGGGGTGTCGGTGGAGATCAGGACGTTGTAGTGGTTGGGGAAGTGGCAGGCGTCGTAGCCGAGGACGGTGCCGACGCGCTGCTCACCGGACCAGACCTCGTCGCCGCGGTCCAGGACCCCGCCGTTGGTGAGCTCGACGAAGCCGAGGAACGCCACCCGGTCGACGGTGCCGCCCGGCTGGGTGGTGACCTGGTCGGTGGTCACCAGCTCGTGGATCTCGCCCTCCCGCACGCAGCGGCTCGTGTACGGCTCCAGGACCATGCCGCGGTCGTCTCGGCGGTGCTTGAGCACCTTGACGACAACGCCGTTGACGCTCTTCTTCCGACCGTTCTCCGGGTGTGCCATGACAGTTCAACTCCCTTGGTGTGGTGCTGGATCGATGCGATGCGATGCGATGCCTGCGGTGCGATGCGTGCGGGAAGGCCCCGGTCAGCCGGCGGTGACGGCCGTGCGCTCGGACCGGTAGACCTGGTGGACGAGTTCGAGGGTGGCCAGGCCGTCCGGCCAGGTGGCGCGCTCGCCGCGCAGCACCTCGGCGAACTCCTCGAGGACGCCCACGTACTCGTGGCCCAGCGAGCTCTTGAAGCCCGGGTAGCCGCCCAGCATGTCGGCGGAGAACCGGCGCCCGTCGCCGAGCACGACCTCGACGTCCTTGAGCTCCCCGTGGCCGTAGGCCCAGTCCAGGTCCACGACGGCCTCGGTCCCGTCGGCCGAGGTCAGCCGGATCACGGCCTGCTGGTCCACGCCGTTCTCGTCGCGGGTGACGTCCGCGCCGGTCAGCGAGACCTCGCCGAGGAGCAGGTGCACCACGTCGATGGCGTTGGGGCCGTTGTCGGCGACCGCGCCGCCGCCGCACCGCTCCGGGTTCAGGTACCACTGGTCGCGGCCGACGTGCTCCTCGATCTTCTCCCAGTAGCGCACCGTCAGCTTCTCGACGGGGACACCGTCCGGCAGGCCGTCCCGCAGGGCGAGGACGTTGGTGTTGTAGCGGCGGTGGTACGCGGTGAACAGCGCCACCTTGCGGACGGAGGCCAGTGCCCGCAGCGTCCGGCCCTCCTCCACGGTGATCGCGAGGGGCTTCTCGACGCAGACCGCGCGTCCGGCGCTCAGGGCGTCCCGGACGACCGCGAAGTGCACGTCGTTGGGGACGTTGACGACGACCGCGTCGAGCTCCGTGCCGGCCAGCAGTTCGCGGTGGTCGCGGTAGGTGGGGATCTTCCCCTCGAAGGGGGCCAGCACCTCTTCGTTGAGGTCGCACACGGCGGCCAGTTCCAGGCCCGGGAGGCCCTCGAGCGCCTCCAGGTAGAAGCGGGAGATCACTCCCAGCCCCACGATGCCGATACGGATCTTGCTCATCGTTCTCCTCCAAGGGGAGCGGGCGGGACGAGGGAGTACTGCTCGGCGACTGCCAGCAGCTCGCCGTGGAGGGCGGCGGCCAGCGGTACGCCGTGTTCGCGCGCCTGGCGCGCGTGCCGGTCCTCGGGCCAGCCGGGGTAGCTCACCGGCCGGGCGGGATCGATCGCCGGGGCCCCCAGCAGGGAGGCGAACAGATCGTCGGCCTGCGCCAGGAACTCGCCCTCGGGGCGCAGCGTGCCCGGTGCGATCGCCAGGGCGAGGAAGCCGATGTTGTCGTCGCGGCCGTTGGGGCGGGCCCCGCCGAGCTCCCCGGTCGGACCGAGGTTCGCGCCGGGCAGCAGCGCCGCCAGCGTCTCCACCAGCAGGCTCAGCCCGTACCCCTTGTAGGCGCCGGTCTCCGGGCGCCCGCCCAGCCACTGCAGGTGCGCCTCGCCGCGGTCGAAGGCTCCGGGGTCGGTGACCGGGGTGCCCGCGTCGTCGGCGAGCCAGCCCTCGGGGATCCGCTTCCCGGCCCGCTCGGCCGCCCGCACCCGGCCCGTGGGGACCACCGTGGTGCTCATGTCCAGGACGTACGGGGGGTGTTCGCCGGCCGGTACGGCCAGGCTGAACGGGTTGGTGCCGAGCATCGCGGCGGCTCCGCCCGGCGGGCGGATGATGCGCTGCCCGCCGCAGTTGCCGGCCAGCAGGCCGATCTGGCCCTGCTGGGCCAGCTTGCCCGTGAAGTACCCGGCGCACCCGAAGTGGGTGCCGTTGTACAGGGAGACCAGGCCGATCCCGTGGGTCCGGGCCCGCTCGGCGGCCAGCTCCATCGCCGCGCCCGCCGACCACAGGCCCAGCGCCCGGTGCGAGTCCACCAGGACCGCCGCGCCCCGATCGGCGACGATCTCCAGATTGGCCTCGGGGTCGGCGCGCCCCTCGTCGAACAGGGGCAGGTACTGGCGGGTCAGGTTGGCCAGGCCGTGGGAGCTGACCCCGGTCAGGTCCCCGTACACCAGCGCCTCGGCGGCGGCCCGTGCCCGGTCCTCGGCCAGGCCCCGGCGGACGAACACCTCGGCGGTGAAGCCGACGAGCTCGCCGTGGTCGAGCCGGACGGTGCGGGACCGCTCGGCGGTGGCTGTGGCGGTGGTCATGTGCTTCCTCATCACGTCGTCGACGTCGACGTCGTCGACGGCAGGTCGTTGGTGGCGAAGGCGATCAGTAGCCGGGCGATGTCCCCGGCGAACAGTTCGAGTTCCTCCCGGTCGGCGAACTCGCCCTCGGCGTGGGCGTTGTTGCGCTGCAGGTCCCCGGGGCCGAACACGGCCGTGAACCCGTCCGGCAGCCCGTCGGCCCAGATGGCGTCGCAGGTGAAGGCGGCCTCGTCGGCCGGCCAGCGCTCCAGCCCGGCCTCCTCGGTCAGCAGCCGCTCCGCCCACGCGTCGCGGGACTCCAGGGCGGGCAGTCCGCGTTTGAGCCAGTCCAGGGTGGTGATCTCCTCCGCGTCCGCGGCGGTCCGCCCGATCAGCTCGCTGCCGGCGAAGCGGTGGCGGAAGCCGGCCAGCGCCAGGCGCAGCTCGTGGCCTACGGCCTCCTCCAGTGCGATGCCGTCGGCGCCGGAGCCGTAGGACAGGTTCAGCAGCAACTGGCCCGTCCCGTAGACCTTGTTGTGCAGCGGTCCGGTCTGCAGGCCGGCCACGCACACCTGGCCGCTGGTCGCGTACCGCGGCAGGGTGTCGGCCAGGTGGCCGGCCACGTGCCCCAGCAGGACCGTCGCGTTGTGCCCGGCGGCCGGGGCGTCGTCGATGGAGTCGTCGCCCGCCACCCGCACCCGGGCCGTCATCGCGGCCGTGGAGCGGGTCAGCAGCCGCCGCCCCGTCGGCTCGCAGAAGATGTTCAACCGGCCCGTGTACCCACGCTCGATCAGCGGCCGGGTGCCGTAGACCCCCATGGCGCCGCCCTCCTCGCCGGACACCAGCTGGATCAGGACACCAATCTCGCGGCCGACGGCGGGCTCCGCGTCGAGCGCCGCCCGGATTCCGGCCAGCAGGGCCACCGCGGGGCCCTTGGCGTCGATGGCGCCCCGGCCGTGGAAGCGGCCGTCGGCCAGCGACACCGGCTGCACCCCGGCGACCGTGTCCACGTGGATGTTGAACATCACGGTCCGCGACCGCGGCAGCGGCGGCCCGAGCCGCAGCACCAGGCTGGGCTGCGAGGCCAGGAACTCCCCGCCGTCCCGCACCGCCCACCGCACGACCGCCGGGACCTGCTCGTCGGCCAGCTCGTCGGCGTCGGCGGTGCCGTGCCACTCGACGGTGAAACCGAGCTCCCGGGCCGCCTCGGCGTAGGCCAGCTGGGCCTCCCACAGCCGGACCTCGCCGCCCGCCCCGGTCTCCAGCGGACCGGCGGTCGGCAGGGACAGCAGCCGCAGCAGCAGCGCGTCGTCCCCGGCGGTGAGCGGCGCGGTCCGCAGCGGCGCGGTCCGCGGCTCAGTGGTCGATGCCGGCACGTGCGTTCTCCTCTCTCGTCTCGTCAGTGGCCGATGCCACGACCTCGGTGGCGACCAGGTGTTCCAGGTGCCGCCCGTACTCCACGAACAGGTCGGGCCCGTCCTCGCCCAGCTCGGTGCGGCTCTCGTGCGGCCGCAGCGCCAGGTGCGGTTCGATCGACCAGGCGCCGGTGTACCCGTGCTCCAGCAGCAGCCGCAGACACCGGGCCACCTGGCTCTCGCCCCGGCCGGGCAGCGTGTAGGCCGCGGCCGTCCCGCTGCCGACCGCGTCCTTCACGTGGACGTGGGCGACCGCCTCGGGGCACTGGCTCATCAGCCGCTCCAGCACCCCGTAGGCCTCGTACCCGTACGCCGCCCCGTTGCCGGTGTCGAACAGCAGCCGCAGCGCCGGGCTGTCCACCTCCGCCAGCAGCCGCAGCATCCGCTCCGCGCTGCGCCCGGCCCAGCCCGCACAGTTCTCGTGCAGGAGGACCAGGCCCGAGGCGTTCGCCCGGGCGGCCAGCAGCCGCATCCGGCGGATCACCTCGGTGCCCCACTCGGCCTCGTCCCACCCGTCGTTGGGGTAGGACATGACCCGCACGTAGCGGGTGCCGAGGGCGGCGCACCGCTCGGCGAGCCGGTTCAGCTCGGCCAGGTCCTGCTCGACGCCCTGGCTGATCGGCCTCGACCAGTCCGCGATCCGCGAGTCCACGCACGCGGTGCCCAGCCCCGCTTCCCCCAGCGCCCGCAGGCAGGCGCCGAAGGCCGCGTCGTCCAGGTCCGCGATCGCGACCCCGCCCACGCTGCGCATCTCGATCAGCTGCCAGCCCAGTCCGGAGACCGCGCGGACCTGCTGCTCCAGAGTGCGCCCGGCCTCGTCGCCGATCCCCGCGTAGAGGATCCCGGGGGCTGCCTCGCCCCTCGGCGCGTGCCGCGCGACGCTCCGCAGGTCAGGAAGCATGGGGCAGTGCCTCTTCCTGGAGCGCCTCTTCGAGACGGGCGATCCTGGCCAGTTCCTTGGCTTCCGCGAGCACGGTCGTCACCCGGGAGTTGAGCCGGAAGTCGGCTTCCAGGTCCGCGTCCGTGGTGAACTGCTCGTACGCGTGGAGCAGGAACCGGGCCAGGGAGTCGTCCCGGAAGACCGAGCGGACGTTCTTCCCGTCGGCGGAGGTGTGCAGGTGCGCGTAGTCGTCGCTCTCGCTGATCGGGTAGTGGCCCACGGCCCACCCGTCGCTGAACCCGAGGCGGATCACCCGTTCCCGGATCGGCGAGGCCAGGTCGGAGAAGATCTCCGTCTGGACGCCGCCGTCGTGGTCCAGCAGCAGCCGGGCCGCCCCCATCTCGGGGATGACCCTGTCGCCGACGTGCATGTCGTGCAGTTCGGCCCCGGCCGTCCGGCCCTCGCCGGCCAGCTTGAGCGCCACCCCCACCGAGTGCGGCAGCTCCACGTCGAAGGCCGTCGGGTGGCCCTCGGTCTGCAGGGTGCGCACCAGGCGCGGCTTGCGCTGCGCCACGAAGATGGTCTCCAGCGTGCCGAGCTTGCCGCCCTGCACCAGGGACCGCAGCCGGGTGGTCAGGGCGCTCTGCAGCCAGTGCGCCACCACCATGACCTTCAGGCCGTGACCGGCCCGCAGGGCGTCGATGGCCGCCAGTTCCTCGGTGTCGGCCACCAGCGGCTTCTCCACGAGGATCCGGTCGAACCCCAGCTCCGCCAGCTCCCGCAGCGGCTCCAGCCGGTGCGTGGGCGGCGTGCACAGGTGGACGACGGTGTCCTTGGGATCGAGGAGCTCAGCGGCCTTGGCGAGCTCCGGTACGGAGATCACCTCGGCGTCGGTGAGCTGCGGGGTGTGCGGGTTGAAGTCGTAGACCACGGGCGGGAGGCCGGAGATGAGGGCGGCGCCGCGCTCGGTGCGGCGCAGCCGCTCCAGGACGGTCCAATGGAGCCCGTGACCGGCCCGGCCGAAGCCTACGATCAGTGTTCTGGGCATGATTCACTCCCGTTGGCTCTCGAGGTCAGTGGCTTCGGTAGGCGACCCGGGTAGCCAGCCGGGAGAACTCCTCGCACCAGGACTCGTCCAGCCCCGAACGGGCGATCGACTCGCAGGCCTTGTCCACGAGTCCGGCGATGGTGCGCTCCACGGTGGCGCGGACCCCGGTCTCCTCCAGGACCTTGCGCAGCAGCTCGACGTCCCAGGGGGCGCCGTCCTTGCGGTCCAGGAGCGAGCGCACCCGGGCGTCCTGTTCGGCGGCCAGCGCCAGCAGGAGGGTCATCTTGTGCTCGGCGAAGTCCAGGCCGGTCGGCTTGCCGGCGTCCTCGGTGGTGCCGAAGGCGTCGATCAGGTCGTCGCGGAGCTGGAAGGCCTCGCCCAGGGCGAGCCCGTACGTCTCGAACGCCGAGGCCAGGTCGGGGCGTCCGGCCAGGGTGGCGCCGAGCACCAGCGGGCGGTGGATGGTGTAGCGGCCCGACTTGCACACCGCGATCCAGCGGGACAGCGAGGGGTCGACCACGCCCTCCGCGGCGACCGCCACGTCCAGGTGCTGGCCGATGACCATCTCGGCGCGCAGTTCGTCCCAGACGGCGCGGGCCGGGGCGGGGAAGCGGGTGGTGAGCTGGTCGGCGTAGATGAGGGCCAGGTCGCCGGCGAGGACCGCGACGCCCTCGCCGAAGCGGCGGGACTCGCCCTGCCAGCCGTTGATCTGGTGCTCGGCCTCGTGCAGCCGGTGGACGGTGGGGGAGCCGCGGCGCAGCGAGGAGTTGTCCACGACGTCGTCGTGGATCAGCGCGAACGCCTGGAGCAGTTCGAGGGCCGCGGAGGCGTCGATGGCGACCGAGTCGGACGGGTTGCCGCCGGCGGCCAGGAAGCCGCTGAGGGCGAACACGGGGCGCAGCCGCTTGCCGCCGCTGGCGACCAGCGAGGAGATCGCGTCCACCGGCTGGGCGGCCCGGGGGTTGATCCCGTACCAGTACGCGCGCTGGCGCTCGACGAACTGCTCGAGCCGCTGCTCCACCTGGTCGAGCAATCCGGCCCGGAGTTGCTGAATATCGGTAACGACGGTCGTCATGGCAGCCTTCTCTGAGATGAAATCGGAATGTGCGCGAAACCGTGTGAAGATTTCGGGATAGATCACCGAACCGATGCCCCGGTGAGGCTTGCCGGAAGGCTGAAGACCACGTTTTCGATGGCGGTCTGCTCGAGTTCGAGATCGACGTAGCCGAGCGTCGCCAGCCGCTCGAGGAGCTGGTCGATCAGGATCTCGGGCGCGCTCGCCCCGGCGCTCACGCCGACGGAGGAGACCCCGTCGAGCCACTCGGTGCGCAGGTCGCCCACCTCGGGCACCAGGTACGCGGCGGTGCCCAGGTCGCGGGCCACCTCGACCATCCGGATCGAGTTGCTGGAGTTGACCGAGCCGACCACGAGCACCAGGTCGCTGCGGTGGGCGATCGCCTTCACGGCGTTCTGCCGGTTCTGGCTGGCGTAGCAGATGTCGCCCTTGCCCTCGAGCGCCGGGAACTTCTCCCGGAGGGCGTCGATGACGCCGGAGGTCTCGTCCAGCGACAGCGTGGTCTGCGACAGGTAGGCCACGTCCGCGTCCGAAGGCAGGTCCAGCGCGGCCACCGCTTCGACGTCCTCGACGATGATGGTCGAGGCGGGGGCCTCTCCGTAGGTGCCCTCGACCTCTTCGTGGTCGCTGTGGCCGATCAGGAGGATCGTCTTGCCGTCCCGTGCGTAGCGGATGGCCTCCTGGTGCACCTTGGAGACCAGCGGGCAGGTTGCGTCGATGACGTCGAGCTCGCGGTGCGCCGCGTTGGTGCGGACGGCCGGCGAGACCCCGTGGGCGGAGAACACGCAGACCGAGCCCTCCGGCACTTCCTCCTCGGAGTCCACGAAGATCGCGCCGCGCTGCTCCAGGGAGCGGACGACGTAGTGGTTGTGGACGATTTCCTTGCGGACGTATACGGGTGCTCCGTACTTGTTCAGGGCCTCCTCGACGATCTGTATCGCTCGGCGCACACCGGCGCAGAATCCACGCGGCTCCGCCAGAATCACCTTTTTCGGAGCTCTGGTTTCTGACATCTGGTGTTCTCCCGTTTCGGTCGGTCGCGGTGAACTCGAGATTGCCGACAACCGCAGAAACCAGTCAACGAATACCGGCCCGGGCGGCCGTCCCCGGAGCCATGGGGTCGAAATTCCGCCCGTTCGCTGCCACGCCCGCCGTCGCCGCCGGTCCGTCTGCCACCCCACCCGCCCCGGTCCGGCGCCGCCTTGTCATACGCCTGTCATCCGGGTCGGGAGATCCGGCCGGGAGGGGCCGTGATGCGCCCCGGGGGCGGGTGGTTAGAGTCCTGACGGTGGAGCGATGTGGCGGCCACTCAACAAGGTTCGGCTTGAGGAGACTTCGAATGACGGTCGATGCGAAGAGCACCGAGAAGGCCCTGCGGCTGCGGGCGTTGGGCGAGGGTCTCCTGGTGCTGCCCAACGCCTGGGACGCGGCCAGCGCGGCGGTGATCGAGGCGGCCGGCGCGTCGGCGATCGCCACGACCAGCGGCGGCGTGGCCTGGGGGATCGGCCGCGGCGACGGCCAGCACGCCCCGCGCGCGCGGATGCTGGAGGCTGCCGCGCGCATCGTGGCGGCCGTGGACCTGCCGGTCACCGTGGATGTCGAGGGCGGTTACGAGGACGTCGGGCAGACCGTGCGCGAGGTCGTGGCGGTGGGCGCCGTCGGCATCAACCTGGAGGACTCCAAGGCGTCCGACGGCACGCTGTACACGGCCGCGGAGCAGGCCGGGCGGATCCGCGCCGCCCGCGAGGCGGCCGCCGCGGCCGGGCTGCCGGAGCTGGTGGTCAACGCCCGTACCGACGTGTTCCTGTTCGGGATCGGTGAGGAGCCGGGCCGGCTGGCGGACGTGCTCGCGCGCGTGGAGGCGTACGCGGCGGCCGGCGCCGACGGGATCTTCGTGCCCGGCCTGCTGGACCTGGCGGCCCTGGCCGAGATCGCGCGGGGGCCGCTGCCGGTCAACGCCATGGCGGGCCCGGGCGGTCCGTCGGTCGCCGAGCTGGCGGCGGCCGGGGTGCGCCGGGTCAGCGTCGGCACCGCGGTGGCGCAGGCGGCGTACTCGGCGGCCCGCGCCGCCGCCGAGGAACTGCTGGGGCAGGGCACCTACGGGGCTCTCGGGGCTTCGCTCGACTACGGGACGCTCAACGGGCTGTTCGTGAAGTGAAGTGCAGTGCATTGAAGTGAAGTGAAGTGAAGTAGGCGCCGGCGCCTGGTGGGCGCGGGCGCGCACGCGGCTGTGGGCCGCTCCGCGGGTGCGGAGCGGCCCACAGCCGTGTCCGGCCGGCGCCGTCAGGCGCGGCGGGCGGGCCGCAGCAGGGCCGCGGCCACCACGAGCGCCGTGACCAGCAGCCCGGCGCCGATCCCGAAGGCCAGGTGGTAGCCGGAGGTCAGGGCCTCGGCGCGGCTCTGTCCCGCGGCGAGCAGGGAGTCGGTGCGGGAGGCGGCCAGGGTGGACAGGACCGCGACGCCCAGGGCCATGCCGATCTGCTGGGTGGTGTTGAACAGGCCCGAGGCGAGGCCGGCGTCACGCTCGTCGGCGCCGGACATGCCGAGCGCGGTCAGGGCGGGCAGGGCCAGGCCGAAGCCGGCGGCGAGCAGCATCACGGGGAGCAGGTCGCGGACGTAGTCGGCCTGGACCGGGAGCCGGGTCAGCCAGCCGAGGGCGGCCACGAGCAGGGCGAGTCCGGCCAGGAGCACGCGGCGTTCGCCGAAGCGGGCGTTCAGGGGGGCGGAGGCGAAGAGCGAGACCCCGCCGATGACCACGGCCGCCGGGAGCATCGCGAGCCCGGTCTCGGCGGCCCCGTAGCCGAGCACGTTCTGGAGGTGGAGGGCGACCAGGACCTGGAAGGAGAACAGCGCGGCCACCATCAGCATCTGGACCAGGTTGGCGCCGGCCACGGTGCGGGAGCGGAAGATCCGCAGCGGTACGAGGGGGGTGCGGGCCTTGGCCTGGCGGACCGCGAAGCCGGCGAGCAGGGCCAGGGAGAGGGCGCCGAGGCCGAGGGTGTGCGCCGAGAGCCAGCCGTACCGCTCGACTTCGACCACGGTGTAGATGCCGAGCATCAGGCCGGCGGTGACCAGGCCGGCGCCGAGGACGTCGGCTCCGGCGCGCAGGCCCGGACCCCGGGTGGAGGGGAGCGCCGGCAGGGCCAGCGCGAGGGCGGCGAGGCCTATCGGCAGGTTGATGAAGAAGATCCAGTGCCAGTCGAGGGCGTCGGTCAGGACCCCGCCGAGCACCTGCCCCAGGGAGGCCCCGGCCGCGCCGGTGAAGGAGAAGACGGCGATGGCCTTGGCCCGCTCGCGGGGTTCGGTGAACAGCGTGATCAGGATGCCGAGGCTGACGGCCGCGGCCATGGCGCTGCCGAGGCCCTGCAGGAAGCGGGCGGCGATCAGCACCTCGGCCGAGCCGGCGAATCCGGCGAGCAGCGAGGCCCCGGTGAAGACGCCGGTCCCGGCCAGGAACATCCGCTTGCGGCCGATCAGGTCGCCGAGCCGGCCGGCGAGGAGCAGCAGGCTGCCGAAGGCGATCAGGTAGGCGTTGACGACCCAGCTGAGTCCGGCGGGCGTGAAGCCCAGGTCTTTCTGGATGGCGGGCATCGCGACGGTGACGATGCTGCCGTCGAGGACGGTCATCAGCACGCCGGTGGACAGCACCCCGAGGGCGGTCCAGCGGGAGCGCAGCCCGCGGGGGGCGGCGGCCGCACGGGCGGCGGGCCCCCGAGTCGGACGCCGACGCGGACCCCGCCGCCGACGGAGTCGGCGACGGCCCCGTCGGGCCGACCGGGATCGCCACGACCTTGCTCGCCACCCCCTCCGCCCCGAACATCAGCGTCGACCCGTCCGCCGTGTACGTCACCGACTCCGCCTGCCCCTGCCACGGCGCGGCCACCTGCTCCCCGTCCCCGGCCGGCCGGCCGTCCTTCCAGGGGTACGTCTTCGCCCACAGGTACCCGCGCAGCGCGAGCCGCCCCCCGTCCGGGGAGAACGCCCCGTCGGTGACCCACGGCACGTCGCCGATCCGCCGGAAGGTGTTCGTACCGGACGCGGACAGCGCCGCCGGCCCCTCGTAGAGCCCGCCCGCCCGCTCGTCCTTGCTCGCGATGTACACCCGCCCGGTCACCGGATGGACCATCAGCGCCTCCGCGTTGCGCGGCCCGTCCGCGTACTTCACGGTGAACTGCTCGGCCTTGAGGGTGACGTCGCCGAGCGTCTTCGGCTCCGGGAAGCGGTAGATCCACACGTGGTTCCAGGAGCCGCCCAGGTTGTCGCCGATGTCGCCGACGTACAGCTGCCCGTCCGGCCCCAGCGAGATCGCCTCGACGTCCCGCGGCTTGCCGATGCCCGTCAGGGTGACCCGTGCGACCGTCTTGCCGGTCGCGGAGTCCACGGCGTACACGTACGGGCCGTCGTCGCTGTCGTTGTGCGTCCAGTACACGCCCGGGTGGATCCGGCTGGCCGCGAGCCCGCTCGACTCCTTGATCCGGGGGTCGGTGATGGTGAACCCGGACGCGCCCGGGCTCGCGGCGGCGGTGGCCGCGGCGGCGGGGACCGCAGCGGCCGCCAGGACGAAGGCAAAGCCGGAGGCGGCGACCACGGCAACGGCGGCGGTCGACGGAAGCAGGCGCAGGCGCATGCCCCCAGCCTGCCAGCACGCACGGAGTGTCCGGCATCACAGGGGTCGCGATCGCGTGATCCGCGATGATGTCCGGATGCGTTTCATGTGCGTCGGCGACTCCATGACCATCGGACGCGCCGGCGACTACACCTGGCGCTACCGGATGTGGCAGCACCTCAACGCGACCTTCGGCGGCCCGTACCGGATCGTCGGCCCGCGCCGCGAGCTGTACGACACCTTCTCGGACGCGCCCACCAGCCACGACTACGCCGACCCCGGCTTCCCCGAGCACGCCCGCCGCCACCTGGCCGGCTGGGGCGAGGGCTGGCAGCACATGGCCCCGCTCATAGGGCCCGCCGTCCGCGAAGCCCGGGCCGACGTGCTGCTCGTCTCCCTCGGCCTCATAGACCTGGGCTTCTACACCGCCGCCGGGGCCACCGCCGCCAACGCCCGCCGCTTCATCGCCGAGGCCCGCGCGGCCCGGCCCGGGATCCGGATGGTGCTGCTGCCCGTCATCCCCAACGTCCGGGCCCAGGACGACGCGCCCTTCGCGGCGGAGGTCGCGCTCTTCAACGAACTGCTCGCGAAGGCCGTCGCCGACCTGTCGACCGACGCCTCGCCGATCCTGCTGGCCGCGCGTCCGGAGGCGTACGAGCTCCACCACGACACCTACGACGGCACGCACCCCAACGCCTCGGGCGAGCACCGGCTGGCGGGGGAGTTCGCGGCGGTCCTGCACCAGGCGTGGGGCATCGGCGGCCCGTACCGGCCGCAGCACCACCCCCACCGGGACTCGTCACACGCCCTTCACGGACGGGTCCTGCCTTGAGCGCGCTCCAGGCAGTTGGCTAGTGCTGTGGCCGGAAAGGTTTGCCGGGTCGCGGTGTCCGGTGCGGTGCTTCGCAAGGCGGAGGGCCACGCCTCGTACTGGACGTACCGGTGTGGTCCGACAACGCGGCGAGGTGCCGTGCCGGGCGCCGCGACCCGGTGGACCTTTCCGGTCACAGCACTAGTGACCCATGAAGTACACGCAACTCGGACGCACCGGCCTCAAAGTCAGCCGACTTGTCCTCGGCACCATGAACTTCGGCCCCCAGAGCGGGGAGCCCGAGAGCCACGCCCTCATGGACACGGCACTCGACGCCGGCATCAACTTCTTCGACACCGCCAACCAGGCACGTTAACGCCACCTTGAGTAGGAGGTGGTCGCCGCCCAGGGCGAAGGGACGGCGACCACCGTACGTACGGCTACCTGATCACCAGGCGAAGGCCTCCGGGGACGGTCCCGGGCCGGGGAAGATCTCCTCCAAGGCGGCCAGTACCTCCTCGCTCAGCTCCAGCTCCAGCGCCCGCAGGGCACTCTCCAGCTGCTCGGCGGTGCGCGGGCCGACGATGGGGCCCGTCACTCCCGGCCGGGTGAGCAGCCAGGCCAGAGCCGTCTCGCCGGGCTCCAGGCCGTGCTTGTCGAGCAGGTCCTCGTATGCCTGCACCTGCGCCCGTACCGAACTGTTGGCCAGCGCGTCCGCGGACCGCCCCGAGGCGCGGCGGCCGCCCTCGGTCTCCTTCTTGATGACCCCGCCCAGCAGCCCGCCGTGCAGCGGCGACCACGGGATGACCCCGAGGCCGTACTCCTGGGCCGCCGGGATGACCTCCATCTCGGCCCGCCGCTCGGCGAGGTTGTAGAGGCACTGCTCGCTGACCAGGCCGACCATCCCGCGCCGGGCGGCCGTCTCGTTGGCCTGGGCGATCTTGTAGCCGGGGAAGTTGGAGGATCCGGCATAGAGGATCTTGCCTTGCTGGATGAGCACGTCGACGGCCTGCCAGATCTCCTCGAAGGGAGTCCGGCGGTCGATGTGGTGGAACTGGTAGACGTCGATGTGGTCGGTCTGGAGCCGCTTGAGGCTGGCCTCGACGGCCCGGCGGATGTTCAGCGCCGACAGCCGGTCCTCGTTCGGCCACGTCTCACCCTCGCGGGACATGGAGCCGTAGACCTTGGTCGCGAGGACCGTCTTCTCGCGCCGCCCACCACCCCCGGCGAACCAGGTGCCGATGATCTCCTCGGTGCGCCCCTTGTTCTCACCCCACCCATACACGTTGGCCGTGTCCACGAAATTCAGACCTGCGTCGAGGGCGGCGTCCAGGATTCCGTGGCTGGTCGGTTCGTCTGTCTGCGGACCGAAGTTCATTGTGCCGAGGACGAGTCGGCTGACCTTGAGTCCGGTGCGTCCGAGCTGCGTGTACTTCATGGGACCCAAGCCAACTGCTTCGAGTCCACTCCAGGCAAGAGCGGCCCGCGCAGCCCTCGATTTACCCCCGCCTGGTGGCGGGACATGTGCCTCCCTTTCTTCGCGGGGGTGGGCCAGCCATGGCCGGCATGGTCCTCACAGGGCGCCCGGGACTTCTGACCCGGACTCGGTCTCGTGCAGTCGGGAGCGACGGCGGCGACCTGGCAGGAATCCTACTGAGCAGGGGAGCGCCCGTAGCGGGCCCTCCTGTCGTCCAAGGAGGAGACGTGCACCGAAGAGATCATCGGCACCTGCTCCGGCCAGGGCGGCGGCCGCCGCGAGAAGACGGTCCTCGCCACCAAGGTCTACGGCAGCATGGCCGCCGAAGGCGACCCGTGGCCCAACTACGACCGCCTGTCGGCGCTGAACATCCGGCGGGCCGTCGACGCCAGCCTCAAGCGGCCCCAGACCGACCACATCGACGTCTACCAATTCCACCACGTGGACCGCAACACCCCCTTCGAGGAGATCTGGCAGGCCATCGAGGTCCTGGTCCAGCAAGGCAAGATCCTCTACGCGGGCTCCTCGAACTTCCCCGGCCGGAAGATCGCCCAGGCCAACGAGACCGCGGCGCGCTCCGGACGGCTCGGCCTCGTCAGCGAGCAGTGCCTCTACAACCTCGCCGAGCGGCGCGCGGAGCTGGAGATCATCCCGGCCGCCGAGGCGTACGGGCTCGGCGTCATCCCGTGGTCCCCGCTCCACGGCGGCCTGCTGGGCGGCGCCATCCGCAAGTCGGCGGAGTCGGGGCGCACGGCGACCGGCCGCTCGGCGGACGCGCTCGCGAACAGCACCGTACGGGCGCAGGTGCAGGGGTACGAGGACCTGCTGGACAAGCACGGCCTGGAGCCCGGCGAGGTCGCCCTGGCCTGGCTGCTGACCCGGCCCGGGGTCACCGGGCCGATCGTCGGCCCGCGCACGCCGGAGCAGCTCGCGTCCGCGCTGCGGGCGGTGGAGCTGGAGCTGTCGCAGGAGGTGCTGGACGGGCTGGACGAGGTCTTCCCGGGGCCGGGACCGGCGCCGGAGGCGTTCGCCTGGTAGTCGGGGACGGGCGGCGGGACTACTGCCCGACGGCGGCGGCCACGGCGACGACGAGGAACATCAGCACGAGCACGCCCGCCATGACACGGTTTCTGGTCTTGGGATCCACCCGTCGAGCCTAACGCGACCGGGCCCGCCCTTCGTACGGAGGGGCGGGCTCTCCCAGTTCCCAGGAGCCGACGACCTCGTAGCGGGGCTGCTCGCCGGGGACGCCGCCGGCCGGCAGGTTGCTGCGGACCAGGCTCAGCTCGCCGACCTGCCAGGGGGCGCCCTCGAAGGAGGCGAGCGACTCGCAGTAGGGCCGCACGTCGTCCGCCTCGTGGCGGAGCCGGCCGAGGGTGAGGTGGGGCGTGTACCGGTGGTGCTGGTCCATCGGGACCCCGGAGCGGCGCGCGGCGGCGTCGGCGCGCTCGGCGAGCATCCGCAGGGAGTCCAGGTCCCCGGCGGCGCCCGCCCACAGCGAGCGGTGGCCGAAGTGGCCGGAGCCGTGGATCCGGAGCGGGAAGGGCGCGCTGCGGGTGGCCGCGCGGGCGAGGCGGGCGTGCAGTTCGGGGAGCAGTTCCTCGGGCACCTCGCCCATGAAGGCGAGGGTGAAGTGCCACCCCGCTTCCGCGGTCCAGCGCAGTCGGTCGTCGCGCAGTCCGTGCACGGCCCGGGCCAGCTCCGAGATGGCCGCCTCGGGCGGCATGACGGCTGCGAACAGTCTCATGCCGCCGAGCCTAGCGGGGGTGGCCGGGTGCGGCCCCGTTGCCGGACGGGTCTACGCCGCCGTCGCCAGGTGGGCGCGGCCCGACGGGACGAAGGTCACGCCGTGGCGGTTCACGCTGAGGCGGAGGTTGCCCACGCGGGACAGGACCAGGCCGATCGTGACCGCGGCGGCCAGCGAGACGACGCCGCCCGCGGCCATGCCGATCCGCGCGCCGTACGTGTCCGTGACCCAGCCGACCAGCGGCGCGCCGATCGGGGTGCCGCCGGTGAAGACCATCATGAACAGGGCCATCACCCGTCCCCGCATCTCGGGGTCGGTGGCCATCTGGACGCTGGAGTTGGCGGTGACGTTCACCGTCAGGCCGAAGACCCCGATCGGCACCAGGAGCGCCGCGAACAGCCAGAAGCCGGGCGCGAAGGCCGTCACCAGCAGCAGTACGGAGAAGAGCACCGCCGCCGTGACCAGCAGCCGCAGGCGGGAGTGGCCCCGCCGGGCCGCCAGCAGCGCGCCCACGAGGGAGCCCGCCGCGATGAGCGTGTTGAACAGCCCGTACGTGCCCGCGTCACCGTGGAACACCTTGCTGACGAACGCCGACAGCCAGATCGGGAAGTTGAAGCCGAAGGTGCCGATGAATCCGACGAGCACGATCGGCCAGATCAGCTCGGGCCGTCCGGCGACGTACCGCAGGCCTTCCCGCAGCTGTCCCTTGGCGCGCGGCTGGACCTCGATCCGGTGCAGCTCGTGCGTCCGCATCAGCAGCAGGCCGATGATCGGGGCCGCGAAGGAGAGGCCGTTGAGCAGGAAGGCCCAGCCGGAGCCGACGGCGGTGATGAGGACACCGGCGATGGCCGGGCCGACGAGCCGCGCGGACTGGAAGTTGGCCGAATTCAGGCTGACCGCGTTGGCGACCTGGTCCTTGCCGACCATCTCGGAGACGAAGGTCTGGCGGGCCGGGTTGTCCACGACCGTGACCAGGCCGAGCAGGAAGGCGGCGAGGTAGACGTGCCAGACGCTCACGTGCCCGGCGAGGGTGAGCGCACCGAGTGCGAGGCCGGTGAGGCCCATCGCGGCCTGCGTGCACAGCAGGAGCGGGCGCTTGGGGAGCCGGTCGGCGAGTACGCCTCCGTAGAGGCCGAACAGCATCATCGGCAGGAACTGCAGGGCGATGGTGATGCCGACCGCCGAGGCCGAGCCGGTCAGGGAGAGGACGAGCCAGTCCTGGGCGATGCGCTGCATCCAGGTGCCGGTGTTCGAGACGACCTGTCCCGTGGCGAAGAGCCGGTAGTTCCGGATCTTCAGCGAGCTGAACATCCCCCGGCTACCGCCGGGAGGTGCCCCCAGGTTCTTGCCCGGGGCGCGCTTCGTGGTGGATGTATGGCCGGGGGCGGAGTCTGCTCCGGGTCCCGTACTCAAAAGGGGTCGCCTCCTGGCGTCGTTCCTACAGGTGCGCGAGCTTGTCCAGGACGGGTGCGGCCTCGCGCAGCTTGGCCCACTCGTCCTCGGTCAGCTCGGCCGCGAGCCCCGCCAGGAAGGCGTTGCGCTTGCGACGGCTCTCTTCGAGCATCGCCTCGGCCTCCTCCGTCTGGCGGACCACCTTCTGGCGGCGGTCGTCGGGGTGCGCTTCGAGCGTGACCAGTCCCTTGGCTTCCAGCAGCGCGACGATGCGGGTCATCGAGGGCGGCTGCACGTGCTCGCGTCGGGCCAGCTCACCGGGGGTGGCCTGGCCGCAGCGGGCGAGGGTGCCGAGCACCGACATCTCGGTCGGGCTCAGCGATTCGTCGACGCGCTGGTGCTTGAGGCGCCGGCCCAGCCGCATGACGGCGGAGCGGAGATCGTTCACGGCAGCGGCGTCGCCGCCATGGGAAAGGTCATGCATGTTCTTTAGAGTAACTCATTACCCTCCCTAAGGAACACCACTTATCTGCCGTCACTCGTACGGGTGAGTCGGCTCCGGAAAGTGACACGCGTCCATGCCCTGTGCCCCGACTCTTTCGGCATGGGGACACATGTGCTGAGCATGCGCATAGACGGGGAGCTCCTCGACAGGCTCCGGACTCATGCCGCCAAACGCGGAATGAGCGTCCAGGACTATGTGGTCCGGACGCTCATTCGCGACGATTTCGACGAACGCTTCAAGGCGGCCGTCGACGAGACGGAGAAGTTCTACGGGCTCACGTGAGCCCGGCTCCTCCAGTGGGGCGGTGGGCGGGGGCGGGGTGCTACGTGAGGCCCAGCGCCGGCATCGCGTAGTAGAAGACGAACACCGCCGACACGACGTACATGGCGGCCGGGACCTCGCGGCCCCGGCCGGTCGCGAGCCGCAGTACGGCGAAGGACACGAAGCCGATGCCGATGCCGTTGGTGATCGAGTAGGTGAACGGCATCATCACCATGGCCAGGAAGGCCGGGACGGCGATGGTGAAGTCGTTCCAGTCGATGTCCCGGACCGAGCCGGCCAGGATCAGGAAGCCGACCGCCACCAGGGCGGGGGTGGCGGCCTGCGAGGGGACCATCGTGGCGAGCGGGGTCAGGAACAGCGACACCGCGAAGAGGCCGCCGGTCACGATGTTCGCCAGGCCCGTGCGGGCGCCCTCGCCGACGCCCGCCGTGGACTCCACGAAGCAGGTGGTGGCCGAGGAGGAGCTCGCGCCGCCCGCGGCGACGGCCATGCCGTCGACGAACAGCACCCGGTTGATGCCGGGGAAGGAGCCGTCCGGCTTCGTCAGCTTCGCCTCGTCGCCGACGCCGAGGATCGTTCCCATGGCGTCGAAGAAGCAGGACAGCAGGACGGTGAAGACGAACAGGACGCCGGTCAGCATGCCGACCTTGCCGAAGCCGCCGAACAGGCTGACCTGGCCGATCAGTCCGAAGTCGGGGGCGGCCACCGGGTTGCCCGGCCACTCGGGGACCGTCAGGCCCCAGGCGGTGTCCGGGAGCTTGGTGACCAGCTGGATGGCGAGCGCGGCGACGGTCATGGCCACGATGGAGATCAGGATCGCGCCCGGCGTCTTGCGGATGATCAGGGTCAGCGTCAGCAGCACGCCGACCACGAAGATCAGTACGGGCCAGCCGTGCAGGTGGCCGTTGCTGCCGAGCTGGAGCGGGACCGTGGTGTGCGCGAGGTCGGGCATGCGGGTGACGAACCCGGAGTCGACCAGGCCGATCAGCATGATGAACAGGCCGATGCCGATCGCGATGCCCTTGCGCAGGCCGATCGGGACGGCGTTCATGACCCGCTCGCGCAGGCCGGTGGCGACGAGCAGCATCACCACGAAGCCGGCCAGGACCACCATGCCCATGGCGTCGGGCCAGCTCATGCGCGGGGCGAGCTGGAGGGCGACGACGGTGTTGACGCCGAGCCCGGCCGCCAGTGCGATCGGGACGTTGCCGATCACGCCCATGAGGAGGGTGGTGAAGGCCGCCGTCAGGACGGTGGCGGTGACCAGCTGGCCGCCGTCGAGCTGGTGGCCGTACATGTCCTTCGCGCTGCCCAGGATGATCGGGTTCAGCACGATGATGTAGGCCATCGCGAAGAAGGTGGCGAACCCGCCGCGGACCTCGCGGCCGATGGTCGAGCCGCGCTCGGAGATCTTGAAGTAGCGGTCCACGGGGGCCGACGTGCTCATGGGGGTCCTGGTCCTCATTGGTGGTTTCATACGGCGAAAACGGGCCAAGCCCAAACCGTTTCAGTATGAACACATGAACGAAGGGCCGTCTATCTCCGCGCGTAGACCCTCCGCCGACCGGCCTATCCTTGTGCCATGGCGAAATGGACTGCGCAGCACGAGGCCCCCGAGCCCCTTGAGGGTCCGATCGTGGGGACCGTCATGGGCGGCACGATCCTGTGGTTCGCCCTCTTCGTCCTCCAGCTCCCCTTCTACGGGTGGTTCGCGGACCGGGACCTGCTGTGGTGGGTCTGGACCTGCGCGGCCGGCGGGGTCCTCGGCCTGATCGGCCTCTGGTACGTCCGCGGCCGCGATGCCGCCTTGAAGCGGCACGAGGCTGAGCTGGCCGCTCGAAGCGAGGCCCCCGGGCCGGGCCCGGCGCCCCACCCGGGCTAGCATCCGGGATCCCGCGCGGGTCCGCTGTGGCTGGGCGCGCAGTTCCCCGCGCCCCTGACGGGCCGCCGTGCGGCCCCGGCCGCGGGCCGTGAGGGGCTACCCGAGGACGATTCGGCTCATCCGGAAGTCGGATCTTCAGACTTTTCGGCGGGTGGGGGAGTGAATAGCCCTTTACCGTCGGAACCATGACGCAGCGGGCGAGCATCGAATCAGACGGACCAGAGCCGGGCGGCGGCAGCGGTCCGGCCGCCGGGACCGCCATCGACGCGGGGTCCGAGCTCGATCCCGTCCACCCGATCAAGCCGCCCGCGCCCCGGTTCAAGCCCGCGGGGCTGAGCACCGCCGAAGTCGCCGAGCGCGTCGCCCGCGGAGCCGTCAACGACGTCCCCGTGCGCAGCAGCCGCTCCACCACCGAGATCGTCCGCGCCAACGTCTTCACCCGCTTCAACGCCATCATCGGCGTCCTGTGGGTGGTCATGCTCTTCGTCGCGCCGATCCAGGACAGCCTCTTCGGCTTCGTGATCATCGCGAACACCGGCATCGGCATCATCCAGGAGATGCGCGCCAAGAAGACCCTCGACGGCCTCGCCGTCATCGGCGAGGCCAAACCCAGCGTCCGCCGCGACGGCCGCACCGCCGAGATCTCCACCTCCGAGATCGTCCTCGACGACGTCATCGAGCTCGGCCCCGGCGACAAGGTCGTCGTCGACGGACTCGTCGGCGAGGCCGACGGACTGGAGATCGACGAGTCCCTCCTCACCGGCGAGGCCGACCCCGTCCTGAAGAAGCCCGGCGACCCGGTCATGTCCGGCTCGTTCGTCGTCGCCGGCGGCGGCGCCTTCACCGCCACCAAGGTGGGCCGCGAGGCCTACGCCGCCCAGCTGGCCGAAGAGGCCTCCCGCTTCACGCTCGTCCACTCCGAGCTGCGCTCCGGCATCTCCACCATCCTCAAGTACGTCACCTGGATGATGATCCCGACCTCCATCGGCCTGATCATCAGCCAGCTGATCGTCAAGGACAACAACCTCAAGGACGCCATCGCCCGGACCGTCGGCGGCATCGTCCCGATGATCCCCGAAGGCCTCGTACTCCTCACCTCCGTCGCCTTCGCCATCGGAGTCATCCGGCTCGGCCGCAAGCAGTGCCTGGTCCAGGAGCTGCCCGCCATCGAGGGGCTCGCCCGCGTCGACGTGGTCTGCCTCGACAAGACCGGCACCCTCACCGAGGGCGGCATGGACGTCACCGAGTGCCGCCCGCTCGGCGGCGCGGACGCCGCGTACGTCAAGAAGGTGCTCGGCGCGCTCGGCGAGAGCGACCCGCGCCCCAACGCCAGCCTCCAGGCGATCATCGACGCCTACCCCGACAGCGCCGAGTGGCGCTGCACCGAGTCCCTGCCCTTCTCCTCCGCCCGCAAGTACAGCGGCGCCAGCTTCAGCGAGGGCGACGGCGAGAACAACACCTGGCTGCTCGGCGCCCCCGACGTGCTGCTCCCGGCCGGGGACCCGGCCCTGGAGGAGGTCACCGACCTCAACGAGCAGGGCCTACGGGTCCTCCTGCTGGCCCGGGCCGCCCGCGAACTCGACGACCCGGCCGTCGCCACCGGCGTCAAGCCGACCGCCCTGATCGTCCTGGAGCAGCGGCTGCGCCCCGACGCCGCCGACACCCTGCGCTACTTCGAGGACCAGGACGTCAAGGCCAAGGTCATCTCCGGAGACAACGCGGTCTCGGTCGGCGCGGTCGCCGGCAAGCTCGGCCTGCCCGGCGCGCAGAACACCGTCGACGCCCGCACCCTCCCCACCGACCAGGCCGAGATGGCCCGGGTCCTCGACGAGAACGCCGTCTTCGGCCGCGTCACCCCGCAGCAGAAGCGCGACATGGTCGCCGCCCTCCAGTCCAAGGGCCACACGGTCGCGATGACCGGCGACGGGGTCAACGACGTGCTCGCGCTCAAGGACGCCGACATCGGCGTGAGCATGGGCTCGGGCTCGGAGGCCACCCGGGCCGTCGCCCAGATCGTGCTCCTCAACAACAGCTTCGCCACCCTGCCCTCGGTGGTCGCCGAGGGCCGCCGCGTCATCGGCAACATCACCCGCGTCGCCACCCTCTTCCTCACGAAGACGGTCTACTCGGTGCTGCTGGCCGTCCTGGTGGTCTGCTCCCAGGTCGAGTACCCGTTCCTGCCGCGCCACCTGACGCTGCTGTCCACGCTGACCATCGGCATCCCCGCCTTCTTCCTGGCCCTCGCGCCGAACAAGGAGCGGGCCAAGCCGCACTTCGTGAAGCGCGTGATGCGCTACGCCATCCCCGGCGGCGTCATCGCGGCCGTCGCCACCTTCGTCACCTACGTGATCGCCCGCCACCACTACACCGGGCCCGACGCCCTCAAGGCCGAGACCAGCGCCGCCACGCTCGCGCTGTTCCTGACCTCGATGTGGGTCCTGGTGATCATCGCCCGCCCGTACACGTGGTGGCGCGTCGGCCTGGTCGGCGCGATGGGCGGGGCCTTCCTGATCGTCCTCGTCGTGCCGTGGCTCCAGGAGTTCTTCCAGCTCAAGCTGGAAGGCGCAGTGATGCCGTGGACCGCCGTCGCCATCGCCGCCGGCGCGGCCGCCCTGATCGAGTTCACCTTCCGCTGGGTGGACCGCAAGTTCCCGGCCTAGTCCGACCCTTTCGGATCTTGCCGCATCGCCCCGGGCCCCCGGCCGGTCAGGCCGCCAGCGCGTGGTCCCTGCGCACCGCGATGCGGGTGCGCAGGCCCAGGGTGGCGGCCGCGGCGAGCAGGCCGACGGCGAGGGCGCCCCACCACAGGGCCGTGGCGCCGACGCCGGTGTACAGGGCGACGCCCACGGTGAGGGCGGAGAAGCGGGCGAAGCCCCAGGTCCAGGTGAAGGCGCCCTGGTAGCGGCCGCGGGCGGCGGCCGGGGCCAGATCGGCCACCACGGAGGCCGCGATGCCGGCCACGACCACCTCGCCGAGCGACCAGACGACCACCGAGACGACGTACCCGGCGAGGGAGTCGGCCAGCCCGGTCAGCGCGACGCCCACGGCGATCAGCGTGCTGCCGGCCGCCTGCACCGGGAGCTGCGGCAGATCGGCCAGCCGGGACGTGACGAACGGCTGCAGACCCACCACCAGCACGGCGTTGACCGCCGCCAGCGCCCCGTACACGGCCGGCGAGAGCCCGCTGTCGCGCACGGCCAACGGCAGCGCCACCTCGGTCAGCGAGTACACGAACAGCTGGATCCCGAACAGCGGGAGCAGCGCGAGCATGAGCCGGTCCCGCAGGACGACCCCGTATCCCAGGCCGCCCTTGTCCGACGCGGACGCCGGGGTACGGGCCGGCTCGCGCAGCCGGGTCGCGACGACGGCGGCGTACACGAGCGCCGTGCCGGCGTCGACGGCGAAGAGCAGCCAGTACCCGTGCGCGGCCAGGAAGCCGCCGAGCACTCCGGCCACGGCCGTGCCGATGTTGACCCCCCAGCCGAACAGCGCGTACGCCCGCTGGCGCCAGCCGGTGTCCACCGCGTCGGCCAGCATCGCGTACGCGGCCGGCGGCACGACGGCCCCGGTGGCGCTGAGCAGCAGCGCGGCGGCGGCCATCGTCCAGATGCCCGGGGCCAGGAACAGCGCGCCCTGCGCGACGGCGGCGCCGACGAGGCCGATCAGCATGGTCGGGCGGCGGCCGATCCGGTCGGCCAGCAGCCCGCCGACGGCCGGGCCGAGCAGGTTGCCGGCGCCCAGCGCGGCCAGGACGTAGGAGACGCCCGAACCGGTGATGCCCCGGTCGGCGAGCAGGAAGACCAGGAACGGGGTGACGAGGTGGCCGAGCCGGTTGACGATCGTGCCGGCGAAGAGGGTCCACACGGTGGGCGGCAGTCCGCGGAAGGAGGAGAACATGCGAGGAGCCTGCGCCCGGACGCTCCGGCATTCCATTGATTAAGGTGGGGCCGAATCCAATGGCAGTTTTCCCATGGGGCTACGGGGGCGGGAACATGGAATCCAGACTGGACTTCTCCACGGCGGACCTCGCACAGACCCGCTTCGCGGTGTCCCCGATGTGGGAGGTCGTCACCAGCTTCCGGCTGCTGCGCGACGAGGCCGAACCGCCCCTGCACCGCCGCTGGGCCGCCCAGGTGCGGCCCCGGCTGCTCCGCGCGGGCCTGGACCGGGGATGGCTCGCCGCCCTGATCCCGGGCGGCGGCTACCTCGCGGACTTCCTCAACCCGACCCCCGCCGGCCCCTTCCCCGAACTCCCCGCCGAGCTGGCGGCCATCCGCTCCAGCACCCCGGAGCACGTCCGCTCCGACCTGGCCCTGCTGGCCGCGAAGTCGTCCCGCCCCGCGCCCCGGCTGCGGCTGCTCCACGACGAGCCCGAAGCCGCGCTGGAGAAGGTCACCGCCGAGATCGAGACGTACTGGGAACTCGCGCTCGCGCCCTACTGGTCCCGCATCCGCCAACTCCTCGAATCGGACGTCTTCCACCGCGCCCGGCAGGTCGCCGAACACGGCTCCGCCCACGTCCTGAACGAACTCCACGAATCCGTCAGCTGGGACGCCGGAACCCTGAGCCTGGTCCGCCGGCAGTGCGCGCTGACCCGCGACAAGACCGGCTCCGGACTGCTGCTGGTGCCCTCCGCCTTCGCCTGGCCCCGCGTGCTGACCCGCTCGGTGGCCCCCGAGCCGCCCCAGCTCGCCTACCCCGCCCGGGGCATCGGCACCCTGTGGGAGCCCCGTACCAGCGAGGCCTCCGACGCGGTCGCCGGCGTACTGGGCCGCTCCCGGGCCCTGCTGCTCGCCGAGCTCGACACCCCGGCCTCGACCACCCAACTGGCCGTCCACACCGGCCTGTCCGCCGCCGCGGTCTCCCAGCACCTCACGGCCCTGCGCAACGCCGGCCTGGTCACCGGCCACCGCACCGGCCGCTCGGTCCTCTACGCCCGCACGGCCGTCGCGGACGCGCTACTCGCCCCGACCAGCTGACCGCCGGGTCCGCCTGGCGCCGTGCGGAGCCCCCCCGCCGTTCGAAATGTCAGTGCGAGCTGGTAATCCTTCTGGAAGATTACGGCCGGTCACTTCGGCCGATGTCAGATTTCCCAGGGGGGGAAACACCACATGAAACTCGTTCGCGCACTACCGACAGCGGCCCTGGCCCTGGCGCTCGGCCTGTCGGCCGCGGCGCCGGCCGCGGCCGCGGGCCCCGTGGCGCCCAAGGTCACCGCGCCCCGCACCAGCCCCACCCCCGGCTTCGCCGGTGAAGGCACCTCCTCCGCCTGCTACACCAACCCGTACTCCGGGGCCGGTGCGGGCTGGATCGGCCTGGGCGACGTCACGCTCAGTGCCAAGGTCGGCTCCCCGTCGGCCACGCAGTTCCAGACGACGTTCCAGCTCTGGGACACCGCGTACGGGGGCAAGCGCACCGACTTCGCGACGGGCTGGTCCGGTTCCGAAGCCCGTACGACCGTCTCCCGTGACCTGCTGAAGGACGGCGGCCAGTACGCCTGGCGGGCCCGCGCCACCGACGGGAAGCTGACCGGCGCCTACTCGGCCTGGTGCTACTTCCGCGTCGACCACACGCAGCCGACCGCCGAGGTCAGCACGGACGCGACGCCCAAGATGCAAGGTGTGGAAGCCACCTTCACTTTGAAGGGCACCGACACGGGATCGGAGATCGCCTGCGCCCGCTGGCAGACCACCCCGATCTTCGGCGTCGGCTGGAAGTGCTCGGACGAGGCCGTGGACTCCCACGTCGTGCGTCTGACGGACGGCGCGGCCGACATCAAGCTCAAGCCCGCCACCTGGGGCAGCCAGTACGTCTACCTCCAGACGATGGACAACGCGGGCAACCTCGGCGAGGCCAACCTGTCGTACTACGCGCAGTCCAGCACCGCCCCCGCCGCCTTCGGTGACATCGACGCAGACGGGAAGCCGGACGTCCTCGTCCCGGACGCGGCCGGCAACCTCCGCAAGCCGGGCTCGAACCCGCTGGACACCGCCAGCGCGCGCGCCGCGGCCGCTCCGGGCGGCAGCGGGAGCTGGGCCGGGGTCCAGTACACCCACCGCGGTTCGCTGGGCGGCCGGCCGGTCGACGACCTGCTGGGACACGCCCCCGGCGCCGCCCATCTCTACTTCTTCCGCAACGACGGCGGTGGCCTGTTCACGGAGCAGGGTGCGACGACCGTCAGGAAGCCCAACACCTGCGTGAACGCGGCGTTCGAGCCCATCGTGTGCGCGGATCACGGCCTCGGCGCCGACTGGTCGAAGGTCACGCGGATCGCGGCGTTCGGCTCGCCCTCGGGCGACAGCCCGGTCGGGGCCAGCCTGCCGCGCACCTCGGTGCTGTTCGTCGAGAACGGCCGCCTGTGGCTGGTGCAGCGCGGCTCCGTCAACAATCTGGAGGCGGAAGCCGTCCTCCTCTCGGGCAATGACACCCGCTGGGCGGGCTACGAGCTCCTCACCCCGGGCCGGGCGCAGGGCACGGACTTCCCCACCCTGTGGGCCCGTTCCACGGCGGACGGCACGATCCGCGCCCTCACCATGGGCGGGACGCCGGAGCTCCCGGACTTCTCCGCCTTCGCCGACCCGTCCGCCGGGCCGGTCCTGACCACTCTGGCCCCGGCCGGCCACCCGCGCGTCGGCTCGGACGGCGACCTCACGGGTGACGGCCTCCCGGACCTCTGGTCCGCCGACGCCTCCGGCAAGGTCACGGTCTTCCCGGGTACGGGAACGGCCGCACCGCACCCGACGGTGACGGGCTTCGGCCCGGCCGTCTGAGTAGTAGAGCAGCAATGAGTCCGGCGCCCCGCGGGAGTGGGGCGCCGGAGTCGTTTCCCCGGTCGGACCGGCGGTCAGTCGAACCAGCGGTCGCGGGCCAGTTCTGACGTGCGGGAGGGGTCTTCCAGGAGGGCCGCCACCTCGAAGCGGCGGGGCCACTGGCCCGCCGCCCAGGCGAGGGCCGCCGCCACGCCCTCCAGGGTGGAGGCGTGGAGGGTGCCGTCCGGGGTGCGGCGCCAGTCGAGTTCGACGCCGCCCGCCAGGAGCTCCTCGTGCTCCACGTAGTGGGCCGGGGTGGCCGGGCCGAGGAGCTGGAGGACGGATTCGGGGGTCTCGTGCTCTTCGCCCTCGGTGCTGACCTCCGCCGGGACCGTCTCCGAGAGGCGGCGGACCTGGAAGAGCTCCGCCAGGTCGGCGGCCCGGGCAGGGGCCACCGGCAGGAGGGGGAGGCCGGCGGTGAGCGGGAGCAGGTCCGGGGCGTCCGCGATCACCGCGTCCGTCGCGTCGACCACCACGACCTCGCCGTCGACCACCGCGCGCAGCTCGTCGGGGAGGGTGACCTGGTCGGGGTCCAGGTCGGCCAGCGCCCCGTACAGGGCGTGCAGTTGGCGGCCGCCGACCTCGCGCTCCGGGTCGGCGAGGCGGCTCAGGAGCTCGGCCGCGCCGCCCGGTTCGTCCAGCAGGGCGGGCACGGTGGTGCGTACGCCCAGCGCCCGCAGGACCTGCTCGTCCTCGAAGCCGGTGGCGTCCGCCGGGGTGTAGAGCCCCGCCAGCAGCGGGTCGCCGCCCGCCGCGCGCAGGCCCGCCGGGCGGCGGCCGTCCAGGACCGGGTGGTCGCGCAGCCACCAGGCGGTGTACGGGCGCACGGACCGGGTGGTGCCGTCCGGGAGGAGGACGCGGACGGGCTGGGTGAGGGCGTCGCGGAAGGGCGGCTGGGCGAGCATGGCCAGCGCCTGGGGCCAGCAGTCGTCATCGACCAGGTCGAGGTCCCGTACGGCGACCAGCTCGGTGGCGACCGGCGGCACCGGGGTGTCGGGGAGCTGGTCCAGGACGTCCTCGCACCACACGTCGACCGCGTCGAGCAGCCCGGCGTCGTCGGGTTCGGCGAAGTCCCCGTCGCGGGGCTCCAGTTCGTCCGGATCCAGGACCACGTCGGTGGCCCGGACCAGCTGGAAGGCGGCCAGGACGCCGACGGCCTCCAGGGTCCGCGCGTCCCAGCGTTCCACCAGCTCGGCGTCCACGTACGGGATCTCGTCCTCCCGGATGACGGAGGCGAGCGGGGAGCCGGGCAGCAGCAGCTCGCCGGCCGGGGTCGGCTCGCCGTCCTCGTCGGGCAGCGCGAGCGCGCCCAGCCACGGCTCGTCACCGGGCGCCAGCTCGGCGGCCCGCACCAGCCCGAGGACGATGTCGGCCAGCTCCTCGGCGTCGAGCCCGTCCTCGTCCCACACGTCCCCGGCGTCCAGGGAGGCCGCGACGGCCGCCCGCACCTGCGGGGTCGTCAGGACGGCGCGCGGGGAGGCCGGCAGCGCGCCGAGCTTCTCCAGCAGCGGGTGCGCCGCGTCCGGATGGGCCACCTTCAGGCCGAGCCGGGCCAGCTGCCGCGAGGCGTCCGCGTCCGGGGCGTCCACGCCGGGCAGCAGCAGGTGCCGGGGCCCGATCGCGGTGCGCCCGTCGGCCAGCGGCACCGGGAGCCCGGAAAGCCGGTCCGGGTCGACGCCCGCGAGGCTGTCGTAGAGCCGGTGCCACCACTCGGGGGTCCGCTCGATGCCGGCGATCCGCTCGATGGCGTCGCCCAGCGGCAGCCGGCCCACCCCGAGGGCGCGCAGCTCGGAGCGGCGCTCCAGCCCGGCGGGGAGCAGGGTCGGCAGCACCTCGGCGAGGACCCGTACGGTGTCGGCGCCCGCGCCCTCCACCACCTCGGCCTCGAAGGGGCGCAGCGCGGCGCGCTCCCGCGGCTCGCCCTCGGCCGGCTCCTCGGGTTCGGCGGCCGGGGCGAGGAAGGCCGTGCGGGGCAGGCGGGTGAGGACGGCCGCGCGCAGCGCCCCGTCGAGCTCGCCCTTGCCGAGCGGCCCGGGTACGAGGTCCACGAGCGCGGTGCTCACCGGGTCCCAGGAGCCGAGGAGTTCGGCGTAGGCGTCGGCGGCGCGCTCGACGAGGAAGTCGGTGAGCGGCCCCGGCGCGGGGTGGCGGCGCGCGGTGTCCAGCGGCAGGGTCGCGATGAGCAGGGCCGGGATCCCGAGCGGCTCGTCGGTCGGGGTCGGCGCGTGCACCACGGGCGCGGTGGCCGGCCGGACCGGGGCGCCTTGGGCGTCGACGGGCACGGCCCAGGACACCGCCCAGGCGGGGCGCAGCCGTTCCTCGACGGGCCGGTCGGCGAGCAGCGCCTTCTCGATGGGGCCGCCGTGGCGGACGGTGCGCCAGCGGTTGGTGCCGGACGCGGAGTCCTCGATGACGGTGTACGGGCCTTCGGTGCGGCGGCGCAGCGTCCGTACGGTCCCGGAGCCGCCCGCCGACGGGGTCTCGACGACGACCTCGGCCAGCCCGGGCAGGGTCAGCAGCAGGGCGTCGTCGATCGCGGCGAGCAGCCGCTCGACGAGGTCCTCGGCGGCGGTGTCGCGCAGGGGGAGGACCACGACGGTGTCGTATCCGTCGGGTGCGGTGCCCTCGGCGGGCAGCGGGAGGCGCAGCAGCGGGACGTGGCCGTCGCGGCGGCGCAGTTCGTCGCCGAGTCCGGGGCTGCCGACGGTCGCGCCGCGGGCCAGTTCGCGGGCCTCGGCCAGGGACCAGCGGACTCCGCCGTGACGGCCGAGGACGGCCGGTTCGTCCGAGACGGCGAGGACGGCGGCGAAGCCGACGCCGAAGCGGCCGACGCTGCCGGCGGAGTCGTCGCGCTTGGCGGAGGCGCGCAGGGTGGAGAGCGACTCCACGCCGGTGGCGTCCAGCGGGGCGCCGTTGTTGGCGACGGCGAGCACGGCGTGCCCGTCGGGCTGGTCGGTGCCCGCGTGCAGGGTGAGCCGCAGCCGGCCGGGGACCTTGGCGCGGGCGGCCGCGTCGGCGGCGTTCTGCGCGAGCTCGACGACGAGCCGGTCGCGGTAGCCGCCGAGCGCCAGGTCCTCCTCGGCGTTGGCGTCCTCGCGGAAGCGGGCGGGGCCCGCGCCCCAGGCGTCGAGCACCCCGCGCCGCAACCGGGCCGTGCCGAAGGGGTCCACGCCGTCCTGGGCCGCCGTCACTCGCACGCTCACGCCGCTGCCTCCATGCTGTACCGCTCTGTGCCGCATCCGCCGAAGCCGGAAGCCGAAGCCGAATGCCGGGCCTTGAAGGTATCGCGTGCGGGAGCGGCGGCGGCCACGGGCCGGGCCCGCGTCCCACGGGCCGGTCACGTGGGACGCGACGGGTTCCGGGCGCGGGGCGCGGCGGGCTACTCCTGGCCGACGAGGTGCGCGAACACCACGACGTTGGCGTCCCAGTGGCGGTCCTTGGTGAGGTCGCCGCCGCAGGTGATGAGGCGCAGCTCGGCCTTGCCGTGGGTGTCCCCGTAGACCTTCTCGGTGGGGAAGCCGTCCTTCTTGAAGGTGTCGACCGTGTCGACCTGGAAGACGGCGGTGCTGCCGTCGTCGCGGTGGACCTCGATCTTCTCGTCCTTCTTCAGCTTCTTGAGGTTGTAGAAGACGGCCTCGGGCACCTTGGGGGTGTCCATGTGCCCGACGATGGCGGCCGCGCCCTTCTCCCCGGGGGTCGGGCCCTCCTTGTACCAGGCCGCGTCCATCGGCTTGGCGAAGTCGGGCTCCGTCATGACGCCCTGGGCGTCGAGTCCGACGGAGTCGAGCGGGGCGTCGACCTTGATGTCCGGGATCACGATGCGGTCCGGGACGGAGGGCTTGAGCGCGGAGGCGGCCTTGGCGGACGCCGGGCTGTTCTTGACGGTGTCACCGCCGCCGGAGGAGCAGGAGGTGACGAGGACGACGGTGAGGGCCGACGCGCCCGCCAGGGCGGCCACGCGCAGGGCGCGGCCGCTCCGGCGGGGGGTGCGTTCGGGGGTGGACTGCTCAGCCATGGTCAGCGGCGTCCGAGGGGACCCAGCCGAGGGGGGCCTGGCCGGTGTTCACGGAACCCTTGGGGGTCTTGTGGTCCTTCGGGTCGACCGGCTTCGGCTTCGGGGCCGGGGTCGGGTTGCCGGTCGCGTCGGTGGAGAACTTGACGGTGTCGAACTTCTTGCCGCCCGCGAAGGCGTCGACGCCGTAGTAGCCGGACTTGACGTTCTTGGAGACGACCGCGGTGCCGGTCCAGACGCCCTTGCCGTCGTTCTTCAGGTTGACCTGGCCGCCGAAGGCGTCGGACTTGATGAACGCGCTCTTCTCGTTCGGCGCCGTCTTGATGGTGACCTGGATCTTGTCGCCGGGCTTGCCGTTGTCCTTGGACAGGCTGACCGTGGACTCGGTCGGCTTGGGGGAGTCGGACGTGACGGTGAGCTGCGCGGTGGCCTGGATCTTCTTGCCGTCGGGGCCCGTGCCGGTGAGGGAGATCCCGTAGGTGCCGTCGGCGACCTTGGAGACCGTGGCGGTGGCGCCGCGGCCGTCGGTCATCTTCACGTTGCCCAGGGCCGCGGAGGAGATGGACAGGTTCGTCGAGCCGTCCGGGACCTCCATGGACATCCGGATGGAGTCGCCGGGCTTCGCGGTGGAGGTCGACAGCTTCAGGGCCACGGGCGCGGAGGGGGTCTCGGTGCTGGGGCTGCTCGACGCCGTCGGGGTGGAATCGGCGGCGAACGCGACGGTGGGGACTGCCAGGGCCATAGACGAGGCGAGGGCGATCGCCGAGAGGGTAAGTGCCTTGCGCATGGGGTTCCTCCTGAACGGGCCGGGGTTCGTTCCCGGCACACCAGACATGAGGGACATCCTGGGGTGGTTGGTTGCGGCCCTCCGAGGGGCCGGGGAGGGCCCCTGCCGAAGGTCCCGCCGCATAAAGCCGCAGGCGGCAGCGGTGGTGGGGATCTTCCGTTTGCGGACTCTTTGCCCCGATTTTTGGGACCAAGGTCCCGGGTTTCCGGGTCGTGCGGCGGACTCTGTCCTTCAGGGCTCCTTCAGGGCTCCTTCAGGGCCCGTTCAGGACGGCCTCAGGGCCGACTCCGGCGGGATGCGGACAACGCGGAGCCCCCGGTGACGAAGTGTCACCGGGGGCTCCGGAGCGTGTCGGACGGGTCGGTCGGCCGACTCGGTCAGCCGGGTCGGCCAGCCGGGTCGGTCAGAGGGGTCGGTCAGAGGGCTTCGATCACGAAGTCCACGCACGCGGTCAGCGCCTGCACGTCCGCCGGGTCGATCGCCGGGAACATGGCGACGCGCAGCTGGTTGCGGCCGAGCTTGCGGTAGGGCTCGGTGTCCACGATGCCGTTGGCGCGCAGCACCTTGGCGACCGCGGCCGCGTCGATGTCGTCCGAGAAGTCGATCGTGCCGATCACGGCGGAACGCTTCGCGGCGTCCGCGACGAACGGGCTCGCGTACTTCGACGCCTCGGCCCAGCCGTACAGGTGGGCCGCGCTGGCCGACGTACGGCCGGTCGTGAACTCCAGGCCGCCCTGGCTGTTCATCCACTCCAGCTGCTGGTCCAGCAGGAAGAGGGTGGAGAGCGCCGGGGTGTTGTACGTCTGGTTCTTCAGCGAGTTGTCGATCGCCGTCGGCAGCGAGAAGAACTCCGGGATGTGCCGGCCGGAGGCGTGCACGCGGGCCGCGCGCTCCAGGGCCGCCGGGGAGAACGCCGCCAGCCACAGGCCGCCGTCGGAGGCGAAGGACTTCTGCGGGGCGAAGTAGTAGACGTCGGTCTCGGTGATGTCCACCGGCAGGCCGCCGGCACCCGAGGTCGCGTCCACCAGGACGAGTGAACCCGCGTCGGCGCCCGCGACGCGCTTGATGGGCGCCGCGACACCCGTCGAGGTCTCGTTGTGCGTGTACGCGTACACGTCCACGCCCGCCTCCGCCACCGGCTCCGGGTGCGTACCCGGCTCGGAGGAGATCACGGACGGCGCGTCCAGCCACGGCGCGGACTTCGCGGCCGAGGCGAACTTCGAGGAGAACTCGCCGAAGGTGAGGTGCTGCGACTTCCGCTCGATGAGACCGGCGGTCGCGATGTCCCAGAAGGCGGTGGAGCCGCCGTTGCCCAGGATCACCTCGTAGCCCTCGGGGAGGGAGAAGAGGTCCCGGAGTCCCTGGCGAACCGAGCCGACCAGGTTCTTGACCGGGGCCTGGCGGTGCGAGGTTCCGAGCAGGGAGGTACCGGTGGCGGCGAGGGCGTCCAGCGCCTCGGTCCGCACCTTGGAGGGGCCCGCGCCGAAGCGTCCGTCGGCGGGCTTGATGTCAGCGGGAATCTGGATCTCAGCCACGATCCGAGCGTATCCGGTCCCGGTCCACGCCTCGGAGGCGCGTCCACCCGATGAGATGAACCGGGCCGGTGGGAGGGTGTCGTCCGTGACCTCACCCGGTGAACTCGAACGGACATTGCGGAAGAACCTGCGCGGAGAGGTCGACTTCGGCGCCGCCGCGCGGGCCCTGACGACCATGGACGCCTCGAACTACCGCCGCGTCCCGCTCGGCGTGGTCGCCCCGCGCGACGCCGATGACGTGGCCGCCGCCCTCGTGACCTGCGCCGATGCCGGCGTCCCCGTCGTCCCGCGCGGCGGCGGCACCTCCATCGCCGGGCAGTCCACCGGGACCGGAGTCGTCCTCGACTTCACCCGCCACATGAACGCCCTCCTCTCCCTCGATCCGGCCGCGCGCACCGCCGTGGTCCAGCCCGGCCTGGTCCTCGACCGGCTGCGGGACGCGGCGCGCCCGCACGGGCTGGTCTTCGGCCCGGACCCCTCCACGCACTCCCGCTGCACGCTCGGCGGGATGATCGGCAACAACGCGTGCGGGGCCCACTCGGTCGCCTGGGGGACCACCGCCGACAACGTGGCCGAGCTCTCGGTGACCGCGTACGGGGGCTCCTCGTACCGGCTCGCCACCGGCTGGACGGGCGCGCCGCCGGGCCTGCGGGAGCTGGTCGCCGAGAACCTGGCGGTCCTGCGCACCGGCATGGCGGGCGGCTTCTCCCGGCGGATCTCGGGCTACGGCGGGCTGGACGCGCTGCTCCCCGAGCGGGGCGCCGGGCTCGCCCGGGCGTTCTGCGGCAGCGAGGGCACGCTCGGGGTGGTGACGCAGGCCGTGGTGCGCCTGGTGGAGGCCCCGCGCGCACCGGTGCTCGCGGTGCTCGGGTACGCCGACGAGAGCGCGGCCGCGGACGCGGCGGCGGGCCTGCTGGGGCACCTGCCGCTGACGGTGGAGGGCATGGCGGCCGACCTGGTCGGGGCCGCGGCCGCGGGCCTGCCGAGGGGCGGCGCGTGGCTGTTCGCGGAAATGCGGGACGAGGCCGCCGCGCGGTCCCTGCTGAGGGGTGCGGACGCGGTGGACAGCCTGCTGATCACCGACCCGGCGGGGCAGCGGGCGCTGTGGCGGATCCGCGAGGACGCGGCGGGCACCGCGACCAGGATGCCCGACGGGGGGATGGCCTGGCCCGGATGGGAGGACTGCGCGGTCCCGCCGGCCCGGCTCGGCGGCTACCTGAGGGACTTCCGCGCGCTGCTGGCGGAGCACGGCCTGCGCGGATCCCCGTACGGGCACTTCGGCGAGGGCTGCGTGCACGTCCGCATCGACTTCGACCTCGTGACGGCGGGCGGCGTGGGGCGCTTCCGCGCCTTCTCCACCGCCCTCGCCGACCTGGTGGTCGCCCACGGCGGCTCCCTCTCGGGCGAGCACGGGGACGGCCAGGCGCGGGCGGAGCTGCTGCCGCGCATGTACGGGCCCTCGGTGATCTCCCTCTTCGAGGCCTACAAGCGGGTCTGGGACCCGGCGGGCGGCATGAACCCGGGCATGCTGGTCCGCCCGGCGCGCCTGGACGAGAACCTCCGCTTCGCGGTGCTGCCGCCCTCGGACTTCGCGGGGGAGGTCGCGCGGTGCGTCGGCGTCGCGAAGTGCCGGACCACGGACGTGGGCGGGCCGGGGGTGATGTGCCCGTCGTACCGGGCCACGGGGGAGGAGCGGCACTCCACGCGCGGCCGGGCCAGGCTGCTGCACGAGATGCTCGCCGGGGAGATCGTGACCGACGGTTGGCGCTCGGCGGAGGTCGCCGAGGCGCTGGACCTGTGCCTGGGCTGCAAGGGCTGCCGCAGCGACTGCCCGGTGGGCGTGGACATGGCCTCGTACAAGGCGGAGTTCCTCCACCGCCACTGGGCCGGCCGGCTGCGCCCGCTGTCCCACTACGTACTGGGCGGCCTGCCGACGTGGCTCCGCCTGATCGCCGCGCTCCGGCTGGCCCGCCCGGTGAACCTGCTGGCCCGCCTCTTCCGCATCCCGGGCCTGGAGCGCGCCCGGGCCCTGCCCCCGCTGGCCCCGCAGCCCTTCACCCGCTGGTGGCGCGGCACGGAAGGCCGGCCCCGCCGGCGTCTCGGGCGCGGGGTCCGGGGCGGAGCCCCAGGTCTTCCGGGTCCGGGCGGAGCCCGGGGAACGGTGGAAGGGCGGGGAGGGGAAGACCGCCCGCAGGGCCTGCCCGCGCCGGGGGCCGCGCCCGAGGCCGCGCCCGAGGCGACAGGCCCTCCCCCGGTCTCCCCGACGCCCCGGAGAGCCGGCCGCCGTGGGGTCAGCCCGTGCTCGCGCGGGTCTTGTGCTCCTCACCCGGACGGTCCCGGGGGTCCTGGCCGGGCTCCTGCGGCCGGGGCTCGTCGGAGAGGTACGGGCGGTACGCCGCGGACACGAAGACCAGGACGACGGTCACGGCCAGCGAGGCGAGCCCGCCGCCCCAGAGGACGACCCGCACCCCCCAGTGGTCGGCGATCCAGCCGCAGATCAGGGCGCCGACCGGGGTGGAGCCCTGGAAGATGAGGAAGTACAGCGCCATCACCCGGCCCCGGTACTGCGGGTCGCTCCCCAACTGGATCCGGTGGTTGGCGGCCTGGGCGAAGTAGGCGGCCGCGAACCCGGTGGCCCCCAGCAGGGCCAGCGCCGCGGCGTAGCCGGTCACCAGGCCGGCGGCGGTCTCCACGGCGGCGAAGGCGAGGGCCGCGCCGAGGACGAGCCGGTGCGAGGGCCTGCCGCTGCGGCCGGCGGTCACGAAGGCCGCGGCCAGCGAGCCGGCGGCCAGCGCGGTGGTCAGCATCCCGAACGAGGCCGAGCCGGTGTGGAACACCGTCTTGGCCAGCAGCGGCAGGACCAGCTGGAAGTTGAAGCCCAGCAGTCCGATGCAGGCGACGAGGACCAGCGGCAGGACGAGGTCCGGGCGGCCCGCGAGGTAGCGCAGCCCGTCGGACACCTTGGCGTCGTGCGCCCGGACCTCGGGGCGCTGGAGCTCGTGCGGGCGCATGACCAGCAGCGCGGTGACCGTGGCCACGTAGCTGACCGCGTTGAGCAGCACCACGGACACCACCCCGAAGCCGCTGATCGCCACGCCCGCGATCGCCGGCCCCGCGATGCGGGCCACGTTGAAGTACGCGGCGCTCATGGCGGAGGCGTTGGGCAGCAGGTCGGGGCCGACCATCTCGCTCACGAAGGACATGCGGGCCGGGGTCTCGACGGCGTTGACCGTGCCGAGGGCCAGGGCGAAGACGTAGACGTGCCACAGCCGCTCGGCGCCGGAGAGCAGCAGGAGTCCCATCAGCAGGGCCAGGGTGCCCGCCGCGATGTTGGCCAGGACCAGCAGGGCGCGCTTGTCGTACCGGTCGGCGAGCCGTCCCGCGTAGAGGCTGCACAGCAGGACCGGGGCGAACTGCAGCGCGGTCACCAGGCCGAGCGTCTGCGCCGAGTCGCCGGACATCGACAGGACCAGCCAGTCCTGGGCGACGAACATCATCGAGCCGCAGGTGACCGAGAGCACCTGCCCGAGGGTGAAATAGCGGAAATTGCGGACGGACAGGGACCGGAAGGAATGTCTCACCATGAGACCTTCTCGCCTACGGCGGTCGAACGCCGCTCAAGGCGGGCACGGCACGCGGTGCGGTCCCCGTCAGGCGGTGGCCGTGCAGCCAGGACACCTTCTCGTACAGGTCCTCCTCGGTCAGGGACCGCAGCATCGCGTTGCGCGCCCGCGCGGCCGCGCCCGCGGGGTGGTAGAGCCGCGTGCCCATCTCGCGGGCCACCAGCTGGGCGCGCGCGGTCCGCTCGCGCCGCCGCCCGTTGTACCGCTCCAGGCTCCGTGCTATGTCCTCGCCGGCGGTGTCCGCGAGTACCTCGCCCAGGACCACGGCGTCCTCCAGGGCCTGGCAGGCGCCCTGGGCGGCGTACTGGAGCATCGGGTGGGCGGCGTCGCCCATCAGGGCGACCCGGCCGTCCGTCCAGACGTCGACCGGATCGCGGTCGCAGAGCACCCACTCCCGCCAGTCCTCGCCCAGTTCCAGCAGGCGCCGGCCGGTCGGGCCGAGCTCCCGGAAGCGCTCCAGCACGGTGGCGCGGCGCGCCGGGCGTCCCGCCACGGGCTCGACGGCGCCGTCGTCGAGGGTCGCGGCGAGGTTGAGGTGCTTGCCGCCGCCGATAAGGTAGTGCACGAAGTGCCAGTCGGGGCCCGCCCACAGGGTCACGGCGTTCCACCTCAGGTCCCCCGGCACCTTCGCGATCGGTATCACCGACCGGTAGATGGTGTGGCCGCTGACCCGGGGCGGGCCGTCGCCGGCCAGTTGGGCGCGGACGGCCGAGCGGATGCCGTCGGCTCCGATGAGCAGGTCGCCCGTGAACGTGCGGCCGTCCGCGCCGGAGACGGTGACCCGCTCCCCGTCCTGCGCGTACCCCCGTACGCCGGCCCCGGCGACGAGCTCGACGCCGTCGGCCGCACGGCACGCCGAGAGCAGCGGGTGGTGGAGGTCGCCGCGCGCGACCACGGCGTACGGGTTGGCGAACCGGCGGCGGTAGCGCCCGGTGAGCGGCATGGCGGCGACCTTCTCGCCCGTCGTGCCGTCCATGAAGCGCAGTTCGTCGGTGAACACCGCCCGGTCGCGCACCTCCTGGCCGACGCCCAGGAGGTCCAGGGCGTGGAAGGCGTTCGGGCCGAGCTGGATGCCCGCGCCGATCTCGGCGAAGCCGTCCGCGCGCTCCAGGACCGTGACGCGGTGCCCGCGCCGGGCCAGGGAGAGGGCGGTGGCCAGGCCGCCTATGCCGCCTCCGGCGACGAGTGCGTGAGCCATGGCGCGCTGGGTGTCCCTTCTCTCCGGTCGACTGTCACCCGCACCGCCCCATCACCTCCGTGATCAGCGAGCCGATGATCCGCGGGCCGTCCTGGGTGAGGACGGACTCCGCGTGGAACTGCATCGAGGCGAAGTGCGGGCCGAGCAGGGCGTGCACCTCGCCGGTCTCCGGGTCCCTGCTCACGGCGGTGCGGCCGAAGGCGGGGTGCTCGATGACGTCGCTGTCGGAGCGGGCCGCGAACGTGTTGTAGAAGCCGACCCGTTCGCGCCGGCCGAACAGGTCGATCTCGTGCTGTACGCCCTGGTTCGGGGACGGGCGGCGGGCCAGGCCGAGCCCGAGCCGGGCGCTCAGCACCTGGTGGCTCAGGCACACCGACAGGAAGGGGCGTCCTTCGTCCAGCAGCCGGGACACCGCCGACCAGAGGTGGGCGATCTTCGGGCGCAGCAGCTGCCGGGGGTCGCCGGGCCCCGGGCCGAGCACCACGAGGTCGTACGCCGCGGTGTCGTACTCCTCGTCGAAGCGCCGTACGGTCACTTCGAGCCCCAGCGAGCGGATCTGGTGGGCGAGCATCACCGTGAAGGTGTCCTCGGCGTCGACCACGAGCGCACGGAGCCCGGCCGGTTCGGCCGCCGGGGCGGTCCTGCCGTCCGGCTCGTCCAGCCAGAATCCGGAGACGAGCTCGTTGCGCGCCGCCAGGGCGGAGCGGACGTCGGGATGGCCGGCGAAGCGGGTGGGCGCGGGCTCGGCGAGCGCGGCGAGCAGCCCGGACACCTTGGCGCGCGTCTCGCGGGCCTCGGACTCGGGATCGGAGTGCCGCACGAGCGTGGCGCCGACGCCGATCCGCAGCCGGCCGTCCGCCGAGATGTCGGCGGTGCGGATCAGGATGGAGGAGTCCAGGGTCCGGCCGCCGGAGGCGTCGCGCCCGATGAGGGCGGCCGCGCCGCTGTAGTAGCCGCGCCCGCAGTGCTCGTGGCGCTTGATGACCTTGGCGGCGTTCTCGAGCGGCGATCCGGTCACCGTCGGGGCGAACATCGTCTCCCGCAGGATGTCGCGGACGTCGCGGTCGGTGTGGCCCTTGATGAGGTATTCGGTGTGCGCGAGGCGTGCCATCTCCTTGAGGTGGGGGCCGACGAGCCGTGCGCCGGAGGGGCAGACGCGGACCATCATCTTCAGTTCCTCGTCCACCACCATGTACAGCTCGTCGGTCTCCTTGCGGTCCGTCAGGAAGGACATCAGCCCGTCGAGGGTGGGGCCGCCCTCGGGGTAGCAGTACGTGCCGCTGACGGGGTTCATGACGGCCGTGCCGCCCCGCACGCTGATGTGCCGCTCGGGGGTGGCGCCCACGAGCACGCGGTCGCCCGTGTGGACGAGGAAGGTCCAGTAGGCGCCGGTCTCCCGTTCCAGCAGCCGGCGGAAGAAGGACAGGGCTCCGCTCGGGGAGAAGCCGGGGAGCCATGCCGTGAACGTCCGCTTGATCACGAAGTTCGCGCCCTCGCCGGTGCCGATCTCGTCGGCGATCACGCGGCGCACGATGTCCGCGTACTCCTCGTCCGGGATGTCGAAGGCGTCCTGGTCGACCTTGACCGGCTCGTTCGGCAGCCTGCGCAGGGCCTCGGAGAGCGGCAGCGCCTGCTGCTCGGTGACCGTCATCGCGATCAGCGGCTCGCCGTCGTCGTGGGCCTCGAACCCGCGCTCGGTGATCTGCCGGTAGGGCAGCAGGGCGAGCAGTTCGTGCCCGGCCCCCGGGGCCGAGGTGTCGGGGAGCGGCAGGTCGGCGAGCGTGCGGTGGGCGGACGTCTCGCCGAGCAGCACCTCCAGGGTGTCCGGGGAGGTGGCCTCCGGCCGGTACAGGAGGGCGAAGGCGGGCGCGGTCCCCTCCAGTACGCGTGCCAGCAGGTCCGGGGCTTCGAACGGGCCGGCCCCGGCCCGGATCGCGGCGCTCACCGTACGCCCTGCGCCGCGGGCGCGGCCGTCAGGGACTCGCACAGGGCGGCCGTGGTGACGACGGCGGCGCACCGCTGCGCCGCGTACTCCAGGGCGAGGCGGTGGTGGTCGGCGGAGAAGTCGGCGACGGCGTCGGCCGCCAGGAACGGCTGGATGTCGTGGGTGAAGGCGTCCACCGCCGTCATCAGCACGCCGACGTGGGCGTAGACGCCGCAGAGGACGAGCTGGTCGCGTCCCTCGGCGCGCATGCGCTCCAGCAGATCGGTGCGGAAGAACGCGCTGTAGCGCCACTTGGTGAGCAGCCAGTCTCCGGCCGCCGGTTCGAGGGCTTCGACGACCCGGCGGTGTTCGGGCGCCGTCCGCATGCCGGGTCCCCAGAAGTCCACGAGCAGGCCGCGCTGCTCGGGCGTCATCCCGCCGGGCTGGGCGGTGTAGGCGACGGGGACGCCGAGTTCGGCGCAGTGCCGGCGCAGCCGGGCCGCGTTGTGGACGAGGGGGGCTCCGGGTGAGGAGTCCGGCGGGAAGGGTTCGAGGAAGTACTCCTGCATGTCGTGGACGAGGAGTACGGCGCGCCGCGGGTCGGCCCGCCAGTCCACGAGGACCGGGGGGAGCTCTCCGGGCAGCGGCATCGGGTAGGGGGCTATGGAAGGCAGTCCGGCCATCAGTACACCTGCGCTCCGAGGGTCGCCCCTCCGTCGACGGTGAGGTCGTGCATGGTGATGTGTCCGGCTTCCTCGGACAGCAGGAAGCGGACGGCGTGCGCGACGTCCTGGGGGCTCGCCACCTTGCCCAGCGGAATGCCCACCCGGTACGCGGCGTGGTCCCCGGCGACGGACGCGGCGGCCGCGTCCCCGCCGGAGTGCATGCCGTGCAGCATCGGGGTGTCCGTGGAGCCGGGGGCGACGAGGTTGCAGCGGATTCCGTACTGCGCGACCTCCAGGCCGAGGCACTTGGTGAAGGCGCTCGCCGCCGCCTTGGAGGCGGCGTACGCGGCCATGGCCCCCCGGGCGATGCTCGCCGCGTTCGATCCGACGGTGACGATGGCGCCCTGGCGGCGCGGGATCATGCGGTTGACGACCGACCGGGACATGAAGAAGACGCCGTTGGTGTTGACCGCGAAGGTGCTGTGCCAGTCCCGGTCGGTCAGCGCCCTCGATTCGGCCAGGAGGAGCACTCCGGCCGCGTTCACCAGGTAGCCGATGGGACCCGCGACCCGCTCCACTTCCGCCACCACCGCCTCGGCCTCGGCGGAGGAGGTGACATCGGCCGGATGGGCCCATACGGGCAGCCCGTCGGCGGTGAGCTCGTCGACGACGGCGGACAGCCGGCCGGGGTCGAGGTCCACGGCGGCCACGGTGATGCCCCGTTCCGCGAGCAGCCGCGCCACCGCGGCGCCGATCCCGCCGGCCGCGCCGGTCACGACGGCGATCACGGCCGGCCTCCCCGGGTGCGCCCGGCCAGCAGCCGGATGCCCGCCGCGAACGGGGCGAGCGCCACGCGCAGTGCCCGGGCGAGCACCGGGCTGATCCCGCCGATCCGCTCGATCCGCACGGGCGGCGCGTCGGGGCGCAGGGCCCGGCGCACCGACTCGGCGGCCGCCAGTCCGGAGCGCACGGCGCCCTCCATGCCCGCGACTCCGGGCGGGCCCGCGCAGAAGTCGCCGGCGACGTGCAGGTTGGCGAGCGCGGTCGAACTCGCCGGCCGGAGCCGGTCGGAGCCGGGTCCGGGCGCGAAGAACGGCACCTTGTGGTGCGGTTGGTAGCAGACGTGCTCGATGTCGTCCCAGGTGAGGACCGGCACGTAAGTCATGAGCTCCTCCACGAGGATCTTGACCGCCTCGTCCTCGGACAGGTCCGCGAGCCGTGACACGCGGCCGACCACGCAGTTGAGGAGACTGGTCTCGTGGCCCTCCCAGACCTGGCCGACGTCGATGAGCGTGATCGCGTGGGGCGATTCGACGAGCCGGATGTGTTCCGCGGGCATGCCCGGCAGGCGCCTGCGCAGGTAGATGTGCAGCGCCCCCAGCGGGCGCGATACCAACTCCTCGACACCGTGCGGTGGTTGGAGCGCGCCCGTGACGGCCGGGCCGAGTCCGGAGAGCCGGCCGTGCGGGAGCGCGAGCACCACGTGGCCGTCGACGTCCTCGGTCACGGCGGCGCCGTCGCCGTCGCGGACGGTGAGGGTGTCCAGGCGGCCGCCGTCCACGGAGACTTGCAGGAGTTCCGTGCCGGTGACGATCTCGACGCCGGCCTCCTCCAGCCGCTTGCGGAAGGGGCCGATGAACCACTGCTGGAGGTCTCCCCTGGGCATGCGCACCTTGCCGGGGTGGCGTGCGAAGGCGGCGATGCTGCCCCGGAAGCTCGCCGCCGACACGGACCGGCTCTCCGCGGCGCTGGAGGCGACGAAGAGGTGCTCCACGTCGGCGATCGCCGCCTGCGTCAGGTACCAGCGGCTGTGCAGGAACCGGTGGAGCGATTCGTCGCGGGCCCCGTACTTCTGGGCGAGCAGGTCGATCACCCCGTAGAAGAAGAGCAGTTGGTCGGCGACGGGGGTGACCGCCGACCGGAAGGAGGGGAACTCGCCCGGCACCAGCTGGTGCAGGCTCCCGGTCTCGCGCAGGTTCCCCGCGATGCCCAGTTCCCCGACGAGCTTCAGGGTGTTGAGGTACCAGGCGGGGAAGATGTGCACCCCGTGGTCCTCGACCCGGCCGTCGATCACCCGTGATCCGGCCATCCCGCCGAGCTCCGGGGAGGCTTCGATCAGCCGTACCGGAATCCCGTACCGGCGGATGGCCCAGGCCGCCGTCATTCCGGCGAGGCCTCCACCGACCACCGTCACGCCGGTCATCGCTCCTCCGAACCGTCGGTGCGGGCCAGGTACGCCGACATGGCCATCACGGGGTAGATCAGGCGCAGCAGGCTGTCGCGCCAGTACAGGCCGTCGTGGTGCACGACCCAGGTGTGCCAGGGTTCGGCCCAGTCGCCGTCCTCCTGCTGGGTGCGGACCAGGAACTCGAGGCCCGCGCGGACCTCTTCGCTGTCGGCGCGGCCGGCGGCGATGAGCGCGAGGAGCGCCCAGCCCGTCTGCGAGGGGGTGCTCGCGCCGTTCCCGATCCAGGCCGGGTCGTGCAGGGCGCGGATGTCCTCGCCCCAGCCGCCGTCGTCCTGCTGGTGCGCGACGATCCACTCGCAGGCCCGGGCCACGGCCGGGTCGGTGCCCGGGATCCCGCACGCGGTGAGCCCGGTGACGGCCGCGCTCGTGCCGTGCAGGTGGTAGCAGGCCCACCAGCCGGGCCACGATCCGTCGGCGTGCTGGTTCTCGCGCAGCCACTCGATGCCGCGCAGGGCGGCGGGGGTGCGGGCCTGGCCGTCGGAGCCCAGGGCTTCCAGGACGTGCCCGGTGACGTCGGCCGAGGGCGCCTCGAGGAATCCGATGGCGGCCAGCTTGTCGCGTCCGGGCAGCTTCCAGCGCAGCGGTTCGAAGGCGGCCCAGCCGCCGTCGTCGCACTGCTGGGACTCCATCCACCGGCCGGCCCGCTCGCACGCCTCGTCGACGGCCGCGTCGCTGCCGCGCGGGTGGAACCGGCGCAGCGCGGCCACCGCGAAGGCGGTGTCGTCGGCGTCGGGGTTGGCGTTGTTGGTGAACTCGTACGGCCATCCGCCGGCGACCGGGTCCTTGGTCAGCACGGCCCAGTCGCCGAGCTCCGTGACCTGGTTGGCGAGCAGCCAGCGGACCGCGGGTTCGGCGGCGGACTTCGTGTCGGGGCCGCCGGCGGCCGCGGTCGCGTGCAGGCCGAGGGCGGTGTCCATGACCACCGAGGTCCACATCTCGACCCGGCGGTGGCCGTCCTTCTCGACGACGTACCGGTCGAGGCCCTCCATCGCGGCCTTGACGACCGGGTGGTCCTGTCCGAAGCCGACCGCGTCCAGTCCCATGACGACGTTCGCGGTCTGCGGCCAGTTGCCGCCCCAGCTGCCGTCCGTTTCCTGGGTGCGCACGAGCCAGTCCGCGGCCTTGCGGACGGCCCGGCGGCGCAGGAAGCCGATCGGGTGGCGGGCGTACCAGTGGGTGAGGGTCGTCCCGATGCGCAGGGCGGCGGGCCTGGGGAGCCTGCGCCGGGCGCTGGGCTTGGCGAACAGTTCGGCGATGTCGAAGCCGGCGGGGACCACCGGCCGGTCGGCCATGAACAGGCTGTTGGCGACGACGATGCCGCGGGCGGCGGCGCCGAACTGGTAGATGTTGCCGGGGAACCTGCTGGGCAGCAGGACGATCTCCGCCGGGATCAGCGGGATGTCGCGCCACGGCCAGAGCCCGATCAGGGCCAGCCAGGCCAGCATGAGGAGGTTGTCGACGCCCTCGATGCCGCCGCCTGCCCGGATCGACCCGGCGGCCGCGCGCATCTCCGGTTCGTCCGGGTCGTGGCCGGCGAGCCGCAGCGCGACGTAGCAGAAGATGGAGAGCAGGAGCTCGTCGGGCCCCTGGTAGTAGGACGCCCATCCGCCCGTGGCGGTCTGCTCGCTGAGGATCGTGCTCGCCGCGGCGGCGGCCGTGCCGTCGTCGGGCAGCCGCAGGAAGTGCCGCAGGATGACCTCGCCGGATTCGCCGATGAGGCTGGTCTCGAAGTCGCCCTTCCAATGGCCGGCCGGGTCCTGGCGCTCCCGGAGCGTACGGGCGGCCAGGGCCAGTGAACGGTCGACGCTCGCGGTGAGCGCGATGGCCTCGGTGGCCTCGGTGGTCATCACTGCATCCCTCTCGTCAATTCGTGGGAGGCCGCGGGGACGGGGCTCGGTCCCCCGCCGCGCGCGGCCGCGATCTTGAGCTGGCGGACGTACATGAAGGCGGTGAAGCTCGCGCACAGCGCCAGCGCCGGGGCGCCGATGATGTACGCCCACACGTGGCGGATGCCGTGCCGCCGGGCCTCGACGACCATGAAGCCCGCCAGCGCCGCCCAGATGAGGAACAGGTCGGCGTAGATGAACCGGGCCGCCGGGTTCGTCAGCGCGTCGCGCATGAAGGTGCGGATGACGCCGAAGACGCCGTCGTGGATGTTGTCCACCACGAAGTCGACGGCCAGCGCCCCCATGACCAGGGAGCCGGCCACGGAGAAGATCCCGTAGAACAGGCACAGCTCGCGGTCCCTGCCGCGCACCTCAGCGAGCATCCGCACGTCGGCCTCCGGAGCTGTGGTCGTACCGGTAGTGGTCGAGGTCGAAGTGCCGGGCCCGCCAGGCGGCCTCGTACCGCGTGGCCGGCCGGACGGCCGGCGCGTCCCCGCGCTCGTCGAGGTAGTAGGTGTTCGCGCGCCGGCAGCTCTCGTCGAGGAACACGGTGCCCGGCTGCCTGCGCAGCGTCCTGCGGAAGGACTTGTCGTGCTCCTCCGGCCGGACGGAGGCCTCCGTGGCCCGCCGCCGGCGGGCCTCGCCGATCACCCGCAGGGCGTGGGTGACCTGGTAGTCGATCATTCCGAACCAGGATCCGCCGGTGAACGAGTACGGCCCGACGATGAACCAGAGGTTCGGGAAGCCCTTCACCGAACTGCCCTCGTACGTCTGGAAGCGCTCGGTCCGCCAGAACTCCCTCAGCTCCCGGTTCGCGGGGCCGTGCACCGGGAAGGGCGGCAGGTTCTCCAGGACGTGGAAGCCCGTGGCGAGCACGAGTACGTCGAGCAGCTGCTCCTCGCCGTCCGCCGTGTGGATGCCGGTCTCGGTGATCCGCTCGATGCGTTCGGTGACGAGTTCGACGTTGTCCCGGGTGAAGGCGCGCCAGTAGCCCTTGCCGAACGACGGCCGCTTGCAGCCCAGTTTGTAGGCGGGGGTGAGCTTCCTGATCAGCTCGGGATCGCCGCCCACCTCCCGGCGCAGATGGCGCCGGGACAGCGCTTCCCCGGCCTTCACCAGGAAGGGGAACCGGCGGTGGTAGATCATGGCGATCACGAAGCTGAGCTCCGTCACCGTGTCCGTGAACAGCCGGACCAGGCGCTGCGTCCACGGGGCCGACCGGAACAGTCGGCTGACGGCGGCCGGCATCGCGAAGTCCGGTTTCGGGAACACCCAGATGGGGGTGCGCTGGTAGACGTGGAGCCGCTCCACGTCGGGGGCGATCTCCGGGACGAGCTGCACGGACGAGGCGCCGGTGCCGATCAGCCCGACGTTGCGGCCGCTGAGCTCCAGGGAGTGGTCCCAGCGCGCCGTGTGCACGACCTCGCCCTTGAAGGTGTCGAGTCCCTCGATGTCGGGCGCCTTGGGCTTGGTGAGCCAGCCGGTGGCGCAGATGACGAACCGTCCGGTGGTCGCGGTGCCGTCCGCCAGGAAGACGGTCCACACGTGCGCGGCCCCGTCGTACTCGGCGCGCACGACCCTCGCGTTCAGCCGCAGGTGGCCGCCCAGCCCGTACTTGCGCACGCAGTGCCGGGCGTACGCCTTCAGTTCCGCGCCGGGAGGGAACGCCCGGGTCCATGACGGGGAGGGCTCGAAGGCGAAGGAGTAGGAGAAGGCGGTGATGTCCACGGCGATGCCGGGGTACTGGTTGGCGTGCCAGCTGCCGCCGATGTCGTCCTGCTCGTCCAGGACCACGAAGTCCTCGATGCCGGCCTTGCGCAGGCCGATCGCCGTGCCGATTCCGGAGAACCCGGCGCCGATGACCAGCACTTCGTGGTCCGGGGCCACCGCGGCCCCGGGGGTGTCCGGCGTCCGCGGGGTCCCGCTCCGGCCGGTCACAGGACCAGTCCGGTCGCCAGCAGGGCCCCGTACACGAGGAGCAGTACGCAGGTCTGCTCCAGCGCCGCTATCAGATCGCTGCCGCGCGCCCCGCCGAGCACCCGCCGCAGCGGGAGGACGGCGGACGGGGCGGCGGCGAGCAGGAGCAGCAGCCAGGGCCGGGCGGTCGCCAGGAGCAGTCCGGACGCGAAGGCGGCGGCGACGCACAGGGCGTAGTACACGCGGGTGCGTCCGTCGCCCAGCCGCACCGCGAGGGTGATCTTCCCCGCGGCGGTGTCGGTCGGGATGTCGCGGAGGTTGTTCGTGGTCAGCAGCGCGACGGCGAGCAGGCCGATGGGTACCGACGCGCCGAGGGCGAGCAGGGGCACCCGGCCGAGCTGGATGAATGCGGTGGCGCACACGGCGATGACCCCGTGGAAGAGGAAGATGCTGACGTCCCCCAGTCCCAGGTAGCCGTAGGGCCGGGACCCGCCGGTGTAGAACCAGCCGCCGACCGCGCAGAGCGCGGCCAGCGCGAGCAGCCACCAGGAGATCGTCACCGCCATGACCGCGCCGGCCAGGACCGCGACGCCGTACAGGGCGAGCCCCATGCGCAGGACCTGGCGCGGCGAGGCCCGCCCCGATCCCACCAGGCGGACGGGGCCCACCCGTTCGTCGTCGGCCCCCCGCACCCCGTCGCTGTAGTCGTTGAAGAAGTTCGTGCCCAGGACGAAGCCCAGGCCGAAGAGCAGGGTCAGGGCGGCGCGCCACCAGCTGAAGTGGCCCTGCGAGCGGGCGACCGCCCATCCCACCACGATCGGCGCCAGCGTCACCGGCAGGGTCTTGAGCCGGGCGCCGACCACCCAGGTGCGCACGGCGCCGCGGACCGGCGGCCGCTGATCCGTCGTCACCATGTGGGGCCCGCCTTGGTGCCCGCCCCGAGGAAGAGAACGCCGGTGGACCGGACGGGAACCATGCGGACCCCTTCGCGGCGCCGGGCCAGGTAGCCGATCCCGTCGCGGAAGCTCGGGCGCAGGCCGTGCAGCTCGAGCTCCACCCCGTGCGCCCGCGCGGCCTTCACCAGGCGCTCGCGGTTGACGAAGAGGCGGTGGTCGTGGGTGCCGCGGGCCGGCCTGCCCGGCAGGGGCAGGTTCTCGGCGAGGGTGATGGAGACCAGCCGCGCGATTCTGGTGTCGGCGATGGTGTCGACGACCAGTGTTCCGCCCGGGCGCAGGACCCGGCACAGCTCCGCCACCACCCCGTAGGGATCCGGTACGTGTTCGAGGCACTGACCCGCCGTGACGACGTCGAACGACTCGTCGGGGAAGGGGAGTTCGGAGATGTCGGTGCGGACCACCTCGTCGAAGCCGTGGCGCAGCGCCTCTTCGAGGGACTTGGCCGAGAGGTCGACGCCGACCAGGCGGTAGCCCTTGCCGGCCACGTGGGGGCCGAACAGGCCGCCCCCGCAGCCGACATCGAGCAGTCGGGCCTGCTCGCGCGCGGCGGGCGGGATGTGCTCGGCGCGGGCGCGAGCGATCCAGCCGAGCGGTGCTAGCGGTCCTCTAGGGTCCCACCACTGGTCGGCGAGACCATCGTAATCGCTGATGAAATCGGTTCGGAGCCCTGACACGACAACCCTCCGGGATCGACCCAGCCGGGACCGGCTGAGCGTGGACACCACTTGCGGCGCGATCGGTTCACACCGTCTCGACGAGCGCTTCCTGAGCGGGGTGCTGGGACGCGAGCCCGTCGACCAGGTCGCGCAGACACTTGCGTACGAGAGGAGCCCGGTGCGCGAAGGACGGATGGGACTCCAGCGCGTCCAGGGCCTGGGCCATGTAGCGCTGCGCCACGTCGGCCGCCCGGCCGATCGAACCGGACTCGTGCATGGCGTCGATGATCGCCTGGCACTGCGCCGGGGAAATCGGCTGCTCGCGCAATACCGGAAGAATGCGCTCCGGGGAATCCCTTACGGCGTAGATCACCGGAAGGGTGTACACGCCGTTGAGAACGTCCCTTCCGGGCTGCTTTCCCGTTTCCTGGCTGCAGATGTCCAGGATGTCGTCCCAGATCTGGAATGCCATTCCGAGATTGTGTCCGAAATTCTCCAGCACTTCTTGGGACGCGATGTCCCCGCCGGCCTGGGACGCCCCCATGAGCGAGGCCGTCCGGATCAGGCGCGCGGTCTTTCCGGAAATCGAGGTGAGGTATTCCTCTTCGGTGCGCAGGGAGTCGAAGAGCTGGGTGGTCTCCAGCATCTGGCCCACGCACAGGTCGATCAGGGTCTCCGCCATCGTCATCATGCGGGACGCGCCGAGGGAGGCCGCGGCCTGCATGCAGCGCGCGAGGAGGTAGTCCCCGGTCAGCAGCGCGATGGCGCCGCCGTACTTGGCGTTCGAGGTGGGCCTACCACGCCTGACCTGCGCTTCGTCGATCAGATCATCGTGGAACAGGGTGGCGATGTGCAGGATCTCGACGATGGCCGCCCCGTCGATCACGCGCTGGGGCGTGACCCGGGCCGGCTCGCCCTCGAGGAGGTACGAGGACAGGAGCACGAGCGTGGGCCGCAGCAGCCGGCCCGTCTGCTCCACGGCGTACATGATCGGTTCGTGGATCCTCTGGTGCGGCGGCACGGCGAGCGAGTAGAGACTTTCCCTGACCCGCTCCAGGTCGCCTTTGAGCCGTTCTTGAATCTGAACGAGTCCGCCGTCGGTCGGAAATTCACTTCCGAGCAGGGCCGATATCTCCTTCATTGACGGTTCCTTCCCCCGAGACCTCCATGCCGTCTTTCAGGCGAAGAGGACCGGCAAGTCTCACGAAGGGTCTAGGTTGCCTCGAGTGCGGTGCAACCCTGCATGAGACATTAGGAGGAAGGATTGAGAACGAGTAGAGAATGGATGGCGACATGAAAAGTGACACGGAAAGCATTCCGTCGGTACCGAAGGCACCCGGTGCGACGCCCGTCCTCGGGCACCTGCCCGCGCTCCTGCGGGCACCGCTGGCCTTCCTGCGGGGCCTGCCCGCTCATGGTCCGCTGGTGGAGATCCGGCTCGGCCGCAAGCCGATCGTCGTGGTGTGCGATCCCGAACTGACCCGTTCGTTCCTGGTCCAGGACCGCGTCTTCGACAAGGGCGGACCGCTCTTCGACCGGCTGCGCGAGGCGGGCGGACAGGGGCTGGCCACGTGCCCGAGCGGGGAGCACCGGCGCCAGCGCCGGCTCATACAACCGGCCTTCCACCAGGCCCGGTTCCCCGGCTACGCCGGCATCATGACCGAGCGGCTGGACGCCATCCTCGGCGGCTGGCGCGACGGCCAGACCCTCGACCTGAGCGTGGAGATCCGCAAGATCGCCGCCGACGTGGTCATCGCCGCAGTCTTCGGCACCCGCCTGGAGCGGGGCATCCACACCCGTCTGGCCACTGACTTCGACATCCTCCTGTCGGGCTTCACCCGGCACAGCCTCCTGCCGAAGCCGCTGCGCAAGGTGCCCACGCCCGGCAACGTCCGCTACGACCAGGCCACCAAGCGCGTGCGCGAGACCATGACCTCCCTCGTCGCCGAGCACCGCGAACGCGGCGCCACCGACGAGACGAACCTGCTGTCCATGCTCATCTCGGCCCGCGACCCGGAGAGCGACTCCCCCGCCCTGTCGGACGAGGAACTCGTGGACCAGGCCGTGACCATGTACTCGGCCGGCACGGAGACGACGGCGGGCTCGGTGGGCTGGGCCCTGTACCTGGCCGCCGTGCACCCGGAGGTCCTCGGACGGCTGACGGAGGAGATCGACACGGTGCTCGGGGGCCGCACCGCGACCTGGGAGGACCTTCCGCGACTGACGTACACGCGGCAGGTGTTGAACGAGGCCCTGCGCATGTACCCGCCCGGCTGGTTCCTGACCCGGCAGGTGATGTCGGACGCCAAGCTGGGCCCGTACTCCGTGGCGGAGGGGACGACCATGGCCTACAGCCCGTACCTCATCAGCCATCTGCCGTCGCTCTACCCCGACCCGGAGCGCTTCGACCCCGACCGCTGGATCCAGACCGGCCGCCAGCCGAAGGTGCCCGTCACCGTGTTCGGCGGCGGTGCCCGCAAGTGCATCGGCGACGAGTTCTCGCTCATCGAGGGCGTCCTGCTGCTGGCTTCCCTGCTCAGCCACTGGAAGGTCGATCTCCACCCCGGCAGCCTGACCCTCCCGCGGCTGCCGCAGCTCACGCTGAACCCGGGCAGGATGGTGGCCACGATCACCGCACGCGCGCCGCGCTGCCCGTACGCGAACCAGCCGGAGCCGGAGCCGGCCCGGGCGGCGGGCAGCCCGGACGTGTGACGCCGGCCCGTCTCCCCGGGGCCGCGTCCCGGGGAGACCGGCGGCTACCGGCCGCTACCGTCCGCTGTCCGCCAGGGCCTGGACCGGGGCCTGGACCGGGGCCTCGCGCTGGTGCGGGACCGGCGAGGCCGCCGCGGAGGGTGCGGCCCGCAGGTCGTCCTGCCGGAGCTCGACCGTCCGCGTGGGGGCGGGGATCGAGATGCCCTCCTCGTGGAACCGGCGGTGCAGCCGCTTGATGAACTCGTGCTTGATCCGGTACTGGTCGCTGAACTCGCCGACGCCCAGGATCACCGTGAAGTCGATCCTGGAGTCCGCGAAGGTGTGGAACCGGACGGCCCCCTCGTGGTCTGGGACCGCGCCGTTGATGTCGGCCATCACCCCGTCGACCACCTCCAGGGTCACCCGCTCGACGTGCTCCAGATCGCTCTCGTAACCCACCCCCACCTGGACCAGGATCGACAACTGCTGCTCGGGCTGGGTGAAGTTGGTCATGTTCGTGCGCGCGAGCCGCCCGTTGGGGATGATCACCAGGTTGTTCGAGAGGTTGCGGACCACGGTGTTGCGCCAGTTGATGTCGACGACGTACCCCTCCTCGCCGCTGGTGAGCCGGATGTAGTCACCGGGCTGCACCGTCTTGGAGGCGAGGATGTGGACGCCCGCGAAGAGGTTGGCGAGGGTGTCCTGCAGGGCCAGCGCGACCGCCAGACCACCCACGCCGAGAGCGGTCAGCAGGGGCGCGATGGACACGCCCACGGTTTCGAGTGCGACCAGCAAGCCCATCGCGAGCACCACGACCCGCGTGATGTTGACGAAGATGGTGGCCGAACCGGCCACTCCCGTCCGGGCCTGGGCCACCGACTGGACGAGACCGGCGACGACCCGGGCCGCGCCGAGCGTGGCCATGAGGATCAGCAGCGCGGTCAGCGACTGGTTCACCCAGCCGGAGACCCGCGTGCTCAGCGGCAGCGTCGAGGCGGCCACCGCGGCGCCCGCGATGACGGCCGCCCCCGGAGCCAGGGCGCGCAGCGCGCCGACGATGAGGTCGTCGCCGCTCCACCGGGTCCGCAGGGCGTGCTTGCCCAGCCACCGTACGAGGGCCCGCAGGAGCAGGCCGCCGACCGCGCCGGCGGCCAGCGCGATGCCGGCGACCAGCCAGTCGTGCAGGACGAGGTCCCGGGTCAACGGACGCCCTCCGCCCCTCGTCGGACCGGGGATGCGGCGGCGGGCGCTGCCGGCCGCCGTATGAGGTGTGTCTTCACCTTGTCACCTGTCAGTTCGTCGTGCACGGAGGCGTGTTCGCACACGCGCGCGCATGTGGAACGAGCTGCCATCCTGCCCCATGGCCACGGCGGCGCCGCAGGTGGGCCGGGTCCGCCGACGGACCGAGAACTGCAGCGGTCGGTAGCCGCGGTCCCCGAGCACGGTGTCGATCGCTAGTTCTTCTGCAGGGTGCGGGTGACACCGGCGATGACGGCGGTCGTGAGCATCCAGCCGAGGACGATCAGCAGGTAGGCCAGCCACTGGATGACGTCGTTCGACCAGTACCACCCCGCGCGCTGTCCCAGACCACCGATGGGAATCAAGAGGTCGAGTGTGTAGACCAGGGGCTGGAACGGGAAGCCTTCACCCGGCTTCACCGAGGTCGGAGAGTCGGTACCGAAGACCAGAGTGCCCAGCAACGTCAACGTCAGGAGCCAGACACCTGCCAACCAGGGCCGGTAGCCGTACCCTACGGTCACGTCGAGCAGGTGCCCCCACGCCCGTGCCGGCGGGGACAGGGTGAGGCGTCGGTGACGCTGTTTCGCCAGCAGCACGCGGCGGGCGTCGTCATCGTGGCCGATCCCCCGGTACCAGCCCGCGAGTTGCTCGTACGGCTGCGGGGCATATCCGGGGTTCCGACGGACCCACGCCCGGCGACGGGCCACCTCGTCCCTGACCGGCGTTTCGCCCGCGCCCGCTGCTGACGCGCCGTGCGCCAGGCAGCCGGAACCCGCCTCGTGTGGTGAGCCGCTGGGCGAAGACGCCGCCGTCCAGGACGAGGCCACCCGCGAGCACTGCCCACTCCTCCGGGCTCGAGATCTTGGCATCCGAGAGCAGGAGATTCCCGGCCATACGGACGTTGACGAGTACGAGGGAGCCACCTTCGACACTCGACCGCCTCAGATCCAGGTCGCCCTCGATCCGTGCGAGTTCGGCGTCGATCCCCGGAACCCAGCTGTCCGTGATCTCGATCGTCCGGGTCGTGGCCCCGTGCAGCCGCACCGCCTCGTCCAGCCGGCAGCCCTCCAGCGAGAACGTGTGGCGGATCTCCGCCCCGGACAGGTCGAGGCGGCCGGTGATACGCGTCCCGGCGAGTCGCAGGGCGGCTACGCCACCGGACCGACCGTCGTTCGCGCCGAGCAGCAACGCCGTCACCACGGCCGCGCGGACCGTGCGTTCGGGACCCCATCGAGTACCCGCGGAGGGAGCGTCAGCCTCGGGCACACCTGTGCGCAGGTCGACTCGACGCCCCTCGGGGAAGGCGTCCCACAGCTCGCGCTCCGGCGGGGTCAACTCGTCGTATGACAGCACCCATGCAGAGTAATGATCTCCTCACCCGGTCGCGCGCCAACCAGGAGAACGGTTCGTTCTGTCAGGGGTTCTCAGCGGGTCGCGGGTCCTCGCCGGCGGCCCCGGGGGCCTCGGTCCCCGCCGGGTCCAGGATGCGGTTGAGGAAGGCCTTGGTCCGCTCGTGCCGGGGGTCCCCGACCACCTGCGCCGCCGGACCCTGCTCGACGATCACGCCGCCGTCCATGAACACGACCCGGTCGGCGACCTCCCGGGCGAAGCTCATCTCGTGGGTGACGACCATCATCGTCATGCCCTCGCCCGCCAGTACCCGCATCACCGCCAGGACCTCGCCGACGAGTTCGGGGTCGAGCGCCGAGGTCGGCTCGTCGAAGAGCATCACCTCCGGGCCCATCGACAGGGCCCTGGCGATCGCCACCCGCTGCTGCTGGCCGCCGGACAACTGGGCGGGGAACGCCTCGGACTTGTCGGCGAGGCCGACGCGTTCGAGGTTCTCCGCGGCCACGGCCGCGGCCCTGGTCCGGTCCCGGCCCAGGACCCGGCGCTGGGGCAGGGTGAGGTTGCCGGTGACGTTCACGTGCGGGAAGAGGTTGAACTGCTGGAAGACCATGCCGATGCGGCGGCGTACGGCGTCGATGTCGACGTCCGGGTCGGTGACCTCCGTGCCGCCGACGAAGACCCGGCCCTCGCTGGGCTCCTCGAGCAGGTTCACGCAGCGCAGCAGCGTCGATTTGCCCGAGCCGGACGGCCCGATGACGCAGACCACCTCGCCGCGGGCGATCTCGAGGTCGATGCCGCGCAGGACGTGGTTGGCGCCGAAGGACTTGTGCAGTCCGCGGATCTCGATCTCGGGGCCGTCCGTGGCCTTCGTGTCCACCGCTGGTGTCTCCTGTGGCATGTCGTCCTCACGTGGCCTTGTCCGCGCGGGCCTCCAGGCGGCGCACCACGAAGCTCAGCGGCACGGTCACCAGGAGGTAGCACAGGCCCGCGACCAGGATCGGGGTGGAGTTGGCGGTCTGGCTGGCGAGGTCCCGGCCGAACTTCGTCAGCTCGCGCTCCTGCAGCGTCACGCCGAGGAACAGCACGAGCGAGGAGTCCTTGAACAGCAGGACCAGCTCGTTGGTGAGCGGCGGGATGACGATGCGGAACGCCTGCGGGATGACGACCGAGACCATGGCCCGGGCGTGCGAGAAGCCGAGTGAGCGGGCCGCCTCCATCTGCCCCTTGGGCACCGCCTGGATGCCGGCCCGGATCGTTTCCGCCATGTAGGCGGCGGCCACCAGTCCGAGGCCGATCGCGACCTTGCCGTACGTGCCGCCGGGGATCTCCGTACCGGGGAACGCCAGGGGCACCGCCACGCCCACGAAGATGAAGATCAGCAGGGCCGGGAGGCCCCGGAACAGTTCGATGTAGACGCCGGCGACCCACCGGTACGGGGCCACCGAGGACAGCCGCATCATGGCGATGACCAGGCCGAGGACCAGGCCGAGGAGGAACCCGGACGTCGTGTAGATGACCGTGTTGCGCAGGGCGGTGGTGATGATCTCCGGGAAGAGCCGCACCGCCAGGTCCTTCTGGGCGAACTGGTTCTGCAGCCGGCCCCAGTCGGCGTTGACGCCGACCAGGACCAGCACCGCCGCGAAGAGGGCGTACTGCAGGCCCTGCGAGAGTGCGCGGCGCTGTCGGCGGGTCAGCCGAGAGGTCACGGCGCGGCCTGGGGCAGCGGGCCGATCCACTGCTCGTAGATCTTCTTGTAGGTGCCGTCGGCCTTGGCGTCCGTGATGGCCTTGTCGATCGCGGCCACGAGGGCGGTGTTGCCCTTCTTCACCGAGAATCCGTACTGCTCGCCCGTGTCGATGCTCTGTCCGAGGGTGAACTCGGCCGCGTTCTTCGGGTCCTTCAGCCAGCCCTGGACGACGGGGTAGTCGATGACGACCGCGTCGACCTGGCCGGTGCGCAGTCCGTTGAGGACCGCGTCCGAACTCTCGAAGGCGACGGGGTCGAAGCCCTGGGCCTTGGCGTAGCTCTCGCCGGTGGTCTCGGCCTGCGCGCCCAGCTTCTTCGACTTCGCCTTGAGGTCGGCGAGCGAGGTGACGCCGCTCTTCTTGGTGGCGAGCAGTGCCTGGGTCGCGTCGAAGTAGGGGACGGAGAAGTCGACGTTCTTCTTGCGCTCGTCGGTGATCGTCATGCCGGCCGCCGCGAGGTCGCACTCGCCCGAGTTCAGGAAGGCGCCGGTCTTGAAGTTCTCGAAGGGCGTGTCGAGGATCTTCTGCTCGACCCCCAGCCGGGTCGCCACCAGGTCGACGAGCGCCACGTCGAAACCGACGACCTTGCCGTCCTTCTCGAACTGGAACGGCGGGTAGGGCAGGTGGGTGCAGGTGGTGAGCTTGCCCTTCTCCACGACGGGCACTCCGCCGGCCGCTTCGCCCGACCCGCCCCCGGAGGAGGAGCATCCGGCGACGAGGAAGGCGCCCGCCGCGGCGGCGGTGGCCGCGACGCGGATGCGGAGGCTGTTGCGGCGACTGCGGTTTCCTCTGGCCGTCCGGAACACGGTTGACCTCCACGGGTGCGGGGTGGGCGGCGATCACGGGACGGGACCGTCCGCCGAGATCGTAAGGCAAGGGCGGCGCCCGCTGAGGGATCTTCGGCGATGGGTTCCGGGGACGCCGGGCGGACCCGGGCGGATCCGGCCATGATCGCGGAGGCGGCCGCTCCGGGCTCCCCGGGCGGTCCCCCACCCGGCCGCGGGCCGTGGCTCGGGCCCGTCGGGGTATCCGGCGGGATGCGCCACGCCGTCGCCCCGGAGGCGCCGGGCTCGCACAAGTGACCGGATCTCAACGGCCCCGGGCGGCCCGCCGGTTCGCCGGCGGGTCGCCCTGCGGTGCGCGGGACCGGCCCCCGCGCGGGCGGCGGCCGGCCGCCGCGACGGCGGCCAGGACCAGCAGCAGTCCCCCGGCGGCGACGCCCAGGGCCGGGCCGGGTCCCCACAGGGTCCAGGCCGCCCCGAACAGCAGGGAGCCCGCGAACCGCGCCAGGGCCTGCGCGGTCTGGAGCACCGCGAGTCCGGTGGTGCGCAGCCCGGCCGGCAGCAGCGGGCCGGCGGCTGCCATCAGCACCCCGTCCGTGGCCGCGTAGAACAGGCCGAGCAGTCCGAGGACGCCGAGGACGAGGACGGGCCCGGGCGGTACCGGGGCCAGGAGCAGCAGGCAGGCGCCGGACAGCAGCAGGTGTCCGCCGAGGAAGACCCGGTGGCGGCCGAGCCGGTCGGCGAGCCGGCCCACGGGCAGCGCGGCCAGCAGGAACACGGCCGCCGTGCCGACGGGCAGCAGGGGGAAGTACGCGACCGGCAGGTCCAGGCGGCGTTGGAGCAGGAGGTAGAGGAAGGCGTCGCCGACGGTGAACAGGCCGAGCGCGGCGGCGGTCAGACACAGCCGCCGCAGGCCGGGGATCCGCAGGAGGTCCCGGGCCGAGGTCGTCCCGGCGCCGGGCGCGGCCGCGGGCGCCGGGCTCTCGCGTACGAACAGGGCCAGCACCACGACCCCCAGCACCGCGAAGCAGCAGCTCACCGCGAAGACGGCCTCGTACCCGTCCACCGCCACCCACAGCACTCCGAACGCGGCCAGCGGTCCCAGCAGGGCGCCGGCCGTGTCCATCGCGCGGTGCACGCCGAAGGCGCGGCCCTGCTCCTCCGGCGGACAGGACAGCGAGATCAGCGCGTCGCGCGGGGCGGTGCGCAGGCCCTTGCCGGTCCGGTCGGCGGCGAGCACCACCGCCACCGACCAGGGGGCGGTGGCGGCCAGCAGGGCGGCCTTGCACGCGGCGGAGATCGCGTAGCCGGTGCCGGCGACGAGTTTGCGGCGGTGGGTGCGGTCGGAGACCCGCCCGCCCACCAGGCGCAGCAGTGCGGTGGCGCCCTGGACCAGTCCGTCCAGGGCGCCGAAGGCGAGCGGGGACATCCCGAGCACGGTCACCAGGTACAGCGGCAGGACGGCGGTGACCATCTCGGCGGAGACATCCGTGACCAGGCTGACCAGGCCGAGCGCGAGCACCGTGCCGGGGACGGCCCGCAGGGGGCCCTTCGGAGCCGGAGGGCCTGCGGCGATGTCCGCGGCGCGGCTGGTCGACAGGTACACGGATGCCTCTCTCAGAACCAGTTGATGGTGAGGGGGAAGGTGGTGCCCGCGGCGGCTCCGGTGCTGTCGGTGGCGGTGGCGGTGATCTGGACGGTGCCGCTGCTCCAGGGTTTGCCGGTGATGCGGCCGGTGTTGGCGTCGAGGGTCAGGCCCCAGGGGAGTCCGGTGGCGGCGTAGCGGACGGGGGGCTTCCCGCCGGTGGCGGTGAGCTGGATGGTGCAGTTCTGGTTGAACTTGCAGGTCTGCGGACCGGGGTTGGCCAGCTTCAGATCACCCGGAGTCGGAGTCGGAGTCGGGGTCGGAGTAGGCGTGGGCGTCGGGGTCGGGGTCGGCGTCGGCGTGGGCGTAGGGGTAGGCGTCGGCGTGCCGGCGCAGCCCGGGGTGGCCTCCGGGGGCAGCGGGACGCGCCAGATCTGGGTGTCGTTCTCCGACCCCACGAGCAGGCTGGTGCAGTCGGCGTACGTCACCGTCTCGCCCTGCGACTGCGCCGGGAGGGCGACGTCCGCGAGCTTGGCGCCGGAGGTGTCGTACACGGAGGCCGTGTTGGCGCCCAGCGGCCCGCCGCTGCGCAGGGTGTACGAGGCGCCCGACGGCGAGAACGCGCCGTCGGTGGCGAAGACCGGGCCCGGCCGGACCGCGGTGAGGGTGTTGACCTGCCCGGCCACCGGCGGCAGCGGAGCCTGGTACAACTGGCCCGCCGCGCCGATGAGTTTGCTCGCGATGTGGATCCGGCCGGTGACGGGATCGGCGAGCAGCGACTCCGCGTCGTGCTTGCCGTCGGCGTAGGCGAAGCGGTACGTCACGGGCGTCACCGTGGCGTTGGCGAGCTGATCGGGCTCGGCGAAGGAGTGCACGGTGATCTCGGCGCGACTGCCGAAGTTGTCGCCGATGTCGCCGACCAGGATCGCGGGGCCACCCCCGGCGTCCTTGCCGATCGTCAGGCCCTCCCAGTCGGTGTTGCCCACGCCGGCGACCGTGAGCGTGGCCAGGAGCCGGCCCGTGGCGCCGTTGCAGTCGACGGCGAAGACCTGGTTGGTGTTGCCGCTGTCGTTGACGGCGTAGAAGACGCCCGGGTGCTTGCGGCTCATGGCGAGGCCGCTGATCTCGGCCATGCCGCCGGGGAGGGTGCACTGGCGCTCGGGGGCCGCGGCCGCGGCCGGGGCCGGGGCGGCGCTGGCCGCGCCGCCGGCCATCCAGGCCACGGCCGGCAGGATCGTGGCGAGGACCGCGGTGGCGAGGGCGGCGGCCCGTGGGGGCGTGAGGAGTTGTCGGGACATGCCCACCATGTGAGAGGACGTCAGTTTCTGGCGCCAGGGCCAATCACTCCCCCTTCGAGCATCGTTCAATGCCGGACGGGCATGCCTGGCCACCGGGAGCTGCCTTCCGGTCACACCGGCACGGCCCGTCCGGCACGCACGGGGTCAGCGGGCCGGTTCCCGTACGGGCGAGTTGTGCCGGGCGTGCGCGATGAAGGCGCGGGCCGCGCGGCTCAGCGGCCGCCGGGCGTGCGCGATGCCCACCGGGCGCAGCAGGGGCGGGGTGAAGGAGCGGATCTCCGCCCGGCTGCCGAAGGCCCGCGCCACCACGTCGCGGTACCAGATGAGGGAGCCGCGGCCGTCGGTCACGCCCGTCACCCAGGCGAGCCGTTCGTCCACTTCGAGGCAGGGCACCGGGCGCACGCCCAGGCAGCTGAACATGGCCTCCATCTCGGTGCGCCGGCCCGTCCCGGGGGTGGGCAGCACCATCGGGAGCCCGTCGAGGGCGCGGAACGGCATCGGATCGGGCAGGGACGAGCCGATCGGCGAGATGAGCACCACCTCGCGCTCCTGGATGTGGTGGGTGGAGAGCTCCTTGTCGACCGGCAGGTCGACGAGCGCCAATTCGGCCCGGCCCTGGGTCAGTTCCTCGACCAGCGTCTCGCGGCTGTCGTACTGCTGGACCCTGACGTCGATGCCGGGGTGCCGCTCGGTGAAGGCCCGGACCAGGTCGGAGGCCAGGTCGAGGGCCAGGGTGGGCGTGGTGACGAGGGTGAGGGTGGCCCGGCCGCCCTTGCCGTGGGGCGTCCCGATGTCGTCGATCGCGTCCACCGCGTCGAGGACGGTCCGGGCCAGCCGGACGACCCGAGCCCCTTCAGGTGTGAGGTCCACCCCCCTTCCCCGGCGGGCGAGGAGCTCGACGCCGAGGTCGCGCTCCATGGCCTGGACGGCGCGGGACAGCGCGGACTGGGCGACGAAGACCGAGGCCGCCGCGCTCGTGATGGAGCGGCAGTCGGCGACGGCGACGAGGTAGCGGAGCTGGGCGAGGGTGGGCGTCATGACCGGACGGTAACCGCGCGAGGTTATACCCGTAAGAGCAAGTCGGGTGAACAACTACTTGAAGTCGCAAAGGTGTTCATGCTGGACGGGTGGCAAGCCATACCGATGCGGCATGAGCCCGCGCTGACGAGGTGCCCCGCCGGCCGGGCCGGGCCGGGCTTCCCGGGTGGCAACGTCGCAGGTCAGTGCGGTGGAACGGGTGTGCGGACGGGTCCGGCGGCGGGCCGCCGGGGCGATGCGCGGGCACCGGGGGCGGGAAGTCCGGGATTCCGGATGGCCGTTGACAGTGCACGGCGGCCACCGCACGATGCATCGCGTCGCCAGGGGATTTGACCGCCGTTCAAGCTTGTCCTCCGGTGGACTCCCGGCCGATCCGCGCGTCACCCACCCCGCCTTCCCCTTCCCGGAACTACACGCAGGCGTTGCCGCCGCAGACGGCAGATGTGTATAAGAACCCGGCCCCGACCCCGGCCGCCCCGGCCGCCCCGGCCGCCCCGGCAGCCGAGTAGGCACCGGAACCCCGTAGGCTGCTCCCTCGTGAGTACGGGCACAGCACAGGCTGACACGGGCACGGCAGCGGCCGCGGGAGCGGCTCCCGACGTGGTCTGCGCGGTGCGTGACCTGGTCAAGACGTACCCCGCGGTCCGGGGACGCCGCGGAGCTCCCGCCCTGCCCGAGACCCGCGCCACCGACGGGATCTCCCTGGACGTGCGGCGCGGCGAGATCTTCGGCCTGCTCGGCCCCAACGGCGCCGGCAAGTCCACCCTGGTCCGCCAGCTCACCGGGCTGATGCGGCCGGACTCGGGCTCGGTCTCCCTGCTCGGCCACGACCTCGTGCGCCACCCCGAGCGGGCGGCCCGGCTGCTGTCCTACCTCGGGCAGGAGTCCACCGCCCTCGACGAGCTCACCGTGTCCCTGGCCGCCGAGACCACCGGCCGGCTGCGCGGGCTCGGCCTGCGCACGGCGCGCGCCGAGCGGGACGCCGTCCTGGAGGAGCTCGGGCTCACCGAGATCGCGGGCCGGCCCCTGAAGAAGCTCTCCGGCGGACAGCGGCGCCTCGCCTGCTTCGCCGCCGCACTGGTGGGCGAGCGGCCCGTGCTCGTCCTCGACGAGCCCACGACCGGCATGGACCCCGTGGCCCGGCGCGCCGTCTGGTCCGCCGTCGACCGCCGCCGCGCCGAGAGCGGGGCCACCGTGCTACTGGTCACCCACAACGTCATCGAGGCCGAGACCGTCCTCGACCGGGTCGCCGTCATCGACCAGGGCCGGGTCATCGCCTGCGACACCCCGGCCGGGCTGAAGGCCGAGGTCTCCGGCGAGGTCCGCCTGGAACTCGTCTGGCGCACGGCCGCGCCGCTGGAGATCCCGGAGGTCGCCGCGCTCGCCGCGTCGGCCGCCGCATCGGGGCGGCGCTGGGTGCTGCGGCTCGGACCGGACGAGGCGCGGGCGGCGGTGGCCGCCGTGACCGGCGGCCCGGCCTTCGCCGCCCTCGACGACTTCACGCTGGCGACGCCGAGCCTGGAGGACGTGTACCTCGCACTGGGCGGGCGTACGTCGAAGGGACTGGTGAAGGCGTGAGCTCCACGGCCACGGGCACTCCCGCACCCGAGGCGGCCACGGGCACCCCGGTACCCGCCGCGGCCACCGCACCGGGCCCCCTGGCTCCGCGCGCCCGGTTCTTCCCGGCCCTCGCCGCCGTCTACCGGGCGCAGCTGTCCCGGGCGCGGGTCTCGCGGATCCCGCTGCTCTTCGTCGCCACCTTCCAGTCCGTCGGGATCATGATCCTGATGCGGGGAGTCGTCGACGGGGGCTCCGAGGCGCGCGCCGTCGTGGCCGGCTCCTCCGTGCTGGTCGTCGCCTTCGTCGCGCTGAACCTGCTCGCGCAGTACTTCGGACAGCTCCGGGCGAGCGGCGGGCTGGACCACTACGCCACCCTGCCCGTGCCGCCCGCCTCGGTGGTGCTGGGCACGGCCGCCGCGTACGCCTCCTTCACCCTGCCCGGCACCCTGGTCACGGCCGTCTTCGGCTGCGTGCTGTTCGGGCTGCCGATGGGCGGGCTGTGGATCCTGGCCGCCGTGGTGCCGCTGGCCGGGGCCGCGCTCGCCGGACTCGGCGCGGCGCTGGGACTGCTCGCGCCGCGGCAGGAGCTGGCCACGCTGGCCGGACAGCTCGGCATGTCCGCCGCACTGCTGCTGGGCGTACTGCCGCCCGAGCGGATGCCGGACGTCATCGTGTGGACCCGGGACCTGCTGCCGTCCACGTACGGGGTGGAGGCCTTCGCCCGCACCTTCGCACCGCACCCGGACTGGGCGGCGGTCCTCCTGGACCTCGGCGTGTGCGGGGCGGTCGGCGTTCTGTCCCTGGCCGTGGCGACCTGGGCGTACCGGCGGGCCGCGGTCCGCTGACGACGGGGGCGGCCGACCCCTCCGCCCGTCCGGGGACCTGGCACGATGTGGGGGTGACCGAAGCCGTGACCCCTTATGACAAGGCCGACCAGCCGCCGCTGTCGTCGCCTTCGCCTTTCCCTGAGTCCTCGCCCGAGCCGGTGCTCTCCCCGGCCGACATCCGCGACGGGGCCGCCATCGCCCTGGTCCTGGGCGTGGCCGGGGTCCTGCTCGGTGTGCTGTGGGCGTGGCTGGCGCCGCGCGTGCAGCTCGTCTCGAACGGGGAGGCCGTGTTCTTGCGGAACACCGAGAGCGAGGCGCGCATCGGGGCCGACGCGACGTTCTTCCTGCTGTCCGCCGGCTTCGGTGTGCTCAGCGCGGTCGCCGTCTTCCTGTGGCGCCGGCGCGGGGGAGTCCCGCAGGTCGTCGGGCTCGCGGCCGGTTCGGCCTTCGCCGCGCTGGTGGGCTGGCGCGTGGGCCTGTGGCTGGGCCCGTCCCCGGACGTCGTGGCGGTCGCCCGGCGGGTGGGCAAGTCGGTCCCCTTCGACGCCCCGCTGGAACTGATGGCGCACGGGACCCTGCTCGTCTGGCCGATGGTCGCGGTGATCGTCCACCTGGCGCTGACGGCCCTGTGGGGGCCGCGCGAGCCCGCACCGGCGATGTCGGTGTCCTGGCCCGCCGCGGGGTACTACGCCGCGCCCGCCGCACCCGGATCCGATGCGGCCCCGGGCGCTCCCGGTGCTCCCGGTGTCCACGGCTCCGCCGCCGGCCCGCAGGACCAGCCGGCGGGACCCTCGGCGCCGGAGCCCCCGCGCCCCTGACCGGGGGACGGGGCTACGCGCGGGCGATCGGGGCGAGCGCGGCCGCCGTCAGGCCGGTGAGCGCCGAGGGCGCGAGCTCGACCTCCAGGCCGCGCCGGCCCGCCGACACGCAGATCGTCGCGAACTGCTCGGCCGAGGCGTCCAGGACCGTCCGCAGCCGCTTGCGCTGCCCCAGCGGGGAGATCCCGCCCAGCACGTAGCCCGTGGTGCGCTCCGCCAGGGCGGGGTCGGCCATCGCCGCCCGCTTGCCGCCCACGGCCGAGGCCAGGGCCTTCAGGTCGAGGCTGCCGGAGACCGGCACCACCGCCACCACCAGCGAGCCGTCCACATCGGCGAGCAGGGTCTTGAAGACCCGCGCCGCGGAGACCCCCAGGGCCTGCGCGGCCTCCTCGCCGTAGGACGGGTGCGCCGGGTCGTGGTCGTAGGCGTGGACGGTGAAATCGGCGCCGGCCGCAGTCAGGGCCACGATCGCCGGGGTGCCCGCGGGTTTCTTCTTCGCCATCGGTCCTCCGTCGGACGCGTCAGTTCGGGCTCGTCGGGGCGCGGGTCAGGTCCACGGCCGGGAGCGAGGGGAGGTGGCGGATGACGGCCGTCTCCGCGCGCAGCAGCTTCAGCTCCTCCGCGAGGCGGGTCGCCGTGTCCGGGGCCTGGAGCAGGCGCTGCTTCGCCGGGATGTCCAGCACCGCCGCCGCCGCGACCAGGTACGAGACCACGGACGGCTCGTCGGGCAGGTCCATGCTCGTCAGGGACCGCTCACGGGCCCCCGCCAGGCGCTTCTGGTAGTTCCGGAACGCCCGCAGCACGCCCTCGGCCAGCGCGCCCGCGCCCTCGCCCGAGTCCTCCGGAAGTTCCTCCAGCTCCGCCACCAGGTACGGACCCGACGCGTCGACCGACAGCAGGCGCACCCGGATCGTGCCGGTCGCCATCACCTCGAAGCTGCCGTCCTCCCGCTCCCGGATCGAGGCCGCGTCCGCGATGCAGCCCACCCGGTGGAAGGCCTGGACCGGGTCCGCGCCGAAGCCCGCGGTCGGGCCGCGCTCGGGCAGGGAGGTCTGGTCCGGCAGGCCGGGCGCGGTCGGGGCGACCTCCCGGCCGTCGCGGATCGCCACGACCGCGAAACGGCGCGGCTCGTCGTCGCCCGCCTTCAGCAGCTCGCGCATCATGGCGCGATAACGCTCCTCGAAGATGTTCAGCGGGAGGACGAGTCCCGGGAACAGCACCGAGTTCAGCGGGAAGAGTGGCAGGCGAACGGTGGTCACGAGGCACAGGGTAATGGCCGCGGGGCGCGGGGCGTGTCCCAGGGAACGGGGCGGACCCGGCCCTGATCCCCGGGACAGCCCCGGGACAGCCCCGACGTCACCCCCGCCTCAGCAGGCGGGACGCGCCCGCCGCCACCGTCGTGGCCAGGATCCAGCCCACGATGACCAGCGCCGCCGCCCCCCACTGCCAGCCGCCCGTCTGGTTCCACTGGTCCTGCTGCCCGAGGTCGATCACCGGAAGCAGCAGGTCCAGGGCGTACAGGGAGGCGTTCCAGGCCGGATGCTCGTCCGCCTTGATCGCCGCGGGCTGGCCGTGCAGGTGGAAGACGACCGCGCCCGCCGCCCACAGGACGGCCATCCACAGAGCGGCCCGCCCCGGCCGGTAGCCGTAGACCACCGTCCAGTCCTGGAGGTACCCCCACGCCCGCAGCGCCGGCGGCAGCGTCGTGCGCCGCCTCCGCTGCTTGGCCAGCAGCACCTCCCGGGCGTCCGCGTCCTCCCCCGAGGCGCGCAGCACCGCGGCGAGCCGCTCGTACGGCTCGGGGGAGTACTCGGGGGTGGCCGCCTCGACCCACTCCAGCCGCCGGGCGAGCGGGAAGTGCCCCCGGGGCGCGAGGCTCTCGTAGCCGAAACCCTCCATCGAGACCCGGCCCGGGCCCGGCCAGCTCGTGGAGGCGTCCACGAGCTTGACCACGCGGGCCCCCGACAGCACCACCCGCCCCAGCTCCGGCCGCTCGCCCACGAACCGCAGCTCCGGGGTGTGGATGCGGCGCAGCGAGACCTCCTGGTCATCCGTGAGGGTGAACCGGGCCCCGTAGAAGTCGACGGCGTCCCCGAAGCGGCCGTCGTCCAGGCGCAGGCCGCCCCGGCACTCGAAGTGCTGCGCCCGCAGGCCCCGGGCGGGGGTCCGGCCGAACCCGTACGGCGGCGTGGAGGAGTCGGAGTCGCCCCGCGCGTAGTCCAGCGCGATCGAGGTCAGGTACAGGGTCCGCTCGACGGTGAGCTGCGGGGCGTTGAGCGCGCGGCGCCCGTCCGGATTGCGCAGGCGGGCCCCGCGCAGGTTCATCGACACGCCGACCTTGGCGCCGCGCAGGCTCACCTCCCCGTACGTCTCGAGCAGCTCCCCCTGGAAGTCCTGCGCCACCGACATCCCGTCCGCGGCCAGCGCCCGGCCCTTGCTGTCCCGCTGCACCACCGCCTCGCTGATCAGCAGGTCCGTGCCGATCTGCGCGTCGGTCAGCCGGATGCCCCGCGCCACCCGGCAGCGCCGCAGGTGCAGGTCGCCCTCGGTGTGCAGGCGGGCCGCGTCCAGCCGGGGTATCGCGCAGTTCACCAGGCGCAGGGTGCCGAAACGGGTCTCGGAGAGCTGCACCTCGCCGTCGAAGCGGCAGGACTGCAGCTCCACGTACGGGGCGACCGTGCCCCCGGACAGGTCGAGGCGGCCGGTGATCCGCACCCCGCGCAGTTTCAGCGAGGCCACCCGGCCCGGCACCGGTCCCGGCCCGTGCAGCAGCAGGAGCGCCACCACCCGGGCGCGGACACTGCGCTCGGGGCCCCAGACCGTGTCGGCGTGCGGATCGTCCCGGTTCGCGGCGCGGGAGCTCAGATCGCAGACGCTACCGGTGCGGTACGCGCTCCACATGCGCTGTTCGGGGCCGGTGAGATCGGCCGGTTCCTCGCCCGCGCGCGCTTCGGCCATGGCGGCCCCCCTCCGCTGTCACGACGGATGGCACCGCGTGTACGCGAACGCTAAACGGCCGCCGTGACATCCGGGAACGCCCGGGGCGTGTATCAGCCAGTGATACAGGCGAACGGTCGCGCGAGGCGGTCTGAGAGAATTGGCAGGTGATCTCTCGTATCGACCTGCGCGGTGACGCCCTCCCCGAGGGCGGCGCCCTGCGCGATCTGCTGCCCCGTGCCGAGTTCGACGTGGAAGCCGCCCTGGACAAGGTGCGGCCCATCTGCGAGGACGTCCATCATCGTGGGACGGCGGCGCTGATCGAGTACGCGCAGAAGTTCGACGGAGTGAAGCTCGAGCAGGTCAGGGTCCCGGTAGAGGCCATCAAGACCGCTCTCGACGAGCTCGACCCGGCCGTCCGCGCCGCCCTCGAGGAGTCGATCCGGCGCGCCCGGATCGTCCACCGCAACCAGCGCCGCACCGAGCACACCACCCAGGTGGTCCCCGGCGGAACGGTGACCGAGAAGTGGGTTCCGGTGGAGCGCGTGGGGCTGTACGCCCCGGGCGGCCGCTCGGTGTACCCGTCCTCCGTCGTCATGAACGTCGTACCGGCCCAGGAGGCGGGCGTCGAGTCGATCGCGCTCTCCTCCCCGCCGCAGGCGGAGTTCGACGGCCTGCCGCACCCGACGATCCTCGCGGCCTGCGCGCTGCTCGGCGTCGACGAGGTGTACGCGGCCGGCGGCGCCCAGGCCGTCGCGATGTTCGCGTACGGCACGGAGGAATGCGCACCGGCGAACATGGTGACCGGCCCCGGCAACATCTGGGTCGCCGCCGCCAAGCGCTACTTCACCGGCAAGATCGGCATCGACACCGAGGCCGGACCGACCGAGATCGCGGTCCTCGCGGACTCCACGGCCGATCCGGTCCACGTCGCCGCCGACCTGATCAGCCAGGCCGAGCACGACCCGCTGGCCGCCGCCGTGCTGGTGACGGACAGCGAGGAGCTCGCGGCCGCCGTCGAGAAGGAGCTGGAGCCGCAGGTCGCGGCGACCAAGCACATCGAGGACCGGATCAAGCCCGCGCTGGCCGGCCGGCAGTCCGCGATCGTGCTGGTCGACACCCTGGAGGACGGCCTCAAGGTCGTCGACGCCTACGGCGCCGAGCACCTGGAGATCCAGACGGCCGACGCGGCCGCCTGGGCCGCCCGCGTGCGCAACGCCGGCGCGATCTTCGTCGGCCCGTGGTCCCCGGTCTCCCTCGGCGACTACTGCGCCGGCTCCAACCACGTGCTGCCCACCGGCGGCTGCGCCTGCCACTCCTCCGGCCTGTCCGTGCAGTCCTTCCTGCGCGGCATCCACATCGTCGACTACACGCGGGACGCCCTCGCCGAGGTCACCCACCACGTGGTGACGCTCGCCGAGGCCGAGGACCTGCCCGCGCACGGCGCCGCCCTCAAGGCGCGCTTCGGATGGAAGGTTCCCCAGCAGTGAGCGCGGAGACAGTGGACATCGGCATCGACGACCTCCCCATCCGGGACGAGCTGCGCGGCAAGACCCCGTACGGCGCCCCGCAGCTCGACGTGCCCGTCCAGCTGAACACCAACGAGAACCCGTACGGGCTGCCCGAGGCGATTGTCAGCCGCATCGCCGAGCGCGTCGCCGAGGCCGCCCGCACCCTCAACCGCTACCCCGACCGGGACGCGGTCGAGCTGCGCACCGAGCTGGCCGCCTACCTCACCCGTACCGGCAAGCACCCGGTCGCGCGGGAGAACGTGTGGGCCGCCAACGGCTCCAACGAGGTCCTCCAGCAGTTGCTGCAGACCTTCGGCGGGCCCGGGCGCACCGCGATCGGCTTCGAGCCCTCGTACTCGATGCACGCGCTGATCGCGCGCGGCACCGGCACGGACTGGATCTCCGGACCGCGCCGCGAGGACTTCACCATCGACGTGGAGGCCGCCGAGCAGGCGATCGCCGCCCACAAGCCCAACGTCGTCTTCATCACCTCGCCCAACAACCCCACGGGCACCGCGGTCGGGGCGGAGACGGTCCTGGCCCTCTACGAGGCCGCGCAGGAGGCCGGGCCCAGCCTGGTCATCGTCGACGAGGCCTACGTGGAGTTCAGTCACCGGGACTCGCTGCTGCCGCTGATCGAGGGCCGCCCGAACCTGGTGGTCTCCCGGACCATGTCCAAGGCCTTCGGCGCGGCCGGCCTGCGCCTGGGCTACCTGGCCGCGCACCCGGCCGTGGTCGACGCGGTCCAGCTCGTACGGCTGCCGTACCACCTGTCGGCCGTCACCCAGGCGACCGCGCTGGCCGCCCTGGAGTTCACCGACACCCTGCTCGGCTACGTCGAGCAGCTCAAGGCCGAGCGCGACCGCCTGGTCGCCGAGCTGCGGGGCATCGGCTTCGAGGTCACCGACTCCGACTCGAACTTCGTGCAGTTCGGCCGGTTCGAGAATTCCCACACCGCCTGGCAGAAGATCCTCGACCGGGGCGTCCTGGTCCGGGACAACGGCGTACCGGGATGGCTGCGGGTCACCGCGGGCACCCCCGCCGAGAACGACGCGTTCCTGGAAGCGGTTCGCGCACTGAAGAAGGAGCAGCACGCATGAGCCGCATCGGACGGGTCGAACGGACCACCAAGGAGACCTCGGTCCTCGTCGAGATAAACCTCGACGGCACGGGCAAGGTCGACGTCTCGACGGGCGTGGGCTTCTACGACCACATGCTCGACCAGCTCGGCCGCCACGGCCTCTTCGACCTCACGGTCAAGACCGAGGGCGACCTGCACATCGACAGCCACCACACCATCGAGGACAGCGCGCTCGCGCTCGGCGCCGCCTTCAAGCAGGCCCTCGGCGACAAGGTGGGCATCTACCGCTTCGGCAACTGCACCGTGCCGCTCGACGAGTCCCTCGCGCAGGTGACCGTCGACCTGTCCGGCCGCCCCTACCTCGTGCACACCGAGCCCGAGAACATGGCGCCGATGATCGGCACGTACGACACGACGATGACCCGGCACATCTTCGAGTCCTTCGTCGCGCAGGCCCAGATCGCCCTGCACATCCACGTGCCGTACGGGCGCAACGCCCACCACATCGTGGAGTGCCAGTTCAAGGCGCTGGCCCGGGCCCTGCGCTACGCCGCCGAATTCGACACCCGCGCGGCCGGGATCCTGCCTTCCACGAAGGGCGCCCTCTAGCGTGAACGGGCTCAACACGATCCTGATCGTCCTCGGCCTCTTCCTGGCCGGCGGCGTCTACTCCTTCCAGAAGCAGCAGATGCCCAAGTCGGTCGTCGTCCTGCTCGCCTTCGGCTCCGTGATGTGCCTGGTCGCCGGAGTCCTGCGGATCCAGGGAATTTGGGAGTGAGTGCCATACACCCCTCAATGGGCAAAAGGGCCACCAAGAAGGTCGTCGTCTTCGACTACGGCTTCGGCAACGTCCGCTCCGCCGAGCGCGCGCTCGCGCGCGCGGGCGCGGACGTGGAGATCACCCGCGACTACGACCGGGCCATGGACGCCGACGGGCTCCTCGTCCCCGGCGTCGGCGCCTACTCCGCCTGCATGAAGGGGCTGAAGGAGGCGCGCGGCGACTGGATCATCGGCCGCCGGCTCTCCGGCGGCCGCCCGGTCATGGGCATCTGCGTCGGCATGCAGATCCTCTTCGAGCGCGGCATCGAGCACGGCGTGGAGACCGAAGGCCTCGACGAGTGGCCCGGCACGGTCGGCCCGCTCAAGGCCCCGATCGTCCCCCACATGGGCTGGAACACCGTCGAGGCGCCGGCCGACAGCCAGGCCTTCGCCGGCCTGGACGAGGACGCCCGCTTCTACTTCGTGCACTCCTACGCGGCCCACGACTGGTCCCTGGAAGTCACCAACCCGCTGATCAAGGCCCCCAAGGTCACGTGGGCCACGCACGGCGAGCGGTTCGTCGCGGCGGTGGAGAACGGGGCCCTGTGGGCCACCCAGTTCCACCCCGAGAAGTCCGGGGACGCCGGCGCCCAGCTCCTCACCAACTGGATCGAGACCCTGTGATGACGACCTCGAAGAAGCTCGAGCTGCTTCCCGCGGTGGACGTGCGGGACGGCCAGGCCGTCCGCCTCGTCCACGGCGTCTCCGGCAGCGAGACCTCCTACGGCTCCCCGCTCCAGGCCGCCCTCGCCTGGCAGGCCTCCGGCGCCGAGTGGCTGCACCTGGTCGACCTCGACGCCGCCTTCGGCACCGGTGACAACCGCGCGCTCGTCGCCGAGATCACCGGCGCCATGGACATCAAGGTCGAGCTGTCCGGCGGCATCCGCGACGACGCCACGCTCGCCGCGGCCCTCGCCACCGGCTGCACCCGCGTCAACCTCGGCACCGCCGCCCTGGAGACCCCCGAGTGGGCCGCCAAGGCCATCGCCGAGCACGGCGACAAGATCGCGGTCGGCCTCGACGTGCGCGGCACCACCCTCAAGGGCCGCGGCTGGACCAGCGAGGGCGGGGACCTCTACGAGACCCTCGCCCGCCTGGACTCCGAGGGCTGCGCCCGGTACGTCGTCACCGACATCGGCAAGGACGGCACCCTCACCGGCCCCAACCTGGAGCTGCTGAGAGACGTCTGCGCCGCCACCGACCGGCCCGTCGTCGCCTCCGGCGGCATCTCCTCCCTCGACGACCTGCGCGCACTGGCCGGCCTGGTCGGGGCCGGCGTCGAGGGCGCGATCGTAGGCAAGGCCCTGTACGCCAAGGCGTTCACGCTCGAAGAAGCCCTGAAGGTGGTCTCCGCATGAGTTCCGAGAACAATTCAGACGTCCGGCGCATCTCCTCCGGCGGTCCGTACGAGGACGTCCTCGGCTACTCGCGCGCCGTGCAGCTCCCCACCGGCCTGGTCCTGGTCTCCGGCTGCACCGGGGCCGACGCGGGCGGCCCGTACGACCAGGCCATGAAGGCCTTCGACGTGGCCTTCAAGGCCCTGGAGAAGGCCGGGCTCGGCCCCGAGCACGTGGTCCGCACCCGCCTCTACCTCACGCACGCCCGGGACGTGGACGAGGTCGGCCGCGCCCACAAGGAGCTCTTCGACAAGGTCCGCCCCGCCGCGACGATGATCATCGTCAACGGGTTCGTCGACCCGAGCATGGTCGTCGAGGTGGAGGTCGAGGCCTTCGGCCCCGTCGCCGGAGGCTCCGCATGACCCTCGCCGTACGGGTGATCCCCTGCCTGGACGTCGACAACGGCCGGGTCGTCAAGGGCGTCAACTTCCAGAACCTGCGCGACGCCGGCGACCCGGTCGAGATGGCCAAGCTCTACGACGCCGAAGGCGCCGACGAGCTGACCTTCCTCGACATCACCGCTTCCTCCGGGAACCGCGAGACCACCTACGACGTGGTGCGCCGCACCGCCGAGCAGGTCTTCATCCCGCTGACCGTGGGCGGCGGGGTACGCACCGCCGACGACGTGGACAAGCTGCTGAGGGCCGGCGCCGACAAGGTCGGCGTGAACACCGCCGCCATCGCCCGGCCCGAGCTCATCCAGGAGATCGCGGAGCGCTTCGGCCGGCAGGTGCTCGTCCTGTCCGTGGACGCGCGCCGCACGGAGTCCGGTTCGTTCGAGGTGACCACCCACGGCGGCCGGCGCAGCGCCGGCATCGACGCCGTCGAGTGGGCCCACCGGGCGGCCGAACTGGGCGCCGGGGAAATCCTGTTGAACTCGATGGACGCGGACGGTACCAAGGACGGCTACGACACCGAGATGATCGCGGCCGTGCGCAAGCACGTCACGGTCCCGGTGATCGCCTCGGGCGGCGCGGGCACCCTCGCGCACTTCCCGCCGGCGATCGCGGCGGGCGCCGACGCGGTGCTCGCGGCGTCGGTGTTCCACTTCGGCGACCTGCGCATCGGGCAGGTCAAGGACGCGCTGCGCGAGGCGGGCCACCCGGTCCGCTGAGGTTTTCCCTGGGGGCGGGTTGAACGGGAACGTCAAGGGCAACGGCGAAGCCGGGGGCGGAACCGCGACCGGGGCCGGGGCCCGGGTCGGGGCCGGGGCCGGCCGCAGCGTGTGGCGCGACGCCAACGTGCTGCGCTGGCTCGCCGCCTACGGGTCGTCGCTCGTCGGGGGCGGCGTCTACTTCCTCGCCCTCGGCTGGGCGGCGGCCCAGACGGCCGGCCCGGCCGAGGTCGGCCTGGTCATGGCCGTCGGCGCGGTGCCGCGCGCGCTGCTCATGCTGGGCGGCGGGGTCGTCGCCGACCGGTTCGGCCCGCGGCTGGTCGTCATCTCCTCGGACGCCGTGCGCTGCGCGGTGATCCTGGGCCTGGCCCTGCTGGCCGCCCTCACCTCCCCGGGCCTGTGGGCGCTGGTCCTGGTCGCCCTGGTCTTCGGCGTCGTGGACGCGCTGTTCATGCCGGCCGTGGGGGCCCTGCCGCCGCGGATCGCCGCCCGCGGGCAGCTGGTACGGGTCCAGGGCCTGCGCAGCCTGGCCGAACGCGTCGGCCACACCGCCGGGCCGCCCGTGGCGGGGCTGGCGATGGGCCTCGGCGGACCGGCGGCGGCCTTCGGGGTGGCTTCGGCGCTGTTCGGGCTCTCGCTGGTGCTGCTGCTGGCGGTACGCATCTCCCCGTCGGCCGGCCCCGCCGCCGCCCCCGACTGGGGGAGTTCCGAGACGCCCTGGCAGCAGCTGCGCTCGGGGATCGGGTACATCCGCGGGCACGGCCTGATAGGGCCCCTGGTGCTGTCCGGGGCGCTGAGCCAGCTGGGCACGTCCGCCCCGATGACGCTGGGGCTGATCCTGGTCGCGGGGGACCGCGGCTGGGGGCCGGCCGGGGTCGGCTGGATCGTCGGCGGCATGGGCGTCGGCGCGGCGGCGAGCGCGCTGCTGCTGACCCTGATCCCGAGGTTCCCCCGGGCCGGGGCGGTCCAGAACCTCACCCTGATCGTCGGCTCGGCGGGCATCGGCGCGCTGGTCCTGGCACCGAACCTGGCCGTCGCGGTCGCGCTGGCGGTGCTGACGGGGCTGGTCTGCGGGATCTGCGGCGGGCTGGCCGTCGCGCTGATCCAGACGGCGACGGACCCCGCGTACCTGGGGCGGGTCAGTTCGGTGATGGCCTTCACGGCGGTCGGGCTGGCTCCGCTGGCGTACCCCGTGTTCGGCTTCGCCGCCGGGCTGTGGGGGGTGACCCCGGTCTTCCTCGCGGGGGCCGCGGTGAGCATGGCGGGGGCGATCGTCGGCACCTGCGCCCCCGCCGTCCGCCGCGCGGAGCTGGCCTTCGCCTGATTCCTCGTCGACGCGCCCGTCGGGGTGCCGCCACCGCCACCGCCACCGTCCGCGTGGTGCGGGGCCGGGAGGGATCAGATGCCGAGCTGGGCCACCGTGAGCTTCGCGACGGCCTCCTTCGGGCCGTCCAGTTCCACCGCCGCCGAAGCCTGCCGGCCGAAGCAGAACAGGGTCAGCTCGCCCGGTTCGCCGGTCACCGTCACCACCGGCGCGCCCTTGTGGGCCACCGCCGTCTGGCCGTTCGGACGGCGCAGCACCAGGCCCACCGGGGAGCGGCGGCCCGCCAGCCGGGACAGCTTCTCCAGCCGGGACCACAGGGAGTCGGAGAAGACCGGGTCCAGGGTCCGCGGGGACCAGTCCGGCTGAGCGCGGCGCACGTCCTCGGCGTGGACGTAGAACTCCACCGCGTTCGCGACCTCGTCGATCTGCTTCAGCGAGTACACCGACAGCTTCGGCGGCCCGGTGCGGAGCAGCTGGACGAGCTCCTCGTACGGCTTGGCCGCGTACTCCTCCATCGCCTTGTCCAGGCGGCCCTTCAGAACGTTCAGCAGCAGCCCGCCCGCCGCGTCGGGGCGGCGCTCCCGGACCACCACGTGGGCGGCGAGCTCCCGGGTCCGCCAGCCGTCGCACAGCGTCGGCGCCTCCGGTCCGGCCGATTCCAACAGGTCCGCCAGCAGCAGTCGTTCGCGCTTCGCATGGGTAGACATGGCGGCCAGCCTACGGCCGGGACCCGGCCCGTGGCTGCTCATCAGGCGGACAGGGATCCTTGACCGCTCCCCGGGCGCGGCACAATGGCGTCCATGAGTACGTCCTCCCTCGATCCCGCCATCGCCGCCCGCCTCAAGCGCTCCGCGGACGGTCTGGTCCCGGCCATCGCCCAGCAGTACGACACCGGTGAGGTGCTCATGCTCGGCTGGATGGACGACGAGGCCCTGCACCGCACCCTGACCACCGGCCGCTGCACGTACTGGTCGCGCAGCCGCCGGGAGTACTGGGTGAAGGGCGACACCTCCGGCCACTTCCAGCACGTGAAGTCCGTCGCGCTCGACTGCGACGCCGACACCCTGCTCGTTCGGGTGGACCAGGTGGGGGCGGCCTGCCACACCGGCGCCCGGACGTGTTTCGATGCGGACGTCCTGCCCCTGGCCGGTTCCGCCGGCCCCACGGCCGAAGCCGAATAGGTAAGGTGCCACGCAATGGATCTTGAGACGTTCCGCAAGCTCGCGGCCGACCGCCGCGTCATCCCCGTGAGCCGCAAGCTGCTGGCGGACGGGGACACGCCCGTCGGGCTCTACCGCAAGCTGGCCGCCGAACGTCCTGGGACGTTTCTGCTGGAGTCCGCGGAGAACGGCCGCTCCTGGTCGCGCTACTCCTTCGTCGGCGTCCGCAGCGCCTCCACCCTGACCGTCCGGGACGGCCAGGCCCACTGGATCGGCACGCCGCCCGTCGGCGTCCCCACCTCGGGCGACCCCCTGGAGGCCCTGCGGCAGACCGTGGAGGCCCTGCACACCCCCCGCGACCTGTCCTCCGGCATGCCGCCCTTCACCGGCGGCATGGTCGGCTACCTCGGCTACGACATCGTGCGCCGCCTGGAGCGGATCGGCGAGCACACCGAGGACGATCTGCGGCTGCCCGAGCTGACGATGCTGCTCACCTCGGACCTGGCGGTCCTGGACCACTGGGACGGCACCGTCCTGCTCATCGCCAACGCGATCAACCACAACGACCTCGACGCGGGCGTCGACGAGGCGCACGCGGACGCCGTCGCCCGGCTCGACGCGATGGAGGCCGACCTCGCGCGGCCCGCCCCGTACGCCCCGATGCCGCTGCCCGACGCGGAACTCCCGGAGTTCTCCGCCCTCTGGGGCGGCGAGAAGTACCAGGCCGCCGTCGAGGAGGTCAAGGAGCGGATCCGGGCCGGCGAGGCCTTCCAGGTGGTGCCCTCGCAGCGGTTCGAGACCCCCTGCAAGGCCTCCGCGCTCGACGTGTACCGGGTGCTGCGGGCCACCAACCCGTCCCCGTACATGTACCTCTTCCGCTTCGAGAACGGCTTCGACGTGGTCGGGTCCAGCCCCGAGGCGCTGGTCAAGGTCGAGGACGGCCGGGCCATGGTCCACCCCATCGCCGGCACCCGGCACCGGGGCGCCACCCCGCAGCAGGACAACGACCTCGCCGAAGAGCTGCTGGCGGACCCCAAGGAGCGTGCCGAGCACCTCATGCTCGTCGACCTGGGCCGCAACGACCTGGGCCGGGTCTGCGAGCCGGGCTCCGTCGAGGTCGTCGACTTCATGAGCATCGAGCGGTACTCGCACGTCATGCACATCGTCTCCACGGTGACGGGCCGCGTCGCCGAGGGCAAGACCGCCTTCGACGTGCTCACCGCCTGCTTCCCGGCCGGCACCCTGTCCGGCGCGCCCAAGCCGCGCGCCATGCAGATCATCGAGGAGCTGGAGCCCACCCGCCGCGGTCTGTACGGGGGCTGCGTCGGCTACCTCGACTTCGCCGGGGACTCCGACACCGCCATCGCCATCCGCACCGCGCTGCTGCGCGACGGGAAGGCGTACGTCCAGGCGGGCGCCGGGGTCGTCGCGGACTCGGTGCCCGAGCTGGAGGACGCCGAGTGCCGCAACAAGGCCGCCGCGGTGCTGCGCGCGGTGGGAGCGGCGAACCGCCTCCACGGCGCCTGAGCGGGTAGGGGATAGTGGGGTGCGTGAGTGCCGTGCCCCAGCCCCGAACCGACCCTTCCGACGCCGCCCCCGGACCCGATCCCGATACCGGGAGGGACCAGGGGGCCGGCCGCCGCAGTGTGGCCGTCGCCCTGCTGCTCGGCACGCTCGGTGCCACCGTCGTCCTGCTCGCCTCCGGCCGCGTCTGGGCCCGGGGCGTGGCCGCCGTCGGCGGCGGCTCGCTGCCGCTGAGCGCCGACGGGCGGGCCGTCACCGGCCTGCCGGCCGCCCTGGCCATCGTGGGCCTGGCGGCCCTGGTGGCCGTCTTCGCCGTCCGGGGCAAGAGCCGGCTGCTGGTGTCGGCGCTGCTGGCGCTGAGCGGCCTGGGCGCGGGAGCGGCCGCGCTGGCCAACGCCGACGGGCGCCGGGCCCTGGACGCGGAGGCGGCCCGTACGACGGCCGACACCGCCGCGCACGTGGCCGGCCTGACCCAGACGGCGTGGCCCTACGTGACGGCCGCCGGAGCGGCGCTGATCCTGCTGGCGGGGCTGCTGGCCCTGCGGTTCGGCCGCGCCTGGCCCGCCATGGGCGGCCGCTACGAGCGCGACGGCACCGCCCGGCCCCGAAAGACGGCCGTGGTGGACCCGGACCGGCCCGAGGACTTGTGGAAGGCTCTGGACCGGGGCGAGGACCCGACCGGCCGGGACAAGGGCCTCTAGGGACCCGCACCCCCGGACCGGCCCGGGGACCCGACCGGGACGGCCGGACGGACCCCGTGAACTCCGCTGCCACCTGGTGCGGGACAATGACCACCGAGCGTTCGACACAGCACGTGCGGCGTGCGACAGAGCACCCCCGAGTACGAGGAGCAACTCATGGCGGGCACTAGCCACGGACACACCCCGGCCGCCTGGACCGGTGTCATCATCGCCTTCATCGGCTTCTGCGTCTCCGGCGCCTTCATGGTGCTGGCGAACCCGCTGGGCTTCTGGGCCGGCCTCGTCGTCGTCGTGCTCGGCGGTGTCGTGGGCATGGCGATGAGGGCCGCGGGCATGGGTGCGCCGAAGGCCACCCACACCGACCTTTCCGAGGTCATCGCGGCGAACCGCCTCGCCGCCAAGGTCTGATCCGGGCGCGGGTTTCGAAAGGCGCGGCCCGTCGGGCTGCGCCTTTTGTCATGAGCGGAGAGAATCAGCAGGTGGACGCCTCTCGCACTTCCGACCTCGCGCCGCCGGTGCCGTCCCCGGCGCCCGCGGAGCCCGCCGCGCCCGTCTCCCGGGTCCGGCGGCTGGCCGCCCCGGCGCTCACCCTGGCCGGGGCCGCCGCGGCCCTCGCGTACGTGGGCACCGTGGATCCGAACGAGCCCGGCCACTACCCGGTCTGCCCGCTGTTCCGGCTGTCCGGGGTCCTGTGCCCCGGGTGCGGCGGGCTGCGCAGCGCGCACGCGTTCGCCCACGGCGATCTGGTGACGGCTCTCGGGGCGAATGCCCTGGCGGTCGCCGGCTACTTCGTCTTCGCGGGATTCATGGTGCTGTGGCTGGTGCGCGCGGTGCGCGGCCGACCGGGCCCCAGGTTCGCCGTGAAGCCCGCGTACTGGTGGGGGATCGGTGCGGTGGCCCTCGTCTTCTCGGTGGTCCGCAACCTCCCTCTGGGGTCCTTCCTGGCCCCCTGACCTGCGGGTGAAGGTGCGATTCCACATGTCCACCCAATGGGACGCCGTCAACCGCGTGCGGAGGGCAAGGCGTCCTGCGGATACCATTTGAAGTGCTGACCTTGCAGTTGTACGTGTCTGCAAGGCGGCCGACCGTCATCGACCCGGAAGGGGGCCGCTCGCGTGAGTGTGCTCGACGAGATCATCGAAGGGGTCCGCGAAGACCTTGCCGAACGGCAGGCTCGCGTCAGCCTCGACGAGCTCAAGGAGCGTGCCGCCAAGGCGCCCCAGGCCAAGGACGGCGTCGCTGCCCTGCGCGGCGACAGCGTCAAGGTGATCTGCGAGGTCAAGCGCTCCAGCCCGTCAAAGGGTGCGCTGGCAGCCATCGCGGATCCGGCCGCGCTCGCCGCCGACTACGAGGCGGGCGGTGCGGCCATCATCTCGGTCCTCACCGAGCAGCGCCGTTTCGGCGGCTCGCTGGCCGACCTGGAGGCCGTCCGCGCCCGCGTGGACATCCCGATCCTGCGCAAGGACTTCATCGTCACGGCGTACCAGCTGTGGGAGGCCCGCGCCTACGGCGCCGACCTCGTGCTGCTGATCGTCGCGGCCCTGGAGCAGGAGGCCCTCGTCTCCCTCATCGAGCGGGCCGAGTCCATCGGCCTCACCCCGCTCGTCGAGGTCCACGACGAGGAGGAGATCGAGCGTGCGGTCGCGGCGGGCGCCAAGATCATCGGCGTCAACGCCCGCAACCTGAAGGACCTCAAGGTCGACCGCTCCACTTTCGAGCGGATCGTCGGCGAGATCCCGGCCCACATCGTCAAGGTCGCCGAATCCGGCATCCGCGGGCCCCACGACCTGATCGCCTACGCCAACGAGGGCGCGGACGCCGTCCTCGTCGGGGAGTCCCTGGTGACCGGCCGCGACCCGAAGGCGGCCGTGGCCGACCTCGTCGCCGCCGGTGCGCACCCCGCCCTGCGCCACGGGCGGAGCTGACCCGCACCCATGGTCAACGACCGCCCCTCCGTCCGCACCCGGCCCGGCTCGCGCCTGGCCGGAGTGCCGACGGCGCACGCGCCCCTGGCGCGCGGCTGCCGCCCCCGCGGCTGCCGCGCCCCGGCCCGGCGCGTGCACGGGCGGCGGGTCCGGTACGTGATCGGCTCCGAGCCCGGCCAGGTCAACGGCATGCGATGGCGACCCGGAGTCGCGTCGTAAGGAGGCCGCCCCGAACGGTGTACGTCGTACACCGCGCCCGTCGGTCGCCCCCTCACGGCCTGCCGCCCGAGCCGCCGGCTCCGGCGCGGGCCGCCCCGTACCGCACGTCGCACGCGCCCCAGCGGGGTGTGCGCTCCGCGGGCGGGCGGCGCAATACGGTGAAGACATCCGCGTCGCATCCGTAGGAGTACCTGGGCATGTCCAGCGCCAGCAGTTTCTTCATCCCGGACCCCGAGGGTCACATCCCGAACGCCGAGGGCTACTTCGGCGACTTCGGCGGCAAGTTCATCCCGGAGGCGCTCGTCGCCGCCGTGGACGAGGTCGCCGTCGAGTACGAGAAGGCCAAGGGCGACCCGGCCTTCGCGGCCGAGCTCAACGACCTGATGGTCAACTACACCGGCCGCCCCAGCTCCCTCACCGAGGTGGCGCGGTTCGCCGAGCACGCCGGCGGCGCGCGGATCTTCCTCAAGCGCGAGGACCTGAACCACACCGGCTCGCACAAGATCAACAACGTGCTGGGTCAGGCGCTGCTCACCAAGCGCATGGGCAAGACCCGCGTCATCGCCGAGACCGGCGCCGGCCAGCACGGCGTGGCCACCGCCACCGCCTGCGCCCTCTTCGGCCTCGAATGCGTCATCTACATGGGCGAGATCGACACCCAGCGCCAGGCGCTGAACGTCGCCCGCATGCGCATGCTGGGCGCCGAGGTCATCGCGGTGAAGTCCGGCTCCCGGACCCTCAAGGACGCCATCAACGAGGCGTTCCGCGACTGGGTCGCCAACGTGGACCGCACCCACTACCTCTTCGGCACGGTCGCCGGCCCCCACCCCTTCCCGGCCATGGTCCGCGACTTCCACCGCGTCATCGGGGTCGAGGCCCGCCGCCAGATCCTGGAGCGCGCCGGCCGCCTGCCCGACGCCGTCGCCGCCTGCGTCGGCGGCGGCTCCAACGCCATCGGCCTCTTCCACGCCTTCATCCCGGACGCCGGGGTCCGCCTGGTCGGCTTCGAGCCCGCCGGGCACGGCGTGGAGACCGGCGAGCACGCGGCCACCCTGACCGTCGGAGAGCCCGGCATCCTGCACGGATCGCGCTCCTACGTCCTGCAGGACGAGGAGGGCCAGATCACCGAGCCGTACTCGATCTCGGCCGGCCTGGACTACCCGGGCATCGGCCCGGAGCACTCGTACCTCAAGGACGCGGGCCGCGCCGAGTACCGCGCGGTCACCGACGACCAGGCGATGCAGGCGCTGCGGCTGCTCTCGCGCACCGAGGGCATCATCCCGGCCATCGAGTCGGCGCACGCCCTCGCGGGCGCGCTGGACCTCGGCAAGGAACTGGGCAAGGACGGGCTGCTCGTCGTCAACCTGTCCGGCCGCGGCGACAAGGACATGGACACCGCCGCCCGCTACTTCGACCTGTACGACGCCGACGCCTCCGAGGGGGAGACCAAGTGAGCGGCACCATCGAACTCCTCTCGGCCACGCTCGCCAAGGCGAAGTCCGAGGACCGCGCGGCCCTCGTCGCCTACCTCCCGGCGGGCTTCCCGACCGTGGACGGGGCCATCGAGGCCGTCAAGGCCGTCATCGCCGGCGGCGCCGACATCGTCGAGATCGGCCTCCCGCACAGCGACCCGGTCCTGGACGGCGCGATCATCCAGACCGCCGACGACATCGCCCTGCGCGGCGGGGTCAAGATCGCCGACACGCTGCGCACCGTCCGCGAGGCGCACGAGGCGACCGGCGCCCCGATCCTGGTCATGACGTACTGGAACCCCATCGACCGCTACGGCGTCGAGCGGTTCACCGCCGAGCTCGCCGCGGCCGGCGGCGCGGGCTGCATCCTGCCCGACCTGCCGGTCCAGGAGTCCGCGCTGTGGCGCGAGCACGCGGCCAAGCACGGTCTCGCGACCGTCTTCGTCGTGGCCCCCAGCAGCAAGGACGAGCGCCTGGCCACCATCACGGCGGCCGGCTCCGGCTTCGTCTACGCCGCGTCCCTCATGGGTGTCACCGGCACCCGCGAGTCGGTCGGCAACCAGGCGGCCGACCTGGTCCGCCGCACCCGCGCCACCAGCGAACTGCCGGTCTGCGTCGGCCTCGGAGTCTCCAACGCCGCCCAGGCCAAGGAGGTCGCCGGCTTCGCCGACGGGGTGATCGTCGGCTCCGCCTTCGTGAAGCTGCTGCTGGACGCGCCGGACCTGCCCGCCGGGCTGGCCGCCGTGAAGGCACTGGCGGGCGAGCTCGCGGAGGGCGTCCGCAGGAGCTGACGACGCGGCTCCGGCCGGGTCGCGTTCGATCGACAACACGGACCCCTGAGCGGGTTCCGTAGCCCGATCGGGTGGAAGTGGGGGCAGGGAGGCACGAGAGTGCCTCCCTGCTTCGTTTGGCCGAACGTGAGCGACATGAACGACGGTGCGAACCGCGATGCGACGAAACGATCGGCCCGCGAGCGACTCCAGCTGGAGCGCGAGCGGCAGAAGGCCAAGGACAAGCGCCGGCGGACCCTCGTCGTGTCGGCGGCGGTGGTCGGCGTACTCGGCCTGGCGGCCGTCGTCGGCCTGATCGCGGCGAACACGGGCAAGGGCGGCTCGTCCGCCAAGGGCGGCCCGCTGGTCGCGCCCTCCGGGGCCACCGGAACCGACGCGCTCGCCATCCAGACCGGCAAGGCCGAGGCCCCCTCCACGCTGACCGTGTGGGAGGACTTCCGCTGCCCGGCCTGCAAGGCCTTCGAGACCAACTACCGGGACACCGTCCACGAGCTGGAGGCCAAGGGGCTCCTCAAGGTCGAGTACCACCTGGTCACCCTGATCGACGGGAACATGGGCGGCAGCGGCTCGCTCAAGAGCGCCAACGCGGCGGCCTGCGCGCAGGACGCCGGAAAGTTCGCCCCGTACCACGACGTCCTCTTCGAGAACCAGCCAGAGGAGACCGATGACGCCTACGGGAAGAACGCGAAGCTGCTGGAGCTCGCCGCCAAGGTCGACGGGCTGGACACTCCGGCCTTCCGCACCTGCGTCGAGGACGGCACGCACGACAGCTGGGTGAAGAAGTCGCAGGACGCCTTCCGCACCGGCAAGTTCCGCGGCACCCCGACCGTGCTGCTCGACGGCAAGGACATCTTCGCGGACCAGGCCAACCCGCTGACCCCGCAGAAGCTCAAGGAGAAGGTGGAGGCGGCCGGCAAGGGCGGCCCCGGCGGCGCGAAGACGTCCGCTTCCCCGTCCCCGTCCGCGTCCGCTTCGCCGTCCGCTTCGGGCTCGGCGAAGGCCTCGTCCGCCCGCTCGTCCTCCCCCTCGGCGCCGTCCTCCTCCGCTTCGGCGCGCTCGGCCGGCCGTGCGGCCTCCGGCGGGACGGGCTCCTCGGACCGGTCCCCGGACCACTCGGGGATGGTCATGGACCGCTGACGGCCGTCTCGATTCGGCAGCAGCTTGCCGGACGGGTTGCGGTCCCCACCGTCCGGCAAGGTAGCGTCGGGTCTTGCCATGAACCTTGCCTTCATTCCCAGTCCGTCGACGGGCGTGCTCCAACTCGGGCCGATCCCGCTGCGCGGCTACGCGTTCTGCATCATCATCGGCGTCTTCGTCGCCGTCTGGCTCGGCAACAAGCGGTGGGTCGCCCGCGGCGGAAAGCCGGGCACGGTCGCGGACATCGCCGTGTGGGCGGTGCCGTTCGGCCTGGTCGGCGGTCGCCTCTACCACGTGATCACCGACTACCAGCTCTACTTCGGCGAAGGCCGGAACTGGGTCGACGCACTCAAGATCTGGCAGGGCGGCCTCGGCATCTGGGGCGCGATCGCCCTCGGCGCCGTGGGTGCCTGGATCGGCTGCAGGCTGCGCGGCATCCCGCTGCCGGCCTGGGCCGACGCCCTGGCCCCCGGCATCGCGCTGGCCCAGGCCTGTGGACGCTGGGGCAACTGGTTCAACCAGGAGCTGTACGGCCGCGCCACCGACCTGCCGTGGGCGGTGGAGATCACCGACGGACCGAACCGGGTCGCGGGCACCTACCACCCGACCTTCCTCTACGAGTCGCTCTGGTGCGTCGGTGTCGCCCTGCTGGTGATCTGGGCCGACCGGCGCTTCACGCTCGGACACGGGCGGGCGTTCGCCCTGTACGTCGCCGCCTACTGCGTCGGGCGCGGCTGGATCGAGTACATGCGGGTCGACGAGGCCCACCACATCCTGGGCCTGCGGCTCAACGTGTGGACCTCGATCGTGGTCTTCGTGCTGGCCGTGATCTACCTGGTGCTGTCGGCGAAGCTGCGGCCGGGCCGCGAGGAGGTCGTCGAGCCGGGTGCTGACGCCGTGGCCGGCGCCAAGGACGGGGACACCCCGACCGAGGACGGCGCGGCCGGAGACGCTGCCGAGGCGAAGTCCGGTGGAACCGAGGACGCCGGGGCCGACTCCGGAGCCGAAGCGAAGGCCGCCGGGCCTGAGGACACTGCGCCCGAGGACACCGAGCCCGAGGATGCCGAGCCGGTGGCCGACGGCAAGGCCGCCGAGGCCAAGAAGCTCTGACCGGGAGGCCGGTCGAACGGGAGGGGCGCCGCGCGCATGCGCGGCGCCCCTCCCGTTTTCGCGCGGCGGCCGCACGGCCGTGTCCCCGCGGTCAGGACAGGACGGGCGCGTCCCGGCGGGACAGGGCGACGACCCGTTCCGCGCCGGCCAGCATCGCCGGATCGACGAAGCGGCCGTCGGGGAGGGCCACCGCGCCCGGGGTGCGCCGGGCCGCGGCCACGATCTCCTCGGCCGCCGCGACCTCGGCCGGACCGGGCAGGTAGGCCCGCTCGATCACCGGGAGCTGGCGCGGATGGATCGCCGCGCGCCCCAGGAACCCCAGCGAGCGGCCCCGGGCGCAGGAGGCGGCCAGCGCCTCCAGGTCCCGGATGTCGGGGAACACCGACTGGGCCGGCGGCGCGAGTCCGGCCGCGCGGGCGGCCACCACCACCCGCGAGCGCGGCCAGTCCAGGCCCGCCTCCGCGGTGACCCCGAGGTCGGCCCGCAGGTCCGCCTCGCCCAGGGACAGCCCGCGCAGGGCGGGGTGCGCGCGGGCGATCTCGTACGCCCGCTCCACGCCGATCGCCGATTCCAGCAGGGCGTACAGGGCCACCCCGCCGGTGCGTTCGGCGGTGGAGACGATCTGCCCGGGCGCGGAGACCTTGGGCAGCCGCAGACCGGCCAGGCCCCGGAGCCCGGCCAGCGCGGTGAGGTCGGCGCCGCCCCACGGGGAGTTCAGGGCGTTGACGCGGACGTGGACCGGCACCGGATGGCGGGCGCCGAGCAGTTCGGCGGTGGCGGAGCGGGCGTACTCCTTGCGGGAGGCCGACACCGCGTCCTCCAGGTCCACGATGACGGCGTCGGCCCCGGCGCGCAGCGCCTTGACGACCACCTCCGGGCGGTCGCCGGGGACGTACAGCCAGGTCAGGATCACAGCGCTCCCTCCGTGCGCAGAGCGGTGATCTCGGCGGCGGACAGGCCGAGTTCGGTGAGGACGGCCTCGGTGTCCGCGCCGTGCGGGCGGCCCGCCCAGCGGATGGCGCCGGGGGTCTCGGAGAGCCGGAAGAGGACGTTCTGCATGCGGATCGGGCCGAGCTCCGGATCCTCGACCTCGGTGACCGTGTCCAGGGCCGCGTACTGCGGATCGGCCATCACGTCCCGGACGTCGTAGACCAGCGCGACCGCGGCCTCGGCGTCCTCGAAGGCCGCCGTCACCTCGTCCGCCTTGTGGCGGGCGATCCAGCCGCCGACCGCCTCGTCGAGCACGTCCGCGTGGGCGGCCCGCCCGGAACCCGTCTCGAACCAGGGCTCGGAGATCAGCTCCGGCCGGCCCACCAGCCGCATCACGCGCTCGGCGATCGACTGGGCGGAGGTGGAGACCGCCAGCCAGCGCCCGTCCGCGCTGCGGTAGGTGTTGCGGGGGGCGTTGTTCGTGGAGCGGTTCCCGGTGCGCGGCTGGACGTAGCCGAGCTGGTCGTACCAGAGCGGGTGCGGCCCCAGGACGGTCAGGATCGGCTCGATGATCGCGAGGTCCACCACCTGCCCGTGCCCGGTGCGGTCCCGGCCGGCGAGCGCTGTCATCACGGCGTACGCGGTGGTCAGCGCGGCGATCGAGTCCGCGAGCCCGAAAGGCGGCAGCGTCGGCGGCCCGTCCGGCTCCCCGGTGATCGCGGCGAACCCGCTCATCGCCTCCGCGAGGGTGCCGAAGCCGGGCCGGTGGGCGTACGGGCCCTCCTGGCCGAAGGCCGTCACGCGGGTCAGGATCAGCCGCGGGTTGGCGGCGGACAGCTCGGGCCAGCCGAGCCCCCAGCGCTCCAGGGTGCCGGGGCGGAAGTTCTCGATGACGACGTCGGCGGTGGCGGCCAGCCGCAGCAGGGTGTCCCGGCCGCCGGGGGTGGACAGGTCGAGGGTCATCGTGCGCTTGTTGCGGCCGAGCAGCTTCCACCACAGGCCGATGCCGTCCTTGGCGGGGCCGTGGCCGCGGGAGGGGTCCGGGCGGGTCGGGTGCTCGACCTTGACGACCTCGGCGCCGAAGTCGCCGAGGAGGCCGAACGCAACGTACGACCCGGACACCCCGCGCCCGAACAGGCCCTGACCGAGGTCGGTGTCCGGGGCACGACCGTCAGCTACCTCGGGCCCGTACGCCTCCCCGCGACCACGGCGTCCCGGGCCTGAGCACCGCGCGAGGAACGACGACCGTGGGACGGGTCGACCGGTCGACCGGTCCCACGGGTCAACAAGGAGAGCCCGGCGGGCCCGCGGGATCCGCCCGCGGGCCCGGACCTCAGCGGGCGGCGGCGCTGCCGCGTTCGCGGCCGCGCCGGACGTCGTAGGCGAAGAACCTCCGGACCGCGCCGCCGAGTCCGTCCAGGCCGGAGAACCCCCGGCGGGCCATCTCCGCGTCCGGTGACGTGCCGCGCCGCTGCCAGTGGCGCAGGAAGAGCTTCGCGCACATCGCCGGCGGCGGGACCACGAGCCGCGGCCGGGCCTCCTCCGCCACCTCGTCCGCGCGGGCGACGATGTCGCACCAGTCGGCCCAGCGCCCGGATTCCCGCAGGCGGGCCAGGACGGCCGGCCTCCAGTCGGCCGACTGCCACACCGGCCACACCCGCACCATGAGGAGCCGGGTCCGGTCCGCGGCGGCGAGTTCGGCGCGTTCCCGCTCCGTGAACCAGCGGGCGAGCGGGTCCGGCAGCGGCGACCGGTCGTCGAGGCCGAGCTTGGACATCCCGTACGCCTCGGCCGTCATTCCCCCCGCGCCGGCGAACTCCCCCAGCAGGCCGGTCAGAACGTCCTCGTGCACCGCGGGGTAGTCCTCGTCGAACAGCCGTGCCGCGTCCAGGACGTCGAGGTCCGACATCCACCGGCCGGGGGCGTACTCCCGCCGGGTCCGGCGGGCCAGGGACTGGCCGCGGCTGATCCCGGTGAAGGTCACGTCGGCCTTGCCGGATCCGGGTTCCACGGAGCCTTGGCCCGCCGCCTCGCGGCCCGCCACCGCGCCGCCCGCCACCTCGCGGAGCGCGGCCATGGCGTCGAGCCGTTTGACGTCCCAGACGCCCGAGCCGATCATCTCCTCCAGCGTGCGCAGGGCGTCGTGGTCCTGGTCGTCCAGGGCCCGCTCGATGTCCTTCCAGCCGCGGTGGGTGAAGGGCAGGGCCGCAGCCGCGGCGACGATCCGCCGCCCGGACGCGGCCTCGACCAGCTCCGTCTCGGCCCCCTCCTTGCAGCCGTAGCGGAGGTTCACCAGCGCCACGGTCTGCGCCGGGTAGCCCATCTCGGCCGGACCGTGCAGGACCCCCACCTCGTCGTCCCCGTCGATCTCGCCGGCCGCGTACATGCCGTAGACGGTGCCGAGGCCGCGCATGCCGCACGGGACCAGTTCCGCGGCTCTCAGCGCGCCCATGCTCGCGGCGCCGACGACCTGCGCGCCCTCCGTCAGCACCTGGAGGATCTCCTTGTGGCCGACGGACCGCCGTTCCCTGAAGTACCCGTCGATGACGACGACCACGTCTCCCGGCGCCCACTGGTCCGCCAGCAGGTCGCCCCGGCCCGCGGGCGGGCGCACCTCGGCTTCCGGGAGCACCGCGCGGACGTCGGCCGCGGAGATCGTCGGCCCCGCGTAGACAACCACCCTGGACCCGCTCACTACAGCACCTCCGGACAGACGCGACTGCCGGGCGCCACGACCTTGACGACCGGAACCCCGATCTCCTCCCGCGTCAGGTCGACGACGAGGGGCGGGTGGGAAAAGGCGGCGGCCGCCCGCTTGACCACGTGCGCGAGGGCGCCGACCAGGCTGTCGTGCGGGGCGGGCTCCGCGACCAGGTCGCCGATGTCGGCCGCCGCGCCCGCCTGCGCGCTCTTGAGCCGGCCGACGTCCACGGGGCCGAAGTCGTCCCGCAGGTCGTCCCTCGCCCCCGATATGTACGCGAGCCTCGCCTGCGCGGCTTCGGAGACGGCGCGGGTGAGCGCGATGTCGGGGCTGAGATGGCAGCCGAAGCCGAACATCGGTGCCGGGTACTCGTGGCTGGCGACCCAGGCCAGGAAGCACGGCAGCCCGGTGGGCGACGGTACGAGGCGCACCTCGAGGGTGACGTCGGCCCGCTCGATCAGCGCGCAGAGCTCCTCGGCCACGGCCGACCCCGCGGTCCGCGGGTCGACGCGCACGCCCATCTCCCCGCCGCCCGCGACGGCCGCGGTCATCGCGTCCCGCTCGATGACCTCGCAGAGCGCGTGGAGCGCGGCTTCGACCCGCGTGTTGCCGCTGGCCAGGCCGTTCGTCGACTCGAAGAACACCGGCGGGTTCCAGTCGGTGTGCTCCTCCAGCGTCAGCCGGACCACGTTCACGGGGACGAGGGTGCGCGCCCCGTCGACCAGCGACCTGGCCTCCACCCAGTCCAACGGCAGCCCGTCGTGCAGCAGGCTCGGCTCGCAGGGCGCCAAGGCGGAGACCTCGTAGCCCAGTTGTACGTCGATGTCGCGCGGGGCGGCCGTCAGCGCGGGCCGCGCGGGTTGTTCCACGTGCCAGGTCTCGACCGACTCCATCACCGCGGACAGCCGTGCCAGTTCGGGCGTCATCCCCTTGCCCTGCGAGACGGCGAGCGTCCTGGACAGCGGCCGGATCGCCTGGAAGGTCGGGATGCCGATGGAGTCGAGCCGGGTGATGTCGGCTACCCGGGTGACGCCCACCTTCGCCGCCGCCCGGGTCGCCATCTCCCAGGTTTCCGCCGGTGGTCGGGCTCTGTTCGTGCCCGGCAGGCAGAGAACGGAGCGGTCCTGGGGCGTGGCGAGCCAGGACAGGGACGGGTCTTCGGTCTGCACGTTCGGGGACTCCCTGCGGGTCAGAGGTTCCGGGTGCGCCGCAACAGCGCGCGGCCGGCGACGAAGTTGGCGACGAGGGCGACGACGGCCAGGACGACCAGGGAGGGCCACGCCTTCCCCAGGCCGAAGATCGCGGCGTCGCGCATCCCGGTGACCGCGTAGGACACCGGGTTCACCGTCGAGATCCAGCGCAGCACGGTGGGCAGTTGCTGCGACGTGGACAGCGAGGGCGCGGCGAAGACGAGGACGGGCACCGACACGCTGGTGAGGACCATGAAGGTGCGGTAGTCACTGATCAGGACGGCCGCCGCGAGGTAGATCCCGTTGAACGCCACCGACGACAGCACCAGCGCCAGCAGCAGCCAGATCCAGTGGGAGGCGTGGAAGGGGTAGTCGAAGATGACCGCGGCGACGGCCAGGGCCAGCAGGCTCTGGGCCAGCACGAGCGAGACTCCGGCCAGCAGCTTGCCGGCCAGGAAGCGCGATCGGCGCAGCGGCCAGCTCCACAACTGGGTCGAGACGCCGCTCATCTCCTCCTGGAACATGGCCATGCCGGTCGTGCCGGACGCACTGACCACCGACATGGCCAGCACCATGGGGAGCAGGAAGACCGCGAACGGCAGCGTCTCGCCGCGGTAGGTGATGTTCCCGACGACGTTGCCGAGCGAGGTGTTCACCAGCAGCAGGTACACGAGCATGGGGGTCAGGCCCAGGATGAGGTTGACCCGGTTGCGGGCGAGGAGCGCGTACTCGCGGTAGAACACGGCGGTGAAGTCCGCCGGTTTCCCCGACGGGACCGGTGCGGTGGTCTTGAATCCCAAGTCGGCCACGGTGTCAGCCCTCGTTCCCGGTCATGCGCAGGAAGACCTTTTCCAGCGAGTCGGTGACGGTGGAGATGCCGGCGATGGCCACTCCGGAGTCGTGGCAGTGTCGCGACAGTTGCGGGAGCACGTCCCGGACCTGCGCGTCCTCGATGCGCACCTCGGTGTCCTGGGCCGTCGCGGTGAGTCCGGCCGTGGCGGCCCATTCCTTGACGACCTTGGCACCGACCGCGTCGTCCACGCTGACCAGCAGGTGCGCGCCGCCGAACTCCCTGACGAGTTCGCTCGGTTCGGCGAAGCGGACCACTTTGCCCTTGTTGATGACCAGGACGCGCTGGGCGTTGCGCTCCAGCTCCTGGATGATGTGGCTGGTCCAGATCACGGTCATGCCGTGCTCCTCGCGGAGCCAGCGCACGAACCGCTCGATCTGGTGCCGGCCGGCGACGTCCAGACCGGCCGACGGCTCGTCGAGGATGAGCAGTTCGGGGATGGTCAGCAGGGCCCGTACGAGCTGCAGGCGCTGGCGCTGGCCCCCGGACAGCTGGAAGACGAGCCGTGACAGGTGCTCCTTCAGGCCGAGGTACTCGGCCACCTCCATCGCCCAGGGCCGGGTGGTGCGCCACGACAGGCCCTTGAACCGCGTGGCGATCAGCAGGTTGTCCAGGGCCGACAGCATCTCGTCGTAGGGGGCGGACTGGTGCATGGCACCGATGCCGGTCTTGGCGGCGACCGGATCGCGGGCCGGGTCCACGCCGAACACCCTGATCGTCCCGGTGGTGGGAGGGGTGACGCCGCAGATCATCTTCATCAGGGTCGTCTTGCCGGCGCCGTTGGGCCCGAGCAGCCCGATGGTCTCGCCTTTGGCGATGTCGAATGAGATCCCGTCGACTGCCGGGGTCTCTTTCCCGCGGTAACGCTTGATCAGCCCTTCGGCGTTCACCACACCATTCGCCACGGTCCGCCCTCCACAATGTGATTGATGTTTCCCGGGAATCAGGAATGCCGATCGAGTAGCTGCGGGTGGACGTTACGCCTATCGGCCAGTGCGGAAGCGGCCGCTTCCCAAGCTGCCTTGGAACTGCCTCCGTTCTGCCGCCTGGCCTGAGGAACCGTTGGCTAGCATGCGATGCATGAGCCGTTCAGGACATGCCGAAGACCGTGACGGGGAATCCGTCGTGGTCCTTGTGAATTGCGCGGGCGGCCGTGAATTGGAGATCGTTCGCGACGCATTGACGGGGCCGCTGGAAACACCGACGATATTGATCCGTCAGGACGAACTCGCCTCGACGCCCCTCGCGCTCGATGTGGACACCGGCCTGTTGGACGTCGCCGGGCGCCGGGTCCGGCCGGCCGTGGTGTGGGTACGCCACGGATCGGCATGCGCGCTGCTGGCGCAGGCACGGCCGGCGGGCTCGATGACGCCGTTGCGGGCGGAGTCGTGGTCCGGGTTCCTGCGGCAGGTGGCGTCGACGGCGGCCGTCTCGCTGCCCGGTGGCACGGTCCTCGGACCGGGCCAGCTGGCGCAGGCGCGCGCGCTGGGCGTGCGCACGCCCCGGACGGTGGTCACCAACGACGTGCCGGCGGGTGCGCGGGAGGTGGCGGCCGGGACCCTCGTGGTCAAGACTCCGGACTTCCGGCTGTTCGAGCCGGAACGGCGGAACTGGAAGGCGTGCCTGCCCGCGGTCGTGGGCCGCGAGGCGGCGCAGGGGCCGGCGACCGGCCCCGCACGGGGTCCCTCGGCGGGCCCCGCCCCGGTCGGCGACCGTCCGGTCGTCGTCCAGGAGTACGTGGCCCACGCCCGTGAGCTGCGCGTCTACCACCTCGACGGCGGGATCTGCGCCTTCGAGGTCGACAAGCCCGATCCGTCGAGCCTGATGACGGATCCCGACAGCGTCACCGTGACGCGCGTCGACTGCCCGCGGCCCGCGGCCGAAGCGGTGCGCACCCTGTGCGCCGCGTGGAGCCTGCGCTACGGGGCCTTCGACCTGCTCGTGTCCGACACCGGGGAGCCGGTGTTCCTGGAGGCGAACCCGGACGGCGACTGGCTCTGGTTCGAACGCAAGGCGCGCTGGCACGGCGTCTCGTTCATGGCCGCCGTCATGGTTCGTGAGTCGTTCGTCCGGAGTACGTCGTGAGGAGATCGCGCTGATGACGGCGATACGGGGTGCTGAGATCTCCACCCGGGGCCTGGTGCTCGTGGCCATGGTGGCGCGGGGTCACACGACCGACCGCGTGGCCCGTGCTCTGCGCCTGAGCAGACACACCGTGGGCGAGGAGATCAGTTCCCTCCTCGACCGGTTCAACTGCCGCAACAGGGCGGAGCTGGTGGCCTACTGCTACGTCAACCGGATCTTGCCGATCGGTATCTGGCCGCCGCCGTGCGGCCCCGTGAATGGGGTGAGTGACGTGTTCGACCCTCTGACCAGTCTGCGTGAAGCGGGACTTCCGGTCGACCAGCTCAGCGCCGCGCAGCGCGATGTGCTGGCGGGCCTGACCGAGGAGGAGACCGCCGTCGTCGTATCGGTCCAGCACCGGCTGGTCGAGGCGGACGCCGGGACCGACTCCGAGGTGTGGGCCCACGACCTGAAGCTGCTCTGACCCGCCGCGCGGGCCCGCCGACGCCGGCCCGCCGTACGCCCGACGCAGGAGGAGAACCGCGCGTGAGCCGCAGACTGGTGGTCGTCCTCTTCCTCGACCTCGTCGGATGGACACGGCTCGCCGAGCGCGTCGATCCGGAGCCGCTCCAGCAACTCCTCGAGCAGTACTACGAGATCTCCTGCGCCGCGGTGGAGGAGCACGGCGGAGTGGTGGAGAAGTTCATCGGCGACGCCGTCATGGCGGTCTTCGGCGCGGACACCTCCCAGGAGGACGACGCGCTGCGGGCACTGCGGGCCGCCACGCGCATCCGCGCCGAGGTCCGCGGACTGCGCACCCCGGCAGCCGACGCGGCTCCGGTCGAGGTCCACTGCGGGATCGCGGCCGGCGAGGCCCTGGTGACGCGTTCGGCCCGGGCCGGCATCCGGGTCGTCGGCGACGTGGTCAACCTCGCGGCCCGCCTCCAGTCGCTGGCGGTGGCCGGGGAGATCATCGTCAACGAGACCGTGGCGCACCTCGCACGCCCGCACTACACCATGGCCCCGGTGCCGCCGGTGGCGCTCAAGGGCAAGGCCGAGCCCGTCCGGGTGCTGTTGGTGACCGGCGAGGCCGCCGTCGACCGGGCGGGCGACGGCTCGCCCATGGTGGACCGCGGCGCCGAGCGCCGCCGGCTGCGCGAGGTCTACCACCGGGTGGCCCGCGACCGGCGCTCCGAGCTGGTGACCGTGCTGGGACCACCGGGCATCGGCAAGACCCGCTTGGTCCAGGAGACCGTGGACGACCTCGTCGCCGCCGGGGCGGAGCCCCTCGCCGTGTTCGGCAGCTGCCAGTCCTACGGAACGCAGGGGAACTACGCGGCGCTCGTCGAAGTGCTGGACGCGCTCGCGCGGCAGGCGCCGTCCAGCGCGGAGCTGCTCCGGGTGGACGACCGCATCGCCGGGGTGCTGACCAGTCTGCGCGCCGCCTCGCTCTCCCGGGTCGCCGGCCCGGTCCCGGGGCCGGGCGTGGAGGAGGTGTCCTGGGCGGCGCGCGAACTGCTCACCGCCGCGGCTTCCCGCCCGCTCGTCGTGGTGTGGGACAACCTGGGGTGGGCGGGAGAGTCGCTCCTGGGGCTGATCGGCGATCTGACGGACAGCCTGCGCGACATCCCGCTCCTGATGGTCTGCGTCTCCAGACCGGAGCTGACGGGCCGGGACGGGCCCTGGTCGCCGGACGACGTGATCGACGTCGGCGCGCTGGTCCCGATCGACAGTGCGCGGCTGGCGATCTCACTGGCGGGGCGCGGCAGCGGCGACGAGGTGGAGCTGCACGACCTCGACCTCGTCGACCGGGTCGCGGTGTACAGCGCGGGTAATCCGCTGTACATCCGGCTGATGATGGACTGGCTGAGGGACGGCCGGACCGTCGACGAGGTGCCGCCGACCATCACGGCCATGGTGGGCGCGATGATCGACCGGCTGCCCGCGCCCGCCCGGTGGCTGCTGGGCGCGGCCTCGGTGATCGGCCCTTCGTTCACCCTGGAGCAGCTCGCGCTGCTGGACGGGGCGGTCGTGGCGGCGGACGTCGACGCGCTGGCGCGGCAGCGGCTGTTCCACACCACGGCGGAGGAGGGCGAGTACCGCTTCGTCCAGCAGCCGGTGCACGAGGTGGCGTACGGCCGGCTGGAGAAGGAGCAGCGCATCACGTGGCACCGGCGCCTGGCCGGGCACGGCTTCGGTCCCGGTTTCCACCTCGAGGCGGCGGCCCGGCTGCTGGCCGGTCTGCGCCCGGACGACACGGAGCTGCCCCTGCTGGCGCGGCGGGCGGCCGAGGCCCTGCTGGCCGAGGGCACCGTGGCGCTGCGGCAGCGTGACGTGCCGACCGCGATCGGGCTGTTCGGACGGGCTCTGGTACTGGCGCGGAGCCGGCCCGACCAGTGCCGGTCGGTCGCGGCCGTCCGGCTCAGCGACGCCCTCATGCTCTCCGGGGACACCCGGCGGGCGCTGGAGGTGGTCGCTGACAGCGCCTGGAACGTCCCGACCGCCGGACCCGCCGGACCCGCCGCCCCCGGCGCTCCCGGTGCTCCCGGTGCTCCCGGCGCTCCCGGCGCTCCCGGGCAGCGGCCCTGCCTGGTCCAGGTGCAGCGGTCCCTACTGGCGGCCCGGCTCGGCAAGGTCACCGCCGCCGAGGTCGAGCGGCTGCGTACCGAACTCGACGGCGATGACCCCGACCGGTTCGCCTGGTGCCGGTTCGAGCAGCTGCGGATGCTGCTCCACCTGGACCACGGCCGGTTCGCGGCGGCCGAGGAAGCGGCCTGCGCCGCGCTCGGGCACGCCCGGGCCGTCGCCGACGCCTACGAGGAGGACCGCCTCCTCGTGGCACTGTGCGAGATCCGCCAGTGGTCGCCGACCCCGCTGCGGGAGAAGCTGGCGGGCTGCGCGGAGCTCCTCGAGCGGTTCGCCGCGGACCGGTTCCTGGCCCTGCCCGCGCTGGCCGCGCGCGCCCGCTGCCTGGCGCTGACCGGGGACCGCGACGGCGCCCGCTCGGCGCTGGCCGAGGCCGAGGCCGTCGTCGAACAGCTCCGGCTGACCATGGGGCGCGTACTGGTCGACCAGGTGGCGGCGCTGGCCGCCTCGCTGGACGGTGAGCACGACGAGGCCGAACGGCGCTTTCGGTGGGCGGCCGACGCCCTCGAACAGGCCGGCTACGTGCCGGTCGCCCTGACCATGCGGGTGCAGGCGGCCCGCGAGTGCGCCCGGCGGGGCCGTGCGGCCGAAGCCGCCGGCCGGATCTCGGAGCTCCTGGGACGGTGCGAGGAGATGGACGTCCGGGGGCGGATCCTGTGCACGGCCGCCGCCGTGCTCATCGCCGCCGAGGACGGGCGCCGCGACCCGGCGCGCGCCGACGTGCTGACCCTCCTCGATGACGTGGAGGACCCGTGCCTGCGCGGCGAGGTCTGCTTCGACCTGGCCCGGGCCCACCGGTGGCTGGGCGAGCGGTCCGATGCCCGCGCCATGGCGGAACGGGCCGCCCTGGCCTACGCCGCGGTCGGTGCGACGAAGCCCCTGGGGACGGTGCGGGCATGGATGTGAGCGGCGCGCCCTGGCGGCGCGAGCGGCTGCCTCACTCCTCGGGGATGCCGGCGTGGAGCATGCCGGCCGACGGCGGGCCGGGCGAGCCCCTGCCGACGGCCCTGTTCGAGGGGATCGACTCCCGCTGGGCGTGGGAGGGCGCGACCGGTGACGGCGTACGCGTCTGCGTGCTCGACAGCGGGGTCGAGGCGGGCCATCCGCTGGTCGGGCCGGTCGAGCGGGCGTGGCACGTGGTGACGGCCGAGGGCAGGGTGCCGCGCGTGGAGGAGTGCGAGCCGCTCGACAGCGCCGGGCACGGGACCGCGTGCGCGGGGATCATCCGCGGGATCGCGCCGCGGGTCTCGCTCAGTTCGCTCAAGGTGCTCGGCGACGGGCGGTCCGGCAGCGCCTCGGCGCTGATCGCCGGCCTCTCCTTCGCGATCGAGGAGGGGTTCGACGTCGTCAGCATGAGCCTGTCGACGACCAGGGTCGAATTCCGCGACCGGCTGGGCGAACTGTGCGACCGCGCCTACTTCCGCCGTACGGCCGTGGTGGCGGCCGCGCACAACATGCCGATCGAGAGCTTCCCTTGGAACTTCGCGTCGGTGATCTCGGTGGCCAGCCACGCGGAGCCGGACAGCATGCGCTTCTACTACAACGCCGCGCCGCCGGTCGAGTTCCGTGCCCGGGGGGTGCGCGTGCCGGTGGCGAGCCCGGGCGGCGGCACCGTCCGCAACACCGGCAACAGCTTCGCGGCGCCGCACATGGCCGGCATCGCGGCGCTCGTCCTGAGCAAGCACCCGTGGCTCACGCCGTTCCAGCTCAAGAGCGTCCTGTATCACTGCGCCGCGAACATATCGGTCCAAGGAGGCGGAGAATGAAGCCCTGGCCGCACGATCTCATGGCCGTCGAACGTCAACTGCTGCAGTCCGTCGTCTCGGTGGCCCGGTACATCTACGGAGCCGCCGCGTCCTCGGTGTTCATGGTGAGCCCCGAGACCGGTGAGCTGATCTTCGCGGCGGTCGCGGGCGAGGGCGAACAGGGCCTGGTCGGCCGGCGCTTCGAGCCCGGCACGGGCATCGCCGGCTGGGTGGCGGCCAGCGGGCAGCCCCTGATCACGGACAACGTGGCCGGGACCGACCGGTTCGCCCGCGACGCCGCGGCCTCCACCGGGTACGTTCCCGCGAGCATCATGGCCGCCCCGCTCATCGCGGACGGCGAGTGCATCGGCGTGCTCGAAGTACTGGACCGCCACACGCGCGACGCGGACTCCCCCGCCCGCGAACTCGACGACATCGAACTGCTGGGGCTGCTCGCCACCCAGGCCGCCCTGAGCCTCGCGCTGCTGCGGCGCAGCGAGCAGGGCGCGGGCGAGGTGCCGCGCCTGGGCGATCTGGTGGCGCGGCTGTCGGAGCACGCGGTCCTGGACGCGTCCGATCCCGTGGCCCTCTCGCTGCTGAGCATCTCGCTGAACCTGTTGGACCGGGGTGCGCACCCCAGTTCGAAGACGGGCTGACGGCCGAGGGAGACGGCGCGCAGACGTGCCGGCGACGGTCCGGAGACGCCTGCGGAACGGGCCCCGCCTACTCTCCTGCCCATGGTCCACACTGCCGAGGCCGAGGTGTCGTCGTTCCCCGAGCTGCTCCGCTTCAAGCGCGTGCAGGCCGGGCTGACCCAGCGCACGCTCGCCGACCTCTCGACGATCAGCCCGCGCACGATACGGGCCCTGGAGTCGGGGCGGGTGAACGCGCGGATGCAGACCGTCCGCCTGCTCGCGGACGCCCTGCGGCTCGAGGGACCGGTGCGGGAGCTCTTCGTCAACGCGGGTCTGGGCAGCGGGCGGCAGGGTCCGACCGGAGCCGATCCGTGCCTCGCCGTGCCCCGGTCCGTCAACGCCCTCCTCGGCCGCGACGTCGAGGTGCGGGCGATGGTGGGCGCCCTGGAATCGGATGACCGCCGCATGATCTCGATCTCCGGGCTTCCGGGGGTGGGCAAGTCGCGGGTGCTCGCGGAGGTGGCGGCCCGGCTGAGTTCGCGCCGCGGGTGGCCGGTGCTGTGGATCGGGGCGGGCACCTCGGCCCTCGACGGTCACGGCACCTCGTTCGGCTCCTTGCTGAAGCCGCTGCGCCTGCTCGTCGAATCGGGTGCGGAGGACGTGTCCGCGGTCTGCCGGCTCATCGGCCGGCAGGAGGTGCTGCTCGTGCTCGACGGGGTCGCCGACGCGCGCAGACCCGTCGGCGTGGAGGAACTGCTGGCGTACTGTCCGGGGATCCGGGTGGTCAGCGCGTCACGCGCGCCGTGGTGCGTGGCGGGGGTGCAGGGGACCGTGATCCCGCCGCTGGCCACGCCGGGGCCGGACCGGGACACGACGAGGTCGCTGGACGACCTCATCTGCGTGCCGTCGGTACGGCTGCTCGTGGACAGGCTCTCCGAGGTCCGGCCGGGGTTCGCGCTCTGCCGGGACGACGCCGGGGCGGTGGCGCTGCTGTGCCGCAGGCTGGACGGCCTGCCCGTGGCACTGGAGGCGGCGGCGGCGAGGTTCGGCGTGCTGAGCTTGAGGCAGCTCGCGGACGCGCCCGCGCCGAACCTCCTCGATCTGCCGGCGCCGACGCGGCCCGGGGACGTTCCGGAGACGCTCGGCGGTCTGATCCGCTCCGGCTTCGAGGACCTGGACGCCGCTCCCCGCGCGATCCTTCAGGACCTGGTGCGCTTCGACCGGGCGCTGACGGTCTCCGAGGCCGCCGAAGCCCTGGACCGGCCGCTGAACCAGGTGGTGGACGACCTGAGCACGCTGCTGGGCCGCGGCCTCGTCCGGGCCTCGCACGACGAGGCCCAGACGCGCCTGCACCTGCCGAACCTGCTGCGGGCGGCACTGACCCGGCGGTGACGGGCGGGGCGCCGCGCGTCGCGTCCGGTCACCCCATGTGCGCGGCCAGGAACCGCTCGACGGCGGCGTAGTAGGCCTGCCGGTTGGCGGGTCTGGCCAGCCCGTGGCCCTCGTCGGGGAACAGCAGGTACTCGTGCGCGAGCCCCTTGGCCGCCAGCGCCGCGACGATCTGCTCGGCCTCGGCCCGGGGCACGCGGACGTCGTTCGCGCCCTGGACCACCAGGATCGGGATGCGGATGTCGTCGACCCGCGAGAGCGGCGACCGCTCCCACAGCATGTCCCGGTCGGTTTCCGGATCCCCGACCTGGGCGGACATGAAGGACCGCAGCGGGGTCCGGTAGGGCGCTCCGGCCGCCAGCATCGTCAGCAGGTTCGACGGACCGCAGAGGTCTATCGCGCAGGTGAACACCTCGGGCGTGAACGCCGCGCCGACCAGCGCGGCGTACCCCCCGTACGAGCAGCCCATGATCGCCACCCGTGAGGCGTCGATTCTGCCGTCGGCGACGAAGTAGGCGAGCGCGTCGAGCAGATCGGTCTGCATCGCGGCACCCCACTGCTTGGCTCCCAGGTTGCGGAAGTGCTTGCCGTAGCCCGTGGAGCCCCGGAAGTTGACCTGGACGCACGCGTAGCCGCGGTTGGCCAGCAGCTGCGCCTCCTCGTCGAAGGCGAAGGTGTGGCGGGCCCACGGACCTCCGTGCACGTTCACCACCGCGGGCAGGCCGCCGCGTTCGGCGCCGGGCGGCCAGGTCACGTACCCGTGCACCGTGACCCCGTCGCGCGCGGTGAACTCGAAGGGCTCCATCCTGGCCAGCCGGTACCGTTCGAGCTCCTCCTGGTGGCTGAAGAGGTACCGGAGCCCGCCGTCCGCCCGGTCGTACACGTAGTAGAGGACCGGGCCGGCCCCGGTCACCACCGAGACCGTCCACAGCCGTCCGGAGCGGTCGGTGCGGTCGATGTAGACCTCGCCGTCGACGTCCCGGAGCGCGAGCTCGCCGCGGATCCGCCCGATGTCCTTGCCGAACTCCTCGTCGAGGAAGACCCATTCGTCGCGGTCCTTGGCGAAGAGCACCGCTTGCGGCCGGCGGGTGACCGGGTCCGTCTCGACCTGCTTGACGTCGTACACCGGGTCCTGCGCGAGCAGGGTCCGCCGCCCGGTCGCGACCTCCACCTCGAACAGGCGGCCGGCGTTGGCCCCGATGGAGGACAGGAGGTGGCAGGTGGCGCCGTCGCGCGCGAAGCCGATGACCCGCGTCCCCAAGGCATCCTCGTAGGGCACGTCGAGCCACGGCGGCGCGGTGCCCGGGCCGCCGCGTCCGTCCTCCCCGTCCTCCCCGTCCGGCGGGTCGAGGAAGACGGACAGGCCGCCGTCGGGCTTCATCGCGGTGCCGCCGCGGATCCGCAGGTCGGTGTCGATGATCCAGCTCAGGTATCCGGGGTTCTCCGCGATCTTCGTGAGCCGGTCCGTCAGCAGGTCCAGGCTGTAGACGTCGTGCAGTCCCGGCCGGTCCTTGTTCAGCCCGATCAGCACGGTGTTCGGGTGCCACCGGTTGTGCGCGAGCACCCGCGCCTGGACACCGTCGAAGGGTGTGGCGCAGCGCTCCTCGCCGGAGACCAGGTCGACGAGGTGCACCCGCCAGCTCTCGTCGCCGTTCTCGTCGCGCAGGTAGAACAGGGTGCGGTCGTCGTGGCACAGGCCGTACGTCCGGATGCCGCGGCCCCGGTCGTGCGTGACGGCCTTCGCCTCGTCCGGCCGGTCCACCGGCGCCACCCAGACGTTCAGCACCCCGTCGTCCGGCGCCAGGAAGAGCAGCCGGGTCCCGTCCGGGGAGACCTCGGGCACGAGGTACGACGGGTTGCCGAACAGGACGGAGTGCGGGATCAGCGGTACGGCTTCAGTCGTCACGGTTCTCTTCCCGGGTGGGTGGCTGATTTCGGCGCTCCGAGACCCACCACTCGCGGAGCACGGGGAACTGTGCGACCGCCTCGTCGGTGTCGAGCGGCGGGTGCGAGCCGGCGGACGGCCCCGGCCCCCGGGCGGCGGCCGGTGAGGAGACCAGCGTCTGGGAGCGGAACAGCTGTGTCATCAGCGCCGGGCTGGTGAGCACGGCCTTGGACACCCTGGCCCGCATCCGCCGTCCGGCGTCGGACACGGCCGCCGATCCGTTCCCGGACCCGTTCCCGGACCCGTTCGCGGCGGCCCGCGCCCGGTCCTGTTCCGTCGCCATCCGCCAGGAAGTGGCGGCCACTTCGGCCACGGCGGCCTGGACCCCGGGGAGGACCGAGGGCGCGGCGCCGCGCCGCTCCAGCTCCCGGTCCAGTCGCACGGCGCCGAGCAGGGCGACCGACATCCCGTGTGAGTAGACGGGGTTCACCGCGGTCAGCGCGTCCCCGACGACCAGGAAGCCCTCGGGCACCGGCAGCCGTTCGAAGTACCTCCTGCGGTTCGCGGTGGCGCGGAACGGCCGTACGGTGCCCAGGGGTTCGGCCGCGGCCAGCAGCTCCGCCGCGATCGGCGAACGCAGCGTACGGGCGCAGTCCGTGAATCCCCGCTCGTCGGTCGGTGGCGTGGCGGCGCGCGTGCCGGTCAGGGTGAAGATCCACCGGCCGTCCTCGATGGGGAACAGCGTCGCACCGTACCCCGGCCGGCCGTTCTCCGGGCCCGGGTGCACCATGATCGCCGGGATGTCGGCGGCGAGGCCGGCCGGCGCCCGGTAGATCCGGGTGGAGTACGCGAGGCCCGGGTCGACGACCTCTTCCTCGACGTCGGGCAGGCCGATCGCCGCCAGCCAGCGTCCGGCCCTGGACCGCCGGCCCGTCGCGTCCACCACGATGTCGGCGCGCACGGTCCGCGCGGAGCCGTCCTCGCCCGCGACCACGACCCCGGTCACCCGTGACGCGTCCGCGGCGAGTCCCAGCACCCGGGTGCCCTCCCGCACCGACACCGTGCCGTCCGCCAGGGCCCGTTCCCGGATGACGTGGTCCATGAGCCAGCGGCTGCACGAGACCATGAAGGCGCCGGTCTCGTGGCGGCTGAACCAGCCCTCCGCGCTCAGGATCAGCGCGCCGTCCGGGAGGCCCCGCCGGTGCGCTCCCCGGGCGAGCAGTACGTCCAGCGTGCCCGGGAGCAGCGTTTCCAGGGCTTCGGCCCCGGCGGTCACGAGCACGTGGCTGTGGAACGCCTGGGGCAGCCCCGGCCGGGGCGCCGGGCCCACCGGGTACCGGCCGCCCTCGACCACGGTGACCTCGTCGACGTGCCGGGAGAGCACCTTGGCCACCAGGACGCCGGCGAAGCCGCCGCCGAGGACGACGGCCTTCGTCATGACCGCGCGGCCGGCTCGCTCCGCGTCTCGGCGTCCGTCTCCTGGAGCAGATCGGCTTCGACCATGGAGCTGATGAACGCGTCCACTTCCGCGCGGATGCGGGCCGTCATCACGGCGTTGTGGCCCGCGAACAGGAGCGACAGGTTCCTGATGACCGTCTCCCGGTCGCCGTCGCTCTCCACGAGCGCCCAGATCTGGGCGGCGGTCGAGTTCAGGGTGCGGAAGTCGCCCGACTCGCTGTGGTAGAGCGAGATCCCGTCCGGGGTCTCCTGCCAGATCACCGCGTCACTGATGTGCAGGGACATCGCCCAGCCTCCTGTTCACCGGCATGATGGGAATCAGTTCGCCGACCTTGATCGCGGGTACGGGCGCGGGCGGGCGGACGTAGGTCTTCCACTGCTCGTGGACCTCGTGGACCTCACCGGTGGCGACCAGGCGGGGAACCGTCATCTCGAGGTCCTTCAGGGCGAGTTCCGCGCGGGTCACCCCGGTTTCCGTCCACAGCTGCGTGGTGACGCCGTGCCGCAGGATCCGGCACAGGTGGCGGCTGTTGCGCCGCAGGTCCCCGGACTCCGACATGTGCGCGGCCCGGCAGCCGCCGCCGCAGTTCGCCTTGATGTAGCACTTCTCGCAGTCGGAGTGGAACTCCCCGCCGTACACGGTGCTCGTGCGCATCGAGCGCAGCACCGGACTGGCGAAGATCTCGGACAGCGGCTGCTTCCTGATGTTGCCGGCGAACTCCCCCTTGCCCGTGACGAGCTTGCACGGGTAGACGTCGCCGAGGGAGTTGACGTAGATCTCGTTCCCGCCCATCCCGCAGTTGCCCTTGACCGAGCACGGGGACACCGGCCTCGGCCCGTCCGGCTTGAACTTGCCGGCCACGGGCGAGGTCCAGACGAGCTGCTGCACCCTCAGGTGGTCCTGCCATCCGAAGTCGTAGTCGTCGCCGACGCCCCGGCCCAGGTCGTTGTGGTTCATCAGGCGGACGCTGTGGATCTCGATCCCGTCGAGGAACGACGCGAAGTCTTCCAGCTCGTCGACGTTGTCCGAGGTGACGATGTGGTTGATGGCCGGCGCCACGCCCTCGGCGTTGAGCAGCCGGATCGCCCGGTGGGTCTTGTCGAACGCGCCCTTGCCGCGGGTCCGGTCGTGCGTGGCGGCCGTGCCTCCGTCGAGGCTCACCGTGACGGCGTCGAACAGCTCGGCGAACCGCTTCGCCGTCGCCTCGGTCCGGATCATCGTCGCGTTGGTGATGATGTTGACCTTCAGGCCGCTGTTCTTGGCGTGCTCGACGATCTGGAACAGGTCCTTGCGGAGCATCGGCTCGCCGCCGGTGAAAATGAGGGTCTTGGCGCCGAAGGCGGCGATCTGCGAGACCAGGTCCAAGGACTCGGCGGTGTCGAGCTCGCCGGGCAGGCACTTCTCGGACGACGCGTAGCAGTAGGGGCAGCGCAGGTTGCAGCCGTCCGTGATGGCGTAGTACGCGGTGCCCAGGGGCGGTTCACCGAGTTTGACCTGGGGCCTGTTGCCGTTGAAGTACACGATCCAGTTCAAGATGAGCTTGGCGAGGACGCGTTCCGTCTCGACGCTCTGCTCGAGTACCGCCTGCTCCCCGCCGGCCTGGGCGGCGGCCAGGGTCCGGAGGATCCGGAACTCGGCTCCGGTCAGGACGCACCGGGCGGCCACCTCCGGGTTGACCACGAGGTGGTCCTCGTCGTGCACAAAGTAGGTCAGGTCCTTCGGCACCTCGAACAACGACAGGTTCCGGACCAGTTTCCCGCGCATCCCGCCTCCTCTCTGGGCTGGACACAGGCGCGGTCCGACGCGAGTTGCCGCCGGACCCCGCCTGTGGACTGTCAGTTCTCGGCCTGGCCGGACCCCGACCAGAGGCCGCACGCACAGAGCATGGCCGCGTCGAAGCCTTCCTTCGTGGCCTCGGGCGCGGTCCAGTCCTGGGAGTGCGCCACCACGTCGGGCAGGATCGCCGCAAGGCGGTTCTTGGTCGAGATGAGGACCTTGGTCTCCTCGGGGGTCAGGCTGGCGTAGAACTCCTCGAGAGCGGGCGCCATCGTGCCGCCGAGGACGCCGGCGGCACGGAGGGACTCCAGGGCGTTGAAGGTCATGCTTCCACCTTTCGCTGTCGCGATCGATCGGGGACGCAACCGAGACTGCTCGCGGCCGACCGGTGAAACAACCCCACGAATGTGGGTTGTGCTGGAGCGATGGCGGGGACATACGCGTCGCGGGCGACGCCTGTTCCGGCAACGGATCGGGGCGTCGACAACGCTCCGCGCAGGGGTGTTGACGATCTCCATGCCGTGCCTCACGCTCTTACCACAGCCGTTGTGAAGCTCATGTGAAGCGAACGTGGAAATCGGGATCAATGGAACGCCCACCCGGCGGCCGGCGGCCCGTCGGACGACCCGAGAGGTGCGATGAATCCCACCGGCTTAGGCATCGTGCACATCTCGCTGCTGCCAGGCTTCGTCTGCCGCACCGATCAGCGGATCGCCGATCTCAGCGACATCCAGCAGCGGCTCGTCGCGGCCCTCGTGCTCAGCGACCGCCCGGTGCGGCGCGGCGACCTCGCCGCGCGGCTGTGGCCCGATGCACCGCCCGCACGGGCGGGAGCCCGGTTGCGCCAGACCCTGTGGCGCCTGAACCAGGCCACGGCCGGGGGCCTGCTCCGCGCCTCGCACACCACGATCACCCTCGCCGACCACGTCGAAGTGGACTACCGGACGGCGGCCGCGCTGATCTCGACGGCCTCCGGGGCGGGCGGGGCCCAGGTGAGCGGCGACCGGCTGCCGCACGCGTGGAGCGTGCTGCGCCACCCGCTGCTGACCGACTGGGACGACGACTGGCTCGTGCCGTTCCAGGAGAAGTGGAAGCTGCAGCGCGTCCAGACGCTGGAGCACCTCGCCGAGAAGTTCCTCCAGCGTAGGCAGCACTCCGCGGTGCTGGAACTGGCCGACGCCGCGACCCAGGCCGACCCCCTGCGGGAGGGCCCGCGGCGCATCGCCGTCCAATCGTGCCTGTGCGTCGGCGAGGTGGCCGACGCCCACCGCCGCTACCGCCGTTACCGCGAGCTGCTGTTCTCGGAACTGGGCGTGGCGCCGAGCGGCGCGATCCCCCAACTCCTGAGACAGGACCGCGAGAGACAGCTCGCCCTGACGGCGGAGTACTGACGCGGTTGACGCACCCCTCACCCCTCACCGGTCAGTGGCGGGGGCCGGCGAACGCCCGCCCCTACACGGCTACACCGGCTACACCGGCGGAAGCTCGTGGAGGCACCCGTCCGCGACGAGGACTACGCCCCCGCCGACGCGCACCGAGCTGATGTCCCGGCCGTGGCCGTCCGCGCTGACGGTCATCTCGCTGGGGCGGCCGGTGAAGCGCCCCTGGTGCAGGAGGGTCCGCTCGCCGGCGCCGATGCGGCCGTGGCGGCGCAGATAGGCGGCGGCGCAGCCCGCACCGCTGCCGGTGGCGGTGTCTTCGAGGATCCCGTCGTTGTTCCAGTGCCGCCCCTCCAGGGCGGCGGCGTCGAGGAGGTAGGCGAACTGGGCCCCGAGGCGGGCCAGGGGCCCGTCGAGCGGAGCGGTGACGCGTGCCCGGGCCAGGGCGTCACCGCGTACGGGGAGCACCAGGTAGCGCAGGCCGGTGGAGACGACCTCCGGGGGCAGGGCGGGGTCCAAGTCGGCCGGTTCGAGGGCGAACAGGGCGGCGAGGCCGTGCGGGTCGGGCCGGCCGAGGAACACGGCGGCGCCCTGGTCGAGGAGGCTCGCGTACCGGCCCGGTCCGAGGCGTTCGGTGGCGACCTCCACCGTCCGGGCCGGCAGGCGCAGGCTCCAGGCCTCGCGGTCCGCGGTGCCGTACAGCGCGTGCAGGACGGCGGCGGCGCCGATGAGGGGGTGGCCGGCGAAGTCCAGCTCCTCGGCGAGGTCGAAGACGCGCGCCCGCCGGGTGCGCTCCGTTGCTCCGTCCCGGATGAGGAAGACGGACTCGAAGTGCCGCAGCTCCCGGGTGATGGCCTGCATCTGCGAGCCGCTCAGCGCATCGGCGTCGGGGAAGACCGCGAGGCTGTTGCCCCCGTAGGGACGCCCGGTGAAGACATCGACGTGGTGATAGCGCACGGGTCCGACGCTACCGCGGAGTTCACGTGCGGCCCGCGCACTCGGACTCCTGGCGGACCGCGTCGCCTCAGACGGGGGGCCGGCCCAGCGGATCAGGGAGCGGCTCGACCTCGCTGTCCGACTTCGCCCACCGCCGCACCGCCGCACCGCCGCACCGGAATCACCTTGCGGATCAGGGTTTCGGATGGAGTGTTCCTGGCGAAGTACTTCAACCATGGGCTTATCGCCGATTGCCGATCATCCTGCTGTCGCTGTCTTCCGTGAACCTCAAGGCGGACGGCCCGTACCGGTGCTGGGTCCACGGGTCGATGCCGCGGCGAAGCGGACCGCGGGCGTGCTGGCCGGGTTGGCGACCCATGCCAGACCTGTCGAGCGGACCCTCGCCCTGTGGCAGGCCGCGGCGGCTGCCGGTGAGTTGGTGGCCGCGCTGTCGGCGCTGGCCCCGGCCGTGGCCGGTGAGGGACTGCCGGCGGAGTCGACCAGTCAGTCGTTCTTCCGGGTCCGTGAGGGGGAGCTGTCGGACCAGCAGGCCGCCCTGCACGGTGCCCTGGTCATCCACCGCGGTCTGGAAGACCTGTGTGAGGCTCCGCTGTCGGGCGCCGACCTGGCCCTGGAGGCGGCCGGGATGCGGCAGGCGGTGCTCGACCTCACCGGCGCAGCGCCGGACGCCGGCCCTGACTCCGTACCGCTGGTGGCCGTACCCGAGCCTGCTGCGGGGGCGTTGGAGAACGTGTGGAGTGCCCGGTGGCTCATCGGGCACCAGGTCCACGTCCTGTTCAACATCTGCGCCGCGGTCGCCGTGGCCGACGCGACCCGCCTTCTACGGCACGGCGACGGCGATGCCGCTCTGCCACGGCTGGCAGATGCGACGGTGTACGTGCGGGGCTTCCCGGCGGCCATGACCCACGCCAGTACGGTCCCGGCCGACTACTACATGGCGGCGATACGCCACACCATGGCGCCCCCGTCGGTGGACGTCCCGTTGAGCGGGCGCCAGCATCGCGGATACAAGCTGTTCCGGGCGGCGATGAAGGACCTGCTGTCCGCGGTTCCCGACTCCTACGAACAGTTGGCGGCCCGCGCCCCGGAGCTGGCCGAGGCACGGGGCGCGCTCCTGGAAGCCGACATCGTGGACGGTGAACGGCACGTCACCCTCGCGTACTCGATGGTGCATCTGCGTCGTTCCATCGCTCAAAAGCCCGAAGGCCCCGACAACGCCGTCGCCGAACTACGGCTCATGCGCCATCGCCGCGCGGCCCAGTACGCCTCCCTGATCCGGTTCGGGGACCACTACATCGCCGACGCCGTGGCCGGCCTGCGCCACTCGTGAGTCCGCGTGTCCGCCGCCCACACCTCCGGCAGGAGACCCTGATGCCCGAGACGACGCCCGGCACCACCCCAAGCTCTGCCGTCGCCGCCGACTGGGCGCTCGACCCGGCCGATGCCGGCGCGTGCGAGCGGCTGGCCCGCACCCTGTGCACCGGCGAGCACGACCAGGTCGACGACCCCGGGTGGATGGCCCGGGCCAGGGACGCCTGGGAGGACCTTCCGTACCCGCTGCGCCGTGGGGTGCGCCGATTTCGAAGGCACTCCGGCCCGCATGGCACCTTGGTGATCGGCGGCCTGCCCGTCGATCAGGCGGCCCTGCCCGCGACACCGTCCGTACCCGGCTCGGTCCAGCGCCGGGCCACCGTCCCGGCCGCGGTGCTCACCATGGTGGCCTGCGGGCTCGGCGAGCCTCTCGCCTACCGGGCTGAGAAATCCGGCGCCCTCGTACAGGACGTCGTGCCCGTGCCCGGGCAGGAGAGCTTCCACGGCAACGCCGGATCGGTGCCGCTGTCCTTCCACACCGAGAACGGCTTCCACCCCCACCCACCCGACTACGTGGTCTTCCTGTGCCTGCGCGCCGACCACGACCGACGCGCCGGCATGCGCGTCGCCGGCATCCGCCAAGCGCTGCCGCTCCTCACTCCAGCCGGTCGCCAGGCCCTTTTCGCACCGGAGTTCATCACCACACCACCACCTTCCTTCGGCCCCGACGCCGGCGCGCGTGCGCCCGACGTCGAGCCCCGACCGGTGCTGTCGGGAGCGGTCGAGGATCCCGACATACGGATGGCCCAACTCGTCACCACCCCGCTCACCCCTCGGGCCGCCGCGGCGCTGACCGAATTCGGCCGCGCCTGCGAAGCGACCGCCCGCACCCTGCGCCTGAACCCGGGCGACCTGGTCATCATCGACAACCGCGTCACCGTCCACGGCCGCACCGCCTTCCACCCCCGCTACGACGGATCAGACCGCTGGCTGCAACGCACCTACGTCACCACCGACCTGCGCCGCTCCCGCGACCACCGCCCCCACGACGGCCACGTACTCGCCCGCTGACCGGCCTGCGAGGAAAAGTGATCCCTGTCAGCAGGGTGCGGGCCTGCCGCTGAGGCAGTACGTCTACGCCCACAAAGCAATGGTGTTCCCGGAGACCAGGGCGGGCCCGAACTGGCGGGCCGGGTTCGCGGCCCCGCCACTGACCGGACCCAGCAGCGCAATGATCACGCCGACCGCCGCAGCCACCGCGTACGGCATCGGCCGCACGTATTCGGGGTGGACTTCCAGAGCGAACACCGCGACGGCGGAGAGGTCGGGGGCGGGCAAGGCGAGTCCGCCGCTCAGGGGGCGGCGTCCAGTACCCGGCCCCACACCAGGCGGGCCAACGCCGTGCCGGCCAGCGCGCCGCACAGTTGCGCCACCGCGTACGGGGCGACGGCGCGGCCGGGGAAGGCGCGCATCAACCGCAGGGCAAGGCTGACCGCCGGGTTCAGGTGAGCGCCGGATCTGCGGTCCGGCGGGCTCAGAATCAGCCCGAGCAGGACAACCGCGACCAGCGCCCCGATCACGACCAGCGCCAGATGCAGGCTGCCGATGTGGGCCGGGGAGGCCGGGTCAAGGAGCCAGCGCACCACCGTCACCACGACGAACATCAACACCGCCGTCAGCGCGAACTCGATCGCCGCGTACCGCCACGGCGCGCCCGCGGGACCTGGCGCCAGGACGGGTTGCTGCTCCTCGGCGGCCATCGGCACGTTCGCCCCAGGCCATCTCGCCGGTGGCGACCTTGCTGCCCAGCTCCCGCGCGACACCGAGCCCCGGATCCGGATAGCGGCGCAGCATCGCGGCCTGCAACGCCTCCGCGTCGGCGGCGCCGGCCGGAGGAGACCACGGAGACGTCCGTGGCAGCGCCCTCGGCAGCGTGCCCAGCCACCACCAAGCGCGGATCGAGTTCCTCGACCTCGTCCAGGACCTGGTCCCACACCGCCCGCACGGCCGTGGTGGGCGTGTCGGCGGTCCACGCGTGCAGCCCCGACCACAGCACCGCCCCGCCCAGCACCGCCCGATCCTCCGCCTGCCACACGTACTCGGTGCGCCAGGCCAGGTCGGAATGGCCGCCGCAGACCTCGAAGACGTGTCCCTCCAGCTCGAAGCGGTCAGAACCCAGCAGCTCCGGGATGACCACCTCGGACGCCAGATCCGGCCCCAGATGAGCCCACGTCTGAAGCTTCGACTCCCAAGTCGCCTCGATCTTCTCCAGCGTTGCGGCCGTGCACACCACCCTGACCTCAGGGGACGCCTCCCGGATCACCTGCAGACCGAAGGAGTAGTCCGGGTCCGCGGCACTGACGAACACCGTCGCCCGAGTGACGGATCCGGACCGCGGACGAAGCCGTCCGCTGCGACCACCAACATTCCGGGCATGGAAAAGGCCGTCCTCTCATGTGTGAGAGAACGGCCTCCGACCTGCGTAAAGCATGGTCGGGACGACAGGATTTGAACCTGCGACCCCTTGACCCCCAGTCAAGTGCGCTACCAAGCTGCGCCACGTCCCGATGCCCGCTGACCTGGGGTTTTCCCGGGTTGAACGCGCAGGAGAACAATACCGCACTTAGGGAGGTGCTCGCGCGCACCTTTTTCGTCTCTCAGGCGCTTGATCTCAAGTCCGCTTGGGGTTGGAAGATCGATCCATGACTCAGGCAGCCGCGGACATCCGGTTCCGCCACGAAGACCTCGGACCGCTCATGGCGCTCATGACCGGGGCCGAGAAGCACGGTCCCGCCGCCACCTCCACGCTCGACGCGCTGTGGGTGCTCTACGACCGGGTGCTGCGCGTCGGGCCCGGCAGCGCCGAGGATCCCGGGCGGGACCGGTTCCTGCTGTCCAAGGGGCACGGGCCGATGGCCTACTACGCCGTCCTCGCCGCCAAGGGGTTCATCCCCGTCGACTGGCTGCGCGGGTTCGGCGCGTACGACTCCCCCCTCGGGCACCACCCGGACCGCACCCTGATCCCCGGCGTGGAGATCGGCAGCGGCTCGCTGGGCCACGGACTGCCGCTCGGCGTCGGCAGCGCGCTCGGGCTGCGGGCGCAGGGGCTGGCCGAGCCGGCGGTGTGGGTGCTGATCGGCGACGCCGAGCTCGACGAGGGCAGCAATCACGAGGCCCTCGCGTACGCCGGCTCCGCCGGGCTCGACCGGCTGCACACGATCGTGATCGACAACGACTCCGCCACCCACGGCTGGCGGGGCGGCATCGCCTCCCGCTTCGAGGCCGCCGGCTGGTCCGCGGTCACCGTGGACGGCCGGGACCACGCGGCCCTGTACGCCGCCTTCACCGCACCCCACCCCGGCCGGCCGCACGCCGTCGTCGCCCGGGTCGAGAAGAAGCACTGAAGAACCCACACCAGCAGGGGGAGACATGGACACCATGCGCGACCGGTTCATCTCGGTCACATCACACGCACTCGACGAGGACCCCCGACTGGCCCTCGTCCTCGCCGAGATCACCATGGACGGCTTCCGACCCGCCCAGGACCGCCACCCGGACCGGGTGGTCAACGTCGGGATCCGCGAGCAGCTGCTCATCGGCGTGGGCGGCGGGCTCGCGCTCACGGGCCTGCGGCCCGTCGTGCACACCTTCGCCAGCTTCCTCGTGGAGCGGCCCTTCGAGCAGATCAAGCTCGACCTCGGGCACCAGGGCACGGGCGCGGTCCTCGTCAGCGCGAGCGCGAGCTACGACTGGCCGGCCGGCGGCTACACGCACATGGCTCCGGGCGACGTGGCCCTGCTGGACACCCTGGACGGCTGGACCGTCCACGTCCCGGGCCACCCCGACGAGGCCGAGGCGCTGCTGCGCCACGCCTACGCCGCCGGGGACGACAAGGTCTACGTCCGGCTCTCCGCGCAGTCGAACGCGCACGCCCGCCCCGTCACCGGGCTCGGCTTCGAGACCGTGCGGGAGGGACGCGCGGGCGTCGTGGTCGCCGTCGGCCCGCTGCTCGACAACGTCCTCGACGCGACGGAGGGCACGGACGTGACCGTCCTGTACGCACCGACCGTGCGGCCCTGGGACGACCAGGCCCTGCGCGCCGCCGTCGGGCACGCCACGGCCGATGTGGTCCTGGTCGAGCCCTACCTCGCCGGGACCTCCTCGGCGGCCGCCGGCGAAGCGCTCCGCGAGGTCCCCCACCGGGTGCTCGGCCTCGGCGTCGGCCGCGCCGAGCTGCGCCGCTACGGCACCATCGAGCAGCACACCGCCGCCCACGGCCTGGACCCGGCATCGCTGCGCGCACGGATCGCCGGGTTCCTCCGCGCCTGACCCCGGACGACCATCGGCCCCGGACCCCCTGCCCTGTCTCCTATACACATCCCCCACCCCACCAGACAAGCACGAAGCCCGCCTCCCCCTGGCTCGGCGCCGGTGCGACGGGCGCGCCGGCACCGGTCGCACCCGCACCGGTGGCACCGGCGCCGGTCGCCGCGGCCCCCGCCCCCGGCGCCGGGAAGATCAACCTCGACAAGGGTCGGGTCAGCCTCCAGAAGAACCAGACCGTCTCCCTGGTCAAGGGCGGCCGCCCGCTGCTCTCCCAGGTCAAGATGGGCCTCGGCTGGGAGCCGGCGTTCCGCGGCCGCGACATCGACCTCGACGCCTCGGTCATCGCCTACGGCGCGCAGCGCAACCACATCGACAGCTGCTACTTCGGCAAGCTGTCCATCCTGGGCGGCTCCGTCAAGCACTCCGGCGACAACCTCACCGGTGACGGCGCGGGCGACGACGAGGTGATCGTCGTGGACCTCGGCCGCCTCCCCGCCGAAGCGACGGGCCTGGTCTTCACGGTCAACTCCTTCTCCGGCCAGAAGTTCACCGAGGTGGCCAAGGCCTATTGCCGCCTGATCGACGCGGCGACCGGCGAGGAGCTGGTGCGCTTCGACCTGACCCAGGCGGAGCCGCAGACGGGCGTGATGATGGCCAAGCTGATCAAGCAGTTTTCCGGCGAATGGGAGATGACGGCCATGGGCGAGTTTGTGAAGTCGCGCACAGTGCGCGGCATGGTCAAGCCCGCCGCGCAGGCACTCTGAGCAGGTGAGCGGGCACATGGAGCGACGGACGCCCCCCGCGGGTGATCTGTTCCACCCTTAATGCGGAGGTGGCTGTCAGTGCGCGCCCGTAGCCTTGGACGTATGCACCAGACACTCCAGCCCGCGGGTCCCGCGCGCCCGTCCGCCGCCGAGGCGAACGAGGCGATTCGGCAGCTCGTCGAGAGCCGGGTGGACGGCGAGTGGCCCTCCGAGGCGTATGAATTCCTCCTCGAGGAGTGGGCCACGGCCAGCCGCGCCGAAGCTCATTGATCCAGCCGACCCGACAGGCAGACGAACAGACGAACCGATGACATGACAAGAGCCGCCGGAGCCCGAGGGCCCGGCGGCTCTTCTCATTCCTGCCCGTCGCCGCTCAGTGCCCGCGCCGCCACGGCCCGGTGACGGCCAGCATGATGCCCGGGTCCTGGATGTTGGCGAACAGCGTCCGACCGTCCGGGGAGAAGCAGACGCCCGTGAACTCCGAGTACTCCGGCGCCTCGGCGGTCCCCATGTTCATCTCGTTGCGCGCCAGCGGGTACGTGCGCCCCGACTCGGTCGCGCCGAACAGGTGCTGGAGCCCCGAGCCGTCCTCGGCGATGATCAGGCCGCCGTACGGGGAGACCGTGATGTTGTCGGGGCCGTCGTACCCGCCGTCCACCGACGGGTCGGCGTTCACCCCGATCAGGACCGTCAGCCGGACCGTGCGCCGCTTGGGGTCGTAGAACCACACCTGGCCGTCGTGGGCCTTGCCCGGGCTCTCCTCGCGGGCGTAGGAGGAGACGAAGTACGCGCCGCCGTCAGCCCACCACATGCCCTCCAGCTTGCGGCCGCGGGTCACGGCCGCCGCCCCGAACTGCTTGCGCACCGGCACGGTGCGGGCGTCCCGGTCCACGACCGGCACCCAGTCCACCCCGTAGGTGGTCCCGATCTTCGTCGCCCGCGAGAGGTCGTCGACGAACACTCCCGTGCTGTCGAAGCACTTGGCGGCGGCCAGCACGCCGGCGTCGGCGGCGAGCGTACGGAGCTTGCCGCGCCCGTGGTGGAAGCCGCTCGGCGGGGCCCAGCGGTAGAGCAGCCCGTTGGGGCCGGAGGCGTCCTCGGTCAGGTAGGCGTGGCCGCGCTTGGGATCGATGACGACGGCCTCGTGCGCGTACCGGCCGAAGGCCTTGACGGGCTTGGGGTCGCGGTTGGCGCGGCGGTCGTGCGGGTCCACCTCGAAGACGTAGCCGTGGTCCTTGGTCATGCCGTTCTTGCCGGCCAGGTCCTCGTTCTCCTCGCAGGTCAGCCAGGTGTCCCAGGGGGTCGAGCCGCCCGCGCAGTTGGTCGACGTACCGGCGACGCCGACCCATTCGGCGACCTCGCCACCGCGCCGGACCTCGACGACCGTGCAGCCGCCGGACGCCGCCGGGTCGTAGACGAGGCCCTCGGTGAGCGGGACGGGGTGCGTCCAGCCCGAGCGCGGGCCCTTCAGCTCGTGGTTGTTGACGAGGAGGGTGACTCCCCGGTGGCCTTCGAAGGCGGCCGTTCCGTCGTGGTTGGACGGGGTGATCTCGCCGGAGTCGAGCTTCGTGACACCGCTGTGGGTGATCACGCGGTACTTGAATCCGGCCGGGAGGGCCAGGATTCCGGCCGGGTCGGGGACGAGCGGGCCGTAGCCGGGGCCGTGCGGGTGGCCGTGCCCGCCGCGCAGCGTCTCGTCGTCGGCGGCGAGGGCCCCGGGGGCGGTGGCGAGTGCGCCGACCGTCCCCGTGAGGGCGACTCCCGCGCCGGCGAGGACGGTGCGGGCGGTGAAGTCTCTACGGCTGAGCGGCATCGGGTCTCCAGGGGTGGGGAGGTGCTGCGCCTGTCGTGCGGTCGTCGGCGGACACGCTCCCGCCCGCACGTGAACGCCGACTGAACTACCCGGGAAAACGAATCGACCCCTTGCCGGTCCCCCCGATGGCCGACTCCCTTTCGGGAACGGCCGGTTACCGCCGCCTCACACTCCCCGCGACCGCGCCTTGAACGCGGCCTTCCGGGCCTCCTTCGCCGCCTTCTTGTCGGGGTGCAGCCGGCCCATCGCCTCCAGGACGTACGCCGTCGCCGGGTGCTCCACGCGCCACGCCTGGTCGAAGAAGCCGGTGTGGTGGGCGGTCAGCGACTCGATCAGCAGCGGCAGTTCCCGCGCCTCGTCCTCCCCGTCCGCCGCGAGCTGCGCGGCGATCGTGTCGACGGTCAGCCAGAACACCATCGCCCCGTCCGGAGCCGGTACGCCGACCACCCCGCGCTCGGCCAGCCAGACGCGGGCGAGCCCGCCGAGCTCCGGGTCGTCCAGCACCGCGCGGACGGCCTGCTCGGCCTCGGCCGCATCGCCGTCGCCGCTGCCGCCACTGCCGGCTCCGGCTCCGACTCCGCCTCCGACCTGCGCGAGGGCCTGCTGGCAGCGCAGTCGGCGCAGCGGGGCACCCGGGTCGGCGCCACGGGCCGCGGCGAGCAGTTCGGCGACGGCCGCGGCCACCGGGCGGTCGGCGAGCCAGTGCTCGATCTCGGCCTGGGCGGCGCCCTCGGAGTAGTGGGAGACCGCGTCGAGCAGCACCTCGGCGCCCTTGTCGGCCAGGTCTCCGACGGCCGGGGCCTCCACGCCGGCCTCCAGCATGCGCGCCCGGATCCCGTACAGGCCGAGCGGGGTCAGGCGGACCATGCCGTACCGGGCGACGTCCTCATCGTCGGCCACCCCGCCCGCGCCCGCGAGGAACTCCTCGTCGTCGGCCTCCGCCATCAGCTCCTCGTCGACGGGGCGGAACACGACCAGCCCGATCGGCTCCAGCTGCCGGAACTGGTCGTCGAGGCGCATCATCGCGTCCGAGACCTGTTCCAGTACGGCATCGGTCGGATCGCCCATGTCATCGGGCACCACCATCGAGGCGGCGAGGACGGGCAGCGGGACCGGGCCGTCGGCCGTGCCGCCCTCGGCGACGGCGAGCAGGTAGAGGTTGGCGAGGACCCCGTCGAGGAAGTCGGCCTCGCGGCGCGGGTTCCAGTCGAGCTGCTCGAAGTCGATCTCGCCGCCCGCGTCGAGGGCGTCCACGAGGTCGTCCAGGGCGGGCACGGCGGCGTCGGCGAGCACGGTGTCCAGGGCGGCGAGCCACAGGTCGAGCACGTCGCCGGGGGTGCCCGAGGTCAGCAGCGCCAGGTCCTCGCCGGGCTCGGCCGTACCGAACTCCGTGTCGGGGCCGAACTCCGTGTCGGGGCCCGACTCCTCCCCGGGCCCGGCCGCGTCCTCCTCCGGCTCGGTGACGTCGACGAGTCCGGTGTCGACGGCCACGCGCCAGGCCTGGCCCGCGTGGCCGGCGGAGTCCTCGTCGGCGGCGTCGAGGCCGAGCAGGGCGACGGCCTCGGGGAGTTGCGCGGCGACGAGCTCGCCGCCGATGTCGACGCGGGTGTCCGGGCCGGCCCAGCGGGCGAGGCGGACCGCGCGGGCGAACAGCGGGGCGGCGAGGGCTTCGCGGGCCAGCTCCGCGTCGGAGGGCAGCCGTACCGGCGGCAGCGTGGGGTGCGAGTCTGCGGACATGGGGCGGTTCTCCTCGCGGGCACGGGGTGGTTCGGGTCGTTCGGGTGGGGTCGGCCGCCCGGGCGGGGCCGGTCCCACGGCGCACCAGCGTAGACGTACTTGGGGTGCGTCCGGCCTGCGATCGCCTTTGGTTCATCCCACAGTCAGATTCCGTATCCCCTGTAGGGCTTGACAACTTTGCTGGCCACGAAGGAAATTGACGCGCGTAGATATCTGCCCTCTCCTCCACACACCGGAGTTCCTGCCCATGCGCTCCTCGCATCCCCGTTCCGCCGCCGTCGCGGCCCTCGTCGCCACCGCGCTGGCCACCGGCCTCCTCGCGGGCACCGCCGACGCGGCCGAAGGCGCCGCGTCCGCCGATCCGACACGCATCCACGACATCCAGGGCACCACCCGGACCTCCCCGCTCGTCGGCAAGCAGGTCACCGACGTCGAGGGCATCGTCACGGGCGTACGCACCTACGGCTCGCGCGGCTTCTGGATCCAGGACCCGGACGCCGACGACAACGACGCCACCAGCGAAGGCGTGTTCGTCTTCACCAGCTCGGTCCCGACCGTCGCCGTCGGCGACGCCGTCAAGGTCTCCGGCACGGTCGGCGAGTACATACCCGGCGGGGTGACCTCCGGGAACCAGTCGGTCACCCAGATCTCCAAGCCGGTCGTGACCGTGGTCTCCTCCGGCAACGCGCTGCCCGCGGCCACCGCCGTCAACGAGTACTCCGTGCCGTGCGCCTACGCCCCGGCCGGCGACCCGGCCGCCGCCGGCAGCATCAACGCCCTGACCCTGGAGCCCGCGCGCTACGCCCTGGACTACTACGAGTCCCTCGAGGGCATGAGCGTCAAGATCGGCACCTCCCGCGTGGTCGGCGCCACCGACCCGTACGCGGAGCTGTGGGTCACGGTCAAGGGCTGGGAGAACAACGCCAAGCGCGGCGGCACGGTCTACGGTTCGTACGAGTCCCAGAACACCGGCCGCCTGCAGATCCAGCAGCTCGCGCCGCTCGCGCAGCAGCCGTTCCCGGTGGCCAACGTCGGCGACAAGCTCGTGGGCACCACCGAAGGCCCGCTGGACTTCAACCAGTTCGGCGGCTACACCCTGGTGGCCCGGACCCTGGGCACCGTGACGGCGGGCACCCTCGCCCCCGAGAAGACCAAGGCGCAGGCCTCGAACGAGCTCGCGGTGGCGACGTACAACGTCGAGAACCTCGACCCGGGCGACCCGCAGGAGAAGTTCGACAACCTGGCGAAGGCCGTCGTCGAGAACCTCGCCTCCCCCGACGTCCTGGCCCTGGAGGAGATCCAGGACGACAACGGCGCCAAGAACGACGGCACCGTGTCGGCCGAGCAGACCCTGACGAAGTTCACCGCGGCGATCGCGGCCGCGGGCGGCCCCGCGTACCAGTGGCGGACCATCAACCCGGAGGACAAGAAGGACGGCGGCGAGCCCGGCGGCAACATCCGCCAGGTGTTCCTCTTCAACCCGGCGCGGGTCTCCTTCACCGAGCGCGCCCCGGGCGACGCCGTGACGGCGACCGGCGTGGTGAAGGAGAAGGGCAAGCCCGCCCTGACCCACTCCCCCGGCCGGATCGACCCGGCGAACGCGGCGTGGACCGACAGCCGCAAGCCACTGGCCGGCGAGTTCGTCTTCCGCGGCAAGACCGTCTTCGTGATCGCCAACCACTTCGGCTCCAAGGGCGGCGACGAGGGCCTGACCTCCTCGCACCAGCCTCCGGTGCGCTCCTCCGAGGCCAAGCGGCTGCTGCAGGCGCAGGCCGTGAACGGCTTCGTGAAGAGCATCCTGGCCGTGGACAAGAAGGCCGCGGTCCTCGTGGTCGGCGACATCAACGACTTCGAGTTCTCGGGCACGACGAAGGCGCTGGAGGACGGCGGGGCGCTGTACGCGGCGATCAAGTCGCTGCCGAAGGCGGAGCGCTACTCGTACGTCTACCAGGGCAACGCGCAGGTCCTCGACCAGATCCTGACGAGCCCGGGCATCAAGCAGTTCAGCTACGACAGCGTGCACATCAACGCGGAGTTCGCGAACCAGAACAGCGACCACGACCCGCAGATCGTCCGCTTCCGCCCGTAGCGGCGGTGCCGAGGGGGCCGGGCCGCACCGCCGCCCGGCCCCTTTGGCATGATCCGGGCATGATCTTCCGTACCGCGACACGCCAGGACCTGCCCGCCGTACTCGCCCTGCTGACGCAGGACGACCCGCCGGGGGCCGTGGCCCCCGAGGCGGTCGAGGTCACCGCGGCCCACGAGCGGGCCTTCGCGTCGATCGGGGCCGACGCCCGCAACGAGATGCTGGTGCTGGTGGAGGACGGGGCCGTCCTGGGCTGCCTGCAGCTGACGTACATCCCGGGCCTGGGCCAGGGCGGGCGGGAGCGGGCGCTCGTCGAGGCGGTACGGATCCGGGCGGACCGGCGGGGCGGCGGACTCGGCGCCCGCCTGATGGAGCTGGCGGCGGAGCGGGCCCGCGAGCGCGGCTGCGGCCTGATGCAGCTGACCAGCGACAAGCGGCGGGGCGCCGCGCACCGCTTCTACGAGCGACTGGGCTTCACCCGCAGCCACGAGGGCTTCAAGCTCCCGCTGGACCGGGCCGTCTCCTTCGGATCCCGCCGGGCCACATAGGGACCTTGGGCCCTTGCGTGACGCTCAGCACATCCCTACCCATTCGGGCGGTTCTGGTGTTGAGTGTCCCCACGCCCGATCTTGTACCGCACTCTTGGGAGGACCGCGTGTTCCCCTCCGTTTCCCTGGCCCAGGAAATCGGCATCGCCGTCCTGCTCGTGGCCGCCCTCATCTGGTTCATCGGCCTCGGCCACATGCTGTGGGACAGCCGCTTCCACCACCCGGAGCCGGGCGCCTTCGAGGGCCTCTCGGTGATCCCGGCCCAGCGCGGCTCGGCCTCCCACCCGCTGGAATCGGTGGAGCTCACCGAGGCGGAGCAGCAGGCCTTCGCCGGCCTGGTCCGCACGATCCCCCTGCACTGACCCCACGGTCCCGCCCGCGAACGCCCTCCCCCGCTCGGGGCGGGAGGGCGCTCGCGCGGCCGGTTCGGTGAGCGTCAGTTGTGGCTGTGGAGGACCTCGTTCAGGCCGCCCCAGGCAGCCTTGTACGGGCGGGCCTCGACGGCGCCGGAGACCGAGTTGCGGCGGAACAGGATGTTGTTGGCGCCCGAGAGCTCCAAGGCCTTGACGATCTGGCCGTCCGGGAGGGTGACGCGGGTGCCCGCGGTCACGTACAGGCCGGCCTCGACGACGCACTCGTCGCCCAGCGCGATGCCCACGCCCGCCTCGGCGCCGATCAGGGTGCGCTCGCCGATCGAGATGATCTGCTTGCCGCCGCCCGACAGGGTGCCCATCGTGGACGCGCCGCCGCCGATGTCGGAGCCGTCGCCGACGACGACGCCCGCCGAGATGCGGCCCTCGACCATGGAGGTGCCCAGCGTGCCGGCGTTGAAGTTGACGAAGCCCTCGTGCATCACGGTGGTGCCCTCGGCGAGGTGCGCGCCCAGGCGGACCCGGTCCGCGTCGGCGATGCGCACGCCCTTGGGGGCGACGTAGTCCGTCATCCGGGGGAACTTGTCGATCGAGGTGACCTGGAGGTGCAGGCCCTCGGCGCGCGCGTTCAGCCGTACGGTCTCCACCTGGTCGATGGCGACCGGGCCGAGCGAGGTCCAGGCGACGTTGGCCAGGAGGCCGAAGACGCCGTCCAGGTTCTGGCCGTGCGGCTTGACCAGGCGGTGGCTGAGCAGGTGCAGGCGCAGGTACGCGTCGTGCGCGTCCAGCGGCTTGTCCTCCAGGGAGGCGATCACGGTGCGGACGGCTACGACCTCGACGCCGCGGACGGCGTCCTGGCGGATCGCCTTGGGCGCGGTGGCGCCCAGCAGCTCCACGGCCTGCTCGGCGGTGAGGCGCTCGGTGCCGGCCGGGCCGGGCTCGGCGACGAGCTGGGGAGCGGGGAACCAGGTGTCGAGGACGGTGCCGTCGGCGGTGATGGTGGCAAGTCCGGCGGCGACGGCGCCGGTGGTACGCGTAGCAGTCATGCCCGAAACCTAACCGGCGACGGCCCGCGGTCGCGAACCGGTCTCATGTGCCGGGCGCGGGTCGCGTCGCCCGTCGTGTCGCGACGCGTCCCGGGCCGGCCGCGCCGACATCCACAGCACGGCCGCGCCCGCGCCCGCCGCCAGCACCGCGCAGACCGGCCACAGCAGTCCGGGCGCCGCCGCGTACAGCGCTCCGCCGAGCGGTGCGCCGAGTGCGACTCCGCTGACCGAGACCCCCGCGTACAGGCTCTGGAACCGCCCGATGGCGTGTGCCGGGGCCTGGTCGGCGACGTAGGCGGTGGCGGTGGTCTTGTAAAGGATCTCGCCGAGGCTCAGCAGCACCATCATCAGCACGGCCGCCCTGATCCCGCTCCCGAGCAGCAGCGCGCCGTATCCGGCTCCGACGAGCAGCAGGCCTGCGCCGACGACGCGCAGCGGCGGGCGGGAGCGCAGGGCAACGGCGGCGGGGAGTTCCAGGACGAGGATGACGGCCCCGTTGAGGGCGATGACCAGCCCGTAGACGCCGGTGTCGAGGCCGTGGTCGGCGAGGAAGACCGGGAAGGTCGAGTACTGCTGGCGTTGAAGTGCTCTCCCGGCTGGAGCCGGGAGATTCCTGCTTACCTCGCGGCAGCGGGCTTGACGCGCTTCGCGCGCCTGACGACTGCCCTCCCGGCAGCCGGGATGAGCGCGAGGCCCATCCGGTACAGGTGCAAGACGTTGCGGGCCGCGTTGTGGTCGGCGGTGCCCGACCACCCGCAGTCCGGGTTCTTGCACACGAACACGGCCTGGGACTCCCGACTGCCCGGCGTGGTGAAGCCGCATGCCGAGCAGCGTTGGGAGGTACCGGGGGCGGGGACCTTGCGCAGGGTGCCGCCGTGCCGAGCGGTCTTGTACGTCAGCATGGCGACCGTCCGGCCCCACGCCTCTCCGCTTATCGAGCGGTTCAGCCCGGATTTCTGGGCGACGTTCCTTCCCGGCTCTTCGATGGTTCCCTTGGCGGACTTGACCATGTTCGCAATGGCGAGTGCTTCGACCACGACGGTGCCGTAGGTGCGGGCGATGGTGGTGGTCGTCAGGTGCTGCCAGTCGAGTGCCCGGCGCTTGGCTTTCGCGCGGAGTCCTGCGATCTGGTCGTAGGTGCGGTGCAGCCGGCGGCTGGCGTGCTCGCCGGGCTTGCGGTGCTACTTACGCTGCGAGGCGCGCTGCTCCAGGCGCAGGAGCGTGGCCTTCTCTCGATCGGTCAGCCACTCGCCGTGCTCGTACGTCTCACCGTCAGAGAGAGCCATGGGCACGGTGACGCCCACGTCGATGCCGACCTCCGGCCCCCGGTGAGGCTCAGGCTCGACCTCCAGGGCTTGGACGCGGAAGGCGATGTGCCAGCCGAGCGCGTCCTTGACCAGCCGCGCCCCGGTGATCCGGTTCTCCGCGTTGGCACGCTTGCCCACCGGCAGGTCTTTGGTCCACCGGAAACGCACCCGGCCGATCTTCGGCAGGTTGGCCATGCCCCAGCGGCGATGCACTCGGGTGATGTTCAGGTCGCGGCCCTGTGGGATGTCCACGGACATCACCGTGCGGAACCGGCCCTTGAAGTTCGGGGCGTCGGCGCAGCCGTCCCAGCAGTTCTTCCACGCCTGAAAGTACGTCTTAAGCACCGCTTGCGCGGCCTGCGCGGGGAGGACGGCGAGGAAGTCGATGTCCTCGCGGGCCTGGCGGATCGCGGCGTCCGCGTTCGCCAGGGTCCGTTTTTCCTTCGGCATCATCTGCCACCAGGCGTGCAGCAGGTTCCACATGGTGCGGGCCGCGTGCGCCTGGCTATCACTCTTCAACACCTCGGCGCGCGATAGCGCGAGCCGGGCGCGGTGCCCGAACTACCGCTTGACCAGGGTGTCTTGACTCATGATCAGGAACCTAGCAGTGGTTTATGTCACCTCGCTGGAACCCTCATCGCGATGAACGCACCGGACGCCATGTTGTCCACAACCTGCACGTTCACTTGGTTTTCGTCACCGAGTACCGGCGGAATGCGTTCACCGACGCCACGCCGACCCGCACCGAAGAGAGCACGCGGGAGGTCTGCGCCGACTTCAAGGCCGAGCTGAAACAGTGTTGCGGCTGCCGACGTTCCGGGCGGGCGGCATCAGCCGGCTGAAGCGGCTGACGCTGGTCGTGGACCGCGACCGCACGGTCCGCGAGGCCCTCTACCCGATCCGGGACATCGAGGCGAGCGTGGCATCCGCCCTCACGGCGGTCCGCGGAGCGTAGGCCCCGGCCGGCCCCGGCCCGGCCGCACGGCCCGCCCGTCAGGGGCGCAGGACGCGGCCCAGGACCTCGCGCGCGTACGGCTCGTCGTATTCCGCGCCCGTCAGCAGGACCTGCAGGCTGATCCCGTCCATCACCGCCACCACCGCGCGCGCCGTCGTCGGGTCCACCCGGCCCGACAGGGACAGCGCCGCGGCCATCGACTCGCACCACTCGGCCGCCACGGAGCGCAGGGCCGGGCGGCGCAGGGCGGCCAGGTAGAGCTCGTACTCCAGCTCCGCCCGCGCCCGGTCGGCCGAGAGCAGCTCCCCCAGCAGCCCGGCCAGCGCCTGCGCGAGGTCCACCCCGGGGGGCAGTGTCGGCGTGAACGCCTCGTTCGCCTGCCGCAGCGCCGCCACGAGGAGGTCGTCCAGGGTCGCGAAGTGGTACGTCGTGGAACCGAGCGGGACGTCCGCCTCCGCGGCCGCGCTGCGGTGGCTCAGTCCCGCGATGCCCTTCGCGCCCACCACCCGGATCGCCGCGTCGATGATGCGCTGCCTGCGCCCGGGGTCGTACCGGCGGGCCATCAGTGCGCCGCCCCTCCGAGGTTCAGCAGGACGACCCCGGCGATCACCAGCACGATGCCGCCTATCTTCGCGGCGGTCGCGGCCTCCCCCATGAAGATCATGCCGATCGCGGCGATCGCCGCCGTGCCGACGCCGGCCCAGATCGCGTACGCCGTGCCGACCGACATCGACTTCAGCGTCTGCGCGAGCAGCGTGAAGGCCACGACGTACCCGACGAGGGTGATCAGCGAGGGCCACAGCTTGGTGAAGCCGTCGCTGAACTTCATGGCGGTGGTCCCGGCGACCTCGGCGGCGATGGCCGCGGCAAGCAGTACATAGGGCATGCGTACAACAGTACAGATCGTTGCGGACACCTGTACACATCCGTGAGGGCCTGGCGACCGAGCTCACCAGGCCCTCCGAGGGACTCCCCGACGCTCCGAGGAGCTCCGAGGAGCTCAGTTCAGCGTGAACCAGGCCGCGCGCGCCTTCTTCCACTCCGGGTGCGCGAGGTCCTTGGCTTCCGTGCCGTCCCCGTAGAGGTCGGCGGAGCCGCTGTCGGTGATCAGCTGGACGCGGGCGCCGGGCACCCGCAGGTCGGGAACGGCCACGATGGCTTCCCAGCCGCCCGGGTCGGTGGTGGGCAGGTCCGCCCGCTTGACCGGGGCGTGGCCCGCGATCCCGTCCCACTGGTAGAGCGCGTAGGGGTCGGAGTTGTCGTCCGCCGCCCACGAGCCGGCCAGGATCAGGTACTGGTCGGCCGCGTTCTTGCGGATGTCGCGGACGGCCAGGCCGCCGAGGTTCATCTCGATCGGCTCGCCGAAGACCGGCTTGGCCGCACCGGAGAGCACCTTGTCGATGTTGGTGACGGGCACGACGAGCGCCTTGCCGCCGGGCACCGCGGGAGCCAGCGGGGCCCGGAAGCCCAAGTAGGCGGTGCTGGTGGAGCCGGGCGCGAACTCCAGGCCCTCCACGTTGAAGCCGTCGATGCTCTTGGGGATCCGGCCCGCCGCCGTGCCGGCCGCGAAGCCGTAGCGGTTTCCGTTCGCCGTGTCCCAGGCGATCAGGTCCTCGCGCAGGGCCTTGTACGCCGAGCCGAAGACGATCTCGGTGGCGGCGCCCGTCCCCACGAGCCTGGTCGTGAAGACGGTGTTGCGCTCGGCCTTGTACTTGCCGTCCTTGTTGTTGCCGAGCGAGCCCGTCCAGTACACAGTGTCGCCGACCCGGGCGGCCGCCTCGATGTCGGCTTCCTTCTTGGCGCCGAGCGCGGCGCCGAGGTCCCAGCTCTTCACCGGGGCGCCCGAGCGGGCACGGTCGTACAGGCGCAGCACGTTGCTCTCGTCGTCGGCCACCAGCGCGTAGCCGCCGCCCACGTCCACGGCGGCCGAGGCGTCGGAGGAGCCGGTGAGGTAGCGGGTGGCGAAGGCCCCGGAGCCCACGCGCGCCGAGGCGGCGTAGGAGAGGGTGGCCGTGGCCGTCTTCCCGCCGCGGCCGGTCACCTTGAGCGTCAGGTCCGTGTAGCCCTGGCCGCGCGGGTGGACGGTCAGCTCACGGCCGGTGCGCGTCCGCTCGATCCGCACGTCGCCGGGCCGGGCGACGGCCGGGTTGCTGGAGGAGACGACGGTGACCCTGAGGAAGGCGGCGGACGTCCCGTCCTGCGCGATGTCCAGGGTCACGCCGGGGTCCGCGAAGGCGCCGACGGCCCCGGACAGGTGGCCGGCGGAGAGCGCGATGGTCGGATCGGCGGCGGCGTCCTGGGCGGCGTACGCGGGCGCGGTCAGCCCGGCGACGAGCAGGGCGGCGGCCCCGGCGGCTCCCACGGCACCCAGGCGGCGTGCCGGTGAAAGGCGAACGGTCACAGAAGGTCCTCTCGAGTGCGCCGTCGCGTTGTGACGGCCGTCGAGAAGATTCGGCCACCGTGGCCAACTCCCGGTGCACGCCGCCCGTCGGAGGGGAAAACAGAGGACCCCCGGCACACCCGTGCCGGGGGTCCTGTGTTCACTCGCCCGCTGACCGCGGTCCATCTCGGATCATCCGAAGATCGCCGGGGTCAGCTCGGATCAGCTGGTGATCAGCTGGTGATCAGACGTTGAAGCCGAGGGCGCGCAGCTGCTCGCGGCCGTCGTCGGTGATCTTGTCCGGGCCCCACGGGGGCATCCAGACCCAGTTGATGCGCAGTTCGCTGACGATGCCGTCCGTCGCCGACTTCGCCTGGTCCTCGATGACGTCCGTCAGCGGGCAGGCCGCGGACGTGAGCGTCATGTCGAGGGTGGCGATGTTCGCGTCGTCGACGTGGATGCCGTAGATCAGGCCCAGGTTGACGACGTCGATGCCCAGCTCGGGGTCGACCACGTCGTAGAGGGCCTCGCGGACCTCTTCCTCGGTGGCCGGCTTGATCGACGCCTCGGGCGTCGCGTTCTCGGTCATGCCGTCTTCCTCTCGGCGTCGCCCAGTGCCTGGGCGGTCGCGTCCTTCCACGCCATCCAGCTCAGCAGAGCACACTTCACCCGGGCCGGATATTTGGAGACGCCGGCGAACGCGACCGCGTCCTCCAGCACCTCCTCCATGGCCTCGTCGGGCTCCATCTTGCCCTTGGACTGCATCAGTTCCAGGAAGACTTCCTGGATCTTCCGCGCCTCGCCCAGCTCCTTGCCGACGAGCAGTTCGTTCAGTATCGACGCGCCGGCCTGGCTGATGGAGCAGCCCTGGCCCTCGTACGAGATGTCCGTGAGGGTCTCGCCGTCGTACTTCACGCGCAGGGTGATCTCGTCACCGCACGTCGGGTTGACGTGGTGCACCTCGGCGTCGCCGTCGCGCAGGCCACGCCCGCGCGGGTGCTTGTAGTGGTCCAGGATCAGTTCCTGGTACATCGATTCCAGCTTCACTGCGCCCTCGTCGCCTTCGTCGCTTCGTCTTATCCGAAGAAGTTCCGTACGTGCTCCAGCCCGTCGATCAGCGCGTCGACCTCGGCCGGAGAGGAGTACAGGTAGAAAGACGCTCGCGTCGTCGCCGGAATTCCGTACCGGAGGCAGACCGGGCGGGCGCAGTGGTGTCCCACGCGGACCGCGATGCCCTGCTCGTCCAGTACCTGGCCGACGTCGTGCGGGTGGATGTCGCCGAGCACGAAGGAGATCGCGGCGCCGCGGTCCTCGGCCGTGGTGGGGCCGATGATCCGCAGGTCCGGGACCTCCGAGAGACGCTTGATCGCGTACTCGGTGATCGCGTGCTCGTGCGCGGCGATCTTGTCCATGCCGATCGCGGTCAGGTAGTCCACGGCCGCGCCGAGGCCGATGGCCTGGGCGATCGGGGGCGTGCCGGCCTCGAACTTGTGCGGCGCCGGGGCGTACGTCGAGGAGTGCATCGAGACGGTTTCGATCATCTCGCCGCCGCCCAGGAAGGGCGGCAGGTCCTCGAGCAGCTCCTGGCGGCCCCACAGGACGCCGATGCCGGTCGGGCCGCACATCTTGTGGCCGGTGAAGGCCACGAAGTCGGCGCCGAGTGCCTGGACGTCGAGCGGCATGTGCGGAGCGGCCTGCGAGGCGTCGATCAGCACCAGCGCGCCGACCTCCTGCGCCCGCCGGACGATCGCGTCGGTCGGGTTGACCGTGCCCATGATGTTGGAGACCAGCGTGAAGGAGACGATCTTCGTCTTCTCCGTGATGACCTCTTCGATGTTGGACAGGTCCAGGCGGCCGTCATCGGTCAGGCCGAACCACTTCAGCTTCGCACCGGTGCGCTGCGCGAGCAGCTGCCACGGGACGATGTTGGAGTGGTGCTCCATCTCCGTGATGGCGATCTCGGTCTCGCGGTCGACCCGGTAGGGCTCGTCCGCCCAGCCGAGCATGTTCGCGACCAGGTTGAGCGACTCCGAGGCGTTCTTGGTGAAGATCACCTCGTTGCGGCTCGGTGCGTTGATGAAGGCGGCGACCTTGTCGCGGGCACCCTCGTACAGCGCCGTGGCCTCCTCGGCCAGCACGTGCACGCCACGGTGGACGTTGGCGTTGTGCTGCTCGTAGTACTCGTTCAGCGCGTCGAGCACCTGGCGCGGCTTCTGCGAGGTCGCCGCGTTGTCCAGGTAAACGATCTTCTTCCCGTCGTGGACCACACGATCCAGCAGGGGGAAGTCCTTGCGGATCGCCTCGATGTCGAGGAGGCCAGGCAGCTGTGTCACGCGGTCGCGCCACCCTTCGTGCTGTAGGACTCGTAGCCCTCGGCCTCCAGCTTGTCGGCGAGCTCGGCGCCGCCGGACTCGACGATGCGGCCCTCGGAGAAGACGTGGACGAAGTCGGGCTTGATGTAGCGGAGGATCCGCGTGTAGTGCGTGATCAGCAGGGTGCCGGTGTCGCCGGTGTCGCGGACGCGGTTGACGCCCTCGGAGACCTGGCGCAGGGCGTCGACGTCGAGGCCGGAGTCGGTCTCGTCGAGGATCGCGATCTTCGGCTTCAGGAGCTCCAGCTGCAGGATCTCGTGGCGCTTCTTCTCACCGCCGGAGAAGCCCTCGTTGACGTTGCGCTCGGCGAAGGCCGGGTCCATCTGGAGCTGCTCCATCGCGGACTTGACCTCCTTCACCCAGGTACGCAGCTTCGGCGCCTCGCCGCGGATGGCGGTGGCCGAGGTGCGCAGGAAGTTGGAGACCGAGACGCCGGGGATCTCGACCGGGTACTGCATCGCGAGGAACATGCCGGCGCGGGCGCGCTCGTCGACGGACATCTCCAGGACGTCTTCGCCGTCGAGGGTCACGGTGCCGCTGGTGATGGTGTACTTCGGGTGACCGGCGAGGGCGTAGGCGAGGGTGGACTTGCCGGAGCCGTTCGGACCCATGATGGCGTGCGTCTCACCCTGCTTGATGGTGAGCTCGACGCCCTTGAGGATCTCGCGGGCGCCGTTCTCGGCCTCGACGGAGACGTGCAGGTCGTGGATTTCAAGCGTTGCCATGGATACCTCAGGACTCCTGGGTGAGGGAGGCGCGTACGTCAACGAGGACGCTGCCCCCTTCGATCTTTACGGGGTATACGGGGACGGGGCGCGTCGCGGGCAGACCGGACGGCTTGCCGGTGCGCAGGTCGAAGGACGACCCGTGCAGCCAGCACTCGATCATGCAGTCTTCCACCTCGCCCTCCGAGAGCGAGACGTTCGCGTGCGAGCAGATGTCGTTGATCGCGAACACCTCCCCCCCGGTGGAGACGAGGGACACCGGCGTGCCGTCGAGTTCCACCCGCTTGGGGGTGTTCTCCTCCAGCTCGCTCAGCGCGCAGGCCTTGACGTAGGCCATCAGACGGACGCCTGCAGCTCGGTTTCGATCTTCGCGAGCAGGCGCTCCTCGATGTCGGGGACACCGATCTGCTGGACGAGCTCGCCGAAGAAGCCGCGGACGACCAGCCGGCGGGCCGTGTCGGCCGGGATGCCGCGGGACTGGAGGTAGAAGAGCTGCTCATCGTCGAAGCGGCCGGTCGCCGAGGCGTGGCCGGCGCCGACGATCTCGCCGGTCTCGATCTCCAGGTTCGGCACCGAGTCGACCCGCGCGCCGTCCGTGAGGACGAGGTTGCGGTTCATCTCGTAGGTGTCGGTGCCCTCGGCGGTCTTCTCGATGAGCACGTCACCGATCCAGACGGCGTGGGCGTCCTGGCCCTGCAGCGCGCCCTTGTAGACCACGTGCGACTTGCAGTGCGGGGCCTTGTGGTCGACCAGGAGGCGGTGCTCCTGGTGCTGGCCGGCGTCCGTGAAGTACAGGCCGAAGAGCTCGGCCTCGCCGCCGGGGCCCGCGTAGTTCACGCGCGGGTGGAGGCGTACGAGGTCGCCGCCGAAGGTGACGATGATCGACTTGAAGGTCGCGTCGCGGCCGATCAGGGCGTTGTGCTGGGAGACGTGGACGGCGGTGTCGTCCCAGTCCTGCACGGACACCACGGTGAGCTTGGCGCCGTCGCCGACGAGGAAGTCGACGTTGGCGGCGCGCACGCCGTCACCGGTGTGGTCGATGACGATGACAGCCTCGGCGAAGGCCTGGACGTCGAAGACGGTGTGGCCGAAGGTCGTGCCGCCCTCGCCGTGCAGCGAGACGCGCACGGGCTCGGTCAGCACGGTCTCCTTGGGCACGGTGACGACCGTGGCCTTGGCGAAGGACGAGAACGCCTGGGCGGCGATCCGGTCCACCGGGGTGCCCGCCTTGCCGATGCGCGCGTCGCCGCGCTCCACCGACTCGACCGTGACGCCCTCGGGCGCGTCGATCTGGGCCTTCATCGTGCCGTTGGCGACCGCGGTGCCGTCGTGCAGGCCCTTGAGCCGGGCGAGCGGCGTGAAGCGCCACTCCTCCTCGCGGCCGTTGGGCACGGGGAAGTCCGCCACGTCGAAGGACGGGGGGGCACTCATCCGGGTGGCGACGGTGGACTCGGCGGCCACCGCGATCGCGCCGGCGGTGGTCGAACCCGCCGGAATGTTCTGAGCCTCAGCCATGGCTGTCGTGTTGCTCTCTTCCTTAAAGAATCTGCTGCGGGACGTCGGGCGGGCCGGGACTATCCGACCGAGCCCTCCATCTGCAGCTCGATCAGCCGGTTCAGCTCCAGCGCGTACTCCATCGGCAGCTCGCGGGCGATCGGCTCGACGAAGCCGCGCACGATCATCGCCATGGCCTCGAACTCCGTCAGACCGCGGCTCATCAGGTAGAAGAGCTGGTCGTCGGAGACCTTGGAGACGGTCGCCTCGTGGCCCATGGACACGTCGTCCTCGCGGACGTCCACGTAGGGGTAGGTGTCCGAGCGGGAGATGGTGTCGACCAGGAGCGCGTCGCACAGCACGTTGGACTTGGAGCCGTGGGCGCCTTCGCCGATCTCGACCAGGCCGCGGTACGAGGTGCGGCCGCCGCCTCGCGCCACCGACTTGGAGACGATGTTGGAGGAGGTGTTCGGCGCCATGTGGACCATCTTGGAGCCGGCGTCCTGGTGCTGGCCCTCGCCCGCGAAGGCGATGGAGAGGGTCTCGCCCTTGGCGTGCTCGCCCATCAGGTAGACGGCCGGGTACTTCATGGTGACCTTGGAACCGATGTTGCCGTCGATCCACTCCATGGTCGCGCCCTCGTACGCCACGGCGCGCTTGGTGACCAGGTTGTAGACGTTGTTCGACCAGTTCTGGATCGTCGTGTAGCGGCAGCGGCCGCCCTTCTTCACGATGATCTCGACCACGGCGCTGTGCAGCGAGTCCGAGGAGTAGATCGGGGCGGTGCAGCCCTCGACGTAGTGGACGTAGGCGTCCTCGTCGACGATGATCAGCGTCCGCTCGAACTGGCCCATGTTCTCCGTGTTGATACGGAAGTAGGCCTGGAGCGGGATGTCGACCTTGACGCCCTTGGGGACGTAGATGAACGAGCCGCCCGACCACACGGCGGTGTTCAGCGAGGCGAACTTGTTGTCGCCGACCGGGATGACCGTGCCGAAGTACTCCTGGAAGAGCTCCGGGTGCGTCTTCAGCGCGGTGTCCGTGTCGAGGAAGATGACGCCCTGCTCCTCCAGGTCCTCACGGATCTGGTGGTAGACGACCTCGGACTCGTACTGGGCCGCGACACCGGCGACGAGGCGCTGCTTCTCTGCCTCCGGGATGCCGAGCCTGTCGTACGTGTTCTTGATGTCCTCCGGCAGGTCCTCCCAAGAAGCGGCCTGCTTCTCGGTGGAACGCACGAAGTACTTGATGTTGTCGAAGTCGATGCCGCTGAGGTCGGAACCCCAGTTGGGCATGGGCTTCTTGCCGAACAGCTTGAGGCCCTTGAGGCGGAGGTTCAGCATCCACTCCGGCTCGGACTTCTTCGCCGAGATGTCGCGGACGACCTCTTCGGACAGACCCCGCTTGGCCGTGGCACCGGCCGCGTCGGAGTCGGCCCAGCCGTATTCGTAGGTGCCCAGGCCATCGAGCTCAGGGTGAGCAATCTCCGTGGTCATGCGGGGTTCCTCCCGGCCGTTCTTGCAGATACTGATGTGTCGGTCTGTGCGGCGCCTGCGGCACCGACGCCGCTTCCGCTGCGCGGAATGAACGTCGTGCACACCCCGTCGCCGTGGGCGATCGTGGCGAGACGCTGCACGTGCGTCCCGAGCAGGCGGGAGAAGATCTCGGTCTCCGCCTCGCAGAGCTGCGGGAACTGCTCGGCAACGTGTGCGACCGGGCAGTGGTGCTGGCAGAGCTGTTCACCGCTGTGCGGACCGGGAGCGCTCTTCGCCGTAGCAGCGTACCCGTCTCCGGTCAACGCCTTGGCAAGGGCCTCGGCCCGGCTTTCGGGGGCGGCCGCCTCCACGGCCTCCCGGTAAGTCTCCGCCTGCGCCGCCAGTCTCGCCTTCGCGAAGGCGGCGACCGCCGCTTCTCCCTGCACACCGCCGCCGGCGGCCTGCGCGATCCAGCGCATGGCGTCCGCGGCGAGCGTGTCGTAGGACTGGTCGAAGGCGTCCCGTCCGCAGTCGGTCAGCGCGAAGACCTTGGCGGGCCGGCCCCGGGTGCGAGCGCCGTACACGCGCTGCTCTCGGGGTGCGACCACGTCGTCGGCGACGAGCGTGTCGAGGTGGCGGCGAACGGCGGCCTGGGTGAGGCCGAGACGCAGTGCGAGGTCGGCGACGGTGGAAGGACCGTGGTCCAGGATCGACCGCGCGACCCGGTTGCGGGTTGACCGCTCGCCGGTCGCGAGTTCGCCCTGGGGGGCCTCGCTCATCCGTTCGCCGTATTTCACAACGCCATTGTTGCGTAATTAGTCGCGACCCGACAAGCCGTGATGGAGACCACCTCTGGTGGCCTCCATCACTAAGGGTTACCTTATTTATGCACGGCGCCCTAAAGGGCGGCTTAAAGGGAAGCGGTCTCCCCACCCTCGCGCACGGCCCCGCCGGTGAACCAGTAAACGGCTCCCACCAGCAGTCCTCCGCCCACGATGTTCCCCGGAACGGTGAACATCAGATTCCGGAAAAGATCACCGAAGCCCGCTGAGCCATCCAGGATCGCGAGGCTGAAAAGGGCCATGTTCGCCACGCAGTGTTCAAATCCGACGGCCACGAACACGGCCACGGGCAGCCACAGCACGAAAATCTTGGCCGCGTCGCCGCGCGCACGGGTGAACATCCAGATGGCCAGGCAGACGAGCATGTTGCAGAGCACCGCGCGCCAGAACAGCTGGCCCCCGCCGAGCTCCATCTTCGCGTGCACCATCTCGGTGAGCATGGCCCGCGCGGAGGGCGAGGAGGTCACCCCGGAGGCGTGCACCATGGCCCCGAAGGCGAAGGCCCCGGCCAGGTTGCCGCAGAGCGAGAGCGCCCAGGACAGCGCCAGGTCCTTGGCGCCGGTCCGCCCGGACAGGGCGCCGACCAGCATGACCATCACGTTGCTGGTGAAGAGCTGGGCGCCGGCGAACATCACGATCGTCAGCGCGATCGGGAAGACCGCGCCCTCCAGCAGCTTCACGGCCGCCGAGCCCTTGGCCACGAACGGGGAGATCGCCACGAGGAGCAGCACCTCGCCGATCCCGATGTAGGCGCCCGCGAGCATCGCCGACACGAAGTAGCGGGGCGGATGACCGAGGTCATGGGCCTTGTGCTCGGCCTGCCCCGAGGTGGCTTCGACGTTCTGAGCGATGCTGTTCACCATTCGACGTTAGGGCCGCGGACCCTGCCCGGGGACTCCGAAAAGGTCATGAAAGCGCAGGTCCACGACCCCTCCGGGGCGGGACCTACGGCCCCGCCCCGGGGACTTCCCGCGGCTCCGTAGACTCAGGCCCCATGAGCAACGACCCCGCCGTGGAAATCCGCGGACTGGTGAAGCGGTACGGCCCCAAAGCAGCGGTGGACGGCCTGGACCTCACCGTCCGGAGGGCCTCGGTCACCGCAGTCCTCGGTCCCAACGGCGCGGGCAAGACGACCACTGTGGAAACCTGCGAGGGATACCGCCGCCCCGACGCCGGATCCGTCCGCGTCCTCGGCCTCGACCCCGTCACCCAGGGTGACGCCCTGCGCTCCCGCATCGGCGTGATGCTCCAGTCCGGCGGGGTCTACTCCGGCGCCCGCGCCGTGGAGATGCTGCGCCACATGGCCAAGCTCTACGCCGACCCGCTCGACGTCGCCACCCTGGTGGAGCGGCTCGGCCTGGGCGGCTGCGGCCGCACCCCCTACCGCCGGCTCTCCGGCGGCCAGCAGCAGCGCCTGGCCCTCGCCATGGCCGTCGTGGGCCGCCCCGAGCTGGTCTTCCTGGACGAGCCGACCGCCGGCCTCGACCCGCAGGCCCGCCGCGCGACCTGGGAGCTCGTACGGGAGCTGCGCGCCGACGGGGTCTGCGTCGTCCTCACCACCCACCACATGGACGAGGCCGAACAGCTCGCGGACGAGGTCGCCATCGTCGACGCCGGCAAGGTCATCGCGCACGGCACCCCCGACCAGCTGTGCCGCGGCGGCGCCGAGAACACCCTGCGCTTCACCGGCCGCCCCGCCCTCGACCTCGCCTCGCTGCTCAAGGCCCTGCCCGACGGCACCCAGGCCGCGGAGCTCGTCCCCGGCGTCTACCGGGTCGTCGGCGACGTCGACCCGCAGCTGCTGGCCACCGTCGCCTCCTGGTGCGCGCAGCACGGCGTGATGCCGGACAGCCTCGCGGTGGAGCGGCACACCCTCGAAGACGTCTTCCTCGAACTGACCGGTAAGGAGCTGCGCGCATGAGCGCCGGTACGTTCACCCCCCGTCCGGGGGCCGCGCCCGTGTCCCGCATGATCCTCGCGCAGACCGCGCTGGAGACGCGGATGCTCCTGCGCAACGGCGAGCAGCTGCTGCTGACCGTGATCATCCCCGCGCTGCTGCTGGTGCTGTTCTCCGCGGTCGACATCGTCGACCTGCCCCTTCGGGAGGGGGGCGCCGAGAAGTCCGTGGACTACCTCGCCCCCGGCATCCTGGCGCTGGCCGTGATGTCCACCGCCTTCACCGGCCAGGCCATCGCCACCGGCTTCGACCGCCGGTACGGGGTCCTCAAGCGGCTCGGGGCCTCGCCGCTGCCGCGCTGGGCGCTGATGGCGGCCAAGACCCTGTCGGTGCTGGTCACCGAGGTGCTCCAGATCGCGCTGCTGACGGCGATCGCCTTCGCGCTGGGCTGGTCCCCGCACGGCGACCCGTTCTCGGTGGCCGCGCTGATCCTGCTCGGCACCGCCGCGTTCTCCGGGCTCGGCCTGCTGATGGCGGGCACGCTCCGAGCCGAGGCGACGCTGGCCGCCGCCAATCTGGTCTTCCTGCTGCTGCTGGTCGGCGGCGGGGTCATCGTGCCCCTGGAGAAGTTCCCGGCCGGGGCGCAGACCGTGCTCGGGCTGCTGCCGATCTCGGCGCTCTCCGACGGACTGCGCGAGGTGCTCCAGCACGGGGCCGCGCTGCCCTGGGGCGACGCGGCCGTCCTCGCGGTCTGGGCCGTACTCGGTCTGGGCGCCGCCGGACGCCTCTTCCGCTGGGAGTGAATCCCTTCCCCTGAGCGTTCCCCCGGCAGGAGGATGGGCGCGTCCACACGACAGCGCACCACAGACGCCGGGGGGCGGCATGGCGCAGCGGGAGGCCGTTCTGCGGCTGGACGAACAGTGGGCGCGGATCCGGTCGGGGGCGGCGCACGCGGAGCCCGCGGAGGCCGACGCCCTGCTGGCCGAGCTGATCGGCGCGCTGCGCGAGCCGGCCCGCGGCGACGCCGAGTGCACGGCCCGGCTGGGCCTGCGGCTGAGCGACCTCGCGGCCCGCCGCTTCGGCGCGGGCGACCGGGCCGGGGCACTGGCCGCCATCGAGGAGGGGCTGCGGTTCTCGCAGCAGGCCGCCGGACACGCCCCCGAGTACGCGCGCTGGTACGCCCGGGGCCTGATCAACCAGGGGGTCTGGCTGTCCTGGCCGCTCAGCGACGGGGACCGGCTGCCCAGGCACCCCCTCGGCCCCGGCGCCGAGAGCGGTCCCAGCGCCATGGAGCGGGCGGCGGGCGAGCGCGCCCGGGACCTGACGCGCGGAGCCGTGGAGGTCTGGGCGGCCCTGGACCAGGAGGATCCGGTCAACCAGCGGGGCCTCGCCCAGGCGAAGGTCTTCCTCGGCGACCGGCTCGCGGAGCTGGGCCTGGCCGAGGAGTCCGTGGGATGGGCGGTCGACGCGGAGGGCGCCTTCCGGCGGCTGCTGCTCGCCGCTCCGGGCTCCGAGGAGTCGCAGGAGGCCGAGGAGGCCCTGGACCACATCGGCCGCCAGCTCGAACTGCGCCTGCGCTTCCTCGCCTTCGGTTCCCTGGCGGGCCTGCGCGCCCGCGGGCTGCTGCCCGAACGGCTGCTGCCCCAGGCCGTGGTGGCCGCCCGGATCCAGGGCGTGGCCGAGGAGGAGATCGCCGGCCGGCTGCGGCTGGAGGCCGACCAGGTCCGCACGATGCTGGAGGTGACCCCCTGGCTCGCGGTGTGGCGGATCGAGGTGCGCGGCTCCGACGGACTGTGGAACGTACAGTCACATCCCTGGCGCAGCGGTGCGGAAGTGCGAAACAGGACAGCCGAGGACGTAGCGTCCGAATTGGTACGGAGCTTCGCGGCGTCTCCCGACTACCCGGGCGACGGCGCGCATTGGCGGATCCGCGTCTGGTGGCATGCGGAAGGCGACCCCGCCGGGGCCCGGTTCCGGCTGGTCATCGGCCCGGACGCTCCTGCCGCCACCCCCTCGTGAAACTTTGCACAAGTGTCCGCGTACGATAAGGGCCGTGTTGACCCCCCTCGCATATCTCGCCCGCCGCTGGACTCCGTCGCCCCGGACCGTCCAGCGGGCCGCGTTCGCAGCGGTGCTCATGAGCGTCGTCATCGTCGTCACCGGCGGCGCGGTACGGCTGACCGGATCCGGTCTCGGCTGCGACACATGGCCCAAGTGCACCGACGGCAGCCTGATCGTGACCCAGGAGCAGGGCTTCCACGGGGTCATCGAGTTCGGCAACCGCATGCTGACGTACGTGCTCTGCGCGGCCGTCGGCTGGGCGATCACCGCGGCCCGCTGCGCCACGCCGTGGCGGTGCTCGCTGACCCGGCTCGGCTGGCTCCAGTTCGCCATCGTGATGGGCAACGCGGTCCTCGGCGGCATCACCGTCCTGACGGGGCTCAACCCCTACAGCGTGGCCGGGCACTTCATGCTCGCCACCGCGCTGATCACCGTCACGACGATCACCTGGCAGCGCACCCGCGAGGGTGACGGCCCCGCCCGTCCGCGCGTGCCCGCTCCGGTGCGGGCCCTCTCGCGGGCGCTGATCGCGGCCACCGTCGTCCTGGTCGCGGCGGGCACCGTGGTCACCGGCTCCGGCCCGCACGCGGGCGACAGCAGCGAGATCAAGCGGATGCCGTTCGACTGGGCGACGACCGCCCACGTGCACGCGGTCTCCGCCTGGCTGGTGTGTGCGCTCGCCGTCGCGATGTGGCTGCTGCTGCGCGTGGCCGACTCCCCCGTCGACACCCGGGCCCGCGCCCGCGACCTGCTGATCGTGCTGCTCGCGCAGGGCGCCATCGGCTACGTCCAGTACTTCACCAAGGTTCCCGAGGCCCTGGTCGCCGCCCACATGCTCGGCTCCTGCCTGGTGTGGATCGCGGTGCTCCGGGTCGCGCTGAGCCTGCGCGAGCGGCCGTCGGCGCAGGCCGGCATCCCGGCCCAGGGCGACGCCCAGCTCACCAACGCCTGAGCCGTCCGCTCCCGTGCGGGGCTTGCCGCGCGGGGCTTGCCGTGCGGGCGTCAGCCCCGCTCGTCGAGCCGGTAGACGCGGCGTGCGTTGCCCGCCGCGACCATCGCCGCCACCCGCTCCGCGTCCCGCCAGGACCAGGAGCCCTCGGCGACCCAGCCGCCCAGGACCCGGCCCAGCGCCTCCCGGAAGGCCAGGGCTCCGACCGCGTGCAGTTCGGGCAGCTGCCGTCCGCCGCCGCCGAACATCAGCTTTCCGAACGGGGCGATCTCCAGGGACTCGGCGAGCACTTCGGTCGCCCGCGCCCCCGAGGGCCCGAGGGCGGCGCCCAGATCGGCGTGGACGTGCGGAAAGAGTGCCGCCAGTCGCGCGGCCTGCCGGTGGTACGGGTATCCGCCCAGCATGACCACCCGCGTACCGGGTCCCGCCGCCGCCCGCAGGAACTCCGTCAGCCGCCTCGGCTCCCCCGAGTCCCCGCCCGTGTGCAGCTGGAGCGGCAGTCCGGACGCCAGCGCGCTCCACAGCAGGTGCCGCAGGAGTACGGGATCCCGTACGGCCCCGCCCGACCGCCCCGTACCCCTCCCCGTACGGGCAGCCGCCCGCGCCGGCCCGCGCGGGCTCCCTCGCGCCGCCGAGCCCGAAGGCCACCGCCGGGTTCGTCCTCGCGGCCCTGCTCTGCTTCGCCGTCGGGATCTGGGCCCTGACCCAGATCTAGTTCCGGGTCCGGGTCTGGGTCCGGGTCCGGGTCGGGCCCTCAGCTCGGCCGGCGCCGGGACAGCAGGATCCAGCCACCGAGCACGAGCAGCAGCAGCGTCCCCGTGCCGAAGCCGGCGCCCGCGACCACGCGCATCACCGAACGGTTCTCGGCGGCGTCGGCGGCCTCCAGGGCCGTGGTGCCCTCCTTGGCGGCGGCGCGGTCCTCGGTCCCGACCCCGAAGCCCCCGGCGGCGAGGCCCTCGGCGTAGGCGGGGGCCTTGCCCGCCGCGCCGATGACCTCCAGGCGCAGGGTCAGCGGCACGGGCGCGGCGTCCTCGGTGAACTCCCCGACCTTCTTGGCCATGGTCACGCTGACGTAGTACCAGCCGGCCACCCGGACCGGCTCCACCTTCCGGTCCGAGGAGAAGCGGTTCTCGTACGCCACCGGCGCGGTCCGCGGCAGGGTGACGCTCGCCTGCTTGCCGTCGTAGGTGGCGTCCTCGTTGTCGACCAGGCCCCGGTACGGGGAGTACAGCGAGACGCTCAGCCCGGACGAGGCCGAGCCGTACTCCTTCGTCATCTTGCCGGCGGACAGCTCGGCCCCCAGGCCCAGTTGCTGCCCCCAGTCGAGCGGCACCCGGTAGTAGCGCGTCTGGCCGGGCCGCAGCTCGTCGCTCCACACCCCGCTGCCCAGGGCCCGCGCGTCGTTGAAGCCGCTCCCGCCGGTCCGCGGCGCCGGATCGGTCCCCGGCAGGGTCGGGGACGCCGACGGCCAGACGCTGGGCGCCGTGGTGGGCGCGCTGCCGCCGCCGAGCCCGGGCTCGCGCTGGACGCGCAGCTCCAGCGGCCAGGCGGCCTGGTCGGCGCCCTTGGACGCCGTGCGGGTGACCTTGACGTAGTAGGTGCCGGGCTGTTGGCAGCCCGAGTCCTCGCGCAGCATCCGGAAGCCCACGGCGCTGACGGGCACCGCGTCGTAGCCGAAGCTCCCCCGGCCCGGGTTTCCCGGGCAGTAGTGGTTCTCGGTGTTCACGACCTCCACCTCGACCCCGTCGCCGTAGGCGACCTTGGCGCCCACGGGCGGCTGGAGCACCCCGGAGACGTACATGGTCGAGCGGTCGTCTAGGTAGAGCCGGTAGTAGCGCTCGCCCGGGGCGATCGAGTCCTTGTAGAGCGACCCGGGCTCCAGCAGCGGGGAGCCCGCCGTCGACGGCTTGCCCTCGACGGCCTTCGCCCCGTCCGCGCCCCGGTAGGAGGGCACCGGCTGCGGGGTCCCCGCCGCTCCGGCGGCCCCCGGCAGGGCGGCGAGCAGCCCCAGGGCCGCCACCACCGCGCCCGCACCCGTCCGCACCCCGCGCCGGCCTGCCGGCCCGCGGCCTGCCAGACGCACGCCTGTCCGCCCCCGGCGTACCTGCCCCAGCACCTGCTCCATCACGTACATCCACCCCGAATTTGCCAGCGCAAGCCAAATCTTTGCATGTCGCAATTTTTCGTCACAGAGCAGCACAAAGCCCCGACCGCAGCGGCAGTCGGGGCTTTGGGATCAACCTTGGGTCTCACACACCGGAACCAGAAGGCACGGAGTCAGTTGCCTCCGTCCACAGGTCCTGCTCGGCGCGGTCCGCCTGGATCTGGCGGTACACGAGGAGCCCGCCGATGGCGGCCAGTGCGACCAGGAGCAGCTTCTTCACCGCGCGACCTCGTCTTTCGTTGACGTAGGAGACTTCTGGCGCCCAACAATACACACCGACCGATATCCGTTCGGCGGCCTTTCGACCAGCAGGTGGAACCCAACTGGCCCTACGACAAAGACCCCCAGGCCAAGGGCCTGGGGGTCTTCGACACTGTGGGGCTAACAGGATTTGAACCTGTGGCCTCATCCTTATCAGGGATGCGCTCTAACCAACTGAGCTATAGCCCCATCCGCGCTGCGCGCTGACTTCTGAAGGTTAGCGCACAGACCCGGTGACTCCAAAATCGGTTCCGGTGACCCGTCTGCGCAGGTCACCAGCCCGTCTGCCGACCCACCCCGCAGGGGTCTACTCGTCCTCGGCGAGGGTCAGCTCCACACCGCCGACGAAGCCCGCCGACAGGTTGTAGATGAACGCGCCCAGGGTCGCCAGCGCCGTCATGAGCACCACGTCGATGACCGAGATCACCGACGTGAAGATCAGGACGCGCGGCAGCGACAGGAAGGTCTGGAGGTCGAAGCCGTTGCTCTCGTTCGAGCCGGTGGCCTCGCTGATCGTGCCGCCGACGCTGGAGAAGATGCCCATGGCGTCCATGACCATCCACAGCACCACCGACGCGACGATCGTGCAGACGCCCAGCGCGATCGACAGCAGGAAGCTGACCTTCATCACCGACCAGGGGTCGGCCTTGGCCACCCTGAGCCGCGCCTTGCGCGTCCTGGGCGCCGTACGGGCCCCCGTGCGCGGCTTGCGCTGCGCCCCCGGGTCCCCGCCGCCGCGCGGCGCCCCGGGGCCCGAAGGCGCCGAGTACGCCTGCGGCGGGTGGTAGGGCTGCTGCGGACCGGCCGGCGGCTGGTTCGGCTGCGGCGGCTGCGATCCTCGGGTGTCCGTCACGGTTCCCCCCTGGGAGTCCGCGGCGGCGCCACGGGCACCGTTCGCTCCAGTCTCGGCCGGTCCGGCGCCCGTGGCTCCACTCACGCTTACTCCTCGTGCTCCCCAGCCGAGGGCTCCGTGCCCCCGGCAGCCTCCGCGGCCTGTCCTTCGACAGCCGCGTCGGTCCCGATCTCGTTCTCGCTGTCGTCGACCTCGTCAGCTTCCTGACCGGCCTCCGCGTTGCGGGCGATACCGACGACGGCATCCCGCTTGCCCAGGTTGATCAGCTGGACGCCCATGGTGTCACGGCCGGTCTCCCGTACTTCGTTGACGCGCGTACGAATCACACCACCGCCGAGGGTGATGGCGAGGATTTCGTCCGATTCGTCTACCACGAGCGCCCCGACGAGCGACCCGCGGTCCTCCACGATCTTCGCCGCCTTGATGCCCAGGCCGCCACGGCCCTGGACGCGGTACTCCTCGACCGGCGTCCGCTTGGCGTAGCCGCCGTCGGTCGCGGTGAAGACGAACGTACCGGGCCGGACCACGCTCATGGAGAGCAGTTCGTCCCCTCCGCGGAAACTCATGCCCTTCACGCCCGAAGTGGCGCGGCCCATCGGGCGCAGCGCGTCGTCGGTCGCCGTGAAGCGGATCGACTGCGCCTTCTTGCTGATGAGCAGCAGGTCGTCCTCGGAGGAAACCAGCTCGGCGCCGATCAGCTCGTCGGCGATGCCTTCGGCGCCGTTGTCGCTCTCCCGGAGGTTGATCGCGATGACGCCACCCGACCGGGGAGAGTCGTAGTCCTTGAGCGCCGTCTTCTTCACCAGGCCGCCCTTGGTGGCCAGGATCAGGTACGGGGCGATCTCGTAGTCGCGGATCGCGAGGATCTGGGCGATCTTCTCGTCCGGCTGGAAGGCCAGCAGGTTCGCCACGTGCTGCCCGCGGGCGTCGCGGCCGGCGTCCGGGAGCTCGTACGCCTTCGAGCGGTAGACCCGGCCCTTGTTCGTGAAGAACAGCAGCCAGTGGTGCGTGGTGGACACGAAGAAGTGGTCGACGAGGTCGTCCTGCTTCAGCTTCGTGCCGCGCACGCCCTTGCCGCCGCGCTTCTGCGAGCGGTAGTCCTCGGTCTTGGTGCGCTTGACGTACCCGCCGTGGGTGATCGTGACGACGATGTCCTCTTCGGCGATCAGGTCCTCCATGGACATGTCGCCGTCGAAGGGCACCAGCTTGGAACGCCGGTCGTCGCCGAACTTCTCGACGATGGCCGCCAGTTCCTCGCTGACGATCTGACGCTGGCGCTCCTCGGAGGCCAGGATCGCGTTGTACTCGTTGATCTTCGCCTGGAGCTCGTCGTGCTCCGCGACGATCTTCTGCCGCTCCAGGGCCGCGAGGCGGCGGAGCTGCATCTCCAGGATCGCGTTCGCCTGGATCTCGTCGATCGACAGCAGGCCCATCAGGCCCTCGCGGGCGATCTCGACCGTGTTGCTGCGCCGGATCAGCGCGATGACCTCGTCGATCGCGTCCAGCGCCTTGAGCAGACCGCGCAGGATGTGGGCGCGCTCCTCCGCCTTGCGCAGGCGGAACTTCGTGCGCCGGACGATGACCTCGATCTGGTGCGTCACCCAGTGGCGGATGAAGGCGTCGATCGACAGCGTGCGCGGCACGCCGTCCACCAGCGCCAGCATGTTCGCGCCGAAGTTCGTCTGCAGGTCGGTGTGCTTGTACAGGTTGTTCAGCACGACCTTGGCGACGGCGTCGCGCTTGAGGACGATCACCAGGCGCTGGCCGGTCCGGGACGAGGTCTCGTCGCGGACGTCGGCGATGCCGCCGACCTTGCCGTCCTTCACCAGGTCGGCGATCTTCTGCGCCAGGTTGTCGGGGTTGGTCTGGTACGGAAGCTCCGTGACCACCAGGCACTGGCGGTTCTGGATCTCCTCGACCTCGACCACCGCGCGCATCGTGATGGAGCCGCGCCCGGTCCGGTACGCCTCCTCGATGCCCTTGCGGCCCACGACCAGGGCGCCCGACGGGAAGTCCGGGCCCTTGATCCGCTCGAGGAGCGCGTCCTGGAGCTCCTCGTGCGAGGCCTCCGGGTGCTCCAGCGCCCACTGGGCGCCGGCCGCGACCTCGCGCAGGTTGTGCGGCGGGATGTTGGTGGCCATGCCGACCGCGATGCCGGCGGAGCCGTTGATCAGCAGGTTCGGGAACCGCGCCGGCAGGACGGTGGGCTCCTGGTTGCGGCCGTCGTAGTTGTCCTTGAAGTCGACGGTCTCCTCGTCGATGTCCCGGAGCATCTCCATGGCCAGCGGCATGAGCTTGCACTCGGTGTACCGCATCGCGGCCGCCGGGTCGTTGCCCGGGGAGCCGAAGTTGCCGTTGGAGTCCACGAGCGGCATGCGCAGCGACCACGGCTGGGCCAGGCGGACCAGGGCGTCGTAGATCGAGGAGTCACCGTGCGGGTGGTAGGTGCCCATGACGTCGCCGACGACGCGGGCGCACTTGTAGAAGCCCTTCTCGGGCCGGTAGCCGCCGTCGTACATCGCGTACAGCACACGGCGGTGGACCGGCTTGAGGCCGTCCCGTACGTCGGGCAGCGCGCGGGAGACGATGACGGACATCGCGTAGTCGAGGTAGGAGCGCTGCATCTCGGTCTCGAGCCCGACGGGCTCGATGCGCTGGACGGGCTGCTCCTCCGCGGAGTTCTCTGCGTTGTGAGCGGGCTGGGTGATTTCGTCGGCCATAGCTGGTCAGAAGTCCTTTCAAGCAGTCAGCTGAGCCGACTCAGATGTCGAGGAAGCGAACGTCCTTGGCGTTGCGCTGGATGAAGGAGCGCCGGGCTTCGACGTCCTCACCCATCAGCACCGAGAACAGGTCGTCGGCCTGCGCGGCGTCGTCCAGGGTGACCTGGCCGAGCACGCGGTGGTCCACGTCCATGGTGGTGATGCGCAGTTCCTCGGCGTTCATTTCGCCCAGACCCTTGAAGCGCTGGATCGAGTCTTCCTTGATCCGCTTGCCGTTCTGCTTGCCGAGCTCCACGAGCGCGTCGCGCTCGCGGTCCGAGTACGCGTACTCGAAGTCGTCCCGGCCCCACTTGATCTTGTACAGCGGCGGGCGCGACAGGTAGACGTGACCGGCCTCGACCAGCGGCCGCATGAAGCGGAACAGGAAGGTCAGCAGCAGGGTGTTGATGTGCTGGCCGTCGACGTCGGCGTCCGCCATCAGGATGATCTTGTGATAGCGGAGCTTCTCGATGTCGAAGTCCTCGTGCACGCCGGTGCCGAAGGCGCTGATCAGCGCCTGGACCTCGGTGTTCTGGAGGATCTTGTCGATCCGGGCCTTCTCGACGTTCAGGATCTTGCCGCGGATGGGCAGGATGGCCTGGTACATCGGGTTGCGGCCGGACTTCGCGGAGCCGCCGGCCGAGTCGCCCTCGACGATGAAGATCTCGCACTTGGTCGGGTCGTTCGACTGGCAGTCGGACAGCTTGCCCGGCAGCGAGGCGCTCTCCAGCAGGCCCTTGCGGCGGGTGAGGTCGCGGGCCTTGCGGGCCGCGACGCGCGCCGTGGCCGCCTGGATCGACTTGCGGATGATGTCCGCGGCCTCGTTCGGGTTGCGGTCGAACCAGTCGTTGAGGTGCTCGTGCACGACCTTCTGCACGAAGGTCTTGACCTCCGTGTTGCCCAGCTTGGTCTTCGTCTGGCCCTCGAACTGCGGCTCGCCCAGCTTCACCGAGATGATCGCGGTCAGACCCTCGCGGATGTCCTCGCCAGCGAGGTTGTCGTCCTTCTCGCGCAGGAACTTCTTCTCCCGCGCGTACCGGTTGACCAGACCCGTCATCGCCGCGCGGAAGCCCTCTTCGTGGGTGCCGCCCTCGTGCGTGTGGATCGTGTTCGCGAAGGAGTAGACGCCCTCGGTGTACTGCGAGTTCCACTGCATCGCGATCTCGACCGAGAGCGTGCGCTCCTTGTCCTCGGCCTCGACGTCGATGACCGTCGGGTGGATGAGCTCGCCCTTGCGCGAGTTCAGGTACGTCACGAAGTCGACGATGCCGCCCTCGTAGTAGTACTTGACCGTGCGCGCCTGCTGGTCGTCGGTCTCCTCGGCGGTGTCCGCCCCGACCGTGGCCTTGGCCGACTCGCGCTCGTCCGTCAGCGAGAGGGTCAGGCCCTTGTTGAGGAAGGCCATCTCCTGGAAGCGGCGCGCGAGCGTCTCGAAGGAGTACTCGGTGGTCTCGAAGATGTCGCCGTCGGCCCAGAAGGTGACCGTGGTGCCCGTCTCGGACGTCTCCTCGTTCTTGGCGAGGGGGGCCGTCGGGACACCCAGCTTGTAGTCCTGGGTCCAGCGGTAGCCGTCACGCCGGACCTCGACCGCGAGCTTCGTCGACAGGGCGTTCACGACGGAGACGCCGACACCGTGCAGACCGCCGGAGACGGCGTAGCCGCCGCCGCCGAACTTGCCGCCGGCGTGCAGGACGGTCAGCACGACCTCGACGGCCGGCTTGCCCTCGGAGGGGACGATGTCGACCGGGATGCCTCGGCCGTTGTCGATGACGCGCACGCCGCCGTCGGGCAGGATCGTGACGTCGATGGTGTCGGCGTGCCCGGCGAGGGCCTCGTCGACCGAGTTGTCGACGACCTCCTGGACGAGGTGGTGCAGGCCACGCTCGCCGGTGGAGCCGATGTACATGCCGGGCCGCTTGCGGACTGCGTCCAGGCCCTCCAGGACCTGGATCTGGCTGCCGGTGTACTCAACGGGTGCGGCGGGGTCGCCGCCGTTCCGGCCGGCTGTGGACTGGTTGTCGTTGGGGTTGCCGGAATCGGCCACGAAGCGCCCTTTCTGGCACAGCACAGGCCGTACTCCGGGCCGGCAGGCATGCAAGCGGGAGCGGCTGCGTCGATCTGCGTTGTCAGCGGTGGTCAGCTTTACTCGACTGAATCCCGCGCGTGCGCGGGATTCTCGTTCAGTCTACCGGTATCACCCCCATGAATGGGCGTTTGCCGGTACCTGAGTCCGCATGTGCCGCCCGGAAACTCCTCTCTCCGACTCCCCATATCCAGGGAGGGGCTCAAAGAGGCTCACACGGGCATTGAGCGCTTCGGGCTGTCAACCTCCCGCTACCGTGAGGGACACCACCCGCGCAGCCGTTCGCACCGGGCGCGCGGATGTCGGGTCACTCGTACGGGCGCTCGCGCGGGCGCCGCCGTACGAGCCTCGGGTACAGCCGTACGGAGCCCCGCGGGAGGCTCGCACCGCGGGGACGGGTCCGGCCCGGGCGAGGGCCGGGGGGTCACCCGTAGGTGTCGCCGGGGCCCTTGCTGCCCGGGGCCCGCAACGGGCCGTACCGCTTCGGCCCGCCGCCCGGACCGTGCACCTTGATCATCCGGACCGTGCCCTGCCCCAGGTCCCCGTTGAGCCGCGCCACCAGCTGCGGGGCCAGCAGTTTGAGCTGCGCCGCCCAGGCCGAGGAGTCGCAGCGCACGACCAGCTCGTGGTCCTCGTACCGGTCCGGCACGCAGTGCGCCGCGATGTCCGGGCCGACGATCTCCGGCCAGCGCTCCATCACGCCCGCCACCGCCATCGGCATCTCCCAGCCGCGCTCCGTGCGCAGCCGGTCCAGCGCCGCCATCAGCGGCATCGGGTCCCGGCCGTCCGCGCGGGCGCCCGAGCGCAGGCCCGGCTGCTGCTGGCGCTTCCTGCCCGTCGCCGCGTTGCCCCGGGCGCGCGCCTGCTCCCGCGCCGCCGCCAGCGCCTGGCGCGCCAGGTCCACGCCCGAGGGCTCGGGGGCCTTGCGCACGGGCTCCTGGCCGCCGTCCCGCGTCGTATCGCTCACAGCCGCGTCACCTCGCCTCCGGACACCGCGAACCGCGTCCCGACCAGCACTCCCGGGACGTCGTCGTCGACCGCCGCCGTCACCAGCACCTGCTCGCCCGGCGCCACCAGCTCCGCCAGCCGCTCCCGGCGCCGCGTGTCCAGCTCCGCGAACACGTCGTCGAGGATCAGCACCGGCTCGCTGCCCTCCGAGCGCAGCAGCTCGTAGGAGGCCAGCCGCAGCGCCAGGGCGTACGACCAGGACTCGCCGTGGCTCGCGTACCCCTTGGCCGGCAGCTCGCCCAGGCGCAGCACCAGGTCGTCGCGGTGCGGGCCCACCAGGGTCACGCCGCGCTCGATCTCCTGCTTGCGCACCTCGACCAGCGCGGCGAGGAGCACCTCGTACAGCGCCTCGCGGGTGCGCGCCTCACCCCGGTCCACGGCCTCGCCGGCGGAGGCCTTGTAGGTCAGGGCGAGCGGGCCGCCGCCGGGCGCGAGCTGCTCGTACGCCTTGTCGGCGAGCGGAAGGAGCGTCGCGATCAGGTCGAGGCGCTGGGCGAGCAGTTCGGCGCCCACGCGCGCCAGGTGCTGGTCCCACACGTCGAGGGTGGACAGGTCCATCGAGCGGCCGCCGTGCCGGCGGGCCATCGCCGCGGACTTCAGCAGGGTGTTGCGCTGCTTGAGCACCCGCTCGTAGTCCGAGCGGACCGCCGCCATGCGCGGGGAGCGCGCGGTCACGAGCTCGTCGAGGAAACGGCGCCGCTCCCCCGGGTCGCCCTTCACCAGGGCCAGGTCCTCGGGCGCGAACAGCACCGTCCGGACGATGCCCAGCACGTCCCGGGGCCTGACCTGCGAGGACCTGTTGATCCTGGCCCGGTTCGCGCGGCCCGGGTTGAGCTCCAGCTCCACCAGCTGCTGCCGCTCGCCCTGGATCACGGCGCCCCTGATGACGGCCCGCTCCGCGCCCATGCGCACGAGCGGGGCGTCCGAGGAGACGCGGTGGCTGCCGAGGGTCGCGAGGTAGCCGATGGCCTCGACGAGATTGGTCTTGCCCTGGCCGTTGGGGCCCACGAAAGCCGTGACGCCCGGGTCGAGGGGAACCTCGGCCCGGGCGTACGAGCGGAAGTCGGCCAGCGAGAGATGCGAAACGTGCATGACGGCGCCGACCTCCCCCGGCTTCCTGCTGCTGTGCTCTGCTCTGCTCCGCTCCGCTCTGTGGAGCTGTGGAGCTGCGGAGCTCTGGTGCGGTGTGCTGATCCACAGACCTGTGGATCAGCGCACCGGGTTGTGGATTACTTCTTCTCGACCGCGTGGCCGCCGAACTGGTTGCGCAGCGCGGCGATCATCTTCATCTGCGGGGAGTCGTCCTGGCGGGACGCGAAGCGCGCGAAGAGCGAGGCGGTGATCGCCGGCAGCGGGACGGCGTTGTCGATCGCCGCCTCGACCGTCCAGCGGCCCTCGCCCGAGTCCTGCGCGAACCCGCGCAGCTGCTGCAGGTGCTCGTCCTCGTCCAGCGCGTTCACGGCCAGGTCCAGCAGCCAGGAACGGATGACCGTGCCCTCCTGCCAGGACCGGAACACCTCGCGGACGTCGGTGACCGAGTCGACCTTCTCCAGGAGCTCCCAGCCCTCGGCGTAGGCCTGCATCATGGCGTACTCGATGCCGTTGTGGACCATCTTCGCGAAGTGGCCGGCGCCGACCTTGCCGGCGTGCACGGCGCCGAACTCGCCCTCGGGCTTGAGGGCGTCGAAGACCGGCTGGACGGCCGCGACGTGCTCCTTGTCGCCGCCGTACATCAGCGCGTAGCCGTTCTCCAGGCCCCACACGCCGCCGGAGACTCCGCAGTCCACGAAGCCGATGCCCTTGGCCGCCAGCTCCTCGGCGTGCTTCTCGTCGTCGGTCCAGCGCGAGTTGCCGCCGTCGACGACGATGTCGCCGGGCGAGAGCAGTTCGCCGAGCTCGTCGACGGTGGACTGGGTCGCGGCGCCCGCCGGGACCATCACCCACACCACGCGGGGGGCCTGCAGGCTGTCCACAAGTTCCGACAGGCTGTGGACATCCGCGAGGTCCGGGTTGCGGTCGTATCCGATGACGGTGTGGCCGGCGCGGCGGATGCGCTCGCGCATGTTGCCGCCCATCTTGCCGAGACCGACGAGACCAAGCTCCATCAGGTGGTTCCTTAAGCGTTGTGGCCGTCTGTACCGGGGTGGCCCCCGCTGCCCGGGGACATCCCCCCGCCGAGCCTACGCCGGGGCGCCGTCCCCGGCCCCACGGGCGCTCCGGGCGGCCGCGCAGAGCGGCGTACGGGGCCGTCGGCGGGGTCTGTGGACGCCGTCGGGCCCGGCCCCGCGGAGCAGGACCGGGCCCGACGGGACGGACTCAGCCGGAGAGGCGGACCGGCATGATCAGGTACTTGTACGCCTCGTCCGCCTCGGCGTCGACCGCGGGGCGGCCGCTGAGCAGCGCCGGCTTGGTGGACGTCGTGAAGCTCAGCTGGGCGGCGGGAGAGTCGATCGCGCTCAGGCCGTCCAGCAGGAAGGTCGGGTTGAAGGCGATCGAGATGTCGTCGCCCTCCAGCTTCGCGTCGACGCGCTCCACAGCCTGTGCGTCGTCGGAGGAGCCGGCCTCCAGGATCAGCACGCCCTGCTCGAAGCTGAGGCGGACCGGGGTGTTGCGCTCGGCGACGAGGGCCACGCGCTTGACCGCCTCGACGAACGGGGCGGTCTCGATCACGGCGACGGAGTTGAACTCGGTCGGGAAGAGCGTGCGGTACTTCGGCAGGTCGCCCTCGAGGAGGCGGGTGGTGGTGCGGCGGCCGGCGCCCTCGAAGCCGATGAGGCCCTCGCCCTGGCCGGAGCCGGACAGCGCGATGGTGACCGTGTCGCCGCTGGTGAGCGCCTTGGCGGTGTCCAGGAGCGTCTTGGCGGGGACCAGGGCCACCGCGGAGGCCTCCGGGTCCTCGGGCTTCCACAGGAACTCGCGGACCGCGAAGCGGTAGCGGTCGGTGGAGGCGAGGGTGACGCGGTCGCCCTCGATCTCGATGCGGACACCGGTCAGCACGGGCAGCGTGTCGTCGCGGCCGGCGGCGATGGCGACCTGGGCGGCGGCGGAGGCGAAGACCTCGCCGGGCACGGTGCCGGTCGCGGTCGGCATCGTCGGCAGCGCCGGGTATTCCTCCACAGGCAGGGTGTGGAGTGTGAACCGGGAGGAGCCGCAGACCACGGTCGCCCGTACACCGTCTGTGGAAATCTCCACCGGGCGGTTGGGCAGGGCGCGGCAGATGTCGGCGAGCAGCCGGCCGGAGACCAGGACGATGCCGTCCTCCTCGACGTCCGCCTCGACGGAGACGCGGGCCGAAACCTCGTAGTCGAAGCCGGAGAGGGACAGCTTGCCCTCCTCGGCCTTCAGCAGCAGGCCCGCGAGAACGGGCACCGGCGGCCGGGCCGGGAGGCTACGGGCAGCCCAGGCCACCGCCTCCGCGAGTACGTCGCGCTCCACCCGGATCTTCACCGGAAACCGCCTCCTGCTGTTGCTCGCTCGTCTGCCGGCCTTCGTCGTCGGCTCGTCGATGCCTCGACCGATGCCGGGGACCAGTCTGACGTACGGCGCCGACAGTCGTCGCTGCTGGCGGTCAAGTCGGGAGCGAGGTGTCGGGGAGGGCGATCCACCGAGTTGTGCACAGGTCCTGCTTGAAAACCGAAACCGGGCTAACTCTCTATGGGGGTAGTAGTAGGGCCTGTGGAAACGGTGCATAACAGTGTTTTTGCAGGTCAGGCCGTGTTTTTTATCCCCACACCCTGTGGGTGGAGCCGGTGGAAAACCGGGGGTGTCTGTGGAGAACAAAAAGTTCTGCACAGGCCATCCCCAGATGACCCCGACTACTCCACAGGTGCGTCCCCAGGTTTCCCCCAGTACTCCACAGCCCAAACGTCGACTTCGGTGTGACCGCTTTCACTCGGGGCGGTGACAGGGGGCTCCGGGTTGCCGAACAGTGGACAACGCTGTGGGGAAGTCATCTGATCCTGTGCACAGCACCCGGGAAGCTGTGGACCGCCGGTGGACAACGCGGTGGACGGAGCTGTGGATGAAAATTCTGTCCACAGCCTGTGGATAGTCGTTGCGCACAAATCCACAGGGGTCTGACCAGCCCTGATGGTGCCTCACGCCTGGGGCCTGTGGACAGCCTTGTGGGTGGATCCGTCCGTCCCCACCCTGTGGACGGAAGAAAGTCGGCCAATCTGTGGATGAGTTGCTCCATTGGGGGCGTATTCGAACAGATCGGGGGCGCACGCACGACGAAGGGCGCCCCCGAAGTGACCCGGGAGCGCCCTGAGAAAGCGTTTGAGGAGGCCTCGGCGACGCCCGTACGGCCCTCGATGCGCGTCGGAGTCAGCCGTTCTTGATGCGGTTGGTGAGCTCCGTGACCTGGTTGTAGATGGAGCGCCGCTCCGCCATCAGAGCGCGGATCTTGCGGTCCGCGTGCATGACCGTGGTGTGGTCGCGGCCGCCGAACTGCGCCCCGATCTTCGGCAGGGAGAGGTCCGTGAGCTCCCGGCACAGGTACATGGCGATCTGCCGGGCGGTGACGAGCACGCGGCTGCGCGAGGAGCCGCACAGGTCGTCCACGGTGAGCCCGAAGTAGTCCGCGGTGGCGGCCATGATGTCCGTCGCGGTGATCTCGGGCGCGCTGTCCTCGCCGCCGGGGATCAGGTTCTTCAGGACGTCCTCGGTCAGGCCGAGGTCGACCGGCTGCCGGTTCAGGCTCGCGAAGGCCGTGACCCGGATCAGCGCCCCCTCCAGCTCGCGGATGTTGCGCGAGATGCGGGAGGCGATGAACTCCAGCACCTCCGGCGGGGCGTTGAGCTGCTCCTGGACGGCCTTCTTGCGCAGGATCGCGATGCGGGTCTCCAGCTCGGGCGGCTGGACGTCGGTGATCAGGCCCCACTCGAAGCGGTTGCGGAGCCGGTCCTCCAGGGTGACGAGCTGCTTGGGCGGCCGGTCGGAGGAGAGCACGATCTGCTTGTTGGCGTTGTGGAGCGTGTTGAAGGTGTGGAAGAACTCCTCCTGCGTCGACTCCTTGCTCGCCAGGAACTGGATGTCGTCGACGAGCAGGATGTCCATCTCGCGGTAGCGCTTGCGGAAGGCGTCGCCCTTGCCGTCGCGGATCGAGTTGATGAACTCGTTGGTGAACTCCTCGGAGCTCACGTACCGCACCCGGGTGCCGGGGTAGAGGCTCCGCGCGTAGTGCCCGATGGCGTGCAGCAGGTGCGTCTTGCCCAGACCCGACTCCCCGTAGATGAAGAGGGGGTTGTACGCCTTCGCCGGCGCCTCGGCGACGGCCACCGCGGCGGCGTGCGCGAAGCGGTTGGAGGCGCCGATGACGAAGGTGTCGAAGAGGTACTTGGGGTTCAGCCGGGCCGTCGGCTCGAGCGGGCCCGAGGTGGAGCCGCCGGACGGGGCCGAGGGCGCGGGCCGGCTGGGCGCCTGGCGCGCGGGCTGCTGCTCGTAGCCGCCCTGCTGCTCGTACTGGCGGGACTGGCGCTGCTGCTGGCCGTCATAGCCCTGCTGCTCGTACTTCTGCTGCTCGTAGGAGCCCTGGTCATAGGAGGAGGGCTCGGGCTGCTGGAGGTAGCCCGGCTGCGGGGAGGCGTACGGATCGCGGTCGGGGAAGCCGCCGAGGCGGGGCTGCTGCCAGCCGTAGTCGTCCTGCTGGCCGCCGCGGGGCCAGGCGCCGGGCTCGGGGCGCGGCTGCTGGTAGTCCGGGTAGGCGGGGCGGGCGTTCGGGAGCTGGTCGTCGCCGGGGCCCGTGTGGCCCGTGTGACCGGTGTGGCCCCCCGGCCCGGTGTGGCCTCCGGGGCGCTGGCTTCCGTACGGCTCGTAGGCGTCGCGCGCGGAGGGAGCGGACGGGGCCTGGGGCGCGGGCTCGCCGGCGGAATCGTCCACGGTGATGGCGATCCGGATGGGGCGGCCGCACTCGCGGCTGAGCGCGTCGCTGATGAGGGGGGCGAGGCGGCCCTCGAGGACGCGCTTGCCGTATTCGTTGGGGACGGCGAGCAGAGCGGTGTCGGCGACGAGGGCGAGCGGCTGGCAGCGCTCGACCCACTGCTTGTCCTTGGGCTCGATGCTGTTCTGTCCCTCCCCGAGGAGCTTCTCGAGCACCCTTGGCCACACTGCGGCAAGATCGGCAGGTACGTCAGCCACAGAGCACGCTCTCTCAGAGGGGGTCCCACGAATGTGTGGTTCTTTGGGACGGTCGGGACAAAAAATCCGGGGTCAGGCAACGGTAGTCAGGCCGACGGGTACGGTTCAAGTCGTTGTCCACAGCCTGTGCACAGTGTGGGGCACCGCAGCCTCGGTTTGACCGGATGGCGTAGCCGCGCGTACCGTAACGAGGTCGAGTTGTCGATGGCTGCTGCCGCCTGCCTACCGATGGGCGAAGATCACTGGTCGTGATCGTTTTGCGGTGCCACTCGGGCGAACACGCGAGTTTTCTCCTCGTGGGCGCACGGTGACAGCCAGGCGATGTCCCGCCTAAACGATTTATTCTCTGGAGCCCTCGAGTGAGCAAGCGCACCTTCCAGCCGAACAACCGCCGTCGTGCCAAGACCCACGGCTTCCGTCTCCGGATGCGTACCCGTGCCGGTCGCGCGATCCTCGCGAACCGTCGTGGCAAGGGCCGCAGCGCCCTCTCCGCGTAACTGACGGGCGGATCGTGACGTCGTGCTGTCTCCCGAAAATCGGCTGAGGCGGCGCGAGGACTTCGCGAGCGCGGTACGTCGAGGTCGTCGGGCTGGTCGCCCGCTCCTCGTCGTCCACCTACGTACAAGCGGTGCAACGGACCCGCACGAGCCGGGGGAGATCGATCCCTCGACGCGTGCGGGTTTCGTCGTCAGCAAGGCTGTCGGCGGCGCCGTCGTACGCACCCGGGTCAAGCGCCGGTTGCGCCATCTCATCCGCGATCGGCTGTCCGGGTTGCCCGAAGGTAGCCTGGTGGTGGTACGGGCTCTGCCCGGAGCGGGTGATGCCGGTTACGACGACCTGGCCCGGGACCTTGATGCCGCACTGCTGCGGCTCTCGGGAGGCGAGGCTCGATGAAGTACCCGCTGCTCGCATTGATCAAGCTGTACCAGTGGACCATCAGTCCGCTGCTCGGGCCGGTGTGCCGCTACTACCCCTCGTGTTCGCACTACGGGTACACGGCCATCGACCGGCATGGTGCGGTGAAGGGGACGGCTCTGACCGCCTGGCGGATCCTGCGGTGCAATCCGTGGTCCCCGGGTGGCGTGGACCACGTCCCACCCCGGAAACGCCCGCGTTGGCACGAGCAGCTGCGCAGTGCGTTGCGTAGATCTCGCAATGCTCAAGGAGCCTGATTAGTGGACACGATTGCCAGTTTTTTCAGCTTTATTACCACGCCTGTCTCGTGGATCATCGTCCAGTTCCACAAGGTGTACGGCGCCATGTTCGGCGCGGACAGTGGTTGGGCCTGGGGCCTGTCCATCGTCTCCCTGGTGATCTTGATCCGCATCTGCCTGATCCCGCTCTTCGTGAAGCAGATCAAGGCGACGCGCGGCATGCAGGCGATCCAGCCGAAGATGAAGGCGATCCAGGAGCGCTACAAGAACGACAAGCAGCGCCAGTCCGAAGAGATGATGAAGCTGTACAAGGAGACGGGTACCAACCCGCTCTCCTCGTGCCTTCCCATCCTGGCGCAGTCCCCGTTCTTCTTCGCGCTCTACCACGTGCTCGCCTCCATCGCCAACGGCACCCCGATCGGCAAGATCGACGGCCCGCTGCTGGAGAGCGCGCGTAACGCGCACATCTTCGGCGCCCCGCTGGCGTCCAAGTTCACGGACAGCGCGGACAAGGTCGCCGCTCTCGGCGCCTCGATCACCGACGTGCGGATCGTCACCGCGATCATGATCGTGATGATGTCGCTGTCGCAGTTCTACACGCAGCGCCAGCTGATGCAGAAGAACGTCGACCTCTCGGTCAAGACGCCGTTCATGCAGCAGCAGAAGATGCTGATGTACGTCTTCCCCCTGATCTTCGCGGTCATGGGCATCAACTTCCCCGTCGGCGTCCTCGTCTACTGGCTGACCACGAACCTGTGGACCATGGGCCAGCAGATGTTCGTGATCAGCCGGAACCCCACCCCGGGCAGCATGGCCCAGGACCAGTACCTGACGCGTCTGCTGAAGCAGGTCTCCTCGCACGGCGAGCTCAAGGGCCGGGGCAAGAAGAAGATCGTCGCGGGGATCGTGGCCAAGGGCCCGGACCGCAACGACAACGAGCGCAAGTTCATCACCGCTCTGACCAAGCAGGGCTTGGCCGCGCAGGCGGACGGCTCCGTGGCGAAGAGCGTCGAGGCGACCGTCGACGCCGATGCGGCAGGCGGCGGTCTCCAGAAGCGGCAGCAGCCCAAGAGGCAGTCGAAGTCGCAGCGCCAGACGCCCCCCAGCAAGCCCTCTCCCAAGAAGTAAGAAGGAGTCCCTCCCGTGACGGAAGGCACCACCACCGCCGCCGCTGAGAGTGGCGACACCCTGACCCGCCTCGAGCAGGAGGGTGAGATCGCGGCTGACTACCTTGAGGGTCTGCTGGACATCGCCGACCTGGACGGCGACATCGACATGGACGTCGAGGCGGACCGCGCCTCGGTCTCCATCGTCAGTGAGTCCGCGCGCGACCTGCAGAAGCTCGTGGGCCGCGACGGAGAGGTGCTGGAGGCTCTGCAGGAGCTGACCCGCCTCGCCGTGCACCGCGAGACCGGGGACCGCAGCCGGCTGATGCTGGACATCGGCGGGTTCCGGGCGAAGAAGCGCGAGGAGCTGGCGGCGCTCGGCGCCCAGGCCTCGGCGGACGTGAAGGCGTCCGGCGAGCCCCTGAAGCTGGCCCCGATGACCCCGTTCGAGCGGAAGGTCGTCCACGATGCGGTGGCGGCCGCCGGTCTGCGGAGCGAGTCGGAGGGCGAGGAGCCGCAGCGCTTCGTCGTCGTGCTCCCGGCCTGACCGGAAGCTTGAGTGTTCGGCCCCGTCTGTCTCGCAGGCGGGGCCGATGTTTGTCAGCCTGGCAGTGACGACGTGGCCCGCGGCACGGCACGGCCACAACCATGCGGTACGGAAGGACGGTCCCCGTGACGGAGGCAGCTGAGCTTCCCCCGATGCCTGAAGAAGCGCCCCCGGCACCCGAAGAGGCGCGCGCGGTGTTCGGTGAGTTTTTCCCGGAAGCTGTGCGGTACGTGGAGCTGCTGGCGGACGCGGGCGTGAAGCGGGGTCTGATCGGGCCGCGCGAGGTGCCGCGGCTCTGGGAGCGGCACGTGCTGAACTGCGCCGTGCTCGCCGAGGTGGTGCCCGAGGGCGTCACCGTGTGCGACGTGGGCTCGGGTGCCGGCCTCCCCGGCATCCCACTGGCCCTGCTGCGCCGTGACCTGAAGATCACGCTGCTGGAGCCGCTGCTGCGCCGCACGAACTTCCTCCAGGAGGCCGTGGAGCTGCTCGGGCTCGACCACGTGACGGTGGTGCGCGGGCGGGCCGAGGAAGTCCTCGGCAAGCTGCAGCCGGTGCACGTGGTGACGGCGCGGGCGGTGGCCCCCCTCGACCGGCTCGCCGGATGGGGCGTTCCCCTGCTGCGGCCGTACGGCGAGATGCTGGCGCTCAAGGGCGACACCGCCGAGGAGGAGCTGGTGTCGGCGAAGGCCGCGCTGGCCAAGCTCGGTGTGGTGAAGACCTCGGTGCTGCACGTCGGCGAGGGCATCGTGGACCCGCTGACCACGGTGGTGCGGGTCGAGGTGGGCGAGAGCCCCGGCGGTGTGAGGTTCGCGACGAAGCGGGCCAAGGCCGCCCGGGTGAGCCGCACCCGGCGGCGCCGCTGATCCCCGGCCGCCCGGTTCTCTGTGCGGGCGGCCCCGGATCCGGCGGAGTTTCGGGGCGTGTTGCGCCCTATAGGTATGGATTTCGGAGTGTCGTAGCGGCCGGATGACTCCGTCCGGGCATCGTGTTTCACGTGAAACGTCGCTCTCTGCTGCACGGAATCATCAGCCGCGGTCGTGCGGCTGCGTCCCCCCGTCACCGCAAGCACGAAGGGGGGACGGAGTTGTCCACATCGGTGGATTCATCCACAGGAGTGCGGGCCCCGCTGGTTCGCGACCCCGGTGACATGGCAGGCTCTGTTCATCGCGAGCCTGATGCCGAGGAGAGTGACACCGTGCGGTCAGACGCCAACCTTGCGGGGCCGATGGCCGAACCGGTCCCCGGTCCCCGCTCTGAATCGCCGGGTGAAGATGTTTCACGTGAAACATCGGCCCCGCCGCTAGTGGACAACGAAGACACGCCCATCGGCCGAGCCGCGCAGATCGCGGTCGAGGCGCTGGGCCGTGCGGGTGAGGGCCTGCCCAGGCCCGCACAGACCCGGATCATGGTGGTCGCCAACCAGAAGGGCGGCGTGGGCAAGACCACGTCGACCGTGAACCTGGCCGCCTCCCTGGCCCTGCACGGTGCGCGGGTCCTGGTGGTCGACCTCGACCCGCAGGGCAACGCCTCCACGGCGCTGGGCATCGACCACCACGCCGACGTGCCGTCCATCTACGACGTGCTCGTGGACAGCCGGCCCCTGATGGAGGTCGTCCAGCCGGTCGCCGATGTGGAGGGGCTCTTCTGCGCTCCGGCCACCATCGACCTGGCCGGCGCGGAGATCGAGCTGGTCTCCCTCGTGGCGCGGGAGAGCCGCCTCCAGCGGGCCATCCAGGCGTACGAGCAGCCGCTCGACTACATCCTGATCGACTGCCCGCCCTCGCTGGGCCTGCTGACGGTGAACGCCCTGGTCGCGGGCGCCGAGGTGCTGATCCCGATCCAGTGCGAGTACTACGCGCTGGAGGGGCTGGGTCAACTGCTGCGCAACGTCGACCTGGTGCGGGCCCACCTGAACCCGACGCTGCACGTGTCCACGATCCTGCTGACGATGTACGACGGCAGGACCCGGCTGGCCTCGCAGGTGGCGGAGGAGGTGCGCACGCACTTCGGCAAGGAGGTGCTGCGCACGAGCATCCCGCGGTCGGTCCGCATCTCCGAGGCCCCGAGCTACGGGCAGACGGTGCTGACCTACGATCCGGGTTCCAGCGGTTCCCTCTCCTACCTGGAGGCGGCGCGGGAGATCGCGCTGCGCGGGGCCGGCATCCAGTACGACGCCCAGCACCCTCATCTGAGTGCGGGCCTGAACAACACGCAGAGCATGGCGGAGGGGATCCAGTGAGTGAGCGACGTAGGGGTCTGGGGCGGGGGCTCGGCGCGCTGATTCCCGCGGCTCCCCAGGAGAAGACGCCGCCGGTGATCGGCGCCGGGTCGACGTCTCCGTCGGCGGTTCCGGTGCTGCCCTCGGAGCGGGGGATCGCGGCGGCGAGGCTGGCCTCGCTGGCGCAGGCCGATGTTTCACGTGAAACATCGGTGCCGATCGTGGCGGCCGAGCCGGAGCCGGCAGCGGATCCGGCGGCCGGCGAGGTGGCGGGTGCGACGTTCGCGGAGCTCCCGATGGACTCGATCACGCCGAACCCGCGGCAGCCGCGGGAAGTGTTCGACGAGGACGCGTTGGCCGAGCTGGTGACCTCCATCCAGGAGGTGGGCCTGCTCCAGCCGGTGGTGGTCCGGCAGGCGGCCCCGGGCCGCTACGAACTCATCATGGGCGAGCGGCGCTGGCGGGCGTGCCGGGAGGCGGGCCTGCAGCGGATTCCGGCCATCATCCGTGCCACGGACGACGAGAAGCTGCTGCTGGACGCGCTGTTGGAGAACCTGCACCGGGCTCAGCTGAACCCGCTGGAGGAAGCCGCCGCGTACGACCAGCTCCTCCAGGACTTCAACTGCACGCACGACCAGCTGGCGGACCGGATCGGGCGCTCGCGCCCCCAGGTCTCGAACACGCTGCGCCTGCTGAAGCTGTCGCCGCCCGTGCAGCGCCGGGTGGCGGCGGGCGTCCTGTCGGCGGGGCACGCGCGGGCCCTGCTCTCGGTGGACAACTCCGAGGAGCAGGACCGGCTGGCGCACCGGATCGTGGCCGAGGGCCTCTCGGTGCGCGCGGTCGAGGAGATCGTCGCGCTGATGGGGTCCGAGAATCCGGGCGCGGTGAAGTCGAAGGGTCCGCGGGCCGGGGCCCGGGTCGCCCCCGCGCTGAACGAGCTGGCGACGCGGCTGTCCGACCGCTTCGAGACGCGGGTGAAGGTGGACCTGGGTCAGAAGAAGGGCAAGATCACCGTCGAGTTCGCGTCCATGGAGGACCTGGAGCGGATCCTGGGCACGCTGGCGCCGGGCGAGGGCCGGGTGCTGGACCAGGGACTCTCCGGGGAGTAGCGCCCAGCCTGGGGGCGGGTCGTGCCGGTGCGAACCGGCGCGGCCCGCCCCTTTGCCTTGTTGCGGTTTCGGGTGATTCGAGCTGTGGATACGATGCGGTCATGGGTCGTCGGCTGGTACCGCTCACGCTGGACAACCTTCAGGACCTGCCCCGGCGTTGCCGGTCCTGTGTCTTCTGGGAGCTGGATCCCGTCACCGGTGCGGCTGCGGTGAAGGCGGGCACCTCTGCCCAGGAGAAGGAGGCGTGGATCTCCGCCGTGCTGCTCGAATGGGGTTCGTGCGGCCGGGTGGTCTACGTGGACGAGGTGCCCGTCGGGTTCGTCCTGTACGCCCCGCCGGCCTATGTGGCGCGCGCGACCGCCTTCCCGACCAGTCCGGTCTCACCGGACGCCGCACAGCTCATCACGGCGTGGATCATGCCGGGGTATCAGGGGCAGGGCCTGGGGCGGGTGATGGTCCAGGCGGTGGCGAAAGACCTGCTGCGCAGGGGGTTCCGGGCGATCGAGGCGTTCGGCGACGTCCGGTGGGAGCGTCCGGCCTGTCTCCTGCCGGCCGACCACCTGCTGGCGGTGGGCTTCAAGACGGTCCGGCCGCATCCGGTCCACCCCCGGCTGCGGCTGGAGTTGCGGTCCACGCTGTCGTGGAAGGAAGACGTGGAGCTGGCCCTGGACCGGCTGCTGGGCGCGGCCCGCAAGGAGCCGGCGCTGCGGCCGCTCTGACGCGGCTGCCGTATCGCTGTGGCGCTGCCGAGCTGCGGCGCCGCTGCGCGGGACATGCGAACGGGGCCGCCCCCGGCCAGGGGCGGCCCCGTTCGCATGTCACCGGTGCGGGTGCGTCAGACGGTCTTGACCTCGACGAAGTCCGCCAGGTCGCGCAGGATGGCGGCCTTCGGCTTGGCGCCGACGATGGTCTTGGCGACCTCGCCGCCCTGGTAGACGTTCAGCGTCGGGATGGACATGACGCCGTACTTGGCGGCCGTGGCCGGGTTCTCGTCGATGTTGAGCTTGACGATCTCGATCTGGTCCCCGTACTCGGCGGCGATGGCCTCGAGGGAGGGAGCGATCTGGCGGCACGGACCGCACCAGGCGGCCCAGAAGTCCACCAGGACGGGCTTGTCGCTCCTGAGGACCTCGGCGTCGAAGTCAGCGTCGGTCACGTTCTTGAGGGTGCCGGCCACAGCGGCCTCCTTCTTTTCCTGCGGGGAGAGTGGGGTGTGGTGCTGCTGGGTGTGCGTCAGACCGTCGCGTGCGTCTTCTCGGCGTCCGCGAGGGCGGCGAGGAAGCGCTCGGCGTCGAGGGCGGCGGAGCAGCCGGTGCCCGCGGCGGTGATGGCCTGGCGGTAGGTGTGGTCGACGACGTCGCCCGCGCCGAACACACCGGTGAGGCTGGTGCGGGTGGACGGGGCGTCGACCTTGAGGTAGCCCTCGGAGTCGAGGTCCAGCTGGTCCTTGAAGAGCTCCGTGCGCGGGTCGTGGCCGACGGCGATGAAGAGGCCGGTCACGGGCAGCTCGGAGGTCTCACCGGTCTTGGTGTTGCGCAGGGTGAGTCCCGAGAGCTTCTGCTCGCCGTGGATCGCGGCGACCTCGCTGTCCCAGGCGAACTTGATCTTCGGGTCGGCGAACGCGCGGTCCTGCATGGCCTTGGAGGCGCGCAGCGAATCGCGGCGGTGCACGATCGTGACGGACTTGGCGAACCGGGAGAGGAAGGTGGCTTCCTCGATCGCGGTGTCGCCGCCGCCGACCACGACGATGTCGTGGTCCTTGAAGAAGAAGCCGTCGCAGGTGGCGCACCAGGAGACGCCGCGTCCGGAGAGGGCGTCCTCGTTCGGCAGGCCGAGCTTGCGGTGCTGCGAGCCGGTGGTCACGATCACGGCCTTGGCACGGTGCACGGTGCCGGCGGTGTCGGTGACGGTCTTGATCTCGCCGGTGAGGTCCACGGCCACCACGTCGTCCGGAACCAGCTCGGCGCCGAAACGCTCGGCCTGGCCGCGCATGTTGTCCATGAGGTCGGGCCCCATGATGCCGTCCTGGAAGCCGGGGAAGTTCTCGACCTCGGTGGTGTTCATCAGCGCGCCGCCGGCGGTGACGGCACCTTCGAAGACCAGGGGCTTGAGCGAAGCGCGTGCGGTGTACAGGGCGGCGGTGTAACCGGCCGGCCCGGAGCCGATGATGATCACGTTTCGAACGTCGCTCACGGGTTGCTTCCTCGTCTCTGGACTGCCTGCTGCCTACCGGGGGGTGGGCCGGTGTGAACCTTCACCCCACCCAACGGATCCTACGGCGCATGCATTCCCGCGCTGACCCCCTCGGCCCTGCGGGGTCTCAGCTCCGGGGGTAGGTGGCGGTCAGCAGCGGCTTCCCCGGGGCGGCCGACGGGGTGCCGACGCAGGTGGAGGGGACGAGGTAGGCGTCCACGGAGGCGGGGTCGCCGGGGTGCGGCAGGACGACGAGGAAGACTTCGGTCCCCTCGTAGGTGCCCTGCTCGGAGCCCAGCGGGCTCTCGGAGCGGCCGGTGGCCTTCTGGACGCAGGCCGGGACGGGGGGTGCCTCGCGGTCCCCCGGGGCGAGCTCCGGCGAGGTCGGGGGGCTGTTCTCCACTCCGAGGGTCTTGTTCCGGTCCCCCGCGCCCGTGTCTCCCTTCGGCTGGTCCCCGGTGGCGAGGAGCTCCCGGACCTGTCCCTGGAGCCCCTGCGCGGTGTACTCGTCCCCGCCGGGCCTGGACAGCGCGGTGGCGGCATCGCCTTGGGCGCTCCGGTCGGGGGAGGAAGCGGGGCCGGAGACCAGGTTGAACAGCAGGAGGCCGGCGGCGCAGGAAGCGAGCAGGCCGCCGGCGAGGGCGATCCGCAGGCGGGCCCGGCGCCGACCGGGGCCGGTTGGGCCGGCCGGGTGACCGGAGGGCCGCGGGGCGGCGGCCCGCGTGGGCCGGTCGGGCGGTGTTTCACGTGAAACAGCGGGGTCGGACAGGCCGCGGGCCGCGGGCCGCGGTGCGGGGGCGGCGTCCTCGCGCGGGGTGGTGGCGTCGAGGAGCGCTTCGGCGGCGAGGGCCGCGTCGATCCGGCCGGAGATGTCGGCGGGCATGCGGGCGGGCCCGGGAAGGGTGCCGAGCAGGGCCCGGATCTCCTCCAGGGAGGCGCGTACGTCGGCGCACAGGGCGCAGTCGCCGAGATGGCTGCGGACCTCCGCCGTACGGGACGGGGAGAGGAGGCCCTCCGTCAGCTCGGAGATCTCCGAGACGTCGGGGTGCCGGACCGTGCCGGTCGTGGTGCTCACGCTCGCCCACCTCCGCCCTTCACTGCGTTGGGGTCCGGGGCTGCGTCCCCGCGGTCTGCCGCCGGTGGGACGGTTGTCCCGGGTGTCCGGTTCCTTCCCCGCCCGGTGTCGGTGTTATCCCCGGTGGACGTGCGCAGATGAGTGAGGAGCGGGACCAGTTTCGCCCGGCCGCGCGCACACCGGCTCTTCACGGTGCCGACGGGGACGTCGAGCAGCCGGGCCGCCTCGGCGACGGGGTAGCCCTGCATGTCGACCAGGACGAGCGCGGCGCGCTGCTCGGCCGGCAGGGTGCCCAGGGCGGCCAGGAGCTGGCGGTGGAGGTCCTGGCGCTCCGCGGGGGCCTCGGCGGACTCGTGGGGCTCCAGGAGGCGCTCCAGGCGGTCCGTGTCGTCAAGGGGGGACGTCCTGCGGGAGGCGGCCTTGCGGGCCCGGTCCAGGCAGGCGTTCACGGTGATGCGGTGGAGCCAGGTGGTGACGGCGGACTCCCCGCGGAAGGTGTGCGCGGCCCGGTAGGCGGAGACCAGGGCGTCCTGCACGGCGTCGGCGGCCTCCTCCCGGTCGCCGAGCGTGCGCAGGGCCACCGCCCACAGCCGGTCGCGGTGGCGGCGGACGAGCTCACCGAACGCGTCGGGATCGCCGGCGGCGTGCAGCGACAGGAGTTCCTGGTCGCTGCGGCCGTCGGGTGTGGCTTCGTTCAACGGTGGGCCCTCCCCCTGCTGTCGTCAGCCCGTGAACTTCACTTCCGCGATGGCCTGCTTGTACCCGGCCCCGCTGAACGTGTCCGGGGGCGCGTCCGGCATCGCGGTGATCCAGACGAGGACGTAGCGGGCCTTGACGGGCTTCTCGGCGGCCAGCTTGAGCGTGCTGGACGAGGTCGTCTCGGTGACGATCTTCTCCATGGACGCGAGCGACGCCGACGGGGAAAGGGAGGAGGCCTTGTAGAGCGTGGCGGTGGTGTGGTCGCCCGCGTACTTCAGCGTTATCGATGCTCCGCTGACGTCCTGCTCCGAGCCGAGGTCGTAGACGATCCCGAGGCCCTCTTTGTAGGCCGGGTTCATGTCCGGGCCGTCGAGGTAGTACTTGGTGCGCCAGTAGGTGGAGTTGTCCCCGTCGAAGGTGCTCTTGGCGCCTTCGGCGTCCTGTGGCTTGCCGTCGGGGTAGTACTCGGCGGCGCCGGTGGGGGCGAGGACGACCGGGTCCTTGTTCTCCGGGGCCTCGTCGGACTTCGGGTTCGGGTTCTGGTTGCTGCCGTTGCTGCCCTGGTTGGCGCGGCCCAGCAGGGTGTCTGCGAGCTGCCAGCTGCCCAGGCCGAGGGCGGCGATCAGCAGGGCCGCCACACCCCACTTCAGGGCCCGGCCCGTCCGGCTCTGCAGGGGCGGCGGCGGGGGTGCCACGGGGAGCGGCCTGGCCCTTATACATATCTATACATCTCTCCGGGCCCACGAGATCCCGGTCCTAACACTGCTCAGCACCCCGCCGCGCGAGGTTGTCGCCGCGGTCGAATAGCTCAACCCCGAGGCTATCGACAAGGTCCGCGAGGCGTGGGGGGTGACCATCCGTGACGGCTTCGGCCAGACCGAGACCACCCTGCAGGTGGGCTATTTCGCCGGCGCACCCGACAACCCGGGACCGACGGGCCGCCTCGCCCCCGGTCACGAGATCGTGCTGCTCGCCCCGGTCAGCGGCAAGGATGTCACCGACGGGGGCGAACTGACCTTCATCGCCGGCCGCCGCGCCGCCGCCGCCCTGTGCGCCTTCTTCCCTTCCTTCCCCTCCCTCCTCCTTCACGAAGGCGCCACCGATGAACGTTTCCCTGTACGTGAGGCACTCCCGCAAGGCCCGGGTCGCGGCCGCCCTCCTCTCCCTGGCCACCCTCGCGGCATGCGGCGGGCAGCCCGCCGGGACCGGCTCCGCGCCCACGACGAGCTTCACCGAGAACGGGGTCACCGTCACGCTCTCGATCTCCGACTGGCGTCCGCCACGGGCCACCCTGACCGCGCTCTTCACCCCCGAGGAGAAGGGGTTCCACCTCTACAGCACCGATCTGCCGGCCACCGGGATCGAGGGCGTGGGGCGGCCGACCGCGATGGACGTCACCGGCGTCCTGCGGGCGGACGGGAAGCTGACGGCCGCGGCGGACGTACTCACGATCAGCGTGCCCGGGGTCGAGGCCCCGGTCCCCGTGTACCCGGACGGCCCCGTCACCACCACACTGTCGATCCGCCTGGACGGCAACGGGGACGCGACCGTACTGCTCGGGTACGCGAGCTGCAGCTCCGAGGAGGGCTGCACCATTCCGGTCTCCGACCGCCCCGTCCACCTGCGCGTCACCGAAGAGGGCCCGGCCTTCGTCGGCCACTGAACGACCGTTCACCTAAGGTGTGCCCATGCCGAGCGTCTTGGTCGTCGAAGACGACCCCAGCATCCGCCAGTCACTCATCGAAGTCCTGGCGGAGCACGGGTATGCCGTGCGCAGCGCGGGCGACGGGTTCGGCGCACTGCGCGAGGTCACCCAGACGCCCCTCGACGCGGTGGTCCTCGACCTGGGGCTGCCCGATCTGGACGGAGGAGACGCACTGCGCATGATCCGGGGCATATCCTCCGTTCCCGTCCTGGTGGCCACCGCCCGCGACGACGAAGCGGAAATCATCCGGCTCCTCAACGCGGGCGCCGACGACTACCTGGTCAAACCCTTCTCCGGGGGCCAGCTCATCGCACGCCTCTCCGCGGTTCTGAGGCGCACCAGCCGCCTTCAGCCCGCCCATGCCGCGCACGCCGCCCCCGGATCGCGGCCGGCACAGGCCGCCGAACCGCTGCGCCCCACCACCGTGGGCGAGCTGGCGGTGGACCCCGGGGCGCGCACCGCCCACCTGTCCGGCCGCGAGCTCCGCCTCACCCGACGCGAGTTCGACCTGCTGGCCTTCCTCGCCCACCACACCGGCCAGGTCGTCTCCAAACGGCGGCTGCTGACCGAGGTCTGGCGGGAGCCGTACGTGGACGACCAGACCGTCGACGTGCACCTGTCCTCACTGCGCCGCAAGCTCGGCGAACGCGCCGCGGCCCCGCGCTACCTGCTCACCGTCCGCGGCGTCGGCATCAAGCTGGTGGCACCGCGGTGAGACGATCCCTGGCCGGAGTGGCGCTCGCCGTCACGTCCATGGTCGCCCTCTCCTTCCTCATACCGCTGGCCGCACTGGTGATGTCGCTCGTCAAGGAGCAGAGCGTCACCGCGGCCGAGCAGCGGGCCGCCGCGCTGGCCCCCGTACTGGCACTGACCACGGAGCCGTCCGCCCTGCGGGAGTCCGCCGCCAGCATGGACGCGGCCGAGTACGTGGTCGTGCACCTGCCGGACGCCCCGGCCCTCGGCGAATCCAAGTCTCCCGGGGCGCTGCTCGAACGGGCCCGGCAGGGCCGCGAGTCCATCTCCCAGCGCATTCCCGGCGGCTGGATCTGCCTGCAGCCGGTGGTGCTGCCCGGCGACCAGGTGGCCGTCATCGAGAACTTCGTCCCCGAACAGGAGCTGACCCGCGGGGTCAAGGCCTCCTGGGCGGTCATGCTCCTCCTCGCCGTGGGACTGGTCGGCGGTTCCGTACTGGTCGCCGACCGCCTCGGCGCGAAGGTCGTCAGGTCCTCCAAGAGGCTCGCCCACGCCTCCCAGGCCCTGGGCCAAGGAGACCTGGACGCCCGCGTGGACCCGATGGGCCCCAGGGAACTGCGGGAGGCGGCCGTGGCCTTCAACACCATGGCCCACCGGATGACCGAGCTGCTCGCCGTCGAACGCGAGCTGGTCGCCGACCTGTCCCACCGGTTGCGCACCCCGCTGACCGCCCTGCACCTGGCATCGGAACGCATGGCCGGCTCTCCGGAGTCGGCCAGGGTCGAGGCCGCCGTGTGCGCACTGGAAACGGAACTCCAGGCCATCATCACCGCGGCCCGCACACCGCTCGCCGTGGGCCCCATGGGCCAGGGCATGCTCGGCCCGGAAGCGGGCACGGCCCATCAGGCCACGGGCCCGGGACCGGCCGGACCCCGCTGCGAGGCGGCGGACGTCGTGCGCCGCCGGACCGCCTTCTGGGCGGTCCTGGCGGAGCAGCAGGACCGGCCCTGCTCCCTCGACCTCACCCAGGAGCCCGCGGCCGTCGGCCTCTGCGAAGACGACGTCGCCGCCGTGGTGGACGCGCTCATCGGCAACGTCTTCCGGCACACCCCGCCCGGCACCCCGTTCGGCGTCCGCGTCACCCGCACCGCCCAGGCGGTGGAACTGGTCGTGGAGGACGCGGGTCCGGGCATCCCCGAACCGGACCGGGCCCTGTCCCGGGGGAGCAGCAGCGGCTCCTCGGGGCTCGGCCTCGACATCGCGCGCAGGGCCGGGGCCGTCACCGGGGGATCGGTGCGCATCGCCCGCGGGCCGCGCGGCGGCGCGCAGATCACCGTGGTCTTCGGCCTCGCCGCACCCCTGCCGTCCGGACGCGGACCGCGCGCCTCCCGACGTCGTACGGGGCGGCCGCGCGCCCGGTGAAGGCCGGTGAAGGCCGGTGAGGGCCGGGGTGGGCCCGTGGCGGACCCGGGGTGGGCCCGCGCCGTCAGGCCGCCGGGGAGACCCCCGGCGCGACCTCGGGGAAGACCGGGGCGATCCCGAGGGCCGGCGCGATCGCCCGCCAGATCGTCGACTGGGCCGTGGCGATGTCGATCCGGGGGGCCTCCAGCATCAGGCGGTTGCCCAGGCCGTCGCACAGGGCCAGCACCAGCGTGCTGACCTCGACGACGTCGCAGTCGGTGAACTCACCGGAACCGATGCCCCGTTCCACGACTCCGGCGACCCACGCGTGCAACTGGTCGTACAGGTCGACCGCGAGGTCCCGGGCCGCGCCGTCGCGCAGGGCGCGCACCCACAGCTCCTGCCAGAGCTTCCGGTCCTGGCGGAGCTCCGGATCGGTGGGCAGCATGCTCCGTACGATCCGGGCCAGGACGACGGCGGCCGGGCGCGAATCGTCGTCGCTGCCGGTGTCCGTGCCGGTCTTCGCGAAGGAGTGCGTCATCGCCTCGGCGAAGAGCTTCTCGCGGGTGTCGAAGTGGTAGTGGAGCAGGGCCTTCGAGACCCCGGCGTGCTCGGCGACCTTGCGCATGCTGACGTGCTCGAAGCCGATGTCGGCGATCACTTCGCACGCGGCCGTGAGGATTCGCTCACGCGTTTCGAGTGCGCGCTCGGCCTTGGTCACGTTGGCTGCTCCCCGTGTCGGCGCCCGTCGGACCGGGTGCGTGGGTTGGGTGGAAGGACCCCGGCGGCCCGGCCCGCCGGACCCCCCCATCCTCGCGCATGGGGCTCCCGGGTCGGGCGGTCAGGAGTAGGTGTGGAAACCCCGGCCGGTCGTGCGGCCGAGCAGGCCCGCGTCCACCATCCGGGCCAGCAGCGGCGGCGGGGCGTACAACGGCTCCCGGTACTCCGCGTACATCGACCGGGCGATCGCCTGGACGGTGTCCAGTCCGATGAGGTCGGCCAGGGCATGGCCGTCTACGTCGGCCAGTTCCTGTCGACGGGCACCTTCTGGAGCACGGAGCCCTGCCCCGGTCCCGAGCACGACAACCCGATCGGCTTCGGGCTCGCCGCCGGGGGCCAGGGTCTCCAGGAGGCGCCGGGGGCGGCGGCGCAGGCGGAGTCCCGCGTCCGGGGGGCCCTGCCCGAAGGAGTCGAACTGCCCTCGTCCGGAGCCTCCTTGCAGGCGGCGCAGTGCAACCGCCGGGGCCTGACCGCACTCGGCGAGTACGCGGTGCTGGGCATGACCAAGCGCAACATGATGCTGGAGATCGACCACATGAGCGTCAAGGCGGCCAACCAGGCGCTGCGGATGCTCGAATCCGAACGCTACTCCGGCGTGCTCTCCACCCACGGCTGGATGGACGACAACTGGACCGAGCGGGTCTACCGCCTGGGCGGCTTCGTCACCGGCCACATGTACGAGGCGCCCGCGTTCACCGCCGAGGCGCGCCGGCACGCCGCCCTGCGCGCCAAGTACGGCGCCGGGTACGGGATCGGCACCGACATGAACGGCTTCGCCTGGCTCCCCGGCCCCCGGGCCGCGGGCGCAGACCCCGTCCGCTACCCCTTCCGCAGCCCCGACGGCGGCTCGGTCCTCGACCGGCAGGTCACCGGCTCGCGCGTCTGGGACGTCAACACGGACGGCGGCGGCACCCACTACGGCCTCGTACCGGACTGGTCCGCGGCCACCGCCCCCACGCCGGACACCTGGCCTCCTCGCGCCCCCTGCCCGCCGGGTTCACCCACGAGGGGGTGTGGAAGGTGCTGAGGGACCCCGCGCCCGGCACGGTCCGGCTCTACGAGTGCAAGGCGGCCGACCACTCGCTGCTGACCGCCGACCCGGGGTGCGAGGGCCAACAGCCCCTCGGCGCGGTCGGATACGTGTACACCAAGGCGGTGCCGGGCTCGGTGCCCCTCTACCGGTGCTACGCACCTTCCGCATTCGACCACTTCGTCTCCAACAGGGCCGACTGTGAAGGGCCTTATGTGAGGGAGGGCCTGCTCGGCCACGTCATGCCGGTGGCCGCGCCGTAGCGGCACGACGCGAAGTGCCCCCGGCGCGTGCGACCCGGGGGCACCGTCGCGTTGATCCGAGGTCGGTCCAACGGACTCTTCGCGACCGGCCGGTCACGCAGGGGGCAGGCCCTGTTCGGACCAGACGGTCTTGCCTCCCGTGGTGTAGCGGCTGCCCCAGCGGTGCGAGAGCTGGGCGACGATGTACAGGCCGCGGCCGCCTTCCTCGGAGCTCCTCGCACGCCGCATCCTCGGCTGCGTGTTGCTGGAGTCCGAGACCTCGCACGTCAGGGTGTCCGCCCGGATCAGCCGGAGCCGGACCGGGCCGCCGGCGTGGCGAATGGCGTTGGTGACCAGCTCGCTGACGATGAGCTCCGTGCTGAAGGCGAGTTCGTCGAGGTCCCAAGCGGTCAGCTGCTCCAGGGCGAGACGGCGCGCGTCACCGACGATCGCCGGGTCGGCGTCGAGCCGCCATGTCGCGATGGAGTCGGCGTCCACCACCCGGGTACGGGCCAGCAGGAGGGTGACGTCGTCCCTCAGCCGGCCCGGCGGCAACCCCCGCACGATGTCATGGCGGGCCTCGCGCAGCGGCCGGCCGAGTACGTCCGCGCGCAGCAGGCGGTCCGCCAGGTCGCGCATGCCCTGGTCGATGTCCCCCTCTCCCCGTTCGATCAGGCCGTCGGTGTACAGGGCGAGGACGCTCCCCGGAGGCAGCTCGCGTTCGACCTGCTCGAAGGGCCAGCCACCGACCCCCAGGGGTGGGCCGGGGCTCAGCTCGACGTACTCCACGGTCCCGTCCGGGCTGACCACGGCCGGGGGCGGGTGTCCGGCGCTCGCCATGACGCAGCTGCGGGAGACCGGGTCGTAGACGGCGTACAGGCAGGTGGCCCCGGCCGGTCCGCTGCGCGGCGCCGTGCCCGCGTCGCCGTCTTCCCAGTCGTCGCTCTCGGCCTCGGCGACGACCTGCAGGACCATGTCGTCCACGTGCGCCAGCAGTTCCTCGGGTTCCAGCTCCAGGTCCGCCATCGCGCGTACGGCGCTGCGCAGGCGTCCCATCATGGCCGTGGCGTGCAGTCCGTGGCCGGCGACGTCCCCGGCCACCAGGGCGACACGGGCCGAGGACAGGGGGATGACGTCGAACCAGTCGCCGCCCACGCCGCTGTCCGCGTCGGCGGGCAGGTAGAGGCCGGCGGCCTCCAGTGCGGGCGTTTCCGAGGTGGCCGGCGGCAGAAGGCTGCGCTGCAGGCCCACAGCGGTACGGCGTTCCCTGGTGTACCGCCGCGCGTTGTCCACGGCGACGGCCGCACGGGTGGCGATCTCCTCCAGAAGTGCCAGGTCGTCCTCGTCCAGCGGGGGAGCGTCCCCCGTGCGCCAGAGCGTGATCCTTCCGAACCTGATGCCGCGAGCGCACAGCGGCGCCGTCACCGCCGAACGCGCACCCGGGACAGCGGTGGCCCACTCCGGGGCGGCGTCGTTCCCGGGCCCCGCGGACGGGGTTCCGAGGCCGGTGATCAGCTCTCCCCGGCACTCCCGCGCCTCGGGAGCGGCCGGTTCGGTCCCGCCCGCCCCGGGCACGGTCGGGTACGGAACGGCCGCCGCGAGAGGATCCGTGAAGTGGGCCGTACCCGTACGCAGCACGTCCGCTTCCGCACCCGCGACGGCCATGCGGATCAAGGGCTGGGTGAGGTGACCGTCAGCGGCCGGTTCACCGCCGGTCAGCACGGTCTCCGCGAGATCCACCGCGGCGCAATCGGCGAACGCGGGCGCCAGGATCTTGACCAGGTCCTCGACGGTGCGCAGGACGGACAGCGAACCGCCCAGCGCTCCGGTCGCGCGGTACAGCAGGTCGAGGCGCCCCCGCGACCGCTCGTGGTCGGTGACGTCGGTGAACACCGTCGCCACACCCATCGGATGTCCGTCGGGTTCCTGCAGCCGGAACGCCTGGATGGTCACGACCCGGCCGCCCCTCGGGTCGTCCGTGGTGCGCGCGGTCGTGTTGAAGCCGATCAGGGGGTTCCCGCTGCGCAGGACTTCCCGCAGCCGGTCGTCGATGGTCCGGGCGTCCTCGGCCCACAGGAAGTCGGCCAGGCGCCGGCCCTTCAGCTCGACGGGCACCCCGGTGTACGGCAACAGGTGCGTGTTCGTGCGCAGCAGTCGCAGGTCGGCGTCGAAGACGGCCAGGCCCACTCGGCCCTGCAGGAACAGTTCATGCGTGAAGGCGTGGTCCTGGCGCCATTGGGCGACCAGCTCCAGGGGTGCGCCGAGCACGAGGCAGCGGGCCGCGTCCCCCCGCGTGCCGTCGTTCAGCGGGATGACGCGGAAGCCGAGCTCCAGCTCGCGTCCCGAACCGTGCCGCAGGGTGGCCCGGCCCTCCCACCCCTCGTGCCGTGCCCGCTCCGCCTGCCCGCCCTGAGCCAGAACCGCTTCCCAGCCGCCCGCGTCCGCCAGGAGGTCCCGTGCCGGTCGGCGGCACACGTCCGCGGACCGGCGATCGAGGAGGGCTTCGGCGGCCGGTGTCCAGGCGACGATCGTCCCGGCACCGTCCAGCAGTGCCGCGGCCGTGTTCGTGACAGCGAAGGGATAGTCCTGGTTGCTCTCAGTGGCGCGCATGCGTGCCCATCTCGTCCGCGGGTCCCGCTCCGCCCATGCTGGTCGATGTCCGCGGCGAGGGCCAGGGGCGTTACGCCATCCGGGCTCAGGCCTCGTCGGCCGGGAGGGCGTACAGGCGAACGAGGAGGTGCGTACGCCCGGTTTCCGGATCCAGCCGGCCGCGGGCGACTTCGGCGACCGGATCTGGCAGGGGGTCTTCAAAAGGGGGGCGCCGGGCGGACGCCTACCTCAGCGCGTGGGACCAGCCGCGCCGCCCCAGGATCGGCGCGGCACCGTCATCGTGGTGCCCGGCCGGGGGAGACCCGGGCCACGTACGCGCGCTTCGGCAAGCGGCTCGCGGCCGACGCCCACCGGGTGCGGGTCGTCGACCCGCCGCGGTCCGGCGCCGAGGCCCCGGCACACCGGCTGGCCCAGGCCGTCCGGCCGTCGGCGCAGTGACCGCGCAGCCCCCGTGCCCGGTCACGGGGCGGACGCGACCGCCTGTTCCGGCAGCACGGCAACGGTGTTCGCCACCGCCCAGTGGCGGTCCTCCTCGAAGGCCCGGAGCAGGTCCGCCGCGACGCTCACCGCGATCGTGGCGGGTTCCTTGCCCGTGATCTCGGTCAGTCCGATCGGGGTCTTGATCCGGTCGATGGCCGTGGCGTCGTGGCCGCCCTCGGCGGCCAGGCGTTGGCGGAACCGCGCCCACTTCGCGGACGAGCCGATCAGACCGATCGAGCCGAGACCGGCGGTGCGCAGGGCGGCGTCGCACAGTGCGGCGTCCTCGGCGTGGTCGTGGGTCATGATCAGGACGTGGGTGCCGGGCGGCAGCTCCGCCAGCACCTCCTCCGGAAGCAACGGGGTGTGGTGGACGTGGACCTGCGCCACCGCGTCCGACAGCACGCCGAGCCGTTCGTCGGTGAGCATGTCGGGGCGGGAGTCGACGAGGTGCAGGTCGAGGTCGTGACGGGCCAGGATGCGCGCCAGTTCCAGCCCGACGTGCCCGACGCCGAAGACGGCCACCGCCTGGACCACCGGCAGCGGTTCGAGCAGCACGGTGACGGCTCCGCCGCAGCACTGCACGCCGTGCCGGCCGGTGACCTTGTCGTTCAGGGCGAACTCCATCAGCTCCGGCTCCGGATCGGCCGCGCCGGTCAGCTCGCGCGCCCGGTCGATGGCGACGGCCTCGATGTTGCCGCCGCCGATCGAACCCCACGTCCCGGTCCGGCCCACGACGAGCTTGGCACCGGCCCGGCGGGGCGCGTGGCCGCGCACGGTCGCGACGGTCACGAGCACGCCGGGTTCCCGGAGTGCTCGCAACCGCGCGACCGCGGCGACCCAGCTCATGTCAGGCATGGCTCAAAGCGCTTGAGCCGTACGGGGCTTCGCCCGCGACGGGCGGATGACCGCCGCCGGGCACGCCACCCCCGCGGACTCCCTCGATCGCCCAGTACACGGCCTCGGGCGTGGCCGGCGAGGCCAGTTCCACGCTGACTCCCGCGGGCCCGAACGCCGCGGCCGCCTGCCGCAGCGCCTCTCGCACCGAGAAGGCCAGCATCAGCGGGGGCTCACCGACCGCCTTGGACCCGTAGACCGCACCCTCCTCCGTGGCGTTCTCCAGCAGCTTGACGTTGAACTCCTCGGGCATCTCCGAGAAGCTCGGCAGCTTGTACGTGCTCGCCGCCTGGGTCAGCAGCCGGCCGCGGTTCGGCCCGTCACCGGCGTCCCAGCGCATGTCCTCGAGGGTCAGCCAGCCCGCGCCCTGCACGAATCCGCCCTCGACCTGACCGATGTCGATCATCGGCGAGAGGCTGTCGCCCACATCGTGGACGATGTCCACCCGCCGGATCCGGTACGCGCCGGTGAAGCCGTCCACCTCCACCTCGGTCGCCGCGGCGCCGTAGGAGAAGTACTTGAACGGCGAGCCGTGGAACGCCTTCGCGTCCCAGTGCAGGCCCTCGGTCCGGTAGAAACCGGCGGCCGACAACTGGACCCGCTGGAAGTACGCGGTGCGCACCAGGTCGTCCCAGGCCAGCTCCTTGTCGTTGCCGAGGACCCGTGCGACGCCCTCCACGATGCGCACGTCCGAGGCGTTCGCGCCGAGCTGGGTGCCCGCCACCTGGAGCAGCCGCTCGCGGATCTGCTCGCAGGCGTTCTTCACCGCCGCGCCGTTGAGGTCCGCCCCGGCACTGGCGGCGGTGGCGGAGGTGTTGGGCACCTTGTCGGTGCGCGTCGGGGCCAGCCGCACCTTGTGCAGCGGGATGCCCAGGGTGGTCGCGGCCACCTGCAGCATCTTGGTGTGCAGGCCCTGCCCCATCTCGGTGCCGCCGTGGTTGATCAGGACCGAGCCGTCCTTGTAGACCAGGACGAGTGCGCCGGCCTGGTTGAAGGCGGTGAGGTTGAAGGAGATCCCGAACTTGATCCCGGTGATCGCCAGCGCCCGCTTGGTGTTCGGGTGCGCGGCGTTGAAGGCCGCGATCTCGCGGCCCCGTTCGGCGACGGCGGCGTCCTCCCGGACCTGCCGCCAGATGACGGAGATGCGTTCGGGACGGGGCACCGGCTGTCCGTACGGCGTGGACTGGCCCTGCCGGTAGAAGTTGCGCTCGCGCAGCTCCATCGGATCCAGGCCGAGCAGTGGCGCGCACCGGCCCATGATGTCCTCGATCACCAGCATGCCCTGGGGTCCGCCGAAACCGCGGAAGGCGGTGTTGGAGACCTTGTTGGTCTTGGCGATGCGGCCGGCGACGCGTGCGTTGGGGATCCAGTAGGTGTTGTCGATGTGGCACAGCGCACGGGCCACCACGGGCTCGGACAGGTCCAGGCTCCAGCCGCCGTCCGCGGTCAAGGTGGCGTCCAGGGCCTGGATGCGGCCCTCGGCGTCGAAGCCGATCTTCCACGAGGCGTGGAACCCGTGGCGCTTGCCCGACATGGTCAGGTCCTGGGTCCGGTTGAGCCGTACCCGAACCGGCCGGCCGGTGAGCAGCGCGCCGAGCGCGGCGACGGCCGCGAACCCGTGCGGCTGCATCTCCTTGCCGCCGAATCCGCCACCCATCCGCAGGCACTGCACGGTCACCTCGTGGCTGTGCAGCCCGAGGACGTGGGCGACGATCTCCTGCGTCTCCGAGGGATGCTGGGTGCTGCTCTGGACGAACATCTGCCCGTTCTCGTCGACGAGCGCGAGCGCCGCGTGCGTCTCGAGATAGAAGTGTTCCTGGTCGGAGAACTGGAACTCGCCGGTGAACACGTGCGCGGAGTCCTCGAAGCCCGCGTCGACGTCGCCGGCCAGCATCAGGGGCCGGGCGCCGTGGAAGCTCCCGGTCTCGATCGCTTCCCGCAGCGTGATCACGGAGGGCTGCTCGTCGAGGTCCACCTCAACGGCCGCCGCGCCGAGCCGGGCCGCCTCCAAGGTCTCGGCCAGTACCCAGGCGACCGCGTGGCCGTGGAACATGACCGCGTCGGGGAACAGCGGTTCGTCGTGCTTCATCCCGGCGTCGTTGACGCCGGGCACGTCGGCGCCGGTCAGTACGCGGACCACACCGGGCACGGCGAGCGCGGGCTCGGTGCGCAGCGCCGTGATCCTGCCGTGGGCCTTCATGACCTGGACCGGGTAGGCGTGCAGCACGTCCTTGGTGCGGTGGACCAGGTCGTCGGTGTAGAGCGCCGCACCGGTGACGTGCAGGTTGGCACTTTCGTGCGGCATCGAAACCCCGACGACGGGCTTTTCGGGACGCTGGGACAACTGGCTCATGACGACACCGCCTCGGGGGTTCGCGCGTACAGCTTGAGCAGGCTCTGGCCGAGCATCGCGGAGCGGTAGCCGGCGCTGGCGCGGTGATCGTCCATCGGTGTGCCCTCGGCCCGCAGGACCTGGGCCGCGGCCTCGACGGTCCGCGCCGACCAGTCCCTGCCCTCCAGCGCCGCCTCGGTGGTGAGGGCGCGGATCGGGGTGGCGGCCACGCCGCCCAGGCCGATGCGCGCCTTGCGGACGATCCCGTCCTCGATGTCGAGGGCGAAGGCGACCGCCACGCTGGAGATGTCGTCGAAACGACGCTTGGCGATCTTGTGGAAGGCCGTGACCGGCGACAGCGGCAGCGGGACGCGCACCGCGCGGATCAGCTCGCCGGGACGGCGCACGCTCTGCCGGTAGCCGGTGAAGTAGTCGGCCAGGGGGACCTCGCGCTCGCCGTCGGCGTCGGCCAGCAGCAGCGAGGCCTCCAGGGCGAGCAGCACCGGAGGGCTGTCACCGATGGGGGAGCCGGTGCCCAAGTTGCCGCCGAGGGTTGCACTGTTGCGGATGAGCCGGGACGCGAACTGCGGGAACAGCTCAGCCAGGAGCGGGACGCTGCCGTCGAGGCGGCGTTCGATCTCGGTGAGCGTCTGCGCCGCCCCGATCTCGATGTGGTCGGATTCGACGCGCAGCTCACGCAGTTCGGGCAGCCGGTCGACCGCGACCACGCAACGGGCGCGGCGGGACCGGATGTTCACCTCCACCCCCCAGTCGGTGCTGCCGGCGACCACGACGGCCTCGGGCCGCTCGCGCAGCAGCCGCACCGTTTCGGCCAGGGTGCCCGGCCGCAGGAACGCGCTGTCGCCCTGGGCGTACTCGGTGGCGGCCGGCGCGGGCGGGGACTCCTCGCGCCGCTGCGCCAGTACGTCGTCCTCGGCGGGCGAGCCGACGGCGAACGCCGCGTCGCGGATCGGGCGGTAGCCGGTGCAGCGGCACAGGTTCCCGCTCAGCGCGTGCAGGTCGAAGCCGTTCGGACCGTGCTCGGAGTCGGTGCCGCCGGTCGAGTCCGAGTCCGAGTCCGAGTCCGAGTCTGAGTCCGGCTTCGACTCCGACTCCGGCTGCGCGTGCGCGCAGCGGTCGGGCCGGTAGTACTCGGAGGCCATGCTGCAGATGAACCCCGGTGTGCAGTAACCGCATTGGGAGCCGCCGCGGACGGCCATCTCCTCCTGTACGGGGTGCAGCGCGGCGGGCGCGCCGGGTGCGCCGGCGGTGGCGAGGCCCTCGGAGGTGACGACCTCCTGGCCGTCGAGCGAGGCGACCGGCACCAGGCAGGCGTTGACCGCCACCCAGTCCGTGGGCTTCTTCACCCCGGGCCGCGCCACCAGGACCGAGCACGCACCGCATTCACCCTCGGCGCAGCCCTCCTTGGTGCCGGTGAGGCCGCGCTCGCGCAGGAAGTCCAGCACCGTGGTGTGGGCGGCGGCCGGTGAAAGCGGTGCTTCTTTCCCGTTGACCGTGATCCGCGCCGCTACCATGGCAGGTCCTCGTTCCGGGGCGCGGTCGATCTGACTGTCCTAGTCGCCATTTCAGGAGCTTTCTATTTCAGTGGTCGCAGCTCGATAACGCGCAGCGCGACGAACCGGCACGCGATGAGGTGCCGTAAGTGGTGACAGAGAGGGGGGAGGTCCCGGGGCCGTGATCGGGCACGCCGGGAAGGGGGCTGTTCAGCAGCCGTGTGCTACGCGACCCGGAGCCCAGGCGATCTGGTGTGCGAGGCGAAGCGCCTTGGAGGGGGTTGACATCCGGCTTCGCCTCCTTCCAGTGCTCACGAGCGGGTGGCGTCGAAGTTACGCGGCGAAGATTGATCGGTCAAGCAGATGTCGTACCGGTCGGCCGCGCGCGACGTCACCTCCGCGCCGGCGCCTGCCCGTGCCGCTGACCGACCTGGTCTTCTTCGCCGAGGACGCCGTCACGGCATTCGCCTATCTGGAGGAGAGCGTGGGCGCGGAGGGCTGAGCCTGGTAGACGATGAGTTGTTGGCCCGGGGCGGCGCGGACGTCGAAGGACTGGTACGTCACGGTCAGCGGGCCGGCCGACGGGTGGTGCAGGCGTTTGGTGCCCTCGGTCTTGCCCAGGACGTCGTGCGTGGTCCACAGGCGGGCGAAGTCCGGGCTTTCGGCGGTCAGGGCGCGGACGAGGGACCACAGGCGCGGGTCGTCCGGTGTGATGCCGGAAGCCTGCCGCAGGTGGGCCGCGGTGGCCCGGGCCGTGGCGGTCCAGTCGGTGTAGAAGTCCCGGCCGGCCGGGTCGAGGAAGACCATGCGCGCCAGGTTGTCCGCCGGTGCGAATGGTGAATGCAGGGCCTTGGCGCGGGAGTTGGCCGCCAGGATGTCCAGGGTGGCGTCGATGACGAACGCCGGGTCGTCCGGGAAGCCGTTCAGGAGCCGGCGCAGCGCCGGGCCGATCCGGGCGGTGGCCGGGCGGTCGGCCGGCCCGTCGGCCGGGGGTGCGCCGGCCAGGCGGTGCAGGTGCGCGCGGGGCTCGGGCGCCAGGCGCAGGGCCCGGCCGAGGGCGTCGAGGACTTGGGGCGAGGGATGGCGTTCGCGGCCCTGCTCCAGCCGGGCGTAGTAGTCCGCGTTCACTCCGGCCAGGTCCGCGACCTCTTCGCGGCGCAGGCCGGCGACCCTGCGTACGCCGTGGCTCGCCATGCCGACGTCCCGCGGCCCCAGGGCCGCCCTGCGCGCGCGGAGGAACTCCCCGAGTAGATTGCCGGTCACGGTCACGGTCATGGCCACAGGCTAGGGCGTGCGGGGGCGTACTGCCTGGGTGTGCTGCGTCCTGGTTGGCCGGCCGCCGCTTGCGCAGACTCGGTCGGGCGGAGGCATCCGTGTCGAACGTTTCGAACGAGGAGTGGGGCAGGCATGAGGAACGAGGCCAAGGTCGTGGCCATTACCGGAGCGAGCAGCGGGATCGGGGAGGCGACGGCCCGTCGGCTCGCCGCCGACGGCCACCGGTTGTTCCTGGGCGCACGGCGCACCGATCGGCTCGATGCGCTGAGCCGGGAGATCGGCGGGGCGGGCGGGACCGCGGCCTTCCGGCGGCTGGATGTCACCGACGCCGTTGACGTACGGGCCTTCGTGGCCGCCGCCCGGGAGCGCTACGGCCGGGTGGACGTGATGGTCAACAACGCCGGAGTGATGCCGCTCTCGCCGCTGGACGCGCTGAAGGTCGAGGAGTGGGACCGGATGATCGACGTGAACGTACGGGGCGTGCTGCACGGGATCGCCGCAGCCCTGCCCGTGATGCGCCTCCAGGGCGGCGGGCACTTCGTGAACGTCGCCTCCGTCGGCGCGTACGAGGTGTCGCCCACCGCGGCCGTCTACTGCGCCACCAAGTTCGCCGTCCGGGCCGTGTCCGAAGGGCTGCGCCAGGAGTCGGACGGCTCCGTGCGGGTCACTCTGGTCTCCCCGGGCGTGACCGAGTCCGAGCTGGCCGAAGGGATCTCCGATCCCGACGCGAGGGAGGCGATGAAGGCCTATCGGGCCGTGGCGCTGCCGGCGTCCGCCATCGCCGACGCCATCGCCTATGCCGTCGCCCAGCCGGCCGGGGTCGACGTCAACGAGATCGTCGTCCGTCCGGCCGCGAGTGCCCGGTGACCGGCGGGACGTCCGAGGACCTGCTGCGCCGACTGCGGGTCCTGGTCGCCGCCGCCGAACGGCGGGATCCAGATCGCCCGGGGCGGCCAGAGCCGCTCCGGGCAGGGCCACGGCGAGCGCCAGGCCGAGGGCCACCGCCGCGCCGATCCGGTCGGCGCGGCGGCGGCCGCCGCCTCTCGCGACCCGTCCCCGACCCTTGCGCGCACCATCCGCGGATGTCGACATGCCAACCCCTCTGCCGCTGCTCGCCCTGCCTCCGGTCACCCTTCGTGACGGGCCACAGCTTCCGGCCAGTGCGGTGGCGGGACCTCGGCGGCTCGCCGGACTCGCGCCGCCGGAGACGACGGTTCCACCCGACCGCCGTACCTGTGCGCCGTACCCGACCGGTGAATCGAGAAGACGAGACGGTCCGGCTCGAGCTCGCCCGTCAGGGCCGCCGCCGGCTAGCCCGGGGCCCGGCCGTCGCCGGGGCCCGGGCCCCACCGGTCAGGTCGCGGACACCCGGGCGGTGTCATCAGGGCCGCCCGGTTCCCAGGGCGGGGACGAGGCCAGGCCGGTCCAGGCGGCCAGGGCTTCGCCGTCGACGCAGACGATGCCGCGGACGGCGGCGTAGTCGAGCGCCGGGGCGGTGTAGGAGCTCGTGGTGACGACGATCGCGACGTCGGCTTCGTGGACGGCGAAGCAGGTGCCGCCGAAGCGCTGCAGGTCCTGCGAGCCGACGCGGTTGGTGTCGGCGTAGTGCTTGCACTGGACGACGACGCGCAGTCCGTCCCGGGTCGTGGCGATCACGTCGGCGCCCAAGTCGCCCGCGCCGCCCACCACTTCCACGGACGTGCAGCCGTCGCGCGCGCACAGCGCCGCTATCGTGTGCTCGAAGCCGTCGGCGTCGACCGCGGCGTGGTCCAGCGCACCGGCACTGACGTCCGGTACCGGGCTCGCCCCGATCGGATCCTCCGGCTCCGTGCGCGGTGCCGGGTGGCGTACGGGACGGGCCCGGGCCCGGGCGCGGCGCCGCACGGGCGGCACGGTCCACCTGGCCAGCGCCACCCCGGCCGCGAGGACCACGGCCGTGACGACGGGTGCGACCGGGGCCCCCGCTCCGGCTCCCGCGGCCGCCTTGAGGAAGATGACCAGGCCGCCCACGCAGATCCCCGGGAGACCCACGGCCAGCACCACGTCGCGCCAGAACGCCGTGGAACCGCGCTCGGCCGTCCTCCTCGTGCCTTCCCCCGGCAACGTCATGCAGGAGCCCCCCCTCGACAGCTCCTCGTCTGACCCGGATCTCGGCCCGCAAACGCCCTGGTCGGCGGCCATCCCACCGCATGGTCGGGACGGGGCAGGGCAGGCGCGGGGCGATGGAGACGGCGAACCGATGGGCGGCGGCATGCGAACCGTGGGCGTGGAAGAGGAGCTGTTGCTGGTGGACGCCGACAGCGGCGAGCCGCTGGCCCTGTCGGGGGCCGTACTGGCGGCCGCGGACCGGTCGGCGGCCGGAGAGCGGCCGCGGGGCGGCGAACCGCCGGGGCACACCTTCGAGAAGGAACTGCAGAAGGAGCAGCTGGAGTTCGCCACCAGACCCGTGGCGGAGATGGGCGAGCTCCTGGAGGAGATCACCCGCAGCCGGGCGGCGGCCGCCCGGCACGCCGCGTCCGCCGGGGCGCTGGTCGCGGCCCTCGGCACCTCCCCGCTGCCCGTACGGCCCTCGCTGAGCACGGGCAAGCGGTACGAATGGGTCGGCGAGCAGTTCGGCCTGACCGCGCAGGAGCAGCTGACCTGCGGCTGCCACGTCCACGTGTCGGTCGAGTCGGACGAGGAGGGCGTCGCGGTCCTGGACCGGATCCGTCCGTGGCTGCCCGTCCTGACCGCGATGAGCGCGAACTCGCCGTTCTGGCAGGGCGAGGACAGCGGGTACGGCAGCTACCGCAGCCGGGTGTGGAACCGGTTGCCGTCGGCCGGGCCCACGGACGTCTTCGGGTCCGCCGACCGCTACCACGAGCAGGTGCGCGCCATGCTCGACACCGGCGTGCTGCGCGACGCGGGGATGGTGTACTTCGACGCCCGGCTGTCCGCCGCCTACCCGACGGTGGAGGTCAGGGTCGCGGACGTCTGCCTGGAGGCGTCGACCCCCGTCCTCCTGGCGGCCCTGGTGCGCGGCCTGGTCGAGACCGCCGCCCGTGCCTGGCGGGACGGACAGCCGCCGGCCAGGATCGGCACGGGACTGCTGCGGCTCGCGGCCTGGCGCGCCGGCCGCTCGGGGCTGGACGGCCCGCTCATCGACCCCGGGACGATGCGCGAGACGTCGCCCGCGGGGGCCGTCGAGGCGCTCCACGCCCACGTGCGCGAAGCCCTGGCCGACCACGGCGACGAGGAACGCGTCCGGGAGGGCATCGCCCGCCTCCTGGAGCGGGGCAACGGGGCGCGCGTCCAGCGCGGGCTGCTGCGTACGGAGGGCACCCTCGGTGCCGTGGCGACCCGCTGCGCGGAGATCACCGCCGGCGCCGCCGTCCCGCCGCGGCCGGCCGCGAGCTGACCGCACTCGGCTCCGCTCCGGCCGGCAAACCTCGCCGGCCGCACCACTAGTGCTGTGACCGGAAAGGTCCACCGGGTCGCGGCGCCCGGCACGGCACCTCGCCGCGGTGTCGGACCACACCGGTACGTCCAGTACGAGGCGTGGCCCTCCGTCCGGGGGCCCCTCCCAGCGGTAGCTGGGGGAGATGCACCGCACCGGACGCCGCGACCCGGCAAACCTCGCCGGCCGCACCACTAGGGGACGGGAGGGCCTGGCCGCGCGGCGTTCGCCTCCGGGTCGCTCGACGGGCCGATGCGGATCTCGAAGTCGCCGCCGTACTCCTCGTGCCCGGCGGCCACCGCGACGGCGACGGCTTCCTCGCCCTGTTCGTCCCGGATGATGAGCGGATCCTGCCGCAGGTCGCGCATGAGTGCCGCGCACATGCCGATCATGACCACGGTGAACGGTGCCGCCACGAGGACCGTCAGGTTCTGCAGTCCGGCGAGCGCGTCGCCCTTGCCGTTGCCGATGAGCAGCATGACGGCCGCGACGGCGCCGGTGACCACGCCCCAGAAGACGACCACGAGCCGGGAGGGTTCGAGGACGCCCTTCTGCGAGAGCGTGCCCATCACGATGGAGGCGGCGTCGGCGCCGGAGACGAAGAAGATGGCGACGAGGACCATGACCAGCAGGCTCATGGCGGTGGCGATGGGGAACTGCTGGAGCAGCCCGAAGAGCTGTCCTTCCGGGGTGCTCTCCCCGCCGAGGGCGCCGCTCTCCCGGAGCTTCATCGCCGTGCCGCCGAAGACGGCGAACCACAGCAGGCTGACCGTGCTCGGTACGAGGATGACGCCGCCGATGAACTGCCGGATGGTGCGGCCGCGGCTGATCCGGGCGATGAACATGCCGACGAACGGCGTCCAGGAGATCCACCAGGCCCAGTAGAAGACCGTCCAGCTGCCCAGCCAGTCGGCGACCTCGCCGGCGCCGGTGGCCTCGGTGCGGCCGATGAGCTGGGGGAGGTCGCCGAGGTAGGCGCCCAGGGACGTGGGCAGGAGGTCGAGCACGATGACGGTCGGCCCGGCGATGAACACGAACACGACGAGCACGAGGGCGAGCACCATGTTGATGTTCGACAGCCACTGGATGCCGCGTTCCACGCCGGAGACCGCGGAGGCGACGAAGGCGACGGTCAGGACGGCGATGACGGCGACGAGGAGCGCGGTGCTGACCGTCTCCAGCCATCCCAGCTCACGGAACCCGCTGCCGATCTGGAGGGCGCCCAGGCCGAGTGACGCGGCGGAGCCGAAGAGCGTGGCGAAGATCGCCAGGATGTCGATGACCCGGCCGGCCGCGCCGTGGGCGTGGCGGGCGCCGATGAGCGGCTCGAACACCGCGCTGATCGTCTGGCGTCGGTCGCGGCGGAACGTGCTGTAGGCGATGGCGAGCCCGACGACGGCGTAGATCGCCCACGGGTGGAGCGTCCAGTGGAACAGGGTGGTGGCCATCGAGGTCTGCATCCGCTCGGCGGAGTCGACCGGGTGGGTGCCGGGCGGGGGCGTCCCGTAGTGCGCCAGGGGCTCGCTCACACCGTAGAACATGAGCCCGATGCCCATGCCCGCGCTGAACATCATGGCGACCCAGGAGACGGTGCGGAACTCCGGCGGCTCGTCCTCACGGCCGAGGCGGATCCGGCCGTAGCGGCTGATCGCCAGCCAGAGGGCGAAGACGACGAAGGCGCTGGCGGCGAGCATGAAGGCCCAGCCGCCGTTGTGGATCAGCCCTTTGAGCAGGCTGCTCGACACGCTCTCCAGCGAATCCGTCGCCACCGCGCCCCACAGCACGAAGGCGAGGGTCAGGCCCGCGGTGACCCCGAAGACGACCTTGTCCGTGCGGGAACGTTGATCGGACGGCAACGAAGCCCCCTTCGCCGAAGGACGGGAAACGCGTGGAGTGACCGAATGTCACGTACCGCGTATTCAATCCCATATCGGCTGATAAAGGCCGTAGGCGGCAAGGTCTTCACGCGGCGGGCGTGGGTCCGGCGGGATCTCCGGCACGTCCTCGCCCGTCCCGGCGGAGGTCCTGCGGAGATCCCGGGAGCCGCTCCCGGCCTCAGAGGCCCCGCGCGGCCGGCCGCTCGGTGAGCGCGCCGTACAGCTCGGGGCGGCGGGTGCGCATCAGGCCGAACTCCAGCCAGTCGCGGCGCTGGTCGAGGTCGAGGTCGGCGACGAGGACGGCGGGCGTGTCGCGCGGGGCGCGCAGCACGACCCGGCCGTAGGGGTCGGAGATGAAGGAGGAGCCGTAGAAGGTGGAGCGGCTCTCGGTGCCGACCCGGTTGGGGACGATCATGAAGAGCGCGTTGGCGAGGCCGTTGGCGCTGATCGCTTGCTCCCACATGGGCCGGGTGTCGAAGTCCGGCAGGTCGACCTCGGAGCCGATCGCGGTGGGGTGTACGAGGATGTCGGCGCCGGCCAGGGAGTAGGCGCGGGCCAGCTCGGGGAACCACTCGTCCCAGCAGGTGGGGAAGCCGAAGCGGGCCCCGGCGTGGGCGACGACGGGGAAGCCGCTGTCGCCGGGGCGGAAGCACAGGTCCTCGCGGTAGCCGGGGAAGGCCGGGATGTGGTTCTTGCGGGTCCGGGCGATGAGCTTGCCGTCGGCGTCCACGCACACGGCGGTGTTGTAGCCGAGGCCGCCGTCCTCGGCCCGCTCGTAGAGGGAGGCGTGCACGGTGATGCCCAGGTTCGTGGCGAGCTCGGCGGCGAGTCCGACGGTGGGGCCGGTCTCGACGTCCTCCAGGTGGCGGGCGGCGCCGTCGGCCATGGGGTCGTCGGTGTTGCAGAAGTAGGGGCTGCGCGTCAGCTCGGGCAGGCAGACCACCGTGGCGCCCTGCGAGGCGGCCAGGGCGACGCCCTCGCGCAGCCGGTCGTCGTGCTCGTTCTGGTCGGCGTACCAGCGCATCTGGACGAGTCCGACGCGCAGGGGTTCGCGTTCGGCGGGCTGGGTGCGGCCCGGCGAGCCGAGCGGGGAGCCGTACGAGGTCAGCAGGGCGTACGAGGTCATGGGGGAAGGCAGCCTTCGGTCGGTGGCGCGATGGATTGACTGAATGTATTGACTGAAATTTCAGTCAGGATGCGGTACGGCAAAGGACCAGTCAAGGGGTGATCGGCCTCAGGCCGGCTTGCGCCAGACCGAGACGTGCTTCGCCGAGTCCTGGGTGAACGGCGCGCCGTCCCAGTCGGCGACGCGGCGCTCCAGCTCGAGCCCGGCGATCTTTGCCATCAGGTCGAGCTCCGCCGGCCAGGCGTACCGGTGCCGGGAGTCGTCGCGCCGGTAGCGGCCGTCGTCGTCGCGGGTGAGGTGGTGCGAGACGAGGATCTGCTCGACCAGGTCGAAGGTGTCGAAGCCGACGTGCCCCGCCGAGACGTCGAACGGCACCGCGACCTGGCCGGGCGGCAGGAACCGCAGCGGGGGTACGCCCAGTTCGATGACGAACCGGCCGCCGGGCAGCAGATGGCGTGCGGCGTTGCGGAAGCACTCGACCTGCTCGTCCTGCGTGAGCAGGTTCGTGATGGTGTTGTAGACGAGGTAGACCAGGGCGAACCCGCCGGGGACCGTGGTGGTGGCCATGTCCCCGACGGTCACCGGAAGGGTGCTCCCGTCGGTCTTGCGCCGGAGCACCGCCGCCATGTGCTCGGACAGCTCGATGCCCGCCACCGGAACACCGCGCTCCCGGAGCGGGACGCCCACGCGTCCGGTCCCGATGGCGAACTCCAGCGCCCGGCCGTCTCCGGCGAGTTCGGCGAGGAAGTCGAGGGTCGGCCCGAGGACGGCGGCCGAGGACATCGCGGTCTCCTCGGCGTCGTAGCGTTCGGCGGTCGCACGCGTCCACAGCTCACTGGTCGTCACGGGCGACCACTCTGCCGAGTGCCGGGCGGCGCTGTCGACGCATTTACCCCCTTCGGGGCCCGGGCCGCTCCGGGGCCGTGTGCCCGGCCGGGAGCGCGTGCGGCGCGAAGCGGACCGGGGCCTGGAAGCGGGCCTTGCGGGCGGCCCGGCGGAAGACGGTGAGGACGGCCGGGCCGGCCAGGCAGATGCAGACGAAGTTGGTGACGGCCCGGCCGGTGTCCCAGCCGAGGGAGGTGGCCAGGTCGAAGGCGAGGTAGCGCTGGAACTGCTCGGTGAACGGCAGCCCGGGGAGGTAGGCGATGGAGCTGTTGGGGTCGAGGGAGAACGGCCAGAAGGACAGGTTGAGCAGGAAGCCGAAGAGGTAGCCCGAGACCGAGCCGTAGACCGCGAGCATCGCGACCTCCTTGCGTCCCGAGGTCTTCGGGAGGAAGCCGGCGAGCATGCCGACGAAGGCGCAGCCGAACATCTGGTACGGCATCCAGGGCCCGACCCCGCCGGTGATGAGCGCGGAGGCGAACAGCGAGGAGCAGCCGAGGGTGAAGCCGAAGCCGGGGCCGTAGACGCGTCCGGCCAGGACGAGGATGAAGAAGACGGTCTCGATGCCCGCGGTGCCCGCGCCGAGGGGCCGGATGGCGGCGTTGACGGCGGACAGGACGCCGAGCATGGCGAGGGCCTTGGAGCTGATGCCGCCCTCGGCGATCTCGGAGATCACCACGCAGAGCACGATGACCAGCAGGACGCCGAAGATCAGCGGCGGGGCGTAGCTCGAGCCGAACTTCCCCGGAGCGACGAGGAAGGGCCAGAAGAACGCGACGATGCCGAGGAAGGCGGCCATCGCGATGACGATCCCGGCCCGCGCGTTGATCCGGATGGCGGCGGTGCGTGTGGCGGCGCTCATGAGTCCGGGCCCGTCTCGTGGTCGGGGAGGGTGGCGGCCACCTGGGCGACCGTGAGGTAGGGGAGCGGAGCGAGGATCTTGGCCGCCTGGGGGGCGAACACGGGGGAGGCGACGATGACCTCGGCCGTCGGGCCGTCGGCGACGACGTCCCCCTCCGCCATGACGACGACCCGGTCCGCGGCGCGGGCGACGAACTCCACGTCGTGGGTGGAGATCACGACCGCCCGGCCCTCGGCGGCCAGGTCGTCGACGATGCGGATCAGCTCGCTCTTGGCGCGGTAGTCGAGGCCGCGGGTGGGCTCGTCCAAGAGCAGCACCCGGGGGGCCGCGGTCAGTTGGATGGCGAGCACGAGGGCGAGCTTCTGGCCCTCGGAGAGGTCCCGGGGATGGGTGGTGTCGGGGATGCCCGGTGCCAGCCGGTCCAGGACGGCGCGGGCCCGGATCCCGTCCCCGTCGACGCCGGACTCGGCATCCGCCTGGTCGAGCTCCTGCTTGACGGACTCCAGGTAGAGGAGGTCGGTCGGGGTCTGGGGGACGAGCCCGACGAGCCGGCGGGCCTCGGCGGCGGAGAGCTTGCGGGGATCCCGCGGCCCCGGGGCGCCCGGCGCCGAGACGGCCACCGAGCCCGCCTTGCGCGGTCCCGATCCCTGGAGCGCCCAGAGCAGGGAGGACTTGCCGGATCCGTTGCGGCCCATGAGCGCGGTGACCTCGCCCCCGTGCAGGGTCAGGTCGACCTCGCGTACGGCCGGCACCCCGTGGTAGGCGACGGTGATGCCGCGCGCGGCAAGCAGCCCGGGGCGGTCCGGGGCCGCCGGCGCGGGCCGTACCGGCGGGGGAACGGTGCCGGCCAGCCGGGTGCGCAGCGGAGCCGCCGACCGGCGGGCGTCGCGGATCGACAGCGGGAGCGGGGACCAGCCCGCGGCGCGGCCGAGCTCCACGATGGGCGGGGCGATGGAGGACGTGCGGAAGATCTCGGCGGGCGGGCCGGACACGACGCGGCCGTTGCCCGGGAGGTGGATGACGCGGTCGGCGTACTGGACCACGCGCTCCAGGCGGTGTTCGGCGAGCAGCACGGTGACGCCGAGGTCGTGGACGAGGCGGGTGACGGCGGCCAGGACCTCCTCGGCGGCCGTCGGGTCCAGGGCGGACGTCGGCTCGTCGAGCACGAGCACCCGGGGATGGGCGGTGAGGACGGAGCCGATCGCGACGCGCTGCTGCTGACCGCCGGAGAGCTCGTGCAGGGCGCGGTGGCGCAGGTCGGCGAGGCCGAGGAGGTCGAGGGTCTCCTCGACGCGCTTGCGCATGGTGGCCGGGGGGACCGCCAACTGCTCCATGGCGTAGGCGAGTTCCTCCTCGACGGTGTCGGTGACGAACCCGTCGAGCGGGTCCTGCCCCACCACGCCCACCACGTCGGCGAGTTCGCGCGGCGGGTGCGCGGAGGTGTCGCGGCCGTCGACGAGGACGCGGCCGTGCAGGGTGCCGCCGGTGAAGTGCGGAACGAGGCCGTTGACGGCGCCGAGGAGGGTGGACTTGCCGACGCCGGTGTGGCCGACGACGAGGCAGAGTTCGCCCTCCTCCACGGTCAGGTCCACATCGCGCAAAACCGGATCGGCCGTGTCCTCGTACTGGACGGTGACCTGGTCGAAGGTGATCACTTGGGTTCCTCGGTGCGCTGTGCGGGGACGGCCGGCCGCGCGGGCGGGGCCGGCGGCGGGGCCAGGAAGCCGGCGGCCCCGGCGAGCAGGATCGCGACGGCCGGGACGAGCGGCAGGGTGGGCCAGCTGAGCGGATGGATGGACGGGTTCAACTCGGCGGCGTCGAAGCCGGCGTTGGCGAAGAGCAGGACGGCCGACAGGACTCCGCAGGAGGCGACGGCCCACTCGGCCGCACGCCAGGGGTCGGGCCGGTAGCTGGTCCGGGTGATCCGGCGGCCGCCGAGGCGCAGACCGGCGAAGCACAGCAGGGCGCCCGCGCCCATCGCGGGCAGGCCCAGCAGCTTCGGGGCGGTGGCGTCGAGGAGTCCGTAGGCCCCGGCGCACAGTCCGCACATGCCCAGGAGCATGAGGGCGCCGGTCAGGCGCCTGGAGCGGCGGGTGGCGGTGCCGGCCCGCCCGTAGCCGCGGGAGTCCATGGCCGCGGCGAGCCGCAGGGACCGCTCCAGGGCGTCTTCGAGGACCGGTACGACGATGCCGCGCAGGGCCCGGAGCCCCTTGGAGCGGCCGGCGCGCAGCCGCTTGGCCCGGTGCACCCGCTGGACGCTCTGCACGAGTTGGGGGGCGACGCTGATGGACACGGTGACGGCGACGCCCAGTTCGTAGAGGGCTCCGGGCAGGATCCGCAGGGCCCGCTTGGGGTTGGCGAGGGTGTTGGCGGCGCCGATGCAGCACAGCATGCAGGCGAGCCGCAGCCCGTCCGTGGCGGCGGACAGCAGTGCCTCCAGGGAGACGGGGCCGCCGAGTTGGATGCCCGCGTACCAGTCGGGCGTCGGGATGTGGGGGAGGGAGAAGAGGAAGTGGTCGCGGGGGGTGATGCCGGTGGCGAAGACGGCCCTGAAGAGCACCCGGATCGCGACGACGGTCAGCGCCAGGTAGAGGTAGTACTTGAAGCCGCGGGCCCAGGGGGCCTCGGTGCGGCGCATGGTGATGACGTAGCCGAGGACCGAGAGGACGAGGAAGAGCAGCAGCGGGTTGTTGGTGCGGCTGACCGCGGTGGCGAGGGAGAGGGCCCAGATCCACCAGGCGACGGGGTGCAGGGTGCGGGGCAGACGGCGGCCCCCCGCGTCCGGCGCGAGGCCGGACGCGGGCGGCCCCGCCGCGAGCGCGGTGGTACGTGACACGCGATTACTCCGTACGGCGGCGGCGCTTGGCGGCGAACACGGCGGCGGCACCGATCAGGAGCATCAGTGCCCCGGTGGCGACGGCGGGCAGGTACGAGCCGATGTCGTACGGGGCGTCGGCGGCGGGTGCGGCGTCCACGACCTGGGGTCCGGTGGCGGGAGCCGCCACCGCAGGCGCGCTGGACGCGGGAGGCGCCGGCAGGTTCAGCACCTCGGGCAAGGGCAGGTAGCGGGTCAGCCAAGCCTCCGGTTCAGCTCACCGCTGGCCTTCAGGACGTGCTCGGCCGCTTCGTCGAACAGCCGGGAGTGCTCGTTTACGGCTCTCATCACCGCCTCGTGCGCGAACGACTGCATGCTGCGGCCTGCAGCCTCCGCGCGCTCGCGCAGGGCGTCCAGCTCTTCTTCGGTGAACCTGACGTTGGGACCGGCCATGCGCCGATGGTACCGCGCGGTACCGCGCGGTACCAGCCGCTGTAGGGGTTGAGCGTACGGCTGGCGCCCCGGACGTTGACCAGGACGGTAGCCTCGTCGGGGATCCGGTCGAAGGGGATGCAGATGGCGCCGCGGGTCGGGCCGACTATGTGGAATTCCGCGTTTAGGACCTGGAGCTTGGACGGGGCGTCTCCGGTGAATACGGGGGTGCCGTCGCGGTGTACGACCGGGCCAGTGGGCGGGCGGGGCGGCCGGTCGACGCGGGCTGAGCGGCGGCTGGGGGAGGCGTGCTCGTCGGGCAGGGGGAGGGCCGGGGCCGCCGGGGCGACCGGGGTCAAAGCCCTCACCGGCATCGCGGCGGCCGCCACCGGCGCGGCCCGCGACGCGGCGAGCGCGGCGGGGTACGTCGAGGTGCAGCTGCTCCACATCACCGACCTGCACGGCTACCTCGGCGCTCCCCCCGCCCGGGACTCCGTCATCACCGGCGCGGGCGGCAGGAAGTACGCCGTCGGCGGGGGTCGCCTACCTGGCAACCCATCTCGCGCGGTTGCGGGAGGGCCGGGCCAACTCGATCTTCTTCGCTCCGGGCGACCTCTTCTCCGGCTGGGAGTTCCCCGCGTTCACCCTCGCCGACGAGCCGACGATCGAGGCCCTGAACCGGCTCGGACTGGACTTCGCCACGGCCGGCAACCACGAGTTCGACCGTACGCCCGGCTTCCTGCGCGGGCACATGGAGCAGGGTCTCCCCTACGAGGGGGCGGGCCGGACCAACACGTTCCCCGACTCGGGCGGCGCCCTCTTCCACGGCGCCGACTTCCGCTACGACAGCGCCAACGCCGTGTCCGCCGCGACCGGGGAGACGGTGCTCCCCCCGTACCACGTCGAGTGGGTCGACGCCCCGGGCGGGCGGCGCCTGCCCATCGGCTTCATCCACCTGACGGCCGTCGGCACCGAGTTCCTCGGGAACTCCTTCCAGCCCGGCCTCGCCACCCTCGACGAGCTGGCCTCCGCCAACCTCTGCGCGGCCCGGCTCAAGGAGCTGGGGGTCGGGGCCATCGTGCTCAGCATGCACGACGGGGCCGTGGCGGGCGCCGACTTCGACTCCGGCGAGGATCCGAGCGGTCCGGCGTACGAACTGGCGCTGCGCGTCTCCCCGGACATCGACGCGATCGTCACCGGGCACTGGCACCACGCCTTCAACATGATGCTCCCGGACCCCCTGGGGCGGGGCGCCAGCGCGCCTCCTTCAGCCGCCGCCTCTCGCCGGCCGGGGAGTCCACCATGGGCAACCTCGTCGCCGACTGGGCGCTGTGGGCCGCGGGACAGGCTCCCGACTCCTTCGACACCAGCCCCCGGCCCGCCCGCTCCGGCGCGGTCCTGGCGCTCATCGCACTCGCCCCGCGCGTCGGCCGCAGCGTCGTCAACACGGACCTGCCCGCCGGTCCCGCCCTGGACGACCCGGTCGCCTTCGAGCGGGCGTGGCGGGCCGTCGGCTACGGATGCCCGCTGGTCAGCGCCGAGGTGAGCGGACGGCAGATCCACGACGCCCTGGAGCAGCAGTGGGCCCCGGACGGAGCCGGAGTGCTGACCTACGCGCCGCTCGCCGTCTCGGCCAACGTCCGCTACTCCTTCGACGCGGCGGGGCCGGCCGGGGACCGGGTCGCGCCGGGCGACGTCCTCATCGGCGGCGCCGCGTTGCGCCCGGAGGCGTCGTACCGGGCGGTGACCACCTCGTACACGCTGACCGGGCAGGACGGCTACCCGGCTTTCGGCGGGTACCGGGAGCCGGCCCGCCACCGGCGCGACACGGACAGCTTCCCCGCGTACGTCGCGGCCCTCGGCATCCTGGAGGCCGTCTCCACGGGCCGGGTGACCGCGAAGGGCGCGGCCCTCCTCGACCCCGGGGAGGAGGCCCTGCTACTGGCGCCGGCCGATCCGGTGCCCGAGCTGCCGACGCCCGTCGCGGCGGAGGAGGAGGCCGCCCGGGACGCGGGCCGCCGGCCGGTGTGCTGACCCCGCTCAGGGGCCGCGCTCAGGGCCGGGGCCACGGGCCGGCTCTCAGGGGCCGGCTCTCAGGGGCCGAGCGGGAGGGTGGCCACCAGGCGGGCGCCCTTCGGGGAGTCCCGGACAGTGAGGGTGCCGCCCAGCCGCAGGGCGATGTCGCGGGCGATGGCCAGGCCCAGGCCGGTACCGCCCTCGTCACGGGCGCGGGCGTCGTCGAGCCGGGTGAAGCGTTCGAAGACGCGCTCGCGGTCGGCCGGCGCTATGCCCGCTCCGTCGTCGACGACCTCCAGCACGGCCTCGCCGCGCACCTCGTCCACGGCGAGCACCAGCACGACCCGGCCCTCGGCGTGCCGCCGCGCGTTGTCGAGCAGGTTGGTGACCAGCCGGGACAGCCAGTGGGTGCTGCCGCGCACCGCGATCCCCGGGGCCACGTCCGCCCGTACCGGCACCCGGTCGCCCTTGCGCGGGCGCACCGCCTCGAGGACCACCTCCGTGAGGTCGACGGCGGCGCGGGGCGGCGGTTCCGAGGTGTCGAGGCGGGCCAGCAGGAGCAGGTCGGCCGCGAGGTCCTGGAGCCGGACGGTGTCCTCCAGCGCGCCGCTGAGCAGTTCTCCCCACAGGGCCGGGTCCGGGTGGGCCTGCGCCACCTCCAGTTGGGTGCGCAGCACGGTGATCGGGCTGCGCAGCTCGTGGGAGGCGTCCGCGATGAAGCGGCGCTGGCGGATGCCGGAGGCCTCCAGCCGGTCCAGGGTGGCGTTCATGGTGACGGCGAGCCGGGCCACCTCGTCGCGGGTGTGCGGGACGGGCACTCGGCGGTGCAGTTCCCGGTCTCCGATCTCGGCGACCTCGGCGCGGATGGCCTCGACGGGGCGCAGCGCCCAGCCCGTGACCCGCCAGGTGATCGCGGCCACGACCAGGACGAGCAGCGGGACCGCGATGAACAGCGCCGCCATGATGGTGTCGTCGGCCGTGTCGGCGTCCCGGAGCGAGGTCCCGGCGTAGACGGTGACCAGGCCCTTGGACGTCACGGTGGTCACCTGGACGACGCGCTGGCGGTGTTCCTCGCGCACCCGCCCTGCCTTCCAGGTGTCCCGGACGGTGCCGGGCGTGCGCGGCGGGGCCGGGGCGAGGGCGGGGCGCCCGGCGAGGTTGGGGCTGGCCGCCAGGACCCGGCCCTGCGCGTCGACGACCTGCAGGAAGTCCGTGCCCCGGCCCGGCACGGGTGCGGGGTCCAGCCGGCCCGCGGCCACCAGCGCCGCGATGTTGACGGCCTGGGCCTCGGCATCCGCCTGGGCACCGCGCGTCAGGTTGGTCTCCAGCGCCCCCAGCAGGGCGAAGGAGGCCGCGCCGAGGGCCAGCGCCACGACGGCGGAGGCGCCGAGGGTGGCCTGGGCGCGCACGGACCTGGGGCGCAGCCGGTGCGCGGTTTCGCGCAGTCGGTACGCCGCCTCGCGCAGCCGGTACGCCGCCTCGCGCAGCCGGTACGCCGCCTCGCGCGACCGGGTCGGGGCCTGGGGGCGGTCCTGGTCGCCGTACGGCTCAGCCACCGTCGGCCGCCAGCCGGTAGCCGGCACCCCGGACGGTCTCCACGGCGGCCCGGCCGAAGGGGGCGTCTATCTTCCGGCGCAGGGCGCTGACGTGGACCTCGACGACGTTGAGGTCGCCCTCGTAGGCGGCGTCCCAGACCTGTTCGAGGATCTCCCGCTTGGGCACCACCTCTCCTGCCCGGCTCGCCAGGTGTACGAGCACGGCGAACTCGCGCGAGGTCAGCCGGGCTTCGACGCCGCCGCGCGTACAGCGGCGGCGGGCCGGGTCGACGACGAGGTCGCCGAACTCCATGACCTGCGGGCTGCGGCGGCCGGTGCGCCGGATCAGGGCGCGCAGCCGGGCCACGAGGACGACGTAGGAGAACGGCTTGGAGAGGAAGTCGTCCGCTCCGGTGTCGAGGGCCTCGGCCTCGTCGTACTCGCCGTCCTTCGCGGTGAGCATGAGGATGCCGGACTCGCAGCCGGCGGCGCGCAGCCGGGCGCAGACCCGGTAGCCGTTGAGGCCGGGCAGCATGATGTCGAGCACGATGGCGTCGTAGTCGTGCTCGCCGGCCATCCACAGGCCTTGCGGACCGTCGTGCGCCGTGTCCACGGTGAAGCCCTCGGCCATCAGACCCCGTTGCAGGGCCGCGGCCAGCCGCCGCTCGTCCTCGACTACCAGTACGCGCATGGGGCAAGGTTCTCAGGTCGCGCCGCCTGCTTGCTGAAGGGTTCTTCAGCTCGCTTCAGCGGAGCTTCAGCGTCGAGCTCGCAGGATCGGCCGAGCCGGGCACGTCGCCCGGAGAACGCGAGGAGCATCCAGATGACCGATTCCAGTCCCCAGCCGCCCGAGAACCCGGCGGGTCCGGGCGAGGGCAGTGCCCCCGAGCCGGACAAGGCGCCGGGGCGCGGTGCCCGGCTCGCCCGGTTCGCCCGTGAGGGCCGGACCCGTTGGGTGGCGCTCGGACTCGTGGTCGTGGCGGCCGGCGTCGCGGGGGCCGCGACCGCGGCCGTGGCGGACCACGAGCACGACGTACGGCGCACGCGCGCGGAGCGCGTCTGGGACCGGCACGACATCGAGCGGCAGGCGGACGGTGCGCTGACGGCGCCGCTGCCCGCGCGCCCCGGCAAGCAGGACAAGCCCGGTCAGCCGGGTCAGCCCGGGCTCAAGGGCGAGAAGGGCGGCGTGCGCAAGGACGGCGCGGAGAAGCCCGGGCTGCCGGACGGGCCGGACGGCACCGTCGTGGACCGGCCCGACCGGGCGCCCGTACCGCTTCCCGCGCTGCCGGCCGCGCAGGCCCTGGAGAAGGCGGAGGCCGCCGTGCCCGGCGGCAAGGCCGAGGCGCTGCGGGTGGTCGCCCAGGAGGGCGGCGGGAGCGCGTGGCGCGTGGTCGTCCTCGGCTCCGACGGGGTCCGGCACGCCGTGACCCTGGCCGGCGCCGACGGCGCGGTCACGAGCAACACGGTCGCGGGGAAGGGCGCCGGGGCGGGCCGCTGAGCGGCGCCGGCCGCTCGCGTCAGGTGTCCGGTGTCTGATGTCCGGTGTCCGGCCCGCTGCGGCGGGCCGTACACCGGACGACGCCGTACACCGGACGACGCCGTACATCGGACAACACCGGAGAACACCGGACACCGGACCGCGCCGGACGCGGGGCCCGTCGGCGTACGCCCGGTGCCCGCCGCTACGACCCCGCGATCGGGTCCGGCGCCAGCAGCCGGGCCGCCGCCTCCCGCATCTCGATCTTGCGGATCTTGCCCGTCACGGTCATCGGGAACTCCTCCACGACGTGGACGTAGCGCGGGATCTTGAAGTGGGCCAGCCGGCCCTCGCAGTACGCGCGGACGGCCGCCGCGGTCAGCGGCTCCGCGCCCTCGCGCATCCGTACCCACGCCATCAGCTCCTCCCCGTACTTCGGGTCGGGCACGCCGATCACCTGGACGTCCATGACGTCCGGGTGCCCGTGCAGGAACTCCTCGATCTCGCGCGGGTAGAGGTTCTCGCCGCCCCGGATCACCATGTCCTTGATCCGGCCGGTGATGCTCAGGTAGCCGTCGCCGTCCATGACGGCGAGGTCCCCCGTGTGCATCCAGCGCGCCGCGTCGACGGCCTCCGCGGTGCGCTCGGGCTGGTCCCAGTAGCCGAGCATCACGGAGTAGCCGCGGGTGCACAGCTCGCCCGGCTCGCCGCGCGGGACGGTCCTGCCGGAGGCCGGGTCGACGACCTTGACCTCCAGGTGCGGGCCGACTCGGCCCACGGTCGCGACGCGGCGCTCGACCGAGTCGTCCACGCGGGTCTGGGTCGAGACCGGCGAGGTCTCCGTCATCCCGTAGCAGATGGACACCTCGCGCATGCCCATCCGGTCGATGACCTCCTTCATCACCTCGACCGGGCAGGGCGAGCCCGCCATGATGCCGGTGCGCAGGCTGGAGAGGTCGTAGGACTCGAAGTCCGGGTGGGCCAGCTCGGCGATGAACATGGTGGGGACGCCGTAGAGCGAGGTGCAGGCCTCCGCCTGGACGGCTGCCAGGGTGGCGCCCGGTTCGAAGGCGGGCGCGGGGATGACCATGGCCGCGCCGTGGCTGGTACAGGCGAGGTTGCCCATGACCATGCCGAAGCAGTGGTAGAAGGGCACCGGGATGCAGACCCGGTCCAGTTCGGTGTAGCCGCACAGCTCGCCCACGAAGTAGGCGTTGTTCAGGATGTTGTGGTGCGAGAGCGTCGCGCCCTTCGGGAAGCCGGTGGTCCCCGAGGTGTACTGCACGTTGACGGGGTCGTCCGGGCTCAGCGCGGCCTGGGCCCGGACGAGGTCGGCCCGGTCGGCGCTCCGTCCGCGCTCCAGCAGGGAGTTCCAGAGCGGACCGTCCAGCAGGGCCACGAACTCCAGCGCCTCGCAGCGCGGCCGGACCTCCTCGATCATGGCGGCGTAGTCGGAGGTCTTGAAGCGGTCCGCGGCCGCCAGCAGCCGGATTCCGGACTGACGCAGGACGTACTCCAGCTCGTGGGAGCGGTACGCCGGGTTCACGGTGACGAGGATCGCCCCGATCCTGGCGGTGGCGTACTGCACCAGCGTCCACTCGGCGCGGTTGGGCGCCCAGATGCCGACCCGGTCCCCCTTGGCGATGCCCAGGTCCAGCAGTCCGAGGGCGAGGGCGTCGACGTCGGCGGCGAACCGCGCGTACGTCCACCGGCGCCCGGTCGCCGCCTCGACGAGGGCGTCCCGGTCGGGGAACCGGCGTACGGTGCGGTCGAAGTTCTCGCCGATGGTGTCGCCCAGCAGCGGCACCTCGCACGCCCCCGACGCGTAGCTCGACTCGACGGACGGCACATGGACCCCCTGGGCTCGGTGGCGGGCGCCGGAGCCCCTTCGCCCCGGCGCGTCCTCATGATCCCCTCGGGCCGGGCCTGGGGCCAGACCCCGGCGCGGCCGACGGGTCCCGCGCCGATCCGGCCGGCCCCGGCCACTCGCCTCGGGCCCGGCGAGCCGCCTACGCCGGGAGGGCGAGCAGGACCAGCGGGCTGGTGGTCGGCCTCGGTGAGCCCCCGGTGGGCTCCAGGGTCAGGCCGACCGCCGTGGCCGACCCGAGGCCGCCGGTCAGCACGGCGGCACCGTCACCGGTGAGGAAGCCCGCCGGCCGCATCGTCCCGCGGTCGGCGAGCCAGAGCTGGTACGTCCTTCCCGCGCCGGCGGCCGGCAGCCAGTCGGTGAGGAACACGGCCCTGTCGCGCGCCGGGGAGGTGATCACGGTCGCGGCGGCTCCGCCGCTGGTCCGGCCGTGGACGGTACGGGCGTCCGGAGCCGTGACCACGGCCCGCAGCTCCTGGCTCCGCGCGACGGCCTGCCGGGCGTCCAGGCGGGCCCGGTCCGCCTCCCCGGCCTGCCGGAGCGCCGCGCCGCCGAGGACGGCGGCCCCGACGAGGGACGCGGCGACCACGAACGCGCCGGCCTTGCGCGGGAGGCGGTCGAGGAACCCGGCCGCCCGGCGGACGCCGACCCTCGGGGGAAGGCGGCGGACCGTCTCGATGCGGGCGAGAACGGCGGCCTTCATGTGCGGCGGGGGCGCGAGGGCGACGGCGCCGGCCAGCCTGCCGGCCGTGGCGGAGAATCCGGCGACGTCCCCGGAACACGGCGCGCAGCGCACCAAGTGCCGTGCGAAGGCCTCGTGTTCGGCCGGGCCGAGCGCGTCGAGTACGTAGGCCGCGGTGAGGGTGTGCAGTTCGTCTTCGTGCTTCAAGTGGTCACCCCCATGCAGTCGCGCAGGCGGATCAGTCCGTCGCGCATCCGGGTCTTGATCGTGGGAAGAGGGGTCTGGAGGGTCTCGGCGACCTCGCGGTAGGTCAGCCCCTGGTAGTAGGCGAGGGTGACGGCCTGGCGCTGGAGCTCGGTCAGCCCGCGCAGACAGCGCTTGACCTGGTCTCGCTCCAGGCGGGTCTCCACCTGCTCGCTCACCTCGTCGAAGGGCCGGCCCTGTTCGCGCACTCCGGCTTCGTGCTCGCGGTTGGCCGAGGCTTGGGCGGAGCGGACCCGGTCGACCGCGCGGCGGTGCGCGATCGTGGCCACCCACGTCATGACGCTGCCCTGGTCGGGGCGGAACCGCGCGGCCTGGCGCCACACGTCGATCATCACTTCCTGGGCGACCTCCTCCGACTGCGCGCGGTCGCGCACCACCTTGACCGCGATGCCGAAGACGGTTCCCGCCACGGCGTCGTACAGCGCGGAGAAGGCGTCCTGGTCCCCCTGCGCGACGCGCGCCATCAACCCCGCCAGTTCGGCCCTGGCCGATGCGGGACCGGCGCCGGCGCCCGTCCCGGTGCCCGGTCCGGGTCCGGGACCGGGTCCGGGACCGCCGAAGCGCACCTTCTCGGGGTTCACCTGAGCTGCCCCCGTGCGGGGGCGGGCCCGGGCGCGCACGCCGGGGCCGAGAGCGGTTCTCGCCGGTCCATCCATCGCATGAACGATCCTTCGTGGCAGGCGTGCCAGGCCCCGTCGGCCGGGGAACCGGTGGCACCGATTCCTTGCTGTCTCGCCCCTTCTTCGGAGCCGGACGCCGTTCGGATTGGCCGCGGCACAACCGAAAAGGAATCCGTTCGGGGGAACCGCGGCCCCGGGACCAAACCGCCGCCGCGGGCGGGGCGAATGAGAGCCGCGGGCCCGCTCCAGGGACCGCGGGCGGGCTCCGGGTCCAACCCGGAGCCGGCCGCCGCCGTGCAGCAAGGAGATCTGTCATGTCGCGTGTTCTCAAGAGTGCCGCGCTCGCCCTCGCCTCGGGCGCCCTGCTCGTCGGCGGGGCCTCGACGGCCTCGGCCGACGCGGGCGCCCAGGGTGTCGCCGCCTACTCCCCGGGGGTCGGCTCGGGCAACCTGATCCAGATCCCCATCCACATCCCGATCAACGCGTGCGGGAACTCGGTCAGCGTCATCGGGCTGCTCAACCCCGCGTTCGGCAACACCTGCGTGAACGCCTGACCGATCGGCGCGACGCCGGACTCCGGCCCGCCGCCGGCAACGGGACGGCGCGGGCCGGCCGGTCCTCCGGGCGGGCGGGGAGCGGATCGCCGCTCCTGAGCGCCGCCGGGCCCGGAGGACCCGCGCGGGCGGTGGCCGTCAGCGCCGCCGCCCGCGTGCGGGGCAACGCCGCCCGTGTGCGGAGCAAAGCCGCTCGGTCGGGCGCGAAGGTCAATGCGCTGACGGATCTTCACTTGATCGGATGACTGACCCATCCGGCGGGGGCCGGGCGCCGAATCAGGGTCGTGAGCATCAACCGAAGGACAGTCGAGCGCGGCGCCCTCGCCGCGGCGAGCGGCCTGCTGGCCGGGTTCGCCGCACTGGCCGCCGCCGAGCTGACCGCGTCGCTGGTGCGGCCGCAGGCCGGTCCGGTGACGGTGATCGGCGGGGCGGCCATCGACCGCACTCCGGCGGCGCTCAAGGACTTCGCCATCCGCACCTTCGGCGAGAACGACAAGCTGGTCCTCCAGCTCGGCATCCTCGCCACCGTCGGCCTCCTGGCGGCCCTGCTGGGGATGTTCTCCCTGCGCCACCGCCGTACGGGCGCCGCCGGGGTACTGGCCTTCGGCGCCCTCGGCGCGGCGGCGGCCCTCAGCCGGCCCGACGCGGCCGGGGCGGGCGACGTCCTGCCCTCCCTGGTGGGTGGCGTGACCGGCGCGCTCGTGCTGTACCTGCTGGTGGGCAAGGTCGGTGTCCCCGCTGCCCGGCCCGCCGGCGCGACGGGCACCGCGGAGGCCACTGCGGCGGGCACGGCAGTGGGCGCCTCGGCGGGCGCCGCCGCGAGCGGAGCCGCGGACGGCGGTGCCGCTCCGACCGGCTGGAACCGGCGGGGCTTCCTCCTCGCCGCAGGGGCCACCGCCGTCCTCTCCACCGGCGCGGGCGCGCTGGGCCGGGCCCTGACCGGCCGGCGCGGCGCGGGCGCCGCAGCGTCCCGTACCGCCGTACGACTGCCCGCGCCCGCTTCGCCCGCCGCGCCGATCCCGGCCGGGGCGGCGCTGCGCACACCCGGCATCAGCTCCTTCACCACACCCAACAAGGACTTCTACCGTGTCGACACCGCACTCGTGGTCCCCAAGGTGGACGCCGAAACCTGGCGTCTGCGCATCCACGGCAAGGGCGTCTCCCGCCCGCGCTCCTACTCCTTCGCCGAGCTCCTGCAGCGCCCGCTGATCGAGCGGGACATCACCCTGACCTGCGTGTCGAACGAGGTGGGCGGCCCGTACGCGGGCTCCGCGCGCTGGCTCGGCGTACGCCTGTCGGACCTTCTGCGGGAGGCGGGGGTCACCCCGCCGTCGCGCGGCGGCCGGGCCGACCAGCTGATCGCGCGCTCGGTGGACGCGATGACGCTGGGCACGCCCGTCGAGGACGTCATGGACGGCCGGGACGCCATGCTGGCCGTCGGCATGAACGGCGAGCCGCTCCCCTTCGAACACGGCTTCCCGGTCCGGATGGTCGTCCCCGGCCTCTACGGCTACGTCTCCGCCTGCAAGTGGATCCGGGACATCGAGCTCACCACCTTCGACGCCTACGACCCCTACTGGGTCAAGCGGGGCTGGGCCCGCCGGGCTCCGATCAAGACGCAGGCCCGCATCGACACCCCCAAGCCCTTCGCCCGCACACCGGCCGGTCCGGTGACGGTCGCCGGGGTGGCGTGGGCCCAGCACCGCGGCATCGAGCGGGTCGAGGTCCGCGTCGACGACGGGCCCTGGCAGGAGGCCGACCTGGCCGCTCAGGCCACCACGGACACCTGGCGCCAGTGGTCCTTCCCCTGGCAGACCACGCCGGGCGGCCACACCCTCACCGTCCGCGCCACGGACGGCACGGGCGAGGTACAGACCGAGGAGCGCACCCGCACCATCCCGGACGGCGCGAGCGGCCGGCACAGCGTCTTCGTCACCGCGAACTGACCCGACACTCACCGGAATCCATCCGGTTCGCACACTTTCATCCCTTCCTTTCCGAGCTTCACCCACGCATTCCCTGGAGAACACCATGAACACCCTCCGTTTCCGCCGTACCGCCCTCGCCGTCGCCACGGCCGCCGTACTCCCCTTCGCGCTGGCCGCCTGCTCCGACTCCGACTCCGGCAAGGACACCGCCGCCGGTCCGGCCGCCGACGCGAGCACGGCCGCTTCCTCCCCCGCGTCGGACGCCTCCGGGTCGATGACGGCAGACGGCCCCTTCGGCCCGGCGTGCGCCGGTGTCCCGGCGCAGGGCGCGGGCAGCTTCGACGGCATGGCCAAGGACCCGGTCGCGACCGCCGCGTCCAACAACCCGGCGCTGTCCACCCTGGTGGCCGCCGTGAAGCAGGCCGGTCTGGTCGACACCCTCAACAACGCCAAGGACATCACGGTGTTCGCGCCGACCAACGCCGCCTTCGCCAAGATCCCGAAGGCCGACCTCGACAAGGTGCTCGCCGACAAGGCCACGCTGACCAAGATCCTCACCTACCACGTGGTCGGCGAGAAGCTGACCCCGAAGCAGCTGGAGAACGGCTCCTTCACCACGCTGGAGACCGGGAAGCTGACCACCGCTGGCTCGGGCGAGAGCTACAAGGTCAACGGCACGTCGAGCGTGGTCTGCGGCAACGTCCCGACCGCGAACGCGACCGTGTACATCGTGGACACCGTCCTGATGCCGAAGTAGCGAGGCCGCGAACCGGTGACCCCCTGGGTCACCGCTCGTTGAAGAGACGGTCAGCGAAGTGGCCCCGGGAGTCCCGGACCCGTTGTCAGGGTCCGGGACTCCGTGCTGCAGTGCGGCGACCACGCCTTCGGCCGGACCGAGGTTCGGCGGCATCGAACTGGCTTCGGTCGAGGTGCTGACGGGCAGCGGGCCGGGGGGCCGCATCGGAGTCGACCCGGAGCGCGGGGCCCTGCTGATCGAGGGCGACCGGCCGGGGTTGGGCGCGCTCGCCGGGGAACTGCGCTCGACGGCGTCGATGGACGACGGCGGTCACCAGCACATGGAGTACCACCCGGACCACCCCTACCTCGCCGCGGAGTCGCTTCCCCTGGTGGTCAACAGCCCCCACGGGGGCATGCCGAGCCGGTGACCGGCCACGCCGGCCCGCCCGTCCGCCCGTGCCACCTGGGGAGCAAGCCCCGCCGCACGGTCGGACGGTGGGACATTGGATTGGACAAGTGGTCGATGTTACTAACACCATGGGGCCGCAAGTTCGCGGATGCGCAGGGGGCAAAACCGCTCACGTCATGATGTCCTCCGCGCGGGCCGCCCGTCCCCGTCACACCCCTGGAGAGACTTCGCCATGAGCTTCGGCGACCCGAACAACCCCTACGGCCAGCAGCAGCCCCCGCAGGGTCAGCCCGGCTACCCGCAGCAGGCGCCTCAGGGCGTGCCCCCGCAGTACGGCTACCCGCAGCAGGCGCCGGACGCGTCCCCGCAGTACGGCTACCCCCAGCAGCCGCCGATGGGCATGCCCCCGCAGCAGCCGTACGGCGCGTACCCGCCGGCCGGGGCTCCGGGCATGCCGGGCGCCGGAATGCCGCCGCTGGCCCACTGGGGCCTGCGCCTCGGCGCGCACCTCCTCGACATGCTGATCATCTTCGGCCCGACGGTCCTCCTGAGCGTCTTCACCGCCGGCGACAGCGAGCCTTCGGCCGGCGTCGCGATCTTCAGCCTGGTCGCCACGCTCTACGCGCTCGGCATGGGCATCTTCCAGATCTACAAGGAAGGCTCGACCGGCCAGACGATCGGCAAGAAGGTCGTCGGGATCAGCCTGCGCCGCGAGATGGACGGCAACACCCTCGGCTTCGGCATGGCCTTCGTCCGCAAGCTGGCGCACTTCCTGGACAGCTTCGCCTGCTACCTCGGCTTCCTGTGGCCGCTGTGGGACGCCAAGAAGCAGACCTTCGCCGACAAGGTGTGCAGCACCGTCGTCATCGTGGTGCCCAAGCACTGACCCGCCGTACCGTCGGGGCCCGTCCGGATCTCCGGGCGGGCCCCGACGCGTCGCGCTACGGCTTCGGCAGGGTGCAGCCGGGGCGGGCCAGGTCGATCTTGTTGCCGGGGCCCACGCAGGGGACGATGGTGTAGGTCTGCTGCGCGTAGTTGATGCCCTGACGGACCGTCACGGCGCCGCTCTGGTCCACCTCGCACGGGTTGTTCAGCGTGCAGCGGCCGCCGTCCTCGTTGCCCGTGTTGTTGACGGCGACGACCTTGCCCGTCACCGTGTCGATCACGGGCGAGCCGGAGGTGCCTCCGATGGTGTTGCAGGACGGGGTGTAGCGCAGGGAGTCCTTCCAGGTCCACTCCCCCTCCTTGAGGAGGTAGGAGAACCCGTCGACGTTGCAGCTGTAGGTGCGCTTCCAGTAGCCGGACACCACCTTGATGGCGGTGCCCTGGACCGGGTGGGCGTCGTTCAGGGTCAGGGCGTTGATCCCGTACTGGCTGCTGATCTGCGCGTACGTCTTGGTCAGCTGGTAGATCGAGATGTCCGTGTCGGTCATCGTCGCGTACGAGATCTTGCTCGCGCGCAGCGTGGCGACCTTGCTCCCCGAGGCGTTCAGCAGCGAGAAGGAGCGGCTGGAGGCCTTGTCCTTGATGACCTGTCCGGCCGCCGGCATGCCGGACTCCAGACAGTGGCCGTTGGACAGGACGAGCGCGGGGTCGTTCGGCAGCGAGCCCGGCACGCGGACGACGGAGCCGGAGCAGTTGCTGAGCGCTACCGTGCCGGCGAAGTTGACCGCCACGGCCCGCGCGGCCGTGTCCCTTGGTGCCTGGGCCACGGCCGGGGCCGCCGCCGCTCCGGTGAGGAGCAGGGCGAAGACGGCGCCGGCGAGAGGCTTGTTCATGTGGGGGTTCATACGGGGGTTCATGTGGGGGTTCCCCTCTGGTGACAATGCGACCGAAGATCCTTCGGTTGTCATGCACATTGTTAAGAGCTGGGCTCCAACTCACAAGAGGGCCAGTCGAGTTGGCGACAGTTGCATGAACGGCCGTAATCAGGCTTGCCGCACGCCCCCGCGGGTGGATAGACGAGCCGGGGCTCCGCACGATTCCCGCGCCGTCCCTTGACGCCCCCCTGAGCGGGGAGCACAGTGACGACCGGCAGGCTTTGAGAGCGCTCTCAAAGCCTCTTCCCGAACTCCCCCCACCCCCTCGGAGAGGGCACCCATGCGTCTGACACCAGGCAGAGAACGACGACCGGACCGTCGCCCGACCCGTCGACCGGCCGGGCGATCGATCCGCAGGCCGGTCCGACGGGCCGTCATCGCCGCACTGAGCACCATGGCGGTGGCGGCCGCGGCCGCCGCGGTCGTCACCCTGCCCGCCAACGCCGTCGCCGCCGCCCCGCCGGTCCCGGCCGGCTGGTCCCAGGTCTTCCTGGACGATTTCAACGGGCCCTCGGGCTCGGGCGTCAACACCGCCGACTGGCAGTACACCACCGGGACCAGCTACCCCGGTGGCCCGGCGGGCTTCGGCACCGGCGAGGTCGAGACGATGACCGCGAACGCCGACAACGTCTCCCTCGACGGCTCCGGCAACCTGCGCATCACCCCGCGCAGGGACGCCGCCGGCAACTGGACCTCGGGGCGCGTCGAGACCAGGCGCTCCGACTTCCAGGCCCCGGCGGGCGGCAAGCTGCGCACGGAGGCCCGTATCCAGATGCCGAACGTCACGGGCCCGGCGGCCAAGGGGTACTGGCCCGCGTTCTGGATGCTCGGGGCTCCCTACCGGGGCAACTGGTGGAACTGGCCGGGCGTCGGCGAGCTCGACATCCTGGAGAACGTCCAGGGCATCAACAACGAGTGGGCCACGATGCACTGCGGCACGAGCCCCGGCGGCCCGTGCAACGAGAAGTCGGGCATCGGCGGCCAGCACGTGTGCACCGGCACCACCTGCCAGGGCGGCTTCCACACCTACGCGCTGGAGTGGGACCGGTCCACCCCCGTGGAGGAGATGCGCTTCTACCTCGACGGGTTCAACTTCCACACCGTGCGGGCCGACCAGATGGACGCCGTGACCTGGACGAACGCCACGAACCACGGCTACTTCATCATCCTGAACGTGGCCATGGGCGGGGAGTTCCCGGCGGCCTTCGGCGGCGGGCCCGACGCGGGGACCCAGCCCGGGCACCCGATGGTGGTCGACTACGTCTCCGTGCTCCGCTCGACGGGCGGCACGTCCACCCCGCCGACCACACCGCCGACGACCCCTCCGACCACACCCCCCACGACTCCGCCCACCACCCCGCCGGGCGGCGGCCGCGACGCGTACGCCGCCATCCAGGCCGAGTCGTACGACGAGCAGGCCGGGACGGCCAAGGAGACCACCACGGACACCGGCGGCGGCCAGGACCTGACCACGATCGGCAACGGTGACTGGGCCCTGTACAGGGGCGTCGACTTCGGCACGGCCGGTCCGGCCACACAGTTCCGCGGGCGCGTGGCCGGCGGTGCGGCCGGCGGGGTCAGCGGGCTGGTGGAGGTCCGGCTCGACAGCCGCACCAGCGCGCCGGTCGGCAGCTTCGCCGTGGCCTCCACCGGCGGCTGGCAGAGCTGGAAGACCGTGCCCGCGAACATCACGGGCGTCACGGGCAAGCACGACGTGTACCTGACCTTCACCAGCGGCCAGCCGGCCGACTACGTGAACCTCAACTGGTTCGACTTCGGGCACTGAGGGGATCGGGGAACGCGCCCATGAAGACTCCCGCGCACACTCCACGTCCACGGCCGCGACAACGACCACACCCGCGGCCGCTCCGCAGCCGTCCCCTCCTGGTCCTGCTGTCCGCGCTGATCGCCCTGGCGGGGACCCTCCTGGTGGCCCCCGCGGCCACCCGGGCGGCCGCCGCCGACTACACGCAGGGCGTCACCGCGCAGGGCTCCGGCGCGGTACGGATCCGGTTCGCGCCGAGCGCCCCGGCGGCCCTGGTGGACGTCCACTACCTGCCGGGCGGCGGGCTGGGCCAGCAGAACCTCCGGATGGCGAACGACGGCGGGACCTGGCAGCAAACCGTCTCCGGCCTGGCGGCCGGCGCCACGCTCGAGTACTGGTTCACGTACGAGAAGGGCGGACCGCTCCACGACACCCCGCACTTCACCGCCACGATCGGCTCCGGCGGGGGCGGGGGCGGAGGTGGCGGCGGGAGCGGGAGCGGCGGCTTCCCGATCACCTTCCAGAACAACACCCGCGGCGCTTACACCGACGCGCAGATCCACGTCACCGTCCTCGGCCAGGTGACCCCGGGCCAGTGGTCGTACATGAAGCCCGACGGCTCGATGGCCCACATCAACCACCTGGACGCGGCGGCCCCCGGCCACCTCGTCAAGAAGGGCGTCGCCTACCCGAACATGTCCTTCACGCTCGCCCAGACCGGCGGGACGGTGCCCTCCCCGGCCTCGATCCGCGGAGGCCGGATCTACGTCTCCCTCGGCTCGCCCGTGTACATCCCGGTCTCTCCCGACGACCAGGGCTGGGGCGGCCCCGACCTGCGCAACCCCGCCGACCCCAACAGCGACGTGTACTACGACTGGTACGAGTACACCTACGTGCGGGGCCAGGTCGCCTTCGGCGGGAACACCACCATGGTCGACCAGTTCGGCTTCCCGATGACCTCGCGGCTGCGCCAGGCCTCGAGCGGCTACGACACCACCCGGGGCATCACCCTGACCCGCGCCCAGGTCATGCAGCAGTACGCGGCGTCCGTCGGTGACGCGTTCAAGCCGCTGCAGAACACCCACCGCATCGTGGCGCCGCGTTCCTCGAGCCTCTTCCTGGAGGGCGGCAGCCGGCAGAACCACCTGAGCGCCTACATCGACCAGGTCTGGAGCCGCTTCACCACCCAGCAGTTCAGCCTGACCCGGCTCGGCGAGACCTTCTCCGGGCGGGTGAGCGGGTCCGCGCTGGTCTTCGGCAAGAACGGCGCGGGCTCCTTCGTCCTGCGCAAACCCACCTCGCCCGACGTCATGGCCTGCGCGGGCGCGCTGGCCTCGGGCAACGACACCGAGAAGCAGCTCGGCGCGGAGTTCTGCGCCGCGTTCCACCGGGGCGTCGCCCTGGACCCCGCCACCTGGTACGCCCCGTCGGCGTACTACGCCGGTCCGGCGAAGAACGACTACGCCGGCTTCTTCCACACCGTGGGCCTGGACCAGCGGGCCTACGGCTTCCCCTACGACGACGTCAACGACCAGTCCTCCGTGCAGATCCTGGGCAACGCCGACCCGCCGACCGGGCTCACCCTCGGCATCGGCTGGTAGGAGCGGTCCGTTCCGCCGGGAGCGCTCTCAGCGTTCCCGGCGGAACGGGTTACCCTGCTGTCCGACAGGGGTCGGGACCCGGGCCGACCGGGCCCGGGCCGCCGCCCCCGGACGCGCATGAGGAGTGCCCGTGGCCGAACAGCTCTCCGCCGAACAGCTCTCCGCCGCCCGGCCCACGCTGGAGGCGGTCGCGGCGCGCGCCGGGGTGTCCCGGGCCACCGCCTCGCGCGTCGTCAACGGCGGCGAAGGGGTCCGCCCGCGGCTGGTGGACAAGGTCCAGGCGGCCATCCGGGACCTCGGCTACGTGCCCAACCACGCGGCGCGCACGCTGGTGACGCGCCGCACGGGCGCCGTCGCGGTGATCATCGCCGAACCGGAGATCCGGATCTTCTCCGACCCCTTCTTCTCCCGCCAGGTCAGGGGCATCAGCAAGGAGCTGACCGCGAACGACACGCAGCTGGTGCTGCTGCTGGTGGAGGACCGCGGCGACTACGACCGCATCGAGCGGTACCTGGCGGGTGGCCACGTCGACGGCGCGCTCGCCTTCTCCCTGCACACCGACGACCCGCTGCCCGCCATCACCCGCCGCATCGGCATGCCCACGGTCTACGGCGGCCGGCCCGGCTGGACGGGCGGCGCCGGGGAGCACGGTCCGGTGTCGTACGTCGACGCCGACAACCGCGGGGGCGCGCGCGAGGCCGTACGGTACCTGGTGGAGCTGGGGCGGCGGCAGATCGCGCACATCGCCGGGCCGCTGGACCAGACTTCGGCGACCGACCGGCTGGACGGGTACCGGGACGTGCTCCTCGACGCCGACCCGGCACTGATCGCCGAGGGCGACTTCACGGCGGCGGGCGGGGCCCGGGCGATGGCCGAGCTGCTGGAGCGCAGTCCGGGGCTGGACGCGGTGTTCGCCGCGAACGACCTGATGGCCACGGGCGCGCTGGGCGTGCTGCGCGAACGGGGCCGGTCCGTGCCGGGGGACGTGGCGCTGGTCGGTTTCGACGACGCGGAGCTGGTGGCGGAGAGCGCCGAGCCGCCGCTGACGACCGTGCGCCAGGACATCGAGGGCATGGGACGCCTGATGGCGCGCCTGCTGCTGCGGACCCTGGACAAGGACCAGGGCGCTCGCGGAGTTCCCGGCTCGGTGATCACCCCGACCTCGCTGGTCCGGCGCGGCTCGGCCTGAGGGGCGAACTCGCCTTCCTCCCGCGGTGAACGGGGAGATTCCCGACTGTCCGGCGCACCCCTCTTGACGGGGCGCCGGTGTGGGGTGCACGCTCCAGTCGCGCTCTGAGAGCGCTCTCAAGACGCTCGGAAGCACCGCATCCGCCACACCGAGGAGGACCCAGCATGTCCAACCCCCGAGCCGCCCGGAGAACCACGCTCCGTCTCGGCGCCGTTGCCCTGACCGGAGCCCTCCTGGCCGCCTGCGGATCCGGTTCCGACGGCACGTCCGCGGAGGGCGGGGGCGGCCGGGTCACGCTCACCGTCGACCTGTTCGGCGCCTTCGGCTACCAGGAGGCCGGGCTCTACGCCGAGTACGAGCAGCTCCACCCGAACGTCAAGATCAAGCAGACGGACACCGAGGACGAGCAGGACTACTGGAAGTCGCTCCAGACCCGGCTGGCCGGCGGCGGCGGGCTCGCGGACGTGCAGGGCCTCGAGGTGGGCCGCATCGCGTCGGTGACCCAGAAGCAGGCCGACAAGTTCACGGACCTCAAGGAGTACGGGGCGGGCTCGCTCGAGAGCGAGTTCGCCGCCGCCAAGTGGGCGGCCGCGACCACCAAGGACGGCAAGGTGCTCGGCCTCGGCACCGATGTCGGACCCGAGGCCATGTGCTACCGCAGCGACCTGTTCGCGGCGGCGGGCCTGCCCACGGACCGTACGGAACTGGCCGCGAAGTGGGCGACCTGGGACGGCTATCTGGACCTCGGCCGCCAATACCGGGACAAGGCGCCGGCCGGCAGCTCCTGGCTGGACAGCGTCGGCAGCCTGAACGCCGTCATGGTCGGCCAGGCGAAGGAGCGGTACTACGACGCCTCGGGCACGCTGATCTACGAGAACGGCCCCGCGGTGAAGTCCGCCTGGGAGGCCTCGGTCAAGGCCGCGGCGGACGGGCTCAGCGCCAAACTGGACCAGTGGTCGCCGCCGTGGAACCAGGCCTTCGCCTCGGGCTCCTTCGCCACGATGCCCTGCCCCGCCTGGATGCTCGGCTACATCAAGGGGCAGGCGGGCGACGCGGGCAAGGGCAAGTGGGACGTGGCCAAACTGCCGGGAGGGGCGGGGAACTGGGGCGGCTCCTACCTCGCGGTCCCCCGCGCGGCCCAGCACAAGAAGGAGGCGTACGAGCTGGTCAAGTGGCTGACCGCCCCCGAGCAGCAGACCAAGCTCTTCCGCAAGCAGGGCAACTTCCCCTCCGCGGTGAAGGCCATCGGTCAGGTCGCCGACGCCAAGGACCCCTACTTCTCGGACGCGCCGATCGGCCGGATCTTCGGCGACGCCGCCGAGCAGGCGCCGGTCCAGGTGCTGGGGCTCCACGACAAGGACATCGCCGACCAGATAGCCAACGCCCTGAGCGAGGTCGAGCGCAAGGGCACACCGCCCGAGACCGCCTGGTCGAACGCGAAGAAGGCCGTCAAGAACGCCCTGGGCTGAGCCGCCGTGACCGCACCCGCCCCGCCCTCCGCACGACCGCGCCGGGCCCCGGCACCGGCCCTGGCCGCGTACGCCTTCGTCGCCCCCTTCTTCACCCTGTTCGCCGCGTTCGGGCTGTTCCCGCTCCTCTACACGGCGTACGTCTCCGTCTACCGCGTCGAGCTCCAGAACCCCGGGGAGATGGAATGGCGGGGCCTCGGCAACTACACCGCCCTGTTCACCGATCCGTTCTTCTGGACGGCCCTGCGCAACACCTTCACCATCGGCGTCCTGTCCACCGTGCCGCAGTTGCTCGTCGCCCTGGGCCTGGCCCACCTCCTCAACTACAAGTTGCGCGCGCTGACCTTCTTCCGCACCGCGCTGCTGCTGCCGTACGCGACCTCCGTCGCCGCCGCCTCGCTGATCTTCGCCCAGCTCTTCGGGCGGGACTTCGGGCTCGTCAACCAGCTGCTGGGGCTGGTCGGCTTCGACCCGGTGGACTGGCAGAGCGGTACGGCCGCCTCACAGATCGCCGTCTCGACCATCGTGGTGTGGCGGTGGACCGGCTACAACACGCTGATCTACCTGGCGGGCATGCAGTCCATTCCCGGCGAGCTGTACGAAGCGGCCGAGGTGGACGGGGCCTCGAAGTGGCGGCAGTTCCTCCACGTGACCCTGCCCGGACTGCGCCCCACCATCGTCTTCACCGTGGTGGTCTCCACCATCGGCGCCACCCAGCTCTTCGGGGAGCCGCTGCTCTTCGAGGGGTCCATGTCCGGTGGCATCTCGCACCAGTACCAGACCCTCGGCCTGTACATGTACGAGCAGGGCTGGGGCTTCTTCCACCTGGGCCGGGCGGCGGCCATCGCCTGGGTGATGTTCCTGCTGATCGTGGCGCTGGTCGGGGTCAACTCCCTGCTCCTGCGCCGACGTTCCCACAAGGAGGCCGGCCGATGAGCTCCTCCCCGGGCGCCCGGCGCGGTGGCCGGCTCACCTACGCGGTCCTGGTCTGCGCGGTGGTCGTCTCGGCGTTCCCGCTGTACTGGACCCTGGTCGCGGCGAGCCGCTCCAACGCCGATATGGCGCGGCCGATGCCCTCACTGCTGCCCGGTCCGCGACTCCTGGGCAACCTGCAGGCGGTCCTGGACGAGGCGGACATCGGCCGGGCCCTCCTCAACTCGCTGATCGTCTCGAGCGCCATCACGGTCGGTACGGTGCTGTGCTCCACCCTGGCCGGCTTTGCCTTCGCCAAACTGCGGTTCCGGGGACGCGGGGCCCTGCTGAGCGCCGTCGTGGCGTCGATGATGATCCCGCCGCAGCTGGGAGTGATCCCGCTGTTCATGCTGATCGTGAAGCTGCACTGGGTCAATCAGCTCCAGGCCGTCGTCCTGCCCGGGCTGGTCTCCGCCTTCGGCGTGTTCTTCATGCGGCAGTTCCTCGCGCAGTCCCTGCCGGACGAGCTGATCGAGGCGGCCCGGGTCGACGGGGCCTCGTACGCCCGGGTCTTCTGGTCGATCGTGGTGCCGGTGGCCCGGCCGGCCATGGCCGTCCTCGGGCTGCTCACCTTCATGACGGCCTGGAACGACTTCTTCTGGCCGGTGGTCGCACTGTCCTCGCAGGAGCCGACCGTGCAGGTCGCCCTGCGCCAGCTGGGCGGCGGCTACGTCCACGACCAGTCCGTGATCATGGCGGGCACCCTGCTCGGAACGCTGCCCGTGCTGCTGGTCTTCGGCCTGCTGGGCCGGCAGATCGTCGGCGGCATCATGCAGGGCGCGGTCAAGGGCTGAGCGCCCTTCTCCCGCGCAGCGCCGTCTCACCCCACCTTCCCCAGGAGTCCTCCCATGACCACTGTCGACGCGTCTCCCGCCACGGGGGCGGCGCTCCGCTTTCCCCCCGGTTTCCGGTGGGGCACCGCGACGGCCGCCTATCAGATCGAGGGCGCGGCAGCGCTGGACGGGCGCGCCCCCTCGATCTGGGACACCTTCAGCCGCACGCCCGGCAAGGTGCTGGGCGGCGACACCGGTGACACCGCCGCCGACCACTACCACCGGATGGCCGAGGACGTGGCCCTGATGAAGCGGTTCGGTGTGAGCGACTACCGCTTCTCGGTGGCCTGGCCGAGGGTGCAGCCCACCGGCCGGGGTCCCGCCGTACAGCGGGGGCTCGATTTCTACCGGCGGCTGGTGGACGCGCTGCTGGAGGCCGGGATCCGGCCGGTCGCGACCCTCTACCACTGGGACCTGCCGCAGGAACTGGAGGACCTCGGGGGCTGGCCGCACCGCGACACGGCCGAGCGGTTCGCCGAGTACGCCGGGCTCGTCGCGGGCGCGCTCGGGGACCGGGTGGCCAGCTGGACCACCTTCAACGAGCCGTGGTGCGCGGCCTTCCTCGGGTACGCGTCCGGGCTGCACGCCCCGGGCCGGACCGAGCCCGAGGCCGCGCTGCGGGCGGCGCACCATTTCAACCTCGCCCACGGGCTGGGCGTACGGGCGCTGCGCGCGGCGCTGCCCCGGCCGGCGGAGGTGTCGCTGACGCTCAACCTGCACGTGGTGCGGCCGCTCACGGAGTCGGCCGCCGATCTGGAGGCGGCGCGGCGGATCGACGCGGTGGGCAACCGCCTCTTCCTCGATCCGGTGTTCCACGGGCGGCTTCCGCGGGACCTGGTCCGTGACACGGCCGCGCTCACGGACTGGTCGTTCGTCCGGGACGGCGACCTGGCGGCGGCCTGCGAGCCGATCGACTGGCTGGGCCTGAACTACTACTCCCCCACGGTGGTCGCGGCCGCCGGGCCGGGCACGTCCGGCGCCGTCCCCTCGGCGGCGCTGTCGTCGTCGCTGTCGCCGTCGCCGTCGCCGTGGCCGGGGGCCGAAGGGCGCGTACGGTTCCTGCCCGCTCCCGGGCCCCGTACGGCGATGGACTGGCCGGTCGACGCGGGCGGGCTGTACGAACTGCTGACGCGGCTGCGCGACGAACTTCCCGGTGTGCCGCTGCTGGTCACCGAGAACGGCGCGGCCTACGGGGACCACGCCGATCCGCAGGGCGCGGTGCACGATCCGGAGCGGATCGCCTATCTGCGGGGCCATCTGGCCTCCGTGCACCGGGCCATCGGGGACGGGGCGGACGTGCGCGGGTACTTCCTGTGGTCGCTGCTGGACAACTTCGAGTGGACGTACGGCTACAGCCAGCGGTTCGGCATCGTCCACGTCGACTTCGCCACGCAGCGCCGCACGCCCAAGGACAGCGCGCACTGGTACGCGGACGTCATCGCCCGGGGCGGGCTCGCGCCGTGAGGCTCAGCGCAGCAGGTCGGGGTACCGGGCGTCGGCGCGGCCGGATCCGACGGTGAGGTCCAGGGTGCGCGGGGAGCCCGGGTCGGACAGCCCCGCTCCGAGGTCGATACGGCCCCGCCCGGTCCGGGAGGTGACCCGGAAGGCGGTGGCATCGGGGACGGTGAGGTCGAGCCGGCCGTCTCCGATGTCGGCGCTGACCTTCTGCGGCGGGGCGGCGAAGTCGACGGCCGCCCGGCCGGAGCCGATGGCGAGCTCGATCTCGGGCGAGGTCAGTGCCGTGGCGGCCGCCCGGCCGGAGCCCACGCGGGCGCGGATCGCGCCGCGCAGCCCGGTGAGCTGGAGCCGGCCGGAGTCGATCCGGGCGTCGACGGTGCCTCCGAGGCCGCCGATGTCGACGCTTCCGGAGGATGCGGCGACCGTGACCGGGAGGCCGGCGGGCACGCCGACACCGAGCTGGACGGAGCAGGCGAATCCTCCCGTCAGCCAGGAGTCCTCGTGGGGGCAGCGGGGGGTCAGGGTGAGGATGCTGTCCTGCCAGCTTTCCTCGATGACCGGCTGCTTGCGCGACCAGGCGACCTCGGCGCGGTAGCCGACCTCTTGGTCCCCGCGCGGGCGGACCGTGATGTTCGCGCTGCCGCCCGTGATGCGCAGGGCGGTCACCGGATGCCCCGCGCTGCCGCCGTGCAGGGTGGCGGTGCGGGTGACCCCGTGGGCCCCGGCCTGCCAGGCGGCGGGGAGGACGACGAAGACCGCGCCGAGGAGGGCGGCGAGGATCCACAGGAGGCGGCGCTTGGGACGGGGCGGAGGCGCGGTCACGGCCGGGGTGGCGGCCCGGGGCGCGGCGGCCGGGGTCACGGGGTGCCGTCCAGGAAGCGCAGGACGGCGAGGACGCGGCGGTGGTCGCCGTCGGCGACGGGCAGGTCGAGCTTGGCGAAGATGTTGTTGATGTGCTTGGCCACGGCGCTCTCGCTCACGACGAGTTCGGTGGCGATGCCGGCGTTGGAGCGGCCCTCGGCCATGAGGGCGAGCACGTCGCGTTCGCGCGGGGTGAGGCGCTCGAGCGGGTCCGGGCCGCCGCCCCGGCGCAGCAGGAGCTGGGCGACGACCTGCGGGTCGAGCGCGGTGCCGCCCGCGGCGACCCTGCGCAGGGCGTCGATGAACTCCTCCACGTCGGCGACGCGTTGTTTGAGGAGGTAGCCGATGCCGGCGCTGGTCTGGGTGGCCAGCAGATCGGCGGCGTAGCGCTCCTCCACGTACTGGGAGAGGAGCAGGACGGCGGTGTCGGGGTTCTGCTGCCGGATCATGAGGGCCGCGCGGACGCCTTCGTCGGTGAAGCCGGGCGGCATCCTGACGTCGACGAGGGCGAGTTCGGGCCGGTGTTCCTCGACGGCGGCGAGCAGGCCCTCGGCGTCCGCGGTCTCGGCGGCCACCTCGAAGCCGGCCATCTCGAGGACTTTGACCAGTCCGATGCGCAGCAGGACGGAGTCCTCGGCGATCACGGCACGCACGGCAGCTCCACGGTCAGGATCGTCGGCCCCCCGACGGGGCTGTCGATCACGATGCTTCCGTCGACCGACCCTACGCGCTTGCGCAGTCCGGTCAGTCCGGTGCCCCCCGCCGGGTCGGCGCCGCCCACTCCGTCGTCGGTGACGGTGAGCCGGAGCACTCCGCCGGCCGTCCGGGCCACGCGGACCGAACAGCGCTCGGCGCGGGCGTGTTTGGCGACGTTGGCCAGGGCCTCGGAGACGACGAAGTAGGCGACGGCCTCCACGGTGGGTCCGGGCCGGACGGCGAGGTCCACGGACAGTTCGACGGGCAGGGGCGCGCGGGCCGCGATCCCGGAGAGCGCGGCGTCGAGCCCGCGGTCCTCCAGGACGGCCGGGTGCAGGCCCCGGACGAGGCTGTTGAGCTCCTCGATGGCCTCCTTCGCCTGGCGGTGGGCCTCGTCGATGACGGCCTTGGCCTCGGCGGGCAGGCCGGGGAGGGTGGCGCGGGCTATGCCGAGGTTCATCGCGAGGGCGACCAGGCGCTGTTGGGCTCCGTCGTGCAGGTCCCGCTCGATGCGGCGGCGCTCGAGGTCGGCGGCGTCCAGTACCCCGGCGCGGCTCTCGGCGAGGTCCTCGACGCGGCGCTCGAGTTCGCGGGCCCGGTTGGGGCCCAGGAGGGCGAGGGCGGCGCCGGTGTCGAGCCGGCCCAGGAGGGCGGCGAACCAGGGGGCGGCGAGCAGGAGCAGGCCGCCGGTCGTGGTGAGCACGTCGTACTCGCGGGTCCAGCCGGGAGTGGAGGAGGCGGGCAGGGCCCAGGACCACCCGTAGACGGTGGCGCAGACGACGCCGGCGACCCAGGTGAGGACCAGCAGGCTCCCGCCGAGGGCGGCGAGCGGGCTGACCAGGAAGTGGTAGCCGTACTGCCGCCAGGTCGCCTCGGAGCGCAGCCGCTCGATGAGGCCGCGGACGCTGAGCCCAGGGTGTTCGCGGGCCACACGCGGGATGTCGATTCCCAGCAGCGACCAGCAGCGGCTGCGGTGCAGGGCGGTGAGCACCGGGGACAGCAGGACGACCAGCAGCAGGGGGACGGGGCTGTGCCTGGCTCTTATAACCCTCCTGCTCGGTCAGCCCGCGAACCCGGACCGGTTGCGCCATCCCGCCTCCCCACGCTGATTGGAGAACTCCTTTCCAACCAGCACCACGAGCAACCCGGCGAACCTTCCCGGTCACAGCACTAGACATCCTCCAGTCCCGCTCGGAGCACTTGCGCCCCGAACATTCGGACGGCTACATGATGAGCCGCGCCAGCCAAGCCACTGGGTTCGCTGAGTAGGCGTCACGACTCAATCAGACAGCACGCTCATCCTCGAACACCGCTATGACTCTCCGCGATCGCTCCCCAAGATCTGTGCCAGAACCCAGAATCTACCGACAACCGTTCCTGCTTCTGCCGTATGCAGCCAGCCTCACCTGCTGGAGACGCCACAAACCCGCCTCATGATCGTGCTACGAGCTCATAGTAAGGCGGCCCATATTCCGCAACACCAATCGGGAAATCAACTTCGACCAGAACTTTGAAAATAAACTCAGAGGCCGACATGCGGAACTCTGACCATTCCCCCTCGGAATTCTGGACAACGATCGGCCATGCACTCGACGGGCCAGGGTCGGCCAGCCAATAGATCTGACATTCCGAGTATGTATCAGCCCACGGGAGCAACCCTGCAGATCCGGGCCGATAGACACCGAACCTCAGAATGTCCGCCGCAGCAAGACTATTCACTTCGACAATTCGCTGCAACGAATACCACTGATCGCGAAGCATTGAATCGGACCCACCCGAAGAAGAGGCCACCTCAAGGAATCCGCTAAACGTTCCGCGCCCGAAAATTTCACAAACCTCCTTGAAATCCTCAGGCAGCGCGCAGCGCAATTCGCTTTCAATGTCATCCCACGCAATTCGAATCGATAGGCGGTTCCACTGAAGCGCCTCGACGACCCTATCCACCCAGTTCATAACGACATCACACCCTTCTAATCCCTAGTGTTGATAGTTTTCTATTATTGCGAAACCTGCACCTTCCCTATCTCCTATCCAGCCCAAGTAGACACGGACAGGGATGGGATTGGTTCCGACATACTTCGGAGTGACGCTGTAGTATATCGTCTCCCCACCTTCCACGCGCCTCGCCAGATCCCTTTCATAACTTGCCATATCGGGGGAATTTGATTTGTTGTACAACGGGACCAAATTCCGAGCATCCTCGCCAGAACCCCCGAGGGACTTGGCTATCAAGTGGCCACGCTGCAGCCCTCGCCCCGGCCCCCAACCTCGCGGCTGGTTATTCCAGCCAGAATTCCGATCGAAAGGGAACTCCGTCCCCGTTCCAACCAAATTTGTTTCCTGAGTGTCGAATTTCCAGTTCATTTTATCATCCAAATAATTATAATCCCCTTTATTAAGGCAAGCTCGCGCACCTTGGGCTCGGCCAAGCGCATCAAGCGGCGCGTAATATATGGCCGAATTTCCTTTCTTGCATCCGCCTCTGTCGACGGGTGAACTCCCGAAGCTTCCTTCAGTCGCTTGATCGACGGTTAGATGAAGACCCAGGCCGTAGTCTGCCGAAATATCCCCATCCGGATTAAATCCAGGACCGTCCTCGAAAAACTTGAGAAAATCGGAGGATCCGAAAACAGCCTGCCAGCCGTCATCTTCCGTCCATCGCGCGTCGTCAATAGCATCGGTGTCGATTTCGGGAACATGCACAGGTGTAATGATCGGCGGATATTTATCCTTGTTGGGATCTCCATCGCCCGGAGGGGAGTACGGAAGGGCGCACCTGGTGCGGCAGGGTCCGCCACCGCGCGATCCGCTGGCAGCGTCACCGATTATTCCCACGACGCTGGGAGCCGATCCTGTTCCGCACATCCAGTGATTGCACATCTGGCGGGGCATGGTCCAAGGCGAGGCGCCAACACTCGGGCCCGCAATGGATACGGTCTGGTAGTACCCGCCGTACTTGAGCCACCCCGGGAGCCTTTTCGACCAGCCGAAGGATCCATACGTCTTGGTGAACCTAGGCAGACTCACCCGGTCTGCCGCCGCGCTCGCTGCTCGCTGGCCCGCAGCCTTCCTCTCCAACTGATCGGTTGATTGGTGTCCTGTGGGGTCGGTTCCGTTGAGCGGGCTTGCGTTGGCGTAGGTGTAGCGGTTTGCCTGGACGGAGGGGTTCGGGTCGAGTTGCCAGGTGTCGCGGCTGGTGAAGCTGCCGATGCCGGGCTGGTACCAGCGGGCGGCCATGTTGACTTCGTCGGTGCTGGGGTCGGTCCAGCCAGACTGGTATCCGATGTTGGGGTTGGCGCCGCTGGTGGCGGTGGTCTTACCGAACGGGTCGTAGTTGCGGGAGCCGGCGAGGGCGCTGCCGTCCGGAGTGAGGCTGGCGACGAGGTCGTCGTGCTGGTCTGTGACGGCAAGGCGTGCGGTGCCGGTCTGGCCAGTTGTGGCGGTGGAGAGGACGGAGCCGGCGGGGGTGCGGGTGTAGCTGGTGGTGGCGTCGGTGACCAGGTTGTTGGAGCCGCCGTCGTAGGTGAAGGGCTTTGTGTTGTGGGTCAGGACGCGGTCGAGGCTGTCGTAGGTGAAGGTGCTGGTGCCATTGGTGATGGTGCGTTCGAAGGCATCGGACTGGATCTGCTGTGTGGCGTTGGCGTCCGCGGAGTCGGTGATGGTCTTCTCGCTGCCGCGGGCGCTGTAGGCGTAGGTTTCGGTGCCCCAGGTTTCCAGGCGGTTGCGTGCGTCATAGGTGCCTGTGAAGGCGCCGCGCTTGGTGAGGTTGCCGGCCTTGTCCCATTCGTAGGGGGTGTTGGTCGTCCCGTCGTTCCATGAGGTCATGCGGCCGGCAAGGTCGTAGGTGTAGGTGTTGGCGGCTGCGCCCGCCGTGCCGGTGGTGGTCTTCTTCACCAGCTGGTCGGAGAGGTCGTAGTCGTAGGCCTGGCCCTGGACGTCGCCACCTGCGGTGCGGGTGACGGTGTCCTTGTTAAGGCGGCCCAGACTGTCGTAGGAGTAGGTGCGGTTGGCACTGATCGTGTAGGTACCGCCGGTGGCGGGGCGGGCGTACTGCTCGACCGTGGGCCGGCCAGCCGCGTCGTAGTCGCTGCGGACCTGGGTGCCGGTCAGGGGGTCGGTGCTGGTGTCGAGGCGGCCGCCCGTGTCGTAGGTGAACGCCGTTGTGCCGGCCGCGTCGGTGCGCGAGGCCATGTTGCCGTCAGCGTCGTAGGTGTAGGCGGACTTGCCGGAGGGGCCGTCGGAGTTCAGGAGCTGGCCGCGGTCGTTGTAGGTGTAGGTGTTGGCGGCCAGGACGCTGTCAGTGCCGGAGCCCGTCATGCGGCCTGCGAGGTCGTAGGAGAGGGTGCGGGGGCGGGTGGCGACGGCTGTGCCGCTGCCGGTCTCGCCTGTGAGGCGGCCGAGGGCGTCGTAGGTGCGCTGGCGCTTGACGTTGCCGGGCAGGAGTTCGGAGACCGGCTGTCCTGCGGCGTCGTAGCTGGTGGTCCAGGTTCGGACGTCCGGGGTCCAGTGCTGGGTGGTGGCGGGTTCGATGGTCGATTCCGGCAGGCCCCAGGGGGTGAAGGTGTAGTACGTCGCCTTGCCGCGGCCGTCGGTCAGGCGGGTACGGTTGCTCGCCGCGTCGTAGCCGAAGGTGGTCGTGATGGAGTCCGTCGCTGTGACCGGTTCGATCTGCTTGGTCATGCGGCCGAGCGCGTCGTAGGTGTAGGTGCGGCGCGATCCGGTGGCCGAGGTGGATGCTGTCACGTTGCCGTCGGCGTCGTACTCGGAGGAGGCGGTACGCAGTGCGGTGGTACCCGTGCCGAAGTCGGTGGTGGCTGTGGGCTGGCCCAGGACGTTGTAGGCGGTTGTGGTCTTGCGGCCGGTGGCGTCGGTGGTTTCGGTCGTGCGGCCGAGGCCGTCGTAGGCCGACTTGGTGATGCCGCCCAGAGGGTCGGTCACTGTCAGGACCTCACCGGCCGTGTTGTGCGTGGCCGTGGTGGTGCGTCCGGCAGGGCTCTTGGAGATTGTCTGGTTGCTGGCGTCGTCCCAGGTGTAGCGGGAGACCAAGTTTTTGAGGGTGGGCTTGCGTTCGACGATGGTCGAGGTCAGGTTGCGGCCGAGCTGGTCGTAGGTGGCCTCGTTACGAGAACCGGTCGGGTCCGTCACGGAGAGCTGGAGACCGGTGGGCGTCCAGCTGTAGGTGCTGACCCCGCCTCCGGACAGGGCGGTGGCGGCCCCGTTGAGCGTGTTGGTTCCCGGAGCCTGCAGGGCCGTTGTTCCGGTAAGTGCAGGGTCGGTCTTGCTGGTCAGGTTGCCCAGCTGGTCATAGGTGAAGTACGTCGCTCGGCCCAGGGGGTCGGTTTGCGAGGCCGGGTTGCCGAGCTGGTCGTAGCTCGTGCGGGCAACGCCGGTGATCTTGGTTCCGCCGGGCGGGGTGTAGTCCGGGAGCGTGACGGCCGTGGCACGGCCCAGTTTGTCGGTCTCGGTGCGGGTCACCATGCCCCGGGCGTCACGCGTGTCGGTGGCTTCGGCGAAGGTGTTGTAGCCGGTGAGGGTCTTGGGCGTGACGGCGGTTGCCGCGGCGCCGTTCTCTTCGGCCTGGACCTGCGGGGCGGTCTGCTCGACCAGGCGGCCGAGTGCGTCGTAGCGGTTGGTGGTGGTGTTGCCGCGCGGGCTGACTTCGGTCAGCGGCAGGCCCCGCTGGTCGAAGGTGGCCGTACTGGTGCGGGTGGTAATGCCGTCGGTGACGGTCGCCTTCTTCGGGTTGCCCGCGATGTCGTACTCGGTGGTGGCGGTCAGCTTCTTGCCCGTGCCGTCGATCGACTGCGTTGCCTCGGTGACCTGGTCGTCGCTGTTGTAGGACGTGGCAGTGATCCGGTTGAGGCCGTTGGGATCTAGGACGGTTCGGGTGGTGCGTCCGGTGGCGTCGACCGTGTTGGTCACCGTGGTGCGGCCGCCGCCGGTGGTCTGGCTGGTGAGGTTGCCGGCGCCGTCGTAGTCGTTGGCCTCAAGGACGATATCGTGCGTGGTGCCGTCGGCCTGGGTGACCGCCTTGGCTGTCGTCTTGGCTTTCCGGCCGTCGTCGAAGTAGGTGAAGGTGGTGGTGGCGCCCATCGGGTCCGTGGTGGAGGCCAGGCGCCCTGCCGGGTCGTAGGCGTGGGAGACCAGGACGAGGTCACGGGTCTGGCCGGCAGGGTCGCCGGTCCAGTTCTTCAGGACCGACTCGGCCAGGTTTCCGCGCTTGGTGAAGGAGTGGGTGACGACGTTGCCCGCCGCGTCGGTCTCCTGCACCACGCGCCCCATGGGGTCGTGAGCGAAGGCGGTTACGTTGCCAACTGGATCGGTGACCTTCTCATTGAGGCCCTGGGCGTTGTACTGATAGGTGGTGGTCCGTGTGGTGTCGCCGCCGGTCGTGTCCTGGGTGGACTCGGTGAGGAGCAGGCCGTCCGGGTCGTAGGTGCGGTTGACCGCGGCGGTGTGGGTAGTGCCGGTGATCTCGTTCTTGACGCCGGGGCCCGTCTCGGATGCGACGCGGGACATGGCGTTGTAGGTGTAGGTCGTCGTGACCCCGGTCGGGGTGGCGTCGGAGGTCTGGGTCTCGGCGAGTTTGCGGCCCAGGCCGTCGTAGGTGTAGGTCGTGGCGAGGCCTGAGGGGGCTGTCGACTTGGCGAGGTCGCCGGAGGCGAAGTACACGTACGAGGCGGTCGCTCCGCCCGGGCTCTTCTTCGTCGCGACCAGGCCCGCGGGAGTGGTGCCGCCGCCGGTGGCCGGCTCGGTGCCGGTGGTGTAGGTGGTGGCTGACGTGCGGCCGTCGGCCAGGGTCACGGTGTCGGTCAGGCCAAGCGGCGTGTATGACGTGGTCGTCCGGTAGCGGTTGTCGGCCAGACCCGCAGAGCGCGCGTCACGGATGGCGGTCGGCTTGCCGTTGCGCGGATCCAGTAGATCGGCGGCGTTGTAGTAGTAGTCGATGAACGAGGTCCAGCAGGAGTCGTCGTCGCGGCAGGTGGTCGTCGACACGGTGTTGCCGCGCTCGTCGTGGCCGGTAACGGTGGCGTGCCCGTTGGGGTCGGTGACGGTGTGGAGGAATCCGCCTGTGTCGTAGGCGTAGGTCGTCACACCGCCATCCGGGTTCGTGGTGGCGGTACGGCGCTGGCCCCGCACGGCGTCATATGTGCTGCTGGTCTTGGCCCCCATGGGGTCCGTGACCGTCACTGTCGCGGTGAGAGAGGAGCCGGAGGCGCGGGTGCGGGCGTTGTAGTGCTTGGCGACCTGCTCGCCCGTGAGCGGGCTGGGGTAGACGGCGACCTCGTCCAGCTGGCCTGTGAAGTAGCTGAGGTTGCCTGGGGAGGCAGGCCAGTTTCCGGCGTAGCCGGCGCCGATGTAGGTGTAGTTGTTGGCCTGGTGATGAACAGGCACGTTGGTGGCCTCGGCGACTTGGGTGCCGTCGAGGTAGAGCGTCTGAGTGGATCCCTTGGCCGTGACGACAGCGTGGTGCCACTGATCGTCCGTCACCGTGGCGGGTGAGGTGTTGGTGGCGGTGGAGCCAACGGTGAAGTACTGGCCATGGAGCTTGTTGTCCGACCCGACGTACAGGACGGGCGTCCAGTTCACAGAGGGGTTGGGCAGTTGGCTTTCCTGGTTGCTGAGGAGCACACCCGGCTTGGTGGTCTTGAACCAGAGTTCGACGGAGAGGTCGGTGTCGGGGATGATCCCGGCGCCGGGGAGCCGTGCGTAGCCGTCGCCGGTGAATTCGGCTGCGGTGCGGTCGCCGATGCCGAAGGCGCCCGTGGTGTTCAGTTTTGTTTTGGTGTAGGTGCCGTTGCCGCCACTCGCGGTGATCTTGTTGGTGACGCGGGTGCCGGTGGTCTCGTCTAGCTGCCAGTAGCTGGTGGGGGCGTCGGCCATGACCGTGCCCTGGTACTGGTTGCCGGTTCCGGCGACGAGGCGGGTGCGGGCCTTGTAGTGGTCGGCGACGGTGGCGGCGTCCAGTTCCTTGCCGTAGAAGGCGGCCTCGTCGAGCTGTCCGGAGAAGTAGCGCACTCCGGCGGGCTGTCCGTCCCAGGCCCAGTGGGAGTAGCCGGCGCCGAGGTAGGCCTGGACCACGGTCTGCGGAGTGACCGCTCCGGCCTGGTATCCGACTTTTACGCCGTCCAGGTACATGGTCTGTCCGGTGGTGCCGCCGGTGAGGACCACGTGGTGCCAGGCGTTGTCGGTCACCGGGTTGGTGCTGGTGATGGATGTGCCCTTGATGCCGCGCCAGAGCTCGCCGCGGAGCTTGCCGTCGGCGTCGATGAGCAGGCTCGGGTTCCACTGGGTGGGTGTGGTGGCCAGGTCGGTGTTCTGTAGGCCGAGGAGGACGCCGTTGGGCTTGTCGGTGCGGAACCACATTTCGGCTGCGAGGGCGGTCGCGCCGCCGATGGTCTCGGCAGGTACGTCGACGGCTCCCTTGGTGCCGTCGAGGGTGACCGAGCCGTTGTCGCCGTCCAGGAATGTGCCGACCGAGCCGAGGGTGACGCCGTCGTGGTAGGAGCCGTTGCCGCCGCTGGATATCTCATCGGCCGCGGCGGCGCCGCTGCTGTCACCCAGGCGCCAGTAGTTGACGGGGCCGGTCGCCTGGACGGCAGTGGTGTACGCCTGTGAGCCGGAAGAGTACTGGGGCGGAGAAATCTTCCAGGTACCGCCCGACTCGTCGGTGACCTGGGTGGCACGTTCGGTGTCGTTGTCGTACGTGACCTGGGCGCCGGTGCGGCCCGAGGGCAGGATGGACTTGCTCAGCTTGGAGGTGCCAGTACGTGCGTCGTAGTGGGCGCGAACCGTTCCGGCGTCCAGGGCCCGGTGGTAGACGGCGACATCGTCCATGCTGCCGTTGAAGTAGCGGACTTCCTGGGCGGCATTGCCGTCCCAGGCCACGCTGGAGAATCCGCCGCCGAGGTAGGCGAACGTCTTGGCACTGTGGTCCACGGTCCCTGTGCGGGAACCGACAGCCTGCCCGTCGAGGTACAGCGTCTCGCCGGTTCCGCTGCTGGTGAGAACCGCGTGGTGCCACGCCCCATCGGTGACCGTGACCGTCGAGGAGATCGGGGCCTTCCACTCGCCGGCCAGCTCGAAACCACCACGGAGCTTGCCGGTCGTGTCCACGACGAGGGCCGGGTTCCACATGTACGGCTTGCCGTCGGTGATCCGCTTGTCCTGGAAACCGACCAGGACACCGGGCTTGGCCGTCTTGAACCACAGCTCCAGGGACAAGACCTTCGAGGCGGACAGGGCCGCTTCGGGGAGCTCCATGTAGGAGTTGGTTCCATTGAATGTGGCTGCCTTGTTGCCCGTCCCCGTCATGGCACCCGCGCTGGCGAGGGTGACGTCGCGGTAGCGGCCCGCGTTCAGGCCGGTACGCGAGACCGCGTCACTCTGCGCGTTCTCGCCCTCGCTCTCGTTCAGCCGCCAGTACGAGACCGGATTCGCATCCAAGACGGTGCTGCGGTACTGCGAACCGGCTGTGTACTCGTACAGCGTGCAGGCGGTCGTCGAGGTCGGCGGGCACACCTTGGCCAGCCGGCCGTTGCTGTACGTGTAGGTCCACTTCAGCGCCGGAGAGCCGGGCCCGATGGCGTCGGTGGAGACCGAGCTGACTCGGCCCACACTCCAGGTGAAGGTCAGGGCGCGCTTGGACAGCGCGTCCGTGGCCTTGGTCAGGAGCCCGCCGGTATAGGTGAGGAGCTGCTCGCGGCCGTTGCCGTCCGCGGCCTTCGTCAGCAGCCCGGCAGTGTCGAAGGTGTAGAGGGCCCCGCTCGCGTCGCGCAGCGTCCAGCCGCCGGTGACTGCGGTCAGGACACCCATGGAGCCGGAGGGTGCGCTGTAGGTGCCGTCATTGTTCCGGCCGAAGCGGATCTGGCTGCCTGCTGCGAGGGTGATGACGACGTTTCCGTCGGCCTCTGCCTTGGCCCGCATGTCCCAGCGGGTCGCCCAGCCGGTGCCGAAGGCGTTGTTCTGGCGGGGGTCCTGGGAGTTGTACGTCCGGGTGACCGCGAGATCGGGTCCGACTACGGGTACGGCGGCGTCGGTGGCGGCGGTCGTGTAGTTGCCCGCGCGCTCACCGAAGCCGTGGCTGCTGTCCGAGCCGCCGAGGTGTGAGGTGATCGCCGGCTGCGGGACCTGCGGGGTCAGGATCGACGGCTGTGTCTGGGCCGACTGGGCCTGGCCGTCGTTGGCGTATCCGTACCAGGCGTACGTCTTGGACCAGGAAAGCCAGCCTGCGGGCACGGCCCAGCTCTGCGAGGGCGCGGCTGGGGACTGCCGGCAGTTCTTGCGGGTGTCCGCCCCTTCGACCTCACATACCTCGAATGTGTACGTCAGGGCGCTGGGATAGCGGTCCTTGTCCTCTGCGGAGATCCACAGGGTCGGGGTGAGGGTGTCGCTGAGGGAGCCACTGGGCGGGGCCGCGCCGGTGAGGTAAGGCGGAATGTTGACCGCATCGACCCTGATGGGCATGCCGGGTACACCCTGATCGACGAAGCTGGTCGAGCCGTAGTCGTCCATGGTCCACACCAGCGTGTACGTCCCGGGCGTCAGCGGAGCGATCGCGGCGTCAACGGTCACCGAGCCGCCCGGGGGCACGTCCTGCGGCATATCCGTCCAGCGGACCTTGCTCCAGTCGCCATTCCGGTTGATCAGGTTGTTGTTGGCGTCGAACAGGTCGTAGCGGAGCTTGTAGTTGGCGTTCTTGGACCACGTGGCCTGGCCCTGGTTGGTCACAGTGGCCTTGAACCGGCCTTCGGACGTCGCCGTCATCGGCTGAACGAACCCGCCCGCCTGGTAGACGGCTCCATAGCTCGTCCACGTCACGTCCAGGCTGGGAGCCCCGTTGGGGTAATCGTCCGAGCCGAAGTTCTTCCAGCTCTTGGAATCCGTGTCCGAGGCCTTGACTGCGAGGCCGTAGTTCGGCTTGCGGTTGTGCGTCCAGTCATCCACGAGCTGGCGCCCATCAGGGCCGAGCGGAATTCCCTCCCAGGCCGGACCGCAGGACCAGGTGTTGGTCCCGTCGGGACGCCAGCCATGCGCGAAGCTCTTCGAACCCAGTGCGGGTCCGGTCGCCGGCCCCGGCCAGGCGGAGGTGCTGGACTCCGACCAGTTCGAGGTGATCTGGTGCACGGTCACCGGACGAGCCGTGCATGAGGAGGACCACGTGTTGTACAGCGACAGCTTCGCGGCGACCACATAGCCGTTCTTCATCGCGCCGCTGCCGAGCCCGTCGAACTTCAGGAACCCGGCCGCCTTGTGACCGCCGCCGTCGTAGGTACCGGCCTTGATGTTGGTGTCACTGGCGAAGTTCTGGTTGTACGGGTGCTCGACGTAGGTGCCCGAGGTGGATGACACGCCCGTCACGGACGGGTCCACCTTCACCGGGAAGACCCGCTCGGGCGCCGACAGCCATTGTGCGTCCAGGGTGGCGACGAGGATCTGGCGGTTGCCCGAGGTCTCCAGCGTGTAGGTCACGCCGGAGGAAATGACGCCCTCGTTGGAGTTCTCGGCGCGCTTGGAGTCCTCCATCCAGCCTGCGGGCATCCAGCCCTGCTGCTTCCCGGCCGCATCGGTGAAGGCGATCCCGCCCAGACCGTCGAGCTTCGCAGTCAGGCCGTTCAGTGCCAGGGGGAACCGCCACTGAGTGGGTGCGGACTTGTCCTTGAGGATCAGTGTCTCCTTGACGGAGTCACTGCCGGCTATCAGGACCACATCGGATGACTTGCGGACCTCGGGATAGGTGATGACGCTTCCATCCACCGTGCCTGCAGAGTGAGCGGCGCCTTCGATCCCATAGCCGATGGAGACGGTGCCACTCATGCCGAGAATGGCCAGCGATTCCGCGTCGGCGTACTCGGCGAAACGCACCACGTCTTGTGTGGACTGCGTCTCCCACCCCGCGCCGCCCACGCTCATGGTCCGCGCGCCTGCGGGCTTCGTCAGCCGCGCGTCTATGACATTCCATTTCCCGTCAGGGGCAAGGAAGTTGACCGGCTCATTGTAGAAGCGCGTCGTGTATGTGCCGTCCTTGTTGAGGAACGTCCGCGCACGTTCCGCGCGCTCCGTCGTCACCTCGGTACTGGCGTTGGAGTCGAATCCCTTCGGCTCCGGAACCACGGGAGCGGGAACCGTCGTGAACGGGACCGGCGCCGGAGGCTTCGGCTCTGTACCGAGCTCTATCTGGAGGGAACCGCCATCCGCTGGCAGCTCGCCCGGCGCCTTCTGCGCGCCACTACGCCCCCCGCCCGCTGCGGCGCCAGTCACGTTCCCGGAAGCATCGTGGCTGCGCCCGCGCGCCGAACCCCAGGCCTGACCAGGGCGCTCCCCCGCACCAGAACCCTTCGCGGCGACAACCCACTGATTCGCGGCCAGGGCGGCCTGCTCCGTGCCGGCCAACACAGCCATGACGAAAGCGATAACAACAACAGACGGACGCGCGATGCGCACGAAGAGCCCCCACAAGAACGATCAAGAGGGGGCCATTCCTATCCGCACTCACAGCAAACGCACAACAGTCGCCCAGCTTGCGATCTCGGCAGGCTCCTGAAAGCTGCACCCGGCAGATAGATCCATTTACTGACGGACCATAATCAATCTTCAGAGGTGGGCCAGACTACGCGTGACGGATATCACGACGGCCTGCGGCTGTCAGCGTTCACGTAATTCGGCTCTGTCGGGGATCTTGTGATGTCGCAGGGCTGAGCTGGGCAGTCTTCGGGTGTGCGGTTCAGGGGTGTTGGGGCGGTTGTTGCCGCATCTGTCCGGTGTTGTCATCGAGTCGATCAAGCGAACGGTCGGGGTCATCACGCTTCGCGCGGGGTGTCAGACGTCTCCGGTGAGATGCCCGGGATGCGGTATGCCGTCGTGGCGGGTGCACGGACGGTACGTCCGCCGGCTCGGCGACGCACCCGTGGCCGGCAGCCCCGTAGTCATCGAGCTGACCGTGCGCCGGTTCAAGTGTCTGAGCAGCCGGTGCCCGGCGGTGACGTTCGCCGAGCAGATCGAGGGGTTGACCAGGCCGTATGCCCGGCAGACGCAGGTGCTGCGGTCGATGCTCGCCTCGATCGCTCTGTGTCTGGCGGGCCGTCCCGGCGCCCGCCTGGCCGCGGCCCTCGGGATCCGCATTGCCAAGGACGCCCTGCTGGACCTGCTCCGCTCGGTCCCGCCACCAATCGGCGCCGTCAGATTCCTGGGAGTGGACGATTTTGCTCTGCGCAAGGGCGACTCCTACGCGACGATCCTGGTTGATCTGGAAGCCCGCCGCCCGGTCGATGTCCTGCCCGGCCGGGACGCCGAGCCACTTGCCGCGTGGCTTCGCCTGCACCCGGAGGTGGAGGTGATTTGCCGGGATCGGGCCGGCGCCTATGCGGAGGGAGCCCGAACCGGTGCCCCGCAGGCGATGCAGGTCGCCGACGCCTGGCATCTGTGGCGGAACGTCGCGGATGCGGTGGAAAGAACGGTCGGATCCCACCACGGGTGCATTCAGTCCGCGTTCGCGGCGACCCGGTCATGGCGGAGGCGACCGCGAGGGACCTGGTCACGCCGGAGCCGTCCAGGCCGGTGGCCGTGCCGTTCGTCCCGCCGGACGGCATGCTCGACGTCAACGGCCAACCCCGGCGCCTGGTGGCCCGCACGACAGAGAGATACGCGGCGGTCCAGGCCCTGCTGGCCGAGGGAAGGTCGCTGGCGGCGATCGGCCGGACGCTGCGGCTGGACCACTCCACCGTCCGCCGCTTCGTCCGAGCCGCCAGCCTCGACGAACTCCTGGTCAAAGCCACCGGCAGGCTGTCTCTCCTGGATGAGCACAAGACCTACCTCCGCGCCCGCTGGCTGGAGGGCTGTCACGACATTCCCCAGCTCCACCGGGAACTGCGCGAGCGCGGATTCACCGGGAGCGTCCAGTGCCTCCGCCGCTACTTCCGAGCCTTCAGACCTCCCCGCCAACCAGGACGGAAGCAGCAACCGGTGTCCCGGCCGCGGCCCAGGCCGGCCCCGAAGCCCCGACGCGTCGTCCGCTGGATCATGACGAACCCCCAGCACCTCGCGGCCGCCGACGCCGCGGAACTGAAGGAGATCCGTACGGCCTGCCCTCACCTCGACGCCGCCGCACGGCACGTCCACGACTTCGCTGAAATGCTCCACCACCTTCGCGGAGACCAACTTCCCGATTGGATGGAGCGAGTCCTTACTGACGACCTCCCAGCCCTCCACTCACTGGTCAGCGGCCTGCGACGCGACTTCGACGCCGTCACCGCAGGTCTCTCAACACCGTGGAGCTCCGGCCAGGTTGAGGGCCACGTCACCCGCGTCAAGCTCATCAAGCGCATGGCCTACGGACGAGCCAACCTCGACCTCCTACGCCAACGGGTACTCCTCGGCCCATAACCCTGCGACACCACGCGATCCCCGGCAGAGCCCGATTTGCCCCAGGTGCCCGTCTAGCTGGGAGCTGATGACTCGGCTCGTCAGAGGTCGACGCGCTGCTCGGCAGCCGATGTGTCATCGACGGAGCCGTAGCGCAGGACGACAAGCGCTGGCCGGAACGGCAGGTCGTTCAGGATGGGTGCCATGACAGCGAAGAGTGCATCGGCGTCCGGTCCGTAGGCGTAGAGGACCACCTTGCCTCCTCCGTACTCGTTCCCGTCGAACTCGCCGACGTCAGCTTGCTCGATCGCCTCGGTCAGCAGGGACTGAGCCTGGCGGACGGCCTCCCGTTGGCTTGGATCGCCGAGGCCGGCGTCGGCCAGTCGGTAGTGAGCGATGACGGCATGCTCAACGTCGGTTTCTGCTTCGTCTGTGTCGGTCATGCGGGAAACGCTCTCATCCCGGACCGACATCCTCGCCAGCCTGGCCCTCCGGAACGCGGTCCTAGGAGCCAAACCTCGACCTCCTACGCCAACGCGTACTGCTCGCCCCGTGACCCTGCGACATCACAAGATCCCCGACTGTGAGGATGGAGCGGCACCGCTCGAGGGTCTGACCCGATCCCCGATTGACGCTTCGGCTGTCCTCACTCTGAATCGTCGACCTTCCGAGCGGGTGCCATTGCGTGTACCGGCCGGCGATCGTGACCTCATAGAAGCTTGACTCAAGCGGTCCCATCACAGTCGTGTCCGTCTGCCGGCCGGTGCGCGCGAGCCCATTCGCCGCGCACGGAAGGAACTCGGCCACCATGTCACAGCCCATCGAGGTGATCGGCGGGATCGACACCCACACCGACGTTCACCAGGCCGCCGTCATCGACACCATCGGCCGGCACCTGGCCACCGAGGCGTTCCCCACAACACCTGCAGGCTACCGAGACCTGCTGGAATGGCTGTACTCCCACGGTCAAATACTGGTTGTGGGCATGGAGGGCACAGGCTCCTTCGGCGCCGAGCTTTCCCGTTATCTCCATGCCAACGAGATCGCTGTTATTGAGGTGGACCGACCCGACCGTCGCGCTCGTCGCGCGGCCGGGAAGTCCGACCCCATCGACGCCTATGCCGCCGCCACTGCGGTACTCGCCGGCCGCGCCACGGGCATCCCGAAGCACCGCGATGGCGCGGTCGAGGCGATCCGCGGGCTGCGCGTGGTGCGCGCCAGTGCCGTCAAGGCCCGCACCCAGACCATCAACCAGATCAGATCACTGATCATCACCGCGCCCGCTGCAGTACGCGAAGCACTGCGCTCGCTGACCACCACCGAGCTGGTCCGACGGCTAGCCGCCAGCCGTCCGGGCACCGATCTGGCTGCCCCGGCCACGGCCGTCAGAATCGCCCTCAAGCGTCTGGCCAGGCGATACCGGCACTTGAGCGAGGAGATAGCAGACGCGGACGCCGACCTGCGCGACCTGATCACTCGCACCGCACCCGGCCTGCTCGCGTTGCCGGGCGTTGGGACTGAGACCGCCGGGCAGTTGCTGGTCACCGCCGGCGACAACCCCGACAGGCTCGCTTCAGAGGCCTCCTTCGCCCACCTGTGCGCCGCCGCACCCGTGCCAGCCTCGTCCGGACGCACCGACCGTCACCGACTCAACCGTGGCGGAGACCGCCAGGCCAACCGCGCGCTGCACACAATCGTGCTGGTCCGCATGCGTCACGACCCGCGCACCCGCGACTACGTCGCTCGACGCACCCGCGAAGGACTCAAGACGAAGGACATCTTCCGATGCCTCAAACGCTTCGTCGCGCGAGACGCCTACCGCCACCTCACCAGCGCATTCAGCGGCGCAACCGCGCCCTCTCCTACAGCTTGACGATCTATAGAAGCTTCAGAGCCGAATTACGTGACCGTCCACACCAGACCGGTCACCGCGGAGAACCTGAGCCTCCGCACGAGGGGTCGTGCTCATCCCACCGAGGATGAGCACGACCCCTCTTCACACCCTGGCGCCGGTGGCCGCACGCGGTTCCCCGGCACCCCGCCCGATGGCGGACCCCACTCTCTCTGACTCTCTCGGTTCTGGACCTCCTGCCATCGCTCGCCTCCCGCTCTCTCCTCAGCCCCGAGAATCACGCCGTCTGCCGTGGGGAGTTGTCGGAACACCTGGTTGACATGGTCGTACCGGACCGGACCGGCCTCCCGGACAACGTGGTGCTCCGTCTCCCCGGCCTTGACTCTGAAGCTTCTATAGATCGTCAGGCGGTAAGAGAGGGCGCGGTTACGCTGGTGAGGTGGCGGTAGGCCTCTCGCGCGACGAAGCGTTTTACTGCGCCTCTCGCCAACGGGCCCGCAGAACTTCTGCGCAACAGCGCCCAGGAGAACTCGGCCATGGCTGTCCGTCGACCCTCGGGTCGGGCTACTGGAAAAACTCACGCGCCGGAGGGCAGCCGACTACGTAGCCTGTCGGAATGACAACCTCCTCTCGGCCTGATCCCCGTCGCCTTGGCGTGCCGAAGGAGATCGTCGATCAAGCCGCCCGTGCGCTACGCAACGCGCGGGGCTCCCTCGCTACCTTCGTTGAGGAACTCAGTCAGGCCGATCCGACGGCGGGCGTGGCGGGCACCGACGAAGCATGGATCGCGGCCTCGCATCACCGTCACCGCACGGGGCGCCGCAGGCTCCTGTCGTGGTCCGCGTTCACTGCGTCGTTGACCATCTCCCACGCGCTCGATCACGTCGTGGCCATGGAGCGAACCCTCACGGGAGAACCGGTGTCGATATGGCCCACGGTGTCCCTGTCGCGCGTCGTCCAGGAAGGCACCATCCGTATCTGCCACAGCCGACATGCAGCCGCCTCGCCGGAGGATCGGTGCGTGCGTCGCGCTGCGGCGGTGCTTGCGAGCGCATCTCACCGCGGCAAGGGAGTTCGATGCCCGGGTGCTTCCCGAGGCAGAGAAGGCGTGGGAGCGCGCTGAGCGCATCGTGACGGGTGCCGGTCTCAGCATCGACCTGGACAACAGGAACCGACCCGCCCGCGCTGTCCTGGGAGCCCACAAAGCTCCCCTCGCTCTCAACCTCACCGACCTGGCGAAGGCGCACACAACGCACCTCCCCTCCTGGGTACCGGCTCTCCTCGGGTGCAGCTCACAGCAGCATGTGGCTCGTCCAGCAGGCCGTCGGTTTCGACGACGAGGGGAATCCGTCCCTCTATGCCGACAGCGAGACCGTCAGCGCCGCCGTTCTCGCCGTCCTGGGGGCATTCGAGGACCTCACGGAGACCTTCGGTACCTACCACGGCCACGCAGGCACAGCCCAGGCGGTAGCCACCCTGCAGCGACGGACGCTGGTGGTCGTCGAACGGCAGAAGCGCTGGCGGCAGAGAGCAGCGCGCGACGCGGAAGCCCTGTTCTCCTGAACGTGCCGAGCCGGTCGGCCCGGTCCTGCCAGACGTCGTCGTGACGGCGTGTCAGTGAGATGTGCCAGGCTTTCGTCATGGACGAGTGGGACATAGCCAGCGCCGATCAAAGCCTGCAGGTAGGCGCTCGGCACCATACGGTTCCCGCCTTCTACCTTCGACGTTTCGGGAATCCCAACGAGCAGCTGTGGGTTCGAGATCGACGGTCACCGAAAGCGGGTCTTCGCAAGATAGCCGACTTGGCGATCAAGGACTTCTACACCTTCATCAACATCGACGGTGAGCCCGACGGTCGGCTGGAGCAACTACTGACGCGTGTCGAAGGATGGGCTGCGTCTGCTCTTCGCCGCGCAACGTCGAGTGTGACCTGGGGCAGCCCCGTGCACTCGCAGGATCACGCGGACATTGCCCTGTTCATGGCGTTCCAGTACGCACGAGGTCCGCGCCGACGCCGTGAGCTGGAGGTCATGTCCGACCTCTATACGCGCCTGGTCCAGCTCAACGAACCTGTCCACGGGGGACGCCGCGAGGTAGCGGAGTACCGGGCGCAGCTACGCGAGTTTCGCGAGCTGGAGTTCGCCGCACACCCCAACATGCACTTGAGCACGCTCAGCCCGTTGGCGCAGAAGCTCTACCCGTACTTCGCCGAGAGACCGCTGTGCGTGGTCTCGCTGACCGCAGGCGCGCTGGTGACCTGCGACGAGCCCATCGCCGCGTTTCGCGAGGACGGCAACCCTGCGCCCGTCCTGGCGCCTGCCCGCCAGCGCGTCCGAACCAGACGGCGGCAGGGCGCGAGGAAGGCGCGTCGGGCGACCTTGTTCCATGTCCAGAAGGCCGGCCATCACGGCCTGGCCCTGGCGGACCAGATCGCCATGCCGGTTGGACGCCGCACCATCATCGTCATGGGCGATCCGGAAATCTCTCTACCGTCGCACGTGCGCCTCAGCCCGGACGAGAGCATGATGGCCGCCGAGGCACTCAACCGGCGCCTGATCGAGCAGACGTATTTCTGCGCCTTCAGCCACCCCGAGGACCAGCACCTCCTCGCCCAGCCACTGCCCGAGCTCGGCCCTCTCTTCCATCTCGGCGGTACCCGCCCCGAAGACGGAGTGATCGCCGCGAACCCCCTTTCGCACCCACGCCCGCAACTCTTCGGTCGCAAGTAGGGAGCTGCTTCTTTGACCCGAGCAGCCACCCCGGTCCGCCCACCCCACGGCGCACAGAAGGCTCCACCAATGGAGTCAGGCAGCACGCGGATAGCCCGGGGCAGCCGCTGCTTGGGCTGAGCGCCGATTTTCCTACGTCCCCATCCAGGCGCCAAAGGACTCAAGAAGGCCGTTGTAGAACTTGTCGCCAGGGACGGAACCTGGATTCTTGCTCGCGTCGTAGAAGCCGGCGTTGGTGAATGTGGCAGACGCTGAAGCATTCAAGTTCTTGAAGAACGCAAGCTTGCCTCGGCCGAAGCCGACGAAGAGCCAGAAGACCCCCAGCGTCGCCGTGTTCTGGAGCAGTGAGCGGAACGCAGCCTTGTCCCATGGTTCGTCCCCGACCTGAACGATCACAAAGGCCGGGTCGGCGGCGCCGCTCTCCTGGTAGTGACCGACCGCACGGCGCATGGCTTCCGCGACGTTGCCCCAGCCCCAGTCCACCTGCGTATGGAGCTGGCCGATGCGTCCGCGGTAGTTGTCGAGGCTGATCTCTTCGAGGAACGGCTCTTGCCCGCTGGAGAAGATGACGGGAACCGTGCCGTCATCATCCAGGTTCGCTGACAGAGCCAGCACGCGCTCCGCGAAAGCCTGAACCGCGAATGATTCGTACATTTCCTCCATGTGCCAGTCGTGATCCAAGATCAGGTACACGGCCGCCCGCCGTCCGCCCATGCCCGTATGGACCAGGGCCTGCCCAGCCTGTCGGGCGGGTTCCAGCAATGACGGCGCCTTGCTCCCTACCTTGGACAGGTCCACTACAGCGTCCTGGCTGGGTCGACTGGTCTGCGCCGGGACTACTACTGCAGTGAGAACCGCCGGCTCATCGTCGATGGTGACGCCGTAGTCCGTTGCCAGGCCGGCCAGCCCCGAGGCATATCCCTGCCCCACAGCCCGGACTTTCCAGCCAGAACCTTTCCGGTACAGCTCGGCCAGAACGACCACCGTCTCCCCAGCAGTGAAGTCCGGGGCAGTGAATTCGATGGTCGGCGTCCCTTGCTGCGCAATGCTGAGCCGTGGGGCGGCCGCGAAGACGGCGCCGGACCGCAACGGGTCGGCGCTCGCAACCACGGCGACGGTCTCCACGTCGCCAGGTACCCGATCCAGGGAGGCACTGACGCTGTGACCGGCTACGGACACCCCGTCTTGCGCTGGATGGTTGTAGAAGACCAAGTCGTCGTCACTGCGAACCTTGCCACCAGGACCGAGGAGCAGGGCCGAGACATCCACGGAAAGACCCGTGGCAGCGACTGACAGCACAACCGAACCTGCAACCAGTTCCGTGTTCTGCCCCTTCATCAACGACCTGTTCACGAATTGCCTCTCTGGAGAACCCCGCGATCACGCGATTCTCTCCCGCGTTCCCCTCGCTCCACAGGCAAACCGGATGTTCGAGCTCCACCAGGCACTCAAGGCCAGCTTGAAACCAGCCGACGGCCTCCCGCCCATCGAGGGTCCAGGCAGGCCAGGCCCCCAACCGCCCGCTCACCCCGCCCCCCGGACAGCGGCAGGGCCACGACACGGCGCCGTACCCGGCAGGGCGTCATGGGATGGAGCGGGGGCGGTGAACCGGCCGAGGACCGGCCCAAGGAAGCGGAATCTGTCATTCACAAGCGACGACCACCCCGGGGGGAACCTGCGTCCGCAGTGCAACGCATCCCGACGCCACACCCACCCCACCCCCTCAGCACACAAGGCGACGCTCTCCCACACCGTCTGCAGCTGCCGGCAACCACTGGCTTGGCTGACACTCGGGTACGAGGCAGCCACACTGACACGGTGAACGCACGCATCCCCGGATCCGAGTCACTTCCCGCGCCGTCAAACGCCGGGCACACCCTGCTGAACAGCATTTGGGAACACCGCGCAGAGCACTCCACATGGCCGACCTTCGGAGAACTCGACCTGGCCTTCGACACCCGAGGGTGGGACATAGCCGACGTGCTCGCAGAGCTACCAGAGCACCTTGTGTACGGGCATCCGGACGGTTCACGTCCCGTGCCACCCGCGGACCTTCCGCTGGAGCTGACCATCGGCGGGGTGGCGCACTGCGGCATCAGCGACAGCGCGTTCGATACTGTCTACAGCTTCCTGAACGTGGTCCGCTTGCTAGCCAGTCCTGGTGTCCCTGGCGCTCGGCGAAACCCCTCTACCCAGGAGTACTACCACCTGGAGACGTCGACTCTGCTCAAGGCGATGACCAAGGACCGCGATGTGCCCTGCTTCGACGCAGTACTCGACCTGATCCGACGCGAACCCTGGTGTACGGGGTCTGGATTGGGTTCGGGCGGCTGGTCTGTCCCTGGCTCCTACATCGGCCCCGGCCGGTCGATCAGGCACTTCCGGAGCATCCGTGACATCGGCGACTACTGGAAGATCCGCGAGTCGCTGATGCCGCGCCGTGCGGTCCGTGGTGAACGATTCGATCCGCTCGCGGTCGCGGAGGTCTTCCTCCCGCAGCAGACCGCTGACCCTTCCCTCGAAGCGCATGCAGCCCGGCTGCTGATGAAGGTCTTCAGGCAGGCCGACGGAGACATCTCGCAGTGGACGAACCTGCACACGTATCAGCAGGAACAGGCGATCACGCAGCCGCGTCTCCGCGGGGTCCTTGAAATGTCCGAACGACACGGGACCATCGAGTTCGAGAAGACCGGTGCGGGGCTGAGGGTCCGGCTCACGCCGACTGGAGCTCAGCGCGCGGAGGCCCTGCTGCGGGCCTCAACGAGTCGGGCGGTACGGTTCGACTACACGACGAGCGCTCTGGTGGCTGCCGCCATGGAGCGGTATCCGAACTGCGTTCTCGACCTGGGTCAATTCCTGCGCCTTCCCCTGTCGCACTTCGAAGGTGAGCCGTTGTCCCTGGACGAGATTCTCGCCTGCGCGCGCTACCTCGCGGAGAAGAGGCTGGTCACGGTTGAACCTGCGAACGGGCATCCCGAAGCACTGGCGCGGCTGACGTCACTCGGTATTGAGTGTGGGCTGACCGATCCCGTCTACGTAAGGAAGTTCATGACCGATCAGCCCGGATTCAGCATCGGCACCGTCTACAACTACGGTGGCAACAACCAGTTCGGGACCGGCAACACGATGAACATCGGAGCCGACCTCAAGGACCTCGCCGAGTTCGCGCAGAAGGTTCTTGAGGCCGCCTCCACCATGGATGTGGCCGTTGCAGAACGCGAGGAAATCATCGGCCACGCTCAGGAACTCGCCGCTGCTGCCGCCGACCCCGCGCCAGAAGCTGGCTTGATCAGGCGGACCTATGAGCAACTGCGCAGCACCCTCTACCAGCGCGCCGCCGACGCAGCGGTGCAGGGCCTGTTGGACCAGATGCCTGGAATCTCTAGCTGACTTGGGATCGCCGTTAGCGAGCGGCGACGGGGACGGCACCAGCCCATTGGTGTGCTGCGATGAGCCGAAGCACGACGGTTCTCACCATCAGCGTGACAGCGGCCTACTGGGCAGGGTAAAACCGGCCCAGTCCAGGCTGTCCCCGACGATGCCCACCGTGCCGACATCCGATGTCACCGGCGCCCCATTCACAGGTTGCGGACGGCGTCTTCGTCGAGGCCTGGGCGGGCGGCCTGGCTACGAACAGATCAGGCCAGCTGCTGCGGGGGGAGAACCTGGGTGTTGATGTTGATGTAGCCGAGCTGCGCCGGAGAGTCGGCCTGACCGACGGCCTCGCCCAACTGGACGGCAATGCCAGCGGCGAGCGCGGTGAGCACAGCAGCGGCGAGCAGGCGTGAGACGCGCATACGTTCCCCCATGTGGTTGCGGCCCACCCGGTCGGCGGGATAGCAGTCGCGATAATCGCAAGCGCAAGGCCCGCACCACAAGCACGAACTTGGCACGACCCCCGGCCTCCGCGGGCGGCGCGGCGTGAGGCGTACGCGAACGACCAGAACAGCCCCGACACCCTGCTCGCGGTCTCCGCCGCCTCCAACAGGAGCAAGAGCGACAAGGACCCGGCGCAGTGGCTGCCCTCGGATGGGGCCTACCACTGCACGTACGCCGCGACATGGGTCGCCACGAAGCTGAAGTGGAACCTCGCTGCCGACGACGCCGAAGTCCAGGCACTCCTCGGGCTCGCCGAGGACTGCCCGAACACGACCATCGTCTACAAGACCGCCATGTAGACCTATGGGTTCGATGGGGTGGGCCCCGCGCCCAGGCGCAGCCTTGGCCGTCAGGTCGGGGCAAGGTTCAGGTCTGCTTGACGCGTGGGCCTTCACATGTCGGCTGGAGGCGCCACCACCTCGCCGACGCGGGTTAGCGGTGAGGGCCTGTAAAAGGAACGGTGTAACTCCGATCATGGAGGATTGCACCTGTGACCAGCGAGAACATAGCGATAGCGCCTGAGGCTGGGGCCTCGCCGACGGCTGTCGATGACCGGTTCCTGAACGAGCTCGTGGCCCGGGCCCAGGCCGAGGGCCTGCAGCTGACGGGCGAGGGCGGTCTGCTCCAGCAGCTGACGAAGCGGCTGCTGGAGTCCGCTCTGGAGGGCGAGATGACGGACCATCTCGGTTATGACCGGCACGATCCCTCGGGCAAGAACGGCGGCAACTCCAGGAACGGGAAACGTTCCAAGACCGTCATCACGGACGTCGGCCCGGTGGAGATCGAGGTGCCGCGGGACCGGGAAGGGGCCTTCGAGCCGCAGATCGTCAAGAAGCGCCAGCGTCGGCTGACTGGCGTCGACGAAATGGTGCTCTCGCTGTCCGCGAAGGGCCTGACCCACGGCGAGATCTCGGCTCATCTGGCAGAGGTCTACGGAGCCGAGGTCTCCAAGCAGACCATCTCGACGATCACCGATTCGGTGCTGGAGGGCATGGCCGAATGGCAGGCCCGCCCGCTCGACCGCGTCTACCCAGTCGTCTTCATCGACTGCATCAACGTGAAGATCCGCGACGGCCAGGTCGCCAACCGCCCCATCTATGTGGCCCTCGCGGTTACAGCCGAAGGCCACCGCGACATCCTCGGGCTGTGGGCCGGCGGCGAAGGAGGAGAAGGGGCCAAGCACTGGCTCCGTGTCCTGACCGAGCTGAAGAACCGCGGCGTCGAGGACGTGCTGATGCTGGTCTGCGACGGATTGAAGGGCCTGCCCGACGCGGTCGGCGAGGTCTGGCCCCAGACCGTCGTCCAGACCTGCGTCGTCCACCTCCTTCGGGCCTCGTTCCGCTATGCCGGCCGCCAGGACTGGGACAAGATCACCAAAGCGTTGAAGCCGGTCTATACCGCTCCGACCGAGGACGCGGCCACCAGCCGGTTCCTCGAGTTCTCTGAGGAATGGGGACAGAAGTACCCGGCGATCGTGCGGTTGTGAGAGAACGCCTGGGCCGAGTTCGTCCCGTTCCTGCAGTTCGACGCGGAGATCCGCCGGATCGTCTGCACGACCAACGCGATCGATTCCGTCAACGCCAGGATCCGCCGGGCGGTCCGGGCCCGCGGACACTTCCCCTCGGAGAACGCGGCTCTGAAGTGCGTCTACCTCGCGGTGATGTCCCTGGACCCGACCGGCGCCAGCCGCAAACGCTGGACCACCCGCTGGAAGCGAGCCCTCCAGGCCTTCGACATCGCCTTCGACGGACGCCTCACCAGCAACCGAATCTGACCCACAAACCAACCACGGTTACACCGTCTACTGGACAGACCCGCGCTTTCGGGTTGATCTGCTCGCGGACCGCGAGGTAGAGGACCTTCAACGCGGCCTGCTCCGAGGGGAAATGGCCACGATTTCGGGTGGCCTTGCGGAGCCGGGCGTTCATGGATTCGACCATGTTCGTGGAGTAGACCACGGTCCTTATCGCCGGCGGGAACGCCAGGTAGGGCGTGAACTCCGGCCAAGCCGACCGCCAGGTCCGGACGATCGCCGGATAGCGTTCGCCCAGCTCAGAGGCTGCGAACAGGTCGAGGGCCTGCTCGGCTGCGGCCTCGGTCGGGGCCGTGTAGATGGCCTTCAGGGCCGGGACCAGCTTCGGGTGGTCCCGCGACGACGAGAGCCTGAGCGAGGCTCTCGTCAGGTGGATCACGCACGTTTGGACGGTGGCTTTGGGCCAGGTCGCGGTGACCGCGTCCGGCAGGCCCTTCAACCCGTCACAGACCACGATGCAGACGTCCTCGATACCCCGATTTCGCAGCTCGGAGAGGACCGCCATCCAGGTGCTGGCGCCCTCACCCTCGGAGCCGACCCACAAGCCCAGGACGTCTTTCCTGCCGTTCATGTCGACGCCGACGGCCAGGTAGACCGGCTTCGAGGTCACCGAGCCAGAGCGGATTTTCACCCACAATGCGTCGATGTAGATGATCGGCCAGACCGCGTCGAGAGGCCGGTTCTGCCAGGTCACGAGCTCGTCGATCACGGCGTCGGTGACCTTGCTGATCAGGTCTGGGCTGACCTCGACCCCGTAGATCTGGGCGAAGTGGGAGCGGATGTCGCGCACGCTCATGCCGCGGGCGTAGAGGGAAAGGATCCGGTCGTTGAACCCAGCGAGGCGGCGGGCGTTCTTCGGTACCAGCCTCGGTTCGAAGTCGCCGTTTCGGTCCCGCGGCACCGCCAAAGTGACCGCGCCGGCGTCGGTCAGCACCGTCTTGGGCGAGGTCCCGTTGCGGGAGTTCCCAGACCCGTGACCTGCAAGATCTCCGCGTTCGTAGCCGAGGTGTTCACTCATCTCGGCTTCCAGAGCCCGCTCCAGAACGGCCTTGGTGATCTCCGTCAGCAGCCCGCCCTCACCGAGCAGGGCCGCCCCCGAGGCGTCAGCCTTGTCGAGCAGCCGCTCGACCACCTCGTCGACCGTCTTGTCGCCGGCCACGGACGCGGCCGCTTCGTTTTTGTCTGCCATGACTCGTCCGATCCGCCTGGCCCACAGGCCCGAGGCCGAGCCCCGGGCCAGGCTTCCACATCACGGACTTACACGATCTTTCAGACACGCTCTGACGGTGCGCCTGCCCTGTGTGGGCGGCCCGCGTTGGGCTGGGCCGGCAGACGGGGGCAGCCGGCCACGGTGGCGCTGTACCGGGCCGTAGAGATCGCTTCGATGATCTGCTCGTCCCCGTTGGTGGCCAGCGGGGACGCGATACGGACAGCTCTCCAAAGGAAGACTCTGGTCGGTCAGTGGTCGGCGTGTCCGTCGTTGTGGGCCGGGGACGTGGAGGCGGGGTTGGGCATTCCCGAGATGCCCGGTACGGGGGTGGTGGCCGGGGAGGAGGTAGTGGTCGGGGTGTGGTCGTCTGCGGCGGGTTCTTCGCCGGTGCCGTGACTGTGACCGCCCCCGGGCGTGGACTCCATCGATGCCGCGACTTCACGCAGGCCGAAGAAGGCGAGGGCCGCGACTGCGACAACGGTCAGGCCCAGAACGCTGAAGATGCGGCGGGTGGGGGTGTCGGCGTCCTTGATGACGTAGGCGATGAAGGAGACGACGATGCCGGCGGGGACGAGGACGGCGCCGCGGATGGGGAAGTCGTCGAAGTGCTGGAGTCCGCCGCTGAGCATGCCTATGCCGAAGGACAGCAGCAGCGAGGAGCCGATCACGATGAGCATGCGCGGCAGGCCGGGTCGTTCGCGGGTGAGGAGGAACTCGTTGAGGACGGTCGCGGCGAGGAAGACGAGCGCGCCGTAGGTGGCGATGCGGGTGTAGCGGTCGGGGTCGAAGGGGTGGTGAACGACGGCGCCGCTGATGAGGCCAGCGCCGACGAAGTAGCCGACGTAGCCGAGATAGCGGGCGGCCAGCGAACGCTTGCGGGAGGACTGGGCCTTGCGCCGGGCAGCTCGCCCTGCAGCGGGCAGGCCGGGGGTCGGCGGGGTGTGGGCGTCGAGGAGTTGGGCGGGGGGCATGGTGTGGTGGCTTGGGCTTGCTCGTATACACCTCTGACGCCGCCGGCCCCAGCCCCGCCCCAGCCGGTTCCACATCGTGGACAACTACCCTCGGAATATGAACGCAGAAGCCGATGCCCGCGCCGCCGCCAAGGCGGCAGTGAAAGAAGCCGACCGCAAGCACGTCTTCCACTCCTGGTCCGCCCAGGAGCTCATCGACCCGCTCGCCGTCGCCGGCGCCGAAGGCTCGTACTTCTGGGACTACGACGGCAACCGCTTCCTCGACTTCTCCAGCGCCCTCGTCTACACGAACATCGGCTACCAGCACCCCAAGGTCGCCGCGGCCATCGCCGAGCAGGCCGCGAAGCTCTGCACCGTCGCCCCCGGCTTCGCCGTCGACGTCCGCTCCGAGGCCGCCCGCCTCATCGCCGAGCGCACCCCGGGCGACCTCGACAAGGTCTTCTTCACCAACGCGGGCGCCGAGGCCGTCGAGAACGCCGTCCGCATGGCCCGGCTGCACACCGGCCGGACCAAGGTGCTCTCGGCCTACCGCTCGTACCACGGCGCCACCTCCACCGCGATCAACCTCACGGGCGACGCGCGCCGCTTCGGCAACGACTCCGCCACGGCCGGCGTCGTCCACTTCTGGGGGCCGTTCGCCTACCGCTCGCCCTTCTACGCGGCCACCCCCGCCGAGGAGTGCGAGCGCGCCCTGCGCCACCTCGAGGACACCATCGTCTTCGAGGGCCCGCAGTCCGTCGCCGCGATCATCCTGGAGACCGTGGGCGGCGCCCCGGGCGTGCTCGTGCACCCCGACGGCTACCTGGCCGGCGTCCGCGAGCTCTGCGACCGCTTCGGGATCGTCTTCATCCTCGACGAGATCATGGTCGGCTTCGGGCGCACCGGCACGTGGTTCGCCTCCGAGCACTGGGACGTCACCCCCGACCTCATCTGCTTCGCCAAGGGCATCACCAGCGGGTACGTCCCCCTCGGCGGCGTCGCCATCTCGGCCGCCATCGCCGAGACCTTCGCCCGCCGCCCCTACCCGGGCGGGCTGACGTACTCCGGGCACGTGCTGGCCTGCGCCGCCGCCGTCGCCACGGTCAACGTGATGGAGGAGGAGGGCATCGTCGAGCAGTCCGCCCGCACCGGCGCCGAGCTGCTCGGCCCGGGCCTGCGCGCCCTCGCCGAGCGCCACCCGTCGGTCGGCGAGGTCCGGGGGCTCGGCACCTTCTGGGCCCTGGAGCTCGTCCGCAGCAAGGAGACCCGCGAACCGCTGGTCCCGTACAACGCGGCGGGCGCCGACAACGCGCCGATGGCGGAGCTCGGGGCGGCCCTGAAGAAGAGCGGCATGTGGCCGCTGCTCGCCGGGAACCGCGTCCACGTCGCGCCGCCCTGCAACATCGCTGCCGAGGACGTCGCCAAGGGCCTGGCGATCCTCGACGAAGCCCTGACAGTGGCCGACGCGCACACGGTCTGACCTGCGCAGATCGTACGGTTGCCCAAATCGTGGGTGCCTGTTCTCGGAGGTTCCGCTCCCTTACGAACAGCATGTGAACGTGCTGGAATCAGCAGGCACCTACGGACCGGGATGCACGTCAGTCCCGGGGCGGTCCACATGATGATCCACGCGTGTGGCCGAACGGCGGGGGGCGGGCTGCGCGTCCGCCGGACGCCGGGCGTACGGGATCCGGACAACCGGACTCCGTGTTCCCGAGGACCGAAGGAAGACAGCGCATGAGCAAGCACATCCTCGCCCAGAACCAGTACGGCAAGGCCGAGAACCGCATCGTCAAGGTCACCCGCAAGGGCACCGGGGGCACCTCCCAGACGGAGTCTGGGGGAGGATCCTGGCACGAGATCCGCGACCTGAACGTGTCGGTCGCCCTGCGCGGTGAGTTCCGCGACGTCCACCTCACCGGCGACAACGCCAACTGCCTGCCCACCGACACCACCAAGAACACGGTGTACGCCTTCGGCAAGGAGCACGGCATCGCCTCCCCGGAGGCCTTCGGCATCCTGCTCGCCAAGCACTTCGTCTCCTCCCAGCAGCCGATCCGCGAGGCGCAGATCCGCATCGAGGAGTACGCCTGGGAGCGGATCCCGGTCCCGACGCGCAAGGAGCAGCACTCCTTCTCGCTCAAGGGCACCGAGGTGCGCACCGCGCAGATCACGTACAGCGAGACGACCGGCCTGCAGGTCATCTCGGGTCTGAAGGACCTGACCGTGATGAACTCGACCAACTCCGAGTTCCACGGGTTCATCAAGGACAAGTACACGACGCTGCAGGAGGCGTACGACCGCATCCTGGCGACCAAGGTCACCTCGCGCTGGGCGCACTCGGCGCTCGCCGCCGACGACCCGGAGTACGACTGGGACCAGTCGTACAAGAAGGTCCGCAAGCACATGCTGGAAGCTTTCGCGGAGACCTACTCCTACTCGCTGCAGCAGACCCTGAACCAGATGGCCGAGCGCGTGCTCGACAACTGCCCCAAGGTCAACGAGGTGCGCCTCAACCTCCCCAACAAGCACCACTTCCTCGTCGACCTGGAGCCCTTCGGCCTCAAGAACGACAACGAGGTCTACTTCGCGGCGGACCGGATGTACGGCCTGATCGAGGGCACCGTCCACCGCGACGGCGTGCAGCCGGTCATCGCGACGTCCGACTGGATCGCCGCCTGATCCCCCTCCCGCTCTGACACCCGGCCCGGCCCGCGCCACCACGCGGCCCGGGCCGCGGTGCCACTAGCGGTCCTGCCCGGTCGTGTCGGGAGCCCCGAGCAGGAGGTTCCAGCGGCCCGAGCGCCCCGTCAGGACCGTCACCGACTCCGGGCGCGCGTCGAGCCGCCAGAAGGCCGCCGCGGGCAGCTCCAGCGCCCACACCACGGCCGCCCGTACGACGCCCTGCCCGACCACCGCCCGGTGCGTCCCCGGGGCCAGCCCGGCCAGGTGCAGGCCGACCCGTGCGATCAGCGCGTCCACCGACTCCCCGCCGCCGGGCGGCGCGTACGAGGTGTCGCCCGTCCACCGCCCCAGCGCGGCCGGGTCCTCGGCCGCCACCTCGTCGAGGGTCCGCCCCGTCCAGGAGCCGTGATCCTGCCCACGCAGCCCCTCGTGCCCCGGGCACGGATCCCGGTCCGGGAACCGGTGCGGGCGCTCCGCCCCGCCCAGCGGAGGTCTCACGAGCCGGACTCGAACAACCGTCCTCTTCATAAGGGCAGCGTAAGCGCGGTACGGTCACGGACGACAAGACGACGGCAGACGGAAGAACCGGTGAGAGTCCGGCACGGTCGCGCCACTGTGAAACCTCCCGGAGGGGGAGGCGAGTCAGACCCGCCACCGTCGTCGCGAGCACCAATGACCGGGACGCGTGTTCCCCCTGGAGGTTCCTGCCATGGCCCACTCCGCCGTGCCCACGACTGCCGCCCCCCTGGCCGTCGCCCCCATCTCCCTCTCCGCACTGGCCCCTTGGGCGCTGTTCGTCGGCGTCCTGATGATGGTCCTGCTCTACCTCGTCGGCGCCGAGCAGGGCGCCACCGCGATCTTCGAAGGCGACACCATCCACGAGTGGATGCACGACGGCCGCCACCTCCTCGGCTTCCCCTGCCACTGATCTCCATCCTCAGCAAGGGAAGAACCGAACCATGAACCCCATCTCCCCCCGCGTGCTCCTCGTCCGGGGCATGCTCGCCGGCCTGCTGGCCGGAGTCGCCGCCTTCCTCGTCGCGTACGTCCTCGGTGAATCCAAGGTGGACGCGGCGATCGCCATCGAGGAGGCCGGCGCCCACGACCACGGCGGCGGCGAGGCCGCCCCGGTCAGCCGGGCCCTCCAGGCAACGGCCGGCCTCGGCACCGGAACCCTGCTCTACGGGATCGCGCTCGGCGGCATCGCCGCGCTCGTCTTCTGCTACGCGGTCGGCCGCATCGGGCGCTTCGGCCCCCGGGCCACGGCGGCGCTGGTCGCCGGCGGTCTGTTCGTCACCGTCGGCCTGGTGCCGTTCTTCAAGTACCCCGCGAACCCGCCGGCCGTCGGAGACCCCGAGACGACCGTCCAGCGGACCACCCTCTACGTCCTGATGATCGCGCTCAGCGTGCTGCTCGCCCTGGGCGCGCTGATCCTGGGCAGGCGCCTGGCGCCGGCCCTGGGCAACTGGAACGCCTCGGTCACCGCCTCCCTCGCCTTCGTGGTGGCGGTCGGCATCGCCTACGCGTCGCTGCCCGGCATCAACGAGGTGCCGGGGGACTTCCCGGCCGCGCTCGTCTGGCAGTTCCGGCTCGCCTCGCTGGCCATCCAGGCCGCGATGTGGACCACTTTCGGCCTGACTTTCGGATTTCTTGCCGAACGGGCCCTTGTCCCGACCGCCGCACCCAAGGAGTCTGTACAGCCTGCGAGTTGAGTGCTCGAGCAGGTGACTGAAGGGCCGGTGGCGGCACAATGGCGACGGTGATCCGGGAGTACCGGGAGTACCCGGGGCACCGGGAGTCCTCGTACCCGCACAGGCTGCGGGAACTGCGGGAGTGGCGCGGCTGGACGGGCGCCGCCCCGTTCTGGCTCAACTCGCTCCTGCTGCTCCCGGCCCCCTTCACCTCCGTCACCCTGCTCGCGCAGTTCGGCATCATCGGCACTCTGGCCGCCGTCGGCGGCCTGGCCCGCCACCTCTGGTCGGGTGACTACGGCCATCCGGCCATCCACACCGCCGCCGCACTCATGGGTGCGGCGGCCGTGGTGTTCGTGGTGGTGTAACCGGGGCCGTGCGACCGGGGCCGTGCGGTCGGCTGAGGGGCCGGCCGGCGGCGGCGTGGTGGGGCTGGCCCCCCTGCGAGCCGTCCCGGCTGCCGGATGGAGCGGCCGCGGCTGCCCAACCATCCTCGTTCCATGACCACTTACCGCCGCAAGGCCGCACTCCTCACCCTCTGCGCCACCTCCGTCGCCGCCGCCCTGACGGGTACCGCGCAGGCCTCACCGGCGTCCGCGAGCCCCTCCCCGCCGGCCCTGGTGTGGGCGGACTGCACGCACACCGGGCACCTGGCCGGCCAGCAGTGCGCGAAGCTGTCCGTCCCCCTCGACTACGCCGATCCGGGCGGCCCGCAGGTCTCCCTCGCCGTGTCCAGGCTACCCAGCACCCGCCCGGCCGCCCGCCGCGGCACGCTCGCGGTGATCCCCGGCGGGCCCGGCGGCTCCGGCGTGCAGCGGCTGTCGCAGAAGGGCGCCGCACTGGACCGGGAGATGGCGGGGGCCTACGACCTCGTCGCGCTCGACCCGCGCGGGGTGGGCGGCAGCGTGACCGCCCGGTGCGCCACCGACGCCGCCGACCGGCACCTGGTGACCCTGCGCTCCTGGGCCGCTCCCGACGGCGGGATCGAGGAGAACACCGCCCGCTCCCGCCGGGTGGCCGAGGCCTGCGCCGCGAACGGCGGCCCGGAGCTGCGCAGCTTCACCACGGCCAACCAGGTGCGCGACCTCGACCGGTTCCGCGAGGCGCTCGGCGAGCGCAAACTGTCGGCCTGGGGCGTCTCCTACGGGGCGTACGTGGGCGCCGTGTACGCGCAGAAGTTCCCGCGGCGCACCGACCGCGTGGTGCTGGACAGCAGCGGGGACCCCGATCCGGAGCGGGTCGCCCGGGGCTGGCTCGCGAACATGGCGCAGGGCGCCGAGGACCGCTTCCCCGACTTCGCCGCCTGGGCGGCGGACCCGGCGCGGGAAGCCGAGGGGCTGCGCCTGGCCGCGCACCCGGACGACGTACGCCCGCTGTTCCTGTCCCTCGCGGCCCGGCTGGACGGCGAGCCGCGGCCCTCGGACGTGCCGGGGGTCCCGCTGACCGGCAACGTGCTGCGCCAGGCCCTGCAGAACTCCCTCTACGGCGACGCCCTCTTCCCCGCCTTCGCCCGCCTCGTCCGCTCGGCCCAGGACCCGGCCGCCGTACCGGTGCTGCCCAAGGAGCTCGCCGGACCGCTGCCGGACACGGACGCCTCGCTGATGGTCGGGGTCATCTGCAACGACGCGGCCTGGCCGAAGGACCCGGCCCGGTACGCGAGCGCGGTCGCGGCGGACCGCGTCGCGCACCCCCTGACGGCCGGCATGCCGGTGAACATCACCCCGTGCGCCTTCTGGAAGGACGCCCCGGCGGAACGCCCGACCCGCATCACCGGCCGGGGGCCGTCGAACATCCTGATGGTCCAGAACCTCCGCGACCCGGCGACCCCGTACTCCGGGGCCCTGGAGATGCGTGCCGCCCTCGGCCCGCGGGCCCGCCTGCTCACCGTCGACCACGGCGGACACGGCGTCTACCTCGGCAACGGCAACGCCTGCGCCGACCGCACGGTCACCACGTACCTCACGACGGGCCGCCGCCCGGCCCGCGACACCGCGTGCGCGGACGGCTGAGCGGTCACTGGAGGAGCGAGTGCAGGGCCGATACGCAGGCCCCGGCGGCGGCCAGCCCGGCCAGGGCCCCCGCCGCCGGGCCGCCGCCGGCCAGGACGGCGAGCCCGCCGGTGGTCGCGCCGAGCACCGCCGAGGAGAGCAGGATGAGCGCGGTGCGCACGGTCATGAACGGGCCGGGCGGAGGGGGGACCTGGGGTTCCCGGGACTGCTGGGAGTGCGTCATGGGTCCCATGGCAGCAGAGGCGGGGCCTGTTGACCTGCACCGCACGAACGAAGTCGTAACCGGGCCGAACTTCATTGAAGTTCGGTTCCGAGCCTGGTCAACTCCCCTAATCTGGGCGCCGAAAGCGGCGAACGGCGGAGGGTCCAGCGTGTCGAACGCAACCGAATTCCAGGCGGGCCTCGACCAGTTCGCGGAGCAGTTGCGGCGGTTGAAGGAGGAGCGCGGGAACCCCGTCCTGAAGAAGATCGTCACGCGTGCGGACGGCCTGAAGGGCGCCACGCCGCTGTCGACGGCGGCCCTCAGCGAGGCGTTCAGCGGCAAGCGGCTCCAGCGGATGGACAGCCTGATGTCCCTGGTGCACACCCTGCTGTCCTACGACGAGGACGGCAGACAGCTGGCCGTCGACCGCAGGGCCCCCGAGATGGAGGCGTGGCGCACGCGCTGGCGCACCCTCGACCAGCTGCGCACGCAGGGCAGACGGACCGGCGCGGCCGCCCCCGCGGAGCCCCTGGGAAGCCCCGTGAGCCCGCTGGCGGTCCGAGCCCTCGCCGACGTCCTGGACCGGGGCCACGTCGTACCCCTGCCCCCTTTCGAGGGCCCCGTCGACTCGTACGACGCCTTGGCCTTCTCGCCGGACGGGCGCTACCTGGCTCTGGGCGGCAGCGACGGCGCGGTGTACCTGCGGGATCCCGCCACGGGGGAGGAGGCGGCCGGGCCCCTCGTCGGGCACCAGGACATCGTCCGGGACCTCGCCTTCTCCGGCGACGGGCGGTGGCTCGCGTCGGTGGCGGAGGACGAGACGGTCTGGCTGTGGGACCTGACCTACCGCCATCCCGTCGGGGGACGCCTCCCCGACGGGTCCGGGGCCCGCGACGTGGTGGCGGTCTCCCCGGACGGGAAGACCGTGGCCGCGGGCGGGCCCAAGGGGCTCGTCCACCTGTGGGACACCGCCAGCCGGGACGGGGTCAGGTCGCTGGAGACCGAATTCAGGTCGGAGGCGCTGGAGTTCTCGCCCGACGGAGCCCTGCTGGCGGCGAGCGGTTCCAGGGGAGCGCTGCGGCTGTGGTCCACGGCCACCTGGGAGATTGCCGGGGACACGATCCTCAATGGATGCTACGACCTGGCCTTCTCGCCCGACGGCACGGTGCTCGCCGCAGCCGGCTCCCCCGGAACCGTGGAGCTGTGGGACCCGCTCGACGTGCGCTCCGGAAGCCCCGTCCGCAAGGTCGCGTCCACGTCCGCGGAAGCGGTGTACGCCGTGGCGTTCTCGCCCGACGGGCGGCTCGTGGCCGGCGGGGGCCGGGACGGCAGCGTACGCGTGTGGCACGCGGCCGACGGCCTGCCGCTCACCGACCCCCTGGAGACGCCGCACAACGAGATCTACTCCGTCGCCGTCTCCCCGGACGGCGGCCTGCTGGCCGCGGTCGGCGACACCGACCTCGTCCAGGTGTGGATCCTGCCCCACGGACAACCGGGCTGATGCCGGCTGACACCGGGCTGACGCCCGGCTACGCCTGCCCGCGCAGCACTTCGGCCACGTTCGGCGGCCGGTACGACGCCCCCTTGAGGACCTTGCCGTCCGCCCGGAGCTCGGGGCGGCCGTCCGGGCCGAGCTTGGACATGTTGGCGCGGTGGACCTCGGCGAGGACCGCGTCGAGGTCGATGCCGTGCACCAGCGCGGTCCCGTACGCGATGTAGACCACGTCGGCCAGCTCGTGCGCGATGTCCGCGAGGCGGCCGGCCGCGCTCGCCTCGGCGACCTCGGCGACCTCCTCCTCCAGGAGTACCTGGCGGTGTGCGGCCAGCTCCGGCGCCACGGTGGCCGGATGGGCTCCGACGCCGAGGCCGAAGGCCCGGTGGAACTCCCGGACCATGTCCTGGGGAACGGGTGCGGTCATGCGGATCTGCCCTCTTTCACGGGGTCGGGGGATCGGGAGGTCACGGGGTCTCGGGGCCGCGGGGCCGCGGGGTCTCGGGTCACGGGGTCGCGGGGCCGGGCCCGCCCCGGCGGCGCAGCGCGAGTACCGCGTTGAGTCCGCCGAAGCCGAAGGAGTTGCTGAGGACGATGTCGCCGCAGTCCGGCAGCGGGCGCGGTGCCAGGGTGACCACGTCCAGGTCGCAGGCGTCGTCGAGGTCCTCGCAGCCGATGGTGGGCACGACGGTGCCGTGGTGCAGGGTGAGGGCCGAGACCAGGGCCTCCACCGCCCCGGCCGCGCCCTGCATGTGTCCCAGGGCGCCCTTCAGGGCCGTCACCGGGACGCGGGGTGCCCCGGCGCCGCGCTCGTCCAGCAGCCTGCGCAGTGCCGTGGCCTCGGCGAGGTCGCCCTCCACGGTGGCGGTGGCGTGCGCGTTGACGTGGACCACGTCGGCCGGGACGGATCCGGCGTCGGCGAGCGCGCGGTGCAGCGCGCGGACGATCCCGTCGCCGGAGGGGTCGGGCGCGACGATGTGGTGGGCGTCGGCCGACAGGCCCCAGCCGGCGGCCTCGCAGTAGATGCGCGCACCGCGGGCCAGGGCGTGCTCCTCCGATTCGAGGACGAGCACCGCCGCGCCCTCGCCGTTGACGAAGCCGTCGCGGTCCTTGGCGAAGGGGCGCGAGGCCCGGCCGGGGTCGTCGTTGCGGGTGGACAGGGCGCGCATGGCGGCGAAGGAGGCCATCACGGCGGGGGTGACGGCGGCTTCCGTGCCCCCGGCCAGGGCGATGTCCAGGTGCCCGAGGCGGATCCGGTCGATGGCCTGCCCGATGGCCTCGGTGCCCGAGGCGCAGGCGCTCACCACCGTGCGGGCCTCGCCGGTGACGTGCAGGTCGAGGGAGATCTGGGCGGCGGCCTGGGAGGGCACGGTCATCGCGGCGGTGAGCGGCGAGACGCCGCGCGGGCCCTTGGCGCGCAGGGCGCGGTCGCCGTCGACCAGGGCGGGGGCCCCGCCGATGATGGTGCCGAGGGACACGCCGGTCCTGGTCGGATCGATGCCGCTGGCGAGGGTCCCGGAGGGCTCGAAGCCGGCGTCCCGCCACGCCTCGCGGGCGGCGATCACGGCGAACTGGGCGGAGCGGTTCATCCGCCGCGCCTGGGCCCTGGGCAGCAGCGCGGCGGGATCGGCGGGCACGGTCGCGGCTATCCGGACCGGCTGGCCGGCGAACTCCTCGCCCTCCAGTGCCCGTACGCCGCCGCGGCCGTCGAGCAGCCCCTGCCACAGCGCGGGAACGCCGACGCCGAGCGGGGTGAGCGAGCCCAGACCGGTGATCACCACGCGGCGCGGTGCGGCGCGGTTCACTCCATCGGTCCGGCCGTCGGGCATGGGCGGATGGTGCATAGGGATCTGCTTTCCTGTCTCAGGCCCACAACTGCCGCGCTGTACACTTCGACTTCAGGCCATGAGTCTTTTTTGTGTCGTGGCGAGGGGAGTTTACGGTGGGGACAACTGGCGTTCACAATCGCGATTTCGTGCTCGATCCCGCGTCTCAGACCATGGAATTGCACCAACTCCTACGAGTATGGCGAGTGGACGCCGGTGTCAAACTGCGCCGTGGAAAGGCGATTCCACAAAAGGAAGTCGCCGAAATCATGGGTGTGAGCGAGCGCTGGTACCGCAGCCTGGAGGCCGGGGACTCCGTATCGCTTTCCAGTGACATTCTGAGCCGGATTTCCGAGGCTTTGGTTCTGGGGCCCGACGAGCGGATGGTGCTGTACAGCCGCGCGCTCGACGGCGCGGGGGTCGCGCTCGCCGACGAGGAGGGCGAGGCGCAGGGCCAGCTGGCGCTGCTGCGCGTGGTCACGGGGCAGACGCAGTTCCCCGCGTACCTCACGGACGGCTCCTGGAACATCCTGGGCTACAACACGCTCATGGCGGGCTGGTTCCCCTGGGTGCTCGAGCCGGGTGCCAACCTCATGGGCTGGGCGCTGACCGATCCGACGGCGCGCGAACAGATGGCGGACTGGCACGAGCACGCCGAGGTCTACCTGGCGATGCTGCGGTTCGCCCTGGCCACGGGCTCCAACAAGGCCGCGCTGGAAGGTGTCCTCCACCGCGTCCTGCAGGATCCCGAATGCCGCCGGCTGTGGGCTCAGGGGCCGAAGGTCATCGCCTTCCGGCAGGGACACCGGTACCGGCTCACCTTGCCGCACGTCTCGCCCGAACCGATCACCGTCACCTCCCAGGTGCTCCTCCCGGCCTACCAGCACGGGTTGCGCTGCGTCCTGCTGCTGCCGCACCAGCCCGTCCTGCCGCTCCCGCTCCCGCTGCCGCCCGAACCGGGGCGGTAGTACGGCACTTCGGCGGAATGCTCGGAACTCTACACGTTCGGCTCCGGCCGCGACCGGCAAACTTTTGCCGCTTCGCGCCCACTTCGACCGGCGACCGGCAATCATTTGCCGGTCGCCCTTCGTTTGTCTGATTCGACTCTTTCGAATACCGGCGAACCGGACAATGCCGTACAGCGGCAAACTCTTGCCGCTTGACGGTCACTTGGGCCGGTGACAGCCTTCTTGCCTCACCACATGAAGGTTTAAAGAATGGCTCTGCAATTTGCGAGCACGGCGAACCGGACCGTTCTCGCCCGCCGTCATCAGAATCGCCTCGACCAGGCAGTTCTGGAATCCGACTACCGCAGCCGCTTCCGTACGTGGGAGCGCGTCGCCACCGTCCGAAACAACCCCACACGGGTCCTGGACACCGACGGTGAACTGTTCTTCAGCCCCGAACTCGTACCCGTCCTGGCGCACCCGCTCCTCGAACGGGCCGAGCCCGAGCTCCGCGAGACGCTGCTGCTCCACCGCCTCTACGAGTACCTCAAGTTCACCATCGACCTGGAGCAGAGCGCGGTCATCCCGGTCACCGGCCACATCAGCCGCGGCATGTCCGGGCTGGACCTGCCCGAGCCCATGCGCCTGGACGCCTTCAAGATCGTGACGGACGAGGCCTGGCACGCCCAGTTCACCTACGAGATCCTGCGCCAGGTCCGCACCCGCACGGGGATCGCGCCGGCCCTCCCCGAGACGCCGACGTTCACCGCGGAGCTCGCGCGGATCCACGAGGAGCTGCCGAGCCAGATCCGCGGCCTGGACGAGATGCTGTTCGCCATCGTCAGCGAGACGCTCATCTCCTCGATCCTCGACGACCTGCCCGCGGACCGGCGGCTGCCCGAGGGCGTTCGCGAGATGGTCGCCGACCACGCGGTCGACGAAGCCAAGCACCACTCCTACTTCTCGACGCTGCTGCGGTACCTGTGGCCCGCGATGACGCCGAAGGAGCAGGAGCTGGCGGGCCCGTACATCCCGCGGCTGATCTTCGCGTTCCTGGAGCCGGACTACCCGAGCACCGCGCTGGGCCTGCTGGCCGCCGGCCTGGGCCGCCCGGAGGTGGAGCAGGTCATGACCGAGGTCTACACGCGCGAGAAGGTCGTCGCCGACGTGCGGCGCGGCGCCGCGCCCACGCTGCAGTACTTCATCGAGGCCGGCGCCCTGGAACACGGCGCCACCCTCGAGGCGTTCAGGGAATCGGGGCTGGTCGCGTGAGGGCCGCCGTCGTCCGGGCCGCGAGCGCCCTGACGCCCACCGTCACGCGGTACTGGCTCGACCGCGCGCCGGGCGCCGAGCCGCTGCCGGCCGCCGTGCCCGGCCAGCACGTCACCCTGCGCGTGGGACCCCGGCTGAAGACGTTCACCCTCCTCTCCGCCGGCGCGGAGGGGTACGAGCTGGCCGTGCGCAACCGCCACCGCGGCGACCAGGCCGACCGGCTCTCGCCCCGCCTGCACGTCGGAGCCCCGCTGCGGGTCTCCGCCCCGGGCGGCCGCTTCACCGCCGAGAGCGCGGCACCCTTCACGCACTTCCTGGCCGCCGGGGTGGGCGTCAACCCGGTCCTCGCCGTCCTGGCCGGCGGGCGGCTGCGCGACTGGCAGCTCGTCTACGTGGACCGCGGCGCGCGGGAGTTCCCGTTCCTCGGGCGGCTCCGCGAGCTGGCGCGGGAGCAGAACGGCAGCATCGTCACCCTGGACACCGCGGCGGCGGGCCGCCCGGACTGGGCCGAGGTCGTCGCGGGCACACCGGCCGGCGCCGTCATCGGCGCGTGCGGCCCGGCCGCGATGGTCGCGCAGGTGCGCGACGCCGTGGCCGGGGCACCGGAAGCCCGCACCCTGGTCAACGACGGCGCGGCGGACGGCGGTTGCGAAGACGTGGCGCCGTCCGTCGAGGTGGAGTGCGCCAAGACCGGCATCACCTTCGAGACCGCCCAGCACCAGCCGCTGCTCGACGCGCTCCACCGCAACGGCGTGCCCGTCCCGTCCTCGTGCCGGCAGGGCATCTGCGGGACGTGCGAGGTCGAGGTCCGCACGGGCCGGATCGACCACCGCGACGAGGTGCTGACCGACCAGGAGAAGGCCGAGTCCAGCTACATGATCCCGTGCGTGAGCAAGTCGATCGGCACGCGCCTCGTGCTCAACGTCTGACACCGGCGACGGCACCACGGCCACGGCCACGGCCACGGCTACGGCCACGACCAGAAAGAAAGCACGTGAACCAGCTCATCGCCGAATACGCCCGCCGGATCGGACTGGACGCTCCGCTGGAGCCGACCGCCGAGTGCCTGCGCCGGCTCCACGAGGCACACCTGTACAACGTCCCCTTCGAGAACTTCAGCATGCACGGCAACGCCGAGCGCGGCCTCGGCGAGGAGGCGCTCCACGAGGCGATCGTGGAGCGCGGCCGGGGCGGGATCTGCTTCGAGACGGGCCGGATGATGCAGTGGCTGTTCGAGGCCTGCGGATTCGACTACGGGATCCGGCTCGCCAGCGGCACCGACCCCCACCGCACCCCCGCCACCCACCAGGTCTTCGTCGTGTCCTTCGGCGAGGAGCGCTGGCTCTTCGACATCGGATACGGGGCCAGGGGTCCCCGGGGCCCGATCCTGCTGGCGGACGGGGCGCGGGCCGACCACCCCGCGCTGTCCGCCCGGGTCCGCCTCGAGAGCGCCGCCGGTACGCGGCTCTGGACGGTCTCCATCAAGGAGCACGCCACCAACTCGGCGCACTGGCAGGACATCTACCGCTTCGTCGACGCCCCGGTGGACGCGATCGACCTGGAGATGGCGCACTTCTACACGACGGCCTCGCCCCACAGCCTGCTCAACCGGCACAAGGTGGCGAGCATCCCCACCCCCACGGGCCGGGTGAGCGTCCGCGACGGGAACCTGACGATCGTGGACGACGGAAAGAGCTCCACCCTGTCCGCCGCGGACGACGAGGAGCTCCAGGAGCTGCTCGAACGACACTTCAAGCTCACCATCCCGGTGCAGGACCTCGGGATCGGAAGGTAACGCCATGCACTACTTGACCGTACCGGGATACACCGGCTCCGGCCCGGACCACTGGCAGACGCACCTGGAGAACACCTACGAGGGGTTCTCCCGCGTGGTCCAGGACGACTGGGCGCGCGTGGAGCGCGACCGCTGGGTCGCCACCCTCGACGAGGCCGTACGGGCCGTCGACGACGAGGTCCTCCTCATCGGCCACAGCTGCGGGGCGGTGACGGTCGCGCAGTGGGCCGCGACGCGCTGGGACAGCCGGGTCACCGGGGCGCTCCTGGTCGCTCCGGCCGATGTGGAAGCGGCGGACGCCCTGCCGGCCATCGCCCCGCAGGCACCGCTGCCCAAGGCCCCGCTGCCGATGAGGACGCAGCTCGTGGTGTCCGACAACGACCCGTTCCTGTCGCTGGCGCGGGCCCTGCACCTCGCGGACGTGTGGGACAGCGCCGTCGAGATCGTCCCCGGCGGCGGGCACCTGGCGACGCGGGACGGCTACGGGCCGTGGGACCACGTGGCCCGGCTGATCGAGCAGTTCTGCGGGACCGCGCTGGAAACCACCGAAGGACGTGTCCCCGATGCCCGGTAGGTTCTCCGCGGTGCCGCGGCCCGTCTACTTCTACCTGGCGGCCTCCTTCTTCATGGGGCTCGCCAACACCATGTTCGACGTGGTGTTCAACTTCTACCTCGCCGAGCGCGGCATCAGCGAGGGCGACGCCGGCGTCATCTACGCCATCGCCACCGGGGCCATGGCCGTCGCGGTCGTCCCGCTCCTGTTCCTGGGCCGGTACCTGTCGCAGCGGACCCTGCTCATCGGGGCCTCGGTGCTCTACACCCTGCCCTTCGCGGGCCTGCCGTTCGTGGCCTCGATCGCCTCGGCCTCCGTGGTCCTGAGCCTCATCCTCGCCGGCATGCTGGGCCTGCTCTCGGTGGGCAACGCGATGGCCGGCTCGCAGGTCCCGGCGGAGGCCCGGACCCGCCTGTTCAGCGGGTTCTTCATCAGCTACCTGGGCGCCGGCGTCGTCGGCTCCGCCGTGGTGTCCGTGGTCAGCGGCTGGCTCCACACGAGCGACCTGGACAAGTACCGCTTCTTCCTGCTGCTGTCCTTCCTCGCCGCCTGCGTGATGCTGGTCCTGCGCTTCCCGTCCGCCGGGGCCGTCCCGAAGGCGGCCGCCGCGGCCGCGGCGGCGGCGGCCGGGCACGGGGCCGGGCGGACGCAGGGGGAGAAGCGCAACTTCGTGGCGCTCTTCGTCGCGGCAGGCTTCCTGGGCGCGTCGATCGCGCTGTTCTTCCGCTTCGCCAACGTCCTGTTCGCGCAGATCTACGACATCTCGGTGAGCGACATCTCGCTCATCCTGGGCACCGACAAGATCGTCAGCATCTTCGGCGCCATCTTCGCGCCCGTCCTGGTCCGGCGCTTCTCGCTGCGCCCGAGCACGGCGGTGTTCGGCGTCCTCGCCGTCCTCGGCCTGGTCCTGCAGTCCCTGACCGTGCCGCTGGCCGTCTTCACCGTGCTCTACCTGCTGCGCCTGCTGTTCAACTACTGCCTGATGCCGCTCCTGGACACCGTCGCGATGTCGGGCTTCGCGCCGGCCCGCCAGATCGTCTCCATCGCCCTGCGGCAGTCCTCGTTCTACCTGGGCGGAGCCGTCGCGGCCGCCGTCTACGGAGAACTGCTCGACGGCGGGCGCTGGCAGAGCGCCCTGTGGGTCTCGGCCGGCTGCGCGCTGGTCGGATCGCTCGCGATGACCCTGGTGCGGAGCACCGAGCCCGGCCCGGCGGCCGGGCGCGAAGAGAAGGTCCTCGAACATGCCTGACACCGACACCCGCGGCACCGACACCCGCGGCACCGACATCCGCGCCACCGCCACCGCGGCCGCCCCGGCGGGCACCCTCGTCGTGGTGGACCCGTACTCCAGCGGCTCGGCCCTCGCCCGCCGGGCGCAGGAGCTCTACGGCCTGCGGTCGATCGCCGTGCTCACCTCGCGGACCCTGCCGCCCGCGCTCACCGCGTCCTACCCGGCCGAGGACTTCGCCGCCGAGGTGCGCTACACGGACGCCGAGACCACGGCCGCCGCCCTGGAGGCCCTGTGCGGCGGCCGCCCGGAGCACCTCGTCTGCGGCTCCGAACCGGGAGTGGAGGCGTTCGACGCCCTGGCCTCCCACTGGGGGATGCGCCCCAACACGGGCTCCTCCGAGGCCCGCCGGGACAAGTTCCTCATGCAGGGCCGGCTGCGCGAAGCCGGCCTGGCGCACATCCCGCACCACATGGCCTCCGACACCGCGTCCCTCCTCGACTGGTGCGCGGCGAGCGGACTGGCCGAGTACGTCGTGAAGCCGCTGCGGTCCTTCGCCACCGACGGGGTCTTCTTCTGCGCGGACCTGGACGAGGTCCGCACCGCGTGCGAGCGGCTCTTCGGCCGCGTCGACCTCGCCGGCGAGGTCATCACCGAACTCCTGGTCCAGGAACGCCTGGTGGGGCCCGAGTTCGTCGTCGACTCGGTGTCCCTCGACGGCAAGGCCTTCGTCGTCGACATGTTCCGCTACACGAAGGAGACCGTCGACGGGAACCCCGTGTACCGCGCGATGACCTCGGTGGAGGTCGGCGACCACCCCGACATCGCGGCCTACGTCGAGCGGGTCCTGTCCGCGCTGGGCATCGAGAACGGGCCCGCCCACAGCGAGCTCATCCTCACCGCGGACGGGCCGGTCCTCATCGAGACGGGCGCCCGGATGCACGGGGGTCTGGGCCCTCGGCTGGTGGAGGAGTCCTCCTCGCACTCCCTGATCGACCTCACCCTGGCCTCGCGGGTGTCCCCGGCGGACTTCCTGCGCGAGGCCGGGGTCCGGCCCGCCCTGCGGCGCGGCGTCGTCGAGTGCTTCCTGTCCTCGCCGGCGTCCGGAGTGGTCACGGCGAACCGGGTCGGGGAGTCCTGCCGGGACCTCTCCGCCTACCTCTTCGACACCTGCGGCCAGGTTCCGGGGGACCGGGTCGAGAAGACGACCGACCTGATCACCTCCTACGGCCGCGTCGTCCTCGCCCACACGGACCCCGAGGCCCTCGCCCGCGACACGGCCCGCGTCCTGGAGCTCGACCGCCGGGGCGCGCTCATGGAACTGCGCGCCGGCTGACCCGCGCGTACGGGCGCACCGCGCGGGCCGCACCACACGGCCGCGCGGTGCGCCCGCGGCGCCCGCCGAGGCCCGGTGCGGCCCGCCGAGGCCCGGTGCGGCCCGGCGAGGCCCGGTGCGGCCCGGTGCGGGCCGGGGAACGGTGCGATGCTGGTGGGCATGACGCTGGAGGACCTGGTACGCCTGCGCCGGGCACGCGACACCATGGACCGCGACTACGCGCAGCCGCTGGACGTCCCGGCCCTGGCGGCCGTCGCCCTCATGTCGGCCGGCCACTTCTCCCGCAGCTTCAAGGCCGCCTACGGGGAGACCCCGTACAACTACCTGATGACCCGCCGCGTCGAGCGGGCGAAGGCGCTCCTGCGGCGCGGCGACCTGAGCGTGACCGATGTCTGCTTCGCCGTCGGCTGCACCTCGCTGGGATCCTTCAGCTCGCGCTTCAGCGAGCTGGTCGGCGAGAGCCCCAGCGCCTACCGGGCCCGCCCCCACGAGGCCGGCGCCCCCATCCCGGCGTGCGTCGCCAAGGTCCGTACGAGACCGGTCAGGATCGGAGAAGCGGAATCCGGCCCCGCCTCGTAGCGTCGAACCCATGAACATCAACCTCTCCCAGTGCTTCATCGCCGTCGACGACCACGACAAGGCGATCGCCTTCTACCGCGACGTCCTCGGCCTGGAGGTCCGCAACGACGTCGGCTTCGAGGGGATGCGGTGGGTGACCGTCGGCTCACCCGCGCAGCCGGACGTCGAGATCGTCCTCGAACCGCCGCTCGCCGACCCCAACGCCTCGAAGGACGACCGCCAGGCGATGGCGGAACTGCTGGCCAAGGGCCTGCTGCGCGGCGTGATCTTCTCCACCGACGACGTCGACGCCACCTTCGAACGCATCCAGGCGGCCGGCGGCGAAGTGCTGCAGGAACCGGTCGACCAGCCGTACGGCGTCCGCGACTGCGCCTTCCGCGACCCGGCCGGCAACATGCTCCGCTTCAACCAGCCCCGCAAGCGGTAGGTACCCCTGCGGCAGGCAGCCGGGCAGACTCAGGCGGAGACCGTGAAGACGGCCCGTCCGACAGATGGAGGCACGACACGATGAGCAGGGCCAAGGGGACGGACACGCCGGCGCCGGCGCCGCACGCAGCGGACAGCCACGATCTGATCCGCGTACACGGCGCGCGCGTGAACAACCTCAAGGACGTCAGCGTCGAGCTTCCCAAGCGCCGGCTGACGGTGTTCACCGGCGTCTCCGGTTCGGGCAAGAGCTCGCTGGTGTTCGGCACGATCGCCGCCGAATCCCAGCGGATGATCAACGAGACCTACAGCGCCTTCGTCCAGGGCTTCATGCCGACGATGGCGCGGCCCGAGGTCGACGTGCTCGACGGGCTGACGACCGTGATCACCGTCGACCAGCAGCGCATGGGCAGCGACCCGCGCTCCACGGTCGGCACCGCCACCGACGCCAACGCGATGCTGCGCATCCTCTTCAGCCGGCTCGGCAAGCCGCACATCGGCTCGCCCAAGGCGTTCTCCTTCAACGTCGCCTCGATCAGCGGGGCGGGCGCGGTCACCGTGGAGCGCGGCGGGCAGACGGTGAAGGAGCGGCGCAGCTTCAGGATCACCGGCGGCATGTGCCCGCGCTGCGAGGGCCGGGGCTCGGTCAACGACATCGACCTCACCGCGCTGTACGACGACACGAAGTCGCTGAGCGAGGGCGCCCTGAAGGTCCCCGGCTACACCATGGAGGGCTGGTACGGCCGCATCTTCAGCGGCTCCGGCTTCTTCGACATGGACAAGCCGATCCGCAAGTACACCAAGCGCGAGCTGGCGGACCTGCTCCACAAGGAACCGACCAAGATCAAGGTCGAGGGGATCAACCTCACGTACGAGGGCATCATCCCGAAGATGCAGAAGTCGATGCTGTCCAAGGACGTCGACTCCCTGCAGCCCCACATCCGGGCGTTCGTGGACCGGGCGGTGACCTTCACCGTCTGTCCCGACTGCGCCGGCACCCGGCTCAGCGAGGGGGCCCGGTCCTCGAAGATCAAGAAGATCAGCATCGCCGACGCCTGCGCGATGCAGATCAGCGACCTGGCGAAGTGGGTCCGCGACCTCGACGAGCCCTCGGTGGCCCCGCTGCTGGCCACCCTGCGCCAGACCCTCGACTCGTTCGTGGAGATCGGGCTGGGCTACCTCTCCCTCGACCGGCCGTCCGGCACGCTGTCGGGCGGCGAGGCGCAGCGCGTCAAGATGATCCGCCACCTCGGCTCCTCGCTCACCGACGTCACCTACGTCTTCGACGAGCCCACCGTCGGCCTGCACCCCCACGACATCCAGCGGATGAACGGCCTCCTGCTGCGGTTGCGCGACAAGGGCAACACGGTGCTCGTCGTGGAGCACAAGCCCGAGACGATCGCGATCGCCGACCACGTCGTCGACCTCGGCCCCGGCGCCGGCAGCGGCGGCGGCACCATCTGCTTCGAGGGCACCGTCGAGGGGCTGCGGAAGGGCGACACCATCACCGGCCGCCACTTCGGCGACCGGGCGACCCTCAAGGAGACGGTGCGCGAGCCCAACGGCACGCTGGAGATCCGCGGCGCGAGCACGCACAACCTGCGGGGCGTCGATGTCGACGTACCGCTCGGGGTGCTCGTCGTCGTCACGGGCGTCGCCGGTTCCGGCAAGAGCTCGCTCGTGCACGGCTCGCTGGTGTCCGCCCCGGTGGCGGCCGCCGAGGGCGTCGTCGCGATCGACCAGGGCGCGATCCGCGGCTCCCGGCGGAGCAATCCGGCGACGTACACCGGGCTGCTCGACCCGATCCGCAAGGCGTTCGCCAAGGCCAACGGCGTGAAGCCGGCCCTGTTCAGCGCCAACTCCGAGGGTGCGTGCCCCGGTTGCAACGGCGCCGGCGTCATCTACACCGACCTGGCGATGATGGCGGGGGTGGCCACCACCTGCGAGGAGTGCGAGGGCAAGCGCTTCCACGCCTCGGTGCTGGAACACCACTTCGGCGGCCGCGACATCAGCGAGGTGCTCGCGATGTCGGTGTCCGAGGCGGAGGAGTTCTTCGGCGCCGGCGAGGCGCGCACCCCGGCCGCGCACCGCATCCTGGGCCGGCTCGCCGATGTCGGGCTCGGCTACCTCAGCCTCGGGCAGCCGCTGACCACGCTGTCCGGCGGCGAGCGGCAGCGGCTCAAGCTGGCCACGCACATGGGCGAGAAGGGCGGCGTCTACGTCCTCGACGAGCCGACCGCCGGTCTGCACCTCGCCGACGTGGAGCAGCTGCTCGGGCTGCTCGACCGGCTCGTCGACTCCGGGAAGTCGGTCATCGTCGTCGAGCACCACCAGGCGGTCATGGCGCACGCCGACTGGATCGTCGACCTCGGCCCCGGCGCGGGCCACGACGGCGGCCGGATCGTCTTCGAGGGCACGCCGGCGGACCTGGTCGCCGCCCGCTCCACCCTCACCGGCGAACACCTCTCGGCGTACGTGGGCGGCTGACCGGGCGACTGACCGGGCGGCGCCGTACCGGGCGGGTGGCGGGGCGGGCCGCGGTGGTGTCGGCCACCGCGGCCCGCCGTCGCTCAGCGCCAGGTGTTGGTGTCGGTGATCTCGCCGGACTCCAGGTCGATGCGGCCCTGGAAGTCGCCGCTGTTGCGCGTGGCCATGATCACGAGCGGCCGTTCGTGCTGCGGGTGGGCGGAGCCGAAGCCGTGTACGTCGTCCGGGTCGCCCAGCAGGTCGCGCGGCGGGCGCAGCCGGAAGAGCTCCGAGCCGTCGGCCCGGAAGACCACCGCGTTGTCCGAAGGAGTGAAGGGCGTGCAGTCCAGCGCCTCCACCACCAGCACCAGCGTCTCGCCGCCCTCCCGCCACGCCATGACGGACTCCGGCGGGAGCCCGCACAGCTTCGCGACGTCGCCCGCGGGTCCGCTCCACCGGATCGCGGTGTCGCCCTTCTTCCACTCGACCACGACGTCGGTCTCGTGCGCTGTCATGAGGGAACCCCCGTTGGTTCGTAAAAGCCGGTGGGAACGCCATTGTCCATGGCGGAGGCGCCGCTGATCATCGGAGCGGGGGGATGGAAATCCGCCGCCCGTTTCCGGGATCCGGCTGCTTTTCGCCTCTGTCCGGGGCCGGGGGGTGCCGCACCATGGCGTCACCCCGGAGGGCAGCCGGGTGTGTGTGCGCAAGGCCGAGGCTTGGGGGAGCCATGACGGAAACGCGCAGCGAGCAGGACCCCGTGCGCCCGGCGGACCCGGCGGATCCCGCCGAACCGCAGGCCGGGCCGGAGCCCGAGCCGGAATCCGAGCCGGGCCCCGTCTCCGAGCCGGAACCGGCCGCCGCCGAGGAAGCGACGCCTGCCGGGGCCGCCGAGCCGGCGGAGCCCGAAGCCGATGCGGAGCCCGAGCCCGTCGCGGACGCCGAGCCCGGAGCCGAGGCCGAGCCCGAAGCCGAAGCCGAGCCCGTAGCCGAGGCCGTAGCCGAGGCCGAGGCCGAGCCCGCGGCTGAGCCCGACGCCGAGCCTGTTCCCGCAGCCGCAGCCGCAGCCGGGGCCGGGGCCGCGCCCGAAACGGAGCGGGAGTCGTTCGCCACCCGGTCCCGGGGCCGGCTGGGCACGGTGCTGCTGGCCGCCGCCGGGGTGGTGCTCAGCGCCGTGGTCGCCGCGGTCGTCTCCGCGTACCTCGACATCTGGTCGGTGAGCGAACCACCGCCCGGCGCACCCAAGATCAGCGCCGACGCCGAGGTCTGGTGGGACCTGCTGAGCGACCACCACCTGGTGCGCTCCGCGCCGGGTTCGACGTACGAGAAGAGCCGCTGGCTCCACGACGACCCCCAGGCCGCGCTCGCCGGCATGGTCAGCGAGGGCGGCGTCAACGCGGGCATGATGCGGGTCCGGCTGATCCTCACGAACTTCACCCGGACCCCCGCCACCATCACCTCCGTGCGCGCCCGGATCGAGCGCCAGCACCCCGCCCCCGCCGGCCCGCTCTACGAGTGCGGTGGACCCCAGGGCGGCTCCGAGGTCAGCCGGGTGCTCCTCGACCTGTCCCACCCCGAGCGGCCCGCCGTCGAGCGGGACTCGGGGGACGGCCCGCCCAGGCAGTACCCGAGCGGCACGGTCCAGGTGGCGGCCCAGGGCGAACCGGCCTACTTCGACGTCGAGGTCAAGGCGCCCGAGGTGACGGGTCCGGCGGTCACCTACGAGTTCGTGCTCGACGTCACCTACACCCAGCAGGCGGGCGAGGGGCCGCAGCACCTCATCGTGGCCGGCGGCGAAGGTCCGTTCACCCTCGCCCAGGGGGTCCCGCCCGGGACGGGGAGGTTCCTCTGCAACGTCACCACCCACGGGTGGATGGCCCACAACCTCGAAAACCCCGCGACCCCCGAAACCCCTGCGACCACCGGATGACCAGGGCCCGCTCCGCGGCCGCCGTGACAGCCGCCGTCCTCGTCCTCGCGCTGTGCTCGGCCCTCACGGTCACGGTCCTGCGCGCGCGGTTCCCCGTACCGCCGGCCTCCGGGGTGCGCGCGACCGGCGCCGCGCTGCTTCAGGCACCCTGGACCGCGACCCTGCCCGAGCCCGGCCGGAAGCCGCCGGCCGAGCTGATGCGCGACGCGCTGGGCTGCACCCCGCTGTTCCAGTGGGCCACCGCATCGCGCGCCGTGCCCCGCGGGCAGGTCACCGTCGCCTACGCCGTCGGCGCGCCGGCCTCCCACGCCGTGGTGGTGCGCGGGATCCGGGTGGTCAAGGGGCCGCGGCTGACCGTCCCGCGGGGGGACGACGTCGGCTGCGCCGGCAGCTACGGAGACGAACGGGTCAGGGTCCTGCCCGAGGTGGGCGACAAACGGGTGAGCCCGGTTCGGCTCTCACTGGACGCCGGGGCGACCGGGGAGAGAGCCGTGCTCCCCGTCCGGGCCGGTGGTTCGGCCGGCGGCATGGTCAGCGTCACGACGAGCTCCTGCACCTGCGCCTGGTGGCTCGAACTGGACGTGGAGGAGGACGGCAAGCGGGTCACCGTACGCGTGGACGACGGCGGCCGGCCCTTCACCCTCGCACCCTCGGTGACGACCCCGCTGGCCACCCCCGCCGACGAGGCGCTCGAAGGCCCGCGCCCGCTGTCCCGGGCCTTCGGCGACCCGCGGCCGACCCGGGCGGGGGTCTCCGTGGCCGCCCTGCTCCTGCCGAAGGAGCAGAGCTGGGAAGCGGAGTCGGACACGCCCCAGGACCCGGCGTCCGCGGTCGGCGCCGAAGCGGCCCTGAGCGGCGTGGGCTGCCGCCGGATGTACGCGTCCGTGCTGAAGGGCGGGGGCGTCCCGGCGGGGGACCACCGGCTCCAACTGGAGATCAGCGGCCCGGCCCGTACGGAGGGGGCCGTGCTGGACGCACGGGTGCGGCTCGAATCGGTCCGGGGGGACGCCGGGGAGCGCCACCGCTACTCGTGCGCGCCGGCCGGTGTGGACGCCCACGAGCCGTACGAGAGGCCGGACATCAACCGGAACCTGTACCCCGACACGCTGCACGCGCTCGGCCCGTTCCCCAGCGGCTCGCTGAAGTACGACCCGGACTGGACTCCCGAGCGCGGTGTCGGCAAGTCGATGCCGCTCGCGGTGGACGAGGAGTTCGCCTTCTCGGAGGGCGCCGCGGAAGGCAGTCCGGGCGCGGCCGGGATCACCGCGGTGATCGGCCCCGAGCAGGCCACCTTCGGGTTCACGGTGGAGGTGACCGTCATCCTGCCGACGGGCGAGCACGCCGAGTTCACGCTGTCCGACCACGGCAAGCCGTTCCTCCTCGGCCCGGGCACGACCAAGCTGAGCGCCTCGCACCAGGTGGACCTCCACGAGGCGCGGGACGGCCCGTACTGGAGGTAGGCGGCGGCCTGTCCGCGGAACGCCGGGGCGTCACACGGCGGCGGGCGGCGGCTGCGGGCTGTCGCCGGCGCGGCGGTATTCGGCGTTGATCCGCTGGGCCTCCTCGAGCTGGTCTTCGAGGATGATGATGCGGCAGGCGGCCTCGATGGGGGTGCCCTGGTCGACGAGCTCGCGGGCGCGGGCGGCGATGCGCAGCTGGTAGCGCGAGTAGCGGCGGTGGCCGCCCTCGGAGCGCAGCGGGGTGATGAGGCGGGCCTCTCCGATGGCGCGGAGGAAGGACTGGGTGGTGCCGAGCATCTCCGCGGCCCGGCCCATCGTGTAGGCGGGGTAGTCGTCGTCGTCGAGACGGTCGAACGAGTCGTCTGCTGTCATCGCACCTCTCTAGGGAACGCGTGGAGGGGCCCTGGCGCCGAACGGCACCAGGGCCCCGAAGGAACTGCTACACCATCTGCCGGCCCAGTGCTGCGCCGACTTTCTGTTTTCCGCGGGCCCGGCCAGAAATCTGCCGGGGGCGCGGGGATCGCGGTTGCTTGACCGGAGACCACCTCACCATCGATGTCCTGCGGTACCCGGGCTCGGTGTTTCGACCCGGGCGATCCTGATGGCGCTCAACTCCTCCGTTCTTCCCTCTGAAACGATCACTTGCTGACGTGCTGGGTACTGCCTTGCTGGGTGCTGCTCGCGGCGGCCCCTGATCACTGCGGGCCGCCCGGTCCGGTCGCCAGTCCCGTCGCCGTCATGCACAAACCTGGCTTCGGAGCTCCGCCACCGCACCGCTCTGCGTACTGCGTGTAGATCTCGGTTACGAGACAAACCATAGTCACGCTGCACGTGAATGTCTACTCCAGCCGCGATAGATTTTCGCGTGTTTGACGAGGAGCTAATCGATCGTGAACATGACTCGTATCCGCGTGCGCGGGCAGCGGACCGCCCGGCTCGCCGCAACGCCCCCAGGCCTTGACCCGTAGAACCAAGGAGTGATCCACCGTGGTCGAACGCCCTGCCCGCGAGGCCGGCGGCAAGGACATCGCCGTGGAGGTACTGGACCGCGCCGTCGCGGTCAGGCCCGTCGGCGAGATGGACATCGAGACCGCCTCCGCCCTGCTGCTCGCCCTCACCGAAGCCCTCGCCCTCGCCCAGGCGCAGACCCACGCAGACGTGAACGCCCCCGCCTCGCCGGCCAAGGCGGTGGTGGTCGACTGCAGCCGCCTCACCTTCTGCGACTCGTCCGCCCTCAACGCGCTCCTCACCGCCCGCCGCGCGGCGCAGGAGGCCGGCACCGCGATCCGGCTGGCGGCCCCCGGCCCCCAGCTGCTCCGCCTCCTGGAGATCACGGGCGCCCTGGCCCTCTTCCCCGTGGACCCGACGCCGCCCCCGGCCCCGTCGGGCCGCCTTCCCGGAGGCGGCCCGGACGGACTCCCGCGGTAGGCCGCCGACGGATTTCCGCGCCCCACCTCACATTTCGCGGGCCCGCGTCGTCGGACTGTCGAGACACTGACGATCCACCGCCGCGAGGCAGAACAGGGGGGCCGCACCATGGCCACGCAGACGACGGCAGCACCGGGCCGACTCACGTTCCCGCAGGTCGCGATAGCTCTGCAGACCTTGGCCATCTTCTTCCAGGCGACGACCGCCGGGCTGCTGCTGTCCTCGTCGTACGGCGAGACCCTGCACGGCGTCGGGGCCCGCGTCATGTACGGCGCGACGATGCTCTACGTGCTCGCCGCGGTCCTGGCCTGGCGTCCGGGCGGCGGCTCGCCCCGTCCGATCCTGTACGCGTCCGGCTTCCTCGTCCTCGCCTCGGTCCAGGTGGTGCTGGGCATCGCGCACATGCCCACGCTCCATGTCCCCCTGGGCGTCGTGATGTTCGGCCTGAGCGTGCTGGACCTGGGCCGGGTGCTGACCACCCGCACCGGCAGGGCTTAGGCCCTGCCGGGTTGCGGGCGGCAGCCTCGGGTCGACGATCGTCGCGGCCATGCGGCGCTTCGTGACGGTCGGGCCCGCGGGGGCGGGGGAGCCCGCTCGCCTCGTCGACGAGGCTTCCGTCTCGGCGCCGGCTCCAGCCCTGCCCCGTCACGCGGCCGCGGTGGTCGGTCGGGCAGCCCGCCAGCTCCACGAGGCCGTCCGGGCCGGCCGTGAGGCAGTCGCCGGCCAGCCGCAGGTCGCCGCCCCGGCCCAGGGTCCAGCGCTGGTCGGGCGCGCCCGTACAGGCGGCCATCACGACGGCGCCGACGCCGGTGGTGTTCGCGCCGTCGGCGCAGGCGGCACCCTGGTTCGCACCCTGGCCGGCGATCTGGCCGGTGGGTACGGCCGGGGCGCAGCCGGCGCGCGGGGTCAGCCGCCAGACGGCCGTGTCGTGCGCGCCCACCGTGCCGGTCAGTGCGTCGGAGACCTGGCGCACTTGCCCGTTCCACAGGTCCTTGGCGCCGACGGTGCAGGAGGGCAGCCCGACCTCGTCGAGCGGAACGCGGACGGAGCGGGCGGCGCCGGACCGGTTGAGGACGGCGACGGCGCGGTCCCCGTTCGCGAGCGGGCGCACCAGGATGTCGAAGGTGGCGTTGGAGGAGACCACCGCGCCCTGTCGGCCCATCGGGTCCTGGTCGAGCGCGATCAGATCGGTGTTGCCGAGCGCGTCGAGCCCGGCCTGGTCGAGCTCGGAGACCTGCGAGGAGAGGATGAACGGCGCGGCCATCATGGCCCACAGGCCGACCTGGCTGCGGCTCTCGGCCGCGGTGAGACCGGGGGCGCCCGCGATCAGGAAGTCGGGGTCGTTCCAGTTGCCGGGGCCCGCGTACCGGCCGAGCCAGCGGTTGTAGCCGTAGTTGCCCATGATCGAGCTCCACCGCGAGGTGTCCGGCGCGGCCGGCTTGTACACCTTGATGTCCCGGCCCTCGCGCCACAGCTGGCCGGTCTCGCCGACCCAGTCGATCACCTTGTGCCAGTCGGAGCCGCCCCACTCGCCCTGCTGGAAGTAGGCGGGCGCGGAGGCGGAGAGCACCATGTCGCGCCCGCTGTCGCGCAGCGCGCGGGCCACGGAGTTGTAGGCGTCCCGGTAGGCCTGCTCCTTCGTGGTGCCCTCGGGCACCCACAGGTTGCAGCCGTCCATCTTGACGTAGTCGACTTCCCAGCCGGCGAACTGCCGGGCGTCGCGGGCGTAGTGGTCGGGCCCGCCGCCCACGGGGGAGCCGCTGCCGGGGTAGCGCTCGCAGGTGAGGTGGCCGGCGTCCTGGTAGATGCCGAACTTGAGGTTCCTGGCGTGCAGGTACTCGCCGAGCCAGGCCATGCCGTGCGGGAACTTCTCGGTGTCGACGACGAGGTTGCCGTCCGCGTCCCGGCTCTTGGTCATCCAGCAGTCGTCGACGGTGACCGTGTCGTAGCCCTTTGCGGCGAGGCCGGTGGACACCAGGGCGTCCGCGTTCGCCACGACCGTGGCCTCGTCGATGTCGCACATGTAGTGCGCCCAGTTGTTCCACCCCATGGGCGGGGTGAGCGCGAGCGGGGTGTCGGACGTCGCGGTGGGCTCGGCCGTCGCCGGGGCGGGGCAGAGCGCGAGGGCGAGCAGGGCGGCCGCGGTCAGACAGGGGAGCGACGCACGCAGGCGAGGCGGCACGGGGTCTCCTTGGCGAGGGGGCTTCGATCGCCTAGTGCAGCGGTGTGACTACCCGCTGTCAACATAAGTCGCGGGTTATCCGTCAATGACCAGCAATATGGCCGCAGTCGACGTCACGCGAAGGGGTGGGGGTGGAGGGTCGGCCGGGGATCGGGCCGTCATGCGCGGCGGTGTGTGCGGCGGTGTGCGGAGGTGGGTGCGATGGTGCGTGTGGCGTCGTATGTGACGATGGCTGATACGGTGTATCTCATGCCGAGAAGATCAGCCGCCCTGGACCGCGCGACACCCGGCGCGATCGCCGCCGCAGCCCTGCGGATCCTCGACGGGCAAGGGCCCTCCGCGCTCAGTTTCCGTGCGCTCGCCGACCGGCTCGAGGTCTCCCACGCCACCGTCCAGCGGCGCTGCGTCGACCTGGCCGGCCTGCTCGACCTGTGCACCGAGCACCTGGCCGCCCAACTGCCGGTGGTCCCCGCCGGGACCGGCTGGGCCGAGGCCACCGAGCAGCGGTTCACCGCCCTGTACCGGCTCCTCGCGGCCCACCCCGGGCTGCTGGCCCTGCGCGGCGGCCGCCCCTGGCTCGGCCGGGAGCTGCTGGCCCGACTCGTGGAACCCGCGCTCGCGGACAGCGTGGCCGCCGGGATGACCCCCGCCGAGGCGATGACCGTGTACAGGCGGATGTACCTGCTGACCCTGGGCAGCGCCGCCTTCGTCGACCACCGGGACCCGGCCGGAGCCACCGCCGCCTCGCGCGCCGCGCTGGCCGCGCTGGACCCGGCCGCCTTCCCGGTGCTCTCGGGGGCGCTGGCCGACGTACTGCCCCCCCTGACCGACCACGAGGTGTACTACGGCGCCCTGCGGCAGCTGATCGAAGCGGCCCGGCCCGCCGTCTGACGCCCGGATGTGCGCGACCGCGCGCCCCGGGCCGCCCCGTGGAACACGTGTGAACGAAGGAGCGATTTCGTGGAACAGCAGCTCGACTACGCCGCCGTGCGCGCCGCCGCCGACCGGATCGCCGGGGCCGTACGGCCCGTCACGGTGATACCCGCGGGCCGGGAGGGCGTCTCGTACGCGCTGGAGTACCTCCAACACACCGGCTCCTTCAAGGCCCGCGGCGCCCGCAACTTCCTCGCCGCCCACCGTGCCGCCGGCACCCTGCCCGACACCGGGGTCACCATCGCCTCGGGCGGCAACGCCGGCCTCGCCTGCGCCTGGGCGGCCCGCGCCGAATCCGTGCCCGCCACGGTCTTCCTGCCGGCCACCGCCCCGCGCGTGAAGGTGGAGCGGCTGCGGGGCTACGGCGCCGACGTACGGCTCGTCGGCGACCGGTACGCCGAAGCGCTGGCGGCCTGCCGGGAGTTCGCCGCCGGGAGCGGGGCGCTGAGCAGCCACGCCTACGACCACCCGCTCATCGCGGCGGGCGCCGGGACCCTGCTCGACGAGATCCGCACCGCCCTGCCCGGCCTGGACGCGGTCGTCGTCGCGGTCGGCGGCGGCGGGCTGTTCGCCGGGATCGCCGCCGCGGCGCGCGAACACGGCGTCCGCGTGATCGCGGCCGAACCGGAGAACTGCCGGGCCCTGAACGCGGCCCTGGAGGCGGGCCGGCCGGTGGACGTCACCGTGGACTCGGTGGCCGCCGACTCGCTCGGGGCGACCCGGGTCTCCGCGGACGCGCTGGCCGCCGTCCGGGCGGGGAACGCCGAGTCCGTGCTGGTCCCGGACGACGCGATCACCGCGGCCCGCCACGCGCTGTGGGAGGAGCACCGCATCGTGGTCGAAGCGGGCGCGGCCACCGCGCTGGCCGCTCTGCGCACCGCCCCGCGGCCCCCGGGCGAGCGGGTCGCGGTGGTGCTGTGCGGCGCGAACACCGATCCGTCGGACCTGGGCCGCGCGCCGGCCTGAGGGACGGGCACGCAGTGGCGAGGGCGGAGGCGGAGGCGGTGGCGGAGGGGACGGTCAGGCGGGTCAGGCGGAGCCGTCCTCGCGGACCACGACGACCGTGCTGGCCGCGTACTGCACCACCTGCTGACTCACCGAGCCCAGCAGCGCGCCCTTGATGCCGCCGTAGCCGCGGGTGCCGACGATCGTCAGCGCCGCCTCCTTCGAGGCCTCCACCAGCACCTGCGCGGGCGCGCCCTGCTCCACCCGGCGGAAGACCGGAACGCCCGGAGAGGTGCCGACCGCCTCCGCCACGGTGTCGGCGAGCTTCTGCCGGGCCGCTTCCTCGGCGCTGACGAGCTCGCCCTGGACGGACGGGCTGACGCCGAAGGGGTTGGTGTTCCACTCCCAGCTCATGACGGCGTGCACCCGGCCGCCGATGGCCTTGGCCTGGGCGACCCCCCAGCGCAGAGCCTGCTTCGAATGGATCGAACCGTCCACGCCGACGACGATCAGGGGCTCGGTGTTCTGACTCACGGTGGCTCCTCACAGTTCATCCCAATAGTCGTTCTTGTCTTGTCCTGTATACATGCCGCACCCGGTCCGACCTCGAAAGACGATCGTTGCGCGGACCGAAGACTTTGGAGAACAGCGCGGAGTGCCCCCCGCTTGCGAGAGTCGTGACAACGGACGGGAACCGTCCGGTGGACGCACGAGGAGCGGGACGTGGCACGGCGCAATGGATGTGTGATCGGCTGCCTGGTGGCCGTGGTTCTGGGGATCGGCCTGCTCGTCCTCCTGCTCTTCGGGATAGGCAAGGTCGCCGACGTGGCGGACAAGACCCTCGTCGACCCCAAGGTGTACGAGGCCGTCAAGGTCGGCGACGGGGAGAGCGAGGTGCGCGCCAAGCTCCCGTCGGGCGAGACCTTCGTCACGGCGGCCCTCAAGGACGGCGCCCCCGCCGAGCCCGCGGACAGCCGGTGCTCCTACTACGTGTCGAGCACCGGGGACAGCAACACGGTGCTGCGCTTCTGCTTCAAGGACGGCAAGCTCGCGGAGAAGGCCGACTACCGCATGAAGTAGGGCCTTCGTCGCGGCTGCCCGCCGGGACCCGCAGGAGACCCCTTGGCGAAGAGCTAAGGGGTCGCGCGGCGGAGCCGCGCGACCGGCGGGGCGAGCCGGGCGGCCGCGGGGGCCGGGAGGCGGGCGCTCTCGGCGCCGATCCAGTCGAGTACGGCCGAGCGCTGGTCCGGATCGCACAGGGAGAAGTGGAACAGCAGGTGCCGCCAGGCGCGGGACGTCCGCTTCGGGGTGTCCGCCCGGCGGCGCGCCGCCGCGGTGAACGCGGCCCGGGCGAGGTCGTCCCAGCCGGCCCGCGGGACGGCGCCGATCTCGTGGACCAGGGCGGCGAGGTTGCCGGCCGTGAGGATCCGGACCTGTTCGGTCAGCGGCGGACCGGCGGTGCGTTCGGGGGAGTTCCGGCCGTCGGCGCGCGGGAGGCCGGGCTCCCGGCGGCCCGCGCGCGCGGAGCACAGCAGGAGGAACCCCTCCCTGTCGCCGGCGTCGGCCATGGCCCGGACCGCCGCGTAGTCGATGCCGTGGTAGCGCTCGTACGGCGTCCCGCCCAGCAGTTCGGCGGCCACCCGCGCGGCGGCCAGGACGTGCGTGGTCACGATCCCGAAGTCGCCGTGGACGAAAGGCTCCACGGCGAAGGACGCGGGGACCCCGGACTCCCGGGCCAGCGCGGCCAGCCCCGCCACGAGCGGCGGGCTCAGGTCGGCGGCGGATCGCGCCGAGGCCTCCAGGGCGAAGTCGGCGAGGCCGCGCAACGCGGCGCCGAGCACGGCCGGATCCCGTACGGACGCTCCGGCGACGGCGCGGATCCAGGGGAGCTCCGGGAGGCGGGTGAAGTCCCACAGGTAGCAGGTGGACCGGTGGGCGCCCTGGTACAGCTTGCCCAGCAGGGTCCACAGCGCGGGGTCGCGGTCGCCGGCCTCCGGGTGGCAGCCCCGGGCGAGGGCCGTTCCCACGGAGAGCGGTACGCGGACGGCCGACAGCCCGGCCTGCCAGGGCGCCCGGGCCTCCTCCGCCGCCGCGAGGGCGGCCGGCGGTGCGGCGCCGGGTCCCGATCCGGGCGCCCCGTCCCATCCGGGCGCTCCATCCGCTCCGGATCCGGCGAACGGGCCCCGGAGCAGGGCGGCTTGGCGGACCTGCTCCTGCCGCAGCCGGGTGTGCTCCGGGGAACCGGGCCGACCGCGCTTGGCGACCATCGAGGTGACGGCGTGCCGCAGCAGCCCGGCCAGCCGGGGGTCCGGCTCGCGCCCCGCGACCTTCTCCTCCAGCGCCCGCCGCAGGATCGCCGCGTTCGACTTGGGGTCGCGGTGCCGGCCGGTCAGCGGGTGGGCCGCCGCCAGGGCCCCGTACCGCTCCAGCAGGGCCGCGCCCTCCGCGTACGGGGCGTGGGCGCCGCGCCCGTACGCGCGCAGCCAGTACGCGAGCAGCTCGTCCTCGAAGGGCCGCCATGCGGTCAGCGCCTCGCGCTGTGCGGCGACGGCGCGGTTCGGCCGCTGCCGCGCCAGCAGCCGGGCCGCCTCGCGGGCCGCCCCGGTGATCTCGGGGCCGGTGAACCCGGGACCGGCGTACTCGGGGCCCGCGGCCTCGGGGCGCGGGGTGAACGGCAGGCGGTCGGCGAACGGCTCCAGGAGCACGGCCAGTTCGGCGGCCGCCTCCAGCCGGTCGGCCCGCAGCAGCCACGCCACGCACAGCAGCGCGGCCTCCTCGGGTGAGTGGACCTCGTAGCGCCCGCTCTCCAGGAGGGACCACAGCCCGGCGATGCCGGGACCGGTGAGGCCGTGCACGAAGAGGGCGCGCCGGGTTTCCGGTACGCCGGCCAGCCGGGCGGCCTCCCGCTCGTAGGGCCGCAGCCGGGTGTGCGCCAGACCGGGGGTGGCCCAGGAGGGCAGGGCGGCGGCCCCGGGGGCGGCCCCGGACGTCGTCGTCGTGTTCACGTTCATCGCCGGCGTGGCAGGTCCTGCCCCTGCGCCCTCCGAACGTGGGTTCGGTGCTCTGGCTGCTGAGCTACACGCCGTGGCGCCGAATGTACATCGGCCGGGTTCGGGCCCACCAAGGGGTATCGACCGCACGGGGCGGTCGCGTTTCGCGGTATGCGCGATAAAGCGCGGGAGCGAAGGTTTTGATGAACAGGCGATAAGGAGTCAAACCCTGGCGGGGAAGCGGGTTCGCCATTGAATCGACATCACGCCAAACCCCTGGGTGACTAAAGCGCATCAGTACAGTTCAGAGTGGTGGTGATGGAGTGGCTTTCGGACGGGCCGAGCCATCCCGGTCGAAATTCGGGACGTACGGGTACCTGCCGCCCTCCGCCGCCCGGGACCCCGGTCGCATTGACCGGGACTTGCTTTCGGGCGAGTTTGGGCCCAGCGCTCCGGCGACGAGGCCGGAACTCCCCCCGAAGGCGGCGACGATGACCCGTGAGAACGCGACCCGCATGGCCCTCACCGCGCTCGTGGCCGGTGCTTTCCTCGCGACCACGACCTCCGCATGCGGCCTCGGCGGCGGCGCCGCCGAGGTGGAGGAGGGTGAGAGGACCGGCAAGGTGTCCGGCCGGATCACGTTCCGCACCCTCCAGTTGAAGCCGGTCCACACGTCCTACGTGCAGGGCGTCATCGACGCCTTCGAGCAGAAGTACCCGGACGCCGAGGTCGTATGGGAGGACGTGCCGGGCGACGGCTACAACGAGAAGCTCGTGGCCGACGCCCAGGCAGGTGCCCTCCCCGACGTCGTCAACCTCTCCACCGACAGCTTCCAGCTCCTCGCCGACCGGGGCATGCTCGCCGACGTGGCGAAGCTCGACCCCGGGGCGGCCGGGGAGTACGTGCCCGGCGCCTGGGAGCAGTTCAAGCTGCCCGGAAAGGGGGAGGGGGTGTTCGCGTACCCCTGGTACGTGACCCCGGAGATCCTCACGTACAACAAGAGGCTCTTCGAGAAGTCCGGCCTCGACCCGGCGAAGCCGCCGACCACCGTCGAGCAGTTCTTCGACTACGCCGAGCGGATAGCGGCCGGGTCCGGCGGGCGGTACTCCGCCTTCATGGCCGACCCCAAGGGGCGACTGCCCGGGGACTGGCAGAAGATGGGCATTCCGATCCTGAACGGCAAGCAGGACGCGTTCGCCTTCGACACCGACAAGGCCGTCGCGTGGGTCGAGCGGATGAAGGACCTGTACGACAAGGGCGCCATGCCCAAGGAGTCGCTGCTCAAGTCGGACGACGTCAACCAGCTGTACGGCGGCGGGAAGATCGCCTTCGGCCCCGGATCCCCGGGCTTCGTCAGGGACATCAAGCAGAACGCCCCGCAGGTCTACGCCGACACGCAGGTCGCCAACGCCGTCACCGGGACGCTCGGCCACATCGGGATCTACGCCCAGTCGCTCGGCATCCGCAAGGACGGCAAGCACCTGGACGCGGCGACCGAGTTCGCCAAGTGGGTCACCAACGGCCCCAACCAGGTGGAGTTCTCCAAGAAGGCGACCATCTACCCGTCGAACGCCACCGGCCTGGCCGACGCCTACTTCTCCGACAAGGGCGACGGCAAGGACGCGGAGACCCTGGCCCGCGCGGTCGGCGCCGAACAGCTGAAGGGCGCGGATCTCGACGCCAACACCCCCGTCCAGTGGACCAACCAGGTCGGCGACGCGGTCGTGCGCGAGGTGCAGAAGGCGATCAAGGGCGAGCAGGACGCCAGGACGGCCGTGAGGAAGGCCCAGGAGGAGGCGAACAAGCTGCTCGCCAGGACGGGGCAGAGGTGAGGGCGGACAGCGCGGGGATCGGCAGGAACGCCAAGAAGGCGAAGCGCGCCATGGAGGCCGAGACCGGGCTCCGCCACCGCACGTGGTGGACCCCGTACCTCTTCCTCGCCCCGGGCCTGGTCATGGTGACGATGTTCAGCCTCTGGCCGTTCGTCAACACCGTGATCCTCTCGCTCACCGACGCGCAGATCCTGCGCGGCGGCGGGTTCGTCGGCTTCGACAACTACGCCCGCGCCTTCGGCGACCCCGACTTCTGGGTCGCCACCGGCAACAGCGTGCTGTACCTCGTGGTCGTCGTCCCGTGCCTGGTGTTCCTGCCGCTGGCCCTCGCCGTCCTCGTCCAGCGGGAGGTCCCCGGGATCGGCTTCTTCCGCTCGGCGTTCTACACCCCGGTGATCGCCTCGGCCGTGGTCGTCGGCCTCATCTGGCAGTGGGTGCTGCGCAGCGACGGCCTGGTCAACACGGTGTTCCGGAAGCTGAGCATCGTCTCCGAGCCGATCCCGTTCCTGACCGACAGCACCATGCTGCTGGTCTCCGCGATGATCGTGACCGTGTGGAAGGGCCTCGGCTACTACATGGTCTTCTACCTGGCGGCCCTCGGGAACGTCTCCGCCTCCCTCCACGAGGCCGCGGCGCTCGACGGCGCGGGACCCGTACGCCGCTTCTTCAGCATCACCGTCCCCCAGGTGAAGCCGATGATGCTGCTGGTCGGCACCCTCTCCGCCATCTCCGCGCTCCGCGTCTTCACCGAGATCTACATCCTCGGCGGCGAGAGCGGCGGGCCCGGCGGCGGCGCCCGTACCCTGCCCTTCCTCATCCGCCAGGTCGGTCTCGGCTTCGCCGGCGAGACCGGTTACGCGGCCGCCATCTCCATCCTGCTGTTCCTCCTGACGCTGGTCTTCAGCCTGCTGGGCCGCCGCCTGTCCAAGGGAGACGAGAGGTGAGGGCGCCCTCCTTCCGGATCGGCCTCGCGGGCCGGTACGCCACGCTCCTCCTGATGCTCGTGGTCATGCTCGGGCCGATCGTCTGGCAGTTCCTGACCTCGATCCGCGGCCGCACGGAGAACGTGTACGACGGGGTGCTGCCCGCGCGGCCCACCCTCGACAACTACGTCCGGGTCGCGGAGTCGTTCCCGCTGCTCCAGTACGTCGGCAACACCCTGACCGTGGCGCTGCTCGCCGTCACCTCGAACCTGCTGTTCGCGGCGATGGGCGGCTACGCCCTCTCGCGCGCCGCCTGGAAGGGCCGCAGAGCCGTCTTCACCGTGCTCGTGGCGACGCTGATGTTCCCCTTCGAGTCCGTGATGATCTCGATGTTCCTCACGATCCGCGAGATGGGCCTGGTCGACACCCTCATCGGCGTCTGGCTGCCCGGCGCCGTGTCCGTCCTCAACATCATGATCATGCGATCGGCCTTCCTCGCCGTACCCGCGGAGCTGGAGGAGGCCGCGGTCCTCGACGGCGCCGGCGAGTGGACCCGCTTCACCCGGGTCTTCCTCCCGGCCGCCAAGGGGGCGCTGGCCGTCGTCTGCATCACCAGCTTCATGGGTGCGTGGGACGACTTCCTCTGGCCGCTGCTGGTGCTGACCGACAGCGAGAACCACACCCTCCAACTCGGCCTGAAGACCCTGGCCGGCGCCACCACCGTCAGCGACCAGCGCATCATCGCCGCCGGCGCGATGGCCGCGCTGATCCCGATGATGCTCCTCTTCTTCGCCCTCCAGCGCTTCTTCTTCAAGGGCGTGGGCGACGGGGCCGTCAAGACGTGACCCGCGCCCTCTCCCTCCCTCTCCGTCTCCCCTCTCGCCCCTGACCGCCTGACCGCCGGACCGCACGATCCGCTCACTCTCCACCTGGAGCAGCCGCCATGCACGACGACCGCAGCATCACCGAACACCGCCTGCGCCGCGTCCTCAAGGAACGCATCAAGCCCGCCGTGCACTCCCGTTCGGTCCCGCTGGCCATCGAACGCTGGGAGGCCCCCGGCGAGCCCGTCCCCGTCGCCGAAGGCCTCGCGGCCGCGTACGGACCCTGCGCCATCGGTGACGCGTGGGGCCCGGCCTGGGGCACCACCTGGTTCAAGGTCACGGGCACCGTCCCCGCCGGCTGGGCGGGGCGCACCGTCGAGGCCGTCCTCGACCTCGGCTTCGACCGGATGATGCCCGGCTTCCAGTGCGAGGGCCTGGTCCACCGGGCCGACGGCGGGGAGGTCAAAGCGCTCAACCCGTACAACGACTGGGTGCGCGTCGCCGACTCCGCGGTCGGCGGCGAGCGGATCGAGTGGTACGTCGAGGGCGCCTCGAACCCGGTCCTGGTCGACCACTCGGCGACGTACGAGGGCGACGTCCGGACCAGCGGAGACCAGCCCCTCTACCGGCTCGCCCGGATGGACCTCGCCGTCTTCGAGACCGAGGTCTGGGAGCTCGTACAGGACCTGGAGGTCCTCCACGACCTGATGACACAGCTCGACGGGCGCGACGCCCGGCGCTACGAGATCCTGCGCGCCCTGGACTCCGCCCTCGACGCCGTGGACCTGGACGACGTCCCCGGCACGGCGCCCGCCGCCCGCGCCCGGCTCGCCGGCGCGCTGGCGGCCCCCGCCCACGCCTCCGCCCACCGGATCAGCGCGATCGGCCACGCCCACATCGACTCGGCCTGGCTGTGGCCGCTGCGCGAGACGGTGCGCAAGGTCGCGCGGACCGCGTCCAACATGGTCAACCTGATGGACGAGCACCCCGAGTTCGTCTTCGCCATGTCGCAGGCCCAACAGCTCGACTGGATCAAGACGCACCGGCCCGAGCTCTTCGAACGGGTCAAGAAGAAGATCGCGGACGGGCAGTTCGTGCCGGTCGGCGGCATGTGGGTGGAGTCCGACACCAACATGGTCGGTGGCGAGGCCATGGCCCGACAGTTCCTCTACGGCAAGAAGTTCTTCATGGACGAGTTCGGCATCGAGACCGACAACGTCTGGCTGCCCGACTCCTTCGGCTACACCGCCGCGATGCCGCAGATCGTCAAGCTCTCCGGCTCCCAGTGGTTCCTGACCCAGAAGATCTCCTGGTCCCAGGTCAACAAGTTCCCCCACCACACCTTCTGGTGGGAGGGCATCGACGGCTCCCGCGTCTTCACGCACTTCCCGCCCGTCGACACCTACAACTCCGACCTCGGCGGAGCCCAGATGGCGCACGCCGCCCGCAACTACCAGGAGAAGGGCCGGGGTTCACGCTCACTGGTCCCCTTCGGCTGGGGCGACGGCGGCGGCGGCCCCACGCGCGAGCAGCTCGCCCGCGCCAAGCGGCAGCGGAATCTCGAAGGCTCCCCGCGCGTGGAGATCGAGCGCCCCGACGCGTTCTTCGAGAAGGCGCACGCCGAGTACGGGGACGCGCCCGTCTGGGCCGGCGAGCTCTACCTCGAGCTGCACCGGGGCACCTACACCTCGCAGGCCAAGACCAAGCAGGGCAACCGGCGCAGCGAGTCGCTGCTGCACGAGGCCGAACTGTGGGCGTCCACGGCCGCGGTGACGTTCCCCGGGTACGCGTACCCGTACGAGGAGCTGGAGCGGATCTGGAAGACCGTGCTGCTCCACCAGTTCCACGACATCCTCCCCGGCTCCTCCATCGCCTGGGTGCACCGCGAGGCGCGCGAGACGTACGCGGAGGTGGAGGAGGAGCTGACCGCCCTCACCCTGGCCGCGCAGCGCGCCCTGGCGGGCGAGGGCGAGGAAGAGCTCGTCTTCAACTGCTCCCCGCACGCCCGGCGCGGCATCGCGGCCGGCGGTGCGTCGCGGCCGGCCGCCGCCGGGCAGCCCGTCACCGTCGAGGAGCGCCGCGGCGGCGGCCACGTCCTCGCCAACGGGCGCCTGCGCGTGGAGATCGACGGCCGCGGCCTGATCGTCTCCGCCTACGACCTGGAGGCCGGACGCGAGTCGGTCGCACCGGGCGCCGCCGCGAACCTGCTCCAGATCCACCCCGACTTCCCCAACATGTGGGACGCGTGGGACATCGACGCGTTCTACCGCAACAAGGTCACCGACCTGGTGGACGTGGACGCCCTGGCGCTCGCGGAGACCGGGCCGTTCTCGGCCACGGTCCGCGCGGCCCGCTCCTTCGGCTCCTCCTCGGTCGTCCAGTCGGTCACGCTGCGGGCGGGCGCCAAGACGGTGGACATCGTCACGGACGTGGACTGGCACGAGACGGAGAAGCTCCTCAAGGCGGCCTTCCCACTGGACGTCAAGGCCGAACGAACCGCCTCGGAGACCCAGTTCGGGCACGTGTACCGGGCCACCCACACCAACACCTCTTGGGAGGCGGCCAAGTTCGAGATCTGCGCGCACCGCTGGATCCACGCGGAGGAGCCGGGCTGGGGCGTCGCCGTCCTCAACGACTCCACGTACGGCCACGACGTGACCCGCGACGTGCGCCCCGACGGCGGACAGACGACGACGATCCGCCTCTCCCTCCTGCGGGCGCCGCGCTATCCCGATCCGGAGACCGACCAGGGCGCGCACACCCTGCGCTACTCGCTCGCCCCCGGTGCGGCCCTCTCCGACGCGGTGCGCGAGGGCCACGCGCTCAACCTCCCGGAGCGGACGGTCACGGGCGCGGGCCCGGTCGCGCCGCTGGTGGCGGTGGACGGCGACGCGGTCGTGGTCGAGTCGGTCAAGCTGGCCGAGGACCGCGGCGGCGACGTCGTGGTCCGCCTCTACGAATCCGGCGGCGGCCGGGCGCGGGCCACCCTGACGGCGGGCTTCCCCCTGTCGGCGGCGGTCGAGAGCGACCTCCTGGAGCGGCCCCTGGAGGGGACGGCCGTCGGCCCGCTCACCCCGGACGGCACCGTCCCCCTGACGCTGCGCCCGTTCCAGATCGTCACACTCCGCCTCCACCGGTCCTGAAACCCCCGCGCGGCGCCCCGGCCGCCGGGGCGCCCCGCGGCGCGGGGCCGCCGGGGAGGCCTCCGTGCGGCTGCCGTATGTTGGCGGGCTTCCGCATGTCAACGCACCCGTGGGGGGTCCCTCGTCATGTCCACCGGTACCGCAAGACCGTCTCCGCCCGGCGCGCCGCCGGCCCGCTCGCCGCTCCGCTCGCTGAGGGGACTGGCGACGGCCCTGACCGTACTGCTCGGCCTGTGCGCCGCGACCCGGCTGCTGGCCGCGGCCGCCGGGGTCTACCGGTACCGGGCGCTGGACAGCTTCGCGGAGGTCATGGGGCTGGGGCATTCCCGGACGCTGCTCTCGATGGCGATGAGCCTGGTCCTGCTGGCCACGATCCCGACGGCGGTGGTCTTCATCGTCTGGTTCCACCGGGTCCGGGTCAACGCCGGCGTGTACGCGCCGGGAAGCTTCCGGGGCGGCGCCGGCTGGGCGATCGGAGTCTGGTTCATCCCGGTCCTGGGCTGGACCGTCCTGCCCTGCCTGATCGCCGCGAAGGCGTGGAAGGCCAGTGCCTCGCGGCTGCCCGGCCGGGTCGCGGCGGCCTCACCCGCGCCCGTCTTCGCCTGGGCCGGCGGACTCGGCGCGGCGATGCTCGCGTCGGGCGCTGCGAGCTGGTTCGCCGACGGCGGCACGTCCCAGGGCGCACTGCGCGAAGCGGCCCTGCTCGGCGCGGGCTCCGACCTGGTCTACGCCGCGGCGGCGGGACTGGCCGTGCTCTTCGTACGCCGCCTGTCGGCCCTGCAGCCTGCCCTGCAGCCGGCCGGCTGAGCCGCGCGGCGCCGCGCCGGCGCCGCGCCGGCCCGGTCCGGTCACCGGGGCGGGGCGTCCGCCGCCTTCCGCCATGCGTCCGGGGCGTGGCGGTGGTTCACGTGGCCGGCCGCGAGTACGGTGCGCAGCGCGGCCAGGTGCGCGGTGGCGGGCGGCAGGCGCAAGGAGTCCAGGAGGGCGAGTGCGGCGGCCGGTTCGAGGTTGCCGTAGAGGTCGTGGTAGCTGCCCAGCACGGCGCGGAACACGGCCGGACGCAGCTCCGGCACCTGTGCGGCGGCCCGGTAGGCGGGCTCCTTCGTCGCCCAGGGGACCGGCCCGGAACACGCCAGCACCCGCCGGGCCCGCAGCAGCAGGCCCTCGGGGGCGTCGGCCCGGATCCGGTGCGCGTCCTGCCCGAGCACCGCGGTGAAGGCGGCGTCGGCGCTCTGGCCGTGCTCGAACCAGTCCAGCCACAGCGCGTCGGTGACCGCCTCGGGTTCCGGCCCGGCCTCCAGCCGCCGCCGGAAACCCTCCCAGAGGACCTCGACCGGCAGCGGCCCGGCCGGTCCGAGGTGTGCCCGGTGGATCGGTCGGTGCACCAGGACGTGGCTGCCGACCAGGTCCATCAGGCCGAGCGCCACCCGGACCCGGTCGGCGGGTCCGAGCCGCTCGTCCTCGAAGACCAGGAACCCCCACGTCTCGGCGATGTCGGCCGTGCTGGTGGCCTCGGCCGGTTCGCCCGGGGCATCGACGTACCACCACGCGCCGTCGCCGTCCCGGGTCAGCCCGTCCTCGGCGAGCCAGCGCAGGGCGAGCTCGGTTTCACGCATCACCCGGCGGACGATACCGGGGGCAAGGCGCCGGTCCGGGCGTCGGGCCGGGCCCCGGGCCGGGGCTGCCCCGAATTCGCCCTTGACAGTGCGGAGTCGGGAGGAAGCGGCCCCGGCGGGGCCGTCGGGCGGGGAAGCATGGACGGCACGTGCCCCCTGACCCGAGGAGTGCAGCCGTGCCCAGTCCCACCGGCGAGCCGATCCGACCGACGACCGAGCTCTTCGAACCGCCCCCGCTGCACGACGTCATGTACGGCTACATCCACTCCGCCGCGCTGCGCGCCGTGGCCGTACACCGGATCGCCGACCACCTCGCCGAAGGCCCCCGCACGGCCGAAGAGCTCGCCGCCCGCACCGGCACCCACGGGCCCTCGCTCCACCGGGTGCTGCGCCTGCTCGCGATCCGCGGGCTGTTCCGGGAGGACGAGCGGGGCGGGTTCCGGCTCACGGAGGACGGGCAGGGGCTGCGCACCGACCTGCCGGGCTCACAGCACTCCTCGGTGCTGATGATCACCGACCCGATGTTCCGCCGCTCGGCCGACGGCCTGGAGGACACCCTGGTCACCGGGCGGCCCGGCTTCACCGAAGCGTACGGGGCCACCTTCTTCGAGTACCTCGGCAAGTCCCCGGAGGACCGGGCCACCTTCGACACCGGAATGGCCACGTTCTCCGGTCCGGTCGACGAACTCGTCGCGCAGGGCTACGACTTTCCGGCCGACTCGCGGGTGGTCGACGTGGCCGGCGGCCGCGGGGGCCTGCTGCGGGCCTTCCTGGCCCGCAATCCCACGCTGACCGGGGTGCTCTTCGATCAGCCGGCCACGGTGGCCGAACACGTTCTGGATTCACCGGGGTTGGCGAACCGCTGGGAGACCGAGGGCGGCGACTTCTTCGCCGGGGTGCCGGCAGGGGGCGACTTCTACGTCCTCAAGCACATCCTGCACGACTGGAACGACGAGGACGCGCTGCGCATCCTCGGCTCGGTCCGCCGGGCGGCGTCCGCCGGCACCCGGCTCCTCGTGGTCGACACGGTCCTGCCGGAAGCCAGCGCCCCGCACCCCGGGGTGGAGCTGGACATCGTCATGCTGATGGTCCTCAGGGGCCGTGAGCGCACCGCGCGGGAGTTCGACGACCTGCTGGCCCGCGCGGGCTTCCGGGTGGACCGGGTCCTCCCCACGCCCGCCCTCCCCTCCATCGTGGAGGCCGTCGCCGTCTAAATCCGTGAGCCGCCGCGGGCCGGGGCGGTCGCCGGGGGGTGTGTGTCCCCGCTGTCCGCGCCCAGGTCCGCGAGCAGGCGCAGTCCGTCTTCGGCGGGGCTGCCGGGGGCCGCGGACAGCACCACCAGCTCCATGCCGGACGCGTCCGGCAGGGCGAAGTTCTCCTGGTGCAGTTCCAGGGGCCCGACCAGCGGGTGGCGGTACGCCTTGCGCCCGTGGGCGCGGGCGCGCACGTCCGCGCGGGCCCAGAGGCGGCGGAAGCGCTCGCTGCCCATGGCCAGCTCGCCGATGAGCGAGGCGAGCCCGGCGTCTTCGGGGTACTTGCCGGAGGCCAGGCGCAGGTGCCCGACCAGGTCGAGGGTGCACTTCTCCCAGTCCGCGTAGAGGCCGCGCTCGGCCTCCTCGAGGAAGACGTGACGGGCGGTGTTCAGGCCCGGCAGGGGCCGGCCGAAGAGGAGTCCGGCGAGGCGGTTCCCGGCGAGCACGTCCAGCCGGTGGTCCATGATCATCGCGGGGGCGCCGGTGACCAGGCCGAGGACGCGCAGCACCTCCGGCCGGACCCTCCCGCCCGGCGCCTTCGCGGGGCGGCGGCGCTGCCGGGCGAGCCGGCCGAGGTGCCCGCGCTCGGTGTCGTCGAGGCCGAGGACGCGGGCGAGCGCGTCGAGGACCTGCTCGGAGGGCTGGGTCGCGCGGCCCTGCTCCAGGCGTACGTAGTAGTCGACGCTGACCCCGGACAGGTGCGCGACCTCCTCGCGGCGCAGCCCTTCGACTCGGCGGCGGCTGTCGGCGGGGATGCCGACGGCCGCCGGGTCGACCCGGGAGCGCCGGGTCCGGAGGAAGCCCGCAAGATCGTCCATGTCCCCAGTATGGCCACGCCGGTGCCCGCGGAGGCGGCCGCGAAGGTGGCCCTGCCAATACCAGGAAGTCCGGACCGGTGGAAGAGCCGCCCCTGAATGCCGGGCGCCGCGGCGGCCAGGATCGAAGGCATCCGATCCGGAGGAGTTCCCATGAAGACGCTCATCGTCTACGCCCACCCCGAGCCGAAGTCGCTCAACGGCTCGCTGAAGGACCTCGCGGTGTCCACCTTGGAGGCCGCCGGGCACGAGGTTCGGGTGAGCGACCTGTACGCGATGAACTGGAAGGCGGTCGTGGACGCGGAGGACTACGGCCCCGCCGCCTCGAGCCCGCTGAAGGTGGCCCTGGACTCGGGCCGGGCCTTGGGTGCCGGGACGCTCACCCCGGACGTCCTCGCCGAGCAGGAGAAGCTGCTGTGGGCGGACACGGTCATCTTCCAGTTCCCGATGTGGTGGTACTCGATGCCCGCGATCCTCAAGGGCTGGGTGGACCGGGTGTTCACCCACCGCTTCGCGTACGGCGTCGGCGAGCACAGCGGCACCAAGTACGGCGAGCGCTTCGGCGAAGGCACCCTCGCGGGCAGGAGGGCCCTGCTGTCGGTGACGGCCGGCGGCCCAGAGCCGCACTACGCCGCCCGCGGGATCAACGGCCCCATCGACGACCTGCTGTTCCCGATCCACCACGGCATCCTCTACTACCCGGGCATCGAGGCCCTGCCGCCGTTCGTGCTGTACGGCACCGACCGGATGGGCGCCGAGGAGTACGCGGACGTCGCGAAGGCCTGGGAGCAGCGCCTGCTCACCCTGGAGTCGACCGAGCCGATCGCGTTCCGGCGGCAGAACTTCGGTGACTACGAGATGCCCTCGCTGCACCTGAAGGAGGGACTGGAGCCCACGGGCCGCACGGGCTTCGGTCTGCACGTGCGCGGCTAGTACGTGCAAGGCCGGTACGCGCACGGCTGGTGCGTGCACGGCCGGTACGTGCACGGCCGGTACGTGCACGGCCGGTACGGCCGCCGCCCCCGCCGGGTCGTGCCGGGGCCGCCGTGAGCTCCGCCACACGGTCCGGCGGGCCGGGGTGCGGGGGCCGGGGAACGGGGGGTGGGCGGGCGCGGGGAACCGGGTCCGGGTTTTGCACCTAGTTGCAAAATAAGCGCCCGCTCGCTAGAACAGGTTCATCACCCCCGCGCGAGGAGGCGCCCCCTCATGAGTTCCCAGAGCCGGTACCCGCACCTGCTGAGCCCCCTGGACCTCGGCTTCACCACCCTGCCGAACCGCGTGATCATGGGCTCCATGCACACCGGCCTCGAAGAGCACGAGCGGGGCTTCGAGCGCCTCGCCGCCTTCTACGCCGAGCGCGCTCGCGGCGGAGCCGGGCTGATCGTCACCGGCGGCATAGCCCCGAACGACGCCGGCCGGCCCTTCGAGGGCGGCGCCCGCCTCACCACCGAGGAGGAGGCCGCCGAACACCGCGTGGTCACCGACGCGGTGCACGGAGCGGGCGGGAAGATCGCGATGCAGATCCTCCACTTCGGCCGCTACGCCTACCACAAGGACCTGGTGGCACCCAGCGCCATCCAGGCCCCCATCAGCCCCTTCGTCCCGAACGCCCTCACCGACGCCGAGGTCGAGCGCACGGTCGAGGACTTCGTCCGCGCCGCCCGCCTCGCCAAGCTGGCCGGCTACGACGGCGTCGAGATCATGGGCTCCGAGGGGTACCTGGTCAACGAGTTCATCGCCGCGGCCACCAACAAGCGCACCGACCGCTGGGGCGGCGCGTACGAGAACCGCATGCGCTTCCCGCTGGAGATCGTCCGGCGCACCCGTGCGGCGGTCGGCGAGGACTTCATCCTCGTCTACCGCCTCTCGATGCTCGACCTGATCCCCGGCGGCTCCACCCTCGACGAGGTCGTGCGCCTCGCCAAGGAGATCGAGGCGGCCGGCGCCACCATCATCAACACCGGCATCGGCTGGCACGAGGCCCGCATCCCCACCATCGCCACCTCCGTTCCGCGCGGCGCCTACACCTGGGTCACCAAGCGGCTGATGGGCGCGGTCTCCGTCCCCCTCGTCACCAGCAACCGCATCAACACCCCGGAGATCGCGGAGGAGTTGCTCGCCGACGGCCGCGCCGACCTGGTCTCGCTGGCCCGGCCCTTCCTCGCCGACGCCGATTTCGTCGCCAAGGCCGCCGCCGGCCGCTCCGAGACGATCAACACCTGCATCGGCTGCAACCAGGCCTGCCTCGACCACACCTTCAGCGGCAAGATCACCAGCTGCCTGGTCAACCCGCGCGCCTGCCACGAGACCGAACTGACGCTGTCCGCGACCAAGTTGAAGAAGCGCGTCGCCATCGTCGGAGCCGGCCCCGCCGGCCTCGCCTGCGCCGTCTCCGCCGCCGGCCGCGGCCACGCCGTCACCCTCTACGAAGCCTCCGGCCACATCGGCGGCCAGCTCGACGTCGCCCGCCGCATCCCGGGCAAGGAGGAGTTCGCGGAGACCATCCGCTACTACGGCACCCAGCTCGCCGAGCATGAGGTCGAGGTCAAGCTGAACACCCGCGCCGACGTCGAGACCCTGCGCGGCTACGACGAGGTGGTCGTGGCCACCGGCGTCACCCCCCGCACGCCCGAGATCGACGGCGTCGACAGCCCGAACGTCCTCAGCTACCTCGACGTGCTGCGCGACGGGGCCCCCGTCGGCGAGCGCGTCGCCGTCCTCGGTGCCGGCGGCATCGGCTTCGACGTCGCCGAGTTCCTCACCGACAGCGGCGAGGGCGCCTCCCAGGACCCCGAGGTCTACTTCCGCCACTGGGGCGTGGACACCTCGTACTCCGGCCCCGGCGGCCTCACCGCCCCCGAGCGGCCGGCCCCGCCGCGCCAGGTCCACCTGCTCCAGCGCAAGACCACCAAGGTCGGCGCGGGCCTCGGCACCACCACCGGCTGGATCCACCGCGCGGAGCTCAAGCACCGTGGGGTCGTCTCCGTCGCGGGTGCGGCGTACGACCGCATCGACGGCGAAGGCCTGCACATCACGGTGGGCGGCGAGCAGCGCCTCGTACCCGCCGACACCGTGGTGCTGTGCACCGGCCAGGAACCGCGCCGCGACCTGTACGAGGCCCTGCGCGCGGCCGGGGTCGAGGCGCACCTGATCGGCGGCGCCGACGTGGCCGCCGAACTCGACGCCAAGCGGGCCATCCGGCAGGGCACGGAACTCGCCGCGACCCTCTGACCCGCGCGGCCCGCCGTTGCCGGCCCGACGAAACGCGGCCGGGTCCGGCCGGGGTGCGTACTGCCCTGATCCGGCAGTGGAGTTGTGGCGGTCCGGGTCGGGCCGCCACAATCGGGCGGTGACGCTGACACCGGCAGACGCGGACAAGATCCTCAACGACAACTTCGCCCCGTGGGTGCTCGCCCTCGGGCTCACCGTCCAAGAGACGGGCGAGCGGCACGCCGTGCTCAGGCTGCCCTGGTCGGACGCCCTCGCCCGGGACGGCGGCGGCCTGTCCGGCCAGGCCCTGATGGCGGCCGCCGACACCGCCACCGTCATCGCGGTCTCCGCCGCGCGCGGGGCCTACGGCCCGATGACCACCGTCCAGCAGTCCACCAGCTTCCAGCGGCCGGTGGTCGGCGCCGACGTGCTGGTCGACGTGCGGATCACCAAACTCGGCAAGCGGATGGCCTTCGCCGACATCACCATGACCCCCGAGGGCGCCTCGGAGCCGGCCGCGAAGGCCTCCACGGTGTACGCCCTGCTGGGGTGAGGGGAGACCCGATCGGGGCAGGGGCAGGGTCAGGGGCAGGGGCAGGGGCCGGGGCCGGTGTCGGTGTCGGTCTCAGGAGCGGCCGCGGGCCCGGGCCGGTCTCCGTCAGCGTGCCGCCGCGACGGCCGTGGCCGGGCCGACGCCGGTGAGGGACTCCGCCCGCGCCCAGAGCCGGGCATTGGCCGCGGGGTCCAGGGCGCCGCGGGTGATGCGGGCCTCGGCGCTGGGGCCGACCAGCCCGAACCGGCCGCCCGGGCCGTAGTAGCCGCCGGCCGCCGCGTCCGGGCTGGTGGCGGCGTGGAGCAGCGGCTCCGTGCCGGGTCCGACCTCCTGCTTCGGGAGGAGGTCCACCGCGCTGACGATCCGGTGCCCGAGCGAGGGCCGGCCGGTGAGCAGGCTCGCTCCGGCGGTCTGCAGGTTGGTCTTGGTGTAGCCGGGGTGCGCGGCGGTGCTGCGCAGCGGCCAGCCGTGCTCGGCGGCGAGGACGGCCAGGTGCCGGGCCATCATCAGGTCGGCCAGTTTGGACTGCGCGTACGAGCGCATGGGACTGTAGCGCCGCCGCTCCCACTGCAGGTCGGCGAAGTCGATCCGGCCGAAGTTCGCCGTGCCGCTGCTCATCGTGGCCACGCGCGGGGCGGGGGCCGCGAGCAGGGCGGGCAGCAGCCGCACGGTCAGGGCGAGCGGGCCGAGGAAGTTGCTGCCGAACTGGAGCTCGAAGCCGTCGGACGTGGTCATCCGGGTGGGCGGGGCCATCACCCCGGCGTTGTTCACGAGCAGGTCGAGCGGGGTGCCGTCGGCGAGGATCCCGTCGGCGAAGGCCTCGACCGAGGCGAGGTCGGCCAGGTCGACGCGGCGCACCTCGACCCGGGCGCCGGGGTGGCGGGCCAGGATCTCGGCGCGGGCCCCGTCGCCCTTGGCGGGCGTACGGACGGCCAGCACCACGCGGGCTCCGGCCTCGGCGAGGCGGCGGGCGGCCTCCTTGCCCGTACCGCTGTTGGAGCCGGTCACGACGGCGAACTTTCCGGACTGGTCGGGGACGGCGTACATGGCGGGCTCCTCGAAGGCGGAAGTGGGTGGGGGACGGGCCGACGGGCCGGACGGGTGGATCCGTAGGCTCGTGGATCCCGGATCCCGATAAGAGACCGGCGGTCTGCCATCCCTCTCCGAAGCTAGCAGACCGCCGGTCTGATAACAACAGACCGCGGGTCTCTACGCTCTGTAAGCTGTCGTCGTGACCACGCCCACGAATTTCCAGCGCGCCCGCAGCGAGGAGCAGCGCGCCGCCCGCCGGCGGACCATCCTCGACGCCGCCGCCGCCATGCTCACGGAAATGCCGGTCGCTCAGGTCACCCTGAACGAGCTCGCCAGGCGGGCCGGGCTGGCCAAGTCCAACGTGCTGCGCTACTTCGAGTCCCGCGAGGACGTTCTGCTCGAACTGCTCGACGGCGCCACCCGCGAACTGCTCGCCCACCTCGACGGCGCGCTCGCCGAGGCCGTCGACAGCGCCCCGCCCGCCGAGCGGCCCGACCGGCTCGCGGCGTGCCTGGCGCGGGCGCTCGTCGAACGGCCCGTCCTGTGCGACCTGATCAGCGCCCAGGCCGCCGTCCTGGAGCGCAACGTCTCCCCGCAGGTCGCCGCCCAGTACAAGCGGGCCGCCATCGCCAACGCCACCGCGCTGGCCGAGCGGGTCGCCGCGCACCTGCCGGAGCTGGGCACGGCCGACTCCTTCCGCTTCGTCGCCGGGACGGTCATGGTCACCGGGGCCGTCTGGGCCCACGCCCATCCCTCGGCCGCCATGCTCGCCGCCTACGAGGCCGACCCCGCGCTCGCGGTGCTGCGCCTCGACTTCGGCGCCACGCTGCGCGAGACGCTGGAGGTCCTGCTGTCCGGGCTGCTGGCGCGCGCGCAGCGCGCGGCTCTGGGATCGTTGACGGCGGGGGACGATTCCGCCCGGCGCGACAGGGCATAGGACACGACAGCGCAGCATGGGACGCGACAGCGCAGAGGAGCGGTCATGTCCGGACAGTTCGAGGCGAGCGTCGAGATCGACCGCCCCGCCGAAGAGGTCTTCGCGTACCTCGCGGACGGGCGCAACGACCCGGAGTTCAGTCCGCGAGTCCAGCGGATCACCCGGATACCGGACGGCCCGACGGCCGTCGGCACGGTCTTCCGCAGCACCGTGAAGGACGCGGGGATGAAGACGGGCCGCGAGTTCGCCATCACCGTGCTCGACGCGCCGCGGCAGATCCGGTGGGCGGAGATGAGCAAGAACCTGGTCACCGCGGAAGGCGGCTACGACCTGGAGGAGCTCCCCGGCGGCCGCACCCGGGTCCGCATCTTCAACACCCTCACGGGCCACGGGTTCGGCAGACTCCTGGTCGGCCTGGCCCTGAGCGCGGCGCGCAAGGACGCCCCCGGCTTCGGCCGCCGCATCAAGGCGGCGGTGGAGGCGTCCCCGCGCACGAGCTGAAGGCAGGTCCGGTTCGGAACCGGCTCGGAACCGGATCAGAGCCGGATCAGAGCCGGATCAGAGCCGGATCAGAACCGGTTCGGTCCCGAGGGCGGGAACGGCAGCGGCTTCGGCGGCGCCGCGTCGGGTCCGGGCCGCAGGGGTGAAGTGCCGGGAACCGTCCGGCAGTTCACGTCCTTGGCCGGCAGCTTGCCCGTGACCAGATAGGCGGTGACCGGCGCGGTGGCGCAGGAGTTGGGGTCCGCCAGGTACACACCGTGGCCCTCACCGCCCAGCGCCAGCACCATCCGCGACCCCCTCAGCGCCTCGTGCAGGCCCCGGCCGCTGACCAGCGGGGTCTGTGAGTCCCACTCGTTCTGCACGGTCAGCACGGCGGCCCGCTTCTTCATCGGCGTCGCCGGCTCGAGCGGCCGCTGCCAGAAGGCGCACGGCTTGATGTTCGAGGCGAAGTCCCCGTAGAGCGGGTACGCGGCCTTGTCGCGGACCGCGTCGCGCCGGTAGCGCTCGGGGTCGCGCGGCCAGGAGTCCGTGTCCCCGCACACCACGCTCCAGAAGACGGCGATGCCGTTGTCGGCGGCCGGCTCGGCCGTGGCGGGCTTGCCGGCGGCCGGCCGGGCGGGCGCGGCCTTCCCGGAGAGCGCCCGCTTCATGTCGAAGTCCGGGCCGAGGGCGCCCGACGCGCTGCCCGGCTTCCCCTCGGCGGCTTCCTTCAGCGCCGCCACCAGCGGTGTGGCCTCCGCGGGGTAGAAGAACAGCGCGCGCGCCGCCCGGATGTCGTCGCCGCCGATCTTCTGCCCCTGGAAGTCGATCGGCTCCCGCTCGGCGCGCGCCACCAGGTCCCAGAAGGTCTTGGACACCGCTGCCGGGCTGTCGCCGAGGTGGTACTGGTCCGCGCGCTCCGCCGCCCACCGCGTCCACCGCTTGAAGGCCGGCTCGGCCTCCGTCGCCCACACCCGGATCATGTCGCGCCAGATCAAGTCCGGGTCGACCCCGCTGTCGAGCACGAACCGGTCGGTGCGGTCCGGGAACAACTGCGTGTACACCGAGCCGAGGTAGGTCCCGTACGAGTACCCCAGGTAGGAGATCTTCCGCTCGCCCAGCACCGCGCGGATCGTGTCCATGTCGCGCGCGGTGTTGCGGGTGGTGATGTACGGGAGCACGGAGCCGGCCTTCTCCCGGCACTTGTCGGCGACGGTACGGGCCCACGCCACGTCGGAGGGGAAGGTCTCGGGCCGGTACGCCCGGTCGAAGTTCTGCTCGGCGTCGGTCAGTCCGCAGCTGACCGGGCTGCTGGCGCCGACCCCTCGCGGGTCGAAGCCGATCAGGTCGTACCGCTCGCCCACCTCGCGCGGCAGCGCCTCCCCGAGGCTCAGCGGGAGGTCGAGCCCGCTGCCGCCCGGCCCGCCCGGGTTCATCAGCAGGACCCCGTGCCGCTTCGCCGGATTGGTGCTGCGCACCCGGGATATGGCGAGGTCGATCGTGCGGCCCTCGGGGCGCCGGTAGTCGAGCGGCACCTTGAGGGTGGCGCATTCGTACGAGGCGGGCTGGTCGGCGCTGCACCGGTGCCAGGCGGGCTTTTGCCGCAGGTACTCGGCGTCGGCGGGCGCGGCGGAGGCCTGGGCGGCCGCGAGCAGCGGCACGGAGCTCGCGAGGAGCCCGGCGGCGGCCACGAGGGAAGCCAGTCGTTTCTTGCGCACGGGGGCCGTTCCTTTCGGGAGGGCGGTTGTCGCTCCACCCTGGGGCACGCGGCGGCCCGGGCGAATCCCTCCGTGGTGTGGGTCGCCCTCGTTCTCGCGAATGACCGGAATTCCGGACAATCGGCCGACACGCCGGTGGTTTTGTCCCTCCGTCAGCCAGGGGAGGAGCCGTCACCGGGCAGTCGGGCGTGCGGCACCGTAGCAGCCATCCGAGGTGTTGCCCGGATGTTTGTCCAGTCGTGATGGGGCTTCAGGAAGGGGGTCCGGTCGGGCATTAGCGTCCCTTGGCACCCGGGGGTCCGGTGGAGCGGCGCGCGGCCGCTCCCGGGCCGCGCCGGGAGCAAAGGAGGCACAGTGCTGTCGATCCGCCGGTCGAGCGTCGCAGGAATGTCGGTCGCCTCGCGCCACGTGATGGGGACGGGCATCGTCATCGGCGCCCTCGCCCTCACGCTGATCGCGCTGCTGATCCCGGTGCGGAGTTTCGGCGGGAGAGCCGTGGCGGCCGCCCCGGCCCCCGCCCTGGCCGCGGACGACGACGGAGCCGGGGTCATGAGCACCGGCTTCGGGCCGCTCACCCCGCAGGACCGCGACTTCGTCCGCAAGGTCCGCCTCGCCGGGCTGTGGGAGCTGCCCGCGGGCCGCCAGGCCCAGGAGCGGGGAACCCGCCAGTCCGTGCGGACGGCGGGGGAGCACCTCGTGGAGGGGCACGCCGAACTGGACCGGCGGGTCCTGGAGGTGGGCCAGGCCCTCGGAGTCGAGCTGCCCGACCGGCCGAGCCCCCAGCAGCAGGCCTGGCTCGACCAGTTGGACCGGGCCGGGGGAGCCACGTACGAGCGGCTGTTCATCCAGCTGCTGCGCCGGGCGCACGGAAAGGTGTTCACACTCGTCGCCCAAGTGCGGGCGCAGACCCGCAACTCCATGGTCCGAGAGCTCGCCACGGACGCCAACGCCACGGTCCTGGACCACATCTCGGTCCTAGAGGCCAGCGGGTTGGTGGACTTCGACGGCTTGGCGGACACGGTGCCCGCTCCCGGCTCCCCCGGCTCCCCGGCTCCCGTCGCGGTGCCCAACGCGCACCTGGCAGCCACCATCACGCGCGTCGCCGAACTCACGGGCAAGATGGGCCGCGACCTGAACCAGGTCTTCGACCTGCGCCGCCTCTCCGGCCCTGGCCGTAGCCCGGACCGGGGCCCTGGCCGTAGCCGGGACCGGGGCCCTGGCCGTAGCCGGGGCCGACGGGGGCGCCCGGACGGGGGCCGCCGGATCCGGCCGGCGGCGCGGGGTAGCCCGCGCCGGGGCCGGCGCCCGGGCCGGTGCCGACGCCGGGGCCGCGGCCGCCGGGGTCCATGGGCGCGGGCGGGCGCTGACCCGCCGGAGCCTGGGCGAAGCCCTGCGCGGGCATGTCGTGGCGCGGCGCGCCGGGGCCGGCCGGAGCCGCAGGAGCCGGGGCCGGCGGGCGCTGACCCGCAGGAGCCTGGGCGTAGCCCTGCGCGGGCGTGTCGTGGCGCGGGGCGCCGGGCCCGCCGGCGGGTCCGGCCTCCAGGGCTGCCTGCGGCCGCGTCGGAGCGGGACCGGGCCCCGCGTTCTTGCGCGGCGCGAACCAGTTGCTCGCCGTGTCCTCGGGCCCGGGGGCGGCCGGTTCGGGCTCGGGGGCCGGCGCGGCGGCCGGGGCGGACTGCGGCTCGGCTTCGGCCTCGGGCATGGGCGTGCGGACGACCACGGGCGGAATCGGCCGCGAACCGGGGATGTTGATCCGGATCCGGGTCGTCAGGGTGGTCTCCGTCTTCGGCCCGTCGGAATCGGCCGTGGACGGCTTGGCGGGCGGTACGGTCACTGAACTCTCCTCCGGGGTGGTCGCCGCAGCGTCCGTGGACGGGTACTGGCCGGTTCCGTACGGCGGTGTACCCGAGGGGTAGGCGGCCCCACCGCGCCCGTTGGGCCCGGAGGACGAACTCTCGGTTTCACGACTCAAGGCAGGCTCTCCCGATTGGCTCCGCCGCCCGTCATACCGTGCGCGGGCAGCTCGGCGGCCCGTCCACCATACTGGCCGCCGCCCGCACGCACTCGGCCCCCGGGAGCGAACGGTTCCCCTTGGCTCCGTTCACGCCCCCCGCGAGCGCCCCCGGACCACCCGGCTGATCCGCGCCGAACGGCTCGTCAAGCCCGCCGAAGCCGTCCGACGGCACGTCACTTGGCAGGCCTGGCGGCCGAAACCGACCGGTCCCCGGGAACGCTCATCGTGGCGGACATCACAGCGAGCACGACCCCGCCCAAAAGGTAGGCGTACATGTCGATTCCGGATGAACTGAGCAGGAAGTCCCCTTCCGCCCGGGGGACGCTGAGGATCACGTAGGCGAGGAACCAGCCGACCGCGCCCGCGCCCACTCCGATCCCGGTCCCCAGGGCGAGGCGGCCGCCGAGGAACAGCCCGAAGAGGGCGAGGAGCGCCAGCACCAGCCCGGCGGGGAACCACAGGTCCACCACGAGCCAGCCGGCCGCGCCGGCCAGCACGCCCGCCGCCAACAGCCCGAGCAGGACGGCGATCCGCCCCGGTGTCCACGTACCGCTCACGCCCGCACCCCCGCGAAGAGGTCGCGCTCGCGCTCGCCCGCCGGGACGCCCGGCCGGCCCGCGGCCAACTCGTAGTACTCGTGGGTGAACAGCGGCTGCGCCAGGTCGTTGGAGAGCGCGAAGAAGGGCCCGTCCACCGCGATCTGGGTGGCGTGGGCGCGCATCGCGGCGGTCTTGGCGGCCACGAACGCCTGCTCGGCGGCCTCGTCCCCGCCGATCTCGGCGGTGATCCGCTCGTCGGCCACCACCCCCGGCACGTCGTCCGGTGCGGCCGGCGCCGGGAAGGGCACCTCGCTGCCGGCCTCGCGCAGCCGGGCGAAGCCCTCCTCGACGACGGAGCGCGGTACGCGGTTCCAGTAGAGCTTCTCGACCGCGTGCGGCTCGCCGAGGTCGCGGCGGTAGGCGGGCTCCGCGGCCAGTTCGGCCGCACGGGTGGCGACCCGGTGGGCCTGGATGTGGTCGGGGTGACCGTAGCCGCCGTCCGGGTCGTAGGTGACGAGGACCTGGGGGCGCAGTTCGCGGATCACCTCCACGAGGTACCCGGCGGCCTCGTCCACGTCCGCGGACCAGAAGGCGCCGGGCCGGGTGTTCTGCTCGGCGCCCATCATCCCGGAGTCCCGGAAGCGGCCGGGGCCGCCGAGGAACCGGTGGTCGGTGACGCCCAGTTCCCGCATGGCCTCGGCGAGCTCGCCGACGCGGTGGGCACCGAGGGTGTCGTCGCGGTCGGCCGCCAGGTGGGCGAGATCGGGCGGGATGACCTCGCCCTCCTCGCCGAGCGTGCAGGTCACCAACGCGACGTGGGCGCCCTCGGCCGCGTACTTGGCCATGGTGACGCCGTTGTTGATCGACTCGTCGTCCGGGTGCGCGTGCACGAGCAGGAGCCGACGGGCGGGAAGACCGTTCATGGGGGCAAGAGTACGAGGAGCGGCGCCCGGAGCCCCACAAGGCCTCGCCCGGGCGCCCGGCGGACGCCGCGGGGCGTCCGCTCAGAGCTTGAGGCCGCTGATCATGCTGGCCACGTTGGAGGTGAGCTGGGAGAGCGTCGGGGCCACGGTCGAGCTCGCCAGGTAGAAGCCGAGCAACACGCAGACCACCGCGTGACCCGTCTTCAGGCCCGACCTCCGGACCAGCAGGAAGACGACGATCGCCAGCAGCACCACGGCCGAGATCGATAGGGCCACGGCGTTTCACCTCCACGTCGAGCGGACATCGGTACGCGTACTCGCGACTCCGTGCACGGCAGAGTCATACCCACCGTCCGCTACGGATCATAACTATCCGTGCCAGCGCATCGATCGATTCCGGCAGCACGAGGGGCGCACGCCGCGCATGCCCGGGGTCACAGGAAGGCCGGCCGGGGAGTCTGTACGCCTCCCCGGCCGGCTGTCGGCACCCGCACGGCCGCACACAGCCCAGGCTGCCCGGCCCATATCTCGGGGCAGAAACGGTCAAGTTGCCTACATGTAAACCGAGTTGTGGTGCCGAGTGCAGCTGTGGCCGGAAATCAGCGGTGGCGGGGGCTCCGGATTCACTCCTTGGACAACCGGCCCGCCGCCGGCGGCGGGTCGTCCGACGGCGGGACCATGCGCTCCTCGGAGGCGAAGTGGCAGGCCGAGGGGTGGGCCGCCGGGCCGCCCGGGAGGAAGGCGGGGATCTCCAGCAGCGGGACCTCCGTCGCGCAGCGCTCCTCGGCCTTCCAGCAGCGGGTGCGGAAGCGGCAGCCCGAGGGCGGGTTGGCCGGGGAGGGGACGTCGCCGGAGAGGATGATGCGCTCGCGGCCCTCGCGGGCCAGCGGGTCGGGCACCGGGACGGCGGAGAGCAGCGCCTGGGTGTACGGGTGGGTCGGGTGGTCGTAGATCTGGCTGTCGGTGCCGATCTCGACGATCCGGCCGAGGTACATGACGCCGACCCGGTCGGAGATGTGCCGCACGATCGAGAGGTCGTGCGCGATGAACACGTAGGAGAGGCCGAACTCGTCCTGGAGGCGTTCCAGGAGGTTGATCACCTGGGCCTGGACGGAGACGTCGAGTGCGGAGACCGGCTCGTCGGCAACGATGATCTCCGGGTTGAGCGCGAGGCCGCGGGCGATGCCGATGCGCTGGCGCTGACCGCCGGAGAACTGGTGCGGGTACCGGTTGATGTACTCCGGGTTGAGGCCGACGACGTCCAGGAGCTCCTGCACCTTGCGGCGCCGGTCGCCCTTGGGCGCCGCGTCGGGGTGGATCTCGTACGGTTCGCCGATGATGTCGCCGACCGTCATGCGCGGGTTCAACGAGGTGTACGGGTCCTGGAACACCATCTGGATGTTGCGCCGGACGGCCTTGAGGGCCTTGGCCGACAGCTTGGCGAGGTCCTCGCCCTTGTACCTGATCGCACCCGCCGTGGGGCGTTCCAGGTTGACCAGCAGCTTGGCGACGGTGGACTTGCCGCAGCCCGACTCCCCCACGATGCCGAGGGTCTCGCCGGCCCGCAGGTCGAAGGAGACCCCGTCGACGGCCTTGACCGCGCCGACCTGCTTCCGGAAGAGGATCCCCTGGGTCAGCGGGTAGTGCTTGACCAGGTCGTCGACCACGAGGATGGATTCAGTGGACTCGGGCACCGAGGCACTCCTTCCAGAAGAAGCACGCACTGGCACGGTCCGGCGCGACCTCGGCCAGCGGCGGGACCTCGGCGGCGCAGACGGCCCGGGCCATCGGGCAGCGCGGGTTGAAGGCGCAGCCGGGCGGGATGGCGAGCAGGTTGGGCGGCAGGCCCTTGATGGCGTAGAGCTCCTGGCCCTTCTGGTCCAGGCGCGGGATCGAGTCGAGCAGGCCGCGGGTGTACGGGTGCGCCGGCGCGGCGTAGATCTCGTGGACGGGGGCCGACTCGACGATCCGGCCGGCGTACATGACCGCGATCTTGTCCGCGACGTCGGCGACGACCCCGAGGTCGTGGGTGATCAGGATCAGGCCCATGTGGAGCTCGCGCTGGAGCTCCGCGAGGAGGTCCATGACCTGGGCCTGGACGGTGACGTCGAGGGCGGTGGTCGGCTCGTCCGCGATGATGAGCGAGGGTTCCAGCGCCATCGCCATGGCGATCATGATGCGCTGGCGCATGCCGCCGGAGAACTGGTGCGGGTAGTCCCCCACCCGCTCCTTGGCGGCCGGGATCTTCACCCGGTCCATCAGCTCGACGGCCTTGGCCCGGGAGTCCTTGCGGGACATCCCGCGGTGGACCTCGTACATCTCGCCGAGCTGCGCGCCCACGCTGAGCACGGGGTTGAGGGAGGACAGGGCGTCCTGGAAGATCATGGCCATCTCGGCGCCGCGGATCTTCCTGCGCTCCTCCTCCTTCATCTTCAGCAGGTCTTTGCCCTTGAAGAGGATCTCGCCGCCCGTGATCCGGCCGGGCGGCATGTCGAGGATGCCCATGACGGCCTGCGCGGTGACCGATTTGCCCGAGCCGGACTCGCCGAGCACGGCGAGGGTCTCGCCCTCGTCCACCGAGTAGTTGACGCCGTTGACAGCCTTGGCGACTCCGTCGCGCGTCTTGAATTCCACGTGCAGATCGCGCACTTCGAGCAGCATGTGCGGGGCTCCTCAGCGCAGCTTGGGGTCGAGGGCGTCGCGCACCGCGTCGCCGAGCATGATGAACGCGAGCACGGTCACGCTGAGCGCGCCCGCCGGGTAGAGCAGCATGTGCGGGGCGTTGCGGATCTGGGAGGCGGCGTTGGAGATGTCGATGCCCCAGGAGACGGTCGGCGGGCGCAGGCCCACGCCGAGGAACGACAGGGTGGCTTCCAGGGCGATGTAGGTGCCGAGCGCGATGGTGGCGACGACGATGACGGGCGCGATCGCGTTGGGCGCCACGTGCCGCAGCAGCATCCGGGCGTTGCCGGCGCCGAGCGCCCGCGCGGCCTGGACGTAGTCGTTCTGCTTGGCGGTGATGACCGAGCCGCGGGCGATGCGGGCCAGTTGGGGCCAGCCCAGCAGCACGATGAAGCCGACGACCGGCCAGACGGTGGTGCTGGTGACGACGGACAGGAAGACCAGGCCGCCGAGGACGACGGGGATGCCGAAGAAGATGTCGGCGACCCGGGAGAGCAGGGAGTCGCCCCAGCCGCCGAAGAACCCGGCGAGCCCGCCGAGCGCGGAGCCGAGGAGGGCCGCGCCGAGGGTGGCGCAGATGCCCACGGTGATGGAGGCGCGGGCCCCGTAGACGGTACGGGTGTAGACGTCGCAGCCCTGGGTGTCGTAGCCGAAGGGGTGGCCCGGGGAGGAGCCCTGCTGCGATGTGGACAGGTCGCACTGGAGCGGGTCGCCGCTCGCGATGAGCTGGGGCCAGATCGAGATGACCACCAGGAAGAGGATCAGCAGCGAGGAGGCGATGAAGACGGGGTTGCGGCGCAGCTGGTGCCAGGCGTCGGACCACAGGGACCGGGCCTTCTCCTGCGGTCCCGCGGGGCCCGGCGTGCCGAGCTCCTTCTCCAGGCTCTCGGCCTCCTCCAGGGCGAGATCCATGGCCCCGCCCTGGCCGGTGGGGGCGACGGACTCGTGGGCGCCGGGTCGCAGCGGATCGTAGGCGGCGCGCTCGGGATCGGGCTCAGGCATAACGGATCCTCGGGTCCAGGACCGCGTAGAGCAGGTCGACGAGCAGGTTCGCCAGCAGGAAGACGATGACGAGGATGGTCACGAAGCCGACGACCGTCGGGGAGTTGTTGCGCAGGATGCCCTGGTAGAGCTGGTAGCCGACCCCGTGGATGTTGAAGATCCGCTCGGTGACGATGGCGCCGCCCATCAGGGCGCCGATGTCGGTGCCGATGAAGGTGACGACGGGGATCAGCGAGTTGCGCAGCAGGTGGCGGGTGATGACGCGGCGCCGGGGCAGGCCCTTGGCCACGGCGGTGCGCACGTAGTCGGCCTTGACGTTCTCGGCGATGGACGTGCGGGTCAGCCGGGTGACGTAGGCGAGGGAGACCAGTGCGAGGACGATGCCGGGCAGGATCAGCTCGCTGAAGGGGGCGTCCGGGGAGACCGTGGGCCGCACCCAGCCCCATTTGACGCCGAAGAGGAACTGGAGCAGGTAGCCGGTCACGAAGGTCGGCACGGAGATCACGACGAGGGTGAGCACGAGCACGCCGCTGTCGATGGACTTGCCGCGCTTGAGGCCGCTGATCACGCCGAGGCTGATGCCGACGACGATCTCGATGGCGATCGCGACGATCGTCAGGCGCAGGGTCACGGGGAACGCCGCGGCCATCAGCTCGGTGACCTTCTGGCCGTTGAAGGCGGTGCCGAAGTCGCCCTGGAAGATCTGGCCCATGTAGTGCAGGTACTGCTTCCACAGGGGCTGGTCGAGGTAGAGGTCCTTGCGGATGCGCGCGGCGGTGGCCGGGTCGGGGGCCTTGTCTCCGAAGAGGGCGGCGACCGGGTCACCGAGCGCGTACACCATGAAGAAGATCAGGAACGTGCTGCCGATGAACACGGGGATCATCTGGAGCAGTCGCCGGATCACATAACGTCCCATGGACTGCTCCAGGATCGATCCGCGAGAAGGGTCAGCTGACCTTGATCTGGTCGTAGACGGGGACGCTGAACTGGTTGAGCGCCACGTCCGAGATGCGCTCCGAGTGGCCGGCGCTGCCGTTCTGGTACCAGAGCGGGATCGACGGCATCTGCGCGGCGAGGATCTTCTGCGACTCCTGGAACTTGGCCGTCGCCTTGGCCGCGTCGCTCTCCCGGTTGGCCTCGTCGATGAGCTTGTCGAACTCCGGGTTGCTGAACTTGCCGTAGTTCGAGGAGGCGCCGGTGTAGTAGAGCGGCTCCAGGAAGTTCTGGATCAGCGGGTAGTCGGCCTGCCAGCCGGAGCGGAAGGGGCCGGTCAGCTTGAAGCTGCTCTGCTGGTTCCTGAAGTCGGCGAAGGTGCCGATGGGGTTGACCGTGCAGACCGGGCCCTCGCCCAGCGCGTTGTTGACGCTGTTGCAGACGGCGTCCATCCAGTCGCGGTGCGAGCCGGTGTCCACGTTGGACGTCAGCGTGACCTTGCCGCCGGGCAGTCCGCCGGCCTCCTGGATGAGCTTCTTGGCCTCGGTCGGGTTGAAGGAGCAGGCCTCGCCGCAGGCGGTGGCGGAGAAGCCGCCCTTGTCGCCGAGGGCCGGGGAGGTCCAGTCCTTGGCCGGGGTGCGGGTCTCCTTGAAGATCTGCTTGGTGATCTCGTCGCGGTTGATCGCCATCGAGATGCCGCGGCGGACCTTCTCCATGCCCTCCTTGTTCCACTGCGGGTCGTACAGCGGGAAGGTGAGGGTCTGGATGATGAGGGCCGGCTGGTTGATGTAGCGGTCGCCGAGGTCGTTCGCGACGTTCTTGAGCTGCTGCGCCGGGATGTCGTCGACCAGGTCGAGGTTGCCCGAGATCAGGTCGGTGTAGGCGGTGTTGTTGTCGGTGTAGACCTTCAGGTCCACGCCGCCGTTGACCGCCTTGTCCGCACCCGTGTAGGCGTCCCACTTGCGCAGCTTCATGCCCGTGCCCTTGGTGTACGAGTCCACCGTGTACGGGCCGTTGCCGACGGGCTTCTTCAGCCAGCCCTCGTGGTCGGTGAAGAAGGCCTTGGGCAGCGGGGAGAACGCCTGGTAGCCGAGGGTCTCGGGCCAGGTGGAGAACTTCTCCTTGAGGGCGACCGTGAAGGTCTTGGGGTCCTTGACCACCAGGCCGGACATGGTCTTGGACTTGGGGTCGCCCGTCGCGGGGTGCACGTCCGCGTAGCCGACGATGTCGGAGAAGAAGGGCGAGTTGTTCTGCTTCTTGGTGACGTCCGCGCCGTAGTTCCAGGCGTCCACGAAGGACTGGGCGGTGACGGGCTCGTCGTTGCTGAACTTCCAGCCGTCCTTCAGCGTGATCGTGAAGTTCTGGCTGTCGGTGGTCTCGATCTTCTCGGCGAGCATGTTGTTGGCCTCGCCGGTCTTCGGGTCGTAGCGCTTCAGACCCCGGAAGAGCATGTCGAGGACCTTGCCGCCCTGTACCTCGTTGGTGTTGGCGGGCTCCAGCGGGTTCTGCGGGTCACCCCACGAGGAGCTGACGATGCCCGTCTCGCCGCCTCCGCCGCTGTCGCTTCCGCCGCCGCAGGCCGTCGCCGCGAGGGCGACGGCCACCGCACAAGCGGCCCACTTGGCGTGGGTGGCTCCGCGCATGGAGTGCCTCCTACTGGATCCCAAGACTCACTTAGGGCCCAATGTCACCCTATGTGGGGTCCCGCACACTCCTGGTTGGACCGATTGCACCCTCGCGTCCCCCGCCTGTCACCCCTGCGAGTGCAATGTTGCGCCGGGTCCGCCCCGGCGGGCCTCCCCGGTCACAGCGCCAGCTCCCAGGTGACCACGGCGTAGTGCAGCGCCATGCCGTGCGCCTCGTACAGCGCGAGTGCTCCGGTCTCGTTGGCGGTGTCCACGCCGAGGCCCACCGTGGAGCGGCCGCGCGCCGCGTAGGCGGCGAAGCCGTGGCGCAGCAGGTGGCCGCCGACGCCCCGGCCGCGCGCCTCCCGGCGTACGCCGAGGTGACTGACCCAGCCCATGCTGGTGCGGTCGTCGCGGGTCAGCAGGACCCCTACGTCGCCCAGCGCGGGCAGGCTCGCGATCCACACCAGCGACCAGTCGAGGCCGCGGCCGTCGATGTGGTCCAGCCAGGGCTCGTACGGGCGGTCCACGTGGCCGAAGTGCTCGGCGAAGGTCTCCTCGATCAGGGTGTGGGCGCGGCGCCGCTCCGCCTCGTCCCCGTCGCAGGAGCGCAGGGTGAGCCCGCCGGGCGGGGCGGGCGGCGCCTGGTCCGGCTCCAGGGCGCGGGTCATCACCTGGTAGCGGCGCACGGTGCGGTAGCCGCGGCCGGGCAGCAGGTCGGCGTCGAGGGTGGACTCGACGTTGAGCTGGATGCGCAGGGAGGCGCGGGGCGCGCCGGCGGCGAGCTCGCGGGCCCGGACCTCCGTCAGCTCCAGCAGCCGGACGGCGGCCGCGCGGTGGCCCGGCAGGGCGTAGTGCTCGGCGTCGACGCGGCCGGGGCCCGAGTCCGCCCACACCAGGGCGTAGGCGACGAGCCGGCCGCCCTCGAAGGCGAGCCAGGAGTCGCGCGCGAGGTCGACGTCGGGGTGGTTCAGGTCGGCCTCGACGGCGGCGAGGTCGGTTTCCGGGCGGCCGATCTCGATCAGGTCGACGGCGTTGAGGAGACCGCAGATGGCCTCGGCGTCCGAGGGCCCGGCGGGCCGCGTGGTCAGCAGGTCGCTCATCGGACCACTCTCGGAGAGACGGGGGCGGGCCCGCAACCGGCTTTCCCCGCGCGGCGCACGCGAAGGCGCCCGGTACCGGGGTGATCCGGTACCGGGCGCCTTCGGTGCTTCGTCCGCGGGAGGTCAGACGGCCAGAACGGCCTTCTCCTCCGCGAAGTGGCACGCCGACTCGTGCGCGGCCAGGGACTTCACGCCCTGGAAGCGCTCCGGGATCGCGAGCAGCGGCTCCTCCACGGAGCACTTCTCCTCGGCCTTCCAGCAGCGGGTGCGGAAACGGCAGCCCGACGGCGGGTTGGCGGGCGACGGGACGTCACCGGTGAGGATGATCCGGTCGCGGTGCGCGCGGGCCTCCGGGTCCGGCACCGGCACCGCGGAGAGCAGTGCCTGCGTGTACGGGTGCGTCGGGTGCTCGTAGATCTGCTCGTCCGTACCGATCTCGGCCATCTTGCCGAGGTACATGACGCCGACGCGGTCCGAGATGTGCCGGACGATCGAGAGGTCGTGCGCGATGAAGATGTAGGAGAGGTTGAACTCCTCCTGCAGCTTCTCCATCAGGTTGATGACCTGGGCCTGCACCGACACGTCGAGCGCGGAGACCGGCTCGTCGCAGATGATGATCTCCGGGTTGAGCGCGAGGCCGCGGGCGATGCCGATGCGCTGGCGCTGGCCGCCGGAGAACTGGTGCGGGTACCGGTTGATGTACTCCGGGTTGAGGCCCACGACGTCCAGGAGCTCCTGGACCTTCCGCCGCCGGTCGCCCTTGGGGGCCACCTCGGGGTGGATGTCGTAGGTCTCGCCGATGATGTCGCCGACCGTCATGCGCGGGTTCAGCGAGGTGTACGGGTCCTGGAACACCATCTGGATGTTGCGGCGCACGGCCTTCAGGGCGCGGCCGGACAGCTTGGTGATGTCCTGGCCCTTGTAGAAGACCTCGCCGGCGGTGGCGCGCTCCAGGTTCATCAGCAGCTTGGCGACGGTGGACTTGCCGCAGCCGGACTCGCCGACGATGCCGAGGGTCTCGCCCCGGTACAGGTCGAAGGAGATGCCGTCGACGGCCTTGACCGCGCCGACCTGCCTCTTGAACAGGATGCCCTGGGTCAGCGGGAAGTGCTTGACCAGGCCCCGCACCTGGAGGATCGGCTCGCGCTCGGGGGCGTTCTTGGTGAGCTCAGCCATGGATCTGCTCCTTCCAGAAGTGGCACGCGCTGTGGCGACCGACCAGCTCGGTGCCGTCCTGCTCACTGACGGGCTGGAGCAGGGGGATGTCCGTCCGGCAGACGTCCTGCGCGGCGATGCAGCGCGGGTTGAACGAGCAGCCGGTGGGCAGGCGCAGCAGGTTCGGCGGCAGGCCCTTGATCGCGAAGAGCTCCTGGCCCTTCTGGTCCAGCCGCGGGATCGAGTCGAGCAGGCCGCGGGTGTACGGGTGCGCCGGGCGCTTGTAGATCTCGTGGACCGGAGCGGTCTCGACGATCCGGCCGGCGTACATGACCGCGATCTTGTCCGCGACGTCGGCGACGACGCCGAGGTCGTGGGTGATCAGGATCAGACCCATGTTGAGCTCGCGCTGGAGCTCGGCGAGGAGGTCCATGACCTGGGCCTGGACGGTGACGTCGAGGGCCGTGGTCGGCTCGTCCGCGATGATCAGGTCCGGCTCCAGCGCGATCGCCATGGCGATCATGATGCGCTGGCGCATACCGCCGGAGAAGTGGTGCGGGTAGTCGTCCACACGCTCCTTCGCCGCCGGGATCTTGACCTTGTCCATCAGCTCGATGGCCTTGAGGCGGGCTTCCTTCTTCGACAGCCCCCGGTGGACGCGGAACATCTCGCCCAGCTGGTAGCCGACGGTGAGGACCGGGTTCAGCGAGGACAGCGCGTCCTGGAAGATCATGGCGATCTTCTGGCCGCGCAGCTTGCGCCGCTCCTCGAAGCTCATCTTGAGCATGTCCTGGCCGCGGAAGAGGATCTCGCCCTGCGGGATCTTGCCGGGGGGCATGTCGAGGATGCCCATGATGGCCTGCGCCGTCACGGACTTGCCGGAGCCGGACTCGCCGAGGACGGCGAGGGTCTCGCCGGCGCTCACGCTGTAGTTGACGCCGTTGACTGCCTTGGCCACACCGTCGCGGGTGTGGAACTCGACGTGCAGGTCGCGCACTTCGAGGAGCGGCGTCTGCGGGTCCCCGTCACGCGGGGAGGGAACGCTGGAGGTGTTGTCCATGGTGATCACTTACGCCCTCCTCAGCGCAGCTTCGGGTCGAGGGCGTTGCGTACCGCTTCGCCGAGCATGATGAAGGCGAGCACGGTGACGCTGAGCATGATCGAGGGGTACAGCAGGATGTGCTGGGCCACTCGGATCTGCTGCGAACCGGCCGAGATGTCCACGCCCCACGAGATGGTCGGGGACGCGAGGCCCAGACCCAGGTAGGACAGGGTGGCCTCCGCCGCGATGTAGCCGCCGAGCGCGATCGTGGAGACCACGATCACCGGGGCCATGGCGTTCGGCAGGATGTGCCGGAACAGGATCCGGGTGGTGCTCGCGCCCAGTGCCTTCGCGGCGTGCACGTAGTCGGCCTGCTTCACGGTGATGACCGCGCCGCGCATGACGCGGTTGATCTGCGTCCAGCCGAGGAACGCCAGGGCGAAGACGACCGTCCACACCGTGCGCTCGGTGAAGGCCTGGAGGACGACCATCGCGCCGAGCAGGAAGGGGATGCCGAAGAAGATGTTGGTGATCCCCGAGATGAGCGTGTCCGTGAGGCCGCCGAAGTAGCCGGCGATCATGCCCGTGATGCCGCCGATGACGGTGACGATCGCCGTCACGCAGACGGCGACGATGATCGAGGCGCGGGTGCCGTAGATGAGGCGCGCGTAGACGCTGCGCCCCTGGCCGTCCCAGCCGAGCCAGTCGGGCGACCCGATCTTGGCGAGCTCCGGCTTGCCCAGGAAGTGGTTGACCAGGTCGCCCTTGGTGGGGTCGACGCTGGTGAACCAGCTCGGGAAGGCGGCGATCACCAGGAGGACGAGGATCAGCGCCGCGGAGACGACGAAGTACGGGTTGCGGCGCAGGTCGGCCCACGCGTCGCCCCAGAGGCTGCGTGCCTTCTCGGCCTTGGCCGGGGCGACCGGCGCACCGGGCGCCGACGGGGTCTCGGCCGTGACGGTTTCGGTCTGGGTCAGATCAGGCATACCGGATCCTCGGGTCCATGACCGCGTAGAGGAGGTCGACGAGCAGGCTGGCTATCAGGTAGACGACGACCAGGACCGTGACGACACCGACCACGGTCAGGCCTTCGCGGCGGATCACCGATTCGTAGATCAGACCGCCGACACCCTTGACGTTGAAGATGCCTTCGGTGATGACGGCTCCGCCCATGAGGGCGCCGATGTCGGTGCCCAGGAAGGTCACGACGGGGATCATCGAGTTGCGCATCAGGTGCACACCGATGACGCGGCGCTTGGGCAGGCCCTTGGCCACGGCGGTGCGGACGTAGTCGGCGCGCAGGTTCTCGGCCATCGAGGTGCGGGTCAGGCGGGCCACGTAGGCCAGCGACAGGGAGCCCAACACGACGGCCGGTGCGATCAGCTCGCCCCAGGTTTCCTTGGTGCTGACGTTCGGGTCGATCCAGCCGAGCTGGAAGGCGAACACCGACTTGACGATGAAGCCGAGCACGAAGACCGGCATCGAGATGATCAGCAGGGTCAGGATCAGGATCAGGTTGTCGACCAGCTTGCCGGCCTTGAGGCCGGCGACGATCCCGAGCGTGAGTCCCAAGACGATCTCGATGACGAACGCGAAGAGGGCCAGCCGGAGCGTGACCGGGAAGGCGCTGCCGATGACATCGATGATGTCGCGTCCGCTGCGGATCTGGGACCCGAAGTCGAAGTGGAACAGGATGCCGGTGATGTAGTTGTAGTACTGGTGCCACCACGGCAGATCCAGCCCGTGCTGGTGGCGGAGCGCCGCCAGCGTGGCGGGGTCAGTGCCCTTGTCCCCGAAGAGTCCGGCCACGGGATCGCCGGGCAGGCTGTACACCATCAAGAAGATGAGCAGGGTCGTCCCGAAGAAGACCGGGATCATCTGGAGCAGTCGTCGTGCGACATAGCGCCCCATCATGCCTCCGTAGAAGATGCGGCAGGCGCAGCCGGACGGGCCCTTTCGCCACGCACGCGCGTGACGGAATCGTCACTGCGTCGCGAAAGGGCCCCCCGGGTGGCGCTCTGCGTATAGGCCCGGATGTGGGCCGGCTCCCCGCCGGCCCACATCCGTCGAAAGGAATTACGCGGTAGGACTTACTTCTTGACCTCGACCAGGTCGAGGATCGGGTCGCCGTCCTGGGCGTACTTCACGTTCTGGACCTTCTCGGAGAAGCCCGCGTTGACCTTGTAGTACCAGAGCGGGATCGACGGCATGTAGTTGACGAGGTCCTTCTCGATGGCCTGGTAGGCCTTCACGGACTCGTCGAGGCTCGGGGCCGTGTCGGCCGCGGCGATCTTCGCGTCGAGCTCAGGGCTGGTGAAGCCACCCTGGTTGCCACCGGCGCCCGTACGGAACAGGTCGCTGATGAAGTTGGCGTTCACCGGGTAGTCGAGCACCCAGCCGGAGCGGTAGAACGACTTGACCTGCTTGGACTTGCGGGCCTGGAGGTCGGCCTGGAAGTCCGGCTTGGCGTCACCGGTGCACTTGACGCCCGTGGCCGAGGTGATGCTGCCGCAGACAGCCTCGACCCACTCCTTGTGACCGCCGTCCGAGTTGAACTGGATGGTGATCTCGTTGTTCGGGACGCCGCCGCCCTCGGCGATGAGGGCCTTGGCCTTCGCCGGGTCGAACTTGGCGACGTCACCGGAACCGTCGGCCGTGTAGCCGAGGACGCCCTTGGCGACCCAGCCCGTGGCGGGGTCACGGGTGCCCTGGAGCACGGTCTTGGTGATGGTGGCGCGGTCGATCGCCATCGACAGGCCCTGGATGACCTTCGGGTTGACCGGCTTCGGGGTCTTCCACTGGTCGGCGTAGAACGCGACGGCCAGCGTCTGGATCGCCGAGTACGGCTGGTCCACCGCGCGGTCACCGAGGTCGCCACGGTAGACCGGGAGGTCCTTCGGGCCGATCTGGCGCAGCACGTCGACGTTGCCGGACTTCAGGTCCTCGTAGGCGGTCTCGAGGGTGGAGTAGTTCTTGAGAATCACGCCACCGTTCTTCGCCTTGTCCGCGCCCTTGTAGTCGTCGAAGCGCGTGAGCTCGATCTGCTTCTTGTGCTCCCACGACTTGAACTTGTACGGGCCGTTGCCGACCGGCTTCTCACCGGCGGCCGCGGGGTCCTTGTAGAAGGACTCGGGCAGCGGGGAGAAGACCTCGTAGCCGAGCTTGTACCCGAAGTACGGGACCGCGTTGGCGAGCTCGATGGTGAAGGTGTTCTCGTCGACGACCTTCAGGCCCTCGAGCGCCTCGGCGGTGGGCTTGGCGCCCTCGGCCTCGGGGTGCAGGGCCTCGAAGCCCTTGATGTCCGCGTACCAGGACGCGTTGCCCTGCTTGTTGTTGATGTTCGCGGCCCAGTTCCACGCCTTGACGTAGGACTCGGCGGTCACCTTGGTGCCGTCGTGGAACGTCCAGCCCGGCTTGAGCTTGACGGTCCAGAGCTTGCTGTCCTTGGACTCGACCGACTCGGCGTTCACCATGACGAGCTTGCCGTCGGCGTCGTAGTCGACGAGCTGCGAGAACAGACCCGACATGACGATCGAGCCGTTGGACTCCATCGTGTCGGCCGGGTGCAGGAGCTTCTCCGGCTCGCCCACCTCGACCGAGTAGATGCCGTTCGGATCAACGTCACCCTTGCCGGCGTTGTCACCCTTATCGGCGCCACCACCACAGGCAGTCGCTGCCAGGGCGACGACAATCGCGCCCGCTACCCACTTGGCGCTCTTGGCACCGCGCATGGGTTTCCTCCTCATGAGTCCACTGTCTGATGTGAAGGACCCGAGTGCGTTTCGCCGACACCCCTGACGGCGATAAGGACCCGGTGTCCCGAGTGTGCTCGTGAGTCGACGCTCCCCACAGCGTGTGACCCATTGACCCGAGCTCAATGGAGCCATCCTCGGGGACGCCCTGACCGTAAACCACACTTAAGTGGTCTCGTTTTCACAACATCGCACTACGGCTAAAACCCGAAATCCGGACAAACGGATAGGAGACAGACATGAACGAAACGGACTGTTAGCACTTCTTCCGGAGTGTCACGGTCGGTATGCGGACACCGCGGACACCGGATCGAAACAATCCGCTTGACAAAAGCGAACAGCCCCTCCCGTCACGTTCACCGTGACGGGAGGGGCTGTTCACAAAAGCCCGCAGCGGGCAGGACCCAAGTGTGACCTAGGTCCTACGCGACTACTTGCCGGACTTGGCGCGCGACGCGGTGCGCGAGCGGTCCTTCTGGTCCAGGACGACCTTGCGGATGCGGACGGCCTCGGGGGTCACCTCGACGCACTCGTCGTCGCGGCAGAACTCCAGGGACTGCTCCAGGGAGAGCCTGCGCGGCGGCACCACGTTCTCGGTGTTGTCCGCGGAAGCCGCACGCATGTTGGTGAGCTTCTTCTCCTTGGTGATGTTCACGTCCATGTCGTCGGCGCGCGAGTTCTCGCCGATGATCATGCCCTCGTACACCTCGGTGCCGGGCTCGGTGAACAGGACACCGCGCTCCTGCAGGTTGATCATCGCGAACGGCGTGACCGAACCCGAGCGGTCGGCGACCAGCGAACCGTTGTTGCGGGTCACCAGCGGGCCGAACCACGGCTCCAGACCCTCGTGGATCGAGTGGGCGATGCCCGTACCGCGCGTACCGGTCAGGAACTCGGTACGGAAGCCGATGAGGCCGCGCGACGGGACGACGAACTCCATGCGGACCCAGCCGGAGCCGTGGTTCGACATGTTGTCCATGCGGCCCTTGCGGACGCCCATGAGCTGCGTGACCGCGCCCATGTGCTCCTCGGGGACGTCGACCGTCATGCGCTCGACCGGCTCGTGCACCTTGCCGTTGATCTCCTGCGTGACGACCTGCGGCTTGCCGATCGTCAGCTCGAAGCCCTCGCGGCGCATCTGCTCGACCAGGATGGCGAGCGCGAGCTCACCACGGCCCTGGACCTCCCAGGCGTCGGGACGCTCGGTCTCGAGGACGCGGAGCGAGACGTTGCCGACCAGCTCGCGGTCCAGACGGTCCTTGACCTGGCGGGCGGTGACCTTGCGGTCCTTGACCGCGGACTTGGCGTCCGCGCCCTTGCCGCTGCCGCCGCGGCCGACCATCGGGGAGGTGTTCGTACCGATGGTCATCGAGATCGCCGGCTCGTCGACCGAGATCAGCGGGAGCGCGATCGGGTTCTCCGGGTCGGCCAGGGTCTCGCCGATCATGATGTCGGGGAAACCGGCGACCGCGCAGATGTCACCCGGGCCCGCCACCTCGGCCGGCTTGCGGGTGAGCGCCTCGGTCATCATCAGCTCGGTGATGCGGACGTTGGAGATCGTGCCGTCACGCTTGATCCACGCGACGGTCTGGCCCTTGCGGAGCTCGCCCTGCTCGACGCGGACGAGCGCGATGCGGCCGAGGAAGTTGTCGGCGTCCAGGTTGGTGACGTGGGCCTGGAGGGGCGCCTCGTCGTCGTACACCGGGGCCGGCACGTGGGCCAGGATGGTGGAGAAGAACGGCTCCAGGCTGTCGCTGTCCGGGGGGACGGTGCCGTCCGCCGGCTTGGTCAGCGAGGCGACGCCGTCACGGCCGCAGGCGTAGACGATCGGGAACTCGATCTGCTCCTCGTCCGCGTCCAGGTCGAGGAAGAGGTCGTACGTCTCGTTGACGACCTCGTCGATCCGGGAGTCCGGACGGTCCGTCTTGTTGATGCAGAGGATGACCGGCAGCTTCTGCTGCAGGGCCTTGCGCAGGACGAAGCGGGTCTGGGGCAGGGGACCCTCGGAGGCGTCCACCAGCAGGACGACGGCGTCCACCATCGACAGACCGCGCTCGACCTCACCACCGAAGTCGGCGTGGCCGGGGGTGTCGATGATGTTGATCGTGATGGGCGCCCCGCCGTCCTTGGGGTGGTACTTCACCGCCGTGTTCTTGGCGAGGATCGTGATGCCCTTCTCACGCTCCAGGTCGTTCGAGTCCATCATGCGGTCGTCGAGGTGCTGGTGGGCGGCGAAGGCACCGGCCTGCTTGAGCATGGCATCGACGATGGTCGTCTTGCCATGGTCGACGTGGGCGACGATGGCGACGTTACGGATGTCGTGGCGCGTGGGCACTTCGGCGCTTCTCCCGGGATCGTGGATGGCGACGCGTACGGTCCGGCACGCGAGCCTCGACCGGGCGGAAAACCTGCCACGGCCTTACCCCATCGTACGCCGGATGGCGGGAACCGCCTGCCGGGGGGTCTGTCAAGAGGCCGGACGACTGAGCGGGGCCGAGGGTTGGGTGGGGGGCCTCGGCCCTGGGTGATGCCTGAAAACACGCGGGTCAACGGCCTGGTCAATGGGTACGGCACGACCTTGCCCGCCGGTCATCCGGCGGGCAAGGGACTTGAGTCACATCTGAGCTTGCGGACTTCGGATCAACCCGTGATGCACCTCTTCGTCATCACTTCTTCTTCTCGTCCTTGCCCTTCGCCGCCGCCGGCTTCTTCCAGCCGATGTCCTGGTAGCGGGGGGCACCGAGGCCGAAGGCGCCCGCGTTGGCCAGGCCCGGCTTCACGGCGACCAGCTCGGGGCGCTGGTAGAGGGGGATGGAGCCGGCCGTGGCCCAGATCCGGGCGTCCGCCTTGCGCATCAGGTCGCGGGCCTGCTCCTCGTCCAGCTCGCCGGCCGCCTGGTCGAAGAGCTGGTCGATGTGGTCGGTGCCGACCCGGGTGTAGTTCTGCTCGACCAGCAGCGAGCCGTCGGCGGCCGGCTCCGGCTTGGCGAAGATCGGCCGGGCGTCGGTGGCGGGGTAGGCGGTCGCGGGCCAGGAGTAGAGGGCCAGGTCGTACTGGCCCGAGGCGATGTGGTCCTTGAAGAAGCTCTCGTCGGCCACCTTGGTCAGCTCCGTCTGCACGCCGACCTTGTGGAGCATCTGGGCGATCCGCTCGCCGACCGTGCGCAGGGCCTCCGAGCCCGGACCGGACGGCAGGACGAAGCGCAGGCTCAGGGCCTTGCCGTCCTTGGCCAGCATGCTGCCGGAGTTGCGCACGGCCTGCTTGGCGGGGGCCGGGGCCGGGCTGGCCTTGGTCCCGTCGGCGTCCTCGCCGACGGCCTCGGCGTCCAGGGCCGGGCTGCGCTTGGCGTCGTCCACGGCGTCGGCCTGGGCGCGCAGGAACTGCTCCTGGCCGGCCGCGAAGGGGCCCGGGGCGAGCACCGGGGAGGGCTGGGTCCCGGCGGCGAAGGCGTCGGCGTCGACGATCTCCCCGTCCTGGCCGTACGCGCCTTCGGACAGCGGGATGCCGGCCGGGTCCTCGGGGCCCTCGGGGCGGTGGTCGGGGTGGTCGGCCTTCACCCGCGCCCCGGCCGCGGCCGCCGGCTTGTCGTCGGCCCGGCCGTCGCCGTTGCGCTCGTCGTCCTGGCCGACGATGTAGAGGCCGTCGTTGCCGGTGCCCGGGCCCGACGGGGTCTTGCCGTCGTCCGTCTCCTGGGCGGCCTCCGGGCCCGCCTTGGCGCCGGCGGGCTCGGTGAGCTTGCCGCCCCGGCGCCAGCCGGCGTCCGCGAGCAGGGCCTGCGAGGCCTGGGTGTCCTGGCCGCCGAGGGCGTCGCTGTTGTCGGCGTACGCCTGCTGCCCGGCCAGCGCCAGGTGGCTGCCGACCGGCTTCGCGGGCAGGCCCAGCGGCTTGAGGACGATGTCGGCGAGCGCCTGGCGGTCCAGGGCCCGGGCCACGGCGCGGCGCACGCGCTCGTCGGCGAGCGGGCCGGTGGCCCCGTTCATCGCGAGCTGGGTGTAGGCGGGCTCCAGGGACTTGCGGACGGTGAAGGAGCGCAGGGCGCTCTGCTCATCGGTGTAGCGCTTGACCGCCTCCGCCTGCTTCTGGCGGCTCTCCTGCGCCTCCTTCGCCTTGGCCTCGTCCGCGCCGAAGGCCAGCGCCCACGACAGGGTGGCCTGCGCGGCGGTCACCGAGGCGGCCGGCCCGTGGGCCCCGCCCGACTTCGCGGATTCCCGGCGGGCCAGGGCGATCCGGTCGGCGCCGGTGCGGTCGATCTCGGCCATGTCGAGCTTGCCGGCGGCCAGCGCGGCCGGCCGCTGCGCCCGGGGCACGGCGGTGAGCACCAGGGTGTCGAGCTTGGCGGGGCGGCCCCACCAGCGCGGGTTGCGGGTCAGGGCGGCCGTGCCGGTCTTCTTGTCGATGGCGCCCAGCGCGAAGGGGCCGGCGGTCACCTTGAGGGTGCCCCGGGCGCCCTCGTTGAAGGCTTCCGGGGTGCCCGTGACCTGCTTGGGGTAGAGGGGCGAGAAGAGGGAGCGCCAGTCCGCGTACGGCTTGACGAAGGTGACCTTGACCTCCAGGTCCGTCTTGCCGCGCTCGATCTTCTCGATCCGGTCGTAGCCGGCGTTGCGCGCCGTCCAGTACGCGGAGTCCTTGCCGTTCAGGGCCCGCCACTGGGCGACGAAGTCGGCGGCGCCGACCTCGCGGCCGTCGCTCCAGACGGCCTGCTGGTTCAGCTTGTACAGGACGACCTGCTTGGGCTCCCGCTCGACTACCTCGGCCTTCTCCAGGTAGTCGGGATTGGCCACCGGGCGTCCCTTGCCGTCCAGCACGAAGAGCTGGGGCAGCACCGCTCCGGCGATCCGGTTGGTGGTGGCGTCCGCGTCGGCCTGGAAGGTGTTGAGGGTGCCGGGCAGGGCGTCCACGGCCCAGCGCAGCACCCCGCCGTCGGCGACCTTGTCGCGGGCGGTCGTCGCGATGTCCTGCCCGGCCGCTGCCGGGCCGCCCTCGTCGTCACCCGCGCCGCAGCCCGCGAGCAGCGGCAGTGCAAGAACTCCCGAGGTCAGGAGCGCCAAGGACCTGCGCCTTCTCTGGGACATGGGTGGTACCTCCGGGGCGGGGCGTGAGGGGGGAGAGCCGTGAGAAGGAGGGGGCCTTGATCACGTTCGGCGGTATATGGAGCTGATCACACTGGGTGCCGAAACCCACTGAAATCGACACCCCGCCATACCCGCCGCAGGGGACCCTCGCCACGCCGCGAACCCCACCCGTGCGGACCAATCCGGCTTGCCTTCCGGACGAGCGTTCCCCCGTAAGAGGGATGAAAATGGGGTCAGGGAGGGGCGCACAGTTCGCGCCTGCGCGCCCGCAATAGCTGCACGTCCCTTCACAAGGGGGGACGGGAGGCGCGACACTCGCAGGCGCACATGAGCGTTGCCACCGCACCCAGCGGAAGTGAGGGCAAGTCATGTCCCTGCAAGACGATTTGACCGCCGTACGGCGCAACCTGAACGAGCTGGTCCGCTCGGTCGAGCGGCTCGAGAAGGACGTCGCCCGGCAGGCACCGGCCGCCCCCAGGCCTTCGGGCGAGGGCGGAATGGTCATCGTCCCGGACACCCCGTACGACAGCTCGCTGTGGACGGACTCCGACGACGAGGGTCTCGGCGCCCGCGACCGCCGCGCTCCCTGACCTACGCTCCGCGCACACCCCACCGGACCCGGCCACCCGCAGCGACGGCGGCCGGGTCTCCTGGGCCACCCCTCATCACTCCACCCGGAGTCCCCCTTGGCCACAGGCACCCAACCACCATCACAGCGGCCCGGCGGCGTCCACGGCGCCTCGCGGGCCGCGATCGCAGCCCGGCACCTGCGGACCGACCGGTGGTGGCTCAGCCCCGCCGGCACCGCGGCCGGGCTGCTCGCCTTCATCGTCTACTCGACCTGGCGGGCCTTCGCCAACGCCGACTACTACGCGGCGCCGTACGTCTCGCCCTTCTACTCCCCGTGTCTCGCGGAGAACTGCCAGGAGATGCGCGGCGGCCCGAACCTGGACCTCTTCGGCAGCTGGTGGGGCCTGTCCCCCGCCCTGCTGATCCTGATCTTCCCGCTCGGCTTCCGGCTGACCTGCTACTACTACCGCAAGGCCTACTACCGGGGCTTCTGGGCCTCGCCGCCCGCCTGCGCCGTCGCCGAGCCGCACGCCTCGTACAGCGGTGAGACCCGCTTCCCGCTGGTCTTCCAGAACATGCACCGCTACTTCTTCTACGCGGCGGTGCCGGTCGCGGGCATCCTGACCTACGACACCGTGCTGACCTTCCGCGACGAGCAGTACGAGTGGGGCCACATGGGCCTCGGGACGCTCCTGTTCCTCGTCAACATCGGGCTGATCTGGGCCTACACACTGTCCTGCCACTCCTGCCGGCACATCATGGGCGGCCGCCTCAAGCACTTCTCCAAGCACCCGGTGCGCTACCGCCTGTGGGGCTGGATCAGCCGCCTCAACTCCCTTCACATGCAGCTCGCGTGGGCCTCGCTGATCAGCGTCGCCGCCTGCGACTTCTACGTGTACCTGCTGGCCAGCGGCGCCTTCGACGACCCAAGGATCTTTTGAGATGGCTCAAGTGGAACGGCAGCAGTGGGACGTGGTCGTGGTCGGCGCGGGCGGCGCCGGGCTGCGGGCCGCGATCGAGGCCCGGGAGCGCGGCGCCCGTACGGCCGTGATCTGCAAGTCCCTCTTCGGCAAGGCCCACACCGTGATGGCGGAGGGCGGCATCGCCGCCTCCATGGGCAACGTCAACGACGGCGACAACTGGCAGGTGCACTTCCGCGACACCATGCGCGGCGGCAAGTTCCTCAACCAGTGGCGGATGGCGGAGCTGCACGCCAAGGAGGCCCCGGACCGGGTCTGGGAGCTGGAGACCTGGGGCGCGCTCTTCGACCGGACGCCCGACGGGAAGATCTCGCAGCGCAACTTCGGCGGGCACGAGTACCCGCGCCTCGCGCACGTCGGCGACCGGACCGGCCTGGAACTGATCCGCACCCTCCAGCAGAAGATCGTCCAACTGCAGCAGGAGGACTTCAAGGAGTTCGGGGACTACGAGGCCCGGCTCAAGGTCTTCCAGGAGTGCACGGTCACCCGAGTTTTGAAGGACGACAGCCCGAAGGACGACAGCCCGAAGGGCGGGGGCCGGGTTTCGGGGGCCTTCTGCTACGAGCGCGAGACCGGGCGGTTCTTCGTCCTGGAGGCCCCGGCGGTCGTGCTGGCCACGGGCGGCATCGGCAAGTCCTTCAAGACCACGTCCAACTCGTGGGAGTACACCGGCGACGGCCACGCGCTGGCGCTGCTCGCCGGAGCGCCCCTGCTGAACATGGAGTTCGTGCAGTTCCACCCGACCGGCATGGTCTGGCCGCCCTCCGTGAAGGGCATCCTCGTGACCGAGTCGGTGCGCGGCGACGGCGGGGTGCTGCGCAACAGCGAGGGCAAGCGGTTCATGTTCGACTACATCCCGGACGTCTTCAAGGAGAAGTACGCGCAGTCCGAAGCGGAGGGCGACCGCTGGTACGAGGACCCGGACCACAACCGGCGCCCGCCCGAGCTGCTCCCCCGCGACGAGGTGGCCCGCGCCATCAACTCCGAGGTCAAGGCGGGGCGCGGGTCCCCGCACGGCGGGGTCTTCCTGGACGTGTCCACCCGGATGCCGGCCGAGAAGATCAAGCGGCGGCTCCCGTCGATGTACCACCAGTTCAAGGAGCTGGCGGACGTGGACATCACCGCCGAGCCGATGGAGGTCGGCCCGACCTGCCACTACGTGATGGGCGGCATCGCGGTCGACTCCGACACCGCCGCCACCGTCGGGGTGCCCGGGCTCTTCGCCGCCGGTGAGGTGGCGGGCGGCATGCACGGCTCGAACCGGCTCGGCGGGAACTCCCTCTCCGACCTGCTGGTCTTCGGCCGCCGGGCCGGACTGCACGCCGCCGGGTACGCGGCCGCCGAGGCCGGCCGGCTGCCGGTCGTGGACCAGGCCCGGGTGGACGAGGCGGCCGCGGAGGCGCTGGCTCCGTTCCATGCCGCCGAGGGCGCGGAGAACCCGTACACCCTGCACCAGGAGCTCCAGACGGCCATGAACGACCTCGTCGGCATCATCCGCCGCGAGGGCGAGATGGCCGAGGCGCTGGAGCGGCTCGCGGCCCTGCGCGTACGGGCCTCTCGCGCCGGGGTCGAGGGGCACCGGCAGTTCAACCCGGGCTGGCACCTGGCGCTCGACCTGCGGAACATGCTGCTGGTCAGCGAATGCGTGGCCCGCGCGGCCCTGGAGCGCACCGAGAGCCGGGGCGGGCACACCCGCGAGGACTGCCCGGCGATGGAGCGGTCCTGGCGGCCGGTGAACCTGCTGTGCCGGCCGGTGGAGCCCGCGCCCGAGGACCCTGCCGCGGACCGGATCGAGCTGACCCGGGTGCGCACCGAACCCATCCGATCCGACCTGCTCGCGCTCTTCGAGAAGGAAGAGCTGGTCAAGTACCTCGCCGAAGAGGAGCTCTACGAGTGACTACCTACGATGCCGCGTTCCGGATCTGGCGGGGCGACGCGGAGGGCGGCGAGCTGCGGGACTTCACCGTGGAGGTGAACGACGGGGAGGTGGTCCTGGACATCGTCCACCGGCTGCAGGCGACCCAGGCCTCCGACCTCGCGGTGCGGTGGAACTGCAAGGCGGGCAAATGCGGTTCGTGCAGCGCGGAGGTCAACGGGCGGCCGCGGCTGATGTGCATGACGCGCATGTCGACCTTCTCCCGCGAGGAGACGATCACGGTGACCCCGCTGCGAGCCTTCCCGATCGTCCGCGACCTGGTGACGGACGTGTCCTTCAACTACCGGAAGGCGCGGGAGGTACCGGCGTTCGTTCCGCCGGCCGGGGTCGCGCCGGGTGAGTACCGGATGCAGCAGATGGACGTGGAGCGCTCGCAGGAGTTCAGGAAGTGCATCGAGTGCTTCCTGTGCCAGGACACCTGCCACGTGGTGCGCGACCACGAGGAGAACAAGACCGCCTTCGCCGGACCCCGCTTCCTGATGCGGGTGGCGGAGCTGGACATGCATCCGCTGGACGCGGCGGCCGAGGCGGGCCTGGACCGCAAGCGGACGGCCCAGGAGGAGCACGGGCTCGGCTACTGCAACATCACCAAGTGCTGCACGGAGGTCTGCCCCGAGGGGATCAAGATCACCGACAACGCCCTGATCCCGCTGAAGGAGCGGGCCGTGGACCGCAAGTACGACCCGCTCGTGTGGCTGGGGAACAAGATCGGACGCCGTTCCGGTCGATAGCCGCCCCCAGTCGTTCACTTGGCAGGACAGAATGCCCCCTGAGCAACGTCGTTGACGTGATGTCAGGGGGCATTCGCGGTGCGGGTGGGGGATCAGCTGGCGGGCCGGTACCGCCTCGAACAGCGGCTCGGCATGGGCGGCATGGGCGAGGTGTGGCGGGCGCACGACACGGCGCTGGACCGCGCCGTGGCGGTGAAGGTGGTACTGGAGTCCATCGCGAGCGAGGAGGCGGTCGCGCGCTTCCGGCGCGAGGCCACCATCGGGGCGCGGCTCCAGCACCCCGGCATCACGGTCGTGCACGACGTGGGCCAGGAGTCGGGGCGGCTCTTCATCGTGATGGAGCTGCTCTCGGGCGAGGACCTGCACGCGGCCCTGGCCCGGGTGCCGGGGGGCCTCCCGGTGGACGTCGCGGTGGAGCTGGCCGCGCAGACCGCCGAGGCGCTGGCCGCCGCCCACGAACTGGGGGTGGTGCACCGCGACTTGAAGCCGCCCAACCTCTTCCTGCTGCCCGGGGGCAGGCTGAAGATCTGCGACTTCGGCATCGCGCACTCGGCCGACGCCACGGCCGGCTGGACGGTCACCGGCCGGACCGGACCCGGCAGCCCGCCGTACATGGCCCCCGAGCAGTGGCGGGGCGAGCAGGTGGACGCCCGCTGCGATCTGTACGCGCTGGGGTGCGTGCTGTACGCCCTGCTGAGCGGCGAGCCGCCCTTCGGGCAGTCCGAGGGCCCCTGGGTGCTGATGCGCCGGCACATCGAGGAGCCGCCGCTGCCGCTGCGCGAGGCCGGTACGCCGGTCCCGCCGGACCTGGACCGGCTGGTGCTGCGCCTGCTGGCCAAGGATGCGGCGGACCGGCCGGAGTCGGCGGCGGCGGTGGCGGAATCCCTGCGGGGACTTCTGGACGGCTCCGCCGGCCGGGGGCGGACGGGCATCGCGGTGGCCGCGGGCGGGGCCCCAGGCGGGGCCGCAGGCGGGGCCGCAGACGGGGAGCGGGCCGGCGGTGGGACCGGCCGCGGGGCCGTTGCCGGGGGCGGGACCGGGGGCGCGGGCCAGGAACAGGGAGCCCGCCTGCGGGTCCGTCATGCCGGTGAGTCGGGTGCGGTAGCCGGCCATGAGGCGGAAGCCGCCCGCCGGCCCGCGGTCCGCCCGGACGGGCACTCCCGAGGCCCCGAGGTGCTCAGCGAGACCCCCGCGCGCCGGGCCAGCTCGCTCGTGGTGGCCCCGTCGCCGATGGCCTGGAGCACCACCGAGCGGGTGTGCCCCACGAGCTTGCCCAAGTTGCGCTGGCGGTACTGGCGCTGCTCCCCCGCCGGCCGGGTGGCCTCGCAGCCGGCCTGGGCCGAGGACAGCGCGGCCGCCGCCGGGTAGACCAGCACCGGCGGCAGCTCCGGATCGTGCAGGGTCACCGCCGGTCGCCGGCAGAGGAAGGACCGCTGGAGCGGCCGCCCGCGCCCCCGCACCCGCCGGGCCGTATCGTGGACCCGCACGAGAACCCGCACGTCAGCACCACGCGGCGCACCGCACCACCCCGCCGCACCACCCCGCCGCTCCAGTGCCGCAGCGGCAAGACAGCACGACGACCGCTGCATCAGGAGCCGCACCGCCATGGCTGAACACCCCGCGTACCCCGTCGGCCTGAGACTCGCGGGCCGCCGCGTCGTCGTCGTCGGCGGCGGCCAGGTCGCCCAGCGGCGCCTGCCCGCGCTCATCGCGGCCGGCGCCGACATCGTCTTGATCTCGCCCTCCGCGACCCCCTCCGTGGACGCCATGGCGGAGACCGGCGAGATCCGCTGGGAACGCCGCCGCTACCAGGACGGCGACCTCACCGACGCCTGGTACGCGCTGATCGCCACCCGCGACAAGGCCGCCAACGACGCCGCGTCGGCCGAAGCGGAGCGGGCCCGCGTCTGGTGCGTCCGCGCCGACGACGCCGAAGCGGCCACCGCCTGGACCCCGGCCACCGGCCGCGTCGAGGGCGTCACCGTCGCCGTGCTGACGGGCAACGACCCGCGCCGCTCCGCCGCCGTACGGGACGCGGTCGTCGAGGGCCTGCGCGACGGAAGCCTCGCCGCTCCCGGCCGCCGCCACCACACCCCCGGTGTCTCCCTCGTCGGCGGGGGTCCCGGCGACCCCGACCTGATCACGGTCCGCGGACGGCGCCTCCTCGCCGAGGCCGATGTCGTCATCGCCGACCGCCTCGGCCCCCGCGACCTCCTCGACGAGCTCCCGCCGCACGTCGAGGTCATCGACGCCGCGAAGATCCCGTACGGCCGCTTCATGGCCCAGGAGGCCATCAACAACGCCCTCATCGAGCACGCCAGGGCCGGCAAGGCCGTCGTCCGGCTCAAGGGCGGCGACCCGTACGTCTTCGGCCGCGGCATGGAGGAGCTCCAGGCCCTCGCCGAGGCGGGCATCTCCTGCACCGTCGTCCCCGGCATCTCCAGCTCCATCTCGGTGCCCGGCGCGGCCGGCATCCCGGTCACGCACCGGGGCGTCGCGCACGAGTTCACCGTGGTCAGCGGCCACGTCGGCCCCGACGACCCGCGCTCCCTGGTGGACTGGGCCTCCCTCGCCAAGCTCACCGGCACCCTGGTCATCCTCATGGGCGTCGACAAGATCGGCCTGATCGCCGAGGCGCTGGTCCGCCACGGCCGCCCCGCCGACACCGCCGTCGCCGTCATCCAGGAGGGCACCACCGCCGCCCAGCGCCGGGTGGACGCCACCTTGGCCACGGTCGGCGAGACCGTCAGGGCCCAGGAGGTGCGGCCCCCGGCCGTCATCGTCATCGGCGACGTGGTGAACGTGCACCGGCCGGCCTAGCGCCCGGCCGTCAGGCCGCCAGGACAACCCCGCAGCGGAGCCGTTGGCACCGCACCCAGGACAAGGCAGTATCACCCTGTGGCTGATCTCATCACCGTCGAGGACCCCGACGACCCGCGCCTGCGCGACTACACGGGCCTGACCGACGTCGAACTGCGGCGCAGGCGCGAGCCCGCGGAAGGTCTCTTCATCGCCGAGGGCGAGAAGGTGATCAGACGTGCCAAGGACGCCGGGTACGAGATGCGCTCGATGCTGCTCTCCGCCAAGTGGGTCGACGTCATGCGCGACGTCATCGACGAGCTCCCGGCCCCGGTCTACGCCGTCAGCCCGGAGCTCGCCGAGCGCGTCACCGGCTACCACGTGCACCGCGGCGCCCTCGCCTCGATGCAGCGCAAGCCGCTGCCCACGGCCGAGGAACTCCTCGCCACCACCCGGCGCGTGGTCATCATGGAAGCGGTGAACGACCACACCAACATCGGCGCCATCTTCCGCAGCGCGGCCGCCCTCGGGATGGACGCGGTGCTGCTCTCGCCCGACTGCGCGGACCCGCTGTACCGGCGCTCCGTCAAGGTCTCCATGGGCGCGGTGTTCTCCGTCCCCTACGCCCGCCTGGAAGCCTGGCCCAAGAGCCTGGACTCGGTCCGCGAGGCCGGCTTCAAGCTGCTCGCCCTCACCCCGCACCAGAAGGCCTCGCCGATCGACGTGGCCGCCCCGCAGACGCTGGACCGGGTCGCCCTGATGCTGGGCGCGGAGGGGGACGGGCTCTCCACGCAGGCGCTGGTCGCCGCCGACGAATGGGTGCGGATCCCCATGGCGCACGGAGTGGACTCGCTGAACGTGGGCGCGGCCGCGGCCGTCGCCTTCTACGCGGTGGCGAGCGGCCGCCCGTAGGAAGTCCCGGGGACGGGCCCGCGCGGCCCCGGGCCTCGGCTCCGGCTCGGGCCTCGGCTCCCGGTTCCGGCCTCGGCTAGAGCTTCTGGGCGAGCGCGATGCCCAGCGCCACCAGCAGCGTCACCACGACGAAGACGATCAGGCGCTGGCGCATCAGCTTCGGGTCCGGCCGCGACGGCCGCCGTCCCGTCCCCGTCGTACGGGGCGCCGGACGTCCGCCCGTGCGCCCGGCGGTGGACCCGGGTCCCCGCGAGCCGGTGCCCCGCGGCGACGAGGGCCGCGAGTGCGGCCCGCTGTGCGGCCCCTGGGCCGATCCCTGTCCTTGGCCCTGCCCCTGGCCTTGACCCTGACCGTGGCCGCCCGTTCCCGGCCCCTGGAGCCTGGACACCGGGGTGCCGTCGGTACGGCGCTCCGCGCGCTCCTCGGCGTACCCCTCGGCGAGCCGCCCCGTGGGCCGCTCCGTCCGCGCCCGCTGTGCCGGCGGCCGGCTGTCGCCCAGCCCGTGCGCCTCGCGGGCCGCGATCTCCTTGAGCCGCATCGACAGCTGGAGCGTGCTCGGCCGCTCCTCGGGGTCCTTGGCCAGGCAGGCCCGCACGAGGGGGGCCAGCGCGTCCGGGACACCCTGGAGGTGCGGCTCCTCGTGCACCACCCGGTACAGCATGACCTCGGAACTGCCGTGCCCGAAGGGCGAGTCGGCGGTGGCCGCGTAGGCGAGGGTGGCGCCGAGCGAGAAGACGTCCGTCGCGGGGGTGACGGCGGCGCCGCGCACCTGCTCGGGTGCCAGGAACCCGGGGGAGCCGACGGCGGTCCCCACGTGCGTGAGGGTGCTCGCGCCGGTGGCCCAGGCGATCCCGAAGTCGATGATGCGCGGGCCCTTGGGCGACAGCAGGATGTTCGAGGGCTTCAGGTCGCGGTGGACGACCCCGGCCTCGTGGACGGCGACCAGGCCCTCGGCGAGCGCCGCGCCGATGGAGGCGATCTGCGAGGCCGTGAGCGGGCCCTCCTCGGCCACCTTGTCGTGCAGGGAGGGGCCGGGCACGTACTGCGTGGCGAACCAGGGGCGCTCGGCCTCCAGGTCCGCGGCGACCAGGCGCGCGGTGCACCCGCCGCGGATCCGCCGGGCGGCGGAGACCTCGCGGGCGAAGCGCGAGCGGAACTCCTGGTCCTCGGCGAGGTCCGGCCGGATCACCTTGAGCGCGACGCGCTGGCCGCGCCGGTCGGATCCGAGGTAGACGACGCCCATGCCGCCGGCGCCGAGGCGCCGGTGCAGCCTGAACGAGCCGACGACACGCGGGTCCTCGCGCCGGAGCCGCATCATCGCCATGTCCACCCCGCTGACCGGTCGTCCTGTTGACGTGGCACAGCTTACGGACCATCCGGCATGCGCGCTCAGAGGCCGCGCCCTCGCCGGGAGATTCGATTGTCAGTACGGGGCAGTCCACTTGAGGGACCCTCAGGCCACCGGTCGGACGCGTGTGCGGTAGCGGGGTCCGATCCCAAAGAGCCGTCGGTCCAAGGGAATTGGGATGCCGGACCGTCCGTCCGGGACGGGCTCCCCGCCGTGCGGTCCGGCCAGGTCCGGTTGATCTTGGGACTGCCTGGTCGCCGACCATACGTGCACGGACGGTGACGGAAGTGAGCGAAGTCACCACCCTCCGGTCATCCCCTCCGGGATGACCCTCAGAGCGGGGGGCCGGTCTCCACCCAGGGGAGTACGCGCGAGGTGGCCCCGTCATCCTCCCGGAGGCCCGGCAATGGGTACGAGGGCATGAGGCCAGGGCCCTTTCCCGCGCCTAGTGTTGAAGACAAGCGGCGGGTGGAGCACTCGTCCCCCGAGGTCACAAGCCCGCCGCTGCCAAACGACAGGGAGAGGACCATGGCGGACATCGCACGGCAGGGACGCAAGGCATTCGCGTTCAACGGCCATGAGTCCGGCCACCGCCACCCGTTGGTGGCGGCGGCGATGGTGCTCCCCCTGGCCGCCCTCCTGCTCTTCCTCTTCGGAGGCTTCGACCAGGTGGTGGCACAGGCGTCGTCCGTGAGCGTGATGCTGGGGCGCTGAGCGGCGCCCCGGGTCCAGGAGAGCGGCCTGGACCGGGGCTGTCACCGGCCGAACCCCGTGGGGACGGGGGCGCGGCCAACGGACGGCAGGAGAAGGGTGTTGCCCGTACGACTGGGGAGTCGGACGGGCAGCACCCTTTTTCATGCCCCGGCGCCTCCGGTCCGACTCCGGTCCGTCGCCGGTCCGCCCCGGGTCCGCTGCGTGCGCTTGGCGGGCGCTGCGTACCCTCGTCCGGAGGACCACCCGATCGGGGTGTCACGGTGCGGGGAGGTCACGATCGACGGCGAGCGCATCGACACCGGGTACGCCGCCCTCGCCGCGTACGCGGGCGCGACGCGGTACGAGGTCCTCGCCGACCGGGACGACGGCACGGTCGTCCGCTGCGGGGACACCGTGGCCAAGGCGCACGCGGGGGACAGTGACCCCGACGCCCTGGCCGTACGGATCCGGATCGCCGGGGACGCCGCGCTGGCCGGGGTCCTGCTGACCCCGCTGCGCGCCGGGCTCGGCCGGGTCGAGGACCGGGCCGTCTCGCTGTGGCCCTACGGTGCTCCGGTCGCCCCGGACCGTCCCGAGGACGCGCCCTGGGAGGCGGCCGCCGAGCTCGTGGCGGGCCTCCACCGGACCCCGCTCCACCGGCTCCCGGCCCCGGTCCCCCCGATGCGCGGCCCCGCCAAGCTGGCCCGCGCGCTGCGCCGCCTCGCCGCGGCCCACCCGCCAGCGGCCCCCGCCACCGCGGACACCGACGCCAGTACCGACGCCAGCACCGACACGGATGCCCGTGCGATGGCACGGTTCGTGCGGTCCGCCGCGGCGACGCTCCCCGGATGGGCCCGGGGCGAAGGGGCGCAGCCGCCCGGCGGGTCGCTGTGCCACGGGGACCTGCACCTGGGCCAGCTGGTCCGTGGCCCGGCGGGGCGGTGGCGGCTGATCGACATCGACGACCTCGGGGTCGGCGCGCCCGCCTGGGACCTCGCCCGGCCCGCGGCCTGGTACGCCGCCGGACTGCTCGACACGGAGACCTGGCTGCGCTTCCTCGACGCCTACCGCGCCGCCGACGGCCCCGCCGCGGGACCGCCCGGCTGCGACCCCTGGCCGGAACTCGACGTCGCTGCCCGCGCACTCACCGTCCAGACGGCGGCGCTGGCCCTGGCCAAGGCGGCCGGCGAGGGACGCCGACTGGACGACGGGGAGCGGCTGATGGTGGACGCCTGTGCCCGAATTGCCTCCCTCCCGACCGACTTGGAGCCGGGGGCTCCGTCGTAGGGTGAGCCCCACGCCACCGGGTAGGCATCCGGTGTCGACGCAGACGGCGAGGAGTTGATCCGGTCATGCAGTGTCCGAAGTGTCACGCGATGATGCACACGTACAACCGCAACGGTGTCCAGATAGAGCAGTGCAGCGGCTGCCGCGGCATCTTCCTCGACTACGGCGAACTCGAGGCGCTGACCCGCCTGGAGTCCCAGTACACCTCCCAGTACGGCCAGGTCCCGCCGCCCGCGGCGCCGCCGGCCCCGGCGCCCTACCCGGCGCAGCACGCCGCGCCCGCGCCCGCCTGGGGCGCCCCGCAGCACGGCGGCTACGGCCACGGTCACGGCCACCGCAAGGGCGGCTTCGGCCGGATGCTCTTCTCGTCCTGACGGTGCGCGGTGGGCGGGTCGGCACGGCCCGGCCCCCGCGTCCCCCTCCGGTCCGCACGCGCGCGGTCCGCACACACCGCACACGCGAAAGCCCCGGCCGTCGAGACGGCCGGGGCTTTCGATGCGAGTGCGCGATACTGGGATTGAACCAGTGACCTCTTCCGTGTCAGGGAAGCGCTCTCCCGCTGAGCTAATCGCGCGGGACCACCAGCACGGTGCGAACACCGCGGCGGCAAGGGCAAGCGTACTGCGTGCGCGATACTGGGATTGAACCAGTGACCTCTTCCGTGTCAGGGAAGCGCTCTCCCGCTGAGCTAATCGCGCGGGGATCCTTGCGGACCAGTGGACGATACTGGGATTGAACCAGTGACCTCTTCCGTGTCAGGGAAGCGCTCTCCCGCTGAGCTAATCGTCCTTGGAGGTGGAGACGGGATTTGAACCCGTGTAGACGGCTTTGCAGGCCGTTGCCTCGCCTCTCGGCCACTCCACCATGGAGCGAGCGGGGGTCTTCGGGAAGATGATCCCCCACCACAGAGCGGACGACGAGACTCGAACTCGCGACATCCACCTTGGCAAGGTGGTGCTCTACCAACTGAGCTACGTCCGCAGGTCACCGTGTTCGCTCGGGGGTTTTCCCCCTTCGCTCCCTGGCGACGAGTTGAACTCTAGCGGATTCCGGGGCCAGCTCAAAAACGCGTTTCCGCAGCGTGCTGCCGCTCGATCACCGCCGGTCACCCGGCGGACGCCTCACCGGCGCCCGCGCGTCACCGGTCATAGACTCGCAGCCGTGCACGACCTGCCTCCCCTCGCCCGCTTCGGCGGCCTGCTCGCGACCGATCTTCGAGATGTCACCAGTGATCCCGCCGCCCTCGACTCCACCGGGTTCTGGGCGGTGACCGCCGACTTCGAGGGTCGGCTCGTCTGCGCGCGCTTCGGGGACGTACGTCCCGCCCCGGTGCCCGCGCCCGTCCCCGGCGCCTGGCGCGGCCCCGACGCCGACCAGTGGACCTCCTCGCTCGACCGCGCCGCGTACGTCGCGGGCGTACGCCGCATCCGCGAGCACATCGAGGCGGGCGAGGTCTACCAGGCCAACCTCTGCCGCGTGATGTCCGCGACGCTGCCCGATCCGGCGGGAGCCGATGTCGACGCCCTGACGTCGCTGCTCGCGCGCGGCAACCCGGCCCCCTATGCAGGAACGATTCGGCTTCCGGCCCACGGGGTCGAGATCGCCACCGCGTCCCCCGAGCTGTTCCTGCGCCGCAGGGGCCGGCACGTCGAGTCCGGCCCGATCAAGGGCACCGGACGCACCGCCGCCGACCTGCTGCCCAAGGACCACGCCGAGAACGTGATGATCGTGGACCTCGTGCGCAACGACCTCGGCCGGGTCTGCGCCACCGGCTCCGTCACCGTGCCCGAACTGTGCGCGCTCGAAGAGCACCCGGGCCTCGTCCACCTCGTCTCCACCGTCGCGGGCGAACTCGCCGACGGCGCCGGCTGGCCCCAGCTCTTCGCCGCGGCCTTCCCGCCCGGCTCCGTCACCGGCGCACCCAAGTCCTCCGCCCTGCGCATCATCGAGGCCCTGGAGACCGCCCCGCGCGGCCCCTACTGCGGCGGCATCGGCTGGGTGGACGCCGACCAGGGCACCGCCGAGCTCGCCGTCGGCATCCGGACCTTCTGGATCGACCGCGAAACCCCCGGCGGCCCCCGGCTGCTCTTCGGCACCGGCGCCGGGATCACCTGGGGCTCCGACCCCGACCGCGAGTGGGCGGAGACCGAGCTGAAGGCCGCCCGCCTGCTGCGGGTAGCGTCAGGAGCCGAAGCGAACGCGCACGAGGCGGACGCGAAGCGAAGCGGGAGGACCGTGCGGTGAGGATCTGGCTCGACGGAGAACTGCGGGACGCCGACGACGCGAAGGTGTCCGTGTTCGATCACGGTCTCACCGTCGGCGACGGGGTCTTCGAGACGCTCAAGGCGGAGCACGGCAAGACCTTCGCGCTCACCCGCCACCTGGAGCGGCTGACCCGCTCCGCCCGCGGGCTCGGCCTGCCCGACCCCGACCTGGACGAGGTCCGCCGCGCCTGCGCGGCCGTGCTGGCCGCCCACCCGCTCCCGCTCGCCCGGCTGCGCGTCACCTACACCGGGGGCGTCTCCCCGCTCGGCTCCGACCGCGGCGAGGCCGGCCCCACGCTGATCGTCGCCCTCGCGGAGACCGTCCGCCGCCCGGACACCACCGCCGTCGTCACCGTGCCGTGGGTGCGCAACGAGCGCTCGGCCGTGGCCGGCCTGAAGACCACCTCGTACGCCGAGAACGTCGTCGCGCTCGCCGCCGCCCACCGCGCCGGCGCCTCCGAGGCCCTCTTCGCCAACACCGTCGGGCGGCTCTGCGAGGGCACCGGCTCCAACGTGTTCGTCGTCCTCGACGGACAGCTGCACACCCCGCCCGTCGCCTCCGGCTGCCTGGGCGGCATCACCCGCGCCCTCGTCGCCGAGTGGGCCGGGGCCAAGGAGACCGACCTGCCCTTCGAGGCGCTGGAGCAGGCCGAGGAGGTCTTCCTGACCTCCTCGCTGCGCGACGTCCAGGCCGTCGTACGGATCGACGGGCGCGAGCTGGGCACCGCCCCCGGCCCCGTCACCGCCGAGGCCATGCGGATCTTCGACGCCCGCGCCGCCGAGGACGCCGACCCCCGGTCCTGATCGGGAGGCGGTGCGAAGCCGCTGTCCTTCGGGCCGCGGGGCGGGTAGAACTCGACTGATGACCACCACCCTGCGGCCGAGCGGGCCGCTTCAGCAGAGCACCGGCGGGGCGCGCTCGCGCCCGTACGAGATCCGCGTCAACAGCAGGCGCGTCGGCGCCCTGCTGCTGGCCTGCGACACGCCCTTCGGGCCGACGGTCGCGGAGATCCGCGACCTCGTGGTCGAGGAGCCCGACCGCCGGCGCGGCCGCGCCACGGTCGCCGCGCTCGCCGCCGAGGAGGTCCTGCGCGGCTGGGGCTGCCGGCGGATCCGTGTCTCGGTCCCCGCCGGCTCGGCGGGCGGCCTGCGCATGGCCGGCTCCCTCGGGTACGCCGAGTACAGCCGCAACATGGACAAGCGGCTCCCGGCCGAGCCGCCGGCCCTGAGCGAGGGTGCGGTCGGGCGCCCGATGTCGCAGGCCGAGTTCGAGACCTGGCTCGCCGGGGCGCGGGAGGGCTACGCGCGGAACTGGATCGACCGCGGCATGTCCGAGGAGGCCGCGCGCGCGAAGTCGGTGGCCGACCACGCGTCCCTGCTGCCCCGGGGCCTGGCCACCGAGGGCGTCAGCTTCGGCGTCCTGGAGGCGGCCGGCACCCCCGTCGGCACGGTGTGGGTCGCGCCGAGCGGGGAGGGCTCGTACGTCTTCGACGTCGCCGTCGCCGAGGAGCACCGCGGCCGCGGCCACGGCCGGGACCTGATGCTCCTCGCGGAACGCACGGCCCTCGCCGCGGGCCACCGGGTGCTCGCGCTCCACGTCTTCACCGACAACACCCCGGCCATGCGGCTCTACGAGTCCCTCGGCTACCGGCCGACGAACCTCAACTACGCCAAGGACCTGATCTAGGCTTCGGCGGCCAGGAGCCGGTCGGCGATCTCCTCGATGCGGCCGCGCAGGCCCTCCTGGCTCTTGCCGCCGTCGAGGCGCTGCCCGTCGATCACGTACGTCGGGGTGCCGGTCACGCCGATCGCCTTGCCCTCGGCCTGGTCGGCGTCCACGATCAGGATGTGCCGGCCGTCGATCAGGGCGGTGTCGAACTCCTCGGCGTCCAGGCCGAGTTCGCGCGCCACATCGACGAGCACGGACTCGCCGGCCTTGGCCAGGTCCGCGGTGCGGGCCAGGACGGCCTCCACGTACGGCCAGCCCTGCCCCTGCTCGACGGCCTCCTCGGCGGCCTGGGCGGCGGCGAAGGCGTGCTTGTGCTTCTCCAGCGGGAAGTGGCGCAGGCGGATGTCCAGCCGGTCGCCGTAGCGGGCCCGCAGGGCCCGTACGTCGTCCAGAGCGCTGTGGCAGTCCGGGCACTGGAGCTCGCACCACACGTCGAGGATCACGGAATCGGTCATGCGCACAGTCTCCCAGCCCGCCGGGTGCCCACGGACCGGGACCTGGGGAGGAGCCGCGACCCGGAGATGTCCCGGAGATCCGCCCGGGGCGGGCTCCGGCCATGGCCGCGGCGACGGTCCCCGGTGCAGGATGGATGGGGACAGAACACCCGGCCCGCCGGCCGGGTCCGACCGACCGCACCGCCCTGGAGGCCCCGCATGCTCGCCGAGACCATTTGCTCCGCGGTGTCCGCGGCGGGCCTGGGCATCGCCGCACTGACCGCCTACCGCAAGCGCTTCCTCGCCGCGACCCGGATCGCGGCGTACGCGCTGGTGCCGGTCGGCCTGGTGATGACGGGCGTCGTGCAGTGGCTGTCCGGGATCGTCTTCAAGCCGACGGTCTGGGCCGGGTTCGCCGTGCTCGGGCTGGCCTGGCTGCTCTTCCTGACCACCCGCGCGATAGAGCGGCGCGGGGTCGGGGCGGGGGACCGGCCCGCGAAGGAGCCGAAGGCCGCCAAGGGGCGCCCCGACCGGGAGGCCGTCGCCCCGGAGGCGTCCGCGCCCTCCCTGGGCGGTGGTGCCCGCCGCAAGCCGGCCGAGCCGGCCGCCCCGGGCGAGGACTTCTCCGACATCGAGGCGATCCTCAAGAAGCACGGCATATGACCCGGCATATGCCATCGGCCCGGCCCGCGGGGGGGATTCGGGCCGGGAACCACCTGATCTGACGGGATCCGGGGGCCGCGCGCCGGCGGATAGGCGTGTTGAGCGCCGGACGGGGGCGCGCTGCGCCATCATCGCCCCGACATGCTCGAGACATCGCAGGGTGAGCCGTCCGTTCCCCCGCCGGCCACCGTTCCCGCCGAGGAGCCGAGAGGCTGCCTCTTCGCGCTCTCCCAGCCGCCCCTGATGATCTTCCTAGGCGTGGTCGGAGGACTGCTGCTGCTGGCCGCCCTGCACGATCTGTTCCTGCTCTGACCGCTCCTGCGCCGGACCCTGCCCCGCCGCGAGCTCCGCCTCCTGCTCCGCCCCCTGCTCCGACTTGCGCCGGGCCCGGTACGCCGCCACGTGCAGCCGGTTCCCGCAGGTACGGCTGTCGCAGTAGCGCCGGGAGCGGTTGCGGGACAGGTCCACGAAGGCCCGCCGACAGTCCGGGGCCTCGCAGCGGCGCAGCCGCTCCTGCTCGCCGGAGACCACGATGAACGCCAGCGCCATGCCGCCGTCGGCCGCCAGGTGGTCGCCCACCGAGGCGCCCGGCGCGAAGTAGTGCACGTGCCAGTCGTAGCCGTCGTGGTTGGTCAGCTGGGGGGTGGTGCCGGCCGTCGCGACCAGCTCGTTGATCAGGACCGAGGCCGCGCGCGAACTGGGCGCCGCGAAGACCTGGGCGAATTTGCCGCGTACCGTCCGCACGCCCGCGAGGTCGCGGGCGCTGAGCTCGCCGACGTCGCTGATCGCGTACTCGTGGACGAATCCGCGCAGCGCGTGCACGTCCGCCAGCCCGTCGGAGTGGGCCGGCTCGGCCGCGGTGTTCACCAGCGCGACGACGACGTCGAGCGCGCGACGGGTGTCGTGGGGGATCTGCACGGGGTCTCCCTCATGGGCCGGGCCTGCGGTGACGGGCTGCTGCCGCCGCTGGTGGCCGACTCTAGCGGGTCCCCCGAAGCGCACCGGCGCCGTCCGCGCGGGTGGCTCCCGCGTGAACAGCGCCGGTACTTCCGTATGTGGTTGTCCGTCGCACACCGTCGCCCCGAGTCGGACGGTGTCGTACGGCTCCCGGCCGGGGCCGGGAGAAGGTTGCCTCTGTAGGCCTGGCTCAGGATTCGGCCAGGATGTGGGAGAGCTCCTTGTCGAGGTCGAAGTGCCGGTGTTCGGTTCCTGGTGGAACCGCGGCGTCCGTCCGCTTGAGGAACGACTCGAGTGCTCGGGCGGGTGCTTCGAGCAGTGCTTCTCCCTCCGGTGAGCTCAGGGCGATGCAGACGACTCCCTGACCGTGGCTGCGGGACGGCCATACGCGGACGTCGCCGGTACCGGTGGGCCGGTGAAGGCCCTCAGCGAGGAGGTCGCGGGCGAATACCCATTCGACCGTCTCCTCGGCGCCGGTGTGGAAGGTGGCGTGCACGGCGTAGGGATCGGCCGTGTCATACCGCAGGCCCGCAGGAACAGGCAGTGAGGACTCGCTCGACACAACGAGGCGCAGGTGCAGCTCGCAGCTGACCGTGGTGTTCATAAGCGCCAGGGCCTTTCGCTCAGTGTGCGCTCGGGGATTCGCACGTCGGCGAAATCGACATGCCACCTACGGTGCCGTTGTAAACCCCTCTGACCGTTTTGCGGACCTCTGGGTCCCTCGGACGGCGGATCCAAACCTCCGTTCACGTGTGCTTCGCGCTCGGGTAGATTCGACCCCATGAACACGGGGAGTGACCGCGAGGCCAATGAGTCCGCATCCGAAGCCGCATCCGAAGCCGCCGCCGATTCCGCTGCCGGTTCCGCCGCCGCGGAGGAAGCGCCGCACGTCTCCAAGGCGCCGGAATTCATCAAGGCCCGCCGGGGGCTGCACCTGAGCTGGCAGGTCGGCGTCTTCGTCGTCGGCCTCGCCGTCATCGGCGCCGGAATCGCCATGCTCGTCCTGCCCGGCCCCGGCTGGGTCGCGATCTTCGCGGGCCTCGCGATCTGGGCCACGGAATTCGCCTGGGCCCACTTCGTCCTGCGCTGGACGAAGCGCAAGGTCAGCGAGGCCGCGCAGAAGGCGCTGGACCCGCGGGTCCGCCGCCGCAACATCATCCTGACCAGTGTCGGGCTCGTCATCGCGGGCGCCCTGATCGGCTTCTACCTGTGGAAGTACGGGCTCGTCCTGCCCTGGGACATCAAGGACCAGTGAGCACGCCCGGCCATGGCGAAAGGCACCGCTGACATGGGGTAATGTTTGCGGTGCGTCCGGGCGATTAGCTCAGTGGGAGAGCACTTCGTTCACACCGAAGGGGTCACTGGTTCGAACCCAGTATCGCCCACCCGGACCAGAGGCCCGGAGACTTTCACAGTCTCCGGGCCTCTGGCGTTTCCGCCCTTCCGGGCCGGGCGGGCCGGGGCTACTTCAGCCGGCCGATCGCCTCCCGCAGCCGCCGGGCGTCGCGCAGTCGCTTCTCGTACGTCGCCCCCACCGCCAGCAGCAGCAGCCCGGCCAGCGCCGGCGGCAGCCAGCGCGGCAGCGCGTCGACCACCTGGACCACGTACGGGGTCAGCTCGTGCAGCGCCACCGCCGCCAGCGCCGCCCCGCCGAGCACCAGCGGAGCCTGGAGCCGGCGCCGGGCCCCGGCCAGGGTCACCGCGAGCGCGGCGATGCCCAGCAGCAGCGGCCGCAGCCAGTGCGGGTCGCCCCACACGGCGAGGGTGCTCGGCAGCAGGGTCGCCGCCAGCCCCGGCCCGTACGCCGTCCACGACCGGGCCTCGGGATCCCGGCGCCGCCGGGCGAACCCCACCGCCAGCGCCGCCGCGGTCACCGGCAGGGTGTACGCCTCCGGCACCGTGACCCCCGACGCCGCGAGCCGCACCCAGGTCGCCGCCAGGAACAGCACCCCGGCCGGCCAGCCCGCCGCCGCGCGGCGCTCGGACCGCACCGCCGCCCCCGCGCACACCACCCCGGCCAGCGCCAGCACCAGGGCGAGCACGGGCACGTCCCCGGTCGCCAGCGCCACCGCGAGCAGCCCCGCCCCACCCGCCGCGGCCTCCGCCGGTACCCGGGCGGAGCCCAGCCGGGGCCCGAGCGCGGCCACCGCCGCCGGGACCGCCAGCACGAGGAGCGCCCACCACGCCACGGGCCGCTCCAGCAGCGCTCCCAGCGCCACCGCCAGCAGCGCCGCGTACCCGACGGCGAGCACCGCCGCCCCCGCCCGGGCCCACGCCGGGGCGGGCCTGTACGCCGCTGCGGCGGCCCAGGCCGCCCCCAGGATCCCCAGCACCGCGAAGGTGGCCAGTCGGCCGTCCAGCGCCGCCACGGACACGCTCACGGCCCCCGCCAGCGCGCACGCCCCCGCCGCGATCCCGGGACCGGCGCCGATCGACGCCGAGCGCAGCGCGAGCGCCCCCGCCGCCAGCACCACCGCGAGCTGGGCCGCGAGGACCGCTCCGGCCGGCAGGCCGAGCACCACCGGGGCCGAGAACAGCCCCGCCCAGCCCAGGGCCACCGCGGCGACCCCGGGCTCCGTACGGCCCGGCAGCATCCGGGCCAGCCACCACGCGGCCGCCGCCGTCAGCAGCAGGGCCACCACCGGAGCCGCGCCCGCGCCGCTGTCATCCGCCGGCGGGGGAGTCGTCGCCGACCACACCTGCGCCAGCACCCGCGCCCCGCCCGCCAGCAGCGCCGCCACCCACGCCAGGGCCGACACCGCCTCCAGGGCGGCCACCCCCGCACCGGCCCAGGCGAGGCCGCGCCGGACCGCGCCGGGCAGCGCGGGCACCCGCAGGGCGCCGAACAGCGCCAGCGCCAGCACCAGGTACACCACCGCGGCCCAGGACGGCCGCAGCTCCCGCGTCAGGGGACCGCCCACCGCCGCCACCGCCGCGAGGGCGCCCGCCGCGGCGAACACCGCACCCGCCCGGGCCGCGCCCCACGCCACCGCCACGCCCAGCGCGGCCGCCGCCGCCAGCAGCGCCGACGAACCCAGCGCCATGCCCGCCGATCCGGCCGCCGCCGACTCGGCCAGGCCCGTCAGCAGCGCCGCCCCGCCCAGCACGGACCCCGCCACCGCGGCCCAGGGGGTCAGACGCCCCGGCCGGCGCAGCGCGAGCCCCGCGTCCAGCGCGGCCGTCACCAGCAGCGCCCAGCCCAGGTCCAGCCCCGCCGCCCCGGCGGCCAGCGCCGCCAGCGGCAGCGGGAGCTGGGCCGTCAGCAGCGCCGCGGGCAGCGGGGTCCGCAGCCGTGCCAGCGCCAGTCCGTAGCCGGCCCACAGCGCCGCCAGTACGGCCGCGGTGCCCGCCGCGTACGCCAGGCCGTCCACCTCCGGCATGCCGACCGCGTACAGCGCGTACGCGTCCAGCACCGTCAGCAGCAGGCCGACCGCGGCCACCGCCTCGGCGGTCGAGCGCAGCCCCCGGCGCAGCAGCGCCGCGGGGGTGCCCAGCGCGGCCGCCGTCACCGCGGCCAGTACCGCCCCGCGTCCGGCGATGCCCAGCGAACCCCAGCTGACCAGCGTGAACGCCAGCGCCGCCACGGCCAGCAGCACCGCACCGAGGACCAACAGCACGTTCTGCGCGCTCGGCGCGGAGGCCTCCGCGGCCCCGTCCGGCCGCCCCGGGCGGGCCGGCTGGACGCCGCCGCCCCAGACGAAGGGGACCTGGCCGCGCAGCAGCCACTCCCGCCGGCCCAGCAAATAATGCCGCCGGGCGTCGAGTTGGAACAGTTCTCGGTCGATGAGCGCCAGCTCTTCGGCCGGCGGCAGGGGGATCTCCATGGTGGGGAGTGTGGCGCCCGTCACGGCGTCAGGACATGGGCGCGGATACTCAGATCGGGGTGAGTCCCGTCTGAGTACGGGGTGCGCGCCCCCGCCGCGCGCGAGACTGGACGCATGGACCGAAGCAGCGCCAGTCCCGGAAGCAGCACCAGTCCCGAAAGCAGTACCAGTTCCGGAAACAGCACCAGTCCCCGAAGCCCGCGGCCTCCTCGAAGTCCGCGCCCCCACCTGAGTCCGCGCGGTCCCGGCCCCGGCGGCCCCCGCGGGCGCTGGACCCGCTACCGCTTCCGCAGCGTGTGGGACCTCGACGCCCCGGCGGCCCGCGTCTACGCCGCCCTGGAGCGCCCGGAGGCGTACCCCCTGTGGTGGCCCCAGATCCGCCCGGTCGCCCCGACCGCCGACGAGGGCGCAGGCGGCGCCCTGATCCGTTCGGCGCTGCCGTTCACCCTGCGCGTGAGCGCCGCCGAACTCCTGCGGGACCCCGCGCGCGGGGTGCTCGAGGTCGCCCTGCGCGGAGACCTGGAGGGGTGGGCGCGCTGGACCGTCCGGTCCCGGGCCGGCGGCGCGCGGGCCCTCTACGAGCAGGAGGTCGAGGTGCGCCGCCCGCTCATGCGGTGGCTCTCGCTGCCCGGACGGCCGGTGTTCCGGCTCAACCACGCCCTGATGATGCGGGCCGGCCGGCGCGGCCTGGCCGCCCATCTGGCGGCCGGACCGGAAGCGGTTTGAACGAGCCCCGGGCCTTCTGTATTGTTCAGTCCGTTCCCGGGCGATTAGCTCAGCGGGAGAGCACTTCGTTCACACCGAAGGGGTCACTGGTTCGATCCCAGTATCGCCCACCGGGACAGGCCGGTCCGTCGCGAGACGGACCGGCCTTCCGCATTCCCGGGACCCTTCGCGCCGCGACCCGTCGCGCCGGGGCCCCGCGCTACGCCGCCGCCGGCAGCTCCGGGCGCAGCGGCCAGTGCGGATCCACCGGCTCCGGCGTCCCCTGGCGCGCGAACCACGCCTGCAGGCCCCGCGCCTGGGCGGCGTGCCACACCTGCTGCAGGGTGTGCAGCTCCCCCGGGGTCAACCGCTCCAGCCGTCCCGCGAACCTGCGCCCCACCGCCCGTACGAGCTCGAGCGAGGCCAGCGCGTCCGCACCCGCGTCATGGGCCGCCTCCAGCTCTATGCCGTAGTGCGCGCACAGGTCCGTCAGCGTCCGCCGCCCCTTGCGGTAGCGGTCCAGGTGCTTGTCCAGCACCCGCGGGTCCAGCACGGTCAGCGGCCGGTTGTCCAGATACCGCGCCAGCGAGGACGCCCGGTGCCGGCGCAACTCCCGGTCCAGCAGCGTCAGATCGAACGGCGCGTTCATCACCACCACCGGCCGCCCCGCGACCTGCTGCTCACCGAGCGCGCGGGCTATCTCCTCCACCACCGGCGCGGGCCAGCGCCCGTTTCGCTGGAGGTGGTCATCGGTCAGACCGTGCACTTCCGTGGCCCCCGGCGGCACCGGCACACCGGGATTGACCAGCCAGCGCGTCGCGCGGACCCGGCCGCCCGCGCACTCCTGCACGATCAGAGCGGCGGACACGATCCGGTCCCGCTCGACGTCCACCCCGGTCGTCTCCGTGTCGAATGCGGCCAGCGGGCCCTCGTACCAGCGTGTCATGGCGAACTCCTCGTCACCCGTCGGCAGATGGGGCGCACCCGGGCACCGCAGCCTCAGGACCCGCCACCCTCGCCCGCATCGGTGATACCCGGGCTCTTTGCCCCGTACGCCGTTTGCGGCACGCCGACTGCGGAGACAACTCCAGTGGGGGGCCGCGCACATGACCGGTCGTCAACCCCGCCACCCTCACACGGACCCGACGCGGCCTGACGCGGCCGCTCGAAACGGGACAGCCCGGAAGGCACGGGGAGCCGGCCATGGCGCTCGCGCAGCCCGAACCGGGCGGGGTGCCGGCGCTGCAGATCGCTCGGCGGACCGAACCGCGGAGCGGACCGCTGCGCGGCACACTCGCCACCACCGCCTGCATGGAGACCCTCCAGGTGGGATACCTGCACGCCGTCGCCGCCGCGGCCGGCTGCTCGCTCTCCCAGCCCTTTCCGGACAACGGCATCGACTGGCACGTCAGCCACGGGGCGCCCGAGCACGTCGTCGACGACGAGGTGACCATCAAGGTGCAGCTCAAGGCGACGTACCAGGTACCACCCAGACCGGCCGGGCCCAGTTTCGGCTTCACCCTCGACAACGAGCACCTGGTGAAGCTCGCCCGCAGCCCGGTCGCCGTGCACAAGATCCTCGTCGTGATGCTCGTACCGCGTGAGCGCGAGCAGTGGCTGAGCGCCGGACACGACCGCCTCGACCTGCGGCACTGCTGCTACTGGACCAATCTCGCCGGACAGCCCGTGACCGGCCGCCGCCGCACCACCGTCAGGATCCCGACCGCGCGGATCTTCGACGACCGGGCACTCTGCGAGATCATGACCCGGGTCGGGTCGGGAGGGACACCCTGATGAACTGGCAGTCACCGCACTTGGAGCCGCTCTCCTCACCGGAGTTCGCCGCGGGCGCCCCCGATCCCGCACACGTGGATCCCCTCGTGCTCGGCGCACTGCTGCACCGGCACGGCTGGCTGCGCCGCGGCGGCGCCGCCGGACGGTACGGACGCTGGACGCCGCCCGCCCCGTACGCCACGGGCAGCGGCGGCACCAGCCTCCTCGTCCCCGAGAGCCGGGCCTTCCCCGACTGCGCCGACCTGCTCGAAGAGGCGCTCACCGCGCTCGCGCGCAGCGCGCTGCCGTCGGCGCGCGAGGTGCTGTACGGGCTGAGCGTGCCGAGCGACGAGATCCGCTGGGAGCGCGAGATCCCGCGCGGGGCGTACGGGCTCCAGGGCGAGGCCGACTGGACGGTCCAGGAACAGCTCCGCTCGGCCGCCCGCCAGCTGCTCCTCGCCGGAGCACTGGCCGACCGGGCCCGGGCCGGCTACTACGGGGCCCGCCACCGCGGCCAGGCGGAGCGGGCGCTGGACGGGGTCCTGGTCGGGCCGGCCCCGGGCGGGCGTCGGCTGACGGCGTACGTCCCCGTCGACGGGGGCCGGGGCACCGTGACCCGGCTGCACCACGCACTGCACGCCGCCCGCGAGGCCGTGGACTACCAGCGGGCCACCGGCGGCATGGACGCCTTCGACGCGGCGGTCGAGGCCGGGGTCAGCCGGGAACTGGCCGAGGCGCTCATCGCGCTGGTCCGCGGCTCGGAGGGGGCCCGGATCGCGCTCGCCTGGGCCCCGGCGGCGGGGGTGCCGGCGGGGTGCGCGGCCCGGCCGGAGCCGGTGGAGTTCTCGCCCGGCGACCTCCCGGTGCTGCGGGAGGCGGCCGCCCGGTACACGCGGGACGAGCCGGCGGTACCCGTCCGGGTGGCCGGAGCGGTGGTCCGGATGCGGAGGTCGGCCCCGGGCGGCGGGGGCACGGTCCGGCTGCGGGTCCTCGCCGGGGCGGAGATCCCTTACGTCCGGGTCGTCCTCGACGAGGAGTCGTACCGGGTCGCGGGCCACGCCCACCTGGTCGGACTGCCGATCCGGGTCAGCGGGAGCTTGCAGCGGCGGGGCGGCTTCCGCCGTCTGACGGACGCCGCGGATGTCCGTCCGGTCCCGCTGGACGAGGTCGAGCGCGACCGCCTCATGAAGTCCCTGGACGAGTCCCTGGACACCTCGGAGGTCCTCCCGTCCGACGACTGACCTGTCCCCTTGCCCGGGGACTGCCCCCGCAGGGCCGCGTCCGAGCGCTCGGACGCGGGGGCTCACAGCGGTCCCGGCGGGGGCAGTCCCCAACCGTTTAGCGGCGCGGCCACTCCGCTCGGTACGATTCAGGCGCGCAGTGTTCGCTCGCGCACCCCCTGAGTCAGGAGCAGACCGGTGTCAGACGTCCGTGTGATCATCCAACGCGATTCCGAGCGGGACGAGCGCGTGGTGGCCACGGGCACTACGGCGGCGGAGCTCTTCGCCGGCGAGCGCACCATCGTCGCCGCGCGCGTCGCGGGTGAGCTGAAGGACCTCGCGTACGAGGTGCAGGACGGCGAGACCGTCGAGCCGGTGGAGATCTCCTCCCCGGACGGCCTGGACATCCTGCGCCACTCGACCGCCCACGTCATGGCGCAGGCCGTGCAGGAGCTCTTCCCCGAGGCCAAGCTGGGCATCGGCCCGCCGGTCCGCGACGGCTTCTACTACGACTTCGACGTCGCGAAGCCCTTCACCCCCGATGACCTCAAGGCCGTCGAGAAGAAGATGCAGGAGATCCAGAAGCGCGGTCAGCGCTTCGCCCGCCGCGTCGTCACCGACGAGGCGGCCCGCGAGGAGCTCGCGAACGAGCCGTACAAGCTGGAGCTCATCGGCATCAAGGGCTCGGCCTCGTCCGACGACGGCGCGAACGTCGAGGTGGGCGGCGGCGAGCTGACCATCTACGACAACTTCGACGCGAAGACCGGCGACCTGTGCTGGAAGGACCTCTGCCGCGGTCCCCACCTGCCCACCACCCGCAACATCCCCGCGTTCAAGCTCATGCGCAACGCCGCCGCCTACTGGCGCGGCAGCGAGAAGAACCCGATGCTCCAGCGCATCTACGGCACCGCGTGGCCGTCGAAGGAGGAGCTGAAGGCCCACCTCGACTTCCTCGTCGAGGCCGAGAAGCGCGACCACCGCAAGCTCGGCACCGAGCTCGACCTGTTCTCCGTACAGGACGAGATCGGCTCCGGCCTGGCCGTCTTCCACCCCCGTGGCGGCGTCATCCGCCGCACCATGGAGGACTACTCGCGCAAGCGGCACGAGGAAGAGGGCTACGAGTTCGTCTACACCCCGCACGCCACCAAGGGCACCCTCTTCGAGAAGAGCGGCCACCTGGACTGGTACGCGGAGGGCATGTACCCCCCCATGCAGCTCGACGGTGGCACCGACTACTACCTCAAGCCCATGAACTGCCCGATGCACAACCTGATCTTCGACGCGCGCGGCCGTTCCTACCGTGAACTGCCCCTGCGCCTCTTCGAGTTCGGCACCGTGTACCGGTACGAGAAGTCGGGCGTCGTGCACGGCCTGACCCGCTCGCGCGGTTTCACCCAGGACGACGCGCACATCTACTGCACCAAGGAGCAGATGGCGGAGGAGCTCGACCGCACGCTGACCTTCGTGCTGAACCTGCTCCGCGACTACGGTCTGACCGACTTCTACCTGGAGCTGTCGACCAAGGACCCGGAGAAGTTCGTCGGCTCGGACGAGATCTGGGAGGAGGCCACCGCGACCCTCCAGCAGGTGGCCGAGAAGCAGGGCCTGCCCCTGGTCCCGGACCCGGGCGGCGCCGCGTTCTACGGCCCGAAGATCTCGGTCCAGTGCCGCGACGCGATCGGCCGCACCTGGCAGATGTCGACCGTCCAGCTCGACTTCAACCTGCCGGAGCGCTTCAACCTGGAGTACACCGGCCCGGACGGCACCAAGCAGCGCCCGGTCATGATCCACCGTGCGCTCTTCGGTTCCATCGAGCGGTTCTTCGCGGTGCTGCTGGAGCACTACGCGGGCGTCATGCCGCCGTGGCTCGCCCCGGTCCAGGCGGTCGGCATCCCGATCGGCGACTCGCACGTCGAGTACCTGCAGGAGTTCGCCGCCGAGGCGAAGAAGAAGGGCCTGCGGGTCGAGGTCGACGCCTCGTCCGACCGGATGCAGAAGAAGATCCGCAACCAGCAGAAGCTGAAGGTCCCCTTCATGATCATCGTCGGTGACGAGGACATGGCCGCGGGCACCGTCTCCTTCCGCTACCGCGACGGCTCGCAGGAGAACGGCGTCCCGCGCGACCAGGCGCTGGCCAAGATCGCCGACGTGGTGGAGCGCCGCGTACAGGTCTGACGCGCAGAGGCGCGCAGGGCCGCGCACCGGCGCGCACGGACGTGACGCGGGCGGAGCCCCCGGGGAACCTCAGTTCCCCGGGGGCTCCGCCTCGTCCTCCCGCCGGAACGCCTGGAGCATCCACGACGAGAACGAACCCGTCACCGCGCCCAGCAGGGCCAGCCCGCCCGCCATCATGAACGCCGCGATGATCCGGCCCTCCGGGGTCACCGGGGCCATGTCCCCGTAGCCCACCGTCGTCAGCGTCTCGCACACCCACCACACCGCGTCCCCGAGGGTGAGGATGGTGGCGCCCGGGGCCCGGCGCTCGAAGTGGTGGACCCCGAGGGCGCCCGCGAAGCCGAGCAGTCCGGCGGACAGGCCCGCGTACGACATGACCCGCGCGTACAGGTTCCGGCGCGGGCGGTTGTACCGGGACTGGACCGCGTCGTGCACCTTGACCATGCGCAGCGGCCGCAGCAGCGGCAGCAGCACGATCAGCGTGTCCAGCGGGTGCAGGCGTACGAAGCGCAGCGGGCGCGTGCCGCTCAGGATCAGCCTGGCCGCGTAGTCCACGACGAAGCACAGCCAGGTCAGCGCCACGAGGCCGACGCCGATGGCCCGCGGGAGCGGGTGGACCTCGTAAGCCAGGACGGCGACGGTGAAACCGGTGAGGAAGATCAGGGAAGCGAAGAACAGCGGCAGTTCGGTCCGGCGTTCCCAGGCCTCGTCGCGGGTCTCGGGTGCAGCGTGCATGGGGTCAGCATGGTGGCCCCGCCGCTGGTCTTCGCCCCGGCGACACGCCGTGCGGGGGCAAGGTCATATGCTGCATCCCATGACGATTGAGCCGGAGCAGCAGATCGGTGTGGGCACGCAGGACGCGTTCCAGCGTCTGTGGACGCCCCACCGGATGGCCTACATCCAGGGGGAGAACAAGCCGACCGGGCCGGAGGCCGGGGACGGCTGTCCCTTCTGCGGGATTCCGGACATGTCCGACCAGGACGGCCTGGTCGTGGCGCGGGGCAAGCACGTCTACGCCGTGCTCAACCTGTACCCGTACAACGGCGGCCACCTGATGGTCGTCCCGTACCGGCACGTCGCCGACTACACGGACCTGGACGCCGCTGAGACGGCCGAGCTCGCGGACCTCACGAAGCGGGCGATGGCCGCGCTGCGCAAGGCCTCCGGGGCGCACGGGTTCAACATCGGCATGAACCAGGGCCAGGCCGCGGGCGCCGGGATCGCCGCGCACCTGCACCAGCACATCGTGCCCCGCTGGGGCGGGGACACGAACTTCATGCCGGTCGTCGGCCACACCAAGGTGCTGCCCCAACTCCTCGCGGACACCCGCCAGATGCTCGCCGACGCCTGGCCGAACGGCTAGGCCGTCTCGGACGCCGCCCAGTCGTCCGGGGCCGCCGCCCGTCCCCGGGGCTCACCTGCCGGCCCCGGGGCTCACGCGTCGTAGACGTCCGCCTTGCGGGGGGCGGCGTCCTGGATCAGGCCGCTGACGATCGACGAGCGGTTGGTGAAGCGGTCGGTGTCGACGCCGTTCTCGTCCAGGACCCGCATCGCGGCGGCGTGCACCGCGCGCAGGACCGGGGTCGCGGCGCGCATCGCGTCGTCCGCCATGAAGCGGTGGCGCCACGGCTGGCCGGCCCAGACGTGGCGGACGCCGAAGGGCTCGGGCAGGACGAGCTTGCCGCCGAGGAAGTCCAGGAGCGGCGGGTACCAGGTGAACGGGGCGCGCACGGAGAGGCGTACGACCTCGGACACGTCGACCAGGGGCAGCGGGCGCTCCACGGTCTCCCAGAACCGTATGGACTTGGGGACTTCGACCACCGGGGGCTTCGACTTCGTGGTGAACAGGCCGTGCACCGGGCCGAGCGCGTGGCCGGTGACCTCCACGCGCAGGGTCTTGTAGAGCACGGTGACCGTGACCAGCATGGTGATGACGAGCTGGCCGTCCCAGAGCGGGTACTGGATGCCGAGGTAGTGCCGGTTGCCGGCGTTGAACTGCTGCTCGTTGCAGATCCGGGTGACCTCGTGCGTCTTGATCAGGAAGGTGTCGACGTCCGCTCCGGTGGGGCGGGCCACCTCCTTGGCTCCCTCGCCGACCGGGGTGACGATCCAGTGCTGGATCGAGGCGGGCGGCAGGCCGCCCGTGTGCAGCGGGCCGCGCTCCAGCTTGCGCAGCTGGGTGTCGATCGCGCGTATGACGTCCCAGCTGCGGAACGGGTGGATCTCGGCGCCCTCGGTCTTGGGGGCGAGCTCCTCCGCCATCTGCCAGCTGCCCCAGCGGGTCCCCATGCCGAGTATGCCCTTGGGCCCGGCGTAGAAGACGGAGTTGCTGCGGTCCTCGGCGGTGAGCTTGGCCAGCGAGTGGCGCAGGTCCTCGCGGGCCTTCTCGTCGGGGTTGCCGGGCACGGCCTCGGGGATCTTGGCGGCGACCCCGCCGCCGCCGGCGAGGAGGCCGTCCCAGCGGGAGCGCAGGTCCTCGGCGGTGGCCTCGCAGAGCCGCCGGGCGAAGAACCAGCCGAGGGCGGGGGCGATGACCATGGCGCGGACGTAGAGGCCGAGGAAGCCGGTGACCGGCAGCCGGAACATGAGGACGGCGACCACGAGGCCGACGCCGACCAGGAGCACGGTGCCCAGCCAGGAGGCGTGCTTGCCCGCGGAGGAGGACAGGGCCTTGCGGCCCCAGAAGAGGCCGAGCCACAGGAGCAGGCCGGGGAGGAACACGACCCCGCAGACGAGCATGATCCAGCGGAGTTTGCGGTCGCGCTCCTTGCGGATGCGGGAAGCGGCCAGGCAGTGCTCCACGACGGTCTGCGGGTCGGCGCCGAAGGACTGGATGAGGGGCTTGCGCGTGGGCGGGAGGGTGCGGGCCTCGACGGCGCGGCAGAAGGCCTCGCCGAGGTTGGGTTCGAAGAGGGAGATCTTGCCCGGCTTGACCGCCGACTCGTGGTAGTCGTTGTTGGCGTCGAGGATGGAGGGCAGCGCGGTGTCCTTCGCGCCGTCGCGGTAGGCGGCGGAGGCGAGCGCGTTGGTCGCCGCGGTCTGGCCGCCGCCCCCCTGGAGGGGGATCTGGGCCCCCGGCCTGAAGTCGAATCCGTCGTCCGCCACCGCTGCCCCCATCGCTGTGCGCCGTGCTCGTGTGCGGGTGCGCCCGCGTGGCCGCCCGCCAGGCCGCCCGCGGCGGGCGGCGTATCCGGTCTACCCGTCCTTCTACCCGCTTCACCGCGCCGATGAGCTTATCGGCGGATTGCTCCCCATGGTCATGGGACAGGCAAATGCCGCCCACCGCAAGCGGGTTGGGTGGGCAGTCGGAGTGACGTTATGTCAATTACGTTCCCTTCTCGGTCTTTTCGCGAAGCTTGTCCGCTATCTGTGGCGGCATGGGCTCGTGCCGGGCGTACGCCCGGCTGAACAGGCCCGTGCCGTGCGACACGGAGCGCAGTTCGACGGCGTACCGGCCGATCTCGATCTCGGGGATCTCGGCGAGGACGCGGGTGCGGCCCGGACCGGCCTGGTCGGAGCCGATGACGCGGCCGCGGCGGCCCGCGAGGTCGCTCATGACGGGGCCGACGTACTCGTCGGGGACGAGGACGGCGAGCTCGGCGACCGGTTCGAGGAGGTGGAGGGAGGCCTCGGCGGCGGCCTCGCGCAGGGCGAGGGCGCCGGCGGTCTGGAAGGCGGCGTCGGAGGAGTCCACCGAGTGGGCCTTGCCGTCGAGCAGGGTGACGCGTACGTCGACCAGCGGATAGCCGGCCGAGATCCCCCGGGCGGCCTGCGCGCGGACGCCCTTCTCCACGGAGGGGATGAACTGCCGGGGAACGGCTCCGCCGACGACCCGGTCGACGAACTCGATGCCGCTGCCGGGCGCCAGCGGCTCGACCTCGATCTCGCAGATGGCGAACTGGCCGTGCCCGCCGGACTGTTTGACGTGCCGGCCGCGGCCGGCGGCCTTGGCGCCGAAGGTCTCGCGGAGGCTGACCTTGTGGGGGACGGGGTCGACCTGGACCCCGTAGCGGGTGCGCAGCCGTTCGAGGGCGAGGTCCTGGTGGGCTTCGCCGAGGCACCACAGGACGAGCTGGCGGGTGTGCGGGTTCTGTTCGAGCCGCATGGTGGGGTCCTCGGCGACGAGCCGGGCCAGGCCCTGCGAGAGCTTGTCCTCGTCGGCCTTGCTGTGGGCCTCGATGGCGAGGGGGAGGAGCGGATCGGGCATCGGCCAGGCCTCCATCAGGAGGGGCCGGTCCTTGCCGGAGAGGGTGTCGCCGGTCTCGGCGCGGGTGAGTTTGGCCACGCAGGCCAGATCGCCGGCGATGCAGTGGGGGAGGCTGCGCTGCTGTTTGCCGAAGGGGGAGGTGAGGGCGCCGACGCGCTCGTCGACATCGTGGTCCTCGTGCCCCCGGTCGGTCAGCCCGTGGCCGCTGACGTGGACGGTCTCGTCGGGGCGCAGGGTCCCGGAGAAGACGCGGACGAGGGAGACGCGGCCGACGTAGGGGTCGGAGGAGGTCTTGACGACCTCGGCCACGAGGGGCCCGTCGGGGTCGCAGGTGACGGCCGGGCGGGCGGATCCGTCCGGGGCGGTGACGGCGACGGGGGCGCGCTCCAGGGGCCCTTGGAAACCGGGGCCGCGGACGTGCCCCGGCCCCGGTTTCCAAGGGCGCGCGCCGCCCGCACCGAAGCTTTGCGCGAAAGGGGACATATCGGTCCACCATCCACCCCTCGCCTCCCGGTCAAATAGCGGAGCGCACCCGCACCGGGCCCCGTAAGCTCCCGTCATGCAGGTGATCCAGTCAACGAAACTCGCCAATGTCTGCTACGAGATCCGCGGCCCCGTGCTCGAAGAGGCGATGCGGCTCGAAGCAGCAGGTCATCGCATCCTCAAGCTCAACACCGGCAACCCCGCGGCCTTCGGCTTCGAGTGCCCGCCGGAGATCCTTGAGGACATGCTCCGCAACCTGGGCACGGCCCACGGCTACGGGGACGCGAAGGGGCTGCTGTCGGCGCGCCGCGCGGTGATGCAGCACTACCAGACCAAGGGCATCGACCTGGACGTCGAGGACATCTACATCGGCAACGGCGTCTCCGAGCTGATCCAGATGTCGATGCAGGCGCTGCTCGACGACGGCGACGAGGTGCTCGTCCCCGCGCCGGACTACCCGCTGTGGACCGCCTCCGTCAGCCTGGCCGGCGGCACCGCCGTGCACTACCGCTGCGACGAGCAGGCCGACTGGATGCCGGACCTCGCCGACATCGAGCGCAAGGTCACCGACCGCACCCGCGCGATCGTGATCATCAACCCGAACAACCCGACCGGCGCCGTCTACGACGACGAGATGCTGCGCGGTCTGACGGACATCGCGCGCCGCCACAACCTGATCGTGTGCTCGGACGAGATCTACGACCGGATCCTCTACGACGGCGCCACGCACACGAACACCGCCGCCATCGCCCCGGACCTGCTGACGCTCACCTTCAACGGGCTCTCCAAGAACTACCGCGTCGCCGGCTACCGCTCCGGCTGGATGGCGGTCTGCGGGCCCAAGAAGCACGCCTCGTCCTACATCGAGGGCCTGACGATCCTGGCGAACATGCGGCTGTGCGCCAACATGCCCTCCCAGCACGCCATCGCCACCGCGCTCGGCGGGCGGCAGTCGATCAACGACCTGGTCCTGCCCGGCGGGCGGATCCTGGAACAGCGCGACACGGCGTACGACCTGCTGACCCAGATCCCCGGCATCACCTGCGTGAAGCCCAAGGGCGCGCTGTACCTCTTCCCCAAGCTGGACCCGTCCGTCTACAAGATCAAGGACGACCGCCAGATGGTCCTCGACCTGCTGCGCGAGGAGAAGATCATGGTCGTGCACGGTACGGGCTTCAACTGGCCCGAGCCCGACCACTTCCGGATCGTGACCCTGCCGGGCGCGAAGGACCTGGCCGACGCGGTGACCCGGATCGGGAACTTCCTGGACGGCTACAGCCAGCCGTAGGGGGGCCAGGGGGTTGCGCCGGCCCACAGGATCAGGATTCAGCTCAACTTTAGAACGAATCCAATGTAGGATGGTCTCCTGACCACGCAGGAGGCCACCTCATGTACGAACCGATTCGCACCAAGTCGGTCGACCCCCGCATCGGCGGCCACCGCGCGGACTACCCCCGCAGCAGCCGCTCCGAAGCCCTGGACATCCAGCTCGCCGGCCACCTCGCCGCGCTGCTCACCGTGACGGACGACCTCGGTCTCGACGAGGCGGCCGCCCGCATCGCCGCCGAGGTGGCCCGCCTGCGCGGCGCACAGCCCACCCGCGCCCCGCAGCAGCCCGGCCACGACGCCGAGGCCGCCGCCGCGCTGCACCACCGCGCCCACGACCTCGCCGCCCGCGCCCTGCTCGTCGCCGCTTCCCGCGCCGACACCACGGTCGCGATCCTCGCCGCGGAGCGCATGGACGCGCACGCGGCCGCGCTCGACCTCGTCGGCGCCCACTGACGGCCCCGGTCCGGGGCCGCGGAGGCTCCGGACCGGGTGCCCTTGTCCTGCGGGCCGCCCGGCCCGCAACCCGCCGGGTCTGCGCCCGCCCCGCCGGCGAACCCGACTCCGTCCCCGGCCCCGCTACGGGGCCGGAGCGAAGTCCGCGGCCGCGATGCCGCACCAGGGGACCGTGGCCGGCGGCCAGACCGGCCCGAGCGCGTCACCGTGCTCCGTCGCCCCCGCGCGCACGCCCGGGATCCGCACCAGCACCTGGGGCCCACGCCCCGATGAAGCCGCCGAGGCCGCAGAACCAGCCCGGTCCGGCTCCGGACCCGGCTGGTCGCGGAACTCCACGGTGACCACGTACGCCCCCGGCGCCGGATAGCGGTTCACCGCCTCGACCGAGGCCGCCACCCGCCGGCTTGCCGGATCGATTCGGCAGTCCGTGATCCGTACGTCTTCCCGCGCGGCCCCGGCCGGCCGCGCGGTCGGCGCACCGCCGGCCCACACGTACAGCCCCAGCGGGGCGAAGACCAGCAGTCCCGCCACGGACACCAGGGCGACCAGCCAGCCCTGCCACTTCAACGCACTCACGCCCATGGGACGATCCTCCCGGCCGCCCGCCCCGCCCACCAGCACCCACGGGCCCACACAGCATTTCGAAGTGGGACCGCCTCGTCACCTCGCGTTCACTCAACTCATCGCGGAATGTGGGTTTCCGCGAGCACTCTGCACCCGTGAGACGCATCCTAGGAATCGCCCTGGCGGTCCTCCTGATCGGCGGCGTGATAACCGCCATCGTCATCGGGGGCAAGAAGCCGGAGGGCACGGCAACGAAGACCGTGCGTGGCGTCATCGGTTCGGAGAAGTCCGAGTTCTTCCGCGACCCCGACGTCGTCAAGGCCCTGAAGGACAAGGGCTACACCGTGAAGGCGGAGACCTCGGGCTCCTGGGCGATGGACCAACTCGCCCTCAAGGAGTTCGACTTCGCCTTCCCCAGCAGCAGTGAACCCGCCAAGGAGATCGAGGCCTCGGCCGGGGTGAAGGGCGCCCAGAACACCAAGCCGTTCTTCTCCCCGCTCGTCGTCATCGCCCGCTCCAACGCCGCCAAGGTCCTCGCCGACCGCGGCCTCGTGAAGATGAACGGCAAGAACTCCGGCACGCTCCTCCTCGGCCCCTACCTGAAGGCCGCCGGCGAGGACAGGAAGTGGCAGGAGCTCCAGGGCGGCACCACCGCCTACCCCGAGCTGACCGGCACGGTGTTCATCAAGACCACCGACCCGGCCACCTCCAACTCGGGCGCGCTCTTCCTCGCCGCCACCTCGAACGTGGCCAACAACTCCACCGTCGTCTCCGACGACGCGGGCATCGAGCGGACCGCGCCCCTGCTGCGCAAGCTGATCTCCGTGCAGGGCGCCCTGGAGCCGAGCACCGACGACCCGTTCCGGGCCTTCATCAGCGGCAGCGGCGAACCGCTCATCCTCGCCTACGAGTCCCAGGTGGCCAGCCTGCTCCTGCAGAAGCAGACATCGGGGGACGTCGCCGGCATGGTGGTGCTCTATCCGGACACCACCGTCAACTCCCCGCACACCTTCGTGCCGATCAGCGAGAAGGCCAAGGACCTCGGCAGCCTGCTGGCCACCGACCCGAAGCTGCGCGAGCTCGCGATCCGCCACGGGTTCCGGCCGCAGGAGGGGGTGGCCGAGTTCACCGCCGCCACCGCGCCGCACGCCGCGTACCTCAACCCGGGGCTGACCGGCATCCGCCAGGTCGGCGCACCGACCGTCAAGATCCTGATGGCGCTGGCCGCGCGCACCAAGGGATAGGGGGACCACACCATGACACTGACACCACCGCAGGACGCGCCGCTCGTCCTCACCGCTCCCGAGCCCGTCGCCCCCGTCAAGCGGGAGCAGGCCGCCGGCCTCGTACCGCTCCAGGACGGGGTGCGCGAGGAGATGGCGCGCCGGGCCGGGGAGTACGTCGGCTCGCTGGCCGGCATCGACAGCCGCTCCCCCGAGTTCGCGAACCGGATCGGGGAGATCGCGGCCCTCGGCTCCGCCGACATCCGCGGCGCCGCCCAGCAGTCCAACCGGATGCTGGAGCGGGCCGTACGCTCGCTCGGCGCGGACGGCGGCGGCGACGCCCAGGCCCGCGTGGCGGGCTCGCTGGTCGAACTGCGGCGCACCGTCGAGGACCTGGACCCGAGCGAGAGCGCGGGCAGCTCGACGAAGGGCGTGCGCAAGTTCCTCTCGAAGCTGCCCGGCGGCAACAAGTTCCGCGACCACGTGGCGAAGTACGCCTCCTCGCAGGCGACCCTCAACCGGATCGTCGGCGCGCTGCGCGGCGGCCAGGACGAACTGCGCCGCGACAGCGCCGCCCTGCACACCGAGCGCGCGCGCCTGTGGGAGACCATGGGCAAGCTCCAGGAGTACGCGGTGCTCACCGAGGCCCTGGACGCGGCCGTCGAGCAGCGGATCGCCGAGCAGGGCGACCCGCAGCAGGCCGACGCGCTGCGCGTGGACGTGCTGTTCCCCGTCCGGCAGAAGCACCAGGACCTGCTGACCCAGCTGGCCGTCTGCGCGCAGGGCTACCTGGCGATGGACGTGGTGCGCCGCAACAACGAGGAGCTGATCAAGGGCGTCGACCGGGCCGCGACCACCACGGTGTCCGCGCTGCGGATCGCCGTGATGCTGGCCTCGGCGCTGAACACCCAGGACGAGGTGAGCCGCCAGATCAACACCCTGCGCGATACGACCGAGTCCCTGATCCGCGGCAACGCGGACATGCTGGCCACGCAGAGCGGGGAGATCCAGCGGATCGCCGCCGACCCCGCGGTCGGCGCGGAGACGCTGCGCACGGCCTTCGCGCAGATCTACAAGACGCTGGACACGATCGACACCTTCAAGGTGCAGGCCACCGAGAGCATGGCGGCCACCGTGGAGTCCCTGACCGGTGAACTGCGGGACGCCTCGGCGTACTTGGCGCGCACCCGCAACGCGAGCGCCCTGGAAGGCGGAGCCCGATGAACGGCACCAGGATCCGTGGCGCCGTGGTGCGCAGACGGCTGGCGGCGGCCGTGGCCCTGGCCGCGACCCTGCTCGGGGCGGGCGCGTGCACCTCCGGGGGGACGCCGGACAAGCCGAAGCAGACGGTGTACCAGGAAGGCAAGCTGCGCGTGCTGGCCTCCAGCGAGCTGGCCGACATGGACGAGGTGCTGAAGGCGGCGAAGACCGCCACGGGGGTCAGCGTGGAGCTGACCCTGTCCGGCACCCTCGACGCGGTCGAGCAGATCGCCTCCGGCGCGGCGGACGGCAAGTACGACGCCGTCTGGCTCTCCTCCAACGACTACCTGCGGCTGCGGCCCGAGGCGGCGGGGAAGCTGTCGAGCGAGACCCCGGTGATGTCCTCGCCCGTCGCCATCGGGGTGAAGCCGCAGGCGCTGGCCCGGCTGGGCTGGAAGCCCGGGGAGGTCACCTGGTCGGCGGTGCACGAGGCCGTCTCCACCGGGAAGCTGGCCTACGGGATGACCGATCCCGTGCGCTCCAACTCCGGCTTCTCCGCGCTGGTCTCCGTCGCGTCGGGGCTCTCGGGCGCGCAGGCGGCGCTGACGGACGCGGACGTGGCGAAGGCGCAGCCGAAACTGAAGGAGTTCTTCACCGGGCAGAAGCTGACCTCGGGCTCCTCGGGCTGGCTGGCGGCCGCCTACACCAAGCGCGGGGACGTCGACGCGCTGGTGAACTACGAGTCGGTGCTGCTGTCCCTGAACCGGGACGCGAAGACGGACCTGACGGTGATCCGGCCGCTCGACGGCGTGGTCACCGCCCACTACCCGCTGACCCTGCTGACCTCGGCCCCGTCCGGCGCCCGCGAGTCGGGGCGGGTGCTGACCGACTACCTGCGCGGCGCCGAGGCCCAGAAGGCGATCACCGAGAAGACCTTCCGGCGGCCCGTCGGGGCCGGCGTGGCCCCGGCGGCCCCGCTGAACGCGGACAAGCGGCGCGAGCTGCCCTTCCCGGGCACCCGGTCGGTCGCGGACGGGCTGCTGGCCAGCTACGAGAACGAGCTGCGCCGCCCCTCGCGCACGGTGTACGTCCTGGACACCTCGGGCTCGATGGCCGAGGAGGACCGCATCGGACGGCTGAAGACGGCGCTCACCGATCTGACGGGGAGCGGGACCTCGGGGACCGGGCACCGGTTCCGGGACCGCGAGGAGGTGACGCTGCTGCCCTTCGGCGACAAGGTGAAGAAGGTGCTGACGCACGTGGTCGAGCCCGGGAACCCCGGACCGGCCCTGGACGCGATCCGGGGTGACGTGAAGTCGCTGCAGCCGCAGGGGGGCACGGCCGTGTACGGCAGCCTGAAGGCGGCGTACCAGCACCTGGGGCAGGGCAACGCGGACGCCTTCACCTCGATCGTGCTGATGACGGACGGGCAGAGCGGCGACAAGGTGAAGGACTTCGACACCTTCTACGCGGGGCTGCCGGAGGCGCAGAAGCACACGCCGGTCTTCGCGGTGCTGTTCGGCGACTCGGACCGCAAGGAGCTCACCCACATCACCGAACTGACCGGCGGGCGGCTCTTCGACGCCACCGACGGCAACGGTTCCCTGGACGGAGCCTTCGAGGAGATCCGTGGCTACCAGTAGGACGTCCGGGATCCTCGGGTACCTGGAGTCGAAGAAGAACCTGGCCGGCAGCGCCTGCGGCGTGGTCGGGGTGGGCCTGACGCTGGCCGGGGTGGCCGGCACGTACTGGCCGGTCGTGGTCGGCGGACTGTACGCGGCGGGCGCGCTCATCGCCCCGCCGGACGTGCCCGCACCCCCGGTGCCCCCGGAGCCCGCCGAGCAACTGGGCTTCGTACGGGAGGACTTCGCGCGGCTGCGGGAGTACGTCGGCGAGGTGGACCTGCCGGCGGAGCCGGCCGGGATCCTGGCCGAGCTGCTGGCGCTGTACGCGGCGATGCTGGAGCCGGGCTGGGTGGCCGGCGTCCTGGCCGGCGACCCGGAGGCGGTGCACGCGCTGACGCGGGCGATCCGGACGGACGTCCCGGAGTGCGTGGACACCTACAACCGGACCCGCTGGTGGACCAGGCTCACGCCGGGCGGGGAATCGCCGGAGCGCCACCTGGAGCGGCAGCTGTCGCTGCTGCGCGAGGAGGCGGAACGCGTGACGGCGGACCTCCGTGAAACGGAGGCCCGCCGCCAGCAGACGCACACGACCTATTTGGAAGGCCGCAGGGAAACCTGAGTCGGGGAATCCCGCGTCGACCCGCGGCCGGGGACAGCCGGCCGCAGGAGCTTCATGTGAGTGGCCGGGTTCAGCCGAGGCGCTCGACCAGGGCCTCGTACTGGTCCCACAGCTCCTTCGGCGTGTGGTCGCCGTAGGTGTTCAGGTGCGCCGGGACCAGCGAGGCCTCGTCGCGCCAGACCTCCTTGTCGACCGTGAGGAGGAACTCCAGGTCGGCGGCGGGCAGGTCCAGGCCGTCGGTGTCCAGGGAGGCCACGGTCGGCAGGATGCCGATCGGGGTCTCCACGCCCTCCGCGGTGCCGTCGAGGCGCTCGACGATCCACTTCAGGACGCGGCTGTTCTCGCCGAAGCCGGGCCACACGAACTTGCCCGCGTCGTTCTTGCGGAACCAGTTCACGTAGTAGATCTTCGGGAGCTTGGACTGGTCCTTGCCCTTGGCCACGTCGACCCAGTGACCCATGTAGTCGCCCATGTTGTAGCCGCAGAACGGCAGCATGGCGAAGGGGTCGCGGCGCAGCTCGCCGACCTTGCCCTCGGCGGCGGCGGTCTTCTCGGACGCGATGTTCGAGCCGATGAAGACGCCGTGGTTCCAGTCGAAGGACTCGGTGACCAGCGGCACGGCGGAGGCGCGGCGGCCGCCGAAGAGGATCGCGGAGATCGGGACGCCCTTGGGGTCCTCCCACTCGTCGGCGATCGTCGGGCACTGGGAGGCCGGGACGGCGAAGCGGGCGTTGGGGTGGGCCGCCGGGGTGTCGCTCTCCGGGGTCCAGTCGTTGCCCTTCCAGTCGATGAGGCGGGCGGGCGCCTCTTCGGTCATGCCCTCCCACCAGACGTCGGAGCCGTCGGGGGTGAGCGCGACGTTGGTGAAGACGGTGTTGGCGTACATCGTCTTCATGGCGTTGGCGTTGGTGTGCTCGCCGGTGCCGGGCGCGACGCCGAAGAAGCCGGCCTCGGGGTTGATCGCGTACAGGCGACCGTCCTCGCCGAAGCGCATCCAGGCGATGTCGTCACCGACGGTCTCGACGGTCCAGCCGGGGATCGTGGGCTCCAGCATGGCCAGGTTCGTCTTGCCGCAGGCGCTCGGGAACGCGGCGGCGATGTACCTGGGCTCGACCGAGCCGGCGGCGGAGGCCGGCGGGGTGAGCTTGAGGATCAGCATGTGCTCGGCGAGCCAGCCCTCGTCGCGCGCCATGACGGACGCGATGCGCAGCGCGTAGCACTTCTTGCCGAGCAGGGCGTTGCCGCCGTAGCCCGATCCGTAGGACCAGATCTCGCGGGTCTCGGGGAAGTGCGAGATGTACTTGGTGGTGTTGCACGGCCACGGCACGTCGGCCTGGCCCTCGGCGAGCGGAGCGCCGAGGGTGTGGACGGCCTTGACGAAGAACCCGTCGGTGCCGAGCTCGTCGAGGACGGGCTTGCCCATGCGGGTCATGGTGCGCATGGCGACGGCGACGTAGGCGGAGTCGGTGATCTCGACGCCGATCGCGGAGAGCTCGGAGCCGAGCGGGCCCATGCAGAAGGGCACCACGTACATGGTGCGGCCCTTCATGGAGCCGCGGAAGATGCCGCCCTCCTCGCCCTTGCCGGCGAAGCCCCCCTCACCGGTAAAAAGGGCCTTCATCTCGGAGGGGGCCTTCCAGTGGTTGGTCGGGCCCGCGTCCTCCTCCTTCTCGGAGCAGATGAAGGTCCGGTCCTCGACGCGCGCGACGTCGGAGGGATCGGAGGCGGCGTAGTACGAGTTCGGGCGCTTGGCCGGGTCCAGCTTCTTGAAGGTGCCCTTGGAGACGAGCTCCTCGCAGAGGGCCTCGTACTCGGACTCCGAGCCGTCACACCAGACGATGCGGTCCGGCTGGGTGAGGGCCGCGATGTCGCCGACCCAGGAGACCAGCTCCTGGTGGTTGGTCGGGACGTCGGAAGTGGTGCCAGCCGCGATGTCGCGCGCCACGATCGCTCCTTGTTGAGGGGTTTGATTGGTGTTGCCCCGTGGGGGCCGCGACCCGGACGCTTCGCGCTCCGCTCATCCGGTGCCGACCGCACTCATCTGATCATCCGGTGGATGTGCGCATATGTCCAGAGGGCCTCTCACGTGAGCATCGCCACTCCGGTCAATCTTCCGTAAAGCGCACTAACGGAAACCTACGCAACCGTAGGTAGCATGGCCGGCATGACTTCTGACGCCGCTGCCGTGGCCGCTCCGGTGGTCGAACCGGCCGATCCGGAGGCCGATCCGGAGGCCAAGCCGCTCATGCGCGGCTGGCTGCACACCGGCATGTTCCCCGCCGTGGTGATCGCCGGCCTCGTCCTCATGGCATTCACCGACTCGACCCGGGCCCGGGTCGCGTGCGGGGTGTACGTCCTCACCGCGTGCCTGCTCTTCGGCGTCAGCGCCGTGTACCACCGGGGTACGTGGGGTCCGCGCGGCGAGGCCGTCCTGCGGCGGCTCGACCACGCCAACATCTTCCTGATCATCGCGGGCACGTACACACCGCTGACCGTGCTGCTCCTGCCCGACTCCAGCGGGCGGACCCTGCTGTGGGCGGTCTGGATCGCGGCGGCGGCCGGCATCGCCTTCCGCGTCTTCTGGGTCGGCGCCCCGCGCTGGCTGTACACCCCCTGCTACATCGCGATGGGCTGGGCGGCCGTCTTCTTCCTCCCCGAGTTCATGCGGACCGGCGGGATCACGGTCCTGGTGCTCGTCATCGTGGGCGGACTCCTCTACAGCGCCGGCGGGGTCATCTACGGCATGAAGCGCCCGAACCCCTCCCCGCGCTTCTTCGGCTTCCACGAGGTGTTCCACTCGCTGACGCTCGCCGCGTTCGTGGCGCACTACGTCGGCATCTCACTGGCCGCCTACTCGCACTAGCGCCGTGACCAGGCCACGACCGGGGGCCGGCCGCGTGCGCGGCGGGGCCCCCGGTCGTGGCCGGCCGCGTCAGGGGCGGGCCGTCCCCAGCTGATCCGCGAGCTCGGCCGGATCCGTCGTGGGGCGGGCGCAGACGAAGTGCCGGCAGACGTACGCCGTCGAGAGCCCGTCCACGAGGGTCCGCTCGGCGAGCAGCGGGAACTCGCCGCCGCTGCCGTCCGCCGCCTGCGGCAGACCGGTCGCCACCACCGCCCCGGGAGCCGTACCCAGCAGCGCGGTGCGGTGCAGCGCCTCCCGCGCCCGGTCCTGCGGATGCCCGACGACGGCGACCTCGCGCGGCCCGTCGACGAGCGCCTCGGCCACCGCCAGCCCGTGCCCGATGAAGCGCGGCGCGCGCGGCCCGAGCGCGTGCACCACGGCCAGCGCCCGCTCGGCCGCCGTGCGGTGCGGCTCCGAGCCGGTGTGCGCGGCGTACGAGAGCAGCGCGCCGGCGGCGGCGGTCCAGCCGGAGGGGGCGGCGGTGTCGGTCGGGTCCTGGGGCCGGCGGATCAGCCGCTCCGCGTCGTGCGCGGTGTCGTACAGCGTCCCGTCCTCGGCGGTGAACCGGTCCAGGACCAGGTCCACGAGGAACCCGGCGAACTCCAGCCAGACCCCTTCGCCGGTGACCGCGGCCAGCGCCAGGAACCCCTCCGCCACGTCCCCGTAGTCCTCCAGCACGCCGGCGTTGGCCCCGACCTGCCCGTCCCTGCTCGTCCGCGCCAGCCGGGCCCGCCCGGCCGCCGCGTCGAAGTGGACCCGTACGAGGAGGTCCGCGGCCTCGGTGGCCCGCTCGACCAGGTCGGGCCGGTCGAAGAAGGCCCCGCACTCGGCGAGGGCGGCGACGGCCAGTCCGTTCCAGGCGGCGACGATCTTGTCGTCGCGCCCGGGCGCGGGCCGGGCGTCGCGGGCGGCCAGCAGCCGCTCCTTGATGCCCGCGAGCCGCTCCGGGGCGATGTCCGGGCCGTCGGCGGGGAGTTGCAGCACGGACGCCCCGTGCTCGAAGGTCCCCTCCCCGGTCACCCCGAAGCAGGCGGCGGCGAGCGCCGCCTCCTCCTCGCCGAGCACCTCGCGCAGCTGGGCGGGGGTCCAGGCGTAGTAGGCCCCTTCCACGTGCTTCCCGGTGGCCGGGTCCTCGCTGTCGGCGTCGAGGGCGGAGGCGAAGCCGCCCTCGGAGGTGCGCAGTTCGCGGACCATGAAGTCGGCGGTCTCCAGGGCCACGCGCCGGGCGAGCTCCGATCCGGTCGACCGCCACAGGTGTGCGTACACCCGACAAAGCAGGGCGTTATCGTAGAGCATCTTTTCGAAATGCGGTGTCACCCACTCCCGGTCCACGGAGTAGCGCGCGAACCCACCCCCGAGCTGGTCGTAGATGCCACCCCGAGCCATGGCTTCACACGTGTCGGCGGCCATCTGCAGCGCCCCCTCGGACCCGGTCCGGGCGTGGTGGCGCAGCAGGAACTCCAGCACCATGGACGGCGGGAACTTCGGCGCCCCGCCGAATCCGCCGTGCACGGAATCGAACTCCCGCGTCAGGCCGAGCAGCGCCTGCGCGAGCTCCTCGGGACCGGGCGTGCCCGCCTTCCCGTAGTCGAGCTTGCGCCCCGCGAGGTCCCGTACGATCCGCTGCGCGACCTCGGCGACCTCCTCGGGCCGCCCCACCCAGGCGGTCCGCACGCCTTCGAGGACATGCATGAAGGACGGCATGCCGTGCTTGGGCTCGGGCGGGAAGTAGGTGCCGAAGTAGAAGGGCTCGGCGTCGGGGGTCAGGAACACGGTCATGGGCCACCCGCCCTGCCCGGTGGCCGCCTGCACGGCCTCCATGTAGACGGCGTCGATGTCGGGGCGCTCCTCGCGGTCCACCTTGACGTTGACGAAGTGCTCGTTCATGTAGACGGCCGTCAGCTCATCCTCGAAGGACTCGTTGGCCATGACATGACACCAATGACAGCTCGAGTAACCGACGCTCAGCAGGACGGGCACCCCCCGCTCCCGCGCCTCCGCGAAGGCCTCCGGGGACCAGGGCCACCAGTCGACGGGGTTGTCGGCGTGCTGGAGCAGGTAGGGGGAGGTCTCGTTCGCGAGGCGGTTCGGCATGGGGCCATCCTGCCGCACCGGGTCACCGCGCCCGACGACCCCGGCGCCGGTGTCCCGCCCCGGGTCGGTCAGTGGCGCAGGAGGGGGGCCAGGGTCTCGGTCCAGGTGGTGCGGGTGCGGGTCCAGGTGGCGGCGCAGTCGGAGCGGGCCGGGGTGGCGAGGTCCTTGTGCTCGGCGGGGAACGCGCCCTGGACGGCGCAGCGGTGGGACTCCGCGCGGGCGGCGTCCGGGGCGTGCACGTCCGTGGGATCGGGGGGCTGCTCGGCGGCCCCGGCGTCGTAGGCGCGGGCTGCCGTCAGGAGGGTGTCGTCGCCCTCGGGGTCGCGGGTCAGCAGCGCGACCTGGGCGAAGCGGTCGGCGGCGTCCTCCTCGGCGCGGTCCCCCTCGTCCGGGAGGTCCAGCGCGTCGATGAGGGCGTGGCCCGCCTCGTGGTACAGCGTCTCCCGGACGGTCTCGGCGAGGTCCTCGTCACGGCCGAACAGGTCGCGCTGCTCGGTCAGATCGTCGTAGCAGAGCTCGATGCGGCGGGTCTCGGGGTCGTAGCCGGTGCCCTCGCCGTGGCAGGACCGGGCGACCACGGTGACCCGGTGAGGGAGCTCGACGTAGTCGTTGAGGTCGTCGACGGTGAGCTCGACGAGGCCCCAGCTGGTCAGGAAGCGGTGGTGGGGCCGGTCGGCCGCCACGGGCTTCTCGTAGCGGACCGCGAAACCCTGTTCCGGCAGGGGGGCTTGCGGCCAATCGCAGCAGGTCGCCGCGGAGAGCAGCGCCGCGGCCGCGCACAGTTCCCGAGTCCCCCAGCGTCTGCCCACCCGACCACCCTATGCGACCGGTTGAGCGTCAACTCCCTCTGAACTAGCTCAGATTCCCTCGCGCTCGCGACCGTACCGAAGGACACTTGTGACACGGTGCCGGAGCTCTCTGAGGGGGATGCCGATGCGGGACAGCCATCGCGGTGAGGCCGAGCGACTGCTGGGACGGGCCGTGGACGAGGAAGCCCGGCGGGGCGCGGGCGGGGCCGCCGGGACCCCGGAGGCCAAGGCGGCGCTGCTCGCCCGCGGCAAGGAGGCGCTGGACGCGCTCGCGGCGAGCGCCTCCGCCGAGTACGAGGCGTACGCACGGGCCCTGGACGAGGCCGCGGCGGGGGACGAGTCGCTGGGCGAGGCCTTCCGGCGTGCGAACACCTCGACGGCGCTGCTGGTGACGGCCGTGGCCGCGGCCGCCGCGGTCGGGGCCGACCTGGCCTTCGGCGTGGCGCTCGGCACGGCGCTGACCGCCGGGGCCGTCACGGGCGTGGCCGGGGCCACGGCCACCGTCGTCAAGGTGACCGCCCTGCACCTGCCGGCCGCGAACCGGCGCGCCGGTGAGCTGGGCCGCCCGGGCGGCACGGAGCAGCTGAAGCTGCAGTGGCTGTCGGCCCTGGAGGTGCGCGGGATACGGCCGTTCCTGGAGCAGCAGCGCAAGGTGGCGGCCGCGGCCGCCCGCGCCACCCACTCCTCCCCCGGCCACACGAACGGGAGCACCGGGGGCGGCTCCGCCGCCCGCCCCACCAACCGCAGCGCCGAGGCCCGCAGGCGGAGCATGCTGGAGCAGTCCTTCGGCCAGCTCCCCGAGCTCGACGGGGTGTTCGCGGGCCGGCGGGCGGAGCTGGCCCGGATCGCGCAGTGGGTGCAGTCCGCCCGGGCCAGCACCGAGACCCGCCCGGTGGTCGTGGTGCTGCACGGCGAGCCCGGCGTGGGCCGCACCACGCTGGCGCTGCACGCCGCGCAGGCGCTGCGGGACCAGTTCAAGGGTGCCTGCGTGGTGGACCTGCGGGGCGGGGCGGCCGAGACTCCGCTGCCGACCCGCGAGGCGCTGCTGCACCTGATGAACCGGCTCGGCGCCCCCCGGGAGCAGCTGCTCTTCCGGGAGGGCTCCTCGGCGGAGCAGCAGGTGCGCAGGCTCGGCGAGCTGTACCACCAGCACCTGCAGGGCACGCCGGTGACGGTGGTCCTGGACGACGCCGTCGACGCCGCGCAGGTACGGACGCTCGTGCCCGAGCGCTCCGAGAGCCTGGTCCTGGTCACGGCACGGGAGCCGCTGGACCTGGCCGCGGGCCAGGCGGCCTGGGTGTACCAGCTGCCGGTGTCGCGGCTCACGGCGGAGGCGGGCGCCGAGGTGGTCCGGGCGGGCGCGCCGGGGGCCGGGGCGGACGCCGAGGGGGCCCCGTACCGCGAGGAGACCTTGCGGGGGCTGCTCGCGCTGGGTGCGGGGCTGCCGCTGGCGCTGCGCGTACTGGCCCCCCTCGGGACCGCGCGGCGCCCCGAGGGCCTGTCGGCCGCCGAGGGCCCCGCGGACGCCGAGGGGGCCGAGTCCGCGGCGGCCAAGGACGCGGCGGGCGCGGGCGCGGGCGCGGGCGGCGCCGGGGACTCCCTGGACGCCGCGCTCGACCTCGCCTACGCGGCCCTGCCCGAGGAGCGGCGCCGGCTGCTGCGCCGGCTGACCCTGGCCGGCCGGGCCTCGCTCGGCGCGGCCGCGGCGGCGGCGCTGATCGACGCGGACCAGGCGGAGGCCGGGCGGCTGCTGCGCGAGCTGTCCCGGGCGGGGCTGCTGGACCACGTGCGCGGGGACCGCTTCCGGATGCACGACGCGGTGCGCTCGTACGCGGCGGCCCGGCTGGCGCGCGACGAGGACCGGGCCGGGGCCGCGGCGGCGCACGAGCGGCTGATCCGGACGTACGCGCAGCTCGCCGACTCCGTGATCCGCATGGTCGACGGGAAGATGTCCACGCGCGCCAACCACTTCGGGAGCCACGGCTTCGCCTCCCTCGACACGGCGCTGCGCTGGCTGGACGACGAGTCGAGCTTCATCACGGCGGCGCTGCGGCATTCGGAGGGCGTGGACCAGCAGGCGGTGCTCGACCTGCTGGGCGCGCTCTGCGACTTCTGCCTGCTGCGCGGAGACCTGTACCGGCTCGGTGAGATCAACGAGCTGACGCAGGCCGTCGAGGCGGGCCAGCAGGGGGAGGCCGGCCGGCCGGGGCAGCCGGGCCGGCTGAGCCGCTCGGTGCAGTGGCGTACGGGCATCGCGGCCCGCCAGCTCGGTGAGCTCGACAAGGCCCGCACCACCCTGACCTCGGTGGTCGACCAGTACATGGAGGCACATCAGGAGGCCGGCGCGGGCATGGCCCTGGTCTCGCTCGGCATCACCCTGCACCACCAGGGCAACCTGCCCGAGGCCTCGGCCCGGATCCGCGAGGCGCTCGTGCTCCAGGCTCCGCCCGAGCTGGCCGGCGACCGGGCGTGGGCCCTGCACGCGCTGGGCTCGGTCGAGCGCGACCGCGCGAACCTCGCGGAGGCGCTGCGGCTGCTGCGCGAGTCCCTGGTCCTGCACCGCGAGAGCGAGAGCGTGCACGGCGAGGCCTGGGCGCACCTCCAGCTCGGCCAGGTGTACCTGCGCCTGGGCGAGGTGGGGCGCGCGGAGGCGGAGCTGCGCCTGGCCCTGGAGCTGTACGGGCGCACGCGCGACGACCGCGGCCAGGCCTGGGCGCTGACCCAGCTGGGGCGGGCCCGGGTCGTCGACGGGGATCCGGGTCCGGCGCTGGAGCGGCTGCGCGACGCGCTGGCCCGCCACCGGGAGGCGGAGGACGCGCGCGGCGAGGCGTGGACCCTGTACTACCTCGGGCAGGCGCTGGAGGAGGCCGGGGAGCGCGACCGGGCGGTGCGGGAGCTGGAGCGGGCCCGCACGATGTTCTCGCGGATGCGGGACGTGTACGGGCTCGCGCACGCCCGCCACCACTCGGGCCGGGTGACGCGCGACCAGCGGGCGGCGCAGACGGGGAACCTGAAGAACTCCGGCTTCGCCCGGCAGCTCCTGATGGACGCGCGGGCGGACTTCCGGCGGATCGGGCTGGCCCACGGGGAGGCCTGGACCTGCCTGGAGCTGGCGGTGGTGGACGCGGGCAACGCGCGCGTGGCGCAGGCGGTGGGCCTGTGCGAGGAGGCGGTGCGGCTGTTCATCTCCTACGGGGACCGGCGCGGGGAGGACTGGGCGCGCTTCCTGCGCTGCACGCTCCTGCCGTACTCGCTCCCGGGGGAGGCGGACGAGGCGCGCACGGAGCTGGCGCGGCTGGCGGCGGCCCCGCACCCGATGCGGGACGGGCGGCTGGAGGACTGCCTGGAGTCCTACGCGGTGATCCTGGCGCGCGGGGTCGACCCGTCGGAGGGCTGGCAGGCGTGGCGGCTGTCGCTCGTCCCGAACCTGCACTCGCGGGAGATCATGGGGATCGCGGTCCCGCTTCCCCCGCACTAGGCCGTGCCCCCTGTGCGCGTGCGGAAGCCGCCGCCCTGCCGGTTGCCGGCCGGGCGGCGGTCGCACGAAGCGGCGTACGGGCGCCGCGGGCCCCTACGGGGTGCGCGTACCGTCCCCCGGGGTGGGCTCCGGGGCTTCCTTGAAGTCGACCCGGCCCATGTGCCGGCTCATCGACTTCATCAGGCCCCACACCCCGAGGGCGAGGGCCGCGAACACGAGGAAGCCCAGGATTCCGGGGGTCACCTTGTCCTTGTCGAAGGTGTCACCCGCCAGCGGAAGAAGCTCGTTCAGTGCTGCCTGCGTAGCGCTCATAGCTACGCATTCTCCCGGATGCCCGCGAAGAGGTCGGACTCGGGGAGGGAAGTGTCCACGAGCGACTTCGCCAGCTCGTACTCCTCGGTCGGCCAGACGTCCTGCTGGATCTCCATCGGCACGCGGAACCAGCCGCCGTCCGGGTCGATCTGCGTGGCGTGCGCGATGAGCGCCTTGTCCCGGATCTCGAAGAAGTCGCCGCAGGGCACGTGGGTGGTCAGCGTCCGCTCGGCGCGCTGGAACTCCTTCCACCGCTCGAGCCACTCCCCGTACGGGGATTCCATGCCGCGCGCGAGGAGCGCCTCGTGCAGGGCGACGGTGCGCGGCTTGTTGAAGCCCTGGTTGTAGTAGAGCTTCCGCGGCTGGTACGCCGGGCCGAACTCGGCCTCGGGGTACTTCTCGGTGTCGGCCGCGTGCTCGAAGGCCGCCATCGAGATCTTGTGGGTCATGATGTGGTCGGGGTGCGGGTAGCCGCCGTTCTCGTCGTACGTGGTGATGACCTGCGGCCGGAAGGCGCGGATCTTGCGCACCAGGCTGCCGGCCGCCTCGTCGAGGTCCGCGAGGGCGAAGCAGCCCTCGGGCAGCGGGGGCAGCGGGTCGCCCTCGGGCAGACCGGAGTCGACGTATCCCAGCCACTCCTGGTCGACACCGAGGATCTCGCGCGCCTCGTCCATCTCCTTGGCGCGCACCTCGTGGATGTTCTCCTCGATGTACTTGTCGCCCTGGAGCTTGGGGTTGAGGACGGAGCCGCGCTCACCGCCGGTGCAGGTCACCACCAGGACGGACACCCCCTCGGACACGTACTTGGCCATGGTGGCCGCGCCCTTGCTCGACTCGTCGTCGGGGTGGGCGTGGACGGCCATCAGTCGAAGCTGCTCGGTCAAGACAGGATCCTCTTTGAGTCGTCAGGGCGTACGCCTCCTATAGTGACCGAATCGGGGGGTGGAAAAATTCCGGGGGGTCGCCCCGGAATTCGGCGGTGTTCGGGCATCTCGAAGGGAACGATCGATGAGTGCGGTGCGCGAAGGGCTGCCCGAGGGCCGCTACGGCCGGTCGGCGGACGAGCGTGCGGACCGCAAGCTCAAGATCGTCGGTTCGGTGCTGGGCATCGGGCTGCTGGGCGTGGTCGGCTGGATCGGCTGGGACTACGTCGGCGGGCAGAACGTCAGCGCCGAGGTGATCAAGTTCAAGGTGGTCTCCGACAGCGCCGTCGAGGTGCACCTCGAAGTGCGCAAGGACGCCTCGGTCACCGGGGTGTGCACGCTGAGCTCGCAGGACGAGGCGCACGGCGAGGTGGGCCGCGCCGACTTCACGTTCGCGCAGAAGGACGAGCGCGTGGACGAGGTCGTGACGCTGAAGACCACCGGCCGGGCCACGATGATCGACCTGATCGGCTGCCGGGAGGCCGGCTCCGCGAAGTAGCGGGGGACGGGAACCGGCCGGGCCGGGCAACACGCCGGGCCGCGGAGCCGTTCCTTCCGGTGGAGCCGCCTTTCCAGGCTCCGCCGCCGCGCCCTGACGCACTTCACACGCTTGGTGTCCTCCCCCTTCCCGTCCCGAATTGTTAGGCTCGTGGTTTCGTCCGCCGCTGGCGGCTTTTGTAGTCCCCTGTACCGACGAGGAGCACCCGTGACCCAGACGAGCGAGAGCGCCACCTGGCTGACCCAGGCGGCGTACGACCAGCTGAGGGCCGAGCTGGAGTACCTCTCTGGTCCCGCCCGCACGGAGATCACGATCAAGATCGCTGCGGCGCGTGAGGAAGGCGACCTCCGGGAGAACGGCGGCTACCACGCGGCCAAGGAGGAGCAGGGCAAGCAGGAGCTCCGCATCCGCCAGCTGACGCAGCTCCTGGAGAAGGCCAAGGTCGGCACCGCGCCCGCCTCCGACGGCGAGGTGGCCCCCGGCACGCTCGTCAAGATCGCCTTCGACGGTGACGAGAACGACACCATGGAGTTCCTGCTGGCCTCGCGCGAGTACGCGTCCTCGGACTTCGAGACCTACTCCCCGCAGTCGCCGCTGGGCACCGGCGTGATGGGCAAGAGGATCGGCGAGGACGCCGAGTACGAGCTGCCGAACGGCAAGAAGGCCTTGGTCAAGATCCTTGACGTCAAGCCGTTCAACGGCTGATCACCCCCTTCGCAGGATTTCGCCCCGCCGGGCTGCTGCCCGGCGGGGCGAAGTGCTGTGCGGGGCGTGATCGGGCGCCGCGTGGTCAGGCCGTCGCCGAGCGGTACTTGCGCACCGCCAGCGTGCGGAAGACCACGATGATCAGCACCGACCAGAGGATGGACGCGATGACCGGGTGCTGCATCGGCCAGGCCTCGGGGGTCGGGTAGCCCGGCGGGAGGTTCCCGAAGAGCTCGCGGGCCGCCTGGACGGTGGCGCTGAAGGGGTTCCACTCCGCGATGTGCCGCAGGAAGGTCGGCATGTTGTCGGAGGGGACGAAGGCGTTCGAGATGAACGTCAGCGGGAAGAGCCAGATCAGCCCGCCCGAGGTGGCTGCCTCCGGGGTGCGCACCGACAGGCCGATCAGGGCGCCGATCCAGGAGAAGGCGTAGCCGAGCAGGAGCAGCAGGGCGAAGCCGCCCAGGACCTCGCCGATGTTGGTGTGGGTGCGCCAGCCGACGAGCAGCGCCACGACCGCCAGGACGACGAGCGTGAGGGTGGTCTGCACGAGGTCGGCGAGGGTGCGGCCGGTCAGGACCGCGCCGCGGGCCATGGGCAGCGACCGGAAGCGGTCGATGAGGCCCTTGTGCATGTCGTCCGCGATGCCCGCGCCCGCGCCGGCCGTGGCGAAGGTGACGGTCTGGGCGAAGATGCCCGCCATCAGGAACTCTCGGTAGGCGGCGGGCGAGGTGTTGCCGCCGACGGAGATCGAGCCGCCGAAGACGTAGCTGAAGAGGACGACGAACATCACCGGCTGGATCACGCCGAAGATGATCATCTCGGGGATGCGGGACATGCGGATCAGGTTCCGCTTGGCCATGACCAGGGAGTCGCTGACTCCCTGGACGATGCCGCCGCGCGGGCGGGGCGCCGCCAGTTCCGGGGTCGTGGAGGTGAGGGTCACTTCGCCGCCTCCTTGCGGGCCTTGCGGCCGCCCTTGGACTTCGCGTCGGCGGGGGCCGCCTCGCCGTTCTCCTCGGCCGCCAGCTCCGCGGCGTGGCCGGTCAAGGAGATGAACACGTCGTCCAGGGTGGGACGGCGCAGGCCGATGTCGTCGATCTCGATGCCGCGGCCGTCCAGTTCGCGGATGACCTCGGCGAGCAGCTTGGCGCCGCCGGAGACCGGGACGGTCAGCTTGCGGGTGTGCTCCTCGACGGTGGTCTCGCCCTTGCCGAACCCCGTGAGGACCTCGCGGGCGGTGGCTATGTGCTCGCGCTCGTGCACGACGACCTCGACGCGCTCGCCGCCCGTCTGGGCCTTGAGCTGGTCGGAGGTGCCGCGCGCGATGACCTTGCCGTGGTCGACGACGCAGATGTCGTGCGCGAGGTGGTCGGCCTCCTCCAGGTACTGCGTGGTGAGCAGCAGGGTGGTGCCGCCCGCGACGAGCTCCTGGATGATCCCCCACAGCGCCTGGCGGTTGCGCGGGTCGAGTCCGGTGGTGGGCTCGTCCATGAACATCACGGGCGGGCTGACCACGAGGGCCGCGGCGAGGTCGAGGCGCCGGCGCATGCCGCCGGAGTACGTCTTGGCCGTGCGGTCCGCGGCGTCGCCGAGGTTGAAGCGCTCCAGCAGTTCGGCGGCGCGGACCTTGGCCGCCTTGGCGCTCATCTGGTAGAGCTGGCCCACCATTTGGAGGTTCTCGCGGCCGGTCAGGTACTCGTCGACGGCGGCGAACTGGCCGGAGAGCCCGATCGCGCGGCGGACTTCGTTGGGGTGCTTGAGGACGTCGATGCCCGCGACGACGGCCTTGCCGCTGTCGGGCTGGAGCAGGGTGGTCAGGACGCGCACGGTCGTTGTCTTGCCCGCGCCGTTGGGGCCGAGCAGGCCGAGAACGGTGCCTTCGGGGACATCGAGGTCCACGCCGTCCAGAGCCCGTACATCACCGAAGGTCTTGACCAGGCCTTCGGCGTAGATGGCGCCTGGCATATGGATTCTCCCAAGAGTGAATCGGGTCGCAGAATCGTCTTATTCCTACGCAAATCCTAGGGTCGGGGGCCGGAGCCCGCCGTCCGGGCGCCACCGTAACGCGCTATATCGCGTGCCGCCACGGATTTCTAGCTCATGACCTTGTACCCGGCGTTGTGCAGCGAACGCGCGACCTCCGCGCAGTGCTTGGGCCCCTTCGTCTCCAGGTGCAGTTCCACCTCCACCTCCGTGAGCCCGAGGCGCGGATCGGTCCGTACGTGGCTCACGTCCAACACGTTCGCGTCCACCACTGACAACACCGCCAGCAGACCGGCCAGCGCCCCCGGCCGGTCGGTCACGCGCAGCCGCAGCGACAGGTAGCGGCCGGCCGCCGCCATGCCGTGGCGCAGGATCCGCTGGAGGAGCAGCGGATCGACGTTGCCGCCGGACAGGACGGCCACCACCGGGCCGTCGCCGTACCGTTCGGGCTCGCTCAGCAGCGCGGCCACCGGGCTGCACCCGGCCGGCTCGACGACCATCTTCGCCCGCTCCAGGCAGAGCAGCAGGGCGCTGGACAGGGCGTCCTCCGAGACCGTGCGGACGTCGTCGAGCAGTTCCCCGATGATCCTGAAGGGGATGTCGCCGGGGCGGCCGACCTTGATGCCGTCCGCCATCGTGACCGGGTTGTCGACGGACACCGGGTGCCCGGCCTTCAGCGAGGGCGGGTAGGCGGCCGCGCCCGCCGCCTGTACGCCGATCACCCGCACGTCCGGGCGCAGCGCCTTGACCGCGACCGCCACACCGGCCGCGAGCCCGCCGCCGCCGATGCCGAGCAGGATCGTGCGGACCTCCGGGCACTGCTCCAGGATCTCCAGGCCGACGGTGCCCTGGCCCGCGATGATGTCGCGGTGGTCGAAGGGGTGGATGAAGACGGCCCCGGTGCGCTCCGCGTACTCCTGGGCGGCGGCCAGCGTCTCGTCCACGACCTGCCCGTGCATCCGCACCTCGGCGCCGTAGTCCTGGGTCGCCGCCACCTTCGGCAGCGGGGCCCCCAGCGGCATGAACACCGTCGAGCGGACCCCGAGGAGCGAGGAGGCGAGCGCCACGCCCTGCGCGTGGTTGCCCGCGCTGGCGGCGACGACGCCGGCGGCGCGCTGCTCGGGGCGCAGGCCCGCGATGCGCACGTACGCCCCGCGCAGCTTGAAGGAGCCGGTGCGCTGGAGGTTCTCGCACTTCAGGTGCACGGGTGAGCCGGTGAGTGAGGTGAGGTACCGGCTGCCCTCCATCGCGGTCACCCGGGAGACGCCGGAGAGCATCTTCTGGGCCCCCCGGACGTCGTCGAGGATGACCTGCGGGACGGGCTGCGGCACGCGGTAGTTCATGCGGCCAGTCTCGCAGCCCGCGTGGATCGCGGCGCAGGACGAAGGGGCCGGGAGCGGGACCCGGGCGGGCGAAATCCGGCCATCCGGGGCGGCCCGCGCCCGGGCTCCCACACGGGCCGTATCAGTTCTTGTACGAGGAGTACGAGCCGCCGCACGGCCGCGTACTCTGTCCCCCATCCTTGTCGGCCCCATGCGAAGAGAGCTCACGGCCATGCCCTCCACCTCGGCCAGTTCCGACCTGCCCGCGCCGGCCGGCGCGCCCGCCGAAGCCGGTCTCCTCGACGCGCTCCAGCACCAGGTGGCGGTCTTCGCCCGGCGCGCGGAGCAGACCCGCCTGGGCGGGGTCGGCCAGGCCCGCAACTCCATGGACCGGGCCGCGTACCTGCTGCTGAACCGGCTCGACCTGGAAGGCCCGATGGGCGTCAAGGCGCTCGCCGGCGGCATGGGCATCGACTCGTCCACGGTGACCCGGCAGGTCGCGCCGCTCGTCGACAGCGGCCTGGTCAAGCGGACCTCGCACCCGGAGGACGGGCGGGCCGTGGTGCTCGCGCTCTCTGCGCGCGGGCTCGCGCGGCTGGAAGAGGTCCGCTCCTCGCGGCGCGAGCTGATGGCCCGGGTGACGGACGGCTGGAACGAGGAGGAGCGCGAGTCGTTCACCGCGCTGCTGACCCGTTTCAACATCTCGCTGTCCGAGCTGATGTCGGCGGTCTCCGAGGCCGGCCCCGCCTCCTGATCCGGGTGCGACCGACCCCTTGACCGGGGTGGTCCCGCAGGCCGCACTATGTGGTCTGTGGACCACGGGCCGGGCCCTTACGCGGAGTTCGAGGCCTTCGTCGCGGGTGCGGCGGGGCGGCTTCTGCGTGTCGCGATCCTCCTCACGGCCGAGCCGGAGGAGGACGCGCCCGCCGCGCGCGGACTGCTCGGCGGCGCGCTGGCCCGTACGTACGCGAACTGGCGCCGGCTGCGCGGGGACGATCCGTACGACCACACCCGCCAGGAGCTGTGCGCCGCCTTCGCCCGCACGGGCCGCCGCCACCACGGCGGCAGCGGGGTGCTGGCGCCGCTGGGCCCGCTGGAACGGCTCGTGCTGGTCCTGCGGATCTACGAAGGGGTGGCCGAGGAGGTCACGGCGGCCCAGCTGGGGCTGCCGCCCGAGCGGGTGCGGGCGCTGTGCGGCCGCGCCGTGGCCGGGCTGCGCCCCCGGACCGCCGGTGCGCCCGGGGCGGACTCCGCCACCCGGTCCGATCCCGGCCGGGAGGCCGCATGAGCCCCCCGGATCCCAAGGAAGTCCAGGTCAGGAAGCTCATGGAGGGCCCGTACCCCGTGGTGCCGGCCGGATTGGCGGCGGGCGCGGCGGCGCGCGGCGACCGGCTGCTGCGGCGCCGCGCGGTGGTCCGCAGGATCGGCTGGACCCTGCTGGCCACGCTCGTGGTGGCCTTCGTGGTGTGGGCCTCGCTGACGCACGCGTGGACGACCCCGTCGAGCGAGGTCTCCCCGCCCTGGTAGGACGCTCCCCGCACGGGACCCGCCGGACGCTCCCGTACGGGACCCGCCAGACGCTCCCCCAGGGGGCCGTCCGGGCGGGTCCCGCCGGTGATCTTCGCTGCTAGCCCAGCGCCTGCGCGAGGTCCGCCAGCAGGTCGTCGACGTTCTCGATGCCGACCGACAGGCGCACCAGGTCCGCCGGGACCTCCAGCGCCGAACCGGCCACCGAGGCGTGGGTCATGCGGCCCGGGTGCTCGATGAGGGACTCGACACCGCCCAGGGACTCGGCCAGGGTGAAGATCTTGGTGCGGGCGCAGAGCGCGACCGCCTCCTCCTCGCCGCCGGTGACCTGGAAGGAGATCATGCCGCCGAAGTTGCGCATCTGCTTGGCGGCGATCTCGTGGCCCGGGTGCTCGGGCAGGCCCGGGTAGAGGACCTTGTGGACCTTGGGGTGGCGGGTCAGCATCTCCGCGACCTTCGTCGCGTTCTCCGCGTGCCGGTCCATCCGGACGGCCAGCGTCTTGATGCCGCGCAGCACGATCCACGAGTCGAAGGGCCCGGCCACGGCGCCCATCGCGTTCTGGTGGTAGGCCAGTTCCTCGCCCAGCGCCGCGTCGGCGGTGACGAGCGCGCCGCCGACGACGTCGGAGTGGCCGCCCATGTACTTGGTCAGCGAGTGCACGACCACGTCCGCGCCGAGCGCGAGGGGCTGCTGCAGGTAGGGGGACGCGAAGGTGTTGTCGACGACCAGCTTGGCGCCGGCCGTCCGCGCGATGTCGGCGACGACGGCGATGTCGGTGATGCCGAGCAGCGGGTTGGAGGGGGTCTCGACCCAGATGACCTTGGTCTTCGGGGTGATCGCCGCGCGCACCGACGCCGGGTCGGAGGTGTCGGCCACCGACCACTCGACGCCCCAGCGGGAGACGACCTTCGCGAAGAGGCGGAAGGTGCCGCCGTAGGCGTCGTTCGGGATGACCACGTGGTCGCCCGGCGAAAGCAGCGTGCGCAGCAGGCAGTCCTCGGCGGCGAGCCCGGACGCGAAGGCGAGGCCGCGCCGGCCGCCCTCCAGCGCCGCGAGGTTGTCCTCCAGCGCGGTCCGGGTCGGGTTGCCGCTGCGGCTGTACTCGTAGCCGCCGCGCAGTCCGCCGACGCCGTCCTGCTTGTACGTGGAGACCTGGTAGATCGGGGGCACGACCGCACCGGTCTGCGGGTCCGCCGTATTGCCCGCGTGGATGGCGCGGGTCTCGAAGCTCTGGTGCTCGTGGCTGTCGTCGCTCATGGCCCGATGCTATGCCCCGTCCGGCCCCGGCGCGGCCCCGGATCCCGCCGTCCCGTGGCCCCCTATTGGCCTTCGTGCGGGTGCGTCTGGTTCGCTGGGGGCATGGAGATTCTGTGGTTCCTGTTCGCGATCGGCCTGCTCGCGGCGGTCATCGCGCCGTACGTACGGCGCAGGCGCGGTGGCCTGCGCCTCGTCGCGCCCGGCAGCCCCGACGCCGCCGACCCCTCGGACTACGGATTCGCCCGCCAGGAGGAGCTCGACATCCGGATCCCCGGCCCCGACCAAGACCTGATGGACGCCCTGTCCAACGTGCAGCGGACCGGCCAGTGGCAGGCCGCCTCCCAGCTGCTGGCCGGCACCCCGAAGGACGGCGAGGTGCGCTGGCAGCGCGTCCAGGCCTTCGCCGGCTCGGCCGCCCTCGAACTCTCCCGTGAGCCCGGGGCGGGCGCGCGGTGGCTGAAGGCGTGGCGGCTGGAGGCTCCGAAGGACGCGGGCGGTGCGCAGGTGCACGCCGAGCTGCTGGCGCAGCAGATGTGGCGGCGCCCGGAGGGCATGAGCGACGCCGACGTCCGGATCATCGCGGAGGAGGCCCGCGACTCCTGCCGCGCGGCCGCGCTGCTCGCCCCCGGCGACCCGGTCCCGTACATCATCGAGCTGGCCGTCGCCCGGATGCTGCACTACTCGGAGGCCGAGTACGACGTGCTGTGGGCGCTGATCGTCGACCGGGCGCCGCAGCACATGGGCGCGCACCTGGCCGCGCTGAACTACTGGTGCGCGAAGTGGCACGGCTCCCGGGAGAAGGCCGACGCCTTCACCCACCACGCGGCCGCCCGTGCCCCGCGGGGCTCGCTGCTGGCGGCGCTGCCGCTGTTCGCGCTGTACGAGCACGTCCCCGAGGTGGTCCTGATCCGCAGCTTCCACCAGAGCGCGGCCGTGACCCGCGCGGTGGAGGGCGCGCTGTACGCGGTCCACAGCGCGCGGGCCGACGACCCGATGCTGGCGCACGTACGGCACCTGCTGCTGCTGTTCCTGGTCGGCGGCGAGCGCTGGGCCGAGGCGATGGACCAGGTCCGGCACGTCGACGGCTACGTGGGCGCCCTGCCCTGGTCGGCCGACCAGGACCCGGCGGCCTCGTACGCGGTCTACCGCGCCCTGGCGGTCGCCGGCTACGAGGCGAACGGCGGCTCCCCGGCGACCCTGCCGCACTGACGGCACGCCCGCTGCGCGACCGCCAGGGCGCGGTAGCCCTGTCCCTTATACCCATCTGCCGCTGCCGACGAACCCCCCCGGGCTGACTTTCGCGGTTCCCCCGTCCCAGGGGTGAGGGGGTCGTGCCAGTCCGTTCCGAACTCGGCGGGCGGCGGCTCCGTGCCCGGTGATGCCGCCGGTGCGGGGGCGGCCGTCGCGCGCGGGCCGCCGGGTTCGGCCGCGGCCGCGGGACCCGCGGCGGCGAGGGTGGCCGCCGCGAGGGCCAGCGCGCCGAGCGCGCCCATGGTCCTGTGTCGTCTCATGGGCCCGCAGTGAAACCGGGCCCGCCGCGCGAGCGCCAGGGCGGAGCGCCGGCCCTGGCCGGATCGCACCGCCGCCGGACCCGGCCCCCGGTGGTTCGGGCGGCGCGGTGCGGGCGGGACCGGAAATCCGGAATTGCCCCTGCCATATACCTATGGGGGCGCGCGTTTCCGTGCATATGGTGTGGCTCCGGACCATCCCGGGCGCAGCGCCCTCCCGGCTCCCCACGGGAGGGCTGTCGCGCGCCCGGCGCCGGGCCGCACCGCATGACTCCGGACAGTGTCGACTTGATCGCACTCTGTGATTGGATGGGTGATCGGAGTGCCGGGGCGGGAACTCGGTGCGGTGTCGTGGAAGGGCGGACGGATGGCGTTGAACGGCTGGAGACGGTTGGTTCTGGACGGCCTCGTCTTCGGTGCCGTCGCGGCGGCAGGCTGGTGGACGGGCCGTCACGGCCATGACCGGACGGCGTCCTTGCTGTGGTCGCTGAGCGTGCTGACCGCGGTGGTCGCGCTGGGCCGGACCGGGGCCAAGGCCGGTGCCGCGCCCCGGGCTTGACCGCGGGCTACCGTACGGATCGCTCGTTTCGCGTCTTCCGCGTTTCCCACGTCTTCCGCGCGGCCGCCGGTACGAGGGTGTGCTCGGATCCGAGAGCGGTGTCGCAGTCCGCGTGGAGCGTGGTCTCGCCGTCGGACCAGCGCACGACGAGATCGTCCGGGTGGCCGTTGCCGTTGAAGTCGCCGGCCGTCATCACCGCGGCGTGCGGCCAGGTGCGGCCGGGACCCCGCATCCGCACCGCCTTGCCCAGCCCGGACGGTGAGGTGTCCTGGTACTGGACGAGGCTCCCGTCCGACCGGCGCACCGTCAGGTCCCAGTTGTCGTTCCCGGAGAAGTCCCCGGCCGTCATCACGGCGGCGCCCCGTTTGAGCAGGGCGTTGGGGGCCATCAGGCGGCGCTCCCCGCCGAAGGTTCCCCTGCCGACCCGCGTGTGGCCGGTGACCTCCCCGTCCTGCCAGCGGACCACCACATCGGTGACGGCGCCCGCGGTTCCGAAGGCGCCGCCCACGATCTGCTCGGCGTACCTCCAGTCCGAACCCGCCGGGGCCATTCTGACCTCCCCGCCGAGGCCGGCCGCCCCGCCCACGTCCGGGTACAGGGACGATTCCCCGTCCGACCAGACGACCAGCAGGTCGGACAGGCCGCCGCCCGTGAAGTCGCCGCCCGTGATGGTCTTCGCGTGCTTCCAGGTGCCGTTCGCCGCTTTGAGCCGCCGCTCGCCGGAGAACCCGTTGTCGCCGTCCCCGGCGTAGAGGGTGACCTCCCCGTCGCTCCACACGACGATGAGATCGCGGCGTCCCCGTCCGCGCCCGGTGTAGTCGCCCGAGGCCATCAGCCTCGCGTGCTTCCACGTGGAGCCGTTGCCCATGCCGAAGGGCGGGCGGGGTTGCCGGTATCGGTCCTTCTCGTGGCTGCGCCGGCCGGCCTTCGCGTCCTCGTACAGGGTGAAGAAGTAGCCCGAGTACACCGGGCTGTAGGTGATCCGGTGGTACATCGGATGGCTGCCGGGCACTTTGGGGCCGCCGCCCCAGTGGCCGCCGACGTTGCCGATGATCGTCCCCCGGCCGGTCTTCCTGTCCAGGGAGGAGAACCAGGGTCCGCCCGAGACGCCGCCCCACATTCCGGCGCAGTCGATCCTCATCTGGTGGTAGCCGGCCAGCCGTACCGTGTCGGTGGCGCACCGCACGGCCAGGTCCGGCGGATTGCGGTCGATCTTGGGGTAGCCGATGACGGTGACCCTGTTGTCGAAGCGCGGCGTACGGGCCGGCGTGTTCGCGCCCGTCACGTCCTGGAGCTTCCTGCGCGCATGGCCCGAGACCTTGCCGAAGGCGAAATCGAGGTCCGACGTCGCCGTCACGTCGCCGCTGCCCTTGTTCGCCGCGTACTTGAACCAGTTCTTGACCGGCCAGATCCCGTACGGCTGGGACCGCAGGTTCTTGGACCGGTCGTAGTTCGGCACGAACACCGTGTTGGCGGTGAAGGTGCAGTGGTTAGCGGTGAGGATCAGATCCTTCCCGGGGCTGGCGACCACGCTCGCCGTACAGAAGTGGGCGCGCAGCGAGGAGCCCCGCCCGAACAGCACTCCCACGGTTCTGACGCCCGCGAAATGGGCGGCGGTCCGGCCCACGCCGCGTTCGCCACGGGGCCGCCCGGTGTCTTCCGGCGGCTCGCCGCGGCCCGACACCGGAGTCGCCCCGGCGATCCGCTCCGGCGTCCAGAAGGCCAGTGCCTCGGCCACCGCCCGCTGGTCCGCGTCCCGCGCCGGAGCTGCCGGGGCGGCGGCAGTCCCGGTCATCAGCAGGACGGCGGAGGCCGCGGCCACCAGCGGTCCACGCATGCTCGTACGACGCACAGCGCGCATTCCTTCCGTGTCTAATGAACCGGCCCGGTGATCGCGCGGCGGCGGAGCCACCAGACCGTGCCCGCCGCGGCGCCGGCGAGGGCGAGGCCTCCGGCGCCGTACACCCGGAGGTCCGGACCGGCGCCCGCGGGTGAGGTGGACGGGGACGACGGGTCCGCGCACGGGGCCGGATCCGTGCGGGCCGCCACCTTCAGTACGCCGGCCAGCGGTCGGCCCTCGCTGTCCTTGCGCCCCGGCACCCGCACGGGATAGAGCCCCGGGGCGACGTCACACCGCACCCGGGCCATTCCTCCCACGGCCGCCCTCCCGTATTCCTCGGTGACGAGGCTTCGGGCGAAAGCAGCGGAAAGCACGCTCCAATCCGCGCGCTCGACCCAGTCGCCGCCGGAAAACAGGAAAACCTCCACCGCGTCGCCAGGGCGAACGGCACCCATGGGCAGGGACAGTACCGTTTCCGTGGATTCCAATGGCGGAGGCGGACCGGCGCGGATGCCGGGCGGTGCGGGCGCGTCCGATTCCGCGTGCGCCACCAAGGAAGCTGATGCTGTCACGACACAGAAAACGGCGGTCAGGGCCGCGATTCCCGCCCGTGGCACGGGCCGTGGACCTTTCCGCCATGGAATGCGCGCACGTGGAATGCGCGCACGGGGAATGCGAAAGCCGGCGCGCCCGGGACTTCCTGATGAACCGTCGGCCATCCGGGATCGTCCTTTCGCGCGACTCCGCAACCGGCTGGGAAATGCGCGGCCGTCGCGCGTTCATGATAGGCCGGAGAATTCTCCGCGACGGCAAACACCCCGGCCCACGGCGGCCCCCGTGTCGCGCCCCCCGTGTCGCGGCGTCACCGTGTCAGGAGCCCCCGCCGCCCGATATCCTGGCAGGCGTTGGTAACAGCTGTTACCGTGTGCGGTATGGCGAAGACACAGCTGGGCGCACGAGTGGACCAGGACGTCGCGGAGCTCGCGAAGAAGCGTGCCGCGGATCTGGGGCTGAGCATCGGGGACTACCTCGCCCGACTCGTCCAGGACGATGCGAGCGGCCTGCGCGCACGCGGCGTCGAGGCGGCCGCCCGCTTCCTCGCGGAGCACCAGAGCGTCTTCGACGAGGCCGAGGACGGGCAGCGCGAGGGTTCGGGAGCGCGCGCAGCCTGATGGAACTGCACATCGACGTCCCCTGGATCCTGCGCGTCGCCGAAGTCGCGGGCGCAGACGACCCGGCTCCCGACGACTACGGAGTCCCCGTGGCGGCGGTCGCCCGCCACCGCGCCGAGCTCTTCGAAGAGCCGGTCTACGAGGGCCCCTACGCGAAGGCCGCCGCTTTGGTGCACACCTTGGGCCGCTGTCGCTGGCTCGAACGCTCCAACCTCGCCGTGGCCGCCGCGACCGGTGTCATGTACCTGGGCGCCGCCGGCATCGCGGTCAAACCCACCCGCGACGACGCCATCGCACTGAAGGACCTCCTCCTCGACCCGGGGTGCACCGCCGAGCGGATCTCCGCCGTGCTGCGTTCCTGGCCCACCGCCGCCGGCTGACGCGGAGGTGGAGGGCGCCGGCGCCGTTCGGCCCCGCTCGACCGGTCGCCCGTCGGCCGGACACCGTTGAAATCGAGCCGTTGGCGTCGCTCCCGGCATTCCGCGGGGGAGGACCGGCCGATCCGGGGCAAGCGCGTCCAGGACCTCACGGGGTCCCGCCGGTGGCCGAAGGGCCGGTGCGCGCTCCCCGTGAGCACGGATCCGACTTCCGAAGGAGAACGGCCATGCTGATCACCGTCAGTCGCTCAGGGGGCTTCGCCGGCGTGGACAAGGTGCGGAAGATCGACACCTCCGTCCGGCGGGACGCCGCGGAATGGGAAGACCTCGTGCGGCGCGTCCTGCCGTCCGTGGCGGACGGCTTCCACTACCGGATCACGGTCGACGACCAGGTGATCGACCTCGACGAGACGGTCCTGACCGGTGATCAACGGGAGCTGATCCGAGCGGTCCTCGGTGAAGGAGCCTGATCCGCCGTCACCTTCACGAATCGACTTCACCGCACCCGCCGACAGCGAGGGGCTGGCAGCATCCCCGCATGAGCATGCACGGACTGCCCCGCGAAGACCGCGAGTCGAGCCCGCACACCGGCTACACCCGCGCGCACTGGGAGGCAGCCGCCGACGGGCTGTTGCGTGCGGCGTGGCGGTGGGCCACGCCGCGCGGAGCCCTGCTCGACCTGCCGGGACCGGCTTCTGCCTCCGGGGTGCGCTCGGACGGGCTCGAGGGGTACGCCCGTACCTTCCTCGCCGCGGCGTTCCGGGTGGCCGGCGCCGGGGGAGCGGACCCGTCCGGCTGGCTGGAGAGGTACGCCGACGGGCTGGCGGCGGGGACCGCGGCACCCGGCCGTGACGATGCGGAGTCCTGGCCGGTCATCCGAGACATCCACGCGAAGGGCCAGCCGATGGTCGAGTCGGCCTCGGTGGCCCTCGGGCTCCGGCTGACCAGGCCGTGGCTGTGGGACCGCCTCGACGGCGCGGTGCGGGACCGGACCGAGGAGTGGCTGCGGGGCGCACTGCGCCACGTGCCCGCACCCAACAACTGGTACCTCTTCCCCTTCACCGTGGCCGGCTTCCTGGAGTCGGTGGGGCGCGGCGACGCGGAGACGGCCCGGGCCCGCAGGCTCGGCTTCGAGCTGCTGGAGGGCTGGTACCGGGGCCAGGGGTGGTACGCCGACGGCGACGGCCGGGCCTTCGACCACTACAACGGCTGGGCGCTGCACCTGTATCCGGTGCTCGACGCGCATCTTGCCGTCCGGTCCGGCCCGTCCGATCCGTCCGGTCCGGCGGCCCCGCACGGCGACCGGCTGCGGACGCACCTGGACAGCCTGTCGCTGCTCTTCGGGGCGGACGGGGCGCCGATCCACTTCGGGCGCTCGCTGACCTACCGCTTCGCCGCCGCGGCCGCCGTCGGCCTGGGATCCGTCACCGGCCACACCCCCCTCACCCCCGGCACCTCGCGCAGGCTGATCAGCGGATCGCTGCGGTACTTCCTCGACCGGGGCGCCGTCGACGACGAAGGCCTGCTCAGCCTCGGCTGGCACGGCCCGCACGGGGCGACCCTGCAGCCGTACTCCGGGCCGGCCTCGCCGTACTGGGCGTCCAAGGCCTTCGTCTGCCTGCTCGCCCCGGCGACGCACCCCCTGTGGACGGCGACGGAGGAGACCGCCCCCAGCGAGGGCCCCGACCGGGTGCTCGCGCTGGCGGCGCCCGGGCTGCTGATCCAGACCACCCGCGCCGACGGGATCGTACGGCTGCACAACCACGGGAGCGACCACGTCGGGCCGGACGAGTCGCAAGCGGCCGCGGACGAGGACCCGCTCTACGCCCGCCAGGCCTACTCCACCCGCACCGGCCCCACCGCGCGTACCGACGCCCCGGACAACCACCTCGCCGTGGTGGTGGCGGGCCTGCGCAGCGCCCGGCGCCGGATCCACCCGCTGGGGGCCGGGCACGGGGACGGCTGGGGCTGGGCGGCGTCCTGGCACCGTCCGGTCTTCCCGGGCGGCTTGCCCACGCCGCCGGGCCTGCGGGTGGAGAGCGTCACCGTCGTCCGGGGCCGCCACGAACTGCGCGTACACCGGGTGCACGGGGCCCCGTACGGCGCCCGCGTGGAGCAGACCGGCTGGGCCACGGGCCCCGGCGAGCCGCTGCGCTCGGAGCTCCACCCGCTGTACGGGTGGGACGTGGGGGACGAGGCCGGGGCGCCCGCCGGGACCGCCTTCACCCGGTGGGCCCGCGTGCCGCGCCTGACGGCCGGGGCCGGGGCCGGGGGAAACGGCCTGTACGTGGCGCTGGCCGCGCTCACCGGAAGGCCGGACCAGGTACCGGACCCGGTGGCCGTGGCGGCCGCGGTGGTCACCGAGGTGGGGGCGGACGACGGGTCCCTCGAAGTGCGCTGGGCGCAGGACGGATCGCTGACCCGCGTCACCTTCGACCCCCTCCGCGTGGAGCGTCTGCCCCCGCGCGAGTGAGCGGCGCGCCGTTGTCGCGACGGGGGCGAGCGTTCGTGCTTGGCTGGTTCCATGACCGAAGCCCGCACGATCCAGCGGCTGATCCGGCTCGCCGCCGGTCTGCCGCTGGTGCTCGCCCCACTCCTGCTCACCACGAGCCCCGCGCACGGGGACCCCACGCCCACCGCGAGCCCCTGCGCGGCCGTCACCGTGCCCGAGGGCCACGCCTGCGTGCCCGACCCCAAGCAGTGCTTCACCACCCCTTGCCCCCAGTACACGGTCGTCCCGCTCCCGGAGACCGAGCGGACACCGCTGGTCAGGGCGATAAGCGGCTCGGGCACAATCGGGAACCATGACCACTCGCCCTGACCCCGCTGTCCTCTACCCCGACGTCGTGGCCCGCGGCAGCCTCGCCGAGGCGCTGCGAGCCGAGGCACAGGGGCGGCTCGGCACTTCCCCCGTCACCCCCGAGGACTGCACTCCGTTGATCTTCGCGGACGTCGCCAGTACCGTTCCGCACCGCGAACCGCTGGAGATCCGGGCCTCGTGGAGCGAGCGGAGGTGGTCGATCCGCGGCAAGGAGCGGTACGAGGACGCGACCCTCTTCGACGGCGGGACGGATGACCTGGCCGAGCTCGTCAGGGCCGCCCAGGCGTGGCGCGACGGGGCATCCCTGACCGACATCCGCCGGGCAGCCCCCTTCGTACACCTGACCGGACGGTGCGAGGTGCCCGACGGCGATCCCGGGCGCATGGTCGAGGCGGAATGGCAGTTCATGCGCCGGCAGGCGGCGGAACTGGAGTACGACTGGCAGGCGACGTACCAGGCCCTGATCGAGGCGGCGTACGCCGAGCCGGCGCTGCGCGCCCTCTACCCGTTCACGAGCCACTGGGCGCTGCGCTTCTCGAGCATCACCCGGCCCGGCCTGGAAATCGTCGGATCGAGCCTGTGCGCGAACGGCGACGGCACGTACGGGCTGGGCCGGGGGTTCATGACGATGGACCTCGGCACGTTCTCCACACCACAGGAGGCAGTGGCGCTGGCCGTACGCCACCTGCCGGACGGCCTCGGCCCGGTCACGCGAGGGGTGTGACCCCGCGCGTGCCGGGACCTGTGCGGCGGAGCCGGCGGTCGTCCGGACCGGGCTGTCAGGGGCCGTGGAGCTCGGTCTCCCACGCTTCGAACGGAGGCTCCACCCGGTACCCGGGATCCAGGCTGCGGCGGATCCACTGGGCGGCGCGGTACTGGGCGTCGCCGTCGTTGAGCGTCTGCCCGTGATCGTCGACTTCGAGGACGTTCGCGAAGATCGCGAAGATCATTTCGAGGTCCGAGCCGAACTCGAGCAAGTGGGCGCGGTAGTCGATCCCCTCGAGCAGATCGACGTCCAATGTGCCGTTGCCCAGGTAGAAGGCGAAGAACCGGAGAGCGGCCCGTACATCTGTCGGAAGGTGTGTCACGAGACCATCTTCCGTGTCGGGAGCGCGGGACGGGCGCCGGGTCCTACCTGAGGGCTTCGAAGGAGGCGACGAGGTCGGCGGGGGAGGGGAGCGCGGTGATGTCGGTCTGCGCGGCGGCGGCGGCCTTGCGGAGGTCCTCGTCGGTGATGAGGCGGTCGAGCAGTGCGGCGTCCACGGTGTCGCCGCTCGCGCGCAGGGCGAAGCCCAGGCCCGTGGCGGCACCGACGTTCACGAAGTGGTCGGCGCCCTGCGGGAGGATCAGCTGGGGGACGCCCCGGGCGGCCGCGGTGAGCATGGTGCCGGAGCCGCCGTGGTGCACGATCGCGTCGGCGGTGTCCAGCAGCTGGGCCAGCGGCACCCAGGGCAGGGGGCGGACGTTGGCGGGAAGGGTGCCGAGCGGGCTCAGGTCGGTGTCGCCGACGGCGAGGAGGAACTCGGCGTCGACGGAGGCGGCTTCGGCGATCACCCGGCTGACCGGACTGACGCCCGCGAAATCGGGCACCACCGTCCCGAGGGTGACGATGATCCGGGGCCGGGAGCCACGGGCCACGAGATCGCGGGGCAGGGTGCCGCCGCCGTTGTACGGCACGTAGCGGACCCGCCAGCCGGTGCCGTCCCCGCCGAGGGAGGCGGGCACGACATCGAGGACCGTGCGGGTGGCCGGACCCTCGACCTCGCGGACCCGGTACTCGTCCGCCAGGAGATCGGCGAGCATGCCGACCATGGCGAAGCCGGACATCACGCCGAAGTTGTGCACCACGGCGGGTATGCCGAGTGCCGTCGAGACGAGCGGCGCGGCAGGCTGGAACGCGTCGTGGACGATCACGTCCGGCCGCCAGGCGGTGGCGACCGCGAGCAGGTCGTCGATGGTGACCCGGCCGTGTTCGGCGAAACCGACCGCTGCCTGCCGCAGGATGTCCTCCAGGCTGGTGTCGTCCGTGACGAACTCCGGGTCCCTGCCGTCCGAGACGCGCCGGAAGGCCTCGATCAGGGTCGCGCCGTCGCCTATCTCGACGGTGGGCAGGCCGGTCTGCCGCAACTGGTCGAGCGGGGCCGAACCGGCGAACAGCACCTCGTGCCCGGCGGCCTGGAGCGCCTGGGCGGTCGGCACCATCGGGAACAGGTGGCCCGCCGCAGCGGGACCGGTGAACAGGATGCGCACGGTGGTACTCCTCGGGTGGAGCTGCTCTTTGATTCCTCTGACAGATCATCGAACGATTCGCCTCCGCGTCAGATTCCGCTGAGATAGACGAGTTTCGGCCGATTCCGGGGGTGGTCGCGGGCCTCGCGAACCCCCCGCGCGCCCGGACGCGCGAGTTCCGCGGCACCGCGCGGAGGGGCGCCCCCGCCGCCGGAATACCGGCCTGTCGGCGGCGGTTGGAGGCGAGGAACCCCACCGCGACCCGGGGCGCGGCCGATGGCGCCCCGGACTGACATGGAGCGTGCCCGTGGCCCGATCGTTCCTCTTCCTCCTCGGCAGCGCCCGAGCCGAGGGCAACGCCGAGCTCCTGGCCCGTGCCGCGGCGGAGCAGCTGCCGGGCGACACCGAGCAGCGCTGGCTGGACCTCTCGCGGCTCCGGCTGCCCGACTACCAGGACGTGCGCCACGCGGGCGGGACGTGGCCGCGGGAGGAGAGCGACGAGGCGCTGCTGCGGGAGGCGACGCTCGCCGCCACCGACGTCGTGATCGCCTCACCGCTGTACTGGTATTCCGTGTCGTCCTACGCCAAGCGCTACCTCGACCACTGGTCGAAGTGGCTGGTCACCCCGGACCCGGGCTTCAAGGAGAAGATGGCCGGCCGCACCTTGTGGGGAGTGACGGCCATGGCGCACAGCGAGGAGGTCGTCGCCGAGCCGCTGGTCCTCACCCTGCACCACAGTGCGGCCTACATGGGCATGCGGTTCGGCGGCGTACTGCTCGGCAACGGCTCCCGGCCCGGCCAGGTGCTCGCCGACGAGCGGGCGGCCGCCCGGGCCAAGGCGTTCTTCGCCCGGGAGGCACCCCTCGCCCGGTTCCCTTACGAGGAGGGGTGACGAGGCGGGCGGCCGGGCCGGCACCCGGCCCCGCCCCGCCCCCCCGTGGCTCAGTCCCCGTGGCTCAGTCCACGTAGGTGAAGGGGAGCGGCGCCGTGAGCTGCCCGCAGGGGGTCGCCGCGAAGACGGAGACGGTCGCCGCCGCGGGCCATTCGGGGGCGACGGCGATCAGGGCGCTGTCGCTGAGGGCCACCACGCCGGTGGCCTCCCGTCCCGTGAAGCAGCCGTCGGGTCCCAGGGAGCCGAAGAGCACCCGGGTGTAGGGAGTCAGGCCGGTGCCGCTCAGGGTGACGGAGATGCCGCCGCTCTTGGGCCCGGTGTCCGGCTGGAGGGCGACGAGCTGCCCCTGCGGGGCCTCGGTGGGCGAGCCCGGGTGGACGGGTAGGGCGGCGGGTGAGCAGCGCGCCGGCCCGTCGGCCTCGGCGCGCGGGGCGGAGTGGACGAGTTGCAGGCTGCACAGGGTCAGCGAGGCGAGCAGGACGCCCAGGGAGCGGCGGCGGACACGGGTCAAGGCGGTGCCTCTCGGCGGAGGGGGCGGGGTCGGAGGAACCCCGGATCCGCCCCATCATGCGGAAGCCGTGGTCGCTGAAGCCAGGACAAACAGGCTGATGTCGCACAATAGGGTCCGGCGCACGTCCCGTGCCGTCCCTGCCGTCCCTGAGTTGGCGCGGGCGCACCCGCACCGCGCGTACTGGCTGATCGCGCGGAGGCCGTCCGCAGGGTGTGGCTGCACACCAACTCCGACGACCACCCGAGCGCGCCCCTCAACTACCGACGCCGGGGGCTGCGCGTCTACCGCACCGAGACCGTCGAGTGGCGCACGGACCCCGGGCCGGAACCCGCACCCGGTCACAGGGGCGGCCGGCTCGACCCCGTGACCGGCCCCGCTCTCAGTGCGCCGTGGCCCTGGCCGGTTCCGGTGACGGTGCGGGCGTACGGTGCGGCGGGTACTCGGTCGGCGTGGGCCCGGGGCGGACCGGCCACCACATGGCGCGGCCGAGGATGACGGCCAGGGCGGGGACCAGCACCAGCGAGAGGACCAGCGCGGAGAGCATGATGCCGAGCGCCATCGCGAAGGCGACCTGTTCGCTTCCCGGGGTCGTGGCCAGGGTGGCGAAGGAGCCGGCCAGCACCAGCCCGGCCGTCGCGATGGCCGGTGCCGTGTGCCGGACCGCCCGCGCCACCGCGGCCCGGGCCGGGCCCGGGCGCCGCATCTCCTCGCGGATCCGGTCGGCGATCAGGATGTTGTAGTCGGTGCCCAGTGCGACGACGAACAGGAACAGCACCAGCGGAAGGGTGAAGTTGACCCCCGGTTCACCGAGGACGTGCTGGAACAGCAGGGTGGCGGCGCCGAGGGCGGCGGCGAAGCCGAGTCCGACCGAGAGCAGCAGGACAACCGGCGCCGCCACGCTGCGCAGGAGCAGCAGCAGGATCAGTGCGATCAGCGCGGCCGCGACCGGGAACACGATCCTGAGGTCGTGGTCGACGGCGGTCTCGACGTCGGCGAGTATCGCCGGCGTCCCGCCCACGTGCGCCGTCGTCCCGGCCGGCGCGTGCTGGGCGGCCACGGCCCGGATCGGGCCGGAGGCCAGGTCGCGGGCCTCCCGGCTCTGCGGGTCGGCGGTCGGGTAGAGGTCGATGCGGGCGGCGCGGTGGTCCTCGTTCAGGACGGTCCCCGCGACCTGGCCCACGCCGTCGACCCGGGAGAGCGCGCCGGAGAGCCCGTCGAGTCGGGCGGTGGTGAGCGCGCCGCCGTCCGTGGCGGTGACGAAGACGCTCGTCGGGTCGGACACCCCCGCCGGCAGCGTGCGGGCGATCTCGGCCGCGGTGGCCGCCGCGGGGGTCGGGTCACCGGTGCCGCCCCGGCCGTAGTCCATGCGCATCCCGGTCAACCCGGAGGCCAGTACGGCCAGCAGGGCGACGGAGGCGGCCAGCAGCGCCAGCGGCCGTCGCGCGACCAGTGTGCCGAGGCGGGCGGCAAGGCCTTCCTTCGGCTCGCGGCGCAGGGCCCGGGAGGGCCAGAACATCTTGCGCCCGGCGGCCGCGAGCAGCGCCGGCATCAGCGTGAGGCTGCCGAGCAGCATCACCAGTACCGCCACCGCGATCGCGGGGCCCAGCGAGCGGAACTGCCCGAAGGTCGCCAGCCCCAGCGTGGCGAACGCGGCCACGATGGTCAGCGCCGCCGAAGTGATGGCGGCACCCACCCGGCCGGAGACCTGCAGGGCCGCCTCGCGGGCGGGCTGCTCGGGCCGGGCGCGCAGTTGTTCGCGGAAGCGGAACAGCAGGAACAGCAGGTAGTCGATGCCGATGCCGAGCAGGACCACATTGATCAGCCCCGGGGTGCCCGCGTCGAGCTTGCGCCCGGTGAGCAGCGCGGCACCCGCGACGGCTCCGCCCGCCACGCCGCCGATCACGGCGACCGCGAGCAGCGGAAGCAGTGCCGCCAACAGGCTGCGGAACACCAGCACGTTCAGCAGGACGATGAGCACCGTGACGAGGGCGCCCCCGACCTTCGTGGCGGTCTCGTGGGCGTCGGCGGTGTCGACGGAGTCGGCGAGCCCCCCGGTGAAACCGGTGCGCATCCCCGCCTCGGAGAACTGCGCCCGGGCGGCGTCCCGGAAGGTCCGGTAGACGCCCTGGACCCCCTTGTCCGCGGGGTTCCCGGCCAGTTGGACGGAGAGCAGTTCGAAACTCCGGTCGGGCGCCGTCATCGCCGGTGAGATCCGCGGCGTCTGGGAGCGGTCAGGGACCAGGAACGCCGGGACGTCCTCCTCCTCGGGCATGACCACGCGGCGTTGGGCCAGCTTCGCCGCCTCGGCCGCGATCCGCTGCCGGTCGGCGTCGCTGAGGGCCTTGCCGTCGGACCGGGCGACGAGCAGCGTCGCAGTGGTGGCGTCGGGGTCCGCCCCGAACTCCTCCTCGGCGATCCGCAGCGCGGCGGCCGAGTCGTAGCCGCGGGGAAGGAAGTCCCCGGTCTGGTGCTGGGTGACGCGGGCGGTCAGCATCGGGGTCAGGGCGGCCAGGGCGATGCCCAGCAGCACCCAGAGGGCTATGACCTTCCAGGGGTGTCTGGTGGAGCATCCGGTCAGGGCGCGGATCACGTTGTCCTCCGGCGGACGGACTTGAGTGCGGACTTCTGCCGGGGGCTCCCGGCCGGTCTCCAGACCATCACCGCGAGGGGCAGGCGGGCGTCGTGGCAGCGGATGATCCACACCGGGGCCCCGGGTCCCTCCCCGGCCCGCGACCAGGACCCTGCTCCCAGATGGCCTCGCCCTTGCCGCCGATGCCGCCGCCACGACCGCTGTGCGACCCTTTTGTGAGAGGCCGGGAGGCCGGAAACAGGGGGGATCAGACATGCTCAGGAGCCGATACGGCGCGCCCGGCGACGATGTCCGGGAGCCGCGGCACACCGACGGCGACGGCGACGGCGACGGGCACGGCGACGGCGACAACCCGCCGTGGACCCGCAACGACGCCCTCCTGACCGGCGGGGCCTGCGCGCTGAACCTGCTCAGCTACGCGCTCTTCAACGACCCGGACGGCCGACACGACGCGAGCGTGGCCGGGTTCCTCCTCGTCGCGCTGGCGGCCCTGCCCCTGCTCGCCCGGCGCAGCCACCCGGTGGCGGCCTTCGCCGCCGTCCTGGCGCTCGACCTGACGGCCGCCGTGGCCGTGCCGCTGCCCAGCCACTTCGGAGCCGTCCTGGTGGTCGCCCTGTACTCGGTGGCCAGGGCCCGCCCCGGCCGGGTCACGGCGGCGGCCTCCGTGGCGACGGCATTGCTGATGGTGCTGAGCCAGGGCATCGGCCGGACGCCGCCGTGGCAGGAGACCGTCAGCCCGGCCCTCTCCACCCTGATCGTGGTCGGCGCCGCCATGGCGGTCAACCGCTGGCAGCGGGAGGTGGCGGCCAACCGCAGCCTGCTCGCCGACCGGGCGGTCGCCGATGAACGCCGCCGCATCGCACGGGAGTTGCACGACATCGTGGCCCACCACATCACCACCATGCAGCTGATGGCCGGCGGAGCCCGGGCCAACCTCGCCGAACCGGAGGTGGTCCGGGACGCCCTGGTCACCCTGGAGGCCTCCGGGCGGCTCGCGCTGCGCGAGATGCGCCAACTCCTGGACGTACTGCGGGCCGACGACGAACCGGAGGGCGCGCCGTCGCTGCCCCAGCCCGGTGCCGACGACCTCGACCGCCTGGTGGCCGAGTCCCGCGGCGCCGGACTGTCGACCGAGTTCACCGTCCGCGGGGCGCCGCGTCCGCTGCCGCCGACCCTCGGCCTCACGGTGTTCAGGATCGTCCAGGAGGCCCTCACCAACGCCCGCAAGCACGCGGGGCCCGCGCGCGCGACCGTACGGCTGACGTACCACCCGCGACGGATCGCCGTCGAGGTACGGGACGACGGAGGGGGCGCACCGCCCCCGGAGGGGGCGCCGGCGGCGGGCTCGGGCGGTTACGGCCTGATCGGCATGCGCGAGCGCGTCGCCCTGCACGGCGGCACCCTCACGGCGGGCCCGCAGGCCGACGGCGGATTCGCCGTGACGGCAGACCTCCCGCTGACCGCGGACGAGGCGGCGGAGACTGCGGAGACGGCCGTGACGGCCGTGACGGCCGTCCGGCACGAGGGAGCACACCGATGACCGCAACCGGGCCGACGACAACGCAGCCGACGACGACACAGCCGACGCCGATGCCGCCACCGGCACGGATCAGGGTGCTGATCGTGGACGACCAGCCGCTGGTCCGGCGCGGCCTGTCGCTGATCCTCGCCCCCGACCCGTCCTTCGAGGTGGTGGGAGAGGCCGAGAACGGCGCCCAGGCCGTCACCCTCGCCGGTCAACTGCGCCCCGACGTCGTGGTGATGGACATCCGCATGCCCGTCCTCGACGGGGTCGCCGCGACCGGGGAGATCGCCGCCACCGTGCCCGGCTGCCGGGTCCTGGCCCTGAGCACCTTCGACATGGACGAGTACGTCGTGGGCGCCCTGCGCGCCGGGGCGTACGGGTTCCTGCCCAAGGACAGCTCCCCGGAGGAGCTGAGCGCGGCGATCCACACCGTCCACGCCGGCGAGGCCGTGGTCGCGCCGCGCCTGCTCATGGGGCTGATCTCCACCTACGTACGGGCCCCCCGCGGCGCACTGCCGGAACTCACGGGCCTGGACGGACTCACCCCCCGCGAGGTCGAGGTGTTGCGCCTGCTGGCCACCGGCCTCGACAACACCGGGATCGCCCGCGCCCTGGACATCAGCCCCTCCACGGTCAAGAACCACATCACCAGCATCTTCGACAAGCTCTCCGTCCGTGACCGCGCCCAAGCCGTCATCGCGGCCTACGAATCGGGCCTGGTCACCGCCCGCCCACCGGCCGGGCACCAGACGCGCTCCTAGGGGGTGGGTCTCGGATCTCGCCGGTCGCTGGCTACCCTGCCGCTGTGGAGACCTACTTCGATCCCGTGCCCCTGCTCGGCGACGCGCGCGTGGTCTTCCGCGGCGAGTGGACGGAACGGAAGTGGCTGAACGTCCCCGGTCCGTTCTACGGGGCCGACACCGACAACTGCGGCACCGGCCGGATCCACGCACCGGAACTCGTGCTCTACGAGGCCGAGCACTTCACCGAGTACGTCCACCGCCAGCCGCGGACGGAGGCTGAGCTCCGGCGGCTGGTCGACGCCGCCGAGGACGATCCGATGATGGGCTACGGCTGCGACGGGGACGCGCACTGGACTCCGGCAGCGGTCCGGGAGTGGTGGCGCGACCGGGGCAGGATCCGGGAGTACCTGGCGGGTCAGCGCGCCCGGTTCGAGGCCGATGACGCGAAGTCGGGGCAGGGTACGGCCGCTGCCGCCCGCGACTACGCCGCGTACCTCGACGGCGGCCTCGCCCCGCACCTGCGGGTCTACCTCTTCTGGCTCGAAGAGCGGCGCCCGCCGACGCCGGCGGACCTGCTGCCGCAGCTCTCCCTGCCGGCCGGAGCGGCGGCACCCGCTCCCGGGCCGTGAGGTCGAACGCCGGTTCCACAGGGGGGCTTTGGCCGACCATACGACCCGGACCATGCGACGCGGACCGTACGCGGACCGGACACGGCACGGCCGCAGGGGACACCGACAAGAATCCGCGGCCACTTCTGGCGAAGATCACCATCACCGGGCCGGGCCGCCCTCACCCAGGATGTGAGCAGGGCCCATCCGGTGCGGGACCCGGGGGCGGAGACCGCCTCGGCTGGTCACCGCGCCGGAGGGCGAGTTCGGCACCGTCAGCCCCGACGGGGCCACCGGCCGGCCGGAAACCGCCGACGTCGTCCGCCGTCGCGTGGAACCGCCCGTCACCGAGGCGACCACGATCCCCGCACCCGAAGGACCCCACAAGTGAGCCTCCGCGAGATCAAGCCCGGCAACCGCGGCTACCTCTACGTCAACAGCCATCCGACCGGCTGCAAAGCAGTGGTCGACCGCATGTGGCAGCAGGCACCGGACCCCGTCGGCGACCGGCCCGGCCCGGTCGCCCTCGTCATCGGCTCCAGCGCCGGCTACGGACTCGCCGCGACCCTGGTCGGCCTGCGCGCCCACCGGATGCGCGGACTCGGCATCGCCTTCGAGGCCGCCGAGACCGAGCGCCGCACGGCCGGCGCCGGCTGGTACCGCACCGCCCGGGCCGCCGAACTCGCCGCCGAGACCGGCGCCGACTTCACCTTCCTCAACGGCGACGCCTTCTCCGACGCCGTCAAGGACGAGGCCGCCGACCGGCTCGCCACCCGCTTCGGCGCGATCGACCTGCTCATCTACAGCATCGCCGCCCCGCGGCGCACGGACCCGCTGACCGGCGAGGTCCACCACTCCGCCATCAAGCCGCTCGGCGCCGACTACCGGGCCAAGACCCTCGTGTTCGAGGACGGCACCCCGCGGATCGGCGAGATGCGCCTGGAGGCCGCGGACGAGGCCGAGCGCGACGCGACCGTACGGGTCATGGGCGGCGCCGACTGGGAGATGTGGATCGACACCCTGCAGTCCAGGGGCCTGCTCGCCGACGGCTTCCGGACCGTGGCCCTCTCGTACGTCGGATCCGACATCACCGCCCCCATCTACCGGGCCGGAACCATCGGCGCCGCCAAGCAGGACCTGGAGGACACCGCCCGCACCCTCGCCGCCCGGCTCAAGGGCACGGGCCACGCCTACACCGTCGTCGCGGGCGCGGCCGTCACCCAGGCCTCCACCGCCATCCCGAGCATCGCGCTCTACACCAGCATCCTCCACCGCGTCGCCGGTGACGGCTGGCAGACCACCGTCGACCAGGCGACGGCCCTGTGGAGCCGGCTCGCCGGCGACGCCGAACTCGGACTGGACGACCAGGACCGCATCCGGCTGGACGACTGGGAGATGGCTCCGGGAGTCCAGGCTGCCGTCCGCGCGGCCTGGGACCAGGCCGACACCGACACGATCGGGACCGGCGCGGACACCGGTTGGTTCCGCGACCAGGTCGGCCGGCTCTACGGCTGGGACGTGCCCGGCGTCGACTACGAGGCCGTGGCCGAGACCACGGTCCCGTGGCCCGAACCCGCTGGGGCCGGTCAGCCAGCAGGGAGGCATTTCAGGTCATTGTGACCGGAGGCCCGGCCGACGCGGCGGAGCCACCCCAGGCTGGAACGGAGCCCCGGCCCTGCCGGGACGGGGCATCGTGATCGAGATGCGCAGGGGGAAGGGGAAACCGTGGGGGTACGCACATGGATGCGAGGGGGCGGCGTCGTGGTGGGGGCCGCGGTGCTGGCGGTCGGCGTGGCGTCGGTGCCGGCCGGGGCCGCCGACCAGTGGCGGCCGAGGCCGGGGACGCTGTACATCTCCGACCTGCCCAAGACCGAGTCGTGGCGCGCGGCCCCGGTCTCGCGGGGCTGGGGCGCCGCGTACGACTGCCTGGCGGGCTGGCCGCAGGAGCGGCCCGAGGTGAACGTCTGGAACCGTGATTTCACCACGGCGGAGACCGCGTTCGCCCAGCAGAAGGTGGTGGCCTTCGCCACGGAGGCCGAGGCCATCGCGTTCGCGGCCGCGACCCGACAGCGCTATGCCGACTGCCCGAACCGCCCGCAGGAGCCCGGCGTGACCGCGACGGGCTTCGACCACGGAGTCGTGGACGTGGAGGAGGGCGCCACCCTCCAGGGGATGCGCACCTTCAACGCCAACGCCCATGAGCGCCCCGACTTCAATTACCTGTGGGGCGTGGGCCGGGACGGGGACACCGTGACGCTGGTCCTGTGGTCGAGCTACTGGGGCGATCCGCCCGTGGCCGCTTGGAAGAACACGCTGCGGACCGCGGTGAACAAGCTGTACTGAGCACGACGGCGCCGGGCGGGAACGCACCGCCCCTGCCCGGCGCCGACCGGCCGCGCTGGAGGGGCCCGTGACGCGAGCACGGGTGCCGTTTGGCGCGGTTTCATCCCATTCGCCGCTACGTTGTTCCGGTGACCGATCCCGCACCGCCCGCCGTGGCGCCCCCGGCTCCGTCCCCGGCCTCGCCGGCCAGGGCCCTGCTGCCCTTCGTCCTGCCCGCGCTGCTGATCGGGGTGGGCTCGAGCCTGCTGCTGACCGGTGTGAGCGAGGCTGCCGACCTGTTGAAGGACGTCTTGTGGGAGACCCTTCCCGACGCGTTGGGGGTCGGCCGCTGGTCCGCGCTGTGGATGATGACCGTGCTGACGGCCACGGGCATCGCCGTCGGCCTCGTGGTGTGGAAGGTCCACGGACACGCCGGTCCTGATCCCGCGACCACGGGGGTGGTGGACCCTCCGCTGCCACCGGGAGTGGTCCCCGGCCTGCTGCTGGCCAGCGCGCTCGCCCTGGCCGGGGGAGTGAGCCTGGGTCCGGAGAATCCGATCACCGCCGCCAACATCGCGCTCGCCTACTGGCTCGGCCGGCGCCTCGCACCCGGCAGCCCGGCGCAGCTCTGGGTGGCCCTGGGCGCGGCGGGCACCGTCGGGGCGCTGTTCGGCACTCCGGTGGCGGCCGTCCTGATCCTCACGGAGTCGATGGTGTCGGCTCCCCGGCAGGGGCCGTCGGTCGAGGGCGGGCGCGCGCCCACCCTGTGGGACCAGCTCTTCGCCCCGCTGATCGCGGCCGGCGCGGGCGGGGTGACGACCGTACTGCTCTCCGCGCCCACCTTCCGCCTGCCCCTGCCGGCCCTCGACGGGCCCCGGTGGCCCGACCTGGTCGCCGCCCTGGTGGTCTCCGCCGTCGCCGCGACCCTGGCCATGGCCGCCGTCTACCTCTTCCCGTACGTGCACCGCGTCTTCCACCTGCTGCCGCATCCGGTGCTCGCCCTGACCTTGGGCGGAGTGGTGCTGGGCCTGCTGGGGGTGCTCGGCGGCCACCTCACGCTGTTCAAGGGGCTGGAGGAGATGGGCCAGCTGGTCGCCGATCCGCAGGGGCACTCCGCGGGCGCGCTCGTCCTGATGGCGGTGGTGAAGCTGGTGGCCGTACTGGTGGCCTGCGGGTCCGGATTCAGGGGCGGCCGGATCTTCCCGTCCGTCTTCGCGGGGGTCGCGCTCGGCCTGGCCGTCCATGCTCTGGTGCCAGAGGTGCAGCCGGCGGTCGCGGTGACCTGCTCGGTGCTCGGCGTGCTGCTGGGCGTCACCCGGATGGGCTGGGTGAGCCTGTTCACCGCCGCGATCCTCGCCCCGGACCCCGGCCTGCTCCCGCTGCTGTGCGTGGCGCTGCTCCCGGCCTGGCTCCTGGTCACCGGCCGCCCCCAGATGCAACTGAACGACTCCGGAGTCCCCTTGCGCTGATGCCTTCCGGACGCGCGGCGACATCGGACGGCCTAGTGCTGTGGCATGCGTCGATCCGTGGCCGGAACGGAGCGTCACCGTGCGGCCCGTCACCGTGCGGGCAGGTTGATGCGGTAGCCGTTGTGGGAGTCTCCGCGCATCGAGCGCGCCAGGTCGGCCATGTCCCGCGCCTGGGACGAGGACAGGCCGCGGGCCCTGCCACAGCAGTGCGGCGGCGTCCACGGCCTCGGGGGCCACAGGCCCTGGTTCCTCGGGCAGGAGCACTCCGGACAGCGCGGCCAGTTCGCCGGCGCCGATCCCCAGGAGGGCGGCGAAGTCGGTCACCAAGCGGGGCGTCAGCTCCTTGCGGCCCTCGCCGATCACGCCGTAGGCGGGCGCCGACAGGTACGTGGGCGTCACGATCGTCACGATGTGCGCCAGGCCGCCCCAGCTGAGGTTGCGGTACCGGAGCATACGGATCACCCGACCGCCCGGACCGTCGGCGAACGTCTCGAACCGCTGCGGGGCGAAGGGGCGAGGGCGCTCCTCCTCGGGCAACGAGCGCATGATCCGCAGGAGTTCGATCCGCTCCGCCGGCGGGAGGTGGACCCCGTCCATCACGATGTACGAGACGCACGGCGCGGCCTCGGCGTCCAAGGGCGCCAAGTCCTCCGGGACCTCCAACCCCGCGAGGACGAACAGATCGACGGCGTGCAAACCCAGCACGGGCGCGAGGCGCCGCAGCAGGTCTTCGCCGGGGGTCTCCCCGGCGAGCACGGCTCGGACCCCGTCCGCGGCCACCCCGGCGCGGTCGACCAACTCCTGCGCGCCGATCTCCCTGCGGTCCAGCAACAACCGCAGCATCGCACCGAATTCGGGAGGGGATCCGGTCACGACGCCGCCCGCGACGGGTGCGCCTCCGACGCGTCCGGCGCGGCCGCCCGGCGGTGCCTGACGTTGACGGCCGCGGCCCTGGCCAGCACGACGGGGCTCAAGAAGCGCAGCGGACCGATCAGGCGGGACGCGAACAGGTGCATGTGCCGCGCCAACGCGTCATCACGCGTCGCCGCCGAGAACAGCAGCCGCTCCAAGGGATTGAACGGACGGGCCTTGGCGAAGTCGACGGCCAGGAACTGGTGGCCGCGCAGCCGGCGCCGGTGCCTGCGCGCGTACCCCACGAGCGACTGGTCGAGGTCGCCCCGACCGGCTGCGGCCGAGGCGACGGCCTCGGCCAGCCATAGCGCGGACTCCAGCGCCCATCCGCATCCCACGCCCCACAGGGGGTCGCTGGTCAGGGCGGCGTCGCCGATGAGCGCGACGCCCGGTGCGGTCGGCCTGCGGCTGTGCAGCGGGTAGTCGACCGTGCCGATGATCTTCGTGATGCGCTCGGCGGTGTCGATGGCCGGTGCCTCGGGCAGGGCCCGGACGAACTCCAGGAAGCTGCGTTCGAGGTCTTCCCGGAAGGCCGGCAGCCGCCTCTTGTCCGGGAGCACCGCGAGGACGGTCACCCCGTCGTCGTTGGGGAACGCGTACGCCATGTCGGGTTCGAGGAACCAGGCCTGGCCGATCCCGCCGGGCAGCGGGAGGTTGCGGAAGTGCGCGAGGTAGCCGAACCGCGCGTTCTCGTACTGCCGGGCAGGCACCTCCGCGAACTTCGCCACGGCCGAGTCCTTGCCGTCGGCGCCGACCACCAGGCGGGCCCGTATCTCGCGCTCGCCCTGCGGCGTCGAGGCGCGCACCCCAGAAGTCCGCCCGGCTTCCCGGACCAGCCCGGTCACATGATGCCCGAGGAGCAGGTCGACGCCGGGGGTCCGCGCCGCGTGCGCCCTGATCAACGGGTCGAGGGTGCTGCGCCGGACGTTGTACCCGTACGGCAGCCCGGCACCCGCCGGCGCGGCCTTCGGCTCGATCCATCCCCAACGGGTGTACCAGCGGGCGTCGTTGTGGAGGGCGCCCGCCTCCTCGAGCGCGGGTACGAGGCCGAGTTCGTCCAGCACCGGGTGGGCGTTGGCGGTCAGGGAGTGGGTGCAGAGCACCTTGTACGCAGCGGGGTCCGAGCGGCGCTCCAGCAGTGCGACGCGGACGCCGCGTCGGGCGAGCAGGATCGCCGCGGCGCTGCCGGCGAGGCCGGCCCCGCTGATGACGACGTCGTAGTCGTCACCCGCGCTCTCAGACTGGGTCATGTGCTGATCGCTCCGTTCGGGGTGTGGTGCCGTACGTGGCCGGCGCGAGGGTCGACGGCCGCGGCCGTTCTGTGTGACCATGCGGGCATGAAGATCACTGCCCGAAAGGGCCATGCCGCGTAGGCGGCCGGGCGCGTTGCGCGCGCCCCACCCCGCGCTCTTCACCGAGCGCGCACCCTACCGGATCGACCGGTTGTCGCCGAGGGCGTCCGCGTCCGTGTACCGGGCCGAGCGGTACGCGGACGCCGAAGGCGTGTGGCCCGGTGCCACGGAGACGGCCTTGTTCTGGTACCGGCGGTTCCTGGCCCGGCCGGGCCGGTACCTCGAGATCGGCTATGCCGTGTGTCCGTGTCCCTCGGACGGCCTCGAGGACGTGGCCGAGGCCAGGGACGTCCTGGAGCACGTGGCGCTGCTGCTTCCCGTCCCGGAGCGCCGGGAGTTCAGGGCGTTCCTCACCCGGCTCGATGCCGAACTGTGGAGAAGGACTCTTCCCGATCCCTTCGCGTTCCGCGACCCCCGCAGGAAGGGCGGCTGGTGGCACCACCGGCTCCGGGGCGACCGCCCGTTCGGCTGAGGCGCCCGCCCCACCCGCACGGGACGGGCTCACCACGTGGCGTGCAAGGCCTGCGGCGAGCGGTGGATCAAGGTGGGGCGCATGGTCGGCGCGGGGGCCTCGGGATCCAGCCGGAGGTCCGGCAGGCGACGGACGAACAGTTCGAGCGTCAGGCGCAGTTGCTCGCGGGCCAACTGTGAGCCGGGGCAGCCGTGCGGTCCGTGGCCGAAGGACAAGTGGTGGGGACCGGCGGGGCGGGTGATGTCGAAGCGGTCGGCCCGCTCGTACCGGTCCTCGTCCCGGTTGGCCGAACCGTAGGCGACCAACACGTTGGCACCGGCGGGGAGCTTCGTGCCGGCGAGCGACACCGGCCGGGTGGCGGTGCGGCGGAAGGCCTGCACGGCCGTGTCGTAGCGTGCCGCCTCCTCCACGGCGGCCGGTACGAGCGCCGGATCGGCGCGCAGCGCCTCCCACTGCGCCCGGTCGCGCAGCAGGTGCAGCAGCGTGCTGCCGATCATCGCGCTGGTGGTGAGGAATCCGGCGATCAGGAGGTTCTGGAGGCTGGCCACCAGCTCGTGGCGCTGCTCCAGGGTGAGTTCGTCGTCGCCGGGGGCCAGCGCGGCCACCATCGCCGAGCACAGGTCGTCCCGGGGAACGGCACGCCGGTCGCGTATGTAGCCGTCCAGCAAGTGCTGGAGCGCCACGACGTCCGCGGCGGCGGCCGCCTGCGCCTGCGGTGGCATCGGTCTGAACAGCAGCTCTTCGGCCCGGTGGCCGCCGTGCACCGCGGCGGGCACGTCCTGCGGATCCAGCCCGATCAGCCGGCCGACCACCTCCCCGGGCAGTCGGCGGGCGTACGCCTCCACCAACTCGGCCGAGCCGTCCGCCTCGATGCCGTCCACCAGCTCCCGCGCGCACTCCCGGGCGTACGGCACCAGGGCGGCCACGCGTGCGGTGGACAGCCCGCGGTTCAGGACGGCCCGGTGCCGCCGGTGATCGGCGCCGTCCGTGGAGACGACGGTGGGACGCGGTGCGAACCCCTGCGGCAGGACACCGAGCGCCGCTTCCGAGAGCGGGATGTCGGGCAGCAGGGAGTTGGCGGAGGAGAAGTCCGCGGCGCGCAGCAGCACTTCCCGCACGTCCTGGTCCCGGGCCACCAGCCACGCGTCGAACTCGGGGACGTGGATCAGCCCCTCGGTCCGGCGGGCGCGGGCGTAGAGCGGGTACGGGTCCAGGTACAGCTCGTCGCGCCTTGCCTGGTCGTGGGACGGCACACGGGCCTCCGGATCGCGGTCGGTAGCGGGGTGCGGGACGGCCCGCGCGGGTGAACTCCGGTGCCGGGCCATGATGCAGGAGCCGGGCCGCGCAAGGAAGTGTGCCTCCGCCCCGCCCGCCCCGAACCGTCCGGGGTCACCGCGCCTTGGACGAAAAAGCTCCTGGACGGAGCCTCGCACAGGGCACAGACTGCGGTGGGCGCTCAAGTGGCGCCAGAGCGGACGGCGATGGGGGATTCCCGGTGTTGCACATTCACTTCACTGCCGAGGACCTGGCCCGGACCCGGGTGGCCGCGACGATCGGCGCGGCCGCGGAAACCATGTACAGCCTGCGGCTGTTACGCGACTGTGCCACCTACGCCCTGCCCTTCCATCCCTGGCAGACGGCGGTTCGCGGGCGGCTGGGCGCGAAGGCCCGGCCGTTCACGAGCCTGCTGGCCGTGGACGGCCCGGACGTCGACCTGACGGTGCTCATGGGCGACACCCCGTCCATCGAGGAGGGGGTCGAGAACCTGATGCGGGTGTCGACCGCCCGGTTGCGGACCGAATTCGAGCACATCGCCTTCCATCCCTCGCAGTTGCCGTGGGCCCGGAACCTGGTCGGGGGAGACCTCGAAGCCCGCCGGCAGTTCGCCGAGGGACTCGCCGCCTGCAACGAGGCGATGGTCGCTCCCTACTGGAGCAGGGCGAGAGCCCATCTGGAGGGCGTGCGGACGACCTTCGCACGGAGACTGCTCGACGGCGGGGTCGAACGCCTGCTGGAAGGGCTGTGCGTCCCGCTGGTGCGGTGGCGGCCACCCGTACTGGAGGTCAGGTACCACCGGAACGTCGAGGTCCACCTCGGGGGACGCGGACTCGTCATCGCGCCGACCGTCTTCCTGTGGCGGGACCCGGCCCTGCTGTGGGACCCGCAGGACGCCGCCTCGGCGCCCACGCTCGCCATTCCCACCATCGGCGACGAGAAGGCGGGCGCGGCCCTGTGGGGCGGGACGCGAGCCGTGGACCAGTCGCTGGGCGCACTGCTGGGACGCACCCGGGCCGCCGCGCTGAAGGTCGTCACCGAGGGGTGCAGCACCACCGAGCTGGCGAAGCGCCTGAACGTGTCGATCGCGGTGGCGAGCGAGCACGCGACGGTGCTGCGCAACGCCAAGCTCATCACCACCACCCGGCGGGGCAAATCCGTGGTGCACACCGTCACGCCGCTCGGCACCGAACTCCTGGGAACGCACCAGGGCCCGGCTCCCGGTGACCTCAGGAGCGAACGGGTCGTTCGCTGAACCCGTGCGGAAGCCCCCGCCTACTCCGTCTGCCCCGCCTGCCCCGTCTACTCCGCCTGCTCCGTACCGAAGGCCGCCCACGGTCCGAGGGCGAACCCGCTGCCCTCCCGCCGTACTTCGACGGCGCCCGCACCCGCGAAGTGCGCGGGCACCACCAGCTCCCTCTCGGCTGCCGCTCGTTCGAGGATCCGGCGGCGGCTGGCCGCCGCACTCGCCGGATCCAGGCAGAAGCAGCTGTTGCAGGAAGGCGCGAGGATCTGCACGGGACTGTGCAGGAGATCGCCGACGAAGACCGCCCGGTCATCCCCGGACGTGAGGCGCAGCACGGAGGAGCCGGGCGTGTGGCCGGGCGCTGATTCCAGGGTGAGGTGTTCGTCTATGCGGTGCACGCCGTCCCACAACAGGCTCTGCCCGGCCCGGTGGACGGGCGCGATGCTGTCTTCGTAGATCAGCCGGTCGTCCTCGCGCAGGCCGTTCGCGTACCCGTTGTCCGGGCCGAAATGGAAGTCGTCCGCGGCCGGGATGAGGTACTGGGCGTTGGGGAACGCCGGCACCCACTCCCCGTCCGAGGCAACGGTGTTCCAGCCGACGTGATCGCCGTGGACATGGGTGTTGACGACGACGTCGACGTCCTCCGGGCGGACGCCCGACCGCGCCAGCTCACCCAGGAAGTCTCCCTCCCGGTGGTGGAACTGCGGCGAGCCGGGCCGCTCGCGCCCGTTGCCCACCCCGGTATCGACCAGGACGGTCCTCCCGCCGCTGCGCAGCACCCAGGTCTGCAGCGCCATCACCGCCCGGTCCGTCTCCGGATCCCAGTGGTCCGGCGCCAGCCAGTCCTCGTTGCCCTTCCACGCCTCCGCGGCGGCCCGCGGAACCAGACCGGGTGCGGGCGCGAACGCCCCCTGCCACTCGACGACCCGGATGACCTCGACATCGCCCAGCATGATGCCCTGCACGCTCTCGCTCTTCATGCCCTCAACCCTAGGAAGAGCGGTTGAGTCTCTCAATGCCCGTCCGGCTCAGCTGAATACGCGTCCCTCTCACCTCTGATGCCGGAGATATCCTGGCCCGATGGATGTGGTGAGCGACGCGATCTCGACCGTACGCATCGGGCTGCCCTCCTCCGCGCAGCCCGCCCCCGCCCCCCCGCCCGGCTCCGGCCGCCGGACCCTCGCCTCGTTCGCCGGGGCCTGGGCCTCCGCCGACCCGCCCCACCTCGCCGTGAGCCCCGGCTCCCCCGCCGAGGCCTACCTCACCACCACCCCCGCCGACCGGGCCCGCTGGCGTGCGCACTGGGACGCCGTCGCCCCTGCCTGGGGCCTCGCCGCCGGCTCCGTGCACACCCTGCACACCGGCGGCCCGCTGCACGGGCCCGTCGCGCACGGACTCGCCGTCGGCGCCCATCTCGCGGTGTCCAACGGGGAGTTCTGGAACGCACTGGCCTACCACGGCAACGGCTACACCCGCGAGCGCGAACGCCTGCGCAAGGCCTGGGGCATCACCACCCCCGAGGACTGGCACGACGTCCTGCGCCGCATGCTCGCCGCCGAGATCGTCAGTCCCGTCTGGGAGTTCGCGCTGCGGGTGCGCCGCGTCCTGGCCTCCGACTTCGCCGGCGCCGTCGACGTGGAGCACTGGCGGCACGCGGCCGCCTCCACCCTGCGCCGCAGCGCCGAGCGGGCCGCCGAGCCGCAGCTCACCTCCGAGGGGGTCACCGTCGCCGAGCCCCGCCCCACCGCCGAGGTGGAGGGCGAGGTCGCGGGCGTGCAGCGGCTGATCGGCCGGATCGCCCGCTACGAGCAGCGCTTCCGCGCCGACGGGCTGCTCGCCGAAGGGGACTGGGTCCGCTCCGTCGAGGGCTGGGACTACGGCCGGGCCTCCCAGATGGCCCGCTGGGGCACGGGCACCCGCTACGGCACCCTGGCCGACGCCGAGCGCGGGGTCCTGCGCGCCGGAGAGGCGGCGCGCGAGACGTACCGCTCGTGGGAGGAGTTCTCGGCCGGGTACGCGCTGGGCCGCTGCCTGCACTTCGACGAGGAGGAGTTCGGGGAGTGGTACGCGGGGGCCCTGGCCACCCACCTCACCCTGACCACCGACCCGGCGGGGCCCTGGCGCAACATCCCGTGGCGGGACCGGCCGGACTTGCCGTAGTCGGCCCGGGGGCGCCGGCAAACCCGGGCCCGACCCCGTACGCCCCGACTACCGTGACCGCCATGACTCTTGAGCTGAACGACACGGTCCGCAAGCTGCTCGACGCCCCCCACCCGGCGGTGCTGGCGACCCTGAACCCCGACGGCAGCCCGCAGAGTTCGGTGGTGTGGGTGACCCGGGACGGGGACGAGATCCTGATCTCCACCCAGCGCGGGCGCCGCAAGGAGCTCAACATCGCGCGGGACCCCCGGATCGGCCTGACCGTCTTCGACCTGGCGAACCCCTTCCTCTACGCCGAGATCCGCGGCACCGCCAGCGTCACCGAGGACACCGGCCGGGCCGTCGCCGTCCGCATCGCGGAGGAGTACGAGGGCCCGGGCGCGGGGAAGGCGTACGCGCAGGCCCCGGCCGAGGACGTACGGGTCGTCGTGCGCCTGACCCCGTCCAAGGTCCTCGGCAACGCGGCCCGCTGAGGCCCCGGGCCCGGTCACGGCACCGGGAGACGGCCTAGGGCAGCCGGGGCCGCAGCGCCGTCCAGGCGTCGGCCGCCGCCGCCAGCGGGTCGGTGGCGGCGAGGTGCGGGCGGGCCGGGGCCATGCACGGGATCAGGTTCTTGATGCGGCGCAGGCGCAGGATGGCGGGGCGCGGCAGGTCCCGCCAGGCGCGGGCCTGCTCGGCCGCCTGGGCCGGGGTCAGGTCGATGCGGGCCAGCACGTCCCGGCAGAGCGCGGCGGGATCGCGGTCGGGGTCCCCGGCGGGTCCGGGGCCGAAGCACCGGATCAAGTAGCCGCGCACGTACGGCTGTTCCTCCGGCCGGCCGGCCCGCTCGATGGCGGCCAGCACGATCCGGCCCCAGCGCAGCCGCACCCCGTCGGGCAGGGAGTCGTCCTGCATCCAGGCGGTCGCCAGGGCCCGCAGCGGGCCCGGATGCGGTTCCTCCAGCAGCGACGGCCCGGTGGCCAGCCACGCCTCCAGCTCCGCCAGCGCGTGGCCGTCCGGAGGTACGTACGTCAGCACCTGCCCCCGCGCGAGCAGCGCGACCACGGCGCCCGCGAGGCGGACCGTGGCCGTGTGCCCCGCGTCGCAGAAGTCCACGGTGCGCCCGTACCGCTCGATCCGGCGCAGTCGGAGCCTGAGCTCCCCGGCCGCGTAGACCTGCCCGGCCCGGGCCGTACCGCCGACGCACCGCACCACGCACACGCCACCCGTGGCATCGGCCGTCTCGACGGCGTACACCTGCAACTCGGCGATGGACACCCTGCCCCACCCCTCTCCCGGGCGGGGAGGCTACCGCGTCCCGGCGCCGGGGACGTGCCGGACCGGGCAACCTCCTGAACGGCGCGACGGGGTCACGGCATCAGGACGGCTCCAGCACCAGGCGGATCTCGGTGATCTCGTAGCCGGCGCGGGTGAAGGCGGCGGCCATCGGGGCGTTCACGGTGTCCGTGGTGGCGGTGATGCGCTCGGCGCCCTCGGCGGCGTGGAAGCGGGTGATCTCGGCGAGGATCTCGTCGATCAGCCCGCGGCCGCGCTGTTCGGGGACCACGCCGAGGTAGCCGACGTTGCGGTGGTACGGGGTCGCCGACGGGATCGCCATCCCGGCGAGGGTGCCGTCCGGCAGGTGGGCCAGGCGCCACCAGGAGCGCTCGCCGGGGCAGTCGGTGTAGAACTCGATGTCGTCGCGCGCCAGTTCCGCGGCGTCGATCGTGCGCAGCTCGCTCTGCGTGTGCAGGTCCAGACTGCCGCTCGCGAGGCGGGTGAAGGCGTCGAGGAACTCCTCGTCCGTGCCCTCGCGGAAGACGAGCCGGCCGGTGGGGGCGGCGGTTCCGGCGGCCGGGGTCCACTCGAAGCGCAGCCGCTCGATCTCGCGGGTCAGCCCGGAGGCGTACGCCGCCTCCTGCCGCCAGGCGACGGCGTCGGCCAGGCCACCGGGGGCGGTGCGCCAGTCGCGGGGCAGGGAGATGTTGTAGTCGGGGGCCTTGCCGAAGGCCTCGTGCCCGGCGGCGAGCAGCCCGGCGGCGACGGCGGCCGGATCGGCGGCGGAGCTCCGGACCTGGAGGCAGTCGAGGGCGATCGGCAGTTCTCCGTCGGCGCGGCCCCACCACAGGGCGCGGGCGAGGATCTCGCCGTTGTCGTCCTCGGCGAACCAGGTCCACTCGGGACGCATCTGGCGCGCGGCGAGCTCTTCCCGGATCTTCTCGGGGGTGAGGGCGGGGACGGGGCCGTCGGCCGGGTAGGCGAGGGCGCGGTCCAGGTCGGTGGGGTCTGCGGTGGCAGAGCGGAAGCGCATGGGCCGATGATCACACCGGACGGGCTCGCCCGCCACAGCATTTGCGCACGTCAGAGCGGTCTGGGGCAGGGCAGAGGGGAAGGCCGGCCCCGGGCGGGTGCCCGGGGCCGGCCTTCGCCGTCAGGACCAGGTGATCAGACGGCGGGGGTGCTCCAGGACGGCGGCGATGTCCGCGAGGAAGCGGGAGCCGAGTTCGCCGTCGATGAGGCGGTGGTCGAAGGAGAGCGCCAGCGTGGTGACTTGGCGGGCCTTGACCTTGCCCTTGTGGACCCACGGCTGGAGCTTGATCGCGCCGACCGCGAGGATCGCGGACTCGCCGGGGTTCAGGATGGGCGTGCCGGTGTCGACGCCGAAGACGCCGACGTTGGTGAGGGTGATGGTGCCGTTCTGCATGTCGGCCGGGGAGGTCTTGCCCTCGCGGGCGGTGGCGACCAGCTCGGACAGGGCCGTCGACAGCTCGGGGAGCGTCTTGGCGTGGGCGTCCTTGATGTTCGGGACGATCAGCCCGCGCGGGGTGGCCGCGGCGATGCCCAGGTTGACGTAGTGCTTGAGCACGATCTCCTGGGCCGCCTCGTCCCACGAAGCGTTGACCTCGGGATTGCGGCGGACCGCCACGAGGACGGCCTTGGCGATCAGCAGCAGCGGGTTGATCCGCAGGCCGGCGAGGTCCGGGTCCGCCTTGAGCTCCTGGACCAGCTTCATCGTGCGGGTCACGTCGAAGGTGATGAACTCGGTGACGTGGGGCGCGGTGAAGGCGGAGCCGACCATGGCCTGGGCGGTGATCTTGCGGACGCCCTTGACCGGGATGCGGGTCTCCCGCGCGGACGCGGGTGCCTCGGCCGGGGCGGATGCCGGGGCCTGGGCCTGGGCCTGGACCGGAGGCGCCTCGGGAGCCGGGGCCAGGGCCTGCGGGGCGATGGCCGCGGCGGCCGCCGCGTGCACGTCCTCCCGGGTCACGACGCCGCCGTCGCCGGTGGGGACCACGACCGCCAGGTCGATGCCGAGGTCCTTGGCGAGCTTGCGCACCGGCGGCTTGGCCAGCGCCCTGGCACCGGATCCGGTGCCGTTCTGCGCCGGCAGCACGACGGCCGGAACCACGACGGCCGGCGCGGCGGGGGCAGCGGCGGCCGGAGCCGCCTGGGCCACGCCCGTGCCGTTCCGCGCGGCGACCGCGGGCTGCGGCGCCTTGCGCGGGCGGCGCTTCGTGGAGGCCGTGGAGACCCCGTAGCCGACGAGGACGGGCTGGCGGGCCGCGGGGGCCTCGGGCTCCGCCTCGGCGGCGACCGGGGCAGCGGCCACCGGGGCCGCGGCGACGGCCGCGGCCGGAGCCTCGTCCGCCGGACCCGTCTGCACGGAGATGATGACCTGGCCGACATCGACCGTCACGCCCTCCTCGAAGAGGAGCGCGTGCACGACGCCGTCGAAGGGGATCGGGAGCTCCACCGCCGCCTTGGCGGTTTCGACCTCGCAGACGACCTGGCCGTCGGTGACGGTGTCACCGGGCTGGACGTACCACTTGAGGATCTCGGCCTCGGTGAGGCCCTCGCCCACATCGGGCATCTTGAATTCGCGGATGGTCACGGCTCTCCTCAGTACGCCAGCGAGCGGTCGACTGCGTCGAGCACCCTGTCCAGGCCCGGCAGGTACTCGTCCTCCAGGCGGGCCGGCGGATACGGGGCGTGGTAGCCGCCCACCCGCAGCACGGGCGCCTCCAGGTGGTAGAAGCACCGCTCCGTGATGCGGGCGGCGATCTCCGAGCCCACGCCGAGGAACACCGGCGCCTCGTGCACGACGACGAGGCGGCGCGTGCGCTCCACGGAGGCCTGCAGCGTGTCGAAGTCGATCGGGGACATCGAGCGCAGGTCCACGACCTCCACCGACTTGCCCTCCTCGGCGGCGGCCGCGGCGGCCTCCAGGCAGACCTTCACCATCGGCCCGTAGGCCGCCAGGGTGATGTCCGTGCCGGTGCGGGCCACCCGCGCGCCGTGCAGCGCGTCCGGGATGGCCTCGACATCGACCTCGCCCTTGTCCCAGTAGCGCCGCTTCGGCTCGAAGAAGATCACCGGGTCGTCGCTGAGGATGGCCTGCTGAAGCATCCAGTAGGCGTCGCTCGCGTTGGACGGCGAGACCACCTTCAGGCCCGGGACGTGCGCGAACAGCGTCTCCGGAGACTCCGAGTGGTGCTCGACCGCGCCGATGCCGCCGGCGTACGGGATGCGGATGACGACCGGCATCTTGATGGTGCCGAGCGAGCGCGCGTGCATCTTGGCGAGCTGCGTGACGATCTGGTCGTACGCCGGGAAGACGAAGCCGTCGAACTGGATCTCCACGACCGGCCGGTACCCGCGCAGGGCCAGGCCGATCGCGGTGCCGACGATGCCCGACTCGGCGAGCGGGGTGTCGATGACCCGCTCCTCGCCGAAGTCCTTCTGCAGTCCGTCGGTGATGCGGAAGACGCCGCCCAGCTTGCCGACGTCCTCGCCCATGATCAGGACCTTCGGGTCCTCTTCCAGGGCCTTGCGCAGCGAGTCGTTGAGCGCCTTCGCGATGGTGAGCTTCTGTACGGCCATGACGGTCACTCCCCGCCTTCGAAGGACGCGATGTAAGCGGCGAACTGCGCGCGCTCCTCGTCGACGAGCGCGTGCCCGTCCGCGTAGACGTTCTCGAAGATCGCCATGGTGTCGGGGTCGGGCATCGAGCGCACGACCTCGCGCACCCGCTTGCCCAGCGCCTCGCTCTCCACCTCCAGCTGCTCGAAGTACGCCTCGTCGGCGCCTCCGGTGGCCAGCAGGTGGGCCTTCAGGCGCAGGATCGGGTCCTTGGCCTCCCAGGCCGCCGTCTCCTCGTCGCGCCGGTACTTCGTCGGGTCGTCGGAGGTGGTGTGCGCGCCCATGCGGTACGTGAACGCCTCGACCAGCGTGGGCCCCTCGCCCCGGCGGGCCCGCTCCAGCGCCCACCGCGTCACCGCGAGGCAGGCCAGTACGTCGTTGCCGTCCACGCGGACGCCCGGGAAGCCGAAGCCCTGTGCGCGCTGGTAGAGCGGTACGCGCATCTGGCGCTCGGTGGGCTCGGAGATCGCCCACTGGTTGTTCTGGCAGAAGAACACCACGGGCGAGTTGTAGACGGCCGAGAAGGTGAAGGCTTCCGCGACGTCGCCCTGGCTGGACGCGCCGTCGCCGAAGTAGGCGATGACGGCCGAGTCGGCGCCGTCCTTGGCCACGCCCATCGCGTACCCGGTCGCGTGCAGCGTCTGGGAGCCGATGACGATCGTGTACAGGTGGAAGTTGTTGGTGGTCGGGTCCCAGCCACCGTGGTTCACACCGCGGAACATGCCGAGGAGGTTCGTCGGGTCGACCCCGCGGCACCAGGCCACGCCGTGCTCGCGGTAGGTCGGGAAGACGTAGTCGTCGTCGCGCAGCGCCCGGCCGGAGCCGATCTGCGCCGCCTCCTGGCCCAGGAGCGAGGCCCACAGGCCCAGCTCGCCCTGGCGCTGCAGGGCGGTCGCCTCGCCGTCGAAGCGGCGGGTCATGACCATGTCGCGGTAGAGACCGCGCAGGTCCTCGGTGGTGATGTCGGCGACGTAGGGTGCGAATTCGGCGATGTCGGGATGGTCCGCGACCTCGCGCCGTTCGCCCTCGGGCGTCAGCAGCTGTACGAGCTGGGGCTCGGCGTCATGCGTCTTCGCGGTGGCAGCGGCGGGCTTGGCGGCGCTTGCCGCGCCGGCCGGCCGCTTGGTGCCGCTGCTGCGTCGCGGCTTGCGCGCGGCAGTGCTCTCCACGGTCACGATTGCTCCTCCGTCGGTCCGGCACCCGGGTTCTCCGGGGTCCAGTGCGGCTCACCTGCATCTCTGCCCGCGCACGGGGTGGGTGCGCTTCGGGTGTGGGATTCAGGCGTGACAGGTGCCCCGGCGAGTGCCCTGCGCAATGCACGTTACCCAGTGCGTCGCATAACTGCGAAACCCCGTTTGACCTGCGATTTTGCTTGGATTTCCAAGTAAATCCGCGGAAGCGGGAACAACCACTGGTCACAGCCTTGCAGGGGGCCGGAACAACGGCACGTTATCCCGGCCTTCACCGGCAGGGAAGGGTTTGAGTGTTTGAATCCTCGACCCCTTGTACGACGCGTGCGCGCCGCCCCGTCGTGCTGGCGCGGTGCCGCCGCCGGGCCCGGCGGCGGCGACATGTCTGCTTGCTCCGATTGCGCCCGCTCCGCCCGCAAAAGCGCGCCTTGGAACACTTCGCCGCTAGGATGGACGCAGAAAGGAGCCCTGTTCTTGACACGGACGGCTCTTTTCTGCTGAGTCTCCGCCGGTGGTCATCCGGGGACGCACAACCACTCGGACGGGTAGTCGATGAGCGCACAAGACGGTCAGGCAAAGATCAAGGTTTTCCTCCTGGACGACCACGAAGTGGTGCGTCGGGGCGTGCACGAGCTGCTGTCGATGGAATCCGACATCGAGGTCGTCGGCGAGGCCGGGACGGCCGCCGACGCACTGGTCCGCATCCCCGCCACCCGCCCCGACGTGGCCGTCCTCGACGTCCGGCTGCCGGACGGCAGCGGCGTGGAGGTCTGCCGCGAGGTCCGCTCGCAGAACGAGGACATCAAGTGCCTGATGCTGACCTCGTTCGCCGATGACGAGGCGCTCTTCGACGCGATCATGGCCGGTGCCTCGGGCTACGTGCTGAAGGCGATCCGCGGCAATGAGCTGCTCAACGCCGTACGGGACGTCGCGGCCGGCAAGTCGCTGCTGGACCCCGTCGCCACGGCCCGCGTGCTGGAGCGGCTGCGCGACGGCAAGAACGGCAAGGGCGACGACCGGCTCTCCAACCTCACCGAGCAGGAGCGCAAGATCCTCGACCTGATCGGCGAGGGCCTGACCAACCGCGTGATCGGCGAGCGCCTGCACCTGGCCGAGAAGACCATCAAGAACTACGTCTCCAGCCTGCTCTCCAAGCTGGGCATGGAGCGCCGCTCCCAGGCCGCCGCGTTCGTGGCCCGCCTGCAGGCCGAGAAGCGGCACTGACCGGCACCGGCTGACCGGCACCGGCTGATCGGCACCCTTTCCCGCAACGCAGCGTGACGCCCCGTGGCCGTGTCATTCCACGGGGCGTTCCGTTTGATTCGGGACCAACGTCCCCGATGTGCGGGGCGGGCTCCTCTTTTCCGGCACCGTGTCGGTACCGGAAAGTGGGTGACATGTCCCCAGAGGAACTCCACGCCACCGAACTGCTGCGCCGGGTGCCGTACGGCCGAGTGGCCACCAGCATGCGCGCGCTGCCCTTCCTCGCTGTCGCCCGCCACATCGTGGTGAACGGCAAGGTAGTCCTGAGAATGCACGCCGGATTCGGCTACCACCACGCCTGCAACGGCAGTGTGGTCTCCTACGGCGCCGACAACTTCAACACCGCCGAGGCCCGGTTGTGGTCGGTGCAGTTCACGGGGACCGCGAACATCGTCGAACCCACCACCGCCGAACTGGAACTCTTCGGCCCCGGTCCGCATTTCGTGGACGGCGCGGTGTTCGACCCGGTCTACATGCGCATCGAACCCCAGCTCGTCACCGTGCACACGCTCGCGGGGAACCTGGACCGGCAGTACCAGCACGCGCTCTGAGGACTTTGGTCCCGAGCGGAGAAAGGCCCGGCGGAATTCCGCCGGGCCTTTCTCCATGACTCAGGGTGAGCGGCGCGGCTCAGTCCTGGTCGACGCCGCGCCCCTCGGGGGTCGGCGTCGGCGTCGGGGTCGGCGTCGGCTTCGGCGTCTTCGACGGGCTCGGGGTCGGCGTCGGCGTGGGGGTCGGCGACGGCGACGGGGTGGTGGACGGCGACGAGCTCGGCGTGTACTTGCTGCGGCTCGGCGTCGGCGAGTTGTCGTACGAGTGCGAGGTCTCCGGGGTCCGCGACGGGGTGTTCTCCGGGGTGGGGCTGCTCGACCCGCTGCTCGATGAGGAGGAGACGACGGGCGGGGGCGTGTCCGAGGTCCCGCCCTTGCCGCCGAGGCCGTTGACCGCGTACGCCACGCCGCCCGCGACCGCGAGGACCGCGAGGACGGCGAACAGCCACAGCTTCCAGCGGCCGCCGGAACGGTCGTCGTACCCGTCGTAGCCGTCGTAGCCGCCGTTGCCGCCCTGGCCGCCACCGCCGCCGGGGAAGGCCGAGCCGTCGTCCGGGTTCAGCGGCGGCACCATCGCCTGCTGGAACTGCGAGGTCGAGGAGTGCGCGCCGTACTGCTGCTGGCCGTGGCCGCCGCCGGGCATCGGCATCGCCGTGGTCTGCGAGGGGCCGCGCCCGTGCGGCAGCGCCATCGTGACCGGGCCGGTGCTCCAGGTCCCGGAGTTCGGCCCCTGGTCGTGCAGCATCTGCAGGGCGTACTGGACGAGCCCGCGCATCTCCTCGGCGCTCTGGAACCGGTCGTCCGGGTCCTTGGCCAGCGAGCGCATGACGAGCCCGTCGAGCTCCTGCGGGATCGCGTGGCCCTCCGGCAGCTGCGAGGGCGGGATCGGCGCGTCCTGGACGTGCTGGTAGACCACCGACAACGGGGTCTCCCCGGTGAACGGGGGCCGCAGCGCGAGGAGTTCGTAGAGCAGGCAGCCCGTCGCGTACAGATCGGAGCGGTGGTCCACGGCCTTGCCGAGAGCCTGCTCCGGCGACAGGTACTGCGGGGTGCCCATGACCATGCCGGTCTGGGTCATCGTCGACTGCACGCCGTGCAGGGCGCGCGCGATGCCGAAGTCCATCACCTTGACCGCGCCGGTCTCCGTGATGATCACGTTGGCGGGCTTGATGTCCCGGTGCACGATGCCGTGCTGGTGCGAGTACGCGAGCGCTTCGAGCACGCCGGAGGTGATGATCAGCGCCTGCTCGGGGCCCGGGGCCTCGGCGCTGATCAGCAGGTCGCGGATGGTGCGGCCCTCGACCAGTTCCATGACGATGTAGGGGACGACGCTCGGGCCGACCCGGTCCTCGCCCGAGTCGTACACGGCGACGACGGCATGGTGGTTGAGGCCGGCGACCGACTGCGCCTCGCGCGTGAAGCGGGCCTTGGACACCGGGTCCTCTGCGAGGTCCGGGCGCAGCAGCTTGACGGCCACGGTCCGGCCCAGCCGGACGTCCTCGGCGGCGAACACCTCGGCCATGCCGCCGCGTCCCAGACGGTGGGTCAGCCGGTAACGGCCGTCTCCCACCAGGCCGCCCGCGCCCCAGTGCTCCGGACCGTCTGCCATCCCGGCGCCGCTTCCATCGGGTTCGGGTGCCATCAGTCCTCGCCGTCGTCTGTCTCGGCCGCCGCTCAGCGGTAGGTCCTCGTCGTGTGCTCCGACGAACGCTACAGCCTCGCAACCGGTCGCCGTCCGGACAAGGACCCCGGGTGGCCTTGTGGTCACGGAACGGGCACCCGGCTTGACGTGTGTGTGCCCTCCGGCAGACTGAGCGCCACGTGCGCTCGGCCAGAGGCGCAGGGACACATCCCGAGGGGAAGCAACAGTCATGAGCCAGGACGGCACTCAGGGCCAGTACGCGGGCGGCTCTCTGGCCGGTGGCCGTTACCAGCTAAGGGATCTGCTCGGTGAGGGCGGAATGGCTTCCGTCTACCTCGCCTACGATTCCGCGCTCGACCGGCAGGTCGCGATCAAGACGCTGCACAGCGAGCTCGGGCGCGAGCAGTCCTTCCGCGAGCGCTTCCGCCGCGAGGCGCAGGCTGTAGCGAAACTGTCGCACACGAACATCGTCTCGGTCTTCGACACCGGCGAGGGCGTGGTCACCTTCCCCGGCACCGGCCGGGACGACGGCGCGGTCATGCCGTACATCGTCATGGAGTACGTCGAGGGGCAGCCGCTCGGCTCCGTCCTGGACGGGGACGTGCGCCAGTACGGGGCCATGCCGGCCGACAAGGCGCTGAAGGTGACGGCCGATGTGCTGGCCGCCCTGGAGAGCAGCCACGAGATGGGGCTGGTCCACCGCGACATCAAGCCGGGCAACGTCATGATGACGCGGCGCGGCGTGGTCAAGGTGATGGACTTCGGCATCGCGCGGGCCATGCAGTCGGGGGTCACCTCGATGACGCAGACCGGCATGGTCGTCGGCACGCCCCAGTACCTCTCCCCCGAGCAGGCGCTCGGCCGGGCCGTGGACGCCCGCTCCGACCTCTACTCGGTCGGCATCATGCTCTTCGAGCTGCTGACCGGGCGGGTGCCCTTCGTCGCGGACTCGGCGCTGGGCATGGCGTACGCGCACGTGCAGGAGGACCCGGTCGCGCCGTCCTCCATCAACCGCTCGGTGACCCCGGCGATGGACGCGCTGGTGGCGCGGGCCCTGAAGAAGAACCCGAACGAGCGTTTCCCCACGGCGGCCGCCATGCTCGACGAGGTCGCGCGGGTGGCGGGCGCCGGTCACACCGGGGCTCCGGTCATCGTCCCCGGCTCGCACCCGACCAACAGCGGCGCCGGGCTCGGCTCGGCCGTGTTCCCGCCGGTGGACTCCTCCCTCCAGGCGCCGCCGCCGTCGGTGCAGCAGCCGTACCAGGCTCCGCAGACCCCGGTGCCGTACGCGTACGCGCCGACCCCGCCGCCGGTGCAGACGCCCGCGCCGGGCTCGTACGGGTACCCGCAGCACCAGGCGCAGGCGCCGGCCCCGCAGCCGTACGGCGCGCCCGCGACCCCGCCGCCGTACTCGGTGTCGCCGCAGGGCGGTCAGGGGCAGGGCGGCGGCTCCGCCCCGGCGAAGAAGAACACCCCGGTCGTGGTGGGCGCCGTCGTGGTGGCGCTGCTGGCCGTCGGCGGGCTGCTCTACGCGCTGGACCTGGGCGGCGCCAAGGACAAGGCCAACACCGGCCCGAACCCCTCGAACTCCGCGTCCGGTTCGGCGCCGGCCGGGCACAAGGGTCCGGACCTCTCGCGCACGATCGCCGAGTCGAAGTGCAAGGAGCCCTCGAAGTACACCAGCAAGGCGGACAAGGTGACCGCGCCGGACTTCCGGTACCTGAACCAGGTCTCGGTGAAGGCGTGCATCCGGGCCGGCGGCTGGAAGTACGAGGAGAAGCCCCGGGACGAGGCGGTCTACGGCGAGGGGATGATCATCGAGCAGCAGCCCGCCGGCGGCACCGCGATCGACCCGAAGGACACCACCTTCACCCTGTGGATCTCGACGGGCGACCCGGAGTGAGAGAGCGGGGCGGCGCCCGCCGCCCCGCGCCGCGTACTCGTACAGCCCGTACGGGATGCCGGTTTTGTCCGGTTATGCAAATCTGAGTGCGTGACATACGCCCGCGCGCTGCGCTGGACCGCCGGGGCAGCGATGGCGACCGCCACGCTGCTGGTCTCGGCGCCCGCGCACGCGGCGCCTGCGCGGGCGGCATCCGGACACGCGGCGTCCGGACACGCGACGGCCGGGCACTCCGCCCGTACCTCCGCGCCGGCCGATGCGGGCGATGCGGCCGGTTCGGCCCGCGAGGCGTTCGAGGAGCTCGCCGGAAGCGCCGCCGGAGCCGGCCGGGAGCGGCCCGGGCTGCCGGCGGCCGAGCCCGCCAACCCCGAGGCCGTGCTCGTCTCGCGCCCCGTCCCGGTGCGCCCTCGCACCGAGCCCGCCCGACCGGAGCCCCCGGCCCCCTCCGCGGCGGTGGTCGGCGCGCTCGGCACCGAGCCGAACGAGCGCGCCGCCGATCTGGCCGCGCACATACGGCCCCTCGGAACGGGGTTCGCCCTGATGGGGACGGGTCTCGGATTCATGGGGATGCGGCTGCGCCGAGGGCGCTGAGGCCTTCCCGCGGCGGGGCCGCGAAGCCCCTCCCCGCACCGCCGCGCCTCCCTCCCGAGACGTACGGATCGGCCGCCTCCCCCTCATGACCTACGTCTCAGGGTGGTTGCGGCCGCGGGCATACTCGGTATACATACTGAGTATGTCGATCCGCCACGGCCTTCTCGCCCTGCTGGAACGGGGCCCCCGGTACGGCTCCCAGCTGCGCACCGAGTTCGAATCACGCACCGGTTCCACCTGGCCGCTCAACGTCGGGCAGGTGTACACCACCCTCGCGCGCCTGGAGCGCGACGGCCTCGTCGCACCCGGCGGCGAGGACACGGCCGGACACACCCTCTACGCCATCACCGAGACCGGGCGGTCCGAACTGCGCGAGTGGTTCGAGCGCCCCGTCGACCGGGCCAACCCGCCCCGCGACGAACTCGCCATCAAGCTCGCCATGGCCGTCGGCGCCCCCGGCGTGAACATCCGCGCCGTCATCCAGGCCCAGCGGCACGCCACCGTCCAGGCCATGCAGGACTACACCCGGCTCAAGGCCCAGGCGCTCACCGCCATCGAGACCGGGCGCGGCGGCGAGCGCGACGACATCGCCTGGCTGCTGGTCCTGGAACAGCTGATCTTCCAGACCGAGGCCGAGGCCCGCTGGCTCGACCACTGCGAGTCCCGGCTCGTCCGGCTCGCCGCCGGCCGGGAGCTCGCACCGGCCGAGGCCGAGCCGCCCGACCACCGGGACCCCGGCCGGCCGGCCGCCGCCACCGCCGTCCCCACCACCACCCCGACCACGACCACGACCACCGACCGGACTCCGCCCCGTACCGCCCGCTCGCGGCGGGGCTGAACCACCGCTCCACCTCCCAGGGGGGAACCTTCATGCCCGACCAGCCCGTATTGCAGCTGGACAAGCTCGTCCGCACCCACGGCAGCGGCGCCACCGAGGTGCACGCCCTGCGCGGGATCGACCTCAGCGTGTACCCCGGCGAACTCGTCGCCGTCATGGGCCCCTCCGGGTCCGGCAAGTCCACGCTGCTGACCCTCGCCGGCGGACTCGACAAGCCCAGCAGCGGCAAGGTGATAGTCGAAGGCACCGACATCACCACCGCCAGCCGCAAGCAGCTCGCCGCCCTGCGCCGCCGCAGCATCGGCTACGTCTTCCAGGACTACAACCTGATCCCGGCCCTCACCGCGGCCGAGAACGTCGCCCTGCCGCTCGAACTCGACGGCGTCTCCGCCCGCAAGGCCCGCGGCAGCGCACTGGCGGCCCTGGAGGAGATGAACCTCGGGCAGCTCGCCGACCGCTTCCCCGACGAGATGTCCGGCGGCCAGCAGCAGCGCGTCGCCATCGCCCGCGCCCTGGTCGGCGACCGCCGCCTCGTCCTCGCCGACGAGCCGACCGGCGCCCTCGACTCCGAGACCGGGGAATCCGTACTCGCCCTGCTGCGCTCGCGCTGCGAGGCCGGCGCGGCCGGCATCCTCGTCACGCACGAGCCGCGCTTCGCGGCCTGGGCCGACCGCGTGGTGTTCCTGCGCGACGGCAGCGTCGTCGACGAGACCCTGCGCAGCCACGCCGACTCCCTGCTCACCGGGCAGGCGGCCGCTCAGTGATCTCCTCGTACCACTCCTGGATCGCGGCCATCCGGATAGCCCGCCGCGACGCCTGGCGCTCCAAGGGCCGCAGCTCCCTCGTGCTGGCCATGATCGCCCTGCCGATCGTCGGCGTGAGCGCCGTCGACCTCACCGTGCGCAGCTCCCAGCTCTCCCCCGAGCAGCGCGTGGAGCGCGTGCTCGGCGCCGCCGACGCCAAGGTGACCGACTCCGAGATGGGCGCGGCCATCTACCAGAGTCCCGACGCCCAGAGCTACGCCCCGGTCGGCGGATACGACAAGTACGAGCGGAGCGCCGGCGGCAACCGGGACGAGCTCGCCAAGCCCACGCCCGAACTCCCCGCCGGAGCCCAGTCCGTCAAGGACAGCAAGTCCTACGGCAAGGTCCGCACCCGGTTCGGGATCCTGGAGACCGAGCTGCGGGAGACCGACGCGGCGAACCCGCTGGTCAAGGGCCTGTGGACGCTGGAGCGCGGCCGGCTGCCGCAAGCGGCGGGCGAGATCCTCGCCACCACCGCCTTCCTGGAGGAGTCCGGCTACTTCGTCGGCTCCAGCGTCACCCCGCGCGAGTCGACCACCTCGTACAAGATCGTGGGCGCCTACGAGCTGCCCGACGCCCTGAACCAGCCGCAGCTGCTCGCCCCTCCCGGCACCCTGCTCGCCCCGCTCGACCGGGACCTGAAGGCCGCCGGCGGCCAGGGACTGCGCGCCCAGGACAGCCACCTCGTGAAGGTGGGCGGCGCCGGCTTCACCTGGGACATGGTCAAGCAGGCCAACGCCAAGCAGCTGCTCATCGAATCGCGGGTCGTGCTGATCAACCCGCCGGCCGACTCCGAGGTGCCGCTCTACACGGAGCAGCCCGGCGACCGCTGGAACCCCGGCGGATTCGTCAGCGCCACCGAACTCGCCATCCTCTCCACCGTCGTCGGCCTGGCCATGCTGGAGATCTGCCTGCTGGCCGGACCCGCCTTCGCGGTGGGCGCCCGGCGCTCGCGCCGCCAGCTCGGCCTCGTCGGCGCCAACGGCGGCGACCGGCGGCACATCCGCGCCATCGTGCTCTCCGGCGGCCTCGTCATCGGCGCCGCGGCCGCCGTCACCGGCACCGTCATCGGCGTGGCCCTGACCATCGGGCTCCGGCCCGTGCTGGAAGACACGATCGGCCAGCGCTTCGGCGGCTTCGACGTCCGCCCGCTGGAACTCCTCGCCATCGGCCTGCTCGCCGTCCTGACCGGGCTGCTGGCCGCCATCGTCCCGGCCGTCAACGCCTCCCGGCAGACCGTGCTCGCCTCCCTCACCGGCCGCCGCGGCGTGCGCCGGGCCAACCGGGTGCTGCCCGTCCTCGGCCTGCTCGCCATCGCGGGCGGCGCGGCCATCGCCCTGTTCGGCTCCGTGTCCAAGATGGGCTCCACCGTCGTCGCCGGCGGCAGCGCCATCGCCGAGCTCGGCGTCGTCGCCCTCACCCCCACCCTGGTCGGCATGTTCGGGCGCGCCGGGCGCTGGCTGCCGCTGTCGCCCCGGCTCGCGCTGCGCGACGCCGTCCGCAACCGGGGGCGTACGGCTCCGGCCGTGGCCGCCGTGCTCGCCGCCGTCGCCGGCACCGTCGCGGTGGCCACGTACCAGCACAGCAAGGACGTGCAGGCGCGCGCCGAGTACAGCGCCCATCTGCCCTACGGGGCCGGGCTGATCGAGACCAACGAGAACTCCGCGTTCCGCGACGTCACCTCGATGCGCGAGCTCCTGTCGAAGGAACTCCCGGTCAACGTGCGGGCCGATGTGGACCGCCTCGTCGTCGGCAGGCCGGGCTGCTCCTCGTACTCCTCCAGCCCGGACTGCGGGCGGGCCGAGATCATCATCCCGAAGGAGCAGCGCTGCCCGCTCTACACGGCGGAGAACGGCCCCAGCTCCTTCACCCCGGAACAGCGCAGGGAACTGCGCAACGACTGGCGGTGCGCGGACGAGCCCTTCGGCATCCGGGCACCCCTGGTCGTCGCGGACGAGAAGCTGCTCTCCGTCCTGGCCGTCGAGGACCCGGGCGCGGTGGCCGCGCTGAAGGCGGGCAAGGCCGTCTCCTTCAAGAAGCAGAACGTGCTCGCCGACAAGGTCACCGTCCGGCTGATCATGGGCCGTGACGAGCCGGTCGGGGGGTACGCCCCCGGCGAGCCGGCGCCCGGCCAGGACAAGGTGTTCGCCGCGTACCAGGCGCCCGAGTCGGCGAAGGGCTACGGCCTGGAGCTGGTGCTCCCGGCCTCGGCCGCGAAGGGCGCCGCCATCGAAACCGCACCCTTCGGCTCGTACTTCACCCTCGACGGGGGCGCGAGCTCCGAGCAGCGGCAGCGGCTGGACGGGTCCCTGGACAAGATGGGCCTGGACGCGTCCGTACGGATCGAGAAGGGCTACGAGGGCAACGACAGCCTCGCCATGCTCGCCCTGACCGTCTTCGCGGGCCTGGTCACCATCGGCGCGGCCGGCATCGCCACCGGACTGGCCCAGGCGGACGCCGAGGGCGATCTGAAGACCCTGGCGGCGGTCGGCGCACCGCCGCGGGTGCGGCGCACGCTCAGCGGCTTCCAGTGCGGGGTGGTCGCCCTGATGGGCGTCGTCCTCGGCTCGGCGGCCGGCATCCTGCCCGCGGTCGGACTGCGGCTCACCGAGCGGCGGGCCGCGGCCGACATGATCCGCACGGGCATCGAGAACGGCTACACGGCGGCCTCCGAGACCGTCCCCTACATGCCGATCGCGGTGCCGTGGGCCACGCTGGCCGGTCTGCTGGTCGCGGTCCCGCTGGGCGCGGCCCTGCTGGCCGCCCTGGTCACCCGTTCGAGCGGGGCGCTGGCCCGGCGCGAGGTCTGACGGCCGGCGGCTCCCCGCGCTCCCGCACAGGTGGTACACGGCGGCGCATTGGTGCCCCCGCACAGGGTGGATCACGCCTGTGCGGGGGCACACCGTGTGAGTACGAAGGTGTGCGAGAGAATGACGGCATGGAGATGCCGAGGAGTGAACGGTCGCAGGACAGCCCCCCGCACGGCCTGATCGTGGGGCAGGACGGGATGCCGGTCGGCGGCGCCGATGACGAGTCGCGCGAGGTCCCGGTGACGGAGATGGTCGAACAGCCCGCCAAGGTCATGCGGATCGGCAGCATGATCAAGCAACTCCTGGAAGAGGTACGCGCCGCACCTCTGGACGAGGCCAGCCGGGTCCGTCTCAAGGACATCCACGCGGCATCGGTGAAGGAGCTGGAGGACGGTCTGGCTCCCGAGCTCGTCGAGGAACTGGAGCGGCTCTCCCTGCCCTTCACCGAGGAGGCGATCCCCTCCGAGGCGGAACTGCGGATCGCCCAGGCCCAGTTGGTGGGCTGGCTGGAGGGCCTGTTCCACGGCATCCAGACGGCCCTGTTCGCGCAGCAGATGGCGGCGCGGGCCCAACTGGAGCAGATGCGCCGCGCCCTGCCCCCCGGCTCCTCCCACGAGGACGACGAGGACGGCCCGCACGGCGCGGTCCGCTCGGGCCCGTATCTCTAGGCCCGTACCTCTCACCCCTGCAGGCCCGTACCTCAGGCCCGTACCTTCAGGCCCTGGGTTCAGGTCCTGGGTTCAGGCCCTGCCGCCCGCCGTACTGAACGCACCCTCCGGGGCCGTCCGCACCCTCCGGGGCCGCGGGCGGCCCCGGAGCCGTTCGGGGCGGCGGGCGATCTCACCACGCGGCCGTAAGGGCCCGGTAAACGGCGGAACACATCCGCAACGCGGCCCCCGCATACTCAGGGCATGACGTACGACGCCATCGTCCTGGCCGGCGGCGCCGCGCGGCGACTGGGCGGGGCCGACAAGCCCGGCCTGCTCGTCGGCGGCCGCCCCCTCCTCGACCGCGTCCTCGACGCCTGCGCCGACGCGCGGACCACCGTCGTCGTCGGCGGCCGCAGGCCGACCGCCCGGCCCGTCCAGTGGGCCCGGGAGGACCCGCCCGGCGGCGGCCCCCTGGCCGCGCTGGACGCCGGGCTGCGCCGCCTGCCGCCGCGGGACGGGGGGCTGGACGTCGCCCGGGACGAGGGGCTGGTCGTCGTGCTCTCCGCCGATCTGCCGTTCCTGGACCGCGACACGGTCCGGGCCCTGCTCGACGCGCCCGGCGGCGACGGGGCCCTGCTCCGGGATCCGGACGGCCGCGACCAGCCCCTCGTCGCCGCGTACCGGGCGGAGCCGCTGCGTAGGGAAATCGCCCTGCTGGCGGCCGAGCACGGCTCCGTGACCGGCCTCCCGCTCCGCGCCCTCACCGCCGAACTCGAGCTCGCGCACGTCACCGCGGCCGCGCCGCTCGCCTCCTTCGACTGCGACACCTGGGACGATCTCGCCGCCGCTCGCGCCCGGATCAGGGAGCATGGAACCGTGCTGGAATCATGGATCACCGCTGCCAAGGCCGAGCTGGGCATCGACGTCGACGTCGACATCACGGTGCTGCTCGACCTCGCCCGTGACGCCGCCCACGGCGTCGCCCGGCCCGCCGCCCCGCTGACCACCTTCCTGGTCGGCTACGCGGCGGCCCGCGCCGAAGCCGCCGGCGCCGACCCCGCCGAGGCCGTCGCCGAGGCCTCCCGCAAGGTTGCCGACCTGGCCCTGCGCTGGGCCGCGGAGGCCGCCGAGAGCGCCGGCGCCGAAGAGACCGGGTCCGGATGACCGCCGCCTCCGACGCCGACCGCGCCCTGGACCAGGCACTCGCCCTGGTCAGCCGCAACCCGGACGGCGGCGGCCACCGCGCCGCCCCCTGGCTCCGGGCCCGCCAGACCGCCGTTCGCGCCGGGACGGTGCTCCCCGTCCGCAGCCACCGCATCCCCCTGGCCGAGGCGCTCGGCCAGGTGCTGACCGAGCCCCTGACCGCCCTCGGCGACCTGCCCTCCTTCGACACCTCCGCCATGGACGGCTGGGCCGTCGCCGGACCCGGACCCTGGAGCGTCCGCCCCGGCGGCAGCGCGCTGGCCGGCAGCGAACGCCCCGCGCCCCTGGCCGACGGCGAGGCCGTACGGATCGCCACCGGCGCCCGGGTCCCCGCCGACACCAGCGCCGTGATCCGCAGCGAGCACTCGCACGAGGCCGGCACCCAGCTGTACGCCGACCGGCCCGTCGCCACCGGCCAGGACATCCGCCCGCGCGGCCAGGAGTGCCGCTCGGGCGACCTCCTGCTGCCCTCCGGATCCCTGGTCACCCCGGCCGTCCTCGGCCTCGCCGCGGCCGCCGGGTACGACGAGCTCACCACCCGGCCCCGGCCCCGCGTCGAGATCCTGGTGCTCGGCGACGAGCTGCTCACCGAAGGCCGCCCGCACGACGGCCTGATCCGCGACGCGCTGAGCCCCATGCTGGCCCCCTGGCTGACCCGGCTCGGCGCGGAGGTGGTCTCCGTGCGGCGGCTCGGCGACGATCCGGCGGGCGCCGAGGAACTGCTGCGGGCCGTCACCTCCTCCACCGCCGACCTGATCGTCACCACCGGCGGCACCGCCTCCGGCCCCGTGGACCACGTGCACCCCGTGCTCGCCGAGGCCGGGGCCGAGCTGCTCGTCGACGGGGTGGCCGTGCGCCCCGGGCACCCGATGCTGCTGGCCCGGCTCGGCGGCCGCGCCGACACCCGCCACCTCGTGGGCCTGCCCGGGAACCCGCTCGCCGCCGTCTCCGGGCTGCTGACCCTCGCCGAGCCGCTGCTGCGCGCCCTCGCCGGCCGCGGCGCCCGCCCCCGGTACGCGGTGCCCGTGCAGGGCGGCGTACCGGGACACCCGCGCGACACCCGGCTCGTACCGGTCCGGCTGACCGACGAGCACGCCGTGCCGCTGCGCTACAACGGCCCCGCGATGCTGCGCGGGGTGGCCGCCGCCGACGGGCTGGCCGTCGTACCGCCCCACGGGGCGCGCTCCGGGCAGGACCTGGAGATCCTCGACCTGCCGTGGGCTTCAGGGGGATGTTTCACGTGAAACTGCACGGCTCCGACGCGATGGCACGCGGCGCCGACGAGAAACTCGTCTCGCGCCGCATCAAACTGCCCCGGCGCATCGTCGAGAAACCGATGCGGCAGGTCAGCCGACGGCTGTTGATGGCGCTGTTCGTGATGTGCCTGACGGTCCTGATCGTGTGGATCGACCGCGACGGCTACCACGACAACGCCAACGGCAAGGTCGACTTCCTCGACTGCGTCTACTACGCGACCGTCACCCTGTCGACCACCGGCTACGGCGACGTCGTCCCGTACAGCGACAGCGCGCGGCTGGTCAACGTCCTGCTCATCACGCCGCTCCGCGTCCTGTTCCTGATCATCCTGGTCGGAACCACGCTGGAAGTGCTGACCGAGCGGACCAGAGAAGAGTGGCGGCTCAACCGCTGGAGGAAGAACTTGCGTGACCACACGGTCGTCGTCGGCTTCGGCACGAAGGGCCGCTCGGCCCTTCAGACGCTGCTGGCCACCGGCCTCCAGAAGGAGCAGGTCGTCATCGTCGACCCCAGCGCCAAGGTGATCGACATGGCCAACTCGGAGGGGTTCACCGGGGTCGTCGGCGATGCCACGCGCTCCGACGTACTGCTGCGCGCCGAACTGCAGAAGGCCCGTCAGATCGTCATCGCCACCCAGCGGGACGACACGGCGGTGCTGGTCACCCTGACGGCCCGCCAGCTCAACCGCGGCGCGAAGATCGTGGCGGCGGTCCGGGAAGAGGAGAACGCGCCGCTGCTGCGCCAGTCGGGCGCGGACGCGGTCATCACCAGTGCGAGCGCGGCGGGCCGGCTGCTCGGGCTGTCGGTGCTCAGCCCGAGCGCGGGCACGGTGATGGAGGACCTCATCCAGCAGGGCAGCGGCCTCGACCTGATCGAGCGTCCGGTCACCAAGTCCGAGGTGGGCAAGTCGGTCCGCGACACCCACGACCTGGTCGTCAGCGTCCTGCGCGGCCACCGGCTGCTCCCGTACGACGATCCGCACGCGAGCCCGCTCCAGCTGACGGACCGTCTCATCAGCATCGTCCGCGCGGCCCCGCCGTCCTCCCCGCCGGTGGTCCTGGGCTCGGCCGAGTAGGCACGTCCGCCGCCGGCCCCGGGTGTCCGGGCGGTAGCCTCCGGCCATGCATGCGATCACCATCGAACAGCCCGGCGGTCCCGACGCCCTGGTGTGGGGCGAAGCGCCCGATCCGGTGGCCGGGGACGGCGAAGTCCTCGTCGAGGTCGCGGCCAGCGCCGTGAACCGCGCCGACGTCCTGCAGCGGCAGGGGTTCTACGCCCCTCCGCCCGGGGCCTCGCCCCATCCCGGCCTGGAGTGCTCCGGGCGGATCTCCGCGATCGGCCCCGGGGTCTCGGGCTGGTCGGTCGGCGACGAGGTGTGCGCGCTGCTGGCCGGCGGCGGCTACGCGCAGAAGGTCGCCGTCCCGGCGGGCCAGCTGCTGCCCGTTCCGGCGGGCGTGGACCTGGTGACGGCGGCGGCGCTCCCGGAGGTCGTCACGACGGTCTGGTCCAACGTGTTCATGGTCGCGGGGCTGCGCCCCGGCGAGACCCTGCTGGTGCACGGCGGGTCGAGCGGCATCGGGACCATGGCGATCCAGCTGGCCAAGGCGGTCGGCGCACGGGTCGCGGTGACGGCGGGCGGCAAGGAGAAGCTGGCGCGCTGCGCGGAGCTGGGCGCGGACATCCTGATCGACTACCGCGAGCAGGACTTCGTGGAGGAGGTCCGGGCGGCCACCGGCGGCGCCGGGGCGGACGTGATCCTGGACATCATGGGCGCCAAGTACCTGACGCGGAACGTGGAGGCGCTGGCCGTCAACGGGCGCCTCGCGATCATCGGGCTCCAGGGCGGGGTCAAGGCGGAGCTCAACCTGGGCGCCCTGCTGGCCAAGCGCGCGGCGATCACCGCCACCACGCTGCGGGCGCGTCCGCTGGAGGAGAAGGCGGCCATCGTCGCGGCCGTACGGGAGCACGTGTGGCCCCTGGTCGGGTCGGGCCGGATCCACCCGGTGGTGCACGCGACGTACCCGATGGCGCAGGCGCCCGAGGCCCACCGCGTCCTGGAGTCCAGTGCGCACGTGGGCAAGATCCTGCTGACGCTCTGACCCTCTGACGCTCTGACCCACTGCCGGCGGGGCTGGTCTCAGCCCCGCCGGGCCGGGGTGGCTACAGAGTGCGCAGCAGGACCGCCGGCGACTCGACGCAGTCCGCCACGTACCGCAGGAAGCCGCCCGCCGTGCCGCCGTCGCACACCCGGTGGTCGAAGGTGAGGGACAGCTGCACGACCTGGCGGACCGCCAGCTCTCCCCCGTGCACCCACGGCTTGGCCATGATCCGGCCCACGCCGAGCATCGCGGCTTCCGGGTGGTTGATGATCGGCGTGGAGCCGTCCACCCCGAACACCCCGTAGTTGTTCAGGGTGAAGGTGCCTCCGGTGAGGTCGGCCGGGGCGAGCTTCCCCGCCCTGGCCAGCTCCGTGAGGCGGGCGAACTCCGCCGACAGGGACTCGGCTCCCCGGGCCTGCGCGTCCCGGACGACCGGGACCATCAGGCCCCGCTCCGTCTGCGCGGCGAAGCCGAGGTGCACGGCCGGGAGCCGGACGATCTCGTTCGCCGCGAGGTCCACGGTGGAGTTGAGCTCCGGGTACCGCGCCAGCGCCGCCGTGCAGATGCGGGCCAGTACGGCGAGCACCGAGATCTTCGGCCCGCCCACCGCGTTCATCGCCGCCCGGGCCGCCATCAGCTCCGTGGCGTCCGCGTCGACCCAGCACGTGGCGTCGGGGATCTCGCGCCGGCTGCGCGACAGCTTGTCCGCGACCGCGCCCCGCACGCCCTTGAGCGGGATCCGCGTGGCGCCCTGCGGCGCGGTGGAGGCGGCGGGGGCAGGGGCGACGGCCGGAACCGGAGCCGGAGCCTGGGCCTGGGCCTGGGCCTGGGCCGCCGGGGCGCGCAGGGCCGTCTCGACGTCCGTGCGCAGGATCAGGCCCTCCGGGCCGGAGCCGCGCAGCGCGCGCAGGTCCACCCCGTGGTCCCGGGCGAGCTTGCGCACCAGCGGCGAGATGACCGGCACGGGCCCGGCGACGACGGCCGGTGCGGCGGCCGCCGGTGCCGTGACCACGGGAGCCGCGGCCGGAGCCGGTGCGGCGGGAGCCGTGGAGCCGCCTCCCGGCGCGGCGGAGCCGGGTCGCACCCGCCTCCGACGCGCCGGACGCGAATGGTCCGTCCCGTAGCCGACCAGGACGTTGCCCGAGCCGGAGGAAGCCTCCGCGGGCCCGTCGGAGAGCTCGGCCGGCTCGCCCACCGCGACGGTGATCAGCGGTGCGCCGACCGGCAGTTCCGTCCCCTCCTCGCCGAAGCGGGCGGTGACGACGCCCCCGTACGGGCAGGGCACCTCCACCATCGCCTTGGCCGTCTCGACCTCGACGACGGGCTGGTCGATGGCGACGACGTCGCCGACCTCCACCAGCCAGCGGACGATCTCCGCCTCCGTCAGCCCTTCCCCCAGGTCCGGCAGCTTGAACTCCATGACCTGCGGCATCAGTTCTCCCACTGCAGACGGGCCACGGTGTCCAGGATCCGGTCCACGCCGGGCAGGTGGTGCTTCTCCAGCATCGGCGGCGGATACGGGATGTCGAAGCCGGTCACGCGCAGCACCGGCGCCTCCAGGTGGTGGAAGCACCGCTCCGTGACGCGGGCGGCGATCTCCGCGCCCGGGCCGCCGAAGCCGCCGGACTCGTGGACCACGACCGCGCGCCCGGTCCGGCGCACGGAGGCCACGACGGTCTCCTCGTCGAAGGGGACCAGCGAGCGCAGGTCCACGACCTCCAGGTCCCAGCCCTCCTCGCGCGCCGCCTCGGCCGCCTCCATGCACACCGGCAGGGAGGGCCCGTAGGTGATCAGCGTCGCGCTCGTGCCGGTCCGCCGGACGAGGGCCTCGCCGATCCCCGGGACCGCGGCGGGCGCCTCGGGAGACCAGTCGGCCTTGGACCAGTACAGCCGCTTCGGCTCCAGGAAGACCACCGGGTCGTCGCTGGCTATCGACGCGCGCAGCAGCCCGTACGCGTCCTCGACCGTCGCCGGGGTCACGACGGTGAGCCCGGGCGTGGCCACGTAGTAGGCCTCGGAGGAGTCACTGTGGTGCTCCACGCCGCCGATCCCGCCGCCGTAGGGCACGCGGATGGTGATCGGGAGCGGCATCGCGCCGCGCGTGCGGTTGCGCATCTTGGCCACGTGGGAGATCAGCTGCTCGAAGGCCGGGTAGGCGAACGCGTCGAACTGCATCTCCACGACCGGCCGCAGCCCGTACATGGCCATGCCGACGGCCGCGCCGAGGATGCCCGCCTCCGCGAGCGGGGTGTCCGTACAGCGGTCCTCGCCGAACTCCTTCGCGAGCCCGTCCGTGATGCGGAAGACCCCGCCGAGCGCCCCGACGTCCTCGCCCATCACGTGGACGGTCGGATCCTCGGCCATCGCGTCGCGCATGGCCCGGTTCAGGGCCTGCGCCATGGTCGCCGGCTTCGTGGTCGTCGGCTTCGCCGCCACCGTGGTCATGACGGGTCCTCCTCTTCTGCCGCGTCCTGCTCGGCCGCGTCCAGCTCGGCACGGAGCATGGCCGCCTGTTCGCGGAGCCGGCCGGTCTGCTGCGCGTAGACGTTTTCGAAGAGGTCCATCGGATCGAGCACGGGCTCCGCGTTCATCCCGTCCCGGAGCGCCGCCGCCATCTCCTCGGCCGCGTCCTTGGCCGCCTGGATGCCCGCCTCGTCCAGCAGCCCGCGGGCGGTCAGCTCGCGCTCCAGCAGCTGGATCGGGTCGTGCGCCTTCCAGGCCTCCACCTCGGCGTCGCCCCGGTAGCGGGTGGCGTCGTCGGCGTTGGTGTGGGCCTCGATGCGGTAGGTGACGGCCTCGATCATGGTCGGTCCGCCGCCGGCCCGGGCCCGCCGGACCGCCTCGGACAGCACCTCGTGCATGGCGGCGATGTCGTTGCCGTCGACGAGGCGGCCCGGCATCCCGTACCCCACGGCCTTGTGGGCCAGGGTCGGGGCGGCGGTCTGCTTGGCGAGCGGGACGGATATCGCGAAGCCGTTGTTCTGGACGAGGAAGACCACCGGCGCCTGCCAGACGGCGGCGAAGTTCATGGCCTCGTGGAAATCGCCCTCGCTGGTTCCGCCGTCGCCGACCATGGCGAGGGCGACCACGTCGTCGCCGCGCAGCCGCGCGGCGTGCGCCAGGCCGACCGCGTGCGGCAGCTGGGTGGCGAGGGGGGTCGACAGCGGGGCGATCCGGCGCTCGCGCGGGTCGTAGCCGGTGTGCCAGTCGCCGCGCAGGAGGGTCAGGGCCTCCACGGGGTCCAGTCCGCGCGCCACGGCCGCGAGGGTGTCGCGGTAGCTCGGGAACAGCCAGTCCTGCTCCTCCAGGACCATCGCGGCGGCAATCTCGCACGCCTCCTGACCCACGGTGGAGGGATATACGGCCAATCGGCCCTGCCGGGTGAGGGCGGTGGCCTGGGCGTTGTAGCGGCGGCCGCGCACCAGCTCGGCGTAGCACCGGCGCATCAGCTCGGGGTCGAGCCGGTCTGCGGCCGGGGTGCCCAGCACCCGGTACGGCTCGGGGTCCGGGAGCAGCGGGGCGGCATCCGTACGGGGCCTCCAGGCGGGCGGCGGGGTGGAGCGGTGGGGGGGACGCGTGCGGTGGGCGGGAAAACCCTGCGGCTCGGACAGCCGCCGGATCGCCGCCATCGGCACGTGCAGCCAGTCGGGGCGGTGCCGGGACTCGTAACGGGCCTCGTACACCGCCTTGTCCGTCTCGTACGCGCGCAGCAGGACGGGGTCCTCGCGCGGGTCGCGGCCGGTCGTGCGGGCGTAGCCCTCGCAGAAGGCGGCCCGGCAGGCGTCCGCCCAGGCGGGGGCGAACGGCCGGTGCGAGCGGGCCGCGTAGTCGAAGGAGCGCAGTATGCCGGCGATGTCCCGCACCGCCGGCTCGGGGCGGCGGCGGTCGGCCAGCGGCCGGGCCGGCTCGCCCTCGAAGTCGATCAGCGCCCAACTGCCGTCCGCGGTGCGCAGGGTCTGCCCCAGGTGCAGGTCCCCGTGGATCCGCTGGGCGGGAACCCCGGCCCCGCGGGAGGCGGCGAGCGCGTCGAAGGCGCCGCGCAGCCCGGCCTCGTAGGGCCGCAGTGCCGGGACCTCGCGGGCGGTGGCGGCCAGCCGCGCGGTCATCCCGGCGGCCAGCCGGGCCGTCTGCTCCGGGCCGAGCGCGAGGGTGGGCAGGGCCCCGGCCAGCGCGCTGTGCACCTCGGCGGTGGCCCGGCCGAGCGCGTGCGCCTCGGCGGTGAAGTCGGCCCCGGTGCGCAGCCGGTGCAGCGCGAGCTGCCAGCCGTCGTCGGAGCCGCGCAGGTAGGGCTGGAGCACGCCCAGGGTCAGCGGTTCGGAGCCGGGCAGTTCGGCCTCGTACCAGGCGACCGGCGCGGGCACCCGGGTGCAGCCGGCGGCGGCCAGGGCCCGGGGCAGCTCCAGGTCCGGGTTGACTCCGGGGCCGACCCGTCTGAACACCTTCAGGATGTACGAATCCCCGTAGATCAGCGAGGAGTTGGTCTGCTCCCCGGACAGTGGCCGGGGGGTCGGCGCCTCGGGGATGACGGTGGCCGGGTCCCGGTCGAAGCGGAGCGGGCCGAGCGTCCCGGGGGAGCGCAGCCGTTCCAGCAGCAGCGAGGCGAGCCGCGGATCGCCCAGTCCCTCGTAGACCGACTGGCCGGCGTACGGGCCCTGCTCGGCGCGGCCGATCAGCGCGGGCGCGAGCGCGGGCGGCAGCGGGCTCGGGCGCACCCCGAGCAGCAGTTGGTAGCAGTCCCCGTCCACGTCCAGCAGCAGGTGCAGGAGCCCCGGCGTGGATCCGGGCGGCAGCAGTTCGGCCGCCGAGATCGTCCTCAGCCGTCCGATGGCGCGGCCCTTGCCCGCGAACCAGCGCTGTGCGGGCAGCCAGGCCCGCAGCATCGGTTCCAGTGGGCCGAGCCCGGTGGCCCGGTCGGCCGTGAGCCGATTCCGGGCGGATGCAGCCTCCGACATGGCGTCGCGTCCTTTCCCCGGGCCGTCAAAGAATGCGCAAGTGTCCCGGATCGCGGTGGTTGCTTCTCCGGTGTGGGCGAGTGTCGGGTCAGGATGGTCCGTACAGGGGCGGGCGATTGACCCATTCGCCGCGCCCGCCCCCGGGCCGGGCTGTTATTCGGAGCGCAGGCGGAACCAGTAGAAGCCGTGGCCCGCCAGGGTCAGCAGGTACGGCCACTCGCCGATCGGCGGGAAGCGGACGTCACCCGTCAGCTCCACCGGGACCCGTCCGTTGAACGACTGCAGATCCAGCTCCGTGGGCTGCGCGAAGCGCGAGAAGTTGTGCACGCACAGCACCAGGTCGTCCCCGTACTCGCGCAGGAACGCGAGCACCGCCGGGTTCGACGACGGCAGTTCGGTGTACGAGCCGAGTCCGAAGGCGGGGTTCGCCTTGCGGACTTCGATCATCCGGCGGGTCCAGTGCAGCAACGACGAGGGCGACGCCATGGCCGCCTCGACATTGGTGACCTGGTACCCGTGGACCGGGTCCATGATGACCGGCAGGTTCAGCCTGCCCGGATCGCACGAGGAGAAACCGGCGTTGCGGTCCGGCGTCCACTGCATCGGGGTGCGCACCCCGTCGCGGTCGCCGAGCCAGATGTTGTCGCCCATGCCGATCTCGTCCCCGTAGTAGAGGACGGGCGACCCGGGCAGCGACAGCAGCAGGGCCGTGAACAGCTCCATCTGGTTGCGGTCGTTGTCCAGCAGCGGGGCGAGGCGGCGCCGGATGCCGATGTTGGCCCGCATGCGCGGGTCCTTGGCGTACTCGGCGTACATGTAGTCGCGCTCTTCGTCGGTGACCATTTCGAGGGTCAGCTCGTCGTGGTTGCGCAGGAAGATGCCCCACTGGCAGCGGTCCGGGATCGCCGGGGTCTTGGCCAGGATCTCGGAGACCGGGTAGCGGGACTCTCTTCGCACGGCCATGAAGATGCGCGGCATGACGGGGAAGTGGAAGGCCATGTGGCACTCGTCCCCGCCCTTCGTGAAGTCGCCGAAGTAGTCGACGACGTCCTCGGGCCACTGGTTGGCCTCGGCGAGCAGCACGGTGTCCGGGTAGTGCGCGTCGATCTCGGCGCGGACCGCCTTGAGGAGGGTGTGCGTGCGCGGCAGGTTCTCGCAGTTGGTGCCCTCCTCGGCGTACAGGTAGGGCACGGCGTCGAGGCGGAAGCCGTCGATCCCGAGGTCGAGCCAGAACCGGAGCGAGGAGACGATCTCCTCGACGACGGCCGGGTTCTCGTAGTTGAGGTCCGGCTGGTGGGAGAAGAACCGGTGCCAGTAGTACTGCTTGCGGACCGGGTCGTACGTCCAGTTCGAGGTCTCGGTGTCGACGAAGATGATGCGGGCGTCCTGGTACTGCTTGTCGTTGTCGGCCCACATGTAGTAGTCGCCGTAGGGCCCGTCGGGGTCCTTGCGGGACTGCTGGAACCACTCGTGCTGGTCGCTCGTGTGGTTCATGACGAAGTCGATGATCACCCGCATGCCGCGGGTGTGCGCCGCGTCCACGAACTCCACGAAGTCGGCGAGGTCGCCGAACTCCGGGAGCACGGAGGTGTAGTCGGCGACGTCGTAGCCCCCGTCGCGGAGGGGGGAGGCGAAGAACGGCGGCAGCCACAGGCAGTCGACGCCGAGCCACTGCAGGTAGTCCAGCTTGGCGGTGAGCCCCTTGAGGTCACCCACGCCGTCGCCGTTGCTGTCGTGGAAGGAGCGGACGAGGACCTCGTAGAAGACCGCCCGCTTGAACCAGTCGGGATCGCGGTCCTTGGCGGGGGTGTCCTCGAAGGTGTCGTGGACGGGATCGTTGATCATCATGTGGTGGGTGACCCTCCGGTGGGCGGGGACGGTCGCAGAGCTGCCAACACGTGCGCGGGCGTACGGCCCGGCTCTAGGCGCACGTAGTTCGCCCTGCCCCAGTGATAGGTCTCGCCGGTGAGCTCGTCGCGCACCGCGAGGGACCCGTGCCAGTCGAGGCCGAGTACCGGCATGTCCAACGAGACCGTCGCCTCCTGGGTGTGGTGCGGATCGAGGTTGACGACCACCAGTACGGAATTGGCTCCGGCGTGCTTCGAATAGGCGATCACCTGTTCGTTGTCGGTCGGATGGAAATGGATGTCGCGCAGCTGCTGGAGCGCCGGGTTGCGCCGGCGCAGCCGGTTCAGGGCGGTGATCAGCGGGGCGATCGTGCGGCCCTCGCGGTCGGCGGCGGCCCAGTCGCGCGGCCGCAGCTCGTACTTCTCGGAGTTCAGGTACTCCTCGCTGCCCTCCTTGACGGCGGAGTTCTCGCAGAGCTCGTAGCCGGCGTAGACCCCCCAGGTGGGGGAGAGGGTGGCGGCGAGCACCGCGCGGACCTCGAAGGCGGGGCGGCCGCCGTGCTGAAGGTACGCATGCAGGATGTCGGGGGTGTTGACGAAGAAATTCGGCCGCATGACGGAGGCGGAGCGGGTGTCCGCCAGTTCGGTCAGGTACTCGGTGAGCTCGGCCTTCGTGTTGCGCCACGTGAAGTACGTGTAGGACTGCTGGAAGCCGACGGCGGCCAGGGCCCGCATCATCGCGGGGCGGGTGAAGGCCTCGGCGAGGAAGATCACGTCGGGATCGGTCTTGTTGATGTCCGCGATCACCTTCTGCCAGAAGACCACCGGCTTGGTGTGCGGGTTGTCGACCCGGAAGATGCGGACGCCGTGGTCCATCCAGTGCCGCAGCACCCGGACCGTCTCCCCGATGATGCCGGCCATGTCGGTGTCGAAGTGGATCGGGACGATGTCCTGGTACTTCTTCGGCGGGTTCTCCGCGTACGCGATCGTGCCGTCGGCGCGGTGGCGGAACCACTCCGGGTGCTTCTCCACCCACGGATGGTCCGGAGAGCACTGCAGGGCGAAGTCCAGCGCCACCTCGATCCGCAGCTCGCGGGCCTTGGCGACGAAGGCGTCGAAGTCCTCGATGGTGCCGAGCTCCGGGTGGACCGCGTCGTGGCCGCCCTCGGTGGAACCGATGGCCCACGGCACGCCCGGATCCCAACTCCCGGCGGACAGGGTGTTGTTCGGGCCCTTGCGGTACGTGCTGCCGATGGGGTGGATGGGCGGCAGGTACACGACGTCGAAACCCATGGCGGCGATGGCCGCCAACCGCTCGGCGGCGGTGCGGAAGGTGCCGCTGACGGGCGCCGCGCCGGGCTCCAGCACCGCCCCCTCCGACCGGGGGAACATCTCGTACCAGGAACCGAAGAGCGCCCGCTTGCGCTCGATCAGCAGCGGCAGCGGCTTGGAGGCGGTGACCAGCTCCCGGTACGGGCGCTTGGCGAGCGCCGCCGCGGCGGCCGGCGCCAGGGCCGCCGCGTACCGCGCGGAGACCTCCCGGTCCTCGTCGCGCATCGCGTCGGCGGCCGCGAGCACGTGCTCGCGCCCGTCGCGCTTGGGAACCTTCGCCGCGGCCCGCTCGTACAGCTCGGCGCCTTCGAGGAGCGTCAGCCCCGGGTCGATCCCGGCGGGGATCTTGATCGCCGCGTGGGCCCGCCAGGTGGCCACCGGGTCACTCCACGCCTCGACGGTGTACGTCCACCTCCCTTCCACCTCGACGGACACCCGGGCCCCCCACCGGTCGGTGCCGGGAGCGAGCTCGGACAGGGGCACGGGGGGCCGCAGCCGCCCGCTCGGATCTCGGAGCACGACATGGGCCGCCACGGCGTCGTGCCCCTCGCGGAACACGGTGGCGGAAATCTCGAATACCTCGTCCACGACCGCCTTGGCGGGTCTGACGCCGCAGTCGACGGCGGGGCGGACGTCCAGCACGGGAATGCGACCGATCATGATGGGATCACCTGGGGGCAGTTCGCAGGGCTCGGTGACGACAGGCCAGCCGGCATGGCGGCTGGTAGTGCACGCTCTGTTCGCTCTGTTTCTAGCCGCTCGGAAGACGGCTGGGCTGCGGGCATGGCCGCTCCTGTCCGCGTTCACTCGGGTGGCGGGAGAGGTCGGGGAGGGGGTGCGCCGTGCGCGTACCCGGGAGCCCTGCCCACTCCAGCCCGGCCCAATCCGTGTGTTCGGTTAACTACTCGTACGTAGCCGCACGGTCGTCGCGCAGCTCCGGCCCGAGATTCGCCGATGCTGCGTCAACTCGGAAAGGACTACCGGAGGTCCACGCCGATCCACGCTCGCGCGCGGGCCGCCGGAGGGGCGATGGAGGCGCCATGGCCGGGAGGGGGAGGCGCCGCTAGCCTTCCGAGGGTGACGCTCGCGGTGCACAGCGTGGTGCGGCCGCTTCGATCCGTAATCCCCTGCGAAGGTGGAACGCGTGAAGGCTATCCGTCGATTCACCGTGCGCCCCGTCCTCCCCGAAACCCTGTCGCCGCTCGCCGACCTCGCGCGCAACCTGCGCTGGTCCTGGCATACGGAGACCCGTGAGCTCTTCCAATCCGTCGATCCCGAGGGCTGGCAGGCCGCCGGCGGGGATCCCGTCCGGCTGCTCGGCACCGTCTCCGCCGCGCGCATCGAGGAGCTCGCCGCGGACCGGCGGTTCCTGCGCCGGCTCGCCGTCGCCGCCGCCGACCTCGATGACTACGTCCACGGCGGGAGGTGGTACCAGGGCCACGAGGCCGCCGCGGACCTGCCCGCCGGCATCGCCTACTTCTCGCCCGAGTTCGGGATCACCGCCGCCCTGCCCCAGTACTCCGGCGGCCTCGGCATCCTCGCCGGGGACCACCTCAAAGCCGCCAGCGACCTCGGCGTACCCCTCATCGGCGTCGGACTGCTCTACCGCCACGGGTACTTCCGACAGTCCCTGTCCCGGGACGGCTGGCAGCAGGAGCACTACCCGGTGCTCGACCCCAACGAACTGCCCGTCTCGCTCGTGCGCGAGGAGGACGGGTCGCCCGCCCGGGTGTCGCTGAGCCTGCCCGGCGGGCGGGCCCTGCACGCCCACGTCTGGCAGGCCCGCGTCGGCCGGGTGCCGCTGCTGCTCCTCGACTCCGACGTCGAGGACAACGACGCCGCCGCCCGCGAGGTGACCGACCGCCTCTACGGCGGAGGCAGCGACCACCGCCTGCTGCAGGAGATGCTCCTGGGCATCGGCGGGGTGCGGGCCGTGCGGACCTACTGCCGGATCACCGGGCATCCCGACCCCGAGGTGTTCCACACCAACGAGGGGCACGCCGGGTTCCTGGGACTCGAGCGCATAAGGGAACTGGAGGGACAGCGGGGGCTGGGCTTCGACGCCGCCGTCGAATCCGTGCGGGCCGGCACCGTCTTCACCACCCACACGCCCGTCCCCGCCGGCATCGACCGCTTCGACCGGTCGCTGGTCGCCCGCCACTTCGGCGAGGGCGGCGAACTGGCCGGCGTACCCGTCGACCGGATCCTCGCCCTCGGCGCGGAGACCTACCCCGGAGGCGACCCCGGGGTGTTCAACATGGCCGTGATGGGACTGCGCCTGGCCCAGCGGGCCAACGGCGTCTCCACCCTGCACGGCGCCGTCAGCCGGGAGATGTTCGCCGGGCTGTGGCCCGGCTTCGACCCCGCCGACGTGCCCATCACCTCCGTCACCAACGGGGTGCACGCCCCGACCTGGGTGGCACCGGAAGTGGTCAAGCTCGGCGCGCGCCAGATCGGCGCCGGGCGCACCGAGGACGCCCTGTCCGTCGGCGGCTCGCAGCGCTGGGACGCCGTCGCCGACATCCCCGACCAGGACGTCTGGGACCTGCGCCGGGTGCTCCGGGAGCAGCTGGTCCAAGAGGTACGGGACCGCCTGCGGGCCTCCTGGCGCCAGCGCGGGGCCGCCGCCGCCGAACTGGGCTGGGTGGACTCGGTCCTCGACCCGGACGTGCTGACCATCGGCTTCGCCCGCCGGGTCCCGTCCTACAAGCGGCTCACGCTGATGCTGCGCGACCCGGACCGGCTGCGCCGCCTGCTGCTGGACCCGGACCGCCCGGTGCAGATCGTGGTGGCGGGCAAGGCGCACCCGGCCGACGACGGCGGGAAGCGGCTCGTCCAGGAGCTGGTGCGGTTCGCCGACGACCCGCGCGTGCGCCACCGGATCGTCTTCCTGCCCGACTACGGCATGGCCATGGCACAGAAGCTCTACCCGGGCTGCGACGTCTGGCTCAACAACCCGCTGCGCCCGCTCGAGGCCTGCGGGACCAGCGGGATGAAGGCGGCGCTCAACGGCTGCCTGAACCTCTCGGTCCTGGACGGCTGGTGGGACGAGTGGTTCGAGCCGGACTTCGGCTGGGCCATCCCGACCGCCGACGGCCTGGGCTCGGACGAGGACCGGCGCGACGACCTGGAGGCGAACGCCCTCTACGACCTGATCGAGGGCCGGGTCGCGCCCCGGTTCTACGACCGGACCGGGCGCGCGGCGCTCCCGGTGCGCTGGATCGAGATGGTCCGGCGCACCCTCGTCTCACTGGGGCCCAAGGTGCTGGCGGGACGGATGGTGCGGGAGTACGTGGAGCGGCTCTACGCTCCGGCCGCCCTCGCCCACCGCGCCCTGACCCCGGAGGCGGCCCGCGACCTCGCCTGGTGGAAGGGCCGGGTCCGCGCGGCCTGGCCGCAGCTCACCGTCGAGCACGTGGAGGCGCTGACGGCGGGCCCGGTCGGCGGCACCGCCGAACTCGGGGCCACCCTCACCCTGCGCGTGCAGGTCTCGCTCGACGCGCTCGCGCCCGAGGACGTCGAGGTGCAGGCCGTCGCGGGCCGGGTCGACGCGCAGGACGTGATCCAGGGCGGGCGTGCCTTCCCGCTCAAGCCGGCCGGCGGGCCCGACCTGGAGGGGCGCTGGCTGTACGAGGGCCCGCTGGCCCTCGACCGTACGGGGCCCTTCGGCTACACCGTGCGGATCCTGCCGACGCACCCGCTGCTGGCGACCCCGGCAGAACTGGGCCTGGTCGCCGGACCGGTGGACACGGACGCGGGAGGCGGCGTACTCCTGCGCTAGTGCTGTGACCGGAAAGGTTCACCGGGTCGCGGCGCCCGGCACGGCACCTCGCCGCGTTGTCGGACCACACCGGTACGTCCAGTACGAGGCGTGGTCCTCCGCTTTGCGATGCACCGCACCGGACACCGCGACCCGGCAAACCTTCCCGGCCACAGCACTAGCGAAAGGGCCCGCCCGGGGTCGGGCGGGTTCAGGGGACGGGCGGCGGGTCCACCAGCCGCCCGTCCTCCACCAGCATCCCGGCCCGTTTGACGCTGCGCAGGGACGGGATCACCTCCACGTGGCCCACGCCGTCCACCGCGCCGATCCGCTCGGTCAGGTACGTGTAGAGCGCGTCGGTGTCCCGGCACACCACCACCGCCATCAGGGAGGCCGCCCCGGTCACGGCCGCCGCGAACGCCACCTCGCGGTGGCCCGCCAGGGCGGCCCCCACCTGCGCCAGCCGGGCCGGCGGGACGGTCAGCACGAGCGTCGCCTCCGCCTCGTAGCCGAAGAGCGCGGGGACGAACTCCACGTCGAAGAAGAGCGCCCCGCGATCGCGCAGCCGCTCCAGGCGGCGCCGCGCGGTGGACTCCGACAGCCCGGTGGCGCGCGCCAGTTCCGGATACCCGGCGCGGCCGTCCCGGCCCAGCACCGCGAGCAGTGCGAGCTCCTGCGCGTCGAGGGCGTACGGGGCGTCGCGGTCGCCCGACTCCTCGGGCCCGGGCCCGGGCGGGGCGGCGGGCCGTTGCAGGGCGGCGATCTGGTCGGGGCGCAGCACGTCCAGACCCACCCAGGAATCGGGGCCGCCGAAGAACTTCCGCAGGATGGTGTGGGCGCTGATGCCGGTCACCCGCCGGGTGCGCGGCAGCTTCTCCATAGGCCGTCACCGAGTCCCGCGACCCGCGGGCCAAGGGCCTGGACCTGCCCGGCACGGCCGCCTTCACCACCGCCGCCGCCACCGTCACCTACGCCCTGATCCGGGTCGGCGAGAACGGCTGGAGTTCCGCCACCACGCTGGGCCTGTTCGGTCTGGGCGCGGCCGCCTTCGCCGCCTTCGTCCTCGTCGAACTGCGCAGCTCCCGGCCGATGCTGGACCTGTCGCTGTTCCGCAGCCCGTCCTTCGTCGCGGTCATGGCCGCCTCCCTGCTGATGTCGGGCGCCGCCTTCGCGTACCTGATGTACGTCTCCCTGTGGCTGCAGACCGCCGAGGGCATGGGCCCGGTCGGCGCCGGGCTGGCCCTGGTGCCGCTCAGCCTGGCCGGCTTCTTCGTGGCCGCCGCGACGGGCAAGCTGATGCACGCCGTCTCGTACCGGATCACCATCGGCGGCGGGCTGTTCCTCATCGGCGCCGGCGCCCTGCTCCAGGGCTGGATGCTGGACGCCGGGGACGGCTGGACCGCGCTGGTGCCCGGCCTGCTCGTCACCGGCGTGGGCGTGGGCATGATCTCCCCGGCCGTGGCGGCCGCCGCGATGGGCTCGGTGCCCCCGGCCCGGGTGGGCATGGCCGGCGGCGCGCTGAACACCGCGCGGCAGCTGGGCACGGCGCTGGGCATCGCGGTGCTCGGCGCGGTCTTCCAGGCCGGGCTGGCGGACGGGCTCGAAGGCTCGGGCCGGCCGCACGGCACCGCCGAGGCGCTGGCCGCCGACGGCGCGGGCAAGGTGCTGGCGGCGGCGCCGGAGGCCGCGGGCTGGGTGGAGGCGGCCTTCGCGAGCGGGCTGCGCGAGACCTTCTGGGTCTCGGGAGCGATGGGCCTCGCGGGGGCGCTGATCTTCCTGGTGCTGTTCCGCACCACCGCCGCGCAGCCCCCGGCGGACCGGCGGGGCCCGGCCGGGGCCGGGGCCGCCGCGGGGGTCGGCGAACCCGCCGCCGGAGCCGCGGAGCGCGCCGCCGTCTGAGCCGCCTCGGCGGCGCCGTACGCGGCCGTGCACCCCGGATCCTGCGCGGATCCGGGGCGCGAGGGGCGCGCCCGCCGCGGGGCGACCGGGAGGGTGAACCTTCGAACGCGCCTGCGTGCCACATCGCTCCGGCGTGACCGTCCGCTCCTACGCTGCCCGCGGATGCCAACCGGACCAGGCATCCGAGGAACCCGTGTACCCCGAGGAACGGACCCCCCATGCGTCTTCGCTCCACCGCAGCCGCTCTCGTCGGCGCGCTCGCGCTCGTCCTGCCCGCCGCCGGGCTGTCCTTCGCCAACGACCACGACGACCGCGAGAACCTCGGCACGCTGTACTACCGGTACACCGACGAGGACGGCGACCGCCGCAACGGACAGATCCATCCGGCGGACAACGACACCTGCTACCGGCTGACGCACACCACCGAGAACCGGCCCGCGTTCGAGGTGAAGAACGAGACGGAGTCCCTCGCGGTGGTCTACAGCAACCGCAACTGCGGCGGGGTGCCGGAGGCGTCGCTGGAGCCGGGTGAGCGGCTGCGGGACACGGACGTGGCCTCCGTCTACTTCAAGCCCGTCGACGACGACCGCCACGAGGGCCGCCACGACGGGCGCGACGACGACCGCGAGGACGGCCGGCACGACGGCCGGCACGACGGACGCGACGACGACCGCCGTGACGACCGCCGTGACGACGAGCGCGACGACGAGGACCGCAGCCACGGCGGCCGCGCGGCCGAGGCCCCGGCCCGGCAGATGACGCCGGACATCCTCGACTCGGTCTTCCGCTCCATCGGCTGATCCCCGGCCGGCAGAACGCCGCAGGACCCGGCACCCCTCGGGGTGCCGGGTCCTCCCGCATGCGCCGGGCGCCTCAGCCGGCCGCGCCGCAGCCCCGCGCCTCAGCCGGCCGTGGGCCGCCCCGCGCCGGCCGCCAACCAGCGCACCACGTCCGCCGCCGCGTACGGCTCGGCGTCCGGCGCCAGCGCCGGCAGGAACGAAAGGTCCTTGCCGATGGTCACCAGCGGGGGCTCGATCCGGCCGTGCGGCCGCCGCTGCGCCAGCCCGATGGTGGCCAGCAGGCCGTTGCACAGGCACTGGCGGCCCTGGGTGTCGGCGGCGTCGCCGCCCTTGCGGACGTACGCGGCCACCGGCTCGGCCGCGCACCGGTAGACCAGGCCGCGGGGGCCCCGTACGGCAGTGCGCAGGAACCCGAGGTCGCAGACGCGGCGCCGGGCCGCGGCCACCTCCGGCTCGGCGACGGTCCCGGGCAGGTCGGCCACCTTGAAGGGGAAGGACGTCGGCGAGGCCTCCGGGTCGTTGCGGACCGAGAGGGTGCCGGCGTGGGCCCGGCCCAGCAGCTCCTCGCGCAGGTGGCGGGCCATCCCGGACTCCTCGCACAGCGCGAACGCGCTGCCGACCTGGACCCCGGCCGCCCCCTCGGCGAGGGCCCCGGCCACCGCCTCGGGGCTGGCCTGGCCGCCGGCGAGCCAGAACGGCAGCCCGAGCGCCGCCATTTTGGCGAGATCCGGGGTGTCGCGCGGCCCGTAGACCGGCTCGCCTTCCTCGTCGAGCTTCATCGGGCCGCGCGGCGGGGCGCTGTGGCCGCCCGCCGTGCTGGTTTCGATCACGAAGCCGTCGGGGCGGGTGGCCTCGTCCCGGGCCAGGTAGGTGGCGAGCACCGGGAGGGAGACGATGGCCAGCACCCGGGGGCGGCGCAGCGGGCCGGGCAGGTGCCCGGCGAGCAGGGCGCCGGGGTCGAAGAGGTGTTCCAGGGGCTCTTCCCCATGAGGTCCTCCTTCCACGTGGACCTTGTTCACGCAGCGTTCGTAGCGCGCCAGCCGCGTGGCGAGGGCAGGGATCTGACCGGGGACTCCCGCGCCCACGAGCACGTAGTCGACGCCTGCCAGGATCGCGCCGAACATCGCGGGGGCGGTGGCGAGCTGGATCTTCTCCAGGTAGTTGATGCCGATGACACCTTCGTGTCCCTCCTTGGCGAGCCAGACCTCGACGAAGTTGCCGAGGACGGTGAGGATCTCCGCCTGCGCCCCGCCCGTCGCCCGCAGCCGCGGGGTCGTGCGCATGGGGACGCCGTCCGCGAGGCCGTCCTCGCGGAAGTAGCAGTCGATGGCGGTCTGGGCGAGCTCGGGGAGCGGGAAGGCGGCCAGGGCCCGGCGGGCGTGGCCGCCGGGGTCGCCGGTCTGCAGTACGCGGGCCAGTACGACGTCCAGGGCCGTGCCGGAGACCACGCCCAGCTGGCCCTCGCCGGAGACGGCCTTCGCCAGGCGCCAGCCGGAGACTCCGACGCCCATGCCGCCCTGGATCAGCCAGGGGTGGCGGGCGGCGGGGGCGGTCGCGGGGGTCTGCGGCATGGGTCACGTCCTCGGGGATCACCCGAACCTACGGTTCCGTAGGTTCGCTGTTTTCCACTATGACGCCGGCCCGGCCCGCCGGAAGGCGCCGAAGGTCCCGGCCCTGGGGGGACGTGGACCCTCGTGGGCAGGGGCCAATGGAACAGGGCCGCCCGGGGAGGTTTCCTCCCGGGCGGCCCCGTGGTCTAGCGGGTCAGCTCTGGTTCACGTTCGGCCCCGGTGCGGGTCAGAAGGTGAGCTTCCAGCTGTCGATCTTGCCGGTGTCGATGTTCGCGTTGTCGTTGACCCGGAGCTTCCACACTCCGTTGGCGACCTCGGAGGAGGCGTTGACCGTCACGGACTTGATGATGTTGTCCGCGCTGCCACCGGTGCGGTTGTGCAGGTTGTACAGGGTGCCGTCGGGGGCGACCAGGTCGACCTTCAGGTCACCGATGTAGGTGTGGAGGATGTTCAGGTCCACCTTGAGGGTGCTCGGGGCGTTGCCCGTGCGGTTCACGGTGATCGGGGAGTCGACGGTCGCGTTGTCGGCGATCGCGTAGTCGGTGGTGTTCTCGAAGACGTTCGGCTGCGAGGTGCCGACCGTCCAGGTGAACGCCGCCGTTCCGGTCTTGCTCTGCGAGTCGGTCACCGTGACGGTCACGTTGGACGTGCCCGCCGTGGTGGCCGTACCCGAGATGAGGCCGTTGGAGGAGTTGATCGACAGCCCGGCCGGCAGGCCGGTCGCCGCGTAGCTCAGGGCACCGGGGTTGGTGCTGGTGGCCTGGACCTGCAGGCTGACGGCGCTGCCCGTGACGGTGGTCTGGTTGCCCGGGTTGGTGACCGTGACACCGCTGACGATGCGCGGGCCGACGTTGATCGCGGCCCAGGCGTTGGCGGTGTTGTTGTACGTGGTCGAGCCGGCGCCGTACAGGTCGGCGGCGGCCGTCAGGGTGGCCGTACGGGCGGCCTCGTAGTTGGTGTTCGACCTGAACAGACCGGTGGTCAGGGCGCGGAACCAGATCTTGGACGCGGCGTCGCGGCCGATCGCGGTGACCGGGAGGCCGTCGGAGGTCGGCGAGTCGTAGCTGACCCCGTTGACGACCTTGGCGCCGGAGCCCTCGGAGGCCAGGTAGTACCAGTGGTTGGCCGGGCCCGAGGAGTAGTGGACGTCGATCGAGCCGATGCCCGAGTACCAGGCGTCCTTCGAGGAGCCGTCCTTGCTCGGCTTGTCCATGTAGCGCAGCGGGGTGCCGTTGCCGCGGATGTCGATCTTCTCGCCGACCAGGTAGTCGCCGACGTCCTGCGGGTTGGCGGCGTAGAACTCGACGGCTGCCGCGAAGATGTCGGAGGTCGCCTCGTTCAGACCACCGGGCTCACCGGCGTAGGTCATGTTGCCGGTGACCGAGGTCAGACCGTGGGTCATCTCGTGCGCTGCCACGTCGGTGGAGGTCAGCGGCTTGGCGTTGCCGTCACCGTCGCCGTACGTCATGCAGAAGCAGGAGTCGCTCCAGAAGGCGTTCACGTAGTTGTTGCCGTAGTGGACCCGGCTGTACGGGGACACGCCGTCGTTGCGCAGGCCGTTGCGGCCGTGCACGTTCTTGTAGTAGTCCCACGTCACCTGCGCGCCGTAGTGGGCGTCGGCGGCGGCCGTCTCCAGGTTGGCCGGCAGGCCGTTGCCCCAGATGTCGTCCGGTCCGGAGAAGAGCGTGCCGGTGCCGGAGCCGGTGCCGCGGTTGAGGTTGTACGTCTTGTGGCTGCCGCGCGCGGCGTCGGTCAGGGTGAAGTTGCTGCCCGACGCGGAGGTCCCGAGGGTCACCTGGCCGCTGTACATGGTGTTGCCGGTGCCGGTCTCGATGGCCTGCCACTCGGTGATCTTGGCGCCGGTCTTGGCGTTGGTCACCACGTGCAGTTCGTTCGGGGTGCCGTCGTGCTGGAGGCCGCCGACGACGGTCTCGAAGGCGAGGACCGGAACGCCCTCGGCCGCCCAGATCACCTTGCGGGCGCCCTTGGAGGCCTTGACCTCCTTGGAGCCCTCGGCGCCGGCGGCGGCCACCGCCTGGCCCTCCGCGGCGGACGGCGTGACGGTGGCGTTGGTGTCCGCGACCTTGATGTCGTGGTTGGTGGCCTTGGTGACGCTCTTGGTGACGCCGTCCTTGGCGTGGATGGTGAGGTCACCGCCGAGCACCGGTATGCCGTCGTAGGTGCGCTCGTACGTGGTGTGGGTGGTGCCGTCCGCGTCCTTGACCACGTCGCGGACGATGAGCTTCTCCGAGCCGGCGAGGCCGAGGCCCTTGGCCGCCTGCACGGTGGTGGAGTTGGCCTCGGCGAGGAGCGTCGCACGCTCCGAAGCGCTGAGTGCGCGGTTGGCCGCGCCCGGGTTGGCCTGGACGACCGAGCCGGCCTGCGACGCGGTGGCGTCGGCGGTGGCGGTTCCGGTCTGGATGCCTACGGCGAGGAGAGCGGCCGCGGCAACAAGCGCGCCGGCCGTGGTGGCACGCCGCTGGGGGGTGGGACTCAACGCAGACTCCTTCTGCAAGGGGGGTTCCGGATGGCTGGGTGGGCCTCCGGGCAGATCGGGCTGGTGCGAAGAACGGTCGAAGAGTGCCACTTGGGCGACGTGATGTCAGGGGCGCGTCAAAAGGTTGGCTGGAAACGGTTCGTTGTCCGAAGAGACGTATCCGGTATCCGGAACATTCACTTTGGTGTGGGAGAGAAGCGCCCAATATCCGGAATGTGCAATACCGCCTTCTAACGCTTGGGCAACAAGACGTCGGGTTCCCGAAAACGGCATTTACCGTACGGGTGTTTGTCGTACTGTTTCCCGGTGCGTCGGATGTCTGCTGCCTGGGGAAGCCGTGGGCCCGCGCCAACGTCATAGACCACGTGCCAGGGGGGCCCATGAGGCATGTCCATATTCCTGTGCAAAGAGTGGCCCGGAGGGCGCTCGAATCGGCGCATCCGGTTCGAGGGCTCGGAGACAAAGCGCGCTGGTACCTGCCCGCGGCGGTCACCGCTGACCTCATCGGCGCGGGCGTGCCCGTCGGCCTGGTCTTCGAGGCCGCGCAGCAGGTCCGGCCGCTGTACTGCGCCCTCGGCGCGGCCCTGGCCTGGAGCGGTGTGCAACTGCTCCGCCGGCGGTACGCGGCCCGGGTGCTCGGAGAGTCCCGGGGAGTTCTCCCGGTCGTACACGACTGGCTGATTCTCATCGGCGTGCTCGCCGTGGCCCGCGTGGTCACCGGCGAAGACACCCCCCGGCTGTCCGCGCTCGGCGCCCTGCTGCCCGCTCTGCTCGTCACCGTCGCCTGCCACAAACTGACCTACCGCCACCTCTCCGCCGCCCGCCGCGAGGCCCAGGCCGTGAGCCGGGTGCTGGTCGTCGGCGAGCCCGATTCCGCCGAGTCCGTCATCGGCCACCTCGCCGCGCGCACCGACCACCCGTACGTCGTCGTCGGCGTCGTGCCGGTCGGCCCCGGCGAGCTGGAGAGCGGTGTGCCCGTGGCCGCCCGGCTCGGCTCCGCGATGGCGCAGGCCCCGACAGGGGACTCCGTCGTCGTGCTCGGCGCCGTCGCCGCCCACCGCGCCGATCTGGTGCTCGTCGCCCCGGGGGCGCGGCTCGGGGGCGAGCGGCTGCGCCGGATCGCCTGGGCCCTGCACGACGCCGGGCTGGAACTGGCGGTCTTCCCGGGGCTGGTGGAGGTCTCCGTCAAGCGGCTGGAGACGCTGTCCGCGGGCGGCCTGGCCATGCTGCGGGTGGTGCCGCCGGTCGGCCGGGGGATGCAGACCCTGCTGAAGTCGGTACTGGACCGGGCCGCCGCCGGGATCGGACTGGTCCTGCTGTCACCGGTGTTCCTGGCGATGGTCCTCGCGATCCGCTTCGGCTCGCGCGGACCGGCCTTCTACCGGCAGCGGCGCATAGGCCGCGACGGGGAGCCGTTCGTCATGTGGAAGTTCCGCACGATGGTCGTCGACGCGGACGCGCTGAAGGCGGATCTGTCCGGATCCAACGAGAACGACGGCCTGATGTTCAAGATGCGCCGCGATCCGCGCGTGACCCGGGTGGGCCGGCTGCTGCGGCGCACCTCCATGGACGAACTGCCGCAGCTGATCAACGTGGTGGCCGGGGACATGTCCCTGGTCGGCCCGCGCCCGCCGCTGCCGGAGGAGGTGGCGAAGTACGACGAGGTCGAGCTGCGCCGGCTCACCGTGCGGCCCGGGATGACCGGGCTGTGGCAGATCAGCGGTCGCTCCGACCTGTCCTGGGACGAGACCATCCAGCTCGACCTCCAGTACGTCGACAACTGGTCCTTCACCAGTGACGTCGACGTCATGGGCCGCACGCTCCGCGCCGTGGTCGACGGTCGCGGAGCGTACTGAGGCCGACTTGGGATCAGCTCCGCTTCTCACCCTGCTCGCGCCACCACGCGTACGTGGAGGCGATGCCGTCCCGCAGCGGGACGGCGGGCTTCCAGCCCAGCGCGCGCAGGCGGGTGACGTCCAGCAGCTTGCGGGGCGTCCCGTCGGGCTTGGAGGTGTCCCAGTCGAGCCTGCCCCGGAAGCCGGTCACCTCGGCGACCGTCTCGGCGAGTTCCTTGATGGTGAGGTCCTCGCCGCAGCCGATGTTGACCGGCTCGGCGCCGTCGTACTCGCGCAGCAGGACGGCGCAGGCGGCGGCCAGGTCGTCGACGTGCAGGAACTCCCGGCGGGGCGTGCCCGAGCCCCACAGCGTGACCTCCTCGCGCCCCTCGGCCGCGGCCTCGTGGAAGCGGCGGACGAGGGCGGGCAGGACGTGCGAGGACTCCAGGTCGAAGTTGTCGCCCGGGCCGTACAGGTTCGTCGGCATGGCCGAGATGTACGAGGCCCCGTACTGCTTGCGGTACGACTGGACCTGGACGATGCCGGCGATCTTCGCCAGGGCGTACGCCTCGTTCGTGGGCTCCAGCGGGCCGGTCAGCAGGGCGTCCTCGCTGATGGGCTGCGGCGCGAGCTTGGGGTAGATGCAGGAGGAGCCGAGGAACAGCAGCCGGCCGACGTCCGCGGCGTGCGCGCCGGCGACGACGCTGAGCTGGATCTTGAGGTTGTCCTCGAGGAACTGCACCGGGAAGGTGCTGTTGGCCATGATCCCGCCGACCTTGGCGGCCGCCAGGACGACGGCGTCGGGCCGGACGTCGGCCAGGTACGCCGCGGTCGCCGCGGCGTCGCGCAGATCGAGGTCGGCGCGGCCGCGGGTGAGCACCTCGTATCCGTCGGCGGTGAGCCGGCGGACGACCGCGGACCCCACGAGACCGCGGTGGCCGGCGACGAAGACGCGGGCGTTCGGAGGCAGGAACGGCGAACTTGTCATACCGCCGATGATGCCAGTCCGCCGGCCGCGGGTTTACGGGGGAGTCACCGCCCCGGCGGCCTCCCCGGCCACGGCCGGGGAGGCCGCCGCCGGCCGCCGCCTCCACACCGTGGATGCGGCGGACTGCGTTCCGCATGAGCCGTGTACGGTACCCATCCAGTCCTCTCGGGGCGGGGCCGCCTGCCGTACCGGCCGCTCAGGGGCGAAGCCGCAGCCCCAGTACAACAAGACCGCAACGATCCCCAGGGGGGACCCAATGGGCAAGACCGCGCTGATCACCGGCGTCACCGGGCAGGACGGCTCGTACCTCGCAGAGCTGCTGCTCTCCAAGGGCTACACGGTGCACGGTCTCGTGCGGAGGTCCTCCAGCTTCAACACGGAGCGGATCGACCACATCTACCAGGACCCGCAGACGGCGAACCGGTCCTTCGTGCTGCACCACGCGGACCTCTCCGACGGCGTGGCCCTGGTGAACCTGCTCCGCGAGATACGCCCCGACGAGGTCTACAACCTCGGCGCCCAGTCGCACGTGCGCGTCTCCTTCGACGCCCCGCTGTACACGGGCGACGTGACCGGCCTCGGGGCGCTGCGGCTGCTGGAGGCGATCCGGGCCAGCGGGATCGACACCCGCATCTACCAGGCCTCGTCCTCGGAGATGTTCGGCGCCACCCCGCCCCCGCAGAACGAGTCCACGCCGTTCCACCCGCGCAGCCCGTACGGCGCCGCGAAGGTGTTCGCGTACTGGACGACGGTGAACTACCGCGAGGCCTACGGCATGTTCGCCGTCAACGGGATCCTCTTCAACCACGAGTCCCCGCGCCGCGGCGAGACCTTCGTGACCCGCAAGATCACCCGCGCGGTCGCCCGGATCCGGGCGGGCCTGCAGGAGAAGCTCTACCTCGGCAACCTCGACGCGGTCCGCGACTGGGGCTACGCCCCGGAGTACGTGGACGCCATGTGGCGGATGCTCCAGCAGGACGAGGCCACCGACTACGTCGTGGCCACCGGCGTCGCCGCCACCGTCCGCGAGTTCGTCGAGGCCTCCTTCGCCCACGCCGGTCTCGACTGGAACGACCACGTTCGCTACGACCCCAAGTACGAGCGCCCCAGCGAGGTCGACGCCCTCATCGGCGACGCCTCCAAGGCGAATGAGCTGCTCGGCTGGAAGCCGACGGTCCTGGTGGCCGAATTGGCCAAGATCATGGTCGACTCCGACATCCGCCAGGTCGAGGACCAACTGGCGGGCGTGAGCGTTCGCATCGACCGCTAGGGCTTATATTTCGCCTAACGATTGCCGTGTCCCGGTCATTCGTGGAGCAATCCACGGGCCTGACCGGGGCAAACCCGCCATATGTCCGAAGTGCACCATCCGCACTGAACCTTCTTGATTCCAAGTTGGTATGCAATGGGTCAAGTGCGGTGACCAGGCCCTCGCGTGAGCCCTAGTCTGCGCCAGAACATATGGCTGATCTGATACTTGTCGAACCAGCCATTCAAACCGGGCAATAGCCCTGGGGGGCTCATGCGTAGATCCAGAGGGCTGACTGCTGCCCTCGTCCTGTCACTGGCCGGTGCCGGCACCGGCCTGGGCCTCGTGCTGATACCCGAGGCGTCGGCCATCACGCAACCGGTGGCCTTCACCGCCGACAACCTGCCGACGTGGCAGCCGAACGGCATCGTCTGGGCCATGGACCAGGCGGGCGGCACGGTCTTCGCCGGCGGCACCTTCTCGGCGGTCCGCCCGCCGGACGGCGCGGCCGGCGCGGAGCAGGAAGCCGTGAACTTCGTCGCGCTCGACGCGGCGACGGGCGCCCCGAGCTCGTGCAAGCTCTCCTTCACCGTCGGCGACGGCAGCGCGACCGTGCGCGCCCTCACCGTCTCGAAGGACAAGAAGACCCTTTACGCGGGCGGCTACTTCGGCGCCGTCAACGGCACCCCGGTCTCCAGCGTCGCCGCGATCGACATCGAGACCTGCACCCCCAAGGCCTCGTTCCACCCGAACTTCCCGGCCACCGTGCGGGCGCTCGCCGTCACCGACGACACCCTGTACGCGGCCGGCGACTTCAGCAACGTCGAGGGCCAGACCCGCGAGCGGTTCGCCGCGGTCGACGCCGCCTCCGGAGCGCTGAAGCCCTTCGTCGCCAACGTCGACGAGCCCGGCCGCGCGGTCCAGGTCAGCAACGACGGCAAGAACGTCCTGCTCGGCGGCGACTTCTTCACGGTCAACGGCTCCAACAGCCACGCGCTGGCCGTCGTCAACGCCACCACCGGCGCCGTGACCAAGACGTACTCCAACATCCCGGCGAACTCGGTCGTCAAGCACATCGCGGCCGACTCGACCGGCTACTACACCGGCAACGAGGGATCCGGCGGCGGAGTCTTCGACGGCCGCATCGGCCTCGCCACCAACTTCTCCGAGAAGTGGCGCGACCGCTGCCTCGGCGCCACCCAGTACGTCCTGCCGTACGACGGAGTCCTCTACAGCTCCTCGCACGCGCACGACTGCTCCCTCGAGGGCCAGTTCCCCGACGGCAAGCGCCACTTCCTGCTCGCGCAGCTGACCGACCACGAAGGCGCCGCCCCCGCGCCCGCGGACGGCTTCGTGCGCAGCCCCCGCAAGCTCGGCTGGCACCCCAACGCCAACGACGGCCTCGGCGAGGGCATCGGCCCGCGCGTCATGACCATCGCGGAGAAGAGCAGCACCAAGTACATGTGGGTCGGCGGTGAGTTCACCCTCATCAACGGCAAGGCCCAGCAGGCCCTGACCCGCTTCGCCTCCACCGGCGACGTCGCCGCCCCGACCACCCCGGTCTCCAGCGTCTCCAGCGTCAAGCCGGGCGAGGTCCAGGTCCGCTGGCGCGCCAGCTACGACCAGGACGACAGCAAGCTGACCTACCGCGTCTACCGCAACGGGTCCGCGACCCCGGTCGCCACCCTCACCGCGGAGTCCCTGGAGTGGCAGCGCCAGCAGGCCTCCTGGACCGACGCCACGGTCAAGGCCGGCCTGTCCTACAGCTACCGCGTCACCGCGACCGACGCGGCGGGCAACACCAGCGCCCTGTCGGCCAGCACCTCGGTGACGGTCCCGTCCTCGGTGCTCGCCTACCCCAACCAGGTCCGCGCCGACGGCGCCAACCTGTACTGGCGCTACGACGACACCGTCAGCCCGTACGTCGCCGACTCCTCGGACGGCGGCAACACCAGCGGCATCCAGCTCAACGCCCCGGCGCTGCGCCAGACCCCGGGCGCGGTCACCGGTGCCAGCACGGCCATGGGCTTCAACGGCACCAGCCAGAAGGTGTACAGCGACCACCGCCAGACGGTCGGCAGCTCGTACTCCATCGAGACGTGGTTCAAGACGAACTCCACGCGCGGCGGCAAGCTGATCGGCTTCGGCACCAACACCGACCGCAACAGCGGCCTGTACGACAAGCACGTCTACATGACCAACAACGGCCGGATCGTCTTCGGGACCAACCCCGGCAGCGTGAAGACCATCTCGACCGGTCTGCTCGACACGTTCAACGACAACAAGTGGCACCACGTCGTCGCGACGCAGGGCCCCGCCGGCATGGCGCTGTACGTGGACGGACAGTCCAAGGGCACGCTCAACGTCACGGGCTCCCAGCAGTTCGAGGGCTTCTGGCACGTCGGCGGCGACAACCTCAGCGGCTGGCCGACCAAGCCGTCCAGCAACTTCTTCGCCGGCCAGATCGACGAGACGGCCGTCTACCCGAAGGTGCTGACCCAGGCCCAGGTCAAGAACCACTTCGACCTGGCCAAGGCCGCCACCGACACCGTCTCCAAGGTCACCACGACCGAGGACACGTACATCAACCAGGGCGCGCCCAGCACCGCCTACGGCACCGTGAGCTCGCTCGCCGTGCGCGGCACCTCGGCCTACGAGACGTACCTGCGCTTCGACATCCCGGCGGCCCCGGCCGGCCAGGTGCTGAAGTCGGCTTCGCTGCAGATCAAGACCTCGACCGCGGCGGGTGCCGGCACCACCGACACCGTCTCCGTGGTCCCGGTCACCGGTACCTGGAGCGGCGCGGGCACGACCTTCAAGACCAAGCCCACCCTCGGCACCACCCCGCTGGGCTCCCTGGCGGGCGCACCGGACGGCTCGGCCATCCAGAACGTGCAGCTGGACACGGCTGCGCTCTCCTCGGTCCTGGGCACCAGCTACAGCCTGGGCCTGACGAGCACGGGCACCGACCCGCTGTGGATCTGGTCCTCGGAGGCGACGGCCGCGGACGCGGCACCGCAGCTGGTCCTCACCTTCGGCGCGAAGTAACCGCTTGACGGAGCGCGGGGCCCGGCCGCGGGTGCGGCCGGGCCCCGCGCACCCATCTCATACGTACGGGAGCCACCTGATGTACCGACGCTCCGCAGCGGCTGCTGTCCTGCTGGCCGCCGCCCTGACGCTGACCGCCTGCAGTTCGGGCGGGGACGGCAAGGCCGACGCCTCGGCCGCGAAGCCCAAGCCTCCGGCCGAATCGCCGGCCGCCGACCCGGCGGACGCCACGGCGCCGCCCTCGACGGACGCGAAGCCGACGGGCCCCGTCCTGCCGGACGCGAAGCTGACGCCGAAGACGGGCAGCTTCACCGCGACGGAGAAGCAGTACCTGAGCGGCCGGGTCCCGGAGAAGATGGACCCGGCGGCCGTCCTGCAGACCGGCCAGGAGTCCTGCCAGCGGGTGGAGCGCACCGCGAAGCGGGACAAGGACGCGGCGGTCGGCTCCATCGTGGCCGGGGAGATCCCGGCCGCGAAGGACGCGATCACGCACCTGTGCCCGGAGCAGAAGCCGGTCCTCGCGGCGGCGGAGAAGGGCTTCCCGGACGGCACGAAGCAGTCCCCGGCCGCGGGCGGCTACCGCGCGCTGACCCAGAGCACGACGTGCACCTGGGAGGCCAGGGGCAAGGACGGCTCCGTCCTCGCCTCGGGCCCGGAGACCCCGCCGAAGGCCGGCGACAAGATCACCGCGACGATCCCGCCGGGCACGACGGAGTTCGTCTCGAACGGCTGCTACGCCTGGATCCCCTCCTCTTAACGCGCCCCTCGCACGCCTCGGCCCTGGCGGGCCACTCCTTCTTCACGCGCCCCTCGCACGCCTCGGCCCTGGCGGGCCTCCTGGGCTTCGCGCCGCTGCGCCGGACTCCGTCCGTCGGCGGCCGGGCCCGGGGCCGGGGCCGTCGGAGTGGGAAGCGCCCCCTTCCGTCACTCTTTGACTGGGAGGGGGCGCTTTCGTGCGCCCGGCCCCGTGCGCCCGGGTTCGACCTGCCTGCCGAACGGAAGGCTCGGGCCGCCGCCGGCAAACCGGAGTGGTTCGGCGAGGACGACCTCTACCCGGAGGTTAGGCCTGCCCTCTCGCGGCTCCGCGCGGACGGCCTGGGGCTGGGCATCGCCGGAAACCAGACCGTTCGCGCAGGCGGGCTGCTGCGCGAGCTGTTCACCAAGGACGTGGACCTGATCGGCACCTCGGACGACTGGGGCCGCGTCGAAGCCGGAGCTCGAGTTCTTCGAGCGCGTCGCCGCGGTCGTCCCGGCCGAACCCGCGGAGATCCTCTACGTCGGCGACCGGATCGATAACGACCTTCGCCCCGGCGCCGCTGCGGGCATGCACACCGCGCTCGTCCGCCGGGGCCCGTGGGCGATGATCCAGTGGAACACCGAGGAGGCCCTGACGCTGCCGACGTTCCGCGTCGAGAGCCTTGCCGAGCTGTCCCCCCGGATCGCCGAGTTCAACGAGCAAGCGCGCTGACCTTCCCCGCCCATGTCGCCGTCATGGGTGAGGGCAACGCGACCGCCGTCCGGCCCGGTCGCATGGCTGCCGCCGTGATGGCGTACGCGCTGGACGGTGACCGGTCCCTGACGGCCGAGGGCTGACCCCGCGACGCCTGTCAGCCGAGGAGAGGCGCGCGGGGCCGACGCCGCCCGGACGCCGATCCTCGCTGCGGGGCGGCTACTGCAGCTCGGCAAGGGCGCCCATGACCAGTGCGCGGGCGTCAGCCCCGTAGACGGCCATGCGGCGCAGCTCCTCGAATGCCTTCAGGTAGAGCCCGACTTCAGACGGCTGGGTGATGTTGACCTCGGCCGAGAGCAGTTCCACGGACACGAACGCGTCGTCGTAGACGTGGAACGTCTCCACCGGCCACATCGTGCGTGGCTCCACCGTGCGCGGGATCACCCCCAGGGACACCGCTGGCAGGGCTCCGGCGGTCAGCAGGTAGCCGAGCTGGGCAGCCGTCGCGTCCGGGTTGCCCATCCGGTAGTACAGGGCCGTCTCCTCGACCACGAGGACGGCGCGGCGGCCCGGGTCGTGGATGATCCGGGATCGGTCCACGCGCGCGCGTGCGGCTTCGTCGCCCTCCTCCGGGTAGCCCCGGAAGCGTGCGATGGTGCCGAGCAGGCCGGCCGCATAGCCCTCGGCCTGGAGCACGCCGGGCACGAGCGTGGACGAGTAGATCCGGAACAGCTGAGTCTCGGCGAAGATCCGGGGCCACGAGTTCTGGAGCTTCTTCAGTTCCTGCACCTGGTGGCGCCACTCGCTGTACATGGACTCGGCGCTCATGGACCGGACGACGAGGTCCGCCGCCTCATCGGGATGGCCGCAGGCACCGCACCAGCGGCGGATGTCTCCTGCTGAGGGAGCCGTGCGTCCGTTCTCGATGCGGGACGTCTTGGAGTGGTGCCAGCCACAGAGGCCGGCCAGCTCGGCGACGGTCAGCCCCGCGCCTCTGCGTAGGTCGCGTAGCCGTGCGGCTACGGCTTCGCGGGCGGCCTGCGCGGAGGACGACGGGGAGGCGGGCATCGAGCGTCGGACCGTCCTGTCAGATCTTGTACTCGGCGTGCGGCGTGGCCCGCGCCCAGACCGTCTCGAAGGCCTCGGTGCACAGCTTCGCCGAGACGGGATCGCTGGTGATCTCTTCGCCGAGCGACGATCCGTCGCCAGCAAAGTGGTTCCAGTGCACCCACTCACCGTCGAACAGCCAGAAGTCGTTCCCGGGAGGCGCGATGTCCGACGCTCGGCGCCGTGGCAGCCACCGCACGTCCTCGCCCGCGGCGACATTCGTGAACGTCGAGTCGTACAGGAACCGGGTGTACTCGCTGGCCGGCTCCGAGACGATGCGGGCCCGGCGGATCTCAATCCCGCGGCCTACCGCGTCCACCACGAGGTCAAGCCACGGGCGCCACCAGGCCGCCCGGTCGGCCGGATCGTGCCGGTAGCCCGTACGCCAGGCCACGAATGGGCCGGTCTCGTAGTCCACGGCGTAGGAGTCGCGCATCTCCAGGTGGAATGCCGTGGTGCATCCGGCCATCAGCTCATCGAAGGTGGGCGTCGAGGACATCGCATGCCTCCCTGATCATGTGCAGCATGCGGGCCGGGAGGCGGATCACGCCTTCTCCTTCAGGGATTCCTACGGCGTGGCCCGGTACTTCGGTGGCCGCGCACTCGGCCTCCAGCTCCGGCCCCGGTAGCCACCCCTGGAGCACCAGCTCCGCATGTTCCAGGTCAGCTCAGGCAGTTGGGCTCTGCTTGTCTCCGGTTTTGGGGTCGATTCCCACGAACAGTAGCGGCATGCCAGCCTCCTGTATCGGCCTGTGCACTTCCGTGCACCAGCGTTGTGGCCGAGCCATGGCCGGTCAAGGTGTGGATGTGGCCAACCTCCCAGGCGAGTTGGGGGGTGCACAAATCTGCACATCGCTGGCTCCGTCGCGCGCTGCTCCGCCACGCTCTGAGCACCACCCGCTGACGACGGTAGGGAGCACCGGCATGGAAGTGCCCGAGGAAGGCACGAGTGTGGAGCTCGAATACGAGGATCATCCTCTTCTGCACAGGCAGGTCCGCGACCCCAAGACCGGGCGCGAGGGCCAGGTGATGGCCGTCATGCGGCAGACCCTCGGCCACACGGCCGGGCGTCGCCGCGAGGCCCTCACCGCGTACGTCCGTCCCGCCGGCGGGGGGCCCGAGTTCACTGCGGCCCCCGACGGTCTGGAGCCCGTGTGAGCACGCCCCCCACGTACCCGGCGGGCCGGTGGACCGCTCCGGCCCGGTGCCCTGAATGCGATGCGAAGCCCCTGCCGCTCGGCGGCCCTGAGGGTGGCGCCCTCGTCCACAACGAGGGCTGCAAGAAGGCCCGCTGACCCTGCACTCCGACTCATGGGAGAAGCATGTCCAGTCCGACCCCGACACCCCCGCCGCCGTGCAGCGCCGGCAAGGGCGAAACCCCGACACCCGCAGCCACGGGCAGCGTGCTCACCGCGGCGCCCGGCGACCGCGACGCCCGCGGTCTCCTCGGCGCCGACGAGTTCACTGCCGTCACCGCGACGCTCGCACGGAACCAGTCGGACTTCGGCTGGGTGTACGCCGAGCAGGTCATCGTCGAGACCCTCAAGTTCGTGGCTGCGGCCGCCCGGAGCGACGAGCGCCTCGTGCCGTCCCCAATCGTTGACGAGGGCTTCCACGCGCTCCTCGTGAACACCGAGATCCACCACGCACTCAGCGCCCGCCTCGGCGTCTTCGTGCACCACTACCCGGCCGTCGACGGCGCACCGCCGATCGCGCCCGGCTGGGCACAGCGGACCGTCGACGCGATCCGGCGGGCCGGCTTCACCGAGGACAAGGAGATGTGGACGTGATCACGACGGAGTACCGGACGTCCGCGACGGACGTCACCACCTGCGAGGCCTGCTGGCGCGAGCCGGTCGAGACCGCCCGGGCCGCCACCCACACGCACGGCCGGGACCTGCTGTGCATCCCCTGCGCCGAGGCCGGCTACGTGCCGCGCGTGGTCCTGTTCTCGCCGCTGGGCATCTACGGCCTGTCGGCGCGGCGCCTGAAGATGGGCAAGCACGGCGCCCCCGGCGGGCCCTCGATGCCGCCGGACCCCGGTCCGCCGCTGCCCTCGCCCGCGTCCACGCCTTCGGGGGCCAGCGCGCGCACCCGGTCGGCGAGGCCCTCGCCGTACAGGACCGGCTCGGCGCCCAGCGAGCGCAGGTAGTCGTGGTTGTGCTCGCCCGCCGAGCCGATGACGCGCCGGCCGAGCGCGGCGGCGATGTGCACGCCCAGCGCACATGTGCCGACGGCGGCGGGGTGGGTGAGGTCGAGGGGGAGGGCGAGGGCGCGGGGGAGGCATCGGGCACGTCGTCATTGTCCCCCGGTGGGCGGGACGTGGTGTTCCGGGAGGGCCGGGATGCGGAAAGGGCTTGATCGCGGGTGAGGGGGCGGCAAGCATCGCCGTATGACAGAAGTGATCGCAGTCGCCGTCATCACCTTCCTCGCCGTCATCAGTCCCGGCGCGGACTTCGCCATGGTCGTCCGCAACAGCTACCTGTACGGGCGGCCCACCGGCCTGTTCGCGGCCGCCGGGGTCGCGGCCGGGGTACTGGTGCACGTCTCGTACACGATGCTCGGGGTCGGCCTGCTGATCGCCTCCTCCGCCGAGCTGTTCACGGTGATCAAGCTCGCGGGTGCCGCGTACCTGGTGTGGGTCGGGATACGGACCTTCCGGGCGCGGGCCGAGGTGACCGTGGACCTGGAGGAGAAGGGCGGGCTGACGCCGTTCGGGGCGCTCAGGAGCGGCTTCCTGACCAATGTGCTCAATCCGAAGACCACGCTGTTCGTCGTGTCCACCTTCACCCAGGTGGTCGGGCCGGGGACTGCGGTGTGGCAGCAGGCCGGGTACGGGCTGTTCATGTCGGTGGCGCACCTGGGCTGGTTCTCGGCGGTGGCGCTGTTCTTCTCCAACTCCCGGCTGCGCGACCGGATGCTGAAGGCGCAGAAGGCGCTGAACCGGGCCATCGGCTCGGTGCTGGTGGGTCTCGGGGTGGGGCTGGGCTTCGCCCGCTGAGAGCGGGAGGGAGGTCTGGCGGAGGGTGTTACCTGTCGGTAGCGTGGTCGGCATGGGTGCCGAGAGCGATGCCGGGCGTGATGTCGAGCGTGACGTCGAGCGTGACGTCGACGGGTTCTACGAGCGGGTCGGCGCGGGGCGGTTCCTGGCCAGCGCCCACACGCGCGGGCCGTGGGACCCCGGTTCGCAGCACGCCGGTCCGCCGGCCGCGCTCCTCGGCCGGGCGATCGAGGAGCGGCCGGGCGCGCGGGACGACATGCGGATCGCCCGGATCACGTACGAGGTCCTGCGCCCGGTGCCGATCGGTCCGCTGGAGGTGACCACCAGCGTGCTCCGGGCCGGGCGCGGCACCGAGGTCGTCGAGGCCGCGCTCGCCCCCGCCGGGGCCGCGCCCGTGATGCTGGCGCGCGCCCTGCGGATCCGGGTGGCGCGGGAGTCCGTACCGGCCGTCGTGCCCGGGCCGGAGCTGCCGCCGCCCGGGGAGGTGGGGGTGACTCCGTTCTTCCCGGTGCCGTGGGAGCGGGGCTATCACGCGGCGGTGGAGACGCGCTTCACCGAGGGTGCCTTCGTCGAACTGGGGCCGGGCACCTGTTGGATGCGGATGAAGGTGCCGCTCGTGGCAGGGGAGGAGACCCGGCCGCTGGACCGCGTCCTGGTCGCCGCGGACTCGGGCAACGGCATCAGCTCCGTCATGGACTTCGGGCGGTACGTCTTCGTCAACGGCGACCTGACCGTCCATCTGCACCGCCATCCGGTGGGCGAATGGGTCTGCGTGGAGGCCCGTACGAGCGTGGACGGGGCCGGCATCGGCCTCGCGGACGCCCGCCTGCACGACGAGAAGGGCCCGATCGGGCGGAGCGCGCAGAGCCTCTTCGTCGCGCCCCGGGGCTGACTCGGGCCTGATGCGGGGCTGACGCGGGGCCGGGCCGGGGGTCGGGGGCGCACCGCGGCGCACAAGAGCCCTGCCCGAACCGGTTTCTCCGGGGGCCTTCGAACGGGATGATTCGACACGGGGTGGTGGGAGCCCCGGGAAAAGCCGTTCGATGGGGGAAGGTTGGCGGGTGCGCAGACTCTGGGTGGTCGGTGGAATCAGCTTCGGGGCGTGCCTGTGCTTTCTCGCCCTGCTCGTGGTCGGTACGTACTCCGCCGCCGCGGGCATCGCGAGCGGCGGAGGCCGTGCCGTGGGCCTCGCGAAGGGGGCCGTGCCGGGGAAGTACCAGACCCTGGTGCAGAAGTGGGGCAACCTCTGCCCGACGCTCACCCCGGCGCTGCTGGCGGCGCAGCTCTACTCGGAGAGCGGCTGGAACCCGGGTGCGGTGAGCCCGGCCGACGCGCGGGGCATCGCGCAGTTCATCCCGGGCACCTGGGCGACGCACGGCATCGACGGTGACGGCGACGGGGACCGCGACATCTGGGATCCGAACGACGCGATCCCGTCGGCGGCTTCGTACGACTGCGATCTGGCGCGGTACGTGGCCAAGGTGCCCGGGGACCCCGTCAAGAACATGCTGGCGGCCTACAACGCCGGTCCGGGCGCGGTGACGCAGTACCAGGGCGTCCCGCCGTTCCGGGAGACGCAGGGGTACGTGAAGACCATCACCACGCTCGCCAAGAGCTTCGAGGCGCCCGTCGGGCGGGTGGCGCCGTCCCAGCAGGCCGCCGGGGCCATCTACTTCGCGCAGAAGCAGTTGGGGACGCCGTACCTGTGGGGCGGGAACGGCACGCCCGACCAGGACGGGCGGTTCGACTGCTCGGGGCTGACCAAGGCCGCGTACGAGTCGGTGGGGGTCGACCTGCCCCGGGTGGCGAACGACCAGTACAACGCGGGGCCGCACCCCTCGCGGGCCGAACTGCTGCCGGGTGACCTGGTGTTCTTCTCTGATGATCTGACGAACTCTCGGGAGATCCGGCACGTCGGGCTCTACGTGGGCGGCGGGTACATGATCAACGCCCCGTTCACCGGCGCCGTGATCCGTTTCGACAAGATCGACACCCCCGACTACTTCGGTGCGACCCGCGTGACGAAGGACGGCGCGGAGGCGCTGCCGAGGCGGGAAACAGCCGGTAGCGCAGCGTGAACCCAAGGCCCTGAGCTGCGACGATGAGTCACTCTTCGATAACGTTGAGGTGATCATTCGGTGGAGAGCGGAACGTAGCCGCCAGAACGGGCGTTCCATGGTCACTGGGGACGCGAGACAACCGGAATGATCACCGGGGGGAGCAGGGACGCACACAGGGGTGCGTCCGCGGGGGTACCAAGGCAAGGGCAAGGGGCCGCATCACCATGGCTGGACTCACAACTGGTGGGCCGAACGTGGATGTAAGCCTGCTGTACGGAATCAACGGACTGGCCCGGCGGGCCCCGGACTGGCTGGACCGGGCGGTCTACGCGGTCGGCGAGTACGGGATCCTGCTCACCCTCGTGCTCCTGGTCCTGTGGTGCTGGCGCGGAGCGCGCCGGCAGGACGAGGCGGCGGCGGTCGAATCCCTCACCGCGCTCGTGTGGGCTCCCCTCGCCGCGGCGGGCGCGCTGCTCCTGAACGTCCCGCTGCGGGAGTTCGTGGGCCGGCCGCGGCCGGCCCAGCAGCACGGCGGGGTCGACGTGCTGGATCCCGGCGCCGGGATCGGGCACAGCCCCTTCTCCTTCGTCAGCGACCACACCACCCTCGCGATGGCCCTGGGCGTCGGCCTGTTCATCGCCCACCGCAAGCTCGGCTTCGTGGGGATCGCCCTGGCCCTGATCGAGGGCTTCACCCGGGTCTACGTGGGCGTGCACTACCCGACCGACGTCATCGGCGGACTCGCGCTGGGCACGGCGGTGGTGCTGCTGCTCGCCCCGCTCGCGATGGCGCTGCTGACCCCGGTGGTGCGGGCGGTGGCCCGGTCCCCGCGGCTGGGCGTACTGGTCCGGGCCGGCGGGCGGGCGCTGCCCCGGCCGCTGGACCTCGCGCCGACCCCGCCGCCGGCGCGCGGCCACGAGAGCGACCTCGCGGCCTGAAGGGCGCCCGACGGGAGCCTGACGGGAGCCCCAGGGGCCTGACGGGCCGGCACCTGGCGGCCGTCAGCCGAGGGCGTACGCGTTCCACACGAACATCACCACGGCCGCCAGCAGGCACAGCGCCGCGCCGCCGAAGCACAGACGCACGGCTGTCGGGCGGGGGCGCGGGCTCACGGGTCGCCGCCGTCCGTGCCCTCGGCGGCTTCGGCCGCGTCGGTGCGGCGGTACTGGGAGCGCAGCCACAGTCCGGTGGCGACGGCCGCGGAGATGGTGACCCCGATGGCCAGGGCCACATCGCCCGGCCCGTCCGCCGTCCCGACCGGTCGGGCCCAGGCCGTGGCGGCCGGGGCGAGCGCGATGAGCAGTGCCCAGAGCAGGGCGGCGAGGCGGGGCGCGGGTCCGGGCATGAGTCAAGGGCATCCGCTCCCGGGCGCGTCGGCCAGCCGGGCCGTCCGAACGGGCGACCCGCAGGCCGGGGGCGATCGGGGCGGGGCGCGGTGCCGGGCGCGAACGCCCTACCGGGCGGTGGCGTGCCCGGCGGCGTCCTTGCGGGCCAGGTCGCGGGAGCGGCGGGCCGGGCCGCGCCAGCCGCAGGTGCAGACGGCCAGACAGAACGCGCCGCGGTCCGAGGTGCTCGTGTCGTGTCCGGCGGGCTCGTGGCCCACCGGTCCCCCGGGATCGCGGGGCAGCGGTACGGCGGAAAGCGGAGGGACGAGGGTCGCTTCGGTGTGCGGTTCCACGCGACCACGGTACCGGGCCGGGGCGGGGTGGGGGACTGCCTTGCACCGGTCGCTTCTCCGACGGCCGGACGGGGCCCGGAGCCCGCCCGGATTCCGGGTGGAACGGGCCAGGAGCAGGCCGGAAGCAGGCCGGAAGCAGGCCGAGAGCAGGCCCGGATCAGCCGCGGATCAGGCCCGGATCAGCCCCGGATCAGGCCCGGAGCCCGCCCGGAGCCTGCCCGGACCGGGCCCCGGACCCGTTCCCGGACCCGTTCCCGGCGCGGCCGGGCGCGCGGCGCACCACCGGGGCGGGAGAACCGGCGTGCGCGCGGTGCCGTGCGCCGTGCGCACGGTTCACGGGTGGTTCGGGCCGTGTTCGCGCGCCGTTCGTGCGGGGCCCCCGGCCGTGACGGGAGGCCCCGGACCTCGTTAAGCGGAGCGGGTGGGCCTCGGGCAGACAGCGGTCACGCGTTGGGGGTTGGCAGGCGATGGTGGTGCACCAGCACAGGCGGAGGCCGGGGCGCGCGGGTCGGACGGCGTTCGCGGTCGGCCTGGCTCTCTCGGTGGCGGCGTTGAGCGGATGCGGCGGCGACGCGGCCGCCGGCGACGACCGGCCCGCCGACGACCCCGCGGCGGCGGTCCGCGCAGCCGCGGACACGCTGGCGAAGACCGGCAGCGCGCGGGCCCGTACGGCGATGGAAATGGCGACCGGCGGCACCCGGGTCACGATCCGGGGCGAGGGCGGGGTCGACTTCAAGAGCCGGATGGGCCAGCTCCTGGTGATGCTCCCGGACGACGCCAAGGGCAAGGCCGAGCACCGGCCCATGACCGAGCTGCTGGTGCCCGGCGCGCTCTACATGAAGAACCGGGGCGCCGGCGTTCCCGACGACAAGTGGGTGCGGGTCGACACGACGGCCCTCGCCGACGGGAACCTCGTCACGGGCGGGGCCACCGATCCGATGGCCGCCGCGGAGCTGCTGCGCGGCGCGCAGGCGGTGACGTACGTCGGCGAGACCGAGGTGGCCGGGACCAAGGTGCGGCACTACCGGGGTACGACCGACATCGCGCGGGCCGCCGCGGCCGCCTCGCCCGCGGTGAAGGGGTCCCTGGAAGCCGCGGCGAAAGGGTTCAGCAAAGACGCGGTGCCCTTCGACGCCTACCTCGACGCCGAGGGCCGGCTGCGGAAGGTCTGCCACCGCTTCACCTATGTCAACAATGGCGTGATCGATGTGTCCTCCACCACGCTGCTCTACGGCTTCGGGACCCCGGTCACCGTCGTTTTGCCGGCAGAAGAGGACATTTACGCGGGAAAGATCGCCGACTAGTCGGCGGGACCCGTACGGGGCGGCGCGATCGGGCCATGGCCGGCCATTGGTCCGGTGTGGGGGGGGCCGGAAATGGTCCATCCGTGTCATGCGCGCCGGGCCGCGTGCTCCCTACGCTGAGAACCGAGCGCCGACGACCGGACGACGGCAGAGAGAGGTGACACGAGTGACTCCCGCTGGCGCCATGACGGTGCAGGACAACGTGGCCCTCGCCGAGATCGAGATGTGCGGCGAGCTGATCATCGCGGCCTCGGCCGCGGTCGAGGAGCGGCTCAGTCAGGACCGGATCGACGAGGTGCTGATGGGCATCTGCTCCGGCTGACTCCGCCGACCCGCTCCACCCTGTACGTCTCCGGGGTGCTCCGGCCCGACCCGCGCCCGCCGCGGTCAGGTGCGCAGCAGCCGGGCGATCGCCTTCGTCGCTTCCTCCACCTTGGCGTCGATCTCGCCGCCGCCCTTGACGGCCGCGTCCGCGACGCAGTGGCGCAGGTGCTCCTCCAGCAGCTGGAGCGCGAAGGACTGCAGTGCCTTCGTGCTCGCCGAGACCTGGGTGAGTATGTCGATGCAGTAGACGTCCTCGTCGACGAGGCGCTGGAGGCCCCGGATCTGGCCCTCGATCCGCCGGAGCCGCTTGAGGTGCTCGTCCTTCTGGTGGTGGTAGCCGTGCACCGCGCCCGCTTCGGCTCCGGAGCCCTCCGCCTGGATGGCAGTCATGCGTCCTCCCGTGGTCCGGATCGAGGGGTGTATACCCCTCATGGGTATAGGGTACCGGCCCCCGGTCGCGGGGGCAGGGGCCCGTGGTCCTCACTCTGCCTGATGGAGGACACTGGGGAACTGCCGGTTAGCCGTGGCCGGGGGATGCGCCTAGCATCAGCCTGACCGAATCCAATGCACCCCGAGGACCTCACGTGCGATTTCGTCTGACCCCCAGGGAGACGAGCTTCTACGACATGTTCGCCGCATCCGCGGACAACATCGTCACGGGCTCGAAGCTCCTGATGGAACTGCTCGGAGCGGACTCCTCCGCCCGAGCCGAGATCGCGGAGCGGATGCGGGCAGCGGAGCACGCGGGGGATGACGCCACCCACGCGATCTTCCACCAGCTCAACTCCTCCTTCATCACGCCGTTCGACCGCGAGGACATCTACAACCTGGCGTCCTGCCTCGACGACATCATGGACTTCATGGAAGAGGCGGTCGACCTGGTCGTCCTCTACAACGTGGAGGAGCTCCCCAAGGGCGTCGAGCAGCAGATCGAGGTACTGGCGCGCGCGGCCGAGCTGACCGCCGAGGCCATGCCCCACCTGCGCACCATGACGAACCTGACCGAGTACTGGATCGAGGTCAACCGCCTCGAGAACCAGGCCGACCAGATCCACCGCAAGCTGCTCGCCCAGCTCTTCAACGGCAAGTACGACGCCATGGAGGTGCTGAAGCTCAAGCAGATCGTCGACGTGCTCGAAGAGGCGGCCGACGCGTTCGAGCACGTCGCGAACACGGTGGAGACCATCGCGGTCAAGGAGTCCTGAACCTCGTGGACACCTTCGCTCTGATCGTGACCATCGGTGTCGCGCTCGGATTCACGTACACCAACGGTTTCCACGACTCTGCGAACGCGATCGCGACCTCGGTCTCGACCCGCGCGCTGACCCCGCGCGCCGCGCTCGCCATGGCCGCGGTGATGAACCTCGCCGGCGCCTTCCTCGGCAGCGGGGTCGCCAAGACGGTCAGCGAGGGCCTGATCGAGACGCCCCACGGGAACCGGGGCATGTGGATCCTCTTCGCGGCGCTGGTCGGCGCGATCGTGTGGAACCTGATCACCTGGTACTTCGGCCTGCCCTCGTCCTCCTCGCACGCGCTGTTCGGCGGCATGGTGGGCGCGGCGCTGGCGGGCGGCACCGAGGTGCTCTGGTCGGGAGTGGTCGACAAGGTCGTCATCCCGATGTTCGTCTCGCCGGTCGTCGGCCTCGTCGTCGGCTACCTGGTGATGGTCGCCATCCTGTGGATGTTCCGCCGGGCCAACCCGCACAAGGCCAAGCGCGGATTCCGCATCGCGCAGACGGTCTCGGCGGCCGGCATGGCGCTGGGTCACGGTCTGCAGGACGCGCAGAAGACCATGGGCATCGTGATGATGGCCCTGGTCATCGCCGACGTGCAGAACGCGGGCGACGAGATCCCGGTCTGGGTCAAGATCGCCTGTGCCGTGATGCTCTCGCTGGGTACGTACGCGGGCGGCTGGCGCATCATGCGCACCCTCGGCCGCAAGATCATCGAGCTGGACCCGCCGCAGGGCTTCGCGGCGGAGACCACCGGCGCCTCGATCATGTTCGGTTCGGCGTTCCTCTTCCACGCGCCGATCTCCACGACCCACGTGATCACCTCGGCGATCATGGGCGTGGGCGCCACCAAGCGCGTGAACGCGGTCCGCTGGGGCGTCGCCAAGAACATCATCCTGGGCTGGTTCATCACCATGCCGGCGGCCGCGCTCGTGGCGGCCGTCAGCTTCTGGATCGTGAACCTGGCCTTCGTGAACTAGCCGTACGGGCAGCAGCGCGACGGCGGAACGAAAGCGGGCCGGCTCCCCCCACCCAGGGGGAGCCGGCCCTTTCGCCTTGCGGTGGCACCGCCATGCAGCACCGCAGGACGCTCATCACATCCGGGTCTAGCCGAAGCGGCCCGAGATGTAGTCCTCGGTCGCCTGGACGGACGGGTTCGAGAAGATCCGGTCCGTGTCGTCGATCTCGACGAGCTTGCCGGGCTGGCCGACCGCGGAGAGGTTGAAGAAGGCGGTTCGGTCCGAGACGCGGGCCGCCTGCTGCATGTTGTGCGTCACGATGACGATCGTGAAGCGCTCCTTGAGCTCGCCGATCAGGTCCTCGATGGCGAGGGTGGAGATCGGGTCGAGGGCCGAGCAGGGCTCGTCCATCAGGAGGACCTGGGGCTCGACCGCGATGGCGCGGGCGATGCACAGGCGCTGCTGCTGGCCGCCGGAGAGGCCGGAGCCGGGCTTGTTCAGGCGGTCCTTGACCTCGTTCCAGAGGTTGGCGCCCTGGAGGGACTTCTCGACGATCTCGGCGAGCTCGGACTTCTTGAAGGAGCCGTTGAGCCGCAGGCCCGCCGCCACGTTGTCGAAGATCGACATGGTGGGGAAGGGGTTCGGGCGCTGGAAGACCATGCCGACCGTGCGGCGGACCGCGACGGGGTCCACGCCGGGGCCGTACAGGTTCTCGTCGTCCAGCAGCACCTTGCCCTCGACGCGGCCGCCGGGGGTGACCTCGTGCATGCGGTTCAGGGTGCGCAGGAAGGTGGACTTGCCGCAGCCGGAGGGGCCGATGAAGGCGGTCACGGAGCGGGGCTCCACGGTCATCGAGATGTCGTCGATGGCCTTGTGGGTGCCGTAGAAGGCGGACAGTCCGCTGACGTCGATTCGCTTGGCCATGATGGTTACTTCGCTTTCATGTGGTCACCGCGGCGGAGCCGCTAATGGACTCGCTTTTAGCGACCGGTCTTCGGGGCCTTCCAGCGGGCGATGCCGCGAGCCACCAGATTGAGGATCATGACGAAGGCGATCAGGACGAGCGCTGCGCCCCATGCCCGGTCGTAGGAGGCTTCACTGCCGACCTTGTACTGCTCCCAGATGTAGAGGGGGAGCGAGGACTGAGGGCCTTCGAAAGGGTTGTTGTTGATCAGCTGGGTGCCGAAGACCAGCAGCATGATCGGTGCGGTCTCGCCGGCGATACGGGCGACGGCCAGCATCACGCCGGTGGAGATACCGCCGATCGCGGTGGGGAGCACGACCTTGAGGATCACGCGCCACTTCGGCACACCGAGGGCCAGGGCGGCCTCGCGCAGCTCGTTCGGGACGAGCTTGAGCATCTCCTCGGTGGAGCGGACCACGACGGGCATCATCAGGATCGACAGGGCCATCGAGCCGGCGAAGCCGGAGGGGCCGAAGCCGAGCATCAGGTTCCACGTCGTCAGGATGAACAGACCCGCGACGATGGAGGGGATGCCGGTCATGACGTCGACGAAGAAGGTGACGGCCTTGGCGAGCGAGCCCTTGCCGTACTCGACCAGGTAGACGGCGGTCAGCAGGCCGATGGGGGCCGAGATCGCGGTGGCCAGGGCGACCTGCTCGATGGTGCCGAGCAGTGCGTGGTAGACGCCGCCGCCGGGCTCGAAGCTGGTCACGCCGTTCATCGAGTGGCCGAGGAAGTCCCCGTCGAGGACCGTCATGCCGCGGCTGATCGTCGTCCACAGCAGCGAGAGCAGCGGGACGAGGGCGAGGACGAAGCAGACCCAGACGACGGAGGTGGCGACCCGGTCCTTGGCCTGACGGCGGTTCTCGACGATCGAGCTGGCGGTGTACGTGACGATCACGAAGAGGATGGCCGCGAGCAGACCCCACTGGATCTTGCTGTCGAGGCCGAAGAGGGTGCCGAGGCCACAGCCGAGGGCGACCGAGAGGACGGCGATGCCGGCCGGGGCCCAGCGGGGCAGGTGGCCCTGCGTCAGGCTGCTGGGGGCGGCGGACTTGGTGGCCCGGGAGGGGCGCGGGTCCTGGAGTGCGTGGCTCATCAGGCGTTCGCCCCCGAGAAGTCCTTGCGACGGGCGATGATCAGCCGGGCTGCGCCGTTGACCAGCAGGGTGAGCAGGAAGAGCACGAGGCCGGAGGCGATCAGTGCGTCGCGGCCGAACTGGTTGGCCTCGTCGAACTTCGCGGCGATGTTCTGCGCGAACGTGCCGCCGCCCGGGTCCAGGATGTGGCCGGAGATCAGGAAGCTCGGGGAGAGGACGGTCGCGACGGCCATCGTCTCGCCGAGCGCGCGGCCGAGGCCCAGCATCGAGGCGGAGATGACACCGGAGCGGCCGAAGGGCAGCACCGACAACCGGATGACTTCCCAGCGGGTCGCGCCGAGGGCCAGTGCGGCTTCCTCGTTCATGCGCGGGACCTGCAGGAAGACCTCGCGGCTGACGCTGGTCACGATCGGCAGGATCATGATCGCGAGCAGGATGCCGACGGTGAAGAGCGAGCGCGCGACGCCGACCTGGGTCTTGTCGAAGACGTAGGTCCAGCCCATGTACTCGTCGAGCCAGAAGTTCAGCCCCGCGAGCTGCGGGACGAGGAAGAGGGCGCCCCAGATGCCGTAGATGATCGACGGCACGGCGGCCAGCAGGTCGACCACGTAGGCGAGCGGGGCGGCCAGCTTGCGCGGCGCGTAGTGCGAGATGAAGAGGGCGATGCCGACGGCGATCGGAACCGCGATGGCCATCGCGATGATCGAGCTGACGACGGTGCCGAAGAGCAGGACGGCGATGCCGAAGACGGGGGGGTTGCCCGAAGCGTTCCAGTCGAACGTGGTGAGGAAGTTGCCCTCGTTGTCCGCCAGAGCGATGGACGCGCGGTAGGTGAGGAAGGCGGCGATCGACGCCATGATCACCAGGAGCAGGATGCCGGAGCCCTTGGAGAGGCCGGCGAAGATCTTGTCACCGGCGCGGCCGGTGGACCTTCCGCTCTTGGAGACAGGCGGAGCCGTGTCTATCTGGGTGGGTGTGGTGGAAGCCATGATCTTTCCGGTCTGGATGGGGGGCAGGCCCCCTGGCGGCGGTGCACCGGATCCCCTGGGTGGAGGGGAGGGTCCCCGGGCCGGTCCGCTCCCCGGACGGGGGGAGCGGACCGGATGGTCCGGGGGTCTTTATCAGGCGAGCTTCGCGATGACTTCGCGGACCTTGGCGTTGATCTCGGCCGGGATCGGGGCGTAGCCGTTCTCCAGCAGGATCTTCTGGCCCGCGTCGGACGCGGCGTAGTTCAGGAAGGACTTCAGGGTCGGGAGCGTCTCGGCCTTGTTGCCCTTGTCGCAGACGGCCTCGTAGGTCACCAGGACGATCGGGTAGGCACCCTCGGCCTTGGTGGCGTAGTCGAGCTTCAGTGCCAGGTCGTCGCCGGTGCCGGAGATCTTGGCGGCGGCGATGGCCTTGGAGGCGTTCTCGCCGGTGGCCTTGACCGGAGCGGCGGCGCCCGTGTTCACGTCCACGGTCTTGATGCTCTGCGAGGAGGCGTAGGAGAGCTCGAAGTAGCCGATCGCGCCGTCAACGGCCTTGACCTGCGAGGCGACACCGGAGGAGCCGGAGGCGGCCTGGCCACCCGGGGCCGCCCACTTCTTCGCGGGGTCGAACGTCCAGGCCTCGGGAGCGGCGGCCTTGAGGTACTTGGTGAGGTTCTCGGTGGTGCCCGAGTCCTCGGAGCGGTGGAACGCCTGGATCGCGGTGGCGGGAAGCGTGACGCCGGGGTTCAGCTTCTTGATCGCCTCGTCGTCCCACTTCTTGATCTTGTCGCTGAAGATCGCGGCGAGGGTGGGGGCGTCCAGCGTCAGCTTGTCCACGCCGGCGACGTTGAAGCCGATGGCGATCGGGCCGCCGACCATCGGGAGGTCGATGCCCTGGCCGCCGGTGCAGATCTTCTTCGATTCCTCGACCTGGTCGGGCTTCAGCGCGGAGTCCGTACCGGCGAAACTGACCGTGCCCTGGTTGAAGGCGACGATGCCCTCACCGGAGGAGACCGACTTGTAGTTGACCTCGACGCCGGAGCAGGCGGCCATGTAGTTCTTGACCCACAGGTCCACCGCGTTCTTCTGCGCGGAGGAGCCGGAGCCGAGGAGCTTGCCCTTGGCGCCGTCGCACTTGATGTCGCCCGCAGCGGCGGAAGGCTTGCCCGAGGCGCCGGCGTCGTTCTTGGTGTTGTCGTCCGAGCCGCACGCCGTGAGGACCAGGGCGCCGGACACGACGAGCGCCCCGAGGGCGGAGGCACGAAGCATGTTCTTGCGCTGAAGCTTCACTTTCGGGTGTTTCCTTCCAGAAGCCGCCGGCCGCTTTCTGCGTCCGGGCGGCGTGCGAAGAGGACTACGTCGGTTGCCCGGGAGAGCCGCTCGCCTTGGCGGCGGCCCGTCCCTTGCTCCTACGAAGTTAGGCAGATCAGGTGAAGCGGCCGACCGGGGTAAGTGAACGGATGGTGAACCGTGGCGGACGGGGTGGTGTGTCCGGACGGGGACACCACCGGACGTCATCTTCCGTTATCCGGCCGTTACCGTAGCGTGATCGCCCGGGCTCCCCGGAACCACGCCTCAGACGCATGCCCTCAGACCTCGCCCTCAGACGCCGGCGTGGCTGGTTTTCGGCTGCCAGATGTGGTGGAAGGTGGCGCGCGAGGCCTCGACCTCGTGGCGCTGGTCCGCGTGCAGGACACCGAGGGCGTAGGCCGTGGCCGGGGCGATACGAGGGGTCCGCGCGGCCGTGGCCGACGCGCCGGCCGCCTCCGCCGCGTCCCGGTGGCGGTCCAGGGCCTCGCCGGCGGCCGCCAGCCGGGCCACGTCCTCGCCCAGCGCCTCGCGTGCGTAGCGGTGGACCCGCAGCAGGCGGCGCACCTCGTTCCACGGGCCGTCGTGATCCGCGTTGTACGGGTGGGAGGGGCAGGGGGACGGCAGCGAGGCCACCGCCCCGCACAGGCGGGATTCGGCCACCGCTGCCAGCGGGGCCAGGACGTCGTCCACCGTGCCGCGGGCCGCGACCGGTTCCAGCGGGACCTCGGAGGCCAGCACCGCCACCGCGTCCGCGACCGCGTGGAAGCGGGAGGAACCCAGCGCCTGGAGGGTCGCCGAGTGGGCGCGGGTGCGCGACAGGGTCAGCTGGCGCTCCAGCAGGGCGCCCGCGCGCGCCGAGCCCACGGTCAGCGAGCCCGCCGCGCCGCGCGGCGCCGGGACCTCGGGGGTCCCCGTGAGCCGGTGCAGGGCGTCCATCAGCCGGGCCAGCCGGGCGGCGTGGCCGTGCTCGTCGGCCAGCGTCGAGGAGAGCCAGACCAGCTCGGTGCGCAGCGAGTCCGCCCACGAGGAGTCGGCCACCGCTCTGAAGGTGGCCAGCGAGGACGAGATGCGGCGCGCCGCCCCCCGCAGGCTGCGCGCCGCCTCACTGCCTTCGGCGGCTCCGCTCACTGCGCTTTCGTCGTGCAGGCGCAGCCCCCGCAGGAAAGCGGTGGCCTGCGCGCGCAGGTACGTACCGAGTACGTCGCCTGCCATCAGGTCATGGTTTGGCTGAGCCACGCCGGCGCCTCCGGGCGTCTATGAGCATCTCCTGAACGTGCCGCAGCGGCTGGCCCTCGCTGTCGGTGCTGTGCCGGGTCCATTCGCCGTCCGGGCCCAGGTGCCAGGAGGTGGTGGCGTCGGACATCCCGGTTTCCAGCAGCCGGTCCAGTGCCGCGCGGTGGCCCGGGTCGACGACCCTGACCAGTGCTTCGATACGGCGGTCGAGATTGCGGTGCATCATGTCGGCGCTGCCGATGTACACCTCGGGTTCGCCGCCGTTGCCGAAGGCGAAGACCCGGGAGTGCTCCAGGAAGCGGCCGAGGATGGAGCGGACCCGGATGTTGTCCGAGAGCCCGGGGACCCCGGGGCGGATCGCGCAGATGCCGCGGACCCAGATGTCGATGGGCACGCCGGCCTGCGAGGCCCGGTAGAGCGAGTCGATGAGCGCCTCGTCGACGATCGAGTTCATCTTGAGGCGCACGTACGCGGGGCGGCCGGCCCGGTGGTGGGCGGCCTCCTTGTCGATCCGGGAGATCAGGCCGTCGCGCAGCGAGCGCGGGGCCACCAGCAGCCGGCGGTAGGTCTCGCGGCGCGAGTAGCCGGACAGCCGGTTGAAGAGGTCGGAGAGGTCGGCGCCGACCTGGGAGTCGGCGGTGAGCAGGCCGAGGTCCTCGTAGAGCCGTGCCGTCTTGGGGTGGTAGTTGCCGGTGCCGACGTGGGAGTAGCGGCGCAGCGTGTCGCCCTCCTGGCGGACGACGAGCGAGAGCTTGCAGTGGGTCTTGAGGCCGACGAGGCCGTAGACGACGTGGCAGCCGGACTCCTCCAGCTTGCGCGCCCATTTGATGTTGGCCTGCTCGTCGAAGCGGGCCTTGATCTCGACGAGTACGAGGACCTGCTTGCCGGATTCGGCGGCGTCGATCAGGGCGTCGACGATCGGGGAGTCGCCGGAGGTCCGGTACAGCGTCTGCTTGATGGCGAGGACGTCCGGGTCGGCGGCGGCCTGCTCCAGGAAGGCCTGCACCGAGGTGGAGAAGGAGTCGTACGGGTGGTGCAGCAGCACGTCCCGCTCGCGCAGCGCGGCGAAGATGTCGGGCGCGGACGCGGACTCGACCTCGGCGAGGTCGCGGTGCGTGCCGGCGACGAACTTCGGGAACTTCAGCTCCGGGCGGTCCAGCGAGGCGATCCCGAAGAGCGCGGTCAGGTCCAGGGGACCGGGCAGCGGGTACACCTCGGAGGGGTTGACCTTCAGCTCCTGCACGAGGAGGTCCAGGACGCCGGGGTCGATGGACTCCTCCACTTCCAGGCGGACCGGCGGGCCGAAGCGGCGGTTCCTGAGCTCCTTCTCCAGGGCCTGCAGGAGGTTCTCGGCGTCGTCCTCCTCGACCTCGAGGTCCTCGTTGCGGGTCACGCGGAACATGTGGTGCGCGAGCACCTCCATGCCGGGGAACAGCTCCTCCAGGTGCGCGGCGATGACGTCCTCCAGGGGGACGTAGCGCTGCGGGGAGGCCTCCAGGAAGCGGGAGAGGAGCGGCGGGACCTTGACGCGGGCGAAGTGGCGGTGGCCGCTGACGGGATTGCGCACGACGACGGCCAGGTTCAGGGACAGGCCGGAGATGTACGGGAACGGGTGCGCGGGGTCGACGGCCAGCGGGGTGAGCACCGGGAAGATCTGGTTGCGGAACAGGGTGAAGAGGCGCGCCTGCTCCTTCTCGGTGAGGTCGGGCCACCGGATGAGGTGGACGCCCTCCTCGGCGAGCTGCGGGGAGATGTCCTGCTGGAAGCAGGCGGCGTGGCGGGCCATGAGCTCGCGGGAGCGGGTCCAGATGAGGTCGAGGACCTCACGGGGCTGCAGGCCTGAGGCCGAACGGGTGGCGACGCCGGTCGCGATGCGGCGCTTGAGGCCGGCGACGCGGACCATGAAGAACTCGTCGAGGTTGCTCGCGAAGATCGCCAGGAAGTTCGCCCGCTCCAGGAGGGGCGTCGTCGGGTCCTCGGCGAGCTCCAGCACCCGCTCGTTGAAGGCGAGCCAGCTGCGCTCCCGGTCGAGGAAGCGGCCCGCGGGCAGCTCACCGGTGTCCTTCTCGTCGTAGGCGTCCAGATCCGCGTCGAGATCCGGTTCCAGATCGACGTGCGGGCGGTGGGCGGCTATGGAGCCGAGGCGCGCGTGTGCGCCCGTGGCCGCGCGCGCGGCGACCGCCTCGGGCGTGGCGGCGGCGGCGGCCACGGACGCGGAGACGTCGGCGGCCGAGGGCGCGGACGGGGACGCGAACTTCTGCGGCGGCTGCTGGGAGGGGACCTCGGTGGGGCCTGCGCTGGGCTTGTGGCTCATGACTCCATTCTTCCGCGCACGCGGCAGGACAGGCGCGTCGGAAGTGTCGGCCGTCAGTCGGAGTCGGGGCTGCATGCGGTCAGCTTCGCGAGCGCGCGTGAATGGGTGGTTAATGGTGTGTGGCTTCCGGGGGCCGGGAGCGTGGCGGGGCCGGGGCCGGGGCCTGTCGGCCCGGGGCCCGCCCCGCAGCCCGGCCCGGGCTGCGCCGGGGCACCTGGGGCTGCGCCGGGGAGTCCCGGGCTGCGCCCGGGCACCTGGGGCTCCGCCCCGCACCCCGCGCCTCACACTCCCCCGGCTACCGCTGGGAGGTGCCCCCTGGCGGGGCTGGATCCGGCCGCGGGCCGGGGTTGGCCGGCGTGGCCGGGCTGGGTTCTGCCGTCGGGTGGAGTGCGGGCCGATCGGCTCGGGCCGCGCGGGGGTGCGGGACGGCAGGGGGTTCGGCGGGCACCGCCCTGCGCAACGCCGCCATCGCCGCGAACAGCACCCCCGCGAGCGACACGCTCAACCTCGCGCCCGGGTGCACGTACGGGCTGACCAGCGAGCTGCCGGCCTTCACGGCGCCGACGGTCGTCAACGGCAGCGGCGCCGTGATCACCCGGGCGGCGGGCACGTTCCGCATCCTGACCGTCGACCGCGGCAGCCTGACCCTGCGGACCACGGTCGTCACCAATGGGGACGCCTCCGGCAGCGCCGTCGCGAACGGCGCCGGCGGCGGGATCGTCGTCACCGGCAACGGCACCCTCACGGTGACGGCGAGCGTGGTCCGCGCCAACGCGGCGGCCTCGCCAACGGAGTGCCGTCCGTCGCCGCCGGGACCGCGGCGCTGAACGCGGCCGGCGTCACCGGCAACACGGCGACCGGCGGGGCCACCGGCGGGATCCACGACAACGGCGGCGCCGTGTCCCTGCGGGCCGCCCGGGTGGTCACGAACACCCCCCGCCGACTGCGTGAGCAGCCCGAACCCGGTACCCGGGGGCCCGCGCGACCGGGTCTCAGCTCTCCGTGCGGTACATCAGGTCGGTCTCGTGGGTGGTGAAGCCCAGGCCCTCGTAGACGGCCAGGGCGGCCGGGTTGTCGGCGTCGACGTAGAGCATCGCCGTCGGCAGGCCGGCCGCCGCCAGGTGGCGCAGGCCGATCGCGGTGAGCGCCTTGCCGAGGCCGCCGCCCTGGGCGCCGGGGCGCACGCCGACGACGTACACCTCGCCGAGCTGCTGCTCGGCGTGGACCTTCGTCCAGTGGAAGCCGACGAGCTCGCCGTCGCGCTCGGCGAGGAAGAAGCCCTTCGCGTCGAACCACGGCTGCGCGATGCGGTCGTTCAGGTCCCGCTGCACCAGCGCGCCCTGCTCCGGGTGGTGGGCGAAGGCGGCCGCGTTGACGGCGAGCCAGGCCGCGTCGTCGGCGCCGGGGACGAAGGTGCGGACCGTCACGCCGGCCGGCAGGGCCGGCTCGGGCAGCGGGGCCGCGTCCGGGCCGAGCGGGCGGCGCAGCTGGCGCAGTTCGCGGAACAGGGTCAGGCCGAGGACCTGCGCGAGGTGGCGGGCGGCGGACTTGCCGCCGTGCGCCCACACCCGGATCCGCTTGCCGGAGGCGGCCAGCAGGGCGCTGCCCAGCGCCCGGCCGTGGCCGCGCCCGCGCATCGAGGGGTGTACGACGAGTTCCGCGGCGGGGGCCTCCACCGGGTCGGTGTCCTCCAGCTGTCCGTAGCCGGCGAGCCGGCCCTTCTCGGTGAGCAGGAAGTGCCGGATCCCCTCGCGCGGGCCGCCGCGCAGCTGGAGGCGGCCCTGCTCGGACACGGCGGTGGTGCCGTCGGTGCGGGCCGCGTCCCCGATCAGGGTGAGGACGGAGTCGGCCTGTTCCTCCGTCAGTTCGTCGAGGGTCTCGATCCGGCGTCCCGGCTCCAGGGCGGCTGCTGCGTCGTCAGTCATGGGGCGAGCCTACGACCACGGCGGGAGCCTGTCCGGGTACGGCCGCCCCGGCCCGCCCGAAGGCCGCCCGCGGGCCGCCCGGCGGCGCTGCGTGCGCGGTCGCGAGGGCGCCGCGTCGTCTGCGTGTAACCAGCTCGATACCCGGTACCCCTGTCGCGCTACGCGCGTTGACTCTAGGCTTCGGCAGACCTCCCAAGATGTATCGCTGTCCACAAAGGGGACTAAATGTCAGCGACGCCACAACGGCACCGCCGAGCCCGCCGGTTGACCCTCACCGCCCTCGCCGTCACGACGGCCGCCGGTGCGATGGTCGCCGCCGCCCTTCCGGCCGGAGCCGCGAGTGGTGGCGGTCACGGCCACGACCACGGCCGTACCGTCGATGTGCAGATGCTGTCGTTCAACGACCTCCACGGCACGCTGGAGCCCCCGCAGGGCTCCTCGGGCACCGTGACCGAGCGTCAGGCCGACGGCACCACCAAGGCCATACCCGCGGGCGGTGTCGAGTACCTCGCGACCGGCCTGCGCGAGGCCCGCAAGGGCCACCCGTACTCCGTCACCGCGGCGGCCGGCGACATGATCGGCGCCAGCCCGATGGTGTCCGGCCTCTTCCACGACGAGCCGACCATCGAGGCGCTCAACGGCCTCGACCTGGACGTCTCCAGCGTCGGCAACCACGAGTTCGACGAGGGCAAGACCGAGCTGCGCCGCATGCAGTACGGCGGCTGCCACCCGGTCGAGGGCTGCTTCGAATACGGCAAGACCTTCGAGGGCGCGGACTTCAAGTACCTCGCGGCGAACGTCGTCGACCAGAAGACGAAGCGTCCGATGATGAACCCCACCTTCATCTGGAAGAAGGGGGACGTGAAGATCGGCTTCATCGGCGTCACCCTGGAGGGCACTCCGGACGTGGTGACCGCCGACGGGGTCAAGGGCCTCACGTTCGGCGACGAGGTCGAGACGATCAACAAGTACGCCAACGAGCTGAACAGGCAGGGCGTGAAGTCGATCGTGGCGCTGGTCCACGAGGGCGGCCTGCCCGCGAGCGGCGCGTACAACTACGACTGCGACGTCCCGGGCGCCGGCGCCGGCATCTCCGGTGCCATCGTCGACATCGCGAAGAACGTCTCGCCGAAGGTCGACGCCCTGGTCACCGGCCACACGCACCAGGCGTACGCGTGCAACATCCCCGACCCGGCGGGCAACCCGCGCACGGTCACCTCGGCCGCCTCCTACGGCCGGCTGTTCACGGACACCACCCTCACGTACGACCGCAAGACCAAGGACATCGTCCGGACGCCGGTCGCCCCGCCGAAGCCGGTGCAGAAGGTCGTCACCCGTGACGTGCCCAAGGCCCCGGACCTGACCGAGCTCATCCAGCGCTGGAACGCGCTGGCCGCGCCGATCGCGAACCGCCCGATGGGCTGGATCGCCGGCGACATCGCGGGCCGCGGCTCGGCGGAGTTCGAGAAGCCGCTCGGTGACGTGATCGCGGACGCGCAGTTGGAGGCCCTGGCCCCGGCGGCGAAGGGCGGCGCGCAGCTGGCCGTCATGAACCCGGGCGGCATCCGCGCCGACCTCGCCTACAAGGCGGCGGGCGCCGAGGGCGACGGTGTCGTGACCTACGGCGAGTCGTACACGGTCCAGCCGTTCACCAACATGATGAACGTGGTCGACCTGACCGGCGCGCAGCTGGTCACCATGCTCCAGCAGCAGGTCAGCGGCACGGTCAACGGCCCGAACCCGAAGATCCTGCAGGTCTCCAAGGGCTTCACCTACACCCTGGACACCACGAAGGCGGGCGCCGACCGCATCGTCGTGGACTCGGTGAAGCTGAACGGCGTGGCGCTCGACCCCGCCAAGACCTACCGGGTCGCGATGAACGAGTTCCTCGCGGGCGGCGGTGACGGCTTCACCGTCCTGAAGGAGCACAAGAACAAGCTGGTGGGCGCGTCCGACCTGGACGTCTTCAACGCCTACCTGGCCGCGCACTCCACGGCCACGGCGCCGCTGGCCGTGCCGGCGGCGGACCGGATCACGGTCGTCAAGTAGTCCGTACGCGCTTACGCGTGAGGGGGGTGGGCCACGGCGGCCCACCCCCCTTCGGCATGTCTCAGAGCGCGCGCACGAACGCCGTGAAGGCGGCCGGGCCGACGGTGAAGGCGGGCCCGCCGGGGTTCTTGGAGTCCCGGACGGCGATCCGGCAGGGCTGGGCGGCGATCTCTACGCAGTCGCCGCCATTGCTGCCGCTGTACGAAGCCTTGCGCCAGGCGGCGGTGCCGAGGGGGGCGCACTCGACGCATTCGCCGCCGTTGCTGCCGCTGTACGAGGACTTACGCCACCGCGCGCCCGTCAGGTTCTGGATGGTGTCCATAGCGTTCCTCCATTACGCGGGCGATCAGCGCGGCCGATTTCCCAGGGGAGAGGGCCTCGGCCTGGAGGCGAGCGTATCCGACGGAACGCTCCCTGATTACTTGAGGATTGGCGGTCATATGCCCGGAGTCGTAGCTCTCGCTGTAGTGAAGGTCCGGGTCGTTCTCGAACCGCAGGACGGTGAATGAACCCATCATTCCCGCGTGCTGACCAGCGGCGAAAGGCAGCACCTGGATGTTCACCCACTGCCGGTCGCGGAGGTCCAACAGGTGCGCGAGCTGGTTCCGCATGACCGCATGGCCACCGATTTCACGGTGCAGGGCGGCCTCGTCCAGCACCACCCACAGCACCGGAGGAGTCCCGCGAGACAGGATGCGCTGCCGGTCGATTCGAGCAGCCACCGGCGCATCGACTGTGTCTGGTTGTTCGACGCCGATGACCGCCCGCGCGTACGCCTCCGTCTGGAGAAGCCCGTACACCAACTGACACTGGTACGTGGAGATGTACTCTGCCTTCGCCTCCATCTCGGCGTACGGCTGGAACCACGTCGGCAGCTGACTGCGCAGGACCAGTCCCACCAGGCGGGAGAACAACCCGCCCGTGTTCAGTGCCGCGTCGAGGCGTTCCGAGAAGTCCCGGGTCGGGACCTTCCGCGCCGTCTCGATCTGGCCGATGAGCGAGCCCGCGCAGAAGATGATGTCCCCCAGCTGCCCCTGTTTCAGCCCGGCGGCCTCCCGCAGGCGGCGCAGTTCCGAGCCGTAGTAGTCCAGCGGGGAGGCGCTGGGATCGAGACTGCGGATGTTGACCATGGAGCGGTCACCCCCAAGTGCACACCGTGCGGCGTTCGTTTCGGTTGTCACCGAGGGTAGTGAGATGACCGCGGCCCGGTGGCGGGAATCCGCAACTCGGTCAGAGGCCCGCGAGGAAGCCGCGGACGGCCGCGGCGAAGCCCTCCGGGTCCTGGAAGGGCACGAAGTGCTCGGTGTCGAGGCCGACGTACGAGGTTCCCGGACGCCGGGAGACCATCGCCTCGGCCTGCTCCGCCGGGAGCACGTCGCTGCGCAGGCCGTGGATCAGTAGCGCCGGGCAGTCGCTCGCCAGCCAGACGTCCCAGCGGTCGCCGTCGCCCTCGGCCACCGTGGCCAGGGTGGCCTGCGGGTGGAACGGCAGCCGCCAGCCGGTGCCTCCCCCGGACTCCGTCCGGGGGGACCCCCCTGGCAGCGGGCGCAGGAACGGCCCGGCCCCCTCGCCGAACGGGCCGAGGGCGGTGATGAGCTCCTCGCGGGTCGGCGCGGTGTACGGCAGGCCGTGCAGGAAGTCCCAGAAGGACGGGCCGTCCTCGCGCGGGCTCCGCACCGGGGCGTCGACGTTGACCAGGGCGGAGACCAGATCGGGCCGGGCGGCGGCGAGGTGGTAGGCGTTGACCCCGCCGAGGGAGAAGCCGAGGACGGGCACCGGGCCGCCGGGGTCCAGGTGTTCGAGCAGGGCCGCGGCGTCGGTGACGTAGCCCGCGCGGCTGTACTCGGAAGCCAGGTCGGAGTCTCCGTGGCCGCGCTGGTCGGGGGCGATGACCCGCCAGTCGTCGCCGAGGGCGGCGGCCAGCGCGGTGAAGTGGGCGCCCTCGGACAGGCCGCCGTGGAGGGCGAGCAGGGGGCGGCCGGCTCCGCCGAAGTCCAGGTAGGACAGGGTGCGGTCGTCGATCTTCAGCTCGTGGCGCATGGCGTCGCTCTCCCCGGTGTGCTGGTCGTTGTGCTGGTCGGTGTGTCGATCATCAGCCTGCCAGGATTTGGGCAAGCGCGCAATACGGTTGTGTAGGGCACTTGCCCAAAAAGAGGGGTCGGACAGAGGCGCGGATACGATCCCGGCATGGGAAATCGCGAGGACCTGCTGGCCGGAGCCCGGCGCTGCCTGGAGGAGACGGGGTACCTCCGCACGACCGTGCGCGACATCGCCACGGCGTCGAAGGTGAGCATGGCCGCGATCGGCTACCACTTCGGGTCCCGCGAGGTGCTGCTCAACCAGGCGCTGTTCGCGGCCATGGACGAGTGGGCCGCCGGCTCCGGCAGGCTCGCGGGGCAGGGCGACACCGCCCGGGAGCGCTACGCCGACACCTGGGACCGCAAGATCCGGGACTTCCGCGAGACGGGCTGGCTGTGGACCGCCTCCGTCGAGGCCTTCGTCCACGCGCAGTCCTCGCCCGAGCTGCTCGCGATCATCGCCGAGGGGCAGCGCCACAACCGCCGCATGGTGGCCGCGCAGCTGCGCGGGGTGCCGCAGGACGAGGTCGCGGAGGAGGACGTACGGGCCCTCGGGTCGGTGCACATCGCGCTGCTGACCGGGGTCATGGTGCAGGTCCTGACCGACCCGGAGCATGCGCCGAACGGGCACGAGATCGCCCAAGGGCTGCGCGCGATGGCGGAGTTGCTCGAAAGCTGAAATCTACCCGTGGGTAGTAATGCGTGGCTCCGCGCGCCATAATCCCGCCACCACTGGGTCGGCAAAGGGGCGGGCATGGGCATGGGCGTGGGTACGGGCGTGGACGCGGGTACGGGCGTGGACGCGGACACGGGCACGGAAGCGCGGCCGGGTCGGGGCGCGGGGCGCGGGGGGCGCGGGTTCCTCGCCGGGGCCGCGGCCGTCGGGGCCGGCGTGGCGCTGGGGGCGGGGGCCGCTCCGGCGTCCGCGTCCACGCGGGCGCTGTCGACCCGGGACTGGATGTCCGGACTCGGCGACTCCACCGCGCTCCAGCGGATGACCATCCCCGGCACCCACGACTCCGGCGCCACCCGGGGCGGGCTCTATGTCGCCTGCCAGAACACCTCCGTCGCCGAGCAGCTCGACTCCGGGATCCGCTTCCTCGACGTCCGCTGCCGGGTGACCGGTGGATCCTTCGCCATCCACCACGGCGCGTACTACCAGAACCTGATGTTCGGCGACGTTCTCGCCGCCTGCTGGAACTTCCTCGCCGCGCACCCCTCCGAGACCGTCCTGATGCGCCTCAAGCAGGAGTACTCGGAAGACAGCAACGCCACCTTCCGGGCCGTATTCGACGACTACCTCGACAACCGGGGCTGGCGGCCGCTGTTCAAGATCGCCGACGCGCTGCCCACCCTCGGACAGGCCCGCGGGAAGGTCCTGCTGCTCCCCGACAACGGCGGCCTGCCCGGCGGCCTGCGCTACGGCGACGGCAACGTCTTCGACATCCAGGACGACTACATGGCGGAGCCCTTCGCCAAACGGGGCAAGATCGAGAACCACTTCCGCAGGTCCGTGTCGCAGCCCGGGAAGTTCTTCATGAACTACACCAGCACGGCCGCGGCCCTGCCGCCTCGCTGGAACTCCGACCGGCTGAACCCGCAGGTGCACTCCTTCGTCGACGGCTCGGAGCTGGCCGGCCGCACCGGGCTCGGGATCGTCCCGATGGACTTCCCCAACACCCGGTCCGGCCTGGTCGCCTCACTGATCCGGCACAACTGACGGCTGCGGCCGGGTCCGCGGCTCGGTCTGCGGGGGCGGCGGGGTCGGGGCTCCCGGGACGCGGAGCACCGCCTCCGTGCCCGGGCCGCCGCGGGCCGGCGCCCGCAGCTCGGCCGTGCCGCCCGCGCGCAGCACCGTACGGGCCACGATGGACAGGCCGAGGCCGCTGCCGGGCAGCGCGCGGGCCGAGGGGGAGCGCCAGAACCGCTCGAAGACGTGCGGGAGGTCCTCGGCCGGGATGCCCGGCCCGTGGTCGCGCACGATCAGCTCGCCCGACCGCAGCGAGACGACGACCGTGCCGCCCGGCGGGCTGAACTTCACCGCGTTGTCCAGGACGTTGACGACGGCGCGCTCCAGGGCGGCCGCCTCGCCGCGCACGTACCAGGGCGCCAGGTCGGAGACGAACTTCAGCTCGGGACCGCGCAGCCGGGCCCGCGACAGCGCCGCGCCCGCGATGTCGTGCAGGGCCACCACGCCCAGCGGGCCGGGCGCGGCCGCGTCCGGCCGCGACAGCTCCTGCAGGTCGCCGATCAGCGAGGCCAGTTCCGTCATCTGCGCCTTGACCGAGGCCAGCAGCTCCCTGCGGTCCTCGGGCGGGATGGCCCGGCCGGTCTGCTCGCTGCGCGCGAGCAGCTCGATGTTGGTGCGCAGCGAGGTGAGCGGGGTGCGCAGCTCGTGCCCGGCGTCCGCGATCAGCTGGGCCTGGCGCTCCTGGGAGGAGGCGAGGGCGGCGGTCATCGAGTTGAAGGAGCGCGACAGCCGGGCGATCTCGTCGTCGCCCTCGTCGGGGATGCGGACCGTCAGGTCCTCGGTGCGGGCGATGTGCTCGACGGCGCCGGTCAGTTCGTCGACCGGGCGCAGCCCCGTACGGGCCACCCACAGGCCGGCGGCGCCGGCGCCGACGACTCCGATGCCGGCGACCAGGACGAGGACCCAGGCCAGGGTGGACAGGGGCTTGTCGATGTCGGCGAGCGGCTTGGCGACCGAGATGCCGAAGAGCGGGGAGTTGGCCGTGACCCGTGCGGGCTGGGTGTAGACGCGCATCTCGACGCCGTCGGCGGTCGTCACGTCGTGGAGCGTGGCGTCGCGGGTGCCCGCGGCGATCTCCTTGTCGATCGCGGTGACCGGCAGGGTCGCGGGACCGCTCACCCAGCAGTGGATGCCCTCGGCCGTCACGATCTGCACGGACGCGTTCAGGTTCCCGGCGATCTCCTGGCCGGGCTGGGTGGTCTGGCCGGGCTGGTTGGTCGGCGCCTTCTCCGGGCACGGGCGGTTGTCGCGGATGACGCGGCTGACCTCCACGGCGGCGTTCGTGGACATCAGGGACCGGTCCAGCTGCTCGCTCAGCTGCGCCCGGACCATCACCCAGGACACGCCGGCGACGGCCGCGACGGCGACCGCCACCGCGACCGTGACCAGCAGGGCGAGGCGCGAGCGCAGGGGCAGCCCGCGGAATCTGGCGGCCGGGCTCATTCGGGGCCGCTCTCGCCCGCGCGCAGGACGTAGCCCACCCCTCGTACGGTGTGGACCAGGCGGGGCTCACCGCCGGCCTCGGTCTTGCGGCGCAGGTACATCACGTAGACGTCCAGGGAGTTGGAGCTGGGCTCGAAGTCGAAGCCCCACACGGTCTTGAGGATCTGCTCGCGGGTCAGGACCTGGCGCGGGTGCGCGAGGAACATCTCCAGCAGGGTGAACTCGGTACGGGTCAGCTCCACCGGGCGGCCGGCGCGGGTGACCTCGCGGGTGGCGAGGTCCATGCGCAGGTCGCCGAAGGTGAGGGCGTCCTCAAGCTCGCCGTCCCCGGGGGCGGGGGCGGCGTAGGAGCTGCGGCGCAGCAGCGCGCGGACCCGGGCGAAGAGCTCGTCCAGCTCGAACGGCTTGACCAGGTAGTCGTCGGCGCCCGCGTCGAGGCCGGTGACCCGGTCGCCGACGGTGTCGCGGGCGGTCAGCATCAGGACCGGCGTGGTGCTGCCGGAGGCGCGCAGTCTGCGGGCCGCCGTCAGACCGTCCATCCGGGGCATCTGGATGTCGAGGATGATCAGGTCCGGGGCGTACGAGGCCGCCTTGTCGAGGGCGTCGAGCCCGTCGACGGCGGTCTGCGTGCCGTACCCCTCGAAGGCCAGGCTGCGGCGCAGGGCCTCGCGCACGGCCGGTTCGTCGTCGACGACGAGGATGCGCTGCTGGTCGCCTTCGGCGGTCATTCAGGTCCCCCAGGGGTGGTGGTCGGTCTCCTACCAGGCTCGCACGGGCGGGCTAGAAGGAGGTCCCGAATCCATTGGTGCCGCTGTTGCCACTGGTGCCGCTGTTGCCGGTGCCGTTGCCCGTGCCGCCGGGGCCGCCCTTGCGCAGGGAGGGCAGGTCGGCCTTGATGGTGTTGACCGGGATGGCGAAGCCGAGGCCGACGCTGCCGGCGGAGCCGCTGTCGCTGGAGGGGGAGTAGATCGCGGAGGGCATGCCCACGATCTCGCCGTTCATGTTGACGAGGGCGCCGCCGGAGTTGCCGGGGTTGAGGGAGGCGTCGGTCTGGATGGCCTTGTAGGAGGTGGTGTCCGTACCGGTGTCCCCGTTGAACTGCTGGCCGCCGTAGGAGAACGGGTAACCGCCCTGCGGGGACTGCTGCTTCTCGGACTTGGGGACGTTCACCTCGCGGTTCAGCGCGGAGACGATGCCGCTGGTGACCGTGCCGGTGAGGCGGTCGGGAGAGCCGATGGCGACGACCTCGTCGCCGACCTTGAGCTTGTCGGAGTCGCCGAGCTTGGCCGGGGTCAGGCCGCTCGCGCCTTCGAGCTTGATGAGGGCGAGGTCCTTGTCCGGGTCGGTGCCGACGATCTTCGCGTTGTACTTCTTGCCGTCGCTCATCGTCACCTGGATCTGGGTGGCGCCGTCGACGACGTGGTTGTTGGTGACGATCTCGCCGTCGGCGGTGATCACGACGCCGGAGCCGGTGCCCTGGCCGGACGAGGTGCGGGTGTCGATGCGGACGACGGAGGGGCTGACGTTCTCGGCGACGCCGGAGACGGTGCCGCTGTTCGACTGCGAGATGGTGCTGCCGTTGACGCCGGTGCCGGTGCCGTTGGTCTTGTTGAGCACCTGCTGGACGGCGGCGGCCGTGCCGCCGCCGATGACCGCGGCGGCGAGGGCGACGGCGGCGAGGAGGGCGACGGGGCGCTTCGCCCTGGCCGGGCCGCGGTGCGGGGGCGGGGCCGCCGGGGCTTCGCCCCAGGTGGCCCAGCCGCCGGTCCCCGCGGGGCTCGCGGGGACGGTCTCGCCCCGGATGACCGGGGGCGATGGCGCTTATACACATCTCCGAGCCCACGAGACAGGCAGAGGAGGCATGGGTGAGGGGGGTGGGGGCACAAGCGTGACGTGCCGCAGTCCCCCCGAGCGGGGCAGGGAAACCAAGGCCTTCAGCCTGCTGCGGCGCGCCAAGCTCCGCGTCGCCACCTTGAGCGACACCGCCTTCGCTTCGGTCGGCGGGAAGCGGGGCGCCCCATCGTGCGCCGCGCCGTGACACATCCGCCCGCGCCCAGTGGGCCGCCATGGCGGACGCCGGCCGTTGCGGCTCTGCAGCGGGACATCGGCCCCCGCATTGCCACCGCCCGACGCCTTCTCCAGCTCGTGGCAGCCGTTCGATGTCGACATCACCTCATGCTCGATGCCGTCCTCACCTGCCGCGACCCGGCAGATCGCACCTATGACTGAGAGCCGGCGAGTTGCTCGGCCAGCTCACTCTCCTCAGCAGTGCCGAGCGAGGTCTTCAACACCGTGCCACCGTGCTGCCGCATGGCCTCGGAGAACCTGTCCTCCGACACGATCATTCCCATGATCGCCACGGCCGCCGATCCAGGATTGAGGAGGTCTTGAACGCGTCGGCGGAATTCCTCATCGACACCTGATTTGCCGAGCTTCCCCAGCAGTCCGCCGACCGCCGCGCCGGCAACGAACCCGACGCCGGGCAGCAGGAACAGCACGCCGAAGACGATGCCCCACACCGCCCCGGCCGCGGCCGACGGACCGATGAGACGGCTCGGCGTGTCCACGTGGGTCTCGCCCCGCACATCCACCGACACCACCGCCAGCCCGCTCACGCTGACGACGTGATCCCGGTGGAGCTCCTGCACGGTGGCGTAGGCCCGCCGGGCCGTCTCGGGGTCCTCGTATCCGATCACCATCAGCTCCGACACGAACGCCTCCCGGTGTGGCGACAGGACCTCAACGCACGCTAAGTCTTCGTGGGGGCTTCAGCATCCCACCACCGCCGTGCGCGGAGACGTCATGGGCCGGAATGCCGATGGAGGGGCGCCGTGGCACGCTGAAACAGGGGATCCAGCCGGTCCGGGGATACCAGGCCGGCTCTGCAACCCAGGGAGATCGAAATGGCCAGTGACGCCGGCGGACCCCGAGCAGGCAGCGCACCCCCGAGTCCCTGGCATGCGCCCACATCCGGGACCACCGTCTTCGCGGCAGCCTTGATGATCTTCGGTGGAGCGATGGCGATCTTCGAAGGGATCGCGGCCATCGCCAAGGACGGCCTGTTCCTCGCGACGCGGCACTACGTGTTCGAGTTCAGCCTCGCGGGCTGGGGCTGGGTACACCTCATCCTGGGTCTGGTCCTCGTCTTCGCCGGCTGCGCCGTCATCAGCGGAGCCCTGTGGGCGCGCTTCTTCGGTGTCTCCATCGCCGGGCTGGGCGCGATCGCCAACTTCCTGTGGCTGCCGTACTACCCCTTGTGGGCCCTTGTGCTCATCGCCGTCAACATCTTCATCATCTGGGCCCTGTGCACGGGTATGCACCGAGAAGCGGACGCGCGCCCGACTGCCTGACCCACCCGGACCCGGCCTTCCCGTCGCGTCCGCTCACGTGGGACCTGCGGTCGGGCGGATCCGACGGGCTGCGCCGCGACGGTGCGACGGTGCCCGGCCCGTCAGAAGGAGACGGCGTCGCGGATGAGCGGGCAGGTCATGCAGTGTCCGCCACCGCGCCCGCGCCCGAGTTCGGCACCGACGATGGTGATGACCTCGACACCGGCCTTGCGCAGCAGCGTGTTCGTCTGCGTGTTGCGGTCGTACGTGAAGACCACGCCGGGCTCCAGGGCGACCGCGTTGTTGCCGCTGTCCCACTGCTGGCGCTCGGAGGCGTACACGTCCCCGCCGGTCTCGATGACCGTCAGCCGGGGGAGCCCGAGGCCCTTGGCCACGACGTCGACGAACGGGCTCGATCCCTCGTCCGTGATCTCTACGCCCACGGGTTTGTCGCTGGGGCGCAGGGAGAAGGTGTGCACCGCGTCCATGATCTTGGGATAGAGGGTGACGATGTCGCGGTCGGCGAACGTGAAGACGGTGTCGAGGTGCATGGCGGCGCGCAGCTTGGGCATGCCCGCGACGATGACGTGCTGGGCGGCGCCGTTCTTGAACAGGGAGGCGGCGACTTGAGTGATGGCCTGGCGGGAGGTGCGTTCGCTCATGCCCATCAGCACGACGCCGTTGCCGACCGGCATGATGTCGCCGCCCTCGAACGTGGCCTGTCCCCAGTTCTGTTCGGGATCGCCCCACCATACGGTGGAGGCCTTGAAGTCGGGGTGGAAGGTGTAGATCGCCTTCATCAGGAGGGTTTCGTCGTGCCGGGCGGGCCAGTACAGCGGGTTCAACGTGACGCCGCCGTAGAGCCAGCAGGTGGTGTCGCGGGTGTAGAGGGTGTTGGGGAGGGGCGGCATCAGGTACTCCCGCGCACCGGTCGCCTCGCGCGCGAGCGCCACGTAGCCGGACCGGAAGTCGTCCGGCAGGTCGGCGGTCGACAGCCCACCGATCAGGAAGTCGGCCAGCTCGCGCGGGGTGAGGGTCTCCAAGAAGGCCCTGGTGTCGTCGAGGAGGCCGAGGCCGACCTCGTTGGCGGTGATCTTCCGGTCGAGGAGCCAGGTCCTGGCCTCGGCAAGGGCCATGGTCTCGGCGAGCAGGCCGTGCAGCTCGACGACCTCGACTCCGCGCTGGGTGAGCTTGTTGACGAAGTCCGCGTGATCGCGCTGGGCGTTCTCCACCCACATGACGTCGTCGAAGAGCAGGTCGTCCGCATTGGTGGGGGTCAAACGGCGGTGCGCGAGCCCGGGTGCGCAGACCAGGACCTTGCGGAGCCTGCCGACCTCGGAGTGGACGCCGAAGGCGGGTCGGGGGGTGCTGTCGGTGCTCAACGCGTTGCGCCTTTCGTTGGATGGACCGGGGATCAGGCAACCTGACCGGGGATCAGGCAACCTGACCGGGGATCAGGCAACCCGATCGGGGACCGGGTTCAGGTGCGGATCACAGCTCGATCCAGCCCACGGCCAGAGCGAGCACTCCCACAAGAGCGCCGGCGATGGAGACGGCACAGATGACGGCCTCGCCGGGGGAGAACAGACGCCGGTTCTGCTCCCGCCGCGCCTTGACGAACAGGAACGTCGCCGGGGCGTAGAGGATGAAGGAGACCAGGACCAACTTGAGCCCGGCGGCGAAGAGCAGGAACGCCGTGTACAGCGTGGCGACCACCGCGATCACCAGTTCCCCGCGCGTGCTCCGCCCGACGGTCTCCTCGCGGCCCGGCCCGAGGGCGACCTTCACGGCGAAGGCCGCGGCGAGCAGGAAGGGGATCAGGCTCAGCGCGCTGGTCAGGTCGAGCGCGAAGTTGAACGCGTCCGCGGAGAACATCGTGACGACCAGGACGACCTGGCTCAGGGACGTGGTCATCAGCAGTGCGGGAACCGGCACGTCCTCGGAGGTGGCCCGCCCCAGGAACCGGGGCATGTCCTTGTCCTTCGCGGCGACGAAGAGCACTTCCGCGGCCATGAGCGTCCAGGCCAGATAGGCGCCGAGGACGGAGACGATCAGGCCGACGCTGACGAAGACCTTGCCCCAGGTGCCGACCGCGTGCTCCAGGACACCGGCCATGGAGGGCTGGCGCAGCTCGGCGATCTCGGCCATCGGCATGATCCCGTAGGACACGATGGTGACCGAGGCGAAGACGGCGAAGACGCTGAGGAATCCCAGGACGGTGGCGCGCCCGACGTCCTCGCGCCGCTTGGCGTGCCGGGAGTAGACGCTCGCCCCCTCGACACCGAGGAAGACGAAGACGGTGGCCAGCATCGTCCCGCGGACCTGGTTGAACAGTGAGCCGGCGTAGTCGGCGCCGCCCCAGTTGGCTGCGAAGACGTCCGTGTCGAGGCAGAACAGCGCGAGGGCGACGAAGACGAGGATGGGCACGACCTTCGCCACGGTCACGATCTTGTTGATCGCGGCCGCCTCTTTGACTCCGCGGCGGATCAGCAGGAAGAACGCCCACAAGCCGACCGAGGAGAGGATGACGGCGAGCAGGGTGTCCCCGTCGCCGAGCGCGGGCCAGATCGCGCCGATCGTCGACATGATGAGCACCCAGTAGGTGACGTTGCCGACGCACGCGCTCGCCCAGTAGCCGAAGGCGGAGAAGAACCCGAGGTACTCCCCGAATCCGGCCTTGGCGTAGGCGTACACGCCCGCGTCGAGGTCGGGCCTGCGCACCGCGAGGGTCTGGAACACGAACGCGAGCATCAGCATGCCCGTACCGGCGATCGCCCAGGCGATCAGGGCGCCCGCAACCCCCGTCTCCTGGGCGAAGCGGCGCGGTAGGGAGAACACCCCGGCGCCGACCATCGAGCCGACCACCATCGCGGTCAGTGTCAGCAGCGTCAACTTGACGGCCGGCTTGCCCGCGGTGGTCGCCGCCGCGTCGTTGGTCTCGGCGTTGCTCATGGCTTCCTTCGTCTACGACTCTCGGTGGTGGGGGCTGCCGCGGGCTGTCGGCTACGGGCCGATGGAGGCCCCGGACCCGGACCCGCCCTCGGAGCCGGTCACCGACCCGGCCTCGGGCGGTGCGATTTTCTCGATCTTGAACCCGGTGATGCCGTAGAGGACGCTCAGGGCCGGGCTGGCGTAGTTGAAGATGGCGAACGGGGCGTAAGTCAGGGTGGGGACGCCGAGCACCGCTCCCATGAACGCGCCGCAGGAGTTCCACGGGACGAGCGCGGAGGTGACCGTGCCGCTGTCGGCGCAGAGACGGGACAGGTTCGTCGGTGCGAGCCCGCGCTTCTCGAACTCCAGACGGAACACCCGCGAGGGCAGAACGAGGGCGATGTACTGGTCACCGGCGACGACGTTCAGGCCGAAGGCGCAGGCGAACACGGTGAGGAACAGTCGGCCGGTGCTCTTCGCCGAGCGGATCAGTGGGTTCACGAGCCGGGCGATGAGGCCGAACTCCTCCAGCACGGCACCGAAGGTGACCGCACCGATGATCAGCCAGAGGGTGAGGAGCATGCTGTCCATGCCGCCACGTGAGAGCAGCTGGTCGATCAGCGGGATGCCGGACTGGATGGAGAATCCGTTCGCCATGGCGAGCCAGATGCCCTTCAGCGACTCGAACACGACGTTTCCGGACCCGGCGACGAAGTCCCGCATCACGGAGGGCTGCAGGAACGCGCCGAGCACGCCCGCGAAGAGGGCCGCGCCGATGAGGGCGAGCGAGGCCGGCACCTTCCTGACCGACAGGAAGGCCAGGAGGGCGAGAGGGAGAAGGTTCAAGGGAGTGATGTGGTAGATGTCGCCGAGGCGGGCGAGCTCGATGTCCTCTCCGACCGGGTTGACCACGTCGGCACCCTTGACCAGGCCGATCACCAGGAAGACCGCGAAGGCGATGACGAACGCGGGCAGTGACGTCCACGCCTGGCGTTTGATGTGCTCGTGGACGTCGACCTTCACCATCTGGGCGGTCAGCACCGTCGTCTCCGACAGGGGGGAGAGCTTGTCTCCGAGGTACGCGCCCGAGATCACCGCACCGGCTGTGATCGCCGTGGACACGCCGATCATGTCCGCGACCCCGACCAATCCCACACCGATCGTGCCCGCGGTCGTCCAGGAACTCCCGATGCTCATGGCGATGACGCCGCAGATGACGGCCGTGGCCGCGTAGTACCAACTCGGTGAGAGCACCTGGATGCCGTAGTACACCAAGGTCGGGATGGTCCCGGAAAGGTTCCACACCCCGATCAGGGCGCCCACCGCCAGGAGGATGAACACCGCGCTGGTGATCGACGAAAGGGCGCGCTGGCCCGCCTGCTGCACCGCACTCCACGGGTGGCCGTTCTTCATCGCCACCAGCGCCGCAGCCATCGCACACAGCACCAGGGCCACCTGGATCGGCCCGTCCAGCGCGTCGAGCCCGAAGAGGGCCAGGGACCCGGCGACCAGTACGGCCAGCACCACCAGGGGCACGATCGAGTCGAGCAGGGACGGCTCGCGCAGCGGAGGGCCCGGTGCTTCGCCTTCTTCCTCGTCCCGCATCCCGGCCCCGTTCGCGCATGGGCATCGGCCATGAGGCCGCACCCCTCCGACGAAGTGGAATATAGCCCCAAATCGGCAGATATCCCGTAACTGGGTGGGTGTCGCGACCTGACGGCCGAAGTCGACCCGCGGGCCTGTCGAGCGAACGGTGCTACAGGCCCGCCCTCGTCAGCAGCCCCTCCATGTGCTTGACGGGAAGGAACGGCGAGGCGGCAGCGGCTTCCGCGACGTCCGCCGTGGAGTCGGTGAGCAACCGCAGCAGAGAGGGGAGCGGGAGGTTGCGGTGGGGCGCGACCGCGTGGCGGACCCGGGGTTCGGGGTCGGAGGCCAGCTTCTCGGCCAGGCCTGGGGGAAGGTCGGGGTCCCGGGGTGCGAAGGAACGGAGCCGGGGTTGAGCGTCAGTGGCGAAGCGGCGCAGGGTTTCTGCGGGGAACGAGAGAACCTCGGCCTTGTCCCACCAGAACGTGTGCTTGTCCCGCCAACGGTAGGCGCGCTCGATCCTCTCGGCGGTCTCGGGATCGACCAGATGGGGGGACGTGCTTGCCATGGTGAGGCGGACGGTCTCCTCCTCGTCGTCGAGCAGTTGAGCCACCGCGTGGACGGGGAGGGTCTCGCTGCCGGCCGCTGAGACTCGGAAGCTGACATAGGGCGAGTCGATGTGCGGAAGCGGATCGGCCGTGACCCAGGGCAGGTCCAGCCTCCGCAGATCCTCTTCGGCCATGCCGTCTCGATGCCACTGCCGGACCGCTTCGGCGTCGGCGTCAGGGCCCGGCCTGGCCATCGAACGCGACAGCTCGTGCACCGAGGCGCAGATCTGCGCGCGCACGTCCTCCGGCGTATCGGGGCGGCCGAAGATGTTCACCCGGACGTTCAGCGCCGGATCGACGGCAAGGGCCTCGAGCACCGACCGGGGCAAGTCGGGATGCCCGGCGAGTTCGGCACGTACCTTGCTGTTCGGATCCTCGGCGAGCTGCCGGAGGGTGTCCGCGCCGAGCGCGGCGTGCATCACCGCGCCCACCCGGGTCGCGGGGTCCGCCAACAGCGCCGGCAGCAGGTCCGACGGCGGTATCGGATGAGGCCAGTCCGCGAAGTAGGTCGAACAGGCCGCGGCGCGGACCTTCGGCTCGGGATCGGTCAGCAGGATCCGGCGGACCGCTTCCGGCGCTTGTGGCCAGTGCGTCGCCAGCGCGGCGCGGATCGCGGGGTCGGAGTCGGAGACGAGGCGGGCCCGGAGGTCGGGCGGCGTGCCACGGCTGTTGGCCAGGTACGTGCGGACCTGCGGATCGGGGTCGTCGATGAGTCGCTCCAGCATCTCCCTCGGCGCGGTGGCGGAGCGGATGACGAGTGCGGACCGCACCGATTTGTCCCGATGGCCGGCCAGAAGGATGCGGAACCGGTCCGGTAGCCGGTCGTTGAGCGCCAGGCTATGCAGGAGCCAGTGGTCGTCGATCGCGATGATCTCGGCGATCAGGTCCTCGGTGAGGTCTGGACGCCCTGCCACTCTCCCGCGATCCCCCTGCCAGGCGAACAGGCGCCGGACCATGGAAGCGGGCAATGCGGGGTTCGCCGCCAAACCGTTCACCACACCGTCGAGGTGGACAGGAGTCAGGTCGTCAGCGTCCATGAAGTCCAGGGTGCCAGGCAGCCGGCCGAGTTGAGGGGTTCCTGGAGCGATTGGCATCCTCGTCGGCTCCATCCGCCAGGACTCCACCCCCGGCGGATGGAGCCGGGAGCGTTCACGACCGCGACCATCAACAGGCTGCGCGGTACGTCCGGCAGCGCCCCGCGCACCTCGCTCTCGTCCAGCACGTAGGCAGGTCGGCCGAAGTCGTCGCCGATTTCGGTGAGGGGAACTCTGTCAACGTGAACGTGACGAACTCCGGCGGACGGCCGGCGTGCTGATCTAGTGTCGATGCGCGGGGAACGGGTGCGCGTACGAGGTTGAGACGGGGAGAGGGGGCGGCCGTGGGCGATGTCGACACGGGGAATGTCGGTGTCGGTTCGGGACGCCGTTACGCGCTCGTGGTGGGCGTCTCGAACTACGCATCGGATCTTCCCGACCTGCCCGGAGCCGTGGAGGACGCCCAGCGGCTGGCCGACCGGCTGGCCTCGATGGGATACGAGCGGGTGCTGGCGGAGATCTCGGCCGATCCCACGTCGGCGGTTCTGCGGCGCGGTATCAGCGAATGGGCCGGCGAGGCCATGCTGGGACCGGACGACGTGGTGGTCGCCTACTTCAGCGGGCACGGCGTCCTGCGCGAGGGCCGGCACTACCTGCTCGGATCCGACGACGAGCCGGACCGGCGGCACTCGGGTCTCGCCGGAGCCGACCTCGTCGGCTTGGTGGCGGACAGTCTGGCGGGGCACTCGCTCACCCTCATCGACACCTGCCACGCAGGCGCCGTGGTGAACGACGTGGCGCAGTGGAGCGCCGAGTTGGGACGTGCCGGGCGTCAAGGAACAGCGAGCTGGGTGCTGACCTCTGCCCGGGGCGCCAAACCCGCATACGGCGGAGTCCTGGTGGACGCGTTGGAGGACGTCTTCGCCAGGCCGTCGGCCGGTCCGCGGCAGCGCTTTCTCGATGTGCGCGAGGTGACGGAACGGGTCAACCGGTACTTCGCCGAGCACGAGGTGCCCCAGCGGGCGGGCCTGGTGGGCCCCGGGGCAGGCGGAGCGGATCCGTTCTTCCCCAATCCCGCCTTCGTGCCCGGGCTTCCGCGCGACGCGCTCGACGTGGCGAGCGTCGTCAGGATCCGGCAGGCGCAGCAAGACCACTTCGAGCCGCGGAGCAGGGGTGTCGCGCATGCCGCGGAACCGGGGGACTTCTTCTTCGGACGCACCGAGGCGTTGACCCGGGTCGCCCAATGGCTACGGTCGCCCCACTCCGGGCGCAGGGCCCTGGTGGTCACCGGAAGTCCGGGTTCCGGCAAGAGCGCAGTGCTCGGCCGGGTGCTGGCGCTCACCGACCCGGACAGTCCCGCCCGCCTGAGCACCGCCCCCGAGGCGCTGCCGCCCCCGGACCTGACCGTCATCCCGCTGCAGGGCCGCGGCAGCACGGCCGAAACCGTCACCGCCGACTTGTCGGCGGTGCTCGACCTGCCGACCACCGACCGGGAAGGCGTCCTCAGGGCGCTGGGTGCGCGGACCGATCCCGTCGTGGTCTTGCTCGACGCCTTGGACGAGTTCGAACCGGACGAGTACCGCCGGGTCGTCGCCGACTTGGTGCGGCCGCTGACCTCCCTGCCGGCGGTCCGGCTGATCATCGGTACCCGCCGGGCTCAACTGGCCGAGCTCGGTGCGCCCGTCGACGTCATCGACCTCGACGCGCCGGAGTTCCGGGACGAGGAAGGCCTCCGGGCGTACGCGTACCACCTCCTGGTCGACGACCGGACCCGACAGAGCGCCGGCCGTCGCCGGGTGTACCGCGAGGCCCCGGCCCGTGCCGCGACCGCCGCCGAGGCCATCGCCCGCGAGGCAGGACCCTCATTCCTCGCCGCGCAGCTGGCGGCACACGCCCTTGTCCATGCAGCGGGCCCGGCGGACTCCGGACCACCGGAGCTGTCACCGGCCCAGCACCTGCCGGATCCCTTCCGTGACGCCCCGGGGTGGTTCGAGAGCTGCCTCGACCGCTTCGGCCCCGACCGGTCGCGGGTCGTACGCCTCCTGCTGCCCCTCTCCTACGCCCAGGGTCCGGGCCTGCCGATGACGCTGTGGCCCGCGATGGCGGAAGCGCTCACGCACGAGCGGTACACGGACGACGATCTGCGCAGGTTTCTCGCACGGGGAAGCGCCCTCGTCACCGAGACCGCGCTCCCGACCGGCACGGTCTACAGGCTCTTCCACCAGTTGCTTGCCGAGCACCTGCAAGGTTCCGGGCAGGACCAGGTCCGGCACCGCCGGATGGTGAGGGCCCTCACGGAACGGGTACCCGTCCTGGCGTCCGGCGAGCGGGACTGGGCCTCCGCGGACCCGTACATCCACGAGCACCTGGCCACGCACGCGGCGGCCGGCCACGTACTGGGCGACCTGCTGCAAGACGCCGGCTACCTGCGCCACGCCGCCCCGGAGCCACTGCTCCGTGCCCTCGCCGACAGCGCGGCCATCGGCCCCGCCCGGCCGCCGGGAGACAGGAGCCCCTCCGCTCCGTCCGGCCCGGACGCTCGCACGGAGGCGGCCGATCAGGCTGCCTCGCACCTCCTGTCCGCCCAGCCGAACGTCCTGGTCGTCGCGACGGAGTGGTTCTCCGCCCACGGCGGCCTGAGCACCCTCAACCGCCATCTCTGCGTGGCCCTCGCCGCCGCGGGCGCCAGGGTCTTCTGCGTCGTCCTCGGCGCCGAGGACTCCGAGGTCGCCGACGCGGCGACGAAGGGCGTCGCGCTCCTGTGTCACCCGGGTGCCCCGGGCGCGCCCGAGTACGGCAGGCTCACCCGCCGCCCCGCACTCCCGCCCGGGGTGGAGCCCGACCTGATCATCGGGCACGCGCGCATCACCGGTCCGGCCGCAGCCCACCTGCATGAGGACTTCTTCCCGGGGGCCCGGCGGCTGCACTTCGTCCACATGGCACCGGACGAGATCGAATGGCACAAGCTCGACGACACCACGGACAAGGCGGATCGAGCGGAGGAGCGCACCGAGATCGAACGCCGGTTGGGCGCTTCCGCCCACCGCGTCGTCGCGGTGGGCCCCCGTCTGCACGCCCGGTTCCGCAACGAACTCTGCGACACCGAAGCGCCGGAGCCCTTGAGGCTCGACCCGGGCTTCGACCTCCCGGGTTCGACCCTGCCGACCGTGCGTACCCCGCCTCCCGGCAGTCCGCACAAGGTGCTGCTGCTCGGCCGGACCGACGACGCCCGGCTCAAGGGAGTCGACCTGGCGGCTCGTGCCTGCGGCTTGGTGCACGACCTGCGCACCAAGGCATCGGCCGAGCCGATCGAACTCGTCGTGCGCGGCGCACCGCGCACGACGGCCGACGTCCAGCAGGACACCATCCGCACGTGGTCGGGCAACCCGGGCCTCCCGGTGGTCGTGCGTGCCTACTCGAGCGAGCCCGGCCGTCTGGAGGCCGACATGATGCGGGCGAGCGTGGTCGTGATGCCCTCACGCTCCGAGGGGTTCGGGCTGGTGGGCCGGGAGGCGATCATCCGCGGCGTACCGATTCTGGTGAGCGCGAACAGCGGACTGGCCCAGCTGCTGCGCGAGCACCTGGGCGACGACGCCGACCACCTGATCGTTCCGATGACCGGGAAGGACGACGAGGACGCCGCGGTGTGGGCCGCACGGATCGAGAAGTGCTTGGTCGACCGGGAAGCCGCCTTCACCCGCATCGCCGCCGCGCGCGGCCGGCTCGCCGCCCGCGTCACGTGGGCCGGCGCCGCCGCGCTCGTACTGGGGGAGGCGCCGCCCCGGGCGTGACGGCGTCGCGGCCACCCCTGCTCCGCAGCTCCCGCCGGAGGCGCCGAAAGCGCGGGGCGAGCGGCGGCTCGCCCGAGGTCGAGTACGTCCCCCGTCAGCCGCAGGCTGTGGTCAGGGCGGCGGTGAACTCCTCGGCCAGTTCGGTGATGACGGGAAGGTCGAAGGCCAGCGCGTTGTACTGCAGCCAGCACCGCAGGGCGCCGTCCGGCTGTTCGACCACGGTCAGCTCGGGCACGCCGCGGTCGCCGCCCGGCAGTGGCCAGGGCACGGTGCTCCCGCGCGGCAGCTCCCAGGGCTCGCAGGCCAGGCCGGGCAGTTGCGCGGGCGCGGCCCACGCCTCGTAGCGGAGCCAGGCCGCGAACGGCACGGACGGGCTGAACTCGGCGAACGGGTACAGCTGGTGGTCCAGGGCCTCGCTGTAGACCGCCCGCAGCCGGTCCACCAGCTCGGCGAAACCGGGTCCCCCGCTCGCGTCCACCCGCAGCAGCAGCGACTGGACGAAGCAGCCCACCGTGCGCTCGGCGTCCGGGCGCGGTCGGCCGGGCACCGGGGTCATCACCACCAGGTCGGGACGGCCGCTGCGGCTCGCCAGCAGTCCGGTCCAGGCCGCCGTGACGGCCAGGAAGGGGGTGGCGCCCAGCTCGGCCGCCCGGGCCCGCAGGGCTTCGGCCAGCGCTGGAGGCACCTCGAACTCGTGGGCCTGGGTGAGTACTTCGTCCACCGTGCGGCGGCCGGCGAACTGCTCGACGGCCTCCGGCGCCCCGGCCAGCGCGGTCCCGAAGTGGGCCCGGGAGGCCGGCCAGTGCGCGTTCGCCCAGTCCACCAACTCCTGGTAGCCCGGGCCCGAGCGGGCCGGCGGGGCCGACCGGCCCCGGCGCAGCGCGGAGTAGAACACCCCGAGGTCGGCCAGCAGCACGCCGACCGACCAGCCGTCGGAGACCATGTGGTGCACCGCGACCAGCACCACGTGGTCGGTCTCCGACCGGCTGACCACCAGGAGGCGCGCCATCGGGTCACGGGCGAGGTCGGTGAGGCGGTCGCGTTCGGCCAGCAGCAGGGCGTCCACCTCCGCGTCCGTGGCCCCCGGGGCCCGGGTCAGCGTGATCCGCACCCGGGGCTCCTCGTCCAGCACCGCCCGTACGACCCCCTCTCCCGCCGCCTCGAACCGGGTCCGCAGCGCCGGATGGCGCCGGACCACCTCGGTGAGCGCCAGGCCCAGGGTCTCCGGTTCCAGCCGGTCGGCCACCCGGAACAGCGCCGTCACCGCGCCGGCGTCCCGCCCGGGGGCCTCGGCCATCCAGCGGAAGAAGTTCTCCTGCTGCGAGGTGAGTGCGACGGCGTGCGGCTGCGCGCGGAGCGCGGTCAGGTAGGGCGTCACCGTCTCCGGTGCGGCAGGCGTTCCGTCCGCGGCAGCCCGCCGCCGGTCGGGGTGGTCGACCCAAGCGGCCTGGGAGCGCAGCGAGGGCCGTTCGAAGACCACGGCGGTGCTCGCCCGGACCCCGAACTCGCCGCTGATGCCCGTGGCGAGCTGGACCGCCCGGAAGGAGTCGCCGCCGAGCGCGAAGAACTCGGCGGCCACGTCGGTGACCGGCCGGCCGAGCAGGCGCCGCCAGAGTCCGGCCAACCGCAGTTCCGTCGGCGTGGCCGGGGCGACCGCGGGACCGTCGGACTCCGCGGGCGCGTCGAACAGCGGGCGGAGCCGGTGCTTGACCACCTTGCCGCTCGGGTTCCTGGGCAGGTCGCCGGCGAGCAGGATCCGGACCGGCAGTTCGGGCCGGCTCAACCGGGCGCTCAGGAACAGCCGGAGCTCGTCCAGATCCAGACCGCCGGGTCCGGCCACCACGACCGCCACCGGGACGGCGCCCATCACGGGGTGCGGCAGGCCGAGCGCGGCGGCGTCGGCGACCGCGGGGTGCTCGTGCAGCGCCTCCTCGATCCGCAGCGTGGAGACCTTCAGCGCACCGCTCTTGATGACGTCGCTCTCCCGGTCGACCAGGTACAGGTGGCCGTCCGCGTCGAGGCGTCCGACATCGCCCATCCGCACCCAGCCGTCCCGGAACACCCGGGCGCTCTCCCCGGCGGCGCCCAGGTAGCCGCGCGCCGGTCCGGGCTGGCGCAACCAGACCTCGCCGACCTGCCCGGCGGGCAGCGGGAGCCCCTCCGCGTCGAGGATCCGTACGTCACGGGGGTCCGCCGGGCGGCCCAGCGAGCCCGGGCGGCGGGTGTCGACCACGGTGGAGATCTGCGCGGGCGAGGCCTCGGCGGAGGTGTAGGTGTTGACCAGCGTCGCGCCCGGCAGCGCCGCGGCCAGCGAGGCCGCCACCGGTACGGGCAGTGCGGCGGCGGATGAGTTGACCAGGCGCAGACTGCTCAGGTCGTACCGCCCGGCGGTGCCCGCGTTGACCAGTTCGATCGCCATCGAGGGCACCAGGAAGGCGGTGCCGATCCCGAACTTCTCGACCGCGATGCCGAACTGGTCCGCGTCGAAGCGCGGCAGGCTGAGCGTGGTGGGCGCGGCGGTCAGTGCGCCCAGCAGCATCACCTGGCCCGCGTTGGTCCCGATCGGGAAGGCGTGCAGGGCGTGCCGCGAGTGCGCGTAGGCGCGGCGGCGGGGGTGGGCGGCCAGGCCGGCGGTCAGGTTTCCGTGCGCGGCGAGCACGCCCTTGGGCGCGCCGGTGGTGCCCGAGGTGCCGATCACCTGGGCCGGGTCGGCCGGGCCGACCCGGTGCGGCGGGCCGGCCGGCGGCTCGGGGTGCGCCGCCAGCAGGGCGTCCAGGCACAGGTCCACCAGGCCCTGGACGGTGCGGAGTTCACCGTCCCGCAGGACCGTGCCGGCTTCGGCCAGCACGGCCAGGGCGGCGACATCGGTCTCGGACAGGTCCTCGCGGACCGGTACGGGCACCCCGCCCGCGTACTGGACGGCGAGGAAGGCGACGGCGTACCGCTCCCAGCGCGCGTTGGAGAACCGCAGCACCACCCGGTCGCCCGGCTCGACCCCGGCGGCGGCCAGCCCGACGGCAGCGCGCAGCGCCTCCTCGCGCCACCGGCGGTAGCTGAGTTCACCGCCGCCGACGACCTGCAGCGCCACGTGGTCCGGGTGTTCGGTGGCCCGCGCGTCGAGGAGCTCCGGGACGGTCGTCGCGGCGGGCGGCATGGTGGTGTCGATGGTGTTCTCCGGTGCGATTCGGTGGGATTCGGTGGGAGGTGGGTAGGGCGGGCGGGCGGAGTCAGTCCAGCCGGTCGGCGGCCTCCTCCTCGCTGAGGGCGTCGATCTCCGCGATCAGCAGTGCCTCGATCCGGGCCGCCAGGGCTGCCGGGGTGGGGCTCTCGAAGACGTCGCGGATCGACACGTCGAGGCCGACGCCCGCCCGGATGCGGGCGGCGACCCTGGTGACCAGGAGCGAGTCCCCGCCGAGGGCGAGGAAGTCGTCCAGTACGCCGACCTTCGGTACGCCGAGCACCTCCTGCCAGAGGTCGACCACCAGGGCCTCGGCATCGGTGCGGGGCGCCAGGTACCCGGCGGCGGCACCCGCCGGGTCCGGGTCGGGCAGGGCCGCGGCATCGAGCTTGCCGTTGGCGGTGAGCGGGAGGGTGTCGAGCAGGACCACGGCGTCCGGCACCATGAAGGACGGCAGGCGCAGCGCCAGGTACTCGCGCAGTTCGCCCGCCCGCGGTGCGGCCGGGCGCGGGACGGCGTAGGCGATCAGCCGGCGGCCGTCGCGGACCAGGACGGCCACCCGGCCGACGGCCGGGTGGGCGGTGAGGGCGGCCTCGATCTCGGCGGGCTCGATCCGGTATCCGCGGATCTTCACCTGGCCGTCGGCGCGGCCGAGGAACTCCAACTGCCCGTCGGTGCGCCACCGGGCGCGGTCGCCGGTGCGGTACATCCGGCCGTCCGGGGCGTCGGCGAACGGATCCGGGAGGAAGGCCTCCGCGGTCAGCTCGGGCCGGGCCAGGTAGCCGCGCGCGAGGCCTTCGCCGCCGATGTACAGCTCGCCCTCGGAGCCGGCGGGCAGCAGGCTGCCGCGCTCGTCCAAGACGTAGAGCCGCACCCCCGGCAGCGGACGGCCGAGCGGCGGGCGCCGCTCGGCGGCGGGCCCGCCACCGAGGCCGCCACCGAGGCCGCCACGGAGTTCGCCAGCGTCACCGCCACCGAGGTCGCCCGCGGTGACGATGACGGTGGCCTCGGTCGGGCCGTAGGTGTTGACCAGCCGGACGGTGTCGCCGTGCCGCTCCCGCCACCGGGCGAGGGTGACGGCGCGCGCCTCGGAACCGCCGAGGACCACCAGGCGCAGGGCCGGCGGCCACGGGGCCTGGTCTCCGAGCGACACCAGCTCCTCCCAGTACGCGGTGGGCAGGTCGAGTACGGTGACGGACCGGCCGGCCTCGCCGCGCAGCAGGTCGGGCAGCATCCGGCCGCCGCCGGGCAGCAGGACGACACAGGCGCCCGCGGTGAGGGCGGGCCAGATCTCCTCGGCGTGGGTGTCGAACCCGATGGAGGCGAACTGGACGATCCGGTCGCCCGGCCGAAGCCGGTAGCCCTCCGGTCCTGCCATCCACCGGACGCGCTCGGCCAGAGCGGCGTGCTCGACGGCGACGCCCTTGGGGGCGCCGGTGGAGCCCGAGGTGTAGAGGACGTACGCGAGGCCGCCCGGGTCGGTCCCGGGCAGCGCGGCCCCCGCGTGCCCCGTGCTCCCGGACGCGATGCCCGCGGCTCCGGCCGGCTCGGTCCCGGCCTGCCCGGGCCCGGTGTCCGGATCGTCGACGGCCAGCACCGGGACCCCCAGGTCCGGATGCTCGCCCGCGGTGAGCAGCAGGGCGGCGTCCGCCTCGCCGAGCATCAGCCGCTGGCGCTCGGCCGGGTGCGCGGGGTCGAGCGGCAGGTAGCCCGCGCCGGCCTTCCAGATCGCCAGCAGGGCGGTGACCAGTTCGAAGGACGGCTCGATCCGGACGCCCACCGCACGGCCGGCCACCGGGCCCAGTCGACCTGCCAACTCATCCGAGGCGCGGTCGAGTTCGGCGTAGGTACGGACGCTCCCCGCGCACTCCAGGGCGGGTGCGTCGGGGCGGGCGGCCACCTGGTCGGCGAAGCCGCGCAGGATCGGGCGGGGGGCCTCGGTGACGGCGGGTCCGGCGCCGAGGGCGAGCAGCGCGGCGCGCTCCTCGACGGCCAACAGCCAGTCACCGTGCAGCGGGACCTCCACGTCCACGACGGCTCGGGCGAGCAGGTCGCGTACCCGGCGCGCCAGAGCCTCGACCGTGGGGCGCTCGAAGAGCTCCCGGTCGAAGCAGAACGAGAGCGTCATCCCGCCGTTCGGGGTGCGCCAACTGTCCAACAGCAGATCGGTCTTGGCCCGGTCGAAACCGGAGTCCATGTCCGCCGTCCGGACGCCCGCGGGCAGCGAGGTCCGCTCGTCGGCGCCGGCCAGCTCGTACTGGCTCTGGTGGACGAACACCGCCTGGTAGAGCGGGCCGACGCCGGGCAGCACGGGCAGCCCCAGTTCGGCGGCCACCCGCTCGACCGGGATGTCCTGATGGCTCAGCGCGGCCATCGTGGCGGAGCGCACCCGGCGCAGCACGGTGCGGAAGTCGGGCTCGCCGGTGAGGTCCGCACGGATCACCCCGGTGCGGGAGAAGTAGCCGAGCAGGGCCTCGTGGGCGGTCTCGTTGCGGCCGGCCAGGGGGGTGCCGACGGCGAAGTCGTAGTCGCCGCTCCAGCGGGCCAGCACGCTCTGGTAGGCGGCGAGCAGCACCATGAACGGGGTGCAGCGCTGCTCGCGGGCCAGGGCGTCGAGCCCGGCGACGAGCCCGGGGTCGAGGGCGAGGTCGGCGAAGCCGGCCGGGTGGGCGGGCTCGGCGGGCCTGGGGTGGTCCAGCGGCATCCGCAGGGCGCTGACCCCGGCCAGCCGTCCGCTCCAGAGCCGGACCGCCTCCTCGGCCGCGCCGCCGTCCAGCCTGGTCCGCTCGGCGAGCGCGAAGTCGCCGAACTGGAGCTTCAGTACGGGCAGTTCGGCCGGACCCTCGCCGATCTCCTCGCGGTAGAGCGCCAGGAGTTCACGCCACAGCACGGTGAACGACCAGCCGTCGGAGACGATGTGGTGGACCACCACGCTCAGGGCGTGCTCGTGCTCGCCGGCGCTGACCAGGACGGCCCGCAGCGGTGGGCGCTCGCCCAGGTCGAAGGGGGCGTTGACGAAGGGGGCGCAGGCCGCGGTGAAGGACTCCTCGGCGGCGTCCGGTATCCGGACCACGGTGACTTGGATGTCCCGTACGGGCTCGACGAGTTGGACGGGCTGCTCGCCGTCCAGGGCGAACCGGGTGCGCAGCACCTGGTGCCGCTCGGTGAGCCGGGTGAGCGCCGCGCCCAGCGCCCGCGCGTCGATCGGCCCGCTCCAGCGCCGGTTCAGATACATGTTGAAGCCCGAGTCCTGGGGTCCCAGTTGCTGGAGGAACCAGAGGCGACGCTGCTCGTCGGTCAGCGGATGGCGGGCGATCGGGGTCGGGCTCGGGGTCGGGCTCGGAGTCGGGCTCGGGGTCGGGCTCGGGGAGGTCATCTGTTCATCTCGCTTTTCGCGCGGGCCTGCAGGGTCTCCAGGCCGATCAGGTCGTCGGACTCGGCGTCCGGGACTTCCCGGTCGAAGCGGGCAAGGACGGGGATGCAGAGGCTGATCAGGACCAGTGCGGCCATGGCGAGGCCGAACACCAGGTAGAGCAGGCCGATGCCGCGCCCGTCGCCGGTGCCGATCAGCGCGCCGATACTGGAGGCCAGTGCGCCGCCCTCGTCCATCAGGGGCTGGAGCAGTTCGGGGCCGGCCGGGGCGACCAGGGCGAAGCCGATCGGCAGGGTGGACCAGGCGACCAGGGTGTTCACCGCGATCACCCGGCCGTGGAAGCGCATCGGCACCTTGGTCTGGATGACCGTGGCGTAGATGCCGTTGAGCAGCGCCAGCCCGTAGGTCATGCCGAACGCGCCGACGGCGACCACGGTCACCGAGGGCCGCAGGCCGGTGACGACGCAGGCGGCGGCGAGGCCGAGGGTGGCGAACAGGACGCCGCGCAGGCGCATCCGGCGCGGGCCTCCCCAGACCACCAGGGTGAGGCCGCCGAGGACGGCGCCCAGGCCGGCCGCGGTGGAGACCCAACCGGCCGCGGCGGTCGAGGAGAAGGAGAGCACCAGCGGGGTGACGAGCAGGAAGAGCGGGGAGAGGAAGATGTTCAGTGCCGCGAACCAGAACAGCATGGCCCTGAAGTGGCGGCTGCCGAGGGCCCGTTGGAAGCCGGCCCGGATCTCGGCGGCGACGCTCTCGCGGCGGGTGGCGGCCATCACGTCGGGGAAGCGCACGGCCAGGGTGACGCCGGTGGCGATCAGGTAGCTGACGACGTCGAAGACCAGGATGCCGCCGAGGCCGATCACGTGCAGGATGCCGACGGCGATCAGCGGAACGAGGAACTGGGCGAGGCCGAGGGCCATTTGGACCACACCGTTGGCGCGGCCGAGGAAGCGCTTGGGCACCAGCTGCGGCACCGCCGAGCCCCAGGCGACGCGCTGGAAGGCGAGCGCGGCGGAGAGCAGGGAGATCATCACGTAGCAGTGCCAGATCTCCAGGGAGTCGCTGAGGTAGAGCACCAGCAGGGCCGCCTGGGTCAGGCCGGCCGCGACGTCGCCCCACAGCATCACCCGGCGGCGGTCGCCGCGGTCGACGATGGCACCGGCCAGCGGGGCGGCCACGATGCCGGGCACCAGGCCGAAGGCGGCGAGCATGCCGAGTTGGAACAGCGAGCCGGTCTGCAGGTAGATCCAGATGGGCAGGGCGAACTCGGTGAGCGCCGAGCCGATCATCGAGAGCTGCTGGCCGGTGGCGATGGCCAGGAAGCGGCCCATGGTCGGCCGGACGGGGCCGCGCGCGCGGGCCTTGCGGGCCGTGCGGGACTTCCCCGGCGTCCCGGACCGCTCCGACACCTCCTGCCGCCCGGGGTCCGAGACGGGTTCCGGCCCGGGGTCCGGCTCCGCCGTCTCGGCGGCGTCGCGGGACAGCCCGGCCAACCACCAGGTGGCGTCGGCGGTGCGTTCGTGGCGCGCCTCCTCGCCGGCGGCGATCGAGCGGTGCACCCCGGTCACGATGCCGGCCAACTCCTCGGCGCGGTACTTGAGGTAGAAGTGCCCGGCTTCGTCCAGGACCACCACGGCGGCGGTCCCGGTGATCCGGTGCCACTCGCGGAACCGCTCCTGGTAGAACTCCGTCGCCGGATCGCGGTCGCCGCAGACGGCGATCACCGGCGCCGTGATGGAGCCGCCCTCGCTCTCGTACAGCTCGCCGAAGTAGCGCTCGGCGCCCTTGGTGCCGACCCGGCGGTTGTGCACGATCAGCCGCAGCTGGTCCTCGTCGACCTCGTCCACGTCCAGGCCCGCCGCGGCCAGGGCGTTGATCATGCCCTGGTCGCTGCGCAGGCGGGCGGACAGCTCGGCGAAGCGCTCGGCCAGCGCCGCGCCGCGGCCCTTCGGGCGGGCGAACGGGAAGATGCCTCCGAGGTGGACGGCGTCGATCTCCCGGCCGGCCGCCTCCACCCGGCGGGCGATCTCCACGGTCAGCCGGACGCCGACCCCGCAGTGCCCGTACAGCACCAGCGGTCCGGCGACGTTGGCGACGATCTCCTCGGCACAGAGCCGGGCGACCTCGTCGATGTCCATCGCCTCCTCGCCCAGCTCGTGGCCGGGGACGGCGATGGAGTGCAGGGCCCAGTCCGCCGGCATGGCGTCGGCGAGCGGCTTGTAGATCAGTGCGCTGCCGCCGCCGTAGGGGGCGCAGACCACTGTGGCGGCCGCCTTGCGGCGCTCGGGGGTGAGCAGGTGCAGCAGCCGGCGCGGGCCGCGGTCGGCCTCGGGGGTGGCCACCAGTTCGGCGAGCCGACGGACCGTCGGGTGCTTGAAGAGGTCCATCACGCCGACGGGGGTGGCCAGTTCGGGGAAGGCCCGGCGCATCCGGGCCACCACCTGGGTGGCGAGCAGGGAGTGCCCCCCGAGCTCGAAGAAGTCGTCCAGCGCTCCGACCCGGGGGAGGTCCAGCAGGTCCGCCCACATGGCGGCGATCGCCTGCTCGGTCTCGCCCTCGGGGTCGACGTGGGCGCCGGCGGCCGGGCCGTCCGCGGGCGCGGGCAGCGACGTGCGGTCGACCTTGCCGTGGGCGAGCAGCGGCAGCCGCTCCAGCACCACGTAGCGGGCCGGGACCATGTAGTCCGGCAGGACCTCGCCCAGGGCGGCGCGCAGTTCGGCGGCGGCCGGCGGTTCACCGCCGGCGGGGCGCTCCAGGTAGGCGACGAGGTTCTGCTTGACGCCCTCGCCGCGGGCCAGGACCACCGCCTGGGTGATGCCGGGCAGGGCGGTCAGCGCGGCCTCGATCTCGCCGGGCTCGACCCGGTAGCCGCGGACCTTGATCTGGTCGTCGCCGCGGCCGAGGTAGTCCAGGGTCCCGTCGGTGCGCCAGCGCGCCAGGTCGCCGGTGCGGTACATCCGCGGGCCGCCGGAGCCCGGGGCGCCCCGGTCGGTGCCGGCCGGGCCGGCGTACGGCGCCGCGCCGGCCGGGTCGGCGTACGGGTCGGGCAGGAACCGCTCGGCGGTCAGGTCCGGCCGCCCGAGGTAGCCCCGGGCCAGCCGGTCCCCGCCGAGGTACAACTCGCCGGTGACGCCCGGCGGAACGGGGTTGCGGGCTTCGTCCAGCACGTAGCAGCGCCCGCCGGCCAGCGGAGTGCCGATCGGGGTGTTGCCCGGCGCGTTCAGGCCGTCGGCGGTGACCTCGTGGACGGTGATCCCCACCGTCGCCTCGGTCGGCCCGTAGTGGTTGAACACGGCGCACCGGCCCAGCGCGGCGATGCCCGCCGCCCAGGACCAGGTGCTGGCCTCGCCGCCGAGGACGAGCGTACGGCGCGGCAGCAGCTGCTCGATCGGTGCGTCGGCGGTCAGCGCGGCCAGGTGGGAGGGCGTCATCTTCAGGTGGTCGATGCCGGCCCGCTCGATCTCCGCGGCCAGTTCCACGCCCGCGATCCGGCGCGGCAGCAGGTGTACCCGGCCGCCGGTGGTGAGCGCCAGGTAGAGCATGGTCATGCTGAAGTCGAAGGCGAGCGACTGGAGCAGCCCGAAGGAGGCCCCGGGTTCGATCCGCAGCCGCTCGCCCGCGCCCGCGAGGTAGTTGAGGATCTGGCGGTGCTGCACCGCGACGCCCTTGGGGGTGCCGGTGGAGCCCGAGGTGTAGATCACGTACGCCAGGTGGTCGGCGCCGGACACCTCCTCCAGCGGAGCCCCGTCCCACTCCGCCCCGTCCCACTCCACCCCGTCCCACTCCGTCGCGTCGCCGCCGTCGCCGGTCAGCAGGTCGACCGCCGGGTGGTCGCCGAACCGCGGCCGCAGCACGCTGTCGGTGATCAGGACCTTGGCTCCGGCGTCGGCGACCAGGTGGGCGAGCCGGGCGGGGGGCTGCTCGGGGTCGAGCGGCAGGTAGCCGCCGCCGGCCTTGAGGACGGCGACCAGGGCGACCGCCAGCTCGGGGGACTGCTCCAGGCAGACGGCCACCCGGTCGTCCGCACCCACGCCCAGCGCCCGCAGGCGCCGGGCCATGGCGTTGGCGCGCCGGTCGAGGTCGCCGTAGGTCAGCGTGCGGCCCTCGAAGACCAGCGCCGGCGCCTCGGGCGTCCGGGCCGCCGTCCGGGCCAGCGCCTCGGTGAGCGTGGCGGGACCGCCCTCCGGTAGCGCGGGACCGGCAGCCCAGGTCCCCAGGACGGCCGTCCGCTCGGCCGCGCTGAGCAGCGGGAGTCGGTCGACCGGCAGCGCGGGGTCGGCGACGGCGGCCGCGGTCAGCAGCTCGAACCGCTCGGCGAGGCGCTCGACGGTGCCGGCGTCGAAGAGGTCGGTGCGGTAGGTGAGCAGGCCGTAGAGGCCGCCGTCCGGCTCCTCGCGCATGTAGAGGGCGAGGTCGGCGTGGGTGGTGGTGGCTTCGTAGCCGAAGCCCTCGGAGTCCAGGCCCGGGGTGGGGGTGGCGGCGCGGTCGCCGTAGTTCTGGAAGGCGAAGGTGGTCTGGAAGACGGCGGCGCGGCTGACGTCGCGTTCCACCGCGAGATCGTTGACCATCTGCTCGAACGGCACTTCCTGGTGCGCGTACGCGTCGAGCGTGGTCTCGCGGACCCGGCTGATCAGTCGGCCGAAGTCGAGGTCGGCGGAGAGCCGGGCGCGGATCGGCAGCATGTTGACGAACGCGCCTACGACGCCTTCGAGTTCACGGTGGAGACGGCCGGCGACGGCGGAGCCGACGGCGAAGTCGCGCTGACCGGCGTGCCGGCCCAGCAGGGCCTGGAACGCGGCCATCAGCACCATGTACGTGGAGGCGCCGTAGGTTCGTGCCACCTCGCCGACCTGGCGGGAGAGTTCGGCGCTCCAGTGGAACTCGGTCGCGGCCCCGTCGAAGGTGAACAGCGGCGGGCGGGGCCGGTCGGAGGGCAGCTCCAGGGCCGGGACGCCGTCGAGTTCGCTGCGCCAGTGCTCACGCGAGGCGGCGAGCCGCCCGTTCTCCAGGCGGTCCCGTTGCCAGGCCGCGTAGTCCCCGAACTGGACGGCGAGGGCCGGCAGTTCACCAGGGGCGCCATGGGCGTGGTGGGCGTAGCGGAGGTCGAGCTCCCGGTTGAGGAGGTCGATCGACCAGCCGTCGCAGATGATGTGGTGCATCACCAGCGCGAGGACGTGGTCGTCCTCGGCGATCCGGACCACCAGGGCGCGCAGCAGTGGGCCGGCCTGGAGGTCGAAGGGTTCGGCGATCAGCGCGCCGAGTTCGGCGGCGGCGCGCGCCTCCGGGTCCGGGTCCGCGCTGGCGTCCAGGTGCTGGGCGGCGAACAGCGCGGGCTCGGCGACCCGGACCTCGGCGGTGCCGGCCTCGGTGGTGCGGAAGGTCATCCGCAGGCTCTCGTGCCGGGCCACCAGGTCGGTCAGCGCGGCGTCCAGTGCGGCGCGGTCGAAGGGGCCTCGGAGCCGGCGGGCCGGCGCCAGCGTGTAGGCCGTGGAGCCGGGAGCGAACTGGTCCATGAACCAGAGCCGTTCCTGGCCGCTGGAGGGCGGCGGCGCGGTGTCCGCCGGGCGGGGGTCCACCACCCGGGCGGGGGCCGCCGTGCCGCGCAGCCGCTGGCTGAGCAGGGCGCGCTTGGCTGCGGACCAGTCGGTGGGCAGGTCCTGGGTATCCGTCATCGGGTTCCTGTTCGGGCGATCGGCGGGGTGATCGGAGGGTGCGGACGCGGCGGGGGCCGGGCACGGCAGAGCGGCCCGTGCCCGGTGTGGGGCACGGCCGGGTGGCCTGCGCCCGGAGTGCCGGGCGCGGGGCCTACTGGCGCTCGCGGACGGCGGCGGCGATGCCGGCCGGGGTCGGGACGTCGAAGAAGACGTCGAAGTCGACTTCCACACCGAGCGCGTCGCGGATCCGGGCGGCGATCTGGATCACCGTCAGCGAGTGCCCGCCGAGGTCGAACAGGTCGTCCTCCGGGCCGACATCGGGCAGGTTCAGCACCTCGGCCCAGATCCGGCGGACCGTTCCGGTCGTCTCGTCGCCGGGATCGGCGGGATCGGCGGGATCGCGGGGATCGGCGGCATCGGCGGGCCGTGGCGCCGGGGCCTCGCGTGGCGGTACCGGTAGGGCCCGCCGGTCCAACTTGCCGTTCGGGGTGAGCGGCAAGCGGTCCACGGTGAGCCAGCGCTGCGGCACCATCGCGGCCGGCAGCGTGCGCGTCAGGTGGTCGCGCAGGTCGGCGGGGGCGGGCGGCCGGGTGCCGGCGGCCGGGACCAGGTAGCCGGCCAGGAAGGGCTCGCCGTCCTCCTCGGTGCGGACGGCAACGGCTGCCTGGGCCAGGGCCGGGTGCTCCAGCAGGGCGGACTCGATCTCGCCGAGTTCGATCCGGTGGCCGCGGATCTTGACCTGGTCGTCGATCCGGCCGAGGAAGTCGAGTTCGCCGTCGGACGTCCGGACGGCGCGGTCCCCGGTGCGGTAGAGCCGGGCGTCGGGCGGGCCGAAGGGGCTCTGCACGAAGCGGTCGGCGGTGAGTTCGGGTCGGCCGAGGTAGCCGTGGGCGACGCCGTCCCCGCCGATCAGCAGCTCTCCGGGGATGCCGAGCGGGGTGGGGCGCAGCTGCTCGTCGACGACGTAGGTCTGGGTGTTGGCGATCGGGCGGCCGATCCTGACCTGCTCGGGATCGGCGGGGAGTTCGGCGCAGGTGGACCAGATGGTGGTCTCGGTGGGCCCGTAAACATTGAACAACCGGGCGGTGCGCGCGCGCAGTTCGCGGGCGAGCGGCAGTGGTAGCGCCTCGCCGCCGGCCAGTCCGGTGACGGCGGTGAGCGCGTCGGCGCCGGTCCCTGCCGTGAGCATCACCCGCCAGCCGGACGGGGTGGCCTGGACGTGGGTGACGCCCTCGGCGCCGATCAGTGCGAGCAGGCCGGGGCCGTCGACGGCGAGGCCGTCCGGGGCCAGGACCAGGCGGCCGCCGGTGATCAGCGGCAGGTAGAGCTCCAGCGCGGAGATGTCGAAGGAGAGCGAGGTCAAGCCGAGCCAGGCGTGCTGGGGGCCGGAGTCGAGCCGGTCGGCGAAGGAGGTGAGCAGGTTGACCAACGCCCGGTGGCCGACCTCGACGCCCTTGGGGCGGCCCGTGGAGCCGGAGGTGTAGAGGACGTACGCCACATCGCCCGGACCCGGGGCGGAGTCGAGGGCGGAGTCGGGGACGGTGTCGGGGGAGGCCCCGGCCGGGTCCTGCGCCGACGGCGCCGGGAGCCGTAGGACCGAGGGCGCGGCGGCGGCGACCGCGGGCGAAGGCTCGCGGTCGGCGAGCACCAGAGCGGCTCCGGAGTCGCGCAGGACGAGGGCGAGGCGCTCGGCCGGATAGCCGGGGTCCAGCGGCAGGTACGCCGCGCCGGTGGCGAGTACGCCGAGCAGCGCGGCGGGCAGGTCGGCGGTGCGGTCCAGGTGGAGGGCGACCAGGTCGCCGGGCCGGACGCCGTTGGCGCGCAGCGCTGCGGCCAACTCGTCTGTACGGGACAGTAGTTCCCGGTAGCTGAGGTGGCGGCCGTTGGCGCTGACCGCGATCGCCTCGGGGGTGGCGGCGGCCTGGGCGCGGACCAGGTCGAGCACGGTCCGGTCGGCCGGGTAGGGCCGGTCGGTGTCGTTCGGCGCGGTGGTGACGTCCCGGAGTTCGGCGGCGTCCATCAGCGGCAGGTCCACCAGCCGGGCGCCGGGCGCGGCGACCGCGCCGGCGAGCAGGGTGCTGTAGTGGCCGGCGATCCGGCGGGCGGCCTCCGGGGCGAGCACGGCCGGATCGTACTGGAGGCTGAAGTCGATGCCGCCGCCCGGGGTGCCGGGGGTACCGGGGGCTTCGACGATCTGGAGGTGGAGGGTGTTGCGGGCGGTGCGGTTGTGCACGGCCCAGGCGATCCGGGCACCGGTGTCGGCGAAGTCCGGGTCCGGGCCGCGCCGGCGGTAGCCGAGGGAGACCGCGGTCAGGCCGACGCGGGGGCCCAGTCCGGCGACGGCGCTCCCGAAGGGCACGCCGCGGTACGGGTAGCCGGCCCGCAGCTCGGCCCGGACGGCGGCGGCGAAGGCGGTGAAGGTCTGTGACGCATCGGCCGCAGGCGCGTGGACGGGCAGCTCATTGACGAACAGCCCTATTTCCCCGGTGAGTTCGGTGGTCCGGGTGGAGAGCGGGACGGACACCGGCACCGCTTCGCCGCCGTAGCGGCGCAGCAGCCCGTGCAGGGCCGAGAGCAGGAACTCGAAGACGGTGACGCCGCCGAGGGCGGCCGCGGCGGCCAACTCGCCCGCCTCGGAGCCGTCGAGGCGCCACTCGACCGCCTCACCGGGCCCGGCGATGGTCGGGGTGCGCGGCGCGCCGGGCAGTACCGGGTCGGTGGCGGCGGCCCAGCGCGGCCCGTACCACTCGGCGGCTCTCCGTACGGTGCCCGGCTCCGCGGTCGGATCGGTCGGCGCGGTCGATGCGGCGGGTGCAGTGGTCGCGGGCAGGGGCGCCGAGCAGCCGTACGCGGCTGCGAGGTCCCGGGTCAGGACGTCCTTGGAGTTGCCGTCGAAGACCGAGTGGTGGGCGGTGACGAGCAGTTCGGCGCTGCCGTCGGCGCGCCGGTGCAGGGTGAAGCGGCTGAGCGGGCCGGTCTCCAGGGCGAACGGACGAGCGGCCTCCTCCTCCAGTCGCTTCTCCAAGTCAGCCTCGTCCACGGGTGCTTCGAGCTGCACCAGTTCGGGCCGCTGTGCCGCGGGTTCCTGCCAGACCTGGCCGTCACGCTCCACAAGCCGGGCGGCGAGGGCCGGATGACGCCCGGTCACAGCTGTCACCGCGCGGGCCAGCGCCGCCGCGTCGATCCGGTCGAAGGAGATCCGCACCGGCATGTGGAACGCCTCGCGGGCCAGCCCCAGCCGATCGGTCAGCCAGACGCCCTGCTGGGCCGGCGAGGCCGGGATGCGGTCGGGCAGGGAGGGGACTTCGGACATCGGCGGCTCACTTAGGACGTCGGAGCAGGATGGACGAGCAGCACGGGTGAACGTGCGGACGCGGCATGGGCACGGGCCACCACACGTGTCGTGGCTTCAGACGCCAACGGCAGGCTGCGGCAACCGGGTTCGGAGTAGGTTCCGGCCATCGCGTGGCGTCCGGCCCACCCCCGGGGACCGGCCGACGGCCGTAAGCGGTCAGGTCCGCCGGATGCCCCGGGATCCCCCGGGGCATCTGGTGACTCGGGCCCCCGCCCGATGAAGACAATTGGTCCAGACCTGTCGAGAGATTCGCACAACCCCCATGTACCGTCAAGAGCCGTCCATAGCCCGGAATCAACCGCCATGTACACGCCGAGCTGTACCGACGTCCACCCAAACATCCGCAGGCATGATCATCTCTGACAGTTCGTCAACGTTTAACCGTCCGGGGGCAGATCAGCCGCAGCCCGGTCCTGCGGGAGGCCGAGGAGCAGGCCGCGGCCCTCGTCCGGGGCGTCTTCGCGGGCTTCGGCGGGGCGTCGACATACAGGACCGGCCGCTCGCCCGGGGCCGGGTCGAGGGCAGTGGTCTCGAAATGGGCGTTGCCGAGGCCGTCTGCGCCCGGCGGGGACACCGGCGGGGACATCAGCGGGGAGGTCGAGTGGCTCCGGGGCGTACGCCACACTGGGCGGGTGCTGGGAGACGGCGAGGGGTACGAACGCGACGGGTCCGCCTCCTTCGTGGGGCGGGCCGGTGAACTGGCCGCCCTGGACAGGGCGTTGCGGGGCGGCGGGCGGTACGGCCCGCCGCCGGGCGGCGGCGGGCGGCTGGTCACGCTGACCGGGCCGGGCGGAGTCGGCAAGAGCCGCCTGGCCCGGCACGCCGCCGACCGCATGGAGGCCGCCGGCCCCGCGGGCCCGTTCCCCGACGGGGTCCACTGGGCCGACCTCTCCCCGCTGCCCGACGAGCGGCTGCTCGCCGCCACTGTCGCCGACGCCCTCGACCTGGCCGACCACACCTCCCGCACCCTGGACGCGGCGGTGCGGGAGTGGATCGGCGAGCGCCGGCTGCTCCTCGTACTGGACTGCTGCGAACACCTGGTGACGGCCGCACGGGGCCTCGTGCGCGAGCTGCTCGACGCGGCCCCGCACCTCGTCGTGCTCGTCACCAGCAGGCAGTCGCTGGCCTTGGGGCGCGAACACGTCCTGGACATCGGCCCGTTGCCGCACGCAGTCGACCCCGGCGGGGCCGAGGAGGCCCTCGCGCTCTTCACCCGGCGGGCCGCCGCGGCCGCCCCCGGGCAGGCGCCCCCCTGGACGGAGGCCCGGCTCGCGGCCGCCCGGGCCGTCTGCGCCCGCCTCGAGGGGGTCCCCCTCGCGCTGGAACTCGCCGCCGCGCAGTTGACGGACCACACCGTCGAGGAGCTCGCCGCCCGGCTCGCCCGCAGGATCGGACGGCTGTCCACCGCCGCCCCCCTCCAGCCGCCCCGCCACCGCGCGCTGCGCACGGCCATCGGCTGGAGCCACGAGTGGTGCGAACCGCGCGAACGGCTGCTGTGGCTGCGGCTGTCCGTCTTCGGCGGATCCTTCGACGCGGCGGCCGCCCGCGCCGTCTGCTCGGCCGCCCCGCTCACCCAGGCGCAGGTCCCGCCGCTGCTGGAGGCCCTCGCCGCCAAATCCGTCGTGCGCCGGTGCGCGGACGGCTCGTACCGCATGCTGGACACGATCCGGGAGTACGGGGCCATGTGGCGCGAAGAGGCCGGCGAAGGCGAGGCGCTGCGCACCGCCCACGCCGCCCACTTCACCGACCTGGTCCGCGCGGCCGAGCGGGACTGGCTGGGACCCGCCCAAAGGCTCGGATACCGGCGCGTCGCGGCGGTGTACGGGGACCTGTGCGCGGCCCTCGACCACTGCCTGGCCACCGCCCCGGTCCTGGCCCTGGACCTGGCGGCCCGGGTCGGCTTCTACTGGGCCTGCTGCGGCCACCTGCACGCTTCCCGCGGCTACTTGGAGCGGGCCCTGGCCGCCGCACGGCCGGAGGACGTGGCCGCGCCGGTCCGCGCACGCGCCCTGTGGGCGCTCGGGGTGACCCTGCTGCTCCAGGGCGAGCAGGACCAGGCCCACCGGATCGCGGTCGGCTGCGAGGCCCTCGCCACCGGACTCGGGGCGCGCCCGGCGCTCGACGCCGCGTACCTGCTGGGCCTGAGCCACCTGCTGGCCGGGCGGCCGCTGGCCGCCCGGATCGTCTCGGACAACGCCCTGGAAGCCTTCCCCGGTTCTCCCTTCGACTCGGGGCCCCGGCTCCGCTGCCACCTCGTACGGGTCTTCGCACTCACCGGCATGGGCCTGCTCGGCGACGCCCGCGAGGAGGCGGAGCACTTGCGTTCGGGCTGCGCCCAGCGCGGGGAGCACTGGACCCGGGCCTACGCCGACTACCAGCTCGCCCTGATCTGTCTGTTCGAGAGCCGCCCCGCCGAGTCCGCCGTGCACGCCCGCGCGATGCTGGAGGGCAAACGGGAGCTGGGCGACAGCTTCGGCACCGCCCTCGGGCTCGACCTGCTCGCGGCGGCCCGGGCCGCGGGTGGCGACGGGGCGGGCGCGGCGCGCGCGTACGGCACGGGCCACGCCTACTGGCAGGCGGTCGGCCACCCGCAGCGCGGTACGCCCGAGCTGGCCTCCGTACGCGAGGAGTTCGAGCGCACCGCGCGCGGGGCACTGGGCGACCAGGCGTACGAGGCGGCCTTCCGGGAGGGCCTGCGGCACGGCCACACGCTGCGCACCCGCCCGCGGCCGTACGAGGACTGAGCGCGGGCGGTGTGGGTGGGAGCCGGGCCGGCCTACTCGGCGGGAGCGTCGGCGAGGCTGACGGCGGGGCAGCCGAAGAGCTCCGCGAGGACCCGGCGCTGGTGGTCCGTCAGCGGATTGACGAAGACGACCGCGTCGGCTCCGACGGCCTCCCGGAGCACCGTCACCTCACGGGCCTTCCCACCGCGGATGAGGGTCCGCGAGGAGAGCGGCCAGGACATCTTGCGCACGCCGCCGTCCGAGACGCCGCGGCGCTGGACGGCGCGGCCCAGGACCCGGATCCCCCGGGCGGCCAGCCCGGCGGCGGCCGCGTCCATGACCGTGGCGAAGTCCTTGCGCTTGCCGGAGAAGAAGCCGACGAGCACCACCCCCGCCCCTTCGGCCGGCAAGGACCCGGCCGGCCCCAGGGGGAGCGGGGAGGACGGGCGCCCGGCCCGCGGCCGGGCCGGGCGGCGGTCACGCGTGCGGGTCCGGTTCATGACCGGACCGTAGCCGGGCGCTCCGGCGGGGCGACAGCCGTTTTCCGCGGCAGCGGGCAGCGGGCAGCGGCAGCGAGACCGGGCCGGGGCCGGGCCGGGGCCCGGGTCAGGCTCAGGGCTGGTCGGGGAAGCTCGCGAAATAGCCGGCGGCCATGTCCTCGGCGCCGTGGCCCAGTTCGTCGGCACGGTGGAAACGGGCCCGCGCGGCGAGCGCCAGGTCCACCGAGATCCCGGCCGCCCCGGCGGCATCGGCGATCAGCCCGGTGTCCTTCTCGGCGCCGCGCACCGTGAAGCTCGGAGTGAAGTCCCGCTCCAGCACGGCCCGCATCTTGGCCTGGAGGTAGGGGCTGTCCATCGGCCCGCCCGTCACGACCCGCGCGAACAGTTCCGTGTCCACCCCGAGCCCCTCGGCCAGCGCCAGGGCCTCGCCCACGGCCGCCGTCACCGTGATCGCGTACCCGACCGTGGCCAGCTTCAGCCGGGTCGCCGCACCCGGCGCGTCCCCGACCGGCAGCACCTTGCTGCCGACGGCCGCGAAGACCGGGTCCAGCCGGGGGTCGGCCGGTCCGGAGACCAGTACCACCAGGGTTCCGGCCTCGGCGGGCTCGCGGGTGCCCTGCACCGGTGCGTCGACGAAGACGAGCCCGCGCTCCTGGGCGAAGACGGCCAGCTCCTCCAGCGAGGCCACGCCGACCGTGCCCATCTGCGCCCAGACCTGGCCGGCGGTGAGCCCCTCCTCGGCCGCGGCCATGGCCCGGGCCACCGCCGCGCCATCGGCCAGCATGGTGATCACCACCTCGGCCCCGGCCACCGCCTCGGCCGGGCTGTCGCAGACCGTCGCACCGTCGGCGGCCAGCGCGGCCGCCTTCTCCCTGGTCCGGTTCCACACGCGGACCTCGAGTCCGGCCTTGAGCAGGTTCCGGGCCATGCCCGACCCCATGATCCCGGTCCCCAGCAGTGCGACGGCGCTCACGGCTTCACTCCCATTCGGTCGTCCCTCGGGTGTTCCCCGGGGGACAGTCTCCACGGGTCCGGGGGCGATCACCCCATCCGAGGCGTTTCGGTCCGAATCCGGCGGGCTCCGTCGCGCCCGCCCGTACCACTCAGCCCGCCGGGGCCGTGCGGGGGGTGGTCTGCTGGACCGCCCAGCCGTTGCCGTCCGGATCGGAGAAGTAGACGAAGGAACCCCAGGGCAGGTCCTGGATCTCCGTCACCTCGATGCCGCGGCCCTTGAGGTCGGCGAACGCCTCCTCGATGTCCGCGACCACGACCTGCATGTTGTCCAGCGAGCCGGGGGTCATCCGGGTGAGGCCCTTGCCGATGGCGATCGAGCAGGCCGAGCCGGGCGGGGTCAGCTGGACGAAGCGGATGTCCTCGCTGACCGTGACGTCGTGGTCGGAGTGGAAGCCGACGCGCTCGTAGAAGGCCTTGGCGCGGTCGATGTCGGTGACCGGGACGGCGACCAGTTCCAGTTTGATGTCCATCGGCTGTTCCTGCTCCCAAGGGTGAGGACGAGGGGTGAGGGGTGAGGGGCGGGCAGTGAGGCCCTGCCGGCCATCATCCGCCGTGCGCGGCCGCCGCGCCGCCCGGCAGGGCTTGCGCCGACGACGTGTCCGACGGCGCGTCCTCCTGGGCGTCCTCCTGGGCGTCCGCCTGAGCGTCTTCCGGGGCGTCCGACGCGAACTGGGTGCGGTACAGCTCCTCGTACCGTCCGCCCATCGCCAGCAGCGCGGCGTGCGTGCCGCGTTCCACGATCCGCCCCTCCTCCACCACCAGGATCAGGTCCGCCGCCTGCACCGTCGACAGCCGGTGGGCGATCACCACGGCCGTGCGGCCCGCCAGGGCCTCGCCGAGGGCTTCCTGGACCGCCGCCTCCGAGGTGGAGTCCAGATGGGCCGTGGCCTCGTCCAGGATCACCACCCGCTGCCTGGCCAGCAGCAGCCGGGCGATGGTGAGCCGCTGGCGCTCCCCGCCGGACAGCCGGTAGCCGCGCTCGCCGACGACCGTGTCGAGCCCGTCCGGGAGCGAGGCCACGAGCCCGTCGAGGCGGGACCGGCGCAGGGCCTCCCAGATCTCGTCCTCTCCCGCCCCCGGGCGGGCCAGCAGCAGATTGGCCCGTACCGACTCGTGGAAGAGGTGGCCGTCCTGCGTGACCATGCCCAGCGTGTCGCGGATGGAGTCGGCCGTGAGGTCCCGTACGTCGATCCCGCCGAGGCGGACCGCACCCTCGTCCGTGTCGTACAGCCGCGGCAGCAGCTGCGCGATGGTCGACTTGCCGGCGCCCGACGAGCCGACCAGGGCGATCATCTGGCCGGGCTCGGCCCGGAAGGACACCTCGTGCAGCACCTGCGTGCCGCCCCGCGCGTCGAGGGTCGCGACCTCCTCCAGGGAGGCGAGCGAGACCTTGTCGGCCGAGGGATAGCCGAAGGAGACCCGGTCGAACTCCACCGCCACCGGCCCGTCCGGCACCCGGCGGGCGTCCGGCTTCTGGGAGATCAGCGGCTTCAGGTCGAGGATCTCGAAGACCCGCTCGAAGCTGACCATGGCGCTCATCACCTCCACCCGCGCCCCGGCGAGCGCGGTCAGCGGCGCGTACAGCCTGGTCAGCAGGAGGGCGAGGGCGACGACGGAGCCCGCGTCCAGGGAGCCGGCCAGGGCGTAGTGGCCGCCGAGTCCGTAGACGAGCGCCAGGGCCAGGGCGGAGACCAGGGTCAGGGCGGTGATGAAGGCCGACTGGGCCATCGCCGTGCGGATGCCGATGTCGCGCACCCGGGCCGCCCGCGCCGCGAACTCCGCCGACTCGTCGGCCGGCCGCCCGAACAGCTTCACCAGCGTGGCGCCCGGCGCGGAGAACCGTTCCGTCATCTGGGTGCCCATCGAGGCGTTCAGCGCCGAGGCCTCGCGCTGCATGCCCGCCATCCGCGCCCCCATCCGGCGGGCGGGCAGCACGAACACAGGCAGGAGCACGAGGGCCAGCAAGGTGATCTGCCAGGAGATGCCCAGCATCACGGTCAGGGTCAGCAGCAGGGTCACGGTATTGGCCACCACCCCCGAGAGGGTGTTGCTGAAGGCCCGCTGCGCACCGATCACGTCATTGTTGAGCCGGCTGACCAGCGCCCCGGTGCGGGTCCGGGTGAAGAACGCCACCGGCATCCGCTGGACGTGGTCGAAGACGGCTGTCCGCAGGTCCAGGATCAGGCCCTCCCCGAGGGTGGCCGACAGTCGGCGGACGAGCAGCCCGAGGCCCGCCTCCGCGACCGCGATCAGCGCGATGAGGAGGGCGAGGCGGGTGACCGTACCGCCTTCGCGGTCCTCGACGATCGTGGTGACCACCCGGCTGGCGAGCACCGGGGTGGCCACCGCGAGCAGGGCGGTCACCACGCTGAGCAGGAGGAAGAGCGTCAGCCCGCGGCGGTGCGGGCGGGCGAAGGCGGCGATCCGGCGCAGGCCGGCCCGCGAGAGCGGGCGGCGGTCCTGCTGGGCGTTGATCGCGCTGTGTAGCGAGGTCCAAGCGGTGACTTCCATGTCCATGTGCGGAACGCTACGACCTCAACCAAGCTTGAGGTCAAGGGATGGGGTGCGGCTCACTCTCCGCAGCGGTCAACTCCCGCTCGTACGGGGGATTTTCCGCGCCCTCGTACCTGTCGGTGCCCGGTGACATCATCGGTCCATGACGCAGGGATCAGAGTCCTCCACGCACTCCGGCCGGCGCACCGACGACACCGTCCTGTCCCGCTTCGAGCGCTGGGCGCGCGACACCCCGGGCGCCCAGGCCGTCGCCGCGGGCACCGGCAGCCTCACCTACGGCCAACTCGACGCCCTGGCCGACCGGTTGGCGCACGACTTGCTGAACTCCGGACTGCCCGACCGGGCCGTCGTCGCCGTGGCCGCCGGCCGGCGGGCCGAACTCCCCGTCGCCCTCCTCGCCGTCCTCAAGGCCGGCGCGGCCTACACCGTCATCGACGTCGAGAACCCCCGCTCCGGGCGGCTCCAACTCGCGGCCGCCGCACCCTTCGCGCTGCTCGCCGACGCCGCGGACCAGGCCCGCCTGGACGGCGTCGGCGACCTGCGGGTGATCCGCCTCGGTCCGCAGGACGCCGCGCCGGGCGGAGCGCCCGCCGATCGACCGGCCCGCACCGTGCGGGATCGCGTCCCGCGGGACGACACCGCCGCCGTCCTGTTCACCGCGGGCGCGGACCGGCGGGCCGTCCGCCTCGGCCACGACCGGCTCCTCGCCGCCCACGACGGCTGGGCCCGGGCGGCCGGGCTCACTCCCGAGGACCGGCACCTGATCACCGCCGCCCCGGACCTCACCGCCTTCGCCGCCGGATGGACGCGGGCCCTGTGCGAGGGCGCCGCCCTCGTCCTGCCCGAGGGCCCGCGTTGGACGGCCGAGTCCTTGCGCCGCGCGGTCGACACCGAGCGGGTCAGCGTCCTGCACACCGACCCGGGCACCGCCGCCCAGCTCCTGGTGCGCGACCGGGAGGCGGGCCTCGCCCGCACCCTGCACCGCCCGGACGACGGCCTGCGCTCGCTGCGCATGGTCACGGTCACCGGCGACCGCCTCTACCTCGACGAACAGTCCGCCCTGCTCGCCCGGCTGCGCTCCGGCGCCCGGCTGCTCAACGTCTACGGGCTCACCGAGACGGCGGGCACCGGAACCTGGTTCGAACTCCCGCAGCTGGCGGGCCCGCTGGACGGATCCGAGGAACTCGTGCTGCTCGGCACGCCCTTCCCCGGCTGCCACGCGACCGTGCGCGACGGGGAGATCCACCTCGGCACGCAGGGCGGTGACGCCGTCCCGACCGGAGACCTCGGGGCGCTGCGCCCCGACGGGCTGCTGGAGTTCCGAGGCCGCGTCCGCGACCGGATCACCGTCGACGGCCGCACCCTCGACCCGCACCCCCTCGAATCCGCGATCCGGTCGCACGAAGGGGTCGGCGGTGTGCTCCTGGCCCGCGTGGAGGGTGCCGGGCAGGGCAAGAACGCGCTGCCGGTGCTCGCCGCCTACCTCGCCCCGGGCGCGGAGGACGACACCTGGCCCCCGGGCACCGGACTCCCCGACGGCGGAGCGGTCCGCCGGCACCTGGCGGGAAGGCTCCCGGACGCCGAGATGCCCCGCACGGTGTTCCGGGTGCACCGGATTCCCCGGGACCGGGCCGGCCGCGAGCAGCGGACCGCCCTTCCCCTGCCCGCGATCCGGGCGCTGGGCGGGTCGACCTACGTCAGCAGCAAGTACCAGCCGCAGTCCACGGCCGGCGGGACGGCCGTGTTCGCGTTCTTCTGCGGGGTCGCGCTGCTCGTGCTGGGGGCCTTCGCCATGGCCTTGGCCTCGGTGCTCTGGCCGGGGTCCATGGACCTCACCGGCGTCCCGAACCCGTACGCGGCGCTCTTCTTCCTCCTCTACCTCTTCGAGTCCTGGGCCTTCGCCGCCGGCTTGCTCTTCCTGGTCGCCGGCCGCTCCCGGATGCGCCGCCACGGGCGCCGCGGTCCCCGCGTCACCGCCGCCGCCCACCTGGCGATCGTCTACCTGCTGGCCGCCTGGTGGCCGCAAGACAACTTCTACCGGCTCGCCGCCAAGCAGGACTGGCCCCAACAGGCGGCCCTCGTCTACGCCTTCAACATCCCGCTGATGATCGCCGCCGGGATCGTGGCGCTCTACGCGTCCCGCCCTCCGCTCAGCGCCTTCGACATGGACCAGGCCCCCGCGGACCAGGCCCCCGCGAACTGAGTTCCCGCGACCGAACCCCCGCGGACCGACCCTCCGCGGACCGAATCCCCGCGTCACAGGGGCGCCCGCTCGAACACCGCCCCGGCGGACAGCGCTTCGGCCCGCACCAGCCGGTCGGCCGCGTCCAGCGCCTCCCTGCCGGTCGCCGCCACCAGGGCGCCCATCCAGGGCGCCGGCTCGAAGGCGCCGGTCGGGATGGCCGGCACGAACACCGCCCCGATCGCGGCACACCGGCGGGCCAGGTGCTCGCACAGATCGTCGAACGCGGCCTCCGGCAGGCGGGCCCCCAGCTCCACCCGGTCGGCGATCCGCACGAGGTGCCCCGCACCCCGCAGCTCGTCGAGGCGGGCCGCCACCATGAAGGCGACGGAGGGTCCGGTCAGGCGCAGGTTGGTCTCGGTCGGGGCGAGCCGTCCCCCGCCGTCGGCGACGAAGTCGACGTCGAACCAGCCCCGGTAACCGGCGGCCGCCAGCTCCCGGCCCACCGCCTTCCCGAAGGCCAGCAGCGGCTCCTGCGCCCATCCGGGCACCACCCCCGGCCCCACCGTCGCCCCGCGGTACCCGCCGTCGGCCACGTCCATCACCGCCCCGCCGACCTCGTGCACCCGGCCCCGCGCGTCGACGAACCCGTCGTACGTGAGGTCCCGCGGCTCCGCCCGGTCCGCCGGGCCCGACACGTACTCCTCCACCAGCAGCGGTCCGCGCGGCAGCGCCCGCAGCACCGCCCGTGCGCCGCCGGCCGCGCGGACCCGCTCGGGGCCCACCACGGTGGTGCCCGAACCCCCGACGCCGTGCTCCGATTTGAGAACGGTGCTCTTCCCCGCCCGGGCCCGGGCCGCCAGCAGCCGGACAGCCGCCCGCCGGGTGTCCGCCCGCCACTGGGCGGGCAGCGTGATCGAGGGGTGCCCGCCCTCCGCGAGGATCCGGCCGAACAGTCCGTGCGCCGCCGACTTCGACTCGTACCGCAGCTCGTCCGGCCGCCAGGGCTTCCCCGCCAGCCGTGCGAAGGGCGCGGTCAGGCCCCACGGTACGAGCGGCGCCCCGGCCCCGGCCTCGCCCCCGGCCCCGGTGAGCCGTGCGGTCAGCGCCGGCCGGGACCGTACGGCGTCCGACAGGCCCGGGCCCCGCTCCGCGAGCCCGTCGTACACCTCCACCCCGGCGGGCCAGCCCAGTTGGCGCCCGACCAGGGCGATCCAGCCCGCCGGCACCGCGCGCGGCAGCACCAGGGCCGCCGGCCGCGGACTGTAGAAGGCGGCCAGGCAGGCGTAGTGGTGCGCGGCCCGCTGCCCGGGGTCCAGGGAGGCGTCGGCGAACTGCGCGTTGTACTCGGCGACGTTGCCCACGTGGACGGCGGCCGCGCCGCCCGTCCAGGCGTGGGCCCAGCCGGCCGGCGGCGCGGGCGCCACCTCGAACCGCACCAGCCCGCCGGGCCCGCCCGTACCGCCGCCGGCCGGGCCCCCGCCGGCCGGGACCCCGTCCGCCGCGGCCCCCTCCGCCGCGCCCACGGCCCGGTAGAACCCGGCGGCGTGCGGATCGGAGTCGATGAGCAGCCGGCGGAAACCGAGCCCGGCGGCGCGCCGCAGCACGTCCCGGTAGAGCAGCCGCCCCACGCCCCGGCCGATGGCGGCCGGCTCCACGAAGAGCAGCCCGAGCCGCCCGAGCGGGGGCTCGCCGTCCAGGGAGGCCAGCCCGAGCACCGGCGCTCCGCGGCCGTCGGCTCCGGCTCCGCCCTCGGCTACCACGATCCGGCGGCGCGCCTCGTCGCCGGGCGCGATCCGCAGCTCGGGCGCGCACGCGGCCAGGAACCCGGCGTCGTAGCCCCAGTGCGCCTTCGAGCGCATGACCAGCCCCGTCAGCGCCTCGGCCTCCGCGGGCAGCGCGGTCCTGAGCTTCGCCACTTCCTGACCTCCCCATGGTCCGGTGCCATGCCGTGCGATAGATTCGGCCACCGCGCCGACAGGCACGCGACGTACTTCCTACCCACCCGGAGACGGCTTCCCAATGAGCGACATCATCAACGGACTTGGCCGCACCACGGCATTCGGCGGCGTGGGTCTGGTGCTGCTCATCCTCGGCATCGTCCTCGTGGACGTGCTGACCCCCGGCAAACTGCCGAAGCAGATCTGGGAGGAGCGCAACCGCAACGCCTCCGTCCTGCTGTCCTCCGCGCTGCTCGGCATCGGCGGCATCGTCTTCACCTCGATCTGGACGACCTACGACGACTTCGGCAAGGGCCTGCTCTCCACGGCGGCGTTCGGCGTCCTCGGCCTCGTCCTGATGGGCGTGGCCTTCCTGGTGCTGGACCTGGTGACCCCGGGCAAGCTCGGCGTCATCGTGGTCGACCCGGAGCCGCACCCCGCGGTGTGGGTGACGGCCTCCTGCAACATCGCGGTGGCCGCGATCGTCGCCGCCTCCATCGCCTGACGGCGGTCCGCGGGCGGTTGACGACGGACAGCGAGAGCGCCGCTCCCCCCGGGGAGCGGCGCTCTCGTTTCGTGGCGGTGCACCGCGCCCGGCGCCCGCAGCTCCGGCGGCAGCCCTTACGCCGGCCCTTACGCCAGCCCCAGCGCGAAGACGGCGAACCCCGCCGACAGCACGCCCGCCGCCGTCCGGCGCACCGCCGTCGCCTTCGTCCACGGCTCCTCGAACCGCCGCGCGTACCGGGCGATGCCCACCAGCAGCGCCGCGAAGACCGGCATCCACGCCAGCCTGGCCGCGATCCACCCCAGGCTGTCCGGAGCCGTCGTCAGCCCCGCCAGCCCGCCCGCGAAGGAGCCCGGCACGGCGGCCGCCAGCATCGCCGTCTGGTGCCAGCACAGGATCGTCATCGCGCACAGGTTGATCACGACCACCGGTGCCCACAGCGCGGGCCGGGCCAGCAGCCGCCCCAGCCGGTCCCGCAGCAGGATCGCCGCCCCCGACTGGGCCGAGGCCAGCGCCAGGACGAGCAGCGACGGCGGATGCGAGTTGGTGCGGGCCTCGCCCGGCACGCCGACCATCGACGCCGGGTAGTGGAAGACCGCCAGCAGCACCGCGAACAGCACGCCCCCGCCCGCCAGCAGCAGCCACGCCCCGCGCCGTCCGATCCGCCCCTCGCCCCACGACACGCCCAGCTGGTAGGCGAACAGCCAGCCCGGGAGGATGTTCACCAGCGCCAGCCAGCCCGGCACCGAGTCCGCGAAGGGCCCGTAGCGCAGGAAGTCGACCACCGCGACCGAGCCGAGCAGCGGAGCCGCCGCCCAGCCGCCGAGCCGGCGGGCGGCCCGTACGCAGAAGGGGGTCAACGCGGTGACCGCCACGTACACCCCGACGAACCACAGCGGCTGGATCACCAGCGTGGCCCCGGTCCGCAGCGTGGCCTCGGGCACCCCGGCCGCGTACAGCACGGGCGCGGCCAGCGCCCACACCGCCGTGACCCCGAGGACCGGTCGCCCCAGCCGGGCGATCCGGCCCTTCAGCCACGCCCCCGTGGTGGCGGTGCGCCGCCGGAAGGAGAGCACCGAGGCGTAGCCCCCCACGAGGAAGAAGATCCCGAGCATCTGCAGCAGCCAGCTCGCCGGGGCCAGGGCGCCGAAGGCGGTGAGCGGACTGGCGTTGTGCAGGGCCCCGTCGGAGTCGAGGGTGAACCCGCCGAGCAGCCAGTGCCCGGTGGGGACGGCCAGCAGGGCCAGCGCCCGCAGTCCGTCGACGGCCCGGTCGCGGTGGGCCGGTGTCTTGGCGTCGATCCGACCGGCGGCGGCCCGTGCCGCGGCGAGGATGCCCGTGCCCGGCGCGCTCATCGGGTGTCTCCCGTCGCGATCGAGGCGAAGGCCTTCAGGGACTGGGTGCCGGGGGTGAGGTAGCCGGTGTGTCCGGCCACGTCGGCGGCGGGGACCCGGCGGGCGCCGAAGGCCGGCGAGGTGGGGTCGGCGCCGTGGCCGAGCCCGGCGAACTCCACGTTGGGCACGTCGGAGATCCAGTCGGAGGGTCCGCGCGCCGCCCATACGCGGGCTCCGGTGCGCAGCCCCGCGACGCTGTCGGCCCGCATTCCGGGAGATCCGAACGCGACGATGTCGGTGGCGTCCGTGTGCCGGGCGGCCAGTCCGCAGACCACCGAGCCGTAGCTGTGGCAGAAGAGCACCGGGTCGGGTGCGCCGACCGCGTCGAGCCCGTCGGTGAAGCGTGCGAGGCGGACCGCGCCCGCCTCGGCCAGCCGGCCCTGCGCCGTGTCCAGTCCCACGCCGACGGGCGTGGAGTAGCCGGTCCACGCGATGACGGCGGCCGCGTCCGAGGTGGCGGCCCGCAGCGAGCGGGCCATGCCCGCCGGGCCGGTGTACGCGGCCCGCCCGCGGTCGTAGGTGGTGGCGTCGTTGTCCGAACCCGGCACGACCACCGAGATGTGCGCGGCCCGCTCCAGGTCCCCGAACACCTCGGCGACCGTGCCCCGACCGCGCGGGTCGAAGGCCAGGATCTGCCGGCCGGGCGCGGCGAGCGAGGCGAAGCGGGCCTGGCCCGAGGCCAGGACGGCCAGCCGGTTGGCCTCGTACCTGAGGGGCGGCGGGGCCCCGTCCAGGTTGCCCACCACCAGCGGGTGGGACCGTACGAGGCCTTGGGCCCGCACGCCGTCCAGCGCGGCGAAGAACCGCGCGACCTCGCGCGGCGTCGCCCGTGCCGGATCCGGCAGCGGCTGCCCGGACACGGTGTCGGCCCGCCAGGCGGCGGCGCCGGGCGGCGGCCCGGTGACGGCCGTCTGGGCGTCGGCGGAGGCCCATCCCGCGGTCCCCGCGACGACGGCCGCCGCGAATGCGGCCGTGGTCAGTGTCCTTGCGAAGCGGCGCATGCCCCTTCTCCTCTCCTCGTGACGAGGAGGAAGGTAGGAAGGAGGTACCCGCGGGGGCGTCGGACCGTGGAGCCAAGTCGGATGTCATACCCCGGTAGGGGGTGGAGGAGAGAGCCGGGCCGCCGAGGCCGGAACGGAGGCCGGAGCGGAGGCCGGACCGAGTCCGGAACGGAGTCCGGAACGGAGGCCGGACCCGAGGCCCGGACCCGAGGCCCGGACCCGAGGCCCGGACCCGAGGCCCGGACCCGAGGCCCGGACCCGAGGCCCGGACCCGAGGTCAGGCCTTCGTGTCGCCCGGCCGCACCAGGCCCGCCTCGTAGGCGAAGATCACGGCCTGGGCCCGGTCCCGCAGGTCCAGCTTGCCCAGCACCCGACCGATGTGGGTCTTGACCGTCTGCTCGGCGAGCACCAGGTGCCCGGCGATCTCCTGGTTCGACAGCCCGCGCGCGATGAGCTCCAGTACCTCGGTCTCACGCGGGGTCAGCCCGTTCAGCCGCAGCGCCGGGTTCCCCCGCGCCGCCGGCCGCCGTTCGACGAAGTCCGCGATGAGCCGCCGGGTCACCGACGGCGCGAGCAGCGCGTCGCCCGAGGCGACCACCCGGACCGCCGCGATCAGGTCCGCCGGCGGGGCGTCCTTCAGCAGGAACCCGGAGGCCCCCGCGCGCAGGGCCTCGTACACGTAGTCGTCGATGTCGAAGGTGGTCAGCATCAGCACCTTCGGCCGGTGCACCACGCCCGGTGGCGGATCGAGGAGTTCACGGGCGGCGCTCAGCCCGTCCATCTCCGGCATTCGGACGTCCATCAGGACCACGTCGGGGTGGACGGTGCGCGAGACCTGGACGCCGGCCCGCCCGTCGGGCGCCTCGCCCACCACGTCGATGTCGGCCTGCGCCGACAGCAGCGCGGCGAACCCCGCCCGCACCATGGCCTGGTCGTCGACGATGATCACGCGGATGGTCAACTCTGTTCCTCTGCCGGGGTGTCCAGGGGTAGGCGGGCGGCGACCCGGAAGCCGCCGTCGGGCAGCGGACCGGTGTCCAGCGTCCCGCCCGTCAACCGTACGCGCTCGCGCATCCCCACCAGACCGTGCCCGGTGCCCGAGGTCTCCAGCGCCACCACCGCGTCCCGCGCCGGGCCGTTGACCACGAGCACGAGGACCTCTTCGGCGTCGAAGGTCACCGACACCCGGGTCGGCGCCCCCGGCGCGTGCCGCACCACATTGGCGAGGGCTTCCTGCACGATCCGGTACGCGGACAGGTCCACGGCCGGGGACGCCGCCTCCGCCGCCCCCGCGGCCAGCGCCAACTCCACCGGCTGCCCCGCCCGTACGGTCGCCTCCACCAGCTGCTGGAGCCGGCCGATCCCGGGCTGCGGGGCCCGGTCGCCACCGCCCGCCTCGTCCCCGCGCAGCACCGTCAGCAGCCGCCGCATCTCGCCCAGCGACTCGCGGGCGCTCGCCGCGATCGCGGCGAACTCCTCCCGCACCGGCTCCGCCATGCCGGGCAGCCGGTAGGGCGCGGAGTCGGCCTGCACCGTGATCACCGACATGTGGTGGGCGACCACGTCGTGCAACTCGCGGGCGATCCGGGCCCGTTCCTCCAGCAGGGTGCGCCGGGCCCGCTCGGCCTCGCTGATGCTCTCCTGCTCCGCGATCTTCTGCCGGGCGTCGCCGAGCCCGCGCAGTGCTCCCGTCAGCGCGAGCACGACACCGGCCAGCACGAACAGCAGGGCGACGGTGTTGGTCGCCCCGTCCGGGTGGAAGGCGCTCAGCAGCGCCCCCACCACCCCGGTCACCAGCCACACCCCGACCAGGGTCCGGATGGACTCGCGCAGCCCCAGACAGGCCATCAGCACCAGGTAGCCGATGATCACCATCGGCGTCCACGGCCAGGAGTGCCCGGACACCTCGTCGGCCCCGGTCAGCACGACGGCCCCGACGGTGTCCGCGAACAGGACCATGCCCCACGCGGGCAGCGGCCGGGTCACGGCGAGCATCAGCGGCACGGTCTGGGCCACGGCCAGGGCGCCGGCCCAGCCGCCGCCCGCCTTGTAGTCGTTGGTCAGCACCACGATCGTCACCGGCAGCAGTGACATCACGCACGCGGCGGTCACGGCGTACGGAAGCATCCGCTGCCAGGCCCTGGGCGCCTGCGCGAACAGCGGCTCGGCGGCCCGCGCGGGCGTGCGCAGCGCCACCGCGAACGCGCGCGGAGCCCGGGCGGCGGCGCCGGAGGCGGCGGCGACGGCCGCTTTGGCGGCGGCCGCGGATCGGGATCGGGATCGGGATCGTTCGCTCATGATCGGTCCAGCCTATGCGCCCCCGGCGACCCGTTCCGGTCACAGCAGTAGACGGCCTAGGAGGCGGCTCCGGCCCGCCGGGCGAGGGCCTCGCGCAGCCGGGTGAGCCGCTCGATCTGCGCGTCGAGCACGGCGAGCCGGTGCCCGACGACCCCGCCGGAGCCACAGGCCGGCGGCGGATCGGCCGCGAGCAGGTGCAGCCGGTCGGCGACGCCGCGCAGATCCTCCACGGTGAACCCGTGGGCCAGCAGATCGCGGATGATCCGGATCCTGGCCACGTCCGCGGCCCCGTACTCCCGCTGGCCGGCGGGGCTGCGCCCCTGCGGGACGAGCAGCCCGCGCTGTTCGTAGAACCGCAGGGCCCTGGGCGTGGTCCCCGCTGCCGCCGCCGCTTCACCGATCCGCATCCCGCGCCACTCCCCGCCCTACCCCCGCAACTCCACCACAACGGCACCGAAGTGCCGTCCTTCGACCAACTCCTGCAACGCCCGCGGAGCCGAATCGATGCCCGGGATCCGCACGTGCGGGAACCGGATGTCGCCGGCGCGCAGCCAGGCGCCGAAGCGCCCGGTCCACTCCTCCTCCACGTCCGGGTGGTCCGCTCCGCTGTACCCGCGCAGCGAGATGCCCTTGACGACCAGGCGGAAGGCGTCGATCTCCACCGGCGCGCTGCCCCCGGCCCGGCCCGCGGCCAGCTGCCCGGAGAGCGCGCCGACGAGCGCGAAGCGCGCGCCCTGCCGGGCGGCGCCGACGGCCGCGGCCAGTTGCTCGCCGCCCACCGTGTCCAGCAGTACGTCGATCCCCCCGGGCGCGGCCCCGGCGAGCCGCTCCGCGAACGGCCGCGCGGCGCCCCGCAGGACGACCGCGTCGTAGCCCAGTTCGGCGACGAGTCGTTCGGCCTTGTCCGGGGACCCGGTGGTGCCGATCACCCGGCCCGCACCCAGCAGCCGGGCCGTCTGGCCCGCCAGCGTGCCCACCGCGCCGGCCGCACCGGTGACCAGGACGCTGTCCCCGGGGCGGATCGCGGCGAGCCGGGTCAGCGCGCCGTACGGGGCCGACCCCTGGGCGAGGTGCGCGACGGGATCGGGCAGCGCGTCGCCCAGCGGGGTGCAGCCGGCCGCGGCCACCAGGGCGTACTCCCGCCAGCCGAGCATGTGCGAGACGAGCTCGCCGGGACGCAACGGGCTGTCGGCCGGCGCGGCGAGGACCTCGCCGACGGCGGGCCCGACCAGCGGGTCACCTCATCGGGCTCCTCGGCACGGCGTGGCCGGCGGCACGAGCGGGCGGCCACCGGGTGGGTGCGCCGACGCCAAACCCTGACCCGCACGTCAGGGTCAAGCCCGCGTGCGGTGCTCCGCGGGGCCCCTGACACGGGCGGCATAGACTGCGCCCGGCCGAGATGATCACGGGAGCGGCGGGGGAGCGGGCACACATGGGCGGGGCAGCCGCACTCGAGAAGCTGATACCGGTCGTACTGGCCTTCGGTGCCGGGGTGCTGCTCGCGCGTCGCAAGGCGGTGCCCGCCGAGGCCTCCAAGGCCTTCGCCGACTACGCCTTCCTCTTCGCCGTCCCGTGCTACCTGTTCGGCAACATCTACACCGCTGACCTCGGCGCCCTCTTCGACTGGCGGGCCATCGGCGGCTACGCGGCCGCCGCCGGCCTCGCGGTCGCGGCCGTCGCCGCCGCCACGGCACTGGCCGGACTGCGGGAGCCGCGCGCCGTGGCGCTGCGGGTGATGGCCGGGGTCCAGGTCAACACCGCCTACTTCGCGGTCCCCGTCTTCATCACCTTCTTCGGGACGGCGGCGCCGATCTTCCCGGTCCTGCTCTTCCAGGTGTGCGTCCTGTCGCTCGTGGTCATCTCCATCATGGAACTGGGCCGCGGCGGCCCGGGCGCCGGCAGCACCGGACAGCGCCTCGCCCGGGCCGTCGGCTCCTCGCTGGTCACCCCGCTGGTGCTCGCCTGCAACGCCGGGATCCTGCTCAACCTGCTCTCCGTGCGCGTGCCCGGAGCCGTCCTGGACGGGGCCGCCTTCGTCGGTGACAGCGCCTCCCCGGTGGCGCTCTTCGCCCTCGGCCTCCACCTCGGCGGCATCGGCCTCGGCCTCCGGGGCACCACGCGCGAGGAACTGGCGCTCATCGGCTTCAAATGCGTGCTCTTCCCGCTGCTGGCCTGGGCGGTGTGCGGGGGGCTGTTCGGGGTCCGGGGCGACTGGCTCACCTACCTCGTGCTGATCGCCGCGATGCCGACGCCGCAGAACACCTTCATCTTCGCCCAGCGCTACGACGTGGGCGTGGACCTCTCCGCCGCCGTCGTGATCAAGAGCTCCCTGGTGTCCCTCCTGCTGCTCCCCCTGTGGCTGCAGGCCGTGCCGCGGTAGACCCCGGCCGCCGATCCGCCGGGGGACCGTCGTTCCCCCGGCGGGCTCCGCTCGTTGACCGGGCATGGAGCTGCCGATCATCGCGGCGCCCGGCGTCGGGGAACGGGCCGACGCCGTGGCCGATGCCGCCTGCCACCTCTACGACACGATCGCGCCCTGGGGGCACGCCGCGCCCGGCGGCTGGAGCCGCGGCGCCGCCGAGGACGCCGCCGAGGCCATCGAGACGGCCGCGCACGCCCTGGCCCACGCCCACCCGCGCGCCGAGGTCATCCTCGGGCCGGTCCACACCGCCCTCGCCGACCTGCGCCGCCAGCTCGGCCTCGCCCCCGCCGAGCCGCTGACCGCGCAGGGGCTGCCGGAGACCCCGCGCACGGTGGGCAACCCGCGCCGCACCCGCTGGGTGCGGGTGCTCACGCCACCCGCGCCCCGGCGAGAGCCGTCTCGTACAACTTCCTGATCTCGGGGCCGAAGTAGGAGCTGTAGGAGGTGTCGGGGGTGTCCCCGCCCGTCTTCCAGCCGCCGATGACCCCGACCACGTCGCCCGTCTCGGTCCGCTCGTCGTAGCCGGTCAGGAACGGACCGCCGCTGGTCCCGCCCGGATAGCCGGTGCAGTCGATCCGCAGGAACGATCCCGGGATCCCCGGATCGGCGCTGGTGAACTTCGTCGTCCGGTTCACGCACAGCCGCGGCCGGGCCGCCGCGGCCGGATAGCCGATCAGCGACACCTTCTTGTGCGCGTACGCGGCTCCGGTGACCAGCCGGTTGCCGCCCACGACGTCCTCCACCGGGAACCCGTCGGCATCGGGGCCGACCTGGGCGAAGGCCACGTCGAGGGTGGCGCCCCGGTCCGCGCCGAGCTGCCGGTAGCGCGGATCGATCCACACCTTGGAGCGGCCTGCGGAGTCGCGCAGAATGGGGAACATCCCGTACGGCTGCGGGTTCCCGGCCGTGTACTGCGGTACGAAGGCCACCTGCCGGGCGTCGGTCCCCAGCAGGCAGTGCGCCGCGCTGAGCACCAGGTCGCGGCCGGGGGAGGCGACCACGCTCGCGGTGCAGAAGTACGCGCCGCCGCCCTTCATGACGAACATCCGCCCGACGACCGGGATCCCGTCGAAGTCCTGTCCGGTCCCGTCGCCCGCCGCCGGGGCGCCGCCGCGGGTGACCGGGACGGCGGACGCCATCCGGTCGGGGGTCCAGAAGGACTCCGCCTCCCGGGCCGACCACCGGCCGGCCGGAGCCGGGGCAGGGGCCAGGGCCGGGGCCGGGGCGTTCCCGGCCTCGGCGACGGGCAGCGGCCCGCCGGGGAGCAGCAGGCCGGCCGTCATGGCCGCCACCGTCAACACTCGTCGCACGTCGGTCTCCTTACACAGCCTGCGGGAAGCGGAAGAGCCGGTCGGGGTCGTAGGCGCGCCGGACCTCCTCGAGGCGGGCCAGATTCGGCCCGTAGTAGGCATCGCGCCAGCCGGCCAGCTTCGGGTCGGCGTAGTTCTGGTACGCGGACCCGCTCGCCCAGGGCCGCAGGTCCTGCCAGAGCGAGTCGAGCCAGCCCTGGTGCCGGCCGATGTCGGCCGCCGTCGCCGGAGCCGGCCAGTAGGCGAGGTACTGCGCGAGGAAGCCGGCGGAGCGGTGCGCGAAGGCGGTGGCGGTGGGCGCGGTCCGGTTGAGGGCGCCGCCGCACACACCGTCGAACTGGACCACTCCGAAACCGCCGCGCGGCACGCTCCCGGCGTAGCGCCCCACGGCCGCGAGCACCGCCGCCACGGCCGGCTCCGTCAGCCCGCGGGGGGCCCAGAAGTCCGAGCGGGCGGCGTAGGAGTCGCGGCCGAGGCGCCCCCGGGGGTCGTGTCCGGGCAGGGTGCCGGGGAGCCGGCACTCGGCGGGGCCCAGGTCGAGGCAGCCCGACATGGCCCGGACGGTGTCCCCGTGGCTCCGCACCACGGTCCAGCTGTCCCGCGGCGGCCGCCCGGCCAGGTCGGACAGGCGGGTCAGCTGCCGCTCCAGCTCACCGCGCCCGCCCTCCAGGCAGAGCACCCGCAGCGCCGGTGCACCGACCGGGCCGCCGTCGACGGTGAACTCCACCTGGCTCCAGAACGGGTCCGGGAGCGCCGCGAGCCAGCGCTGCCAGCCGCGCAGGACGGCGGCCGAGTCGGCCGGGGCCCAGTGCAGCTCGGCGAACGCGCAGTCGCCGACGGGATGGGCGAGGAAGCGGAAGCCGGTGACCACGCCGAAGTTGCCGCCCCCGCCGCCGCGCAGGGCCCAGAACAGCGCCGGGTCGTCGTCGGCGCCGACCTCGCGGACCGTCCCGTCGGGGGTCACGACGGTCGCCCCGGTGAGCCGGTCGCAGGTGGCGCCGTGGAACCGGGAGGCCAGGCCCAGCCCGCCGCCGAGGGTGAGCCCGGCGATGCCGACGGAGGGGCACAGCCCGGCCGGCACGGCCAGGCCCCGGGCGGCGAGGGCGGCGTTCACCTCGCCGAGCCGGGCGCCCGCGCCGATCCGCACGTCGGTTCCGGAGGCGGAGACCTCCGCCATGGCCCCCGCGTCGATCACGAGCCCGCCCTCGCGGGTGGACCAGCCGGCGTAGCCGTGTCCGCCGCCGCGCGGCACCACGGGGACGGCCGAGCGCCGGGCGAAGTCCAGGCAGGCGGCCACGTCGCCCGGGTGCGCGGGGTAGGCCACCGCGCCCGGCCGAACCGTGTCGTAGCGGGGCTGGAAGAGCCTGCGGGCTTCGGCGTAGTCCGGGTCGGCCGCCGTCACCACCCGGCCGTCGAGGGAGCGGGCCAGCGCGCCGAAGTCCGGGTCCCGAGCGCGCCGGCCCGCCGCGCCGAGGGAGGCGAGTGCGCCGGCGGCGCCGGCCGCGAGGACCTGGCGGCGGTGGAGGCTCATCCCTCCTTCCTGCCACCGCCGTGCCCGTTCGGGGCGAAGGCGGGCCCACGGGGGCCGAGTTGCCCCCCGAACGGCCCACACCCGGACGCCGCGGCGCTGGAGTGCCGGTCTGGACCCCGCCCCGGGATCAGCCCCCCGTCAGCGGATTGTCCAGCTCGGCCCACTGGTCGCCCGGGACCCCGGGGCTCAGCCGCATCAGGGTCAGCGCCTTGGTGGGCAGCGCTCCGCGCAGCAGTGCCTCCGTGTCGGCCGTGGCCGCGAGCCCGGGCGCCGCCGCCGCGAGGTCCGCCGCGAGCGCGGCGGCCGAACCGGCCGTGGAGCCGAACGCGCCGGCCACCAGGGACCCGAAGAGCTTGCGCCGCAGGGCGGTCACGTCGTCGGTGACCAGCCGACCCGTCAGCGGGGGCACCGGCAGGCCGTGGCGGGCCAGCCGGGCCGGGCTGATCCGGATGTCGGCGAGATCGCGGTAGACCAGGCGCAGCGGGGTGCCGTCGGCGGCCAGGACGACCAGCAGGTTCTGGCCGTGCGCCTCCAGGGCCACCCCGAGGTCCAGCACCCGCAGGCACACGGACAGGGCGAGGCGGGCGAAACCGGCCCGCCAGGGCGCGGAGCGCGCGTACGGGGTGAGGGCCAGCGCGGCGACGGGCAGCACGCGTTCGCCCGCGCCGACGTCCGCGTACGCCTCGGGGGGCTCGCGGAGCACCGCGGCCAGGTCCGGGGTGTGCGCGGTGACGGCGCCGAGGGTGCGGGTGATGTGCAGGCGGCCGTCGAGCCGCTCGGACAGGCCCTGCGCGAAGGCGGAGACCGCGGCGGCCGTCTCGACGGAGTAGGCGGAGATGTCCCGCACGGAGGAGGTGAGCCGGGTGCTCAGCGCGGTCTTGACGTGCGGCCCGCCGTCGGCGGGGGACAGGGTGCGCAGGGCCATCAGCGGGTGCGCGGCGGGACCGGGCCGGACCTCGTGCCCCGCCGGTCCCCCCTGCTTGAAGACGTGCTCGGCCTGCCACGGATGGACCGGCAGGAGGATCCGCCCGCCCTCCCGCCAGGCGTCCGGCCAGTCCCCGGCGACCAGGCACTCCTCGGCCCGTACGGAGGCCAGCCCGAGGGTGACCAGGGGCCGGTGCTCGGGCGCGTACGCCAGCTGCTCGGCGACCGTGAAGCCCGGCCGGGAACGGCAGTTGGGGTGGTACGGATGCCCGTCGACGATCCGCTGCTCCCACTCCCAGGTGGTCCGGGGCGCGGGGTCCGGCCCGGCCGGCTGCCCGGCCCGGGACAGGGCGAGCGAGGCCGTGCTGTCGTCGAGCTCGGCGGCGAACTCCTCCCCGTGCGGCACCCCGAGGGCCGCCACCAGGGCGGCGGCCCCCCGGTGGGGGCGGCCGTCGAGCAGCAGCTCGGTGACGTACGGCGCCGTCGCGTACGGGTCCGCCGCCGGGCCCTCCAGCAGCGCGCCCGAGGCGAGGCGCAGCGCGAGGGAGCCGGGGCCCGGCTTCCGGTGCGCGATCCAGGGCAGCGGTTCGCAGGCGAGCGCCCGCCACAGCCGGGTCAGCACGGCGGCGCGCGCGCCGGGCAGTGCGGCGGCGTACGCGCCGGGCAGTGCGGCGGCGTACGCGCCGGGCAGTGCGGCGGCGTACGCGCCGGGCAGTGCGGCGGCGTACGCGCCGGGAAGTGCGGCGGCGCGCGCGCCGGGCAGCGCGGATCCGGCCAATTCGGCGGCCACGGCCTCTTCGGCGGGGGTGGCGGGGAGGTGCATGCTGGGGTCCAGGGCCTTGATCCTCTCGGATGACGTGATGATCACTTCATCATCGCGGATACTGAAGATCACGGCCGGTGGTACGCCCCGCGCGCCGCCGGCACACCGGTTGTACCGAATGGAATCCGTGGACCTCAACGCCGCCGACACTGCCGTCGACAACGCTGCCCGCAGCGCTGCCGCCGATGCCTACGCATCCGCGCCACTGTTGAACTGCCTGCTCAGAGAGGCGGCCGAGTCCGCCGAGGGCGGTGCGGGTGTGTACCGGCTGCTCGGCAGCGGGCGGCTGATGCGGGTGGGCGGCGGCCGGCGGCCGGCCGGGCCCGAGCTGCGCACGGCGGACGGCTGGCATCCGCTCAGCCACACCGAGCTGGTCAAACTGGTCTCCGACGAACTGCTCCAGTACACCGGGGTGTCCAACGACGAGCTCCCGGTGGAGATCGCCGACAGCCGCGAGACGGTCGCCGCGCTGCTGACCGCCCGGGCGGCGGCCGAGCCCCCGGCGGACCCGTACGTCCGCTCCGAGCAGGCCCTGGTGATGGGGCACCCGCACCATCCGGCGCCCAAGGCGCGGGGCGGTGCCCCGGCCGCGGGCTGGCTGCCGTACGCGCCCGAGGCGCACGCCCGGTTCCCCCTGGTCTTCCTGGGGCTGCGGGAGGACCAGGTGGTGGAGGAGGGCGGATCCGGGGCGGCGGCGGCGATCGACTCCCTCGTGCGGACCGCCGGCGGCCCGCACCCGCCCGCGGGCTACCGACTGCTGCCCGCGCACCCCTGGCAGCTCGACCTGGTCGGGGGCCGGCCCGCGGTGCGCGAGGCCTTCGAGGACGGACGGCTGCTGCGGCTGGGGACCGGACGGCTCCCGGTCTGGCCGACGGCGTCGATCCGGACCCTGTACGTCCCCGGCGGCGGCCCGGACGCCGACCTGTTCGTGAAGTTCAGCCTCGACGTGCGGATCACCAACGACGTGCGCCGGCTCTGGCGGCACGACCTGCTGGGGCTGCGCCGCACGGACGCGGCGACCCTGGCGGGCTTCGCGGACCTGCGCCGGTCCGGATCGCGCGCGGCCTGGCTGCCCGACCGGGGCTACCGTACGGCCGCCTTCGCCTTCGAGGAGCTCGCGGTCCTGGTCCGCGACGGGCTGCGGGCGCACGCGGAGCCGGGGCTGACGCCCCTGCTGGCGGCGGCCCTGGCGGAGGGCTACCCGGGCAGCCCGCTCACGGCCGCCGCGGACCCGGCCGCGTGGTGGCGGGCGTACCTGCGCGAGGTGGTGCCGCCCGTGCTGTACCTGTTCGCCCGGCACGGCGTCGTCCTGGAGGCCCACCTGCAGAACACCCTGGTCGCCGTCGACGCCGAGGGCATGCCCGCGCAGGCGCTCTTCCGGGACGCGGAGGGCGTCAAACTCCTGCCGGACACGGAGCGCGGAGCCGCCTGGCAGCGCCTCGTGTACTGCCTGGTGGTCAACCACCTGACCGAGGTGGCGGGCGCGCTCGCGCAGGACCACCCCGCGGCGGCCGGAGCCCTGTGGCCGGCGGCCCGAGAGGAGTTCCGGCGCTTCGACGCGGCCCACGGGCTCCCCGAGATCGAGTCCCTGCTGGCCTCCCCGACGCTCCCGGCCAAGACCAACCTGCTGCTGCGCTGGACCAGGGCCGACGGGGCGGACGCCCGCTACCTGCCGCTTCCCAACCCCTTGCACGGCTGAGGGGGCCCGGCGGGCCGCAAGCGGCAGGCAAGGTTCCGGCCAATCGGGGCCGGTTGTCGGCACCCGTCTCACCTAAAGGTATAGACCAATGCTACGTTGGTCGGGCAGACCGCGCAGTCCTTGACCTCCCGTCAGAGGAGAAGCCATGCCCTCCCCTTCGCGGGGTGGCGGCCAGGCCGCCATGCCCAAGTACCAGCGGATCGCCGCAGCGCTGCGGCACGAGATGGACCGCACCGCCCTCACCCCCGGAGCCAGACTGCCCTCCGAGCGCAGCCTGGCCGCCCGCTACCAGGTCAACCGGCAGACCATCCGGGCCGCCCTCCAGCACCTGCGCGAGGACGGCCTCGTCGTCACCGGGCGCCGCGGCACCCGCACCGCCTTCCCCGAGCCGGCGCCGCGGCCCCCGGCCGCCGTCCCCGCGCGGGTGGCGGCGCCGGCGCCCGCAGGTCCGCCCGCACCGGCACCGGCGCCCGCCGCCGGACCCGCGCAGAACTGGCTCACGCTCGTCACCCTGGCTCCCGCGCTCGCCGATCAGCTCGGCATGCGCGGCGGTGAGCGGACCCTGGTCCACCACCACCGCGAAACCGGCCCGGGGGGCCAGACGCGGCGGCACGAGGTGACGTACCTCTGCCCGCGCGCCGTGGACGGGGCGCCGGAACTCGCCCGCTACCGCGACCGCGCGGCGGCCGGTGTCCGGGACGAGGACCTGGGTGCCCTGCACCGGTGGCTGGAGCGGGCCGCGAACGGCGGCCGGGTCGCGGAGACCATCACCATGACCCGGACCAGCTTCCCCCAGGCCCCCGCCCCCGCGGGAGGGCTCTCCGTGCGCCGCACCCTGCACGACGTCTCCGGCAGGCTGCTCGCCGTCACCGACCTCGCCTTCCCCGGCTGGGACCGGCTGACCTTCGACCGCTCCCACCCGGCCATCGGCTTCCGGGTGACCTAGTGCTGTGACCGGAAGTTACGCGCCGGTGTGGATGTCCCCCGAGGTGGTGGAGGTGATGACGGCCCGCCGGCCCAGATCGCCCGGCGGGATCCCCGGGTGGTGGCCGTCCGGCCGTCCGGCCCCCGGGGACGTCCCGAGCGCGAGGCGCGAGACGATCCGGTAGCGGTCGCCGCGGTAGACGGAGTGCACGTACTCCACGGGGCGCCCGGTGGAGTCGGTGGTGAGCCGCTCGATCAGCAGGGCGGGGGAGAGCAGCGGGACGTCCAGCAGGCCGGCCTCCGCCTCGTTCACCACGGTCGGCTCGATGGACTGCTGCGCCTCGTGCACGTACACGCCGTGGTGGTCGCGCAGGTGCTCGTAGAGGTCGCCGGCCTCCAGCTCGGCCGGGGTCAGGGCGGGCACCAGGGCGGCCGGGATGTGCAGGTGCTCGATCGCCATCGGGGCCCCGTCCACCAGCCGCAGCCGGGCGACGTAGAGCAGCTGCGCGCCGGGCGAGATGCGCAGCCGGCGGCCGATGCGCGCGCCCGCCTGGACGGTGGACTGCTCCAGGATCCGGCTGGACCAGTGTCCGGCGGCCTGCCGCATCGCGAACGCCGCCTCGGCGGCGGCCAGTTCCTGGGTGATCTTGGCCGGGGCGACGAACATGCCGCGCCCGTGCTCCCGTACGAGGACGCCCGTGGCCACGAGTTCGTCCACCGCCGCGCGCAGGGTGGGGCGGGAGACCTCCAGGGTGGCGCACAGGGTGCGCTCCGAGGGGATCGCGTCGCCGGGCCGCCGGACGTCGATGAGGCCCAGCAGGTGCTCGCGGACCCGCTCCCGTTTGAGCACCAGCCCCGACGCTGCGGCTGCGCGGTCAGAGTCGGATGCGCCGTTCTCCATGGCCGGACTCCGTTTCCCTCTGGTCACCTGTCCAACTGGTCATGTGCATCTAACCATTCGGTCGGTGATCGGCGCGAGGTCTCTGCGGAAAATACCGGGAGCGCGCGGGGTTGACGGCGAACACGGGCCGTGTCACCTTCTAGCCACTCAGCTAACCAATTGGTCAGTTGGTCAACTCGCTGGTCAAGGTGGCGAGTTGTCTCCACGACCAGGTGAGGAACCTCGACGCCGTGCCCGCAGCCGCCCTCCGCCCCGACCTCGCGCTCGTCCCGCGCCCCGACTCGGTCACCACCCAGCCCGGACGCTTCCCCCTGGACCACCGCACCGGACTGCGGGCCGGTCCCGGCGCCGGGGCGGCGGCCGACCTCCTGCGCGAACTGCTCACCCCCGCCACCGGACTGCCGCTGGCGCCTGACCCCGAGGGGCGGATCTCCTTCCTGCTGGCCCCCGGCGAGCGGGCCCTCGGAGCCGAGGGGTACTCCCTCACCGTCCGACCCGAGGCGGTCCTGCTCCTCGCCGCCCGGCCCGAGGGGCTGCTGCGCGGGGTCCAGACCCTGCGCCAGCTGCTGCCGCCCGAGGCGCTGGCCGCCACCGGGTCGTTGGCCGGCGGGGAGCGGCCCGGCGGGGGTGCGCGGACCCGTACGCCCGCCCCCGACTGGTCACTTCCCTGCGTACGGATCATCGACCGGCCCCGGTTCGCCTGGCGCGGAGCCATGCTGGACGTGGCCCGCCACTTCCAGCCCGCGGACTACCTGCGGCGCTTCGTGGACCTGCTCGCCCTGCACAAGCTCAACGTCCTGCACCTGCACCTCACCGACGACCAGGGCTGGCGGATGCCGGTCGCCGCCCGCCCCCGGCTCACCGAGATCGGCGGCCGCCGGGCCGAGAGCGCGGGCGACGGCATCCCGCACGAGGGCGCCTACACCCGTGCCGAACTGGCCGGGCTCGTCGCCTACGCGGCCCGGCGCGGGGTGAGCGTCGTCCCCGAGATCGAGATGCCCGGCCACGCCCGCGCCGCCCTCGCCGCCTACCCCGGACTCGGCAACCGGCCCGGTGTCCGGCTGGAGCCGTGGACCCGCTGGGGAGTCTGCGAGAACGTCTTCGGCGTCCACGACGGTGTCCTCGACTTCTGCCGGGAGGTGCTGGACGAGGTCGCCGACGTGTTCCCCGCCCCCTACGTCCACATCGGCGGCGACGAATGCCCCCGCGTGGAATGGGAGCGCTCGCCGGCCGCCCGGGCCCGGGTCGCAGCCGAGGGCCTGTCCGGACCGGGCGCCCTGCACGGCTGGTTCCTCGACTCCGTCGCCGCGCACCTGGCCCGGCTCGGCCGGCGCCCCCTCGGCTGGACCGACACCGGCGCCGAACTCCCCGCCGCCTTCACCGCGATGGCGTGGCGCGACGCGGACCACGGGCGCGCCGCCGCGCTGCGTGGCCACGACGTGATCATGGCCCCGTACCGCTCCACCTACCTCGACTACCCGCAGTCCGCCGACCCCGGCGAGCCGCGCGGCCAGGACGGCGTGCTCGACCTGCGTGGCGTCTACGACAACGAGCCCGTTCCCGCGCACTGGGAGCCCGAGGCCGCGCGCCGGGTCCTCGGCACCCAGGCGCAGCTGTGGACCGAGTACGCGCGCACCCCGGCCGAGCTCGAGTACCTGGCCTTCCCCAGGCTGTGCGCCCTGGCGGACACCGCCTGGTCGGCGCACCGCGACTGGCCGGACTTCCGCCGCCGGCTGGACCGCCACCAGACCCGGCTCGCCGCCCTCGGCGTGCGAGGCCGATCCCCGCAGCACCCCGTCCTGCAGCACCCCGTCCCGCAAGCCCCTCTGCTCGGCCGGGGGGATCAGGCGGCCGGGACGTACGCGGGCACCCGCCGGGCGAGCGCCCAGTACGTGAGCCCGGCGACGACCGAGCCGAGCAGCGTGAGGTCCGCGCCGCCGAGCGGGGCGACGAGCGGCCCGGTCCACAGCTCGGAGTCGCAGGTCAGAGCGGCGAAGACCATGCCGGCGAGCAGGGCGGCCATCCCGGCGGGGTGGTAGCCGGCGCGGTACCAGTAGGCGCCCGCGCTCCCGGCGTGCAGCGCGTCGGAGTCGTAGCGGCAGCGGCGCATCAGCATGTCGGCGAGGAAGACGCCGCCCCAGGGGGCGAACACGATGATCAGGAGGGAGAGGAAGGAGAGCAGCGAGGTGGTGAAGTCGGTGAGGAAGAGCGCGGCGAGCGATCCGGCGGCGGTCACGGCGGCGCTGATCACGATGGCCCGGGCCCGGCTCCACGGGATGCCGAGGACCTGGAGGTTCAGGCTGGAGGAGTAGAGGGTGATGATCGAGTTGGTGACGGAGCCGCCCAGGACCAGGGCGAGGAACAGCGGCTGGAACCAGCCGGGCAGCAGGCTCTCGGCTCCGGCGACGGCGTCGGTCATGTCGGTCTGGGTGGCGGCGGCGACGCCCGCGATCCCGAGGGCGACGGAGGAGACGAAGCCGCCGAGCGCGCCCATCCAGGTGATCGACTTCAGCGAGGTGGTGCGGGGCAGGTAGCGGGTGTAGTCGGCGGGCATCGGCAGGTACGAGAACGGCCCGGCGAGCATCACCACGAAGGCCAGGCTCCAGCCGGACAGACCCGGGAGCGCGGCGCCGGCCGGGGCGGAGGTCTCGGCGCCGGGCAGGACGAAGACCAGCAGGGCACCGAAGCCGACGGCGAGGACGTAGGCCATCCAGCGCTCCGCGAACTGCACGGTGGCGTGGCCCCACATGGCGACGGCGAAGGTGAGCGCGAGGGTGGTGCCGAGGGCGAGGGCCCGGATCGAGGCGCCTTCGCCCAGGCCGATTTCGGCGAAGAAGACCTCCAGCGCCAGGGTGCCGACGACGGTGTTGACGATGGTGTAGCCGATGCTCACCACCCAGTTCAGGACGCCCGCCGGCCAGTTGCCGCGGACGCCGAAGGCGGCCCGGGAGATGACCAGGGTGGCGGTGCCGGTGCGGATGCCGCTGAGGCCGGCGGCGCTGATCGCGAAGAAGGACAGTCCGCTGATCACGACCACGGCGGTGGCCTGCCAGAAGGAGAGGCCGAAGGCGACGGCGAGGGCGCCGTTGATCACGTAGGTGAAGGTCAGGTTGGAGCCGAACCAGAGCCAGAAGAGGTCCTTGGCCCCGCCGTGGCGCTCGGCGTCGGGGATCGGGTCGATGCCGTGCGTCTCGACTCTGAAGATCTCGTCGACGTCGGCCGTCGTCTCCTGCTGTGCCATGCGTCTGCCCCTGACCTTCGAACCGGTGACCTGTCGAACCGCCGCATCTAGATTGAACGGCGTTCTAAGTTCTTGAATGACATTCAAGATGCGCCGCCGATCGGGGCCCCGTCAAGACCCTGTCCGGGATAAGGTCGGCCCACGAAGATCGGGAAGGCGGCACGGGTGGCAGGGGCAGCGGGAGCGGCACGCCGGCGCGACGGGCAGATCGCCCAGGAGCGGATGCTGGAAGAGGCCATGACGGCGATCGCCGAGGACGGGCTGGCGACGCTCACCATGTCCGCGCTCGCCGAGCGGCTCGGCACCAGCGGCGGCCACATCCTGTACTACTTCGGCAGCAAGGACCGGCTGCTGCTGGCCGCACTGCACTGGAGCGAGCGGCAACTGGCCGAGGAGCGGACCGCGCTGCTGGGCCGCCGGGTCACCGCCCACCGCAAGCTCGCGCTCTTCCTGGAGCTCTACCTGCCGCGCGGCCCCCGCGATCCGCGCTGGACGCTCTGGATCGAGCTGTGGGCCCGCATCCCCTCGAACGAACCGCTGCGCGCCGCCCAGCAGGAGATCGACGACGGCTGGCAGCGGGACCTGGAGGCGCTCCTCGCCAAGGGCGTCGAGCAGGGCCGCTTCGCCGCCGGCCTGGACGTCCCCGCCCGCGCCTCGGAGCTGCTCGCCCTGCTGGACGGCCTGAGCACCCGCGTGGTGCTGGGCGAGCGGGGCGCCGACCGGGCCACCTCCCTGGAGCGGGCCCGCTCGGCGGCGGCCCTGCTGATCCCGCACGTGTGAGCCGCCCGCCCCTCCCTGGGGACACGCCCTCCACGGGGACACGTGGAAAGCCCGCCCGGGCCTTGGCGCCCCGGACGGGCTTTTCCGCTCCTTGGCGGAGGTTCTGGGGAAGAAGGGCTACTTCTTCTTGGCGGCGGCCTTCTTGGCCGGGGCACCCTCGGTGTTGCCGTAGTACGCCTGGAGCATCAGCTGCTTCAGGTCGTCGATCATCGGCATCCGGGGGTTGGCGGGCGCGCACTGGTCGGCGTAGGCGTTCATGGCCTGGGTCGGCAGGGCCTCGATGAAGGCCTGCTCGTCCACGCCCTCCTCGGCGAAGGAGGCGGTGATCCCGCACTTGGCGCGCAGCTCCTCGACGGCCTTGGCGTAGGACTCGACGCCCTCGGCCGCGGTGGCGGCCGGCAGGCCCAGCATCTTCGCGATCTCCTGGAAGCGCTCCGGCGCCCGGTAGACCTCGGCCTTCGGCCACGGGGTGGCCTTGTGGGTGACGGTGCCGTTGTGGCGGATCACGTGGGGCAGGAGCAGCGCGTTGGTGCGGCCGTGGGCCACGTGGAAGGTGTTGCCCAGGGTGTGCGCCATGGCGTGGACCATGCCCAGGAAGGCGTTGGCGAAGGCCATGCCCGCCACCGTGGAGGCGTTGTGCATCTTCTCGCGGGCCTCGGGGTCGTTCGGACCGTCGACCACGCAGCGCTGGAGGTTTTCGAAGATGAGCTTGATGGCCTGGAGGCACAGGCCGTCGGTGTAGTCGTTCGAGTACGCGGAGACGTAGGCCTCGGTGGCGTGCGTCAGGGCGTCGAAGCCGGAGTCGGCGGTCACCTTGGGCGGGAGGCCCATCGGCAGCATCGGGTCGACGATGGCGACGTTCGGGGTCAGGGCGTAGTCGGCGAGCGGGTACTTCTGGGCCGCGGCCGGGTCGGAGATGACGGCGAACGGGGTGACCTCGGAGCCGGTGCCCGAGGTGGTCGGGATGGCGACCATCTTGGCCTTCTCGCCGAGCGAGGGGAACTTGTAGGCGCGCTTGCGGACGTCGAAGAACTTCTCCTTCGTGTCGGCGAACTCCACCTCCGGGCGCTCGTACATCAGCCACATGATCTTCGCGGCGTCCATCGGCGAGCCGCCGCCGAGGCCGATGATCGTGTCGGGCTTGAAGTCGCGCATCATCGCGGCGCCGGCCTGGACGGTGGAGAGCTCCGGGTTGGGCTCGACGTTGTCGATGACCTGGATGGCCACGGCGCCTTCGCGGGCCTGGAGGATGTCCACGACCTTCTGCACGAAGCCGATGGAGACCATCGTCTTGTCGGTGACGATCGAGACCCGGCTGATGCCGTCCATCTCACCGAGGTAGCGGATGGAGTTGCGCTCGAAGTAGATCTTCGGCGGGACCTTGAACCACTGCATGTTGGTGTTGCGCCGTCCGATCCGCTTGACGTTGATCAGGTTGACCGCGGTGACGTTGTTCGACACCGAGTTGTGTCCGTACGAGCCGCAGCCGAGGGTGAGGGAGGGGAGGAAGGCGTTGTAGACGTCGCCGATGCCGCCGAAGGTGGAGGGCGAGTTGGCGATGACGCGGATCGCCTTGACCTTCTTGCCGAACTCCTCGACGAGCTCCTCGTCCTCGGCGTGGATGGCGGCGCTGTGGCCCAGGCCGTGGAACTCGACCATCGCGGCGGCCAGTTCGAGGCCGTGCTCGGTGTCGGAGGCCTTCAGGGCGGCCAGCACCGGGGAGAGCTTCTCGCGGGTCAGCGGCTCGTTCTCGCCGACCTCGTTGCACTCCGCGAGGAGGATCGAGGCGTCGGCGGGGACGGTGAAGCCGGCCTGCTCGGCGATCCACTGCGGGGACTTGCCGACGACCGCCGGGTTCAGCTTCGCGCCGGAGGCGTCGGCCGCGTAGGCGGTGGTGCCGAAGACGAACTGCTCCAGCTTGGTCTTCTCGGCCGCGGAGACCACGTGGGCGCCGAGCCGCTTGAACTCGGCGAGGCCCTTCTCGTAGATCTCGGCGTCGAGGATGACGGCCTGCTCGGAGGCGCAGATCATGCCGTTGTCGAAGGCCTTGGAGAGCACGATGTCGTGGATCGCGCGGCCGAGCTTGGCGCTCTTGTGGACGTAGGCGGGGACGTTGCCCGCGCCGACTCCCAGGGCCGGCTTGCCGCACGAGTACGCGGCCTTGACCATGGCGTTTCCGCCGGTCGCGAGGATGGTGGAGACGCCCGGGTGGTTCATGAGGGCGCCGGTGGCCTCCATGGAGGGGGCGGTGACCCACTGGACGCAGTTCGCGGGGGCGCCGGCGGCGACGGCGGCGTCGCGGACGACGCGGGCGGCCTCGGCCGAGCAGTTCTGCGCGGAGGGGTGGAAGGCGAAGATGATCGGGTTGCGGGTCTTCAGGGCGATCAGCGCCTTGAAGATCGTGGTGGAGGTCGGGTTGGTGACCGGGGTCATCGCACAGACGACGCCGACGGGCTCGGCGATCTCCGTGATGCCGTTCAGCTCGTCGCGGCGGATGACGCCCGCGGTCTTGAGCCCGCGCATCGAGTTCACGACGTGCTCGCAGGCGAAGAGGTTCTTGACCGCCTTGTCCTCGAAGAGGCCGCGGCCGGTCTCCTCCACCGCCAGCCGGGCGAGCTCGCCGTGCTGGCTCAGCGCCGCCAGGGAGGCCTTCTTGACGATGTGGTCGACCTGCTCCTGGTTGAACGACGAGAACTGGTCGAGCGCCTTGAGCGCTCCCTGGACCAGTCCATCCACCATCTCGTTGGCCTGCATGGCGGGAACTCCTTCATTTCGACTCAACCCGAACCGCTTTCCTGATGACTCAATTCGACACCCAAAAGCGGAAGCCGCGGCGCCGAGAAAGCCCTTTTCCGGCAGGCCGAAGGTCTGTTCACGCCTGTTCGAACCTCTTCCATCACCCATCTGACCTGCATAGACACCCCAGGACCAAAGACCCCTGTGCGCTTGTGAAAACTTTCACAAGAATTTCGCGCGAAGTGCGCCCTACCGCACTCCTCCCCCAGCGAGCACAATCACCGTGACGAGTCGCGGCGAGCGCAAGGGGGTGCGCGTGCGCAGTCAGGTGCGCGTGGCGGACGGACGGAGCCTGACGGTGGAGCGCTGGGGCGATCCATTCGGCAAACCCGTGTTCCTGCTCCACGGCATGCCCGGAAGCCGGCTGGGCCCGGCGCCCCGGGGGATGGTCCTCTACCAGCGCCGGATGCAGCTCATCGCCTACGACCGGCCCGGCTACGGCGGCTCCGACCGGCACGCGGGCCGCACCGTCGCCGACGTGGCCGGCGACGTGGCCGCGATCGCCGACGCCCTGGGCCTGGACACCTTCGCGGTGGCCGGCCGCTCCGGCGGCGGACCCGGCGCCCTGGCCTGCGCCGCCCTGCTCCCCGACCGGGTCACCCGGACCGCGGCCCTGGTCCCCCTCGCCCCCCGGGACGCGGAGGACCTGGACTGGTTCGACGGCATGGCCGAGTCGAACGTGCTGGAGTACTCGACGGCCGGCCGGGACCCCGAGGAGCTCGCGGCCCGGCTGATCCCGCGCGCCGCCGGCATCGCCGCGGACCCCGGACGGCTCCTGGACGAACTGCGTCGCGAGCTCACCGCCAGCGACCGCATGATCGTCGCGGACGCGGGCCTGCGGGGGATGCTGCTGCGGAACTACCGCGAGGGGGTCCGCACCTCCGCCTACGGCTGGATCGACGACATCATCGCGTTCAGCAGCCCGTGGGGGTTCGATCCGGCCGACATCCGCTGCCCGGTGCTGATCTGGCACGGGGAACTCGACGTGTTCTCGCCCGTGGGCCACTCCCGCTGGCTGGCCCGCCGGATCCCCGGCGCGACCACCACCTTCGACCCGGCCGCCGCGCACTTCGCGGCGCTGCGCGCGCTGCCCGACGTACTGACGTGGCTGCTCAGGGACCTGCCCGTGCCGCCCGTCAGCGAACGGCAGCCGGCGTAGCGGGCTGCCCGCACCCCGGTGCGGGCGCCCCCGGAAAAAGAAAAGGATCTTGCCGTCAGGCAAACGGCCGAATACCGGAACCCGTCCCATTCGGTCGGACTTTCCACGGACGCTTGACCGCCCGTCACATCCGGGTCGAAGACAGCTCAGGATATCCGCCACCCGTGGGCGTTTAGCACGCCGAAGGGCCCGCAGGCAGGTAAAGTCCGCGCCAGACACCGACTTCTCGTCGATGTCAACCCTGCCCATTCCCCATGACCTCCCCGAGGACGGCGTCATGAACACCTCCGCAACCCCCCCGACCGGCACCGTCAAGGTCCGTCGCGTCCCGCTCGACCGGATCGACGTCCGCGGTGCGCGCGCGGCCGCGACCCTGGGCCGCGTCCTTCCCACGGAAGCCGGTCGGCAGGTTCAAGCGCCGATCTTCAACTCTGCACTCTGACCCCGGAGTACGCGCTCTAGACTGGTGGAATGACCGGCCTGATCGCATTTCGCGAGATCGTCCTGAAGGTTCACAGCAGATGCGATCTTGCTTGTGATCATTGCTATGTCTACGAACACGCAGACCAGAGCTGGCGAGCCCGGCCGAAAGTGATCTCCCCCGAGGCCATTTCACAGACCGCGTCGCGGCTCGCCGAGCACGCAAAGGCACACGCACTCCCCTCCGTCACGGTCATCCTCCACGGAGGGGAACCGCTTCTCGCCGGGCCCGCCAGGCTCCGGCTCGTGTGCGAGGAATTCACCCGCGCCCTCGACGGCGTCGCCGCCCTCGACCTGCGCATCCACACCAACGGGCTCCAGCTCAGCGCCCGTTATCTCGACCTCTTCGCGCAGTACGGCGTCAGCGTCAGCGTCTCCCTCGACGGCGACCGCGCGGCCAACGACCGCCACCGCCGCTTCGCCGACGGACGCACCAGCCACCCGCTGGTGCTGGCCGCCGTGGACCTCCTGCGCACCGAGCCCTACCGCCACCTCTACCAGGGCCTGCTCTGCACCGTCGACGTGGCCAACGACCCGGTCGCCGTGCTGGACGCCCTCGTGGAACTGGCCCCGCCGCGCGTGGACTTCCTCCTCCCCCACGCCACCTGGCAGACACCGCCCGTCCGGCCCGACGGCGCCCCCGACACCTACGCGCGCTGGCTGCTGCGGATCTTCGACCACTGGGAGCGCCGCGAGCGGCCGGTCCCCGTACGGCTCTTCGACTCGCTGTTCTCGACCCTGCGCGGCGGGCCCAGCCTCACCGAGTCCCTGGGCCTGGCGCCCACCGACCTCGTCGTGGTCGAGACCGACGGCTCCCTCGAGCAGGTCGACTCCCTCAAGAGCGCCTTCGAGGGCGCGGCCGCCACCGGGTTCAACGTCTTCGACCACGCCTTCGACCTGGTCGCCTCCCATCCCGGGGTCCGCGCCCGACAGCTGGGCCTGGCGGGAGTCAGCGACACGTGCCGCCGGTGCCCCGTCGTACGTTCGTGCGGCGGCGGGCTCTACACGCACCGCTACAAGGCCGATCCGGCGGATCCCGCGGGCGGCGGGGACTTCGACCACCCCTCCGTCTACTGCACCGATCTGCGCGAGCTCGTCGACGGCGTGGCGGGCCGTACGAGCCTGCGCGCGAGCGCGCCCGAGCTCTCCGACCCGGCCGAGCTCGCCGCCTCCCAGGAGCAGCTGACCCGGGACCTGCTCGCCCTGTTGAACGACGGCCGGACGGGTGATCCCGAGTGGGAGCGCGCCTGGCGGGTGCTGGGCGCCGTGGAGCGGTCCGGGGACGCCGGCGCGGACGCGCTGGACGCCGTACTGGCCCACCCCTTCACCCGGACCTGGGTCATGGCCGCCCTCGACGCCGCGCGCGAGGGCCGCGGCGACGGCCCCGGGGCCGCCCGCCGGCTGACCGCGCTCGCCGCCGCCGCCGTCCTGCGCGGCGGGCTCGGCCTGCCCGCGGAGGTCGCCTACCGGGACGGCGAGGTGTACCTGCCGACGCTCGGGCTGCTGCGCCTGGGCGAACCGGGCACCGACGGCCGGGCCGCGCTGTACGCCACGGACGAGGGGTACGCCGTCCGGGAGGAGGGCCGGCGCGAGCACCGCTTCGGGCCCGCCGCGGGGGACGCCCGCTGGCAGCCCGTACGGACCTGGTCGCCCGGGCCCGACGCGGCCCCGGTGGCCCTGGAGGACTTGGACCCCCACCGCAACTGCTTCGCCCGCCCGCCCCGGCTGCGCCTGGGCGCCGGGGAGGCCGAGGAGTGGCGGGAGCGCCTCGACGGGGCCTGGGCGCTGCTGCACGCCTCGGTGCCGGACGCCGCGCGGGCGGCCGCCGCCGGGCTGACCACGCTGACCCCGCTCGCGGGCGGTCCCCGGGCCGGCGGCTGGGGCGAGGCCGGGCGGCACGGGCCCGGCGCCCTCGGAGTGCCGTACGCGGCGGGGGCGACGCAGACCGCGCTCGCGCTGCTGACGGGCTGGCGCCGGGCCCGGCTGCAGGCGCTGACCGAGGTGGCCGACCTGTACGCGCTGGACGGGGAGTGGCAGCACCCCTCGCCGTGGCGGGAGCGTCCGGTGCCGGTGTCCCGGCTGCTGGCCGACGTACACGAGCGGGTGGCCGTGGAGGCCTACCGGCGGGCGACGGCGACCGCCGAGCCCGGCGGGGCGGACCGGATCAACCGGGCGCTGGACCGGCTGTCGGAGGCGGCGGAGCTGACGAACACCGGGATCCGGCTCGTGGAGGAACTGCGCTGGGAGCTCAAGGCGGTCGACGCGTGAGCCCGCCCCCGGAGGAGGCCGCCGCCCAACTGCGCCGGCTGGGCGTCCGCCCCGGCACGCGCCTCATGGCGCACGCCGCCCTCGGGGGCACCGGGCTGCGTGCCGAGGCCCTGCGGGGCGTCCTGCTCGGCGTCCTCGGCCCGCGGGGCGCCCTGGCGGTGCCGGCCTTCACCCCGGAGAACTCCAAGACCTCCGGCGCGCACCTGGAGCGGATCTCGGGCCTCTCTCAAGAGGAGGTGCGCGCCTTCCGCGAGCGGATGCCCGCCTTCGACCCGGAGCGCACCCCGAGCCACGGCATGGGCGCCCTCGCCGAGGCGGTCCGCACCGCGCCGGGAGCCGCGCGCAGCGGGCATCCCCAGACCTCTTTCGCGGCGGTCGGCGAGGGTTCCGCGGAACTGTGCGCGGGGCACCCTCTGACCAGCCATTTGGGCGAGGAATCACCCTTGGGAAAGATGTGCGGCGAGGGATGGAAGGTACTCATGATCAATGTGGGTTTTTCCGTCTGCACTGCCTTCCATCTCGCGGAGTATCGAATTCCGAAGCCCCCCTTGCGCATGTACGAGTGTGTGGTGAAGGTGAACCTTCCGGGGCCCGTCGGGGGGCGTCCCGGTCGGCACGGGGAGAAGTCGAAGGGTGAAGGGTGGACCGCGTACGAGGACGTCGCGCTGGATGACAGCGATTTCGCCGAGATCGGCAGGTCGTTCCCGGAAGACCGGGTAAACAGGGGGTGGGTGGGAAGAGCGCCGGCCATGCTCTTCTCCCTTCCGGATGCCGTCGATCACGCGCTTGAATGGATGACCGAAAACAGACGCTGATTGACTGAACCATGAGGGGATGTGGCGAAGCAGCTCCGGAATGATGTTTCTTCGCTCGCATCTTCGGGACGGGGGTCGTGTGCCCGCATCAGTTCAGCCGTATTTTTTTCTCAGTTATGCGCATACACCGAGGTTCGGGGCGGGAGGACCCGATCCCGACATGTGGGTGGAGCGGCTTTTCCGCGACCTCTGCAGCCATGTCATGGCGCTCACGAATCTGCCCGCGGGAGCCGAGGCCGGTTTCATGGACCGGGAGATACGCAGCGGTGAGGGCTGGTCGGAGCGGCTCGGGGCGGCACTCGCCACCTGCCGGGTCTTCGTCCCCCTGTTCTCACCGCGCTACTTCGCCAGCGAGATGTGCGGGAAGGAGTGGTTCGCCTTCGCGCAGCGCGCCATCCAGCACGAGGCGCTGAGCAACCAGCCCGCCGAGGCCATCGTGCCCGCCTTATGGGTGCCGGTCCCGCCCTCCCAGCTGCCGCTCCCCGCCGAGCGGCTGCAGTTCAACCACAACACCTTCGGGGAGCGGTACGTCACCGACGGGCTGTACGGGCTGATCAAACTGCGCGGGTACGCCGAGCAGTACGAGAGCGCCGTGTACGAGCTCGCCAAGCGGATCGTCCGCGTCGCCGAGACGGTCCGGCTCGATCCGATCCGCCCGCTGGACTACCGCCTGGTGCCGAGCGCCTTCGGCTCCCCCAGCAGCACCGCGCGCACCCTGCACGTCACCGTGGCCGCCGCCTCCCGGCACGATCTGCCGGAGGGCCGCAGCCCCGAGTATTACGGGGACAACGCGCTCGAGTGGAACCCGTACCACCCGGTGTCCCAGAGACCCATCGCCTACGTGGCCGAGGACCTGGTCAGGAACCTCAACTACCAGACGACCGTGGGCTCGTTCGACGACGAGGCCGGGCACTTCGACTCCAAGCAGCCGCCGACCCGGCCCGAGATCCTCATCGTCGACCGGTGGGCCGTCGAGGACGAACAGCGCAGGACGCGCCTGGCCGCCTTCGACCAGGAGTCCCGGCCGTGGATCAACGTGGTCGTGCCGTGGAACCGCTACGACCACCAGAGCCGCGCGAAGGAGAGCGAGTTGGCCCACCGGCTGGAAGAGACCATGCCCGTCAAGATGAGCCAGGGGCGGGCCGCCTGCCGGGCCGCCGCCAACGGCGTGGCCAACATGGAGACGCTCGGCCAGATCCTGCCGCAGGTGGTGGAGGCGGCCGCCCAGCAGTTCCTCAGACACGCACAGGTCTATCCGCCCGCCGGCAGCCCCGCCGGGGGCGCCGACCGGCCCCGGCTGCTCGGGCCGATGGGGATGAACGGGCCGCCGGCCACCCCGCGCGCCCCCTTCCCGCCGAACGCGGCGGGCGCGGGCGACGCGGCCGGGGCGGGCGACCCGGGAGGCGCGGGCAGCGCCGCCGACGGGACCGCTGACGGGGCTGCTGACGGGGCCGACGACAACGACGACAACGACCGGGGGGACGCGGATGACAGCGAGTCGTGACAGCCAGAACAGCCGTGACGGACAGCGCGAGGGGCGCATCGTCACCTTCTACTCGTACAAGGGCGGCACGGGCCGCACGATGGCGCTGGCCAACACCGCGTGGATCCTCGCCGCCAACGGCAAACGGGTCCTCGCCGTCGACTGGGACCTCGAGGCCCCCGGCCTGCACCGCTTCTTCCACCCCTTCCTGGACCCCTCCACCCTCGGCGCCACCACCGGGGTGATCGACCTGATCAGCGAGTACGCCTGGGCGGCCACCAGCCCGGTGCAGCGCCCCGACGACTGGCACAAGGACTACGCGCGGATCCAGCCGCACGCCGTCTCGCTCACCCCCGAGACCCTCGGCTGGGAGTTCCCCGACGGCGGCACCCTCGACTTCGTCTCGGCGGGCCGGCAGAACCGCGAGTACTCGGCGACCGTCTCCACCTTCGACTGGGACAACTTCTACGACCGGCTCGGCGGCGGGCTCTTCTTCGACGCCTTACGCGCCGACATGAAGCGCAACTACGACTACGTCCTGATCGACAGCCGCACCGGCCTCTCCGACATAGCCGACATCTGCACCGTCCACCTCCCCGACGTCCTGGTCGACTGCTTCACCCTCTCCGACCAGTCCATCGACGGCGCCGCCTCGGTGGCCCGGCAGATCGACGAGCGGTTCAACGACCGCGGCATCAAGATCTACCCGGTCCCCATGCGCATCGACGAGGGCGAGAAGGAGAAGGCGGACGCCGGCCGCGCGCTGGCCCGGATCAAGTTCGACCGCTTCCCCAACGGCCTGATCGGGGACGAGCTCACCTCCTACTGGGGCGCGGTGGAGATCCCGTACCGCCCCTACTACGCCTACGAGGAGACCCTGGCCACCTTCGGGGACGAGGCCGGGCTCACCAACTCCCTGCTCTCCGCCTTCGAACGGCTCACCGCCGTGGTCACCGAGGGCGAGATCGTCTCCATGCCGGCCATCGCCGAAGAGCCCCGGATGCGGATCCGGGACGCCTTCACGCGGCGCCGCCCGGCCCTGCCCGCCGACCTCTTCCTGTCCTACGTCGCCGAGAACCGGATGTGGGCCGACTGGATCGAATCGGTGCTCACCCGGGCCGGCTTCCGGGTCGTGCCCAAGGACGTCTCCGCGGAGCGGGCCCCGGGAACCTCCTCCGGGGACACCATCGGCGGGGCGGGCATCAGCGTCGACACTGCGGCCCGGACCGTGGTGCTGCTCTCCAGCGCCTACCTCAAGTCCGCCCGGGCCGTGGACGTGTGGAACCGGGCCGCCTCCGAGGACCCGACGGGGGGCCGGCGCCAGCTGGTGCCGCTGCGGGTGGGCGACGTACGGCTCGCCACGCCCTACATCGACCGCAACCCGGTGGACCTCTTCCGGCTCGACGAGGTCCACGCGACCACCGCGCTGCTGCGGGCGGTCGAGCGGCCGATGGCCCTGCCCGACAGCGTGGCCAGCGCCTCCGCGCCGGGGCCCCGGTTCCCCGGGACCGTTCCGAAGATCTGGAACGCGCCGCCCCGCAACCCCGGCTTCACCGGCCGCTCCATCGTGCTGGAGCGGATGCGCGACCAGCTCGGCGGCGGGATGGCCGTGGTGCTGCCCCAGCCGCAGACCCTGTTCGGGCTCGGCGGCGTGGGCAAGACTCAGGTGGCGCTCGAGTACGTGCACCGGTTCATGGCCGACTACGACCTGGTGTGGTGGATCTCCGCCGAGCAGACCGACGACGTGGTCGCGGCCCTCGCGGAACTGGCCGTACGCCTGGGCGCGCAGACCGGCGAGGACATGTCGGCCGCCTCCCAGGAGGCCATCGACCTGCTGCGGCGCGGGGTGCCCACCTCGCGCTGGCTGCTGGTCTTCGACAACGCCGACGACCCCGAGACGCTCAAGCGGTTCTTCCCGCCGGGCGGGCCGGGGCACGTGCTCGTCACCTCCCGCAACCAGTCCTGGTCCCAGTACGGGGACGCCCTCCCGGTGGACGTGTTCCTGCGCGAGGAGTCCATCGAGCACCTCCAGCGCCGGGCCCCGGGGCTCAGCAAGGACGACGCCGAGCAGGTGGCCGTCGCGGTCGGCGACCTGCCGCTGGCCGTCGAGCAGGCGGGCGCCTGGATCGCGGAGACCGCGACCCCGGTCTCCGCGTACATCGAGCAGCTGGCCGAGCAGGCCGCCCGCGTGCTGGGGCTGAACCAGCCCCCCGGCTACCCGGAGCCGGTGGCCGCCACCTGGAACGTGTCCATCGAGCGGCTGCAGTCGCGCTCCCCCGCCGCCGTGCGGCTGCTGCAGCTGTGCGCCTTCTTCGCGCCGGAGCCGATATCGGCGAACCTGCTCTACAGCAAGGCGATGATCAACGCGCTGAAGCCGTACGACTCCTCGCTCCAGGAGAAGCTGATGCTGGGCCGGGTGATCCGGGAGATCGGCCGGTTCGCCATGGCCAAGGTCGACCAGGTCGGCAACAGCATCCAGGTCCACCGGCTGGTCCAGGCCGTGATCCGGGCGCAGTTGACCGAGGAGGAGCAGCGCGAGGCCCGGCACGCCGTGCACCAGATCCTGGCGGGGGCCCGCCCCGATGACGACGAGCCGATAGACAACCCCGAGACCTGGCCCCGGTTCAACACCATCTGGCCGCACCTGACCCCCTCGGAGGCCCGGTTCTGCAAGGAGCCGGAGACCCGCCGGCTGCTCATCGACCGCGTGCGGTACCTGTGGAAGCGCGGTGACTTCAAGGCCGCCTACGCGCTGGGCGAGGAGCTGCGCGAGACCTGGCGCGAGACCCTGGGCGGCGACGATCTGCAGTACCTGTACCTGCGCTTCCACCTGTCCAACATCCTGCGCTCGCAGGGCCGGTTCGTGGAGGCGAAGGAGCTGGGCGAGGTCACGCTGGAACGGCAGCGGACGGTGCTGGGCCCCTCGCACCCGCACACGTACATGACCACGAGCGGGCTGGCGATGGACCTGGGCGCGCTCGGCCAGTACGGCGAGGCGATGGAGCTGGCGACGGCCGCGCACGAGGGCTTCAGCCAGATATTCCACGAGGCGCACCCCCGCACCCTGGCCGCCGCGAACAACCTGGCGCTGAACCTGCGCATGGTCGGCCAGTACGCGCGCGCCAGGGAGATCGACCAGGAGGTCTTCGACCGGCGCACCGAGGTGCTGGGGGCGGACCACCCGTACACCCTGTCCTCGGCCCAGAACCTGGCGCGGGACCTGCGCGAGGTCGGCCGGTACGACGATTCGGTGCAGCTGCTGAGCCGGACGTACGACATCTACAAGCGGACGCTGGGCCGGGCCTTCCCGGGCACCCTGTCGGCCGCGAAGAACCTGGCGGTCTCGCTGCGCCGGGCCGGCGACGTGGACGACGCGCTGCGGCTGACGACCGCGACCCGCAACCGCTACCGGGCCAAGTACACCTCGGTCAACCCCGACCTGCTGGCCTGCGAACTGAACCTGGCTTCCGACCTGTTCGCGACCGGGGACCCGGGCGCGGCGCGGAGCCTGGCGCAGGAGGTGGTGGAGGAGTTCATGAAGGTGCCGGGCGAGCGGCACCCGTACACCCTGGCCGCGGTCAACAACCTCGCGGTGTTCCACTGGGGCACGGGTGCGGCGGAGACGGCGGAGGCGATGCTCCGCCAGACGATCCAGCACATGCGCGTGGTGCTCGGGGACAACCACCCGCACACCATCTTCGCCAACCTCAACCTGGCCAACGCCCGGGCCGACCTGGGCGATCCGGAGGGCGCGCTGGAGCTGGAGCGGATCTCGGTGATGCGGCTGCGCGAGGCGCTGGGCGTCCACCATCCGGAGACGCTGGCGAGCTCCTCCAACATGGCGGTCAGCCTGGACATGATGGGCCGCAAGGAAGAGGCGAACCGGGTACGGGCCGAGTCGGTGGCCGAGTTGACCCGGCTGCTCGGGGAGGACCACGGCCTGACCCGGTACGCGCGTGACGAGCGGCGGGTCCACCGAGACCTGGAGCCGCTGGCGGTGTGATCCGAGGGGGCGGCTCCCGGCGGGGGCCGCCCCCGAACCCAAATCAGACTGGGGGGGTTCGCTGTGAGTGACAGCATGACCTTTCGCAACGAGGACCTGCCGGCCCTCTTCCACCACACCGACCAGGCGGCGATATCCCGTCAGCGGGAGTCCACCCAGGCCACCCGCGCCCAGCTGGTGCTGCTCGTCGCGGCGGCCGTGGCCGCCTCCCTGTCCGAGGGGCCGCGGGTGGGCGGGGTGTACCTGTTCGGGCTGCTGAGCGCGCTCGCCTACGCCGGGGTGCTGGGCGTGGGCGTACGGGCGACCCGGCGCCGGGCCCGCCCGCAGTGGCAGCTCAACCGCAGCGCCGCCGAGTTCATCAAATCGCTGGCCTGGCGGTTCGCCGTGCACGGCGCGCCCTTCGGCAGCGATGCCTCCGGACCGGAGGCCACGTACCGGACCCGGCTGGAGGCGGGGCTGGACGAGCTGCGGAAGATGGGCTGGGAGGATCCGCGCACGGCCGGACTGGTGCCGGAGGGCGGGGAGATCACCGGCGCGATGCACCGGCTGCGGGGGCTGGGCTACCAGGTCCGCAGGGAGACCTATGTCCGGGACCGGCTGATCGAGCAGCGCAACTGGTACCAGCGCAAGACGGAGGTGTCCCGGCGGGCGACGAGCCTGTGGTCGTGGTCGATCGTGCTGCTGACGTGCCTGGCGCTGCTGTTCGCGCTGATCGGGGCGTTCGGTTCGGGTCCCGGCCCGAAGCTGACCGGGCTGCTGAGCGCGGCGGCGGCGGCCGGGATCGCCTGGAACGAGGTGCGGCGCCACCATCCGCTGATCGAGGCGCACACCCTGATCGAGCAGGACCTCTCCGCGATGATGGTCGTGATGCAGACGACCATCACCGAGTCGCAGTGGCCGTCCGCGGTGTACGAGACCGAGCGGTACGTCTCCCCGCAGCACACGGACTGGCTGGCGCGGCACAGCAGTTGAGGCGGCGCCGACCGCACGGGGGCTGTCCCGGGGGCTGTCCCGGGACGCTCGGTCCCGGGGCGCTCGGGTCAGTCCCGGGCCACTCCCTCGCGCCACAGGACGGTGACCGGCTTGCCGAGCGCGCGGGCGTAGGCCACGATCTCGGCGGTGCCGCCGTGCCCGCGGGCCGGCAGGCCGTCCCAGACGGCGACGAGCCGGTCGCAGGAGTCGGCGATGTAGGTGCCGGCCGCGTAGTAGGCCTCGTCGGTGGAGCGGGCGAAGTCCATCCGGACCTCCTGGGTGGCCCGGCGCTTGAGCCCGAGGTAGCGGTCCAGGGCCTCCGGGCCCTCGAACCCCTCCTCGTAGTCCCCGCTGGGGATGACCACGGTGAGGTCCGCGCCGCATTCCAGGGCGATGACGGCGAACAGCTGGTCCGCTCCGTCGGCGAGGCTGGAGAGCGCCTCCAGCGGCCCCTCGTGGCTCCTCAGCACGGCGCGCAGGCCCTCTTCCACATGGCCGAGCACCTCTTCGGGAATCGAGCGGTGTCCGGTCACGCCGATTCGTTTCATTCGGAAACCTGCCTCCCCCGTGGGCACGGACGCCCTGGACATCCTCCCAGAAGGCGGGAGGACGTCCAGGGGTGCGGCGGGGGCGCGTGGGTCTTCGCGTGGACCCGCGCCCGGGTCCGCACGGGGGGCCGTGGCGGCGCTCGGCCCCCGTCCTAGTAGACGCTGACCCCGTAGGCGTTGAGCGCCTCGACGACGGGCTGGAAGAACGTGGTGCCGCCCGAGGAGCAGTTGCCGCTGCCGCCCGAGGTGAGGCCGACGGCGCGGGTCCCGGAGTAGAGCGGGCCGCCGCTGTCGCCGGGCTCGGCGCAGACGTTGGTCCGGATCATCCCGTAGACGATGTCGCCGCCGCCGTAGTTCACGGTGGCGTTGAGTCCGGTCACCTTGCCGCTGTGGGTTCCGGTGGTGGAGCCGCGCCGGGTCACGGACATGCCGTTGGTGGCGTTGACGGCGCTGGTGATGTCCTGGCTCCCGACGGTGCCGGGCGGGACCGGGGAGTTGCTGGCGTACTTGATCAGGCCGTAGTCATTGGTCGGGAAGCTGGAGCCGACGGTGGACCCGACGACCGTGGTGTGCGCGGAGTTGGCCCACCAGGTGCCCGCGCCGTCGGTGCAGTGGCCGGCGGTCAGGATGTAGTACGTGCTGCCGCTGCGCACGTTGAAGCCGAGCGAACAGCGCCAGCTGGAGGCGTAGATGGCATCTCCGCCGGAGAGCAGTTTGGTCAGCTTGCCGGGGGTCCGCTCGATGCGCAGCGCTGCCGCGTCCGTGCCGGCCTCGCGGCGGATCCTGGCGATGGCGGAGGCCGTGACGGTGGAGTCGGCGGTGACCACGAGGGTCCCCGTCGCGGGGTCGGTGTGCCAGGCGGTGCCGGCCACGTCGGCGCGCAGGACCGAGGCGCCCACGGTGGCGAGCCGGTCGGCGCTGAGGCCGCCGTCGGCGTGCGCGGTGGCGGGTGCGGCGAGGGCGGCCACGGCGGCCATGCCGGTGGCCACGGCGAAGAGCCTGGAGCCGATGATGCGGGTGATCCTCACTTGTCGTCCTCCCGTTGGGGGATCGGGGGCCCGGCCGGTGTGGGGTGCCGGAGCCCGTGGAGGGCGGCCTGGGGTACGACGGGAACAAGGTGGTTCGACGTGCCCCTGACAAGCCCGGAGAGACGCTGTCGGGAGTGTGCTGGTGTCAGATGGCGGCAGCAAGGGCGCCTTTCAGCCGCCGCTCGCCCGCCGCGAGCGCGAAGGGCAGGGTGTTCCCGGGCGGCGGGAACGGGCACACGAAGTGGTCCGCGAAGGCGCACGGCGGCAGCTGCACCCGGTTGAGGTCCACGGTGATCGAGCCGTCGGCCGCCGGGGTGCCGGGCCGCAGGAAGCGGAAGCGGTAGCTGGAACGCCCGCCGGTGGCATCCCCGATGACGGCCCAGAGACTGCCGTCCTCCGCGTCCACGGCCACCTGGAGCGTGTGGCGGTCGCCCTCGAAGTCGAAGCCGAGCTCGCCGCCGAGCCCGAGCCCGCGCGAGCGACCGTCGGCGTTCTCCACCTGGACGGTCCGCTCCTCGCCGTACGGGCGGAACTGCCCGGGCACCGAGTACGCCGGGTCGTACGGGCCCGCCTCGATCCCCGCGAAGGCCGTCCGGCCCGGGGCGGCGGGGTCGAAGACGCGGACCGCCCACTCCCCTTCGCGCCGGAGCACGACGAGCCGGACGCCCGCGGCGGCGGTGGTCCGGGAGCGCGAGGGCGGGGACCCGTCGGCGCCGAGTACGGCGTCCCCGGTGAAGGGCTCGCCGTCCAGGCTGATCCCGTCGCCCGGGGCAGCGGTCAGGGCCACCCCGCCGCCGGTGACGAGCCAGCGGCCCGGAACGGCCGGAATTCGACCTTCCGGGTAGTCGGCGAGCCAGTGGGTACCGGTCAGCGAAAGGGGTCCGTAGGGGGCGGACACCACGGCCACCCGGTGCTCGTGCCACCGCTCCCAGGCGGCGGCCGCGTCTTCTGCTTCGTCAGCGCTCATGCCGCTCAACCCTTCCACACCGCCGCCGCCGGAAACCGTCCGGTACGCCGTCCGGGCCTGCGCGGGGCCGTGACGTAGCTGAGGGACCCTCAGCAGCCGTCGCAGGGACAGCAGCAGCAGTCGCCGCACCCGCAGTCGCAGTTCCCGCAGCCGCAGTCGCAGTTGTTGCACCACGCTTCCTTCTTCTCACGGGACCACGGGCCCTCGTGGTCCGTGCAGCACAGCTGGCAGGTGCAGAACAGCCCGAGGGCCACCGCGCAGCCCGACAGCAGGTCGCGCCGCGGCTTGCGCGGAGGCGGCGGCGGGCCGAAGTCCATCGGGGGCGGGCCGAAGCCGCCCTGCCCGGCGGAGTCCGTCACCGTGTGGGAGCAGCTCGCGGTCCCGAAGGCCCGGTCCACCGAGGTGCGCAGCTCGTGCACCAGCAGCCGGTGGGCCAGGCCCGCGTCCGCGAACTCCACCTCGCGCAGTGCCAGCCGGATGCCCCGCAGGGCGTCGTCGCAGAGCCTGCGCGCCTCGGCGCGGGAGGTCCCGGTGGCGGTCAGCGGGTTCCAGGCGCCCGCCGCGGCGTCGCGGCCCTGGTCCTCGACGGCGTCCAGCAGGTGGGCGAGCCGGCCGAAGTAGCGGCCCGCCTCCGCGAGTGCGGGGGCGTTGCCTGGCCGTCCGGCGAGGGTCGCGGTATGGGCGAAGGCGGCGGCCGTCGCGGTCTCGGTCGGCTCGGTCACCACGAGCACCGGCGTGCCGGGGCCGGCCAGGGTCTCGATGCCCGCCTGCCGGTCCACGGCGTCGACGAGCACGGCCGTGTCGAAGCCGACCGAGGCCCCGGTACGGGCGCCCGCCCGGTCCCAGCCCCGGGCCACCCGGCGCGCCGCGAGGGCGATGGGGGCGCGGGCCAACAGCCCGTCCCGGTCGGCCACGTGGTCGCGCACCTTCGCGGAGGCCAGGACGAGCGAGACGGCGGCGGCGAGCCTCGCCCCCTCGCCCTCGGCGACCGGGGCCGTGCGCATCCCGCGCAGTGGACAGGGGCCCGCGGTGCGGCGGCCGCTCGCGGCCGGACCGGACTGAGCCTCCGTCAGAACGGAGACGAGCAGCCCGTCGTAGTTGGTCACGATCCTCGCGAACTGGCCGTGGTCCCCGCGAAGTGCCAGGCAAAGCCCGCAGAGATGGGCCATCCACTCCGTCTTGAAACGCTCCCCCAGCCGGTGCGTGCAAGGTCTGACGATGCCGAACATGGTGCTCCCCCGTGTGTCATACGCGTGCTCGACGGGCATCGTAGCGAGCACGGCCCTTCACCCGTACGTCCCCGTCGGTCACCCGTACGGCGGCACTGGTCGTATTTTCACTCAGTCAGCAGCGGTACCCGCCTGGATCCTTGACCGTGCAACGGATGTTCTGCACCAGTACCGTCACGAAACCCCTGCGCGGCGACTATCCACTTGGCGCGTTGTCAGCATCATGGACGACGATAGGAACGCGGAAGAGAAGACAGACTGACCGCGATGAAAGGAGGCGTCCATGGGTTCGGTGCGCAAGGCGAGTGCCTGGCTGGGTCTCGTAGAGGACAGCGACGACGAGCGTTACTACGACGACGACTACGCGGAGGCCCCGCAGGGGGGTTCGGTGGTCGGCCCCGGCGAGCAGTGGGTCACCGACCCGCGCGTCAAGGTGGCGTCGGAGTCCGCCGTCGATCAGGGCCGCCGCATCGCGACGGTCACTCCGGACGGTTTCCGTGACGCGCGCGGCATCGGCGAGCTGTTCCGGGACGGCGTCCCGGTCATCGTGAACCTGTCGTCGATGGACCCCGGCGACGCGAAGCGCGTGGTCGACTTCGCGGCCGGTCTGACCTTCGGCCTGCGCGGTTCGATCGAGCGGGTGGCGACCAGGGTCTTCCTGCTGACCCCGGCCGACACCCAGGTCGTGAGCGGTGAGTCCGGTGGCCGCTCGCGTGACTTCTTCAACCAGAGCTGAGGCCGGGCCCTCACCGGCCTAACGGAAAGCGTCGAGCCCGGTGAGCGCCTTGCCCAGCACCAGCTGGTGCATCTCGACGGTGCCCTCGTAGGTGAGGACCGATTCGAGGTTGGTGGCGTGCCTCATGACGGGGTACTCGAGGGAGATCCCGTTGGCACCGAGGATCGTCCGCGCGGTGCGGCAGATGTCGATGGCCTCGCGGACGTTGTTGAGCTTGCCGAAACTGATCTGCTCCGGTCGCAGCGTGCCCGCGTCCATGCGCCGGCCCAGGTGGTGGGCGAGCAGGATGCCCTTGTGGAGCTCCAGTGCCATGTCCGCCAGCTTGGCCTGGGTGAGCTGGAACCCGCCGATCGGCCGGCCGAACTGCTCGCGCGTCTTCGCGTAGTCCAGCGCCGCCTCGAAGCTGGCGCGCGCCGCGCCCATGGATCCCCACACGATCCCGTACCGCGCGTGGCTGAGGCAGCCGAGCGGCCCCTTGAGGCCCCTGACGCCCGGGAGCACCGCGTCGGCGGGCAGCCGTACATCGTCCAGGACCAGCTCGCTGGTCACCGAGGCGCGCAAGGACCACTTGTGCTTGATCTCGGGCGCGGAGAAGCCGGCGGTGTCCGTGGGCACGGCGAACCCGCGGATCCCCTCGTCGGTCTGCGCCCACACCACGGCCACCGACGCGACGCTCCCGTTGGTGATCCACATCTTGCGCCCGCTGAGCACCCAGTCGGTGCCCTCGCGCTTGGCGTGCGTGCGCATCGCGCCCGGGTCGGAGCCGACGTCCGGCTCGGTCAGCCCGAAGCAGCCGATGAGCTCGCCGGCGGCCATGCCGGGCAGCCAGCGCTGCTTCTGCTCCTCGGAGCCGTACTTCCAGATCGCGTACATCGCGAGCGATCCCTGTACGGAGACCAGGGAGCGGATCCCGGAGTCGGCGGCCTCCAGCTCCAGACAGGCGAGCCCGTACTGGACGGCGCTGGCGCCCGCGCAGCCGTATCCCTCGAGGGACATCCCGAGGGCCCCGAGTGCGCCGAGCTCCTTGGCGAGCTCGCGGATGCCGGGCAGCTCGCCGTTCTCGTACCACTCGGCGATGTGCGGCAGCACGCGGTCCGCGGCCCAGCCGCGGACGGTGTCCCGGATGGCGAGGTCCTCGGGGGTGAGGAGCTCGTCGAGCCCGAGCGGATCGGTGGGAACGAAGGACACGGAGCGCCTCCTGGCAGGCCGGACGGTGAAACCTAGCGCTGCAAGTTTGTCGTCGCCCCGGCCCCGGGTCCACCCCCGGTTTCGGCGGCGCCCCCGCCCGGCCGGATCCCGGCGGCCGCCCGCCCGGTGCCGCGGCAGGCGGCCGCCGGGATCCGGCCGGGTCAGGCCGGGTGGCCGAGCGCCGGGTCGCGCTCGGCATCGGCCGAGCTCTGGGCCGGAATCCGCGCGCCCCCGCCCGGAGCCGCGACGGCGCCCGACATCCCGGCGCCCACCCCGGTCCCCGGCTGCGCGGGCACGCGCAGCGGCTCGGGCTCGGCGCTCTCCATCGTCCTCGGCAGCTTCAGCGCCATCGCGGCCCCCGCGAACAGCAGCCCGGCGCTCACCACCAGCGTCACGTGGAGCCCGTGCACGAAGGAGTGCCGGGCCGCCGCGTACAGCGAGTCCCCCGCGGGACCGCCCAGGCGCGCGGCGATCTGGTAGGCCTCGCCCAGCGAGTGTGCGGCGCCCCGCGATTCGGCGGCGCTCACCCCCGGCACACCGGCCAGCCCGGGCGCGTAGGCCGCGTTCATCACGCTGCCCAGCAGGGCGATGCCCATCCCGGCGCCCAGCTGGTACGAGGTCTCGCCTATCGAGGCCGCGCCGCCGGCGGTGGCCGCCGGAGCCTCGCTCAGCATCGACTCGTAGGCGGCGAACAGCGTGGTCTGCAGCCCGAAGCCGAGCAGGACGAAGCCGACCGTCAGGAGCACCGGCCGGTCGTGCTGGCCCATGAAGGTCAGCAGCAGCACGGCGAGGGCGGTCAGCACGAAGCCCAGCGAGACCATTCGGCGCGGCCCGGTCCGGGCCAGCGTGTACGAGCCGGTCGCGCCCGCCGCCATCGCGGCGAAGGTGAGCGGCAGCAGCCGCAGCCCGGTCTCCAGCGGGCTCAGGTGCAGCACCAGCTGGAGGTACTGGACGGCGATCAGTTCGAGGCCGACGAGCGCGAGCATGGCCAGGACGATGCAGCCCACGGACGTGGTGAAGGCGGGCCGGGAGAACATCCGCATGTCGATCAGCGGGTGCGCGCGCCGCTTCTGGCGGCGTACGAAGAGCACCAGCAGCGCCGCGCCGAGCAGCAGCGGGACCAGCGCCTCGGCATCGGCGAGCTGGCGCTCGGCACCGATCCGCTTGACGCCGAGGACCGCGCCGAGCACGCCTGCGGCGGCCATGAGCGCGCCGAGCACGTCCCAGGGCCCGTCGCAGGACCCCTTGGACTCGGGCAGCAGCCACCGGCCGAGCGGCAGGAGCATGATCATCAGCGGGATGTTGATGAGGAAGACCGAGCCCCACCAGAAGTGCTGGACGAGGAAGCCGCCGAGGACCGGTCCGCCGGCCGCGCCGATGGCGGCGACGGCGGTCCAGATGCCGATGGCCAGCGCCCGCTCGCGCCGGTCGGGGAAGACCTGGCGCAGGATCGACAGGGTGGCCGGCATGATCATCGCGCCGCCGACGCCGAGCAGGGCGCGGGCGGCGATGAGGATCTGGGCGCTGTCGGCGAGGGCGGCGACGGCCGAGGCCGCGCCGAAGAGCCCGTAGCCGAGGAGCAGGACCCGGCGCCGGCCCACGCGGTCACCGAGGGTGCCGAAGAGGATCAGGAGGGCGGCGCAGACGAGCGGGTAGGCGTCGACGATCCACAGCAGCTCCATCGGGCCGGGCCGCAGGTCTTCGGTGACGGAGGGCACGGCGACGTGCAGGATCGTCGCGTCGAGCGCGACGAGCACCAGGCTGACGCACAGGACGCCCAGGACGGCCCAGCGGTTGGCCCCGCCGGAGGCCGCGCCGAGTCGCCGCAGTCGCTGCCGGGGGGAAGGGTTCCTGTCGTCGGCCGTGTTCGTCCCCGACATGCATGTACCTCCCAGGTGGTCCCTCGCACTCGGCGGACCAGCGTCTTCGGGCCACTGGGGGCCCTACGGGGTCCGGCGTCGACACGCGAGTGAAGGGTCAGCGTACGCGAGTTCGGCTGTCCGACACGTGGTCAAGCTCTCATCCCGGCACGGGCCGGGATGTGGTGTGCGCCACTCGTTTCACGCCATCCCTCCTCACCCGCGGGTGCGCGCGCACGTCCGCGCGCAGGTCCGCACGCACGTGTACACGCACGCCCGCGCCCGCCGGTTCTCGGCCGCGCGCGTCTGCTCGGGCCCGCCCTCGCCCTCGATAATCATGCCCGTGAAAGATCTTGGATTCCGTCGGGCCGCGCCCGCCCTGGCCGTCTTCGCCGCGGTGCGGCTGTTCGGGCTGGCCGTGCTCGCGGTGTGGGGGGCGGCGGCCGACAGCAGTGCGCACACGCTGCTCTCGGCGCGCTGGGACTCCCTCTGGTACGCCCGCATCGCCACCGAGGGGTACGGGTACGAGATCGCGCTCCCGAACGGTGACGTCCACTCCAACCTGGCCTTCTTCCCCCTGATGCCCTGGCTGGAGCGGCTCGTCTCGGCCGTCACCGGGCTCGGCCACGGATCCGCGGGCCTGGTGGTGTCGGCGCTCGCCGGGCTCGCGGCGGCCTGGGGGATCTTCGCGGTCGGCGACCTGCTCCACGGCCGCCGGGCCGGGGTCCTCGCCGTCGCGCTCTGGGCCGCGCTGCCCGTCGCGGTCGTGCAGTCGATGGCGTACAGCGAGTCGCTGTTCACCGCGCTCGCCGTCTGGAGCCTGTACGGGGTCCTGCGCGGGCACTGGCTCGGCGCCGGCCTGCTCGCGGCCGGGGCGGGGCTGACCCGCCCGGTCGGGGCGGCGGTGGTCGCGGCGGTGTGGGTGGGCGCCGCCCTGGCCGCCCGGCGCGGGGAGCGCTCCTGGCGGGCGGCGGCGGGCGCCCTGCTGGCCCCGCTCGGCGCGGCGGGCTACGTGCTGTGGGTCGGCGCCCGCACCGGCGGCGGCCCGATCGGCTACCTGGACGTGCAGGCCGGCTGGGGCAACGGCTTCGACGGCGGCCTGGCCTTCGCCCGGTTCATCGGGGCGCGCCTGGCCTCGCCGGCCTTCCCCGCCGGGATCGGGCTGATCGCGGGGGTCGCGCTCGTGGTGTGGCTGTACGTGCTCTGCGTACGGCGGCGCCAGCCCGTGCCGCTGCTGGTGTACTGCGGGATCGTGGTGGCGCTGGCCCTGTGCGCGTCCGGGTACTTCGGCTCCAAGCCCCGGCTGCTGCTGCCCGCCTTCCCGCTGCTCTTCCCACCGGCGGCGGCGCTGGCCCGGTGGCGGCCCGGCCGGGCGGCCGCGGCGCTCGGCGCGCTGGCCGCGGCCTCGGCGGTGTACGGGGCCTTCTGGCTGAACGGCTCGGGACCTCCATAGGGGGCCGAGATCACGGAATGGATCGTTCCGCTCCATCTTTGAGCAAAGTAATTGACCCGCACTCATAAATCCCGGATAAGTATGCGAAGAAATGGGCCGGACCTTGGACTGGACCACCTCCAACCAAAGGCCAACCAAAGGCGGAATGCCGGGAATTAAGTCCCGCGTGAGACCAACTCCACATCACATGGTCATCACAAAGCCCGCGATTCGACCGGGGTGCGCATCGGCGCGCGGTAACGTCGATTGAGTGCGTACCGACCAAATCCTGCCCAGACTGGAGCGGGTGTTCGCCCGGCTGGACCGGGAACCAGAGCGACCGGCTCATCTGCAAACACCGCGGATGAGCCGGCACCGCGTCGTGCTCCTCGGAGCGACCCTCGCCTTCTACCTCGCGATCGTCGTCGCGGTCCTGACCACCTCCTGGCTCGTGCGGCTGGACTGGCAGGTCATGTTCTTCCGGCCCTACGAGCAGTGGCCGCAGCTGCACGCCTTCCTCGACTACCTCGTCGTCCTGGGCCAGCGCGGACCCACGGCCGTCATGGTCGCGGCCTGGCTCGGCTGGCGCTCCTGGCGCCAGCACACCCTGCGCCCGCTGATCACCCTCGGCATGGCGCTGCTGCTGCTCAACATCACCGTCGGCGCCGTCAAGCTCGGCCTCGGCCGGCTCGGCCCCCACTACGCGACGCAGATCGGCTCCGCCGAGCTCTTCGCGGGCGGCGATATATTTCCTTCCGGCCACACCGCCAACGCCGTCGTGACCTGGGGAATCCTGGCTTACCTGGCCTCCACCGTGGTCACCCGGCGCGTGCTGTCCGTGGTGTCCGCCGTGGTCTCGCTGAGCGTCGGCGCCACCACCGTGTACCTCGGCACCCACTGGGTCAGCGACGTGCTGCTCGGCTGGTCCGCCGGTCTGCTCGTCCTCCTGGCCCTGCCGTGGTGCGAGCCGCTCATCGCCCAGGTCGAGGCGTACGTGTTCGAGGTGCGCGCCCGGCTGCGCTCCCTCGTGGAGGCCGGACAGGTCCCCGAGGCCCTCACCGGCCTGCTCGTCCCGCTGCTCTCCGCCGGTGGCAAGTGGCACCTGCGGCGCGCCGCGGAGCCGGCCGCGGAGCCCGCGGGACCGGCACAGCCGCAGGAGCCGGCCGCCGCGCCCGCCCTGCCCGCCGCGCACCACCCGGCGGCCCGCCCGGCCGTGCACCTCGCCGCCCGGCCGCACCTGATCCGCTCCGAGCGGACCCCGGCCACCCCGGCCGGCAGCCGCCGCCCGGCCCACTCCGAGCGCGCCGCCTCGCGCGGCACGGCGGCCCGCCCGGCCACGGGCGGCTAGTCCGGACGGTACGCACACCTTCCGCGTCCACGGCGGGCCCCGGTCGACGACCGGGGCCCGCCGTCGTCGTCGGTGCGGCCGCCGGGGGCACCCGGCGTCAGCGGCGCGCCCTGGGATTCCTCCGTACCGGGTCACGCTTGTGTCACGAGTTGTCGACAGTCGTTCCGCCTCCGAGTTCGGCGGGGCATTTCTTTACCGGCCCGCGACACGCCCGGGAAAATTCCCTGTCGAATTTCGCTCGAACTCCCCGGAATTCCGACCGGATCCTGCGCCCGGCCCCCTCTGTTTCCTTACATATCCTTCACTTCCCGGGGTCCTTCCCAAGGTTCCAGGGACCTGCTGAGGAGATCTCGCGCGGCCCTGATCCGGTCCGTCAGCCCGACCGGTTCGACGACTTCGAACTCACACCCGATCAGCATGATGTGAATCACCAGGACATCGAGGTTCACCGCCCCCGTCCGCAGGAGGCAGCTCTCCTCGTCGAGGGGCTCCAGGACCCCGTCGCTCCCCTTGATGATCTGCGCGGCCCGCTCCGCCGGCACCCGCAGCCGGACCACCGCACGGGCCGCGTACGCCCGCTGTCCGATGCCCTGGGAGACGTACGCGGCGAGGTCCTCGGCGGGCGCCGGGCGCGGGGTGAAGCGCGGGCCGTGCGGGGGCCTGGGCTCGATCCGGTCGGCCCGGAAGGTCCGCCAGTCCGACCGGTCCAGGTCCCATGCGACGAGGTACCAGCGGCGCTCGGTGCACACCAGGCGGTGCGGTTCGACGGTGCGGCGGGTGACGGCGCCCCCGTGGTCCCGGTAGCCGAAGCGCAGCCGCTCGGCGTCGCGGCAGACACCCGCCAGCTCGGTCAGCACGGCGGGGTCGACCGTCGCCGCGTCCGGCCCCCTCAGCAGCGGCACGGTGAACCGGTTCAGCGCCGACACCCGCCCGCGCAGCCGGGTCGGCAGCACCTGCTCCAGCTTGGCCAGGGCCCGTACGGAGGCCTCCCCGATCCCCTCGACGCCGTTCCCGGCGGCCGTGCGCAGCCCCACGGCGACGGCGACGGCCTCGTCGTCGTCGAGCAGCAGCGGCGGGAGCTCGGCCCCGGCGCCCAGCTGGTAGCCGCCCCCGGTGCCCGGACTGGCGTTCACCGGGTAGCCGAGCCCGCGCAGCCGGTCCACGTCGCGCCGCACGGTCCTCGGGGTGACCCCGAGGCGGTCGGCCAGATCGGCCCCGGTCCATTCCCGATGGGCCTGCAACAGCGACAACAGGCGCAGCAGCCGTGCGGAGGTCTCAAGCATCCCCGCAGTCTGCCGGTAGCGGGGCCGCCTCCCGAACCGCCTCCCCGCCCCCGGACCGGGGCCTGCGCCGGGACGGGGGCCTGCGCCGGACCCGGGGCCGAGGGCGGCAGCGTCAGGAACGTGCCGATCACCAAGGCCTCCGGCCGGGGGCCGATCACCACCCGGTTCGCCGCGTACAGCGCCTGCCAGCCCCCCTTCACCCGGTGCCGGCGCGCGATCCCGGTCAGCGTGTCCCCGGCGCGCACCACGTGCGCCCGTCCCGTCAGCCCGTACCGCCCCGCGCACACCGGCCAGGCCGCCCAGCCCTGGCTGCCCAGCAGGTCCTCCGCCACCCTGATCTGCTGCTCGCGCGTGGCCAGGTCCGCGCGCGGCGCGAAGGCCAGGCCGCCGTGCTCCTCCCAGGTCGGCTGCCAGAACTGCAGTCCGCCGTAGAAGCCGTTGCCCGTGTTGACCGCCCACCGGCCGCCGCTCTCGCAGTCGGCCACGCAGTCCCACGGCCAGGTCCCGCCCGGCCCGCAGTCCACCGCCGTCCCCTTATTCACACTCGCCCCTCTGACGCTCTAGTTAGTTGTGTGTCTGCAGCGTATGATGGCTGTAGACACCAGCCCTCGACGAGCTCGTCGCCCCCGTCGCCGAGGCCGTCCGGGGCTGGCACGGCGCGACCCCGGCCACCGAGATCCTCTACGTCGACACCGATCCGGCGATCGCCGACACCGCCGCGTTCGTCGAGCACTACGGCCCGGAACTCCTCGACCAGTCGGCGAACTGCGTGATCGTCGCCGCCAAGAGGGCCGGCGAAACCTCCCTCGCCGCCTGCCTGGTCCCCTCTGCCGCCCGGGCCGACGTCAATGGTGCCGTCCGCCGCCGGCTGGGTGCCCGCAAGGTGTCATTCGCACCGATGGACACCGCGGTGGAGCTCACCGGCATGGAGTACGGGGGGATCACCCCCATCGGCCTCCCGGCGGACTGGCCACTGCTGGTGGACGCCTCCCTGGTCGCTCTGCCGTACGTACTGATCGGCAGCGGCCGCCGCCGCGGAAAGCTGATCGTGCCCGGCACGTTGCTGGCCGAGCTCCCCGGCGCCGACCTGATCGAAGACCTGGCCACCTCCTGACGGCCGGTGGATTCCTGCTCCGGGCAGCCCCGGCCGGGGCTGTCGCGCCAGGCCGGGACTTGCTGCTCGACCGCGGTGTTCACCTCGGACCTGTTCGGCACGGGCCACGACCGCGCGAACCGGGCAGCGGTGGCGGCGGTGGCAAGGGCCGGCTCGACCTGGTCGGGATCGCCGTCCACGGGCCACGCAACTCCGTGGACAAAGTCCTCAAGGGCGCCCGCATGCACAGGTGCGCCGGGGCCGGGGACGGGAACCGGCCGGCAGGGCCGTGGGATCATGCCCCTGCTCGTGCTCGTGCTCCTGCCCGTGCTCCCAGGACGTAGTCGACTGCCGCCGCGGCCTCGGCGGCAGCACCGGGTGCCGTCTTGAATCCCGCGCCCGACCAGCATGCGGCGACGACGGTCCGCGGATCGCCGCTCAGGAGCCCGAGGAACGGGCCGTCCGGGTGGTACAGGTCGGTGCCGAACCGCCCGCTCATGAACGGCGCCCGATCGAGCCACGGCCACCGGGGAACCGCTCCGCCTCGGATGTGGGCGATCTGTTCCTCGGTGAGGGTGTCGCCGCTGACGACGGGGACGTTCCACTCGTCCACCGGCCGCCCCGTGAGGTGGCCGCCGGCCGCCTCGCCGTCCAGCTGCGGCCTGCCCCATACGCCGGTCGTCAGGTCGTTGACGACCGGCAGCTCCCGGCCCCCACGGTCGAAGAAGGCGTAGCGGATGCGCCGTGTGCGGGAAGCCTGAGCACCGGGGCGGAACGACAGGCGGTCGCCGAGCAGGGCCGGGGTGCCGCTGCCCGCGGCGACGACGACGCAGGCCGCGGTCAAGGCTGCGCCCGCCGTGACGACTTCCGCGCCGCGCGGGTGCGGGAGCAGTTCGTGCACCGGACCGTACGGCAGCAAGGTGGCTCCCAGACGCAGAGCCCTGGTCCGGTGGACGGCCGCCGTGGCCGTTGGGCTCGCATAGCCGCCGTCGGGCTCCCACAGTGCCGCGGAGATGCCGGCGGTGGACAGGTCCGGCCAGCGGGAGCGGAGCTGGTCCGGTGTCAGCAGTTCCGCCGCGATCCCGGCGTCCCGCAGCTCCGCGAGGCCCCGCTCAGCCTCGGGAAGGTCGTCCGGGCCGAGCAGTACGAGCGAGCCGGTACGGCGGAAGCCGCAGCGGGCGGCCTCCTCCGGGTCGCCGCCCCACAGGAGCTGGTGGCTGAGGATGGCCAGTCTGCGCAGCACGGGCTGCGGTTCGTAGGAGCGGACCAGTCCGCCGGACGCGGCGGTGGCCGCGGGAGCACCCGGTCCGAGGGTGGCGATCGCCACGGAACGGCCGGCCGCGGCGAGTTCGGCGGCGACGGCGCTGCCGACGACGCCGTCCCCGATCACGACGACGTCCGGCTCGGACACCCGCCCGGTCATCGGGGCGGGGATCCGCGAGAAGGCCCTGGCCAGCGGCACGGTCTCCCAGGCCGAGGAGGTGGCGGCGTCCACGGCGTCCCCCCGGGAGTCGAAGTCGATCCCGGCGTGCCCGCGCAGGGCGGCGAGCAGCGCGTCGCCCCGGACATCCGGTTGTGCGGTCAGTGCGTCGACGAGGCAGTCGAACGCCGCCTCCACATGGCGGCGGGCGCCGCCCCGAAGCCGCGCCACGTGGGCGTCGCCCGCGGCGGAGCCGAGCAGCCCGGGAAACTCCTCGACGGCGCAGTCGTCGGTGAACAGCAACCGGCCCTCGAAGCCCTCGGCCCGCAGTCGGCGTGCCGTGGTGGCCGCTCCCACGTGGGTGCCGCAGACGACCACGTCGACCGGCGGGTGCTCCGGCGGTTCAGCGGTCGCCAGCGCCACCCGGAAGCGATCGGCGAGTCGGCGTCCGTAGGCGCTGCCGTCGTCGACGACGGCCGGTGCCCGGTGGCCGGACGGGCGGGCCGCGGCCAGAAGGGCCCGCACCCGTCCGGTGTCATGGGCGCACCAGCGCAGTGCGCCGGGCTCGGTGAGCAGTCCGGGGGCGGTGGAGAGCGGCAGCAGCAGCGGCAGGCCGGCCGCGCGGTAGCCGTCGGTCACCCGAGCGGCCCCCATGCTGTTGAAGTGGCCGACGACCGCGGCGTAGCCGCCGTCGGCCACGACCGCGCGGCCGACCTCCGCCGCTCGGTCGGCATCCCCGCGGTCGTCGTGGAACTCCCAGGAGATGCCGGGCCCCGGGCGGGCCGCCGCCGCCCGGGTCAGCAGGACGCCCCAGGATGCGCGGGGCCCGCTGAACGGGCCGACCACGGCCACGCGTGCCCGACTACCCACGGACGGCACCGGTGAAGACCGGCGTGGCCGGAGCGATGAGCGGCAGGGCCGGCTCGGGGAGGGCGAGGGCGTCGGCGTCCACGGGCCGGGCGGGCGCCACGTGCAGCGCGGCGGCGAGCCGTGCGGCTCCCTCGGGCAGGACGGGCGCGGCCCAGGCGGACAGGGCCCCCGCCACGGCCAGTTGCCCGCGCACCGCGGCTCGGTACGCGCCGGCGCCGCCGGGCCGAGTGCGCTCGTGGGCCTGTACATGTCCGAAGTCGGCGACGCAGGAGACGGCTTCGTCGAGGAGGGCCACGGCGCGCCTCGGGTCGAATCCGGCCAGCCCGTAGGCTTCGTGGAGTTCGGCCGCGATCCGGCGCAGTCGGCTGTCGAGCAGTTCCCAGGCGGGGCCGGTGGGCTCTTCCTGCGGCACGCGGCCCGCGCAGTCGTCGGTGACGGCGGTGAACAGCCGCTCGAGCCAGCCGTCCCACAGCCCGGCGAGGTGCTCCCGGGTCCGCTCGAGTGCGGCGAGGTTGAAGTTGGTCTCGCGGCCGTTGGGCCGGTCGGCGAGCACGTGGTGACGCAGCACGTCGGATCCGGTCAGTGCGAGCGCCTCGTGGGCCCACACCGCATGCCTGCGACTCGTGGAGAACTTCAGGCCGTCGAGCTGGTAGAACTCGTTGACGACGAAGGCGCGGGGCAGCGGGGTGCGGTCGTCATGGGCGAGGAACAGCGCGGGGAAGAGCACCGCGTGGAAGTAGCCGTTGTCGAAGCCGAAGAACTGCACCGGCCCGCTCTGCGGCAGCGTTCCGCCCGTGGGGTCGTACTCCCGCAGGTAGCCGGGTGCCATTTCGAACCAGACGAACACGCGCTGGTCGGTGAAACCGGCGGTCGGCACGGGCACGCCCCAGTCCGAGGGGTGGCTGACGGCGATCTCGGGCAGTCCGTCCGCCCGCATGCGCTCGCACAGGGCCCGCAGTCGGGGCGGCATGTCGACGGCGTCCCAGAAGGCGGTCAGCCGGTCGGTGAAGGGCGCCAGCGGGAAGTACAGCCGGGCGGCGTCGCGCAGTTCCGCGTCCGTGCCGCAGGTGACGCACCGGGGGGCGATGAGGTCGCCGCAGTCGTTGGGCCGGCCGCAGGGTTCACAGGCGTTGCCGTTGCAGGACGCCCCGCACGACGGGCAGCCGCCGGTGACGTGTCCCTCGTACAGCCAGCGGTCGCACGGGCGGCAGTAGGGCAGGGGACGGGTGCGCTCGACGATGTGGCCGGAATCGTACAGGCGCTGGAAGAACTCCTGGACGAGCGGTACGTATTCCGGGTCGGTCCTTGGGCGCACGACGTGGTCGAAATCGACGGCGGCCTCCCGCCAGACGCGCACGATCGAGTCGCCGAAGCCGTCGGCCGTCTCCCCCGGCTTCCCGTCGCCGTCCCTCAGAGCGCGTACGGCGACGTAGCCCTGGTGGTCGTCGAGCCCGGTGGTCAGCCGGACGTCGTGGCCGTCGGCTCGCAGGAAGCGGCCCAGCACGTCGGCGGCGACGTAGGGGCCGGCGAGGTGGCCGACGTGGAGGTCGCCGTTGGGGGTGGGGGGCGTGGCGGTGATCCAGGAACGGTCGGTCATGCGGCGGGCCCGCCCTTCGGCTCGTGCAGCGGCCAGTAGAGCGAGATCCAGGACAGCGGCTCACCCGTGGGGTTCGACACGACGTGCTCGTCGTTGCGCGGGAGGACCAGGAGGTCACCGACGGTGAAGTCGGTGCCCTCCCCCGCCAGGCGGAGCGTGCCCGAGCCGGAGAGGATCACCATGACCTCGTCCTGGTCGTGGCAGTCGGGCTCGGAGTCCGTCCCGGCGGGCAGGAAGCAGGCCATGGCGCCGATGGGCGGTTCGTCCGCCGCTTCCTGGGACTGCCAGGGGATCAGTCGCTGGCAGGACATGCCGAATTCTTCGGAGGCGTGTGCCGCGGAAATGCGGATTCTGGTGATCAAGGGGGTCCTCGCAGCCATTGCAGAACGTTCTCGGGGACCGCCGGACGCGTCGATGCGGGGGCGGTCTGCCGAGACTGAGGAAAGATGAAACGTCGCCCTCCGCGCTGCACCGCGGTAGGGCTCTCGACCGCAGATCCTTCTCCGTGTCCGGAAGTACGTCTCGGAAACAGATCGGATGCATGGGGAAGGTGCTCTGGCACCCCCCGGAGCCGAGTCGGCGAAAATCTAACACACATGTTCTCGCGGTCAATCTGCCTGGACGTGTTCGTCGAGCAAGCCCGAAGAGGCGATGCGATAGCCGAGTTGCGCCCGGCTGGAACTCCCCAATTGCTGGGAGATCCTGCGAACGTGCTCGGCGACCGTACGAGCGCTCACGCCGAGCCTGACCGCCATCGAGGCGTCCGTGTGCCCTTCGATGAGGAGGCGCAGGATCCGGCTCTGGATGTCCGAGGTCACCACCTCCGTGCGTGCGGGCGCGGCAAGTGCTCCGACGACGCTGGCGTTGTCCCAGCACCGTTCGAAGCACCGCACCAAGTGACGCACGAGGGCCGGGTGACGCACCATCAGCGCCCCCGAGCCGCCACCGCCGCCCCCGATGCCGTCCTCGGGGGTGCGGCCGGGGTCGTCGCCGGGCACGAAGGCCACCCGCCGGTCGCAGATGATCACCCGGTCGATGTCCTCGCTCGTCGTGCGCACCTCTCCCCCGGCGCTGGTGATCCTGCGGGCGTACTCGAGCGTGGGCAGGTGCGAACGTATCCCGTGCTGATAGAGGGTCCGTTGGCGCACCCCGCGCCTCAAGGCACCCAGATCGCGCGGCAGCGCCCCGGCCAGCAGGTGCTCGGCACGCCCGCCCCCCGGCTGCACGGTGAGCAGCTCCTCCCGACAGGAGGTCACGGCCCGGTCGAGGGCGGCGTCGATGACCGAGTCGCCGAGCAGGAGGGCCAGTTGGCCGCCCTGGCCGCCCTGCGCCTCGCGGTAGGCCATTTCCGCGGCGGCGAAGGCCGCCTGGGTGGCGGCAATGGCGTTCCGGTGGCGCCGGATGCCCTCTTCGTGGGGCCGCAGCGCCTGGGCGAGGGGCCCCGCGGGTGCGACGGGCACGAGGACGCCGTCCACTCCGGGGATGCCGCGCAGCAGGCCGAGGGCCACGACGCAATCGGGTGCGTCCACCGCGCGGAGGCTGCCGGCGTTCACTGCCGCCCGGTACGCGGCAACGCCACCCGCACACAGGACGTTACCCTCGGAAACAATCTCCCTGTCCGTCTTTGTACACATAGATTCCCCCTTCATGATCACGTACTGCATGATCATGAAGGGTAAGGCCCTTGATCAACTCCCAGGGACTGTGCAGGGTGGATGCATGGACGCACCACGCGTCCTAACGGGGAGGAAATACCAATGCGCTCGGCGCTGTTATCCGCCGCTGCCGCCACTGCCGCGAAGGCAATGACCGGCCATTCGATTGTTTTCAGCCACGATTCCTCCTGGGGCCTGGGGCCTGGTGCCGCACCGCTGACCGCCTCTTAACCGGCGGTCGGGCTGCACCCCGACCGCCGCCGGCACCCGCCATGGATTCGCTTTCTCCGTTCGGAGACAAAACTTTCTTGAGGACAAGAATGCCCGAAACGCAACCACATCCGGAGCATGAACCCGTCTATGACGTGGTCGGAATCGGTTTCGGTCCCTCGAACCTCGCGCTGGCGATCGCGCTGGAGGAGCACAACGAAGCTCTGGGCGGAGAACAGGCACTCACCGGAGTCTTCCTGGAGCGCAAGCAGAGCTTCGGATGGCACCGCGGCATGCTGATCGAAGGCGCCACCATGCAGGTCTCCTTCCTGAAGGACCTGGCCACACTGCGTAACCCCGTCAGCAGGTTCGCCTTCGTGTCGTACCTGCACGACAAGGGCAGACTTGTCGACTTCATCAACCAGAAGTCGTTCTTCCCGACCCGCGAGGAGTTCCACGACTACCTGGAGTGGGCTGCCTCCGACGTCGACCACATGGTGCGCTACGACAGCGAAGTGGTCTCCGTACGTCCCGTCATCGAAGGCGGTGCGGACGGCGCGGCCACCCTGTTCGAGGTGGTCTCCCGCGATCCCGGCAGCGACGAGGAGACCGTCCACAGGGCCCGGAACATCGTGGTGGCCTGTGGCCTGGAGGCCGTCATGCCTGACGGCGTCACCGCCTCGGAACGCGTCTGGCACAGCGGCAGTCTCCTGACCAACCTCGCCGAGCTCAAGGACGACGCCCCCAAGCGCTTCGTCGTGGTGGGTGCGGGGCAGAGCGCGGCCGAGGCCACCGAGTACCTGCACCGCACCCACCCCCACGCCGAGGTGTGCGCGGTGCTGTCCCGGTTCGGCTACAGCCCGGCGGACGACAGCCCGTACGCCAACCGCGTCTTCGACCCGGAAGCGGTCGACGTCTGGTTCGACGCGCCCGAGCCGGTCCGGGACCGGCTCATGGACTACCACCGCAACACCAACTACTCGGTGGTCGACCTCGACCTCATCGTGGACCTCTACCGCACGGAGTACCAGGAGAAGGTCCGCGGCGAGCACCGGCTGCGCATCCTGCGCGCCTCCCGGGTCACCGGCGTGTCCGAACAGGCCACCGGCGTCGTCGTGCACCTCGAGGACCTGCCGGCCGAGGCCCGCAAGGAACTCGACGCCGACGTCGTCGTGTTCGCCACCGGATACCGGCCGTTCGAGCCCACCGGCCTGCTCGGCGACGCGGGACGCCACTGCGTGCGCGACGAGCAGGGACGGCTCGGCATCACCCGGGACTACCGCGTGCGCACCGACTCCGCCGTTCGCGCCGGGATCTACGTGCAGGGCGGCACCGAGCACACGCACGGCATCACCTCGTCCCTGCTGTCCATGGTCGCCGTCCGGTCCGGCGAGATACTCGCCTCCATCGTCGAGCAGCGCGACCGGCAGGCCGATCCGGCTGCCGACGCCGGCAAGAAGCCGTGAGCGGGCTTCCCTCCGCTGACGTGGCCGTGGTCGGCGCCGGCATCGTCGGAGCCGCGATCTTCCACGAACTGGCCGACCGGGGCCTCAAGGTCACCGCCGTCGACGCCCATCGCGGTGGCGGAGGAACCACCGCCCGGTGCGGCGGAGTCGTCCGCGCCTACCACGACGATCCGGTGCTGTCCGACCGGTCCCTCGTCGGCTGGCGCTACTTCCGGTCGTTCGCCGAACGCACCGGCGTCGACGTCCCCTTCCGGTCGTGCGGCTTCCTCTACCTGCCGGCTCTCGACCGGGCACAGTACGCCCAGGCGGAAACGGCCCGGATCGCCGCGGCCGGAGCCCCCGCCGAGTGGCTGCCGCCTCACGAACTGACCCGCCGATTCGGCGGGTTGGTCCGCGGAGACGCGTGCGGTGCCGTCTGGGAGCCGGACGCCGGGTACATCGACGCCGACGAGACCGTGCGCGGCTTCCTGCTCGCCGGACAGCGCAAGGGAGGCCGCCTCGTCGAGGGCGTCACGGTCCGCGGCCCGGTCCGGCAGGACGGCCGGATCACGGGAGTGGACACCGACAGCGGCGTCGTCCGCGCACGCAGCGTCGTCCTCGCCACCGGCGCCTGGACCCCCTCGCTGCTGACCTCGTGGGGCGTCCCGCACGACCTGTGGACACAGGCGATCCAGGTCGACCTGCGCCTGCCCGCGGCCCCGGTCGCCGGACACCCCGCGTACATGGACGACATCCACGACCTCAACGGGCGTCCCCACCCGGATGCCGCGGGCATCTACGTGGGCCACCCCACCGGGCTGCGCACGCCGGGAGCCGGCCACCAGCCCCTGGACCCGCAGCACTCGGCGCGCATCCGGGCAGCAGCGGCACGGCGATTGCGCTGGGCCGGGGACAGCCGGGCATGCGGCGGCCTGCGCGCCGCCGAGTGCTACGCCCCCGACACCCGGGCGCGCGTCGGCCCGCTCGTCGGCGACCCGGCACTGCTGCTCGCCACCGGCTTCAGCGGCGGCGGCTTCAAGATGGCGCCCTGGGCCGCCACCGAGGTGCTGCGCCACCTCACCAGCACGACACCGTGACCACCCTGCCTCCACGACCACAGGAGACGTGATGACCGAACAGACCAGAGCGAAACCGGAGATCAGAGGCGTTCTGCCGGTGATCCTCATGCCCTACACCGAGCAGGGCGCCCTCGACGAGGAAGACTTCCTCGCCCAGACGGAGCACATGTTCGGCGTCGGCTGCGACGGGTTCGTCGTCGGGCAGGTCTCCGAGGTGCTCCGGCTGACCCACTCCGAACGGCTTCGCGTCGCCGAACTGTGCGCCAAGGCCGCCGCCGGGCGCGGCGTCTCCGTCATGAGCACGGGCGCCGAAACCGCCGAGGCCGCCATCGAGTACTCCCGCCACGCGCAACAGGCCGGCGTCGACGCCCTGCTCGTGATGCATCCCGCCACCGTCGCCCTCGGCGACGAGGAGATGCTCGGCTACTACCGCCGGGTCATCGCTTCCGTGGAGATCCCCGTGATCGTCCACCACGCCAAGAGCCTGGCCAAGATACCGCTGTCGATCGCCACCCAGGTCCGGCTGCTGGAGGAGTTCGGCGAGGACCGGGTGCTGTTCAAGCCCGAGGCACAGCCGACCCCGCCCCGGGTCAGCCTGCTGCGCGACGCCACCGGCGGCCGCGCCCGGATCTTCGAGGGCGACGGCGGCATGATGCTGCTCGACTGCCACCGCAGGGGGCTCGTCGGCACGATCCCCGCCACCGAGATCGCGGAGATCGTGGTCGTGCTGTGGCGCCTGCTCGAACAGGGCCGGCGGGCCGAGGCCGAGCGCATCGGCCACCCGCTCTCCTACCTCATGTGTCACATGATGAACAGCACCGACTACTACCTCTCGATCGCCAAGCGGCTCCTGAAGGAGCGCGGGATCGTCAAGAACACCCTCGTCCGGGGTCCCAGCCGGCACGTGCTGGACGACGAGACCTGGACCGAGGTCCGCCACACCTACGACAACCTTCTCACCCTTGCCAAGGAGCTCTCCCGATGAAGAACCACGCCTTCACCATCCGCCTCAAGGACGAAGCGGCCGCCGAGAAGTACATCGCCCTGCACCGCGAAGTCTGGCCCGAGATCGTGGGCCCGGGCGGCGCCCTCGACACCATCGGCGTGCGCAAGCTGCAGATCTTCTACATCGACCCGCTGACGCTGTTCATGTACGTCGAGGCCGAGGACCACTTCGAGCCCGTCCACGACTTCCTGCGCGCCAACGACCTCCACCCCAAGGTCCAGGAGTGGGACGACATCATGCACACCGACGGCGGGCTCCTCGAGCGCCACCCGGGCAACGACGGCAAGCTGAACTGGGCCCCGATGCGCCGCATCCACCACGTCGACTTCACCAACACGCTGCCCGACCTGGACGCGGTGTGAGCACCACCGACCGGTCCGCGGTCACCCTTCTCGACTGCACCCTGCGCGACGGCGGCTACTACACCAACTGGAACTTCGATTCCGTCCTGGTGGAGGAGTACCTCGCCGCATGCGCCGCCGCCGGCGTCGACGTGGTCGAACTCGGTTACGCGTCCTTGGACGACAACGACCGCGGCCCCTACGGACGACTGCCGGCCGGGCTGACGCCCAACCTGCGGATCGCGCTGCCCACGGACCACTCCCTGCGCTTCGCGGTCATGGTGGACGCCGGCTCGCTGCTCGGTGAATCCGCCGACGGGGTGGGGCCGCGGCTCGCCGAACGGCTGGCGACCGGGGCACTGCCCGTCGAGCTCGTACGCGTCGCCGTGCACCACGCCAGGGTCGCCGAGTGCGCGGGCCTGGTGGAATCACTGCGCGGAGCCGGGTTCGGGGTCTGCCTCAACCTGATGCAGATCGACCTGGCCACCGATGAGCAGGTCGACGAGATCATCGGGCAGGTGGCCGCCATGGGCCCGCTGGAGGCGGTGTACGTCGCCGACTCGCTCGGCTCCATGCACGCCGCCCGGGTACGGTCCCTGGTCACCCGCTTCCGCGCGGGCCAGGGCGCACCCGTGGGCATCCACGCCCACGACAACCAGGGCTTCGCACTGGGCAACACCCTGGCCGCCGCCGAAGCCGGTGCGCTCTGGCTCGACTCCACCGTCCTCGGCATGGGGCGAGGGGCGGGCAACGCCCGCACGGAGCAACTGCTGGCCGCCCTCGGCGAACCGGCCGGCCGGATGCGGCCGCTCCTGGAGACCACCGCCCGGCATTTCCTCGCCCTGTTCGAGAAGCACCGGTGGGGAGCCAACCCGCTCTATGCCATCGCCGGCATGCACGGGGTGCACCCCAGTTACGTGCAGCAGTTGGAGGCGACCGCGGACCACAGCCCCGACAGGCGCCTTCGAGCCCTGTGGTCCCTCGCTTCCGAGGGCGCGCACAGCTTCTCGGCCGAGAAGCTGCAGCGCGTACTGCAGCATGCCTGACCGTCTGCTCGACTGGCTCGCCGGTCACGACACGGTCGTCTTCGACCTCGACGGAGTCCTCGTCGACTCCAACGAGGTCAAGGTCGCCTGCATGCGGACCGCGCTGTCGGATTTCGGTACGGAACTCGTGGAGGACTTCCTCCACGAGTTCCGCCGGACCTTCGGCCGGTCCCGGCGCGAGCACTTCGCCGCCTTCCATCGCGACGGGCTCGGCGGGAGGGGCGAGGGGCCCGATTTCGAGGCGTTCTGGGACCGCTACTCCGGCCGCTACGCCGCCCTGCTCGCCCAGCGCTACCGGCAGGCCCCGCGGTGCGCGGGGGCCGCCGAGCTGGTCGGTGCGCTGGCGGCCCGGGGCGTCCCCCTGCACGTGGCGACCGGGACCCTCACCGCCGAGGCCGAGGCGGTGCTCGCACGGGCCGGAATCGCCTCCCACTTCCGCTCCGTACGGGGAGGTGAACGCACCAAGGCCCGGCGGCTGGCCGAGATCCTCGGCGACGAGGGTGCCGTCGTACCGGCGCGGACCGTGCTCGTCGGCGACGCCCGACAGGACCTGCTGGCCGCCGCGAAGGCAGGTACGGGCTTCCTGTTCGTGGAACGGTACGCCTTCTTCCCGGCCGGCCGTGTTCTCACCGGGCCGGAGGCGATCGGCTCCCACCAGGTGTGGGACCTCACCCCCGGCACCGTCGTTTCGCCGGGCGCCTGCCACGACGACCGACCGAAGGGAACGGCAGCATGAGCGTGCGACCTCCCGTGGTGATATCCGGAGTGACCAAGGGGATCGGCCGAGCCCTCGCCCTGCGCTTCGCCGAGTTGGGCCATCCCGTCTCGGGATGCGGCCGCTCGACCGGCGCGGTGAGGGAGCTGCGCGGCATGCTCGGCTCCGGGCACTTGGTCGAGACGGTGGACGTCACCGACGCCGACGCCGTGTCGGCGTGGGCCCGGGCCACGGCCGCCGAGCTGGGCGAACCGGGGCTGGTGATCGCCAACGCGGGTGCCATCCACTCCCAGCGGCCGGTCTGGGAGGTCGAGCCGGCCGTCTTCGCCGAGGTCGTGCGCGTCAATGTCGAGGGCGTGCACGCCATGGCGCACGCCTTCCTTCCGCTGATGTTCGAGTCCGGCGGGATGTTCGTCGCGCTGTCCTCCGGCTGGGGCCGCAACCCGCGCCACCACCTCGCCGCCTACAGTGCGGCGAAGTTCGCCGTCGAGGGGTACGTGGGCGCCCTCGCAGGGGAGCTGCCCGATCACGTCAAGGCGTTCGCCATCGCCCCCCACAGCGCGGTGGACACCGAGATGCTGGCCACCTGTCTGCCCGGCGAACACGAGCAGTACCCCGCCCCCGACGCGTGGGCCCGTACGGCGGTCGACCATCTCCTGCACCGTCTGCCCCACGAGCCGTCCGGCAACGGCCTGTTCTTCCCCGCCTCTTAGCCTGGTCCCGACCACCAGTCCCGACCACGAAACCCTGGACACACTGTGAGCAACCGCTTCGCCGGTCACCGCGTCGTCATCACTGGCGCCTCGCGCGACTTCGGCCGCACCCTGGCCATTCGTTTCGCCCAGGAAGGCGCCGAGGTCTTCCTCTCCGCCCGCCGGCTTGCCGGTGCGCAGAAGGTGCGGGACGAGATCCGTGCCCTCGGCCACGCCTCGGTCCACGCCTTCGCCTGTGACCTGACCGATCCCGCCTCGATCCGCGACTTCGCCGCCCGGCTGGCCGAGGCGACCGACCGGATCGACGTCCTCGTCAACAACGGGGCTCGCTGGCTGGAGGGCGCCGACCTGCTCTCCGCCTCCGACGAGGACGTGGTCGACACCATCGCCGCCGGTGCGGTCGGCACGGTCTTGGTCACCAAGAACCTCCTGCCGCTGCTCCTCGCCTCCGACCACGCCGACATCGTCACCATGGTCTCCACCTGCGGGGCTCAGGGATACAGCCGCTCCAGCGCCCACGACGCCTTCTACGCCGCCAAGCACGCCCAGGCGGGATTCTCCGACATCCTTTCCGAGCGGCTGCGCGGCCAGGGGGTGCGGGTCATCTCCCTGTACCCGCCGGACTTCCGCAACGCCGATCCGCTGTCGGAAGCCTGGGAGAAGGCGCCGCGCACCGCCGACTCGATGCTGACCTCCCAGTCACTGTCGGAGTGTGTGCTCTTCGCCGTGGGCCAGCCCCGCGATTGCTTCATCAAGTCCTTCCACTTCGAGCAGGTCTGATCCGTGTCCACGCCCATGTCGACTCGCGTGTCCACACCCGTGTCCACACCCGTGTCCCGCAGCAAGGTGGCGCAGAACGCCACGGTCGCCGCCGCCGGGACCGGCCTCGCGCTCGACCTGACCGTCCTGGACACCCCGGCCGCGCTCGCCGCCCACCTCGCGGGCGCCACCGGTACCGTCGTCGTGCGCCCGGAGTTCTCGGCCGAGATCGGTTCGGCGCTGTTCCACCGGCCGGGGGCGCCGCTCACCGAGTCCGCCCGGGCTCACCTGTGGCAGCGCTCCGGCGACCGCGTCGTCGTACACGCCCTGGTGCCCGGCACCCCGTACTTCGCCAACGGTGTGGTCCACGAGGGACGTCTCGTCCTGACCGACTGCTGGCGCTGCTTCACCCTCGACGAGGGACCGCGGACCCTGCTCACCAGCGTGATGAACCCTTCGCCCGACGACCCGCTGCTGTCCCGGCTCACCGACGGCCTCGCACCGGTCGTCAAGGCCGCCGGCATCACCGACGGCCCCGTCCACTTCGAACTGGTCGTCGGCGAGGACACCCTGAAGGTCATCAAATGGGCGGCCCGGCCCGCGGGTTCGCCGCTGCCGGAGCTGTGTGCCCTGCTCGGAGTTCCCGGTCAGGCGGGGGCCCTGGCAACCGGCCGTCCCGTCGCCCTGGCCGATGCGGGCGACATCGGATGCGTCGCCGACTACTCGTTCATCGCCCGCGCGCACGGCACGCTCGCCGAAGTGACCGGGTTGGACGAGCTCCTGGGCCGACCCTCGTACGCGGGGCCGGAACGCATTCCCGAACCCGGAGCCCCCGTGACTCCGTCGGTGAACGAGAACCCCGTCCTGACGCTCTGGCTGCGCCACCACGACCGCGCGACCCTCCTCGCCGACATCGACCACTACCAGTCCCGCAACCGCGAGGGAGTCTTCGTCCTCACCCGATGAGCCGGCCTTCCCGGCCCGTCCCGGACCATCCAGCAGAAGGAACCACCGTGTCCGCGTCCACCCCGCCGACCGTCGCGATCGTCGACGCCTACTCCTCGGCGAACCGTCTCGCCCCGCTACTGCGGGAGCGCGGCTACCGAGCCGTGCACGTCCAGAGCACCGAGCTCATCCCCCACGTTTCGGCACCGCAGTTCGTGCCGGACGACTTTCCCGTGAACATCGTCCACCGCGGCGACCTGGCTGCCACCGCCCGCCTGCTCGGCGACCACCGGCCGGTTGCCGTCCTGCCCGGCGGCGAGGTGGGGGTGGAACTCGCCGACACCCTCAGCGAGATGCTCGGCCTGCGTTCCAACGGCACCGCCCTCAGCGCCGAACGCCGCGACAAGTTCCGCATGGTCGAGGCGGTCAAGTCCGCCGGTTTGCGCGGCGCCGAACAGCACATCACCGCCGACGAGGAGGAAGCCGTCGAGTGGTTCGGCAAGCTGGGCGGGCGAGTCGTCGTCAAGCCCCTGCGCAGCTCCGGAAGCGACGGAGTGCGGTTCTGCGACTCCGCCGATGAGGTGAGGGAGGCTTTTCGCGGTGTCCTGGGCCAGGACAACGCCGTCGCTTCGCAGAACGAGGCGGTGCTGTTGCAGGAGTACCTCTTCGGCACCGAGTACTACGTCAACACCGTCAGCATGGACGGACGCCACCACGTCACCGACATCTGGGAGACCACCCACATCTCGGCGAACGGCGTGCGCGACCTCCTCGACAGCGCCCATCTGCTGACCCGGCGCGGCGAGGTGCAGGACGCGTTGGTCGCCTATACGGGTGCCGTGCTGGACGCGCTGGGCGTGGCCAACGGACCGGCCCACACCGAGCTCAAGCTGACGCCCGGCGGACCCGCTCTGATCGAGACCGGTGCCCGACTGTGCGGCGGCGGTCTTCCGGTGCTCGTGCGCACCGCCCTCGGGGAGGGCCAGCTCGAGTGGACGCTCGACGCCTACCTGGAGCCCGGCAGGTTCCTGGAGCGCTGCGGCGAGGACTACCGGGTGGAGCGGTTCGTCTCCTCCGTCGGCCTGATCTCGCCGCGGTCGGGCACCCTCGTGGACTATCCGAGGCTGCCGGACGTCCGTGCGCTGGAGAGCTTCCACCAGCTCAAGATGGGCGTCGCGCCGGGAGGGGCGCTCCACCGGACGGTCGACGACTTCAAGATCCCGCTCCTCGTCGAGCTCGCCCACGAGGTGGAGGCGGTCGTCCACCGCGACCGCGGCACCATCCGCCAGCTCGACGGCGAGGGCTTCTACACCATCGCCTGATCGGGTAACGCCAAGCCGCCCCGGCCCTCTCGCGCAACGACCACGAAAGACGGAACAAGGACGATGGATTCACTCTCCGAGCGGGCCGACGACGGTGTGCTCGTCGTCGTCGGCAGCGGCCTGCGCCTGTACCGCGAGTACCTGCTCGCCGGCGCCGCAAGGGAACATGCGCTCTGGCTGTTCGACACGGCCGATCCGACCTGGCAGACGCCGTATCTGACGGGCTTCACCCTCGTCGACACCTCCGATCCACGCGCCCTGGTCGAGGCGGCCCGACGGCTGCACGCGGTCCGCCGCGTCGACGGCGTCTTCTGTTTCTCCGAGGCGCTCGTCGAACCCGCGGCAGCCGTGGTCGAGGCGCTCGGTCTGCCCGGCATGGGGCCCGAGGCGGTCCGCAACTGCCGGGACAAGAGCCGCACCCGGGCGCTGCTGGACGCCGCCGGCGTCGGACAGCCCCGGTCGATGGCGGTGGCCTCCCTCGAGGAGGCCACGCGGGTGGCGGACGAGATCGGCTACCCGGTGGTTCTCAAGCCCCGGGGCCTGGCCGGCAGCCTCGGCGTCGTCTTCGTGCCCGGACGGGCCGAGCTGGCCGACGCCTACCGGGAGTCCTCGGCCCCCAGCTACCCCGGCGTCCCGGTCTTCGAGGCGTCCGTACTGGTCGAGGAGTACGCCGATGGCCCCGAGATCAGCGTGGACGGGCTGCTGGTCGACGACGTCTACCGCCCTTTGGTCCTCGCCCGCAAGCAAGTGGCGATGGCGCCCTACTTCGAGGAGACGGGCCATGTGGTCGACTCCCAGGACCCGCTCCTGTCCGACGATGAGCTGCTCACGCTGCTCGCCGACGCCCACCGCGCGCTCGGCGCCACGGGCACCATCACGCACACCGAAGTGCGGCTGACCTCCTCCGGTCCTCGACTGATCGAAGTCAACGCCCGGCTGGGCGGCGGCCTCATCCCCCTTCTCGGCAGCCTGGCGACCGGAATCGACCCCGGGCGGTGCGGCGCCCGTGCCGCACTCGGCCGCCCGGTCGAACCGGCCGCCGCGGACGGAGCGGTCGCCGCGGACGGAGCGGTCGCGGGCATCCACTTCGCCTACCCCCCGGACGACTGCACGGTGGAAGCGGTGCGCATGCCGGCACCGGACGCGCTGCCCGGCCTGCACCAGGCGGCGGCCCTCGTCGAGCCGGGTGACGTGCTGCGGCTCCCGCCCCGCGGCTACATCTCCCGCTACGCGTACGCGATATGCACCGCCGAGACGGTGCCGGAGTGCGAGAGCAGGCTGGCTGTCGCCGGCGCGGCCCTTCGCCTCGACCACCGTCCGGCGCCAGCCCTCACCGCCGACGCGGAACCCGAGCTGGCCTGGGCGCAGACTTCCCCCGGGACGGCCCCATGACCGCGTCCCCGCAGCAGGACACGGAGAAGTGGGGTGCCGTCAGAACGTGGCGGCACAGCCCGCCGACGGTGCGCTTCCTGCTCCTGGGCGTCTTCGTCAACCAGGTCGGCGGCTTCGTCCAGCCGTTCCTCGTGCTCTACCTGGTCTGGCGCGGCTTCTCCGCGGAACAGGCCGGAGCGGCGATGACCGCCTACGGCGCGGGGACCATCGCCGGTGTCGTGTTCGGCGCCGAGCTCGTCCGCCGGCTGGGGCCGCGCAGGACCATCATCTTCTCCATGCTGTGTGCGGCCCTGCTCACCGGCGTCCTGCCCCTGATCGGCTCGTACGCCGCGCTCGTCGGCACGATCGCCGTCTCGGGGGCGATGGTCCAGGCGTACCGGCCGGCATCCATGACGCTGCTGACCGACCTCGTCCCCGAGGCGCGTCAGGTCATGGTCTTCTCGATGAACCGCATCGCGCTCAACCTGGGGGCGACCGTCGGCCGGCTGTGCGCGGCCGGGCTGGTGCTGGTCTCCTGGAACCTGCTGTTCTGGGTGAGCGCGCTGGCGTCCCTGGTGTACGCGCTGATCGCGCTCGTCGCGGTACCGAAGGACGCTCCCGGTCAGGCACCGGCGGCCAAGGACACGACCCGGGCCGGGCAGCGGGTGGGCTATCTGGGCATCGTGCGCGACGTCCGCTTCGTACTGTTCCTGCTGGCGATGTTCCTCAGCGCGGCCGTCTTCATCCAGTCCTTCGTCGTACTGCCGCTGTCCATGCGGGAGGCCGGTTACTCCGCCACCTCCTACACCTGGCTGATCAGCCTGTCGGCCGGCGCCATCATCGCGCTGGAACTGCTGGTCACCCGGGTCACCCAGCACTGGCCCGCATGGGTGGCCGTGTGCACCGGGCTGCTGCTGCTCGGTGCCGGGCGCGCGATGTACGCCGTTCCCGACTCCGTGGTGCTCCTGGTCACGGCCACGCTGGTGGGGGTGCTGGGCTCCATGGTGGGCGGCGCGACCATGTGGAGCTATCCCGCCAAGCTGGCGAGACCTGCCGACAAGAGCCACTACCTCGCCCTCACCCAGGCCGCCTTCGGTCTCGGCACCGCTCTCGGCCCGGCACTGGGCGCCTTCGGGTGGAACGCGCTCGGCGACCGGGTCTGGCTGCTGTGGGGCGGCCTGGGGCTGCTCGCGACCCTGGCGGCCGGCATCGCGATGCGCGCGCGGGGCAGCGGCGCAACCGGATCCGGTCCGATGGCCTCCGAGCCACCGCCGGAACACGCCCCGCCCGCGTCAACGACCCGTGAGGAGAAGGCGCAATGAACGCCGATGACCGTCCCGTGATCATCGTGGGGTACACGGCAGGGTGGCAGCACGTGGCCGAGACGTACCACCGGCACCGTACGACGATCTTCGTCGATACGCCCGCCGCCGTGCGCGAGAAGGACCTGGCCGCCGTCCTGGCCGACGCGGACGCCCCGTGCGAGCTGATGGTCGTGGAGTACGAGGAGACGGACGCCCCCGACCGGTTCCACCGGGAGTACCGGGGCCGGCCCCCGGCCGCCGTCGTCCCCGGCATCGAGTACGCCGTTCCGTTCGCCGCCCGGATCGCGGAGCGCTTCGGTGTGCCCGGTGCCGGGGCACAGGCCGCCGACCGGCTGCGCGACAAGTGGCTGTTGCGGCAGGTGACGGCGGACAGCGACGTGCGCAATCCCGTCTCCCGTACGGTGTCGGCGTCCAGCGACGTACGCACCCTGATGGCCGAGGTCGACGGGCCGGTCGTGCTGAAACCCGCCAACCGTCAGGGTTCCATCGGCACGAGGATCGTCCGAACCGTCGACGAGGTGGACGAGGCCTGGGCGGAGTGTGCCGTCCTGGAGCACACGGCCATGGCCGCGCAGAGCATCGTGCCCGTGCGCATGCTCGCCGAGAGCTACCTCCGCGGACCGGAATTCAGTGTCGAGCTCCTGGTACGAGAGGGACGTACCCTCTTCCACAACATCACCGCGAAATCGCTCTTCCCGGGCGATCGTCCCGTGGAGCAGGGCCACACCGTGCCCGCGGACATCACCGCCGCGGAGCGCAAGCGTCTGCGTGCGGCCACCGAACTGCTCCTGGAGACGGTGGGGTTCGACACCGGCTTCGTGCACTGCGAGTGGATCGTCGTGGACGGCGAACCGCACCTGGTCGAATGCGCCGGCCGGATGCCCGGCGGCAGCATCGTCACCCTGATCGAACTGGCCTGGAACATCGACCTCACCCGGGAGTACCTCGCGGTGATGCGCGGTGACGCGCCCCTCACGCCCCTGCCGGAACACCCGGAAGGCGGCGCGGCGAGCTGGTTCCTGTCGGCGGAGCCGGGGGACGTCGTACGCGTGCACGGCGTGCCGGAAGCCGCTGACTCGCCGGGGGTGGTCTCCGTCGGGCTCTTGGTCGACGTCGGCTCCCGGGTCCGGTCCCCGCGCTCCGGCCGGGACCGGATCGGCTCCCTCGTCGCCACCGGCCGCGACGGGGCCGATGCGCGGCTCCGGGCCCAGGACGCCGCGGCACTGATCGGCATAGACGTGCGCACCGCCCACTGACCGAGCCGGCTCTTCCCCTGGTTCCCCGGCTCAGCCACCGCCCCACCCACCGCTCCACCCACCTATCCACCCATGCACAGCAAAGGAAATCAGCCATGCCCGCCTCCCGTGTCGGCACTCCCCGCAAGCTGCTGATGTGCCCGCCGAGCCACTTCGACGTGACGTACTCCATCAACCCGTGGATGGTGCCGGAGAAGCCGACCGACGGTCCCCTCGCCCTCCTGCAGTGGGAGCAGTTGCGTGATCTGTTCCGCGAACTGGGGCACACCGTGGAGATCATCGACCCGCTCCCCGGCCTGCCCGACATGGTGTTCGCCGCCAACGGCGCCACCGTGGTGGACGGCAAGGTCCTCGGCGCGCGCTTCCGCCACGCCGAGCGGACCGCCGAGGGGCCCGCCTACCTCCAGTGGTTCGTACGGCAGGGCTACCGGGAGGTGCTGTGGCCGGAGCGCATCAACGAGGGCGAGGGCGACTACCTCACCGTGGGCCGGCGCATCCTGGCGGGCACCGGATTCCGCACGGACCCGGGTTCCCACGCCGAGGCCCAGGAGTTCTTCGGCCTTCCCGTGACCAGCCTGACCCTGGTGAACCCCCGTCACTACCACCTCGACACGGCGCTGGCAGTGCTCTCCGACACGGAGATCATGTACTACCCGGCGGCCTTCTCGACCGGCAGTCAGAAGGTCCTGCGCGAGATGTTCCCCGACGCGATCCTCGCCTCGGACGAGGACGCCGCCCTCTTCGGTCTCAACGCCTTCTCGGACGGACTCAACGTCCTGCTCCCCCAGGCCGCACAGGACCTGCAGGAGCAACTGCGCACCCGCGGCTTCAACCCGATCGGGGTGGACCTCACCGAGCTCCTCAAGGCGGGCGGCAGCGTGAAGTGCTGCACGCTGGAGCTGCGCGACTGACCTCCGCGCATGCGCCGGGGGCGGTGGAGCCTGCCCGGGTCCTCCTTCGCACGTCGGTCCGGGCGGGCCGCACCGTCATCGGCGGATCGGGTCAGCGGTAGGGGTTCCAGCGTCCGAGGCGGGCCATCAGTTTGCGTGCGGCGTCCTCATCGAGCCCGAGGGCGGTCGCGGCCTGTACGGCGTCGAGGTCGCCGGCGGTGCCGCGGGCGGCCCAGTAGCCGACCCGCTCGGCGGTCACCTCAAGGCGGCGGGCCGCCCGTACGGCCGCGACCGGGGAGGTTCTGGTCAGCTTGTCGATCTCCTGCTCAAGCTGTTCCAGCAGGGTGGTGACGGTGTCGGGCAAGGGGACGGTCGTCGCCTCGACCTGGACGGTGTGCCCGTCCCAGTCCTGTTCGCAGGCGTCCGCCTGCTCGTCCCCGCCCTCCACCAGGTCCTGCCCGGCGACCGCCTCCCAGTCCAGACGGTGCTCGGGACCGGACCAACCGCACGAGCAGACGGCGCGCAGGGCCGCCGCGCGCGGTACGCGGTCGCTGTGTCCGTCGTAGACGTTCCACTGCGAGACGGCTTCTCCTCCCCCGCCGGAGGCGCTGTCGAAGTACACGGGGCCCGGGACCGTGCCGTCGGCCAGGAGCACCCCCACCGCGCCGGCATGGGATGAGCCGAACTCCTCCGTCGTCCACGTCTCACGCCTGGCCACAACGCCCCCTCCTCGCGCCGCCCGCTTTCAGGCCGCCGGTTGTCCGGGCCGCCCGGGACAAGACGATGCCGCAGCCGGGCAGCCGGGCAGCCGGTTTTCACGAAAGTGTGCGGGGGACTTCAGCCACTCCGCTCCGCGCCGCCCCGGATCTCATGGGGCCGCACCGGACGGAGCACGGGCTGCCGCCCAGGGGCATGAGGGCTCCGCGGCCGTCAGCGTTCCGACAGCTCCGAGGGTGCTTCTTGGATCATCCAGCCGTTGCCGTCCGGGTCGGTGAAGGTCAGGAAGGAGTTCCAGGTGTCACCCTTGCCGTCCGCCCAGCCGTTCTCGCCGATGTGGCGTACCGGGGACACGTCCACCCCGCGTACCACCAGCTCTTCTCTCGCCGCCTCGATGTCGGTGACGCAGAGTTGCAGGCCTTGCAGCGTGCCCGGTGCCATCTGACGCGTACCGGGCGCCGGGGGCATCCCGTGCTCCAGCGCGATCGAACAGCGTGAGCCGGGCGGGGTCAGTTGGATGATGCGGATGCCGGGTGCGACCTCGCTGTCAAGGTCGACCGTGAAACCGACCTTGTCGGCGTAGAACTCCTTCGCCCGGTCCATGTCGGTGACGGGGACCGGAACCACTTCGAGCGTCCAGTTCATGAAGGGTCTCCTCGGAACACGAACGGTGTAGGGAAGGTCCACCGTCGCCCACGGGCTGCCCACATGCCAGCCGAAACGCGGCATGCGACAAAGAAACAGGCCCCCACACCGGCCATCAGCGGCCGGACCAGGCGCGGCCTGTTTCTTCGGGTCCGGTTTGGTGGTCGGGGGGATAGGCGATCGGGTCGCTTGCTCTTGGCCCGGGCCCTTCATGATCGTGTCATGGGTGATTGCGGAACCTTCAGCGAGTCCACGTGGCACGGCGGCTTCTACGAGCTGGCGATCGAGGTGGGCCCCCGTGACGACGCGCGGCTTCAGCGGGCCTTGACGGCGGTGTGGTCCGCGGCGGGCGTCGAGGGGTGCTTCGGCGATGTGCGGCGCGCGCCCGGGGAGCAGGAGTCCGTGGGCTGCACGGTCGAGTCGCTGACGGAGTTCGGGCACGTGCTGGGGCAGGTCCGGCTGCCGACCGGGCACACCGTGGCCTGCGGCGCCATGACCATCCGAGAGGAAGGCGACGACCCCGTCGACTGGCTGGACTTCTACCTCCCCATCGGGGCCCTGGACGAGGCGGGCCTCGACATCGAGCGTCCGCGGTCCTACCGTTCCCCGGTCCTGGACGACTGGCTCGCCACCATCGGAGCCGAGGTCTTCCGCGCCGTCGACTTCCACGCGGGGTTCATCGGATTCGAGACGTCCGGGTGCAGCGATGCCGCGACGCTGGGAGGCGAACTCCCGGAATCCCGCGGGATCGGTTACCTCCTCCCGGTCGCGGGCGAACTGCGGTACGGCCCCGCCAACGACGACTCCTGACCAGGCTGTGTGGGGAGCGGGCGGCGCCGGCTGGTCGGCGAGGTCGTCGACGGCCGGTACGAGGTGCTGCGGACGTGCGAGCACGGCGGGATGGGCCTGGTCCACCGGATGCGCCACCTGCGGTGGGGTACCGATCTCGCGGTCAAGTCACCGCGCTCCGAGCTGCTTTCGGTCTCCGGTTTCCTGAACCGGTTCGTCGCCGAGGCCGAGACCAGGGTGTCGCTCGGGCTGGCCGTACCCGTCCGGCGCCGCGACCCGACGTCCCGCGCGGGCTCGCGGAGCTGCTCGACCTCTACGGACGAGCTGGTTTCCACCTGCTGCGGAAGATGATCCTGCTGCAGTAGCCCCCTGAACTGCGCGGACGACGCTCGTTGAGCACGATCTACCCTCCGTAAATCACTCTGGCTCCGAGCAAGCGCCGTGCAAGGATCTCGCCCATGATGGCCAAGCCCACTCTGACGGAACACCGCTCTCCATGGGTCGTGTTCACCTCCTCAGCCGACCCGTGGTTGGCGTCGGAAACGGCCGCGCTCGTGCACCGAAACGGTCTGGTCCTGCGGCTGGACGGCCGGGAGATGCGGGATCCCGCGTCCGTCTTCCGCACCTTCGCCCGGGAGCTGTCGTTCCTCGGCTACTTCGGCCACAACTGGGACGCGCTCGTGGACTGCCTCCACGACTGGCACGGCCCCGGACACGGCAACCAGGACCTCGCGATCCTGATCGAGCACGCGGACGACCTGCTGAAGTCGGACTTCCTCGGGCTGTTCGTATCGGTCCTCGCCCAGGCAGCCTGGAACTCCAACCTCCGTCTGGACGGCGACGGCGTGCTCGATGAGTGGCGGCAGCGTATAGCCCAGCACTTCGTCTTCCTCTTGGACCACACCACACCCGCTGCCTTCACGGAGAAGGCGGCCCGGGGCATGGACGTGGCGGTGGCGCTCTCGGATGGCCGCCTGCTCGCCACCCTGACCGACGTGGACTGGCCCGGTGGAGATCCCGCGTCCGCCCCCTGGACGGCCGGCCCGCTCTCCTTCGCGGACGAGGAGATCCTCAGCGGCATGACCATCAAGGGCATCCAGCTGTTCCGAGACCGCCTCGGCTGCTCGATCCACGAGGCCCTGGACATCCTCCAGTCCCGCTCTGAGCTCCTGCACCGCGACCATTCGGACGGCTACCTGATGGGCCGCGCCAGCCAAGCGACCGGGTTCGCTGAGTAGATGACTCGATCAGACAACCACGCCGGCCACCTCTGCCCCTTCGCAGCAGCTACCGGAGCACCGGGCAGTTGGCGGCCTCGTACTCATCCGCGATGGTGAAGACGCTGGCGCATCTCGGACACTCCGCCCTGCCGAAAAGATGGGAGATTCCCTCCGCGAGGACAGCTTCCCCATCGCGGACGGCCATCTCGTGCATCCACCGGCCGACGCCCGAAAGCTTCTCGATGGATGCCGGTCGGAGGTCACGCAGGTCCACGTCGCCCCGGTTCCAGTCGCGGATCGCCGAGTAGCGCCCGTAGTCGCCGATGGCGACGGTCACCTGCGTGGCGCAGTGAGGACACGGCAGGTCGTAGAAGTCGTCCGCGAAGTCCCCCAGGACGTTGGCCCAGTGGTACTGCTCCCGGACCGCGAGCAGTGCACGGAATGTCACCAAGTAGTCGGCCGGACGGGACTGCAGGTGCCGGTCCAGGAGGATGCCGAACTCGGCGATCGAATCGACGCTGCCAACCAGCAGGTCGTCACCGCCGTGGCGTCCTGCCGCGCGCTCCATGATTTCTCCGGCCAGGTGCCGTGCCTCCGTACTCCTCGCCGCGAGACGCACCAGACGGGGCAGGGCGGCGATGCCGGCGAGCGACACCAGGTCGCGCTCCAGGATCAGCCGGTGTCCCAACTCCGTCCACGCCTCGCCGCCGTCCCCACGCTCCACACGATCCAGAAGCTCGGGGACTCGGTCCACGTCAGAGTGCCAGTCGTACATCTGCGCCCAGTTCACCACCCAGACATTGAACCTCAGGCCCGACCTGGCCCCGGCCGCCCCGGTCGCTGTGCCGAGCCGGTTCGCCGGACGGCCGTGCAGGGGACGCGCTCAGCCGGTGGGCAGGGCGTGGCCGGCCAGGACCAGGAGTGCGGCGTCGGCTCCGGCCAGGGCCAGGATGATCAGGAAGGGCATCCGGCCGCGTGCGAGGGCGGGCGGTGCGGCCAGTGCCGCCAGGCACAGGACCAGTGTCACGCCGAGCAGCACCCGGCCGGCGAGCGGCACCGGGCCGGCCGGGCCGAGGGTCACCACCGCGCAGGAGGCGAAGGCGAGGCAGGCGGCCAGCGCGATGGATGCGCGTCGCCCCAGTCTCTGTGGGAGTCCCAGCACACCGCCCGCGATGTCCTCGTCGATGTCGGGCAGGGCGTTGGCGAAGTGGGCGGCGGTCCCCAGCAGGGCCGCCGCGGCGGTGAGCCACATCGGCGGCCAGTCAGCCGCTGGCGAGGCCAGGGTCAGGAAGGCGGGAAGCAGTCCGAAGGCGACGGTGTACGGCAGCCAGGAGGCGGGGGTGTGCTTCAGCCACAGGTTGTAGGCCCAGGCCGCGGCGACACAGCCGATGTGGACCCAGCCGGCCCGTGCGCCGCATGCCAGCGAGAGCGGGACGCAGGCGAGCAGGGCCGTACACGAGGCCGCGGCCACTGCGCCGGGCCGTACCTCCCCCGCGGCGAGCGGCTTGTCGCGGCGGCCGGCCGCCGCGTCGCGGCGCATGTCCAGGCGGTCGTTGCACCAGCCGATCGACAGCTGGCCCGCGGCGACCGCGGCCGCCGCCGTGGTCCCGGCGGCGGGTCCGAGCCCGACGGCGGCCGCCAAGAGGGCCGTGAGGAGGGTGACGGCGGCGGCAGGCACAGGGTGACTGGCCTTCAGGAGCCCCAGGAGGCTCGCGGGGGCGAGCCGCCGGGCCGTCGTCGAGCCTGCGTGCGCGGTCGGCGCGGCGGTTCCTTCGTCGGTGGTGGCGGGCACCGCACCACGCTATGCGTCCGGCGCGCCCGTGGCGGCCGTGTTCAGCGTGCCGACGCCCCGCTGTCCCTATGTTGGAGCAATGACACGGGTCCTCGCGGTGAGCACGGCGTTCCCGCCACACCGCTACACGCAGCAGGAGATCACCGACGTCCTCGCTTCTTGTCTGCCGGCCGGGGCCGACGGCGCGCTCCTGCGCCGGCTGCACGGCGCGGCCCAGGTGAAGACGCGTCACCTCGCCCTCCCTCTGGACCGGTACCGGGAACTCAACGGCTTCGGCGACACCAACCGTCTGTTCGTCGAACTCGGCGTCGCCCTGGGTGCCGAAGCGGTCGAGCGGGCACTCGACGAGGCGGGGGTGCGGGCCGAGGAGATCGACCTGGTCGTCTCGACGACCGTGACGGGCATCGCGGCGCCCTCCCTGGAGGCCCGGCTGGCCGCGCAGGTCGGCCTGCGGCCCGACATCAAGCGGGTACCGATGTTCGGGCTCGGCTGCTCCGCCGGTGCGGCGGGGCTGGCCCGGGTCCACGACTTCCTCACCGGCCGGCCGGGCTCTACGGCGCTCCTGCTGTCGACCGAACTGTGCTCGCTCACCTTGCAGCCCGCGGACACCTCGATGGCGAATCTGGTGGCGGGAAGCCTGTTCGGGGACGGGGCCGCCGCGCTGGTGGCGGTCGGCGACGACCTCAGTTCCGCGACGGCGCGGGGGGCCGGCCCGTCCGGGCCGGTGGTCACGGCCACGCGCAGCCGCCTGTACCCGGGGACCGCACACCTGCTGGGCTGGGACGTCGGCGACTGGGGCTTCCGCATGGTGCTCGGCCGGGAGGTTCCCGAACTCGTCAGGCTGCACGTGGCGGAGGAGATCGAGTCCTTCCTCGCCGCTCACGACCTCAAGCCCCGGGACGTCACCGCCTGGATCTGCCATCCCGGCGGCCCGAAAATCCTGGACGTGCTCGCCGACGAGCTCGGCTTGCCGGACTCCGCCCTGGCACCCTCCCGCCGCGCGCTGGCCGCCACGGGAAACCTGTCCTCCGCCTCGGTGCTGCAGATCCTGCGCGACACCGGCGCCGCGGCGCCGCCGCCGGGATCGACCGGCCTGATGATCGCCTTCGGTCCGGGATTCTCCTCCGAACTCGTACTGCTGGGCTGGTGACCGCGCCATGACCCCGTACACCGTGCTGATCCTGCTGGTCGTCGCCGAACGGTTGGCTGAACTCCTGGTGGCGCGCCGCAACGGTGCCTGGAGCCGGGCCCGGGGCGGCCTCGAACACGGGGCCGGGCACTACCCGGCGATGGTTGCCCTGCACGCGGCCCTGCTGCTCGGCTGCCTCGTGGAGCCCTGGGCTGCCGACCGGCCCTTCCTGCCCCTGCTCGGCTGGCCCGCCCTGGTCCTGGTGCTGGCCGCCCAGGGCCTGCGGTGGTGGTGCATCAGCGCCCTCGGCCCCCGATGGAACACCCGCGTGCTGATCGTCCCCGGCCTCGCACTGATCACCCGCGGCCCCTACCGGTACCTGCGTCACCCCAACTACCTGGCGGTCGCCGTCGAGGGCATGGCCCTTCCCCTGGTGCACACCGCCTGGGTGACCGCCCTGGGCTTCTCGCTGCTGAACGCCGCCCTGCTGGCCGTACGCATCCGCTGCGAGGACGACGCGCTGGCGACCGCGCGCCCCCTCCCCGCCCCCGGCGCGGTCACGTGATCGACCTCCTCGTCGTGGGCGGCGGCCCGGCGGGCCTGGCCACCGCGATCCACGGAGCGCTCGCCGGGTTCGACGTCGTGGTCGCCGAACCGCGTCCCACGCCCATCGACAAAGCCTGTGGAGAGGGCCTGATGCCGGGCGCGGTGCGCGCCTTGGACGCACTGGGCGTGGAGGTGCCGGGCTGGCCCCTGCGGGGCATCCGCTACGTGGACGCCGCCGGCGAGCGGCGCGCCGAAGCGGTGTTCCGGGCGGGGCACGGCCTCGGCGCGCGCCGCACCCTGCTGCACGAGGCACTGGCCGCCCGGGCCGCCCAGCTCGGCATCCCGGTCCTCCCCCACCGCGTTCGCCAAGTGAGCCAGAACGGCGAGTGCGTCACGGCGGACGGGATGACCGCCCGCTACCTCGTGGCAGCGGACGGACTGCACTCGCCGACCCGGCGCGCGCTCGGCCTGTCCGAGCGGCCGACCGCCGGGCGCCGGCCGCCGCGCTACGGATTGCGGCGCCACTACTGCGTCGAGCCGTGGAGCGACCTGGTGGAGGTGCACTGGTCGGCCGGCTGCGAGGCGTACGTCACTCCGCTGGGCCCGCACCAGGTCGGCATCGCCGTCCTGACGTGCGAACAGCTTCCGTACGACGCCCAGTTGGCCCGATTCCCGCTGTTGGAGTCCCGGCTCATCGCGGCGGGCCGGACGTCGGTCCGCGGCGCGGGTCCGCTCCGCCAACAGGCCCGCTCCCGGGTGGCCGGACGGGTCCTGTTCGTGGGCGACGCCGCAGGGTACGTCGACGCTCTGACGGGCGAGGGCCTCGCCCTCGCCCTGACGGCCGCCGCCGAACTCGTGCGCTGCCTGCGCGAAGGCCGGCCACAGGCCTACGAACGTGCGTGGAGCCGCCTCTCCCGCAACTACCGGCTGCTGACCAAGTCCCTGCTGTGGGCCCGGAACCAGCCCCGGCTGGCGCCCTGGATCACCCCGGCCGCCGCGCACTTCCCCGGCCTGTTCCAGCACGCCGTGAACCTGCTGGCGTGACCACGCGAAGTCCGTCCCCCACAGCGCCGGTTGCGGTCCTCTCGTCCTCAGAAGATCGCGTGGCCGATCGCGATGAGGAAACCGACCACCACGCCCAGGACGATGACGAGCAGCAGGCCGGCAAGACCGGCGAACAGATGGCCGTCCGCTTCCGGGGGGTCGCCGTCGTGGCGGCGTGCGCAGGCGGCGATCCAGGCCGTGGAGGTGAGGAAGGGGACGAGCAGCGGGCCGGTGACGGTGCCGTAGTCGAGGGCCGAGCCGCCCGAAAGGGTGAACCAGCCCTCGAACCGGGCGCGAACCGGCGCCGCACACCGCACTGTGCAGCGAGGTGGAGACCGCGCAGGGGGATGGGGCAGGGCCGGCCCGCCGTCGTGCCCGGGGGCCCCGGGAGCGCAGGCGGGCCCGGGGCCCCCGGCGTGCCCGAAGGCCGCAGGCGCCGGGGCATGCGCCGCGAGGGGCGGGGGCGTCTGCGCCGGGGCGGGCGCCGCAAGGGGCGCCCGGGCCTCGGCCGGGGCAGGCGCCGACGCGTGCGCCGCGAGGAGCGCGGGAGGCTCCGTCTGCGCCGGCGCCGCGGAGGGCGCGGGGCGTACGGGGCCCTGCCCGGCGGCCGGCTGCGCGGCGGCCCCGCCCGCGAGGATCCCGGTCAGCAGCGCCCAGCCCAGCAGCAGCGCGAACACGCACCGGAGGCTGCGGGGGCGGGGCATCGTGGGCGGCCTCTCACTGGGACATCACTGGGACATCACTGGGACACTCGGGCGGACTCGGCGGACTCGTCCCGAAATGGTACGGGTCCGCCCCACAAATGCGTTCGCCACCCGGCACCTGCGGGTGAGATCCTCGACCAGGTATGTCTACTTCCTTCGCCGCCCTGCAGACGCTTCTCGGTGAGATCTCCCTCCGTGACGCGCACCGCCTCGGCCGCCGCCTCGAAGGCGCCCGCCGTATCCGCAAGCCCGAGGCCAAGCAGGCCGTGCTCGACGAGATCGCCGCGGAGGCCGAAAAGGCCGCCGCGCGACTGGCCGGACGCGCCTCGCGGATGCCGGAGGTCACGTATCCCGAGAACCTGCCCGTCAGCCAGAAGAAGGACGAGATCGCCGAGGCGATACGCGACCACCAGGTCGTGATCGTCGCGGGCGAGACCGGCTCCGGCAAGACCACGCAGATCCCCAAGATCTGCATGGAGCTGGGGCGCGGTGTCCGGGGCATGATCGGGCACACCCAGCCCCGCCGGATCGCGGCCCGCACGGTCGCGGAGCGCATCGCCGAGGAGCTGAAGTCCGAGATCGGGCAGACCGTCGGCTGGAAGGTCCGGTTCACCGACCAGGTGGACCAGGACGCCACCTTCGTGAAGCTGATGACGGACGGCATCCTGCTCGCCGAGATCCAGACGGACCGCGAGCTGCGCGCGTACGACACGATCATCATCGACGAGGCCCACGAGCGGTCGCTGAACATCGACTTCCTGCTCGGCTACCTGGCCACGCTGCTGCCCAAGCGCCCCGACCTCAAGGTGATCATCACCTCGGCGACGATCGACCCGCAGCGCTTCTCCCGGCACTTCGGTGACGCCCCGGTCGTCGAGGTCAGCGGCCGTACGTACCCGGTGGAGGTCCGCTACCGCCCGCTCCTCGAAGAGGATGACGAGGACGCGGCGGACAGCGACCGCGACCAGATCACCGCGATCTGCGAGGCCGTCGACGAGCTCCAGGCGGAGGGCCCGGGCGACGTCCTGGTCTTCCTCTCCGGCGAGCGCGAGATCCGCGACACCGCGGACGCCCTCAACAAACGGAATCTGCGGTTCACGGAAGTCCTCCCCCTCTACGCGCGCCTCTCGCACGCCGAGCAGCACCGGGTGTTCCAGCAGCACACCGGCCGTCGGATCGTCCTCGCGACGAACGTCGCCGAGACCTCGCTGACCGTCCCGGGCATCAAGTACGTGATCGACCCGGGCACCGCCCGCATCTCGCGCTACAGCCACCGCACCAAGGTCCAGCGGCTGCCCATCGAGCCGGTCTCGCAGGCCAGCGCCAACCAGCGCAAGGGCCGCTGCGGCCGTACCAGCGACGGCATCTGCATCCGCCTCTACTCCGAGGACGACTTCCTGACCCGTCCGGAGTTCACGGACGCCGAGATCCTGCGCACGAACCTGGCCTCCGTCATCCTCCAGATGACCGCGGCCGGCCTCGGCGAGATCGAGAAGTTCCCCTTCATCGACCCGCCGGACCACCGCAACATCCGCGACGGCGTGCAGCTCCTCCAGGAGCTCGGCGCGCTGGATCCCTCGGAGAAGGACCACAACAAGCGGCTCACCCCGATGGGCCGCCAGCTGTCCCAGCTCCCGGTGGACCCGCGCCTGGCCCGCATGGTGGTGGAGGCGGACAAGAACAACTGCGTCCGCGAGGTCATGGTCATCGCGGCGGCCCTGTCCATCCAGGACCCGCGCGAACGGCCCTCGGACAAGCAGACGCAGGCCGACCAGAACCACGCCCGCTTCAAGGACGAGACGAGCGACTTCCTCTCCTTCCTGAACATGTGGCGCTACGTCCGCGAGCAGCAGAAGGAGCGCGGCTCTTCCGCCTTCCGCCGGATGTGCAAGCAGGAGTACCTGAACTTCCTGCGGATCCGCGAATGGCAGGACATCTATTCGCAGCTGCGTACGGTCGCCAAGACCATGGGCATCCACGTCAACGAGGCCGACGCCCCCGAGACGAGCGTGCACATCTCGCTGCTGGCCGGCCTGCTGTCGCACATCGGGCTCAAGGACACCGACAAGAACGAGTACCTGGGGGCCCGGTCCGCCAAGTTCGCGATCTTCCCGGGTTCCTCGCTGTTCAAGAAGCAGCCGAAGTTCCTGATGTCGGCCGAGCTGGTGGAGACCTCGCGGCTGTGGGCCCGGGTGAACGCCAAGGTCGAGCCGGAGTGGGTCGAGCCCCTGGCCCAGCACCTGATCAAGCGCACGTACAGCGAGCCGCACTGGGAGAAGGACCAGGCGGCCGTGATGGCCTTCGAGAAGGTCACCCTGTACGGCGTGCCGATCGTCGCCCAGCGGAAGATCAACTACGGCCGGATCGACCCCGAGGTCTCGCGCGAGCTGTTCATTCGCAACGCCCTGGTCGAGGGCGACTGGCGGACCCACCACAAGTTCTACGCCGACAACCGCAAGCTCCTCACCGAGGTGGAGGAGCTGGAGAACCGGGCCCGGCGCCGCGACATCGTGGTCGACGACGAGACCCTCTTCGACTTCTACGACCAGCGGATCCCCGAACACGTGGTCTCCGGGGCGCACTTCGACTCCTGGTGGAAGCACAAGAAGCACGAAGAGCCCGAGCTGCTCGACTTCGAGCGCGAGATGCTCCTGACGGAGAAGGCGGCCGGGGTCACCAAGGCCGACTATCCGGACTCCTGGGCGCAGGGCCCGCTGAAGTTCCGGGTCACCTACCAGTTCGAGCCGGGCGCGGACGCGGACGGCGTGACCGTCCACATCCCGCTCCAGGTGCTGAACCAGGTCACGGACGAGGGCTTCGACTGGCAGATCCCGGGCCTTCGCGAGGAGGTGGTCACCGAGCTGATCCGGTCCCTCCCGAAGCCGATCCGCCGGCACTACGTGCCCGCGCCGAACTTCGCGACTCGCTTCCTGGCCACGGCGCGGCCGCTGCAGGAGCCCCTGCACGTGACGCTCGCCCGCGAGCTGCACCGGATGGTCGGGGTCCCGGTCACCGCCGAGGACTTCGACCTCGGCCGCATCCCCGACCACCTGAAGATCACCTTCCGGATCGTCGACGAGCGCCGCAAGAACCTCGCCGAGGCCAAGGACCTGGAGGCCCTGCGGCTCCAGCTCAAGCCCAAGGCCCGCCAGGCGCTCTCGCAGGCCGCCGCGGCCAGCGCCGAGCGCGAGGGCGGGGAGTCGGTGGAGAAGACCGGGCTGACGGACTGGACGATCGGCGCCCTGCCCAAGGTCTTCGAGACCCTTCCCCTCCGCCGTGGACGGCGTGGGGATACCCCATTGGCCGGCCAGCCCGTGAAGGCGTACCCGGCGCTCGTGGACGCCGGTACGAGCGTCTCCGTACGCCTCTTCGACACCGAGGCCGAGCAGCAGCAGGCGATGCGGCTCGGCACCCGGCGGCTGATCCTGCTCAACGTCACGGTGAACCCGGCCAAGTTCGCCTCGGACCACCTCAGCAACCAGCAGAAGCTGGCCCTGTCGCGCAATCCGCACGGCTCCATCCAGGCGCTGTTCGACGACTGCGCGACCGCCGCGGCCGACCACCTGATCGCGCGGCACGGCGGACCGGCGTGGGACGAGGCCGGGTTCCGCAAGCTCTACGAGGCCGTGCGGGCCGACCTGGTGGACACGACCGTGCGGACGATCACGCAGGTGCAGCAGGTGCTGGCGGCCTGGCAGGCCTGCGAGCGGCGGCTGAAGGCCACGAGCAGCCTGGCCCTGATGGCGAACGTCCAGGACGTGCGGAACCAGCTGGCGGCCCTGGTGCCGACCGGGTTCGTCACGCTCGCCGGACTGCGCCGGCTGCCGGACCTGATGCGCTATCTGGTGGCGGCGGACCGGCGGCTCCAGCAGATGCCGACGGGCGTCCAGCGCGACACCACGCGCATGGAGAAGGTCCACGAGATGCGGGACGAGTACCTGTGGCTGCTGGAGCAGTTGCCCAAGGGCCGCCCGGTCCCGGCGGAGGTCACCGAGATCCGCTGGATGATCGAGGAACTGCGGGTCAGCTACTTCGCGCACGCCCTCGGAACGGCGTATCCGATCTCCGACAAGCGCATCGTGAAGGCGGTGGACGCGGCGGCACCGGGACCGGCCCGATGATCGGGTTCGACTGCACCCCCTGAGCTGCGGTACAGTCTGTTTCGCAGCCGCCCAGCGGCCGCAAAACAAGGACCTGTGGAGCAGTTGGTTAGCTCGCCACCCTGTCAAGGTGGAGGTCGCGGGTTCAAGTCCCGTCAGGTTCGCAAGATCGTCAGGGCCCGCATCCTCTGGATGCGGGCCCTGACGCGTTTCCGAGCCGGGAACCACGCGGGGACCCGAGCCGGGAATCATGCCGGAACAGTGCCCCAACCGCACCGGAACCCCGGCCGTCCTCCCGAAACACCCCCAAGGACCGCCTGAAGGCCCCCTGGTGGGCCCGTACGGCCGATCCGGCGCCCGGTCCGGCCCGAGGGCCTGGCGGACCGGTGCGCGGCCCACGGGCCGCCCGGGAGTCCACCCCGGGCCGGCCCCGGGCCCCGCCGGGAAAATCGCCCGTTCGCCCGATGCGGTCCGCACGGCACGTCCCATTACGGGGTGGGTTGCCCACATCACAAGAGTGATCACCTGTGACGGGAGTCACCCCATGTGTTTTTGAGACGTACGCTTTTATCGCGCCCATACGCCTGCTCGATTTTATATGTGCAATGGCACCCACCCCCGAGACGTCCGCACACCCGCCCGATACCGCCCTGACCAGGGCATAAAAAAGATCGCGCTGGACCCGGCGGAGTCCAGCGCGATCGAACGACTGGTGAACCTGTTGGGGCAGGTCCGGTCGCATGAAGCTATGTGGGGCTCATCGGATTGGGGGACCCGATATCGACCCGTCGATAAGTAGTGCTGCGGAACCTCAGGCCTCGCTGCGCTGCTGCGGAATTCCCGCAAGCAGTGCGCGGACCTCAGCCTCGCGGTAACGGCGGTGTCCACCCAGGGTGCGGATGGACGTGAGCTTGCCAGCCTTGGCCCAGCGGGTGACCGTCTTCGGGTCCACGCGGAACATCGTGGCAACCTCAGCCGGGGTCAGCAGCGGCTCGGCATCAGGGGTGCGAGCGGTCATGAGCGGCCTCCTCGGGAGAACCGAACCATCTCGGTTCTTTCCTCTAAATTCTGCACCTTGGCCCACGTTGCCCGAAATGGACATACGCGGGCCGAGTCGGTTATAGGACGAACGGCTTGTCCTCGGCACTACAACTACACCATCCGTCCAGCCCCAAGGGCCAAACCGACGGAATTGCCCTCCGAGGTGTTCATCAGCGGCGGAAGCCGATGGACCGTCCCATAACGGACAGTCACCCCACTGTGACGATCAGTCACAGGGCGATCAGGAGTCGTCAGACCCCCCGTAGAGCGCAATACCGAGCATTCCGCCCTTAGTTGGACGGAAGGAACCCTCCCCGGACTCCTTGTCCTATTTTGGCACGAGGGTAGGGGAAGGGCGCAAGGGTGTAGATAGTGCGGTCCGTCACGCTTGGGCCAATGGCCCGTATCGGGACGTAGGTCCCGGAACAAAGACCCAAAAGAGGGCATCACGACCGTGACCAGGCCGTTCCCTCCCGGGGCCGGCCGATCGGCCGATGGACATCGGCGCTCCGGTTCGCTACTCGCCCGATCGCACTAGTTGGCGAAGAGTCGCTCCCGGACCGCCCGCCAGCGTTCGGCGAGGACCCCGTACGTCTCGGACGCCCCCTCCCGGTCCCCGGCCCGCAGCGCCGCGATCCCCGCCGCCAGGTCCCGGGCCGAGCGGTCCTCCTCCAGCCGCGCCGCCGGCAGCGCGTGCAGCAGCCCGCCGTAGTCCAGCTCCACCATCGAGCGCGGATGGAACTCCTCCAGCCAGCTCCCGACCTCCACCAGCCCGTCGGCGAGCATTCCGTAGCCCTCCGCCTCGCGCAGGGTCCGCAGTCCCCGCGCGAGCCTGCGCCGGGCCTGCACCATCGGCGTCCGGTAGCGCAGCCGCTCGCCCGGCACGTACTCCCGCTCCTCGTCGGACACCAGCACGAACCAGCGCAGCGGCACCTGCCACACCCCCGTACGGATCCACGGGCGCGCGTCGGGGTTGCGCCCGCGCCAGGCCTCGTACTCCTCGGCGGCGCGGCGCCGGGCCGCCGCGGGCAGCGCGGCGTCGAGGACCGGCGCCGGGAAGTCGGCCCCCAGCTCCTGGAGCGCCAGCCAGCCGCGCAGCCTGGTCCGCCACGGGCAGACCAGCAGGGTCCCGCCCACCTCGGCGGTGAAGGCGTCCGCGCTCTCGTGGGCCGGGACCCCGACCACGGGCACCCGCACCAAATCCACCAGCGAGCGGCGCAGTTCGTCCTGGGCCGTCGCGATGACCCCGCGCCGGGCGTAGTCGGCCCAGTGCGTGCGCTCGGGCTCCGGGAAAGCGGCCAGCGGCTCGTAGACCCGCAGGTACGAGGCGTACGGGACGACGGGCGTCGAGCGGGCGGAGGACAGCCGGGGATCGGGGGATTCGCTCACGCTCTCGTACTCCCCCGCCCCGCCCGGTGCTACTCCGACGGGCGGCCGCGGGGCCGGGTCTAACCCCCGAGTGTCCCGATCTCCGGACAGGGAGGATCACGGGGCCCCGCAGGTCTTACGCTGCTCCCAGCACGCCCTCCCCCACCCGCAGGGCGGGCGTCTTTTCCGCCGCATCTCTTCCATGGGAGTCACCACCGTGACCGAAATGACCGACGGCGTCCTGCACACCCTGTTCCGTTCGGAACAGGGTGGCCACGAGCAAGTCGTGCTGTGCCAGGACCGAGCCTCCGGCCTCAAGGCCGTCATCGCGATCCACTCCACCGCCCTGGGCCCGGCCCTCGGCGGCACCCGCTTCCACGCGTACGCCTCGGACGAGGAAGCCGTCCTCGACGCGCTGAACCTCTCGCGCGGCATGTCGTACAAGAACGCGCTCGCCGGGCTCGACCTCGGCGGCGGCAAGGCCGTGATCATCGGCGACCCGGCCAGCAGGGAACAGGGCGGCTTGAAGTCCGAGGAACTGCTGCTGGCCTACGGCCGGTTCGTGGAGTCCCTCGGCGGCCGCTACGTGACCGCCTGCGACGTCGGCACCTACGTGGCCGACATGGACGTCGTGGCCCGCGAGACCCGCTGGGCGACCGGCCGCTCCCCCGAGAACGGCGGCGCCGGCGACTCCTCGGTGCTCACCGCCTTCGGCGTCTTCCAGGGCATGCGCGCCAGCGCCCAGCACCTGTGGGGCGACCCGACCCTGCGCGGCCGCAAGGTCGGCGTCGCGGGCGTCGGCAAGGTCGGCCACCACCTGGTCGAGCACCTGCTGGAGGACGGCGCCGAGGTCGTCATCACCGACGTCCGCGCGGAGTCCGTCCAGAGGATCCTGGACAAGCACCCGGGCAAGGTGACCGCCGTCGCCGACACCGAGGCGCTGATCCGCGTGGAGGGCCTGGACATCTACGCCCCCTGCGCGCTGGGCGGGGCCCTGAACAACACGTCCGTGCCGGTCCTGACCGCGAAGATCGTGTGCGGGGCGGCGAACAACCAGCTCGCGCACCCGGGTGTGGAGAAGGACCTCGCCGACCGCGGGATCCTCTACGCGCCGGACTACGTGGTCAACGCGGGCGGGGTCATCCAGGTCGCCGACGAGCTGCGCGGCTTCGACTTCGACCGCTGCAAGGCCAAGGCCTCGAAGATCTTCGACACCACGCTGGAGATCTTCGCACGTGCGAAGGCGGACGGAATTCCGCCGGCCGCGGCGGCCGACCGGATCGCCGAGCAGCGCATGGCGGACGCCCGCCTGACGCGCACGGTCTGATCCTCACGGGGCCTTTACGGGGCCCTTCGGGCGAGCCCGTCGGGGCGCGGCGAGACGGAACTCACTGCGCTTCGGCGGGTCGCCCGTCAGGAAAGGGCTAAAATCGCAGCTGACCAGCGAGGACGGGGCGCCTTGTTGGTACTGCACCGGGGCGCGTCATGCGGGCGGCGTACCGTATGGCCGCGGAAGCAGGTACCGTTAAACCCCTACGGACGGTCTCTCCACGGAGAGCCCGCTCCGAACCATGAACGCGTGTCAGACTCTGGGGCCGTCGAGCCCCGTCACCGAGGGGGTCGAGCCATGGGGCGCGGCCGGGCAAAGGCCAAGCAGACGAAGGTCGCCCGCCAGCTGAAGTACAGCAGCGGCGGGACTGACTTGTCGCGTCTGGCCAATGAGCTGGGCGCATCGCCGACTGATCCGCCGCTGCCTGTCAGCGTGCCGGTCGAAGTCGATGACGATGACGATCAAGATGAAGACGACCCGTACGCCAAGTACGCGGCCCTCTACAACGACGATGACGAAGAGGACGAGGACGAAGAGTCCGGTCCGTCTGCGCATCGTCGCGGCGCTTGACGCTTTCACGGTGTCTGCACGCAAGGTCTAGAACACCGAAACCCGGTCCAGGGCATCGCCCCGGGCCGGGTTTCCGTGCTGCTCGCACTCGGTCCTGCTGATCAGCTCGCGTAGTCGCCGGTCAGGGTCGCGCCCTCGGTGAGGTCGCCCCGATCCAGGATCTCGCCGGCGACCCAGGCGTCGACGCCCCGGTCGGACAGCGCGGTCAGGGCCACGTCCACCGACTCCTGCGGGACCACGGCCATCATGCCGACGCCCATGTTCAGGGTCTTCTCCAGCTCCAGGCGCTCCACCTGCCCGGCCTTGCCGACCAGGTCGAAGATCGCGCCGGGGGCCCAGGTCGAGCGGTCGACCGTGGCGTGCAGGTGGTCCGGGATCACCCGGGCGAGGTTGGCCGCGAGGCCGCCGCCCGTGATGTGGGAGTAGGCGTGGACCTCGGCCGTACGGGTGAGGGCCATGCAGTCCAGCGAGTAGATCTTGGTGGGCTCGAGCAGCTCCTCGCCGAGGGTCCGGCCGAGCTCCTCGACGTGCTGCTCCAGCGCCATTCCGGCCCGGTCGAAGAGGACGTGGCGGACCAGCGAGTACCCGTTCGAGTGAAGACCGGAGGATGCCATCGCGATGACGGCGTCGCCCGTGCGGATACGCTCCGCGCCCAGCAGCCGGTCGTACTCGACGACTCCGGTGCCCGCGCCCGCCACGTCGAAGTCGTCCGGGCCCAGCAGGCCCGGGTGCTCGGCGGTCTCGCCGCCGACCAGGGCGCAGCCGGCCAGGACGCAGCCCTCGGCGATGCCCTTGACGATGGCCGCGACACGCTCGGGGTGGACCTTGCCGACGCAGATGTAGTCGGTCATGAAGAGCGGCTCGGCACCGCAGACGACGATGTCGTCCATGACCATCGCGACGAGGTCGTGGCCGATGGTGTCGTACACGCCCATGCGGCGGGCGATGTCGACCTTGGTGCCGACCCCGTCGGTGGCGGAGGCCAGCAGGGGGCGCTCGTAGCGCTTGAGGGCGGAGGCGTCGAAGAGGCCGGCGAAGCCGCCGAGGCCGCCCAGGACCTCGGGGCGCTGCGTCTTCTTCACCCACTCCTTCATCAGCTCGACGGCGCGGTCTCCCGCGTCGATGTCCACGCCCGCGGCTGCGTAGCTGGCACCGGTGGTCTTCTCTGTCATGACAGGAGAGAGCTTTCGTGTCGTTGCTGCGTGTGGTGCGAGGGCCCGGGAGAAGCTTCAAAGACGAGCCCGCGCGCAGTTTGAGCAGGATGTGCAGGATGAAGGGGGCCTACGGGTCCGCGGGCTCGGGTGAGCCCGCGGACCGTACGCGGTGTCGCGGCCCTACGGGCGCCGGAGCGCGTCGGCGGCGTCCGTGCCGCCGGCCAGCTCCGACTCCAGGAGCTGCTTGCCCAGCAGCTGCGGGTCGGGCAGCTCCATGGGGTACACGCCGTCGAAGCAGGCCCGGCAGAGGTTGGGCTTCTGGATCGTCGTCGCCTCGACCATCGCGTCGAGCGAGATGTACGAGAGCGAGTCCGCGCCCAGCGACGTGGCGATCTCGTCGACCGTCATGCCGTTGGCGATCAGCTCGGCCCGGGTGGCGAAGTCGATGCCGAAGAAGCACGGCCACTTCACCGGCGGCGAGGAGATCCGGATGTGGACCTCCGCCGCGCCGGCCTCGCGGAGCATCTTGACCAGGGCGCGCTGGGTGTTGCCGCGGACGATCGAGTCGTCGACGACCACCAGGCGCTTGCCCCGGATGACTTCCTTGAGGGGGTTGAGCTTGAGGCGGATGCCCAGCTGGCGGATCGTCTGCGAGGGCTGGATGAAGGTCCGGCCAACGTAGGCGTTCTTGACCAGGCCGACGCCGTACGGAATCCCGCTGGCTTCGGCGTACCCGACGGCGGCGGGCGTGCCCGATTCCGGCGTCGATATCACCAGGTCGGCATCGGCCGGGGCTTCCTTGGCCAGGCGCCGGCCCATCTCGACACGCGAGAGGTAGACGTTGCGGCCGGCGATGTCGGTGTCCGGGCGCGCCAGGTAGACGTACTCGAAGACACAGCCCTTGGGCTTTGCTTCCGCGAAACGAGAGGTCCGCAGACCGTTCTCGTCGATCGCGATGAGCTCGCCCGGCTCGACCTCGCGGACGAAGCTGGCGCCGCAGATGTCCAGGGCGGCGGTCTCGCTCGCGACCACCCAGCCGCGCTCGAGGCGGCCGAGGACCAGCGGGCGGATGCCCTGCGGGTCACGGGCGGTGTAGAGCGTGCCCTCGTCCATGAAGACGAGCGAGAAGGCGCCCTTCACCAGCGGGAGGACCTTGGTGGCCGACTCCTCGATGGTCAGGGGCTTGCCGTCGTCGTCCGTCTGGCCGGCCAGCAGGGCGGTGACCAGGTCGGTGTCGTTGGTGGCCGCCACCTGGGTGGCGCGGCCGTCCTGACGGGGGAGGTCGGCGACCATCTCGGCCAACTCGGCGGTGTTCACCAGGTTGCCGTTGTGACCCAGGGCAATGGAGCCGTGGGCGGTCGCGCGGAAGGTGGGCTGCGCGTTCTCCCAGACGGAGGCCCCGGTGGTCGAGTAGCGGGCGTGACCGACCGCGATATGACCTTGGAGCGAGCCGAGAGAGGTTTCGTCGAAGACTTGGGAAACGAGGCCCATGTCCTTGAAGACGAGGATCTGGGAACCGTTGCTCACAGCGATGCCCGCGGACTCTTGTCCGCGGTGCTGCAGTGCATACAGTCCGAAGTAGGTGAGCTTGGCGACCTCTTCACCCGGAGCCCAGACACCGAAGACGCCGCAAGCGTCCTGGGGGCCCTTTTCGCCGGGGAGCAGGTCGTGGTTGAGTCGTCCATCACCACGAGGCACGCCTCCGAGTGTAGGCGAGATCGACCACTGGTCCGAATTGGGGACGCCCCGTAAAAATCACAGTGCGCACAGTCGGGCAATCCCTGCGGAGGGTGACCGCACACGGGCCGTCTCAATATCCGGATTGCCCTGGTTGACAGCCGCCTGTCGGTTCGTACAAGCTTCCGGCCCATGCAGCCTCTCGGTGACCACTCCGTCACCCTCGTCGAGCGCCGGCACGTGGACCTGGTCCGTGTCGCGAGCGCCATCTGTCGCTGTTTCGCGTAGTCACACGCCGCTTTTCGCTTTTCTTTTTCCCGCTTCCCCCTTTTCCCCCGCGTGAGCCAGCTCCGCCGTGCCCTGCGCCGTCCCGCGCTGCCCGGAGCCGGCCGGCGGGCCATGCCCTGGAGCACCTGTGACCTCGAACGGATCCAACCTGTCCCGGCGCGCCTTCGGCGGCGCGGTCGGCGTGACCGCGGCCGCCGCGGCGGTGGGGCTGGGCGCGGCCGCGCCCGCCCAGGCCGCCGGCCCCGGAGAGCAGGATTTCCGGGCCGCGCGCGGCCGCCGCTCCCGCCGCCCGAACATCCTGTTCATCCTCGCGGACGACCTCGGCTGGGCCGACCTGTCCTCCTACGGGGCCCCGCACATCAAGACCCCGAACCTCGACAGGCTCGCCCGCCAGGGCGTGCGCTTCACCGACGCCTACTCCGGCTCCGCGACCTGCTCCCCGACCCGCTTCAGCCTGTACACCGGCCGCTACCCGGGCCGCGCCAAGGGCGGGCTGGCCGAGCCCATCGCGGACAAGTCGGTGGGCCTGGAGCCCACCCATCCGACCCTGGCCTCGCTGCTGAAGGGCTCCGGCTACGCGACGGCGCTGATCGGCAAGTGGCACTGCGGCTACCTGCCCGACTACAGCCCGACCAAGTCCGGCTGGGACGAGTTCTTCGGCAACTTCGGCGGAGCGCTGGAGTACTACTCCAAGCTCGGCCTGGGCGGGGAGTACGACCTGTACGAGGGCGACGCCGAGTACAAGGACCTGCGCTACTACACGCGGATCCTGACCGAGCGCGCCGGCGAGTACGTCTCCCGCGACCACGGCGACAAGCCGTGGCTGCTGAACCTCAACTTCACCACCCCGCACTGGCCGTGGATCGCCGACGGGGACACCGAGGCGAGCGCCGAGGTGACGCGCCGGATCAAGGCCGGTGACGGACGGGCCCTTTGGCACCAGGACGGCGGCTCCATCGAGAAGTACAAGCAGATGGTGGAGGACCTCGACCGCTCGGTCGGCGAGGTGCTGAAGGCGCTGGGGCGCTCCGGGCAGGAGGAGGACACCCTGGTCTTCTTCTCCAGCGACAACGGCGGGGAGCGCTTCTCCCACAACTGGCCGCTCGCCGGCAACAAGGCCTCCCTCCAGGAGGGCGGCATCCGCGTCCCGAACATCGTGCGCTGGCCCGCCCGGCTCGACGGCGGCCAGGTCAGCCACGTCCCGGTCTTCACCCCGGACTGGACGGCGACCGTGCTCGAACTGGCGGGCGCCCGCGCGAACCCGGCGTACCCGCTGGACGGGGTAAGCCTCGCCGGATACCTGCTGCGCGGCGAGAGGATCGCCGAGCGCAACCTCTTCTGGCGGGTGCGCGGGGAGCGGGCGCTGCGCCGCGGGGACTGGAAGTACTACCGCGGCAAGGCGGGCACCGACCAGCTCTTCAACCTGGCCGGGGACATCCGCGAGCAGGCCGACAAGGCGGCGCTGGAGCCAGCCCGGCTGGCCGAGCTGCGGGCTGCCTGGGAGAAGACCAACGCGGGGCTGCTGCCCTACCCGGGCTGATCCCGATCCGTGGTCCACAGCCTGTGGAGGGCCGTGGGCCACGGCCGGTCCGGCGCGGCCACCACGGCCTCCCGGACCCGGGGTCACCTGGACCCGGGGTCACCCGGTGGCGGAGCCCGCCTTGGCGGTGATGCCCTTGGCTCCGCCGTCGCCGTCGCCGCTCGCGGTCAGGGTGAGGGCGTCGCCCTGGATCCTCCAGTCGAGCGGGCCGCTGCCGAAGAGCCCGGTCAGCGCCCGCTCGACCTCGCCGGCCCCGCCCTCGCAGGCCATCCGGGTGGTGGTGAGCGTCCCGAAGGTGAGCCGGTTCCCCTCGACGGTGGCCTTCGCGTTGAACCGGTTGCAGCCGAGGTTGCCGCTCGCGGAGCCGTCGGCGGCGACGGTGAAGCGGGCCCGGCCCGCCGCCTCGGCAGCCAGCGAGCTCGCGGTGCCCCCGCCGAGCAGGGAGTCCACCGTCCACACGGTGTCCACGAGCGACGCCTTGGGGGTACGGGGCTTCGTGGTCAGGCTGATCTCGTCCCCCGCGGCGGTCTTCAGCGTGACGGTGTCCGGCTGCTCCCGGACGGTCAGCCGGCCCTGGAAAAGCCTGGCGAACTCCGTCTCGAACCGCATGTCCGCGCAGGCCATGTCGGTGGAGGCGCCCGGCCGCACGGTGATGGCGGACCCGGCTTCGAAGACGACCGCGGCCGTGAAGCCGTTGCAGCCGTAGTTGCCCGTGGCCTCGGCCTCCCGGCCCCCCTGACCCGGCTCCAGGGTCAGCCGGGCGGCATCCGGCGCGGTCAGCTTCCGTCCGTCCACGGTCAGGCTCACCACCGACCAGCTCCCGGAGAAGGTGCGGTCGGGGGGCGTACCTCCGGCCCCGCCGCCGTCACCGCAGGCGGTGGCGGTGGCGGACAGCGCGAGTACGGCGACCAGGGCGGCGGGGAGGAGCGGCAGCGTACGCATGCCGCTGGGACGCGGCCGGCGCCCCGGTGGTTCCCCGGCTCAGCTCATCAGGGGAAGCAGCGCCGAGAGGTCGGCGCGCTCTCCGCTGGCCCGGACCTGGGCCGCGTCCAGCGCTTCGGCCCAGCTCGTACGGCCGGTGGCGAGGCGGATCCAGGTCAGCGGGTCGGTCTCCACCACGTTCGGCGGGGTGCCTCGGGTGTGCCGGGGCCCCTCGACGCACTGCACCACCGCGAACGGCGGCACCCGGAACTCCACCGCCCCGCCCGGAGCCTTGAGCGCGAGGGCGTCGGCGAGCAGCCGGGTGCAGGCGGCCAGGGCCTGCCGGTCGATCGGCACGTCCACTCCGGTGGCGCGGCGCAGGTCGTCGGTGTGGACGACCAGCTCGACGGTACGGGTGACCAGGAAGTCGGCCACCGTCATGGCCCCGATCCACAGGTCCAGCACGCGGCTGCCGGGGTTCGCCTCGAGCGCCTCGGCCATGCGGGCGGCGGCCCGGTCGTAGAGCTCGGGCAGCGGGGCGCCGTCGAGGGTCTCCTTGGCGGCCTCGGCGATCTTCCCGGCGAGCGAGGCGGTGGCGAAGGGCCACTGCGCCGCGGGCAGTTCGGCGACGGCGGCGGGCGGCCGGGCCAGGCCGCCGGCCAGCGAGTCGGCGATCCACGCGATGTGCGCGGCGAGTTCGGCGACGGACCAGTCACCGAGCCCGCTCGGCCGGGCGAGCTGCTCGGCGTCCAACCCCCGTACGGCGTCCCGTACATGCCCGAACTGCGCGACGACGGCCGCGCTGGTCTTGTCGTGGTCGTAGGTGCGCGGCTTCTTCTTGGTGGGCGGCATGGCGCCGACCTTACGCCGCCCGGACCGGCCGGGCGGCGCACCTCAGTCCTTCGGGGCCGGGGGCAGGCTGGTCTCGCAGCCCGCCTTCGCCGCGGCGCGCACGGCCGCCTCGCGGGCCAGCCCCGACAGGAAGCCGCGCCCCCTGCTGCCCCGGCCGTCGCCCTCGCCGGCTGCGGTCGCCCGCAGGGCGGTCACTCCGCCGGACCCGGCCGGGTCGGCGCACTTCGCGATCGCCGTGACGCTGAAGGTCCCGTAGTCGAACCGGCTTCCGCCCGGTTCGGCGTCCTTGGAGGCCACCACCGCGACGGAGGCGAACTCGTCCATCTGCCTCTGGCCCTCGAACGTCCCCTCACGCAGCAGCACGCACGCCTGGTCCCCCGTGGCGCCCGCCTCCACCCTGGGCGTGCCGAACCCCATCACCGCATCCGGATCGACCAGTCCCTGACAGTTCTCGATGATCTCCGCCCGGCTCCGCGCGCGGTCCCCGGAGTTGTCGTAGAGGAACCAGCCGCCCACCCCCACGGCGGCCACGATCACCGGCATCCCGGCCCTGAGCAGCCATCGACCCCGACCCTGCTCCATCTGGACCCCGTTCCCCCGCCGGCTCCGCCACCGCCGTCGGTGCGGGCTCCTTGCCGGAACGGACGAGCCCCCGCCCGGAACAGTTCCGGACGGGGGCTCGAAAAACGCCGGGTCAGGCCAGCAGCCCCGGGATCGTCCCCTCGTGGGCGGTGCGGAGCTCGGCCAGGGGGAGCGTGAACTCGCCCTGGATCTCGATCTCCTCGCCGTCCACCACACCGATCCGGGCCGCCGGGAGGCCCCGCGCACCGCACATGTCGGTGAAGCGGAGCTCCTCGCTGCGCGGGACGGCCACGATGGCCCGGCCCGCCGACTCGGAGAAGAGGAAGGTGAAGGCGTCCAGGGCCTCGGGCACCACGATCCGCGCACCGTTGCCGCCGCGCAGGCAGGACTCGGTGAGCGCCTGGATCACGCCGCCGTCGGACAGGTCGTGCGCGGCGTCGATCATGCCGTCGCGCGAGGCCGAGATCAGGATCTCGCCGAGCAGCTTCTCGCGGCCCAGGTCCACCTTGGGCGGCATGCCGCCCAGGTGCTGGTGGACGACCTCGGACCAGGCGGAGCCGCCGAACTCCTCGGCGGTGTCGCCGAGCAGGTACAGCAGCTGGCCGGCCTCCGCGAACGCCATCGGCGTGCGGCGGTTGACGTCGTCGATCACACCGAGGACCGCCACGACCGGGGTCGGGTGGATCGCGATGTCACCGGTCTGGTTGTAGAGCGAGACGTTGCCGCCGGTCACCGGGGTGCCCAGCTCGAAGCAGCCGTCGGCGAGACCACGGGTGGCCTCGGCGAACTGCCACATGACGTCCGGGTCCTCGGGGGAGCCGAAGTTCAGGCAGTCGGAGATGGCCAGCGGCTTCGCGCCGGTCGCGGCGACGTTGCGGTACGCCTCGGCCAGCGCCAGCTGCGCGCCCGTGTACGGGTCGAGCTTGGCGAAGCGGCCGTTGCCGTCGGTGGCCATCGCGACGCCGAGGTTGGTCTCCTCGTCGATGCGGACCATGCCGGCGTCCTCGGGCTGCGAGAGCACCGTGTTGCCCTGCACGAAGCGGTCGTACTGGTCGGTGATCCAGGACTTCGAGGCCTGGTTCGGCGACGAGACCAGGGCCAGGACCTGCGCGCGCAGCTCCTCGGAGGTCTGCGGCCGCGGCAGCTTGCCCGCGTCGTCCGCCTGCAGCGCGTCCTGCCAGGAGGGGCGCGCGTAGGGGCGGTGGTAGGTGGGGCCCTCGTGGGCGACGGTGCCCGGGGGCACGTCCACGATGAGCTCGCCGTGCCAGAAGATCTCCAGCTGCTCGCCCTCGGTCACCTCACCGATGACGGTGGCGATGACGTCCCACTTCTCGCAGATCTCCATGAAGCGGTCGACGTACTGCGGCTCGACGATCGCGCACATGCGCTCCTGCGACTCGCTCATGAGGATTTCCTCGGGCGAGAGCGTCGCATCGCGCAGCGGGACGGTGTCCAGCTCGACGCGCATGCCGCCGGAACCGGCGGAGGCCAGCTCGGACGTGGCGCAGGAGAGCCCGGCGCCGCCGAGGTCCTGGATGCCCGCGACCAGCTTCTCCTTGAAGATCTCCAGGGTGCACTCGATGAGGAGCTTCTCCTGGAAGGGGTCGCCGACCTGGACCGCCGGACGCTTGGTCGGCTTCGTGTCGTCGAAGGTCTCCGAGGCCAGCACGGACACGCCGCCGATGCCGTCGCCGCCCGTGCGGGCGCCGTAGAGGATGACCTTGTTGCCGGGGCCGGAGGCCTTGGCGAGGTGGATGTCCTCGTGCTTCATCACGCCGATGCAGCCGGCGTTGACGAGCGGGTTGCCCTGGTAGCAGGCGTCGAAGACGACCTCGCCGCCGATGTTCGGCAGGCCGAGGCAGTTGCCGTAGCCGCCGATGCCCGCGACGACGCCCGGCAGGACGCGCTTGGTGTCGGGGTGGTCGGCCGCGCCGAAGCGCAGCGGGTCGACGACGGCGATCGGGCGGGCGCCCATGGCGAGGATGTCGCGGACGATGCCGCCGATGCCGGTGGCCGCGCCCTGGTAGGGCTCGATGTAGCTCGGGTGGTTGTGCGACTCCACCTTGAAGGTGACCGCGTAGCCCTGGCCCACATCGACGACGCCGGCGTTCTCGCCGATGCCGACGAGCATGGCGTCGTTCGGCGGGACCTTCTCGCCGAACTGCTTCAGGTGGACCTTGCTGCTCTTGTACGAGCAGTGCTCGGACCACATGACCGAGTACATGGCGAGCTCGGCGCCGGTGGGACGGCGGCCGAGGATCTCCTTGATCCGGGCGTACTCGTCCTCCTTGAGGCCGAGTTCCTTCCAGGGCTGGGAGGCGTCCGGGGTCTCGGTGGCGTTCTTGACGGTGTCGAGGCTCATGCGCTGACCAGCTTCTTCAGGACCGACGTGAAGAACGGGAGGCCGTCGGTGCGGCCCGTCCCGATCAGCGGTTCGACCGCGTGCTCGGGGTGCGGCATGAGGCCGACGACGTTGCCCGCGGCGTTGGTGATGCCGGCGATGTCGCGCAGCGAGCCGTTCGGGTTACCGCATCCATCAGCGGCTTCGCCGCGGACGACGTAACGGAAGGCCACTCGGCCTTCGGCCTCCAGTTCGTCCAGCACCCGCTCGTCGGCCACGTAGCGGCCGTCCACGTTCTTGAGCGGTACGGAGATCTCCTGGCCGGCGGTGTAGTCGCCGGTCCACGCGGTCTCCGCGTTCTCGACCCGCAGCTTCTGGTCGCGGCAGATGAAGTGCAGGTGGTTGTTGCGGAGCATCGCTCCCGGCAGCAGGTGGGCCTCGGTGAGGATCTGGAAGCCGTTGCAGATGCCGAGGACGGGCATGCCGCCCTTGGCCTGCTCGATGATCGTCTCCATCACCGGCGAGAACCGGGAGATGGCTCCGGCGCGCAGGTAGTCCCCGTAGGAGAAGCCGCCCGCGAGGACGACGGCGTCGACTTGGTGGAGGTCCTTGTCGCGGTGCCAGAGGGAGACCGGCTCCGCTCCCGCGAGGCGCACGGCGCGCAGCGAGTCACGGTCGTCGAGCGTTCCGGGGAACGTGACGACTCCGATGCGAGTGGTCACCGTCAGGCCTCGACCTTCACGGTGAAGTCTTCGATGACGGTGTTGGCGAGGAAGGTTTCGGCCATCTTGTGGATGCGGTCGAGGGCGGCCTGGTCGACCGGTCCCTCCACCTCCAGTTCGAAGCGCTTCCCCTGGCGGACGTCGGCGATCCCTTCGAAGCCCAGGCGCGGCAGTGCACGCTGCACCGCCTGGCCCTGGGGGTCGAGGATCTCCGGCTTGAGCATGACGTCGACTACGACGCGTGCCACTGGCACTCCCGATGAGGTGGTTGGTGCGAAGGCGGTTCCCTCAGCGTACCCGGCCGAAATTTCTACGCGGGTAGATAGGCTTCGGATCCGATCACCGGGCCGTTTCGGCTTCACCAACGCTTCGCAAAATCCACCGGAAAACCACGTACCCGGCATTGCGGCGGGACACGCGGAGAGAATTAACTGGGCTTCGCAATGCAATGGGAATCGGGGTACAAAGGATTCCTCCGATGTGTCGGCATTTTCCGCGGCGCAACGGGACCGGAAAGTTGCATTGCTCCGAAACATCCACACAGGCGGCAGCACAGCTCCGTCCCCGCATGTCAGCGGGGAGCCGGCGCCGCACGAAGGGACCGATATCCGTGGCGCAGCGCGTAGTAGTCACGCTCTCCGACGACATCGACGGTGGAGAAGCGGTGGAAACGGTCGTCTTCGCTCTGGACGGTAAGACGTACGAGATCGACCTCAATGTCGCCAACGCAAAGAAACTGCGGAAGGGCCTGGCCCCGTTCGTGGCGGCCGGCCGGCGCCAGGCGCGTTCCGGGAAGGCCTTCAAGCACACGGCCATCGCCCCCGACCCGGCGGTCGTCCGGGCCTGGGCCCGGTCCAACCAGCTCGACGTCCCGCCGCGCGGCCGCATCCCCAAGAAGGTCTACGAGGAGTACAACGCCGCTCACTGAGAGCCGATTTGCCATCCACCCCTACCGGTCCGCTAGTGTGTGGATCACGCCAAGGGGCGCGGCCGCAAGCCGAACCCCGAAGTCGTGCGGGTGTAGTTCAGTAGCAGAACATCCCCCTTCCAGGGGGAAGGCGCAGTGTGCGATTCCTGTCACCCGCTCTGCAACGCATTACCGACCACGGTTGTGGATCAGGTAGAGTGATGCACGCATCGCACGGCACTTCGTGCTGTGGTGAGTATGCGGACGTAGCTCAGTTGGTAGAGCACCACCTTGCCAAGGTGGATGTCGCGCGTTCGAGTCGCGTCGTCCGCTCAGCGCACAAAGGCCCCGGTCATCGACCGGGGCTTTTGTCGTATTCCGGATCGCCGTCGTTCGCCTTCGGGTTCGCCTTCGGGTTCGCCTTCAGGTTCGGCCGAAGTCCGAAGTCCGAAGTCCGATGACATGTGTCATGGCCGGGACGGCCCGGCGGCCGCGAGACTGGGGCCATGAAACTCACCGGCTGGTGGAAGAACCGCAGCAGCGCGGGGAAGGTCGAGCTGTACACCCGCTGGTCGTTCCACTTCTTCGTGCTCGTCGAGATCTTCTCCATCGGCCTGGCCGCGCTCGGCTCCATGGAGGGAAAGGCCTCGCCGGCGGTCGCCCTCCCGCTCTTCCTCCTCGTGTGCGCGCACTCCGTGCTCGTCGGCTTCCTCTCGTCCCGCGCGCTGGACTGGATCGTGGACCGGCGCGAGCGGCCGACCCGGCTCGCGGCCGTCACCACCGCCCTGACCGGCGCCGCCGTGCTGGCCGTCCTCGCCCTGCGCGCGGCCGGCCGGGACGGCGGCCCCACGGTGGCCCCGACCCTCGTCGTCGGCATGACCTGCTTCACCAGCGGCACGCTCGTCCTGTGCATGCGCGAGGTCCGGCACATGCGCTACGTCGCCCCGGTCGCGGCCGCCGGCGCCTCGGTGGCGGCGCTCGCCTTCGGCATCCCGACCGGCGAGTCCGCCGGATTCGCCGTCGGGGTGCTGCTGAGCAGCGCCTTCTTCTGCGCGGCCTGCGGGTTCTCCGGCTGGCTGCTCAACACCGTGCACGAGCTGGACCGCGCCCGCGAGGTCCAGGCGCAGCTCGCCGTGGCCGAGGAGCGGCTGCGCTTCGGGCGCGACCTGCACGACGTGATGGGCCGCAACCTCGCGGTGATCGCCCTCAAGAGCGAGCTGGCGGTGCAGCTGGCCCGGCGCGAACGCCCCGAGGCCGTCGACCAGATGATCGAGGTGCAGCGGATCGCCCAGGAGTCCCAGAAGGAGGTCCGCGACGTGGTCCGCGGCTACCGGGAGGCGGACCTCGCCGTGGAGCTGGAAGGCGCGCGCGGGGTGCTGCGCGCGGCCGGGATGGACTGCCGGGTCGAGTTCGAGACGGACCGCGACCTGCCCCCGGAGGCACAGTCGGCGCTCGGCTGGGTGGTCCGCGAGGCGACGACGAACGTGCTGCGGCACGGCGACGCCCGCAGCTGCGTGATCCGGCTGACCGCCGAGGAGCGGACGGGCGCGCTCACGCTGGTGGTGGAGAACGACGGGGCCCCCAAGGCCCCGGCCGGGCCCCCGGGCTCGGGACTCGCGGGGCTGCGGGAGCGGCTCGCGGCGCTGGACGGCACGCTGGAGGCCGGTCCGGTGGGCGGCGGCCGGTTCAGGCTGCGCGCCGAGATTCCCGGCCCGGCCGGGCCGATGCGACAGGAGGCACGGGCATGAACCCGGTACGCGTACTGCTGGCCGACGACGAGCACCTGATCCGGGGCGCGCTCGCCGCACTCCTGGGCCTGGAGGACGATCTGCTGGTCGTCGCGGAGGCCGCCTCGGGGCCGGAGGCGCTCGCGATGGCCCGGGCCCACCGGCCCGACGTGGCGGTACTGGACCTCCAGATGCCCGGGGCGGACGGTGTGAGCGTGGCCACATCCCTGCGGGCCGAACTCCCCGGCTGCAAGACCATGATCGTGACCAGCCACGGCCGCCCCGGGCACCTCAAGCGGGCCCTGGAGGCCGGCGTACGGGCCTTCGCGCCGAAGACGGTCTCGGCCCAGCGGCTGGCCGAGCTGATCCGGACCGTGCACGCGGGAGGCCGTTACGTGGACCCGGAGTTGGCGGCCGACGCGATCAGCGCGGGGGACTCCCCGCTGACCGCGCGCGAGGCGGAGGTGCTGGAACTGGCCGGGGACGGGGCACCGATCGCGGAGATCGCGGAGCGCGCCTCGCTGTCGCAGGGGACGGTGCGGAACTACCTGTCCTCGGCGGCGTCGAAGCTGGGCGCCGAAAACCGGCACACGGCAGTGCGTCTCGCGAGGGAGCGGGGTTGGGTATAGTAGGTCTCGCGTTACGGCGCATGCGGACATAGCTCAGTTGGTAGAGCACCACCTTGCCAAGGTGGATGTCGCGCGTTCGAGTCGCGTTGTCCGCTCTGTAACGAAGAAGCCCCCGGTCCTCGGACCGGGGGCTTCTCCCGTTTCCGGGGCCCCGGGACAGGGGCCCCTTCGCGATGTCCCGGCCGGCTCAGACCCAGGTCTGGCCGGTGAGCCGCTCGTAGGCCTCGACGTACTTGGCGCGGGTCTGGTCCACGACCGCCTGGGGCAGGCTCGGCGGCGGCAGTTCGCCCTTGGAGTCCCAGCCGGAGGCCGGGGAGGCCAGCCAGTCGCGGACGTACTGCTTGTCGAAGGACGGCTGGCTGCGGCCCGGCTCCCACAGGTCGGCCGGCCAGAAGCGCGAGGAGTCCGGGGTCAGCACCTCGTCGGCGGCGACCAGGGCGCCGTCCTTGTCGAAACCGAACTCGAACTTGGTGTCCGCCAGGATGATCCCGCGGTTGCGGGCGATGTCCCGGGCGCGGCCGTAGACCGCGAGGGTGCTCTGGCGCAGCAGGGCCGCCGTCTCGGCGCCCTGGGTGCGCGCGACCTCCTCGTAGGAGACGTTCTCGTCGTGCTCGCCCACCTCGGCCTTGGCGGCCGGCGTGAAGATCGGGGCGGGCAGCTCGGAGCCGTCGACCAGGCCCTCGGGCAGGGCGAGTCCGCAGACCGTACGGGTCTTCTCGTACTCGGCGAGGCCCGAGCCGGTGAGGTAGCCGCGGGCCACGCACTCGACGGGGACCATGTCGAGGTTCCGGCAGACCAGGGCGCGGCCGGCCCAGTCGGCGGGGGCGCCGGCGGGCAGCTCGGTGCTGATGACGTGGTTCGGGACGAGGTCGGCGAGCTGGTCGAACCACCACAGGGAGAGCTGGGTCAGGATCCGGCCCTTGTCCGGGATCTCGGTGGGCAGCACCCAGTCGGCGGCGGAGATGCGGTCGCTGGCGACCATGACGAGATGGCCGTCCTCGTCACGGTAGAGGTCGCGGACCTTGCCGGTGTGGAGGTGGACGAGGCCGGGCACCTGCACCGGCTCGGGCTTTTCGACGAATCCGGGCACGGTGTCTCCCTGTGGTTCTGTACGAGCGCGCGGCCCATTCTCCCGCACCGCTCCGCGAACGGGGACAACGGGTCCGGCCGGGCCGGGTCAGTCCCTCTTGCAGATGCGGTCGAGGAGGTTCGCGGTGGCCCGCTGGACACGCTCGTCCACGTGCCCGGGGCGGTCCAGGGCGGGGGACCAGGCGAAGGTTCCGGACGCGAAGACGAGCGCGCCGCTCGGTGCCCGGTAGAGCGAGGTCTCCTGGTGGCGGAGGTGCCCCTCGCCGTCCTCGTACGGGGAGTGGGCGAGCAGGATCCGGCTCTGGTGCTCGGGGAGCTGGGTGCGCGGGAAGTAGCGGTCGGCCTCGCCCGCGACCAGGCCCGGCAGCTCGTCGTTCTCGGCGGCGCCGGTGGAGTCCCACAGCCAGTGCGTGGCGTTGCGCACGATCAGGGGCGCGGGCTCGGGGACCCGCCCCGCGTACTGGATGCCGAGCAACTGCTGCTCGGCGCGGTCCACTTCGCGCCAGAGGCTGGAGCGGCCGGGGCCGCGGCGTTTTCGGCAGGTGAGGAGCCGGTCGTCCACGCCGGAGGGCGAGGGGGAGAGCTCGACCTGCCAGTACATGGTGTTGGCGGAGAGGAAGACGAGCGAGGTGCCGTGGTCGCGGGCGCGCTCGACGGTGCGGCGCATCGGGGCGGACCAGTACTCGTCGTGGCCGGGGAAGACGAGGCCGCGGTAGCGGGTGGGGTCGATGCGGCCGGCGTGCAGGTCGCGGGCGTCGGCGTAGGCGAGGTCGTAGCCGTAGCGCTCGGCCCAGCGGATGAAGTCGTAGGCGTGGCCGACGTGCAGGGGCAGGCCCGCGCCGGCGTGCGGGCGGTCGAAGGAGACGGTGATGGCGGCGTCGCGCTCGCCGAGCAGCCGGCCGTCCTCGTCCCAGGCGTGGTAGAGGCTGGCGCCGGTCCGGCCGTCCTCCGGGTAGAGGTTGTAGGCCTGCCAGGTGATGTCGGGGAGCAGGAGCAGCAGATCGGCCGGGTGGTCGTCCCGCACCGTGAACGGGATGTGGGAGCGGTAGCCGTCGGCCGTCGTCAGGACCGCCACATGGGCGCCGACGCTCCAGTACGAGGGGACCTGGAGCCGCCAGGACAGCCACCAGTGGTGGCACGAGACGGTGCGGTCGGCGGTCAGGGGCGCGGGCTGGACGATGCCGGAGAGCCGCGGGCTGGTGGTGATCTTGGAGGCGCCGTCACCGCCGTAGTGCCCGATGCGGTAGACGTCGACGGAGAACTGCTGCGGCGGGTCCACGGTGATGTGGAAGTCGATGGCCTCACCGGGCGCGACGGCGCCGGTGGAGCTGAACCCCTTGATCTGCCGGTGCACGTCGTCCGCGGTGCGCGGGCCGCCGTTGCCCCGGGCGCGGGGGATCTGCCCGGGCCCCGCGGCGACGGCGGGGTCGACGTACCAGGGCACGACCTGCCCGTTGTCGTCGTAGTACAGCTCGCTGCCCCGGAACCACGGCAGCGGCCCCTGTCCGAAGGGGTCGGTCACCGCGTGCGCGAGCGCACCTGACTCCCAACGCCGGATCTGCTCCGCACCCATACCGCTCCCCTCCCTCGCTCCCCCGAACGCCGCGACCGGTCCCAGCACATCACATAACGCACGCACTCCGTCACCGTTCGTCGCTAAAAATTCAGCGATCAAAGAGTTTCGTGCGGGGAGCGATGGCGGGGCGTTGGCCGTGCGGTGCCGGTGGCCGCAGGCCGGAGCCCGGCCGGACTCCGGCCGGGCTACACCAGCCGGACCGGCTTCTCCGGCCGTACGCCCACTTCCGCGAGCCAGTCCCGCAGGGGCGCGCAGTCCCCGTCCTCCACGAGCGAGAGCACCCGGGGCGCGAGGTCCGCCCGGCGCGCGCCGCCGACCAGCAGCACCGGACCGTCCAGCCAGTCCAGCCCCGGCGCCGCCCCGGCGGAGTCCACCGCGGCGCAGGACACCAGCGCCACCACGTGGTCCGCCAGCAGGTCGCGACCGCTGCGCGGCGCCTCCAGCGGGAACAGCGGCAGGGCGTCGGCTCCCCGCGCCCCCGCATCGGCGGCGGCCGGCGCGGTCTCCCGCGCGACGTCTCCGCTCAGCCGCCCCGCCAGCGCCTCGCCGCCACCGTCCGTGAGGTACGACAGCACCCGCTGCACGGTGGAAGCGGCGGGCCCCGACGGCGCGGACAGCGCGTCCAGCGCGGCGAGCAGCCGCGCGGCCTCCGTACGCCACTTGCGGTCGACGACCTCCTCCGGATACTCCGCCCAGTCCACCGGCGACCAGTCCGGTCCGGCCTCGGCCGGACCGCCGTGGAACAGCCGCGCGGCCAGCAGCGAGGCGGCCTCGTCCACCGCTCCGGGCTGCTCCAGCAGATCGCAGGCCGGGCGCTCGCCGAGGCGCGGGGTGAACCCGTCGGCCAGCCGGTCGCGCCGGGACAGCTCGGTCAGCGCGGAGACGACCCCCGCGTCGAGGCGGGCGGGCCAGCGGCCCATCCGCCAGGCGGGCAGCGCGACGCGGGTCAGCAGCCGGTCCCAGCCGGCGTACGCCAGCCCGACCTGCTCCTGGGCGACGATGCGCAGCCCGTAGTCCACACCCTGTGCACGCTCGGAGGCGGCGGCGGCGACCCCGCGCTCCATCTCGGCGGCGTCCACCCGGCACAGCCGCAGCAGCAGCCGGGCGGGGGCGGCGATCCAGCCGAGGAACCGGCCGTTGCCCACGTCCACGGCGGCATCGAGGCCCCGTACGAATCCGCGCGCGTCGGCTATGTCCGGGTGCGCGGACGGGCCCGTGCCGGCGACGACGGGGGCGAGCACGGCGCGGAGCTCGGCGACGCGCATCCACCACAGGAAGGGCGAGCCGATCACCAGCACCGGGGCGGCGCCCGGCTCGGTCTCGGGTGCGGAAGGTCCGGCGAGTCCGGTTCCGGGTGCCGCGCCGGACCCGACCGCCCTGCGGGTGCGGGCGCGGCGGTGCGCCGCGTGCGTGCGGTCCTCGAGCCAGCTGTCGCAGTCGGGCGTCAGGGCTATCGCGGAGGGCGCCGGGACGTCCATCCGGTCCGCCAGGTCCCGCACGAGCCGGTAGAGATCGGGGGCGGCGGCCTCGGACAGCGGCACCGTCGGCGTCATGGCGGGGCTCGCCCGCAGGACGACGGCGGCGAAGATCCCGCCGACGAGCAGGACGAGCGCGGCGAACGCGCACACGCCGAGGGTCACCGCCGGCCAGGGGTCACCGGCCAGGCGGCCCGTCATCCGGGCGCTCACCAGCACCACGGCGAAGGCGGCGGGCAGCAGCCCGAGGGCCAGGGCCCGGCTGCGGACGCGCAGCACGGCCAAGGCACGGGAACGCGCGGACGGCGTGCCCACTTCAGCGATCGAACCGGTTCCGGACACGACCGGACCTCACCCCCCTCTGCCTTGCTGCTGCGTTGCTCACTCCCCCACTGTGACACCGCCCACTGACATCGCAATGCCGGTGGGCCAAGTGCCGGAATGAGAGCCGGAATGCTTGCGCCGCACCATAGTTGGGGCGGACGCGGACGTCAGGCAGACCGGGTGACGATCACCCGATGGAATGGCTTTGGGCAAAGGTGGGTGCGTTCGAACGCGGCTGGATGCACTCGTACGCGAGCATGCGCGCGGGCCCGGCCGCACCGAGTGCGCACCGGGCCCGCGTCCGTGGAATTCCGCTGATCAACGGCCCTCCGCCGCCTTTTCGGCGATGTCCGTGCGGTACTGCGAGCCGTCGAGCTTGATCCGCGCGACGGCCTTATACGCCCTCGTACGGGCCTGCGCCAGATCGGAACCGGTCGCCGTCACCGACAGCACGCGCCCGCCCGCGCTGACGACCGCGTCGCCTTCGAGCCGGGTCCCGGCGTGCAGGACGTACGCCTCCGGGGCGTCCTGCTCCGCGACCTCGGCCAGACCCTCGATGGGGTCCCCGGTGCGCGGGGTCTCCGGGTAGTTGTGGGAGGCGATGACGACCGTGACGGCCGCGTCCTCGCGCCAGCTGAGCGGGGGCAGGGTGCTCAGGGTGCCGTTCGCGGAGCCCAGCAGCACGCTCGCGAGCGGGGTGCGCAGCCGGGCCAGGACGACCTGGGTCTCGGGGTCGCCGAAGCGGGCGTTGAACTCGATGACCCGGACACCGCGCGAGGTGATCGCGAGGCCGGCGTACAGCAGTCCGGAGAAGGGGGTGCCGCGGTGGCGCAGCTCGTCCACGGTGGGCTGGAGGACGGAGGCCATGACCTCGTCGACCAGCTTCGGGTCGGCCCAGGGGAGCGGGGAGTAGGCGCCCATGCCGCCGGTGTTCGGGCCCGCGTCGCCGTCGAGCGCGCGCTTGAAGTCCTGCGCGGGCTGGAGCGGCAGCACGGTGACGCCGTCGGTGATGGCGAAGAGGGAGACCTCGGGGCCGTCGAGGAACTCCTCGATGACCACGCGGTCGCAGCCGAGCGCGTGGGCGCGGGCGGCGGCCAGGTCGTCGGTGACCACGACGCCCTTGCCGGCGGCCAGGCCGTCGTCCTTGACCACGTACGGGGCGCCGAAGGCGTCGAGGGCCGCGTCCACCTCGTCGGGGGTGGTGCACACGTAGCTGCGGGCCGTCGGGACGCCGGCCGCGGCCATCACGTCCTTGGCGAAGGCTTTGGAGCCCTCGAGCCGCGCCGCCTCGCCGGACGGGCCGAAGACGGGGATGCCGACCGCGCGCACGGCGTCGGCGACGCCGGCGACGAGCGGGGCCTCCGGGCCGACGACGACCAGGTCGGCGCGGAGTTCGGTGGCGAGGCGGGCGACGGCTTCGCCGTCGAGGGCGTCGACGGGGCGGAGCTCGGCCACCTCGGCGATGCCGGCGTTGCCTGGGGCGCAGTACAGCGCGTTGACGTCGGGATCGAGGGACAGAGAGCGGCACAGGGCATGTTCGCGGGCGCCGCCGCCGATGACGAGGACCTTCACGTCGTGCAGCCTAGCCCGGACCCGGGGGTGCCCTTCGTGCGGGCACCCAAATCGGACCCCCTAGTCGTTCGTGTATTCCTCCACAACGGTGGCCCCGAGCTCGCGCACGATCAGCTCGTGCCCGCTCAGCGCGCTGTCCACGAGGTCCGGGTCGTCGTCCTCGGGAACGTCGTCCTCGGGGGCGACCGGCGGGGGCGCCTGGTGGACGGGCGGCTGCTGCTGGTGCTGGGGCTGCTGCTGGTACGACTGCTGCGGCGGCTGCTGCTGCGACTGTTGCTGCTGCCCGTGCTGGTCCTGCTGCTGCGGCGCCGGGGCGTGCTGGGCCGGCGGCGGGTTGTAGGCGGGAGCGGGCGGAGCGCCGTAGGACGAGGCGGACACGGGCGCTAGCGGCCCCGTGCCCGCGCCGACCACGGCCTCGATCTTCCAGTTGACCTGGAACTGCTCGGCGAGGACCGCCTTGAGCACGTCCTCGCTGCCGCTGCTCGCGAAGTTGTCGCGGGCCCCGGCGTTGGGGAAGCCGAGCTGGAGGGTGGTGCCGTCGAACCCGGCGACCTGGGCGTTCTGGCTCAGCAGGATCCAGGTGAAGCGGCGGCGGTTCTTCACGGCTTCCAGGACGGCCGGCCACATCGCCTGGATCTGTCCGGCGCCGGCGGCCATGCCGGGGGACGGGGCGGCGGTTCAAGCAGAAGACGGCATCCTAGATTCCTGCCCACCTCGTGTGCCCGGAGATGTGTATCCGGGCCCGGCGTGGCCCCACCGTCGCGCCAGTGCCCCCTGATCCGCATGCCGGCCAGCGTAGGCCCCGGAGCGGGTCCGCAGTGGCGCCGAACCGGCCCGCAGCGGCTCCCCGGCGGCACCGCCGGGGCCCGCGGCGTCAAGGCCGCGCCCGGACCCGGGGTCCCTCTTGGGGGGTACGGCCGGGCGGGGCCGCCCGGGGGGCTCCGCCCGGGCCCCACAAGGCCTCGGGGGGCGGTTTCGGCTCAGCTGAGTGCTGCCGGGTGACTTCGGAGGGTAATCGTGTCGCGGCAATGCACGCAGCGGGCTTTACGAAGGGTTATGGTGGAACCCCCCCCTCGGGCCGGTCCGTATCCCCCCCACGGACCGGCCCGTTTTTCATGCCCCGGGCACGGCGGGCGAATCCGCAGGTCAGCCCCGCTGGGCCCAGATGTTGGCGCCGGGGGTGGACACCGCGAAGGAGTCGATCTCCTTCAGGTCCTGCTCCGACAGCGGTGCGCCGGACAGGGAAGCCACGTTCTCCTCGAGCTGCTTGACGCTCGAAGCGCCGATCAGCGCCGACGTCATCCGCTCGTCCCGCAGCACCCAGTTCAGCGCCAGCTGCGCCAGCGTCTGGCCGCGCCGCGCCGCGATGTCGTTCAGCCCGTTCAGCCGGCGGACGACGTCCTGCGACAGCAGGTCCGGGTTCAGGGACTTGCCCTGCGTGGCCCGAGAGCCCTCCGGGATGCCCTTGAGGTACTTGCCGGTGAGCAGGCCCTGCGCGAGCGGCACGAAGGAGATGCAGCCCATGCCGGCCTCCTCCAGGGTGTCCAGCAGGCCGTCCTCCTCCGTCCAGCGGTTGATCATGGAGTAGGAGGGCTGGTGGATGAGGGGGCGCACGCCCATCTCCCGCAGCAGCCGGGCCGCCTCCGCCGTCTGCTCCGCGGTGTACGAGGACACGCCCACGTACAGCGCCTTGCCCTGCTGGACCGCGGACGCGAGCGCGCCCATGGTCTCCTCCAGCGGGGTCTCCGGGTCGAAGCGGTGCGAGTAGAAGACGTCGACGTAGTCGACGCCCATCCGCTTCAGCGAGGCGTCCAGCGAGCCGAGCAGGTACTTGCGGCTGCCCCACTCTCCGTACGGACCCGCGTGCATCAGGTAGCCGGCCTTGGTGGAGAGGACCAGCTCCTCGCGGTGGGACGCGAAGTCCTGCGCGAAGATCTTGCCGAAGTTCAGCTCGGCCGAGCCGGGGGGCGGTCCGTAGTTGTTCGCGAGGTCGAAGTGGGTGACGCCGAGGTCGAAGGCGCGCCGCAGGATCGCCCGCTGGGACTCCAGGGACGCGTCGTCGCCGAAGTTGTGCCAGAGGCCGAGCGAGATCGCGGGGAGCTTGAGGCCGCTGCGGCCGGTGCGCCGGTACTCCATGGAGTCGTAGCGCGCGGGCTCTGCCCGATAGGGATTGTTTTCAGTCACGTTGTCCTCCCTATCACGGACTTGTGACAGGACCGAGTTGGGTACCGGATCCCGCCGCGCAGTAATGTGGCGGACCTGGGGGGACCGCATTCCGCATCGGGGGAATCGCTCGGAGGGGCTGGAAGATCGTGAAGCTGCGCGACCTGGTACGCCGTCCTGTGTACAGGCTCTACGCACGCCGGGTGGAAGGCCGCATCGACCATGACGAGACGCCCAAGCACATCGGCGTCATTCTGGACGGGAACCGCCGCTGGGCGAAGGCGTCCGGGGGCACCACGGAACAGGGCCACCAGGCCGGGGCCGACAAGATCTCCGAGATGCTGGGCTGGTGCACCGAGACGGACGTCGAGGTCGTCACCCTGTGGATGCTCTCCACGGACAACCTGGACCGGCCCGAGGTCGAGCTCCGCCCGCTGCTCAACATCATCGAGAACACGGTCCGCGGCCTCGCCGCCGACGGCCGCTGGCGGGTCCACCACGTGGGCAACCTCGACATCCTGCCCGCCGGGACGCAGAACGTCCTGAAGGAGGCCGAGGAGGCCACCCGCGGAGTCGACGGGATACTCGTCAACGTCGCCGTCGGCTACGGCGGCCGCCAGGAGATCGCGGACGCCGTCCGCTCGCTCCTGCTGGAGCACGCCACCAAGGGCACCTCCTTCGAGGAGCTCGCCGAGATCCTCGACATCGACCACATCGCCGAGCACCTCTACACGCGCGGCCAGCCCGACCCGGACCTCGTGATCCGCACCAGCGGCGAGCAGCGGCTGTCCGGATTCATGCTGTGGCAGAGCGCGCACTCCGAGTACTACTTCTGCGAAGTCTTCTGGCCCGCCTTCCGCAAGGTCGATTTCCTGCGGGCCCTGCGCGACTACGCGGCCCGCCACCGGCGCTACGGCTCCTGAGCCCTCCCGCGGGTCCCGGGCACGCCGTCGTACGGCACCTGACCTGCGAATCTCTGATACCCCCTCGGCACCTCACGGCGCGCCCGGACCCGTCCGCGGCGCGCCGTCCCCGTGCTCCCGTACGCCGCTGCGCCGCTTCGGGGCCCCTGCGCGCAAGGCCTTCACCAGGGATTCACCGAGCGTCCGTCATATGCCATGGCATGGCCGGTCCCAATCGGGGAATACCCCTTGCAGGTCGATGCCCGATCCACGGGTGTCGAGTCTCAGCGGACGGCATGGGGTCGTCCGCCCGGGAGGCCCTTTGCACCAGGACGAGCGTGCGGTTCGCACGGACGGAGTGGAGGGCCGGGAGTCGGCCCGCGCATGGGTGCCGATGACCGGTCCGGTCTTCATGGCCCGACCTCTTCCGAGGGGGTACGTCCTTCCGTGGTGACCAGCACAAAGAGCCGCCTGCCCGACAGGCGGACCTACGTCCTCGACACCAGCGTCCTGCTGGCAGACCCCAACGCGATCACCCGCTTCGACGAGCACGAGGTCGTGCTCCCGATCGTGGTGATCACCGAGCTGGAGGCAAAGAGGCACCATCCCGAACTCGGCTACTTCGCCCGTCAGGCCCTGCGCCTGCTCGACGACTTCCGGGTTCGCTACGGACGCCTCGACGCACCCATCCCGCTGGGCGATCTGGGCGGCACCCTGCGTGTCGAGCTCAACCACTCCGACCAGAGCGTCCTTCCCGCCGGCTTCCGACTGGGGGACAACGATTCGCGGATCCTCGCGGTCGCCCGCAATCTGCAGGCCGAGGGATACGACGTCACGGTCGTCTCGAAGGACCTCCCGCTGCGCATCAAGGCCTCCTCCGTGGGGCTGATGGCCGAGGAGTACCGCGCGGAGCTCGCCATCACCGATGCCGGCTGGACCGGCATGAGCGAGCTGGCGCTCTCCGGGGAGCAGGTCGACCTCCTCTACTCCGAGGAGCGCCTCTACGTACCGGAGGCGGCGGAACTGCCCGTGCACACCGGGCTGGTCATCCAGTCCGAGCGTGGCAAGGCGCTGGGCCGGGTCGCCGCCGACGGGAACGTACGGCTCGTCAAGGGCGACCGGGAGGCCTTCGGACTGCACGGCCGCAGCGCCGAGCAGCGGATCGCGCTCGACCTCCTGCTCGATCCGGAGATCGGGATCATCTCGATGGGCGGCCGGGCCGGCACCGGAAAATCGGCGCTGGCGCTGTGCGCGGGCCTGGAGGCCGTCCTGGAGCGGAGGCAGCATCAGAAGGTGATGGTCTTCCGGCCGCTGTACGCGGTCGGCGGCCAGGACCTCGGCTACCTGCCCGGGGACGCCTCCGAGAAGATGAGCCCGTGGGCGCAGGCCGTCTTCGACACCCTCTCGGCGGTCGCCGGGCGCGCGGTCATCGAGGAGGTGCTGAACCGCGGGATGCTGGAAGTCCTGCCGCTCACGCACATCCGGGGCCGTTCGCTGCACGACGCCTTCGTGATCGTGGACGAGGCGCAGTCGCTGGAGCGCAATGTCCTGCTGACCGTTCTGTCCCGGATCGGGGCCAATTCGCGGGTCGTTCTGACCCATGACGTGGCCCAGCGGGACAACCTGCGGGTCGGCCGCTACGACGGAGTCGTCGCCGTGGTCGAGAAGCTGAAGGGGCATCCGCTCTTCGCGCACGTCACGCTCACCCGCTCGGAGCGCTCCCCGATCGCCGCGCTCGTCACCGAGATGCTGGAGACCCTGTAGTTCGAAAAAGGGTAAAAACCCCATAGCGGGAAGGCGAGTTGGCGCCGCCCGGCAAAGGCCCAGGAGCCTAGCCGGGCGGCGCCTTCGTGCACAGGGCTTTGGCGAAAACAACGGTGACGTGCCTGGTGTGACCTTTCCCACGCAACGGAGAATTGCCCTGCGGCGTCGAGGTCCGGCAGAGTCTGTTTTCCGTCAGGCCCCGCATACGGCACACCTGTATCTCCCGTGAGATGCGCGCAGCACCACTAACTCCACAACTGATCGCCGTATGCCGCCCGGAGCAACACGAGGCACTCCCGCGAGGGAGTCGCCCACGGGCCCGCGTCTCCAGTGACCGAACCATCATGGAGGCCAGTGTCGAGGGGCACTCTTGCGCCCGCCCGGTCACTGCGGACGCTGCTGGAAGGACACCGTGTGAGCCGGATCTCGGTTCGGGGATTCGCTGTGGCTTCGGCCACGGCGGTCACCACCGTCGGCGCAGTCGTGGGCGTTGCCACCGGCGACCCCGCCTCGAACGATCTCGAGACGACCGCGTCCGGGACGACTCTCCTCACTGACATCCCGGTCGGCGACCAGGCTCAGGTCCAGAACGCGTCCCTGACGCAGCAGGCCGACGCCATCGCCCACGCCGCCGACGCCGACGCCAAGCGCTCGGCGGAGGAGTCCGCCCGCGTCCAGGCCGCCCAGGACGCCAAGGCGAAGAAGGCCGACGCGCAGAAGGCCGCCGACGAGAAGGCGAAGAAGGAGCGCGACGAGAAGGACCAGGCTGCCAGCCGTTCCGCCTCCCGCGACGGGGCCGACTTCGCGCCCCAGAGCTCCTACACGGTCGCCCAGGTCAAGGCCATCGCCCAGCAGATGGTCCCGGCGGGGCAGTTCCAGTGCTTCTCCAAGATCATCAACCAGGAATCGACCTGGAACTACCTGGCCGTGAACAAGTCCTCGGGCGCCTACGGCCTCGTCCAGGCCCTGCCCGGTTCGAAGATGGCCTCGGCCGGCGCCGACTGGCGCACCAACCCCGCCACCCAGATCGAGTGGGGTCTGAACTACATGAACGTCCGCTACGGCAGCCCGTGCGGAGCCTGGAACTTCCACCAGGCCAACGGCTGGTACTAGTCACGGCATGCGAGGCGCACCCGCGCCTCAACCCCGCGGAGCCCCGCACCGTCCTACGGTGCGGGGCTCCGCGCGTGTACGGTCTTTCGAGGTGTGTCCGGGTATGCGGTGCGGTGCGGAGCGGGGGGAAGGGAACGACATGGCGAAGACGGCAGGATGGATCGGCCGGCTCGGGAACAGGCTGAGCCGCGTGGAGGCGCGACTCGCGGAGCGCCGCGCCGAAGTCGAGGCCGAGACCTCCGGGAACCTCGGTGACCTGCCGGCCCGCCCCGCGGGCCGCGCGACCACCGCGGCCGCGGGCTCCACGGCCGCCGAGGGGCCCGGAGTCCCCGGCGCCGCGGCCTCCGCGCCCGGCGCGTCCGAGCCCACGGGCGGCGGGCACGCGCAGGCCCCCGCCGCGGCCCACTCCGCCCCGGTCCGCCCCGAACCGGTCGACGTCATCCCGTGGGGCCTGCGCGTGGCCGCCGAGGCGAGCTGGCGGCTGCTGCTCCTCGCCGGGATGGTCTGGATCCTGATGAGGGTGATCAGCGAAGTCCGCCTGGTCGTCCTCGCCTTCGCCGCCGCCCTCCTGGTCACGGCCATGCTCCAGCCCTTCGTGGTCCGACTGCGCCGCCTCGGCATGCCGCGCGGGCTGGCCACCGCCGGCACCGCGATCCTCGGCTTCGTGGTCATCGGGCTCGTCGGGTGGTTCGTGGTCTGGCAGGTCATGGACAACCTAGACCAGCTCTCCGACCGGCTCCGCGACGGCATCAACGAGCTCAAACTCGCGGCACTGGACAGTCCGTTCCACGTGACCGAGAAGCAGATCAACGACATCGCGAAGAACCTCAGCGAGACCATCGGCACCAACACCGAGCAGATCACCTCCGCCGGCCTGCAGGGCGTGACGGTCCTCGTCGAAGTGCTGACGGGCATGCTCCTCGCGATGTTCTCCACGCTCTTCCTGCTCTACGACGGCAAGCGCATCTGGACCTGGTCCCTGGGCCTGCTCCCCGCGGCCGCCCGCCCCGGCGTCGCCGGCGCCGGTCCGCGCGCCTGGCGCACGCTGACCGCGTACGTGCGCGGCACGGTCCTCGTCGCGCTGATCGACGCCATCTTCATCGGCCTCGGGCTGTACTTCCTCGACGTCACGATGGCCGTGCCGCTCGCCGTCTTCATCTTCCTGTTCGCCTTCATCCCCCTCGTCGGCGCGGTGATCTCCGGCGCCCTCGCCGTGGTCGTGGCGCTGGTCACCCAGGGGCCGTTCATCGGGCTGATGGTGCTGCTGGTGGTCCTGGCGGTGCAGCAGATCGAGGGGCACGTCCTCCAGCCCTTCATCCTGGGCCGGGCGGTACGCGTCCACCCGCTCGCGGTGGTGCTGTCGGTGGCGGCCGGCGGCCTGATCGCGGGCATCGGCGGAGCGGTGGTCGCCGTCCCGCTGGTCGCCGTCACCAACACGGTGGTCGGCTACCTGCGGGCCTACTCCCGCGAGCAGTTCCACCACGGGATCGCCCCGGTCGGCCCCGCGCCGCACGGGGCGACGGCCCTGGGCAGCCCGGTTCCTTCCGACATGGGGGAGACGCGAACAGGTGATAACCGAGCCTGAGTTCGACGGCGGGAGCTCCGGTTCGCCGGAGCCCCCCGGGCTGCCCGAGGCCTACGAGGAGGGCCCGGGCCCGCTCCGCCGGCCCTGGCGGTGGGCGCTGGGCGGGGCCCTGCTCGCCTCCGCGCTGTGGGCGGGAGCCTGGGGGGCCGTGGCCCCGCAGGACGGCCGGCCGCCGCTGCGGTACGCGCTGCCGATGAGCCTGTGCGACGAGGCGAAGCTGCCCGCACTGGCCCGGCTGGCCGAGACCGCCGGATGGGAGTACACCCCGAGGCTCTGGGAGCACCCGGGCGTGGACCAGGCGCTCTGCATGCTGAGCACACCGCGCGGCGGCTCGCAGGAACCCCCGGCCGCGCCCTCGCTCGCGTACGAGGTCCAGGTCTCGGTGACGCTGCACAAGCTGACCGACCCCGCCCCGGAGTTCGGCGCGGATCCCGGGGGGATCGGCTGGATCGGGACGGTCCGGTCGGACCCCCGCTCGGTGCCGGGGCTCGGCGAGCGGGCCCTGATCACGGAGGCGGAGTACGGCAAGTGGTGGCGGCTGACCGTGCTCGACGGGGGCGCGGTGTTCACCATGGACGTCTCGGTGTGGACGGACACCGGGGACGACGGCCGGGTGGTCGAGGGCGAAGGGCCCCTGCCGGAGCCGCCGAAGCCCGACACCGACGCGCTCCAGGCTGCGATGATCGACGACATGCACACGCTGATGAAGGTGTTGCGCGGCTAGTCGGGGGGCGGGGAGATGATCGGCGAGCCGGAGATGGTCGAGGGGGACTGGGAGACCGCGGGGCGGCCGGGCGGCGCGGTCCCGGAGTCGGAGGGTCCGCGCGAGCGGGCGCGGGGCCCGCGCACACCGTGGCGGTGGGCGCTGGGCGGGGCGGTGGCGGTCTCGGCGGTGTGGGCGGGCGCGCTCGCCGCGCAGGACGGCCTCGCGGGTGCACCGCGCATCGGCTACCGGCACTCCGCGGACCTGTGCAAGGAGACCCGCTTCGAGGTGCTCGGCCAGGCCGTGGGCCAGGGCTTCGAGGGATTCCAGAGCAGTGAGGGCGCGCACCCCGCGCGGGACTGGGCGTACTGCGGGGCCGACATGCGCTACGAGGAAGGGTCCGTCATGTACGGGGCCCAGGTGCTGGTCGAGCTGCACAAGAAGGGCGGCCCCGGGGAGGAGTTCGCCACCGGCCCGGCGATGGATCCGGGGACCCGGCTGGACCTGGCGGAGCGCCGCGAGGTGGCGGGCCTCGGCGACCGGGCGGTGCTCGACCGCTTCTACGGGAGCGGCGGCGAGCGGCTCATGGTGCTCGACGGGGCGGCGGTCTTCACGATCACCGTGGAGTGGTACCGGGCGGCCCCGGGCGAGCCCCGAGACACCGGCGCGGGCGTCGACGAGGACGCGGTCCACGCGGCGATGATCGAGGACGTGCGGGCGCTGATGGCGAAGCTGCGGCGGTAGCGGTAGCGGTAGCGGTAGCGGCAGCGGCAGCGCGGGCGAGGGTGCGGGTGCGGGGCCCGTCCAGACGGGCGGAGGGGCCCCGCGACCGGAGTCGCGGGGCCCCTCCGTTTCCGTACGGGGGTGTCACTCGCCCGCGAGGACCGCTTCGGAGTCGAGGGTGACGGCCACGGCCTGGATCACCGAGGCGATCTTGAAGGCCTCCTGGACCGTCTCGCGGTCGACGCCGGCCTTGCGCAGGACCTGCTCGTGCGAGTCCAGGCACTGGCCGCAGCCGTTGACCGCGGAGACGGCGAGCGACCACAGCTCGAAGTCGACCTTCTCCACGCCGGGGTTGCCGATGACGTTCATCCGCAGGCCCGCGCGCAGCGTGCCGTACTCCGGGTCGGAGAGCAGGTGGCGCGTGCGGTAGAAGACGTTGTTCATCGCCATGATCGCGGCGGCGGCCTTGGCCGCGGTGTACGCCTCCGGCGACAGCGCGGCCTTCGCCTCCGGCTCCAGCTCACGCAGGACGCGCGGGGAGCGGGCGGCGATCGCGCAGGACAGGACCGTGCCCCACAGCTGCTGCTGCGAGAGCGTGTCCTGGTTGCCGATGACCGAACCCAGGTTCAGCTTCAGGTCCTTGGCGTAGTCCGGTATGGCGGACTTCAGGGAGTCGAGGGACATCGCTCACTCACCGGCCAGCAGCGCGCCGGCGTCGATGGTGCTGTCGCCCTTGGTCCAGTTGCAGGGGCACAGCTCGTCGGTCTGCAGGGCGTCGAGGACCCGCAGGACCTCCTTGGGGTTACGGCCCACGGAACCGGCGGTCACCATGGAGAACTGGATCTCGTTGTTCGGGTCCACGATGAAGACGGCGCGCATCGGGAGGCCGTCCGAGCCGAGGATGCCGAGGTCGGCGCAGAGCTCGCGCTTGATGTCGGACATCATCGGGAAGGGCAGGTCGCGCAGGTCGGCGTGGTCCTTGCGCCAGGCGTGGTGCACGTACTCGGAGTCGAGCGAGAAGCCGAGGATCTGGGCGTCGCGGTCGGCGAACTCCTCGTTCAGCTTGCCGAACGCGGCGATCTCGGTCGGGCACACGAACGTGAAGTCGAGCGGCCAGGAGAACACGATCTTCCACTTGCCCTCGTAGGTCTTGTGGTCGATCTGCGAGAACTCAGCCCCGGCCTCGAGCGAGACGCAAGCGGTCAGGTCGTAGGTGGGGAACTGGTCGCCGACAGTGAGCACGTGCTCTCCTTGCGGAAAGGAAAGTGACCCTTTTGGGGGCTTTCCGAGGGGGTTGGACTGATCTCACATGCTGACACAGCTGCATTGATTGCGGAAATAGCTACTCTTGTGATGAGTGATCGGAGGTGCCTATCAGTGGCTGTGAGTCACAGGGGAGCGAAGCAGGCGACGCTCGCGCAACTGCGGGCCTTCGCCGCCGTCTCCGAGTACCTGCACTTCAGGGACGCGGCCGCGGCCATCGGCATGAGCCAGCCCGCGCTCTCCGGAGCCGTCTCGGCCCTGGAGGAGGCGCTCGGCGTCCAGCTGATCGAGCGGACCACGCGCAAGGTGCTGCTCTCGCCCGCGGGTGAGCGGATCGCGGTCCGCGCGCGGGCCGTGCTCGACGCCATGGGCGGGCTGCTGGAGGAGGCCGAGGCGGTGCGCGCCCCCTTCACCGGGGTGCTGCGGCTCGGAGTCATCCCCACGGTGGCCCCGTACCTGCTGCCGACCGTGCTCGGGCTCTTCCACCGGCGCTACCCCCGCCTCGACCTCCAGGTGCACGAGGAGCAGACGGCCTCGCTGCTGGAGGGGCTGGCCGGCGGCCGGCTCGACCTGCTGCTGCTCGCCGTGCCGCTCGGCGTCCCGGGAGTCACCGAACTGCCCCTCTTCGACGAGGATTTCGTGCTGCTCGTACCCCGCGAGCACCCGCTCGCCGGGCGTCGGGACATCCCGCGCGGGGAGCTGCGCGGCCTGCACCTGCTCCTCCTCGACGAGGGCCACTGCCTGCGCGACCAGGCCCTCGACATCTGCCGGGACGCGGGGCGCACCACGGGGGCGGACGTCACCACCACCGCGGCCGGGCTGTCCACCCTCGTACAACTGGTCGCCGGGGGGCTCGGCGTCACGCTGCTGCCGCGCACCGCGCTCCGGCTGGAGACCACCCGCAACGAACAGCTGGCCACCGGGTACTTCGCCGAGCCCGCGCCCTCGCGCAGGATCGCCCTGGCCATGCGCACGGGAACGGCCCGGCAGGAGGAGTTCCGGGCCGTCGCCGACGCGCTGCGCGAGGCCATGCGCCCGCTCCCCGTCTGGCTGACCGACTAGTGCTGTGACCGGGAAGGTCCGCCGGGCCGCAGGCGTACGGGGCTGCCGGCTATTCCGTGCGCAGGCCGTCCGGGCGCATCAGCCGCAGCAGCGGCGGCAGGCTGAGCAGGGTCACCAGGACGGCCACGCCGCCGCCGATGCCGGCCATCGTCGCGACCGGGGCCCAGTCGATCCGCACCGGGACGGCCGCCATCCGCATCAGCACGGCGCCGAGCGTCAGCCCGACCGCCGAGGCCAGGACCAGGCCCAGGCCGATCGGCAGGGCCGTCTGCCAGAGCACCGACAGGCTCAGCGTGGAGCGCTTGGTGCCGAAGGCGACCAGCGCCGACAGCAGCTTCCCGCGCTCGCGCAGCTGCTCCAGCTGGGAGACCAGCAGGCTGGCGCCGATCAGCAGCAGCACGGCCGTCGCGCCGAAGAGCAGCCCGGTGCGAATGGTCGCGTAGCCACTGTCCTGCCGGGTGGACTGGTGCGTCATGATCATGGCGAGCGGGGCCGCCTTGAAGGCGGCCGTCCGCGCCTTGTCCATGGCGTCCGGCACCGACGGGTCCAACTGCACGTACACGTGCGGCCAGCGGTCGTCGGGCACGGCCTTCGGCGCGACCGAGGGGGTCACCAGCAGTCCGCCGCGCAGGTCGCCCGTCGGGTCCGGGCGGTTGGTGACCGGGCGGGCGCCGGCCGGGAAGGTCCACCGGGCGGGCTCGGACGCGCCGTCCTCGCCGGTCGGGCCCGGGCCGAGGCCGACCCAGAGCGTGTCCCCGGGCCGGGCCGTGGGCTGGGGCACCCCGCCCTTCAGGGCGGGCGAGTCCGTGATCACGAAGGCGTCGCCGTCCCGGCAGGGTTCGACGGCCGCGTACTCGCGCAGGGCATCGCAGCTGCCCACGGTCACCTGGACCAGGTCGTCCGCCGCGGGAAGCCGGTGCGCGGCCTTGAAGGAGGCGGGCGCGACGACCTTGGCGACTCCCTCGGCCCCGGAGACCGCCCGGGCGGCGGCGTCGACCGCCGCCCGGTCGGTCGGGGGCATGACGATCGAGATCGCCGCGCGGGCCGGGTCCTGCCCGGTCCGCGTCGTGTAGTCGCCCTCGACGCCCGCGAAGAGCATCTGGAGGGCGATGGCCCCGGCCACGGCCACCGCGATGCCGTTGACGAGGCGGGCCGCGCCGCCGCTGGAGACCTGGAGCCGGCGCACGGCGAGCTGCCAGGACACCGGCCCGCCGGACAGTCGGGAGACGACGCGCTCCAGCAGCCAGGGGAGCAGCGCGGTGATCCCGACGAGCAGCAGCACCACGCCGGCGCTGACCTGCCACCGGTTGAAGTCCCCGTGGCGGGTGCCGTGCCCGGTCATCGGGGCCAGCAGGCCGAGCCCGCCGAGCGGCAGCAGCAGCCGCCACCAGACGCGGCGCCTGCCCGGCCGGGCGGTGTGGACCACGCCCAGCGGCTCGATGACGACACCGCGCAGGGCGAACAGGGTCACGGCGACGGCCGCGGCGGGCACCGCGAGCGCCACCAGTACGGCCAGCCACGGCGCGGGGTCGAGGTCCGCGGGGAAGACGCTGCGCTGGTGGAGGGTGACGCCGCCGACCAGCCGGCGGCCGATGAGGAAGAAGCCCGCGCCCAGCCCGAGCCCGACCACGGATCCGGCCAGGGCTTCGCCGGCCGCGATCCGGCGGACCATGCGGCCGTCGGCGCCGACCAGGCGCAGCGTCGCGAGCCGGCGGTCGCGCCGCTCCCCGCCGAAGCGGACGGCGGCGGCGATGAACACGGTGACGGGCATCAGCAGGGCCACGAAGGTCAGCACGACCAGGAGCGTCAGGACCGGGTCGAGCTCGCGCTGCCCGATGTGCCGGTTGAAGCCGAGCACCCGCTGGGCCCGGTGGTCCTCGGGCCCGGTGATCTCCAGGTCGCCCTTGCCGGCGTAGAAGTACAGCTCGCCCGGCCCGGTCAGGCCGGCGTCGCCGATGATCCGGGTGGGCTTCCAGGCGTCGAAGCGCTCGCGCAGCAGCGCGCCGTCGGACGATGCCAGCAGCCTCTTCAGGGCCGGGGAGACGGCCATCTCGCCGGGGGCGGGCACCGATTGAAGTCCGGGCGGCACCGGCGCGTCGGGGCCCTCCGCCAGCAGGAACCTGCCGTCGACGTCCCTGTTCTTGTACATCTGGTTCGCGTTGGCGACGAGCAGCGTGTCGCGGCCGGGCGCCGTGCCGACGGGCGCGGGCATGTAGAAGCGCGCCTCCCCGCGGTCGCCGCGGGTGGCCAGCGCGCCCGGTATCGCGGTGCTGATGAGCAGCAGCGCGACGCCGAGTCCGACGCCCACGCCGGTGAGCAGGGTGCGGGTCCAGCCCTCGCGGCCGCCGCCGAAGGCGAAGCGGACGCCCATGGCGAGGTCCCGGAGCCATGACGATGACGCGGACGCGCTCATGCGATCCACTCCATGTCGCGGGAGCGTCCGTCGCGTACGACGATCTCGCGGTCGGAGTACGCGGCCACGCGGGTCTCGTGCGTGACCAGGACGACGGCGGCGCCGGTGGACCGGGCGGCCTCGGTGAGCAACCGCATCACCAGCTCGCCGTTGAGGGAGTCGAGGGCGCCGGTGGGCTCGTCGGCGAAGACCAGCCGGGGCGAGGTGACGAGGGCCCGGGCGACGGCGACGCGCTGGCCCTGGCCGCCCGAGACCTCGCCGGGGCGCTTGCGGCCGAGGTCGTCGACCCGGAGCCGCTCCATCCAGTGCAGGGCGGTGCGCTCGGCTTCCTTGCGCTTGACCCCGGTCAGGCGCAGGGGCAGGGCCACGTTCTCCAGGCAGGTCAGCTCGGGCACGAGCTGGCCGAACTGGAAGACGAAGCCGAACTCGCTGCGGCGCAGGGCGCTGCGCTCGGCGTCCTTCATGGCGGAGAGCCTGCGGCCGGCGTAGGTGATGGTGCCGGAGTCGGGGGTGACGATCCCGGCGAGGCAGTGCAGCAGGGTGGACTTGCCGGAGCCGGAGGGGCCCATGACGGCGACGACCTCGCCCGCGTGGAGGGAGAACTCGGCGCCGTCGAGGGCCGTGGTGGTGCCGTACGCCTTGCGCAGGCCCGTGGCGCTGAGCAGCGTGCCGGACGGGGTCATCCGCGCACCTCCCGGGCGAGCTGGTCGAGGCGGGCGGCGGCGAGCTCGAGCCAGCGCAGGTCGGCCTCCAGGTGGAACAGGGCGTGGTCGCAGACGAGTTGGTCGGCGAGGTCGCCCGCGGCCTTGCGCCGGGTGAGGATGCGCATCAGGCGCAGGTGCTCGGCGCGCTGGGTGTCCAGGAGCTCCTGGGCGCCGCGGCCGGTGAGGAGGGCGAGCACGACCTTGGTGTAGAGGGTCGTCTGGAGGTACGGCTCGGGCTTCTCGGGCTGGGCGAGCCAGGTCTCGACGTCGGTGACGCCGGCGTCGGTGATGGCGTAGCGCTTGCGCTCGGGGCCGCCGCCGCTCTCGATTCCGTCGACCTCGACGAGACCGTTCTTCAGGAGCCTGGACATGGTCGAGTAGACCTGCCCGTAAGCGAGGGGGCGGTCGTGGCCGAACTTCTCGTCGAAGGCCCGCTTGAGGTCGTAGCCGTGGCGGGGGCCGGCCTCCAGGAGGCCGAGGAGCGTGTGGCTGATGGACATGCGAGGGACTATACATGCGGTGTATACCCTCGGTGTATAGGCCTGGCGCCGAGCGGAACTCCGGCCGGGGCTGCGCCCATTCGTAGGCACTGGCGTCCCGGCAGGGCGCGGCTCGGCACCCGGGCCCCGGGGCGGCTGGCACGTTGACGGCATGCACGCACCCTCCGCCGATGCCGCGAACGCCGACGCCGACGCCGATGCCGCCGACGCCGCCGTGCTCCCGCCCCAACAGGCCGGTCCCGTCGGGCGGCAGGAGGCGGAGCCGTCCCCGGAGTCCGCGCACGGGATCCCGTGGTGGGCGTGGACCATGGCCGGCGGCCTCTTCCTCCTCTACACGGCGCTGTCGCTGCGCACCCACGGGCGGCTCCACTCCCACAGCTTCGACCTGGCGATCTTCGAACAGGCCGTCCGCTCCTACGCGGTGGGCCGGCTGCCGGTCTCGGAGGTCAAGGGGCCGGACTTCCCCGTCCTGGGCGACCACTTCTCACCGGTCCTGGCCGTCCTCGCCCCCCTCTACCGGATCTGGCCGTCGCCCCGGACCCTGCTCGTGGCGCAGGCCGCGCTGATCGCCGTGAGCGTGCTGCCGCTGACCCTCTGGGCGCGCCGGACGCTGGGCGGGGCCGCCGCCGCGGTGATCGGGCTCTGTTACGGGCTCTCGTGGGGCATCGCGAACGCGATCGGGTTCGACTTCCACGAATGGGCCTTCGCCGTCCCGCTCCTCGCCTGCTCGCTGTCCGCGCTCGGCGCCGGCCGACTGCGCGCCGCCGCGTGCTGGGCCCTTCCGCTGGTGCTGGTGAAGGAGGACCTGGGGCTGACCGTGGCCGCGATCGGCGCGGTCATCGCCTGGCGCGGCGGCCGGGGCGGGCGCCGGCTGGGGATCGCCACCGCCGTGGCGGGCGCGGCGTGCACGCTGCTGGCCATGGTGGTGGTGCTGCCGGCCCTGAACCCGAGCGGCTCGTACTTCTACGCGTCGTTCCTCGGCGGCGGCGCCGACAGCGGGGGCGGTGCGGGCGGCGGCTTCACGGACCTGCTGGCCAAGGTCACGGTCGGCCTCGTCACCCCCGAGACCAAAGCGGTCACGCTGGTGCTGGTGCTGGCGCCGACCCTGTTCCTGGCCCTGCGCTCCCCGCTGGTGCTGATCGCCGTGCCGGGGCTGCTGTGGCGGGGTGTCTCGGACCAACCGGTCCACTGGGGGACCGGCTACCACTACTCCCTCACGGTGATGCCGATCGTCTTCGCGGCCTTCGTCGACGCGCTCGGGCGGCGCGCTACGACCACCGCCGGGCTGCGCCGGTACCTGGCGGGCGCGGCCGGGGTCTGCGTCCTGCTGCTGCCGGCGCACTCGCTGGGGCAGTTGGGCCGACCGGACTTCTGGCGGACCGAGCCGCGGGTCGCCGTGGCGCAGCGGCTGATGGACCGGATCCCGGACGGTGCCACGGTCCAGGCCTCGGACGGGCTGGTCCCGCACCTGGCGAACCGTACGAGCGTCAGCGTGTACGGCTGGCCGGCGAGCCGCGACGAACCCGAGTGGATCCTCGTGGACACCGGGGTGGCGCCGGCCCGGCGGTGGCCGCTGTCGGCGATGGAGGAGTACGTCGCCCTGGACGGGGCGCGGGCCCGGGGGTACCGGACCGTGGCCGAGCAGGACGGCTTCGTCCTGCTCGGCCGGCGGTCCTGAGCCCGAGCCTCGGCCGACTTCGAGCCGGCTCCGGGACGGCTTCGGGCCGGCTTTCGTGCTGCTTCAGTGCGGCCCCAGTGCGGCCCAGTGCGGCCCCAGTGCGGCCCAGTGCGGCCTCAGGAATCCGGAGCGGCGCGGGGCCGGCCGCGCGGCGGGATGGGACCCGCCCCGCCGGGGAGGCGGCCCGCCTCGGCCAGGGCCCGGCGGAGCAGGAACTCGATCTGGGCGTTGGCGCTGCGCAGTTCCTCGCCCGCCCACCGCGCGAGCGCGTCGTGCACCTGCGGGTCGAGCCGCAGCAGCACCTGCTTGCGGGCCTGGCGCCCGGCCTTGGGCGCGGCCGGTTCGCGGGGCTCCGCCTCGTCGTCGGCGGGACTCACTGGTAGAGGGTGCCCGTGTTGATGACCGGCTGGGCCGCGCGATCACCGCACAGGACCACCATCAGGTTGGACACCATCGCCGCCTTCCGTTCCGGGTCGAGGTCCACGATGTCCTGCTCCGCGAGGCGGTTGAGGGCGAGTTCGACCATACCGACCGCGCCCTCGACGATCTGCTTGCGCGCCGCGACGATCGCACCGGCCTGCTGGCGCTGGAGCATCGCGGAGGCGATCTCGGGAGCGTACGCGAGGTGGGTGAAGCGGGACTCGATGATCTGGACCCCGGCGGCCTCGACGCGGGCGGACAGTTCCACGGCGAGCTTCTCGGTGATCTCCGCGGCGTTGCCGCGCAGCGACAGGCCGCCGTCCTCGTGGGCGTCGTAGGGGTACTCGATGGCGATGTGCCGCACGGCCGCCTCGGTCTGGGTCTCGACGAACTCCGTGAAGTCCTCGACCTCGAAGACGGCTCGCGCGGTGTCCTCGACCCGCCACACCACGACGGCGGCCAGCTCGATCGGGTTGCCGTAGGCGTCGTTGACCTTCATGACGGTCGTCTCGTGGTTGCGCACCCGGGTGGACAGCCGCCGGCGGGAGGTCAGCGGGTTGACCCAGCGCAGTCCGTCGGCGCGGACCGTGCCGCGGTAGCGGCCGAAGAGCTGGACCACGCGGGCCTCGCCCGGTGCGACCGTGTTCAGCCCGCACATGGCGACGAACGCGGCGACGGCCAGCAGGATCCCCGCCGCGATCAGGCCCCCCTTGGCGCCGGAGCCCTCCACCACCGCGCCCAGCACGATCAGTCCCGCCCCGCCCGCCACTCCCGCCAGGCCGAGCAGCAGGGCGATCCCGCCGCCCACGCTGCGCGCGGGGAACTCCCTTACGCCGGCCTCGGACACGCCTGTCGTGCTGGTCATGGTCTTCCCCGTCCCTCGGTGGCGGCCGGTTCGACCGCCTAGCAAAGTGATATCACTTTTTTGGAAGGACGGCAGCCCCGGCAACCCCGCGGGCTCCGCGTGCGTCGGTTCCATCGGGGCGGGTGCTGATTGTCACGTCCGGATTGACCGGTATTGATCCTGGTTGGCCAGTCTTTGTCACAGCCTGCGGTGTTAGCTTTCTGAGCTGACGTCGGGGGGTAATCGAGCGGAGCGGGAGCGATGGGCCGAGCAGAAGCGCGAAAGGCGCAGCAGCAGCGCGGTGCGCGACGAGCGCCGGGCGGACGCGCCAAGAGCAAGGGCGGGAAGGCCGGCAAGCGGACCGGCATACGCCGCTTCTTCACCTGGAAGAAGATGCTCGGCACGTTCTTCGGGATGATCCTCCTCGGGATGGCCGCGCTGATCGGCCTCTACTTCTACGTGGACCCGCCGGACCCCAACGCCGACGCGCTGAAGCAGAACAACGTCTACAAGCTGGCCGACGGCACCGTCCTGGCCCAGGTCGGCGGCACGAACCGGCAGATCGTCCCGATCGAGAAGATCCCGAAGGACGTGCAGACGGCCTTCATCGCGATCGAGAACAAGTCCTTCGAGAAGGACCGGGGCATCGACCTCAAGGGCATGGCCCGCGGCGTGTTCAACACGGCCACCGGCAAGGGCGCGGCCGGCGGCTCGACGATCACCCAGCAGTACGTCAAGAACTTCTACCTGACCCAGGACCAGACGGCGACCCGCAAGCTGAAGGAGATGGTCATCTCCCTCAAGGTCGACCAGAAGATGAAGAAGCCCGAGATCCTCGCGGGCTACCTGAACACCAACTTCTACGGGCGCAACGCCTACGGCATCCAGGCCGCGGCCCAGGCCTACTACGGCGTCGACACCGACCAGCTGACGCTCGAACAGGGCGCCTACCTCGCGGCCGTCCTCCAGGCCCCCAGCCAGTACGACTGGGCGACCGCCGGCCCGAACGGCAAGCGCCTGGTGATGGTCCGCTTCAACGCGGTCCTCGACAACATGGTCGAGATGGGCGAACTGGACGCGGCCAAGCGCAAGGGCATGCAGTTCCAGGAGCCGATCAAGCCCAAGGTCGCCCCCGGCCAGGAGGGCCAGAAGGGCTACCTGGTCCAGGCCGCGGACGAGGAGCTCAAGCGGCAGACCGGCATGACCGACACGCAGCTCAAGGCCGGCGGCTGGGAGATCACCCTCACCATCGACCCGAAGAAGCAGGCCGCCCTGGAGGCGGCCGTCCAGGAGGAGCTGGAGTCCAAGCTCGACCGCAAGGGACGGCCCGTCGACGCGTCCGTGCAGGCGGGCGCCACCTCGGTGGACCCCAAGACCGGTGCGATCGTCGCGATGTACGGCGGCACGGGGCTCACCGACCAGTACGCGAGCAACGCCATGCGCAAGGACTACCAGCCGGGCTCGACCTTCAAGCCGCTGGTGCTCGCCTCCGCCCTGGAGAACAAGGCGACCACCCAGGACGGCAAGCCGATCAACCCCAACGCCCTCTACGACGGCACCAGCAAGCGTCCCGTGGTGGGAAGCAAGACGCCGTTCAACCCGGAGAACCAGGACAACATCAACTACGGCAACCCGATGATGACGGTGCAGTCCGCCACCAACTCCTCGGTCAACTCCGTCTACGCCCAGATGATCGTCGACGTCACGCCGCAGGCCACGAAGAAGACGGCCCTCGCCCTCGGCATGCACGACGGCAAGGGCTGGCCCGAAGACCGGCCGGCCATGACGCTGGGCACCATGAACGCCGACACCGTGGAGATGGCCGGCGTCTACGCCACCTTCGACAACCACGGCAAGAAGATCACGCCGAGCATCATCAAGTCCGCCCAGAACAAGGACCGCGAGTACAAGCCGGTCCGTGCCGTCGGCGACCAGGCCATCAGCCGCAAGACCGCCGACACCGTCACCAAGGTGCTCACCGGCGTCGTCGAGGACGGCTCCGGCAAGGCCGTCAGGAGCTCGGCCTACGAGGCCGCCGGCAAGACCGGCACCACCGAGGAGAACAAGGCCGCCTGGTTCACCGGGTTCACCCCGGACCTCGTCACCGTCGTCGCGATGTTCGGCGAGGAGCCCGGCACCCACACCCAGGTCAGCCTCGCAGGCACCGCGGGCGGCGGCCGCGCGGGCGGCTCCAGCTTCCCGGCCGCGATCTGGAAGCACTACACGCTGGCCGCGCTCAAGGGCCAGGACAGCGGCTCCTTCGACCTGGAGGAGGCCGAGATGGGCAAGGTGCAGACGCCGACCGGCAGCACCTCCCCGACGGGCACGCCGAGCCAGACCACCACGCCGACGCCGTCCGGGCCCACGCCCTCGGCGCCCAGCCCGACCCGCACGCCGGTGCCGGAACTGTAGGCGCTGAGGCCCGAGGACGGGAACGAGGAAGGGCCACCGCCCCGCAGCCGCGGGGCGGTGGCCCTTCCTCGTTCCCGTCCTCGGGCCTCAGCCGGAGACCGCCGCCGCGATCCGGTCGCCGAGCGCCTTGTCCACGTTGCGCCAGTACCGCACGGCCCGCTCCAGGACCGGGGCGCTGACCCCGTCCAGCAGGTGCCCGCTGATGTTCGACACCAGCCGGTCGCGGGCCGCATCGTCCAGCACCTCGCGGACCATCGTGCCGGGCTGCCCCCAGTCGTCGTCCGCGCTGTGCAGGCCGTACGCCTCGCGGACCATCTCGCCCGCCGAGGCCCAGCCGGCCGGCTCGCCGAAGCGGGCCGTGTCCGCCGCGGGGCCGCCGTAGGAGTTGGGCGCGTACGGGCGGGCCGCGGCCGAGGCCTCGAAGCGCATCGCACCGTCCTTGGAGTACGAGGAGACGAGCGAGCGGGCCCGGTTGGGCGGCAGTTGCGCGTAGTTGGCGCCGATCCGGTAGCGGTGCGTGTCCGGATACGAGAACAGCCGGCCCAGCAGCATCTTGTCCGGCGACGGACCGATGCCCGGCACCAGGTTCGAGGGCTCGAAGGCGGCCTGCTCGATGTGGATGAAGTAGTCCGCCGGGTTCTTGTCGAGGGTCATCCGCCCGACCTCGATCAGCGGGTGGTCGGCGTGCGGCCACACCTTGGTCAGGTCGAAGGGGTTGAAGCGGTAGCCGGCCGCGTCCTCGAAGGGCATCACCTGGATCCACAGGGTCCAGCTCGGCGGCTCACCGCCCGCGATCGAGTCGAACAGGTCCCGCCGGTGGCGGTCGGGGTCCTCGCCGGCGATCCGGTCGGCATCGGCCTGCGTCAGGAACTCGATGCCCTGGTCCGTCTTGAAGTGGTACTTCACCCAGAACTTCGCGCCGCCGCCGTTGACCCACAGATAGGTGTGCGAGCCGTAGCCGTTCATGTGCCGGTACGACTTCGGGATGCCGCGGTCGCCCATCAGCCAGGTCACCATGTGCGCGGACTCGGGGGAGAGGGTCCAGAAGTCCCACTGCATGTCGTGGTCGCGCAGCCCGTTGTCGGGACGGCGCTTCTGGGAGCGGATGAAGTCCTGGAACTTGATCGGGTCGCGGACGAAGAACACCGGGGTGTTGTTGCCGACCAGGTCGTAATTGCCGTGCTCGGTATAGAACTTGAGGGCGAAGCCGCGCGGGTCCCGCCAGGTGTCGGGCGATCCCTGTTCACCGGCGACCGTCGAGAAGCGGGCCAGCATCTCGGTCCTTCGGCCCGGCTGGAAGACATCGGCCTTGGTGAACTGGCTCACGTCGTTCGTCACTTGGAAGACGCCGTAGGCGCCCGCGCCCTTGGCGTGGACCACCCGCTCGGGCACCCGTTCCCGGTTGAACTGGGCCATCTTCTCGATGAGGTAGTGGTCCTGCATCAGGATCGGGCCGTCGGCACCCACGGTGAGCGAATGCTCGTCGCTCTCCACCGGAATGCCGACGTTGTCGGTCGTGTACGGGATCTTCTGCGCGTCCTGGGTCACGAGCGTCCTCCCCATGGGTCGGTTGGGTCGCTTCGTCTGCTTCTGCCCAGTCAACGCCGATCATGCGCCCCCGGCAATGCGAGCTCGAACCAGACCACCTTTCCGCTGCTCAGCCGGGTGGCACCCCACCGCTTGGCCATCCGGTTGACCAGGAACAGGCCGCGGCCGCCCTCGTCCGTGTCCCGCGCGCGGCGCTGGCGCGGCAGCTGCGGGGAGTCGTCGCCGACCTCGCAGCGCAGCACGTCCGTGCGCAGGAGGCGCAGCGTGACCGGCCGCTCCGCGTACCGCACGGCATTGGTCACGACCTCGCTGACCAGCAGCTCCAGCGAGTCCTGGAGCTCCTCCAGCCCCCAGCGGGCCAGCGCGCGGCGGGCGAACCGGCGCGCCCGGCCCGGAGCGGTCTCCTCCGGGTCCAGGAACCAGTACGCCACGTCACTGGGCGCGATCCCGTCGAAACGGGCGGCGAGCAGCGCGATGTCGTCGTCCCGGTCACCCGGGCCCAGCATGTCCAGGATGTCGTCGCACAGGGCCTCCAGCGGCGGCGGGTGGTCCAGGCCCGTCAGCTGCGCGGTCGTGGCCAGGCGCTCGCGGAGCTGCTCGATGCCGGTCCACACGTCCCGCAGCCGGGACTCGACCAGGCCGTCGGTGTACAGCACGAGGGTGGCCCCGGCGGGGGCGTCCAGCTCCACCGCCTCGAAGTCCACGCCGCCGACGCCGATGGGGGCGCCGGGGGGTACGCGCAGCACCTCGGCGCGCCCGCCCAGGTGCAGCAGGACCGGCGGCGGGTGGCCGGCGTTGGCGATGGTGATCCGGTGCGAGACCGGGTCGTAGACGGCGTAGAGGCAGGTGGCCATCCGGTCGGAGCCCAGCCGCTGCGCCTGCTCGTCCAGGTGGTGCAGGACCTCGGCGGGCGGCAGGTCGAGCTGCGCCAGCGTCTGGGCCGTCGTACGGAGCTGTCCCATGATCGCCGCGGAGGTCATGGAGTGGCCCATGACGTCGCCGACGACGAGCGCGACCCGGCTGCCGGGCAGGGGTATGGCGTCGTACCAGTCGCCGCCCACCCGGGCCGTCTCGGCGGCGGGCAGGTAGCGGCTGGCCAGGCGGACCCCGGTGGGCTGCGGGAGGCTGTCGGGCAGCATCGTGCGCTGGAGCTCGTCGGCGATGTACGCCTCGCGCCCGTAGAGCATGGCCTTGTCGATGCCCAGCGCGGTGTGGGTGGCCAGCTGGGCGGCGACCAGCAGGTCGTTCGTCTCGAAGGCGGGCCGCTCGGGGGTGCGCAGGAACACCGCCGCGCCGATGACGCGGCGGCGGCCCCGCAGCGGGGCGAGGATGGCCCGCTGCCCGCGCGGTACGGGGTGGTCCGCGCCCAGCAGCTCCGGCAGCGCGGCGCGGGCCGCGGCGGAGGACCCGAAGACGGGCCGTACGCCGCGCAGCACCTCGGCGAGCGCCCCGCCGGGGCGGATCTCGCACAGCTCGGCGGCGGGCAGGTCGCCCTGCGGGCCGACCAGGGCCAGCTGGCTGAAGTCGAGCTCGCCGTCCGAGGTCGTCGCGCCGGCGCCGGCGGCCGCGGCGGTGAACTCGTCGATCGGCCGGAGCCGGTCGGTGCGCCGGAGCCTTAAGACGACGGGCCCCACGGGCCGCTCGTCGCCCACGGGCAGCGGGTCGCGCAGGTAGACGAGGATGGCGTCGGAGAAGGTCGGCACCGTGGCCCGGCACAGCCCGAGCACGATCTCGTCCAGGTCGATGCCGCGCGCGATCCGCCGCGTGGCCGCTCCGACGAACCGCAGCCGGTCGCCTTCGCGCCGGGCGATGGCCTCCGGGGCGTTGCCCTGTGCCGCCTGTGCCGCCTGTGCCGCCTTTGCCGCCTGTGCCACTTGGGCCGCCGGGGCAGCGGCGGCCGCGGCGCGCGCTGCCTCGGTGTCGCGGGCGCCGCTGTTCGCGGCGGCGGTCTCACGGGGGCGGGGGAGGCCGGAGGCGGGCTGGTCGGCCCCCTGGACCTGCGCATGCGTGCGTACGGCCTCGGCGGCCGGGACCGGGGCCTTGCCGTGGCCCAGCTCATCCGTGCGGCCGCCGGAGGCACCGGCAGCCGGCTGTGAGCCCTCCTGAGAGGTGGGGTACTCCGTCACGCGTGGCATTCCGTCCGTTTGCGCTCGATGTGCGCTGCACTCAACTCGGTCAGTCGCGGTATACCCGCTCAGCGGCGGGGACACCACCACCCCGCGGTTCCTCCCCCAAACTTAATCCGGGGGGACCCCCGCCCGCTCATCGCCTCTCGTCGTGCGCCGGCCTCCGGTCAAGTCCCGCGTGCGGCACGAGATTCGAGGTCGGACCCTCTCGCGGCGACGCCACACGCTGCCGCGGAGGACGATCCTACGGTCGCACCCCCGGGGCGCATCAAGGGTCTCATGAGGTCATATGCGCCGGAGTGCGGTCCCAGTCCTTCGGCAGCACCGGAACCTCCCAGGCCGGGTCCGGCCGCCAATCCTGCCAGGCTTCCGAGAACGGCGGGCCCCAGGCCTCGATCACGCCCACCGCGGCCCGCCCGGCGGCCCGCACCCGGTCCGCCTGTTCCGGGTCCATCAGCCCGGACCGCTGGGCCTGCGCGAACTCGTCCTCGTCCCGCCATTTCCACGTGCGGTCCGGATAGACGGAGACGTCGAGGAAGTGGTCCACGGAGTCGATCCCGCCGGACCACCGCGTCCGCGGCTCCTCGAGGTTCACGTACCAGCTCTTGAAGCGCCAGCCGTGCTCCCAGAACAGCCACACCGACCACGGGTCCCCGGGCCGCGCCAGCTTCAGCACGCCCGCCCCGAACCAGCGCGACCGTACGGTGGTCCGCGGCGCGGTGTACCGGGTGGCGAGCGGCTCCTCGTGGACCGGGGTCCCGTCGGCGAGCACCGGTTTGACGCACTCGGTCCCCGGAGCCATCCACACGGCGAGCAGCTCGTCGGTGTCGGCGACCACGGTGACGGGCCGGCAGATGTGCACGGCGCCCTTCAGGCCGGGCGCGTGGTCGCGGTAGCGCCACAGGATCTGCTCCCCGGGCGCCCAGTGCCCGCCGTGGCGCGCGTCCTGTGCCGAGTCCCGCGCGGCACTGCGCGCACTGCCGCCCCCGCGGCCTCCGGTACCTGTCATGGCCAGATCTTAGGGCGGGGGCCCGGGGAATCGCTGCGGTGCAGGTCACCGAGGTGTTCGAGGACCGGAAACGACCGGATCCGGACCCCGCCCGGGGGGCGGCGGGCCCGGATCAGGGCCGGGTCATCCGCAGTACGTCGAGCGCCTCGTCGAGCTGTTCGAGGGTGAGGTCGCCGCGCTCCACGTAGCCGGACTCCAGGACGACCTCGCGGATCGTCTTGCGCTCCGCGAGCGACTTCTTGACGACCTTGGCGGCCTCCTCGTAGCCGATGTAGCGGTTCAGCGGGGTCACCACGGAGGGCGAGGACTCGGCGTACTCCCTGGCCCGGGCCGTGTTGGCGGTGATTCCGTCGATCGTGCGGTCGGCCAGCAGGCGGCTCGCGTTGCCCAGGAGGCGGATGGACTCCAGGAGGTTGCGGGCCATCACGGGGAGCATCACGTTGAGCTCGAAGTTGCCCGCCGCGCCCGCCACGGCGACCGCCGTGTCGTTCCCCATCACCTGGGCCGCCACCATCAGCACGGCCTCCGGGACGACCGGATTGACCTTCCCGGGCATGATCGAGGACCCCGGCTGGAGATCCGGGAGATTGATTTCGGCCAATCCGGTGCGCGGGCCCGAGGCCATCCAGCGGAGGTCGTTGCAGATCTTGGTGAGCGAGACGGCGACCGTGCGGACCATTCCCGAGGTCTCCACCAGCGCGTCCCGCGCCCCCTGGGCCTCGAAGTGGTCCCGGGCCTCGGTCAGCGGCAGCCCCGTGGCCGCGGCCACCTCGGCGATCACGGCGGCGGAGAACCCGGGCGGGGTGTTGATCCCGGTGCCCACCGCGGTCCCGCCCAGCGGCAGTTCGGCCAGCCGGGGCAGCGCCGCGCGCAGCCGCTCGACGCCGTAGCGGAGCTGGACCGCGTACCCGCCGAACTCCTGGCCCAGGGTGACCGGGGTGGCGTCCATCAGGTGCGTCCGCCCGGACTTGACCACCTCGGAGAACTCGGCGGCCTTGCGCTCCATCGCCGCGGCCAGGTGGTCCAGGGCGGGGATCAGCTCACCGGTGACGGCGGCGGTGGCGGCGATGTGGATGGAGGACGGGAAGACGTCGTTGGAGCTCTGCGAGGCGTTGACGTCGTCGTTGGGGTGGACGGCGCGGCCGAGCCGCTCGGTGGCCAGGGTGGCGATCACCTCGTTGGCGTTCATGTTGGACGAGGTGCCGGAACCCGTCTGAAACACGTCGACGGGGAAGTGCTCGTCCCAGCGGCCCTCGGCGACCTCGCCGGCCGCCGAGACGATCGCGGCGGCGATGTCCTCGTCGATTACGCCGAGCCGGGAGTTGACGGCGGCCGCGGCGGCCTTGATCCGGGCCAGCGCCGCGATGTGGGCACGCTCCAGGCGCTGCCCGGAGATGGGGAAGTTCTCCACCGCGCGCTGGGTCTGAGCTCGCCATTTGGCGTGCGCGGGGACGAGTACGTCGCCCATGGAGTCGTGCTCGACGCGGAACCCCTCGGGGCCCGGTTCGGTCTGCTGATCCTCGGTCATCTGTGGTGCCTCCTCAAAAAGTTGAGCAATTGTCTTGTTCGGACTGTTCCCAACTCACCTACTGACCAGTAAATACCGGGGGTAACACTGAGATCGGGGAGGCGTTCATGGCACGTGTCCGTACACAATCCAGGCTCAGATCTACCTTCGCCGCCGTCGCGGCGGTCGCGGCCGCCCTCGGGGGCGTCACCGCCATCACCCCCATGGCCCACGCGGCTCCCGCCGCCGGGTCCGCCGCCGCGGCCGCGGCCACACCCCTCACGCCCGAACTGGAGGCCATCCGGGCCGCCGAGGCCGTCAAGATCTACGGCGACTCGGCGATCCGCCCGCTCGCCGACCGCAAGACCGGCCTGATCTCGCTCGGCGACAGCGAGATCTCGGGCGAGGGCGTCGGCAACTACGATCCCGCGACGAACACCGCGTCCAACCAGTGCCACCGGTCGCCGGACTCGGCGATCCACCGCACCGGCATCGCGGCCGACTACACCTTCAACGCCGCCTGCTCCGGCGGCTACACCGGCAACATCAGGATCGGCGGAGGCAAGCAGTACGCCGACGAGCTGGTGCAGAGCGACAGTCTCGCCATCAAGGCCCGCAACACGAAGATCAAGATGGTGGTGCTGGTCGCCGGGGCCAACGACGACCTGCAGTTCGGCCCGGTCATGACCGACTGTGTCACACGCTGGGTGCTCAGCCAGGGCACCTGCGAGCCGAAGTACGGCCCCGGCTGGCAGGGCCGCGTCGACGGCCTGAAGCCCAAGGTGGAGGCGACGATCGGCGACCTCAAGACGGTCATGCGCGACGCCGGCTACGCCGACTCCGACTACAAGCTGGTCGTGATGGGCTACCCCAGCCCGATCGGCCCCGACTTCAACGACAACCCCGACTTCCCCGGCAAGCTCCCCGGAGGCTGCGCCGGCTACGACTCCGACGCCGCCTGGGGCCGCAACTACGCGGTGCCCACCTTCGAGAAGGGCATGCGCGCGGCCGCCCTCGCCGCGGGCGCGACCTACCTCGACAACTCGAGGCTCTTCCAGGGCCACGAGGTCTGCATGGAGGACACCTGGGCCCGCGGCCTCTACCTCGACCTCGGGGACCACTTCCCGTGGGACGAGAACACCGCCCGTCAGTCCTTCCACCCCAACTACCGCGGCCACGGCGCCTTCGCGTCCTGTCTGACCCAGCTCTACGCCTCCGGCCTGCGCGAGGCCTCCTGCGCCGACCCGGCGAGCACCGGCACCCCCGTCCTGCAGGCCGGGGCCTGGGACGACCTGTACAAGCCGCTCAAGAACGAGGCGACCGGCAACTGCCTCGACTCCAACGGCGGTTCCAGCGCCAACAACACCAAGGTCATCGGCTGGGACTGCCACGGCGGTCGCAACCAGGGCTGGTGGTACGACTCCGCGAAGAAGTCCCTCCACATCGAGCTCACCCATGACCGCTGCCTCGACGCGCCCGCCGCCAACTACGGCAACGGCACCGCGATGATCATCTGGAACTGCCACGGCGGCGCCAACCAGCAGTTCGTCCGCGACGGAGCCACCCTGCGCCCCGCCGCCGCCCCGGGCATGTGCGTGACGGTGGCAGGGGCCCACGAGCCGCTGCGCCTGCAGACCTGCAACGGCTCGGCCAACCAGCGCTTCGTGTAACACCCCGGCAGGACCAGTACCGCCAGACCTGTACCCCCGTCAGGTCGACCACCCCCCACACCCGGCCGGCGCACCCCGGCCGGGTGTTCACATGTCTTGGAGCAGCTTGCGCACGTCGCGGGGCCGGTTGGTGATGATCGTGTCCACGCCCAGGCGCACGCAGAGCTCCAGGTCCTCGGGCTCGTCCACGGTCCACACGCGCACCCGGAGCCCCTTCGCCTTCAGCCGGCCCACCAGCCCCGGATCCCGCCGTACGAGCTCGATGCCCGGGCCCGCGTGCGTGGCGTACGGGGGACGCACCGGCCGTAGCCCGCGCTCGATCAGGTACACGGCGGGCAGTCCGGGCGCGAGCCGGTGCAGCCGGGTCAGGGCGGTCCGGGAGAAGCTCATCACCTCGACGCGGCCGCCGCGGCCGTCCGCGAGCCCGTGCTCCCGCAGCACCCGTACGAGCTCGGCCTCCAGCCGGCCGCCCGCGCGGGTGGGGTGCTTGGTCTCGACGGCCAGCCCGACGGGGTACGGCGCGGCCAGCGCCTCCTTGAGCAGGTCCTCGAAGAGCAGCACCGGGGACCCGGCGTGCTCGGCCCCCTTCCAGGCGCCGAAGTCGAGGGCGCGCAGCTCCTCGTACGTCATCTCCGAGACGATCCCGCGGCCGTCGGAGGTCCGCTCGACGCGGCGGTCGTGCACGCAGACGAGCCGGTGGTCGGCGGTGAGCCGCACATCGCACTCCAGGGCGTCGGCCCCGTCGGCGATGGCCTGCCGGTAGGCCTCGATGGTGTGCTCGGGGTGCTCGTGGGAGGCCCCGCGGTGAGCGATGACCCGCGTGCCGCGGGCCGCAGGGAGGGACGGCTCAGTCATACCCCGAACGTTATCCGGATGCGCCTGGCGGGCCGGCGCGGGACCCTGCACCGATGGCTGAACAGTTCATGACGCTGCACTGCGCGCCCTGCGCCTCCTGCCGGTACGAGACATGGCAGCGGATCGTCGACGGCCGCCTGTGCTGGGATGACAACTACTACTGCGCCGAGTACGGAGTCCACGCGTGCGACCAGGGCTGGGGAGTGCCCCCGCCGTTGATGCGCGAGCGGATCGTCGCTGCGGAGGGCACCGTGCGCCTCGCTGTCGGCGGGCCGGACGGTGTGCCGCTGAAGGTCGTCCGCGAGTTGTACCGACTCACGCTCCCGCAACTGCGCGAGGCGCGGGCCCACGGCCTGGACGCGACCCCGGTGGAGGCAGAGCTCCTGCGCGGGCTGCGGAGCGGACCCCAGGTGTGATCATCCCCGGGCCGCCACGTCGGGCCGGTCCCGCCCTGCCGGCTGCGGTGGGTCGGGGCCGGATCGACGAAGAAGTCGTTGCCCTTGTCGTCGACCACGATGAAGGCCGGGAAGTCCTCGACCTCGATCTTCCAGACCGCCTCCATGCCGAGCTCCTCGTACTCCAGGACCTCGACCTTCTCCTCCCCGGTCCGGACCTCGGATCCGATACCGGCCCCCGACGCCGCCGAGGGGCTCTCCGTCTGGCCCGCCTCGGCCCGCCCGGCCGCCGGAGGCGACGTCACCGTCGCCGGGATCTCCCTCACCGCAGCGGCCGACCGGTTCGGCACCCCCCTGCACGCCCTGGACGAGGGCGCCCGGGGGACGCGGCGCCGCGAGGCGGTGGAGCGTGGCGAGCACGTCCTCCAGCCAGGCGAGCTGCATCCGCTCGTAGGCGATGCCGCCGCGCAGCACGACGTGCTGGAGTTCGCGCCCGGCGTCGGAGGCGTCCGGAGCTTGCGGACCGGTGAAGTCGCGCAGTTCGCCCGCCAGGTAGTGCGTGAGCCGGTCGGCGTGCGCCCGGTGGTGCCGCTCGACCTCGAGGATCAGTGCGGCCGGGTCGTCGAAGGCCGCGCCGCGGATCTTCACGGCGAGCTCGTGCCGGACGCTGTCGGGCTGGATCGGCTCGTGGAGCCAGCCCGAGAGGGCGGCCCGGCCGACCGCCGTGACGGAGTACTCCTTCTTGTCCGGCCGGGACAGCTGCGGCACTTCGCGGACGTCGAGCCGGCCGTCGCCCTCCATGCGCCCCAGCACGCGGTAGATCTGCTGGTGGGTCGCGGTCCAGAAGTAGCCGATGGACCGTTCGAACCGGCGGGCCAGCTCATAGCCGGACCCCGGCTGCTCCAGCAGGGAGACGAGGATCGCGTGCTCAAGGGCCATGCCCCGATCCTTCTATGCAACTCGTTGCATAGACAAGCGCCGCCACCCCGGTGAGACGCGGGTCACCCGGCCGCCTCGGTTAGGGTCGGCGGGACAGTCCATCGCGAAAATGACGAACGACCACGAGGAGCAGACGTGAGCCAGCCGGCGTCCACCGCCCTGCAGCAGGAGATCGCCCGGGACCTCCTGGTGGCCGAGACCTTCGACGCGCAGCGGGAGATCGAGCGCCGGGTGGCGTTCCTGGCCGAGCGCCTCACCTCGACCGGTCTGCGGTCCCTGGTGCTCGGGATCAGTGGCGGGGTCGACTCCACCACGGCCGGCCGGCTCTGCCAGCTCGCCGTGGAGCGGGCCCGCGCGGCCGGCCACGACGCGACGTTCTTCGCCATGCGGCTGCCGTACGGGGTCCAGGCCGACGAGAAGGACGCCCAGCTCGCCCTCGGCTTCATCAACGCCGACCGGGTGCTGACCGTGGACGTCAAGTCCGCGAGCGACGCGGCGTTGGCGGCCTCCCTGGCCGGCGGCACCGTCTTCCGGGACGCCCACCACCAGGACTTCGTACAGGGCAACATCAAGGCCCGCCAGCGCATGATCGCCCAGTACGCGGTGGCCGGCGCCCACGACGGCCTGGTCGTCGGCACCGACCACGCCGCCGAGGCGGTCTCCGGCTTCTTCACCAAGTTCGGCGACGGCGCGGCCGACCTGGTTCCGCTGACCGGTCTGACCAAGCGGCGGGTACGGGCCTGCGCGGACGCCCTGGGCGCCCCTGCCGAGCTGGTCTGGAAGACGCCCACCGCGGACCTGGAGACCCTGGACCCGGGCAAGGCCGACGAGGACGCGCTCGGTGTGACGTACGACGAGATCGACGACTTCTTGGAGGGCAAGCCGGTCGGTGAGCGCGCCTTCGACACGATCGTCCGCCGCTACCGCCTGACGGAGCACAAGCGGCAGCTTCCGATCGCGCCGTAGCCGTTTCCGGGGCCTCGGGCCGAGTGCCGGGGACCGATGGCCGCGCAATGACGGCCGCGGACCGATGGGAGGCGCTCCGCGCCTCACCATCCGCGCTGTGGCTCGCCGAGCACCTCGCCGCCGATGTGCGCGGCGAGGTGCCGGGCCCGGGCCGCGGCCCCCCGGCCGCCGCCCCGTGGACGAAGACGGTGTGGTGCCCGGTCCACCGGCCCAAGTGGGCGTCGTCGCCGTGGAAGACGACCTGGACCCCGTCGTACTTCGCGTTCGCGTACTGGCCGGCGTCCGGTTCCTCCGGCCAGGAGCCGTGCCAGTCCATGGCGGCCGTACCCTGGCCGAGAGCCGCCACGAAGTGTTCCTCGACGCTCCCCGTCGGGAGGTTCTCCATGGCGTCCAGCGGCAGGCCGGCCTCCAGTGCGGCATCGTCCGCGGCCGTCACGTCGAGGTCGAACCACAGCTCCTCGCCCGCCGGGCCGGTACGCATGCCCGTGTAGTCGAACCGGGCCCCGGGCAGGACCGCGGCCATCCGCCGGACGTCTTCGACCGTGCGCAGCTCGGCGAAGAACCAGACCTCGTCCTCGCGTCGCGCCAGTAGCGCGCGCAGGCGCTTGGCCTGCGCGTACGCCGTGGTCGCGTCGCTCGTGCGGAACACCGGCCATGTCGTGGAGTTGCCCATGGACCGTACCGTCACACGTCCATGGGAGGACCCGCCACCGCATTGGACGCGGCCGTCGCGGTCAGCCCCGCCCGCCGTCCTTGCGGCGGACCATCTCGGTGATCCGGACGGGCGCGAACGGAATCGCCCACTGCGGGCGGTCCGGGGCGTCCTTCGTGCGCGCCTCGACGACGGCGAGCAGTCCCACGAGATCGAGGCCCTCGGGCTTCTTCGCAGCTTACGAGCGATCAGGGCGACAGGCGGCGTCCCTCCTCGGCGTCACCTCGGTGCACGCCCCGCGGCTGGTCAGCAGCCGGGGTTGAGGAGCGCGTGCCAGGTCTTCGGCCCGACGATCCCGTCCACGGCCAGCCCGCAGACGTTGTGGAACTTGTTCTGGAATCCGACGACCGCGGCCCGGGTCTTGGATCCGAACTGCCCGTCGGTGGCGCCCGGGTCGAAGCCCCAGTACTTCAGCAGGCACTGCAGTTCCTTGACCGCCGAGCCGGAGGATCCCTGTGCGATCTGCGGGTGGTTCGTGACGGGGTTGCAGCCGAAGGCGGCCGGGCCGGCGACGACGGCCGGGGCGTTGGCGGGCGACGCCTGGGCGCCGGGGGCCAGGACGAGTCCGGCGCCCAGGGCGGTCGTCGCCGCCAGCAGGGCGACCCTCGTCCGGATCTTCGCGGCCGGGTTCCGGGTCGTGGTTCCTCGTGTCATGGGCTTCTCCTGAGAGCGGTGGAGTGCGTCGGCGAGCGGCATGAGCTTCGCGGAATTCGTCCTCCGCCCTTGGCAATCCGGCGCGGCGCTCCAGGACTTCAGCGCACTTCTGGGCCGCCCAGGATCTGACCGCGGTGCTCCCTGGGAGTGGTCCCGTAGGCGGTCCGGAAGACCCGGCTGAAATACGACTGGTCCAAGAAGCCCCAGGCCGCCGCGACGGCGCCGATCGATCGCGTGCGCAGCCGGGGGTCGGCGAGGTCCCGGCGCGCGCCTTCGAGCCGGCCGCGCCGGATCTCGTCGGCGACCGAGACCTCCTGGTCCTGGTACAGGTGGTGCAGGGACCGGACGGAGAGGTGGTGGGCGGCCGCGATGCCGACCGGTGTCAGGTCCGGATCGGCGAGGTTCCGCGCGATGAACGTGCTGACCTGCCGCCGCAGGACCGCCCGCCTGGTCTCGGGCGCCAGTTCTTCGCCGGCCCGCGCCACTTGGGCGAGTGTCGCGCAGAGCAGGTCGAGGGTGGCGGCGGCCAGCCGGGCCACGTCGGCGGCCCCGTACGACGGCCCCTGTTCCGTCAGTCCGGTCAGGTAGGTGCGCAGCAGCATTCCGAGGCCCGTGTTACCGGGGATCCGGGTCGTGGAGAGGCGGTCCAGGGTCTGCGAGCGCAGGGGCAGTGCGCCGCGCGGCACTTGCACGATGAGGGAGGAGATCCGCTGCGCGTGGCCGGTGGGGGCGATGTGGCCGTGGTACGGGTGTGAGGAGTCGTAGAGCACGAGGTCGCCCTCACCCACTTCGGCGGTCCGGCTGCCGAGGTTGAGCTCGATGCCCCCGCTCACGGTGAGCCAGAGGTGGTACACCTCCGGGTCGCTCTGGCGGACCTGTCGGGGGCTGCGGCGGACTTCCATCGGCGGGTAGTCCTGCGTGAAGACCTGGACGGCGCCCAGGTTCAAGGCCCGGGAGCCGGCCCGGAAGTCGCACAGGTGCGGGCCGGCGCAGGTCGTGCGCATCAGCGACTGGCCGGTGACGTGCTCCCAGTGGGCGAAGCGCTCGGCGGCGGGCAGGTGGTCCGTCGAGAACTCTGACCAGATCATGGCGGCGGGCATCCCTACGGTCAGCGGCGCACGGAACGGGACGGGGCTCCCGAGGACCTGCTGGGAGCAGCCGCAGCCTGTCGTGACGGCCGGCGCCCGGACAAGGACAGATCGCGCCGTTCACGGGGCCGGGAACACGCTCGCCCTGACACCACCGCCGACTCCGGCAACGCCAACCTCGACAGCGTCACCCCCACCGACCCGCCACCGTCCGCCGCGTCACCCGGTACGGGCGGGCGGACATCGCTACGGCATGTCGGGGGAGATCTTCGCGGCGTGCAGGGTGAGCCGACCGATCCGCGTCTCGTGGCTGGTCGCCGTCGTGCTGTGGTCGGTGACCGTGTCCGGCCTGGCGTCGGTGAGGTACCACGTGGTGAGCGGGGCCACCGCGCCCGGCCGCACCTCCTCGATCTTGATGTGGCAGGGCTCCGCCGGAGCCTCCGCGGACAGTGCCCAGTCCCGTGCCCCGGGCGCGTCGGTGAGGACGCAGTCGTCGAGGGTGACCGTGAGCACCTGCCCGGGCAGGCCCAGGTCCCCCTGGGGACCCAGGCCCGTCACCCCGCCGCAGGTGAACCGTTCTCCGCGGACGGTGACGTAGTAGCTGCTGGACGCGTTCGCAAGGGATCCGTTCATACCCCCCGCTTGCCCGGCCCGCCCCGTCCCAGACACCGTGAGGTGGCGCGGGCGCCCCGTCGCTGTTTGTCTGGGAGACGTCCGTACGCCGTATCCACCCGAGGAGTGACCATGAGCGGTGACAGCCAGCCGAGCGAGCGGGCCCGGCAGATGCGCGACAAGGCCCAGGAGCTGGAGCAGGCGGCGCAGCACGCCACCGATCCGGCGGAGCGGCAGCGGCTGAGGGACAAGGCCCTGCGCATCCGGGAGAAGAGCGAGCAGGAGAACGGCAGGGGCAGCGGCACCATGGACCCCATGTAACACCCGGGCCCCATGGCGGCCTGCCGGCCGCTCACGCCTCCGGCAGGGGCGATCGCAGGGCGCTGCGGCCCTGGTTCCAGGCCTCGCGGACGTGGTGCGCGAGGCGGTCCTCCAGCAGTACGGTCGCCGCGCAGCCGAAGGCGATGTCCGCTTCCAGGCCGGGCTCGTCGGCCAGCAGGCCTCCGCGGGTGCCGCCGCGGGCGCCGGGTCGGGAGCGTTGTCACGGGCGGCACGGCCAGGGGCCGCTTCGTCAGAGGCTGCGGGCACGGATGCTCACCAGCTCTTCCCATTTGGCGGCCGCGGCCGCCAGGCCCGTCGCGACCGCAGGACGGGGCCCCACGGCACGGAGGTCCTCGCGGTGACCTCCGCGGCCAGTCCCTGCCCCGCCGAGCCGGTCGAGGGTCTCCTGCGCCCCGCACATGCCCGAGTGCACCATCAGCAGGACGCCGCCGGGGCGCAGCAGGTCCGGCGCGCTCGCGCAGATCCGGTCGATGACCCCGCGCCCGTCGAGGCCGGCGTCCCAGGCGCGCTCGGGCCCGTGGGACGGCAGCCGGGCGCGCGGGGCGGGGACGTACGGCGGGTTGGTGACGACCAGGTCGAAGCGGCGCCCCGCGGTGCGCGCCTCGAAGTCTCCGTGCAGGACGCGCAGGGGCAGCGCCGGTGCAGGGCGTTCAGGCGGGCCGTGGCCACGGCGGCCCAGGAGACGTCGACCGCCGTGACGCGCGCTCCGCTTCCGGCCATGCGCAGGGCGAGTGCGCCGGTTCCGGTGCCGATCTCCAGCGCGTCCGTCCGGGGCCCCAGGCTCTCGTCCGCGAGTGCTCGGGCGAGGAAGCGCGTGTCCGCGCGCGGCCCGTGGACACCCGGCAGCGCGATCAGGCCGGCGGGCAGAACCGCCGAGGTCAGGGCGGTGGTGGACATCGTGGGCCTCCGGATCGAGGGCAGGCCCGGCAGCGGCGGACCGAGATGGCTGGTCAGGCTGTGCGACTGCCCCGTCGAAGGCTCCGCATCCGCCATCGCGCGGATCTTCGAAGGATCGAACGAAGGCGGGGAGCATGCGCCGGTGCGCTCAGCGCCGATTCCGCTTCCTCCCGCGGCCGCCGTCGCGACCGCTCCGAGCAGGACCGCCGACTTGATTCTCGGCACGTCGTGCCGGTGCCCCGGAGACCGGGCGCCGATCCGGGCGTCCGCCGCCCCCGCCCGGTGCGGTGGCTTCGCCTCAGGCGACGCGGATGCCGATCAGGCAGGTGTCGTCGTCCGTGTCGGACCGGCTCTTGGCCAGGAGGCGGTCCAGTTGTCCGTCCAGGTCCCCGGCCACGGTGGCCGCCGTGCGCACGAGATGGCCGAGCGACTCCTGGACCGAGGAGTCGCGCCGTTCGACCAGCCCGTCCGTGAACATCAGCAGCGTGTCGTCCGGTTCGAGCTGCACCTCCCGCTCGATGTAGGTGACATCGGGGAGGGCGCCCAGGAGCAGGCCCTCGATGAGCGGGAAGGCGTCGGCCTCGCCCCCGCGCACGAGCACGGGCGGCAGGTGGCCCGCGCGCGCCCAGCGCATCACCCGGGTGCTCGGGTCGAAGATGCCGCAGACGGCGGTGGCCGTCACGTGCTTGGCCAGGTGGTGGGTGACCGTGTTCAGCCAGGACAGCAGCTGCGCGGGGCCCGCGCCCGTGACGGCCAGGCCGCGCAGGGCGTTGCGCAGGACCACCATGCCGGTGGCCGCCTCGATGCCGTGCCCGGCGACGTCGCCCACGGACAGCATGATCAGCCCGGAGGGCAGGACCACGGTGTCGTACCAGTCGCCGCCGACGAGCGACTCGGTCTCCGCGGGCCGGTAGCGGACGGCGACCCGCAGGCCCGGGGCGTCCACGGCCGAGGGGGTGGGCGGCATGATGGCGTGCTGGAGCTGGAGCGCCAGCCGGTTGCGTTCGGCGGACTCGGCCTCGGTGTGGGCGAGCTGGTCCCGGGTCGCGGCCAGGGCGACCTCGGTCCAGTGCTGGGCGGAGATGTCCTGGTAGGCGCCGCGCACGGCGTGCAGCCGCTGGTCCGAGTCGAGGACGGGCTCGGCGACGACCCGGATGTGGCGGGTGATCCCGTCGGGCCTGCGGAACCGGAGGTTGACGGAGGCGGGGCGGCGCAGGCTGAACACCGCGCGCAGGAAGCGGTCGAGGGCGGCGGAGTCGTCCGGATGGGCGTAACCGGGCAGCTCGCGCAGCCGTACCGGGGGCGCGGTGGCCGGGAGTCCGTGAAGTGCGTAGAGCTGCGCGTTCCAGGTGGTCTCCCCGGTGGCGAGGTTCTCCTCGAACCCGCCGATCCGGCCCAGGCGCTGGGCGTGCTGCAGGAGGTCGGCCAGCCGGGCCTTCTCGTCCTCGATCCGCCAGATCAGCAGGACGGCGGCGCCGTGCCGGCTGACGCTGATGTCGGCGACCGCGGTGAGCGGGATCTGGTCGACGAGCGCGGTCAGGCTCATGCGTTCGGCCCGGAAGGCCTCTCCCGTCGCGTGCACGCGCTCGATGACCTCGAACAGCCCGCTCTCGCCGGCGGCCATCGGATAGGCCTCCAGCAGCAGGGCGCCGTTGACGGCGCCGCGCGGCCGGCCGGCCGGGTCGGCGAAGCGGCTGCCGACGTGGCGGATGCGGAAGTCCACGAGCCGGCCCTCGGAGTCGAGGACCGGGGTGAGCACCACGGCGGGATCCCGCAGTCCCTCGGCGAGGTCGATCAGCTCGGTGACGTCGGGGAGCACCGCCTCGGCGGTCGTGAGGTCGCGCGGGGGCGAGGCGTCCATGGTGTGGGCGCAGAGCTCGGCGAGGGCCTCGACCTGGCGCTCGACCTGCGGCCGCTGTGGCGCCAGGGGCTGCGGCCAGCAGATTTCGAGGACGCCGTGGATCCGGCCGCCCGTCCCGGCCGGTACGGCCATCCGTCCGCCGTCCGGCCACTGGAGGTGGCCGATCGAGGGGAGTCCCCCGCGTTCGAGGCGGGCGAGGGTGACCAGCCGGCGGTCGCGCAGGGCGAGGCGGGCGACGGTGGCGACGCCCGGGGGCACGTGGCGCCAGCGCGCGGCCTCCCCCGGCGGGAACCCGGCGTGTCCGGCGAGGGCCAGCGATCCGTCGGGCACCGCGGTCCACACGGCGACGGCGACGGCGCCCAGGGGACCCAGTGCGTTCGCCAGGAGGGATTCGGCCACGGCCTGGGTGTCGGCCGCTGCGGCCAGCATGCCGCTCTCGGCGGTGCGCAGCCGGACCGAGAGGGTGGCGGCGCGCTGTTCGTCGGGGTCGCCGACCGTGCCCGTGCGCTCGACGAACTCGGCGGCGATCTCGCTGACGTGGTCGCGGGCCGCCTGGTTGACGATGTCGGCGGCGAGTTCGAGGGGCGACATCCCGCTCTCGCGGCACAGCACGTCGAGCTGCCGGGCGGCCGCGGCCGGGGTGCAGTTCAGCTGTCCGATCAAGATGCCCTTGGCGAGTTCGACCAGGGCCCGGCCGTCGGCGGCCGCCTGTGCCTCCAGCACCTCCCGGCGCAGCCGTTCGACGGTGGCGACCAGGCGTCCCAGCGGGGTCGGGCACTGGTGGGGGACGACGCCCGCGGCCCGGTCGGCGGCCGGGGCCGGCCGCGGGCAGGCGTCGTCGTGCCGTTGGGTGTCCCGGCTCATCGCGCGAGCCAGTGCCGGACGCGGGCGATGAGGTCGTCGGCGTCCACCGGCTTGGTCACGTAGTCGCTGGCGCCCGCGGCGAGGCTCTTCTCCCGGTCCCCGGGCATCGCCTTGGCGGTGACCGCGATGATGGGCAGGCCCTCGTACGCGGGCATCCGCCGGATCTCGGCGGTGGCGGCGTATCCGTCCAGCTCGGGCATCATCACGTCCATCAGGATGAGGTCGACCCCGGTGTTGTGGGTGAGGGCGTCGATGCCCTTGCGGCCGTCCTCGGCGTGCAGGACGCGCATGCCGTGCAGTTCCAGGATCCCGCTGAGGGCGAAGAGGTTGCGTGCGTCGTCGTCGACGACGAGGACGGTGCGTCCGGCCAGTTCGGCGTCGAGCACGTGGTCGCTCTGCTGCGGCTGCGCGTCGCCCCGTACGAGGGGGAGCACGTCTCCCGGCTGTTCGGCGAACAGGTGGAGCGCGATGCGCTCGCGCAGTTCGTCCAGGCTGGAGAGCAGTTCCAGGTGGCGTGAGGCGGAGCGCTCCCGCAGGGCGGCCTCCTGGCCGCTCCTGACCCGGGGGTTGTTGTGGGCGAGGACGGGGAGCGAGGAGAGGGCGGGGTCTCCGTCGAGCGCGTCGAGGAAGCGCAGGGCTTCGCCGTCGGGCATGTCCAGTTCCAGGACCACGCAGTGGAAGGAGTGGGAGGCCAGGGCGGCGGCGGCCTCGCGCGAGCTGGTGGCGTTGACCACCTGGATGCCGCCGTGCTCCCCCGTCGCCTCGTGGCGGGGGGCGAAGTCCCGGTCGGCGCTCTCGGCGACGAGGGAGAGCAGGCCGCCCAGCCGTTCCTCGATCACCAGCAGGCGCCGGGGCCGCCGCTGGGCGGGGAGTACGGGCGCCTGCGCGCGGTCCGGGCGCGTCGTCCCGGGCGCGCCGCCGGCGGAGTGCGTTCCCGGGGCGCCCTGGTCCTGGGCCTCGAAGCGGGGTGCGTCCTCGTAGTCCGCGCGGCTGACCGGCAGGTAGAGGGTGAAGGTGCTGCCCTGGCCGGGGGTGCTCTGCGCGGTGACGGCCCCGCCGAGGAGCTGGGCGATCTCGCGGCTGATGGAGAGTCCGAGGCCGGTGCCGCCGTACTTGCGGCTGGTGGTGCCGTCGGCCTGCTGGAAGGCGCCGAAGACGGACTCCAACTGCTGCTCGGGGATGCCGATGCCCGTGTCGCGGACCCGGAAGGCCAGCATGGGGCCGCGCCGGGAGAGCCCGGCGGGGGTTTCGGCGGGCGTCGCCGGTTCGATGCGCAGCTCGACGCCGCCGCGCTCGGTGAACTTGACCGCGTTGGAGAGCAGGTTGCGCAGGATCTGGCGCAGCCTCGAATCGTCGGTGAGCAGGTCGTCGGGGGCGCCCGGGGCGGTGGTGACGGTGAAGTCGAGGCTCTTCTGCGTGGTCATCGGGCGGAAGGTGGCGTCGACGTACTCGAGCAGCTGGGGCAGGTGCACCCGCTCGGGGTTGATGTCCATCTTCCCGGCCTCGACCTTCGACAGGTCGAGGATGTCGTTGATCAGCTGGAGCAGGTCCGAGCCGGCCGAGTGGATGATGCCCGCGTACTCGACCTGCTTGGGGGTGAGGTTGCGCGTCGGGTTCTGGGCGAGCAGCTGGGCCAGGATGAGGAGGCTGTTGAGCGGGGTGCGCAGCTCGTGGCTCATGTTGGCCAGGAACTCGGACTTGTAGGTGGAGGCCAGCGACAACTGCTGGGCGCGGGTCTCCAGTTCTTGCCGGGCCTGCTCGATCTCCAGGTTCTTGGCCTCGATGTCGCTGTTCTGGCTGGCGAGGAGGGCGGCCTTCTCCTCCAGCTCCGCGTTGGAGCGCTGGAGTTCCTCCTGCTGGACCTGGAGTTCCTCGGAGCGGGCCTGGAGTTCGCCGGTCAGCCGCTGGGACTCGCCGAGGAGCTCGTCGGTCCGGGCGTTGGCGACGATCGTGTTGACGTTGGCGCCGATGGTTTCCATGAGCTGGGCGAGGAAGTCGCGGTGCACGGCGGTGAAGGCGCTGAAGGAGGCGAGTTCGATCACGCCGAGGGCCTGGTCGTCGACCACGATCGGCAGGATGATCAGGCTGCCGGGGGTGGTGTGGCCCAGCCCGGAGGAGATGACGTACCCGCCGGGGACCTGGTCGGTCGCGATGATGCGGTGGCTGCGGGCGGCCTGTCCGACGAGGGAGCGGCCGAGGGCGAATCCGGTGTCCTCCTCGGCGTCCGCGGGGCGCCCGTAGGAGCCGACGAGGGTGAGCACCGTGCCGCCGGGGCGGTCCTCGGCGAGGTAGAAGGCGCCGTACTGGGCGGCCACCAGCGGGGTCAGTTCGTCCATGACGAGCTCGGCGACGGCGGCGAGGTCCCGGTGGCCCTGCATCAGGTCCGAGATGCGGGCGAGGTTGGACTTGAGCCAGTCCTGCTCCTGGTTGGCCCGGGTGCTCTCGCGCAGCGAGCCGACCATGGAGTTGATGTTGTCCTTGAGTTCGGCGACCTCGCCCGAGGCGTCGACCGTGATCGAGCGGGTCAGGTCGCCCTCGGCGACCGCGCTGGCGACTTCGGCGATGGCCCGGACCTGGCGGGTCAGGTTGCCGGCCAGTTCGTTGACGTTCTCGGTGAGGCGCTTCCACGTCCCGGAGACGCCCTCGACCTCGGCCTGGCCGCCGAGGCGGCCCTCGCTGCCGACCTCGCGGGCGACGCGGGTGACCTCTGCGGCGAAGGAGGAGAGCTGGTCGACCATCGTGTTGATGGTGGTCTTCAGCTCCAGGATCTCCCCGCGGGCGTCCACGTCGATCTTCTTGGACAGGTCGCCGTTGGCGACGGCCGTCGTGACGAGGGCGATGTTGCGGACCTGGCCGGTGAGGTTGTTGGCCATGGAGTTGACGTTGTCGGTGAGGTCCTTCCAGGTGCCCGCCACATTGGGGACCTGGGCCTGGCCGCCGAGCCGGCCCTCGGTGCCGACCTCGCGGGCCACGCGGGTGACCTCGTCGGCGAAGGCGGACAGCGTGTCGACCATCGTGTTGATGACCCCGGCGAGCGCGGCGACCTCGCCCTTGGCCTCCACCACGATCTTCTGCGAGAGGTCGCCGCGGGCGACGGCGGTGGCCACCTGGGCGATGGAGCGCACCTGGCCGGTCAAGTTGGACGCCATGACGTTGACGTTGTCGGTGAGGTCCTTCCAGGTGCCGGAGACCCCCCGGACCGTGGCCTGGCCGCCGAGGTTGCCCTCGGTGCCGACCTCGCGGGCCACCCGGGTGACCTCGTCGGCGAACGCGGAGAGCTGGTCGACCATCGTGTTGATGGTCTCCTTCAGCTCCAGGATCTCCCCCCGCGCGTCGACCCGGATCTTCTGGGTCAGATCGCCCTGGGCCACGGCGGTGGTGACCTCGGCGATGGAGCGCACCTGGGCGGTCAGGTTGTCGGCCATGACGTTGACGGACTCCGTGAGGTCCTTCCACGTCCCGGAGACGCCCTTGACGTCCGCCTGGCCGCCGAGGCGGCCCTCGGTGCCGACCTCGCGGGCCACGCGCGTGACCTCGCCGGCGAATCCGGAGAGCTGGTCGACCATCGTGTTGATGGTCTCCTTCAGCTCCAGGATCTCCCCGCGCGCGGTGACGGTGATCTTCTGCGAGAGGTCGCCCTTGGCCACCGCGGTCGCGACCTGGGCGATGGAGCGCACCTGGGCCGTCAGGTTCCCGGCCATGAAGTTGACCGAATCCGTGAGGTCCAGCCAGGCGCCGCCGACTCCCGGTACGTCGGCCTGGCCGCCCAGCGTCCCCTCGGTGCCCACCTCGCGGGCCACGCGCGTCACCTCGGAGGTGAACAGCGACAGCTGGTTGACCATCCCGTTGAAGACGGTGGCGATCTCCCCCAGCAGTCCGTCCGCCGCATCGGGCAGCCGGGTGCGGAAATCGCCGTCGCGTACGGCGGTCAGCCCGGCCAGCAACTGGCGCAGCTCCGACTCGCCGATCCCGCCCTCACCCGGCAACGACTCTGGTCCGCCCGGTGATTCAGTGCCGGCCCGCTCGGCCATCCGTCAACCCCACTCTCGATAACCACCATGCTGAAGGCTAGTGCTGTGACCGGAAAGGTCTACCGGGTCGCGGCGCCCGGCACGGCACTAGCGCCGCCGAAAGGACGATAGGGCACGGTCGATCACACCGGGGACAGCGCGTCCCGCACCGTGGGCCGCGAAGCCCTTGGGTGCTTCCACGGGTTGCGGGTAGACGAACCGGAGACACTCGCGCACAACGGAGGAAAAGGGGGTGAAGGTCATGGCGGTCAAAGCGGTGGGCTGGGCACGTTCGTTCCCGGTCGCGGAGGGCGTCCGGGCCGCACGGCAGTGGACCGCGGAGCACCTGGCGTCCCTGCCGTGGAACGGTTCGGCGGCCGACACCGTGCACTCCGTGCTGATCTGCGTCTCGGAACTCGTCACCAACGCGCACCTGCACGCGGTCGGCACCGCGCACCTGGTGCTGACCTGGGACGGCCGGTGCCTGCACGTGAGCGTCGCCGACGCCGATCCGCGACTGCCCGGCCCCCGCGCACCCGATGCCGACACGGCCGCCACGTCCGGCCGCGGGCTGGGGATCGTCAACGCCCTGGCGGATTCACTGGATGTTCACGCGTGCCACGGCGGCAAGTCGATCACGGCGTGCTTCCGGCCCGAGGGCGGACCGGACCCGCACCCGGCGGGCAGCCGGGCCGGCTGACCGCCCGGGAGGTCACTCGCCGAGAGCGTCCCCGACGCTCGCGTGCAGGGACAGGACCGTGTCGGCGCCGGTCAGGGCGAAGAGCCGGCGCAGCTGCTCGCCGGAGGCGGCGATGCGCAGTTCCGTGACGCGGTGCGTCCGGAGCAGCAAATTCAGGAAGGAGGAGTCCCCGAAGGTGACCTCGCCGACGTCCAGGACCACCAGCGGGTACTGGCCCGCCGCGGCGTCGAGCGCGGCCTCCAGGGGCGCCAGCGTGTCCTGGTCGAGCTCCCCGTGCGCGCTCACGACCCATCCGGCTCCGGCCCGGCGGCCTTCCCCGACCGTGCCCCTCTGCTGTGCGTCCCCTGCTCCGGTCATGTCCGCCTCCCCGGGTCGTCGTATGTAACACGCTCCGGAAGGGAGTATGCCTGCTCCGCCCACCGGGGAGGACGCCGCGGTCGCCGTGCCGCCCTTTTCGGCGGCCCGGCACGACCCGTGGGAAGATCCGGCGGCATGACGGCGTGTAGAACGCCGGAGCCGGGGCAGAAGCGCCCCGGCAGCCGTCAGTCAATCGGGAGGGAGCGGCCACCATGTCTCGCTCGGCCACCGTCGTAGGCCCCATTCGTGCAGCAGACGCGCACGTCCCTGTATGTGACCCCGGCACCGCGGGAGCCCCTGCGCCGGACGCGGAGCTGTTCCGGGTGGAGAACGCCCGTGAGATGGCACCCGGCGACGCACGAGAGTTGTCGCGCCTGTTCTTCGTGAGACTGCGCACCCTGGAGGAGGGGACGCGCGAGTACCAGTACACGCGCAACACCCTGATCGAGATGAACCTCTCACTGGTGCAGTTCGCCGCACGCCGTTTCCGCACCCGTGTGCTCGGCGGCGGTCTCGACATGGACGACATCATCCAGGTGGGGACCATCGGCCTGATCAAGGCAATCGACCGCTACGACCCGGAGCGGGAGGTCGAGTTCTCCACCCTCGCCCTCCCCTACATCACCGGTGAGATCAAGCGCCACTTCCGCGACACCACCTGGGCCGTGCACGTCCCGCGCCGCCTGCAGGAACTGCGTACGGAGCTCGCCAAGGCCCAGGAGGCCCTGACGGACGTCCTGGGCCGGGCGCCGACGGTCAAGGAGCTCGCCGCGCACCTGGAGCTGTCCGAGGACGAGGTCATCGACGGGCTGGTGGCCGCGAACGGCTACACGAGCGGTTCGCTCGACACCGTCGGCTCGGACGACGACGCGGCGTCCACCTCGAGCCGAACCTCCCGGCCGCTGGCGGAGCGCCTCGGCGGCGTCGATCCCGCCATGGAGCTCTTCGAGGAGTTCCACACCCTCGCTCCCCTGCTGGAGCAGTTGGACGAGCGCGACCTCCTCATCCTGAAGATGCGCTTCGGCCAGGAGCAGACGCAGGCGGAGATCGGCGCCGAGCTCGGCATCTCCCAGATGCAGGTCTCCCGCATCCTGTCCCGGACGCTGGCCCGGCTGCGTGCCGGCATGCTCACCGTGTAGGCACCGGCCATGGCATCCCTTCACCGGCACGACCGGTCCGACTCCCCCGCCGACGCGCGGACGCGCCAGGAACACGGCGCGGGGGCGGACGCGGCCGTGCGGCTCCCGGCGGCGCCGGGCGGACCGGACGCGGCGGCGCTGACCGCGCTGCCGCTGCGGGACCGGCCCGGCGCGCGCCTGACCGGCAGCTGCGACCTCGACACCCGGCACGCCCTGTCGACGGCGCTCGGCATCGTGAGCGGGATTCCGGGACCCGTCGTCCATCTCGATCTGTCCGCCGTGCTCTTCCTCGACACGGTCGCGATCGCCGCGCTGGTCCAGGTTTCGGCCGCCCTGAACGGCGAAGGCCGGCGCCTGTTGCTCCACGACCCGCCATACTCACTGCGCAAGGTAGTGCAGATGTTCCCGGACGAATGCGCCGCGCTGGAGGTCGCAGCATGATCACTGTTCCTGCGCCCACCGGGCCCGGGGCCTTCGTCCACCCTGCCCTGTTCTACCGGGACCTCGACGAGTACGTGGCCGGCGTGGGCGGCTTCGTGCGCGCCAGCCTGTCGGCCGGGGAACCGGTCCTCGTCGCCGTGCCGGGCCCGCACCTGGACGCCCTGCGCGAGAGCCTCGGTGCGAACACCGGGAAGACCGGGAACGCCGGGAACGCCGCGGACATCGTGTGGATCGACATGACGGAGCTGGGACGCAATCCCGGCCGCATCCTCGCCGCCCTGCAGGATTTCGCCGACCTCCACGTGAGCCGGGCGGCCCGCATCGTCGGCGAACCGATCTGGCCCGGCCGCACCCCCGCCGAGGTGCTCGAGGCCACCCGTCACGAGGCCCTCATCAACTCGGCCTTCGCCGGCCGGCCCGCCACCGTGCTGTGCCCGTACGACGTACGGGGGCTGGCGCCCGGGGTACTGGCCGACGCCCGGCGCACGCACCCGACGCTGATCGAGGCGGGCCTCGACCAGCCGAGCCCGCAGTACACGGCCGCCTCCGCGGTCTCCGCGGACTGCGACCGCCCGCTGCCCGAACACGACGGCGAGGTGCCCCGCCTCGAGTACTCCCACGGAGAGCTGGCCGGGGTCCGCGAGTTCGCCGAGTCCTGGGCCCGTACGACGGCCCTGACCCCGGCGCGCCGCGGCGACCTCGTCCTCGCGGTCAGCGAGGCGGCGGCCAACTCCCTGTCCCACGGCGGCGGGAAGGGCACCCTGCGGCTGTGGAGCACCACCGGCGCCGGAGCGGGGGTCGTCGCCGAGATCCAGGACGGCGGGCGCCTGGCGGACCCCCTGGCGGGGCGTCGGCGTCCTTCCCTCGCGTCCGCCAACGGCGGCCGCGGCCTGTGGATGATCCACCAGCTCTGCGATCTGGTCGAGGTCCGTGCCACGGACGCCGGCTTCACACTGCGGCTCCACGTCGCCACGCCCTGATATCGCCGGTCCCCTACACTGGGGTGGGCATGATCGAGCGGCCCCGGGGCCGCTCGGGAACGCAACAGAAGTCCAGGCCGTCGGCCTCGGCCCCGCCGGGCAGATGCCGCAAGCACAGACCAGTGTCAACGTGGGGGTGGAAGACCACAGTGGAGACCGTCGGACCGGAAACGGGTGATCCGGTGAACGCGGGCCTTCCCGTCGCGGGGCAGCGCCGTCGGCTCGCCCTGACGGGCGTGCGCGGTGCCGTGGCCAAGGGCCGCGACTTCACGCGCCGGGCCCTGCAGGACTGGGGCTGGGACGGGACCGAGACCGCCGAGGACGCCCTGCTCCTCGTTTCCGAGCTGCTGACCAACGCGTCACTGCACGCGGACGGTTGCCACGAGCTCGTGCTCACGTCCGGGGACGTCCTGCGCATCGAGGTGTCCGACGGCTCGTCGGCCCTGCCCGTGCTCCACCCGGCCCCGCAACGCGGCATCCCGGGCGGGCACGGCCTGCACATCGTGGAGCGGCTGTCCGATCGCTGGGGCGCGCAGGCACTCGGCCGCGGGAAGGCCGTCTGGGCCGAGATCGAGGCCGCCCGGCTGCTGTCCGGCAGGCCCGCGGGCCGCTGACGGCGCCGGCGCCCCGATCCCCGGCGCCGGGGATCCCTTTCGCCGGGCCGCTCGCGTCAAACCGGCCGCCGGGGGCAAGCGCGTTCCATGACCTCACATCAGCTCGTCCAGCTGTCCCTGTCCCCGGCGCCCGGCCCCGCCTGGGTGCACCTCCTCGTCATCGCCTTCTCGCTGGTCGTGCTGGTGCGCACCCTCGCCCGCCACAGGTAGGAATCCGCTCCGCGGCCCCTCACCGGCGGCCGTGCCCGTCCACCGTGTCCCGGGCTCCCGGTGCCCGGTCCAGGAGGACGCGGGGCAGGGCGTCCGGGTGCTTCTCCGCGAGCCAGGCGATCAGCTGCTCGCGTACGGCGCAGCGCACCGTCCACAGGTCGTCGGCGTCCTTGGCCGTCACGATGGCCCGCACCACGATCGTCGAGGGCGTCGTCTCGGTGACGGCGAGGTCCCAGCCGCGGCCGTCCCACTCCCGGCAGTTGTGCAGGATCTCGTGGACCTTGTCCCGCAGGAGGTCCACGGGCGCACTGTGGTCGCAGTGCAGGAAGACCGTTCCGGTCATCTGGACGCCGCCGCGGGACCAGTTCTCGAAGGGGCGGGTGGTGAAGTACGAGACGGGCATGGTGATGCGCCGCTCGTCCCAGGTGCGTACGGCGAGGAAGGTGAGGGTGATGTCCTCGACCACCCCCCATTCGCCCGCCACCACGACCGTGTCGCCGATGCGCACCATGTCGCCGAAGGCGATTTGGAAGCCGGCGAAGAGGTTCCCGAGGGTGGACTGGGCCGCGACGCCGGCGACTATGCCGATGATCCCGGCGGAGGCGAGCACGGAGGTGCCGAGCGCGCGGAAGCTCGGGAAGGTCAGGAGCATCGCGGCGGCCGCGACGAGGGCCACGACGACCGTCACGACCCTCGTGATCAGCGTCACCTGGGTACGGACCCGGCGCACCCGGGCCGGGTCGCGGGTGCCGGTGGCGTAGCGGGCGTACCCCGACTCCACGACGGCGGAGGCCACGACCACGATCAGCCAGGCCCCGGCGCCGATCAGGGCGAGGGACAGGACGCGGCCCACGGTGGCCGCGTTGTCGCGAAGCGGCGGCCACCCGGTCTGCCGGTAGCCGCCCTTGAACAGTGCGGCGAGCAGCACGATCTGCAGGGCGTGGCGGCAGCGGCGCAGCAGGTTCCACAGGGGCGTTTCCGGGTGCCGTGCGTCGGTGCGGCGGAGCAGTAGGTCGACGGCCCACCCGGCCGCGGCGGTGAGCAGGACCGAACCCCCGAGGACGGTCATCAAGCGTAGGGCGCTGTTCATATCTCCCCAGTGGGTGGAGGCGGCATGGACCCCGACGCGCCTGCCCCGCGGGAAGCGCCTGACACACGGGGAGGGCACGGGGGCTGCGACGGGGGGCGTGCAGACCACGAGGCCGCCCCCGGTCCGCGCATGGGGCTCCCGGAGGGGGGTAGCCGCGCCCCGAGACGTCCTGAAGGACGACCCGCACCTGGGGGTGCGGGACCGCTGACGACACGGAAGGGGTGCGCATGTCGCACGTCGAGGAGTACGTCGAGGTCAATGTCCCCGTACGCACGGCCTACAACCAGTGGACGCAGTTCGAGGACTTTCCCGTCTTCATGGAGGGGGTCGAGCGCATCGTCCAGCGCACGGACACGCTCACCCACTGGGTGACGAACGTGAACGGCGTGCAGCGCGAGTTCGACGCGCAGATCACCGAGCAGCTCCCGGACCGGCGCGTCGCCTGGATGACGGTCGACGGGGAGGCCCGCCAGGCCGGGCTCGTCACCTTCCAGCCGATCGACGCGACCACCACCAAGGTCGTGCTGCACATGAACTGGGTGCCCGACGGGCTGGCCGAGGCCGCGGCCGACAAGCTCGGCTTCGTCAAACGCCAGGTCGCCGGTGATCTGCAGCGGTTCAAGCTGTTCATCGAGGAACGCGGGACCGAGACCGGCGCCTGGCGCGGGGAGGTCTGAGCGCGATGAGAATCGGGGCCGCGAGCAGGGGCGCCCGGTCGGCGTCCCGCGGTGGCGGGGCACGGGAGGTCACGGCCCGCTGCGGGCTGCTGGCGCGCGGGGTGCTGTACGTCCTGATCGGGTTCCTCGCCTTCCGCGTCGCCTTCGGTGGCGCGGAGGGCAAGGAGGCCGACCGTCAGGGCGCCCTCCAGGAGCTCTCGGGGAATCCCCTCGGCCGCGTCCTGATCTGGGCCGTGGGCATCGGGCTCGTGGGCATGATGCTGTGGCGCCTGTCGGAGGCGGTGTTCGGCGCGGCCGGCCCGCGGGGCGGCAAGCCCCTGAAGAGGGTGGCCTCGGCCGCCCGGTGCGTCTTCTACGGGGTGATCGCCTTCTCCGTGCTCACGTTCGCGGCGGGCGGCGCCGGGCGTTCCGGAGACGAGCAGTCGCGCGATGTGACGGCCAAGGCGCTGGGTCTGCCCGCCGGCCAGTGGCTGGTGGGCGCGGCCGGGGTCGGGATCGCCGCCGCCGGCGTGGTCATCGCGGTGCAGGCGGCGCGGCGCACCTTCCGCAAGCACCTGTCAATGGGCGGGGCCTCCGCGCGGTGGCGCGGGGCCGTCGACTTCCTCGGGGTGAGCGGTGGCCTGGCCCGGGGCGCCGTGTTCGCGGCGGCCGGCTGCTTCGTCGTGTTCGCGGCGGTGCGCTACGACCCGGCGCAGGCGAAGGGTGTAGACGACACCCTTCGGTCGTTCACCGGCACTCCGGCGGGGCCGTGGCTGCTGGTCGCGGTCGCCGTCGGGCTGGTGCTCTTCGGACTGTTCTCCTGGGCGATGGCCCGGTGGCGCGAGGTCTGATCCGGCGGGTGGGGCGCCCGGAGCGGGACGGAGGCCGACCTTAACCGGCCTTCACCACCCTTCACCACCCTTCACCACCCTTCAAGGGGGTAACCCGCCGAAGGGAAGCAGGTACACCCCGGGTATCTCGGCCAAAGTACCCGTACGCCCCTGCACGCCCCCCGCAGAGACGTTCCAGCAGCCCCGTACGGGGGCAGCCGCGTGGTGCTGTTGGTCCGTCTACCGAGGAGAGCACACGATGACGAAGGTCCTCGTCCTGCACAGCGTCAGCCTGGTCCGATCGGCACTGGCCGCCCTGCTGAGATCCGAAGGGTCCTTCGAAGTCACCTCGGCGGGCTGGCGGACCGCGGTGCGCCAGGCCGAGTGCTTACGACCAGACGTGACGGTCGTCGACCTCGACTGTCCGGGGACGACGGCCGTGCTGGCCGACGGCGGACGCGCGGACCGCCCGTTCCTCGCGTCCCCCTCCTCGGTGCTGGTCCTCGCCTCGACCGGTGCGCCCGGTTCGCTGCACCGGGCCTTCCGGGCCGAGGCACTCGGCTACGTCGACAAGGACGGTTCGCCGGGGCGGCTCGTGCGGGCGGTCCGGAAGGTCGCCGCGGGGGAACGTTTCATCGACGCCTCGCTGGCCTCGGCCTTCATGGAGGCCGACCCCGTGCCGCTGAGCCCGCGGGAACTGAGCGTGCTGGTCCGGGCCGCGGAGGGCGATTCCATCGCCGAGATCGCCCGTACGCTGCACCTGGCGGTGGGGACGGTGCGCAACTACATGGCGGCGGCGACCCGCAAGACCGGCGCGCGCAACCTCATAGACGCGATCCGGATATCCCGGCGGTCGGGCTGGGTGTGATCCGCGGGCGCCCCGGACGGTGAGGGCCCCCGGACGCTGAGGTCCCCGGACGGCACGGCCGCCGCCCGGACGTGCGCGTCACTCGTCCGCGGTCCGGTCCCACTCCCCCACCAGATCGCGGTACAGGGGCGATCTGGCCGGGAGTTCCGCATGGGTGCCGCACACGGCGCGGGTCCCGTCGAGGACGAGGACCCGGTCGGCGCGGGCCGCGGACGAGATGCGGTGGGCCACGACGACGAGCGTGCCGGGCCGGGCCGCGAGGACCCGTTCGGCGCGCTCCTCCGTACGGGGATCCAGGTGGCAGGTGGCCTCGTCCAGGAGGAGCAGCGGGGCCGGCGAGAGGTAGGCGGCGGCGAGCGCGAGGTGCTGGCTCTCGCCCTGGGACAGCAGCCGGGGGGACACCTCGGCGTCCAGGCCGCCGAGCCGCTCCACGAGGTCCGCCAGCCCCAGGGCGCCGACGGCGCGCAGCACGTGGGCGTCCCCGGGCACGGGGACGCCCGGGTGGGCGGCCAGGTGGGTGAGGTTGTCCCGCACGGTGCCTGTGAACACGTAGGCCTGCTGGGGCAGCAGGGTCCGCCGCGGGTCGGGTCCCCCGGCGCCGGCTTCCCGGTGGGCGGCCGCGCCGGCGACCAGGACCGTACCCGCGCCGGGGGACAGCATCCCGGCGAGCAGGGCGGCGAGCGTGGACTTGCCGATGCCGCTCGGCCCGACGACCGCGAGGTGCTCCCCCGGCCGCACCACCAGGTCGAGTCCGTCGAGCACGGGGGCCGCGCCGGGTCCGTAGGCGAAGGTGACGCCGCGGAGTTCGGCCGCCGCGGCGGCCGGCCGGCGGTCGCCGCCGGCGTCGCCGCCGTTGCCGGCGTCGCTGTCGTCGCTGTCGTCGCCGTCTTCGGGCTGCCGCGGCTTCGGCGCGCTGTCGCCGCCCCCGGCCGGGGACGGCGGCGGCGGCTCGCAGAAGCGCTCGAGGACCACGAACAGCCGGGTGCCGGCCGAACCCACGGCCGCCATCAGGGTATTGAGGGCGGGCAGCAGGGCCTGCACCAGGTAGGTGAGGCCGCCGGCCAGCGTTCCGGCGGTGATCCCGCGTCCGAGCAGCCAGGGCGTCGCGGCGAGCAGCGCGACGACCGGCAGCCGGCCCGCCGTGCCCAGGGCCAGGGTGCGCACGGCCGTCCAGCGCGCGAGCCGGCGGGCCAGCCGCTCCTGGGCGGCGATCAGGGGTTCCACCCGGGCCCGCGCCGCCGCCTGTCCGCCGCAGGCGACGATGTCGCGCAGGCCCTCCGCCACCGCCCCCACCCGGTCCGACAGCGCCTCGTCGGTGTCCAGGGACCGGCGCTGTACGGAGGCCATGGGGCGCAGCGTCGCCAGGAAGGCGGCCGCGCCCAGCAGCAGCGGGGGCAGCACGATCAGCAGCAGCTCGGGAGCCAGGGCCGCCATGCCCGCGAAGGCGCCCACGGCGGTGAAGACGAACGACCGTGCCGTCAGGACCAGCCCGGCGAAGGAGTCCCGGGCCATTTCGGTCTGCTGGGTGAGCCGGGACACCGCGCCCGCGCCGGGAGTGCGCGCCGGGTCGGCGACCGCGCGGTCCAGCGCCTGGCGCACCGCCCGCCGGACCAGGCCGTCCCGCAGCGGCTCCACGAGGTCCGCGAGCCCGGCGAACACGCCGCGCAGCGCGAACCCGCCGAGCAGTGCTCCGGCTCCGGCCGCGGCCAGCCAGGCGAGGCCGGTGGCGGTGCGGCCCGCCAGGAAGCCGTCGTCGAGGGCGCGGGCCACGCCGTAGCCGCCGAGGAAGGTGTGCGCGGACTCCAGGAGCGACCAGGCCCCCAGCCGGCCCAGGGCGCGCCCCCGGCCGCGCAGGAACCGCCGGCCCTCGGGGGCCACCCGGCGCCAGGTCTCGCCCTCGGTCACCGTGCCGCCTCCCGGCCCCCCCGGGAGGCCGAAGCATCCTCCGGAGCCGCGACGGGCTCCGCGGCGGGCTCCGCGACGGGCCCACTGCCGGACTCCGCGGCGGGCTCCGCACCGGCTCCCGGTTCCCCGTCCGCGGCGAACACCGCCCGATAGGCCGGCTCGTGCCGCCACAGCACGCCGTGCGGCCCGGTCGCCCGTACCCGGCCGTCCTCCAACCAGACGACGAGGTCCGCCCGGGCCGCGGACGAGAGGCGGTGCGCGACCACGATCCGGGTGCCCGGCCGGACCTCCCGGGCGAGCGCCCGCTCGACCTCGCGGGCGGTGACGGTGTCGAGGCTGGAGGTCGCGTCGTCCAGCACGAGGAGCCGGCCCGCGTGACAGAACGCCCTGGCCAGTCCGAGGCGTTGGAACTCTCCGCCGGACAGCGGGGCGTCGGCGAGCGGCGTGTCGTACCCGTGGGGCAGGCGGCGTACGAACCCGTCGGCGCCCGCGGCCCGGGCCGCGGCGCGGACCGCGTCCCGGCCGGGGGCCGGACCCGAGCCGAAGCCGATCGCCTCGCCGACCGTGTCCCCGAGCAGCGCCGGCCGGTCGAAGGCGTACCCGACTTCGCGGCGCAGCGCTTCGGCGCCCACCTCCGGCAGGGGTACGCCGTCCAGCAGCACCCGGCCCGCGTCGGGGTCGGCGAGCCGGCCGGCCACGGCGGCGAACTGGGTCTTGCCGGCGCCCGAGCGGCCCACCACCGCCACCGTGGAGCCCCCGGGGATGACCAGGCTGATGTCGTGCAGGACCGTCGATCCGTCGCGCACGACCCTGACGCCGCGCAGCTCCAGGGTGCCGGGGCCGCCCGCCGGCAGCTCCTCCCGGCCGTGGCCGAGCACGGGCAGCGTCAGCAGGGCGGCGGTCCGGCGGGCGGCGGCCCGGCCGCGGGCCACGGCCGCCAGTCCCGCGGTCACGGCGCCGACTCCGGCGGCGAGGGCCGCGTACCTCGACGCGGCGAGGAGCTCGCCGACGCCGATGGCCCCGGCCGACAGGCGGATGCCGCCGACGGCGAGGACCGCGTACAGGAGGATCGGCATGAGGGCGGCCGACCGGGCCGTCGTACCGCCGAAGACCTGCCACATGCGCCGCCCCTCGGTGCCGAGCTCGGGCAACTGCGCGAGGATCCGGTCGCGTTCGCGCTCCGCGGTGCCGGCGGCGGCGATCGTGCGGGCCCCGGCCAGTGCCTCGACGAGGCGGCCGGCGGTCGCGAGCTGCACCTGCTGGTAGCGGGCGACGCTGGTGAGGGTGTCCCGGGAGAAGGTCCGCAGCAGCAGCACCAGCAGCGGGACGCCCACGAGGAAGGCGAGCGCGGTCCACAGGTCGATGAGGAGGAGCGCGACGACCGCGCCGAGCGGTGGCAGCAGGGCGGTGACGGCGTGTGCGGCGGCGGCCGGGACCTTTCCGGCCTCGGTCGCGTGCGCGGTCAGCCGGGCGGCGGTTTCGCCGGGTGCGTGGCGGGCCGCGTGGTGCGGGGCCGTCCGCAGCAGGCGGGCGAGGCCGAGCCGACGCAGTCGGGCGGTGGTGCGGCCGTCCACGTCTCCGGTCAGCCGGGCGGCGGCGGCGTCCAGCGCCACTTCGGCCGCGATGACCGCGGCGCACAGCAGGGTCCAGGCGGGGCCCGCCGGGTCGCGGCGGAGCAGCAAATCGAGGGTGTGGCCGAGGACCGCGGGTTCGGCGAGCGCCGCCGCGGCGGCGGCCAGCGCGCAGCCGAGGACGGCGGCGGTGCGCCCACCGCTGTGCCGGGCCGCCGCCACCAGCGCCCGGTCGGCCTCGCGTGCCGCGTCCGGCGCCCGGGCTCCGTCGGCCGCCTCGTCGGGGGGGCTCATCGGCGGGTGCCTCCAGGGGTGTGGTGCGGGCCCGGGCGGTGAACCGCCCGGGCCCGATGTGACCTGGGTCAGTTACAGGTCGTGATGCTCAGGCTGCTGTCGCCGCAGAGCAGCAGGCTGGCCCGGCTGCCGCCGCCACCGCCGCCGTGCAGCTCGGTGGTCTCTTCCTTCGGGGTCTCCATCGACTGCAGGTCAAGAAGCGTCATGGCTGTTTCCTCTTCTTCCGTCGAGTGGTGCGTCGGGTCACGGCCCCGGACGGGGCCGGCTCTGGGGCCGCCGCGCTAGCGCAGCGGCGGGAGGAACGGCAGGTGCGCGCGCCCGCCGGGCGCGGCGCTGCCGAGGGCGAGGAGGACGCCGGCCGTGCCCGTGGAGAGGTCCATGGACAGCCGCATCATCTGCTCGCCGGGGAAGGCCAGATGGCCCTGGTACGGGACGGCGTGCCGGGCCAGCGCGTCGATCTGGCGGGCGACGTCCCCGGGTCCGGTGCCCGGGCCGGGCGTGGTGGTCCGGGCCAGGTGCAGGACCATGCCGGCGGCGCCGCGCATCAGCCCTGGCTGGGCGTAGAAGGTCGCTTGCGCCGCTCGTACGATCTCGCGCCGGGCCTGCTCGAAGCGCTCGTCCGGGCCGTGCTCCAGCCAGTCGTCGAGCACCATGCCGATGCCGACGCTGCCCTCCCCGAGGTACGGCATCGTGCGCCAGCCCTCGTTCACCTGGAGGGTGCCGAACGCGCTGGTGACGCACCGGTCGAGGTCCCGGTGCAGGGCCTGGGCGGCCTGGGTCAGGAGTTCCTTGTCGCCGGTGCGCTCGTACAGCCGGACGAGGAGGAGGGCCGGGCCGGAGTGTCCGTACAGCAGTCCCGCGCGGGCGGGGCGGTGTTCGGGCCGGGCGAGCAGTTCGGCGCAGCGCAGGGCCGCGGCGTGCAGCTCGCTCTCGCCGCTCGCGGTGCCCAGCGCGTCCAGGGCGAGGCCGATGCCGGCGAGTCCGCCGTACAGGTCGGGGCCCGCGCTCTCCCAGGGCTGGTGGAGCAGCTGTTCGGCGAGGTCGAGGGCGCGGCCCGGGTGTCCGAGGCGTTGCAGGGTCCAGGCCGTGCCGGCGAGGCCGTCGTAGAAGCCGAGCGGGGTGCCGGACTGCGGTTGCCCGGTCCGGGCGAGCAGCCATTCCTCGGCCTCGGGCCAGGGTTCGCCCCCGGTCTCGGCGAGGGCGTGGAGCACTCCGGCGATCCCGTGGCCGAAGCCGATGCCTCCGCCGGCGTTCGCGAACTGCGCGATGTCGCCGGGGACGAGGCGGTCCTCGCGGTCCGGGGTGGCGCTCGCGCGGAGCGCGGCGGTCATCGACGTACGCGCGGCGGGCCATTCCCGCGGCTCGACCGGCAGGTACGGTCCGGCCGGTGCGGGCAGGCGGCTTCCCGGTGCGCCCCGCGGGACGCCGGACATGATCTCCTCGACGGCCTCGTCGAGGAACTGCCGCGGCACGGGGAACTGTTCGGCGGCCACGGCGGCCAGATGGGCGGCCTTGGCCCGGTCGAGGACGAGGAGGCTGGTCAGCGGGAGGAACAGGGCGAGGCGCAGGCAGGCGAGGGCGTAGCGGTCGACGGAGAACCCGCGCCGCTCGGCCGGGGCGACGAAGGCGGGGTTGGCGACGGTCTGCCGCAGTCCCTCGTCGACGTGCGCGGCGGCTTCGAAGTCCAGGAGCGAGACGGCGGGTTCGCCGCTCTCGTCCTCCGCGACCATGATGTTGAAGAGGTGGAGGTCGTTGAAGACCACGCCGCGGGCGTGCACGGCGTCGACGGCCTCGGTGACCCGGCGGTGCACGGTGAGCGCCCACTCGGTGTAGGAGGCGAGTTCCGCCGGGTCGGGGTCCGCCTCGATCAGCGGGTGGCGGCGGGCGAAGTAGGTGTTGAGCGGTTTGCCCGCGAGGTGTTCCAGCACCAGGAAGTGGTGGTCGCCGACGGTGAAGGTGCCGCGGACCGCCGGGACGCAGTCCAGTCCCGCCAGCCTTTCCAGTGCGGCCTGTTCGCGGTGCAGGCGGGTCACGGCGTCGGCTCCGTCGGCGGCGAGGCCCGCGTACGGCCGGGCCTCCTTCAGGACGACGGACTCGCCGGTGCGGGTGTCCTTGCCGACGTAGACGCCGCCGCCGTTGGAGAAGTGCAGCGCCCGCTCCACCGTGAAGGGGATGCCGGTCAGGGTGAGCGCGGAGCGCGCTTCGAGGTGGGGCTTCAGGAACGCGGGGAGTTCGAGCCACTCGGGCGGCTGGAAGACCGGTCCCCGGCGGTCCGGCACGAGGCGCCCGTCGGGCGTCTCGATCGCCGGGACCAGCTCGCCGTGCTCGTCGTAGCAGTGCCGCAGGGTGAAGCTGCCGTAGCGGAGGTGGACCGGTCCGGCGCCCCAGCGCAGATCGCTGAGGATGTACGGGCCGGCCGCTCCCGCCAGCGCGGCGTCGAGGTCCTCCGCGATCCGCCGGCACTGCTGCTCGCCGGCCGGGTAGACGGTGATGAACTTGCCGCTCGCCGCGCGCTCGGCGTACTTGGCGTTGCGCAGGTGCAGCAGGTAGCGGCTCGGGACGAACTTGAAGGCGATCCGCCGGGCGGTGCAGTACTCGTACACGGTCGTCAGCAGTGCCTCGGCGTTGTCGAGCGTGGCCGAGACGTGGATCTTCCAGCCCTGTGCGGGAAGTTCGGCGTCGTCCGGCCGCAGCGCGAGCCAGTCGCCGCTCCGGTGGGAGCGCCATCCCTGCGGGACGGGGGCGAGGGCGGCCGGGTAGCTCTCCGCGGCGCGCCGGTACGGCGCGTCGTAGAACCAGCGGTCGGCGTCGCAGAAGGCGGCGTACCCCTTGTTCACACCTGCTCCCTCGGTCGGTTGCAGTACCGACCGTGTCACGCCCGGTGCGTGCGGTGACAGTCACCGCTGTCACCGCCGGGGTGTGCAGTACTCACGAGTCACTTGGCGCGGGGGTCCCCTTTCCGCGGCGGCCGGCCCGGTGCCACCAGTGCCGGCGGCGCGGGTGCACGGCCCGGCCCAGCCGCCGGCCGATCAGCAGGTAGCCGAGGAGCGCTCCGGCCGTGTTGAGGATGACGTCGTCGATGTCGAAGACGCGTCCCGTGACGAGCGCGCCCTGGATGAGCTCCACCAGCGTCATCAGACAGACCGTCACCGCGGCGACCCGCAGCAGTCCCCGGGCCGGGGGCATGAGGACGGGCAGGAGCACCCCGAACGGCAGGCCCAGCAGCAGGTTCCCGCCCAGCTGGCGCACCGCCTCGGTGGTCGACGCCCCGTCCAGGTAGGCGCTGATCGAATGGCCGGGCCGGACGTTGCTGTGCACGAGGGCCACCGAGGCGGCGGACGGTTCCAGCGTGAGCCGGGCCAGGACCACGCTGAACAGGACGGTCCCGACGAAGGCCGCCAGCATGGCCAGCGCCCGGACGGCGGGGTGTGCCGGACGGCGTCGTGTCCAGGGGGCCGCGACGGCCCCGGTGTCCGGCTCCTCGGCGCGCCGCGGCGCGTATGTCCATTTCATGCGGCGCGTCTACCCCGGGCCCGGTCCGGTACGCGCGCACCGCCGACGGCCCGTCACGGCGGGCCCGGTGGCCCGGTGGCCCGTACACGGGGCTTCCCGGGCGCATGCGCACAGCCCTGTCGGGCACTCGCACGGCATGACCGACATCCCCCGCAGCGCATCAGGCCGAGCCCGTCCGTACGGCGCGGCCCCCGTGGCGCGCACCCGTGCCGAGCTGCGGCGCACGGCCGTCCGCGTGTGGACCGACAACCTCGCCGACCACGCGGCCGCCCTCACCTACTACGCCGTACTGGCGCTCCTGCCCGCGCTCGTCATCGCGGTCTCCCTCGTGGGGCTGCTGGGCGGGGCCACGAGGGACCGGCTGACCGCCCAGCTCACCTCGTACGTGCCGCCCCAGTCGGCGCAGGTGCTGCGCGAAGCGCTCGGCGGGCTCGCGGCGGAACACTCCTCGGTATGGGCCCTGTTGATCAGCGGAGTGCTGAGCGCCCTGTGGTCGGCGTGCAGTTACCTGGCGGTGTTCCGCCGTGCCCTGCACGCGATGCACCGGGTGCCGGACACCCGGACCGCGCTGCGCGCCGCCCACACCCTGATCGTCAACGCCGTGCTGCTGCTGGTCCTGCTCGTCGTCGGCGCGGTGGGGCTGGTGGTGTCCGGGCCGACGGCCCGATGGGTGGCGCGGGCCGCGGGCGGGCCCGGCGCCGAGGGCCTCGCGCTCCTGCGCTGGCCCGTGCTGCTGGCGGTCGTCACCCTGCTGGTGCTGATGCTCTTCCGGACCGGCCCGGCCCAGAGCCGCGGGACCCGCCGGGGACTGCCCGGCGGCGTACTGGCGGCCCTGCTCTGGCTGGCCGCCTCGGGGCTCTTCACGCTGTACACGGAGCTGGACACCTACGGCCGGCTCTACGGTTCGCTGGCCGGCATCGTGGTCTTCGTCATCTGGCTCTGGTTCGCGAACCTCGCGCTGCTCACCGGAGCCCAGTTCAACGCCGAACGGGCACGGGAGCCGGACCTCCCCCGGCCGCCGGCCCGAGGCTAGACCGCCGGGGGAGGTCCGGCTCCCGTGCCCGTTCGGCGCCCATGGCCGCCGCGACCGCCGCGCCCACCCGCCCGGGATCGGTGACCGGGACCAGGTCGACGAAGCACACCCCGTCGGCGAAGTCGCCCGCCGCGTCGGCCGCCACCGCCAGCGCGAGCCGCGTCTTGCCCACCCCGCCCAGACCGACGGCGGTCACCAGCCGACGTGCCGTCACCGCAGCGGCCAGCTCCCCGCGTTCCCGTGCCCGGCCGACGAACGCCGTCAGCGGTGCCGGAAGCGCGGGGGCCCGGCGCGCCGGTTCGCCGCGCGCCGGTTCGGGCGCGTGCCGGGACAGCGCCCGCCGGTCCGGCACCTCCAACTTCCTGAGCAGCGAGGAGACGTGCGATTCGACCGTCCGTACCGAAATGAACAGCCGCGCGGCTATCTCCGCGTTGCTCAGGTGCTCCCCGAGCAGTTCGAGTACGTCTGCTTCCCGGGCCGAGATCACTGGAGTGGACACCGGGCCATTATCCGTAGTGCTCTCCGTGGTCAGCACGGAGGCGCCCCGTACCCCGGACGGGGGAAGCTTCGGTCACGAGGAACGAGCCCGGCGGACCACACCGGGGCGATCGGTTCCGCGACGACAGGAGTGACCGTGACCAGCTCTTCCACCCAGGGGATGAAGACCGTGCTGCACCCCGTTTCCGACCTCGCCCAGGCCAAGGCGGTGTACACCGCGCTGCTCGGTGTCGCGCCGCAGACCGACGGGCCCCACTACGTCGGCTTCGAGGCCGCCGGCCAGCACGTCGGCCTCCTCCCGGGCGGCGGGCCGCAGGGCCTGACCGCGTCGCTCGCCTACTGGCACGTGCCGGACATCGAGGCGAAGCTCGCCGAACTGACCGCCGCGGGCGCCGCCGTCAAGGAGGCCGCGCACGACGTCGGCGGCGGCCGCCTGGTGGCCACCGCCATCGACCCCGACGGAAACCTCATCGGACTGCTGCAGGACTGATGAGCACCCCACCCCGCTCCCGCGAGCAGCGCCGTCGCGAGACCGAGCACCGGCTCGGCCATGACATCGACGTCTGGGTGGCCAGTGCCTCGCCGGACGGCGCCCCACACCTGGTGCCGCTGTCCTTCGACTGGGACGGCGAGGCGCTCTTGGCGGCCACCCCGGCGGAAAGCCCCACCGGCCGGAACCTGGCCGCCACCCGGACCGCTCGGCTCGCCCTCGGCCACACCCGCGACGTCGCCATGATCGAGGGGCACGTCGAGGTCCTCGCCATCGACGCACTGCCGCCGCACCTGGGTGACCGGTTCGCCGCACGCACCGGCTTCGACCCCCGCTCGCTGACCACCGGGTACCGCTGGTTCCGCATCACTCCCCACCGCATCCGGGCCTGGCGGGAGGAGAACGAGCTGGCCGGCCGTGAGCTGATGCGCGACGGTCGCTGGCTGGTCTGACGCCCCGCCCCTGTTCGAGATCCACCCATCCAGAGCCTCACGAGGGAGACCCGCCATGAGCAGCACCACCGACAACCGCACGCACGAGGGATTCACGGCCGAGGAGCGTGCCGCGATGAAGGACCACGCACAGGAGCTCAAGAAGGCGGCGCGCCGCAGCTCGAAGGCGGACAAGGCGGCCGAGGCGGAACAGGACGTCCTCGCGAAGATCGCCGAGATGCAGGACGCGGACCGGATCATGGCCGAGCGCGTCCACGCCGTCGTCACCGCCACCGCCCCGGTCCTCGCGCCGAAGCTCTGGTACGGGATGCCCTCCTACGCGCTGGACGGAAAGGTCGTCTGCTACTTCCAGAGCGCGGAGAAGTTCAAGGCGCGCTACGCGACGCTCGGCTTCAGCGACCAGGCGCAGCTGGACGACGGCCCGATGTGGGCGGCCGTCTTCGCCCTGACGGAGGTGACGGCCGAGGTGGAGGCGCGGATCGCCGCACTCGTGAAGCAGGCGGTGAGCTGACCCCGAGCAGGCGGCGAGCCGCGGCCCGGCCGGGTGCTCAGGCCGCGACCACCTCGACCTCCACCCGGTCCTCGATCGGGGTGTAGCCCAGGCGCCGGTAGACGCCGTTGCTGGTCGGGTTGGCCAGGTCGGCGAAGAGCAGCACCTCCACCGCGCCGGCCGCGTACGCCGCCTCGCTCACGGCGTGGGTGACCCCGGCGGCGTAGCCGCGGCCCCGGCGCTCGGGCGGGGTGTAGACCGGGCCGATGCGGGCCACCGCGCCGACCGGGCGGAAGAAGCCGGCCAGCGAGACCGGGTCCCCGGCGTCCTCCCAGAGCAGCATCCCGCCGTACGAGAGCCGGTCGCGCAGGGCGGCTTCGGAGGCGGTGCCGCCCTCGCCGGACTCCTGCTTGAAGGCGGTGACCCAGTCCAGCAGCAGCGGGAGGTCCGCCGGGCCGGCGAGCCGGGCCCGCCCGGCCGGTACGGGGTCCGGTGCGAGGAGTCCGGCCAGCCGGTAGAGCCGGTTCTCCTCGGCGACCTCGGTGGGCTTGCCCCAGGCGGCGGCCAGCACCCGCGCGTCGTCGCGGCGGGCGTTCAGCGCGTCGACGCCGGCCAGCACCGGCTCGGAGCCGAGCGCGGCCCCCAGCTCCCGGACGGCCCCGGCGGGCAGCGTCCCGATCAGCAGCGGGTACGGCGGGGTGCACAGCAGGGCGCCGGCGACGGCCCCGTCTTCGCCGGTCCACCAGCCGAAGAAGGGGGCGTCCGGGCCGTAGGCGTCAGGGCCCCGCCGCTCCAGGGCGTCGATGACGGTCAGCAGCGAGGTGTTGGCGACGGGCTCGGCGGCGATGGCCGGGCGCGCCGCGGCCAGATAGGCCGCCAGGTCGGATGAGAAGGTCCACGTCATGGGTCATGGTCACCCGCGCCCGGCCGGCCGTGCAGCCGGTTTTTCCGCCGCCGCCCGGCCGCCCGGCCGCTCGGCTGCCCGCCCGCATCCCCGCCGCCCGCGGCTACGGCTGCGCGAATCCGGCGCCGATGTCCCTCAGGCGGTCGTGGAGTTCGGCGAAGACCGCCGCCGAGCGGTCGCCCGGCCAGTCCGCCGGGAGCAGGTCGCGGGGCAGGCCCGGATCGGCGTACGGGAGGCGGCGCCAGGCGTCCAGGGCGAAGAGGTAGCCGCGGTAGGCGGCCTCCGGCTCCGGGGCCGGGCCCGACTGCAGGGCGCGCAGGGCGGGTTCGTGGAGGTCGAGGAACTCCTCGTGCTGCTTGGCCAGCGCCGCCAGGTCCCACCAGCGGGACACCGACTCGGCGGTCGGGGCGAAGCCCAGGTGGGCGCCGCGGAACAGCTCCACGTACGCCGTCAGGTGCAGCCGGTCCAGGGTGCGCCGGGTCTCCCCCTCCAGGTGGGCCGGGGCGATCCACACGCCCGGCGCGACCGCGCCGAAGCCGAGCCGGGCGAGCCGGGAGCGCAGCAGGTGCCGTTTGGCGCGCTCCTGCTCCGGTACGGAGAAGACCGCGAGCAGCCACTCCTCGGACCGGCGCGGAGCCCCGTAGATCCGCCGGTCGCCGTCCTCGAGCAGTTCGCGGGCCTCCCCGGAGAGCCCGTACGCCGCGGAGCCGTCCGCGGTCCGCGCGGGCAGCAGGAAGCCGCGCCGCTTGAGCCGGGACACCGACGAGCGGACGGACGGAGCGTCCACGCCGGCCGCGCCCAGCAGGCGCACCAGCGCGGACACCGGGACCGGGCCCCGGAAGGCCCGCCCGTAGGCTCCGTAGAGCGTGACGATCAGGGATCGCGGGGGATGTTGCTCGGCCACGGATTCACTCTAGGACCTGTCGGGCCTGCCGGGCAGGTCAGGGCTGGTGGACGGGCCTTCCTCGCGCAGCCGGAACCGCTGCAGCTTGCCCGTGGCGGTCCGCGGCAGGGCGGGCAGGAAGACGAAGGAGCGCGGGCATTTGTGCGGCGCGAGCTCCGCGCGCATGAAGGTGCGCAGGGCGTCCTCGGTCAGGACGGCGCCCTCCCGGGCGACGGTGTAGGCGACCACGACCTGCCCGCGCCGCTCGTCGGGGCGGCCGACCACCGCCGCCTCCAGTACGTCGGGGTGGCGCAGCAGGGCCTCCTCCACCTCCGGGCCCGCGATGTTGTACCCCGCCGAGATGATCATGTCGTCGGCACGGGCCACGTAGCGGAAGTAGCCCTCCGCGTCGCGGACGTAGGTGTCTCCCGTGACGTTCCAGCCGTCCCGCACGTACTCGCCCTGCCGCGGGTCCGCCAGGTAGCGGCAGCCCACGGGCCCCCGGACGGCCAGCAGCCCCGGCTCGTCGTCCGGGACCGGCCGGCCCGCCTCGTCCACCACCCGGGCCTGCCAGCCCGGGACCACCCGGCCCGTCGTGCCCGGGCGGATGTCCTCGTCGGCCGCCGAGATGAAGATGTGCAGCAGCTCGGTCGCACCGATCCCGTTGATGATCCGCAGGCCCGTCCGCTCGTACCAGGCGTGCCAGGTGGCGGCCGGCAGGTTCTCGCCCGCCGAGACGCAGCGGCGCAGCGCGCCGAGGTCGTAGGCGCCCGTGTCGTACGGGCCCAGCGTGTCCAGCATCGACCGGTACGCGGTGGGCGCCGTGAACAGCACGGACACCCGGTGCTCGGCGAGCGCGGGCAGCAGCCGGCGCGGGGACCCGTCCGCCAGCAGCAGGGCCGAGGCGCCGGCCCGCAGCGGGAAGACGACCAGCCCGCCGAGGCCGAAGGTGAAGCCGAGCGGCGGGCTGCCCGCGAAGACGTCGTCGGGGCGGGGGCGCAGCACCTGGCGGGAGAAGGTGTCGGCCACCGCGAGCAGATCGCGGTGGAAGTGCATGCAGCCCTTGGGGCGCCCGGTGGTGCCCGAGGTGAAGGCGATGAGCGCGACGTCGTCGGCGGAGGTCTCGACCGCGGTGAAGGGCTCCTGGTGGCGCCCGGACGCGGCCAGCCGCAGCAGGTCGTCCGGGGCCCCGCCGCCGTACGCGGTGATCCGCAGGCCCGGTACCTGCGCCTTGACCAGGTCGTCCACCACGTCCGCGTGGCACAGGGCATGGCTCACCCGGGCCATCGCGCACACGGTGGCCAGCTCCTGCGCGCGCTGCTGGGCCAGCACGGTGACGGCCACCGCGCCCGCCTTCATCACCGCCAGCCAGCAGGCGGCGAGCCAGGGGCCGGTGGGGCCGCGCAGCAGCACGCGGTTGCCGGGGACCACGCCGAGGTCGGCGGTGAGGACGTGCGCGAGCCGGTCGACGCGGGCGCGCAGCTCCCCGTACGACCACACGGTGCCGTCCCCGCCGCGGAAGGCGGGGCGGTCGGGGCCGAACCGGTCGATGGTGGCGTCGAGCAGCTCCACGCCGCAGTTGAGCCGGTCGGGATAGGCCAGCTCGGGGAGTTCGAAGAGGAGCCGCGGCCAGGCGTCGGCGGGCGGCAGATGGTCGCGGGCAAAGGTGTCACGGTGGGCGGAAGGCATGAGCTCCAAGGCGGGTTCGCCCCCTTGCAACGGTCCGGACCCCGGGGTCGGGGCCGGACCCTCCGTATGGACCTTGCTGTGGAACCTGGCACCGAATGTGCGGAGCCTGCCGTGCGGTCGCAGCACGAGCGTATCGTCATGGTGACGGCAGTCAACAGGACGCGATAGAGGCTGGGGCATTCGGATGACCGGATTCGCGGGATCCGCAGGATTCGCGCTCGGGGCGGACCAGGAGGAGTGGTGCGCGCGGCTGCGCGCACTGGCGGCGGAGCGGCTGCGGCTGCTGGCGGAGAAGGGGGAGCCGGGCCGGGTCAACAGGCCGCTGCTCGCGGCGCTGGGCGAGGCGGGCCTGCTGGAGCGGCTGTTCACCTCGGGCGCGCTGGAGCTGTGCCTGCTGCGCGAATCCCTCGCCTACGGCTGCACGGAGGCCGAGACGGCGCTGGCCCTCCAGGGGCTGGGCGCGTACCCGGTCCTGAGGTCGGGCAGCGCGGGGCAGCGCGAACGCTGGCTGCCCGGGGTGCGCACCGGACGGACGGTGGCCGCCTTCGCGCTGAGCGAGCCCGGGGCCGGCTCGGACGCGGGGGCGCTGGAACTCGAAGCCGTACGGGAGGAGCGCGGCGGGGCGCCGCTCTGGCGGCTCAGCGGGAGCAAGTGCTGGATCTCCAACGCTCCCGAGGCCGACTTCTACACCGTCTTCGCGCGCACCGGCGAGGGCCCGGGGGCCAAGGGGATCACCGCCTTCCTGGTCCCCGCCGACCGGCCGGGCCTGACCGGCGAGGCCGTCGACATGCTGTCCCCGCACCCGATCGGGTCGCTGTCCTTCGACGGGGTCCCGGTCGGCCCGGAGGATCTGCTCGGCGAGCCGGGGCGCGGCTTCAGGGTGGCCATGGACACCCTGAACCTCTTCCGGCCCAGCGTCGGCGCCTTCGCCGTCGGGATGGCCCGCGCCGCCCTGGACGCGACGGTGGCGCACACGGCGGCCCGTACGGCCTTCGGCGGGGTGCTGGCGGACCTGCAGGCCGTGGCGCACCGGGTGGCCGAGATGGCGACGCGGACCGAGGCGGCCCGGCTCCTGGTCTACGCGGCGGCCGGGGCCTACGACGCCGACGCGGGTTCGCCGGAGGTGCCGCGCCGGGCGGCCATGGCGAAGCTGCTGGCCACCGAGACGGCGCAGTACGTGGTCGACCACGCGGTGCAGCTGCACGGGGCGGTCGCCCTGCGCCGGGGCCACCTGCTGGAACACCTCTACCGGGAGGTGCGGGCCCCGCGGATCTACGAGGGGGCCAGCGAGGTGCAGCGCACGATCATCGCCAAGGAGCTCTACCGGGAGGTGCGGGAAGCGTGAGCCTGGAGCGGATCAACCCGGAGGAGCTGTCCCCGGCCACGGGCTTCTCGCACGCAGTGGTCGCGAGCGGGGGCCGGCTGGTCTTCCTGGCGGGGCAGACGGCGCTCGACGGTGCGGGGAAGGTGGTGGGGGAGACGCTGGCGGCCCAGTTCGAGCGGGCGCTGGCGAACCTGCTGGCGGCACTGGCGGGGGCGGGCGGCTCGCCGGCCGATCTGGCGCGGGTCACCGTCTACGCGGTGGACGTGGCGGACTACCGGGCCCGCGCGCCGGAACTCGGCCGGATCTGGCGGCGGTTGGCCGGGCGCGAGTACCCGGCGATGGCGGTCGTGGGGGTGGTCCGGCTGTGGGACGAGGAGGCGCTGGTCGAGCTGGACGGGCTGGCGGTGCTTCCGTAGGTCTTTCCGCAGGTGGGAACGGGTGCCTTTGACAGTGGGCAGGGGAGGGTGGAGGGTGGAAATGCCTCATAAGCGGAGTAATCCACCCTTCTTCTCGGAGGTGTATGACTATGCGCCGTGGGTTCGTTGCGGCAGCCGTGGCGGGGGCCGCCGGGATCACACTCGGCCTGATGCCCGTCAGCAGTGCCTTTGCCTCGAGTCTTCCGCAGACATATCGGTGTTCCGACTGGCGTTCGAACGACTGGCGCGGGGACGACTGGTGGCGAAACTGCTGCGACTCCTCGCGCGGGTACGACCGCCCCAGCTGGTGCTGGGACAACGACAGTTGGAACCACGACAGCTGGAACAGCAACTGGGACAACAACAACTGGAACCACGACAACGGCAACCGGAACCACGACAACTGGAACGACAACGACAGTTGGAACCACGACAACGGCAACTGGAACAACCACGACAACGGCAACTGGAACAACGACAACAACTGGCGTGACGGCGGTCGCAACGGGAACAACTGGAACGACTGACGCGAGGCCCGGTCGCGTGAACCGCGCCGGGGCCCGCCCCGTTCCCGACCCGGAGGCTCAGCCCTCCAGCAGGTTCCCCATCCACTCCTCGATACCCGCCACCGTCCGCGGCAGGGCGCCCGACATCAGCCGGGCGCCCTCGGCCGTGATGACCAGGTCGTCCTCGATGCGCACGCCGATGCCGCGCAGCTCCGGCGGCAGGGTCTCGTCGTCGGGCTGGAGGTAGAGTCCCGGCTCCACCGTGAGCACCTGGCCCTCCTCCAGGATCCCGTCCAGGTAGGCGTCCGCCCGCGCCTGCGCGCAGTCGTGCACGTCCAGGCCCAGCATGTGCCCGCTGCTGCACAGGGTGTAGCGCCGGTGCAGGTCGCCCTCCGCGTGCTTGAGCACGCCCCACTCCGCGAGCCCCTCGGCGATCACGCGCATCCCGGCCCGGTGGAAGTCGCGGAAGCTGGCGCCCGGCCGCAGCGCCGCCATGCCCGCGTCCTGCGCGGCCAGCACCAGTTCGTACACCTGGCGCTGGACCGGTGAGAACCGCCCCGACAGCGGGAGGGTGCGGGTGATGTCGGCCGTGTAGAGGCTGTCGGTCTCCACGCCCGCGTCCAGCAGGAGCAGCTCGTCGCCGCGCAGCCGCCCGTCGTTGCGGATCCAGTGCAGGACGCACGCGTGCGCGCCCGACGCCGCGATCGTGTCGTAGCCGGTGCCGTTGCCCTCCGCCCGGGCGCGGCGGTTGAAGACCCCCTCGATCCACCGCTCCCCGCGCGGGTGCGCCAGCGCGCGCGGCAGGTCCCGTACGACGTCCTCGAAGCCGGTGACGGTGTGGTCGACGGCCAGCTGTAGCTGGCCCACCTCCCACGCGTCCTTGACCAGGCGCAGCTCGGAGAGCGCGGCGCCGAGGTCCGCGTCCGTGGCGGCCTCGCGCCCCGACGGGGAGCCGAGCGAGTCCAGGTGCGCGCAGCGGATGCCGCTGAGCCGCTCGGCCTCCGCGAGGTCGGGGCGCCGGCCGACCCAGAACTCCCCGTAGCGGCGGTCCCGGTAGAACTCCTCGGTGCCGTCCCCGCGCGAGGAGCGGGGGCGCAGGTACAGGACGGCCTCGTGGCCGTGCGGCCCCGAGGGTTCCATGACCAGGACGTGGCCCACCTGGTCCTCGCCGGTGAGCCCGGTCAGCCAGGCGTAGGCGGTGTCCGGGCGGAAGCGGTGGTCGCAGTCGTGGGTGCGGGCCCGCAGTTCACCGGCCCGGACGATCAGGCGCTCGCCGGGGAAGCGGGCCGAGAGGCGGGCGCGGCGGGCCGGGGTGAGCGCGTGCGCGGGGACGCGGTCGGTCTCCGGGAGGGGCGAGGCGGCCCAGTCGGACGCCATGAAGCGGGACAACTCGGGTGATACCGGCAGGTCATGGCTGCCGATGTTGAGCCCGGTGGTGGGGCGGGAGTGGGGGTCGGTCACGGGAGCTCCCTCAAGAAGATGCGAACTGGTGGGCGCACGGGTCTTGTCAGTGCAATTTCACATTACTATGTTACAGGTCACACAGCGGTTCGTTAATCCCCGTCAAACGCCGCGTGAAGCAGGGCAGTTCGCGCACCACTTCCCCCACCTCCCCTCCCAGCAGGAGTTCTTGGTGTTCCAGCACAGAGCCGTGCGTACGTCGCTCCTCTCCGCCGCCGTCGCGGTCACCCTCCTCGCCACCGCCGGCCAGGCCGTGACCCAGGCCGCCGAGACCGGCGCCGGCGCGAAGGCCGCGGGCGCCGCGGCGCAGGCCCCGGGCGCCACCGCGCCCGACACCTTCGCCGCGGGAGCCCAGGGCGCCAACCCCTTCGACGAGGTCGACCACCTCGCCGACGCGCCGAAGACGGACCCGGCCCCCGCTCCGGCCCCCGGCGGCCAGGCCGTCACCGACGGGCAGGTCCCGGGCCCCGTGACCAAGCCCGCCGCCGCGAGCACCGCGAAGAGCGGCAAGCTCGCCGCCGCCGCCCAGGGACTCGCCTCGGGCGTCCCCTGCACCCTCGACGGGATCACGAACCTCTCTCCCGAGCAGTTCGCCGACTTCCTCGCCGACCCGGCCGTCACCGCAGGCTCGGGCGGCTGCCTCTCGGGCCTCATATGGACGTGGGACGCGCGCCTGGCCCCCGTCATGTCCGACGCCCACGTCCAGGCCGTCTCGCGCCGCATATCCACCCTCGCCGCCGCCCACGACGGCCGTAACTCCTCGCACCTGGAGGAGATGTTCACCTACCTGCACGCGGTGGCCTACCACGACTTCTCCCGCACCGAGATCGACGTCACCGACGCCCCGACCGTGGACGCGATGCGTCGGGCCGTCGCCGACTTCGGCTCCGCCGCCCGCACCTTCGACGCCACCGCCTCCAACGCCCGCACCCTGCGCGAGGCCCTGTACGCCGCCAGCGCCCCCGGCCTGCGCCAGCACCAGCTCGGCCTGATCACGAAGGTCCTGGCCACCATGGACCCGTCGCACCCCGCGACGCACCTGGACACCGCCTGGGCGGGCGCGGCGCTCGCCGCCCTCTCCGTCAACTACCTCGGCGTCAACAACCAGGACGCCGCCTTCCGGGCGGCCGCGGCCGGCGACCCCGCGTACCGCGCCGTCTTCAAGAACTTCGCGACGTACGCCCACCTCAAGGGCGCCACCAACGCCTGGGTGGCGCGCGACGCGCTGGCCGAGTACGGCCGCTTCGGCCAGATCCCGAGCCTGCGGGACGCGATCACCGCCGACCTCGGCGCGCTGCTGGGCCCGGTCAGGTCCACCTTCGGCGACGGCAGCGAGCAGTGGGCGAAGGTCGTCTCCTGGCTCAACTACTACCAGGCGTGCAAGCCGTACGGGGTGTGCAAGGAGGACATCGAGAGGCAGCTCTTCCCGAACACCTTCACGTACGACAACGGCGCCATCAAGGTCCGCACCGGCCTCGACCGGGCCACCGTCGACCAGCTCTACTACGCGAGCAAGCAGGTCAAGACGCAGTTCCACCGCGTGCTGGGCACCGAACAGCCGCTCGCCGGAGACGCCAACGCCACGCTGAACATCGTGCTCTACGCCTCGCGCGCCGACTACGTGGGCTACCACCCGGTCCTGACCGGCTACGGCACCAACAACGGCGGCATCTACATCGAGAACGGCGCCACCTTCTACACCTACCAGCGCCGCGTCCCGCAGGACTCCTCGCTCACCCTCGAGGAGCTCTTCCGCCACGAGTACACGCACTACCTCAACGGCCGCTTCGCCGTCCCCGGCTCCTTCGGCCAGGGCCCCTGGTACCAGAACGACCGCACGACCGCCATGGACGAGGGCACCGCCGAGTTCTTCGACGGCGCGACCCGCGACAACGGCATCGCCGTGCGGAAGTCCCTGGTCCGGGGCATCGTCAACGACACGGCCGGCGGCGGCCCGCGCATGACGGTGGACCAGCTGCTGCACGCCACCTACGACGGCGACGGCTTCCGCTTCTACAACTACGCCGGCACCTTCTTCGAGTTCCTGTGGACCGAGCACCCCTCGGTGCTCAAGGAGATGTACGGCCTCCTGCGCGCAGACGACCCGGCGGGCTACGACGCCTGGCGCACCCGGCTGGGCCAGGACTCCTACCTCCAGCGCGACTACGACCGCTTCCTCGACGCCCAGATCGCCAAGCTGGACCAGCTGTACGTGCCGAACACCTCCTTCACCCCGAACGGCCTGCTGCGCGACGCGGCGCTCGCGGACGTGAAGTCGGCCTTCGCGACGGCCACGTACAGCAATCCGGACTGCGTGGAGAACGGCGACCCCGGCAAGCGCCGGTTCACCTGTACGGGCAAGATCACCGCGAACCTGACGAAGTGGCGCAGCGACGACCAGAACTTCAAGGACATGTCCGAGACGGTCGACTACTTCCTCCTCGACCGGGCGGGCGCGGCCTCGAACAACCTGGCCGACATGAACTGCTCCTTCGGGCCCGTGGAGATCTGGACCAACCACGTCGCGGGCACCTCGAGTTACTCCTGCGAGGGCCCGCTGCGCAGCTGACCGGTCCGGGCCGGTCCCGGCGGGGGCCGGCCCGTTCCACTCCCTGTTCCCTCGATAAAGAATGTGACATATTACTGCCGTGCCCAAGAGAACCTCCCCGGACGTCGTGATCATCGGCGCGGGCGTCGTCGGCGCCGCGTGCGCGTACTACGCGGCGCGCGCCGGACTGCACGTGGCCGTCGTCGACCGCGGCCCGGTCGCGGGCGGTACGACCGGCGCCGGCGAGGGCAACCTGCTCGTCTCCGACAAGGAGGCGGGCCCGGAGCTGGACCTCGCCCTGCTGTCGGCACGCCTGTGGCGCGAACTGGCGCCCGAGCTCCCCGAGGAGATCGAGTACGAGGCCAAGGGCGGTCTGGTCGTCGCGGCCGACGGGGACACGGTGAAGGGGCTGCGGGGCTTCGCGCAAGGCCAGCGCGCCGCCGGGGTCGACGCGGTGGAGGTCGGGCCGGAGGAACTGCGCGAGCTGGAACCCCACCTGGCCCCGGGCCTGGCGGGCGGCTTCCACTACCCGCAGGACGCGCAGGTCCAGCCGGCCCAGGCGGCGGCCCGGCTGCTGGCGGCCTCGGGGGCGCGGACGTACCTCGGCGAGGAGGTGACGGACCTGCTGCTCGACCCCTCGGGATCGGTCCGGGGCGTCCGCACGGCCCGCCGGGACCTCTTGGCCCCGGCGGTGGTCAACGCCGCCGGGACCTGGGGCGGCGCGGTGGCCGCCCTGGCGGGAGCCTCGCTGCCGGTGCTGCCGCGCCGGGGGTTCGTCCTGGTCACGGAGCCGCTGCCGAGGGTGGTGCGGCACAAGGTCTACGCGGCGGACTACATCGCGGACGTGGCGAGCGGATCGGCGGCGCTGCAGTCATCGGCGGTCGTCGAAGGCACCCCGGCGGGCCCGGTGCTGATCGGGGCGACGCGCGAGCGGGTCGGCTTCGACCGCTCGCTGTCGACGGAAGCGCTGCGGCGGCTCGCGGCGCAGGCGGCGGCGCTGTTCCCGGTGCTGTCGTCCGTCAAGGTGCTCCGCACCTACCACGGCTTCCGCCCGTACCTGCCGGACCACCTCCCGGCGATCGGCCAGGACCCCCGGGTGCCGGGGCTGCTGCACGCGTGCGGCCACGAGGGGGCGGGCATCGGCCTGGCCCCGGCCACGGGCTCCCTGATCACGGCGGCCCTGACGGCCACGGCCCCGCCGCTGGACCCGACCCCCTTCGCCCCGTCCCGCTTCGACCCGGGCGATTCCGGGCCGGGCAAACTCAGCCCCGCCGGCGTTTGAGGCGCGGGGTCCGGGGCGGAGCCTCAGGACGGGTCCGGGCAGAGCCCGGGGAACCGAGCAACCGAGCACCGAGGAGAACGGAAGCGATGAGCGAAGCGACGAGGGGCCGGCGAAGGTCGCCCCGCGACCTGGTCGGCGGCACCCCCACGGCAACGTGGAGCCTCCGCTTCGACGGCCGCGAGCTGTCCGCGCAGGCCGGTCAGAGCATCGCCGCCGTCCTCTGGTCCGCCGGCATCCTCGCCTGGCGGACCACCCGGGAGACCGGCGCCCCGCGCGGAGCGTTCTGCGGGATCGGGAGCTGCTACGACTGCCTCGTCACCGTCAACGGCCGCCCGAACCAGCGGGCGTGCCTGGTGCCCGCCCGGCCCGGGGACCGCGTCACCACTCAGGAAGGAACGGGCCATGGCGACCTCGCCGTCTGACCGCGACGCGCGCCGCGCCGACACCGGACCCGACTCCGGACCCGGCACCGGCACCGCCCCCGCCGGGGCGGACGGCGGGCCGTGCGACCTCGCCGTCGTCGGCGCCGGCCCCGCCGGCCTCGCCGCCGCCGTCACGGCCGCCGGACTCGGGCTGCGCGTCACCCTCCTGGACGCGGGGGAACGCCCCGGCGGGCAGTACTACCGCCACCCGGCGCCCGCCCTCGGCGCGGCCCGCCCCGAAGCCCTGCACCACGGCTGGAGCGCCTTCGCCCCGCGCGAAGCCGCCCTGCGCGCCCACGAGGCGGCCGGGCGGATCACCCACCTCCCCTTCCACCACGTCTGGACCGTCGTCCCCGACGGGGCGGCGGCCCCCGGGTGGATCCTGCACGCCGTCGCCGGACCGGAGGAGGGCCCCGCGCGGGTGCGGGCCCGCGCCGTCCTGCTCGCCACCGGCGCGTACGAGCGCCAACTGCCCTTCCCCGGCTGGACCCTCCCCGGGGTCGTCGGAGCCGGCGGGGCCCAGGCCATGCTCAAGAGCGGGCTCGTGCTCCCGGGCAAGCGCGTCGTCGTCGCCGGGAGCGGGCCCCTGCTGCTCGCCGTGGCCGGCTCGCTCGGCGCCGCCGGGGCCCGCGTGCCCGCCGTGGTCGAAGCCGCCGCCTACACCGGCTACGCCGCCCACACCCCGGTCCTGCTGCGCAACCCCGCCAAGCTCGCCGAGGCGGCCACGTACGGCAGCGCCCTGCTCCGCCACGGCATCCGCTTCCTGACCCGGCACGCCGTCACCGAGGCCCACGGCACCGGCCGCGTCGAGGCCGTCACCGTGGCCCGCCTCGACCGCGACTGGCGCCCGGTGCCCGGCACGGGCCGCCGCATCCCGTGCGACGCCCTCGCGGTGGGCCACGGGCTCGTGCCCCAGCTGGAACTGGCGACCGGACTGGGCTGCGCCACGGCCACCGGCCCCGACGGGGCCGTCGCCCTGGAGCTCGACCCCGACGGCCGCACCTCCGTCCCCGGGATCTGGTCCGCCGGGGAGACCGGCGGCGTCGGCGGCGCCCAACTGGCCCTGGCCGAAGGGGAGATCGCCGCCCACGCCCTCGCCGGCCGACCCGTCCCGGCCCGGCTCGCCCGGACCCGTACGAGGCTGCGCGCCTTCGCCGCCGCGATGGCCGCCGCCCACCGCCCGGGGCCCGGCTGGACCGGCTGGCTGCGCGAGGACACCGACGTGTGCCGCTGCGAGGAGGTCCCGGCCGGCCGGATCCGGGAGGCCGTGCGGGACCTGGGGGCGCGGGACGCTCGTACGGTCAAACTGCTCACCCGGGCCGGGATGGGCTGGTGCCAGGGCCGGATGTGCGGTCCGGCCGTCGCGGCCCTGGCCGGACACGACCCCGCGCCCGACCGCAGACCGCTGTCCTGCCCGGTCCCGCTGGGCCACCTCGCGGAACTTCCTCCCGCGGACCACTGATTCGGGTGTGCCGCGAGTCTTGTGGCCACCTTGTACCCACTAGTAAAATGTCACACACCACTCTAGGGAGAGCTCACTCATGAACCACGCGCACACCCCCGCGCCCGCCGGTACCGACACCCGTACCCGCCCCTGGCACGGCATCATGGTCGCCACCGCGCTACCCCTGCGGGAAGACCTGAGCGTCGACTACGACGCGTACGCCGAGCACGTGGCCTGGCTGATCGCGAACGGCTGCGACGGCGTCGTCCCCAACGGCTCCCTCGGCGAGTACCAGACCCTGACCGACGAGGAGCGCGCCCGCGTCGTGCGCACCGCCGTCGAGGCCGCCGGCGACGGCGCCCGCGTCATGCCCGGCGTCGCCGCCTACGGCAGCGCCGAATCCCGCCGCTGGGCCGACCAGGCCGCCGAGGCCGGCGCCGGATCCGTCCTGCTGCTGCCCCCCAACGCCTTCCGGGCCAACGAGGACACCGTGCGCGCCCACTACGCCGAGGTCGCCCGCGCCGGGCTGCCCGTCGTCGCGTACAACAACCCCATAGACACCAAGGTGGACCTCGTCCCGTCCCTGCTCGCCCGGCTCCACGCCGACGGCTCCGTCGTCGCCGTCAAGGAGTTCAGCGGCGACGTGCGGCGCGCCTACGAGATCGCCGAACTCGCCCCGGGCCTGGACCTGCTCATCGGCGCCGACGACGTCCTGCTCGAACTCGCCCTGGCCGGCGCCGTCGGCTGGATCGCCGGCTACCCCAACGCCCTCCCGCAGTCCTGCGCCACCCTCTACCGGGCCGCCGTCGCCGGAGACCTCACCACGGCCCTGCCGCTCTACAAGTCCCTCCACTCGCTGCTGCGCTGGGACTCCAAGACCGAGTTCGTGCAGGCCATCAAGCTCTCCATGGACCTGGCCGGCCGCCCCGGCGGCGCCACCCGCCCGCCCCGCTTCCCGCTGACCGGCGAGATCGAGGCCGCCGTCCGCGCCGCCACCGAGAAGGCCCTCGCCGAGGGCCTCAACTGACCACGCCGAACCGCCAGCCAGGGGGGACCCCATGCGCACACGCCACATCTACCACGCGGTGGACTCGCACACCGAGGGCATGCCCACCCGGGTGATCACCGGAGGGGTCGGGGTGATCCCCGGCGCCACCATGGCCGCCAAACGGCTCCACTTCATCGAGCACCTGGACCACATCCGGACCCTGCTCATGTACGAGCCGCGCGGCCACTCCGCCATGAGCGGCGCCATCCTGCAGCCCCCGACCCGCCCCGACGCCGACTTCGGGGTCCTCTACATCGAGGTGTCGGGCCTGCTCCCGATGTGCGGGCACGGCACCATCGGCGTCGCCACCGTCCTGGTCGAGACCGGCATGGTGCCCGTCGTCGAGCCGGTCACCACCGTCCGGCTCGACACCCCGGCGGGCCTGGTGAGCGTGGACGTCCGCGTCGAGGACGGGGCGGCCACCGCCGTCACCCTCACCAACGTCCCGTCCTTCAGCGTCGGGCTCGACCTCAAGGCCGACGTCCCCGGCTACGGCACGGTCACCTACGACCTCGCCTACGGCGGGAACTTCTACGCCTTCGTCGAACTCGACGCCCTGGGCCTGCCCTTCGACCGGGAGCGCGGGGACGAGCTGCTCGCCGCCGGACTGGCCGTCATGGAGGCGGTCAACGCCTCCGCCGACCGGCCCGTCCACCCCGAGAACCCCTCCATCGCCGGGGTCAAGCACGTCTACCTCGCGGCCCCCGGCTCCGACGCCCGCCGCTCCCGGCACGCGATGGCCATCCATCCCGGCTGGTTCGACCGCTCGCCCTGCGGTACGGGGACCAGCGCGCGCATGGCGCAGCTGCACGCCCGGGGCCAGCTCGCGCTGGACACGGACTTCGCCAACGAGTCCTTCATCGGCACCGAGTTCACCGGCCGGCTGGTCGGCGAGACCACGGTGGGCGGACTGCCGGCCGTCGTGCCGACCGTCACCGGGCGGGCCTGGATCACCGGCACCGCCCAGTACTTCCTCGACCCGTCCGACCCCTTCCCGGGAGGGTTCCTGTTGTGACCACCACCGTTCGGACCGAGGACTACCACGCCGCCGGGGAGCCCTTCCGCATCGTCGACACCCGCGCGGCCGGCCTGCCGCCCGTGCCCGGGGACACGGTCGCCGAGCGGTGCGCCACCGCCATCGGACCGGGCGGATCCGGCACGGCGCCGCGCCGGAGCGCCCTGGACGACGTACGCCGGCTCCTGGTGCAGGAGCCGCGCGGGCACGCGGGGATGTACGGGGGCTTCGTGGTGCCGCCCGATGACGACGGGGCCCACTTCGGGGTGCTGTTCTGGCACAAGGACGGCTACTCCACCGCCTGCGGCCACGGCACCATGGCGCTCGGCGCCTGGGCCGTGGACACCGGCCGGGTCGCCGCCCCCGACGACGGGGACGTCCAGGTACGGATCGACGTGCCCTCGGGGCGGGTCTGCGCGACCGTGCACCGCGCGGCCGGCCGCACCACCGGGGTCACCTTCCGCAACGTCGCGGCGCGCACCAGCGCCCGCAAGGTGCCCGTCGCCACCACCCTGGGCATGGCCGAGGCCGACATCGCGCACGCCGGGGCCTGTTACGCCTCCGTCGCCGCGCGGGACCTCGGCCTGGAGGTGAGCCCGGCCGCGCTGCCCTCGCTCGTGCGGGCCGGGCAGGAGATCCGGGCGGCCCTGGCCACCCACCCCGGGACCTGGCACCCGGGCGGGCCGCTGCTCTCCGGGGTCTACGGGGTGATCCTGTACGAGGAGCTGCCCGACACCCCCTTCGGGCCGCACCAGCGCAACGTCACCGTCTTCGCCGACGGGCAGGTCGACCGCTCGCCCTGCGGCTCCGGCACCTCGGCGCGGCTCGCCCTGCTGGCCGAGGACGGGCGGCTGGGGGAGGGCGAGGACCTGCTCCACGAGTCGGTCGTGGGCACGGTGTTCACCGGCCGCGCCGCCGCGCGCACGGCGGACGGCCTGGTCACGGAGGTCACCGGCACGGCGTACCGCACGGGCGAGCACTTCTTCACCGTCGACCCGCGCGACGCGCTCGGCACCGGCTTCCTCCTGTGATCCCCCAGCTGTCGGCCGCCGAGACGGCCGGCCTGCTCACCCCGGCCGCCGCCGCCGACGCGCTGGCCGGCGTCCTGCTGGCCGGGCTGGACCCGGAGACCTGCCCGCCGCGCAGCGCCCTGCCCGTGCCGGGCGGCGGGGAGCTGCTGCTGATGCCGGCCGCCACCGGTGCCTACGCGGGCGTGAAGATCGCCGGAGTGGCACCGGGGAACCCAGGGCTCGGCCTGCCCAGGATCACCGGGTCCTACCTCCTCCTGGACGGGCCCACGCTGCGCCCCCTCGCCCTGCTCGACGGGGCGGCGCTGACCACCCTGCGCACCCCGGCGGTCTCGGCGCTGGCGCTGCGCCACCTGCTCCCGGCCGGGCGGCCGCTGCGGATGCTGCTCTTCGGGTCGGGGCCGCAGGCGTACGGTCACCTCGAAGCGGTGCTGGCGCTGCGGCAGTTGGCGGAGGTGGTGGTCGTGGCCCGGGACCCGGCGGGCGCGCGGAAGCTGGCGGAGCACGCGCGGGGTCTGGGGGTCCCGGCCCGGCCGGGCGTGGCGGCCGAAGTCGCGGACGCCGACCTGGTGGTCTGCTGCACCACCTCCCGCGAACCGCTCTTCGACGGGCGGCTGATCGCGCCGGGCGCCACCGTGGTCGCGGTCGGCTCGCACGAGCCGGACGCCCGCGAGGTCGACACGGCGCTGGTGCGGCGGGCGGCCGTGTACGTGGAGTCGCGTGCGGCGGCGCTGCGCGAGGCGGGCGACCTGCTGGTGCCGGAGGCGGAAGGGGCTATCGGCGCCGGCCACATCAGCGGCACCCTGGCGGATCTGGTGGCCGGCCGGATGCCGGGGGCGGGGACGGCAAGTTGTCCCCAGCTCTTCAAGAGTGTGGGCATGGCCTGGGAAGATCTCGCTGTGGCGGTCGCACTGTTCGAGGCCGCCGGGAGCGGTGTCCACTGAGGAGCAAGCGCAACGTGACATTGTACGCTGTTCCTCCGCACGCCAGTGGTGTGAGCGGTCTCGGAGGAAATGCAATGGGTGACCTGAAGCAGCACAGCCTCATCAAGGCTCAGGAACGGCTCCGCGACCAGGTCGGCCATGCGCTCCGGGCAGCCCTGATAGCGGGTGAGCTGCGCCCGGGGAGCGTCTACTCCGCCCCCGGCCTCGCGGCCGAACTCGGCGTCTCGGCCACCCCGGTGCGCGAGGCCATGCTCGACCTGGCCCGTGAAGGCCTGGTCGAGCCCGTCCGCAACAAGGGCTTCCGGATCACGGAGGTCAGCGAGCGCGATCTGGACCAGTACACCGAACTGCGCACGATGATCGAGGTCCCGACCATCGGCCGGATCACCAAGATCGCGACGCCGGAGCAGCTGGAGGCGCTGCGCCCCGTCGCCGAGGAGATCGTCACCAGCGCCCGCGAGCACAACCTCATCGGGTACCTGGAGGCCGACCGCCGCTTCCATCTGAGCCTGCTGGCCCTCTCGGGCAACGACCGCCTGGTCGAAACGGTCGGCGACCTGCGCAAGCGCTCCCGGCTGTACGGCCTGACGGGCCTGGACGAGGCCGGGAAGCTGGTCTCCTCGGCCGAGGAGCACATCGAGCTCCTCGACCTGATGCTCACCGGCGACGCGGAGGCGGCCGAAGCCTGCATGACCCGCCACCTCGGCCACGTCCGCTCGCTGTGGGCCCAGGGCCGCGACGAACCGGTGGGCCGCATCCCGGGCGGCCTGGGCTCGGGCCTCTAGTGCTGTGACCGGAAGGGTTCACCGGGGCCCGGCGCCCGGCACGGCACCTCGCCGCGTTGTCGGACCACACCGGTACGTCCAGTACGAGGCGTGGTCCTCCGCCCGGGGGCCCCTCCCGGCGGTAGCTGGGGGAGATGCACCGCACCGGACACCGCGACCCGGCAAACCTTCCCGGCCACAGCACTAGGAACGGCCCGGGTAGCCCCGGCCCCGGCCACCGGCCGGCCCGGGTCACCCCTGCGGGGTCGCGTCCGCCTCGATGTGGACGACCTCGCAGCGGTAACCGTGGCTCTCGAACAGGGCCCGGTAGCGCTCCCCGGTGGTCCCGCTCAGGACACCGTGGTCGACCACGACCGGTTCCCGGTCCTCCAGGAGCTGCTCCAGCTCGCACCACAACTCCCGCTGCACGTCCGCCCGCAGCCGGTCGTGCTCGTCCGTGCCCTCCGCGACCGGCTCGCCCGCCAGCCGGTCTCGGACGTCCTCGTCCAGGGACAACCGGAAGTAGCCGCGGCCCGCGAGATCCCGCGCGCGGGCGTCCCGGCCCGACGCGGACGGCCCGCACAGCAGAACGGCGCTCCCGCGCTCGGCGGCGTCGTCACGGGCGACCAGGTCGAGCACCGCGCGCATGGCCTCCACCGGCAGGTCGGGAGAGGTGGCGGCGGACACGGCGACGGACTCCGAGTCGTCGCCGAGCAGGCGCAGCAGCGTGCCCGGCGCCGTCCGGGAATCCTCGGCGACGGCCCGCCGGACGGTGTCGTCCTCGTCCGCCGCCAGCCGCTCCAGCAGCGCGGCGGGCAAGTCGGGGTCACGCAGCGCGAGTACGCGCATGCGGGCGTCGGGGTCGGAGGCGAACCGGCGGAGCGCCTCGGGCGGGAACGGGAAGTAGTCCGCGGGCCGGCACCGGAACTTCGACGGGACGTGGCGCCGTTCGAGGTCCTCGGCGGTGGCGAGATCGACGCCGGGCGTCCGCTCCAGGGCGATCGTGCGGATCGCAGGATCCTCGTCGCCGAGCATCCCGCGCACCAGCCCGGCCGGCAGCAACTCGCTGCGGGCCGCCGCGCGCCGCAGCCCGGGGTGGGGGGAGGCGGCGTACGGGACGGGGTCGGCCTCGATCCAGGGGTAGGAGTCCGCCTCCAGGAAGACGAGGGCGATCTCGCAGAAGACGTCGTCCTCCTCCGCGTTCGCCCAGTCCTCCGCCCGCCCGGCTCCGGCGGTCAGCCAGGCGTGGATCTCGTCCCGGAGCTCCGCCGGGGTGTCCGCGCGGACGAAGACCCTTCCCCGCACGTGGGGGCTCACGTCCCGGGCCAGAGCGTTCCGTACCCGTGACGGCAGTGCCGGGTGGACGGCCAGCTCCGCGCGCACGTCCTCGTCGGGGTCGGCGGCCAGGGCGGCCGCCGTGTCCGCGTCCAGGTCGAGGAAGCGTACGACGGCCCTGCGCGTGACCGGGTCGGCCAGCAGCGCCGCGTGCAGATCGCGGGGCGGCCGGTGCTTGCACGCGGCCGCCCGCACCTTCGGGTCGGTGTCCGTCAGCAGCCCCCGCAGGAGCCCGTCCGGCAGCTCAGCCCCGCGCGAGGCGACCGCCGTTCGTACCCCGGGGTCCCCGTCGGCGGCCAGCACGGCGAGGAGCCCTGCCGGGAGGTCCGGGTGCTTCGCGAGGGCGGCCCGTACCGCCGCGTCGGAGTCGGCGGCGAACACGGCCTGCCGCCCGGCGGAAACGTGCTCCTGGCCCGCACGCACCGCCCGCACCTCCGGGTCCGGATCTGCCGCCAGCCGCGCGGCGAACTCCGGCGGCAGCACCTCGGCGTGCGCGAGCGCCTCGGCCGCGCCGCAGGCAAGGAACGCCTCGCACAGCTCGGGGCCGGGAGCGAACCCCTTGCGGAGCGCCAGCCGGAGCGGTGCCATGCCGTAGGGCAGCATCCGCGCCGCCAGTTCCCCGGGCAGCGCGGTGTTCCGTGCGAGTCCTTGCAGTACCGCCGGGAGGTGGCCGAGCCCGGTCAGCCGTATCGGATCCATGGCGGCAGCATAGGAGGGCGCATAGGAGGGCGTGTAGGAGGGCGGTCCAACAGCCAACCGCCCGGCCGGATTTGGACACGGCTGGATAACGGCGGCTCCAACCCCTTGTCAGTACAATTTCACATTACTATGTTACCGGTCACATCATAGAGCGCGGCCCTTCACTGGAGTGACCATGACCAAGCGCACCCAACTCGCCCTCGCCACCACTCTGGTGGCCGCACTCGCACTCGGTGCCTCCGGCTGCTCCGACCCCAAGAAGGGCTCCGCCGGGGCGGGTGCCTCCAACCCCGCCTCCGCCAACGACGGGAAGATCCTCGGCGGGACCCCCGTGAAGGGCGGCACTCTCACCGTCCTGTCCAACCAGGACTTCGCCCACCTCGACCCCGCCCGCAACTGGGTCATGCCGACGATGGACTTCGGCACCCGCCTCCTCTACCGCACCCTCGTCACCTTCAAGGCCGAGCCCGGCAAGGGCGGCAGCGAGCTCGTCCCCGACCTCGCCACCGACCTCGGCACCTCCTCCAACGGCGGCCGCACCTGGACCTTCACCCTGAAGGAGGGCGTGAAGTACGAGGACGGATCGCCCATCAAGGCGCAGGACATCAAGTACAACGTCGAGCGCTCCTTCGCCCCCGACCTCACCGGCGGCCCCGACTACGCGGCCCAGTACCTGGCCGGCACCGAGGGCTACAAGGGCCCGCTCCAGGGCAAGCACCTCGACTCCGTCAAGACCCCCGACGACCGCACGATCGTCTTCGAACTGAAGCGGCCCGTCGCCGAGTTCTCCGCGACCGCGACCCTGCCGACCTTCGCTCCGGTCCCCGAGGCCCAGGAGAAGGGCACGCAGTACGACGCCCGCCCGTTCTCCTCCGGCCCGTACAAGATCGAGTCGTACGACCGCGACAAGAAGCTCGTCCTGGTCCGCAACGAGCACTGGGACGCCAAGACCGACACCGTCCGCAAGGCCTACCCGGACAAGTTCGTCGTCGTGATGGGCCTCAAGGGCGGCCAGATCGACGACCGGATCATCGCCGGCGAGGGCGCCGACGCCTCCGCCGTCCAGTGGTCCGACATGCGGCCCGAGAGCGCCCCCAAGGTGCTGCCCAAGCCGGAGGTCAAGTCCCGGCTGCTGGCCGAGTCGCAGGGCTGTACCGAGATGCTCCAGATGAACAACTCCCGCGCCCCCTTCGACGACCCCAAGGTCCGCGAGGCCATGCAGTACGCCCTCGACAAGGAGGCCGTGGTCACCGCCGGCGGCGGCCCGGCCCTCAACGAGATCGCCACCGCCTACTTGCCCCCGGCCCTCTCCGGCGGCAAGCAGGCCGACACCCTCAAGGTTCCCCCGGCCGGCGACCCGGCCAAGGCCAAGGAGCTCCTGAAGGCCGCCGGCAAGGAGACCCTGAAGGTCTCCCTCGCCGTCTCCACCGGCGACAAGGGCAAGGCGGAGGCCGTCCAGCAGGGCCTGGCCCGCGCGGGCGTCGAGATCGTCATCGACACCGTCGACCCGGGCGCGTACTACGACGTCATCGGCGACACCACCACCGCGCCCGACCTCGTGCTCAGCGGCTGGTGCCCCGACTACCCCTCCGGGTCCACCTTCCTGCCCTTCGTCTTCGACGGCCGCACCATCAAGGTCAAGGGCAACTCGGGCAACTACTCGCAGTTCAAGGACGACGCGACGATCAAGCGGATCGACGAGATCAACGCCATGGCCGACGCCAAGCAGGCCAACCAGGCCTGGATCGACCTCGACGCCGAGATCATGAAGAAGTCCCCGGCCGTCCCCGTCCTGCTGGAGCGCAAGCCGCTGCTCGTCGGCACCAACATCGCCGGGGCCTACGGCCACCCCGTCTGGGTCGGCCAGCTCGACTACGCCACCATCGGCCTCAAGGACCCCGCCAAGAGCCAGAGCCAGGGCTGACCATGACCGCCGCCACGTCCACGGACGCGGCGGCGGCCGCCCCGGTCCCCCCGGGCAGCAGCCCCTGGCAGCTCGCCCGGCGGGAACTCCGCCGCCGCCCCGCCGTCCGCATCAGCCTCTGCGTCGTCCTGCTCTTCGTCCTGATGGCCGCCACCGCCCCCTGGCTGGGCGCACTCGGCGGCTGGTCCCCGGACGAGTTCGACAAGTCCGCCATCGACCCCTACCTCGGGGGCCAGCCCCTGGGCTCCTTCGGCGGGATCAGCCCCGAGCACTGGCTCGGCGTCGAACCCGTCACCGGCCGCGATCTGTTCGCCCGCGTCGTCCACGGCGCCCAGGTCTCGCTCCTCATCGCCTTCGCCGCCACCGCCATCGTCGTGGTGGCCGGCACCGCGGCCGGGATCGCCGCCGGCTACTTCGGCGGCCGCACCGACGCCGTCCTGTCCCGCCTGATGGACCTCACCATGTCCTTCCCCAGCCTCATCTTCATGATCGCGATGCTGTCCGTGGCCAAGGACGTCAACCGCATCGTCCTCATGACCGCCGTCATCGGCGTCTTCGGCTGGCCCGGCGTCGCCCGCGTCGTGCGCGGCCAGACCTTCTCCCTCAAACACCGCGAGTACGTGGACGCCGCCCGCGTCGGCGGGGCGAGCGCCTGGCGGATCCTGACCCGCGAGATCCTCCCGGGCGTCTCGGGCCCCGTCATCGCCTACACCACCCTGCTCATCCCCGGGATGATCAGCACCGAGGCCGCCCTCAGCTACCTCGGCGTCGGCGTGCGCCCGCCCACCCCCTCCTGGGGCCAGATGATCGCCGAGTCCGTGGCCTTCTACGAGACCGACCCCATGTACTTCGTCATCCCGAGCCTCTTCCTCTTCCTCGCGGTGCTCGCCTTCACCCTGCTCGGCGACGCCCTGCGCGACATCCTCGACCCGAGGGGCGGGCGGACGTGATCCTCTACCTCGCACGCCGGCTGCTCGCCCTCGCGGGCGTCCTGCTCGCCATCGCCGCCGTCACCTTCCTCATCTTCTACGTGCTCCCCTCCGACCCGGCCGCCTCCGCCTGCGGAAAGACCTGCAGCGCGGAGCGACTGGCCGACGTGCGCGCGTACCTCGGCCTCGACCAGCCCGTGTGGCGCCAGTTCCTCGACTTCCTCACCGGCATCTTCACCGGGCGCACCCTGGGCACCGGCCAGTACGCCGTCCAGTGCGACTTCCCGTGCTTGGGCTACTCGTACGAGAACTCCCTGCCCGTGTGGGACCTCCTGATGGACCGCCTCCCGGTCTCCGCCTCCCTCGCCGTCGGCGCCGCCGCCCTCTGGCTGGTCCTCGGCCTCGGCGCGGGCGTCACCGCCGCCCTGCGCAAGGACACCGCCACCGACAAGGTGCTGATGGTCGGCGCGGTCGCCGCCGCCTCCCTGCCCGTCTACTTCACCTCCGTGATGCTCATCTACGGGGTCATCCGCGTCGCCGGGATCCTGCCCTACCCCACCTACCAGGCCTTCACCGACAACCCGCTCGGCTGGGCGAGCAACCTGTTGCTCCCGTGGACGGCGCTGGCCCTGCTCTACGCCGCCATGTACGCCCGGCAGAGCCGCGGTTCGATGATCGAGGCGATGGCCGAGCCGTACATCCGCACCGCCCGCGCCAAGGGGATGCCCGAGCGCACCGTCGTCGTCAAGCACGGACTGCGCTCCGGGATGACCCCGATCCTCACCATCTTCGGCATGGACCTCGGCAGCCTGCTCGCCGGAGCCGTCATCACCGAGTCCATCTTCGGACTCCCGGGCATCGGGCGGCTGTTCTACGGGGCCCTGGTCAGCTCGGACCAGCCCGTGGTCCTCGGGGTCACCCTGCTGGCCGCCTTCTTCATCGTCGTCGCGAACCTCGCCGTCGACCTCCTGTACGCCGTCATCGACCCGAGGGTGAGGTACTGATGACCCCCGTTCCCCAGCCGCCCCCCGGGGCCCCGGCCCAAGGGGCCCCGGCCCAAGCGGCGCCGCTCCTCGAAGTGCGCGACCTGCGCGTCACGTTCACCACACCGCGGGGCTCGGTCCGGGCCGTGGACTCCCTCGGCTTCACCGTCGAGGCCGGCCGCACCCTCGGCATCGTCGGAGAGTCGGGCTCGGGCAAGTCCGTCACCTCGCTCGCCGTCATGGGCCTGCACCGGGGCGCCGAGATCGGCGGGTCCGTCGCGCTGGCCGGCCAGGAGCTGACCACCCTGTCCGAGAAGCAGCTGTCCAAGCTGCGCGGCCGCAAGATGGCCATGATCTTCCAGGACCCGCTGTCCAGCCTGCACCCCTACTACACGGTCGGCGAGCAGATCGCCGAGCACTTCCGGGTCCACTTCAGGGCCGGGCGGGCCGCCGCCAAGAGGCGGGCCGTCGACATGCTCGGCGAGGTCGGCATCCCCGAGCCCGCCCGCCGGGCGGGGGAGTACCCGCACCAGTTCTCCGGCGGTATGCGCCAGCGCGCGATGATCGCGATGGCGCTCGCCTGCGAGCCCGAACTGCTCATCGCCGACGAGCCCACCACCGCCCTCGACGTCACCGTGCAGGCGCAGATCCTGGAGCTGATCGCCCGGCTCCAGCAGGAGCGCGGCCTCGGCGTCGTCATGATCACCCACGATCTGGGGGTGGTGGCCAGGGTGGCCCACGAGGTCCTGGTGATGTACGGCGGCCGGGCCGCCGAACAGGCCCCCGTCGACGCGCTGTTCGCGGACCCGGCGCACCCGTACACCCGCGGGCTGCTCGACTCGCTGCCCCGGCTGGACGACAGCGACGAGGAACCGCTGAGGGTCATCCCCGGCTCCCCGCCGTCCCTGCTGGCCCCGACCCCGGGGTGCGCCTTCGCCCCGCGCTGCCCGGTGGCCGCCGCGGCCCGCGACGAGGAGCGGGAACGCTGCGCGAGCGTGCGGCCCGAGCTGTCGCCGTACGGCGAGAGCGACGGCGCGCGCACCGCCGCCTGCCACTTCGCGGGCGCCGTCCGGGAGGTGACCCGATGAGCACCGTGGACAAGACCGCCGCCACGCCCGCCCCGGTCCCCGCCGCCCGGAACGCGGGCACCGGTCCGCTGCTGCGCGTGCGCGACCTCACGATGGCCTTCCCCGGCAAGCGGACCGTGACCGGACGCCGGGGGGCGCCCGTGCGCGCCGTCGACGGGGTCTCCTTCGACCTCGACGCGGGCCAGACCCTGGGCCTCGTGGGGGAGTCGGGCTGCGGCAAGTCGACCACCGGCCGGATGCTGGTCCGGCTGCTGGAACCGACCTCCGGCACCGTCGAGTTCGAGGGCAAGGACATCAGCCGGCTCTCCCAGGGCGCCCTGCGCCCGCTGCGCAGGCACCTCCAGATGGTCTTCCAGGACCCGCACTCCTCGCTCAACCCCCGCCAGACGGTGGCCCGGATCATCTCCGACCCGCTGCTCGTGCAGGGTTCGAGCGCGGCGGACGCCCGCCGCCGGGCCGCCGGGCTGATGGAGCTCGTCGGACTGATCCCCGAGCACATCGACCGCTATCCGCACGAGTTCTCCGGCGGCCAGGCGCAGCGCATCGGCATCGCCCGGTCGCTCGCCACCAGCCCGCGCCTGATCATCGCCGACGAACCGGTCTCCGCCCTCGACGTCTCCGTCCAGGCGCAGATCGTCAACCTGATGGAGCGGCTGCGCACCGAACTGGGCCTGGCCTACGTGTTCATCGCGCACGACCTGTCCGTCGTCAAGCGGGTCAGCGACCGGGTCGCCGTCATGTACCTCGGGCGGATCGTGGAGATCGGCGACAAGAAGGCGCTGTACGAGACCCCCCAGCACCCGTACACCCGGGCGCTGTTGTCCGCCGTACCGCTGCCCGACCCGGTGGCGGAGCGGCGGCGCGAGCGGATCGTGCTGCTCGGTGACCCGCCGAGCCCGGCCGCCCCGCCTCCCGGCTGCACCTTCCACCCCAGGTGCCCCATGGCTCAGGAGATCTGCCGCACCGAACGACCGCTCCTGCGGAGCGTCGCCTCCCGCGAGGTGGCCTGTCATCTGGTGTAGGCGAAGGGTCCCGGGGGACTGACGGGGAGCCCCGGGAGGAAGAGGAGGGCCCCGGAGCCGATGACCATCGGCTCCGGGGCCCTTCCGTACGCCGTGCCCGCGCCGGCCTCAGGCCAGGCCCAGCTCCTTGCGGAAGAACTCCAGCTCCAGGGCCATGACCTTCTCCCGCACCCCGCCGGGGGTCATGTGCGTGACGCCCGGCAGCGCGAGCAGTTGGTGCGGCCGCCCGGCGTCGGTCAGGGCCTGCGAGAGCCGCAGCGTGTGGGAGGGGTGGACGTTGTCGTCGGCCAGGCCCGTGACCAGCAGCAGCGGCCGGCTCAGCCCCGCCGCGTCGGGGATCAGGCAGTCCCGCTCGTACACCTGCGGATGCTCCTGCGGCAGCCCCAGGTACCGCTCGGTGTACGCGGTGTCGTAGTGCCGGAAGTCGGTCGGCGCGGCCCCGGCGGCGGCCGCGTGGAAGACGTCCGGCCGGCGCAGCACCGCGAGCGCGGAGAGGTAGCCGCCGTAGGACCAGCCGCGGATGGCGACGCGGGTCAGGTCGAGGTCGCCGTGGCGCTCCCCGAGGGCCCGCAGGGCGGCGACCTGGTCGTCCAGGGTGACGTCGGAGAAGCCCCGGTACATGGCGTGCGTGAACGCGGGCGAGACGTGGGCGGTGCCGCGGTTGTCGATGGTGACCACGGCGAAGCCCTGGTCGGCCCACCACTGGCGGTGCTGCCAGCGGCGCGGCTCGGCGCTGACGTCCTGCATGCCGGGGCCGCCGTAACTGTCCAGCAGGACGGGCAGCGAGGTGCCGGGGACGTGCCCGCGCGGCAGCACGAGTGCGGTGGGGATCGCGTGCTCGGTGACCCGTTCCAGCAGCGGGACCACCCGGTGGGGCAGCGGCTGCGACAGGTCGCCGGGGGTGCTGGACTTCGGGTCGGTGGCCCTTCCGTCGGCGGTCCGCAGGACGCGCCGGATCCCGTCGGCGTCGGCGGAGCTCAGCAGCAGCGCCCCGGCGGAGGCCGCCAGGACGGAGTGCACCCCGGGTCCGTCCGCGAGCGGGCTCACGTCGCCCGTGTCCGGATCCAGCAGGAGCACCTGCTGCTCGGAGGGGTCCCGCAGGCCGGCCTCGATCAGCAGCCGGCTCCCGTGGACGCCGGCCACCTTGCGGACCTGGACCCCCTCGCCGGTGAGGAGCACGCCGTCCAGCGCGGGCGCGCGGGCGCCGCCGCCCGGGGTGTCGGCGGCGGTGAGCGGCCGCCCGTCGGCGAGGCGGGCCGGGGTGCCGGGGAGCATGGGGTCCACCCACTGCGGGTGCGTGGTGCGCGACAGCTCCCGGGTGCGCCCGGTGGCCGGGTCGGCGGAGAGCAGGAGCACGTTGCGCTGGAGCCGGTCCTGGACGGTGAGGAGGATCTCCGCATCCGTCTCCCATCCGGCGTCGGAGACGTAGGGGTGGGTCGCGGAGTCCCAGTCGAGGCGTACGGGCGCCTCCCCGTCCGGCCCGAACACCCACAGCTGCACGTCCGCGTTGGGGCCGCCGGCCTCGGGGTAGGCGAAGTCCTCGGCGGGCAGCTCCGGGTGCGCCGGGTCGGCGAACCAGCGCCGCTGGAGGGCGGATTCGTCGACCCGGGCGGCGAGCAGGCGCTGCCCGCCGGGGGACCACCAGTGCCCCCGGTCCCGGCCGAGCTCCTCGGCGGCGGCGAACTCGGATACGCCCCAGCGGGCCCCGTCGTCGGGGCTGATGCGGCCGCCGGGAACGGTGTGGAGGGCGTCGTCGGCGACGTACGCGACGCGTGAGCCGTCGGCGTCCGGGCGGGGATCGAAGACGGGTCCGGCGGCGGGGACCTCCTTGGGCTGCGCGGGCTGTCCGGCGTCCGCGTCGCGCGTGACCTCGTACAGCCGTCCGTACAGCGCGAACACGGCCCGCCGTCCGTCGCCGGAGAGCGCGTACGAACCGATACCGGCGGGGACGCGCCGGGTGCGCCCGCCCAGCCGGCGGTCGGCGCGGGCGAGGGGCGCGGGCTCTGGTTCCGGGAACTCAACATAGTGCAACGTCGGCATCGTCGGATGTGTATAAGGGACAGCCCATGACCCCTTGCTCCACGGTGTGCGGGGCTCCCGCGCCCCCCGGCCCCGCCGTGCGGGGGCGCCCGGCGCCGGGAACGGTCCGCGCCGTGGCCTCCGTCGCCGTGCTGCTGCTCCTCGCCACCGGGTGCAGGAACGACGCCGCACCGGCCTGGGGGTACCCGAAGCTCGGCGTGACCCTGGGAGCGCTGTCCCGGGCGCTCGAGGAAGGCTGCGGCGGGAAGGCCCCCGCGGACTGCGCCGACGACCTCGACCGGATCGACGTGCTGGTGGAGCCCGCCTTCGCCGAGGTCCTGGACCACCGCCTCCTCGACGACGCGTACGTCGAGGCCAGGAACGAGGTGGACCGGGCGAGGGAGCTCCGCCTCGTCGCCGAGGTACGGGCCCGGTCGCGCCGCGATCCGTACGACCGCGCCCTCGCGCGGGCGGTGGCGGCCGAGAGGCTCGCCTACCGCCATCTGCTGGCCGCGCTGGACAACGTACGCGCGGCGCCCCCGGCGGGCGACGGGACGGCGCCCCTCTGAGGCGGCTCCGCCCCGTGGCGCCGGGCGGGGAGCCCTGCTACCCCCGTAGCGGCGGAGTGGGGAGCACCGTGCCGTCGAGCGCCACGAGGGTCAGGACGGCGATCGAGGCCGTCCACGCGAGGGGGGCGACCGAGGAGGGCCTGCCCCTCTTGTCCACCTTCTCCGGGAGCTCGCCGAGCGAGTTCCGCTTGGAGAGGACCCAGTCCAGGACCGGTCCGGCCTTCGCCGGCCGGCCCGTGGCGGCCCACGCGAGCGCGAAGAACGCCGTACTCGGCGTCCAGGCGTTGCCGCCCCACGGCGCCCCCGGGTCGTTTCCGGGCGTCAGCCCTCCGTTGGGCAGGAGCAACTCCCCGTACGTGGAGTCCAGCGCCCGGGCCAGACCGGCGGGGGCCTCGTTGAAGGGGGGCGCCATGAACGCCACCGCGCTGTCCCGACCGTGGCGGCCGTCCGCGGTGCGCTGGTAGCCCAGGGGAAGGAACCGCGCGGAGATGCCGGCGGAGAGCCGGCCCGCGGCCCGCGCCCAGCGCTCGGCGTCGGCCGGCCGGCCCGCCTCGCGGGCCAGGTCGGCGGAGGCGTTGAGCCCGGCGAGCAGCGGCGCGGCCGTGCCGATGTTGGCGGTGGCCGTCATCAGCTCCCAGTAGTCGGGGGACGCCGGGGGCAGCCCGTCCGGGCGCAGGGAGTCCGCCGCGTGGTCGGCCGCCTTGCGGATCATCGGGTAGAGGGCGGCCAGCCTGCCGCCGCGGGTGGCCCGGGGGGCGCTCTGGTACCACTGCCAGGTGGCCCAGGGGACCCAGCCGTTGGCGTCGAGCTGCCAGCGCCTGCCGTCGGGCGGGCCGGATCCGTCGAGTTCCGTCCGCGCCTCCCAGGTGCCGTCCGCGCGCTGGGTCGCGGCGCTGTGCCGCAGGATCCGGTGGGCCTCGGCGTCGTGGCCGGTGAGGGCGAAGGCGGCGCAGGCGAAGCTGGAGTCGCGCGGCCAGGAGTACTGCCAGCCGTGGCTCGCTCCCGCCGCCATGGCTCCGTTGGGCCGGAGCAGGGCGCGCAGGGAGAGCAGGGCGCGCTCGGCCGCTGCCCGGTGCGCCGGCGAAGCGCCCGGTACGCCGCCGGCGGCCAGCCAGGCGCGGCTGCGCTCGATCTGGCGCAGGGCCGGCGGATGGCCGGCGTCGACCGTGTCCGACACGGTCCCGGCGTCGGGAAGGTACGTCCACCGGCCGGAGGCCAGCCGCAGGACGTTGCTCCCCTCGACGTACCGCGCGCCCTGGGCGAGCGATCGCGAAACGCCTTCGGTGGCGGTCGCGTTGGACAGCAGGCCGACGGTCAGCTCGGTGCGCGCCGGCCGGGAGGCGTTGCCGATCCGGGCCTCGTCCCGGCTGCGGTGGCCGGCCGGCAGGAGGACGGGCGGGACGGCTCGCTCCGGGAGCGCCGCCCCGGTGTGGCGCCCGGCGTGCTGGTCGGGGTGCTGGACCTGGTACCGGTCGGGGTGCAGATCGGGGTACCGGTCCGCGGGGCCTTCGGCGCGGTGGTCCACGGAGCGTCCGGGGTGGTGGCCCGAGGTGCACACGGGAACGGCGACGCTCGCCAAGGCCGCCGCGGCGGCCGCCCAACGGCCGAGCCGGACTCCGGGCATCGCCACTCCCTCCACGCGGCCCGCGTACCCGCGGGCCCGGAGTCCCCATCCTGGGAGAGCCCCGCGGAGGCCGCCACGGCAACCGGCCGCCCGGGTGAGCCGGGTGCCCCCCGGGTGCTCCGAGCGGCCGTCAGGCCGTACCCGGACTGGCGCACCCGGGATGCCGGGGGCTCGGGGCCGTGCCCATCATGGGTGTTCGCGGGCCGTGCGGTCACCGCAGTCGGCGGGCGCTTCGGCCGCCCCTCCGACCGGGCCCCGCTGCGAAGGGCTGGTAGATGAGCACTGCTTCGGGCGCGGGCGAGAGCGACGAGGTCCGGCCCCCTTCCTCCACGGCGGACCGGGCCGCCGGCCGCCGCCCCCTCCTGCGCGGGCTCCTCCCGGCGACGGGGGCGGTGCTCGTGGCCGCGGCCGGCGCCCTGGTCGCCGTCGGCTGCTTCCTCGGCCTCTACGTGCGGCCCACGTCCGACGACTGGTGCGCCGCGTGGAAATCCCGCGACATGGGAGTCTTCGGCATCACCTCCGACTTCTACATGACGCAGAACGGCAGGCTCGCCAACGCCTTCCTGAGCGGTGTCGTCTACGGCGACGGACTGGCCGGGACCAAGATCCTGCCGACGGTCATCGCCGTCACCTTCACCGTCGGACTGGTCCTGCTGGGGCGTGACTTCGTCCGGTCCCTCGGGGGCAGACCCCGGCTCCTGGTCCTGATCGCCTGCGCCCTGGTCGTCCAAGTGCTGGTCTACTTCGCGGGCACCCGCAGCTACCAGGTACTGCTGTGGGCCCCCGCCACCATCTCCCACACGATTCCGAGCGTCATCGGAGTGTGGTCGCTCCTGCTGGCCTTCCGGACCGCCGGGCATCCCCGTACCGCCGTCCGCGTGGCCGGCTTCGTCTCGGCGTTCCTCATCGGTTTCGTGCTCGGCACCCTCAGCGAGCCGTTCTCGCTCGTCAGCGGACTGCTCGCCGGCATGGTCGGACTCCTCTGCCTGCCCCGGCTGGGCCTGGCGCGGAACTGGCATCCGTTCACCTGGTGCCTGGCCTGGTGCTCCGGACTCGTCTGCGGTCTGGTCGTGCTGTACTCCTCCCCCGGCGCCCGGTGGCGCCGCGCGCAGCAGCCGGCCAAGGAGTCGCTGCTCTCCGCGCACGAACTCAAGGGCACCGTCAGGGACTGGCTGCACATGTGGGACTCCGTCACCGGCCAGTGGGCCTACCTCGGAGCCGTCGCCGTCGGGGTCCTGCTGGGGCTGGCGAGCGGGCGCCTCGGGGCCGCGCCCGGACGGCTCGAGCCCCGGCGGGCCGTCCCGCGCAAGGTGCTGGCCGCCCTGCTGCTGCTCCCCGTGCCCGTGGTGGTGCTGGGGTCGCTCGCGGTGGTGGTGGGCCTGCGCAGCGGATACGGCGCGACCGGGTGGACGTACGCCCGTACCTGGACGAGCTACCTCGTACCGATGGAGCTGGCTCTGTGCGGCTACGGAGCCCTGCTCGGGGCGTGGGGCGGGCGATGGCTCTCGGGCCTGCGCAGGGCGGGCGCGGCCCTGGCGGCCTGCGCCGTGGCGGCGGGCTGCCTGGCGCTGGCCTCGGTGGCCGTGCTGGTCCCGGACGTCCAGCGGCTCACGACCGCCGCGGTCACCCGGTCCGTGGCCTGGGACGCCCAGGACGCGCGCATCCGGGCCGAGGCCGCGCGGGGTGCGAAGGACGCGGCCTACGAGCCCCTGTACATCGGCAGCCTCGCCGAGCCCTTCTTCACGGGGAACTACGAGCGGGACTGGGTCGCCGCCTGCGTGTCGAAGTGGTACGGCATCGACCGGATCCACCGCGGCTGAGCCCGCTTCCCGCAGCGGCCGCGCCCGCAGCGGCGGCGCCCGGCCCCGCCGGTCATTCCTCCTCGGACGTGTACCGGATCCGGGCCCACACGGGCAGGACGAACCAGCACAGCAGGTACCAGGCCAGCACTCCGCCCACGAGCCAGGGCACGAGGGCGTTGCGCGTCGCGACGCGCAGGACGAGGAAGAGGGCGGAGGTGCAGGTGGCCAGCAGCAGGACGAGGCCCGCGCCGGTCAGCCGCGCGGCCCACGTGACCGCCTCGGGTTTGATCCGGCGTCCCGAGACGATGCGGTGGAAGGCCACGGGCCCGATCAGCGCGCCCGTCGCCAGCGACCCGAGCACCACGGTCACGATGTAGACCGTCTTCTCGGTCTGCCCGAGCCCTTCGAAGGCGGGGGTGAAGGCCACCGTGAGCAGGAAACCGAAGAGGATCTGGACCCCCGTCTGGGCGACCCGTATCTCCTGGATGAGCTCCTGCCACTGCCGGTCCGCCCGTTCCTCCGCGCTCTCGTCCCGGCCCTTCCCGGTGCCGCCCGGCATGCCGCCTCCCTGGATTCCCTGGATTCGTCCCGTCCCGTCACGCCGCGCCTACCCGCCGGCCCCCGCCGCATGCGTCCGCCGCATGCGGCGGTCATCCGCCGTTCAGGGCCCGGCGCAAGGTTGCCCCGAGTTCGGCGATCTGGCGCTGCGACACGTCGGCCGACAGGATCGCCTGCGAGCCGTGGAAGGTGCCGGGCCACTGGTGGAGTTCGACCGGCACTCCCGCCCGCAGCAGGCGTAGCGCGTACTCGATGCCCTCGTCGCGGTTCGGACAGAACTCCGCGGTGGCGATGTGGGCCGGGGGCAGGCCGGCCAGATCGGTGGCGCGCGCGGGGGCGGCGTACGGTGTGGCGGGCCGTGAGCCGAGGTAGTGCCGCCACCCCGCGGCGATCCTGTCCCGGTTCATCCAGGGCGTCGCGGTGAAGTTCCGCGCAGACCACGTCTCCTGCCGGTCGTCCAGTCCCGGCTGGTTGAGCAGCTGGAAGCGGATCGCCGGCCCCTGCCGGTCGCGGGCCAGCAGCGCCAGCGAGGCCGCGATGTTCGCGCCGGCGCTGTGCCCCCCGACCGCGATCCGGGCCGGGTCGACGCCGAGCTCGGCCGTCCAGGCCAGTACGGCGTACGCGTCGTCGAGCGCGGCCGGGAAGGGGTGCTCGGGCGCCAGGCGGTAGCCCACGGAGACCACCACCGCCCCGGAGAGCTCCGCGACCCCGGCGGCCCAGGGATGCTCGGTGTCCAGATCGCCGAAGACGCCTCCGCCGCCGTGCAGCCAGACGACGGCGCCTTGCGGCCGGTGCGGCTGGTGCGGCCGGTGCGGGCGGTAGACGCGCACGGCGACATCCGGGTCCGCGGACACCGTGCGGTCCTCGACCTCCATCGTCGAGGTGTCCGGCGCCGGCGCCGCGGCCGCGATCTCGGCGAAGGCCTCGCGCGTGGTGACCGGGTCGTCCATGTCGAGTTGCGGGAGGAACGGGATGAACGCTTCGAGTTCGGGATCCATGAGGGCCATCCTCCGGTCCGCCGCCCGCGGGATCATCCGCCGGCCGTCGCGCATCCCGCCGAGATCCCGCACCGGTCGGCGCGGCCCCGGACGCGACCGCCCTCCTATCCTTGCCGCCATGGAGGCACTCGCCGTACGACTGTCAGGACTGGATCCGTACGTCGACGGCGCGATCCGCGTCATCGCGTTCTACGACACGCTGATGCGCCGGCGGGTGGACCTCCCCGCGCTCGCCCGGGCCTCGGCGGGCCTCGCCGAGTGCGCCGCGGGGATCCGGCTGCACGGCACGGGCCGGACGGTCCGCTTCTCGCCCGACGGCCGGCAGGCCGCCGGCCCGACGGCGCCCGCGTCGACCACGGCGCCGATCACGCTCGACGAGGAGGAGATCGGCTCGGTGTGGCTGGAGCGCCCCGGCCCGCCGAGCCCGCTCGACGAGGTACTGCTGGACCGGCTCGCCATCGCCGCCGCGGCCGTCGCCGAGCGGTACGGGCCGACCCGCACCACCATGGCCGACCCGGCCCTCGTCGAGCTGGTGGTCAGCGCCGACGGTGACGAGGCGGGCCGGGCCCGGGCGTTGCGGCTGCTCGGTTTCGCCGCCGACGTACCGGTCCGCGTCGTCGCCGTGCGCTCGCGGATCCCGCTCGACCGGCTCGGGGCCCTCGTCTGCCCGGCCCGTCCGGTGAAGGCGGCGCCCCTCGCCGACGTGGGTGTGCTGCTGGCGGCCGCCGTCGACCCGTCCCTGTTTCCCGCGGGCGTCCGCGCGGGCATCGGCTCGGCCCGAAGCCCCGAGCGGGCCTGGCGAGAGGCGCGTACCGCCCTGCGCTTCACGGGACCGCGCGAACCCGTGGTCCGCTACGAGGACCTCGGTGCGCTGGCGCTGCTGGCCGAGATACCCCAGGACGCCTCGCGCGGCAACGCCGACGTGGCCGCCGTCGCCCGGATCGCCGGCAACCCGGAGGACATGGAGACCCTGGACGCCTTCTGCGCCACGGGATCCCTCCGCAGGGCCGCCGAGCTCCTCCACCTGCACCACAGCAGTGTCGCCCGCCGGGTCGAACAGATCGCGAAGGCGCTGGGCATCGAGCTCACCCGGCCCACCGGACTGCTGCGGGCCAGAATCGCCCTCACCGCATGGCGGCTGCTCGACACGACCGCGACCACGACCACGACCGCCCCGAATTGATCCGCACACGACTGGCCCCCGCCGGCCCGGACTCCAGGGCCTCTGCGATGATCAGGCGCTGTATTCCTTCGCCCGCGAGGTGGTTTTTTGAAGAAGGTGGCACTGCGTCCTCACGCACTGTTGCCCCGGCGGTACGACGACCGGAAGGTCCTGGCTTCCACAGTGGACGCGTGGGGACGGGCCTTGTGGCTCATCTGCCCCGATGCCGTTCTCCCGTCGAACCCGCCGTACGGGAGGGCCCTGCCCGAGCCGCCGCGCCTGCCGTTCGACGCCCTCGTCGTCATCGATGACGAGGGCGAGGTGCAGGAGCGGATCCTGTGCGGCGTGGCCGTGGTCCCCGCCCGGCTCGACGCTCTGCCCAACGGCCGCATCGTGGTCGGGGGCAGGACTCCGTCGGGAACCGGAACACCCGGATACCCACCGGCGTCAGCCACATCGCGGACATCAGCGCCCTCAACGTCACCGACTCCACCGCCTGGGCCGTCTACTGGCCCGACTCCCCGCTCGTCGAGACGCGGGCCTCCGGGCAGCTCCGTGTGCGCGACCAGCCGGTGACGTCCCCCGCGGACTGGCGGTCCACGGCGACCGGGTGGTCATGCTCGGCGGTCGGCGCGGCGGCTTCCACCACCCCGACGGGCTCCACTACTGCCGCTTGACCGACGGCGGAGCCGTCCTCGTCGAGGACGGGGAAGCCGTCCTCACGATGCCGGGCGGCGACCCCCTCCGCAGCTCCGTCCGCCCGGTGGGCCGGGGCCGGAATCTCTACGTCCGCGGCCGCTCGGCGAAGCAGTGGTACGTGCTCGGACTCTAGGCGGGGCTCACACGGTGGGCGCAACTGAACGCGCGGATCCGGCAGCGGCATGTGTCCCATGGACGGAAGCGGGTTCTCGCATCCGTCGTTCCCGGGAGTGCCATGAGTCTGCCGTCCGATCCGCCCGCCGAAGCGTCCGCAGCGGGGAGGGCACGCGGATCGCGCGCCGGGCGGGCGGCCAGGAGCTCGGTCTCGGCCGTGCTGATCACGCTCACGTGCGTCCTCGTGCCGGTCTCCCTGCTCACCGTCTGGGTGCACGACATCGTGCTCGACACCGGCCGCTACGTCTCCACGGTCTCCCCGCTCGCCTCGGACCCGGCGATCGAGGCGGCGGCCGTCCACCGCATCACCGGAGCGGCCGACGTCCGGGTCGACGGCGCCCAGGTCACCTCGGACCTGGCGAAGTGGCTGGAGGCCCAGGGGCTGCCGCCCCGCGTCGGGACGGCCGTCAAGGCGCTCGGGCCGCAGCTGGACTCGGCCGCGGACGCGGCCGTCTCCAAGGTGGCGACCCGGTTCGTGGAGAGCGACCGGTTCGAGACCGTCTGGACGACCGCCAACCGCGTCGCCCACACCGCGGTCGTGCACGCGCTGACCGGTGAGGGCCGCGGCCCGGTGGGCGTCGAGGGGGGCACGGTCACCCTCGATGTCGGCGCCGCCGTGGAGAGCGTCAAACAGGACCTCGTGGACGCCGGACTGTCCCCGGCCGAGAAGATCCCCGAGGTCGACAAGCAGATGGTGCTCTTCCACTCCGACAAGCTGGAGAAGATCAGGGGCGCGGTCCACCTGCTCGACGTCGTCGGCAACTGGCTGCCCGTGCTCACCGTGGTCCTCGGTGCCGCCGGAGTGGTGCTCGCCCGGCGCCGCCGCCGGGCTCTCGTGGCCACCGCGCTCGGCGCGGCCGCCGCCTGCCTCGTCTTCGCCGTCGGGCTGGCCGTCGTACGCCACTACTACCTCGGCCACCTCCCGGCGCAGGTCCAGTCACCGGCGGCGGCAGCGGCGGTCTTCGACACCCTCGTGCGGTTCCTGCGGGTCAGCATCCGGACCGCGCTGGTCCTCGGGGTCTTCGTGGCGCTCGGCGCCTACCTCTCCGGAGCCGGCCGCCTGCCGCGCGCCGTGCGCGGCCGCGCCGAGCGCGCGGCCGACTCCGCCGCGCGCCTGGGTTCCGCCCACGGGCTGCACACCGGGCGCGTCGGCACGTGGGTGGAGGCCCGTCGGCGCCCGCTCACCGTCGGCGTACTGCTCGTCCTCGCGCTCGTGTTCGCGCTGTGGAACCACCCGACGGTGCTCACCGTCCTGCTGCTGGTCCTGATCCTGCTCGCCGTGCTCGCCGTCCTCTCCCTGCTGGCGGCCGGCGGCCGCGGCTCCGGTCAGACCGGCCGGACCGGCCGGACCGGCCAGCCGTAGCCGCGGCCGCAGCCGCGCGGCGTCACGGCGGCGGGGGGTCCGGGGGCGTGCGGAGCCAGCGCGCCGGGAGCGGTTCGTGGGCCACCACGTAGCCGACGGCGATGGAGAGGGTGATGACGATGAAGAACGTGATGAGCCAGGACAGCAGGGCGAAGACCGAGCCGAGGCTGCCGAACTCCTGCATGCTGCGATCGACGGCATGGGGCATGTAGACCCTCGACGCCAGGGTGAGGAGCTGCTCCCCGACCCCGGCCAGCAACGCGCCGGGCAGCAACGGCAGCCACGGGATCCGGGAGCCGAGCAGCAGGTACTGCGTCCACCACCACAGGAGGGTCCCGCTGCCCGCCGCGAGGAGGAATCCGGTGGCCCGGCCGGTGCCGAAGGCCGTCTGCACCAGCCCCTGGAAGAGCAGGGCGACCATCCAGACGACGAGCCAGGCCAGCCACCGCCACGCGGCGACCCGGGCCTTGGCCTTGGGCAGGTGCCAGGAGCGCTCGCAGGTCTTCTGCAGGGCGCGGCTGCACGCGGTCGCCGACAGCAGCGTCACCACGACACCCACCCCGCTCGTGCTCACGACGGCGGTCGGATCGGTGGCGGAGTACACCGACCGCACCTGGTCCAGTGCGGCGTCCCGGAGCCCGAGTGTCGTGCGGATGGACGAGACGAGCTGGTCCTGGAGCCAGTCGGGGGCGATGGCCGCGATGACGAAGACGGCCGGGAGGGCGCCCAGGAAGGCCTGGGCGGCCAGCCTGGTCGCGCAGTCCAGGATCCTCACGGTGGCGAGCTGCTCGAGGATCCGGCCCAGCAGCGGGGTGTGCTTCCGCATCCAGCCGGGGACTACGCGCAGGCGGAGTGCGGCCTCCGGTCCGGGCACGGTGGGACTCCTCGGGACGCGGTTCGCGGCGGCCGCGGCCGCCCTTCCCCGAGAACAATGACGGAAATGCCGATATCCGGCATTTCGCCACTCGGTGGCACTGCTCACGTGATTGCATCCCTACCGGCGCTGCGTCCACAGGAACCGTTGAGGAGGCTGGATGTCCGGCTCGGCTGATGCCCCCGACCGCCTCGGGCCCGACCGCTTCGGGCCCGGGGGCCGGCGCCCGGGGCCCGGGGACCGGCGCCTGGGTGCCACACCGTTCCACCGGCCCACGCGCGCGGTGCGCAGGGACCTGTCCCAGCTCGTGTGCGCGCTCGTCGGGCTGGGGCTGGGACTGCTGGCCCCGATGCTCGCGGTGGGCCCGCGCATGGAGTCCGGTCGCGTGGCGACGCTCCTGTTCACCATCGGGTTCGGCGTCATCAGCCTGGTGAGCATCATCTACGCGATGCTGTTCCTGGTCGTGCAGTTCTCCGCCAGTACCTTCACGCCGCGCCTCGGCCTCTTCCGTGACGAGCCGATCGTCTGGCGCGCGTTCGCCTTCACCGTCGGGGTCTTCGTCTTCTGCATCACCGCCGGGCTGGCCATCGGCACGAGCAGGAGCGTCTCGGTCGTCGTCCCGTTCATCGCGATGCTGCTGACCCTGGTCGCGCTCGCACTCATGCGGACGCTCCAGACGAAGGCGTTCAACTCGATCCAGCTCGCCCATGCGCTGACCGCGATCGTCACCCGCGCGCACCGGCTGTACGACGCGCTGTACGTGCGGCCGTACGATCCGGACGGACCCGCCGCGGTCCCTCCCGCGATGCCCGGCGGCGGCGTGACCCTGCGCTGGTCGGGACCCGCGGTCGTGGTCCAGCAGGTGGACGTCCGCGCACTGGTCGCCGCGGCGAAGACGCACCGCTGCTCCATCGCCTTCCTCATCGCCCCGGGGCGTTCTGTCGCCGAGGGCACGGCGCTCGCCGAGGTGACGGGCGGCCGGCTGCCCGAACGGGCCCTGCGCGACTCCGTGCTGACGGGGGTGGAGCGCACCTTCGACCAGGATCCGCAACTGCCGTTCCGGCTCCTCGTCGACATCGCGCTGCGGGCCCTGTCCCCGGCGGTCAACGATCCGGCCACGGCGGTGGACTGCCTGGACCGCCTGGAGGACCTGCTGGCCCGCCTCGCCGACCGGGACCTGGCCATCGGGCACTTCGCCGACGAGGAGGGCGAGTCGCGGGTGACGATCCCGGTGCCGGACTGGGAGCAGTACGTCCGGACCGCCGTCGACGACATCGTCTTCGCCGCCGCCGGCTCCCCGATGGCCCTGCGCAGGACGCACACGCTGCTGACCAGGCTGGTCGAGCGGAGTCCGGGCGACCGCACCGCGGTCCTGCGGGAGCGGCTGCGGTGGGTCGACCGGGCGGGCAGCGGCGCCCACCCCCTGATCTGGGCGGCCTCGGGCGGCGCTCAGCCCCCTGCGGCGAACGGCGGACCCTAGTGCTGTGACCGGTCGGGGATGTGTCGTCCGAGGCCCCCGGGCCAGAGGTGCGGGTCGATCGGACGGATGCTGCAATGGCCGTACGGCTCTGCCGGCCGAGGAGGTGCGGGGATCGCCCGGTCCGGGTGCGAGGAGGGGTCATGAGCGACGAGGGCCGGCGGCGCGTGCGCGTGCTGGCGGGGCACCTGCTCCGCTCGGCGGCCTCCGTCGTCCTCTTGACCGCGCTGTACTTCCTGGCCCCGCTGGACCGCGGGTTCGACGCCCTGACCCTCACGCTGCTGGTCCTCGGCATGGCCCTCTTCGGCGGCCTGATCGCCTGGCAGATCGCCGCCATCACCCGTGCGGAGCATCCGCGGCTGCGCGCCATGGAAGTACTGGCCACCGCCGTGCCGCTGTTCCTGCTGCTGTTCTCCGCGTCGTACTTCCTGCTCGCGAGGGAGCTGCCGGAATCGTTCTCGGAGGCGCTGAGCCGGACCGACGCGCTGTACTTCACGGTCACGGTGTTCGCGACCGTGGGATTCGGGGACATCGCACCCGCCACCCAGGTCGCCCGCGCGCTGACGACCGCGCAGATCGTCGCCGACCTCATCGTGGTGGGGGTGATCGCGAAGGTCCTCTTCGGGGCGGTCAGGATCGGGGTGCGCAGGCGGGGGCACGTCGCGCGGTTCCCGGAGGAGAAGGAAGAAGAGGAAGAAGGAGACCCATGACGGAGCCGCGTGCCCGATCCGGCCCGCCGGTCACCGGAACGCAGCCGCAGGAGGCGGACGTCCTGCGGCAGCTGCTCCGCAGCCCCGGCTACCTCAAGTCGCTCGCCCTCTGCGCGCTCATCGGCATCCCGGTGTCCCTCGCCGCCTTCTGGTTCCTCGTCCTGCTGCACGAGCTGGAGCACGGTCTGTGGGCGGACCTCCCGCACGCCATGGGAATGAACGCACCGCCCTGGTGGTGGCCCTTCCCCCTGCTGCTCGTCGCCGGAACCGCGGTCGGCCTGGTCGCCGCCCGCCTGCCCGGCGCGGGCGGCCACGTCCCCGCCTCGGGACTGCACACCGGCGGCCCTTCGTCGGCCGCGCTGCCCGGCGTGCTCCTCGCGGCGGTGGCCGGCCTGCCGTTCGGCGCCGTCCTGGGACCGGAGGCCCCGCTGATCGCCCTGGGCGGCGGCCTGGCCCTGGTGTTCCGCGACCTCGCGAAGGCGCCGGCGACCGCGCGGAGCACCGCCCTCCTGGGTGCGGCCGGAGCGGCGGCGGCCGTCTCGGCGATCTTCGGCAACCCGCTGATCGCCGCGGTGCTCCTCATCGAGGTCGCGGGGGTGGGCGGGCCGCAGCTGTTCGCGGTCATGCTCCCCGCCCTGCTCTCCAGCGGAGTCGGAGCCCTGGTGTTCACCGGGCTCGGCCGCTGGACGGGGCTGGCGACGGGCGACCTCTCCCTGAATCTGTCCGCCCCGATCCCCCGCTTGGACGGGGCGGACGTGCTCTGGGCGCTGGCCATCGCCGTGGCCCTCTCCGCGGTCCTGCATCCGCTGCTGGCGGGAGCCCGGCTGATCGCCTCGTACGTCGCGGCGCGACCCCTCGTACGGACGGTCCTGTGCGCGCTGGGCGCCGCGGCCTGCGCGGCGCTCTACGCGCTGATCACCGGGCGCTCACCCGCGGACGTCGCCTCGTCCGGCCAGTCCACCCTCGCCAAACTCGCCACCGACCCGCACGCGTGGGGTGTCGGCGCCCTGTTCGCCGTCCTGCTGTTCAAGGGCGCCGCCTACGCGCTCTGCCTGGGCAGTCTGCGCGGCGGGCCCGTGTTCCCGGGGCTCTTCCTCGGCGCCGCGGCGGGCGTCCTGCTCTCGCCCCTGCCGGGTCTGGGCGTCGTACCGGCGATGGCGGCGGGCATGGCCGCGGCGGCGGCCATCACGCTGCGGCTGCCGGTGAGCAGCGTGGTGCTCGTGGTCCTGCTCCTGGGCAGCTCCGCCATGATGCCCGTGGTGATCCTGGCGGCCGTGGTCGCCTTCGCCATCACCGAGTTGCTGCCCCCCGGGCCCGCGGTGTCCGACGGCGCCCGGAACCACATGACCTGAGCAACCACGGCTGTCGCAGGGTCAACTCTGGTTGCTACCCTTGGGGCGAGCGGCTCCGGTCCGCTCGAACGGCCCCACCCCACAGTCGAGCGGGAGTTCACGTGAGCGCCAGGTACGCCCCGGACCCCTCGACGACCGTCGAGCGGATCGTCCCGCTCCTGGAACGGGCGGGGCTCGCGCGCGAGGAGGTCCTGCGGGTCGGGGGCGAGGGCGGGCTCTCGTTCCGCTCCGGGGTGCCCGAGGACATCGTCGAGGCCCTGCTGGAGGGCGGACACGCACCGTCCGCCCCCGGCGCGGACGCCGCGGCGGATCCGATGGAGGCCCGACACCGCCAGGTGGTCGACCGGATCCTGTTCCTGCGCGCGACGCGCCTCAGAGCGTTCGCGGACGGCGGGCGGCGGGCGTACTCCCTCGCGGAGATCGCGACCGGCGCGGGTACGAGCGCGCAGTGGCTGGATAAGATGATCAAGACTGGCAAGGCTCCGAACCTCGATCACGCGGCCGGTATCGCGGGGTTCTTCGGGGAGAACATCGAATTCTTGGTGGCCCCGCCCGCCGAGGCGCTCGACCGGGTGCTCCAGCAGATCCACAAGGACCTCCTGGAGAAGACGGTGGAACGCCAGGACGAGTACCTCCAACGGCTGAGGCAGGGGGATACTGCGTCCTACCTCAGTTCCGAACTGGGCGTGGCCGGTTACGCGGCCCGTGCTCTGGCCGACGTACCGGAGGACACGGCGCAGCCGATCATCGCCCTCATCGAATCAGTGGCACGCCGCTCGCGGGAAGAACGAGCCCGGGAGGCCAAGGCGGACTCGGACGGGCCGACGAGAACGGTTTGACCCGGTGGGCCGGGGCCGGGAGACGTGCGGTCCCCCGGCACTGACAGTGGACGAGGCATGGGGGGACCGTGCGTTCGGCCGGAAAGACGGTGGCACGCGATGGGCATCGCCCGCGACATGAAGCGGCATCGGGACGAGCTCCACAGGGGGCTGCCGCGCCCGATTCCCGACGATCCGGTCGATCTGTTCAAGGCGATCTGCGGCTACCTCAGCGCGAGCGCCGGGCGCGAGGTGCGCCTGATGCTGGAACCCTTCCCCACCGGTACGGTCAGCGGGCTCTGGCTCGACCTGGGTGACCACGAGGTCATCGCGGTGGAGGCGAACACCTCGCCGATCCACCAGATGGTGATCCTCGGCCACGAGCTGTGGCACCGCAAAGAGGGGCCGTGCGGCCACCACGGCAGCGCCGCGGGTGCGGCGGCCGCCGCCCGCATGCTCGGGGACCGGTGGAGCATCAGCGACGCCGCGGCGTACGTCGCCGCCCGGACCGACCCCGACCTGGACGAGGAGCGGCGCGCGGAAACCTTCGGGCGGATGCTGGCCGTCAAGTTCCGCCCGCACCTGGAGGGCACGCACGGCCGGACGCCCACAGACGGAGTGGCCGGCCGCATCTGGGCATCACTGGAAGGCTGAACGTGCACGAGGGCGTCAACTACTACGTGCCGGCCACCGCCCTGGGCGTCGCCGTACTGGCGAAGTTCCCGGCACTCGTGCGGGGTTGGCGCAACCCACTGGTCCGCACGGTGAACTCGCTGCTCATCCTGACCTGCGCCGCCTTCCTCTTCTCGGCTCCGCCGACCATCAGGTTCGTCAACCAGCTGACCGGTGTCAGCAACTTCTCGGCTCCGCTGGTCTACTGCATCGTGTCCGCCTACTCGTGCGCCTGCGTGGTGCTCATGGAGCACTGGCGGGCGGATTCGCGGCGCCAGGCGCGGGCCCGGACGCGCGTGCGCGGCTGGATAGCCGGTTTCGCCCTGGTGATCGCGGCCGTGGTCGTCTGCTTCTGCCTGGGTGAGGCACCGGACGAGCGACTGGTCGACTTCGAGCTCTACTACGCGACCACCCCCTTCATCTGGGAAATGCTCGTCATCTACATCTTCGCCAACGCGGTCGCCGCGCTGGCGGGTTCGGTGGCGTGCTGGAGCTGGTCGCTCGCCATCCGCAGGAGCACGGCGCGCGACGGAGTCGCGGCGGGCGGCAGGTCGCTGCGCGTGGGACTGGTCCTCCTCGCGGTCAGCTTCCTGGTGAACGGCATCTTCAGCCTGACCAAACTGGTCATGATCGCCGCGTGCTGGACCGGGCGGGAGTGGTACGCCCTCGAGCGCTGGATGTCGATCGTCATCTCCCTCAACGGCATGGTGGCCGCGTGCGGCCTGCTGCTGCCCGTGGTCGGCCCCTGGCTGGGGGCGCACGCGGTGCACCCCTTGCGGGACTTCGCCGCGCTGCGGCACCTGCGGCGCACCGTCCGCCCCTCCCCGTGCACCGCCCGGCAGCCCGTCCTGCTCACCGCGCCCTGGTTCTCCAGCCCCGAGCAGCACCTGATGCACCGGATGACCGACCTCCACGACTGGATGCTCGAACTGCGCGCCTACTGCTCGGACGACGTGCGCGAAGGCGCCTACCACGGGGCGCGGCAGGGCGGGACGCCCGAGCCGGAAGCCGTGGCGATCGCCTTCGCCGCCATGTTCACGGCGGCGGCCGACCGCCGCAGGAGCGGGTCGCCCACCGCACCCGAACAGGGCGTACGGGCTTCCCGGGCCCTGCGTTCCGCCGAGACCGAGTACCGCGACCTCATGATCCGCGTGTCCAGGGCCCTGCCCTCGCTGGCCGGCGCGGAGAGGTGAGGCGTCCCCCCACGCCTCACCTCTCCCGTCCGCGGGTCAGCCGCACCCCCGTGACGGCTGGACCCCGGGTCGGCCGCACCCCCGTGACAGCCGACCCTCCGGTTCAGCCGCACCCCCGTGACGGCTGAACCCCCGAGTCAGCCGCACCCCCGTGACGGCTGACCCCGTACCCTGCCGCGGTCAGGACCCCGCGGAGATCTGGCCGAGCGGCTCCCAGCCGCCGTGCCCGTCACCGCCCCGGTTCAGCGACACGTCCACCGCTCCGCCGTCCGCGACCGTGAGGCGGTCCGCCTTCCCGTCACCGTCCCAGTCGGCCCACCGCACCCGGCCCAGCTCGCCACCGGCGTCGCCTCCGCGCCCGCCGACGGGGGCGACGTAGCCGCTGATGTTCGAACCGACGCTCGCGGCAGCCGACCCGGCGCTCATGAGCATCAGCCCGGGGGCGATCGCCACCATCGTGAGTGACCGGGTCACCATGCGGCGGACCGTCGAACTGGACACGCTTGTCTCCTGTTTCGGGCAGGGCGGAGTGACCCGGGAACCACCGGGCGACGAGAGGGAAGTTGTCGTGGCGATCTCCGCCACACGAGGAAGGTACGCACAAACAGACGATTAATCAACCAGAATTGATGGCGCCTCAACCAGAGGTGAGAACAAGGAGAAGGGTCGCCTCCTCCTCGCGGAAAAGACGGCCCTCGCCACGACAGGACGCGTCAGGGCACACCGGGGCGCGTCAGGGTCGAGCGGTCAACACCATCGGACGCGCAAGCCCCTGACCTGCCCGGTCGCCGTACGGCGGCGTCGGCGTCGGCGTCGGCTCAGCGGGAGGTGACGGCCCGCTCGAGCAGGCCGCGCAGGACGCGCTGCTCCTGCGGCTCAAGGCCGGACAGCGGGGAGTCCATCGCGAGGAGTCCGAGGAGACGGGCCCGCAGCGCCTCGCCGTCAGCGGTCAGGACGAGGTGCTTGGCGCGCCGGTCGGTGGGGTGCGGGTGGCGCTCGATGAGGCTCTGCTTCTCCAGCTTGTCGACGACGAACGTGGTGTTGGAGGGCTCGCAGCTCATGCGTTCGGCGAGCTCCCGCATGGTCATCGGTCCGCTCATCTCCCGCAGCGCGGTCGCCTGGGACGCGGTGAGCCCGAGGGTGGCCGCACGCTCCCGCACGTGCTCGGCGATCCGCTGGGCCAGTCCGTTCACCAGACCGCACAGCTGCCGCTCGGCGATGGCCTGCTCGGAAGACGTCGTCATGCCCCCACTCTAACAAATCCGTCAAGGCGAAATATTTACAGCTTGAATCATTCGAACTTGATGCTTATGGTTGGCGTCGTCGCCCCGGGAGACCGTCGGCGATCGATCTGACGATGAATCACAGGAGTGAAACCATGGCTGACGTGACGGTGGCTCAGGACGTACGACTGCGCCGGCCGGCGGGAATCCGCTCGATCCGGCTGGGGGACACGAAGGTGTCGTACGTACCGGACGGCGATGTGCGGTTGCGGCCGCTGCGCCTGCTCCCGGACACCACCGCCGAGGTGTGGGCCGCGCACCCCGAGTACCTGGACGCCGCGGGGCTCCTCGTGGGAAGCGTCGGCGCCCTGCTGGTGGAGCACGGCGACCGCGCGCTGCTGATCGACGCGGGCTTCGGCCCCCGGACCCACGCGTCCGCGGACGGCCCCATCGACACGATCCACGGCGGGGCGCTCACGGACGGCCTGGCCGAACTCGGCCGCCAACCCGCGGACATCGAGGCGGTGGCCTTCACCCACCTCCACGCCGACCACCTCGGCTGGGCCTGCCACCCGGCCCCCGGTGGTGACCGGCCGGTGTTCGCCCACGCCGACTACCTGGTCTCGGAGCCGGAGTGGGACCGGCGCGACCTCCTGGAGGCCCAGGGCATGACCGAGCAGGTCGCGGCCCTCGCGCCCCGCGTGCGAACGATCACCGACGGGCAGGAGGTCTTCCCCGGAGTCAGCGTGCGGATCACCCCGGGCCACACCGTCGGGCACGCCGAGTACGTCATCACCGGCGGCGGACGGCGCCTGATCGCCTTCGGCGACGCCCTGCACTCGCCGATCCAGATCGACCACCCCGCATGGTCCTCGGCCTTCGACCACGACCTCGCGAAGACCGCCGAACACCGCCGCCGCCTCGTCGCCGAACTGGCGGAGCCCGGCACGATCGGCTTCGGCGTCCACCTCGCCGACGTGGTCTTCGGACACGTCCGCCACGACGGCGACGCCCCGGCGTGGCACCCCCTGGACGCCTGACCCGGCCTCACCGGCGCGCGTCAGGCGGGCGTGAAGAGGTCTTCCCGTGCGTCTTCGAGGATGAAGCCGTTGTCGAAGCGGACCGTGAGGGTCACGCGGTCGCGCTGCGCGAGGTAGGCGGCCCAGTCGGGCTCCAGCCCGCCGACCTGCTCCTCGAGCCGGCGCCGGCTCTCCTCGGGTATCTCACGGCCGAAGGAGTCGAGGAGGGATTTCAGCCGCTCGTACTCACGGGCTTCCGCGCTCTGGTGGTCGTGCTGGACCACGCGCTCGACGGTGCCCTCCGTGCCCGCCGCCAGGGACACGGACCCGGCGACGGTCTCGGGCGAGTCCGCGGGCCCTTCCGTCAACGCGACCCAATCGGTGAGCCTGGTGTCCGCCGCCAGCTTCACCCGCCGGCCTTCTTCTCGCATCATCGTGTGTTCGTCTCTCGGGTCGGTGCACGTCAGAACGCTGCCATTATCCGTCCCGGCCCCCGCGGCCGGTCAGCGCGGGGACAGGGCGAAGAGCCGCCCGTAGCCCGTGACGTCGTCCGTGTGCGTGCCGGCCGCGTTCATGGCCGACCACAGCAGCACCTGGTTAGCGGTGAACACCGGCCGGCCCGAGGTCGTCTCCAGGGCCTCGATCACGCCGACCGCCCGCAGGCCGTTGCCGCCGATGACCACGGCTTCGGCGTCGTCGGGGACATGGCCGGCGGCCCAGTCGTGCAGGTCGCCCGGCCGGATCAGGGACTGGCCGCTGGGCAGGGCGCAGGGGGCGGAGAACCGGACGTCGAAGCCCGCCGCCTCGTAGTAGGCCCGGCCCAGGTCGTTCAGGGCCGGGTCGAACCAGGGCGGGTCGACGAGGCAGAGGCGGGTGGCGTCCGCCGCGTGCAGGGCGTCGACGGTCGCGGCGCAAGTGGCCACCACCGGGAGGCCGTTCGCCCGGGCGCTCAAGCGGGCGATCATCGCCGCCTCGCCCCGCGCGCCGATGACGTACGCCGAGCTGGTGAACGCGTACGCGATCGCCGCGAGGGGCGCCGCGGCCAACTGCGCGGCGGCCTCGTCGACATGGGGCGGCGCGGCGAAGTCCCGGACGGGGGCCAGGGGGATCGTCGGATCCATGGTGCCGCCCTGCCGCATCGCGCCGAACGGCACGCGCGCGGTGTGCAGGCCGATGCCGGCCGGTGCCATCGCGCGCAGCTCGGATTCCGGGCCCACGTCCGCGTGCGGTGTCAGCACGCCGAGCCGGGCCCGCACGTCCCATCCGTCGGGGCGCCAGCCCTCGGTGGGCGCGGTCACCCGACGACGGGGCGGTCGGGGGCCGCGCGGAGCTGCGGCGTTCGGTTGTGCGTCACAAGGGCACTATGCGCGCATCCGTACGGCGCCGCGGCGGACACCACTCCGTGCGGCACCCCGTCCGGGGGACCTCGCCTTCGCCCGTCTGCGGGAGGTCCCTCAGAGGCGGACGTTCCAGTCGACGGTGGTGCGCAGCGTGCGGGCGGTCTTCGGGTCGCGGACCGAGGGGGTGCGGTCCTCGGCGGTGACCGACAGCTTGTGCGTCCGGAGGTCGTGGAGCCGCAGGTCGGCGATCGGGACCTCGGTCCGGCCTTCCAGGCGCCGCACCTCCCGGCCGTCGAGGTACCAGCGGACCACGAGCTGTCGGCCGTCCGCGCCGGTCAGCCGGGGCACGGTCACCTTCGCGGTGTGGCGCCACCGCAGGGCGCGGTCCGTGGGGGTGAGCGGGGTGACGATCCTCGCGTGCCGGTAGAAGCCGCCGATCATCGACTCGACGCCGGGGAGGTTGAAGGGCTTGCCCAGGACCCGCATGAGGGAGTTGTCGGTGGGCCGCTGGAGCCCGGTGAGGAAGTAGCCGCCCCCCTCGTACGCGCCGACCGTGCCGCCGTCGGGCGAGGGCTCGCCCAGCCAGCGGTACCACTTGGCCCGCTGCCGGGCCAGCCGGTCCGCGGACAGGGTGGAGATGTTGGACTCGGCGGGCTCGGGGCCGGTGTACTTCTCGTAGTCGGGGACCCCGGGGTAGAAGTACTCGTCGGCGAGCTTGCCCAGGGAGTGGCCGGTCTCGTGGATGGCGACCTGGCCGGACTTGGCGTTGTCGGCCGAGGCGGTGGATATGCCCTCGTAGCCGAGGGTGGCGCTGGGCTCGTTGTAGCCCGCGCCGCCGTACTTGGCGCTGTTGGCCAGGACGATGACGAGGTCGGCCTCGGGTGCCTTCGCGACGTAGGTGTCCACCTTGGGCTGGTCCACGCACAGCAGCCGCTCGATGTCCTCGCACCAGAAGTACGAGCCGAGGGCGGTGTCGCGGACGGCCTCCCGGTCGGGGTCGCCGGAAACGCCCGATTCGCGGGAGACGGCGTCGACCGTCCAGACGTTGAAGAGGTTCCGGTAGGTGGTGTACGGCTCGACGGCCGTCACCTCGGCCCATTTGGCCTGCGCGTCGGCGTGGAACTTGCCGAGCTCGGCCGCCGTGTAGCCGTCGCCGATGACGACGACGTCCAGGCGGTCGGCGGTGGGGCCGTTGTCGACGAGCTTGGCGACGTCGCCGTCGGCCGCCCGCTCGGACTCGGAGAGCCGGGCGCCGGTCTTGGCAGTGCCGCCGGCGGGTACGCGGGTGTGGCCCGATCCGGCGTTGCCGCCGACCTCCGGCCCGGGGATCTCCACCTCCACTTCCACCCCCGCCCCCGCTTCCACCCGCGGCGCGGCCGGAGCCTCGGCCGCGCGGACGGGTCCCGCGACCAGTAGAGCGGTGGTCGCGCAGGCCGCCGCGACGGCCGCGCGCAGGACCGATCGGACGGCTGGACGTCTGGTGTGACGCATGAAGTCCTCCCCCGGGAAAGGAAGTTAAGTGAAGAGTTAATCGTGCTGAATCGGTTGCTTAAACTAGGTGGCGCACGACGGGTGCGCAATGGCCCGCTCCCCCTGAATACTGGGGAGTTCGAGCGACCAGGGGGAATCCATGGACGAACCGGCCGAGATCGGCCGCAGGGTTCAGCGCATGCGCACCGAACTCGGGCTGACACAGCGGAAATTGGCGGAACCCTCGTACACGCCGGCCTACATCTCGACGCTGGAGTCGGGCAAGGTGCGTCCCTCCGAGGCGGCGCTGCGCTTCATCGCCGGGCGGCGCGGCACCTCCTACGAGGAGCTGGCCACCGGCCGCCCCGCCCGCCTGGCCACCGAGCTGCGGCTCGCCCTGACCGACGCCCAGCAGCTCCTCGCCGCCGGCGCCGCCGACGAGGCCGCCGCCCGCTACCGGGGCCTGCTCGCGCGAGCGGAGCACGCGGACCTCGCCGACGTGTGCGCCGAGGCCCTGCTCGGGCTCGGCGACTGCGCCCTGGAGTCCGGTGAACTGCCCGACGCGATCCGCCACTTCGAGGCCGCCGAGCGGCTCCTGGCCGATGAGCCGCTCCCCCGCCGCGCCCGTCCGATCCGCGGCCGCGCCGTCGCACACCTGCTCGCCGGGGAGTTGCGGTACGCCTGCTACCTGCTCGAATCGACCATCGACGAGCTGGGGACGAGCGGGCTGGCCGACCCCGAGGCGCTGGTGCTGCTCTACGCCGCGGTGATCGGGCCGTACATCGACATGGGCGCCCACGCCCGGGCCGCCCACGCGGCCGAGGTCGCCCTGTCGCTGGCCCCGCAGGTCAGCGACCCGGCTCTGGTCGCGGGCATGCACCGACAGGTCGCGCGGACGTTCCTCACCGAGGGGCGCGTGGCCGACGCCGACGCCTCACTCGCCAAGGCTCAGGCGATCTACGGGCAGCTGCGGTTGCGGACCGATTTGGCGCACTGCCACTGGATGCGCGGCTACGTACAGGCCCAGAACGGGGAACTCGGCTCCGCCGAGCGGGAGTTGCGTACGGCCCGGGAGATGCTCTCGGCCGGTCGCGCGGCCCTGTACACCGCGCAGGTCGAAGTCGAACTGGCCGACGTACTGCGCCGGCTCGGGCGGTACGAGGAGGCCGCCGAGCTGCTCTCGGCGCTGCTGGAGCTCGGGGACAGCCACGGCGCGGTGCACGCGGGCGGCGCGCACCGGCTCCTCGGCCTGATGGCCGAGGAGCGCGGCGAGAGCGAGTCGGCCGAGGAGCACTACGTGCAGGCCCTGGCGCTGCTGGAGCGCAGTGGGGCGACGGGCGATCTGGCCGACCTGTGCCGGCTGCTGGGCGACCTGCTGCGGCGGGGCGGCCGGACCGAGGCGGCCCTGGACGCCTACCGCACGGGCCTGGGCCACCGGGCGGCCCCCGGCACCACCACCCTGGGCCCGGCACCGGCGTCGCCGGCGTTCCCGCCCCGCCCGGCACCGCGGTAGGGGATCGTCCCCCACTGGATCGGCCGGACCTACCGGACCTAGAGGTCGATCCAGTAGCGCCGCTTGGGGCCGATCAGGGTCTCCCGGACGTCCTCCAGGACGCCGCCGCCGTTCTCGATCGTGCGGATGGAGGCGCGGTTCCCGGGGTCGCAGGTGAGCAGGACCCGGTCCATTCCCAGGAGCCGTGCCTCGTGGAGGACCTCGGACAGGGCCCAGGTGGCCAGGCCGCGGCGGCGGGCGGAGGGGCGCACGCTGTAGCCGATATGGCCGCCCGCGTCGAGCAGGAACCCGTTCAGGTAGTGCCGCAGGTCGATGGCGCCCAGGTACTCGTCGCCCTCGGCGATCCACCAGTACGTGGCGTGGACGCGCCCCTGTTCGAGCGGAAGCGTCCGGTCCCCGTACCCGCGCAGCCGCTCCGCCCACGCGGCGAAGCCCTCCCGGCTCTCCACGTCGTCGTCGGAGCCGAGCCCGGCGCCGTCCATGTGCGCGTCGGGGCCCCATTCCTCCCGCGCGGCGAGCCACGAATCGTACAAGCGGGCGGTGGGTGTGATCAGCTCGGGCATTCCCGGACGATAACAGTGCCGCCGGGACGGACCCCGGCCCGGGCGTCGCCCACGTGGTCGAGGCGGCCGACGGCGTGGCGGCGCCCCACCCGTACGAGGCGTACGCGGCCTGCGGGCAGGACGGCTTCGGCTACCAGTCGAGCTCCCACAGCCGCAGGGTGCCGTCCGAGCTCCCGGAGATCAGGAACCGGTCGTCCGGGGTCAGCGCGATGCCGTACACGTCTTCGGTGTGCCCTTCCAGGGTCCGCACGCAGCGGCCGGTCGCCGTGTCCCACATCCGTATGAAGAGCTCCCGGGCGTGGCCGTGGCGTTCCCGCTCGGGAACGTGGTCGATGCCGTGGGCTTCGACGTGGCCGACCCGGTCCGAGGGCGAGGGCGCCGCGGGGGCCCCGTACGGGTCGTGCGGCCCCGGGTGCGGGTCGGGAAGCGTGGATGCCATGGAGCCCTCCGGCTGCGGTATCACCGTACGGCTTCTCGAGGTCACCGGGGCGGGCCCGACACCCTCCCGTCGGCCGGGAGGCCCGGAGCGGCCGGCTCCGGCGGGGAATCCGCGTTCCATTCGATCCGGCCGCCCCGCAGGAACTGGGTGGGGGTCATGCCGGTGACGGCCCGGACCGTGTGGTGGAAGTGGGCCTGGTCGTGGAATCCGGCGAGGTCCGCGACGCGGGCCAGCGGCAGGCCCTGCTTCTGGAGCCGCAGGGCGTTGGTGAAGCGCAGGATGCGGGCGATGGCCGCGGGAGAGTGCCCGATCTGCTCACGGAACCGCCGCTCCAGGTGGCGCACGCTCCACAGGGTGTCGGCGGCCAGCCGGCCGACCCGGATCCGGCCGCGCACGCGGTGCAGTTCGTGCCAGGCCCACATCACCTCCGGGGAGACGCGCGCGCCGCGGTCGAGGAGCGGCGCGAGCGCGGCGTCCAGCAGGCGCAGCCGCTCGCCGGCCGGTGCGTGCGCCAGCATCTCCGGCAGGTGCCGCAGGGTGCGCGGAAGGAGGCTGACGGGGTCGAGGTGCGGCTGGCGCCACTGCGACATCGGGACTCCGAAGAGGCGGTAGGCGCCCATCGGGGGCATGCGGACCACCACGCCGCGGACGTCCCCCTCGTGCTCGGCGCGGACCGCGACGGTGGCGGGCAGATCGGCCCGGGAGGCGGCCGTGCTGTAACTGCGGTCGCCGGCCATGCCCAGGGTCCGGACGGGGGCGCCGAAGCCGAAGTCGACCGTGGCGATCGTGTTGGGGACGACCAGGCGCCGGCGCACCACTCCCCCGGCGTAGGCATAGGCGGAATAGCCCGACACGATGCCCCGCAGCGCCGGTGAGGGTGCGAGCCGGCGACTGTAGGAGGCGGCCTCCTGGCCGTTGCGTGCCACCGCTCGCCCCTTTCCTGTTCCCGCCGCCGTTCCCGACACCGGGTGGAGTGCCCGGGCCGCGCCGAGCGACACATCGGACTGAAGGGAGTTCCTTCCCTTTTTGGCGCATAAGCGTCGATTATATTGGGGCCATGACCGAAATGCCCCGTGGCGTCGATGTCCAGCGCGTCCACCACGCCCTGGCCGTACCGTCGCGTCGGCGCCTGATGGCCCTGCTGCGGGAGGCGGACGGCCTGTTGGGCGTGGATGACATGGCCGCTGCCACGGGGCTTGCGGTCGCCACCGTCCGCCACCACCTGGCGGCCCTCGCCGACGCGGGCCTGATCGCCTCCACCGCCGAGGCCGGGCCGGGGCGCGGCCGCCCCAGGCTGCGGTACGCGGCGACCCGCGCCGATCCGCACGAGCACTCCGCCGACGCCCCCTTCCGGGAGCTGGCCGAAGCCCTGGCCGCGGCGGTGGGCGGCGGACCGGGCGGGTCCCGCGAGGCCGGTCGCGGCTGGGGCCGCCGGCTGGCCGGGAGCGGGCCGCCGGCGGAGCGGGTGTTCGCCGTGGCCGCCCGGATGGGCTTCGCGCCCCGGGTCGAGCCGGGGCCCGACCCCGCCACCCGGCGGGTACTGCTGCACGACTGCCCGTACCGGGAGCTGGCCCGCACCCGGCCCGAGGTCGTGTGCGCCGTCCACCAGGGCGTCCTGGACGGCCTGCTCGAAGCCACCGGGACCACGGCCCGGCTGCTGCCGTTCATCGGCCCCGACCTGTGCGCGGCGGACCTGCGCACGGCGGGTCCCCGGAAGAACTGACCGAGAAGGACATCAGCCCATGCTCATCGTGTTCCCGCTCTACCCCGGTTTCACGGCGCTCGACGCCGTCGGCCCGTACGAGGTCCTGCGCTTCCTGCCCGGCGCGGAAGTGGTCTTCGCCGCCGAGCGGCCGGGACCGGTGCGGGCCGACAGCGGTGTCCTGCGCATCACGGCCGACGCCGCCTTGAGCGACATCGGCTCCTGCGACGCCGTGGTCGTACCGGGCGGCCCCGGCTCCCGCGCCCTCGCCGATCCCTCGGCCCCGTACGTGCGCTGGCTGCGCGAGGTGCACCCGGACACCCGGTGGACGACCTCCGTCTGCACCGGGGCACTGCTCCTCGGCGCCGCCGGAATCCTCGAGGGCCTCCAGGCCGCGACCCACTGGAACTCGATCGACCGGCTGGAGTCCTTCGGCGCCTCCTCCACCGAGCAGCGGGTCGTCTTCCAGGGCAAGGTCGTCACCGCGGCCGGTGTTTCGTCCGGCATCGACATGGCGCTCGCGCTCGCCGCCCGCATCGAGGACGCGGTCACGGCGCAGGCCATCCAGCTGCTCATCGAGTACGACCCGCGGCCCCCTTTCGACATGGGGTCACCCGCCAAGGCCACACCGGAGGTCAGGGAGCGGGCGCGCGAGATCGCCGCGGACGCCCGGGCCGGGAGGGGTGCCCAAGCCTGAGGGAACGCGGCGCACCGGCGAACGCGTGGCCGGATCCCCGCGGCCCGGCGGCCCCGCGGCCCGGCGGCCCCGCGGCCCGGCGGCCGGCACGGCACTGGTTCCCGCATGCTGGTCGGTGTACGGGCGACCGGCCGGGGTTGACCCTCGACCTGGTGGAGGGATCAGGGTTCCGGGTGTGGAGAACGAGATGCGCGGCATAGGCGAGATGGCCCGGGCGAGCGGACTGGGCGTGAGCGCGCTGCGGTTCTACGACGGCGCCGGCGTACTGGTCCCGGCCTGGGTCGATCCGGTGAGCGGCTACCGCTGGTACGGCCCCGAGCAGTTGGAGGAGGCCCGGCTGCTGGCCCGGCTCCGCCGGGCGGGCATGCCGCTGGCGGACATCCGGCTGGTGCTGGCCGGCTGGTGCGGCGCCGACACCGATCTGGTGCGGGGGCTGCTCGAGGCGCATCTGCGCCGACTCGAACGGGGCCTGTCCGATGCCCGCGGCGAGTTCTCCACGATCCGAGCGCTACTCGAACTCAGGGAGAACCCCATGACCACACCGACGACCGACGCCAGCAGCGCTGCCACCGCCGGCGCGGCCGCCACGACCGTCCGGCTGACCGTCCCGGCGCCCGAGCTGGCCGCCGCGCTGGACGCGGTCCGGTTCGCCGCCGGCACCGATCCGGAACTGCCGATGCTCGGCGGCGTCCTGTTCGACATCGAGGGCGAGGCCCTGCGGGTCGTGGCGACCGACCGGTACCGGCTGGCCGTCGCACGGGCGGCCACCACCGGGCACGCCGGACCCCGGGTCCAGATCCTCGTGCCGTCCCCGCTCGCCGACGCGATGCGGGCGCTGCTGAGCGAGGACGCCTCCGCCCGGCTCACCGTGGACGGCGCCCGCGTGGCCCTGGAGACGGGCGAACGCCAGACGGCCGGGCGCTGCCTGGACCACGATTTCCCCGACTACCGCCGCCTCGTCCGCCTGCCCGCCGGGCGCCGTGCCGTCGTCGACGTCGCGGACTTCCGCGACGCGGTGGAGACGGGCCCGGTCCGCGCGAGCGAGGTGCGCGAAGAGGACGGCTCGTCCCACGACCTCACCCTGCTGAAGGTGGCGGCCGACGGTGCGGTGACCGTCTGCGAGGACGGGGACGACGACCAGGGCCTCGTCGCGGTCAACCGCGCGTACCTGTTGGACGCCCTGACCGCCGGGGCCCGGGACCGGCTGGTCCTGGAGTTCGGCACCCCGACCGCGCCGCTCGCGTTCCGCCGGACCGACACCGAGGACGCGTTCTCCCTCCTGATGCCCGTCCGCCTGGAGAACTGACCACCGGTCCGGGGCTCGCGGACGCCGGCCGCGGACGCCTACGCGCGGATGTGGGACGGGACGTAGGCATCGGCGAGGTAGGCGTCCAGGTCGCGGTCCTCGGGCCGCTCGGGTGCCAGCATGTGCCGGATCCAGGCGTCGCGCTCGTGGCCGAGCGGGGCCAGCTCCCAGACGCAGCCGATCCAGGAGCGGTCCACTTTGACGAAGTGGGTCGCGTCCCGGTCGGGGCAGCCGAGCACCGGCTGGCCCGCGGCGGCCCCGCCGAAGTGCAGGACGTTGTCCCACACCCAGCTGTACGCGTTCAGGTACGCGCTGCCGTCCGCGGACGCGTGGACGATGACGAACGTGGCCGGGGGCGTGCCGTCGGCCTCCGGCAACAGCTCGGGCAGCAGGGCGTACGCCGCCTGCGCCACGGCGGGATCGATGCCCGCCGGGTCGGCGGTGACGTGGTAGCGCTTGACGGACCGGCCGCCGGCCACGATCGGGGGGTGCACGGTCAGGAACTTCTCTGCGAAAGGCATGTCGCGAAGGTACGCACGCTCCACTGACACCTCCTGTCAGTGGACTTCGGGAGATGCCCGCGCTGTCAGGGCATCTCGTCCGGGTCACAGCTGGCCCGGCGCAGTCCGATGGTGCGCAGGGCCCGCATCAGGGCCTCGGAGTCCCCCTCCCGCACGATGTGGACGGCTCCGTCGACGGCGAGGCCGGACACCGCCCGGGGCACGCCGACGGCGGCGGTGCGCAGCACCACCCCGCTCGGGGGGTCCAGGGCGCGCACCCCGTGGAAGACGTCGAGGACGTCGGGGACCGTGTCGAGGCCGTCCACCCCGGCGGGCAGGGACAGGACCGTGATGTCCGGCAGGAGGACCCGGGCGTGGGCCAGGGCGACGGCGGGGACGTCGGCGTGCGAGACGACCCGGAAGTGCGGGTTGCGCTGGATGCCCGAGCGCAGCAGCTCCAGCTGCTCGCCTTCGGGAACGCCCACCACCAGGACGGTCATCACCCTTCCCATCCTGGGTCCCCGCACGCCGCGGGGCGACTCGGGCCGGGCAGTATGGCCCCCGTGAACCCCGTGCCCGAGCCCCGTGACCGCACCGCCGCCTCAGGACCGGGCCCGATCCGTCTCGCGGCGGCCGGGGCCGCGGTGGTGACCGTCGGCGCGGGGCTGGGGCTCAGGGCCGTGGGAGCGGGGGACGCGGCCAAGTACGGCGGCGACGCGCTGTACACCGTCCTGGTGCTCGCCCTGGTCGTGCTGGCCGCGCCGCGAGTGCGCTGGCCATCAGCTGGGCGGTGGAGTTCCTGCAGCTCACCGCGGTGCCGGCCGAGCTGTCCCGGCACAGCGCCGTCGCCCGGCTCGTCCTCGGTTCCACCTTCAACCCGCCCGACCTGTTCTGGTACGCGGTCGGCGCCGCGGCGGGCTGGCTCGTGCACACCGCGCTGGGTGCGGCGGCCGGCCGTACCGGCCTGGTCAGCGGGCGACGCCGGGCATCTGGAGGGTGACCGGACCGCGCGCGGGCGCCGCCGCCGGAGGAGCAGGAGCCCTTCCGCGTGCACCGACACCGACCGTCCGGGCGGAGCGATCTTCCGCCTACGGGCCGCGGTGCGTGGCAGCCTCGCTGCCATGCACTACCGATCCGCCACGGCGGCCGACGCGCCGGCCATGGCCGCTCTCTTCGCGGCCAACCACCACGACGCGCTGACCGAGCGGGAGCGCTCCGAGCAGGGTTTCGTGCAGGGCGCCCTCGACGAGTCTGCGCTGCGCTCGATGGCCGATGCCGGGGGCCTCCTGGTCGCGGACGAAGACGGGGACCTCGCCGGGCTGCTCGGCTTGATCCCGCCCGAGAGCATGCCCGAACCGCCGCCGCCCGTCCTCGCCCTGCTCGGCGCGCAGGACTCCCTGCGGTGGCGGGGCCGACCGCTCCGCTCCGCGCGCTGGCTGCTGTACGGCCCCGTCGTGGTCGCCGCGGCCCACCGGGGCAAGGGGGTTGCCAGGGGGCTGTTCACCACCGCGATCGAGGCGGCGTCCGGCCGGGCCGACCTGGTGGTCGCCTTCATCGAGATGACCAACCGGGCCTCGTGGCGCGTCCACGTCGACGGGTTCGGCATGACCCCGCTGGGAGAGCTCGTCGCCGAAGGCCGCTCCTACGGCGTGGTCGGTGCGGCCGCCCCGGAACGGCCGGCGCGGCCCGGGACCTGACGGGTTCCGCGCCCCGGACCGGGCCCCTTCCCTCCCCTCACACCGAAGGTCGAGGTCCTGGAGTACGAGGAGCTCGGCATGGAGGCGGTCTGGAAGATCGAGGTCGAGGACTTCCCGGCCTTCATCGTGGTCGACGACAAGGGCAACGACTTCTTCGTCGATCCGCCCCCGTCCCCGCCCTTCGTGCCCAGGCTTTCGGGCAATGACCGAGGGCCCCTCCGCCGTTGGCGGAGGGGCCCTCGGTGTGGTTTACAGGCCCGGGCCGCGGACCGGGATGTGGGTGAACGTCGGGGCCGGGGCCGGATCGACGAAGAAGTCGTTGCCCTTGTCGTCGACCACGATGAAGGCCGGGAAGTCCTCGACCTCGATCTTCCAGACCGCCTCCATGCCGAGCTCCTCGTACTCCAGGACCTCGACCTTCTTGATGCAGTCCTGGGCGAGGCGCGCCGCCGGGCCGCCGATGGAGCCGAGGTAGAAGCCGCCGTGCGTGCCGCACGCGTCCGTCACCTGCTGCGAGCGGTTGCCCTTGGCCAGCATGACCTTGGAGCCGCCCGCCGCCTGGAACTGCTCGACGTAGGAGTCCATGCGGCCGGCCGTGGTCGGGCCGAAGGAGCCCGAGGCGTAGCCCTCGGGGGTCTTCGCGGGGCCGGCGTAGTAGACCGGGTGGTCCTTGAGGTACTGGGGCATCTCCGCGCCGGAGTCGAGGAGTTCCTTGATCTTGGCGTGCGCGATGTCGCGGGCCACGACCAGCGGGCCGGTCAGGGAGAGGCGGGTCTTGACCGGGTGCTTGGTGAGGGTGGCGAGGATGTCGTCCATCGGCTGGTTCAGGTCGATGGAGACCACGTCCGCGGACTCGGCGAGATGCTCGTCAGTCGTCTCCGGGAGGAAGCGCGCCGGGTCCGTCTCCAGCTGCTCCAGGAAGACGCCCTCGGCGGTGATCTTCGCGGTGGCCTGGCGGTCGGCGGAGCAGGAGACGGCGATGGCGATCGGGAGGGACGCGCCGTGGCGGGGGAGGCGGACGACGCGGACGTCGTGGCAGAAGTACTTGCCGCCGAACTGCGCGCCGATGCCGATCTTCTGGGTCAGCTCGAAGACCTGCTGCTCCAGGGCCTCGTCGCGGAAGCCGTGGCCCAGCGGGGAACCCTCGGTGGGGAGCTCGTCCAGGTAGTGGGCCGAGGCGTACTTCGCGGTCTTGAGCGCGTGCTCCGCCGAGGTGCCGCCGACCACGATCGCCAGGTGGTACGGCGGGCAGGCCGCCGTGCCGAGCGAGCGGATCTTCTCTTCCAGGAACTTCATCATGGAGGCCTCGTTGAGGACCGCCTTGGTCTCCTGGTAGAGGAAGGACTTGTTGGCGGAGCCGCCGCCCTTGGCCATGAAGAGGAACTTGTACGCGCCGCCGTCGGTCGCGTACAGCTCGATCTGCGCGGGCAGGTTCGAGCCGGTGTTCTTCTCCTCCCACATGGTGACCGGGGCCATCTGCGAGTAGCGCAGGTTCAGGCGGGTGTACGCGTCGAAGATGCCGCGGGACAGGGCCGCCTCGTCGCCGCCCTCGGTGAGGACGTGCTGGCCGCGCTTGCCCATCACGATCGCCGTGCCCGTGTCCTGGCACATCGGCAGGACGCCGGCCGCCGCGATGTTCGCGTTCTTCAGGAGGTCGAGGGCGACGAACTTGTCGTTCGCCGAGGCCTCGGGGTCGTCGATGATCCGGCGCAGCTGCGCGAGGTGCGCGGGGCGCAGGAAGTGCTGGATGTCGTGGATCGCCTCTTCGGCGAGCTTGCGCAGCGCCTCCGGCTCGACCTTGAGGAACGTACGGCCGTCGGCCTCGAAGGTCGAGACGCCTTCGGAGGTCACCAGGCGGTACGGGGTGGAGTCCTCGCCCAGGGGCAGCAGGTCGGTGTACGCAAACTCTGGCATGACGGCAGTCATTCCCTCACTCGGCAGACGGCGCTGACGACCGTTTGGCAGCGCGGTATCCAGCGTAGGACCTCTTCCGGTGGCTTTTGTTGTGAGGTAAGGCTCACTGGCCAGTATCGCGATCTATCGTGTCTCGCTATGCTGGGGTGCGTGGACCTGGAAAAGCAGCCCCCATCCGTACCGGCCCCCGCCCCCGCGCCCGGCGCCGAGCTGCGCGCCTCCGACGCCGACCGGGACCGCATCGCGCAGATCCTCGCCGATGCCGTCGCCGAGGGCCGGCTGACCTCGCAGGAGCACTCCGACCGCCTCGACTCGCTGTACGCCCTCAAGACGGTCGGCGAGCTGGACGTGCTCGTACGGGACCTGCCCGCGCCCGGCGCGAGCCCCCGGCGCGAGCCCGCGTACGCCGACGGGACCCCTGTGGGACCGCCGCCGGGTGATCCGGGCGAGACGGTCGTCGCGGTCTGCGGCAGTGCCTCCCGCAAGGGGCGGTGGCACCCGCGCGCGCTCACCCGCGCGGTCTCCGTCATGGGCGACATCACCATCGACCTCACCCAGGCCGTCTTCGAGCAGCAGGTCACCGAGATCACCGTGACGTGCGTGCTCGGCAACGTCGAGGTCCTGGTTCCGGAGAACGTCACGCTGCGCGGGTACGGCAGCGGGCTCCTCGGCAACATCGAGGTGCACGGTGAGGGGCGCGGCGAGAGCGAACCGAACGCGCCGGTCGTGATCGTCCGCGCCTTCGCGCTGCTGGGCAACATCGAGTCCCGCCGCAAGCCCGGCGCCCGCCTGGTGGACCTGGCCCGCGGATCGCACAAGCACCTCGGCGGATAGCGCGTCCGCGGGCAGTGCGTTCGTGGGGCGGGAAAGTTCGGCGACACGCCGGCAATCCGCCCCGGAATCAGGCCACTTGGCCGGAGTCCGGCCCTAGGGTCGGCCCATGACCGCATCCCAGTGGGACCTCCTCGACCAGGCGTACGCCGCCCTGCGCTCGGCCGTCGACGGCATACCGGCCGACGGCCTGCACCGCCCGACCCCGTGCGACCAGTGGAATGTCGGCCAAGTGCTCCAGCACGCGGCCGGCGACCAGCTCGCCTACGCCGCGCGCCTCACCGGCGGGCCCGGGCCGGCCGAGGACCCGTTCGCGCCCACCGGCGCCCTGTCCGCCGCCCCCGCCGAGCTGCTGGAGCCGGCCCTCGCCGCGGCCGCCGAGGCCTTCGCCGGGGTCGCGCCGGGCACGGCCGAAGTCGCCGTGCCGCTGCCCCCGTTCACCGTCCCCGCCGAGACCGCGGTCGGCGCGGCCGCCCTCGACGCGGCCGTGCACGCCTGGGACATCGCGGTGGCCACCGGCCAGGACTCCCCGCTGACCCCCGCCCTCGCCGCGGCCCTGCGCCCGAGCGCGGAGGTGCTCGCCGAGCCCCTGCGCGGATTCGCCTACGCCCCGGCGCTCGCGTCCGCGCCCGGCCCGGACGCCGACCCGGCCGGCTCGCTCCTCGCCTTCCTGGGCCGCCGGCCCGGCTGGACGCCGCCCGTCGCGTGACGGCGGCGGGCGCTCGGGGCCCCGTACCGGGCGGTCAGGGCGCGGTTCCGGGCGGCGTCACGTTTCGGTCGAACCGTCCGGATCGGAGGCACTCGGTGCATAGGGGCGCGCGCAGCGGGTAGGGACAGGTGCATCGTCTCTCGCTCGCGTATACGTCGTCAGGAGTAGACCGTGCCGCATCCGCCGCGCCAGTCCCTGCAGGTAGCCGCCGTCCAGAGTCTTCAGGGGCGCCCGGCGGCGGCCGTGCCGAAGCCGCGGGTACCGGCCAGGGAAGAGGACGGCCCATGGCACGCGGACGCGGTGTGCCGACGCGATGAGGCCGGGCTGTTCTTCGCCCCCTCCAAGGAGCCGACCGCCGCCCGGCTGTCCCGCGAGGACGCCGCCAAGCGCGTCTGCGCCCGCTGCCCCGTCATGATCTCCTGCCGGGAGCACGCGCTGCTCCAGCCGGAGCCCTACGGCGTCTGGGGAGGCCTGACGGCCGCCGAGCGCCGGGTGGTGCTGGCCCGGCGCCGCCGCCGGGCCGTGGAGCTGCGCGAAGCCTCGTAGGCCGGCCGCGGACCACACGGAAGGGGCGTTCCCGCCGCACGCGGGAACGCCCCTCTTTGCCGTTCGTGCCGGGCCGGCGCGGAGCCGGCCCGGTCTCCTACTGGGCGCGGTCGAAGTCGATCGCGCTGTACGCGCGGAGCTTCGAGAGCCGGTGGGTCGAGTCGATCTGGCGGATCGTGCCCGACTTCGAGCGCATGACCAGCGAGGAGGTCGTCGCGGTCTCCGAGCGGTAGTGGACGCCGCGCAGCAGCTCGCCGTCCGTGATGCCGGTGGCGACGAAGAAGACGTTGTCGCCGGAGACCAGGTCGTCGGTGTGCAGGACGCGGTCCAGGTCGTGGCCGGCGGCGATGGCCTTCTGGCGCTCGTCCTCGTCCTTGGGCCACAGCTTGCCCTGGATGGTGCCGCCGAGGCACTTGATGGCGCACGCCGAGATGATGCCCTCGGGGGTGCCGCCGATGCCCAGGAGCAGGTCGACGCCGGTGCCCTCGCGGACCGCCATGACCGAGCCGGCGACGTCGCCGTCGGAGATGAACTTGATGCGGGCGCCGGTCTCGCGGATCTCCTTGACGATGCCCTCGTGGCGGGGGCGGTCGAGGATGATCACGGTGACGTCTTCCACGGCCATGTTCTTGGCCTTGGCGACGCGGCGGATGTTGACGGAGACCGGGGCGTTGATGTCGACGAAGTCGGCGGCCTCGGGTCCGGTGACCAGCTTCTCCATGTAGAAGACCGCGGACGGGTCGAACATGCTGCCGCGGTCGGCGGCGGCCAGGACGGCGATGGCGTTCGGCATGCCCTTGGCGTTCAGGGTGGTGCCGTCGATCGGGTCCACGGCGATGTCGACCTCGGCACCGGTGCCGTCGCCGACCCGCTCGCCGTTGAAGAGCATCGGGGCTTCGTCCTTCTCGCCCTCGCCGATGACGACGACGCCGTTCATCGAGACGGTGGAGATCAGGGTCCGCATCGCGTTGACCGCGGCGCCGTCGGCGCCGAGCTTGTCGCCGCGCCCGACCCAACGGCCCGCGGCCATGGCGGCGGCCTCGGTGACCCGGACGAGTTCCAGAGCGAGGTTGCGGTCGGGGGCCTCCGGAGAGACTTCGAGCTGGGGCGGCAGGTTGTGCTCGGTCATCGGAGCGCACCTTTCTGTACGGCGACGGCCGGGAGTGAGGGTCCCTGGACTCTATCGGTACGTCGACAAATTGAGCAGACCGGGTCACGTATGAGCGGTATATCGGTCAGCTGATTGTCCTCAGCGGACATCTTGTGCTCCGTGGGGCGCGCCACGGCGACCCCGGCGTCGACCGCCGCGGGCGATGCGGGACGATGGTCCCGTGGCAGGTATGAGAGGCAAGCAGACGGTCCGGGACATGCTCCTATCGCTGGGGGTGCTCGGCCTCGTCGTGGGTGCGATCTACATCTTCATCCCCCATGACGACGGCGCCGACGCGACGAGGGTGGTCGACTACCGCGTCGAGACGATCACGGCCCGGCGGGCGGCCCCGTACCCCCTCGCCGCCCCCGTCGGCCTGCCGCAGGAGTGGCGGGCGACCTCGGTGGCGTTCGAGCGGAAGAAGGCGAACGCCTGGCACCTGGGCTTCCTGGATCCGAAGCAGCAGTACGTGGCGGTCGAGCAGTCCGCGGACACCTCCCCCGGCTACCTCGACAAGGTCACCCAGAAGGCGAAGGCGACCGGGCAGACGCAGCAGGTCGGGGACCAGGCCTGGGAGCGCTGGGACGGCGAGAAGTACGACGCCCTCGTGCGGCGCGAGGCGGGCCACGTCACGGTGGTGACCGGGACGGCCTCCTTCGAGGAGCTCGGGGCGATGGCCGCGGCGCTGGAGTTCAAGCAGGGCGCGCAGCAGCAGTAACAGGACCGCGTACGCGAAAAGGCCGCGCGCCCCGGGATTCCGGGGCGCGCGGCCTTTTCGCGCGCTACTGCCGAGGCGGGCCTCAGACGGTGGTGACGACCTGGTCGAACTCCAGGCGCGGGGAACGCGGGAACCAGGCGTCCTCGCCCGGCTTGCCGATGTTGACGACCATCAGCGGGGTGTGGTCGCCGTCCAGGAACTCCTTCTGGAGGCCGGCGAAGTCCAGACCGGTCATCGGGCCGGCGGCCAGGCCGGCGGCGCGGACGCCGATGATGAAGTACGCGGCCTGCAGCGAGGCGTTGACCAGCGCGGACTGCTCGCGGACCGGGCGCTCGGAGAAGAAGGCGTCCTTGGCCTGCGGGAAGTGCGGGAGCAGCTGCGGGAGCTCCTCGTGGAACTCGTTGTCCGCGGACAGGATCGCGACCAGCGGGGCGGCGGCGGTCTTGGCCTGGTTGCCCTCGGCCATGTGCTTCACGAGGCGCTCGCGGGCCTCGGGGGAGCGGACCAGGGTGACGCGCAGCGGCGTCTGGTTGAAGGCGGTCGGGCCGAACTTCACCAGGTCGTAGATCGCCTGGACCTGCTCCTCGGTCACCGGCTCGTCGGAGAACGTGTTGGCGGTACGCGCCTCACGGAAGAGGAGGTCCTGAGCGGCGGCGTCGAGAACGAGAGACATCGGAAAGCCTTCTTCTGTACGGGACTGAAGCGATGGCTCGAGACTACGACGGAAATAGATGAAACTTCAACTAAATCCGCGAGGTGGTGACCGACGTCACTCCGGGCCGCCTTCCCCGCCCTCCGCGTCCGCTCCGGCCTGGCGCGCCGCCAGCGCCGAGTCCAGCCGCGCCCTGGCTCCCTCCAGCCAGTGCCGGCACACCTTCGCGAGCTCCTCGCCGCGCTCCCAGAGCGCGAGGGAGTCCTCCAGCGAGGTGCCGCCGGCCTCCAGCTTGCGGACGACCTCGATCAGTTCGTCCCGCGCCTGCTCGTACCCCAGCGCCGCATCGGTCCCGGCCATTCCCGCTCCCACCTTATATGTGTAGTACAACGAATTTGTTGCGGCAGTGTGCCGCCCGTCCGCCCTACGAGACGCCCTCGACGCCCTCTTCGGTGACGCCCTCGGTGACGCCCTCCTCGGCGGCGACCTCAGCGCCGCCCTCGGCGACCTCCACCGAGAACGCTCCCTCCGCCACCCGCGCCCGCAGCACGTCGCCCGCCGCCACGTCCTGCGGCGATCGCACCACGTGCCCGTCGGCCCGCTGCAGCACCGCGTACCCGCGCTCCAGCGTCGCCGCCGGGGACAGCGCCACCACCCGGGCCAGCGTGTGCGCCAGCTCCGAGTCCGCCCGGTCCAGCAGGTGGCCCAGCGTCCGGCGGCCGCGCGCCAGCAGCGCGTCCACCTCGGCCTCCCGGGTCTCCACCATCCGCTGCGGATGGACGAAGACCGGCCGCGCCAGGGCGTGCGCGAGCCCCCGCTCCTCCCGGTCGAGCAGGCCGCGCACGGCGCGCAGCCCCCGGCCCTGGAGCTGGCTCACCCGCTCCAGCTCCTCGCCGACGTCCGGGACGACCTTCTTCGCCGCGTCCGTGGGCGTGGAGGCCCGCAGGTCCGCGACCAGGTCCAGCAGCGGGGAGTCCGGCTCGTGCCCGATCGCCGAGACCACGGGCGTACGGGCCGCCGCGACGGTCCGTACGACCTCCTCGTCGGAGAAGGGCAGCAGGTCCTCCACGCTGCCGCCGCCGCGCGCCACGATGATCACGTCCACCCCGGGCATGGCGTCCAGCTCCTTGACCGCCTGGATCACCTGGGGCACCGCGTTCACCCCCTGCACGGCGACGTTGCGGACCTCGAAGCGGACCGCCGGCCACCTGCGCCGCGCGTTCTCCAGCACGTCGCGCTCGGCCGCCGAGGCCCGCCCCACCACCAGCCCGATCAGCTGCGGCAGGAACGGCAGCGGCTTCTTGCGGTCGAGCGCGAAGAGCCCTTCGGAGGCCAGCGAGCGCTTGAGCCGTTCCAGGCGGGCGAGGAGCTCGCCGATGCCGACGGGCCGTATCTCCGTCGCCCGCAAGGACAGCTGCCCGCGCGGGGCGTACCACTCGGGCTTGGCGAGCACGACGACGCGCGCGCCCTCCGTGACGGAGTCCGCGACCTCGTCGAAGACCTGGCGGAAGCAGGTCACGCTCAGGGAGATGTCGTGCGAGGGATCGCGCAGCGTCAGGAAGACCACCCCCGCTCCCGGCCTCCGCGAGAGCTGCGTGATCTGCCCTTCCACCCACACCTGGCCGAGCTTGTCGATCCAGCCCCCGATGAGCCGGGACACCTGGCCGACCGGCAGCGGCGCGTCAGCCGACGTATTCAGACCCATGCACGCAGGCTAACCGCCCGAACTGACACCGGCGTCGGGCCCGGCGCCCCGATCCCCCGCGCGTCGCCCGCGCTGGGCCACCAGCACCCCCAGGCCCGCCAGCAGCCACACCGCCCCCACCAGCTGCGCCTCCCACGAGGCCTCGACGATCACGGCGACCGTCACGGCGGCGCCGAGCACCGGGACCAGCAGGTGCTTGAACCAGTTCGGGGTGCCGCCCCGCCGCTTGACGACGAACCAGCCGACCACCGAGGCGTGCAGCAGCGTGAAGGCCACCAGCGCCCCGACGTCGACCACCGAGACCAGGTGGTCGAGGCCGTCGTCGCGCCGGGCCGCCCACACGGCCGCGACCAGCGTGACCGTCGCGGCCACCAGCAGGGCCGGGCGCGGCGTGCCGTGCGAGGTGCGGGCGAGCACGCGCGGCAGCCGCCCCTCGCGGGCCATCGCGAACAGCAGCCGGCCGGCCGCGGCCTGCCCCGCCAGCGCCGCGAAGGCGGCCCCGATCGCCTTGCTGACGGCGACCAGGTCGTGCAGCCAGGTCCCCACGGAGGCCTCGACCGCGTTGTAGAAGGCCGGCCCCTGCTTCGCCGGGTCCGCCGCCAGCTCCGCGGCGGACTCGGGGGTCAGCAGGGCCGCCAGATAGGTCTGGGCGATGAACAGCACTCCGGTCAGCGCCAGGCAGAACAGCACCGCCCGGGCCACCTTCGCGCTGCCTCCCGTCACTTCCTCGGCGAAGGAGGCGATGGCGTCGAAGCCCAGGTAGGACAGGACCGCCACCGAGACCGCGCCGAGCACGGCGGCCGTCGAGAAGCCGCCGAGCGAGCCGTCGCCGGTGAACGGGGAGAGCCAGCCGCGCCGCGCCCCGCCCTGGGCCAGTACGGTCACGGCGGCGACCAGGAACACCAGCAGGACCACGATCTCCAGGGCCAGCACGGCGAAGCCCACGCGGGCCGCGGCCCGTACGCCCCACAGGTTGAGCAGGGTGGTCACCACGACCGCCAGGGCCGTCCACACCCACCGGGACACCTCCGGGACCAGGGCGTTCATGGCGATCCCGGAGAACAGGTAGGCGACCGCGGGGATCAGCAGGTAGTCGAGCATCGCCATCCAGCCGGCGATCAGCCCGGGCCCCTCGCCCAGGCCCTTGCGGGCGTAGGTGAAGACCGAGCCGGCCTGCGGGGCGACGCGCACCATCTGGGCGTAGGAGAAGGCCGTGAAGGCCATCGCCACCGTCGCGACGAGGTAGACGAGGGCGATGGCGCCGTGCGACTTGGCGTCCAGGGTCCCGAAGACGCCGACCGGGGCCATGGGGGCGATGAAGAGCAGCCCGTAGACGACCAGATCGCGGAATCCCAGGCTCCGCCGCAGCGCCGAGCCGGGCGCCCCCGGCGTACCGGGCGGGCCGTCCGGGCGGGGCGTCGTACGGGGATCCATCGCGGACACCATCGCTCCTCCGGGGTGGGCCGGTACGGACGTTCGACCCAGTCTGCGTCGAACGGGGGACGTCCGGCCTCCTGGAGACCCCCGTACGATGGAGCGCATGACTGCTGCCGCCCCCGCTCCCGCATCCCGCCGCGTCCTGCTCGCCGCCCCGCGCGGCTACTGCGCGGGCGTGGACCGAGCCGTGATCGCTGTCGAGAAGGCCCTCGAGCAGTACGGTGCGCCGGTCTACGTCCGGCACGAGATCGTGCACAACAAGTACGTCGTCCAGACCCTGGAGAAGAAGGGCGCCATCTTCGTCGAGCGGACGGAGGAGGTGCCCGAGGGCTCCATCGTGATGTTCTCCGCGCACGGCGTGGCCCCCGTGGTGCACGAGGAGGCGGCGCGCGGCAAGCTCGCGACGATCGACGCGACCTGCCCGCTGGTCACCAAGGTGCACAAGGAAGCCATCCGCTACGCGAACGAGGACTACGACATCCTCCTCATCGGCCACGAGGGCCACGAGGAGGTCATCGGCACCTCCGGCGAGGCCCCGGACCACATCACCCTCGTGGACGGCCCCGAGGACGTGGCGAAGGTCCAGGTCAGGGACGAGTCGAAGGTCGTCTGGCTGTCGCAGACCACGCTTTCGGTCGACGAGACGATGCAGACGGTCGACGCGCTGAAGACCAAGTTCCCGCTGCTCGTCTCGCCGCCCAGCGACGACATCTGCTACGCCACCTCGAACCGCCAGGAGGCGGTCAAGGTGATGGGCGCGGACTCCGACCTGGTCATCGTCGTCGGCTCCAAGAACTCCTCGAACTCCATCCGGCTGGTCGAGGTCGCCCTCGACGCGGGCGCGAAGGCCTCGTACCTCGTGGACTTCGCGAGCGAGATCGACGAGGCCTGGCTCGAGGGCGTCACCACCGTCGGTCTGACCTCGGGCGCCTCGGTGCCGGAGGTGCTGGTCGAGGAGGTCCTGGAGTGGCTCGCGCAGCGCGGCTACGCGGACGTCGAGCTCGTCAAGACGGCCGAGGAGTCGATCGTCTTCTCGCTGCCGAAGGAACTGCGCCGCGACCTGCGCGCCGAGGCCGCGGAGCTCGCCGCACGGAAGTAGCCCCGGCGCGGGCCGGGCGGGCCGCCGGGTCGTTTCGTACGGTGTGTGCATGCAGATCTTCGGCGTGGACATCGGCGGTTCCGGGATCAAGGGCGCTCCCGTGGACCTGGACCGTGGCGACCTGGCGCAGGAGCGCCACAAAGTACTGACACCGCAGCCGGCCACCCCCGACGGGGTGGCCGGCTGCGTCGTCGAGGTGGTGCGCCACTTCGACTGGGACGGCCCGGTGGGGGTGACCTTCCCCGGGGTGGTCACGGGCGGGGTGACCCGGTCGGCGGCCAACATGGACAAGGCCTGGGTCGGCGTCGACACGGCGGCCCTGCTCTCGGAGCGGCTGGACGGCCGGCCCGTCACGGTCCTCAACGACGCGGACGCGGCCGGGGTCGCGGAGATGGCCTACGGGGCGGGGCGCGGGGTCGGCGGCACCGTCATCCTGCTCACGCTGGGCACGGGCATCGGCAGCGCGCTCTTCACGGACGGGCGGCTGGTGGCCAACACCGAGCTGGGGCACCTGGAGCTGAGGGGGCACGACGCGGAGACGCGGGCCTCGGTGAAGGCGAAGGAGGACGGGGACCTGACCTGGGAGCGCTGGGCGCACCGGGTGGGCAAGTACCTGGCGCACGTGGAGATGCTGTTCTCCCCGGACCTGTTCATCATCGGCGGCGGCGTGAGCCGCAAGCCGGAGAAGTTCCTGCCGCTGATCGAGGGCGTCCGGGCGCGGATCGTCCCGGCGGAGCTGCAGAACAACGCGGGGATCGTGGGAGCGGCGATGGCGGCGCGGACGGCGTCGAAGGCGACGTAGGGCCTGGGCGGCGGGGCCTGGCGACGCAGGGCCGCCTGGCGACGTAGGGCCGCCTGGCGACGTAGGGGCCTAGGCGACGCGGCGGGGCATGCGCCGCCTGCCGATGAGCACGGCCTTGCGCACCACGACGATCAGGGCGGCGACGAGCGTCCCGGCGTACAGCCAGCCGGCGTGCAGGGACAGCGCGGACACCAGCCCCATCACCTCGCCCGCGAAGCCGCCGGAGCCGCCCGACACGGGCCACACTCCGGCGGCGAAGGCGATCGGGGCGGTGATCGGCGCGGTGATCAGGTCGGCGGGCCGCACCCACAGGGCGGTGGCGGCCGCCACCGGCAGGAAGAGCAGCCCGTAGGCGAAGAGCGAGGCATCGAAGAGCAGCCAGTCGAAGCCGCCGACCAGGAACATCGCGGCGCAGGCGAAGAGGCCGCCGCCGAGTCCGGTGAGCCGGGGCCGCGGCAGCCGGCGTACCGTCGGCCGCCCGGGGGCCGCTGCCTCCGGGGCCTTGGCGGCCCGCTCCGCTGGGTGACGTACCGTACGCGCCTTGTATCGCTCCACCCCACAAAACTAGGCGGGGGGCCGCCGATAGCGTGCCCGGACACGCGTACATCCGGGCGCCCTCATCGGAAAGTAAACTGTCCGATGGCCCACTCCGGGCCGCCGCCCCCCTCCAGCTACGGGAAGTCGCCAACGTGTCGCTCACGATCGGAATCGTCGGCCTGCCGAATGTCGGCAAGTCGACCCTGTTCAACGCCCTGACCAAGAACGACGTGCTGGCGGCCAACTACCCGTTCGCCACCATCGAGCCGAACGTCGGCGTCGTCGGTGTCCCGGACGTGCGTCTGGCCGTCCTGGCCGGCATCTTCGGCTCGCAGAAGCTCATCCCGGCGACGGTCGACTTCGTCGACATCGCGGGCATCGTGCGCGGTGCGTCGGAAGGCGAGGGCCTCGGCAACAAGTTCCTCGCGAACATCCGCGAGTCGGACGCGATCTGCCAGGTCATCCGCGCCTTCCAGGACGAGAACGTCGTCCACGTCGACGGCAAGGTCTCGCCGAAGGACGACATCGAGACGATCAACACCGAGCTGATCCTCGCGGACCTCCAGTCCATCGAGAAGGCGGTGCCGCGCCTGACGAAGGAGTCCCGCCTCCAGAAGGAGAAGGTCGCGGTCCTCGCGGCCGTGGAGAAGGCCCAGAAGATCCTCGAAGCGGGCGACACCCTCTTCTCGCACGGCATCTCCAAGGGCACGGAGCAGGGCGACCTCCTGCACGAGCTCCACCTCCTCACGGTCAAGCCGTTCCTCTACGTCTTCAACGTGGACGAGGACGAGCTGACGGACGACGCCTTCAAGGCCGCGCAGAGCGCGCTGGTGGCCCCGGCCGAGGCGATCTTCCTGAACGCCAAGCTGGAGGCGGAGCTCATCGAGCTCGACGACGACGAGGCCCTCGAGCTCCTCCAGTCGGTCGGCCAGGAAGAGCCCGGCATGGCCACCCTGGGCCGCGTCGGCTTCGCGACCCTGGGCCTGCAGACCTACCTGACGGCCGGCCCGAAGGAAACCCGCGCCTGGACGATCAAGAAGGGCGCCACCGCCCCCGAGGCGGCCGGCGTGATCCACACGGACTTCCAGCGCGGCTTCATCAAGGCCGAGATCATCTCCTTCGCGGACCTGGTCGAATGCGGCTCGGTCGCCGAGGCCCGCTCCAAGGGCAAGGCCCGCATGGAGGGCAAGGACTACGTCATGCAGGACGGCGACGTGGTGGAGTTCCGCTTCAACGTGTGATCGAGTCGCCGCTGCAAGCTAGGTGATTGTCGAGCTTGCAGGTCGGAAGGGGTCGGACTCCGATGAGTCCGACCCCTTCCGCATTTCAGCCGCTTCGGGGCTGCGTGAGCTTGTCGAGGTCCAGGCTGACCTGGAAGGGCACCAGGCGTTGGAGGGTGCCCCGGAAGATCCCGGCGAGGAGCTTTACTGTGCGATCGCGATGGGCGGACTCGGGGGAGACGACCTCGATGACGAGCTGGACGTCCTCCGGTGCGAACCAGGTGCGGTCACCGTCGAAGTCGGCCCGGTCCGGGGGCGCGGCCAGTGGCCGGGTTTGGGGCCGGCCGGGCCCGCGGTGACGGTCAGCGGGCCAGGGGCCGTGCACGGTCGTCGGCGGGCTCGCCGCGGCCTTCGGCCGCTTTCCCGCGGGGCGGTCGGGCCCTGGTCAGATCGTGACCGGGCCGTGGGCGGTGGCGAACTCGACCGAGACCAGGCCCGGTTCCTCATCCTCGACCCAGGTGACGTCGATCTGGTCGAGGGGGTGGTCGGCCGGTTCGCCGAGGAATTCGGCGATGGAGGCGGCGTCGCCGGCGATGGAGACCCCGTGGATGGTGCTGGAGGTGCGCGGGTCGGCGCTCGGGCGCTCCTCGATGGGGACCGACCACTGAAGGAAGTAGGGCAGTTGCGGGTCCTCCAGCAGTTCCAGGAGGCCGATCTGCTTCCACCTCAGGTCGAACCCGTCGGGACGGACACGATGGCCCTCGGCCGAGGTGCGGCCGAGGCGGGCCTCGACCGGGGCGATGTCGTCGACGGAGACCACCCAGCCGAGCCAGCCGCCGCCCTCGGCGGCGCGGCGCGCGACCGCCTGGCCGAAGGGTGCGCGGTCGGCGGCGGGGTGGTCGAGTGTGGTGACGACCTCGACGTAGGTGCCGCCGCTCAGCGGGAGAATGAAATTGCGGGTGCCGAATCGTGGGTGCACGCCCCCGTCGACGAACCCGGCGCCGAGCGCCGATCCGATCCACTGGACGGTCGAGACGAAGCTGTCGCGGGCCACCGCATAGGACACGTGATCAAGTCGCACGGCGCCATCATCACCCGACAACCCGCACAAATCCCGACGCCACGCCCGCCGTCCCGGCCGCGTCCGCCGTGGATTCAGCCGTGGAGCGGATCGATCATCGTCATCCCGGCGGGGAGGCCCGGTCGAAGCCAGGCAGCAGCGCTGCCGCCTCGTCGAGGCCCACGACTGCCCCAGGCGGGCGGTGAGCGGGGGTGTGACCGGGGTGCGGGCGCCGAGTTCGGTCAGGGCTCAGCGGATGCCGACGGGCTCGCTCCAGTCCGGTGGGGTCGCCCGTTCCAGGCAGGCGCGGTCGGCGCGGCGCGGCGCGGCGCGGCGCAGGGATTCGACCGCGCCGTCGATCTCCAGGTTCCCCAGGGCGACCGCCGCCCATTCCCTGACGGTGGGCTCGTCGTCCTCCAGGAGGGCGATGAGGGCGGGGCCGTAGCGTGGGTCGGCCACCTCCTCGAAGACCTCGATGGCGGTCAGTCGGCCGAAGCGGCCCAGGGCGGGCGGCCCGTCGGCGATCGCGAGGGTCGCGCCCCCGCCGATGGCCACCAGCCGCGCGCGGGCGCCGTACGAGGCGTCGTCGTCACCGTCGAGCTGTTGGACGAGTGCCTCGATGGACGGGGAACGTCATGACGCTGCCGGTTGGTCGCGGCGCCAGAAGGTGGGGAGCCACCAGCAGAGCACCGAGCGGTCATCGGGCCACGGGGCGCGGTCCTCGGCTTCCCAGTCCTCGAAGGAGTCGCGCGTCAGGTCGATGGGGCGCCAGGCAGGATCGAGCGGCTCGTCCTCGGCCGGAGGGCGGACGTACTGCCGGCCGTGCTGGTCGCAGGCGCCGAAGTCCTGGTAGTTGAGCTGGGCCTCGATCAGGGAGATCTTGTTCGCTCCGCCGTCCATGGTCGGCCAGCGGAACTGGACCCCGTCGTCCTCCCAGGAGCAGACGGGGCAGATCTCGTAGGAGCCGGGCACGGCGTCGAGCACGCGGTGTCCGCAGCAGGGGCAGGGACAGGGGTAGCGGTGGCTCACCTGCGCAGTCTTGTTTACGGTCCGGCCGGAGTGCCATGGATTTCCGTGCCTCGGCACACCCGGCCAGTCCGCAGGACACTCGTAAACAGCCATCGGGAGCCACCGCACGTTAACGGACAAATGGCTGTTCAGGGCCCTGTGCGGGGCACCGCCGCAGGGCAGGGGCGGGGCGCAGGCATTCGGTCCCTGACGTGGCAAACATGCAGGTCAGGACGGGTTGCGCTCTGTCGAGTCCGACCCCTTCGTCGTGACCGTGCTGGATTGGTGCCGGATATTCTGACGTGGGGTCAGCGGCAATCAGGTCTCGTAGACGGTGGACCGGTGTCCCACGTGAACGATCCAGACCACCAGCTCTCCGTTGTCGATCGTGTAGACGACGCGGTAGTCGCCGACGCGCAGACGGCGGCGCTCGGGCTGGGACACGAGGGCGGTGGTGTTGAAGCCGAGGGGGTCGGTCTCCAGTTCGGTCAGCTTGGCCAGGATGCGCAGCGCCGTGTCGCGGGGGATCTTCCGAAGCTCGGCCTGTGCCTCGGGGCGGAAGACGGTTCGGTACTCACTCACCGCGTGCCAGCGTCTCCCTCATGATGTCCTCGATCGGGATGCCGGGCGCGGGGTTGGCCATGCGCTCGTCGATGATCCGGTTGATCTCGCGCTCTTCCCATTCCTGGTACTTGCGCAGCACCGCGATGGAGACGACGGCGGCCACTTCCTTGCCCCGGCGCGTGATCACCGTGGGTACGTCGTCACGGTCGGCGCGCTCCACGACCTCGGCCAGGTGTGCGCGTACGTCGCGGATGGACTCTATGGGTAGCGGCTGCGTCATGCGCACAAGCGTACCGAGTGTCCCATGTGTACACAACGTCTGGGGATCTGTGCCGGCCCATCGATGGTGCTGGAGAGGTGCCTACCGTGCTGGATCTGTGCTGGATGCGATCACTGGGAGCCGCGTTTTTTGCAGGTGGGAGCCCTGCACTCGATGTTCCGCTTCAACGTCTGACGCGTGACGTGCCCACGGGGCCCGGTTCTTCGGAGTCGGGCCCCGTGGGCTTACCTGCTTGCCGGATCAGCTTTCGTCCTCGTCCTTGTCTTCGCCAGCGCCAGTGCCGTCGCCCTGGTCGGGCGTCGGGAGGAGGGTTCGTCTGATCTCGTCGGCGGCCTCGTACAGCTCGGCCATCTCCAAGCTCATCACGACACGGTTCACGAGCACCGTGTACTCGTCCATGTCCGGCTTCACGCCCACCGCCGCCAGCAGCAGAACCAGCCGGTCTGCGGCCCCGACCTCCGCCTCGCGGTCGAGCGGCCCTGCTCCCGGGCCGGGGTCGTCCCACAGCGGGCGACCGCCGACGGCCGCTTCGCTCCGCGCGCCCACGGGTGGGACGAGCAGGTGACGGAAGAGTTCGGGCACCTCCTCGTCGTTGGCGGCCGCGGCGATCTGGGCGAGCGGTCCGATCATGTCGACCGCCTTCTCGATCTCGTTCTCGTGCCGGGCGAGCCACCAGACCACCGCACTGCCCGCGCTCTGGAGCACGTCGTCACCGAGGTAGCGCCGCTTGTTGCGTTCGTGTTGGCGCTCGTGCTCCCAGATCTCCTCGTCCTTGCGCAGGTCACTCAGCTTCCGCAGGCGCTCGCGGTCGGCGGGGGCGAGCGTCAGCGTCGCTTCGGCCGCCATGGCCATCACCCGTCCGTTCCGGTCGGGGAGCGGGACGCTCAGCTCTCCTTCCAGGAAGAACCGCGCGAAGCTCGCCCGGCCCGGCTGCTCGCGACGGACGATCTCCAGGGCCCGGCTGACGACCGCGGACACGGCGAGAGCCGGGGAGGCGCCGTCGGACCGGCCGGTGTGGTCGGGGACCGGCCGCCACCACACGGTGGCCGAGAAGAGGAAGTCGTAGCCGTCCACGGCGCTCGGCAGCGCCGCGTCGATCACCCGCGTCTCCTGGTACGGCTGCTCCGTGGGCGCTAAGGGCGGCGCGGGCTCCCCGGTCCGGGACGGATCGGCGGGCGGGTGGCCGCCCCCGAGGAACGTCAGCGCGAGCAGCAGCGAGCCCGAGGTCGTGCCCATGGACATGAAGCCCCACAGCCACGCCGACCAATGCAGGAGGTTGCCGAGCACAGCCGGTGCGAGGCCGCAGAGAGCGACGAGCAGCAGGCTGGGAGAGCGGAGTCTCATCGTGCCTCTTCCGTGGTCCGTGGTTCGTTGCCCGCACGCTGAGTACGGTCGGCGCGGGCGTACTGCGCCTGGTCGATGTGCTGCCACAAGCGGGCGGCGGCGGCCGTCCGGACCGGGTCGCGTGCCGCGCCCGCCCAGTCGCAGGCGATGGCATAGAGGCGGTGGAGGGCGATCGTGCGGCCGTGCGTCGCCCCGACCATCAACTCCAGCGCCATCTCTCGCGTACGGTCGCCCGCCACGGTGTCGAGCCAGCTCTTCACCAGTGGGTCCCAGAGCTTCGTCGGCGGCTGGGAGAACACCGTCTCCCAGCCCAGGAACAGGACCGGCCACCGTGGCGGGTCCGGTACCCGATCGCTTCTCAACAGCTCGGTGAGGAGCCGAAGAGGGGGCTCGGCCGCGCGGGACTCCCGGCGCGCCGGAACCCGTAGACGGTCGATCAGCAACCGGTACAGCCGGCGGTCGTTTCCGACGAGCCCGAAGAGCGCCTCCCCCGCCGCGCGGGCCGCCTCCCCTTCCCGTACGGCGAGGTGCCGCAGCCGCACCACGGCCTGATCGGGGTGGGTCGAGGCGAGACTCTGGACGCACGCGGCGGTCAGGGCGCGGACGAGACCGTCCGACAAGGAGGTGGAGTGCACGCAGTCGTACATCCGCCTGCGGAACCAGACCCCGAACCCCTCGTGGCTGAGGCCGAGTTCGAGGGCCGCAACGGCTCGCGGGTCGCTGGACGCCCCGGCCGCACCGTTCGCCCACAGGGCCGCGAGGTCGAAGAGGTCGTCGGGTCGCCCGGCGGCCAGCGATCGCTCGCCGAAGCGGACGACGACGTTCACCCGGTCGTCGGTGGTCAGACCGGGAAGCCCGGCGGCCACGCCGATCCATTCGGCGAGCTTGTCGCGCAGTCCGGGGAAGTTCGTCCAGAAGTACGTCCGTACCGCTTCGGCGTAGGCCAGTTGCTCGAAGCGGATCCGTCCGTCCGGGCCCCGATCGATCCCGAGGGCCGTCAACCGCTGCCCGAAATCCATCCGCGCGAGCTCGGTGGCCGCCTCTTCCTCGTGACCCACCGTCTTCAGCAGGCCGCGCCACGCCTCGTGGACGGTGTCGGCGTGCGCTTCCTCGAACACCGCCGCCGCGAGCAGCAGGGCCCGCTCGGGCGCGGTACTGGCCGCGGTCACTCGCTCGCGCACCTCGGTGGCGCGCCCGGTCACCGCGCTCAGGGCCTGGTCGAGCCAGCTTGTGAAGTCGGTGCCGAACCGGCCGCTGTCGCGAGCGGTCCTCACCAGGCCCGCCAGCCGGGCCAGTTCGCGCATGGGGGAGCGGTCGCACAGGAACCGGAGGTCGGGGCGCTCCAGGTCCGCGGGTCGGAAGGACATCAGGTCCATCCGGAGGTACCCGTTGATGACGGCGATGCCCCGGGGGCGTTCCAGCGTCACCGTGTGCGGTGCGAGCTCCGGTGGATGGGCGTGCATCATGCCCGAGGGCAGGACGACGACCAAGTGGGCCCCGGCCTCCTGGACCTGTGACCGGAGCCTGGCCAAGCGGTGCTGGGCCTCGGCGTACGCCTCCTCATCGGCGATCCGGGAGAGGTCGAGGAGGAAGAGGTCCCCCGCACCGGGGGCAGCAGGTTCCGCGTCCGCGTCCGCGTCCGCGTCCGCGTCCCCGTCCCCGTCCCCGTCCGTGGGCTTGTCCGGGGTGGGAAGCTCCTCGAACCGGACGTCTTCCCCTTCGGTGTCGCCGTCCTCACCGAGCTCGTGCAGCAGCATGATCGCCGCGGCGCGACGGCCGGTGCCGGGCTGGGCGTCGAGCAGCACCACCGAGCCGGGTTTCTCCAGGCGGTCGGCGGCGACGCGGTAGTTCACCGGCGGGGCGAACCGGTCGGCCAGATACAACCGGTCTTCGCGGACGATCCGCAGGGGTTCCGCAGTTCTGCGGATCTTCCGGGCAGCTCGGGCGCCGTAGATGACGTACTGGGGCCCCGGGCCGTTGTTCACCGGGCCACGCGCATCGTTGACGGTGACGCGGTCCTGCGCGGTCATCGTTGGTCGTCCGAGGGCCGGCGTTCGCGCTCGAAGCGCTGGTGGACCGTACCGCTGTTGTCGCCCGCGGTGAACTGCACCCCGGTGTTGTCGCCCTCGAAGTGGGGGGCGTTGTACTGGGGCCCCGGACCGGTGTTCACCGGCCCCTGCGGCTCGTTGACGAAGGTGCCGAGGTCGCCGTTGAGGTTTCCGATGCCGCCGCGCACGCGTTGCTCGACGTCGCGCGCCCGCATCCTGGTGTGCCCCGCGTCCTTGGCCGACCCCTTGCGGGACTTCGTTTCCGCCCTGTCGCGCGCCGCGGGGGCGTCGCGGTCCGCCTCACCCAGCTTGGGCAGCTGCCGGGCCAGGCGGTCGCCGAGCACCGCCAGGTCCGCGTCGCTGTTGCGGTGGTCGAAGCGCTTGTACTGGCAGTCCGCCAGCTCACGCAGGTCTTCCGGGAGGCCGGCGCGGTCGATCCGCGTGGTCCTCCCGACGAGCACGGGGATGACCACGACTCCGCGGTCGAGCACGGTCCGGATCTCGCGGCGGGTCCAGTCCTGCTCGGCTTCGATGGCGGGGCGGCCGTCGGGCCCCAGGACCTTCGCCCAGCGCGGGCCGATCACCGCGATGAGCGCGTCGCACTTCTCCACCGCCCCGTCCAGTTCCGCCGGGAAGCGGTGTCCGAGCTCGATCGAACTGCTGGCGAAGAAGATGTGCTCGCGGCCGAACCGCCGGACGAGCTCCCGGGCGATCAGGGTCGCGGCGGATTCCTCGTCGCCTGTGCGGTAGTTGATGAAGACGTCGGACATGCCGAATCCCTTCGTCAGAGGAACAGAGGGTGGAGATGGGGGCCTCGTGGTGGCATGGCGCAGCCATCGGAGGCGTACGGAGGAGGGCGCGCCGCCCGGCGGGTCACTGGGCGCGGGCAGCCTGAACGCAGGTCCCGACGGACCGGGAGCGGGGATCCGGCGAGCCGGGCGGCTCGAGCCGGTGTCGGTCGTGGAGCGGCTGTCAGTCGTGCGCGGGGGCGAGTACGCGTGCCAGCGCGGGCTGCAGATCACGTACGGCGCGGTTGCTCCGGAACCTGGAGAGTTCCCGTGCGAGACGCCGGACGTCGCTGTTTACGGTCGCCGACGGAACGGCCGGCATGACGCCGAGCAGCTCCGCGGCGATCGTGCACGCGTGCTCGACCTCTCCGGAAGCGGCATGGGCCAGGGACCTGCGGAAGCCGTACCGGGCGCGGGTGCGCAGCGCGTGCGGCGGGAGGCGGCGGTACTCCTGGTCGAGCACCTCGGCGGCGGCCTTGGGGCGGCCGAGGTCGTGCAGGCACCAGCCGGTCGACATCGCCGCCGGATCGCTCACATGGGAGGTGCCGATCACGGGCTCGGCGCCGTTGCGGGCGTCGTCGCTGCCGAGCAGTTCCCGCGCCCTGTCGAGGCTGCGGAGGCAGTCGACTTCGTTGCCGACGAGCGCGTGCCCCTGGGCCTCCCGTTGGGCCGCGAGTCCCCGGATGCGCGGCGGGAGTTCGCTGCTCTGGGCGCGGCGGGCCAGGGCGACGGTGCCGGCGGCGTCCCCGCCGTACATCGTGACCAGGGCGCGTCGCACCAGTGCGTAGGAACCGAGGTACGGGTCGCCCCCGGCGCGCGCCAGTTCGGTGGCCTCGCCCGTCCAGCCGAGTGCCGCGTCACCGTCCCCGGCCTCCTGGGCCATCCAGCCGGTGAACTCCGCGAACCGCGAGGCGAGCAGGAGCGCGGGGGCCCGAGAGGCGGACCGGGAGTCGGCGGCAAGTCCGGCGATCATGCGGGTCTGTGTCTCCAAGAGGGGCAGCAGGACCTTGGGCGCGGTGGACTGGCCGAGCTTCCGCAGCTGGTCGAACTGCATGCGGAAGGAGGGCAGGAGGGGGTCGTCGGTGGTTGAAACCGCCTGACCGCCGAGTTTGAGGCCGAGGTCGATCAGCGCTCCCGTACCCGCCGAGAGGACCGCCCGGCGCCCGACGAGCCAGCGGCTCGGACCGGCGGGGGATTCGGTGGTGCCCGAGCCCGAGCCCGAGCCCGAGCCCGTCTCGGGACGGGTGACCAGGAGCTGCAGCTCGCCGTCCGCGCCGAGGAAGGCGTCGCACCGCCGGGCCAGTTCGGGGGACGCGGAACGCTCCCCGCGCTCGACCTTGCTGAGGTGCCCCTTGTCGTAGTTGAGCGCCACGGAGAACTCGGTCAGAGTCAGCCCCGCTTCTACTCGTAAACGGCGAAGTTCCGGGCCGAAACGTAAAGTCGTGCTCATCGTCAACCTCCCCTTGAACAGTGACCGCGAGAGCCGTCCGCCCTCACGGGGAGCCGCCATCCGACGATCGCCGGGCGACACGAACCCGACGGCGAACACCCGCTGTGACGACGCCGTTTCGCTTCGCATTCGAGAGCGAGTCTGGCACGACGCGAGCCTGGAGAATCGGGGTTCGGCGGGGTTGCCCGTTGCCTCTTTCGTTCTCCCTTGTTCCCCGTCCGTTCCTTGGAGTGACCGAGGTCGAGCGTGATCGGGACAAAAGTGATCGGGAATGGTGGGGCGCTTGCGCGATCGCCCGGGTGCGGTCGTGGGCGGTGATCGACATAGGCTGCACGGCGAGGGCGCGATCGAGTAAGAGGAAAGCCGGGTAGGGAAGTTGAATCGCATGCGTATGACGGCAGTGGTCGGTACGGCACTGTCGCTGGGCCTTGTCGCCGGGTGCTCCGCAGGGGCGGGGACGGACGCCAAGGCCGGTGGGGGGACGCAGAAGGCGGGGGAGGCGTCACCGTCTGCCGCGAAGGGCCCGGTCTACGCGGGCGCGCCGGTGCCCGGGCTGGCCAAGGAGCAGGCGTGGAGCCTGCCGGGCGGCGGCGGGATGACCTGCGCGGGTGAAGCGTCCAAGGGGGACAAGACGGAGCGCAGCATCTGCGCGCTGGGGGACGCCGTCGTCGTCACCGGGCCATCGGACACGGGCGGCCTCACCGCCCGGCTCCTCGACGCCAAGAGCGGCGAGGTGCGCAAGAAGTTCGACTTCGAGAAGCCCGCGGACGGCGGGTCCGCGACGTACGCGCCGGAGCGGCTCGTGCAGGTCGGCGAGTGGCGGGACGGTTCGCCGGCGCTGCTGGTGCGTACCCGTGTCGACACGCCGGAGAAGGACCTGAAGAAGGCCTCCACCCAGACCGTGCTGACCATGTACGCGCCGTCCGGCGAGCAGTTGGGGAGCTCGACCTTCGACGGGGATTCCCGTATGGACACCCCGGTCCGGGGCGGCTACGTCGTGGACACCAGCGCCGGCGGCGGCGACGCCAGGTTCCTCCCGATCGGTGCCGGGGAGACGTTGAACCCCGGCTTCTCGTACCTCGGAAGCAAGGGGCAGGTCGGCCCCGGCCTCGGCTACTCCTGGACCGAGGAGACCACCTTCCAGCCGTACGCCGGGTGGCTGGTCGCGACGGACATCCGATCGGGCAAGAAGGCGTGGAGCACGAAGGACCTCGCGCCGCCGGCCGCCATCGCCAAGCTGGTCACCCCGGAGTCGGCGACCACCGCGCGGATGGCCCCGCTGCACGGGGACAAGGCCGTCCTCGAGTGGTCCGCGTACGGCCGGACCGAAGCGGTCCTGACGTCGATCGACCTCAAGACCGGTCGCCGGATCGCCGAGGGCCCGGGCATCGACGCCAACGGCACCGTCGATGACGACGGCCAGGCCGTCTCACCCGACGGCAAGACCGCCGTCGTGCAGTACGGCAAGGGCGCCGTCGCCTGGAATCCGGAGACCGGCAAGGAGCTGTGGCGCCAGGCGAAGGACGAGCAGAACATCAGGCCGCGGGCCCTCCCGGGCAACGGCGTCCTCTACGCGGTGCTGGAGAGCGGGAAGGCCGTCGCCCTCGGCGCCGGGGACAAGAAGCTGCTCACCGCCGAGATGGAGGAACTGCCGCAGTTCACGGCGAACGGGTACGCCGTCGTCCGCAGCGCCGACGGCCTCTTCGTCTTCGCCACCCAGCCCGTCTGACGGTCACCCCGGCCCCGCGCCTTGCGCCCGCGCGTGGCGGCGCAGCGCGCGGGCCGCCGGGAGGAGGGTGCTCAGGATCGCGAGGACGGTGCAGACGGCGGCCGCCGCGGCCATCGGGAGCCAGGGGACCACGACCGGGGAGTCGACACCGAGGACCGCCAGGGCGGCGCGCATGCCCGCCAGGTTGAATGCCGTGACCGCCGTGCCGAGGAGGGCTCCGACCGCGGCCGTCAGCAGGGACTCGGCGGTCGTCACGGCGAGGACCTGGGTGCGGGTGGCGCCGGCCAGGCGGAGCAGGCGCAGTTCGCCGGCCCGGTCCGAGGTCGCCATCAGCAGGGTGTTGGCCAGCGCGATCGCCGTGTAGACCAGCGCGATGCCGATGACCAGGACGAAGCCGAGCACGGTGAAGCGGTTGGCGCGGGGGTGCGTCGCCTCCACCCAGTCGGCCTTCGAGCGCAGCGTCGCGTCCCAGCGCCCCGCCGCCTCCCGGACCGCGGCGGACGCGGCCGGCGGGGCCTTCACCTCGATCCGGGAGACCTGCGCGCCCGGGGCGTTGCGCGCCGTCACGTAGGCGCCGTTGTCGCCGGTGCCGGTCCGCATCACCGCCACCACGCGCAGGTGCGCGGCCGTCCCGTCCGCCCGCCACAGGGGTACGGAGTCCCCGACCCGGTGCTGCCACCACTCCTCCGTGACCACGATGCCCCCGTCGTCCAGGTCCGCCACCGACCCCGCCACCACCGGCAGCCGGGAGACCGCCGCCAACGCCGCCGGATCGACCGCCGAGGCCTCCGTCCGGACCTTCACGAAGCCCTCCTCCAGGACCGTCAGCTCCGTCCCGGCCACCGACAGGGCGCTCGCGCCCGGGATCTCGGGGTGCTGCGGCAGCCGGCCGCCCGTCAGCACCCAGTCCGCGCCGGTCCTGCCGCGGGCCTCCACCGCCTTCGCCTCGGCCAGGGTCAGGACCGAGCCCACGAGCGACCCGGTCAGCGCGACCATCACCAGCACCGGCGCCGCCACCGCCGCCGTCCGGCGGATCCCGGCCGAGGCGTTCGCCCGCACCAGCCGGCCCGCGTAGGAGGTCAGCCGGACCGGGACCCACATCAGCAGCCGCACGACGGGCCGTACGAGCACGGGGGCCAGCAGGCCGCACGCGGAGATCAGCAGCATCGGCTGCCAGGTGTACGTCTTGCGCTTCAGCAGGCTGCCCGGATCCGTGCCGAGCCGCCAGCCGGCGAAGGCGACCGCGAACAGCAGCAGCCCGCCCCCGGCCGCCCACCGGCCCGGCGTCATCGGACGCTCGTCCGTCGCGGCCTCCCGCAGCGCCTCCAGCGGGCCGACCCGGCCCGCCCGGCGGGAGGCGGCGTACGCCCCCGACAGGGCGACCACCAGGCCGGTCCAGAACGCCGCGTGCAGCGGCCAGGCCTGATCCCCGATCAGGTACGAGGCGGGCGCCAGCCCCTGCGAAACCGTCCACCGCGCCATCAGCGGCGCACCCGCCCGCCCCAGGACGAGACCCGCCGCGGACCCGGCCAGCCCGACGGCCGCCGCCTCCGTCATCACCAGGCGCCGCAGCTGCCCCGGTGTCGACCCCGCCAGCCGCAGCAGCCCCAGCTCGCGCCGCCGCTGCGCCACGGCGTACGAGAACGTGGACGCGACCACGAACACCGACACGAACGAGCTCACCGCGCCCGCCGTGCCCAGCATCGAATTGAGGCCCACCACCTCCACACCCGCGGGCAGCGCCGCCGAAGCCGCGAGCCCCAGTCCCATGACGGTCATCAGCGCGACCCCCAGGGCCACTGCCACGAACGTCCCCACCTGTGTCATCCAGCGCCGCCGCAGCGACCTCAACGCGATGTTCAGCATGGTCCCCAGCCAACCGCCGCGGCCGCGCCCGGTCAGCGGGGCAGGGGCGAGTCCCGAAGGTAGGGCCAGCACTACCGCGCGGGGCCCGGCCACCCGCCTACGGTGGCCGCATGCCGCCTTCCCCCCTCGGCCGTCTCTTTCGGATCTTGCCGGGCCCGCGACGCCCGGCACCGCGCCTGGCCGCGTTGGCGGGACGCCCGAGTACGTCCAGTACACGGAGCGCCCCTCCGCCTTGCCATGCACGGCACCAGACGCCGCGGGTTCGGCCGACAAGATCCGAAAGAGACGGCCTCGGCCCGGATCCGGGCCGGTACCTGCGCTCCGCCCGGCCGTGGCGCTCCGCCGCCTACCTGCTCGGCGGCGGCCTCGGCGGCGCCCTCGCGTTCCTCGTGCTGCTGCTGCTCGCCGTCTGCGGGACGGTCCTCGCCGTCGTCCTCGTCGGCCTGCCGCTGCTGGCCGCCCTCGCGCTGGCCGGAGTGCCCTTCGCCGCCCTCGAACGGCGCCGGCTGCTGCTGGTCGACCCCGTGCCCGTGCCCGACCCGCACCGCGATCCGGACCGTACGGGGCTCACGGCGTGGGCCCGCACCCGCTTCCGCGAGCAGGCGACCTGGCGGGAACTGGGCTACGTGCTCCTCGCCGCCACCGTCCTGTGGCCGCTGGAGCTGCTCGCCGTCGGCGCGGCCCTCTACGTCCCCGCCGACCTCATCGCCACCCCCGTCCTGCTCGCCCTCGACGGACAGCAGGCCAACCCGCTCTCCTTCCACGGCGTCACCGGCTACCCGGCCGCCCTGCTGTGCGCCGCCGCCGGACTGCTGCTGCTCCCGCTCTTCCTCTACGGGCTCGGCGTACTGGCGGCCGCCCGCGCGGCCCTGGCCCGCCTGATGCTCAGCCCCGGCCGGGCCGATCTGGCCGTCAGGGTCACCGAGCTGACCAGCTCCCGGGCCCGGCTGGCGGCCGCCTTCGACGCCGAGCGCCGGCGCATCGAGCGGGACCTGCACGACGGCGCCCAGCAGCGGCTCGTCGCGCTGTCCATGACGCTGGGCCTGGCCCGGCTCGACGCCCCGCCGGGCAGCGCGCTCGCCGGGCAGCTCGCCGCCGCGCACGCCGAGGCCGGCCGGGTGCTGACCTCGCTGCGCGAGCTCATCCACGGCATCCACCCGCAGGTCCTCACCGACCGGGGGCTGCCCGACGCCGTCGCCGATGTCGCCGACCGTTCGCCGATCCCCGTCGACACCGACTTCGACCTCCCGGGCCGGCTGCCCGAACAGGCCGAGTCCGCCGGGTACTTCTTCGTCAGCGAGGCCCTCGCCAACGCGGTCCGGCACAGCGGGGCGAAGCGGATCACGGTCACCGGCCGCCACGACGGCGCGCGCCTGACCGTGGAGGTGGCGGACGACGGCCGCGGCGGCGCGGACGCGGCGCGGGGGAGCGGACTGACGGGACTGGCCGACCGGGTGTCGGTCGTGGACGGCAGACTGACCCTGACCAGTCCTCCCGGAGGCCCGACCCTGCTGCGTGTGGAGATCCCTTGCATTCCGAGCCCGCCGAAGGAACCGCAGCTCCCCTGAGCAGCACCGGCCCGACCGACCCGACCGGCCCGACCGACCCGACCGACCCGACCGGCCCGAGCGGACCGTCCGGCCCGAGCGGACCGACCGCCCGGGCGTCGCTGCGCGTCGTCCTCGCCGAGGACTCCGTCCTGCTCCGCGAGGGCCTCGTCGGCCTGCTCACCCGCTTCGGGCACCGCACGGTCGCCGCCGTCGGCGACGCGCGGGAGCTGGAGGAGGCCGTCGCCGAGCACCGGCCGGACATCGTCGTCACCGACGTGCGGATGCCCCCGGACCACACCGACGAGGGGCTGCGCGCGGCCGTGCGGCTGCGCGCGGCCCGGCCCGGCCTGCCCGTGCTCGTCCTCTCCCAGTACGTGCAGCGCTCGTACGCCGCCGAACTGCTCGACTCCGGCGACGGGACGGCCGTCGGCTACCTGCTCAAGGACCGGGTCGGCCAGGTCGAGGAGTTCCTCGACGCGGTCGCCCGGGTGGCGGCCGGCGGGACGGTGGTCGACCCCGAGGTCGTACGCCGCCTCATCAGCCGCCGGCGCGATCCGCTGGAGCGGCTGACGGTCCGGGAGGGGGAGGTCCTCGCGCTGATCGCCGAGGGCCACTCCAACGCCGAGGTGTCCCGCCGGCTCACCGTCTCCGAGGCGGCGGTCGGCAAGCACATCGGGAACATCTTCATGAAGCTCGACCTGCCCCCGGCACAGGAGTCCCACCGCAGGGTGCTCGCGGTCCTGGCCTACCTGCGGGGCTGACGGGCCCGGGCCGGGATCCGGCCGTGCCCCCCCCGCGTCAGAAGCCGCGGACCGAGGCGACCGTGAACGCGGTCGGGGCGCCGCTGGTGGAGGGCATGGGGCCGCCGTCCCGGTCGAACTGCGAGCGGACCACCAGGGTGCGGCCCGGGACCCGCACCAGCGTCGTCGGGATCTGGAGCGAGGGGTCCGTGACCGTGCGGACCAGGCGCGCCCGGGTGCCGTCCGCCGAGAGCTGCCAGCGGCTCAGGGTGTTGCGGGTGTTCTGGGCCGCGCGCAGTACGCCGCCGGGTGCCAGGTCGAGGCCGTCGGCGGTCTTCAGGTCGCCGCCGGTCAGGGCGGTGCGCGAGACCTCGCCCGAGCGGAGGTCGATGCGGTACAGATCGCCGGCCGTCATGTCGACGGTGAGGAGGAAGCGGCCGGCCGGGTCCGCGGCGATGCCGTTGAGGCTGAAGCTGCCCGCAGGCGACGGGGTGAGCCGCCCGCTCAGGTCGTACGCGGGCAGCAGCGGGCCGGAGCCGGCGGCGAGCTGGTCCGGGGTCACCCGGTAGACCACCGCGCGGACGCTGTCGGTCAGGTACGCGGTGCCGTCCGGGGTGATGGCCAGGTCGTTGAGGAAGCGCGGCGCGCTCCCGGGGATCTCGAAGTGGGCCACGCGCGCCCCCGAGCGGGTGTCGTACACCGAGACGCCCGAGGTGGAGTCGGTCACCCAGAGCCTCCCGCGGGCGTCGACCCGCAGCCCGTTCGCCGTGTGGCGGCCGTCGGTGCCCGAGGGCAGGAAGACCTCCGCGGCGCGGGCGCCGGGGCGGGCCCGGTAGACGGTGCCGTCCGTGTAGGAGCCGACGTAGACCGTGCCGGTGCGGGGGTCGGCGGCTATGCCCTCCGGGAAGACCTTGGCGCCGGGGAGGGTGAACGCCGTGGAGATCCGCGCGTCCGCCGGCCGGCTGCCGGCGGTCCGGCCGTCTGCCGTCGGGCCGTCCGAGGCGCGGGCGGCCGAGGCGCGGGCGGCCGAGGCGTGGGCGGCCGGGGCCGCGCCGAGGGCGAGGGCGGTGGTCAGGGTCAGCAGGGCCGCGGGCAGGAGCTTCTTCATCATCAGACGTCCTCTTCTGTGTAGGTGAGCACGAAGATAAGTTAGAGCTCTAATGCCTGCAAGGGCTTTATGATGCGGGAATGACTTCCATGCCCCCCGAGGAGCGCCTCGGCTCCCACATCAAGCGCGCCGAGCAGGCGCTCCTCGGGGCGAAGAACACGGCGGTGAAGCCGGCCGCAGTAACGGTTCCGCAGTACGCCGCGCTGCTCTGGCTCGCCGAAAAGCCCGGCATCTCCGCCGCCGCGCTCGCCCGTCTGTGCGGGGTGACGCCGCCGACGATGAACACCGTGCTGAAGAACCTCCAGGAGCGCGGGCTCGTCGAGCGGACCCCGCACGAATTGCACCGCAACGTCCTGGAGACCCGGCTCACCGACGAGGGCCGCGCCGTGATGGAGGTGGCCGACGCGGGGGCGGTCGCGGTGGAGCGGGCGCTCGCCGCCGAGTTCAGCGGCGAGGAGCGGGAGTCGCTGATCCGGCTGCTCGGGCGGTGCGCGGAAGCGCTCGATGCCCTGAGGTGATTCCGCGGGGCCCGGTTCCGGACTCCTGAGATTCGACGCATGTTTTTGCGTTGTTTTGGAACTCTCCGGGGGATTCACGCATCAGGACTAATGGTGATCCCAGTCCGTTCTGTCCCACCGGGGGGCAGCCCGACCGTACGGAGCGAAGTTCGTGCCCCAGAACCCGCAGCGTCCGCGGCCCGATGGCGAGCCGCACCGGCAGTACCCGCCGCCGCAGCACCAGCCGTCGCAGCACCAGCCGTCGTACTGGGAGGATCCCGAGGGCCGGCCGCAGGAGCCCCAGCAGGAGCCGCACCAGCCGTCGCCGGGCGGCCCGTACGTGCCCCCGCACATATCCGGGCCCCCCGCGGACCCCCTCCACCGCCAGCTCCGCCGCGTGCGCCCGCGCGATCTGCCGCGCCATCGCCAGCCCCAGCCCGGACCCCGGCAGGGCCCGGGCCGCGCCCGCCCGGTAGAACCGGTCGAAGACGTACGGCAGGTCCGCCTCCGCGATCCCGGGCCCGTGGTCCCGTACGGTCACCTCCGCGCGCCCGCCCGAGACCCTCAGCCCGACCTCCACCTCCGCCCCGCCCGGGCTGAACTTCGCCGCGTTGTCCAGCAGGTTCCCCAGCAGCCGGCTCAACCGCGCCGGCACCCCCGCCACCACCGCCAGCGCCTCCTCCCGCGCCGGCGTCCGCACCCGGAACTCCACCCCCGGCCAGTGCGCCCGCGCGGCCCCCACGCAGTACTCCACCAGGGGAGCCAACCGCACCTGTTCCACCAGCAGCTGCGGCTCCTCGTCCCGCGCCAGCTCGATCAGGTCGTTGACCAGCCCCGTCACCTCGCGCAGCTGCCGACCGAGCGCCAGTGAGGCCCGCTCGCGCTGCTCCACCGTCAGCCGCTCCCCCCGCGCCAGCAGCTCCGCGTTCGTCCGCAGCGCCGTCAGCGGCGTCCGCAGCTCGTGCGAGGCGTCCGCGACCAGCCTGCGCTGCGCGGTCACGGACTGCTCCAGCTCGCCGAGCATGGTGTTGAAGCTGCCCGCCAGCCGGGTGACCTCGTCTTCCGCGCCCCGCCCGGGCCCCGGCGGCGGCAGCTCGATGCGGTGCCGCGGATCCCGCGTGGCCGCGATCCGCTCGGCCATGGCGGTGAGCCGGGTGACCGGTGCCAGGCCCGTCCGCGCGACCCAGTAGCCGAGCAGCGCGGCCAGCAGCACCCCGGCGGTGGCGGTGAGGGCGAGCCAGCGGGCGGCCCGGTCGATGCCGGTCTCCACCGAGTCGGAGCGCACGGCGACCTGGAGGGCCCGGTCCTTGAGGAAGTCGGTGGTGAGCATCCGGGCGGGATGCCCCTCGACGACGATGTCGGTGTAGAAGGGGGCCCGCGCCTCCACGGCGACCTGCCGGGTGGCCGGTGCCACCGGCATCCGGTAGGCGGCCTCCCCTCCCGCCGGGTCCTTCGACGGGTCGGCCGGGACGATCTGGACGCAGGCGGGCGCGGCCAGGTACCGGCAGTCCCACGAGGCGGTCCCCGGCGGCGAGTCCCCGTACTGCTTCGCGGCGAGCCGGGCGGCCTGCGTCAGGCTCAGGTCGAGCTGCCGGAAGAGCGCGGCCCGCCCCTGCAGGAAGGCCGCGGTGCACACGCCGAGCGCGACGAAGGCCACGGCCGCGGTGACGGACAGCGCGAGCCGGGTCCGCAGCGGCCGGCGGCGGCGCCACGGCGCACCGCGCCGGCGCCGGCCCCCGCCGCCCCCGCCGGCCGCAGCGCCCGCAGCGCCCGCGCCGCTCACGCGGTCTCCAGCCGGTACCCGACCCCGTGCACGGTGTGCACCAGCCTGGGCTCGCCCCCGGCCTCCAGCTTCCGCCGTAGGTAGCCGACATAGACGGCCAGCGAGTTGGAGTCCGGCCCGAAGTCCCGCCCCCACACCAGTTCCAGGACGAGCTCGCGCGGCAGCACCTGCCCGGGGTGGCGCAGGAGCAGTTCGAGCAGGGCCGCCTCGGTGCGGCTGAACTCCAGCGGCCGTCCGCCGCGCCGCCCGGTGCGGGTCACCGGGTCGAGCACCAGGTCCCCGTAGGAGAGCTCGGGCGCGGCCCCGGCCGGTTCGGGGGCGGCCCGCCGCAGGAGCGCCCGCACCCTGGCCACGAGCTCGTCGAGCGCGAACGGTTTGACCAGGTAGTCGTCGGCCCCGGCCTCCAGTCCGTCGACCCGGTCGCTGACCGCGTCGAGGGCGGTGAGCACGAGGACCGGCGTACGGTCGCCCACCGCGCGCAGCTGCCGGCAGACACCGAGCCCGTCCAGCACCGGCATCATCACGTCGAGGACCACCGCGTCCGGCTGCCAGAGCGCCACCTCGGACAGGGCGGCCAGTCCGTCGGCCGCGCCCCGTACGTCGTACCCCTCGACGGCGAGGCCGTCCTCGACGGCGGCCCGCACCTCGGGCTCGTCGTCCACCACCAGAATCCGCTGCATGCCGCAAAGCCTGCCAAACCGGCGGCCGCAACCTCTTAGAACCTTCTTAGGACGCACCGGGAGTGTGCGTCCATGACCACTTCACCCTCGCGCGCACCGTCACACCGGCCGCTCTCCGTCGTGATCGGCGCGGGCGGAACCGGCGGCCACATCTACCCCGGACTGGCTCTGGCCGAGGCGCTGCGCGCCGCGGTACCCGGCGCCGTGGTCTCGTTCATCGGGACCGAACGCGGGCTGGAGACGGAGCTGATCCCGGCCGCCGGCTACCGGCTGCACACCGTCGACATGATCCCCTTCGACCCGGCGCTGGGCGCGGCCCGCTACCTGCTCCCGGCGGCGCTGCTGCGCTCGGCGGGGCAGGCGCGGGCCGTGATCCGGGCCCAGGGCGCGCACGTGGCCGTCGGCATGGGCGGCTATCCGAGCGCGCCCGCCGTGCTCGGGGCCCGGATGGCCGGGCTGCCCGCGGTGATCCACGAGTCCAACGCGGTGCCGGGCCGGGCCAACCGGTTCGCGGCCCGGCTCACCCCGCACATGGCGGTGGCCTTCGACCGCAGCCGGGCACACCTGGCGGGCGGGGCGCGGGCGCTGACCACCGGGATGCCGATCTCGGCGGCGCTGGCGCGGCTCGCGGTCCTGCCCGCCCGCGAACGGGCGGCGCTGCGCGCGCGGGCCCGCGGCGAGCTCGGGGTGCCGGACGGCCGGCGCCTGGTGGTGTTCAACGGCGGCAGCCTGGGCGCCGTCCGGCTCACGGAGGCCGCGGCCGGACTGGCGGCTGCCTGGCAGGCACGGGACGACGTACAGCTGCTGATCAAGACGGGCCCGGCCGTGCTGGCGGACACGGCGGCGCGGCTGTCGGCTTCGGGCGGGCAGCGGATCGCCCGGGCCGTGCCCTACCTGGACCGGATGGACCTGGTCTACGCGGCCGCCGACCTGGTGGTGTGCCGGGCCGGCTCCGCGACGGTGGCCGAGCTCGCCGCGACCGGCGTTCCGGCCGTGCTGGTCCCGTACCCGCACGCCCCGGGCGACCACCAGACCCACAACGCCCGGGTGCTGTCCGACGCGGGCGCCGGGCTGCTGCTGCCGGACGGGGACGCGACCGCCGACCGCCTCGCGCGGCTGCTCGCCCCGCTGCTGGCCGATCCGGCGGGGCTCGCCGCGATGGCCGGCGCGGCCGACCCCGGACCGCACGCGCGGGCCGCCGAACTGCTGGCGGCGCAGGTGCTGCGCGTCGCCGGCTTCCCCTCACTCTCCCCCTCTCCCCTGGAGCTCGTATGACCATGCCCACGACCCCCACGACCCCGATCATGCCCGCGCCCGCGCCCGCGGACTGGACGGGCCGCACGGTGCTCGTCACGGGCGCCGAGGGGTTCATCGGCTCCACCCTCGTGGACCTGCTGGTGGAGCGGGGCGCGAAGGTGCGCGCCTTCGTGCACTACAAGCCGTACGCGGAGAAGGGCCACCTGGCCCGTTACCTGGCCGGCGCCGAAGCTGACGCCTCCGCCCCCGCCTCCGTCGAGATGTGGGCGGGCGACATCCGCGACGCGGGCCGCGTGAGCGACGCCGTGGCCGGCTGCGACACGGTCTTCCACCTGGCGGCCCTGATCGGGATCCCGTACAGCTACGCCTCGCCCGGCGCGTACGTCCAGACCAACGTCACCGGCACCGAGAACATGGCGGAGGCCTGCCGCCGGCACGGCGTGCGCCGCCTCGTGCACACCTCCACCAGCGAGGTCTACGGGACGGCCCTGACGGCCCCGATCTCCGAGAGCCACCCGCTCCAGCCGCAGTCCCCGTACTCGGCGTCGAAGATCGGCGCGGACATGATGGCGCTGTCGTTCCACCACGCGTTCGAGCTGCCGGTGACGGTGGTCCGGCCGTTCAACACCTACGGTCCCCGCCAGTCGGCGCGCGCGGTCATCCCCACGATCCTCGCCCAGCTCCACTCGGGCGCCCGGGAGGTCCGCCTCGGCTCCCTGACCCCGACCCGGGACTTCACGTACGTGACGGACACGGCGGCGGGCTTCCTCGCGGTCGCGGAGTGCGACCGGGCACTGGGCGAGGTGGTCAACCTCGGCGCCGGCGAGGAGATCTCCATCGGCGACCTGGCGCGGGCCCTGATCACCGCGTCGGGCCGGGACGCGGAGGTCGTCGTGGACCCGGCCCGGCTGCGGCCCTCGGGCAGCGAGGTCCAGCGCCTGCTGTCGGACAACGCGCGGGCCCGCGAGTGGGCGGGCTGGAAGCCCCAGGTCTCCCTCCACGAGGGCCTGACCCGCACCTCGGACTGGATCGCGTCCCACCTCCACCTCTTCGCCCCGGACCGCTACCAGGTGTAGGCGGAGCCCAGGGACCGCGGAGCCCAGGACCGCGGGGCCTAAGGACTGCGCAGGCTGCGGACGTCCAGGTGGCGGAGCACCCGGTCGACGATCTCGGGATCGGCGCCGGGCTCGCTCCGGGCGGCCAGGACCTCGTGGCGGGCGGCGGACATCATCTCCAGCTGGATCCGCTGCACGTCGCGCAGCCGCTCCACCCGCTTCGCGTACGCCTCGCGCCGCTCCTCGTCGACCATGTCGGGGCTGATCCTGGCCCCCACGTCGTACGCCCGCCGGTAGAGGATCTCCACCAGGTCCTCGGGGAGGTCCTCCGCCTCCTCGATCTCCTTCAGCCTGCGCTTGGCGGCCTTGGCGGCGCGGATCGCGAGGGTACGGGCGATCTCCGCCTCCGCGTCGGTGTCCGCCTCCACGCCCAGCCTGCGGACCAGCCAGGGCAGGGTCAGCCCCTGGACCACCAGGGTCACCATGATCACGGCGAAGGCGATGAAGATGATCTGGTCGCGGCCCGGGAAGTCGGTCCCGGCGTCCGTCTTGAGCGGGATGGCCAGGGCGAGCGCCACCGAGGCCACGCCGCGCATCCCGGCCCACCACATCACCACGGACTCCCGCCAGCTCAGCGGGATCTCCTCGTCGTAGTCGCGCAGCGAGTGGAGCCGTTTCGCGAGCCAGCCGGCGGGCAGCAGCCACGCCAGCCGTACGCCGATCACCACGGCGACCACGGCCGCGGCCCAGCCGGCCATCTCCCACTCCCGGCCGCGGGCGACGCCGAACACGTTGTGCAGCTCCAGCCCGATCAGCCCGAACGCCACACCCGTGACCAGCATGTCGACGACCTCCCAGAAGGTGTGCCCGGCCAGCCGGCCCAGCACGTCGTCGGCGTCGGTCGCGTACTCGGCGAGGAACAGCGCCGTGGTCAGCACGGCCAGCACGCCCGAGCCCCGGAGCTCCTCGGCCACCACGTAGGCCACGAACGGCACGAGCAGCGTCAGCCCGATCTGGAGCGTGGCGTCGCCGAGCCGCCCCATGAGCCGGTTGGCGGCCCAGCCCAGCGCGAGCCCGACGGCCACGGCGACGACGGCGGAGAGCACGAACTCCCCGAGCGCCGCGGGCCAGGAGAAGCTGCCGCTCACGGCGGCGGCGATGGCCACGTGGTAGAGCACGATGGCGGTGACGTCGTTGAAGAGCCCCTCGCCCTCCAGGATCGACACCATCCGCCGGGGCAGCCCGAGCGAGCCGGCCACGGCGGTGGCGGCGACGGGGTCGGGCGGTGCGACGAGCGCGCCGAGCGCGACGGCGGCGGCGATCGGCAGCCCGGGCACGACGGCGTTCGCCACGGCGGCGACGGCGGCCGTGGTCACGAACACGAGCGCGACGGCCAGCAGCAGGATGGGCCGCACGTTGGCGGCGAACTGGCGCCAGGAGGTCCGCTGCACGGAGGCGTAGAGCAGCGGGGGCAGCACGAGCGGCAGGATGTACTCGGGCGGGATCTCGACATTGGGCACCGCGGGCACCAGCGCGAGCACCACCCCGCCGATGGTCATCAGCACCGGCGAGGGCAGCCCGAGCCGGTCCCCGAGCGGCACGGTCACCACGGCCCCGAGCAACAGCACGAACAGCAGAGCTAGCTGATCCACTCGCCCAGCCTGCCAGCCCGCCGTGTCCGGCGGCGCGGACCGGGACCCCGCACCCGCGTGTCGGGCTCCGCCGGGCCTCCCGGGGAACCCGGCCGGGGTCGCGGCACGGATGGCAACGGGTTGCGACGGGTTGCCGCGGGGGTTACGGCAGGGCGCGCCGCATGGACCGGTGCGGGATGTCCGCGTCCTGGAACTCCGGCCCGTAGGCCTCGTACCCGAGCCGCTCGTAGAAGCCCAGCGCGTGCGTCTGCGCGCCCAGGTCGACGAAGGACAGCCCCAGCCGCCCCGCCTCCGCCTCGATCGCCCGTACCAGCAGGGCCCCGACGCCCAGTCCGCGCGCGGACCGGGAGACGGCGAGCCGGCCCAGCGAGCCCACGTCGGCGGAGCCCGTCTTGCCCAGGGCCTCGGGCCCGTGGAGCAGCCGGCCGGTCCCGAGCGCGACCCCGTCCGGCCCCTCGGCCAGTACGTGGACCGCGATCGCGTCGTACGCGTCGTACTCGATCGACTCCGGCACGGACTGCTCGATCACGAAGACCTCGGTCCGCACCGCGAAGCAGGCCTTCATGTCGGCCTCGGTCTCGGCGACCCGCACCGAGACGGCGGGGGGACCGGGGTCCGTCACTCGCTTTCCTTCCGGATCACGTCCAGCGCGTGCTGCAGGTCCGCCGGGTAGGTGCTCGCGAACTCCACCCACTGGCCGTCCGAGGGGTGCTCGAAGCCGAGCCGCACCGCGTGCAGCCACTGCCGGGTGAGCCCCAGCCGCTTGGACACGGTCGGGTCGGCGCCGTACGTCAGGTCGCCGACGCAGGGGTGCTTGTGGGCGGCCATGTGCACGCGGATCTGGTGCGTGCGGCCGGTCTCCAGCTTGATGTCCAGCAGCGACGCGGCGCGGAACGCCTCGATCAGGTCGTAGTGGGTGACGGAGGGCTTGCCCTCCGTCGTCACGGCCCACTTGTAGTCGGCGCTGGGGTGGCGGCCGATCGGCGCGTCGATCGTGCCGCTCATCGGGTCCGGGTGGCCCTGGACCAGCGCGTGGTAGCGCTTGTCCACGATCCGCTCGCGGAACTGGTTCTTCAGGGAGGTGTAGGCGCGCTCCGACTTCGCGACGGCCATCAGGCCGGACGTGCCGACGTCGAGGCGGTGCACGATGCCCTGGCGCTCGGCGGCACCGGAGGTGGAGATGCGGTAGCCGGCGGCGGCGAGGCCGCCGATGACCGTGGTGCCGGTCCAGCCGGGGCTGGGGTGGGCGGCGACGCCGACCGGCTTCATGATGACGACGATGTCGTCGTCGTCATGGACGATCTCCATGCCGGGGACGGGCTCGGCGACGAGCTCGATCTTCCGCGGCGGTTCGGGCATCTCGACTTCGAGCCAGGCGCCACCGTGCACACGCTCGGACTTCCCGACGACACTGCCGTCGACCGACACCTTTCCCGCGGCCGCGAGGTCGGCCGCCTTCGTCCGGGAGAAACCGAACATACGGGCGATGGCGGCGTCGACGCGCTCGCCCTCTAGGCCATCGGGAACGGGCAGGGTTCGGATCTCGGGAATCGTACTCACTCGTCGAGTATGCAGGACCGGACAGACGACCGGTCCCGCGATCACTTCCGCGATCGCTTCCGCGACCCTCCGGAGGCCGGTCCCCCGGTCCGCCCCGGCGGGTCCCCGTCAGTCCTTGTGGACGGTGCCGTCCGGGTCCAGGCCCTTGAACGACAGCAGGACGATCAGGATCCCGCCGCACACGATCGCCGAGTCCGCGAGGTTGAAGACCGCGAAGTGGGAGGGGGCGATGAAGTCGACGACCGCGCCCCGGAAGACGCCCGGCGAGCGGAAGATCCGGTCGGTCAGATTGCCCAGCGCACCGCCCAGCAGCAGGCCCAGGGCGATCGCCCACGGCAGGCTGTAGAGCTTCCGCGCGAGGCGCACGATCACCACGATGACGGTGGCGGCGATGCAGGTGAAGATGATCGTGAAGGCCTCGCCGAAGCCGAAGGCGGCGCCGGGATTGCGGATCGCCTCGAACTTCAGGAGATCGCCGATGACCTGGATCGGAGGCTGGTGCTCCAGCTTCGCGACGACGAGCATCTTGCTGCCGAGGTCCAGCAGGTAGGCCAGCACCGCCACGACGAGCAGCGCCGCGATCCGCCGTCGCCCCTTGGGCGCCGCGGACTCCGGCTGGGTGTCGTCTTCCCCGGCCTCCGGCGTACCGATGATGCGCTCCGCCTCTGTCACGTGAGTCCCTCGAACTAGCTCGAACCAGGTGTTGGACGGCACCGCGCCGACCGCCCCGCCAGGTTCCTGGACCCTGACGAGACACGAGGGTACGTCAGGGCACCCACGGGCCGCCGCCCGGCGTCGTCACCGGACGGCCGGGGGCGTGCGTCACGCAGACCCGCCACACGCCCGGCAAGATCCGAAAGAGACGGCCTAGTGCCGCCGCTCCTGCTTCTGCTTGCAGTCCACGCACAGCGTGGCCCTCGGGAAGGCCTGCATCCTGGCCTTGCCGATGGGCTGGCCGCAGTTCTCGCAGATCCCGTACGTGCCCGACTCCAGGCGCTCCACGGCCCGCTCCGTCTGCTCCAGCATCAAGGAGGCGTTCGCCGCGAGGGACAGCTCGGACTCCCGGGTGATGTTCTTGGTGCCCGTGTCGGCCTGGTCGTCGCCCGCGCCGTCGCCGGAGTCCCGCATCAGGCCCGAAATGGCCGCCTCGGAGGCGTCGAGCTCGGCGCGCAGCCGCAGCACCTCGCTCATCAGCTCGCTGCGGGCCTCCTCGACCTCCTCGTGCGTCCACGGGTCCTCCCCGGGCCGTACGGCGAGCTCGCCCGGCGTGCCCGCCCCCGCGCCCCGCGCCTTGGGCAGCCCGCTCCTCGCGGCCGCGGCCGTCTTCCTGGCCGTGCCGGTGCTCTTCTTGGCGACCACTTTGCGGGCTCCCGTCTGTCGCGCGGCCTGCGCCGCCCCCTCGGCTCCGGCCGTCTTGGCCGTGGCCTTCTTCGCGGCCGTCTTCTTGACGGCGGCAGCCTTCTCGGCGGGCGCCTTCGCGGCGGCCGTCTTCTTCGCCGGCGCCGGCGAAGGCGCCGGCGTATCGGCGGCGGACTTCTTCGTCACGGCAGCCTTCTCCGCAGCCTTCTCGGGTGTACTCCCGGCGGTCTTCTTCGCCACCATGGCCGCGGCCCCTTCACATACTGTGATCATTGCTCGCGAATCATGCCGGAACGATAAATCGACTCCGGCCCCACGGCAACGGGGCACGCGTCCAACGAGGTCAACCTGCATCCGTTGTGCCCAGCGGGGGGCCCGGTAATCCGCCCCTCGCACCCCACCGCACCCCGGAACGCCGGATCGGCCCATTCGGGTCATTCCCCGCCCCGCCAACGGCCCTCTCCGGCACCCCCGCGCCACGCCCCGTAAACCGGTCTGCCGAGCCGCGCCCCGGCCCGTACACTGGGGCCCAGCGAGAGGCATGGATGGGGACGAGTAGCGTCGGACGCAGCCAGGAGCGACCCGGGGACGGTGAGAGCCCGGGGGCGAGCGCGATGCGAAGGATCACCCCGGAGCCGCCGGAAGAAAGCCGCAGGGAGCCGCAGGGGCTCCCGCGGACCGTAGAACCGGCTTCGCACCCCAATGAGGGGGCCCTCGGACCACGTGTCCGGAGGCCAAGGAGGGTGGTACCGCGGGAGCAGTCCCTGATCTTCAGGGCGTGGCTCTCGTCCCTCCGGACGGAAGTGACACCCCGCCGGAGGAAGAGTTCAGCCTCATGACCACACCGCCGCAGTACCGCCCGGTACCCGCCCAGGTCGACCTGCCTGCCCTCGAGCACGCCGTCCTCGACTTCTGGCGCGAGAGCAAGACCTTCGCCAAGACCCTGGAGCAGTCCGAGGGCCGCCCCGAGTGGGTCTTCTACGAGGGCCCGCCCACCGCGAACGGCATGCCCGGCGCGCACCACATCGAGGCCCGCGTCTTCAAGGACGTCTTCCCCCGCTTCCGCACCATGCGCGGCTACCACGTGGCCCGCAAGGCCGGCTGGGACTGCCACGGCCTGCCCGTCGAGCTCGCCGTCGAGAAGGAACTGGGCTTCAACGGCAAGAAGGACATCGAGGCGTACGGCATCGCCGAGTTCAACGCCAAGTGCCGCGAGTCCGTGACCCGTCACACCGACGCGTTCACCGAGCTCACGACCCGCATGGGCTACTGGGTCGACCTGGACGACGCGTACCGGACCATGGACCCCGAGTACGTCGAGTCCGTGTGGTGGTCGTTGAAGGAGATCTTCAACAAGGGGCTGCTCACCCAGGACCACCGTGTCGCCCCCTGGTGCCCGCGCTGCGGCACCGGCCTCTCGGACCACGAGCTGGCGCAGGGCTACGAGACGGTCGTCGACCCCTCGGTCTACGTCCGCTTCCCGCTGACCTCCGGCCCCCTCGCGGGCCAGGCGGCACTCCTCGTCTGGACGACCACCCCCTGGACCCTGGTGTCCAACACCGCGGTGGCCGCGCACCCGGACGTCACGTACGTGGTGGCGACGAACGGCACGGAGAAGCTGGTCGTCGCCGAGCCGCTGCTGGCGAAGTCCCTCGGCGAGGGCTGGGAGGCCACCGGCGAGTCCTTCACCGGCAAGGAGATGGAGCGCTGGACGTACGAGCGCCCGTTCTCCCTCGTGGAGTTCCCGGAGCCGGCCCACTACGTCGTGAACGCCGAGTACGTCACGACCGAGGACGGCACGGGTCTGGTCCACCAGTCCCCCGCCTTCGGCGCCGACGACCTCGCGGTCTGCCGCGCGTACGGCCTGCCCGTCGTGAACCCGGTCCGCCCCGACGGCACCTTCGAGGAGGAGGTCCCGCTCGTCGGCGGCGTCTTCTTCAAGAAGGCCGACGAGAAGCTCACCGCCGACCTCGACGCGCGCGGCCTGCTCTTCAAGCACATCGCCTACGAGCACAGCTACCCGCACTGCTGGCGCTGCCACACCGCGCTGCTCTACTACGCGCAGCCGTCCTGGTACGTCCGCACCACCGCCGTCAAGGACGCGATGCTGCGGGAGAACGAGAAGACCAACTGGTTCCCGGACTCCGTCAAGCAGGGCCGCTTCGGCGACTGGCTGAACAACAACATCGACTGGGCGCTCTCCCGCAACCGCTACTGGGGCACCCCGCTGCCGATCTGGCGCTGCGAGGAGAACCACCTCACCTGCGTCGGCTCCCTCACGGAGCTGAGCGAGCTGACGGGCACGGACCAGGCGAGCCTGGACCCGCACCGCCCCTACATCGACGAGGTCACCTTCACCTGCACGCACGAGGGCTGCGCCCTCGAGGCGGTCCGCGTGCCGGAGGTCATCGACGCCTGGTACGACTCGGGTTCGATGCCGTTCGCGCAGTGGGGCTACCCGCACAAGAACAAGGAGATCTTCGAGAAGCGCTACCCGGCGCAGTTCATCTCGGAGGCCATCGACCAGACGCGCGGGTGGTTCTACACGCTGATGGCGGTCGGCACCCTCGTCTTCGACAAGTCCTCCTACGAGAACGTGGTCTGCCTCGGCCACATCCTCGCCGAGGACGGCCGCAAGATGTCCAAGCACCTGGGCAACACCCTCGAGCCGATCCAGCTGATGGACCAGCACGGCGCGGACGCCGTCCGCTGGTTCATGGCGGCCGGCGGCTCCCCGTGGGCGGCGCGGCGCGTCGGCCACGGCACGATCCAGGAGGTCGTGCGCAAGACCCTCCTCACGTACTGGAACACGGTCGCCTTCCAGGCGCTGTACGCCCGTACGTCGAACTGGGCCCCCTCGGCCTCCGACCCGGCGCCCGCGGACCGCACGGTCCTGGACCGCTGGCTCCTCTCGGAGCTCCACGCCCTCACGACCGAGGTCACGGAGGCGATGGAGTCCTATGACACCCAGCGCGCCGGCAAGCTCCTCTCCTCCTTCGTGGACGACCTCTCCAACTGGTACGTCCGCCGCTCGCGCCGCCGCTTCTGGCAGGGCGACGCGGCCGCGCTGCGCACGCTGCACGAGGTCGTGGAGACGGTCACCCGCCTCCTCGCCCCCCTCACCCCCTTCATCACGGAGCGGGTCTGGCAGGACATGATCGTCCCGGTCACCCCGGACGCCCCGGAGTCGGTGCACCTGTCCACGTGGCCGGTCCCGGACACCGCGATGATCGACCCGGAGCTGTCCCGGCAGATGCTGCTGGTACGCCGCCTCGTGGAGCTGGGCCGCGCGACGCGCGCCGAGTCGGGCGTCAAGACCCGCCAGCCGCTGTCCCGCGCACTGGTCGCCGTATCGGGCTTCGAGACCCTCTCCCCCGAGCTGCACTCGCAGATCACGGAGGAGCTGAACGTCTCCTCGCTGGCCTCCCTCTCGGAGGTCGGCGGCTCGCTGGTCCACACCACGGCCAAGGCGAACTTCCGGGCGCTGGGCAAGCGGTTCGGCAAGGGCGTGCAGGACGTGGCCAAGGCCGTGGCCGCGGCGGACGCGGCGGCGCTGTCGCTGGCGCTGCGCTCCGGCGGGGCGACCGTCGAGGTGAACGGTGAGACGGTCACCCTCACCCCGGAGGAGGTCATCATCACGGAGACCCCGCGCGAGGGCTGGTCGGTGGCGTCCGACTCGGGCGCGACGGTCGCGCTGGACCTGGAGATCACTCCGGAGCTGCGGCTCGCGGGCCTGGCGCGTGATGCGATCCGGCTGATCCAGGAGGCCCGGAAGAACTCCGGCCTGGACGTCGCGGACCGGATCGCCCTGCGCTGGTCCTCGCCGGACCCGGAGGTCGTGACGGCCCTGACGGACCACGCGGGCCTCATCGCGGACGAGGTCCTCGCCACGGACTACGCGTCCGGCGACGCGGACGACACGTACGGCGACCCGTTCGAGGACGAGCCCCTCGGCCTGACCTTCCGCCTCCGCAAGGCGTAGCCCAGGCCCCCTGTGGCCCGGCACCCCTCCCGGGGGGCGTCGGGCCACAGCTGTTTCTCTCCCCTCCCCGCCCTTCCACCGTTCCCCGGGCCGGCCCGGACCCGGTCCTCGGGGCTGGATCTATCCAGCCCCGCCGGCGTTTGAGGCGCGGGGTCCGGGGCGGAGCCCCAGGGGGTCCGGGCGCAGCCCGGGGGCCGCGTACCGGCCGGGGTACGAAAACGGGCCGGGCCCGGTGCCCCCGAAGGGGAACCGGGCCCGGCCCGACCGTCTGCCGACGGATACCGCTTAGTTGTCGTCCTCGTCGATCAGGAAGCCCCGCATGGGAGACGGCGCCTGCTGCATCGGCTGCGGAGCGACAGGCCGCACCGGAGCCATCGGCTGCGTCATCGCCGGGGACATCTGCTGCTGGCCGCCACCGTAGGACGGGGCCATCGGCGACGGACCGCCCATCGGCGAGGGGCCGCCCATCGACGGACCGCCCATGGAGTGCATCGCACCGGCCGGGGCCATCGAAGGAGACGGCGACGGAGGCAGCGCGGGACCGGCGGGGTTCCGCGGCGGGGCCAGCGAGTCGTCGGCCTGGGTCTCCAGCTGGCGCAGCTGCGATTCCAGGTAGGACTTCAGACGGGTGCGGTACTCGCGCTCGAAGCCCCGCAGGTCCTCGACCTTGCGCTCCAGCGTGGCGCGGGCGGACTCCAGGGAGCCCATCGCGACGCGGTGCTTCTCCTGCGCGTCCCGCTCCAGCGCGTCGGCCTTGGCACGGGCGTCCCGCTCCAGGCCCTCGGCGCGCGACCGGGCCTCGCCGACGATCTTGTTGGCCTCGGAACGGGCCTCCGCGATCGCCTGGTCGGCGGTCTGCTGCGCGAGCGACAGGACGCGGGCGGCACTGTCGCCACCGGGGCCCTGCTGCGGGAGCTGCTGCGGCTGCTGCTGGTGCATCTGCTGGCCCATGGGCTGCATCTGCTGCCCCATCGGCTGCATCTGCTGGCCCATCTGCTGCTGGCCCATCTGCTGGCCGAGCGGGTTCTGGCCGCCCATGGACTGCTGCTGCATCGGGCCGCCCATGGGGCCGGGGCCCTGCTGGCCCATGCCCTGCTGGCCCATGCCCTGCTGGCCCATCTGCTGGCCCATGCCCTGCTGGCCCATCTGCTGCTGCCCACCCATGGTGTGCTGCTGCATGGGGCCGCCCATCGGGCCCGGACCCTGCTGGCCGTGCCCACCGGGACCGGCCGAAAGCTGGGGCTGGCCACCCGGAAGCTGCGGCGGACCCATCTGGGGCTGCTGCTGCGGGGGGCCGGATATGGCCGCGGGCACGGGGGCGCCGGGGCCGCGCTGGTCCTGGGGTTCCGGCTTGCGCATGCCCTGCTGCTGCTGGTTCTGCGCGGCGGCGCGCGTGGCGGCCGCGAGCTTGGCGCGCAGGTCCTCGTTCTCGCGCAGCAGGCGCGTCAGCTCGGACTCGACCTCGTCGAGGAAGGCATCGACCTCGTCCTCGTCATAGCCTTCTCGGAGGCGGACGGTCGTGAACTGCTTGTTCCGCACGTCCTCGGGGGTCAGCGGCATGTCTTCTTCACCTCTACGTAGTCGTCGGCAGTCGGCAAGACCGTATCGGGACTGTCCCCGCGCCTGCGGGGAAGCACATCGTTCACACGCTTCTCGCAGCGGTGCTCACGAAACTGATGAGGATGTAAACGATGATCATCAGAACGAAGAAGGACAGGTCGAGTGCCACGCCCCCGAGACGCAACGGCGGGATGAGCCGCCGGAGAAGCTTGAGCGGTGGATCGGTGACAGTGTAGGTGGCCTCCAGAACGACCACCATCGCCTTGCCGGGTGTCCATGAACGTGCGAACTGGAACACGTAGTCCATGACCAGTCGGAAGATCAGCACGATGAGGAAGCACATCAGCGCGATGTAGACCACTTGTAGTGCGACACCCATCCCGCGCTTCCCTCTCCCCTGCTCCCGCTCAGTTCCCGGTCCCGTATCTGACGGATCGGTCTAGCTTTGGTTGAAGAACCCGCCCTCCGCGATGCGGGCCTTGTCCTCCGCCGTGACATCGACGTTAGCAGGCGACAGCAGGAACACCTTCTGTGTCACGCGTTCAATGCTGCCGTGCAGGCCGAACACGAGGCCGGCGGCGAAGTCGACCAGACGCTTCGCGTCCGTGTCGTCCATCTCCGTGAGATTCATGATCACCGGAGTGCCCTCACGGAAGTGTTCCCCGATGGTACGGGCCTCGTTGTAGGTCCGGGGGTGGAGTGTCGTGATGCGGTACGGCTCCCGCTCGGAGACGACCTTGGGCATGATCACGGGGGCGTTCTTCTCCAGATTCGAGCGTTCGGGTGTGATGGATGCCACGGGGGCGATTCGCGCAGGACGTCCGTTTTCAACCGGCATTGGGAGGGGTTCCCTTGGCGCCGGAGGCTGTGCAACTCGTACCGGTTCGTCCGATACGGGCGATTGGTGCGAAACGGGCTGCTGTCGGCGGTCCCGCTCGCGCGACCGCTCCGGTTCCGGCTCGGGCTCGAACTCGTCGTCGGGGTCGTACCCCGGGTTGTCGTACCGGTCGTCCTCCACGAGGCCGAGGTAGACCGCCATCTTGCGCATCGCGCCGGCCATTCTCTGAGTCCTCCGCTCTGTGGTGGATCGCCCTGTCGCAGGTGTCTCGCCGTGTCACGAATGTCACCAACTGCCCGCGATCCACGTGGTCCATCCGCTCATCTGCGGAAATGACCATATTTTCTGCTGTGGTCCGACTTTCTTCGCGACGTTACCCGAGCCGGGGTCTCGCGCCGAGTACCGCAGTGCCGACGCGTACATGTGTCGCACCGGCCGCAATGGCCTGTTCCAGGTCCGCGCTCATCCCTGCGGACACCATCGTGGCAGCAGGATGGTCCACGCGCAGGCGGGATGACAATTCCATCAGCCGCTCGAAGGCCGCTTGTTCGCGTCCCGCGTAGCTCCCGGCCAGCGGTGCGACCGTCATCACGCCCTCGATCCGCAGTCCGGGCGCCGCCGCCACGAGGTCCGCCAGCTCCGCGAGCTGCTCCGGCGCGGCGCCGCCGCGGTCCCCCCTCCCGCCCGACTCGGCGTCGAGGGCGATCTGCACCAGGCAGCCCAGTTCGCGCCCGGCGCCCTCCGCCGCCGCCGAGAGCGCCGTGACGAGCTTCGGCCGGTCGACCGACTGCACGAACTGCGCGTATCCCGCCACGGAACGGACTTTGTTCGTCTGCAACTGGCCGACGAAGTGCCAGTCGAGTCCCAGATCCGCGCAGGCCGCCGCCTTGGGGGCCGCGTCCTGGTCCCGATTTTCCGCCACGTGACGGATGCCCAGGTCCGCCAGCAGTCGTACGTCGCTCGCCGGGTAGGTCTTGGTGACCACGATGAGGGTCACCTCTTCCCGCTTGCGCCCGGCGGCGGCGCAGGCGGCGAGGATTCGTTCCTCCACCCGCGCGAGGTTCTCGGCCAGCTCGGCCTTACGGTCCGTCATTCTTCAGTCCAACCAGACATATCCGGCAAGCCGCCCGGTCACCCGGTCGCGGCGGTACGAGAAGTGGTCCCGCGACTCCAGTGTGCAGAACGGGGAGCGGCGCGCGTCGGCCACCCCCGCCTCCGCCAGCTGCGCGTGCACCCCGGCGACCACGTCCACGGCCGGTGTCCCCCAGCTGGTCTCGGCGTACGCGGCCGGAACCACCTCGGCGACGGCCGCCCGCATCTCGGCGGGCACCTCGTAGCAGCGCCCGCACACCGCGGGTCCGGTCCGGGCGACCATGCGCGCGGGGTCGGCCCCCAGCGAGACCATCGCCTCGACGGCGGCGGTCACGACCCCGGCGACCAGCCCGGGCCGCCCTGCGTGCGCGGCCCCCGCGATCTTGGCGACCGGGTCGGCCAGCAGGACGGGCGTGCAGTCGGCGGTGAGGACCGCGAGGGCGAGCCTCCGACGGGTGGTCACCACCGCGTCCACCGGGGGGATCTGCGCGTCGGCGGCCCACGGGCCGTCGACCACCGCCACGTCGCGGCCGTGCACCTGGTTCATCCAGACCACCAGGTCCGGAGCGATACCGAGGGCCTGGGCCGTGGCGGTCCGGTTCGCGCGAACGGCGGCCGGGTCGTCTCCGACCGCGCCGCCGAGATTGAGCTCCTCGTACGGAACGGCGCTCACCCCGCCCCACCGGTCGGTGAAGGCGAAGTGGGCGCCGCTCTCGCTGTGCTGCTCCAGGGTCACTTCAAGAAGTCCGGGACATCCAGTTCCTCGGCCGGGCTGTCCTGGTACGGGCGGGCCGTCGGGACCTGCGGGGCCGGCGCCTCGGCGACCGGGACCGGCTCCGAGCGGACGGGCTCCTCGCGCGGGGTGACCGAGCCGAGTCCGCCGAAGGCCGGACGGACCGGGTCGGCGGCACGGACCGGAGCCGGGGCCGGCTCCTCGCGCTTGGTGGACGCCGCGCCGATGACGTTGTCCCGGCGGGCCGGGGGCTGTCCGCCGTCGAACCCGGCCGCGATCACGGTGACCCGCACCTCGTCGCCGAGCGCGTCGTCGATGACGGCGCCGAAGATGATGTTCGCCTCGGGGTGCGCGGCCTCGCTGACCAGCTGCGCGGCCTCGTTGATCTCGAAGAGACCGAGGTCCGAGCCACCGGAGATGGAGAGCAGCACGCCGCGGGCGCCGTCGATGGACGCCTCCAGCAGCGGCGAGGAGATCGCCATCTCGGCGGCGGCCACCGCGCGGTCGTCGCCGCGGGCCGAGCCGATGCCCATCAGGGCCGAGCCCGCCTCGGACATCACGGACTTGACGTCGGCGAAGTCGAGGTTGATCAGACCCGGGGTGGTGATCAGGTCGGTGATGCCCTGGACGCCGGACAGCAGGACCTGGTCGGCCGACTTGAAGGCGTCGAGCACGCTGACCTGGCGGTCCGAGATGGACAGCAGTCGGTCGTTGGGGATGACGATGAGGGTGTCGACCTGCTCGCGGAGCTGGGCGATGCCGTCCTCGGCCTGGTTCGCGCGGCGCCGGCCCTCGAAGGTGAACGGCCGGGTGACCACACCGATCGTCAGGGCGCCCAGCGAGCGCGCGATGTTGGCGACGACGGGTGCGCCGCCGGTGCCGGTGCCGCCGCCCTCACCGGCGGTGACGAAGACCATGTCGGCCCCCTTGAGGACCTCCTCGATCTCCTCGCGGTGGTCCTCTGCCGCCTTGCGCCCGACATCCGGGTTGGCGCCTGCGCCAAGTCCCCGGGTCAGTTCGCGGCCGACGTCGAGCTTGACGTCGGCGTCGCTCATCAACAGCGCCTGGGCGTCCGTGTTGATGGCGATGAACTCGACGCCCTTGAGACCGACCTCGATCATTCGGTTGATGGCATTGACACCACCGCCGCCGACACCGATGACCTTGATGACTGCGAGGTAGTTCTGCGGTGCTGCCACGTCGAAGGCCTCTCGCCTCGAGTTACGTGTCGTTCGCCTCGCGGGCCTGCGGTGCGACGACTGATGCCGAAATTGGGACGGTTCGTACACGCCGACCCGAACCCTAACCCTGAAGTTTAGGGTTATGAGTGTGTCTGTTCCTTGGACTCTCCGAACAGGACACTAAGTCGACAAGTAGCGCGTGTTCAACGAACACGCCGAACCTCCCGTTTTTCTTTTCACCCTATGTGATCACCCGTATCGCTGGCCAACCAGGGTGCGTCGGTGTTCGACCCGACGTCAACTACCGGACACCGCCGGGGCGGTGGGGACGCTCACGTCGAAGCGGTCAGCCTTGGGCGAGGCCTTCAGGAGCGCCGTCAGGGCTCGGCCCTTCGCCTCACCCTGTTCGCCGCTCCCCCAGACCACCGACCGGCCCCCCGACAGCTCCAACACCACGGAGTCGTAGGACCGGACCTTGACCTGCACGGTCTCCTTGCGGACGGCTTCCGGGAGGTCGCCGGCGACGCCGACGGCCTCGTGCAGCAGCCGCTCCTCGTCGAAGCGGCGGCCGCTCGGAGACTGTCCGGCGTTCAATTCGAGGACCGGAACGCCACCGGGTGCTTTCGCAACCGTGTCGAATCGCACACCGGTTGCGTCCACTTCGACGAACTCGGCGTCCTTTTTGATGAGCAGAACGGGCTTGCGTTCCGTCACCTTCAGCCCGATTCCGTGCGGCCAGGCCCGCACCACGTCGACCGAATCGATACGGGGCAGCCGGCCGCGGAGCCGGGCTTCGATCTCATCGGTGTCCACGGACACCATGGGCGCCCCGACGGGCACGGCCGCCGCCGACAGGACCTGCTCCGGGGTCAGGACCTCGGTGCCGCCCGCGGTGACCTTCTCGACCCGGAGCCAGGAGGACCCGTAGAACACCCAGGTGAGCCCGGCCGCCAGGAGCAGGACCAGGACGAGCCCGGCCACCAGGGCGGGGCCCCGGCGCAGGCCGCGCAGGGCGCGCGGCCCGCCCGGGCCGGATCGCCCGGGCGGCTTGGGAGCCTTGGGGCGGCCCGGAGAGCCGGCCCCCTTGCCCTGGCGGGCGGGCCCCGGACTGCCGCGCTGTGCGGTGCTCGCTCCGGCCACTCCTCGTGCCTCCTGCGTCAGTGCTTCCTGTTGGCGGCGATCGCCTCGTACACCATGGCGACCAGCAGGTCGTCCGCGTCCCGGCGGCCGAACTCCGCGGCCGCTCGGGACATCTCGTAGAGCCGGTGCGGGTCGGCCAGGACCGGGACGATCTGGCCGAGCACCCATTCGGGCGTCAGTTCCGCGTCGTCCACGAGCAGGCCGCCGCCGGCCTTGACCACCGGCTGGGCGTTGAGCCGCTGTTCGCCGTTGCCGATCGGCAGCGGTACGTAGGCGGCGGGCAGCCCGACGGCGGAGAGTTCGGCGACGGTCATCGCCCCCGCGCGGCACAGCATCATGTCGGCGGCGGCGTACGCGAGGTCCATCCGGTCCACGTACGGTACCGGCACGTAGGGCGGCATCCCGGGCATGTTGTCGACACGCGGCAGTTCGTTCTTCGGCCCGACCGCGTGCAGGATCTGGATCCCGGAGCGCTGGAGGGTCGGCGCGACCTGCTCGATCACCTCGTTCAGGCGGCGGGCGCCCTGCGAGCCGCCGGAGACCAGCAGCGTCGGCAGGTTGGGGTCCAGGCCGAAGGCGGCGCGCGCCTCCGGGCGGACCGCGGCCCGGTCCAGGGTGGAGATGGTGCGGCGCAGCGGGATGCCCACGTAGCGGGCGCCGCGCAGCTTGCTGTCGGGGGTGGAGACCGCGACGGCGTGCGCGTACCGGGAGCCGATCTTGTTGGCCAGTCCGGGCCGCGCGTTGGCCTCGTGGACGATGATCGGCACCCCGAGGCGCTTGGCCGCGAGGTAGCCGGGCAGGGCCACGTAGCCGCCGAAGCCGACGACGCAGTCGGCCTTGGTGCGGATGAGGATCTCCTCCGCGGCCTTGATGGTGCCGCGCAGCCGTCCGGGGACGGTGATCAGCTCGGGCGTGGGCCTACGGGGCAGCGGGACGGCCGGGATCAGTCCCAGCTCGTAGCCGCGCTCCGGCACCAGGCGGGTTTCGAGTCCGCGTTCCGTGCCCAGGGCGGTGATGCCCACGGAAGGGTCCTGCCTGCGCAGGGCGTCCGCGAGGGCGAGCGCCGGCTCGATGTGTCCGGCGGTCCCCCCACCGGCTAGTACGACATGCACCGAAATTCACCGCTCTCCGGACGGACGCTTCTTGACGCGCCGTCTCATCGACTTCCATCTCTGCCCGGTCCGCTGCCTGCCGTTCTTCGGCTTGCGCATCGCGAGTGCCGCGCGTGCCGCCGGTTCCTCACGCGCGAACGCGATGAGCAGTCCGACCGCGAACATGGTCGGCAGCAGGGCCGACCCCCCGTAGGAGAACAGCGGGAGCGGGACCCCGGCGATCGGCAGCAGACCGAGCACCGCACCGATGTTGATCACGGCTTGCGCCGTGATCCAGGTGGTCACGCCTCCCGCGGCAAACCGTACGAAGGGGTCCTCCGTGCGTCCGGCCACGCGGATACCCGCATAGCCTAGGGCCGCGAACAGGGCGAGCACCGACAGAGTCCCCGCCAGACCCAGTTCCTCGCCGGTGATGGCGAAGATGAAGTCGGTGTGGGCCTCTGGCAGTTGCCCCCATTTTTCCACACTGGCACCCAGACCGGAACCGAACCATCCGCCGGAGGCGAGGGCGTAGATTCCGTGGACCGCCTGCCAGCACAGGTCGTTCTTGCCCGGCTCGGTCGCGCCGATGCACTCGAGCCGGTCCATGCGGTGCGGGCTGGTCTTGATGAGCAGCACGACGAGCACGCCCGCGAAGGCCAGCACCGCCGCGAACATCCGCGTGGGCGCCCCGGCCAGCCACAACAGGCCGAACAGGACGGCCCCGAGGATCATCGCGGTGCCCATGTCCCCGCCCAGCATGATGAGCCCGAGCAGCAGGAAGGTGACCGGGACCAGCGGCACCAGCAGGTGCTTCCACTGGCTCAGCAGGTCCTTCTCGCCCTTGCGCGCGAGCAGGTCGGCGCCCCAGAGGATGAGGGCGAGTTTGCCGAACTCACTGGGCTGGAGCATGAACGGACCGCCAAGGGAGATCCAATTCTGGTTGCCGTTGACCGATACGCCTATCCCCGGGACCTGGACCAGGACCATGAGGAAGAGGGTGCCGGCGAGCACGGGGTAGGACAGCGCCCGGTGCAGTTTGACGGGCATCCGGGAGGCGATCAGCAGCAGTCCGGTGCCGATCAGGGCGGCGAGGAACTGCTTCTTGAAGAAGTACGCGTCGCCCAGGCCGAGCTGGAGGGCCTTGATCATCGAGGCCGAGTAGACCATCACCAGGCCGAGCACGGTGATGAGCAGCGAGCTGCCGAAGATCAGGTAGTACGCGGTGAGCGGCCGGTCCCAGGCCCTGCGCAACTGCCGCTGCGTACGCCGCAGGCCGGCCAGCGGCCCGCCCGCGGCGGACCGTCCCGCGCGCGCGGCGGGGCGCGGCCGGCCCGGTGTCCGGTCGGCCTTGGGTGCTCTGGCGCCCTTGGCGGGCTTGTCGGCTGACGGCCGCCGCCCCGGCAGCATCTGCTTGGCCGGCATCTGTGATCTTCCCCTCCACTCGTACGAGGCGAGCGGCCGGTCGGCCCGAGGGAACCCGCCCTGGAGCGGGCCGGCCCTAGGCCTTCTCGGCGGCCAGTTCGCGCACCGCGTCGGCGAACGCGTCGCCACGCTCGTTGTAGTTCGCGAACATGTCCATCGAGGCGCAGGCCGGTGCCAGCAGTACCGTGTCGCCGGTTTCCGCGAGCCGGGCCGCTTCCCGGACCGCCGCGAGCATCGCCCCAGTGTCGGTCTGCCCGAGGTCCACGACCGGGACCTGCGGGGCGTGTCGCGCCAGCGCCTCGGCGATCAGCGCCCGGTCGGCGCCGATCAGCACGACGGCGCGCAGCCGCTTCGCCGACTTCCGCACGAGCTCGTCGAATGTGGCGCCCTTGGCGAGGCCGCCGGCGATCCAGACGACCGGCTCGAAGGCGGCCAGGGAGGCTTCGGCGGCGTGGGTGTTGGTGGCCTTGGAGTCGTCGATGTAGGTGACCCCGGCGACCTCGGCCACGTGGCTGACCCGGTGCGCGTCGGGCCGGAAGGCCCGCAGTCCGTCACGGACGGCGCGCGGGGTCACTCCGAAGGCGCGGGCCAGGGCCGCGGCCGCGAGGGCGTTGGCGATGTTGTGGGGGGCCGGCGGGTTGACGTCCGCGACCTCGGCGAGCTCCTGGGCGTTCTTCTGCCGGTTCTCGACGAAGGCTCGGTCGACGAGGATCCCGTCGACGACGCCGAGCATGGAGGGGCCGGGGGCTCCGAGGGTGAAGCCGATGGCGCGGCAGCCCTCTTCGACGTCGGCCTCCATGACCAGGTTCTCGGTGGCCTTGTTGTCGGCGGCGTCCGCGTTGTAGACGCAGGCCACCGAGTTGCCCTCGTAGATGCGGCCCTTGTCGGCGGCGTAGGCGTCCATCGAGCCGTGCCAGTCGAGGTGGTCCGGGGCCAGGTTCAGGACGGCCGCGGAGTGGACGCGCAGCGAGGGCGCCCAGTGCAGTTGGTAGCTGGAGAGTTCGACGGCGAGGACGTCGTACCTCTCCTCGCCGGTGACCACGTCGATGATCGGGGTGCCGATGTTGCCGACGGCGGCGGTCTTGAGGCCGGCGGCCCGCAGGATCGACGCGAGCATCTGGGTCGTGGTGGTCTTGCCGTTGGTCCCGGTGATCGCGAGCCACGGCGCGGCGTTCTCGCCGCGCAGCCGCCAGGCGATCTCCACGTCTCCGACGACGTCCACGCCGGCCGCCGCGGCAGCCGCGAAGAGCGGGCTGCCGGGCTTCCAGCCGGGCGAGGTGACCACGAGGTCGGTGCCCTCGGGGAGGGTCTCCGCGTCCGCCAGGCGTACGGAGATCCCGGCCGCCCGGAGTTCGGCGGCCCGGGCCCGGTGGCCCTCGCCGTCGCCGCCGTCGACCACGGTGACGACGGCGCCGAGGCCGGCCAGGGCGCGGGCGGCGCTGACGCCGCTCACGCCGAGACCGGCGACGGTGATGTTCTTGCCGTGCCAGGACGTCACTTGTCGGCTGCCCATCCCGCGTAGAAGAGTCCGAGGCCCACGATCACGCACATGCCCTGGATGATCCAGAACCTGACCACGACAAGGACTTCGGACCACCCCTTCAGTTCGAAGTGGTGCTGCAGTGGCGCCATCCGGAAGACGCGCTTGCCGGTCATCTTGAAGGAGCCGACCTGGATGACGACCGACATGGTGATCAGGACGAAGAGGCCGCCGAGGAGCGCCATCAGGAACTCCGTGCGGGAGCAGATCGCCAGGCCGGCGAGCGCTCCGCCGAGGGCCAGCGAACCGGTGTCGCCCATGAAGATCTTGGCGGGCGAGGTGTTCCACCACAGGAAGCCGAAGCAGGCGCCCATCAGGGCGGAGGCGACGACCGCGAGGTCCAGTGGGTCCCGTACCTCGAAACAGGCGGCCGGGTTGGTCAGGGTCTGCGCGTTGGCGCAGGACTCCTGGTACTGCCAGACGCCGATGAAGGTGTAGGCGCCGAAGACCATCACGGCGGCGCCGGTGGCCAGGCCGTCCAGACCGTCGGTCAGGTTCACGCCGTTGGACATCGCCAGGATCATGAACAGCGCCCAGACGACGAACAGCACCGGGCCGATCGACCAGCCGAAGTCCGTGACGAACGACAGCTTGGTGGAGGCCGGGGCGAGCCCGCGCGCGTCCTTGAACTGCAGCGCGAGCACCGCGAAGGCGATGCCGACGATCAGCTGGCCGGCCATCTTGGCCTTGGCCCGCAGACCGAGCGAACGCTGCTTGACGATCTTGATGTAGTCGTCGAGGAAGCCGACCACTCCCATGCCCGCCATCAGCATGAGGACCAGCAGGCCCGAGAAGGTGGGCTGGCTTCCGGTGATCACCTTGGTGAGGGCGTACGCGATCAGCGTGGCCAGGATGAAGGAGATGCCGCCCATGGTGGGCGTGCCCTTCTTCCCGGCGTGGCCGCGCGGACCGTCGTCGCGGATGAACTGGCCGTAGCCCTTGCGGGCCAGACCCTTGATCAGCAGCGGGGTGCCGATGAGCGTGAGGAAGAGTCCGATGACTCCGGAGAACAGGATCTGCCTCATCGGCCGGCGACCTCGCCCTCGCGCTCCAGCAACGCCAGCGCGACCCGCTCCAGACCAATGGACCTGGAAGCCTTCACCAGCACGACGTCTCCCGGGCGCAGTTCACTGCGCAACAGGTCGACCGCCGCCTGCGCGTCGGACACGAGCACCGACTCCTCACCCCACGAACCCTCGTTATATGCGCCCAGTTGCAGCCAGGACGCTTCCCTGCCCCCGACTGCTACGAGCTTGCTCACGTTGAGCCGGACGGCAAGCCGTCCCACCGCGTCGTGCTCGGCCAGCGACGCGTCACCCAACTCGGCCATGGGGCCGAGCACCGCCCACGTACGTCCCCCGTTGGCCCTGGCGCTGCCGCCCATCGCGGCAAGCGCGCGCAGGGCGGCCCGCATGGACTCGGGATTCGCGTTGTAGGCGTCGTTGACGATCGTCACGCCGTCCGCCCGCTCGGTGACCTCCATCCGCCACCGGGACAGGGTGCCCGCCCCGGAGAGCGCGGTGGCGATCTCTTCGACGGACATGCCCAGTACGTGGGCGACGGCGGCCGCGGCGAGCGCGTTCGACACGTGGTGCTCACCGTACAGCCGCAAGGTCACTTCGCCGCACCCGGTGGGTGTGTGGAGTGTGAAGGAGGGCTGTCCCGCCGGTGTCATCCGCACCTCGGTGGCCCGTACGTCGGCGTCCTCGGCCTCCCCGAACAGGACCGTGCGGGCCTTGGTGCGCGCGGACATCGGGCGGACCAGGGGGTCGTCGGCGTTCAGCACGGCGATCCCGCCGTCGGCCGCCGCCGGCAGGGCTTCCACCAGCTCGCCCTTGGCCTGGGCGATCTGTTCCCGGCCGCCGAACTCGCCGATGTGGGCGGTGCCGACGTTCAGGACGAGGCCGATGCGCGGGGGCGTCAGGCCGGTGAGGTAGTCGATGTGGCCGATCCCGCGGGCACCCATCTCCAGCACCAGGTGCCGGGTGTCCTCGGCGGCCTTGAGCGCGGTGAGCGGCAGGCCGATCTCGTTGTTGAGGGAGCCGGGCGTCCACACCGTGGGCGCGTGGGTCTGGAGCACCTGGGCGATGAGGTCCTTGGTGGACGTCTTCCCGGCGGAGCCGGTCAGGGCCACCACGTCGGTGCCCAGGCGTTCGACGACGGCCCGGGCGAGGGCGCCGAGCGCCTTCTCGACGTCGGGGACGACGATCGCCGGGACGCCGACGGGGCGGGCCGCGAGCACGGCCGCGGCGCCGGCGGCGACCGCGCGCTCGGCGTAGTCGTGGCCGTCGACCTGCTCGCCGGCGAACGCGGCGAACAGGCTGCCGGGCTCCACCTGGCGGGAGTCGATGACGACCGGCCCGGTGATGCGGACGGACGGATCCGGTATGTCGTGGGGCCGCCCGCCGGTGATGTCGGCGATCTCGGCGAGGGAAAGGGCGATCACTACTGGTTCACCTCGGCCTGTCGGGGACTTTGACGCGCTTGGGTCTCGATGGCCGCGCGCAGGACCGCACGGTCGTCGAAGGGGCGTACGACGCCCGCGATGTCCTGGCCCTGCTCGTGGCCCTTGCCGGCCACCAGCACGGTGTCGCCGGCCTCGGCGCGCGCGACGGCGGCGGCGATGGCCGCCGCCCGGTCGGGGTCGACGAGGACGGCGCCCCGCTCGGCGGGGGGCACGGACACGGCGCCCCGGAGCATCGCGGCGAGGATCGTGAGGGGGTCCTCGGAGCGCGGGTTGTCGGAGGTCAGTACGGCGGTGTCGGCGTACCGGGCGGCCGCGGCGCCCATCGGGGCCCGCTTGGTCGTGTCGCGGTCGCCGCCGCAGCCGAGCACGATGTGCAGCTTGCCGGTGGTGACCTCGCGCAGGGCCCGCAGGACCGATTCGACGGCGTCCGTCTTGTGCGCGTAGTCGACGACGGCCAGGTACGGCTGCCCCGCGTCGACCCGCTCCAGGCGGCCGGGGACTCCGGGGACCGCGGCGACGCCGTCGGCGGCGCTCTGCGGGTCGAGGCCGGCGGCGGCGAGGGTGACGATCGCGGCGACGGTGTTGGCCACGTTGAACGGGCCGGGCAGCGGGGCGGTGGCCCGTACCCGCTCGCCCTGCGGACCCACCAGGGTCAGCGTGGAGTCCATGTGGCCCGATACGACGTCCTCGGCGCGCCAGTCGGCGGCCGGGTCGCCGGCGGCGGAGAAGGTGACGACCGGGATCGGCGACTCCTTGGCGAGGCGCCGGCCGTACGCGTCGTCCACGTTGACCACGCCGAGGCGGGCGCGGCGCTCGGTGAAGAGCTGCGCCTTGGCCTGGAAGTAGTCCTCCATGTCCGAGTGGAACTCCATGTGCTCCGGGCTCAGGTTGTTGAAGACGGCGACGTCGAAGACGCATCCGTCGACCCGGCCGAGCACCAGGGCGTGGCTGGAGACCTCCATGGCGACGGCCTCGACGCCGCGTTCGCGCATGACCGCGAAGAGCGCCTGCAGGTCGGTGGCCTCGGGGGTGGTGCGCTCGGACTTGATGCGCTCGTCCCCGATGCGCGTCTCGACGGTGCCGATGAGCCCCGTCGTACGTCCGACCCCGCGCAGGCCGCCTTCGACGAGGTACGCCGTGGTGGTCTTGCCGGAGGTGCCGGTGATGCCGATCCGGAGCAGGGCCTCGCCCGGCCGCCCGTAGATCGTGGCGGCCAGCTCGCCCATCCGGCCGCGCGGGTCGGCGACGGCGAGGACCGGGAGCCCGGTGGCCGCGGCGCGCTCGGCGCCGGCCGGGTCGGTCAGCACCGCCGCGGCGCCCAGGGCGGCCGCCTGCGCGGCGAAGTCCGCGCCGTGCATCCGGGCGCCCGGCAGGGCCGCGTACAGGTCTCCGGGGCGCACGGCACGGGAGTCGTGCGTGATGCCGGTGATCCGCGTCAGAGGACCGTGGGCGCCAGGGGCTCCGACTCCCAGCAGGTCCGCCAGCTCGCCGAGGGGGATCGGGTGGACGGACAGGGGGCGTGGCGCTCCCGGCGGCGCTGCCGGGGCGTCGTTCTGGGTGGTTCTGGGCTGATCAGCGTGGGGCACGGCGGTGAGCGTACCGGGCCCGGCGGGCCGCCCGCGAAGCGAGGGCCCGGCCTCGGTGGCGGCCGCCGTCTGGTTCCCGGGTCCGGGAGTGATCGTTGTCACTTATGGTGCCTCACGCGTTTCTGGGCGGGCCGCCGGGCGGACGGGTCACTGGCCGGGCTGCGGGCTCGGCTGGGTGCCGGGCTGCGCGCCGGGTTCGTAGGTGACCGGGAGTCCGGCGGGAGCGGTTCCTGTGGGGGCGACCTGGAGGGTCTTGAGGGCGAACTCCATGACCTTCTTGTAGATGGGTCCGCAGATCTGGCCACCGAAGTAACTGCCCTTGGTGGGGTTCTGGATGGCGCAGTAGACCGTGATGCGGGGGTTGTCCGCGGGCGCGAAGCCGGCGAAGGAGGCGGTGTAGCCCTTGTAGCGGCCGGTGGTCGGATCCACCCGGTTGGAGGTGCCGGTCTTGCCGCCGACGCGGTAGCCGGGGATCCGGGCCTTGGTGCCGGTCCCCTCCTGGTCGTCGACGACCGACTCCAGCATCTCCGCGAGGGTCTTGGCGGTCTCCGGGCTGACCACGCGGTGCTGCGCGGGCGCCGGGGCCGGGGTGAACCGGCCGTCGGGGCCCTTGGTGCCGCGCACCAGCGTGGGCGTGATCCGGACGCCGCCGTTGGCGATGGTCGAGTACACGGACGCGGCCTGCATGGCGTTGAGGGACAGGCCCTGGCCGAAGGGGATCGTGTACTGCTGGGAGGTCGACCAGGCCTCGGGCTTGGCGAGGATGCCGCGGGACTCGCCCGGGTAGTTCAGGCCGGTGGGCTGGCCGATGCCGAACTTGCCCAGGTAGGAGTACAGGACCTTGTTGGACTCGGCCTGCGTCGGACCGAGCTGGCCGGTGGCCAGGATCGTGCCGATGTTGGAGGACTTGGCGAGGACCCCGTTGAGGGTCAGGTACCAGGTCGGGTGGTCGATGTCGTCCTTGAAGAGGCGGTCCCCGCGGTGCAGCCGGTTGGGCACCTCGACGTGGGTGTCGGGGCCGGCCTTCTTCTCCTCCAGCACGGCGGCCATCGACATCACCTTGGCGGTGGAGCCGGGCTCGTAGACGTCCTGGAGGGCCGCGTTGCCCATGGCGGCGGAACTGGCCTTGGACAGGTCGTTGGGGTCGAAGCCGGGGGCGTTGGCCATCGCGAGGACCTCGCCGGTGCGGGTGTCCTGGACGATGACGTAGCCGCGGTCGGCCTCCGACTTGGCGACCTGCTCGGTGATGGCGCTCTGCGCGGCCCACTGGATGTCGCGGTCGATGGTCAGTTCGATGTCCTGGCCGGGCACGGCGGGCTTCTCGCTGGAACCGGCGGTCGGCACGCGGCGGCCGCCGGACTGGGCGTAGGTGAGCTCGCCGTCCTTGCCCGCCAGCTTCTTGTCGAGGGAGGATTCCAGGCCGCCGCCCCCCTTGCCCTCGGCGTTGACGTAACCCAGTATCCCGGCGGCGAGGTCGCCGTTGGGGTACACGCGCTTGCTGCTGTTCTCGTTGAACACGCCCGCGATGACGTTGGCCCCGGGGCCGTTGTTCTTCTTGTCGGCGCTCGCCTTCTCGGCGAAGACCTTCTTGAGGTCCTTGATCTGGTTCCAGACCTGCGGGGTCTGGCGGCGGGCGAGGACGACGTAGCGGGTGTTCTTCGTCTTGAGGCGCTCGGTGAGCTCCTTGGCGTCCTTGCCGATGATCGGCGCGAGGAGGGCGGCCGCCTGCTCGGGGGCGTCCGGGGCCTTGCTCTCCTGCGGGGTGAACATGTGCGGGTCGGCCGTGATGTCGTACGCGTCCACGCTGGTGGCGAGCGCCACGCCCTTGCGGTCGGTGATCTCCCCGCGCTCGGCGGCCAGGGTGTAGCTGGCGAAACGGTTCTCGGAGGCCTTGGCGGAGTACGCGGACGCGTCGACGGCCTGGACCTGCAGGAGCCGTACGACGAACGCGAGCATGACGAGCGTCAGCCCGACGCTGACCAGCCGCAGCCGGGGCTTGGGCGCGCCGAGCCGGATGGTGTGCGGCTTCCTCGCGGGGGCCTGTCCCTCTTACCCATCTCCCGCTCCCGCCGGCTCCCTCTGTGCCCTCCTGCTCGGTCAGCCCGCGAACCCGGACCGGTTGCGCCATCCCGCCTCCCCACGCTGATTGGAGAACTCCTTTCCAACCAGCACCACGAGCAACCCGGCGAACCTTCCCGGTCACAGCACTAGATCGCCGGATTCGAACCGTGCACTGCTGATTCCGGCGGTCGTGGTCAGGGACGAGCTGGATTTGTCCGGGACGCACTCCCCGATGTGGTGCCTGAGTGCCGTGTGCCTCCCGGGCCACGCCCCCCGCACGGCCCGCTGCCCGCGGGCTCGGAGAGGGATCGGTTGACGCGGCTGCTGCAGGCGATCGACGAAGCCGGCGCCAACGGGACCGGCACGGCGACGCCGTGGAGTCCGAGCGCATCGCCCTCCACGGCGTCGCCGTGCTCCCGTACCGCGAGTACGCGCCGCCGGACACGGCTACCCGCGCTCGTGAACCACGACCGACCCCGCTCCCCGCTGACCTGCGCTGAAGTTTGACCAGACAGGCTCACCGGCGCTGTCCTCGTGGGTGGGCCACTGCCGATTTTGATGACCTGGTCCGTCTTGGCCAGGCGGCGGACCGAAGGTGACCAGCTCGTTGGCTGAGGCCGGAGTGCCCGACGTAATGGGGAGGCGGTGTGTGGGCGGGATGCGGAACACTTCGTCGGGTGATCGTGATGCGGCCCGTCCTGGAGATGTGCACCCCTGACCCCTTCGACCTCTGGCCTGTAGCCGATGTCGAGCGGTTCGGCTTCTTGCCCCTCGCCGGGGAGCTCTCACCCGCCGAGGTCGGGGCAGCGATCGCGAGCATCGCCAGCTTCAATGACAGCGACCCCGACGAGGACGGGCCGCCCCGGCCGGCCGACCCGCTCGCCTCGTTCCTTCACGGACTGCTGACCTTCGAGAACGTCTTCGCTGCTGGCGGTCTGCAGGTCACGGACACGTCCACGGGCGTCACCTTCCAGCCCGGCTGCTGCGACGGGCTGGAGGACTGGCGCGACTGGCACCAATTCGCTGACGGTGGCAGCCTGCTCGGATTCGGCCACGACCCGGTGTCGCCCATGGCCGAGCGCTTCGGCGACACCGTCCGGCTCACAGTCAACGGCGAGCAGAGCGACAGCCCAGTGATCGAACTGTCCGTCACCGAGCTCCGCACCCTCCTCGAGGCTGTCGAACGCGACCTGACCGACTTCTTTACGCTGGCCACCGACTGGATCCTGCAACACCTGCCCGGCCACGGGGCTACCGTCACCGCCGCCCTCGCCCGCGCGCTCGACCTTGAGGCACCGGCCGTAACGCCACAGCCTTAAGCCACCGAACCTCGGTTCGCCAGCCAAGCGGCGGGGGGCGACCGGTCAGACCGCCCTTCGGCAATCAGGAGCCTGCATGTCGATCGCGCTCGACTTCCCGGAATTTCCCTTTGAGGAGCCCCCCGGCTCGATCAACTGCCTGCAGAAGCCCTGGAATGGCGTCCTCGTCAAGGTGGACCAAATACCCTTCACAGCCGGCGACAAGGTCACCTTCGAGGTCACGGTCTACAGCGACACCACCACCGGGCAGACCTTGGCCGCGAAGACCCAGGGCATCGTGAGCGTCACCGCTGACACCACCTCCGTCAGCTACACCATCCCCTGGGACGGCGTCCTGGACGCCGCCACCGAGGGCTCCATCACGGTCTTCTACACCCTCACCCCCGCCGACGGCAGCACGCCATCGACCGGATCCGGGTTGCTCCTTGCGAGGGGCGGCGTTGTCAGTAGCATCTGAGAACGTCGCTCGAGTGCATCGGCGTGCCGGCGCCCTGGCCGACGGATCAGCCGGGAGGTTGCGCTGCCCGGCCGCGGCCATTGCCGTCTCGTCCAGCACGATGCGCATCGCTTCGCTCACGGTCGCTGCACCTGCGCCAGGCGCCGGGCGAGTTCGTGCTGCTCGCTGGCGGTCGGCGCGTACCTGTTCCAGGCCGGCAACGCAGCCCACGCCTTCTCCGCCCGCTCAGCGCGTTCGGTCGGTGTCAGCGACGTCTCGGCCAGCCGGGCCTGAGTCGGCGGCCTCGGATGTGCAGGTTGGCGCCTTGGCATGCCTTGTCCGCCCACAGTTCCGCAGCGGCGAGCGTAGCGACTGTGCTCCTCTGGGCGGATAACCTCAAGGTGTTCAGGACGGTGCTCTGCCTGGCGTTGGACCGCGCGAACACCGAGGTGGATCCGGACGGCAACCCCAAGGACGATCCTGTGTTGATCGAGCACTTCGTCTTCCTGCTCGACGAGGTACGAGCGGAGGAGTTCGCGGCGGGGATCGATCATCCCGACCTGGTGGTCCGCGCGGAGGGCGAGTGCCTCACGACGACTCTGGACCTCGACGTCTGGCGGCCCAAGGCGGTCGGACGGCCGAAGATCTCCTGACTTCGGGCCGTACATCCGGTTTGACTCCACGCACCGGCCCAGCACCTGGGCCGCCGGCATGTCTGCGTGCACGCCGCCCACCGACCCAGCCGGTCGGAAAAGGCTCACTGATGCTGCTGGCGCACCGGAGCTTGGCTCGCTGGGGGAGAAGGGGGTAGATGCGCGGGTGGCGCATTGTTCTATGAGACCGCGTTCGCCGACTCGGTGTCAGGTCCTGTTGCGGGAGTGCTGACCAGGTTATAGTAGACGGAACGTCCCTGCTTGGAGCGCTCGAGGAGCCCCCGGGCGACGCCCTGTTCGAGGGTATTGCGGATGACGGCTGCCTGCACCTTGCGCTCAGGATGGGCCGCGCTCATCATGTCTGCGACTTCGGCCGCGGACTTCGGTCCTGTCTGACCGGTGACGACAGCGGTGACAAGCTCAAGCCAGGACGGACCCTCGGTCTTCTTCCGAGTCCGGGCCTTCTCGGTAGCCCCCCGCGTGGGGGAGGTCTTAGCGGCTTCCGGCTTGAGTACTGTGGCCTTCTTCTCCAGGGCGCCACTGCGCGCGGCAGGCACCGATGTACGCCGAGTACTGCGCTTCGCGACCTGAGGAGTCACAGGTTCTGCTTCGATACCCAAAGCTTCCTGCATCTTCAGCAGAACCTTCTCGTTGTCCTCCAGCTGACTCAATTCCACCTGCAGTCGTTGCAGTTCCGCGCGCGTCTGCTCCTGTGCAGTCTGGTTCGCTGCGAGATCGCCAGCGATTTGCTGCGCGTAATCGGTTTTGATCTGAGCAGGGTTGGTTGCTGTAGTCATGGGGTGCCCGCCATCTGCCGTGTTGAACAGTGTGAATGCGATGGTACGCAGTGCGGGTGTCGGCAGCACCGAATCTGTCACCCAGCACATCTGGTCATGCGGCACATGCCGGGAGGCCCACCGTGAACAACGCCGTTGGTCTGTGGGTAGCCGACGGGCGGCACAGGCGGGATCAAGTTACTCGAGCGCGGCAACAGCGACAGGTGCCTGGGCTGAGCAGTGCCACCCGAGACGAGGGCTTCGCGGCATAGTGCCGCGAAGCCCGCCGCGTTGCCGGGTATGGCAGAAGGGCCCGGATCCTTGTGGATCCGGGCCCTTCTGCTCAGTAGCGGGGACAGGATTTGAACCTGCGACCTCTGGATTATGAGCCCAGCGAGCTACCGAACTGCTCCACCCCGCGTCGGTGAAACCCACCCTACGGCACTGCGGGGCCGTCCTTCACCGTCTTTGCCCTGCTCAGCGGTCTGGCGGTGTGCCTCTTGGGACAACTACCTGCCCGGCTACCTGGTGACTGCCCGAGCGTGCGCACTGTGGGGGGCTTCCGTTCCGTGCCCGCTGTGCATGCGATCGCTGGCAGGTCCTAGCCGGCCGGCTGCAAGGCCCAGTGGTGCGGCTCGATGGGGGTCGGCCTCACCACGAGCCGGGCGGTCACGCCGGGGTCGTCGACGAGCTTTCCCCACGAGGTGGACCGGTCGCCGGGGGTGTGCTCGATGTCGGCCCACACCGGGCTGTCTGGCCCGGCAGAACCATAGAAGACGGTCCACTCGGCGTACTTGTCGCACTGGTCGCTGATCCCCACCTTGTGGTCGTCCGTCAACCTCATGCAGCCGCGCGGGAACGAGTTCGGCACGGAGACGTCCATCGTTCCGTTGGGCCGTTGCTGTACGTGCCAGTTCGCCGAGGTGTACGTGGCGTCCGCGCATTCGCCCAGTGACACTGTGCCGACAGGTGCGTGCATCTTGGGCCAGACCAGGCACTTGCCGTCCGCAAGGGACGCGAACCGGTAGACCCCGTCCATGAGCGGGGCGGCGTGGGCGGGCTGCGTGAGCGCCGCAGTGGCCGCGACGGCGGCGGCCATGAGGGCGATGACTCGTGAACGCATGGGACGGGACTCCTCGAACAGCCGTGGTCGAACCGATCGCACGGCACTGACTCGGTCGGCACACAATCCGCCGGAGACTGCGGCGGCACCGATCCTGGAACACCGGCCCGCCAGGTGGCATCCGGTGGTCGCCGCTGTCACTCGCCTGGCTGAGTCGCGTCACCCGACGGTGTGGCGGCTCGGGCTGCGGGCCTGCACGGTGCCGACGCAGTGTCGGGGGGTGGCCAGCCCGGTCCGGCGCGCGAACCCGGGCCAGCGTGGACCGTCGGCCTTCCCGCAGCCACGGGTAGCCCGTGGCCTGGGGCCCAGCGCCGGTTCCCATCCAGGATCAGGGCCAGGTGCCGGGGTACACGGGGCAGGCCTGCCGCCTGCGGCAGGGAGCACGCTGCGCTGGTCATGGCGCTGTTCTACACGATCGTCCACGCTTCTACGGGGCACCGATACTCGCGTCGATCAGGACCGCAGGCCCTCGCTGGCTACCTGAACTCGGCGGGTTCACTACCCCCGGGTATCGGTCGCGTTGTGTCACTGCGAACTGATCGTCGGCCGGAAACTGCAAGAAGCCGAGGGCTGGCCGGCGGACGGGTATAGGCAGGGCCAGAGGTCAAAGCCACCAGAGTTGTACATCTCCAGGACAGGCGGCGTCACGATCACCTGGAGCGAAGTGAGCCCATCCCCAGCCGCTATCGCTGGCGATTGCGCGGCGGTCACTTCCTCCCGGGGTTCCACTTGATGCCGAGCCGGTACGCCCGTGAGATGACGTCCTGGACGCCCGGGCCGTCCTGCGGCGTGAACCACCTGACCTCACGCCCCACGACGAGCTCCCGTCCTTGACGCTTGACCAGGGCGATCGCGCACGCGTGCGCCTGCGGCGGGCACTCGTCCAGGCGCACCTCGAAGGAATCGCCGCGGTCGGACGTGAGCGTTACGACGGCGTCGAGGCCGGCGAAGTCCCCGGCGCCGTCGTAGATGTAGACGAAGAGCAGCAGTTTGGAGAACACGTCCTGGTGGTCCAGATTGATCACCAGGTTCTCGCCCGCTGTACTCGTGCCGGTCCGGTCGTCCGAGTCCAGAGCGACGTAGGGGAAGCTATCCACCGCGCCGAACGCGTTGCCGAGCGCCTGGACCACGGTCTTACTGCCGTCGCGGCATTTGATCATGCAGCCGAGATCGAGGTCCACGTCCTTGGCCGCGCTCGTGCGCAGGGAGGACCGGATCCTCCGGAAAAGCCCGCGTGCCTCGCGGGCGTCCCTCTCTGCCACTGCCCGCCGTGAGGTCCATTGCAGGTTGACCCTAATCAGCCCCGAGGTCACGCCGTGCTTGCCGAGGGAGACCGTCGGGGATGCCTTGGTCAGGACTACTTTCCTGGGCGATGTCATCGTCGGCGCCTTTCTGCCGGGACGGTCGTGGACGGGGGACGTCCGCACATCCAACCCTTGGCCCCGGACGGAGGAGCCCGGGTTTGCCGATCCGTGATCGCAGACCGGAGCGGGGGAACCCGGGGGGCCGCCCTCAGTGGGTGGGGGCGGCCGCCCGGCGGATGGGGGCGCCGGTGGGATGAATCAAGCCTGAACCAGCGACGGAGGCTGAGCACCTTGGGCTGTACCTCGCTGAGCACATGGCGTACGCCGACACACTGCCGGCCAAGGCGACCGCGACGGCCTCAACCACAAGCTGCAGAGCAGGGGTCCGCCGCTGGTAGCGCACGGTCAACCCGCAGACCTGCTCGACGAACGTCACCTTGGAGCATGCAGTGTTCTCGCAGTACAGACGGCGCACCGATAAGTCGATCCGCACCGCCCGGCCACCAATGGCCTCGTCTCCGAGGCGGCGTACGTAGCGGCTGTGCTCCCAGGACGACTGCTGCCCGCACCCTGGACATCGCACTGGCCCCGCACGAGTACGTGCGGTCACCACCACCATGTCCCTCTCGACCTCCACGGACTCGACCACGACCACGTTGAGCTGCGGCAAGAGCGTCGTCAACATCTCGTCACACAGTCGCAGCATCCCGCCGCAGGGAACGGATGTCACGACCCGTCAGCAATCCCGATCAAGACCTACGAAAATCTTGTAAGAGCCCAGTTTTCCCGCGATGAGCAGCGCCAGGAAAAGGACCATGACCGGACACCTCCCGGGAAGAAGACACAGCGGCAAGGGGAAGATGCGGGGCCCAGATGCGACAGGAGGAGGCAGGCCCCGGCTAGTACCAACGCGAAGCGCCGGCCGAAGGCCTCATCACGTTCCGACAAGTCCTCACCCAGATGCTCGACTACGGACGTGCGGACGCCGTACCCACGCGTGTAGGCATCTGATCGGCCTCTCCTTGAGGCTCGGAAGCGCCCTGCCCAACGAGCCAGAGATGATGCAGTTGACACCCCAGCATCTCGCGGCTGGCCGGCCGCGCAGCCACACACTTGACCTTCACCACCCGCCTGCGCTTTCTATCTGTATCGCAAGCCACACGAGCGGTGCCGCTGCCAGAACGATCAGCACCAGACAGCACGGTACCTGGGACGGCCCCTTGAGTGGCTCGGCTGCTACCTGCGCGGCCACTCGGCGCACGTCGTCGGCGTGATACCACATCTTGCCGGCATAGCCCGTAGTGGTCATCCAGCTCTCCGTACGGGTCCGCACCCCATGGGCCAGCGCATTCACATACACCGAGCCAGTACCGACGCCCGGCCACAAGCTGCTCACCTGGCGCTCCGTCAGCCAGCCGTCCCCCTCGTCCGCCATATTCCGCCCTTCCCCCAGCAGCCGGTGACACAACATCATGAACTGTCCCATAGCCAGGCGCAGTTCGCCCCCCCCGCGTTCCCCGGGGTTCCGACGCGCGATATCCACCTCCCGGGCCCCGAACGCCTGGCGCGAGCGGGTTGGCCCTCGTCGTCGAGAACGGGCGGTCAGGGTCCGACCGCCCGCCCTGCCCCGAATCACGGCGCCGGGGCGCGAGCACCGTCAGTACAGTCAACAGGCCACCTCGCACACGGGCCGATCTGGGCGGGTGCGCAGGTCGGTACGGGCTGTCTCACGGGCGGCCCTCCGCCCCTTCAGCTTGGTCCGCTGGAGGGGCGGTCGTGGAAGTCCGAGACACTCCCCGGTCCGTTCCCGAGGAGTACGGGCTGACCACTGTCAGGGACAGTGCGGCGGACCCGGGACGCTGCGGGTTGAACGGGAGCGCCTCACCGTCCGGATACTCGGTCGGAAGCGTGGGGCCAGTGCCGTAGGGTGGTGTTCACCGACGCGGGGTGGAGCAGCTCGGTAGCTCGCTGGGCTCATAACCCAGAGGTCGCAGGTTCAAATCCTGTCCCCGCTACCAACGCAACAGCCTCCTCGACCACCAGGTCGAGGAGGCTGTTCGCATTCAACGCCCGCGTGGGCGGTTCTACTCGCCGGGCCGCACCTTCACGATCTTGATGTCCGTGGCGCTCTCCGCCTCGAGATCTGCCTTGCGGTGTTCGGCGCTGGGCTGGTCGTAGCTCACCGTGGACACCATGGCCTTGCCGTCGCTCGCGCGTACCCACTTCACCCGGTAGTTGACCATCGCCATGCTCCCTCGTCCGCTCCGCACTCGTCGGCCCAGGGCAGCCGGCCGTAGCTTCGCATCCGGCACGGACATCCGCCCGCCCCAGATCGACCGGATCTCATCCAACAACTCGGGGTAGTGCTCTCCGTACGTGTTCAGCGCATCCCACACCGCATCAAGAGCTCCTTTGAGCGGGTCGGGTTCGGCAGCAGCGAGTACGGCGGGGAGAGCGTAATGCGGCTGTGAGATGGGCCCACGGACCTGCGGTGTGATGGCAGGGAACACGAGCTCGGTGGACACCCACGGTGCCTGGCTGCCCGGTACCCGGCCAAGCTCGTAGCTCGTCTCCCCGTCGCTCGCTTCTGCGGTCTTGACCCACATAAACCCTGCCGGCGCCGGGGGGAAGTACCGCCCCCGCTGGGTGATGGGGATATTTGGATTTCCTCACTTGTCGCTCTGGGGTGGGGCAAACCTGCTCTCTTGATCTCCCCATCGATTGTGTGATCCTCCCGGCGTGTCGAACTGGTGTCGGCGTGTCGTGGAGAGCCTGCGTGAGCTAGGAGTTCGGCCTGTTCGGGGGCCTGAATGCTCACTCGGGAGGAAGACGTGGACGCTCATGCTCTGCGTCGTCAGGGATGGACGATCTCTGCGATCGCACGGCATCTGGGCCGTGATCGCAAGACGATCCGTGCCTATCTGAACGGCGAGCGGACCCCCGGCGAGCGACGCGAGGGCCCGGACGCGTTCGTGCCGTTCCTGTCCTACTGCCGCCAACGCCTCGCCGACGATCCGCATCTGTGGGCCTCGACCCTGTTCGACGAGGTGACCGAACTCGGCTATGAGGGCGCGTACTCGACCTTCACCCGGGCACTGCGCCGCTACCAGGTTCGCCCGCATTGCGAGCCCTGCCACGCCTCCACCGGCAGGAACGTCGCGGTGATCGCGCATCCGCCCGGCGAGGAGATCCAGTTCGACTGGCTGGAGCTGCCGAGCCCGCCAGAGGGGTGGGGAGTGGGTGAGCACGCCCATCTGCTGGTCGGGGCGCTCGCGCATTCGGGCCGGTGGCGGGCGGTCCTCTCGGAGTCCGAGGACTTCCCTCACCTGGTCCAGGCCCTCGACGAGGTCATGCGCAAACTCGGTGGAACGGCCCGCCGGTGGCGCTTTGACCGGATGGCGACGGTCTGTTACCCCTCCAGCGGGCAGGTGACCTCCTCCTTCGCCGCCGTCGCCAAGTACTACGGAGCCGGCGTGGATATCTGTCCGCCCCGTCGCGGCAACCGCAAGGGAGTGGTGGAGAAGGCCAACGACTCGGCCGCTCAACGATGGTGGCGCACGGTCCCGGACGGGCTGACCGTCGTCCAGGCCCAGTCCGGCGTCGACAAGCTGGCCGTCCGGATGGACGAGCGGCGGCGGCGCATCGACGGAGTGGCCACCACGGTCGGTGAGCTCGCCGCGGCCGAGCCGATGCTCGACATCCCGGTGAGGCCGTTCCCGGCCGAGCTGGAAGTCGAGCGGACGGTCAGCCCGCAGAGCCTGGTCCACTTCGACGGGAACTTCTACTCCGTCCCTCCCGGCCTGCCCGGAGTCCAGGTCAGGGTCCTCATTCGCCTGGGCGACGACGTCCTGCGGATCGCCACCGCGGGCCGGGCGGTCATCGCCCAGCACCGCCGGGCCCCTCGGGGATCAGGGCAGACCGTCCGGGACAACGGCCACGTCATCGCACTGGAGCGAGCCGTGCTCGCGTCGTTTTCCGACCGGGCTCCATGCAAGACCAAGGTCCGAAGGCCGCCCTCGGCGGCCGCTCTCGCGGAGGCCGAGCGTCTGCGCGGGCTTCCGGCGGCCGGGGATCCGGCCGAACGGGTCGTGATCGACCTGTCTCACTATGCCGCCGTGGCCGACCGGCTGCGGACAGCTCCCTCACCGAAGGAGGAGAACGAGGAGTGAGTACACCATCGTCGCCGATGCAGATGAGCGAAGCACGCCGCTTCCAGCAGCTGCGAGGCCATCTGTCCTACCTCAAGTTGAACGATGCCGCCGAGGCCCTGAACCGGGTCCTGGACCAGGCCCGGAGTGAGCGGATGTCGCTGACCGCGGCCCTGGAGCGGCTGCTGGAGATCGAGGTCGAGGCCACCGAGGCCCGCCGGCTGGCGGCCCGGCTCCGGTTCGCCTGCCTGCCCGAACCCTGGACCCTCAACGACTTCGACTTCGCCGCCCAGCCCGGCGTCGACGAGAAGCTCATCCGGGACCTGGCCACCCTCCGCTTCCTCGACGACGCCTCCAACGTCCTGTTCGTGGGGCCGCCCGGAGTCGGCAAAACCATGTTGTCCGTCGCGCTCGGCCGGGCCGCGGTCGAAGCGGGGCACCGTGTCTACTTCACCACCGCCGCCGAGCTCTCGGCCCGCTGCCACAAGGCCGCTCTCGAAGGCCGGTGGAAGTCCTGCATGAACTTCTTCGCCGGCCCGAAGCTGCTGGTCATCGACCTATGCCGACACCGCGACTATGCCGAGCGGGACAGTAGTGGAACGGTTGTAGGCGGTCGAAAGCGCATCCCGGTTCGGCATAGTCGGCACCATGGATACGCCCAGTTTGACGGAAGCTGCAGTTGGGTTGAGGCGGTGCCGAGTGCTGCTTGGGTCTGGGAGCGGGGCGATATCGTGGGGGCATGTGGGATATCGACGCGCTGCGTGAGCGACTTCGGACGCGGGCGGAGGCAGACCCCGAATGCCGGGACTTCGGTGCGCGGAGGCACCGCTGGATGCTCGGGCCGCCTGTGGCCGAGGATGTCGTGGCCAAGTTCGAGCAGCGGCACGGGTTCGAGTTCCCGGGCGCCTACCGCTCTTTCATCACCACGGTGGGCAGCGGGGGCGCTGGACCGGCATACGGACTGTACGAGTTCGGCAGCAAGCCGTGGGTCGACTCACAGGGCGACCTGGGCGCCAACTGGGCCGATCTGCTGTCTGTTCCTTTCCCTCACACGGGTCCCTTTTTGCCCTCGGACGAGCGGTCCGTCTGCGCTGAGCACTCCCCCGGCGAGGAGGACTTCTCGCCGTGCTGGTTCACCGGATCACTGATCATTGCCGAGATCGGCTGCGGCTCCTTCTATCGCCTGGTGGTCACCGGCCCGGGGCGTGGACAGGTCTGGACGGACGACATCGGCTGCGGACACCCCCTTAGCCCAGGGCCGGACTTCCACGATTGGTATATGCAATGGCTGGCAGGGAGTCAGCTGACCACGCCCTGAGACGGGCGAGAACACTTCGAGCGACTCGATTCGCGTCGATCAAGGCAGTCACAGACGGTCGAGAAATGCGAGGATCTTGTCGGTGGGTTGGTAGCGGCCCGGGCGGGCGGTGACCGGTGCGGTGAGGGCGAGGGCCTTTTCCTTGATGGTCATGTCGGCGTGGACGTAAGCGTCGGTGGAGCGGACGCCGGCGTGGCCGAGCCACAGCGCGATGACCGTGGTGTCGACACCGGCCTGCAGCAGCGACATCGCGCAGCTATGCCGTAGGACGTGCGGGTGGATGCTCTTGTCGATCAGGGACGGGCAAGCTTGTGCGGCAGTGCGTACGTGGGTGCTCAGGCGCTGGGCGACGGCGTCGCGGCTGAGCCGACGCCCGGTGCGGGTGCAGAACAAGGGGTCGCCGCCGTGGCCGGCGCGTTCGTTCACCCAGGAGCTCAGCAGGCTCTGGATAGGGCGGTCGAGTGGGACGGTGCGCTGTTTGCGCCCCTTGCCCTCGCAGCGGACGGCGGCGCCGTCGCCGAGGGTGATGTCGTCGCGGTTCAGGCTGGTGAGTTCAGAGACGCGTAGGCCGGTCTGGACGGCCAGGGCCAGCATGGCCTTGTCCCGTCGTCCTTCCCAGCGTTTCGGATCCGGCGCGGCCAGCAGCGCATCGACTTCCGGACCGGTCAGGAAGGTGACAGTCCGCTTATCGAACCTCTTGGGTGGGATGTCCAGGACCCGCTGGATGAGCAGGGCGTGTTCGGGGTGCTGGAGGGCGGCGTAAGAGAACAGGGAGCGGATCGCGGTCAGGCGGACGTTGCGGGTTCGGGTGCTGTTGCCGCGCTCGTCCTCCAGGTGGTTCAGGAATGCCGAGATCACGTCCGCGCTCAGGTCGTTCCAGTCCAGTTTCGCCGGAGCGGTGCCGGTCCGTTGTCGGACGAAGCCGAGCAGGAGGCGGAGCGCGTCGCGGTAGGCGGCGATGGTGCGGGGGCTGGCCTGGCGCTGGCGGGCGAGCCGGTCGGTGAAGAACGCCTGCAGGGTGGGTGCGATCAGGGTCATGGGCGGGCCGCCTTCCGGACGCCGTCGCGGCGGACGGCGGCTAGGGCGAGCAGTTCCGGGGCCGCTGACAGGTACCAGTAGGTGCAGGCCGGTTCGCGGTGTCCCATGTAGGTCGACAGTGACGGGATCCTGGCCTGGATGTTGTCCTCGGTGCGATACCAGTGCAGCAGGGTTCGAACGGCGAAGGTGTGTCGCAGTTCGTGCAGTCGAGGTCTGTGCGGGGCGTCGAGGCCGACGCCGGCGGTGTCGACCAAGGCCCGGAAGACCGGGTGCACGCAGGCGTAGATCAGCCGCTTGCCGGTGCGGGAGATGAAGAACGCGGGGTCCTGGGGCCTGGGCATCAGGTCTTCGCGCACCTTGTCGTACTTGCGCAACGCGTTCGTGGTGCTGCCCTGCAGCGGGACCAATCGGGACTTGCCGAACTTGGACTCGCGGATGTGCAGCACACCCTGGTTCCAGTCGATGTCGTCGCGGTCCAGCTTGATGGCCTCGCCGATGCGCAGGCCCGATGCGGCCAGCAGCCCGATCAGCGTGTGATAGGTCGCCGCCCGCAGCGGCTGCGGGATCGTCTCCTTGGCCGTGGCCATGATTGCTGCGATGTCGGCGTCGGAGTAGAGGAAGACCCGGCCCCGGCGCCGGTTGTAAGGCACCAGTCCCAGCGGCGGCACCTCGGTTGCCGGGTCGATCCCGCTCAGGTAGCGGGCGAACCCACGAACAGCGGTGATCCGACGAGGGCTGACCGTCGTGATCACCTCGAGCTCGCGGCTGTTCATCCACTCCAGTGCGGCGGCGATAGTCACGGTCTGTTCGCCGCGGAGGTCCATGAAGGTCACGAAGTCCGGCAGCAGGTGAGCGGCTTCGGCCATCTGGTGCCCCAGTGAACGGCGGAGCCGCAGGTAGTCGTCGAGGGCTTGGTGAAGATCGGTCACGCCGCCTCCATCCCGGGCCACGGCTGGGCGACTGCGCGCAATGCGACGAAGTCGACCTTCGCGTAGAGCGCGGTCGTTGCCAGGTCCTGATGCCGAAGCACCTGCCCGATGGCGGTGAGCCCCGCGCCGTGACGCAGCATGTCGGCGGCTAGTGCATGACGCAGCCGGTGCGGCCCAACCTTGGAAGCGCCGGCCCGCAGACACGCCCTCTCCACCACGTCGCCGACCAGGTCCGCCCGGATCGGCCCGCGCGGAGCCCTGCAGGTCAAGAACACATGGCGGTCCTTCAGATGCGGTCTGGGACCGTCCAAGTAGGCGACCAGGGCCTCGCCGACGTCGGCGGGCAGCGGGAGCCGGTCCTCGCGGCGTCCCTTGCCCCGGACCACGATCTCGCCGCAGCGCCAGTCCACATCGTCCAGCAGCAGCCGGGCCACCTCGATCGAGCGCAGGCCGAGCCTGGCCACCAGCATCAGGATCGCGTAGTCGCGGACGCCCACCATCCCCTCGCGCGGAGTGTGGTCCAGCAGCCGCTGAACGTCGCCGACCGCCATCGTCGGCGGCACGGAAGCGAAGCGCCAACCGCCCACCGGAGGCACCGCGCCGCCAAGCTTCATCGGGATGATGCCGTGCAGGTGCAGGAACCGCATCAGCGACCGCAGCTCGGCAACCCGCCCCTTCGCCGAGCCCGCCGAGACCCTGGTGCACTCCCGCAGCAGGAACGCGCTCAGATCCGCCCCCGTCAGCCCCTCCGGCGCGAACTCCCCATCGTCTGTCGCCTGTTCGGCCAGGAAGCGTCGGGCAGTGTTCCCGTAGCGCAGCATCGTCGACGCCGACAGGCCACGCTCGGACTCCATCCAGCACCGGTACCGCTCCAGCAGAGCCTCCGCCGGCGAGGACGTCACCTGCGGCACAGGTACCACCCCGGCCTCACGCAGGAACATCAGCAGCGGGACCATGCCGCGCGGCCCAGCCACCCGACGACGACCCGCCCTCTGTAGATCGGAAAGGTGCTGGTCCACCCGCTTCGCGTCCAGATCGGCGGCATCAAGGCCCTGCCCGGAAAGCCACAGGCCGACCTGCCCCAGATCCTTGAGCATGTTCCTGACAGTCAGGGTCGTGTACCCGCGCTCCGCCAGCCAGGCCCGGTAGCCCTCGACCTGCCCGGTCAGGACACCCGCCTTCCGACGCGCACTTCCGAACGGCATCGCCACCCCCTCGCGGGAGCCCCCTGCCCCCTCGCACTCGAGGCTGCCCGGAACAGAAACTATGCAGAGCTATGAACAGCCGAAACCCCACGAAGGAGCGGACCTAGTCACACAGCTTCGGCATAGTCGCGGTGTCGGCATAGGTCGACGACGATGAGGTCCGCCCGGCAGATCCGTGCAACGGTGCGGGCGGTGGACCCGTCGACCTTCGACTTGCTGATCGCCGCGCTCAGGGTCTCCAGGGTGAACCAGGCCACTCGCAGGTCCTTCTCGATCGCGGCCTGTGCCAGACCCTCCGTGAAGTGCGACTTTCCAGTTCCCGACGGGCCGGCGATCACCAAGTTCTCCGCCCGGCCGATCCACTCCAGGGTGACCAGCGAGTTCTGGGTGGGCTCGGGAATCGTGGAGTCCTCGGCCCGCCAGGAAGCCAGGGTCTTGCCGGTGGGGAAGTTCGCAGAGTGCCGCCTCAATCGTCGGGTGGCGGCGTCACGGCCGGTGACCTCCTCGGCGATCAGCAGCCGCAGGACCTCGGCGGGATCCCAGCGTTGCGCGCGGGCGGTGGCCAGCACGTCGGGGGCGGCTTTGCGCATATAGGGCAGGCGCATTCGGCGCATCAGCCTGTCCAGCTCCTCTGGCAGGGCCGGGGCCTGGGGAAACGTCACGGGTCGTATATTCCTTCGCAGGTCGGGATGGGCGCCGATAAGCTCGGCGGATGATCAATCTGGCCGTGCGTGGTGACAGCAGGAAAATCGTGGCTCGCGCTGAGGCCGGTGTGGAGTGGACCGCGGCTTTTGCGGATCTGGACCCGGCGGACTTCCCGATGCTCATCGCCCTGACTCCGTATGGGGACGCTGTGTTCAATCATCGGCAGATGCCATTGCTAGTGGCGGAACTCGACCGGCTTCCCGCCGTCTGCGGTGGCGACTGGGTTGCCCAGGCCCGCGAGTTGTGTCAGGTCGTCGAGCGCGGGACGCACCTGTATCTGTGGTTCATCGGTGACTGACCCCGATCGGCTGGTTTTCAACCAGCTCCCGGTCGCTGTCTACTGCCCCAGGGCCTGTCAGCCGATCGTGCCGCTCTGGACGGAGTGCGCCTCGTCCGCGCGTACGAACTCACCGGCGGGCCTCTTCGCCGCGAGGTGCTCCAGAATGGAAAGCAGGTCGTCGTCGGCGAAGCGTCCGGCGGTCGCGGCCAGCCCCAGAGCCTGATCGACGCTGCCGGAGCCCATGACGGTGGCGAGCTCGACGGCGCGGGCCATCTTGGCGCGGATACGGACCGCGCTGGCGGGTCCGGCCTCCTTGAGCCAGCGGCCGGCTCCCGGGCCGATGCCCACGAACGCGATCTCCGCTTCCGAGCGCGGCTGCAGTCTGGGCTGGTGGACGCCGCGGCCGTCAGGGTGATCGGGGTAGTGCGCGTCGATGATCTGCGGAATCCCTGGGACCGACAGCTGGTGGCGCCAGATCTCCGACAGGTCACCGGAGTTGGTGCGAGCGGTGATGGACAATTCCTCGCCGACCACCCGGCACCAGACCCGGGCGCCGGTATAGCCCGGCGGGGTCGAGTAGCGCACCGAGTTGAAGCTGATCGTGCGGTCCGAGCCGACCACCCTCTCCTCGCCCAGCGCGAGCGCCAGCGGCTCCAGCGGGAGGACGTGCAGCGTGGTGCGTTCAATGTCCAGGCGGTCGGCGGGTATCTGTCCGGTCGCCCGGTGGCGGCGCGCGTTCACCGCATCAGACCAGGTCAGGCAGGCGTCCGCGAGCTCGGCGAAGGTGTCGTAGGCGGGCAGCAGGTTCGCGTCCGTGGGCACCAGGTCGGCCTTCGCGATACGGACCGTGGCCTCCGCACCACCCTTGGACTCGGGGTCGTAGGGGACGCAGCTGACCACCTGGCAACCGTAGTGCCGGCCGGCGGCGACCATCTGCGGGTGCCGGACCGGGATCCCGGCGATGTGCTCGACGGTGACCGTCTTCGCGTTGTCGGTCAGTACGTAGGTCGGCGCCCCGCCGATCCGGCGCAAGGCGGTGTCCAGGCAGGCCACCAGCGTGCCCAGGGTGCAGTCCCAGACCGGAATGACCACTCTGAATCGCGACCACGACAGCCACGCGCAGAACAGCCAGGTCCGACGCCCGCCGATACGGGGCCCTTCTCCCCAGTCGAACTGCAGCCATCGACCCGGCTCGGGGATCCAGGGCCGGTAGGTCCGGCGTTTGCCCGCCTTCCACGCGGTCTTCGCCGTGTTCACCGCACGCCGGGTCGAGCGCGCGCTGCCCGGGTAGCCCATCTTCGCCAGCTTCTCGTGGACCACGTCGGCGCGGATCGTCGCCTTGGACTGCTCGACCCACTCCTCGATCTTCTCCAGGAAGGCGTCGATCATCTTCGGCCGCGGCTCGCGTTCATACGGGTTGCGCCCGGCCTCGCGGGCCTCGACGTACCGCTTGACCGTCTTCGGGTCGTGCCCCGTCAGGGTGGCCGCCGACCAGACCGTCTCGGTCAGGTCGTACGCCTCGAATATCTCCATGATCTCTCTGTCAGACTTCGTCACAGGACCTCTTCGACCAGTTCGCTGATGCTTCGCAAACAACAGCAAACCGGACGGAGGGGTCCCCTCCAGACAAGGAAGCGATCAGGAACACCGCGGGCCGGAAGGCCATCCACCTGGATTTCTGGTGGCCATCAGCCGGGACTCAACTGGCCGCACACCTGGACTTTGCCACGTCCGCCGACAACCTGCCCCACCTGCCGACAACCCACCCCAAGACAGGCCCACAACAGCACGTAACAAAGCACTACTAGGCAGTGTCTTCAAAGAGGGTTGAGCCAGAGGAAGAGGGAGGCGATGGTGACGGCGGCGTGGTAGGACTCGCGGGTTTTGTCGTAGCGAGTGGCGATGCCGCGCCACTGTTTCAACCGGTTGAAGCAGCGCTCGACGACGTTGCGTCTTTTGTAGAGCTGCTTGTCGAAGCCGCAGGGGCGGCCGCCGGTTCGGCCTTTGCGTCGTCTGTTGGCTCGCTGGTCGCGGCGTTCGGGGATGGTGTGGTCGATCCCGCGTTTGCGCAGGTAGGCGCGTATCTTGCGGGAGCTGTAGCCCTTGTCGCCCAGAACGTGGTCCGGGCGGGTTCGAGGCCTGCCGGGCCCGACCCGGAGGACCTTGATCGCGTCCATCACCTGCTCGAAGTGGGTGCAGTCGGCCGCGTTGCCGCCCGTGAGGACGAAGCCGAGGGGCCGGCCGCGGCCGTCGCAGGCGAGGTGGATCTTGGTCGTCAGTCCGCCTCGGGATCGTCCGAGGGCGTGATCGTGTACTTCGTCCCCTGTCCCTGCCCCTTTTTACGGGCGCCCGCGGCATGTTGATGGGCACGGGCGACGGTGGAGTCGACCGACACCAGCCAGTCGATGTCACCGGCCGCGTCCTTCTCCGCCTGGACCGCCATCAACATTCTCGTGAACGTCCCATCCAGAGCCCACCTGCGGAAACGCGTATACAAGGTCTGCCAAGGCCCGTACCGCGCGGGTACGTCACGCCAGGCCGTGCCCGTCCGCAACTTCCAGACGATGCCGTTCAACACCACTCGATCATCCAGCCGAGGCCGCCCTGATGACGCCCGCGGCAACAGTCCGGACAACACTTCCCACTCGACATCCGTGAGCTCATGACGACGCACCATACGGACATGATGCCCCCTCATCACTCTTTGAAGACACCCCCTAGGGCGTGTTTTAGAACTGGGGTCCGTGTCTCGCCTCGTGCCGTGATGATCTCGGTGTGGGGCGAGGGGATCTTTCAGATGACCAGTGGGCGGTGCTGGGGCCGTTGTTGCCGGTCGCGGTGTTGGGCAGGCCTTCGGTGTGCCGGCGGCGGTTGATCGATGGGATCCGCTGGCGGGTGCGAACCGGTGCCCCGTGGCGGGATCTGCCAGCCGAATACGGTCCGTGGCAGACGGTGTATGGGCTCTTCCGCCGCTGGCAACGCGATGGTGTCTGGTCGGCGGTGTTGGCCGGGTTGCAGGCACGGGCGGACGCGGCCGGTCTGATCACCTGGGAGGTGAATGTCGACTCCACGGTCTGCAGGGCCCATCAGCACGCGGCCGGTGCCCGGCGCGACGGCCAGGCTCAGAAGGAGCCGCCGGGCGGCCGCCAGGACGAACCCGACGACCATGGCCTGGGCCGGTCGCGCGGAGGCTGGACCACGAAGATTCACCTGGCCTGCGAACAAGGGCAGAGGCCGTTATCGCTGCTTGTCACAGCCGGTCAGTGGGGAGACAGCCCGCAGTTCACGGCCGTCTTGGAAGCCATCCGGGTTCCTCGCCTCGGGCTGGGCCGGCCACGGGTCCGTCCATTGCGGGTGCGGGGCGATAAAGCGTATTCGTCGCGCGCGAACCGTGCCTATCTGCGTCGGCGCGGGATCCGCTGCACGATCCCGGAACCGGCCGATCAGGCCGGCCACCGCAAACGGCGGGGCATGGTCGGCGGGCGGCCTCCGGCCTTCGACCGCGAGGACTACAAGGCCCGGCACGCGGTCGAGTGCGGTATCAACCGGCTGAAGCGGAACCGGGCGGTGGCCACCCGGTTCGACAAGCTCGCGGTCCGCTTCGAAGCGACCGTCCTCATCGTCGCGATCAACGAATGGCTGTGACCTGCCTGAAGTGTCAGCCCCGCGTGTCATTCTGGCCGCGATCAGGTCAGCGGGCTGAGGGGAGACAGGGCCGATGGGGGCTGCGTACTACCGGGCCGAGAGCGAGAGCGGCGACCACATCGAGGACCCGTCCGAGGACGCGCTGTTCATGCTGATCGACGACCTCAACGACTCGGACAACACCTTCGTCGTCATCCAGCCCGACGAGGACGACCCGGTGTGGTTCACCTCGGTCGCGGTCTTGGACGAAGGCGGCTACGAGGTCGTCCGACGCGACACCACCCGTCGCGAACACGACGTCGCCACCGTGACCAGCATCGACCAGATCGCCCGTGACCTCACCATCTGGATGGCCGCCCGCGACTTTCCCGGATGGCCCACCCAGCACACCAGCAACTTCTAAAACACGCCCTAGGTGTCGGTGGCAGTGACCGGAGTTCTTGTTCCATCTGTGTCGATCTTGAGGTGACGTCCTATTAACCAGGCCATGTGGTCGTCCGTGTTCCCCGCGTGCTGTGTTGTCGCACGTGTCCGGGGGCGGACGTCGCGCTGGCCTGAGTTGCGTCACCCATCCCCGCAGTTTTCTGTCCCGGGTGCAGCTCTGCCGTCTGCCCCGGGCTTTGGTGTTTTTCGGCCCCGGTGCGGCTGTCGGCAGGGCTCCCCGATTCCTTTGGATCAGGAGTTCCCGTTTTGTCTTCCTCCGCGCTCGACAACGAGCCAGAGCACACCACCACCCAGACCCCGACCCACCCATCACCTCGACCCTCGAAGATGGCCCTGGCAGCCTGGATCGCCCTCCTGGTTCTGCTGACCGCCGAGCTGATGAACATGCTCGACCAGTCCGTCGTCCTGACCGCCCTGCCTGCGATCCAGGAGTCGACCGGTGCCGGGCCGGTCGCGGTGCAGTGGCTGACCACCGCCTATTCGCTGCCCGTCGCCGTCGGGCTGATCACCGGCGGACGGCTCGGTGACATCTACGGCCGGCGCAGGATCCTGCTGATCGGCACCCTCGTGTTCACCGGCGCCTCGCGGCTGTGCGGCCTGGCCACCAGCCCGGGCGAGCTGATCGGCGCCCGCCTGCTCCAGGGCGTCGGCGTGGCCGTGATGATCCCGCAGGTCCTGGCGACCATGCACGTCACCTTCGAAGGCCACAACCGCAGCAAGGCGTTCGGCCTGTACGGGGCCGTCCTGGCCATCGCCAACGTCCTGGGCCCGGTCCTGGGCGGCGTGCTCACCCAGGCCGACCTGTTCGGGCTGTCTTGGCGGCCGATCTTCCTGGTCAACGTGCCCGTCGGCCTGGCCGTACTCCTCCTCGGACGCAAGGTCATCCCCGAATCGACCGTCCGTAAGGCCGACCGACTCGACCTGCCGGGGGATGCTGCTGTCCGGCCTGGCCATCGTCCTGATCCTCTTCCCGCTCACCGAGGGCCACGCCCACCGATGGCCGCTGTGGTGCTTCGCCATGCTCGCCGCCGGCGCCCTCGTCCTCGGTGTCTTCCTGCGCCAGCAGCGGCGCAGGCAGGGCAACGCCCCGCTGGTGACCCTGTTCCTCTTCCGGGTCGGGCAGTTCTCCGGGGGCATGGCCGCGGACCTGATGCACGGCCTGCTGTGCGGCCTGTTCTTCATGACCTGGACGCTGTACCTGCAGCGCGGACTGGGCATGAGCCCGCTTGAGGCGGCCGCGGCCGTCGTACTGCTCTCCGTGGGAGAACTGGCCGGCGCGACCATCGCGGCGAAGACCGCCGGACGTTTCGCCCGCCGTCTGCCGCAGGCCGGCGCCCTCATCGCGACCGCTGCGATAATCGCCTACGGGCTCCAGATCGGCAGCCACCAGGCCGACCTGACCCTGCTGGCGATGACCGCTCCGGTGGTACTGATCGGCTTCGGCCTGGGCATGGTCTCCGGCCCACTCGCCGATCTGTCACTGGCCAGGGTCCCGCACGAGGACGCAGGCTCGGCCTCGGGCCTGTTCAACACCGCCATCCACCTGGGCATCGCGCTCACCGCCGTGGTGTTCTTCGCCATCACCCGCGGTTCGCCCGACGGCGCGGTCAACCGCGACGCGTTCGTCACCGTGCTGTGGTGGGTCGGCGGCCTCCTCGCCCTGATGTGGGCCCTGATGTTCTGCCTGCCCAAGCAAGCCGCCAACCAGGCCGACTGACACCCCCAGGTCCCGGCCGGCACCTCGGCCGGGACCTGCACCCTCAGCCCTCCTCGACCTCCCCGTCCTCGGAGGCAGCGGGGTCCCGGAACTCAGAGGAACTCACGTGATGTCGCACATCAACCGAGGTTCTTCAGAGCGTCGGCTTCCTGCGCGGAGAACTGATGGTGGGCCACGGAGATGCCGCGGAGGATCCCGCCGATGCCCTGATCGCCGTTGAAAGCCGACATCGCGCCTAGAGCCGTCTTCGAGGCGTCGGCATAGTCCTGCTCCGCCTGCGCTGTGTCCGTGGCCGGCTTCGGGACACTGGACTGCCGTGCCGCTTCCAGGTCGTAGCGCAGGTCGGCCACGCGGCGACGCGCCTCGTCAATGGACTTCTCCCGCTTCTTCAGCTCCCCGAGCGCTTCCTGCTGCGCGGTCAGGGCGAGGTTCATTCGCTCCTTGGACGCGGCGATCGTCAGATAGGCGGCCTAGAAGGCCGCGGCAGTGGCGGTGAGCGGACCGGGCGGGAGAGCGGCCTTAAGGCTGGTGCCCACCCGGGCGATGTCCGTGTACATGTCCTCGCGCTTCAGCGCCGTCGTCTCCGGGTCGGCCGTCAGCAACGGCACCTCGGCGACCTGCCGGAAGAACTGACCCCCGAACTCGTAGGACGTCAGCGACTTCAGGCATGCACTCACCATGTCCAGGTGGGCTCGGAAGTGCTTGTACAGCTTTTCCGCGTCCTCGTACCCGTCGATCAGGGGGGTGTGGCGGTACTCCTGGACGTGGAGTTTCCGCTCTAAGGAGCGCTTCGCGTCTTCGAAGATCAAGGGGTGGCTTCCCTATCTGCGTGAACTCTCGGTCTGGTGTCGACCGCCGGCGTCGGACTAGCGCGTCGGCGGGCGGGAGGTCGAGGTGGATGCGGATCATCCAGGGGCTGATCGTACCGAGGCGCACACCCCGAACGCAGGGCAAATGATCAAGGTGAACACAGGGTCCGAGTAGGCGGCCAGGAATCCGCCCCCAGGGTCAGCGACGCCTTCGGGGCCCTTTCCGCTGGCTGGACCACACGCCGCGGCTCTCGCCCGGGCCCGGTGGGTGCGTGTCGGCGTGGCCAAGTGGTGGAGGACGGCCTCGTAGGTCGGACACCAGGGTACAAGTGGCCGGCTAGTGAGTTCGTCAACACCCCCGCTTCCCGATGTTGATTCCCGGCGGGTGTTCTCGACCTGCCGACCTCCGGAAAAGCCGTGTCCGGGACAAGTATCGGCAGACCCTCATTTTCCAGCGCTTACCCCTTGGTGGCCTGGTGACAGCGTTCTCACCTCGGCGCCTGCCGAACCGCAGCGGATACATGTACTTCACACCCCGTGTCGCCTGCAGCCCTGGGCGTTTGGCGCATTTTCTAACTGGCCCTGCAAATAGCTGCCTTGGGTGGCTATCGTTGGAGCATGACGTGGTGGCAGGCGGCAATGTGGGGCTTGGCTGGCGGTGGAGCGGCCTCGGTGTTCTCCCTGTCTGCAGCTGTCGTGTCGGCGGGATACACCTGGCCGTGGCGTAAGGAAGGCGAACTGGGGCCGCGGCTGTTTGTTGTGGCCGCCGGGCTCATGCTGGGATCCTTGGTGGCCGCCGCCGCACATAGTCAGATCAGTGGGCCGTGGCCAGCCTTCATCTTCGGCATCGGTGCCCCCGCTACGATCCGGGGCCTCCTCTCCGGTGTAGAGGTCGAACCGCGGCGCCGACGCCGCCCTCAGGCTGCCGTAGCCCCGCCGCTGCCGCCTGTGCCCGGGGAGGGGGAGGTCCATGAGGACGCGCTCTGACACCTTCCTTGGTCGGCTTGCCGTAGCTGCCAGCCCTTCCCGTCCCTGGCTGCGCATTCAGGCCTCCAACTGGTGGACTCGGGTACTTCTGACTGGCGGCGCTCGGCGCCAGTCCCTGCGCGGCGCGGACCTGCACGGCGCGCAACTGCGCGGCGCGGACCTGCGCGGCGCGAAACTGCGCGATGCGTACCTGCGCGGCGCGGACCTGAACGGCGCGGAACTGATCCGCGCGGACCTGCGCTACGCGGACCTGCGGGGCGCGGACCTGAACGGCGCGAAACTGCGCTACGCGAACCTGAACGGCGCGGACCTGATCCTCGCGCATCTGACCGGCGCGGATCTGACCGGCGCGAACCTGACCGGCGCGTACCTGCGCGACGCGAATCTGCGCTACGTGAACCTGAATGGCGCGAATCTGACCGGCGCGGATCTGACCAGCGCGGACCTGTCCCACGGGGACCTGCGCGACGCGAAACTGCGCTACGCGAACCTGAACGGCGCGGACCTGACCCGCACGCACCTGACCGACGCGAACCTGCGCGGCGCGCACCTGAACGGCGCGGACCTGATCCGCGGGGAGCTGCGCGACGCGGACCTGCGCGGCGCGAAACTGCGCGGCGCGAAACTGCGCGGTGCGGACCTGAACGGTGCGGACCTGAACGGCGCGGACCTGACCGGCGCGGACCTGCGCTTCGCGAAACTGCGCGGCGCGAAACTGCGCGGTGCGAACCTGAACGGTGCGGACCTGACCGACGCGGACCTGAACGGCGCGAACCTGACCGAAGCGGACCTGACCGAAGCGGACCTGACTGACGTGGACCTGACCGACGTGGACCTGGTGGGGGTGGAGTGGTCGGATCAGACACGTTGGTCTGATGGCGTTGCAGCGGTAATGCGGGGTCGGTCCGTGCCGATCGGGGGTGGCCGGTATCGCGTGCAGGGTTCCGGGAACAGCGGGGCGGATCTGCCAGTACCCCCAGTACCGGTGTCCTGACTGCTGGCAAGGCCAGACGAGTATGCGCGACCTCAGGCGCTTCCGGCGAGTAGTACCCGCCCGGGTGAACCGGCAAGGTCAGGCGTTGACGGGAGTCTGCGTGGGAATCTCCGTGCCTGAGTCGCGTGTAGCGGCACCGGCGGCCTTGCCGTCGGGCTTGGACCGCCGGGTGCGGGGCCGCGGTGTTGGCTCGGTGGCAGCAGCCGTGCCCAGGTGGCCGGCTGCTTTTGCTGTTGGAGCCACTTGCCGACGTCGTCGCCGTCGAAGACGACGCCCGGGGCAATGTCGGGCAGCTGCCCGTCGGCGTCGACCAGGTCGGCGAGCACGCGGTAGCGGCGCTGCCAGTCCAGGGGCCAGGGGCAGTCCCAGTCTTTGTCGAAGTCCAAACGGTGCTCGGGGCCGGCCCAGCCACAGACGATCCAGCCCCGGCCTCTCTTCACGCTTCCTCAGCGGTAGGTGGTGCCGCCTGGCACGGGTTGGGTCCCGTTCTGGCAGGTCCTTTCATGCTCAGAACGGGGCACCCGCGGCTCCAATCTCTCCACGGGTCTTGATCCGATGGCGCGGACGGCAGTGCGGTTGAACATTCCCGTCCGCGTCCATCTCGCAGCCCTCGCCCCTTCGGGTGGGCAGTTTGACCCTTTCTGCTGGTCATGGTGGGTGTGTGTCATCCGACAGTCACTTCACCTTGCGTACGAAACTGTTGATGCAGTCAACGGCCACAGCCTCACGGACCGTCGCGGACCTCCGCGGGCCCGGGTCTGCTCGGGACACCCGGGAATCCGGCAGGGGGTGCGCGGTTTGCGGGGCATGGGGTACCTCCGATCTGTCAAGACGGATATGGCGGGGCTTGTGGGCGCGCGTGGACCGGGTACGGGCGGCCTGGTGGGCGCTGTCGGGCCGGGACCGGATCGCGGTCGAGGGCCTGCTGGTGACCGGTGTGCTGCTCGCGGCCGCCTGGCGGGCGGGCGACCTGGGTCTGGTGCAGGCGGACTTCGTCCTGTCGGTCCTGGGCGGCACGGCAGGCGTCGCCAAAGGACTTGTTGTGTGCGGGTGGTGGGTTGGTGTCTGCGCGGGCAGCAGTGGTTCAACGCCGGTCAGCTGAGTAGGCCAACGGGATCGTCGAAGCCGAGGTTCTGCGGAGTTGCCAGGAATTCGTAGCCGGCTGGTGTGGTCTGCGTCGTGGGTACCTCAAGGCCCACCTCTTCGAAGGAGAAATCGTCTGCCCAGACTCGGCCTCGACCGGAGAGCATGAAGCCGAACGCGAGCATCAGGCTTTCGGAGGTGACGTTCAGAACGATGCTGTACTGACACCAGCCTGTAGTTCCTTTGATCGGCCGGTTGGACATGTTGTCGAATGCGAGCATGTTGCCGTCGGGCCCGTCCACCCGCATCCAGATCGCGGCTTTCCGGACGCTCTCGGTCCTGACCCAGGCGGTCATACGGAGCCGTTGTCCGCGAAATGGCGTGGCGTCGACGGACTGCATGAGTGTGGCGAAGCCCCGGGCCCTTGGCATTGCGTCGATCCGGGCGCTGCAGCCGGCATGGCGCGTGACCTCGGAGTCGAGGAGGGCCTCGTAGTCCTCGAATGCCCTGTCTCCGGTCACTTGCCATGCGGGGATCTCGGTTTTCGGGTCGATGCTCAGCCCAGTGCTCATGTGTGTGGAGGTCTGAAACCGGATTTGCTCGGCTTCTGCACGGAGTTTGTCGGCCTCAGCTTTGCCCTTCTCCCGAGTCCCGAGGTGGTTGACGAAGGCTACGGCGGAGCCGCCGAAGAGTGCTGAGCCGAGCCCAAGCAGAGTTTCTGTGTTCACGCCGCCCCCAGAGTGAGCCTTCAAGATGGCCAGTCAGAAGTCTGGTCATGTGGGGATAGCTGCACAAGACCGTGCTGATGCTGAGCAGGGTGGCCCTGAGGAGCCGGAAGGGCTCTGGGATGGGGAGCGGAGCGGACCCGCCCCACGGGCCGTAGGCCCGGACCTTGTGAAACGAGGTCATTGAGGCCTGCGCAGCGGGCCGTTCGGGGTGGGGCGGAGCGAGACCCGAACCCGTCCGGAGCGAAGCGCAGGTGTGACGGAGCGCTAGGTGGGTGGTAGCGGGGCTGTTATGGCCTGGTGTTTCACTGTTTGGCCTGGGATTACGGTCGGGTTGGGCGGGTGCCGATGGTCGTGGCCGAGTGCTCTGTGGTGGTGTTCGGTTTGGTTGTTCGTGGTGCTGGTCTGGGGTTTCGTCGTTGTGTGGGATTGATCTTGGTGTTGTTGTGTATGTGGTGACACGCCTGTAGGTGACGGCGGAGCCTGTGGCCATGCGCGCTTGTTATTTCTGGTCAGAGCCGTGTTATGAGTTCTCATTGATACTGCGGCAGCAATGCGGCTCTGACCTGTGGTCCTGCTTATGGAATGAGGCAGTCCCGGGGAGGGGAGCATGCCTGAACTGGCATCCTGCAAGGTGCTTGTGATTGCCGCAGATCATGTGAGAACGCCTATGGTCCTTGGCGGGTCGAGGCGCTGCGGACATTCATGGCCGGTTGGAGGCCCGCGAGGCTACAGTCCGGCGCCAAGGCCGCCGTCGGCAAGACCCTCACGATCGCCGACGGCGGCTACCCGGGAACCGGACTCGTCATCCCGCACCGCCGCGAGCGCGGCCAGACCAGGCTCCCGGCCTGGTAGGAGGACCACAACAAGTCCCACAAGCAGGTTCGAGCCAGCCCGCGTCGAGCGCGTCTTCGCCCGCATGAAGACCTGGAAGATCCTCTGCGACTGCGGCCTCAGGGGCGACGGCGTATCTCGAGATCGTGACGATCGTGCGGGCTCGGGTGAAGGGCCGCCTGGTGATGAGCAAGTACAAGTTGGCTCGTTTCCGGGCGCGTTGACGCCATCGACAGTCATGCTTGGTCGATAGGTCCGGGGCGGGGGAGTGAGGGGGGCGCTTGTCGGATCAGCCTGATCTGTTCTCCGCGCAACTAGAGGACAGTGCCGATGGTCTCCAGCACATACCGCCGTTCGTCGCGCCAGTGGCCGCCACGGCCGGCGCGGTAACCGCCGATCCGGTGGCGCTGCGCATCGCCGAGGCGATTCGAGATGTGTTCGGGGACTCCGGCTCCGAGAACGGCCTCAGCCGCGCGGAGATCTCCCAGGCATGCGAGTCAGTGGCCTCCGCCGACGAGTTCGATGCACGCTTCCATGTCTTCACCAGGCTCCAGCTGCTGGAGCCGCTGCGGCTCAAGGCCCACGACCAGCGCTATGTCTTCAACCCCACCAGCGGGGCGGCGCTCCTGGTCTATGAGCGCCTGCGGGAGGCCGGCGGAGTCCACGAGATCACGATGCTCCTGGACCGGACCCGTGAAGGCATCCTGAACGGTTCCCTGACCGGGGCGGACCTCGCCACGAAGATCGCCAAAGTCCGGCGCAGCCTGGCGAACTACACCAACCATCTGCTCAGGCTCGTCCGGACCAGGCCCATCGAGGAACTCCTCGGTCAGCGCCACCATCACGCCCATGCCGCGTCGATCCAGGAGGCAAAGTACGTCGTCGACGCCATCGCGGAGCGGTACCCCGGGCTGCGCCCCGCCGGTACGCGGCTGATCCAGGAGGCGCTGCGATACACGGCGGCTGTTCAGGAGTTCCACGACCGGCTCATGCGGCAGGCCATTACCCGCCGCGACTTCAGCATGCTGCTGCCCGAGCAGTACCTGACTGCTGCCCGTCGGGCGCCTCTCGACGCGCTGGCAGGCGTGTTCGCCGCGACCGTCTTCGACCCGCCTCGTGTGGACATCACTGTCGGCCAGGTTCTCACCGCCGCCGCCGACCACCGGACCCCGCCGCCGCGGCAGCGCTTGCCGCGGCCTCCCGCCAGGCCGCCGGGTCCGGATCCGGTCGAGACCGCGCGGGCCAGGGTCGCCCGGGCACGGGAGCGACGCGAAGCCGCGGTGACGCTGCTGATGGGGGGCAGGGCCGGAGCCGACCTCACGGAGGAACTGCGCGCGATGCCGTGGCAGACAGCGGTCCGACATGTCGTCGATCTGCTACGTGCCGCGGCCGACCCGGCCCTGCCGTTCATGCTCGCCATTTCCCGGAAGGTTGTGGTGGATCCCGACGGCCCTGTCACCTACGCCTCGCCCATGGCCGTGTACCGGGTTCCCGACGGCCCTCAGGACATGCAGGACCGCAACGACGACTCCGAGACCACGCCGGCAGAGCCCTCATGAGCGAGGACCGCTACCAGCTGGCGCGTGCCAGGGCATCGCGCACCTTTCCTGTCCCGGCCGACCGTGAAGAGCTCGCTCGGCTGCGCAGCGCTGTCGATGACGTGGACCGGCGCCTGACCGACGTCGTCACCGCAGGAGGAAACCGTGAACTGATGCTCGCCTTCAGCCCCGACGTCGAACCCGCCAACGGTTCCCTGGACGACAGCGATGTCCGCCGCCCTGCCTCGGCCTTCCGCCTGGTCACCCTCGCGGCCTGTATCCGCCATTGCTGGCCCGACCGGAGCCAGCCCCTGTACCCGGGACAGGCCGCCAGACAGGACGACGTCATAGCCACCCTGGCCCCGCTCCACGATGCCCTCGCCCCCCGGGAGGGCATCGGCGCACTGGGCCGCACCTCGCATTTCCTCGCCGCCGTACGTTTCTTGCGCGCCTGCGGCTACCTCGCCCCGGACGAAGACGACGGCACGATCCGCCTCGGCCCCATGTGCGCACTGTGGTCCGAGCGTGACGTCACCGAACTCCGAAGCGGCTACGACGTCCTACCCGGCCCGAGGAAGGAGTGACACGGTGGACATACCGGCACTGGACTCCCTGCCCTACGGCCGGCGGGCGGACGTACGCGCCGCGGTCAGCGCCGTGGAGACCGCCAGGCTGCCAGTACGGCCGGCCCACTACCGCGCCCTCGCGGAGACTGCGCTTCGAGTCGTCGTGGAACAGGTCCTGGCCGCGTCCGGACGTACCCTGCTCGCTGTGGGCGGCGGCTACCTCTCCGGCTACGACGACGACGTCAGGCAGCGCCTGGCACACGAAGGCATCGGCATCCTGCCGCGCGCCGACCGCGCCGTCCTCACCCTGGTCCTGCTCCACAGCGTTGCCATTCCCCAGGCCTCGGGCGTCACCCTGCCCGACCAGCCCTGGACTCTCGGCACGCCCGTGCCCGTGCAGGAACTCAAAGGCTGCCGGGTGCCCGACGGAGTCGTCACCGGCGCTCTGCAGCGACTGGTCGACGCGGACCTGGTTCGCCACACGAGGACCGGCTACGTCCTGGGTCACCAGTTTCTTCGCCTGACGAAGTCCGCGGGCAGTGAACTGTTCGAAGAACTCATCCTGTTGGCCGACCCCGCCGGTCCGCTCGCCGAGTCGATCCGGCGCCGACGAGCTTTCCGCCCGGCATCCCCGACCGTCGTCCCTGATCGACAGAGACAGGACACGCCATGACCACCCCACCCGCGTCCGACCTGCCACGGGGCGTCGTCGGCGACCGCCAACTCGTCGCCATGCAGACCTTTGACATTGCCAGGCTCACCTCACACCCCGTCCCGATCGTCCCCGAGACATTCATCGCGGTCTCCGGCCTCGGTCCCAAGGAGGACTCCAACGGCTCCGGGAAGACCAGCTTTCTCATCGCCGTCTCCCTGCTGCTGGCCGATCCGCAATGGCGACTGGACACCAACGGGGGACGACCTGCCAGCGGCATCCTGTTCCATCCCGAAGCCGCCGGAGTCGACCAGGCCCACCGGGCATCGCCGGTCGACCACGGCTACATCGTCGGCGTCTTCGCCCACCCTGCCGACCCCGCGGCCAACCCCTTGACCGTCTGGATCCGCATCGCCACCACCGCGCCCTACCTGCAGGCCAACTGGACCGAAAGTCTGCACCTCGCCGACGCCGCCACCGACCACGAACGCAGCATCCAGGCCGACGACCTCTGGCGCGCACTGGGCACACGCGAACTGCTCTCCGCCCGCGCCATGGCCGACAAGCTCTACGGCATCGCCCTACTGCACGGGTGGCCCCCGGAATCAGACGCGGGTAAGTCCTCGGCAGCGTCCGATGTGAATAAGAGACAGCCTTGGGAGACCGCGCGACGGCAGGAGGTGCAGGTGCCCGTCCAGCAGGTGCCCCGGCGGGACAGGAGGCGGCCCAGCCAGAGTTCCATCGAGACGAGTTCCGCCAGGCCGTCCAGCGGGACCGGGCGGCCGTCCGCCGCGTCGAGGAGGGCCTGGCGGACGACCCGGGCTTCGATGAGGCCCGCGTCCGCGAGGAGGGGGGCGGTGAAGAGGGTCAGGAGGTCGGGGAGGGCCGCGCGCAGGCCCAGGCGGGTCGCCGATTCGTTCGGGGTGTGGGACGGGGTGCCCCACCCCGGGGGGAGTTCGCGGACCCCGGACGAGGACAGGATGGTGCGCAGGATCGCCGCCCGCGCGCCGGGCTGGACGCGCAGGTGGTCGGGGAGGGCGCGGGCGGCCAGTACGACCTGGTTGTCCAGGAACGGGGCGTGCAGGCGCTGGCTGCGGACCTCCACGGCCTGTTCGAAGACCCGGTGGTCGGCCGCGTGGCGGGCCAGGACGGCGCGGGCCCGGGCCTCCCCGGGCCGGAGGGAAAGCGGGGGGCGGCCCGCGGCCGCGGTGAGGCGGATCGATACCTCCGCCAGGGCTTCGCCCGTCAGCCAGGCCGCCGCCGGGCCCGGGCGGGACCAGGTCAGGGCCGCGAGCGACGCGTCCACCGGGGAGGCGGTGCCCGCGGCCGGGACCCCGTCGCGCAGGCGGGCCGCCGCCGCCTCCATGCCCGCGCGGTACGTCGTACGGGCCAGGCGGCGGGCCGCCGAGTACACGGTCAGGGGGACGAGGAGGGAGTCGGCGGGGGACGAGCGGGCCAGGGCCAGCGTCGGGCGCAGCAGGTGGCGCCGGCGGCGGTCGAGGAGGAGGTCGGCGAGCCGGGCGGGGTGGGCGTCGAGGACCTGGCGGGCTCCGTGCCCGGTGAAGTGGTCCGCGGAGCCGGCGGCGAGGCGGCGGCGCTCGCGCGCGGCGAAGACGAGGGAGGGGCCCGGTTCGTCGGTCAGCGGCCCGTCGAGGTCCGCGTACGGGAGGGCTTCCTCGGAGGCGGCCACGACCACGTGGTGCAGGCGGGGGTCGGCGGCGATGGCGTGGGCGCGTTCCAGTTCGGCCTCGCGGCCCTGCGGGGTGGCCAGGTCGTTGAAGGTGACCGCGAGGAGGCGTTCGCCGGTGCGGCTGAGGATGGTGCCCGGTGCTCCCGGGAGTCCTGCCGCGAGCAGGGCGAGGGTGGCGGAGGCGCTGCCGCCGGAGAGGTCGGCGCCCACTCCGGGGACGGGCGCGGGGGCGCCGCGGGCCGCGCGCCGGTCGGCGGGGCCCATTCCGGGGACGGGCCCGGGGTCGTGGACCGTGGTCTCGGGGGCATGGCGGGGAGCCGTGAGCCGGGCGCGCACCGCGTCGACCAACGCTTCCCGCACGCCCTCCACCGCGCGCTCGGGGTCGGCCTCGGCGGCGGCCACCGCGAGGGAGGCCACCGATTCGTACCCGGTGATCTCCCGTGAGCCCTCGCGCAGGATCAGCGCGTGCCCGGGCGGGATCCGGCGTACGCCGACGTACGGTGTGCCGTCGCCCAGCGCCTCCGGACTGTCGGGGCAGGCCAGCAGGGCGGCGAGATGGCCCACGTCGAGCTGCGCCTCGATCAGGTCGGCGAGCGGGAGGGCCGCGGTGGCGTACGCGGTTCCGCTCGCCCAGGGCGTGTAGAAGACGGGCCGGGCGCCGGCGAGGTCGCCGAGGACGGTGATGCGGCGGCCGGCCTGGACGACGGCGGTGTAGCTGCCGGGCCATTGGGTGAGGTGGCGCAGGGCGCCGCCGCGGGCGGCGTAGAGGGCGCGGCGCAGTTCTTCGTCGGTGGCGCCGCAGCAGCCGAGGACGACGAGCCGGGTGAAGGGGTCGGCGGGGTCGGCGGTGAGGGTGCGGATCTCGTCCGGGCGCCAGTCGCCGACGGCCCAGAGGGGGTCGGGGTCTCCCCAGAGCAGTTGGGCGCCCACGGGGACGACGGTGCGGTCGGCGTCGGGGGCGGCCGGGCCATAACCCGACGGGGTCTGGTCGGCGTCGGCGAGGCCGCCGCGGAGGGGGCCGTCGGCCCATCCGTCGGGGCCGGGGCCGGATCCGTACGGGCTGTGGCCGTAGCCCTGCCTGTGGTCCTGGCCGTAGCCCTGGCCCGAGCCGTATGCGCCCTGGCCGGAGCCTTGCGCGGCGTTCCGGGCGGAGCCGTTGCCCGCGACGCGTCCGGCCGTGCCGAAGCTCGCGGCGATACTGCTCCAACCCACCAACCAGCGCACCGCCGCCTCCCCAGCCCGTGGGCACCTGACCGGGGTACGAACGGCGCGGTCGGCTCTCTGGGCACGGCCGGCGGGACCCCGGGTGGCTCGGGGACCATGCTGCCACGAGACAGGCGTGCGAGAGTGGTTAAGGGGGGCGCACGTGCGAACGAACACGCCCCGGCCATGCGGTATTTGGCGTTCCGTTCCCACCGTCCCATAGGTCGCTTTCGGCCATTCTTCGGCCGCGACGAGGGCCCGCCGGACCCGTCCGGCGGGGTGCTGCGGGACACGGCGGAGCGCGGCCCGGGAGACGGCATCCGCCCCCCGGACCGTTCCGCCACCCGCGGGGATTGAGGCAGCGGCGTCCCCCGGCCCGCCTGATCCACGCGGCGGGCCGACCCACGCACCGCACATCGAATCGCCGGGCCCACGGAGCGGCCAGAGCGCACGGCCGGGCGCACGGCCACACGGGCGGAGCACGCGCTGACACGTGCGCCCCGGGCCCGGGACCCCGCCCGACTGTGCATACGGACAACAATCCCGCCATACGGAACAGGGGGCCTTAACGCTTGGGAGGCGGGGAACTACGCTGGGTTTACGAAATGCCGGGCGCCTATGCCCCGGCGGCGTATGCGTTCCGCGTGTGACGAGGGGTGGCGCATGTCCAGGGAGCTCCGCGAGCCCAATGAGAAGCTCGGCGCCGTCCTCGCCCTCGCGGGCATCAGCAATGCCGGGCTCGCCCGCCGGGTCAACGACCTCGGCGCGCAGCGCGGCCTGACACTTCGGTACGACAAGACGTCCGTTGCCCGGTGGGTCTCGAAGGGGATGGTGCCGCAGGGCGCCGCCCCGCACCTGATCGCGGCGGCCATCGGCGCGAAGCTCGGCCGGCCGGTGCCGCTGCACGAGATCGGGCTCGCGGACGCGGACCCGGCGCCCGAGGTGGGGCTGGCCTTCCCGCGCGACGTGGGCGCCGCCGTACGCTCGGCCACCGACCTCTATCGGCTCGACCTGGCCGGGCGGCGCGGTGGTGGCGGGATCTGGCAGTCGCTCGCCGGTTCCTTCTCGGTGTCCGCATACGCGACACCGGCCTCGCGGTGGCTGATATCTCCGGCCGACAGCTCGGTGGCGCGCGAGCCCGGACAGGCACCCGCCCCGGGGCAGGGACGGGCGAAGAACAGCGGGCAGAGCGGGCAGAACAATCAAGGCAGTGGTCAAGGGCACCATCGCTCGGCCTCGTCCCGCGCGACCGTGGCGTCGCGCGAACCGGTGCCGGGCGCGGCTCCGCCGGAAGGCCTTCCGGCGCCGCCCGGCGCCCTCGTCGGGGGTGTGCCCGCCCAGCCTCCGGGTGAAACGCCCTCCCCCGCCGGGCCCGACGCGGGCCCGCAGCGCGTGGGCCACAGCGATGTGACCAAGCTGCGCGAAGCCGCCGAGGACGCCCGCCGCTGGGACTCCAAATACGGCGGCGGCGACTGGCGTTCGTCGATGGTCCCCGAGTGCCTGCGGGTGGACGCGGCCCCGCTGCTGCTCGGCTCCTACACCGACGAGGTGGGCCGCGCGCTGTTCGGCGCGACCGCCGAACTGACCCGGCTGGCCGGCTGGATGGCCTTCGACACCGGGCAGCAGGAAGCGGCCCAGCGGTACTACATCCAGGCGCTGCGCCTGGCCCGCGCGGCGGCCGACGTACCGCTCGGGGGGTACGTGCTGGCCTCGATGTCGCTGCAGGCCACCTACCGGGACTTCCCGGACGAGGGCGTGGACCTCGCGCAGGCCGCCGTCGAGCGCAACCGGGGGCTGGCGACCGCCCGCACCATGAGCTTCTTCCGCCTCGTCGAGGCCCGGGCGCACGCGAAGGCCGGCGATTCCGCGGCCGCCGGGGGCGCGCTCAAGGCCGCCGAGAGCTGGCTGGAGCGGGCCCGGGAGGGCGACGCCGACCCGACCTGGCTCGGCTTCTACTCGTACGACCGCTTCGCGGCGGACGCGGCGGAGTGCTACCGCGACCTCAAACTCCCGAGGCAGGTAAGGCGTTTCACGGAACAGGCACTGTCCCGGCCGACGGAGGAGTACGTACGATCACACGGGCTGCGGCTCGTGGTGAGCGCGGTGGCCGAGCTGGAGTCCGGGAACCTCGACGCCGCGTGTGCGGCGGGTACCCGGGCGGTGGAGGTCGCGGGGCGGATCTCGTCCGCACGGACGACCGAATACGTACGGGACCTCCTGCACCGGCTGGAACCGTACGGGGACGAACCGCGCGTGGCCGAACTGCGCGAGCGGGCCAGGCCTCTGCTGGTGACCCCGGCATAGGCCCCGCGTCGCCCGGCTGTCAGTGGCGGGGTGCACTATGCAGGGGTGGGAGGTGTCAGTGTGGGCGGCGTGGGCAGCATGGGCAGGGTGGACTGCGATGTGCTGGTGATCGGCGGCGGAATCGTCGGCCTGTCGACGGCGCATGCCCTCGCGGGGCTCGCTCCGGGGACGCGCGTGGTCGTCCTGGAGAAGGAGGCCGGCCCGGCGCGGCACCAGACGGGCCGCAACAGCGGCGTGATCCACAGCGGGATCTACTACAAGCCCGGATCGCTCAAGGCGCGCTTCGCGGTGCGCGGGGCGGCCGAGATGGTCAAGTTCTGCGCGGAGCACGACATCCCGCACGAGGTGACGGGCAAGCTCATCGTCGCCACCGAGCGGGACGAGCTGCCGCGCCTGCACGCGCTCGTGCAGCGGGGCCGGGAGAACGGCATCCCGGTGCGGGAGCTGGGGCCGACGCAGATCGCGGAGTACGAGCCGCAGGTGCGCGGGCTCGCCGCGATCCATGTCGGGACCACCGGGATCGTGGACTACGGGCGGGTCGCGGAGCAGCTGGCGGAGTCCTCCGGGGCGGAGATCGTCTACGGCGGGGCGGTCGAGCTGATCTCGCGGCGCGCGTCGGGCATCGCGGTGCGGACGAGCACCGGCCTGGTGGTGCGGTCGCGGATCCTGGTGAACTGCGCGGGACTCCAGTGCGACCGGATCGCGCGGCTGGCCGGGGACGACCCGGAAATGCGGATCCTGCCGTTCCGGGGCGAGTACTACGACCTGGCGCGGCCCGAACTGGTGCGCGGCCTGGTCTACCCGGTCCCGGACCCGGCGTTCCCCTTCCTCGGCGTGCACCTGACGCGGGGCATCGGCGGCGGGGTCCACGTCGGGCCGAACGCGGTGCCGGCGCTGGCGCGCGAGGGGTACGGGTGGGGCGTGGTGCGGCCGCGGGACCTCGCGGACGAGCTGGCCTGGCCGGGATCCTGGCGGATGGCCGCGCGGCACTGGCGGTACGGGGCGGGCGAGGTGCGGCGGTCGCTGTCGAAGGCGGCGTTCGTCGAGGCGGTACGGCGGCTGCTGCCGGCGGTGCGCGGGGAGGACCTGGTGCCCGCGGCGGCCGGGGTGCGGGCGCAGGCGGTGCTGCGGGACGGGACGCTGGTGGACGACTTCCTGATCCGGGAGGGGGAGCGGACGGTGCACGTGCTGAACGCTCCGTCGCCGGCGGCCACCGCTTCGCTGCCGATCGGGCGGGAGATCGCCTCCCGAGCGCTCACCGCGCTGCGCGCGGCGTAGGACCGGGGCGGCCCGGGCTCGGCTGCGGGGGCGAGGGGTCGGGCTGCGCCCGGACCCTCCTGGGGCTCCGCCCCAGACCCCGCGCCTCAAACGCCGGCGGGGCTGGAATTGCGGCCCCGGGCCTCGGGCTCCGGCGGGGCTGGAAGCGCGACCGGGCGTGGTTGTGGGGCGGGCGTAGAATCCGGGGATTGTGTCTGAGTCATCGAGTCCCCAGAATCCCGCCTCCCAGCCCGCGCCGGAGGCGGCCGGAACCTACACGCCCCCGAAGTGGCGGACCGAGCCGCGGTTCCCCGACGGGCCCGCGCCCGATCCGGCCGGCTCGCACCACGAGCGGCGGATCCGGAGCTTCCAGCCCCGGCGCAGCCGGGTGACCACCGGGCAGGGCGAGGCCCTGAAGCGGCTCTGGGGCACCTGGGGACTCGACATCGACGGGCACCACGTCATCGACCTGAAGCAGATGTTCGACGGGCTTCCCGTCGTGCTGGAGATCGGCTTCGGCATGGGCGAGGCCACCGCGCAGATGGCCGCCGCCGACCCCGGGACCGGGATCCTCGCCGCCGACGTGCACACGCCCGGCCAGGGCAACCTGCTCGCGCTCGCCGAACGCGGCGGGATGACCAACGTCCGCGTCGCGAACGGTGACGCGATCATCCTGCTCCGCGAGATGCTGCCGCCCGACTCGCTCGCCGGGCTCCGCGTGTACTTCCCCGACCCCTGGCCCAAGGCCCGCCACCACAAGCGGCGGCTGATCCAGCCCGAGTTCCTCGCGCTGGCAGCCACCCGCATGGCACCCGGGGCGATCCTGCACTGCGCGACCGACTGGGAGCCGTACGCCGAGCAGATGCTCGAAGTACTCACCGCCCAGCCGGAGTTCGAGAACACGCAGGCCGACGGGGGCTACGCGCCCCGGCCCGACTTCCGCCCCCTCACCCGTTTCGAGGGGCAGGGGCTCGACAAGGGCCACGTCGTACACGACTTGCTCTTCCGGCGCATCGACAACGCCGACAACAAGGGGAACTGACCCGACGTCACTCCCCGTGTCGGAGTCGCTCGGTAGAGTCATCGCGTGCTCCGAGCGACAACCCGGCTGTCCCGTGCGGTCCGTGCGGTCCGTGCCGTCCGTGCGACCCGTGTACCCATGTGCGTGCTCGTCGTGCTGCTCGCCGGCTGCGGCATCTCGATCCTGGAGCTCGTGCGGGAGCAGACCGGCACCCCCGGGTTCTTCGTCGGGCTCGGCCTGGCCCTGGTGCCGGTGCCGCCGCTCGTGGCGGCGTTCCGGTGGGTGGGCCGGGCCGCACCGCATCCGTGGGCGCAGCTGCTGTTCTGCTTCGGCTGGGGAGCGTGCGCGGCGGCGCTGATCGCCATACTGGCCAACAGCTTCGCCACCCGGTGGATAGCCGCGGCCACCGCCGATCCCTCCAACGCCGACCAGCTCGGCTCGGTGGCCATCGCCCCGGTGGTCGAGGAGAGCGCCAAGGCGGCCGCCCTGCTGCTGGTGTTCCTCTTCCGAAGACGCCAGTTCACCGGCCCCGCCGACGGTTTCGTGGTGGCCGGATTCACCGCCACCGGCTTCGCCTTCACCGAGAACATCCTCTACCTCGGCAACGCCTTCGACGAGGACGCGGAGAGTGGCGCCGGGGTGCTGGACTCGGTCACGGCGGCGACCTTCTTCGTCCGGATGGTCATGTCGCCGTTCGCGCATCCGCTGTTCACGGTCTTCACCGGCCTCGGTTTCGGCGCGGCCGCGCTCGCCGCCCGCCGCTCGCGGCGGGCCGGGCTGCCGCTGCTCGGCCTGGCCGCCGCCATGGGCCTGCACGCGCTGTGGAACAGCTCCTCCGACTTCGGGGAGTCCGGCTTCTACGTGGTCTACGGCTGCGTGATGTTCCCCTTGTTCGGGCTGCTGGCGTGGCTGGCCGTGTGCATACGGCGCCGGCGCCTGCGGGCCGTCGCCGGGGAGCTCGCGGTGTACGCGGCCGCCGGCTGGCTGGGCCCCGCCGAGGTCCCCGCGCTGGTGTCCATGCCGGCGCGGTCGCTGGCCCGCGAGCTGGCCCGGAGCACGGGCGGCCGTCCGGCCGGGCGTGCGGTGGCCCTGTACGAGGCCGACGCGGCGGCCCTGGCCCTGCTGCGGCATCGGGCGCGCAGCCGGGGACCGGCGCGCGAGCCCGACTTCGCGGGCCGGGAGCGGGAGTTGCTGCACCGGCTCTGGCTGCGCCGCGCCACGGCGGGACCGGCCCTGTCGCGGGCGGCGGTGCTGGAGGAGCTGCTGCCGCCCTGGTTCGACCCGCTGGACCACCGGGTCCCGGTGGAGCGGCCCGCGCTGGCCGGCGTACCGGCTCCGCGGGACCACCGCGCTCCGCGAGACCACCGTGCTCCGCGAGACCACCGCGATGCGCGGGACCACCGCGATGCGCGAACCGGGGCCGGGCCCGAACCCTGCCCGGACAGGTCTTAGGCCGTCGTACGGCTCAGACGTTCAGGCCCTTCGACGTCAGCCAGGCCAGCGGGTCCACCGTGGAGCCGCCCTGGCGGACTTCGAGGTGGAGGTGCGGGCCGGTGACGTTGCCGGTGGCACCGACCCGGCCGATGGTGGCGCCCGCGGCGACCGAGCCGCCGGTCACCGACATCGAGGACAGGTGGCAGTACCAGACCTCGGTGCCGTCGGGGAGTTCGAGCACGATCCGGTACCCGTACGCGCCGGACCAGCCGGCCGAGGTGATCTTGCCGGCGGCGACGGCCTTGACGGGGGTACCGGTGGGGGCGGCGAAGTCGAGGCCGGTGTGGTGGCCGGAGGACCACATGGAGCCGGCGACCCCGTAGTGCGAGGTGAGGGTGTAGGCCGAGGTGGGCAGGGCGTAGCCGCCGGCCGCCTTGGCGGCGGCCTCCTGGGCCTTGGCCTCGGCGGCCGCCTTGGCCTCCTGAAGCTCGCGCTCCTCCTTGGCCGCCGCTTCGGCCGCCGCCGCTTCGGCCGCCTGGCGGGCGCGCTCCTGGGACTCGCGGGCCTCCTTGGCGGCGGCCTCCTGGGCGACCCGCTCCGACTCGGCCTGCTCCTGGGCGGCGGCCGCCTCCTGCTGGTTCTCGGCCTGCTGGAGGATGCGGCTGCGCAGCAGCTCGCCCGCGTCGGACCGGCGGTCGGCCTGGCGCGGGAAGAGCCCGGTCCGGGCCGCGGCGTCCGGGCCCGTGCCCTCGCGTCCCGCCGCGTCGGCGGTGGCGGCGTCGTCCTCGCCGCCGAGCACGCCGGGCAGGGACGGCAGGGAGGGGAGGGATATGGCGACCTGGGGACGGTCCTGCGCGGTGGCGATGCCGCTCGCGCCGACCGCCGCGATGACGCCGACGCCGAGGACGGTGGAGGAACGGGCCAGTCCCCCGCGCTGCTTGAGCACGCGGTGCTTGCCGCGCGGCGGGCGGGCCGAGTCCTCGGTGGGGTTCCATTCGCCCCAGGCTCCGGCGGTGGGCGGCTCCTGGACTTCGATGCCTTCAGGGGCAGGCGAGTTGGAGGCCACCGGGGCACACTCCTCATGAAGTCCACGCACACGGCGCCGTCTCTTGCGACGGCTGGGACGACCGCGCTGCGTTATCGAACGGTAATAGAAGAAGGGGAGTGATTCCAAGCAGTTGCGATTGATCGTTAACGACAATCAGCCACCCACTGAACTGCTCTGGCCAGGACTTATGGCCGCACTCAGGGATCAACTCGGGCAAAAATCGGCCGACTCGCCCACCCCTCCCGCCACATCTTCACATTGACGGTCTGTCAGCAATCTCGCTGAGCGCGCCCCTGCGGTCACGCTCCGTCCCCTCGCGGGACCACCGGGACCGTCCGCCGCCGCTCCGGCTGCCCCTCGGCGGGCCGGGCGAGGGCCAGCAGCGCCATGTCGTCCGTCGCCCCGCCGCGCGTGTGACGGCGGACATCGCTGCCGAGCGCGCTCAGCAGTTCGTCGGGCCCGGGGAACACCCGGCCGCGCAGCCGGGCCGCCGGATCGTAGAAGACCCCGGCCCCGTCCCGGGCCTCGGTCAGCCCGTCCGTGTAGAGGAGCAGCGTCGCCCCCGCCGGGAACTCCCACTCCTGCACCCGGTCCGGCCAGCCGCCCAGGTCGCCCATGCCCAGCGGCAGCGCCGGGTCGGTGGGCGCGAGCACCACCAGAGCGCCGTCCGCGTGCAGCAGCAGCGGCTCGGGGTGGCCCCGGTTGACGAGGCGCAGGACGCCCGCGCCCGACGGGATCTCCCCGAGCACGCACGTCGTGAAGCCCTCCACCGCGTCCAGGCTGTCGCGCCGGTTGCCCTCGCGGGCCAGCGCCCGCTCCAGCCGCTGCGCCACCCCTTCCAGTGTGGCCTCGCTCTCCGCCGCCTCCCGGAACGCGCCGAGGACCACGGCGACGGCCTCGACCGCCCCGAGCCCCTTGCCCCGGACGTCGCCCACCGCGAGGCGGACCCCGTACGGGGTGTCCTGGACGGCGTACAGGTCGCCGCCGATGAAGGCGTCCGCCTGCGCGGCCTCGTAGGAGGCGCTGACGTGCAGGCCCCCGATGCGTTCGGCGGGCGTCGGCAGGACGGCGCACTGCGCGGCCTCGGCGATCCCGCGCGCCGAGGCGAGCTGCTCGGTGCCGCGCCGCACCACGACGTTGATCAGCGTGGCCAGCCCGGAGACGGTCAGGACGGTGGCGAGCTCGGTGAGGGCCTCCACCTTCACGGTGGTGCCGTTGTAGAGGTGCAGCAGGACCACGGCGAGCGTGGCGAGCACCCCGGTCAGCACGGTCCAGCGGAGCGTGAACAGCGGGGCGGCGATCAGCGGGGCCGCGGAGAAGAAGGGGGAGCCCGTGAAACTGGGCGGGGTCAGGACGTCGAAGGCGAAGCCGACCGCGATCAGGGTGACCGGGAGCATCTTGACGACCCGGCGGACCACGGGGCTGCCCGCGACCGCGCCGAAGAAGCGCTCGCTCCTGCCCTGCCGGCCCAGCCCCGCCACGCTGCTCTCCTGCCGCCCGGTCCCTCGCACGGGTGCGGGCCGCCGTCGCCTCGCCCCCCAAGGCTGGCGGCCGGAGGGCCCGTCCGGCCAGCCGGGCGGGACCGTTCGGGTGAGGGAGGGGACGGGGTGAGGGGAGAGGGGAGAGGGAGCAAGAGCGGGGAGCAAGAGGGGGCAACGACGAAGGTCCGGTTCCCCTGGGGGAACCGGACCTTCGTACTGAGTAGCGGGGGCAGGATTTGAACCTACGACCTCTGGGTTATGAGCCCAGCGAGCTACCGAGCTGCTCCACCCCGCGTCGGTAAACCCAACTCTACGCCATCCGGGGGGAGGGCTCCGCCAATTAACGTCCACACCCCCCTGGGAACGGGTATCACCGCAGGTCAGGGGCGTAAAACCAGGGTTTTGGGCCGGTCAGCGGCCGGGTGGAGGCGCCTCGTGGCCCGGCCCCGCCGGAACCGGGAACGGAGCGGGAGGGGTTCGGGAACCGCCGGCGGGAGTGTGTGACCAGTCGAAGGCCTGCCGACCGGGAGGCCGAAGAGAAGGGGTCCCCGTGGCGAAGATCGTTCTGGTGTCCGGCAGCACGCGCCGAGACTCGGTGAACACCGCAGTACTGGCGACCGTGCGCCACATCATCGAGGGTCTGCCCGGCGCGCACGAGGCCGTCTCCCTCTCCGTCGCGGAACTGCCGTTCTACGAGGCCTCCCTGGAGCAGGCCGACGGTTCGGCGGCGGTGCGCGGGGCCAAGGAGCTGGTCGCCGGCGCGGACGCGCTGTTCATCAGCACCCCCTCCTACAACGGCGAGATGCCGGGCGCGCTGAAGAACGCGCTGGACTGGCTGTCCCGGCCGGGCGGCGAGAGCCCGCTCAGCGGCAAGGTCACGGCCGTGGCCAGCGCCTCCCCCGGAGCGCGCGGCGGGCTCGACGCCCAGCCCGGTCTGGTCGGCGTACTGCGCCGCTGCGGCGCGCAGCTCGTCGAGCACGAGCCGGTGGCCGTCGGCGGCACGGGTGCGCTGGCCGCCGAGGGCGGGCGCTACACCGACCCGGAGCTCGTGGCCCGGCTCGAAAGCCTGACCCTCGCCGTGCTCGCCGAGGTCTCCGGGCACACCGCCGTCGGGGACCGCGCCGAGGCGCTCGTCTGATGGCCGCCGACCGGCCCGGTCTGCTCAGGATCATGAAGGAGGACCTGGACGTGGTGGTGGCCCGCGATCCCTCGATCCGCAGCCGCCGCGAGGCCCTGCTGCACGCCGCGCTGCCCGCGCTGTGGGCGCACCGGATCGCGCACCGGCTGCACCGGCGGGGGCTGCGGATGACCGCGCGGGCCATCGCCTGGCACGCCCGGCGCGGCACCGCCGTGGAGATCCACCCCGGTGCGGTGCTCGGCCGGCGGGTGTTCATCGACCACGGTGCGGCCGTGGTGATCGGCGAGACCGCGGTGGTCGGCGACGACGTGACCATCTACCACCAGGTGACGCTGGGCGCGGTCGGCTGGTGGAGCGACAACAACCGGGCCGACGGGGAGCGCCGCCACCCGGTGGTGGGCCACGACGTCGTGCTCGGTACGAACGCCACCGTGCTGGGGCCCGTCACCATCGGCGAGCACGCCGTCATCGGCGCCCAGGCCCTGGTGAACAAGGACGTGCCCCCGGGGGCGCGGGTGCTGGCCGCCACCGCCGTGATCAAGGCGGTGGGCGCGGAGCCGCAGCCCATGGAGGACCTGTACGCGACGACCGCGTCGGCCGGGTCCTGGTAGGCCCCCGCTCCTTCCCCGACCTGCCCGACACCGCGGATCCCCGCGGATCCCCGCGAAGACTTCACCGGCGTGCGGCTGACCGTACGACCACCCGAAACGCAGCCGTACGAACCGAACTTGTGAGGAAACAGACGTGGACAGCACCGAGAGCCGTGACATGCGCCCCATCGCCGACAGCATCGAGGACCTGGTCGGTTCGACCCCGCTGATCCGCCTGCGCTTCGAGGACACCGCCCCGGGCACCGAGGTGCTGGCCAAGCTGGAGTCGGCCAACCCGATGTCCAGCAGCAAGGACCGGGCCGCCCTGTACATGCTGCGGGCCGCCGAGCTGCGGGGCGAGCTGACGCCCGGCAACGGCACCGTCATCGAGGCGACGTCCGGCAACACGGGCATCTCGCTGGCCGCGTTCTCCGCCGCCCGCGGCTACCGCTGCGTCATCGTGCTGCCCGACAGCGCCACCCGGGAGCGGGTCTCCCTGCTCAAGGCGCTCGGCGCGGAGATCGTGCAGACCCCGCGCGAGGCCGGGTACCCCGGTGCGATCGCCAAGGCCGAGGAGCTGCACGCGGCGACCCCCGGCTCCTGGTTCCCCTGCCAGCACGAGAACCCCGACAACGTGCGGGCCCACTACGAGACCACCGGCCCGGAGATCTGGACCGACACGGCCGGCCGCGTCGACGTCCTGGTCTGCGGCGTGGGCACCGGCGGGACCCTGACCGGCGCCGCGAAGTACCTGAAGGAGCAGGACCCGTCGATCCGCGTCATCGCGGTCGAGCCGGAGAACTCCCCCGTGCTCTCCCGGGGCACCGGCGGCCTGCACCGGATCCCCGGTCTCAACGGCGGCTTCGTCGCCCCCACCACGGACGTCGCCCTGATCGACCACGTGGTCACCGTGTCCGACGAGGACGCGATGACCGCCGCCCGTGCGCTCGCCCGCCGCCAGGGCATCTTCGTCGGGGTCTCCTCCGGCGCCGTCGCCCACGCCTGCGCCGAGCTGGCCGCGCACCCGGACTACATCGGCGCCTCGATCGTCACCGTGCTGCCCGACACGGGCGAGCGCTACCTCAGCCTCTGGGACGAGGCCGGCGACCCCACCGCCCGGGCCACGGCCCGGCCGGCCGGGCAGCCGCTCCTCCAGCCGGTCGCCAAGGTGCCCGTCCAGCCCGTCGCCTGACCTTCACCGCTCCACCCGCTCCACCCGCTCCACCCGCTCCACCCCCGCTCCGACCTCCCCCACTCCGCAAAGGAACCCCGACATGCCGGTGATCACCGTCGACTGGTGGCAGGGCAACGACCGTGCCCAGCGTGCCGAGCTCGTCCGCGAACTGACCGAGACCGCCTCCCGCGTCGCCCACTGCCCGCACGAGGCCGTGACCGTGATCGTCCGGGACGTGGAGCCGGCCTACTGGGGCAAGGGCGGCACCCTCGCCGACGAACTCCTCGGCGCCGACGACGGCGCCCACGGCGGAGCCGACGACGGAGCCGACGGAGCCGGGTCGTGAGCTTCCGCGAGCTGCACCCCAACATCAAGCTGCGGCTCGGTGTCGGCTTCGTGCAGCGGCTGCTCGGCATCATGCTGATGCCGCTGATGGTCATCCACCTGGCCGCGCTGTACGGCGCGGCGACGGCCGGCGCGCTCACCCTGGCCGTGGCGGTCGCGGGCATCGCCTGCAACTTCCTCGGCGGCCACCTCGCCGACGTCCACGGCCGCAAGCCGTTGATGGTCGCGGGCGAGATCGGGGCGACCCTCACCTTCGGGCTGCTCGCCCTGGCCAACTCGCCCTGGTGGCAGTCGGGAGCGGCGACCTTCGTCCTCTTCCTGCTCAACACCTGCCTGGCGAGCGCCGCCACTCCCGCCGCCGACGCGATGATGATCGACGTCTCCACCCCGGAGAACCGCACGCTCGTCTACACGATCAACTACTGGTCGATCAACATGGCGTTCACCCTGGGCGCCCTGATCGGCGGGTTCTTCTACGGCGACCACTTCGCCCTGCTGCTGACCGCGGCGGCCGCGCTCTCCGCCGCGACCACCCTGGTGACCTGGTGGTGGATCGCCGAGAGCGCCCCGCAGTACGCCAAGGCCCAGGCGGCCGGCGTGTCGGCCATGCTCCGCGGCTACCTCGCGGTCTCCCGGGACCGGGTGTTCCTGCGGCTGATGGTCGCGGCGACCTTCACCCGGGCCGTCGAGGTGCAGATCGGCTACTACATCGCCGTACGGCTCTCCGACGAGTTCCCCGAGCAGGCGCTGACCGGCCTGGAGCGCTGGTTCCCGGCGGTCGACGGGGTCGCGATGCTCGGCATCCTGCGCGCGGTCAACACCGCCCTCGTCGTCGTCTTCGCCCTCTTCGCGGGCAGCATGTTCCGCCGCCTGTCCGACCGCGTCCGGCTGTACGCGGGCCTGGTCGTCTTCACCGCCGGGTACATGGTCCTGGCCGTCAGCAACAGCGGCTGGATCCTGATCGCCGCCGCCGTCCTGATGACCCTCGGCGAGATCGCCAACGTCCCGGTCAAGCAGGCCCTGCTGGCCGACCTCGTGGACCCGGCCGCCCGCACCAAGTACCTGGCCGCCTACGGCCTCAACGCCCGCGTCGGGCTGCTCGTCGGCTCGCTGTGCGTGAGCGTCGGAGCCTTCGTCTCCCCGGTCGGCATGAGCCTGCTCTACGGGGCCTTCGGCCTCGGCGCCATCCTCGTCTACCGCTCCCTGCTGCCGCTGCGCGAAGCCCGCCGGAGCGCGGCCGAGCAGAGCGAAGCCGGCCCGGCCGACACCGAGCGGAACGACACCGGGCGGAACGACACCGAGGCCGCGGAGGCGGCCCGGCCGGCCGCCGCGCCGGCCCAGAACGGAGCCACGTCATGACCCACCCCCGCAGCACCGGCCGGCTCCTGATGGTGATGCCGTACGAGCAACTCGTCCGCAAGGCCGTCGAGGCCGGCTTCCGGGTCTGGTCGATCTGGGACCCGAAGCTCCGGCCGGCCGCCTACCTCGACAAGGTCGCGGCGCACTCGGAGCAGGTGGCGCTGGTCGACTTCGAGGACGAGGCCGCCCTGCGCGCCCTGGTGGCCCGCATCGCCGGCGAGTACCGGGTGGACCACGTCCTGCACCTGGGCAGCGAGTCCAGCATGGCCCCGGTGCTCGCCGAGGCCGAGGCCCTGGGCCTGTCGCCGAACCGCGCGGAGTCCGTCCGGCTGCTCAACGACAAGAACGCGATGCGCCGGCTGCTCAACCGCAACGGCGTCTCCGTGGTCCGCGCCCGGGAAGCCGCCGTGCTCCGCGAAGTGGCGGGACTGCTCGCGGAGTTCGGCCTGCCGGCCGTCGTCAAGCCCGCCAACTCGGCGGGCAGCCGCGGCATCGCGCTGGTGCGCACGGCCGCCGACCTCGCGGAGTGGACCCGGCTGGTCGAGGCCGCGGGCCTCGAAGGCCCGTACATCATCGAGGAGTTCCTCGACGGGCCCGAGTTCAGCGTCGAGACCCTGACCGTCGACGGCATGCACGAGGTCGTCGGGATCACCGCCAAGCAGACCAGCGGCGCGCCCCGGTTCATCGAGACCGGGCACGTCCACCCCGCCCCGCTGTCCCCGGTGGACGAGGGCGCGATCCGCTCGACCGTCACCGCCCTGCTCGACCTCGCGGGGTACGAGTTCGGCCCGGCGCACACCGAGGTGATCCTCACCCCGGCCGGGCCGCGCATCGTGGAGTCCCAGGCCCGGCTCGGCGGCGACCGGATCCCGCTGCTCGTGGAGGTGGCGACCGGCTTCGACCTGGAGGCGGCGATCTTCAGGGCACTGGCCGGCGAGGACGTCAAGGTCCCGGCGCCCCACCGGTACGCCTCCATCGGCTACTTCCGGCTGCCGGCCGGGCCGCTGGAGTCCGTCGGCGGCCTGGCCGAACTGGCCGCCCTGGAGCACGTGCACGCCGTGCACTTCCCGTACGAGGCCGGCGACGTCCTGCCGCACACCACCGACTCCGCCACCCGCCACGGCTACGCCGTCGTCGACGCCGCGAGTCCCGCCGAGGCCGCCGAGCGGATCGCCTCGGCCCGCGCCGCGCTGCGCACCACGACCGCTCCCGGCGCCGCTCCCGCCGCCGCACTCGCCGCCGCTGCCGCCCCGAAGGAGGCCCTGCGATGACCGCAGCCGACCCGACCGCCGACACCACCGGGACCGGCCCGGCCGCCCGGGACCGGACCATGCTGCTCGTCGGCGGCACGGACCAGCACCTGGAGCGCGCCAAGGCCCTGGGTGTGCGCGTGGTGCTGATCCAGCACCCCGACAAGATCAACGCCTTCCAGACCGGGCTCGCCGACGCCCTCCTGATGGTCGACTACACCGACTGGGCCACCGTGCGGCCGCTCGCCGAGGCCGCCCGCGAGGTCTGGGGGTTCGACGCCGTCGTCTCCCTCACCGAGGGCGGACTGGACACCGCGGCCCGGCTGAGGGAGCACTTCGGCTTCCCCGGCACCCGCCCGGAGGTGAGCCGCCGGCTGCGCGACAAGCACCTCATGCGGCGCCACCTCGCCGAGCACGGCACGTCGGCCATGCACTGGGGCCGGGTCACCGACCGGGCCTCCCTGGAGGACTTCGGCGGACGCGCGGGCTTCCCCTTCATCGTCAAGCCCACCGACGCGACCGCGAGCTTCGGCCTGATCCGGGTCGCCGGCGCGGGTGACCTGGACGCCGTGTGGGAGCGGATCGAGGAGCTGCGCGGCCGGCGCACCGACCGCGGCTCGACCCTCTTCACCGTCCGCGAGTTCCTGATGGAGTCCTACCTCGACGGACCCGAGTTCAGCGTGGAGGCCTTCAGCTTCGGCGGCCGCCACGTGGTGGTCGCGGTGACCGAGAAGCTCGTCGACGACACGCACTTCGCGGAGCTGGGCCACGCCCTGCCCGCGCGCCTCGCGCCGGACGCGCACGCCCGGGTCACCGCCGCGGTGGCCGAGTTCCTCGACACGATGGGCGTGAGCGACGGGCCCAGCCACACCGAGCTGCGCCTGGGCTCGCGCGGCCCCGTCGTCATCGAGTCCCACAACCGGGTCGGCGGCGGCCACATCAACGAGCTGGTCGAGGCGGCGTACGGGATCGACCTCATCGCGTACGGGGTGGCCTGGCCGATGGGCCTGGTCGAGGAACTCGCCGGGCCCCCCGCGGCCCGCGCGGGGGCCTGCACCCGCTTCGTGCTGCGCGACCCGGGGACGGTCACCGCCGTGTCGGGCGTCGCGGAGGTCGCGGCCCGCGCCGACGTGCTAGCCGTGGAGGTCTCCGTACGCCCCGGCGACACGGTCCGCCCGCTGCGGGACAACTGGGACCGGCTCGGCTTCGCCGCCGTCACGGCGGCCGACACCGATGCCGCGATCGCGCTCTGCGAGCGGCTGACCGGCGGGATCCGCATCGACGTGACCGCACACGAGAACACCGCGCCCGCCGCCGATCACGGCATCGCCGCGGACCCGCACGACGACGACATGGAGGTGGCGGCATGACCGCGCTCGTACTGCACCGGTTCCCGCTCGGCCCCTTCCCGTACGACCGGTGGCTCGCGGAGCTCGACGGCGGCGTGGTGATGATCGCCGCCCGCGACAAGATCGCGGCGGGCGGCGAGCGGGTCCCGGACGGCCCCGGCGGCTACCGGCACCTGGAGCTCGTCGACTCCTTCGACGACGAGGAGCTCATCGACCGTCTCGCCCGCGACCTGGCCCACGAGTACCGGGTCACCCATGTCATCGCGCACCACGAGGCCGATCTGATCCGGGCGGCCGCGCTGCGCGAGAAGTTCGGCCTGACCGGTCAGCTGCCCGCCGGGGTGCTGCCCTTCCGGGACAAGGTCCTGATGAAGCGGAAGCTGGCCGACGCGGGCATCGCGGTGGCCCCGCACACCGTGCCGGGGACGGCGGACGCGGTACGGGCCTTCGCCGCCGAGCACGGCCTGCCGCTGGTCTTCAAGGCACGCGACGGCTTCGGCTCCATCGGGCTGCGGATCGTGCGGACCGGGGAGGAGCTGGCGGAGCGGATCGCCGAGGACTTCGCGCCCGGCACCGGACCCCGCGAGGACCTGCTGCTGGAGGCGTACGTCCCGGGCCCGATGTGCCACGTGGACGGGGTGGTCGCGGGCGGCCGCACGGTCATGGCCTGGCCCTCGCAGTACCAGTACGACCTGTCCTCCTTCCAGGCCGACGGCGGCGCCCGGGTGGACCTCACGCTGGACCCCTCGGACCCGCTGACCCCGCGGCTGCTGGAGCTCGCGCAGGAGGCGCTGGCGGCGCTGGGCGGGCCGGCGGACTTCGCCTTCCACGCGGAGGTGTTCCACACGCCCGACGACCGGCTCGTGGTCTGCGAGGTCGCGGCCCGCCCGGCGGGCGCGCGCATCCGGGACGTGCTGACGGCGGTCTTCGGGGTGCACCCGGTGGAGCTGGCGTCGCGGGCGCACACGGGGCTGCGGATGCCGGCCCTGCGGGAGGCCGGTGACGGGGCCGGGTGGGAACGGCTGGAGCCGGTCCGCATGGCGGGGCAGGTGCTGATGATGAAGCGGCCGGGCACGGTGCGCGGCATTCCGCTCACGCCGGAGGAGCCGTGGGTGGAGTTCTACGGGGTCTTCGCGGAGCCGGGCGAGGTCCTCGCCGAGGCGGCCATCTCCTCGGACTTCCTGGCCGCGGCGGTGCTGTCGGCGCCGACGCGGGAGGTGTGCGAGCGCAGGCTGCGGGCCCTGGGGGCGCGATTCGAGTCAGAGATAGTGATCGATTGAGCCAATGCCCGGGGCGGGGGCACGGCGCGTGCTCAACCAACGGACAGAGCCTGGTTCTTGATCCGTTCCCGCTGTAGCGTCCGAGGTCGGTATCGGAGTGGGAACCGTTGGGGAACGGTTCCGGAGAACCTCTCCCTTGTCGAACGCAGCACGCACGACAGCACAGACCAACGGGGCGGGGAACAATCATGCGCAGCAAGCTGGCCGGAATCGTCGGGGGCATCGCACTGGGGCTCACGGCCGCACTGGGCGCGACGATCGACCTGGGCTGGGACTTCACGGACCAGCCCCACGTCCAGGCGGACAACCACGGACCGGGCAGCCCGGCCCCCGTCATCTCCCCCCGCGTCTTCTGACACGCACCACCGGCCCCTGGGGCCCACGCGCGGCGGCGGCCCACCCCCGGACCAGGGGCGGGCCGCCGCCGCGCGTCGTGCCTCGTGCCTCGTGCCTCGTGTCAGAGCGGGCAGCGGGCGCCCGGGGGCACCCCCATCGCGGTGAACAGTCCGACGGCGCGGGCCCGGCTCCCGTCCGCCCTCGCCGTGTCGCCCAGCGCCTGCGCGGCCCGGGCGATCCCGGCCAGCGCACGGGCCTCCTCCATCCGGTACTCGGCCGCGGCCGCGCGCCCGAGCGCGCTCGCGTAGAACTCCAGGGCCTGGGCGTGCTCGCCGCGCGCCAGCCGGAGGTTGCCGATCCGCCGCTCGACGACCGTCTGGCGGGCCAGGGTGGGCCGGCGCCGGAGCAGTTCCAGCGCCTCCTCCTCGCAGGCGCGCGCGTCCTCGGCCAGGCCGAAGTGCTGCTGGACGGCGGCCATGAGGACCCGGGTCATCGCGAAGTCGTCGGGCCTGCGCGAGACCTCGACGAGCGCCATCGCCTCCTTCAGGCAGGTCTCCGCCTCCGCGAACCGGCCCAGGTCCAGGTACGCGCTCGCCAGGTCGTTCAACACCATGACCTCGTCGCCGAGGATGCCGATCCCGCGGGCGAGGTCCACGGCCCTTTCCGCCGCCAGGGCGGCTTCCTCGCCCCGCCCGAGGCAGGAGTAGGTGGTGCTCAGCGAGCACAGGACGTGGATCTCCGCCTGGACGGCCCCGGTCTCGCGGAACACCGCGACGGCCTCCTCCTGGTGGCGCACGGCCTCGGTGAACTCCCCGAGGCAGCTCAGCAGCAGGCCGAGGGCCTCCAGGCCGGCGCCCTCGCCGAGCCGCTCGCCCTGCGCGTGGGCCAGTTCCAGCGCCTCTTCCGCGACGGCGATGCCCTCGCGGAAGCGGCCGAGCTTCCACAGGGCGGTGACCTGGTTGGTCAGGCTCAGCCGCAGCGCCCTCGCGTCTTTGAGCCGCCGGGCCGCGGCCGCCGCGACCTTGCCGACCTGTAGGTACTGCTCGGTGTACGTCCGCATGTTGAGGAAGAACATCAGGTTGCGGGCGAGCCACACGGCGTGCCGGGGGAAGCCCCCGGCTTCGGCGGCCGTCACCGCGGCGATCAGCGCGGCGGCCTCGCGGTCGAACCAGGCGGTGGCCGGGTCGGCGTCCCCGAGCGCGGGCAGGGTCGCCGCCGAGCCCGTCAGGCCCGTCTCGTAGGGCGAGCGTGCGGGGAACAGCACCCCGCACGCCGCCTCCGTCGCCGTGTAGAAGTAGTCCAGCAGCCGCTCCACCGCCGCCGTGTCGTCCACGGCCGTCTCCGTGTTGCGCAGGCTCTGCGCGAAGCTGCGCACCAGGTCGTGGAAGGCGTAGTAGCCCAGCTCGGGCTGCTGGACCAGGTGCATGTCGAGGAGGTCCTCCAGGAGGTCCTCCGCTTCGCGGGTGTGCACGGCCAGCAGGGCCGCCGCCGAGTGGACGTCGATCTCCGCGCCCGGGTGCAGGCCCAGCAGCCGGAAGGCCGTGCGGTGGTCCTCGTCCATCGCCTGGTACGAGAGCCGCAGCGTGGCCGCCACGCTCCGCTCGCCCGAGCTCAGCTCGTCCAGCAGCCGGGTCTCGTCGCCGAGCCGGTCCACGAGGTGCCGCACGGTCCACCGGGAGCGGTTGCGCAGTCTGGCCGTGGCGATGCGCAGGGCCAGCGGCAGGTGCCCGCACAGCGCGGCGAGCGCCCGGGCCGCCTCCGGCTCGCGCTCGGTGCGCTCGGCGCCCAGGGTCTCGGTGATCAGCGCGAGGCTGTCCGCGGGCGACATCACGCCGATGGAGATCCACTCGGCCCCGTCCAGCTCGACCAGCCTCGCCCGGCTGGTGACCAGGACCAGGCAGCCGGGCGAAGCGGGCAGCAGCGGGCGGACCTGGGCGGCGTCGGAGGCGTTGTCGAAGAGGAGCAGCAGCCGGCGGCCGACCAGGGTGGCCCGCCACAGGGCGGCCCGCCCGGCGGGGTCCTCGGGGATCCGCTCGCCCGGCACCCCGAGGGTGCGCAGGAGGCCGGCGATGACCGTTCCGGGCCGCAGCGGCTGCTCGCCCGGGGTGTAGCCGCGCAGGTCCACGTGGAGCTGGCCGTCCGGGAACCGCTCGGCCAGCCGGTGCGCGGCGCGGACCGCGAGCGAGGTCTTGCCGGTGCCGCCCATGCCGTCGACGGCGACGATCCGGGTGCCGGTCTCGTCCCCGTCCCCGGCGGCGGCCAGCAGGTCGGCCAGTTCCCGGTCGCGGCCGGTGAAGTCGGCGAGGTCGTACGGGAGGGTGCAGGGCGCGGCGCCGGGGGCGGGTCCGGCGGCTTCGCGGGCGGCGGCTTCGCGGGCGGCGCGGGCGCGGCGAGTTCCGGGCTGTCGCGCAGGATGTCCTCGTGGAGCCGGCCGAGCCGCGGGCCGGGATCGACGCCGAGCTCCTCGACGAGGAGCTCGCGCACCCGGCCGAACTCCTCCAGGGCCTCGGCCTGCCGGCCCGAGCGGTACAGGGCCAGCATCAGGTGGCCGCGCAGGTTCTCGCGCAGCGGATGGGCGGCGACGAGCTCGCGCAGGTCGCCGACGAGCTCGGAGCTCTCGCCGTGTTCCAGGCGGAGCTGGAAGAGCTGTTCGGCGGCGGTCAGCCGGCGCTCCTCCAGGGCGGTGGAGGCGGATTCGACGACGGGGCCGCCGGCGCCGGACAGTACGGGACCCCGCCACAGCGCCAGTGCGGCGCGCAGCTCGGCCTCGGCGTCCGCCGCGCGGCCGCCGGCCAGTGCCTCGCGGGCCCGCTGGGTGTGCAGCAGGAACGCGGAGAGGTCGAGCTGCCCGTCTTCGAGGACGGCCCGGTAGCCGGGTCCGTCGGTGGCGATCAGGTCGCTTCCGCCCGGGATCCGCTGGCGGAGGTCGGCGACGGCCTTGCGGATCTGGTGTGAGGCGGTTGCGGGCGGTTCGTCCTCCCAGGCGGCTTCCACCAGGCGGGTGACGGGCACGACACGACCCGGTTCCAGAAGCAAAGTGACGAGCACCCGTTCCTGGATGGGACCGCCGAGTCTCAGCCTGTTCCCGCCGGACCAACCCTCCAGCGAGCCAAGGACGTTGAACCTCACCCTGGTATCGGACCGATCCGCCATGTTCCCCACCTGTCGTACTCGCAAAACCCCAGGTAGAGGCCCCGCTGAGAAAGAGCGTAAAGGGTTCCCGGATCGGGCGGTACCGCTCCGGGAGGTGATCGGGAACCCCGAAACGGAAGCTTCACGGGCCAGCAGGAGTGCGTACAGACGGAGCCCCCAATGAAGACTTTCAGCCACCTCGGCAGTGCCCGGATCATCACCTCCCACGAATTCGAGTTCGAGCCCGTTCCCGACGGTTCCGGGACCGAGGTCGCCACCCCGGTGAGCCCGGCCGCGGGCGCGCCCTGCGTGACCCTGCACGTCGTACGGGTCGCCCCGGGCGCCGTGTGGAGCCCGGAGGCCAGCGCGGCCGAGGAGAACACCGTGGTGGTCTACGCGGGCTCCGGCAGCCTCGCCGTCGGCGCCGAGAGCCGCGAGGCGCACCGCTCCTCCGCCGCCTACGCGCCGACCGGCCGGGAGCTGGCGCTGAGCGCCGGCCCGGAGGGCATGACCGCGTACGTGTGGCGCACCCCGCTGGCCGAGGGCCGCACGCCGGGCACCGACCCGAAGGTGTTCTCCACGCTGTGGGACGACGAGACCCAGCTGCGCGGCTTCGCGGGCACCGGCGAGGTCGACCCGGAAGCGGCCCCGCGCGCCACCATGAACTTCGTCTTCTGGCCCGGCGCCGGCAGTGCCCAGCTGTGCCTGCACTGCGGGATCCAGCAGCCCGGCGAGACCTTCAACGTGCACCTGCACACCCACAGCGACGAGGCGTTCATCGCCTTCGAGGGCATCGGCCAGATGTACCTCGTCGACCGCTGGATCGACGTCGAGGCCGGCGACGTGCTGTTCGCGGCCCCGGGCGTGCTGCACGGCGCCCGCAACCCCCACACGGGCCCGGACGCCCGCCGCTTCGTGACCTGCGGCGGCCCGGCCCCCTTCGACCCTGCCCTCTACGCCGCAGCCGGCGTCTCCTCCCAGGTGGTCTGACCGACATGTGCCGCATCTACGGATCCTTCAATGCCGGTACGAGCGACCAGGAACTGCGCACCGTCGCCGCCCTGCTGCGCCACGGCGGCCCCGACGCCCAGACCTACACCGGCCGCGCCGACTGGGCGCTCGGCAACAACCGGCTCTCGATCATCGACCCCGAGGGGGGCGGGCAGCCGTACCGGCTGGGCGCCGTCACGGTCGTCTTCAACGGCGAGCTGTACAACCACCGCGAGCTGGCCGCCCGCCTGGAGGCGCGCGGCCACCTCATCCCGGACCGCTGCGACGGCTCCGTGCTGCCCGCCCTGTACCTCGAGTACGGCGAGCGCTTCGCCGAGCAGCTCGACGGCATGTACTCCGTCGCCGTGATGGACCTGCGCGAGGAGCCCAAGCTGGTCGTCGCCACCGACGGCTCGGGCATGAAGCCGCTCTACTACGCCTGGGACGAGCGGGGCGGGCAGTTCCGCTTCGCCTCGGAGATCCCGGCGCTGCTCGGCTTCGCCGACGTCACGGCCGAGGAGGACGAGTTCGGGCTCGACGCCTACCTCGTCTCCAAGACCCCGTTCGGCGACCGGACGATGTTCCGCGGCATCCGGGTCCTGCCGCCCGCGGCCACCGCCGTGGTCGGCCGGCGCGGCGGGCTGCGGATCACCACCCGCCCGCTCGGCCACACCGAGGCCGTCGCGGACCCCTCGCGCAGCCTGCACCAGGCCGGCGAGGAGCTCCGCGAGCTGCTGTCGAGGGAGGTCTCGCGGCTGCTCATCGCCGACGCGCCGGTCGCCGCCATCACCTCCGGCGGTCTCGACTCCAGCCTCGTCACGGTGCTCGCGGCCCGCTCCGCGGCCGACCTGCACACCTTCAACATCGCCTACACCGGCGACTGGCCCGGTGACGAGCGGGCCTTCGCGGCCGAGGTCGCGGGCCGGGCCGGCACCGTCCACCACCAGGTGGAGGTCGATCCCGCCACCTTCCCCGACCTGCTCGCGGACGTGGTGTGGCACCTGGGCCAGCCGAACGCCGACCCGATCACCCTGTCCACGTTCTCGCTGTTCCGCGCGGTGCGCGACGCGGGCTTCAAGGTGGCCCTCACCGGCGACGCGGCCGACGAGCTCTTCGGCGGCTACGCCCGCATGACGCAGGCGATGGCCGCCCCCGGCGGGCTCGGCTGGGTCCAGGACTACCTCGACCACCTCTCCGCGGTCCCGCGCGCCCTGCGCGAGCGCCTCTACACGGACGAGTACACGGCGGCCGTACGGGCCCACGGTCCGGCCCTGCCCGCCGGCCTGACCGAGACCCTGGAGAACGGCGCGGGCACCCGGATGCGCCGGATCTGCGCCATCGAGCAGGAGTACCGCCTGCCCTCGTACCACCTGCGCCGCGTGGACCACCTGTCGATGGCCAGCTCGGTCGAGGCCCGGCTGCCCTTCTGCCAGCCGGACGTGGTGCGCTTCGCCACCACCCTCACCGACGCCCAGAAGATCGACACCTCCTCGGCGGGCGGCGTCAAGCGCGCCCTGTACGCCGCCGCCCGCGGGCTGGTCCCGGACAGCGTCCTGAACCGCCCCAAGCAGCCGTTCACCCTGCCCATCAACGCGATGCTCCGCCCCGGGCAGGCCCTGTGGGACGTGGCCCGCGACGCGCTGTCCGAGTCCGCGCTGCGCGCCGACGGCCGGATCCGCCCCGAGGTCGTCTCCGGCCTCTTCGAGGAGCAGGCGGCCCGTCCGTCCGACGGCGCCTCCCTGGCGCTGTGGGCGCTGATGTCCCACCAGATGTGGCGCTCCCAGTTCTTCGGCCCGACCGCCCCGAACGCGGCCGCGGCCGCGGCCCCGCGGGGGGCGCAGTGAGCGGCTACTTCGCCAACGCGCACGGCGCGCCCTGCCCCACCCTGGTCCTGGACGGCCGGGGGCTGCCCGAGGAGACCGACGAGCTGCTGGAGCGGCTGGCCGCGATCCGCGCCGACCTGGGCGCGGGGGGCGCCGGGCACGTGCTGAAGAACGCGATCGTCCGGCCGTCCCCGCACCCGCTCTTCGACCTCGACTACCGCTTCGTGCAGTCGCTGCCGCGCTCCCCGTCCTCCTTCGACCTGCGCGGGTCCTGCGGCCACTCGATCCTGGCGGCCGTCGAGGCGGCCGCCCGGTCGGGGATGATCCCGCCGCTGGTCGCCGGGGCCCGGGTGCGGGTGAACGTCCTGAACAACGGCGACAACGTGGTGTGCGAGGTGGAGGAGGCCGCCGACGGCGGGACCCGCTTCACCGCGCACTTCCTGTGCACGCCCACCAAGCCGGTGCGCGAGCTGCTGATCACGGGCGACCCCGTCACCGAGGTCCGCGTGGACCGTACGGTCATCCCCGTCTCGCTCGTCTCGATGGGCAATCCGTACGTCTTCGTACCGGCCGGGCACCTGGGCGTGACCAGCCGCCAGGAGCTGTTCGCCGCCGGTGACGAGCTCTTCGCGCAGTTCGGCCGGATCCGGCTCGCGGTCTGCGAGCAGCAGGGCTGGGACGCCTCCGGGGCCTTCCCGAAGATCGCCGCGGTGCTGCCCGAACCGGGCGGCGCGCTGGCGGTCCGCGCGGTGTCGGTGCCGTCCTGGCACCCGACGCTCGCGCTGACCGGCGCCATCTGCCTGGGCACCGCCGTCGGGATCGAGGGGACCGTCCCCTGGTCGCTGGCCCGGGCCGGCGGCCACCGGGACGGGCTGGTCCGGCTCGTCACCCCGGGCGGCGAACTGCAGGTCTCGGCCTCGTCCGTGCTGACGGACACCGGTCCGCGCCTGGCCTGGGTCTCGGTGGCCGGCAAGCAGGTCGACTACCAGGGCTGGGCGGGCCTGCCCGCCGGCCGCTTCAACCACCCGTCCGGGAACACGTCCGCGTCCACGTCCACGCCCACCTCCACGTCCGCGTCCGCGTCCGCGTCCGCGTCCGCCAAGGAGCTCGCATGTCTGTCACTGTCAGTCTGAACACCGCGGGCGCGGACGTGCGGTTCTCCGTCGCCGCGCTCGACCCCGAGGTGCGGGCCGCCCTGGAGCGGTGCGCCGTGGCCGCGGACCGTACGGGCGAACCCGACCGGGACGCCGTCGCCGTACTGCGCGAGAGCCGGCTGCTCGGCCTCGCCGTCCCGCGCGAGTTCGGCGGCGCGGGCGCCGGCCCGGTGGACCTGAACCGCTGCGTCGAGCAGGTGGCCGCCGTCAACGGCTCCGCCTCGATCATGCTCTTCCAGCACTTCGCGGTCAGCAGCCGGATCGTCGAGCAGGGAACTCCGGCGCAGCACCGCGAGCTGCTGCCCAAGCTGGCCTCCGGCGAGTGGCTCGCCGCCTCCGCGTGGAGCGAGACGGGCGCGGGCGCCAACAAGAAGAACCTGGCCACGCGCGGCCGCCGGACCGACGCGGGCGGCTGGGTGCTGGACGGCGCCAAGGCGTTCACGACCAGCGCCGGGCTCGCCGACGTCTACCTCGTCCTCGCCCAGACCGGCACGGACGAGCCGGCGGCCGGGAGCGACACGGGCTACGGAGCCGCCGGGCAGACCTTCTTCCTGGTCCGCGGGGACAACCCGGGCCTGATCCCGGACACCTCGATGCGGCTGGCCGGCATGCGCGGCTCCGCCACCGGCTTCGTCGACCTGCGCGACTGCCGCCTCACCGACACGGACCGGCTCGGCGCCGAGGGCGTGGCGGCCTCCGTCATCGCCCGGGTGCGCGAGAGCGGCGCCACGCTCGGCGCGGTCGCGGTGGGCCTGGCCCAGGCAGCCCTGGACTGCGCCCACGAGCACGCGCGCAAGCGCGGCCTGCACGTCCACCAGTCCGTGCGCTACCGGCTGGTCGACCTCACCACACAGGTCGAGGCGGCCCGCGCGGTCGTGGAGCGGGCGGGCCGGCGCGACGCGGCCGATCCGGGCATGGCCACGCTGCACTCCAAGCTGTTCGCCTCCTCCGCCGCCGACCGGGTCGTCTCCGAGGTGGAGCAGATCCTCAGCTCGGCCGGCTACGTCGAAGGCCACCCGCTCAACCGGTACGGCCGTGACGCCCGTGCCGTCGCCCTCATGGGCCCGACCAACGACCTCTGCAGGGAACTGGTGAGCATCTCGTGGAACCGCTGAACCCCGCCGGCCGCCTGAGCGGCCGTACCGCCACCGCCGACCTCATCGTCGAAGGCGGCCGCCTGGTCACCCCCGAGGGCGTCCGGAACGGCTCCGTCGTCATCCGCAACGGGCACATCGACGCCCTGCTCGGCCCGGACGAGGAACTGCCCGAGGGCCCCCGGATCGACGCGTCGGGACGCTACGTCCTGCCCGGCCTCATCGACAGCCACGTCCACTTCCGCACCCCGGGCCTGGAGTACAAGGAGGACTGGGCCCACGCGGGCCGGGCGGCCATCGCCGGCGGCGTCACCACCGTCGTCGACATGCCCAACACCCGGCCACCGTCACTGAACGAGGCCGACCTGCACGCCAAGGCCGCGCTCATCGAAGGGCGTTCGTGGGTGGACTACCGCTTCCACATCGGCGCGGACCCCGAGCACCCGGAGGTACTGGCCACCCTCGATCCCGAAGTCGCCACCTCCGCAAAGGTGTTCATGGCCGGGCACCACACCGCCCCGGTGGTCTTCCGCGACTGGCGGGCCCTGGAGGCCGCCTTCGAGGCCGCCGCGCGCGGCAACGTACAGCTGGTGCTGCACGCGGAGGACCAGCACATCTTCGACCTGCTCGACACGTGGCGGGGCGATCCGGGCTCCTACGACGAGTACGAGCCGCACCGGCCGCGCTCGGGCGCCATCGTCGCCTGCGCCAAGGTGATCCAGCTGGTCCGCACCTACGGCACCCGCGCCCACGTCCTGCACGCCTCGACGGCGGAGGAGGCGGACATGCTGGTCGCCGCCGCCCAGGAGGGGCTGCCGCTGACCTTCGAAGTCACCGGCCACCACCTGTCGTTCACCGACGCCGACACCTGCCGGCGCGGCCCGCGCACCCGCCTCTCGCCCGCCATCCGGGGCCTGGGCGACCAGGACCGGCTGTGGCGCGCGGCGCTGACCGGCGAGGCCGCGAGCCTCGGCAGCGACCACGCGCCGCACACCATCGAGGAGAAGAACAAGGTCCCCGCGGACGCACCGCCCGGCCTGCCCGGTGTGCAGGAGCTCGCCGTCGCCTCCTGGACCGGCATGATGCAGCGCCGCGTCGCCCCCGACGAGGCGGCCTCGCACCTGGCCCGCCTGATGGGCTCCGGCCCCGCCGACCTGTTCCGGCTGCCCGGCAAGGGCCGGCTCGTGCCGGGCGCCGACGCCGACCTCGCCATCCTCGACCCGGCGGAGCGCTGGCAGCCCACTCGGGACGACATCCAGGCCAAGTGCGGCTGGTCCGCGTACGAGGGCTGGCTGTTCCGGGGCCGCTTCACCGACGTGGTCAAGGGCGGCGAGCGGGTCTGGAACGTCCGCGAGGGCTTCGCGGGCACCCCCGCCGGCCGCTGGCTCGCGCCCTCGCCGGCCGTGCTGCCCGCACCGGCCGCGCTGGACCGGGAGGCCGGCCGATGAGCGCCGCCGTACTGGAGCGCGCCGGTGTCCGCGCGGAGGAGTTCCGCGCGGCCATGGCCGCGCTGGCCGCCCCCGTGACCGTCGTGACCTGCTACGACGGCTTCGGAACGGCGCGCGGGCTGACCGCGAGCGCCGTCTCCTCGCTCTCCCTGGACCCGCCGCTGTTCCTGGTCTGCCTGGACAAGGGGTCCTCCAGCCACGACGCGCTGGCCGGTGCCGACGCGTTCTGCGTGAACCTGCTGGGCCCCGGCGACGAGGCGCTGGCCATGAAGTTCGCGGGCCGCCCGGACCGGCGCTTCGACGGGGTGCCGCTGGCCGGCTCCGCACGGGCCCCGGAACTGGCCGACGTTGCCCTGCGCCTGGTGTGCGAGCACCACGAGGCCGTCGACGCGGGCGACCACACCATCCTGATCGGCCGGGTCACCGCGGTCGAGGGCGCCGGGACCGACGGGGCCGGCCCGGCCCCGGCCCCGGCCCCGGCCGGCGGCCTGGTCTGGCACCAGCGCGGGTTCGCCCACGCCCTACACAGGGGAGTTCGTCGCAAGGGTCAGATGGGTATACGAGACAGCCCGCCCCACCCCGTGAGAGCTCAGCTCATCCCGATTCTTGGTTAAGGAGCCGCGCAGCGATGGCCCGCCGCAGCACGAAGACCCCGCCGCCGCCGGAGGATTTCGAGGAGAAGATCCTCGACATCGACGTCGTCGACGAAATGCAGGGCTCCTTCCTCGAGTACGCGTACTCGGTGATCTACTCCCGCGCCCTGCCCGACGCCCGCGACGGCATGAAGCCGGTGCACCGGCGCATCGTCTACCAGATGAACGAGATGGGCCTGCGCCCCGACCGCGGCTACGTCAAGTGCGCCCGCGTCGTCGGCGAGGTGATGGGCAAGCTGCACCCGCACGGCGACGCGTCGATCTACGACGCCCTCGTGCGCATGGCGCAGCCCTTCTCCATGCGGCTCCCGCTGGTCGACGGCCACGGCAACTTCGGCTCGCTCGGCAACGACGACCCGCCGGCCGCGATGCGTTACACCGAGTCCAAGATGGCCGACGCCGCGTCGATGATGACGGACGGGATCGACGAGAACACCGTCGACTTCGCCGCGAACTACGACGGGCAGGAGCGGGAGCCGGTCGTCCTGCCGGCCGCGTACCCGAACCTGCTGGTCAACGGCGCATCCGGGATCGCGGTGGGCATGGCCACCAACATGGCCCCGCACAACCTGGGCGAGGTCATCGCGGCGGCCCGCCACCTGATCCGCTATCCGGAGGCGGACCTGGAGGCGCTCATGCGCTTCGTGCCGGGTCCCGACCTGCCCACCGGCGGCCGGATCGTGGGCCTCGCGGGCATCAAGGACGCCTACGAGAACGGGCGCGGCACCTTCAAGATCCGCGCCACGGTGGCCCTGGAGGACGTGACCCCGCGCCGCAAGGGCCTGGTCGTCACCGAACTGCCCTTCACGGTCGGCCCCGAGAAGGTCATCGCGAAGATCAAGGACCTGGTCGGCTCGAAGAAGCTCCAGGGCATCGCGGACGTCAAGGACCTCACCGACCGCTCGCACGGCCTGCGCCTGGTCATCGAGATCAAGAACGGTTTCCACCCGGAGGCCGTGCTGGAGCAGCTGTACAAGCTGACGCCGATGGAGGAGACCTTCGGCATCAACAACGTCGCGCTGGTTGATGGGCAGCCGCTGACGCTGGGCCTCAAGGAGCTGCTGGAGGTCTACCTCGACCACCGCTTCGAGGTCGTGCGCCGGCGCAGCGAGTTCCGCCGCGGCAAGCGGCGCGACCGCCTGCACCTGGTCGAGGGCCTGCTGGTGGCCCTGCTCGACATCGACGAGGTCATCCGGATCATCCGGGACAGCGACAACTCCGCGCAGGCCAAGGAGCGCCTGATGGAGCGCTTCTCGCTGAGCGAGATCCAGACCCAGTACATCCTGGACACGCCGCTGCGCCGCCTCACCCGCTTCGACCGGATCGAGCTGGAGTCCGAGCGCGACCGGCTGGCCGGCGAGATCGACGAGCTGTCCGGGATCCTCGACTCCGATGCCGAGCTGCGCAAGCTGGTCTCCGCGGAACTGGCCGCGGTCTCGAAGAAGTTCGGCACGGAGCGCCGTACGGTGCTGCTGGAGTCTGCGGGCACGGCCGTCGCGGCGGTCCCGCTGGAGGTCGAGGACACCCCGTGCCGGGTGCTGCTGTCCTCCACCGGCCTGCTCGCCCGCACCGCGAACGCCGACCCGCTCCCCGAGGAGGAGGGCGGCGCCCGCGCCAAGCACGACCTGATCGTCTCGCAGGTCGCCGCGACGGCCCGGGCCGACATCGGCGTGGTCACGTCGTACGGACGGCTCCTGCGGCTGCCGGTCATCGACCTGCCGCAGCTGCCGGACACCCATGCCGCGCCGAACCTGGCGGGCGGCGCCCCGGTCTCGGAGTTCCTCTCCGGGCTGGAGGCGGACGAGAAGGTCGTGTGCCTGACCTCGCTGGACGAGTCCGGGCAGGGCCTCGCGATCGGCACCGAGCAGGGCGTGGTCAAGCGCGTCGTGCCGGACTACCCGGCCAACAAGGACGAGCTCGAGGTCATCACGCTCAAGGACGGCGACCGGATCATCGGCGCGGTCGAGCTGCGCACCGGCGAGGAGGACCTGGTCTTCATCACGGACGACGCCCAGCTGCTGCGCTACCCGGCGGGCCAGGTGCGCCCGCAGGGCCGCCCGGCGGGCGGCATGGCGGGCATCAAGCTCGCCGACAACACCAAGGTGATCCACTTCTCGGCCGTGGACCCCGCGCGCGACGCCGTGGTGTTCACGGTGGCGGGCTCGCACGGGACCCTGGACGACTCGATGCAGTCCGGGAAGCTGACCCCGTTCGACCAGTACCCGCGCAAGGGCCGCGCCACCGGCGGCGTCCGCTGCCAGCGCTTCCTGAAGGGCGAGGACGTGCTGCTCCTGGCCTGGGCGGGCGGTTCGCCGGTCCGCGCGTCGGCGGCGAACGGCACCCCGGCCGCGCTGCCCGCCGCCGACCCGCGCCGGGACGGCTCGGGCACGGCGCTGCCCGCCGTGGTCGCGGCGCTGGCGGGAGCCGCGCTGTAGGAGGTTCCAGCTCATTCGGGTGGTACGTCCGGGGGACGTACCACCCGAATGGCGACTAGTGTTTTCTCTCTTGGCACTGTCGGTGGGGCGGGGAGACACAGAACTGATGAGTCGTCGGTCGGACGGATCGATCAGGGACTGGGCCGAAGCCCAGCGCCGGACGCAGCAGATGCAGCTGGTCCGCCAACGCGAGGCGGAACACCTCCAGCGGCCCCACGGAGGCGGTGGGGTCCGGGGCCAACGGCAGCAGCAGGCAGCCGACCGGCAGCACCACGACGCCGAGGCGCGACGGCGTTCCGCCCAGCTCGACGCCGAGGTCGAGGCCCTCCAAGTCCTGTTGGTCACGGGATGCGGGGCACCGGCCTTCCGAACGGCGGCCATGGTCCGGCCGGAGCAGTTGGAACCGTTCGCCCCGGGAGACCTCGCGCACCCGGTGGCGCTGCCGCTCATCGAGCAGTTCCAGCACCAGAGCAGCGGCTGGACCCTCGGCTCGGGCCAGCGGGCGCAAGCGGAGCGCGACGCGCACGCGCGGTACGCAGCCGCCTGGCAGGCCGCGCAGGCAGCCGAGACGCAGCGCCAGCACCAACTGGCCGCGTACCGGCAGCAGTACGACGTCTGGGCGGCGGAGCAGCTCGCCGGGATCCGGGCGCACAACGGAGGGCTCGCCGAGCTGACCGCCGCACTGCGCGCCGGCGACCCCGAGGCGGTGGTGGAGTACTTCTCGGCCGCCCTGTACGTCTCGACGGCCTGGCCCGAGACGCTGCCGAGGCAGGTGGCGGCCGCCTACGACCCGGTTGCGCGTCAGCTCGTGCTGGACTGGGAGCTGCCCGGGTACGAGGTGGTGCCGGAGGCCAGGTCGGTCCAGTACCTGCCGAGCACGGGCCAGTACAGGGTGAAACCCCGCCCGGTGACGGAGCGGCGGGCGCTGTACCGGGACCTCCTGGCGCAGTGCGTGCTCTTGGTGCTGCGCGAGCTGTACGCGGCCGACGAGTTCGGAGTGCTGGATTCGGTCCTGGTGAACGGCTTCGTGGACCGCCCCGATCCCGTGACGGGACAGGAAGCTCAGTTCGTCCTCGCCACGGTGACCGTGGCGCGCACCCCGTTCGGGGGACTGCGCCTGGAGCAGGTCAGCGCGGTGGACTGCCTCGTGGAGGGCTTGCGCGGGCAGCTCTCGGCGAAGCCGGACCAACTGACCACGGTGCGTCCCGGGCGTCGCCCCGACGAGGTCGGCACGGTCATCGGCCACGGCGGGCACGCGGACAGCGGCGAGGAGGAGCCGGACCTCTTCGCGATGGATCCCATCGCCTTCGAGAACCTGGTGGCCGAACTCTTCCGGGCGATGGGCATGGAGGCGGTGACCACGCAGCGCTCGGGTGACGGCGGCGTGGACGTCGAAGCGCTGGACCCGACCCCGATCCGGGGCGGGCGGATCGTGGTGCAGGTCAAGCGCTACCGGAACACGGTCCCGCCGACGGCCGTGCGGGACCTGTACGGCACGGTCCAGGACCGGGGGGCGAACAAGGGGGTGCTGGTCACCACGGCGACCTTCGGGCCCGGGTCGTACACCTTCGCCAACGGCAAGCCCCTGGAGTTGGTTCCCGGTGCCGAACTGGTGGACCTGCTGCACCGGCACGGGTTGCGCGGACGCCTCGGCGGGGGCGCGCCCAACGCGGCCCCGGCCCCGGTGCCGGCCCCGCGGACGGCGGAAGAGCCGCCCCCCGCCGATCACAACGTGCTCGGCATGTCCTGGACGGGGTCGGTGGCGCTGGACGTGTGCGCGCTGGTCTGCGAGGGCAGCCGGGTGCTGAGCGAGGAACACTTCGTGTTCTTCAACAACCCCCGCACCCCGGACGGTTCGGTACGGACGCACGCGCACGCGGCGCCCGACAAGGCCGCGCTGCTGGTCGCCTTCGACTCTCTGCCGCAGGCCGCGGACCGGCTGGTCCTCGTGGCCGCCATCGACCCGGAGGTAGATCCGCACGCCGACCTGGCGGGCTTCACCGACGCCCGGATCCGGCTGCTGGGGCAGGATGGCGAGGTACTGGGCCAGTTGGAGGTCTCGGACGGCCGCGCCGGCGAAACCGCCCTGGTGCTGGGCTCCTTCCGGCGCCGGGCCGCCGGCGACTGGGACTTCATCCTCGGCGGCAAGGGGTACTCGGGCGGCCTGGAGCCCCTGCTCGGCGACTTCGGCATCGAGGTCGCCTGAGCCCGCGGCGGGTCCCTCAGGAGTACTCGGGGTCGGAATCCGCATCAGGGTCGAGGTCGGCGGCCTCCGGATCCGGGTCCGGCCCCGCCGGGCGGTGCACGTAGCGCAGGACGCCCCACATGCTCTCCGGCCGGGCGTGCCGCGGTTCCGCTTCGCGGCAGGCCTCCAGCTCGCGGAGCAGCGCGGGGCCGTCGGTGCCCGAGCCGATCAGGACGAGCTGCGTCAGGCGCGGTTCGCCCCGCCCCCAGGGCTGCGGGGTGAAGCGCAGGAAGCGGCCGACCGCGTGGACCTCGTAGCGCTCCTCGTGGCCGGGCACGCCGAAGTACACGTAGCCCTTGATCCGGTACAGGCCGGCCGGTCGGCGGTCGAGGAAGTCGATGAACCGGCGCGGGCTCAGCGCCTGCTCGGACACGAACTCGGTGCTCTCGTACTCCGTGTGCACGTGGCCCGCGTGATCATCGCGGTCGTGCGTCTGGGCCAGCAGGTCCTCGAAGGACAGCTGTCCGCGCGTCTCGGTCCACGGGCGGCGGTCGAAGAGCAGCTCCGGGTCGATCCGCCCGTGGTCGGCTCCGACGATCGGGATCCCGGGAGCGCACAGCGCGGCGAGCTCGTCCTCGATCCCGGCCCGTGCCGCGGCGTCGACGCGGTCGGTCTTGTTGAGCACCACCAGGTCCGCGACCGCCAGGTGCCGGTCGGTCTCGGGGTGCCGGGCCCGGGTCGCGCCGAACTCGGCGGCGTCGACGATCTGCACCATGCCGCCGTAGCGGACGGCCGGGTTCTCGTTGGCGACGAGCATCCGGACCATCTCCTGCGGCTCCGCCAGCCCGCTCGCCTCGATGACGATCACGTCGATGCGGTGGACGGGGTCGGCGAGCTTCTCCAGGTACGCGTCCAGCTCGCTGCCGTCCACCGCGCAGCACAGGCAGCCGCCGCCGAGGGAGACCATCGAGTCTCCGACCTGGCCGGCCACGGACATCGCGTCGACCTCGATGGAGCCGAAGTCGTTGACGACGACCCCGATCCGGGTGCCTCCCCGGTTCCCGAGGAGGTGGTTGAGGACGGTCGTCTTCCCGGAGCCGAGGAATCCTGCGAGGACGACCACAGGGATGCTGTTCACCCGGTCGATCGTAGTCACCCGAGGGCGGGTACCGGCTGGGGCGGGGTGGGGCCGGTGTAGCGGGCGGCCGGACGGATGATCTTGGGGTCGGTGGCCTGTTCGAGGACGTTCGCGCTCCAGCCGACCACGCGGGCCGCGCAGAAGGTCGGCGTGAACATCTCGCGCGGCAGCCCGCACAGCTCCATGACCACCCCGGCGTAGAACTCCACGTTGGCGTGCAGCTCCCGGCCCGGCTTGAGCTCGGCGAGGATCGCCTCGACGTGCCGCTCGACCTCCACGGCGAAGTCCACGAGCGGGCCGCCGAACCCGCGGGCGATCTCGCGCAGCATCCGCGAGCGCGGGTCCTCGGTGCGGTAGACGGGGTGTCCGAAGCCCATGATCCGGTCTCCGGCGAGCACCCGTTCGCGGATCCACGGGTCGATCCGGTCCGCCGTGCCGATGGCGTCGAGCGTGTCCAGGGCGCGGCTGGGGGCGCCCCCGTGCAGTGGGCCAGAGAGCGCGCCGATCGCCCCGGTGAGGCAGGCGGCGACGTCGGCGCCCGTCGAGGCGATCACGCGGGCGGTGAAGGTGGAGGCGTTGAAGCCGTGGTCGACCGTGGAGATCAGGTACTGCTCGATCGCGCGGGCCCTGACCGGGTCGGGCTCCTGCCCGGTCAGCATGTACAGGTAATTGGCGGCGTACGGGAGGTCCTCGCGCGGTTCCACGGGCTCCAGGCCCCGGCCGAGCCGGTGCAGGGCGGTGAGCAGGGTAGGTACGGCGGCGCAGGCGGCCATCGCGTCGGCGGCCCGGCGTTCGGGGGTGAGGTCGTAGACCGGGCGGAAGCCGGCGGAGGCGCCGAGCAGGGAGAGCGCCGTGCGCAGCCCGGCGAGCGGGCCGGAGGCGGCGGTGGCGTGGGCCAGGGCGGGCAGGGCGTCCCGTACCTCGGCGGGGAGCCTGCGCAGCGGGGCGATCTCGGCGGCGAAGGCGGCGCGTTCGGCGACTCCGGCCGGCAGGGAGCCGTGGAACATCAGGTGCCACACGTCCTCGAAGGTGCGGCTCCCGGCGAGCTCGACGGCCGAGTACTGGCGGTAGTGATAGAAGCCCTCGCGGCCCCGGACGTCACCGAGCCGGGTCTCGGTGACCACGACTCCGGCGAGGCCGCGCGGGCTTTCGACGGCGGCGGATGCGGGCGATGCGGCGGGTGCGTCGATGGTGTCCATGGATCGACCATCGATGATGGAGTGAATCACTGTCAATATTGATTCAATCAATCTATGTAGGGTGACGTCATGAACGAGGAGTCCGGGGAGCGAAGGATCGGCACCCGCGAGGCGGCCCGGCTGCTGGGCGTGAAACCCGCGACCGTGTACGCGTACGTCAGCCGCGGCCAGCTCACCAGCCGTCGCGATCCGGTCGGGCGCGGCAGCAGCTTCGACGCCCGCGAAGTGGAGGCCCTGGCCCTGCGCAGCCGGCGCGAAGCGGCGGTGCCCTCCGGCAGCGCCGGGGAGCTCTCCGTGCGCACCGCGCTCACGCTCATCGAGCCCGACCGGTACTACTTCCGGGGCGTCGACGCTGTGGAGCTGGCCTCGCGCTACCGCTACGAGGAGGTCGCCGAGTGGCTGTGGACGGGGACCCTGCTGCGCGGGGCCCGGTTCACCGCTCCTCCGGAGGCCCTCGCCGCGGCCCGGCGGGCGGTCGCCTCGCTGCCGGAGCACAGCGGTCCGGTCGACCGGCTGCGCGTGGCCGTGGCGGCCGCGGCGGTCGCGGACCCGCTGCGTTTCGACCTGTCCGAGGCATCCGTACTGGGCTCCGCGCGCTCCCTGATCCCCACCCTGGTCGGCGCCCTGCCCGAGGTGGGCCCGGCCCAGTGGGCCGGGGACGGCCGGCTCGCCCGGCAGCTGTGGCCCCGGCTCTCGGCCCTGGAACCGGATCCGGATGCGCTGGCCGTGCTGGACCTGGCGCTGGCCCTGCTCACGGACCACGATCTGGCCGCCTCCACGCTGGCCGTGCGGGTGGCCGCGTCGGCGCGCGCGCATCCGTACGCGGCGGTCTCGGCCGGGCTCGGCGCGCTCGAAGGCCCCCTGCACGGATCGGCCGGGCGGCTCGCGCACCGGATGCTGGTCGAAGTCCTCGAACGCGGCGGCGCGGCGCCGGTGGTGGCCGAGTACCTGCGGGCCGGTCGCCGGGTGCCCGGGCTCGGGCACCGGCTGTACCAGGGCGAGGACCCCCGGGCGACGGCCTTGTTCGCCCGGCTGGAGGGGCTGCCGCAGGCCGGTCCGGCGCTCGGCGCGGCCCGCGGGGTGGCCGCCGTGACGGCCCGGCACGGCGGCGGGCTCCACCCCAATGTGGACCTCGCGCTGGCGGTGCTGACGGTGTCCTGCGCGATGGCGGCGGAGGCCGGGGAGACCGTGTTCGCGGTGGCCCGCACGGCCGGCTGGATCGCGCACGCCATGGAGGAGTACCAGGAGCGCCCGCTGCGGATGCGGCCGAGCGGGCAGTACCAAGGCCCCCGCCCGCCACAGCCGATGCCGTGACGGGCGGGGGTGTCCGGAGGGGGTTCCGGCGGTCTGGCCGCGGCGTCAGGTCCGCAGCCAGACCGCCGTGTCCTGCGGAAGCAGCCCGCCGCCGTCCAGGGCGGAACTGCTCAGCAGGAGGCTCGTGTGGGCCGGCAGCGGGACCGGCTCGGACGACAGGTTGGCCAGGCAGACCAGCCCGTCAGGGCGGGTGAAGGCCAGCACCCCGGGCGGCGCCTGCAGCCACTCCAGCGATCCGCCGCCGAAGCCGGAGGCGGCGCGGCGCAGCCCGAGGGCCGTCCGGTAGAGGGTGAGCATCGAGTCCGGGTCGCCGGCCTGCCGGTCCGCGGCGTACGCCGGCCAGTCCGCGGGCTGGGGCAGCCACGGGTCGTTCCACGGCTCCGCGCTCCAGGGCAGCGGGACCCGGCAGCCGTCCCGGCCGGGGTCGGTGCCGCCGGAGCGGAAGTGCATGGGGTCCTGGATGCGGCCGCGCGGTACGTCGGCTTCCGGCAGCCCCAACTCCTCGCCCTGGTAGACGTACACGGCTCCGGGCAGGGCGAGGGTCAGCAGGGCCGCGGCGCGGGCCCGCCGGGTGCCGAGCGCCGGGTCGGTCGGCGTCCCGAAGGCCTTGGCGGCGAAGTCGAAACCGGTGTCGGCGCGCCCGTAACGGGTGACCGTACGGGTCACGTCGTGGTTGCACAGCACCCAGGTGGCCGGGGCGCCGACGGGCGCGTGCTCGGCGAGGGTCTCCTCGATGGAGGTGCGCAGCCGGTCCGCGTCCCAGGGGCAGCTGAGGAAGGAGAAGTTGAAGGCGGTGTGCAGCTCGTCGGGGCGCAGGTAGCGGGCGAAGCGCTCGGAGTCCGGCAGCCAGACCTCGCCGACGAAGATGGCCCCGTACTCGTCTGCGATGGCGCGCCAGGAGCGGTAGACGGTGTGCAGGTCGTCCCGGTCGATGTAGGGGTGGACCTCGCCGGGCCAGGGTTCGGGCGAGCGGCCGGCCAGGTCGGGCAGGGCGGGGTCCTTGGCGAGCAGGGCCGCGGAGTCGATCCGTACGCCGGACACGCCGCGCTCGAACCAGAACCGCAGGACTTCCTCGTGCTCCCGGCGTACGGCGGGGTGGTCCCAGTTGAGGTCGGGCTGCTGCGGCGTGAACAGGTGCAGGTACCACTCCCCGTCCGGTACCTGCGTCCAAGTGGCGGCGCCGTTGAACTGCGAGGGCCAGTCGCCGGGCGGCAGTTCTCCGTGCTCGCCGCGGCCGGGCCGGAAGTGGAAGAGCTCGCGCTCCGGGCTGCCGGGGCCGGCGGCGAGGGCGGCCTTGAACCAGGCGTGCTGGTCGGACACGTGGTTCGGGACGATGTCGACAATGGTGCGGATGCCCAGCTCGCGGGCCTCGGCGATGAGCTTCTCCGCTTCGGCCAGGGTGCCGAAGGCGGGGTCGATGGCGCGGTAGTCGGCGACGTCGTAGCCGCCGTCGGCGAGCGGGGAGAGGTACCAGGGGGTGAACCAGAGGGCGTCCACGCCGAGTTCGGAAAGATAGGGGAGCCGGGCCCGGACGCCCGCGAGGTCACCGGTGCCGTCCCCGTCGCCGTCGGCGAAGCTCCGTACGTACACCTGGTAGATGGCGGCCGAGCGCCACCAGTCGGCGGCGTTTTCGGGCAGGGGAAAGTCAGCCACGGAGGGGTCCTTTCACGGCGTTCTTTTCGCAGGGGGCGGCCGGGCAGGGCGGCGGTTCGGGGTGGTGGTCACCCCTTGAGGGAGCCTGCCGTCAGGCCGCTCATGATGTTGCGCTGGAAGATCAGGAAGATGATGAGCGTGGGCGCCGAGGCCATCGCGAGCGCGGCGACGAGATGGTTCTCGGGTACCCCCCTGGCCAGTGAGTAGATGCCGACGTTGAGCGTCTGCAGGGCCGGGTCGGGGAGGGTCAGCATGGGCCAGAGGAAGTCTTTCCAGACCCCTACGATGGCGAAGATCGACACGACGCCGAGGACGGGCCGGGACATCGGCAGGACCACGGAGCGCAGGGTGCGCAGGGCGGAGGCCCCGTCTATGGCGGCGGCATCGAGGATCTCGCCGGGGATGGAGTCGAAGAATCGTTTCAACAGGAAGATGTTGAAGGCGTTCGTGACCGAGGGCAGCCAGATCACCCAGGGCGTGTTGAGCAGGTTCCGCTCGATGATCGGCATGTCCAGGACCGTGAGGTACTGCGGTACGACCAGGACGGTGGCCGGGATCATCAAGGTCGCCAGCATCATCCCGAGCACGACCTTGCCGAAGACGGGCCGGAGCTTGGACAGCGAGTACGCGGCGGCGACGTCGAGGACGAGTTGGAAGGCCAGGGCCCCGAAGGCGTAGTAGAGGGTGTTGAACAGCAGCTTGGCGAGGTCCATGACCCGCCAGGCCGCCGAGTAGTTCTCGGGGTGCAGGGAGTCCGGCACCAGGGTCGGCGGGACCTGGGTGAACTCCTGGGTGCTCTTGAGGCCGTTGACGACCATCCAGTAGAGGGGCCCGAGGAAGACGACCGTGAAGCCGATGAGCACCACGGCGAGGGCGGTCCAGTAGAGGACCTTGCCCCGGGTGCGGCCGAGTTGGGCCGGTGATATCAGCGTGCGCTCTGCCATGTGAGTGCTCCCGTCAGTTCTCGTTGTCGCGGCTCAGCCGGACGTACACGGCGGAGAAGCCGGCGAGCAGGACGAGCAGGCACAGGCCCAGGGCCGCGGCGCCGCCGTACTGGTTGAAGCTGAAGGCGTACTGATAGATGAGGACGACGACGGTGGTGGTCGATCCCTCGGGGCCGGCGCCGCCGGTCAGCATGAAGGGTTCGACGAACACCTGCATCGTGGCGATGATCTGCATGAGCAGCATCAGCGAGAGGATGAGCTTGGTCTGCGGGATCGTGACGTGCCAGATCTTGCGCAGCACCCCGGCCCCGTCGAGCTCGGCCGCCTCGTAGAGCTCGCCGGGGACTCCCTGGAGGGCGGCCAGGTAGATCAGGGTCGCGCCGCCCATGTTCATCCACGTGGAAGCGATGACGACGGAGAGCATCGCGGTATCGGTGGATTGCAGCCAGTCTTGCGCCGGCAGGTGCAGGAATTCCAGGATCTTGTTGAAGATGCCGTAGCCGGGATCGTAGAAGTACTTGAAGAGCAGGATCGAGGCCACCGGCGGCATCATCACCGGCAGGTAGACCAGCAGCCGCAAGTATCCCTGCGCGTGCCGGAATTCGTTGAGCACGACCGAGACGACGAACGGGACGACGAAGCCGAGGATCAGCGCGAGCCCGGTGAAGAGCAGGGTGTTGCGCCAGGCCTGCCAGAAGGCCGGGTCGTTGAAGACGTAGCGGAAATTGTCCCAGCCGACCCAGCGGACGGTGCCGCCCTCGGTCTTCTGGAAGGCCAGCAGGAACTCCCGGACCATCGGGTACCAGGAGAAGAAGGAGAAGCAGAGGACGGCGCCGATCAGAAAGCCGTGGGCCGAGAGGTTCCGCTTGAACGCCCGGGCGAATTCCTCGCGGGAGTTACCGGACAGGGTGGGAGCCGACATCGCCGCTCGCTCCTTGGTGGGTCGTCGCCATCGATATGCGGGGGTGCGGGGGCGGGTCCGGGCCGGGGAGGCCGCGCCCGGACCTCCCCGGCCGGTCCGGCTACTGGTTGGCCAGCACCTGGTTGACGGCCTTCTCGGCCTCCGCGAGGAGCTGCGCCGAGTCGGCGTCCTTGTTCGTCAGGACGCCCGACATCACCTTGTCGAGGACCTTGTAGACCTCCTGGGCCTTCACCGGCTCGGCCTTGCCGGGCACCGGGTTGTCCAGGAACGGCTTGAAGTTGACGACGGGCATGGTGGCGTTGGCGGCCTTGAGCTCGTCGTCCTTGGCCTTGCTGGCGCCGGTGAAGAAGGCGGGCTGCGGAAGTCCGACCGGCAGGCCGTCGGTCTTGTTGCGGTCGTACTGGAACTGGCCCTTGCCGACCGAGAGCGTCTTGAAGTTCAGCCAGGCGATGGCGGCCTTGACCTTGTCGGGCGAGCTGCCCTTCTTGATCATGTAGCCGTTGCCGCCGGCGAGCGTCGCGGCGCCGCCGGGAATGGGGCCCATGCCGAAGTTCTCGTACTTGGCGGAGAGCTGCTGGACCATGTAGCTGATGTCGTCGGGCGCGGCGAGGAACATGCCGAGCTTGTCCGAGGCCATCTGCTTCTGCAGGTCGCCCCACTTGAGCAGCTGGGTCTTGCCCATGCTGTCGTCCTCCCAGCGCATGGCGCGGAGGTTGTCGACGACCTGCTTGCCGGTCGGGTTGTTGAAGGCCGCCTTGCCGTCGGCGCCGACGATGTCGCCGCCCATGCCGTACATCGCGGCGGTGAAGTGCCAGCCGCCGGTGTTCTCGACGCTGTACTCGCCGTAGCCGGAGGTGCCGTTGCCGAGTGCCGCGATCTTCTTGGCGGCCGCGCGGACCTCGTCCCAGGTGCGGGGCGGCTGGTCGGGGTTGAGCCCCGCCTGCTGGAAGAGCTTGCGGTTGATCAGCAGGCCCATCGTGTAGTTGCTGGTGGGCAGGGCGTAGAGCTTGCCGTCCGCCTTCAGGGTGTTGACGACGTTCTTGTCGACGTCGTCGAAGGCGGGGACCGACTTGGGCGTGACGTACGCCGAGATGTCCTCGGCCCCGTCGTTGTCCAGGACCTGCTTGAGGTCGGTGAAGTAGGCGTAGAACACGTCGGGCTGCGACTTGGCCTTGAGCATCGCCGTGAAGCGCGGGGGCTCCAGACACTGGCCGGGGGTGGAGCGGCCTTCGATCGTGACGTTCGGGTAGAGCTTGTTGAACGCCGCCACGTCCTCCTTCCACTGCTTGAGCTCGGGCGCCTTCGCCGCGGGCGGCATGCAGTCGATGGAGATGGTGACCTTGGTCTTCGGGTCGAGCGGCGCGGCGGCGTCCGCGGAACCGCCGGTCGGCTGGTTCTTCTCCTCGTCGCCACCGCTACTCGTACCGCAGGCCGCGAGGGCCGTGACGGCGAGCGCCGAGACGAGGGCGGCCGCGGTGGTGCGGCGGATGTTGGTTCTCATCGGTGGTCCCCTTCGAGCATCAAGCAGGAGGCGTGGGGCGAGTGTGGGGGCGAGCGCGGCACACTCAACCACCACCGACAGATGAACGCAATATCTCGCGCAGATTTCGCAAGACCTTGGCAGTTGCGCGACGGACAGGTCGGACAGAGAACGCAAAACAGGGCCCCGAAACGTCAGCAGACGTTGCGGGGCCCTGAGTTCGAGGGGCGGAGCGGAGCGGGGTGTTACGCGGGCCGGGGGCGCGGGACCTGCGCCGTGGAGCCGCGCACCACGAGCTCCGGCTCGAAGAGCAGCTCGCCGGGCTGCACGGCGTGCCCCTGGATCTGCGCGGTGAGCAGCTCCACGGCGGCCCTGCCCATGGCTTCGATGGGCTGCCTGACGGTGGTCAGCGGGGGTTCGGTGCAGTTCATGAAGGCCGAGTCGTCGTAGCCGACGACGGAGACCTCTCCCGGCACGTTCAGACCCCGGCGGCGGGCGGCCCTGATGGCCCCCAGGGCCAGCGGGTCGCTCGCGCAGATGATGCCCGTCACCCCCCGGTCCAGCAGCCTGGAGGTGGCCGCGTGGCCGCCCTCCAGGGAGAACAGCGCCCGTTCCACGTGCTCGGCGGGCAGCTCGGAGCCGGCCGCCGCGGCCACCGTCTGGGCGGCCACCAGCTTGCGCAGCGAGGGGATATGGTCGGGCGGACCCAGCACCAGGCCGATGCGTTCGTGCCCGAGCGAGGCCAAGTGGCGCCAGGCCTGCTCGACCGCGACGGCGTCGTCGCAGGACACGCACGGGAAGCCGAGGTCCTCTATCGAGGCGTTGATGAGCACCACCGGGACCTTGCGGTCGTGGAGCAGCCGGTAGTGCTCGTGCGGGGCGTCGGCCTGGGCGAACAGTCCGCCCGCGAAGACGACGCCGGACACCTGCTGTTGGAGCAGGAGCTCGACGTAGTCGGCCTCGGACACCCCGCCGGTGGTCTGCGTGCAGAGCACCGGGGTCAGCCCCTGCTGGGCGAGCGCCCCGCCGATGACCTCGGCGAAGGCCGGGAAGATGGGGTTCTGCAGTTCCGGGAGTACCAGGCCGACCAGCCGGGCGCGCTCGCCGCGCAGCTGGGTGGGGCGCTCGTAGCCGAGGACGTCGAGGGCCGTGAGCACGGACTGGCGGGTCGTCTCCGAGACGCCCGGCTTGCCGTTGAGCACCCGGCTGACCGTTGCCTCGCTGACCCCCACCTTCTTCGCTACTTGAGCAAGTCGTCGCGTCATGAGCGCAAGAGTAGCGCAAACAATGCAAGTTCCTTGCAGTTCGATTACGGCCAGTTTGGCCCATCGGAATCCGGTACGGAACCCCCTGCGCCCGGGTGGCTGCGCGATCACGCCGAGCAGCGGCGGGGCACCCCGAGGGGGTGCCCCGCCGCTCTCTTGGTCGGGCTCCGGGTCAGACCCTTGACGGGCCGCCCGCTACGGCAGTTGGTTGATCTTGAACGTCGAGGTCGTGTTGCGCACGTCCACGGCGTTGTCGCCCATCCTCAGGTTCTGGATGGTGACCTCACCCACGGCCGGCCCCTGTCCCGCCTCGGGCATCTCGTTGGCCCAGAGGCCGAACCCGGACTTGGCGTCGAAGGCGTCGCCGCTCTTCTTGGCCCCGGTGATGGTGATGTCCTTCAGAATGGTGTCCTTGATGGGATTGACGGGCTGCCCTCCGATGTACTGCGTCTGGAACATGATTCCGCTGTACGTCGGATCGATGATGTCGACGTTGTTGATCCGGATTCCCTGGAACACCTTGGAAGCCGAGAAGATCCAGATTCCGGGGAAGGTCTGGGCTCCCCAGAAGTGGCCGCCGGACCGGACGATCGAGATGTTCTCGAAGGTCGTCGGGTCGGTCCCGAACCCGTTCATCGGGTACCCGAAGTCCAGCGAGCTGATCGTGATGCCCGAGTAGACGAGGATGTCGGCGATGTAGATGTTGCGGAAGGTGTTGTTGAAGCCGCCGTAGACGGCCACACCGGCCGCGCGCCAGGTCAGGATCGCGCTCAGGTTCTCGTAGACGTTGTTCTTCATGTCCGCGCCGCCCGCGTCGATGGCGGAGAACAGCGCGAAGCTGTCGTCACCCGTGGAGCGCGCCTCGATGTTGGTCACGAGGTTGTCCGTGCTGCCGTTGGTCATGTTGATGCCGTCGGCGAAGGTGTCGCGGATCCGCGAGTTCTTGATCGTGATCCGGTCGGTGTTGGCGCCCCAGTAGAGGCACACCTGGTGTTCGTTCCAGATGTTGTCGATGGTCATGTCGGTCACGTTGGAGAAGTCGAAGACCTTGCCGGGACCGTCGATGCGCGAGGTGTAGTTGCCGAAGTAGGCGAAGCCCGAGAAGGACGAGCCCTTCGCGGTGCCCTCCGCGCGCCAGCCGTTGTCGGTGTTGTCCTGCGTTGCCGGGGCGTGGAAGCGGGTGAACCACGGTCCGGCGCCGACGACCTGCACGGCCTTGCCGTACACCTGGAACTTGCTCGCCGTCTGGTAGTCGCCCGGCGGCAGGTAGACGCCGACGAGCTTGCCCGTGGTGTCCATGCGGACCTTGTCCAGGGCGTTCTGCACGTCCTGGTGGGTGAAGCCGGCGGGCACGGTGTAGGTCGCCGGGTCGGGGTTGGGGATGACCGTGGCCTGCTCCAGGCTCACGAAGTCGATCGCGTAGGTGGAGGTGTTGGCCGCGTCCTTCTGGAGGCGGATCTTGCTGCCCTGCGGGACGGTCTCGCCGAGGAGGATGTTGGCCTCGTCGTAGATGTGCCGCGGCGCGCCCGCGCTCGGCGCGTTGCCGGGACCGGCCTCAGCGCCGTAGAGCCAGGCGTACTTGGAGGTCAGCGGCAGGGCCTTCTTGAGGACGCCGTTGACATAGACGTTGATGGTGGAGTCGATGCCGCCGCCGCCCGGGGCGTCCGGGATGGAGAAGCGGGTGACCAGGGTGTTGGTGGCGGCGCGGGTGGTGAACTCGACGTACTCGCCGGTCGCGTCGAGGTTCACGGCCTTGCGGCCCGAGGCCTCGCCGGCGATGTCGCCGACGGTGCGGTTGGGGCCGACGACGTTGGCCCCGCCGCCGACCACGCCGTCCTCCGCCTCGTACGTGTCGAAGGGCATGTTCGCCCCGCGGCCGACGAAGAAGGGCTTGGTGGAGGTGTTGTTGCCGCGCTTGACCGGCAGTTCGTTGGCGTCGTCGGCGAGGACCACCTTGACGGTGTACTTGCCGTTGGCGGCCGTCCAGTTGCCGAGCGGGATGGGGGCCGTGGTGGCTCCGGCCGCGAGCGCGCCGCTGAAGGAGCCGGCCAGCGTGCGGACGGTGGCGCCGCCCGCGTCCTGCAGGGTGAGGGTGACGTGGTGCGTGCCCGCGGCGGCGGCCACGGTGCCCTGGTTCTTGACGGTGACGGAGAAGTCGACCGTCTGGCCCGCGGACGGGGCGCTCGGCGACCAGGTGACGGCCGAGGCCACCAGGTCCGAGCTGTCGACCGGCCGGATGACGAGCGGCGGGCCGGTGAGGCTGTTGTTCGTCTCGTTCTGCTCGACCACCGCGTTCGCCTCGTCGACGACCGCGCTCAGCGGGTACGTGCCCGCGTCGCGCGGGCCGATGCCGGCCGTGACGGTCGCCGTGGCGCCCGCGGCCAGGGCCGGCACGCCGGCGGTGGCGACCTTGGAGCCGCCGAGCTGGAAGGAGACGGCGGTCGCGGCCGCCGGGGCCGGGCCGGTGTTCTTGACGGTGGCGGACAGCGTGACGGAGTCCGATTCGACGGGGGCCGCCGGGCTCGCGCCGAGGGCCGTGACCTGGAGGTCCGGGTTGGGCGCCGGGACGCCGATGACCTGGAACTCGGCGATCTGGCCGTTGGAGGAGCCGGTGTTGGACGTGAAGCGCAGCTGCACGTCCGCGACGCGGGCGTTCAGCGGGATGGTGACGGTGTTCGAGCCGGCGGCCGGGTTGAACACGTAGTCCTTGGCGGCGACCAGACTGGTGACGCCAGGGGCGCCCTGCTCGCGGCCGAGGACCTGGATGTTCTGGGTGCGGGTGCCCCAGCTGCTGTCCGGGTTCAGCTTGAGGACCAGGCGGTCCACGTCGGCGTTGGAGCCGAGCGCGACCGTCAGGGTGCTCGGGTAGGCGCCGCCGGCGCCCTCCCAGTAGGTGCTGGTGCTGTTGTCGTTGGCGTTCTCCGCGACGAAGGTGTGGATCACGGAGGAACCGCTGATGGGCCTGCCGACGGCCAGGTTGGAGCCGCCGCCTCCGCTGCCGTTGCGGGTGACGGAGTTGCTGTCCCCGGACCGGTTGCCCGCTGCGTCCTTGGCCCGGACGAAGTAGCTCACGGTGGCGGTGGCCGGCTGGGTGTCGGTGTGGGTGGTGGCGTTGCCCGCGACCGTGGCGACCGGCACGTTGTTGGCGAACACCTCGTAGCCGGTGACGCCGACGTTGTCGGTGGAGGCCTGCCAGGTGAGCTTGATCTGGCCGGACGCCGGCTCGGTGAAGGCCAGGGAGCCCGGCACCGTCGGGGCCTGGGTGTCACCGGTCTCGCCGGCGCGGGTGACGCTGTTGCTGTTCGCCGACTGGTTGCCGGCCGCGTCCTTGGCCCGGACGTGGTACGTCACGCTCGCGGAGGCCGGCTGGGTGTCGGTGTAGGTGGTGGCGTTGCCGGCGACGCTGGTGCGCAGCTGGTTGTTGGCGTAGACGTCGTAGCCGGTGACGCCGGTGTTGTCGGTGGAGGCGTTCCAGGTGAGCTTGATCTGCCCGGTGGCGGGCTCGCTGTAGGCGAGTGCGGTCGGGGCGGTCGGGGCCTGGGTGTCCCCGGTCGTCGGTCCGTAGATCTCCAGCTCGGACAGCTGCCCGCCGGGCTGGACGGAGTTGAGCGATATCCACACGCGCACGTGGCGGGTGGTGGTGGCGTCGAAGGCGATCGTCACCGCGTTCGCGCCGGCGGCGTTGAAGTCGTAGGCCTTGGAGGCGGTCAGGTCCGTGTAGTCCGTGCCGTTGGCACTGCCCTGGATCTTGAGGGTCTGGGTGCGGGCGCCCCAGTTCTCGGGCAGCTTGAGGACCACCTTGTCCACGCGGACGGAGGAGCCGAGGTCGGCCTGGAGCCACTGGGGCATGGCGTTGTTGACGCTCTCCCAGTAGCTGGCCGTGTTTCCGTCGTTGGCGTTGCCCGCGACGTAGGACTGGGTGCTGGTGCTGGCGGTCAGCGTCTTGCCGAGCGCCAGGTTGGTCCCGGACTCGCCGGGGGCGCGGACCTCCAGCTCGGAGAGCTGGGCGGCCTGCCAGCCGGTGTTGGCGGTGATGTCGATCCGCACGTACCGGGTCTGGGTGGCGGGGAAGCCGATGGCGACGGTGTTCCCCCCGCCCTGGCCGAAGGTGTACGTCGCCGAGCTCACCAGGGTGCTGTAGCTGGTGCCGTCGGCGCTGCCCTGGACGGACAGGGTCTGGTTGCGGCTCTCCCAGCCCGCGGGGAGCTTGAGCACGACCTGGTCGATCCGGGTGGTGGCCCCGAGGTCGGTCTGCACCCATTGCGGGAAGGTCGAGCCGGCGCTCTCCCAGTACGAGGACTGGTTCCCGTCGGTGACGTTGGCGGCCGTGTAGCCGCCGTTCGTACTGCTCGCGCCGGCGGGGCGGCCCGCCGAGATGCTCGGTCCGCCGGCGGCCACGGCGGTGAGAGCGGGCCAGCCCAGCATCAGCAGGGCCGTGCTGATCAAGGCGGCCAGGGCCCGCCATCTCCAGTTGTGCCTTCTCATATGTCCTCGTCCCTCGACATGAGCTTTCTGAACCATGGGAGATAGGAATTTGCGGTCTGCCGTGCGAGAGTTGCAGAGCATTGGCGAGTCGTCTACAACTCTGACCGCACTTTTATGCCGTCATCACTTGCGCAAGCTGGGCGCAAATAACGCAAGCCATTTGCGTGAGTGAGAAGAATTCCGCTTACGGGCCCGCCCTGACCGGCACGACACCCTCTAGGGTTCCTAGGCATGCGGTTCCCCCACATGAGCGCTCGGCGCCTCGGGCTGCCCAGACGGGCCGTCTCCCAGATCCTGCTGACCCAGCTGGCCATCGCCGCCGGGGTCCTCGCCCTGGCCACCGGACTGTTCCTGGCCCCGCTGAGCGCGCAGCTCGACGACCAGGCCATGCGGCGCGCACTGGCCATCGCCCAGAGCGCGGCGGCCGATCCGGCACTGGCCGCCGGCCTCCTCGCATCGGGGCCGGCTGCGGACGGCCCCGTGCAGGCCTCCGCCGAGCGGCTCCGTCGAGCCACCGGCGCCGAGTACGTGGTCGTCATGGACCTGGCCGGAATCCGCCGCTCGCACCCGAGCCCCGACCGGATCGGCCGGCCCGTCTCCACCGACCCCGGTGACGCCCTGGCGGGCCGCGAGGTCATGGAGATCGACGAGGGCACCCTGGGCCGCTCCGCACGCGGCAAGGTCCCGCTGCTCGCCGCCGACGGCGAGATCGTCGGCGCCGTCTCGGTCGGCATCGCCTACGACAGCGTCCAGGGCCGCCTGCTCGGCGCCATCCCGGGCCTCCTCGCGTACGCGGGCGGCGCCCTGGCGGCCGGGGCCCTCGCCGCCTACCTGCTCTCCCGCCGGATCCAGCGGCAGACCCGGGACCTGGCCTTCTCCGATATCGCGGGCCTGCTCGCCGAGCGCGAGGCCATGCTGCACTCCATCCGCGAAGGCGTGATCGCCCTCGACCGGGAAGGCCGGGTCCGGCTGGTCAACGACGAGGCGGCCCGACTGCTGGGCCTCGCGCCCGACTCCGCCGGCGCGGTCGCCGGGCGCGCTCTGGACGACGTACTCGGCGCGGGCCGCACCACCGACGTCCTGGCCGGCCGCGTCACCGGCCACGACCTGCTCACCGTCCAGGGCCCGCGGGTGCTGGTCGCCAACCGGATGCCCACCGAGGACGGCGGAGCCGTGGCCACCCTGCGCGACCGCACCGAGCTGGAGCACCTGGGCCGCGAGCTCGACTCCACCAAAGGCCTGATCGACGCCCTGCGCGCACAGGACCACGAACACGCCAACCGGCTCCACACCCTCCTCGGCCTGCTCGAACTGGGCCTGTACGAGGAGGCCGTGGAGTTCGTGACGGAGGTCGTCGGCGTGCACCGCAGCACGGCGGAGCAGGTCACCGAGAAGATCCACGACCCGCTGCTCGCCGCGCTGCTCGTCGGCAAGGCCACCGTCGCCGCCGAGCGCGGCGTCCCGCTGCGCCTGGCCGACCGCGCCCTGCTGCCCGACCGCCTCGTCGACCCGGGCGGGCTGGTCACCATCGTCGGCAACCTGGTCGACAACGCGCTGGACGCGGCGGCGGGCTCGCTCGCGCCTCTGGTGGAGGTCGACATCCGGGCGGAGGGCCGCACGGCCGTCCTGCTGGTCCGCGACAGCGGCCCCGGCGTCCCGGCGGCGCGCCGCGAGGAGATCTTCACCGAAGGCTGGTCGACCAAGCAGCCCCGGGCCCACCGCGAGCGCGGGCTCGGTCTCGCGCTGGTGCGGCGCCTGGCCGAGCGGCAGGGCGGCACGGTCCGGGCCGGCGAGACAGCGGACGGAGGGGCGGAATTCTCCGTCGTACTCCCGGAGGCCCTGCGATGAGCGCGACCCCGGACGGGATCCCCGGCGTGTCCGGTGGCGGCGCCGACCGCGGTGAGCCCGGCGACTTCGACGTATTGGTCGTCGACGACGACATGCGTGTTGCCCGGATCAACGCGGCCTATGTGGCGAAGGTTCCCGGCTTCCGCGTGGCGGCCCGGGCCCATTCGGCGGCGCAGGCCCTGGCGCTCCTCGACTCCCGCCCGGTGGACCTGATCCTCCTCGACCACTACCTCCCGGACGAGAACGGCCTGGACCTGGTCCGGCGCCTGCGCGAACGCGGCCAACACACCGACGTCATCATGGTGACGGCCGCCCGCGACCTGGCCACCGTCCAGGCCGCGATGCGCCTCGGCGCCCTCCAGTACCTGGTCAAGCCCTTCACCTTCGCCGGCCTGCGCACCCGCCTGGAGGCCTACGGGGCCCTGCGCCGCACCCTGGACACGGGCGGCGAGGCCGAACAGGCGGAGGTCGACCGGATCTTCGGCGCCCTCGCCGCGGCCGGCGCCCCCAACGACCTCCCCAAGGGCCACTCCCCCACCACCGCCGAGCTGGTCCGCCGGATCCTGCGCACCGCCGAAGGCCCGCTCTCCACCCAGCAGATCGCCGACCTCGCGGGCATCAGCCGCCAGACCGCCCAGCGCTACCTCAAGCTCCTCGACCGCTCCGGCCGCGTCACCCTGGCCCTGCGCTACGGCGAGACGGGCCGCCCGGAACACCGCTACTCCTGGCAGCCCCCCGCCACCGGGCCCGCTCCCCGGCCCCCTGCGAGCTGACGCCGGCGAGCTGACGCCGGCGAGCCGGCCTAGACCGCCCCGGCGCCGGTCAGGGAGCGGACTTCCGTCTCCGCGTGCCGCCGCTCGTCCGGCTCCTCCGCCGAGGTGACCGTGCCCAGCCAGCCCGCCAGGAAGCCCAGCGGGATCGACACGAGGCCCGGGTTCTGGAGCGGGAAGTACTGGAAGTCCACGCCCGGGAACAGCGATTCGGGGCTTCCGGAGACCACCGGCGAGAGCACGACCAGCAGCACCGCGGGGACCAGGCCCCCGTACACCGACCAGACGGCCCCCCGCGTGGTGAAGCCGCGCCAGAACAGCGAGTACAGCAGCACCGGCAGGTTCGCCGAGGCCGCCACCGCGAAGGCCAGCCCCACCAGGAACGCCACGTTGAGGTCCTGCGCGAGCAGTCCCAGCGCGATCGCCACCGCCCCGATCCCGACGGCGGCCACCCGGGCCACCGTCACCTCGCTGCGCTGCCGGGCGTGACGGCGCTTCAGCGAGGCGTACAGGTCGTGCGCGACGGAGGCCGAGGAGGCCAGGGTGATCCCCGCGACCACCGCGAGGATCGTGGCGAAGGCGATGGCGGCCACGAAGGCGAACAGCACCGCGCCGCCGGTGGATTCGGCCCCTCCGCCCAGGAACGCCGCGAGCAGCGGAACCGCCGTGTTCCCCGAGGCGTTGGAGGCCTTGACCTGCTCCGGCCCGAGCAGCGCCGCCGCCCCGAAGCCCAGCACGATGGTCATCAGGTAGAAGCCGCCGATCAGCCCGATCGCCCACACCACCGACCGGCGGGCGGCCCGCGCCGTCGGCACGGTGTAGAAGCGCGACAGGATGTGCGGCAGCCCGGCCGTCCCGAGGACCAGCGCGAGTCCGAGGCTCATGAAGTCGAAGCGGGCCGTCCAGTCGCCGCCGTACTTGAGCCCGGGGCCCAGGAAGCGGTCCCCGTAACCGCTGCGCTCGGCGGCGCTGCTGAGCAGCTGGTCGAAGTTCCCGTGGAAGCGCAGCAGCACCAGCACGGTCAGCGTGATCGCCCCGCCCATCAGCAGGACGGCCTTGACGATCTGGATCCAGGTCGTGGCCCGCATTCCGCCGAAGGACACGTAGATGACCATGAGGGCGCCGACCCCGATCACGGTCAGCGTCCGTGCGGTCCGGCCCGAATCGGACAGCAGCAGGCCGACCAGGCTGCCCGCGCCGACCATCTGCGCGATGAGGTAGAGCACGGAGACGACGACCGAGGAGGTCCCCGCCGCGATCCGCACCGGCCTCTCGCTCATCCGCGCGGCGACCACGTCGGCGAGGGTGAAGCGGCCGCAGTTGCGGACGAGTTCGGCGACGAGGAACAGCACGACCAGCCAGGCGACGAGGAAGCCCACCGAGTACAGGAGGCCGTCGTAGCCGAAGAGCGCGATCAGGCCGGAGATGCCGAGGAAGGAAGCCGCGGACATGTAGTCGCCGGCGATGGCGAAACCGTTCTCCATCGGGGAGAAGAGCCGCCCGCCCGCGTAGAACTCCTCCGCCGAACCGTGCCGGTTTCGGCTCACCCACGTGGTGATCCCCAGGGTGACGGCGATGAAGACGCTGAACAGCAGCAGCGCCAGGGTCTGGTGCTCGGTGGTCACCGGCCCGCCCCCCGCGCCCGGGTGCGCTCCCCGGCGTCCGCCCGGCGGACCTGCTCCTGTTCGAAGACCGTCCAGCGCAGGTCCAGGGCGGCCCGGTCGCGCCTGAGCCGCGCGTGCCGGGCGTAGGCCCAGGTCAGCACGAAGGTGCTGAGGAACTGGCCGAGGCCCGCGAGCAGGGCCACGTTGACGGAGCCGACCACGGGCCGGGCCATCATGCCGGGCGCCGTGGTGGCCGCGATCACGTAGGCGACGTACCAGAGGAAGAACCCGGCGGTCGCGGGGACGACGAACCTTCGGTAGCGGCTGCGCACCTCCTGGAAGGCCGCGCTGCGCTGCACTTCGAGGTAGATGTCGGACGCGCCGGGCGCGTGCGGACCTCCTGGGGCGGAGCGCGGCGGTGACGTTTCCGCACCCTCGCCGGCCGATCCGCCGGGCCCCGCGCCTACGCCGGCACCCGCGCCCTCGCCCCATCCGACGGCCAGCGCGTCGTACCAGGGGTCGTCCAGCCGGATCGTTCCGGCATCACGACCTTCGTGCTTGTCCACCGAACTCTCCTTGTCCGCTGCCGCATTGGCCGCGTGCCCACAAGGATGTGCGGGAGGAACCGTTTCCGGACTGGTGTCCCGGTGCTCTTCACTCCATCAGGTGATGGAGTGAAGAGCACCGGTGTGCCAGGACTCAGGAGGTGCCACCGGGGGCACCCGTGGTTCCCGCCGTCCGGTCAGGCGTCGATCCGGGAGCGGTCCAAGGTGGCGGCGGAGCTGGTGATGAACTCCTTGCGCGGGGCCACCTCATTGCCCATGAGCAGGTCGAAGACCGACTCGGCCGAGTCCAGGTCGCCGATGTTGATCCGGCGCAGGGTGCGGAAGCGGGGATCCATGGTGGTCTCCGCCAACTGGTCCGCGTCCATCTCGCCGAGACCCTTGTAGCGCTGGATCGAGTCCTTGTAGCGGATGTTCTTGCGCTGGTACTCCAGCAGGTTCTGGCGCAGCTCGTTGTCCGAGTACGTGTAGACGTACTTGTCCTGGCCCTTCTTCGGCTGGACGAGCTCGATCCGGTGCAGGGGCGGCACGGCGGCGAAGACCCGGCCCGCCTCGACCATCGGGCGCATGTAGCGCTGGAAGAGCGTGAGCAGCAGGCAGCGGATGTGCGCGCCGTCCACATCGGCGTCGACGAGCAGGACGATCTTCCCGTACCGGGCGGCGTCGATGTCGAAGGTCCGGCCCGAGCCGGCTCCTATGACCTGGATGATCGCCCCGCACTCGGCGTTCTTGAGCATGTCCGAGACCGAGGACTTCTGGACGTTGAGGATCTTGCCGCGGATGGGCAGCAGCGCCTGGAACTCGGAATTGCGCGCGAGCTTGGCGGTGCCCAGGGCCGAGTCCCCCTCGACGATGAACAGCTCGCTGCGCTCCACGTCGTCGCTGCGGCAGTCGGCCAGCTTCGCGGGCAGCGAGGAGGTCTCCAGCGCGGTCTTGCGGCGCTGCGCCTCCTTGTGCTGACGGGCGGCGATCCGGGTCCGGGCGGCCGCGACGATCTTCTCCATCACGGCGCGGGCCTGCTGCTTGTCGTCGCGCTTGGTGGAGGTCAGGAAGGCCTTGAGCTCCTTGGCGACGACGGCCGCGACGATCCGGGTGGCCGCCGAGGTGCCGAGGACCTCCTTGGTCTGGCCCTCGAACTGCGGCTCGGCGAGGCGGACGGTGACGACGGCCGTCATGCCCTCCATCGCGTCGTCCTTGACCACGTCGTCCTCGGCGACGCGCAGCAGCTTCGCCGAGCGCAGGACCTCGTTCACGGTCTTGGTGATCGAGCGCTCGAAGCCGGAGATGTGGGTGCCGCCCTTGGGGGTGGCGATGATGTTCACGAACGACTTGACGTTCGTCTCGTAGCCCGTGCCCCAGCGCAGGGCGATGTCGACGCCGAGCTCGCGGGTGACCTCGGTGGGCGTCATGTGGCCGCGGTCGTCGAGGACCGGGACGGTCTCCTTGAAGACGCCCGTGCCGGTCAGGCGCAGGATGTCGCAGGCCGCCTTGTCCTGGGCGAGGTACTCGCAGAACTCGCTGATGCCCCCGTCGAAGCGGAAGGTCTCCTCGGTCTTGCCGGACCCTTCCAGGGCGCGCTCGTCGCGCACGACGATGGTCAGGCCGGGCACGAGGAAGGCCGTCTGGCGGGCGCGCTGGTACAGCGTGTCCAGCGTGAGCTTGGCGTCCTTGAGGAAGATCTGGCGGTCGGCCCAGTAGCGGATCCGGGTGCCGGTCTTGCCCTTGGCGACCCGCTTGCCCTTGCGCAGGCCGTTGGCGGGATCGAACGGGCTGTCGGGGCCCTGCTCCGTGAACATGCCGGGGACGCCGCGCCGGAAGCTGATGGCGTGCGTGGAGCTGCCCCGGTCGACCTCGACGTCGAGTCGGGCGGAGAGGGCGTTGACCACGGAGGCGCCGACGCCGTGCAGGCCGCCGGAGGCGGCGTAGGAACCGCCGCCGAACTTTCCGCCGGCGTGCAGCTTGGTCAGGACGACCTCGACCCCGGACAGGCCGGTCTTGGGCTCCACGTCCACGGGGATGCCGCGGCCGTTGTCCCGGACCTCCACGGAGGCGTCCTCGTGGAGGATCACCTCGATGTGGTCGCAGTAGCCGCCCAGGGCCTCGTCGACGGAATTGTCGATGATCTCCCAGAGGCAGTGCATGAGGCCACGGCTGTCGGTGGACCCGATATACATGCCGGGGCGCTTGCGGACGGCCTCGAGGCCTTCGAGGACGAGCAGGTGCCGCGCGGTGTAGTTGGAGCCGTCCCGGTCTGCTCCGGTCAGCAGTGCGCTGGAAGGCACGGACGTGTCGGCGGTCACGCAGTTCGCTCCTCGCTGAATTTCTTTGTCTGGCCCGGTCGGGCGCAGAGGTGGCTCGGCTGCCGCTGGAAGGGTACCGAGGCCTGGTAGAGCCGATGCAACGCCACCCCACGCCCTTCGTCAGCCTAGTCCAGATGCGCACGGATGTTCGATCCCCCGTGGGGGTGAAGGAAACATCACGTTCCCTTCCACGCATGAACCATTTAGTGTTCGGGCACGTCCTCATGAACAACCGGCACTCAGCCGGAGAGGGCGGAACTGCAACAAGCGAACGACCTGACAACGCGAAACCGTAAAGCAACGCAATACGGCTCCTTCGCCGCCAACCGGCAGCAGCCGGCCAGCTTCGGAAGGAAGTTTCGAGGAAAAGCCGCGAGCGGGAACGTTTTCGGCCTGGTTGGATGTTGACCCTGGTACGACAGCTCGTCGAGCTAGAGAAGAGGCGACGTGACTACTGTTCTGACACCCGCGACCCCGCTGACGGCCGCTGACCGATGCGACCGCTGCGGCGCCCAGGCATATCTGCGCGTCGTCCTGCTGAGCGGTGGTGAACTGCTCTTCTGCGCCCACCACGGACGTAAGTTCGAGCCGGAACTCAAGAAGATCGCCGCGGAAATACAGGATGAGACCGAGCGGCTTACGTCCGCTCCGGCGGCCAGTGCCGCCGAACCCGAGGACCGCTGACACAAGGCCTGCACCTCGCATCCGACGAGCCAGGACCGGCCAGGCCGGTCGACGGGCGGCACCTCTGAGACCCAGGGGTGCCGCCCGTCCTCATGCCCGGACCTGCCCGGATCCGGGCCTCAGCGCCTGGACGGGGGCCAGTCTTCCGCCACGGGGGCCCTTCCGGGCCCCTGAGCGGGCCGTACGCCCACCCCCAGGCCCGCGCGGACCTCAGGGCGCTCCCGCTTCGCCTGGGCCGCCTCCGGGCCGTTGGCGAGCTCGGCGACGAAGCCGAGCAGCGGTGCGATCCGCGTGTACACCCCCGGGCTGTCGGCGCGCCCGCAGCCGCGCCCCCAGGACACCAGTCCGATGAGCCTGCCCTGGGCCACCAGCGGCCCGCCGCTGTCCCCCTGGCAGGCGTCCTTGCCGCCCTCGCGGTCCCCCGCGCACACCATGGAGTCGGCCCGGTACTGCCCGTCGGCGTCCCCGGGGTAGGCCCGCCCGCACACCTCGTCCGCCAGCACCGTCACCCTGGCGGCCCGCAGCGCGTAGGCGTAGTCGCCGAATCCGCTCGTGTCGCCCCAGCCGTACACGGCCGCGTCCGTTCCCGCCCCGTACGCCGGATGCCCGGCGCCGGCCATCGGCAGTACGTACTGCGGCGGCACGGCTTCGTCCAGTTCCAGTACGGCCAGGTCGCCCGCGTTGCTGGCGGGGTCGTAGCCGGGGTTCACCCGGGCGGAGCGCACCGCGATCTCCCGCCCCTCGGCGGCGCGCAGCTCCGTACGCCCGGTGATCACCCGGAAGTCTCGGACCGAGTCGACCGGGCCGCCGAGCACCTGGCGCGCCAGGCAGTGCGCCGCGGTCAGCACCTTGGTCGGGGCGACGAGCACACCCCCGCAGAACTGTCCGCCCCGCGTACCCCCGAACCGGTCACGGCTCGCGAGGGCCACGACCCACGGGGCGTCCGCCACCTTGACCGGCTTTCCGCCTATCACCACGCTGTCCGCCGCGGCTCGCGGCGCCTGGCTCAGCGGCGCCGCCGCCGCTCCCGCCACCAGGGTCAGCGCGCCCGCCAGGACACGGGCAAAGGGACGACGCATGAGGCCTCCTGACTCCGAGTGTGCATGACTCCACCCAGAGTGGGACGCCCGGTGGCCGTGCGCACCCGCGCGACCACCGGCGACGACCTGCACGGGCCCGCGAGGACCCGCCCGCCGGCCGGTCCGGGTCAGTCCAGGTAGTCGCGCAGGACCTGGGACCGGGAGGGGTGACGGAGCTTCGACATGGTCTTCGACTCGATCTGGCGGATGCGCTCGCGCGTCACCCCGTAGACCTTGCCGATCTCGTCGAGGGTCTTGGGCTGGCCGTCCGTGAGGCCGAAGCGCATGGAGACCACGCCCGCCTCGCGCTCGCTCAGCGTGTCGAGCACGGAGTGGAGCTGTTCCTGCAGCAGCGTGAAGCTCACGGCGTCGGCCGGGACGACCGCCTCGGAGTCCTCGATGAGGTCGCCGAACTCGCTGTCGCCGTCCTCGCCCAGCGGGGTGTGCAGGGAGATCGGCTCGCGACCGTACTTCTGGACCTCGATGACCTTCTCGGGGGTCATGTCGAGTTCCTTGGCCAGTTCCTCCGGGGTGGGCTCGCGGCCCAGGTCCTGGAGCATCTGGCGCTGGACGCGGGCCAGCTTGTTGATCACTTCGACCATGTGCACCGGGATGCGGATGGTGCGGGCCTGGTCGGCCATGGCGCGGGTGATCGCCTGCCGGATCCACCACGTGGCGTACGTGGAGAACTTGTAGCCCTTGGTGTAGTCGAACTTCTCGACCGCACGGATCAGACCCAGGTTGCCCTCCTGGATCAGGTCCAGGAAGAGCATGCCGCGGCCGGTGTAGCGCTTGGCCAGCGAGACCACGAGGCGGAGGTTGGCCTCCAGCAGGTGGTTCTTGGCGCGGCGGCCGTCCTCGGCGATGATCTCCAGCTCGCGCTTGAGCTTGGGCGCCAGCTTGTCGGAGTTGGCGAGCTTGTCCTCGCCGAAGAGCCCGGCCTCGATGCGCTTGGCGAGCTCGACCTCCTGCTCGGCGTTGAGGAGGGGGACCTTGCCGATCTGCTTGAGGTAGTCCTTGACGGGGTCGGCGGTGGCGCCGGCCACGACGACCTGCTGGGCGGGGGCGTCGTCCTCGTCGTCCGAGATGACGAAGCCCTTGTTCTCCCCGCCTTCCTCGTCCTCGTCGGACTCGCCCTTGGCCTCGGCGGAACCGTCCTCCGTGCCCTCTTCATCGCCGTCGTCGGCGTCCTTCTTGCCCGCGGTCTTCTTCGCGGCGGTCTTCTTGGCCGCGGTCTTCTTGGCGGGCGCGGCCTTCTTGGCCGTCGTCTTCTTCGCCGCCGCCTTCTTGGCGGCGGGTTCGGTCGCGGTCCCCTCCGCGAGGGCGTCCACGGTCAGCAGAGCCTGCTCCGCGGCCTCCGCGGCCTCCGCCGGCGCGGCCGCCGTTTTCGCCGCCGCCTTCTTGGCAACGGGTTCGGTCGCCGTCCGCTTGACGGGGCTCTTCGCTGCGACGCTCTTGCGGGTGGTGCGCTTGGGCGACTCCGCGGCACTGACCATCAGCGTCACACCCTCTTCCTCGAGGATCTGGTTGAGGCTGCGCAGAACATTCTTCCACTGGGTCGCAGGAATCTGGTCAGCCTCGAAGGCCCGACGCACGTCATCGCCGGCGATCTGCCCCTCGGCCTTGCCCCGCTCGATGAGCGCCATCACAGACTCGGAATCGGCGATCTCCGGCGGGAGCGTACGGGATGTGCTGGCCGACACGAACAACCTCTCGGAACGATGGAAACGGCTTCCGACCCCGGGCCTGGTGGTGCTGGACCGGAGCCGACGACCACCGACTGGGGATGGGCCGGGGGCGCGGGCAGGGGCCGGGGAGCTGTACAGCACCCGCAAGGGCTGCTGTCTTCCCTCCGTCGGCCATCACCTCTTAGGTCATCGCGTGACCTCGCTGAGCGTTACGCCCAATCTTCGTGGCCCGAGTCACACCCCGTTGAGCGGTGGGACGCACCGGCACCGGGCAGCTCTTGGACCGTCATGGCGGCGTACACCTCCTCGTGGGAAGCGGGCGGGGAGGGCCCCGGGTGTGAGGCCCCTCACCTACCGATTGTTCGGTTGTCCGCGCAATTTGGCTACAGGCAGCCCCAGGCTGTGGACAAAGTGGCGGCGGGGCCCTGGGATGGGTGCAGGACGTCCAGGAGAGGCAGGCAGCGGGCGATGGCGGATGAACAAATGGCCGGAGCGGGTTCCGGAGTGGTGCCCGGGGCGGGGGGCGCATCCGGGGGCGCACTCCCGGGTACCGGCGCACCGGCGGGCCCGCCGGTGCCGCCCGGAGCGCCCGGACCGGGCGGACCGCCCGGACCGCCGCGCCCCCTCGACTCCATCGACCGCTCGATCGTGCGCCTGCTCCAGGCGGACGGCCGCGCCTCGATACGGTCCGTCGCCGAGCAGGTCCACGTCTCCCGGGCCAACGCCTACGCCCGCATCAACCGGCTCATCGACGACGGCGTGATCCGGGGCTTCACCGCCCGCGTCAACCACGAGCGCGCCGGGCAGGGCGCCTCCGCCTACATCACCCTGAAGATCGTCCAAAACTCCTGGCGGACGGTCCGCGAGCAGCTCCGCGAGCTCCCGGGCGCCGCCCACATCGCCCTGGTCAGCGGCGATTTCGACGTCCTGCTCCTGGTCCACACCCCCGACAACCGCACCCTGCGCGAGCTGGTCCTGACCCGCCTCCAGTCCATCCCGGAGGTCCTCTCCACCCGCACCCTGCTGGTCTTCGAGGAAACGGACCTGCTGGCCCGCGACCCGTCCGCGGGCCCGACGATCTCCGAGGACTGAGCCTCCGCCCCGCCCTGCCCCGCCCCGCCTGCGCCGAGCCGGAGGCCGGGCGTGCGCCCGGTCAGCGCTGGGTGCGCAGGCCGTCCAGGGCCATGCTGACCACCGCGTCCGCCAGCTGGTCCGAGGTGGTGCCCGGGTGCGGGCGGTACCACTCGACCAGGGAGTTGACCATGCCGAAGAGGAGGCGGGTGGCGAGGCGGATGTCCACGTCCGCCCGCAGGTCGCCCTCGGCGGCGGCGGCCTTCAGGAGCTCCGCGACCTGGTGGTCGAACTCGCGGCGCCGCTCCAACGCCCAGCGCTCGGTGCGGGTGTTTCCCCGGACCCGCAGCAGCAGCGTCACGTACGGCAGTTCCGCGACGAGGACCTCGACCGTGCGCCGGGTGACGTACTCGACGCGCTCGACCGCGCGTCCCCGTACCGCCCCGGGCTCGCCCAGCACCGCGAAGAGCTCGTCCAGCGCCCGGCTGACGGCCCGGTGGAGCAGCTCCTCCTTGCCCGCGACGTGGTGGTAGATCGAGGACTTGGAGATGCCGGCGGCCTTGGAGAGGTGCTCCATCGAGGTGCCGTCGTAGCCGCGCTCGTTGAAGACCTGGACGGCGACGGACAGGAGGGTCTCGGGCGTGTAGGTGTCCCGCTTGGCCGTCGTCATTCCGTCTCCCCCGCCTCGTCGTACGCCTCGTCCCCGTCCTCGGCGTCTTCCTCCCCCGCCGCGTACCCCAGCTTGTACAGCGCCAGCGAGGGCGCGTACCGGCCGCCCGGACAGCGCGCGTCGAGGTGGTGCAGCAGGTCGTACGCCCAGTCGCGGCCGAGCCGGTCGTGCCATTCGGCGGGGCCCGCGGGGTAGTTGACCCCGAGCCTCATCGCCGTGTCGATGTCCTCGGCGACCGCCACCCCGCGCGCGACGGCATCGGCGGTGAGGTCGATCAGCATCGCGACGGTCCGGGCCACGATCATGCCGGGGACGTCGCCGATGACGGAGACCTTCTTGCCGAGCTTCTGGAACAGCCCGACGGCCTCCGCGAGGGTCCGCTCGCTGGTGTCCTCGCTCACCGAGAGCGCGACGCGGGTCGCGGCGCGGTAGTCGAAGGCGAGGTCGAAGTAGACGACGTCGGCGAACTCGATCGAGGTCTTGCCGTCGGCGAGCACGAGCTGCCCCTCGCCGGGGAGCTGGATGTACGGGCCCCCGTGGCCGACGGCCGTGACCGCGATCCCGGCCTCCTCCAGGAGCTCGGTGAGGCCGGCGGCGGGCCCGAGGTCGCCGACCACGGTGACCGCGCCCGGAGCGTCCTCGGGTCCGGCCGTGTGCGGGGCCGGGGCCTTCGCGTCCGGGCCGTACGGGTACCAGCCGTGCCCCGACTTGCGGCCGAGGCGGCCCGACTGGACCAGCCGGCGCTGCGCGAGGGACGGGGTGAACTTGGGGCTGCGGAAGAAGGACTCCCACACGGAGCGGGTGACGGCCTCGTTGACATCCTGGCCGATCAGGTCGGTCAGCGCGAAGGGGCCCATCTTGAAGCCGCCGCTCTCGCGGAGCACGGCGTCGATGGTGGCCGGATCGGCGCCCTGCTCCTCGTACACCGCGAAGGCCTCGGCGTAGAAGGGGCGGGCGATCCGGTTGACGATGAAGCCCGGGGTGTCGGCGCAGCGCACCGGCGTCTTCCCCCAGCCCAGCACGGTGCGGTACGCGCGCTCGGCGGCGGCCGGTTCGGTCGCGAACCCGGAGACCACCTCGACCAGCGGGAGCAGCGGGGCCGGGTTGAAGAAGTGCAGGCCGAGGAAGCGGCCGGGGTGCGCGAGGCCCGCGGCGAGCTCGGTGACGGAGAGGGAGGAGGTGTTGGTGGCCAGCAGCGCGTCCGGCGAAACCACCTCTTCGAGTGCGGCGAACAGCGCGCGCTTGACGGAGGCGTCCTCGACGACCGCCTCGACGACGAGGGCGGCGCCCGCCAGCCCGGACAGTTCGGCCGCCGAATCGATTCGGCCGATCGCGTCCTCGGCCTCGGCCCGATCCAGCCGGCCCTTGGCGGCCATCCGCTCGACGCGGTCCTGCACGAAGCCGACCGCGTCGGCGGCGAGGACGGCGTCGATGTCGTAGAGCAGCACGCGGTGACCTGCGAGAAGGGCGACCTGGGCGATGCCCTGCCCCATGGTCCCCGCGCCGACTACCGCCACTGTGCGGGACCGCTCGATTGCTGTCATGACCCGATCCTCCCGCACCGACTTGTCCACAGGCCCGCCGGGCCCTCTTGTCCCGACCGATCGTTCGGTTACTCTAACTCCAGTCTGCTCTTCTTCATCCCTTCTTGCCCGACCCGATCGCCTGATCCCGCCCGGCTCAACGAGGAGTTGGTCCCTGATGGCCGCCGAGCTCACCGTCCCCCAGCTGTCCGCCAAGCACCGGCCCACCCTGGACCAGGCCCTGGCCACGATCCGCAGCCGCGCCTACTGGTCCCCGCACCCCGAGCACCCCAAGGCGTACGGGGAGACCGCCGGAGCCGACGGCCTCGCCGCCTTCGAGGCGCTGCGCGGCACCCGGCTCGACCTCGGGCAGCCCGGCACCGACGACTGGACGGGCGCGGAGACCTCCCCGTACGGCGTGGAGCTCGGCGTCGAGTACCCGCACGTGGACCCGGACGTGCTGCTGCCCGCGATGCGGGCCGGCATGGCGGCCTGGCGGGACGCCGGTCCGGAGACCCGCGCCCTGGTCTGCATCGAGATCCTGGCCCGGATCTCCGCGCGGACGCACGAGTTCGCGCACGCGGTCATGCACACCAGCGGCCAGGCCTTCATGATGGCGTTCCAGGCGGGCGGCCCGCACGCGCAGGACCGCGGCCTGGAGGCGGTTGCCTACGCGTACGAGGAGCAGACCCGGGTCCCGGGGCAGGCCGACTGGTCGAAGCCGCAGGGCAAGAAGGACCCGCTGGAGCTGGGCAAGACCTTCACGGCCGTCCCGCGCGGGATCTCCCTGATGATCGGCTGCAACACCTTCCCCACCTGGAACGGCTACCCGGGGATCTTCGCCTCCCTCGCCACGGGCAACCCGGTGCTGGTCAAGCCGCACCCGCGCGCCGTGCTCCCGCTGGCGCTGACCGTCCAGGTGGCCCGCGAGGTCCTCGCGGGCGCCGGCTTCGACCCGAACCTGGTGGCGCTGGCGGTGGAGCGGCCGGGCGAGGGCATCGCCAAGGAGCTCGCCGTCCGCCCCGAGATCAAGGTCATCGACTACACCGGGTCCACCGAGTTCGGCGAGTGGCTCGAGGCCAACGCCCGCCAGGCGCAGGTCTACACGGAGAAGGCCGGCGTCAACACCGTCGTCCTGGACTCCACCGACGACTACAAGGGGATGCTGTCCAACCTGGCCTTCTCGCTGTCCCTGTACAGCGGCCAGATGTGCACCACCCCGCAGAACCTGCTGATCCCGCGCGACGGCATCGAGACGGACGCCGGGCACAAGTCGTACGACGAGGTCGTCGCGGACCTCGCCGGCTCGGTCGGCGGTCTCCTCGGCGACGACGCCCGGGCCAACGCGCTGCTCGGCGCGCTGGTCAACCCGGACGTCAAGGCCCGTCTGGAGGCGGCGGCCGGGCTCGGCGAGGTCGCGCTGGCCTCGCGCGAGATCACGCACCCGGAGTTCCCGGGAGCCGTCGTGCGCACGCCGGTGATGGTGAAGCTGGACTCCTCCAAGCCGGACGAATCCGCCCCCTACCTCTCCGAGTGCTTCGGCCCGGTCTCCTTCGCGGTGGCGGTCGACTCCACGGCGGACGCCCTCGAACTGCTGCGGCGCACAGTCCGCGAGAAGGGCGCGATGACGGTCGGGGCGTACACGACCTCCGCGGACACCGAGCGGGCCATCGAGGAGGTCTGTCTGGAGGAGTCGGCGCAGCTCTCGCTGAACCTGACGGGCGGGGTCTATGTGAACCAGACCGCGGCCTTCTCCGACTTCCACGGTTCGGGCGGCAACCCCGCGGCGAACGCGGCGCTGTGCGACGGGGCGTTCGTCTCCAACCGCTTCCGCGTGGTGGAGGTCCGCCGCCAGGCCTAGACCGGCTCTTCCGGATCCTGCCGGGGCCCGCCCCAGTGGAAGAGGGCCATCGCCACGCTGGTGGCCAGGTTGTAGCTGGAGACCTGCGGGCGCATCGGCAGGGACACCAGGTGGTCGGCGCGGGCGCGGAGCTCGGGCGAGATGCCGTGGCGTTCCGAGCCGAAGGCGAGCAGGGCGTCGTCCGGGAGGGTGAGGGCACGGATGTCCTCGCCCTCCGGGTCGAGCGCGTACAGCGGGCCCGGCGGCAGGGTGTCGAGGTCCACCCGGTCCACGGTGGTGGCGTAGTGCAGTCCCGCTCCGGCACGGACCACGTTGGGATGCCAGGGGTCGAGGTCGCCGCGGGTGACGACGCCGGTGGCGCCGAAACCGGCGGCGAGGCGGACGACGGCGCCGACGTTGCCGAGGTTGCGGGGGTTGTCGAGGACGACGACCGGGGCCGTCCTGGGCAGCGCGGCGAGCCGGGCCAGCCCTTCTGCGCGGCTCGGCCGGACCGCGAGGGCCGCCACCCCGGTGGGGTGCACCCGGCCCCCGCCCAGCAGCGCCTTCAGCGGTGCCCGGCGCACCAGCCGGGCGACGTCCGCCGCCACGTCCGGAGCCAGCTCGTGCGCGAGGTCCCGTACGGCATCCGGCTCGTCGGCGACGGCGATGCGCACGTCCGCCCCGAAGCGCAGGGCGTGCTTGAGCGCGTGGAACCCGTCGAGGAGGACGAGGTCCTCCCGCGCGGCTGCCTCCCGCCACTGCCGTTCGGTGCCGTCCGTGACCTGGGGATCTTCGGGATCCGCGTGCTGCTCGCTCATACCGCCGAGCCTACGGTCCCCGGCCGTTCCTCCCGCTCCCGCTCCGGGCCGGGCCCCGGCTCAGCCTCCGCCTCCGCCTCCACCTCCGGAGCGGGCCGGCGGCCGCGCGGGCGCAGCGCCGCGGCGCGCGCGCCGAGCCAGAGCAGGAACGCCGTCGGCAGGAAGACCGCGTCCGCGGCGATCATCGCCAGCGAGAAGAACGGCAGCCCGAGCAGCACGGCGATCCCCACGTGCTCCAGCATCATCAGCGCCAGCAGCACGTTCTTGATCCGCCGGTTGAACAGCGTGAACGGGAAGGCCACCTGGACGGCGACCGTCCCGTACGACAGCAGCATGACCAGCGTGCCGCTGCCCGCCAGGAAGGCCGAAAGCCCGGGCCACGGGGTGAAGTAGTCCAGGCCCAGCGGGTAGTACAGGGCGGTGCCGTCCTGCCAGCGCGAGCCCTGGATCTTGTACCACCCGGCCGTCGCGTAGATCAGGCAGACCTCCGCCATGATCACCAGCATCCCGGCGTTGTGCACCAGGTTGGCCAGGACGTCGAGGACCGCGCGGCCCTCCCCCTCCGGTTCGTGGCGGTCGACCATCCACCACAGCGCGGCGAGCACCCACAGCGCCGCGAAGGCCACCAGCCAGCCGGTGGTGAACCGGTCGGTCACCGCCCCGTACGCGAACACCGCGCCGAGCACGCCCCACAGCACCGGCCCCGCGGGCCCTGCCGAGGCACTGCCGAGCCGGCGGGCGCGGCGGGCGTCCAGCGACCACACGCGGGCGCAGCGGGTCAGGACGAGGTAGATCGCCATCAGGTGGATGACGTTGTCCCCGCCGTCGCCCATGAAGACGCTGCGGTTCTGCAGGGACAGCACCCCGACCATGAACAGCACGGACGTCGCCCGGGTGCGCCAGCCCAGCAGCAGCAGCGCGCTCGACAGCACGGAGACGGCGTAGACGATCTCGAACCAGAGGGACGAGTCCGACCACATCAGCACCGTGAAGGCGTGGTTCGAGTCGATCAGCCGGCGCGCCAGCTCCCAGCTCCAGGGGCCGTCCGGCCCGTAGAGCTCGTGGCGGTACGGGAACTCGCGCAGCAGGAAGAACAGCCAGGTGCCGGCGAAGCCGATGCGGACCACGGCGCTCTGGTGGGGGCCCAGAGCCTGACCGGTGACCTTGGCCAGGGCCCGCCCGGCGGCGGTCCGCCAGGCCGTGAGTCGCCCGTCCGTGGCCTGCCCGGCCGTGGCCCGCCCGTCCGTGGCCCGCCCGTCCGTGGCCTGCCCGGCCGTGGCCTGCCCGGCCGTGGCCTGCCCGGCCGTGGCCCGCGGGCCGCCGCTCACACCGTCCACCACGGCAGCTCCCGGTAGTACGTCTGGGTGTCGGTTTGCTCGTCGGACCACTCGGGCGCGCGGACCGCCGTCGTCGCCGCGCGCAGCTGGATCCGTACGATCCGGCCCACGGCGAGGCGCCCGCCCTTGCCCACGGCCATGTCGGCCTCCGTCCGGGGGTCGAGGCGGTCCAGCGCGATGCGGCGCAGGTACTGCTCCGCGAGTTCGCCGCGCTCGCCGTTCGCCTTGTTGTCCTCGTCGTGCGAGCCGGTGAAGAAGTCCCAGGCCCGGCGGAGCTCGTTCTGCTCGGTGTGGCTCGGCAACAGGCTGTGGCGGATGGCCCGCCCGTCCTCGGCGGACAGGTCGCGCCAGTTGCCGACGACCAGCAGGCCCTCGTCCGTCCGCACCTCCACGCGCACCTCGACGGAGATGTTCTGCTGGAGCGGGTTGGGTGCGAAGAGCTTCCAGTTCTGTTCGAACTCGGGATAGACCCAGCCGTCGACCGTCTCCGCGTGCTGCTTGCTCACCGTGTTGGACGGCGCGACGTGCAGGAAGACCAGCGCCAGGTGCCAGCAGGCGGCCACGGCGACCGCACCGAGGGCGAGGGCGGCGACGACCCGGTACGGGGCGGACAGACCGGCGATCCCGGGTGCCCTGGGCGGGGGCGGTGCGTGGGGCGGCGCGGTGGGCGGTGCATGGGGCGGTGCGGCGAGCGGTGCGGCGGGTGGTGGTGCGTCCCCTTCCGCAGGCTCGTGCTCGTTCGAATCCATCCCGCCCCGATCATCTGGCGTCCACAGGGTTGACCACAGAGGTTGACACCCTACGGGCCGTCGTCCCACCATTGAAGGGCATGAACCGAACGATCGGTCGGTCGGGCGGACGAGGCGGAAAAGACTCCTGACAGGGGGCCGTGATGGTGGCAGTGACCCCGGCAGTGACCTCGGGGGCGGGGCAGGACGCGGGACGGGATGCCGGGATCGGCGTGAGCGCCGACCTCGGCGCCCAGCTCGCGGCGGCCTTCGATGCCGCCGTGGCGGCCGATGAGCGCGTGGAGCCGCGCGACTGGATGCCCGACGAGTACCGCGCCACCCTGGTCCGCCAGATGGCCCAGCACGCCCATTCCGAGATCATCGGCATGCAGCCCGAGGCGAACTGGATCACCCGCGCGCCCTCACTGCGCCGCAAGGCCATCCTGATGGCCAAGGTGCAGGACGAGGCCGGCCACGGCCTGTACCTGTACAGCGCCGCCGAGACGCTGGGCACCAGCCGCGACGAGCTCCTCGACAAACTCCACGCCGGGAAGCAGAAGTACTCCTCGATCTTCAACTACCCCACGCTGACCTGGGCCGACGTCGGCGCCATCGGCTGGCTCGTGGACGGCGCGGCGATCACCAACCAGGTCCCGATCTGCCGCTGCTCCTACGGGCCGTACGCGCGGGCCATGGTCCGGATCTGCAAGGAGGAGTCCTTCCACCAGCGCCAGGGGTACGAGCTGCTCCTCGCCCTCTCGCGGGGCACCGAGGCCCAGCACGCGATGGCGCAGGACGCCGTCGACCGGTGGTGGTGGCCCTCCCTGATGATGTTCGGCCCGCCCGACGCCGAGTCGGGGCACTCGGCGCAGTCGATGGCCTGGCGGATCAAGCGGCACTCCAATGACGAGCTGCGCCAGCGCTTCGTCGACATCGCCGTCCCGCAGGCCGAGTCGCTGGGCCTGACCCTGCCCGACCCGGACCTGAAGTGGAACGAGGAGCGCGGGCACCACGACTTCGGAGCGATCGACTGGACGGAGTTCTGGGAGGTCCTCAAGGGCAACGGCCCGTGCAACGAGGAGCGGATCGGGCAGCGCCGCGCGGCGCACGAGGAAGGCGCCTGGGTGCGCGACGCGGCCGCCGCGTACGCGCGGAAGCAGGCGGCGGCCACAGCAGCGGCAACAGCAACCACCACCACCGGAAGCGAGGCGCGGGTATGACGCAGAACTGGCCCCTGTGGGAGGTGTTCGTCCGCTCGCGGCGCGGCCTCTCGCACACGCACGCGGGCAGCCTGCACGCCCCCGACGCGGAGATGGCCCTGCGCAACGCCCGCGATCTCTACACCCGGCGCGGCGAGGGCATCTCCATCTGGGTCGTGCCCTCCACCGAGATCACCGCCTCCTCGCCGGACGAGCGGGACCCGTTCTTCGCCCCGTCCGCCGACAAGCCCTACCGGCACCCCACCTTCTACGAGATCCCCGAGGGGGTGAACCACCTGTGACCAGCACCGGCACCGGCAGCGGCCTCAGCACCGGCCTCAGCACCGAAGCGGGTCCCGTCGCCGAGGCGGCCCCCGCGGCCCCCACCGCCGCCGTCCTCGCCCTCGGCGACGACGCGCTGATCCTCTCCCACCGCCTCGGCGAGTGGGCGGGCCGCGCACCCGTCCTGGAGGAGGAGGTCGCCCTCGCCAACATCGCCCTCGACCTGCTCGGACAGGCGCGCGTCCTGCTGTCGATGGCGGGCGACGAGGACGAGCTGGCGTACCTGCGCGAGGAGCGGTCCTTCCGCAACCTCCAGCTGGTCGAGCAGCCCAACGGCGACTTCGCCCACACCATCGCGCGCCAGCTCTACTTCTCGCTCTACCAGCACGAGCTCTACGGGGAGCTCGCGCTCGGCGACGGCCCGTTCGGGCCGCTCGCCGCGAAGGCGGTCAAGGAGACGGCCTACCACCGCGACCACGCCGAGCAGTGGACGCTGCGGCTCGGCGACGGGACCGCGGAGAGCCGGGCCCGGATGCGCGCCGGGCTGGACGCGCTGTGGAGGTACACCGGGGAGATGTTCCGGCCGGTGGACGGTCTCGACGGGGCCGACGGCATCGACTGGGCCGCCCTGGAGGGCCGCTGGCTGGCCGCCCTGGGCGCCGTCCTGGAGCGGGCCGGGCTGGAGCTGCCCCAGGGCCCGCGCCACGGCGCCTGGGCCGCCGGAGCCGGCCGGCAAGGACTGCACACCGAGCCGTTCGGCCGCCTGATCGCGGAGATGCAGCACCTGCACCGCAGCCACCCGGGGGCATCGTGGTGACCGAGGGCCAGACCCGGCTCGAGGTGGAGCTGGCCGCGCTGGCCGGCTCCGTCCCCGACCCCGAGCTGCCCGTGCTCACCCTCGCCGAGCTCGGCGTGATGCGCGGGCTGCGGATGTTCGAGGACGGCCACGTCGAGGTCACCCTCACCCCCACGTACACCGGCTGCCCGGCCATCGAGGCCATGTCCGAGGACATCGAGCGGGTCCTGACCGGCCACGGCATACCGGACGTCCGGGTGCGCACCGTCCTGGCCCCCGCCTGGTCCACCGACGACATCAGCGCCGAGGGCCGCCGCAAGCTGGCCGAGTTCGGCATCGCCCCGCCGCGGCCGCACTCCGCCGGCGGACCGGTCCCGCTCACCCTGTCCGTCCGCTGCCCCCAGTGCGGATCGACCGACACCGAGCTGCTCAGCCGGTTCTCCTCCACCGCATGCAAGGCGCTGCGCCGCTGCACCGCCTGCCGCGAACCGTTCGACCACTTCAAGGAGCTGTAGATGGCCGTGTCACCGCCGTCGCCCACGCCGGGGTCCGCGAGCCCGGCGAGCCCGGCGCGCCCCGCGCGCCACGGCGCGTTCCACACCTTGACGGTGGCGGCGGTCGACCGGCTCACCGAGGACTCCGTGGCGCTGACCCTCGCCGTCCCGCCGGAGCTGCGCGCCGAGTACCGGCACGCCCCCGGCCAGCACCTCACCCTGCGCCGGCAGTCCCCCGGCGGGTCCGGCGGCCCCGACAGCCCCGGCACGTCAGAGGTGCGCCGTACGTACTCGATCTGCTCCCCCGCGCCCGCCGCCGACGGGCCGGGCCCCGCGACCCTGCGCGTCGGGGTGCGGCTGGTGGAGGGCGGGGAGTTCTCCACGTTCGCCCACAAGGAGATCACCGCCGGGGACACCCTGGACGTGATGGTCCCGGCCGGGCGGTTCGTCCTGGACCCGGCGGCCGCCCCGCCCGCCGCGCACTATGCCGCGATCGTCGGCGGCAGCGGGATCACCCCGGTGCTGTCGATCGCCGCCACCCTGCTGGCGGCCCGGCCCGACGCCCGGTTCTGCCTGGTGCGCAGTGACCGCAGCGCGGCCTCGACGATGTTCCTGGAGGAGGTCGCCGACCTCAAGAACCGCCATCCCGACCGGTTCCAGCTGGTCACCGTCCTGTCCCGGGAGGAGCAGGAGGCCGGGCTGCCCTCGGGGCGGCTCGGCGAGGAGCGGCTGACGGAGCTGCTGCCCGCGCTGCTGCCGGTCGCGGAGGTGGCGGGCTGGTTCCTGTGCGGGCCGTACGGGCTGGTGACCGGGGCAGAGCGGGCCCTGGGCGCACTCGGGGTGGTGCGGACCCGGGTCCACGAGGAGGTCTTCCACGTCGAGGACACCGCCCCGTCGGTGCCCGCCGACAAGGCCGGCGCCCCGGCCGGCGCCACCCACGCCCGGGTCACGGCCCGGCTCGACGGCCGCTCGGGCACCTGGCCGGTCCGGGAGGGCGAGTCCCTGCTCGACGCGGTGCTGCGGGCCCGCGCGGACGCCCCGTACGCCTGCAAGGGCGGGGTGTGCGGCACCTGCCGGGCGTTCGTGGTGACGGGCGAGGTGCGGATGGACCGGAACTTCGCCCTGGAGGAGAAGGAGACGGAGGCCGGGTTCGTCCTGGCCTGCCAGTCGCACCCGGTGTCGGAGGAAGTGGAGATCGACTTCGACCGCTGAGCGGCCCTCCGCGCCGCCCCCCTGTCCATTTTCAAGAACGTGTTCTATCTTGACGCACCGTCAGACAGAGCACGTTCCGGGCACGCGGGAGGACAGGCAGTGGACTTCACCTTCACCGAGGAGCAGCAGGCCGCCGTCGAGGCGGCCAAGGCCGTCTTCGCGGGCGTGGCCCCCGACAGCGTGCCCAGTCCGGCGCTCACCCCGAGGGCCGTCGCCGAGGAGTTCGACCGCGCGCTGTGGGCCAAGCTCGCGGGCTCCGACCTGCTGAGCCTGGTCCTCGCCGAGCAGCACGGCGGCCCCGGACTCGACGCGATCGCCCTGTGCCTGGTGCTGCGCGAGGCGGGCCGGGTGCTGGCCCGGGTGCCGCTGCTGGAACACTGCGCCACCGCCATGGCCGTCCAGGCCCACGGCAGCCCGGAACTGGCCGGCGCCCTGCTGCGCGAGGCCGGGCAGGGCAGCGTGGTCCTCACCGTCGCCGCGCACGGCCGCAGCGGCCACGACCCGGCCGAACTGGCCGTCACCGCACGGCGGGACGGCGCGGAGTGGGTGCTGGAAGGGGTGCAGACCTCGGTCGCCTGGGGGCACAACGCCGACTGGATCGCCGTACCGGCCCACACCGGGGAGGGCGAGAGCGTCCTCGCGCTCGTCCCCCGCCCCGCCGAGGGCCTGTCCCTCGCGGAGCAGTACTCCACCAGCGGGGAGCGGCTCGCCGAGGTCACCCTCGACGGCGTACGGGTCCCGGCCGCGCACCTCATCGACGCCCCCGGGGCCTGGGACCACCTGCGCCAGCTCCTCGCCACCGGGACCTGCGCGCTCGCGCTCGGCCTCGGCGAGGGCGTCCTCGCCATGACCAGCCAGTACACCGGCAAGCGCGAGCAGTTCGGCTTCCCGGTGGCCACCTTCCAGGCCGTCGCCGTCCAGGCCGCCGACCGCTACATCGACCTGCGCGCCATGGAGGTCACCCTCTGGCAGGCCGCCTGGCGGCTCGACGCGTCCACGGGCGGGGCGGGCGGCCCGCTGCCGAGCGCCGGCGACGTGGCCGTGGCCAAGATCTGGGCCTCCGAGGGCGTACGGCGCGTCGTGCAGACCGCGCAGCACCTGCACGGCGGCTTCGGCGCCGACACCGACTATCCGCTCCACCGCTACCACGCGTGGGCCAAGCAGCTGGAGCTCCAGCTCGGCCCGGCCGCCGTGCACGAGGAGGCGCTGGGCGACCTGCTGGCCGCCCACCCCCTCGCCTGAGGCAGGCGTCAGACGTCAGACGTCAGGCGTCAGACGACGAAGCCCGGGGCGCCCGCGTCGGTGACGACCGGGCGGCCCGCGGCCTCCCAGTCCTGCATGCCGCCGGCCACGTTCACGGCGTCGATGTCCTGGCCCCGCAGGTACTGGGCCACCTGGGCGGAGCGCCCGCCGACCCGGCACATCACGTAGACCGGGCGCTCGTCCTCGATCTTCTCGGTCAGCTCACCGATGCGCGCCACGAACTCGCTCATCGGGATGTGCAGCGCACCCTCGGCATGGCCGGCCGCCCATTCGTCGTTCTCCCGAACATCGAGGACGAAGGCCTCGGAGGGCAGTGCGGAGGCGGCCACCGAGGGAAGCGGTCCGGAGTTCATGTCTGTCGCCTTCTCTCGTCACGGATAGGTGAGCCAACCTATCCGAAGCGGCCGCGCACCCCCTACGGAGTGCCCAGCGCCGCCAGCTCCGCCTCGCGCTTCTCCACGTCGCCGAGCAGCTGCTCGGCGATCTCCTCCAGCAGCCGGTCCGGATCCTCCGGGGCCATCCGCAGCATCGACCCGATCGCGCTCTCCTCGAGCTCCCGGGCCACCAGCGACAGCAGTTCCTTGCGCCGCGAGAGCCACTCCAGCCGCTCGTACAGCTCCTCGCTCTCGCTCAGCCGCTGCTCGGCCGGCGCCGGGCCGGCCGCCCACTCCTGCGCCAGCTCGCGCAGCAGCTGCTCCTCGCCGCGCCCGTAGGCGGCGTTGACCCGCACGATGAACGCATCGCGCCGCTCGCGCTCGGCCTCGTCCTGGGCCAGGTCCGGATGCGCCTGGCGGACCAGCTCGCGGTAGAGGCGGCGGACCTCCTCCGAGGGGCGCACCCGCTCCGGCGGCCGCACCTGGCGGTCGGTGAGCATCGCGGACGCGTCGTCGGGCATCCCGTCCGAGTCCAGCCAGTCGTGGAACAGCTCCTCCACCCCGGGCATCGGCATCACCAGCGAACGGGCATCGCGGGCCCGGCGCAGGTCCTCCGGGTCCCCGGTGCGCGCCGCCTTCGCCTCCGCGATCAGGGCGTCCAGCTCGTCGAGGCGCGAGTACATCGGGCCGAGCTTCTGGTGGTGCAGGCGGGAGAAGTTCTCCACCTCCACCCGGAAGGTCTCCACGGCGATCTCGAACTCGATCAGTGCCTGCTCGGCGGCCCGCACGGCGCGCTCCAGCCGCGCTTCGGGCCGTTCGTCGGCAGCGGGGCCCGGGCCTTGACCGGGGCCGGGCTCGGGCGCTTCGGGAACTGTCTGCTCGCTCACCCGGCCAGCCTAAGGCCCTGCCGCCCGGGTGTTTCACGTGAAACATCCACCGGTTTCACGTGAAACATCACCCCGTGGTGCTCAGACTCCGGACTCCGCCGCGATCCGTCCGGACCGCACCGCCGCCACCAGCACGGCGTGGTCGGCCTCGCTCCGGTCGGCGTAGGCCACGGCGAAGGCTGCCATCGCCTCGTCCAGCTCCTCGTTCTTCCCGCAGTAGCCGGCCAGCAGCCGCGGATCGGCGCTGTGCGCGTGGGCCCGCGCCAGCAGGGCTCCGGTCATCCGCCCGTAGTCGTCGAACTGCTCGACGGCCAGCGCCGCCGGGTCCACGCTGCCCTTGCGGTTGCGGAACTGGCGGACCTGGAAGGGCCGCCCCTCCACCGTCGTCCAGCCCAGCAGGTTGTCGGACACCACCTGCATCCGCTTCTGCCCGGCCACCACCCGGCGGCCCTCGTGCTCCTCCGGCGGGGAGACGAAGCCGAGCCCGGGCAGGTGCGGCAGCAGCACCGAGGGCCGGGCCTCCTTCACCTGGAGGACCAGCGCCTCGCCCCGGTGGTCCAGCAGCAGCACCACGTAGGAGCGGGTGCCGACGCTGCCGGTGCCCACCACCCGGAAGGCCACGTCGTGGATCGCGTACCGGGCCAGCAGCGGATGCCGGTCCCCCTGGAGCGTCTCCAGGTACGGGCCCAGCGCGGCCGCCACGGCGGCCGCCTCCCCGTCCCCGACCCGGCGCAGCACCGGCAGCGCGTCCACGAAGGCCCGGCCCCCGTCGGGCGTGGCCTCGGTGGACCGGGCGGCGAACCGGGCGGAGGTGTTGTTGCGGGCCTTCTCCGAGACCCGCTCCAGGGTGCCCAGCAGGTCCCGGGCGTCGGTGTGCGAGACCAGCTCCTCGTCCGCGATGGCGTTCCACGCGTCCAGGGCGGACAGCCTGGCCAGCAGCCGCATGGTGCGCCGGTAGGCGCCGGCCGCGTCGCGCGCGGCCGCCCGGCAGGTGTCCTCGTCCGCGCCGGCCACCCGGCCGGCCAGCACCAGCGAGGTCGCCAGCCGCTTGAGGTCCCACTCCCACGGACCGAAGACGGTCTCGTCGAAGTCGTTGAGGTCGATGACGAGCCGGCCGCGCGCATCCCCGTACAGGCCGAAGTTGGCCGCGTGGGCGTCGCCGCAGATCTGCGCGCCGACCCCGGTCACCGGGCCGCCGGAGAGGTCGTGAGCCATCAGCCCGGCCGCCCCGCGCAGGAACGCGAAGGGGTTCGCGGCCATCCGTCCGACGCGTATCGGCGTCAGCCCGGCGACCCGGCCGGCATTGGACTCCTCCACCGCGCGCACCGCGTCGGGGCGGTCCGCCGGGGCCTCGAAGAGCGCGTGGGCCGACCGTGGCACGCGCGTGCGCAGCGCCTTGCCGGCCTCCCTGGTCGAGCCCTTCGCCGGTCCCGCGTCGAAGCGCGGTGCGAACCCCTCGACCCTCGGGATCCGTTGGTCCGACCCCGGCTCCACCACACGCGCTTCCGTTACCGCCGTCATGCGTTCCGCCCCCTGATCACCATCGGTTCGGCCCAGACCGTACCTAGAGCCCGGCGTCCCTGGCCAGCAGGGCCGCCTGAACCCGGTTCTCGCACTCCAGCTTGGCCAGGATCCGGCTCACGTACGTCTTCACCGTCGCCTCGCTCATGTGCAGCCGCCGGCCCGCGTCCGCGTTCGACAGCCCCTCCCCCAGCAACGCCAGTACACCGCGCTCGCGTTCGCTCAGCTCCGCCACCCGGCGCCGGGCCGCCTCGGCGCGCCCGGCGGACTGCCCGGACGCCAGCTGGTCCACCACGTGCCGGGTCGCCGCCGGGGACAGGTAGGCGTCCCCGGCCGCCGCCGCCCGCACGGCGCCGATCAGCTCGCCGGGCGCCGAGTCCTTCAGCAGGAACCCCGCGCCGCCCCCGCTCAGGGCCCGCAGCACGTTCTCCTTCTCCCCGAAGGTGGTCAGGATCAGCGCCCGCACCTCGGGCACCGCCCGGCCGAGCTCGTCCAGTGCCGTCAGCCCGTCCATGACCGGCATCTGGATGTCGAGCAGCACCACGTCCGGCCCGTGCGCGCGGGCCAGTTCCACCGCCTCCCGGCCGTTCGCCGCTTCCGCGACGACCTCGATGTCCGCCGCCGAGGTCAGGATCATCCTGATCCCGGCCCGGATCAGCGGCTCGTCATCCGCGATCACCACGCGGATCACCTTGGCTGTCACCCGTGCTCCCCTACTCGGCCTGGTACGCCTGCTTGTCGACGAGCTTGCCGTCCTTGAAGCAGAACCGGAAAACGCTGTTGCTGCCCAAGTCGGAATCATCGTCCGCCAGCAGGGCCACGCACGCGGCGCCCTGCGGGCGCGGCGGTCCCTTCCGGTCGAGCCCCTCGGTCAGGATGCTGTCCCCGCTCGGCAGCCGGGAACGCACCGCGTCCTCCGCCTCGCCGACCTGCACCCCGTCGTAGTCGGCCCGGCTGATCGTCGTGTCGCTCACCGAGCCCACGAGCAGCGCCACCGCCGCCCCGATCACGATCAGCAGCACCACCACGGCCGCGACCGCGATCCCACAGCCCAGCGCCACGCCCCCGGTCCGGCCGTTCCCGCGCAGCAGCTTGCGGTCGACGGCGACCCAGTCCACCGGCGCCGCGCCGATGCCCAGCACCTGCTGCCCGAAGTCGTCGGCGACCCCGCCCAGTCCGACCGCCCCGGCCCCGCTCTCCTGGGCCCCGGCCGGCTCGCTCCCGTACGGAAGCACCCCGGCGACCCGGAAACCGCCGTCCTCGGCGGCCCCCGCGTAGACCATGCCCCCGACCAGCCGGGCCCGTTCGCGCAGCCCCGTCAGCCCCTGCCCGCCGGACACCACCTCGCCGGCGCCCGGGCCGGCCGCCGGACCGTTGGCGATCTCCACCACCAGCGAGTCGTCCTCGTAGCGCAGTTCCACCGTGATCGGCGCCCCCGGAGCGTGCTTGTAGGCGTTGGTCAGCGCCTCCTGAGCGATCCGGTACGCCGCGTGGTCGCACGCGGCGACCAGCGGCCGGGGCCGCCCCGCCGTGGTGAGCCGTACGTCGGTCCCCGCGATCCGTGCCGCCTCCACGATCCCGGAGATGCCCGCCACCCCGCGCGCGGCCGGCTGCGCCTCCTCCGCCGACGGCGCCTCGACCCCGTCCCGCAGGATGCCGACGACCTCGCGCAGCTCGTGCATGGCCGCGACGGAGGCCTGCCGCAGCACGCCCACCGCCTCGCGCTGCCGGTCGGTCAGCACCGGATCGACCTCCAGCGCACCGGTGTGCACCGAGATCAGCGCGAGCTGGTGGCCGAGGCTGTCGTGCATGTCCTGGGCGATGCGCTGGCGTTCGCGCAGCCGGGCCTGCCCGGCGACCATCGCCCGCTCGCGCAGCAGTTGGGCGTTGCGCTCCTGGAGGGCGCGCAGCAGCGTATTGCGCTGGGACCAGTAGCGGCTGGCCAGGCCGGGCATGACCACCATGGCCAGGAACATGAGCGTGCCGAAGACGAGGATCAGCACGGGGCGGCCCAGCGACCAGTCCTTGACCACGCTGAGGACGATGGTCGCCGCGAAGGCCGCGGTGAAGGCGCCCAGCGCCCGCCCGACGCCGACGATGCGCCGCCCCGCCGACCAGCCGAGCGGGATCGCCACCAGGAAGGCCCCGGGCAGGTAGACGCCCACCGCCGAGCCCGCCACCAGCGTGAGCACGGGCAGTCTCCGCCGCAGCAGGGTCAGCACCACCACGGCCACGACACTGGCCGCCATCCGCATCCCGGAGCCCTTGTCGAGCTCCTCGACGCCGAGCCCCATCAGCGCCAGTACCGCCGCCAGCGCCAGGTCCCCGGCCAGCGTGCGCCGGGTCCAGGGCTCGGGCCCCTTCAGCCAGTCCCATCCCGCACGTGCTCTCGCCGTCGCATCCACGCGCCCGACCCTAGACACCGCGGCCGACCCCGGTCTGCTCTCTTTCGTCGCGCCCCGCCCAACGAAAGTCTCCCGGCGCATCCCGCCCCGCCCGGCCCGGATTCGTACGGTTCGCGCGGGCAAAGCAAAACGGTCGCCATCGTGATTACGATGACGACCGTTTCGTCGTTGCCAAGAACACTTTTTTACCGGTGTTCCAAGTGCGCGAGGGGGGATTTGAACCCCCACGTCCCGAAGGACACTGGCACCTGAAGCCAGCGCGTCTGCCGTTCCGCCACTCGCGCAAGTGGCTACCAGTGGCTCTTCCCTTGCGGGCCGTTCCCCTGGCGACATCGGAACATTAGCACGTCGGAGGGGGTGGATTCACATCGCTTTCCGTGCTCCCCGGGGCACCCGTGCGGACCGCCCCTCCCGCACTCGGCTCCAGGTGCGGGACACTGTCCCGGGGCGCCCCTACGATCGCTTGTGAGGACCAACACTCCTGGGCTCGTGACCGATGGGGAACCACCCGAATCCGCCATGCGTGGATACGATCAGTAAGCAGTACAGGGCGACAACGACGGAGGAGGTGCCCCATGGGAGTCCTGAAGCGGTTCGAGCAGCGACTCGAAGGTCTGGTGAACGGCACCTTCGCCAAGGTGTTCAAGTCCGAGGTCCAGCCGGTGGAGATCGCCGGCGCCCTCCAGCGGGAGTGCGACAACAACGCGACCATCTGGAACCGGGAGCGGACGGTCGTCCCGAACGACTTCATCGTGGAGCTGAGCACGGGCGACTTCGAGCGCCTGAGCCCCTACTCGGGCCAGCTCGGCGACGAGCTCGCGGGCCTCGTCCGCGACTACGCCAAGCAGCAGCGCTACAGCTTCATGGGCACCATCAAGGTCCAGCTGGAGAAGGCGGACGACCTGGACACCGGGCTCTACCGGGTCCGCAGCCGTACGCTCGCCTCCAGCACCTCCCAGGCCCCCGGCCAGCCGGCTCCGGGCCAGGGGCACCAGGCCCCGCCGGCCCAGCCCGGCGGCTACGGGTACCCCCCGGTCTCCGCGCCGCCGATGCCGGCGGGACCGCCCCCGGGCGGACCCGGCGCGCGCCGGCCGGCTCCCGGCGGACCGGGCCCCGCGGCTCCCGCGTCCCCCGGTGGCTCCGTGCGACGCCACTGGATCGAGATCAACGGCACCCGCCACCAGATCTCGCGCCCCACGCTCGTACTCGGCCGAAGCACCGAAGCCGATGTGCGGATCGACGACCCCGGCGTCTCGCGCCGGCACTGTGAGATCCGGACCGGAACGCCCTCGACGATCCAGGATCTAGGGTCCACCAACGGCATCGTGGTGGACGGGCAGCACACCACCCGCGCTACGCTCCGCGACGGTTCGCGGATCGTCGTGGGCAGCACCACCATCATTTATCGGCAAGCCGAAGGGTGAAGCGGGGGCAATGTCAGAGCTGACCCTGACGGTCATGCGGTTGGGTTTCCTGGCCGTTCTGTGGCTGTTCGTCATCGTGGCCGTCCAGGTCATCCGCAGCGATCTCTTCGGTACGAGAGTCACGCAGCGCGGTTCCCGGCGCGGCCAAAGCGCCACCGGCGCCCCGCAGCAGCAGGGCCGCCAGGCGGCGGCTCCACCGCAGCAGCGCCAGCGCCGCGGTGCGCCGACCAAGCTCGTCGTGTCCGAGGGCACCCTCACGGGTACCACGGTGGCCCTCGCGGGCCAGACGATCACCTTGGGCCGCGCCCACGACTCCACGATCGTGCTGGACGACGACTACGCCTCCAGCAGGCATGCCAGGATCTATCCCGACCGTGACGGTCAGTGGATCGTCGAGGATCTCGGGTCCACCAACGGCACGTATCTCGACCGGACCCGGCTGACCACTCCGACGCCCATTCCGCCGGGCGCCCCGATCCGCATCGGCAAGACCGTCATCGAGCTGCGGAAGTAGTACGAGAATGAGCGAGCGGAGCGAGCGAGCCGCAGCGGTCCGTCCCACCGGGGACACGGACCCGAGCGCGCTCCCGACCGGAGGGTGGGCAGTGTGGCTCGAGACCGGTTGTACCCGGAGGCAGCGTCGTCGACAGGGCAGGTGCGCATGAGTCTGTCCCTGCGGTTCGCCGCCGGATCGCACAAGGGCATGATCCGGGAGGGGAACGAGGACTCCGGCTACGCCGGGCCGCGCCTCCTCGCGATCGCCGACGGCATGGGCGGCCAGGCCGCCGGTGAAGTCGCCAGCTCCGAGGTGATCTCCGCCCTCGTCCAGCTCGACGACGACGTCCCGGGCTCCGACATGCTCACCGCGCTCAGCACGGCGGTGCAGCGCGCTAACGACCAGTTGCGCGCCATGGTCGAGGAGGACCCCCAGCTCGAGGGCATGGGCACCACGCTCACCGCCCTCCTGTGGACGGGCCAGCGCCTCGGCCTGGTCCACGTCGGGGACTCCCGCGCCTACCTGCTCCGTGACGGCATCCTCACGCAGATCACCCAGGACCACACCTGGGTGCAGCGCCTCGTCGACGAGGGCCGGATCACGGAGGAGGAAGCCACCACGCACCCGCAGCGCTCCCTCCTGATGAGAGCGCTCGGCAGCGGCGACATCGTCGAACCCGACCTCTCCATCCGCGAGGTCCGCGTCGGCGACCGCTATCTGATCTGCTCCGACGGGCTCTCCGGCGTGGTCTCCCACCAGACCCTGGAAGAGACCCTCGCCGACTACCACGGCCCGCGCGAGACCGTGGCCTCGCTCATCCAGCTCGCGCTGCGCGGCGGCGGCCCCGACAACATCACCTGCATCGTGGCCGACGTCCTCGACACCGACAGCGGCGACACCCTGGCCGCACAGGTCAACGACACCCCGGTCGTCGTCGGCGCGGTCGCCGAGAACCAGCACCACCAGTTCTTCGACGGCGGCAACGCCATGCAGACGCCCGCCGGCCGCGCCTCCGGGCTCGGCCGCCAGGCCCCCCCGCCCGCGGGCGCCTTCGGGCCCCCCGGCAGCGGAGAGGCCCCCGGGTACGGCGGGTACGGCGCCCAGGGACAGGGCGGCGGAGCCGGCGGCGGGTACGGCGGCTTCGGCGAAGCCGACCCGTACGACGGCGACGCGGGGTACGAGGACACGTACGACCACCCGCGCCGGCGGCGCGGCAAGGGCCGCAAGTGGACCACGCGCACGCTGACCCTGCTGGTGGTCCTCGGACTCCTCGGCGGCGGTCTGTACGCGGGCTACCGCTGGACGCAGACGCAGTTCTACGTGGGCGTCAAGGGCGAGCACGTCGCGCTGTTCCGCGGCATCAGCCAGAAGCTCGGCCCCCTGGAGCTCTCCAAGGTGGAGACCGACCGCCCCGACATCGAACTGAAGTACCTGCCGGCCTTCAAGCGCAAGCAGGTCGAGGCGACCATCAGCGAGAGCAGCCTCGACGGTGCCCGCGAGAAGATCGACCAGCTCGGCACCCAGGCCTCCGCGTGCAAGAAGGACGAGGAGCGGCGCGCCGCCGAGGCGCAGGGCAACCAGACGCCCGGCCCCGCCCTGACCGCCGCCGAGCAGCAGGTCGTCGGCCTGTGCGAGAAGCAGTAGACATACGCGGGCACAGGGGGCCTGCCACACCATGAGCGTTGTCACCAACACGACCACCATCGGCGCCATCGAGCTGCCGAGCCGGCGGAACACCGAGCTCCTGCTGCTCGCCTTCGCCGTGGTCATCCCGATCTTCGCCTACGCCAACGCGGGCCTGTCGATCCACGGGAAGCTGCCCCCGGGCATGCTCACCTACGGTCTCGGCCTCGGCGTCCTGGCGGGCATCGCCCACCTCGTCGTACGCCGCTACGCCAAGTACGCCGACCCGCTGCTGCTGCCGCTCGCCACGCTCCTCAACGGGCTGGGCCTGGTGCTGATCTGGCGACTCGACCAGTCCCCGCGGCTGCAGAACACCGCCAAGCGCCGCTACGGGGTGTTCTCCGAGTCGGCGCCCCAGCAGATGCTGTACACGGCGCTCGCCATCGCGATGTTCGCCGCCGTGCTGCTGATCCTGAAGGACCACCGGGTCCTCCAGCGGTTCACCTACATCTCGATGGCCGCCTCGCTCGTGCTGCTGATCCTGCCGGTCGTCCCGGGCCTCGGCGCCGACGTCTTCGGCGCCAAGATCTGGATCAGCGTCGGCGGGTTCTCGATCCAGCCCGGCGAGTTCGCGAAGATCGTCATCGCGATCTTCTTCGCGGGCTACCTGATGGTCAAACGCGACGCCCTGGCGCTGGCCAGCCGCCGCTTCATGGGCCTCTACCTGCCGCGCGGCCGCGACCTCGGCCCGATCCTGATGATCTGGGGCATGAGCCTGCTCGTCCTCGTCTTCGAGAACGACCTCGGCACCTCGCTGCTCTTCTTCGGCATGTTCGTGATCATGCTGTACGTCGCCACCGAGCGCACCAGCTGGATCGTCATCGGCCTGCTGATGAGCGTGGGCGGCGCGGCCGTCGTCGGCGCCACCGCGAGCCACGTCAAGGCCCGCGTCACCGCTTGGCTCGACCCCTTCGCCTGCTACCAGAAGTCCGGCGCCTGCGAGCAGGTCGGCCAGTCGATCATGAGCTTCGGCTCCGGCGGGGTCCTCGGCACCGGCTGGGGCCAGGGCAACTCCGACCTCATCGGGTTCGCCGCCAACTCCGACTTCATCTTCTCCACCGTCGGCGAGGAGCTCGGGCTCGCCGGGGTCATGGCCTTCCTCCTGCTCTACGGCCTGATCATCGAGCGGGGCGTGCGCACCGCCCTCGCCGCCCGCGACCCCTTCGGCAAGCTCTTCGCGATCGGCCTCTCCGGCGCCTTCGCGCTCCAGATCTTCGTCGTCGCCGGCGGAGTCATGGGCCTCATCCCCCTCACCGGCATGACGATGCCCTTCCTCGCCGCGGGCGGCTCGTCCGTCCTCGCGAACTGGATCCTCATCGCCATCCTCATCCGGATCAGCGACACCGCACGCCGCCCTGCCCCGGCCCCGGCACCGTCCCCCGACTCCGAGATGACCCAGGTGGTCCGCCCGTCATGAACAAGCCCCTGCGCCGCATCTCGATCTTCTGCGGGCTGCTCGTCCTGGCACTGCTCGTGCGGACCAACTGGCTCCAGTACGTCAAGGCGGAAGAGCTGAGCACCCGCAAGGAGAACCGCCGGGTCCAGATCGCCCAGTACGCCACCGAGCGCGGCAACATCATCGTCGAGGGCAACCCGATCACCGGCTCCGCCGTCACCGACGGCAGCGACTACAAGTTCAAGCGGACCTACCTCGACGGCCCGCTCTGGTCCCCGGTGACCGGCTACGCCTCGCAGGCCTTCGGCTCCACGCAGCTGGAGTCCCTCGAGGACGGCATCCTCACCGGCAACGACGACCGGCTCTTCTTCGACCGCACCATCGGCATGTTCACCGGCGAGAAGAAGCAGGGCGGCAACGTCGTCACCACGCTGAACTCCGCCGCGCAGAAGGCCGCGTTCGACGCGCTCGGGACCAAGAAGGGCGCGGCCGTGGCGATCGACCCGCGCACCGGCGCGATCCTCGCCCTGGTCAGCACCCCCTCGTACGACCCGACGTCCTTCGCCGGCAACTCGAAGGCCGACGAGAAGTCCTGGGTCGAGCTCAAGGACAGCGAGGACAAGAAGCTGGTCAACCGCGCCCTGCGCGAGACCTACCCGCCCGGCTCCACCTTCAAGGTGGTCACCGCGGCGGCGGCCCTGGAGAACGGGGTCGTCACGGACATCAACGCGCCGACCGACACCCTCGACCCGTACATCCTGCCGGGCACCAAGACCGAGCTGATCAACCACGCCTCGGGGTGCGGGAAGGCCAGCCTCAACGAGGCCCTGCGCGTCTCCTGCAACTCCGTCTTCGCCAACATGGGCGACAAGGTGACGCGGGACAACATGGTCAAGACCGCGGAGAAGTTCGGCTTCAACAACGACAAGATCGACACGCCGGTCCGCGCCTTCGCCAGCGTCTACGACAAGACCATGGGCAAGGACGGCAACGCCCTCAGCTCCATCGGCCAGTTCAACACGGCCGCCACCCCGCTGCAGATGGCCATGGTCACCGCCGCCATCGCCAACGACGGCAAGCTGATGAAGCCGTACATGGTCAACCAGCTGGAATCGCCCGGCCTCGACGTCATCGAGAAGCACGAGCCGCAGGAAATGAGCCGGCCCCTCTCCGCGGACAACGCGAAGAAGCTCCAGGAGATGATGGTCAACGTCGTCGAGAAGGGCACCGGCACCACCGCCAAGATCAGGGGCACCGTCGTCGGCGGCAAGACCGGCACCGCCCAGCACGGCGAGGGCAACAAGAAGCGCCCGTACGCCTGGTTCATCTCCTACGCCGAGAACCCCGACGGCTCCTCGCCCGTCGCCGTCGCCGTCGTGATCGAGGACAGCAGCGCGGACCGCGAGGACATCTCCGGTGCCGGTCTCGCCGCACCCGTTGCCAAGGCCGTCATGGAAGCCGTATTGAAGAGCAGCAAGGGGTGACGGGAGAGGCCGTGCACCACGAGAGAGCCGCAAGGGGCATACAGGTGTGACCCAGGTCACCGATCGCGCCCGGATCCGTGCGTACGGTACCGGTCCGATATCAGCCTGTGGTCACGAACCGATCACCGACGATCGGCCGGTAGCCTTTGCGCGAACAGCACACCGCCGGACCACACACGGGTGCGGTCGGGACTGACGGAGAGGGCTGCAACGTTATGGAAGAGCCGCGTCGCCTCGGCGGCCGGTACGAGCTGAGCCACGTGCTCGGCCGCGGTGGCATGGCCGAGGTCTACCTCGCCCACGACACCCGGCTCGGCCGTACCGTCGCCGTCAAGACCCTGCGCGCCGATCTCGCCCGCGACCCGTCCTTCCAGGCCCGGTTCCGTCGCGAGGCCCAGTCGGCCGCATCGCTCAACCACCCGGCGATCGTCGCCGTGTACGACACCGGCGAGGACTACGTCGACAACATCTCCATCCCGTACATCGTGATGGAGTACGTCGACGGCTCGACCCTGCGCGAGCTCCTGCACTCGGGCCGCAAGCTGCTGCCCGAGCGCACCCTGGAGATGTGCATCGGCATCCTCCAGGCGCTGGAGTACTCGCACCGCGCCGGCATCGTGCACCGCGACATCAAGCCCGCCAACGTCATGCTGACCCGGACCGGCCAGGTCAAGGTCATGGACTTCGGCATCGCCCGCGCCATGGGCGACTCTGGCATGACCATGACGCAGACCGCGGCCGTCATCGGCACCGCCCAGTACCTCTCCCCGGAGCAGGCCAGGGGCGAGCAGGTCGACGCGCGCTCCGACCTCTACTCGGCCGGCTGCCTGCTGTACGAGCTCCTCGCCGTCCGGCCGCCGTTCATCGGCGACTCCCCGGTCGCCGTGGCGTACCAGCACGTACGGGAAGAGCCCCAGCCCCCGTCGAACTTCGACTCCGAGATCACGCCCGAGATGGACGCGATCGTGTTGAAGGCGCTGGTCAAGGACGCCGACTACCGCTACCAGTCGGCCGACGAGATGCGCGCCGACATCGAGGCCTGCCTCGACGGCCAGCCCGTCGCCGCCACCGCCGCCATGGGCGTGGCCGGCTACGGCTACCCCGACCAGGGCCACGGCTACGGGCACCAGGGCTACGACCAGCCCACCACCGCCCTGCGCACCGCCGACCCGGGCCAGACCTCCATGCTCCCGCCGATGCCCCCGGGCGACGCGGGGTACGGGTACGGGGACCAGGGCGGCTACGACCAGGGCGGCCACGGCCGCCGGCCGCAGAAGAAGAGCAAGGCCTCGACGATCCTGCTGGTGACCGCCGGCATCCTCGTCCTGGTCGGGGCGATCCTCATCGGGCGCTCCCTCTTCAGCGGCGGCGCCGACAACCGGCCCGTGGTGCCCAAGCTCATCGGCGAGACCTTCGAGCAGGCGCAGAAGAACGGCGACAACGTCGGCCTCACCGTCCAGAAGGAGGGTGAGATGCCGTGCGACGCCGCGCCCAAGGGCAGCGTCTGCGAGCAGAACCCGGCCGAGGGCACCAAGGTCGACAAGAAGTCCGTCGTCAAGGTGAAGGTCTCCACCGGCGCGCCCAAGGTCGCCGTCCCGAACGTCATGAACCTGGCGGTCGCGGATGCGGAGAAGGCGCTCACGGAGAAGGGCTTCGTGGTCGACAAGAAGATGGTCGAGTCCAACCGGGACCCGGGCACCGTCCTCGACCAGAACCCGAAGGGCGGCGAGGCCGAGAAGGGCTCGACGGTCAGCCTCCAGGTGGCCAAGGAGCAGTCCAAGGCCACGGTCCCGGACCTCACGGGCAAGACCAAGGAGCAGGCCGCCAAGGCGCTGACGGACGTGAAGCTGAAGCTCGGCAGCGTCACGGAGATCGATTCCCCCGGGTCCCCGCCGAAGACGGTGGTCGCGCAGGACCGCCAGCCCAACGACTCCGTCGAGGTGGGCTCCACGGTCAACATCTCCATCGCCAAGTCCGTCCAGCAGGTCCCGGTCCCGAACCTGGCCGGCAAGACGGTCAACCAGGCCAAGGCGGAGCTCGCCTCCAAGGGCCTGGTCTTCGGTTCCGTGCTCTCGGGCCCGAACGACGGCAAGGCGATCGTCCTGACCTCGGACCCCGGCCTCGGCCAGCAGGTCCCGGCGGGCACGGTGGTCAACGTCAACACCCTCGCCGGCGGCCAGCAGAACGGCGGCAACAACAACGGCGGCGGAGGCTTCTTCGGAGGCCTCTCCGGCCGCTGACGGCGAGCGGCGCACCGGCTTCGGCCGATCCGGCGCGAAAAGGGTCCGGCCCCCCTCATCGAGGGGGGCCGGACCCTTTTGCCGTCCGCGCCGTCCGGCGGCGCCACAGCCCCCACCAGGGGCTTCCTGACCGGCAAGGCGGTTACTGGCGGAGCTCCACCGGCGGGGTGCGCTTGTCGTCGACCTTCTCCGTGCGGACCAGCTCGCCCCACACGATGTAGCGGTACTTCGAGGTGTACACGGGCGTGCAGGTCGTCAGGGTGATGTAGCGGCCCGCGGCCGTCCTGCCGGATTCCTTGGGGACCGGGCTGATCGCGTCCACGTTGTACCGCGAGGTCTGCTTGAGCTCCGCGAAGACCTTGTAGACGTACCAGGTGTCGCGGGTCTCGAAGACGACCGCGTCGCCCTTGCCGAGCTTGTCGATGTTGTGGAACTTCGCCCCGTGGCCGTCGCGGTGCGCCGCGAGCGTGAAGTTGCCCGTCGCGTCCCACGGCAGCGCCGACTTGATCGGCTCCGTGTAGTACCCGGCGACGCCCTCGTTGATGACGTCGGCCTGCGTACCCCGTTTGACGAGCACCTCGCCGTTCTTCATCGCCGGCACGTGCAGGAACCCGATGCCGCCCTGGGTGTCCAGCGCCCCCGGCTCGGCGGGCGCCGACGGGGCGGCCGCCGGCAGGTCCCACTGTTCGCGGACCGCGTCGCCGCGCGCCGAGGCGTCCCGGTCCGCGAGCACGTTCGTCCACCACAGCGAGTAGGCCACGAACAGGCCGAGCACCAGGCCCACCGTGATCAGGAGCTCGCCCAGCAGGCTCAGGAACCCCGCGAGGAGACTGCGGTTCGGGGGCGGTGCGGCACGTGACACTGCGGATCCTCTACGGGCTGGCCAGTTCGGGCGGAGCACCCTGGCTGCGGGGGCGTTCACCGGTCATCCTGCCCCATACGATCAACCGATAGGTGCTGGTGAACTCCGGGGTGCAGGTGGTCAGGGTGATGTACCGGCCCGCGGATGTGAAGCCCGAGCCCTCGGGTACGGGCCCCAGGACCGCGACGTTCTTCGTCGACGTCTGCGCCAGCTGCGAGGCCATCTCGTACGTGTAGTACGTGTCCCGCGTCTCGACCACGATCTTGTCCCCCGGCACCAGCCGGTTGATGTAGCGGAACGGTTCTCCGTGCGTGTTGCGGTGGCCCGCCAGCCCGAAGTTGCCCTGGGCGTCCGAGGGCATCGCCGACTTCACCGAGTTCTCGCCGCCGTCGTAGTGCCCGACCAGTCCCTTGTCGAGCACCTTCGGCTTGCTGATGCCCTCGGCCACCGGCACCTTCACGTCCAGCTTCGGGATGTGCAGGATCGCGAAGCCCTGGCCGGGCTCGAAGGCGGTCACGGGCGGGGCGGCCGCCCCGGGCGCCGCGTCACCGCCCTGCTGCCAGTTCTGCTGGAGGGAGCCGGCCGCGTCCTGGGCCGTCCGGTCCGCCAGGAAGTTCGTGTACCAGATCTGGTAGACGACGAAGAGCAGCATCACCAGGCCCAGCGTGATGAACAGCTCCCCGCCGAGCCGGCTGAGGACCACCAGCGGGCTGCCCGAGGCGGACCGCCTGCGCCGCCGGCCCCGGCCCCGGCTGCCCGTACGCGTACGGGAGCGCTTCGCGGCCTCCTGCGCCGCCCTGCGCCGCGCGGCCCGGCCCTCCGTGGGCGCGGACGGCGCGACCGACGTCACGCGACGGCCTTGCCCACCACCGGGGCCAGCCCCACCGAGCGCTCCACCGCGCCCGCGTCACCGCAGCGCACCAGCCAGTTCGCGAGCATCCGGTGGCCCCACTCGGTCAGCACGGACTCGGGGTGGAACTGCACGCCCTCGACGTCGTGCTCGCGGTGGCGCAGGCCCATGATGATCCCGTCCGCGGTGCGCGCGGTGACCTCCAGGGCGTCCGGGAGGGTCTGCGGCTCGGCGGCGAGCGAGTGGTAGCGGGTCGCGGTGAACGGCGAGGGCAGTCCCGAGAAGACGCCGAGGCCCTCGTGCAGCACCGGCGAGGTCTTGCCGTGCAGCAGTTCCGGGGCCCGGCCGACGACGCCGCCGTAGGCGACGGCCATCGACTGCATGCCGAGGCAGACGCCGAAGACGGGGACGCCGGTGTCCGCGCAGTGGCGGACCATGTCCACGCAGACGCCCGCCTCTTCCGGGGTCCCCGGGCCGGGGGAGAGCAGGACCCCGTCGAATCCGTCCTGGGCGTGGGCGAGAGCGACCTCGTCGTTGCGCAGCACCTCGCACTCGGCGCCGAGCTGGTAGAGGTACTGGACCAGGTTGAAGACAAAGCTGTCGTAGTTGTCGACAACCAGAATGCGCGCGCTCACGGAGTGGCTCCCGATCCCTCGTCCACCGTCACATCGTTGAACGGGAGCAGGGGCTCGGCCCACGGGAAGACGTACTGGAACAGCACGAACACCACCGCGAGCACCAGCACGAGGGAGATCAGCACGCGTACCCACGCGTTTCCCGGCAGATGCCGCCAGATCCAGCCGTACATGCCGCCTGTGTCCTTTTCGTCCACGATCGTTCAACGCACCGCGGGGGCGGTACAGCCACAGCCTAAAGCCAGCCGCCCGGAGCGGAGGGTCACCTTGCCAAACCCTCGGGCCTTCCCTGGGCCACCGTCCGCGTCAAGGTCAGCTCGGCCCAGACGACGAGGCGGTGACTGTGTCCCCATTCCGGGTCGCAAGTGGTCAGGGTCAGGTACCGGCCGGGTCCGGTGAAGGGCGAGCGGCTCGGCACCGGGTCCACGACCCCGAACTCGTCGGGCAGCACGCGCAGGGCCTCGCGCCGGACGGTGTACGTGTACCAGGTGGTCGCGTCCTTGAGGATGACGGCGTCGCCGGGGCGCAGCTCCGGGACGTCCTTGAAGGGGTCGCCGTAGGTGCGGCGGTGGCCGGCCACCGCGAAGTTGCCCTCCCCGCCGAGCCGGGCCGAGCCGGCGTAGTGGCCCAGGCCCTTCTTCAGCAGGTCGGTGCCCGTGCCCTCCAGGACCGGCTTGTTCCACCCCGGGCCGAAGCGCGGGACGTACATCTCGGCGAAGGCCTGGTTCGGGGGGTATCCGGCGGGCTGCGGGGCCGGGGGTGGCGGGAGTGGTGGGAGTGGTCACGGCTGGCGTACCTCTCGGCTCGGCAACACACGGAGAACGATCGTTCTCCAGCTCCTCCCCCACCCTAGAGAACGACCGTTCTCCATGCAAGCGATCCTGGTCTACGCTGCCGGTATGCCCGTTGCCCCGATGAACGACGAAGAGGCCCGCACCCGCCTGCTGGACACCGCGGAGGCGCTGTTCTACGCCGAGGGCATCCAGGCCGTCGGCATGGACCGCATCCGCGCGGAGTCCGGCGTCGCGCTCAAGCGGCTCTACCGCCTCTACCCCGCCAAGGAGTCCTTGGTCACGGCGTACCTGGAGCGGCGCGACCAACGCTGGACGAGCGGGCTGCGCGACGCGGTGACCGGGAGCGCGGACCCCGTCGGGGCGGTCTTCGACTGGCTCGCGCGGTGGTTCTCGGAGCCGGACTTCCGCGGCTGCGCGTTCCTGAACGCGTACGGGGAGCTGGGCACGGGCCCGGCCGGCGTGCTGGACGTGGTGCGGCGGCACAAGGCGGAGCTACGGGCGCTGCTGGCCGAGGTCGCCGGCCCCGGCCCCGGTCGGGAGGGCCTGGCGGAGCAGCTCCTGCTGCTGGTCGAGGGCGCGACGGTGGTGGCGGCCCTGGAGCCCGGCCCGGGGCCGGCGCTGCGGGCGCGGGAGGCGGCGTACGTCCTGGTCCGTGGCGGGCGGGAGTGATTCACACGGCTGCCGAGTGATCGGGAACGCGTCGTACACGGCAGGGTCGCATCATCAGCTTTTAACTGGCCGCGGGCCCCTTGTCCACCGGTAGACCGCATTCGGCGGTCATCTGCCGGTTCCGCCGTCTTCCCTTGCGGAGGAAACACCCTTGTCTGCTTCCCGCTGCACGTCCGCGGCTCTGGTCGTCGCGGCCGTCACCGCGACCTGCCTGCTCCCGGTGGCGCCCGCCTTCGCCGACGACTCGCCGCACGTCCGCTTCTCCCAGCCGTACGTCCCCTCGATCGCCGCGGGCAAGACCGGCCGCGTCGTGATCGTGGCCAGCGCGGGCGCCGACGCGGCGCAGCGCGGCAGCTTCCGGATCACCGCGCCGGAGCAGACGACGTTCCCGGAGGCAGAGTTCTACTGGAACAACGACCGGGCCGCCGCTCCCTGTACGCGTTCCGCTGATGCGCGCCAGATGACCTGCGACGCCGGTACCCGTGCGGGCTTCTCCTTCCCGGCGCGGAGCGACACCCGGCTGGGCGTACTCGTGCGGGTGGACGCGGATGCTCCCGAGGGCACGACGCTCGGCGGCGGTGAGTGGGCGGACGGAAACGACGCGCCGGCCCTGTACGCGGTGTCCACTCCCGTGACGGGCCCCAAGGGCGACGACGGCCACGACGGCCGTCCGGGCCACGACGGCAAGCCCGGCCACCACGGCAAGCCGGGCCGCCCCGGCCCCAAGGGCGACAAGGGAGACCAGGGGGAGCGCGGCGAACGGGGCGAGCGGGGCGAACGGGGCGAGACCGGCCTGACGGGCCCCGCAGGCCCGAAGGGCAACAAGGGAGACAAGGGCGCCAAGGGCGACAAGGGCAGCACCGGCCAGACGGGCCAGACCGGCAGCGCGGGACCGGCGGGCCCCCGCGGCCCCGAGGGCCCGAAGGGCGACACCGGTCCGTCCGGAGGCGAGAAGGGCGACACCGGCCCGACGGGACCCAAGGGCGACAAGGGCAATAAGGGAGACACCGGCAACACCGGCCGTCCGGGCACCGTGGGTCCGCAGGGCCCCCGCGGACCCCAGGGTCCGAAGGGCGACACCGGCCCGTCCGGAGGCGAGAAGGGCGAGAGGGGCGACAAGGGCGAGCGCGGCAGCACCGGCAAGACCGGCCCCGCCGGGCCGGCGGGCCCGAAGGGCGAGCGCGGCGCGCGCGGCGAGAAGGGCGAGCAGGGCAAGCCGGGGAAGCCGGGCGCGTGCAAGTGCGGCAAACACCACGACAAGGACCACGGCAAGGACAAGGACAAGCACGACAAGGGCCAGAAGCCGAAGGCCCGCATCGTCAGCGACAAGCTGCACATCCGTACCGGCCCCGGCACGCACTACGGCAAGACCGGCGTGATCAAGCACGGCGGCGAGGTCCAGGTGCTGTGCAAGACGAACGGCACCGAGGTGGACGGCAACTCCCTCTGGTACAAGCTCGCCGACGGCCGCGGCTGGATCGCCGCCCGCTACGCCCAGAACCTGAACCGCATCCCCACCTGCTGACCTGACCCGAGCAGACCGTCGAACGCACCTTCGGTGCGCACCGAGGCCCCGAGCCCCGGTGCGCACCGAAGGTGTTCGCGTGTCCGGGCCGCCCCTACTGGGCCGCGCCGCGCGGGAAGGTGATCTCGACGCGGCGGTTCTTCTTGCGGCCTTCCTCGGTGTTGTTGTCGGCGATCGGGTAGTCCTCGCTGTACCCGCGCACGTCGAAGACGACGGCGGGGTTGGTCACGGTCTTCGCCAACTCCGCCTGCACGGCGTCGGCGCGCTGCTTGGAGAGCTCCTGCCCGTGCTCGTAGCTGCCCTGGTCGTCGGTGAACCCGAAGATCCGGACCCGGGTGGCCTTCTGGGTGTTGATCTCCTGCGCGATGGCTTGCAGCCGCGCGGCGGCCTGGGCGTTGAAGACGGCACTGTTCTCGGGGAACATCACCTCGGACTGCAGCGCCATCATGACGGTCTGATTGGTCTCCTGCCGCCGCTGCTCACCCCCGAGGTCCTCGACGACTTCGGCGATGTCCAGCACCTTGACCGGAGCGAGGGTTCCGCCCTGAGGGATCTTCAGCCCGGGGGCGTTGGCGTCGAGGGGCACCGGGGCGGAAGCCGACGGCTCTGTTCCGGGGGGCACCGTCGGATTGTCGTCGGCGTAGGCACTTGTCGCGCCGATGAAATGTGCGCCGGCTATGACCAGCCCGGCGACTGCCGTGGCGGCGGTGGTGCCGTGGCGATTTTTCATGGCGTCACCCTGAGATCTTGATGGTGGCCGTGGCGAAGGTGGGGAGCGTGAAGTCAACCTCGGTGGTGGTGGCTGGAGGCATTGGGAATTGCGCGAAGAACGGAACGGACTGCCCTGCATTGATGTTCGAGATGCCCGTGGTGCACAGACAGCGGCCGTCCGTGTCGCGGAGCACGTAGTACCGCTTCTTGCCGGCCTTGTCCACGAGGGTGGCGCCGGCGATGGACTCGCCACTTGAGGTGAGTTCATTCCCCCTCCACGCCGTGGTGTGCGTGAAGTCGTTCGCAGTCGTGTTCTTGATTTGCCCACTCACGGTAATGAAGCCACCCTGGTCGCGATTGGCAGCATTGACCGTCAAGACGATGCCGCTCTCGCCATTTACGGTGGCGAGCACCTGCGTGGGCGTACTGCTCGGAACCGGAGCTTTGGAACCGCCGTCTTGAGGCTGTGATGCCGACGAATTCTGCGGCTCGTTCGGCTTCTTATCATCATCGCCACCACACCCGGCCAACGTGAGGGCCAAGACCGCCGCAACCGCTACGGCCGCTCCCCCGCGGACCTTCACCTTGTGCCGAACGTTCATGTACGCCGCTTCCTTGTCTCTCATGGCCTTCAGCCAACCAAGCGCACGCTGAAGAGGGTTCTCGCCAGCTTCGACAACTGACCTGGATTCAGGGGATCCAGGTCGATGGGCCGACCATCACACGTAATGTTCACCGGACCAGGCTCCGGTATCCCGCCGTCGGGGGGAACGGGCGTCGCTGTTGGTGCCGGTTCCAGCCCCAGGGAGCAAAGAGGCTTGATCACCGCTGTGGCGACAGCCTCCCCGTGCATCGACCCAGTGCCCGGCACAACAGACTCTCCGACAGTCCGTGATGTCTTCACCGAGACCGTGAACCTCGGAAGGACCACTTCGCACCGAACCGTTGTCGCGTCGTTCCGCTGTGCGAAACTCTCCGCCTCCCCGCAGGCGCCCTTCACATCAAAGCTCTCGCCATTGAGGATCCTCTCCCAGTCGGTCGGCTTGAGGTCGATCAGGTTGACGCCCACAAAGACGTCGTCCCGGGCCTCACGAGCCGCTGCCAACGCCGCGGCGTCGGCAGCGCTCTGCGCCTCGCTCCGGGTGTCACCCGCCATCCCCACGGCGAAGAAGGCGAGCGCGACGAAGAGCAGACCCACCACCGCGATGACGTAGATGGGGAAGGCCTGCCCACTGTCGTCCAGCCGCCTGCCCGTGCTCATTTGCCTGCTTTGATCAGCCCGATCTGGTCCTTGATCTTGTTGGTGATCGTCGTACCGATTCCCGTGCCGACGATCGCCCCGATGATCACCACGACCACCAGGATGATTCCCAGGTATTCGAACGCGGTCTGGCCCCGGTCGAGGTTCGCGTAGCGCTTGCGGAGTCGTGTCACCGTCGTGTCCGTCCATCCGCTCAGCCGGATCTTGGCCTCGACGGACGCTTTCAGCAGCGAGTTGTGCGACATGAGGGTTCCCTCCCGGGCCGGTGCCGCTGTTGGTTTGCGGACAGTACGCCGAGTTACCAGTCGTTACCAAGGGTCCCGGGGCCCAATTACGGACCCACCACGCACTCCGTCTACCCATGACCACTCACCCCTGGACGGGCCGTTCCCAGCCACCGTGCAATCGCCTCGCTACGGGTAGTGCTCCGGAGCTTGGCGAAAATGCGGTTGATGTGGTTCTTGACCGTCTTCTCGCTGATGAAGCAGGTGGCTGCGATCTGCTGGTTGTTCATCCCTGACGCGATGAGCTCCATGATCTCCACCTCCCGCGAACTCAGCCCGAAGGCAACAGAGTTGTGCAGACGCTCAGAAGACTGTGCCACAGTTCGTTGCGGCTGCGAAGAGGTCCGGAGTTCCGCGAGCAGCGCGCTCGCCGCCGATGGCGTGAAATGAGGGCGGCCGTCGCGGACGTCGTGGACCGCGCGGATCAGGTCGTCGGCGGTGAACTCGCCGTGGACCAGGTAGGCGCCCGCACCCAGGAGCAGAGCCTCGCGGATGACCTCCGACTCGCGGCTGTACGTCAGCATCAGGACTGGAGCCAGCCGCACCAGGTGCGGAAGCGCCGAGATGCCGTCCACGCCCGGCATCCGGACGTCCAGCAGGACGACGGCCGGGGCGTGCAGGCGGGCAAGGCGGAGGGCCTCGCGGCCGTCCGCCGCCTGGGCGACCACCTCGATGCCCTCGGTCACGGCCAGAAGTGCGGCCAGGCCCGCCCGTACAACCGGGTTGTCGTCGGCGATCAGGATGCGGAGGGGCGTCACGGGCTTCCCTCCCCGGTCAGCGCCGCGAGCGGGAGGTCCAGGCGGATCCGGGTACCGGGGGCGGACGGTCGGGAGGCAATGGAGATGGCCGCGCCGATCGCGGTCGCGCGTTCCGTCATGCCGAGGAGGCCGAAGTGGCCTCGGCGCGAGAGCGAGGGGAGGTCGATATCGGCCGGGAGGCCGCTGCCGTCGTCCTCGACAGTGAGGGTGAGGTGGGTGGTGTCCGCGGCCAGGAGGACCACGACGCGGGAGGCTCCGGCGTGGCGGCGGGCGTTCTCCAGGGCTTCCGAGGTCACTGCGAGGAGGTGTCGGGCCACCGTGGCCGGTACCACCGGCAGGACTCCCGTCGTGCGGAGTTCGCAGCCCGTGGTGAGGGCGCGGAGTTCCCCGAGCAGTGAGACACCGGGGGTGTCCAGGTCCCGACGCAGGTCCGTCAGTAGCGACCTCGACTCCTCCGCCGCCCGGCGGGCCGCCACCGACAGCAGCTCCGCCTGGCGGCGGAGCTCCGCCGGGTCGGCCGTCCGGGTCAGGGCGTCCGCCGTCAGGGCCAGGCCGTGCAGGGTCTTCGACACGGAGTCATGCATCTCCCGCGCCAGATGGTCGCGTTCGGCGCGGACGGCCTCCGCCACGGCCAGGCGGGCCCGGGTCTCGGTCAGGGCCTGGCTCGCCGCGCCGAAGCGGAAGAAGAGGTCGCGCAGGCAGGATCCCGCGGCGCCCGCGAGCAGGCACAACGTCGGCAGGAGCAGCGTGCCCGCGAGAGCCGCGACCGCTAGCCCCTGCACCGCCGCGTACACCGCCGAGGCCCGCCACCCGTAGACCAGGCCGGCCAGGAGCGGCGTGCAGATCGACACGAAGCCGAGTGGGGATTCCGGGGTCGCCGTGACCAGCAGCAGCGCGTTGAAGGCCATGTCGACCGCCAGCAGCCAGCGGTGCCGCAGCAGCAGCGGGCCGAAGCGCTCCCAGTCGCGGAAGAGGACGTAGGACAGCATGAAGGTCAACAGGATCGCGCCGCCCACCAGGTACGTCGGCCCCCCGTGTGCCGTCCTCGCGAGCGCCAGCGGCGCGCCCAGGCCGATCATCACCATGCGGAACGCGAAGACCTGGCGGCAGAGGGCTTGGAGCGCGTTGACCTGGAGGGTCGGGGATGGTGCCGGTGCGGGATTCGCCGGCAGCGCGATGTCAAGTACCGCCATGGTGCTCACCCGCCCCCGAGCATCGCGTCGAAGTCGATGTTCGCGCCGTACACGAACCCGCACACGAGCAGGATCAGGGTGCCCGGCAGCATGAAGGTGGTGACCGCGAAGGTCGCCTTGGGGATCGCGCGCGCGGCCCGTCGGCGGGCGTTCTGGGCATCCGTGCGCCGCATGTCCTCGGCGATCGCGATCAGGGTCTCCACGATCGGGGAACCGAGCTCCTCGCCCTGCTGGAGGGCGGTGACGAACTGCGCCACCTGCTCGGAGTCGTTGCGCCGCCGCAGCTCGTCGAAGGCCTGGCGGCGGCTGACGCCCATGTCCATCTGCTGCAAGGTGATGCGGATTTCATCGGCCCACGGGCCCTCGTACTTGTCGGCCACCCGGGCCAGGGCCTGGCGGAATCCCAGGCCCGCGCTGACGACCACCGCGAGGACGTCGAGGAAGTCGGGCAGCGTCCGCTCGATGTGGTCCCGGCGTATCCGGACCGCCGACCACAGGCCGGCCTCGATCCAGAACAGTCCGAAGGCGACCATCAGCAGGGCCGGAACCAGCTGGCCGTTGAGGAGCATGGAGAAGGCACCGAGGGCGCCGAGGAATCCGTACACCGCGCGGCGTGCCGCGTACCGGTCGATCGTGAGGCCCGCCGGGTTGCCCGCCGAGTCGATCTGGCGGCGCTTGCGCGCCACCCGGGTGGGGCCCATCAGCCGCAGGACCAGCGGCGCGTAGCGGATGCCCAGCCGGTCGACGGCCGAGCCGACCGCCGTCGTGCGGGTTGCGCCGACTTCCAGGGCCAGGGCCAGGTCGGTGGGGAGCTTGGCGTCGGCACGGTAGAGCCGGACTCCGTGGAAGATCCCGAATACGGAGGCACCCACCAGGACGGCCAGGAGCAGAGCGATCACGGCAGCCTCCTCACACGTCGATCTTCGACATACGGCGGATGAGGACGAAGCCCAGCGTGAAGAGGCCGAGCGACACCAGCACCGCCACCTGGCCGATCCATGCTCCCGTCATACGGTCCAGCGCGCCCGGCATCATCGCGTTCACCAGGAGCAGCGAGCCGAACCCGATCGACGGCACCAGATACGCCGTCACCGTCACCTGCGACAGCTGCGTCCGGATCTCCCGCCTCGTCTCCTTCCGCTGCTCCAGCGTCACCGTCAGGTTGCGGAGGCTGCCTACGATCGCGCCGCCCGCCCGCGCCGACAGCACGAGGGTGGAGACCAGGACGACCAGTTCCCGCGACGGGAGGCGCTCCGTCAGCTCGCTCAGGGATTCCTCGATGGAGTGGCCGATGGCGAGGCGGTCGGCGACGCGGGTGAGCTCTTCGCCCGCCGGAGCTTCAAGTTCTTCCGCCGCTATGCCGATGGCGGTGCGCAGGGCCAGGCCGGCCTGGGTGGCGTTGGCCAGGATGCGGGCGAGTTCGGGGAGTTGGCTGATGAAGCGTTCCGTACGGCGCGTGCGCTGCCAGTTGAGGAAGGCGTTGGCCGCCCACAGGCCGATGGCAGCGGTGAGCGGGCCGAAGAACGGGGCCAGGAAGGAAGCCGCTATCAGCCAGAGCATCGCGACCGAGGCGAGCATGTAGACGAAGAACTCGCCCGGGGTCATGTCCAGACCGGTGGTCGCCAGCTTGAGTTCGATGCGGCGGCCGAGCTCCGTACGCCGCAGGCGGCGGTCCAAGGAGCGGAAGCGGCGTACGCGACCGATCTGCTCGGGGGCTCCGCTCGCCGAGAGGCGGTCGATGAGGGCGGCCCGCTGGGCGCGGCCCTTGGCGTAGGCGTGAACGCCCCACACCACGAACAGGCAGGCCAGCAGAGTGGCGGCGAGGGTGAGGGAGACATATGGGTTCACAGGACTGTCCGCGCGGTGAGTTCGTCGTCCGGCAGGGCCACGCCGAAGGCCTGGGGGATCGGCTGGCTGTTCATGTAGAGGCGGTCCGCGATGCGGCGCGGCAGGGGGTAGTAGGCGAAGTAGCCGTGGACCCGGGTGTCCGCGCCCATCGGCTGGGGGACGAACCGGCAGACGGTGGTGGTTCGGAACGGTTCGCGGCCATGGGATTCGAGGATGGAGATCTCCGTGATGCGGCGCGAGCCGTCGCCGAAGCGGGTGAGCTGGACGATGACGTTGACGGCACTGTTGATCTGGTCCTGGAGCGCCTCGAAGGGGATCTCCACCTCCGACATGGAGGCGAGGGTCTGGAGGCGGGTCAGGGCGTCGGCGGAGCTGTTGGCGTGGACGGTGGCCAGGGATCCGTCGTGACCCGTGGACATCGCCTGGAGCATGTCGAGCGTCTCGCCGCCGCGGACCTCGCCGACGATGATGCGGTCGGGTCGCATGCGCAGGGAGTTGCGGACGAGGTCGCGGATGGTGATCTGGCCCTTGCCCTCCACGTTCGCCGGGCGGGATTCGAGGCGGATGACGTGGGCCTGCTGGAGCTGGAGCTCGGCGGAGTCCTCGATGGTGATGATGCGCTCGCCCTCCGGGATCAGGCCGGAGAGGGCGTTGAGGAGGGTGGTCTTGCCGGTGCCGGTGGCGCCGGAGACGATCACGTTCATCTTGGCCGCCACCAGGCCGGAGAGCAGGAGGAGCATGTGCTCGTCCAGGGAGCCGAGGCCGACCATCTCGTGCAGGGTGAAGGCCCGGGGGAAGCGGCGGATGGTGAGGGTCGCGCCGGTCAGGGACAGCGGCGGGATGATGACGTTGACGCGCTCGCCGCTGGGCAGGCGCGCGTCGACCATCGGATTGGCCTCGTCCACACGGCGGTTGACGGTGGAGACGATGCGCTCGATGGTCTGCATCAGTTGGTCGTGCGAGGCGAAGCGGAGCGGGAGCTGCTCCACGCGGCCTGCCCGTTCCACGAAGATCTGGTCGGGGCCGTTGACCATGATCTCGGAGATCGTGGGGTCTTCGAGGAGCGGTTCGAGCACACCGAGGCCGAGGGCCTCGTCGACGACGCGGCGGATCAGCTGCGCGCGCGCGGCGGTGGACAGGACGGGGCCCTCGCGGCTGATGATGTGGCCGAGTACCCGCTCCAGGCGCGCCCGGCGCTCGGCGGGCGCGAGCGCGGACATCTCCGCGAGGTCGATCTCCTCCAGCAGCTTGGCGCGGTAGGAGGAGACCAGCCGGCCGTCCTCGCGCGGGCTGTGGCGGTCGTCCGGTGTGTTGACCCGGGAACGCAGGCTCATGGTCAGGGTCCCTTCGGGTCGTCGTTGGGCATGACGGCGGTGGCCGTCGCCGGGTCGGGATCCAGGCCGGGGATGATCGAGTTGACCGCGATGGTCACGCTCGCGGTGACGGTGTCGGCGTTCTTGACGATGCTGATGTCCGCGCCCAGACCGCCCCGTACGGCAGCCTGGCCCGCGGCGACGCCACCCGAGCCGTTGCGGGCCTCCACCCGCGCCGCCGTCCGCGCCGCAGTCTCCGCCTGCTGGTGGACGTACGCGACCCAGCCGAGCTGGATCCCGCAGAGCGCGACGAACAGCAGGATGGGGATGAAGCCGATGTATTCCAGGGCCACTTGACCCCGGTCGCCCCGGTCGGAGCGAACGCGCCGTCTCATGCCGTCAGTCCTCCCTCTCCATCGCCGCACCGGCCGTGCCGTCGATCGCGCCGAAGTTGAGACCGGGGTACAGCACCGGTATCCGGAGGGTGACGGTCGCCTTGTAGACGTCCCCGGACGCACCGCAGGCCACGGACATGCTCCAGGCGCTCCCGATGTACTTGCCCGCCGCCTCCCGGCACTCCGCGCCCCCTTTCACCGCCCCCGCCCGCGCCGCCTCGTCCGCCGCGTTCCCGGCCAGGGAGAACGCGTACCCGATCAGCACGCACTCCCACACCGCCGCCACGAGCAGCAGGATCAGCGGCACCGTGCCGACGAACTCGATCGCCACCTGGCCCCGGTCCCGGTCCCGGTCGCGTACGGGTCTCCGCGCGGGCACCGCTCAGCCCTCCCGGCCGCGGCGCGGCCACGGGCCGAGTGCGCCGCGGTCGCCCCGGGCGCCGCTGCGGAGCCTGGCCACGGGGCCGGAGGGGCGTACCTCCAGGGCGGCGCCCGGGTCGGCGGCCGCCGCGGCCGCGGCGGACTCGGGGGTTTCCAGTGGTGCCAGCAGGCCCAGTTCGCCCGCCACCGCCCACAGGGCCTGTTTCACCGTCGAGCGGTTGTCCAGGTCCTGGACCCGGCCCGCGTCGACGACCGCCTGGAGTTCCTTGAAGGCGGCCGGGACCGGGGTGCGGACGGCCCGGGTCTTCGTGATCTTCTGGATCAGGGCGGGCTGTATCTCGGTGTGCTTGGTCCAGCGGTTGACGACCATCGCGGTGTCCTCCGCCTTGCGGACCTGGAGCCGTTCCCACATCCGGACCATCCGCTTCGCCGCCCGCACCGCGACCACGTCCGGGGTGGTGACCAGCACCGCCACGTCCGCGGTCTCCACCGCCGCCGCGTTGGCGCCGGTGACCTGGGTGCCGCAGTCGATGACGACGAGCTCGTACCGGGCGCGCAGGGCGGCGATGACGTGCCGGGCAGCCCGGTCGTCGACCTCCTCGCCGCGCTCGCCGTCGGCCGGGGCGAGGAGGAGGGCCAGGCCCGTCCGGTCGTCGTAGACCGCGTCCTGCAGGACGCGCGGCGAGATGTCCTGGATGCCGGCGAGGTCGGCGATGGAGCGCCGGAACTGCACGTCGAGGTACGAGCCGACGTCGCCCGCCTGGAGGTCCATGTCGACCAGGGCCGTATGCCGGCCCGCGGCCGCTGCGGCCAGGGCGAACTGCACGGCCGCGAAGGTGGTGCCGACTCCGCCCTTGGCCCCGCTGACCGTGACCACCCGCCCGCCCGGGCCGGTGGGGAGGTCCGGGCTCCGGCCCAGGTGGCGGCGTACGCCCACGGACCACTGGGCGGCGGCCTGGACGCGGGCGGCGAGTTCGTCGTAGGCGAGGGGGAGGCCGACCAGGCCGCGCGCGCCCGAGTCCATGGCGGCGGAGAAGAGAGCGGGGCTCGCGTCCGAGGTGACCAGGACGACGCCGACCCCGGGGAAGCGGAGGGCTACCTCGCGGATCAGCTCCAGAGCGGGGAGCGGACCGATCCGCTCGTGTACGAGGACCACCTCGGGCAGTTCGTCGATCGACTCGGTGGCCAGCCTGGCCAGCATGTCGAGGAGGAACGTGGAGTCGGGGACCGGCGCGGCCGGCTCGGCGCCCGGGAGCTGGCCGAGCAGGCCGGCGATGACGCGCGCGGCTTCCGGGTCACCGACCGCGGGGAGGATTCGGGTGGTCATCCGCATCTCACCTGTCCCCTTCGAGGGTGTAGAAGCGGTCGTTCGGGTTGGGCGCCGAGTCGGTGCCGGGGGCCACCAGGGCCAGGCGTACGTGCTCCGCGAAGGACTCGGCGTAGGCCACGCGCTGGGTGTCCTTGGTGGTCAGGGCGAAGGTGATCGGGACGGCCTCGGCCGGGCCCTTCTTGTCACTGTCCTTGTCGAGGGGGGTGAGCTTGCCTACGTTGATGACGCGGGCGTTGGCCACCATCACCACGGACACGTCGGGGTCGGTCGGCTTCTTGCCCTTGAACGTGCCCAGGATGTTGACCTTGGCACCAGGGGTGATCTTGCCCGCCACACCCGTCGACGCGTCGATCATGATGGCGATCTCCTGCTCGCCCGGCTGGAGCTGCGGCCGGGCGACGAACATGTCGCTCTGGAGCAGCGAGCCCTTCTTCAATGCGGTGAGCGCCATCTTGTCCTTGAGCTGGCCGAGGTCGGTGACGGCGGTCTCGGACAGCCACCGCTTGGGGACCGTGACCTCCTCGAACTGCCCGGCCGTCAGCGCGCTGTACGGGGCTATGTCGTCCTTCACCCGGTAGGCGACGACCTCGGCCCCGACCTTGGAGTTGACGTCGCCGATCACCACGAGGACTCCGCCGAAGGCGGCGAGGGCGCACAGGACCGACAGGATCAGCAGGATGACGCCGCGGCGCTGGCGTGAGTTCATGACGTACTACCTCGGCGTTCTTCGTTCGGTCGAGCCGGTCATCAGCGAAGTCTGGATCTGGATCGGGAGCCCACGGCCGCCTGCGCCACCGCCGCCGGGGCGGGCGGCGGCGGTGGCGCCGTCAGCGGGGCGGAGCAGAAGCCGCAGCGGTCTCCGATGAGTTCGAAGCCGCACCAGCGGCACTCCTCGCGGCGGACCGAGGCGACGAGCTGGTAGAGCACCGACGGGTCCGGGATGGCGGCGGCGAACTCGACCAGCTTCGGCGTGGCCCACCAGGCGGGCGAGTCGGCCGGCAGCGGGTTCTCCATGACGCCCTGGACCTGCCAGGCGGGGGCCAGGTCGGAGACCACCCAGTCGGAGGCGAGCTGGCCCCGGGCGAAGCTGAGGTGGGTGGCGAACGCCGGTCCCGGGGGCAGGGCGCCCGAGGCGGACGCGGAAGCGGAAGCGGAAGCGGAAGCGGATCCGGAGCCCCCGCCGCCGTGCGCCCCGGAGGAGCGCGAGGGCTTCGAGGAGCCCGGGCCCCCGGACCGCGAACCGCCCGAGCCCAGCTTGACCAGGTGCGCCACCGGATTGGCCAGGACCGCGAACTGCGCGTTCGGCGACCAGGACTTGGCGTGCGCGCCGAGCCCGACCGGCACCCGGTCCAGCTTGGCGACCGAGCCGAGCAGCGCGCCCGCGTAGATGTAGTGGGAGAGCAGCCGGGCGGCGGAGGCGAGCACGCCGGGGCTGAAGTCGCTGACGCTGAGCTGGCGCAGTTGACGTACCAGCAGGGCGGTGGCCAGCGGCGGGAGATCGATGTCGAGGAGCGCGATCCGGTCGGTCTCCAGGATGGCCCGTACGGTGTGCAGCCGGTGGACGGCGGCGGCCGGGAGCCAGGGCGGGACGACGACCACGAGATGGCCGTGGCGCTCCAGCAGGGCGGCCGTCTGGGAGAGCGAGCCCTCGAGGTCGAGCTGGTCGGGCGGCGCCAGCACGGCGGCCGTCGGCGTGTGCCGGTCAGGGGCCGGCAGCACCAGATCGGCGCTGGTGACAGCAATGGCGGTCGGCACGCGCATCCCCCCGTTCACCCCATGCCCAGCGGACGTCCGCACCGCCCGGCAGACCGTCCGAAGACGGGTCCGAGCACGCGCCGTACGTCCCCTCACGGCCGCGCACACGCTGCGCGACCGCAAACGATCAACCCTCTGCCCCCTTGCCCCAGCACCCTATCCGCGTCCCCCCTGGCAGGGCAGGGGCTTGCCCATTCCTGTGCCACGAGCACATGTCACGGGCAGCGGGACAGGTGGCGGGAAACCCGGACAACCGGGATCGGAACACGCGCACCGGGCCGATCGGTTCCAGCCATATTGCAAACATCCTTGACAGGGGCATTGGACTAGACCAACTTGTCGGTGGGGCACCCCACTTGCCCCGGACGCGTACCTCACATCCCCCAACTCCCCCCACCGGAGCCCACGTGAACCGCATACGCTCCCTCGCCGTACCCCTCGCCGTGACCCTCACCGCCGGCGCCCTGACCGCCCTCGCCGCCGGCACCGCCCAGGCCGCCGACGTCAACGTCGCCCGCAACGGCGGCTTCGAGTCCGGCCTCGCCAACTGGAGCTGCACCTCCGGCAGCGGCGCCATCGTCTCCTCTCCCGTCTTCGCCGGGGCCGCCGCCCTCAAGGCCACGCCGGCGGGCCAGGACAACGCCCGCTGCAGCCAGACCGTCACGGTCAAGCCGAATTCGACCTACACGCTGAGCGAGCAGGTCAACGGGTCCTACGTCTACCTCGGCGCGACCGGGACCGGCACCCAGGACGTCTCCACCTGGACCCCCGGCACGGGCGGCGGCTTCCAGAAGCTGTCCACCACGTTCACCACCGGCCCGAACACGACCCAGGTCACCGTCTACACCCACGGCTGGTACGGCCAGTCGGGCTACGTGGTCGACGAGTTCAGCGTCTTCGGCCCCGACGGCGGCGGCGGCACCGACCCCGGTCCGGTCATTCCCGGCGCTCCGGCCGGAACCGCCGTTTCCGGCCAGAGCTCCAGCGGGCTCACCCTTTCGTGGAACACGGTCAGCGGAGCCGCCGGATATTACGTGTATCAGGACGGCGTCCGCGTCCGGACCGTGACCTCGGGCACCTCCGCGCAGATCACCGGGCTCGCCGCGTCGACCTCGTACTCCTTCCAGGTGAGCGCGTACAACGCGGCGGGCGAGAGCGTGAAGGCCGCGGCCGTCACCGGCACCACCACGGGCGGCGGGGGCGGCAATCCGAACCCGTCGGTGCCCAAGCACGCGCTGACCGGCTACTGGCAGAACTTCAACAACGGCGCCACCGTCCAGAAGATCTCCGACGTGTCCGCGCAGTACGACATCATCGCCGTCTCCTTCGCCGACGCCACGACCACGCCCGGCGCCATCACCTTCAACCTCGACTCGGCCGGCCTCGGCGGCTACACGGTCCCCCAGTTCAAGGCGGACATCGCCGCGAAGAAGGCGGCCGGCAAGTCCGTCATCCTCTCCATCGGCGGCGAGAAGGGCACCATCTCGGTGGGCGATTCGGCGTCCGCGACCAACCTCGCGAACTCCGCGTACGCGCTGATGCAGGAGTACGGCTTCACCGGCATCGACATCGACCTGGAGAACGGCCTGAACCCGACCTACATGACGCAGGCGCTGCGCGCGCTGGCGGCGAAGGCCGGCCCCTCGTTCGTCCTCACGATGGCCCCGCAGACCATCGACATGCAGTCGACCCAGGGCGGCTACTTCAAGACGGCGCTCGCCGTGAAGGACATCCTGACCGTCGTCAACATGCAGTACTACAACAGCGGCTCGATGAACGGCTGCGACGGCAACGTGTACCACCAGGGCTCGGTGGACTTCCTCACCGCGCTGGCCTGCATCCAGCTCGAGGGCGGGCTCGACCCCTCGCAGGTGGGCATCGGCGTCCCGGCCTCCCCGAGCGGCGCGGGCAGCGGCTACGTCTCGCCGACCATCGTGAACAACGCGCTGGACTGCCTGACCAGGGGCACGAGCTGCGGGAACTTCAAGCCGTCCAAGACCTACCCGGGTCTGCGCGGCGCGATGACCTGGTCGACCAACTGGGACGCCAAGGCGGGTAGCGCTTGGTCCAACGCGGTGGGTCCGAAGGTCCACGGCCTGCCGTAGCAGGTAGGTGTGTGGGAGTGGCCTGCCGGCGCCCTTTGGCCGCCATGGCTGATTGAAGCTGTGGACTCTTGACCCGGACATGCCATGAGAGCACGCTGTGCGCGTCCGCACGGCTACCCCCACACTCCCACCCAGGAGAACGCATGCGGCTCCACCACCGCCGAAGGGCCGCCGTCACGGCGGCCCTTCTCGCGCTCGCGCTCGGCGCACCCGCCTACGGCCTGAGCGCGACGGCAGCCCCGCCGCCCACCCCGTCGACCGCCACCCAGGACGAGGCCATCGTCCAGTACGAGATCCAGGGCCCGGCCACGGCGGCCGAACGCACCGCCCTGCTGCGCACCGGCGCCTCCATCGACGAGGTCGACGCCCGCTCGGTCGTCGTCAGCGCCGACACCATGCAGGCCAGGAGCCTGCGCGCACTCGGCTACAAGCTCACCGCGCTGCCCGGCCCGCCGGACCGCTCGGACGGGCGCGACATCGCCGCCGGGATCAACGACTTCCCGTCGAAGGACGCGCTCTACCACAACTACGCCGAGGCGAGCGCGGAGATCGACCAGCGCATCGCCCAGTACCCCTCGATCATGAGCAAGCAGGTGATCGGCAAGTCGTACCAGGGCCGGGACCTGTTCGCGATCAAGATCAGCGACAACGTGGCCACGGACGAGGCCGAGCCCGAGGTGCTCTTCACCGCGCACCAGCACGCCCGTGAGCACCTGACGGTCGAGATGGCCCTCTACCTGCTCAAGGAGTTCGGTTCCAAGTACGGCACCGACTCCCGGGTCACGAACGCGGTCAACGGCCGCGAGATCTGGATCATCCCGGACCTGAACCCGGACGGCGGCGAGTACGACATCGCCTCCGGCTCCTACCGGTCCTGGCGCAAGAACCGGCAGCCGAACGCCGGCTCCTCGTACGTCGGCACGGACGAGAACCGCAACTGGAACTACAAGTGGGGCTGCTGCGGCGGCTCCAGCTCCAGCAAGAGCTCCGAGACCTACCGGGGCGCCTCGGCGGAGTCCGCGCCGGAGGTCAAGGTGGTCTCGGACTTCGTGCGCAGCCGCGTGGTCGGCGGCAAGCAGCAGATCAAGGCCGCCATCGACTTCCACACCTACAGCGAGCTCGTGCTGTGGCCGTTCGGGTGGACGTACAACGACACGGCGCCCGGTCTGACCGCCGACGACCTGGCCGTGTACAAGAAGATCGGCACCAGCATGGCGGCCAGCAACGGCTACACGCCGGAGCAGTCGAGCGACCTGTACATCACGGACGGGACGATCGACGACTGGCTGTGGGGCAACCAGAAGATCTTCGCCTACACCTTCGAGATGTACCCGACCGGCTCGGGCGGCGGCGGTTTCTACCCGCCGGACGAGGTCATCGACCGCGAGACGGCGCGCAACAAGGACGCCGTGCTGCAGCTGCTGGAGAACGCGGACTGCATGTACCGCTCGATCGGCAAGCAGGCGCAGTACTGCCCGTAGCGGTCCACGCGTGAGCACCGGGGCGCCCCACCGCCAGGGGGGCGCCCCTTCGCCCGGCCAGGGCTGCCGGAAGGGCTGCCGGAAAGAAGACAAGATCGGCAGCACGCGGGCTGTCACAACCGTCGTCCGGCCGGTGTCTGGTGTCCGAACCCTCGAAACGAAGGAGACGGACACCATGGCTGAGAACACCGATGTGGTCGTGATCGGCGGCGGATACGCCGGAGTGATGGCTGCCAACCGCCTGAGCCGGCGCCAGGACGTGACGGTGACGCTGATCAACCCGCGTGCGTCCTTCGTCGAGCGGATCCGCCTGCACCAGCTCGTGGCCGGGTCGCACGACGCGGTCGTCGAGTACCGGAAGGTCCTGGCCGAGGGGGTCGACCTGGTGGTCGACTCCGTCGTACGGATCGACGCCGCCGGGCGCGGCGTGACCCTGGCCTCGGGAGGCCGGGTCGGCTACGACCACCTCGTCTACGCGGTGGGCAGCGGCAGCGCGGACCCGTCCGTGCCGGGAGCGGCCGAGTTCGCCCACCCGATCGCCACCCTGGAGGACGCGCAGCGGCTGCGGCCGCTCCTCGACGCCGCCCCGGCGACGGCCGCGGTGACCGTGGTCGGGGCCGGGCCGACGGGCATCGAGACGGCCGCCGAACTGGCCGAGCGGGGCCGGGCCGTGACCCTGGTCTGCGGCGGGGTGCTCGGCCCGTACCTGCACGCGCGGGGGCGGCGCTCGGTGGCCGGGCGGCTCGCGGCGCTCGGGGTGACCGTATTCGAAGGCCCCGACACGAAGGTGACGGCGGTGACCGCCGACGCCGTGCGGCTCGCCGACGGCCGCGAGCTGCCCAGCCGGGTCACCATCTGGACCGCCGGATTCGGCGTACCGGACCTGGCGGCGCGCAGCGGGCTGAGCACCGATGCGCTGGGCCGCCTCCTCACGGACGAGACGCTGACGAGCGTGGACGACGTACGGATCGTGGCGGCGGGCGATTCGGCGGCGCCCTCGGGCCTGGCCTTGCGGATGAGCTGCCAGGCCGCGATGCCGTTGGGCGCGCGGGCCGCCGACACGGTCCTGAGCCGGATCGCGGAAGAGCGGCCCGAGACCCTCAACCAGGTGTTCGCCGGTCAGTGCATCAGCCTGGGCCGGGGCGCGGGCATCTTCCAGTTCGCCCACCGCAACGACACCGCGCTGTGGTTCCACGTCGCGGGCCGGCCGGGCGCGAAGCTCAAGGAAGTCGTGTGCAAGGGCACCGTCAAGCACCTGGCCGACGAGGCCGCCAAGCCGGGTGCGTACGGCTTGCACCGGGTTTCGGGAGGCGCCGACCGGAGCCGGCGCCTGGAGGCCGGGCAGGGTGGGACCAGGGCCGCCGCCGAACAGACCGCTTGAGCCGCACCGCCGGTCCGTCGATCATGAACGGATCCGAACCGGCGGAAGACCGACGGAGCCTGACGGAACCTGACGGAAGAGAACCGGCTGTGGACGCACCCTCGCAGGCCCCCGATCCGGCGACCGAGACCTTCGTCGCCCACCGCAACCTGCTGTTCACCGTCGCCTACGAGATGCTCGGCTCGGCGGCCGACGCCGAGGACGTCCTCCAGGAGACCTGGCTGCGCTGGGTCGGCGTGGACCTCGCCGCCGTCCGCGACCAGCGCGCCTACCTGGTCCGGATCACCACCCGGCAGGCACTGAACCGGCTGCGGACGATGAGCCGGCGCAAGGAGGCCTACGTGGGCCCGTGGCTGCCCGAACCGCTGCTCACGGCGCCGGACGTGGCGGAGGACGTGGAGCTGGCCGAGAGCATGTCGATGGCGATGATGCTCGTCCTGGAGACCCTCGCGCCGACCGAGCGGGCCGTCTTCGTCCTGCGCGAGGTCTTCGACCTGGGCTACGAGGAGATCGCGGCCGCCGTCGAGAAGACCCCCGCGGCCGTCCGGCAGATCGCGCACCGCGCCCGCAAGCACGTCGATGCCCGCCGCCCCCGCCGAGCGGTCTCCCCGAGCGAGACCCGGGCGGCCCTGGAGTCGTTCCAGCGGGCCCTCGAGAACGGGGACCTCCAGGGACTCCTCGCCGTGCTCGCCCCCGAGGTCGTCTACATGGGCGACGGCGGCGGCATCAAGCACGCGGCGCTGCGGCCGGTCCTCGGCGCCCACAACGTGGCCCGCCTCTTCGCCGGCATCGCCGGCCGGGCCGGGACCACGGTCGTCGCCCTCGGCCCCACCGTGGTCAACGGCACCCCGGCCCTGGCCGTCCACCTGGACGGCGAGTTCGACGGAGTCATCGCCGTCCACGTGGCGGACGCCCTCATCACCGGCCTCTACTTCGTCCGCAACCCGGAGAAGCTGTCCCACGCCACGGCCGAGACCACGCTCACCCGGCGGTGAACCGCTTCCCGGTCCTTCTTCCTAGTTCTTCTTCGCATCCCCGGCATTGCGCCAGATCGTGAGGTCCACCTTGATGTACGTGCTGGACTCCTTCGCGCCGGACCTGCCGCGGTAGGTCACCAACGCGACGTGGCCGGCGTCGCTCAGCACGCAGACCTGCGAGCCGTCCGTGAGCTGGTCGAGGCCGATCTTCTCGGTGAAGCGGGTCACGGCGCGGCAGGTCTCCAGGGAGCCCTTCTCCGAGTTGTTCAGCAGGACGAGCTTCCCGTTCGCGGTGCCGAACCTCTCGTCCCCGAAGAGGGTGTCCCGGTAGTAGAAGAGGTCCCCGTGCCCGTAGAGCACGCCGGCGCCGGTCGGCTCCTCGGCCGGGCGCGGCGGGTTGTCGGCGAACAGCAGCTGGTGGTTCTGCGGCACGTCGATGCCCTGGTAGGAGACCGGCTGCGGCTCGGGCCGCTTGGCAGCGCCCGACGAGGCACCGGCACCGGCACCGCCGGGGTCCTTCGCGTCGCCGCCCTTGCCCCCCTTGCCGTCCGGCAGCAGGGACCCGAGGACGACGAGCCCGACGAGCGACGCCGCGATGGCCCCGGCGACGATCAGCCCCGTCCGCTTGCGGCCGGCCGCGGGCGGGTGCGAGGGCTGCGCGTACGGGGTCTGCGGGTACGGCGCCTGCGTATAGGCGGGCTGCGCATAGCCGGGCTGGGGGTACGAGGGCTGCGTGTAGACGGGCTGCGGGTACGAGGGCTGCGGGTACGAGGGCTGCGGGTACGGAGGCTGCGCCGGAGCCGCGTGCGTGGGCGCGCCATGCGTGGGGGCGCCATGCGTGGGGGCCGCGGGCGTGGGCGCGGCGGCCAGGGCGGTGGGCGTGTACCCGGGCGCCGCGGTCGGCGCCGCCGTCGGCGGCTGCGGCGGCGGGGTGGGCGCCGGGGCGGGCAGTTGGAGCCGCTCGGTGATGGAGCCGGCGACCGCCCGCGGCAGCCAGTCCTCGCCCTGGCGCAGCGGCTGCGCCGCGGCCTCGTGGCACAGCGCGATGACCTCGGTCAGGGTCGGGCGGTCGGCCGGGTCGCGGCTGAGGCAGCGGGTCACCACGGGCCGCAGCTCCTCGGGCAGGGCGCTGAGGTCGGGGTCCTCGTGCACGATCCGGTAGAGCACGGCGTGCGAGGGCCCGTCGCCGAAGACGGACGCCCCGATCGCGGCGAAGGCCGCGATCTGGCCGAGGGCGAAGACGTCGGTGGCCGGGGTGACCGTACCCGCCGAAGCCTGTTCGGGCGCCATGAACGCCGGGGTGCCGACGCTGACGCCGGTGCTGGTCAGCGCGGTGCTGTCGGCCGCCCGGGCGATGCCGAAGTCGATGACGCGCGGGCCGTCGGAGGCGAGCAGGACGTTGGCGGGCTTCAGGTCGCGGTGGACGATGCCCGCGCCGTGGATGACGTGGAGGGCCTCGGCGACCCCGACGGTCAGCAGCAGCACGCTGCGCGGCGGCAGCGCGCCGTGCCGGGCCACGGCGTGCGCGAGGGAGGGACCGGGCACGTAGGCCGTGGCCAGCCAGGGCTGGTCGCCCTCGGTGTCCGAGTCGATGACCGGCGCCGTGTAGAGGCCCTGGACCCGCTCCGCGGCCCGCACCTCCTGCTGGAAGCGCCGCCGGAACTCGGGGTCTTCGCTGAACTCGGACCGGATCACCTTGACGGCGATGGGCCGGCCGCCCGGCGTGTAGGAGAGGTAGACCTTGCCCATGCCGCCCGCGCCCAGCACCGCCGCCAGACGGTAGCCGCCCACGACGGCCGGGTCCTCCTCCTTGAGCGGCTGGAAGAAGCCGTCCGAAGGCGCACTGCCCATGAGCAACCATCCCCTTGCTGGCGGCGGTCCGGCTGCTGCCGGCGCACCGAAGTCAACCGCGAGGGTACCCAATGTCCGGCTCGCCGGGCGCGCCGGAACCCGTGGGGCCCCCGGGAGTTGGGTCCGCCGGGTGCCCGCCGGGAGTCGGGCGCGCCGGAATCCGCTAGCCGAGTACCGCCAGGGCGTCGATCTCGACGAGCAGACCGGTGGGGAGGCCGACGTACACCGTGGTGCGGGCGGCCGGGACCTCCTTCAGCCCCTGCTCCTCGAAGTAGGTGTTGTAGATGCCGTTCATCTCGGCGAAGTGGCCGGTGTCGGTGAGGTAGACGCGGATCATCACCACGTCGTCCCAGCTCGCGCCGCCGGCCTCCAGGACGGAGCGGACGTTCTCCAGGGTCTGGAGCGTCTGCTCGCGCAGCGTCGGCCCGGCCGGGGTGGGCGGCTGCCCGTCCACGTGCGGCAGGAAGCCGACCTGTCCGGCGACCTGGAGGATGTTGCCCTTGCGCACTCCGTGCGAGAACCTCGCGGGCGGCGCGGTGTGGGTGTCGGGGGTGACGGCGGTCTTCTCGGTCATGGCCGGTCTTCCTGTGCGGGGCCCGAGCCTGAGTACTCGCGGCCGATGGTGTCGGCGGTCTGCCGGACGAGCGGGAGCAGTTCGAGCAGGGCCTCGGCGGAGAGGACCACGCCGGGGGCCGAGACGGACATCGCGGCGACCACGCGTCCGCCGGGTCCGCGGATGGGCGCGGCGAGGCAGTTCAGCGCCTCCTCGTGGCCGCCGAGGTCGGTGGCCCACCCCTGCGCGCGCACGAGGTCCAGCTCGCGCAGGTACGCGGCCGCGTCGGGGGTGGAGCGGGCGGTGTACGCCGGGTACTCGATGCGCAGCGCGAGGGCGCGGCGCTCCTCCTCCGGCAGGTCGGCGATGAGCAGCTTCGCCACCGCCGCGACGGTCAGGGGCACGGGCCGGCCGATGCGCGAGTACATCCGCACCGGATATCGGCTGTCCACCTTGTCGATGTAGACGACCTCGTCGTCCTGGTGGAGCGCGAGGTGGACGGTGTGCCCGGTGGTCCGGTTGAGCTCGACGAGGTGCGGATGCGCGACGTCCCGCACGTCGAGGTTCTCGATGGACTCGGCGGCCAGCGCGAAGAGGGCGGCTCCGAGCCGGTAGCGCCCGTCGCCCTGCCGGTAGACGAAGCCGTGCTCGTGCAGGGTCCGCAGCAGCCGCAGCGCGGTGCTCTTGTGCACGCCGAGGACCTCGGCGACGTCACCGAGCCCGGCCGGTCCCTTGGCCAGGGCGGGCAGGATCCGCAGCGCCCGCTCCACCGACTGGCTCACGCCGCGTACCTCCGTGTGCCGTCCTGCGGCTGCCGCGGGCCCCGTTGACCCGCCGTCATCCGGGATGTTAGACAGCATGCAGCGGCATACGCAACGCTCGTTGCGGTCCGCGCAACAACCGCGATGCCCGGGAGGCACGTACATGCCCAGCGACCCCGTCCAGGCCCTCGCCGAGGAACCGGTCGACCACCGGTTCAAGGGACTCCCCCCGGACGCCGAGCGCGCGGGCCTGACCGTCGGGCAGCTCGCCGCCCAGCAGCGCAATCTGCACACCGGCGGGTTCACCACCCCCGTCCTGACCCTCGACGCCGACGCGCTGAGCCACAACCTCGCCGCCCTCGGCGCGTACGCGGAGCGCCACGGGCTCGCCTTCGCCCCGCACGGCAAGACCTGCATGGCGCCGCAGCTGTTCCACCGTCAGCTCGCCGCGGGTGCCTGGGGCATCACGGCCGCCGTCCCCCACCAGGCGCGCGTCTACCGCGCGTTCGGCATCCAGCGCATCTTCCTCGCCAACGAGCTCGTCGACACCGCCGCCCTGCGCTGGGTCGCCGCCGAGCTCGCCGCCGACCCCGGCTTCCGGTTCGTCTGCTACGTGGACTCCGTGCGCGGGGTCGAGCTGATGAACCGCGCCCTCCAGGGCCAGCCCGCCATCGCCGTCGTCGACGTCGTCGTGGAGCTCGGCGCCGGCGAGGGCGCCCGCACGGGGGCCCGTACCGACGAGGACTGCCGGGCGGTCGCCGACGCCGTGGCGCGGACGCGGACGCTGCGCCTCGTCGGCATCGCCGGGTACGAGGCCGAAGTGCCCGGCGCCGAGCTGGAATCCGTGCGCGCCTACCTGGGCCGGCTCACCTCCCTGGCCGTCGAGTTCGACAAGGCGGGCCGGTTCGCCGGTGTCGAGGAGATCGTCGTCAGCGCCGGCGGCTCCGCCTGGTTCGACGCGGTCGCCGACGTGTTCGCCGAGCTCCCGGAGCTGTCCCGGCCCGTGCTCAAGCTGCTGCGCTCGGGCGCGTACGTCTCCCACGACCACGGCTGGTACACCCGGCTGACCCCCTTCAACCGGATCCCGGAGGAGGGCGGGCTGCGCCCCGCCTTCCGGCTGTGGGCGCAGGTCGTCTCCCGCCCCTCCCCCACCCAGGCCTTCATCAACGCCGGCAAGCGCGACATCGCCTACGACCTCGGGCTCCCCGAGGTCGAGCTCGTGCGCGATCCCCTCGACGGATCCGAGCGCCCGGCCCCGGGCGTGCGCGTCCTCAAGCTCTCCGACCAGCACACCTGGCTGGAGACGGACCGCGCCGAGGACCTGAACGTCGGGGACTGGGTGGCGCTCGGCATGTCCCACCCCTGCACGATCTTCGAGAAGTGGCCGCTCATCCCGGTCGTGGAGGCCGACGGCACGGTCACCGAGTACGTCCGGACGTTCTTCTAACCCGATGGACCTGGTCATCCGCGGGGCCCGCGTCGTCGACGGCACGGGCGGGCCCTCCTACACCGCCGACGTGGGGATCCACGAGGGCCGCATCGCCGGGATCGGCCGGATCGGCGGCGGGCGGCAGACCCTCGACGCCGACGGGCTGGTCCTGGCCCCCGGCTTCGTCGACATGCACGCCCACAGCGATCTGGCGCTGCTCCGCGATCCGGACCACAGCGCGAAGGCCGCCCAGGGGGTGACCCTGGAGGTCCTCGGCCAGGACGGCCTGTCGTACGCCCCCGCCGACGACCGGACCCTGTCGGAGGTCCGGGCCGCCATCGCCGGCTGGAACGGCACGGGCGAGGACATCGACTTCACCTGGCGGGACGTGGGCGGCTACCTCGACCGCCTGGACGCGCAGGGCATCGCCGTCAACGCCGCGTACCTGGTCCCCCAGGGCACCGTCCGCGCGTACGCCGTCGGCTGGTGCGACCGGCCCGCGACCCCCGCCGAGCTGGACCGGATGCGCGCCCTGGTCGCCGAAGGCCTCGCGCAGGGCGCCGTCGGCATGTCCTCCGGCCTCACCTACACCCCGGGCATGTACGCGTCGGGCGCCGAGCTGACCGAGCTGTGCCGGGTGGTCGCCGACCACGGGGGCTACTACTGCCCGCACCACCGCTCGTACGGCCGCGGCGCGCTCGCCGCCTACGCCGAGATGGTCGAGCTGACCCGCGGGGCCGGCTGCGCCCTGCACCTGGCGCACGCCACGATGAACTTCGGCGAGAACGAGGGCCGCGCCCCCGAGCTGCTCGCGCTCCTGGACCGGGCCCTGGCCGACGGCGCCGACATCACCCTCGACAGCTACCCGTACACCCCCGGCTGCACCACCCTGGTCGCCCTCCTGCCCGGCTGGGCGAACGAGGGCGGACCCGAGGCGGTCCTCGCGCGGCTGCGCGACGACGCCGAGGCCGAGCGGATCCGGCGCGCGCTGGAGGTGGAGGGCTCCGACGGCTGTCACGGCGTGCCCGTCGACTGGTCCACGATCGAGATCGCCGGGACCACCGATCCGGCCTTCGGGTCCCACGTCGGCACGCGCGTCCGCGACTGGGGCACCGCCCGGCGGCTGCTGCTGGGCGACCGGCTGGGCCCGAGCATCCTGCAGCACGTCGGGCACGAGGAGAACGTCCGGGCGATCATGCGCCACCCGGTGCACACGGGCGGCTCGGACGGCATCCTGCAGGGTGCGAAACCGCACCCGCGGGCCTACGGCACCTTCCCGCACTACCTCGGGCACTACGTGCGCGAGCTGGGCGTCCTGTCCCTGGAGGAGTGCGTGGCCCACCTGTCGGGCCGCCCGGCGGCCCGGCTGCGCCTGCCCGACCGCGGGACCGTCACGGAGGGCAACCGCGCGGACCTGGTCCTGTTCGATCCGCTGACGGTCGCGGCCGGGTCGACGTACGAGCGGCCGCGCGCCCTGCCGACCGGGATCCCGCACGTGCTGATCGACGGGCGGTTCGTGATGCGGGACGGGCGCAGGACGGACGTCCTGGCCGGGCGGTCCGTCCGCCGCACGCCGTACCGCGGCCGCTAGGGGCCGCGGTACGGAAAGGCCTGCCGGGTCACGGCGGACCCGGAGGACCCGGAGGAAACCGGCCTGCCGTTCGACCCGGCCGCCTACGATGGCGACATGTTCGCCTTTGTCCCCGCCGCCCTTTTCCTCGTCCTCTTCGGCGTCAGCGTCCGGGAGGACCGGCGGCGCTTCCGCAACGCGGTCTACCTGGGCCTCACCTTCATATTCGCCTCGGTCGGCCTGCTCACCCTGGTCCCGGTCCTGCCCCACGGGCTCGGCGCGCTCATCGTCGCGCTGGTCTTCCTCGTCCCGGCCCTCGGCACGGTCGCCCTGGGCCTCTTCCTGATCGGCAACGGCCTGACGATGGTCCGCAAGGAGGGCCGCCGGCCGGCCAACCTGCTCTCCTTCACGGCGGGGGTGGGGATCTTCGCCCTGATCGCGTTCGTCCTGACCCTGGGCAGCCAGGGCTCCCGGATCTGGGACGCGGTGGTGGGGGGCGTGGTCTTCCTCGCCGGGTACGTCTCCTTCCTCTTCCTCTGCTTCCTCGCCTACGCCTTCCTCTACGGCCGGATCAAGGTGCGCGGGGACGTCGACTACGTGGTGATGCTCGGCTCCGGCCTGATCGGCGGCGACCGGGTCCCGCCGCTGCTGGCCTCGCGGCTGCGCAAGGGCAAGGAGATCCACGACGCCCAGATCGCGCGGGGCGGCCGGGTGCCGCTGCTGCTCACCTCGGGCGGCAAGGGGACGGACGAGAAGCTCGCGGAGGCGCGGGCGATGGCCGACTGGCTGATCGCGCAGGGCGTGCCGCAGGACCACCTCCGGCTGGAGGACCGCTCCCGCACGACGGAGGAGAACCTCCTCTTCAGCCGCGAGATCATGCTGACCGGGGACCCGTCCTACCGCTGCGTGGTGGTCACCAACAACTTCCACGCCTTCCGTGCCGCGATGATGGCCCGCAAGGCCGGGGTGAACGGCCAGGTCCTGGGCTCGCCGACGGCGAAGTACTTCTGGCCGAGCGCGACGATCCGCGAGTTCGTCGCGGTGTTCTGGGAGCACAAGACCGTCAACCTCAGCATCTGCGGCGCGGTCGTCGCCCTGACCGCGGTACTGGCGGTCAGCAGCGCCTGAGGCCCACCCGGCCCCGGCCCCGGCCCCGGCCCCGGCCCCGGCCCGGCCCCTGCGGGCCGACGTGCGTTCATGGGGGCGCGGCCGGAGGATGGGGCCAGGGGGAACCCAGGAGGAGGTACGCGATGGCCAGTGAAGCGGACCAGCAGCCCAAGCGTCCGGCCCATCTGTACACAGGCTCGGAGCGCCCGTACGACCCCGAGGACCTCGTGATGGCGCGCGGCCAGGAGCCGACCCCGGAGCGGGTCGAGAAGGCGCGCCTCCTGATCGAGAAGGAAGGCGCGAAGGCCCTCGAACGCTACCTCCCGTAGCCGGACCGGGGTGCGGGGCGAAGCCCCGGAGACCGTGCGAAGGGCGGGGCGGGGAGCGGCTCGGCCGAGCGGCGCCCCGCCCCGTCGCCGCGCGGGGCGCGCGGACCGCATCCACCATCGGTGGACGCTCGTTAGCCGCCCGGGGGGCCGACCCGAAGGACGACGCACGATGCAGACGACCGACAGCCCCGCCGCCGCCGTCGACTGGGACCACCCGGCCGACCCCCCGCCCGGCCTGCCCCTGGCGCACGTGCGCGCCTACGTCGACACCTCCGGCGCCGACGGGCACCTGTGGCGCGGTGTCCCCACGCTGCTGCTGACCACCGTGGACCGGATCTCCGGCCGGGCCGTGCGCACCCCGCTGATCTACGGGAGGGACGGCGCGCGCCACATCGTGCTGGCCACGGCCGCGGAGGGCCCCGGGGGCCTCCCCGCCTGGTACCGCGACCTCTGCGCCCGCCCCGAGGTCCGCGTCCAGGTCGGCGCCCTGACCGCGCAGGCCCGCGCGCGGACGGCGACCGCGGAGGAGCGGGAGATGTACTGGGAGGTCATGACCGCCCTGTGGCCCGCCTACGAGGACCACCAGGCGGCGGCCGCGCCCCGCGAGATCCCGCTGGTGATCATCGAGCGCTGACGCCCGCGGGCGGGCCCGCCCGCCCGCGCCCTCAGTCGAAGTCGTACACCGTGACGGCCACGCCCTTCGCGCACAGCTGCTCCAGTACCAGCGGCTCGACGCGTGACCACTTGCCGCCCGCGAGGCCGCAGCCGATGCGGGGCATGTGCACCGAGGCCCCCAGCTCCGTGGCGTGGCCGGCCAGTGCGGCGAGGCAGCGCTCGAGCGCCTCGTAGCGGATGGGCGGGCCGCCGCTGCCGGTGCGGATGCCGTGCTGGCCCACCATGTTCGCGACCCAGGTGTCCGGGCGGACCCGCACGAGCTGCACGGCGCCGAGGCCGAAGTCGTTCCCGGACCGGCCCCGGTGCCAGGCCCGGAACTCGGCCTCCGGCTCGCTCCAGCGCTTGGAGAGCGCGAGGACGAAGCCCTTCCCCCAGCCCCCGAGGTCGTTGCAGACGTGCGCGATGATCTTCGGACCCTTGGCCTGCGGACTGCTCGCGTCCCCGCTGATGATCTTCGGTTCCCCCATGCCCGCAAGGTACCCGGACCCGCTGACAACGCCGGAAGGCACGCGTTGCGAGGGGCCTTCGACCCCACCCTCCAGGGCTTAGGTCCACAGTCCGTCCGGCTGTGGGTTTATACGTTTTTAACCGTGTTACAACTGGAACATCGCGCTTCAAATAGCGCAATTCCCCACGCTGTTGCCCAGCCCACACAAGCGCTGCCTGCCCTGGCAACACACCCCGTTTCCGCTGGAGGAAGCACGTGAGTACAGCCGAGCAGACGGCCCCGTCTGCCAAGAAGAGCTCCCCGGTGATGGCGGTCATGCAGCGCCTCGGCCGCAGCCTCATGCTGCCGATCGCCGTACTGCCGGCCGCCGCGCTGCTGATGCGCTTCGGCAACGGCGACATGCTGGGCAGCGAGTCGCTGCCGGGCTGGTGCAACGAGATAGCCAAGTACATGGCGGCCGGCGGCAACGCGGTCTTCAACAACCTGGCCCTGCTGTTCGCCGTCGGCATCGCGGTCGGCTTCGCCAAGAAGTCCGACGGCTCCACCGGCCTCGCGGCCGTCGCCGGCTACGTGGTCTTCTCGAACGTGCTCGGCACCTTCACCGACGGCAACGTGCCGCAGATCGAGAAGGTCGTCGACCACCAGGTCGCCCTGGTCAACGCCCCGGTCAACGCCGGCGTCCTCGGCGGTGTGGTGATGGGCATCGTCACCGCCCTGCTGTACCAGAAGTTCTACCGGACCAAGCTGCCCGACTGGGCGGGCTTCTTCGGCGGTCGCCGCCTCGTCCCGATCCTGTCCTCCTTCGCGGGCCTGGTCATCGGCATCGTCATGGGCCTGATCTGGCCGGTGCTCGGCCGGGGCATCCACGGCCTCGGTGAGTGGCTGGTCAACTCCGGCTCGGTCGGCGCGGGCATCTTCGGTGTCGTCAACCGTGCGCTGATCCCCGTCGGCATGCACCACCTCGTGAACTCCTTCCCCTGGTACCAGGCGGGCGAGTTCGACGGCAAGCACGGCGACATCGCCCGCTTCCTCGCCGGCGACCCCACCGCCGGACAGTTCATGACCGGCTTCTTCCCGATCATGATGTTCGCCCTCCCGGCGGCCTGCCTCGCGATCGTCCACTGCGCGCGCCCCGAGCGCCGCAAGGTCGTCGGCGGCATGATGTTCTCCCTCGCGCTCACCGCCTTCGTCACGGGCATCACCGAGCCGATCGAGTTCACCTTCATGTTCATCGCCCCGGTGCTCTACGCGATCCACGCGGTCCTGACCGGCGTCTCGATGGCGCTGACCTGGGCCCTCGGAATGAAGGACGGCTTCGGCTTCTCGGCCGGCGCGATCGACTTCTTCCTCAACCTCGGCATCGCGTCCAACCCGTGGGGCCTGGCCGGCATCGGACTCTGCTTCGCGGCGCTCTACTACTTCGTCTTCCGGTTCGCGATCACCAAGTGGAACCTCCCCACGCCGGGCCGCGAGTCCGACGAGGAGCTCGCCGAGATCCTGAAGGCCGAGGCCAAGTAACCGTGACCGCGCAGCGCACTCCCGGCCAGGGAATGCCTTGCGAGGAACGGCGGGACCTGATCGCCGGAACGGCACGCGCCAAGGGCCACGTATGGGTCGCGGACCTCGTGCGGGAGCTGGGCGTCAGCCGGATGACGATCCACCGGGACCTCCAGCGGCTGGCCGCGCAGGGCCGGATCCGCCGGATCCGCTCCGGAGCGGCCGCCGCGGCCTGAGCACCACCCCGAGAGCAGGGGCGGGGCACCACCCCACCCCCCGCGGGGGCCCCCCCCCTTTCCCCGCCCCGGTCCCCCTCCCCCCCCCCCGCCCCGCCCCGGCCCCGCCCCCCCCCCCCCCCCGGCCCCCCCCCCGTCCCACCCGCCCCCCCCGGCCCCCGCAGGGGCCGCTCCCTTTACCACACTTACGACCCGGCGCGTCCCCCCACCCCGCCTCGGCCACCCGGCGCAGGTCCCCGGTGGGGACCGCCTCGATCTCGACCCGCAGCGCGTTCGCCGTCGGCGCGCGGCGGCCCATGGGCAGGGCCAGGGCGTGCGCGGGAATGGTGACGGCCGCGAGGATCACGGCGAGTACGGCGTAGGTGGACCGCCAGCTCAGGTGGTCGGCGAGGACTGCGGTGAGCGGCGCGAAGAGCGTGGAGGCGAGGCCGCCGGCCAGCGTGACGACGGTGAGCGCCCGGATCCGGTCCGGACCCCACCAGCGGGTGAGGGCGGCGAAGGCGGGCGGGTAGAAGGTGGACGCCATGGCCACACCCGCGAGGATCCACCCGGCGGTGAAGACGGGGAGGTTGGGGGCGGCGGCGATCACAAGGATCGCGAGGGTGCCGAGGACGGATCCGGTCGTCATGACGGCGCGCGGGCCCCGGCGGTCGAGGATGCGACCGACGGGGACGCCGACCGCCGCCGAGACGAGCAGGGCGAGGGAGAAGGCAGCGGTGGCGGCATGGGTGGACCAGCCGGTGTCGGCGGTCAGGCGCGGGAGGAGGACGGGGAACGCGTAGTAGACGATGCCCCAGCTCGTGATCTGCGTGGCACAGAGCGCGGGCAGGACGGCGCGGGGCCGCGACCGGTCCCCCGTCCCGGTCGCGGCCCCCGTGCTGTGGAGGTCGGTCACGGAGGTCAGCAGCCGCCGGACCGGGCCGGGGCCCCGATGGTGAGGGTGGCCGGGGCGGCGCAGCAGCCACCGCCGGATTCCTCTTCAACGGCCCCGGGCTCGTCGAAGAGGCCCGCGCCACCGCAGACTCCGGTCTCCGGGAGGGTCAGCTCCACCCGCTCGGCGGCCTCGCGGTCACAGGCCAGGGCCGCGGCGATGGAGCGGACCTGCTCGTAGCCGGTCATGGCGAGGAAGGTCGGCGCGCGGCCGTAGCTCTTCATGCCGACGAGGTAGACGTCCTGTTCGGGGTGGGACAGCTCCGTCACTCCGTGGGGGTAGACGGTGCCGCAGGAGTGCTGGTTGGGATCGATCAGCGGGGCCAGTTCGGTGGGGGCCTGGAGGCGCTCGTCGAGGCCGAGGCGGAGCTCGTCCAGGAAGGAGAGGTCGGGGCGGAAGCCGGTGAGGGCGATGACCTCGTCGACCGGGTCCAGTCGGCGGCCGTCCTCGGCGACCAGGACCAGCTGCTCGCCGGTCCTCTCGACGGCGGTGGTGCGGAAGCCGGTGACCGCGTCGGCGTGGCCGGCCTCGACCGCGGCCTTGGCAGCCAGGCCAAGCGCGCCGCGGGCGGGCAGCTGGTCGGCCTCTCCCCCGCCGAAGGTGGAGCCGCTGATCCCGCGCCGCAGGATCCACACGGCGTGTGTCCCGGGCTCGGCCTTCACGAGTTCGGCGAGGTAGGCGAGGGCGGTGAACGCGGAGGCTCCGGAGCCGATGACGGCGGTGCGCCCGCCGGCGTAGCGGGCGCGGACGGCCGGGTCCTTGAGGTCCGGGACTCGGTAGGAGATCCGGCCGGCGGCGGCGCGTTCGCCGAGCGCGGGCAGGCCGTCCCCGCCGAGGGGGCTCGGAGTGGACCAGGTGCCGGACGCATCGACGACAGCCCGGGCGGTGAGCCGCTCCTCGGATCCGTCGGCGAGCGTCACGTGCACGGTGAACGGCTGCGCCTCCCGGTCCACGTCGACAACCCGGTCGCGGCCCAAGCGGGAGACGCCGGTCACGGTGGCGCCGTAGCGGACCCGATCACCGAGGACGTCGGCGAGGGGCTGGAGGTACTGCTCGGCCCAGTCGCCGCCCGTCGGGTACGAGCCACCGTCGGGCGCGGTCCAGCCGGTCGGGGCCAGCAGCTTCTCGGCGGCGGGGTCGACGACCTCGGACCAGGTCGAGAACAGCCGTACGTGCGACCACTCCCGGACGGCCGAGCCGGCCGAACTACCGGCCTCCAGTACCAGCGGCTCGATGCCGCGCTCGACGAGGTGGGCCGCCGCAGCCAGACCGACGGGGCCTGCTCCGATGACCACGACGGGCAGGGCGGTGGTGGATGCGTTCACGACGGACTCCCCTGTTGATTCGACATCTATCGATGACCGGACGCTTCCAGCATGAACCTTGTATCGATGTTCGTCAACATAGACATTCATCAAATCTAAAAGAACGCAGCCGCTGCGCCCCCACGGGCCGCACGGGCCACCCGACGAGCTCGCAGGGGGCCCACCTGGGGCGATGTCGACGCGCCACGCACCTGACCCACTGCTTCGACATGTGTCAACATAGGCGTATGTCGAATGCCAAGGTCCTGCCGCTACCGGAGCCCGAGGCCGTGGCGCCGTGCTGCCCCCCGCTCACCGAGCGCCCCCTGAACGCCGAAGAGGCCGAGCGCACGGCGAAGATGTTCAAGGCACTCGGAGACCCGGTGCGCCTGCGGCTGTTCTCGGCGGTCGCCTCCCACGAGGGAGGCGAGGCCTGCGTGTGCGACATCTCCGACGTCGGCGTCTCCCAGCCGACGGTCTCCCACCACCTGAAGAAGCTCAAGGAAGCGGGACTGCTCTCCTCCGAGCGCCGCGGAACCTGGGTCTACTACCGCGTCGAACCGTCCGTCGTCGCAGCGATGAGTCAGCTCCTCGCGACGGCAAGCTGAACCTCCTCGCCGACACGGCGGCCACCCGCCGACGGCCCGTCGCCTCAAGACGCATTGGCGGCATCCTCAGGGCGAGGCTGTTTCTCCAGACGCGGTCTGCGGTGCAAGGGAACGGAGTGTGTCCCGTGAAAGATGAGCCGCTGGTGGACCGCCGGCTGATCCATGACGAGCTGGAGCGGGTCCGCGCCGAGTTTCATCAGCTCCTCGACGCCGCCACGCCGGCGGACCTGGACTTGCCCACCCAGGAAACTCGCTGGACGAACGAGCAGCTGCTGTTCCACATGCTCTTCGGCTTCATCCTCATCCGGCCGCTGCTGGCCGTGATGCGGATCTTCGGGTGGCTGCCGCGTGGCGCCAGCCGGGTCTTCGCCCGGTTCCTGAACAGCGCGACCAGGCCATTCGATGTCATCAACTTTCTGGGCCCGGTCGGGGCCGTCCGGATCCTCGGGCGCCGGCGGATGGGCGTGACGTTCGACCGAGTCGTCGACGACCTGCACCGCCGCCTCGACACAGCGCCAGAGGCCGCCTTCACTCTGGGGATGCACTACCCCGTCCGGTGGGATCCGTTCTTCCGCGACTTCATGACGGTCACGGACCTCTACCACTACCCGGCCCAGCACTTCGACTTCCACCGGCGCCAGCTCACCCTGCCCGGCCCCCGCTGACACCGCGCGGGTCAGCCGACGCCGACAACGGCGACCGGATCGATCGGGCTCGCCGCAGGCACAGCGCCGGTTCACGCATGGGCCCGCTGCGGCATGGCCTCTTCTCTGCCGTCCATCTCCAGGGTGCAGCGCGGGGTACTGGCCGTATGGGGCAGGTGGACCCGCACCCGGAGGGGCGTCGGGGGCTCGGTGGGCAGTTCGGCATCCAGGATCCAGGATCCCGTCCGGGCGGTGCGACGGCCGAGCTCTTCGCCGTCGACGAGCAGCTCGATCACATGCGGGTGATCCCCATGGATGCTCACCGATACCGAATGACCGGCCCGATCGATGTGGAATTCGTGATGCCTGTCCATGATCGTCTCCCGACGGCCGAGTCTCGGCGCCTTCTCAGTCTCCCTCTACTCGGGCGACCGCGCTGGACCACCGCCCACGGCTGCCTGCGACCGCATCTACTGACCGAGGCCGCCACCGTCCGGCAGGCCGCCGCCCGGACGCGCTGTCCTCATCAGCCGAGCAGCTCTGCGGTCTCACGGCCCTCATCGCGCGGAACGGCCGCCGCCAATCACCACCACATCCGCGCTCATCGTCATGCGGTGGGTGCTCCGGTGGCGGCCTTGCCCCGCATGAAGATGACCGCCACCAGTGCGAGACCGATGACCACGCCGGCCAGTTGGGCGCCGATGAAGGCCGGAACCGAGGCCGGGGCTATCCCCGCGAAGGTGTCGGTGAAGGCGCGGCCGATCGTCACCGCCGGGTTGGCGAACGACGTGGACGAGGTGAACCAGTACGCGGCACCGATGTACGAGGCGACCGCGACCGGCGCGAAGCGGAGACGATCGGTGCGGGCGAGGCCGAAGATCAGCAGGATCAGCCCGGCAGTGGCGACGACCTCGCCGAGGAGGAGGTTCTCGGCGGAGCGGTCGTGGGTGGACCACTTCACCAGCGGCTCGCCGAACATCGCGTCCGCGAGCACCGCGCCCGCGATCGCACCGACGATCTGCGAAGGCACGTACACAGCCGTCTCACGGACGGTGACCCCGGCGCCGTCCCGGCGTGCGGTCCACCACTCGGCCAGGGTGACGGCGGGGTTGAAGTGGGCGCCGGAGACCGGGCCGACCGCGACCAGAGCGGCCGTGCCGACGAGCTCGGAAGCAGCCCTGGCCATGAGAGGCGTACGCGGTGGGGTGGCGCCGGGTGCGGGCTGCGGCGCGCCGGCGGCCGTGACGGCATCCGCTGCGGGGGCGGTGCCGACGGGCTCGGTGGTGGGCAAGAGGGCCCCTCGGGCAGGTGAGGCAGAACGCGGAAGGCTACGGGCAGGACCGCTTGAGGTTCGCTTCGGCGGTGGTGCGCGCGGTCCGGGCGAGATCGGCGAACTGACCGGCGAGCGCTTCGATGACTTCCGGGCGCAGCCGGTAGTAGGTGAACCGTCCGCACGGCTCCGTCTCCACGACCCCGGCATCGCGCAGCACCTTGAGGTGGTTGGAGAGGTTGGTCTGCTTCGCGCCGGTCTCCTCGACCAGGTGCGTGGTGCAGAGCGTCTCCTGCGCGAGGAGGGTCACGATCTGGAGCCTGAGCGGGTCGGCCAGAACCCGGATCAGATCAGTGTCGACTGACGTCATCATGGACTGATAATGTCACATCACCCGGACCTGATGTCAGCCCGGACTGAGTCGTAACCGCGGGGAAGGGGATTCCCGTACCTGCCTCGCCACGTCCCGCACTTCCTGATGAACGCCTGGCGGTACATCCACGGGCTGCCGGGCGACAGGCCGCTACCGCACCACCTGCCGGTCCACTCCGTAAAGGGAAGAACTGATGTCCTCCACCCCGCTCGCGTCCGTGCTGTTCGTCTGTGTCCACAACGCAGGCCGCTCCCAGATGGCCGCCGGCTTCCTGCGCCACCTCGCCGGTGACCGCGTCGAGGTCCGCTCCGCCGGATCCCTGCCCGGCGACCAGGTCAACCCCTCCGCCGTCGCCGCCATGGCCGAGCTGAGCATCGACATCTCCGACCAGAAGCCGAAGGTGCTGACCCCCGAGGCTGTCCAGGCCTCCGACTACGTGATCACCATGGGCTGCGGCGACGCATGCCCGTACTTCCCCGGCAAGACCTACCTCGACTGGCAGCTCGCGGACCCGGCCGGTCAGGGGGTGGAGGCCGTCCGCCCCATCCGCGACGAGATCAAGGGCCTGATCGAGGGCCTCATCGCCGAGGTCGACGCGAAGAAGCAGAAGAGCTGAGCTGCGGCCTCCACGTTCGTCGTCATGATGCGGTCGGCTGCGCGGCGGCCCTCGACGCCGAGCGCCACCTTGCCGCCCTGGCCGACGGCACCTCTGCGGCAAGTCTGCAGACAGTCCCCGCTGCAGTCCGAACCGTCCGGTTCAATGGTCTTGCGCGGTGGTGGCCGCCGCGCAGGGCAGGCCGACGACCTGGCGAAACGCCGGGAGCACAAGGGGAAATGAGCACAGTGGCGTGGAGTGAGCAGGAGCTGGCGGACGCGCAGCGGCGGCATTGGCAGAGCACGTACGGCGCCCACCCGGGGATGTACGGCGAAGAACCCTCCACTCCGGCCGCCCACGCCGCAAAGGCGTTCCGCTCCGGCGATGCGGTGGAGGTACTGGAACTGGGTGCCGGGCACGGGCGCGACGCGCTCTTCTTCGCCCGCGAGGGCTTCACCGTCCTCGCAACCGACTTCAGCGAGACCGGCCTTCAGCAGCTGCGCGATGCCGCCCTCAGCCAAGGCGTCGCGGAGCGGGTGACCACGGCGGTGCATGACGTCCGGGAGCCGCTGCCCCTGGCGGACGACTCCGTGGACGCGGTCTTCGCGCACATGCTCCTGTGCATGGCCCTGTCCACCAAGGAGATCCTGGCCCTGGTGAGCGAGGTCCGCCGCGTGCTGCGGCCCGGCGGCCCCTTCGTCTACACCGTCCGGCACACCGGCGACGCGCACTACGGCGCCGGCACCGATCACGGCGACGACATCTACGAACACGGCGGCTTCGCCGTGCACTTCTTCCCTCGCGACCTGGTCGACGCGCTCGCCGACGGCTGGGCCTTGGACGAAGTCCACGCCTTCGAGGAGGGCGACCTGCCCCGCCGCCTGTGGCGCGTCACCCAGACCTTGTCCCGATAGCGGGTGCAGCGCCTCGCCACGGGATGGCGCTGACCGTCACCCGGAAGCCCCGTAAGCCCCGTAAGCCAACGGGGAATGAACCCTGCGTGACAGCTATGAACTGCGGCGGCCATGCCGCGTGGGCTCAGATATCGTCTCCCGATATCGGATTCCAACAGCGCGGACGGCGCCGCCGTCTAGGGAGTGGGCCATGAGCAAGCCATCAGCCGCAGCGACGCCCGACGAGTTGCAGCGGCGGCTGGGGGTGTCCGACGCGGTGGTGATCGGCCTGGGGTCGATGATCGGCGCGGGGATCTTCGCTGCGCTCGGGCCGGCCGCCGGCGCTGCCGGGTCCGGACTGCTGCTGGGTCTGGCGCTGGCCGCGGTGGTGGCGTACTGCAACGCGACGTCCTCGGCTCGGCTCGCCGCCCGTTACCCCGCTTCCGGCGGCACCTACGTCTACGGCCGCGAGCGGCTGGGCGACTTCTGGGGCTACCTGGCGGGCTGGGCGTTCGTCGTCGGCAAGACCGCCTCCTGCGCGGCGATGGCCCTGACCGTCGGCTCGTACGTCTGGCCCGGGCAGGCCCACGCGGTCGCGGTCGCGGCCGTGGTGGCGCTGACTGCGGTCAACTACGCCGGGGTGCAGAAGTCCGCCTGGTTGACCAGGGCGATCGTCGCCGTGGTCCTGGCGGTGCTGGCCGCCGTGACCGTCGCCCTGTTCACCTCCGGCAGCCCGGACGTCGCCCGGCTGGACATCGGTGACGACGCCACGTTCGGCGGGGTGCTCCAGGCGGCCGGCCTGCTGTTCTTCGCGTTCGCCGGGTACGCGCGCATCGCCACCCTCGGCGAGGAGGTCCGCGACCCGGCCCGCACCATCCCCCGGGCCATCCCGCTCGCGCTCGGCATCACCCTGATCGTCTACACCGTCATCGCCGTTGCGGTCCTGACGGTGCTCGGTCCCGAGCAGTTGGCCGACGCGACCGCCCCGCTGTCCGACGCGGTGCGCGCGGCGGGGGTGGACTGGCTGGTGCCCGTCGTACGGGTCGGGGCCGCGGTGGCCGCGCTGGGCTCGCTCCTGGCCCTGATCCTGGGCATCTCGCGCACCACCCTCGCCATGGCCCGCGACCGGCACCTCCCGCACGCGCTCTCGGCCGTGCACCCGAAGTTCAAGGTGCCCCACCGTGCCGAGCTCGTGGTCGGCGCCGTGGTGGCCGTGCTCGCGGCGACGACCGATGTCCGCGGGGCGATCGGCTTCTCCTCGTTCGGCGTGCTGGTCTACTACGCCGTCGCCAACGCCTCGGCCTGGACGCTCACCCCGGCCGAGGGCCGTCCCGCACGGATCATCCCGGTGGTCGGGCTGGCCGGCTGCCTGGTCCTGGCCTTCGCCCTGCCCATCTCGTCGGTGATCACCGGCGGCGCCGTGCTGGCCGTCGGCGCCGCCGCGTACGGCATCCGCCGCACGGTGACCGCCCGTCGGGAGCCGTAGGCCGGTTACCGACGAGCCTGCCGAAGGCAGGGGCGCATCCTCGTAGGGCGCAGCTCAGCAACCGGCAGACCCGGCCGGGCTCGCCCACCGCGCGGCCGCTGCGGTCCTCATCCGCCAACGGCTGTAGTGATGTTTCCCGAGGCCGACTATCCCCCTCGTGTTCGCTGCGGTCAGCCGGCACGGCGGGAGCGGGCCAGAGCCAGCCCACCGAGGGCCATGCTGATCAGTCCCAACAGCAGCGCCATGAAGGCTCCGCCGCGCTGACAGCTCTCCCCCTCGCGGCCCTGGCCTCGGGCCTGCACGACATGGGCGAGGCGTTGGCGCAGTCCCGAGGCGCCCTTGAGATTGCCTGACTGATCGCGGCCGGCGCCGCGGGCGAGGCGCTGCGGCAGGCGGAGCGGCGGGCGGACGAAGCCGAGCGCACCCGGGAGGAGACCGCGCGGCGTCGCGCCGACGAGGAGCGGCTGCACATCGCGCGGGAGCTGCACGATTCGCTCGTCCACCAGATCTCGATCATCAAGGTGCAGTCCGAAGTCGCCGTCCACCTGGCCCGCAAGCGCGGCGAACAGGTGCCGGAGGCCCTGCTGGCCATCCAGCAGGCCGGTCGTGAGGCGACCCGGGAACTGCGAGCGACCCTTGAGGCGTTGCGCGACGACGACACGAGCCCGCCGCGTGGGCTCGACGATGTCCCGGAACTGGTGGAAGGCGCGCGGATGACTGGCCTGGACGCCAGGCTGACGATCGACGGACGACGACACGACGTGCCGGCCGCGGTCGAACGGACCGTCTACCGGATCGTCCAGGAGTCGCTCACCAACATCGCCCGGCACGCCGCCGCCACTACCGCATCGGTCCACATCGACTACCGCCCGGACGCCCTGACCATTCACATCGAAGACGACGGCAAGGCCACGCCGGGCACCGCCCCGACGCCCGGCGTCGGGCTGCTCGGGATGCGCGAACGAGTCACCGCCCTCGGCGGCCGAATGCGCGCCGAACCACGCGGCGAGGGCGGCTTCACCGTCCAGGCCGAACTCCCCGTGGACCAGACATCATGATCCGTGTCCTGCTGGTCGACGACCAGCCACTCATCCGCAGCGGATTCCGCGCGCTCCTCAACGCCGAAGACGACATCGAGGTGGTGGCCGAAGCCGGCGACGGGAAAGAAGGCCTGGCTCTGGCGAAAGAGCACCTGCCCGACGTCGCGCTCATCGACATCCAGATGCCGGTCATGGACGGCATCGAGGCGACCCGGCTCATCGCCGCCGACCCGGCCCTGGCCGGGGTGCACGTCGTCATCCTGACCAACTACGGCTTGGACGAATACGTCTTCAACGCGCTGCGCGCCGGCGCTGCCGGATTCCTCGTCAAGGACATCGTGCCGGAAGACTTCCTGCACGCCGTACGCGTCGCCGCGCGCGGCGACGCCCTGCTGGCACCGTCGATCACCCGCAAGCTGATCAACAGGTACGTCACCCAGCCGCTCCACACAGCCGCCGGCACCGGGCTGGAAGAGCTGACCAACCGCGAACGCGAGGCCGTCGCCCTGGTCGCGCAGGGCTTGTCCAACGACCAGATCGCCGACCGCATGGTGATCAGCCCGATCACCGCGAAGACCCACATCAACCGGGCCATGGCCAAACTCCACGCCCGAGACCGCGCCCAACTCGTCGTCCTCGCCTACGAATCCGGACTGGTAGCCCCACGCAACTCCTGACATCCGCGGTCCGCGTGCATGCCGGCCGGCCGGCCGGCCGGTGATCCTCTTACTGAACGCCCTCGCAAGCTTCACGAGCTGCGCGTCGCCGCGCCCGCTTCCTCGATGATCGCCGGGGCCCCCGCCGGGAGCCGCAGCCCCACGACGCGCCCAGGCCACGCGGGCGTAGCGCCACCGATGCATCCCTGCCTCGCGGGACGATGTCGCCGACCAGCTACATCCCCGAAGGCGGAGAGGGGCATCTTCCTATGACGCAGCTCAACGACTGGCAGACCCGGCTCATCTCGACCGACGCTCCCGCGGCCGTGGTGCTCATCCGCCTCTACCTCGGGGTGGTGTTCCTCTGTGAGGGCATCTTGAAGTTCCTGCGCCCCGGCGCTCTCGGTACGGGCCGGTTCGACAAGGCCGGTATCCCCGCCCCGGGGTTCTTCGGCCCGCTGGACGGGGTCTTCGAGATCGTCTGCGGCGTACTGATCCTGGTCGGACTGCTGACCCGGCTCGCCGCTGTCCCGATGGTGGTCGACATGGTCGGCGCGCTGCTCATCACCAAGCTGCCGATCCTGTGGGGCAACGCGCCGCTGCTCGCCGGTGCGTCAGGGTGGTGGGACTTCATCCACGAGTCCCGCACCGACCTCGCCCAGCTGTGCGGCAGCCTGTTCCTGCTGATCGTCGGCGCGGGCGCTTATTCGCTCGACGCCCGCCTGCGCCGAGCCGCCGTGACCCCGGCGGCCGAGCCGCAGGTGGCCCGGCGCTGACCACCTGCCTGGTGCCGGCCGATGAGCCCGGCTCACTTCCCGGCTGGGTCCGGTGTGGGCCGAAGGTCTGCGGCGAGGCGCTCGACACGAGCCCGGATGTCGTCACGGATGGCCCGTACTTCGTCGAGGTTCTTACCCGCGACGTCCTCCACCGGCCAGTCCTCGTGCCGCTGTCCGGCCGCCACCGAGACCGCGTCCGCTCCGCTGGTGGTCACCACCACGGCGCTGCTCTGCGCGGTGTCCTCGGTCAGCTGCCGCGGGGTGCGCTCGGACAGGTCGATTCCCACCTCCGCCATCGCCTGCACGACCAGAGGGTTCACCCGCCCACCGGGCGCCGGGCCAGCGGACCGTACGGTCACGCCGTCGCCGGCCAGTTCCTCGAAGAATGCGGCCGCGATCTGCGAGCGCCCCGCGTTGTGCGCACACACGAACAGCACGCTGGGCTGGGGTTCTGTATCCGACATGGTGCGACCTCCCGCGAACATCGGGCCGGCGCCCCGGAGGCACCCAGTGGTCTCGCACCGACGCTACCGGCCAAGTGCCCGCCCTACGGGGGGCCGGACGGCATTGCCACATGCTGTTCATCAGCCTGCCGGAGGGATCTTGACGGCATCAGGAGGCGTCGTCGCCGAGGACTTCGCGGGCCAGCTCCTTGAGCGCCCGCCTGTCATCGGCCAGTGCCTGCTTCCCGGCTTCGGTGGCCCAGTAGACCCGCCGCGTACGGCCGTCGACCACCCGCTGCTCGGAGACCAGCAACCCGTCGGATTCCAGCCGGTGCAGCGTGGGATACATGGTGCCGGGGCTGATCTTGTATCCGTGACCGGCGAGTTCCTCGGTCATCCACGCGCCGTGGATCTCCTGCTCGGCCGCGTGGTGCAGGATGTGCAGCCGCACCGCGCCCCGCTGGAACTCCCGCATCCCGAACACCTCCACACTGCCACCCGCGCAGCGACGAAACCGATATCGGGTTCCGAGTCTACTTCTCCGCACCGCTGACGTCCTCCAGCCCGACCGGCCACCCCGATCAGCCAGGCCGGGTCCGGGCACACTCCCAGCACCCCACCGCCTGAGGAGAGATCGGCGCTATGACCCGCACCAGCACACCCGTCAAGCCGCCAGAACCTACGGAGTCGCCACTCTCGGCCTGGATGGCCCAGCCGTCCGCCAAGACCGCTTTGCTGCTCGCGGGAGCGGCGGGCCTGCTCATCACGCTGGTCGCGGCCGGAGTCCAGCCCGTGTTGCACGTCGACAGGGCTGTGGCCTCGCAGCTTCACGCCGTCGCGCTGGAAGAGCCGGGCTGGACGCATGCCAGCCGGATCCTCACCGACTGGGTGGTCGATCCGTGGACCATGCGCCTGCTCCTTGCCGGTGCCGTGGTGGGTCTGTGGCGGGGCGGGCAACGGCTGGTCGCCGTGTGGGCCGCGTGCGCCTCCGCCGCTGAATGGGTGTTCCGCGGCGTGCTGCGCTGGGCCATCGGGCGTGAACGCCCCCGGTGGGAACAACCCGTCGACTCGGCAGAGTTCGCCGCCATGCCGTCCGGCCACGCCATGACAGCAGCCGCCACGTGCGTACTACTGCTCTGGCTGGCGCGATGTGCCGGCGCGCCCGCGACCGCTCTGCGGATCGGGCTCGCGATGGCCGTTCTCGCAGTCATCACGGCCTGCTTCACACGCGTCTTCCTCGGTGTGCACTGGCTCTCCGACACCCTCGCGGGAGCCCTCCTCGGCACCGCGATGGCGACAGCCGCCGTCGCCGCCTGCCGGGCCGTGATGCGCCCGGCCCGCGCCCTTCCCGACACCGCATCCATCGACTATCGTCGATGATCGATGGATAGGCCGCTGCGACACCCCACCCCCCTGACCCACGAGGACGCGGCCACGTACGCCGGCTGGTTCAAGGCGCTGGCCGACCCCATGCGCGTCCGCCTGCTGCACCTGCTCGCCTCCGAACGACGGCCCATGGCCGTCGGCGAGATCACCATCCGTCTGCCCATCGGCCAGTCGACGGTCTCGCACCACCTCAAGGTTCTGGCGGAGGTCCGCTTCGTGCTGCCCGAACGGCAGGGCACCAGCACCCGCTACGAGGTCAACAGCGCCTGCCTGGACTGCTTCCCCGCCGCCGTCCGCGCGATCATGGGACAACGGCCGTGAAGATCAGGCGGATGACCGCCGGCGACGGTCCCGAGGTCCTGGCCGTCTACCAAGCCGGCATCGACGAAGGCGACGCCACCTTCGAGACGACAGCCCCCGACTGGCCGGCCTTCGACGCCGCCAAGCTGCCCGAGCACCGTTTCGTCGCCACCGACGACAGCGACGCGACGGTCCTGGGCTGGATCGCCGCGAGCGCCGTATCCGACCGCTGCGCGTACGCGGGCGTCGTCGAGCACTCGGTGTACGTGAGCCCGTCGGCGCGGGGCCTCGGCGTCGCCCGCGCCCTCCTCGACGCCCTCATCGCCTCGACCGAAGCCGCGGGCATCTGGACCGTCCAGTCCGGCATCTTCCCCGAGAACACCGCGAGCCTCGCCCTCCATCGCCGCGCCGGGTTCCGCGTCATCGGCATCCGCGAACGCATCGGCTGCCATCACGGCCGCTGGCGCGACGTGGTCCTCCTCGAGCGGCGCAGCACACGCGCAGATCGGCAGGCCCCGGCCACCTAGTGCTGTGGCCGGGAAGGTTTGCCGGGTCGCGGTGTCCGGTGCGGTGCCTCGCAAGGCGGAGGACCACGCCTCGTACTGGACGTACCGGTGTGGTCCGACAACGCGGCGAGGTGCCGTGCCGGGCGCCGCGACCCGGTGAACCTTTCCGGTCACCGGACTAGCGATCCGGGAAAACTGTTCCTCAATTGACAGTTGGGGCCTGGCTGAGACGCAGTGCGATGGATGATGGGCCCGACATGGCCGGAGCCCGTGCAGGAATGCGCTCGTGTCCGCAGCCCGGGTGGCGGAGCGGACGGTGGCTGCGGGCTGCCGTGTTCACGCTGCTCGGCTCGGCATTGGCCGTCATAGGTCACCATCTCGCCTCGGAGGAGCCGGTGTCCGGGCAGCGGGTGGCTGTCGGGGCGGCGGCCGTCTTCGCCACCTCGTGGCTCACGGCCCGCCTGCCCCGGTCCTGGTGGCAGGCGGTCGCGGCCACCGGCATCGCCCAACTCCTGCTGCACTGGGCGCTGTCCGCGCAAACGCCGGTACGCCACGGACAGGCCGAAGCACACGCCGTGGCGCCGGAGATCGGGTACGCGGCACACCACAGTGCGTGGGTGATGACGGCGGCCCACTGCGTGGCCGCATCCGCGATGGCTCTGCTCATGTACCGCGCGGACCAGGTGCTGAGCCGCCTGCCCGAGACGGTGGGCCGATGGGCCGAGACGGCAGTCGCGGCGGCCGGAGCGGCCTTCGGGGTCCGCTGGCGGCCCTGGGCCCGGCCGCGCGCGGCGACCGTACACGTCCCCCTCAACAGCCTTGTCCTAGCGCCGACCGTGACGGCGATGCTCTGTCACGCGGTGGTACGCCGGGGGCCTCCTGCCGGGTGTGCAGGAGACGTTCCCCCGATCCCGGCGGGCTGTGCACCTCCATGGTGAAACCCGCCCCACGTACTGAGAAGGTTGCTCCATCGTGAACAGATCACACATCCATCTTCCGCTCCGCAGGCTGGGCCTCGCGGCTGTCGGCGCCGTGGTGGTCCTCGGCGTGGCAGCCGGGCCGGCCGCCGCGCACGCCGAGGTCACCGCCTCCGACCCCCGTGCCCTCGCCGAGAACGTCACGCTGTCCTTCACCTCCGAGGCGGAGTCGGACACCGCGGGCATCGCGGAGTTGAGGGTCGTACTCCCGAAGGGCATCACCCCGGACGCCGTGACCCTGAAGGACGCCCCCAAGGAATGGAAGCTGACCGCCACGCCTGACGGGTACGCGATCGGTGGTCCGGCTCTGGCGACCGGCACCGACGCCGAGTACAGCGTCACGGTGCGCCAGCTGCCCGATGAGAAGTCCCTGGCGTTCAAGACCCTGGAGACGTACGGCGACGGAAAGGTCTCCCGCTGGATCGAGGTGCCGACCAACGGCGAGAAGGTTGATAATCCGGCCCCCGTACTGGAGCTGAAGGCAGCGGCCCCCGGGGCCAAGCTGATCGCCCCGAGCCCCTCACCGTCACCGACCCCGAGCGTCCCGTCCGCCCAGCCGTCGGCCACTGCTCCGTCCGCTCCCGCCGCGTCAGCGAGCGCGCGGGCGACGGACGAGACGGACACGGGCAGCAATACCGGAACCGTCGTCGGCGTTGTCGCGGCCGTCGTACTGCTCGTCGCCGCCGGCATCTTCTGGCGGCTGCGCCGCAACCGCAGCCAGGCCTGACCGGAGCGGCCGCAGCCCCGGCCGCAGATCGGTACGACGTGACGCGGTGGTCAGCCCGCACAGCAGCCGCAGCCTCCCGGCTCCGCGCCCTCCTCGGGACGGCCGGTCGTAGCCGTACCGGACTGGGGGCGCTGGCCACCTCGTACCGGGATCTTGTCCCCGGAGACCGCTGCGCGCGTGGTGAGCAGGACCGCCTGGGGCCGCCGCCCCTCGGATACCGAACGCTCACCTGCGTTGGCGGACCGCTGTGGAGCGGAGATCGAGGCGAGCAGGTTCGTCCTTCCCTCGGCGACCATCGGAGCAGGGGACTCGGCTGACTCGCCACAGCAGCCGTCCGTGCATCCATCAGACGCTGCCAGGGGCGCCGAGGTGGTTTCCGGCTTGGCGGCGATGGCCGCGCGGGCCGGGGCCGAGTCGCGTACCGGCTGGTGGTGCGGGAGTCGGGTCTTGCGTCCGGCGCGGATGCCGTTTCCGATGACCAGGACTTCGGCGAGTTCGTGTGTGGCTACCACGGCTGCCAGGCCCAGTGTGCCGATGGCGGCCAGCGGTACGAGGGTGACGAGGATGGCGCCGGAGAGCAGCAGGTTCTGGGTGAAGATGCCCCGGGCGGCGCGGGCGTGGGCGATGGCGTCGGGCAGGCGACGGAGGTCCTCGCCCATCAGGGCCACGTCGGCGGCTTCGATGGCGACGTCGCTGCCCATGGCACCCATGGCGATTCCGGCCTGCGCGGTGGCCAGGGCGGGGGCGTCGTTGATGCCGTCGCCGACCATGGCCACCGGGCCGCGGGCCTGGAGCTCGGTGACGATCCGGGCCTTGTCCTCGGGGAGGAGCTCGGCGCGCACCTCGGTGATGCCGGCGGCGGCCGCGATGGCCTCGGCGGTGCGGGTGTTGTCGCCGGTGAGCATGACCACCTGGATGCCCTGCTGCTTGAGACGGGTGATCGCCTCCGCGGCCTCGGGGCGGATCTCGTCGCGCACGGCGACCGCGCCGAGCAGGGCTCCGTCGTGCTCCACGACGACCACGGTGGCACCGGCGCTCTGAAGCCGGGTGACCTCGTCCGCGAGGGAACCGGGGTCGACGAAGCCGGGCTTGCCGAGCCGGGCCGGGGCTCCTGCCACGGTGCCGGTCAGGCCGTTGCCGGGTACGGCTTCCACGCCCTCGGCCGACATGTTCGGGAGCTCGTCGGCGGCGGTGAGGATGGCCGCGGCCAGGGGGTGTTCGCTTCGCGCTTCGAGGGCGGCGGCGACGCTCAGGACCCGCGTGCGATCGACACCCGCAGCCATCACCACGTCGATGACGACCGGTTCGTTGCGGGTGAGCGTGCCGGTCTTGTCGATGGCGACAACCCGGACGCTGCCGAGCGCCTCGACGGCCGCGCCCCCCTTGATCAGTACGCCGGCCTTGGAGGCCGCGCCGACGGCGGCGACCACGGCGATGGGCACGGACAGGGCGAAGGCGCAGGGGGCGGCGGCGACCAGGACGACGAGCGCGCGTTCGATCCACAGTCCTGGGTCGCCGAAGAGGCTGCCCAGTACGGCGACCAGTGCGGCCAGGACGAGGACGCCGGGCACCAGGGGCCGCGCGAAGCGGGCAGCCAGGCGCTGGCTGGAGCCCTTGCGTTCCTGGGCGTCCTGGACGATGTGCACCAGACGGGCGAGCGAGTTGTCCTCGGCCGTGGCGGTGACGGTCACTTCCAGTGCGCCGGACCCGTTGATGGTGCCGGCGAAGACCTCGCTGCCGGGGCCGACTTCGGTCGGGACGGATTCGCCGGTCACCACGGAGGTGTCCAGGGCGCTACGGCCCGTACGGACCGTTCCGTCGGTGGCGATCTTCTCGCCGGGGCGTACCACCAGGATGTCGCCGACGGCGAGTTCAGCCGGTTCCACCTGCTGTTCGGTGCCGTTGCGGAGGACCACGGCGTTGGGGGGCACGAGGTCGAGGAGGGCGCGCAGCCCGTGCTGGGTGCGGGCCAGTGCGTAGCCTTCGAGGCCCTCGGCGATGGAGAAGAGGAAGGCCAGGGTGGCGGCCTCGCCGTACTCCCCCAGCGCGACGGCCCCGGCTGCGGCGATGGTCATGAGGAGTCCGACGCCGAGCCGGCCCCGCAGTAGTGCGCGCAGGGCGCTGGGGGCGAAGGTGGCGGCGCCGACGGCGAGCGCCGCGAGCGCGAGGGCCGTGGACCACGCGTCGGACACGAGCAGGGATATGCCCAACAGGACACCGGAGACGGCCGCGGCCTGCAGTTCGCGTACCTGCCAGACCCGGGAGGGAGGCTCGGCCCCGCCCTGGCCGGTGCCGCTCTTGGCCGGGGCGGTGCCGCAGCATTCCTCAGCCATGACGGGCCTCCAGGCTCCGGGCGTGATCGGCCCTCTCGCCGTCGGAGGCGCAGCAGGCGCCGTCCGGGTCACAGGCCTGGTCGGGCTTACCCTGGTGGTCGACCAGCAGGACGAGCGCGGCCAGCTCGGCGAGCGCGTGCGCCAGCTTGGGATCCGCCAGCTCGTAGCGCACCCGGCGGCCGACCGGGATCGGCTTGACCAGTCCGCAGCCTCGCAGGCAGGACAGGTGGTTCGAGACGTTGCCGCGGGTCAGTCCGAGGCGGTCGGCGAGGTCGGAGGGGTAAGCGGGCGCTTCGAGTAGCGCCAGCAGCAGCCTGCGCCGCGTTTCGTCGGCCAGGGCCGTACCTACTCGGGCCAGCGCGCCGGCGTCGACCGCCACGGCGAGGCCCCTGTCCTGTTGCATCTCCATGCTCCTCACGTTACAGCGAACGCTGAATTAAGCCGAGGCTGTACTAATGGTGAGTGGTGCCGCGCGGGGCGGCGCAGTGCACCGGCCCCTCGAGGGCCTCCGGGTGCTGGGTGTGGCCCGTCTGCAGGGTGGCGTGGCTGATCCCGTACGCCGTGGCCAGGTGGTCCTGCAGTGCGCTGCGCAGCGCGTGGCAGTCTCGGCCGTCGCGGACCAGGAGGTGGGCGCTGAGGGCGGGGTAGCCGGAGGTGATCGTCCAGATGTGCAGGTGGCGGAGCCCGGCCACGCCCGGCCAGGAGGCGAGTTCCGCTCCGATGCGTTCGGGGTCGAGGTCCGCGGGTGCGGCTTCGAGGAGGACCTTCCACGATTCGCGTTCCAGCGCGTACCCGGCTTTGGCCATGAGCGCCACGACGAGCAGCGAGGCGAGCGGGTCGGCGCGGGTGAATCCGGTGAGCAGTACGACCAGGCCGGCCGCGGCGGTGGCGGTGAAGGCCCACAGGTCGTTGAGCAGATGCTGGAAGGCACCTTCGACGTTCAGGCTGGTGCGGTTGGCCTTGACGATCAGCCGGACCGCGATGATATTCACGGCGACTCCTCCCAGGGCGGTGAGGAGGACCGGCCCACCCTGCACCTGGGGCGGGTCGATGAGGCGGATCGCGGCCTCATACCCGAGCACGGCGGCGAGCAGGTGCGCGGCGTCCGAGATCAGTGCGAGGGAGCCTACGGTCAGTCCGACGGCGACCTCGGCGGCCATGAGTGCGGCGATCAGCGCGAGGGCCGCGGTGGGATAGCGCCGGTCGGAGTCCGGGCTCACCTCGTGGTGGTGGTCGGTGTGCGGGTGGGAGCCGTGGGCGTGGCGAACGCTCATTTCTGCCTTTCAGCCTGAGAACGTTCCTGCGCCGCCGTCGGGGACCGGCGCGGCGGCCGGTGCCCGACGGCGCACGGTGTCAGGAGCAGCAGCCCTGCGACGAACAGACCGTGGCCGGGGCGGCCGGCTCGCTGTCGTGGCTGTCCGGGGACGCGGGCGGTGCCTGCGGGGCGGTGGCCTGGGACTCGTCCTGCGCGTCGGCGGTCTGTGCTGTCGTGGCCGCGGTGCTGCCACAGCAGTGTGCGCCCATGCTTCTTCCGTCCTTCGGGTCGTTGTGTTCGGTGCCGCCGGTCGGCGGCGGTGTCGCATTCCCGCAGCAGACCGAGCCGGCCGGCTGCCGGGGCGCCTGCTGTGGTCTGGTGGGACGGCCCCTCGCGGTGCCGTCAGTGCGCCAGGACCATGACGGCCCCGATCGTGGACGCCGCGGCGACGGACACGGAGATGTGCCAGCCGCGCAGTTCCCCGGACCTGCGCTTGGCTGCGGCGAGTTTCAGTCCGACGACGGCGGTCCGCAGGAGGACCCCGCCCACCATCGCCAGCAGTACCGGGGTGAGGGAGGCGGGCAGCGGGCGGATGGTGGCGAGCAGGACGCCGGCCGCGGGGCTGACGGCCGACACGGCCAGCCACGGGGACAGTCGCTCCCGCGCTTCCGTCCGGGGGGCGTGCAGGGCGCGATGCCCGGCGTCCTCGTAGCCGTGGCCGCATCCCTTCCGGGTGAAGTAGGTGATGACCAGGTAGCCGGTGAGCCCGGCCAGGGCGGTGAATTACGGGAGCGGGTGGGGATGAGTGGTCAGCTACGGGTGTTCTTCGCCAGGAGCGGCAGGTCGTGCGTGAAGTCGTCCACGGTGGTGCCGCTGGTGTAGACGACGCGGCCTTCGCCGTCGGGGGTGAAGGCCAGGACCTGGGCACCGTGGTCGGAGGTGACGGACCCGTCGTGATGCTTCTTGGGGTCTTCGATGGCGATCCCGACTCCGATGGCGGCCTTCTTGACCTGCTCCAGGTTGCCGGAGAGCCCGATGAAGGAAGGGGAGAAGGCGTCGAGCCACTTGTCGAGGGCGGCCGGGGTATCGCGCTCGGGGTCGGTCGTCACGAAGACGACCTGGGTGTTGTCGCGGATCTCCTGGGGCTGCTTGCCCAGGGCGACGGCGACGTCCCCCATGGTGGTGGGGCAGACGTCGGGGCAGCTGCTGTAACCGAAGAACAGCAGCACGGTCCGTCCGGCGGTCCGCTCGCGCAGGTCGAAGGGCTGGCCGTCGGCGCCCGTGAGGACCAGGGCGGGCTTGGCGAACGGCTTCGACAGCTCGGTGCCCTTGTACGGGGAACTGCCCGCGGGCCGGGAGACGACCTGATCCGCCGTACCCGGGTGGTGGGGCTGCGAGGAGCCGCACGCGGTCAGGGTGAGTGCCGCGGCCAGGGCCAGAGTTGCCGCGCAGGCGGTCCGGATGCGGTTCGTCGCGGGCGTCACAAGGTGTCCGTTCATCGTGGTGGGCTTTCGAGTGCGGGAAAGATCAGGAGGGTTCGGCCGCGGCAAGGGCCAGAACCGTGCCGGCCAGGGCCTTGCCTCGCTCGGTGAGGCTGTACATGACCAGCCGTCCGTCCCTGCGCGATACGGCGAGACCCGCGGTACGGAGCTGACGCAGGTGGTGCGAGACCAGGTTCTGGGCCTGTCCGACCACCCAGGCGAGGTCGCAGACGCACAGCTCGCCGCCCTCGGCCAGGGCGGCGGCCACCTTCAGTCGGGTGGGGTCGGCGAGCGCTTTGGCGGCGGTGGCAGCCGATTCGAGCGTCGGCAGGGCCGGCATCCGGCGGCGGATCTCCTCCGCCACGGGCAGGTCCAGGCACAGCAGGTCACACGCGTCCTGGTGCTCCTCGGTCACGTCACGGGGTCCTTCGTCTCGGGGGCGGTGCGGTGGCAGTGCTCTGGTCCGGGACCCGGTTCAGATGCCGATGGTGAAGCCGGCACTCCAGGACTGCATCTGGCCGATCAAGAAGCTCCACACCCCGGTGACCATGAGGATGCCGGTGGCGATCATCATGCCGCCGCCGATCCGCATCACCCACCGGTAGTGGTTCTTGACCCAGGCGAAGATACCCAAGGCCCTGCGGAAGGCGAGACCGGCGACGAGGAAGGGAACGCCCAGGCCGAGGCAGTAGGCCACGGTCAGCAGTGCGCCGCGTCCGGCGCTGGCCTCGCTGAACGCCAGCGCCTGCACCGCGCCGAGGGTCGGGCCGATGCACGGCGTCCAACCCAGGCCGAACAGCACGCCCAGCATCGGGGCGCCGGCCAGCCCTGCGGCCGGGCGCCTGTGCAAGCGCCACTCCCTCTGCATGCCGGGCAGTACGCCCATGAATGACAGGCCCATCAGGATGGTCAGCCCGCCCAGGATCCGGATCAGCAGGTCCTGGTGGGCCAGGAGGGTGTTCCCTGCGTATCCGAACAAGGCGCCGAAGGAGACGAACACGGCCGTGAACCCGGCGAGGAAGAGCAGGGTGCCCGCCAGGATCCGGCCCCGGCGCACGTCGGCCAGGTCCGCGCCGCTGACCCCGGTGACGTAGGAGAGGTAGCCGGGCACCAGGGGCAGTACGCACGGGGAGAAGAAGGACACCAGTCCGGCGAGCGCCGCGACGGGTACGGCCAGTAGGACGGAGCCGGTGAGCACGGTGGTGTCGAACGCGGCAGCCAGGACCACGGTTCAGCCCTCCTTCAGTACGGGTTCGAGCATGGACCGCAGTTCCTGTTCGGAGAGGGCCTTCATCGCGCTGGTCGCGATGCGCCCCTCGCGGTCGATCACCAGGGTGCTCGGGATCGAGGACGGAGAGATGGTGCCCTTGAACTTCAGAAGCTGCTTGCCGTCCGGGTCCCACAGGCTGGGGTAGGTCATCCCGTAGGTCTCCTCGAACGCGAGCGCGTTGTCCTGGCCGGCATCACGCGTGTTGATACCGAGGAAGACCACACCCTGCTCACGAGTGTCCTCGTAGACCTTTTGAAGGTTCGGAGCCTCGGCCCGGCACGGCGCGCACCAGGGACCCCGCACATTGAGGACGACCACCTTGCCGCGGTGGTCGGCGAGTTGAAGCCGTTCACCGGTCAGACTTTCGCCCTCCAGGTCCGGCGCCTTCTTGCGGTCGGCGGCCGGTACCGGCGCCAGGCCCGCGGCCGCCGGCGCGGACGAGGAAGCGGGGGTGTTGCCGGGCGCACATCCCGCGGCCGACACGGCCACCGCGAGCACGGCGGCGACAGCAGCGGCCCGGCGTGCGGCACGTAGGCGGCCGAAGACGGGGAGGGAGGTACTCATGAGCAGGGGTACAGCCTTCGTGACGGGGACGGCAGGGGTTAGAGGAGGCTGGTCCAGTACAGCCAGAACCGCTGCAGGATCAGCCCGGCGATCAGCAGGAACCAGACGGTCAGCACCACTCCGTGGAGCGAGGCCGCCACCCGGACACCGCCGCGCAGCGGCGCGGGTACCGGCAGGACGCCGTGGGTCAGATTGCGCAGCGTCGTGTACCAGAAGACCGGGATCATCACCGCCCACACCGCCATGCAGTACGGGCACAGGGCATCGATCCGGTAGAGGCTCTGGAAGATCAGCCAGTGCACGAACACCACCCCGAAGGTGACCCCGGCCTGCACGGCCAGCCACATCCAGCGCGGCAACAGCGCCCCGGTCAGCAGCACCACACCCAGAGCGGTGACCACGGCGAACCCGGCGATGCCCAGCAGTGGGTTCGGGAAGCCGAAGGCCTCCGCCTGCGGGGTGGTCATCACCGACCCGCAGGACAGGATCGGGTTGATGCTGCACGACGGCTTGTACGAGGGGTCCTTGAGCAGCGCGATCTTCTCGACCGTCAGGGTGAACGCGGCGAGCAGGCCCAGCGCACCCCCGACGGTGAGGATCAGAGCGAGCAGCCGGGCTCCCGGAACGAGGGGGAAGCCGGCGGGCCCCACCGGGCCGGACCCGGACCGCTGTGCGGTGGCGGTCACTTGGCCAGCTCCGCCTCGATCACGGCCTTGAAGCTGTCGTAGCCGGTGATCTTCGGGCGCTTGCCGTTGACGAAGAACGTCGGCGTGCCCTGCACTCCGAGGCTGATCCCGTCCTCACGGTCCTTCTTCACCCGCGCGGCGGTCGCGGGGTCCTTCCACGCCTTCTCGAACGCCGCCATGTCCAGGCCCAGCTCCCGGGCGAAACCGCGGAACGTCTCCTCGTGCGAGACCTGCTGATCCCCCCAGCTCGCCTGGGTCTCGTACATCTTCGTGTACATCTCCTCCAGCTTCCCCTGCGCCCCGGCGGCCTCCACGGCCGCAGCGGCGAGCTCGGCGTTGCGGTGGCTGGGGATCGGGAAGTACCGCATCACGAAGGTGACCCGTCCTTCGTACTCCTTGCGAAGCCACTCGACGTCCGGGAACGCGGCCCGGCACGATTCGCACTCCAGGTCGAGGAACTCCACCACGGTGACCTTGCCGTCCTTCGCCGTGGACAGGCGGTGGCTGTCGGGGCGCACCAGCACCGAAGCGGCAGCGGCTTCGCCGGTGCCCGTCCCGTCACCTGCCGGTGCGGCGTCCGGCGAGCGGTTGGCCAGCAGCAGGGCGGCGACCACGGCCAGCACCAGGGCGACCAGGCCCAGGGAGATCTTCAGGTTCTTCGTCATGTCCATCCGGCGATCAAGAGGAATGGGGCAGGGGACAGCAACCACCCGTCCCTGATGGGAAGCGGGCGTCGCATCAACAAACTAATGGACGTTGATATGTGCTCGATATGGGGCCTCTGCACCGATCGGACCCGAGACCGCGCGAGCACGAAACGCCACCGCCGTCCAGGTGTCCGAGTCGATGGACTCTTCTGTCTGCGGCGGGCATCCTGCCCCGAAGGAACGGTGCGGGACCAGGGGGCGTGCGTGGAGTCGGTGGTCGTGAACGGTGTGCGGATCGCGTACGAGCGGACGGGGCGGGGCCGGCCGGTGGTGCTGGCCGGCGGCACGGGGATGCCACCAGTGGCCTGGGAGCTGTGCGGGGTACGCGAGGACCTGGTGCGGGCGGGCTTCGAGGTGATCACCTACGCCGCACGCGGCGTCGCCCCCTCCGAAGCGCCCGCGTCCCCGTACGCGATGGCCGACATGGCCGGGGACCTGGCGGGACTGATGGACGCCCTCGGCCTCACCAGCGCTACGGTCATCGGGTACTCACTGGGGAGCTTCACCGTCGAGCTACTGGCCCACACCCGGCCCGACTTGGTGGCCTCGGTGGTGCTCATGGCGGGCGCCGGCCCGGTGACCGGGGTCCTCGACGCCATGCTGGCCGCGGAGGCCGAGCTGATCGCCACGACCGGTCGGCTGCCCGCCGCCTTCACGCGCCTGCAATCCCTGCTGTCGAGCCTGCCGCCCGCCGTCCTGTGCGACGACGAGCAGCAGACCCGCACCTGGCTGGAACTCCTCTCCGCCCAGGAAGACCTCTGGACGTCCGCCGACGGGGAGGTGGGCCAGGCCACCGCGGCCCAAGCCTGGCTGCGCGACCCGCACCGCATGGCCGCGCTCACCGACATCACCGTCCCGGTGCTGGTCCTGGCCTTCGAGCACGACTTCTACTTCCCGCCCCGCGCCGCCAAGATCTCCGCCGACGCCCTACCCCAGGCGGAGTTCACGGTCATCGCCGACGCCGCACACGGCGGACTCCTCACCCACCCGAAGGAGACCAGCGCCGCCCTCCTGGCGTTTCTGACCCGAACCTGATCCGAGGGCGCCCAACCCGGGTGCGGGCGCGGATCCGGCTCACACTGTCAGCGGATGCTCCCGGTAAGGAGCAGCGGGTCGTGGGTGAAGTCGAGCTGCCCGCACGCCCTCTGCGCCAGCTCATGCCGTCCATTCCGCCCTGAGGCTCGTGCTCTACGGTCCCAACGTTTTCTGCCTGGACCGGGCGCTAGGAGCGATGTAATGCGGATGGCTTCGTCCACGGCGACCCGGTCGACCGTGTTCTCACCGACGCATGCCAGCGCCGGAGTGAGCACTGGACGCTCGGCGAGGCCTGACACCTCTACCGGCGCGACAGCAGTGGCCTCGACACGCTCCCTGTGGGCTCTCCACAACATGGCGCGCCGGCCTCCGGGAGAGATGGGCAGAACAGCGGGATCGCCACTCGAAGGCTGGGTCCAGCGCTGGTCTGGGCATCTGAGCGCGTCGGCCAGGGCACCCGCGGCACGCCAGGTGCGGTCGCGCACCCGGGTTTCACGCGACGTCGTGCCGGCCGCCCCTGAGCGCGAACCGGACCTCGACAGCGGAGCCGATCCGAGCTCTCCGCCGCTTCCGATTTGCGTCGGCTCGACCGGAGTCACGTCGCTCTCAACGCTGCGTAGTCAGCACCAAGTCAGCAAGGGACAGGTTGCGAGGGGTGCTGACATGGGGTTTCAGGTCAGCACCAGGTCAGCACGGGAGTCAGCACCGCATCCCCAAAAGCGGCGCAACTCTGCAATTCCGGCAGGGTCTTCCCACCCGCGTCAGGAGAGGTCCGAGGAGATCGGTTCGGGCCGTGTGGTGGTCTGGCACACTCAGGTGGGGTTGATTGTGATGACGCGCCACATATACCGCTGACCTGGGGACTTCTACGTTGTGGCCACGCCCGACGTCCCCGCAGACACCCTGGAAGTGGTGCACATGGTCTCCCCCGCAGCCGTCCCGAAGGCTCCGACCGGCATTCGGCGGATCGTGGCCGCCAGCCTCATCGGGACCACCATCGAGTGGTACGACTTCTTCCTCTACGGTACCGCCGCCGCCCTGGTCTTCAACAAGCTGTTCTTCCCCACCGCGGATCCGCTCACCGGCACCCTGATCGCCTTCCTCACCTACGCCATCGGGTTCCTGGCCCGGCCGCTGGGCGGGGTGGTGTTCGGGCACTTCGGGGACAAGGTCGGGCGCAAGAAGCTGCTCGTGCTCAGCCTGGTCATGATGGGCGGGGCCACCTTCGCGATGGGGCTGCTGCCCACCCACGCCAGCATCGGTGTCGGCGCTCCCATCCTGCTGACCGTGCTGCGCCTGGTGCAGGGGTTCGCGCTGGGCGGCGAGTGGGGCGGGGCCGTGCTGATCGTCTCCGAGCACGGCGGGGCCGAGCACCGCGGGTTCTGGGCGTCCTGGCCGCAGTCCGGGGCGCCCGGCGGGAACCTGCTCGCCACCGGGGTGCTGGCGCTGCTCGCCGCCGTGCAGTCGGACGCCACGTTCCTCGCGTGGGGCTGGCGCGTTCCCTTCCTGCTCTCCGGGCTCCTCGTGGTCGTCGGGCTGTGGATCCGGCTCTCGGTTTCCGAGTCGCCCGTCTTCCTCGCCGCGCAGGCCGAGGCCGCGCGCTCGGCCGAGAAGGACAGGGCCCCCGTCGTCCAGGTGTTCCGAAAGGACTGGCGGCAGGTCCTGACCGCGATCGGCACCCGGTTCGGCGAGAACATCTCGTACTACGTCCTCACCGCCTTCCTCCTCGTCTACGTGACCACGCACCTCGGCCTGCCCAAGACCACCGCCCTGAACGCGCTCCTGATCGGCTCGGCCGTCCACTTCCTCACCATCCCCGCCTGGGGCGCGCTGTCGGACCGGATCGGGCGCCGGCCGGTGACGCTGATCGGTTCGGTCGGCATGGCCCTGTGGGCGTTCGGGTTCTTCGCGCTGGTGGACTCCAAGTCCTTCGCCGTCATCACGGCGGCCGTGACCGTCGGCCTGCTCCTGCACGGCGCCATGTACGGGCCGCAGGCCGCCTTCATCTCCGAGATGTTCGACACCAAGGTCCGCTACTCGGGCGCCTCCATGGGCTCCCAGCTCGCCTCGATCATCGCGGGCGCCCTGGCCCCGATCATCGCCGTCGAGCTCTTGAAGGAGTACGGCTCCTCGGTGCCGGTCTCCGTCTACCTCTCGGCCGCCGCCGTCGTCACCACCCTCACCGTCGCCTTCGCCCGCGAGACGCGGGGGCGGGACCTGTCCGTGCCGAGGGCCGGGGCGGACGTCGGAGCGGAGGCCGGCGGGAAGGGCCGCGCGGCCCGGTCCGCGGCCGTCTCGGTATCCGACCCCGCCTGACCCGCCCGGCACGGATCCGCCCGCCGCGTCCGGTGTTCCGGGCACGGCGGGCGGACCCGGGACCCGGTCACCACCCCCGCACCGAAGGGCTGCCAGCATGGCTCCCGTGAACGAATCCACCGAGAGCGCCACCGGGCAGCGGGCGGCCGGCGCGTTGCGGCAGCTCCTCGACCTGCTCGACCGGGGCGCACCCGTCGAGGACTTCGCCCGGCCCGGCGCGCAGGCCCGTACCGGCGGGGCCGGGGCCGGTGAGCAGGCCCTCGTGGAGGAGGCGACCCGGGTCGCCCTCGGGATCAGGCGCACCCTCGACCAGCACCGGCGGCGCGAGGCGGAGCTCACCGCGCTGTTCGACACCGCCGGCGACCTCGCGGCGCTGCGCGATCTCGACGCGGTGCTGCGGGCCATCGTGCGGCGGGCCAGGACCCTGTTGGGCACGGACGTCGCCTACCTGACGCTCAACGACCCCGTCGCGGGCGACACCTTCATGCGGGTCACCGACGGGTCCGTCTCCGCCGCCTTCCAGCAGCTGCGCCTCGGCATGGGTGAGGGGCTCGGCGGCCTGGTCGCCCAGACCGCCCGCCCGTACGCCAGCGCCGACTACCGCGCCGACGACCGCTTCCGGCACACCAGCACCATCGATGCCGGGGTCCGCGAGGAGGGGCTGCGGGGCATCCTCGGCGTCCCGCTGCGCGTCGCCTCTCGGGTCATCGGAGTGCTCTACGCCGCCGACCGCTCGGTACGGGATTTCGCCCCCGACGCCGTGGCCCTGCTCTCCTCGCTCGCCGACCACGCCGCCGTCGCCATCGACGGCGCGCGGCTGCTGGAGGAGACGCGTACGGCCCTGGTCGAGCTCAACTCCGCCACCGAGACCGCCCGGGCGCACAGTGAGGCCGTACGCCTGGCCACCGAGACCCACGACCGGCTGACCGACCTGGTCCTGCGTGGCGGGGACGTCACCGACGTGGCCCGCGAGGTCGCCGCGCTGCTGCGCGGCGGGCTGGTGGTGCACGACGCCGAGGGCGCCGAGCTGGCCCGGGTCGGCAGCGATCCGATCGGCCCGCCCGACCGGGGGGTGGCCGCCTCGCGCTCCGGCGGCCGGGCCGTCCCGGTGGACGGGGTATGGGTCTGCGCGGTCCTGGCCGGGCCCGAACTCCTCGGCAGCATCGCCCTGACCGGGCGGGCCGACCTCTCGGACACCGACCGGCGTCTGTTCGAGCGCACCGGCCTGGTCACCGCGCTCCTGCTGCTGCTGCGGCGGTCGGTGGCGCACGCCGAGGACCGGGTCCGCGGCGAGCTGCTCAGCGACCTGCTGACCCCGGAGAGCCCGGGGCGCACCCGCGACCCCGGCAGCCAGACGATCCGGGCGCGCAAACTCGGCGTCGACCTGGCGCGCCCGCATTCCGTGCTGGTGCTGCGCGGCGACGCGGCCCTGCGGCCCCGGATGTCGGCGGAGGCGGCCCGCCGGGCCCGGGCCCTCGACGGCCTGGCCGGGCCGCACGAGGGGGACATCGTGCTCCTCGTCCCGGCCGGGCGGCCGGGCGACCTCGCGCGGTCGCTGGCGGCGGAGCTGGGGCAGGCCCTGGGCGCCCCCGTCACGGTGGGCTCCGCCGGACCGGCGGGCCGCCCGGGCGCCCTGCCCGCCGTGTACGCCGAGGCCGTGCGCTGCCTGGACGCCCTGCACGCCCTGGGCCACACCGGCCACGGCGCCGCCCTCCCCGACCTGGGCTTCGTCGGCCTCCTGATCGGGGACCACGGGGACGTCGGCGGGTACGTCCACCAGGTGCTGGGCCCGGTCATCGACTACGACGCCCAGCGCGGCACCGAGCTGGTGCACACGCTCCGGGCCTACTACACGCACGGAGCGAGCCTCTCCAGGGCCAAGGACGCCCTGCACATCCACGTCAACACCGTCGTTCAGCGCCTCGACCGGATCGGCCGGCTCCTGGGGCCGGACTGGAACGTCCCCGCCCGGGCTCTGGAACTCCAACTCGCCCTGCGCCTGCACCTCCTGGCACAGCCCGGGCCGATCGACCGGACGACGCCTCCTACGCCTGCGGGCCCGGCGTGACCAGACCCGTCTCGTAGGCCAGGACGACCGCCTGCGCCCGGTCGCGCAGGGCCAATTTGGCGAAGATGCGGGCCACATGGGTCTTCACGGTGGCTTCGCTGAGCGTGAGCTCCCGGGCCAGTTCCGCATTGGAGAGGCCGTGGCCCATGAGGGTGAGCACTTCGCGTTCGCGCGGGGTGAGGGCATCGAGGTCCGGGTGGGGCGCCGGGGTCGCGCCGCCGCCCCGAGCGGCGGCGGCCGCCGCGCAGCGCTCCACCAGCCGACGGGTGATGGACGGGGCGAGCAGCGCGTCTCCGGTGTTGACGAGCCGCACGGCGTTGGCGAGGTACTCCGGGGTGACGTCCTTGAGCAGGAACCCGCTGGCTCCGGCGGCGATGGCGGCGTAGACGTACTGGTCGAGGTCGAAGGTGGTCAGCATGATCACCCGGCATTCAGGGGCCTCGGCGAGGATCTGCCGGGCGGCCTCCAGTCCGTCCAGGCGCGGCATGCGTATGTCGAGCAGGACGACGTCCGGGCGCAGGCTCCGGACCTGCGAGACGGCCTCCACCCCGTCGGCCGCCACCCCCACCACATCGATCCCGCGTGCCGTCAGGATCATCCGGAATCCGGTGCGGACGAGTTCCTGGTCGTCGGCGATGACCACCCGCGGCCCGAGCGCAGGGACGGAAGCGGGATCGGGCGCGGGATCGGGCGCGGGGGCAGGCGCGGGCATCCCCGCCGCGGGCACGGTCGGCTCGGTCCGTTCTGTCGGCGTGGTCGGCGTGGTCGGCGTGGTCACGGGCGCTCCAGCGGGAGGCGGGCGCGGACCCGGTAGCCGCCGCCGAGGCGTCGGCGGGCGTCGAAGTCCCCTCCGTACACGGCGACCCGCTCGCGCAGCCCGAGCAGTCCGCGCCCGGCACCGTCCGCCCGGGCCGCCTTGGCTTCCCCGGCCTCCTCCCCGACTGCCGGCCCGGACGGCCCGGACGGCGCGGGAGGAGTGTCCGTCGTGACGGGCGCCGAGGACGCGGGCGCCCTGTCCCCCGACAGCACGCTCGGTCCGCTGTTGAGCACCTCGACCCGCAGCGCGTGGTCCGCGTATCTCACGCTCACCTCGGCCTTCACCCCGTCCCCGTGTTTGAGTGCGTTGGTCAGCGCCTCCTGGATGATCCGGTAGGCGGTGACGTCTATCCCGGCCGGCAGCGGCCGGGGTTCGCCGGATATCCGGACCTCGACCGGCAGCCCGGCGAAGACCATCCGGTCGATCAACGGACTGAGCCGGGCCAGGCTCGGCTGCGGCGAGAGCTCCGCCTCCGGGGCAGCGCCGTAGGGCTCGTCCTTGCCGTCCTGCGCGGGAGCGAGCAGGCCGAGCAGGTGGCGCAGCTCGGTCATCGTCGTGCGCCCGGCGTCCTCGACGGCGCTCATGGCAGCGGCCGCCTCCCGCGGTATGGTCTCCAGCACCTCGCGGGCCGCACCGGCCTGGACCACCATCAGGCTGACGTTGTGGCTGACTATGTCGTGCAGCTCTGCCGCGATCCGAGCCCGCTCCGCGTCCACGGCGGTGCGTGCCGCGGTCTCCCGCTCCCGCTCCAGCAGCCACCCCCGCTCCTCGATCGCCGCCCGGTGCCCGCGCCTGGTGCGCACGAGCGCGACGGCCAGCCCGTACGCGGTGAGCACCGCCGCGCCCGCCGCGGCCGACACCGCGACCAGCAGCCACCCCGACCCCCCCACCTCCCCCCACTGTCCCTTATACACTTCCCACCCTCCCCCCCCCCACCCCCCGGTAGCTCTCGGTGGCCTCCGGCGCATCAACAAACAAAACACTACAT
>NZ_CP030286.1:3211236-3334225 GCF_003287915.1 Streptomyces sp. ICC4 | reverse complement strand
AGATGTTTATAGGGGACAGGTGCAGTTCGTCCGTGTTGACCAGGCGCCGCCCTGTGGTGCCGTTCGCCGGGGCGGCGGGGGCGGCCGTCGGGCGGCTCGTCGCGCCGCCGGCCTGTGGTGGCGACTTGGGCTGCTTGCCCTCTGCGGCCTCGGCCGTCTCCTGTTGGAACGCCGCGAGGCGCTGGGCCCGTACCGCCAGGGCGGCCGCTTCCTCCTCGCGGGCCAGGTCCTCGGCCCGGACGATCCGCGTCGTGTCCAGGCCCGCGGTGGCCTTCTCCCAGGCCTCGCCCCATGCCTGGGCGACCGCCCGGCGGTGTCCGCGGAAGCCCGCGGCCAGGGCCCGCCCGGTGCCCGGGCGTCCGAGGAGGGCGAGGTCGCGGGTGTAGAGGGTGTAGTGGGGGGAGAGGGGGCCCGCCTGCCAGTCGACCGCCAGGTCCACGGGCACCTCGGCCGGGGTGGGTGCGAGCGCTGCGGTCCTCGGCGCGGGGAAGGTGACCGTACAGGTCAGGTCGGGGTCCACGCGGACGGTGACGGCGGCCAGTTCCTCCCAGGAGCCCAGGATCTCGCGGGCCGCCGCGGGGTCGTTGCGCTGCAGATCCTCGTGGAGGTGGCCGACGGCGGCGGCGACCAGTGCCGTGGCCCGGGGCGCGGGGTCACCGCCGCCCCTCGGCACGGACGGCCGTACCTCTTCGCTCCCCAGGCAGGCGACGCGCAGGCGGGGCAGCAGCTCCCGGAAGTGCTCGAGTTCCGCGCCCGGGTGCCAGATCGCGATGGCCGGCGCGCGTACCGCCGCGAGGCCCGCGGCCACCGCCTCGTCCTCGACCGCGTACACCGGGCGCTGGGTGACCCACCCCCGGGTGGTCCACAGCGGCAGCCGGTCGAGCCGTTGCCCCGCCAGCCCGACCGGATCGTCGGCCGCGAGGTGCTGGAGGAACTGGAGTGACTGCAGCAGCACGGTCTGGTCGGCGGACGAGGGCTCGACCGTCCGCTCCGAGGCCGTCGCGGGAGCCAATTCCCTGATGACGCCGACGGCGTCGTCGGCGGCCGGCTCCCGCACCCCCACGGCCTTCCACAGCGCCTCGCCGCCCCGGACGGTGGGCGCGAAGGCACGGAGCCGGCCGAAGAGCGGTGTGCCGCGCAGGCACTGGGCCGGCCTGCGCCAGCCGACCGCGGTGAGGACGAGGCCGTCTCCCGCCGCGAAGGCGCGTACGAGGGCGGCCGGTGCTACGCCGTCCGGGAGTGTGGAGGAGGTGGAGGAGGTGGAGGAGGAAGCCGTCGCGGTGGACGTGGGCGTGGCCGGTGTGGCCATCCGTTCTGCCAGGGCCTCGTACAGGATGCGGGCCCCGGCCGTGTCGCGCGCGCCTCCCGCGCGCTCCGCCTCACGGTGCTTGCGCAGGTGCGCCAGGATGTCGCCGATGGTCGGCTCGCCGCCGATGTCCAGGGCGCGCAGGACGTCGGCGCGGCGGCCGACGGCCTGTTGGACGTCGCGGTGCAGGAAGCCCGCGGGGTCGGCGCCGTAGACGGCCGTCGTGCCCGTCGTCCGCAGGCGCAGGCCTTCGCCCGGCGCCGTGGCCTGGCCCTGGTCGTTGTCGAGCCAGGGGATCTCACGCAACTTCCAAAGCCAGAAGGCTGAAATGGCCGGCTTCAGGCTCCAGACGCGGTAGGCGTCTCCGTGCTTCACCCGCTCGTGGCCGGAGAACCGGGTTGCCCAGGAACGGGCGAGGACGTGGATCAGCGCGATCGCCCGCTGCCTGCGTACGACGGGGTCCGGGTCGGCGGCGATGCCGCGCGCGACCGCGGCCAGGTCCGGGCTCGTCATGTCGTCGAGCGTGTACTCGCTCCCGGCCATGGCCTGGGTGCGCGCGGGGGGCGTTCCGGGAACGTGCAGCGGCAGAGCCTTCCGGTTGAGGCGGATGGTCTGCTCCGGGTGCTCGCGGAGCCGTGGCGCGCCCTCGGCTCCGAGGAGGCGCAGGAAGGCGTGCGGGCTCAGGCCCCCGGAGGCTCCGGAGGCTCCGGAGGCTCCGGAGGAGCGCAGCACTTGGTGGTAGCGGGGGCGGATCCACCACAGGCCGGGGGTGGATCCCGCCGCGTGGGCGAAGCTCTCGAGGCGGTCGGTGCCGTCGATGCCCGGCGGGAGGTAGGCCTGGGAGGGCATGGCTTCGCCCTCTTCCGGCGTCCCTGCTTTGTCGTACCGGCGGGCCTTGAGCAGGACGGCCCGGCCCACGCCGGGGCCGAGGCTCCGCCGGTCGTTGTCCGAGACCTTGTCGAAGGCGTCCTTGAGCTGGACCAGTTGCCCGTCGGTGAGGGAGAGGGCCGCGCCGACGCGCGTACGTCCGTAGTCGGACAGCCGGCGCAGGACGGCGGCCGGGTCGTCCTCGGTCAGGAGGGCGGCCTTCGCGCGCAGCCAGTGCCGGACCGCGGCGGCGGCCGGGGTGTCGGCGAGGAAGACGGGATGCAGGACGTGCGCGAAGCCGAGCCCGGCCGCGAGGCCGCCGCGGCCGTCGGTGAACATCCGCAGGTCGGACTCGCCCGGTGGCTGGTGGCGTGCGCCGGAATCGTCGGCCAGCCAGGTGAAGTGGGCGAGACGCAGGGCGGCCGGGCTGTAGGAGACGCCCACGGCGGCCAGCTCGACCACCGACTCCAGCGGGCGATCACGGTCGCGCAAAAGGACCATCGCGTCCCGGATGTCGACCTCGCGCGGTGCTGGGCGCGTGTCACTTCCACCGTGTGCCCTCCAGTCCGAGAGGACCGCCCGGTAGCGGCCGACGTTGTCACGCGCGGCGAGCGGCAAGGCGGGACGGTGCACCACCCGTTCGACGTCGGCTTCGGAGAGCACGCCGGTCAGGGACTCCACCTCGAGGGCCAGCTCCCCCAGGGGCATCGGGCCCCGGCCGGGAACCTCGACGGTCATCCGGGCGCACACCTGCGTGCGCGAGCGTGCCAGTACCGCTTGCTCCAGCGCGGTGACCACGGCCGCGCCCTCACGGCTGTCGGCGGCACGGCTGTCGGCGGCACGCCCCGCCCCGGAGGCCGGCGGCAGGGGCAGCATGTGCCACGCCGTGGCAGGGTCGCGGCGGAAGCGGTCCACCAGCGCCGCGGCCCAGAGGTCCGCGACCCGGGGAACGAGTGCGTCGTTCCAGTCGGTCTCCGACAGGCCCTGCCGGTTGGGCAGCGGGTCGAACGGCGCGTGCAGGCGCAGGGGAAGCCCGAGCCCGGTCACGGGGAGACCGACGTGGATGTGACCGAGTTGACCGAGTGGGCCGATGTGGCCGAGTTGGCCGATGTGACCGGCGGGTCCCTTCGCGGCGACCGGTACGGCGACGCCGAGGTCGATGGTCTCGGCCGCGGCCTTGCGCAGGGGGGCGACGCCGGGCGGTGTGGCCACGGTGGCACGGCAGACCTGCCAGTGGAGGCCGTCGGCGTCGCGTACCTGCGATACGGCCACGTCGACGTCGTGGCCCGCGATCTCGGCGGTGAAACCGACGTCCGGGACCCGCTCCAGGCCGAGGCCCTGGCGTACCCGGCCCTTCGCGTCGAGGTGGGTCACGCGGGAAACGCTGCGGAGGAAGAGCAGGGCCTCGTGGCCCCAGGACCGCAGCCACGCGTCCATGTCGGACGGGTCAAGGCGCCGGGTCTTCAGGGGGATCCGGAAGACGGTCCAGGCGCGGCGGGCGCCGGTGCGGCTGCTACTGCGACTGCGGCTGCCGTCGTCGGCATCGGCATCGGCATCGGCATCGGCCACCAAGGCGGGCGGGAACTTCCGGGGCGGGGCCCAGGCCAGCCCCGATTCCGCGATCCGCAGCCCGTAGTGCCCGCTGTGCACCTCGATCCAGGGCGAGAACACGTAGAGCGTCATCAGGCCGATGCCGAACCGGCCGGTGGCCCGGGCGTCGGCGGCCTTGCTGGTCACCCAGGGCATGGAGAGCGGCATGACGTCGCGCAGGCGTACGGGGTCACCGTCGTGGGCCAGCAGCAGTTCCCCGCCGGTGATCATGACGCGGACCTCGCGCGCTCCGAGGTCCTCGGCGTTCTGTACGACTTCGGACAGGCCCTGGAGGCGGTCGCTGGACAGCTGTTTCGCCACCGCGCGTGCCCCCTCGAGGGACTCCTGCACGACCCCCTCGATGTCGGCGTACAGCTCGCCGAACCGCTCGACGGCCATGCGCGTCGCCACCGGCCCGCGCGGCTCGGGCACGTCCAGCCCGGGCTTGACCTTCTTCCGGAACAGCCGCTCGGCCCACAGGACCGCGCCCGCCTCGCCTACCTCACGCTGCACTGCCGCCACGCTCCCCCACCCCAGTTCGTGCGTCATGCGATTGTCCACGGACCGGCGCAGACACGGGTCGGTGGGCGTCCCCGCGGGCGCGGGGCGCAATGGGCGGGTGTGGAGTACGGCACCACCAACCCGGGTTCATCCCCCGCCGATGCGGAGAGGCGTACGCCACGGATCTGCCGGCGGCGATGAGAGCGGGGTCATCCCTGCGGGGCGCAGGGCGCAGAGCACGTCACGGGCCGCTCTCTGGCACTGGTACGGGTCATCCCCCGCAAGCGCGGGGAGCAGTTCACCCTCAACGGGGCCGGCGCCGACAACCAGGGACCATCCCCGCAAGCGCAGGGAGCAAGTTTCCCGAACTGGGACTCTGGGACTCTATGCGCACGGCCCCCTCCTACCGCGCGCTTTCACCGAATCCGGCAATCCGCCCACACCCGCGCCCGCGCCCGCGCGCGCCGGCCTCGCCCGCCACCGGCTGCTAGCCGAGGCCGGGCAGCAGAACGTATGTCCTGGCCACCCGCCCTCTCCCCTGGCACGGCGCTCCCGAGACCCCCGGACGCGGGACGCGATGGGCGGATCCACGCCCTCCGCCCTCGACGCTGCCGTCATCCAGCACGTGGAGGACTACGACCTGGGCCTGCGCTTCAGTCCCAGCGGAATGGCCGGCCTGGCCCGACGCACCAGTCCGTGCACACCGCTTTCGAGCACGAATTTGTCTAGGCGGGCCGACTATCCGGTCACTCGGGCCGAGCGGGGGCGGGTGCGCAGGGCGGGCAGCCGGGCGGCGTCTTCGGCTCCGGCCAGGCTTTCACCCAAGGTCAGCAGCGAGAGGAGCCGCACCGGCCGGCCGGCCGTGGCGGCGGCCTCCAGTTTGTGGTGGCCGTCGAGCAGGAAGTGGGTCAGGCCCCAGTGCGCGGCAGGGTCATCTGCCAGGCCGAGGGCGGACTGGCAGACGTCCAGCGTGGAGATCGCCACCGCCGTGGGGACCGTTCCCCGCTCCATGAGTGCGACGTACTCCTCGACGCACGCTCTCACGTTCCAGGTCGGGGGAACCATGGGCACGACGAACTCGTAGAGGTGGGCGTCCGCATCGACGGCGGTCTCGAAGGTCCGGTAGTACGGGGTGTGAGGGTACTCCGGGAGCCCCCAGAACTGATCGATTCCCCACGCCGTGACCTGCTCGCCGCTGAAGTAGTCGCCCTCCTTGCCGGGGAAGACCAGCCGGGGTTCCACGTCCAGGAGCAGCGGAAGGTACTCGCCTTCCGGTAGCAAGGCACCGAACGCATCGATCACGCCGCCGTCGTCCGGATCGTCCAGCGCTCCGGTGAGCCGTTGCTGCATGCTCTCCAGGGACAGCTTCTCCCTCGCCGTCTCCAGCCGGCGGAACAGGAGCGGGCACGTGCCGCAGTAGAAGCTGAGCTCGAAGGCGGGCTCGTCGTCCACCATCAGCAAGCGGCGCCGCGGCCCGCCGCCGAGCTCCTGCAGTTCCGTCCCGAAGCGCAACCGCGCCTCGGGAGCAGGAAGGCCGAGGCTGCGCGGTTCGCCCACTTTGATCATCACGGACCGACCCTATGGGACGGTGTGGATCAGCTCTACCGAGTACTGAGCGCCTATCTGGCTGGACGGGCCGACTAGAGCGCTAAGTCACAGCCGCCCGTTGTGACTTGACTTAGCGCTGCAGTTGGCCCCTGAGCGTTCTGGTTGGCCCGTGTGGGCCCGTCTAGGCTCCTGATCATGGGCATGGGTGAATGGTGGGCGATGTACGAGGGGCTGCGGGGGCGGGTTCCCGCGTGGCATCCGGTCGGGGTGGTCGTTGAGGCCGACGGGCCTGTCGCGCGCCGGCACTACGGCACGCACGGCACCGCTGAGCACGCCCCCCTCGTCCCCGGTACGGACACCGCCGCAGTGGTGCGCCGCCAGCAGGAGGTCTTCGCGGAACGCAGTGAGCCGATCGAGTGGAAGGTCTACGGGCACGACCCGCCGGACCTGGGACAGGAGCTGACAGCGGCGGGGTTCGCCCCGGGCTGGGAGCGCTCCGTGCTGATCGCCGCCCCTTTGCCCGGCGAGCGGTCCGACGGGATGGAGCCCCAGGAGGGGGTGCACGACCTGTACCGGGTCCCGGGCCAGGCCGAGCAGACATGGGCGATCGCCGTGGGCTCCCCCGGTCCGCACGCCGCACCCTACGCAGAGATGATCGCGGACGGCTCCTCCGACGAGGGTGACGTTCTCATCGAGGTCCTGTTGGAGGATGGGATCGTCACCGAGGTCGCCTGGGCGCACGGCGACGAAATCCCCTTCACCCTCATCGGCGGCTTCACCAGCAACGATCCTGCCTTCGTCAAAGCCGTCACCGACCGATGGCGGCGACAGAGTTGGCTCGGGCACCCCCTGCTCGCCGAAGCCGACGGCTCCCTGCGCGAGAGCCTCTTGGAAGCCGGTTTCACCGAGGCTGCCACCGTCCGCTCCTACCACTGGGGCCCGCCCGGCAGCCACGAGACCACCCGCCCCGCACAGTTCCTCGACTGGCTCCACGACGACGGTCCCCTGTGGGACCGCTTCTACGCGGACTTCGACTTCAAGCCAAGCACCACCTACCGGCCCGCGATCACCGATCCCGTTCCCTCCGCGGTCTGGAACCTGCACTCCCACCACCGGATCGTCCCGGACCTCCCCGAACGGCTCGACGCGATCGTCCAGCGCGGACTGCTCACCGCCACCGAGCCCGGGGAGTTCGTCCACTGGCTCGACTGGAATCACGACGGCTACCGCTACGACCCCCGCCGCACCGACATCCCCGGACGGCCGCCCCGGCCCGGCAAAGGCACCTATCCCAACGGCGACTACTATCTCCACCTCACCGACGACCTGCGCCTGGGCACCTTCGGCCACCCCTGGGAACAGACACTGACCATTTGGGGGCCGACGCTGATCGCGGCCGTCGACGCGGAGCTGACCGAACTGCTCGGAAAGCCGATCAGGCGCCTCGAGTGACGGTGCCGGCCCTGCGCTGTGTCCTCGTCCCCCGCTCGGGACACGAGCACAGCAACAGCCCGGCATCGGTCGTGCGGGGCAAGAACCGCTGCGGCGTGGGCTGAGCGGCGCAGTTGGCCGATCGGGCCAAGTAGGCCGCTCAGTCACAGCAGTGCGACCGAGGGATGCACTGCGCACTTGCCGGGGCCGGCCCGCCTTTCTATCTCCAATCTGTGTTGTTCGTAGAATGGCCGGGTGGAGGACATTGACGCGATCGCGGTGTTGCAGGATCCGGTGCGGCGCCGCCTGTATGAGTACGTGGCGGCGCAGGGCCGTGAGGTCGGCCGCAACGAGGCCGCCGAGGCGGCCGGGGTGGCGCGCACGCTCGCCGCGCACCATCTGGACAAGCTGACTGAGGCCGGACTGCTGGAGAGCGGTAGCCGCCGGCTGACGGGCCGCTCGGGTCCGGGGGCGGGTCGTCCCGCGAAGGTGTACACGCGGGCGCGGGCCGAATGGGCGGTGTCGCTGCCCGCCCGCGACTACCGCACCGTCGCCGAGCTGCTCGCCGAGGCCGCCGAGCAGGCCGGGCTCGACGTCGGGCTCCGCGCGGCCGCGCGGAGCCGGGGTGAGGCCCTGCGCGGCCACGCGGAGCCCTGTGGCGACCTTGAAGAGGCCGTGAAGATGCTGGCCGCCCGCGGATACGAACCGCACCTGGAAGGAGTCGGGGGTACCGAGGGCGTCGGGGGTACCGAGAACGTCGAAGGGGCCGAAGGCTCCGAGGGGGCGGCCGGGGCGGCCGCACCTGTCGTCCGTATGCGCAACTGTCCCTTCCATGCCGTCGCCGAGCGCTTCCCGCCGCTCGTATGCGGCATGAACCTCGCACTGTTGGAAGGACTGCTCGGCGCGGACGGTCCCGTCCGCGCCCGCATGGACGCCCGGCCGGGCGAATGCTGCGTGGTGGTCGAGGCTTCTAAAAACAATGGGGATTGACATAGAAAAGCTGGTCGTGCTGGGATGAGTCCATGACCGCATCCGTGCATCCCGCACATCCCGCGCACCTCGCCCAACTCAATGTCGCGACGCTCCGTCACCCCCTCGACGACCCGCGCGTGGCGCCGTTCGTCGAGATGCTCGCCCCGGTCAACGCCGCCGCCGACGGAACGCCCGGCTTCGTATGGCGGCTCGTGGAGGAGGACTCGGCCGATGCCACCGGCCTGCGCCCGGCGGGTGAGGACGTCATCGTCAACCTGTCGGTGTGGGAGACCCAGGAGGCCCTCTGGGACTTCGCCTACCGCAGCGGGCACTTGGAGGTGATGCGGCGGCGCCGCGAATGGTTCGAACGGCACGTCGAGGCGCACATGGTGCTCTGGTGGGTCCCCGCCGGGCACCTCCCGACCGTGGACGAGGCCCTGGAGCGGCTGGCGGACCTGCGGGCGCACGGGCCCTCCCCGCACGCGTTCACCTTCGCCTCCTCCTACACCACGGCCGAAGCCGCACAGCAGTAGGCCGCGTCGCCGGCGCAGCCTGTGCTGCCGGTGGCCCTCGGGCATTCCCGTTGGCCGCGCTGACCGTTCTTGTCGGCCCACCACGGCGAGGGGCCTTTCGTCCGCTGTCAGCCGTGCCCGCGTACGGTCTGCGCATGGTCGATCAGAAGTCGCCCTGGCCATCGAAACACGACTTCGAGATGGCCGGATCTGACAGAACCTCGTCATTGCGGCCACTACCGGCGGGGCGAAATGATCTGCACATGCCCGCACCGCACAAAGTCGTCATCGTGGCCTTCCCCGGTACCGAACTGCTGGACGTCACCGGCCCGGCCGAGGTTTTCTCGGTTGCCACACGGGTCGCCGGCACCGCCCGCCCCGGCTATCTCGTCCAGATCGCCACGGCCGACGGCGGGCCGGTGGCCACGTCCAGCGGCGTCCGGCTGCTGGCGGACCTGGCCCTCGACGAGGTGCACGGCCGGGTCGACACCCTGCTCGTGGCCGGCGCGGTCAACCTGGTCGGCGACGGGGTGGAGCCGGTGATCGACAGCGAGGTCACCGACTGGCTGCGTGAAGCGGCGCCTCCTGCGCGCAGGACCGGGTCGATCTGCGCGGGAGCCCATCTGCTGGCCGCGGCGGGCCTGCTGGACGGCCTGTCCGCCACGACCCACTGGCTCACCGCCGCACGGCTGGCCGCCGACCATCCGCGGGTGACCGTCGATCCGGACCCCATCTTCATCCGATCCGGGAGCGTGTGGACCTGCGCGGGTGTCACCTCGGGGATGGACATGGCGCTGGCTATGGTCGCCGAGGACCACGGCCAGGCCGTTGCCCTGGCCACCGCACGGATGATGGTCATGTACGTCAAGCGTTCCGGCGGGCAGAGCCAGTTCAGCGTTCCGCTTTCCGCCCCGGCCACTGCGGGCGACCGCATCGACGACCTGCGCGTGTGGATCGCCGACCATCTCACCGAGGACCTCACCGCGGAGGCCCTGGCCGCACGGCTGCACCTGAGCGTGCGCCACTTCTCCCGGCTGTTCCGGCTGCGCACCGATGGCACGCCGGCCGCCTACGTGGAATCCGCCCGCCTCGAATCCGCCCGCCGCCTGCTGGAGGAGAGCGACGGGAGCCTGCCGGACATCGCCGCGGCCAGCGGCCTGGGCTCGGTGGAGACCTTGCACCGCTCCTTCCAGCGTCGGCTGGGGACCACTCCCGCCGAGTACCGGCGCCGATTCCGGTAGCCCCTCCGGCCCGCCCCCCACCATCCGCCGGCAGTCCGGCGGATCCCCGGTGTGCCCGCACGGGCAGCAGCCGTCAGTCAGGCAGTCAGTCCGTCACCTCATGGAGGACGTCGCCATGTCCCGCACGAAGGTCATTCCCATCCCTGTCATGGGCCGCACGGCCATCAACGCCTACCTGCTCCTGGGCCGACGTCCGGTGATCGTCGACGCCGGGACGCCCGGCAGCGGCCAGAAGATCTACGACCGGATCACCGAGCACGGAGTGGACCCCCGCGAGGTCTCACTGATCGTCATCACCCACGGGCACATAGACCACTTCGGGTCCGCCGCCGCATTGCACCGCCTCACCGGCGCACCCGTCGCCGGCCACGTCGCGGACCTCGGGCCGTACCGCACCGGCCGGGTTCGCGAACCGTACCTGCCCACCGGCCCGATGGGCCGCATCATGGACCGGAGCAAAGACCTGCACGCGCGGGCCGAACCCCTCGAACCCGATGTGCTGATCCGCGGTGAGACTCCCCTGGAGGACTTCGGGATCGCAGCGCGCATCATGCCCACCCCCGGCCACACGGCCGGATCGGTCTCCGTCCTCACCGACGACGGAGACCTCATCGCCGGCGACCTGGTGGCCAACTCCTTCATGGGGCTCATCCCGGGCAAGCCGGCCAATCCCCCCTTCCACGACGACCCGCGGCAGAACCTCACCAGCCTTCGCGAAATGCTTGCCCTCAACCCCACCCGACTCCACGTCGGCCACGGCGCCCCGCTGGAACCCGACCGTGTCCGGCGCTGGGCCGACCGAGAGCACGGCCGCCTGTCCCGACTCGAAGCGGCCGGCCGGATCGCCACCCGCGCCGAGGACACGATGTGACCATCCGGCACGGGCACCGGAGGCCGAGGTCTCGTGCTCGGGGCCCCGATTTCAGCGGGTCAGGATGAGGCCGCAGCTGTAGGCGCGGGCGTGGCCGAGGCCTTGGGAGAGGGTTTCCACCAGGGCTTTCGGGTCGGTGACCGTGAGGGAGCCGCGGATTTCCGCGCGGGCGATGCGCAAGCCCTTGTGCGGGGCCGGGCTCGAGACCGTCGGCAGCATGCGGACGCCGAGGGCCGCCGGGTCGGCCGTGGCGCCGATGCGGACCAGGCCGCCTTCTGCCGTGGCGGGTTCGCCCTCCGCCTGGAGGCGGCGCAGGAACCAGTTCTTCACGTGCTCCGGATTGCTGTGCGGGACCCTGGCGCCGCGGGCCTTCTCCGAGACCGGCCGGCCCGACGGCTTGCTGCGGGTCGGGTTGATGACCGTACGGAAGCCGAGGACTTCGCCGGCCCGTACGGTGCGGTCGACCGTGAGGGTGTGCGGCGCCGAGGTGAGCGCGGCGCGCGGGACGCGGCTCCAGTCGCCCGGCACGCGGGACTGCACGACCAGGACGAGGGCCGCCGCCTTGAGGTCCACCGACCACGTGGACAGGACGCCCATCTGGGAGCGGGCGTCGGGGTCGCCGTCCTCGACCCAGCCGCGGAATCCGCTCATGACGGTGCGGTGCATCTCCTGCGCGTCGACGAGGGACTTGGCGACGTAGGGGTGGGTGGCGTCCAGGGTCAGGACGGAGTGGGTGGCGACGAAGCGGGCCGCCGTGACGCGTGTGGTGTTCAAGGGATGATGTCCCATTCGGTGGCGGTCGGGGCGATGGTGACGCGCGTACGGGTCTCCCAGCGCATGGAGTGGACCCGCCGCGCGGGGTCGAAGCTGACCGGCTGGTCGTTGACGGGGGAAGACCCGGGAGCTCCGGCGGGGGACTCGAGCCACGCCCAGGGGCGCCGCCGCGGTTCCGGGTCCGGGTCCGCACCCGGGCCGGGCAGGAGCCGCTTGGCGGCGAAGGCCTCGGCGAGGGTGCCCGGGAGGATGCCGGCGGCCAGGGTGCCCGAGGGCGGGCAGGACTTGCGGCCCAGCCACAGCAGTTGCTTCGGGTGCTCCAGGGCTTGGGCGAGCTCCGCGAGGAGGCTCCGGTCCTCGTGCTGGAGACCGGCGACGAAGGCGGCGTCCGACAGGTACCAGCGCTCGGTGATCAGCGCCGAACGGGCGAGCTCCGCGGAGACCAGGGCCCCGGAGACCGGATCGGCGGCGATCCTCTTGGGCGCCCCGTACCAGCCGGCCAGCTCGTGGTGGCCGAAGCCGGGGCCGGTGGCCGCCTCCATGCTCGCGGAGACGGCGGCCGCGCGCCGGTGGTCGGTGATGACGTCGCGCGGGCGCAGCGGATACCGGCCGGCGCCGACGGAGTGGTAGTCCCGTACGGGGGTCCCCGGATGGTCGGCGCGGACGCCGAAGACGAGTTCGGCCAGGTCGTCCACGGGGTCGGTGCGGTCGCGGCCGAGGGCCGCGGCGCACAGGCCGATGACGGCCGACTTGGTGGGCCGGCTGTGGGTGTCGCGGCGCGAGAAGCGGGAGACCGCTCCCCAGGACTGGAGGGGGGCGGCGAGGCGGACGAGGAGGACGTGCGTCATGTCGGAAGCCCCTCCCCCGTCAGCTCCCCTGTGTGCTCCCCCGTCAGCTCCTCCGTCGGGTCCTCCGTCGGGTCCTCCGGCGGCACGTCCTGTGTCAGACCCCCGACCGATGTCACCGGGGTCGCGCCGAGCTCCGGCAGCCCGGCGAGCAGGCCGTCGATCTGGGGGTCGTACGTGAGGAGGCGCCCGGCCCTGATGTCCTCGCGGCGGCCGCTGACGAAGACGTGGTGGGCCAGCAGCCGCCGCACCGCGGCGGGTCCGGCCGGGCCCGCGCCGCCCCTGCCCCCCGGGTTCTCGTCGACGGGCCGCTGGAAGGCGGCGGCGTAGCTGTACGGACGGTCGCCCTCGAAGGCGAGCACGAGGGCGGGCAGCGAACCGGTGGAGGCGGTGGAGTTGCGCTTCGCCTCGGGGAAGGCGTCGACGAAGGCGTTGACGAACTCCTCCTCGGCCGCGGCGGAGGCGTCCTCGGCCTCCTCTACGGTCATCCCGGCGGCCTGGAGGTTCCTGCGCAGCCGGACGCGGTCGAGCACGGCGTGCCGGTAGAAAGTGCCGGAGATCAGGGACTGGTAGCCGGTCATGCCGGCCCCGGAGTCGTCGGCCGCGTCGAGGAAGTCCAGGGCGGTCGGGGCCTTGAGGGCGTTCCTCTTGCGGTCGAGCTTGGCGTCGTCGGCGGCGGCGTAGAAGTCGTCGACCTGCTCGGCCTCGTGGACGGTGAAGGCGTGGCTGCTCTGGACGGCGCCGTCGACGTTGGGGGAATCGGCGATCTCCGCGAGGAAGCGGCCGTAGAGGGCGATGTCGATGGCGTCGCGCGGGGCGAGGGCGGTGAGGACCGCGGCGCGGGTCCCGGGCGGGAGGGAGGGGAGCGGCTTCGCGTCGGATGCCGTGCCCTCGTTGTCGGGGGCGGTTTCGGCCGGCTGTCGCGCTCCCTTCCTGGGCTTCGCGCCGGTGGCCGCCTGCGCCGCCCCGTACTCGGTGGTCCAGGCGCGGAGGTCCTCGGACCGTCCGGCGATGTGGGCGGCGATACGGGAGCCGGCGTCGGCGGGAGCGAAGAGGAGCACCTTGGTCAGGTTGGCGACGGTCTTCTTGGCGGGGTCGCCGAACTTCAGCCCCGTCGCCTCGATGACGGCGCGGGCGGTCCGGACCGCCTCCTCCCGGTCCCAGCCGTGCTCGGCGGCCAACGCGCGGGCCGTGATCAGAGCCCACTCGCGGGTACGGATGCCCGTACTGCGGCCGGCCAGTGCGCCGACGCCCGCGTTGGCGCGGTCCCGGGCGTGGACCCGCTCGGCGCGGCGGCGGGCCTGGCTCGTGATCATGTGGCGCTCGGCGCCGCCGTAGACGATCGACTTGGGCGAGCCGTTCTCGTCGCGCACGGGGAGCACGGCGACGAGGGTCTCCAGGAGGTGGAGGGAGAGGAACGGGCTGCCGGTGAAGGAGCCGGCGTCGGTATCGGTATCGGCGTCGGCGTCGGCGTTGCTGGTCATGTGGTGGTGCCCTTCGGGATGGTCTGGATCGGCTGGCTGGCGTCGCTCGTGTCGCGCGTGTCGCTCGGCTTCGGGGTGCGGGCCGCGTGCCGCGTCGCGGGCGCGTGGAAGTCCACGGCCCAGTGGTAGGAGATCCGCGCCTTGCGGTCGTGCCACCGGGTGAGGTCGTCGGCGAGCTGCGCCCACGAGGGCGGCGGCTGGTCGCAGGCCCGCAACCGGGCCACCGCGTGCTGGAGGTGGCGCCACGGGATCCGGCGGCTCGGGACGATCCGGTCGACCAGCCGGGCCGCGCCCGGGTCGTCGGGGCCGCGTCCGACGCCGCCGCCGATCCGGCGGGCGGCGTCGCCGAGGCTGCCGAACCCGTAAGCGGGCTTCGACCTGCCCTGGTGGTAGATCGCGAACAGGAAGGCCACCTGCTCGTACACCTCGCGCTGCTCGGGGTGGAACCAGCCGGCCCGGATGTGGGCGTTCGTCCGTACGCGCGGCCGCCGCAGATCGGCGAGTTGCCCGTACTCCCGGTTGCGCACGAGGGTGGCGAGCCAGGCCGTGAGCCGCTCGCCGGGGGCCTTGTCCTGCTGCTCCTGCCATGCCCGGTCGGGCTCGGCGGCTCCCGTCTCGGTGCTCATGCGGTGTTCCCTCGCAGTTCGGCCGGGGCCTCGGGGCGGGCCAGTTCGTCGTCGAAGCGCCGTAGGGCAGCCGCGTGGGCCTGGGCTCCGCGAGAGTTCCTCGGCAGGGAGTCGAGGCATTCGGTGAGGAACCTGCGGGCGGCGCCGGAGAGGGTGGAGGCGTACTCGCGGAGGGACTCGGGGACGTCCTCGCCGGCGGCGGTGTCGTCCAGCAGGAGGTTGAACGGCTCCTCCGCCGCGGCCCAGTGCTTGGCCCTGACGTCGAACCGGGCGATCTGGCCGGCCTTGTCGGCCGGCTTGGGGTTCGGGTAGGCGATCCCCCAGGCCGCGTACGCCGCCCTCCCCAGGCTCGTCGCGATGTGCTCGGCGATCAGCGAGCCGCGCTCCGAGGCCCGGTGCAGCCTCGCCCCCAGACCGGGGGCGAAGGGGAAGACCCCGGACACCCACGTGACGGCCGTGGTCTGCTTGGCGACGAGCCCCACCGCCCACAGGCTGATCGCGCGCGCGGGCGGACGGCCGGGGAACGGCGGGGAGTCGGGTCCGGGGAAGAGCGCGAGGCGTCCGTACAGGTCCATGCCCTTGTTCACGAAGCCGGGCAGGCCGGCCCTCGCGACGGCGGCGTACAGCGCGTGGGCGTCGCGCCACACCGCGCGGGACGCCGATGCCCACAGCGGCTTCTTCGTACCGACCGAGGTGAGGGCGTACACGGCGTCCTGGAGGTGCAGGGACGGCTGGAGGTCGAGCAGCTCGCCCGCGGCCATCAGCACCCGGTCGACGCAGTCGCCCTGGGGCGTCGGGCGCATCAGGACGGACCGGCCGAGGTAGCTGTGGAGGTCCGCGGGACCGCTCACCGGGCGGCCGTCCGGCTTGGTCCGGAAGCCCCGGCGTTGCTGCGTGCCCGTCGTCCAGGACCGGTTGAACTCGCCGGGGAGGCCGGCCGTCGGCACCAGGTTGAGGCGGAGGGTCTCGCCGAGGGTGGCGCCGAGGGCGACGACCCGGATGCGGCTGCTGAGGCGGCCGGCGGCGAGGTTGGTGAGGGTCGGCCCGAGCGTCTCCTTGCCGGAGATCCGGGCGCGTCCGGGGACTCCGTACACGTGCTGCGAGAGCATCGCGCGGAACGCCTCGGCCACGGGCAGCGGCGCCGGGTGTTCGAGGTGGTGGTGGTCGAAGAACTGGTTGTAGTCGCCCGCGTGCTCGATGACCAGCTGGGCGGGCCCGGCCCCGCGCTGGTCGAGGAAGGGCGCGAGGAGGGAGTTCTGGCCGAGCGGCTCGGTGGGGTGGAAGAGGTCCCAGGCCTCCCCGTCGGGGCGGTTCGCGAGCCAGACGGCGGCCTGGCCGAGCGGGTGCTTCTCCTCCACCCAATCGCGCCATTGGGCGGGGGTGGCCGGGTGGGTCTTCGACGCGTAGCAGAGGGCCAGCAGGTATTCGAGGAGAGCGACGGTCTCGCCGGGCGTGGCCCCGGTCAAGGACAGCAGGTCGTCGGCCTGTTCGAGGAGGCCGACGAGGCTCAGCTCGACCCGCTCGCCCTTCAGTGTCAGTGCCTCGGCGCATGCTTGCCACCGGGGGTCCCACTGGGGGCGTATCACCCCGCGGGGAGGGGTGCGTAATTCAGCCAAGGTGCATCGTTCGCTCTCTGCTCATAACCATTCCTTGCTGGAATGAGGCAGGAACGTAGCACGCGGGCAGGGAGGGACACGACGGGTTTCGGGAACATCAACTCCCTTGCGTGCGCCTGGTGTTGGCTCGCGGGGAGGTGGGTCGTCGGCGTCCCCGCGTGTGCGGGGAGGAGCATGCGCTCTGCTCGTAACCAGGTTCATCCCCGCAGGTGCGGGGCGGCGTACCGGCGCCGAGGGTAGCCGCCCTTCGAACGGGAACACCAGGGCACGTCAAGCACTGCCCGCCCGTAGGACCGGGCTCAGCGCGGTCCGCGCCGCCGCATGAGGATGGTCAGCGTCGCCCGGGCATCGCGGCGGCGCTCCGGGCTGCGGGAGAGGACCGAGGACGCGGCGACCGTGACCACGGCGGCGGTGTAGGCGAGGCCGGTGACGGCGGTCAGCACGGCGGCGTCGTGGAGTACGGACGGCAGGACGGACAGCATGGCGGATCCCCTCGGACGGTGTCCGGCGGTCTCTCCCGCCGGACTGCGGTGCCACAGGTATGCATCAGCCGGGGGGCTTCCGGCGATGTCCGGACGGTCGGCGGGACGGTAAGCGGCCTGGTGAACCGGGGTGCGGCGGTGTTTCCGGTGAAGTGCTCTGCAGAAGACGGAGAGCGGAGGAGGTGGAGGGGATCGGCGTGCAGGCGTTCACGCGGGAGCTCGCGCGGCTGTACGAGGCCGCGGGCGGGGGGTCGGAGCTGGTCCTCAAGAACCTCGTGAGCCTGGGCGCGGAGCACGGCTTCACGGTGGCGGACTCCAGCATCAGCGGCTGGATGAAGGGCCCGACGGTTCCCACTCGGGAACCCCACGCGCGCTACGTACTGCGGTGCTTGATCCCCTTCCTGGACGAGCGTGCCGCCGCCCGGCACTCTCCGACCCACGAGAAGATCAGCGCCGCCGGATGGAGCTCGCTGCTGCGCGCCGCGCAGCGGACCCGCAAGAGCGGGCAGGGCGGCACTGGCCCGCGTATCGACGCCACCTCGCCCGGCCGTCTCCACTCCCACCCCGAGGAGGTCGAACAGACCATCCTCCCGAGGGACTTCGTCGGCCGCGAGGAGGAGCTGGACGAGCTCTCGGCCTACGCGACCGCCCCGGCCGGCCAGGGCTCCGACTACGCGTGGTGGCAGGCCGACGCGTGGGCGGGGAAGTCCGCCCTGCTCGCCTGGTTCGTGCTGCGCTGCCTCCCGGCCGGGGTCGACGTCGTCAGCCACTTCATCGCCGAGCGGCTCGGGACCAACCACCGCGAGGACTTCCTCCGGTCGGTGACGGACCAACTCGCCGCCCTCACCGGGAAGAAACTCGCGGCCGCGGGCCCCCGGCGCCCGGAGCAGTTGCACCGGCTCTACGAGGAGGCGGCGCGGGCCGGCGCCGCCCGTCACCGGACCCTGATGCTGGTCGTGGACGGCCTGGACGAGGACGCCGAGGCCGGTCCGGGCCGCCGCAGCATCGCCGCGCTGCTGCCCAAGCGGCCGCCGCCCGGGATGCGGGTCCTCGTGTCCGGGCGGCCGAACCCGTCCGTCCCCGAGGACGTCCCCGCGGACCACCCCCTGCGCGATCCCTCGGCCGTCCGCCGCCTCGCCGCGTCACCCGCCGCCCGGGTCATCCGGGACATGGCCATGCTCGATCTGCACGCCCTCCTCGACGAACCCGCCGTCGGCTGCTCCCTCCTCGGCCTGCTCACCGTGGCCCGGGGTGCGCTCAGCGGCAGGGACATGGCCGAGCTGGCCGGGGTTCGCCCGTACGACGTGGACAAGAAGCTCCGCAGCGTGGCCGGCCGCAGCATGGCTCCCGACGACGCCGACCGCCTCGCCCCGGGCGGAGGCGGGGGCGAGGGCGAGGGCGGGGCCGGGCGCGGGGGCGCCGACCCCGGTCTGCGTACGTACGTACTCGCGCACGAGGAGCTGCGCCGCGCGGCCGTGCACGCCCTCGGGGACGCCGAACTCGCCGGCTACGAGGCCAGGCTGCACGCCTGGGCCGACGGCTACCGGGACAAGGGCTGGCCGGAGGAGACGCCGGACTACCTCCTGACCGGGTACACCCGCCTGGCCCAGCACGGGGCGGACCCCAAGCGGCCGGCGGCCCTCGTCCTCGACCCGCGGCGCCAGCTCCGGCTCGTCGACCGCTCCGGCATGGACCTCGCGCTCTCGGACCTCGACCTGGCCGCGGCCGCCGCCACGGACGACACCCCGCGCAGCCTCTCCCTACGGGCGGGCGCCGCCGTATCGCGGGAGCTCCTCCTCCGGCACTCCGGGACCCTGCCGCCCTCCATGTCCCGTGCGCTCGCCCGGCTCGGAGACGCCCGCCGGGCAAGATCGCTGGCCCTCGCGTCCCCCTTCGCCTCCGCCAAGGCGGCGGCACTGGCCGACGTGGCCCGGGTACTGGCGGGCACCGGACACGAACGGGCCCCGGAGACCGCACGGGAGGCTGCGACGTGGGCACGTGCGGCAGGCCGACAGACCCGTTCCCCGGGCGGAGACCTCGACGGGACGGAGTCGGCGGCCGCTGCCCGAGCAGCTGTCGCCCTGATCGCGACACGGCAGGTGGAAGCCGGTGTGGAACTGCTCCGCGCGACGCGGGGAGTGGGCACGGAGCAGTACGAAGCACGGGCGGAGGCGGTCCGCCTCCTGCGACCGGACCACCCGGCGCCGGCGACGGAACTCCTCGACGGCATGGAGGAACAGGCAGAGGACCTGGCGGACCTGGCGGACGGCCACGGCCACGGCACCGGCTATTGCACCCGCTTCGACTACGGCTCCCGCCTCGGTGAAGACCGGGCCGCCCCGGTCCAGTTCTGGGCGATCCTGGCGGCCGCTGCCCCGGAGCGTGCGGACCGGATCCACGACGGCATCCTCGGCCATGCCCGGGCCGTGTGGGCCGGTGCGCCGACGCTCGAGAACATCGACGTCCTGGCGCTCGCGGCTTCGGCCCTGGCGGTTGCCCGCCCGGAAGAGGCCGCGGCCCTCGCCCGGACGGGCGGCCAATACCTCCGGTCGATGGTCGGCCGGGCCGGATCGGGGTCGAAGGCGGACCTCCCTTATGCCTACCTCTCCTTCGGAAGGACATTCGAGAGGCTCATGAGGGCGCTCGCCGACACCGGAGTTCCGACGGACCAGAGGCAACGGCTTTACGACGTGCTGCCCGAGCACTTCCGTGCCTGCCTGACTTCGTCCGACGCCACCCCCTTCGGTGGTGACGCGGCGACCGCGGGCGGGACGGGTTCAGGTGACGAAGCCGTCGGCCGTGCCGGCTTCGAGGACTCCGGGTCGTCCGGGTGGTGGGTGGCGGAGAAACTGGCGCGTGACGCCTTTCGGCTGGCGGAACTGGGCCGGGTCCACGAGGCGAAGCACCGTCTGGACGAGGCCCTCACCGTGCTGCGCGGGGCTTCCGGTCCCGAGGCGAGCAGTCCGCCCGCGATCTCCTGGCTGCCCGCACTGGCGGGCGCACTCGTACGGGTCGGCCGCCACGCGGACGCCGACGAACTCGCCGCCGGACTGACGCCTCCCGCCGAAGGCGCACTGGCCCTCGCCGCCGTGTCGCTGGCGTACGGGGATTCGGGGCGCGGGACGGACGCGCGGAGGCATGCCCACGAGGCGGCTCGGGCAGCGCGGGCCGCCCTGGGCACGGCCGATGACTACGCCACGGCCTATCGGGCCTCCCGCGCGTGGGCCTCCGCTGCGCAAGCGCTGGCCTGGGCAGGGGAGGGCGACGCCGCGGTGGAGCTCTTCGAGGAGGCAGAGCCCTGGAGGCGTGGACGGAAGGGCATGGGGCGCAGCGAGGCCCGGGAGGCGCGCACCGCCGTCGCCACAGGGGTCGCCGCTCACGATCCGGCCCTTGCCGCGGGCCTGGTCGACGAGGAGCGGGAGCGCCTGCTCGCCTCATGGCGGCCGCCGCGCGGATCGGCCGGCTCCCGCCTGGCCGACCTCGCCGAGCTCCTGCCCGCCGCAGCTGCGGCCGCGGCCGTATCCGTATCGGAGGAACCCTGCCTGGAGCGCCTCCACGACGCGATCCGCGGAGCCCTCGCCTACACGACCGAGCCGCCGCAGACCTGGCGGGAGGAAACCGTCCTCGTGCACGCCCTGCTGCGGATCGGATCCGGGACGGACCCGGCCCCCCAGCTGGACTGGCTGGACCGGACCATGCGGGCCCGCCACCCGGAACGCTTTCCGGCGGCCGGGCTCGCGGTGGTCCACGCGCTGCGGGGCGACACCTCCGAGGCCTGGCGGACAGCCGACCGGCTGCGGGCTCCGGAGCACCGGTCAGCCGCGTTCGCGGCCGTCGCGGGCCACCTCGCCCGTGCACCGGCCCGGGTGCCCCCTTCCCAGTACCCCGCGGATCCCGACCGGTTCACCCACGTGGTCCGCGCCCTCGCCCTCGCCCTGGCCGCCTCGCCGCACACTCCCGCGGACAAGGAGGCGGCTTCCAGGTTCGCGCGGCAGTCACTGGAGGGCGCCGACACCGACTGGCACCACGCCCTGGCGGTACTGGCAGCGCTCGCGCCGGAAGCGGTCGTACGCGTCCGGGACATCGCCTTCGCCCACCTCCGCACCGGGACTCCGGTGTGAGCTCCACGAAGCCGGCGTGCTCGGCGATCAGCGGATGGCGGGGGGCACTGCGGGTCGCCGAGTCAGTACGGCGGGGCTTCGCTGTATTCACCTGGGGCCCATTCGCCTCCCCGGGAAGCGCGTTCGGCCCTGAGCCGGGCGTAACGCTCGCGGGCCGCAACGTCGGCTACGTTCTCCAGATCGCCGGTTTCGTGACCCCATGCCTTCAGCGCGTCCAGGACTCGGTCCCGGTTGTGGCGATCAGTGCTGGTGGCCAGCAGGCGGCGGGCGTGATCGACCAGCTCGCCCCGCTGCTCGGCGAGAAGGGGGTGCTCTGCGAGGGGGATGGCGGCGACGAGGGCTGCATCGCGTGCGTCTGCGCTCTCGTGGCCGAGGAAGGGCTGGACGGCGGAGAAGAGCGCCGGCCGCAGGTTCCGGAACGCTCGCATCTCCTCGTACTCGAGGAGGAACTGATCGCCGTAGTGACGCTCGCCGAGGGCGACGCACTCGTCGTCCGCATCGTAGGCGGTGGCGCTGAGCCAGGCCAGCAGCCTCACGAGAGTCGGGCGACGCGTCGGCACAGCGGAGTCGGGGTCGAAGTCACCCGCTGTGATGTCCGGTTGGTTGAGGATGGCCGCGACGTAGAGTGCCACGGGCACGGTGGCCTCGTAGAAGGTGTTCTGGTGGGTCACTTCTTCGAGCACGTTCTTCGCGGCGTCTTCCCTGACGGCCGGATCGGGGTCGAGGAAGCGTGCCAATGCCGCCGGCAGGGATTCGCCCGTCCCGCACGCAGTGGCCAGGGACGCCCAATCCGTACCGTCGAGGAACTCTTGATGGTGCGGTAGCCCGTCGGGGCCGGGCTTTCCCGTCTGCCCGCGGTTCTTGGTCACAGGCAGAGGATATGGCGTCGCTGAGTTGGCATGCGCATGGTTGTCACGCGTACGGGCGGCGGTCTTCGCGCAGCGACGGTCAGGTCCGGACGCGCGCCCGGCCGGGGCGGTGGTGTTCGGCCCCCGCCGTACAGGTCGGGCGGATCGGCTGACACCGTCCTACGGCGGTGACGATGATGCTCGGCATGCGCAGACAGACCCCGCCGGACGCAGATGCCTGGGCCTCCGCCCCCGACCCGCTGCCGGCCTTGGCCGAACAAGAACTGGCGTTCCATCAGCGCCGCGGTGACGCCGCGCGGCGCGCGCACCGCGCGATCGAACTCGGCGCACTGGCCAGTGCGTCCGTGACGGTGGTGGAGGCAGGCCTGCACGCCCCGGCATGGGTGACGACGATCGTTGCCGGGGGTGCCCTGTTCTGCACCGGGTTCCGCCAGGTCTTCGCCCCCGGCCCCCGCTGGGTGTTGGCGGCCCAGGCCCGTGAGTCCCTGCGCCGCGCGGTCAACGATGCCACGAAGGGGCGCCGCCCACGTGGTTTCCCACGCGGGCGACGCCCCTTGCCGGGACGCGTCCGGATCAGCTCACCGTGCGGTCTTCGAGCCGAGTTCGCCGGGCTTCTTCGGCACCCACGGGTGCACGGCGGTGGCCTCCTCGGGGGCGGGCTCACCCATGGTCACGCGCCAGACGTCCTTGCCGTCCACACTGGTGGCCCGGACCTGGATCTGCTTGATCTGGCCGGTCTCGTGCAGGTAGAGCACGACCTCCTGCCGGAGCGAGCCCTCGTCGTAGAACTCCGCGGTCACCTTGCCCCGGGCTCCCTTGCCGAATGCCGCGATCCAGTTCTCGGCGGTCTTCTCGGGGACGCCCTCGTCCTCCTTGTCGGCCACCAGCGACGCCAGCTCGCCGACCTTGCCGTCGGCGATGCGCCACACCACCTGCTGGGTGATGCCCAAGGATCCCGTGGACGGGTATCCGACCACGGCGAGCGGCGGGTGGCTGCCGTAGTCACCGGCGTACGCCACGTCTTCGGCATCGTAGGCCGAGGAGCAGGCGGTCAGCATGCCGACGGCCATCGCGGAGAGGGCCACGGCCCGCAAGGCCGGTCCTGGCCTCATCGAGACCTCGGCCGGAGCGCGCCGACCTCGACGATCGGATTGGGGCCGGTGCTGTTCCGAGCCATGATCCCCTGGAGCGTGTCGTGGGCGCTGTAGCCGTGCTGGGCAACACTGACGACGCCCTGGTTGTTGCCGGTCACGACCGCCGCGTGGTTGTACACACCGTTGTCCTTCTTCCAGGTGAAGAACAGGATGTCTCCAGGGCGAAGATTGTACGCCCGGTTGACGTAGCCGGGCTGGCGGTAGCTGAACAGGTGCTGGAACAGGTTCTGGGCCCCTGACCAGGTGTGGCTGTTCTTCTTCCACGACGTCCAGGAGGTGTTCCGCCACCAGGCGCGGTCCTGCCAGTAGGCATAGTGGCGCATCTTCATGCCGCCACCGTTGTAGAGGGCCTTCGACACGAAGTTGGTGCAGTCGTTTCTGCCGTAGTCCCTCGGGATCTTGCCGGCGTTGTTCCAGGCCCAGCTTCCGGTACCCGAACCGTTGACGTAGGCGGCCGTGAGGGCGCCGGCCGGGGAGGAGCCCGGCACGGGGAACCCGTCCGCGCCCAAGAGGATGGTCTCCGCGTCACCGGTCGGCATGCCCGTGGTGTCGGCCGGTGTGGCGGCCACCTGGGTTCCCGCCGCAGCCGTGGGGGACAGCTTCTGCCCCGCCTCGCTGTCGTCGGATTCGCTCTCGAGCCTCACGGTCCCGCCCGAGACGTTGAACACGAACCGCTTGGCCCGCCGGTCCTCCGACACCTCGTCGACGCCGTTGACCCGCAGGGTCATCGTCTGGATCACAGTGCTTCGAACCAGCACGCGGTCGGTTCCGCCCGGGGCGACCATGGTGTCCGTCAGAGCTGAACTGGCACCCACGTACGACTGGCTTTGCGTTCCCAGCGCCACGAGCCCCCCGATGAGGGAGGCTTCCTGCACGTCGAGGACCGCTCCGAAGACCGCGCCGTGCGCGGACTCGGCCGCCGCCTCGGCCGTGGTGGCACTGACCCCCGTGGTGACCTTGTTGCGGGCGGTCAAGTAGGCCTGGACGTAGTCCTTGTACGGCGTGGTCCCACCGGCCACGGAGACGCCCTGAGCCAGTGCGGAACGGGACACCGGGCCGCTGCCGACGGCATTCTTCGCCGTCACCGAGACCCGGTGGGAGGTCGCGTTGTTCAGCCCGGAGAAGACGGCGCGCAGCGCCGTGCCCTCCCAGCTGCCCACCACCGTGCCGTCGCTCTTCTCGGCCTTGGCCACGTACGTGACGTCACCGGTCGCCCCGCTGTCGAGCGGGGGGTTCCAGGTGGCGAGCAGGCCGGTGTCACCCGGGGTGGTGGCGATGTCGCCGACCACGCCGGGAGCGGTCGGCGGCAGGTACTCGACCGTCAGCTGGGGACGCAGGGCGGTGTCCGCCGCCGTACCCGAGTGGTACGAGGCTCCGGCCACCGTGCCGGGGGCGGTGAGGGCCAGTCCCTCGTTGCCGCCGCGGTCGAGCCAGGACTGCACCAGCATGCCGAAGTCGACCTCGGACAGCGCGAGGTCCGAGACGTAGCTTTCGGTGCCCGCGGCCGTGAGGAGGTCCTTGCCGCTCTGCGCCGCGGTCCACGGCGTGGACAGCTCGAACGCCTCCGGCTTCTGCGCCTCACACGGCGCGGTGCAGTTGGCGCGGATCAGCGACAGCTTGGCGGAGGTGACGCGCGCCCCCTTCGGCAGCGCGGTGAGGTCCGCCTTCAGATGGGTGGCCCACAGGTGGCCGTCAGCGGCGCCGACCCGGAGCTGACCGTTCGGCGGCGTGGCGCAGCCGGGCGCGTCACAGTCGGTGGCCGTCGTCACGCCCGTGAGCGCGGTGCCCTTGATGACCAGGGACTGCGTGGCAGGCATGGGCGGCATCGGCTGGAGGCGGACGGTCAGGCTCTGCTCCGCCGACCAGGGCGAGCACCCGACGCTGTCACAGGCCCGTACGGACCAGCGGTAGCTCGCGCCGTCCGCCAGTTTGCCGTCCGGGATCTCCAGGGCGGCCCGGTTGCCGCTCTCCACCCACACGGGAGGCAGCGGAAGACCGGGGATCGGATTCCCGGCCGCGGCCTTGAGCGAGAACTCCGCGCTCACGCGGGTCTGTGCCGGGGTCGTGACGACCGCGGACAGGATCGGCGTCAGGGTCTGCTGCGCACCGGCTTGCACGTCCTGCGGGGCGTCGGGCAGCGGGCTGACGGTGAAGGTCGTCCAGTTGGACCACGGGGACCAGCTGTTGCTGTAGTGCGTTCCGTCGTACGGGGAGGTGCGGAACCGGTACGTGTGCCCGTGCTGGAGCACGCCCGCCGGTACGACGATCGAGGCGGGAGTGCCGGCCGGGACGTACGGCGACACCATCGTGTTTCCGACCTGCGCGTTCGTGGCGGCGTCGAAGATCTGGAAGGTGCCGTTGACCGTGTCGCCGTCCTTGTCCGCGAACGTGTCGCGCAGGGTCGGCGTCGTCGTGTCGACGCGCCATGCCGGGGTCTTGTCCTGGACGAACGGAGGTCCGGCCTCCTGCTTCGTCCCGGTCTGCGGACGGTAGTTGTAGGTCACCGTCAGCTTGGGCGGGTTGGAGGTGGCGTTCGCGGAGTTGACGCGCTTCCACTGCCCGACGACCGCCTCCGACGAGGCCTGCAGACCCATGCTGGACAGCGGCGCCTTCGCGGACGCCCACGTCTGCACGAGGGTGGTCACGTCGGCGTTGATCCAGCCGTCGGGTGCCGCGGCACAGCCGGGGTTGCCGCGGGTCTGGGTGGACGTGGCGTACTTGGTGGTCATGGCCGGCTGGTTCGTCCAGCGCGACGCGGTGCTCGGGGTGCCGGAGCTCCAGACCTCCCACGGCTGCGCGCTGCAGTCGACGTTGGCGGAGTGGAAGTTCCACAGGCTCAGGCTCGCGCTGGACACGAGCGCGTCCGCGATGGGCGCGGTGTTCCAGGTGATGAAGGAACGTGCGGTGCGGAACGTGCCGTTCGCGTTCTTCGTACCCGGGTTGCCGAGGTCGAGTTCGGTGTCGTTGGACCAGTCGATCGTCTCCCCCTGCTGGACGTAGGTGTCGAAGACGCTGCCCAGCGAGGAGGTGGAGGGGTCCACCGTCACGGGGTACTTGGTGGCCGGGTCCGCGAGGAACTTGGCGTCGGGCGTGACGACGAGGTCGACCGTGCCCTTGCCCTGGACCACCTTCATCGCGACGGGGACCTTGCGGGTGTGCTCACCGGAGACGGGGTCGACGGTGGAGTCCCACATCACCGGCGTCGGCATGACCGCGGTCTTGCGCGTCTTGCGGTCGGTGAACTGGACGCTGCCGTCGGCCTGCTGTTCCACCTTCAGGCCCTTGGCCGTCAGCGGCAGCGTGTACGAGTAGGTGTCGGAGGCCGGCCGCTGCTTCAGCTCGACGAACTGCTCGAAGCCGCTGCGGGTTGCCTCGACGACCACGTCACCGCCGTTCACGGCGTTGGTGTACACGGCGCGGGCCCCGTCGAGGTCGGGGGACGGCAGCGCGCCCTTCCACTTGAGGGTGATCTGCTGGTCCCCCTCGCCCAGGGTGGCCAGATCGGTGCTGGTGTAGTTCACCGCGGGCGCTGCCGCCGGGGCGGCCTTGGCCATGCGCGGGATGCTGCCCGCGGCCAGCTTCAGGCCCTGCGGATGGGCCTTGGACGCCACCGAACCGTCCGAGCCGCGCCCCAGGGTCACATCGACGCCGCGCCAGCCGCGCACCTGCTGGTCGTAGAACCGGATCGGCCCGGCGGCCACTTCGGTCGTGAGCGTGCCGTTCGGGTTCACCCACGTCGTGGCGGTCTCGGACCGCTCCGACACCGCCTCCACACGGTGGCCGGCGGTACGGGCGGCCACCCGGGCGCGCGCGATGTCGACGGCTTCGGTCACCTTGCCGGGCTTCGTCGCGGGCGTCGGCGCCGGCGCCGCACCTGCCACGTTGGAGCTCTGGATCAGTGTGGCGGTCACGATGAGTGCCGCCCCGCCCGCTATCCAGTGCGAGGTCCCCCAGGGGCCTCTCCCACGGCGGCGTGCCGTGGAGAAACGAGTAGCCATACTTCCTCGGTCTTGTCGATGGAGTATCAAAACTTGATACGAAAGGAGCAACATAGCCCCCTGACCAGGCAGTTCTGACTCGCAATCGGACAAGAGGGACACAATGCGCGCCGCAGTGACCCACTCGTGATGTGTCACTTAGCTGTCACTGGACGAGGGCCGTCTCCGCACCACCGAGACGAGGCCCGCCTCCTCGCCATCGAACAACGCGGTGACGCTCCGCGTTCAGCGGCCGGCTCGGTCGTTCCTGGTCTTGCGCAGGCCGAAGACGGCGGCGCCGAGGATGAGGCCCGCGCTGCCGGAGATGACCGTGCTCGCGGGCAGGGCGAAGGCGAGGGCCGCACAGCCGGCCAGGCCGATCACGGGGACGAGGCGGCCGGGCCGGCCTTCCTCTTCGGTGAGGGTCCAGGCGGAGGCGTTGGCGATGGCGTAGTAGGCCAGGACGCCGCAGGAGGAGAAGCCGATCGCGCCGCGTACGTCGGTGGTCGCGGCGAGCAGGGCGACGACGGCGCCGACGGCCAGTTCGGCGTGGTGGGGAACACCGAAGCGCGGGTGTACGGCGGCCAGGGTGTGCGGAAGGTGGCGGTCGCGGGCCATGGCCAGGGTGGTGCGGGAGACCCCGAGGATCAGCGCGAGCAGTGAGCCGAGTGCGGCGACGGCGCCGCCCGCGCGGACGATCGGCACCAGCCAGTCGGCGCCCGCGGCGCGTGCGGCGTCCGGCAGCAGGGCGGTGGCGTTCGCCAACCCGCCGGGGCCCAGGACGGTCAGGGCGGCGACGGCGACGAGGGCGTAGACGCCGAGGGTGACGCCGAGGGCGATCGGGATGGCGCGCGGGATGGTGCGGGCGGGGTTGCGGACTTCCTCGCCGAGGGTGGCGATGCGGGCGTAGCCGGCGAAGGCGAAGAACGACAGGCCCGCGGCTTGGAGTACCCCGCCGACGGTGGCGTCCGCGCCGATGTCCAACCGGGCGGTGTCCGAGCCGACCGAGGCCAGGGCGGTGACGACCACGGCGGCGAGCACGGCCAGGACGACCGCGACGATGACGCGGGTCAGGAGGGCGGATTCTGCACCCCGGCGTAGTTCACGGCGGTGAGCGCCACCACGGCGGCCACGGCCACCGCGTGGGCCTGCCCGGGCCAGAGATACGTGCCGACGGTGAGGGCCATCGCCGCGCAGGAGGCGGTCTTGCCGACCACGAATGCCCAGCCGGCCAGGTGGCCCCAGAAGTCGCCCAGGCGTTCGCGGCCGTAGACGTAGGTGCCGCCGGACTGCGGGTAACGGGCGGCCAGTCGCGCCGAGGACGTCGCGTTGCAGTAGGCCACGACCGCGGCCAGGGCCAGGGCGAGCAGCAGCCCGGAACCGGCGGCGTCGGCCGCCGGGCCGAGCGCCGCGAAGATCCCGGCCCCGATCATGGAGCCCAGGCCGATCACCACGGCGTCGGACACCCCCAGCCGGCGCTCCATCCCACCCGCGCCCGGCAGGGCTCTCCCCGCGCTCATCACTTGCTCGCCCTCGGACCGGCCTTCGAACCAGGCGCACCGTAGCCGACGGAGATGTCCCGCCGGGCTGCCCCGGAGCGTCGGTCGTGCTTCGATGTAATGACCTCCCGGGGGCCCGGGTCACCGGCGCTGCCCGGCGGGGGCTGCGGCCACCGGTCCCGGTATGACGGGCGGTCGTGAGATCGCGGCTGCGAACGGGCCGGTCGGTTACGCGCTCAGCAAGGCCGCCAAGCCCACCGCGCGCAACTGCAGGTCAGGGTGGGTCCGCTCGGCCTGTACCTGGGACGGGATCTCCTACTGGTGGACGTTCACCGGCATCCCGGGACCACCCGGGCGGAGCTGGTCAAGCGCCTGGGTTTCGAGCAGCCCACCATTGCCAAAGCGATCACCCGCATGGAACGGACCGGGTTCGTGGAACGCGCCGCGGACCCTGGCGACCGACGCGTGACCCGGCTGCGGCTGACCGCACAAGGCGAAGCCGTGGTCCAAGACGTCATCGACGCCTGGGCGGACGCCGACAGGGCCTCCACCACCGGACTCACCGACGCGGAGACCCGTGAGCTCACCCGGCTCCTGCACAAGATCCGCGACAAGCGTCCGTGAACGCGGTCAACGACACCACAGGGGGAACAGATGGACCTGGGATCGGCAGGCAGGGCCGTACTCGTCACCGGCGCCAGTTCGGGCCTCGGCAGAGCCACCGCGCTGGCGTTCGCGGACGAGAAGGCCCACATCGCCGTCGGCTATCACACCAACCGCCGCGCTGCCGAGGAGGTCGCCGCCCTGGCGGAAGAGCGCGGTGCCCGCGCGATCTGCGGCAACTCGACCTCGGCCGGCCCGACTCGCTGAAGGATGCGGTCGAGCACGCCCGCCGGGAGCTCGGCCCGATCAACGCCCTGGTCAACTGTGCGTTGCAGTGGCCGGGATGGCCCGACCCCGGTGAACTCTTCGAGACCGCGCCACCCGAACGGTTCACCTCATCGCTGGCCGCCAACCTGACCGGCCCCTACCTCCTCGCCCGTGCTGTCGTGGCTGACAGGCGTGCACTGCACTGGGGCCGCATCGTCAACGTCTCCACCGGCCTGGTCGAGGACGGCTTCCCCCACAGCGCCCCCTACATCGCCGCCAAGTCGGGGCCGCACGGACTGACCCGCGCCATGTCCCGCGAACCGGCCGCCGAAGGCATCCTCACCAACGTGGTCATGCCCGGCTTCACACCCGCCGACAACAGCTCCCGGCCCAGCTCCTCGAGAAGGCCGGCGGCGGCGCCGCAACCCAGAGCGTCACCCACCCCGACGATGTCGCCCGCATGATCGTCTTCCCCTGCTCCGCCGCCAACACCAACACCACCGGCGAAGCCATCAGGACCGACGGACACTTCCTCAGCCCGACCTGACAGGTGTCGTGCGCACAGTAGATGTCAGTGGCGCGCAGAGTTGTGTCAGCGGGACGGTCCGCAGCCCATGGAAGGGGCTGCGGTGCGTATGCCGGGTGCCTGAACTCCGCGGTCCGTCAGGTTGGACGGCACCGTGGCGAAACGACCCAAGACGAAGAAGAAGCGACCTTCCTTCGGCATACCGAGGGAGATCATCCTGCTGACGGGGCAAGATGTGTGGCCCTACACGTTCAGCGCTGATGACTCGGGTGGCGGATGCGGCAAGGTCCCGATGCCCGCCGACGCGGCCCTTGAGGACGTACAGACGGCGATCTTCACGCACCTTGCGGACCACACCCGCACACTCCACGGCGTTGAGATCGACGTGGAATGGTCCTCCCTGACGCCGGATGATCCGGGTGGAGCTCCGACGCCGAGGTGCGACGCGATGGTGGTGACGGACTCCTTCGCGTCGCGGCGCCGCAGGGCGACGGCGAGCACGTCGCCGTCGGCAGCCGGCGGGCGGCCGCCGTGCTTGCCGTTCGCGGCGGCGGTGTCCAGGCCGACGAGGGTCCGTTCGTGGATGAACTCCCGCTCGACCTCGGCCATCGCGGCGAACACCACGAAGAGGACCTTGCCCGCGCTGTGCGGGTCGTAGGTGCCGGCGAGGTGTGCGCGCTGTCCTTCACGTAGACCGACGGCAGCGTAAGATGGGTATAAGGGCCAGGCCGCCGCCCCCGCGATGCCCGCCGAAACCCCGGCCGCGCGGCCGGGGTTTCGGCGGGCATCGCGGGGGCGTAGTCCAGCAACAGCGCCGCGTGGCGTCCGAGTTGTGCCAGGACGGCGCCCGGCAGCCATTCCGCGGCCCGGTCCGTCGCCGTGCGCTCGGCCACCTGCCGGGGCGTGGGGCGCCTGGCCGGGTCCTTGTGCAGGCAGGCGCGCACGAGGTCGAGGAGCTCCTCCGGCACGCCGGTCAGGTCCGCCTCCTCCTCGGCCACGCGGAAGAGGTGGGCGTTGAGGCCGGTGTCCGCGGCGCCGAACAGCAGGCGTCCGGTGGCGGCGTAGACGAGGACGGCGCCGAGGCAGAAGACGTCGCTGGCGGGTGTGAGTTCGAGGCCGCGGACCTGTTCCGGCGACATGAAGCCGGGAGAGCCGATCAGCATGCCGGTGTTGGTGAGCAGGCTGTCCCCGGCGAGGCTGTCCATCGCCCGGGCGATGCCGAAGTCGATGACGCGGGGTCCGTCGACGGTGACGAGCACGTTGGACGGCTTGAGGTCACGGTGGATCAGACCCGCCTCGTGCACGGCCTGCAGGGCGAGGGCGAGGCGGTTGGCGAGGGTGTGGACCGAGTACTCGGGCAGCGGCCCGAAGTCCTTGGCGACCACGGCGTGCAGGTCGGGCCCCGGGATGTACTGGGTCGCCACCCAGGGCACGGCGGCCTCGGGGTCGGCGTCGAGCACGGCCGCCGTCCAACTCCCGCCCACCCGCCGGGCGGCGGCCACTTCACGGGCGAACCGCTTGCGGAAGTCCGGGTTGCCGGCGTACTCGGCTTGCACCACCTTCACGGCCACGGTGCGCCCACCCTCGGAGCGGCCGAGGTAGACCAGGCCCATTCCGCCGGCGCCCAGCCGGGCGATCAGGCGGTACGGGCCGATACGGGTCGGGTCTTCGGTGATCAGCTGGTCCACGACAGCAAGATAGTTCAACTATCCAAGGCTGGTGGGTCCATCACTCGAATCCGACCCCTTCGACCCCTGGCGCGATCGGCCCAGCGTACGGCCGACGGGCTGAATTCCATCACTCATTAGTCATACATGATCAACCAGACTGCACCCTTTCTCCCGATTTGTGTGAATAGCTGACCGCGCTGGTCCTCCTTGGGCGAGCCGACTTCCCCGGAGGGCAACCGATGCGACGCGTCCCGAGAAACCGGCCCGGTGCTTCGTACCGGCGCACGCCGGCCGCGCTCTGCGCGGTGGCCGCATGCGGCCTCCTCTCCCTCGCACCCTCCGCCGCGGCCGCGCCGGACCCCGGATCCACCATGTCCACCGGATCCACCGTGTCCGAGCCTGGCGGTCCCTCCGCGGCCGGCCAGCCGGCCGGGGATGCGGCCGGGGGTGCGGCCGGTAGTGCGGATCTGGCGGTGTCCGGCACGGTGCGGCCCACCGCGACCGGCGCCCGGGACAACCGGGAGAGCGCGGCCCCGGCGGTGCGGGAGACCTTCGACTACCTCGTGACGGTGACCAACCGGGGCCCGTCCTCCGCCCGGCAGGTCCGCGTCACCGACCGCCTGCCGCCCTCCTTGGAGTTCGTCTCGTCCCGGGACGGCTGCGCCCCGAGCGGCAGCACCGCGGTGTGCGGGCCGTTGGCCACCCTCGCGGCGGGCGCCTCGCACACGTGGGTGATCACCGTGCGGCTCGCGGCCGGCTACCACGGGGACGGCGCGGACATCGTCAACGAGGCGGTCGTCGACGCGGCCACCTCGGATCCGGACTCCCGGAACAACACCTCCTCCCTGACCGGCCTGAAGGTCCCGCCCAGTGCGCGGACGGCCGATCTGTCGCTGCGCAAGACGGCGCTGCTCGCGAAGGGGCGGGAGCACGTCAAGCCGGGCGAGAAGTTCACGTACCTGATCACGGTGCTCAACCAGGGCCCGGCGACGGCGCGGCGGCTCCAGGTCACCGACCGGCTGCCGGCCTCGCTGGCCCTGCTCTCCTCACCCGACGACTGCGAGATCCCGAAGGGCGGGGACCGACTGGTGGTGTGTCCGCCGCTGGAGCGGCTGGCGGCCGGGGAGAAGGCGGAGTTCCGGATCACCGTACGGGCCGCCGGCGGGGACCGGGCGGCCCAGCCACCGGCCGGCAGGTGCACGCCCATCGAGAACGTCGCACGCGTCACCTCGGCGAGTTTCGACCCCGACCTCTCGGACAACGCCAACGAGCCCGGTACGACGGGGCCGAAAGGCGGCCGCCTGTGCCTGGTGTCCGACAGGAACGAGGACCAGCACGGCCGTGAGGACGGCCACGAGGACCAGGACGACCGGGAAGACCAGGACGGACAGCACGGCCAGGACGGACAGCACGGCCAGGACGGCCAGGACGGCCACCGAGGCCAGGAGGACCACCACGGCCGCGAGGACCACCACGGCGGTCCGGACCACCACGCCGCCAAGGGCGACCTGGCCGACTCCGGCGCCGGTGTCCCGCGGTGGCTCATGTGGGCCTCGGCCGCCCTGATGGCCGGCGGAGCGATGCTGCGGACGGTCTTCCGGGCACGGGCTTGACCCCGGTCCGCCGCGCGAGCCGTGGCGGACCGGCACCGGGGGGTGCGACCGCTGAGCGAGGAGATGAGGATCGTGCCCGTATGACCCTGCCCTGGAGCACCTGGTGGCGGAGGGCCGCCGTACCGCTGCTGTGCACGGCCGCGCTGCTGCCGGCGACGACATCGGCGGCGGCCGCGGACGGCGACCGGACCGGCGACCGGACCGGCCGGCGGGCCGAAGGGCACGGCGGACCCCGTGCGCTCGCCTTCCCCCTCAACGAGACCTTCGACAGCTCCACCAACCTGGGCACCACGAGCGGCGGCGCGAGCTACCCGGGAGAGGGCTGGCTGCGCCTGACGTCCGCCGGCACCAACCAGGCCGGCACGTGGAGGATGAAGGACTCCTTCCCCTCCAGCCTCGGCATCCTGGCCGAGTTCAGCTACGCCACGTACGGCGGAACCGCCATCGAGGGCAAGCGGGGTGACGGGCTGTCGTTCTACCTGACCGACGGCGCGGCGGCCGCCGGCGCCGGCCCGTCCGGCGGCAGCCTCGGCTACGCCTGCACGGGCCCGGTGCCGTCCCGCTGCACGACCTCGGGCGTACCGGGCGCCTACCTCGGCATCGGACTGGACGAGTTCGGCAACTTTTCCTCGACCGTGGTCGGCAACGGCGGGCCGGGGGGCCAGCCCAACAAGATCGTGGTGCGCGGCGGAGGCAGCGCCTCGACGGGGTACCGCTACGCCACGGCCGCCGACGGACCGGGCAATACCGTGGAGACCGGCAGCCGCGCCAAGCAGCGCACGGCGCGCGTGTCCCTGCTGCCCAGCGGTACGAAGATGCTGCTGTCGGTGTGGTCCGACAGCGGCCCCGGCACGGCCATGGACCAGCTGATCACCGACTTCGACGTCACGGGCATCACCGGCCAGCCGGCGCTGCCCGCCACCCTCAAGGTCGGTTTCTCCGCGAGCACCGGCGGCGCGACGAACATCCACGAGATCGACGACCTCCAGATCAACGTGCCGGCCGACCTGACCATCGCGAAGACGGGCTCCCCGGCGAGCGTGCCCGCCGGCGGCGGACCGGTGACCTACACGCTGGCCGTCTCCAACAGCCAGGCCAACGAGGTCACCGGAGCCGTCGTGCGCGACACCGTGCCCGGTCTGACCAACGTGACCTGGACCTGCCGCGCCGGCACCGGCGGGACCTGCGGACGGGCGTCGGGCAGCGGGAACACCCTGGACACGACGGCCGACTTCCAGCGCGGCGGCTCCGTCACCTACACGGTCACCGGTACGGCCCCGGCGCAGCCGGCCACCCTGACGAACACGGCCACCGTGACCGCCCCGGAGGACCGCAAGGACACCAACCCGGCCGACAACAGCGCGACCGCCGCCGCCACGGTCGTGACGGCGCGCGCCGACGTGGCGGCGGAGAAGGAGGGGCTCGGCTCCGGGCCCGTGGCCCCGGGCCAGGAGTTCGAGTACCGGATCACGGCACGCAACCTGGGGCCCTCCCACACGACCGCCGTCCAGCTCTCCGACACCCTTCCCGGGCCGCTGCGGTTCGTCTCCTCCGGCGACGGGTGCACGGCCTCGGGCCAGGTGCTGTCCTGCCCGGTCCGCGATCAGCTGAACGCCGGTACCAGCACCTCGTGGACGGTGCGCGTACGGCTGGACCCGGCCTATCAGGGCGACGGCTCGGACCTCGGGAACGTCGCGTCGCTCCGGCACGCCGTCGCCGATCCGCAGCCCGCGAACAACACCAGCGCGGCCGCCGCTCCGCCCGGCGGGGTGGCGGCCGCCCGGGCCGACCTCTCGCTGACCAAGGCCGCCGAGACCCGCTCCCCCGTGGCCCCCGGGGAGACCTTCACCTACACGGTGACCGTGCGCAACGGCGGCCCGTCCGTGGCCCGGAAGGTCACGGTCGCCGACCCGCTGCCCGCGGCGCTCGCCTTCGTCTCCTCGCCCGGGGGCTGCAGCGCCGCCGGCCGGGACGTCACCTGCGGCACCGAGGCGACCCTGGACCCGGGCGGGGTCCGGTCGTGGACCTTCACCGTGCGCCTCGACCCGGCGTACACCGGTGACGGGACGGGCCTGCGCAACACGGCGACCGCCCGCGCGGACACCGCCGACGCGAACCCGCTCGACAACAGCGGCTCGGCCGGCGTGCCCGGCGGGCGCGTCCGCCCGCCGAGCTCCGACATCGAGCTCACCAAGCACGCCACCGCGGGCTGACGGGGCGCCCGCCCATCCGCCCCCTTCCCCCGAACTCCCGTACAGCGCTCTGTACGGTCCTCTCCCGCACGAAACGGAAACGATGCGCGATGACGACGACACCAGGCCGGCGCCCGGCGGTGTGGGCCCTGGCTCCGCTGCTCTGCGCCGCGGCCCTGTGGGCCGGACCGGTCCCCGCGGCCGCCGCCCTGCCCGGCGGAGGGCATACGGTCGAGGTGACGGCACAGCGTGCCAAGGCCCCCGGTGACCTGATCACCTACACCCTGACCGCGCGGAACAAGGGCCCGTCGGTGGCCCGGAAGGTCATCGCGACGGACCGGCTCCCCAACGGGATGTCCTTCGTGGGCTCCTCCGACGGCTGCACCGCCACCGGCCAGACCGTCACGTGCGGGCCCGAACCGCAGCTGGCCGCCGGGGAGACCAAGAGCTGGTCCTTCCAGGCCCGGCTGAGCCCCTCGTACCAGGGCGACGGCTCCGACCTCGGCAACAGCGCCACGGGCACGTCGGAAGCCACCGATCCCGACCCCGCCAACAACAAGCCGGATCCGGTGCTGCCTCCGGGGCCGTTCGATCCCGTCTCGGACCTGGCCACCGTCAAGACCCCGCTGGGCGCGGGGCCGACGGTCCCGGGCCAGGAGTACGAGTACGAGGTCCGCACGACCAACAAGGGGCCCTCGGACGCGCGCAACGTCGTGGTGACCGACGCCCTGCCCGACGGGCTGACGTTCGTATCCTCGGCCGGTCCGTGCGCTGCTTCCGGACGGACCGTCACCTGTGGTCCGCTGGCCCGCCTCGTGCCGGGCGCGGAGGTGAAGTGGACGTTCAAGGTGAAGCTGGACGCCGCCTACGCCGGTGACGGCAGCGACCTGCGCAACACCGCGACCTCCGCCTCCGCGTCCAAGGACCCGGAGCCCACCGACAACACCTCGCACGCCGTACTGCCCCCGGGCGGGGTGACCGCCCCGCAGGCCGACGTGTGGACGACCAAGCGGCCCGCGAACGACACCCCGATCGCACCCGGGCAGACCTTCGAGTACGTGGTGACCGCGACCAACGACGGCCCGTCCCGGGCCGTCGGCACGGCGATCACCGACAAGCTGCCCGCGCAGCTCGCCTTCGTCTCCTCCCCCGACGGCTGCTCGGACACCGACGGTACGGTCAGCTGCGGCCCGGTGGCCGTACTGGAGCCGGCGGCGTCCCGCACCTGGCGGTTCACCGTCCGCCTCGACAGCGGCTACACCGGCAACGGCTCCGACATCCGCAACACGGCGACCGCCGCCTCGCGGACCAAGGACCCCAAACCGGAGAACAACACGAGCAGCCCGGCGGGCCTGCCCGGCAGCACCGTCAACAAGCCGACCGCGGACCTGGCGGTGACCAAGGAGGCAGTCGGCACCAAGCCGCCGGTGCCGGGCGAGACCTTCGACTACCGGATCCGGGTCACCAACAACGGCCCGTCCGCCGACGCCTTCAACGTCAAGCTCTCCGACAACCTCCCCGAGGGCCTCTCGTACGTGGCGTCCTCCCCCGCCGGATGCACCGTCGCCGGACACCTGGTGTCGTGCAAGCGCACCAGCCCGCTCAAGGTCGGCGAGACGGTCGAGTACCTGCTCACCGTCAAGGTCGATCCCGCGTACGGCGGCGACGGCAGCGACCTGAAGAACACCGCCCGGGTGACGGCGGACAACATCGACCCGGCGAGCCAGAACGACAGCAGCACCGCGACCGTGCCCGGCGGGCACGTCACGGACCCCGCCGCGGACCTCGCCATCACCAAGAAGCCCGTCCAGACGGCCCCCGTGGCCCCGGGCGAGACCTTCGACTACGCCCTGACCGTCACCAACAACGGCCCCTCGCAGGCCGAGCAGATCACGGTCTCCGACACGCTGCCGACCGCGCTGAGCTTCGTCTCCGGCGACGCCACGTGCACCTCCGGACGGACCGTCACCTGCGGCCCGCTGCCGCGCCTGGCGCCCGGGGCCTCGATGACCTGGGTCATCAAGGTGAAGCTGGACCCGGAGTACACCGGCAACGGCTCCGACATCCGCAACACCGCCACCGTCGACTCGCTGACCGCCGACCCCAGGCCCGCGAACAACACGAGCGCGGCCGCCGGCCCGCCCGGCGGCACGGTCAAGGACCCGACGGCCGACTTGGAGGTGGGCAAGACGACCCCCTGACCACACGGCGCGTACGGCGCGTACGGAAGGCCGGCAGGGCACCGCGCCCCGCCGGCCTTCCGGCGTGCCGGGGAGGGACTCCGGGACGCACCTCGCGCGGACGATCACTCGGATGACGGACCGGGCGGGCGGGGCGGGCCCGGCGGCCCTTGACTGGACGGAGTCGAATCAAGGAGGCGTGATGGCAGGCGTACGCGGGCACGGGCTGGCAGGTGTGGTGATGGTGGCCCTGGCGTTGGGCGCCACGGGCTGTTCGGACGGCGACGGAGCCTCCGCCGCGGCCTCGAAGGCGGCGTCCGCCGCGGCGTCGGCGGGGGCGGTGGTGTCCTCGGCCGCCTCCGCGGCGTCGGAGGCGGTCGAGTCGGCGGCGGCCGTCGCGAAGGACAAGCTCTCCGAGGTCAAGGACGGCGTCGACGCGAAGGACGAGGTCACGCTGGGCGCGCCCGCGAAGGACGCGGACGGGCGCTCCACCGTGTCGGTCTCCGCCAGGAACTCGGACGGTTCGAAGAAGTCCTTCGCCGTGCAGGTGGACTTCAAGGACGAGAGCGGAAAGCTCCTGGACACCGTGGTGGTCACGATCTCGGACGTGGCCGCGAACGCCACCGGCGAGGGCACGGCGCGCAGCACCCACACGCTGTCGGGCACGGTCACGGCGGAGACGGGGAAGGCCCTGCGCTACTGAGCCGCGCGACGGGGAGTCGAATTCACCCGAACGGCGGCGCTCCGGTGTCCGTCCGCGCCCCCGCCGCGGACGCTGGCCCAGACGCCGGACCCTCGGCGTCCCGCCCGACGAAGGAGCTTCTCGTGGCACAGACAACGCCCCCCAGCAGGGCCCCCCGAAGTCAGGACCCCACCGCCGGGCAGAGCGCGTGGGCGGCGGGCGGCACGGTGTTCGCCGGTGTCCTGATGCTCGTCGAAGGCGTCCTCGGCATCCTCAAGGGGATCGTCGGCATCGCGGAGGACGACGTCTACACGCGCGTCGGCGACTACACCTTCAAGTTCGACGTCACGGCGTGGGGCTGGATCCACCTCATCGTGGGCATCGTGCTCGCCGTCGTCGGCGTGGGCATCCTCAAGGGCGCCGCGTGGGCCAGGGTCACGGGCGTGGTGATCGCCTCGCTGGACATCATCCTGAACTTCCTGTGGCTGCCCTACACGCCGCTCTGGGCGCTCATCTCGATCGCCATCGGCGTCTTCGTCATCTGGGCCCTGTGCACGGACAGGAGCGACACCCGCCGGACCACCGCGACCTGACCGGAGGCGGCCCCCGCCGCCTCCTCCGTCCACGCGCCGAGCGCCGGGGCACTGCTCCGGCGCTCGGCGCACCCTTGGCGCGTTCACACCTCTGGGTGAGCCCGGCGGGGTTCTCGGCGGGCCGGAGCGGCGATCTGCCTAGGCTGGCTCCCGGAGTGGCGGGCAGCCGCTCCACCGGCGCGTCGACTCACGTACGGGAGCTTGTGTGGCGCAGCAACACACGACGTCACTGCGGCTCCGCCTCCGGTACCGCTTCGACCATCTGGTCTCGGGGGGAACGGCCGCGCTCATCGGCTGGCTCGCCCTGGCCTGCCTCGCCGTCGTCGTTCCGGCGAGCACGGTCCTCGTATGGTCCGACCGGGCCGCTCCGGCCACGCTCTCCGGCCGGCTCGCCGCCGTGTGGGTCAGCGTCGGCCAGACCCTGAAGATCGGGGGTGCGCTCGGCTCCCCGCTCTACGTGCTGGCCTCCGTGTCCCTCGCGCTCGTGGCGCTGCTCTTCGTGTCGACCCTGGTCAGCCTGATCACCACGGGCATCAACGGGCGCATCATGTCGCTGCGCCTCGGCCACTCCACCGTGGTGGAGACGCGGGACACCGTCGTACTGGGGTGGTCGGACCAGGTGTTCCCCGTGATCGCGGAGCTGGTGGCCGCGAACGCGAACCAGCGCCTCTCCGCCATCGCCGTGCTCGCCCCGCAGGACAAGGTGCGGATGGAGGACGAGATCTCCACCCGCGTCAGCGACAGGGCCAGGGGCCGGACGCGGATCGTCTGCCGCAGCGGGAGCACCACCGACCCCACCGAGCTGTGCCGGGTGAGTCCGCACACCGCGAAGGCGGTGCTGGTGCTGCCTCCCGCCGGGGACTCGGGTGACGCCCACGTGGTGAAGACGCTGCTCGCCCTCGACGCGGCCGTCCCCGGGGCGGGAGGTGGCGGAGCCGTGGTGGTCGCCGCCGTCCGCGACTCCCGCAACCACATGACCGCCAAGCTGGCCGCCGGACCCTTGGGACACGTCCTGTGCGTCGACGACATCGTCGCCCGGCTCCTCGTCCAGACCGCCCTGCAGCCCGGCCTCTCGCTCGTCTACTCGGAGCTGCTGGCCTTCGAGGGCGACGAGTTGTACCCGGTCGCCGCCGAGGACCTCGTGGGGCGTACGTTCGGAGAGGCGCTGCTGTCCTTCGCCACGTCCTCGGCGGTCGGCCTGCTGCACCCCGACGGGAGCGTCACCCTCAATCCCGGTCCGGGGTCGGTGATCGGCCCGGCCGACCGGATCATCGTCATCTCCCGGGACGACGACACGGCCGTGCGGGAGGACGTCGCCTCCCATGTCGAGGAGGCCGCGATCGTGACGGCCGGGGGCTGGACCGCCCGGCCCGAGCGCCTCCTCATGCTCGGCTGGAACCGCCGCGCCCGGCTCGTCATCGAGCAGCTCGACCAGTACGTGAGCCCGGGAACCACCCTCGACGTCGTGGCGCTCGGCGAGTACGCGGCCACGCCCGGCGGCCGGGCCGTCCCCGCCTCGTGGTCCCGCCTCGAAGTCTCCTTCCACGACGGCGACATCACCGATCCGCTCACCCTGGCCAAGCTGGACGTGCCCTCGTACGACAGCGTGATCGTGCTCGGTGAGGCGGATCCCGTGCCCCCGGCTCCGGACTCGCCCATCGCCCCCCTCGCCACGGCGACGGATCCGCAGGCCCGGGCCGACGACAGGACACTGGTCGCCCTGCTGCACCTGCGGGCCATCGGGGAGTGCGCACAGGTGGAACTCGCGCTCACCACCGAGATGTCCGACGACGGCAACCGGCTCCTCGCGCCCGCCCGGGACGGCGCCGACTTCATCGTGAGCGGCAGGCTGATCAGCCTGCTGATGACCCAGATCTCGGAGAGTCCGTATCTCGCGGAGGTCTTCGAGGAGTTGTTCAAAGCGGAGGGCCACGAGTTCCACCTCAGGCCGGCCGCGGACTACGTCCGGGCCGGCGCCGAGGTCTCCTTCGCCACCGTCGTCGAATCGGCGCGGCGGCGCCGCGAGTGCGCGGTCGGCTACCGGCTGCGCGCTCGTGGCTCCACGGGCCCCGACTTCGGGGTGCGGATCAATCCCGACAAGCGGCAGCGGGTCCGGTTCTGCGAGGAGGACTGGCTGATCGTGCTCGCCGAGAGCTGACGGCCGCTACGCCGTGTGGACTTCCAGGGCGGTCCGCACCGCGGATTCCAGGGCTCCCTCGATCCAGGCGGGCTTGATGGAGGTGTGGCACCCGGCGAAGTGCAGAGCCCCCTCGGCGCTTCGGACATGGGGGAAGAGCTCGGTGTGCTGGCCCGGCAGCAGCACGGACGCCTCACCGTAGGCGTACGGGTCGCGCATCCAGGACTGGGTGCGGCCGACGCCCGTGTAGAACACCTCGATGCGCTGCCCGAACACCTCCTGGACGCCGGCGAGGGCGCGCGGGTAGCGCTCCTCGTCGTCCAGGGAGTCCCACTTCAGGGCGTCGTCCGACCAGCTGTAGGAGGCGAGGATGACGCCGCCCGCGCTGCCTTCGACGGGGTAGGAGGGCTGGAACATGAACCGGTTGGGGTTGTCGGTGGCCGACCCGCCGCCGATGACGCCGGCCGCCTCGGGCTGGTCTCGGGTGACCACCCGGCTGGCGGCGTAGTGGGAGCGCTGGCCCGCGGAGATGTGGCCCCCGGGTACGGAGGAGTGGGCGCCCAGCAGGGTCCCGTTCGCCGGGCTCTGCCCGGTCTGGTACTTCCGGTACAGCCCGGGCTGTACGGCCTCCAGCTCGCGCTTCCAGTCGGCCTCGTCGAACTCCCACCAGCGGCGGCTGAATTCGAGCAGCACCTTCGTGGCGGCGTCGTAGTGCAGCTCGGTGACCGCGCGCCGCTTGCCGTACGAGAGCGCCGGGCTGACGGGGATGTGGCGCAGCCCGGAGAAGGGGACGGTGATGATGGCGGTGTCGGCGGTGAAGGTCTCGCGCCGCACGGGGCTGCCGCCGCGGCCCTCGGAGACGGTTTCGACGCTGACCGTGCCCTCGCCGTGGGTGATGCGGGTGGCACGGCGGTCGAGCCGTACGAGGTCCTTGACCCGGGCGTACATCGCGTCGGCCAGGGTGGCGGTGCCGTCGGGCAGTTCGTAGAAGGCGGTGTCGGGGCTGATCAGCGAGGCGCCGATGAAGCTGTGTACGAAGGCGAGGTGCAGGCGGGAGGTGAGGTTCTCGACGGTGCCGATCAGGTCGATGGTCCGCTCGTCGAGCTTGGCCTCCTCCGTCAGGAAGCGGTACATCGACATGTGGCCGTAGCGCTGGATGACGCGCGCCCAGCCCTCGACGAGTTCCTTGTCCTTCTTGCCCTCGATCTCCCCCCGCACGGGGGCGAAGGCGTCGCGGACGATCTGCGAGGAGGATACGGACTCGTACGCCTTCGACACTCCGAAGGAACGGTTGAGCGCCTGCGGGGCGCGCGCGTAGTCGGCGCGGCGGACCCGGATGCCGTTGACGTGGATCCACGTGCGGTACGCGGGGCGGCCGGCCCCGTCCACGTCGACCAGGTGGAAGCGGCGGCGCTTGAGGCCGAGGCCGTCCATCAGCCCGGTGACCAGCGGGTGGCTGTCGGGGATGCGCATCGCGCCGGCCTCGGCGTACTGCTTCGGGTCGGCGAAGGGCTGGGCGGCGTTCTCGTGGCCGCCGGTGCGGAAGGTCTTGATCCGGCCGCCCACCCGGTTGGCGTTGGCCTCGATGACGGTGACCTGGTGGCCGGCCTCGCGCAGGAGATGGGCGGCGGTCAGGCCGGCCGGCCCGGCGCCGACGATCAGCACCTTCTTGCCGGGACGGCGCGAGCGGGGCAGGCCGTTCTTCAGCAGGATGTCGGCGTAGCGCGGGACCAGCGGCTGGTCCTCGCCGTCCCGTACGAGGATGGCCCGGGCGATCGTCAGGCAGGCGTCCCAGTCGGCGACCGCGGCGCCGGGGACGGCCTGCGAGGTCTCGGCGGAGGTGACGGCGCCCGCCAGCCCGCCGGCTCCGGCGACGGCGGCGGCGCCGACGATGACGGTACGGCGGGAGGGCCGGCGGGAGGGCGCCGGAGCTTCGGGGGATGCGGAGTTGGCGTCGGGATCCATGATCATGGCCCAACTCTTGCGGCCCTCCCCGGCCCGGACCGCCAGAATGCGCCCGCGCGGGCAAGTACCACCCGGACGTGCGTCTCGGTCCGCCCCGCGCTGACGAACAGCCTTTCGCACGACCGCCCTTCGCCCCCCGCCCCAGGGCCGCCACAGGCCCGCAGGCCCGCAGGGAAGGCCGTCAGGCGTGGTTGACCGGGAGGACGTCCGGGGAGAGGGCTCCGGCGTGAGCCGCGGCCGAGGTCATGCGCTTGCGGTGGTGGCGGCGGCAGAGGACCTCGTAGCCGATCTCCTCCGCCGGACGGTTCACGTCGCCGACCACCACCTGGGCGCCCTCGACCACCATCTCGCCGTCTATCGTGCGGGCGTTGTGCGTGGCACGGGCGCCGCACCAGCACAGGGCCTCCACCTGGAGCTGCTCCAGGCGGTCCGCCAGCTCGATCAGGCGCTGCGAGCCGGGGAACAGCTTCGTACGGAAGTCCGTGGTGATGCCGAAGGCGAAGACGTCCATGTCCAGGTCGTCCACGATCCGGGCCAGCTGGTCGATCTGCTCGGGGGCCAGGAACTGGGCCTCGTCCACGATCACATAGTCCGCCTTGCCGCCCTTGGAGAGCTGGGCGACCACGTACGCGTACAGGTCCATGCCCTCCGGCGCCTCCACCGCCTCCGTCACCAGGCCCAGACGGGAGGACAGCTTGCCCTCCCCCGCACGGTCGTCACGAGTGAAGATCACGCCCTGCAGGCCCCGCGCATCACGGTTGTGGGCGATCTAGAGCGCCAGTGTCTTCTTTCTTGACCATCCACCAACTCGCGCGAAGGCATTGTGGCCGCCTGGCACCGCGCCCCCAGTCTGTTGGGCCGGCCGCGGGACACAGCACACCTAATCAGGCAGGCCACAGCGAAGCCGGATCCTGGCGTTGCGCCGCCGGTACGATCAACGGTATGCCGCCAGAGGCCCTTGACGATTTCGCCCCGTCCTCCAGGAACAACGTTCCCCTTAGTGGCTTTTCAGCTAGAATTGATGATCAGCGGGCAGCGGGCAGCGGGCAGCGGGCAGTCCTCGTCGCCGTTCGGTCCGCGGGGGCCTTGCACCGACTTCTCGACGTACTGCCCGTCTTCGATGGTGACGAACGCATCGCCGTCAGGTTCACCCTGGTACCGGGATCTGCGTTCGACGTGGGCGCCCTCGCGGCATTGGAACTCTCCGGCGCCCGAACCCTCACCTGGGACGAAGCTCATGGCCGCGAGCACGACCTGATCCTGACCGCCAGCCCGAAGGGACCGCTGCGGGCGCTGTCCGGGCCCCGGGTAGTACTGCCGCACGGCGCCGGCTTCAATAAAGCGGTCAGTGGCGACGGTTCACCGCAGCTCCCGTCCGGCCTCGATCCGCATTACCTGCTCGCCCACGGGGAACCCTGGGCCGACCTCCATGCGCTGGCGCACGGCGACCAACTCGCCCGCCTCACCGAGTACTGCCCTCCCGCCGCCGCTCAGGCGACGGTGGTAGGCGACCCCACCCTGGATCGGCTGCTCGGCTCGCTCGCCCACCGGGAGAGCTACCGTTCCGCCCTCGGCACGGGCAGGCGACGCCTCATCGCCCTCACATCCACGTGGGGGCCTGAATCCCTGCTCGCCCAGCGGCCGGAGTTGCCGGGCGAACTCATCGGCCTGCTCCCCCACGACGCGTACCAGATCGCGTTGATCCTCCATCCCAACGAGTACAGCCGGACGGGCTCGTTCGACCTCTCCCGCCAGCTCTCTCCCGCCCTGGCAGCGGGCCTGGTGTTGGCCGGTCCGTACGAGGAATGGGCCGCCCTTCTGGTCGCGGCCGATGCCGTGGTGACCGACCACGGCTCCACCGCCCTCTACGCGGCCGCTCTGGGCCTCGCGATCATCGGCGCGTACGACGGCGGGAGCGAGCTGATCCCAGGCAGCCCCATGGCGGAGGTACTCGCGCGGGCGCCCAGGCTTTCCGAAGCCGCCGAGCTGCCGGGTGCTCTCCTGGCTGCCGCGACCCACGACGCCGGCGGCCTCGCAAGCGCTGCTTTCGCCCACCAGGGTCAAGCCCTGCCGCGGCTCCGCCGCGAGCTCTATCGACTGCTGGGACTGCGGCCGCCCTCCATTCCGGTGGCGCCGCACCCCCTCCCCCGGCCAGTAGTCGTGCCGCCACGACCTGCCGCCTTCTCGGTACGGGCCGACGTATCCGGGAACCAGATCACCATCTCGCGGTTCCCCCCGTCCACCTCCGAGGCTGTGCACCATCTGGCGGCCGAGCATCCGGAGGCCGATCAGCGCCACTTGCAAAGCGCGTCGGTGCTGTGGTGCCGAGCCCGATCCGTCTCCCCCGCTCCACACACCAGCGCCTGGACAGCGGCAGGCTGGACCTCTCGTGCTCTGGACGACGCTCCCGGCTGCCGGACCGCAGCCGCAATCCTCACCCCCGAGCGGTGCCTGATCAGGCACCGCTCGGCGGGACTGCTCAGTGTCCGGATCGAGCCGTGCAGGGCCTCCGGACGTGTCCTGCGCTGCGATCCGGCGGCCGTGGTCTCAGCGGTCCACTCATGGCTGGGCGCCAACGAGCGGTGGACACCTCCAGTGTCGCTCGTCTGCGACACAGGCCCATTCAGTGTCCGTATCCGCCTGGGCCCGGCTGACGAGGCAGACCTCGGTTACGAGCTCTGATCGTCGCTCGGTACTGCGCCGGAGCGCGCAGCCAGCAGCCGCGCCGCGGTCCGGTGCTGCTCCGCGTCCGTGACCTCACCCAGCTCGTCCGCAAGGGCGGCCAGTTCCTCCAGGACGCGCACCTCATCGGCCGTGGATCCTCGCTGACGGGCGCTGTCCAGTGCGGCCTGCACCAGACCGGCCGCTTCTGCCGCCCGGCCTGCGCGCCTCAGCGCACAGCCGAGTTCGAATCCGGTCCGCGCCGTCATCCGCTCCCGTTCTTGCTCCCGCGCCATGCTGTGGGCCTCGCTCAGGAGGGCGACCGCCTGTCCCTGCTCGCCCTGGCGCAGCGCCGTGCGGCCCAGCAAGTAGGTCTGGAGCAGGACTCCGTACGCGTTGCCGATCTCCACGTGCACTCCTCTGGCCGCCTCGAAGTCCGAGGCGGCTCCCGCCCAATCTCCTCTAGCGGACTTCAACAGGCCCCGAAACTCAACGGCCGACGCCTTCAGCTTCCGGTCCCGAGTGGATTCACCCAGTGCCTCGGAGGCACTCAGCGCCTGCCGCAGGTGTGCCTCGGCCTCGCCGTAACGCTCTTGCTCCCACAGCGGCCTGGCCAGCTGGCACCGCATCCGGACCATCGCCGGCAGGCATTCCAGGCGATCGGCAGCGGCCACTCCGATGCGGAAGGCATCTGTCACGTCCGCATAGTGCGGGTGGTCGAGGAAGTGGGTCCACAGGGGTTCGCACAAGGCCCAGGCATCCTCATACAGCTCTGCCTCGAAGGCGAGCCGGACACAGGCAAACAGAGCGAGCCGCTGCGACTCCAGCCACCTCAGAGCCGCCGTCTTGCCGGCGAACTCGATGTCGGGTACGTCCCCGCCCAGTGGACCGGGCAGGTCGGCGAAGGTCATGCGGGGGCCGGCGCTCAGCAGGTCTGCCCGCGCCGACTGGCGCCGATACCAACGAATGAGTCTGTGGAGTGCCTCGGTACGGTCCGCTCCTTCGGGGTCGGCCTGGCGTGCACGGCGGTCGGCATGCCCGCGCAGCAGGTCGTGCATCCGGTATCCCTCGGCCCGGTTCTCCAGGAGGCCGGCCGACTCCAACTCCTCCAGCGCGTCCTCGGCCGACGCCAGTCCACCACTGAGGATCGCCGCGGCAGCCGGAGCGGTGACGGCCGGGGCGGGAAACTGCGACAGCAGGCAGTAGAGCCGTGCGGCCTCCGGTCCGAGCCCTGTGTACGCGGCGTCCCACACCGCCTCCACCATGGGGATGCCCCTCTCGTACAGCTCCGCGGTCAGCTCGGCGACCAGCCGGGACAGGCTGCGTCGGCGGTACTTGCGGACCCACTGGCCTGCCACGTGGAGCGCGGCCGGCAGCCCCCCGCAGCCGCGGGCCAACTCCGCAACAGCCTCCGGCTCCGCCGATAGCCGGGGATCGTCCACGACGCGCCCGAGCAGCCGGACAGCATCGTCCACCGCCAGGAAGTCGACGGGCACCTCGACCGCCGCAACACCGTGGAGGTCATACAGCGAACCTTGGCTGTTCACGATGACGAGACTCCCGGCGGACGCCGGAAGGAGCGGGACGGCTTCCGCTCCGTACCGCGCGTTGTCGACGACCACGATGAGCCGCTTGTCCCGGGTACGTGTCCAGTACTGCTTCGAGCGGCCCGCGAAGGACCGCTCCAACCACTCCGGCGCGACCCCAAGCCCGCTCAGCAACTCCGCGACGGCGTCCGCCACCTCCACCGCTCCATCCCGGCGCAGGTCGTCCAGATCTACGTACAGGATCCCGTCCGGATACCTCTCGCTGAGTTGACGGGCCACGTGGAACCCCAGGGCGGTCTTGCCAATCCCGCCGATCCCGGTCAACCCGACGACCAACGGACCGGCATGGCCTGAGTGGCTCTCGGCGGCCAGAGCAATCCGTTCCTGTTCGGCCTGCCGGTTCTCGAAGTGCACGATTGCGGGCGGCAGCTGAAAGGGCACTGGCTGAGCCGGAGGCATCGCCCCGTGCAGGTGCTGATGCAATTCACCGATACGGCCGGCCTGAACGACCACCTCGGCACGCCCGTCCAGCCTGTTGTACGTCTCCTCAGCCATCCCCCAACGGTACGTTCCGCAAGGCGGGATGGGTGGGAGGACCACTGAATCACGACACCTGCTGCAGGCCTCCTTGGCCGGAAATGAGACCGCCGGGATGAGGCCTTCCCACCGGCATACCCAAGCACGCCGTGGGCCTCGTTCGAAATCGCTACGCCTGGACCTCGACGCTCCTATGGTGGGCACAGACGACGACTCAGGGAGCGTAACCATGGATCCGATTACGGCGGCCGCCCTTGCAGCACTGGCTGGAGGGGTCGGCGGGGAAGCCGGCCGTCATGCGTGGCAAGGACTCACTGCACTCGTCCGGCGCCCCTTCCGGCGCGGGGAGTCCGAAGAGACGCTCCCTGGCGTGAGTTCAAGCCAGCTGGAGCTCGCCTCGCTGGAAGCGGATCCCGCCGATCCGATGCGAGCGCAGGCGCTGGCAACTGCCTTGGGCGTGCGGGCGGCGCTGGACGCCGAGTTCCGAGGCCTTCTCGAAGAATGGTGGCAGCGGACGCAGGCCGTGAACTCAGGCGGCGAGGTCCACAACCACATCAGTGGGGGAACCCAGGGCAAGGTGTTCCAGGGACGGGACTTTTCCAACATCACGTTCAACGTTCGTACTGAGTAGGGCTACTCATCTCCCTGTTGGGCTTCCGCCGTTGGTACGCCGGCGGAAGGTTCGAGGACGTCATGGGACTGGAACGCTGACCGGTTGACTGCCCACCTCTCTTGCCGGAAGGACGCCTCTGGGCCACTGGCCTCCGGCAGAATCGGGTGGGTGTCGAATCGCATCGAAGGCGGGGAGTTCCACCATCCGGTCGTGCAGGCCGGAAACGTGGGCGAGTTGCACATTCACACCGACGGTGCACGTGTCGTCGGACAACTGCTTGCCGAGTCCGAACCACCCTCCGCCGGGGATCAGATTGCTCACCGCGTCGACCTCGATCGCAAGGCGCTGGCTACGGCGCGCAGCATCCGCCCGGGCACCGACGCCGATGGGCTGCAGACTCCGTGGCTGCACACTCCGCTCAGCGATGTCCTCGACGAGTTAACCTCCCCCGGGACAGTTGCGGCTCGCACCCGGTCGGCGGCCGAAGCCCTGCAGCCCTGGGTCGGCTGGGATCCGCCTGCCGAAGGATTTCGACAGCCAACGGCCAAGCGGGTCGAATCAGCCCTCGCGGTGTGGCGTAGCCAGGAGCGTGACCGCGCGGCGTGCCTTCTGGGGGTCGAGGAGCTGGCCACCATGCTCGAAGACGTGCCGCCCGAGTCCGCGAGGGACTATGGCAGCACCATCACGCCGGTTCTGCATCAGGCGGCCTCAGTGGCGGAGGCCATGGGAGTCGTAATCCGTGAGCTGTGTGCAGCGTTCGAAGCATCAGGGCCGCGTGACGATTTGCCTGTCGACCACGTCTCTGCTGAGCGGAGGCTGTTCTCCGCATTGCAGGAACTGCACGCATGCCAGCGCCAGCTGGCTGGTATCGGTATCGACGCTTCCCTGCTCACCCGAGCGACTGGTGCTCTGCTGATTGCCGGAGGGTGGGGCACCGGCAAGTCCTACGGCCTCGGGGCCTGGGCGGAGGCCCGGGTCGAAGCCGGGGCCCCGGTGGCGTTCGTCAGCGGTCGGGAACTCGGCGGCGAGCAGTGGGAGGAGGAAATCGCCGGCGCGGCTACGCCGGGTGGTCGGAGTGGTCCCGTTCGGAACCTGCTCGCGGCGCTTCAAGGGCATGCCCGTGCCAGCGGGAAGAATGCCACGCTGGTGATCGATGCCCTCAACGATGTTGCCACTCTGCGCGGTCATGAGCTGGACGGGTTCGCGTCCCTGACGGTATTGCTGAGGGAGTTCCCCAAGGTCTTGCTCGTGGCATCCACCCGCCTGGACCGGCGCATGTCACAGGACGAAGGTGCGGTCGGGCGCTACGGGATCCACTGGGCGAGCGGTGTGGCGGACCCGGAGAAGGCCTGGGAGGTCCTGCGGGATGTCTACCAGGTGCCCGCGCTGGTTCTTCCACCCGATGTCGCCGAACTGCGCCGACCGTTGATGCTCACCGTGCTCGCCTGGTGCCTGGATCACGAGCGTGACGGAGTGGATGGCGATGCACCCGTGCCAGTGCCAGTGCCCAGCATCGGCGACCTCTTCGAGCGATGGCTGAAGAACCTCGACAAGGACTACTTCCGGTACCTCCATGGTCGGCCGTCCGCCGCCGGCCAACCGTTGGTGAGCCGGGCCTGTGCACTCCTCGGCGAGCGTCTGGGTCTGCAAGATTCCCTCGACCACGGCTCGGCATGTGCGGCTCTGCGCAGCGCGCCTGAATTGGGAGAGCCCGTACAGCTCCTGGAATGGCTCTTCCAGGCGGGTGTATTGGCGTCGGATCCACAGAATCAGCGGATCGGGTTCGCTGTACAGAGGTTCGCCGAGCACGTGTGGGCCCGCAACCTGATGGTCGGACCCGAGCGCCGGCGTCACCTGGCTTCCCTGGTGAGAGATCTGTCCGGCCCTGATGAAACCGCCAATCGGGCCCACCGATTGCTGTCGGCTCTGGCTGGCGTGGTGCCCTACACCCACCCGAAGAAGGAGCTCCCGCACTTCCTGCCGAAGCGATTGCCATCGGCAGCCGTCATGGCTGTTCTGGATTCTCTCGAAGGCAGGCATCGTGATCAGGTCACGCGCCAATCACTCCGTTTCCTGAGGCGTCATACGTCTGACCCCAAGCTGGCACCGTGGGTCTGGTACACAGTGCTGGTGAACTCGGCCTGCCGGAAACATCAAGCTGGTGCCGGCTTCCTGCACCATGAGCTTCGCGGGCTGAAGAAACACCAGTTGGCAAGCCGTTTCATCGTTCCGATGCTGCACCTCTTGGAAGATCGCGACGGAATGGCGATGGTCCAGCAGTTCATCAGATGGGCGGGCTGCGGGGCCGACGAGGTTCGGAAGAACGCCACGGATGTGACCAGAGTGTTGCTGTGGCTTGCTGCAGTTCCCAGCCCTCCACTGCGCGCTCAGTGCGTGCGCACAGTGGCGCAGATCTGGCGGGAAGTTCCCGGGGCGGCGATCGAACAGGTGGAAATCTTCGGGAAGCACCACGACTCGTATATTGCCGAAGCGAGTTGGCTGGCCGCTTACGGTGCCCTCTTGCTGGGCTGTGAGGCAGTTCCAGTGGAGCAGTGGAACGCCGTCGTAATGCGTGACCAGTTCAGGGCACACAGAGGCATCCAACAGACGATCTCCAGCTTGCGGACGTTGCTCTGGCCGTCGTCTGCCCTGCCGTGCGAGGAGCCCAGGGTCGGACTGCCATGGGCTCCTCCGCTGCCGGTCTCCCGGCGAAAGCTGGAGCGGTGCGAGAGCTACTTCGGGTCGATGGTCGAGAAGACCGACAGCCATCCAAGGCGCTATCGGTGGCTGGTCCAGCGGTCTCGGATTCTCAAGCCGAGGCGGCTTGAGGTGAAGATGCGCCGCCGGACGGGCTATCGGCTTGAGGAGTGGCCTGCCTACGCCCAGCAGCAGAAGGTCCTCGAGACCGTCCTGGAGGAATGGCACGGCACGACCAAGTCCGGCCTGGGCGGGCTGCGCGCTTGGTCCGAGCTCTCCGTGCTCGACCGGCGGCACGGGATCGACCCGACCGTCCCACCCGGGTGGCCGACGTCCTCGGCCCACCTGAGTCGGCGGTCCGACTCCTGGTGGTGTGCCCCAGTGGGCGAGGGTGACATCGCCGATGTGCTGAGAGGCTTGCAGCCACCCCGGTTTGCGATGGTGCAAGACCCCGAGGGGGCGGCCTGGTATGTGCTGCGCGCCGAATACAACCTTGACCGGCCTGACGACGCGGAGAGAGGAGGCCAACTGCCGGTTCTCGTCACCGACCCGTACACCGTTCTGCGACTGGACGGGGGCTCGTCGGCGCCCGCCAGACCGGGTACCGGCCAGGGGCATGTCCATGTGGAGGTGGAGACAGTCCTTGTGCGGAGCGACATGCGGGCGGGCGCCATCGCGACCGTGCTGGGTACCGGGGAGTCACCGCATCTGAGCGAGCGATTGCCACTGCAGATGTACCTCGCGGAGTACTTCCGGCGACCAGGAGCTACCACAGGATCCTCATCTGGCGGTGAAGCCACGTCCCCCAGCACGGCGGAATACGAGGATGCCTACCTCGTACGCCTGCCGGACGGTGCCAAGGGCAAGCCGGAGAACCGGGCGGTTCCATCACGGGCGCTGGCCGACCTATTGGACCTCCGTTGGAGCGGCCGGCACCTCGACTTTCATCTTCCCGGGGAACTCCAGCCAGTCCTCCACGACCCGGGCATCGACCGCCACGGACCTCCGGCCTTGCTGCTGGCGGCGGCTGCCATGGACACCCTTGCCACCAAAGGCTGGAACCTGGCTTGGAGAATCAGGGTGACAGAAAGCCGTCGCTTCGGCCGGACGACCTGGACTGGTGTCTGCGGATTCAATGGCGAAGACCTCTGCGGTCAGGAGGGCTTCGGTGAACGGAGCGGTGGTTGGCAGGTCGAACGTCGCAACTACTGGCGCCAGTACTGACGGTCCCGGATGGGCGCAGGCATTCTCAAGGCAGATCGGCCGGAGTGCGCTGCTGAGACGTGAGGCTTTTCGGCACCGGGGGGACCTTCCCGTCCGGGGACCGGCCGCGCCGCGCGGACCGTGGTGTTCGTGCAGGGGTGCTGCCGGCACGCCTGCCCAGAGCACTTGCACATGCCAAAGCACAACGCGGAGTGGTGGCGAAGGCACCCGCGCACCAGGGGCACCAGCGGGCAGGGGGGAACCGGGCACGGAGCAGTAGGTCGGCCACGGAGGATGAGCAGGTGACGGAAGGAACGCATGCCTTCCAAGCGCGTGACCGCTGGTCCGAGGTGTGCCAGGAGTGTACCTTCCCGGAAAACGGCCACACCGGGCACAGGGATCCCGGTCAGGCGTGGTTGACCGGGAGGACGTCCGGGGAGAGGGCGCCCGCGTGGGCCGTGGCGCTCGTCATCAGCTTGCGGTGGTGGCGGCGGCAGAGGACCTCATAACCGATCTCCTCCGCGGGGCGGTTCACGTCACCGACGACGACCTGGGCGCCCTCGACGACCATTTCGCCGCCCACCGTGCGGGCGTTGTGGGTGGCGCGGGCTCCGCACCAGCACAGGGCCTCGACCTGGAGCTGTTCGAGGCGGTCCGCCAGCTCGATCAGGCGCTGGGAGCCGGGGAAGAGCTTGGTGCGGAAGTCCGTGGTGATGCCGAAGGCGAACACGTCGAGGCCGAGGTCGTCGACGATCCTGGCCAGCTGGTCGATCTGGTCCGGGGCGAGGAACTGCGCCTCGTCCACGATCACGTAGTCCGCCTTGCCGCCCTTCGACAACTGAGCCACCAGGTACGCGTACAGGTCCATGCCCTCCGGCGCCTCCACCGCCTCCGTCACCAAACCGAGGCGGGACGAGAGCTTCCCCTCCCCCGCCCGGTCGTCGCGCGTGAAGATCACGCCCTGCAGGCCCCGCGCATCACGGTTGTGGGCGATCTGGAGCGCCAGTGTCTTCTTTCTTGACCATCCACCAACTCACGCTAGGGTCATCCCATGACACTGCGCGTCCTGGGTTCCCTGCGGCTCTCCGTCGACACCGACGATTCCACGGCGATACCCCGCCAGAAGGAGCACGTACAGCATTGGGTGGAGGCGCCGGGGCGGGACGCTCGAATCGTCGCCTGGGCAACGGACACCGACGTGTCCGGCGGACTCCACCCCTTCAAGCGCCCCGACCTCGGCAAGTGGTTCGACGATGAACACAAGGGCCTCTGGGATGCGCTCTGCGTCATGAAGATCGACCGGCTGAGTCGCCGGGTCGCCCACTTCAGCGAGATCGTCCAGTGGTGCCAGGAGAACGGCAAGATCATCGTGTCGACCCAGGAGGGGATCGACATGTCCACCCCCATGGGCAAGATGTTCGCCCAGATCCTCGCCGTCTTCGCCGAGGGAGAGTTGGACACGATCCGATCCCGGGCACTCGACGCCGTGCAGACCCGCCTCGCCTCCGGCATGTGGGTGGCTGGCCTCCCGCCCTTCGGCTACGAGATCGTCCAGGTGGGCAAGGGCAAGGGGAAGCGACTCGAAGCACTCCCCCACTACATGGAGCTCGCCCAAGAGATCGCGAAGAAGATCCTGGACGGCGAGAGCCTGCGCTCCATCTCTAAGGACCTCGCCACCCGGGGCGAGCCCACGTGGCTCTCGCGGATCCAGCCCAACAGCAAGCGGGCGCAGGAGAGCCAATGGTCGAACTCCTCGATCCGGGGCATGATGCTCAACCCCAAGATCGCCGGGCTCTACACCTACAAGGGTGAGATCGTCGAGGACGACGCCGGCAATCCGCGCATGATCGCGGACACTCCCCTTCTTGACCTTGCCACATGGAACAAGGTGGTCCTGAAACTGGCGGACAACCGCGCCTTCGGGCCCAAGGTGACCAAGAGCCAGGCCATGCTGGTCGGAGTGGCCTCGTGCGGCTCCTGTGGCGGCCCGCTGACGAAGGCCGTCTTCACCAACCGAAAGCCCGCCAAGGGGGACCGCCCGGCGAAGGAGTGGCACTACTCCCGGTACAAGTGCAGCCGGCACAAGGTCCAGGGGACCTGTGAGAGCGCCGCGGCCGTGGACTCGGCGGAGCTCGAAGGCGAACTCACCAAGGTGTTCCTGGAGCACATGGGACATCTCCCCGAGGCACGGGAGGTGGCAGCCGATCTGTACGACCCGTCCAGCGACATCACGGCCACGCAGGCGCGCCTGGACCGGCTGAAGGCCGACTTCGGGGCGGGAAAGTACGACGCCCCGGAGAAGGAAGAGGTCTACTGGTCGCTGCTCAACTCGCAGTCCGCGAAGCTGTCGCGGCTTCGCACCCAGCTCGCCGAGTACGAAGAGCAGCGCGGGAAGTTCGCTCTGACAGGCCGCACCTTCGCGGACATCTGGAACTCGCGGGACGACGAGGGCAAGCAGCTCTTCCTCCGAGAACATCGGGTGGCCGTCAAGGTCTACCGCGATCCGATCCCCGGCAAGCCGTTCGGGTTCATGGTTCAGCTGGGCGACGTCCGGCGGATGGCCAAGGCCGTGCACGTCGAGCTGACCGACGATGTCGCCCACGGGGTCGTCACCCACAATCTGCCGACGCAGCAGCACGTGGCGAGCCAGCAACTGGATGAGCGGCAGCTCCAGATCGGGCTGGACGTCATCGATGCCATCGAAGCATCGCTGCGACTCGCCGGGGAGTCGCCGGCGTAGAGAAGCGTGGCGCACGAACGAACAGCAGCCCCCGCGAGTGCGGGGGCTCCTGTTCGTTTTCGAGTGGCGGCGACAGACCACGGCTAGGCTCCGGCTGGGTGGCTGTCCTCCCGCTCCAGCCGCAGACGGTTGATCTCACGGTTGAGGTACCGGCGCGCCCTGCTCAGATCACGCATTGCGTCCCCGGTCCCTTGGCCTTTCGAAGCGACGTACTTCACGACGGTGTTGCGACGGCAGTCGGTCTCCTCGATCACTTCAAACCCGCTCGGCCGCCACGGGGATCCACCGGTGGGATGCGTAGCCCTCGGGGCGTCGGGTCCGTCGTGCGTAGTCCACGAGGAAGAGTCGCGTCCTACATCACCCTCCAGTCGCGCAAGCACTCGCTCTCGGGGCGCCCGTCCCTTCTGGCCCCGGGCGTGGAAGGTGAGACGTGAGGCGAGCAGGTCGGTGCAGGGCTTCGCGACGGTGGGTCTGATGGCAGTACCGCGGGAGGGGGACGTCAAACTTTCTCCTTCGGCAGGGGCATGGAGGCGCCGGGCAAGCGGCTGGCGGACCGCGAGACACCAGGCGGAACAGGTGAGGACCTTCGGCAGGCAGAGCCAGCGGCCAACTGGCTTCGCGGGCGCCGTAGGAGCGGGGAAGCGAGTGGGAGAACCCCCGGGGAGGGCGCCGAGGCGGAGGAAGCCGCGCGGCACCGCCCGAGGGGTGCTGCTACAAGACCGCAGCGGGGATCGGGGCGAACGGAGACCCAGAGAGCGACGGCGACGGCAACGAGGTCGTCGACGTCGCAGCGGCGCCGGACGCATTCGATGCGGGACAGCGTCGTGGTCGACATGGGGCGGCCGAGCACGGTGACACGGCCAGCGAGCTCGCGCTGGGCGAGGCCGCGAGCGGTACGCGTGCGCTCGATGGCGCCGACAGTCCGTACTCGCGCAGGAGCGGATTCCGTGGGGTGTTTGGGCATGCGTCTGTTGTAACTCTGAATCCCCGGTTTGGGTGACCGGGGATCGTGGGGTATAAAGCCCCGCTGTCGCCTTTCGCGCAGGACTGAATAGGAGTCCAAAACTTTGCAGAGGAAGTTGCCAGTCGACAGCTTCCAGGCAATTTCGGACATCCGACACCATGCACCCAGACGGGTCGGCTGGATGGGCTGCCATGCGCCTGACGTGGGAAGCGGCGGAAACATAGACGGCGCTAGAGCCAGAGGTCAAGGCCTTCGCGGTGCGATCTTTCCCGCTCCGTATTCGACACCGGCTTTTTGGTCAACCGGGGATCCGGCCCTACCGTTATGACATTCCCCGTGCACCATTTCAACTGGTGCTGCTTCGTAACCGGAATCGCTGGACTTGCCCGAATCTGGTGTGGCTATGTTGGTCACGGCCCGGTTCGGGAATTGATGGCCCGATGCAAATGCACTGCGGACCTCCAAGCCCCCACCGAACTGCTGCTCCCTGCTGGACGATCGAGAGGAACATCTGTGCCCCACCGCACGGCCCAAGTGGCCGTCCGCGCCCCCCTGCCAGTCCGCAGGACCTCGCCCACCTACAGCGCGAAGGCGGGGCGATAGGCATGGCGCGCATCCGCACCATCAAGCCGGAGGCGTTCATCTCGGAGTCGCTCGCCGCGGTCAGCATCGCCGCCGAGCGGACCTTCTTCGGCCTGCTCACCCAGGCCGACGACCACGGGCACTTCCGCGACCAGGCCGCCGTCATCGCCGGCGCCTTGTGGTCCCTGCGGCCCGAGCACGGCGCACTGGAGGTCGAGGACGACCTCAACCAGCTCGACATGGCAGGGCTCGTCTGCCGGTACGAGGGCCCCGATGGCAAGCGGTACCTGCACATCGTCACCTTCTCCAAGCACCAGAAGGTGAACCGGCCCAGCGGTGTCCGCCACCCGGCGTGCCCGCACCACGACGGCGGCCAGGCCCCGGCGGTTTCACTGCCGCCACACGGAGGGCTCCGTGAGGAGGCCGTGCGGGCTCACGCACCCCTCGCCGAGCCCTCGCCGCAACGGCGCGAGCCCTCACCGAGTCACGTATCCGCAGGTCAGACCGGGTTCAGTGACCCCTCCCGGAGCATGCTGGGAGGACTCCTGGAGGCTGCCGTGAGTCCTCATGGTCCGGATCTAGGACCTAGGAACGTGGATCTAGGATCAACTCCGTTGGGGGGCGCGAGCGCCCCACCACCCGACACTGTCTCCCCCGCCCAACTCGTCGCCGAGTACGCCGCCGCGTGCACCAACCGGCCGCCCGCCGCCGTACTGGGCCAACTCGGCAAGGCCGTCGGCAAGCTCCTCGCCGAGCCCATCGACCCCGCCCACATCCGCGCCGGGCTGGTCCGGCTTCGGGAGAAGGCCCTGCACCCGAGTGTGCTGCCCAGCCTGGTCAACGAGGCGATGAACCCGCCACAGCGGCGTCCCAATGGCCACCAGGCCCACCGGCCTTACGCCAACCCCGCCGACGCCGAAGCCGCCTACGGAGGTGCCCTGTGACGACAGCGACCCGTGAACCCCAGCGTGCCGGGCTCCTGGCGGCCCGCCTGAACGCGATCCTCGCCGCAAAGGGCATCGATCCCGACGCGGCCCCCGCCCAGCCCGTAGCGGATCCGGTGACTGCGCTGGAGCTGGCCGACCGGCGGATCCCTCCCCGCTACCGGGAGGCCACCGCCACGGACCCCGCCGTGCGCGCCTGGGCCGAGAGGGTCGCAGGCATGGGCAGTGTGGGCCCCGGCGGCACACGGGGCATCTCGTACGGGCCTTCTCTGCTGATCGCCGGCCCCACCGGCAGCGGCAAGACCCACCAGGCCTACGGAGCCGTCCGCTCGCTCCTCGGCGCAGGCGTCCGGCTCCGCTGGCAGGCGGTGACCTCCGCCGACCTGCACGCCCAGTTCCGCCCGCGCCCCAACCACGACCCCGAGCGGGAGATCCAGGAACTCGGCCGATGCCCGCTGCTGATCCTGGACGACCTCGGCGCGGCCAAGCAGTCCGAGTGGACCGAGGAGCTGACGTACCGGCTGATCAACCGCCGCTACACCGAGATGCTTCCGACGCTGATCACCACCAACCTCCCCACCGCGGAGCTGCGCAGCGCGGTCGGGGACCGCGTCGCCTCCCGCCTCGCCGAGATGACCACCCGCGTCATCCTGACCGGCCCTGACCGCCGCCGCACACCCCCGCCGGCCGCCTGACGACTACGGTCCCCCATCCGCCACGGTCCCGGTGACCCTTGGGGACCGTCCTATCGCGACGTTTCGGTCCCACCGGAGCGGGACCGTCCCCAAATCCACACCTCGGTCCCGCCGAGGGGACCGTCCCCAGACGATCGGGGACGGTCCCGGACCGCCCGGCGACGGGGACCATCCCCGAACGGCGAAGGACATGGGGACGGTCCCCATATCGGGGTGGGGACCGTCCCCACATTGGGACCGTCCCGGAACGCTTTCCGCAGGTCAGATGGCCTATGGGTGACTCGGACCCAATTGCCCGCCCGACATCCCCAGATGGTGGGGACCGTCGGGATGGTCCCCACCATCTGGGGACCGTCCCATGTCCGATCGGGGACCGTGAGGTCATCGGATTCCGGGACCGGAGGGGACCGGTCCCCCACCGCGTCCACGGGGACGGTCCCCGGTCCGGTCCCCGAGCCTTCTCCCGCGGTCCCCCATTTCCTTCCGGTCCCAGTTCGGGACGGTCCCCGATTCCCCTGGTCCCGGTGGTCCGCGGCGGCCCGGTCCCCGAAGGGCTGCGGGGACCGGGCCCCGCACGCCTCGCCCGGGGGACCAGCCAGCCGCTCACGCCACGCCCCGGTACGCGCCTGCCCCGAGACCGCGAGGCGACCACCCCACTCACCTCACCCCGCAGGAGAACGACCCATGACACCGGCCCCGCAGCACAACGACGACACACCCTCACCGCCTTCGAAGTCATCTACGCTGATGGACCATTGGCGGCGCGCGTTCGGAATGACGGCCCCTGGCGGAGCCAGTAGTACCCCGAGTCCGACTCAAGGCCGGTCTTCGGGGATCTCCGCCCCGGGGGTGGCGGAGACGGCCCAGCGCCAGGGGGCGCCGGACCGTGAAGTCGGGTCCGAGGGCGGACCCGACCAGGACACGCTCCACGCCGTCCAGCGCGAGATCCTCCACGCCGAACGCAGCGCCGAGCCCACCGCTGGCGAGCCGACGGTGAAGAGCGTCCAGCCCACGATCCGCCGCTTCACCGGCAACAAGCGCGGCGACCGCGTCGGCCCCCTGCGCTTCACCGACAACGAACGCCCCCGCCTCCAGGAGGCCGCCGCCGAGCACGGCTACAAAGGCGAATCCGGCTTCGCCGCCGACATCGTCCTGGCCTTCATCAACGGCCGGTTCACCGCCAACCTGCCCCTATCCGAGGACCGGCGCCGCACGCACGTCTTCCGTGCCCAGGTCCTGCGCCAGTGCAACCGCATCGGCGTCAACATCAACCAGATCGCCCGCGCCCTGAACAGCGATCTCACCCCGCCCGACATACGCCAGCGTCTCGACGAGCTCCACGACCTGCTCACGGTGATCGCCGAAACCTTGCGGGAGCCCGCCAACCCGCAGGAGGTCCGACAGTCGTGATCGCGGCCATCAAGCCCTCCGGCGCCAACACCCGCGGACTGCTCGCCTACCTCTATGGCCCCGGCCGGCACGACGAGCACACCGACCCGCACATCGTGGCCGGCTTCGCCATGCTCGCCATGCCCGACCCCGGCCGCGACGAGAAAGCCACCCTCACCCAGCTCGCCCGCTACCTCGACGAACCCGTCCGGCTCCGCAACAGCGAGTTCGGCAAGAAGATCACCGACCACGTCTGGCACTGCCCCGTCCGCGCAGCCCCCGAAGACCGCCACCTCTCCGACGCCGAGTGGGGCGAGATCGCCCAGCGCATCGTCGCCGCGGCCGGCATCGCCCCCGAAGGCGACGACCTGGCCTGCCGCTGGATTGCCGTACGCCACGCCGACGACCACATCCACATCCTCACCACCACCGTCCGCGAGGACGGCCGCCGCCCCAAGCTTCACGACAGCGGCATTCGCGTCGGCGACGCCTGCCGGCAGATCGAGGAGGACTACGGCCTGCGCCGCCTGAAGAAGGGCGACCGCACCGGCACCCGCGCCCCCACCCAGGCCGAGATGCACAAGGCCCAGCGCCTCGGCTGGGAGCAGACGAGCCGCGAATGGCTCCAGGCCCGTATCCGCGCCGCCATCCCCCACGCCCGCACGGCCGAGGAGCTCCTCGCCTACCTCGAAGCCGACGGCATCGCGGTCAAGGCCCGGCGCGGCCCCTCCGGAGACCTCCTCGGCTACGCCACCGGGCGTCCCGGCGACCTCAACAAGGACGGCGAACAGGTCTTCCACCCCGGCGGGAAGATCGCCCCCGACCTCACCCTCCCCAAACTCCGTGACCGCCTCGAAGCCGGCCAGCCGGAAGAACACCCCACCGCCCGCCGCGACCAGCCCACCACCGCCTGGCACCAGGCCACCGAAGCCCTCGACACCTTCCGCACCGACCTCACCGACGACCGCCACGCCCAGGCACACATCACCGCCCTCGGTGAACTCCTCGAAGCCACCGCCCAGAACGCCCCGACCCCTCTCCGCACCGAACTCCAGGCTGCTTCAAGGGCGTTCGCACGCGCCCAACGCTCTCAGATCCGGGCGGAAGACCGCGCCGCCCACGCCATCCGCTACGCGGCCCGCGACATCGTCCACACCGCCACCGGCCCCGACGGCAGCGCCCTCGCCGCCCTCATCGCAGCCCTCCTATGGGCCGGGATCATCGCCGGCCGCTGGCACGAGGCCAAGGGCCACGCCCACCAGGCCGACGCCGCCCGCCAAGCCCTCCACCACCTGCAGGCAGCCGCCGAGCAAGCCCTAACCCCCACGCTCGTCGTACTCGAACAGCGTCAGCCGAGGGAGGAAACCCGCCGCGCCCTCGCCCACGACGTACGCGCCGCCGTCCCCGACCAAGCCGACCGGATCCTCACCGACCCCAGCTGGCCCGCACTCGCCGCCCTCCTCGCCGACGCGGAGGCCCGAGGCCACCAACCCCATCAGCTCCTGAAGGAGGCCGCAGCCCAGCGCGAACTCGGCACAGCCCGCCAACCCGCCCGCGTCCTGATCACCCGCCTCCAACACACCAGCCGCAACCCCCACCCCCACCCCCGCCCCCCACCCCGTCTCCTACTCCCATCCCCCAGGCCCCGCAGCAGGCAGAAACATCGTTAGCCTTCCTTAGCGTGACAGAAAAAAAAAACTACCGTCGGAAGCGTCAGATGTGTATAAGGGCCAGGCCCCCCGGGGCCGGCGGCCGGCCGCCCGCCGTCACGCGTGCGGATCGAACGGGATCCCGGCGGGCTTGGCCTTGGCGAGGTGGCCGTTGAACTGCCCGTCCTTGATCCCGAGGAGGGCACTGCCGAAATCGGCCTGGCTGAGCTTGTCGCGCAGCCCGGCGGGGTAGCCGTTCCAGCCGACCAGCGTCGGGTACTGCCAGGTCCCCTTGTGGTTCTCCGGCGGCTCGTCGTTGGAGTTCGCGGCACGGAAGCAGTGCGTGCTGATTCCGTCCTTGTGGTAGACGATCTTCGGGTGGGTCCCGTCGAAACGGATCTGCGAGGCGGCGTGCACCTTGAAGTTGCCGTGCTCCGAGGTGGAGACGTAGGCGACCTGGTTGTTCTGGATCCACACCACCACGTGCTCCCAGTCGTGCCGGTGCCCGGCGCTGCCGGGGCCGAGCGAGACCTGGTCCTTCTCGAAGTAGAGCGCGTACATGACGGCGCACCAGCCGTTGTTGCACTTCGCTCGGGAGTAGCCGTTGGTGTTGTTCAGGTCGGAGAGGTCGCGGCAGCTGCCGTTGACGTCGCCGCCCATCTTCAGGCCCCCGTTGATGGTCCCGTCCGGCCCGATGGCGGGGCTGGAGTAGCAGCCGTCGCGGTCGTAGTCGTAGGCGGGCTGGAAGGTCTGTTCCAGCCCGTCCGCGTTGGCGGGCAGGGCCGGGGGCGGCGCCGCGTACGCGGTCGCCGGGACGGCGAGGACCAGCGCCGCGGCCCCCGCCGTGACGGCGAGCATCCTGCGGGCCCGCCGGCCCGGCCCCCTTCGGGAACGCTTCACGGGCGGTGCGTCGGCCATCGTGTCCTCCTCATCGGTCACACGGGACAACACCCGTGTGGGAATGCGGAGTTCAGCTTTCCCGTCTCCCGCCCCCACGCCAAGGGGCGGGAGACGCCCGTGTCCGGGAACAGCCGTCAGCCGCGCTCCGGGAGGTCCGCCTCCGCCGCGGCCGGGGCGAACGCGAAGCCGCGTGCCGAGGCCGCGCCGGCGGCCGGGCCGGCGGCGGGCGCCTTGCCGCAGAAGGCCGCTTCCAGGGTTCCGCCGAGGGCGGTGTTGGCCTGGCCCCGGTTGGAGGTGTTCGCCATCGAGGAGAGGGCGCGGCTGCCGTCGCGGGTGGTGAAGGCGTAGGTGTAGAAGCCCTGCACGGTGCCGGTGTGGCCGTACACCTGCGTTCCGCAGGAGAGGTCGTACCGGCGCAGGCCCAGCCCGTAGAACCGGGTGTTCGTGGCGTCGGTCGGGGTCATGGTGAGCATGGCGTCCAGGGTGTCGGGGCGCAGCAGCTTCCCGCGGAGCAGGGAGGACATGAAGGTGCTGAGGTCGGCCGCGTTCGAGATCATCGCACCCGCGGACTGGGCCCAGGACACGGTCTGTTCGGTCGAGTCGACCAGCGGGGCGCCGGCCTCGTCCGGGTGGAGGTAGCCGTTGGCGTGCAGGCCCTTGATGGCCGTGGACGGGTGGACGTACGAGGTGTTCTTCAGCTTGAGGGGCTTGATGATGCGCCGTTCGTACTCCTTGGCCACCGGCTTCCCCGTGGCCTTCTCGATCAGCATCCCCACCACGACGAAGTTGGTGTTCGAGTACTTGTACGCGACGCCGGGCTCGGTGGTCCTCGGCTCGGCGAGGGAGAGGCCGACGAGCTCCCGGTAGGTGAACACCTTGTTCCGGACGGACTCGAAGCCGGGCACGGTGTGCTCGAACATGACGTTCGTGTAGTCCGCCAGGCCGCTGCGGTGGGTGAGCAGGTGGCGCACGGTGATGCGGTCGTCGGGCAGCAGGCCCGGCAGGTAGCTGTTGACCGGCTGGTCGAGCTTGATCTTCCCCTCGTCGACGAGCTGGAGCAGGACGACGGTGGAGAAGGTCTTGGTGACGCTGCCGATCCGGAAGCGGGCCTGCGGGTCCATCGCCGCGCCCGTGGCGCGGTCGCGGACGCCTTCCACCCTGCTCTGGACGCCGCCCGGGCCGGTGAAGCGGGCCATCGCGCCCGGCGCCCCGGCCGCCGTGGTGTTGCGCAACGCCTGCGTCAGCGCGTCCAGATCGGGCGTGACGGGCGCCACCTGGCCGGCGGACAGCGGCCCGGACAGCGGCCCGGACTGCGTGACGGGCGCCGCCTGCGCGGCGGTGGCCGGCAGCAGGCCGCCGGCCACGACGGCGAGCAGGGCGGCGCTGACGGCCAGGCGACGCTGGAGGGAAGGGGAGGGGGACGGACGCACGTTGCTCCTCGGATCGGGCTTGCGGGGTTTCCTCAGACCTTACGGATGATCATGGGCAGGTGGGGACACTTTCCAGCCAAGCCGGTCCCTGGACGTAAATGTTCGTCATCCAGGCCTTGTAGTCGGGAAGATAGGACCAGGCGTCATTGGTGTGGCCGTCCGAGGTCACCTGTTCGGCGTGCTTCTGGCACTCGACGCGGACCGTCGTCGGCCCGGGCAGGGCGTAGACCCGCGCGGCCGCCGAGGCGGGCTCGGACTTGGTCCAGACGCCGCTGCCCCAGGTGCGGAAGACGTGCCCGCTCACCGGCCCCGTGTCCACGCGCACCGCGCCGTGGTAGCCGGCCGTCAGCCGTACGTCACTGACCATCAGCTTGGTGCCCGACTGCTTGGCCTCCACCATCTTGCCCGCACCCAGGTACAGGGCGATGTGGTGCAGGTGCCGGGAGGTCCCCCACACCAGCAGGTCGCCGGGGAGCAGCGGCGCCAGGCCCTGGGCGGCGGTGAAGCGCCCGGCCGCGCGGTGCGTGTAGTACTGCGCGCTGGCCACCCCGTCGAGCGGGTCCGAGCCGGTGGCCTGGGCGTAGGCATGGCGGACGAGTCCCGAGCAGTCGAAGCCCAGCCGTTCGGGATCGTGTTCGCTGGCCGGATCGGTGGGGTCCACCTGCCCGTACGTGGCACCGGGCTGCGGGCCGTGCCCGCCGCCCCACGTGTACCAGACCCCCTTTCCCACCTGCTCGCAGGCGGCGCCGACGGCCCGCTCGGCAGCGGCCGAGGCGCCCGGCGCCAGGACCCGGCACGCCCCTTCGGCGGTCGCCGGGGTGGCGGGGGTGCACAGGAGAACGGCGAGGAGCGCGAGGAGCGTTCCGACGAGCAGGGTCCGGCTGTGGCCGGTTCGGTGGAGCATGGGGAGACCTCGATTTCTCATGGCACGGCGAAGCGCCGCCGTCCGCGCGGGACTTGGCACGTGCCGGCGCCCCGTCCGGAGAACAGCCTGGCGGCCGCCGCCGCGCCGCGTCGAGAGCCGGGCGAAGCACCACCCGGACGGGCAACGGGAAACCCCCGGGAAACCCTCTCCGACCAGCGGCCTAAGCCGCGCAGTCGCGGGCCGCGCGCACCGGCAGACCCGGTGCCAGGGCCTGCCGCTCCCGTGGTCCTATGCCGCCCCGCACACGGCAGATGTCCGCGAGCCGCGCCCCCGGGTCCGGATTCCACAGCCGTACGGTGCCGTCGTTGCTGCTGCTCGCGACCGTCCGCCCGTCCGGGGAGAAGGCGACGCCCCAGACCGCGTTCGTATGGCCGGAGAGGGCGGCCCGGAGCCGGTGTCCGGGCACGTCCCACAGCCGCACCGTACGGTCGTTGCCGCTACTGGCCAGGGTCCGCCCGTCGGGGGAGAAGGCGATGCCCCGCGCGGAGCCGGTGTGGCCGGTGAGCACGGCGGTGACCCGGCGCCGGCCCGTGTCCCAGAGCCGGACCGTCCCGTCGTTGCCACTGCTCGCCAGCGTGTGCCCGTCCGGGCCGAACGCGACGGCCCGTACCGCGCCCGCGTGTCCGGTGAGCACGCCGAGCGGACGGCGCCCGGCCACGTCCCACAGCCGCACGGTCAGATCGTCCCCGGCGCTGGCCAGGGTCCGCCCGTCCGGGCTGAAGTCCACGTCGTTGGCGAAGTCCGTGTGTCCGGTGAGGGTGGTGAGCGGGGTGCGGGTGGCGGTGTCCCAGAGGCGTACGGTGCCGTCGGCGCCGGCCGAGGCGAGGGTGCGCCCGTCCGGGGCGAAGGCCACCGAGAACACGGTCCCGGCGTGTCCGGTGAGGGTGGTGAGCGGGGTGCGGGTGGCGGTGTCCCAGAGGCGTACGGTGCCGTCGGCGCCCGCTGAGGCGAGGGTGCGCCCGTCCGGGGCGAAGGCCACCGAGAACACGGTCTCGGCGTGTCCGGTGAGGGTGGCCCGGACCCGTCGCGCGGCCACGTCCCACACCAGCACGGTGTGATCGGCGTCGGCCGTGGCCAGCGTCTTGCCGTCCGGGCTGTAGGCGGCGTGCCAGACCTCGGTGAACGGACGGGCCGTCAGCACCGGCCCCCGCAGGTCCCACAGCACGACGGACTGGTCGAAGGCGGCGGTGGCCAGCACCGACCCGGCGGGGTCCACCGCGACGGCGAGCACGTAGTCCGTGTGCCCGGCGAGGGTCGCGGTGAGCCGCCCGCCCCGCACGTCCCACAACCGGGTGGTGCCGTCGCCGCCCGCGCTGATGACCGTCGTGCCGTCCGGCGTGTAGGCGACGGCGTTGACGTCGTCGCTGTGCCCGGTGAGGGTGGCGAGCACGGTGTGCGCGGCGACGTCCCACACCCGCACCGTGCGGTCGACCCCGCCGGTGGCGACCGTCCGCCCGTCCGGGGCGAAGGCCGCGCCCAGCACCTCTCCGGTGTGGCCCTCCAGCACGGTGAGCGGGCGGGCCCGCGCCGTGTCCCACATCCGTACGGTGCCGTCGGCGCCGGCCGACACGAGCGAACGGCCGTCCGGCGCGTACGCGAGGGAGTTGACCCGCCCGGTGTGCCCGGTCAGGGCCGCGATCTCGCGGTGTCCGCCGACCGGGTCCAGCAGTTGGACGCTCCCGTCGGCGCGGCCGACGGCCAGCGTGCGCCCGTCGGGGGCGAAGGCCAGCGCCCTGGCCCCCGCCGTGGGCGCGGGCAGCACCACCGCCGCACCGGGGGCGGCGCCCGGCCCGGCGACGGGCCAGAGCCGGACCGGACCGGTCGTGGAACCGGCCGCCAGGGTCCGCCCGTCGGGGCTGAAGGCCACCGTGCGCACCCGGCCGGGCACGGTGAAGGACGCGACCGTGCGGCGGTCGGCGACCCGGCGCAGCAGGACCCGCCCGTCGGATCCGGCCGTCGCCATGAGCGCGCCGCCCGGGGCGAAGGCCACCGAGTTGACCGGCCCGTCGTGCCCGCCCAACCGGGCCAGGAACGGCTGGGACTGGGTGCTGAGCAGGGCTCCGCGCGCCTCGGGGGTCGCCTCGGCGCGGTACGCCTCCTCGGCGAGCAGCATCGAGGCCTCGGGCTGGCCGGCGGCCAGCGACAGCGAGCGCGCGGCCAGGGCCTGCGAGCGGGCGGTCCGCTCCTGGCCGAGCGCCCCGGAGCGCTGCTGGTACGCCACCGCGCCGGCGCCCAGCGCCAGGACGAGCAGGACGACGAGCGTGGCCAGCATCCGCTGGCGCAGCCGGACTTGCAGCCTCGCCTGGCACAGGCGGCTCTCCTGCGCGGCCCGGCTCGCCCGCAGGAACTCCGCTTCCAGGGGGCCGAGCCTGCCGCCGTCGACCTCGTCCGCCCAGGCCCGGGCGGTCGCCAGGCGGGCGCCGCGGTAGAGGACGGAGGGGTCGCGGCCCTCGCGCACCCATTCGTCTGCGGCCTGGGCCAGCTGCTGGTGGACGAGCAGTCCGGCCCGGTCGGCGTGGATCCAGCCGCGCAGCCGCGGCCAGGCGTGCAGCAGGGCCTCGTGGGTGATCTCCACGGTCGCGCTGTCGGTGGTGACCAGCCGGGCCCGTACGAAGGCGTCGAGGGCGGCAGAGGTCCGCTCGGCGTCGGGCCGCCCCTCCAGCAGGGCGGCCCGGCTGACCCGGCGCCGGGTGGGCACCGCGCCGTCGGCGATGTGGACCAGCCGCACCAGCAGCCGCCGGATCGTGCGCTGTTCGGCCGGGTAGAGGCCGGCGAAGACCCGCTCGGCGCTCCGCGCCACGGCGCCCTGGATCCCCCCGGCGTACTCGTAGCCCGCGACGGTGAGCGTGGAGCCCTCGCGCCGCTGCCAGGTGGCCATCAGCGCGTGGGACATCAGGGGCAGCGCGGCGGAGGGCGTCTCGCCCGGCCAGGCGTCCGGTCCGGGGCGCGGGGCGCCGGGCGGTGCGGCCCGCTCCGCCGCCTCGCGCACACCCGCGTCCCGCAGGAGGAGCGGGACCAGCCCGGGTTCCAGTGCGAGCCCGGCGAGCTCCGCCGGACGCGTGATCGATTCCCGCAGTTCGGCCACGGACATCGGGGGCAGGACGAACAGCCCGTCGGTGAAGACGGTGGCCAGCCCGGGCAGGTCCAGGCAGTCCCCGGAGAAGTCGGCCCGCACCCCGAGCACGACGGCGGCCGGTTCGTACCCGGTCCGCGCGGGCCGGGACACGGCCACGGCGCGGAGCACCCGGACGAAGGCGCGGCGCTCCTCCTCATCGGAGCAGAGGGTGAACAGCTCCTCGAACTGGTCGACCAGCAGCACCGGCCGCACGGTCGGCGGCCGCCGACCGCCCGGACCGGCCCCCGGGAGCGGCGGGCCGCCCTCCGACCGCCGGTGCACGGCTTCGAGCAGCCGCTCCGGACGGGCGCGCAACTCCCGCGGACTGATGCCGAGATCGTCCCCCAGCACCTTGGCGGCGGCGTCGAGCAGTTCCTGCAGCGGGTGCGCGGTGGGCGTGAACCGGATGACCGGCCAGCCGTCGGCGCCCGCCACGGGGAAGTCCCCGCGCCGAAGGGCCGGTACCAGACCGGCGCTGAGCAGCGAGGACTTGCCGGCGCCCGACCTGGCGACGAGCAGCAGCGGGCCGTGGCCCAGGCGTTCGAAGAGCCGCTCGACGAGGGCGGACGTGGCGCGCTCCCGGCCGAAGAACCACCCCGCGTCCTCGGGGGTGAACGCGGGCAGGCCCCGGTAGGGGCACTCGCCCGGCGACTGCGGACCGGCCGGTCCGCCGGCCCCGTCCGGCGGCCCGGACCGTGCCCGGCCCTCGGATCCGTCACGGGATCCGTCACGCGATCCGGCCCGGGATCCGTCGCGGGGTCCGGCCAGGCCGGAGGGGAGGCCGGACCCGGCGGGTGCCGCGGCCGCCTGACCCGGCCCCTCGCTCTCCGGTACCAGCCGCAGGAGTTCGCCCTCCGCGCGCAGGACCCGGTCACAGCAGCGCGCGACATCGGCCGTGACCGGCTTCGCGCCCGTCTCGATCTTGCTCAGGTAGCCCTTGCTGTAGTGGGTCTCGCGGGCGAGGTCGGCGAGCGACAGCCCGCGCTGCAGGCGCAGGCGTCTCAGCTGGGCGGGAAAGGGCGGCACGGGCACGACGGCGTCCGCCGAACCGTTCGGTGTGTGCCGGCGGCCGGCGGTGTTCCCGCGGTCCGGATCCCCCAAGACGACCCCCATGGCCATGTGCGCCCAGGTTGTGAGAGGCAGTTGCCCAGGCTAGCGCGGGTGTCACGGGGCCGACCGGCCATTCGTGCGGCGTGGCGTGAAACAAGGGCGTTCCGGAGCCGCCGAGCGGTCGGCTCCGGAACACCCTTGCGAACAGCCCTTCGGTTCCTACCGGTTGAGGGTGATCGAGTTGATCGGCCCGAGGTCGGCGTAGACCCCGGTGCCCTCTGCGATCGGGTTGCCGCAGTTGGCTCCGTTGTAGCCGGTGCACAGCCGTGCGGTGGCGCCGCCGTACTGGTTGTTGAGGACCCAGTGGTTGCCGTGCTGGTTGTTCAGGTTGTGCGCCCCGTAGCTGTAGAAGATCTGGCTGGGCTTGACGGCGGGGTTCTGGTTCTGCGGGTAGATGCAGACCGCCCCGTACGGGCACCCCGCCCACGTGTCGGCCGGCTGCGCGCCGGCCGTGCCGCTCAGTGCGAGGACGGCGGCCGTGGCGGTGGCGAACGCGGCGGCGCCGCGGATCATCTTGCGCATGATGTCCCCTTGTGGGTCTTGCTCCGTGCTGACTCCTTCAGCCTGTCCCCGGCGGACCCGGGGGTCGACGGGTTTCCCGTCGCCCGTCGGCCGCCCGGCCGGGAAACCGCCCGTGACCAGCGGGATCGCCTCGGGAGGGGCAACGCCCCGGGCGGCTCCTTCGGCCCAGCGCGGGTGAGACCTTCGGGCGAACGCGCTGCGCGCCGCGCGGGGCGGGCGCCGCCGGGGTGATAGCCCGAGGGGACCGAAAGACCGGAGGTGCGGCCGTACATGACCAGGCGACGCGTGACGCGGCCGCTGCGCCGCCCCACGGCCCCGCGGGGTGCGGTCGGCCGGCGCGGACCGGTCCGTACCGGCGGGACGGGCGGGGCCTGCGGGACGGGCGGGGCCGACGGCGACGGTGTGAAGGTGTCCCCGCTCCTGTGGACGGCGGCGGCCCACGCCTGGCGGCTCCTGGTCGTCGGCGCCGCGGTGTACGCGGTGTTCGTGGTCCTCGGACGGTTCCACGAGATCGCCGTGGCCCTCTTCCTCGGGCTGGTGGCGGCCGCGATGCTGCGGCCGCCGGCCGACCTGCTGGCCCGGGTGCTGCCCCGGGGCGTGGCCGTGGCCTGCGCGCTGGTCCTGAGCGCGGTCCTGGTGCTCGGCGCCCTCGCGCTCGTCGGCGAGGCCGTGGCGGGGGAGTGGCCCGCGCTGGTACGGGAGTTCAGGGTCGGACTGGACCGGATCCAGGCCTGGCTCAGCGGCCCGCCGTTCCGGCTGGACTCCCACCTGCTCAAGGACCTCCAGTCACGGATCGGCAGCTACCTCTCCAGTCACCGCTCGACCCTGCTGAACACCGCGCTCAGCGGGGCGGGCCGGGCCGTGGCGGTGCTCACCGTCGCGGCCCTCGGGCTGTTCTGCTCCGTCTTCTTCATCTACTCGGGCGACCGGCAGTGGAGCTGGTTCTGCGGGCAGCTCCCGCGGGGCGCGCGGGAGCGGGTGTCCGTGGCCGGGGTCGCGGCCTGGCGGACCTTCACCGGCTACACCCACGGCATCGTGCTCGTGGCCGCGACCAACGCCGTGCTCGTGTGCGTCGCGCTGTTCCTCCTCGGTGTACCGCTGGCCGTCCCGCTCGCGCTGCTGGAGTTCGTCGCCGCGTTCGTGCCGCTCATCGGCTCCCCGGTGGCCCTGGGCGTGGCCGCGGTCGTCGCCCTCGCCGCCAAGGGGCCCCTGGTGGCGGCCCTGGTGGTCGCGCTCATCGTGGTGATCGGCCAGATCGAGGGGCACCTGCTGCATCCCCTGGTGATGAGCTGGGCCGTCCGGCTCCACCCCATGGCGGTGGCCCTGTCGGTGGTGGCGGGCGCGATCTCCGCCGGGATCGTCGGCGCCGTGGTGGCGGTGCCCCTGGTCTCGGTGGCCTGGTCCGTCCGCCAGTCCCTGCGCACGCCCGGAGCCGCTACGCCGCTCGCGGGAGCCGGCGCACCGGCCCGGCCCGCCGGCCGGCCGAGGTGGTGGAGGCGGAAGTAGGTCCGGTCGGGCCGTTCTCCGGCGGCGGCCGGGCGGACTCCGCTCCGGCGCGTCACGCGTGCGGGTCGACGACCACCTCGACGTGGTCGGCGACGGCGACCAGCAGCACCCGGGTGCCCGGCAGCCGGGCCCACCAGCGGTGCTCGACCCCGCCCGTCAGATAGAGGGTGTCGCCCCGGGCCAGGTGGTGGGTGCGCCCTTCGGCCTCGACCTCGGCCGCGCCGTCGGCGATGTACATCAGCTCGTCGTTGCGGTGGCGGAACGCGCGCTCGGCGTCGTGTTCGCCCGTGAACTCGAGTGCGTGCATCTGGTGGTGGCCGCGGACGAGCGGGCGGACCCGGGCCGCCGGATCGAGGCCGGGGTCGGCGTCGGCCCGCACGATGTCCACCCGGCGCGGGGTGTCCGCGGCGGCCAGCAGCTGCACGGCCGTCGTCTCCAAGGCGTCCGCGACGCGCTGGAGCGAACGCATGCTGGGGCGGGCCCGGTCGTTCTCGATCTGGCTGAGGAAGGGCGACGACAGCCCGCTGCGGGCGGCCACTTCGGCGAGGGTGAGGTCGAGGGCCCGGCGCCGCCTGCGGATGCCCGCTCCGATCTGCCGCTCGGGCGGTTCGTCTGCCACGTCGCTCCTCGCTCCTCGCTGCCCGGTCTGGTGCGGTCCGGTCTGGTCCGGTCTGGTCCGGTGCCGATCATCTTCTCCCACCCGGCTGCGGGCTTCGCACTCCCTTCACAGTGCCGCAACACCACGGCGCTAGTTTCTAACTCAGTTGCTCAGATCAAAGAAAGTTTGACGGGAGAAGCTCCACCTCATGTCCCAAGCCGCTCAGACCCCGGTAGCCCCGACCCCGGTCGACCAGAACGCCCGCCGTCGGCGCGGAACCGGCCTCATCGCCCTCGATCCCGCCGCCTCGGAGGGCGGGTACACCCTCTTCGCCCCGCTCACCGGCACCGGCGAGGTGTACCTGATCGACATCCACGGCCAGGTCGTCCACCAGTGGAACCTGCCGTACCGCCCCGGCCGGCACGCCCGCGTCCTCGCGAACGGCAACCTCGCCTACAGCGGCGTACTGCCCGGCGAGGAAGCCCTCTTCCCCATGTGGCACAAGTACCGGGGCGGCGTCATGCTCGAGGCCGCCCCCGACGGCACCGTCCTGCGCGAGCACCGCGATCCGCTCCAGCACCACGACGCGCACCACCTCGGCGGCGGCCGCGTCCTCTACACCGCCCTCGAACCGCTGCGGGGCGCGGACGCCCGGACCGTGCGCGGCGGGGTGCCCGGCTCCGAGGCGGACGGCACCGTATGGGCCGACACGATCAGGGAAGTCGACGCGGACGGCACCGTGCGCTGGTCGTGGCGCGCCGCCGAGCACCTCGACCGGGACGAGTACGCCCTGCACCCCGACTACTCCCGCGAGCACTGGCCCCTGATCAACAGCGTGGTCCCGCTCGCCGACGGGAACGTCCTCGCCAGCCTGCGCAGCGTCTCGGCCGTCGTCGTCATCAGCCGGGAGACCGGCGAGATCCTGTGGCGCTCCGAGCCGGGGGTCGTCTCCCAGCAGCACGCGCCCACCGAACCGGCCGACGGCCGGGTGCTGGTGTTCGACAACGGGGTCTTCCGGCCGGGCTCGGACGTCCCCTACTCCCGCGTCATCGAGATCGAGCGGTCCTCCGGCGAGGTCGTGTGGGAGTACCACGACCCGGCCAAGGAGGCGTTCTTCGCCCCCTTCATGGGCAGCGCCCAGCGCCTCGCGGGCGGCAACACCCTCGTCACGGACTCGCCTTCGGGCCGGCTCTTCGAGGTGACGCCCGAGGGCTACCTGTGCTGGGAGTACGTCGTCCCGTACTTCGGCGGCTACCGCGAGTCCGAGGTGCGCGGCCTGTTCCCGGCCGAGCCCAACGCCGTCTTCCGCGCGTACCGCTACACCGCCGAGGAGGTGCCCTGGCTGGGCGCCGGGGCCACCCGGTGACCGCCGCCGACACGGCCGGTCCCGTACCGGGCGCACCGGGCGTACCGGGCGCACCGACCGGGCCGGCCGGGCTCCTTCCGACCGTCCCGCCGGTCCTGCCGGGCCCACCAAGCCCGCCCGTACCGCCCGTACCACCCGTACCGCCCGTCGATGAGTGGATCCCGGTCCGCCGGCTGGTCCCGCTGTCCGCGCAGCACGTGCTCGCCATGGTCGCGGCGCCCGTCTCCACCACCTTCCTGACCGGACAGGCCCTCGGCCTCACGGCCGCCTCCACCGCCTCCCTGCTCAGCGCCACCCTCGTGCTGTGCGGCGTCGGCACCCTGCTCCAGTCCCTGGGGCTGTGGCGGTTCGGGGCCCGGCTCCCCTTCGTCATGCTGCCCGGCGGGGCGGCGACCGCGCTCTTCATCCAGATGGCCAAGGACCACGGCCCCGCGACCGCCACCGGGTCGGTGCTCCTCGCGGCGGCGCTGCTCCTGGCCGTACTGCCCTTCTACGCCAAGATCGTCCGGCTCTTCCCGCCGGTGGTCATGGGCACCACGGTGCTGCTCATCGGCATCGCCATGATCCGGGTCGCCGCCCAGCTGGTCACCGGCCGGCCCGGGAGCCCCGGCTACGCCGCGCCCTCGGCGGTGGTCCTGGCCGGCGCGACCATCGGGTGCACGGTGCTGTTCCTCCTGCTGCTGCGCGGGATCTGGCGTCAGACGGCGGTACTGCTCGGCATGGGCGCGGGCACCCTGATCGCGCTCACGACCGGCCTCGGCGGCCTCGCGCCCGTGGGCGGGGCCGGCCAGGGCCTGACACTGCCGCACCTCCTCCCGTACGGGACACCGCAGTTCGACCTGCTCGCCGCGCTGCCCCTGCTCGTCTTCAGCCTCACCACGCTCGCGGAGATCACCGGACAGACCGTGCTGAACAGTGAGACGGTGGGCCGCGAAAGCGCCCCGGGACGCGACGTGCCCCGGGTGGCCGGAGCGGACGCGCTGGTTTCGCTGTTCGGCGCGCTCTTTGGCACCTCGCTGATGGTGACGAGCGCGGAGAACATCGGCATCGGCCGCCTCACCGGGGTCCGCAGCCGCTACGTGACCGCCGGGGCGGGCGTGCTCCTCGTCGCCGTGGGACTGCTGGCCCCCGTCTCCCGGCTCCTCGCCGCGATTCCCGCCCCCGTCGTCGGCGGCTCCGCGCTGGTGATCTACGGGATCATCGCCGTGATGGGCGTCGACATGCTGGGGCGCACGTCCCCCGGCACCGGAAGCGGCTCCACGGTGGTCGCGCTGGCCCTCACCGCCGGACTGCTGCCGGTGGTGGCCCCCGACCTCTACCAGGGGTTCCCCGTCTGGGCCAGGACGGTCCTCGGCAGCGGGGTGGTGGCGGGCACGCTCACCGCCGTCCTGCTGCACGCGCTCTTCCGCGCCCGCCCGCCCGGCGGGCGGGTACCGCCCCGGGCCGAAGCAGGGTAGAACTGCTCTGCGAAAGAGGGGGCTGGGATGCGGCGCGGGGTAATCGAGTGGTTCCGGGGCGCGGCCGACGGGGAGATACGGGCGCTGGAAGACGTGCCGGGCATCGATCCCGAGCGGCTGCGCGAACTGTGGTGCGCCGAACCGGAGCTGATGCTGCGCCTCGACCGGCTCTACGCGGCTTCGCAGCGGGCCTTCGAACGCCGTACGCGCGCCGCCGTCGGGGAGGACCTGCTCCGCGCCCTGCGCGCCGTCGCCCGGGGCGCCGACGTGGCCCGGCTGGACACGGCGGTCGCGATCGCCGGGTCACGGCTGGAGGCCGACACGGCGACCGCCGGGGCGCGCGGCCTGAACACCGGGCTGGCCTGCGGGATCGTGGTCAGCCCGGTGGTGCTGGTCGTGGTCTTCGCCCTGGGGGCGTGGCTGCCCGGACTGTTCGGCATCGACTTCGGCTGCCAGGAGCGCCTCGCCCTCGTGCACGCCCTGGTGTGCTTCGCGGGCGGTGCGATGGGCGCGGTCTTCAGCGTGGTCATCCGGCTGCGCGATCCCCGGCAGCTGATCCGCTCCCGGGCCGGGCACGACGCCCTGGCCGCCGATCCCGTCCAGTTGTCCCAGGCGCTGCGCCAAGAGGGCTGGTACCGGGTGGTGGTGGGGTGGTTCCTGGCCACCTCCCTCTTCCTGCTCGTCAGCGGCGGCATCCTCACCGTGCTCAGCCCGCCGCTGACCCCGGCCGAACTGTGCGGACCCGGCCCGCTCACCGCCGCCGGACACGAGGCCCTGGTCAAGGCGTGGTTCTTCTGGGGTGCCATCGGCTTCCTCGCCGGCCTCAACGAGCGCTGGGCCCGCGGCCTGCTGCGCCACCCCTCGGCGCCGCGCGACGAACCCGGACAGGACGACGGAGCCCGCCGCTCCTAGGACCGCCCGGCCGGGCGAAAAGGCTGAAAAGAGCCCTCGCCGACGGGCGGACAGGGGGGTGCACGCGCGTTTACCCTGGGGGTGAACATGTGTGCACCCCCTTCGGGCCAGCGTTTGGGAGCGACATGCCCGCCGAGACCCGCGTCCGCCCGGTCGTCGCCGTCCTCGCCTTCTGCGGCGCGGTCGTCGCCGTCATGCAGACCTTGGTCATCCCCCTGCTGCCGCACGTCCCGGAGCTGACCGGCAGCAGTCCGGCCGCCGCCGGCTGGCTCGTCACCGCCACCCTGCTCACCGGCGCGGTCTTCACCCCCGTGCTGGGCCGCGTCGGCGACATGTACGGCAAGCGCCGCGTGCTCCTCGCCTCGCTCGCCGTCCTCACCGCCGGGTCCGCGCTGTGCGCGGTCACCTCCGACATCGCCGTCCTGATCGCCGGCCGCGCCCTCCAGGGGTCCGCCCTCGCCGTCATCCCGCTGGGCATCAGCATCATCCGCGACGAACTCCCGCCCGAGCGCGTCCTGCCGGCCATCGCCCTCATGAGCTCCACCCTCGGGATCGGCGCCGCGATCGGACTCCCCGCGGCCGCGCTGGTCGTCGAACACTTCGACTGGCACGCCATGTTCTGGGCCGCGGCGGCCCTCGGGGCGCTCGACCTCCTCCTCGTCCTGTGGGCCGTCCCCGAATCGCCGTCGCGCACCGCCGGCCGGTTCGACGTACCGGGCACCCTCGGCCTCGCCGCCACCCTGGTGGCGCTCCTGCTCGCGATCACCCAGGGCGCCGACTGGGGTTGGACCTCGCCGCGCACGCTCGGCCTGCTGGCCGCGGTGCCGGTCGTCGGAGCGCTCTGGGGCCGCCACGAACTGCGCACCGCCTCCCCGATGGTCGACCTGCGGGTATCGGCGCGCCCCGCCGTCCTGCTCGCCAACCTCGCGGCCCTGCTCGTCGGCTTCGCCTTCTACGCCAACTCCCTGGCCACCGCGCAGATGGTCCAGGAGCCCGTGAGCACGGGGTACGGGCTCGGCGTCTCCCTCGTGGTCAGCGGCCTGTGCCTGCTGCCCGGCGGCCTGGCCATGGTGGCGCTGTCCCCGGTCTCGGCGCGGATCTCCGCCGCCTACGGGCCCCGGACCGCGCTGGCCCTCGGGGCGGCCGTCATGACGCTCGGCTACGTCGTCCGGTTCTTCACCAGCCACAGCCTCGGGCCGATCGTGGCCGGAGCCACGGTGGTGGCCTGCGGGACCGCCCTCGCCTACTCGGCGCTGCCGGCGCTCGTCATGCGGGCCGTGCCGGCGGCCCAGACCGGGGCGGCGAACGGCCTGAACACCCTGATGCGCTCCGTCGGCCAGGCTTGTTGCAGCGCCGTCGTCGCGGCCGTGCTCGCCCAGGTCACCTTCCGGGCGGCGGGTGGACGCGAAGCCCCCACCCTGGACGCGTACCTGCTGATCTTCCTGATCGCGGCCGGGACGGCGCTCGCCGCCCTGGTGGCGGCCCTCTTCCTGCCCTCGGCCCGGCCGGCGGCGCCGGTCGCGCCCGCCGCGCCCGCCGCGCCCGCCGGATCCGCCCCGGCCGGTACGGTCGCGGTGACGAAGTCCGAGCCCGCCGCCCGGGAGAGCACATGACCGGAGACCACACCAGCACCGCCGGGACCGGGGCCGGGACCGGGGCCGGCACGGAAACCGGTGCCGAAGCCGGTGCCGACACCGGTACCGGCCGCGACGCCATCGTGCGCGCCGCCCGCAGGGCGTTCACCCTCCGCCCGTACGCCGAGGTCACCCTGCGCGGCATCGCGGCCGACGCCGGGGTCAGCCCGTCGCTGATCGTGAAGCGGTTCGGCAGCAAGGAGCGGCTGTTCAACACGGTCGCGGACTTCCAGCCGGCCGCCGACGCCCTGTTCGCGGCCCGGCCGGCCGTGCTGGGCCGGCACCTGGTGCTGACCATGGTCCGGCTGCGCGACGAGCTCCGCGGCGACCCGCTGCTGCGCGTGGTCTTCTCCCTCGGCAGGGACGACGAGCGCACCCTGCTGCGCGAGCGGTTCCGCGAACAGGTCACGGACCGCCTCGCCGGCTCCCTCGCCGGAGCCGACCGGGAGCTGCGCGCCGAGCTGATCGCGGGCCAGCTGCTGGGCCTGGGGGCGACGCTGAGCCTGCACCGCCCCGATGGCGCGGGGACCCGTACGCCGCCGGAGCGGCTGGCGGACCTGTACGCGCCCGGGCTCCAGCTCCTCATCGACGGCGGCGCCGCCCGGCGTGATCCCCGGGAGCCGGTTAGCGTCGGGGGATGAGCACCGAACCGCGCAGCTTCGAGATCCTGCTCGTGCCCGAGCACGTGGTGGAGGGGTCCGCCGGCGACGCCGTCCGCTCGGCCGTCGTCGCGCCGACCGGCGAGAACGGCGCCACCGGATACCCGCGCTACTCGGGGGACGGGATGGTGGCCGACATCGATCCCGTCACCCGAACGGTGGAAGCCATCCTCGTGGACGGCTCCGAACTCGACTACGGCCTCAAGCCCGTCCTGCACCCGGACTCCTGACCCGGACTCCTGCACCCGCGCGGGCGGGCTGAGCGGACGGCCCGCGCGGACAGGCTGAGCGGACGGCCTACTCGAAGCGGGAGGTGTCGCCCGCGCCCCGGCGGACGATCTCGGCCTCGCCGCTGGAGAAATCGATGACCGTGGTCGGCAGCGTCCCGCAGTCGCCGGAGTCGATCACCATGTCCACGACGTGGTCGAGCCGGTCCTTGATCTCCCAGCCCTGCGTCATGGGCTCGCTCTCGCCGGGCAGTAGCAGCGTGCTGGACAGCAGCGGCTCGCCGAGCTCGGCCAGCAGGGCCTGGACCACGACGTGGTCGGGGATGCGGACACCGACCGTCTTCTTCTTGGGGTGCTGCAGCTGGCGCGGGACTTCCTTCGTCGCCGGGAGGATGAAGGTGTAGCTGCCGGGGGTGGACGCCTTGATCGCGCGGAAGACGTCGTTGTCGATGATCACGAACTGGCCGAGCTGCGCGAAGTTCTCGCACACCAGGGTGAAGTGGTGACGGTCGTCGAGCTGCCGGATCGACCGGATCCGGTCGACACCCTCCCGGTTGCCCATCTTGCAGCCCAGCGCGTAGCAGGAGTCCGTGGGATAGGCGACGAGCCCGCCGGAGCGGATGCTGTCGGCGATGCTGCCGATGGTGCGCGGCTGGGGGTTATCGGGGTGTACGTCGAAGTACTTTGCCATCCACCGAGCCTACGGGATCCGGGGTTCCGCTACCGGCCGGGCGGTGAGGCGGTGAGGCGGCGGGCGGACCGCCCGGCGATGCGACCGCACGGCGATCTGGGCACGCGGATAAGTGGCTGATTGTCCAGTTTCTATAGCAATATGGACCGCATGCGCTCGTGATTGCGATCATATTCTTTGCCTCGGGTGCATAAATTTTTCGGCGGTGTACATAGGGTGCGTGAATCGGCGGCCTCTCCGTGGCCGATGAATCACGCACGAGGGTTTCCCACACATGACCGCCACGTCTCTCCCGCCTGCCGAAACCCCCCTCCCCGCGGGAGGCCGAAGAGGGGTTGGGGCCCAGGTCGGCGCGGTGAAGCGGAATCTCGGATTCCTTTCCGCTCTCGTGGCCGCATTCATATCCATGGCCGCCCACACCGCCGGCCTCGCCGCGCACGGCGTGTATCCCTTCGGCGCCATCCCGCGCGCCGACAACGACCTGCGCCACCAATACGTGCCCTTCCACACCCGCCTGTGGGACCTCCAGCACGGAAATGCCCAGGGCGACCTGCTCTTCAACTGGCAGAGCGGCTACGGCGTCGGATTCCTCGGGGACTTCTTCACCTATCTCACCAATCCGTTCTCCTGGCTGGTCGGTGTCCTGCCCCGCCAGCACGCCGAGTTCTCCGTCTACCTGGTCAGCCTTTTCAGCATCGGCCTCGCCGCCGCCCTGATGACCGTCTACCTCGGCCGGCTGCGCCCCGGCTCGCCCTGGCTGCGCGCCCTGCTCTCCGTCGGCTACGCCGTCTGCGGCTGGGGAGTCGCCGAGGGCACCGTCGTCCCGATGTGGACCTGGGGCCTGGTCGCCGTACCCCTGCTCGGCATAGCCGCCGACTGGTGCCTGACCGGCCGCCGCTGGGTCCTCGGCAGCCTCCTGGTCGCCCTCTGCTGGTTCGCCAACTTCTACACCGCCGCCATGGCCACCCTGGCCACCGCGCTCGTCCTCCTCGTACGGCTCCTGCTCGCCGACGCCGACTGGCGCACCCGGGGCCGGGCGCTGTGGCGGGCCGCCACCATGGCCGGCACCGGACTGCTGCTCGCCGCCCCCGCCGTCCTGGTCTGCGCCCGGGCCAACCAGCGGTCCCAGCCCACCGAGCTGTACGTCGTCAGCGTGGACACCGACCCGCTGACCTACCTCTCGATGCTCATACCGGGCACTCACCCCGGCCGCCCCGCGCCCAACATCTACGCCGGGGTGCTCGTCCTCCTCCTCGTGCTGGCCCTGCCCTTCCAGTCCAAGGTCCGCGTCCGCGAACGCGCCGCCTGGCTCGGGCTCCTGCTCCTCACCGCCGTCTCCTTCGTCCTCACCCCCACGGCCAAGCTCTGGCAGGGCGGGGCCCTCCCGCACGGCGCCCCCTTCCGCGAGTCCTTCGTCCTCAGCGGCATGCTCGCCATGGCCGCCTGGATCTGCCTCGCCCACATGCCCCGGCCCCGGGCCCTGCTCGGCGGCGCCGGCCTGCTGGCCCTGCTCGTCGCGGTGACGTACGACCGCCAGCCGGTCAACGAGTACGCCCTGACGGGCGTCCTGGCCGGCGGCGCCGTCACCACCGTCCTCCTGCTCTGCTACGCGCGGGGGCTGCGCCGCCCCGCCCGTACGGGCGTCATGGTGCTGCTGGCCGTCTCGGTCTTCGCCGGCACCACGTACGCCGTCTACGGCAACGCCGTCGTCGACGACCCCCGCCGGCGCGGACCCGTCCGCCCGCAGACGATGACCACGCTCGGCGCGGACGCGCACCGGACCCTGCGGGACCGGGAGGACTGGCCCGCCACCCGCTCCGACGCCGGACCCGACATCTTCGTCACCAACAACGACGCCATGCTCGTGGGCGGCCAGGGCGGCGCCTACTACAGCAGCTACGTGAGCGTGGAGACCGCGCGCGGACTGCGCGGCCTCGGCCTCGGCCAGGCCATGGGCGGCCGCCACCTGTGGCCCGCGCACGACCCGGTCCTGCGGGCCCTGCTCGGCGTCGGCACCGTCCTGGAGCCGGCCGGCGGGAACGGCGTCACCGCGCGCACCGTGCCCGCCCCGCCGCTCGTCACCCTCCGCCCGCCCGGCAGCGACCAGGCCTACGGGGCCCCCGAGGACTCGGTCTGGGCCCGGCGCCATGCCGCCCTCGGCGCCAGGGTGTACACCGTGCCCCCGCTCTCCCACGCCGGCGGGCCGGCCGCTCCCGACACCGGACGGGGCTTCGCCCTGCCCAGGGCCGAGGGCGAGGGCCCGGAGCACTGGACCGCGTTCACCTCGCGGTGCGCCCCGGGACAGCGGGCCTTCCTGTACGCGCCCGACCTGAACGCCACCGTCGAGGTCCAGGGCACCGCCCGGCGCGAGGGGTTCTTCGGCAAGCCTCCCGCCGTCAGCGCACCGCTCAAGGAACTGGGCCCGGTCCCCGCCGACGGCCGCTTCACCTTCTCCGTCCGCACCCCGAAGGACGGCCAGCTCCTGCCGCCCGACGCGCTCGGCTGCCTGGACCAGGCCGCCTTCGACGCGGCCGTGGCCCGTTTGAAGGCCACCGGGCCCACGCGGTTCACCACCGGCGGCCACAGCGTCGAGGCCCGGCTCCCCAAGGGCTCGACCGGCACGGCCGTGATCGCCACCACCGCCTCCCCCGGCTGGACCTGCTCCGTCGACGGCGGCCCGGCCCGCGCCCCGATCTCGTACCACGGGCTGCTCGGCGTCCCGTTGGGCGCCGCGGGCGCCGACCGGCTCTCGTGCTCGTACCTCCCCGAGGGTCTGAGCGCGGGCCTGGCCGGCACCGGTGCGGGCGCACTTGTCATCGCCGGCGTCCTGGCCCGCGCCGGGTGGCGGCGGCGCGCGGATGTGATCAATTCCGAGTTCCGGCAGGGAACGGATCGGCCCGTCGGGCGCTCTAGCCCCGTGTGAATCTGACTGGCGACTCGCTCTTCGTGACGGCCCTCCTGGCCACGGCCCTGATGTTCGCGGCCGCCGTACGGCTGTGGCCGCGCCTCGCACGGCGGGGATGGCGGTCCGTCACGGGCCGGATCGCCCTCGTCCTCGCGATCCAGGTGCTGACCCTCTCGGCCGTCGGCCTCGCGGCGAACCGCGCCTTCCTGATCTACGGCTCCTGGGCCGAGCTGGCCGGCCGGGAGAAGGCGCCGACCGTCAGCGGGCAGGACGCGGGCGGCACTTCGGCGCTGAAGGTGACCGGCCGGCAGAAGCCGTGGGTGCCCGGCGGCGAGAGCCGGCACCTGGGCGGCGAGATCGAGAAGGTCATGATCCAGGGGGAGCGCTCCAAGATCGCCACCCCGGCCTACGTGTACCTGCCGCCGGAGTACTTCCAGAAGGGGAACGAGCACCGGACCTTCCCGGCCGCCGTCGTCCTCACCGGGTTCCCCGGCACGGCGGAGAACCTGCTGAAGCCGCTGCCCTACCCCAAGACCGCGCTGGGCCTGGTCAAACAGAAGAAGATGAACCCGATGATCCTGGTGCTGATGCGGCCCACCGTCGCACCGCCGGTGAACACCCAGTGCGTCGACGTACCGGGCGGCCCGCAGACCGAGACGTTCTTCGGATCCGACCTCCCCAAGGCACTGGCCGGCGCCTACCGCATCGGGGCCGCCCCCCGCGGCCTCGGCATCATGGGCGACTCCACCGGCGGCTACTGCGCGCTGAAGATCGCCCTGCAGCACCCGGAGTCGTACGCGGCCGGCGTGGGGCTGTCCGCGGACTACGAGCCCGAGATCGACGAGGACTCCGGAGACCTCTTCCGCGGCAACGAGGAGGAGAAGAAGCGCTCCGACCTGCTGTGGAGCCTGGACCACCTGCCCCAGGGGAACACCTCCCTGCTCGTCACCACCTCGCTCCAGGGCGAGAGCAACTACCGTCCGACGCTGGAGTTCATCAAGAAGGTGAAGAGCCCCGCGCGCGTCTCCTCGATCACCCTCGACCGCGGCGGCCACAGCTTCAACACGTGGAACCGGGAGATCCCGCCGGCGCTGGAATGGCTCGGCGCCCGCCTCGCCGCCGGCTAGTGCTGTGACCGGCACCGCAAGCGTTCGGACGGCCACCAACCTCGGGGGAGTGACTCAGGTCCCTGAGGTGAGGGTGGCCGGGGTCGGGCCGGCCGGGCGGACCGTGATGCTGTACGCCGCCCCGCGCGGGACGGAGCGGAAGGCCGGGACGTGCGCGGGCAGCAGGTGCTCGAGCAGGACCGTCGACTCGCGCAGGGCGAACTGCAGCCCGAGACAGGCGCGGGGCCCGATGCCGAAGGGTACGTACCCGCCCGGGAGGGTCGGACGGCCGCCCGGGACGGTGAAGCGCAGCGGGTCGAAGCGCTCCGGGTCCGGCCACAGCACGGGGTCGCGGTGCGCGAGGTACGGGCAGACGACCACATCGGTGCCCGCCTCGATCGCGTAGCCGGCCAGGACGTCGTCCTCGACCGCGTGGCGCGGCAGGATCCACGCGGACGGGTACAGCCGCAGCGTCTCGCTGACCAGCGCTTGCACGGCCTCCCGCCGCTCCGCCGAGCCCGCGCCGCCCGCCGCCAGGGCCTGCTCGCGGGCCTGCGGATGCCGGTCCAGGAGCAGGTACAGCCAGGTCAGCGTGGAGGCCGTGGTCTCGTGACCGGCGACCAGGAGCGTGACCAGCTCGTCGCGGATCAGCCGGTCCGTGTACTCGGGCCGCTCGGCCGAAGCCTCCACCAACAGGTGCAGCAGGCCCGGCCCGTCGGGCCCGGCAGTGCCCCGGCGCGCGGCGGCGATCGCGTGCTCGGCGACGGCGTCGATCCGGGCCAGGTCCGCCGCGACGGCCTCCCCGGCGTCCGCGGTATCGGCCGGCAGCGTCGGCAGCGCCGCCACCACGGCCGCGACGGCGGCCAGTTCGCGCTCGGTGTCCGCGTCGAGCGGGTGTCCGGTCAAGGAGCGCCAGATGGTGTCGAGGGCGAAGCGCCGCATCTCCTCGCCGACGTCCAGGACCTGTCCGGAACGGGCGTACGCGGCCCAGCGCGCGGCGGTGGCCCGCGCGGCCCCGGCGATCCGCTGCTCGTAGCGGCGCATCCCGGTCCCGGTGAACTGCGACTGCAGGAGCCGCCGTTGCCGCTTCCACGCCTCCCCGGTCGCCGCGAGCACACCGTCGCCGATCAACAGGCGGGCGCGGTGCGACCGTTTGACGTACCGCTGAGGGTGCTGCGCCAGCACGTGCTGGATCGCCTCCGGCGAGGTCACCAGGACGGTGGGCCGCTCCCCGGCCCCGGCCCCGGCGCCAGCCCCGGTCCCGGCGCCCTCGCCCCGTCCGGCCCCGAGCCGGAACGCGCCGACGCCGCCGAGCCGCCCGCACACCTCGGCCAGCAGCTCGATCAGCTCACCGCCCCCCGCGCTCCACCCCTGCACCACGGACGGGTCCAGCTCGGGGACCGGCGGGAGGAGGCGTACGGCACCGGCTTCGACGGCCATCGGTGTTCCCCTGTTCGTCCGCTGCGGCGCGTGCTCCCGCCCCACCCCGGATCGGCGGCGGCACGGACTGGCAGCACGGACTGTACGGGAGCGGCCGCCCCCGGAGGTCGGCCGTCGGCCAGGCTCCGCGGCGCCCCGCACACCCTGCGCGAGCCGTTCGCCCGGCCCCCGCTCCGCCGGACGGGTGTACCGGCGGCCCGCCTCCAGGCCCCGGTGGGAGCCGGGCCGTTGGATGGGTGGTTCGGGGGATCGTGGTCAGGGGCCGGGAGGCGCGATCGAGGCAGCGCCGGTCGCGAGGAGTGGACATGCCGTTCGCGGACGAGGGGCTGCGGGCCGGCCTGCGCAGGGCCGAAGCCGGCATGCTGCTGCCGGCACTGCTGGTCGGCGCGGGGGCCGGGCTGGGTGCGGTGGCCTTCCGCTGGCTCATCGAGGTCGTCACCCTCGTGCTGTCCGGACACGACGACTACTCCTCGGCCGGCCACGCCGACAACCCGTACGTGCCCTGGCTCGGACCGTACTTCGTCCTGCTCGCGCCCGTCGTCGCCGGCGCGATCTACGGGCCCCTCGTCTACCGCTACGCCAAGGAGGCGCGCGGCCACGGCGTACCCGAGGTCATGTACGCGGTCGCACGTACAGGCGGCCGCATCCCGGCCCGGGTCGCCGTGGTGAAGTCGGTCGCGTCCGCGCTGTGCATCGGCGGCGGCGGCTCGGTGGGCCGCGAGGGCCCCATCGTGCAGATCGGGTCCGCCCTCGGGTCCACCGCCGGATCGATCCTGCGCATGGGCGAGGACCGGGTCCGGCTGCTGGTCGCCTGCGGCGCGGCCGGCGGCATCGCCGCGACCTTCAACGCCCCCCTGGCCGGCGTGTTCTTCGCGATGGAGCTGATCCTGCGCGACTTCACGGCCCGGGGCTTCGCCTTCGTGGCCGTCTCCTCGGTCACCGCCGCCGTGATCGGCCGCTCGGTCCTCGGCGACGAACGGTTCCTGGACCTCGCGCCGCTCGGCGTGGAACACCTGGCCTCGTACGCCCTGTACGTGCTGCTCGGCGCGCTCGCCGGGATCGTCGGCGTGGTCTTCACCAAGGTGCTCTACGGGGTGGAGGACATCTGCGACGCGGTGTGGCGCGGCCCGGAATGGCTGCGCCCCGCGGCCGGCGGCATCCTGCTGGGCGCGATCCTGCTCGCGCTGCCCGAGATGTACGGGGTCGGCTACCCGGTCCTCGGCAAGGCCGCGGTGGGCGGGTACGCGGTCGGATTCCTGCTGGTACTGCTCGTCGGCAAGATCATCGCCTGCAGCGTCACCATCGGCATCGGCGGCTCGGGCGGGGTCTTCGCGCCCAGCCTCTTCGTCGGCTCGATGCTCGGCAGCGCCTTCGGCCAGACCCTGGACCACGCCGTACCGGGGCTGACCGGCTCCGCCACGACCTACGCCGTGATCGGCATGGGCGCGGTCTTCGCCGGTTCGGCCCGCGCGCCGATCACCGCCGTCGTCATCATCTACGAGCTGACCGGCGAGTACGGCATCATCCTGCCGCTGATGGCCGCCGTCGCCATCGCCACCGGCGTCAGCCACGTCCTCAGCCGCGACACCGTCTACACGACCAAACTCCGGCGCCGCGGGGTCGACCTCGACCTGACCGGTCCGGCCGCCGTCGAGGTCCGGACCGCGATGGGACCGCCGCCGGCCGAGCTGGCACCCGGCACCGGCCTGCGCGCGGCGGTCACGGCGATGATCGAGGTGGGCGCCGGACGCCTGCCCGTCGTCGACGGGAACGGCCGCTACGAGGGCTCGGTCGGCGCCCTCGCCCTCTCCCGGGCCCTGCACGAGGGCCGGCCCGAGGGCGAGCCCATCGAGACGGTACGGGACCGCCCGCCCGCCCTGCTCGCCGGCCAGTCCCTGGAGGAGGCCCTGCCGCTGCTCGCGGCGAGCGACGGCGACGGCCTCCCGGTTCTCGACGAGGGCGGCCACCACCTCCTGGGCTGGATCACCCACCGCTCGGCGCTGGCCGCCCTGCACCCTCCGGCCTGACGGGTGTTCGGCTTGCCGGGTCCCGGGTCCCGGTTCTCGGACCTGACGGCTGGTCAGCGTGCGGGCCCGCCGCGGCGATCGCGGTCGGCGAGGCGGTCGCGCCAGGCGACCAGGAGGCGGAGCGGGGCTTCGGTGAGGTTCTCGTCGACGCCGTAGACCTTCCCCCGCTCGGCCTCGACCTCCTTTTCCACGAGGGCGAGGGCCTCGGCGATGTCGCCGTTCTCCTCCAGTGCCCTGGCCAGCGTGCTCCGCGTGTACCGGACCTCCCCTTTCCAGGCCGGACCGAGGGCCTCCTCCTCGGCGAGCAGGGCCCTCAGCCGCTCGATCCGGCCGGCCGTCTCCCCGCTCTCGCCCAGGAGTTCGGCGAGGCTCCGCCGCTGCCCGTGCGTCTCCCGGTCGTCGGCGCCCAGGAAGCGGGTCGTGTCCTCCAACAGGAGCCGCGCGTCGGCGATCGCTCCGGGCAGGTCACCGGTCTCACGGCGGTACCGGACGAGGCTCCGGCGCGCCCGCAGGGTGCCGGGGTGCCCCGGTCCGAACTCCGCGGTGCGGTCGTCCACCTCCGCCTCGGTGAGGACCAGGGCGTCGGCGGGGGAGCCCTCCCGGAAGAGCCAGAGCGCCAAGTGCTCCCGGGCCCGAAGGGTGTCCGGATGCCGGGAGCCCAGCTTCCGGGCCAGGTAGTCGATCTGCCGCTGGGCCCGCGACCCGGACAGGGAGTCCGGCCGCTGCCAGTGCCGGAACCGCCGGTTGACCAGCCAGGAACGGGGGGTGTGGCGACGGTGTGTCCTGTGCTCCTCCGTGCCCATGCCCGGTCCCCCGCTCGTCCGACGCCGTCAGTGGCCGTCCGTGGCCGTCCGTCGCAAGGATCCCGCAGCCCGGCGGGCGGGGGAAGACGGCGGCCGTCAGCCTGCGGTCTCGTAGCGGGCCGCCCGGTCCGAGACCTCCTTGAGTAGCGGGGCCAGCGAGTCGACCAGCTTCTGGTAGTCGCCGACCCGGCCGTCGGACCACTGGCCGAGCCCGACCGCCATGACCCGGCCCTGGCTCGTGAAGGACTGCACCATCCCGCTGTCGGGCGGGAGAACCCGCAGGCCGGAACCGCGCGGCGGGGCCTGCGCGCCCACCTGGTAGTCGTCGAAGGCCATCCCCAGCCGGGTCACCAGGCGTACGGCGTCCTCCGGGTCCCGCAGCGTGAACAGGGCCAGGTTGTACTGGTTGTCGCGCGCGTCCTTGTACAGGGCGACCTGCTCGCCGACGCAGCCCCGGCTGTCGTCGAGGGCGGCCGCGAGGGCCGGTCCGACCGAGTCGGGCTCGGTGCAGGACTTCAGCACGACCGCGCCGACCTTGGTGAAGGTGCCGCCCGCACCGTCCGAAACCTGCGCCGGGAACGCCTCGGACAGGGGGATCATCGGCCGATCGCCGGTCGGGGAGGAGGGCGCGGCCGATTTCGCGCCCGCTCGCCCTTCCGCCTCTGTCGAAGTCGGCGCGGTCACACCGGCGTCGAACGGCGAGCCGATGAACTTCAGGGCGACGAAGGCCAGTCCCGCCAGCAGCAGGACGGCCAGGGCGCCGCGGGGCCACCTCCGCTTGGGCGGGAGCGGTCCGGGGGCGGGCGCACTCGCGGCGTGCGCCTGGACGAAGGCATGCCATTCGTCCTCGTCCGGACCGTTCTGACCTGCGGGTATCTCATTTCCTTCGGACACGTTCGAACCCTAGTGATCAGCGCCGCCGGGTTGAAGACGTGAGGATCACGGACTGGTCACTATCCGGCGGCGGGAACGTGTTCCCGCATCCTGCGGATGATCTCGGTGCGCTGGCCGGCCCGGAGGGAGCCGGGGCAGGCGTGCCCGCCCCACGGGGCGCCGCCCATCGAGTGGGTGCCCAGGCCCGGCTGGTCCGGGCGCTCGCTGACCGCGGGCGGCCAGCCGTGCGCGCCGGCGCCCCAGGCGTAGATGCGGGCGACCGCGTCGACCTGGGCCTCGGTGAGCGCGCGGGTGGCGAAGCCGGAGGTCTCGACGGAGGTCCACGCGCCGTTGCCGTCGACCTGCGCCCAGGCGCGGTCGAGGACGGACACGTACTGTTCCGTCTCCCCGTCGCGCGAGACCCAGAAGTGGGCGGAGGCCTTGATCCCGGGGGCGGCGAACCGCTCGTACAAGGAGCCTTCACCCTCCTGCACGTGGAGGACGAGCCCGCGCTGCGCATCGCGCTCGCCGACGAGGTAGTTGCGCTCCAACGGCTTCCTGGCCACCCCCGGCATCCATCCGGAGGCGGGGGAGGCGGGGCGGGAGGCCTCGGACGGTCCCTTGCCGTCGCGGTCGTCGGCCGGCGGGCCGGGATCGCCGGGCCGGGCGGCCAGGAGGGCGCCGGCCGTCGCGGTGAGGAACAGTGCTCCGCCACCGGCCAGCAGGCGGCGCCGGCCGGGGGCCGGGAGGTCGGGCTTCCGGTGGTTCATGAGCGGTATCGAGCTTCCTGACGGTGCCTCGCAAAGGTGCCTCGTACGAGAGGAAGCGAGTCTTCATGGCCTTCATGATGAAGATTTGATCGCCAGATGATCGTTTGATGACAGTGCATGCGCTTCGTGCTGTGACGAATTGGTCATCTGGCGCACACCGCTCGCGCACATGGGACGCCGAGACTGGCGCTTGATCCAGAACGGCACGAGCAAGGCGGTGTACGGCATGACTGCGGTACCGGTGGAGGGCGGGACGCCCGACGCGGCGGAACGGGAACCGGATGCGGAAGGAGCGGTACCCGAGACCGTCGAGCCGACCGGACCGGCGGCAGGGGCGCCGGAGGCGCCTGGTGTGGCCGATGCGCCTGAGGCGGGCGAAGCGGCCGAGGCTGCCGAGGTGCCTGAAGTGGCCGAGGCGGGCGAGCCGGATGCGGCCGACGCGGTGACCCCGGCCCCCGTGTCCGCCTCGGAGCCGGAGCCGGAGCCGGAGCCCGAGTTGGAGCCGGAGCCGAAGGCGAAGCCCGTGCCCGCGCCCGCGTCGGACAGTGAGACCACCAGCAGGTTCATCGCGCTCAAGGCCTTGGACGAGGTCCCGCCGGTGCCGGCGCCCGTACCCCTGGTGCCCGTACCGCGGACGCCCGTACCGCCGGTGCCCGCGCCCGCGGCCGCGCCCGGGGGCACGGCCGAACAGCCGCTGCCCCCGCTCGACCTGCTCGCGCAGCTCACCAACACCCCGCCGCCGCCCGAGACGCCGAGCCGGACGGCGGCCCGCCGCGTCCGGATCTGGGTGCCGCTCTTCCTCCTCCTCGGCGTCGTACTCGCCGCCGTCCAGGTGCTGCGGCCGGTGCCCCCGACCGTGCTGGCCCAGGGGGACGCCCCGTCCGTCTTCACCCTCGACGGCCGCTTCGACGTGCCCTGGCCCGAGAAGGGCCAGGCCGCGGTGCGCGTCGGCGGCGCCGGCGACGTGGGGACCTTCGGAGAGCAGAAGCCCGTGCCGACGGCCAGCGTGGCCAAGGTGATGACGGCGTACGTGATCCTCAAGGGCCACCCGCTGAAGAAGGACGAGGCCGGTCCGCAGATCGCGATCGACGCGAAGGCGGTGGCGGACGGCACCGCGGAGAGCGAATCGCGCGTCGAGGGGCTGACGGTGGGAACCCGCTTCAGCCAGCAGGACATGCTCAAGATGCTGATGATCCCCTCGGGCAACAACATCGCGCGCCAGCTGGCCCGTTGGCACACCGGCAGCGATTCCGAGGCCGCGTTCGTGGAGAAGATGAACGCCGAGGCGCAGGCGCTCGGCATGACCTCCACCACCTACACGGACCCGAGCGGGCTGGACGCCAAGACCGTGAGCACCGCCGTCGACCAACTGAAGCTCGCCGAAGCCGTCATGGCGCTCGACGCCTTCCGGGCGATCGTCCAGCTGCCCAGCGCCACCATCCCCGGCCTCGCGAAGCCGCTCACCAACAACAACGGCAGCCTGCTCCTGTCCCCGCTGAGCATCAAGGGCATCAAGACCGGGTCCAGCACGCCGGCCGGCGGCACGCTGGTGTGGGCGGCGTACAAGACGGTGGGCGACAAGACCCCCCTGATCCTCGGCACGATGCTCGACCAGCACGTCACCGGCCCCGACCCCGACGGCTCCAACAGCCTGATCCTGGTCAAGGAGAACAGCAGGAAGGTCATCGAGGCCGTCCGCCAAGCCCTGACCTCGGCCCCCGTGGTCAAGAAGGGACAGGTCCTCGGCTACGTCGACGACGGGCTCGGGACCCGCACGCCGGTGGTGGCCACCCAGGACGCCGCTGCCGTCGCCGTGCCGGGGCAGCAGCTGGAACTGAGCGTGGCGGTCGGTGAGAAGGGCGTCCCGCACGAGGGGCGGGCCGGCACCGAGATCGGCGTGCTGACCATCGGCACCGGACCCGGCGCGCCGAAGGTCCCGGTGGCGCTGGGGACGGACCTGTCCGCACCGTCCTTCGGCGCGAAGCTCACGCGCCTCGGGTAAGAAGCAGCGGACCCCGGCCGGGACCCTGACCAGGGACCGGACCGGGGTCTGAGCCCGGACCGGGGTCTGAGCCGCGGGCCCGGCCGGGCGATCGGACCTACCGGCCGGCGACCGGCGAGACGGCGACGCAGCCGCCCGCCATGGCGGCTTCGCCGGCGGCCTCCTTGATGACCTTGCCCTGGTGGACGACCTTGCAGACCAGGTCGGCGGCGCCGTCGACCGAGAGGGGCGAGACGGCGGCGGGCATGATGCCGCGCAGGGTGACCGTCTTCTTCCACGGGAGGGCCGGCTTGTCCTCCGTGACGAGGTTCGGGGCCGTGGCCGTACCGCCTCCGTCGTGGAAGGAGATCGAGTCGACGCTCTTGCCGGTCACCTCGTAGGTGACCTCGTACGTCTCGCCCACGGCCTTGTCGACCTGGTTCACGGCCCGGTCCACGGCCTTGTCCTTCGCGCCTTCGGAACAGCCGGCGACGCCGAGGGTCAGGCCGGCGGCGGCCAGGACGCAGAAGGTGGAGTGGAGGAATCGGTTCATATGCGGAGGCTAAGATTAAAGAATCCGTAAAGTCAATTGCGATCATGCGAGAAGGCCGAAGGACCCGCAGGTGACGGGCCTTGCGGCCCGCGGTGCAGAAGGTGCCGGGAGTGCGGCGGGGCCGCCGCGGTGAGGCATGATCGGGGGATGTCTGATCGCATCATCGCCGCCTGTGACGGGGCGGCCAAGGGAAATCCCGGGCCGGCCGCATGGGCATGGGTCATCGCCGACGTCCACGGGCACCCCGAGCGCTGGGAGGCCGGACCGCTCGGACGGGCCACCAACAACGTGGGTGAACTGACCGCGCTGCAGAGGCTGCTGGAGGCGGTGGCCCCCGGCACGGCCGTGCAGGTGCGGATGGACTCCCAGTACGCCATGAAGGCCGTGACGCAGTGGCTCCCCGCCTGGAAGCGCAACGGCTGGAAGACGGCGGCCGGGAAGCCGGTGGCGAACCGGGAGCTCGTGGAGAGCATCGACGAGCTGCTGGCGGACCGCGACGTGGAGTTCCGGTACGTGCCCGCGCACCGCGAGGACGGCGACCACCTGAACGCGATCGCCGACCAGGAGGCCAGTGACGCGGCCGTCAGCCAGGAACCGGCCGGCACCGCACTGGGGCAGGCGTCCATGCCCGTCCCCGTGCCGGCCCGGGCCACTCCGGCCCGCAGCGCGCCCGCCCGTCGCGCGGCGGGCGGCGCTGTGGGCGCCGCCGCGAGCGGCACCGCGTCCGCCCGCAAGGCGGGGTCCGGGCGGGGGAGCGTGACCATCAAGGCGAAGTTCCCCGGGACGTGCCCGTGCGGCAAGCCGTACCCGGCCGGGGAGAAGATCACCAAGCTCGGTTCCCGCTGGGGCCATCCGGGCTGCGAGACCCCCGACACCGCCGACGCCGCGGCCGGGTGACCGGGCTGGCCGCGCGCCACCGCACCCTATGTAATCCTTTCGTTCGAAAGAAAACGTAAGTTTCGGCTTTCGCGCGCTACGCTGACCTCGACCAGGGACGCAGTCGAGGGGAGCTCCACCGTGCACGCTGAGGAACGACAGCAGGCGATCCTGCGACGGGTCCGCGAAGCGGGATCGATGCGCGTCACGGAGTTCGCGGGGGAGCTGGGCGTCTCCGTGGTGACGGTCCGCAAGGACGTCGAAGTCCTCGCGGAGCGCGGGCTGCTGGCCCGGGTGCACGGCGGCGCGATGCTGCCGGAGGACTGGGCCGAGACCGCGCCCGCCACGGCGCCCGCAGCCCCCGCGCCCGCCGCCGAGGCCGGCCGCGTGCGCGCGGCGGCGACCGGCGGGCGGCCGCTGACGCTCGGGCTGATCGTGCCGTCCTCGGCCTACTACTACCCCGAGGTGATCAAGGGGGCCCGGGAGGCGGCCGACGCCCTCGGCGTGCGGCTCACCCTCGCGGTGTCCACGTACGACGTGGACACCGAGAAGGCGCAGGCCGCGCGGATGGTCGCGGACGGTGCCGACGGCCTGCTGCTCGCCCCGTCCGCCCCGTCCGCCCCCTCTGTTCAGCAGCAGGTGCGCCCCCGGCGGGGCCGCCCCCCGCCACGTCCTCCCCGACGGCGCCCCGCTCGTCCTCGTCGCCTGCTCCGGCGGCGCCGACTCCATGGCGCTCGCCTCCGCCCTCGCCTTCGAGGCCCCCAAACTCGGAATCCGGGCCGGCGGCATCACCGTCGACCACGGGCTCCAGGCCGGATCGGACCTGCGCGCCGCCGAGGTCGTCTCCCGCATGACCGCGCTGGACCTCGCCCCCGTGGAGTCCGTCGCCGTGCGCGTCGGCCGGGACGGCGGACCCGAGGCCGCCGCCCGCGACGCCCGCTACGCGGCCCTGGACGAGGCCGCCGACCGGCTGGGCGCCGTGGCCGTGCTGCTCGGCCACACCCGCGACGACCAAGCCGAAACCGTCCTGCTGGGCCTCGCCCGCGGCTCCGGCATCCGCTCGCTGTCCGGCATGGCCGAGGTGTCGGGCGGGCCGGGAGACCCCGGAACCCGCGGTCGCGGCCGCAGCCACCGCTACCGGCGGCCCTTCCTGCAGGTCGACCGGCAGACCGCCCGCAAGGCCTGCATGGTCCAGTCCCTCGCCGTCTGGGACGACCCGCACAACATCGACCCCGCCTACACCCGCTCCCGGCTGCGCCACGAGGGACTGCCCGCCCTGGAGAAGGCGCTCGGCAAGGGGGTCGTGGAGGCGCTCGCCCGCACCGCCCAGCTGTCCCGCGACGACGCCGACGCCCTGGACGCCTGGGCCGCCGAGGCGGAGAGCGGCGTACGGGACGAGGACGGCCGCCTGGAGTGCGCCAAGCTGTACGCGCTGCCCCCCGCGGTCCGCCGCCGCGTGCTGCGCCGGGCCGTGGTCGCGGCAGGCTCGCCCGCCGGCTCCCTCTTCGCCCGCCACATCGAGGAAGTCGACCGGCTCATCACCGGATGGCGCGGTCAGGGCGCCATCAACCTGCCCGGCCGGGTCGAGGCCCAGCGGCAGGGTGGCAGACTGGTCATCCGGCAGGGCTGATTGGTGCTGAAACACGGCTGAGACCTCCGGGGTCACCCCCGGAGCCCCAGCCGACAACGAAAGTGATGCGGGTGGACGAGAAGGACATGGGCAGCGACCTCCAGTCGGTGCTCATCACCAAGGAAGAGATCGACGCGAAGCTGGCCGAGCTGGCCGCGAAGATCGACGCGGAGTACGCGGGCAAGGACCTGCTCATCGTCGGCGTCCTCAAGGGCGCGGTGATGGTGATGGCGGACCTGGCGCGCGCCTTGTCCACCCCGCTCACCATGGACTGGATGGCGGTGTCCTCGTACGGCGCCGGGACCCAGTCCTCGGGCGTGGTGCGGATCCTCAAGGACCTGGACACCGACATCAAGGACAAGCACGTCCTGATCGTCGAGGACATCATCGACTCGGGCCTGACGCTCTCCTGGCTGCTGTCGAACCTGGGCTCCCGCCAGCCGACGTCCCTCGAGGTCGTCACGCTGCTGCGCAAGCCCGACGCCGCGAAGGTCGCGATCGACGTGAAGTGGGTCGGCTTCGACATCCCGAACGAGTTCGTCGTGGGCTACGGCCTGGACTACGCGGAGAAGTACCGCAACCTGCCGTTCGTCGGCACGCTCGCGCCGCACGTCTACGGCGGCTGACCCCGAACCGGACCAAGTGTCCGGACAGGGGAACCCTGGAGCGATTCCCGCCGTTGGAGCATGGAAAGGCGGGTCTGTCAGCCGTCCCATGGGGCAGCGGGTGACAATACAGGGGTACATTCCGAAGAACAGTCTTTACTCACAGCAGCATTTACCTACGGGCAGGAGGGACGGGGTGCCTGGCGCCCCGTATGGATGGACGTGAAGCGATACTTCCGTGGGCCGGTCATGTGGATCGTGCTGGCCGTCCTCGCCGTGGTCGTGTTGATGAATGTCGTCGGATCCGGCGGCGGCTACAAGTCGGTGGACACGAGCGAGGTCATCAAGGCGATCAACAGCGGCCAGGTGCAGCAGGCGCGCCTGACCACCGGTGACAGCCAGATGGTCAAGATCGACCTCAAGAAGGACCAGAAGCTCGGAGACAACTCCGGGTCCAAGTTCCAGGCCAACTACATCGGGGACCAGGGCGTCCAGCTCGCCCAGAACCTCCAGACCAAGTACGAAGCCGGTCAGATCCCCGACGGGTACTCCGTCGCGCCGGACAAGACCAGCCCGTTCCTCAGCGTGCTGCTCTCGCTGCTGCCCTTCGTCCTCATCGTCGTCGTCTTCCTGTTCCTGATGAATCAGATGCAGGGCGGCGGCTCCCGGGTCATGCAGTTCGGGAAGTCCAAGGCCAAGCTCATCACCAAGGACACCCCGAAGACGACGTTCGCGGATGTCGCGGGCGCGGACGAGGCCGTCGAGGAGCTCCACGAGATCAAGGAGTTCCTCCAGGAGCCGGCGAAGTTCCAGGCCGTCGGCGCCAAGATCCCCAAGGGTGTGCTGCTCTACGGCCCGCCCGGCACCGGCAAGACCCTGCTCGCGCGTGCCGTCGCGGGCGAAGCCGGTGTCCCCTTCTACTCGATCTCCGGTTCCGACTTCGTCGAGATGTTCGTCGGTGTCGGTGCCTCGCGTGTCCGCGACCTGTTCGAACAGGCCAAGGCCAACGCTCCGGCGATCGTCTTCGTCGACGAGATCGACGCCGTCGGCCGGCACCGCGGTGCGGGCCTCGGCGGCGGCCACGACGAGCGCGAGCAGACCCTCAACCAGCTGCTGGTCGAGATGGACGGCTTCGACGTGAAGGGCGGCGTCATCCTGATCGCCGCCACGAACCGTCCGGACATCCTCGACCCGGCGCTCCTGCGCCCCGGCCGCTTCGACCGCCAGATCGCGGTCGACCGTCCGGACATGCAGGGCCGTCTGGAGATCCTCAAGGTTCACGGGAAGGGTAAGCCGGTCACTCCGGACGTCGACCTGGGTGCGGTTGCCCGGCGTACGCCCGGCTTCACCGGTGCCGATCTCGCCAACGTCCTGAACGAGGCCGCGCTGCTCACGGCCCGCTCGGACCTGAAGCTGATCGACAACCACGCGCTGGACGAGGCGATCGACCGCGTCGTGGCGGGTCCGCAGAAGCGGACCCGGATCATGTCGGACCGGGAAAAGAAGATCACCGCGTACCACGAGGGCGGACACGCCCTGGTCGCGGCGGCTTCCCCGAACTCCGACCCGGTCCACAAGATCACGATCCTGTCCCGCGGCCGGGCCCTGGGTTACACCATGGTCCTGCCCGAAGAGGACAAGTACTCGACCACGCGCAACGAGATGCTCGACCAGCTGGCGTACATGCTGGGCGGGCGCGCGGCCGAGGAACTGGTCTTCCACGACCCGACCACGGGTGCCGCGAACGACATCGAGAAGGCCACGGCAACGGCCCGCGCGATGGTCACGCAGTACGGCATGACCGAGCGCCTCGGCGCGATCAAGTTCGGCGGGGACAACACCGAGCCGTTCCTGGGCCGCGAGATGTCGCACCCGCGGGACTACTCGGAAGAGGTCGCGGCGCTGGTCGACGAAGAGGTCAAGAAGCTCATCGAGACCGCGCACAACGAGGCCTGGGAAATCCTGGTCGAGAACCGCGACGTGCTCGACAACCTCGTTCTCGCACTGCTGGAGAAGGAGACGCTCAACAAGGAGCAGATCGCCGAGGTCTTCTCGACGATCGTGAAGCGCCCGGCCCGCCCGGCGTGGACCGGCTCCTCGCACCGCACGCCGTCGACCCGTCCGCCGGTGCTCTCTCCCAAGGAGCTCCAGCTGACGAACGCGGCGAACGGCACGTCGGCGGCCTCGGCCTCGCCCGCCGTGACCGTGGAGAAGTCCCCGGAGCCCTCCCCGGAGGAGCGCTCCGAGTAGTCGGGGACGATCCCTGCCCGGAATGGATGCCGCGCCCCCCAGGTTCTAGCCTGGGGGGCGCGGCACTTTTGCATGGCCGCGAGCGAACACAGGAACGAGGAGCAGATGACCGACCCAGTGACCCTGACCGGTGGCGAGGGCACGATCGGCGAGTTCGACGAGAAGCGCGCCGAGGCGGCCGTCCGCGAGCTCCTGATCGCGGTCGGCGAGGACCCCGACCGCGAGGGCCTCCTGGCGACCCCGGGCCGCGTCGCGCGGGCGTACAAGGAGATATTCGCCGGCCTCTACCAGAAGCCGGAGGACGTCCTGACGACGACCTTCGACCTCGGTCACGACGAGATGGTCCTGGTGAAGGACATCGAGGTCATGAGCACCTGCGAGCACCACCTGGTGCCCTTCCACGGAGTGGCGCACGTCGGCTACATCCCGTCCGTCGACGGCAAGATCACCGGGCTGTCGAAGCTGGCCCGCCTCGTGGACGTCTTCGCCCGCCGCCCCCAGGTGCAGGAGCGGCTGACCACCCAGATCGCCGAATCGGTCATGGAGATCCTGGACCCGCGCGGGGTCATCGTGGTCATCGAGTGCGAGCACATGTGCATGACCATGCGCGGTGTCCGCAAGCCCGGCGCGAAGACCATCACCTCGGCCGTCCGCGGCCAGCTGCGCGACCCCGCCACGCGCAACGAGGCGATGAGCCTCATCATGGCGCGCTGACCCGGTGGGCACGGGGGAGGGGGCGGCCGGTGAGCCGGCCGCGCAGGACGCGGCGGACGACGGCTGGGGGCCGCTGAGCGAGGACGTCCGGCGGACCCTGGAGCTGTTGTTCGACGGGGACTCGGACCAGGAGCGGGGCTTTCGCGCGCAGATCCCGCACACGTCGATGGTCAAGAGCGACTGCTCGTGTCCGTGCGTGTTCCTGCGCGTGGACACGGACGCCGTCGCGCGCGTGCCGATGGAGCTGACGGTGGACGGGGTCGCGGGCGCCTCCCTCTTCAACGCGGAGGGCGGCTACGACGGCGAGGTGACCGTCCTCGCGGGCCGCGGCGTCATGTTCGACCTGCAGTTCTGCGACTGGGAGGACCAGGGGCCGGGGCCGCTGCGGCTCTGGGAGTGGCTGGGCCCCCGCCACCCGACGACCTCCGCGGAGGAGCCCGCGGCGGTCCCCGCGGCCGGTCCGGCTAGGCGCTGGCGGTGGCCTTGGCGGGGTCTTCGTCGTCCGGGAGCTTGAGTACGTGCTCCAGGAAGAGCGCGGCGGCGACGACCGCCGCGCCCGCCAGGACCGAGAAGCCGGCGTACCAGGCCTGGTCGCGGCGGGCGGGGACGTCGAGGAGGTCCGTCAGCAGGAAGACGCCCACGCCGCCGTAGGCGCCCGCCACCAGGGCGGCCACCAGGGCGCTGGCCTGGCCGAAGACGACCGCGCGGGCCGCCATCAGCGGCTCCACGCCCTTGGCGTCCGGCACCCGCTCGCGCTGCGCCTTCAGGCGGGCGCGCAGCGAGAGGGCCGTCGCGAGCAGGACCACCGCGATGGCGGCGAGCACGATCGGTGCGGCCAGCGGGATGCCCGGCAGCAAGCCGTAGGAGTTCCACAGCCGGGCGCCCGCCCAGGAGAGCACCCCGGCGATCGCGAAAATGCCCGCCAGGACCGCCGGCCTCAGTTGCTTCACGTGCCTGTTCCCCGCTTTCTGTGCGTACCCGGCGATCTTAGGTCTTCGGCTCCCCGGGCGGGGGCAGGCATCGTGTTCCGTCCCGGTCGGACCGGGCGGGCCGCTACTCGGGGAGGCGCAGTTCCAGGTCCTGGCGGTGCGTGAGCCCCGCGAGGCCGACCGCGGCCAGCAGCCCGGCGACGGGCCCGTGGCCCGGCAGCGTGGCCTCGGGGTCGATGTCGTTCCAGGGGGCCAGCACGAAGGCGCGCTGGTGGGCGCGCGGGTGCGGGAGGGTCAGGACCGGGTCGGCGGAGAGCACGTCGGCGTACGCGATGATGTCGACGTCGATCGTGCGGGGTCCCCAGCGCTCCTCGCGCACGCGGTCGAAGGCCTCTTCGATGGCGTGGCCGCGCTCCAGCAGGGAGCCGGGCGGCAGGGTGGTCTTCACCGAGATGACGGCGTTCAGGTACGAGGGCTGCGAGGCCGGGTCCACGCCCCACGGTTCCGTCTCGTAGACGGGGGAGACGGCCTTGACCCGCAGGCCCGGCGTGTCGCCGAGGGCGTCGATGGCGCCCTGCAGGGTCTCCAGCCGGTTCCCCAGGTTCGCGCCGAGAGCGATGACGGCCCACTTGGGATTGGACAGCGTGACGTCCGCCGCGTCCACGGCCTCGACGACGGACGCCGGGACGGGCTGGACGGTGGGATCGCTCTGGGCTTTCATTCCGTTGTTCACGCGCGGCTCCGGGTGATCGTGATGGTCACGTCGTCGAAGGGGACGGTGATGGGTGCGTCCGGTTTGTGGACGACGACCTCCACCTGGGCGACCGCCTCGTGCTTGAGGCACTGCTGGGCGATCCGCTCGGCGAGCGTCTCGATCAGGTCGACCGGCTCCCCTTGGACCACGTCGACGACTTCCTCCGCGACTACCCCGTAGTGCACGGTCTTAGCCAGGTCGTCGCCCGCCGCCGCGGGACGGGTGTCGAGGTGGAGCACCAGGTCGACGATGAAGGTCTGGCCTTCCTCGCGTTCCCGGGGGAAGACGCCGTGGTGCCCGCGAGCCTTGAGGCCGCGCAGCGCGACACGATCCACGCGAATCACTCCTGCTTTTCGTAGGTGCTTCCGGTCCGGGACTCCCCGGATCCATGGGCCTAGGCCGAGTGCGGTCGGCGTCGTCCATCTTCGAATTTACCTGCGAAATACCTCGGCCCCCGACAGCACCCCGACTGAGGGCTAGGAGGACTCCTCCTCGTCGTCCTCGTCGGAGTCCGTGAGCACGGGAGAACCGTGGTGCGACCAGAGCCGCCAGCCCTCCGGTGTGCGTCGGAACACATTCGTGGCGACGACGAGCTGGCCGACGAGCGGGCCCAGTTCCCCGCCGTCCTCGGCGGGCCCGCCGCTGAGGATGTTCTCCGTGCAGGTCACCAGGGCGGTGTCGGCTATCACGGCGACCTTGGTGTCCGTCAGGAAGAACTGGATGTACTCGGTGTGGGACATGATCAGCGCGTACGAGCGCAGTACCTCGCCGCGTCCCGAGAGCACCGGCCAGCCCGGGTGCACGCAGGAGATCTCGTCTTCGAGCCAGAGCGCCGACAGCGCGTCGAAGTCCCCCTGCTCCATGGCCTCGTAGAAGGCCGTGTTGACCTCTTCGACGGCTTCGATGTCGGTACGGCTCACCGTGCCCCCTCCTCTTCACCACGGGTGGTACGCAGTGCCCCTTCCACGGCGCGGGCCACCCGAACCGCGTCCGCGCTCGCCCGTACCTCGTGCACCCGAACGGCCCAGGTGCCCTGCTGGGCGGCGATCGCGGAGACGGCCGCGGTGGCGGCGTCCCGTTCGCGGGCGGGCGGCGGGGAGGCGTCCGCGGTGCCCGCCAGGACCCGGCCGAGGAAGCGCTTCCTCGAGGCGGCGACCAGCAGCGGGAAGCCCAGCGCGCGCAGCTCGGGCAGGTGGGCGACCAGGGCCAGGTCGTGCTCGGCGTTCTTCGCGAAGCCCAGACCGGGGTCGACGACGAGCCGCTCGGGGGCGATCCCGCCGGAGACGACCGCGTCGATGCGGGTCCGCAGCTCGGCGGTCACCTCGGCGAGGACGTCCTCGTAGACCGCGAGGCTGTTCATGCCGTCGCTGAAGCCGCGCCAGTGCATGACCACGAACGGCACCTCGGCGGCCGCCACGGCCGGGATCATGCCGGGGTCGGCGAGCCCGCCGCTGACGTCGTTGACCAGCACCGCGCCGGCCGCGACGGCCTGCGCGGCCACGGAGGCGCGCATGGTGTCCACGGAGACGACGACGCCTTCGGAGGCGAGGCCCCGCACGACGGGGACGACCCGGCGCAGCTCCTCCTCCTCGTCGACGCGGGAGGCGCCGGGGCGGGTGGACTCACCGCCGACGTCCACGAGGTCGGCGCCCTGGGCGACGAGGTCGAGGCCGCGCTTGACGGCCGCGGTGGTGTCGAACCAGCGGCCGCCGTCGGAGAAGGAGTCGGGGGTGACGTTGACGACGCCCATGACCCCGCAGCGGTCCCACTCCGGCAGGCCGGTGACCCGGCCCCGCTCGGTGGCCGCGCGCTTCGTGTTCATGACTCCAGGGTATGGGGTGGCCCGGACCCGGCAGGGCCCCCGGAGCCGGGCGGCTCCGGGGGCCCTGGACGGCGTACGGGGCTTACGCGGCCTGGACCTCGCGCTCCGCCGGGGCGGGCACCGCCGCGCGCACGGCGTGGTGGTGGGCGCAGGTGCGGACCGGCTTGGGACGGCGGCGGCTGGCGAACAGGCGGGGCAGGGCCAGCGTCACGAAGCCCTCGGCCTGCATCGCGGCGAAGCCGATGCGGGGCAGGTCCCGGGGGGTGCGGAAGACCACGAAGCGGGGCTCCCAGCGGGGGCGGAACTTCGCGTTGAACTTGTACAGCGACTCGATCTGGAACCAGCGCGAGAGGAACACCAGCAGGCTGCGCCACATCCGCAGCACCGGGCCGGCGCCGATCTTCTCGCCGCGGGCCAGCGCCGAGCGGAACATCGCGAAGTTCAGCGAGACCTTCTCGATGCCCAGCGCCGGGCAGGCCTCCAGGGAGGCCACGATCAGCAGCTCGTTCATGCCGGGGTCGGCGGCGCGGTCGCGGCGCATCAGCTCCAGCGACATGCCGTCCTTGCCCCACGGGACGAAGTGCAGGACGGCCTTCAGGTCGCCGAAGGGGGACGGGTCGTCCTCCTCGACGCGGTGCGCGGTGGCGATGTAGCAGTCGCCGTCGCCCGGGTCGCCGACCCGGCCCAGCGCCATGGAGAAGCCGCGCTCGGTGTCGGTGCCGCGCCAGGCCTCGGCGGCGCCCCGTACCTGCTCCAGTTCGGTCCCGGTCAGCTCGCTGACCCGGCGGACCTGCGTGGTGTAGCCGTTGCGCTCGATGCGCTTCACCATCTGGCGGACGTTGCGCATCGCCCGGCCGGACAGCGAGAAGTCTTTGACGTCGACGATCGCCTCGTCCCCGAGCTCCAGGGCGTCGAGCCCGGTCTCCCGGGTCCAGACCTCGCCGCCGGTCTCGCTGCAGCCCATGACGGCGGGGGTCCAGGAGTGGGCCTTGGCCTCCTCCATGAACCGCTCGATGGCGCCGGGCCAGGCCTCGACGTCGCCGACGGGGTCGCCGGAGGCGAGCATCACGCCGGAGACCACGCGGTAGGTGACGGCCGCCTTGCCGCTGGGGGAGAAGACGACGGCCTTGTCGCGGCGCAGCGCGAAGTGGCCCAGCGAGTCGCGGCCGCCGTGCTTGGCGAGCAGCTCGCGCAGCTTGACCTCGTCGTCGGCGGTGAGCCGGGCGGCCGGGTGCTCGGGGCGGAAGGCCAGGTAGATGGTGGTGACGGCGGTCAGCATGCCGAGGGCGCCGAGCGAGTAGCCGACGGTCCAGGACACCCGGCCTGCGTAGTCGACGGGGCCCTCGAAGCCGAAGAGCCCGTAGACGACGTGGCTGATCTGCTCGTACACGCCCGGATTGCCGACCACGCGGCCCGGGTGCGAGTTGACGATGACCAGTCCGAGCCCGATGGAGCCGGCGCTCATCAGGACGAAGTTGGCGAGCGCCTTCCAGCGGCTGCGCGGGTCCGGGAGCGCCTTGAATTCACTCTGGTGGCGCAGCAGGAGCCACAGGAGCACCGCCGAGATCACCACGCCGGCGACGGAGTGGCGGTAGGTGAACTGGGCGACCGCGCCGGCGGGCAGCAGCACCACGGCGGCCCGCCAGGCACGGCGCTTGTGGCGCTTGAGCCCGTGGGCGAGCAGCAGGAGCAGGACGCCCGCGCTGAGCGCCAGCGCGGCGGCGAAGGGACCGAAGGAGCCGGGCAGCACCTCGGTCACGGCGTGGATGCGGCTGTGCCTGAACCGCGGGAAGACTCCCGCGGCGATGTCCAGCAGGCCGACGACCATGACGGCCGTGCCCACCAGGCCGGGGACGGCCTCCGGTCGTGGGCCACGGAGGATTCGACCGACCCGCTTCGGAACCTGTCCCGACTTATCGCCATCTATCCTGCTAGACATCGCTTCCCGTTGCTCCGCGAGAGATCATGTGGCCGAAGGCCGCGACAGCCTCCGGTGTGTGGTGCGTCCCCTAGGACGACATCGAGGGCGAGCGGGTTCACTCTTCCGTCGAGAAAAATCCAGTCCTGCCATAGAAAGTCGACTGACTGCTCATGGGTCTCACCAGTAATACGGTCCTGGCTATGGCCATCATCGCCGGTGTGCTGCTCTTCGCGGCCACGGTGTGGTTCTGGCCGAAGCTCTCGGGCCGCTCCTGGCGCTCGGTCCTCGGCCGCATCGGCCTCCTCCTGGCGACGCAGCTGGCGCTGTTCTCGGCGGTGGGTCTCGCGGCCAACAAGTCGTTCCTCTTCTACGGTTCCTGGGCGGACCTGTTCGGCCAGGAGACGTCCATCGGCAAGGTGGTCGACCACGGCATGAGCAGCGACGACATCAAAGTCGTCGACAAGCAGAAGCTGGACGTGCCCGGCGGAGCCAAGCCGCAGGTCGGCGGGCAGATCCTGAAAGTGGCCATAACCGGCCAGAAGTCGAAGATAACCAGCCCGGGTTACGTGTGGCTGCCGCCGGAGTACTTCCAGCCGCAGCACAAGGACCAGAACTTCCCGGCATCCATCATCCTCACGGGTTACCCGGGAACGGCCGAGAACCTGATCAAAGGGCTGAACTACCCGATGACGGCCTTCAAGCAGGCCAAGGCGGGCAAGATGAAGCCGATGATCCTGGTCATGCTCCGCCCGACGGTGGCGCCCCCGCGCGACACCGAGTGCGTGGACATACCCGGTGGCCCGCAGACCGAGACCTTCTTCGCCGAAGACCTCCCCCAGGCCATCCAGGACACCTTCCGGGTCGGCAAGGAGCCGCGGAACATGGGCTTCATCGGCAACTCGACGGGCGGCTACTGCGCCCTGAAGATCGCCGCGCACTACCCGCAGACCTTCGGTGCCGCCGCGGGCCTGTCCGCGTACTACGAGGCCCCCGACGACCCGACCACCGGCGACCTCTTCCACGGGGACGAGAAGCTGAAGGCGCGCGCCAACGTCCTGGAGTCCCTCAAGGCGAAGAAGCCGACCGGCACGTCCTTCCTCGTCACCAGCAGCGAGCAGGGCGAGCCGAACCTCGGCGACACGAAGAAGTTCATCAAGCTGGTCAAGGGCCCGGACCGGGTCTCCTCGATCATCCTCGACAGCGGCGGCCACAACTTCAACACCTGGCGCCGCGAGATCCCGCCGATGCTGGTGTGGATGAGCCAGCGCATCCAGGCCTGAACGGGTCCCGGGCCCGAACGGGTCCCGGTGCCCGCCGCCGGCCGGCGCCCCGCTCGGCCGTCAGGCCGACTGGGGCGCCGCCCGGCGCAGCGCCCGGTGCACGCCCTCCGGGGTGAGTACGCCGATCAGCGCGCCGGAGTCCGGGTCCGTGACCCCGATCCGGCCCTCGTCCTCCTGCAGCAGCAGCGCGAGCGCCTCGCGCAGCGTCGCCCCCAGCGCCACTCCGGCGGTGGGGGCCTTTCCGTCCGCGGCGGTCAGGTCGGCCTCGGAGACCGGGGTGACGGCGAGCCGCTTGAGCCCCCGGTCGGCGCCGACGAAGCCGGCCACGTACTCCGTCGCCGGGGCGCCCAGCACCTGCGCCGGGCGGGCGAACTGCTCGATGGTGCCCGCTCCGTAGACCGCGATGCGGTCGCCGAGCCGCACCGCTTCCTCCAGGTCGTGCGTGACCAGCAGGATCGTCTTGCGCACCGTCTTCTGCAGCGCCAGGAACTCGTTCTGCAGCCGCTCGCGCACCACCGGGTCCACCGCGCCGAACGGCTCGTCCATCAGGAGCACCGGCGGGTCCGCGGCCAGTGCGCGGGCCACGCCCACCCGCTGGCGCTGCCCGCCGGACAGCTGCTCCGGGTAGCGGCCCCCGTAGACGGCCGGATCCAGTCCGACCAGGTCGAGGAGTTCCGCCGCCCGCGCGCGGGCCTTCGCCTTCGGGGTGCCGATCAGCTGCGGCACGGTGGCCGTGTTCTCCAGCACGGTCTTGTGCGGGAACAGCCCGACCTGCTGGATGACGTAGCCGATGCGGCGGCGCAGTTCGACCGGGTCGGCGGCCGCGATGTCCTCGCCGTCCACCAGGATCCGGCCGGAGGTCGGCTCGATCAGCCGGTTGACCATCTTCATGGTGGTCGTCTTGCCGCAGCCGGACGGGCCCACCAGGGTGACCAGTTCGCCCTCCGCGACCTCGAAGGACAGGTCCGCGACCGCCGTCGTCCCGTCGGGGTAGCGCTTGGTCACTTGCTCGAATCGGATCACATCACCATCCTTCCCTACCGGCGCGGCCGGTTTGTGAAGGGAGTGTTGCCCGCGTGCGAAGGATTCCGGCCATTGTCGGCAGTGCGGGTTAGGGTCACTCCTACGTACGTTCGGTGACGGGGGGTGAGGAGCGCATGGCCGGGCAGAACTGCCTGGTGGCGAACGACTGGGTCTGCTGGGACTACGTCACGTCCCGCTCCCAGGAGCTCACCGATGCCACCCTCGAACACGTCTGGATCACGGGTGTGTCGGTCCTGATCGGCATCGCCGTGTCCGTTCCGCTCGCGCTGCTGGCCCGCCGCGGCCGCCACTGGGCGGCCCCCGTGCTCGGCATCACCACCCTGCTCTACACGGTCCCCTCGCTCGCCATGTTCTCCCTGCTGCTGCCCGTCTTCGGCCTCTCGGCCGCGCTGGTGGTGACGGGCCTCGTGCTGTATTCGCTGACGATCCTCGTCCGCAACGTGCTGGCCGGCCTCGAAGCCGTCCCCGAGGAGGTCCGGGAAGCCGCCCGCGGCATGGGCTACGGCCCCGGCCGGCTGCTGTGGCAGGTCGAACTGCCGCTGGCCCTGCCCGCCCTGCTGGCCGGCGTACGGATCGCCACCGTCTCGACGGTGGCACTGACCACGGTCGGCTCCATCGTCGGCAAGGGCGGCCTCGGCAACCTCATCGCCCCCGCCGTGAACAGCTCCTTCAAGGCCCAGGTGCTCACCGCCTCGGTGCTGTGCGTGCTGCTCGCGCTGCTCGCGGACCTGGCCCTGCTCGGCCTCCAGCGGCTGCTCACGCCGTGGACCCGGGCGGCCCGCGCCGCGGAGGGGGCCTGATGGGAGTGCTGGGACAGGCCTGGGACTGGCTGGCCGACGGAGCCAACTGGTCCGGTGAGAGCGGCGTCTGGCACCGGCTGGGCGAGCACGCGTACGTCAGCGGGATCGCCCTGGCCCTGGCCTGCGCGGTGGCCCTGCCGGTCGGGCTGTGGCTCGGCCACCTCGGCAAGGGCGGCGGCCTCGCGGTCAACGTCTCCAACATCGGCCGGGCCGTCCCCGTCTTCGCCGTGCTGGCGCTGTTCATGGTCTCGCCGCTGCGCAACGCCGGCTACGTGCCGACCATCATCGCGCTCGTGCTCTTCGCCGTCCCGCCGCTGCTGACCAACGCCTACGTGGGCATGCGCGAGGTCGACCGCTCGGTGGTCGAGGCGGCGCGGGGCATGGGCATGTCCGGCGGCCAGCTCTTCTGGCGGGTGGAACTCCCGCTGGCCCGCCCCCTGGTGATGACGGGCCTGCGCTCGGGCGCCGTCCAGGTCATCGCCACGGCCACCATCGCGGCGATGGTCGGCCAGGGCGGCCTCGGCCGGATCATCACCGCCGGCTTCAACACGTACAACACCCCGCAGGTCGTCGCGGGCGCCCTGCTCGTCGCGGTGCTGGCCCTGCTGGTGGAGGGCGCGCTGGTGGCGGCCGACCGGCTGCTGCCGGGTGGCGCCTCCCGCTGACGACGCCCGACGACGCCCGACCCCGACGACGCCCCCGCCGTTTCCCCGCCCCCTCGAAGGAGATCGACATGAGCAAGTCCACACGCGTCCTCGGCGCGGCCCTGGGTGCCGTCGCCCTGACCGCATCGCTCGCCGCGTGCGGCGGCGACAGCCTGGAGAAGACGCAGGGCGGCGGCTCCTCGGCCGCCGCCTCCGGCGCCGCCGAGGGCGGCAAGGGCGGCAAGCTGGTGATCGGCGCCGCCGGATTCACCGAGTCCAACGTGCTGGCCGAGCTGTACGCGCAGCTCCTGAAGGACGCCGGCTACTCCACCTCGATCACCACGGTCAACAACCGCGAGCTGTACGAGCCCTCGCTGGAGAAGGGCGAGATCGATGTCGTCCCGGAGTACGCGGCGACCCTCGCGGAGTTCCTCAACGCCAAGGTGAACGGCCCGAAGGCGCCCGCCGAGAAGCCGGTCGCATCGAGCGACGTGGCGGCGACGGTGGCGGCCCTGGAGAAGCTGGCGGCCCCGCTCGGGCTGAAGGCGCTGCCGGCGGGCGCGGCGGTCGACCAGAACGCCTTCGCGGTGAGCAAGGAATTCGCCGCGAAGAACAATCTGAAGACCCTTTCCGACCTCGGCAAGTCCGGCCTGAAGGTGAAGATCGCGGCGGGCGACGAATGCGCGGTGCGGCCCTTCTGCGCACCCGGTCTGCAGAAGACGTACGGAATCGACGTTTCCGGCATCGACCCCAAGGGCGTCGGAACCCCGCAGGCCAAGCAGGCGGTCAAGGACGGCGCCGACCAGCTCGTCCTGACCACCACCACGGACGCCACCCTCGACAGCTTCGGCCTGGTCCTGCTCGAGGACGACAAGAAGCTCCAGAACGCCGACAACGTCCTGCCGGTGGTCAACGCCAAGGACGCCGGCGCCCCCGAGATCGCGGCCGCCCTCGACAAGCTCACCAAGGTGCTCACCACGGCGGACCTGGTCGACCTGAACCGCAAGGTCGACTCCGAGCGCGCCAAGCCGGCGGACGTCGCGAAGGCCTACCTGGAGTCCAAGGGACTGGTGAAGAAGTAGCAGTTGGGCCTTTGGCGCGGAAAGTCGCGCGACGGGGCGGGTAACTGCTCGGGAACAGATTCCCGGGCAGTCGCCCCACACCCTGTCCACTCCCTGTAAATTTCGGGCCATGCCCCGTGGACGCCACCGCAATCCCGAACCCCTTCACCGGCTGCTCACGCCGACGACCGTCGCCGGTGTGTCCGCCGCCGGGGCCGCAGCGGCCTGGCTGCTCGCGGAACCGATGGCGCTGCGGCTGCTCGTGGCCCTCACCGCGGCCGCCGGCGTGGCCGGCGCCGTCGTCATGCGGTCCTGGGACCGCGCGGCCGGGCGCCGGGTCGCGGAGCTCGGGCGCGAGCGCGTCAAGGACGAGTGGAAGACGGACGAGCGGATAGCCGAGCTCGAATCCGACCTCGAAGAGGCCCGGGTGCTGCGCGGCAAGCTCGACGCCAAGCTGCGCGCCAAGCGGGTCGAGCTCGCGGGCCTGCGCGGCGAGCACGCCGCGCTGTTGCGGAGGTACGCGACCGCCGAGACCGAGCGGGCGAGCGCACTGGAGCGGCGCCGGCTGCTGGCCATCGAGGCCGCCGCGGTGCCGGCCATCGAGGCCGCCGCGCCGCCGAAGGAACTTCCGGCCGTCTCCGAGGAGCGCACCCCGTCCGGCGCGGCCACCCCGGTCGGCTTCGCCCGCGCCAACGCCGCGCTGGCGGCCTTGGCCCGCAAGGACCGGCCGGCCGCGGCGCCGTCGGCCCCGGCGCGGCAGCTGGTCCCGGCGGCCGCCGCGGGTGCTCCGGCTGCTGCCGCCACCGCTGCCGTCGCTCCTGCTCCCGCTCCCGCCGCTCCCGCTGCCCCCGCTCCTGCTCCCGCCGCTCCCGATGCCGCCGCCGCTGTGGTGCCGACCCCCGCTGCCGCCGCCGCGCCGGAGGCGCACGCACGGCCCGCGGTCACCGGCCCGGCCGCGGCCGTCCCCGCGCGCAGGCTCGCGGCCGCGGTGACCCCGTACGACCCCCGGCGCCGGGCGGCCTCCCGCGCGCTCGGCGGCTTCGACTTCTTCGGCACCAAGACCGCGGCGCAGGCCCGCGCGGTCATCGAGTCCGTCCAGAACGAGGACCTGGCCGACGTGGTCGGCGCGGAGGTCCTCGCGGTCCACAAGGCGGAGTCCGCCCAGGGCGGCTCGGAGCCGGAGTTCAAGCCGGCCACCGCCGAGCACCGCGCGGTGGGCCAGGTCATCGACCTGACGGCCCACGACGAGACCGAGCCCATCGACGTGGCACAGCTGCGCACGGCCATCTCCTGACCGTGCGGGCCCGGCACGATCCGAAAGAGCCGGCCTAACCGGCCTGGCCGGCCTGGCTGGCGTACGAGTCCACCAGGCGGGCCAGGTGGCGGCCCGCGACCAGGAGCGGGGTCCGGCTCCGGGTGACCTGAGCGCTCGTCTCGGCGCCCTCCAGGGTGTTGATGACCGTCGAGGCCAGATCGCGGGCCCGCGCCTCGGGGTGGCCCGAGGCCAGGAGCTTCGCCGCCACGATCTCCTCCCAGTGGGCGAAGGCCCGGGCGCAGGCCGTCTGGAGCTCCGGGATGCGGCCGACCGTCTCCAGGGCCGTCGTGGTCACCGGGCAGCCTTCGCGCCAGTCCGAGGCGGCGAGGGCGTCGGCGAGCAGCTCCGCGACGGTCTCCACGGCACGCGCCGGGTCCGGGTGCGAGGCGAGCCCGGCGCTGATCAGCTCCGTGAACTCCTCGTCGCCGTAGTGGATCGCGGCCACCGCCAGTTCCTGCTTGCCGCCCGGGAAGAAGTGGTAGAGCGAGCCCAGGGTGGCTCCGGCCTCGCGGACCAGCTGTTTGACCGGGGTGTTCTCGTAGCCGCCGCGCTGCATCAGGCGGGAGGCGGTGCGGACCAGCCGGTCGCGGGTCCCCAGTGCCGTCTGCGGCGTTGCCGTCTCGTCCGTCGCCGTCGCCTCTGCTGCTGCCATGGGGGCGATGCTACCCCTGATTCTGGATAGAGCGCTCGTTCTAGTCCCGTGCTACGGTCGCTCCGAGCGCTGGATAGAGCGCTCGTTCTAGTGGGATTCGCGATCGACACGGGGAGCAGTCCGTCATGAGCCAGAACCAGAACCAGAACCAGAACCAGGGCGAGAGCCGGAACCAGGTGCGGGGCGCGGGCCCGGCGGGGCGCGCCACCGTCAGCGTGCTGGGGCTGGGCCCCATGGGCCAGGCCATGGCCGCCGCCTATCTGGACGCCGGTTACGAGGTCACCGTCTGGAACCGCAGCCCCGGCAAGGACGCCGGACTCCTGGCACGCGGTGCCCGCCCGGCCGCCACCGCCGCCGAGGCCGTCGCCGCGAGCGCGCTCACCGTCCTCAGCCTCATCGACGTCGACGCCATGTACGGGGTCCTCGCGGACGCCTCCCTCACCGGCCGGGTGCTGGCCAACCTCTCCTCCGACGTCCCCGACAAGGCGCGGGCCGCCGCGCGGTGGGCCGAGGAGCGCGGCGCCTCGTACCTCACCGGCGGGGTCAACGTCCCGCCGTCGGGGATCGGACAGGAGGGGGCGTCCGTCTTCGTCAGCGGGCCGCGCGAGGCGTACGAAGGCCACCGCGCCGCGCTCGACGTGCTCGCCGCCACCGACTACCGGGGCGCCGACCCCGGTTACGCGCAGCTCTACTACCAGCTCAACATGATCATGTTCTGGACCGCGTACACCGGCTGGTACCAGGCCCTCGCCGTCGCCCGCGCCAACGGCCTGACGGCGGCCGACGTCCTGCCGTACGCCGGGTACACCGCCGACGCGATGCGCGGGTTCTACGAGGGCTCCGCCCCGCTCGTCGACGCGGGCGCGCACGAGGGGACGCACCAACGCCTCGCCATGTGCGCGGCGAGCGTCGAGCACGTCCTGCACACCGCCGCCGACTCCGGCGTGGACACCGGGATCCTGGCCGCGCACGCCGAGCTCTACCGGCGCGGAGTCGGGGCGGGCTTCGGGGCCGACAGCAGCTCGCGGCTGATCGGCCTGCTGGAAGGTGCGGGAAGCGCTTCCCGGTCGCAGCCCTAGCGGAGCGAGTCGAACCAGCGGGCGGCCTGGGGCGCCGAGCGGATCGCCGAGGTGAAGTGGTCCGCGTCCGGGCCCTGGTCGACGAGGGTCGCCCGGACCCCGCGGCGGGCCAGGTCGTCCGCGCAGGCGCGGGCGTTGGCGATAGGCACGTCGGTGTCGGCGGAGCCCGCGTAGAGGCGGACGGGCGCGGCGGGCTTCCAGTCGCAGGAGCCGTCATTGGCCTCCAGGGCCGTGCGCAGGGCCCCGCGCGGGTCGCGGATGTTCTCGGCCCACGCCGGGGTGAGCAGCTCCTGCGGAGTCGCGGGGAGCGCGGCCACGATGTCCTCCTCGCTGTGGTTCCCGTCGAACAGGCCTTCCACAGCCTGTGCGTAGGGCGCGCGGAACACCTCGGCCGGGTCCTTGTAGAGCGGGTGCAGCCGGTTCTGGGCGGTGAGGAAGTAGGAGAGGTAGAAGACGGCGCTGCGCGGGGAGACCCGGCCGTCGGTGATGCCGGGCAGCTCCGAGCCGAGCAGGTCGTACGGGCCGGCGATCGGGGCCAGGCCGCGCAGCCGGAAGCCGCTGCCGGGCCGGGAGAGCTCGCGGCCCAGCGCCATCGCGACCTGCCCGCCCTGCGAGAAGCCGGTCGCGTACACGTCCCGGGTGGTGGTGCGGCCCAGCCGGCCGGCGGCGGTGCGGGAGGCCTTGAGCATGTCGACGGAGGCGGTGACGGAGGACCGGGTGTCCATGTACGGGTGGCTGCCCGGGCCGCCGCCCAGGCCCAGGTAGTCCGGGGCGGCGACGGCGCGGCCGGCGGAGGCGTGCAGGTACGGGGTGATCCGGTTGAAGCCCGCGCCCCCGGACGGGGCGTCGTCGCGGGTGGCGAGCGTCCCGTGGGTGTCGGAGACCAGGTCGAGGCGGCGCGGGCCCTGCTCGGGGAGGACGAGGAGGCCGGTGGCGGTCGTGGGGCGGCCCTGGGGGTCGACGGTGGCGTAGGTGAGGCGGTAGGCCGCGATGCCGTGGCGGACGGTGGAGGAGTCCATGCCGAAGGAGGAGAGCTGGGCGGCGACATCGGCGCGGCTGAGGCGGTCGAGGGGAGTGAAGGCGAGGAGCGCCCCGCGGGCGGCGGCGCTCCGCTCGGCGCTCCGCTCGGAGCCGCCGGCGGTGGCGGTGGAGGCGGCGATCGGTGCGGCCAGGGCGGCGGGGGCGGCGAGGCCGCCGAGGACGGCGGCGAGGACCACGGCCGCGGCGCCGCGGCGCACCCGCCGGCGGGTGCTCTGCTTCTGCTGGGTCGTCATGCCCCGAAGCTACGGCGCCCCGCGCGGCCCCGACATCCGGCAACCCGGTGCAGTCCAGGGGGTGTTAGCCCCACCAGTGCTGTGACCCGGTGGACCTATCCGGTCACAGCACTAGAACAAGGGGAGCTGGCCCGGGTTCGGGGACAGGGCGAAGCCGTCCAGCGTCGGGGCGGACGCGCCGAGGACCACGCGGGCCCGGGATCCGGGACAGGAGACGAGGTCCCCGCGCCCCCGGCCCGAGGGCGGGTCGTGGCGGGCGATCCGCCCGGCGGTGACGGCGCAGTCGCGGCCGCAGGAGGGGCAGGCCCGGCGGGGTGAGTGGGACATGCCCCAAGTCTGCCCTGCCCCAAGGACATCGGCCCGCCCCGCCCGACCGCCCTGCCTCGGCCCCGCGGAGGCGCCGCCGGGGTCAGGCGCCGCGGGCCGCCCGCCAGGCCTCGTGGGCGCGGTTCACGCGGGCCCACAGCGCCGACCGGTCCGCCGGGGTCAGATCGTCCAGCCCGCGGCCGAAGACGCCCCCGATGACCTCGAAGAACTCCTCCTGGTCGGCCAGTTCGCGCTCGCTCGACCCCTGCACGCCGTCGACGCGGGTCAGGATCCGCCCGCGCAGCGCGTCCGAGCCCTCCGCGTCGCGCCGCAGCACCGCGAAGGTCCGGACGAACGGGGAGTCCCCGGCCGTCGAGAACCACGCGTGCATGGCCTCGAAATCGGCCGTGGCCGCCGGGGCGTCGCGGAAGTTCACCCGGGGCATGGGGCCGGCGAAGTTGCGCAGCGTCCAGCCCGGGCCCTCGCCCTCCAGCGGATCCAGCCGTTCCAGCGCGTACCGGAACCCGCCCTGCTCGTAGGAGCCCTCGCGCAGCGGCAGCGGCTCGTACGGGCCGTCGCCCAGCCCGGCGTCCACCAGGTACGTCGTCCCCTCGACGTGGACGGTCAGCGCGAGGTGCCCGCCGCTGACCGAGCGGTCCCCGGGGTCGGCGTTGACGCCGCCGGCGTGCCGCGTGACCTCGTAGCCCAGGGTCTCCAGGAGCAGCGCGAGGCCGCCGTTGAGGTGGAAGCAGTAGCCGCCGCGGCCGGCCGCGAAGCGGCGCGCGGACAGCTCGGGGTCGATGCCGGGCGGCCGGCCGAGCTGGATGTCGACGTTGTCGTAGGCGATGCGCTCCACGTGCGCCCGCTGCAGCGCGAACAGCCCCTCGGCGGAGGGGCTGCCCGGGTCGGCGATGCCGAGCCGCCGCAGGTAGTCGGCGGTTATGCCAGAGATCATCGAGCCACCCTAGTGCTGTGACCGGAAGGGTTCACCGGGTCGCGGCGCCCGGCACGGCACCTCGCCGCGTTGTCGGACCACGGCGGTACGTCCAGTACGAGGCGTGGTCCTCCGCCCGGGGGCCCCTCCCAGCGGTAGCTGGGGGAGATGCACCGCACCGGACACCGCGACCCGGCAAACCTTCCCGGCCACGGCACTAGGCGGTGTCCTCGAGCCCGCGCGGGGTCATTTGTCGATGTCGCCGACGACGAAGAAGAGCGAGCCGAGGATCGAGACCATGTCCGCGACCAACTGCCCGGGCAGCAGCACCGCCAGGGCCTGGATGTTGTTGTACGAGGCCGAGCGCAGCTTGAGCCGGTACGGGGTCTTCTCGCCCTTCGAGACCAGGTAGTAGCCGTTGATCCCCAGCGGGTTCTCGGTCCAGGCGTACGTCTCGCCCTCCGGCGCCTTCAGCACCTTGGGCAGCCGCTGGTTGATCGGACCGGGCGCCAGCTGCGCCATCCGGTCCAGGCAGGCGACCGCCAGGTCCAGCGCGTTGTGGGTCTGCTCCAGCAGCACCTCGAAGCGGGCCAGGCAGTCGCCCTCGGTACGGGTGACGACCTTGAGCACGTCCTGGAGATCGCCGTAGGCGAGGTACGGCTCGTCGCGGCGCAGGTCGAAGTCGACTCCGGAGGCGCGGGCGATCGGGCCGGAGACCCCGTACGCGTGCACGGCCTCGGCGGACAGGACGCCGACGCCGCGCGTGCGGGCGCGGAAGATCTCGTTGCCGCGCACCAGGTCGTCGTAGACGTGCATGCGGGTGCGGACGTCGGCGATGGCCTCGCGGGCGCGGCCCAGCCAGCCGGCCGGGAGGTCCTCCTTGAGGCCGCCGACCCGGTTGAACATGTAGTGCATGCGGCCGCCGGAGATCTCCTCCATGACGGCCTGGAGCTCCTCGCGCTCGCGGAACGCGTGGAAGATCGGGGTGATGCCGCCCAGCTCCAGGGGGTACGAGCCGAGGAACATCAGGTGGTTCAGCACCCGGTTCAGCTCGGCGAGCAGGGTCCGCATCCACACGGCCCGCTCGGGGACCTCCATGCCGAGCATCCGCTCGACGGCCATGACGACGCCCAGCTCGTTGGAGAACGCGGACAGCCAGTCGTGGCGGTTCGCGAGCATCACGATCTGCCGGTAGTCGCGGGCCTCGAAGAGTTTCTCGGCCCCGCGGTGCATGTAGCCGACCACCGGCTCGGCGCTCACGATCCGCTCGCCGTCCAGGACGAGGCGCAGGCGCAGCACGCCGTGCGTGGAAGGGTGCTGGGGGCCGATGTTCAGCACCATGTCGGTGCTCTCCGCCGCGCCGCCGATGCCGACCGTGGTCTCCGTCATGGCCGCATTCTCGCAGCCCTACGCTAGGGAGATGGAAACCGGGACAACGGGTGAGACGAGCCGACCCGAGTGGGTGGGGCTGCCGGGCGGGCTGCTCACCTTGCGGCGGCTCCTGCTGGTGGTGTGGACGGGGTTCTTCGGCCTGGTGACGGCCCTGGTGCTGGGGCTGGCGGCCGGCCCGGTCTGGGCTTCGCTCGGCGCGCTGTGGCTGGTGGTCCTGGCCTGGGGCTGGGTGGTGCTCGGCCGCAACTGGCGCTCCTGGCGCTACGCCGAGCGCGCGGACGACCTGCTGATCAGCCGGGGCGTGCTGTGGCACGAGGAGACCGTGGTCCCGTACGGGCGGATGCAGCTGGTCGAGGTGGCCTCGGGGCCGCTGGAGCGCCGCTTCGGACTGGCCTCCGTACAACTGCACACGGCCGCGGCGGCGACGGACGCCCGGATCCCCGGGCTCGCGCCCGCGGAGGCGGAGCGGCTGCGCGACCGGCTGACCGAGCTCGGCGCGGCAAGATCGGCCGGCCTGTGACCGCGCGGTCCGTGCCCGCGGCCGGTGGACCCGTCCCCGATGCGCCCGCCCCGGGTGCGCCCGCGTCCCCCGCACCCGGGTCCGAGCGGCGGCTGCACTTCCTCACACCGCTGCGCCGCGCCTGGGTGCCGATCGCCGCGACCGTCGGCATCCTCGCCCAGCAGGGCGAGAACGTCACCGAGTGGGCGGCCGCCGTCTCCGCGCTCCTGCGGGTCGCGGCGCTCGCCGGGCTGGTCCTCGTCTTCGGCGTGTACGGCTTCCTCAGCTGGTGGTTCACGCACTACGCCGTCACCGACACCGAACTGCGCATCCGCAGCGGGCTCCTCTTCCGCCGCACCGCGCACATCCGGCTCGACCGGATCCAGGCCGTCGACGTCACCCGCCCGCTGCTGGCCCGCATCGCCGGGGTGGCCAAGCTCCGCCTCGACGTGATCGGCACCGACGACAAGGACGAGCTGGCGTTCCTCGGCGAGCAGGACGCCGTCGTGCTCCGCGCCGAGCTGCTGGCCCGCGCGGCCGGCTTCGCCCCGGCGGAGGCCGTCGTCGTGGGCGAGGCCCCCGAGCGGGAGCTGCTGCGGGTGAGCCCGCGCGACCTGGCGGTGTCGCTGCTGCTCACGCTGTCCGCCTGGGCGGCGCTGGCCGGCGGGATCCTCGGCCCGGCCGCGGTGTGGTGGTTCAGCTCCAGCCCGTGGGTGGCCGCCGCGACCCTGCTCCCGGTCCTGGGCGCGGTCTGGAAGGCCAGCGCGGGCCGCTACCTCGCCGAGTACGACTGGACGGTCGCCGAGTCCCCGGACGGGCTGCGCCTGGACCACGGACTGCTGGACCGGGCCCACGAGACGGTGCCGCCGGGGCGCGTGCAGACCGTACGGATCGTCGAGCCGCTGCTGTGGCGGCGGCGCGGCTGGGTCCGGGTGGAGCTCGCGGTGGCCGGCTCGAAGAACGACGTCCTGGTCCCGGTGGCGACCCGGGCCGCCGCCCACGCGGTCGTCGCCCAGGTCCTGCCCGGGGTCGACCTCGCGGGCCTCGTCTTCGCGCCCGCGTCCCGGTCCGGGTCCCGGTGGGTGGTGCCGGTGTGGTGGAAGGGCTACGGGCTGGCCGTCTCCGAGGACGTGTTCGCGGCCCGGCGCGGCCGCCTGTGCCGGCGCACGGAGATCGTCCCGCACGCCAAGGTGCAGAGCGTGCGCCGCTCCCAGGGCCCCTGGGAGCGGGCCCGCGGAGTGGCCGACGTCCACGTGGACACCGGCGCGAACGCCACGGTCACGGCCCGCCTGCGCGGGGCGGCCGAGGCCGCGGAGCTGCTGCACGCGCAGGCGGCCCGCTCCCACGCCTCCCGGGCCTGGGCGCGGCCGGACCGCTGGATGACCTGAGGCCCTGAGGCCCTGAGGGCCTGAGGGCCTGAGGGCCTGAGGGCCTGGGGCCCTGAGGTCAGCCGGTCCCGCCGCCGCCCGCGCGGACCAGGCCCGTCTCGTAGGCGAGGACGACGACCTGCACGCGGTCGCGCAGCTCCAGCTTGGTCAGGATGCGGCCCACGTGGGTTTTGACCGTGGCCTCCGACAGCACCAGTCGGGCGGCGATCTCGCCGTTCGACAGGCCCTGGGCGACCAGCAGCATGACCTCGCGCTCGCGCTCCGTCAGCCGGTCGACGTCCTTGTTGCGCGGCTCCGCCGAGGTCGTCGGCAGCATCGGCGCGAACCGGTCCAGGAGCCGGCGCGTGGTGGACGGGGCGACGACCGCGTCGCCGCTGTGCACCGAGCGGATCGCGGCCAGCAGCTCGCCGGGCGGGACGTCCTTGAGCATGAAGCCGCTCGCGCCCGCCTTCAGGCCCGAGAAGGCGTACTCGTCGAGGTCGAAGGTGGTCAGGATGATCACCTTGGGGTGCTCGTCGGGCTCACAGATGCGGCGCGTCGCCTCGACCCCGTCGAGCCGGGGCATGCGGACGTCCATCAGCACCACGTCGACCTTGGTGGCCCGCAGCACTTCCAGCGCCTCCAGGCCGTTGCCCGCCTCGGCGACGACCTCCATGTCGGGCTGCGCGGCGAGCACCATCCGGAAGCCGGTGCGCAGCAGCACCTGGTCGTCGACCAGCATCACGCGGATGGAGGAGCTGGGGGGGAAGGACATCGATCACCTTTTCTTGAGCGGGAGCAAGGCGCTGATCCGGAAGCCGCCACCGGGCCGGGGGCCCGCGTCCAGGGTGCCCCCGACCATACCGATGCGTTCGCGCATGCCGATGAGTCCGTGTCCGGCACCGTCCGCGCCGCCGTCCTCGTACAGCTCGTGGGCCGCGCCACGGCCGTCGTCCTCGATGAGCAGGCCGAGCCCGTCGTCGAAGTAGACGAGCCGCACACTGGCCTTCGCGCCCGGACCGCCGTGCTTGCGCGTGTTGGTCAGCGCCTCCTGCACGATCCGGTACGCGGTCAGCTCGACGCCGCTGGGGAGCCCCCGCGGGGCGCCCTCGACCTCGAAGTCGACGGTGAGCCCGGCGGCCCGCACCTGCTCGATGAGCACCTCGATCTGCTCCACGTCGGGCTGCGGCACGTAGTCCTCGGACTCCTGCGGCTCACCGGTGCGCAGGACGCCCAGCAGCCGCCGCATCTCGGCCAGCGCGAGGCGCCCGGTGCCGGAGATGGTCTGGAGGGCCTCTTTGGCCTGTTCCGGAGCGGCGTCCATCACGTAGGCGGCGCCGTCGGCCTGGACCACCATCACCGAGACGTTGTGCGCGACGACGTCGTGCAGCTCGCGGGCGATCCGGGCCCGCTCGGCGGCGACGGCCACCTGGGCCTGGGCCGCGCGCTCCTTCTCCAGGCGCTGGTTGCGCTCCACGAGCTGGGCGTAGTAGGCGCGGCGGGTGCGCAGGGAGTCGCCCATGACCCAGGCGAAGGCGAAGGGGACGATCATGAACAGGACGAACATGACGTTCTCCGGGACGGAGGCGCCCTTGTCCACGCCCATGCGCAGGAAGTACAGCGGGGAGGCGAGCAGCCCCCAGCCGAGCGCGGTGCGCGAGAGCCAGCGCGGCACGTCGGCGGCGGCGACGGTGAACAGGACGAGCAGCATCGCGAAGTCGTGGAAGCCCGCGAGGCCGCCGATGGCCAGCTGGTAGAGGCCGGTGGCGACGGTGAGCCAGAACATCGACACGGTCCACTTGCGCCGCAGGGCGACGGCCGTGCTCAGCGCCACCACACAGGGCGTGGCCAGCAGGGCGGACGCCGTGCTCTGGTGTGTCGAGGCGACGACGGCCATCGAGAACCCGAAGAACAGGACAGCCCAGAAGCTGTCGACGCCCGTGGGGTGTCTGCGGAGGAAGTCGTAGAGGCGCTGCACGTAACCCAGAGTAGGGAAAGGGGATAGGTGCTGGAGTCAACCACAGGTGCGATCCGCACCCCGGGGGAGTACTCCCGAAGGTGGAGGCGAACATAACCTCATCGAGGTGAGCACTCAGGGTGAAGGCACGGCAGCGGTGGGTCCGGTCCGGTGGCGGACGGCGATGGAGCGGGCGCTGTACGGGCCCGACGGCTTCTACGTACGCCCCGGCGGGCCCGGCCCCGCCGGGCATTTCCGCACCTCCGTGCACGCCTCGCCGCTCTACGCGGGGGCCGTGGCCCGTCTGCTCCTGTGGGTGGACGAGGCCCTCGGCCGTCCGGAGGAGCTGGACCTCGTCGACGTAGGGGCCGGGCGGGGGGAGCTGCTGGCCGGGGTGCTGGCCGCGCTCCCGCCGGAGACGGCCGCGCGGGTGCGGCCGTACGGGGTGGAGCGCGCGGGGCGGCCCGCCGGGCTGGACGGGCGGATCCGGTGGGTGGGCGAGCCGCCCGGGGGCACCAGGGGGCTGCTCTTCGCCAACGAGTGGCTCGACAACGTACCGCTGGACCTCGCCGAGGACGGGCGGTACGTGGCGGTCGCGCGGGACGGTACGGAGAGCGCGGGCGGCCCCCTGGACGGGCGGGACCTGGCCTGGCTGGAGCGCTGGTGGCCCGGCGCGGTCCGCGCGGAGATCGGTCGGCCGCGCGACGAGGCCTGGGCGGCGGCCGTCCGGACCGTCGAGCGGGGGCTCGCGGTGGCGGTGGACTACGCCCACACCCGGGACACCCGGCCGCCGTTCGGGACCCTGACCGGATTCCGGGCCGGGCGGGAGGTCGCGCCGGTCCCGGACGGCGGCTGCGACGTCACCGCGCACGTGGCGCTGGACGCGTGCGCGGGGCCGGGGGCGGCCCTGCTGACCCAGCGGGAGGCGCTGACCGCCCTCGGCGTCTCGGGGGCCCGGCCCCCGCTGGCGCTGGCCTCGACGGACCCGGTGGCGTACGTACGGGCGCTGTCCGCGGCGGGCGAGGCGGCGGAACTCACCGCCCGCGGCGGCCTGGGCGACTTCGGCTGGCTGGTCCAGCCGGTAGGCGTCCGCCGGTGGCCTGGGTAGACACTGCCGCGCGGCGGCAGCGCCTACCCGGGGAACGGGCGGAGCCCGGGGAAGGGGCGAGGGCGGGTAGGGGACTCGGCGCCGCGCAGCGGCCGTCCCCCACCCGCCCCCCTCGTACTGGCTACTGCTTGACCTCGTCGTGGCCCTCGTGGAGGCCGCCGCCGGTGCCGCCGCCGGTGCTCGGCTGCGCCGGGACCGGCTTCGACAGCGGCGCCAGGTCGTGGGCGTAGTGGCCGACCGCGTCCGCGATGACGTCGACGTTGATGTCGAGCGCCTTCTGGTCGATGTTCTCGATGGTGTCGCCCTTGCCGTGGTAGTTCACGTCGTACGCGACACCCGCCTGCCCGCCGAACTTCGCGGCCTGCTCCGGCGTCTTGATGCCCTCGGCGCCCGTGAACGTACCGCCCGACGGGATGCCGACCGCGATGAACGGGCCGTAGTCCGAGCGGCCCGAGAAGTCGGTGCCCTCACGCGGGATCTTCTTGGCGTCGAGGAAGTCGTTGATCCCCTTCTCCAGCTGCGCCGATCCCTCCGGGCCGGGGCCCGAGCCGACCTTGTCCGAGTCGTCGCCGTCGTAGACGAAGTACGCGGCGTTCGGCGAGGCGATCATGTCGAAGTTCAGGTAGAGCTTGATCTGCTTCTTCTGCGCGTCGCTCAGCCCGCCGACGTACGCCTCGGAGCCGAGCAGGCCGAACTCCTCCGCCGACCACCAGGCGAACTTGACCTTGTTCTTGACCTTCCACTGGCTGCTCGCGAGGCGCTGCGCGACCTGGAGGATGCCGGCCGAGCCGGAGCCGTTGTCGTTGATGCCCGGGCCCGCCGTGACGGAGTCGAGGTGCGCACCGAGGAAGACGGTGTTGTTCTCGTCGCCGCCCCGCGTCTCCGCGACGACGTTGTACGTCTTGCGGTTCTCCCGGAACTCGCGGATGTCGAGGGTGACCTCGACCGGACCGGCCGCGGCCTCGGCGGCGAGCCGCTCGCCCTCCGCCTGCGTGGTGCCGCCGGTCGGGATCTTGCCCGCGTCCGCCTCGCCGATGGTGCCGTTCAGGGCGCCCGCGGTGTTGTTGTAGATGACCGCGCCGACCGCGCCGGCCACCGCCGCGTTCGCCTGCTTGACCGCGAAGGCGCAGCCGCCGCGCTTGATCAGGGCGACCTTGCCGGTGAAGGCGCCCGCGGCGAAGTCGCCGGGCTCGCAGCCGTTCGTGCCGTCCGCGTCGACCGGGGCGACGGCGAGCTTGGCCGTCACGCCGTTCGCCGGGCCGCTCGCCGTGTACGTCATCAGCTTGATCGGGACGTCGCGGCCGGCCGGGCCGTTGACCTTCAGGGTCTCGGCGACCGTCTCGACGAACACGAAGTCGAACTCGTTCTTGGTGACCTTGTAGCCGGACGCCCGCATGACGGCCTCGACGTACTGGGCCGACTGCACGTGGCCGCGGGAACCCGCCACGCGCGTGCCCTTGTTGTAGTCGGCGATCGCCTGGAACACCTTCAGGTGGTTGTTGGCACCCTTGCCGGTCGACTCCTTGACCAGCTTCTTTGCCAGCGCGTCGCCCTTGGCGGCGTCGCTCTGCGGGCTGCCGGTGGCACCGGCGGGACCCGCGAGCAGCAGCGGGGAGACGAGGGCCGCGGCCGCCAGGGCGGCGGTGGCTGCGGCTATACGGCGAGAGGGCATGAAGGTCCTTCCACGGCAGGGAGCAGGGCAAGTGCGTTACGTGGGGGGAGCGGTGGACGCACGTTAGACACCAAGGAGCCGCCATGGCCAGAGTTTTCGCTGTTTCCGGTTCATGAAATCCGCATATCGGTGTTTCCGTGCCGTCGAAAACCGGCCAGTGCCCGCTACGCGTACGGCCGGGGCCGTGGCCACAGCACTAGCGGAGGATGCCCTCGATGAAGTCGGAGCCGATCCGCGCCACGGCCGCCAGATCCAACTGGTACTGGACATAACGCCCTTGGCGGCGGGTCTGGAGCAGTCCGGCCTTCTTCATCACCGACAGGTGGCGCGACACCTCCGGCGCCGTGATCCCGTACGCGGCCGCCAGCTCGCCCGTCGTGTACGGAGCGCGCGCCATGTTGCGGCACAGCATCATCCGCATCGGGTGGGCCAGTGCCTCCATGCGCCGCTGCAGCAGCTCCACCGACCCCGGGGAAGAGGCCAGTTCGGGCGAGCCGAGCGGGTAGTGGACGACGGGGCGCCAGCACGGGGCGTGCAGCACCAGCAGGTGCGGCCAGCCGAAGTTCGTCGGGACGAAGAGGAGGCCGTCGCCTATTCGGGGGTCGGTGGCGGTGGTGGAGCCGTGCACCATCTTGTCCACCGTCACGGTGGTCAGCTCCTCGTCGACGCTCAGCGCCGCCGAGACCTCCTTGAGCGCGGCGGGCAGTCCCTTGCGGCGCAGCACCTCCGCCTTGTGGCGGACGTCGGCGCTCTGCCGGGGCCCGATCCGGCGCCAGGTCTCCGCGAAGAAGGCCTCGTCGCAGTCCTCCAGCAGGCGGCGCAACCACACCCGGACACCGGCGGTGTCGTCCAGTACGCGTACGGCGAAGGCCAGTTGCTGCGGCCCGCGCGCGGAGGCCGTCTCCAGCGCCTTGGCCCGGGCGAGCGGGTCCGCGAGCGGCGAGGGGCCGCCGCCCTCGTTGTACAGGGCGAACCGGCAGTGCTCCAGCGCGGCCGAAACGAACCGCTCGTCGTCCAGCCGGTCCAGTACGTCGAGCTCGGCGGCCAGCGTCGCACCGGGCAGACCGGAGCCGCCGGGAATCCCGGCGAACGCCATGAAGAGGTCGGCGAAGGAGCTGCGCCACATGAAATCGCCCTCCAGCAGCCGGTCCGCGAGGCAGGGATCGAGCGCGGCGGCGGTGGTGGAGGTCCAGGAGGCGAGCCCGGGGTGGTGGCCGGGCTGGGAGAGCGCGTGCAACGCCATGCAGAGCTCCGCGAGCGGGGACGGCGCGAAGCCGATCCGCTCCGGCGGGAGCCCGGTGATGTCGATGGTGACGCTCATCGCATCATTCTGCCGGTGCGCGGTCCGCGCGGTTGACGGGGCGCGCGCCCTCGCCCGCCCTTCGCCCGCCCGGGTCCCCGCCGCGCGGCCACCCGGCGGACAACCACCCCTAGTGCTGTGACCGGCACTAGATCCGAAGTCACAGCACTAGAGGCGGGCCACGAAGCCGGCGACCGCCTCCGCCACGTCCGCCTCCGTCCAGGACAGGCCCGGCTCCGTGACCTCGACCTCCGTCACCGACAGGCCCGGGGGGCCGTCGGGGGACCAGCGGCGGAAGAGGAGCGTGCCCGTCTCCTCCGCCAGGCGGACGCCCGCCTCGGTGAGGCGGTCCGCGTCGTAGGGGAGCCACACCTGGAACTGGTGGGTGTGCGGCACCTCCGGAGTGACCCGGAACCAGGGGACCCCGGGGGAGGCGGCCAGCGCCGAGGACAGCGCGCCCGCCACCACCCGCGCCGCGGCGACGTACGACGGGAGCTTCGGCAGCTCCCGCTCCAGCCCGGCCAGGGCTGACAGCGCGGCCGGGAACTGGCGGAAGATCTGGCCCCCGTACCGGTGGCGCCAGACCCTCGCCTCCGCCACCAGCGTCCCGGACCCGGCCAGGGCCGCCCCGCTGATGCCGCCCAGCGACTTGTAGAAGGAGACGTACACCGAGTCCGCCAGCGCCGCGATCTCCGGCAGGGAGCGCCCGAAGTGGACCGTCGACTCCCACAGCCTGGCCCCGTCGACGTGGACGACCGCGTCCCGCTCCCGTGCGGTCGCCACCAGCGCCGACAGCTCCTCCCACGTCGGCAGCACGAACCCCGCGTCGCGCAGCGGCAGCTCCAGCATCAGCGTCCCGAACGGCTCCGGCAGCTCCGCGACCTCCGAGGCCGTCGGCTGGCGCGGTTCGCCCGTCGGGTGGACGGTCCGCAGGCCCGAGACGACCGACAGCGCGCCGCCCTCCCACCGCTCCGGGTGGCTCATGGGGTGCAGGGCGACCACCGGATTCCCGGTCCGGCCGGCCCAGCAGCGCAGCGCGACCTGCTGGGCCATGGTCCCGGTCGGGAAGAACGCCGCGTCCTCGGTGCCCAGCAGCTCCGCGACCCGCCGCTCCAGCCGGGCCACGACGCCGTCGCCGTAGATGTCGGCCGGCTCGTCCGGGTCCGGGGCCAGGGCGCCCAGGTCCGCCAGCAGTTCGCCGACCGTCGCCTCCCGCAGGCTGTGCGACAGCTTGCGCCGTGCCGCCCGCCCCGCGGCCACGAGCCGCTCGGCCACCAGGTCCGCCCGCTCGGCCACCAGGTCCGCCGCGTCGTCCGCCGACGGGCCCGCGGCTCCGTCCGCGGCTCCCTCCGCCTGTCC
>NZ_CP030286.1:2352243-3211200 GCF_003287915.1 Streptomyces sp. ICC4 | reverse complement strand
AGATGTGTATAAGGGAGAGGCATCGCCCTGTGCGGCGCGGCCCGTCGCGACGCAGGCGGCCACGCCGACGCCCTCGTAGGCCGCGCCGCACAGGGCGATGCCCGGGAGCTTGCCGGCGGCCTCGCGGATGCGGGCGACGCGGTCGCGGTGGCCGACGCCGTACTGGGGCAGGCCCCGGTCCCAGCGGGTGACGCGGGTGGCCAGGGGTTCGCCCATCGGGCCCACCGCGCGGTGCAGTTCGGCGATGGCGGAGCGGACCAGGTGCCGGTCGGGCCGGCTGAGCAGCTCGTCCTCGCCGATGCGGCCGATGGACGCGCGCAGCACGAAGGTCTCGGGGGCCGCGTCGTTCAGCCAGGACCACTTGTTGGAGAGGAAGGACGCGGCCTTGAGGGTGTGGCCGTCGACCGGCGGGACCAGGAAGCCGTTGCCCTGGGGGAGGAAGTGGGCCTGGGCGCGGGAGAAGGCCATGGTGATCACGGCCGTCGAGGCGTGCGGGATCGAGGAGAGCTCGGCCTCGGCGAGGGGCGAGTGGGGGCGCAGCAGCTCCGCCGCGGCGAAGGCGGGCAGCGCGAGGACGACCGCGTCCGCCTCCATCGTCAGCGCGCCGTCGCCGGTCATGGCCTGCACGCGCCAGCGGTCGCCGGCGGTCCGCTGCAGGGAGCGGGCCGTCGTGCCGGTGAGGATGCGGGCCCCGCAGGCTTCGGCGACCGCCGCCGGGAAGCGGCCGGTGCCGCCGACGACGCCCTGGACGGCCACGGCCGCCGAACGCGGGGCGCCCGCCGCGCGCATCCGGCGCAGGGCCGGCAGGAGCGGGGTGCCCTGTTCGGCGAGGGCCGCGATCCGGGGCATGGCCGCGCGCAGCGAGAGCCGGTCGGCGAGGCCGGCGTAGACGCCGCCCAGCATGGGCTCGATCAGCCGGTCGACGGCCTCCTGGCCGAAGCGGGCCGACAGGTACGCGGTGACCGAGCAGTCCTCGGTCAGCGGGGTGGCCGGGAGGGTCTCCTCCGCGGCGACGCGCGCGACGCCCTCGGGGGAGAGCAGGCCGGTGCCGATCAGCGTCGAGGGGTCGGTGGGGACGCCCATCACGTGGCCGGCGGGCAGCGGGCGCAGCCCGCCGTTGGTCCAGATGGTGGTGGGGGCCTTCGCCGGATCGCACAGGGCCTCGCCCAGTCCGACGGCGGCGGCCAGTTCCACGGCCTCCGGGCGCAGGGCCATGAGGGATTCGGCGCCCTCGTCGACGGTGATTCCGGCGATGGTGCCGGTACGGAGCTTCCCGCCGACCTTGGCGTGGCTCTCCAGCACGGTCACATCGGCCTGGCCGCGCAACTGCCACGCGGCGGCCAGACCGCTGATGCCGCCACCGATGACGATCACTGAACGCATTGTGTTCTCCCGTGGCCCCGAGGCCGATATGTGCCCCTATGAAACATATGGGAACCGAGTGGGTCAGCGCCTCATGCTTTCGGCCAGCGCCTTGAGGTCCTCCTGGTACGGGAAGCTGCCCGGCTCGTACGCGCAGTACGGGTCGGCCTCCAGCACGTCGCGGGTGAAGCCGTACGCCCGCGAGCGCGACCCCCCGCACACCGTCTTGAACTCGCACGCCCCGCACTTGCCGCGCAGCAGCGACGGATCGCGGAGCTTGGTGAACAGTGCGGAGCCCCGGTAGATCTCGGTCAGCGGGTGGTTCTTCACGTTGCCCGCGGAGACGGGCAGGAAGCCGCTGGGGTGCACCTCGCCCGTGTGCGAGATGAAGACGAACCCGCGGCCCGAGGAGACGTCCATCGGCGGGCGGCGCACGGCCCGCCGCTCGCCCTCGAACAGCCCGAGCTCGCGGGCGCGGTCCGACAGGCGCCCGTACAGCCCGCCCAGGACCGGCCGCTCGCCGCGGGCTTCGAGGACGGTGCGCTGCAGCGCGACCCGCCGGAAGTGGTGGCCCTCGGTCGTCTTGGTGGCCATCACGGCCCCGCAGTCGTAGAGGAAGTGCAGGACGTCCTCGACCTCGGCGGCCGTGAGCGAGTCCAACTGCTCGCCGCGCCCGGTCGGGACCAGGACGAAGCCGGACCACAGCATCGCGCCCTCGCGCTTGACGAGCGAGGCGATGTCGGCGAGGTCCTCCAGGCTGCCGCGGGTGACCGTGGTGTTGATCTGGACCTTGAGCCCGAGCTCCCGGGCGGCCCGCCAGCCGTCCAGCGTCCAGTCGAACACGCCGGGAACGCCCCGGAAGGCGTCGTGGCGCCCGGCCGTCGAACCGTCCAGCGAGAGGGAGAGCGCGATGGCGCCCGCCTCGCGCACCGCCACCAGGTTCTCCGGCGTCAGCGTGGGCGTACCGGAGGGGGACACGGCGACGCGCAGGCCCAGCGAGGTCCCGTACGCCACGAGGTCGGTGAGGTCGGCGCGCTGGAAGGGGTCCCCGCCGGTGATCACGAAGAGCGGGCCGGGCTTGCCGAAGGCGGCGATCTGGTCCATCACCCGGCGGGCGTCCGCGCCGTCGAGCTCCTCGGGGTGGCGGGCGGTCTGCGCCTCGGCCCGGCAGTGCAGACAGGCCAGCGGGCAGGCCCGCGTCGCCTCCCAGATCACGATGAAGGGCCGCTCGCCGACCGCGTGCCGGGGCCGGCGCACGATGGTGCGGTGCGTGGCGGGAACGGGCCCGCGGGTGGGGTGCGGGGTCACGACACGCGCTCCCAGCCGCGCTTGGTCTCGCGGTTGGCGAGCTGCGCGGGGTCCCGCTTGCGGTAGACCACGTACGGCCGGAACAGGTACTTCAGCGGCACGGAGAACGCGTGGACCAGCCGCGAGTACGGGATCAGCGCGAACAGCGTGAAGCCGAAGAGGATGTGCAGCTTGAAGGCGAGCGGGGCGCCCGCCATCAGGTGGTGGTCCGGGGTGAAGGTGAACAGGCTGCGGAACCAGGGCGAGATGCCGTCACGGTAGTTGTAGCCGTCCGTCATTCCCGTCGAGTTGAGGACCGTGGCGGTGAGGCCCAGCACCATCGCGCCGAGCAGGAAGCTGTACATCAGGTGGTCGCTGCGCAGCGTCGCCCTGCGCACGGCCGGGACCTTGAAGCGCCGGTAGACCAGGATCCCGATGCCGGCGGCGGCCGCGACGCCCGCGATCGCGCCGGTGGAGACGGCCAGCAGGTGGTAGGCGTGGTCGCTCAGGCCCGCGGCGTCGGTCCAGCTCTTCGGGATCAGCAGGCCGACCACGTGGCCGAGGACCACGAAGAGCATGCCGAAGTGGAAGAGCGGCGAGCCGATGCGCAGCAGCCGCGACTCGTGCAGCTGGGAGGAGTGGGTGGTCCAGCCGAACTTGTCGAAGCGGGCCCGCCAGACCGTGCCCGCGATCAGCAGCGCGATCGAGACGTACGGGAGCACGCCCCACAGGAGGAGGTCCATCAGGCCGTCTGCCTTTCGGGTGTCACGGGCCACGGGAGGTCGGCGGGGGTCCGCAGGGGGAGGTCGGCCGGCATGTCGAGGCCCGGCCCGAACGGTTCGAGCGCCGAGCCCGCGCCCACCAGCTCCTGCGGCGGGCCGTTCTTCGCCAGCGCCTTGGCCTCGGCCTTGGTCTCGGGGGAGGGTCCGGGCAGCGTCGAGCAGACGGCTTCGAGGACCCGGGCGTACGGGGAGGCGGACTCGGTGAGCGCGAGCCGCAGCAGCTCCAGCCCGGCCCGGTGCTCCTGGAGCAGCTCGGTGCCGGCCTCCTCCACGCGGGCGGCGAACTCCAGGGCCACCGGCAGGAAGTCGGGCAGTTCCTCGCCCGCGTACTCCAGCCCGAAGTCCCGGTAGATCCGCTTCAGCCGGACCAGGGACAGCCCGCGCCGGCGGGTGTCGCCGTCCACCCACCACGTGAGGTAGAGGCAGCGCCGGTTGCGGGTGTCGAAGGTCGAGGTGTACTGGGCGCACAGCTCGATCGGGGTCTGCCGCTCGGCCTCGTCGAGGAACGAGCCGAGCAGTGCGGCCGGTTCGGCGGGCACCCCGGCGAGGGCCGCACGGAGCCGCGGGAGTTCATCGTGGAAGTAGTCGCCGGGGTACTGCAGGACACAGCCCGCGACCAGTCGTACCAGTGCGGGGCCCCCCATCGGGCCTCTCGGCGGTCGCACGCTCACTTGCCCCTCCTCGTGGAGCCGAGGTTGAGCATCACCCGGGGCTCGGGCAGGGCGCCGACCGGGCAGCCCTGCTCGGCGGCGGCTGCGGCCCCGTCCAGCGGGTGGGACCCGGCGAGCGCCTCGGCCTCGCCGCGGGCCGCGCTGGGCACCACGAAGCGGTCCTCGATCTTGGCGATGGCCAGGAGGCGGAACATGTCCTCCATCTCCTGCCCGGACAGCCCGACGGCCCGGGCGATCGACTCGTCCTTCTCCTCGCCGAGGTTGACGCGGCGCATGTAGGCGCGCATCGCGGCCATCCGGCGCAGCACCGCCTCCACCGGCTGGGTGTCGCCGGCGGTGAGGATCGCGGCGAGGTACTCGACGGGGATGCGCAGGGCGTCGATGGCGCCGAAGAGGTTCCCGGCGTCCTCGCCGTCGCTGCCGGTGGCGGCGACGGCCTCGACGACGGGGGAGAGCGGGGGCACGTACCAGACCATCGGCATCGTCCGGTACTCCGGGTGGAGCGGGAGGGCGACCTGGTAGCCGGCGATCAGGTCGTAGACGGGCGAGCGCCGCGCCGCGTCGAGCCACTCGTCGGTGATGCCGGCCGCGCGGGCGGCGGCGATCACGGCCGGGTCCTCCGGGTCCAGGAAGCACTCGACCTGCGCGGGATAGAGGTCGTGCTCGTCCTCGACGGACGCCGCCTCGGCCACCTTGTCGGCGTCGTAGAGCATCACGCCGAGGTAGCGCATCCGGCCCACGCACGTCTCCGAGCACACGGTCGGCATGCCGACCTCGATGCGCGGGAAGCAGAACGTGCACTTCTCGGCCTTGCCGGTCTGATGGTTGAAGTACACCTTCTTGTACGGGCACCCGGTCACGCACATCCGCCAGCCGCGGCACTGGTCCTGGTCGACCAGGACGATGCCGTCCTCCTCGCGCTTGTACATCGCGCCCGAGGGGCACGAGGAGACGCACGCGGGGTTGAGGCAGTGCTCGCAGACGCGCGGGAGGTAGAACATGAAGCTCTGCTCGAACTCGAAGCGGATCTTCTCGCCGACCTCGTCGCGGATCTTCTCGACGATCGGGTCCTTCGGCGCGTGCGCGGGGGCGCCGCCGAGGTTGTCGTCCCAGTTCGGACCCCACTCGATCTTGTCGATCGGCTCTCCGGTGACCTGCGAGACGGGCCGGGCGGTGGGCATGTCGTCGCCCGCCGGCGCCTCGGTGAGGTTCTTGTACTCGTAGGTCCACGGCTGGTAGTAGTCGTCGATCTCCGGGAGGTCCGGGTTGGCGAAGATCTTGCCCAGCTTGGCGAGGCGGCCGCCGGCCTTGAGGCGCAGCTTGCCGGAGCGGGTGCGCTCCCAGCCGCCCTTCCACTTCTCCTGGTCCTCCCACCGGCGCGGGTAGCCCTGCCCGGGGAGGGTCTCGACGTTGTTGAACCAGACGTACTCGGTGCCCTGCCGGTTGGTCCACGCCTGCTTGCAGGTGACCGAGCAGGTGTGGCAGCCGATGCACTTGTCGAGGTTCATGACCATCGCGACCTGTGCCATCACGCGCATGTTGTTAGAACTCCACCTTCTGGTCGCGGCGGCGGATGACCGTCACCTCGTCGCGCTGGTTGCCGGTCGGGCCGAGGTAGTTGAAGGCCCAGGTCAGCTGGGCGTAACCGCCGATGAGATGGGTGGGCTTGAGCATCACCCTGGTCAGCGAGTTGTGGATGCCGCCGCGGCGGCCGGTCTTCTCCGTCTTGGGGACGCCGACCGTGCGCTCCTGCGCGTGGTTCATGTAGACCGTGCCGGGCGGCATCTTGTGGGAGACGATCGCGCGGGCGGTGATCACGCCGTTGCGGTTGACCGCCTCGATCCAGTCGTTGTCCGCCACGCCGATGGCGGCGGCGTCCTGCGGGGACATCCACACCGTCTGGCCGCCGCGGCCCAGCGTCATCATGTAGAGGTTGTCCTGGTACTGGCTGTGGATCGCCCACTTGTTGTGCGGGGTCAGGTAGCGGACGGCCACCGACTTCGCCTTCTCGTCGACCGTGCCGAGCTCGGGCTCCCCGTACAGGGTGTGCATGTTCAGCGGCGGCTTGTAGACGGGCAGCGATTCGCCCACCTCGTGCAGCCAGTCGTGGTCGATGAAGAAGTGCTGGCGGCCGGTGAGGGTGTGCCAGGGCTTGAGGTGCTCGGTGTTGACCGTGAAGGCCGTGTACCGGCGCCCGCCGGCCTCGGAGCCCGACCACTCGGGCGAGGTGATCACCGGGACCGGGCGGGCCTGGGTGTCGGCGAAGGTGATCCGCTTGCCCTCGGCCTCGGCGGCCAGGTGGGCCATCGGGGTGCCGACCTTCTTCTCCAGGGTCTCGAAGCCCTGGGTGGCGAGGCGGCCGTTGCTCGTGCCGGACAGCGAGAGGATCGCCTCGCAGGCCTGCTGGGCGGTCTCCAGGCGCGGGCGGCCGTCGGCGACCCCGCCGCGGACCGTGCCGTTCTTCGCGCCGAGGTAGGCGACCTCCTCGCCCACGTCGAAGGTGATCGCCTTCGTCGTCACGCCCAGCGTGTCGACGAGCGGGCCGAGCGCGGCGAACTTCTCGCCGACCGCCCCGTAGTCGCGCTCGACGACCGTCAGGTTGTACATCGTCCGGCCGGGCACCGGCTCGCACTCGCCCTTCGACCAGTCCAGCGCGACGCCGCCGGGCTGGGCCATCTCGCCGCCCGGGGTGTCGTGCTGCAGGGCGGTGGCGACCAGGTCCTTGCGCACGCCCAGGTGGGTGCCGGCCAGCTCGCCGAACCGCTCGGCCAGGGCCTTGAAGGCGTCGTAGTCGGAGCGGGCCTGCCAGGGCGGGTCCACGGCCGGGGTGAAGGCGTGCAGGAAGGGGTGCATGTCCGTGGAGGACAGGTCGTGCTTCTCGTACCAGGTGGCGGCCGGGAACACCACGTCGGACAGCAGCGTCGTGGACGTCATCCGGAAGTCCATGGACATGAGCAGGTCGAGCTTGCCCTCCACGTCCTCCTCCCGGTACGTCACGTCCTTGGGCGTGCAGCGGGGCCCGTCCTCGGGGAGGTTGGAGTGGGTGCCCAGCAGGTGCTTGAGGAAGTACTCGTTGCCCTTGGAGCTGGATCCCAGCAGGTTGGCCCGCCACACGTTCAGCACGCGCGGCCAGTTGTGCGGGGCGTCCGGGTCCTCGCCCGCGAAGCCCAGCTCGCCGCTCCTGAGCTGCCGGACCGTCTCCGCGACGGGGTCCTCGGCCTCGGCCAGCTCCAGCGGGTTGCGGTCGAAGGTCGGGTACGAGGGCATCCAGCCCATCCGGGTGGCCGCCGCCAGGCAGTCCGAGCCCGTCATGCCCTCGAAGGCGCCGGTGGCGAGCGGCGAGGCCAGCGCCTCCGCCGGGAGGGTGTCGTAGCGCCACTGGTCGGTGTGCAAGTAGAACCAGGCCGCGCCGATCATCTGGCGGGGCGGGCGCGACCAGTCGGAGGCGGCCGCGAGGGTGGCCCAGCCGGTGACCGGGCGGCACTTCTCCTGGCCCACGTAGTGGCCCCAGCCGCCGCCGTTGCGGCCCTGGCAGCCGGTGAGGGTGAGCAGCGCGAGGAAGGAGCGGTAGATGGTCTCGGAGTGGAACCAGTGGTTCGTGCCCGCGCCCATCAGGATCATGCAGCGGCCCTCGGACTGCTCCGCGGTCCGCGCGAACTCCCTTGCCACGCGCGCCGCCTGGGCCGCCGGGACGGAGGTCAGCGACTCCTGCCAGCCGGGGGTGCCCGGGGCGCTCGCGTCCTCGTAGCCGGTGGGCCACGCGCCGGGCAGGCCCTCGCGGCCCACGCCGTACTGGGCGAGCATCAGGTCGAAGACGGTCGTGACGAGCCGGTCCCCGCCGGCGGTCGCGAGGCGCCGCACGGGCACGCCGCGGCGGATCGTGCCGCGCGCCTTCCCGTCCTCGTCGAGGCCCTGTTCGTCGTCCTCGAAGCGGGGGAGGGTGATCTCCGCGCTCTCGTCGGCGGTGCCGTACAGGGTCAGGCGCGGGACGGTGTCGCCGAGGTCGAGGTTCCACTCCGGCTTCTCGTTCTTGCCCCAGCGGTGGCCCAGGGTGCCGTTCGGGACGACGGTCCCACCGGTCGCGTCGTCGATCAGCACCGTCTTCCACCGCGCGTTCTCGCCCGCCGGACCTTCCGTGTGCCCGAGATCGGCGGCGGTGACGAACTTTCCCGGAACCAGACCCTGTTCGGTCTCCTTGAGGGAGACCAGGAAGGGGAGGTCCGTGTACTTCCGGACGTAGTCCGTGAAGAAGGGGGTCTGCCGGTCGACGAAGAATTCCTTCAGGATGACGTGGCCCATCGCGAGGGCCAGCGCACCGTCCGTACCGGGGTGCGGGTGCATCCACTCGTCGGCGAACTTCGTGTTGTCCGCGTAGTCGGGCGAGACGGCGACGACCTTCTGGCCGCGGTAGCGGGCCTCGGTCATCCAGTGCGCGTCCGGGGTGCGGGTGACCGGGACGTTGGAGCCCCACATCATCAGATAGGCGGCGTCCCACCAGTCACCGGACTCGGGCACGTCCGTCTGGTCGCCGAAGACCTGCGGGGAGGCGACCGGAAGGTCGGCGTACCAGTCGTAGAAGGACAGCATCGGCGCGCCGATGAGCGAGTGGAAGCGGGCGCCGGCGGCGTGCGAGGCCATGGACATCGCCGGGATCGGCGAGAAGCCGGCGACCCGGTCCGGGCCGTGCTCCTTGATCGTGTGCACGTGCGCGGCGGCGACGATCTCCGTCGCCTCCTCCCACGTCGCGCGCACCAGCCCGCCCTTGCCGCGCGCCTGCTGGTACGTGCGCCGGCGGACCGGGTCGGACTGGATGTCGGCCCAGGCCTCGACCGGATCGCCCAGGCGCGCCTTGGCCTCGCGGTACATCTCCAGGAGGGCGCCGCGCACGTACGGGTAGCGCACCCGGGTGGGGGAGTAGGAGTACCAGGAGAAGGAGGCGCCGCGCGGGCAGCCGCGGGGCTCGTACTCGGGGCTGTCGGGGCCGACGGAGGGATAGTCGGTGGACTGGGTCTCCCAGGTGATGATCCCGTCCTTGACGTAGACCTTCCACCGGCAGGAGCCCGTGCAGTTCACCCCGTGCGTGGAGTACACGACCTTGTCGTGGCTCCACCGGTCGCGGTAGAAGGCCTCGGCGGCGCGGCCGCCGGTCTTGTGGACGGTCCGCAGGTCCGCGGAGACCTCGGCCCGGGTGAAGAAGCTGCCCGCCTTGATCAGCGAATCGGCGGCGTCCTGGTGTTCCTGACGTCCGTGGCGCTCGTGCAAGGCGACCCTCCAGGCCGGAATAGAGGCGGTGCGTGCGGTCCGGGCAAGATGACCCGCACACGACGCTACGCCCGGCCCCGGGGCGAATCCGATGACAAAGGTCCCGTACGGCCATGACCTAATTCCGGTCTTTCACAGGCCGAGTGGATGCCACCCTGAAAAGGGTCAACTCCGGGGCGGAACCGGAAAATTACGGCTCCGAATGCCAATTTCCGAATTCCGTCGAGCGAAAGGCCGGGAACGTGCCGCCGAAGAACGCCTCCTGGATCCCGGACCAGCACGGGGCGTGGGCGATGCTCACCGTGCCGTTCCTCGCGGGCACGTTCCTCTCCCCGCACCCCGGCCCGCGGCACGCGGCGCTCCTGGCGGCCTGGCTGCTCGGCTACGCCGCGGTCTTCCACGCACAGCAGTGGCTGCGCCTGCGCAAGGTCGCGGCGCGGCGTCCGGCGGTGGCCCGGCGCCACGTCCGCCCGGCACTCGTCCTCGGCGCCGCGAGCGCGCTCGCGGGCATCCCGCTGGTGGTGCTGCACCCCTGGCTGCTGCTCGCCGGTGCGGCGGCGGCGCCCTTCCTCGCGGTGAACACCCGGTACGCCTCCCGCAACCGCGAGCGGGCCCTGGTGAACGGGCTGGCCGCGGTGGTCCCGGCGTGCGGGATGCTGCTGGTCGCCGCGCGGCTGGGCGGCGGCGGCCTGCCGTGGGCGCCCGCCGCCGCCTGCCTGCTGTACTTCGGGGGCACGGTGCCGTACGTGAAGACGATGATCAGGGAGCGCGGCTCCCGTACGCACCTGTGCGGTTCCGTGGCCTGGCACGCGGCGGCCGTGCCCCTGGCGGCCCTGCTCTCCCCGTGGCTGGCGATCCCCTTCGCGGCCTACCTGGCCCGCGCGGTCGCCCTGCCCGGGCGCGGGGTCAGGGTGCCGGTGGTCGGGGCGATCGAGCTAGCCGCCTCGGCGGGCCTGCTCACCGCGCTCCTGCTGGTCTTCTGACCGTCAGAGCGCGCGCGAGCGGATCTCGTCCAGCACGGCGAATCCGGTGCTGTCGTACAGGCCCATCGCGACCTTGTTGCCGCCGAAGACGTTGAACATCATGGCCTCGTCCCCGCCCTGCCGGGTGGCCCACTCGCCCACCGCCATCGCCGCCCGGCCGTAGCCCTTGCCGCGGTGCTCCTCGTACACCTCCAGCGAGAAGCCGAAGGTCACGCCCGGCAGGAACCCGTGGTTGACCCAGCCCGTGCCGATCACCTGACCGCCGGCCTCCAGCGCGTAGAAGGCGTGCCCCGGGGTCCGCATGCCCCGCGGCAGGAAGCGGGCGAAGTCCTCGTCGGACTTGGCTTTGGCCTGCTCCGCGGTCAGGGCTCCGGCCCGGACGATGTCCGCGACGTACGCGGCCTCCTCGCCGGCGTACCAGCCCGGGTACTCCGCCTCGGTGAGCGGGCGCACCGTCAGGCCCGCCGGCAGCCCGGGCCGCTCGGCCGCCGCCCGCATCCGGTTCTGGCCCCGTACGGGGTAGTCGGCGAAGGCCGCCGCTCCGGCTCCGCCGGTGAGCCGGACCTCCACCCGCCGGGCGCCCTGCCCGGCGCACCAGCGCTCGGCCCACGCGCGTCCGGCCGCCGCGCCCCCGGCCACCGCCGTCAGATCGTGGATCCGGCCGACGGCCGCCCCGCCGTCCCCGTCCACCCCGACCGCGATCCACCCGGTGCCGTCGGTGGCCACCGTCCAGTCGTCGATCCCCTTCAGCGCCTTGTCCAGCAGGGCCCTGGCCAGCGGCTCCGAGCAGCCCGCGGCCCGGTACCCGCAGAGCACCCGCTCCTCGAAGCCTTTGCGCCACTCGGCCCGGTCCGCGACGATCCGTATCCCGTTCATCCGGCCACCCTAGGCAGGGTCACCGACAGGACTCCAAGGCTTTAGATCGCTTCCTTGCGCGTCAGGAAGTTGAACGAGATCCACCCCGGCAGCACCGGCAGCCAGAACGTCATCACCCGGAACAGCAGGACCGACGCCGCGGCGACCTGCCCGTCCAGCCCCGCCGCGATCAGGCCCAGCGTCAGCGTGGTCTCCACCGCGCCGATGCCGCCCGGGGTCGGCGCCGCCGAACCGAGGGCGTTGCCCGCCAGGAAGACGACCGCGATGCTCGCGTAACTGATGGCCTCGCCGCCGCCGAAGGCGCGGATCGAGGCGTCCAGGCACATCACGAAGCAGCCGGTCAGCAGCAGCATCCCGCCGATGCCCGTCAGGAGCTTCTGCGGCCGCTGGAGCACGTCCAGCATGCGCGGGACCACTCCGGCGAACAGCGCCCGTACCCGGGTCGCCACGAACTTGCGCAGGAACGGCACGGCCGTGACCACCAGCACCAGCACCGCCACCGTGAGCAGACCCGCGATGACCGTCCTCGACGGGGTCATCTCCGGCGTCTTCTCCGTCCCCGTCAGATAGCCGAAGGACAGCAGCAGCAGGATGTGGCTGGCCAGGCCGAAGAGCTGCGAGGCGCCGACACTGGCCACCGCCAGCCCCGGCCGGATCCCCGCCCGCTGCAGGAAGCGGGTGTTCAGCGCGACCCCGCCGACCGCCGCCGGCGCCACCAGCTTCACGAAGGATCCGGCGACCTGCGCCAGTACCGTCCGCAGGAACGGCACCCGCTCGGGCACGAAGCCCAGCAGGCTCATCGCCGCGGCGAAGTAGGTCAGCGCGGAGAAGCCCAGCGCCGCCCCGACCCAGCCCCACCGCGCGTCGCTGATGGTCGTCCCGAAGTCCACGTGCGCGAGCTGCGTGATCAGGAAGTACGCACCGAAGGCGCCCGCGATGAACGACACCAGGGTGCGCGGCCGGATCCGCTCCAGCCGGGCCGGCTCCACCGGCGCCTGCGGGCGGATCAACAGCACCTGCTGGCGGATCTGGCTCAGCAGGTCCTCCTCGCGGGCCCCGTCGAGCGCATCGTCCAGCGCCTTCTTCTCGGCCTTGCGGTCGGCCGCCGAGCGCGCCGCGGACGAGGCGGAGTCGGCCCCGCGCGCCGCCTTCGCCGCCCGCGAGGACTCTAGTACCGCTTCCCGCTCCCGGTCCGCTCGCTCCCGCGCGAGCCTGCGCAGCGTCGCCCGGGTGGAGCGGCTCAGCGCGATCGGCTGGAGCAGCGGCAGGCAGTCCGCCACCGCGTCCGGACCGAGCACCGACACCGCCGAGGCGACCGAACGCTCGGCGCCGACCCGCAGGCCGAGGGTGGTGAGCAACTGCGCGATGTCCATGCGCAGCACGAGGTCGCCGGCCGCGATCTCGCCGCCGCGCATGTCGGTCAGGGTGATGGTGCCGGTGGTGCCGGTGCCGGAACGATCCACCACCAGGGCGTCCCCGGTCAGCCGCCGGTGCGCGATCCGCCGCGACTGCAGCGCCCGTACCTGCTGCCACGCGTTGCGGCTCAGCTCGTCGGTGATCTCCTCGTCGGCCAGCTGGTCCAGGCTCCGGCCGCCCAGGTGCTCGTAGACGAGCATCACGGCGTCCGGGCCCAGCTCGGAGGTGGCGATGAGCTTGGGCGCGTTGGCCCCGGCGGCGATGGCCGCGTACGCGAGCAGTGCCTCCTGCTCCAGGGCCTGGCGCAGCGACTGCAGGCTGCGCCGGGTGGTGATGCCGCGCAGCGTCAGCCGGCGCCAGACCCGGTAGTAGAAACCGTGGGCCTGCTGCTCCCGGTCGACGACGGTGACGTCGAGCGGCGGGCCGTCCTCCAACGTGACGTGGTAGCGCCGGCCGCGGTCGCTGACATCCGTGCTGTCGGGCCCCTCGGGGGACTCGGCCCGCATCGCGCTGACCGGCTGGAAGCCGACCCGGCGCAGCCCGGCGAGGAGGTTCTGCCCGGTGGGCCGCACGTTCGGAGAGCCGACCGCGTACAGCGTTCCGTACGCGACGCTCCAGCCGATCAGCACGGTCAGGACGATCGAGAAGGGCGTGGTGTAGCCGCTGACCAGCATCGCGAAGGCGTCCAGCAGCAGGACCACCCACAGCGCGACCCGCCAGCGCGGCCGCCGGGTCATCCCGACCGCCGTCATGTACGCGATCACGGGCGCGAGATAGCCGTGCACCGGGTCGGTGAGGGCCCCGCCGGCTCCGGTGGGGCGGGTCAGGGCGTCCTGGATGGTCTCGGAGGCCGCTTGGGAGACCCACAGGTCGGTGGCGAGGGTGACGCCGTGCGCGAGGACGGCGGCGAGCACGCCGTCGGCGATGCGCAGCCCGTCGCGTTTGATCAGCCGCTCGATGGCGAAGGCCACCGGCACGAGGAGCACGGCGATGCTGGACACCAGTCCGGCGACCTTGATCAGCATGTCCGGCGCCTGGCCGGTGCCGTCGCTGATGTCCTGCTCCAGACCCGCGGTGGTGCGCTGGGCGAAGGCGGCGATGCCGAGGACCAGGGCGATGCCCAGGATGCCGACGAGGAGCCGGACGAGGTCGGACGGGCGGTGCACGCGGGCGGCCAGCAGCGGTTCGTCCACTTCGACCTGGTCGACGGCGGCCGGCGTGTGGTCGTGCGGGGCCGCGGGCGCCGGGGAGCCTGTGGGGCCTGTGGGGCCTGTGGGGCCCGTGGGGCCCGTGGAGTCCGGGTGGCCCGGCGAGTCCTCGGCCGCGGGGTCCCCGGCCGCGGGGTTCTCGGGGCCCTTGGTGTCTCCGGCGCCCGTGGAGTCCCCGGCGTCTCTGGAGTCTCCGTCCGGAGGACTCACACCCTGCTCCCTTCCCGTCACTGCCGTCTCTTTTTGATCACGTATCACGCGTCACCGCCCGGAAGATGGTGGCACGGACCGGCGGCCGACCGGGGCATCAGGGTGCGAGCCGGTACGGAACCCGGGCTTCCACACCCGTGCCCGTCCCGTGCGGCACCATGGGCCGAATGAGCGAAGAGCTGCCCGCGTACGCGGAGCGGGTGCTGGAGGCGGCCGAGCGGATTCCGCCCGGCCGGGTGATGACGTACGGCGACATCGCCGAGTGGCTCGGCGAGGGAGGCCCCCGCCAGGTCGGCCGCGTGATGGCGCTGTACGGGGGAGCCGTGCCCTGGTGGCGCGTGGTGCGGGCGGACGGCCGCCCGCTGCCCGGCAGTGAGGCGCGCGCGCTGGAGCACTACCGCGCCGAGGCCACCGCGCTGCGCCTGACCGGTGACGGCGAACCGCGCCTCGACATGCGGCGGGCGCGCTGGGACGGGCACGGCGGGGACGCAGCGCGGGACGAAGGTCACATCTGACAGCTTCGGCCATGTGCGGCCCGAACGGGCGGTCGAAGGGACGTCCGAAGCCCCGTACGAGGGATGCGTGGGACCGGATGGCACTGCGCGGGGCGCGCGGGTTGCCGTAGCGTTGCCTCTTCGGCTCCGGCCGGCACCACCGCGACGCCCGCAGACCCACCAGGACCGGCACCCCACGTGAACACCTCTTCCTCCGACGGCCACCGCTCCGAGCGGCGGCGCATGCGGACCCCCGACGCGTACCGCCTGGTGCGCACCGGGCCGCAGCGGGTGGATCCCCCTGTGCTGGACGCAGCACAGCGCGCGGTGGTTGACCACACGGGCGGCCCGCTGCTGGTGCTCGCCGGACCGGGCTCCGGCAAGACCACCACACTGGTCGAGGCCGTCGCCGCCCGCGTGGAGGCCGGCACCGACCCCGCCCGCGTCCTGATCCTCACCTTCAGCCGCAAGGCCGCGGTGGAACTGCGCGACCGGACCGCCCTGCGGCTCGGCGGCGCCCGCGCCCCGCAGGCCACCACCTTCCACTCCTTCTGCTACGGACTGGTCCGCGCCCACCAGGACACCGACCTGTTCGCGGACCCGCTGCGGCTGCTCTCCGGTCCGGAGCAGGACGTCATGGTCCGCTCCCTGCTGGAGGGCCAGCGCCGGATCCGCCCCGGCGCCGCCATCCGCTGGCCGGACGACCTGCGGGCCGCGCTGACCACGCGCGGTTTCGCCGACGAGGTCCGCGCGGTGCTGGCCCGCGCGCGCGAGCTGGGGCTGGGACCGGCCGCCCTCTCCGACTTCGCCTCGCGCCTGGGCCGCCCGGACTGGAAGGCGGCCGCGGCCTTCCTCTCCGAGTACCTGGACGTCCTGGACCTCCAGGGCACCCTGGACTACGCCGAACTGCTGCACCGCGCCGTGCTGCTGGCCGAGCGCACGCCCGAGGTGTCCTCCCTGTACGACGTGATCTACGTCGACGAGTACCAGGACACGGACGCCTCGCAGCTGCGGCTGCTGCGCGCGCTGGCCGGTCCGGCCGGCCGGCTGACCGCCTTCGGCGACCCGGACCAGTCGATCTACGCCTTCCGCGGCGCCGACATCAACAACATCCTGGACTTCGAGACCTCCTTCCCGGGCGCGGCCGTGCGGGCCCTCACCGTCTCGCGCCGCTCGTCCTCCGTGCTGCTGGCCGCCACCCGGCAGCTGACCGCGCGCATGCCGATGCCGCGCCTGCCCTCGGCGGCGGTACGGGCCCACCGCGCGCTCGCGTCGACCCGCGAGGGCGGCCGGGTCGAGGTGTCCACCTACCCGACCGCGGGCGCGGAACTCGACAACATCGCCGACATCCTGCGCCGGGCCCACCTGGAGGAGGGCGTGCCGTGGCAGGACATGGCCGTCCTGGTCCGCGCGGGCGGCCGCACCCTCCCGCAGATGCGCCGCGCGCTGATCGCGGCGGGAGTCCCGGCCGAGACGGACGGCACGGACATCCCGCTGCGCCACGAACCCGCCGTGGCCCCCCTCCTGACGGCCCTGCGCATCCTCGCGCTGACCGGAGCGGAAACCGCCCCGGAGCCGGAACCGGCCGCGAAGCCCTCCGAACCCGCCGAGCCCTCCGAACCCGCCGAGCCGGCCGAACCCTCCGAACCCGCCGAGCCGGCCGAACCCGCCGAGCCCTCCGAAGCCGCCGAGGGGGCCGAAGCCGCCGGGTCCCCCGAGCCAGCAGAGCCGGCCGAAGTCGCCGGGTCCGCCGAGCCGGCCGAAGCCGCCGAGCCCGCCGAGGGGGCCGAAGCCGCCGAGCCGGCCGGGTCCGCCGAGCCGGCCGGGTCCGCCGAGCCGGCCGGGTCCGCCGAGGCGGCCGGGGCGGGCGACGCCGCCGAGGGCGCGGAAGCCGCCGGGCCCGCCGACGCCGACCGGGCGCCGGACCCGGCCGACGCGCCCGCCGACGCCGACGCCCGGGACGAGGGGTGGATCGGGGTCGAGGCCGCGCTCGTCCTGCTCGCCTCGCCGCTCGGCGGCATGGACTCCGCCGACCTGCGCCGCCTCGGCCGCGCCCTGCGCGACGAGGAGCGGGCCGCCGGGATCAAGACCCCCGCCCCCTCCGACGTACTCCTCGCCCGCGCCCTCGCCGAGCCCGAACGGCTCGTCGCGCACGACCCCTCCTACGCCCGCGGAGCGCAGCGCCTCGGCCTCCTGCTGCGCAAGGCCCGCGAACTCCTCGCCGGCGGCGGCACCGCCGAAGAGGTCCTGTGGACCCTCTGGGACGGCACCCCCTGGCCGCAGCGCCTGGAGCGCGGCGCCCGCCGGGGCGGGCCCGGCGGCCGCAACGCCGACCGCGACCTCGACGCCGTCTGCGCGCTCTTCGACACCGCCGCCCGCGCGGAGGAGCGCACCGGCGGAGCGGGCGCGCTCAACTTCCTCGAGCAGCTCGAAGCCGAGGACATCGCGGGCGACACCCTCACCCCCCGCGCCACCCGCCGCGAGGCCGTCCGCCTCATGACCGCGCACCGCTCCAAGGGCCTGGAGTGGTCCCTCGTCGTCGTCGCCGGCGTACAGGAAGGGCTCTGGCCGGACCTGCGCCGCCGCGGCTCCCTCCTCGAAGCCGACCGCATCGGACGCGACGGCCTCGCCGAGCCCCTCACCCCCGGCGCGCTCCTCTCCGAGGAGCGCCGCCTCTTCTACGTCGCCGCCACCCGCGCCCGTGACCGCCTCGTCGTCACCGCCGTCAAGGCCCCCGCCGACGACGGGGACCAGCCCTCCCGCTTCCTCACCGAGCTCGGCACACCCGTCAAGGACGTCACCGGACGCCCCCGCCGCCCCCTGGCGGTCCCCGCGCTCGTCGCCGAGCTCCGCGCCACCACCGTCGACCCCGCCGCCTCGCCCGCGCTCCGCGAGGCCGCCGCCCGCCGCCTCGCCCGCCTCGCCGTGCTCACCGACGACGAGGACCGCCCGCTCGTCCCCGCCGCGCACCCGCAGCGCTGGTGGGGCCTGTACGAGCCCACCCGCAGCAGCGTCCCGCTCCGCGACCGGGACCGCCCCGTCGCCCTGTCCGGCTCCGCCCTGGACCAGCTCGCCAACACCTGCTCCCTCCAGTGGTTCCTGGGCCGCGAGGTCAAGGCCGACGCCCCCTCCACCGCCGCCCAGGGCTTCGGCAACGTCGTCCACGTCCTCGCCGACGAGGTCGCCTCCGGCCGTACCCCCGCCGACCTCGCCGTCCTGATGGAACGCCTCGACACCGTCTGGGACTCGCTCGCCTTCGACGCCCCCTGGAAATCGCGCCAGGAGAAGGACAACGCCCGCGCCGCCCTGGAGCGCTTCCTGCGCTGGCACACCACCGACCGCGGGGGCCGGGCGACCGTGGCCACGGAGCACGACTTCGACGTCACGCTCGAAGCGGGCGAGTACGCCGTCCGCGTCCGGGGCTCCATGGACCGCGTCGAGGCGGACCCGCAGGGCCGCGCGTACGTCGTCGACTTCAAGACCGGCAAGTCCGCGCCGACGGCCAAGGAGGTCGACCGCCACCCGCAGCTCGCCGTCTACCAGCTCGCCGTGCGCGAGGGCGCCGTCGACGAGGTCTTCGAGGGACTGCGCCCCGAACCGGGCGGCGCCGAGCTCGTGCAGCTGCGCCAGGGCGCCGCCCAGCGCGAGGGCGGCGACACGGTCCCCAAGATCCAGGCGCAGCAGGCCCTGGAGGGCGGCTCCTCCGGGGAGTGGGTCGGCGACCTCCTCGCCACCGCCGCCGGCCGGGTCCTGGAGGAGCGCTTCGCCCCCGTCCTCGGCAAGCACTGCGACCACTGCTCCTTCCGCAACGCGTGCAGCGCCCGTCCCGAAGGCCGCCAGACGGTGGAGTAGTCCGGCCGACGGCGGGGAGTGTCGGTGCGGGCGGCTAGCCTTTTTACGTGTCCGCGCGTCCGCCCGCCCCTCCGGTACTCACCGATCCCGAGCAGCTCAAGGAGCTCCTGGGGATCCCCTTCACGCCCGAACAGATGGCGTGCGTCACGGCCCCCGCGGCCCCGCAGGTCATCGTGGCCGGCGCCGGATCCGGCAAGACCACCGTCATGGCCGCCCGCGTGGTGTGGCTCGTCGGCACCGGCGCGGTCGCGCCCGAGCAGGTCCTCGGCCTGACCTTCACCAACAAGGCCGCCGGCGAGCTCGCCGAGCGCGTGCGCGGGGCCCTGGCGCGGGCCGGCATCAGCGATCCGGACCCCTCCCCGGCCGAGGCCGACTCGGCGGGCGGCGAGCCCCGCATCTCGACGTACCACGCCTTCGCCGGACAGCTCCTGAAGGACCACGGCCTGCGCATCGGGCTGGAGCCCAGCGCCCGGCTCCTCGCCGACGCCACCCGCTTCCAGCTCGCCGCCCGGGTGCTCCGCGAGGCCCCCGGACCGTATCCGGCGCTCACCAAATCCCTTCCCGACCTGGTCAGCGACCTGCTCGCGCTCGACGGGGAGCTCTCCGAGCACCTCGTACCGCCGGAGCGGCTGCGCGCGTACGACACGGAGCTGCTCTCCGTCCTCGCCGGCACCAAGCTGAGCAACGAGGACCTGCGCAAGGTGCCCGAGGCCGTGCGCGGCCGGCTCGAACTGCTGGAACTGACCGAGCGCTACCGCACCGCCAAACGATCCCGCGACCTCCTCGACTTCAGCGACCAGATAGCCCTCTCCGCACAGCTCGCCACCACCCGGCCCGAGGTCGGGGCGCTGCTGCGCGAGGAGTTCCGCGTGGTGCTGCTCGATGAGTACCAGGACACCTCCGTCGCGCAGCGACTGCTGCTGTCCGGGCTGTTCGGCGCGGGCACCGGGCACGCGGTGACCGCCGTCGGCGACCCCTGCCAGGCCATCTACGGCTGGCGCGGCGCCTCCGTGGCCAACCTCGACGACTTCCCGGAGCACTTCCCGCACGCCGACGGCAGCCCCGCCACCCGCTTCTCCCTCAGCGAGAACCGGCGCAGCGGCGGCCGCCTGCTCGAGCTGGCCAACGAGCTGGCCGCCCCGCTCCGCGCGATGCACGAGGGCGTCGAGGCCCTGCGCCCCGCGCCGGGCGCCGAGTACGACGGCACGGTGCGCTGCGCCCTGCTGGAGACCCACGCGCAGGAGCTCGACTGGCTCGGCGACTCCGTCGCCCACCTGGTCCGCACGGGTACGGAGCCGCGCGAGATCGCCGTCCTGTGCCGCTCGGCCGGGGACTTCGCGCGCATCCAGGCGGTCCTGGTCGAGCGGGACGTCCCCGTCGAGGTGGTCGGGCTCGCCGGGCTCCTCCACCTCCCGGAGGTCGCGGACCTCGTCGCCGTCTGCGAGGTCCTCCAGGACCCGGGCGCCAACGCCTCCCTGGTCCGGCTGCTCATCGGGCCGCGCTGGCGGATCGGCGCGCGGGACCTGGCACTGCTGGGCCGCCGGGCGCGCACGCTGATCGCCCGCGGGCCGGGCGGCGAGGGCGACGCCGACGACCGCCTGGCGGCGGCCGTGGAGGGCGTGGACCCGGCGGAGATCGTGTCACTGGCCGATGCGCTCGAAACGTTCCTCGACGGCTCCGGATCCGGTTCCGGTTCGGGCCCGGGCTCCGGTTCGGGCTCCGGCCCCGACGAGCTCCCCTTCTCCGCCGCCGCCCGGGTCCGGTTCGCCCACCTCGCGCAGGAGCTGCGGGACCTGCGGCGCTCACTCGCGGACCCGCTGATGGACGTACTGCACCGGGTGCTGTCGGCGACCGGCCTCGATGTGGAACTGGCCGCGTCCCCGCACGCGCTGGCGGCCCGCCGCCGGGAGACCCTGTCGAGCTTCATGGACGTGGCGGCCGGCTTCGCCTCCCTCGACGGCGAGGCCTCCCTCCTGGCCTTCCTGGCCTTCCTGCGCACGGCCGCCCAGTACGAGAAGGGCCTGGACCACGCGCTGCCCGGCGGGGAGAACACGGTCAAGGTGCTCACGGCCCACAAGTCCAAGGGCCTGGAGTGGGACGTGGTGGTGGTCCCCGACCTGTGCGCGGGCTCCTTCCCCAAGGAGAAGGCCCCGGAGGCCTGGACCTCGTACGCGAAGGTCCTCCCGTACGCCCTGCGCGGGGACGCGCCGACCCTGCCGCCCGCCCCGGAGTGGACCTCGCAGGGCATGAAGGCCTTCAAGTCCGCCCTCAAGTCCCACAAGGCCGTCGAGGAGCTCCGCCTCGGCTACGTCACCTTCACCCGGCCCCGCTCGCTCCTCCTGGCCTCGGGCCACTGGTGGGGTCCGACACAGAAGAAGCCGCGCGGCCCCTCCGCCTTCCTCTCCGCGCTGTACGACCACTGCGTGTCCGGCCACGGCGAGATCGAGGCCTGGGCCGACACCCCGGAATCCGGCGCCGAGAACCCGGCCCTGGCCACCGAGTCCACCCCGGACACCTCCTGGCCCCTCCCGCTCGACCCCGGGTCCCTGGCCCTGCGCCGCGCGGCGGCGGCCCTCGTCGAATCCCACCTGACCGCCGCGGCCGCCTCCCCACGGGCGCCGGCGTCGACGCAGGCGTCCCCGTCCCCGTCCCCGTACACGTCCGCGTCCCCGGACGAGGACGGCTACCTCTGGCCCCCGGACTGCGAGGACCCGGCGTACGAGGAGGAGCCCGCCTGGCCGGACCCCGGCCCCGCCGACGACGACCTCCGGCCCGAGGCCGCTCCCGCCGACGACGGCGCCGGCGACCTCTGGCCGCGGGCCCCGGCGCCCGCCGGGCAGGACCTGTGGCCGCAGGCCCGGGACGAGGCCCCGGCGGAGCCGCGCCCCGCCGCGCCGGCCGGCCTCACCCCGGAGGACGCCCGCGCCATCGCCTCCTGGGACCGCGACCTCGACGCCCTGGAGGGCGAGCTCCGCCGCGCCAGGGCCGCCGTCCGCGACGTCGAGCTGCCCGCCGCGCTCTCCGCCAGCCAGCTGATGCGCCTCGCCGCCGACGAGCAGGGCTTCGTCCGCGACCTCGCCCGCCCCATGCCCAAGCCCCCGCAGCCCGCCGCGCGCCAGGGCACCCGCTTCCACGCCTGGGTGGAGTCCCGCTTCGACGAGCTCCCCCTCCCGCTCCTCGATGTCCTCGACCCCGCGACCGAGCTGCCCGGCGCCGGCGCGGAATCCGGCCAGGACATCGCCGACGAGGCCGACCTGGACTCCCTCAAGGCCGCCTTCGAGCGCAGCGAGTACGCCGACCGCACCCCGTACCGCATGGAGGTCCCCGTCCAGCTGACCCTCGCGGGCCGGGTGATCCGCGGCCGGATCGACGCCGTGTACCGCGGCCCCGACGGCACGTACGAGATCGTCGACTGGAAGACCGGCCGGACGGCCGAGGCGGACCCCCTCCAGCTCGCCGTCTACCGCCTGGCCTGGGCGGAGGCCACGAACACCCCCCTCGCCGAGGTCACCGCCGCCTTCCTGCACGTGCGCAGCGGCCGCGTCGTCCGCCCCCGCAACCTCCCCGGCCGCGCGCGTCTTGAGCAGATCCTCCAAGGCAAAACGGACACGGAAAGCGACCTCCGAACAGAAGGCTAGGCTCGTGTCCATGAGCGACACCCCGGCGGACAGCGTCGTCCGCACGTACATCGACACGCACCGCGCCGCCTTCCTCGACGACCTCGCCGAGTGGCTCCGCATCCCTTCGGTCTCGGCCCAGCCCGAGCACGCGGACGACGTACGGCGCAGCGCCGACTGGCTGGCGGCGAAGCTCAAGGAGACCGGTTTCCCGGTCACCGAGGTCTGGCGGACGGGCACCGCGGACGCCCCCGGAGCGCCCGCCGTCTTCGCGCACTGGCCCAGCGACGACCCCGCCGCGCCCACCGTCCTGGTCTACGGGCACCACGACGTGCAGCCCGCCGCCCTCGCCGACGGCTGGCACACCGACCCATTCGAACCGGTCGTCAAGGACGGCCGGATGTACGGGCGCGGCGCCGCCGACGACAAGGGCCAGGTGTTCTTCCACACCCTCGGCGTGCGCGCGCACCTGGCCGCGACCGGCGCAGCAGCCCCCGCCGTGCACCTCAAGCTCATCGTCGAGGGCGAGGAGGAGTCCGGCTCCCCGCACTTCCGCGCCCTGGTCGAGCGCGAGGCCCGGCGCCTCGCCGCCGACATCGTGATCGTCTCCGACACCGGGATGTGGTCCGAGACCACCCCCACCGTCTGCACCGGCATGCGCGGCGTCGCCGACTGCGAGATCGACCTGTACGGCCCGGACCAGGACATCCATTCGGGCGCCTTCGGCGGCGCCGTGCCGAACCCGGCCACCGTCGCGGCCCGCCTCGTCGCGGCCCTGCACGACGCGGACGAGCGGGTCACGGTCCCCGGCTTCTACGACGGCATCGCCGAGCTCACGGACGCCGAGCGCGAGCTGATCGCCGAGCTGCCCTTCGACGAGGGCGAGTGGCTGCGCACGGCCAAGTCGTACGCGGCCGCCGGCGAGGCGGGCTACTCCACGCTGGAGCGCGTCTGGGCCCGCCCGACCGCCGAGGTCAACGGCATCGGCGGCGGTTACCAGGGTCCCGGCGGCAAGACCATCGTGCCCGCCTCCGCGCACCTGAAGCTGTCGTTCCGCCTGGTCTCAGGGCAGGACCCGTACGCGATCGAGGCCGCCGTCGCGGGCTGGGTCGCGGAGCGCGTCCCCGCCGGAATCCGGCACTCCATCACTTTCGGCGCCCCCACCCGGCCGTGCCTGACCCCGCTGGACCACCCGGCGCTGCAGTCGGTCGTCCGGGCCATGGGCCGGGCCTTCGGGCAGAAGATCCGCTTTACCCGCGAGGGCGGTTCGGGTCCGGCGGCGGACCTCCAGGACGTGCTGGCCGCACCCGTACTCTTCCTCGGGATCTCCGTGCCCTCCGACGGCTGGCACGCGCCGAACGAGAAGGTGGAGCTCGACCTGCTCGCCAAGGGGGTGGAGACGACGGCGTACCTCTGGGGCGACCTGGCCGCCCACTGGAAGCCCGCCGGACCCGCCGGGCCCGCTGGAGCCGCCGTCACCGCCTGATCCGCCGCCGTCACCGCCCGCCGCACACCGTCCTGCTGAGCCTGCCCGTGTCCCGCCACCGGGGGAGTTGGAAGTACCTGTGAGCACCCATACCGAGCACGAGCGCCCGATCTCGCTGGCCGCGCCCAGCGGAATCGACCGGGCCGCGCACCACCGCCTCGACGAGGCGTGGCTCGCCGCCGCCTGGAGCCACCCGAGCACCCGCGTCTTCGTCGTCTCGGGCGGCCAGGTCCTGGTCGACGACACCCCCGACGGCGGCACCGGCATCCTGATGACCCCGGCCTTCGAAGCCCCGGTCACCGAGACCCACCGGTACTTCCTGGGCACCGACGAGGACGGCGTACGGTACTTCGCGCTCCAGAAGGACTCGCTGCCCGGCCGCATGGACCAGTCGGCCCGCCCGGCGGGCCTGCGCGAGGCCGGCATGCTGCTCTCCCCGCGGGACGCCGGGCTGATGGTGCACGCGGTGGCGCTGGAGAACTGGCAGCGCATGCACCGCTTCTGCTCGCGCTGCGGCGAGCGCACGGTGGTCGCGGCCGCCGGGCACATCCGCCGCTGCCCGGGCTGCGGCGCCGAGCACTACCCGCGCACCGATCCGGCCGTGATCATGCTGGTCACGGACGAGCAGGACCGGGCGCTGCTGGGCCGCCAGGTGCACTGGCCGGAGGGGCGCTTCTCGACGCTGGCCGGGTTCGTGGAGCCGGGCGAGTCCATCGAGCAGTCCGTCATCCGCGAGGTGTGGGAGGAGGCGGGCGTCAAGGTCGGCGAGGTCGACTACGTCGCCAGCCAGCCCTGGCCGTTCCCGTACAGCCTGATGCTGGGCTTCACGGCCCGCGCCACCACCTCCGAGATCAACGTCGACGGCGAGGAGATCCAGGAGGCCCGCTGGTTCTCCCGCGAGGACCTGCGCGCGGCGATCGAGGCGGGCGAGGTGCTCCCGCCGGCGGGCATCTCCATCGCGGCCCGGCTGGTCGAGCTCTGGTACGGCGAGCCGCTGCCGAGGCCCACGGCGTAACGTTCGTCACAGCAGAAGGCCCCCGCCGAGGCGGGGGCCTTTCCTGTGCGCGCGGCGGGGCGGGCGCCGGTCAGACGGCGAGGGCCTGCTTGACCTGGGCCAGCGACGGGTTGGTCATGACCGACTCGCTGCCCGCGGAGGACGTCACGAGCACGGTGGGAACCGTCTGGTTGCCGCCGTTCGCCTTCTCCACGAACGCCGCGGACGCCGGGTCGAGCTCGATGTTGATCTCGGTGTAGGCGATGCCCTCGCGGTCCATCTGGCTCTTGAGCCGGCGGCAGTAGCCGCACCAGGTCGTGCTGTACATCGTGACCGTGCCCGTGTCCTGCATGCTGCGCTCTCCTCTGTGAAGGCTCGTTGGTCCGAGTACTCGAACGCACGGGACCGCGCCGCCATTCCCCCGCGCGGCCCCTCGTCCGTGAGCGGGCCGCTCCCGGTCCGTAAATACGACCGCACCCGCGAGCCTGTGGACGAGTTTCCCGCCCTCCCCACGAGACCTGGCAGCATGGCGGGGTGACATCAGCAACGCACTCCTCATCCTTCACGGCCGGCGCCGACTCGGCCGACGCGGTGCTCCTGGGCCTGGACCCGGAGCAGCGCGAGGTCGCGACGACCCTGCGCGGGCCGGTGTGCGTGCTGGCCGGAGCGGGCACCGGCAAGACCCGGGCGATCACCCACCGCATCGCCTACGGGGTCCGCTCGGGGCAGCTGATGCCGGCGAGCGTGCTGGCCGTCACCTTCACCAACCGCGCCGCCGGAGAGATGCGCGGCCGCCTGCGCGAGCTCGGCGCCGGCGGGGTGCAGGCGCGCACCTTCCACTCCGCCGCGCTGCGCCAGCTCCAGTTCTTCTGGCCCAGGGCGGTCGGCGGCGATGTGCCCCGGCTGCTGGAGCGCAAGATCCAGTTCGTCGCGGAGGCCGGCGCCCGCTGCCGCGTCCGCCTCGACCGGAACGAGCTGCGCGACGTCACGGGCGAGATCGAGTGGGCGAAGGTCACTCAAACAGTGCCCGCGGACTATCCGGCGGCCGCCGTCAAATCGGGCCGCGAGGCCCCCCGGGACCTGGCCGAGATCGCCCAGATCTACGGGATGTACGAACAGCTCAAGCGTGACCGCGGCATGATCGACTTCGAGGACGTGCTGCTCCTCACCGTCGGCATCCTGCAGGACCGCCACGACATCGCCGAGCAGATCCGCACCCAGTACCAGCACTTCGTGGTCGATGAGTACCAGGACGTCAGCCCGCTCCAGCAGCGCCTGCTCGACCTCTGGCTCGGCGAGCGCGACAGCCTCTGCGTCGTCGGCGACGCCAGCCAGACCATCTACTCCTTCACCGGCGCCACCCCCGACCACCTGCTGAACTTCCGCACCAAGTACCCGCAGGCCACCGTGGTCAAGCTGGTGCGCGACTACCGCTCCACCCCGCAGGTCGTGCACCTCGCCAACGGCCTGCTGAACCAGGCCAGGGGGCGCGCGGCCGAGCACCGCCTCGAACTGGTCTCCCAGCGCGAGCCCGGCCCCGACCCGGTCTACGCCGAGTACCCCGACGAGCCCGCCGAGGCCGAGGGCGTCGCCCGCCGGATCCGCGACCTCATCGCCGCCGGCGTCCCGGCCGGCGAGATCGCCGTGCTCTACCGCATCAACGCCCAGTCCGAGGTCTACGAGCAGGCCCTCGCCGATGCCTCGGTCCCCTACCAGCTGCGCGGCGCCGAGCGCTTCTTCGAGCGAGGCGAGGTGCAGAAGGCGATCCTCGCGCTGCGCGGAGCCGCCCGCTCCGGCGGCAACGACCCCCTGCTCGACGACGTCGTGGAGCTCGGCTCCCAAGTCCGGGCCGTGCTCAGCTCGACGGGCTGGACGGGCGAGCCGCCCGCCGGCTCCGGCGCCGTGCGCGACCAGTGGGAATCGCTGGCCGCGCTGGTCCGGCTCGCCGAGGACTTCGCCCGCGCCCGGCCCGGCGCCAACCTGTCCGACCTGACCGCCGAGCTCGATGAGCGCAAGGCCGCCCAGCACGCGCCGACCGTCCAGGGCGTCACCCTCGCCTCGCTGCACGCGGCGAAGGGCCTGGAGTGGGACGCGGTGTTCCTCGCCGGCCTGACCGACGGCATGATGCCGATCACTTACGCCAAGACCGACGAGCAGATCGAGGAGGAGCGCCGGCTGCTCTACGTCGGCGTCACCCGGGCCCGGCACCACCTGACGCTCTCCTGGGCCCTCTCCCGGGCTCCGGGCGGCCGGGGGTCCCGACGGCCCAGCCGCTTCCTGAACGGCCTGCGGCCGGGCTCCGTGGCCCCGGGAACCGCGGCGGGCGGCGCGGGCGGGCCCGCCGGCACGGGACCGGCCCGCAAGCGCGGCCGCCGCGGCCCGGTCCTGTGCCGGGTCTGCGGCAAGACGCTGACCGAAGCCGGCGAGCTGAAGCTGATGCGCTGCGAGGACTGCCCGTCGGACATGGACGAAGGGCTCTACGAGCGGCTGCGCGACTGGCGCGCCGTCCAGGCGAAGGAACAGGGCATGCCCGGCTACTGCGTCTTCACGGACAAGACGCTGATGGCGATCGCGGAGGCCACGCCCGCCGAGCCGGGGGAGCTCGCGATGATCTCCGGAGTGGGTGCGCGCAAGCTCGAGCGGTACGGAGCCGATGTGCTGGCCATCTGCGCAGGTGGGGAGCCGGAGGGGGCGGATCCTGACGGCGCGTAGAAACTCGTCGGAAAAATAGTTTGCACATGCCCAGCGAATCCCCATAGGTTCTTAGCAACGGAAACGGTGGCTTCTCCGAAGCCCCGGATCCGTGCTGTACTTATCCGAATACGCATGGGACCAGGCCTCCGGGCCGGGTCCCCGAGACGCCGAGAGGAGGCGAGACCAGTGACCAGCTTCATCACCACCACCAAAATGACCGATCGCTCGGTTGCCGCTTCCTGCACGCTCGGCTCCTCCACGCTTGCTGCCCTCAGGGGTACCGGTCTGTCCGCGATCTGCGCCGGCAGCCCCGCCCTGATCGCCGCCCCCGTGGCGCTGCTGGTCAGTGAGCGCAATGAGCGACCGGCGCAGGCACCGGTGGCAGTACTGGCAGCAGAAGCGCAGGCGCATGGCGCCTATGGCTTTGCGGCCGCAGCCGGTGCCGGATCCAAGACGAAGCAGACGAAGAAGCAGCACCACCTGATGTGGGCCCACCGCGGGCTTGAACCCTGGAGTGATCCAGTCTGATCGCATGATCAGACCGGCGCCTTCAGGGCCGCGGAACCCCACCCGGGATCCGCGGCCCTTCTGTTTGTCCCCGAACAGGGGGCGACGGAGCGAAGGGGCCTCGGGACTGGCAAGTCAGTCGGTGTGACGAGGTAGACCAGCAGCCCCGGCCGACCGGCCGGAACGACCAGACGCAAAAGACGAGGAAGAAACCACCGTGCAACTCGAAGCGCACGCCCCGTCCGTACCGAAGTCCCAGACCCTCTCCCCGCCCGCAGTCCCGGAGGACTCCACCTTGACTCCCCTCACCGCGCTGACCGCGCTCGACGACGCCATCGAGAACCTCGGCGTACCCGTCGCCTGTCGCACCTACGACCCCGAGGTCTTCTTCGCCGAGTCCCCGGCGGACGTCGAGTACGCGAAGTCCCTCTGCGGCACCTGCCCGCTGGTCGAGGCCTGCCTCGCCGGTGCGCTCGAGCGCCGCGAGCCCTGGGGTGTCTGGGGTGGCGAGCTCTTCGTCCAGGGTGTCGTCGTAGCCCGGAAGCGTCCCCGTGGCCGTCCGCGCAAGAACCCGGTTGTCGCGGCATGACCGCCAACGGAACCATCGACCGCCCCCTCACGCGCGACCCCCTGAAGCAGGCCCTCATGTCCCCCCACGCCACCACGAGCGAGCAGCCGCACGGCTCCGCCACCGCAGACTTCATCACCGCCGGCGCGATCACCTCGCGCCAGAACAGGACCCGCGAAATGCAACTCATCCCAGAAGCCATGGCTCGTGCCCATATGGCCGACCGTATGCGTGAGGTCGACGGCGAGCGTCGCGCCCTGCGCGTGGTCGCCGCGCGGCGCATGCAGAAGCGAGCCGAGCGCGTCTCGCTGCGCGCCCGGCGCGCGCTGGCCATGGCCGTCATGCACTAAGAGCGCAAAGGAAGCAGCGCCACAGGCAGCAGGGAGCGTCCGCTCCCGCTGAGACACCCGGGGGGACCGGTCCGAACGGACCGGTCCCCCCGGTGCGTTGCGGACCGCCTCCCGCCCCGGCGGGGATATCGTCTGGAGGTGGACCAGCCGAAGCCCCGCCCGGCCCCGCCGGGAACCGAGGCCCCGCCCGTCGACTGTGCGCGCTGCGGCGCCCAGGCCCCGGCCGGCGCCCCACCCACCTGGACCTGCTCCGTGGAGAACGGGACCAGACAGTACTTCTGCGTCGACTGCGCGCGCGCCAACCTCCGCGCCATCGAGAGCCGGCTCGACTCCGCCTGGTGGTGAGTGCCGGCCGCGCCCCCCGAGGAAGACGCGGCCGGTCCGCTCAGTCCTCCACGGGCCGGAACCCGGGCAGCCAGGAGTCCAGTTCGTCGCGGAGCCGGACCGTCGCACCCAGCTGGCACAGCACGCCGATCGTGCTCAGCGTCACCCGGTGGATCAGCAGGTACGAGGGCGGCAGGTTGATCTGGCGCCCCAACTGGTGGGCGGGGGAGCGGGGATCGGCGATCCGCGCCGCCTGGCCGCGCAGCCACGGCCGGGTGAAGGTGAACTCCTCGGCCTCGGCGGGCTCGAGCATCGGCTTCAGGTAGTCGAGCACCGCGTCGGGATCCAGCTTGATGGACTCGCGCACGAACCCCTCGCCGCGCAGGTGCCCGTAGACCCCCTCGGCGTCACCGTCCAGTCCCAGCCGCAGCGAGGTGCCGATCGACTTGGGCCAGCCGCCCGGCAGCCGGTCGACCGTCCCGAAGTCCAGTACGCCCAGCCGGGTCCGGCCGTCCGCCCCGGACACCAGCCGGAAGTTGCCGGGGTGCGGATCGGCGTGCAGCAGACCGGTGCGGGCGGGGCCGGAGAAGAGGAACCGGGCCAGCAGCTGCCCGGCGCGGTCGCGCTCCTGTGGGGTGCCGTCGGCTATGACCTCCGACAGCGGGGTCCCTTCCATCCACTCCGTCACCAGCACCTGGTCGCCCTGGTGCACGACGTCCGGCACGAGCACGTCCTCGTCGCCGTCGAAGGCGTCCGCGTGCGTCCGCTGCGCCTCGGCCTCGAGCTCGTAGTCCAGCTCCTCCGAGACCCGGTCGCGCAACTCCTTGATGAGCGGCTTGATGTCCATGCCCGGGATCAGCGGACCCAGCAGCCCCGCGAACCGGCCCAGCTGCTTCAGGTCCGACAGCAGCGCCTCGCCGGCCCCCGGGTACTGCACCTTGACCGCCACCTGCCGGCCGTCGTGCCACACCGCCCGGTGCACCTGCCCGATCGAGGCCGCCGCGGACGGCTTGTCCTCGAACTCCTCGAACAGCTCCCGCCAGTCCGCGCCCAGCCGCTCCGCCAGCACCTGGTGGACGGTCGCCGCGGGCAGCGGCGGGGCCGCCTCCTGCAGTTTGGTCAGCGCCGCACGGTAGGGGCCGGCGACCTCCTCGGGCAAGGCCGACTCGAAGACCGAGAGCGCCTGCCCGAACTTCATGGCGCCCCCCTTCAGCTCGCCCAGCACGCGGAACAACTGCTCGGCGGTGCGCTGCTGGAGCTCGCGCGCCACGATCTCCGCCGACTTGCCCCCGATCCGCTTGCCGAGCCCCCACGTGGCCCGCCCGGCGATGCCGAGCGGCAGCGCGGCCAGCTTGACGGTACGGGTGACCGCCTTCCGGGGAAGATCAGACATACGCCCCTCCAGTTCCCAGACAGCTGAGCCGCGAGCGGCGCTTCGGGAGAGCCCCGACGGCCTTGGACGGCACCTCGGTCACGAGCAATCCTGTCATGGCCCCCTCCGCGTCCCGGAGCCCGATCCCACAGTCGTGCCGAGCGGTGCTCCCGCGGTCGACTCCATCCCGACAGACTCCGGGCCTCCGCTCGCGCCGCACGGGCAGTCGGGGTGGAGGAGCACCGGGTTCGGCTGCCAGTGCAGGGCGGGCAGGGAGGCCTCCCAGCGGGTGGCCGTGGAGGCGGGCAGCTCCCCGTCGAGGAAGGACAGCGCGTGGGCCGCGGCCAGCCCGGCCACCGCCGTGGACAGGCCCAGATCGCAGGCGCCGACGCTCCGGCGGCGGTGGGCCGAGCGCCACTGGACCAGCATCCGCGGCCAGGCCGGATCCCGCTCCACCCGGTCGCGCTCCATGCACCCGGCGCAGGCCGTGGCTCCGGGGAGCACCAGCGGCCCCACCAGCCCGGTCCCCTCCAGCACCCCCGCGTACAGATGGGGGGTGCCGGTGGCGATCCAGTCGGCCGCGGCCTGCGGGTCGGGGGCCCAGGCGTGCAGCCCGTCCCGGGGCGCGACCACCACCAGCGACAGCCCCGGCTCCGGCCCGCCCTCCTCGCGCACGACCCGCCGCACCTCCCCGCCTCCCCCACGGACCCGCCCACGGACGGCTCGGCCGCGGTCGGCGGCGGGGGGGGAGCCGTGAAGGTTCTCGAGTCCGCCCCGGGGGCCACGGAGGGGGGAACCAGGCGCTTGTGGGGCTGCCCGGGCGCCGGCGGGCCGTCCGTCGCGTCGCGGAGCCAGGACTGCCGCGGCACCTGAGCCGACTTGCGGCAGGCGGCGAGCCGCAGCATCAGGGCGATGGCAGTCAGCTTGCCCTGGCCGGCCTCGGAGACCGAGCCGGGGAGCGGGCCGAAGGCGAAGGTTCGGAAGGTGGTGAACATCAGCATGATGGCGATCGAAAGGCCCATGTCGCCGACCCGGTTGACCAGGAAGGCCGCAGCGTCCAATGTTGATAAGAGCCCGCCCCATGACGTCCACGGTGCCCACCACCGCCGTCCCGCACAGCGACGGTCAGCCGCCGATCACGATGTTCGGTCCGGACTTCCCCTACGCGTACGACGACTTCCTCGCCCACCCGGCGGGCCTCGGCCAGATACCGGCGACCGAGCACGGCACCGAAGTCGCGGTCATCGGCGGCGGGCTGTCCGGCATCATCTCCGCGTACGAGCTGATGAAGATGGGCCTCAAGCCCGTCGTGTACGAGGCCGACCAGATCGGCGGCCGGCTGCGCACCGTCGGCTTCGAGGGCGCGGGCACCGAGGAGCTGACCGCGGAGATGGGCGCCATGCGCTTCCCGCCGTCCTCCACCGCCCTCCAGCACTACATCGACCTCGTCGGCCTGGTCACGGAGCCCTTCCCGAACCCGCTCGCCGAAGCCACCCCCTCGACGGTCGTCGACCTCAAGGGCGAGACCCACTACGCCGAGACCATCGCCGACCTCCCGCAGGTCTACCGCGACGTGTCCGCCGCGTGGAACGCCTGCCTCGACGAGGGCGCCGACTTCTCCGACATGAACACCGCGATGCGCGAGCGGGACGTCCCGCGCATCCGCGAGATCTGGGCCAAGCTCGTCGAGAAGCTCGACGACGAGACCTTCTACGGGTTCCTCTGCAAGTCCGAGGCCTTCAAGTCCTTCCGCAAGCGCGAGATCTTCGGCCAGGTCGGCTTCGGCACGGGCGGCTGGGACACCGACTTCCCGAACTCGATCCTCGAGATCCTGCGCGTCGTCTACACCGAGGCCGACGACCACCACCGCGGCATCGTGGGCGGCTCGCAGCAGCTCCCGCTGCGCATGTGGGACCGCGAGCCCGAGAAGATCGTCCACTGGGCGCAGGGCACCTCCCTCTCCTCGCTCCACGGGGGCACTCCGCGCCCGGCGGTGACCCGCCTGCACCGCACGGCGGGCAACCGCATCACGGTGACGGACGCCTCGGGCGACATCCGCACGTACCGCGCCGCGATCTTCACGGCCCAGTCGTGGATGCTGCTCTCGAAGATCGCGTGCGACGACACGCTCTTCCCGATCGACCACTGGACGGCGATCGAGCGCACCCACTACATGGAGTCCAGCAAGCTCTTCATCCCCGTGGACCGGCCGTTCTGGCTGGACAAGGACGAGCAGACGGGCCGCGACGTCATGTCGATGACCCTGACCGACCGCATGACCCGCGGCACCTACCTCCTGGACAACGGCCCGGACAAGCCGGCCGTCATCTGCCTCTCGTACACGTGGTGCGACGACAGCCTCAAGTGGCTGCCGCTGTCCGCGAACGAGCGGATGGAGGTCATGCTGAAGTCCCTCGGCGAGATCTACCCGAAGGTCGACATCCGCCGCCACATCATCGGCAACCCGGTGACCGTGTCGTGGGAGAACGAGCCGTACTTCATGGGCGCGTTCAAGGCCAACCTGCCGGGCCACTACCGCTACCAGCGGCGCCTGTTCACCCACTTCATGCAGGACCGCCTCCCCGAGGACAAGCGCGGCATCTTCCTCGCGGGCGACGACATCTCCTGGACGGCGGGCTGGGCCGAGGGCGCGGTCCAGACGGCGCTGAACGCGGTCTGGGGCGTCATGCACCACCTCGGCGGCTCCACGGACTCCACCAACCCGGGCCCGGGCGACGTCTACGACGAGATCGCCCCGGTCGAACTCCCGGAGGACTGAGCCCTCCCGGCCCCTCCCGGCCCCGTGACCACGGGCCGCCCCCGCGCGCGCGAGCGCGGAGGCGGCCCGTCCTCATGCCTCCAGCGCCCGCGTCCAGATCAGGTGCTCGTGCCGCCGGAACGCCTCGCGGACCTCGTTGCGCTGCCGCGTGTCCGGGAAGGCGGGCGGCCGGCGGGTCAGGCCGAGGCCGCACCCCGCGCACAGGGCGTGGATCCCGAAGCCGTCGCCGTCCCACTCCACGGTGCCGCGGTCGCAGCGGCACACCGGGCAGGTGCCGTCCCGTCGCGCCTGGTGGACTCCGAGGATCGTCCGGCCGCGCATCACCCCGGGCAGTACCTCGACCAGGCGCCCCCCGGGGTGGAACTCCGGGTTCGGCCAGTACAGCCCCTGCGAGGGCTGCGGGGGATCCGCCCGGCGCCTCCCGGCCCGCTTCTGCGCCCGCCGTCCGATCTGCCAGGCGGCGAGTTCCGCCAGCCACAGCTGCCGCGCCTCGTGCAGTTCCTCCACCGCCCGCACCAGCGACTCGGGATCCTCGTCCAGGTCGCGCGGGATCCCCGCGCTGCGGCACAGGTGGTGGTAGGTGGCGTAGAAGCCGTACGGGGCGAACTCGGTCAGGCAGGTGCGCAGCGCGGACAGCCGGCGGTACGGCGGGCGGGCGGTGTCGTGCACCCGGAGCCGGTGCGTGGCGAAGCTGGTCACCGCCCCAGGCTATGGGGGTGCCCGGCCGGGCCGCACCGGAACATCAGCCCGTCGGGGTCAGCAGGCAGCGGCCGACCAGGCCGACGCCCGCGTCGAGGGACTCGGTGAACTCCTCCGCCAGCTCGGGGGAGCGGCGCAGCGACCACAGCAGGCGGGCCGAGGCCCAGGCCCCCGCGCGGGCGCGTTCCAGGCTCCAGGCGCCCAGCAGGTGCGTCAGCGGGTCCGCGATCTCCAGGAGGTCCGGACCCGGCATCAGGTCCTCCCGGATGTGCTCCTCCAGGGAGACCAGGGTGTCGCCGACCCGGTCGAAGTCGGCTTCGAGGGCGGCTGGCTCGCAGTCCAGGGAGCGGCACGTGGAGACCACCGCCAGCGCCAGGTCGTGGCCGATGTGCGCGTTGATCCCGGCCAGGGCGTGCTGGAGCGGCCGGATGCCGGGGTGGCGGCGGTACTGGAGCAGCGGCCGCCAGCACGCCGGTGCCCGGTCCGACTCCACCGCCGCCAGATAGCGCTCGGCGAAGCGGACGCTGAGGGTCTCCGCCCTGCGCGGCGAGGGGAACGCCCCGTACGAGATCCGCTCGTGGAGCGTCTGCGTCACCGTGAGGTACACCCGGTTGAAGACGGCGACGCCGTCCCGCTCGGGGAGCCGCTCTTCCAGGGCGCGCATCCGCGCCAGCACCGCTTCCATGGGGACCATGGGAGGCAGCGTCCCAGTCGCGGGCCGGGATCCGGGGAACTTGGCCGTACGCTTCGCCGGTTCGGGCGAAACCGCGTCAACCGCGCTTGTCCCGGGAGCCCTCGGAGCCCTCAGTACCCGCGGAGCCCTCGACGCCCGCGCCGCCCCGGTCGTCGTAGGCGGAGGTGCCCGAGTCGAGCAGCGGCTCCTGCTGCTTCAGGTGCGCGGGGGCGAAGTACCGCAGCGCGTGGTAGCCCGTGATGACGACGATCGTGCCGAGTGCGATCCCGCCGAGCTCGAAGCTGTCGCCGATGTTCAGCTCGACCCCGCCGACGCCGATGATGATGCCCGCGGCGGCCGGCACCAGGTTCAGCGGATTGCGCAGGTCCACCCGGCCGTTGATCCAGATCTGCGCGCCGAGCAGGCCGATCATGCCGTAGAGGATCACGGTGATGCCGCCCAGCACCCCGCCGGGGATCGCGGCGACGACCGCGCCGAACTTGGGGCACAGGCCGAAGAGGAGCGCGAACCCGGCGGCCGCCCAGTAGGCCGCCGTCGAGTACACCCGGGTGGCGGCCATGACGCCGATGTTCTCGGAGTAGGTGGTGTTCGGCGGACCGCCGAGCGCCGTGGAGAGCATCGACGCGGCGCCGTCGGCCGCGATCGCGGTGCCGAGCTTGTCGTCGAGGGGGTCGCCGGTCATCTCGCCGACGGCCTTGATGTGGCCGGCGTTCTCCGCGATCAGCGCGATGACGACGGGCAGGGCGATCAGGATCGCCGACCACTCGAAGGCCGGCGCGTGGAAGGCGGGGAGGCCGATCCAGTCGGCCTTGCCGACCCCGGACAGGTCGAGCCGCCAGTGGTCCACCGCCTCGGGCCCGCCCATCGTGGAGTGGATCTTCCCGAAGACCAGGTCGAAGACCCAGGAGATGCCGTACCCGAAGATCAGGCCGAGGAAGATCGCGATCCGCGACCAGAAGCCCCGCAGGCAGACCACGGCCAGCCCGGTGAACAGCATGGTCAGCAGCGCCGTCCACTGGTCCTGCGGCCAGTACGTGGAGGCCGTCACGGGTGCCAGGTTGAAGCCGATCAGCATCACGACCGCGCCCGTCACCACCGGCGGCATCGCCGCGTGGATGATCCGCGCCCCGAACCGCTGGACGGCGAGCCCCGCCAGGAACAGCGCCGCGCCGACGACGAACACGGCGCCCGTGACGGTCGCGCTGTTCCCGCCGCCCGCCCTGATCGCCGCCGCGACGCCCACGAAGGACAGTGAGCAGCCCAGGTAGGAGGGGACCCGGCCGCGCGTCGCGAGCAGGAAGATGACGGTGGCGACGCCCGACATCATGATGGCGAGGTTCGGGTCCAGCCCCATCAGGACCGGGGCGACGAAACTCGCCCCGAACATCGCCACGACGTGCTGGGCGCCCAGCCCGGCGGTCCGCGGCCACGTCAGCCGCTCGTCCGGCCGCACCACCGCGCCGGGGGCGGGGGTCCGCCCGTCTCCGTGCAGGGTCCAGCGCACGCCGAGGCCCATGTTCCACCGCTTTTCGTTCGTCAGGTCAGGTCGAGCTACGAGGCCGCGGGCGACCAGGCGACATATTACGGCTGGATAGCAGCAGGTTCGTCCTGGTTGGCGCCATCGCCGGACCCGGACCCGGACCCCGGCCCCGAGGCGGCTCCGGCCGCCGCCGGCCGCTGCCGCAGTACGGCCGCCCCCACGATCAGTGCGAAGGACAGCAGCGTGACCAGCCCGAACGACACCACCAGCGAGGTCGCGTCGGCCACCGCGCCGATCGCGGACGGGGCGATCAGCCCCGAGGTGTACGTGATCGTCGCGACGCCCGCGATGGCCTGCGCCGGGGCCGGGCCGCTGCGCGCGGCCGCCGCGAAGGCCAGCGGGACCACCACGGCGATGCCGAGCCCGATCAGCCCGAACCCGGCCAGGGCCGCGGCCGGATGGTGGACCGCGACCACGAGCAGCCCGCCCGCGGTGGCCAGCGCACCGCCCGCGCGGACCGTGCGCACGGCCCCGAACCGGTCCACGACCTTGTCGCCGACGAGCCGGGCCAGCGCCATGGTGAGCGCGAAGGCGGTGGTGGAGGCGGCGGCGAGGCCGGCGTCCGTGTGCAGCACGTCCCGCAGGTACACCGCCGACCAGTCCAGGCTGGCGCCCTCCGCGAAGACCGCGCAGAAGCCGATCGCGCCGATGAACAGCGCGGACTTCGGCGGCAGCGCGAAATGCGGCGGCGCCTCCTCCCCGCCGGTGTCGGTGCGCAGGTCCAGTACGCCCCGTACGGCGAACAGCCCGCCCGCCGTCAGGGCGAGCGCGGCGATCAGGTGGTGCAGGCGGGCGTCGGCGCCGACGTGCGCGGCCAGCGTGCCGGCGGCCGAGCCGATCAGGGCGCCCACGCTCCACATGCCGTGCAGCGAGGACATGATCGAGCGCTTCAGCCGGTTCTCGGTCTCCACGCCCAGCGCGTTCATCGCCACGTCCGCCATGCCGGCGGTGCCCCCGTAGACGAAGAGGACGAAGCAGAGGGTCGCGAGGTTCGGGGCGAGGCTCGGCAGGATGAGGGAGAGCGTCCACAGGGACAGCAGGATCCGCAGGGCGGTGCGCGCGCCGAGCCGGTGGTTGATCCGGCCGGCCAGCGGCATCGTGAGCGCGGCGCCGAGGGCGGGGAAGGCGAGGGCCAGGCCCAGGGTGCCCGCACTGAGCTGCGCGTGGTCCTGGATCCAGGGGATGCGGGTGGCGAAGGAGCCGGTGACGGCGCCGTGCGCGCAGAAGACCCCGGCTATGGCGAAGCGGGCATGGCGCAGTCGCGCCGGGCTGAGGTTGGTTTCCCCGGTCATGGCACGCAAACTATCAGGGACCCTGCCTGATGGTTAATCCCCCGGAGCTCCTAGGATGGCGGAGTGACTCCCGCCAACGCCCTGACGAGCGCCGCTCCCGCCCCGCTGCCCGAACCTTCCGCGTCCGCGCCGTCCGTGCCCTCTGCGCCGTCCGCGTCCGCGTCTGCGTCCGCGTCTGCGCCGTCCGCGTCCGCGTCCGCGCCGTCCCCGGCCTCGCCGAGCACGGCCCGCGCCATCAACGACCGGCTGGCCCTGCGGCTGCTCCAGGACGAGGGCCCGCTGACGGCCACCCAGCTCAAGAAGCTCACCGGTCTGTCCCGCCCCTCCGTCGCCGACCTGGTGGAACGGCTCGCCCAGGCCGGGCTGATCGAGGTCGTCGGAGAATCCGGCGAACAGCGGCGCGGACCCAACGCCAGGCTGTACGGGATCGTCGCGCGGCGGGCCTACCTCGCGGCGCTCGACGTGCGCACCGACAGCGCGACCGCGGTCGTCGCCGACCTCCTCGGACGGCCGCTGGCCCAGGCCGCGCTGCCGGTCGACGCGGTCGACGAGGCGGTGGACCGGCTGGAGGAGCTCGCGCGCGAGGCGGGCGCGGACCGGCTGCACACGGTGGTGATCGGCGCGCCGGGGCTGGTGGCGCCCGGCAGCGGCGAGCTCGGCAACACCATCGGACTGCCCGCCTGGCACCGGGACCTGGTGGCCGCGCTGCAACGGCGGCTGCCCGCACAGGTCGTGGTCGAGAACGAGACCAATCTGGCGGCCCTGGCCGAACAGCGCGTCGGGGCGGCGCGCGACGTGGACTCCTTCGTCCTGCTCTGGCTCGGCGAAGGGGTCGGCGCCGCGGTCGTCCTGGACGGCCGGCTGCGCCGGGGAGCCTCCGGCGGGGCGGGGGAGATCGGCTTCCTGCCGGTGCCGGGCGCGGGCGGGCTGCCGTCGGCCACGGACTGCGCGGGCGGCTTCCACTCACTGGCCGGGCGGGGCGCGGTGGCCGCGCTCGCGGCCTCGTGCGGATTCCACGGCCCGGTGGAGGAGGCGGCCGCGGGCGCCGCGGGCGGGGCCTTCCTGGACGTCCTGGCCGACCGGCTGGCGCTGGGCGCGGCCGCCGTGGCGGCGATCCTGGACCCCGGCTGCGTCGTGCTCGGCGGCGAGCTGGGCCGCGCCGGCGGCCCGGCGCTGGCGGACCGGGTCGCGGCCCGCCTCGCCGCGATGTCCCCGGTCCGGACCGAGGTCCGCGCCACCGCCCTCGGCGATCCCGCGGTCCTCACGGGCGCCCGCCTGGCGGCGCGAGAAGCGGTCCAGGCGGTGCTCTTCGGCTGAGCACGGATCGGGTGGGCCCCGCCGGCGGTCGGGTTTCCCCTACCAGGGGCCGGGTGGCTGCAGGATGTCGCCGCCCCCTCGCCGCCCCGGATCCTGGTCAGCGTCAAGGGACTTCCACCATGGGGGACAGCACGATGGCCGACACCGGTACACCCACGCCCATCCACACCTCTGCACCAGCGGGGCGGCGTCCGCGTCCGCACGGGCGCACGCTCCGCCGCGCGGCCGCCACCGCCGTGCTCCTCGCCCTCGCGGCCGCCGGCCCCGCCGCGGCCACCGGGAACACGGGGCGCCCGACCGCCGCCCCCGTCGGCGTATGGCAGCTCGACGGATACGGCACCGTGCTGAGCGTGGAGTCCGACCGCCTCCAGGAGTACCAGCTCACCGGCATCAGCTGCCTGCCCGGCGCGAGCGTCGTGCGCGTCCCGGGCGGCGGCCCGGCCCGCTACGCCACCGGGGACAACGAGGTCCTGACCGTGCGCCCCGGGTCCGTGCACATCGACGGCTCGGTCGGCGACCGCGGCGCCCGGCGCCTCGGCGCCCTGCCCGACCTGTGCCGCAACGCCCCGGCCCCCGACCCGACCGCGGACCCGGTCGCCACCTTCGACGTCTTCTGGCAGACCTTCGCGGAGAACTACCCCTTCTTCGCCGCCAAGGGCGTCGACTGGAACGCCGTCCGCGAGAGCCACCGGCCCCGCGTGCACGCCGGCACCACCGAGGACGAACTCTTCGCCGTCTTCCGGGAGATGCTCGCCCCCCTGCACGACGCGCACGTCCGCCTCGTCGGCGGCGATCGGTTCTTCGGAGAGGGCCGCCCCGGCACCGCGGTCCCGACCCTCGAACTGGAGACCCGCGTCAAGGAGTACATCCAGGAGGTGGACCTCGGCGGACGCGCTCCGCAGGAGTTCGCCCAGGGCCGCGTCTCCTACGCGGACCTCCCCGACGGCCGCGGCTACCTGCGCCTGTCCGGCTTCGGCGGCTACACCGAGAGCGGGGACTTCGCCTCCGAGAGCGCCGAGCTCGACCGCGTCCTGGGGACCGTCTTCACCGCCGAGCGCACCGCGCGCCTGCGCGGCCTGGTCATCGACCTGCGGATCAACGGCGGCGGCTCCGACGAGCTCGGCCTGCGCCTGGCCGCCCGGCTCACGGACCGCCCGTACTTCGCCTACGCCAAGCGCGTGCGCAACGACCCCGCCGACGCGACCCGGTTCACCCGCCCGCAGCCCCTGTACGTCCAGCCCGCGCGGGGCCCCCGCTACACCGGGCCGATCGCCGTGCTCACCGGCGGCTCCACCGTGAGCGCGGGCGAGACCTTCACCCAGGCCCTGATCGAGCGCCCCGGCCGCACGCTGCGCATCGGGCAGCCGACCCAGGGGGTCTTCTCCGACGTCCTCGGCCGCACCCTCCCCAACGGCTGGGAGCTCGGCCTGCCCAACGAGCAGTTCCTGACCCGCACCGGGAAGACCTTCGACGGTCCGGGCATCCCGGTCGACGTCACCACCCCGGTCTTCACGGAGGAGGAGTTCGACGCGCGCCGCGACTCCGCCTTCACCGCGGCCCTGCGCCGTCTTCCCCGGTCCTGACGACGCTCCGCGCGCCCGCGAAGCGCACCTGCGCGCACGCGAGAGGACCCGGTGGCCGCCGGGCCACCGGGTCCTCACGTCGTCCCCTTTCCGGTCACGGCACTAGCAGGCGCCCTGGTCCTTCCAGACGCCCCACTCGCCGGTGGTGCCGGGCTCTTCGTTCTGCGTCCACCACTGGGCCTTCCAGTTGCGGCCCTTGTGGGAGACGACCGTCCCGCCCGTGGTCACACTGCCCGCGACGTACGCCGGGTTGGTGCAGGTGCCGCCCGGAGGCGTGGTGGGAGGCGTGGTCGGCGGCGTCGTGGGAGGCGTCGTCGGGGGAGTGGTGGGCGGCGTGGTCGGCGGGGTGGTGGTGCCCGGCTGGACCACGGTGGTGCCGCGTGCCAGGTCGCCGGCGAGCGCGTACGTCGTGCCGGAGATGTTCACCGTCCAGTTGGAGGGCGTGGAGACCGGCAGGTAGTAGTTGAAGGCCAGGTCGACCGAGGCGCCCGGGGCGAGCGTCTGCCAGGCCGGGAGCTTCAGCGAGACCCGGTGGAAGTCGCCCTTCAGGCCGCCGACGTTGCTGCCGGTGTGGTCGCTCTTGATCACCTTGGTGCCGAAGCCCGACTGGTCCGAGGCGTTGGCCGGAGCCGCCGTCGAGTAGTCGAACTGGAACTCGGTGCCACCCGGAAGCGTCGCGTTCGTGTTGTTGGTGATCTTGAGCTTCGGGGTGATCGGGTAGTTGGAGTCGCCGAGCTTGAACTCGCCGAACTCCGTCTTGATGTCCACGGCCTGCGTCGGCAGCGCGGTGTTGGACTTCTTGGCGCCGTACGGGGAGGCCGCCTTGAACTTGTCGTACATCACGGAGGTCAGCGTGTCGCCGATCTCGTACTGGCCCTTCGCGGCGTTCCAGCCGTAGTCGCCGGCCATCTCCCAGACCATGGTGCCGCCGATGCCGCGGTCGACCACGTAGTCGGCCTTGGCCGCCACCGACTGCTCGTCCTCCGTGGAGAGGAAGACCTTCTTCTGCGCGTTCCACAGCCACGGGGCGACCAGGGTCGCGTCGTACTTGCGGACGTAGGTGCCGGTCAGCGTGGTGTTCGCCGGGAAGCCGTACTTGGTGACGTAGTCGCCGACGATCCCCTTCTCGAGGTTCTTGGCGTGCCACATCGGGTTGGAACCGGCCGGGGACTCGGCCCCGTTGGTGTCCTTGTCGTGCCACAGGTTGTCGATGCCGACCGCGCCGTCGCCGCACTTGGTCAGACCCGCGCCGGCCGGGCAGTTGGTCGCTGCCGCCTTGCCCCACAGGCCGTCGGTGCCGCCCTGCACGTTCTTGTGGCCGCGGGTGTAGTAGGGCAGGCCGATGTTGATGCGGCCGGCCGGCATGGAGCCGCGGAAGTAGTGGTAGGCCCAGTCGGTGTTGAGGTAGCCGACACCGCCGTACTGGGAGCTGCCGTAGACGTTCGCGGCGGCCAGCTCGGCGTCCTTGCCGTCGTCGAAGAGCGAGGCGTTGGGGCCGACGAATTCGTTCCAGGCGCCGTGCAGGTCGTAGGACATGATGTTGACGTAGTCCAGATACTTCTGCATCTGGAAGGTCTCCATGCCGCGCAGCAGGTAGCCCGAGGAGGGGGCGGCGACGGTCAGCAGGTAGTGCTTGCCGTCGGTGGCGCCGGCCCGGTCGAGCTTCTCGCGCAGGGACTTCATCAGGACGTCGTAGCCCTTGACCAGTCCGGCCCGGCGGGCGTTGGAGAGCTGCCAGTCCAGCGGGTTGCCCGCGTCCTTCATGGTGGTCGGGTACTCGTAGTCGATGTCGACGCCGTTGAACCCGTACTTGCGGATGAACTCGACCGAGGAGTCCGCGAAGGTGTCGATGCCGGCCTGGTTGACCGAGCCGTCGGCGTTGGTGGCCATCGAGTAGAAGCCGCCGGAGGCGACGCGGTTGCCGTCGTCGCCGAAGTAACCGCCGGTCTCCGCCCAGCCGCCGACCGAGATCAGCGTCTTGACGTTCGGGTTCTGCTTCTTGAATTTGTTCAGCAGGTTGAAATTGCCCTTGTAGGGGAGGGCGGGGTCCATCTCGGCGCCCGCGACGCCCGGCCAGGTCATCCCGGTGGCCGAGTTGTTCGCGTTGTCGGCGCCGACGGAGATCTTGTTGTTGCCGTCGACGTGGGCGAAGGCGTAGTTCAGGTGCGTGACCTTGGACCACGGGATGTTGTGGGGCAGGTAGGCCGGCGTGCCGTCCTTGCCCGTGCGCCAGCCGGTGAAGTAGCCGATGACGCGGCGCTGGTGGTCCGCGCCCATCTTCTCGCGGCCCTCGGTGTCGTAGACCGAGCAGTAGGGGACGTCCACGCCCGCGGTCTTGTACAGACCGTCGGGGCGACAGGACTCGTTGTCGGCGGCGTGCGAGACGCCCGCCGAGAGACCCGCTACCAGCAGACCGGCGATTGCGGCGCCGGACGTCAGGAGCATGGCCCTCGTCCGAGTGGGGGACAGCATTGTGCCTCCTGGGGAGGGGAGGATGGCAGGACACAACAGGCTGAAACGTGGTGCGTGTTGGCCCGCGACGTGCGCACATCTGACGGGCTGACTCCCGGGGAAGATGAAGGGAACGTTAAGAGGACTAGACCAACCCGTCAATAGGTCTGGACCAAAGTTGCCGCCGGACCGGTGAGGGTCCGCGCCGAATCGATCCGGATTCGGGCAGGACCCCGGTGTCGCCCGAGCGGAACCCGGCGGGATCGGCCGAACGGCGCAAAGAAGGCGCCGGAGAGTGACCGAATGTGTGACCCAGGCCACATTGACTCACTCGCATGGCTGCCGATCACCCGTGGCACACTGGCTCTAGTACCAGTAGCAGCGCACTCCGGGGTCGGTGTAATTCCGAACCGGCGGTATAGTCCGCGACCCGTCCGCAGCCAGCGGCCGGTTGACCAGGTGAAATTCCTGGACCGACGGTGAAAGTCCGGATGGGAGGCAGTGCGCGGCGGGCCAGTCACCGGTACGCCGCCGTCGGCGGTCCAACGGCACATCCCTCGGGGTGTGCGAGCGAGCGGACCGTTCTCTTCCGGCCTCGGCGTCCCCGCGTGTGCTACCCGCTTCATCTGTCGTATCCCGACAGGCCCCGGAGTCCGTGCCCTATGAGGCAGGAGGACCCGGTGGCGACACACGCCGACGCGCAAGACAACGGCAAGCCCGTCAACGGCACCGCCGACGCGGCAGCCCGCGACGCATCCGCCATGGCCCGTGCCATCGAGCTCGCCGCCCGCGGAATCGGCTCCACCCGCCCCAACCCGGTCGTCGGATGCGTGATCACCGACGCCGCGGGCACCGTCGTCGGCGAGGGCTGGCACGAGCGGGCCGGCGGCCCGCACGCCGAGGTCAACGCCCTGCGCGCGGCGGGCACCGCCGCCCGGGGCGGCACCGCCTACGTCACCCTCGAGCCCTGCAACCACACCGGCCGCACGGGCCCCTGCGCACAGGCGCTCGTCGAGGCCGGGGTCACCCGCGTCCTCTACGCCGTCTCCGACCCGAACCCGCAGGCCAGCGGCGGCGCCGCCACCCTGCGCGACGCCGGCGTCACCGCGGAGGCCGGGTTGCTGGCCGCCGAGGCCGAGGAGGGCAACGCCGCCTGGCTGACCTCCGTACGGCTCGGGCGCCCGTACATCCTCTGGAAGTACGCCGCGACCCTCGACGGCCGCGTCGCCGCCGCGGACGGCACCAGCCGCTGGATCAGCTCCCCCGAGTCCCGGGCCGACGTCCACCGGCTGCGCGCCGAGGCCGACGCCGTCGTCGTCGGCTCGGGCACCCTGCACGCCGACGACCCGCACCTCGCGGTGCGCGGGCGGGACGGCTTCGCCGCCGCCGACCAGCCGCTGCGCGTCGTGCTCGACACCCGCGCCACCATCAGGCCGACCGCCCGGGTCCTCGACGAGGCGGCTCCCACCCTGGTCGTCGTGGCCGAGGACCTCGAGGACGGGGCCACCCGGCACCTCGCCGGAGTGGAGCTGGCCCGCCTGCCCCACGACAAGTACGGGATCTCGGTCGACGCACTGCTCGCCGAACTCCACCGCCGCGGGGTCCGGTCCGTGCTCCTCGAAGGCGGTCCGACCCTGGCCGGCGCCTTCGTCGCCGCCGGGGCCGTCGACAAGGTCGTCGGCTACCTCGCCCCGGTCCTCCTCGGCGCCGGCCCGAACGCGCTGGCCGACGCCGGCATCTCCACCCTCTCCGAAGCGCTCCGGCTCGAGATCACCGAGACCGTCCGCATCGGCACGGACATTCGCGTCACCGCCGTACCCGCAGCGGCCCCTTCCGCCCCCACAGCCCTCAAGGAGCACTGAGTGTTCACCGGAATCGTCGAAGAACTGGGCGAGGTCGTCGCCGTCGAGGAGCTCGCCGAAGCCTCCCGCTTCCGCCTGCGCGGCCCGGTCGTCACCGAGGACGCCAAGCACGGCGACTCCATCGCCGTGAACGGCGTCTGCCTGACGGTGGTGGAGACGGGCGCGGGCGAGTTCACCGCCGACGTCATGCAGGAGACCCTGAACCGCTCCAGCCTCGGCGCCCTCACCCAGGGCTCCCGGGTCAACCTGGAGCGCCCGATGGCCCTGGGCGGACGTCTCGGCGGCCACCTGGTCCAGGGCCACGTGGACGGGACCGGCGAGATCCTCTCCCGGACCCCCTCGGAGCACTGGGAGATCGTCAAGGTCGCGCTCCCGGCGAACCTCTCCCGCTACGTCGTCGAGAAGGGCTCCATCACGGTCGACGGCGTCAGCCTCACCGTGGTCGAAGCCGCCGCGGACTGGTTCACCATCAGCCTCATCCCCACCACCCTCGCGCTGACCACCCTGGGCATCAAGAAGCCCGGCGACCCGGTCAACTTGGAGGTCGACGTCCTCGCCAAGTACGTGGAGCGCCTGCTCGCCGCCGGCGTCAACCCGCTGCACGGTGAGGGGGAGCCGAAGTGAGCGCCCTGACCTGGCTCAACACCGAGGCCTTCGAGGTCTTCGGCCAGCGGGTCATCTGGTCCGACATGATCGGCAACCTGATGGGCCTGGGCGCCCTCGCCCTCGGCTGGCGGCGTTCCATATGGACCTGGCCCGCCCAGCTCCTCTCCGGCCTGATCCTCGTCGGCGCCTACGCCTCCGTCCCGTTCGCCGGCGGCGTCGGCAAGCAGCTCCTCGTCATCGGCATGGCCGTGTGGGGCTGGCGCGCCTGGCAGAGCGGCAGGCAGAAGGCACAGGACGGCTCCATCGCCGTACGCACCGCCACCTGGAAGGAGCGCGGCTACCTCCTGGCCGGCGCGGCCGCCGGGACCCTGGCCGTCGGCGGGCTGTTCACCCTCTTCCCGAGCCTGTCGCCGTGGAGCCCGTGGGCCGACGCCTACATCTTCGTCGGCACGATCGTCGCGATGGTCGCCCAGGCCCGCGGCCTGGTCGAGTTCTGGTTCGCCTGGCTCCTCGTCGACCTGGTCGGCGTCCCCCTCGCCTTCAACGGCGGACTGGCCTTCTCCGGCCTCGTCTACGTCGTGTACTTCGCCCTCGTCGTATGGGGCGCCTACGACTGGTACCAGCGCTCGCGCACCACCCCCGCCCCGGCCCTGGAAGGAGCAACGGCATGATCTCCCCGAACCCCGTCCTGAAGCCCGTGCCCGACGTCGAGCTCGAAGAGGCGTTCCGGCTCGACCCCGTCGAGCAGGCCATCCGCGACATCGCGGCCGGCCGCCCGGTGGTCGTCGTGGACGACGAGGACCGCGAGAACGAGGGCGACCTCGTCATCGCGGCCGAGAAGGCCACCCCCGAGATCATCGCGTTCATGATGAGCGAGTGCCGCGGCCTGATCTGCGCCCCGATGGAGGGCGACGAGCTGGAGCGGCTCGAACTCCCCCAGATGGTCCAGCACAACACCGAGTCCATGCAGACGGCCTTCACCGTCTCCGTCGACGCGAGCGGCGCCCACGGCGTCACCACCGGCATCTCCGCCGCCGACCGCGCCACCACGTTGCGGCTGCTGGCCGACGGGGTCTCGGGTCCCGGCGACTTCGTCCGCCCCGGCCACATCTTCCCGCTGCGCGCCAAGCCCGGCGGCGTCCTGGTCCGCAACGGCCACACCGAGGCCGCCGTCGACCTCGCCCGCCTCGCGGGCCTGCGCCCGGCCGGCGCCATCGTGGAGATCGCCGGCGAGGACGGCGTCATGCTGCGGCTGCCCGAGCTGATCCCCTTCGCCCGCAAGCACGGCCTGACGATCATCTCGATCGAGGACCTGATCGCCTACCGCCGCTCCGCCGAGCCGACCGTGCGCCGCGAGGCCAAGGTCAGCCTGCCCACCGCCTTCGGCCACTTCACGGCGTACGGCTACCGCTCCACCGTCGACGGCGTCGAGCACGTCGCCCTCGTCCACGGAGAGGTCGGCGACGGCGAGGAAGTCCTGGTCCGGATGCACTCCGAGTGCCTGACCGGAGACATCTTCCAGTCGCAGCGCTGCGACTGCGGGCCCCAGCTGCACACCGCCATGGAGCGCGTCCAAGCCGCGGGCCGCGGTGTGATCGTCTACCTGCGCGGCCACGAGGGCCGCGGCATCGGACTGCTGTCCAAGCTGCGCGCGTACGAGCTCCAGGAGCGCGGCCGTGACACCCTCGACGCCAACCTGGAGCTGGGCCTGCCCGCGGACGCCCGCGACTACGCGGCCGGCGCCCGGATCCTCGCCGACCTCGGCGTCCACAGCGTCCGGCTGCTGACCAACAACCCCGACAAGGCGGCAGCCCTCGTACGCGGCGGCATCAAGGTTTCCGACCGGGAGCCGATGCCCATGGAGGCGGGCGAGCACAACCTGCGCTACCTGCGCACCAAGCGGGACCGGATGGGCCACGACCTGCCCTGGCTGGAGGCGGTCACCACCACGTCCGCCTGCGGCAACCAGTAGGGCGTCCCGTCACCCCCCGCCTCCACCTTTTTCACCCCGAGACACCTTTCATCACCAGACCCGGAAACACCTGAGGAGCAGAGCTGTGAGCGGCAAGGGCGCACCCGAACTGAGCGTGAAGAACTGCGGAGACCTCCGAGTCGCCGTGATCGCGGCCCAGTGGCACGAGAAGGTCATGGACGGCCTGGTGGACGGTTCCCTGCGGGCCCTGCACGAGCTGGGGATCGACGAGCCCACCGTGCTGCGCGTCCCGGGCAGCTTCGAGCTCCCGGTCGTGGCGAAGGTACTGGCCGGTCGCGGTTACGATGCCATCGTCGCCCTCGGCGTGGTCATCCGCGGCGGCACCCCGCACTTCGACTACGTCTGCCAGGGCGTCACCCAGGGCCTGGTGCAGGTGTCGATCGACACCGGAGTCCCCATCGGCTTCGGCGTACTGACCTGCGACAACGACGAGCAGGCGCTGGACCGCGCCGGGCTCGAGGGGTCGAACGAGGACAAGGGGCACGAAGCGGTCACCGCCGCCGTCTCCACCGCCATGACGCTGCGGACCGTCAGCGAACCCTGGCGCCAGTAGCCGGCCGCGCACACCGTATTCTGAGGACCATCATGGCGAACACAACCCCCAAGAGCTTCGAAGAGCTTTTCACCGAGCTCCAGCTCAAGGCCGCCAACGGCGACCCCAGCACCTCCCGCACCGCCGAGCTCGTGGGCAAGGGCGTCCATGCCATCGGCAAGAAGGTCGTCGAGGAGGCCGCCGAGGTCTGGATGGCCGCCGAGTACGAGAGCAAGGAAGCCGCCGCCGAGGAGATCTCCCAGCTGCTCTACCACGTCCAGGTGATGATGGTGGCGCGCGGGATCTCCCTCGACGACGTCTACGCGCACCTCTAGGCCGCGCAGTTCTCAGGCCGCCGCAGTTCCGCGCGGGCCCCGGCACACCCTGCCGGGGCGTCCGCGCGCCCGTACCCGCACACCTTTCGCACCTACGCACCAAAGGAAGCCCCATGCTGCGCATCGCCGTCCCCAACAAGGGTTCACTCTCCGGACCGGCGTCGGCGATGCTCCATGAGGCCGGCTACCGGATGCGCAAGGAGTCCAAGGAGCTCGTGGTCGTCGACCCCGACAACGAGGTGGAGTTCTTCTACCTCCGCCCCAAGGACATCGCGATCTACGTGTCCTCCGGCAAGCTCGACATCGGCATCACCGGCCGCGACCTGCTGCTCGACTCCGGCGCCAGCGCCGAGGAGATCCTGCCGCTGAACTTCGGCCGCTCCACCTTCCGCTACGCGACCATCCCCGGCACCGCGAAGGGCCCCGAGGACTTCCACGGGATGACCATCGCGACCTCGTACGAGGGAATCGTCGCCAAGCACCTCGCGGAGAAGGGCATCGAGGCCTCCGTCGTCCACCTCGACGGCGCGGTCGAGACCGCCATCCAGCTCGGCGTCGCCCAGATCATCGCGGACGTCGTCGAGACCGGCACCAGCCTGCGCAACGCCGGCCTGGAGGTCATCGGCGAGCCGATCATGACTTCCGAGGCCGTCGTCATCCGAGGCAACGGCACCGACCCGGAGGACCCCCAGGCCCAGCAGTTCCTGCGCCGGCTCCAGGGCGTCCTGGTCGCCCGCAGCTACGTGATGATGGACTACGACTGCCGCGCCGAGCACCTGGAGCGCGCGGTCGCCCTCACCCCGGGCCTGGAGTCGCCGACCGTCTCCCCGCTGCACAACGAGGGCTGGGTCGCCGTCCGCGCCATGGTCCCCGCCAAGGAGGCCCAGCGGATCATGGACGACCTGTACGAGCTCGGCGCCCGCGCCATCCTCACCACCTCGATCCACGCCTGCCGCCTCTGACGCGCACGTCGGCCCCCCGGGGCCGGCGCCCGATCCGCCCCACACCACCGCCCCACACCGCCGTCCCGGCACCACCGAAGGCACTGACGAACATGGCCGACGCCACCGCCCAGCCCGCACCGCCCGCACTCCCGGTCACCTTCCGGCCGACCCGCACCCGGGCCGTCCTGCTGGGCGTCGGCGCCGCCATGTTCGTCACGATCACGGCGATCGCCCTGATCCTCGAGACCCTGCACCCCGGTGAGCGGATCGCCTTCGTCTTCACCGCGGCCCTGCTGTCCTGCGTCCTCGTCCTGCTCAGCCGCCCCAAGGTGGTCGCCGACGAGGCCGGGGTCACGGTCGTCAACCTCACCACCACCCGCCGGCTGGAGTGGGCGCAGATCCTGCGCGTCAACCTCCGCCCGGGCGACGCGTGGGTGTTCCTCGACCTCAGCGACGGCACCAGCCTGCCCGCCCTCGGCATCCAGCCCGGCGTGGCCAAGGCCCAGGCGATCGCCGACGCCCGCGCCCTGCGCGCCCTCGCCGAGATCCACGGAACCGGCTCAAAGAACGACTGAGCCCGGCCGACCTCGTCGCTGCGTCCCATTGCGGCGGCGATCCCAGTGACTACCCTGGTGGGCGGGGCGCGCGCACGCGTGCCCTCCCACACGCCCCGGGACCCCGTGGCCCGTGGGCACCATCGACCTGAGGAGTGACTCCCTCCAGCAATGGACGGATCGTCCGGTAGTACACGCGCCGCCCTCCCCCCGGAGGCGGCGGCATGACCATCCCGCTACTCCTGCTCGGGGCGGCATTCGCCCTGATCCTCGCCAACGGCTTCTTCGTGGCGGCCGAATTCGGCCTCGTCACGGTCGAGAGACCCGAGGCCGAACGCGCCGCAGCCGAAGGCGACCGCCGTGCCCGCACGGTCGTCAAAGCCCTGCGGGAGCTGTCCTTCCAGCTCTCCGGCACCCAGCTCGGCATCACCATCACCTCCCTCGTGGTCGGCATGCTCGCCGAGCCCGCCCTCGCCGCACTGCTGACCGGGCCGCTCGCCGCGACCGGCCTTCCCCGGGGCGTCGTCCCCGGCGTCGCCGTCGTCATCGGCATGCTGCTCGCCTCCGCCGTCCAGATGGTCGTCGGCGAGCTCGTCCCGAAGAACTGGGCGGTCTCCCGGCCGCTCCAGGTGGCCCGCTTCGTCGCCGGCCCGCAGCACGCCTTCTCCAGCGCCTTCCGGCCGGTCATCGCGGCCCTCAACGCCATCGCCAACCGGCTCGTCCGGGCGTTGGGCGTGGAGCCCACCGAGGAGATGGCCTCGGCCCGCACCCCCGGCGAACTGGTCTCCCTGGTCCGCCACTCGGCCCAGGCCGGCGCCCTCGAACAGGACACCGCCGACCTCTTTGTGCGCACCCTCTCGCTGGGCGAGCTCACGGCCCAGCTGGTCATGACCCCCCGGGTCAAGGTCAGCGCCCTGCAGCACACGGCCACCGCCGCCGACGTGCTCAACCTGACGCGCGCCACCGGCCTGTCCCGCTTCCCCGTCTACCGCGAGCGCATCGACGAGATCACCGGGGTCGTCCACCTCAAGGACGCCCTCGCCGTGCCCGAGTCCGAGCGCGCGCGCACCAGCGTCAGCCGGATCTGCGTCGCCCCCCTGCTGGTGCCCGGCTCCCTGCCGGTGCAGCCGCTGCTGGAACGGCTGCGCAGCGAACAGCCGATGGCCGTGGTCGTCGACGAGTACGGCGGCACCGCTGGTGTCGTCACCCTGGAGGACATCGTGGAGGAGCTCGTCGGCGAGGTCCGCGACGAGCACGACCTCGCGGAGGACCGGAGGCCCGAACTGGCCGCCGTACCCCCCGAGGACGGCCGCCCCTCCTGGGAGGCCGACGGCAGCTGCCGCGTCCAGACCCTGCGCCGGATAGGCCTGGAGGTCCCGGAAGGCCCGTACGAGACCGTCGCCGGCCTCGTCGCCGACCTGCTCGGCCGCATCCCCGCCCCCGGGGACCGCGCCGAACTCCCCGGCTGGAAGCTCTCCGTCCGCCAGGTCGGCCGCTACCGCGCCGAACGCGTCCGCCTCGTGCGCACCGCACCGCTGGGCTCCGTCCCGCCGGGCTCCATCCAGCTGGGCTCCGTCCCCGCCCCCGCCGAGCTCGAATCGGTGGGCGGCCGGTGAACGCGCTCCAGCTCCTGTTCGCCCTGCTCCTCGTCCTGGCCAACGGCTTCTTCGTCGGCGCCGAGTTCGCGCTCGTCTCCGTCCGCCGCAGCCAGATCGAGCCGCTGGCCGCCGGCTCCAAGCGGGCCCGCCAGGTGCTCCACGGCCTGGAGAACCTGCCGCGCATGATGGCCGCCGCGCAGTTCGGCATCACCATGTGCTCGCTCACCCTCGGCGCGGTCGCCGAACCGACCGTGGCCCGGCTGCTGGAGCCCGTCTTCCACGCCGCCCACGTGCCCGAAGGCCTGATCCACCCCCTCGGCTACGCGCTCGCGCTCGCCGCCGTGGTCTTCCTGCACCTGGTCATCGGCGAGATGGTCCCCAAGAACCTCGCCATGGCCGCGCCCGAGAAGACCGCCCTGTGGTTCAGCCCCGGCCTGGTCGCCTTCGCCCGCGTCTGCGGGCCGGTCACCACGGCCCTGGGCGCCTGCGCCACGCTGGTCCTGCGGCTCTTCAAGGTCGAGCCCAAGGACGAGGTCGAGGCCGTCTACACCTCCGCCCAGCTCGGCCGCCTGCTCAAGGACTCCCGGCAGGCCGGGTTCCTGGAGCCGGTCGAGCAGGAGCGGCTGGAGGACGCGCTGGAACTGGGCAGCCGCCCGGTCACCGACGTCCTCCTCGCCCCGGACCGGCTGGTCACGGTCGGACCCGCCGTCACCCCGCGCGAGATCGAGCAGCTCACGGTCCGCACCGGCTACTCCCGCTTCCCGGTCCGCGCCGAGAGCGGCGCCTTCATGGGCTACCTGCACGTGAAGGACGTACTCGACCTCGAGGACCGGGAACGGGCCGTGCCCCAGCGGGTCTGGCGGCGGATGACCACGGTCTGCTCCACGCTCCCCCTGGACGACGCCCTGACGGTCATGCGCCGCGACGCCACCCACCTGGCACAGGTGGCGGACCCGTCCGGAAGGGTGCTGGGCCTCGTGGCCATGGAGGACGTCCTGGAAACCCTGGTCGGCGAGGTCCGCGACCCGGCGCACCGGGGGTACGCGCGCAGCGCGTAGAGGGTCCCGGTTCGGGGGCCGGAGATGCCGCGGCGCGACATCTCCGGCCCCCGAACGGCTACAACGGCGGCGGCTCCGGCCGCTCCTGCGGACCCCGGCCCGACAGGACCTCCCCGTACGCCTGCATCAGGTCCGCCAGCCGCAGGGTGGAGAGATCGTCCCGCGAGGGATCACCGGCGAAGCCCGCCAGCCGCAGATCCCGGTACGCGCAGCTCTTCTCGTACAGCGTCCGCAGGAACCGGCCGTTGCCGAGCTCGTCGATCCAGCCCTGCTCCACCACGTGCCCGCTGATGCTCCGCAGCTCCTCCAGCGCCTCCTCGTCCCACCGGTCGCCGTTGGCGTCCGCCAGCACCCCGCCGATCGCGGACAGCTCCAGCGGCCGGTAGCTCGGGAAGTCCACCCGGGTGGTGAACCGCGAGGACAGGCCGGGATTGGTGGCCAGCAGCCGGTCCATCCCCGCCGGATAGCCCGCCAGGATCACCACGAGGTGGTCGCGGTTGTCCTCCGCCCGCTTCAGCAGCACCTGCAGGGCCTCGTCGCCGTACGCGTCGCCCTTGCTGTACCCGGAGTTGGACAGGCTGTACGCCTCGTCCACGAACAGCACCCCGCCGATCGCCGAGTCGATCAGCTCGTTCGCCTTCACGGCCGTCTGCCCGAGGAACTCGCCGACCAGGTCCGCGCGCCCCGCCTCCACCAGGTGGTCGCCGCCGAGCAGGCCCAGCGCGTAGAAGACCCGGCCCAGGATCCGCGCCACCGTCGTCTTGCCCGTGCCGGACGGCCCCGAGAAGACGAAGTGCCGCTTCGGCGGCTGCACCGGCAGTCCCGAAGCCGCCCGCAGCCGGGCCATGTGCAGCTGCGCGGAGAGCGCCTTCACCTGCCGCTTGACCGGCTCCAGGCCCACCATCCGCTCCAGCTCCGCGAGCGCGTGGGCCAGCGCCGCCGGATCCGCCGGCCCGGACGGCAGCCCCACCGGCCCCGGCTGGGCGGGCAGGGCCACCTTGTGCCGCACGCCGGCCGGCCGGCCCGGGCCGGGACCCGGCGGCGCCGCCCCCGGGCCGTGTCGCGGCTCCGGCGGCTCCGCCGAAGTCAGCGGGTCCGCCTCCGCCTGCCCGTCCGCCGCGAGGTCCTGGGCCGGGCCGCCGCCCAGGACCACCGCCGCGAAGTCACCGCCCGAGGGGGACAGGCCGTGGCCGCCGATCCCCTCGTGGCCGTAGCCGCCCGCGAACCCGGCCAGTCCGTCGGCGTCCTCGCTGTCCTCGATCGCCGTCAGCCGGGCCGCCGTGTCCATGAACGCCGGGTCCACCCGGTGCACCGCCCGGTAGAGCGGCAGCGCCGCCGCGCTGCGCCCGGTCCCCTCGTGCGCGCGGGCCAGCCAGTACCGCAGCTCCTTGCGCTGCGGCTGCTCGCTGCGGCAGCGCATCAGCGAGGCCGACAGCAGCGGCTCCGCCTGCCCGTACATCTCGAGGCGGACCCGGGCCATCCCGCCGAACAGGCCGGCCTCGATGCCCAGCAGCGGGTCGTCCACCAGGGATTCGGTGTGCCGCACCAGCTGCTCCCAGTCCTTGACCAGATAGGCCCGGCAGGCGTGCAGGAAGCGGACCTGCGGATCGGTGTCCACGGGCGGCAGGGCGGCGAGCGCCTGGTCCAGCTCGGGCACATGGCGGCCGTCCAGCCAGTGCGAGGCGTGCGCGAGCAGCAGGTCGCGCCGGCTCTCCAGCACCGGCTGCACCCACCAGCCCAGCCAGTACCAGGAGTTGAGCGTCCGCCGGTGCCGGGCCCGCTGTTCCCCGAAGCGGTCCCGGTGGGCGTACATCCGGAGTAATGCGTTGGTGGTGTCGACCCGGAGCGCGTGCAGGCCCAGCCAGGCGTCGGCCATCGCCGGATCCAGTCGTACCGCCGTCCGGAACTCCTCCTCGGCCTGCGGATAAGCGCCCATCGTGCAGGCGTCGACGCCCCGCAGCCAGGCGAGTTCGGCCGGGGCGTGTGCGCTGCCCACCGCGGCGAAATCCATCACGTCCCCCACAAGCCTGCCCCCGTGGTGCGCGACAACCCCCGCGTCGCGCACGCGAGTTGTCCCTGCGCTGATGAAATCAGGGGTGCATCGTACCTGCGGTTACGCACCTTACGTAGGGTGCGGTGAAGACGGGTCGGGTGGATACCCGTGGCACCCGTGGTGACACAGGGTGAGAATACGGGGCGGATTCGCCCGTCCGTGCCGCGTCGCCGCGCCGCCGGGAAGGCCGTGGAGTCCCGCGGTCGGGGCAGGGCGAAGCCCCCGATCACGGGGGAACAATCGGGGGCTTCGCGTCCGTGGCGGCCTGTGAGGGCCGCGTATTCAGAACGTAAGGCCGTCCTCGTCCCCGGGTCAAGCGGCCGGGTGGAGCCTGCGCGCGGCGGAGTTCCGGGGCCCGTCAGGCCCGGGGGAGTCCGTCACCCTCGGTGACGGAAGTCGTGGTTCCCGCCGTCGCAGCAGTCCCGGAAGACCACTCGTATCCCGTACCGCTCTGCCGTACCAGGGTGTCCGCGAAGGGGCGCGAAGGGTCATCCGAGAAGTGCGCGAGCTCCGCGCGCTCCCATCCGTCCCAGAAGTCGGAAAGTTCACGCCCGTCCCGGTTTCGCCCGCGCCCCCAGGACTGCGCACGCGGTGTCTCCATCCACAACAGCCGCGCCAGCCGCGGGCGCAGCGCGCGCCGGCCGGCGCCGACCCCCTCGACGAGCAGCACCGGGGCCGGCTCCAGCAGCCGCTCCGCACCGAACCGCCGTTCGATCCAGTCGTACGGGGCCCAGTGCGCGGGCCGGCCCGCGGCGAGCGGCTCCAGCACCTGGGCGCGCAGCCGGTCGTCCCACGCGAAAAGCTCCTCGTGGCTGGCCACATCGTCGAGGTGCAGCACGGGAGCCCCGCCGAGCGCCTCGGCGAGCGCCCCCGCGAAGGTGCTCTTCCCGGACCCGGCGTGCCCGTCGATCCCGATCAGGCGCACCGCCCCGAGGGAGGTCGGCAGTCCGGCGAGCTCGTGCGCGAGCGCCGGGAGGGACCGTGATGCCGCCTGGAATTCCACGGCCCCAGCGTAGTGCCGTGGCCAAAGCACTGCCGGGCCCGCCGGGCCCGGCGGCCCGGACCGGGGTCTCTCACGTATGCCGGGTTCTCGCGTGCACCGGGGTCCCGCGTCACCCCGACACGTGCCCCCGGCTTCGCCGCCCGGCGGGCGGGAACTGGAAGGGTGGAGCAGTCGACACCGCACCGACCCCTGGGGGCCACGCCGATGACCGCAGCCACACCACGCCGGGCCCTGCTGGCCGTAGCCCTCGCGGCGGCCGCCGCGGCCACCGTCCCCGGCGGCCGGGCCTCCGCGGCCGGGGCCGGACCGGAGCCCGCGACCCCGGCCGGACCGGCCCCCGTCCCGGCTCCCGTCCCCGCTCCCGGACCGGCACCCGCCGCCAACGCCCCCGCCGGGGCCGCCACCCGCAAGACCGTGGACAACCGGTTCTGGCACTCCCACGCCCACTGGAGCGCCGGCACCCACCAGGGCACCACCGCCATCGCGGGCGCCCGCCCCGGCCTGGAGATCAAGACCGCGGTCGGCCGCACCGAGTACGCCGACCCGCACACCGGGAAGAAGAGCACCTGGGAGTACGCCGTCTGGACCTCGCCGGTGCACGCCTCCACCGTGCCCGCCACCGAGGCCATCGCCTCCTGGAACGCCCGTACGCCGGCCGGCACCTGGATCCAGACCGAGCTGCGCGGCACCTACACCGACGGCACCGCCACCCCCTGGTACGTGATGGGCCGCTGGGCCTCGGGCGACGGGGACATCCGCCGCACCTCCGTGGACGGCCAGACCGACGGCAAGTCCACCGTCTGGACCGACACCCTGGCCGTGGACGCCCCCCCGAGCGGGCTGCGGATCAAGGACTGGCGGCTGCGCCTGACCCTCCACCGCAAGCCCGGCGCCGTCCGCGGACCGACGGTGTGGCTCGCGGGCGCCATGGCCTCCGACGTTCCGGACCGCTTCACCGTCCCGGCCTCCGTCCCCTCCGGCGGTGCCCACGAGCTGAAGGTGCCGAGGTACTCGCAGGAGACGCACGCGGGCCAGTACCCCGAGTACGACAACGGCGGCGAGGCCTGGTGCAGCCCCACCTCCTCGCAGATGATCATCGAATTCTGGGGCCGCAGGGCCAGCGCCAAGTCCCTGACCTGGGTCAAGAAGGGCTACGCCGACCCGCAGGTCTGCCATGCCGCCCGCTCCACCTACGACGCCGCGTACAAGGGCTGCGGCAACTGGCCCTTCAACGCCGCCTACGCCGCCACCTACCGGCAGCTGGCCGGGGTCGTCACCCGGCTGGGCTCGCTGTCCGACCTGGAGGCCCTGGTCCGGGCCGGCGTCCCGGTCATCACCTCGCAGTCCTTCACCGACCGGGAGCTCACGGGCGCGGGCTACGGCACGGCCGGCCACCTGATGACCGTCATCGGCTTCACGGCGACCGGCGACGTGATCGCCAACGACCCGAACTCGGCCGACAACCCGGCCGTGCGCCGCGTCTACCGGCGGCGGGAGTTCGAGAACAACTGGCTGCGGACCAAGCGCCTCAACGCGGCGGGCAAGACCGTCTCCGGCACCGGCGGCATCTGCTACCTCTACGGACCGGTCCGGCCGAGCGCCGCCCAGATCCTCGTGCTGCGGGCGGTCGGGGTGCTGTGAAACTTCCCGTTGACCCGAAGGCATGACAAGCGGACCATATGGGAATAAAGGGCACATAAAGGCTTCGCGCTTCAGTAGGAGGCGGCCCACCATGACCACCCACAGCATCGAACACCACCCCGACCTCGCCGAGATGCGCACCCGGTTCGAGCGGGTCACCAGCACGCCGGCCGCCCAGGCCGTCGAGGCGATGGCCCTCCTCACGGGCCTCTACATCGCCGCTTCGCCGTGGATCGCCGGATTCAGCGGGCTCAGCGCGCTGGCGATCAACAACCTGATCGCCGGCCTGGCGTACTGCCTGTGCATGAGCGGGCTCGGCTCCGCTTACGAGCGCACCCACGCCATGGCCTGGACGGCGGTCGGTCTCGCGGCGTGGACGATCGTCGCGCCCTGGGTCATCGCCGGCAGCGTCGACACGACGCGCACGGTGATGAGCAACGTGATCGCCGGGGCCGTCGCCCTCTGCCTCGCCCTGGCCATGTCGGCCATGGCGGGCCGGGAACGCGCCACCTGATCCGGCGCACGCGCCCCTCACGCCCCGGCCCGCATCCACGGACCGGGGCGTGAGACATGCCACGGCGTGACCATCGTCTCTACCGCGAAGGCCGCCCCCGCTGTCACATTGGGAGGCATGACCGCACACAGCGCCGCCCTGACCTCCCGAGCCCGTGACCTGGTCCGCACCGGCGGACCCGACGACGGCTCCTCCTCCTGGACGGAGCACGTGCTCGGCTGGATCCTGGTCGTCGTCGTGGCCATGTTCGTCACCCAGGTGGGCTGGTTCTTCTAGTCCCCGCCGCTTCTTCCCGCTCCCCGGGCTCCCGCGGCTCCACCCGCCAGTGCCCGTCCGGAATCCCCACCAGCGCGTACAGCTTCCGCACCGGCGAGCTCCGGGGCAGCAGCACCACCCCGGCGAGCACGGCGAACACCCCGGCGCCGAGCCACCAGCCCAGCAGCCGCACCAGTACGCTCGCGCCCAGCGCCCCCGCGAACGGCAGCGCGTGGACCCCCGCTCCGGCGATCGCCACCGCGACCACCCGGGGCACCTTGAGGTCCGCCGCCGCCCCGGGCAGCCGCCAGCCCTCCACCAGCCAGCCGATCTCCATCAGCAGCATCGTGCCGATCACGGCCGTGCCGAAGACCAGCAGGGCCAGGAAGGTCCCCGAGGTCGCGAAGGCGAGGCAGTGGTTGAGGACCGACCCGCCGCCGGCGCCGTCCGCGCCGTCCGCGGACCAGCCGGCGAAGGCCCGCGGATCGGCGCTCAGCAGCCGCTGGTACCCCGTGCCGTCCCACCCGTGGATCAGGGTGAAGAACAGCAGGAAGTACCCGGCCACCGCCTGGAGGTACCCCCAGTACCCGGCGCCGACCAGGACGAACAGCCGCGCCGCCAGGAAGCCGAGCAGCGCGCCGGCCACCGGCGAGGCCGCCTGGAGGAGGGCGAAGCCGGCCCATACGCCGTCGTGCCCGTGCGCCGCGTGCATGGTGGACCAGGCAGGGTTCTGCCACATCAGGTACACCCCGGTCGGCGCGGGCAGCAGAGCCGCGTAGAGCAGGGTGAGCGCCAGGTACGGATGGGCCGCGCGGCTCCTCGTACGGACCCCCTCGCCCCGGACCGACCGCTCCCACCACTGCAACTGGCGCCCGGCCGCCACCGCGAGGGTGGCGCCGATGCCGTACGCCCACAGCGGCGCGGCCTGGACGGGGATCACGAGGCCTCCAGCCGCAGGCCGTCGGTCTCGATCACGTCCGAGGTGACGAGCGCCTGCTCCGCGCTGACCCGGGTCATGAAGACGAACGGCGGGATGATCGGGGGAGCCGGCAGTCCGTCCGGGCTGAAGGTGACGCACAGCAGCCCCTCGATGCAGCCGCTGAACCTCGTCAGGTACAGGGTGACGTCGCCGCGCAGGTCGAGCCTCCGGGCGGCCAGCCCGTACTCGTCCCGGCCGTCCCGGGTGCGCAGCCGGTAGTCGGTGAGGGTGGCCGCGCGCATCCGCAGCACCAGCACCTTCAGCGGGCCGTCCGCCGTGGGCACGTGCGTGACGCCCGCGAAGGTGAAGCCCTGCGGGGCGAAGAGCGAGGTGGTCACGGTCGGGGGCGTGCGCGCGGCCGTCGGCGCTGTCGGCGCCGCGGGAGCCTCCGGGGACGCGGGCGCCGCGGGAGCTGCCCGGGCCGCGAGTGCGGCCGGGGCCGCCCGGGCCGTCCCGGCCGCCTCCGCCCGCGGGGCGCCCGCCCCCGCCGCCAGCGAGGCGAGCAGTACCACCGGCAGCGCGGCGGCCAGGGTGCGCGGCCCGCTGCCGTCCAGGCTCGGGAGGTACGGGGCGCCCTCCTCGGCCGCCTCCGGATCGGGCAGCGGGGTCCAGCCGAAGGCCAGCGCGCTGCCGGCGATGCCGAGCAGCATGCCCAGCAGGAAGCCGCCGAGGTTGGTCGCGACGAAGGACAGCACCGAGAGCAGCAGTGCGTGGATCGAGACGTAGGCCCGGGCCTGCGGCAGCAGCCACAGGAACACTCCCGCCGCGATCAGCGCGATGCCGATCCCGATCGCGGCGATCCCGCCGAGGCCCAGGCTGACCAGCACGGTGAGCGGCGAGAGCGGGACCAGCAGGAGCTCGGTCCCGCCCAGGATCACCAGCAGCCCGCCCCAGAAGGGTCGGGTGCGGCGCCAGGCGCGCAGCCGCAGCCGGGGGCCGGGCAGCGGGAGCCGCCGTTCCAGCCACCCGCTCCCCGGGCCGACGGGTCCGCGCGGACCTAGAAGCACTTGCCGCCGCCCAGGCTGACGTTCAGCTTCAGGCCCTTGAGGTGGAAGTTGCCGCCGGTCGCCGACCAGGCGTGCGACTTCACGTCCACGACCTCGATGTTCCCGGCCTGGAGGCCGAACTTGCCGGCCTCGCCCGTGACCCCGCTGACCTGGTCCAGGGTGGAGGCGTCGCGGCCGATCTGGGCCGTCCCGAAGACGGCGTCGCCGGCCAGGTCCTCGCCGTCGATGACCAGGCTGCTGGCGGTGACCTCGCCGGCCGGGCCGCCGGCGGTCAGTTTGAAGACCACCTTGCCCACCGGGGTGTCCACCTCGGCGGCCTGGCAGATGTCCGTGAGGGTGGCATCGCCGATGCCGAGCAGCGCCACCGGGTGCCCCTTGCCGTCGACGGAGCGGTCCGTCTGCACGTAGGAGGCCAGGCCCTTGCTGCTCAGCTTGGAGGAGGAGACCTGGAAAGTGGTCCCCGAGACGGCGAAGGAGGCGGCGAGCGCGCCCTGTGCCATGACCATGGCCATCGCCCCGACCGCGACGATCGCGGGCATCGCGACGGCGGCCGTCTTCTTCCAATTGACCCGGCCCTCGGCCGTGTTGGTCCTCGTGCTCGTCTTGCCGTTGCCCATGAGGTGTTCCTCCCGTACGTCGTCCGTGCGCAGGGGGAGTGCAAGGGGGAGTGCGCGCAGGTCTGCCATACTTCGGGCATCCTGTGGCAGTTCGAGGCTAGGGCTGAATTTGAATAATAGTCAACAGCGCGGAACGAGCGGGCGTTCGCAGGTTCGGCGGGCCGAACTGATGGCGATCGGGCGCAAGTTGTTCGCCGACACCTCGTATGACGCGCTCTCGATGGACGACATCGCCAAGCACGCGGGCGTCGCCAAGGGGCTCATCTACTACTATTTCAAGAGCAAGCGCGGCTACTACCTGGCCATCGTCGAGGACTCGGTGGCCGAGCTCGTCGCCCGCGCCGCCGCCGAGGACCGGGTGCCGGCCGCCGAGCGCGTGCGCACCACGATCGACGGCTACCTGTACTACGCCGAGCACCACCAGGCCGCCTACCGCACCATCGTCACCGGAGGCGTCGGCTCCGACTCCGAGGTCCTCGCCATCCGCGACGCCGTGCGCGAGGAGCTCGTCGCGACCATCGCGGAAGGCGCGTACGGCCACCGGTCCGTCCCCCCGCTGGCCCGGCTCGCGCTGGTCGGCTGGCTTTCGGGGGTCGAGGGCAGCACGCTCGAGTGGATCGGCACGCCGGAGGCCGCCGGCCGGCCCGGCCGGGCCGAGGTCGGCGCCCTGCTGGTGCGGACGCTGCGCGCGACACTGACGGTGATCGAGGAGTTCGTCCCCGGGTGCCCGGCCCCGCCCGTCCCCGAGGGCGATCCCGTACCCGTGACGGGAAGCCCCTGATCGGGCATACTCAACCGCCGCAGCCCCTTGAACTGGACCTTCCCGCGATCCGGGAGGGCACCATCGGCTGTGAGCCCCGAGACCCGGCGACGCGTACCACCCTCACGCGCCGCCCCGTGCTTGACGAGTGAGGAGAGCGCCGCCATGACCGACCGCGCGCAGCAGCCAGTGGAACGCCAGCTGCCCACCGAGGAGTCCCGCGACCTGCTCGCACTCGTCCGCGAGATCGCGCAGCGCGAGATCCGGCCCCGGGCCGCCGAGGAGGAGGACGCCGGCCGCTTCCCCCGGGAGGTCTTCGGGCTGCTCTCCGAGTCCGGTCTGCTCGGCCTGCCGTACGCCGGCGAGTTCGGCGGCGGAGACCAGCCGTACGAGGTCTACCTCCAGGTGCTGGAGGAGCTGGCCGCGGCCCGCCTGACCGTGGGGCTCGGCGTCAGCGTGCACTCGCTGGCCTGCCACGGCCTGGCCGGCTACGGGACCAAGGAGCAGCAGGGCGCCCACCTGCCCGGGATGCTCGGCGGCGGCCTGCTCGGCGCGTACTGCCTCTCGGAGCCCGGCGCCGGTTCGGACGCGGCCTCGCTGACCACCAAGGCGGTCCGGGACGGCGACGACTGGATCATCGACGGCACCAAGGCCTGGATCACCCACGGCGGGGTCGCCGACTTCTACACCGTCCTGGCCCGCACGGGCGTGGACGGCCCGAAGGGCATCACGGCCTTCCTGGTTCCGGGCGACGTGGCGGGCCTGACCGCAGCCGTCCCCGAGAAGAAGATGGGCATGAAGGGCTCGCCCACCGCCCAGCTGCACTTCGACGGCGTACGGGTCCCCGACACGCGCCGCATCGGCGAGGAGGGCCAGGGCTTCACGATCGCCCTGGCGGCCCTGGACGCGGGCCGCCTCGGCATCGCGGCCTGCGCGATCGGCGTGGCCCAGGCCGCCCTGGACGAGGCCCTGGTCTACGCACTGGACCGCAAGCAGTTCGGCCACCCCATCGCGGACTTCCAGGGCCTGCGGTTCATGCTGGCCGACATGGCGACGAAGATCGAGGCGGGCCGCGCGCTGTACCTGGCGGCGGCACGGCTGCGGGACGCGGGCAAGCCGTTCTCCCGGCAGGCAGCGATGGCGAAGCTCTTCTGCACCGACGCGGCGATGGCCGTCACCACGGACGCGGTGCAGGTGCTGGGCGGCTACGGCTACACGGCGGACTTCCCCGTCGAGCGGCTGATGCGCGAGGCGAAGGTCCTCCAGATCGTGGAGGGCACGAACCAGATCCAGCGCATGGTGATCGCCCGCCACCTGGCGGGCCCGGAATCCCGCTAGTGCTGTGACCGGAAAGGTTCACCGGGTCGCGGCGCCCGGCACGGCACCTCGCCGCGTTGTCGGACCACCGAAGTACGTCCAGTACGAGCGGCGGCCCTCCGCCTTGCGAGGCACCGCACCGAACACCGCGACCCGGCAAACCTTCCCGGCCACAGCACTAGGCGACTTCCGCGCCGCCTGCGGCCGGACTGCTCGGGCTCCGATCGGGGCGGCCCTCAGGCGGCGCGGAAGTCGCCGAGGTGCGGCCCGCCCGCCGGTCGGTCAGCCGCCGAAGAGGGGGCCGCTCGGCCAGATGGGCGAGGAGGCGATCTTGGACCACTCCGGATCGCGCAACCCGGGCACGGTCCGGCCGTCCTGCTCCCAGCGGGCGAGCAGCGCGCTGTAGATGGGCGGGTCGGGGGTGAGCTGAACCGATTCTTCGTGCCCTGGTGCCGGTGCCCGCCGGCGGCGCCCCACCCTCGGCGCGGAAGTCTCCATCGTGGTCATGCCGGGCCAACGCGCCACCGGACCCACGGGTAACCCCGCCCATCCGTTCGACCCTTCAGCAGCGCCCCGCCCCCGGCCGGGCCGAGCAGCACGGCTCAGTCCGCCCGGCCGCCCGCCCGGCGGACTGAGCCGTGCCGGTCGCCGCCGCCGCCGCGCCCGCCGCCGTCCGGGCGAGCCGCCCGGCGGGTCTGTTCCGCCTCGCCGACCTGCTGGCACAGGCCGTGGAGGAACACACCCGCCCGGTGTGCCGCCGGTACGGACTGGGGCGTACGGGGCTGCGCGTGCTGACCGAGCTCCGGTACGCGGGCGCCCCGTACACCCTGGCCGCCGGCGAGCTCGCCCGGGCCGTGGGGGTCACCTCGGGGGCGCTGACCGGCTGCCTGGACCGGCTGGAGGAGGCGGCGCTCGCGACCCGGCTGCCGGTCCCGGGCGACCGGCGCCGCCTCGCGGTCCGGCTCACCGCGCAGGGCGTCCGCACCGCCGGCCTGATCCTGGCCGACCTGGACCGCGTCCAACGCGAGGCCCTGCCCCCGTCCGACCCGCGGGCGGACCTCCTCGTCGCCCTGCTGGACACCCTGACGGACGCCCTCCCCCGGATCAGCGACCGCGTACGACCGGCACGGGCCCGGGAACGACCGAGCGCCCCGCCCGGATACCCGGACGGGGCGCTCAGCAGCAGGTCAGAGGATCTCTCCTCGACCCCGGAGCAGTAGGCCATGTCGGACTCGAACCGACAACCAACGGATTAAAAGTCCAGGCAAGATCGTGCCGGACCATCCCGCTCGGTCCGCCGAGATCCGGCAATGCCTGGTCAGAGACCTGCACCGTGCCGCTTGATCCGCTCCAGACCAGGCCGTGCCAGCACATCCGCTCACGCATCGCTCACGCATTCGGCGACGCTGACCAGGCCTCTTCCCGTTCGCTTGCACGCAGGGCGGTGTCTGACAGGTCCGGCGCGTGGGAGGACGGCGTCGGTGATCACGAGAACGCGAGGCACCCGGCGAGGGTCAGGAGAGGCTCGTCGCAGTCAGTCGTGACGGGCCAGCTTGACCGCGGAGACGAGCAGAATCACGGCCAGCAGGGGGATGAGGACCAGGTCCGGGAACACGCCGAGCAGTAGCCCGTCCAGAACGGCGCCGGCGATCGAGCCTGCGGCCATGACCGCGATGAAGCGGAGGTTGGCGCCGAGGACGGCGAAGCTTCCGTCGCGGCTGTAGCGACCGAAGGCCACCAGCATGGTTGGCAGGGAGACCAGAAGGGAGAGGCTTCCGGCGGTTTTGATGTCCTCCCCGAACAGCAGCACGATCGTCGGGATCAGACCGGCCAGCGTGCGGCCACGTCGGCGGCCGGGACCGCGGCCAGCCGGGCGGGCAACGCGACCAGGACCACGACCAGGCTCATCGCCTTGTTCAAGATGACCGCAGAGAGCGCCGCGAACCCGAAGAGGCCGATCAGCAGCGGCAGGCGGAACTCCGCGCCGCCCAGACCGATCATCCCGCCCAGAACGCCGATGGCAGCTCCCGTACCGAAGACGACGGGCGCCGATCGCGTCGAGCCGTGGGAGGCAGGGTTCTGGTCTGTGCGCATGACGGGCATCCTCGCTGGTCACGAACCCGCCCTCTACGGACCGACCCCACCTTCGGGGAAAGCCACCGGATGCCCGCCCAGGACTTGTCAGGATCTCTGAGCACCGGATTCGACCCGGCCCCTCTGACCCTGCCCGGCAGGCCTGGTGCTGTCGGAACTCACCAACAAGGCCAGGACCACTTGCCGCTATCCGGCTTCACCCCAGTCGCCATGTCCAGAAGCTGCTTGGCGCTGCTGCATCCGGATCTTGTCATCCGTTGCAGCCGCGCGGCATCCCCGATCAGGCCCCGCAGCCGAGCAGCCTGTAACCCAGCCTCAGGAGGTGGGATCGAATGGACGCTGAGCCGCCAACGCAAGACGAGAATCCGGTGCCCGGGCCGGATCCTTCCCAGCCCTTCGTGAGAAGGTTTCTGGCCGCGGCCAAGCACTGGCAGACGCTGCTGGCCGCTCTCATCGCCGGGGCGGTCGCGCTCACCGTCTTCGTTCTCGGCCCCGGGGATGAGGGGAACGGTCCCGACAGGAGTGGGAAGGTCACCCCTCCCGTCGTCTCGGAAACACCAGATCTCCTGCGGGTCGAGCCTCCTTCCCCTTCCAAGGGGGCTGAGGTCGCGTTCACAGGCTCGTCGCAGCGGCCTGCCCCCAGGTATTCCGGGGACCCCGCGGTGCGGGTGAGGTTCATCGGAGGGAAGTACACCAACCTGCCCAACGGAGACGTCCGGCCCTGCGGCCGAGCCGGCCCCCTCAAGGGGGAGCCTGCCCCCAGCGGCAAGGAGATGTGGGCGGTCGCGTACGCCGACGTGGACACGGCGAAGCACACCTGGGACCTCAACATGCTCGTCGCCAAGCCAGTTGCCTTGCTCGGCGCTCAGGCAGGAATCTGTTCCGACAGCACCATCGAACCCACCTGCACCAGCGAGAGTCCCTGCTCCCTCCCGTACACCAAATCGGACGATCCACACGCGCAGCCGGAGAAGGACGGATTCACGCCCACCACCGACGTCGTGCCGGTGAGCGGCTCCGTTCCCGGCCTTCCCTCATCCGTTGGACGCCCCACCGAACTTCTGCCAGGGCAACCCCGCGAAAGTGGGTCGGCAGCCGCCACGGCAGCCCCGCCGGATGGCGGCTGAGAACCGACTCTTCGCCCCTGGCTCTCCGAGACCTCCCGCGGCCAGCTGTTGGTCGGTCGCGAGGGAAAACGCGAACGGGGTGGTGCCGCGGAAGCCGGACGTGTCCTGCTGGGGTGGGGTGGCCGCCGCTCCTGAGCTGGCTGTCCGGTGTCATCGATTGCTTGAGCGTGGGCCATCGACCGCTGATGGATGCGAGTTGGTGCCATCGAAGGTTAAGCGTGCAGGTCAGAGACGCGGGCGGGCGCGTTCCGATCGCCGGGCCCCCCAGATAGGGCCGGAACTGACCTGCTGAGGTAGAGCCACGGCTTTCTCGCCCATAGAGCCAGAAGGGTGAACCCGGCGGACGCCTCCGAATGGGCACACCTCTCCGAGGCTGTTGATCGTTTGCTGCTGGCCGTCTCGTCTAGCAATGACGACCCTTCTCTCAGGAGTGCCTGTGATCCCTGTTCGTTCGGTTCTGTCTCTCGGCGTTGCCGCCGCCGCTGTCCTGGCCCTTGCCTCGCCCGCCGGCGCTGTCGATGACGTCACCTACCGGTTCAAGGACAAAGTCAGCGGCCAGTGCGTCGCCCTCGCGCCCTTCGGCGGCGCGGTCGCACTGGAAGACTGCGTGACTGCCGACACCCGGGGGCAGTGGACCGTCTCCAACCAGAACGACGAGGACGAGACGGTTCAGCTCATCACTCGGGCACGCGGCGACGGCTCCTTGTGTCTGGGCACGCCCCGCCGTGGTGGGAACGAGGCGCGGATCAACCAGTGCACAGACGACACGACCCGGTGGAACATCTATGAGGTGTCCAGCAGCGAGGGAACCGGACTGTCTCTGGTCCACGCGACGCTCTACACCGCCTTGAGTTCCCAGGGCGAGGGATTGGGCGTCGGCGCGGGCCGAATCCTCCTCCTCGACCTGGAAAAGGTCCAGTAGCAACCACGAAGCCGTAAGCGCCCCGCTTCTCCCGCGAGAGCACATCAGCTCTCCGGGGGCGACGGGCCGCGTTTCGCCGCCGAACCTTCGATGGCACAAGCTCAAGGTTCGATGACACAGGACACTGGCCGACCGAGCCCTTCTCGGGCCGCCTGCCCGGCCTATTCGTACGTCGGTTCGATGTAGGCCTTGGTCCGGTCGGGTGGCGGAGGACGCCCGGGCCGTGTTGTGGGTGGTGTCGGCGTGCGGATCGGGGTGGGATGGGTCTGCCCCAGGGTCGCGGCCGTACCGAGCGACGGCCGCAGCAGGCCGTCTCCTTGCCGTGGAAGATGTCACGTCGCCCGGGGGCCGGGAGACGGCCCTGCGGGCGCGGGGCCTTCTTCCCCGACCGGCGGGAGCCGATACGTGCTGGAACGCAAGCTGCGCAAGGGCCGTACCGAGGTCACGTTCCTTCTTCCCGCCGATACACCGCCCGGGCCGGGCACCGGATGATGCAGAGCGTCCAGCGCGACCGCGCGGGGGAGAAGTGGACGGAGAGCGGGCACATCTTCACGACGCGTACAGGCCGCCCGGTGGAGCCGCGCAACGTCTACCGGTCCTTCACCCGTGTCGCTCAGGGCGCCGGCCTCCGGGTGATCCGGCTGCACGACGCCCGCCACGGCTGCGCGACGCTGCTGACCGCCGCCGGGGTCGCGCCCCGCGTCGTCATGGAGATCCTCGGGCACAGCCAGATCAGCATCACCATGGACGTCTACACGCACGTGGTCCAGGACACCCAGCGCGAAGCGATCACCCACATGGACCGCCTGCTCAAGAGGCGCCCGGCCGACAGTGACCGCCCCCGTTGATGTCAGGCGTAGATGCCAAAGACCCCCAGTCATGATCGACTGGGGGTCCTTGCCTTGTGCCCTCGGCAGGATTCGAACCTGCGACACCCGCTTTAGGAGTGGGATCGAATCCGTGCCGGGCGGGTCCAAGCCATGCTGCGTGGTGCTGCGGGTGACGACTGGTGCAGACCCGTCCGCTCACGCATCGCGCACGCATGGGGCCCCAGTGATTCCAGGCGACTGCGACGGCTGCTACCGGCGCCCGTGCACGCAGAAAGTGCCTTCCGCCTGGAACAACAGAACCCCTCGAAAAGGCCCATCGTTCCTGTTCGGAAGGCACTTTCATGTCTACGCCACAGCGGTCGCCCTCACCGCAGGGGAGGCAGCGAGGCTAGTGCTGGACCGCGACCAGGCGGCTGCAGACGATCGCCACGTCGTAGGTGTGCGCAGCCATGTCCCTGTTGACGACTGTGGTCTCCCAGGACTCACTGACGCCCTTGATGGACTTCTGCAGGATCAGCTGCGGGATGCTGAGGGCGACGCCGCCGCTGTCGATGAGCCAGCCCGAGTCACAGGCGACGCTGCCGTTGTGCGTCTGGCCGCCCGGGACGGTGAAGGTCTTCTCGATGGTGCGGGACTGGAGCTCGTAGCTGATGCGGCCCTTGGAGTCGTGGCAGTAGCCGGAACCGGAGCGCTTGTCGTCGTCACAGTCGTCGCCCTTCGAGTGGCTCGGGGGGTCGGCCGCCACGACGGGCTCCACCGCGGCGTAGGCCGGGGCGGCGAGACCCGTGAGGGCGAAGGCCAGGGAGGCCGCCAGCCCGGAGACGAGTGCGGCAGGGCGGGAGATGCGGTAGACGTTCAACTTCGCTCCTTGTGTCTGGGGTGTTGGGCGACCGGGGATGCGGCGGCCCGGAAGTCCTCGGGGACGGGTGCCCTCGGGGACGCGTGTCAGAGGCTCTTGTGGTCCGGCTTCTTGTGGTCGAGCTTCGCGCAGTGCGCGTGAACCTCCGCGACCCAGGTGCCGGACGTGGGGTTCTCGGTTCTGGCGTCGTTGGTCACCGCCGCGACCCAGTTCTGGGCGTCGCCCGAGTTGTCCCACAGGACCCTGAGGTCGGGGCTCCGGAGCGTCACGCCGCCTCCCGTGACGAAGTACCCACGGGGGCAGACGGCCTCCAGGATCGTCGTGCTGCCGGGGCGCAGGCTTTCGCTGACGGTGACGACCCGCCGCACCTCGAGTTCGGCGTGACCCTTATGCCCCGGCTCGCCCTTGTGGCCCCGCGGGCCCCTGTCACCCTTGGGCCCGGGAGGCCCCGGCTGTCCGTGGCCGGAATGTGTGGTGGGACCAGGGGGACCCGCCGGGCCTGCGGGGCCGGCCTGCCCCGCAGGTCCCGCCGGGCCTCCCTGTCCGGCCGGGCCGGCCGGACCCTGGCTGCCGGTGTCGCCCTTCGGCCCCCGCGGGCCGGTGTCACCTTGCTTACCAGGGTGGCCCTGCGGGCCGCGCGGGCCTGGCCGCCCTTCCTTGCAGTCCTTGCGATTGTCCTTGCGACCGCGCGTGCGCGGGTCGTCTTCCCTCTCCCGTTCGCACGGCGCCAGTTGGAGGTCCTTCGCCTGATGCGACGGAGCCTTCACCCGGTACCCGGCGGCCGAAGCGGCCATGGCCGGAGCGCTTCCCGCCCCCAGAGCCAGCGATGCCAGAGCCGCGCACACCAGCCACGCGCCGCCCGAGCGCACCCTCGCCTTATGACGAGCATCCATCTACACCGCTCCTTGTCGAGTCAGGACCTCACTGGAGATCCGAATGTCATCTATCTACGCAAAACCGACATCGCGCAATCAGGTACAGGCTCCGATTCACCCCCCGCCCCAGCAGTCCCCGCGTCACCAACGGCCACACCGTCGCGAGCCCTAGGCGAGATGGCCGCCGGGCAGGAGAGGTGGCCGGGGCGGCAATTGGCGCCCCGGCACCCCTCTGGGTCGGCGAACTCCACATACGCCGCATCCTCGAGCCGCTCGCCGGCATCTGCTCTGTTCGCGCCGGTCACTCCTTAGTGACCTAACGCCCTGTCGCCGCGGGCCCGGTCCGGTCGGGTGCGGGGCGCACGGCCCCGGTGCGCGCTACGTTCAGGGTCTGCATGAGCGGGATGAACATCGGGCTGTCTCCGCGCTGACCGGGCGAGTCCAGCCGGACCAGGGGGCGGCCACGGTCGTCGGCCTGCAGCTGGACCCTGCTGGTCAGCCTGCCCCTGGAACGTCCCAGGGCCTAAGGCCCTCTGGGGCCACACGTGCGCCGCCCCCTTTTCGGTGTGGTCGCCCGGGGACGGTGCCGGGCTCCGGCCGCGTGTTGGTTGGACCGGCAGGTGGTGGAGTGGCGTTGACCGCCCACGAGCCGTCCATGTCCGGCGCGGTGGCGTCGGCACCAGCCTGCGGGGCACGCAGGATCTTCGATCAGGTGCCGTATGCCGACCAGCGGTGGTGGCGTTCGTACACGGTCTGTCAGGATCCGTAGCGTTTGGGCAGGTCACGCCAGGGAGTCCCGGTCCGAGTGGGATCGAATCCGTGCGGACGTTCTGGACCGTGCCGCGTGACGAATGGTGCCGCCTCGTCCGCTCGCGCACGCATCCGACCGTTCTGGCCTGGGCTCTCGTGCCCACCGACGCCGACGTCAGTAGCCGTTCGGCCGGCCCTCTCCCGCACCGTCTCCCTGTCCTCGGGCGACGTGACTGAGGCTTCGAGGGACAAGGAGACGGCTGGGTGTGCCCGCCGTTCCGGAACGCCGCGTCCTGGCGGGCACTTACATCTGACACCCTCCGGGCTGTCACGCCATTCACCACGCGGTGTGAGTGTCGTATGTACGCCCGCTCGGACGATGCAAGCACCGTAGGTCTGTCCCGTCACCGCCACCAGAGCCGCAGACCGCAGCGGGACAGAGGTCGCTTTTGATCTGCTCGGGCGACCTTCAGCGTCCGACCGAGTGCGGTCGTGGTGCGGCCGTAGGGCTGAGTGCGACCCGGCCGGTGGGTGACCGTGCGGCGTGGAGAGGTGAGGACCGTCCTGCGTGGCGAGGAGAGTGGTGCGGGGTCGCCGCAGGCCCGAACCCATGAGACGGGAGAGCCGCCGATGATCAACGACAGCTTGCAGGGCGAGGAGCTCGCCGAGATGCTGACGAGGGGTATGCGCAACGACCATGTGAAGGCGGCGATCCGGCTCCTTGGGGCTGATCGCGACGGCTACTGGTTGCGTCGTCTGCTGGACGACGAGGAACTCAACGCCGCGTCCGATGTCCCGCTCATCGACCGGAGCGGACGACCTCCTCTGGTGGAGTGGGACGCGCTCGAACGTCTCCTCGCGAGGAACCCCGGCGTGTTCGCCGGCAGCGACACTGCTGTGCTGACGGTGGCCCTGTCGCTCGTCGGACCCTGGAAGCGTTCCTCGACGTCGATGCCGCGTGACGGAGTGGTCCGTAGAGGCTTTGGTGACGCAAGCCTGCCCCAACCTCCGGCCCCGGGCAAGGGACGACAGCGCAACCCCAAGCGGTATACCGGTCCCGGCCTGCCCTTGTCTGGTCGGTGATGAGAGGGGGATCTCTCCCCGTTCGGGTACCCAAGCCCGCAAGCGGCGCCTGAGCCATCACTCATGCCCGGCAGGTGTCCAGAACCCCGGCGGCCGGCTGTCACGCAGACCCCCAGTTCGCCGCGGCCATCGTCGTTCGGCGCAGCCTCGCCCCCAACTGACAGTTGTCAGGCTGACCGGATCGCGGTCGGATAGCGCAGTACCCAACGAGCCCTGCCTCCTCCGTGTGCACGGAAGAGGCAGGGTTCCTGCCTTTCTCCCCCGGAATTCCGCCGCGGGGCGGGCGAATCCTGCTCTCGAAGAGTGACGATTCATCACATTCTGTGTATATCCGGAGCGTGGCGGGGATGTTCGGTCGGGACAGCAGGCCTGCACTCTCGGAGAGGAATGACATGAAGAAGCTCGCTTGGGCTGCACGGGGGATTTCGGCGGTTTCAGGGGCCCTGCTCCTCGGAGCGCTCATGGTGCCGTCGGCAGCCGCCAGCGGAGTCATGAACCCCGACCCCCAGCACAAGAAGTCCGAGCAGTCCGAGGATGGCCAGAAGGATGAGCACAAAAAGAAGTGCTCCACGGGGCGCGACATCAGCACCGCCGCGCCGGACTACGTCGGCTTTCCCGTCGGGACGATCTTCCGGGTAGCGACCGACCGGGAAGGACACGCCTTCCTCAACGACAGCCGGAACCCGGGCGTGTGGATCAACCTCGGGACCCTCGCCAACGCGCCGAAGTGCGTCACGGACACTGCCGTATCGGTCACCGAAGGCAACCCCGGATACCTCTACGTCAGCCTGCTGGCCAAGGACGGGGTGGTCCACCAGGCCCGCTGCGGCACTTCGTCCACGCCGTTCACCCCGGTGAACCTGCCGACCGTGTGCGGCACCGGCTTCGCGGCCGTCCAGGACACCCCCGTATAGGCGGATCGCGGCGGTACGAAGAAGCGACACGGCTGGTCGCGACGGGTAGATCCCGGTGCAGGGCCCGGTTGACGGCTTCCTCGATCTCGCTTGGTGCGGTGACGCAGGTAGCCGGGCAAGAGCATGTATGGGCCCCGCCGACCGTCAGGTCGGCGGGGCCCATTGATCGCGTGTCCTTGCCATTGGCACGCGAGCGATGCAGTGGGTCACGCCTTCACGCCGTACGCCGCCGGCGCCGGGGAAGTACTCGCGCAGGTGAGGGGAGCCTGTCGCCGGCCTGGGCGCGGCCCCAGACCGCGTCTTGCTGGGCCCCGGCGACGACAGCGACAGCCCGGGCTGGCTCGCTGTCCGCGGGAAGCGCGGGATGGGCGGCGGCGTCGGTCCGCAGGATGCTCGCGAGCGCTAGGCCGCCGCCGAGCCGGTGCCCCGTCGCCGGGGCGGCGGCCATGGTGGGCTGTGTGGGTCATCAGCCGTCACGAGCGAGGGCATTGATCGTTGCCCCGGCATGACTGACTTCATGGTGCAGATTCCGGCTGACTGGTTGGCCCGGGTGTTCCTCTCACTGCGGCGTAGCACGTCGGACGACGCACACACCCTGGCGGCAGAACTTCAGCCGTTCACGGAGAAGCCGGGCCAGCGGGTCCCCGTACCCAGAACCACGATCCTGCGCACCGAGCTCGCACTGCGCGGCGAAATGCGGCAGGTGAACGAGGACGAGCGGCGCCAAAGGCTCACCGAGGAAGCCGCGTACCTGATCAGCGCCCGCTTGGGGCAGTAGGAGCTGCAGGCGCCGCACGGGCGTAGGCCGCGCTGCCCGTCCACCTCACCACCCGCCGTTCGCTATGGCCGCGCAGGCGGAGTTCCGTCGGATGGACCTGCTCAGGCGCCGGCCGGCTGGATGCCGACGGCACCCCCACCGCATGTTGGTGTCAGGCGGACAGCGGCTCAGTGACGGGTCATCGGCCGCAGGGCCTCGGGCCGCATGACGATGCCTTCCTGTCGACCTGGAGGACGAGCATGGTGGACGCGGTCCCCGGCATTCGGCGTCGTGGCCCGGGACAGCCTCGTCTTCTACTGGCAGCACGTGCATCTCCTGCCCGCACAACTCTGCGAGCACGAGCGTTGTCGCCCGGCCTGGCGAGCAGGACAGGGCGTGCCGCGCCGAGGGCCCCGGCGCGGCCTGCGGGAGATCTCAGTTCGCCGTGGCGTTCTGCCAGACGACCCGCCCGTTGATCTGCACCGTACCGGTCAGGTCTTCGGGAAGGGCGGCGGTGATCGTGCCCTCGGACTTCTCGCCGGCCCCCAGCGTCTCCCATCGGCTCTTGACGACCTCGCCGACAACCTCGGACGGCCCGGTCAGGCGGTCGAACACCACCGTCGGCGTCACACGGTGCGTGAGCACCACCTTGGTGACCGGCTCGGAGCCGTTGTTGACGATGACCCAGTGCCAGGTGACGACGTCCCCCTCCTCGGAGATCTCGGGGGCTTCATAGGCGAACTCGACTACCTCGGCCATGACGATGCCTTCCCACAGGGGTGCGCGGACCGCGCACGTAACCCGGTGATCGTCCTCGGACCGGCCGACGACATGTGGCCGCTTCGCCGATCTTCACCCTCAGGAGCGGTGATCGTTCCACGCCCGCCCGCGGTCAGCGATCACGCGCGTGGTCACCGTGGCGCCCTGTGGCCGATGCCGTCGAACGTCTGCCACAGCAGCTCGTCCAGCAGCGCGCCGGTCGGGGCGAGCGACCGGTGAGGTTCCAGCCGCCTGGCCATCGGGCGGGCTCGGCCCATCGGTGTGATCGACGCGAGTCCCTCGGAGAGTCTGACCTGTACATCGGCAGGTCGAGTTTCAGGCTCAGACACTTCGCCGAGCAGCCCGCTTCGCGTATGGGGGCCTCGCTGTGGGCTGTCGGGCAAACACGGCATCCCCGATTCGAGTGGACTCCCAGCGAAGGGATCACCTTGCCCACTGCTGGCGGCTAATGATGTCCAGGGTGCCTCACCGGCTGATCGATGGGGCGTCCGGACGGCACCGCTGTGGGGGCAGCGGTGCCCTGGCCGCCCGGGAGAGCCGACATGATCGTGGTGGACGCGTGCGACGAGTGGAGTCCGCTACGCGAGGTGGTGGTCGGCACGGCGTACGGGGCGATGTTCCCCGCCGAGGACCCCCGCATGATCGAGGCGACCATGCCCCGCGAGCACTGGGCGGAGTTCCGGCCCGGCCACCCCTTCCCGTCCTGGATCGTGGAAGCCGCGGAGCAGGAGCTGCAAGCCCTTGCGGAATTGCTGGAGAGCCTGGGCTCAGTGGTGCACCGGCCGCGGCGCGTGCCCTGGTCGGGCCTGGGCGGCTACTGCGCCGCCATGCCGCGCGACTCGCTGCTCGTCCTGGGCAACCGTGTCGTCGAGGCGCCGATGGCCTGGCGCAGCCGCCGCCACGAACTGCTCGCCTACTGGCCGCTCCTTCAACAATTCCGCCAATCGGGTGCGCACTGGCTGCCGTCGGCGGTGGACCTGGCCGTCGACCCCCTCACCAGTGGGCCGTCCCGCTCGGGCCAATGGGTGATCGGAGAGGGCCGACCAGCCTGGGACGCCGCCGATTTCCTGCGCCTGGGGCCTCGTACCCTCGTGGGCCAGCTCAGCCACGTCACCAACCGCTCGGGCATCGCGCACCTGCGCACCCAGCTCGGCCCCGACACCCGCGTCCATCTGATCCAGCCCGATGACCCGCACGCCATGCACATCGACGCGACGCTATGCCCACTGCGCGAGGGGCTGGCCCTGTACAACCCGGAGCGGCTCGATCCCGCCCAACTTGCCGGCTCCCCGATGGAGGGCTGGGAGCTAGTCCCCGCCCCGGTCCCCGAGCTCCGCGACAGTCCCCCGCTCTACATGACCAGCCCCTGGGTCAACATGAACCTGCTCGTGGTCGACCACCAGCACGTCCTCACCGAGGCCCGGGACGAAAAGCTTCAGGCACTGCTCGTCTCCTACGGCATGACCCCGCTGCCGTTGCCCTTCCGCAACGTCCAGGCGCTGGGAGGCTCCTTCCACTGCGCCACCCTCGACCTGCGCAGGGACCGCCGCCGCACCGAAACCCGCGGCAGCGCCGGCGCAACCGGCGGCTAGAACCGTCCGAACGATCAGATCGCCGGGAACGGGAGCAGACCCATGCGACCCTGACCGCGATTGCATCATTGTTCCGGAACGGCCGCTGGCCCCTTCTTGTGAAGGGGCCAGCGGTGGTGCGTTCCGGTCCCGGCCTCGTGACGATGATGTCGGCTGCTACTTGGCGGTGATGGACACCGAGTGGTGTTCCATGTCGACGTTGGAGTAGTAGTGCGGCTGGTCGACGGAGTGGGGGAAGTAGTAGCCGCCGGTTCGGTGGGTCTTGGCGATGGTGACCTGGTAGTCGCCGGGCTCGACCTCCCAGGTGACCTCGACCATGACCTGGCCGTCGATGATCTCCGCGGTGAAGTGGTGGTCGGTGACCAGCCAGGAGCCCCGGGTCAGCTTGATCTTCCCGGAGACGTGCCCGCCGTCGCGGGTGGTGATCCCGAACCAGTCCGACACCTTGAACACGTCCGCGTGCCACCACGCCTTGATGTGGGTGGCGCCAGCCGGGTTCCGGTGGAGCTGTGCGTTGATGGAGTGGTTGACCTTGGCGTAGTGGCCGTTGCCGTAGTCGGTGCGGCCATGGGTCACCCGGCTGCCTGAGACGAGGGCGCCGACGGGCTGCGGCGGCGGCGGGGGCGGCGGGATGTAGGACTCGACACCGGAGTAGACGAGCAGGAGCCGGCCCGAGTCCGGGTCGCCGGGCTCCTTGTAGGCGACCACGGTCGGAGGTTGGTTGGCGTGCACGGGGAGCATGACTTCACCGGACCAGGCGGTGCCGTCGTAGGTCTGGTAGCCGACACGGTGAGTGGTCACCTGCACTGTGTCCTTGGCCGTGCCCTCCTCCAGGCCGTCCAGGATGTCCAGGAGCGTCTCCGACGTCCCGTCTGCCGTGCGGATGTTCTCGGCCACGTCATAGACGACGTCGGGGTTGGTCGCTTTGGCCTTGACCAGTTCCTCGTAGGTCAGCGCGAAGCGGTCCTGGGAGCCTTCGATGGGGAGCACCAGGTATCCGAGCCCCAGGCGCGCGACCTCCTGGTCGAAGTACTGCGCCGTCGGGATCTCCTGGACATCGGCGACGTTGTACGCGGTGTGGATCTTCCCGTCGTAGACGGTGCTGTCCGCCCCGTACTGCTGCGTGCCGGTGCGCGGGCTGTCCGGCTGGGCCTGCCAGGCGCTCCCGTCGTAGGCGAGGTGGATCAGCCGGTCCTTGTGGGTGTAGATCAGGTGCAGCTTCCCGCCGTAGGAGACCAGCGACAGCCGCCGGTACGGGCCTACGGGCAGCTTGACGTCCGCGACGTGCAGGAGCTGGTTCTTGTCGTCCAGGACCCGCAGAATCGCCTTACGGCCGCTGGCCCGGTAGGTCACCAGGTGCAGCTTGCCGTCGTGGACGGCAACCGCGGGCACGCAGTCGCTGTACGTCCTCTGGCTGGAGATGTATCCGCCGGGCTCGTCCTGGATCTTGTCGGTCGACATCGCCCATTTCCCCGCGGGATCCATCACGGCGTGCAGGACCTCGTCGGCGCTACGGCCCACCACGGAGAAGACGTGCAGGTGGCCGTTGTGGGAGGCGATGGCGGGCGCGGAGCGGGTGTACCCCTTGGGCAGACGACCTGCTTCCTTCCACCCCTCACCAGGCGTGTACACGCGCGCCTCAAGGCTCGTGCCCTGGACGTTGGCGTACACCAGGAACACCTTGCCGTCGTACAAGGTCACCCGCGGGAGAAGACCGCCCCACTCCTCCCGAAACAGCTCGTACTTCTGCCAGCCACCAACGACCGCCTGGTCCGACTCCTTCGCCTCCGGCGCCGTACTCCCGGGCGCGATCGGCTTGTCCGGCCGGGCCACGAACGTCGTCTGCCAAATACCCTGGCGCTCCGCCACGTTGCTCCCCTTATTCACTGCAACGAAGGCGACTACGCTCCGAAGCCGCCCACCGTAACGCTATGGAATCATGTATTGGACGGAGAGTGACTATCAAGCCGATACGGGAGCTCCCTTGGCGTGAATCCCTTTTGCCGTCGCTCGAACGAGTGAATGCCCGCGCCCGTCCTTCGTCGGGCTCGGCCCAGAGGCCGCCCGAGGGCATTTCCGCCCTCGGGCGGATTCGTGCGGCTGGGGCAGTCACTCGCTGGTGTCCTCGGTCAGGCGGGGGCAAGCTGAGAGGTACACGGGTCGGTCTGTGGTCGCCGAAGGGGACAGCAGGATGATCCAGGCAGCGGATGTCCGCGAGTGGCTTGGTAACGACGTGGTCGACTCGGGCTGGCACAGGATCGGCGCGCTGGAGACCATCTACGTGGACACGAGCACGGACGAGCCGGCCATGGCTACCGTGCTAGTGGGGCTGCCCACCCGCCACAGGCTGGTCTTCGTTCCTCTGGACGGTGCGATCGTCGGGCCGGGCTACGTCAAGGTCGATGACAAGGCCCTGGTGATGAAGTCACCTTCGATCGGTACGGACGATGTTCTGCCGGCCGAGGATGAGGAAGTCGTCTTCCAGCGCTACGGCCTCACCTATCGGCCCGGCGCGGGCGGCGAACGGCAGCTGGCCCGCCGCTGACCGCCCGTACCCGAGGAGGTGTCCGCGTCGTGAAGGTCTTCTTGATCCTGGTCATCGTGGCGATGGTGCTGGGCATCATCGGCGCCGCCGTCGAAGGGCTGCTCTACCTGCTGGTCATCGGCATCCTCGTCTTCGTGGCGGCCCTGGTGTACCTGGGCACCCACCGACGGCGCCCTGTCCGCCGCCACCTCCGCTGAGAGGGGCGGAGGTGCGTCGGGCTGGTGACCTCCTGCACGTGGCCTGTGCTGCGGGGATAGCGGTGGGTGACCGTTCGGGATGCGCGGGAGCGGAGGCACTGTTTCGCTGGTGGCATCCGCTCTCCCCCAGATCCCAGGAGTGATCATGAGCGTTGCAGGTGAGTCCGGCAGCCGCGCCCAGCAGATGCGTGACCAGGCGCAGAAGTTCGAGAAGGCCGCGGAGCGTGCCACCGACCCGGCGGAGCGCCAGCGGCTGAAGGACAAGGCCCGCCGGATCTTGGACCAGAGCAAGAAGGAGAGCGAGCGGGGCAGCGAGGGCATCGACCCCATGTGACGGCCCAGTACGTACACTGGCCGGTGGCTGCCCGCGCGATCTTCTAAACGTGAGGGTGACACCGGCCAGTGTTGTGCGCGTCCGGAAGCTCGGCAGGATGCGGCGCGGCGGCCGTCCTGTACGCGTCCTCGGCCTCGGGCCGTGTGGGACGGGCGGACTCCCGTGCGAGGTCAGGGGGGCTACCAGTAGTGCCGCCGTCCGCCGACCTTGTGTCCGACGGATCCCAGGATCCACAGAATGACGCCGACGACGACCAAGATGATCCCGATGGTCGACAGGATGGCGAAGCCGACCACATAGCCGATGACCAGCAGGATGATGCCGAGGACGATCATGATGTCCTTCGATCTCACGGAATGAGGCAAGGCCCCTGTTTCCAGGGTAGATCCGGCCTTCGCTGGCGGCTTCCCGGAGAGCGCAGTCCTGGCGTGGCGGCTCGCAGATCGGCGCCGCTCGCCTCGCTCGACGAGCGTCCCGGTGGCGGTTGGCGCAAGCTGAGGTTGGCAGGCGCCCGCCCCATGTGGATGAAGCGTCCAGGTCAGAGCCGCTTCAGCGGATCGGTTTGGAGGCCGACGCCGTGACTGAACCCGTGAAGGCTGCGAAATGGGCGCCGTCTGGCGAGGCAGCGATCCGGCCGTTTACTGAGGAAGATTCGGTGCAGGAGCTGACCTGTCTGCTCCACCGGGCGTATGCCGATCATGCTGCCGCCGGACGGGTCTTCTTCGCCTCGTACCAGTCTCCGCAGGACACGGCTCACCGGCTGCGGAGTGGCGAGTGCTGGCTGGCGCTTCGGGGGAACTCGCTGGTGGGCACGGTCACCGTTGCGGCTCCGTACGTAGCCCCGGATGGGTACCCCGCGCCGTCTGGCGCGGGGTCTTTCTGGCAGCTTGCGGTGGATCCGTCTCAGTGGGGGACTGGACTGGGGCAGCGGCTTCTGTGGGTTGCTGAAGAGCGGGTCGCAGCGCGCGGCGCCTTGCAGGTCGTCATCGACACGTCGTCCCAGGCGACTGAGCTCGTCGGCTGGTACCGCCGGCGGGGCTATGTGCCCGTGGGTACCTGGCGGTGGGATGTGACCAACTACGACAGCGTGGTCCTCGTGAAGGACCTGCCGACGGGCTGATTGTGATGGCGGGAGGCACGCTGCTGGCGGCGGCCCCGGCTGGGGCGTTTGCTTGCCGTGTACCTCCCGCGTATGGGGCGCCTACTGGCCGAGTGTGCGGGTCGCTTCCTGGACAGCGATGCTGAGGGCTTCGTCGAGGGCTTCGACGCGGCGGCCTCCGGCATTGGCGACGGGGCCAGTGCCGCCGGCTCCGCCGCCTACGGTGCGGGCGGCCGAGGCGAGGATCTGGCTGGCCGAGGTTCCTGAGCCGAGGAGGCCGGGGGTGATGGCGGCTACGAGGAAGGCCTTGCCGTCGTGCTCGGTGCCGAGGACGACCACCGCCCGGTCGCTGCTGAGGCGGTCGGCGGTGCTGGTGGCGAGGCTGCGCAGGTCGCTCGCGCCGAGTCCTGAAATCCGCTGCGAGACGATCCGGCCGCCAGGTACCTGGCGGGAGGAGGAGGCGAGCTGGTCCGCCTGAATCCGCAATTCGGCCTCGCGCCGGCGGGAGACCTCCTTCTCCGCAGCGGCCAAGGAGCCCAGGCGCTTGTGAAGGGTCTCGGCGGCCTCCTTCGGGCGGGTGCCGAGGAGGGTGGAGACCTCTTCGAGGATGCGGCGTTCGACGTCGTGGTGGCGGAGGGCGCCATGGCCGGTCAGGGCTTCGATGCGGCGGAGGTTGGAGCCGATCGAGCCCTCGCTGAGCAGCCGGAAGGCGCCGACCTGGGAGCCGTGGGCGACATGGGTACCGCCGCACAGTTCGCGGGAGAAGTCGCCGATGTCGACGATGCGGACGGTGTCGCCGTACTTCTCCCCGAACAGGGCGATGGCGCCGGCGGCCTCGGCCTCGGCACGGTCGGCGTGCCAGGCACGGACGGCAGGGTCGTCGAGGACGTGGCCGTTGACGGCGGCTTCGATCCGGGCGAGCTGCTCGGGGGTGACGGCGGAGAAGTGGGCGAAGTCGAAGCGCAGGCGGTCGGATTCGACGAGTGAGCCCTGCTGGCGGGCGTGATCCCCGAGGGTGGCGCGTACGACGGCGTGCAGGATGTGGGTGGCCGAGTGGGAGCGCATGAGGCCCTTGCGCCGGTCGGCATCGACGGCTGCTTCGCCAGTCGCCCCGGTGCGGAGCTCACCGTCGACGACGCGGGCGCTGTGGACCCGGAAGCCCTCCAGGCCATACCGGGTGTCCGTAATCCGCAGCAGGGCGCCGTCGGCGGTGCGCAGGGTGCCGGTGTCGCCGATCTGGCCGCCGGCTTCGGCGTAGAACGGCGAGCGGTCGAGGACGAATTCGACGTCGGAGCCCTCGGGGGCGCAGGTGGTAACGGCCCCGCTGGAGAGCAGGCCGAGCACGCTGACCTCGGCGGTGAGGTGCTCGTAGCCGAGGAACTCGGTGCGCGGCAGGTGGGCGGACAGTTCCCGGTAGGTGTCCTGGCGGCGCAGGGCGTCGGCGGTCTTGGCCTTGCCGCCGGTCTTGGCGCGCTTCCTCTGCTCGTCCAGCAGCGTGGCGAAGCGGTCTTCGTCCACGGTCAGGCCGGCGTCGTGGGCGGCCTCGACCGTCAGCTCCAGGGGGAAGCCGAAGGTGTCGGCGAGTTCGAAGGCGGTCTCGCCCGGCAGTGAGCCGGAGCGGCTCTCCCGGGTGCGGGTGATCGCGGCGTTCAGCAGCCGGGTGCCCTGTGCGAGGGTGCGGGTGAAGGACTCCTCCTCAGCGGTGACGACCTGCTCGATGAGGTTGGCCTGGTCGGTGAGTTCGGGCCAGACGTCGCCGAGGTTGGCGATCACGCTGGCGGTGGTGGGGGCGAGGACGGGCTGATCGATGCCGATTAGACGGGCGTGCCGGACCGCACGGCGCATGAGGCGGCGCAGGACGTAGCCGCGGCCGTCCTTGGAGGGCAGGACGCCATCGGCGATGAGGTAGGCGATCGAGCGGGCGTGCTCGGTGACGACCTGGAAGGAGACCTTCTCGTCAGTGCTGCCGGGGGAGGCGCGGCCGGCCAGTTCCTGGACGGTCTCCAGGGTGGGCAGGAGGAGGTCGGTGGTGCAGACATTCTCGACGTCCTGGAGGATCGCGGCAAGGCGGTCGAGACCGAGGCCGGTGTCGATGCTCTGCTGGGCGAGCTCGCCGAGGATCGGGAAGTTGCCCTTCTTGTCGCCCTCGCCGCGCTGGTACTGCATGAAGACGAGGTTCCAGATCTCCACGTAGCGCTCGCCGTCGACGGCTGGTCCACCCTCGCGGCCGAAGGCCGGCCCTCGGTCGTAGTTGACCTCCGAGCAGGGGCCGCAAGGGCCGGGGGCCCCCATGGACCAGTAGTTGTCCTCCATGCCCAGGCGCTGGATGCGCTCGGCAGGGACGCCGATCTTGCGCCAGAGCTGTTCGGCCTCGTCGTCGTCCTCGTAGACGGTGATCCAGAGGCGGTCCTTCTCCAGGTTGTAGCCCTGGGTGAGGAGTTCCCAGGCGTAGGCGATGGCGTCGGCCTTGAAGTAGTCGCCGAAGGAGAAGTTACCCATCATCTCGAAGAACGTGGCGTGCCGGTTGGTCCGGCCGACGTTGTCGATGTCGGAGGTGCGGGCGCACTTCTGGATGGTGGTGGCGCGGCGGTTCTCCGGGGTGACCTCGCCCAGGAAGTAGGGCTTGAACTGGTTCATGCCGGCGTTGGCCAGCAGCAGGGTCGGGTCGGAGGGGATGAGGGGGCTGGACGGGACCTGGCGGTGGCCGCGGGAGGTGAAGTAGTCCAGGAAGGTGGAGCGGATCTGCGTCGAGCGCATGGGTGTGGCCCTCACGGAAGAGTCGTGGAGAGGTGGGGGGTGATCACACGCCGAGCCGGGCCGAGAACGGGGACTGAGTGGTTCTCAGTTCTCCAGCTCGACGCAGATAGCTCGCGCCCCCACGGTGTAGACCATGACTCCAGATCCGTTGCTCACAGGTGGTGCAGCCCACACGGACCCGATGGTCCTGTGCGCGTTGCACCACCCAGAGTAGCGGGTCCGGTATCAAGATCGCTTGGTCTTCTGGTGGGAAGGCTCAGCTCCCGCCAGATGGAGGAGGAGTACGTCGGCGAGCGCGGCGGCGTGTGGCAGGACGAGGTCGGCGCCTGCCCGGGTGAGGACGTCGGGGCCGGCGAAGCCCCAGCCGGCGCCGACTGCCCTGATGCCGGCCGCGCGGGCGGCGTGGATGTCGATGTCCGTGTCACCGACGAACACGGCGTCCTTCGGTGCGACGTCGAGCTGTCGCAGGGCGAGCAGCAGCCCGTCGGGTGCGGGCTTGGGAGTTGCGTCCTCGAAGCAGACGATGGTGTCGATCAGGTCGAGGATGTCCGGGGGTAAGAGCCAGCCGACCCGGCGGCGGCTTCGCAGGGTCACGATGGCCGTGGCGACGCCGGCGGCCCGGAGGGCCGTGAGGGTCTCGCCGACGAACGGGAAGGTCTCGGTGTGGAGACCGGCCGTTGCGGTGGCCGCGTCCCAGCCGTCCTCGTTGATCACCCCGTTCAGGCCGAGTTCGGCCAATACCTGCTCGCGTGGCCTGGTCAGGGCTCCGGCGGGGAGGCCGTCGGTGGTGACGCGGTGGTCGAGAGCCGAGGTCGCGAAGCCTGCCAGCGTGGCGAGTTGCGCGGTGCGGCTGTCGAGGAGGACCCCGTCGAGGTCGAAGAGTACGGCCCGCTTCACGCTGCTTCACCGCCCTGCGTGGGCGGCAGGTCGGCCTCGGTGAGCAGGGAATGCAGGGTGACGCGGTGCTCTGCCAAGAGCAGGCGGCCTCCGAGCGGGCGCTCCAGTACGCACAACGCGTGGCTGACGGGAGCTCCGGCGATCCGCAAGGTGCGGGCCATCTTCAACAGCTGTCCACCGGAGCGGACCACGTCGTCGACCAGGACGGTACGGCGGCCGTCGAGTGGGGCGCCCTCGATCTGCCGGTGGGAGCCGTAGCCCTTGGGTCGGCGGCGCAGGAACACAGCGGGCAGGCCGGTGGCAGCGGACAGGGCGACGACGAGGGGGACGCCGCCGAGCTCGATGCCCGCGAGCAGCCGGGCGTCGCCGGGCACGAGGCAGGCCAGGGCGGCGGCGGTGTCGTGCAGGAGCGTGGGGTCGGCGGCTAGACGGTACTCGTCGAAGTAGGCGTCCAGCCGGGCACCGTCGGCGAGGCTGAACGGGGCGGTGACGCAGGCGGTTTCGGCGAGCCGGGCAGTGAGGCCGGCCAGCGAGGGGCTGGTGGTCATGCTCCTCCGATCGGGGCTGTGTCGAGCGTGGCGAGGCAGGTGTGGAAGGCGTCGGCGGACTCGACGGCGGTGAGGTAGCCGAGTGGCCGGGTCGGGGTCTCGTACAGCCACTTCTCCTGCCGCAGGAAGGCGAGTAGGCGCAGGGCGGCCGACCCGGTCAGGAAGATCGGTACGGGCCGGATGGTGGTCGCGTAGTACAGGGCGGCGGTCAGTTCGTGCAGAGTGCCGACGCCGCCGCCCATCGCGACGATCAGATCCGCGTGTGCCAGGTAGTGGTTGAGCCGTGCGCCGAGGTCGGGCAGGTGGACCGAGCTCGTGGCATGCGGGTTGAACGGTCCCCACTCGTCGTGCTTGCCGATCAGGGTGACCGCCGTGACCATGGCTCCCTCGGAGCTCGCTCCGCGGGCTGCGGCCTCCATCAACCCGTTGTAGCCGCCGTGCAGGAGCGAGTACCCGGCCCGGGCCAGGGCGCGGCCGATCTCCTCGGCCAGCTTCTCCTCCTCAGCCGAGGCAGGGACGACGCCGCCGAAGAAGACGGCGGTCAGGCCCTCGCGGGCCCAGCTGGTGGCCGGGCCGGCGAGGTGGAGTGCGTTCACACCAGCTCCTGGTAGGTGCGGTAGGCGGCGATGGCATCGCCCAGGCCGTCGAGGGCTTCGGGGCAGGCCCGCTCGACGAGGGCGAGCATCCGGTCGATGGCCGCCACGACGTCGGTGGCCGTCGGCACGGCGGGCCCGCTGATCGCCGCGTCCAGGTCGCTCAGGCAGGCCCGGCCGATCGGGGTGACGGCGATTTCCTCGCGCAGCTGGTACCAGCCCCAGAACCGGGATGCCGGGGCCAGAGCGGCCTTGATGAGGTCCTTCGTCGCGGTGTGCAGCCGGTGCCACTCCGAGTAGGCGACGAACCGCTGGCCCCGCTTGATGCGCTTGTGCAGCAGTACGGCCAGCACCAGGTGTTCGATCAGCAGCTCGGTGCACGTACGCGGCCGGGCGAGGAACTCCGCGGCGAAGCTCCCGGCTGCCCGGACCGCCTCGGGTCCAGCGGGTGTCGGCTCTCGGTCGAGGATCGAGGCGGTGGCGACCGTTGCGCGCAGGTGCGGGATGCGTGTGGCGGGCACGAGGTAGAGGTCGATCTGGTGCAGCCTGCCGTCGTCCGGGATGAGGAAGACCATCCCGATGCCGCCGAGGTCGGCGACGATCGTGTCGCGCCAGCCGGGCAGCAGGGCGCCGGCCTCGATGGACATCAGATCGTCCAGGGCCTTCACGAACGCGGGCAGCTGGGCGTCGTGGACGCCGACGACGAAGTCGACGTCCGAGAGGCGGTCGGCGGTGCCGTGGGCCAGCGAGCCCCGGATCATCAGGTGGGTGACGGCCCGCGAGGTCGCCAGGATGTCGGCGAGGCTCGCCAGGAGCGGGAGCTGGGCCGGTCGGTTGGCGTGGGTGAGTTCGGCCAGTTGCAGGGTGGGCATGCGCGTCCTCCGTTCGGATTCCGGCGGGGTGGACTTGCGGGGCAGCTGATCAGGCCGTGAGGACGAGGAGGCGCTGCTTGGCCGCCGTCCATCGCGTCGCGGCCTCCATGTCGCCGAGCGAGGTGTGCAGCTCGGCGATCAGGTCGTAGGCCGTGCCCTCGGGCAGGGCGTAGGCGTAGAAGAGCCTCAGCAGCATCCGCTCGGCGGCTTCCGTGTAGCCGAGCTCGGCCATGTTCCGGGCGGCCTGCAGACGCTCGGCGAGGACCGAGTGGTTCGCGGAGGGCAGCGGTTCGGTGGTGCCGGGGTGGAGCGAGGGGTGTCGGGCGAGCCGCCGGTAGGTGTCGTCGGCGTACACGTCGGCGATCAGGTGGATGCGGTCGGGGCCGAGGAGGTTGCACACTCCGTGGGCGTACGTCGGTGTCAGCCGCCAGATCCGTCCTCCGGTCATGTGCACCTTGGTGCCGCCGGTGACGAGGAACGCCGACGTGTTGGTGTGCAGCGGGATGTGCAGCCGGTGGCGCTCGATCTGGTCGAGGTCGTCGTAGTCGCGGTGCTCCCACAGGAACGCGTTGGGCTCCAGCCGCGCGAGCCGCACCCACATGTAGTTCAGGCCCAGTTCGTCCAGGAGTGCGGAGGTAGCCGGCATCTGGGCCAGCAGCTCGGTCGGTTTGGCGGCGCAGTCGCCGATCGTCACGTCGGCGGCCTTGCCGGAGGCGTTCATCAGCGAGGTCGTCCACCAGCCGCCCGACTGGTAGGCGCCGTACTCCGCCTTCCAGGGGGCCTGGACGGTCAGGGCCTCGTGGCGCATCCGCTCCAGCTGAGCGAGCTCGATCGAGTCCAGCTGGGCGATCTGCCCGGCCAGAGCGGTCACGGTGTTGTCCATCAGTTCCCTCCCGTTGCCGGCTCCCGAGTCGGGGGCCGGCGGGCACGTGGTGCTGGATGGGGGGTTGTTCGGGTGGCGCTGTAGCCGCGCTCCCGGTCTCACGCTTCGCTGTCGGCAATACACGGAAAGCGAGGTGCCGCTCAGCATGGCGACGGGCCGGAACGCATGGATACGACGCCGCTGCCGTCGCGAGGCCGTCCTCATCCCCGCCCTGCAGGCCGGTCCACGTCGTGGTGCGTCATCACCACCGTCATGGCTGCCGTCATCTGCTCCGTGGGCCGGCGGAAAGGGTTTCCCGCCGATCGGCCGGGGCTATCGTCAGACCAGACGAACAGGGACCGGAGGGGATCTGCGGTGGCTGAAACTCCCACGCTTTTAAGGGTCTTGACGCTGCGGAGGCACTGGCAGGTCTACAAGACCTTTCTGCTCCGGTTCGAGGAAGCGGCCCACCGCTTGGCGCTGGACGAGAACGACCCGTCGCTTGGGGGTCTGTCCGTCTCCAAGCGGCAGTTCGAGCGCTGGTACGGCGGCGCGGTGAAGACCCGCCCGTACCCGGATCAGTGCCGGGTACTGGAGGCCATGTTCGGCGTCGGCGTCGATCTCCTCCTCGCACCGGCACCCGCGCCTGCCGCCTCACCGACGACCCCGGTCGAGTCCTCACTCGTCATCCCACCGCCACGGCTGAGCTCTGTCCTCCTCCCATCCGAGCAGGCACAGGTGCTGCTTGCCGGTGGTCCGTTCAGCAGCGAGACCCGCTTCGAGGCGGGCACCACAGAATTGGAAAGGCAGGTTGCGATGGCGGCTCGTCGTGCGCTCCGGTTCACCGCGATGGCGGAGGGCAGCAGTGTCGGACCGGAGACCCTGGGCCAGATCCAGGACGAGGTGCGACGGCTGACCGTCGCGTATCCGAAGCTGGCGCTGCCGACCTTGCTCGGTGATCTGGTCGAGGTACAGGACCTCACCTTCCGGCTGCTGGAACATGGCAGGGTCAAGCCACTGCAGGCCCGCGAGCTCTACCTGCTCGCCGGGATCACCTCGGGCATGCTCGCCAAAGCCAGCCACGACCTGGGCAACCCGAGCGCGGCGATGATGCAGGCCCGCACCGCCTTCGTGTGCGCGGACAACGCCGACCACCACGCCATGCGTGCATGGGTCCGCTCCCTGCAGTCCCTCATCTCCTACTGGGCCGGGCGCCCCTCCGAGGCCGCTGACTACGCCACCCTCGGCCAGAACACCGCCGGGAGCGTCCGCGGCACCACCAGTGTCTGGCTGGCCTGTCTCTCCGCCCGCGCCCACGCGCTCCTCGGCGACGGCGAGGCCACCCGCACCGCCATTCAGCAGGCTGAGGAGGCCCGCACGACTCTCGAACCCGACGACCTCGATGCCTTCGGCGGCATCATGACCTTCCCGGTGCCCCGCCAGCTGTATTACGTCGCCGAGGCCACCGTGCACCTCGGCGAGGACCCCGCACTCGGCGAGAGCCAGTCGGAGGCCGCCGTCGCCGCGTACCGCAGCGCCACTGAGGACGAGTGGGCCTTCGGTGACGAGGCCGGCGCGCAGACAGACCTCGCCCTCGCCCGCATCGCCCGAGGCGAGATCGAGGGCGCCATCGAGGCGGTGCAGCCCGTGCTCGACCTCCCCATCGAGCAGCGGAACTTCGGCATCACCAGCAGCGCCCAGCGGGTCCACATCGCACTGCAGGCCGAGGGCCGGCGAAACCGAGGCGCGGCAGCAAGCCTGCGCGAGGAGATCGAAGCCTTCACGGCCACCCCGACATCGGTCCTCGTCCGGTGACCCCGCCGGTAGGCTCCGAAGGCATGACGTCAGTCCACCTGGCCAGCCCCCGCCTGGCGCTGCGCGAAGTCGAACCCGAAGACAACGCTGACCTCCTGGCCATCTACGGGGACCCCGAGGCCACCCGGCACCTCAGCTTCGAGCCCCGCACTCGCGACCAGGCCCAGGGGATCATCGACCGGTCCATCGCCTCCGCGAAGGACACCCCGCGAACCGAGTACTGCCTCGCCATCACCCCGCTCGGTGAACACCGGCTGATCGGCTACGCGCGCCTGGCGACCGAGCCTCAGCAGGCAGCCACCATCGGCTTCGCCTTGAACCCCGCGGAGTGGGGCAAGGGCCTCGGCACGGAGACCGTCCACCTGCTGTGCACGCTCGGCTTCAAGGCCCTGGGCCTGCACCGGATTTGGGCTGCGCGTTCGCCACTCAACGAGGCATCCGCGCGCACCCTCCTACGAGCAGGTATGACCGAGGACGGGCGGATCCGCGATCACGTCTTCGTTCACGGAGCCTGGCGAGACTCGATCACGTACTCGATCCTGGAGCACGAGTGGACACCGATCGACACCCTTGAGTCGGGTGCTGCCGGCGATGTTGCGGCGCCGGCGACCTCACCTGACGGTGACAGTGGACAGGAACCGTGACCTGGTGCGGCCCGAGCTGGGCCTGCCGCGCCACCCGGTGATCCCCGGCATCGCCGAGTTCGCGCGCGGTGGCCTCCCCGATCCGGCGGCGACCAACGACGGCAACCACTGGGTCGACGGCACCTGCTGGCTGTACTGCGGGCAGCGACAGACCCGCGTTCTGTGGATCGGCCCGGTCAGTGTCGCCGGAGCCCAGGCACCCATGTACGCCTGCGGCCCCTGCATCGGAGAAATCCAAGTACGCGTCTGGGAGTCCCTCCAGCTTCACGACAACCCTGGGTACCCCGTGCATCGGCCCGAGTGCGGTCGGGAAGACAGGTTTGGTGTCCGCGGGCGGGGTCGCCACCGACGCAGCCGGACGTGACCAGGTCGGGAACAACGCCTGTGGGGCCAACGCGTTCTGCGTTGGCCCACAGGCGTTGGTTGTGTCAGGTGGCCGTGGTGGTCAGGTGTGTGGTGAGTGCGTGTGCTTCAGGGGTGAGGCCGTCGAGGATCTCCTGGGCATAGGGGGTGTCGTGTCGGGCTGCGAGGTCACGGACGGCGGCCCAGTTGTCGGCGATCAGTTGCAGGGCCTGCTGTGTGCGGAGGATGGCCTCGTGCCGACGGGTGAGGTGTTCCTCGGCGAGCTGGGCTGCCTGCCCCCAGGTGATGTCGCCGCGGTCGGCGAGCGGGCTGAAGGCGGGTGTGGCGTCGCGGTCGGCGAGGAGGAGTGCGTCGGAGTCCCTCACGAGCTGGCGGAGCCGTTCCTCTTCGAGTCGCCTGTCGAGGGCGGCGATGGCGGCGTCAAGGGTGAGGTGGCCCTCGGCGGCCTTCTCGGCGAGGTCGGGGGCGTGCTGTTGCAGGCGTTCGTTCTGGGCGAGGAGCGCCTCGGTGTGGGTCTTGCGTTCGCGGGCCTGGTCGTGGGCGGCGTCGAGGCCGAGTGTGCCGAGGCGTACTCGTTCGGCTAGGTCGGGGGCGTGCTGGAGTACGACGTTGGCGGCGGAGAGGCGGCTGCGGCTGATGTCGTGGAGCTTGGCCTGGGTCCGCAGGGAGTGTCCCGAAACGGAACACGCCATGGCGGTGATCATGGCCTGCTGGCCCTTGCTGATGTGCCGGCGGACGATGTTGTTGCTGAAGATCAGGCGGGTGGGGTTGTCGCCGTCGTATGTGGTGAAGCGGGGTTCGATGCCGGCGCGCTTGCAGGCGGCGAGGCGGTTGCGGCCATCGAGAACGACGCCGTCTCGGTCGAGGATGATCGGCTTCTGCTGGCCCTCGGTCTTGATGGACTCGGCGAGGTCGTGCAGTTCGACCTCGGTGAGCATCGGGAAGGTGTCGGCGTAGGGGTGGATCTTCAGGGGGTGGCTCCTTTTGGCTGGTGTTGCCGCAGGCCCGGGAGGGTGCGGCGGGTGTGCGCTGAGGTATGCCGTTGCTGGGGGAGCGCGGGCTGAGGGATGCGGTGGGGTGGCTGGTGTCATCGGGTCGTGCGGGGGCGGTCGGCGGAGGTGGCAGGTTTGGTGACCCGGGGCGGGGCTGACCTGCGTGCGGCACCTGTGGTGGGTTGCTGGTTCAGGTCGGCGATGCGGTGCAGTCGCCAGACGAGGACTTCGCTGACGGAGCCGGCGGTGTCGAGCTCCCGGTGACGGGCGGCCTGGGTGAGCAGGGCGGCGGGGTCGTGGCCGGCGCTGCGGGTGTCGGTGAGGGTGGCGGCGAGGGCCGGCCAGCCGGGTTCGGCGAGGATCTGCTCGGCCAGGTCCGGCAGGGCCTGGCGGACGAGGACGGCCTGCCTCTGTTGCACGGGTAGAGGCAGGCGCAGGCCGCGTTGGTGGATCGCGGTCAGGGGCTGGATGGTGGCTGCCTGGTAGGCGGCGTGCAGGTGTTCGGCTGTCTGGCGGGCGGCTTCGGCCTGCTGGTCGTGGTGGCGGGTGTGGTGCCAGTGCTGTGCTGCGACGACGGCCAGAAGGACGGCGTCGAGGAGGATCGCGAGGAGGGCGCCGTCCTTGGGCGCGGGTTCCCGGACGATCGCCTTGATGGCGCGGCGTGTGGCCTGCGCCTGCTGGTGGCGGGCGCGGATGCGGGAGCGGCTGGCCCGCTCGAATGCGGCCGCTGCCTGAGCGAGCTGTGGCTTGTAGGCGGCGGGGGCGATCAGGGGGAGGACGTCGAGGGTTTCGGCGAGCACGGTGATGTGCGCCTGGCCCGCAGCGTCATCGGTCTCCGTCAGCAGATCGGGGATGCGGTCGGCCGTGTCGGTGACCTGCTGCCACGCCGTACGCCGCCGGCCAGCGTGTCGCTCTGTGGGGGCGGGGTTGGTGGGTGCGAGGCGTTCGCTGATCTTCGGGTAGGACAGGTCGGGTCCGAGGGTGGAACCGGAGAACCACACGGGCTCACCCTGGGCGTTGGTGTCACCGGGGAGGGCGACCTTGTAGCCGCGGATGTCGCCGGAGGGGAAGTGCTGGATGTCCACCAGCACCTTGGTGCTGTGGAGGATGGTGAAGAACTCCTCGGTGCTGGTGGCAGCCGCTACCGCGGTACGGACGGTGGTGCGCAGCCTCTCGCGGGGCGTAGTGGCCGTACCGGTGCGGCGGGCTTTCTCCTGTTCGGCGCGGGTCGGCTTCTTGGCGGCGGTGCGGTCGCCGAGTGTGACCTGGCGCAGGCCGTACTCCTTCTCGATCGCGGCCAGTTCCTTGTGGGCGCGGACGTAGTCGTTCCAGTTCCGGGGCTCGCGGAGGTCGCCTCGGACCTTGGTGGCGACGATGTGGATGTGGTCCTCCGCGTGGCGGACCGCGACCCACCGGCAGGCGTCAGGGTCGCCTGCCGGCGCGATGCCGGTGGCGTTGAGGACCCGGCGGGCGATCGTTGCCCACTCGTCGTCGAACAGGGTTCGGTCTTCGGGCGCGGCCCGGACCGAGCAGTGCCACACGTGCTTCTCCGGGGCGCGGTCTCCTGCCTGCTTCACCCGCAGGTCGAGGACGCTGGCGAGCCGGGCGAGGGTAGCCGTCTCGTCGCGGCCGGGGTCGGGGGCGAAGCCGTCCCACGAGGCCACGAGGTGGGGGTCGGTGTGCTCGTTGGCGCGGCCGGGGCCGTAGAGGTAGTTCAGGACGCCTCGGGTGTTGGCGCCGGCCTTGCCGATCTTCGCGATCAATCAGGCCGCCCGCTTCGCGATGGACGTCCGGCCGGCGGCGAGTTCGATCGCTTCGGCAGCAGTCCGGGCGAGGGCGAGGACACGTTCGGCCTGGGCCAGGACGGCCCTGTCCACAGGGTGGGGACGGCCGCCGGAGTTGAGCTTGAAGGCGATCTGGTTGACGTTGTTGCCGATCGGGGCGATCTCCGCGCGCAGGGCGACGAGTTCGTCGATCAGGTCGTCGTGGGACGTGCGCTGGCCGGGGATCTCGAAGTGGCCGTCGAGGTAGGCCATGACGATCGCGCCGACGAGGTGCGCGCCGGCGAGGCCGAGGCGACGGGCCTCGGCGAGGATCTCCGTCTTCTCGTCGGCGCTGTAGCGGACGTCGACACGCTGGGTGCGCTGGACTTCCTGACGGGCACGGCGGCGGGCGACGCGGTACAGCGCGGCCGCGTCAGCGGCACGTACGACAACCGGTAGTCCGGCGTCGACGACCGCCCCTTCCTGCCCCGGTGCGCCCTCGCGCCGGGGTTCTGTCTCCGCCACCCCCGGGGCGGAGGCTGCGTTGGACCGGCCCTTGGACGGTCCAACGCCATACCTTGCTGGGCTGTTGAGGCCGGTGATCATCTCCTTCTGGGTGGTGGGAAGTTCGCGGTGCGCATCGTGCATGGATCGGTTCTCCGTGGGGTGCTGGTGCCGGGTGGTTGGCTGTGCGCGGCCCCATGCTCGGTTGCACGGGGTCACGGGAAGAGCCGGAAGGGCCAGGCGGTCGGTGCCCCTTACGGGGGTCAGACGGCGCTGGTGGGGAAGGCGGCTTCGTCGAGTCCGTCGAGTGGCCCGGGCTGGCCGGTACGCTCGGCCTGCAGCTGGTCGCGCAGGCTGCGGGCGCGGATCTGGCCGATCCGTAGTTCGCTGCGCAGACGCTCGGCGGTCAGCTGGTCGTCGCTCCAGTCGGCGGTCAGGAGCTGAGCCTCGGCGAGAATTTCGGCGTCTGTGCGGGTGCGGTCGGTGGTCGACTTGGCGGCGGCGGGGACCCGACCGGTCGCCCGACGCGGGGCGGCTCCGGTCGACTCCGCCACGGCAGCCGACCGGGGCGGTCGGGCAGGGGGAGCGGGAGCCGATTCGTCGGCCTCGGTCGGCCCCGTCGAGGGCGCCTCGGCGACCTTCGTGGGGGTCGATTCGGTCGGCTGCTCGGGGTCCGACTCGGCCTGGTCAGACCTAGACTGTGCGGCCTGCTCGCTGGCCGACTCGTCAGCCTGCGGGCTAACCGACTGGTCAGAGGCCACTTCGGCAGCGTCGGCCGACTCTGGGTTGTGGTGCAGCACTTTCGCCACGAGGTCCGAGCCGAAGTAGATCGACCCGACCGGGAGTGAGGTCGCCAGCAGTACGAGCGCCCAGTTCGCGGGATCCCAGTTGGCCAGTCGGCCCCACTGGACCGACGCCGTGCGCAGGGCCGGAACGAGGCCGTGCACGTAGTTCAACAGGAGGCTGGCGATCGTGTAGGCAGCCAGGACCCGCAGCGCGAACTTGCGGTCGGCGCCGGTCAGCACGAGCGCGGCGACCAGCGCGAGGGCCATCAGCCCGTCGACCACGATCGGGTAGAGCAGGGCGGCAGTGGCGTCTGCGCCGATGGCGCGGGCCACGTCGGACAGCGCGTTCCACGAGACCCGGAAGGCCATGAGGACGACGGCCACCAGGCCGATGACGAGGGTGATGCGTCCCTTGTGGTTCACGCGATGACCGCGCGGCGCATCCGCGGTGGGTGTGGACAAGCGGCTGTACTCCAAGGGCAGGGATGGGGGCGGCCTCACCTGTACCGGGGCAGGGCCGGGCAGGGCTGAGCCGCCTGAGGGTGGCGGGTCTCGTTGCGACTCGTCGCAGGCCTGGTCAGCGCAGGTACGGGTGGAGTCCTGATGTCGAGTCGACTCGTCTCACCGGCCCGATACTGCGTGCCGGGCCGGTGAGACGAGTGGGGTACGGGTTGGGACGGATACCGACCCGTACCAGCTCCGGGGAGTCCCTTACCGGTGGCCGCACGCCATGGCTGGCGGGTTTGGCGAGGTCAGAGGCCTGCTGATGTCGCTTCGGCTCGTCGTTGCCTTCCCGCTCGTCCCCGCGCCGGGTCGCGCGGGGACGAGTGGGACGGGACGCGACGGAGGGATGGGGCGGCCTCACCCGTACCGGGGCAGGGCAGGGCTGGGTGAGGGGCACCTCGGGGGGGCGCGGTCTCGTTGCGACTCGTCGCCGGGCTGGTCAGAGCAGGTACGGGTCGAGTCTTGATGTCGAGTCGACTCGTTGCGGGCCTGCCACTCGTCCCTGGGTTGACCTGCGATGCGACGGGACGCGACGGGTCGTGCCGGGTCAGGCGCCGGTGGCGGATCCCGGCTGGGGTGCCGGCTTTGGCTGGGGGCAGTAGCGCGCCCAGGCGTCGGTGAACTGCTCGCGGGTGAAGCCCTTGGCCTGGTCGCCGTTGTGGAAACGGCGGTTGGCCGAGCTGATGTTGTAGTCCTGCAACAGGATCCCCAGGCCCCGGGCGGTCAGGCCCTTGGCCGTGTACTGCTCCCAGGCCGTTTCCTCGTCCTGGTTCAGGATGTCCAGCAGCCGGGCGGTGCGCATCACCGGCGGATCACCCTCGCCCGCGAAGGCGCGTCGGATGTCGGCGAGGAGGCGGATGCCCGTGCCGCCACTGTCCTGGTCCCGCTGCGCCTCATGGCTCGTCATCACCGCGCAGGCGGTGCGGGCCAGGATCGGCCATTCGCCGCCCGCGAGGTCGGCGATGGCGACCAGCGGCTCCCACGTATCGGCGGCGCGGTCCTCCACCGGCATCGGCGGCGCCAGCTCCATCGCCGCGGCGTGGAGCGGGGCCAGCCAGGCCACGAGGCGGTCGCGCAGGGCGTGGAGGGCGGGGATGTCGCGGGCGCTGCGGAACTCCGCGACCTTCTCGCCCGGCCCGCGCCGCCGCATCCGGATCACCACCGACCGGTCCATGATCGTGTCGGGGAGGTCACCGATACCGGCGAGCGCGGCCATGGCGAAGGTGGGGAACTTCGACACCTCATGGTTCGGGCCGGACACGCGCAGGGTCGGGCGGTTGCGCTGATGGCCCGCGTTCAGCAGGCCGCGCATCTCCTCGTTCTTCTCGGCCACCTTCGCCGACCCGAACAGCGTGTCGGCCTCATCGACCAGCAGCGTGGGCGGCGTCTCGGTGATCGACCGGAAGATCGCGGCAGCCGAGGCGTTCACCGTCACCAGCGGATCGTGGACCGTCTCCGTGACCACATCCAGCAGCCGCGACTTCCCGCAGCGTTTCGCCGGACCCACCACCGCCAGACGCGGCGCATGCTGCCAAGCGGTCTGCAGATGCGTGGCCGCTACCCACAAGGTCACCGCCGTGAAGGCGTCCTCGCTGGGCAGTACGACATACCGCCGAAGCTGGCCCCTCAGCTCCGCCAGCACCTGCTCGCCCTCACGAAGCGGCCCGATCGGGCGTGGCTTCGCCTCGGCAGGCCGGTCCTGTGCTGCGGGGGTCTGGGGTGTTGCCGCCTCCACAGGCCGGGGGTCCTGGCGGTGGGCGCCCGGCCTGTGGAGGCGGCAACACCCCAGACCCCCGCAGCACCAGGCCCTTATACACCTCCTGCAGCCCACGAGACAGGGGCTCTCGTCCGCGGGTGCTGGGGCGGGGAAGCGGGTGTCCGAGCGCGGCGCGTGGACACCCGGCAGCGCGATCAGGCCGGCGGGCAGAACCGCCGAGGCCGAGGCCGTTGCGGACAAGGCCGAGCCCGCCGCGGCGGACACCACCGCGCCGCAGGCGCAGACCGAAGCCCCCGCCGAGGCCGAGCCGGAGCCGGCAGCTGCCGTCGCTGAGGCCGAGCCGGAGCCGGCAGCTGCCGCCGCCGAGGCCGACACCGCCGACGCCGCCGTCGCGGACCAGGCCGAGCCGGAGGCGGAGGCCACCGCGCCCGTGGCCGAAGGCCACGACGAGGAGGCGGCCCCGGCCGCCGATACCGCCACCCCGGCGGCGGAGCCCGACACGGCCGCCACCGCTGTTGCGGACAAGGCCGAGGCGGAGCCGGAAGCGCTCCCCGAGCAGGTCCCGGTGGACGTGCCCGCGCCGCAGGCGCAGGACGAAGTCCCCGCCGAGGCCGAGCTGGCCGCCGAGGCCACCGCACCCGTGGCCGTGGACGGCGAGGAGGCGGCCCCGGCCGCCGAACCCGTCACCGCGGAAGCGGAGCCCGCCGCGGACGCCACCGCGCCGCAGGCACAGGCGCAGGACGAGACCCCTGCCGCAGCCCCGGAGGCAGAGCCCCTCGCGGCCGACGCCGCCACTGCGGACCAGGCCGAGCCGGAGGCGGAGGCCACCGCGCCCGTGGCCGAAGGCCACGACGAGGAGGCGGCCGCGGCCGCCGGAGCCGGGGAGGCCGACGCCGACGGCCCCGCGCGCGGGCTCGGTGACGTCAAGCGGCAAGCGCCCCCGCTCGCCGCCGCCCACAAGGCCGCCGGCCAGGTGCTGCGGGCCAAGGGCAAGGCCGGGGCACGGGCCACGGTGTACCTCGTCCTCGACCGGTCGGGCTCGATGCGGCCGTTCTACAAGGACGGCAGCGCCCAGTACCTCGCCGACCACGTCCTCGCCCTCGCCGCGCACCTCGACGACGAGGCCACCGTCCGCACGGTGTTCTTCTCCACCGAGGTGGACGGCACCGCCGACCTCGCCCTCGACGCGTACGACGAGGCCTGGGTCGAGACCCGCCACGCGGAGCTCGGCCGGATGGGCCGCACCAGCTACCACGTCGCCGTCGAGGCCGTCGTCGAGCGCTACCAGAAGGACGGCGGCGAGGGCCCGGCCCTGGTCGTCTTCCAGACCGACGGCGCTCCCGACAACCGGCAGCCCGCCAGGGCCGCCCTCGTCGAGGCCGCCGCCACCGCTCCCGGCATCCACTGGCAGTTCGTCGCGTTCGGCGACCACGACGCCAAGGCCTTCGACTTCCTGCGCAAGCTGGACGCCGAGAACGCCGGCTTCTTCCACGCCGGCCCCGCGCCGACCGAGCTGACCTCTGCCGCCCTCCTCAAGGGCATCCTCGAGACGTTCTAGTCCCCACCGCACGACGCACCACGCACCACGCACGACGCACCACGCGAAGGGCCCGGGATCCATGCGGATCCCGGGCCCTTCGTCGAGCAAGAAGACCTGGACGACCTAGCGCGCGGCGTCCGGGTGGACCGCCTCCGCGACCGGCTTGGCGTCGGCCGGCTTCGTCTCCACCGGCTTGCGCAGCGCGATGTTCAGCTCGCGCAGGCGGGACTCCTCCAGGACGGTGGGCGCGCCCATCATCAGGTCCTGGGCGTTGCCGTTCAGCGGGAAGGCGATGGTCTCGCGGATGTTCGGCTCGTCGGCCAGCAGCATCACGATGCGGTCGACGCCCGGGGCGATGCCACCGTGCGGCGGGGCGCCGAGGCGGAACGCGCGGAGCATGCCCGCGAACTCGCGCTCGACGGTCTCCGCCTCGTAGCCCGCGATCTCGAAGGCCTTCAGCATGACCTCGGGCTCGTGGTTGCGGATGGCGCCGGAGGACAGCTCGATGCCGTTGCAGACGATGTCGTACTGCCACGCCAGGATGTCGAGCGGGTCCTTCTCCTCCAGGTCCTTCATGCCGCCCTGCGGCATGGAGAACGGGTTGTGGGAGAAGTCGATCTTGCCGGTCTCCTCGTCCTTCTCGTACATCGGGAAGTCGACGATCCAGCAGAACCGGAAGACGTCCTCCTCGAACTGCCCGGCGCGCTTGGACGCCTCGACGCGGACGCCCGCCATGATCTTGGAGACCTCGTCGAACTCGCCCGCGCCGAAGAACACGGCGTGGCCGGCGGCCAGGCCGAGGCGCTCGGTGAGGACCTTGACGTTCTCCTCGGTGAGGAACTTGGCGATCGGGCCGGTCAGCGCGCCGTCCTCGCCCACGCGGACCCAGGCCAGGCCCTTGGCGCCCAGCGAGATCGCGTACTCGCCGAGGCCGTCGAAGAACTTGCGCGGCTGGCCGGCGGTGTCCGGGACGGCCAGGGCACGCACGTGCTTGCCGGCGAACGCCTTGAACTCCGAGCCCTCGAACACGTCGGTGATGTCGACGAGCTCCAGCTTGGAGCGCAGGTCGGGCTTGTCGTTGCCGTACTTGAGCATCGACTCGCGGAACGGGATCCGCGGGAAGGGCGAGGTGACCGCGCGGCCCTTGCCGAACTCGGTGAAGATCTCCGTCATCAGCCGCTCGATCGGCTGGAAGACGTCCTCCTGCTCGACGAAGGACATCTCGACGTCGAGCTGGTAGAACTCGCCCGGCGAGCGGTCGGCACGGGCGTCCTCGTCGCGGAAGCAGGGCGCGATCTGGAAGTACCGGTCGAAGCCGGAGATCATCAGCAGCTGCTTGAACTGCTGCGGCGCCTGCGGGAGCGCGTAGAACTTGCCCGGGTTCAGGCGGGACGGCACCACGAAGTCACGGGCGCCCTCGGGGGAGGTCGCGGTGAGGATCGGGGTCGCCATCTCGTTGAAGCCGAGGGCCACCATCTTGGAGCGGATGGAGGCGATGACGGCCGAGCGCAGCATGATGTTGCGGTGCATGCGCTCGCGGCGCAGGTCGAGGAAGCGGTACTCCAGGCGCCGCTCCTCGTTCACCCCGTCGTCGGTGTTGATGGTGAAGGGCAGCGGGGCGGAGGCGCCGAGCACCTCGACCGCGGTGACCTCGACCTCGACGTCGCCGGTGGCGAGCTCGGGGTTGACGTTGTCCGCGCCGCGGGAGACGACCTTGCCGTCGATGCGGACGACGGTCTCCTTGGTGACGCTGCTGAGCGCCTCGTTCGCGGCGGTGCCGGGACGGGCGACGAGCTGCGTGATGCCGTAGTGGTCACGCAGATCGATGAAGAGGATGCCGCCCAGGTCTCGACGATTGTGCAGCCAGCCACTCAGCCGGACGTCGGAGGCGACGTCGGAGGCACGAAGCTCGCCGCACGTGTGGGACCTGTACCGATGCATCAGTCATCCAGTTCTACGTGATACCAGGGTGGATTCAACCGTGCCAAGGTTACCGTCCGGGGCGGACCCCCGTGCGGGCGTGCCCGCACCGGGGTGGTGAACAGGCACGTCACGGGTATGACCTGTAAAGATGACCGGGTGCGCACAGAGGACGTCCTGGCCGCCATCGCGACCGGTTTGTGGCGATGGGACAACGCCTCCGGGACGGTCACCCTCGACGGCGAGGCCGCCCGGCTGCTCGGGCTGCCCGCCGAGCCCGTCGCGCTGCCCGAGGTCGCCGTGCGCTCCCGCTTCCACCCGGTGGACTGGAACGAGATCAACGGCATCGTGAACCTCGCGGTCGCCGAGGGCACCCTCGCCGAGGCCCGGCTGCGGATCATGGACGAGGACGGGCGGGTGCTACGCACCGTACGGAGCCGCTCGAAGCCGCTGGAGAACCGCAGCCCGGACGGCCGCGTCGACTACGAGCTGATCGGCACCATCCAGGAGATCGCCGAGGCGCAGCCCGGCACCACGGCCGTGCACACCCCGATCACCGGCGACTGGCGCCGCTCGCGCGAGGCGTTCCTGCTCGACGCCGGGCGGGCGCTGGCCGAGGCCCGCTCCACCTCCGAGGTGCTGCGGGTGGCGGCCTCGCTGTCGATGCCCGGCTTCATCCCCGACGGGCTGGCCGTCTTCGGCGTGGCCGGCACCCGGCTGTCGATCATCGGGCACCACGGGCACGACGTGGGGGACGAGGGTCCCTTCGCGGACATGCCGGTGGACACGGACTATCCGGCCGCGGAGGTCGTCCGTACCGGCCGGGCGATCTACCTCCCCAGCCCCGAGGACTACAAACGGCGCTTCCCGGCCACCTGGCCGCTCGCCCAGCGCTTCGACCGGATCTCCTGGGCCTTCCTGCCGCTGATCGTCGCCGGGCGGACCATGGGCGCCTGGATGGCCGCGTTCAAGCACCCGGTGTCCTTCTCGCCCGACGAGCGGTCCGTCCTGACGACCGTGGCCCGGATGCTCGCGCAGGCCCTCCAGCGGGCCGGTGTGGCCGAATCCGAGCGGGAACTCACCACCGGCCTGCAACGGTCGATGATGCCCCAGCTGGGCCCCGAGATCCCGGGCATGACGATCGCCGCCCGCTACGTGCCGACCGGCGGCGGGCTCCAGGTCGGCGGCGACTGGTACGACATGATCCCGCTGCCGTCGGGACGGTTCGCGCTGGTCATCGGCGACGTGCAGGGCCACGACGTCCGGGCGGCCGGGCTCATGGGCCAACTGCGGATCGCGGTGCGCGCGTACGCCTCGGAGGGCCACCGGCCGGACGCGGTGCTCTCCCGGGCCTCCCGCTTCCTGGCGGGGCTGTGCTCGGAGCAGGACACGGGCTCGGACTCCGGCGAGGACGCCGACTTCCTGAGCCCGCGCTTCGCGACCTGCCTGTACGTGGAGTGCGATCCGCAGACCGGACTGCTGGAGGTGGCCCGCGCCGGGCACCCCGACCCGGCGATCCGGATGACGGACGGCACGGTCCTGATGCGGCCCACGGCGGGCGGACTGCCGCTGGGCATCGTGCCGGACACCGACTATCCGACGACGCGCTTCACCCTGGAGCCCGGCGAGACGATGATGCTGTGCACCGACGGGCTCATCGAGACGGGCGGGCACGACCTCGACACGGGCTGGGCGCGGCTGCGGGCGATCCTGGAGTCGGAGACCCCCGATCCGCAGGACTCCGGTCCCGGCCACCTGGAGACCCAGCACCTCGAAAGACTCGCGGACCTGCTGGTCCAGGCGGTCCACGGCCCGTCCTCGCACCACACCACCGGACCGCTGGCCGACCGGCGCGAGGACGACATAGCCGTGGTCCTGCTGTGCCGCGAGGGCGCGGGCTGCGGCTGCGAGAGCCCGCTGCTGCACCCTTCGCGCCCGGCCCGGCGCACCATGCTCACCGTCGCGCAGGCGGAGCCGGAGCGGGTCGCGGGCGTGCGCCAGCAGATCCGGGAGCTGCTGCACGACTGGGCGGACGCGGAGCAGGTCGACGCGGCGGTGCTGATGGTCTCCGAAATGGTGACGAACGTACTGGTCCACACGGACGGGGACGCGCTGCTGATGGCGCAGGCGGTCGGCGAGCTCGGCTCGCGCCGGCTGCGGGTGGAGGTGGCGGACGCCTCCGACGAGCTGCCGCACAAGCGGCAGCCGGGTGAGATGGCGTCGAGCGGGCGGGGCGTGCTCCTGCTGGAGATGCTGGCGGACCTCTGGGGCGTCGACCCGCGCGGCGAGGGCAAGTCCACCTGGTTCGAGCTGGTGGAGCGCTCGAAACCCGATTCCGACCCGCTGGACTGAGCCCCGGGCGGCGGGCCCCCGCCGTGCTTGGATACAGCCGTGCCGACTTCCCTGCTGCCCGAGCCCGTGCGCCGAGTCGCCGCCTGGTGCCTCGTCGTCCTCCTCGTCGCCGCCGTGCTGGCCCTCTTCGTATGGCTGTGCACCGTCTTTAGGACGGTCGTCACGCCCGTCCTGCTCGCCGTGCTCGGCACGGCCCTGCTCGGGCCGCTGCACCGGCGGCTGGTCGGCATGAAGGTCAACCGCTCGCTCGCCGCGGCCCTCACCTGCCTGGCCGTGGTCGCGGTGGTCGGCGGGGCCTCGTACGTCGTCGTCCTCGCGCTCATCGAGACCGGCGACCAGATCATCGACTCCCTGAAGCGGGCCGGCAAGGGCCTCGCGGACCACTTCGGGGCGCTCGGGACCTCCGTCGAGGACATCGCCGAGAACTCCAAGGACCTGCTCACCAAGTTCGGCGGCACGGCCGCCTCCGGCGTGGTCGCGGGGCTCAGCGTGGTCGGGACGATGATCGCGACGGCCCTGCTGGCCCTGGTCCTGATCTTCTTCTTCCTCCGCGACTCCCACCGGGCCGTGGGAACGCTGCGCTCCATGGTGCCGAGCAGCGCGGGCGACCCGATGGAGGCGATGGGGCGGCGCGCCTACGGGGCCGTCGAGGGCTTCATGCGCGGGACCACCTTCGTGGCCCTGGTCGACGCCGTGCTGATCGGCGCGGGCCTGCTGGTCCTGGACGTGCCGGGCGCCGTGGGCCTGGCCGCCCTGGTGTTCGTCACCGCCTACATCCCCTACCTCGGCGCCTTCCTCTCCGGCGCCGTGGCGGTCCTCGTCGCCCTCGCCGACCGGGGCTGGGTGATCGGCCTGTGGGCGCTGGGCCTGGTGCTGGCGGTCCAGATGATCGAGGGGTACGTGCTCCAGCCCCTGGTGCAGAGCCGCACGGTGCAGATGCATCCGGCGGTGGTCATGCTCGCGATCACCGCCGGGGCGAGCGTCGCCGGCATCCTGGGGATGCTGCTCGCCGTGCCGCTGACCGCGGCCGTCTTCGGGATCATCTCCGAACTGCGCACCCGGTACGAGACGGGTCCGGCGCAGGTCCCCCCGACCGCCTGACGCCCCGCCCCGCCCCGCCCGGCCACCTGGTGTCCTGGGCCACGCCGCGCCGCCGGGTGTCACGTTCCGCGGCGCCCGCTTGTCCCATGGGCATGACTCACACCAAGAGCGTGCTGCTGGCAGGGGCGAGCGGGGTCTTCGGGCGCCACATCGCCGAGGAGCTCACCGCGGCGGGCCACACCGTCCTGGGTCTGGGACGGGGCGCCGGGAACGCGGTGGTGGCGGACCTGATGGACCGGGAGGGCCTGCTGCGGGCCGTGGACGGGCTGGAGGTCGACACGGTCGTGCACGCGGCCACCGCGCTCGCCAGGACGCCGATGCGGCACCGGGACATGACCGCGACCGACGCGCTGCGGGTGGCGGGGACCGCCCACCTGCTTGAGGCGGCCCGGGCGGTCGGAGCCCGGCGGGTGATCGCCGAGTCGATGGCGTTCGGCTACGGCTACCGCGACTTCGGCGACCGCGTGGTCACGGAGGAGGACGTCTTCGGCCCGACCGGCCTGGACGCGCACTCCCAGCGGCACGTGGACGCCATGCGGTACAAGGAGGAGACGGTCCTGGCGGCCGACGGGATCGAGGGCGTAGCGCTGCGGTTCGGCCTGTTCTACGGGCCCGGCGGCACCGAGGCGCTGCTGGCACCGCTGCGCAGGCGCGCGCTCCCGGCGGTCGCCGACCGGGGCCGGGTGCTGCCGTGGGTCCAGCTGCGGGACGCGGCGCGCGCGGTGGCGCTGGCGGTCGGGGGCGGGCGGCCGGGGCAGGCGTACAACATCGTGGACGACACCCCGACGGGCTTCGGCGCGCACGTGAGCGCGGTCGCCGCCGCGTTCGGCGCCCCCCGGCCGGTCGCGGTCCCGGCCTGGCTGACCCGGCCGATGCCGTACGCGCACAAGATGTTCACCACCAGCCTGCGGCTCTCCAACGCGAAGGCCGCGGCCGAGCTGGGCTGGACCCCGCGGTACGCGTCCTGCGCCGAGGGCCTCGCCGCGATGGCCGGTTGACCCCGCCCGGCCGGCCGGTTGACGGTGGATGCCCGTCACGGGCGGGTGCGGTTCGGCACGATATGCCCATGACGATCACGACTGACCCGGAGCAGGACCCCTTCACCGAGCACCGGCGGCTGCTGTTCGCCACCGCCTACCGGATGCTGGGGACGGTCACCGACGCGGAGGACGTGGTCCAGGACGCCTGGCTCACCTGGAACAGGGCGGACCGCACCGGGGTGCGCCACCCGAAGGCCTACCTGGTCCGGACGGTGACCAACCTGTCCCTGAACCGGCTGACCTCGGCGCGGGCCACGCGCGAGGAGTACGTCGGCCCGTGGCTGCCGGAACCGTTGGCGGCCTCGCCCGACATCGCGGAGGGCAGCGAGCTGGCCGAGAGCGTCTCGACGGCGATGCTGGTCGTGCTGGAGACCCTGTCCCCCGCGGAGCGCGTGGTGTTCGTGCTGCACGAGGTGTTCGGGTACGCCCACGGGGAGATAGCCGGGTTCCTGGACCGGCCGGAGGCCACGGTCCGGCAGATCTCGCACCGGGCGCGCGCCCACGTACAGGCCCGCCGGCCGCGCTTCGACACCGACGGCGCCCGGCGCCGGGAGGTCACCGCGCGGTTCATGGACGCCTGCGCCGGCGGCGACCTGAACGCCGTCATGGAGCTGCTCGCCCCCGAGGTCACGGCGTGGTCGGACGGCGGCGGCAAGGTCACCGCCTCCCACCACCCGCTGCACGGCCCCACCCAGGTGGCCCGCTGGCTGCTGCGGGTCATGGCGCAGGCGAAGACGGCGGGCGCCGCCGTCACCACGGCCGTCGTCAACGGCGAGCTCGGCGTCCTGTGCCTGCTGGCGGACGCGCCCGTGGGCGCGCTCACCTTCGACCTGGAGGACGACCTCCTGCGCAACCTCCGCTTCCAGGTCAACCCGGACAAGCTGACCGGCCTGATCCGGCCAGACTTCCCCGCACGGACGACGAAGACAGAGGACCCCCGATGACCGACACCACGTCCGACCGCCACGAACGCACCCGCACCGGTACCGGCGCCGGCGAAGCCGCGTGGACGCTGCCCCTGCTGTCGCTGGCCCCCGTCGCGGCCATCCGGCAGTTCACCGGGCATTCCCCGACATGGCTCGCCCTCGCCTGGGCGTTCTGCGCACTGTCCGCGGTCCTGCTGGCGGCGGGCTGGGTGACCACGATCCGCCGTGGACCCCGAAGAAGTCCCCGGGCGTGGGTCTGGTGCGTGCTCGCCCACGCGATATTCGCCGTGCAGGCCATCTGGCTGCTGCGGAGCTGAAGCCGCAACCGGCCGGGCCACCGGCCGGGGCCGGCAGCCGGTCGGGCCCGGTCGGGCCCGGCCCGGCCGGTGTGTCAGTCCTGCGCCGCCTCGCCCGTGCCGCGGTGGCCGAGGCCGGTGCGGGCGGTGGTGGGGATGCGGCCCAGGCGGCCGGCCTGGAAGTCGTCGAACGCCTGCTGCAGCTCGTGCTTGCTGTTCATCACGAACGGCCCGTAGTGCGCCATCGGCTCCCGGATCGGACGTCCGCCGAGCAGGACGATCTCCAGGTCCGGGGCGTTGGAGTCCTGGGCCTCGTCCGCCCGCAGGGTCAGCGAGCCGCCCTCGCCGAAGACCGCGGTCTGCCCGGTGTGGATCGGCCTGCGGTCCTCGCCGACCGAGCCGCGCCCGGCCAGTACGTACGCCAGGGCGTTGAAGTCCTCGCGCCAGGGGAGGGTGAGCCGCGCGCCGGGGGTGACCGTCGCGTGGATCATCGTGATCGGGGTGTGGGTGATGCCGGGGCCCTGGTGGCCGTCCAGCTCGCCGGCGATCACCCGGAGCAGGGCGCCGCCGTCCGGGGTGGAGAGCAGCTGGACCTGGCCGCCGCCGATGTCCTGGTAGCGCGGGGGCATCATCTTGTCGGAGGCCGGGAGGTTCACCCACAGCTGGAGGCCGTGGAAGAGCCCGCCGGACACGACGAGGGCCTCCGGCGGGGCCTCGATGTGCAGGAGGCCGGACCCGGCGGTCATCCACTGGGTGTCGCCGCCGTTGATGACTCCGCCGCCGCCGTTGCTGTCCTGGTGGACGAAGGTTCCGTCGATCAGGTAGGTGACGGTCTCGAAGCCGCGGTGGGGGTGCCAGGGGGTGCCCTTGGGCTCGCCCGGCGCGTACTCCACCTCACCCATCTGGTCCATCATGATGAACGGGTCGAGGTACTGGTAGTTGATCCCGGCGAACGCGCGTCGTACCGGGAATCCCTCGCCCTCGAAACCCCCCGGGGCGGTCGTGACGGCCAGCACCTTGCGGGCGGTCGTCGTCTCCTGGGCGGGCTCCGCGACGCGCGGGAGCGTCAACGGGTTCTCCACAGTCACTGCAGGCATGGTCGGAACCTCCTTCTGGCGTCGAGTTTAGTTGAAACCCGAACTTTCTGCCACCCGCCAGAACAGCCCGCCCTCCCGCCGCATTCCCGGCCCGGAAACACGCGTACGCCCGCCCCTGCCGCGCGGTCCGCGCGGTGGGACGGGCGTACCCGTACCGATCCTAGATCATGACGGCGATCATGGTCGGCGCCACGACGTCCACCCAGCCGTGGGGCAGGACGTCCACACACCCGCCGGGAGTGCCGGTGACCGGGCCGCAGACCCGCACGAGGCCGGCGTCACGGTTGTTGAGCACCCGGAGGGTCCCCATCTGCGGGTAGGGGAAGTAGGTGGAGCCCGGGTACATCACGAGCGACGGGCGGCCCGCCGGCCAGCTCCCGCCCTCCCCGTAGAGGCACGCCGTGCCCGCCGGGCACCCCCGCACCTGCACGGCCGCCTCGGCCCCCACCGCGCCGACCGTGGCCACCGCTCCCAGGGCGAGCGCGAGCGCCGCCCCCGCCCTGGCGATCCGGCGCACGGCTACCAGGTCGCGATCACGATGGAGTTGATCGGCGACAGGTTCTCGGGCCAGCCGTCGCCCGGGCGCATCTTGGGCAGGCAGTCGGTGCCGTTGCTGTTGCGACACAGCTTCACGGTCCAGCCGCCCGTCTGGTTGTTGTAGACGATGTGCTGGCCCTCCTGGTTGTAGAGCTTGTGCACACCCTGGGTCGTGTACCGCTGGTTCCACGGCACCGGCTCGTTCCAGTTCGTGCCCCGGTAGATGCAGACCGCGCCGGACGGGCAGCCGAAGGAGTCGGCCGCCTGCGCCGGGCCCGCCGCCAGGACCCCCGTGCCCAGCGCCAGCACCCCCGCGACCGCCGACGTCATGACCTTCGTGCGGATGGATGTACGCGTACGAGCCATCAATGCCTCCTGGTGGATGAGGCGGGGAGCCCCCCGTGTTCCAGCTCCCCGCGGCACCCACTCTCGGACGCGGCCCGCGCCGCCGCGATCCTTTCGGGCAGCGCCGAAAGGAAGCCCGTCCGCCCGTCCGCTCAGGCGCCGCTGTGCAGGAGGTCCACGCCCAGCGCCGTCGCGGAGTGCAGGACCGCCTTGCCGTCGCGGGCCGTGGTGATCAGGCCGGCCGCGCGCAGGGTGCGGGTGTGCTCCGAGACCGAGGGCAGGCTGATGTCGAGGTCCCGGGCCAGCTCGGACGTGGTCCGCTGCTGGATCAGCAGCTGGAGGACGGCTGCCCGCGTCCGCCCCAGCAGCGCGTCCAGCGCGCCGTCCGCCCGCTCCGGGGACACCAGCGGCAGCGGGGTCATCGCGGGGTAGAGGAGTACGTACGTCCCGTCCGGGTGGTCGTCCAGCAGCGGGCGGCCCGTCCAGAACGGCGAGGGCATCAGCACCAGCCCGCGCCCGCCGAGCCGGACCTCGTAGTCCGGCGGCCGGCCCACCTCGAAGACGGTGCCCGACCAGTCGGCCGCGGGGTGCGTGCTCGCCAGGCAGGCCTTGATCCCGTGGGCGGCCAGCAGCCGGGTCCGCCAGGCCACGTCCGCCTGGAAGGACTGGCGGATCCGCGGCCACTGCGGGGCGATGAGCACCTCGTACGCGGACCGGATCGCGGTGTCCAGCTGGTCCCAGGCCTCCCGGTCCTGGCTCCAGAGGGCACGCAGCCACGACGGGGAGCCGGGTGCGCGGGTGGCGGCGCGGGTCAGCCCCTCGGGGGTGAGGAAGGGCACCCGGTCCCGGATGACGGTGAGGCCCTCCTCCAGGCTGCGCGCGTACGGCTCCACGAAGTGCGGGTTGTCCCCGTCGGGCCGCAGCAGGTCGAACAGCGGCCGCACCCGGCCCGGCAGCTGCTGGGCTGCGAGGCTGCGCCAACGGCCGAAAACCGCCTGCTCGTCCGTGCGCTGCGCGGCGACGAGCGCGAGGGCCAGCTCCACGAGGGGCAGCGGCTCGCTCGCGAAGGTGACGTTGAAGAGGTCCTCGGCCTCGAAGTGCACGCGCAGCATGTCCGCCCCCGTGCCGTCGGTGGTCAGCCGTACATGCGGCGCATGGCGTAGTCGACCATCTGCTCGACCGCCTTCGCGTCGAAGACCATCCGGTGGTCGCCCTCCATGTCGAGGACGAAGCCGTAGCCGGTGGGCAGCAGGTCGATCACCTCGGCGCCGGTGATCACGAAGTACTTGGACTCCTTGCCGGCGTACCGGCGGAGCTCCTTGAGCGTGGTGAACATCGGGATGACCGGCTGCTGCGTGTTGTGCAGCGCCAGGAAGCCCGGGGTCTCGCCGCGCGGGCAGTAGACCTTCGAGGAGGCGAAGATCTGCTGGAAGTCCTCGGCGGACAGCGACCCGGTCGTGAAGGCGCGCACCGCGTCCGCGAGGGAGGGCGGCGAGGGCTCGGGGTACAGCGGCGGCGCGTAGCCCTGCTGGGGCTGCGCGTATTGCTGCTGCTGCCCTGCGCTCACGTTCTGGTCGTAGCCGTACATGGACCGAAGCCTACCGATGGCGTGGCCCGCCGGGACGACGAGTTCCGGTCAGTGGCCCTTCAGCCCCTCGACGAAGCCCGCCCATGCGGTGGCCCCGATCACCAGGACGGGCCCGTCCTGCACCTTGGAATCCCGGACCGGGACGATCCCGACCAGGCCGTCAGCGACCTCGACGCACACTCCGCCGTCGGTATTGCTGTAACTGCTCTTGCGCCAGCGCGCAGAGCTCAAGTCAACGTGTCTGTTTGCCATTTCGGAAGTCCTCTGCGGCCGCCTCGATCATGGCGAGGGACACCTCTGGCGGCAGCGCGGCAGCCCTCAAAAGATCGTACGACCTTCGGTAGCGCTTCACGATGGCCGGATCATCGATGGTGACACCGCTGTGCAGAGACTCCGTATAGACGAGCGGAGGAGCGTCACCGAAGGTCAAGATGAGGACGGTACCGGCCGACATGAAGGGATGCGCTCCAGCGTTCCACGGAAGGATCTGTGGAACGACTCGCCGCCGCCGCCCCAGGGTGGTGACGCGGTCGAGCTGGTCCGCCATCCCTTCCGGCGGAAGCACCGGCAGCCGTAGCAGCGATTCATGGAGGATCACCCAGTACTCCGCCGCCCTCTGGTCGTCCTCGAAGAGACGTGCCCGCCCCAATCGGGCGTTGACCTTCACGTCGGTCTCGTCCAAAGGCTCCAGGGGGCGTTCCGCCCGGAAGAGCGCCCGCATGTACGCCTCGGTCTGCAGTACGCCCGGAAGCACAATCGGGCACCACTCATCGATCGTTTCCGCCAGCTGCTCAGCCTCCAGAACCCTCTCGGCATACTTGGCCTGACCGATGGTCCGCGCCTTGCGCACGTCCTCGCACCGGCGCTCGAAGAACCCGTCCGCCCTCAGGACCCGGTCCACGTGCTGCGCCAGGTCCAGAGGCATGCGCCGCCGACCGTGCTCGATCTCGCTCAGGTAGCTGACCCCGTAGAAGCTGCCCTCGACGGCCTGTTGGAGCGTGAGCCCCGCCCCCTCGCGCCGCCAGCGCAACTCCTTGCCGTAGAAGGCCGGCACGCTCACCGAGCCGTCAATGTCCTTGCTCGCGGCCATCCTCGGAGCCTGCCTTCCACACTTCGCACTGTGGACTCGAAACTCTTCCCACGCTACGCCGGGGCACGCCAGCCTGTGAGCAGTTCGTCACTCCCCGCTGCGAAGGAATCCGCCATGAGCGACCACCCCCACGACCGCGAGGCGACCACGGCCCTCGAAAACCTCCGCGCCGCCCTCGCGGGCCACGGGATCACGCTCCCCTCCCTCGACCTCCAGCTCCTCTCCTACGCCGGGCGCTACAGCTCCACCCCCCTCATCACCCTCGGCAACTGCAACGCCGCCACCGCGCAGCGCCTCGCCGACGCCCTGGCCATGCCGTGACCGGCCTCACCATCCGGCTGCTCGCCACCCCCGGCGCCGTACCCCTCGCCCGCCACGCAGTGCGGGAGCATCTCGGACCCGGGGCGTCCGCCGACACGGAGCTCTGTGTGAGCGAGCTGCTCACCAACGCGCTCGCCCACCTCGGCCCCGGCACGCCCGTCACGCTGCGGATCACCGGAAGGGCAGCCCGTACGCGGGTCGAGCTCACCGACCCCGATCCGCGGGAACCCGTACTCCGGCAGGCGGCCGACACCGAGGAGTGCGGGCGGGGGCTGGCGCTGCTGGCCGCCGTGGCGCTGGAATGGGGCGTCCGGCCCGAAGGGGCCGGCGGGAAGACCGTCTGGTGTGAGCTCGAACTTGACCCTGGTCACAGTCCGACCGGAAGGGTTGCCGTTATTACCGGCGGGTAGCATCATTACGTTACCGATTGGTATGCACGAAGAACCACTCTCACCGAGCCTTAACGGAGCCGTCGCCATGGGGCACTACAAGTCGAATCTCCGCGACATCGAGTTCAACCTCTTCGAGGTGCTCGGGCGCGACAAGCTGTACGGCACCGGACCGTTCGGTGAGATGGACACCGAGACCGCCAAGACCATCCTCAGCGAGATCACCAAGCTCTCCGAGAACGAGCTGGCCGCCTCCTTCGAGGACGCGGACCGCAACCCGCCGGTCTTCGACCCCACCACGAACACCGCGCCCGTCCCGGCGTCCTTCAAGAAGAGCTACAAGGCCTTCATGGACTCCGAGTACTGGCGCCTGGGCCTGCCCGAGGAGATCGGCGGCACCACCTCGCCCCGCTCGCTCATCTGGGCCTTCGCCGAGACGATCCTGGGTGCGAACCCGGCCGTCTGGATGTACTCCTCCGGCCCGGCGTTCGCCGGCGTCCTCTTCGAAGAGGGCAACGAGGTACAGAAGAAGATCGCCGCGCTCGCGGTCGAGAAGCGCTGGGGCTCCACCATGGTCCTCACCGAGCCGGACGCCGGCTCGGACGTCGGCGCCGGCCGCACCAAGGCGGTCGAGCAGGCGGACGGCTCCTGGCACATCGAGGGCGTCAAGCGCTTCATCACGTCCGGTGAGCACGACATGGAGGAGAACATCCTCCACTACGTCCTCGCGCGCCCCGAGGGCCACGGCCCGGGCACGAAGGGCCTGTCCCTCTTCCTGGTCCCGAAGTTCCACTTCGACTGGGAGACCGGCGAGCTGGGCGAGCGCAACGGCGTCTACGCGACGAACGTCGAGCACAAGATGGGCCTCAAGGCCTCCAACACGTGCGAGATGACCTTCGGCGACCAGCACCCCGCCAAGGGCTGGCTGATCGGTGACAAGCACGACGGCATCCGCCAGATGTTCATGATCATCGAGTTCGCCCGGATGATGGTCGGCACGAAGGCCATCGCGACCCTGTCGACCGGCTACCTGAACGCGCTGGAGTACGCCAAGGAGCGCGTGCAGGGCCCGGACCTGGCCGAGTTCATGGACAAGGCGGCCCCCAAGGTCACCATCACGCACCACCCCGACGTGCGCCGCTCGCTCATGACGCAGAAGGCGTACGCCGAGGGCATGCGCGCCCTGGTCCTGTACACCGCGTCCATCCAGGACGAGATCCAGGTCAAGCAGGCCGCCGGCGAGGACACCAAGTCCCTCGTGGGTCTGAACGACCTGCTCCTGCCGATCGTGAAGGGCTACGGCTCCGAGAAGTCCTACGAGCAGCTCGCGCAGTCGCTCCAGACCTTCGGCGGTTCCGGTTACCTGCAGGAATACCCGATCGAGCAGTACATCCGCGACGCCAAGATCGACACCCTCTACGAGGGCACCACGGCCATCCAGGGCCAGGACTTCTTCTTCCGGAAGATCGTCCGCGACCAGGGCGCCGCCCTGAACGTCCTCTCCGAGACGTTCAAGAAGTTCCTGGCCGAGGGCCCCGGCGGCGAGGACCTCGCCCCGGCCCGCGACGCGCTCGCCAAGGCGGCCGTCGACCTGGAGGCCATCGTCGGCCAGATGATCGTCGACCTCACCGCCACCGGCGAGGACGTCAAGAACATCTACAAGGTCGGCCAGAACACCACCCGCCTGCTCATGGCCTCCGGTGACGTGGTCGTCGGCTACCTGCTCCTCAAGGGCGCGGCCGTGGCCGCCGAGAAGCTGCCGACCGCCTCCCCCAAGGACGTGCCGTTCTACACCGGCAAGATCGCGGCGGCGAAGTTCTTCGCCGCCCAGGTCCTGCCCGGCGTCTCGGTCGCCCGCGCGCTCGCCGAGAGCGTCGACAACACCCTGATGGAGCTCGACGAGGCCGCCTTCTAGGCCCCGTCCTCCCCATCCCACAGCTGTACGCGGTGTACGTACGCGCCGACGGCCGGGTCCTCCGCACGGGGGCCCGGCCGTCGGCGTGCGCCGGGGCGGGCGCGGTCAAGGGGCGCTCCGACGGCCACCGAGGGGCCCCGTACCGCCTGTGGGCTGCGGGGTTCCCGGGTTGTCGGTGCTTCGTGGGACGCTCGGGGGTATGAGTCCACAGGAGCAGCAGCGCGGCAGCAGGGGGTACTCCGTCCCGACGGGGCGGCCCTATGCCCTCAAGGAGCTGCAGTCCGCCGTGGGCAGCCTCGGCGACCACCTCAAAGAGCTCTACGACGGTGCCCACCCCACCGAGTACGAGTCCGTCGCCGACGCCCTCTACACCGCCTTCCAGACCGCCTCCGGGCTCGCGCCCGCCAAGAGCTACACCGGCTGTCCGGAGCACCCCAACGGCGCGCTGGACCCCGAGGCGCCCGAGGGCTGGGGCCGCTGCCTCATCTGCAACGACCGGCGGCGCCTGGGCATGCGCGCCCAGGGCGCCCGGGCGGCCGCCGCCGCCCCGCCCGCCGGGGAGCAGCGCCGGCTGGGCTACCCCGTGCCCGACCCCCCGTACACGCTCCAGGCGCTGCGCGAGCGCCTGCGCGCGGTCGAGGACCGGCGCTTCCACCTGAGCCTGGGATCGCCGCCCGAGGACTTCGTCGCGATGGCCGACGACCTGCACCGCGCCTTCATCGTGGCCCGCGAACTGTCCCGGCCGCGCAACGCCTCCGGCTGCTCCGAGCACCCCGGTGCGCCCATCGATCCCGACGCACCACCGGGTGAGGCCTGTATCTTCTGCGCCGGACGCAAAAGACGCGCACAGCGCTCCGCGCAGACCCCGGAGATGCTCCCGCGCATCCGCCGGGGCGAGCGCAGACAGCTGCAGCGCCGCTTCGAGCGTCCGCCGGGCTGACAAGCGGCCTCGGGGAAGTGCGGCGCGGAGACGTGCCCCTCTTCCCCGGGGCCGCTCGGCCCCGGGGTCCGGGCCACACCCCTCCCGTTCCCCTTCCTCCGGCCATCCGCCGCAGTCCGGCCATGACGAACACGACCGTCGTTAAGGTGAACCACATGAGCTCTCCCGCCGCCCGCTTCGACCGCGGCCACACCGACGACCTGATGACCTTCCTGACGGCGAGTCCGTCGCAGTACCACGCCGTGGCCAACGCGGCCGAGCGGCTGGAGAAGGCCGGATTCAGGCAGTTGGCCGAGACGGACGCCTGGGACGCGAGCACCGGGGGCAAGTTCGTACTCCGCGGCGGCGCGATCATCGCCTGGTACGTGCCCGAAGGCGCTGCCCCGCACACCCCGTTCCGGATCGTCGGCGCGCACACCGACTCCCCCAACCTCCGCGTCAAGCCGCTGCCCGACACCGGCTCGCAGGGCTGGCGGCAGATCGCCGTGGAGATCTACGGCGGCACCCTGCTCAACACCTGGCTCGACCGGGACCTGGGCCTGGCCGGGCGGTTGACCCTGCACGACGGGACCGACCGGCTCGTCAACATCGACCGCGCGCTGATGCGCGTGCCCCAACTCGCCGTCCACCTGGACCGGTCGGTGAACACCGACGGGCTCAAGCTCGACAAGCAGCGCCACATGCAGCCGATCTGGGGCCTGGGCGATGTCCACGAGGGCGACCTGATCGCCTTCCTGGAGGACGAGGAAGAACTGGAGCGCGGCTCCGTCGCCGGCTGGGACCTGATGGTCCACTCGATCGAGCCGCCCGCCTACCTGGGCCGCGACCGCGAGCTGCTGGCCGGCCCGCGCATGGACAACCTGCTGTCCGTGCACGCGGGCGTCGTCGCGCTGGCGGCGGCCTCGGCCGCCGAGAAGCTCGACCACATCCCCGTACTGGCCGCCTTCGACCACGAGGAGAACGGCTCGCAGTCGGACACCGGCGCGGACGGGCCGCTGCTGGGCAACGTGCTGGAACGTTCAGTCTTCTCGCGCGGCGGCACCTACGAGGACCGCGCGCGGGCCTTCGCCGGTGCCATCTGCCTCTCCTCGGACACCGGCCACGCCGTGCACCCCAACTACGCGGAGCGGCACGACCCCTCGCACCACCCGCGCGCCAACGGCGGCCCGATCCTCAAGGTCAACGTCAACCAGCGGTACGCGACGGACGGCAGCGGGCGGGCGGTGTTCGTGAACGCCTGCGAGCGGGCCGGCGTGCCGTGGCAGACCTTCGTCTCCAACAACTCGATGCCGTGCGGCACGACGATCGGCCCGATCACCGCCGCCCGCCACGGCATCCAGACCGTGGACATCGGCGTGGCCATCCTGTCGATGCACAGCGCCCGCGAACTGTGCGGCGCGGACGACCCGTACCTCCTGGCCAACACGATGGTGGCGTTCCTGGAGAGTTAGGCCGTCCGCGCGGCCGGCTGCGGCCGGGGCTCAGTCGTCCATGCCGGCGAGGACGAGGGGGAGCCGGGCGACACCCTGCGGGGTGATCCGTACCGGCACCCCCCAGTCCTGCTGGTGGACGTGGCAGGCGGGGTACTCGTTCTCCGGGTCGTCGTCGCAGGACGCGGCCATCGCGGAGACGTGCAGGACCCCCTCGGTGACGTCGGGGTTCAGCGCGAGCTCCCGGAACAGGTCGGTCCCGGCCCCGTCCCCGGCCGCCAGCAGTCCGGGCGGGGTCGAGGAGACCAGCAGCCGGGTCGAGGGCCCGTAGCGGGTGTCGAGCTTCTGCCCGGACGGCGCCCGGAAGACGATGTCGAGGCGGAGCGTGCCGGGGGCCACCTCGGTGGCGGCCCGCTGCGTGCGGTGGGCGACCGCGTCCACCCGTACGGCTTCCTCGGGGAGCCGCAGCCGGGTCAGCCGGTGCCGGGCGGACTCGACGACGACGATGTCGTCCCCGACGAGCACGGCGTCGCTGGGCTCGCGCAGGTCGGTGGCGAGGGTGGTCACCTGCCCGGTGGCGGGGTCGTAGCGCCGCAGGGCGTGGTTGTACGTGTCGCACACCGCGACCGAGCCGTCGGGCAGCGCGGTGACCCCCAGCGGGTGCTGGAGCAGCGCCTGGGCGGCGTCGCCGTCGCGGTGGCCGAAGTCGAAGAGGCCGGACCCGACGGCGGTGGTGATCGCGTAGCCCCCGTCGACGGGGTGGACGTACCGGACCGAACTGGTCTCGGAGTCGGCGATCCACAGCCGGTTCTGCGTGGCCGCGAGCCCGGACGGCTGGGCGAACCAGGCCCCGGCGGCCGGCCCGTCGTGCAGCCCCTCGTTGGTCGTCCCGGCGGCGAGCTCCACGGTCCCCGCCTCCGGGTCCCACGTCCACAGCTGGTGGACGCCCGCCATGGCGATCCACACCTTGCCCCGCCACCAGGCCACGTCCCACGGCGAGGACAGGTCCACCCCAAGGGCCGGCCCGGAGGTCGGTGACCCCTGCCACCACTGGCGGCCGGTCCCGGCGACGGTCTCCACGGCCCCGGTCGCGGGGTCGAAGCGGCGCAGCGCGTGATTGACGGTGTCGGCGACGACCACGGTCCCGTCGGGCAGCAGGGCGAGCCCCTGCGGCTCGCTGAAGCTCTCGGCGGTGAACCCGCGCACGCCGCTGCCGACGCGCCGTACGACGCTCTCCCCGTCGGCGGCCAGCTCCACCAGCTGGTGGCGCGTCGTATCGGAGACGAGCAGGTTCCCGGAGGGCAGCACGAGCGCCTTCCCGGGGAACCGCAGGTCCCCCGCGACCGGCTCGGGCGCCACGTACGGCCCGTCCCCGCGCCGCAGCGTCCCCTTGGCCCCGTGCTCGGCCTCCAGCTCCTCGACGAGCCGCTCGATGGCGTGCGCGTGGCCCTCGCCGGCGTGCTGCGCGACGACGTACCCCTCGGGGTCGATGACGACGAGCGTCGGCCAGGCGCGGACGGCGTACTGCTTCCAGGTGGCGAGCTCGGGATCGTCGAGCACCGGGTGGTGCACCCCGTACCGCTCGACGGCGTCGACGACGGCGGAGTGCTCGGCCTCGTGCACGAACTTCGGCGAGTGCACGCCGATGATCACGACGGTGTCCCGGTGCTTCTCCTCCAGCTCCCGCAACTCGTCGAGGACGTGCAGGCAGTTCACACAGCAGAAGGTCCAGAAATCTACAACAACGCACTTACCTCGCAGGTCGGCGAGGGTGAGCTCTTTACCACCGGTGTTCAGCCAGCCGCCCTTGCCGATCAGCTCGGGGGCACGGACACGGGCACGTCGGCGGGGCGCGGGCGCGGGGGTGAGCGCCGGGGCAGCATCGTTCATCCTTCAAGCTTGCCATCCACCTGTGAACGCAGGATCACGCCCGTACGAAACGCCTGCTCAGGGCATACGCTCCACCACGGCTGGCAGTCCGGGGGACCAGAGGTAACCGGGCGAGAGCGTCATTCCGTCATTTCGTCACTCCTGTCCGCTGCGCGCTTGCCGTGGTCAGGTAGGAGTGTCGGTTCCCGCCGGCTCTGCCCAATGGATCTGGATGCGTTGCTCGGGGATGATGCGCTGCCCGCGCACTCCCTTGTTCACCTCAACGCGGTCTATGGCGAGCGACAGCCGTTCGCGCCGGTCCTCGTTCGTCGCGTCCGTCCATGCCTCGCGCAGAGTGACGCCATCGAGCATCGGAGACACGTCCACGGACGGCATGGGGAGCCTGTGGAGATCGCCGCGGAGGCCGTCGACACGTCCCCTCAGGCGCTCTGAAAGCCGGTTGTAGCGTTCCACGGCTGCCGCGCCACTGAACTCACCACGCACGTAGCGTGCATCCTCCAGATCAGCCAGACGGGCTCCTCGTCCTGGATCTCCGCGGTGAGCGCATCTCGTTTCGCGAAGAACCGCGCAGTAGACAAGTCCTGTGAGCAGCGCCGTCCCCTCGGGCTTCGGGCGCCGCTTTCCCGCGTGCACGAACGTTCTGGATTCCAGCGTTCGGATGATCCGTTCGCGCTCTCCGACCGTGATGATCCCCTCGCCGATCTCAATCGTGTCGAGTGTCTCGGGATCTCGGTACGGAAAGACCCTGCCCGTGTACTTCCGCTCGCCGTCGTCCGTCTCAACGGTCTCGGTCTCCGGCATCAGACCAGCGAAGGCCGGTGAACGCAGGAGCTGCATGATGCTGGCCGCGTTCCACTGCCCGCCCCTGGGCGAGAGGATCTCGTACTCGTTGAGGAGTCGGGCAATCTTGAACCAACGATGCCCCGGCGAGCGCTTCATCCGCGATCAAACGGGCGTAGACAGCGTGCTCCGGGTCGTGGACCAGCTTCTTGGTCTTCGCGTCGATGAGCAGCCCGTACGGGGGCTGTCCGCCGATCCACTGCCCCTTGCTGCGGAGGTAGCGCTTCGCATGCCCTACACGCGTGCCGAGATTCTTCGACTCGGACCGGGCGAGCTCAGCAAGCATCGCGACGACCATGCGCGCGGAGTCATTCGAGGTGTCGAGGCCGTCCACGACTGAGACGAGACGGCCGCCGGCCTCCTCGATGTCGTCCAGCACCTTGCCCACCTGGCCGCTGCCCTTGCGGGACAGACGGTCCAGTTTCCAGACGATCAGCGTGCCGACGACGCCCGCCGTGACGGCCGCCAGCGCGGCGTCGAAGCCTTTGCGCTCAACGGTCTTGTAACCGGAACGCCCTCACCCCTTCGGGACCCCGGTCCGGCTCCCGGAGCCGTTCGGGATCGACCTCGACACCAGCGAGCTCTAGGAGGTCCTGGCCGTCAGGCTCCGAAGCCTTGGAGCGAGCGGACCAGGGAAGTGATGAAGGTGTCCTGGACCTCGGTGGGGAGGAGGTCCAGGGAGAGGTACGGGTTCAGGTCCTCCAGCTCGACCAGGAGGAGCTCGCCCGAGGGAGCTCGGCAGGCGTCCACGCGCTGGATGCCGTGGTCGAGGGTGTTCCAGTCGATGAAGGTGCGGGCGAAGGCCAGGTCCGCCGGGGTGGGCTCGTAGGGGGTCAGCTCCCAGCGGCGGTCCGGGTCGGGGGCGTACAGGGCGTACTGGAAGGCGTCGTCCACGAAGTAGAAGGACACCTCGTACGCGAAGTCGATGCGCGGCTGGATCAGGAACTCTCCCGGTGCGCAGTCCGGGTGCGGGGTGAAGGTCAGGCCGATCGAGTCCGCGCCCTGTTTCGGCTTCACCGCGTACGAGGGGGAGGCGGGGAGGAGGGACAGGTCCGCCGGGTCGTCGATCGTCGGGATGACCGGATGGCCGGCCTTCGTCAGGTCGAGGAGGTACTGCTTGCCCGCCATGTCGCCGCGGCCCGTGAGCGGGTTGTAGACCCGGGTGCCGGCGGCGAGGGCGGCCGCGCGGAAGGAGTCGTAGGCCTCTTGGTGGTGGATGACCGGGCCGCTGTTGCGGACGACGACCGTGTCGAAGCCCTTCGGCAGAAGGGCCTCCGCGTCCAGCGGGTGGCACAGGGCCAGCGGGAAGTGCTCGCGCAGGCGCGAGGTGAGGAAGACGTCTTCGTCGCCGTAGCGGCGGCCGCGCGCCGGGTACGCCAGGTCGGTCACGTAAAGGAGTGGCATGACGCGAACCTATCGCGGGCAGCGATGACGGCATGAAATACCTGGTTCGGGACAAACTGCTGGCCGTCGGGGACGACTACTGGATCGAGGACGAGGACGGCCGGCACGCCTTCCTCGTCGACGGGAAGGCGCTGCGCTTCCGGGACACACTGGAGCTCAAGGACCCCGACGGGCGGATCCTGATCACGCTGCGGGCGAAGATGTTCGCCCTGCGCGACGCGATGACGCTGGAGCGGGACGAGCGGCGGCTCGCGGTGATCCGGAAGAAGCGGTTCTCGCTGCTGCGCAACCACTACCTGGTGGTGCTCAACGAGGGCACCGAGCTCGATGTCAGCGGGCGGATCCTGGACCGGGAGTTCAAGGTCGAGTACGACGGGGAGCTCCTCGCCCTGGTCTCCCGCCAGTGGTATCGGGTTCGCGAGACGTACGCCGTCGACGTGGTCCGCGAGGACGCGGACGCCTCGCTGCTGATCGCGGTCGCCGTGTGCGTGATCCGGATGTCCGAGAAGGAGCGCGAGGGGGACGGGGACCGGGACGGGGAGGACTAGTCGCAGCCGCGGCGGTCGCAGGTCTTGACCGGGCCCGCGCCGGGGATGCGGGCGAGGTGCTCGCGCAGGGCGGCCCGTTCGGCTTCGGTGAGGTCCGGGTCGTACGTGACCTCCAGCCGGGTCCCCGATTCGAGGGTGGCCTGGGAGGTGCTGGTCACTCCGTACTCCCAGAGGACCGGCGTCTCGCGGCCCTCTTCGTCGAAGGGGCCCGATATCTCGACGGAGTACGCGTACACGGGCCGCAGCACGTCGCGCGCGACCGGGGCCACGGCGGTCAGCAGCGCGGCGGCAGCTGCCGCGGTGACGACCGCGAGGACGCGGGCGAGGACCCGCTCCGCCGGGGCCGGCGGAGCGGACGGGGCCGGCGCCGCGGGCGGGGCCTGGGCCGCGGGCGGGGCCTGGGCCGGCTCGCCGGTCCCGGCCCTCGCCGCCTCGTCCGCCGTGTCCCCGTCCGTCATGTTCCGTGCTCACCTTTGACCTCGTGCCGACTTCGCACAAGTAAACCCCACCGGGTCAGCGTCCCAGTCGGCGGTCCTTCAGGGCCGGGAACTGCTCCCGCGTCTCGGCGACCTTCGCCGGGTCCAGCTCCACCGTCAGCACGCCCTCCCCCGGGCCCGCCTCCGCCAGGACCTCGCCCCACGGGTCGACGACCAGGCTGTGCCCGGCCTGCTCGACGCCGCCGTTCGTGCCGGACGACCCGCACGCGAGGACGTACGCCTGGTCCTCGACGGCCCGGGCCCGGTTCAGCAGGGTCCAGTGGCCGCGGCGGCGGGCCGGCCAGCCCGCGGCCACCACCATCGTCGTCGCCCCGGCGTCGACCAGGCCGCGGAAGAGTTCCGGGAAGCGAAGGTCGTAGCACGTGGCGAGGCCGAGGGTCTGCTCCGGCAGGACGACCGTGGTCAGGGACTCGCCGGCGGACATCAGGACGGCCTCGCCCTGGTCGAAGCCGAAGCGGTGGATCTTGCGGTACGTGGCCGCGAGCTCGCCCGTCGGGGAGAGGACGAGCGCGGTGTTGTAGAGCGAGCCGTCGCCCGCTCGCTCCACGATGGAGCCGGCGTGCAGCCAGACCCCGGCGTCGCGGGCCGCCTTGGACATGGCCTCGTAGGTCGGGCCGTCCAGCGGCTCCGCCTCCGTCTCGAACTGCTCGTAGGCGAAGGCCCCGATGGTCCACAGCTCCGGCAGGACGACGAGGTCGGAGGCGGACTGTTCGCGTACGAGGTCGGCGGCACGGGAGCGGCGGGAACCAGCCGACTCCCCCTCATTCACCGCGATTTGGATCAGGGAAGCGCGCACAGTACCACCGTCCTGGCATTCAAGCCGTCAACTCGGGCCTACGATCGTCACACGAAAGCACTGCCGGGGTGCTCTCCGGCAGCGTAGTTTTGAAGCCATTGCACAAGCTTCCAGAACGCGCCAACGCGCCAATGAACAGCACGCGAGGGGTCCCGTTGACCGTCCATCCGCATCCCAGCCTTCAGCCCTACGCCGACGCGTGGACCCACTCCATCGAGGCGATATCCGAGCTGGTCCTTCCGCTGACGGACGGCGCGTGGAACCGGGCGACGCCCTGCCCGAACTGGTCCGTGCGTGACGTCGTGTCACACATCATCGGCATCGAGTGCGAGCAGCTCGGCGACCCGCGGCCGATCCACACCCTCCCCCGGGACCTGCGGCACGTGGTCGACGAGTTCACCCGGTACATGGAAGTGCAGGTCGACGTACGGCGCCACCACACGGCGCCGGAGATGACCTCGGAGCTGGAGTACACGGTCATCCGCCGCTCGCGCCAGCTGCGCAACGAGAAGCGCGATCCGGACACCACGGTGCGCGGGCCGCTGGGCGAGCCGACGACGCTGGAGCACGCGCTGCGGCTGCGCGCCTTCGACGTGTGGGTCCACGAGCAGGACCTGCGGGCGGCGCTGGGGGCGCCGGGCAACTGGGACTCCCCGGGCGCGTACGTGGCGCGGGACATGCTGCTGTCCGGGCTGCCGAAGGTGGTCGCGAAGAAGGCGGGGGCGCCCGCGAACTCGGCGGTCGTCATCGACGTGCACGGCGCGCTGGAGTTCATGCGGACGGTACGGGTCGACGCGGAGGGCCGCGGCACGATCGACAAGGCCCCTTCGCTGGGGCCGGCGGTGACGCTGACGCTGGACTGGGAGACATACGTACGGCTCGCGGCGGGCCGGGTGCGGGCGCACACGGTCGCGGACCGGGTGAAGGTGGAGGGCGACCAGGCGCTGGCCGAGGCGATCCTCGCCCAGTTCTCCGTGACCCCGTAGCCGGAGCCGCAGCAGGAGCCGCAGTCGTTGCCGTTGCCGTTGCCGTTGCCCGGGACTACGGGAGCCCCGGGCCGGGGGCCGCCGCGCGGTCCGGGGCCGGCGCGGCGGCCTGCCCGGGCGGCGCCGCCGGCGCCGCGGCCCGCCCCGCCGGCGGCGCCGACCGTGCGCGTGCGCGTTCCCGTTCGCGGGCCAGGGCGCGGCCGCGCAGGCGCAGGACCTGGGTGATGCCGAGCAGTTCCAGGACGAAGACCGACGAGAACGCGACGCGGTAGTCGTCGCCCGTGGCGTCGAGCAGCAGGCCCACCGCCAGCAGGGTCGTCATCGACGCGATGAAACCGCCCATGTTGGTGATTCCGGAGGCCGTGCCCTGGCGCTCCGGCGGGTTGGCCGGGCGGGCGAAGTCGAAGCCGATCATCGAGGCCGGGCCGCAGGTGCCGAGCACCAGGCAGAGGCAGACCAGCAGCCACATCGGCGCCCGGTCCCCCGGATAGGCGAGCACCGAGCCCCACAGCAGCGCGGTGAGGGCGACCGTGCCCAGCGCGAGGGGGATCCGCGCGGACTGCCGCCCGGCCACGATCTGCCCGTAGACCAGGCCGAGCGCGATGTTCGAGGTGACGACGAGCGTCAGCAGGCCGCCCGCGGTGGTGCGCGAGAGCCCCTGCGCCTCGACGAGGAAGGGCATGCCCCACAGCAGCAGGAACACCATCGCCGGGAACTGCGTGGTGAAGTGCACCCACAGGCCGAGCCGGGTACCGGGCTCCTTCCAGGAGTCGGCGATCTGGCGCCGCACGAAACCCCCCGGGCCGGAGCCCCCCGTACCGAAGCCCGCCGTACCGGAGCCCCCCGCCCCGGCGGGCCGCGGCGCGGGCTCATGGGCCGCGGCGTTGTCGGGGCTGTCGGGGCTGTCGGGGCTGTCGCGCAGGAACAGCACGAGCGGGACCAGGACGACCAGCCCCGCCACCGCGCTGCCCGCGAACGCCGGGACCCAGCCGACCCCGTGCAGGACGGGCGCCAGCACCAGGGTGGAGACCAGGTTGCCCGCCATCCCGACCAGGCCGGCCAGCTGCGCCATGAACGGGGCCCGGCGGGCCGGGAACCAGCGGCTCCCGAGCCGCAGCACGGAGATGAAGGTCATGGCGTCGCCACAGCCCAGCAGGGCGCGGGCGGCCAGGGCCATCCCGTAGGAGGGGGAGAGGGCGAAGCCGAGCTGGCCCGCGGTGAAGAGCACCGCGCCGAGGGTGAGGACCTTCTTGGTGCCGAGCCGGTCCACCATCAGGCCGACGGGTATCTGCATGCCCGCGTAGACCAGCAGTTGGAGGAGGGAGAAGGTGGACAGCGCGGAGGCGTTCACGTGGAAGCGGTCGGCGGCCTCGATGCCGGCGACGCCGAGGCTGGTGCGGAAGATGACCGCGACGAAGTAGACGGCGACGCCGATCGACCACACCAGGACCGCCTTGCGGCCGCCCGGAGGATCCTTGACGACGGGACCGACCGGACCGACGGGACCGACCGGACCGACCGGACCGGCGCCGCCGCCGGCTCGCGCGCTCATCGGGCGGACCCCCGCACCAGTTCCGCGACCCGGCCCACGTGCGCCCGTACGGCCGCCGCGGCCGTCTCCGCGTCGCCCGCGCGCAGGGCGTCGAGGATCTCCGTGTGCTCGCTCAGCGTCCGCTCCACCCGGTCGGGGTGCGCGTGCAGCACGGCGACGCCCATCCGCAGCTGGCGGTCGCGCAGCTGGTCGTAGAGGCGGCACAGGATCTGGTTGCCGGCGCTGCGCACGATCTCCGCGTGGAAGGCCCGGTCCGCGGCCATCATCGCGCCGAGTTCACCGGCGGCGCCGAGCCGGCGCTGCTCCCCGATGAGCTCCGCGAGCCGGTTCAGCAGCCCGGGCGGGGCGGGCACGGCCCGGCGGACGCTGAACTCCTCGACCAGCAGCCTGGTCTCGATGACGTCGGCGATCTCCTGGGCCGAGACGGGCAGGACGAGGGCGCCCTTCTTCGGGTACAGCTTCAGCAGCCCCTCGGTCTCCAGCCGCAGCAGCGCCTCGCGGACCGGCGTGCGGGAGACCCCGACCGCGACGGCGAGCTCGCCTTCCGTGAGGAGGATCCCGCCCTCGTAGCGGCGTTCGAGCACGCCCTGCTTGACGTGCTGGTAGACCCGTTCGGCGGCGGTCACGGCGGTGGCGGCTGATGACATGCGCACAGCATAGATACAACAAGGGTGCAACCCGCCGCACGTCCACGATGCGGACCCGGTGCCTCACTTCCCCGGCGCCGCCACCACCACGTCCAGGACGAACTCGTCGTACGGGGCCTCCTGCGGGTACGGCGGCCGGACCTGCGCGAAGCGGATCCGGGCCCGGCCGTCCGCCCGGGCCCGGACGACGTACACGCGCTCGACGGGCGCCCCGGGCAGCGGCGGCCGCGCCGGGGCCGGCAGCGGCGGGCCCTCGGCCACGGAGACGGCATCGGAGTCCCCGGTCACCTGCCAGGTCCACACGTAGCCGCGCGCACCGCGCCCGGTCAGCCGCAGCTCGTACGGCTCACCCGGGGCTAGCGCCACCTCGCGTACCTCCACGCGCACTCCTCTCGCGCCGGCCGCTCACGCCGGGCCACTCACGCCGGGCCGATCACGGTCCCCTCGTGCCAGCCCGCGCCGTCGCGCCAGTAGTGCTGGAGCAGGCGGTCGGTGCGCAGGGCGATCACCTCCAGGTTGAACCCGAAGCTGCCCTGCAGCATCCCGGTGACGGCCAGCACGTCGTGGCCGAAGACCGCGGAGCGCTGCCAGGCGGCGCCGCCCGCGTTGCCGCGCCACCAGTGCTCGATCCGGCCGCCCGCGCCCGTCACGCACAGCTCGTAGTTCCCGGCGGTGTCCTCGTCGGCCGCCCCGTACTGCGCCTCGATCATGCAGGGCGCGGAGGTGGTCCCGGCGCCGAAGATCTCGCCGGGGCGCCAGGCGAAGCCGTTCGGGTCGTCGCGCCACCACAGCTGCATCCGCCCGTCGGTGCGGGCGGCCACCAGGTCGAGGTGGCGGGAGCGGGTCTGGACCAGGGCCGGGCCGTAGTGGGCGATGCCGGAGGCGAAGCGGCCGCCGTCGTTCCAGGTCCAGGGGGCGCCGTTGATCCGCCACCAGTGGTTCAGCCGGCCGTCGGCGGTGCGGACGACCACCTCGAAGTTGCCCGGCGCCCCGTAGTCGCTCTGGATGAAGGCCGGGGTCGAGCCGACCGCCGCGTCGCCCGGGCCGAAGGCGCCGCCGTCGCGCCAGGCACCGCCGAAATGCTCGTAGTACCAGTGGCGCAGCCGGCCGCCGGTGGTGACGTGCAGCGACTCCATGTTCCGGTTGTAGGTGGTCCCCGTGAAGGCGGGCTGGCCGGAGGCGTCGGAGGCGAAGGTCCGGGCACGGGCCCACGGGAAGGGGGCGTCGCCCTCGCGCCACCAGTGCCGCAGGGAGCCGCCCTCGCCCCGCGCGGCCAGCTCGAAGTTGCGGTGGGCGCGCCCGTTGCCGCTCTCGTAGACGTTCCCGGCGTGCAGGCGGCGTTTGCTCCACGGGTCGATGTTGGTGCCGCGCAGACCGCACTTGGCCCAGTGGTCGATCTTCGCCTCGCCGTACGCGATCCGGCCGTGGCCGCCCACGTGGTAGCCGGGCCCCCAGGAGTTCTTGAAGAGCCAGCAGCCGGCCGCGTCGTCGTAGCCGGTGATCAGGACGCAGTGGCCGCCCGCGAGGCGGTCGCTGGTGCGGTGGTAGACGCCGGCGCCGAGGCCGAAGAAGTCGTCGTACACGTCGAAGCAGGCCGTCAGCGGCCCGACCGTGTCCAGCCACACCTTCTGCTGCTCCACGTCGCCGAGCCGGACGTAGTCGGTGATCCGGACGGTGCGGCCCGAGCGGTCCCAGCTCGGCGTGTACTCGGCCCGCCAGGCGTCGCGGCGGTCGGCGGGCGTGCCCGGCGGGGGCGGGGAGTACGGCCAGCAGCCCGGGTCGGCGAGGCCGCCGTTGCCCTTGATCCAGTCGAGCGCCGCCTCGGGGCTCCCGGTCTGCCCGCAGGGTGCCTTCAGCCCGTCGTGCACGTCGCCCTCGGACCGCTCGGCCCATACGTGGTGCTCGATGCGGGCCATCGACTCGACCAGGCCGGCCGCCCCGAACGACCAGCAGGAGCTGCAGGGGTTCTGGTCCTTCACCTTGGTGATCCAGGGCCAGCCCCAGCGGGTGCGCCAGTCCACGGCGGCGGGCCGGGCCGCCGGTGCCGGACCCCCGGTCCGCGACGGCGACGGCGCCGATGACGGCGACGGCGACGGCGCACCCGGCAGCAGGCCGTGCGCCGCCCTGCGCCGGGTGAGGTGCGGATTGCCGCTCGGCCGCCCGATGAGCGCCCTCAGGTCCACGGGCGGCGCGGCCGCGGCGGGCGTGATCGGCGATCCCTCCCCCAGGCCCAGCGCGGGCCTGGGGACGGGATCGTCGTCGGCGAGGTGTTCGCTCACGGACCATCGCGCCCCGTGGGCCGCGAGCTGGGCCCGCAGCTCCCCCGCCGACTGGACGGACTGGTCCGACTGCTCCGGCATTCCGGCCCCCCATGCACCCTCGCGGATCCGAGCCCGGGGAGCGTCCACCGGGCCGGGGCGCACGTCAAGGGGGTCCGTGCGGTCGCGCGGCGGCACGGCGGTCGCACGGCGGTCGTACGCCGTTCGCGCGGTGGCGGGCGCCGTGCCGCGCCGTCGTGCGCTGCCGCCCTGGCGGTCGGCCCGGGCACGGTGCGGCGGCGCGGCGGCCGGGGCCCCGGCTACCCGACGGGCAGCGCCGGAACCGGAAGGGCCGGCGCCGGGACCGGGAGCGGGGGCAGGCCGGGCAGCCCGGCGCCGGTCAGCAGCGCGAGCAGCGCGGCGACGAGGTCGGTCACCACGTCGGTGGCCTTGGCCTTGGCGTCGGTGGAGCAACCGCAGGGGCCCGCGGCCTTGGTGAGGCCGTCCACGGAGGCCTTGAGCTTGTCGATGGCACCGGTGACCAGGTCCAGCGGACCATCGGCGGCCTTGCGGGCGGCCACGGGCAGCGCGACGGGCAGCTTGGGCGCGTCGACCGGCAGCTTCGGGGCTTCGACGGGCAGCTTCGGGGCCTCCACCGGCAGCGCCGGCGCGTCGACCGGCAGCTTGGGCGCTTCCACCGGCAGCTTCGGGGCTTCGACGGGCAGCTTCGGGGCCTCCACCGGCAGCGCCGGGACGTCGACCGGCAGCTTCGGCGGGTCCACCGGGAGCTTCGGCACGTCCACCGGCGGGACCGGCACGGGCAGGGCCGGGACGGCGGGCAGGGTCTTCCTCAGCTCCGCGAGCGCCGCGTCGATCTTCTCCTTGAAGGCGGCGAGGTCCGCCTCCGGGAGCTTGCCGTCGGGGGACTTCAGGATGGCGGCCAGCAGATCGGTGACCGGTTTGAGCAGCCCGCCCAGACCGCCCAGCGACTGGACCTGCGCGAGCAGCGCCTCGGTGCCGGGGATGGCCTTCCCGGCCACCGCGGCCTGCGGCTTCGCGGGCTCGGCGGTGGCCGATGCCAGGCCGGGGGACACGGCCAGCAGGCTCAGGCAGAGGGCGGCGGGGACGGTGTAGCGCGTGATGCGGTGCAACGGAACTCTCCTGTCAGGGGGACAGCGGGGACAGCGGTGACAGCGGGGACATGGGACGTGTCCCCGCCCACTCACCGACACCCCGTCACCCCCCGCAACCCGAAGCCCGGTTGACACCCCCGCGACACGCCGGGCAACCGGGCTACGTACGCCTGTGACCTGCCCCGATGCCGTCACCCCCCGGGTGTGCTGCACCCTCGTGAAGACACCCCCGAAGTCGCCGCCCGCTCCGCGGCCCCCGGGCAGGGCCCCACAGCCGCCCCGTTAGGCTGACCCGCATGGATGGGTGGATGGCGCCGAGCTCCATCGAGCGGGAGCTCTACGGGGCCAAGACGCGCGGCGACTGGCCGGGATACCTCGACGCACTCGCGCGCAGCGAGCTGTTCATGCCCCAGTTCCGCGCCCACGTCGACGCCGAGCCCGCGCAGGCCCGCTTCCACCCCTCGCCCGGCGGGCGCAGCCTCGCCGTCTACACGCGCGGCATGCTGCCCGTCCCCGACCCGCACACCGTGTACGTCCGCCAGTCCCTCGCCTGGTTCGCCGAGGCCTGGGACTCCGCCGACCCGCCCCACCCTGTACGTCCCCGGGGTGCTCCGGCCCGACCCGCGCCCGCCGCGGCCAGGTGCGCAGCAGCCGGGCGATCGCCTTCGTCGCTTCCTCCACCTTGTCGTCGATCTCTCCGCCGCCCTTGACGGCCGCGTCCGCGACGCAGTGGCGCAGGTGCTCCTCCAGCAGCTGGAGCGCGAAGCAAGCTGAGCACCACCTGCTCGCTCAAGGTCGGCAAGCACTCGCTGTCGGTCAACGCCTTCGTGATCCGCCACCCCGACGAGAACGAGGCGGGCGTCCACCGCTGGCTGCTGGAGCGCAACCTCAAACTCTACGGGATGGGCTACGCCGGGGACGCGCTCGGAGACGTACACCTGACGGCCAGCCTCCCCCTCCCCGTGATCAACCCCGACGACCTCGACCGCCTGCTGGGGGTTGAGCCGCGGATCGCAGAAGCTCAGGTACTTCTCGCCGAGGCGCCCCAACTCGCCTTCGTCGCGCACGCACTCGACGACGGCCTCCGGAGTGGTCTCCAGGTGGAGCCCGGCGGCCACCCCGCCGTTCTGCGTCACGGCCTCCTGGAAGTTCAGGACCTCCTGGACCACGGTCTTCACGAACCGGGTCTTGGTCCCGTCCGGGCCGCTGACCGTGTTGCCGTGCATGGGGTCCGAGAGCCACAGCACGGGATGTCCCGCGTCGTGAACCGCCTTGACCAGTGCGGGAAGTGTGGCGGCCGCGTGCTTCGCACCCATCCGCGCGATGAGCGTGAGCCGGCCGGGCTGGCGCTGCGCGTCGAGGCGGTCGCACAGGGCCAGCAGCTCGTCCGGCGTCATGGTGGGCCCGACCTTGACCGCGACCGGGTTGGAGACGGCGGCGAGCAGTGCGATGTGCGGGCCGTCGAGCTGCCGGGTCCGCTCCCCCACCCACGGCCAGTGGGTCGACGTCAGGAGCAGCGATCCGTCCGACTCACGGCGCAGCAGCGGCAGTTCGTAGTCGAGCAGCAGCGTCTCGTGGCTCGTCCAGACCGGTGCGTCGAGGTCCGTCCTGCTCTCGGTGCCGCGCCAGCCCAGGAAGTGGATGATGTCGCTGGCGGCACGGTACCCGGACAGCAGGTTCCGGGGGTCCGGACGTCGCAGATCAGCGTGGGCCTCCGGACGGTTCACCATGTGGCCCCGGTAGACCGGGAGTTCACGGCCGTCCACCGTCTCTACGGGTGAGGACCGGGGCTTGGCGAACTGTCCGGCGATCCGGCCGACCCGCAGCACGGGCAGTCCGGAGGCCAGTCGCATCGTCCCGGCGAGGATGTCGAGCAGGGCGCCCTTGCGCCTGACGTCCGTCGGAGTCGCCTCCGCGGGGTCTTCCGCGCAGTCGCCGGCCTGGACGATCTGGAGCCGGCCGGCCGCGGCCTCCATGAGCAGGGACCGCAGCCGCTGTGCGGCCTCGGCGTCCACGAGGGCGGGCATCTGGCTCAGGCCCGTGCGGACCGCTTCGAGTTCCGGATGGTCTTCCCATCCGGGCTGCTGGAGTGCGGGCATGGAACGGAGGTAAGAAACTATGTCGATCATTGAGTTCCCTCGAATTGGCCGGACACGATCGGTCCGGCTGTCGACAGACCTGGTGATGCGCCGAGTCGCCCGGAAATGCAGGCGCAAGGTGCGGATACGGGTCCGAATACGGGTGCGGATACAGATGCACTCGGCGACTTCGCGTACCCGTCGGCGGCTTTCGACCGGAGAGTGCCTTCCGGCACGAAATCCATTGGAGATTCCGGGGCGTTGAGCCGTCTGTCCGGTGCTCAGGGTGGAGAATCGGCGCTTCTCTCAGCGCCGTCCGACCGGGACCGTCTCTCGGACGAGTGCCACTCTTCGGGCAGGGGCGGCAGGCGGGCAACGCGGCGGAACATAGTCCGTCAGGTGGGGCGTCGGCAGGGGCCGAGTCATGCCATTCGGCGGGCCGCGCGGGGCCGACCTGATGGATTGCGGCTCCTGGGCTCAGAGCTGTGGTTCGCCCGTGCTTAGCATCACGGCGCGCCCTGGACGAGGGGGAGGGAATCCGCCGACCGCACCCCGTGCGGATGATTCCCCGCTCGTCCGGCTTCGAGCGTCCGACGTCAATACTTGGCGTAATCCAGTTATGCGATACGGAGATTCATCATGCGACTTGCGCGAGTGATGGCCGAGACAATGGAGAAGTACGCCGATCGCCCCGCCCTCGGGGAACGCGCGAGGGAGCTCGTGAAGGAACCCGACACGGGCCGCACCCGTATCGGCCTGCTCCCGCGATACGACATGACCACCTATGGCGAACTGTGGCTGCGCGTCCGCGCCGTGGCCAGTGCGTGGCAGCACGGCGACGCGTACGCGGTGCGGGCCGGGGACCGGGTGGCGATCCTCGGATTCGCCAGTGTCGACTACACGACGGTCGATCTCGCCTGTGCCCATCTCGGTGCGGTCGGCGTTCCCCTCCAGACCAGTTCCTCGGTGTCACAGCTCAACGAGATCGTCGAGGAGACCGAGCCGGTCATCGTCGCGACCAGCATCGAGCGCCTGGACGCCGCGGTCGAACTGGCCCTGGGGAACCCGTCGGTGCAGCACCTGGTGCTGTTCGACTACGAGCCGGCGGTGGACGACCAGTCCGCCAGGCTCGCGGCTGCCCGGGACCGTCTGGCGCAGCACGGGCGCGAGTTGGGCGTCGAGCTCCTGCGGGACCTGCGCGCGCGAGGTGCCGAATTTCCCGAGGCGCCGCTGTTCGATCCCCAGGGCGACGCCGACCCTCTCGCCATGCTCATCTACACGTCGGGCAGCACGGGAACCCCCAAAGGCGCCATGTACACCGAGCGGCTGGCCCGGGCCATGTGGGGCGGCGCCTGGTCGCAGCTGTTCTCCGACGAGTACGCGGCGAATCTCCACTACATGCCGATGAGCCATGTCGCCGGGCATTCCTCGCTGAAGAACACGCTGGCCCGCGGCGGTACCACGTACTTCACCGCGAACAGCGATCTGTCCTCCTTCCTCGATGACATGGCGCTGGCGAGGCCCACGGAGATGTCGCTGGTACCGCGCGTGTGCGAAATGCTCTTCCAGAAGTACCAGAGCGAGCTCGACCGCCGTTTGGCCAGGGGTGGCGACGTGGAATTGGGGCAGGTCGAGACGGAAGTCAAGAAGGACATCCGCGAGAACGTCCTCGGCGGCCGCGTGGGGTGGGCCAGTTGCGGGTCCGCTCCGCTCTCCGCCGAACTGAAGGAATTCACCGAGTCCCTGCTGGGGATCGAGGTGCACATCATCTACGGCTCCACCGAGGCCGCCGCCGTCTCGGTCGACGGCAAGCTCCTGCGGCCCCCGGTCACCGACTACAAACTCATCGACGTCGCCGAACTCGGTTACCGCACAACAGACTCACCGCACCCCCGGGGTGAACTCCTCCTGAAGACCGAGGCGATGGTGCCCGGCTACTACAACCGACCCGGACTGAACGCGGAGATCTTCGACGAGGAGGGCTACTACCGGACGGGCGACATCGTCGCGGAAGTCGAGCCGGGCCGCCACGTCGTCGTGGACCGGCGCAAGAACGTGCTCAAGCTGTCGCAGGGCGAGTTCGTCGCCACCTCACGCCTGGAGGCGGTATTCGCCGTCAGCCCGCTGGTCCGGCAGATATTCGTGTACGGAAACAGCGAGCGGTCCTATCTGCTCTCGGTCGTCGTCCCGACCGCGGACGCCCTCGAACAGTGCGGCGACGACGAGACGATGCTCAAGAAGCTGCTCGGAGAGTCGTTCCAGAAGATCGCGCAGGAGGTCGGGCTGAACTCCTACGAGATACCGCGCGACTTCCTCATCGAGACCGAGCCGTTCGGCCAGGGCAACGGCCTGCTCTCGGACCACCGCAAGCTGCTGCGCCCCCAACTCCTGCGGAAGTACCGGCAGGCCCTCGAGGAGACGTACTCCGCCATCGCCTCCAGGGAGAAGGACGAGCTGCGCGACGTGCGCCGCAGCGGCAAGGACCGTCCGGTACTGGAGACCGTCCAGCGGGCCGCGCAGGCGCTGCTGTCCACCGCGACGTCCGGGATCGGCCCCGACACGCGCTTCCGGGAGATCGGCGGGGACTCCATGTCCGCGGTGACCTTCTCCGATCTCCTCCACGACATCTTCGGCGTCCGCGTCCCCGTGGACGTGATCATCAGCCGCGGAACCGACCTGCGGCGACTCGCCGGCTACGTCGAGGAGAAGCTCGCGGCCGGGCCGCCGCGGGTGAGCTTCGCATCGGTCCACACGGAGGGGAGCTCCCGGGTCCACGCCAAGGACCTCACCCTGGAGAGGTTCATCGACGAGGAGACGCTCGCCGGCGCCCGGTCCCTCACCCGATCCGTCGGAGAACCGCACACCGTGCTGCTCACGGGCGCGAGCGGCTATCTCGGCCGGTTCCTCTGCCTGGAATGGCTGCGGCGGCTCGCCCCGGTGGGCGGAAAGCTGATCTGCGTCGTGCGCGGAACGGACGACGCCGCGGCACTGGCGCGGCTCGCCGAAGCCTTCGGCAGCGAGGACGGCGAGCCCGCCCGTACCTTCCAGGACCTGGCCGCCGACCACCTGGAGGTCATGGCCGGCGACATGGCGGAACCCCAGCTCGGTCTCGGCGACCAGGTGTGGCAGCGACTGGCCGGCGAGGTGGACCGGATCGTCCACGCCGGCGCCCTGGTGAACCACGTCCTGCCCTACAACCACCTGTTCGACGCCAACGTGGTGGGGACCGCCGAGCTCATCCGCCTGGGGCTCACGGGCCGGCTCAAGCCGTTCACCTACATCTCGAGCGTGGCGGTCGCGGCCTCCCTGCCCGGCGACCGGCCCCTGGACGAGGACGCCGACGTCCGCCTGGCACTTCCCGACCAGCCGGTCGACGACGGCTACGCCAGCGGCTACGCGACGAGCAAGTGGGCCGGCGAGGTGCTGCTGCGGGAGGCGCACGAGCTGCACGGCCTCCCGGTCACCACGTTCCGGTCGAACATGATCCTGGCGCACACCGGTTACGCGGGACAGCTGAACGTCCCCGACATGTTCACGCGGCTGCTGCTCAGCCTCATCATCACGGGAATCGCACCGCGCTCCTTCTACGCGACCGACAGCACGGAGGATCGCGGGCGCGCGCACTACGACGGCCTTCCCGTCGATTTCACCGCCGAGGCCGTGGTGACCCTGGGCGGTGCGGCACGTACGGGATACCGGACGTACAGCCTGGTGAACCCGCACGACGACGGCATCTCGCTCGACACCTTCGTCGACTGGCTGAACGAGACCGGTCACCGCATCGACCGCGTGGAGGACTACGACGACTGGCTCACCCGGTTCGAGACGGCCCTGCGCGCGGCCCCTGAAACGCAGCGCAAGCACTCGATCCTTCCGCTCCTCGACGCACACCGGACCCCGGAGGACGTCATCAGCGGATCCGCCATCCCGTCCGCTCGCTTCCAGGCCGCCGTGGAGAGCGCACGCCTCGGCCGGACGGGCGAGATTCCGCGGCTTTCCCCGGTCTTCATCAAGAAGTACGCGGACGACCTCGCGCATCTGAATCTCACGTGACCCGGGGGGCCGGCCGCAACCGGCCCCCTGTCGGTGGCGGCCACGCCCTGTACGCCTCCAGCAGGCGACGCAAAGCACGAGCGTCGCTGATGGACGGCGTGCAACCTTGGGCTGTAGCCCAAGGTTGCACGCCGCAGCCGCGACCAGGAGCCGGGCCATCGCCTCCCTGGTTCCGCGGCCGGGTGGGCCAGGACCGCTTTGGGTTCGGATGTTCGGATCCGAACCGGACGCCACGGGGCCCGAGGCTCGCGCCACGGTTCACGGCGTTTTCGTGGCGGACCGCTTCGTGCTCTTGCCCCCATTGGTGCCAGTGCTGCTGTGACGGGGCTTGGCGGCGGACGCCGTCTTCCGCTTCGGGGCCTCCGTGCCTGCGGCGACCGCCTGCGACGTCGCTGTCGGGCCCTTCCCTCAGCATGGCTGCGAGTGCCGTGAGCTGGTCAGCCGCCTCAAAACGCGACAGCAAGCGCTTCTGCTCGAACTTGAGGTCCGTCATGCTTCCCCTCAGGAATGGGCTTGTGCGCTCCGGAGCGCGAGCCTGTCACCACCGGCACTCACCCTGAACGCGTGGGCGTGATCTGTCGGGTGGCGGAGCGCAGTGCGAAGGCCATCACCACTTCGAAGACACCGAGCAGGACGAGCCACAGTCCCAGCAGTCGCGTCAGGGCGACCGCGGAGTCCACCGGGAAGCAGAGCACCACGATTCCGGCGACGGCGCCGAGGGCGCCCAGGGCGAAGAGCAGGCCGCGGTGCACGAGCGCACGGTCGGCGATCGCGACGTACGCCGTGAGTACGCCGGTCAGCAGCCAGAACACTCCGACGATCAGGGACAGCGCGCCGATCGTCTGCATCGGGTGCCGCAGAACCAGGACACCGGCCAGGAATGCCAGCATGGAGATCAGGATTCCCGCCAGTCTGCTGCCGCCCCCGTCGTCGCTGTGCGAGAAGGCCGTGACGAAACGGAAGCCGCCGGCCACCAGGAGCTGGAGACCGATGATCACAGCCAGGATGTGCAGAGTCTCGTCGGGCCAGACGAGTACCAGGATGCCCGGGATCAAGGTTGCGAGGGCGAAACCGAGTGCCCAGTGCCACGAGCCTCCCAGCTGCTTGAGGACGTCCTCGGCATCGCTCTGCCTGCGCTGCGGCGTCGCGTCGGGGGATACGGTCATCACGCCTCCCGTGCCGATCGAAGGACCCTGTCGAGGCCCTTACAAGCCATCGGACATGCCTTGTTCGCCTAATGCTGTGACAGACCCATTTTAGGCCGGTGGGACACGGCTCGCTGCTCCGGACGTGTCCTCGACCGGTCCACCCAGCCCCGACCCCTGGAGCGCCCTCGGCTGTTCCGGGGCAACGTGACTGCGGGTCCTCGTCGTCCCGGGTCCAGTCGGCGGCCGCCTGCGTGGCGATCATCTGAGGAGGTCGCGAGAATGAGAGGGCCGGAGAGACAGGGCCCCGGCGGGCCTGCCCGGACTGGGTGCCTCGCGACGCCCTCGCACGAGGGCCGCGCGGGACAACGCGGGATTCTCGCCCGTGGAACAGCAACAGGTAGCAGTGGGAACACAGGTGATGACACATGTGTCGATGGCTCGCCTACTCGGGAACCCCCATGCTCCTCGACACCATCCTGTACAAACCGGCGCACTCGCTGATCGACCAGAGCCTGCACTCCAAGCTGGGCGTCGAGACGACGAACGGCGACGGATTCGGCGTCGGCTGGTACACCGAGGACAACGACACGCCGGCACTCCTCAGGGACGTCGGTCCCGCCTGGAACAACCGCAACCTGCGGGAGATGGCCGACCACGTCCGCTCCCCGTTGTTCTTCGCCCACATCCGGGCGTCGACCGGGACCGCGGTGCAGCAGTCGAACTGCCACCCGTTCCGGCACGGCCGCTGGATGTTCATGCACAACGGCGCGATCACCGGCTTCCACCTCATGCGCCGGGACCTCACCCTGCTCGTCGATCCGGCCCTGTACGCCGACATCGAGGGAACCACCGACTCCGAGGTGATGTTCTTCCTGGCCCTCACCTTCGGCCTGGCCCAGGACCCGCCGACCGCCGTCGCCAGGATGGCGGGAGTGGTGGAGCGCGCCGGCCGCGACCACGGCGTGGAGTTCCCCCTCCAGATGACGCTCGCCATCACCGACGGTGAACGCGTGTGGGCCTTCCGCTACTCCAGCGCGCACGATTCCCGGTCGCTCTTCTACAGCAGTCGGGTGGACGCGCTGCGCCGGCTGCACCCCGATGTGGCGTTCCTGCGGGACGTCTCGGAGGAGACCCGACTGATCGTGTCCGAGCCCCTCGGCGACCTGCCCGGCGCTTGGAACGAGGTACCGGAGAGCAGCTACGGCGTCGTGCAGCCCGGCGCGGACGAGATGTATCCCTTCATGCCGGTACCGGCATGACAGGGGGAACCAGGCAAGGGGCGGGTCGCGTCATCCGTCCGGTTCTGCCGTCTTCGCGGGGGTCGACGGAATCCGTTGGGTGAAGAACATGGCGAGGAGGGCGGTCAGGGCAAGGATGGCGAGTGCGGCGCGCAGTCCGTCGAGTCTCGCGGCGGTATTCGCGTCGAGGGCGGCCTCGGCCACCTCCGGACTCGTGCCCGCTCCTTCGAGGGCGGTCTTGAGCTGGGCGTCCGACATGAAGGCCACGCCGCTTTCGAGGCTGAGGGTCGCCTGGCTCTTGACGTCGGCGGAAATGGCGGGATTCTGCTCGATGTTGGTGAGGAAGGAAGAGGTGAGCGCGGCGATCAGGATCGATCCGGCGAGTGCCGTCCCGATCGACGCACCCAGGTTGGTCACGGCGTTTTGGATGCCGCCGACTTCCGCACTCTGCTTGTCGGGTACCGCGGAGACGGTGACGGCCCCGAGCTGGGAGGCCAGTGCTCCCATGCCGAGTCCGATCAGCAGGAGCGGGATCGTGACGATCTCCGCGCCCGCGTCGGTGTCGAGCGCGGCGAGCAGGGCGACCGCGCCCGCGAGCAGCGCCAGAACGCCCAGTCGCACCACCCGCCGCGGTGAGACGTCCGGGAGGAAGCGCGGGATCAGGATGGCGGCGGCCAGCAGGGTCAGGGAGAGCGGCAGGATGCGTGCGCCGGTCATGAGCGCGGACAGGCCGAGGGCGACCGACAGGTAGAGCGGTACGACGAAGAACACGCCCATCTGTACGAGGTACTGGAAGAAGAACATCGTCAGGCCGCCGGTGAGCTGCCGGTTGCGCAGCAGGGCCGGGTCCACCAGCGGCTCCCTGTGCCGCTCCACGAGGCGGGCCTCCCATCGCAGGAAGAGCCATACCAGGAACAGGCCCACCAGCATCAGCCACACGACCAGGGAGATCCCGAGCCAGGCGGGCGCACCGGGCTTCGGCAGGAACCAGCCCCACTCGCTCGAGCGGAGCACCCCGTAGACGAAGACACCCAGCCCCAGGGCGGACAACACGGCGCCGAACAGGTCGATGGGCCGGCGCTCGCCGACCGGCGCGTCGGCGGTGCGGCGGGCGAACACCAGGATGGCGAGCACGATCACGACCTCGCCGGCGAAGACCCAGCGCCAGGAGAAGTACGTCGTGGCGACACCCCCGATGATCGGCCCGACCGCGATCGCCACGGCTCCCGAGGCGGCCACGAGCCCGTACGCACCCGGCCGGCGCTCCGCCGTGAAGTTCCCGGCGACCAGCGCGACGATCGCGGGCAGGATGAGCGCAGCCCCGAGCCCCTCGAGGAACGACCAACCCAGCAGGAGTACGGGCAGGCTCGGCGCCAGAGCCGTCATCAGCGACCCACAGCCGTAGATCACGCAGCCGATCAGGAACGCCTTCTTGTGTCCGATGAGCCCGCCGACCTTGCCGCCGGGGATCATGAACATCGCCATCACGAGGGTGTACGCCGTGATGGCGCCCTGGATCCCGGTCACCGTGGTACCGACGTCGTCGGCCACCGTCGCGATCGAGACGTTCATGACGGAGCTGTCCAGCGCCATCAAGAACTGGCCGGCAGCGAGGGTCAGCAGCACGACCCCCGCCCCGGCCGCCTTCGCGGGTGCGCCTGCCTCGGGTGCCATGACAGCACGCTCCCAGCGGCCCCGGCCCGCCGGACACAGACCCGCCGGGAAGGTCAGCTGGTTGGCGGCAGCTGAGCACAGACCGTGCGCCCCGCGCGGGCCGGGCGGGGCGGGCGGGGCGGGGCGCTCGGTCTCGTCCGAGGCCGAGCGGGGTTCCGTGCGGGACGCGGTGTCCGTGTTCGAGCCTGTGGACGTGCGCGGGGGGCCCGGCGCGCCCAGGCTTAGGTGGGGACAAGGAGATGGGGTATGACCAGTCCGACCGAGAAGGCCCGACGTGGCCGGGCCGCCCGCAAGCAGGTGACCCGGACAGCGCACGGGCGGTGGACCGCCGCGGCGGACCGGCCCGACCCGCTCGACGTGCTGGAGCGGCAGGCTGCCGACCGAGTCGTCGAGCTGCTGCCGATCCGCTACGGACGGATGGCCGCCTCCCCGTTCGCGTTCCTGCGGGGCGCCGCCGCGGTGATGGCCGCGGACCTGGCGGCCCGGCCCGACACCGGCCTGACCGTCCAGCTCTGCGGCGACGCCCACCTGCTGAACTTCGGCCTCTTCGCCTCACCCGACCGGGCGCTGCTGTTCGACCTCAACGACTTCGACGAAACCCTGCCCGGACCCTTCGAATGGGACGTCAAACGGCTCGCCGCCAGCGCGGCCGTGGCCGCCCGGGAAGGCGGCCACGGCGACGACCGAGCGTGGCAAGCGGCCCAAGCCACCGCTCGGGCCTACCGGTCGTCCATGCGACGGCTCGCCGAGCTGGGCGAACTCGCCGTCTGGTACCAGCGGTTCGACACGGCCGAGCTCCTCCCGATGATCCGCGAGACCAAGCTGCGAAGCCGGGTCGAAGTGAGTCTGGCGCGTGCCCGACGGCGTACCAGCCTGCACGCACTCGCCAAACTCACCGAGACCCGGGAAGGCCGCCGGCACATCGTTCACGACCCGCCCTTGCTCGAACCCCTCACCTCACCCGACAGCCGGGCCGTCGGCGAAATCTTCAGCGAATACAGGGACACGCTCCCCGAAGAGCGACGCCTCCTGCTCGACCGCTACCGGTTCGTCGAAGCAGCACGGAAGGCAGTCGGCATCGGGAGCGTCGGCACCCGCTGCTTCATCGTCCTGCTGACGGGCCGCGACGAGCAGGACCCGCTCTTCCTCCAGATCAAGGAGGCCGGACGTTCGGTACTGGAAGACCACCTCCCCGCCGACAGCCACGGCCACCACGGTCACCGCGTGGTCGCAGGTCAAAAGCTCCTCCAGGCGGCCGGAGACGTCTTCCTCGGCTGGACGACCGGACCGGCCGGGCGCGACTTCTACGCCCGACAACTGCGCGACATGAAGGGATCCGCCGAAGTGGAGACCATGACCCCGGTCATGCTCCGCCAGTACGCGGAACTGTGCGGCACGGCATTGGCCCGAGCCCACGCCCGCTCCGGCGACCGCATCGCCATCGCCGGGTACCTCGGCAACGCCGACACCTTCGACCGCGCCATCGCCGACTTCGCACTCCACTATGCGGACCAGACCGTCCAGGACCACGCCCTGCTCACCGCAGCCATCTCCGACGGCTCCATCACCGCCACCCACGGCATCTGACGTCCTCGGCGGCGGTGGCTCACCCCTGTACGTCTCCAGGAGCCGCCGTTAAGGACAAACGTAGCTGATGGGCGGCGTGCAACCGTGCTCGTCAGGCGTCGGCGAGGAGGGGGTCGTACGGCGTGCCCGTGCGGCGGCCGGCCATGAAGGCGAGGAAGTCGCCGACGAAGGAGCTTGTGCAGTAGGCGCCGTCGGTGGTGGTGAGGTCGCGGTGGAAGGCGGTACGGAAGAGGGTTCGGTACTCGTCCGCGTCGATGCTCCCGTTGCCGTCCTCGTCGGTGGCGTGGGCGGAGGGCCTCTTGCGCAACCGCCACCGAACCGTTTTGGTGGCTCCCGTCACTCAGGGGGCGACGGGAAGGCAACCACAGATGGCGGACACCACACAGACGGACACCGTGGGGAGCGAGAACCACGCTCCGCGCAAAGCGAGTTGGCGATCCATCGGCCCCGGAATCGTCGTAGCGGCGACCGGTGTCGGGGCCGGCGACCTCGTTGCCACGCTCCTCGCGGGCAGCAAGTTCGGCTACACACTGCTGTGGGCCGCGGTCATCGGCTGCCTCGTCAAGATCTCGCTCGCCGAGGCGGCCGGCCGCTGGCACCTCGCGACCGGCCGTACCCTCTTCGACGGCTGGCACAGCCTCGGCTCCTGGACCACCGTCTACTTCGCGGGGTACGTCGTCGTCTGGGGCTTCGTCTACGGCGCCGCCGCGATGTCCTCCAGTGCGCTCCCGCTGGCCGCGCTCTTCCCGGACACCATGGACCTGAAGCTCTGGGCCGTGCTGTGCGGTCTGGCCGGGCTGGTCTTCGTCTGGTTCAACCGGTACGCCGTCTTCGAGAAGGTCATGACCATCCTGGTCGGCGTGATGTTCCTGGTCACCGTGTATCTGGCGATCCGCGTCACGCCCCGCCTCGACGCGGCCTTCGCCGGCCTCGCGCCCGTACTGCCGGACGGTTCGCTGGTCTACACGCTCGGGCTGATCGGCGGCGTGGGCGGCACGATCACCCTCGCCGCGTACGGCTACTGGGTGAACGCGAAGGGCTGGACGAACACGAGTTGGATGAAGGTGATGCGGCTCGACAACCGCGTCGCCTACCTCACCACCGGGATCTTCGTGGTGGCCATGCTCATCGTCGGGGCCGAGCTGCTGCACTCGTCCGGCGTGGCCCTGGCCAAGGGTGACAAGGGGCTGCTCGATCTGAGTGCCGTCCTGGAGGAGCACTACGGAAGGGTGACCGCCAAGCTCTTCCTGGTCGGGTTCTTCGCCACGTCCTTCACCTCCCTGATCGGCGTGTGGCACGGAGTGAGCCTGATGTTCGCCGACTTCGCCGCGAAGTTCCGGCCGTCGCTCGTCCCGGCCGGGACGAACCCGGCGAGGTCCCTGCCCTTCCGGGTGTATCTGCTCTGGCTCACCTTCCCGCCCATCAGCCTGCTCTTCCTGGACCAGCCCTTCGGTCTCATCGTCGTGTACGGAATGATCGGCGCACTCTTCATGCCCTTCCTCGCCTTGACGCTGCTGTGGCTGCTCAACTCCTCGCGCACACCGGCCCAGTGGCGCAACGGCCTGCTGAGCAACGCGATGCTGGGGGCCGCCGGCCTGTTGTTCGTGGTGCTGTGCGTCCAGCAACTGTGGGAGCTGCTCAGGTAGCGGGCCCAGCCTCGAACCAGCACGAGGACGGCGCCCGCGACGGGCGCCGCCGCACCGAGGAACAGGATCTGAACGACGAAGACGAGGTCCCGAACGGAGGAGCGGCGGGAGGCGGCGGGTTCCAGGGCGAACGACTTCGGGCCGTCGGGCGCGTAGTGGACGGTCACGTCCCGGCCGTGCGCGCCCTCCGGGTCCCGCGGCGGGGTGGGGAGGCGTGCGGTGACGGTCGTTCCCTCGCGGGCGGTGAAGGCGATGACCTCGGTGTAGCTGGTCCAGGCACCCTCGGCGTCGTCACGGACGGACTTCGTGACGGCTATGACACGGCCCGGACCGCGGACGGCGGCGGCCGGCCAGGCGGACTCGCGGGTCAGCCGGAGGCCGTGGCTCAGGACGAACAGCATGGCGACGGTCAGCGGCCCGCCGACGCCGAGCAGTGCCCACGGGTAGCCGTACCGAATCGCCGTGTCGGTGACCAGCCCGGCGTACAGCAGTAAGACCGCGAAGTTCGGCCGGCCCCGACCGCTCAGGCCGTCCTCGAGCGTGTAGCCGACCTCGAACCGCAGCGAATCGCCTCCCGGGCCCCCTGTTCGCCGCGGAGCGCAAGATCCACCACGAGAGCTTCTCCCCGGGCGAGATGGGCGTCTCCACGTGCCGGCCGGCCCCGCGGCAGGCGCCCCGCCGCAGCGGCAGAACCGAGCATGGCACCCCCTGCACACCGTCGCCTCTCGGCAGGTTGCACGAACTCCGGCCCCGCTGCTTGCCGCGATTGCGCAGAGACGGGCTTCGAACCGTGCTTCAGGATGTGCGATCAAACAAGGTGTGAGCCGGATGTGACGGCCGGTTCACCGTGACGACATGGGGAGTCGACCGTGCTCTGGAGAAGACTGCTCGTACCTCTGACCTCGCTCGTGCTCGTGCTGACGGCCTCCGCCGGCGCGGGTGCGGCAGCGGCGCCCACCGGTTCCGCTTCCGAAGCGGTCGCGGCCGACTACGGCGCTCCCGGCCCCTACGCCACCGCGGTGGAAGTCGGGGTCGTGACCACCCTCTACTACCCGCGCGACATCTCGACCAGCGGCCGCCGCCACCCCGTGATCGTGTGGGGAAACGGCACCTTCGCCTTCCCGGTCGTCTACCGCGACCTGTTGCTGCACTGGGCCAGTCAGGGCTTCATCGTCGCGGCCGCCAACACCCCCCAGTCAAACCTCGGCGTCTCCATGCGCGCCGGCATCGACCTGCTCACCCGTCGGAACGCCGACCCCGGCAGCGCCTTCCACGACCACGTCGATCTGGAGCACATCGGCGCGTCCGGCCACTCGCAGGGCGGAGCCGCCGCCATCGTCGTCGGCGCGGACCCGCGCATCGACACCATCCTGCCCATCCAGCCCGGACCGCTCGCCAACATCAACGACGTGCGCGTACCCGCACTCCTCCTGGCCGGACAGAAGGACAGCATCGTCTTCCCCTTCCTGGTCCAGGCCTTCTACGAGGCCGCCGACCACATCCCGGCCGTCTACGGGGAACTCCGCGGCGCCGACCACTTCACGATCGTGGGCGACCCGGGCCCGTTCGCCGCGCCCACCACCGCCTGGTTCAGGGCCCACCTGATGGGAGACCAGGCCGCGCGTGCCCAGTTCTTCGGGACCGGCTGCGGGATCTGCACCGACAGCAGCACCTGGTCCGACGTCCGTCGCAACGGCCTCGTCGCCCGGTGACCCGCCCCCGAAGACTTCTTCCGCCCTGACCGGTAGCCGACCCGATCCACACGTCGCCGCCCGTCCCCGACGCCGTCTCGGCCGGGGGCGGGCGGCCCTCCTCACACGAAAGGACTGCGATGGACCTCATCGCGACCACCGGGCAGGGCAAGGTCCGGGGCCGTTTCCACAACGGGATCGCCGCCTTCCTCGGCATCCCGTACGCCGCTCCGCCCTTCGGCCCCCACCGCTTCCGCGCTCCCGCCCCGGTCGAGCCCTGGGAAGGGGTGCGAGACGCGCTGGAGTACGGGCCCACCGCCCCCAAGCGCCCCTACCGTCCGCCCCTCGACCGGCTGATACCCGACCCCTGCATCGCCGGGGACGACTGTCTCAACCTCAACGTCTGGACGCCGTTCGTCGGCGAGGGCCGGCTGCCGGTCATGGTCTGGATCCACGGTGGTTCCCTGCGCAACGGCTCGGCGAGCCTGCCGCTCTACGACGGGCGCGCCTTCGCGCGCGACGGGGTGGTCCTCGTCTCCGTCAACTACCGGCTCGGCGTCGAGGGGTTCGGGGTCTTCCCCGACGCCCCCGCCAACCGGGGCCTCCTCGACCAGGTCGCGGCCCTGCTCTGGGTCCGCGACAACATCGCCTCCTTCGGTGGGGATCCGGCGAACGTCACCGTGTGCGGGGAGTCCGCCGGGGCGATCAGCGTCGCGGCCCTCATGACCAGCCCCGCCGCGGCCGGGCTGTTCCGCCGGGCGATCCTGCAGAGCGGCCCCCCGCACACGGTGTCGCGCCGCGAGGGCGCGAAGGCCGTGCGGGCGATGGCGAGAAGACTGCGGATCCCGGCCACCGCCGAGGCGTTCGCGGGCGTGGACCGGGACCTGCTGCTGGACACGCAGGCCGCCGTGGTCGACCGGTCCGACCCCATCGGCGGCGGTCCCGGGTTCCACATCGTGGCCGACGGCGACCTCGTACCCGCCGACCCGCCCCTTCCCCAGGCCGACCTTCTGCTGGGCTGCAACCGGGAGGAGTACCGGCTGTGGTTCGTACCCGGCGGCACGGTGGACCGCGTCAGCCGGCTCACCCTGCGGCTCGCCCTGCTCAAGTTCCGTGTCCCGCAGCGGGTGGCTCGGCTGTACAAAGCCACCCGCCCGCACGCCAAACCCGGTGAGCTCCTCGGGGAGATGGCCACCGACCTGCTGCTGCGGGGGCCCCTGAACCGCCTGGCCGACTCCCGGCCCGACCGCACCTTCCTCTACGAATTCGCCTGGCGCTCGCCCGTGATGGGGCTCGGCGCGTGCCACGCGCTGGAACTCGGCTTCGTCTTCGACAACCTGCGCGCCGCCGAGGACCTGACCGGGCCGGACGCCCCCCAGCCACTGGCGGACGCCATGCACCGCGCCTGGGTCGCCTTCGCCGCCACGGGGCACCCGGGCTGGCCGGGCTGGAACGCGGACCGGCCCGTCATGGTCTTCGGCCACCCCGGCTCCGGCCCGGTCCTCGCGCCCCGGCACGAGGAACTCCGCGCCTGGCTGTGACCGCTGACGGGTGTCATCCTGCGATGCCACGGTGATCCGCGGGCCCGGCCAGGTCCCTGGCGACGAGCGCTGCCTGGATCAGCCGGGCCTGTGCGGGAACCGCGAGGTCGAGGCCGGTCAGCGTGCTCACTCGCTGCAACCGGTAGTCCAGGGTGTTGCGGTGCACGCACAGATCCGACGCCGTCCGGCGGCGGTTGAGCCCGTGCTCCACGAACACGCGCAGCGTCTCGAGCAGGAAGGGATGCTCCGCCAAGGGGTCGAGCTTGGCCGCCAGCCGTACGAGGCCGTCCCCGGGGCGCGCGATCTGGTGCTCCAGCAGCACGTCGTCGAGGCGGTAGCACCCGGGCGGGCGTCCCAGGCGCTGTACGAGATCCAGTACGCGGCCGGCCTCCTGCGCCGCCGCCGAGACGGCGGCCGGGACGGAGGAGCGGGCGGCGGCGGCGCGCACGCTCTGCCCCACGTCCTTCTCCAGCCGGGCCACCAGGCCGGGCACGTCGGGGCTGCCCGGCAGCAGGGCGATCCAGGAGACGTGGTCCATCAGCACGGGGATCCCGGTGAAGGCGTCGAGCGAGGACTGCACCAGTCGCGTCGGCGGGTCGGACTCGAACGCGAAGGCGACCACCTCGTGCTCGCCCACCACGGACACCCGTGCCACGTCGGCCAGCTCCTCGTACGGACGTCCCGCCAGCAGGGCGCCGAGCAGGGCCCGGCGTACCCGCTTGTCCTCGCTGTGGAGGTCCTCCTGGGCGTTCTGGTGGGCGAGGACGACCGCGGGCAGCGCGGCGTGCAGGCAGGCGAGGAGCCTGCCGCCCGCTCCGGCCAGCTCTCCGGGCTCCGCGATCTCGGTCAGCGTCTGCCACCACACCTCGGCGCCGATCAGGTACGCGGTGATCACCGCTTCGAGGGGGACGCGCTCCTCGGCCCGGCGCGCCGACCACTCGATGAGCCGGGTCAGGTCGCCCGGACCCATCGGACCCCCGCCCCCGTCACGCAGGGCCCTGAGCAGCAGCGCGTGCACCGCCGCGATGGACCGCGCGACCTCGCCCTGGAGGGTGGCGCGGGGCAGCGCCCCGTAGAACGGCGCCTCGGCCGCGCAGCGCGCGACCACGACGGCGGTGAGGTCACCGACGCGTGCGGCCATCCGGGCGTGCAGGTCCGACATCGGCGCATCGTCACACCGCCCCGGCCGTGCCGTCAATCGCGGCTCCCGGTCCGGCGACGGGGGCCGTGCGCGCGGCGTGTCCCCGAACCGCTCCCGGACGGCGTCTGCCGGGCCTTGCCCGCGCACGGCCGCGGCCCGCTGCTCCCTCATGCCCGGGCCTTGCCCACGCGGTGGCGCCCGCACTCATGCGCGGGCTTCTCGCAGCTCGCGCTTGAGCACCTTGCCGCTGGGGCCCAGGGGCAGCTCGGGGAGGAAGCGTACGATCCGCGGGTACTTGTGCCGGCCCAGGCGCTCCCGGCTCCAGGCCACGAGCTCGCCCTCGGTGACTTCGTGGCGCAGCACCACCACGGCGCAGACCTCCTCGCCCCGGGCCGGATCGGGCAGACCTATGACGGCGACCTCGGCGACGGCGGGGTGGCGGGGTGGCGGGCGAGCACCTCCTCGACCTCGCGGGGGTAGACGTTGTAGCCGCCCCGGATGATGAGGTCCTTCTTGCGGTCGACGATGGTGAGGAAGCCGTCCTCGTCGCGCACGCCCAGGTCGCCGGTGCGGAACCAGCCGTCGATCAGGACCGCGGCGCTCGCCTCGGGGTCGTCGAGGTAGCCGGCGAAGACGTTGTGCCCGCGGATGACCACCTCGCCGACCTCACCGTCCGGCAGGAGCGCTATCTGCTGCTCCCGCTCGGGGTCGGTGATCGCGGCCTCGGCGCCCCACACGGGGTGGCCGACGGTCCCGGGACGGCGGCCGGTGGCGTGCTGGTTGAAGGTGGCGGCCGGGGAGGTCTCGGTCAGCCCGTAGCCCTCCAGGATCTCGGTGCCGAAGGCCGCCTCGAAGCGCTCCAGCAGGGCGACCGGGAGCGCCGCGCCGACGGTGCATATGCCTAACCTGCTGCCATGAACGACGAGGAGCGGGCGCTGCGTCGGCAGCTTGCGACAGCTCTGCTCGCGGACATCGGCCCCCTCACCGATGCCCTGACCGCCGACATCCGCGCGCACAGCCCCTTCTACGCGTCCGGCCGGACCGTCTCCCATGCGGATCTGCGGGTGACCTGCCGCCGCAACGTGGAACTGGCGCTCAACGATTTCGGCGAGTTGCCGTCCAGCGGCCGCCACATCGAGGCCGCTGCCACCGAGACCGGACGGCTGCGCGCCGAGCAGGGCGTCCCGCTGGCCACCGTGCTCCAGGCGTTCCGACGCGGCGGCCGGGTCATCTGGCAGGCGCTGGCGGACCGGATGGGCGACCGGCCACCGGCACAGCAGCAGATGCTCGGCGACATCGCCGGCGCCCTGTGGGAGACCATCGACCGGTTCTCGTCCGCCATGGCCGACGCGTACGGGCTCACCACCGTGGAGCTGCAGCACCGGAAGGACTCCCGGCGCGGATCCTTCGGGGGGCGGTGCGCTGTGCCGTGGGGATTTCGCCGCCGTTCGATCAGCTGACCGCGGCCGACCGGGGGCTGCGGCTGGCGGGGCGTGCGCTCGCGACCCTCCCGCCGGGCACCGGACAGGTCGCGGCGCTCGACGACCGGCTGGTGCACGCCGTGCTCTGCGCCGACCCGGAGATCGCTCAACGAACGGTGGGGCGCTATCTCGGGGGTGTGCTGCGCAGCGGTTCCGAGCGGGCGGTGCTGCTGGAGACGCTGCGCGTCTGGCTCGACGAGGGCTGCTCGGCCTCCCGCACCGCCGAGCGGCTCTACTGCCACCGCAATACGGTGCGAGGCCGCATCGGACGCATCGCCGAACTGACCGGCTGGTCGGCGGAATCCGGCGAGGCCCGGCTGGACTGGGCGCTCGCGCTGCGGGCACCGGGAGGAGCAACGTCCTGAGCTCGTACGGGAGGTGCCTTCGTGCCGGCTCTCGACCTCGGCCCTTCCCCGGCGGCACACGTCCCCGCGGGCCGGTCCGCCCCGACCGGATCAGTTCGTCGGCTGAGCCGGCCTCCCGGCCTCCCGGCCTCCCGGCCTGAGTACGAACGATCGGGCAACTGAGTACGAGACCCCGGGCACTTACGGCACCCGGAGCGGTTCAATGGATCCATGGTCGATACGAACAGCGCGCAGACGCAGGCTTCGTCGGCACGGCGCACGAGGCCGTGCCAGTGGTGCGGGCGCCCCGTACCGCAGCGCTTCCTGCTGATGCCCAAGCTCCACTGCAACAGGAACCACTGGCTGAACGACGTGCGCGACAATTTCTGGCGCAAGCTGTTCGAGCACGGCTGAGCGCCCGCCCACGGCACTGCGAGCACCCCGCCATCCAGCAGGACTCCTCACGCCCCTTCGCGACAGCCTCGCCGCCTCGGACGATGCCGTGACGTTGTCCACGCGTACGAACTCGTATCCGTAGACATGGTGAGGCGACTCTCATCGTTCGTGTCCGAGAGGTCCCAGGGCCCGTCGTGCCCGTAGGTGACCAGTCGCTTGCCCGTGTCCCGCATCATGTAGCCGGTGTTCAGGCAGTCGACGAGGTTGCGGCCGAGGCGGTCCACCGCGGCGCCGGCGATGCTGCTGTACGGACCTCGCTCGCCTCGTAGCCAAGGCCCGAGCTTCGGGCGCGTCATGGGGTCGGTGGCCCCGGACACCTCCCAGTCGTCGGCCCAGGCGATCTCGTGCCCACCCACTGACGACACGGCCGCGAGGACGTTGGCGCGTTGACGCTCCGGGGAGCTGGTGGTGGCGGACATCTGCGAGAGGCGGCGGACGCCGACGAAGCATCGCCCACATCCGCCGTCAGCACGTTCGGTCACATGTTCCGACATGCCATGCACGCAGACCTCCGCCGTTTGTCCTTAACCGCGATACGTCTCCAGCAGCCTGAGCCAGATCTCGCTGATCGTCGGGAACGCCGGAACCGCGTGCCACAGGCGGTCGATCGGCACCTGCGCCGCGACCGCGATGGTCGCGGCGTGCAACAGCTCGGCCGCACCCGGCCCGACGAAGGTGACGCCGAGCAGGATCTCGCGGTCCAGGTCCACCACCATGCGGGCCCGGCCCCGGTAGCCGTCGGCGTACAGGCCCGCGCCGGAGACCTTGCCGAGGTCGTGGTCGACGGCGCGGACCCGGTGGCCCGCCCGCTCGGCCTCCGCCAGGGTCAGGCCCACCGACGCCGCCTCCGGGTCGGTGAAGACCGCCTGCGGGAGGGCCTGCGTATCGGCGGTGGCCGCGTACGCGCCCCAAGGGGCGGTGTCGAGCCGCGTGCCGCCCGCCGCGCGGGCGGCGATGGCGGCGCCCGCGATCCGGGCCTGGTACTTGCCCTGGTGGGTCAGGAGCGCCCGGTGGTTGACGTCGCCGACGGCGTACAGCCAGTCGATCCCCGGGACCCGGCAGCCGTCGTCCACCGCGATCCAGCCGCCCGGCGCGAGGCCGACGGTGTCCAGCCCGATGTCCTCGGTGCGCGGCGCACGGCCCGTCGCCACCAGCAGTTCGTCGCCCTCCAGCGTCTCGCCGCCTTCGAGCACCACGCGCACGGGCCCGGTCGAGCCGTCCCGTACGACGGACTCGACGGCCACCCCGGTACGGACCACCGCGCCGGCCTCGCGCAGCGCCTCCGCGACCAGCTCCCCGGCGAACGGCTCCATGCGCGGCAGCAGCCCCGAGCCCCGTACGAGCACGGTGACCTGCGAGCCGAGCGCCTGCCAGGCGGTGGCCATCTCGGCCGCCACCACCGAGCCCCCGATGATCAGCAGCCGCCCGGGCGCCGCCTGCGCGGACGTGGCCTCGCGGCTGGTCCACGGGCGGGCCTCGGCGAGGCCCGGCACATCCGGGACCACGGCCCGCGTGCCGGTGGCGACGACCACGGCGTGCCGGGCGGAGAGCACGTGGTGCTCCCCCTCGGGGCTGGTGACGGCGACCTTGCGGACCCCGTAGAGCCGCCCGTGGCCCCGGTACACGTGGGCGCCGACCGACTCCAGCCAGTCGATCTGGCCGTCGTCCTTCCAGCTGCCGGTCCAGTAGTCGCGGTGCGCGAACACCGCCTGCGCGTCCAGCGGGCCGGCCACGGCCGCCGCGAGCCCGGGCACGCGCCGCGCGTCGGCCCGCGCCAGCGCCGGGCGCAGCAGCGCCTTGCTGGGCACGCAGGCCCAGTACGAGCACTCGCCGCCCACCAGCTCGCTCTCGACCAGGGCCGTGCTGAGCCCGGCGGCGCGGGTCCGGTCCACGATGTTCTCGCCGGCCGGTCCCCCGCCGAGCACCACTACGTCGTACTCCACCGCATCCGACATAGACACCTTCCAAGGGTTCCAAGAGGTCCACCAGGACCCGCAGGAATCCCGGTCAGGGGCTCATATCCCGTCACCATACGTGTGGTCTGTGAGACATGCGTGAGATGCGGGCGGGCCCGGCGTGGTGCAGTAACACCCAGCCAGGGCAGTAATCCACAAGCCTTCTGATCAAGGAGTCCAGAAACGATGCGCGACGCTCCACCCGAGCCTGACGCAGACACCCGGGCGAGGCTCTGTGCCGCCGTGCACCTGGAGACCGCCCCGCGGGATCTGCTGGCCGCCCTCGACAAGGCGGCCGGCCGATGAGCGGGGCCCGCACCGTCGAGGTGCTCACGCTGGACCGCGGTCCGGTCGCCCTTCCCGAGCCCTCCTGGTGCGCCGGCCACACCGACGAGGTGCCCGGGCACCAGGTCGACTTCCACCACTCGCGGCCCTTGGACGTCCCCCAGGGCCTGGTGGACCTGGACGCCGAGCTCGTCGAGTTCCCGTTCGGCCGGCGCCCCGTAGCGCTCAGCGTATATGTCGAGATCGTCGCGCCCGGAGCGACGCTGGACCCGGACGGCCTGCGGGAGTTCGCCGCGGACCTGACCGCGCGGGCAGCGCTGCTCGTCGAGTTCGCCGACCGGCTGGCCACACTCCGCGCCGGGGGTGATTGGTGAGTGCTCCGCCGAAGGTGCCGCAGCCCGGCAAGAGCCTCTCGTCCGTGTCGACGACATCCTGTCCGACGACCTCGCCATCGTCATGGGGACCGGTACGACGGCGTCCGACGCGATCCGGTACGCGGTGGCGTTCCTCGCTCACGGCTACGCATGGGTGTGGGAGTCCGGGCTCTACCCGGACGGCGTCCCACCTCGGCGTATGGCGGTGCGAGTGCCCTCGTATGACGGCGATCCGCCAGCCCTGACCCCGCGTGTGACGGACAGCCCGGGCGCGGCGTAGCCGTGTTCTCCGCTGCGGCAACGGGGATGAGTGATCCGCTCCATTACGGGCGCCGCACTGCCAAACTGGGGCCACCTCCCTACCCGAGAGATGAGAGAGCGATGGCCGAGCAAACGTCCGGCAGCAGCAACGGCCAGGGGGCCAGCCAGGAGCCGACACCAGCGACCCCCGCGACCACTTCGACTGGCGCCGACGACTACCCCGTACTCGTCCTCAAGAGCATCACTGCGGGCGCGGGCAAGGACCCGAAGCGCAAGAAGAGCGGGCGGTGAGTGCGGGTGATGTGGCTGCCGAGTTCATCGACAATCAGCTGGCCTACCTGCGAGAGCGCCGGGCGAGCATCGAGACTCGCGCGATCTCGCTGATCACGATTGCCGCGCTTCCCGCACCCATTGCCGCGGCGTTCGTCACCCTCACCGCCCCAGGAAAGGCGATCAAGGGCCCTGCCCTCGCTGGCGCCGTCGTCGCAGTAGCCGCCCTCGCGATGGCGGCGGTATGCGGTGTGAAGGCGATGGCCCCCCGGAAGACCTCAGACCTCGTTGACACCACGGTGCTTCGCCGTCTGATTTCCGCTGATCTCTGGGACAGGCCGCCAGAAAACGCGCGGAGAGCCATTGCGGTTGCTCAGTTGGAGATGACTGACGCTACCGAGAAGGTGGTCAGCCGTAAGGGGACTTGGCTGCGCGGCGGCTTCGCCTTGGCAGTGCTCGGCCTGTTGGTGCTGGCCGTAACCGTGCTCCTTGTCACCCGAGGGCCGTGATCTGGTTCTGCAACAAGGCGCACAAGGGCCCCCGATGCGTGCGGATCGCATCGGGGGTCCGCTCATGGGGCGGTTCTACACCGGCGGGCGGCCGGGGGTCGGGGTGGGCGACGGCAGCGGCGGACCGGGATCCGGCGGGAGCTGCGGGCCGCCGGGGGCGCCGTGCTTGCCCATCTTCAGGCGCCGCGTCGGCAGGCCGTAGATGCCCAGCGGCGGGAACATGTCCACGCGCGGCGCGTAGCCGGCCTCCGCACAGGGGATGCACAGTAGGTCCCGGCCGTGGGTGTGGTTCGCGGCCCGGGCGGTCTCGACCGGCTCGCGCCAGCATGCCTCGCAGGTGGTGACGTCCGTCGCGGACGTGTGGAACTCGGTCGTGATCACGTCCACATCTCCTTGTCCTCGGTGAAGCCGGCCCGACGGATCGCGTCGACGGTCCGCTGCAGCCAGCCGGGCGCGATCGACGCGACGCCGTCGACGGCGGGGTAGTGGTGCACGAAGACACCGAGGCGCGCGCTGAGCGCGTGGTGGATCTCGGTGTTCACGAGGAGCGCGTGGAAGCCCTCGTCGACGATCGGGGACGGCACGAGGCGCTCGTCGCTCTGGGCGGCCGCGGCCACGAACTTGAGGGTTTCCACGATGACCTGCTCGGCGTTCACCCAGCGGATGTCCGGCTGACTTCGCGTGAGCGTCGCGGTGACGGTCATGAGCTCGTCGGCGTCGAGGAGGCTGCGGGCGTCGCGTTCACCGGGCGCGGCGGTGAGGACGTTGCCGGCCACCGCAGGCGTCGGGGTGGTTCCCTTGCCAGCACTGCACGGCGGCGGGGGTGTCGGGGTCGGACTGGACATGCGTCTCCCAGGAGTCGGAGTGCAGGGTCAGCGGGCTTTCGTGCAGCCCTCGTTGTGGACGAGGGCGCCACCCTCAGGGCCGCCGAGCGGCAGGGGCTTCGCATCGCATTCAGGGCACCGGGCTGGAGCGGTCCACCGGCCTGCGGGGTACGTGGGCGGGCTGGTCGCGCTGGATTCCATAGGGGTGCTCCCTGCCGTCGTCAGCGGGACGTCTTGGTAGCGGGTGACCACTGCGGTGGGGGTCACGGCTGGGCCGCGCGTACGGTCAGCCCGCGCTGCTCACGGCAGGGCGCACACGCATACATCAGGACCGGGGGTCCGGAGGAGCGGGCGCCGAAGCTGATCGGCTGCGCGGTCTGGGAGGAACCGATGTGCCAGTGGCACCAGTTCACGGGGCTGGTCTCGGCGCCCGTGGCGCCCCCTTGTGTCGCCATGACCAGCACCGTAGGAAGCCACAGGAGGGCCCGTCTGGCCGATTGCGGCGGATTGCGCGGACGCCAGGAGCGTTGGCGCTGGTTGCTCACACAGGTGCGAGTAGGTGCCGCGCTCGGGCGATCAGCCGGTGAGCCTGAGGCCCGTACGCGGCGGCCTCGTTAAGTCCGTCCCACACCCGCCCATACAGGGCGAGGTCGTCGGGAGAGTCGAAGGACAGCTCGGTGTTGATGGTCTCGACGATCACGCGTTCCTCGTCGAAGATCCAGAACCCGTGCTTGGGGGTCAGCTCCAGGGGAGCACCGAGGGGGACGATGCCGAGCTCCACTGTGCTCATGCCGATCAACCCGACGAGGCGGTCGAGTTGGCCCGCCATGGTCTCACGCGGGCACACCAGCGCGTGGAGAGCTCCCTCCCACACCAGGACCCGGAACAGCTTCCCCGCCTCGTACAGCACCTCCTGGCGGCGCATGCGAGCGGCAACGGCGGCCTCAGTGTCGCGCGGGGACTGCATCAGCAGGGCGTTCTTCGCGAACAGGTGCCGCGCGTAGTCGGGGGTCTGGAACAGACCCGGGATCACAGTGGCTTCGTAGCCACGCATCGTCGCGGTCTGCTGGTACTCGACGACGTACCGGTCCTGCACGGGCCTGTTGCCCGCGGCGAGCTGGCGGCGCCATGACCGCTGCTGGGACTCCAGGCCCCGGAGGCGGCTCGTCAGGTCACCAGCCTGCTCGGGCGCCCCGGCGGCGGCCGCCCATGCGGCGAGGTCGTCGGCGGTGGCGGTCTGCTTGCCGTTCTCCAGTCGGGACACCTTCGAGCGCTGCCAGCCGAGGAGGCTGGCGAAGTCCTTGCCATTCGCGCCAGCCTCGGCGCGCAGCTCCCGAAGGCGCGCACCGAGAGCCACCCTGGCGCTCTGAAAGTCCGTACTCACACCGACGAACGTACCTGCGCCCACACCTCGACAGTAGGGACGGCGACGGGCCAGGCACGGTCACGGGCCCGGCACGCGGCCAGCACCTCGGTGGGGTCGTCAATGACCTCGACGCCGGTCGTGACGTCGTCCTCGTCGATGTGCAGGCGCACCAGGGTCCGGGAGTCGAACAGCCACAGGTCGTAATCGGGCAGCTCGAGCCGGACGGCCTCCGCCCGGGGCAGTACCCGGATGTCCTCGCCTGCGGGCTCGTTCGCAGCGGCGGCCATGAGGAACCGCTGGCCGTCGGTGGGCGGCTCGTCGATGACCCGGACGCGGGAGAATCGCGCTCCCTGCTCGGCCTTCTCCCGAACGTTCACGTTCCAAGGATGCTCGGGCTGCGGCTCGGGTTCGATGCCGCGCATGAACGCCTGGAAGCGGGCGCCGGCGCGGTCGGTGGCGTACCCCCTCCGGGTCTCCAGCCGGAACGCGGTGTGCTGGAACTCGGCGAACAGGTGAGTGATGTACTCGAAGGGAACCAGGGCGGGCACCTTCACTCCTTCGGGGCGAAGCGGGTCAGGAGGTCGCGCGGGATGACGACGAACGTCTCGTGCTCGCCGACGTCGCGCAGCTGTGCGAGGTGCTCGGGGTCGGTGAGGCTGTCGCCCTGGACGACGATGTCGCCGGTCTCGACGACCTCGTACAGCGTCGGGCAGTTTCCGTACTCGGACGTGGTGCCGATGAACCGCAGGGTCATGGCTCGCTCCGTTCTGGTCGGGGCTTCAGGATGCTGGCCGTGCCGGGCAACGGGGGCAGATTGCGGGAGATTGCTTCTCCGCCAGGCCCAGGGCCGGATTGCCGGCAATCGGCACACGCGGCCCTCTCACGCGCCTGGTGGGATGCGCAGGCGAACCGGCTCGTCCTGGCCTTGCCACACGAATTCGAGAAACGCTGGCATGGACGTGCCGAAGGCGGTGTGCAGACGAATCTCGTATACCGCCCCCGCTGCCAGCTGCATCCCATCAATCAGCTCTTGCGGTGCGTTGGAGAGCGAGGTCAGAAGCCTCAAGTCATCGGCCGCGCCAGTACCTGCATTGACTAGGTGAAAGAGGGTCCGGTGGTGGTGATGGAGCTCCAGCCGCGGGCGAGGCCGACGAGCCTCCTCCTCAGCTGTGCGCCGAGCTGAGGCTTCCTCGTGTTGCAGCGTCAGGGCCTCCTCTGCCGCTGCGGCCGAGCGGACAGCTCCATCCGCCGACTTCCGAGCCTCGGTCAGGGAGGCCTCCGCAGCGTCGGCCGCTCGCACTGTCGCCTCCGCCGACTTCTTGCTGTCTCCGCGCGCCTTCAGGCTGACGAATGCCGCAGCGCCTGCCAACGCGAACGCGGCCCAAGAGGCCGCGTCTCCCCACTCTGGTCCGCTCATGGCGTGACAATAGGGCAGCAACCGCCCACGAGCTAGAGATCAGCAGAACGCCCGGCCCCTCCCGCAGTGGGGCCGTGCGTACGAGCTCATGGCCGTGCTAGGCCTCCGGCGGGTCCGCCTGCAAGCCGCGCGGCGCTGGTGCCTGACGTTCCTCGCGGTGAACGGGGTCCCGGACACGATCCTTGCCGCATGGGCCGGCCACACGAACGCGAACTTCACCAAGCGTGCCTACGTACATCCGACAGCCACCGACATGCGCGCGGCGGTCGTCCACCTGAACGGACTCCTGGGGGTCGCAAGCAACGCCTCCGACCCCCAGTGTGAGATTTCCGCTCTCCAGCGGATCAACAAACAGCCCCTGATCTGCGAAGCAGTCGGACGTGGTAGAACACCGCATCAGTCATACGGGCCAGTCTCACCTCAGGGCGGGGGCCCGTCACGCACTCAGGCTCCCGGCGTGCCGGGCTCCCGGTCCGCGGCGTCGGCGGCGCCCTCGGAGCCGTCGACCGCCGCGCCGTTCTTCTCCGCGGCGATCTTCGCGCGGACCTCCTCCATGTCCAGGGCGCGGGCCTGCGCGATGAGGTCCGTCAGGGCCGCCTCGGGCAGGGCGCCGGGCTGGGAGAAGATCGCCACCTGGTCCCGGACGATCATCAGGGTGGGGATCGAGCTGATCTGGAAGGCGCCGGCGAGCTCCTGCTGCGCCTCGGTGTCCACCTTGGCGAAGACCAGGTCGGGGTTGGCCTCGGCGGCCTTCTCGTAGACCGGGGCGAACTGCAGGCAGGGGCGGCACCAGCCCGCCCAGAAGTCGATCAGGACGAAGGGGTTCTCGCTCACCGTCCGGTCGAAGTTCTCCTTGGTCAGTTCGACAGTAGCCACGGTTATCCAGTCCTCCTGAGTGGTGTATCGCTTCCGTCCGGTGAACGAACGGCCGCCCCGAAGCATTCCTGGGCGCTCCCGGGGATCTGCGCACCCCCGGGAGCCGGTCTAGAAGGGGTGCCCGCCCGGGGTGGTGCGGACCGTGGTCCAGCGCAGCTCCGTGAAGGCGCCGAGGTTGGCCTCGCCCCCGAAGCGGGCGCCGGTGCCGGACGCGCCGACGCCGCCGAAGGGGGCCACCGCCTCGTCGTTCACCGTCTGGTCGTTGACGTGCGCGATCCCGGTCGGGATCCGCCCCGCCAGGTCCAGCCCGCGCCCCGCGTCGCGGGTCACGATGCCGAGGGCGAGCCCGTAGGGGCCGGCCGAGGCCAGCTCCACCGCCTCGTCCTCCGTCGCGAAAGACCGTACGGGCGCCACCGGGCCGAAGACCTCCTCGGTGTAGGCGGGGGTGTCGTCGCCGACGCCCGCCAGCACCGTGGGCCGGTAGAAGAGCTCCCGGTCCGGCCCGCCCGTGACGAGCTTGGCGCCCTGCTCGGTGCTGGCCTCCACCAGGCCCCGTACCCGCTCCAGCTGGGCCCGGTCGATCAGCGGGCCCAGGTGCACCTGCTCGCGGTACGGGTCTCCGACCGCGAGCTCGTCCGCGCGTGCGGCGAGCCGCTCCACGTACTCGTCGTAGAGCGAGGCGTGGACCAGGTGCCGGCCCGCCGTCATGCAGATCTGGCCCTGGTGGAAGAAGGACCCCCAGGAGGCCTGGGCGACGGCCGCTTCCACATCGGCGTCCCGGAGCACGACGAGCGCCGAGTTCCCACCCAACTCCAGGTGGGCGCGCTTGAGGTGACGCCCCGCCAGCTCGCCCACGAGACGGCCGCTCGCGGTGGATCCGGTGAACGACACCACCCTGACCAGCGGGTCGGCGACCACCGCCGCACCCGTCCCGGCGCCGCCGGGCAGGACGTGCAGGAGCCCGGCCGGCAGGCCGGCCGCCGCGAAGACGGCGGCGAGCGCGAGGCCACCGCAGACCGCGGTGCGCCGGTCCGGCTTGAGGAGCACCGCGTTGCCGAGGGCGAGCGCCGGTGCCACCGAGCGGATCGCGAGGATCAGCGGGGCGTTGAAGGGCGCCACCACCCCGACCACGCCGACCGGTTCACGGCGGGTGAAGGACAGCCGCTGCGCCTCGCTGGGCAGCACCTCGCCGGCCGGGCGCGAGGCCAGCGCGGCCGCCTCGTAGCACTCCTGCGCGGCGATGTGCAGCTCGAAGTCGGCCTTGCCGGGGATCGATCCGGACTCCCGCACCAGCCAGTCCCGCAGCTCGGCGGGGTGGGTGGCGAACAGGTCCCCGGCGCGGCGCAGCACGGCGGCCCGCTCCGGATGGGTGGCCCCGGCCCAGTCGCGCTGGGCCGCGTGGGCCCGCACGGCGGCTTCCGCGACATCGGCGGGGGCCGCCAGGTCCAGGGTCGCGAGGATCTGACCGGTGGCGGGTTCGGTGACCGGGGCGGTGCCGCCGGTGAGGGTGGGTCCGTCCTGCCAGAGCGTCGGGTCGAGGAGCGGCATGGCGCGGGGCCTCCGGATGCGGGTGGGCGTGGCGGGGGGTGGCAGCACGCCGCCATCGTTCCATCGCACCGGATCGGAGGCATCAACTTTCTTTGCCCGCACAGCAGTTGCCCGCCGACTCTGACCGGAAACGATCGGCTGCGGCGGGCAACGGACTGCGGCGGAAATGCCGGGTCGCGGCGGGGTCGCGGCGCCCCGGCTCAGCGTTCCAGGACGAGGGCGATGCCCTGACCCACACCGATGCAGAGCGCCGCGACACCGGTACCGGACCCGGCTGCCGCCAGCTGGTGCGCCACCGAACCCGCGAGCCGGGCTCCCGAGGCGCCGAGGGGATGGCCGATGGCGATCGCCCCGCCGCGCGGGTTGACCACCGCCGGGTCCAGCTCCGGCCAGGCGGCCAGACAGCCCAACGCCTGTGCGGCGAAAGCCTCGTTGAGTTCGAAGGCGGCCAGATCCGCGAGGGAGCGGCCCGCCTTGGCGAGGGCGCGTTCGACGGCCTCCACCGGACCCAGGCCGAAGAGCTGGGGCTCGATCCCGGTGACGGCGGACGCGCTGATCCGGGCCAGCGGCTCCCGGCCGGTGGCGGCGAGCCCCTCCTCGTCCGTCAACAGCAGCGCCGCGGCACCGTCGTTGAGCGGCGAGGCGTTCCCGGCGGTCACCGTGCCCGTGCCGTCGGTGCGGAAGGCGGGCTTCAGCCGCGCCAGCGCCTCGGGGGTGGAACCTTCCCTGATGCACTCGTCCCGCAGGAGGGCGACGCCTTCGAACGGGACGACCTCGGAGTCGTAGTGCCCGGCGGCCCAGGCGGCCGCCGCCTTGTGGTGGCTCTCCAGCGCGAAGGCGTCCTGCGCCTCGCGCGTGATGGCGTGCTTGTCGGCGACGAGCTCGGCGCCTTCACCGAGGGAACCGGTCCACTCGGCGGGCATCCGGGGGTTGGTCATCCGCCAGCCGAGGGTGGTGGACCACATCTGCTGGTGGCCCGCCGGGAAGGCGCGCTCCGGCTTCTGGACCACCCAGGGGGCGCGGGACATCGACTCGACCCCGCCCGCGATGGCGACGGAGGCGTCGCCGAGGGCGATCGCGCGGGCCGCCTGGATCACGGCCTCGAGTCCGGATCCGCACAGGCGGTTGACGGTGACCCCCGGCACGGTCACGGGCAGGCCGGCGAGCAGCACCGCCATGCGGGCCACATCGCGGTTGTCCTCGCCCGCGCCGTTGGCGTCGCCGAAGACCACGTCGTCGATGCGGGCCGGATCGAGACCGGGCGTACGGTCCACGAGCGCGCGCACCACGTGGGCGGCCAGGTCGTCGGGGCGGATCCCGGCGAGGGCGCCGCCGAACTTCCCGATCGGGGTGCGGACGGCGTCGACGACGTAGACGTCGCGGACGGTACGGATGCTCATGGGGTCCCTCCTGGACGGGCGGGTGGCGGCGCGGCACGCCGAAGCCGCTGTCCGGCACGGCGCACGCTCCGCCCGCGCCCGGTGGGGCACGCCCGCAGTTTCCGTCCGGCCCTCCCCGCCTGTCAACGCCCGCCGGGCCCCGTCGGCGCGCCGCCGCCGGGGCCGGGCGGGCGGAACGCCCGGGACACCTGGGGCACCCGGGGTACCCGGGGCGCCCGGGGTACCCGGGGCCGCTCAGGTCGCGCGGGACCGCTCAAGTCGTCCGGGGACCGCTCAGGTCATCCGGGATCCGCTCAGGTCGTCCCGAGCCGTTCAGGCCGTCCGGGACCGCTCAGGTCGCGGCGGACCCGCTCAGGCCGTCCGGTACCGCTCAGGTCGACTCGCGCGGCAGCGCCACCGCCGCCATCAGGTCGTACCGCCGGACGACGGCCGCGGGCTCCCGTACCGCGCGGTCCACCAGGCCCGCCAGCCGCTCCCCCGTGGGCATCTCGATCTGCACCGTGCTCAGCCGCGGCCGCAGCAGCCGTCCGATCAGCAGATCGTCCGCGCCGATGACGGCGACGTCGTCCGGCACGCGCAGCCCCTCGTCCTGGAACGCCCGCATCAGCAGCATCGCGTACTCGTCGTTGTACGCGAACGCCGCGTCCAGCCCGAGCGACCCCCACCGCCCCGCCAGCGCCGCCGCCGACTCCTCCGAGTACGCCATCGGCAGGGCCACGACCTCGGCCCCCGCCACCGACCGCGCGCCTTCCAGCCGGGGTGTGGAGAACAGCTCCAGCCCCTCCTCCTCCGGGACGACCACGCCGATCCGGCGCCGGCCCCGCTCCACCAGGTGCGCGGCCGCCCGTGCGCCCACCTCCGCCTGGTCCATGACCAGAGCGTGCGCCCCGGGGACACCGGCCGGCCCCATCGTTATCACCGCGCGCGCCCCGGCCCGCTTGAGCGTGGCGACGTTGTGCGCGGACAGGGTGATCTCGCCCAGGGAGATCACCGCGACCGGCCGCAGCTCCGCCCAGGCGCGCGCGGCCTCGTCCCCGGTCAGGCCGAGGCTGCCGTACTGGACGACCGTGTAGTCGAGGGCGCGCAGCGCCCACTGGAGCTCGTTGAGGAAGTTGCTGTAGAGCGGGCCGATCGGCACGTGCGAGGTCGGCAGCAGCACGATCCGCGTGTGCCCGGCGCGCAGGCTGCGGGCGGCCGCGTGCGGGACGTAGCCGAGCTCCTCGGCGGCCTCCCGGACCTTGCGGCGGGTCGGCTCGCTGATGCGTACCGCTTCCGCGTTGTTCAGGACGTACGAGACCGTCGCGCGCGAGACCCCGGCGAGACGGGCGACATCCGCGCTGGTCGGCACGGGCGGGGGCGGCGCGGCGGCGGAGGGCGCGGCGGTGCCCGGCGCGGCCGGCGGCACGGCGGGTGACGGCGACTTGGGCGGCTTCGATGACTGAGACATTGCCGTGGCATCTTTCCAGACCGGTTGGGCCCAGGGGCTAGCGGATGGCCGGAAACGAATGCTACACAGTGGTTACACGTTTAAGTGACACGTGTAACCAGGCGTCACACCGGCTTCACCGGAGGTGTCTCCACACGTGCCCACCGTGTCCAGCCGTGCCGTCGCCCTGTCGCGTTCCGACGCACCCCCGCCGTCGCGACAGGGCGGCGCGCACGTCCCATACGGCGGGGCGGTCGGTGACCTGGCGCGGCCGGTCACCGGAGCCGTCGTCGAAGGTGATGTCGTAGGGCAGGAGCGAGCCGTAGTCGCGGGCCAGCTGCTCGACCTTGGCCGGGGCCATCCATTCCTCGGCGCCCGGGCGGGCCTCCAGGATGACGGTCGTACCGGGCTCCGGGCGGGCGTCGGCGGGCAGTTCGCGGACGGTGTACGAGCCGTCGTCCGTGGCCAGCCATTCGACGGGCGCGGCCCGGGGGTCGCGGGCGGAGCGGGTGATGACGCGGATGCGGCGGGCGACGACGAAGCAGGCGAGCAGGCCGATGCCGAACTGGCCGAGGAACTCCTGGCGGGTGGTCTCCAGGCCGTGCCCGTTGAGGCCGGCACCGTCGTCCCCGCGCTTGGAGCTGCGGCCGATGGTGGCGAGGAGGGAGTGGGCCTCGGCGGCGGTCAGGCCGATGCCGCTGTCCTCGATGGTCACCCGGTTTCCGGCGGCCGACAGGCGGATGCGGATCTCGGCCCCGGGTTCCAGGGCGTGGCGGGCGGTGACCGCGTCGACGGCGTTCTGCAGCAGCTCGCGGACGTAGACGCGCGGGCTGGAGTAGAGGTGGTGGGAGAGCAGGTCGACCAGGCCGCGCAGATCGACCTGGAAGGTGTTCGGATGGGGCTGTTCGGACGTCATGGTGCGTCACCTCGCGTGCTGGCGTTTCGTGTTCGGCGACCGCGAGGTACCCCCCCTCACAGATCCCGGAGTGAGGAACAGAGTAGGGGGATGATCTGACAATCCCTCGGTGAATTCCCGTGCTTTTCCCGCTACTGGAAGCGCAGGAATTGCGGCGGCACCGAATCGACCAGCCACACCCCGTTGGCGCTGATCCGGAAGACGTGTTCGGCGGCGCGCATCGCCCCCGCGTCCACGCTGAGGACGACCGGCCGCCCGCGCCGCGCGCCCACGCGCGTCGCGGTCTCCCGGTCGGGGGACAGGTGGACGTGGTGGCGGGCCATCGGGCGCAGGCCCTCGGCGCGGATGGCGTCCAGGGCCGCGGCGACCGTCCCGTGGTAGAGGTACGCGGGCGGTTCGGCCTCCGGCAGGCCCAGGTCCACGGGGACGGTGTGGCCCTGGCTGGCCCGGATGCGGGTGCCGTCGACGGCGAAGCGCTGTTTGTCGTTGGCGGCGACGACGTGGTCGAGTTCGGCGCGGCCGATCGGGAAGTTGTGGGCGGCCGCCGCGTTCAGCAGGTCGTCGATCTCCACCCAGCCCTGTGGATCGAGCACCAGTCCGATGCGTTCCGGCTGGTGCCGCAGGTGTTTCGAGACGTATTTGGACACCTTCACGGTGCGTCTGTCGTCCATCCGCCCAGGGTGCCGGGTCGGCGGCGGTCGGCGCAGCGAATTTCCGCGGTCCTCCGGAGGTGGACTCCCTCTATCGCAGTTCCAAGATACGGAATACATTTTCCGCTGGACTGCCGCCTAAGGGGAAGAAAATATGATAAATAGTGCGTCTCTGTCGCGTCGAGCGGCCGCCGAGTTCATCGGCACCGCCGCGCTGCTCGTGGTGGTGATCGGGTCCGGGATCCAGGCCGCCGCCCTCACCGCCGACATCGGCGTCGCCCTCGTCGCCAACTCGCTCGCCTCGGCCATCGGGCTCGGGCTGATCATCACGCTCTTCGGGCCGCTCTCCGGCGCCCACCTCAACCCGGTGGTCACCCTCACCGCCTGGTGGGGGCGGCGTACCGGCGGCGAAGGGCTCGACGGCCGGGAGGCCCTGGTCTACGTGGCGGCCCAGACCGCCGGGGCCATCGGCGGCGCGGTCCTCGCGGAGGCGATGTTCGGCCGGGTGCCGGGCACCTTCTCCACCCAGGTCCGCGACGGCGGCCATCTGCTCGTCGGCGAGGTCGTGGCCACGGCCGGACTGGTCCTGGTGATCCAGGGCCTCGGGCGCATCGGCCGCCCGAAGCTCATCCCGGCCGCCGTCGCCGCGTACATCGCCGCCGCGATCTGGTTCACCTCCTCGGGCTCCTTCGCCAACCCGGCCGGCACCATCGGGCGCAGCTTCAGCGACTCCTTCACCGGCATCGCCCCGCAGTCGCTGCCGGGGTTCGTCGCCGCGCAACTGCTCGGCGGGATCCTCGGCCTGGCGCTCGCGGCCCTGCTCTACGGGACCACCCGCCGGGCCGCGGCCGGGAGCCCGGCGGCGAAGACCGGGGTGGCGGACGTGGCCGACACGATCGACACGACGGACGTGGCCCACGCGACCGACGCGACCGAAGTGACGGATGTGGCTGACGTGGCCGGGCCGTCCGGACCGTCCGGATCGTCCGGGATCAGCCGTCCGGTGGCCGAAACAGGCCCCTCCGGTTCGGCGTACCAGACCGTCGGATGACCTCCGGGGCATGGTTCCCCACAGGGTGGGGGGAGTTGTCCACAGCCCTTTGGGCCGGTTTCGGCGGCAAAAGAGCGATCCGCCCTGTGGACTACTGATCGAGCACTACCGGCCGCCCCGGCTCGCCAGATCGTTCATCGTCCGGGCCTGCAGCTCCCGCTCCGTGGCGGCCCGGACGAACTCCGCCACGTGGTCGGCGCCCACCAGCTCCTGCACCGCCCGCACGGTCTCGGCGGGCAGCGCCACCGGAGCCGGCCCCGAAGGCTGCGGGGTCCCGACGGCTCCGAGGTGCCGCTGCAGGTGCCGGGTCGCGAAGAGCCGCATCGCCCGGGCCAGTTCCGCGTCCACCGACTGCTGCGCCAGCGGCCGCAGTCTGCGCACCATCGTCGCCGCCTCGGCCGCGTCCGAGTCCGTGGGCGGGACGGCGCCCAGGTAGCGGGCGAAGACGTGCTCCGTGGTGAACTCCAGGAAGCGCGAGGCGATGTGCTCCACCTGGCCGCGCAGCTCCCGCAGGTGACCGGTGATCGCGGGCAGCGGGACCCCGGCGGCATACAGCTCGGCGGCCACCGCCAGCTCCTGCGGGGAGGGCACCAGGTACTGGTCAGGGCGCCCCGGGATCCGCTCCAGCACTCCCAGTTCGCAGGCCTCGCCGACCGCGTCGTCGTCGGGCTTGCCGCCGAACCGGTCGTTCAGCTCGTCCCGGGTGATCCGGGCCGCCTCCTCGTCCGTCCACGGTCCGTGCACCTCGGCGACCAGCCCGAGGACGCCGCCGAGCCCGCGGCCCGCGTCCCAGGCCTCCAGCAGTTCCTTGATGGAGGCCAGGGTGTAGCCGCGGTCCAGCAGGTCGGCGATCTGGCGCAGCCGCGCCAGATGCGTGTCCCGGTAGACGTTGGAGCGGCCTCGGCGCTCCGGCTTCGGCAGCAGACCGCGGTCCTGGTACGCCCGGATCGTGCGGACGGTCGCACCGCTGTGGTGCGCCAGATCCTCGATCCGGTACTCGGCTACTGCCTGCTCGGACAATCCCGGCTCCCTACGACATGGCGGCTCGGCCGACCGCGCCCGCCGCGGAGCGGGCGGCAGGCGAAGCCGCAAGGTACTCGACCGCCCTGCGCAGCGAGCCCTCCTGCGAGGGATGGTACGACCGCCGCAGGTAGCGGGGTATGGCCATGCCGAGCTCTCTCCAACCTCCTCCGCGCCGGGACCGGTGCTCCGAAGGGCGGGCTCTCCCTCAGCAGCCGCTCGAAGAGGAGGTGGTCTTCCCGTCGAAGGCCACCCGCCGCGGCGCGATCGCGTACGCGTACGCGATCGCGCTCACAGCCTGGGCTCCACTCTCGCGAGCCGGCGCAGCGTCCCCGGCGCGAACCGGGACATCCACAGGGCGCCCTTGGACTCGGGAGTCACCGGGACCACGGCCTGGTTCTGCACCACCGCGAGCAGGATCGCGTCGGCGACCTTCTCCGGCGGGAAGTTGCGCAGCCCGTAGAGCCGGGAGGACTTCTGCTGGCGGCGCTTCTCCTCGGCCTCGTCCACCCCGGCGAAGCGGGAGGTGGCGGTGATGTTGGTGTTGACGATGCCGGGGCAGATCGCAGAGACCCCGATCGACTGCGACGCCAGCTCCGCGCGCAGGCACTCGCTCAGCATCAGCACCGCCGCCTTGGAGGTGCTGTAGGCGGGCAGCGTCCTGGACGGCAGGTAGGCGGCGGCGGACGCGGTGTTGACGATGTGCCCGCCCTGTCCCCGCTCGGCCATCTGCTTGCCGAAGATCCGGCAGCCGTGGATGACCCCCCACAGGTTGACGTCGAGGACCTTCTTCCAGTCCTCGGCGGTCGTCTCCAGGAACGGGCCGGAAAGGCCGATCCCGGCGTTGTTGACCAGGACGTCCACGATCCCGTACTCCGCGGCGACCTTCGCGCCGAGCTTCTCCATCGCCTGCTCGTCGCTGACGTCGACGCACTCGCCCCACGCCTTCGGCGAGCCGACGAGCCGCGCCATGTCGGCGGTGCGGGCCGCGCCCTCCGCGTCCCGGTCCACGCACACCACGCGGGCCCCGGACTCGGCGAACGCGAAGGCCGTGGCCCGGCCGATGCCGCTGGCGGCTCCGGTGACCAGGACCAGCTGCCCGCCGAACCGGTCGGCGTACTTGCCCGGGGCCTTCCGCTCGGGCGCCCGTGCGGCGGGCTCCTCCCGCGCGGTGACGAACTCGGTGATCCACGCGGCCAGCTGGTCGGGCCGGGTCCGGGGCACCCAGTGCTTGGCCGGCAGGGTGCGCCGCACCAGGTCCGGGGCCCACAGCTCCAGCTCGTCGTAGAGCCGCTCGGACAGGAAGGCGTCCCCGGTGGGGGTGATCAGCTGGACCGGTACGTGCGCGTACGCGTCGGCGCGCGGCCGGCGCAGCCGGGGCCGGACGTTGTCCCGGTAGAGCCAGGCGCCGTGCGCGGCGTCAGAGGGCAGGGAGGCCGTGGGGTAGTTCCCGGCCGGGACCTTCTCGATCCGCTGGAGGATCTTCGGCCACTGCTTGCCGAGCGGCCCGCGCCAGGCGAGCTCCGGCAGCACGGGCGTGTGGAGCATGTACACGTACCAGGACTTGGCGCCCTGGCTCAGCAACTGGGCGGCCCGCCGCGGGGTGGGCCGCGCCATCCGCTTCTTGATCCAGTGCCCGAAGTGGTCGAGCGAGGGCCCGGACATCGAGGTGAAGGAGGCGATCCGGCCCTCGGTCCGGGCCACCGTCGCGAACTCCCAGCCCTGGACCGAGCCCCAGTCGTGGCCGACGAGGTGGACCGGGCGGTCCGGGCTGACCGCGTCCGCGACCGCGAGGAAGTCGTCGGTCAGCTTCTCCAGGGTGAAGCCGCCGCGCAGCGGCTTCGGGGCCGTGGAGCGCCCGTGGCCGCGCACGTCGTAGAGCACGACGTGGAAGTGGGAGGCCAGCCGCTCGGCGACCTCCGACCAGACCTCCTTGCTGTCCGGGTACCCGTGCACCAGCACCACGGTCGGCCGCTGCGCGTCACCGAGCTCGACGACGCAGAGCTCGACCCCGCCGGTGCTCACCCAGCGCTCGCGCGCGCCCGCCAGACCCGTCTCCGTCATCCCGCTCATGCCGCCTTCTCCTCAGCCCAGCGCCGCACGTGCGGCAGATCGTCGTCCAGCCAGAACGCGCTCTCCTCGGGGTCCCGGGAGTCGGTGACGACCAGGATCTCCTCGAACTTCGCGCCGGTGCCCCGGAAACCCAGGTGCGGCTCCACCGCCCACAGGCCGGGCTGCGGCAGGTGGTCGGAGAAGTGGTACGGGCTCCACAGCGGGGACCAGCCCTCGCGGTGGCCGTGCAGGGCGTCGGAGGCCAGCCCCTTCAGGGCCTGGGTGCCGAACCCGAACGCGGTCGGCGACCAGCGCCGCTCCTTGACCCGGTCTATCTTGTGCGCGATGACGCCGAAGGGGTAGGCCCGGTGCCGGTTGGCGTACCCCTGGCTGATCATCAGCCGTTCCACGTTCTCGTAGATGTCGCGCAGGGAGCGGCGCTCGCGCACCTGGTCCAGGATCAGCGCGCGGTGCGCCTTCAGGTCGGACATGAGCCGGTCCTGCACCGGGTTGAGGCCGAGGCTGCCCGAGTACCCGATGTCGGCGGTGTAGCCCTTGTAGACCGGGGCCATGTCGAGGATGAACGGCATCCCCGGCTCCAGGGCGCGGTTCGTCGGGAAGAACTGCAGGGGGATCTTGAAGTCCGTGAAGGCGGTGCGGTCGCCGAACCACGCGAACGGCATGTGGAACCAGTCCCGCACCCCGCGCTCGCGCAGCCATTCGCGCTGCATCCGCGCGGCCTCGCGCTCGGTGACACCGGGGCGCAGCTGCGCCGCGACGGCCTCCGCGCACTCGTAGGAGAGTCGCTGCACTTCCTTGAACCCGCGCAGTTCGGCGGAGAGTTCTGTGGTGCGTTGCTTGGTGTCCCCAGCCATGCCAGCCGTCCGTCCGTGTAGCCGTACGCGCCCGTAACTTGACACTGATGAATGTGACAATGACCGGAGGTCACGTCAAGGCCCGTGCACGGACCTGTGGACAAACTTGTCCGGTGCGCGTCAGCCTGGAGTCAGCCTTCTGCCAGGGTCCGTAGTCCTGAAGGCGGAGAAAGGATCGAGCTCCAGGTCTGACGATCGGACCGTCCACCGCCACTAACGTCGGTGACGTGACTGTCATCGCGACCGAAAGCCTGAGCAAGCGGTACCCCCGAGTGACCGCGCTCGACCGGCTCTCCCTGGACATCGGGCCCGGCGTAACCGGGCTCGTGGGCGCCAACGGGGCCGGCAAGTCCACGCTGATCAAGATTCTGCTGGGACTCTCCCCCGCCACCGAGGGCACCGCCGCCGTGCTCGGACTCGACGTCGCCACCCATGGCGGCACGATCCGTGAACGCGTCGGCTACATGCCCGAGCACGACTGCCTGCCTCCCGACGTCTCGGCCACCGAGTTCGTCGTGCACATGGCGCGCATGTCCGGGCTCCCGCCGACCGCGGCGCGCGAGCGCACCGCTGACACCCTGCGCCACGTCGGGCTGTACGAGGAGCGCTACCGCCCCATCGGCGGCTACTCCACCGGCATGAAGCAGCGCGTCAAGCTGGCTCAGGCGCTGGTCCACGACCCCCAGCTGGTCCTCCTCGACGAGCCCACCAACGGACTCGACCCGGTCGGCCGCGACGAGATGCTGGGCCTGATCCGCCGCGTCTACACCGACTTCGGCATCTCGGTCCTGGTCACCTCCCACCTCCTCGGCGAGCTGGAGCGCACCTGCGACCACGTGGTGGTCGTCGACGGCGGCAAGCTGCTGCGCTCCAGCTCCACCAGCGACTTCATGCAGACCACCACGACCCTCGCGGTCGAGGTCACCGACTCCGACGCCCACCCGGACGGCACCGCCGCCCTGCGCAAGGCGCTGGCCGAGGCGGGCGTCACGCTGCACGCGGGCGAGGAGGAGGGCCTGCCCGGAGCCGGCCACATCCTCCTCGTCGAGGCCACCGGCGAGGCGACGTACGACGTCGTCCGCGACGCCGTCGCCGAGCTCGGCATCGGCCTGGTCCGCATGGAGCAGCGCCGCCACCACATCGCGGAGGTCTTCCGCGACAGCGACGCGAAGGCCGTCCAGGCCGCCGCGCTGTCCGCCACCCAGCAGAAGGGAGCCGGTTCCGATGGCGCCTGACACCTCGACCCAGATCCACAACATCGGCTACCGGTCCTACGACGGCCCCCGGCTCGGCCGCGCCTACGCCCGGAAGTCGCTGTTCGCGCAGTCGCTGCGCGGTGCCTACGGACTCGGCCGCTCGGCCAAGTCCAAGGTGCTGCCGATGCTGCTCTTCGCGGTGATGTGCGTCCCCGCGCTGATCCTCGTCGCCATCGCCATCGCCGTGCCCGGCTCCACGGACCTGCCGATCAAGTACACGACGTACGCCCTGACCACCCAGGTGATCATCGGCCTCTACCTCGCTTCGCAGGCACCGCAGTCGGTCTCCCGGGACCTGCGCTTCAAGACGGTGCCGCTCTACTTCTCGCGGCCCATCGAGCGCGTGGACTACGTGGTGGCCAAGTTCGCCGCCATGGCCTCGGCCCTCTTCATCCTCACGGCCACCCCGCTGGTGATCATGTACATCGGCTCGCTGCTCGCGAAGTTCGACTTCGGTGACCAGACCAAGGGATTCGGACAGGGACTGGTGTCGGTACTGCTGCTGTCGCTCCTCTTCTCCGGCCTCGGCCTGGTCATGGCCGCGCTCACCCCGCGCCGCGGCTTCGGCGTCGCCGCCATCATCGCCGTGCTCCTGATCCCCTTCGGCGCGGTCACGGCCGTCCAGGGGATCGCCTACAGCACCGGATCGACCGGAGTCGTCCAGTGGCTGGGGCTGTTCTCCCCGATCAGCCTCATCGACGGGTTCCAGGCCGCCTTCCTCGGCGCCACCTCCGCCTTCCCCGGCCAGGAGGCCCCCTCGGCCGCCGCCGGCACCGTCTACCTGCTCGTCATCCTCGGCCTGATCGCCGGCTCCTACGCCGCCCTGATGGCCCGCTACCGGAAGGCCGGGCTGTGACCATCATCGACATCGACCACACTTCCCGCTGGTTCGGGAACGTCGTCGCCGTCAACGACGTGACCATGCGCATCGGTCCCGGCGTCACCGGCCTGCTGGGCCCCAACGGCGCGGGCAAGTCCACCCTCATCAACATGATGGGCGGCTTCCTCGCCCCCTCCACGGGCACCGTCACCCTCGACGGCACCCCGATCTGGCGCAACGAGCAGGTCTACAAGCAGATCGGTGTCGTGCCCGAGCGCGAGGCCATGTACGACTTCCTCACCGGCAAGGAGTTCGTCGTCGCCAACGCCGAGCTGCACGGGCTCGACGGGCTCGCCGCCCAGCGGGCCCTGGCCACGGTCGAGATGGAATACGCGCAGGACCGCAAGATCTCCACGTACTCCAAGGGCATGCGCCAGCGCGTGAAGATGGCCTCCGCCCTGGTCCACGACCCGTCCGTGCTGCTGCTCGACGAGCCGTTCAACGGCATGGACCCGCGCCAGCGCATGCAGCTCATGGACCTGCTGCGGCGGATGGGCGACGACGGCCGCACGGTGCTGTTCTCCTCGCACATCCTGGAGGAGGTCGAACAGCTCGCCTCCCACATCGAGGTGGTCGTCGCAGGCCGGCACGCCGCCTCCGGAGACTTCCGCAAGATCCGCCGCCTGATGACGGACCGCCCGCACCGCTACCTCGTCCGCTCCTCCGACGACCGGGTGCTCGCCGCGGCCCTGATCGCCGACCCGTCCACCGCCGGGATCGAGGTCGACCTGAAGGAGGGCGTCCTGCGCATCCAGGCGGTCGACTTCGGGCGCTTCACCGAACTGCTGCCGCGGGTCGCCCGCGAGCACGGCATCCGGCTGCTGACGGTCTCGCCCTCCGACGAGTCCCTCGAGTCGGTCTTCTCCTACCTCGTCGCGGCCTGAAGGAGCTGGCATCCATGTACAACCCCACCGTTGCCCGGCTCACCTACCGGGCCCTGCTCGGCCGCCGTCGCGCGCTGATCCTCTTCGCGCTGCCCGCCCTGCTGATCCTCATCTCCATCGCCGTCCGCGCCTTCACGGGTCTGGACGACAAGGTCGCCGCCGACCTCCTCGGCGGATTCGCCCTGGCCACGATGGTCCCGCTGATCGGTGTCATCGCCGGCACCGGCGCCATCGGCCCGGAGATCGACGACGGCTCGATCGTCTACCTGCTCTCCAAGCCGGTGAAGCGCCCGACGATCATCATGACCAAGCTGATCGTCGCGATCGCCGTCACCATGGTCTTCTCCGCGATCCCCACCCTGATCGCCGGCTTCATCCTCAACGGCAACGGCCAGCAGATCGCCGTCGCCTACACCGTCGCGGCGCTCATCGCCTCGATCGCCTACAGCGCGCTGTTCCTGCTGCTGGGCACCGTCAGCCGGCACGCGGTCGTCTTCGGCCTCGTCTACGCGCTGATCTGGGAGTCGCTCTTCGGCAGCCTCGTCGACGGAGCCAAGACCCTGAGCGTCCAGCAGTGGTCGCTCGCCCTCGCGCAGAAGGTCGCCGGCGAGGGGTACGTGGACGCCACCGTCGGGCTGCCCACCGCGGTGATCCTGCTCGTCGCGGTCACCGTCGGCGCCACCCTCTACGCCGGACAGAGGCTTCGCCGCCTCACCCTGGCGGGCGAGGAGTAGGGCACGAACCACCCGCACCCGTGCCGGGTGTTTCACGTGAAACAGTGCCCCGCCCGGCCCACCGGCCAGGCGGGGCACAGGTTCGCGCGGCATCATCGGGGACATGATCGAGCACCCCGAGCCCGAGCCGTCCAGGCCGATACGGTCCTGGATACGGTCCGCGCCCGGAACCCACATCTGGTTGCTGATCATCGCCCTCACCAGCGTGGTGGTCGTGATCGTGCCCGACCACCTCGAGCACGTCCTGCTCCACCGCAACAGCAGCAACATCCACGAGCTCGCCCGCCACCCCATACGGGCCCTGCTCAGCAGCGCCTTCTGGATCGAGGACCCGGCCTCGCTCCCCCTCTACGTCGTGCTCTTCGAGGTCTTCCACGCCAATGTCGAACGCTGGCTCGGCACGCTGCGCTGGCTCTTCATCATCACGACCGGCCACGTCACCGCCACCCTGATCAGCCAGAAGCTCGTCCTGATGGCCATCCAGGACAACCGCGCCCCGCGCAGCATGGTCCGTGTCGTCGACATCGGCGTCAGCTACGGCCTCGCCACCGCCATCGGAGTGCTGGCCTACCGCCTCCCCGGCCCCTGGCGCTGGCTCTACCTGGCGGGGTCCGTGGCGTTCTTCGGGATCCCGCTCCTCACCGGCGCCACCTTCACCGATTACGGCCACGCCATCGCGCTCGCCGTAGGACTGCTCGCGTGGCCGCTCACCCGGCATCCGCACCCGCGCGCAGCGCGGGCCGCCCCGGCCGCGCGTGTTTCACGTGAAACATGATCAGGCGCGTTCCGGCTGCGCCACCCCGTGCTCCCAGGCCCACGAGGCGATCCCCACCCGGTTGCGGACCCCCAGCTTCGCCTGCACGTTGGCGACGTGCGTCTTCGCGGTCCCGGCGCTGATGAAGAGCTCGGCACCGATCTCCGCGTTCGTGTGCCCCTTCGCCACCAGCCGTACGATTTCCACCTCGCGCCCCGTCAACGGGTGGCCGCCGCGCGGCGCGACCGGGTGCTCCTGGGCCAGCCGGCTCAGCAGACGCACCGTGATCTGGGGACTGATCAGCGTGTCCCCGGCCATGGCCGCCCGCACCCCCTCGATCAGCAGCGCCGGTCCCGACCGCTTCAGCAGGAAACCGCAGGCACCGTCCCGCAGCGCGGTGTGCACGTACTCGTCCAGGTCGAAGGTGGTCACCACCACGACCCGGGTCGCGGGTGCCAGCAGCCGCGTCACTTCCAGCCCGTCCAGCAACGGCATCCGGATGTCCGTCAGCACCACGTCCGGCCGCAGCTCCCGGGCCAGCGCCACCGCACGCTCCCCGTCCGCGGCCTCCCCCACGACGGTCATGTCGGGCTGCGAATCGAGGATCAACCGGAAGCCGCTGCGGATGTCCTCTTGGTCGTCGGCTATCAGGATGCGTGTGGTCACTCGGACATGATCACCCGGCCGGGCGCCCCGCCGCCGGGAAGACGGCGGAAACCCTCCAGCCGCCGTCGGCTCCCGCCCCGGCCCGCAGGGTCCCGCCCGCGGCCTCCACCCGGGCGCGCAGACCGGCCAGTCCCGTACCGCTGCGGCGCCGACGGCCCAGCAGCCCCGCCGGGCCGCGCGGGGCGGCGGAGTTGGCCACGCTGACCTCCATGCCCGACCCGGCCCGCTGGAGGGTGACCAGCACCGAGGCCGCCCCCGGCGCGTGCCGGCGTACGTTCGTCAAGGCCTCGACGGCCACCCTGTACGCGGTGGTGTCCGCCTCCCGTGACAGCTCTTCCAGCACGCCGGGGTCGGCGGCCAGTTCCGCGCCCTCGAACCGCTCCACCAGCTCCGGCAGTTCGGCCAGACCCGGCACCGGGGCCGTGGGCCCGCCGGCGGCCTCGTGCAGCGCGTGCACGGTCCGGTCCATCGACGCCAGGGCACTCAGACCGGCGGCCTCGATCCGCTCCAGGGCGAGGAGCGCCTGTCCGGGATCCCGCTCGGCCACGAACCGGGCCGCCTGTGCCCGCACCACGATCGCGCTCACGTCGTGCGCGACGAAGTCGTGCAGGTCCCGGGCCAGCTCCAGTTGCTGGTCGCGCCGCGCGTCCCGTACGGCCTGCCGGACCCGACCGGCCTGACGGCGCAGGTAACCGCCGGCGGCCACCGCGCCGACGGCCGGCAGCGACCAGAACGCCGCCGCTCCGCAGACCTCCAGCCACGATCCGCCGCCCCACACCAACGGGACCGGCCACCCGGCCACCGCGGCCACGCCCAGGAAGCCCGCGGCGCACCCGGACCGCACCGGGGACCAGCGCGCCACCAGGGCCAGCAGCGGCAGCAGGAGGACCATCCCGGCCAGCGTCCACGCCTCGGGAACGCGCACGACGGAGCAGACCAGGGACAGCAGGCCGGCCGAGGCCAGCGCGGGAGCGTACGCGTTCGGTTTCGCAGGCACGCCCCGACCCTACGAGGCCGCCCCCACCGGGGCCATCTGCCGTTCGGCAGAGGCGGACCGGCGCCGGCCGGCCCGGAGACCTGCTGATCGGCGGATGGTTCCGAGGGCTTCGCCGCACGAGGCTTGAGGCATCACCCCGCCTCCCGGACAGGACTTGACGATGACCGTGCACACCACCCCCGCCCCGACCGTCCCTGACTCCGTCTCCGCCCCTCCCGCCTCCACGGACCCGGCGCTCGCCACGGTTCCCGGTGTCTCGCGGGCCGCCCGCTGGGCCGCCAAGGGCGCCGCCCTCACGCTCCTGCCCACCGGCCTGTGGCGCACGGCCATCGCCTTCGGCATCCCGTCGGGCTTCAAGGAGGGCGATGTGCTGCACGTGAGCAACTACCCGAGCAGGTACTCCTTCTACCTGATCGCGCTCAGCGTCGTCGCCGAGCTGATCGGTCTGCTCGCCCTGGGCCTCGTCCAGCGCTGGGGAGAGGTGATGCCCCACTGGGTGCCGTGGCTCGGCGGCCGCCGCATCCCTCCGCTCGCCGCCGTCATACCCGCCGCCACCGGCGCCGCGCTGGTCACCTTGATCACTGTGTACTGCGCGTTCGGCTGGAGCGACCCCGAGAACATGGGCGGTGAGTTCGCCCCGACCGGCATCGCCCGGTGGGTCATGACCGCGAGCTACGCGCCCCTGCTGCTGTGGGGGCCGCTGCTGGCCTTCGCCACGGCGGCGTACTGGCGGCGGCGCCGGATCCACGGCTGAGGCACGGAAATTGACTGGTACGAGGCGTGCGGCAGGGGCAGAGTGAGCCGTGCGGGGAGAACAAAGAGGGTCCGGAACAGCCACTTCGAGCGCGCCTCGCGGCGCGGGCTGTTCCGGACCCTTCCCTGTGTGCCGTCCCGGGTTATGCGGTGCCGAGCAGACGCTCCAGGACCACCGCGATGCCGTCCTGCTCGTTGGAGGCGGTCACCTCGTCGGCCACCGCCTTCAGCTCCGCGTGGGCGTTGGCCATCGCCACCCCGTGCGCAGCCCAGCCGAACATCGGGATGTCGTTGGGCATGTCGCCGAAGGCGATCGTGTCGGCGGCCTTCACGCCCAGCCGGCGCGCGGCCAGCGAGAGGCCGGTGGCCTTGCTCAGCCCCAGCGGCAGTATCTCCACGACGCCCGGACCGGCCATGACGACGCCGACCAGATTGCCCACGGTCTGCCGGGCCACCTCGACGAGTGCGTCCTCGTCCAGCTCGGGGTGCTGTATGTACAGCTTGTTCAGCGGGGCCGTCCAGACATCGGCGGTGTCCTCCAGGTAGACCGCCGGAAGACCCTCCTGCACCTGGTAGCCGGGGCCGAAGAGCACGTCGCCGTCGACTCCGTCCCGGCTGGCGGCCAGGGCCAGCGGACCCACCTCGGCCTCGATCTTCTCCAGCGCGATCGCGGCCAGCTTCCGGTCGAGCGTCACCGAGGTGAGCAGCCGGTGCGTGCCCGCGTCGTAGACCTGTGCGCCCTGCCCGCAGACCGCGATGCCCTGGTAGCCGAGGTCGTCGAGGATGTGCCGGGTCCACGGCACGGCGCGGCCCGTGACGACGATGTGCGCCGCACCCGCCGCGGTGGCCGCGGCGAGTGCCTCACGGGTGCGTTCGGAGACGGTGTCGTCGCCGCGCAGCAGCGTGCCGTCCAGATCGGTCGCGACGAGCTTGTACGGGAACGGGGCCGGGCTCACTTGGCGATCGGCTCCAGGAACTCGCGGCCGCCCAGGTAGGGACGGAGCACCGGGGGCACCCGGACCGTGCCGTCGGCCTGCTGGTGGTTCTCCAGGATGGCGACGATCGTGCGCGGGACGGCGCACAGAGTGCCGTTCAGCGTGGACAGCGGAGCGGTCTTCTTGCCGTCGCGGTAGCGGATCGACAGGCGGCGGGCCTGGAAGCCGTCACAGTTCGAGGCGGAGGTCAGCTCGCGGTACTTGCCCTGGGTGGGGATCCACGCCTCGCAGTCGAACTTGCGGGAGGCGGAGGAGCCCAGGTCGCCGGTGGCGACGTCGATCACCTGGAAGGGCAGCTCGAGGCTGGTCAGCCACTGCTTCTCCCACTCGAGGAGACGCTGGTGCTCGGCCTCGGCCTCCTCCGGCGCGACGTACGAGAACATCTCGACCTTGTCGAACTGGTGGACGCGGAAGATGCCGCGGGTGTCCTTGCCGTACGTGCCGGCCTCGCGGCGGAAGCACGGGGAGAAGCCGGCGTAGCGCAGCGGCAGCTTGTCCGCGTCGATGATCTCGTCCATGTGGTACGCGGCGAGCGCCACCTCGGAGGTGCCGACCAGGTAGTAGTCGTCCTTCTCCAGGTGGTAGACGTTCTCCGCGGCCTGGCCGAGGAAGCCGGTGCCCTCCATGGCGCGCGGGCGGACCAGCGCCGGGGTGAGCATCGGGATGAAGCCGGCCTCGGTGGCCTGGGCGATGGCCGCGTTGACGAGCGCGAGCTCGAGCAGGGCGCCGATACCCGTGAGGTAGTAGAAGCGCGAGCCCGACACCTTGGCGCCGCGTTCGACGTCGATGGCGCCGAGGGACTCGCCGAGCTCCAGGTGGTCCTTGGGCTCGAAGCCCTCGGCGCCGAAGTCGCGGATGGTGCCGTGCGTCTCGAGGACGGTGAAGTCCTCCTCGCCGCCGACGGGCACGTCGGTGTGGACGATGTTGCCGAGCTGCAGGAGCAGCTGCTTGGCGGCGTCGTCCGCCTCGTTCTGCTCGGCCTCGGCCGCCTTGACGTTCTGCTTGAGCTGGTCGGCCTTCTTCAGCAGCTCGGCCCGCTCCTCCGGAGAGGCCTTGGGGATGAGCTTGCCGAGCGACCTCTGCTCGTTGCGGAGTTCGTCGAATCGCATGCCGGAGGACCTGCGGCGCTCGTCGGCGGAGAGCAGGGCGTCGACGAGGGCGACGTCCTCTCCACGGGCGCGCTGCGAGGCGCGGACACGGTCAGGGTCTTCACGGAGCAGCCGGAGGTCAATCACCCCTCCAGGCTACCGGGCCGGGCTTCCTGGGATCACACCGATATCACGCTGCGTGTCGCTATGTCCCAATTGCCGCGAATGGAAAACTTTCGACAGGTGACCGGAAGTGATCCTTCCTCCGGAGTCGATAAAAGCGGTCCCATTCCCCGAAATGGGACGGGGCGCCGGCGGCCGGGCACCCCCTGAGCAGGGCCGCAGCGCGTTCCTTGTCCACAGGGATTTCCCCCTGGACCGGCTTATCCACAGGCTGTGCGCCGCATCTGTGGACACAGGAATAGTTCAATCCCGGCGGCGGAGCGAGCGGGCTCAATCAGGGTTCAAACCACCCTCACACACTCATTCGGGTGGGAATGGCTCGCCCCAAAGAGTTGATCGACGATGCGGGGGTGACGCCGTTCACCTCTCGCTCCCCAGCGCGAAACCTGTGCCACCCGACCGATTTGTCGACCTTGTCGTGCTGCTCTGTCGACTTGTCCCCAGGTTCACATCTCTGCCTGTGGATAACTCTGTGGACAGTGGACGGAGCGCTACGGACGCCCGTCGAGGCAGCGCGTCAGCCAGTCCGAGGCCGCCGTGAAATCGCCGTCCGAGGTGCCGGGCCGGGCCCCCTGGACGTCACCCTGAGCTACACCGGCGCGCGGATACGAGCCGAGGAACCGGATCTGGGGACAGGTGCGCTTGAGGCCCATGAGCGCCTCGCCCACGCGGCGGTCGGAGATGTGCCCCTCGGCGTCCACGGCGAAGCAGTAGTTGCCGATCCCCTCGCCCGTCGGCCGGGACTGGATCAGCATCAGGTTCACTCCGCGGACGGCGAACTCCTGGAGCAGCTCCAGCAGGGCACCGGGGCGGTCGTCGCCGAGCCACAGCACCACCGAGGTCTTGTCCGCGCCGGTCGGCGCGGCCGGCCGGGCCGGGCGGCCCACGAGCACGAAGCGCGTCTCCGCGTTCTGCGCGTCGTGGATCTCGGTGACCAGCGGCACGAGCCCGTAGGTGGCGGCCGCGAACTCCCCCGCGAAGGCGGCGTCGAAGCGGCCCTCCTGGACGAGGCGGGCCCCGTCGGCATTGGAGGCGGCCGACTCCCACAGCGCGTCGGGCAGGTTCGCTCGCAGCCAGTTGCGCACCTGGGGCTGCGCGACCGGGTGCCCGGTGACGGTCTTGACGTCCGACAGCTGCGTGCCCGGCCGGACCAGCAGCGCGAACGCGATCGGGAGCAGCACCTCGCGGTAGATCATCAGCGGGACGCCCGAGGCCAGCTCGTCCAGGGTCGAGGTGACCCCGCCCTCCACCGAGTTCTCGATCGGGACCAGCGCCGCCGCGGCCTCGCCGTTGCGTACGGCGTCCAGGGCGGCCGGGACCGAAACCATCGGGACGAGCTCCCGGGTCGCGGCTTCGGGCAGTGTGCGAAGGGCGGCTTCGGTGAACGTGCCCTCGGGACCGAGATAGGTGAAGCGGGTGGCCGACATGCGATCAGCCTAATGCCGGGGCCCCGACGCGACCTGGGCTGTTCACCCTTCGAGCAGCCGCTGACCCACGTACTCCCCGGCGCGCGCGCCGGGCGGCACCGCGTACAGCCCGCTGGACTCGTGCCGGATGAATTCCGACAGCGCGTCGCCGCGATCGAGCTTGCGCTGGACCGGGACGAAACCGCGTACCGGATCGGCCTGCCAGCAGATGAAGAGCAGCCCGGCATCGGGGGCCCCGTCGGCGGCGGTCCCGTCGTGGAAGGAGAAGGGGCGCCGGAGCATGGCCGCCCCGCCGTTCTGCGCGGGCGCCGAGATCCGCGCGTGCGCGTTGGAGGGGATGACCGGCTTGCCGTCGGCGCCGAGCTTGTCGAGGGCCATGGCGGTGGTCTCGCCGCCGCCGGTCAGCGGGGCGCCGGTGGCCTTCGTACGGCCGATGACCTGCTCCTGCTGGGTGAGCGACTGCTGCTCCCAGGGGTCGAGGAGCATGCGGATGCGGCGTACGACGGCGTACGAGCCCCCGGCCATCCAGGCGTGCTCGGCCGGCCCCCCGCCCTGGACGAAGATCCGCTTGTCGAAATCGGCCTCGGAGGGCTTCGGATTGTTGGTGCCGTCGACCTGGCCCATGAGGTTGCGGGCGGTCATGGGGGTGGCGGTGGCGCCGGGAGACCGATTGAAGCCGTTCATCTGCCAGCGGAGGCGGGCCGCCTGCCCGGCTTCCTTCTGCAGGGCGCGCAGCGCGTGGAAGGCGACGAGCGCGTCGTCGGCGCCGATCTGGACCCACAGGTCGCCGTTGCTGCGCTGGGGGTCGAGCCGGTCGGAGGAGAAGTCCGGCAGCGGGTCGAGGGCGACGGGACGGCGGCCCGCCAGGCCCGTGCGCTCGAAGAAGGAGTGGCCGAAGCCGAAGGTGACGGTGAGCGAGGAGGGGCCGGAGTCCAGGGCGATGCCGCTGTCGGCGATCGGCGCGTTCTCGCCCGCCGTCAGCCGCCGGGCGGTGTCGGACCAACGGCGCATCAGGGCGGCGGCCTCGGTGCGACCGGCACCCGGCGCCAGGTCGAAGGCGAGGACGTGGCCCTTGGCCTGGAGGGGCGTCGTGATGCCGGCCTGGTGCGTCCCCTCGAAGGCCACCCGGGTGGCGCCGATGGACGCCAGCGTGCCGGCGGCGCCGCCGGAGCCCGTCGTCCCCGGCCCGGACACGGCCGAGTGCACGAGGGCCCCGCCGGTGGCGCCGAGGGCGAGCCCGGCGGCGCCCGCGGCGCCGACCGTGCCCAGCAGCCGGCGCCGGGAGATCTCGACGTCGGGGCTGCCCTGGGCGTTCTCGGTGGTCTCGCTGCTGTTCTGGGTCACGCTGGTCAGCCGATCTTGACGTTCTTCTGGACGGTCGTCTGGTCGATGTCGGAGGTGCGGACGGTCACGTCGATCTGCCAGTCGCCAGGGAGCGGCAGCTGGACGCCCGAAGCGCTCCAGTGTCCGGCCGCGGCCCGCTCGGGTGCGACCGGCAGCGGGCCGACGTCCTTGGCCCGGAGGGTGAACGCCACCTTGACCTCGGGGAGGTCGAGGGGCTTGCCGTCGGGGGTCTCGGCCCACACGTGGAGGGTGTTCGCACCGACGCGGCCGGGGTCGAGCTGGAGCCGGACGGAGCCCTTGCCGTTCTGGCCGCCGGTGTCGAAGGGCATCGTGATCTTGACCGCGCGGTCGGGAACGGCGGTGGCGGTGGACCCGCTGCCGGCTTCCAGCTCCGCCGCGCGGCCGGGCTCCGTACTGGTGAGGACGGTGGTGACGGCCAGCAGGACCACGGCGACGCCCGCCTCGGCCAGCACGGACCGGCGAAGGCCCGCGCGGTCCGGGTCGGCGTCGCGCGCCTGCTTCTCCCGTGCGGTGCGCCGGGCGGCGCTCTGGCGGGCCAGCTGGGCGGCGCGCCGGGGGTCGGCGGGAAGCGCCCCGGCCGTTGTTTCACGTGAAACATCGCCCGGCTCGGCGGCCCCGACCCTGGCTTCCTCGTCCTGCTCCACCCCGTTCTCGGCCCGGGCCGTCCCGGTGAGCCGCGAGGTCCACTTGCGGGAGACGTAGGCGACGCCGACGAGGACGAGGACGAGGCCGATCTTGACGAGCAGCAGCCGGCCGTAGTCGGTTCCGGTCAGCGCCGACCAGCTGCCGACCTGGCGCCAGGACTGGTAGGCGCCGGTGGCGGTCAGCACGAGAACGCTGGTGAAGGCGACGGCGGAGAACCGCCGGATGGCCTCGCGCTCGATCCCGGGGACCTTGTGGAGGGCGACGAGCAGGGCGGTGAGTCCGCCGAGCCAGGTGGCGACGGCCATCAGGTGCAGGATGTCGACGGGCATGGCGAGGGCGGGCTGGATGCCGGTGGAGGCGTGCTCGGACAGCGCCCATGTGGCGGCGATGCCCGCGGCGACCACGGCTCCGCCGACGCCGAGACCGAAGAGGAGGTCGCTCTCGTCCTTGGCGTCGGCGGAGTCCTTGGCCTCGTCTCCGGAAGCCTCGTCCACGGAAGCCCCGTCCACGGGACCTCCGTCCACAGGGGTCCCCTCCCCGGAGGCCCCGTCACTCCGGTGGCGCCGCGCGTAGGCGCCGAACAGGACGGTGATGAAGAGCGCGGCGGCGCCGAGGAGGAGCAGTCGCGAGACGAGCGAGGCGCCGGACTTGGTCTCCAGCACGGACTTCAGCCCGGCCAGGTCGAAGACGTCGGCGAACTTGCCGGACCCCGTGTAGGGGTTGCGGAGCACGAGCATCGTGAGGGTGGCCACGGTGAGCGTGACCCAGGCCCGTACGACCAGCTTCTGCATCGACCGCTCCGCGGCCCCCCGGCGCCAGCACAGGAGGATGAAGGCGGCGGCCCCGACGAGGACGGCGAACCCGGCGTAGGCGACGTAGCGCGCGATCCCGTAGGCGATGGCGACGGGCCCGTCCCCCGCCGCCCGCGAGGGCAGCGAGACGGTCGTCGCGGAGGGGGCGCCGATGGAGAAGGTGAAGGCGCCGGCGATCGGGTGGCTGTCGGCGGATATGGCCTGCCAGGCGACCGTGTAGGTGCCGTCCGGCAGTCCCGGGCGCAGGGCGGTTCCGTAGCGGATGGTGTTCCCGCTGCAGAGGTCGCGCAGTTCACCGGTGTCGACGCGCTTGCCCTGCGGGTCCAGGACGCGGATGGAGTCGCCGTTCATGGCGACGCCCTCCGAGAACGAGAGGGTGATCTGGGCGGGTGCCGCGGCGACCACCGCCCCGTCCCCCGGATCGCTCGCGGTGAGTGCGGCGTGCGCCGAGGCCGGGGCGGCCGCGGCGAAGAAGGCTGCCAGCAGCGCGGCGAGGACCAGCGTGAGCCGCGGCAGCAGTGCCGTGGCACGCACGCGGGCCGTGGAGGGGGGCGGGGCGGTGGCCGTCATGGCGTGTCAGTCCCTCGGTCCGTCAGTGGGCGGTGCCATTGGTGGGCGTTGAAGCCTGTGCCTTGTACGTCCGCTCCTTGACGTCCAGCTCGACCTTGACCGGGTCGGACTTCTCGAAGCGCAGCTCGACGGTGACCTTGTCACCGACCTTGGGGGTGCTCTTGAGACCCATGAACATGACGTGGCTGCCGCCGCGTTCCAGCTTGAGCTGACCGTTCGCGGGCACGTCCAGGGACTGCACCTGCTGCATCTTCTGGTCCTTGGTCTCGTGGATCTGCAGATCGTCGGAGAGCGTGCTGGTGACCCCGGTCAGCTTGTCGGCCGTCTTGGAGCCGTTGTCGATGACCATGAACGCGCCGGCCATCTTGTCGTTGACGGGCTCGGGCATGTAGCCCCCGCTGACCGTCAGCTCGGGCTTGCCGGCGGAGTCCTTGCCGTCCGAGGAGCAGCCGGATATGGCGAGCGCGGCCGTCAGGGAGAGGACGGCGGCGAGGGCGCGGGTGGTGCGGGAGCGGGTGGTGCGGGCGTTCACGGGTTCTCTCCCTTGGCGATCTTCGGCAGGTCCTTCGTGTAGTCGTCGACGGTGGTGCTCTCCCCGTAGAGGAGGTACCCCTCGTCCGTCTTGGGCGAGAACGCGATGACCTGCGCGCCGTGCATGGAGACGACGTTGCCGTTGGCGTCCGTCGTCGCGGCCTCGATACCGATGCCGAGGGTGCGCGCGGCGGCCTGGATGGTGGCGAAGTCCCCGGTCAGCCCGGTGAACGCCGGGTCCTGGCCCTTGAGCCACGAGCGGAGGGTTTCGGGAGTGTCCCGCGCCGGGTCGGTGGTGATGAAGACGACCTGGAGCTTGTCCTGGTCGGCCTTGGGGAGCGCCTTCTTGGCGACGGCGATGTTGCTCATCGTCAGGGGGCACACGTCGGGGCAGCTGGTGTAGCCGAAGTAGATGAGCGTCGGCTTGCCCTTGGTCTGCTCGCGCAGGTTCCACGGCTTGCCGGTGGCGTCCGTGAGGACGAGGTCGGGCTTGTCGAAGGGCCGCTCGAGCACGGTCGCGGAGCCGGCCTTCGCCTGGCCTCCGCTGATCTGGGTGACCTGGTCGGTCTTGGCACCCTCGCCGCCGCAGGCGGTGAGGGTGAGGGCGGCCGCCGCAACGAGGGCGGCGACCGTCACACGTGTGGTGCGCATGGGAATGTCCCTGGGATCGGGGAGCGTACGGGTGGATCGGCGGGGTCCGGCGGGTCCGGCGGCCGTCAGGGGCCGGCCGGGCCGCGGGACCTGCGGGTCAGGAGGTGCGGCGGCGCGAGGCGATGCCGAAGGCCACGCCACCGAGGCCGATGACGATGCCGGCGATGCCCAGGGCCCGCGCGGTCGTGTCGGAGCCGCTCTTGGCGGCCTCGGAGTGGCCGTCCTCGTGGGCGGCTGCGTCCTTCGAGCCGTCCGCCTTGGCGTCGTCGTGGTGGTCGCCCGCGGCCGGGGCGGCGATCAGCTTCAGCACGGGCGCCGGGTTCTGCGGCTCGGCGGCGCCGTCCTTGGCCTCTTCGATCCAGCGCACGGTCTCGCCGTTGTCGTACGTCTGGATCGCCTTGAAGACCATCTTGTCGACGTTGTCGGGCAGCTTGCCGATCGACAGCGGGAACTGCTGGAACTTGCCGGGCTCGATCTTGCCGCCCGACCAGGTCACCTTGGTGACGGCCTCGTTGATCTGCTTGCCGTGCACGGTGAGCGGCTTGTCGAGCTTGCTCTTCTCCACCTTCACGGTCCAGCCGGGGACGTCCTGCGGCATGACGGACGACAGCGGCTGGTCGACCGGGAAGTTGACCTCGAGCTGGGTGGTCGAGGCGGCGTCGCGCTCGTTGGGGACCTTGAAGTCGATGGTCGCGTAGCCGCCCTTGGTGGCCTCGCCGGGCTGTACGCCGACGTGGGCGAAGGCGGTGCCGGACAGGACGAGCACGGAACCGGCGGCGAGGGCGGCGGCGAAGGAGACGCGAGAGGTCTTCATGGCAGGAACACTCCACGGAAGCTGTGGTGACGGTGGCTCCGCGTGCGGCGCGCGCGGAGTTCCGCGGCACCGCTGCTCCCGTTCGTGTGTCCCGGGAGGGTGTGCCGCGTCAGGCTGCGAGGGCGAGCGCCGAGGCCGGCGGCCCGCGCCTGATCACCGTGTGCTGCAGGGAGTCCCGGCCGGTGGAGACGGCCGGTCCGGCGGCCGCCCGGGCCGTGCGGAGGGTACGGTCCGGCGTGCCCGGCAGCCCGGCGCCGAGCGCCCGTACGTAGGCCAGCGCGGCACGCAGCGCGCGCACCGGCCCGGCTTCGGCGGAGAGCCTGGACAGTTCGAGGAGTCGGAACAGCGCGGCGTCGCCGCGCCCGAGCAGCCAGCCGGCGGCGAGCGCGGCCAGCAGGTGGCCGATCAGCATGGCCGGGCTGAGCAGCCCGACCGGCCCCGTGGCCGGTGAGATGAGGTCCTGCCCCAAGTGGGCGTGGGCCGAGTGGCCCTGCGCTTGGGCCTGTGCGGCCAAGGCGGCCGGGTCCAGTCCCGCGTTCTCCAGGATCCGGCGTGCCTCCGCCGGGGCGATCGTGACGGAGTTGCCCCCGCACACCAACTGGGCGGCGAGCGCCGCGAGCGAGGTGTCCGAGGCCGCGGCGCCGCCCGCCGGGGCCGTGGCGCCGTGCTGGCCGAGGCCGAACAGCGCGTGCAGCGCCAGCTGTCCGCCCGCCAGTCCGGCGGCGATGCCGGGGAGCGAGCGGCGGCGGCCCGCGAGCGGGGCCGCGACCGCGAAGAGGGCGAGGAAGCCCGCGCAGAGCGACCACCAGGGGACCGTCGCGCAGGAGGCCAGCGCGTGCCCGGCGGCGGACAGCACGACACAGACCGCGGTGAACACCGCGGCCCGGATCAGCCTGAGGCCGGGTCCGGCCTGCGTCGCGTGGGGGGCAGTCATGGCCTGGTCATCATCGCACTGGGCTTAGGCGCCTCATACGGCAGGTGCGCCACATACTTTGCGTTCCCGCGCACGGGCACCGCGGCCGGAGCCAGGGCCTCCGCTCGTGGACCGCTCGTGCGGGGGCCCGTAGCAGCCGGCCCACGGGCGCCCATACCGTCGCATACACCGCCGGCCGGGAGCGCCGCATCGGCCGAACGGGGGCTCTGTCGCTCCTCGGGGGCTTACCCGGCCCCCAGGGCGGCAATAGGTAACCGTATGAGCATCTGGTGGTCTCTCCACTTGAGGCGCGAAGCAGCGAGCGTGCCGCTGGCCCGGCGGCTGCTGCTGGGAACGATGGAGACCGCTGGGGTGGACCCGGACATCTCCTTCGACCTGTCGGTGGCGCTGAGCGAGGCCTGCGCGAACGCGGTGGAGCACGGTGGCCGCGAAGCCGCCCCGCGCGCGGGAGCCCCGGACGAGACCGGGGCGTACCACGTCACGGCCTATCTGGACGGGGACCGCTGCCGCATCGAGGTGAGCGATTCGGGTCCCGGCTTCCCCGCCGCGACGGTGGCCCGCCGCAGACCCTCCCTGGCCGAGCACGGCCGGGGCCTGCACCTGATCGCGGAGCTCGCCGACCACGTCCGCTTCCGCAACCGGCCGGGCCGGGGAGCCGTGGTGAGCTTCGACAAGATGCTGAAGTGGCGTGACGACGCGCTGCTGAAGGCCTCGTAGACGACGTGCCGATGGGCCGGAACCCGTGCGGGTTCCGGCCCATCGGCACGTGAGCGATCAGCCCTTGAGGCGGGCCATCCACGCCTCGACGTCGTCCGAGGTGCGGGGCAGCCCGGCCGACAGGTTCCGGTTGCCTTCCTCGGTGACGAGGATGTCGTCCTCGATCCGGACGCCGATGCCGCGGTACTCCTCGGGCACGGTCAGGTCGTCGGCCTGGAAGTACAGACCGGGCTCGACCGTCAGGCACATGCCCGGCTCCAGCGTGCCGTCGACGTACGCCTCGGTGCGCGCGGCGGCGCAGTCGTGGACGTCCATGCCGAGCATGTGGCCGGTGCCGTGCAGGGTCCAGCGGCGCTGCAGGCCGAGCTCCAGGACGCGCTCGACCGGGCCCTCCAGCAGGCCCCACTCGACGAGCTTCTCGGCGAGCACGTGCTGCGAGGCGTCGTGGAAGTCGCGGAACTTCGCCCCGGGCTTGACGGCGGCGATGCCGGCTTCCTGGGACTCGTACACCGCGTCGTAGATCTTGCGCTGGATCTCGGTGTACGCGCCGCTGATCGGCAGGGTGCGCGTGACGTCGGCGGTGTAGAGGGAGTGGGTCTCCACACCGGCGTCGAGCAGCAGCAGGTCGCCGGAGCGGACGTCGCCGTCGTTGCGGACCCAGTGCAGGGTGCAGGCGTGCGGGCCGGCGGCGCAGATGGAGCCGTAGCCGACGTCGTTGCCCTCGACGCGGGCGCGCAGGAAGAAGGTGCCCTCGATGTAGCGCTCGGAGGTGGCCTCGGCCTTGTCGAGCACCTTCACGACGTCCTCGAAGCCGCGGACGGTGGAGTCGACGGCCTTCTGCAGCTCGCCGATCTCGTAGGCGTCCTTCACGGCGCGTGCCTCGGAGAGGTAGACGCGCAGCTCCTCGTCGCGCTCCTTGGTGACCTTGTCGGTCAGGGCGGCCTCGATGACGGAGTCGTGGCCGCGGACGGCGCGGACCGGGCCCTCGGCCTCGGCCAGCTCCTCGGAGAGCTTGCGGACGTCCTTGGCGGGGATGCCCAGGAGCTGCTCGGCCTCGGTGAGGGAGTGGCGCCGGCCGACCCACAGTTCGCCGCTGCCGGAGAGCCAGAACTCGCCGTTCTCGCGGTCGGAGCGGGGCAGCAGGTAGACGCTGGCGGTGTGGCCCGTCTCCCCCGAGGGCTCCAGCACCAGGACGCCGTTCTCGGTCTGGTCACCGGTGAGGTACGCGTACTCGGTGGAGGCGCGGAAGGGGTACTCGGTGTCGTTCGAGCGGGTCTTGAGCCGGCCGGCGGGCACGACGAGGCGCTCGCCGGGGAAGCGCCTGGACAGCGCGGAGCGGCGGGCGGCGGTGTGCACGGCCTGGGCGATCGGCTCCAGTCCGCGCAGCTCGGTGTCGGCCCAGCCGGTGCGCATGCTCTCCGCGAGTTCCTCGCTGACGCCCGGGTACAGCCCGTTCTTGCGCTGCTTGTGCTTCTTCTTGGGCTGCTCTTCTTCCGGGGTCTCCGGGGTGAGCTCGTCAGCCACGTCTTCTCCTCAGTACGACGGACACGGACCGGGTATGGACCTCATCCATCGTATGTGTGAGCGGACGGCGCCCGGCGGGTCGTGTGACAAATCAGTTAAACCGGACCTCGAACCGGACCTGCCGCCTCACTCGAACCGGGCCGCGAGCAGCACGATGTCCTCGTCGGGGACCGTGCCGGGCCGGGGCGCGGCGGCGGCCGCGTCCCCCTCCGGCAGCACGGTCCGCAGGATGTGGTCGCAGATGGCGGCCGGGTCCTCGCGGGCGCTGCGGGGGATCCCCGCGGCGGCGGCGTGCAGCCGCGCGTAGGCCCGGTCCATCGGGTCGCCGGTACGCCGGAGCAGTCCGTCCGTGTACAGCAGCACCGTTTCTCCGGGCGCGGGCTCGATCTCCACGCTCGGCGCCTCCCAGCAGGACAGCATCCCGAGCGGCGCGGAGAGGGTGGTCTCCACGTACTCGGTGCGGCGCTCGCCGATCAGCAGCGGCGGGGTGTGGCCCGCCCCGGCCAGGATGATCTTCCTCCCCCGGCCGCCCGGCCGGGGGCTCCCGGCGGGCTCGCAGTACGCGAAGAGCGCGGTCGCCGAGCGCGCGGGCTCGGTCAGGCGCAGCAGCAGCTCCAGGTCGGACAGGACCGCGACCGGGTCCTCGCCCTCCATGACGGCGTACGCGCGCAGCGAGGCCCGCAGCCGGCCCATCGCGGCGACGGCGCTCGGGCCGGAGCCGGTGACGGAGCCGACGGCGAGCCCGAGGGCGCCCTCCGGTAGCGGCAGCGCGTCGTACCAGTCGCCTCCGCCGCGCGGACCGGTGTGGTGCCGGGCGGCGAGCTGGACCCCGGAGATCCGGGGGAGCCGGCTGGGCAGGAGTTCCTCTGCGACGGTGGCCAGGTCGGAGCGGGAGCGTTCCACCTCCACGATCCGGGCCAGGTGCTCGGCGGCGTGCCGTACGTAAAGCCCGGCCAGGTCGCGCTGGCGGTCGCTGGGCTCGGCCTGCTCGTCGTAGAGCCAGACGGCCGCGCCGAGCCGGCCGGTGGCCTCAGCGGTGATCGGCAGCGAGTAGCTGGCGGCGAAGCCGAGACGGGCGGCCACCTCGCGGTGCCGGGGGTCGACGGGGGTGGCGTATCCCCCGGAACCGGGGGCCGTACCGGGTTCGGGGAGCACGTCGGAGCCGCCGTGGGCGTCGGGCAGCCCGTCGAGGATGCGGCCGTAGGAGGTGGCGCTGCGCGGCACCGTCTCGATGTGGCCGAGGTCGGCGTGGCCGAGGCCGAGGCCGATCGTGGTGGTGGGGCCGAGCCCGTCGGAGGGTTCCAGGACGATCAGGCCGCGCCGGGCGCCGACGAGGGCCGCTCCGGCGCGCAGGAACTCCTGGAGGGAGGAGGCCAGGTCAGCGGCGCGGGCGAGCCGCTCGGTGAGCTCGTGGAGCGTGGTGAGGTCGGAGACCATGCCCGCCAGGCGGTCCTGGATGACAGAGCTCGCCGCGGGGGCCGGCGCCGGAGCGTGGGCCGTCCGCGGGGTCGTCGAGGTGGGCACGGGAGAGGATGAGGGCGCCGGTGCGGGCGCCACAGTGTGCGGGGACGCTGTAACTGCTGGATCGATTCCAGCCACTTTCGGCAAATGTGGGGCGCTCATGGCGTCCGCCCTTCCAGCTGGTGCGATTCGCCATATAGCATCGCAAACCCCCAGATCATGCTGCGCCGCCATCAATGAATCCACATCTACACGCACACAAGGAGCGATGTCCAGCATTGCCCAGGTGGGAATCCTGGTGTCCGTGAGACGGCAACTCACTGTCCGGTCGAGGCTAGAACTTGGCCGGAAAATGGGGGAAGCAGGCGGTTTTTGCGGTCGACTGGGCAGGTCCGTCAGCCGGTCCGGGTACGTAATCGGTGACAGCCGTGGACAGTTGGCGCACTCCGGCACCCGCCGGGAACCGTCCGGCGCGGTCCGTCGTCCCCATCGACGACAGCCTTTCCCGCCTCGGCCCGGGGTCGCGGCCCGAGGTCGCGTCCCGCCCCCGCCGGACGTTTCATGGACCCGTAAGAAAACTGCACGAAGCGTGTGAACCTGCTTCTCGTGGACAGTGACGCGAAACGTGTACGTGTGGTGAACCACCGCTCACGTGGTGTGATGTGGCCCTCGGCGTTCAACGGAAAGGAACGAGCGCTCATGCGCGAGATCCTCGGAAGGCGTCTCCAGCGGCTCCGCAATCGCTTGCAATCCCTGCGCCCCGCCCCGCCTCAGGCCGACGGGGCGGCCCTGCTCGAAGCGGCCCTCACCTGCGCCGCGACCTGGCGGTGGCCCGTACTGCCCGGCGTCGGGCGCTCCGGCGCCGACAGCTCCCGCTGCGCCTGCCCCGACCCCGACTGCGTCGTTCCCGGCGCGCACCCCTTCGACCCGGGGCTGCTCGCGGCCACCACCGACCCCCGGATGGTGGCCTGGTGGTGGGCCAACCGGGCCGGTGCCCCCATCCTGCTGGCCACCGGCGGAACCGCGCCCTGCGCGGTGAGCCTGCCTGCCGCGGCGGCCGCGCGTGCCGTCGTACGGCTGGACGCGCAGGGCCTGCGACTCGGGCCGGTCGTGGCCACGCCCACGCGGTGGTCGCTGCTGGTGGCGCCGTACTCGCTGGAGCGGCTCGGCGAACTCCTTTACGCCAAGGACCACGTGCCCTCCTCGCTGCGCTTCCACGGCGAGGGCGGCTACCTGCTGCTGCCGCCCTCCGCCGCGATCGGCGGCGGCCAAGTGCGGTGGGAGCGCGGGCCGGCGGCGGACGGGGGGATCTGGCTGCCGGAAGTGGAGGCGGTCGTGGACGCGCTGGTCGAGGCGAGCAGCGGGGCGCCGGGCGGCGGCAGCCGGCTCGCGTACTGACAGATCACTCGTACGGGTGCCAGCAGGACGGGTTTCCAGGGGAATTGGGCGCGGGGATGTCCGTGCCCCATTCCCGCGTCGCTATGTTCGGCGAATGAATCTCCGCCTGATCGGTATCGGTGCCGGTGTGCTGATCATCTTGTCGCTCCCGCTGGCGGGAGCGATCGCCGGGCCGGATTTCGCCGGTCAGAGCGACGGAAAGGGCGGTGGGCTGCTCTCCACCTTCGGCCTCGGCCGTTCCTCCCCGGGCTCTTCCGACTCCAACTCTTCTGACCCCGGCGATTCCGACTCCGGCGATTCCGACTCCGGCGATTCCGACTCCGGCGATTCCGACTCCGGCGGTTCCGAAGCGAGTTCCGCCGCCGCCGGGGCGCCGGCCCGCCCGGGTCCCTCCGAGCAGCCGCGTACGGACGCGCGCTGCGGGCCCGAAGTGTCCTCCCCGCAGGGGGTGGAGGCACAGACCTGCGTGCTGGTCGGCGAGGGGCGGACGTGGGGGCGCAGCTACTACCGCAACACCAGCGGCCGTCCGCTCGACGCGGTGCTCACGGTGATGGGTCCGGCCGGCCGGACGGTGCAGATCCGCTGCGCGGTCGGCGCGGGGGACGAGCCGGGTCTGTGCGAGACGCCCAAGGATCCCTCGGCCGGGGCGCCCGACGCCTACTCGGCCATTGCGGAATTTGCAGTTCCGGATGATGAAGGGGCGCTGCTGCTGCGGTCCGGGAGCAACTCACCGGCACCGGGCGACGGTTGAGCACCGCCGAAAATCAAGGGCCCGGTCGCTGGCGACGGGGGATGCACCAGCGACCGGGCTACAAGAACGGTAACAAGAGATCGCCTGCTTGCAAATTCGATCTCTGATATTCGGACATCGATTTGCAGGCGATTAGCGGGAGTTGTGACACCGGTCACCGGTGAGCGGTCACCTGTGGCCCTCCCGTCAGGGGCCCGCGAGCGGCCCGCCGGAGGCCGCGAGCGGCCCCCGGCGCCGGTCAGCTGAGCGTCACCTGGCGGTTGGTGAGGCCGCCGCGGGCCCGGCGCTCCTCCGTGGTCAGCGGCGCGTCCGTGGCGAGAGCAACGGCCAGCCGCTCGGCGAGCTCCGCCGCCGGCTTCTCCACGTCGTCCGCGGAGACACCGGTGGGCAGGTCCCAGACGGGGACCATCAGGCCGTGCGCGCGGAAGGAACCGACGAGCTTGGTGCCCTCGCCGAGCGAGGAGGTGCCGGCCGCGTGCAGTCGCGCGAGCGCGTCGAGCAGCTTCTCCTCCGGGTGCGGCATGACCCAGCGCAGGTGGTTCTTGTCGGGGGTCTCGCACCAGTAGGCGGAGTCCACGCCGGTCAGCTTGACCGTCGGGATGGCGGCCGCGTTGGCGCGCTCCAGGGAGGCGGCGATCTCCGGCGAGGCGTTCTGCGCGCCGTCCGCGTCCGGAATCCAGAACTCGAACCCGCTGTGCACAACCGGCTCGAAACCGCCGTCCGCGGCCAGGAGATCCTGAAGTCGGGTGCCCTCGGCAGGGACCCGGCGGGCCTCGATGACGGTGCCCGGCTCGGCGGCGAGCGCGCGCTCCAGGGTGTCGGCCATGTCGCGGGCGAGGTCGCCGCTGGTCGAGTCGTTCTGCAGGCCGAGCAGGACGGAGCCGTCCTCGCGGCGCAGCGCCGGCGAGGCCAGCGGGAGTACGGTCACCAGCGTGACGGAGGGGACGCCCTCGGGCAGGCCGCCCTTGAGGGTGAGCGGCACGGTGGCGGCGGGGACGAGCTCGCGCAGCGCGACCCAGTCGCACTCGCCGGGCAGGCCCTCGAAGGGGCGCCGCACGTGCTCGGTGACGGCGTGCGCGGCGGCTGCGCCGTGACAGGCCTTGTAGCGGCGCCCGGATCCGCAGGGGCAGGGCTCGCGAGCGCCCACCACCGGGATCTCACCGTTGTTGAGCTGCGGCTTTGCGGTCTTCGCTGCGGGGCGCTTCTTGGCCATCGTGGGTGTCTCCCGGTTGCGGCGGTACGGCGTAGGTCTGGGCGCGAGCCTAGCCGTTCGTACCGCCGCAGCCGGTGGGGTGCGGCCGGGAGCACGGTCGGCGTGCGCTCCCGGACGGCCGCCATCCAGTTGTTCGGGGCCGGGGACCGGGGATCAGGGATCCAGGTCGCCGAAGGCCGTACCGAAGTCGATCGCCGGGGCCGCGACGCGCGTAGCGAAATCCTCGTGCCGGGCCCCACAGGCGACGATCACCCAGACGGTGACCTCACCCGCCGCTCCGTCCCGGACACCCCAGTCCTGGGCCAGGGCGCTGATGATGTTCAGCCCCCGCCCGCCTCGCGCGGTGACCGAGGGCGTGGCCGGGACCGGGCGGGTGGGACCGCCGCCGTCCGTGACCTCGACCGTCAGCCGCCCCGCTTTGTCCACGCGCCACGACGCGCGTATCCCGCCGTCACCGATGTCCCGCGCGCCCAGCGGCCTGCCGTGTCGGCAGGCGTTGCTGAGCAGTTCGGAAAGGATCAGTACGGCATCGTCCACGACCGATTCGGGCACCCCGCTGACACGCAATTGCTCGCGCATCCGGTGCCTCGCCTCGCCCACGCCCGCAGGACCATGGCGTACGTCCATGCACGACGACGTGGGCACTTCTTGTGCCACCATCAACGCCACCCCCGGAACCTCCTTAGCCCCACGCATGGTCTGGATGCCCCAATGGCCTGGACCGGAAACCGCCCAAGCGGAGCCCTCTGGCGCATTGACGACGGCCGAATGCGGAGCGGATGCGCCGGTGCACACCCTGTGACGTCCGGTGTTCGTGTGACGGGTGGGCAAAAAGGGGCGTCAGCGCCCTAGTTGTGACAGAACCTGGCGTGGTCTGTTCGTGATGATCGCTTCTACACCCAGATCAGCGCAGAGCTGAACGTCTTCGGGATCGTTCACAGTCCATACGTGCACGGAGTGGCCCGCGGCTTGAAGTTTGCGGATGAAGCCCGGATGGCCGCGCACGATCCGCATGCCCGGCCCCGCGATCTGCACCCCGGCCGGCAGCCGGCCGTCCCGCATCCGAGGCGAGATGAACTGCATCAGGTACACGGTCGGGACCGTCGGCGCGGCCGCCCGCATCCGGTGCAGGGAGCGCGCGGAGAAGCTCATCACCCGGACCGGGTGCGGCCCCTCGGCGGGCGGCGCGTCCAGGCCGAAGCGCTTGAGGAGGAAGAGCAGGCGCTCCTCCACCTGTCCGGCCCAGCGGGTCGGGTGCTTCGTCTCGATCGCCAGTTGCACCGGCCGTCCGGCGTCGGCGACCAGCTCCAGCAGCCGCTCCAGGGTGAGGACGGAGGTCCGCTCGGGGTCGGCGTCCCAGTCGGGGGACTCCTCGCGGTCCTTCCACGAGCCGAAGTCGAGCGCGGCGAGATCGGCGAGCTCCAGGGCGGAGACCGCGCCGCGGCCGTTGGAGGTGCGGTTCACCCGACGGTCGTGGACCAGGACCAGATGGCCGTCGGCCGTGAGCCGTACATCGCATTCGAGGGCGTCGGCCCCGTCCTCGATGGCCTTGCGGTAGGCGGCCAGGGTGTGCTCGGGGGCATCCTCCGAGGCGCCGCGGTGGGCGACGACTTGGATGGGGCGCGGCGTTGCGTGGGTCACCGGGTCATGGTGCCACCGAGAGGCTCCGGATGTCGGGGGGAGCTCTGGGGAGAGCCCTGGGGAGAGCCCTGTGGGTGCTTCTGCGGATGCGTCCGATATGTCGGAGATAAAGGATGGGGGGAGACGCACAGGTCCGGCTTACAGTGCTCTGACGGGTCATGGGAAAGGCTTCGCCCTGGAACTTGTACGGCACGTCGAACGTTCAGTCGGACCGATCGCCAGTATTTCTGAAGCCGTGTGTGACGAGGAGAGAGCGCTGTGCGGGCTCTGATACACATTAGACGCCGGTACCAACGAGAACAGCACAGAGGAGATCGTCGGCATCGTCAGAGGTGTATAAGAGCCGGACGTCGTCCGCCGCCCGCTCCGCCACCCGTACCGCGTCCTCGCTCATCCCCCGATCATCGCCGACCGGGGGAGGGGGAAGCGCACCCCATTTCCCCGGGACGGCTTAGCATGGCGACGTATCGTCCGGTACCCCCCGCGGACTGGAACGGAAGGCTTTCCCCGCGTGAACACATCCCCTCAGGCGGAGCGCCCCGCCAGGCTCGCCGTCGGTGTCGTCGGAGCCGGCCGGGTCGGCCCCGCGCTGGCCCGCGCCCTCCAGCAGACCGGGCACCGCCCCGTCGCCGTGTCGGGCGTCTCCGACGCCTCGCGCCGCCGCGCCGAGCGGATGCTGCCCGACGTGCCGGTCGTGGCGCCCGCGCAGGTCCTCCAGGCCGCCGACCTCGTCCTGCTCACCGTCCCCGACGACGCCCTGCCGACCCTGGTGCAGGGACTCGCCGAGACCGGCGCGGTCCGCCCCGGCCAGCTCCTCGTGCACACCTCCGGGCGGTACGGGGTCGCCGTGCTGGACCCGGCCCGCCGCGCGGGCGCCCTCCCGCTGGCCCTGCACCCCGCGATGACCTTCACCGGCACCGAGGTCGACGTCCAGCGCCTCGCCGGCTGCTCCTTCGGGGTGACCGCCCCCGACGAGCTGCGGCTCGCCGCCGAGGCCCTGGTCATCGAGATGGGCGGGGAGCCCGAGTGGATCGCCGAGGCGAACCGCCCGCTCTACCACGCGGCCCTCGCCCTCGGCGCGAACCACCTGGTCACCCTGGTGGCCCAGTCCATGGAGCTGCTGAGCAAGGCCGGCGTCGAGCACCCCGCCCGGATGCTCGGCCCGCTCCTCGGCGCGGCCCTCGACAACGCCCTGCGCTCCGGTGACGCCGCCCTGACCGGCCCGGTGGCCCGCGGTGACGCCGGCACCGTGGCCGCGCACGTCTCCGAACTGCGCAAGCACGCCCCGGGCACCGTCGCCGGCTACCTCGCGATGGCCCGTTCCACCGCCGACCGGGCCCTCGCGCACGGCCTGCTCAAGCCCGAACTCGCCGAGGACCTGCTCGGCGTGCTCGCCGACGGCGCGGCCGGATTCGACGCCCACGACCCCGAAGGCGGCGACCGGTGATCCTCCTCGACACCGCCGAGCAGCTCCACCGGCTCCCCCGGGACGGCACGACCTCGGCCCCGGGCGCCGACAGCGGCCGCCGCGCCGTCGTCATGACCATGGGCGCCCTCCACGACGGCCACGCCACCCTGGTCCGCACCGCCCGCGCGCAGGTCGGCCCCGCCGGCCAGGTCGTGGTCACGGTCTTCGTCAACCCCCTCCAGTTCGGGGCCAACGAGGACCTCGACCGCTACCCCCGCACCCTCGACGCAGACCTGGCCCTCGCCGAAGCGGCCGGCGCCGACGCCGTCTTCGCCCCCGCCGTCGACGAGGTGTACCCCGGCGGCGACCCCCAGGTCCGGATCAGCGCCGGACCGATGGGCGGCCGCCTCGAAGGCGCCACCCGCCCGGGCCACTTCGACGGCATGCTGACCGTCGTCGCCAAGCTGCTCCACCTCACCCGCCCCGACCTGGCCTTCTTCGGCCAGAAGGACGCGCAGCAACTGGCTCTGATCCGGCGGATGGTGACCGACCTCAACTTCCCCGTGGAGGTGTGGGGCGTACCGACCGTCCGCGAGGAGGACGGGCTCGCGCTGTCCTCCCGCAACCGCTACCTCTCCGCCAAGGAGCGCGGCACCGCCCTCGCCCTGTCCCGCGCCCTGTTCGCCGGCCGCGACCGGCTCGCCGCCCAGGCCGCGCTGCGCGACCGCGCCGAGGCCCAGTCGCCCCCCGCCGGCGACGAGCGGGCCACCGGCCTGGCCCGGCTCGGCGAGATCCGCGCCTCCGCCGACGCCCACGCCGTCGCGGCGGCGGGCGCCGGCCTGCCGGAGGCCGTACGGGCCGCCGCCCGGCACGTCCTCCACGAGGCGGGCCGGCACGACCCGCCCCTCGTACTGGACTACCTGGCGCTGGTCGACCCCCAGGACTTCACCGAGGCCGGCCCCGGCTTCACCGGTCAGGCCGTGCTGGCCGTCGCCGCGAAGGTGGGCGCGACCCGGCTGATCGACAACATCCCATTGGAGTTCGGAGCACACGCGTGAGTACCCCAGGCAGAGGCCCCGCGACAGCGGGCACCAGCACCGGCATACGGCTGCACGCCCCGGCCCCCGGCTGGTCCGTCGACGCCGACGTCGTGGTCGTCGGGTCCGGAGTCGCGGGCCTGACCGCCGCGCTGCGCTGCGCCGCCGCGGGCCGCCGCACCGTCGTGGTCACCAAGGCCCGGCTCGACGACGGCTCCACCCGCTGGGCCCAGGGCGGCATCGCCGCCGCCCTCGGCGACGGGGACACCCCCGAGCAGCACCTCGAAGACACCCTCGTCGCCGGCGCCGGCCTGTGCGACGAGGCCGCCGTCCGGCTCCTGGTCACCGAGGGCCCGGACGCCGTGCGCCGGCTCATCGCCGAGGGCGCCGTCTTCGACACCTCCGCCGAGACCGGCGAGATCGAGCTGACCCGCGAGGGCGGCCACCACCGCCGCCGCATCGCGCACGCCGGCGGCGACGCCACCGGCGCCGAGATCTCCCGGGCACTCGTCGAAGCCGTCCAGGCGGCCGGCATCGAGACCGTCGAGAACGCCCTGGTCCTGGACCTCCTCCTGGACGCGCGGGGGCGCACCGCGGGCGTCACGCTGCACGTCATGGGCGAGGGCCAGCACGACGGGGTCGGCGCCGTCCACGCGCCCGCCGTGATCCTGGCGACCGGCGGCATGGGCCAGGTCTTCTCCGCGACCACCAACCCGTCCGTCTCCACGGGCGACGGCGTGGCCCTCGCACTGCGCGCCGGCGCCGAGGTGTCCGACCTCGAATTCGTCCAGTTCCACCCCACCGTGCTCTTCCTCGGCGCCGACGCCGAGGGCCAGCAGCCCCTGGTGTCGGAGGCCGTCCGCGGCGAGGGCGCGTACCTCGTCGACGCCGACGGAGTCCGCTTCATGACCGGCCAGCACGAGCTCGCCGAGCTCGCGCCCCGCGACATCGTCGCCAAGGGCATCATGCGCCGCATGCAGGAGCAGGGCACCGAGCACATGTACCTGGACGCCCGGCACTTCGGCGCCCGGATGTGGGAGCAGCGCTTCCCGACCATCCTCGCCGCCTGTCGCTCCCACGGCATCGACCCGGTCACCGAGCCCATCCCCGTGGCCCCGGCCGCGCACTACGCCTCCGGCGGCGTACGCACCGACCTGCACGGCCGCACCACCGTCCCCGGCCTGTACGCGTGCGGCGAGGTCGCCTGCACCGGCGTGCACGGCGCGAACCGGCTGGCCTCCAACTCCCTGCTGGAGGGCCTGGTCTTCGCCGAGCGGATCGCCGACGAGATCATCGGGAACCCGCCCGCCGGCAACGGCCCCGGCATCCCCGTCCCGGCCACCGGCCCCCTCCAGCCCGCCGAGGCGCGGTACGAGATCCAGCGCATCATGACCGACGGCGCGGGCGTGCTCCGCTCCGCCGCATCGCTGGCGACGGCCGCCGCCGCGCTCGAAGCGCTGTACGCGACGGCCCTGACCGAGCTGGAGACCCGGGGCAAGACGGCCGTCCCCGGCACCGAGACCTGGGAGGCCACCAACCTGCTGTGCGTGGCCCGGGTCCTGGTCGCCGCCGCCCAGCGGCGCGCGGAGACCCGCGGCTGCCACTGGCGCGAGGACCACCCCGACCGGGACGACGCCGCATGGCGCCGCCACCTCGTCGTACGCCTGTCGGCGACCGAGCGGCGGGCCCTGGTCGTCACCTCCACCGACTCGGCGGACTTCCCGCCCGTACAGATCCCCCTGAGCACCGACAGCCTGGAGCGGTAACCGTGAGCACGCACGAGCAGGAAACCCCCCACGAGCACGACCACACCCACGAGCACGAGGAGCTCCCCCTCCTCGGCCGGCCCGCCGGCGGCGACGGCGGCTGCGGCGACGACTGCGCCTGCGGCGAGGGCGAGGAGACCGGCCTCGACCCGGCACTGGCCCAACTGCTCGCCGACGCGGGCCTGGACCCGGTCGAGGTCGAGGACATCGCGCACATGGCGATCTCCGAGGACCTCGACGGCGGGGTCGACGTGACCACCGTCGCCACCGTCCCCGAGGAAGCCGTCGCGACGGCCGACTTCACCGCGCGCGAGGCGGGCACGGTCGCCGGCCTGCGCGTCGCCGAGGCCGTCCTGTCCGTCGTGTGCACCGAGACGTTCGAGGTGGAGCGGCACGTCGAGGACGGCGAGCGCGTCGAGCCCGGCCAGGTGCTGCTGTCGGTCCGGGCCCGCACCCGCGACCTGCTCACCGGCGAACGCAGCGCGCTCAACCTGCTCTGCCTGATGTCGGGCATCGCCACCGCGACCCGCGCGTGGGCCGACGAGCTGGAGGGCACCAAGGCCAAGGTCCGCGACACCCGCAAGACCACCCCCGGCCTGCGCTGCCTGGAGAAGTACGCGGTCCGCTGCGGCGGCGGCGTCAACCACCGGATGTCCCTCTCGGACGCGGCGCTGGTCAAGGACAACCACGTGATCGCGGCGGGCGGGGTCCGCGAGGCCTTCAAGGCCGTGCGCGAGCAGTTCCCCGACCTGCCCGTCGAGGTCGAGGTGGACACCCTCCAGCAGGTCCGCGAGGCCCTGGAGGCGGGCGCCGACCTGATCCTGCTCGACAACTTCACCCCGATCGAGACCGCGGAGGCGGTGGCGCTCGTGCACGGCCGCGCGGTGCTGGAGTCCTCGGGCCGCCTCACCATGCACAACGCCCGCGCCTACGCCGAGACCGGCGTCGACTACCTCGCGGTCGGCGGCCTCACCCACTCCTCCCCGATCCTGGACATCGGCCTCGATCTGCGCGAGGCGGTGTAACCGGTGCTCCTCACCATCGACGTGGGCAACACCCATACGGTCTTCGGCCTGTTCGACGGTGACGAGATCGTCGAGCACTGGCGCATCTCGACCGACCCGCGCCGCACGGCCGACGAGATGGCCGTGCTCATGCAGGGCCTGATGGGCATGCACCCGATGCTCGGCAACGAGCTGGGAGACGGCATCCACGGCATCGCGATCTGCTCGACGGTGCCGGCGGTCCTGCACGAGCTGCGCGAGGTGACCCGCCGCTACTACGGCGACGTTCCGGCGGTGATCGTGGAGCCCGGGACCAAGACGGGCGTCCCGATCCTCATGGACAACCCGAAGGAGGTCGGCGCGGACCGCATCGTCAACGCGGTCGCGGTGGTCGAGCTCTACGGCGGTCCGGCGATCGTCGTCGACCTCGGTACGGCCACCACCTTCGACGCCGTGTCCGCGAAGGGCGAGTACGTCGGCGGGGTGATCTCCCCGGGCATCGAGATCTCGATGGAGGCCCTCGGCGTACGGGGCGCCCAGCTCCGCAAGATCGAGCTGGCCCGCCCGCGCAACGTCATCGGCAAGTCCACCGTCGAGGCGATGCAGTCGGGCGTGGTCTACGGGTTCGCCGGCCAGGTCGACGGGATCGTGACCCGGATGGCCAAGGAGCTGGCCGGCCCGAACGGCGCCCCGGACGAGGTCCGCGTCATCGCCACGGGCGGCCTGGCCCCGATCGTCCTCGGCGAGGCCTCGGTGATCGACGACCACGAGCCCTGGCTCACCCTGGTCGGCCTGCGCCTGGTCTACGAGCGCAACGCCCCGACCTTCGACTGACGCGCCGGCCCCCGCCCCCGGGTGGGGGCCCGGGCCCGTGCCCGTGCGCCCGCGGCCGGGGTTGACCGGGCCGGCCGGGCGGCGGGTCCACGACGAGCACAGGACGGCCGAAATGCCCCGCGACACCGCGTACGTGAAGGTGGCCGACGCGCTCCGGACCCGGATCCGGGCCGCGGAATGGCCCGTCGGGTCGAGGCTCCCCTCGCGGGCCCGGCTCGCCGCCGAGTACCGCGTGGGGCAGTCCGTCACCCAGCGGGCGATGGAACTCCTGGTCATCGAGGGCCTCCTCGAAGGCCGGCCCGGCGCCGGCACCTACGTCCGCGTCCCGCGGCAGCGCCCGCGCGTCCTGCGCTCCGGCCCCGCCGATCCTGTAGGGCCCGCCGGGCCCGACGGCTCCGGCCGCGTGCGCCGGGAGTCCCACACCAAGGCCCGCGTCGCCGCCACCGAGGCCATCGCCGAGCGCCTCGCCATCGCCCCCGGCGACCCGTGCGTGCTCACCACGTACGCGCTCTTCGACGGGGAGCTCCCCTTCGAGGTCTGCGAGTCCTGGGAGCCGATGGCGCTCACCGGCGGAACCCCGGTCGTCCTGCCCGAGCTGGGCCCCCACAAGGGCGCCGGCGTCGTGGCGCGGATGCGCGCGATCGGCATCGCGGTCACCTCGGCGGTGGAGGTCCCGCGCCCGGCCCGCGCGGACCGCCGCCAGGCCGGGCTGCTCGCCATCGGCGTCGGCGACCTGATCACCCGGATCGAGCGCACGCACTACGCGGCGGACGGCCGCGCGGTGGAGACCGCCGACATCGCGGTCGCCGACCGGCACGCGGAGATCGCCTACGAGATCCCCGTACCTCTTAGCGCCTCCTGACGCCCGGCGCAGCGAATTCCCCGGAAATGGCCGGAGTGCGGCCGCCATGGGGTTACGGTCCCCCCACGAGAAATACCGGGAGCTCGTCCACGGCGCCGCACGCGCCTGTGAGCTGAGGAGACACCATGACCACTCGGACCGCCTGGCAGAAGTCCTCGTTCTGCGGCGAGGGGGACAACTGCGTGTACGTCAGCGCGGCCCCCGGCACCCTGGTCCGCGTGGCGGACCGCGCCGATCCGGCCCACCTCGTCCTCGCCACCACCCAGGCCGCCTGGGCCGATTTCCTCCGCGTGGTCAAGGAGTCCGGCTGAAGGTCCGGCGCGCCGGGCGCGGGTTCCCTGAGGGGATTTTGTCCGATTAGCGCGTATCTTCGGCCCATGCCCACGCCCTACGGATCCCGCGGCGGCATGGCGTTCAGCGCTGATGAGCTTCACGTGCTCAGGCGTTCGCTCGCTCACGCCCTCCAGTCCTCCACGGCCCCTCTGACGGCCGCCGAGGTCCAGGACTGCCTGCGCCTCGCGCAGTCGGTGGACGAAGCGGTCCAGGAGGCGGGGCGGCTCAGAGCGTTCCTCCTCGCCGACCTGGCCCGGTACAGAGCCGCGCTGCCGGGGAGCCTCACGGGCTACCTGGAGCTGCTCCAGGACGCCCTGGCCGCCGGTTACGAGCCCGTGCCCGACGACCTCGCCGCCCTGCGGGCCCTGCGCGCCAACCCGGTCGCGGCCGCCCTGCTGGAGCGGTCGCAGGTGATCGCGGAGCGCTCCGTACGCCGCAGGCTCTCCACCGCGCCCGCGCCGCGGACCCGGCTGCTGGCCATCGCCGGCGGCGCCGGGACGGCCAGCGGCCCCGCCGGCTCCGGCTCGGCCCAAGGCGCGGTGTCCGGATCAGGGTCCGGCTCCGGCTCCGGCAAGGAGAAGGAGCCGCGCCCGCGGGAGCCCGAGCCCGACGACCGGCCCGCGCACCCGATCCCGACCCCGGGCGAGGTCTTCCCGCCGCGCCGCAAGCCCGCGCCGCCCCCGGCGGCGGGCCGCGCGGCCGGCTAGTGCTGTGGCCGGGAAGGTTTGCCGGGCGCCGCGACCCGGTGAACCTTTCCGGTCACAGCACTAGCTAGGCTGGGGGCATGGACTACGTTTCCGCGCTCGTGCCCCCCTTCGTGATGGCCGTGTTCTTCATCGCGCTCGTCGTGACGATCGTGAAGAGCCAGGGCGGTGCCAACAAGGGCAAGGAGGACGCGGCGGTGGACGCCGTGCTCGCCCGCGCCGAGGCCGCCCGGCAGTCCAAGCCCCAGAACTAGTACCCCCCCGAGGGGGACGGGCGTACGGCTCCTCGAGCCGTACGCCTTCTGCGTATGCCCTCCCACATTTCGCCGCGCGTTGCCGTCCGAATAGCCGGGCAATTCGCCGCATCCCGCACTATCGTGCTGCTGTGCCTCGCCCCTTGGGAGAACTCGAAGACTCAGTCATGACGCGGGTGTGGCAGTGGAACCGCCCGGTCACCGTTCGCGAAGTCCTGGAAGACCTGCAGCAGGAACGGTCCATCGCGTACACCACGGTCATGACCGTTATGGACAATCTCCACCAGAAGGGCTGGGTCCGCCGGGAAGCGGAAGGCCGCGCCTATCGATATACGGCGGTCTCCACCCGCGCCGCCTACTCGGCCGCGCTGATGAACGAGGCCTGGTCGACGAGCGACAACCCCGCGGCCGCCCTCGTGGCCTTCTTCGGCATGATGTCCGCCGAGCAGCGCGAGGCGCTGCGGGACGCCGTGCGGATCGTGCAGCCCGCCGAGGAGCCGGCGGAACCGGCGGGCCCCCCGCCGGCGGCCGCCGCCCCGCCGTCGGCCGATGCCGCCGACGCCGAAGCGGACTCCGGCGGGCGGCAGGGCGAGCCGGGGCGATAACGTCCGGGCATGGGTGAGTTTTCCGCTGCAGATGCAAAAACAGTGACGATCCGCCGAGCGCGCACCGGTGATGTTCCCGCGCTGCGCCGCCTGCTCGACCAGTACGTGCAGCAGCGCATCCTGCTCGACAAAGCGCCGGTCGTCCTTTACGAGGACATCCAGGAGTTCTGGGTCGCCGAACGCGACACCGACGGCCAGGTGGTCGGCTGCGGGGCGCTCCACGTGATGTGGGAAGACCTGGCCGAAGTCCGCACTCTCGCCGTCGACCGAGAGTTGAAGGGCGCCGGAGTCGGCCATCTCGTGCTCGACCAGTTGTTGCGGACGGCCCGCCTGGTCGGGGTGAGCCGGGTTTTCTGCCTGACCTTCGAAGTGGACTTCTTCGCGAAGCACGGCTTCGTCGAGATCGGCGAGACCCCGGTCGAGACCGATGTGTACATGGAGCTGCTGCGTTCCTATGACGAGGGTGTCGCCGAGTTCCTCGGTCTCGAACGAGTGAAGCCGAACACCTTGGGCAACAGCCGGATGCTTCTGCACCTCTGATCGATCACAGCGGGATTTCCCGGGACCACGGTGCGTGTGGCCTATGTCCGAATCGCGCACGTTTCCCTACCCGTTGCGGACCCGAACCTCTCACCGGGGGTTTGTGTTTTCCAGGCAAAAGCGGTTTCCTTTCCGCGTACTGCTTTTCGATGAAAGGAAATCCCGGTGGCACAGAAGGTTCAGGTCCTTCTTGTCGACGACCTCGACGGCGGCGAGGCGGACGAGACGGTGACGTTCGCTCTGGATGGCAAGACCTACGAGATCGACCTCACCACCGCCAACGCTGAAAAGCTCCGCGGTCTGCTCGACCCGTACACCAAGGGCGGGCGCCGCACCGGTGGCCGCGGCGCCGCGACCGGCCGTACCAAGGGGCGCGCTGTCGCCGCTTCGGCCGGAAACCCGGACACCGCCGTCATTCGCGCGTGGGCCAAGGAAAACGGCTACAGCGTGAATGACCGCGGCCGCGTTCCCGCGGAAATCCGTCAGGCGTTCGAGGACCGCAAGGTCTGACCCCGGCGCAGGCGGGCCCGGTGGCATTCCGTCGCCGCCGCCGCGACCAGGCGTACGAGATCGGGTCCGCGCGCGGACCCGGACGGGCCCTGTCCGGGAGCGGGCAGGGCGGGAAGCAGTGCCTCACACCCCTGCCCGGGGGGCCGCAGCCACACGGCGGTTCCCCGGGGGCTCCTCTGTGGATCCGCCTCGCCGCCCGTACCCCCGGCGGGGGGTCCCGGGGGGACCGGTGCCGTGATCCGGCCACCCGTACCCAGGGCGGCGAGATCCAGGGCGACCCCGCCCCATTCCAGCCAGGCGAGCAGTCCTTCCAGCTCGTCGGCGCTCCCCGGGGCCACCAGGAACCGCATCCTGCGGCCCATGACGGCGACAGGACCCGTGGCGACGCGTCCGCGCAGCACCGCGGTCCCGGCGTCGGCCGGCAGTTCCAGCACGTCGAACCGCAGGCCGGTCTCCAACTGGACGGGCGGTCCGCCGACGACGGTCCAGCCGAGCTCGCGCTCGTACCAGGAGGCGGTCGGGGAGACCGGATCGCCTTCCGATCCGCACCCCCCGATCGGGGCGCGGGGGAGCGGGACGACGGCGGCGGGCGGCGCGGTGAGAGCCATGACCGGAGCAACTCCCCAATCGCTGCGGGGTTACGCGCGATGTGACGTTCCGCACGCGGGTCAATGCGGAACGTAAACGTCCGTGGCGGCCGAGTCCCACATTCGGGACGGAGGCGTGTTCGCCCGTAGCGGAGGGATCGGGCGTCACTGACGTGAACTGTCCGCGCTTAGGGGGTAAGACATTCCTAGTGGATCGGGGCGACACGCTGATTTGCACGGTCCGGGACCGGCTTCCGTTCGCCATCGGCGTACACCTGTGACGGGTATCTGCCTGGCCTGCGGGAACATCGTCTCGCACCATCGGGTTGGAGCAGTTGTCGGCACTTGCAGCCGGGTTTTCCCACGGACGTGAGGGTGAGCCGCGGACGGATGTCGGCAGTTGGAATGAGCTGTCCCGCCCCGCGGGACTAGCATGCGGAAGGACAGGGCGGGGACCGACCCCGAACTGCCCGACCGCTCTGAGGAGCGATAAACGATGTTCGAGAGGTTCACAGACCGCGCGCGGCGGGTTGTCGTCCTGGCTCAGGAAGAAGCCCGGATGCTCAACCACAACTACATCGGCACTGAGCACATCCTCCTGGGCTTGATCCACGAGGGTGAGGGTGTCGCCGCTAAGGCCTTGGAGAGCCTCGGGATTTCGCTCGAGGCTGTTCGCCAGCAGGTTGAGGAGATCATCGGCCAGGGGCAGCAGGCCCCGTCCGGCCACATCCCCTTCACCCCGCGGGCGAAGAAGGTCCTGGAGCTTTCGCTCCGAGAGGCCCTCCAGCTCGGCCACAACTACATCGGCACCGAGCACATCCTGCTCGGCCTCATTCGCGAGGGCGAGGGCGTCGCCGCCCAGGTCCTGGTGAAGCTGGGCGCCGATCTCAACCGAGTCCGGCAGCAGGTCATCCAGCTGCTCTCCGGCTACTCCGGCGGAGGCAAGGAGTCGGCCACGGCCGGCGGCCCGGCCGAGGGCACGCCCTCGACCTCGCTCGTCCTGGACCAGTTCGGCCGCAACCTGACGCAGGCCGCTCGCGAATCCAAGCTCGACCCGGTCATCGGGCGCGAGAAGGAGATCGAGCGGGTCATGCAGGTGCTGTCCCGCCGGACCAAGAACAACCCGGTCCTCATCGGCGAGCCCGGCGTCGGCAAGACCGCCGTCGTCGAGGGCCTCGCCCAGGCGATCGTCAAGGGCGAGGTGCCCGAGACCCTCAAGGACAAGCACCTCTACACCCTTGACCTGGGTGCCCTGGTGGCCGGTTCCCGCTACCGCGGTGACTTCGAAGAGCGCCTCAAGAAGGTGCTCAAGGAGATCCGCACCCGCGGCGACATCATCCTGTTCATCGACGAGCTCCACACCCTGGTGGGTGCGGGTGCCGCCGAGGGCGCGATCGACGCCGCCAGCATCCTGAAGCCCATGCTGGCCCGTGGCGAGCTCCAGACCATCGGTGCCACGACGCTGGACGAGTACCGCAAGCACCTTGAGAAGGACGCCGCTCTCGAGCGCCGCTTCCAGCCGATCCAGGTGGCGGAGCCTTCCCTCCAGCACACCATCGAGATCCTCAAGGGCCTGCGCGACCGCTACGAGGCCCACCACCGCGTCTCCATCACGGACGAGGCCCTCGTGCAGGCGGCCACCCTGGCCGACCGGTACATCTCGGACCGCTTCCTCCCGGACAAGGCGATCGACCTGATCGACGAGGCCGGCTCCCGGATGCGCATCCGCCGGATGACCGCGCCGCCGGACCTCCGCGAGTTCGACGAGAAGATCGCGAACGTGCGTCGCGACAAGGAGTCGGCCATCGACTCCCAGGACTTCGAGAAGGCGGCTTCCCTCCGTGATTCGGAGAAGCAGCTGCTGGCGGGGAAGGCCAAGCGCGAGAAGGAATGGAAGGCCGGCGACATGGACATCGTCGCCGAGGTCGACGGCGAGCTCATCGCCGAAGTCCTCGCGACCGCGACCGGCATTCCCGTCTTCAAGCTCACCGAGGAGGAGTCCTCGCGTCTGCTCCGCATGGAGGACGAGCTCCACAAGCGCGTCATCGGCCAGAAGGACGCCATCAAGGCGCTCTCCCAGGCGATCCGCCGCACCCGTGCGGGTCTGAAGGACCCGAAGCGCCCGGGTGGCTCGTTCATCTTCGCCGGCCCGTCCGGTGTCGGTAAGACCGAGCTCGCCAAGACGCTCGCCGAATTCCTCTTCGGCGACGAGGACGCGCTGATCTCCCTCGACATGTCGGAGTTCAGCGAGAAGCACACGGTTTCCCGCCTCTTCGGTTCGCCCCCCGGCTACGTGGGCTACGAAGAGGGCGGCCAGCTGACCGAGAAGGTCCGCCGGAAGCCGTTCTCCGTCGTCCTCTTCGACGAGGTCGAGAAGGCGCACCCGGATATCTTCAATTCCCTTCTCCAGATCCTGGAAGACGGTCGTCTGACCGACTCCCAGGGCCGGGTCGTGGACTTCAAGAACACGGTCATCATCATGACGACCAACCTGGGTACGCGGGACATCTCGAAGGGCTTCAACCTCGGCTTCGCCGCCGTGGGAGACACCAAGACCGGATACGACCGGATGAAGGTGAAGGTCAACGAAGAGCTCAAGCAGCACTTCCGGCCCGAGTTCCTCAACCGCGTCGACGACACGGTCGTCTTCCACCAGCTCGCGGAGGAAGACATCATTCAGATCGTCGACCTCATGCTCGCCAAGGTCGACGACCGCCTGAAGGACCGCGACATGGGCATCGAGCTGAGCGGCGACGCGAAGCTCCTGCTCGCCAAGCGCGGCTACGACCCGATCCTGGGTGCCCGTCCGCTGCGCCGGACGATCCAGCGCGAGATCGAGGACGTGCTGTCGGAGAAGATCCTCTTCGGCGAGCTGCGCCCCGGTCACATCGTGGTCGTCGGCAAGGAGGGTGAGGGCGAGGAAGCCAAGTTCACCTTCCGAGGCGAGGAGAAGTCGGCTCTGCCGGACCTCCCCCCGATCGAGGCCACGGGCTCCGGCCCGGACCTGTCGAAGGGCGCGTAACGCGAAGCGGTACGAAGGGGCGGCCCCGGGACCGAAAGGTTCCGGGGCCGCCCCTTTTCGCGTGGCGCGCGGGCGCCGTCAGATGTCGTACATCTGCGGCACGCTCTCCAGCCGCGCCTGCGGGAAGCGGCGCAGCACCCGCTCCTCCAGGCCCGCGTCCCACTCCTTGTCGTCGTCGTAGACCATGACGCTCCTGAGCGAGGGCAGGTCCGCGTACGCGGCGAGGCCGTCCAGCGTCTCGGCGTGCACGGCGATCTCCAGCAGGTCGCCCAGCGCCGAGACCTGGGCCCAGGCGGCCTTTCCGCCGGGGCGCCAGGGGTGGCCGAGCCACAGCCGCCGCAGGCTCGTGAGCCGCCCCAGGCCGGCCAGGTCCGGATCCGCGTCGTCCACCTCGAGCACCTCGGGGCGGGCTTCGGGGGAGAAGTCCTCGAAGGACCACGGACCGTGCCCCGCGTGCAGCTGGAAGGCGCGCAGCCGGGGCCAGGCCGCGAGGGCCGGGCCGAGGGGGACGGTGCTGTCCACGTAGAGCGACACGTCCTCCAGGGGCAGTCCGTGCAGCGGGGCCAGGTCCCGCAGTCCGGACCAGGCGTTGATGTTGAGCCGTCGCAGCGAGGTGTGGCCGCGCAGGAACTCCGCGTCGCTCCCGCCCTGGAAGCTCCACAGGGTCAGGCCCGACACCGGCTGGCGGGCCAGGAAGCGGGCCAGGGCGCCGCGGGTCACCTCGTGGCGGATGAACAGGTCGGGCGGGGCGGTGAAGCCGCGCAGCGCGTCGAGCCCGTCGTCGGAGCCGATGACGAGGTCGCGGGGCGGCGGGTCCATGCGCGCGAGCACCTCGGCCGCGTAGTGGGGGGTGCCGAACCGCTGCCACCCGCGGGTCAGCGTCTCGCGGACCCGCTCGTCGGGGTCGCGGCAGTAGCCGGCGAGGAAGCCGACGGCCGTCTCGGACCCCGTCTCCATGGCCGCGATCACCGACAGGTGGGCCTCGCTGCGCCGGGCCTCCTCACCGCGGGGCAGCAGGTCAAGGACCAGCGGCCCGATCCGGCCCAGGGCCCGCGCCGCGTCCTCGTCCTTCGGGGGGACGAGCCGGCGGGCGGCCGCCCGGACGCGGTCGCGCAGCTCCGGCTCCAGCTCGGCGGCGTACTCCACGGCCGCGAAGGCCAGCAGCACGGCCCGGTCGGAGCCCCGTACGAGCAGGTCGCCGATGATGGCCGCGCGCTCCAGCGGGCGGCCCTGGGCGACCGCCATGCGGATGACGTCCTCCCACTGGTCGTCCTCCGCGTGCCGGGTGATGACGCCGAGACTGCCCTCGTCCAGGGCCGCCCGCGCCCCCAGGTAGTCCTGGAAGGTGCGGTGGACGAACTCGACGGTGTCTTCCGTAGCGGCCCGCAGCAGGCCGGTGCGCTCCACGAAGCGCCGCAGGACCGCCGGGGCGTCGCCCAGGGCCTGCGCGGCCGGTACGGCGGGCAGCGCGTCGGCGATCAGGGCCGTGGCCCGGTCCCGGCTCATCTCGGTGCGGCCGTTGCGGATGAGCCAGTACGCGAGCCGCTGCAGGAGCTGGAGCTGGGGCTCCTCCGCCAGCCGGGGCAGGCGCAGCTCCCGCTCCACGTCGCGGTCGTGCAGCAGCATCGACAGGGCGGCCGTGTACAGCTCCCTGCGGCCCGCCGGCAGGAAGCCCCGGCGCTCGCGGTGCAGGGCGCAGATCAGCCCGCACAGCAGCGGGCTGGTGGCGAGCCGGGCCAGTTCCGGCTTGGTGCGCAGGGAGTCCAGCAGCTGTTCGCGCAGGTCCCCGCCGGCCTCGGCGGCATCGTGCCAGCGGGTGACGAAGGCGGCCACGTCGGCCCGGTTCATGGGGGCGAGGGTCAGCTCGGTGAACTGCTCGTCGGCGAGCCAGTCCTGCCGGACGGCCGAGGGGCGGGAGGTCACCACCCACCGGTTGCCGGGGTAGGCGGTGAGCAGGTCGCAGAGCCAGTCGCGGGCGCGGGCCCGCTCGGCCTCCGGGATCTCGTCGATGCCGTCCACCAGGATCAGGCCGCGTCCCGCGCTCAGGACCCGGCTCTCCCACCCCTCGGGGGCCTGTCCCTTGAGGGCGGTGGCGACCAGGAAGTCCTCGGGGGCGGGCAGCCGCTCCCCGTAGCGGGTCAGGCTGCGCAGGGGCAGGACGTACGGGACGGGGCCGCCCTCGGCCGCCTCCCGGGCGGTGGAGACGGTCAGCCGCTGGATCAGCGTGGTCTTGCCGGAGCCGGCCTCGCCGCGCAGGAGCACGCGGGGCTCGCGGGCCAGCGCCTCTTCGGCGGTGCCGGGGGTGCGGGCCCTGGGGGCGCCGGCGTCAGGGCCCTCGGCGCCGCCGCGCTGCCGGGGCAGGGAGGCCACCTCCAGGCTCACGTACGCCGTGTCCAGCGGCCAGCGCGCCGAGCCCGGGGGCAGCTCGATGCCGAAGATCGTCAGGCTGCTGTGCCGTTGGGCGAGGTACGCCAGGTACCTGGTCTCGAACCCCGGGTCCCTGGCGTCCTCGCGGGTGGTCCGGGACAGCAGCTCGTCCATCTTGGCGATCAGCTCGGCCTGGCGGCGGGCCTGCTCGACCAGCGCGCGCGGGATGTAGGTGGAGCGGGTGGTGAAGAAGTGCAGGACGTGCAGGCAGGTGAGCTCGAGCAGCCGGTCGTGGAAGAGCTCGGCGTCCCGCCCCAGGCCGGTCGCGGGCGCGGCCCGGCGCAGTGCGGCGGCGAAGGCGGCCGGGCCCATCTCGACCGCCTGGACGTCCTCCATGGCGAGGTCCCCGAGCGCGTGGAGGGTGGCGGCCAGCGCGGCCGCGACGCCCGCCTCCTCGCCCGGCGGCAGCGGCCGCTCGCCGGGGGCCCGCAGGGCGCGGTCGACCAGCTTGTCGGCGAGCGCGCGCAGGTCGTCGCGGGACAGGGTGCGATGCTCGCGCAGGGAGACGTAGGAGGAGATCCGCACGGGCCGGTCCACGAGGTCGGCGCCGGCACCCTCCCCGCGCAGGAGCTTCTTCACGAGGGGGGTCACGACCCCCGAGGCCAGCCGGATCCCCATCACGGATGCGTCCACGAGGCGTGAGCGTAGCTCCAGCCGGAACGGGGCGCAGGGCTTTGGCCCCGGCCGGGGGCCGCAGAGGTCCGGCGCCGGTGACAAGCCGCACAGGGCAAATCGGACCTACTAGGAACATTCGTAGAGTTGGGCGTCCGATTTGCCCCACCCCGAACCCAGTGCGGGGGCGGTCAACAGGCCGGACAGCCTTCCCCGCTCCTACGAGCCCCGTTAGTAAGCGGGGGGTTTGGGGAAGCGCGGGGGCGCGGGTTACCAAGGATGTCGAGCAAGCCCGGCGCCCCCCTCGGAGTGCCGGGCGGCTTCTTGCCCGAAGTGCCGGAGCACCGGTACCGAAGCACCGTCCTTGTCCCCGGCCCCGGAGGTCTCCTTCATGTCCGCGAAGCGCGTCACCACCCGTCGTACCCGTATCGCCGTCGGCGCCACCGCTCTCGGTGCGGCCCTGGCTCTCGGGGCCGGGACGACCGCCGCCTTCGCCGACGAGGCCCAGACCGCCCTGAGCGGCACCGCCCAGCTGGTGGCCGCCCAGGCCGGCGCGCAGGCCGCGGCCGCGGCCGCCGCCGCGAAGCCGGCCGGCCTGTGGGACAAGCCGCTGTCGAAGTACACGCTCTCGGCGACCTTCGGCAAGGGCGGCACCATGTGGTCGCACAAGCACTCCGGCCAGGACTTCGCCGTCCCGGTCGGCACCCCGGTCGACGCCGTCTCGGCGGGCACCGTGGTCAAGGCCGGCCCGAACGGCGGCGGCGACGGCCCGGCGTACGGCAACGCCATCGTGATCAAGCACGCGAACAACACGTACTCGCAGTACGCGCACCTCTCGAAGATCAAGGTCAAGATCGGCCAGAAGGTCTCCAAGGACACGCAGATCGCCCTGTCCGGCAACACCGGCAATTCGAGCGGCCCGCACCTGCACTTCGAGATCCGCACCACCCCGAACTACGGCTCGGCCGTGAACCCGGTCAGCTTCCTGCGCGCGGTCGGCGTCACTGTCTGATCCCCTGCCGCACCCTCCGGGTGCCTCTGATCGCGCCCGGGCCCGGGCGCGATCAGAACAGCATCCAGGAGCCGACCGGCCTGATCGAGGCGTCGATCTTGCCGGGCTTCTGGTCGTTGACCTGCTCCGGCGACAGCGCGATCCGGTAGACCCGCACGCTGTCCATGGCACCGCTCCAGGCCCCGGCCCAGTTGTCCTGCGCGCGGGTCCGGCCCAGTTCCAGCGGCCCGGGGGCCTTGTAGACGCCGGGGACCTTGGTCTCGTTGATCTGCTTGCCGTCGACGAACAGCGTGATCATCTTCGTCGAGTCGTTGTAGGTGCCGGTCAGCTCCGTCATGGTGTTGTCCATCTTGCGGCCCTCGGCCACGACGGTCTTGGTGGTGGCGTCCGCCCCCTCCTTGTCCGTCTGGATCCGGAAGATCCACGCCGGCTTGCCGTTCACCTCGTCCGAGCCCAGCTCGAACGAGAACGTCTTCTCGTTGCCCTGGCTGACGGCGATCTGCCGCCCCTTGGGGGCGCTGTTCGAGACGCGGGCCGTGACGGTGAAGCTCTTGGACACGTCGAGCAGGGCCTTCTCGGACTCGGCGTACGAGTTCGCGGTGCCCGTCGTGCGGAACTCGAACCGCTTGTCCACCGGGACGGTCGAGGCCTCCGCGCCCATCTTCAGGTGCGCCTTGGCGGTGCGGTCGCGCAGCTTCGTCGGGTCGTCCGCCAGGGTCGGGCCGTTGTCCACCGGCGGCTTGGACCCGCTCGCCGAGGGCGAGGCGGAGGGCGAGGCGGAGGCGTCGGCCTTCGCGTCGTCGGGGGCGCCGCCGTCGTCGCCCAGCAGCAGGAAGGCGCCGCCGCCGGCCAGCAGGGCCAGTACGGTCACGCCACCGCCGATCGCCCACAGCCGCTTCTTGCGCCGCTCCCGGTCGGCCCCGTCCGCCAGCGCACCCCAGTCGGGCGCGTCGGACTGCGGCTGGAACCCGCCCTGGAAGCCGTCCTGGCCTCGGAAGCCGTCCTGGCCTTGGAACCCGTCCTGGGGCTGGAAGCCGTCCTGGCCCTGGAACCCGTCCTGGCCCTGGAAGGCGTCGGGCACCGGGGCGCCCGGACCCTGCTGGTACGGGCCCGCCTGCGGGTAGCCGTAGCCGGCGGGCACCTGCGCGGGGCCGCCGGGCGGCGGGCCGAAGGCGCCGGGCTCGGCCGCAGCGGGCGTGGCGGGCGGGTACCCGTAGCCTCCGGGCTGCCCGGCCTGCGGATAGCCGTACCCGGCGGCGGGTATCTGCCCCTGGGGGTGGCCGTCGCCTCCGGGGTGGTGGGCGTCGGGCTCGGGCTGGGGGCTGTGCGGGCGATCCGTACCGTCAGTCATGGATCGGATGCTAAAACATCGGCGTCCGCAATCGAACAGCCGATGGTCGCGATAAGGAACCGATCAGCCCGCCGGGGGCACGACCGGGAAGCTCCCCGTCGCCGTCGGAGCGTGCTCCGGCAGCCACAGCACCGCCACCGCGCCCGCCGCCTCGCCCGCCGCCTCGGCCGAGCGGGAGCGGCCGCCCGGCGCCGCCACGTTGCGGAAGGTCAGCCGGGCGCCCAGCACCCGCGCCTGCCCCTCCGCGATGGTCAGCCCCAGCCCGTGCCCCACCCCGGCCCGGTCCGTGGACCCGGTGCGGAAGCGGCTCGGCCCCTCGCGCAGCAGCGCCTCCGGGAAGCCCGGCCCGTGGTCCCGGACCCGCACCACCCGGCCCTCGACATCGACCTGGACCGGCGCCCGCCCGTACCGCGCGGCGTTGGCGAGGAGATTGCCGAGGATCCGCTCCAGGCGGCGCGGATCGGTGCTGACGATCTCGTCCGCGACGATCCGTACGCTCGCCTCCGGCATCAGCGAGGTGACCCGGCGGCTCACGAACTCGCCCAGCGCCACCTCCTGGAGCTCCGCCCGCTCGGACGCGCTGTCCAGCCGGGCCACCTCCAGCACGTCCTCGACCAGCGCCCGAAGCGCCTGGGCGCGGTCCCGGACGAGCTCGGTCGGCCGGCCCGGAGGCAGCAGTTCCGCCGCCGTGAGCAGGCCCGTCACCGGGGTGCGCAGCTCGTGCGCGATGTCGGCGGTCACCCGCCGCTCGGCCTCCAGCCGCTGCTGGAGCGCGTCCGCCATCGCGTCGACGGCCCGCGCGAGGTCGTCGGTCTCATCGCGTACGACGCCCCCGACCGCGTCCCGCACCCGTACCTCGGGATCCCCGTGCGCCACCCGCTGCGCGGCGGCCGCGGCCTTGCGCAGCCGGCGCGAGATCTGCCCGCCGATGAGCACGCCGAGCGCGGAACCGCCGATCACCACGGCGAGGGAGCCGACGACCAGCGCCCGGTCCAGGTCGCGCACCATGTTGGCGCTCTCCCGGAAGGGATGGTGCAGGGAGAGCACCTGGCTGTTGCCGAGCGGCACGGCGGCCCACACCTCCGGCGCCTTGTGCGGACGCTCCTGCACGTACGTGCCGCGCCGCCCCGAGCGGGCCTTCTCCCGCAGCTGCGGGGGCAGTTCCGGGTCGTTGAGCTTGGCGCCCCAGATCGGCTTGCGGCCCATGTCGGTGTTGCGCGTGGCGATGTACTGCACGCGCTCCAGCTCCGCGTCGCGGGCGCTCTCCAGCATCGAGACGCGGGCAGCACTGTGCACGACCAGGCTCAGCGCGACCGCGGTGAGGGCGCCCACGGCGGCGATGGCGAGTGTGATCTTCCAGCGGATCCCCGTACGGAGGGTGAAGCGCCTCATGCCTTCAGCTTGTATCCGAAGCCCCGGACCGTCTCGATCCGGTCCTGACCGATCTTGGTGCGCAGCCGCTGGACGTGGACGTCCACGACACGGGTGTCGCCGCCCCAGTCGTAGTCCCAGACCCGCTCCAGCAGCCGGTCGCGCGAGAGCACCGTGCCGGGGGAGGTGGAGAACTCCAGCAGCAGCCGCATCTCGGTGGGCGTCAGCGCCACCGAGACGCCCGCCTTGCGCACCTCCATGCCCTCCGTGTCGACCTCGAGGTCGCCGAAGACCAGCACCCCGCGCTCGTCGGAAGCGTCGCCGTCGCCCCCGGCGCCGCCGTTGCGCGGGCCGCCGGCGTGGCCGAAGCGGCGGAGCACGGCGCGGATCCGGGCGACGAGGACGGAGCCGTCGAAGGGCTTGGTGACGTAGTCGTCGGCGCCCGCCTCCAGGCCCAGGACCACGTCGATGGAGTCGGCGCGCGCCGAGAGCATGATGACGGGGACGGTGGACTCGTCGCGGATGCGGCGGCACAGGCTCACGCCGTCCATGCCGGGCACCATCACGTCGAGCAGCGCGATGTCGGGCCGGTTCGCCCGGAAGGACTCCAGCCCGGACAGCCCGTCGGGCATGGCGGTGACCACGAACCCGTCGCGTTCCAGCGCCAGGGTCGTGGCCTCACGGATGACGTCGTCGTCCTCGACGAACAGGACATGGGTATCGGCCATGGGGGAGCTTCGCCTCGCCTCGGTACTCAGTTCTTCTGGCTGACGGCCGGGGCGGGAACCGCTCCGCCGTCCACCACGTTGCTGTAGTCGGTGTGCACCCGGTCCTGCTCGGTGAACCTCTCCCCGTCCCAGCGGTACGTGATCAGGTCCTCGCCCGAAGGATAGGAGAGCGCGTCGCTCTTCCCGTAGACCTGCCTCGTGACGACCAGGTCGCCCCGGTCGATCTCGGCGTAGACGGGCTGCTGCTCGTCCGAGAAGACATTCTCGTACTTCCCGTGGTCCGCCCGGTACACGTACGAGCCGCGGCCCAGGGCGTCGGCGCAGGACAGGACGTTGACGACGATGTCGACCGCCGGACCGCCGGTGACCTTCCCGTAGCTCACGTCCACCGGGTACTCCTTGCCGGAGCACGGTTTCAGGTCCCGTTTGACGGCGGCGCTGACCTTCGGGTCCGCCTTGAGCAGCACGATCGGGTCGATCTTCTCGCCCGGCTTGCCGGACGCACGGGGAGCCGGGGCGGAGGCGGTGCCCCCGTCGGCCTCGGAGGGCGCGGACGACGGCGGGGAGGTCTTGGCCACCGACTCGGTGCGGGCCGGCCCGCCGTCACGCAGCCCCGTACCCCCGGTGGTGCAGCCGGCCGCGAACAGCACGGTGCCGGCGAGGACGACCGTCCCCGCCGACATCAGTACCACTGAGCTCTTGCCGCTCAGACATGGGCCGTTCAGGCCGCGCACCGCTCACGCCCCTCGTACCGGATGGTGTGGTCACCGCGTTCCAGCGCGCGCATGTCCAGGTCCCTGCTCTCCAGTTCCTGCCGGAGGCGGGCCAGTGCGCGGTGCAGGGTGCTCTTCACGGTTCCCGCCGACATGCCGAGCGCCGCGGCCGTCTCCTCGGTGCTCATCTGCTCCCAGTGTCGCAGCACGACCACGCTGCGCTGCTTGGGCGCGAGCACCTTGAGGATGTCCATCAGCAGGGCGCGGTCGGCGCGCTGGTCGGAGCCGTCCCCGACGGAGGCGTCGGGGAGCTGCTCGGTGGGGACCTCTTCGAGCTTGCGGGCACGCCACCACTCGGTACGGGTGTTGATCATGACGCGGCGCAGGTAGGCGTCGGCGAGGGACTTGTCGGCGATGCCGTCCCAGCGGCCGTAGGTGCGGACGAGGGCGGTCTGCAGGAGGTCCTGGGCGTCGGTCGGGTCCGGCACCAGGCGGCGGGCGCTGCGCAGCAGCGCGTCCTGCCGGGTGCGTACGTACTCTTCGAATTCGAGTACCTCGCCGTGCGCCATCTCCGACCGCCTCCGCTGACGTTCAACCGCTGATCCGCTGCCTTACGAGTTCGAAGGTACGGAGGCGTTGTCACGGGCCTGTGCGGGTGAGCCTTCGGTGGGCGCACGGACACCCATAGGTTGTGTAACAGCGGTCGTGAGCTGCGGTTTCTCCGATCCAAGCGGAATCTGCGAGTCAGCTTGAGGGGGCCGGTACGGGCACTGCGGCGGGGTCCGCGGAGGCGCCGGCGGCGGGGCTCGCGGACGCACCGGCGGCGGGGCCCGCGGGCAGCCGGTACATCTGCCCGGCCAGCGGCTCCACCAGTCCGTCCGAGACCAGCCCGTCCAGGGCGCGGGCCCGCTGCACGGGCTCGTCCCAGACGGTGTCGAGGACGGACTGCGGCACCGCGCCGACCGCCTCCCGGAGCACCGCGAGGAGCTTGCCGCGCACCTGCCGGTCCGTCCCGGCGTACGTCTGCCCGCGCCGGGGCGGCCCCTCGTGCGCGGGCTTGCCGGCGAGCCGCCAGGCGCAGAGCCCGGCCACCGGGCAGCGGCCGCACTCCGGGCTCTTGGCGGTGCACACCAGCGCCCCGAGCTCCATGGAGGCCGCCGCCCAGCGGGCCGCGGTGTCCTCGTCCTCGGGCAGCAGGGCGCGCGCCAGGCGCCGTTCGGCGGCGGTCGTGGCGTTCGGCGGGTACTCGACCCCGGTCGAGGTGCGCGCGAAGACCCGGCGCACGTTCGTGTCGAGGACCGCGTGCCGCTGCCCGTACGCGAAGGAGGCCACGGCGGCCGCCGTGTACTCGCCGATCCCGGGCAGGGCCAGCAGCTGCGCGTGCTCGCGCGGTACGTCGCCCCCGTGCCGTTCCGTTATGGCGGCGGCCGCGCCGTGCAGGCGCAGGGCCCGGCGCGGGTAGCCGAGCCGTCCCCAGGCCCGTACGGCCTCGCCGGGGGCCTCGGCGGCCAGGTCGGCGGGGCGGGGCCAGCGGGCGAGCCAGTGCTCGTAGACCGGAAGGACCCGGTTGACGGGGGTCTGCTGGAGCATGAACTCGCTGACCATCACCCCCCAGGGCCCGGCCTCGGGACGGCGCCAGGGCAGATCGCGGGCATGCGCGTCGAACCACGCGATGACGGGGGCGTGCAGCGCGGCGGGGGGTGTGGTGGATGCAGTCATGGCAGACGGCATCCTGGCACGTTTCGTGCCTACCGCGTGGGGCCCGGGCCGGTGATCAGGACAGCGGAGCGGACACCGCTCGCCCGTACGGCCGCGACGACCCCGGCCGTGGGACCGGTGAGCGCGAGGACGGCGAGCGCGGCCAGGCTCGCGCCCAGCACCAGGCCCAGCGCCACGTCGTGCGGGTAGTGCACCCCGACGAAGACCCGGGAGAAGGCCATGAGCAGGGCCAGGGGCACGGTCAGCAGTGCGAGCCGGGGCAGGGCCATGGCCAGGGCGACGGCGGCGGCGCCCGCTATGACGGAATGGTTGCTGGGGAACGACCAGTCGCCGGTGGCCGGGCACGGGATCAGCGAGGCCGCCGCCCCGGCCACGGCCCGGCAGGGGCGCTCCTCGTCGACGGCCGACTTCACCAGCTCGGAGGCGACGTAGGCCAGCGCGGTGACGAGCGGCGCGAGGACGGCCAGGGCGACGGCGCGGGAGTCGCCCTGCCCGCGCGAGCGCCACCACACGGCCACGAAGAGGGCGCCGAAGGCGAACAGCCCGTACTCCGTCCAGAGCTCGAAGGCCGACTGCACCCAGGCGGGGGTCGAGTGGGCGAAATCGGTGACGTCGAGGTAGAGGCCGGAGCTGTCCATGGTGACCGACGGTACTCAAAGCGGAATAACGTCATCGTCAGCCTCCTGGCTGATTCCGGGCGCCAGGACTCCCCCCGCAGGATGATCATCGGCAAAACAAGCCGAGTGCGCGGCATGTGGGGCACGGATCGCGCCGCGAACTCTCGTAAAGTTCCGTCCGTGGGATCTCTGCGCAATCCGGTCGGGCCGCTCCCCTCCTCCATCTACTGGCGACGGAGGGCCGTGCTGGCGTCCGTTGCCGCGCTCCTCGCGCTCCTCGCCGTGTGGACCATCAGCTCCGGCGGGGGGAAGCCGGGTGCGAACGGCAAGGGCCAAGGCCCCGATCCCGTCACCCAGATCACCCCCGGGCCGTCCGGCTCGGGTCCGGCGATCAGTCAGGCCCCGGGCGGGCGCGGCGAGTCGGGCTCGGGCGGCGCCGGTACGGGTACCGGCTCCGACGCCGGCGCGAGCCCCGGCACGGGCAAGAACGGTGAGCCGGGCGGCGGGCCGGGCTCCACCGACGCGGGCGGCTCCGGCGCGGGCCAGGCCGTCCCCGCGGACTCGCCGGTGCCCACGTGCGCGCCGGGCGCGCTGCAGTGGGAGGTCAAGAGCCTGAAGAACGAGTACGAGGCGAGCGAGAAGCCCCGCCTCGAACTCATCGCGCGCAACGTCTCGGGCACCACGTGCAAGGTCGATCTCGGCCCGAAGCAGGCGGTGCTGACCATCACTCAGGCGAGCAATGCCAAGCCGGTCTGGTCCTCGGCCGACTGCCCGGCGGGCGCGGGCAACGCGTTCTTCCGCGTGCCCTCGCAGGGCGAGACCAGGCAGTCCCTCGAATGGGACCGGCACTTCAGCGCGGCCGCCCAGTGCCAGTCGCCTCCGGCGGGGGCAGCCGCGCCGGACACGTACGTGGTCGAGGTCAAGTCCCCGGGCATGCCGGTGGCGCGCACGTCCTTCGTCCTGAAGCAGGACTGAGCCCCGGCCGGCCCGGGACGCTCCCCGGGCCGGCCCTCAACTCCGCCTAGACGTAGCGCTCCAGGATCGAGGACTCCGCCAGGCGGGACAGGCCCTCGCGCACGCTCCGCGCCCGCGCCTCGCCCACGCCGTCCACCGTCTGCAGGTCGTCCACACTGGCGGCCAGCAGCTTCTGCAGCCCGCCGAAGTGCTCCACCAGCCGCTCCATGATCGCCCCGGGCAGCCGGGGAATCTTCGCGAGCAGCCGGTACCCGCGCGGGGACACCGCCGAGTCCAGCGTCTCCGGCGACCCCGTGTACCCCAGGGCCTTCGCCACGATCGCCAGCTCCAGCAGCTCCGGGTGCGTCAGCGCGTCCAGCGCCGGCAGCGCCTCGTCCACCGTGCGGGAACGCTTCGCCGTCGGCTCCGGGACGTAGTCGCGGATCACCAGCTCCCGCTCCTGCTCGATGCCGACCGTCAGCTCGTCCAGTTGGAGCGACAGCAGTCGGCCGTCGGTGCCCAGCTCGATCACGTACTCCGCGATCTCCGTCGCGATGCGCCGCACCATTTCCAGCCGCTGCGCCACCGCCGTGACATCGCGGACCGTCACCAGGTCCTCGATCTCCAGCGCCGACAGCGTCCCCGCCACCTCGTCCAGGCGGAGCTTGTACCGCTCCAGCGTGGCCAGCGCCTGGTTCGCCCGCGACAGGATCGCCCCGGACTCCTCCAGCACGCGCCGCTCGCCGTCCACGTACAGCGCGATCAGCCGCATCGACTGCGACACCGACACCACCGGGAATCCGCACTGCTTCGAGACGCGGTCCGCGGTCCGGTGCCGGGTGCCCGTCTCCTCCGTGTGGATGGACGCGTCCGGCACCAGCTGGACGCCCGCCCGCAGGATCTTGGTGATGTCCTTGTCCAGGATCAGCGCGCCGTCGAGCTTGCACAGCTCGCGCAGCCGGGTCGCGGTGAACTCCACGTCCAGGACGAAGCCGCCCGTGCACATCGCCTCGACGGACTTGTCCATGCCGAGGACGATGAGGCCTCCGGTATTGCCGCGGACGATCCGTTCGAGCCCGTCACGCAGGGGCTGACCAGGTGCGACCGCGCTCAGCGAGGCACGCATCATGGCCTCCTGCTTGGAGCTCGCGCCCGACTTCCCGGATGCTGCTGCCCCGTCCTTGGCTGCCACTGCACTCCTCCGGTCGCGGGTTTGTACCGCCTGCGTACGGCCGGGCGGACCAGGCCAAAGTCTACCGGCGCGGCCCGCGCCCCCGCCGTGCCTTGGCCCGGCCGGGCCGAAGGGCACCCCGTCCGGGCCCCCTGACCTGCGAAGGGGAGCCGTTTGCTAACCGGCGTCGGCGTCCTTCGCCGGCGTACGCGACCGCCCGCGCGGCAGGACCCGCAGCGCGTCGCCCATGTCGGCGACCTCCGTCACCTTCATCCCGGCCGGCACCTTCCCCGGATCCGACGGCACCAGCGCGTGCGTGAAGCCCAGCCGGTACGCCTCCGCGAGCCGCCGCTGCACGCCCGTCACCCGGCGCACCTCGCCCGCGAGGCCGACCTCGCCGATCGCGACCAGGTTCTTCGGGAGCGGTACGTCGCTGGCGGCCGAGGCCAGCGCCAGCGCGACGGCCAGGTCGGCGGCCGGCTCGGTCAGCTTCACCCCGCCCACGGTCGCGGTGTAGATGTCCCGCTTGCCGAGCGCCGTGATCCGGCCGCGCTGCTCCAGGACGGCCAGCATCATCGAGACGCGCGAGGTCTCCAGTCCGGAGGTGGTCCGGCGCGGCGAGGGGATCTGCGAGTCCACCGTCAGCGCCTGCACCTCGGCGACCAGCGGGCGCTTGCCCTCCAGCGTCACCGTCAGACAGGTGCCGGGGACCGCCTCGGCGCGGCGGGTCAGGAACAGCCCGCTCGGATCGGCGAGGCCGTTGATCCCCTCGTCGGTCAGCTCGAAGCAGCCGACCTCGTCCGTGGTCCCGTACCGGTTCTTCACACCGCGGACCAGCCGCAGGCGCGCGTGCCGGTCGCCCTCGAAGCTCAGGACCACATCGACGAGGTGCTCCAGCAGCCGCGGACCGGCGATCGCCCCGTCCTTGGTGACGTGGCCGACGAGCAGGGTGGACATCCCGCGCTCCTTGGAGGCCCGGATCAGCGCGCCGGCCACCTCCCGGACCTGCGCCATGCCGCCGGGCGCGCCGTCGATCTCGGGCGAGGCCACGGTCTGTACGGAGTCCATGATCAGCAGCGAGGGCTTCACCGCGTCGAGGTGCCCGAGTACGGCGGAGAGGTCGGTCTCGGCGGCGAGGTAGAGGTGGTCGCTGAGCGCGTTGATCCGGTCGGCCCGCAGCCGCACCTGGCTCGCCGACTCCTCGCCCGTGACGTACAGCGTGCGGTGCTCGTCGCTGGCCGCCTTCGCCGCGACGTCGAGCAGCAGCGTGGACTTGCCGACGCCCGGCTCGCCCGCGAGCAGCACGACCGCGCCGGGTACGAGGCCGCCGCCCAGCACCCGGTCCAGCTCGCTCACGCCGGTGCTGCGCGCGGTCGCCGTCCGGACGTCGACCTGCCCGATCGGCACGGCGGCCGTGGTGACCCGGCCGGCCGCGGTGGTCCGCACGGCGGGCGCGCCGCCGAGCTCCTCGACGGTGCCCCAGGCCTGGCACTCGGGGCACCGGCCGAGCCACTTGGCGGTGGAGTACCCGCACTCGGTACAACGGTAGGACGGCCGGTCCTTGGCGGATGAACGAGATGTACGGGCAGCCATGCGGCCCACCGTAGCCGCCCCCACCGACAGCCCCGCCGGCCGCGGCCGCCGACCGCCGAGGGCCACCGCTGCCGGCCGCCACCGGCCCCGGTCGGCGGCCCCGCCACCGGCCGCCGTGGCGTGCACCGTCAGGGCGGCTGTCAGCGCGGAGCCGATCTGTTCACCCGTAAGGGCTAAAAGTGGTGAAGGCTTCCGGAGCGCCACCGGCGCGCCGCCTACGGTCGCCGAGTGACGAGCAGCAACCAGGGACACCCCGCACCGCGCACCGGCGCACACCGGGCGCACGGGCGCACGCCCCCCGAGGGGACCAGGGTGGAGCAGCCGCCACCGTTCCGGCACGAGCCCTACCTGGACGGCCTGTTCACGTACTGCCTCTCGGTCCTGTGCGACCACGACACCGCCACCGACGTGCTCGGAGATGTCCTCGCCGTCGCCGAACGCCATCCGGGCCGCTGCCCCGACGAGGGGGACCGGCGCGCGTGGCTCTACGCCCTCGCCCGCTGGGCCTGCCTGCGGCGGCTGGCCGAGCGACGGCGCACGCGTCACGGGTACGGCGGAGCGCACTCCGCCCGGCGTACACCGGAGCACACCGGTCCGGGCCGTGCGCCGGACCCGGTGGCCGCCGATGTGAACGCCGCCGCGAACGCCGCGAACGCCGGCGCGCCCACCGCCGCGAACGCCGCCGTGCCCGCCCGCACGGGCACCCTCGACGTATCCGCCTACCGCCGCACCGAGCTCGCCCGCCTCGCCTGGCCGGAGGCCGCCGGCACCACCCCCGAGCAGCGCGAGGCCCTCGAACTCGCCGTCCGCCACCGCCTCGGCGTCCCCGAACTCGCCGCCGTCCTCGGCACGCCCCCGGCCGCCGCCCGCGAGCTGCTCTCCGGCGCCGCCTGCGAGGTCGAGCGCACCCGCGCCGCCCTCGCCGTCGTGGAGACCGGCAACTGCCCGACCGTGTCCCGGCTCACCGGCGACGACGGCGAAGGCGGCGGGGACGGCCGGGACTTCAACGTCCTGCTGTCCTCGTCCCTGCGCGCCGAACTGGTCCGGCACGTCGACGACTGCCCGCGCTGCCGCCGCGTCGCCGAACGCGTCGGCGCCGGCGGGCCCTGGCCCGGCTCGGGCGGCATCGACACCGCCGCCCTCCCGCTGGTCCCGGCCCCGCGCACCGCCGTCCGCGCCGCGATGGTCCGCTCCGGCAGCCGCCGGGGCGGCGGACCCGGCCCGCGCTTCGACCGCACCGGCTTCCCGATGGACCCCAAGGACCGCGCGGCCCGCCGCGACCGGCTGCGCGCCCGCGCCGTGACCACCACCGTGGTCGCCACCGTCGTCGCGGCCCCGGTGCTGGCCCTGTGGGCGGCCTACCGGGGAGCCCCGAGCACCGGGGAGTCCGTCGGCACCGGCTCCACCCGCATCTCGGCGAGCGATGCGCAGCTCCCGCCGCGCACCGACGGCCGCCCGCTGACGGCGTACGAGAACGCGGGCAACGCGGCCGCCGTCACCGACGGCCCCGGCTTCGCCCCGCCCTCCGCCGGCCCCGACGTCTCCGTCGAGGTCATCAGCAGCGGCGCGCCCTCCGCCACGCCCAGCGGGCCCGGGGCCCCGGGCCGGCTGACCGCGACCGCCGCCTCGCGCGGCTCGACCACCCTGCTGACCCTCACCGCGTCGGGCGGCGCACCGGTCGACTGGCGGCTGTGGTCCGACGCCCCGTGGCTGCGCGCGAGCCTCACCTCGGGCCGGCTGTCACCTGGAGAATCGGTCACCCTGCGGATCGCCGTGGACTCCGAAGCCCAGCCCGTGGGGGCCTGGAGCGCCCGGGTCGGCGTGGACCCGGCCGGCGCGGTGATCTCGATCCGGGGCCGGGGCCGCCCGGCGCCGACCCCGACGCCCACCCCGACCGACCCGGCCCCGTCGCCCACTCCGACCCCGACGCCCACCTCCACGCCGACCCCGACGCCCACTCCGACCCAGCAGCCGACCCCGGGCCCGTCGGACGGCCCCGCCTCACCGGGCCCGGGTCCGGACCCGACGCCGAGCCCGACGTGAGCCGACGTAGGCCGACGTGAGCCGACGCGGGCCGACGTAGGCCGGCCGGGCGCCCCACCTGCCCCGCCTACGCCGGCGGGACCGGGTCCGGGTCCGCCGGGTGCGGGGCCATCGGGAGCAGCGAGGCGAGCCGCGCCTCGCAGAGCAGGACGAGCGCCTCGTACGCCTCCTTGCCCATCAGCTCCGTCAGCTCGGGCCGGTACGACACGTACACCGGGTCGCCGGCTCCGTGCGCGGACGTCGCCGACGTGCACCACCAGTGCAGGTCGTGACCGCCCGGACCCCAGCCGCGCCGGTCGTACTCCCCGATCGACACCTGCAGCACGCGCGTGTCGTCGGGCCGGTCGATCCAGTCGTAGGTCCGCCGGATCGGCAGCTGCCAGCACACGTCCGGCTTGGTCTCCAGCGGCTCCTGGCCGCCCTTCACCGCCAGGATGTGCAGCGAGCAGCCCGCGCCCGCCGGGAAGCCGGGCCGGTTCAGGAAGATGCAGGCGCCGTCCCAGCGGCGGGTCTGCTTCTCCCCGTCGTCGTCGAACTGCGTCCACCCGGTCTCGCTGCCGACGTCGTGGAACTGCCACAGCTCCGGCGTGAGGCGCGCCACGTGCTCCGCGACCCGCTTCTCGTCGTCCTCGTCGGAGAAGTGCGCGCCGAGCGTGCAGCAGCCGTCGTCCGCCCGGCCGGGCTGGATGCCCTGGCAGCCGCTGCCGAAGATGCAGGTCCAGCGGGAGGTCAGCCAGGTGAGGTCGCAGCGGAACACCTGCTCCTCGTCGGCGGGGTCGGGGAACTCCACCCAGGCCCGCGGAAAGTCGAGCCCCTTCTCGTCGGCGACGAGGCCCTTCTTCGTCAGGGCGCCCTTCGGGGGCTTCGCGGGCTTCGTCTTGGACTTGTTGGCCTTCTTCGTATTTGGCACAAACTCAAGCGTAAGGGCCCCTTACTCCATCCCTACGCCTTCGGCCCAGTAGCGTCTCCCCCCATGAGACTCGGTGTCCTTGACGTGGGTTCGAACACGATCCATCTGCTGGTGGTGGACGCGCACCCCGGCGCGCGCCCGATCCCGGCGCACTCGCACAAGGTGGAGCTGAGGCTGGCGGAGCTGCTCGACGAGTACGGCGCGGTGACGCCGGAGGGCGTGGAGCGGTTGGTTTCCGTCATCGGGGGTGCCGTGCAGGCCGCCGAGGACAAGGGCTGCGAAGACCTCCTGCCCTTCGCGACGAGCGCGGTACGGGAGGCCACGAACGCCGACGAGGTCCTGAGCCGGGTCAAGGTGGAGACCGGCATCGACCTCCCCGTGCTGAGCGGCGGCGACGAGGCCCGCCTGACCTTCCTCGCCGCGCGCCGCTGGTTCGGCTGGTCGGCGGGCAAGCTCCTGGTCCTCGACATCGGCGGCGGCTCGCTGGAGATCGCGTACGGCATCGACGAGGAGCCGGACGCGGCCGTCTCCCTCCCGCTGGGCGCCGGCCGGCTGACGGCGGGCTGGCTGCCGGGCGACCCGCCGGGACCGGACGCGATCCGGGCCCTGCGGCGCCACGTGCGGGCCCAGATCGCGCGGACCGTCGGCGAGTTCCGCCGCTTCGGGACCCCGGACCGGGTGGTGGCGACGTCGAAGACGTTCAAGCAGCTGGCCCGCATCGCGGGCGCGGCCCGGTCCGGGGACGGCCTGTACGTCCAGCGCGACCTGACCCGCAAGTCCCTGGAGGAGTGGGTGCCGCGCCTGGCGGCGATGACCACCGACCAGCGCTCGGCGCTCCCCGGGGTCTCCGAGGGGCGCTCCTCGCAGCTCCTGGCGGGCGCGATGGTCGCGGAGGGCGCGATGGACCTGCTGGGCGTGGAGTCCCTGGAGATCTGCCCGTGGGCCCTGCGCGAGGGCGTCATCCTGCGCCGCCTGGACCACCTCCCGGCGCCCGGGGTCTGAGGGATGCGGGGGGCGCGCCCCCGATACCCTGTCCCCGTGGCAAAACCAGTCCGGATCCCGACCGCGAAAGTCGCCCTCTCCACCGCCTCCGTCTATCCGGAGTCGACGGCGACCGCCTTCGAGATCGCCGCGCGCCTCGGCTACGACGGCGTGGAGGTCATGGTCTGGACGGACCCGGTGAGCCAGGACGTCGATGCCCTGCGCCGGCTCTCCGACCACCACGGGGTCCCGATCCTGGCCGTCCACGCCCCCTGCCTCCTCATCACGCAGCGCGTCTGGTCCACCGATCCCTGGACCAAGCTCCAGCGCGCCCAGGCGGCGGCGGAGAAGCTCGGGGCGTCCACGGTCGTCGTGCACCCCCCGTTCCGCTGGCAGCGCCAGTACTCCCGGGACTTCGTCACCGGCATCTGGCGGATGGCGGACGAGACCGACGTCAAGTTCGCCGTCGAGAACATGTATCCCTGGCGCTACCGGGACCGCGAGATGCTCGCCTACGCGCCCGAGTGGGACGTCACCAAGGACGACTACCGCCACTTCACGGTCGACCTCTCCCACACCGCGACCGCCCGCACCGACGCGACCGCGATGATCGACCGGATGGGCGACCGCCTCGCGCACGTCCACCTCGCCGACGGAAACGGCTCCGCGAAGGATGAGCACCTGGTGCCCGGCCGCGGCAGCCAGCCCTGCGCCGAACTGCTGGAGCGGCTCGCCACCACGGCCTTCGACGGACACGTCGTCATCGAGGTCAACACCCGCCGCGCGATGTCCTCCGCCGAGCGCGAGGCCGACCTCGCCGAGGCCCTGGCCTTCACCCGCCTCCACCTCGCGACGGCCGCGGCCTCCCCGCCGACGGTCGGCCCCCTCCTCCGGCCGGCCAGCCCGGCCCGACCGGCCAATCCGCCCGCCCCGGCGACCGCGTGTGCAGCGTGCCGTCCCCGTCCCTTTTATACATTTCCGCGCCCCCGAGCCACGCAAACACTGCGCTAGATCAGCACGGAGTAGATCGTGGGCAGCGTCAGAGTTGTATAAGAGACAGCCAGGAGTCGGTCACCACGACCGGGTAGGACTCGCGCGAGCGGACGGTGACCGTACCGCTGTCCCCGTACACCTCGCGCCGCCAGTCCGCGAAGACCCGTGCCACCCGGCGCGCGTCGTCGCCCCTGCTCTTGCCCTTGCCCGCGGTGGTGAAGGCGACCTCGGCGAGGCCGGACCCGCCCACCTTGCGGACGCGGACGGCGCCGATGCCGTCGGCGGGGACGGTCCAGTCCGCTTCGGTGCGGTGCTCGCCGTAGTAGGCGGCGAAGTCACGGGTCATGTCGAACCATCCGGCGGCGCCGCACGGGCCCGCGCCGTTGGTGACGGCTCCGCCCCCGCCGCCGGGCGCGGCCGTGCCGTCCGTGGGCGGGTCCGGGGTGCCGGAGTCCTGATCGGTCGGCGGGTCCGGGACGCCCGTGTCCTGGTCCGTGGGCGGGCCCGCGTACGTGCCCGTCTCCTCGTCCGTGGGCGGGCCCGCGTAGGCACCCGTGTTCTCGTCCGTGGGCGGGCCCGCGTACGCGCCCGTCTCCTCATCCGTCGGGATGTCAGGGGCCGCCGTGCCGACGCCCGCTCCGCCGTCCGTCGGCCCGTCCAGATCGCAGATCGCCGGGCTCGGCGCCGCGACGGGGGCGGGCCCCGCCGCCTCCCCCGCCCGTACGGTGCCGCAGCCCGCGAGCACCGCGCACAGCAGTGCCGCGAGCACGGTCGGCGCCGTCCGCGCGGTCGCGGACCGGGCCGTCCTCTTCGTGGTCGCCTTCATGTCGTCGCCCCCTTCCCCGTACAAGAGGGGCCAGCGGTAGCCGTGGTTCCCTCCGGGGCCGGCTTGGGTAGTCTTCCCGGGACACAGTGCACGGCAGGCTCGGGGTGGGGTAATGGGACGTCAGACACGCGTGTCCGGAGCGGTGGTGGCGGCCGCGTCGCTGCTGCTCCTCGCCGGATGTTCCGGAACCGGGACGGCCCCCGGTGACGACCCGAAACCCGGCACCGCCACCTCCGCGCCACCCTCCTCGTCCACCGCGCCCGACGACGGGAAGCCCGCCCCCGGGGACGTGCTGCCCGGTTTGGCCACCACGGCCGAGGCCCGAACCCGGCTGGCTGCGCTGAAGGTCGCCCCGCCGGGGACCATGTCCGGTTACAGCCGGGACAAGTTCACGCACTGGGCGGAGCAGGGGAACAAGTGCGACACCCGCGAGGTCATCCTGCAGCGGGACGGCGCGAACGTCACCCGGGACTCCGAGTGCAAGGCCGTGTCCGGGACCTGGAAGAGCCTGTACGACGATGTGGTGGTCACCGAGGCCTCGAAGATCGACATCGACCACATGGTGCCGCTCGCCGAGGGCTGGCGCTCCGGCGCGGCCGGCTGGGACGCCGCGAAGCGCAAGGCCTTCGCGAACGATCTGACACACCCCCAACTGCTCGCGGTGACCGCCTCCTCGAACCGCTCGAAGGGCGATCAGAGCCCCGACCTGTGGCAGCCGCCGTCGAAGGCTTCCTGGTGCCAGTACGGTCGCGCCTGGACGACCGTGAAGTCGGCGTACGGCCTGACCGTCACCGAACCCGAGAAGCGGATGCTCGCCACCATGCTCGACACGTGCGCGGCGTGAGACCGATCCACACGCCCTCCTGACGCCCGGACCGGATCACAGCACCGCGATGCCCAGCGGCCGCGAACCCGCCGCGAGGCGGCGGCTGTTCCCGCTGTCGAGGTCCACGACCGTGATGCCGTTCCAGTAGCCGTCGCGGGTGTATCCACCGGTGACGTAGGCCGTGCGCCCGTCCCGGGAGACGGCCACGTCCTCGTGCGGCCCCTCCAGCGGGTACACCCGTTCCGCCCCGTCCGGGGAGCGGACCGTGAGGGACGGCCCCTCGCCCTTCCCCTGTTCCACCGCCCCCGTGCCGACCACCAGCAGCCGGCCGTCCGGCGTGGCGGCGACCCCGTGCTGGTGGGTGTCCGCGGTCAGCCTCTCGATCGTGGTCCGTCCCGTCCGCGGGTCCACCACGGCGAGCCGCTCGCCCTCGAAGGGGAGCAGCAGCATCCCGTCGGCCGGCCGCACGGCGGTGTAGTGCGGCTTCAGCCAGGAGCCGAGCCCGCCTTCCGTCCCGTACGGGGCGACCTCGATGCGGCGCGGCAGCAGCGAGCCGGCGGGCACGACGGTCACGTCGAAGGAGTCGTGTCCGGTGACGTAGATCTCGGACCCGTCCTTCGACACGTCCACGTCGAAGGGGCGACGGCCCACCGGGACGACCGCGGTGACGGCGGCCTTCGCCGTGTCGACGACCTCGAGGACCCCGGTGGTCCCGGGGACGTTGACCCCGACGTAGGCGCGGGCGCCGTCGGGCGAGAGCGCGATGCCCATGCCGCCGCCCCGGTACTCGCCGCCGGTGACGGGCCCGGCGGCGGTGGTGCGGTACGGGACGCGGGTCTGCAGGGTGCGCGTCCGCGTGTCCACGACGGCGACCCCCTCGGCCGTCGCCACCCAGGCCCGGCCGTCCGCGCCGACCGCCAGGCCGTACGGAGCCCTGCCGACCCGGACGGAGCCGACGGAGCCGCGCTCCGGGTCCACGAAGGTGACGGTGTCGGCGCCGAAGTCTGCGACGAGCAGGGTCCCGGCAGGGGTCTGCGCGGCCGTCGGCAGCGGGGAGGCGGCGGGCGCCGAGGGCTGCGGCGCCGAGGCGGGCTGAGTGCAGGCGCCGAGCAGCAGGGCCCCGGCGAGGGCCGCGAGGGCGGTACGGGTCGTCCGCGTCGCCCGCTCGCGGCGGCGCGGGTGCGGTCGGTCGTGCTCCGGCACGGGTGCCCCTCTCGTTTCCGGGGGCGGGGCCGGTGGTGCGCCCGCTCCCCCGTACCCATCCTCACCTCGCGGGAGGGGCCGGCCGTTCGGCCCGCCGGCCGACCGCCGGGTCGACCGATCGGTTGATGCGAAGGCGGGACGGGCCCGGGAGCGGCGGAACGTTCAGCCCTCGTACTCCGTGAGGTCGATGCCGTGGATGTTGAGCAGGGCCCCGGACTCCGGGTGCGAGGTGTCCTTCTCCGCCACCATCCCCAGCTTGCGGATCACGTTCTCGGACTCGTCGTTGCCCGCCCGGTTCACGGCGACGACCCGGTCGAGGCCCCGGTCCTGGAGGGCGAACTCCAGCGTGGCGTGCGCGGCCTCGGAGCCGTATCCCTGGCCCCAGTAGGAGCGGCCGAGGCGCCAGGTGATCTCCGCCGCGGGCAGCACCTCGGGCAGCCACCACGGCATGGACAGGCCGACGGCACCGATCAGCTCGCCGGAGGCCAGCAGCTCGACGGCGAAGATCCCGAAGCCCTCCTCGTCCCACTCGTCCTCCCACCGCTCGATGGTCTCGGCGGTCTCCTCGAGGTCGAGGGTCTCGCCGTCGCCGATCCAGCGCATCACCTCGGAGTCGGCGTTGATCTCCGACAGGGGGACGAGGTCGTCCTCGGACCAGCGGCGGAGGAGGAGGCGGGGGGTGCGGATCTCGGTCATGGAGCCCATCCTGCCGAACGCGCCCGCCATCGGGTAATCGGGTCCCCCGCTAGCCCTCCGCACCCGCCTGACCAGCCGGGTCCCGCGGGTCCCCGGCGCGGCCCGGACCGGCCGGATCCCCCGCCGGGACGGTGATCGCGTCGAGCTGCGCCCGCAGGTAGGCGTGCGAGTCGACCGGCTCGTGCGTGAGGCGGCCCAGCGGCGCCGGAAGGGACTCCACCCGGGTGTGCGGGTCGCACTCGTAGAAGTAGACGAGCGAGATCAGCTCCTCGGCCGGTGCGTCGGCGGGCGGCGGCAGCACCCGGTGGCGGCCGGCCCGCCACCGGTCGCCCGTCCAGCGCGCCATCAGGTCACCGATGTTCACGGTGAGCGCGGCGGGATCGTACGGGGCGTCCTGCCAGCCCTCGGCCTCGGTGTGGATCTGCAGCCCGCCCGCGCCCTGCTCGCGGTCCAGGACGGTGACGGTGCCGAAGTCGGTGTGCGCCCCGATGCGGAACTGACCGGGCAGCGGCGGCCCGACGGTCTCGGTACCGGGGTACCAGTTGACGTTGAACCCCCAGGTGGGGTGGCTGGTGTGGCGGGTGAAATGGTCCGCCTCCAGGCCCAGGGCGGCGGCCAGCAGCCCGAGCAGTTCGTCGGAGAGCGCCCGCATCTCGGCCAGGTACCGGACCACCAGCGGCCGCAGCGCGGGCGCCTCGGCCGGCCACGCGTTGGGCCGGAACCACTCCGCGTCCACCGCCGGGATCCCGGTCGGGTCCTCCGCCGCCCAGGACCAGGACTCCTTGAGGTCCGGCGGGGAGGCCGCGCCCTCCGCGTAGCTGTTGGCCTCCGCGCCCGGACCGAGCCAGCCGCGGCCGCCGACCGCGACGGCGTACGGGGCCTTGGCGGCGGCCGGGAGCCGGAAGAACGCGCGGGCCGCCTCCCGGATCCGCCCGGGCAGCTCCGGATCCTCCCCGTGCCCCGCCACCAGGAGGAAGCCGGCGCTCTGCAGGGCCTCGTCGACGCGGGCGGCGACGCGCCGGCGGGCTTCGGGTCCCCCGGAGCGCCACGGGCCGAGATCGATCACGGGGACCTGGGAACTCACCACGGCGGGACCTGCTTTCCGGATCGGTGCGGGCGCCGCGCGGACCGGATTCAGCCCGCGGAGCCCCGTAGGACGTACCGGACCAGGCCCTCCCCGGTGCCGGCCTCGGTGAAACCGGTCCGTCCGAGCACCCCCTGGGAGGGTGTGTTGTCCGCGTCCGTCGTGGCCGCCAGCAGGGTGGTGCCCGGCTGTCCGAAGGCCCAGGCGGTCAGCGCCTTCAGGGCCTCGGTGGCATGGCCGTTGCCGCGCGCCGAGGGCAGGAGGTCGTAGCCGACCTCGGCGCGGCCGTCGGCGTCCGGGGCGCCGTGGAAGCCCATGCCGCCGATGGCCCGCCGGTCGCTCGCGCGGATGATGGCGTACGGTCCCCAGCCCGGCCGGTACGTCCCCGCGTCGCGCGCCTTCGTCACCATCCCCGCGGCGTACCGGGTGCCGTCGCCGGGTCCTTCCCCGGCCCAGGCGAAGCCTCCGCTGCCGCCCGCGTGCAGGTCGGCCGCGGCCATCGGGGAGATCTCGCAGAGCAGTACGCTCCCGGCCTCGACGGGTTCGGCGTACCAGCGCCAGGACGCCTGGCGGGCGAGGCCCGGCAGTTCGCCCCGGCCGGTCGCCCACAGCAGGGTCCGCCAGGAGTCGTGGCCGCGCGGGACGTGCGGGAAGAGGCGGTCCAGGGCCCGTTCGGCCAGGGCGGGGCCGGGCTCCCAGTCGTGGATGCCGAGCCCGCTGAGGATGTCGTGGGTGTGCAGCAGGGTCTCGACGACGCCCATCGCGGCGAAGCCGTCCGCGCCCGCGCTGCCGTACGGGTGCCAGGCGCGGTCGTCGGGCCGGGCGGCGGCCACGACGGCGGAGAGCATGCCCCCGGTCGCCGTGATGATCTCCAGCAGGCCGGCGGGGGTGGTGCCCGGGTCCGCCGTGATCTCGAAGGGCACCCAGGCCGTGCGCGCACGGCCGGTGACCTGCGCGGCGTAGGCCGTGTAACAGCTCGCGACATGGACCGCGGTGTCGTAGCAGCTCCATTCCAGCCCGGCCGCCGGGACGGACCAGTCGAGGTGCACCGCCTCCCCCAGTGCCCTCGTGCTGAGTGAAACCGCTTCGTCCATGTCCTGCGGACCCGTGATCGCCATGCGCCGAACCCTAGGTCGGCGCCCGGACGCGGCCAAGGGATTATCCGCGGGCCCGGTGGCGCGCCTGCGGGCCACGGCCGGGGACGGGGCGCTACTGCTTGTGCTCGGACGGCGCGCTGACCGCGCCCCGGTGAAGGGCGGAGCAAACGGTGGAGATTTCGACGAGGGACGTCTTCGGGGCGCCGTGCTGGGTGAGCCTGATGGCACGTGACCTCGGCGCGGCGCAGCGGTTCTACGGTGCGGTCGTGGGCTGGCGGTTCCAGCCCGCGCGGCTCGGCGAGGCGTTCTCCGTGGCCGAGCTGGACGGGGCGGAGGTGGCCGGGATCGGGGCGCTGGCCGTGGATCTGGCGGTGCCGGTGGCGTGGACCCCGTACTTCGCCGTGGACGACGCCGATGTGGCGGCGGACCGGGTCCGGGAGCGCAGCGGCACGGTCGCGGTGGGCCCGTTCTCCTTCGAGTCGGGGGGCCGCGCGGCGCTGGTGGCGGACCGGGACGGGGCGGTCTTCGGGATCTGGGAGGGCCCGGTGACGGCGGGCTGGCGGGTGGGCAGCGGCCACGCGCCGGCCTGGCTGGAGCTGCGCACCCGCGACGCCTTCGAGTCGGCGATCTTCTACGGGGAGGTCCTGGAGTGGGCCACCGATCGCGACGGGTGCTGCGAGGTCTCCTACGAGGAGGACCGGGTGGTGCTGCGGCAGGGCGGGGAGCCGGTGGCCCGGCTGGACAGCGGGCCGGTGGAGCCGGGCTCGTACAGTCCGTACACGCGGCCCCGCTGGCACGTCCACTTCCGGGTTCCGGAGCTGGAGCCGGCGGTGGCGGCGGCGGTCGCCCTGGGCGGGCGGGCGGTCTCGGAACCGGGTGAGAGCGCGACCGAGCGGTGGGTGGCGCTGCGCGATCCGGACGGGGCGCTGTTCACGCTCACGGCGTTCCGGGCGGCCGACGGGTCCGGGTCCAGGTGAGGAGGTCGGCCGCGGACCAGGTGTTGACGATCCGGTCGGCCGGCACCCCGCATTCCAGGGCGCGTTCGCAGCCGGTGGTCTGCCAGTCGAGCTGGCCGGGGGCGTGGGCGTCGGTGTCGATCGCGAAGAAGGTGCCCGCGGCGACGGCGAGCCGCAGCAGCCGGCGCGGCGGGTCGAGCCGTTCGGGTCTGCTGTTGATCTCCACGGCGGCGCCGGAGTCGGCGCAGGCCGCGAAGACGGCCTCGGCGTCGAACTCCGACTCGGGGCGGGTCTTTCCCGTGACCAGCCGTCCGGTGCAGTGACCGAGGACGTCCAGGTGCGGGTTGCGGACGGCGTTGACCATCCGCCGGGTCATGGCGGGAGCGTCCATCCGGAGCTTGGAGTGGACGGAGCCGACCACCAGGTCCACCTCGGCCAGGAGTTCGGGCTCCTGGTCGAGGGAGCCGTCGGCGAGGATGTCGCACTCGATGCCGGTGAGCAGCCGGAACGGCGCCCAGGCCGTGTTCAGTTCGGCGACGGCCCGCAGCTGTTCGCGCAGGCGCTCGGGCGGGAGTCCGCGGGCGACCGTCAGGCGCGGCGAGTGGTCGGTGAGCACCGCCCAGTCGTGGCCGAGGGCCGCGGCGGCCCGGCCCATGGCCTCGATCGAGCCGGATCCGTCGGACCATTCCGAGTGCACGTGGCAGTCGCCGCGCAGGGCGGCGCGCAGCGCGCGGGCCTCCGGGCTCGGCGGCGGGCCCTCGGGGTGGGCGGCGGCCTTGTCCTCGAGCCGCTGGAGGTACTCGGGCACCTCGCCGGCGAGGGCCTCCCGGACGGCCTGGGCGGTCTTCGGGCCGATGCCCTTGACCGCTTCGAGCGTGCCGGCCGCGACCCGCTCGGCCACCTCGCGCTCCCCCATCCGTTCGAGGGCCGCGGCGGCGGTGCGGAAGGCCTGGATCCGGTAGGTCGGTTCTTGGGCGCGCTCCAGCAGGAAGGCGATGCGGTCCAGTGCCGCCTCCGGGTCCATCGAGCGCCTCGCTCCGTCCGACGGCGGGGAGGGGACCCGGGCCGTGGGGCCCGGGTCCCCTCCCCGCCTGGGTCAGGCTCCGTCGGCCGGGTCGGCCGCCGGGCGGTACTGCAGGGCCAGGCCCGCGAGGACGGCGCCGGTCGCGGCGCTCAGCACCGCGGTGACGCCCGCCCAGGCGACGGAGCCGGCGACCGCGCCGGCGAGCGGGTCGAACTCCACGGCGCCGCCCACCACGTGGAGTGCGGCGACGCCCAGCGCGACGATCGCGCCGGTCCGCCATGCCGCGGCCGTGTCGCGCACCGCCAGCAGTGCGCCGGCGGTCAGGCAGAGCAGCGTGACGGCGAGGGCGAGCAGCCCGCCGGGATCACCGGAGGCCAGGCCCGCGAGATCGCCGGGCACGTGCAGCGCGCCGCAGAGCAGCAGCGCGAACGCCACCGGCCAGCGCAGTACGCGGCCGAGCGCGCCGCCCGGGGGCCGGGCCCCCGCGGACCGGACTCCCGCGGCTCGTCCCGGAGCCGGGACCGGGTTCGGGACCGGGGCCGGGGCCGAGACCGGGCGGGCGGTGGCGCGCCCCGGGGGAGCCGGTGCGCGCACCGCCCCGCGCTCGGGGGCCCGTCCGTCGCCGGTGCCGAGGATGCTGACCAGCAGGGCCACGTCCTCGATGGGCCGGCCGAGGGCGGCGGCCCGCAGGGTGATGTCGGTTTCGACGACCTCGTGCGGGGGCTCTCCCAGCAGGGTGACCATCTCGCGGACTTCGTGGACGGGCCGGGACACGGCGGCCGCGCGCAGCGCCGTGTGTCCGGGGTTGGGCACCTGTCCGGACTCCTTGAGGAGGCTCACCAGTGCGGCGACCTCCTTGACCGGCCGGCCGGTGGCCGCGGTCTCCAGGACCGTGCGTATGGGCGCCGCCCCGGTCCCTTCCGCCCGCGCGGGCCCGGCCTCGCGGTCCCGGTCCGTGCCGGGGCCGTCGCCGGGGTCGGCGGCGGAGTCGGAGTCGGCGGCGGAGTCGGAGTCGGCGGCGGCGGGGCCGTCGTCGGGGCCGGCCGGCGGCCGGACTTCCGTGGTGTCGGGGAGCCCGCGCGGTTCTTCGTACTCCGTCGCGGCGAGCGTGATGGGGTCATTCATGGAAAGCTCCGTTCGCCGACGCGCGGGTCTACACATCGCGCGCCGGTCATCGTGCGTCATGGGAAGCGCACGCTTTGTTACATTCAGCGCCACCCCGCGGCGCTGCGCCATTCGGGGCGGGCAAACGGGGGTCCCCCGCGGTGCCGCGGGGGGTCCCGGCACCCGTCGTGGGCATGGTGGGGGCATGAAGGGTACGGAGTTGCTCGCCGACGCGTTCGGCCGGATCCACGGTGTGGTGCACGAGGCGGTCGAGGGGCTGGACGCGGAGCTGCTGGACGCGCGGATCGACCCCGGCGCCAACTCGGTCACCTGGCTCGTCTGGCACCTGGCCCGGATCCAGGACGACCACGTGGCGGACGCGGCGGGCTGGGAGCAGGTCTGGCACGCGCGGGGGTGGGACGAGCGGTTCGGCCTCGCGCTCCCGGCCGGGTCGACCGGGTACGGGCACACCGCCCGCCAGGCCGCCGCCGTGCGGGTGGCTTCCGGGGACCTGCTGCTGGGGTACTTCGACGCCGTCCACGCGCAGACCGGGCGGTTCCTGCGCGGGCTGGGCGCCGCCGATCTGGACCGGGTGGTGGACGAGCGGTGGGACCCGCCGGTGACCCTGGGGGTGCGCCTGGTCAGTGTGATCGGCGACGACCTCCAGCACGCGGGACAGGCGGCCTTCGTACGGGGCGTGCTGGAGCGGGGGCGCTGATGGCGTCCGGGACGGCGCTCCTGCTGGCCCTGCTCCTGCTGGCCGGCGGGCCCGCCGGCCGGCAGGCGGCCGACGCGCCGGGCGCCGACGGGCCGGGCGCCCGCGCGAGGGCCGCCCGCGCGACGGCCCACGGCGACGGCTTCCGGCCCGTGGTGGAGACCGACCGCGGCGCGGTGCGCGGGCGGGAGTCGGCCGGGGTCCGGACCTTCGAGGGCGTCCCGTACGCCGCCCCGCCCACCGGCCCGCTGCGCTGGCGGCCGCCGGAGCCGGCCGCGCGCTGGGCGGACGTACGGGACGCGGGCGCGCCCGGGGCCCGCTGCGTCCAGCTGCCGGCGGTGGGGCCGGGCGGACCGAGCGGCTCGGAGGACTGCCTGTTCCTCAACGTCACGGCGCCCGCCCCCGCGCGGGAGGGCGAAGGCGAGCAGCCCGGCCCGGGCGGCGAGCGGGCGCGCCGGCCGGTGATGGTGTGGTTCCACGGCGGCGGGTTCATGAACGGCGCCGGTGACCTGTACCGGCCGGGCCGACTGGCCGCGGCGGGCGGGGTCGTGGTCGTCACCGTCAACTACCGCCTCGGGATCTTCGGCCTCTTCGGGCATCCCGCGCTCGGCGGGGCCCCCGATCTCGCGCTCGCCGACCAGCAGGCGGCGCTGCACTGGGTGCGGGCCAACGCCGCCCGCTTCGGCGGCGATCCGGGAAGCGTCACCGTGTTCGGCGAGTCGGCGGGCGGCCTCAGCGTCTGCGCGCACCTCACCTCCCCGGCCTCGGCCGGCCTCTTCCACCGGGCGATCGCCCAGAGCGGCTCCTGCTCGCTCGTGGTCCCGCCGCGCTCGTTGCTCACCACCCTGGGCGCCTACGAGCCGTTCGTGCCGCAGGAGCGCACCGTGGCCGACGGGATCGCCGCGGCGGCCCGGCTCGGCTGCGGCCGGCCCTCGGACGAGGAGGTCCTGCGGTGCCTGCGCGGCCTGGCCCCCGAGGTCCTCGCGACGCCCGAGCTGATGCTGCGGTTCTCCGGCGTGTCCCACGGCAACGCGCTGCTGCCCGTCGAACCCCGACGGGCCCTGGAGCGCGGGGAGTTCCACCGGGTCCCGGTGGTGCAGGGCTCGACCCGCGACGAGATCCGGATCTTCCTCGGGCAGACGCTGGCCGCCTACCCGCTCCCCGACGCACAGGCCTACCGGGCCAGGCTGCGGGCCTCGTTCGGCGCGGCAGCCGGACGGATCGAGGCGGCCTATCCGGTGTCGGGCCACCCGACGCCCGCGCTGGCCTTCGCCGCCGTGCTCTCGGACGCCTCGTTCCTGTGCCCGCAGCTGCGGGACAGCCGGGCGCTGGCGCGGCACGTGCCGACGTACGACTACCGCTTCGACGACCGCGAGGCGCCCGACTTCACCGGGCTGCCGCCGGTGGCGGGCTTCCCCTACGGGGCCTCGCACGGCTTCGAGCTGCCCTATCTCTTCGACACCGGGCTGCCGTTGGCCGCGCCGCAGCGGGCACTGTCGGAGCGGATGATCCGCCACTGGACCCGGTTCGCGGAGACCGGGGATCCGAACCCGCCCGGTTCGGATCCCCGGTGGCCGCGCTCCCCCGCCGTACTGTCCCTCGCGCCGGGTCCGAGGGGGATCCGCACGGTGAACGCGGCGGCCGAGCACCACTGCGCCCTGTGGAACCGGATCGGATCCGGACGCCCGGGACCGTCACAGCACTAGTGGTTCTCGGTCGGCCGCAGATCGCGCGGGATCAGGGCCCACGTCGTCACGGCGGCCGCGACCGCGAGCGCTCCCGCCATCAGGAACGCCGGGGTGATCGCGAGGGTGTAGGCCTGCGACGCGGCGTCGAGCAGGTTCTGGCCGACCGTGCCGCCGAGCCGTTCGGCGGTGTGGGCGGCCTCGCCCACGGAGTCCCGTACGGCCGTCAGCGTGGTGGAGTCCAGGTCGAGGGCCGGGAGGTTGGCCCGGTAGAGCGCGGCGGCGGTGGAGCCGAGGATGGCGACGCCCATGGCGGAGCCCAGTTCGTAGCAGGTCTCCTCGATGGCCGCGGCGCTCGAGACCTCCTCGGCCGGGGCCGTGGAGATCAGGGTCACCGAGGCGACGGTGGTGGCGATGCCCGCGCCCAGGCCCATGACGCCGAGGGCGACGGCGAAGGCGGGGTAGCCGAGGCCGGTGAACTGCTGCAGGGTCCAGGGCAGGGCCATGCCCGCCGCGAGGATCACCAGGCCGCTGCCGAGCACGTGCCGGATCGCGAAGCGCTGCATGAGCGACGGGGCGATCATCGAGGCGCAGATCAGCGCGAGCGGGGCGGGCAGCAGGGAGAGCCCGGCTTCGAGCGGGGTGTAGCCCTGGCCGTACTGGAACCACTGGGTGACCAGGAACAGGATCGCGCCCATGCCCACCATGGGCAGGAAGATCGCGGTGGCGGCCACGCTGAAGGCGGGCTTGGCGAACAGCCGGACCTGGAGCAGCGGGTTGTCCAGGCGGAGCTGGCGGCGTACGAACACGGTCAGGCAGACGGCGGCGAGGGCGAGCAGGGCCCACGGCAGCGGGTCGGCGACGCCGCTCTTGCCGAGCTGCTTGATGCCGCCCGCGAGGGCGAGCATGCCGACGATCGACTGGCCGACGCCCCACCAGTCCCACGTGCCGGCGGAGCGCGGGGAGCGGGATTCGGGGAGGTAGCGCAGGCCGGCCGCGACGATGAGCGCGGCGACGGGCAGGTTGAGGAGGAAGGCGGAGTGCCAGCCGTAGTCCTGGACGAGCAGGCCTCCGACGACCGGGCCGAAGGCCATGCCGCCGCCGAAGACGGCGGCCCAGACGGCGAGCGCGAAGGCGCGTTCCTTGGCGTCGGTGAAGACGCTGCGCAGGATCGACAGGGTGGACGGCATGATCGCGGCGCCGCCGACGCCGAGGAGGGCGCGGGCCGCGATGACGTGCCAGGCCTCGGTGGAGAAGACGGCGATGAGCGAGGCGACGGCGAAGATGCCGAAGCCCGCCATCAGGAGCCGCTTGCGGCCCCAGCGGTCGCCGAGGGCGCCGGCGGTGACGAGCAGGCCGGAGAGGGCGAGCGCGTAGACGTCGATGATCCACAGCTGCTGGACGGCGCCCGGCTGGAGGTCGCCGACGAGCGAGGGGAACGCCACGTTGAGGATCGTGGTGTCCATCGAGATGAGCAGGAGGCTGCCGGAGAGGATCGCGAGCACGATCCAGCGGCGCGGATCCTGCGTGGGGGTGTGCATGGGGGTTCCGTTCACGGTGGTACGCGGGGGTGGTGGTACGGGTCCGGAGGCCGCTCAGGCGGCGGCGGACGGCCTGGTTCCGGTGAGGAAGGAGGCGAGGACCAGCCGGCCGATGTCGCGGCGGGCGAGGTGGCCGTCGCGGACGCCTTCGGCGGCGGCGTCGAGCAGTCCCCAGAGCGAGTACCAGATCCAGTACGCGGGCAGGTCGACGCGCAGCCGGCCGAGGCGCTGGCCGAGGCCGAGGAAGGCGAGGGCCCGCTGGTCCTGTCGCTGGATGCCGGCGCGGAAGGCGGGGTCGGCGAGCACGGTGGCGTCGCGCGAGGTGAATCCGTAGAGGTGCGCGGCGGGCAGCAGGCCGGTGACGAGCCGCTCCAGCGCGGCGTCGAAGGCGGCGCCGTCGGCGGTGTCGGGCAGGTCGGCGGGCGCGAGGCAGCCGTCGACCACGTCGATGGCCCGCACGGCGACGGCTTTGAGCAGCGCCTCGCGGGTGGCGTAGCGGCGGCTCAGCGTGGCCCGGCTGGTGCCGATGCCGGCGGCGATGTGCGTCATCGAGGCGCTGTGGTCGCCCGCGAGGACGCGTGCGGCGCCGTCCAGCAGCTCTTCTTCGTTCATCATGCGATCCTCCTTCGTATCAAACGATACAAATTTGTCTCACATGAAGCAAATCTGCGCCGCGGCGCGCTCGACGCTGAGGCATGATCGGCGACGCTGATCGAACTGATCGACTGGGGGCGCAGCGCCGAGGAGGACGGCGTCCTCGCGTTTCGGCTCGGTGGCAGCCTCGTTCTGCTGGAGTCGGCCGGGCCGCTGCCGGCGGGTGTCGTTCCCGGATGGGTGCGGGTGTGGTTCGAGCGGGAGCGGGTCGAGCTCCATCCGTACGACGTCTGACCGCCGGCCCGAGCCGGGCGGGTCAGTCCTGGGGTTCGGGTTCCGCGCCCGTGCGGGCGCGGGCGCCGGAGCGGGTGCGGCCGGGGGTCTGGGCCCGCTCCGGGTGGCGGCGGACGTACTCGCGCTCCAGCTCGCCCATCCGCTGGGTGTGGGTGACCAGCGCTTCTTCCGACCCGTGCAGCAGGGTTTCGTGGCGCGTGCGGTGAATGGCCTCGAGCTCCTTCATCAGGCGGCCCTCTTCCAGCCCGCTCGCCGACGGGCCGGCCTCGCGCGGCGCGTGCTCCGCCATGGCGGTCACCTCCTCCTCGGCCGGGCCGGGCCCCTCGCCCGGCCGTGCTCACTCCATCATCCCGAAAGGACGGGGAGCGGCCAGTCGGTAGACAGTGTCTACGCCCGGCCGCTAGATGTATTGACCCGCAGGGTTGTTGACTCGGCTGATGGGCGGGTGTCCGCCCAGTGCGGTGTGGCAGCGGTGGTGGTGGCCGTGGCGGCGGCCGTGCACGCGCTGGCCGGCGTACCGGCACACGGCTGGGCAGGGCGGCGGACGCTGGCCTGGCTGGCCGGGGCGGCGGCGCTCACGGCGCTGGCCGTGCGCTCCGAGCGGCGCTCGGCGCACCCGCTGGTGCCGCTGCCGGTGGCCCGCTCCCGTTCGGTGACGGCGTCGATGGCACTGCTGGCCCTGGTCTCCGGCGCGATGTTCGGGGCCCTCTTCTCGGCGAGCTTCGCGCTCCAGGGCGCGGGCGGCCTCGATCCGCTGGCGACCGGGCTGCGGGTGCTGCCCATGACCGCCGCCATGGTCGCCGGGTCGCCGCTGGCGGGGGCGGCGCTGCGCCGGTTCGGGGCGCGGGCGACGGCGGTCGCCGGAACGGGGCTCGTGGCGCTCGGGATCTCGGGCCTCGGTCCGGGGTGGGGTTTCGGCGTGCTCGGAGCGGGCTTCGCCGCGGTGATGGTGACGGCCACCGGGACGGTGGTCGGGGACGCGCCCGCCGGGCATGCCGGGGTGGTGGGCGGGCTCAAGCCGACGGCGATGAACGTGGGGCCGGCCTTCGGCATCGCGGTGGCCGCGGGGACCGCCGGGGCCTCGACCGCGGCGCTGGCCGCGCTGGCCGCGCTGGCCGCCGTGGGGCTGCTGCCGGCGTCGCGGCTGCCGGGCCGCGGCCGCGGGCGGCGTCCCGTCCCCGTCATCGCGGGGACGGGAACGGGTGCCGACCCGTCGGCGCCGCATCCCCACGGACAGGCGGCCCGGTCACAGCACTAGTGCTGTGGCCGGGAAGGTTTGCCGGGTCGCGGTGTTCGGTGCGGTGCCTCTCCCCCAGCTACCGCCGGGAGGGGCCCCCGGGCGGAGGACCACGCCTCGTACTGGACGTACCGGTGTGGTCCGACAACGCGGCGAGGTGCCGTGCCGGGCGCCGCGACCCGGTGAACCCTTCCGGTCACAGCACTAGCGTGCGTCGAGCTTGGCGATCACCTGGTCGCGCAGGATCTCGTACTCGGTGCGCAGGCGGCGCATCTCGCTCTCCGGAGGGCGGGGGACGACGACGCCCTCGGTGATCTTCTCCTCCGGGCCGAACTGATCGCGGGTGAGGTCGATCTCGATGCCCAGGCCCAGGCGGTTCCACCAGTGGTAGTCCACGCGCTCGCCGTCGACGAGGACCTCGCCGCGGACCAGCTCGCCGCCCAGCAGGTCGTGGAGGACGAGGGCGGTCACCCCGCACTGGTCACGGGCCGGGTTCTCCCGGGTCCAGCGGTCGCGGTACTCGGGGGTGCACGTCTGCGCGCTCCAGCTGCTGCGGACGGCCCGGTCTATGTCGGTCAGGAGTAAAGGTGTCATGGCGCCCATCCTCGCAACCGGCACCGACAAAGATCCATCCCCCGGCCGGCCCGGTTCAGCCGGACTCCGGCCCGGCGGCGAGGAGTTCGCCGATGACGTGGCGGGCGTTGCCCGCCATGACCGGGTTGGTCTCGCGGTAGTAGGCCAGTTCGGCGAGCGAGACCGACAGGGCCCAGCCGCGCCCGCGCGTCCAGGTCGCGCCGTCGGCGGCGAGGGCGGTCCGGAAGGCGGGCCGGGCGGTCGCGGGGAGCACGTACCAGGCCGCGAGGAGGTCGACGGCGGGGTCGCCGAGGCCCGCGCAGCCGAAGTCGATCACGGCGGCGAGGCGGTCGTCGGCCAGCAGCATGTTGCCCGGCTGCAGGTCCGCGTGGATCCAGACCGGCGGGCCGGGAGGCAGCGGGGCCCGCAGGGCCTCCTCCCACAGGGCGGTCGCCGCCGCGGCGTCGACGTCTCCGCTCGCGCCCAGGGCCGCGATCGAGGCGCGGGTGTCGGCGTCGCGTTCCGCCAGGGTCTCGCTGCGGTAGGAGGCCGGCGCGTCCACCGGGTCGGCGCGGTGCAGGGCCGTGACGAACTCCGCGAGGTCCGCTGCCAGCAGGTCCGGTGCGGCGATCTTCCCGGCCACCGGGATCTCGCCGGGGAGCCAGCCGTAGACGGACCAGGGCCACGGGTAGCCCTCGGCGGGCCGGCCCGCGCCCAGCGGGACGGGGACGGCGGCCGGAAGCACCGGGGCGAGCCGCCGCAGCCAGATCCGCTCCGCGCGGACATCGGCGGCGGAGCCCGTCGTGCGCGGGAGGCGTACGACCATGTCCTCGCCCAGCCGGTACATGGCGTTCGAGGTGCCGGCCGAGTCGACCCGCTCGACGGGAAGCGACGCCCACCGCGGGAACTGCCCGGCGATCAGGCGGATCACGAGGGACGTGTCGATGTCCGGTTCGTCGGCGTGCATCTTCCGGGGTACGGGCGCCTGCGGTGTCGGCGTCCGGGATGTCGGCGTCCGGGATGTCGGTGTGCCTGCGGGCATGGGCGGGTTCCCTGGGGTCTGAGGGGCGAGGTCTCCAAAGTATCCGCTGGTCACGGGCGTTGGGGAGGGGCGAGCCCGGCCCGGAGGGATGCCGGGCCGGGCTCGGTGGGGGGTGTCGGGCGGTGCGAGGGTGTCGGGGTGTCAGGGGGTGAAGGTCCAGCGCTGGGCCGCGGTGGCGGCGCAGGCGACGCGGGTCAGCTTGGTGCCGTTGGCGGAGGCGGAGCCGGCCGGGGTCAGGCACTGGCCGGCGTTGCGCAGGCTGCCGTCCGGACCGGTCTGCCAGCTCTGGCCGGAGCTGCCGTCGCAGGTCCGGACGGCGACGGCCGAGGCGGTCGCGGCGTCCAGGCAGACTCCGCTCAGCCCGGTCAGGCGGCCGTCGCCCTGCAGGGTCCAGCGCTGGTTCGGGCCGCCGTGGCAGCTGTAGAGGGTGGGCTGGGTGCCCGGGGTGGTGGCGCTTCCCGGGAGGTCCAGGCAGGTGGCCGAGGCCCCGTTGACCAGGGTCGCGGCGGCCGGGAGCGGGGTGGGGCGGCCGGTGAGGGTGATCTCGGCGGCACTGGTCCACGGGCCGCGGCCGCCCGCCTCGGTCAGTGACTTGAGCCGGAGGTAGCGGCCCGTCTTCGCCGCCAGGGAGACGGACTTGAGAGCCGAGCTGTCGGCGAAGGCGCCGGTCGCCACCGGGGACCCCCAGTCGGTGGTGGTGTCCGAGACGTACACCTCGTAGCCGCCGATCCGGCCGTTGGCCCCGCCGTCCTGGCGGGGCAGGTAGCCGAGGCCGTCCACCGTGTAGCGGGCGCCGAGGTCGATCTGGATCTCGTGCGGCAGGGCCGCCGGGGTCCCCGCCGACCAGGCGGTGTGCCAGATGGTTCCCGTGTTGCCGTCGAAGGCGTTGCGGGCGGCGCCGTTCTCCCCGCCGGTCTCCTGGCTGTCGGCGGAGACCACGGTCCAGCCCGACTGCGGGACGGGGCTGGAGGTGGCCGGGACGGGATCGGCCGCCGGGACGGAGGTGCCGGTGGCCGAGACGCTGAACGCGCCCGCCTTCGTACCCGTCTTGGTCCACAGGATGCCGCCGCGGTCGGCCGCGTCGAAGAACCAGCCCGTCGCCGCCGCATCGTAGGCGGCCTTGCTGGTCAGCCGGGTGAGCGCCGTGCCGTCCACCGTGAGCGCGCCGGGGGCGGTGGCCACGTGGAGGGTGAACTCGTAGCCGCGCGAGGCGGGTTTGCCGGCGTAGCTGCCGGTCGGGGCGGAAACGGACACGGTGACGTCGCCGGAGCCGGAGGCGGGCGCGGTGACGTCGACCTGCTGGCGGGCGAAGGCGCCCGACTGGTGGGCGCGGGTGATGCCGTCGTCCTCGTAGAGGCTGAAGGAGGAGTTGGCGCGCGGGTGGATGTCGTAGGTGAGGGTGGAGACGGACTTCTCCCCCGTGTAGTTCATCTGCGGCCACATCGGGACGATCGCGCCGCCCTTGACGAAGAGGGGCAGGGTGTCGAGGGGCGCCTGGTAGCCGTTGAGCCAGCCCGGTCCGGCGTACGTCTTGCCGGTCCAGTAGTCCGTCCAGGTGCCGGCGGGCAGGTAGATGCCGTCCCGTACGGAGGTGTCGGAGACGACGGGCGCGACGAGGAGGGAATCGCCTGCCATGAACTGGCCGCTGGTCAGGTTGGAGCGGGCCACCGGGTCACCGGGGTACTCCAGGACCATCGCGCGGGTGCTCGGGACGCCGGTCTCGTGCGCGGTCCGGCTCATCGTGTACAGGTACGGCATCAGCCGCATCTTCAGCTGGAGGTACTTGCGGTTGATGGAGAGGTACGGCTCCGCGAACCGCCAGGGCTGCTTGTCCTGGTAGCCGGCCGTCGGGCCGGTCGCGCCCCAGCCCGACATGGTCATGAAGGCCGGGGTGAAGGCCTTCCACTGGAGGTCGCGGACGTAGGTCTTCGGACTGCCGGCGAAGATGCCGTCGATGTCGCCGGAGGCGTAGTTGAGGCCGGAGAGGCCGGCCCCCGTGATGGCCGGGACGTGCCAGCGCATGTCGTCCCAGGTGCCGTTGGTGTCGCCGGTCCAGACGACGGCGTTGCGCTGGGTGCCGGCCCAGCCGTCGACGGTCCAGACGTAGCGGCGGGCGTCGGAGTTCTTCTCGATGCCGTCGACGGCCTGCTGCACTCCGTTGAACGCCGTCTTGTAGCCGCCGCCGATCCAGGCCACGTCGGTCTTCACCCCTCGGGACCCGGCGGTGCCCACCTCCTCGTTGATCGAGCCGAGGCCCGTCGAGGTCCACAGTCCGGTCTGGAAGCCCTTGGCCTTGAGCGCGTCGACCGTGGACTTCAGGGGCGCCGTGTAGCCGCAGCCGTAGCCGTCGTTGGGCAGGAACCAGCCCGAGGGCATGTCGGCGGCGCGGGCGTCGGTGGCGTAGCCGACGACGTCCGGGGTGGTCTGGTGGCGGAGCCGGTTGTGGTCGCCCTGGTAGTCCGGGTTGGAGGCGTTGAAGCAGTCGGCGTTGCCCAGCTCGAAGCCCCACGCCGGGGCCATGAAGGGTTTGCCGCTGACGTCGGTGTAGGCGTCGAGGACGGACTTCAGGGAGTCGCCGGTGAAGTACCAGGCGTCGAAGCGGTTCTCGTTGTGGGTGAGGGTGGCCGGCGCGTTGAACCCGTACGAGCCCGGGGCCCAGGTGTTGCGCATCACGCCGTAGCCGTTGGTGGACATGTAGAAGGGCGCGGGGCTGGCGTTGTTGTTCTCGCGCCACTTGTTGTCCACGGCGATCGGGACGGTCTTGCCGCGCAGCGCCCATTCGCCCAGGCGCAGGCCGGTTCCGTAGAACTGCTCGTCGGCGCCGCGCGCGAGGTACTGGGTGGTCTGGCCGCCGGTCCAGGAGGTGGGCTGGGCCTCCTGCCAGACGGGGGTGGAGTTGTCGGCCCGGTAGACGGAGAACTGCAGCGGTGTCTTGTTGACCCGGATGGACAGGGATCCGGTGGTGATCCGGTAGTAGGCGCCCGCGTCGGTCCAACCGGTGCTCACGGAGCCGAAGTCGGTGGTGGTGGCGAGGTCCTTGCCGGCCGGGTCGTTGGTGAAGGCGCCGTCGGGCGAGAGCCAGAGCCGGAAGATGTCGGCGCGGGCGACGACGACGCGGGCCTTGGCGCCGCTGGACGTGGTGGCGGTGAAGGTGTTCCCGGACTGGGTGAAGCCGGTGACGTTGCCCGCGGTGGACGCGGCGGCGGCGCCCGTGCCGGTGGCCGTGCCGGTGGCCGTGCCGGCGGCCGCGGCCGGTGAGGCGATCGGTCCGGCGGCGGCCAGGCCGGCCGCGGCGAGGGCGGCGGCGAGCAGCGCGGCCGCCGGGCCGCGCCGCCGCCGTGGGCTCCTGCGGATGCTGATGAGTCTCATGGGGGCGGCTCCTCGTGCGGTCCGGATCGCGGACACACCTTTTGGCATGCACCGGGCAACATAGCGCCCTGGAGGCCCCGTTTGAAGGAAGTTGCTCGAAATGGCTTGTCAACAAGCATCTTTGAACATCCATCAGCGGGCGGATCAGCAGGCGGAGTCGACGAGCGCCTCCATGACGGACGGGTCCAGCGCCGGGTTCGCCGCCGCGTACCGGGCCAGCTCCGTGTCCTCCAGCAGCTCCGCGATCCGGCGCGCGGGCAGGTTCGGATGCCGCGCCAGAGCGGCGCGGACCGCCGGATCCGGATCGCGGGTGAGCCGCTCGACGAGATCCGGGTCCGCCTCGGGATCCCGCGCCGCCAGGGCCCGTACGGCCGGGTCCTCGTGCCCGGCGTGGGCGGCCAGGCCCGCGGTCGGGAAGCGCGGGCGGGTGAGCAGGTCGGCGCGGTCGGAGCCGGTGTACTCCAGGAAGCAGGCCAGCAGCAGGGCGGCGGGCGCCTCGGGATGGTTCTGCGCGAGGCTCACCCGTACGGCGAGGTCCGGGTCGGCGGCGAGCAGCGCGACGAGGTCCGGCGGCAGGTGGTGCTCGGACGCCGCGCGGCGGCGCAGCACGGGGTGGCCGGAGAGGGCGTTGCGGCGGACGGCGGCGAGGTCCCTCGGCTCGGGCGGCGCGGGCCAGAAGCCGAACGAGTCGCCTTCGGGCACGGTGTAGTCGATCGCCGCGCGCTCGGCCTCGGTGAGCGCGGGGTGGACGGACACGGCGAGGCGGACCTCGGGATCGGGGTCCGCGGCCAGCGCCGCCCGCTCGGCGGGACCGAGGGCGGGGTGGCGGGCGATGCGCTCGCGGACGTGCGGGTCCGGATCGCCGGCCAGCAGGACCACCACGTCGGGCGGCAGGCCGGGGTTGGACGCGATCATGGCCCGGTCGTCCTTGCCCACCGGGGCGGTGAGGACGGAGTCGATGACGGCGCGGCTCAGGGCACGGTTCATGAGCAGGTGGCTGCGGCCGTGGCACGAGCGGTCCGGGAGCTCCCGCTCGACCCAGCCCGGGTCCCTGTGCGACACCTCGAGGAGGGCGCTCTCGCGCACCTGCGGGTCGGGGTCGTCGAGCAGCGCGGCCCGTACCTCGTCCGACAGTACGGACCACGAGCCCACACCGACCCCGCGAAGCACGGCCTCCGGGTGGGTCGGCATGCTGCGGCGGAGCCCTCTGGACGACTGCCGGTAGAGGCCCCCCAGGAGGTCGTTCTCGTACGTGGTGAACATGTGGACGACGGTCTCGTCCGGCAGGGGCCTGGGCCATCGCTCCACATGGGGGGCGGGCCCCTCGGCGAGGTGCGCCCGCACCAGCCACTCGGGGTCGTCCACCAGCCGGGCCCGCTGCGCGGGATCGGCGTGCGGGCTGGAGGCGAAGACGGCGCGCGCCCGTCGGTCGGGGTGGGAGACCAGCGCGTCGACGACCGGTTCCGGCAGGTCCCGGTCGCCGCACAGCGCCATGCGCGCGGCCGGCGGCCCGTCGGCGAGGATCCGCAGCAGCAGGCGGTCCGGCAGGGCCGGGTTCACCGCCAGGCCCGCCAGCCGCAGCTCCGCCGGGGTCGCTTCGTTCCAGATCTTGTCGCGTATCCACATCCGGCCGAGGCTACGCGGTGGGTGGTGGGCAGCGGACGGTGGGCCGCGGGCGGTGGGCCGCGGCCGGTGCCTCAGCCGAAGCGGACCGGGAGGTACTTGACGCCGTTGATGAAGTCCGAGCGCAGCCGCCGGACTTCGCCGGTGAGGGTGACGTCCGGGTGGCGGCGCAGGAGCTCGCGGACGAGGGCCTTGATCTGGGTGCGGGCGAGGCCGGCGCCGAGGCAGAAGTGGGGGCCGCCGCCGCCGAAGGTGACGTGGTCGTTCGGGGTGCGGCGGATGTCGAAGGCGAAGGGGTCGGCGAAGACCTCCTCGTCGCGGTTGGCGGAGGTGTAGTAGGTGACCACCTTCTGGCCCGCGGCGATGGGCTGTCCGCGCAGGACGGTGTCGCGCGTCGCGGTGCGCCGGAAGTTGTGGATCGAGCCGCCCCAGCGCAGGAACTCCTCGGTCGCCGAGGTCCACAGGGCCTCGTCCCCGGGGGCCGCGGCCAGTTCCGCGCGGGCGGCCGGGTGCTCGATCAGGGCGAGCAGGGTGTGGGAGAGCAGGTTGCGGGTGGTCTCGTTGCCCGCGACGCACAGCAGGACGAAGAACATGTTGATCTCGTCCTCCGTCAGCCGTTCCCCGCCGACCTCGGCGTGGACCAGCGCCGAGAGGATGTCCTCGCGGGGGCGGGCCCTCCGCTCGGCGGCCAGCGCGTCGCAGTAGGCGTAGATCTCGGCGGCCGCGAGGTCGCTGTCGTGCTTGCCCGCCGAGAGCTCCGGGTCCTGGCTGCCGGCCATCCGGTTGCTCCACTCGAAGATCAGCCGCTCGTCGCCCTCCGGTACGCCGACCATCTCGCAGATCGTCTGGATCGGCAGCCAGGAGGCGACCTCGTCGACGAAGTCCATGTCCTTGCCCGGGGCGACCGCGCTCTCCACCAGGGCCACCGCCCGCTCCTGGATCCGGGCCGCGAGCCTTCGTACGACCCGGGGCGTGAATCCCGCGCTGACCAGGTTCCGGTACCGGGAGTGCCGCGGTGCGTCCATGCCGAGCAGGACCAGGCGCAGGGTCTCCAGGGATTCGGGGGCCTGGTCGCGGATCATGAACGAGCCCAGTTCGGTGGACCACAGCTCGGGGTCGCGGCTGACGGCCTTGACGTCGGCGTGGCGGGTGACGGCGAAGAAGCCGTCGTGGCGGCCCGGCACCTCGTGCCAGTGCACGGGATCCTCGCGGCGCAGCCGGGTGAACTGCGCGTGCGGGACCTCGCGGGCCCAGGTGTCCTCGAGCAGGTCTGTCTCACCATGGATGGGCACGGAACGGTTCCCTTCGTTCGAGGTTCGAGTCAGCCGAGTCCGAGGAGGGTGGCGAGCGCTTCGACGACGAGGGCGTCGGGTACGCCCCCGGGTTCGAGGCGGTGCTGCATGGACAGCCCGAGCAGGAGGCCGAGGACCAGGGCGCCGGTCTCCTGCGGCGGGCGGGTGAGGGGTGTGCCGGTGGCCTCGGCCCAGTCGGCGAGCCCCTCGCCGAGCTGGGCCCGGATCTCGGCGTAGCGCTGCGCGAGGCGGCCGCCGATGAGCGGGCCGCGGGCGGCGTGCAGCCACAGCTCCGTCTCCAGCAGCAGCCAGGAGTCGCCGTGTTCGGGGTGCGGGCGGGTCAGACTCCCCCACATCGCCGAGAAGTGCACGGCGGGATCGGCGGGGTCGCCCGCCGCGATCTCGGCGGCCAGCTCCCGCGCGGTGCGCTCCTTCCAGACCTCGAGCAGCGCGAGCAGCAGCCCCTCCTTGCCCCCGAAGTGGCTGTACAGGGCGCCCGTGGTGCGGCCGGCCGCCTCGGCGACGGCCTCGGCGGACACCGCGTGGAACCCCTTGCGGGCGAAGAGCGCGGCGGCCGCGTCGATGAGCCGCGAGCGGGTCTCGGACTTGCGCTGCGCCTGGGGGGTGCGGGATGCCTGCGGAGTGCGGGATGCCTGCGGAGTGCCGGGGAGGTGCGGGGTGCGCTCGGGTGTCACCGGGCCTCCGGAGCTCCTGGACGTTATATCGGGGTGCCGATATAACGTGCGCCTCCGCTGACGAACTGTCAATCGTCGTGCACCGGTCCGGTCGGCGGATCCACACGACCTGCCGTTTGCCCTTTTCGTACCCTTTAGTGGTGAACCGCGCCTTTCCGTACGCGCTCTTCCCCGCCGGCGGGCCGAACCGGCCGCCTCGGACCAGAGCTCGGGAGTCTGCACGATGAACCACGGAACGCGCCGCAAGCCGTCCCGGCGGAGGTGGATCGGGGGCGTGGTCGCGCTGGTGGCCGCCGCGGCGGTGGCGGCGGGGGCTCTGACGTACTTCGACGTATTCTCGGACACCGGCGACACCGGCGACACCGTGCACCTCGACGAGCCGCGCGCCCTGCCGCGGGACGGGGGCGGCGGCCGGGGTCGGGCTCAAGTCGGTGCTCCAGAAGCCCGACGCGTTCCGCGCCGTGATCGCCGGCGGGCCGGACATCCGGCCCGACTCACGGCTGTGGAACGGCCACCCGCAGGAGAAGGCGCAGAACAGCCCGCCCGAGCTCGCGCAGAAGCTGATCGACCGGAAGGGTCCCGAGGTCGACCTCGCCTTCCAGGTCGGCACCAAGGGCAGCGACGTCCAGAACCGGCCGCCGATCGAGAAGTTCGTCAAGGACTACACCAAGGGCCCCGTCAAGACGATGCTCCACATCGACGAGGGCGGCGGCCACGACGCCTACACCTACGTCCCGGGCATGTACGACGGCGGGCTCATCCAGTGGATCAGCAAGCTCATGCGCGGACCCGTCCCGAGCCCCTGAGCACCTGGACGCCGGCGGGCACCGCGGAAGCCGCACGGGCTGCGGAAGCCGCACGGGCCGCACGGGCCGGGGGCGCGGTGACCGCCAGGACGGGCGCCGCCGGGGAGGTGTGCCGGTGGCCGCAGGGGTCGAAGACCAGGTCCACCGGCTCCCCCGGGCGCTGACGCCAGGAGATGCGCTCCGGGGCCGCTTCGCACACCGGGCAGCGGGGCAGCGGGCTCGGCTCCGGCAGGTGCTCGGGGGCGGCCGCCAGCTGCGTGGAGTGCGGATCGCGCATGGAGACTCCCTGGTCGTACGGTTGGGCTGATCGCACTGTGCCATGGACAGGCCCCTGTCCGCACGGGTGAATCCTCCAGTGTTCTGGCTGGTCAGAGGTGTATGCCCAAAAACTTCCCCCCTCTCACCCCGGACCTTCGGCCCGACGCGCCGGTGCGCGAAGGCCCATGACGGATCCTTCGCGCACCGGCGCCCGCACACCTGCGGACGCGACGACCGGCTCGGCGGCTCACGCCAGCTTGTCCACCTCGGGGTGGTCCGCCAGCCAGGCCCGCACGGCCTCCTGCTCCTTGCCCTTGCCGGCCTCCTGGATCTTGGCCTCCAGTCCGGTCAGCTGGGCCTCGGTCATCTTGAACGAGCGCAGCCACTGGGCGATCTTCGGCTCGTCGGCGGCGAAGCCCTTGCGGGCGATGCTGTGGATGCCGTCGCCCGTGCCCCACGCGCCCTCGGGGTCCGCCAGCTTCGTCAGCTCGTAGGAGGCGTACGCCCAGTGCGGCGACCAGAGCACGACGGCGACGGGCTCCTTCTTCTCGTAGGCGCGCTTGAGCTCGGCGAGCATGCCCGGGGTCGAGCCGTCGACGACCTTGTACTCGCCGTCGAGCCCGTACTGCGGCAGCACCTTGTCCTTGAGCAGGCCCATCGCGCCCGCGCTGGGCTCGATGCCGATGATTCGGCCCTTGAACTGCGAGCCCTTGCCCTTCAGGTCCGCGAGGGTCTTGACGTCCTTCACGTAGGAGGGGACCGCCAGCTCGATGGAGGTGGGCCCGTACCAGGAGCCGAGGTCGTCGAGCTTGTTCCCGTACTTCTTCCAGTACTCGGCCTGCGTGACGGGCAGCCAGGAGTCGGTCTGGAAGTCGATCTGGCCGCCCGCGAGCCCGGTGAAGAGCGCGCCGAGCTCCAGCTGGCGGGCGTCGACCTTGTAGCCGCGGCGCTCCAGGAGCTCCTTCCACAGGTAGGTCGAGGCGATGCCCTCGTCCCACGGGATGTAGCCGATGCTGACCTGGCGGCCCTTGCCGATGTTCTTGACCCCGGCCCCGCCGGAGGCGTTGACCTCGGACTTCCCCGCGTCGCCGAAGACGCCGAGGCCGCCCGCGACCAGGGAAAGCACGACGGCCGCGGCGACCGCAAAGACGGGCTGCGGCCGGTGGCCCCACACCTTGGCCCTGCCGGTGGCCGCGGAGCGCGCCTTGGCGAGGGCGCGGCGGCCCAGCGGGGAGACCTGGCGGCCGAGCGCCCCGGTCATCCGGTCCAGGTACATGGCGAGGATGACGATGGAGATGCCCGCCTCGAAGCCGAGGCCGATGTCGACGCTGCCGATGGCGCGGTAGACGGCGCCGCCGAGGCCGCCGCCGCCGACCATGCCGGCGATGACGACCATGGACAGGCCGAGCATGATGACCTGGTTGACGCCCGCCATGATGGTGGGCAGGGCCAGCGGGAGCTGGACCCGTACGAGGGTGTCGCGCGGGGTGGTGCCGAAGGCGTCGGCGGCTTCGACGAGTTCGGCGTCGACCTGGCGGATGCCGAGCTCGGTCATCCGCACGCCGGGGGCCAGCGAGAAGATGATGGTGGCGATGATGCCGGGCACCACGCCCACCCCGAAGAAGATGATGCCGGGGATGAGGTAGACCATCGCCGGCATGGTCTGCATGAAGTCCAGGACGGGCTTGAGGACCGCGCTGACCCGGTCGGAGCGCGAGGCCCAGATTCCCAGCGGGATCGCGATGACCAGGGTGACCAGGGTGGCGACCACGACCAGTGCGAGCGTGGACATGGCGTCGGGCCACAGGCCGACGGAGTCGACGAGCGCGAAGCCCGCGAAGGCGAGCAGCGCGGCGAGCAGGCCGCGCAGCCACCACGCGGCGACGGCGAGGACGCCTGCCAGCAGCAGCGGGTTCGGCGCGGACAGGACGGCTTCGATGCCGTCGTACAGCCCGGTGACGACGGAGCTGATGGCGTCGAACAGCCAGGACAGGTGGCTCTGCAGGAAGTCGACACCGCTGTCGACCCAGGCGCCGAGGTGCAGGCGGGGCATCACGCGGCCACCTCCGCGCAGCGCAGCGGTGCGCGTCGCTCGTCGCCGATGAAGGCGACGAGGCGACCCTGATCGACGGAGCCGACGACGGCGCCGGCCGCGTCGGTGACGGCGACGGGGTGCGGGACGCGGGCGCTGACGGCGCACAGGTCGGCGAGCGGGGTGTCGGCGGCGACGGTCGGGCAGTCGCAGGCCGCCAGGTCCGCGGCGGCGTCCGTCATGACGGCGTCGGCGGTGAGCACGCGCGAGCGGTCCACGTCCTGGATGAAGGAGGCGACGTAGTCGTCGGCGGGGCGGGTGAGGATGTCCTCGGCCGTGCCCTGCTGGACGATGCGGCCGTCGCGCATGACGGCGATGGAGTCGCCGAGCCGCATGGCCTCGTTGAGGTCGTGCGTGATGAACACGATGGTCTTGCCGAGGCTCTGCTGGAGTTCGAGCAGCTGGTCCTGCATGTCGCGGCGGATCAGCGGGTCGAGCGCGCTGAACGACTCGTCCATCAGCAGCAGATCGGCGTCGGTGGCCAGCGCGCGGGCGAGGCCCACGCGCTGCTGCATGCCGCCGGAGAGCTCGTCGGGCCAGGAGTTCTCCCAGCCGCCGAGCCCGCACAGGGCGAGCGCCTCGGCGGCCCGCCGTTCGCGCTCGGCCCGGGGGACGCCCTGGACCTCCAGTCCGTATCCGGCGTTCTCCAGGACACTGCGGTGGGGGAACAGCGCGAAGTGCTGGAAGACCATGCTGATCTTGGTGGACCGCACGCGGCGCAGCTCGCGCGCGGAGAGCGCGGTGAGGTCCTCGCCGTCGAAGAGGATGCGTCCGGCGGTGGGCTCCAGGAGCCCGTTGAGCATGCGCAGCAGCGTGGACTTGCCGGAACCCGACAGGCCCATGACGACGAAGATCTGGCCGGGCTCGACGCGGAACGAGGCGTCGATGACCGCGGCCGTCGTCCCTTCCGCGCGCAGGGCCTCGCGGTCGGTGGCGCCGCTCTCCAGCTCGCGGACCGCCTTCGCGACGGCAGTGCCGTTCTCGGGTCCCCTGCCGAAGACCTTGTACACGTGCTCGGCTATGAGCGTGGACACATACACCTCACGGGTCGTACCGGGAACGGCCCACCGGCATGACTGCGACCGGCGGGCCGTGGAGCGCGACGGGATCCACCCGTCTCCCGCGCCCCGGCCGCTGTGGGCCGGCGGACGGGTCCGCTCCAGCAGCGCTACTGCCCCGCCTTAACCGGTGCAAACGGTGAAGTGAGTCATGTCACCTACGGTACGTCGGCGCCCGCGCCCTCGGCTGCGCCCTGCGCGGCGGGTTCCGCTTGCTGCGGGGCCACGGCTTCGCCCAGCTCCGGGTCGGCCAGCATGGAGGCGCGCAAATGCGCGAGCACCCGGGTCAGGAGGCGCGAGACCTGCATCTGCGAGATGCCGAGGGCGGTGCCGATCTGGGCCTGGGTGAGCTCCTCGCCGAAGCGCATCGACAGCATGCGGCGCTCGCGGTCGGTGAGCCGTTCCAGCAGCGGCGCCAGGGTCTGGATGTCCTCGACGTGCTCCAGTGCGGGCTCTTCGGCCCCCATGGTCTCGGCGAGGCTGTGGCCTTCGGTGCGGCCGTCCGCGCGCTCGGCCTGCGGGGCGTCGAGGGAGCCGCTGGTGTGGCCGTTGGCGGCGACGAGGCCCTCGATGACCTCTTCTTCCGTCAGGGAGAGGTGTGCGGCGAGGTCCGCGACCGTCGGCGGGCGGCCGACCAGGGCCGTCAGCTCCTCCTTGGCCTTGGCGAGGTCGATGCGCAGCTCCTGGAGCCGGCGCGGGACGCGGACCGCCCAAGTGGTGTCGCGGAAGTGCCGTTTGATCTCGCCGGTGATGTACGGCATGGCGAGGGAGGAGAACTCGATCTCGCGGGCCGGGTCGAACCGGTCGATGGCCTTGATCAGGCCGATGGTGCCGACCTGGACGAGGTCTTCGAGGTCGCCGCCGTCGCCGCGGCTGCGGAAGGGGCGGACGGCGAACTGGACGAGCGAGGCGTTCATCTCGACGAGCGTGTGACGTACGTAACGGTGTTCGGGGGTGCCTTCCGCGAGCTCGCGGAGCCGGCGGAAGAACAGTCTCGACAGCTCGCGTGCGTCCGCCGGGGCCACCTCGCGCGGTTCGGCGATCCGGGGCAGGGGGACGGCGGCGGCCGGGCAGGGCCGGGCCGAGACGGGGCCGGCGGTATGGGAGAACGGGGCGGGCATCGGCATGGGGTCGCTCCTTGGGCTGGTCGGCTTGCGGTGCGTGACCTTGATGGGCGTACACCTTAGCCGGTTCCGCATCCCCTTCCGCCAGCCCTCCGTCCGCACCCCGGCCGGCCCGGGCCCGGCCGCGCGGTGCGGCCGGGACCCGTTTCGTTTGCACATCGGACCTTCGATCAAAGGCCCGCGGCCGTGGGCGGTGAGCGCGTCGAGCCAGGGCCCGCCCTCCCGGTACGCGGCGATGTGCCCGGCGACGGAGAGCACCGCCGGGGAGGACAGACCGTCCGCGTCCTTGAGCCGCGTCAGATGGCGCGCGCAGGAGTCGGCGTCGCCGAAGATCCCGCAACTGCCGGTCAGCGCAGGGACGTTGAAGGACTTGGAGGCCGAGGTGACGATCGCCCAGCGGCCGGACTCTGTGCTCCAGGCGGCCGCGCAGGGCGGCGAGCACCTCGGAGGCGGTCTCGAAGTCCATGTCGGAGATGGTGAAGGGGAGCAGGCCGGGGACCCCGAAGCGGTCCTCGACGCAGTCCCACTGGGTGCACCAGGTGCCGTGCCGGTCGACGGGGGCGTCGAAGTCGCGGGCGGCGTGGGAGAGGTCCATCGCTCAGCCCACCGGGGTGAGCCCGGCGATGACCAGCTCGGCCTTGGGGGCACTGGTATCGGAGGCGGCGCCGTCCGGGCCGGGTTCCTCCCGTGCGGGCGCCCTTGTGCGGCGCTCCGGGGCGTCGCAGTCTTGGCGGACGACCCAGGGGGGGTACCGATTCCCATGATCATGCGATCACCGTTGTGGCGGCGGTACGGAGCCGCACTCGCACTGGCCTCGGCGCTCGCGCTCGGGGTGGACACCGGGGCCATCGCCGCGGCTCCGCCGGAGGGCCGCGTCCAGTACGCCGACGCACCCGGAGCCGTCGCCGACAGCTACCTCGTCCTGTTGGACCCGGCCCGCGCCGGCTCCCGTACGGACCGCGGCCGGGCCGTGGTCGAACGGTTCGGCGGCACGGTCCGCCGGACGTACGACTCGGCGGTCAACGGCTTCGCCGTCCGGATGACGGAGCGCCAGGCCCGCCGGCTCGCGGCCGATCCGGCCGTCGCACGCGTCGCGCAGAACCGCAGGATGCGGCTCGACGCCACCCAGCCGAACCCGCCCTCGTGGGGCGTGGACCGGATCGACCAGCGCCGACGGCCGCTGAACGAGGCCTACGCGTACCCGAACTCGGGCGGGCAGGGCGTGACCGCGTACGTCATCGACACCGGGATCAACATCACCCACCAGGACTTCGGCGGCCGCGCCTCCTACGGCTACGACGCGATCGAGGACGACTTCGAGGCCGACGACTCCCACGGGCACGGCACGCACGTCGCCGGGACCCTCGTGGGCACCACCTTCGGCACGGCCAAGAAGGCGAAGGTCGTGGCCGTCCGGGTGCTCGACTGGTACGGGGAGGGAACGACCGAGCAGGTGGTCGCCGGGATCGACTGGGTCACCCGCAACGCCGTGAAGCCGGCCGTCGCGAACATGAGCCTGGGCGGGGATCCCGACGACGTGCTGGACGCGGCCGTGCGGGGCTCCATCGCCTCCGGCATCACCTACGCGGTGGCCGCGGGCAACCAGAGCATGGACGCCTCCGGGCACTCGCCCGCCCGGGTCTCCCAGGCGCTGACGGTCGGGGCGGTGAGCGACCACGACGCGCGCTCCTCGTACTCCAACTTCGGGCGGCTGGTCGACCTGTTCGCACCCGGCGACTTCATCACCTCGGCCGTCTCCTGGGGTGACGACTGGAGCACCGTCATGTCCGGCACCTCGATGGCCACCCCGCACGTCGCGGGGGCGGCGGCGCTGTACCTCGCCGACCACCGCACGGCCACCCCGGCCCAGGTGGCCGGCGCCCTGACCGCTTCGGCCACCACCGGCGTGGTGCTCGACGCCGGCCCGGGCTCCCCCGACCGCGCCCTCTACGTGGGCGGCGCGCCGAACAAGGCGCCCGGCAAACGCTTCGCCAGCACCGCCGACCACCCGGTCGGGGACCTGGAGACCATCGAGTCCCCGATCACGGTCAGCGGTGTCCCGGGCCGCGCCCCCGCCCAGTTGGACGTGGAGGTCTACGTCAAACACCCGAACTCCGGGACCCTTCGGATCGACCTGATCGCGCCCGACGGGACGGCGTACCCGGTCAAGGACGAGTACACGGGCTGGGGCGAGGGCGACCTCGTCGCGCTGTACACGGTGGACGCCTCCTCGGAGACGGCCGGCGGGGTGTGGAGACTGCGCGTGTTCGACGCCTTCGCCGGGCACACCGGGTACCTCGACGGGTGGGCGCTGCGGTTCTGAGCGGGCCGCGCGGACGCGCTCCGGGGCGGCGGACCCCGGAGCGCGCCCGCGCGCCCGCGTGTGCGGCGGCGGGTCGGCGGTTCGGGGTCAGCCGTTCGGGACCTCGTCGACGAAGGCCGTGCCCGCGGTGCGGTAGGCGCCCACCTTGGCGGCGACCTGGGCCGGGGTGAGGACCTGGTCCTTGACGTGCAGGACGTAGTCGACCTTCTGGTCGTAGGCGCGGGGCGCGGAGCCCGGCTGGCCGTTCAGGTCGATCAGCCACTGGTTGAAGTTGATCGACATGGGCCGCTCGGGCAGGTACCTGGCGTCGTGGGTGCCGAAGACCTGGCCGTCGACGTAGTAGGTGATGGCGTTGTTGTCGATGGTGAGGACCAGGTCGTGCCAGCCCGCGTAGCTCGTCCGGGACTCGGTGTGCTGGTTGACGGCCTCCCACGGGTCGGGGCGGTAGGTCTCCCAGGACGTGGTGTAGAGGATGTTCGAGGGCTCGCCCCAGCCGCCGTTGGGCAGGTACTCGAAGTCGTACTCGGCGTAGTCGTCGGCCATCGGGGCCTTGAGGTCGTTGATGGGGAAGAAGGTCTGCACGAGGTGGTCGCCGTCCGGGCCGTACTTCGGCGCGTCGGAGAACTTCACCCGCGCCGCGTAGGTGCCGTTCTTGAACTTCATCGCCTTGGTGAGGATCTCGGTCTGCTTGGTGCTCTCGCCCGAGCCGGCCGTGGAGGTCTCCATGTTCATGATGGTGTTCCCGCCCTCGGCCGCGAAGGTCACGTTCTCGGGCGACCAGGCCGCCCCCGGGACGCCGGGGCCGCCGGAGTTGGAGCGCACGCTCCAGCCGTGGGCGGATATCGCCGGGTCCGCGGAGGAGGTGTAGGTGAAATCGTCGAAGAGGGCGGCGCCGGCCGGTCCGGGGTCGGTCGGGGTCGGCGTGGGGTTCGTCGGAGTCGGCGTCGGGTTGGTCGGCGTGGGCGTCGGGTCGGGGACGTTGCCGCCGGGCGCGGTGCCCCAGACGGTGGCGGAGCCCAGCCGGGCGGTCACCTTGTCCCAGTCCCCGTAGGCCGTGCGGGCCGCGTCGAAGGAGAAGTCGTCGGACTGGCGCAGGGTCTGCCAGTCGGCGCGGTGGAAGCGCAGCTGCATGTCGCCCGTGTCGGCGCCGGGGGCCAGGGTGCCCGCGCCCGCGGTGAAGGCGATCTCCAGGTAGCGGTCGGCGGTGGCCGTCGGGTTGGCCGGGGTGCCGAAGGTGCCGGTGATGTTGGCGCAGCCCTTGACCGCCCAGGAACAGGCGAACCGGTACTGGACGTCCGGGCCGTCGGCCTTGAAGTAGTAGCGGAAAGTGACCTGGTTCAGGGAGACGGCGGCGGAGCCGTTGTTGACCACCTTGAACCACGGCTCCGCCTGGTCGGCGGTGGCCCCGGTCGCGCTGGTGCGGTACTGGACCTTGACGGAGTCGGCCGCCGCGGTCGCGGGCAGGGCGGTCAGGGCCGCCGAGCCGAGTCCGGCGGTGAGGGTCAGGGCCAGGGCCAGGGCCGTACGGCGCCTGGCGTCGCGCGGGGTCCGGGCGGGGCGGGGGGGGCTGGTGTCGGGGGACGTGGGGGTGGTCGTGACGGCGACCTTCGGACGGCGGTGGGGCACCGGGCTGACGGCCGTGGCGATCGGCGCGGCGGGCGTCCGGGTCCTGGACGACCTGCGCGGCGGCACCGATGCCCACGGGAACCCGCTGAGCGCCACGATCGTGCGGCGGCACCGATGCCCACGGGAACCCGGCGACCTGCCGCCCCCCTTGTCCAAGATCACCGACACCGCAAGCTTCTCAGCTCCCCCGCGTAGTCCGCATCCCTCCCCCGGTTCTGCCCGCGTACATCCCCAGGATGACCCAACCGCCCTTTTACATCCCGGGGGTGACGCGGCGCCATCCGGCCGCCTCCTATGTTCATGCCATGACGAATCATCACGACACCGCAGGTCAGGCCATTGTCCGCCTGGACCGCGTCCACAAGGAGTACGGCGACGCGAAGGCGCTCGACGGACTCTGCCTGCAGATCCGCAAGGGCGAGGCGGTGGCCGTGATGGGACCTTCCGGCTGCGGCAAGTCCACGCTCCTCAACATGGTGGCCGGCCTGGACCGCCCGACCGCCGGCACGGTCGAAGTGCACGGCCAGGACCTCGGGAAGCTGAACGAGACCGGACTGGCGCTGTACCGGCGCCGCGACGTCGGCATGATCTTCCAGTTCTTCAACCTCATCGACGACCTGCCCGCACTCGACAACGTCGCGCTGGCCGCCCAGCTCACCGGCACCCCGGCCCGCCAGGCCCGCCGCCGCGCCCTCGAACTCCTCGAGGAGCTCGGCGTCGCCGACCGCCGCAACAACTACCCGTCCGCCCTCAGCGGCGGCGAGCGCCAACGCGTCGGCGTGGCACGCGCCCTGATGAACCGTCCGGCCCTGCTGCTGGCCGACGAGCCCACGGGCGCACTCGACAGCCGCTCGGGCGAGCAGGTCATGGACCTGCTGATCGACCTCAACCAGATAGGCCAGACCCTGCTGATCGTCACCCACGACCCGCACCTCGCCACCCGCTGCGCCGGCCGCCTCGTGGAGATGGCGGACGGCCGCGTCGCCGGTGAACGCGCCCTGGACGACGCCGCGCACGCCGCCGCCGCGGCCGAAGCCCCCACCACGCCCCGGGGCGGCATCCAGAACGGCACGACGAGCAGCACCACGAGCACCCTGACGAGCGGCACCACGAGCACCACGACGACCGGCACCACGACCGTCACCACACCCGTCGCCACTCCGGAGCGTTCCGCGTGAGCGCCGTGTGGCGGGCCGCCCGCGCCGCCGTCGCGCGCCGCAAGGTCCAGACGTTCGTCATCGGCCTCGTCGTCCTCCTCTCCACCACGACCGTCCTGCTCGCCCTCGGCCTCCTCGCCGCCGCCTCCGGCCCCTTCGACCGGGCGTACTCCGCGCAACGCGGCGCGCACACCGTGGCCACGTACGACGCCGCCGAGGTCTCCGACGCCCAGCTCGCGCGGACCGCGACCCGCCCCGGCGTGGCGGCCGCCGCCGGGCCGTTCCACCAGGCCGTCGTCGACGTGCCCACGGACTGGCTCTGGATGCCGCCCGGCCCGCTGACCGTGGTCGGCCGCGCGGATCCGGCGGGGGCCCCGGTGGACCGCGTCGACGTCCTGTTGGGCCGCTGGGTCCAGGCGCCCGGCGAGATCGTCGTCGACTGGGCCGTCGACGGCACTCCGTACGAGGACCTGCTCGGCACCACCCTGGAGGTGCCCGGCCAACCGAAGCTCACCGTCGTCGGGTTCGCCACCAGCATGAGCAAGTCGGCGGCCGCCTGGGTGACGCCCGAGCAGGCGGCGGCTCTGCACCCGGCGTCCCGGCAGATGCTCTACCGGTTCGCCGACTCGGCGACGGGCGCGCAGCTGCGCGACTCGCTCGCCGCGGCCAACGCCGAGCTGCCCCCGGACTCGCGCCTGGCCGCGCAGAACCACCTCACCCTCAAGAAGGCCTTCTCCTCCAGGGCCGACGCCTACCTGCCCTTCATGGCCGTCTTCGGCGTCCTCGGTCTGCTCGTCTCCGCCCTCATCGTCGCGAACGTGGTCAGCGGCGCGGTCGTCTCCGGCGGCCGGCACATCGGGGTGCTCAAGGCCATCGGCTTCACGCCGAACCAGGTCGTCGCCGTCTACTTGGCGATGGTCTCCGCGCCCGCCGCGGCCGGCTGCGTGCTCGGCACCCTGCTCGGCAATGCCCTGGCCGGTCCCATCCTGAAGATCGCCTTCTCCGGTGTCGAGACGGGCCTGGCGAGCCTGGGCCCGGTCTCCCCCTGGATCAGCGTGGCCTGCCTGGCCGGCATGCCCGTACTGGTCCTGCTGGCGGCGCTCGTACCGGCCCTGCGGGCGCACCGGCTGTCGGCCGCGCAGGCCATCACCGCCGGCGGCGCGCCGCGCACCGGCCGCGGGCTGCGCGTCCAGCGGGTGCTGGCCTCCACCCGGCTGCCGCGTCCGCTGAGCCTGGGGCTCGGCCAGCCGTTCGCCCGCCCCGGCCGGGCCCTCATGACCATGGCGGCCATCGTCCTCGGTGTCACCACGGCCACCCTGGCGACCGGTCTGACCAGCACCATGGTCGCGTACGCGGACGCCGGCCGCGGTACCGGCGGCCCGGTCGTCGACATCCTGGCGGGCACCGCCGGGAGCAGCCACCCGCAGCCCCGGCTGGACGACGCGCGGCTCGAGGAGTGGATGCGGTCGCTGGGCGCGCGGGAGATCCGGGCCCGCGGGCTGACGCAGGTCGGGCTGGTCGGCTACACGCAGCCCGCCTTCGGCAGCTTCTACCGGGGGAGCCTGTCCCCGGCCGGGGCCGCCTTCGTGGAGGGCCGGCCGCCCCGCGGCCCCGGTGAGATCGCGGCCGGTCCCGCCTTCCTCACCGAACGCGGACTCGCGGTGGGCGACAAGGTCATCCTGGAGGCGGGCGGCAAGCGGGTGCCCGGGACCATCGTCGGCGCGCTCATCGACAGCAACTCCCGCTCCCTGGAGTCCACATGGGAGACGCTGGAGCAACTCACACCGGGCACGCGGGCCGTCGACTACTCGGTGCGCCTCGCCCCGGGCGCGGACGCCCAGGCCTTCGCGGACGCCGTCAACGCGGCGGACCCCGGCCTGCGCGCGAACGTCGCGGGTTCGGTCAACGCCGCCACCACCACGGTCGTCGGGTTCTCCTCGGTGTTCACGATCCTGCTGACCCTGGTCTCCTCCATCGGCGTCTTCAACACCGTGCTCCTGAACACCCGTGAGCGCCGCCGCGACCTCGGCATGCTCAAATCGATCGGCATGACCCCCCGTCAAGTGGTGGCCATGACGGTGACTTCGGTGACCGGGATCGGCCTGGTCGGCGGACTCCTGGGGATCCCCCTCGGGATGGTCGCGCACCGGCTCGTCGTGGACCACGTCGGCATCGTCTCCTTCCCGGAGTCGATGAAGGACGTCTGGCACGCGCCGCAGCTCACCGCGATGCTGTGCGCGGGGGTGGCGATCGCCGTGGTGGGCGCGCTGGTCCCGGCCCGCTCGGCGGCCCGCATGACGATCTCCGCCGCCCTGCACACCGAGTAGGGGTCCCGCGTCCTTCTTCCACCGCCCCGCGGCGGGTCCGGCCTCGCGAGCGGCGTCCGGCTGCCGGGCTCCGTTCGCATCCGCCCCGCCCCGCGGCTACGTTCTTGCCCCATGCGACGACGGCCCCTCGCCCTGGTACTCGACATCCTGCTCATGCTGGTGGGCGCCCTCCTGGGCATCGCGACGAACTACGCGACGAGCGTGGAGGGCGATGTGCCGCTGCCCCTGCGGCTGCTGCGCGAGTGGTCGATACCGCTCGTGGGCCTGGCCCTGATCGCCCTGGTCGGCGGCCAGTTGTGGCTCCGCTGGCTGGAGCGGCGGCCGGCTGCCCCCGCCCCGGTGTGGACGGCCGGGCAGCCTCCGTACCCGGGTCTGGAGGCCTTCGGGGAGGAGGACGCGGCGGTGTTCTTCGGGCGGGAGCGGGAGACGGCGGAGCTGGTGGCCCGGCTGCACCCGGCGCTGCCGGACCGGGCGCAGCGGTTCGTGACCGTGGTCGGCCCGTCCGGTTCGGGGAAGTCCTCGCTGGTACGCGCGGGCGTGCTGCCGGCGCTGGCGGGACGGCGGTCCCGGTGGAACACGGGCGCCGCCCTCACTCCGGGGACCGATCCCGTCGGGACCCTGCGCCGGGCGGTGGCCGCGGCCGGCGACGCCAGGCCCCTGGTGCTGGTGGTGGACCAGCTGGAGGAGCTCCTGACCCTGTCGGGGCCGCGCGAGCGGACGGCCTTCGCGGAGGCGGTACGCGAACTCCTGCGCGCGGAACCCCGGTTGTGGCTGCTGGCGACCCTGAGGTCGGACTTCCTCACCGGGTTCCTGGAGGCGGACCTGGCCGACCTGGTCCGCGAACCGGTGGTGGTCGGCGCGCTCGGCCGCGACGCCCTGCACGAAGTGGTGGCCCGGCCGGCCGCCGCGGCCGGGGTGGAGTTCGAGGCCGGGCTGGTCTCCCGCATCGTGGAGGACTGCGGCGGCGGCGACGCGCTGCCGCTCCTGGCCTACACCTTGCAGGAGTTGTACCGGCGGGCCGGCGGCGCGGGCTCCACCGTGACGCACGCGCTGTACCGCGAGGTCGGCGGGGTCGCGGGCGCCCTGATCGGGCAGGCCGACCGGATCCACGCGGCGCTGTCGGCGCCCGGCGCGCCGCTCGGCGGTGCGGACCCGGTGGTGGCGATGCTGCTCCGGCTGGTCACCGTGGAGCGTGACGAGCCGACCCGCCGCCGGGTGGCCCGCAGCGAACTGAGCGCCGCCGAGGGGGAGATGGCCGACGCCTTCGTCGCGGGACGGCTGCTGACCTCCGACGCGGGGATGCTGGACGTCGCGCACGAGGCCCTGCTGCGCCAGTGGCGGCCGCTGCGCCTGGCCATCGCCGACCGGCTGGAGCAGCTGCGCAGGCGGGCCGAGTTGGAGCGCTGGGCGCAGGAGTGGGAGTTCGCCGGGCGGACCGGGGCCTACCTGCTGACCGGCGAGCGGCTGCGCGCGGTCCGGTCCTGGACGGCGACCGAAGCCTCGGCCCCGCTGTCCTCCCCCTCGCCATCCTCCTCCTCCGAGGCCCCCTCCCCCTCCACCACGGCGGTTCCGGCCGGCCCGCCGGTGTCGGCCGGCCCGCCGGTGTCGGCGCTGGCGGCCGAGTTCACCGAGGCCTCCGCCCGCGACGACGGCGCCGCACGCGCCCGCGCCGCGGACGCGGTGGCCGCGCGGGTCCTGGAGGCCGTCGACCGCGAGCCCGAGACCGCGGTCGCCACCGCCCGGGCCGCGGTGGCCGAGTACGCGGCGACCCCGGCCGCTCTGCAGGCCCTGCGGACCGCGCTCGACGCCTCCCGGCTCCGGGCTGCCCACCGCGGCTTCGAGCGCTCGGTGACCGATGCCGCCTGGTCTCCCGACGGCTCCCGGCTCGCGGCCTGCTCGGGGGACGGCCGGGTGTACGTCTGGCCCGCGCCCGCCGAGGACACCGTCCCACCCGGACCCGGAGCGCCCGGACCCGGAGCGCCCGGAACCTCAGCACCCGTACCCGGAGCGCCCCGAACCTCAGCGCCCGACCCCTCGGCGACCGGCCCCGGAGCACCCGTCACCCTGGACGTCCCCGGCGAGTGGCCCCGCGCGCTGGACTGGTCCCCCGACGGCAGCCGCCTCGTCTGCGCGACCAGGGACGCGCGCCTCACGGTCTGGGACACCGCGGACTGGCGGCGGGTGACCACGCTGCACCAGCCCGGCGCGGAGATCGGGCAGTCCGCCCCCGGACTCGCGGTGGCGGCGTTCTCCCCGGACGGCCGGTTCCTCGTCTCGGGCGGCCGGGACCGGGTCCTCCAGCTGTGGGACGCCCGGGACTTCACACCCGCCGGAACCTTGAGCGGCCATGCGGACATGCTGTGGACAGCGGCCTGGTCCCCGGACTCCACCCTGCTGGCAGCTGCCGGAGCGGCCGGCTGCGTGTACCTCTGGCAGGTGGGCGAGGGCCACGGAGCCACGGCGCCAAGGGTGCTGAGCACTCATCAGGAATCGGTGAACGCGCTCGCCTGGGACCCGGACGGGACCCGGCTGGCCTCCGGCTCCTCGGACCGTACGGTCGCGCTCTGGGACGCGCGCACCGGTGGGCTCGTACACCGGCTGCAAAGCCTGGACGGCATCAACTGCCTGGCCTGGTCCCCGGACGGGAGCCGGCTCGCCGCGGGCGACTTCGACCGCAACGCCCGCGTCTGGGACCTGAACACGACGGACTTCGAGGAGCGGACCCTGTGGCTGACGGGCCACGCGGACACGGTGTACGCCATCGCCTGGTCACCGGACGGGACCCGGCTGGCCACCGCCTCGCGGGACCGCACCCTGGCCGTGTGGGACACCCGCGCGCAGGCCCGGGTGGGGAGCGGGCACACCGAGTCCGTGTGGCAGGTCGCCTGGTCTCCGGACGGCTCGCGGATCGCGAGCGCCTCACAGGACGGCACGGTGGGTCTGTGGCGCGCGGCCGACCTGGCGATGGCGGACCGGATGCCGTTCGGCGAGTGCGGAGACCTTGCCTGGTCACCGGACGGGACGCGGATCGCGGTGGGCCGCCGCGACGGGACGGCGGCCGTCCATCTGCTGGACGGCACCGTGCCGTTGCTCCTCGAAGGGCACGGGGACGAGCTGTCGGCCGTGTGCTGGTCACCGGACGGAGCCAGGATCGCGACCGCCTCGCGCGACCGCACCGTACGGATCTGGGACGCGGACGGCGGGCACACGGTACGGGTGCTGACCGGCCACGCCGACTGGGTGACCGGGGCGGCCTGGTCGCCCGACGGCCGGAGGCTCGCGACCTGCGGCACCGATGAGACGGTGATCGTCTGGGACGCGGTGGACGGCCGCGCGCTGACGACCCTGCGCGGGCACGACGACCACGTCCTGAAGGTCGACTGGTCGCCGGACGGGCGCCGGCTCGCCACCTGTTCGCGCGACCGGACCCTGCGAGTGTGGGACGTGGACGCGTCCGGGTCGGCGGCCTGCCGCGCCGTGCTGACCGGCCACGACGACCGGGTCCAGGGCCTCGCCTGGTCCCCGGACGGGGGGCTGCTCGCGTCGGTGTCCCGGGACCGGACGCTGCGCCTGTGGGATCCCGTGCGCGGCACGGCGCTGGCGGTCGTCGGGATGCACTCCGACTGGGTCAACGGGCTGTGCTGGTCCCCCGACGGGACCCGGATCGCCACGGCCTCGCGCGACCGCACCGTACGCCTGTGGACCCCGGCGGGAACGGATCCCGAGCTGCTGCTGCGGCTGGCGGCGGGCCGGGAGCTGCACCCGCCGACGCCGGAGGAGCGGCGGGCGCACCAGTTGCCGGACCGGCCCTGACCGCGGCCGCTACGCGGGGCCGCCCTTGAGCTGCGGCTCCGCCTCGGCGACGGCCTCCCCGGCCCCCGCCCCGGCCTCCTCCGGGGCCGCCTCCACGATGCGCCCGTCCCGCAGTTCCACCACCCGGTCCGCGAGCTCTATCAGGGCCGGGTCGTGGGTCGCGACCAGCGCCGTGACACCCTCGCTGCGCACCACCGCGCGCAGCAGCCGCATGATCTGCCGGCCGGTGTCCGAGTCGAGCTGGCCGGTCGGTTCGTCCGCGATGATCAGGTCGGGCTCGTTCGCGAGGGCGCGGGCGACGGCGACCCGCTGCTGCTGGCCGCCGGAGAGTTCGCCGGGCCGCTGCTCGGTGTGGTCCGCGAGGCCGACGAGGGCGAGCAGGGTGCGGGCCCGCTCCTCGCGCTGCTTGGCCGGGATCTTGCGCAACCGCATGGGGACGCCGACGTTCTCGGCGGCGGTCAGGGCCGGGATCAGGCCGAAGGACTGGAAGACGAAGCCGATCCGGTCGCGGCGCAGCGCGAGCCTGCCCTCCTCGTCGAGGGCGGCCAGGTCGGTGCCGTCGAGGGCGACGCTGCCGCCGGTCGGGGTGTCGAGTCCGCCGACCAGGTTGAGCAGGGTGGTCTTGCCGGAGCCGGACCGTCCCTTGAGTGCGGTGAGTTCGCCGCGGCGCACCTCGAAGGAGACCCCGCGCAGCGCGTGTACGGCCTGCGGACCGGTGCCGAAGCTGCGTCGCACGTCGTCCACGACCACCATCGGCGCCCCCGCGGCGTCGGTCCCCGGCTCCTGCTGCTGCGTCATGTCTACGACTCCCCCTGGCATCCGATCCGGCCACCGGCGGCCACCGGAAGTTGTCTCGATCGGCGTTCTTGACGTACCCGCACGGTCGATTTGTTCATTCGATGCACCATTCACGCAAGTCCCTTCCGCTATCTGTTCGAATCTGGCAACATCGTCCGCTATCCGGGATCACCAGTCCGGTGCGGGGGAGGAACAGACACATGCTCGGCTTCGTCATGCGCCGGCTGCGCGGGCGATTGCCGCTCGCCGCCGCCGTGTTGCTGACCGTCCTGATCACCACGACGGTGCTCACCGCGCTCTTCGCCTTCACCCGCGGCGTGGGCGAGGCCGGCCTGCGCCAGGCCCTCCAGGGCCCCGGCCATGCGCGCAGCACCGTACTGATCACCGCGGGCCACGCGACGGCCGACCGCGGCAAGGACGACGAAGCGGTACGGGGCTTCGCGCGCGAGCTGTTCGGCCCGCTGCCGGCCGCCGCCGAGGTTGTGGCGCGCAGCCGCTCGTACGGGCTGCCCGGTGCGCCGGCCGTCCCGGGCCAGGACGCCGCCGCCCCGGGCAAGAACGCCGACCTGACGCTGCTGGCCGCCTTCGACCAGCGGCGCGTGAAACTGCTCGCGGGCGCCTGGCCGCGGCCCGTCGCCGGACCGGTGTCCGCGCCGGGTTCCCGGGTCCCCGTGGCCGTGCCGAAGGCGGCGCTGGCCCGGCTGGGGCTGGCCGAGGGCGCGCTGCCCGCCGACGTGCGCCTCGACGACCGGTACGGCGGCTCCCCGCTGACCGTGACGGTGACCGGCGTCTACCAGGCCGCCGACCCGGAGGCCCCGTACTGGCGGCTCGATCCGCTCGGTGCCCGCGGACTGCAGGTCGCCGGCTTCGCCACCTACGGCCCGCTGCTGGTGGACGACTCCGCCTTCACCGCGGGCGGGCTGACCCAGGACAGCCGGGCGGTCCTGCTCACTCCCGACTTCTCCACCGTCGACGCCGCCTCGGCCGAGGCGGTGCGGGCGCGGGCGGCCAAGGCCGCCGAAGCCCTTCAGCGCACCGTCGGCCTCCGGGTCGAGAGCGAGCTCCCGGTGCTGCTCGGCGAGGCGCGCTCCGGTCTGACCGTCGCCCGATCCACCCTGCTGGTCGGCGCCCTGCAGCTCGCGGTCCTGGCCGGGGCCGCGCTGCTGCTCGTCTCCCACCTGCTGACGGAGCGCCAGGAGGCCGAGCGGGCCCTGCTCACCGCGCGCGGCGCCTCCCGCGGCCGGCTCGGCCTGCTCACCGCGGTCCAGTCGCTGCTGCTCGCGCTGCCCGCCGCCGTGCTCGCGCCCCTGCTGACCCCGCCGCTGCTGCGCCTGCTCGGCCGTCACGGCTCGCTGGCGCACGTGCCCTTCGACGTCTCGCCGGGCCTGGCGCTCTGGCCCGTCGCGGCGGGCTGCGCCCTCGGGTGCGTGGCGCTGACCACCCTGCCCGTCGTACTGCGCGGCGCGGCCGCCGCCGCCCTGCACCGCACCGGCCGCCGGCAGGCCCTCGTCGCCGGGGCGGCCCGCTCCGGCGCGGACCTGGCCCTGGTGGCGCTGGCCGTGCTCGCCTACGAGCAGCTCGCCAGGTACGGCGGCGGCAACGGCCCCGATCCGGCCGCGCGGTCCCCGATCAGCCAGTCCGAGGGCCTGTTCGGCGTGGACCCGGTGCTGGTCGCCGCGCCGACGCTCGCGCTGTGCGCGGGCACCCTGCTGGTCCTTCGGCTGCTGCCGTTCGCGGCGCGGCTCGGCGCCCGGATCGCCGCCCGGGGCCGGGGTCTGGGTCCGGCGCTGGTCGGCTGGCAGCTCGCCCGCCGGCCCGGGCGCGCCACCGGGCCGGTGCTGCTGCTCGTCCTCGCCGTCTCCAGCGGGGTCCTCGCCCTCGGCCAGCACACCGCGTGGTCCGAGTCCCAGCGCGACCAGGCCGGCTTCGCCACCGCCGGGGGCCTTCGGATCACCGGCAGCGACCTGCCCCCGATGGGCCGGGGCGGCCGGTTCGCGGCGCTGCCCGGCGGTGAGCGGGTGCTGCCGGTGGTCCGTACGGACCAGGACCTGCCGGGCGGCCGGACCGGTCAGGTGCTGGCCCTGGACGCGGCGGCGGTCGCCGAACGGGTGCCGCTGCGGGCCGACCTGCGCGACGGACGCACGATGCGGGAGCTGTTCGCCCCACTGGCGCTCGCTCCGGGAACCACGGGAACCACGGGAACCACAGGAACCCCGGGAACCCAGGCCGAGGCCGGCATCCCCCTGCCCGGCCGGCTCCAGCGCATCGACCTGACCGTCACCGTCCGCTCCGCCGGCGCAGGCGGCCGCCCCAGCCTGGGCCTGCTCCTGCGCGACCGGTTCGGCCTCACCTACCGCATCCCGATGGTCCAGCTCCCCGAGGACGGCGACGCCACCGTGTCGGTGGACGTCGGCGCCCAGTTCGGGGCGCCGCTCGGGTCGGCCGCGGCGCCGCTGAGCGTGGCCGGGCTGGTGTTCTCGTACGACCGGGAGGGCCCGCTGCCCGGCTCCGGCCCCGAAGCGGGACCCGACGGCGACCCCGGCAGCCCGGACGACCTGGCGAAGGTCCACAACGAGCTGACCCTGCGGGGCCTCGCGGTCTCCGATACCCGGGACGGCGCGGCCGCCCCGGTCGCCACCGCCGCTCCCGCCTGGACGTTGACGGCGCCGCCGCTCAGGACCGGCGCCCCGTCGGCCGAGCTGGCCCCCGGCGACGGCGCGGCGCCGGGCGGCCCGGCCCTGCTCCGGCTGCGCTACCGCGACGGCTCCGCCGAGATCGGCGGCGCGCAGGTCTCCCTGGCGGCGGGCCCCGCCCCGGCCGCCGAGGTCCCCGGGATCGCCACGGGGAACTACCTGTCCGCGGTCGGCGCGAAGGTCGGCGACCTGGTGCCCGTACCGCTGGGCGGCGCCACCGTTCCCGTGCGGATCACCGCTTCGGTCGGCTCGCTGCCCGTCGTGGGCGACACCGCGCTCGCCGTCGACCTGGCCACCGCCGGCCGGGTGCTCGCCGCGGCCGGCGGCCGGGAACTGCCGCTGCCCGCCGAGTGGTGGCTGCCGGCCCGCTCCGACGCGGACCCCGACCCGGCCCGCGCCGCCGCCGAACTGCGCTCCGGCGCCAGCACCCAGCAGGTGCGGCTGCGCGAGGACGTGGCCGCGGCGCTGCTCGACGATCCGCTCAGCGCGGGCCCGCAGGGGGCGCTCGCCGCGCTCGCGGTGGCCTGCGCGGTACTGGCGGCGATCGGCTTCGCGGCCTCCGCCACGGCGGCCGCCCGCGAGCGGGCCCGGGAGTCCTCGGTCCTGCTGGCACTGGGGGCCCGGCGCCGGGACCTGGCGCGCACGGCCACGGCCGAGAGCTGCGTCCTGGTCGGCATCGGCACCGCCGTCGGGCTGGGGCTGGGCGTCGTCATCGTCCATCTGGTGGTGCCGCTGGTGGTGTTGACGCCGGCCGCGGGCCGCCCGGTCCCCGAGGTCCTGGTGGACCTGCCCGCGGCGCGCACGCTGCTGCTGGCCGCCGCCATCGCCGCGGTACCCCTGCTGTCGGCCGTCTTCGGCGGCCGGCGCGGGCGGACCGCATCGAACACAGCCGACCGGCTGCGGAACGTGGAGGAGATATGACCGGGCCGGCCGCGACCGACGCCGACCGGCGGACGCCCGACGGGACGGCCCCGCGGGGGACGGCCCCGGTGGGCGGAACGCCGCACGGGACGACGCCCCGGCCCGCGCCCTGGGTGCGGACCCGGCTGCGCGCGGCCCCGCTCACCACCCTGCTCGGCGCGGTCCTGGCCTTCGTCGCCGTCCTGCTGGCCGCCGCCCTGCCGCGCGCCGCGGACCGGGGCGCGGACCAGGCCCTGCGCTCCTTCCTGGAGTCCCGCGGACCGGGCCCGACCAGCCTGGTGGCCACCGCGCAGCCCCGGTACGGGGAGCAGACCCCCGAGGACCTGGACGCCGTACTGGCCGGCCTGGTGGCGGCCACGGGCCCGGGGTTCACCCTCGATCCGAGCGGCCCCGTCCACGGCAGCACCGCCATGACCGGGCGCGACCTCGCCAACCGCGAGCTGCCCCGCCCCGACGGCGTGGACCCCAAGCTGGGCCTCCTGCACCTGCGCGCAGCGGCCGACCACGTGAAGCTGGTCGCGGGGCACTGGCCGGGCGCGCCCGCGCCCGACGGACCGGTGCCCGTCGCGCTGTCGGAGGGCGCGGCGCAGTCCATGGGGTTCCGGCTCGGGACGGTGCTGGAGACCCGCCCCGGAAAGTACCTGGGCCCGCTCAGGGCGGAGGTCGTCGGCATCTACACGGCCAACGACCAGGACGACCCCTTCTGGGCCGACATGCCCGGCCTGCCCTGCCCCCTCCGCGGCTGCCTCTCGCAGACCACGACCCAGCCGCCCCTGGCGTACTGGCAGACCGCGGGCCTGGTCGGCCCGGAAGCGCTGGAGCGGCTCGGCGAATGGGGTGACGGCGACGGCCAGGACTTCTGGCGGCTCCCGGTCGACACCACGCGCCTGCGTGTCGACCAGCTGCCCGTCACGGCGAAGCAGATCGGGTCCTACGTGGCCGGCCCGACCGCGGCACGCCTGCCGAAGGAGACCCACCGCGACGGTCTGCGCGTCTCCTCCCGCCTTCCCGACCTGTTCAAGCAGGCGGAGGCCCGGCGGCAGGCGGCCGCGCCGCTCGCCGCGATCGGACCGGCCGGGGTGGCCGGCGTGGCCTTCGTCGTGTTCTGCCTGGCGGCCGGGCTCACCGGGGACCGGCGGGAGGCCGAACTGCGGCTGCTGCTGGCCCGCGGCGGTTCGCGCTCCGGGATCGTGCGCAGGCTGCTCGCGGAGAACGCCGTGACGGTGCTGCCCGCCGCCGCGCTCGCCACCTGGCTCGCCGTCGTCCTGCTGCCGACCCCGCGCACGGCGGGCACCGCGCTGGCCGCCGGCGCCGCCACGCTCCTGGCGCTGCTGGCCGTGCCCGTACGGGCGGCCGTGCTGCTGTCGCCGGCGCGCGGGCCGAGCCCCCGGCGGCGCCTCGTCGCCGAACTGCTCGTCCTGGCCGCCACCGCGGCCGCCGTGTTCGAGGTCCGCTCGCGCGGGGTCGCGCCGGCCGGCGCCGGAGTGGATCCGCTGCTCGTGGCCGCCCCGCTGCTCCTCGCGCTCTGCGGCGCCCTGCTGCTCGCCCGCGTCCAGCCCGCCCTGGTCGGGGCACTGGCCCGGGCGACCGGCCGGGGCCCCGGGCTGATCGGTTTCCTCGGGCTGGCGCGCGCCGCCCGGGGCACCGGGGGCCGGGCGCGACCGTCCGTACTGCCGCTGATCGCGATGCTGCTGGCCGTCACCACGGGCGGCTTCGGCGCCACGGTGCTGACGGGCGTGGCCGATGCCCGGGCCCAGGTGGCCCGGCAAACCGTGGGCGGCGACGCCGCGTTGACCTCGCCGAACAGCACGCTCCCGGAGTCCCTCACCGACGCGGCGGCCGCGCTGCCCGGCGTACGGTCGGCCGTGAAGGTGTGGAGCGACGACAACGCCTTCCTGGCGGGCACCGCGCGGGGCACCACCCAGGTGACCGTGATCGTCGCGGACCCCGTCGCGTACGCGGAACTGTCCAGGACCGTCGGGCTCGGACGCTTCGACGCGGCCGTCCTGGCCGGTGGCTCCGGGGGCCCGGGCGCGCCGGTGCCGGCGCTGGTCAGCGGTGACCTCGCGGGCGAGAGCACCGGCTCCTACCAACTGCGCCTCGGCAACGGCGGGGAGCTGGTGCTGAAGGTCGCCGGGGTGATCGACGGCACGCCCGCCCGGGCGGGCGCCAAGTCCGCGATGGTGGTGCTGCCCGCCGGGCCGGTGCTGGCCGCCGTGCCCAAGATGGGGCTGCCCAACCGGTGGTTCGCGCTGGGCCCCGTCGACCAGCACCGGCTCGAGGAGCTGGTGCGCACCCAGGACCCGAAGGCGGCCGAGGAGCGCTATCGCGTCCGCACCAGCTCCGCCGTGGCCGGCGAGCTGGGCTCCGACCCCCTCCAGCGCTCGGCCGAGCGGCTGTTCTGGGCCTCCCTGGCCGGCGCCGCGGGCTTCGCGCTGCTGGCGGTCCTGCTGACCCTGGTCCGGGCCGCCCCGGACCGCGCGGCGCTGCTCGCGCGGCTGCGCACGATGGGCCTGCGCCCCCGGCAGGGCGTGCTGCTGATCCTGACGGAGTCGGTGCCGCTGGCCCTGGCCGCCGCGTTCGGCGGCGCCCTGGTGGCGGCCGGCACCGTCGTCCTCCTGGGGCCGACCGTGGACCTGTCGACGCTGGTGGGCTCCAAGGTGGGGGTCGGGCTGCCGTTCCTCGTACGGCCCGTGCTGGTCCAGGCGCTGGGCCTGGCGGCCCTCGTGGTGGGCGCGGTGCTCGCGGAGGCGGCGGTATCCGGCAGGCGACAGATCACGACCGAGTTGAGAGCGGGAGACCAGCGGTGAACCGAGCATCGAACGGCGACCGGCCGACAGAGCGCCAGCCGACCTACGAGGAGCTCCGGCTCCAGGCCCTGGCCGCGGCCGCGCCCCGCGCACACGGAGCGGGAACGGCCATCGCCTGCGACCGTCTGGTGCGGATCTTCAGCACGGACGGTGTCGAGGTGCAGGCCCTTCAGGGTCTGGAACTGACCGTGGCGCAGGGCGATCTGATGGCCCTGGTCGGCGCGTCCGGCAGCGGCAAGTCCACGCTGCTCAACATCCTGGCGGGCCTGGACGTGCCCACGGCCGGCACCGCCAGCGTCGGCGGCTACGACCTGCTGGAGATGTCCGCACGGGACCGGCTGCGCTACCGCCGCGAGGCGGTCGGCTTCGTCTGGCAGCAGACGGCCCGCAATCTGCTCCCCTTCCTGACGGCGGCGCAGAACGTCTCCCTGCCGATGCAGCTCAAGGGCGGCCGGCGCGGCGCCGCCAAACGCCACGCGGCCCGGACCGGGGAGCTCCTCGAAGCCCTGGAGATCGGCGAACTGGCCGGCCGCCGGCCCGCCGAACTGTCCGGCGGCCAGCAGCAGCGGGTGGCCATCGCGGTGGCGATGGCGAACGACCCGTCGGTCCTGCTCGCCGACGAGCCGACCGGCGAGCTGGACTCCGAGACGGGCGCCGCGATCTTCGAGGCCTTCCGCACCGTCAACCGGGAACTGGGCGCCACCGTGGTCATCGTGACCCACGACCCGCTCGTCGCGGGCGAGGTGCGCCGCACGGTGGCCATGCGCGACGGGCGCACGAGCAGCGAGGTGCTGCGCCGCACGGTCACCGACGAGCACGGCGCCGAGTCGGTGAGCGAGCGCGAGTACGTGATGCTCGACCGCACGGGCCGGGTCCAGCTGCCGCAGAAGTTCCTGGAGGCGCTGGGGATGGAGCACCGGGTGGCGGTGGACCTCGCCCCGGACCACATCGAGCTGCGCCCCGACGACGCGTCCGCCACCGGGCAGGACTCCACGGCGCAGGACTCCACCGCGCAGGACCCCACGGCGGCGAACGGCGCGCCGGAGGCGGTCGCGGGCTGAGCACCTCCCGGGAGACCTCCCGGGAGCCGTGCTCAGCCGGTGCGCGGTGCCCGGGCCGCCTCGTCCGCCTCTTCCCGGATGTAGCCGAACACCTGGCGCAGCGGCTCCCCGGGGAAGGCCTCGCGGGCGGCGTCGTAGTCCCGGAGCCGGAAGGGCGCGGGGGTGATCGGGGTGAGCATGAGGAGCAGGGGCTGGATGCCGGCCTGGTGGTAGGCCGCCAGTTTGTGGTGGCCGTCGAGGAGGTAGGCGGCCATGGACTCCTCGTCGGGGCGCAGGGCCACCAGCGCGGGCCGCGCACCGTCCCTGATCCGCCGCGCGTAGCCGCGTACGGCCGCCGCGTCGGGCGGGGGCCAGCGGTCGGTGGTGAGCAGGGCGAGTTCCTCGTCGGGATACCAGTGCTCGATGTGCCCGGGGCGCGGGTGGACCAGCCGCAGCAGGTGCGGGGCCGGGGGCGCGGTCATCGCGTAGCGGCCGGGGGCGAGCAGGGAGAGCAGGGGCCGCAGCCGTTCCGGGTCCGGCGGCAGGACGTGCCCGGTGAGCGGGTCCACGGCGAGCTCCGGGGCGGCCAGCCATGCGGTGAGCGCCTTGACGTCGGCGGTGCCGGGCGCGTCCCGGCCGATGGCGCGCGAGGCCAGCCAGCCGACGCTGCCGTAGCCGTCGCAGCCCTCCAGCAGCACGGGCCGGCCCTTGAGGAGGAGCAGGCTGGCGCCGTCGTTCCCGGTGGCCTCGATGATGCCGAGGCCGTCGGGGACCTCGCACACGACGGCAACGGGGTTGGTGGGCACCGGCCCAGTCTGCCAGAGTGCGGAGCCGGGAGAGGAAGGGAGTCGCGGCGATGACCGAGGCGTGGGTGACCGGACTGGTCGACGGCATTCTGTACAACGCGATGTATCACAGCGACTGTTCGGAGCTCGACGACGAGCTGGCCCGGCACTATGCGCACGCCATGCGGGTGCAGCCCCTCAGCCGGGAGCCACTGCCCCGCCAGGCGGCGGGCCTGCGCGCGGTGGTCGCCTCCGACGAGGCGCTGGCGTCGAGGTTCGAGCCGTATCCGGGACGGCGCCCGTTCGGCGAGGCCGAGCTCCGCGACTTCCTGACCCGCATCGCGGACGAAGTCGACCGGGGCCACGTCCAAGGCGAACCGGAGGCGGACCGCCTCCCGGACGAACCCGGCCCGAACCGCATCCCGGACGGGCCCGGAGCCGAGCGCCCGAGGGGCCTGCGCGCGCTCCTTCGCCGCCGGGGGTGAACCCGGCCCCGGCCTGTGGCCGCGGCCCCGTCCCCCGCGTCGGGCGCCGGGCGCGTGCTCCGGCCCGCACGGTGCGTCGACCGGCGACACCCCTGGCGCGCGTCACTTCCGTGGCCCGGGTGTCGTTAGGCGCTCGGGGTTGACTCGGGGGTCGAAGGGATGACGGAATGCGGCAGTTTCCTCTGGAGATGCACGACATGGCGCCCGGACGGGTCGTCGAGTGGCGGTTGCGGTCCACGGCGGCACAGGCCGCTGCTCCGGGCGGCCCGGCGGCGGACAGGAGGGCTTCCTTCAACCAGGACAAGCACTTCACCGTCGCCGAGGAGAGCCGTGCGGCCGACGATCCCACCGCGTCGTGGATCGCGGTCACCTTCGAGGTGTCGGGCCCGCTGGACGAGGAGGCCCTGACCGGGTCGCTGCTGGCGTTCACGGGCCGGCACGAGGTGCTGCGCTGCGAGTTCCGGCGGCTGGCGGGCGAGTTGGCGTGCGCGCCGATCCCCGCCGACGAACTGGCCCTGGACACCGTGCGGGTGGCGGACTTCGACCGGACCGAGGAGCTCACCGGCTTCCTCGTCGAGCGGTTCAAGCGCAGCATCGACACCCTGTCCTGGCCCCTGTTCACGATGGGCGCGGTGCTCCGCGAGGACTCGGCCACGGTCTACCTCGCCTTCGACCACATCGTCTGCGACGGCATGTCGATGCCGATCGTGGTCCAGGAGGTGCAGAGCGGCTACGAGGCCCTGCGCCGCGGCGAGCGCCTCGACGCGGCGCCCGCGCCGAGCTATCTCGACTTCGCCGAGGAGCAGCGCGGCCGCTACCTGTCCATCGACGCCGAGGACGAACGCCTCGGCTATTGGAAGGAGTTCATGGCGCGCGGTGGGGGCGAGTTCTTCCCGCGGTTCCCGCTCGAACTGGGTGTGGAGCCGGGCCGCATGTACTCGATCGTCAACGAGGCCTCTCCGCTGCTGGACGCCGGCGAGGCCGAGGTGTTCGAGAAGGCGTGCCTGGCGGTCGACGGCAAGCCGTTCATGGGCGTGCTGGCCGCCGTCGCCGTCTGTCTGCGCGAGGCCGGCGGGCCGGGCGTCTACCGGGGGTTCATGCCGGTGAGCGAGCGCGGCCGCGCCGCGTGGACGAACTCGGTGGGCTGGTTCGTCAACACCATGCCCATCGAGTTCGACGCCTCGCCCGGCCGGGACTTCGAACAGGTCATGGCATCCGTGCGGGCCGGTTTCGGCGAGATGATCGGCCACGTCGACGTGCCCTTCGTGCGGGCCTGGGAGCTGCTGGCGCCCCGCGAGTTCGCCGCCCGCTCGTGGCCGTACCCGGTGAACTTCTTCTCGTACATCGACATGCGCAAGTGCCCGGGTGCCGAGCGCCACGAGGACTGGCGCCCCACCTCCCACGTGTGGTCGGCCCAGGCCAACGGCGCCTGTTCCTGGTTCCAGCGGGACGCGGACGGGCTGCACATGAACTCGATCTACTCGGACACCCCCGATGCCCGCCGGACCATGGACGGGTTCCTGGAGGCGCTGCGCGAGACGGTCCGGGAGATCGCCCGCCACGGCTCCTTCCGCCGGCCCATCGCGCTGACCCCGCCGCGCCGTCCGGTGGCGCGGACCCCGCTGGACGTGGCGGTGTTCGGCCGCCGCGGCTGAACGGGGGCTACGCGGCCCGGCAGCGCGCCTTCGGGGCGGCCCGGAGCAGGGCGACCCCGACGGCCGGGGCCCAGTAGACGAGCAGGGCGGCCGTCAGCGCGGTGGGGTATGGTCACGGCGGCGAGCGCGCCCGCCGCGATGCCGCTCCGCGAGGACCCGCCCGTAGGCGGCGGCCGCATCCGGGTCGAGCTCGGTGGCCGGCCGGGCCAGGTCGCGCACGGCGCCCGAGATGAAGGTGGCGAGCGCGATCAGCTCCCCGCGGTCCGCCCCCGGGCGGGCGAGCGGGCTCAGCAGGGCCTCGAACCAGGCGAGTTCGTTCGGTCCGACCGGGGCGCTGACCGTCGCGACCCGCACCATCCGGGGATGGCGGGCGTACGTCGACCAGAGCGCGTCGACCCAGGCTTCGACCTCGGCCCGCCACCCCGCCCCGGATGCTGCGGGCGGCCGGCCCGTGGCGGTGTCCACCATGGCCGCCACGAGCTGTCCGCGCCCGGGGACGTGCCGGTACAGGGCCATCGCGGTGCAGCCGAGTTCGCCGGCGACCCGCTGCATGGACAGGGCGTCCAGCCCCTCCGCGTCCACGACCGCGACGGCCGTGTCGATGATCCGGCGCGGGGTGAGGCGGGCGGGGCGGCCGGATTCCGGGCCGGCGGCAAGGGCAAGAGCGGTGCACCGCGCCGGGGGGCTGCTCGGGGGCGCTCCTCAGAGGCGGGCGGCTCGCTCGCGCAGGAGGGCCTGTTCGCGGGCGTTGCGGGTGAGCGAGGCGGCGCGTTCGAACTCCGCGCGGGCCTCCTGCGGGCGGCCGAGGCGTTCCAGCAGGTCGCCCCGTACGCTCGGCAGCAAGTGGTAGGCGCGCAGGGCCGGTTCCGCCGCCAGGGCGTCCACCAGCGGGAGCGCCGCCGCCGGGCCCTCGGCCATGGAGACCGCGACGGCCCGGTTGAGCTCGATCACCGGCGACGGCACCAGCAGGACGAGCCGTCCGTAGAGGGCGGCGATCGTCGCCCAGTCGGTGTCCTCGTACCGGACCGCGTCGGCGTGACAGCCGGCGATGGCGGCCTGGAGGGAGTAGGGTCCGGCGCCCGCGCGGTGCAGGGCTTCGACGCCGCGCCGGATCAGCAGACGGTTCCACTTGGACCGGTTCTGGTCGGCGAGCAGCACCGGCTCGCCGCCCGGTCCGGTGCGGGCGGCGATCCGGGAGGCCTGGAACTCCAGCAGCGCCGCCAGCCCGTGCACCTCGGGCTCCTTGGGCATCAGGCCGGCCAGCACGCGGGCCAGGCGCAGGGCGTCCTCGCACAGGGCGGGGCGGACGAGGTCGTCGCCCGCGGTGGCCGAGTACCCCTCGTTGAAGACGAGGTAGATGACCTCCAGCACGGAGGCGAGCCGCGCTTCGCGGTCGGCGCCGTACGGGACCTCGAAGGGCACGCCCGCCTTGGCGAGGGCCCGCTTCGCCCGGTCGATCCGCTGGGCGACCGTCGGCTCGGTGGAGAGGAAGGCGCGGGCGATCTCCTGGGTCGTCAGGCCGCCCATCAGGCGCAGGGTGAGCGCGATCCGGGCGTCCGTGGCCAGGACCGGGTGGCACGCGGTGAAGATCAGCCGCAGCAGGTCGTCATCGATGGACTCGGGGTCCGCGAGGCCGGCCCCGTCCTCCGGCGGCGGGACGTCCTCCAGGGTGCGGCCCACCTCCGCCAGCTTGCGCGCGTAGGTCTCCTTGCGGCGCACGAGATCGATGGCCCGGTGCTTGGCGGTCGCCGTCAGCCAGGCGCCCGGCTTGTCCGGGACGCCCGACACCGGCCACTGCTCCAGCGCCGCGACCAGCGCGTCCTGGGCGATCTCCTCGGCGATGCCGACGTCGCGCACGATGCGCGCGACGCTCGCGATGATCCGCGCCGACTCGATCCTGAACACCGCTTCGACCGCTCGGGTCGCATTCACTGCCGTCACGGCCACCCATCAGAGCAGCCGTGACGAGGCAGGGCAAACGGCGCGACCGGGCGCGGGGCGTCAGCTTCCGTCGAGCTGGCGGACCTCGGCTCCGACCGTCCAGTTCTCGGGGTGGGTCTCCAGGAAGCGCTTGGTCCACTCCAGCGCCTCGTCCTTGTCCTTGCACTGCATGAGGGCGTACCCGCCGATGACCTCCTTGGTCTCGGTGAAGGGGCCGTCCGTGTAGCTGAGCTTGCCGCCGGACCAGGTGACCCGGGTCCCCTCGGAGGTGGGGAGCAGTCCGGCGGTGTCGAGCATGACCCCGGCCTTGGTGATCTCCTCCATCAGTGCGCCCATGCGCTGCTCGAAGTCGGCGGGGAAGGGGGTGTCGGGCGTGAGGCTCTGCTCGTCGATGCGGATGAGCGAAAGGAAGCGCGGCATGGTGACTCCTCGGTCGGGGAGGGCGGTGGGGACTGTTTCCCCCCGCCTCTCACCCTTGCGTCGAACAGGAGGCGCCCGGATCGACAGCTCCCCGGAAAATTCTTCAAAGAATCTTCCGGGGCCGCCACCGGAGCAGTCGCGGACTTCCCCACGGGCTTCCCCACGGCTTCCCCACGGCTTCCCCGCGGGGTGCTACTGGCGAGTAGGATCGCCAGGCCCAGGCCCCTCCGAGAGGATCCTCCCCATGCCGCGCACCCCTTCCTCACCCCTGCTGCTCGCCGGCCTGCTGGCCGGTGCCGCGGTGGCGCACGCGGTCGCCCCGAAGCCCTTCGACGCGACCGTGCCGCGCTCGCTGCCCGGCAGCCCGCGCCAGTGGACGTACGCGAGCGGCGTGGCGGAGCTCGCGCTCGCCGCCGGGATCGCCCACCCGCGCACCCGGCGGGTCGCGGCGCTGGCGACGGCGGCGTTCTTCGTCGGCGTGTTCCCGGCGAACGTCAAGATGGCCAAGGACGCCCGCCGCCGCTCCCCCGTCGTACGGGCCGTGGCGCTCGCCCGGCTGCCGCTCCAGGTCCCGCTGGTGCTCTGGGCGCGCGAGGTCAGCCGGAACGCCGCGGGCTGATCTCCCGCCCGTCCGGTGCATCCGATCCGACGCACGCACCGGAAGAGCCGTTCAGAGCCCCCGGTCACACGTCGGCGGACCGGGGGCTCGGCCGTGTCGCGCCGCGCCGAGCGGTGCTCACGCGGGCCCGTCCGCCCGTGCTCAGCGGCTGTCGCCGGTCCAGTCCCAGTGGCCGGGGTCGGCCGCCCGCCGGCGGTAGTGGGCCCGGCCGCCCGCCCCGTAGCGCCCTATCTCCGTCGGGAGCCGGGCCTCCTCGCCGAGCTGCGCGGCGCTCCAGCCCGTGACGTCGAGCAGAAGCCCGTCGAGGGGGCCGCCGACGAGCTCGCCGTAGGCGTGCCCCGGAAGCGGCCCCGGATCGGGGTCGTCGTGGTCGGCGCCGTAGACCCGGCGCCGGAGCATCCTGTCGTCCATGCCGCCAGCTTCACAGACGCCACTGACAACGCCTTCCGGCGAGCGGCGATGATGGGGGACCACCTTCCGGACCACAGCACACGAAGCGGAGCACCACCCATGGCACGTCGGGTACACCAGCCACTGGAGGACCAGGAGTTCGACTTCATCCTCGGCATGACGGACGGGCCCGTGCTCGCCTACTTCTGCGGGACCTGGCCCAAGGCCCTCGACGCCTGCCGCTCGATGGACGCCGTGGTGGCCGAGCTGGCGCAGGAGTACGGGACGCGGCTGACGGCGGTGCGCGTGGACATCACCCGCTGTCCCGCGCAGACCAAGCGGTTCGAGGTGACGGGCGCCCCGACCGCCGTCCTCATCGCGGACGGAGCCGCGCTGGCGACCCAGGCCGGGCCGATGACCGCGGCCGAGCTCCGGTCGTTCCTGGACGCCCGCCTCTGACCCTTCGGCCCCGCCGTTGCGCCGTCCAGGCGAACGCGAGCAATCTGGCCGAAAGTCACATGGATCGGATAGGTGCCTGAGGCATGTAATGGTTCCGGCGAAACGGAACCATCGCGTGCGAGGTGCTGTATGTCCGAGAAGACCGTTGCCTTCCCCCAGGACCGGACCTGCCCCTACCACCCCCCGGCGGCCTACGAGCCCCTGCGGGCGGGCCGGCCGCTCTCCCGCGTCACCCTCTTCGACGGCCGCTCCGTGTGGGTGGTCTCCGGGCACGCCGAGGCGCGCGCCCTGCTCTCCGACGGACGGCTCTCCGCCGACCGGCAGAACGGCTCCTTCCCCACCCCCAACAAGCGGTTCAAGGGGCTCCAGAACCGCCGTACCGCGCTCATCGGCGTCGACGACCCCGTCCACAACACGCAGCGCCGGATGCTGATCCCGAGCTTCTCGCTGGGACGGACCGCCGCGCTGCGCCCCCGGATCCAGGAGACCGTGGACCGGCTGATCGACGCGATGGTCGCGGCGGGCCCGCGCGCCGAACTGGTCGGCGCCTTCGCGCTGCCGGTGCCGTCGATGGTGATCTGCGCGCTGCTCGGAGTCCCGTACGAGGACCACGAGTTCTTCGAGAACCAGTCGCGGCGGCTGCTGCGCGGGCCCGAGCTCGCCGACGTGGAGGACGCCCGCGAACAGCTGAACGGCTACCTGCGCGAACTCATCGGGCACAAGCGCCGGACCCAGGGCGAGGGACTGCTGGACGAGCTGGTCGCCCGGCGCCTGGAGACCGGCGAGACCGATGTCGAGGAGCTGGTCTCGCTGGCCGCGATCCTGCTGATCGCGGGGCACGAGACCACGGCCAACATGATCTCGCTCGGCACCTTCACCCTGCTCCGCCACCCCGAGCAGCTGGCCGAGCTGCGCGCCGAGCCGGCCCTGATGCCGTCGGCCGTGGAGGAGCTGATGCGGTTCCTGTCGATCGCGGACGGCATGCTCCGGGTGGCGACGCAGGACATCGAGATCGGCGGGGTGACCGTCCGCGCCGACGACGGGGTGATCTTCTCCACCTCCGTCATCAACCGCGACGAGGCCGTCTTCGAGCGGCCCGACGCCCTGGACTGGCGCCGGACCTCCCGGCACCACCTGGGCTTCGGCTTCGGCATCCACCAGTGTCTGGGCCAGAACCTGGCCCGCGCCGAGATGGAGATCGCGCTCGGCACCCTCTTCGACCGGCTGCCCGGACTGCGCCTCGCGGCGGATCCGGACACGATCCCCTTCAAACCCGGGGACACCATCCAGGGCATGGTCGAACTGCCCGTGGCGTGGTGAGCCCGGTGGCCCCGCGCGTCTCCATCGCCACGGACGTCTGCATCGGGGCCGGCCAGTGCGCCCTGACCGCGCCGGGCGTGTTCACCCAGGACGAGGACGGGCTGGGCGCCGTGCTCCCGGGCCGCGAGGACGGCGGCGGCAGCCCGCTGCTGCGGGAGGCGGCCCGGGCGTGCCCGGTGTCGGCGGTCACCGTCGAGGAGGGCGGGGGCGCCTGACCCACGGGCAGTGGGCAGTGGGCAGTGGGCAGCGGGCAGCGGGCAGCGGGCAGCGGGCAGCGGGCAGCGGGCAGCGGGCAGCGGGCAGCGGGCAGCGGGCAGCGGGCAGCGGGCAGCGGCTCAGTGTCCGGCGCCGCCCGAGTCGCCGAGGCGCTGGAGGCGGGCCTCGTCCAGGTCCAGTGCGTGCTGGGTGCGGTTGATGGTCTGCGATCCGTAGACGCCGGTCGAGCGGGCGGCCAGTACGGCGTCCCGCGCGGCCGCGATGACACCGAGCCGCAGGTCGACGTACTGCTCCCGCTCCCGCTCCCGCTCGCCGGCGCGCGCGGGAGCGGTCCCGGCCCGGTCCAGGCGGGCGTCCTCGCGGACCTTGGCGACGACGGCAGGCGCGTACGGGCTGCCGTCGGCCCGCGCGAGGCCGGGATCCTCCAGGACGGCCCGCCCGGCGGCGGAGACCTCGTCGAGCAGCCGCCGCTGCTCGTCCCGCAGCCGCTCCGGATCGTCGCCGGGGACCTTCACCGTCCGGATGACGGCGGGCAGGGTCAGCCCCTGGAGCAGCAGGGTGCCGGTGGCGACGACGAAGGCGATGAGCAGCAGTTGGGGGCGGTACGGGGTGTCCTCGGGCAGGGTCTGGGCGGCGGCGACGGTGATCGCTCCGCGCATGCCGGCCCAGGCGAGGGCCACTCCGCTGCGCCAGCCGAGGCTCTCGTTCACCTTGAAGTCCGCGTCGGCGGAGGCCCGGGTGACCCGGTCCTTCATCTGCTGGACGCGGCGGGGCGTCAGGGGCCCGCGCCCCCGAGACCTCTCCTCGGCCTCGGGGGCGCCGAGCCGGTCCATCAGCCAGTCGAGCCGCGGCTTCTTCTCGGCGGCCCGCCGTGCGTCCTTGCGCACGAAGGCGATGAGCGGGGCGACGAACACCATGCGCGCCACGATGACCAGGGCGGCGGCCGCGAGGCCGATGAGCAGGGCCCGCATGGCGCTGAGGCCATCGGCGGCGACGGCGTCGAGGAGGCTCTTGAGGCCGAGGCCCATCAGGAGAAAGATCGCGCTCTCGAGCAGGAAGGCGAGCGTGCGCCAGTTCATGGCTTCGGTCAGCCGGTCCTGCGCGCTGAGGAAGCGCGGGCTCTGATGGCCGGTGACCAGGCCCGCGACGACGACCGCGAGCACGCCGGAGGCGTGGAACTCCTCGGCGGGCAGAAAGGCGACGAAGGGCACGACGAAGGAGATCGCCGTGTTCAGCAGGCTGTCCCTCAGCATGGCCCGCACCCTGACGTTGACGAGGCCGACGCCGAGTCCGACCGCGCCCGCCACGGCCACGGAGAAGAGGAAGTTCCCGGCGACCCCGGCCAGGGACACGGTTCCGGCCATCGCCGCGATCGCGGAGCGCAACAGCACCAGCGCGGAGGCGTCGTTGACGAGGCCCTCGCCCTCCAGCATGGTCAGCAGCCGTGACGGCAGCCCGAGCTGCTTGCCCATGGAGGTGGCGGCGACCGCGTCGGTGGGGCTGACGACGGCGCCGAGGGCGAAGGCGGCGGGCCAGCCGAGCCCCGGCATGAGCCAGTGGAAGAGCCAGCCCGCGCCGAGGGTGGTGACGGCGACGAGCAGGACCGCGAGGCCGGTGATGGCGCCGAGGTTGCGGCGGAAGTCGGAGGCGGGCATGTTGACCGCCGCCGAGTAGAGCAGCGGAGGCAGCACGCCGGCGAGGACCCACTCCGGCTGGATGGCGAGCACCGGCACGCCCGGGACGAAGCTGAGGGCGATGCCGACGACCACCAGGCTCAGCGGGGCGGCGAGCCCGAGCCGCTTCGAGAAGGCGGCGACGGCGACGATGCTGATGACGCCGACGATCAGGACGAGGGTCGTTTCCATACGCGGTGCAGGCCCTTAGCGGTGTTCGGGGACGATTTGTCCACCGTACGCCCGCAGGTTGTACCGAGGCAAAAATTGAGCGATTCCACTTTTGACGGAACCGACCCCCGGCCGGCTGCCCGCCCGACCGACTACCCGGCGGGGGCCTCGGCGGGGGCCTCGGCGGGCGCCGGCAGCGAGGTGACCGCCTCGCGCTCCAGCGCCAGCGCGCCGTCCACCAGCTCCGCGCAGGCGTCGAAGAGCGCCCGCCGCCCGGCGGCGTCCGCTTCCGGGTCGGCCGTACGGGCCAGTTCGGCGAGCCCCGACCACTGCCGGCCGGACTCCCGGAAGAGGCCCGCCGCCTCCGCGTGGCCGGCCAGGTCGAGGAAGTCCGCGTACAGCGGCCGGGTGGCGCCCGGGGCGGTCCACTCCTCCTCCAGGCAGGAGTGCAGCCGCCCGGCGCCCACCGCGAAGGCCTCGGGGGTGGCGAACCGCCGCTCCCAGCCCGTCTTGGTCGTGGTGTCGCGCAGCTGCGCGGCGAACTTCTCCATGCCGGAGAAGCCGAAGTTGACGTCGAAGTGGTTGCCGAGCACGGGCCCGGTGAGCCGGGAGACCGTCGCGGCGATCGCCGCGTCGAGGTCCGGCTCGGCGGCGGGCTTGCCGGTGGTCACCACCATCTGGTGGCGGCCCTTCTTGTGCCCGGACCAGGCGGCGCCGAACTCCTCCCGGCCGATCGCGTACGGCGTCTCGGCCCCGTCCGCGCCGTCCTCGACGTAGTAGGTGTCCCCGTCGTAGCCGACGACGACGACCACGTACGGATCGGCGGCGGCCAGCTCCGCCATCGGGGCGGGACGGTGCCAGGGCAGACCCGACCGGTCGACCGTGCAGAACACCGGGGCGCCCGCGTCGAGCGCGGCCTCGACCCGGTTCCAGCGCGGCTTGGCGCTGCGGGTGGCCTCATACGGGATGTTCAGGCGGCCGAGGGCGACCTGGACCCAGGGGTCGGGGTGGGCCTGGGCGACGATCGTCGGCATCGGCGGGCGGCCGGCGTACTCGAACACGAAGTACATGAAGCCGATGCCGCCCGCCAGGCCCGCGACCAGGGCCTCATCGTGCACGCTGCCGAGCGCGTGCCGGATCAGCGTGGCCTCGCGGTGGCGTCCGGGGGCGAAGTCTTCATATACGAGCGCAGTCATGCGGTCAGCGTAGCCGCGCCGCGGACCGCCGGCCGCGACGGAACTTCCTGTACAGTTGTCCAGGAAGTCGGACGGACCGGCCTCGCTCGCCCCCACCCAGGGAGGTGGCCGTGCACACGGTCGCATCGATCCTCATCGGCCTCGTCGCCGCGCTCCACGCGTACTTCCTGGTCCTGGAGATGTTCCTGTGGCAGCGTCCGCCCGGCCGGGCGCTGTCCGGCTTCGACGCCGACACCGCCCGCCTGACCGCCCCGCTCGCCGCCAACCAGGGCCTGTACAACGGCTTCCTCGCCGCCGGCCTGGTCTGGTCGCTCGTCATCGACTCGCTCGCCACGCAGATCTTCTTCCTCGTCTGCGTGATCGTCGCCGGGGTGTACGGGGCCGCGACGGCCAACCGCCGGATCCTGATCGCCCAGGCCCTGCCCGGCGCCCTCGCCCTGGGCGCGGCGCTGCTCGCCGCGTGACGCCCGGCCGGCCGGACGCGGAGCCGGCGGCCATCGCGGAGCCTGCACCCGACGCGCATCCGGCATCCGCCGCGGCGGCCGCACCCTCCGCCGCGGCCGCCGTCCCGCGCACCGATCCCCGGACCGCCCGCACCAAGGCGCGGCTGCGCGAGAGCCTCCTCGCGGAGTGCGCGGAGCGGCCGCTCGGCGAGGTGGGCGTCTCGGCGGTGGTCCGCCGGGCGGGCGTCGGCCGCGCCACCTTCTACCTCCACTACGAGGACCTCACCGCGCTCGCGGTGGACGCGTGCGCCGAGGTCGTGCACGCGGCCGTGGACGCCCTGCACGCCTGGCAGGACGACCCCGCCGCGCTCCCGCCGGCCCGGCCGCCGCGCGCGCTCGCCGACTTCCTCGCGGGCGCGGCCGAGCGCTCCCCGCTCTACCGCACGCTGCTCCTGCCGGGCGGCGGGGGCCCGCTCGGCGAGCGCCTGTACCGGGAACTGCGCGCCCGCAGCCGCGCCGAACGCGCGGCGGTGGGAGCGCCCCGCCCCGACCTGGTCGCCTCGGCGGTGGCCGCCACCTTCACCGCCGTCCTCGCGGACTGGCTGCACGGCGGCCTCCCGGCGGACCTGGCGGACCCGGCCGAACTGGCGGAGCGGATCTGGCCGCTCCTCGGCGCCCTGCACCGGGCCGGGTAGTGCCGTGGCCGGCGCACCTTGCCGGCCACGGCACCAGCGGGGGCGCCCGCGCCCGGTCGCCCGCCTCGGGCTCGGCGCCCGCTCAGGCCTTCCGCTGGCCGCTCAGGCCTTCCCGTGGCCACTGAGGTCGCTCAGGCCGGTCTCCTCCATGACCCGGGCGACGGTGCCCTCCAGCGAGTCCGCGGCGCCGACGACCGTTTCCCAGTCCCCGGGCAGCAGGTCGAGCGGCCGGTACCACTCCCGCATCTCCGCCTCGCCGTACTCCCCCGCCCCGGGCTTGCCCGCGTGGCGGCGAAGGGTCTCCTCGAAGGGCACGTCGAGGTAGTAGAAGTGCGTCCGCCCCCGGTGGGCCCGGCGCAGGGCGTCGAGCATGGGGCCGTAGCGGTCCGCGTGGAGGATCCCCTCGACGACCACGTGGAAGCCGTGGTCCAGCCCGTAGCGGGCCACGCTGCCGATGAGCCCGATGTTCGCCGCGCCGGGCGCGTCCCGCTCGCGCAGGACCACCCGCCGCAGATTGTCCTGGCCCACGAGGGCGACGCCCCGGCCGTGGCGGTCGCGGATCGCCTCCGCGACGGAGGACTTGCCCGAGGCGGAGTTGCCGCGCAGCACGATCAGCCGGGTGTCCGGCGTGCCCGTCATCATCGGGCCCACGCTACCTGCCGGTCCGGACGTGCGTGGGCCCCGCCGGCGCGGCCGGCGGGGCCCACGGTCACGGACCGGGCTCGTGAAGTGGCGGCAGTGCTGTGACCCGGTGAGCCTTTCCGGTCACAGCACTAGCCGATGGCGACCACCTGCTCCGCCTGGGGTCCCTTCGGCCCCTGCGTCACGTCGTACTCGACCTTCGCGCCCTCCGCCAGCTCCTTGAAGCCGGTCGTCTGGATTGCGGAGAAGTGCACGAACACGTCGGGGCCACCGTCGTCCTGCTGGATGAAGCCGAACCCCTTCTCGGAGTTGAACCACTTCACGATGCCAGTTGCCATCTGTACTGATCCTTCACAACGTTCCACCGGCCGCACACGCGGCCGGACCCGATCCTGCCCATTGATCGGCCCGAGCACACGCCAAGCGCGGCCAACCGGGGTGCTTCCGGATATTCGAACTTTTCTCCGCCCCGTCCGTGAAAAGGGGGAGCGGCCTCCGTACGGGCCTTCAGGCGCCGCTGTCCGCGGCGGGCAACGACGCGGCGGACCGGGACCGAGGGGTTGCCGCGAGGGCCCGGCGCGCCCCGCTGACCCGGCAGCCGAGGCAGTCGGCATGGCCGCCGTGCGCGACGGTGTCGCGGACCCGCCAGTCCCACTGGTCCTCCGGGCGGGGGCCGCTCGGCTTTCCCCAGCCGGCGAGGTGGAGCAGCCAGGTGGCGAGCCCCGCGACCGCGACGATCCCGAGGCCGATCCAGATGCCGGGGGCCCAGGACGCACACAGGGCCGCGCCGGCCGCCGTACAGCCCACGAGGGCGATCGCCGTACCGGTCCAGCCGGCCAGGGTGTGGCCGAGGTCTACATGGCCGTGAGCGCTCATCGTTCTCCCCTGCGTTCAGTAGGCTCGCAAGGCGTTCTCTCACGGAGAAAGCCATTTATCTCACGAGCTAAGTAATTTAGATGCTAAGGAGTATCCGCGTGCAGGGCAAGCCCCGCCCCGCGGCCACGGTCCAGGAGGCGCTCTCGCGCATGGACCGGTACGTCGCCCTCGGCATCATCGGCCAGCAGGAGGTGGCGCAGCTGCTGGGGCTGAACGTCACGGACCTCACCTGCCTGGGCCACATCCTTGGCGCCGGGGAGAGCCCTCTCGGCGCGGGCGACCTCGCCGAGCTCACGAACCTCACCACCGGAGCCGTGACCGGGGTCCTCAACCGCCTGGAGCGCGCCGGGTACGCGAGCCGGCAGCCCGACCCCGCCGACCGGCGCCGGGTGCGGGTCGTCGCCGACCCGGCCGCCGCCGCCCGGGTCTTCGCCGTCTACGAGCCCTTCTACGCACGGCTCGGCGCGGTGTTCGCCGAGTACTCCCCCGATGAGGTCGCCGTCATCGCGGACTGGTTCGGGAGGGCGACGGCCGAGGTCACCGCCCATCTGGACCGCGTGCGGGCCGGCGAACTCGGGCCCGTCACCCCTTAGACCCGATGGTAAAATTTGCCTTTTCGCGATTTTCGCGACGTTCACGTCGCATTCTCGAACGTTTTGTACGTCTTATACGTCTTGCACGTCTCACGGAAGGTTCTGCATGAAGAACCCGTCAGCTCATGGGCGCTTCGGCATCAAGGCCGGAGCCAAGGCAGGCTCGAAGGGCGGTGCGAAGGGCGGCGGCAAGACCCCCCGGACCCTCGGCCCCCAGGGCGAGTACTCCATGCCCCGGACGACCACGCCGGCGCTGCCGCCGGTCGAGGCCTTCTCGGAGCTCGGCCTGCCCCCTGAGCTGGTGACGACGATGGCCGACCAGGGAGTGGCGGAGCCCTTCCCCATCCAGGCGGCGACCCTCCCCAACTCCCTCGCGGGCCGCGACATCCTGGGCCGCGGCCGCACCGGCTCGGGCAAGACGCTCGCCTTCGGCCTGGCCATGCTCGCCCGCACGGCGGGCCAGCAGGCAGATCCGAAGCGGCCGCTCGCCCTGGTCCTCGTACCGACGCGCGAACTGGCGCAGCAGGTGACCGAGGCCCTGGCCCCGTACGCGCAGGCCCTCAAGCTGCGCATGGCCACGGTCGTCGGCGGCCTGTCGATCGGCAAGCAGACGGGCGCGCTGCGCACCGGCGCGGAGATCGTGGTGGCCACCCCCGGGCGGCTCAGCGACCTGATCGGGCGGCGCGACGTCCACCTCGAGCGCGTGAAGATCGTGGTCCTCGACGAGGCCGACCAGATGTGCGACATGGGGTTCATGCCGCAGGTCACCGAGATCCTCGACCAGGTGCACCACGCCGGCCAGCGGATGCTATTCTCCGCCACCCTGGACCGCAACGTGGACCAGCTGGTCCAGCGGTACCTGAAGGACCCCGTCGGGCACTCCGTGGACCCGCAGTCCGCTTCGGTGTCCACGATGGACCACCACGTGCTGCACATCCACGCGGCCGACAAGGTCTCGGCCGCGACCGAGATCGCGGCGCGCGAGGGCCGGGTGCTGATGTTCCTGGACACCAAGCACGGCGTCGACCAGTTCGTGAAGCACCTGCGGGCCATGGGCGTACGGGCCGAGGGGCTGCACAGCGGGAAGTCGCAGCCGCAGCGCACCCGGACGCTCGGGCAGTTCAAGGACGGCCTGCTGAACGTCCTGGTCGCGACCAACGTCGCCGCGCGCGGCATCCACATCGAGGACCTCGACCTCGTGGTCAACGTGGACCCGCCGGCCGACAGCAAGGACTACCTGCACCGGGGCGGCCGCACGGCGCGGGCCGGCGAGTCCGGCAAGGTCGTCACCCTGGTCACCCCGAACCAGCGCCGCGACATCGTCCGGCTGATGGCCGACGCCAAGATCCGGCCGACCATCACCCAGGTCCGCTCCGGCGAGGCGGCCCTGAGCCGGATCACCGGGGCGAAGGCCCCGTCCGGGGTCCCGCTGGCCGGCGCCGCCGCGACCGACGCCAAGGGCCGGCCTTCGGGCACGGACCTCGGCTTCCGCGGGATCGGCACCCGGCCCGGGCGGCCCGGGAAGGGCAAGGAGTCCCGCAAGACCATCGAGGCGAGGCAGGCCGCGGAGGCCCGCGCGGCGGCCCGGGTGCGGCGCGGCACGAAGTAGCGGACCCCGGTCCGCGACCGTGACCCCGGGGTGCGCAGACCGCACCCCGGGGTCACAGCACTAGGTACGGTCACGGCGCTAGGTGACGGAGGCCCGCCGCAGCAGCCGTTGGGCCGCCGCGTTGCGGACGCGGCGGGTACGGCCTTCGGCAGCGAGCAGCCGCAGGGCCTCTTCCACGTGCAGGGACTGGGATGCCGTGCGTTGACACCAGTCAGAGGACTCCAGGAGCTCCTCCCGGGACCAGGGCTCGCCCCGCGTGACCGCCTTCAGCAGGGTCCACTCCCGCAGCCGGCGGGCCGCGAAGGTGCGGCCGCCGAGGGCCGCGCCCATGGCCTGCGCCCAGGCGGGGAAGGAATCGTCGGCCAGCAGCCGCACCGCCCGCCGGTCCAGGTGGGTGACGACCGCGCTCTCGGCCATCACCGGATCCGGGTCGCGCAGGACCGCGGCCACGACTTCGGCCTCCTCCGGCTCGCCGGAGGCGGCGGCCAGCGATTCCAGGTGCCGGGCGTAGCGCCAGTGCTCGGACGGCACGTCCTCCTCGGACGTGTCCTCGGCCTCGTTCACCGGGCTGCCTCCTGAGGTATCCGGTAGTCGTCTCTCCCCATGCGGCCATTCCACACGACCCCGGTGAACGGTCGGCGGTCAGGGTGGCACCGAAGCGTGAGGGTGGCACCGGAGCATCAGCCGTCCGCCGTCAGCCCTGCGCGTCGTGGGATTCGTAGCCGCCGGAGCCCTGTTCGCTCGTGTGGCCCTGTTCCGGCAGCGGAGCACCGGTCTCCAGGAGGGTCTTGAGGCTGGACGCGAGCATCGGCCAGGCCCGGCTGCACATGCCCAGGAGCGTGCCGCCCGGTTCGAAGTTCTCGTGGAGGACGGTCAGCCGCGCGAGCGTGTCGCCGACCGGCTCGATCTCGTACGTCACCTTCGTGCGCCGCTCGCCCGCCAGTCGGGCGCGCAGTTCCTCGGAGATGCCGGCGGACGCCGCCCACTGCGGGGTGAAGGTGTGCCAGGTGTAGGAGAGCCGCCGGTGCGGCACGCACTCCAGGACCACCTGCTCCGGATCGCTGGTCCGAGCCCCGCGCTCGACCCAGTCCATGGTCGATCCCACCCGCCAGTCCGTCTCGAACCCGAGCCCCCAGTAGCGGCGGGTGAACGCGGGCTCGGTCAGGGCCTGCCACACCCGGGCGGGGTCGGCCTGGACGTACAGGGTGTAGGTGAACTCAGTCTCGCTCATCCCTCCATGCTGCGGGACCGCGGCCCGCGGATCCGGGATTGAGCCGCACCGTGCCCGGCGGCCGCGGTACGCCGGCGGCCCCCGGGGCGGCCGCCGCGGAGGCGGCCGGCCAGGGAGTCACCAGCGGCAGCCCTCCGGGGGGAGTTCCGTGGGCGCCCCGACCCACCCCGCCACGTACACACAAACGCCCGCGCCGGCCACATCCAGCCCGCCCGGGGGCCCCTCCCAGCGGTAGCTGGGGGAGTTTGAGGCGCAGGGGTCCGGGGACTGGTCCCCGGCAGCCGACCCTCAGGCGAAGACCCGCTCCAGCACCACCGCGACACCATCCGCCTCGTTCGAGAGCGTGACCTCATCCGCGACGGCCAACAGCTCCCGGTGCGCCCCCGCCATCGCCACACCATGGCCCGCCCACGCGAACATCGGGATGTCGTTCGGCATGTCGCCGAAGGCGATGGTCGACGACCCGGTGACGTCCAAAAGCGACGCCGCCACCGCCAGCCCGCTCGCCTTGTCGATGCCCGGCGGCTGGAGCTCGACCGTGTGCTCCCCGGCCATCGTGACGTTGACCAGGTCCCCGACGACCGAACGGGCCACCGCCGTCAGCTCGTCGTCCGACAGCCGCGGGTGCTGGAGCAGCACCTTGTTGATCGGCGAAGCCCAGAGGTCGGACCGCCGCGCCACCCGCACCGTCGGCAGGTGCGGGTGCCACATCCGGTAGCCCGGCCCTATCAGCATCTCCGCGTCGAGGCCTTCCTGGTTGACCGCCGCGTAGACCTCCCCGACCTCCGCCTCGATCTTCCCGAGCGCGACCTCGGCCAGCTCCCGGTCCATGGCCACGGAGTGCAGCAGCAGCCCGGCCGCCGCGTCGTAGACCTGCGCGCCCTGCCCGCACACCGCGAGCCCCGTGTAGCCGAGGCCGTCCAGGACGTGGCGGACCTGCGGGACGGGGCGGCCTGTCACGATGATGTGCCGGGCGCCGGCCGCACGGGCGGCGGCGAGAGCGGTGTGGGAGCGGGCCGAGACGGTGTCTCCGGCGCGCAGCAGAGTCCCGTCCAGGTCGGTGGCCACGAGTGCATAGGGGAGGGCGGAAGTCACGGGTTCAAGGATACGGACCCGCTCGGACAAGTCCTACAAATAGTGCCCGAATCCGGCCTCCCGCACGCCCCACCAGCCCCGTAACGTGTCAACAAGCTCCCGGGACACCCCCGGACCGCGTCGAAAGCGAGGCAGTACCCCATGCCCCAGCAGAGCCCCCTCGATGTTCCCGAGGGCGACCCGTTCGGGCCGCACAACCTCCCCTACGGCGTGTTCTCCACCGCCGGTGAGGCCCGGCGCCGGATCGGCGTCCGCATCGGCGGCCACGTGCTCGACGCGGGGGCGGCCGCCGCCGCGCTCGGGTCCCCGTACACCGGACTGCTCGGACAGCCCACGCTCAACCCGCTGCTCGCCGCGGGCCGCACCGCCTGGCACGACGTGCGCCGCGCGCTGACCGCCTGGGTCACCGACCCCGGCCACCGGCCCGCCGTGGAGCCGCACCTGCTGCCGCTGGACGAGGTCGTGCTGCACCTCCCGTACGAGGTCGCCGACTACGTCGACTTCTACGCGAGCGAGCACCACGCCACCAACGTCGGGCAGATGTTCCGCCCGGACGGCGACGCGCTGACCCCCAACTGGAAGCACCTGCCGATCGGTTACCACGGCCGCGCCGGGACGATCGTCGTCTCCGGCACCGATGTCGTACGCCCCTCCGGGCAGCGCAAGGCGCCCGCCGACCCGGCGCCCGTCTTCGGGCCGTCCGTCAAGCTCGACATCGAGGCCGAGGTCGGCTTCGTCGTCGGCACCCCCTCCGAGCTGGGCAGCCCGGTGGCCCTGGGCGACTTCGAGGACCACGTCTTCGGCCTGTTCCTGCTCAACGACTGGTCCGCGCGCGACATCCAGGCCTGGGAGTACGTGCCGCTCGGCCCCTTCCTCGGCAAGTCCTTCGCCACCTCCGTCTCCGCCTGGGTCACCCCGCTGGAGGCCCTGGACGGGGCCCGTGTCACCCCGCCCGCCCGCGACTTCCCGCTCCTGCCCTACCTGGACGACGCCGCCGCCGAGCGCCCCGGCGGCTTCGACCTGCACATCACCGTCTCCATCAACGGGCAGGAGGTGGCGCACCCGCCGTTCGCGTCGATGTACTGGACCGCCGCCCAGCAGCTCGCCCACATGACCGTCAACGGCGCCTCCCTGCGCACCGGCGACGTCTACGGCTCGGGCACCGTCAGCGGCCCGGAGACCGGCCAGCGCGGCTCGCTGCTGGAGCTCACCTGGAACGGCCGCGACGCCATCGAGCTCACGGACGGCAAGCGCACCTTCCTGGAGGACGGGGACACCGTCACCCTCACCGCCTGGGCGCCGGGCGCCCACGGCACCCGTGTGGGCCTCGGCGAGGTCACCGGCCGCATCGTGGGCGCCGCGCAGTGATGTGACGCCGCGTCCACACCTCTGGACGACCGGAAACGGCGGGGTGGCGGATCTTCCCCCCACCCCACCGTTTCCACCAGATCCTGGCGGGCGGCTACCCCAGCGGCGTCCTCCCCCTGGAGGACGCCCTCGCCGCCGACTACGGCGCCGGCCGCAACAGCGGCGCCGCGCACGACCACCGGGCTTCCGCTGCGCGGGGCTCGTCCCCTACCCACCCTTCCACCGTTCCCCGGGCCGGCCCGGACCCGCGCCTCCAACGCCGGCGGGGCTGGGAGGGGCCGGGAGGGGCTCCGGGCGCGCCGGCGGGGCTGCACCGGCCCGACCCGGTTGGGGGGCGGCTCGTCGGGTCAGTCGTCTGGCAGGGGCGGCAGCCGGAGCGCAGGCTGCGGGGATGATCCCTGTTGCCGGCCTCCTGGCCCTGGCCGCCCTGGCCCTGGCCGGCGCCGCCCCCGCCCTCGCGCCGCAGGCACCGGCACCGGCACCGGCACCGGCCGATTCCCTCCAGCTCGCCGCCGCGTACCGCGCGACCGCCAAGTACCAGCACACCCGTACCGCCACCGCCGCCGGCTACGTGCCCGACACCTACTGCGTCCCCGGCAAGCCCGGGGCCGGGGGGCTCGGTTACCCCCACTTCAACCACGCCCACGACGACTCCCGCGACCCCTCGAAGCCCACCGCCCTGATCTACGAGGACGACGTCCGGGGCAGCCGCAGGCTCGTCGCCCTGGAGTGGACCTCCACCGGTCCGAACCGCCCCGCGAACCTCTTCGGGGCCGCGTTCAACGGGCCGATCCCCGGAAAGTTCCCGGGCCAGCCCGCCCACTACACCCTGCGCGTCTGGCTGTGGAAGGAGAACCCGAGCGGCCGGTTCGCGCTCTACAACCCGGACGTGCGCTGCCGCCCGGGAACCACCCGTCCGGCCTGACCGGCCCGCCCCCGGACCCCCGTTCGGAGGCACGCCGCATGCGGGCCCGCCGCGGCGCCGGGATGGTGGACCAAAGTCCCCGAACGGCAGGAGCCCCGATGTCCCTCCGCCCCCGCAAGGCCTTCCTGACCTGCGCGGCCGCCATATCGCTCGGCCTGTCCGCCGTCGCCCCGGCCCACGGGGTCGACGGGCCCGCGCCCGACCCGCGCAACCGCCAGGCCATGCGGGACATGGCGACGGCGATGGCGGTGACCGCCAAGTACGTCGACGAGCGGGCGGCGATCAAGGACGGCTACCTTCCGCACGGCCAGGAGTGCATGACCAACCCGTTCGGGGTGGGCACCATGGGCTACCACTACGTCAAGGAAGCCAACTGGGGTTCGACGGACCCGGCCAAACCGGCCGCGCTCCTCTACAGCACCGCGAAGGACCGCCACGGCCGCCGCAAGCTCCAGACGGTGGAGTGGATGTCCACCGACCGGGACCAGGACCTGAAGACCACCGACGACCGGCCGAGCATGTTCGGGCTGCCGTTCGACGGCCCCATGCCCGGCCACTGGGCGGGCATGCCCAAGCACTACGACCTCCACCTGTGGGCGTACGAGGACAATCCGGCCGGCCGCTTCCACAACTGGAACCCGGCCCTGACCTGCCCCGCCAAGCCCGGTACCCCGGAGAAGCCCGCCGCCGAGCACGACCACGGCGGCCACTAGGACGACCAGGCCCGCACGCCGAAGGGCCCGGCCCCCTCCACGGGGGGGCCGGGCCCTTCGGCGTGCTCGGTACGGTCAGCGGACGAACGTGCTCGCGCTGCCCGCCAGTTCCAGGAAGTACTGCGGGGCCACGCCCAGGACCAGCGTCACCGCCACGCCCACCGCGATCGTCGTCATCGTCAGCGGGGAGGGGACGGCCACCGTCGGGCCGTCCGCCTTCGGCTCGCTGAAGAACATCAGGACGATCACCCGGATGTAGAAGAACGCGGCGATCGCGGACGAGATGACACCGACCACGACCAGCGCTCCCGCGCCGCCCTCCGCCGCCGCCTTGAACACGGCGAACTTGCCGGAGAAGCCCGACGTCAGCGGGATGCCGGCGAAGGCGAGCAGGAAGACCGCGAAGACCGCCGCCGTCAGCGGCGAACGACGGCCGAGGCCCGCCCACTTCGACAGGTGCGTCGCCTCGCCGCCCGCGTCGCGGACCAGGGTGACCACCGCGAACGCGCCGATCGTCACGAAGGAGTACGCGCCCAGGTAGAAGAGGACGGACTTGACGCCCTCCGCCGAGGTGGCGATCACACCGGCCAGGATGAAACCGGCGTGCGCGATCGAGGAGTAGGCCAGGAGCCGCTTGACGTCGGTCTGGGTCACGGCGATCACCGCGCCCGCGAGCATCGTGACGATCGCGACGCCCCACATGACCGGCCGCCAGTCCCACCGCAGGCCCGGCAGCACCACGTACAGCAGGCGCAGGAGGGCGCCGAAGGCGGCCACCTTCGTCGCCGCCGCCATGAAGCCGGTGACCGGCGTCGGAGCGCCCTGGTAGACGTCCGGGGTCCACATGTGGAAGGGGACCGCGCCGACCTTGAAGAGCAGGCCCATCAGGATGAGCGCGCCGCCGATCAGCAGCAGCGCGTCGTTGCCCATGGTGCCGGCGAGCGCCGGATCGACGTTCGCGACGGTGCCGTCGACGACCTCCGCGATGACCGCGTACGAGACGGAGCCCGCGTAGCCGTACAGGAGCGCGATGCCGAAGAGGAGGAAGGCGGAGGAGAACGCGCCGAGCAGGAAGTACTTGACGGCGGCCTCCTGCGACATCAGCCGCTGGCGGCGGGCGACGGCGCAGAGCAGGTACAGCGGGAGGGAGAAGACCTCCAGGGCCACGAACAGCGTCAGCAGGTCGTTGGCCGCGGGGAAGATCAGCATTCCGGCGACCGCGAACAGGGCGAGCGGGAAGACCTCGGTGGTGGTGAAGCCCGCCTTGACGGCTTCCTTCTCGCTGTCGCTGCCCGGTACGGACGCCGCCTGGGCGGCGAAGGAGTCCACCCGGTTGCCGTGGGCGGCCGGGTCCAGGCGCCGCTCGGCGAAGGTGAAGATCGCCACGATCGAGGCCAGCACGATGGTGCCCTGCAGGAAGAGCGCCGGGCCGTCGACGGCCACGGCCCCCATGGCCGCGATGTGCGCCTTGGTGGATCCGTACCCGCCGGCGGCGAGCCCCACCACCGCCGCGAAGGCCGAGGCCAGCGCGGCGACGGCGAGGAACACCTGCGTGTAGTAGCGCGCCTTGCGCGGGACGAAGGCCTCGACGAGGACTCCGATGATCGCCGCTCCCAGCACGATGAGCGTGGGCGAGAGCTGGGCGTACTCGATGTGCGGCGCCGGGATCTTGTCGATCGGCGCCGCTGCCGCCAGTGTCGGCAGCAGGTTCTGGGCAGCAGTCACGGTGCTCACTTCGCCGCCTCCCCCTTCTTGGCGTGCTCGGCGTGCTCGGCCACGACGCCCACCTCGGGCTTCGGGTCCGTCTGCTTCACGTCCGACATGGTGTGCTCCACCGCCGGGTTGACGATCTCGGTCAGCGGCTTCGGGTAGACGCCCAGCCCGATCAGCAGGGCGATCAGCGGGGCGACGACCAGGACCTCGCGCAGGCGCAGGTCCGGCATGGTGCGGAGCTCCTCCTTCAGCGGGCCGGTCATGGTGCGCTGGTAGAGGACCAGCGTGTAGAGGGCGGCCAGCACGATGCCGAAGGTGGCGATGATGCCGGCGACCGGGTAGCGGGCGAACGTGCCGACCAGGACCAGGAACTCGCTGACGAACGGGGCGAGCCCCGGCAGCGACAGGGTGGCCAGCCCGCCGATCAGGAAGGTGCCGGCGAGGACCGGGGCCACCTTCTGCACGCCGCCGTAGTCGGCGATGAGGCGCGAGCCGCGCCGCGAGATCAGGAAGCCGGCCACCAGCATCAGCGCCGCCGTCGAGATCCCGTGGTTGACCATGTAGAGCGTCGCGCCCGACTGGCCCTGGGAGGTCATCGCGAAGATGCCGAGGACGATGAAGCCGAAGTGCGAGATCGAGGCGTAGGCGATCAGCCGCTTGATGTCGCGCTGCCCGACCGCGACCAGCGCGCCGTAGACGATGCTGATCAGGGCCAGGACCAGGATCACCGGAGTGGCCCACTTGCTGGCCTCGGGGAAGAGCCCGAGGCAGAAGCGGAGCATCGCGAAGGTGCCGACCTTGTCGACGACCGCGGTGATCAGGACGGCGACCGGGGCGGTGGACTCCCCCATCGCGTTCGGCAGCCAGGTGTGCAGCGGCCACAGCGGGGCCTTCACCGCGAAGGCGAAGAAGAAGCCGAGGAACAGCCACCGCTCGGTGTTGGTCGCCATGTCGAGCGTGCCCGCGGCGCGGGCGGCGGCGATCTCCTGGAGCGAGAAGTTCCCTGCGACCACGTACAGCCCGATGACCGCGGCCAGCATGATCAGGCCGCCGGCCAGGTTGTAGAGGAGGAACTTGACCGCCGCGTACGAGCGCTGCGCGGCCGCGTTCTCATCGGACCCGCCCGCCGCGGCAGTGGCTGACTGGGAGGAAGTAGCCCGGTCCCCGAAGCCGCCGATGAGGAAGTACATCGGGATGAGCATGGCTTCGAAGAAGATGTAGAAGAGGAAGACGTCGGTGGCCTCGAAGGAGATGATCACCATCGCCTCGACCAGCAGGATCAGGGCGAAGAAGCCCTGGGTCGGCCGCCAGCGCTGGCTCTTGTTCTCCAACGGGTCGGCGTCATGCCACCCAGCCAGAATGATGAACGGCATCAACACGGCGGTGAGCGCGATGAGCGCCACCCCGATGCCGTCGACGCCCAGTTCGTAGCGGAGCCCGAAGTCGGGGATCCAGGCGTGGGACTCGGTGAGCTGGTAGCGGTCGCCACCGGGCTCGAAGCGGACGGCGACGAGCACGGCCAGGGCCAGGGTCGCCAGCGAGAAGAACAGGGCGAGCCATTTGGCCGCGGTCCGGCGGGCGGCCGGGACGGCCGCCGTCAGGATCGCGCCGACCGCGGGTACCGCGGCCGTCACCGTCAGAAGCGGGAAACTCATCTCACACCGCCCTCATCAGCAGGGTCGCGGCGATCAGGATCGCCGTGCCCCCGAACATCGAGACCGCGTAGCTGCGGGCGTAGCCGTTCTGCAGCTTGCGCAGCCGGCCCGAGAGCCCGCCGACTCCGGCGGCCGTCCCGTTGACCACTCCGTCGACCAGGCTGTGGTCGACGTAGACGAGGGAGCGGGTCAGGTGCTCCCCGCCGCGCACCAGGACGACGTGGTTGAAGTCGTCCTGGTAGAGGTCCCGCCGGGCCGCCCGGGTGAGGAGCGAGCCGCGCGGGGCGATGACCGGGACGGGCTTCCTGCCGTACATCGCCCAGGCGATGGCGACCCCGATGACGAGGACGACCATCGTGGCCAGGGTCACCGTCAGGGCGCTGACCGGCGGGTGGCCGTGCTCGTGCCCGGTGACGGGCTCGAGCCACTTCAGGAACCGGTCGCCGATGCCGAAGAAGCCGCCCGCGAAGACCGAGCCGAAGGCCAGGACGATCATCGGGATGGTCATGGACTTCGGGGACTCGTGCGGGTGCGGCGCGTGTCCGTTCGCGTCGGGCTGCCAGCGCTTCTCGCCGAAGAAGGTGAGGAGCATGACCCGGGTCATGTAGAAGGCGGTGATCGCCGCGCCGAGGAGGGTCACTCCGCCGAGGATCCAGCCCTGGGTGCCGCCCCTCGCGAAGGCGGCCTCGATGATCATGTCCTTGGAGAAGAAGCCCGACAGGCCCGGGAACCCGATGATGGCGAGGTAGCCGAGGCCGAAGGTCACGAAGGTGACGGGCATGTACGTGCGCAGCCCGCCGTACTTGCGCATGTCGACCTCGTCGTTCATGCCGTGCATGACCGAACCCGCGCCGAGGAAGAGCCCGGCCTTGAAGAAGCCGTGCGTGACCAGGTGCATGATCGCGAAGACGTATCCGATGGGGCCGAGGCCCGCCGCCAGGATCATGTAGCCGATCTGCGACATCGTCGAGCCGGCGAGGGCCTTCTTGATGTCGTCCTTCGCGCAACCGACGATCGCACCGAAGAGCAGCGTGACGGCGCCGACCACGACGACCGCGGTCTGCGCGTCCGGCGCGCCGTTGAAGATGGCGCCCGAGCGGACGATCAGGTAGACGCCGGCGGTGACCATGGTCGCCGCGTGGATGAGGGCCGAGACCGGGGTCGGGCCCTCCATCGCGTCGCCGAGCCAGGACTGCAGCGGCACCTGAGCCGACTTGCCGCAGGCGGCGAGCAGCAGCATCAGGGCGATGGCCGTCAGCTTGCCCTCGCCGGCCTCGGAGACCGAGCCGAGGACCGGGCCGAAGGCGAAGGTTCCGAAGGTGGTGAACATCAGCATGATGGCGATCGAAAGGCCCATGTCGCCGACCCGGTTGACCAGGAAGGCCTTCTTCGCGGCGGTGGCCGCGCTGGGCTTGTGCTGCCAGAAGCCGATGAGGAGGTACGAGGCGAGGCCCACGCCCTCCCAGCCGACGTACAGCAGGAGGTAGTTGTCGGCGATGACCAGGAGCAGCATCGCGGCGACGAAGAGGTTGAGGTAGCCGAAGAAGCGGCGGCGGCGCTCGTCGTGCTCCATGTACCCGATGGAGTACACGTGGATGAGCGTGCCCACCCCGGAGATCAGCAGGACGAAGGTCATCGACAGCTGGTCGAGCTGGAAGCCGATGTCGGCCTGGAAGCCCTCCACCGGAATCCAGCTGAACAGCCGCTGGTGGAAGGTCCGGTCCTCGGCGCCCTTGCCGAGCATGTCGGCGAAGAGGGTGAGGCCGATGCCGAAGGAGGCGGCGGCGAGCAGGGTGCCGATCCAGTGGCCGGCCTTGTCGAGGCGGCGGCCGCCGCAGAGCAGCACCACCGCTCCGAGCAGGGGCGCTGCTACCAGCAGCGCGATCATGTTCTCCACAGCGACCCCTTACAGCTTCATCAGGCTGGCGTCGTCGACCGAGGCCGAGTGGCGGGTACGGAACAGCGACACGATGATCGCGAGGCCCACCACGACCTCCGCGGCGGCGACGACCATCGTGAAGAACGCGATGATCTGGCCGTCGAGGTTGCCGTGCATCCGGGAGAAGGTGACGAAGGCGAGGTTGCAGGCGTTGAGCATGAGCTCGACGCACATGAACAGCACGATCGCGTTCTTGCGGATGAGGACTCCGGCCGCCCCGATGGTGAACAGCAGCGCCGACAGGTACAGGTAGTTGACCGGATTCACTTCGAGGCCTCCTCACGGCCGAGCCGCTCGGACGACCGCTGCTCCAGCGCCTTCAGGTCGTCCAGCGCCTGGCTGGAGACGTCCCTGATCTGGCCGCGGGCGCGCAGCGTCTGGTTGACGGTGAGCTCGGAGGGGGTGCCGTCCGGCAGCAGGCCCGCGACGTCCACGGCGTTGTGCCGGGCGTAGACGCCGGGTGCGGGCAGCGGCGGGAGCTGCACGCCCTCGCGGACGCGGCGCTCGGCGAGCTCGCGCTGGGTGGCGGCGCGCTCGGTGCGCTCGCGGTGGGTGAGCACCATCGCGCCGACGGCCGCCGTGATCAGCAGGGCGCCGGTGAGCTCGAAGGCGAACACGTACTTGGTGAAGATGAGCGTGGCCAGGCCTTCGACGTGCCCGCCGGAGTTGATCCGGCCCAGTCCGTTGAACTGGGTGAGCCGGGCGTGGGCGATGCCGGAGATCAGCAGGACGCCGAAGCCCAGTCCGCACAGGACGGCCAGCCAGCGCTGCCCCTTGATGGTCTCGCTCAGGGAGTCCGCGGCGGTGACGCCGACGAGCATGACGACGAAGAGGAACAGCATCATGATCGCGCCGGTGTAGACGACGACCTGGACGATGCCGAGGAAGTACGCGCCGTTGGCGAGGTAGAAGACCGCCAGGATGATCATCGTGCCGGCCAGGCTCAGGGCGCTGTGCACGGCCTTCTTCATCAGGATCGTGGACAGCGCGCCGATGACGGCGACCGTGGCGAGGACCCAGAACTGCACTGCCTCACCGGTGGAGGTGGCCGAGGCGGCCGCGGCGATGGCGCTCACGCCCCCACCCCCTCGGGAGCGCTTTCGGATGTCGCGGTCTCGGAGGCGGACTCGCCCTTCGACACGGCGACCTGGCGGACCGTGCCGGGAGCCGCCCCGGTCACCAGCCCGCGGTAGTAGTCCGTGTCATCGGTGCCCGGGAAGATCGAGTGCGGAGCCTCGACCATGCCCTCGGTCAGCCCGGAGAGCAGCTGCTCCTTGGTGTAGATGAGCGCTTCGCGGCTGGAGTCGGCCAGTTCGAACTCGTTCGTCATGGTCAGGGCCCTGGTCGGGCACGCCTCGACGCACAGCCCGCACAGGATGCAGCGGGCGTAGTTGATCTGGTAGACCGCGCCGTACCGCTCACCCGGGGAGTAGCGCTCCTCCTCGGTGTTGTCCGCGCCCTCGACGTAGATCGCGTCGGCGGGACAGGCCCAGGCGCACAGCTCGCACCCGATGCACTTCTCCAGACCGTCCGGGTGGCGGTTGAGCTGGTGCCGCCCGTGGAAGCGGGGTGCGGTGGTCTTTTCCTGCTCCGGGTACTGCTCGGTGAGGCGCTTCTTGAACATGGCCTTGAAGGTCACGCCGAAGCCGGCCACCGGGTTCTGCCACTTCTCGCCCTGGTCGGCGTCAGACTTGTCAGACATTCTCAGCACCCTCCTCTCGGTCACTGTCAGTATTCGCCGCGCCACTGACAATGAGCTCCCGCTCGCTGCGGGGCCTCCTGCGCGGTACGGGTGCCAGGTGCTGGCCGGGCTTGGGCGGTACGGGGAATCCGCCCGCGAGCGGGTCGAAGGGTGCGTCGGCCGCGGCCTGTTCGGCGTCCGCGAGGACCGCCTTCTCCTTCTTGTCGCGGAAGAGGTCCACGACGAAGGACAGCAGCAGGAGCGCGATGACCGCGCCGCCGACGTAGAGCACGATCTCCTGGAAGTCGTAGTTCTCGTTGCGCAGCGCCCGGACGGTGGCGACCAGCATCAGCCAGACCACGGAGACCGGGATCAGCACCTTCCAGCCGAGCTTCATCAGCTGGTCGTAGCGCACGCGCGGGAGCGTGCCGCGCAGCCAGATGAAGAAGAACAGCAGCAGCTGGACCTTGAGGACGAACCAGAGCATCGGCCACCAGCCGTGGTTGGCGCCCTCCCAGTACGTGGAGATCGGCGCCGGGGCCCGCCAGCCGCCCAGGAACAGGGTGACCGAGACCGCGGAGACGGTGACCATGTTGACGTACTCCGCCAGCATGAACAGCGCGAACTTGATGGAGGAGTACTCGGTGTTGAAGCCGCCGACGAGGTCGCCCTCGGACTCCGGCATGTCGAAGGGGGCGCGGTTCGTCTCGCCGACCATCGTGATGACGTAGATGATGAAGGAGACCGGCAGCAGGATGATGTACCAGCGGTCCGCCTGGGCTTCGACGATCGCCGAGGTCGACATCGACCCGGAGTAGAGGAAGACCGAAGCGAAGGCCGCGCCCATCGCGATCTCGTAGGAGATCATCTGCGCGCAGGAGCGCAGGCCGCCGAGGAGCGGGTACGTGGAGCCCGAGGACCAGCCCGCGAGCACGATGCCGTAGATGCCGACCGAGGCGACCGCGAGGATGTAGAGCATCGCGATCGGCAGGTCGGTCAGCTGCATCGTGGTGCGCTGGCCGAAGATGGAGACCTCGTTGCCCGCGGGGCCGAAGGGGATCACCGCGATGGCCATGAAGGCCGGGATCGCCGCGATGATCGGGGCGAGGACGTAGACGACCTTGTCCGCCCGCTTGACGATGAGGTCTTCTTTCAGCATGAGCTTCACGCCGTCGGCGAGCGACTGGAGCATGCCCCAGGGGCCGTGCCGGTTGGGGCCGATGCGCAGCTGCATCCAGGCGACGACCTTGCGCTCCCACACGATGGAGAAGAGCACGGTCACCATCAGGAAGGCGAAGCAGAACACCGCCTTGACGACGACGAGCCACCAGACGTCCCTGCCGAACAGGGAGAGGTCTTCGGCGGCGATCTGAACGGTGTTCACGCGCCCACCTCCGCGGGGGAGTCGCTGGTGTCGGCCGGGGTGGCCGGGCCGATGCGGACCAGGGCCCCGGGGCGGGCTCCGGTGTCGGCGAGGACCCCGGAGCCGGTGGAGTTCAGCGGGAGCCAGACCACGCGGTCGGGCATCTCGGTGACGCGCAGCGGCAGTTCCACGGAGCCGGCCAGGCCGGTCACCGCGAGGAGGTCGCCGTTCTTGACGCCGGTCTCGGCGGCCGTGGCGGCCGACAGGCGGGCGCTGGCCTCGTGCCGGGTGCCGGCCAGGGCCTCGTCGCCGTCCTGGAGGAGGCCCTGGTCGAGGAGGAGCCGGTGGCCCGCGAGGACCGCTTCGCCGGCACCGGGGCGGGGCAGCGGCGCGGTGTCCGCGGACTGTTCGGCGGCGCGCTCCCCGGCCCACTGGCCGAGCGCGTCGAGCTCGCGGCGCACGGCGTGTACGTCGGGCAGCGCGATGGGCCGGTCGGCCGCGTCGGCCAGCATGTGCAGCACGCGGGAGTCGGCGGGGGCGAGCCGGCGGGTCATCTGCTCGGGCTTGAGCGCGGCCTCGAACGGCCGGACCCTGCCCTCCCAGTTGATGAACGCGCCGGACTTCTCGGCGGCGGCCGCGACGGGCAGGACCACGTCCGCGTGGTCGGTGACCTCGCTGGGCCGCAGTTCCAGCGAGACCACGAAGGCCTCCTGGAGCGCGGCCTTGGCGCGGGCCGGGTCCGGCAGGTCGGCGAGCTCGACGCCCGCGACCAGCAGGGCGGAGAGTTCCCGGGTCGCCGCGGCCTCGACGATCTGGCCGGTGTCGCGGCCGTAGCGGTGCGGCAGCTCGTCCAGGCCCCACGCGGTGGCGACCTCGTCGCGGGCGCGCGGGTCGGTGGCCGGGCGGGCGCCCGGCAGCAGGGACGGCAGCGCGCCCGCTTCGAGGGCGGCCCGCTCACCGGCCCGGCGCGGGATCCACACCAGGTGGGCGCCGGTCGCGGCGGCGGCCCGTACGGCGGCGGTCAGCGCGCCGGGGACGCCCGCGAGGCGCTCCCCCACGACGATGACCGCGCCGGGCAGCCGCAGCGCTTCGGCGGCGGCGTGGCCGCCCTCCTCCAGGCCCGTCCCGGAGGCCAGGGCGTCGAGCCACTCGGGCTCGGTGCCGGGGGCGGCGGCCAGCAGGGTGCCGCCCGCCTTGTCCAGGCCGCGCGTGGCGAACGGGGCGAGGGAGAAGGTCCGCTGCTTGCGCTTGCGGTGGGCCTTGCGCAGCCGCAGGAAGACGCCGGGGGCCTCTTCCTCGGCCTCGATGCCGACGAGGAGGACGGCCGGGGCCGCCTCCAGCGAGCTGTTGGTGACGACCCTGTCACCGCCGCCGAGGTCCTTGCCGATGCCCGCGACGGAGGACGCCAGGAACTCGGCCTCCTCGGCGCTGTGCACCCGGGCCCGGAAGTCGATGTCGTTCGTGTCGAGCACGACCCGGGCGAACTTGGCGTAGGCGTAGGCGTCCTCGACGGTGAGGCGGCCGCCGGTCAGCACGCCGGCCCGGCCGCGCGCGGCGGCGAGTCCGGCGGCGGCGGCCTCCAGGGCCTCGGGCCAGCTCGCCGGGGCGAGGATCCCGTCGGTGCCGCGCACCAGCGGGGTGGTGAGCCGGTCGGGGCGCTGCGCGTAGCGGAACCCGAAGCGGCCCTTGTCGCAGATCCACTCCTCGTTGACCTCGGGGTCCTCCGCGGCGAGGCGGCGCAGCACCTTGCCGCGGCGGTGGTCGGTGCGGGTCGCGCAGCCGCCCGCGCAGTGCTCGCACACGCTCGGGGAGGAGACGAGGTCGAAGGGGCGGGAGCGGAAGCGGTAGGCGGCCGAGGTGAGGGCGCCGACCGGGCAGATCTGGATGGTGTTGCCGGAGAAGTACGACTCGAAGGGGTCGTCCTCGCCGGTGCCGACCTGCTGGAGCGCGCCGCGCTCCAGGAGTTCGATCATCGGGTCGCCGGCGATCTCGTTGGAGAAGCGGGTGCAGCGCGCGCACAGCACGCACCGCTCGCGGTCCAGCAGCACCTGGGTGGAGATCGGGACCGGCTTCTCGTACGTGCGCTTCTTGCCCTCGAAGCGGGATTCGGCGTTGCCGTGCGACATCGCCTGGTTCTGCAGCGGGCACTCGCCGCCCTTGTCGCAGACCGGGCAGTCCAGCGGGTGGTTGATGAGCAGCAGCTCCATCACCCCGCGCTGGGCCTTGTCCGCGACCTCGGAGGTGAGCTGGGTCTTGACGACCATGCCGTCGGTGCAGGTGATGGTGCAGGAGGCCATCGGCTTGCGCTGGCCCTCGACCTCGACGATGCACTGGCGGCAGGCGCCGACCGGCGAGAGGAGGGGGTGGTCGCAGAACCGGGGGATCTCGATGCCGAGCTGTTCGGCGGCCCGGATGACCAGGGTCCCCTTGGGCACCGACAGTTCGATGCCGTCGATGGTCAGGGACACCGTGTTCTCGGGCGGCACCGCGGCCTGGCCGCCACCGGCGGGGGCGTTCGTGGTGACGGTCATGCGTTCACCTCGGAGTTCTTCTTGGGACCGTCAGCCCAGAGGGTCGACTTCTTGGGGTCGAAGGGGCAGCCCTTGCCCGTGATGTGCTGCTCGTACTCCTCGCGGAAGTACTTGAGCGAGGAGAAGATGGGGCTGGCGGCGCCGTCTCCGAGCGCGCAGAACGACTTGCCGTTGATGTTGTCGGCGATGTCGTTCAGCTTGTCGAGGTCGGACATGACGCCCTTGCCGGCCTCGATGTCGCGCAGCAGCTGGACCAGCCAGTACGTGCCTTCGCGGCAGGGGGTGCACTTGCCGCAGGACTCGTGGGCGTAGAACTCGGTCCAGCGAGTGACCGCCCGCACCACGCAGGTCGTCTCGTCGAAGCACTGCAGGGCCTTGGTGCCGAGCATGGATCCGGCCGCGCCGACGCCCTCGTAGTCCAGCGGGACGTCGAGGTGCTCGTCCGTGAACATGGGGGTGGAGGATCCGCCGGGGGTCCAGAACTTCAGCCGGTGCCCGGGGCGGATGCCGCCGCTCATGTCGAGCAGCTGGCGCAGGGTGATGCCGAGGGGGGCCTCGTACTGGCCGGGGCCGACGACGTGTCCCGAGAGCGAGTACAGCGTGAAGCCGGGGGACTTCTCGGTCCCCATCGACTTGAACCAGTCCTTGCCCTTGTTCAGGATCGCGGGAACCGAGGCGATGGACTCCACGTTGTTCACGACGGTGGGGCAGGCGTAGAGCCCCTCGACGGCAGGGAAGGGGGGACGCAGCCGGGGCTGTCCGCGCCGGCCTTCGAGGGAGTCCAGGAGGGCCGTTTCCTCGCCGCAGATGTATGCGCCCGCTCCCGCGTGCACGGTGATGTCGAGGTTGAGCCCGCTCCCGAGGATGTCCTTGCCGAGGTAGCCCGCCTCGTACGCCTCGCGCACCGCCTCGTGCAGGCGCCGCAGTACCGGCACGACCTCGCCGCGCAGGTAGATGAAGGCGTGCTCCGACCGGATCGCGTAGCAGGCGATGATCATTCCCTCGATGAGGGAGTGCGGGTTGGCGAAGAGGAGGGGGATGTCCTTGCAGGTTCCCGGCTCCGACTCGTCCGCGTTCACGACGAGGTAGTGCGGCTTTCCGTCGCCCTGCGGGATGAACTGCCACTTCATCCCGGTGGGGAAGCCGGCGCCGCCGCGTCCGCGAAGGCCCGAGTCCTTCACGTAGGCGATGAGGTCGTCCGGGGTCATCGCGAGCGCCTTGCGCAGGCCCTCGTAGCCCTCGTGGCGCCGGTAGGTCTCCAGCGTCCACGAGTTCGGCTCGTCCCAGAACGCCGACAGCACGGGTGCCAGCAGCTTCTCCGGGCTGGTTCCGTTCTCGTGCATCTCAGCGGTCACCGTCATCACTCCCCCTCCTCGGTCGTGGTCTCGGCACGCTGGTGCACGACCTTGCCGAGCTGCGGGGATTCTCCGCGCGCGATGCGCAGGCCGATCAGGGAGGCGGCGCCGGCGCCGCCGGTCGCCTCGACCGCGCCCGCGCGCTCGTCCGGGAAGCCCGCCAGGATCCGGGCGGTCTCCTTGTAGGTGCACAGCGGGGCGCCGCGGGTCGGCTCGACCGGGCGGCCGGCCAGCAGGTCGTCCACCATGTCCTTGGCGGACTCGGGGGTCTGGTTGTCGAAGAACTCCCAGTTGACCATCACCACGGGGGCGTAGTCGCAGGCCGCGTTGCACTCGATGTGCTCGAGGGTGACCTTGCCGTCGGGGGTGGTCTCGTTGTTGCCGACCCCGAGGTGCTCCTTGAGTTCCTCGAAGATGGCGTCGCCGCCCATGACCGCGCACAGGGTGTTCGTGCAGACCCCGACCTGGTAGTCGCCGGAGGCCTTGCGCCGGTACATCGTGTAGAAGGTGGCCACCGCCGTGACCTCGGCGGTCGTCAGGCCCAGCACCTCGGCGCAGAACCGGATGCCGGTGCGCGAGACGTAGCCCTCCTCCGACTGCATGAGGTGGAGCAGCGGCAGCAGCGCGGAGCGGCTGTCGGGGTAGCGCGCGATGACCTCGGCGGCGTCGGCCGCCAGCCGCTCGCGCACTTCGGCCGGGTATCCCGGGGCCGGCAGCTGGGGCATGCCCAGGCTCACCCCTTGACTTGCCGGGTTGGCTGTCATCGGTCGACGCCTCCCATCACGGGGTCGATGGAGGCGACGGCCACGATGACGTCGGCGATCTGGCCGCCCTCGCACATCGCCGCCATGGCCTGCAGGTTGGTGAAGGACGGGTCGCGGAAGTGGACCCGGTAGGGGCGGGTGCCGCCGTCGGAGACGACGTGGACGCCGAGTTCGCCCTTGGGGGACTCGACGGCCGCGTAGGCCTGCCCGGCCGGTACCCGGAAGCCCTCGGTCACCAGCTTGAAGTGGTGGATGAGGGCCTCCATGGAGGTGCCCATGATGTTCCTGATGTGGTCGAGCGAGTTGCCGAGGCCGTCCGGGCCCATCGCGAGCTGCGCGGGCCAGGCGATCTTCTTGTCGGCGACCATGACCGGGCCCGGCTCCAGGCGGTCCAGGCACTGCTCGACGATCCGCAGGGACTGGCGCATCTCCTCCAGGCGGATCAGGAAGCGCCCGTAGGAGTCGCAGGACTCGGTGGTCGGCACGTCGAACTCGTAGTTCTCGTAGCCGCAGTACGGGTCGGACTTGCGCAGGTCGTGCGGCAGGCCGGCGGAGCGCAGGACCGGGCCGGTGGCGCCGAGCGCCATGCAGCCGGTGAGGTCGAGGTATCCGACGTCCTGCATGCGTGCCTTGAAGATGGGGTTGCCGGTGGCGAGCTTGTCGTACTCCGGCAGGTTCTTCTTCATGGTCTTGACGAACTCGCGGAGCTGGTCGACCGCGCCCGGGGGCAGGTCCTGCGCGAGGCCGCCGGGGCGGACGAACGCGTGGTTCATGCGCAGTCCGGTGATGAGCTCGAACACGTCGAGGATCAGCTCGCGGTCGCGGAACCCGTAGATCATGATCGTGGTCGCGCCGAGCTCCATGCCGCCGGTGGCGATGCACACCAGGTGGGAGGAGAGCCGGTTGAGCTCCATCAGCAGGACGCGGATGGCGGTGGCGCGGTCCGGGATCTGATCGGTGATGCCGAGCAGCTTCTCGACGCCCAGGCAGTACGCCGTCTCGTTGAAGAACGGCGTCAGGTAGTCCATGCGCGTGACGAAGGTGGTGCCCTGCGTCCAGTTCCGGAATTCGAGGTTCTTCTCGATGCCGGTGTGGAGGTAGCCGATGCCGCAGCGGGCCTCGGTGACCGTCTCGCCGTCGATCTCCAGGATCAGGCGGAGCACTCCGTGGGTGGACGGGTGCTGCGGACCCATGTTGACGACGATCCGCTCGTCGTCGGCGCGGGCCGCGGACCGGACGATCTCGTCCCAGTCACCGCCGGTGACGGTGTAGACGGTGCCCTCGGTGGTCTCGCGTGCGGAGGCGTGGTTCGATTCCTTCTGGGTGTTCATCAGCTGTACGACCTCCGCTGGTCAGGAGCCGGGATCTGGGCGCCCTTGTACTCGATGGCGATGCCGCCGAGCGGGTAGTCCTTGCGCTGCGGGAAGCCCTGCCAGTCGTCCGGCATCATGATCCGGGTGAGCGCCGGGTGCCCGTCGAAGACCAGCCCGAAGAAGTCGTACGTCTCGCGCTCGTGCCAGTCGTTGGTCGGGTAGACCGAGACGATCGAGGGCACGTGCGGGTCGGCGTCCGGGGCGGACACCTCCAGGCGCAGGATCCGGCCGTGGGTGAGCGAGCGCAGGTGGTAGACGGCGTGCAGCTCGCGGCCCTTGTCTCCCGGGAAGTGCACCCCGCTGACGCCCGTGCAGAGCTCGAAGCGCAGGGCCGGGTCGTCGCGCAGGGTCCTCGCCACGAGGAGGAGGTGCTCGCGGGCGATGTGGAGGGTCAGCTCCGCCCGGTCGACGACGACCTTCTCGATCGCGTTGTCCGGGACCAGGTCCTGCTCCTCCAGCGCCCCTTCGAGCTCGTCGACGACCTCGTCGAAGTACGAGCCGTACGGGCGGGCGCTCGCGCCGGGCAGGGCCACGGTGCGCACGAGGCCGCCGTAGCCGCTGGTGTCGCCGCCGCTCTCGGCGCCGAACATGCCCTTGCGGACTCCGATCACCTCGGGGCCGGCGGTGCCGCGGGGGGCGGGCACGTTGGTGCCGTCGCCCGCATGGGGGCCGTTCTCCACGGCCGGGTCGTCGCTCACCGCAGGAGCCCCTTCATCTCGATCATGGGGAGCGCCTTGAGGGCCGCCTCCTCCGCCTCGCGGGCGGCCTCTTCCCGGTTCACGCCGAGCTTGGATCCCTGGATCTTCTGGTGGAGCTTGAGGATCGCGTCGATCAGCATCTCGGGGCGGGGCGGGCAGCCGGGCAGATAGATGTCCACCGGGACGATGTGGTCGACGCCCTGGACGATCGCGTAGTTGTTGAACATCCCGCCCGAAGAGGCGCAGACACCCATGGAGATGACCCACTTGGGAGCGGGCATCTGGTCATACACCTGCCGCAGCACCGGCGCCATCTTCTGGCTGACCCGGCCCGCCACGATCATCAGGTCGGCCTGCCGCGGGGATCCGCGGAAGACCTCCATGCCGAAGCGGGCCAGGTCGTACCGGCCCGCTCCGGTGGTCATCATCTCGATCGCGCAGCAGGCCAGGCCGAAGGTCGCGGGGAAGACGGATGACTTGCGCACCCATCCCGCGGCCTGTTCGACGGTGGTCAGCAGAAAGCCGCTCGGCAGCTTCTCTTCCAGTCCCATGGAAATTCAGCCCCTCAGTCCCATTCCAGGCCGCCGCGGCGCCACACGTAGGCGTAGGCGACGAAGACGGTGAGCACGAAGAGGAGCATCTCGACGAGCCCGAAGATCCCCAGCGAGTCGAAGGTGACCGCCCAGGGGTAGAGGAAGACAACCTCGATGTCGAAGACGATGAAGAGCATCGCCGTCAGGTAGTACTTGATGGGGAAGCGGCCGCCGCCGGCCGGCATGGGTGTGGGCTCGATGCCGCACTCATAAGCTTCAAGTTTTGCCCGGTTGTACCGTTTTGGGCCGATCAGCGTGGCCATGACCACGGAGAAGATCGCAAACCCTGCGCCGAGGGCGCCGAGCACGAGGATGGGCGCGTACGCATTCACGCTCCTCGCTCCTTCCAGTCGTCCTTGACCGTATGGACCGCTGTGCCGGCGCCGAGCGCCCCGCCCCGCGAAGACCGCGCCGTGATCGAGTTGATCGAGCGCTTGCATGTGAGGCAGTTCACAAGCCGGACTGGTGCGCATCTTATGCCTGCTCGTCTGTGATCTGCGACACGGGTTGCAACAACGAGTTTGTGATCTCCACCACCTGACGAACGATCATGAAGTCCGATGAGTGGTGATCTTCATACGCGAAGCATCCACATGATCACCAAAGGTGACATCCGCTCCTGTAGTCGCAGGTGGAAGGCCTGTCGCCCTATCAAACCGTGGTGGCTGCACGCAAATTGGCGAGGTGGTGCGCGTGGTGATAAAGGGATCGACGTCGCCCGGTCGGGGGATCCCCCGCGTACGGGAGTGGACGCGTGCGCGCGTTCACTAAGTCGGAACCGCCCGGCCGGCCCGCACGCCGACCGCCCGGCGGACCGGTTGGCTAACCGCCCCGCGAACCGGTCGGCGAACCGGTCGGCGGCCCACCCCTCGACGCGCCTCCCGACCCGCCCCTCGGCCCGCCCGCGACCCCCTCCGGCACCCGCCGGCCCGGCGGCGGGTTCACGGCCGGGTCACAGCCGGGTCACAGCGTCCGCATCGCGTGACACTCCTGTGACCTGCGCCACTCCGGATTCGCGGCAGCGAAAGGGGGCTTGGCCATCTGTGCGGGTGGATGGTAGGCCGAGGACCAATTCGGACTTATTTCGAAAACCCCATGATCACAGCCTTGCGGCGGGGTGTCCGATTGGCCCGTTACGGCGTCAATAAGGAGTCCGACGCGCCCGGTTAGCACCCTTCGCGCACAACTGTGGCGCAGACCACGTTTCTTGAAGGGAACCGCAACGCCCTGATAGCGGTTGTACCCATGTCCCTTACCGCTCACATACCCAGCCACCGGAAGCCCCGCCGCAGCGCCTCGAAGCTCGCGGTCCGCGCCGGAGTTGCCGGTGGCGTCCTCAGCACCCTGGCCATGGCCGGCACGGCGAGCGCCACCCCCTCCGCCGAGCCCGTGCACGAGACCACTCTCGAAATGCCGGTCCTCAACCTGGACCTGGCCGCCGAGGTCTCCTCGTCCGTCACCAAGGCCGCCGAGAACACCCGCGCCGCCGCCGTCGAGGGCGAGCTCAACGCCCTGGAGGAGACCGCCCGCACCGGCGCCGCCGCCGAGGCCAAGCAGGCCAAGGCCGACGCCCAGCAGAAGGCCGACACCGAGCAGAAGGCGAAGGAGGACGCGGACCGCAAGGCCGAGTCCGAGCGCGCCAACCGCAGCACCGCCCGCGCCTCGCTCCAGACCAAGCCCTCCTCCTCCGAGGGCTCCTCCGCGCAGGGCACGGGCACCGTCACCGCCCCGGCGACCGGTTCCGCCGCCGCCATCGTGAACTTCGCCCGCGCGCAGGTCGGCAAGGCCTACGTCATGGGCGGCACCGGCCCGTCCTCGTTCGACTGCTCGGGCCTCGTCCAGGCCGCGTACCGCCAGGCCGGCATCAGCCTGCCGCGCATGTCGCAGGCGCAGTCCTCGGCCGGCACCTCGGTGTCCCTGAACGCCCTTCAGCCGGGCGACATCCTGTACTGGGGCTCCAAGGGCAGCGCGTACCACGTCGCCGTCTACGTGGGCGGCGGCAAGTTCGTCGGCGCGCAGAACTCCAGCACGGGCATCGTCGAGCGCTCGCTGAGCTACGACAAGCCGACCGGCGCCGTCCGCGTCCTCTGATCCCCCACCGGGATCGTCCGCGTTCCGAGCCGCCCTCGGCGACGCGCTGAAGGCCGGTACTCCCCCGCCCGGGGTCGAGTACCGGCCTTCCTGCGGCTCCGGGGCCGTCCGGCCGCTTCCTGCGGCTCTGGGGGGCCTTCCGGGGGCGCTGAGCGCCGCCCCGGGCCCTGGCGGCCCCTCAGGCGACCTCGGCCGCCAGCCTGAAGCGGGCCTCGCGCTGCGCCTTGTACAGGGCGAGCGTCTGGGCGTGCTCCTCGGCCAGCCGCTCCTGGTAGGCCCGCTCGACCGCCGCCCAGATGCCGACGAGGTTCACCTCCTGCTTGCAGGCGACGTCGGCCTTGGCCGCGTTGACGGCCTTGGGGCCGCCCTGGTCTCCCTGCAGGCCGAGCTCCTCGATCACGTCGTACGGGGTCTTGATCCCGCTATAGCCCGATCCGCCCATGCACGCCGACCACTTCTCCAGCACGGCGAGCACGCGCGAGTCGTTCTTGGACCGGTCGTGCGCCTCCCCGGCCAGCCCGAACGTGAAGAGCAGGTCCACGCTGTCCTTCGTCGGCGCGTACAGCTTGCGGTAGGCCTCCCTGCCGCACCCGCCGGCCGGCACCTTGGCCCCGCCGGCCGTCAGGCCGCTGTCCACGCCCGCGGCCTCCTCCTCGTTCATGGCGTCGGGGGCCCGCCCGCCCGCCGCGCCCCGCGGCTCGCCGTTCATGACGGCGTACGCGCTGTCGGTCAGCTCGGGGGCGGCGGGCTTGGCGCGGGTCCCCGCGCCCGCGTTCGGGTCGTACCCGTAGGAGGCGGCGTAGGCGAGGTCGGCGGCCCCGAAGAGGGTGCGGTGCCGGTCCTCGGCTCCGCGCCCGCCGGCGGGCTCGGCCGACTTCAGCCCCTCGTACGCGAACCCGTACCGGGCCATGCACCGTGCGAGCAGGCGCTGCTGCACCTGCCCCATGCGGATCGACTCGGCCTCGGTGTCCGTGTACGCGTCCATCGGCAGGGCCAGCGCGGCCGTCGGCGGATTGACCTCGACCGGGCCGAGCTCCGGCTCACCGCCCGCGGCCCCGGCGGCGGCGCAGCCCGCCAGGAGCGCGGCCGCCGAGAGGGCGGCGAAGGCGGCGGGGGCGGTGGTGCGAAGGCGCTTGCGCATCGGGCGGAACTCCTTCGTCGGTGGCCGGGATCAGGGGTGGAGGGTGTACTTGGCCGAGCTGATCCGGTTCTTGAAGGTGGTGGAGGCGTTGCCCTCGTACTTCGAGGGGATCTCCCCGACGTTGCCGCCCAGGTCCTTGTCCGTGCCGACCTTCCAGGCGTAGACGTCGCGGTTCCGGTAGGACTCGGTGTTGTCGTTCACGCTCGCGCCGCTTCCGGAGCAGCCGCCCCGGAAGGTGTCGTCGGAGAAGTTCACGTCATTGGTGACCAGGTCGAAGACGCAGCCGGTCCGGCCCGCGTAGTAGAAGAGCCCGAATTCCTGGTCCTCGAGATTTCCGTCCCGGGCCGATGCGACCGAAGGTCCGGCCGCTCCCAGGAGAACGGCGCCGATGGAAAGGGTGGCGGTGGCGGCTCCGGCCACCAGCTTGAGAAGCGCCTTCTTCATCACGTATTCCTTGCCCTTCGGGTGAAATGCGGATGGTGCACCGGGCTCGGGCCGGAGAATTCGACCCGGCCGGAATTCAACAGTCCGTCACCGACCATGAGCAAGCAGTTTCTGGCCTGATGGGTCGTCAAAACAGTTGTCTCATAGCCAACTTGTTCACCTCTGGCACGGCTGCCTACGATCGCCCGACGGTCTCGCGGGCCCGCGCCCCGATCCGGACGCGCCAATTCCGTCGCCAACTCCACTAGGGAATCCCGCTCGTGCGCGCACTCCATTTCGCCCCTTTGCTCGCCCTTTCCCTTTCGATCACGGGGTGCGGGGACGGCAAGGGGGAACCGAAGTCCGAGGACAGTCCGCCCCCGAGTGCGGCCGAAATCGCTTACTACGACTGCCTGAAGCAGAACGGCCAGCCCGTCGTGGTCCGGGATTCCGGAATGCCGTACGAGGACAAGACCCGGCCGTGGAACGAGGCGGCGCACGAGGCCTGCGCGGCGAAGCGGCCGGCGCGGCCCGAGCCCGAGCGGATCGGCCCCGAGCGGCTGGCCGCGCTGCGGCGGGAGTCCACGTGCCTGCGGGCCGAGGGCCTGGCCTGGTACCCCGACCCGGACCCGGTCACGGGCGGGATCGACGACCGGGCCGCCACCGCCGAGCAGTGGGCCGACCTCAAGCGGAACCACGCCGCGGCGCTCGGGAAGTGCCGCGGGGCGGGCTGAGCCCGCGGGGTCCGGAGTGCGGGGTACGGGTGCGGGGTACGGGTGCGGGGTACGGGTGCGGGGCCCGCTGCGGTGTCCGTCTGCTGGGCGGGCGCCCGTACCGAACCGGCCGCACCCCTGCGAAGATGGCCGGGCGAGCACGCCCGAGTCAGCCCAGGAGGTGGTGATCCGTGATCACCAGGCCGTCCGACGAAACCCCCGGCCACGGCTCCGCCGCCCGGCCGCCCGCCGGCCACGCCGCGGCCCCGGCCGCCGACCCCACCGCCGTCCGGGCCGCCGGCGGGCTCGGCCTGCTGGCCCTGGGCGGCTGGCTGCTGACCACCGCCCGCCCGTGGCAGAAGCCCAACTCCCCGATCACCCTCGGCCTCGACTGGACGGCCTCCGGGGCGCTGCTGATCTGCGGCCTGGTCCTGCTGACGCGCTGCATCCGCACCGTCCACGCCGCGCCCGAAGCCCCGTACGAACCGGCCGCCGACACCCCCCACGACCAGCCGGTCCGCCCGGAAGACCTCCCCCCGGCCCAGCCCGCTTGACGGCTCCACCCCGGATCAGGCCTTGGGGGCCACCCTGGTTCCACCGGGGTAAGGATCGGACGGGAAATTTCCTACCAGCGGTGATACGTTTTAGATATGAGCAGCCACGTAGCCCCCCAGTCCGCCGAGCGGGCCGGCAAGAGATCGGTGTCGCTGGCGCAGTCGTTGATCAAGGAAGTCGAGGAGCGCACCGGCAAGAGCGGCTTCTCCTCCGTCGTGGCCGAAGCCCTGGAGGAATGGCTCGCCGCGCAGAAGCTACGCGAGGTCGTGGCGGCCGACCGCAAGGCTTTCGGCCCCGTCTCCGCCGAAGCGCGGCGGCAGGCGGAACAGGAGTGGTGAGCAAGCGCCTCAAGATCAAGGCCAAGAGCGAGGGCACGCTGGTCCTGGACGCCCAAGGGCTCTCGCTGCACGTCGACGGCGACGAGGGGATGCGTGCGCGCATCGAGATCGCTCAGCAGAGCGGCCGACGAGTGGCACTCTCTGCCCTGACGCCCTTGGAAGTACGCCGAAACGGGGAGGCCGTCGAGCGGCTCCAGTTCCTGCTGTCCCGGTTCGACGTGAAGCCGGTCACCGACGCGGTGACGGAAGCCGCGGCAAAGCTGCTGGACGTCTCGGGCCTCGACGGACACGAATGCCTCGTGGACGCACTCGTGGTCGCCACGGCCTCGCTCTGCACACCCCCGGTACTGCTCGTCACGTCCGACACGTCGCACATCCCGGCGCTGTGCAAGGCTGCCGAGGAACTTCCCGGCTCCCCTAGGGTGAAGATCGTCAACGTCTGAGAGAGCCCAGCCATGTACGCCCGGGTCGCGCGGCCTCGTGCCGTGCGACCCGGGCTGAACGGTCAGGCCTTCGGGGCCACCTTGGAGAGGCCGTTGATGACGCGGTCCATCGCGTCGCCGCCCGTCGGGTCGGTCAGGTTGGCCAGCATCTTCAGGGTGAACTTCATCAGCACCGGGTGGCTCAGGCCGCGCTGGGTGGCGATCTTCATGACCTTCGGGTTGCCGATGAGCTTCACGAACGCGCGGCCCAGCGTGTAGTAGCCGCCGTAGGTCTCCTTGAGGACCTTCGGGTAGCTGTGCAGGGTCAGTTCGCGCAGCGACGGGGTGGCGCGCGAGTGCGCCTGGACGATGACGTCGGCGGCGATCTGGCCCGACTCCATCGCGTAGGCGATGCCCTCGCCGTTGAACGGGTTGACGAGGCCGCCCGCGTCACCGACGAGCAGCAGGCCCTTGGTGTAGTGCGGCTGGCGGTTGAAGGCCATCGGCAGGGCCGCGCCGCGGATGGGCTGCGTCATGTTCTCGGGCGTGTAGCCCCAGTCCTCCGGCATGGACGCGCACCAGGCCTTGAGGACCTCGCGCCAGTCCAGCTCCTTGAAGGCGGAGGAGGAGTTGAGGATGCCGAGGCCGACGTTGGAGGTGCCGTCGCCCATGCCGAAGATCCAGCCGTAGCCGGGCAGCAGCCGGTCCTCGGCGCCGCGCCGGTCCCACAGCTCCAGCCAGGACTCCAGGTAGTCGTCGTCGTGCCGGGGCGAGGTGAAGTACGTGCGCACGGCCACGCCCATCGGGCGGTCGTCACGGCGGTGCAGACCCATCGCCAGCGACAGCCGCGAGGAGTTGCCGTCGGCCGCGACGACGAGCGGGGCGCTGAAGGTGACCGGGGTCTTCTCCTCGCCGAGCTTCGCCGTCACTCCGGTGATGTGGCCGGTACGGGGATCGCGTACGGGCTCGCCGACGTTGCAGCGCTCGTAGAGGCGGGCGCCCGCCTTCTGCGCCTGGCGGGCCAGCGTCTCGTCGAAGTCGTCGCGCTTGCGGACGAGTCCGTAGTCGGGGAAGGAGGCCAGCTCCGGCCAGTCCAGCTGGAGGCGCTGGCCGCCGCCGATGATCCGCAGGCCCTTGTTGCGGAGCCAGCCCGCCTCCTCGGAGACGTCGATGCCCATCGACACCAGCTGCTTGGTGGCGCGCGGGGTCAGACCGTCGCCGCACACCTTCTCGCGCGGGAACGCCGTCTTCTCCAGGAGCAGGACGTCGAGTCCGGCCTTGGCCAGGTAGTAGGCGGTGGTCGAGCCGGCGGGCCCGGCCCCGACGACGATCACGTCCGCGGAGTGTTCGGAGAGGGGCTCGGTCACTGCGGGGTCTCCCGAAGGCTCGATAAGGGGTGCCCAACGGCACAAGACACGTGCAGTCTATGCAGCGAGAGAGATCACGATCCGAAGGGCTGCCCTGATGACCACCTCGCCGACCCGGCCACTGCCCGCCGTACAGCTCCGCGTGCCCACCGACGAGGACGCGCGCGCGTGGCACGGCGTCTTCGACGACCCCGAGGTCATGGAGTTCCTCGGAGGTCCCGCCGAACTGTCGGCCTACGAGGAGTTCACCGCGCGCCAGCGCATGCACGACGCCCAGCTCGGCTACTGCCTGTGGACGCTGCTGGACGCGGAGGGCGGGGTCATCGGCTTCACCGGGGCCCAGCCGTGGCCCGCGGAGAAGGCGTGGGGGCCGGTCGGGGAGATCGAGATCGGGTGGCGGCTGGGACGCTCCGCTTGGGGCAAGGGGTACGCGTACGCGGCTGCGCTGGCGACGGTGGAGCGGGTGCGGGAGGCGGGTGTCCCGGAGGTGGTGGCGATGATCAGCGACGAGAACCTGCGGTCGATCGCGGTCGCGGAGCGGCTGGGGATGACCTTGGCGGAGCGGTTCCCGCTCCCCGGCGGCACCCGGTACGGCCGGCGCTACACGCTGACCCTGCGGGACGAGTAGCGCCACCGCCGCGCGGGGCCGGCCCGCCGCCGTCCTGGGGCTCGGGCCGGGCCCCGCGCGTCAGAAGACCGACAGGCCCGTCAACGTGGTGAAGCGGTCCAGGGCGGCGACGGCCGCCACCGAGTTGCCCTGGGGGTCCAGGCCCGGGCTCCACGCGGCCAGCGTGCACGCGCCGGGCACGACCGCCACGATGCCGCCGCCGACGCCGCTCTTGCCCGGCAGGCCGACGCGGTAGGCGAACTCCCCCGCCGCGTCGTAGGTTCCGCACGTCAGCATGACCGCGTTGATCTGCTTCGCCTCGCTGCGGGTCAGCAGCCGCGTGCCGTCCGCGCGCAGGCCGTGGCGGGCCAGGAAGCGCCCGGCGCGGGCCAGGTCCGCGCAGGACATCTCGATCGAGCACTGCCAGAAGTAGTGCTCCAGCAGGGCCGGCACCGGGTTGTCGAGGTTCCCGTAGCTCGCCATGAAGTGGGCGAGCGCCGCGTTGCGGTCACCGTGCTCGGACTCGGAGGCGGCGACCTCCGGGTCGAAGCCGAGGTCCTCGTTCTGGCTCTCCTCCCGCAGGAAGCGCAGCAGTTCGCTGCTCGCGTCGCCCGTCAGCGTCTGGAGCCGGTCGGTGACCACGAGCGCGCCCGCGTTGATGAACGGGTTGCGCGGGATGCCGTTCTCGTACTCCAGCTGCACCAGGGAGTTGAAGGGGTTGCCGGAGGGTTCCCGGCCGACCCGCTCCCACAGGCTGTCGCCGCCCTCGGCGAGCGCGAGGGCCAGCGCGAACACCTTGGTGATGGACTGGGCGGAGAACGGGGTGCGCCAGTCGCCCACCCCGAAGACGTTGCCGTCGAGGTCGGCGACGGCCATCCCGAACTGCCGGGGGTCCACGGACGCCAGCGCCGGGATGTACTCGGCGGGCGCCCCGCTGCCGACCAGCGGGGCGATGTCCTTCGCGACCTGCTCCAGCAGCGCCTGGTAGTCCACGGGAAACTACCCCTTGGTACCGCGGTGCAGGGCCACGATGCCGCCGCTCAGGTTGCGCCAGGCCACCTTGGACCAGCCGGCCTTCTGCAGCAGCGCGGCCAGCGCCGGCTGGTCGGGCCAGGCGCGGATGGAGTCGGCGAGGTAGACGTAGGCGTCCGGGTTGGAGGAGACGGCCCGGGCCACCGGCGGCATCGCGCGCATCAGGTACTCGGTGTACACGGTCCGGAAGGGCGCCCAGGTGGGCTGCGAGAACTCGCAGATCACGACCTGGCCGCCGGGCTTCGTGACCCGGTACAGCTCGCGCAGGGCCGCGTCGGTGTCCTGGACGTTGCGCAGGCCGAAGGAGATGGTCACCGAATCGAAGACCCCGTCCTTGAAGGGGAGCCTCGTCGCGTCGCCGGCGGTCAGCGGGAGCCAGGGGTTGCGCTTCTTGCCCTCGCGGAGCATGCCGAGGGAGAAGTCGCAGGGGACGACGTACGCGCCGGTCGCGGCGAAGGGCAGCGAGGACGTCGCCGTCCCGGCGGCCAGGTCCAGGACCAGGTGCCCGGGGCGCGCTCCGACCGCCTTGGCGACCTCCTTGCGCCACAGGCGGGCCTGCCCGAGGGAGAGGACGTCGTTGGTGAGGTCGTAGTTCGCCGCCACGTCGTCGAACATGGAGGCGACTTCGTGCGGCTGCTTGTCCAGGGAAGCGGTGGTCACTGGCGTTGGCCCCTCGGGTACGGGTACGGGTACTGCGGACCGCCGACCAGGCGGGCGGACGGGCGGTCCGGCGGGTGCACCGCCATTCTCGCAGGCCCGCCCTCCCCCGCGCCCGCCCGCCCCGGCCGCGCGTGGCCGCGCCGGGGCCGCGCCGGGGCCGCGCCGGGGCCGCGCCGGGGCCGCTTGGTGGCCGCGCCGGGGCCCCCGTGGTCCGTCACGGCCGCGCAACAAGATCCGGGCAGCAGGCAACGTTCCCGCCGCACGGACGTCTGGCAGGGCGTAGAAGTCGCCTACCGGAAAAGGCTGATCGAGCAGAACGCGGAGGTACTCACCCTCGCCGGGAACCAGCTGGAGGAGCGGATGCGGCTCGCCGCGCAGCTCCCTTCCGCGCGATCATGGAACCAGTCATGAAGAAACCTCACACCTCACACCCCACCGCCCGCACCACCACCACCACCCCCGCGCGGGGCGGCAACCGCCGAGGAGGCCGCCGGGGAGGCCGCCGCCGCGCCGGCCGCCGCCGGCCCGCACGGTTCGTGCTCCCGCTGCTGCTGTGCTCGGGCGCCGTCGTCGCGGTGGCCGTGGTGGCCGGGCTGCTGCCCCGGGACGCCGACCCGCGCACGGACCTGTCCGCCCCCTCCGTGCCGGAGTCCGGGTCGTCCGAACCCGCCGCGCCGGTGCCCGCGCCGTCGCCGCCGGCGTCACCGTCGCAGTCGCCCGCGGCGGCGTCCCCGCCCGCCCCGGGCCCCGCCGTGGTCCCCGAGACCGGGCCCGGCACCTTCAAAGCCTCGACCGTCTCGGGCCCCGTCCACGGTTCCGGCACCGTACGGCGCTACCGCGTCGAGGCCGAGGACGGCACGGGCATCGACCCGGACGAGGCCGCGCGCGCCGTCGACGCCGTCCTGGGCGACCGGCGCGGCTGGACCGCCGATCCCAAGGTCGCGTTCCGGCTGACGGAGTCCGGGCCGGTGGAGTTCACCGTACGGATAGCCACGCCGGCCACCACGGACCGGCTGTGCGCGGTGGTGACCGCGGAGCTGAAGGGGGAGACGAACTGCCGCGCCGGTCACGAGGTGGTGGTCAACCTCCGGCGGTGGCTGCTCGGTTCGCCGCAGTTCGACGGTCCGCCCGCCGAGTACCGGGCGCTGATCATCAATCACGAGGTGGGCCACGAACTGGGCCGCGGCCACGAGACCTGCCCCGGAGCGGGGTTGCCCGCGCCGGCGATGATGCAGCAGATCAAGGGCCTGCTGGGCTGCCGGTCCAACGCCTGGCCGTTCGACGCGCAAGGGAACTACGCGAAGGGGCCCGCCGTCCCCTGAGGTCAGCGGCGGCGGTGCAGCAGCCGCCCGCCGATGACGGTGGCCACGCAGGTGGTCGGGCCCTGCTCCAGGAGCTGGGCCGGGCCGGCCACCGCGAAGGCCGCGAACCGGGCCGGGGCGCCCGGTTCCAGGACCCCGTGGAAGGCCTGCTCGGCCGCGTCCCGGCCGGCGAAGGGGTCGAGGGCGGCCGGGCCCTCGTACGGAGCGGGCGGCAGGATCGCGAGTCCGGAGCGGGACACCGCGGTCCGCACCGACGGGACCGTGATCCGCCCGGCCAACGCGACCACGCCGCGCGCGAGGAGCTTCTGCGTGCCCCGCCGGGCGCTGTTGCCCCAGCGGGCCTCGGTCATCTTCAGGTCGGCGAGCGCCTCGGCGCCGGTGATCGGATCGGCCCCGAGCTCGGTGATCTCGTACGGGTCGTCCGGGTAGTACGTGCGCTCCAGCAGCTCGTCGCCGCCGCGCACCAGCAGCCCCGGGGTCAGCACCCCGGGCCAGTGGCGGGAGCGCGCGTGCGGATAGGCCGCGGCGAGCTCCTCGTACGGGCCCACGCGGGCGATGCGGTCGCCCTCGACCAGGACCGCGCCGCCGGGCAGCGGCGCGGACCCCGGACCGGTGGGACCGGTGACGAGGAGTTCTGCGGTGTGGATCGTCAGCACGGGCGCGTCAGTTCGTGGAGATGAGCTTCAGCTCGGGGTGGGCCGTGCCGCCTTCGATGGCGGTGGAGGAGATGTGCGAGACGACGCGGTCGTCGACCGGGTCGTTCGCCGGGTCCTCGTGCACGAGGAGGTGCTCGTACGTCGTCGCGCGCTGGGCCGGGACGCGGCCCGCCTTGCGGATCAGGTCGATGATCTCCATGCGGTTGGAGCGGTGCTTGGCACCGGCCGAGGAGACGACGTTCTCCTCGAGCATGATCGAGCCGAGGTCGTCGGCGCCGTAGTGCAGGGAGAGCTGGCCCGCCTCCTTGCCGACGGTGAGCCAGGAGCCCTGGATGTGGGCGATGTTGTCGAGGAACAGGCGCGCGATGGCGATCATGCGCAGGTACTCGAAGACGGTCGCCTGGGTGCGGCCCTTGAGGTGGTTGTTCTCGGGCTGGTACGTGTACGGGATGAAGGCGCGGAAGCCGCCCGTGCGGTCCTGGGTGTCCCGGATCATCGCGATGTGCTCGATGCGCTCGGCGTTGGTCTCGCCGGTGCCCATCAGCATGGTGGAGGTGGATTCCACGCCCAGCTTGTGGGCGATCTCCATGATCTCCAGCCAGCGTTCGCCGGACTCCTTCAGCGGGGCGATCGCCTTGCGCGGCCGCTCCGGGAGCAGTTCGGCGCCGGCGCCCGCGAAGGAGTCGAGGCCGGCCGCGTGGATCCGGCTGATGGCCTCCTCGGCGGAGACGCCGGAGATGCGGGCCATGTGCTCGACCTCGGACGCGCCGAGGGAGTGGATGACCAGCTGGGGGTAGGCCTTCTTGATGGCGGAGAAGTGCTCTTCGTAGTACTCGACGCCGTAGTCCGGGTGGTGGCCGCCCTGGAACATGATCTGCGTGCCGCCGAGCTCGACGGTCTCCGCGCAGCGGCGCAGGATGTCCTCGAGGTCGCGGGACCAGCCCTTCTTCGCGTCCTTGGGGGCCGCGTAGAAGGCGCAGAACTTGCACGCCGTCACACACACGTTGGTGTAGTTGATGTTGCGCTCGATGATGTACGTCGCGATGTGCTCGGTACCGGCGTAGCGCAGGCGCCGCGCGGCATCGGCGGCTTGGCCGAGCGCGTGCAGCGGCGCGTCGCGGTAGAGGTCGAGCGCCTCTTCCTTGGTGATCCGGCCCCCAGCGGCGGCTCGGTCGAGGACAGACTGGAGAGCGGCCTGGTCGGTCACCGGTGCGTCACCTTTCGGCTGTGTCGTTCGGCTGTGTCAAGGGTCCGGACCGATCCAGCCTACGCCAGCCGTTGCCCCGGCCGGGCGGGGCCACGGCCGGAGCCGGGGGCGCGGAGTTCGGGCAGCGGGCTCAGAGTCCGAGGCCCGCGCCGAGTCCGAGGCCCGCGTACATCACTCCCGCGAGGGCCCCGCCGGCCATGAACGGGCCGAAGGGGATCGGGCTCGTCCGGTCGGCCCGGCGCAGGGCGATCAGGGCGAGGCCGTGCACGGCGCCCGCGACGAACGCGGTGAAGGTGCCGGCGAACAGTACGGGCCAGCCGTACCAGCCGAGCACCTGGCCCACGGCGAGCGCGAGCTTGACGTCGCCGAAGCCCATGCCGCGCGGGTTGATGAGGAAGAGGAGGAAGTAGCAGCCGCCCAGGACGAGTCCGCCGAGCAGCGCGCGGGTCCAGGATCCGCCGGCGCCGCCGAAGAGGGAGGCGGCGCCGAGGGCGGCGGCGGTCAGCGCGGCGAGGGGCAGGGTCAGTACGTCGGGCAGCCGGTGCACGGCCCGGTCGACGAGGCAGAGCAGGACGGTGAGCGGTGCGAGGAGCAGCCAGACCGCCAGCTCGGGCCGGGCCCCGACCCCGGCGCCGAGGGCCAGGCAGGCCAGCACGGTGGCGAGGACGGCGGGCCCGGCGGGCGCGAACACGGGGTCCGGCGCGGGGTCCGGCGCGGGGTCCGGCGCGGGGTGCTGGGCGGGCGGGGCTGCGGCCGGCGGGAGGGGGGCGGGGAGGGTGGGCCGGGCGGGGGCGCGTCCGTCGGCGGTGCTTGGGGCGGTGCGCGGCCCGGCTCGCGTGAGCCTTCTCGGGACGCGTCAGTGTCCTACTGCCTGTCTCGTGGGCTCGGAGATGTGTATAACGGACAGGACGACCCCCGCGTACTTCCCCGGGGAGGACGGCGCGGTGGTCCTGACCGCCGTGCTGCCGCGCTCCACCGAAGCCGTCCTCTTCGCCGACCTGCTCGGCAAGGAGCTGTTCCGCTCGCTGCGGCTGAAGGGCGGCTACTCCTACACGGCGACGGCCGACTACACGACCCGCGACGGCGAGTGCGCCACGCTCACCGCCTTCGCCGACGCCCTGCCGCAGAAGCAGGACGCGGTGGCCGGCGGAATCGTCGACGTCCTCGCGGCCCTGCGGGCCGGCCGGATCTCCCAGGCCGACCTGGACTCCGTACGGGCCACCGCGCTCGCGCAGTTCGACCTGCCGGACGTGGCCGCCGCGATGCTGCCCGCGCACGCCCTGGACCTGCTCATGGGCCGCTGCGCGCCGACGGAGAAGGAGCTCCGGATCGAGATCGAGGCGGTCACCACCGGGGACCTGCGCCGGGTGGCCGAGGAGGTGTGGGCGGACGCGCTGGTGCAGGTGCCGCGCCGGGACCTGGACTGGGCGGGCCTGGCCCTCGCGCCGCAGGGTTCCGCCGAGCTCCTCGAAGGCCGCCGCTTCCCGATGCGCGGTGACGGCCTCGTCTCGCTCGTGGTCGCGCGGGAGGGGATCAGCCTGGCGGGCACGGACGGCCCGGTCACGATCCGCTACGAGGACTGCGTGCTGATGCGGGTCTTCCCCGACGGCGGACGCGCCCTCGTCGGAGACGACGGTTTCAGCCTCGCCGTCGAACCCACCCTCTTCAGGATCACGGAGGCCGATCTGGGCCCGCTGGACGCGGGGGTGCCCGCGGCGGCCGTGGTCCGGATGCCGCCGCGCGCCCCCGAGCAGATCCCGCGGCCCGCCGGAAAACGGGCCGAGCTCTCGTCGCTGGCCCCGCACATCGGGCTCTGGGTGGCGTTCTCCGTGGCCCTGGCCCTGTACGCCCTCTTCATCCTCCGGGTGGAACTCCAAGGCCACGGCCCCGCGGGCGCCGACTGGACGCTCGTCGGCGGCATCGGGGCGGTGGCGGCCGTGATCGGGGGCGTGACGCTCCGCGCCCTGCTCAGCATCCGCGCGGTCAGACGCCGGGGCTGAGCCCGGGCATGCCGGAGGGCCGGCACCCCGAGCGGGGCGCCGGCCCTCCGGCACGCGGTTGCGAGAGCGGTCAGCGGCGGTGCTGGGAGTCCGCGACGGTGACCTCGACCCGCTGGAACTCCTTGAGCTCGCTGTAGCCGGTGGTGGCCATCGAGCGGCGCAGCGCGCCGAAGATGTTCATCGAGCCGTCCGGGGAGTGCGACGGGCCGGTGAGGATCTCCTCGGTGGTGCCGACCGTGCCGAGGTCGACCTTCTTGCCGCGCGGCACGTCCTCGTGGACGGCCTCCATGCCCCAGTGGTTGCCCTTGCCGGGCGCGTCGGTGGCACGGGCCAGCGGGGAGCCGATCATCACGGCGTCGGCGCCGCAGGCGACGGCCTTCGGGACGTCGCCGGACCAGCCCACGCCGCCGTCGGCGATGACGTGCACGTAGCGGCCGCCGGACTCGTCCATGTAGTCGCGGCGGGCCGCGGCCACGTCGGCGACGGCGGTGGCCATCGGGACCTGGATGCCCAGCACGTTGCGCGTGGTGTGCGCGGCGCCGCCGCCGAAGCCGACCAGCACGCCGGCCGCGCCGGTGCGCATCAGGTGCAGGGCCGCGGTGTAGGTGGCGCAGCCGCCCACGATGACCGGGACGTCGAGCTCGTAGATGAACTGCTTGAGGTTCAGCGGCTCGGCGGCGCCGGAGACGTGCTCCGCCGACACGGTGGTGCCGCGGATCACGAAGATGTCCACGCCCGCGTCGACGACGACCTTGGAGAACTCGGCCGTGCGCTGCGGGGAGAGCGCGGCGGCGGTGACGACACCGGAGTCGCGCACCTCCTTGATCCGCCGGCGGATCAGGTCCGCCTGGATCGGAGCCGCGTAGATCTCCTGGAGACGGCGGGTGGCGGTCTCCTCGTCCAGCTCCGCGATCTCGTCGAGCAGCGGCTGCGGGTCCTCGTAGCGGGTCCACAGGCCCTCGAGGTTCAGCACGCCGAGGCCGCCGAGCTCCCCGATGCGGATGGCGGTCTGCGGGGAGACGACCGAGTCCATGGGAGCGGCCAGGAACGGGAGCTCGAAGCGGTAGGCGTCGATCTGCCAGGCGATCGAGACCTCCTTCGGGTCCCGGGTCCGGCGGCTGGGGACGATGGCGATGTCATCGAACGCGTACGCCCGGCGGCCGCGCTTGCCGCGCCCGATCTCGATCTCAGTCACGTGTGGTGGCCTTTCCTCTGGGTCTGCCCGTCCAGTATCCCCGAACCCCGGCGCCTCGCGTTCCGGTGACCGCTGTACGGACGACCTGAGCCCCGCTGTACGGACGACCGGAGCACCGCGCGGGGGCCGGGCACGCCGAAGGGGCGGGCCCGTGCGGGCCCGCCCCTCCACCGATGTCCGGATCAGCCCTTGCGGCTGTAGTTCGGAGCCTCGACCGTCATCTGGATGTCGTGCGGGTGGCTCTCCTTGAGGCCCGCGGACGTGATGCGGACGAAGCGGCCGCGGTCCTGGAGCTCGGGGACGGTGCGGCCGCCGACGTAGAACATCGACTGGCGCAGGCCGCCGACGAGCTGGTGCACGACCGCGGAGAGCGGGCCGCGGTAGGGGACCTGGCCCTCGATGCCCTCGGGGATGAGCTTGTCGTCGCCGCCCACGCCCTCCTGGAAGTAGCGGTCCTTGGAGAAGGACTTGCGGTCGCCGCGGGACTGCATCGCGCCGAGCGAGCCCATGCCGCGGTACGACTTGAACTGCTTGCCGTTGATGAAGAGCAGTTCGCCCGGGGACTCCTCGCAGCCCGCGAGCAGCGAGCCGAGCATCACCGTGTCGGCGCCCGCGACGAGCGCCTTGGCGATGTCGCCGGAGTACTGCAGGCCGCCGTCGCCGATGACCGGGACGCCTGCCGCCTTGGCGGCGAGCGCGGCCTCGTAGATCGCGGTGACCTGCGGGACGCCGATGCCGGCGACGACGCGGGTGGTGCAGATGGAGCCGGGGCCGACGCCGACCTTGATGCCGTCGCAGCCGGCGTCGATGAGCGCCTGGGCGCCGTCGCGGGTGGCGATGTTGCCGCCGATGACGTCGACCGACGAGTTGGACTTGATCTTGGAGACCATGTCGCCGACGAGGCGGGAGTGGCCGTGGGCGGTGTCGACGACGATGAAGTCGGCGCCCGCCTCGATCAGGGCCTGCGCCCGGTCGTACGCGTCGCCGGCGACGCCGACGGCCGCGCCGACGAGCAGCCGGCCGTCCTTGTCCTTGGCGGCGTTCGGGTACTTCTCGGCCTTGACGAAGTCCTTGACCGTGATGAGGCCCTTGAGGATGCCGGACTCGTCCACGAGCGGCAGCTTCTCGATCTTGTGGCGGCGCAGCAGCTCCATGGCGTCCACGCCGGTGATGCCGACCTTGCCCGTGACCAGCGGCATCGGGGTCATGACCTCGCGCACCTGGCGGCTGCGGTCCGACTCGAAGGCCATGTCGCGGTTGGTGACGATGCCGAGCAGCTTGCCGGCGGGGTCGGTGACCGGGACGCCGGAGATGCGGAACTTCGCGCAGAGCTCATCGGCCTCGCCCAGGGTCGCGTCCGGGTGCACCGTGATCGGATCGGTGACCATGCCGGACTCGGAGCGCTTGACCAGGTCGACCTGGTTGGCCTGGTCGGCGATGGAGAGGTTGCGGTGCAGGACGCCGACGCCGCCCTGGCGGGCCATCGCGATGGCCATGCGGGCCTCGGTGACCTTGTCCATGGCGGCGGAGAGCAGCGGGACGTTCACACGGACGTTGCGGGAGATGAGCGAGGACGTGTCGATCGCGTCCGGGGACATGTCCGACGATCCGGGAAGTAGCAGCACATCGTCATAAGTGAGGCCGAGTGTGGCGAATTTGTCGGGCACTCCGTCGGCGTTCACAGTCATGACACCTTCCAAGATGGTCTTGCTCAGCGCGGATGTCCATGCTAACGGGATCCCGACGCGTCTCATTCCACGACCAAGGTCCAGCCCAAGGTTCGTTGCTTCCTACGAAGAATGAACCCGGCGAACCCACGCGAAGGCGGCCGAACCGGTACACAGGGGTCCGGCCCGTCGCACCCGTCCGGCCTACTGCTCGGCGAGCGCGCGGAGCCGGCTGAGGGCGCGGTGCTGGGCCACCCGGACCGCCCCGGGGGACATGCCGAGCAGATGCCCGGTCTCTTCGGCGGTGAGCCCGACGGCGACGCGCAGCACGAGGAGCTCCCGCTGGTTCTCCGGGAGGTTGGCCAGCAGCTTCTTGGCCCAGGCGGCATCGCTGCTCAGCAGCGCGCGCTCCTCGGGGCCCAGGGAGTCGTCGGGCCGCTCCGGCATCTCGTCGGAGGGCACGGCCGTGCTGCCGGGGTGCCGCATGGCGGCCCGCTGCAGGTCGGCGACCTTGTGCGCGGCGATGGCGAAGACGAAGGCCTCGAAGGGGCGGCCGGTGTCGCGGTAGCGCGGCAGCGCCATCAGGACGGCGACACAGACTTCCTGTGCCAGGTCCTCGACGAAGTGACGAGCGTCACCCGGGAGCCGCGAGAGCCGGGTGCGGCAGTAGCGGATGGCGAGGGGGTGCACGAAGGCGAGCAGATCGTGCGTGGCCTGCTCGTCGCCCTCGACCGCACGGCGTACGAGCGCGCCGACGGTACCGTCGCCGCCACCTCGGGCGGTGCCGGTGGGGCCTGTGGCCGCGGGTGAACCCGGGGCCTCGTCTTCGCGCATCAATCCATGGTGCCCTGATGCCGGAGCATTCGCGGCACTGCGGTCCGTGTTGTGCGTCGAAGCGTTATGCGGGGTGGGTGCACCGGAACTCATGCTCTGGCCCCTCCCCTCCCGCTCGGCCGAATCGCCCCCGAGGCGACATCTCCAGGATGCGCCACACCCTCAAGCATGCGGCATGGCGCGCGAAGCGACACGTCCCCCGGATTGTGCACCGCCAATCCCCGGTCCGCACCACGGTGCGGGGGATCGGTCGGCGGGGCCGCCGGGACCCGCCGCGAGGACCCGTCCGGCCCGGGCCCGGCCGCGGCACCGCCGGCCGGTGAGGGCCGGCGGTCGTGCGGTCAGCGGACCAGACCCCAGCGGAATCCGAGGGCCACGGCGTGCGCCCGGTCCGAGGCGCCCAGCTTCTTGAACAGCCGGCGGGCGTGCGTCTTGACCGTGTCCTCGGAGAGGAAGAGCTCGCGCCCGATCTCCGCGTTGGACCGGCCGTGGCTCATGCCCTCCAGCACCTGGATCTCGCGCGCGGTGAGCGTGGGCGCGGCGCCCATCTCGGCCGAGCGGAGCCGGCGCGGGGCCAGCCTCCAGGTCGGGTCGGCGAGGGCCTGGGTGACCGTGGCCCGCAGTTCGGCGCGCGAGGCGTCCTTGTGCAGATAGCCCCGGGCGCCGGCGGCGACCGCGAGGGCCACGCCGTCCAGGTCTTCGGCGACCGTCAGCATGATGATGCGGGCGCCGGGATCGGCCGAGAGCAGCCGGCGAACCGTCTCCACACCGCCGAGCCCGGGCATCCGTACATCCATCAGAATCAGGTCGGAGCGGTCGGCACCCCAGCGGCGGAGGACTTCCTCGCCGTTGGCGGCCGTCGTCACACGCTCGACGCCGGGCACGGTGGCAACCGCGCGGCGGAGCGCCTCTCGGGCAAGCGGGGAGTCGTCGCAGACGAGGACGGATGTCATGACCGCCCTCCGCAGCTGCTGATGCGCGTCACCTTGAGCCTCCAGGCTGGTACGTATCGTCACCTGTGCGGTCGATGTCCCCGGACACCTGTCCGAGAACTTCTTGGTTCAACCGCCTTCGCACTCTCAACGATGGTCACTCGAAAGAGTTACGGGTCAGACGAACACCTTCGGCACTCTACGTGAGGAAGCGATCACGACGCGGGCGCCACTCGCCGCGTGTCCTCCATCTGGAGTTATGCCCTATTTGGCGGCTTTCCTTCCGTTTGGCGCATGTCTGAGGCTAGATTCCCAATGAGTCATATTTACATCTACTACGACAGTAGGTGTGGAGACATGGACCGTATCCGCCTCAGTACCGGCACCAAGAGGACTACCAATGGCAGATTTCTCCCGCCTCCCCGGACCGAACGCCGACCTCTGGGACTGGCAGCTGCTGGCTGCCTGCCGCGGGGTCGACAGCTCCCTCTTCTTCCACCCGGAAGGCGAGCGGGGCGCGGCCAGGAGCGCGCGCGAGGCCTCGGCTAAAGAGGTCTGCATGCGATGCCCGGTGCGTTCTGAATGCGCCGCGCACGCACTCGCCGTCCGCGAGCCCTACGGGGTGTGGGGCGGCCTCACCGAGGACGAACGCGAAGAACTGATGGGTCGCGCACGCCATCGCCTGATCCCCGCGACGACCGCCATCGGACCGATCGCTCCGCACTGAGCGGACTGGTCACGAGGAGTCGAAGGAACGTTTCTTCGATTCATCCGGCCCGCCCGCCGCTCCCCGCGGTGCGCACGGCGTGCCGATCACCGGCCCGGGACGCCACCCGACCGGCCGTACCGCCGTACGGTCCCTCGTGTGGCGGGCCGGCCCGACCCGCTGTACTGCGGCTCCCCACGGGGCTCCGTACGGGGCCCGCACACAGGGGTGCCCCCGTACGGAGTCCCGTACGGGGGCATCCCCGCGCGCGCTCAGCGCCTGGCCGCCCGCTCCAGCTCGGCCAGGGTCGCGGCCACCGCCGGCACCCGGGCCAGGTCGGGCAGGGTCAGCGCGACGACCTCCCGCTCCACGGCCGGCTCCACGACGAGCGTGCTCACGCCCTTGGCCCGTACGGACTCCACCGCGAGCTCCGGCAGCACCGCGACCCCGAGCCCCGCCCCGACCAGGCCGACCACGGCCGGGTAGTCGTCGGTGGCGAAATCGATGCGCGGGGTGAATCCGGCGCTCTCGCAGACCTCGACCAGATGGCGGCGGCAGCGCGGGCATCCCGCGATCCAGGGCTCGTCGGCCAGCTCGGCCATGCCCACCCGCTCCGCGCCCGCCAGCCGGTGCCCCTCGGGAACCAGCCCGACGAGCCGGTCGGTCAGCAGCGGCCGGACCACGAGGTCCTCCCACTCGGCGGACGGCGCCGAGCCCCCGCCGTAGCGGAAGGCCAGCGCGAGATCGCAGTCGCCCTCGCGCAGCATCTCCACCGAGCGCGGCGGCTCGGCCTCCACCAGCGAGATCCGGGTCCCCGGGTGCTCGGCGCGCATCGCCGCCAGCGCGGTGGGCACCAGCGTGGAGCTGCCGCTGGGGAAGGAGACGAGCCGGACCCGGCCCGCGCGCAGGCCCGCGATCGCCGCGACCTCCTCCTCGGCGGCGGTCAGCCCGGCGAGGATCCCGGCGGCATGCCGGACCAGCGCCTCACCGGCCTGGGTGAGGCGCATCTCGCGCCCGGTACGGATCAGCAGCGGAGTGCCGGCGGACTGTTCCAGCGCCTTCATCTGCTGGGAGACGGCCGGCTGGGTGCAGCCCAGCTCGCGGGCCGCGGCGGAGAAGGACCCGGTTCCGGCGACAGCGCGCAGAACTCGGAGATGACGTGCCTCGATCACCCTTCGAGCATAAGGGCTACTTTGATGGCGGCGCCAATAATCCCGTGCCGCTTTGAGACGGTTCGGTTAGCGTGGTGACATGCATCTGATCTCCGTGAACCTCGGCCGCGCGACGGCCGTCGCCTACACCGACGCGGAGGACGGGCTGACCGGCCACCACAAGCTCCCGGCGCACGGCCCCGTGCGCGTCTTCGCCCCGGGCCCCAAGGGCGTCGGGGCGAGCGGCGTCGAGGGGGATGACGTGTGCAGCCTGCGCCACCACGGCGGCGACGACCAGGCCGTGTACGCGTACGCCCGCGAGGACCTGGAGTGGTGGGAGGGCGAGCTGGAGCGCGAGCTGCCCGGCGGGGTCTTCGGCGAGAACTTCACCACCTCCGGGATCGACGTGAACGGCGCGAAGGTCGGCGAGCGCTGGCGGGTCGGCCCCGAGCTGGTCCTGGAGGTGGCCTCGGCGCGCATCCCGTGCCGGACCTTCCAGGGGGTGCTCGGCGAGAAGGCCTGGGTCAAGCGGTTCACCCGGGCCGCGCGGCCGGGCGCGTACCTGCGGGTGATCGAGGAGGGCCGGGTCTCGCCCGGCGACGCCATCGAGGTGCTGCACCGCCCCGACCACGAGGTGACCGTCGCGTTCTGGTTCCGCGCCTTCACCACCGAGCGGGAGCTGCTGCCGCGCACCCTGGCGGTCGGTGACGCGCTGGAGCCCGAGGCGCGGGACAAGGCGCTGGCCTACGTGGCGAAGTACGGGAAGGAGAGGTCCCCGCAAGGGGCCTGACGCACCGGCCGGTACGGGAGGCGGCGCCCCGGGCGGCTAGGTTGCGCGTATGACGACTGCGTTGATTACGGGATCCACGGCGGGCATCGGCGCCGCCTTCGCCCGGCGGCTCGCCGCCCAGGGGCACAACCTCGTCCTGGTGGCCCGGGACACCAGGAGGCTCGGCGAGCAGGCCACCGAACTGCACGACCGGCACGGCATCGAGGCCGAGGTGCTGGTCGCGGACCTCTCCACCGAGGACGGCATCACGGCGGTCGAGGAACGCCTCGGCGACCTCAAGCACCCGGTGGACCTGCTGGTCAACAACGCGGGGTTCGGCAACAAGGGCCGCTACCTCGAAGTCTCCATGGCCGACGAGCTGACCATGCTGAAGGTCCACGTCGAGGCCGTCCTGCGGCTGACCTCGGCGGCGACCGGGTCGATGCGCTCGCGCGGGCGCGGCGGCGTGATCAACGTGGCCTCGGTGGCCGCCTTCCTGCCGCGCGGCACCTACGGGGCGAGCAAGGCCTGGGTCGTGCAGTTCACCCAGGGCGCGGCGAAGGACCTGACCGGTTCGGGCGTACGCCTGATGGCGCTGTGCCCGGGCTTCGTGCGCACCGAGTTCCACGAGCGCGCCGGGATGGGCACGGACAACATCCCCGGCTGGATGTGGCTGGACGCCGACAAGCTGGTGGCCGCGGCCCTGGCGGACCTGGCGCGGGGCAAGACGGTGTCGATCCCGGACCCGCGCTACAAGGCGCTGATGGGCGTGGTGAAGCTGACGCCGCGCGGGCTGCTGGGCGGGGTCTCCTCGCGGACGGGGCGCAAGTACGGGCCGCAGTGACCGGTCTTTGGTGACCTGTGGGTAAACGCGGCATATGGGTGAAATCTCCCTAGACTGGATGTGTCCCATCCAGCGCGGGAGGCGACGCGATGACATTCGTACAAGTAATCGATTACGAGACGAAGCGGTTCGACGAGATGAACGCCCTCATCGACCGCTACGCCGAGCAGGCCGCGGGCAAGCGCACGGTCACGCACACACTCATCGGCAGGGACCGCGACGCCCAGACGCACTACGTGGACCTCGTCGAGTTCCCCTCGTACGAAGAGGCCATGAGGAACTCTCAACTCCCGGAGACCGACCGGATGTTCCAGGAGATGGTGGCCCTCTGCGACGGCATGCCCAAGTTCATGAACCTCGACGTGGTCCGCGACGAGTACCTCAACAAGCTCGTCGTGAACCGGATGTTCGAGGAGATCGCGGTCAAGGGCGACATGGCCGTCGTGGACGAGTGCATCGCGGCCGACTACATCAGCCACGACATCATGGAGAGCGACGGACAGGGCAACGGCCGGGAAGGCCTGCGCCGGACCATCGGCATGTGGCGGGACGCCTTCGAGTTCAACTTCGAGATGACGCGCCAGATCGCCGAAGGCGACTGCGTCACCACGCTCTGGGACTGGAAGGGCACCCACAAGGGCGAGTTCATGGGGGTCGCGCCGACCGGCAGGGAATTCTCCATGTCGGGCTGTACGACCAGCCGCATCGAGAACGGCCAGATCGCGGAAGACTGGTGGTACTACGACGCCCCGGCGCTCATGCGCCAGATGGGCATGATGCCCGGATAGCCAAGGGGAAAGCCCCGGTCACCACCGCTTGGCAGCGGTGACCGGGGCTTTGCCGTGACTGCGACTGCTGACGAGGTCAGTGGCTGTGGCCGTGGCCGTGGCCGTGACCGGCGTCGCCCTCGTCGTCGGCCGGCTTCTCGACGACCAGGGTCTCGGTCGTGAGCAGCAGGGACGCGATGGAAGCGGCGTTCTCCAGCGCGGAGCGGGTGACCTTGACCGGGTCGATGACGCCGGCCTTGACCAGGTCGCCGTACTCGCCGGTGGCGGCGTTGAAGCCCTGGCCCTTCTCGAGCTCGGCGACCTTCGCGGTGATGACGTAGCCCTCGAGGCCGGCGTTCTCCGCGATCCAGCGCAGCGGCTCGACGGCGGCGCGGCGCACGACCGCGACACCGGTGGCCTCGTCGCCCGACAGGCCGAGGTTGCCTTCGAGCACCTTCACGGCGTGGACGAGAGCGGAGCCACCGCCGGAGACGATGCCCTCCTCGACCGCGGCGCGGGTCGCCGAGATGGCGTCCTCGAGACGGTGCTTCTTCTCCTTGAGCTCCACCTCGGTGGCGGCGCCGACCTTGATGACGCAGACGCCGCCGGCGAGCTTCGCCAGGCGCTCCTGCAGCTTCTCGCGGTCCCAGTCCGAGTCGGTCGACTCGATCTCGGCCTTGATCTGGTTGACGCGGCCGAGGACCTCGGCCGAGCTGCCGCCACCGTCGACGATGGTGGTGCTGTCCTTGGAGATCGTGACGCGGCGGGCGGAGCCCAGTACGTCCAGACCGGCCTGGTCGAGCTTGAGGCCGACCTCCTCGGCGATGACGGTGGCACCGGTGAGGGTGGCCATGTCCTGCAGCATCGCCTTGCGGCGGTCACCGAAGCCGGGCGCCTTGACGGCGACGGCGTTGAAGGTGCCACGGATCTTGTTGACGACGAGGGTGGAGAGCGCCTCGCCCTCGACGTCCTCGGCGATGATCAGCAGCGGCTTGGAGGCGCCGGCCTGGATGACCTTCTCGAGCAGCGGCAGGAGGTCCTGGATGGAGGAGATCTTGCCCTGGTTGATCAGGATGTACGGGTCATCGAGGATGGCCTCCATACGCTCCTGGTCGGAGACCATGTACGGGGACAGGTAGCCCTTGTCGAAGGCCATGCCCTCGGTGAACTCGAGCTCCAGGCCGAAGGCGTTGGACTCCTCGACGGTGATGACACCGTCCTTGCCGACCTTGTCCATCGCCTCGGCGATGAGGTCGCCGACCTGCTGGTCCTGCGCGGAGAGCGCGGCCACGGCGGCGATGTCGGACTTGTCCTCGATCGGGCGGGCGGTCGCGAGGAGCTCCTCGGACACGGCCTTGACCGCGGCGTCGATGCCCTTCTTCAGGGCGGCCGGGGAAGCACCCGCGGCGACGTTGCGCAGACCCTCGCGGACCAGTGCCTGGGCCAGGACGGTGGCGGTGGTGGTGCCGTCACCCGCGACGTCGTTGGTCTTGGTCGCGACCTCCTTGACGAGCTGCGCGCCAAGGTTCTCGTACGGGTCGTCCAGCTCGACCTCGCGAGCGATGGTGACACCGTCGTTCGTGATGGTGGGCGCACCGAACTTCTTGTCGATCACGACGTTGCGGCCCTTGGGGCCGATCGTCACCTTGACCGTGTCGGCAAGCTTGTTGACGCCGCGCTCGAGGGCGCGACGGGCGTCCTCGTCAAACTTGAGAATCTTCGGCATGGGAGCGGTTCAGCCCTCTCGTTGCGATCCCCGGCCGCTCACCGCGACCGCCTGTGCAGAAACGAACTACGCCCCTCGCCGCCCGGCATCAGCAGGGGTGACCAGGGGCGTAGCTCAAAGCAAAACTGAAGAAGTGACTTACTTCTCGACGATCGCGAGCACGTCGCGGGCCGAGAGGACGAGGTACTCCTCGCCGTTGTACTTCACTTCGGTGCCGCCGTACTTGGAGTACAGGACGACGTCGCCGACGGTGACGTCCAGCGGAAGACGCTGGCCGTCCTCGAAGCGACCCGGGCCAACCGCGAGGACGACGCCCTCCTGGGGCTTCTCCTTCGCGGTGTCCGGGATGACCAGGCCAGAGGCTGTGGTCTGCTCGGCGTCGAGCGGCTGGACCACAATGCGGTCCTCGAGCGGCTTGATGGCAACCTTGGAGCTGGTGGTCGTCACGTTCCGACCTCCCCCTTCGGAGATCCGGGGTTAACTGTCTGAGGTGGCGACCAGGTCGATCCGTCGTCGCGGGAGCCGGACCTGCCTGTCGCTGTGTTGGCACTCACCAGGGGCGAGTGCCAGACGCGAGACTATTCCGGGGATTAGCACTCGGTCAAGCGGAGTGCCAATACGCGCCGCTCGTTTCGCCGCCCGGACCGCCCTGGAGGCGGCCCGGAACCCCACCCCGGGCCCGCGGCCCCGGACCCGCCGCCGGGTGCGGCACCGCTGCCGGGGCGGAGCCCCGGAAGGAGTCCGGGCGCAGCCCGGGGCTCGCCTTCTCAGCCCGTCCGGCGCTTGAGGACCGGGGTCCGGGCAGCGCCCGGGGAACGGTGGAAGGGCGGGTAGGGGACCTCCGCACCGCAGGGCAGCACCACCCGCACCCGCCCACCGGGGCCGGGACGCTCGGGCGGCAACCCCGCCCGGTCACCGGCGGACGGCGTCCCGCGCAGCGATGCGGGCCGCACATCAAGGGGGGTGCCCGGTATGTGAGGCTTGGGGCATGCGGATTCTGGTCGTCGAAGACGAAGTGGGGCTTGCCGAGACGTTGCGGCGCGGCCTCTCCGCCGACGGCCACTGGACCGACCTCGCCCACGACGGCCACCGCGGGCTGGAACTCGCCCTCTCCGGCGGCCCGTACGACGTGGTCCTGCTCGACCTGATGCTCCCCGGACCCTCGGGCTTCGAGATCTGCCGGCGCATGCGCGCCCACGGCGACCCCACCCCCGTCCTCATGCTGACCGCCAAGGACGGCGAGTACGACGAGGCCGAGGGCCTGGACTCCGGCGCCGACGACTACCTCACCAAGCCGTTCTCCTTCGTCGTCCTCGCCGCCCGGCTGCGCGCGCTCGCCCGCCGGGCCGCCGCCCCGCGCCCCAGCGTCCTGCAGGCCGGCGACCTCCTCCTCGACCCGCGCGGCCGCCGCTGCCGGCGCGGCCCGCACGAGATCGAGCTGACCGCCCGCGAGCTCGGCGTCCTGGCCTGCCTGATGGAGCAGCCCGGCCGGGCCGTCGCCAAGCAGGACATCCTCGACGAGGTCTGGGACACCCCGCACGGCATCGACCCGAACATCGTCGAGGTCTACGTCTCCTCGCTCCGCCGCAAGATCGACGCCCCCTTCGGCCGCCGCTCGATCCTCACCGTCCACGGCACCGGCTACCGGATGGCCCCGGACGGTGGCTAGTGCTGTGACCGGAAAGGTTTGCCGGGTCGCGGTGTTCGGTGCGGTGCATCGCAAGGCGGAGGACCACGCCTCGTACTGGACGTACCGGTGTGGTCCGACAACGCGGCGAGGTGCCGTGCCGGGCGCCGCGACCCGGTGAACCCTTCCGGTCACAGCACTAGCGCCCGGTCCCGACCCCGGCTCCGACCCCGGTCCGGGTCCGGGTCCGGGTCCCGGGGCCGGTCCGGCGCCCGGACACGCCGGCTCGGCAGCCTGCGGGCCCGCGCCGCCGCGGCCGCCGCCCTCGCGATGGCCGCCGTGCTCGCCACCGGCGGGCTGTGGCTCTACACCGTGCTGCGCGCCAACCTCATCGAGAACACCACCGGCCGCACCGAGCTCGCCGCCCGCAAGGTCGCCGCCCAGCTGGACACCGCGACCCTCCCGGCGGGCGGCCGACTGCCCGCGCCCGAGGGCGGCGTCGACCTGGTCCTCGTACGGGACGCGGCCGGCGCGACCGTCGCCACCAGCGGGGACCTCGAGGACACCCCCGAGCCCGCCGGGCCGGGCATCGCGCCCGGCGACGACTCCCGGTCGGCGGTCCTGGAGCCCGCGCGCCCCGGCGCGCAGCGGCGCGTCGTGGTCGCCGTCCAGGCCCCCGGCCCGCCGGGGGCGCACGCCCCGCACACCGTGTACGCCATGACCGTGCTCGGCGACGTCGACGACGCCAACCGGGCCGTCGCCTTCGGCCTGCTGGCCGGCGCGCCCCCGCTGATCGCCTTCTCGGCGCTCCTGGCCTGGTGGGTGACCGGGCACGCGCTGCGCCCCGTCACCGCGATCCGCACCGAGCTGGCGGCGGTCACCGCGAGCGAGCTGAACCGGCGGGTCCCGGACCCGGGCGGCGCCGACGAGATCGCGCGGCTGGCCCGGACCGTCAACGCCACCCTCGACCGGCTGGAGCGCAGCGACGCCCGGCAGCGGCAGTTCACCGCCGACGCCTCGCACGAGCTGCGCAACCCCCTAGCGGCCGTGCGGTCCCGGCTGGAGGTGGCGCTGCGGGACCCCGACCGGGAGTCCGTGGCGGCCGCGCTGGCCGATACCGAGCGGCTCCAGCGCATCGCGGCCGATCTGCTCCTGCTGGCCCGCCTCGACGGCGGACCCGCGCCGCGCACCGAGCCGGTGGACCTCGCGCTGCTGGCCGCCGAGGACGTGGCGCGGCGCCCGGAGCCCCGGGTCGCGCTGCGGCTGGACGCGCGGGCCCCCGTACCGGCCGCCGGGGATCCTGCGCGCCTGGAGCGGGCGCTGGCCAACCTGGTGGACAACGCCCTGCGGTACGCCCGCACCGAGGTCACCGTCAGGGCGGGCGCCGACGGCGACGGCTGGGCGGTGCTGGAGGTGGCCGACGACGGGCCGGGCATCCCGGAGGCGGACCGGGACCGGGTCTTCGAGCGGTTCGTACGGCTGGACGCGGACCGGGGCCGGACCAGCGGCGGCACCGGCCTGGGCCTGGCGATCGCCCGGGAGATCGCGCGGGCGCACGGCGGTGACGTCCGGGCGCTCCCCGCGCCCGCCGGCCGTGCCGGTGCGCGGCTGGTGCTGCGGGTGCCGGGGCGCGGGCCCGGGCGCGGGCCTGAAGGCGGCCCGGAGACCGGCCCAGCGATCGGCCCGGAGACCGGCCCAGCGATCGGCCCGGAGACCGGCCCGGAGATCGGCCCGGGAGGCGGGCCACCGCCCGCCCGTCCCTGAAGGCGGTTTCAGGACCCTCAGGATTCCTTCAGCCGCGCTCCCCCAGCATCGACAGGCATGAGCGCCCACCGCAGGAAGCCCCCGGAGCGGGAACGGCCGCCACAGGCCCCCGCGACCCGCCGCCGCAGGCCCTCGCGCCGGAGCCGGCTCGTCCGCACCCTGCTGGCGGCCGGCTGCGCGCTGGCGGTGATCGCCGGCGGCTCGGCCTGGTACCTGTACCGGGACCTGGTCTCCAGCATCGGCAGTTCCAAGGCCCTGGAGGGCGCCGAGAAGTCGAAGCACGGCGATGTGAACATCCTGCTGATGGGCCTGGACAGCCGCCGCGACCAGAACGGCGAGGACCTCCCGCCGGAGATCCTCGACAAACTGCACGCGGGCGCCAGCTCCGACGTCGGCGGCTACAACACCAACACCCTGATCCTGCTGCACGTCCCCGGCGACGGCGGCAAGGCGAAGGCCTTCTCGGTGCCGCGCGACGATTTCGTCGACCTGCGGGGCGTGCCCGGGTTCACCGGCAAGGCCAAGATCAAGGAGGCGTACGGGCGGGCGAAGGCCACGACCGAGGAGCAGCTCTCGGCCCGGGGGGTCACGGACAAGAGGCAGTTGGAGCGCGAGGGGCGCGAGGCGGGGCGCAAGGCGGAGATCGAGACGGTCCGCACCTTCCTCGGGGTCCCGATCGACCATTTCGCCGAGCTGAACCTGGCCGGCTTCTACCATCTGGCGGACGCGCTGGGCGGCGTACCGGTCTGCCTGAACCACGCCGTGAAGGACAAGAACTCCGGGGCCGACTTCTCGGCCGGGCGGCACGAGCTGGACGGCCGGCAGTCGCTGGCCTTCGTCCGGCAGCGGATGGGGCTGACCATGGGCGACCTGGACCGGACGAAGCGGCAGCAGGCCTTCCTCGCGGGGGCGACGTACAAGCTCAATCAGGCCGGGACCTTCACCGATCCGGTGAAACTGCTCAAGCTGATCGACACCGCGAAGCAGGACGTCGTCACCGATCAGGGGTGGGACCTGCTGTCGTTCGTGCAGCAGGCCAAGAGCCTGTCGGGGGGCAACGTGGAATTTGTGACCCTTCCCATCGAGCGCTTCGACAGGAACCATGGGTCCGACATAAACGTCGTAGACGATATGAAGATAAAGCGCCTCATTGCCGAGCAGATCGGTCCCAGGGCCTCTGCGAGTCCGAGCGCACCGGGCGCCGCTCCCTCACCGGCGGGCACTCCCGCACCGGCCGCGTCCGCGTCCGGCCCGGCGTCCGGCCCGGCGTCCGGCCCGGGCTCCGCGCCCGCACCGACCCCGTCGAAGTCGAAGGAAGACAACGGCATCCCCGCCATCGACGGCGGCGGCGTTCCGTGCGTGGACTGAAACCCCTGACGTCGGCGGGCGCGCGCCGCCGCACCGAAGCACTGCTGCTCGTCCTCGTCCTCGGCGTGACCATTTCCGGCCACATCAGCGCGGGCCTCGCGATGAACGACGCGCTGCCGGCCGGCCTCACCGGCTTCGTGATCAGCATGACGCTGCTCGCGCTGGTGGGGCACCTGGCCGTGCGCCGGTTCGCGGCGTACGCGGATCCGCTGATCTTCCCCATCGCCCTGCTGATGACCGGGCTGGGCCTGGTGCTGCTGCACCGGCTCGACCAGGGGTACCTGGAGCGGTACAACTCGCCGGCGACGGCGCCCGGCCAGCTGATGTGGTCGGTGGTCGGCGTCGCGGCCTGCATCGCGGTGCTGGGGCTGCTGCGCGACCACCGGCTGCTGCAGCGGTTCATCTACATCACGATGGCCGTCGCCCTGGTGGCGCTGATCGCGCCGGCGTTCTTCGGCGCGGACAAGTTCGGGGCGAAGCGCTGGATCACCGTCGGCTCGCTCTCGGTCCAGCCCGGCGAGTTCGTGAAGATCATGATCGCGATCTTCTTCGCGGGCTACCTGGTCATCCACCGCGACTCGCTGGCCCTGTCGGGCCGCAAGTTCCTCGGCATGCGGCTGCCCCCGATGCGCCAACTCGGACCGATCATCACGGTGTGGATCGTGTCGCTCCTCGTCCTCGTCTTCGAGCGCGACCTCGGCACCTCGCTGATCTTCTTCGGCGTCTTCGTGGTGATGCTCTACGTCGCCACCGAACGCACCAGCTGGACCATCTTCGGCCTGCTGATGTCCTGCGTGGGCGCCTTCGTCGTCGGCTCGGTCGAGCCGCACGTCAAGGGGCGCGTGGCCGCGTGGCTCAACCCGCTGTCCTACTACTCGAACCCCCGGCCGCCGGGCATCATCTCGGACCAGTCGGCGCAGGCGCTGTTCAGCTTCGGCACCGGCGGCGTCACGGGCACCGGGCTGGGCATGGGCCACCCGGAGCTGCTCGGCTTCGCCGGCCGCAGCGACTTCATCCTGACGACGGTGGGCGAGGAGCTGGGCCTGGTCGGCGTCATGGCCGTCCTCGCCCTGTACGGGCTCCTCGTGCAGCGGGGGCTGCGGATGTCGCTGGGCGCGCGCGACCCCTTCGGCAAGCTGCTGGCCGTGGGCCTGTCCTCGGCGCTGGCCCTGCAGGTCTTCGTGGTGGCGGGCGGCGTGACGGGCCTGATCCCCCTGACGGGCAAGGCGCTGCCCTTCCTGGCCAGCGGCGGCTCGTCCCTGCTGGCCAACTGGATCATGATCGCCCTGCTGCTGCGGATCTCCGACAGCGCGGAACGCCAGCGCGAGGCGGACAGCCGGGGACCGGTGGCAACGACGATCACACCGGCGCTGACCCCGCAGTCGGTCTGAGCGGGGCGGGGCGGGGCCAGTCGGCCGGCCCGGCCCGGTCTACCCGACCCGGCCCGGTCTGCCCGACCCGGCCCCCTCGGTCAGAGGTAGTCCTCCAGCCGACCGATCCGGTAGCCCTGCTCCTGTATCCGCTGGAGCATCCGCGTCGTCATCTCGGTCTCCGTCGTGCCCTTGAGCTCCGACGGGCCGCGGAAGTGGGCCAGGACGATGTCACCCGGCTTGAGCGCGGAGCCCTCGGCGTACTGGAAGTTGTTGATCTGCATCGACACGCGCCACAGGAGCAGCTGCGATATCCCGCACTCGTGCGCGGCCCTGAGGGTGTCGTCGTTGTAGTTGCCGTACGGCGGGCGGAACCGGGCCGGCTTCGTGCCGAAGCGCTTCTCCAGGCGTTCCTGCTGCCCGCATATCTCCTTCTTCTGCGCCTCGAAGGACAGGGTCCGCAGGTTCGGGTGCGTCAGCGTGTGGTTGTTTATCGTGCTGCCCGAGCCGTTGTCGCGGAGCGCCTCGAAGTGGCCGTAGTCCGACGAGGCGATGGCGTCCGTCAGGAACATGCTGATCGGCAGCTTCAGCTCGGCGGCCATCTTCAGGAACTCGGGGCTCTTCTCGGCGCCGTCGTCGAACGTCAGGAAGACGACCTTGTCGTCCGCCGGGACGGGTATTCGGTCCACGACCTGGACCCGGCCCGGCTGCGCCGGCGGGAGCTGCGCCCTGGCCGCGGGCTTGGGGGCGTACTGGAGGGGGGCGTTCAGGCCCCACTTCCGGTACGCCTCGTCCCCCGCGGAGCTCGGCCCCGGCGCCGTCCCCGCCCCCGTCCCGGACGGTGAGGACGTGGCCGGGGGCGGCGCGGACCGCCCCGCCTCCGTGGTCCCCGGACCCATCCGTCCGGTGGGGTCCGCGCTGCCCCCGCACCCCGTCAGGGACAGCGCGAGCGCGCCGGCCGCCAGCGTTCCGGCTGTCAACCGGCGCGCGTACCTCACAAGTAATCCTCCAGGCGAGCCACGGCGTACCCCTTGTCCGTGACGGTCTTCATGACATGACGGATCATGTCAGTCATGCTGCCCTTCCAGTCTTCCTTGCCCCGGAAGTGCGTGAGGATGATGTCACCGGGGTGCAGGTCCTTGTCCCACTCCCGCCAGTCCATCCGGTTCGGGAAGGCTTCCTCGTTCCACAGCGGAACGGCCTTGACCCCGCAGGACTTGGCCGCGCGCAGCGTGTCCTCGTTGTAGTTCCCGTACGGCGGGCGGAACAGCGTGGGCCGCTTGCCGAACTGCTTCTCGATCGTGTCCTGCTGCCCGCAGATCTCCTGCCGCTGCTTCTCGTAGGAGAGCGCCGGCATGTAGCGGTGGTTGAGCGTGTGGTTGTTGAGCGTGACGCCCGCCGCCTGCATCTCCTTGAAGTACGGGTAGTTGTCCCGCACCAGGTAGTCGCTCAGGAACGCGGTGTACGGGAGCTTCAGCTCCTGCATCATCTTCAGGAACTCGGGATCCTTCTCCGCGCCGTCGTCGATCGTCAGGAAGACGACCTTCTCCTCCGTGGGGACGGTGGTGAAGACCGGGGGCAGGTTCTCCTGGTCCTCCACCTCGAAGCCGTCCCGAGTGGTGATCTCGGGCTTCGTCTTGGGCGCGGCCGGGGCCATGAGCGGCGGTTTGACCAGGCCCCACTTCTTCGCGGCGACCACCCGCGCCTGCTGGGCGGCCTTCAGCTTCTCGGCGTAGTTGCCGAGCGCGCCGGCCGCGCCGGCCGGCTCGGCGCCGGCGGCGGCCTTCGCCTTCGCGGCCTTGTCCGGCGACCCGGGCTCCGCGGATCCGCACCCGGTCGCCACTGCGGCGACCAGCAGTGCGGCCATCGCGGCCATCCCCAACCGGCCTCGCGCTGCTGCCGCGATCCGGTGACCCTGTTGCGTCTTATGTTCCTTTTGTCGGACTAGCTGCATAGCTGAGCATCCTGGCATCCGCCCGGCCCGCGCCCCGGCCGACACCGCGAGCGGAATTCGACCTTCCTCCGACTGGCCCACCGTGGCCGACAATGGATCCCGTGACCCCCGAAGACTTCGCCGCGCTCCTCGCCCCCGAGGGCCACGCCCTCCTCGACTCGCTCCGGGACTACGACCCCGCCCAGGAGCTCGCCGTCGCCACCCGGCTGCGCCGCGAGCACCCCGCCGCGCTGGTCTCCGCCGCCCTCGGGCAGGCCCGGCTGCGCCAGCGCGCGGTGGCGAAGTTCGGGGCCGAGGACGCGGGCCGGATGTACTTCACCCCCGGCGGCGGGGAGATGGCCACGCGCGCGTCCGTGGCCTCGTACCGCGCCGAGCGGCTCGCCGCCCTCGGCGTACGCAGCCTCGCGGACCTGTGCTGCGGCATCGGCGGCGACGCCCTGGCCCTGGCCCGGCTCGGCATCCGCGTGCTCGCGGTGGACCACGACCCGCTGACCGTCGCCGTCGCCCGCGCCAACGCCGAGGCGCTGGGGCTGGCCGACCTGATCGAGGTCCTGGAGGCGGACGTGACGGAGGTGGACACCGCCGGGTACGACGCCGTCTTCATCGACCCGGCCCGCCGGGGCGGCCGCGGCCGGATCTTCGATCCGGAGTCCTACTCCCCGCCGCTCTCGTGGGCCGTGGAGACCGCGCGCGCCGCGAAGTTCGCCGCCATCAAGGTCGCGCCCGGGATCCCGCACGAGGCGGTCCCGGCGGAGGCCTGCGCGGAGTGGATCTCCGACCAGGGGGACGTGAAGGAGGCCGTCCTGTGGTTCGGGACCGCCCCGGGCGAGATCCGCGCCACGCTGCTGCCCGGGCCGCGCGCGCTGGTGACCGCCGATCCGCTGCCCGACCCCGAGGCCGGGCCCGTCGGCCGCTACCTCTACGAGCCCGACGGCGCCGTGATCCGGGCCCACTTGGTCGCGGAGGTCGCCGAGCAGCTGGACGGCAGGCTGATCGACCCGACCATCGCGTACATCACCGCGGACGAGCTGCGCGCGACCCCGTACGCGACCGCGTACGAGATCACCGACGTGCTGCCCTTCGGGCTGAAGAAGCTCAAGGCCCTGCTGCGCGAGCGCGGGGTCGGCATCCTGACGGTGAAGAAGCGCGGCTCGGCGGTCGAGCCGGAGGAGCTGCGCAAGAAGGTCAAGCCGCAGGGGCCGAACTCCGCGACCGTGTTCCTGACCCGGGTCGCCGGGGCGCCCTCGATGCTGATCGGCTCACCGGCGACCGCGGACGGGGGCGCGGGCGCGGCACGGGTTCACGCGGCCCCGGGGTCCCCGAAAGACCTCTGAGAGACGGCCTGGAAGCGGATCGCCCACCGGTAGTGCGCGCCCGCCTTGCCCAGGCCCAGCAGGGCGGTGATCCACAGGATCATGCCGAGGCCCATGGTGTAGGCGACCTCGCCGTACGTGTCCGCGCCCGGCCGGGCCGCCGCCGCCGACCCGAAGGTCACCCAGAGCCCGAGCGCGCCCAGGGCGAAGGAGGCGAGCAGCCAGGTCAGGCTGCGCCCCGGCGCGCGCATCGCGCGGTCGGCGGCCGGGTCCGGCTCCAGTTCCGCCCACGCGCACATCAGCCTGCGTACCTGCCGGTCCCGCTTGGCGCCCCAGGCGAACCAGAATCCGGCCGGGATCAGCACGCCCACCCCGAGCACGGCGAAGATCAGGCCGAAGAGGTACGAGAGCGGATCGTGCGTCTCGAAGGCCATCAGCGCCATGCCGACGAAGGACCAGCCCAGGGCGAAGACCGCCGAGACCGCCCAGAGCAGCAGCAGCCGCCCGAAGCCCAGACTGCGCCGCCCGAGCTCGCTCAGGAACCGGGCGCGGTCGGCCCGCACGGTGTGCTCGTCGAGCCAGGCGCGCAGGTGCGCGGGAGGGGGCGGCGGAGGCAGGTCACAGCGGGGCATGCGCATGACCATAGCGGCAGGTCGCGGGGCCCGGCGGGCCCCCGCCCGGAGGCTCAGCTTCCGCCGGGCCCCTCCGCCCCGACCGACTCGAAGCGCCAGCGGTGCACCGCCCGCGTGATCAAGTCGGCTTCCGGTTCGGGCAGTTCGGGCAGGTCGTCGGAGACTCCCCCGGGCGTCTCCCACCAGGTGATGACGAGCACCCGGCCCTGCGGGGCGCGGAACACCTCCCGGCGCACCGGCTCTTGGGCCAGCACCCGCGAACGGGCCCACTCCAGCAGCTCGTTGCCCCGCCCGGGCACGGCCCGGGCCTCCCACATCAGCGCGACGGTGCTCACGAGTACAGGTTGTCCTTGCTCAGCTCGTGCACGTGGTCGTGATCGTGCCCGTGGCCGTGGCCGTGGCCGTGATCGTGGCCGTCCCCGTGGGAAGGGCCGTGCGAGCGGCCGGGAACGTGCGGGTCGGTCACCGGGAGCGAGGAGTCCGCCGACAGGTCCCAGTCCGAGGCCGGCCGGTTGCGCTTGACCATCTCCGCGCCGAGCGCCGCCACCATCGCGCCGTTGTCCGTGCACAGCCCCGGCCGCGGCACCCGCAGGATGATCCCCGCGGCTTCGCACCGCTCCTGCGCGAGGGCGCGCAGCCGGGAGTTGGCCGCGACGCCGCCGCCGATCATCAGGTGGTCGACGCCCTCGTCCTTGCACGCGCGGACCGCCTTGCGCGTCAGCACGTCCACCACGGCCTCCTGGAAGGACGCCGCCACGTCGCGCACCGGCACGTCCTCGCCCGCCTTGCGCTTCGCCTCGATCCAGCGGGCGACCGAGGTCTTGAGCCCGGAGAAGGAGAAGTCGTACGCCGCGTCGCGCGGCCCGGTCAGCCCGCGCGGGAAGTTGATGGCCTTCGGGTCGCCCTCGCGCGCGAGCCGGTCGATGACCGGTCCGCCGGGGAAGCCCAGCTGCAGCACGCGCGCGATCTTGTCGAAGGCCTCGCCCGCCGCGTCGTCGATGGTCGCGCCCAGCGGCCGCACGTCGGAGGTGATGTCGGGAGCCAGCAGCAGCGAGGAGTGCCCGCCGGAGACCAGCAGCGCCATCGTCGGCTCGGGCAGCGGCCCGTGCTCCAGCTGGTCGACGCAGATGTGCGAGGCCAGGTGGTTCACCCCGTACAGCGGCTTGCCCAGCGCGTAGGCGTAGGCCTTCGCGGCCGAGACGCCCACCAGCAGGGCTCCCGCGAGGCCCGGACCCGCGGTGACGGCGATCCCGTCGAGGTCGCGGGCGCTGACCCCGGCCTCCTTCAGGGCGCGCTCGATGGTGGGGACCATCGCCTCCAGGTGCGCGCGCGAGGCCACCTCGGGCACGACGCCGCCGAAGCGGGCGTGCTCGTCGACGCTGGAGGCGATGGCGTCCGCGAGCAGGGTCGTGCCCCGGACGACGCCGACGCCGGTCTCGTCGCAGGAGGTCTCGATGCCGAGGACGAGCGGTTCGTCAGCCATGGGTCTCACTTCTTACGGCGTCTTGGAAGGTCGGGGGCAGGGAGGTGGCGGGATCGGAGAGGCGCATCACGAGCGCGTCCACGTTGCCGGGCTGGTAGTAGCCGCGCCGGAAGCCGATCGCCTCGAAGCCGAAGCGCTCGTACAGCTTCTGGGCGCGGGTGTTGTCCACCCGCACCTCCAGCAGCACCTCGGCGCACTCGAACGCGGTGGCGGCGCGCAGCAGGTCGGTGAGCAGCCGGGCGCCGAGCCCGGTGCCCCACTGGTCGCGCGCGGCCGCGATGGTCTGTACGTCGCCCAGGTCCCCGGCGGCGGCCAGCCCGGCGTAGCCGACCAGGCGGCCGTCCGGGGCTTCGGCGACGACGTAGCGGCGGGTGGCCCGCGGGCCGCGGGCGCGGGCGAGTTCGGACCAGAACATCCCGGCGGACCAGGCGTCCTCGGGGAAGAGCTCGTGCTCCAGTTCCAGCACGGGTCCGATGTCCCACCAGCGCATCTCGCGCAGCAGCGCGGCCGGGGCGGCCGGGGCGGCGGGGGCGGCGGGGCCGGTCACTGCGGGGTGACCACCTTGTAGTTCTTGGGCACCTGGGCGTCGGGCCGGCGCAGGTAGAGCGGGGCCGGGGGCGCGCCCTCGACGTTCTCGAACGCCGTGCCGGCGGCGAGCCGCCGCGCCGCCAGGGCCGCGAGGGCGCCGGCCGACTGGTGCTCGGGGTCGCGGGCGTCGGTGAACACCTCGGGGTAGAGCCGCGCGCCCTGCCCGACGGCGGGCAGTCCGGCGACCCGCTCGGCGATGTCGGCCGGCCGGTCCACCGCCGGGTCCCCGACCCGGGTGAGCGGGTCCTCGTAGCGGGCCCAGTAGACCTCCTTGCGCCGTGCGTCGGTGGCCACGGTGAAGGGGCCCTCGATCCCGGCGGCGCCGGCCGCGTAGGCCAGCCCGTCGAGGGTGCACAGCCCGTACACGGGCACGCCGAGGACGGAGGCGAAGGTGGAGGCGGTGACGAGGCCGACCCGCAGTCCGGTGTAGGGGCCGGGGCCGACGCCGACGACGATGCCGGTGACGGCTTCGAGCGTGAGCCCCGCCTCGGCGAGGACCTTGTCGACGGAGGGCAGCAGGAGCTCCCCGTGGCGGCGGGCGTCGACCTGGTTCGACTCGGCGAGTACGGACTCGCCGTCGTGCAGGGCGACGGTGACGGCGGGCGTGGCGGTATCTACAGCGAGCAAGAGCACGCGAACAGCCTACGACTCCGGGGCCCCGGGCCCTTGCGGCCGGTCTACGGGCACCCCGGCTGCTACCTTCGACCCAGGTCTCGGGGCTCGACCGTTCGACGACGCGTACAGCTGATCGTTCGACGGGCGACGGAGCCGGCCGTTCGACGACATCGGACCATGCGGAGAGGTGGAGCAAGGTGGCACGCAGCAGCTCGGGAATCGTGGCCGGGCTCACCGCCGGGGCGCTCGCCGTCATCGGCTTCCTCGGCTACCAGGCACACGCCACCGCCCCCGCCCTTCCGCCGAAGGCCGCCGCGCAGACCCCCGTGCCCGCTCCGAGCGAGTCCGGTGCCGCCAAGGTCGACCCGGGGAAGCCGGTGGCCCTGCCGGCCGGTTCGGGATCCGGGGTGCGCGTCGTCTACTCCGTGGGCTCCAAGCGCGTGTGGCTGGTCGCCGCCGAAGGGCAGGAGCCGAAGTCGTTCGCGGTGGTGCCGAGCACGGTCAATCCGGCTCCGGGCAAGTACACGGTGGACTCCCGCGCGGGCACGGTGACCGGCTCGGACGGGGTTCCGATCGAGCACGTGGTCCGGTTCGCCAGCGCGCAGGGGGTCGTGGTCGGCTTCAGCGCCCGGGTGGACAACACCCTGCCGACGCCCGACCCGGCCAAGAAGACCGGCGGCGTGCGCATGACGCGCGCGGACGGCGACGCGATGTGGGCCTTCGCGACGATCGGCTCGAAGGTCGTCGTCGTTCCCTGACCGGGCCGCGACACACTGGCTTCACTCGTACGGGGGACCCCGGTCTCCGCCTCAGGCCGCTTCGGACTCCGGAGCGGCCTGTTCCGCGTCCCCGGCCCCTCCACACAGCGGAACCGGGTCCTGCGCGTGCTCGCGCGCGGGCGGCGTGGACACGGCGCTGGCGGCGGCGCCCGCGGCGAGCAGGGCCCCCATGGTCACGCCGGACGTACGGGGGACGCGCGCTGCTCCTGCTGTCGACATGGCTGCCTCCTGGCCGGGGCCAGCCCGTACTTAGGTACGCCTAACCAGCCCTCGGTACCATGTGACCACGGGGGCTGCCACCTGCGCAATATTTTGCCGACGCGTTGTCGGAACGATTGCCCCGGGCGTCACTCCGAGAGGACGCCCGCGAGGCTCTCCAGACCGGCTCCGGCGGACCAGCGCGCCCCGACCCCGCGGACCGCGACCTCGCGCACGTCGTCGAGGACCTCCTCGTGGCCGACCGCCCGGCGGATCACCACGTGCAGCCGGTCGTCGGACAGCTCCTCGACCTTGCCGTCGCCCCACTCCACGACGACCACGGATTCGGGCAGCGAGACGTCGAGGTCCAGGTCCTCCATCTCGTCCAGCCCGCCGCCCAGCCGGTACGCGTCCACGTGCACCAGCGCCGGACCGCCGGTCAGCGAGGGGTGGACCCGGGCGATCACGAAGGTCGGCGAGGTCACCGCCCCGCGCACGCCGAGGCCCTCGCCGAGGCCCCGGGTCAGGGTGGTCTTGCCCGCGCCGAGCTCCCCGGTCAGCAGGACGAGGTCGCCGGGGCGCAGCAGCGCGGCGATCCGGCGCCCGAGGTCCTGCATGGCGTCGGGCGAGCCGACGGTGACGTGCGCTTCGGTGTCAGGCGTCTGCGGTGCTTCTTCCATGCCCGCCAACGTTAGCCGCTGCCGGCACCACCCCGGTGCGCGCCAGCAGCTCGGTGAGCAGCCGGGTCACGGTCTCCGGGTGTTCGAGCATCATCAGGTGCCCGGCGGACTCCAGCACCACCAGCTCGGCGGAGGGCAGTGCCTCCTTGATGGCCCGGCTGTGGTCGGGCGGTGTGACCATGTCCCGGTCCCCGGCGATGACGGTGACGGGGATGTCCGCGAACCGCTGGAGGGCGGCCGTCTTGTCGTGCGCCCCGAAGGCCGGATAGAACTCGGCGACCACGTCGATGGGGGTGCCCTCGATCAGCCGCTCGGCGAAGCGGGCCACGCCCGGGTCCACGTCGCGCGAGGCGAAGGAGTACATCTTGACCATGCCGGCGAACAGGTCGGCGGTGGCCCGCCGGCCCTTCTCCACCAGCTCCACCTGGGAGCCGAGCGCCTTGAGCACGCCGGGCAGGATCCTGCGCACCGCACCGAAGCCCACGGACGGCAGCCCGTACGTGACCTCGCCCAGGCGGCCGCTGGAGGTGCCGACCAGCACCACCCCGGCCACCCGGTCGCGGACGAGGTCGGGGAACTGGTCCGCCAGGCCCATGACGGTCATGCCGCCCATCGAGTGACCGACGAGGATCAGCGGGCCCTCGGGGGCGGCGGCCGCGATGACGGCCGCCAGATCGTGGCCGAGCTGCTCGAAGGTCACCGGCTCGCCGTCGGCCTGGGCGAGGCCGCGCGCGCTGCGGCCGTGGCTGCGCTGGTCCCAGTACACGGCGCGCACCAGACCGCGCAGGGCGGCGCGCTGGAAGTGCCAGGAGTCCTGCGCGAGGCAGTAGCCGTGGCAGAACACCACGGTCGGCTGGGCGGGGGCCTTGCGGCGCAGCCGGCGCCGCTTGCCCTCCTCGGGCAGCTCGTCGACCTCGTAGTACAGGGCGGTGCCGTCCTCGGCCCACGCGGTGCCGGGGGCGCCGCGCAGGGAGCCGTAGTCCCCGGTCGCGTCCAGGGCGAGGCGCGCCTTCATGCGCATGCCCCGCCCGACGGTGATCCGTTCGACCGCGACACCGGCCGCCGCGCCCGCGGCTATCACGCCGATGGCGGCGCCGGCCCAGCCGGCCTTGCGCCAGTTCTCGCTCACGCCGCCGTCCTCACCGAGCCGTCGCGGGACATCCGTTGCGGTACACCCGGGGCACTCTGGCCCCGATACGGGTGACGATCTCATACGCGATGGTGTCCGCCGCTCGAGCCCAGTCCTCGGCGGTGGGCTCGCCGTGCGTGCCGTCGCCGAAGATGACCACCTCGTCGCCGGCGCGGACGTGCTCGTCGCCGTGGAGGTCCACGACGAACTGGTCCATGGCGACGCGCCCGGCGGCGTACCGCGTCTTCCCGCCGAGGAGGACGGAGCCGCGGCCGGAGGCGTGGCGCGGGATCCCGTCGGCGTAGCCCGCGGGGATCAGCGCGAGGCGGGTCCGCGCCTCGGTCAGGTAGTGGTGCCCGTAACTGACGCCGTGCCCGGCGGGGACCTCCTTGACCAGGGCCACGAAGGCCTTCAGGGCCATGGCGGGCCGCAGGCCGAGCTGGGCGGAGGTGCCGAGCTCGGGAGCGGGCGAGACGCCGTAGACCGCCAGCCCGCAGCGGACGAGGTCGAAGTGGCTCTCGGGGAGGGTGAGGGTCGCGGGCGAGTTGGCGATGTGCCGGACCTCGGGCTCGACGCCCTCCTTCTCGGCGTACGCGAGCATGTCGCGGAAGGCGGCCAGCTGCGGCGCGATGGAGGGGTGGCCCGGCTCGTCGGCGCAGGCGAAGTGGGACCAGACGCCGGTGACGTGGACGGTTCCCTCGGCCTGGGCGGCGACGGCCGCGCCCACGAGCTCCGCCCAGTCGGCGGGCTGGCAGCCGTTGCGCCCGAGCCCGGTGTCCGCCTTGAGCTGGATCCGGGCGGTCCGCCCGGTGGCGCGGGCGGCGGCCCGTACCTCGTCCAGGGCCCACATGGCGCTGACGGACACGTCCACATCGGCCTCGATGGCCTCCCGCCACGGCCCGCCGGGGGTCCACAGCCAGCACAGGATCCGTCCGTCGATCCCCGCGGCACGCAGCGCGAGCGCCTCGTCGGGCGTGGCGGTCCCGAGCCAGGTGGCGCCGGCCTCCTGGGCGGCCTTGGCGCAGGCCAGGGCTCCGTGCCCGTAGGCATCCGCCTTGACGACGGCCATCAGCTCGGACCGGGGCGCCCGCTCGCGCAGTGCGCGCACGTTCTCCCGTACGGCGTCCAGATCGATCTCGGCGTACACGCGGGTGGGTGTCTCGTTCATCGCCCCCAGTCTCTCAGAGCCCGGCGCCGGGGGCCGTCCACGCCTCCACCCGCGCGGGCCGGGCACGATCCGTACCAGTGCTGTGGCCGGAAAGGCCCGGTGGACCCTTCCGGTCACAGCACTAGCCGCGCAGCACCTCGCGCCAGGCGGACGGCACCGCCTGCGCCACCTGCTGCGCCAGCAGCGGGCCTCCGGTCAGGCGGGCCGCCAGGCCGTGGAGGTACGCCGCCACCGCCCCCGCGTCCGGCCCCGACAGGCCCGCCGCCAGCAGAGAGCCCGCCAGCCCGGACAGCACGTCCCCGCTCCCCGCGGTGGCCAGCCACGGAGTCCCGGTCGGGTTCACCCGGACGGGGCGGCCGCCGCCGGGGGCGACCAGCGTCGTCGACCCCTTCAGCAGGACCGCCGCGCCGTACCGCTCCGCCAGCTCGCGCGCCGCGGCCAGCCGCCCCGACTCCACCGCCTCCCGCGCGACGCCCAGCAGCGCCGCCGCCTCCCCCGCGTGCGGGGTCAGCAGGGTCGGTGCCGTCCGCGCCCTCAGCACCTCGGGGTCCAGTCCGCGCAGCCCGTCCGCGTCCAGCAGGACCGCCACCGGCTCCGCCAGCACCCGGGTGCCGTCCTCGTCTCCCAGCCCCGGCCCGACCACCCACGCCTGGACCCGGCCCGGCCCGATCAGCGTCTCCGGGTAGCGGGCCAGCACGGCGTCCGCGACGGCCGCCGGTCCCACGTAGCGCACCGCGCCCGCGCCGCCCCGCAGCGCGCCCGCCACCGCGAGCACCGCCGCGCCCGGGTAGCGCGCGGACCCGGCGACGATCCCGACCACGCCGCGCCGGTACTTGTCGCTCGTCCGGGTCGGCTCCGGCAGCAGTGCGGCCACGTCCGCGTGCTGCAGGGCCTCGATGTCCGGCGCCGCGGGGAGGGCCAGCCCGATGTCCACCAGGTGCACCGCCCCGGCCAGCCCGGCCCCCGGATCGATCAGCAGCCCCGGCTTGTACGCCCCGAAGGTCACCGTGACATCGGCCCGTACGGCCGCCCCGGCCACCTCCCCGGTGTCCGCGTCCACCCCGCTCGGCAGGTCCACCGCGACCACCACCGCGCCCGCCGGGATCCGCTCCGCCAGCGCGGCCGCGGCCGGCCGCAGCCCGCCCCGGCCGCCGATTCCCACGAGCCCGTCCACGACGAGGTCCGCCCGCGGCGGCACGGCCTCGGCGAGGCGTCCGCCGGCGGCCCGCAGCGCGGCCAGCCCGCCCGCGTGCACCCGCGCCGGATCCATGGCCACCGCGGTGACCCCGGCCCCGCGCCGGGCCAGGCGCGCGCCCGCGTACAGCGCGTCGCCCCCGTTGTCCCCCGGGCCGACGAGCAGCACCACGCGCGCCCCGTACACCCGGGGCAGCAGCCGGGCGCAGACGGCGGCCAGTCCGGCCGCCGCCCGCGCCATCAGGGTGCCTTCGGGTAGCCGGGCCATCAGCTCGCGCTCGGCGGCCCGTACGGTCTCCACGCTGTAAGCAGTACGCATGTCACCAGCGTGCCGTCACCCCTCGGCGATCACCACAGCGGAGGCGATGCCCGCGTCGTGGCTCAGCGAGATGTGCCAGGACCGCACGCCCAGCTCGGCCGCCCGTGCCGCGACCGTCCCGGACACGCGCAGCCGCGGCTGCCCGCTGGCCTCGACGTACACCTCGGCGTCGGTCCACAGCAGTCCGGCGGGCGCGCCGAGCGCCTTGGCGAGCGCCTCCTTGGCCGCGAACCGGGCGGCGAGCGAGGCGGTCCCGCGCCGCTCGCCGCTCGGCAGCGTCAGCTCGGCTTCGACGAACAGCCGTTGCGCCAGGTTCGGCGTCCGCTCCAGCGCGGCGCCGAACCGCTCGATCTCGGCAACGTCGATCCCCACACCGATCATCACGACGACAGACCCACTTCGCTCACTCGCTCACTCGCTCACTCCACGGTCACGGACTTCGCGAGGTTACGCGGCTGGTCCACCTCGTTGCCCCGCGCGGTGGCCAGTTCGCACGCGAAGACCTGCAGCGGCACCGTCGCCACCAGCGGCTGGAGCAGTGTCGGGGTGGCCGGGATGCGGATGAGGTGGTCGGCGTACGGGACCACGGCCTCGTCACCCTCCTCGGCGATGACGATGGTCCGCGCCCCGCGCGCCCGGATCTCCTGGATGTTCGACACGATCTTGTCGTGCAGCACCGAGCGCCCGCGCGGCGACGGCACGACGACCACCACCGGGAGGTCCTTCTCGATGAGCGCGATCGGCCCGTGCTTGAGCTCGCCCGCCGCGAAGCCCTCGGCGTGCATGTACGCCAGCTCCTTGAGCTTGAGCGCGCCCTCCAGCGCCACCGGGTAGCCGACGTGCCGGCCGAGGAACAGCACGGTGTTCTTGTCGGCCAGGGACCGCGCGAGCTCCCGTACCGGCTCCATGGTCTCCAGTACGGTGTCCACGGCCGCGGCGATGTCCGACAGCTCCCGGATCACGGCCTGGATCTCGTCGCCCCACTTCGTGCCCCGGACCTGGCCGAGGTAGAGGGCGACCAGGTAGCAGGCCACCAGCTGCGTCAGGAACGCCTTGGTCGAGGCGACGGCCACCTCGGGTCCGGCGTGCGTGTACAGCACGGCGTCCGACTCGCGCGGGATCGTCGAGCCGTTCGTGTTGCAGACGGCCAGCACCTTGGCGCCCTGCTCGCGCGCGTGGCGCAGCGCCATCAGGGTGTCCATGGTCTCGCCGGACTGCGAGATCGCGATCACCAGCGTCCGCTGGTCGAGGATCGGGTCGCGGTAGCGGAACTCGCTGGCCAGCTCCGTCTCGCACGGGATGCGGGTCCAGTGCTCGATGGCCAGCTTCGCGATCATGGCCGCGTGGTACGCCGTACCGCACGCCACGATCACGACCTTGTCGACCTCGCGGAGCACGGAGTCGGGGATCCGCACCTCGTCGAGGGTCAGCAGGCCGCCCGCGTCGATCCTGCCCAGGAGGGTGTCGGCGACGGCCTTCGGCTGCTCGGCGATCTCCTTGAGCATGAAGTAGTCGTAGCCCCCCTTCTCGGCCGCCGAGGCGTCCCAGTCCACGTGGTACGCCCGCACGTTCGCGGCCGAACCGTCGAAGTTGGTCACCGTGACACCGTCGCGGCGGAGCTCGACGACCTGGTCCTGCCCCAGCTCGATCGCGGACCGCGTGTGGGCGATGAAGGCGGCCACGTCCGAGGCGAGGAAGTTCTCGCCTTCTCCAACGCCCACCACCAGGGGCGAGTTCCGGCGGGCGCCGACCACCACGTCCGGATCGTCCGCGTGCACGGCGACCAGTGTGAAGGCGCCCTGCAGCAGCCGGCAGACCTGCCTCATCGCCTCGGCGAGGTCCCCGGTGGCCGAGAAGCGCTCCGCCAGCAGGTGCGCCACGACCTCGGTGTCCGTCTCGGACTCCAGCCGGTGCCCGCGCTCGGCGAGCTCGGCGCGCAGCGCGGCGAAGTTCTCGATGATCCCGTTGTGCACGACGGCCACGCGCCCCGAATTGTCGAGGTGCGGGTGGGCGTTGACGTCGGTGGGACCGCCATGGGTCGCCCACCGGGTGTGTCCGAGCCCGGTGGAACCGGCGGGCATCGGGTGCCCGACCAGCTCCTTCTCCAGATTGACCAGCTTGCCGGCCTTCTTGACCGAGGCGAGCTCCCCGTCTGCGAGCACGGCGACACCCGCCGAGTCGTAGCCGCGGTACTCCAGCCGCTTGAGTCCGGCAATGACCACATCGAGCGCCGACTGCGCTCCCACGTAACCCACGATTCCGCACATAAGCCGCAGGGTACGCCTCAGTTGGCTCCTCGCCCGGTACCTGAACAAGACGAAAACCCCGCCCCGGCGAATGCGCCGGGGCGGGGTTGACGCACGTACGGGCGAACCGTCAGCCGAGCTTCTTGACCTGCGCGGCCACGACGACCGTCGGCTTGTCCGCGACGCCCGCCAGGCTCGAGGCGGTGTGGGTGGCGAGCGTGTTGCCCTTGCGCACGACGACGGTCTCGGACGTCACCTTCTCGCCCTCCACGTCAGCCTCCAGCGTGAGGGCGATGGCCTCGTCGCCGATGGGGGCGTCGGTGGACGTCACCTTCTCGATCTTGGTGGTCTCGCCCTCCATGGTCAGCGTGAAGCCCCCGGCGCACGCCGTGGCCGCGGCCTTGATCGCGGCGAAGGCCTCCTCCGCACCCTTGCCGTCATACGAGGAGAGGGTGACCGAGGTACGGGTGGCGCCGAGGGCCTCCAGCCCGCTGGCGCCTTCCTTCGGCTTGGCGACGGCCTTGGTCCGCGCCACGCCGAGGGCCTCGCCGACCGTGACCGTGCCCTGCGTCTTGACGACGGGCTGGCACGCGGCCTTGTCGCTGGCGGCGGCGCTGCCGATCGCCACCTCGGTCGACGGGACCGCGGCGAACTGGTGGTCGGCCAGCTCGGCCTGCGTCACGAGCAGGCCGGCCAGCTCGGCGTCCGTCTTCGCCTTCGCGGCCGGGGCCGCCACGCAGGCGGTCGGCGCCCACGGGGGTGCAGCGCTCGGCGAGGTCCCGGCCGAGCCGGCGGACCTACGGGTGAAGGGGGTGGGCCGACAACTCGGCGGCCACACCGGGCGAGGCGTAGTGCGCCCGCTGCACGTAGCTCAGCATGTCGTGGACGGTCGAGATCGCCGGCTCCCAGGACCCGATGGAGACGGCGGCGACCGTCACCTTGTCGAAGTACTCGAAGGCCCGCGCGATGCCCGTCTGGTGGCGCAGCGCGGCCGCCGTGGCCGGGTCGGGCAGCAGCATCGGGGGCCCGCCTCCGTGGTGCGCGTCCCGGTCACGGCGCCGGCCCGCAGGCAGGCGCCGTGACCGGGACGCGCACCACGGAGGCGGGCGGCGCGGCCACCGCGACCGCCGCCTCCACCGCGACCGCCACCGCCACCTCGACCGCGACCGCGACCGCCACCGCCACCGAGGCCGCGGAACCTGCCCCGCAGGCGGCCACGGAGCCGGAGGCAGCGGAACCGCAGGCCCGGCCCGCGGCCCGGCAGCCCGCCTCGGCCGCCGCCGTCCCGACCACCACCGAGGCGGCGGCCGCCACAACGGAAACCGCCACCTCCACCTCCACCAACGCCGAAGCCCGTACCGCGACCGAGTCGGCGGCCGAGACCCGACTCGCCACGACGACCCGCTCGGGCACCTCCGGCACGCGCGCCGCCCTCCTGCCCCCGGGGCGGCCCAACAAGCCGATGATCGCCGCGGCCGTCCTCGGCGGGCTGGTCCTCATCGGGTTGCCGTTCCTCATATCCGGCCCCGACGAGAAGCCCCGCGCCGCTTCCTCCGAGACTCCGGCCGGCAGCCCGCTGAACCCCGACGGCTCCGGCCCCGGGCTCGTACCCGGCGAGCAGCGGGTCTCCGTCCCGAGCCCCCCCGCGGTCGGCGGCGAGCAGCCCGGCGCGGCCCCCGGAACCACGGCCGGCGAGCCTGCGGGCAGCCCCCAGGGCTCCGGCGGCGGGGGCGAGGGCAGCTCCCCGGGAGGCTCGAACCACGCGGCGCCGGCCGGGGAGAGCCGTACGGACACCCCGGTGTCCCAGAACCCCGGACAGGTCCCTTCGAAGGGCTCGCCCGGCGGCAACCCGCCCGCGGCCGTCCCGGAGAACCGGCCCTCGGCCGTCACGTACTCGCACCTGATCGGCCCCGGCTGCGAGACCCCCGGGTTCGCCACCGGCGACTTCTACACCGACGGCAACGAGGGCTGGCGCAAGAGCTGGGACAGCACCAAGTCCTATGGCTGCAGCGGCTTCTATTACAGCCTCCCGATGTCCGGCAGTTCACGCTCGGACGGCATCTGGGCGCAGTGGAAGTTCACGACGGACAAGGTGCAGAAGGGTCGCTGCTCGGTCCAAGTGTTCGTTCCGAACGTGCGCGACCTCTCGTACGTCGGCGGCAGCCCGGCCCACTACACCGTCTACCGCTCGTTCACCCAGAAGTCGGGCGACGAGATCGGATCCTTCACGATCAACCAGCCCGCCTCGCTGGGCCAGTGGGTGTCCGCCGGGACCTTCTCGATCACGGACAACAAGATCTCCGTCGTCCTCGACAACCGCGGCAACGGCGCCGACAACCGCCACGCCGCAGCGGCCCCGGTGCGGGTCAACTGCACCGCGTCCTGAGGAGCCGGGAAGGCCGACAGCACGGGGTCCTCTCTCACCCGGCTACTCCGTGATACCGCATAGTGGTACTCGGTGCTACGCAGTACACGGGGGGATCGGAGAGGGGACCCCGATGGACGACCTGACGGAGATGCCGAAGGGCACGCTTGAGAGCTCGTAACACGATCATGAGTCGGGCTTGACCTCGCTAGGTCAACGAGCAGGTGAGACAGCTGATAAGTCGAGCCCCCCCATAGCCGCAGCCGTGCCCCCACACAGCGCCCGCCCCGCGGTTGGTACGTGGAGTGGCCGCCGGCGGACACTCGCTCATCATGGGACGCCTGTCGGCGTAACCTCCGCGGCTTCAACAACGCGCTTTGTTGACTGCCCACAGCGTCGCGCGCCGGCCTCCATGAGAGATGGGCAGCGACCCGCGGCCTTGAGGGAGAGGCCGCCTGAGGAGCTCGCAGCAGCCAAGGGGGGCCAGGGCCGGGGGGGCAGGGCGTGACCGGTCGCCTGCCGGGAGGCGCGCCCTGACTCCCCCTCGAGAAATCTAACTACTCGTCAGTAGAGTCAGCAAAGGGTCAGCATACGCCCGACCAAGCCTGACCACACCCTGACCCACATGCCACTCCGCTTCAAGATCAAAAAATCCCTCCAGGGTCCGCGCTGACTTCCGTGAGGCCTCTGGAAGCGGAACGACTTAGCAGCCGCCGCCTGCGGACCACCCCCCGATGACATTGACGCAGTTCAGCGCGTTCTCCCCCTAGGCTTCAAGCGAGTTGGCGGGAGTTCAGGCGCGGGGATCGGGGGGCCGTCGTAGCCCTTGACCTCGCCGTAGAGGGTGCCGTTCGTCCAGGCCTCGCGGAACTCCTCGATGTCCGCCTGGCTCCGGCCGATCCAGTTCCAGAACATCACGATCTCCTCCTCGAACGGCTCGCCGCCCAGGAGCATCAGGCTCGCGTCCGAGCTCGCGCGCAGGGGGAGGTCCGGGCGGCCGCAGCCGAGGTAGAGCATCGAGCCCGGGAGGAGCGGGACGCCGTCGACGTGGGCTTCGCCCGACATCGACAGGACCGCGTACTCGAAGTCCGGGTCCAGCGGGAGCCGGGTTTCCGTGCCCGCCGCCAGCGTCAGGTCCGCTCCGACGATCGGGCTGTACGTGGACCCCGGCGAGGTCGCCGAGTCCAGCGTGCCCAGGATGACGGTCGCCGCCAGACCCGGGGCGGTGACCTGCGGGAGCTCCGCGTGGTGCTGGAAGTGCGGGTCCACGTCGCGGTGGGCGTCGGGGAGCGCCACCCACAGCTGCGCGCCGTGCAGGAAGCGGGCGTGCGGGCGCGGGCTCTCCTCCGAGTGGCTGATGCCGCGGCCGGAGGTCATCAGGCCCAGCTCGCGCGGGCGGATCGTCGCCAGGCTGCCGACGCTGTCGCGGTGCAGCACCTCGCCCTCGTGGAGCCAGCTGACGGTCTGCAGACCCGAGTGGGGGTGGGGGGCCACCGCCATGCCGGGCTCGTCGGCGATGTCGTCGGGGCCGTAGTGGTCGACGAAGCACCAGGCGCCGACCATCCGGCGACCCAGGTTCGGCAGGAGACGGCGTACCTCGGTGGACCCACCGAGCTTGACGGTGCGCGGGCTCAGGAGCTCGCGTACGGGCTCGGCCACGACGAAACCGCGGCCGCCGCAGGTGGAGAGAGCGGGCTGGCGATCGAGATTGCTCATACGGCACAACTTAGTCCCGGCGCGGTCGCCGCGGTCAGTGGAATGTTCCTCGGGATCCCCGTGTTGGAGGGGCGGACAGAGCGACAGAGCCTCAACGGCGGAAGGGAACCGATGAACGCGCAGCAGGGCTACCTGGAGCACGGGACCGCGGCCGAGCGCTGGGACCGCGGCCTGCTCTTCTTCGAGGCCAAGGAGTACGCGAACGCCGCCCTGGTCCTGGACGGCGTGGCCGCAGAGGCGCCCGAGCTGCTGGCGCCCCGGCTGCTGCTGGCCCGTGCCTACTACCACTCCGCCCAGCTCTCGCGGGCCGAGCGCGAGCTGCGCGCCATCCTGGAGCGGTGGCCCGTGGAGGACTACGCGCAGCTGATGCTCGGCCGGACCCTGGAGCGCCAGGGCCGGGCCGCGGAGGCGGCGCCGCACCTGCGGATCGCCGCCGCGATGGCCGGGGATTTCCCCGAGTAGGTCCCGGGACGTCCCGGCGGTTCCTCGCCCCGTGGGGGGTCGTACAGCCCCATGCGGCCCCGTCCGGCCCCGTGCGGATGACGGGGTGGCACTCCGTACGCCGCTCCCCGGCCCCGCCCATGCGGGGCCGGGGCGGTCCCTCGGTTAGCCTGGGGGCAATATGAACCGTCTGACCACGCCCTTCGGCTCCTTCGAGCTCGCCCGCTTCCCCGAGGACCCGCGCGACCGGCTCTTCGCATGGGACGCCGCCGACGAGTACCTGCTGCGCCACCTCGAATCCGGTACGGGCGAACGCGGCCCGGTGGATCTGGCCGCCGCCGGCCAGATCACCGTGATCGGGGACCGGTGGGGGGCGCTGACGACGGCGCTGGCCGCCCACCACCCCACGCAGATCACCGACTCCTGCCTGACCCGTTCCGCCACCGCGGCCAACCTGGACCGCAACGGCATCGGGACGAGCAAGAGCACCGTGACGCTGCTGACCACGCAGGACGCGCCGCCGGAGCGGATCGACGTGCTCCTGGTACGGATCCCCAAGAGCCTGGCGCTGCTGGAGGACCAGCTCTACCGGGTGGCCCCGCACGTGCACGCCGGGACCGTCGTCGTGGGCACCGGCATGGTGAAGGAGATCCACACCTCCACGCTGCGCCTCTTCGAGAAGATCCTCGGGCCGACCAAGACCTCGCTGGCGGAGAAGAAGGCCCGGCTGATCTTCTGCACGCCCGGGAACCCCGGCGCCGCGCACCCCACGACCGCCGGGCCGTGGCCCGTGACGTACACGGCGGACCAGGAGGCCGGATCCGGCTCGGGGCTGACCGTCGTCAACCACGCCGGGATCTTCTGCGCCGACCGGCTGGACGTCGGCACGCGCTTCTTCCTCCAGAACATCCCGACCAACACGGACGGGGCCCGGGTCGTCGACCTGGGCTGCGGCAACGGCATCGTCGGCACGGCGGTCGCGGTGGCCGACCCGGACGCCGAGGTCGTCTTCACGGACGAGTCGTACCAGGCGATGGCCTCGGCCGAGGCGACGTACCGGGCGAACGTCAAGGGCAGGCTGGACCGCGCCGAATTCCTCGTCGGCGACGGCGTCGCGATGCTGCCGCCCGGCTCGGTGGACCTGATCCTGTGCAACCCGCCCTTCCACTCCCACCAGGCGACGACGGACGCCACGGCGCTGCGCATGTTCGCGCAGTCGCGCAAGGCGCTGCGGCCGGGCGGCGAGCTGTGGGTGGTCGCCAACCGCCACATGGGCTACCACACCCACCTGCGCCGGCTCTTCGGCAACAGCGAGGTCGCCGCGAGCGAACCGAAGTTCGTGGTGCTGCGGGCGGTCAAGCGGCGCGAGCAGCCCCGCCCCGCGTGATCCGCCGGTACGCCCGCCCCGCGTGACCTGCCGGTACGCCCGTCAGGTAACCCGCCGGTAGGTCCGCCTGTTCGTCCTACACTCGGCCGCGTGAGCAGTCAGGTGGATCAGGACAGGACCTCCGGCGGGCGCTACCGGCGGGAAGACGTGGCCCGCGCGGCCGGCGTCAAGGTGCGCAACCTGCGCTACTACCAGGAGCGCGGGCTGCTGCCGCCGCCGCGCCGGGAGGGCCGGATCGCCTGGTACTCCGACGACCACCTCACCCGACTGCGCCTGATCAGCGACCTGTTGGGGCGCGGCTACACCGTCAACGGCATCGCGGAACTGCTGGCCGCCTGGGAGCAGGGCGGCGGGATATCCCAACTGCTTGGCCTGGAGCGGGAGATGACCCGCGACTGGGAGCAGGAGGAGTCGGTCTCCATGTCCCGGGCCGAGCTGCGCGAGCTCTTCGGCCCGACGGCGTCCCCCGAGGACACCCGGCGGGCGGCCGAGTTGGGCTACGTGACGATCGACGGGGACCTCGTCACCCACCGCAGTCGGCGCCTCCTGGAGGCGACCGAGACGCTGGTGCGCGCGGGCGTGCCGCTCGGCGAGGTCCTGGACGCGGGTGACTTCGTACAGGCGCAGGCGGCCGCGGTCGCGGACCGGTTCGTCGCGCTGTTCCGGCAGCACGTGATCGGCCCGGAGGGGCTGGAACAGCTTTCGGCCACGCGGCTTCGGCACATCACGGAGGCGGTGGCGGCGCTGCGTCCGCTGGCCGGCGGGGTCGTGGCCGCCGAGTTCGCCCGGGCGATGGCCCGGCGGGTCGATGCCGAGGTCGCCGAGCTGCTGCGCACGGAGTCTCCTGAGGCGTAACCGGTCAGTAGGAGTCGGCCGAAAAGGTGCGCTCGAGCAACCTTGCCAACCCCCATTGGCACTCTTACATTCAACTCGTCGGTAACAACGGTGCACAGCCGATCACAAGGGACGATCTCATGGCAGATTCCCCGAAGTTACCCGGACCGCCCGGCGAGGGCGCCGACGCAAGAGCCGGTGGCGCGGGCCGCGTCCGCTGGCGCCGGTTCGCCGTCCTGACCGTCCCCGCCGTGGCCGTGACCGCCGGACTCGGCATCGCCCTCGCGCAGGGCGCGCTGGCCGCCTCCTTCGCGGTGTCGGGACAGCAGTTCAAGGTGTCGGCGAAGAGCCTGGAGGGCGAGGGCTTCGCGCAGTACGGCAGCGTCGACGTCAACGCCCGCGAAGAGCTCATCCCGGTGGCCGTCACCGCCATCAGGGAAGCGAAGCTCAACAGCCTCTGCCAGTCGGTGGTCACCACCCTCCCGATCATCGGCGACATCTCGCTCAACCTCACCGCCGGCCAGAAGACCCCCGTCGAGGCGACCAACCTCTTCGTCGACGCCACCCAGTTGTCCGGCGACGCGGTCTTCACCAACATCGAGATCGGCCGGGACGCCTCCACCCTCGACAAGGGACCGGCCGAAGCGGTGGGCATGCAGGACCTGTTCGCCCAGCAGGCCGACACGGTCAGCATCACCGACCTCCACCAGACGGCCTGGGCCACCAACGCGGGCACCTTCAAGCTCTCCGGTCTGAACATGAGCATCGCCAAGGGCAAGAAGGAATGCTTCTGAGCCGCTGGCGGCGGTGGCGGCGCGGCCGACCGTTCTGGGGCGGGCTCTTCGCCATCCTCGCCGGGGCCGAGATCTGCGCCCTCCCGCTGGCCCCCCTGAAGATCATGCTCCAGCAGGGGGTGGCGGGGATCCCGTCCGTCCTGATGGGCGTCGTCATGATCGTGCTCGGCCTCACCGCCTGGTTCTCGCCGGCCCAGCGCGCTCTGGCCGGCGTCCTCACCACTCTCATCGCCACCGCCGCGCTGGTCCTCTCGAACCTCGGCGGGTTCCTGATCGGCACCCTGCTCGGCATCCTCGGCGGCGGCCTGATGTTCGCCTGGCAGCCGTACGCCGACCGGCGGTCCCCCGCGGTCACCCCCACGACCGCACCCGTCCCCGCTCCCCCAACGCACCACGATCCCCAAGGAGCACAGCCATGAGCCGTACGCGTACCACCCTCGCGCTCGCCGCGGCCACCGCGGCCGGAGCCTTCTGCCTGGCCCCGCTCTCCGCCACCGCCGCGCCGTTACCCCTGGCCGGGTCGACCACCGTCACCCCGGCCGGGCACGCGTTCAAGGCCACGCTCAGTGGCAAGGCCACCCTCAAGGCCGGTTCGGTGACGGTGACTTGTACGGTCTCCGTCTCCACCGGCACGGTGCCGGCCGCACCCGGCAACAACAACCCGGCGGGCCCGGTCTCCTCCCCGATCTCGCCGCCCACCTACAGTTCCTGCACCTCCAGCATCCCGGGCGTGACCCCCACGGTCACCACCAGCGGTGCCTGGACGGTGTCGATGCAGAACGGCTCCCCCATCACCGCCACCATGAAGGTGCCCACGGGCGGGCTCGTCGTGCACACCACCGGGCTCGCGGTCTGCACGGTCACCGCGGCCCCCTCCGGCCCCGCGAACGTCAACGGGACCTGGACGAACGGCGCCCCGCCGAGCCTGACCTTCACCAACGCCTCGGTGCCGGTCACGGTCACCGGCGGGTTCGGCTGCCCGACCAGCGCGACCTCGTCCACCTTCAACGCCGTGTACAAGGTCACCGACACCACCAACCCGGCACAGCAGATCACCGTCGGCCCCTGACGCACCCCCGCACGAAGAGGCCCGCCGGCCCCGGAGCGCTCGCGTTCCGGGACGGGCGGGCCTTCGTGCGGCCGGCGGGCTTTCGTGCGCACGGGCCTCAACGGTGGGCGGGGAACTCCACCACCTGCTGGTAGGTCGGCCGGTTCTGCCAGTTGATCTGCGGGTGGGCCAGGCCGCCCACCGGGCGCTGCACGATCGCGTCCGCGCACCACTGGTTGCCCGCGGCGCAGGTCCCGTCCGCCGGATAGACGGCGGCGGGCGTGGCGGCGGCCGCCTGCTTCAGCGTCGCCGTCATGACGTCCCGGCAGCCGGCGAGCGAGCCGCCGCCGCAGTAGGCCCGGGCCAGCGGTCCGGCCACCGGGCGGCCGAGCACCGTGCGCAGGTCCTTGTCGGCGTAGCTCCACCAGCCGTACTGGAAGGCCGACCCGGCGTGCGAACCGGTGGGCCCGTGGCCCGCGTTGGGTGCCTCGTCCACGGTCAGGGAGGCGCGCAGGGCGTCGTACAGCGGGGCCCCGAGGCCGGGCTTGAACTCGGCCTCGACGAGCAGCGGCCACCAGGCGTCCATGATCCGGACGGCGTCCGCGTGCGCGTACGCCTTCGAACCGGGCGCGGCCTCCTTGCGTTCGGTGCCGGCCGCCTGCCAGGCGGACAGCTTGTCGATCGCGGCGCTCACGGCCGGGTCCGTGGCGGGCGCGCTGCGCAGCACGGCCAGCAGCTCGGGCAGCAGGTTCTCGGCGCGCAGGTCGGTGACGGCGGCGTCCGCCATGGCCTGGGTGAGCTTGGCCCGGGTCACGCCGCCCGCCGCGACGAGCGTCTTGACCCGCTGGTCGATGAGGTCGCCGCGGTGGACGGAGCCCATCCCGAAGCCGGCCGCGGAGTAGTCCTTGGCCTGCTTGTTGTTCCAACTGATGTAGTAGTCCTGCCCGATGGACTGCGGGTGCTCGGCGGGCGGGGTGTAGGAGGCGGTGTTGGCGGCCGGGTCGAAGCCCTGCCACTCGTACTGCCGCTTCGCGTGTACGGGGAGCGCGGCGTCAACGCCGGGCGGCCGGACCGGGTTCAACCCGCTGTTGTAGTAGGCCGCTTCGCGCGAGTCGGCGTAGAACCAGTTGAAGGCGTAGCCAATGCGCCGGGCCGCCTCCTGGAAGGTGCGGGAGTCCTTCACGTAGGAGGGGTCGTTCAGCATCTGGAAGCCGATGATCGAGTCGGCCTCGTGGCGGTAGGTGGAGCGCAGCGCGGTGTAGGCCACGGGCTTGCCCTCGACGGTCGCGCGGTGCGTGACGATGCCGTAGTGCGTGCGCCAGACCTGCATCCGGTAGGAGCCGTTCGGCGTGGAGTCGGCGACGGAGGACTTCCAGGCGTTGGTGTGTTCCAGCTTCTCCATGGGCGTGCAGGTGCCCCGGTAGAGGTAGGAGGTGCTCGCCTTGGTGGGGGCGCCGCCGCCCGGCTCGCACAGTTCGACGGCGAAGGTGTCGGTGATGTCCTGGCCGGCGGAGGTGGCGCTCCAGGCGTAGTCCTGGCCGCGGCCGAGCTGTACGTACATGCTGACGCCGGCGAAGGAGGCGCCGCGCGCGCTGATGCCGGGGCCCTGGAGCTCTTGGAGCATGAGGAGCTGGGGGGCGAGGTAGCCGGTCTGCGGTCCGAAGACGGCGACCGGGTGGCCGCTCGCGGTCTTCGATCCGGAGACGAGCAGGGCGTTGGACATGCTCGACTTCATGAGCTTCGGCGGGTTTGCCGCCGCGGCGGCCGTGGCCGCGCCCGTACGGTCGTACACGAGCTGTTCGGCGGTGACCGAGCCGGCGTCGGGCAGGGCCGCGCCCTGCGGGTTCGCGGGCTTCTGGGCGTAGGGGAAGCTCGAGCCGTCGTGCACGGTGAGCACGGCTTCCGGGTCCTCGCGCTCGCGGAAGGATTCCCAGACGCGGGTGCCCTCCTCCAGGCCGTACTTCTGCTGCGCGGACAGCAGGGAGAGCGCGGCCTGCACCTCGCCGCCTCCGCCGCCGCCGAACAGGCCGCCGACGACGGAGGCGAGGGCGATCAGGTCGGTGAGCTTGAAGGGCTGGATCTCACCGGCGTTGGTGATCGAGTTGATGTGCCCGGTCAGCACGTACTCGCCGGGGAAGTAGCGGCCGTTCTTGGACTGGACGCGGTAGGCGTTGATGCCGTCGATGTAGGCCTGGGCGTCCTCCATCGCGAGCCGCCCGCGCTCGCCCTCGGTGGTCCGGATCCGGTCCACCTGGGCCTGGAGGTCCGCCTCGGTGTACGGGGCCTGCGGCCAGAACTGCTGCTCCAGGCCCTGATTGGCGAGGGCGCCGCCCGCGAAGGGGGTGAGGTCGCCGCGGCCGACGTGCCGGAAGAGGTCCATCTGCCAGAGCCGGTCCTGCCCGGCGGCGTAACCGGCGCCGTAGGAAGTCCCGTAGCGGGTGGTTCCCTTGATGTGGGGGACCCCGGTCTTCTTGTCCCGGGTGATGGTGACGTCGGGGCGCGGGCTGGTGGTGGACTCGACCTGGTTGCCCGGGACGCCGAAGGAGGCATCGTTGAAGAACTCGTTGACCTTGGCGTCGGTGAGGCCGGGGTAGCCGGCCACCAGGGAGTCGTAGCGGGCCAGTTGGTCGGAGGCGTGGGCGGGCATGGTCCCGAACGCCTTGTGCGCGAGGATCTGGGCGAGGGTGGCGTTGCCGCTCTGGCCGGGCGGCAGGATGTCGGCGCACTGCTGTCCGCAGTAGTCGGCGATGGGCAGCGGCACCGGGGTGTCGGACCCGGCGGCCGGCGCGGCCGATGCGGCCGGGGCCAGCAGGGCCGCGCCGAGGGCGATGAGCGCGGCGGCCGCGGCTGCTTTGACGCGGGTGGTGGGGCGTCGCATACGTGCTCCTCCGTGGGGGGCAGGAACCGGTCACGGGGAGGGTACTGGCAGGTGCTACTTCTCAGTAAGATGAATGACCGTCACTTTTTGCCGGAGTGCGGCACGTTGAGGCATGTTGCGGCGGGGTGCGGCATATTGCGGCGGGGCGCCCTGGAGCCCGCCGCGCAGGAAGGCCTCCGGGGCGAAAATCCGTTGCCGAGGGGTGCCGGGGCGGGTGAAGCTCCATGACATGTCACAGAGCTCCGTAGAAACCCGTCCGCACGCACAACGAGGCGTCGGCGACCTCTTCACCGCCGGCGGCCGCCTCGCGGCCATCCCGCGCAAGGCGGCCCGCCGCGAGCAGTTGCTCGTCCACCTCGCCGAGACCCTCTTCGCGGCGGACCGCGAGTACACCGAGCCCGAGGTGAACCGGCTCCTCCTCACCGTCCACGAGGACTGCGCGGCGCTGCGGCGGTACATGGTCATCGCCGGTCACCTCACCCGGACCCGCGACGGCGCCGGCTACCGGCGGGCCACGACCACCCTGTAGTGCGTCGTCAGGCGCCCGTCCCCGCCGATGACGTGGAAGGCCACGGCGGGCGGCTCGTCGAGGTGGATGTACTCGCTGGCGCCGGACGCCGCCTCCCACGGGAGCCGGGTCGTGGACACCACGCCCGGCGCCACGAGCAGCGGCCGGCCCGCGAAGGTGGTCGCCGCGCCCGTGTGGGCGTGCCCGCACAGGAACGCGGTCAGGTGCGGGTGCCGGTCGACGAGCGCCGCCAGCCGCTCCTCGCCGAACTGCCTGATCCCGTCCACGTAGGGGATGTGCAGCGGGACGGGCGGGTGGTGGAAGGCGACCAGCACCGGCACCTCGCGCGGGGTCCCGGCGAGCACCCCGTCGAGCCAGGAAATCGTCGAGTCCTCCAGGTGTCCGCGGTGTTCGCCGGGGACCGACGAATCGCACACCGCGAGCACGAAGCCGTCGCCGCGCAGCACCTGGTCGACCGGGGCCCCTGACGGGCGCTCCTCCCCCAGCAGGCCGCGCCGGAAGGCGGCGCGGTCGTCGTGGTTGCCGGGGCAGGCGACCAGCGGGTGCCGCGAGCCGAGGGCCTTGCGCGCCTCCTCGTACTCCTCCGCGCTCCCGTGGTCCGCGATGTCCCCGCTGACGAGCACCGCGTCGAGGGCGTACGGGAGCTCCTCCAGGTATTCCATGACGGCGCGGGTGCGCTCCGCGGCCCGGCCGCCTCCGTCGAGGTGGACGTCGCTCAGGTGGGCTATGACGATCACGGGTGGTGGCTCCTTCGGTCCGGGCCGCAAAATCTATCGGCTCGCGGCGCCGGACCGGGCTGCGGAGAGGAGCGGTTCAGGCCGTGTTCGTCACCCGGTCGTTCGCGGACTCGCCGTGGATGTCGGAGCCCGGCTTGCCGGACGCCGGCGCGTCGGAGCCCGGCGCGTCGGAGCCCGGCGCGTCGGAGCCCGGCGCATCCGAGCCCGGCGCATCCGAGCCCGGCACGTCCGAGCCCGGCGCCTCGGAGCCCGACGCGTCAGGCGCCGACCTGGGGAGCCAGCGCAGGGCGACCGCTCCGAGTACGGCGTGCAGCAGGCCGGCCACCACCACGACGACGTGCAGGGCGGTGACGAACGCGGACTTCGCGTCCTGGGCCGCTGCCGCCGCGAGGGCCGGGAGCTGGAGGGTCTCGTCGAGGGTGGGAGCGAGGTCCGGGCCCTGGAGGCGGAAGAGCAGGGCGGCGAGGGAACCGAGGATCGCGATGCCGAGGGCGTTGCCGAGCTCGTTGCTGGTCTCGGCGATCGCGCCGGCCGAGCCCGCCCGCTCCGCGGGGACCGCCCCGACGGCGGTGTCCGCGACGACGCTGAAGGAGATGCCGTACCCCACGCCGGCGAGCGCGGTCGAAGCGACGTACCAGCCGATCCCGCCCGTGATCGTGGTGGGGAGCAGCAGCAACAGGCCGCCGGCGATGGAGAAGTGGCAGACGATGAGCGCGGCCCTCTTGCCGATGCGCTCGACGACGGCCGGTGTGACGATGCAGGCCATCGTGAGAACGGCCGCGCCGGGGAGCGCCAGGAGTGCCGCGTGCAGGACGCTCAGGTCCAGTACGGACTGGAGGTAGATGCCCGACAGGAACGCCGTCGCCGACCACGCGGCCAGCGGCAGCAGGCCCGTGATGATCGCGATCGTGAAGACCCGGTCGCGGAAGAGGGAGAAGTCGATCAGCGGGTGTTCGAGGTGCTGTTGGCGCAGGGCGAAGAACGTGAGCACCCCGATGCCGAGGAGCATCGTCGCGATCGCCAGGGCCGACACCCCGTCCGCGGCCAGGTGCTTGATCCCGTAGATCGTGAGCAGCAGGCCTCCGGCGGAGGTGACCACGCTGAGCAGGTCGATGCGGCCCGTCCCGGTCGCCCGGACCTCGCCGAGGAGGACCGGCGCGAACACCAGGAACGCGACGATGACGGGGAGGTTGACGAGGAAGACCGAGCCCCACCAGAACTGCCCGAGGAGGGTGCCGCCGACGATCGGGCCGATGGCGAACCCGGCGGCGAAGGCGGCCGCGAAGATCCCGATGGCCTGCGCCCGGCGCCGGGGGTCGGGGAACAGCTCGCTCAGCACGGCCAGCGCCGAGGGCAGCAGGGTCGCGCCGGCCACACCCATGAGCGCCCGGCAGGCGATGAGGAGTTCCGGGGTCGGCGCGAAGGCCGCTCCGGCGGACCCGAGTCCGAACACGGTCGCGCCGATCATCAGGAGCTTCAGCCGGCCGTAGCGGTCACCGATGCTGCCGAAGGCGACCAGCAGGGAGCCGACGGCGAAGCCGTAGATGTCCAGGATCCACAGTGCCTGGTCCGCGGTGGGTGAGAGGGCTTGGCTGATCCGCGGCATCGCCAGGAACAGGATCGATCCGTCCATGGAGACCAGGAGGACCGGTCCGAGGATCACCGCGAGCCCGAGCCATGCCCGCAGGCCGGGTGCGTTGTGCGCACGCTGTTGAGTCATGTTCTCGACGGTCCGGCACGGCGCGGCCGCCAGCCATCCCCCTGCCGTGGGTACACCCGACAGGTACACCCACGGAGCCGGCCGGCATCCTAGGCTTGGGTTCATGGAGAGCCTCGGAACGTTCCTCAAGAGCCGCCGCGACCGGGTCACTCCGGCTGAGATCGGCCTGCGCACCTACGGCACGTCCCGCCGGGTCCCCGGTCTCAGGCGTGAGGAGCTCGCCCAGCTCGCCGGAGTGAGTGCGGGCTACTACACTCGGCTGGAGCAGGGGCAGGCCGACGCCGCCTCCGAGCAGGTGCTCGACGCGCTCGCCCGGGTGCTCCGGCTCGATCAGGTGGAGACCGTCCACCTGCACAATCTCGCCCGGCAATCCGTGAAGCCCGGTCTGTGCGAACCGCCCCGTGAGGACCCCCACCCGCGCGTCCTCACGCTCCTGGCCTCCCTCGGCGAGGCCACGCCCGCGGTGGTACTCGGCAGGCGGGGAGACGTACTCGCGTGGAACCGCACCGGGCACGCACTCGTCGCCGAGCACATCCCCTACGAGGCACCACGGCACCCGCAGTCGCGTCCGTCGGTCCCGCGGATGTTCTTCCTCGATCCCCACACCCGCGACACGTACCGCAACTGGCCCGAGCTCGCCCGCGTCCACGTCGCCTACCTGCGGCTCACCGCGGGCCGGTACCCCACCGACTCCCGGCTCGCGGGACTGATCGGCGAACTCGCCATGGGCAGCGCCGACTTCGCCACGATGTGGGCCACCGGCGACGTCTCCGACTGCACCGTCGGGGTCATGGACCTGCAGCACCCCACCGTCGGCGCGGTGAACGTGGACTACCAGGTGTGGCTCCAGCCCGACAGCCCCGACCATCGGGTCGAGATCTACACCCCCAACGACCCGGCCTCCGCGGACGCGTTGCGCGTCCTGAACCAGCAGAGCGGCCGGGCCGCAGGGTCGGAGTCGACCGCACGGGCCGGACAGCGCTGAATCCGCGCGCGCTCCTCCCGTACGACGTCCGCGAAGGGGTGCGGCTTCGTACGGGAGGAGCGCGGCAGGTACGGCGGAGTACGGCAGGGAATGCGGGGACGCGCTCAGGACACGGCCTGCTCCTCCCGGCGCGGGAGCTCGGGCTCCCCGTTCCGCTCCTCGCGCGGCAGCCAGCGCAGCGCGAGGAAGCCGAGCGCGAAGGTGAGCGCGGCGGCGACGCCGATCGCCGCGTGCAGGCCGGTGACGAAGGCGTCCTTGGCCTGGGCGGCGGTCTCGCCGGAAAGGCCCGGGGTGGCCAAGGTCGTATCGAGGGTGCCCGCCGTACCGGGGCCGAGGAACCGGAAGAGGAACGCGGCGAGCGAGCCGAGCAGGGAGATGCCGAGCGCGCCGCCCAGCTCGTTGCTCATCTCCGCGATCGCGCCGGCCGAACCGGCCCGCTCCGGGGGCACCGCCGCGACGGCGGTCTCCGCGACCAGGCTGAAGGAGAGCCCGTAGCCGACGCCCGCGATGACGGTGGAGGCGATGTACAGCGCCGCACCGCCGGTGGTCCCGGTGAAGAGCAGCAGCAGGAGCCCGGCTCCGATGAAGAAGTGTGAGGCGATCAGTGCGGCCCGCTTGCCGATCCGCTCGACCACACCGGCCGTGCCGATGCAGGCCGCGGTGAGCACGGCCGCCCCGGGCAGTGCGAGGAACGCCGCGGTCAGCACGCTGAATCCGAGCACCGACTGGAGGTACACACCGCTGAGGTAGCCCGCCGCGGCCCAGGCCACCAGGGAGAGGAGCCCGGTCAGAACGGCGACGGTGAAGACCCGGTCACGGAAGAGTTTGAGGTCGAGCAGCGGCTCCTCTAGCGTGAACTGCCTGCGCACGAACCAGACCAGGATGGCGACGCCCGCGATGCCGGCGGCCGACTGCCCGGCCGAGAACCCCTCCGCCGCGAGGGCCTTGACCGAGTAGACGGCGAGCAGGATGCCGGCCGCCGACTGCGCCACGCTCAGCGCGTCCACTCGGCCGGGCCGGGCCTCGCGGACGTCCTTGAGGAGCTTCGGGGCGAACGTCAGGAAGACCACCACGACCGGGAGGTTGATCAGGAACACCGAACCCCACCAGAAGCGGTCGAGGAGCAGGCCGCCGGCGACCGGTCCGACCGCGAAGCCCGCCGCGAAGGTGGCCGCGAAGATGCCGATCGCCCGGGCGCGCTGCTTCGGGTCGGGGAAGAGGTTGCTGACGATCGCCAGCCCGGAGGGCAGCAGTGTGGCGCCGCCGAGACCCATCAACCCCCTTGAGGCGATGAGGAGTTCCGGGCTGCCGGCCAGCATGGCGCCGGCCGATCCGATGCCGAAGAGCATCGCTCCGCCGAGCAGGAACTTCAGCCGGCCGTGCCGGTCGCCGAGGCTGCCGAACGCGATCAGCAGCGAGGCCACCACGAAGCCGTAGATGTCGACGATCCACAGCGCCTGACCGGCACTTGGGGAGATCGCCCCGTTGATGCTCGGCATCGCGAGGTAGAGCACCGAATTGTCCATCGCCACCAGCCCGACCAGGCTGAGGACGAGGGTGAAGCCGAGCCAGGCCCGGCGGGGTGTGGTGCTGCGCGTGGTCAACGTACTTCCTCCGGGGTGAGTTCCGTCCGAAATCGGGGACACGACTGCTCAACAAAAAGCATAGGGTTCATTATTATCTTCTCGTGGTGGGCGCCCCCCGGACCAGATGTGGCTGGCCGCGGGGCCGGAGATGGGAGAGATGCCTTGCGTATTGCGCTGACAGGCGCGACGGGGACGGTGGGCGGCCAGGTGGCACGCCTCCTCTCCCCGCAGCATCACCTGCGCTGCCTGACCCGCTCCCCGGAGCGGGCGGCCCGCTTACGGGTGCCGGGCCTGGCCGTCGAAGCCGACCTGGACGACCCCTCCTCCCTGACGCGGGCGCTGACCGGGGCGGACGCGCTCCTGGTGGTGACGTTCGACCCGCTTCGGGCCGCTCATGACGAGCACGTCCTCGCCGCCGCCCGCCGGGCCGGGGTCCGACACGTCGTGAAGCTCTCGGCCCTCGCGGTCACCGATCCGCAGGCGCAGGACGCGATCACCCGGTGGCAGCGCGACTGCGAGGAGCGCGTACGCGCGTCCGGGATGTCCTGGACGCTGCTGCGCCCACGCGCCTTCATGTCCAACAGCCTGGGCTGGGCCCAGACCGTGCGCGACGGCGGTGTGGTGCGCACGCTGCACGGCGCTTCCCTGAACTCCTGCGTCGACCCCCGGGACGTGGCCGAGGCGGCGGCCCGTGCCCTGACCTCCCCGGAGTGCGCGGGACGGGCGTACGCGCTGACGGGGCCGAGCCCCGTGTCGGCCCGGCAGCAGGTCGAACAGTTGGGGGCGGTGCTCGGCCGTCCCGTACGGCATGAGGAGTTGGCGGAGTCGGAGGCCCTGGACGCCTGGGGCTCCCGCTTCCCCGCCGCACTCGCGCAAGCACTCCTCGAGAGTGCGAACCGGCAGGCCAAGGGGGCCAAGAGCGGAGTGGGCCACGGGGTGCGCGAAGCGATCGGCCGGGAACCCGGCACCTTCCGGGCGTGGGCGGGGCGTCACATCTCCGCCTTCCGTGTGGGGGAGCCCGAGAAGGCGCAGCCCTCGACGTAGGCGGTGTGCAGGACGGCCGGGTCGGGGCCCTCCAGTACGGCCGGCCTGGCGAGACCGTCGAGGACGATCAGGCGCAGCAGGTCGCCGCGGGACTTCTTGTCGATCCGCATGGCGGCCAGGAGCTCGGGCCACTGGTCACCGCGGTAGGCCACCGGGAGGCCCACCGACTCGAGGACCGCGCGGTGCCGGTCGGCGGTGGCGTCGTCCAGACGTCCTGCGGCGCGGCCGAGTTCGGCGGCGAACACCAGGCCGACGGAGACCGCCGCACCGTGCCGCCAGCGGTAGCCCTCGTTCTGCTCGATGGCGTGGGCCAGGGTGTGCCCGTAGTTGAGGATCTCGCGCCGGCCGGCCTCCTTGAGGTCCTGCGAAACGACTTCCGCCTTGACCCGGATCGCACGCTCGATCAGCTCCGCGGTGTGCTGTCCCGCGGGGGTGCGGGCGGCCTCCGGGTCCGCCTCGACCAGGTCGAGGATGGCCGGGTCGGCGATGAAGCCCGCCTTGATGATCTCGGCGAGGCCGGAGACGTAGTCCTCGACGTCCAGCGACTCCAGCGCCGCCAGGTCGCACAGCACCCCCGCGGGCGGGTGGAAGGCGCCGACGAGGTTCTTGCCCTCGGCGGTGTTGACGCCCGTCTTGCCGCCGACGGCCGCGTCCACCATGGCGAGGACCGTGGTGGGCACCGCGATCCAGCGCACCCCGCGCAGCCAGCCGGCCGCGACGAAACCCGCCAGGTCCGTGGTGGCGCCGCCGCCGATGCCGACGATCACATCGCTGCGGGTGAAGCCGGCCCGCCCCAGGGCCCGCCAGCAGTGGGCGGCGACCTCGACGGTCTTGGCCCCCTCCGCGTTCGGCACCCGGATGGCGACCGCCTCGTATCCCCGGGCGGCGAGATCCTCCCGTACGGCCTCCCCCATCGGGGTCAGCGCCACCGGGTGGATCACCGCGACCCGGTGCGCGGGCCCGACCAACGGGCCCAGTTCACCCATGAGTCGGTGCCCGACCAGGACCTCGTACGGGTCCGTCCCGGCGCTCGCCCCGACGGGGATGCGGACAACGGTCATGCGATCTCCAAGTTGCCCAGGAACCCGTGCACGTTGCGGCGGGTCTCGGCCGTGCTGTCGCCGCCGAACTTCTCCGCCACCGCGTCGGCGAGGACCAGCGCCACCATCGCCTCCGCCACGATCCCGGCGGCGGGCACGGCGCACACGTCCGAGCGCTGGTGGTGGGCGACGGCCGCCTCCCCGGTGCTGACGTCCACGGTGGCCAGAGCGTGCGGAACCGTCGCGATCGGCTTCATCGCGGCCCGTACGCGCAGGAGTTCACCGGTGGACAGTCCGCCCTCGGTGCCGCCGGACCGGCCGGAGGAGCGCCGGATGCCGTCGGCCGTCGGCACGATCTCGTCGTGGGCCCGCGAGCCCGGTACGCGCGCCAGGCCGAAGCCGTCGCCCACCTCGACCCCCTTGATCGCCTGGATGCCCATCAGCGCACCGGCCAGCCGCGCGTCCAGCCTGCGGTCCCAGTGCACGTGCGAGCCGAGGCCGACCGGCACACCGTGGGCGACGACCTCGACGACGCCGCCCAGGGTGTCTCCGTCCCTCTGGGCCCGGTCGATCTCGGCGACCATCGCCCTGCTCGCGTCCCCGTCCAGGCAGCGCACCGGGTCCGCGTCGAGCCGCTCCACGTCGTCCGGCGCGGGCACCAGCCCGTACGGGGCCTTCGCGGCTCCCAGCTCCACCACATGGCTGACGATCTCGATCCCCGCCGTCTCCTTCAGGTACGACCGGGCCACCGCTCCGAGCGCCACCCTCGCCGCGGTCTCCCGCGCGCTGGCGCGCTCCAGCACGGGGCGCGCCTCGTCGAAGCCGTACTTCTGCATCCCCGCGAGGTCGGCGTGGCCCGGACGCGGACGGGTCAGCGCGGCGTTGCGGGCCAGGCCCGCCAGTTCCGCGGGGTCGACCGGGTCGGCCGCCATCACCTGCCGCCACTTCGGCCACTCGGTGTTCCCCACCATGACCGCGACCGGGGAACCCAGCGTGAGCCCGTGCCGCACACCGCCGAGGAAGGTCACTTCGTCCTGCTCGAACTTCATCCGCGCGCCGCGCCCGTGGCCGAGGCGCCGCCGCGTCAGCTCGTCCACCACCATCCGCGTGGTGATCGGCACGCCGGCGGGCAGGCCCTCCAACGTCGCGACGAGTGCGGGGCCGTGCGACTCCCCCGCGGTGAGCCAGCGCAGTCTGCTCATCGTTTCCCTGCTCTCCTCTTGTCCTCATGGCCATGGGCGGTGTGCGGTGTGCGGTGGACGGTGGGGTGGACGGGCCGTTCCCGTCAGCGGCGCTCCGGCACCGCGTAGTGCGGGAAGAGCCGCGCCATCTCCTGGTGGAACCCGGGGAAGGTCTTGGTCACGCAGGACGGGTCGTCGAGTACCAGCGGAACCTGTGCGGCCAGCCCCAGGACGGAGAACGCCATGGCGATCCGGTGGTCCCGGTGGCAGGCGATGCGGGCCGGCCGCAGGGGACCGGGGTGGACGGTGACCGAGTCCTCCGTCTCGTCCACCCGGATTCCGCAGGCGCGCAGGTTCTGCGCCACCGCCGCTATGCGGTCCGACTCCTTGAACCGCGCGTGCCGCACGCCTCGGATGGTCAGCGGCGCGTCGGCGAGCGGGGCGATGGCCGCGAGGGTCATGAAGGTGTCCGAGATGTCACCCATGTCGAGGGTGAAACCGCCGCGCAGCCGACCGGTGCCCGTCACGGTGACGGCGGCATCCGACACCTCCACCTGTGCGCCCATCGTGCGCAGTGCGTCCACGAACCGCAGATCACCCTGGAGGCTCCGCGCGCAGAGACCCATCACCGTCACCCTGTGCTCCGTCGCGGCGGCCGCGGCGAAGACGTACGAGGCGGTGGAGGCATCGGGCTCGATGACGACGGCGGCGGGCCGGTAGCCGCCCGGCCGCACCTCGACCACGCCGTTCTCGGGTTCCCGGACGTCCGCGCCGAAGCGCCGCATCAGGGACAGCGTCATGTCCAGGTAGGGGCGGCTGACGGATCCCCGCAGGTCGGCCCGGACCGGACGCCGCATCAGAGGGGCGGCCATCAGCAGGCCGCTGAGGAACTGACTGCTCATGGAGGAATCCACCCGCAGCTCACCGCCCTCCAGACCGGTGGCCCGTACGGTCAGCGGGAGGCGACCCGGGACGGGGGCCTCCAGATGGGCACCGAGGTCGGCCATGGCCTTCATCAGCGGGCCCAGCGGCCGGGCCCGGAGCTGTTCGGAGCCGTCGAAGGTGAAGGTGCCCTCGCCCGCCGCGCTGAACGGGGGCAGGAAGCGGGCCGCGGTGCCGGCGTCCGCGCACCACACCTCGGCCGTGCCGACGGGGCCGCGGCCGTTGCCGGTCACGTCCCAGAACTGGTCGCTGGGACTGGTCTCGACCCGCACGCCGAGGCTGCCGAGGGCTGCCTTGAAAGCGAGGGTGTCATGGCTGACCAGAGGGGCCCACAGGGTGCTGGTGCCCTTCGCCGCCGCCGCCAGGAGCAGGGCCCTGGTGGTGATGCTCTTGGAGCCGGGGATGCGCGCGGTCAACGGGCGCAGCCGGGAGACTTGCGGCGTCATCGGCGGGCCGCCCTGTCCATGACGGTCTCCACCTCGGCGGCGATCGCCTCGGGGGTGAAGCCGAACTCGCGGAAGAGCAGCGCGCCGTCGGCCGAGGCCCCGAACCGCTCCAGGGACACCACGCGCCCCGCCTCGCCCGCGATGCGGTCCCAGCCCATGCCGATCCCGGCCTCGACCGTCACCCGCGCCCGCACGGCGGGGGGCAGCACCTGGTCCCGGTAGGAGCGGTCCTGCTCCATGAACCATTCCAGGCAGGGCATCGACACCACGCGGGTCGCGATGCCGCGCTCCCGCAGCAGCTCTTGTGCCGCGACCGCGAGGGACACCTCGGAACCGGTGGCCACGATCAGGGCTTGCGGAGCGCCGCCCTCGGCCTCGCGGAAGACGTAACCACCGCGGGAGACGAGTTCGTTGGGCGGGTAGACGGGCAGATCCTGCCGGGACAGCACGAGTCCGTGCGGGGCCGGGTCCGCGCTGTGCCGGCGCAGGATCTCCGCCCAGGCCGCCGCCGTCTCGTTCGCGTCCGCGGGGCGTACGACGTTCAGGCCGGGAATCGCGCGCAGGGAGGCGAGCTGCTCGACCGGCTGGTGGGTGGGGCCGTCTTCGCCGAGCCCGATCGAATCGTGGGTCCACACGTGGGTGACCGGGAGCCGCATCAGCGCGGCGAGCCGCACCGCGGGGCGCATGTAGTCGGAGAAGACCAGGAAGGTGCCTCCGTAGATGCGGGTCGCGCCGTGCAGCGCCACGCCGTTCATCACGGAGGCCATGGCGTGTTCCCTGATCCCGAAGTGCACCGTACGGCCGTACGGATCCGCCTGCGGCAGGGCGTTGCCCACGGGCAGGAAGGAGGAAGTGCTGTCGATCGTGGTGTTGTTGGACCCCGCGAGGTCGGCGGAGCCTCCCCACAGCTCGGGCAACAGCGGTCCCAGCGCGGCGAGTACGGTGCCTGAGGCCTTGCGGGTGGCCATGGTGCTGCCGGGCTCGAAGACGGGGAGCTTGTTCTCCCACCCGGTCGGCGGCTGCCCTTGGGTGATCCGCTCGTGCTCCGCGGCCCGACCGGGGTGGGCCTCGCGCCACCGCGCCAGCTTCCCGGCCCAGGCGGCGTGTGCGGCACGGCCGCGGTCGAGGGCCGTCCGGGTGTGCGCGAGCACCTCCCGCGGTACGTGGAACGAGAGGCCCGGGTCGAGTCCGAGGACCTCCTTGGTGGCGGCGACCTCCTCCGCGCCCAGCGCGGCACCGTGTGCGGCGGCGGTGCCCTGCGCGCGCGGGGCGGGCCAGGCGATGACCGAGCGCGCGGCGATCAGCGAGGGCCGCCCCCGTTCCTCCTTGGCCGCGAGGAACGCCTTCTGCAGGGCACGGGGGTCCAGGTCGCCGTCGGGCTTCGGCTCCACCCGCTGCACGTGCCAGCCGTAGGAGGCGTACCGCTGCGCGACGTCCTCGGAGAAGGCGGTGCTCGTGTCCCCTTCGATCGAGATGTGGTTGTCGTCGTAGAGCACGACCAGGTTGCCGAGCTTCTGGTGTCCGGCCAGCGACGACGCCTCGGCGCACACGCCTTCCTGCAGGTCGCCGTCGCCCGCGATGACCCAGACCGTGTGGTCGAAGGCGGAGGAGCCGGCGGGGGCCCCCGGGTCGTAGAGCCCCCGCTCGTAGCGGGCCGCCATGGCCATGCCCACCGCGTTGGCGACGCCCTGCCCCAGCGGCCCGGTGGTGGTCTCCACACCGGGGGTGTGGCCGCGCTCCGGGTGTCCGGGGGTGAGGCTGCCCCGTCGGCGGAACGCCTTCAGGTCGTCCAGGCTCAGCGGGTAGCCCGCCAGCATCAGCTGGACGTACAGCAGCAGGCTGGCGTGACCGGCCGAGAGCACGAAACGGTCCCGCCCCTCCCAGCCGGGGTCGGCGGGGTCGTGCCGCATGACCTTCTGGAAGAGGACGTACGCGGCCGGGGCGAGGCTCATCGCGGTTCCGGGATGTCCGTGCCCGGCGTGCTGCACCGCGTCCATGGCCAGGGCGCGGGCGGTGTCGACGGCCCGCTGGTCGAGCGCGCTCCAGTCGTCGGGGCGCTGCGCCGGCTGATCCGGTGCGGTCTGCGGTGGTGACTGCATGGGGTCTCGTCCCTACGGATTCGGCGGTCCGGGAGAACCGCGGGCTGGTCATGGGCGCTGCTCGGGGCAGCGCGGTCGAGAGGTGCGTGAGGTGCGTGAGAGGCGTGAGAGGGGTGTTCGGGGGAAGTCCCCTGCCCGGGGCCGGTCCTCGCCGCGGGCCACGCGGCGGCACGCAGCGCGCCCGAAGGGCCCGGCGATGGGGCGGCCCGCAACTGCTTCGGGCCGTTCCCCGGCTGCCCCTCAAAGCTATGGGGCCGACGGTCGCGTCCCAAGCCGGACTTCGACAACCAGTGCTGTGGCCGGGAAGGTTTGCCGGGTCGCGGTGTCCGGTGCGGTGCATCTCCCCCAGCTACCGCCGGGAGGGGCCCCCGGGCGGAGGACCACGCCTCGTACCGGACGTACCGGCGTGGTCCGACAACGCCGCGAGGTGCCGTGCCGGGCGCCGCGACCCGGTAGACCTTTCCGGTCACAGCACTAGCCCGCGATGCGGGGTCTTTGTTGGGGTTGGTCGCCGAGCACGGTGACGGCGTGGGCGATCGAGGCGAGCGTGACGTGCCGGTGCCAGCCGTTGAAGGAACGCCCGGTGAAGTCCCGGATGCCCACCCGGTCCGCGACGCCCGCGGAGTCCTGGGCCACCCTGTCCGTGAGCTGCCTCAGCCTGGCCAGATACTCCAGGGGGACCGTGGTGGAGTTGGACAGCCACAGTTCGGCCGGCCACCGGCCGCCGTACTCGCCCATTCCCATCAGCACCAGCTGTCCGTGTGGCAAACCCCTGGGGTACGACGGGAGTTCGACGCGGACGGCGGCGGCGAGGGACATGCCCTTCACGACGCCCGACAGGGGACGCCTCCCCGGGACCGGCCGCCGCATGTTCACGGCCATGGCCATGATCTGGTGCGCGGTGAGCGTGCTCTGCTCCCGTCCGGCCATGACGCGGTCCGTCACCGTGAGCGGGGTGTCCCCGCCCACCCTCGCCATGAACGGGGCGCGCGTGGTGGCGAGCGGCTCCAGGAGCGGCTCGGGCACCTCCTCCAGGTCGAAGATGACGGGCCGCACCGGCAGCCCCCATCCCCGCACGGTCTCCCGGGACGCCTCGACCGCGCATTCGTGCAGGCTCTCCGCGCCCGTTCCCTCCGGTATCGCCGCCTGGCTGCGCCGGGGATCGTCCACGTGCCACGAAGAGGGGAGCTGTAAGCGCCAGTTGACCGGCACGCTCGCGGATTCCGACGCCGCCCAGACACCGATGGCGCGCTGCGCGTTCAACGTCTGCCCGAGCGCCGGGGAGAAGTGCCGGCCCACCCCCACGGAGTACTGCCCGGCCTTGGGGATGGTCATGGGCCGCACCACCCACGCCCGGGTCGGCAGGGCGGCGTCCAGGGCGTCGGCCAGCGCCCGGCGGATGGGAACCCAGTCCCAGGTGGAGTCGCTGATGAAATGGTGCAGGTTCTGCTCGGACACCTGGCCTCCGAGCAGCTTCGCGATGTTGCGGATCGACTTGCGCCCCTGGATGGTCAGCAGACCGTTCAGATACTGCAGGCCTTTGCGGCGCTGATCGCTCCGGGGCAGTGAAGTGAAGACCCTGGAGGACAGCTCGGCGAGGATCATGTCCCGGGAAGCGGGACGGAGCGGAGCCGGCATGGCGTGACCGGCACGCACAACGGGCGGGTGGTGGTCAATCATCGGCTTCCTCACTGTTGCCCGAGGGCAAGACCCCCGGAGGGATCGGCGGCGGGGTGGCACGGTGTCCGGCTGGGCGGCGGCGGGGAGGGACGCGGTCATGCACCGGCGGGCCACCTCTGCGGCGCGCCCGCGAACCCCAGTTGGCGATAGAGGTAGGTGGCGGAGGCCAGCGTCATGTGGTGGTGCCAGCCGGGGAAGGAACGGCCCTCGAAGTCCAGGAGCCCGAGCTCGGTCTGGACGTCCCAGACCGCCACGTCGGTCAGGGCGGTGCGGTGCGCGATCCCCCGCACGGTGGTGGTCCGTGCGTCGCGGAGCGACGTGACCCAGAACCGGGAGGGCCGCTTCGGGACGGCGGCGACCTCCGCCACGAGCCGTTGGGGCTGGTTGGCGGCCGGCACCGTGGGACGGGGCGGAAGGAGGCGCACCGCGGTCGAGAACATCTGCGCCCGGCCGGGCGGCTCGGACATCGTCCGCCGGCAGTGGGCCGCCACGAAGGCCGCCGCGCCACTGACGGAGACAGCGGCCGGGGACGGGCCGGCCCCGCGGGGCGAGACCGGGATGAGCGGCTGTCCGGGCGCCACCTCGAGGACGAAGTCCCGGCCGCTCCTCGTGAGTTGCGCGGCCACCTGCTGGGCAACCGGGGCGAAGTCACGGCCGAGCACCAGGGGCACGGACTCGGCCACACCCGCGGCGGCGAACTGCTCGACCATCTCCAGTACGAGGGCCCAGGCGGGCCTGGGCGTCACCTCGTCCGGAATCCGCGCCCGACGGCGCCGTTCGGGGTCGTCGCACCAGGCGTCGTCGAGAAGGAGACGCCAGGCGACCGGGATGCTGCACCGGCCGCCGGAGAGGAACAGGCCGATGCCGACCTGACAGTTCACCCGGCGGCCGGTCCCCGGCAGGACGCCCGGACGAAGACCCACCGAATGGCTTCCCCGCTTGCGCAGCAGCACGGGCTTGGCCGTCCACACGGCATCGGGCAGCAGGTCCATGGCGATCCGGGCCAGCTCCACCCGCGCGGGCTCCCATTCCCAGGGGCTGGCGGAGATGAACTGCCGCAGAGCCTGCGGCGCGCTCTCGGGCAGGGCCAGCATCCGGGCCATCCGCCGCACCGTCTTGCGCCCCGGCGTGTCCAGCAGCCCTCGCAGATAGGCGTCCGCCCAGCGGCGCTGGTCGCTGCGGGGCAGATACCCGAAGACCCGCTCCCCGTAGGCGGTCAGGCCCTCCGGTCGCCCTCGCTGCGCGCGCTCCGGTGCGCTGAGCGGTGCGCTGAGCGGTGCGCTGAGCGGTGCGCTGAGCGGTGCGCTGAGGACCGCCGCGACGCGTGCAGACATGACTGGCTCCTTGATCGGTCCTGGCTGGCGGTGGTCGCCAGCCGCAGTAGAAACATAACCATCATTCTTATTCTTTTGAAGACCGAGGATGCCTTCTCGGTGCAAGTTCGTCAACTCGCCGTTGTGGACGGCGGATGAGCCGTGGACCGTATGAGGTCGATCAGCGAACAGAGAGCAGGAGGTCGCATTGGCGCCACACGGAGAAGGAAGGAGGCCGGCGAAACAGCAGGAGAGGTCCCTGCTGACGCGCGGCGCTCTCCTGGATGCCGCCGCACGGGAGATCGACAAGTACGGCTACGGCGGCATGGCCATGCATCGCATCGCAAACGAGGTCGGCGTCACGACGGGCGCGCTGACCTTTCACTTCCCCACGAAGGACCGGCTCCTCGCCGAGCTGATGGAGGTCGGGTTCGCCCGGATCCAGGAGCGGGTGGGCGAGGTGGCCCAACGCCCGGCGGCCCCGCTGCACAGGGCCCGTTCGCTCCTCCTCGCCCTGCTCGAACTGTTGCACCGCGACGTCTTGGCGCGCGCGGCCGTACGGCTCTCCGGAGAGGTCCCGGAAGCCGGAGACTGGTCGGAGTCCTGGTTCCAGCAGGCGCGCGAGATGTTCCGGAGCGCGGGAGAAAGAGGGCAGTTGAGGGAGGGCGTCACGCCGGAGGCGGTGACGGACATGGCCCTGCGCCTGATCACCGGGACGGAGGTGTGCGCCCGCGGCAACGACGCGCGGTCCGAGGGATCCGAGGCCGCCAGGGCCCTGTTCGCCCACCTCTGCGACCTGCTCCTGTACGGCATCTCGGCCATCCGCCCGCCCGGGGCGGGTTAGGGTCGGATCCCGCCCCGGCTCCCCCGGCATCGGCCACCCGCTGGCGAAATCACATAAGAACCATTATTCTTTTCCCTGTCGAGGGGGCCGCGTGACGATCGGCCCCCGAGGGTCAGAAGCGGCAATCCAGGGGGAGGGAAGCTCGACATGACGAGAGACACAGGCTTGCTGCGGGACCGGATCGTGATGATCACGGGGGCGTCCAGCGGAATCGGGGCGGCGGCCGGGCGCGTGTTCGCCGCCGAGGGGGCGACCGTGGTGCTCATGGCACGGCGCGAGGAGCGGCTGCGCGAGCTGGCCGCCGAGATAGCCGCGGCCGGGGGGCGCGCGGTGGTGGCGGCGGCGGATGTGACCCGGGAGGACGAGGTCGAACGGGCCGTCGCCGAAACGGTGTCCCGGTTCGGCCGGCTGGACGGGGCCTTCAACAACGCCGGTTACGCGACGTCCGGCAGCTTGTTGCACGAGACGGACACCGCGGTCTTCGAGCAGATCATGGCCGTGAACGTCCGGGGCGTGTGGAACTGCATGCGCCACCAGATCCCCGCCATGCTCGGCTCCGGCCGCCCGGCGGCGATCGTGAACACCTCCAGCGTGGCAGGGGTGTTGGCTACCGGAGCGTCCTCCGCCTATGTGGCGGCCAAGCACGCGGTCCTCGGGCTGACGCGGGCGGCCGCGGCCGAGTACGGCCTGCGCGGGATCCGGGTGAACGCCCTGGTGGTGGGCAGCACCCGCACCGAGATGATGGACCAGGTGCTCAAGGAGAACCCCTCGCTGGAGGAGGATTTCGTCGGGCGCTCGGTCCAGAAGCGGATGGCCGCACCGGATGAGATCGCGCGTGCCGCCGCCTGGCTGTGCAGCGATCAGGCCTCTTTCGTCACGGGCGTCGCGATGCCGGTCGACGGTGGCTGGACCGCCGCCTGACCTGCCCTCACGGCTCGGCTCACGGCTCGGCTCACGGCTCGGCTCACGGCTCGGCGGCCCGCCCCATCTCCGGGGCGGGCCGCCGTTTTCGTATCAGGCCGGCGGGATGCGACCCGCACGACCCCTCACCGCGGGAACGGGATGACCTCGCCACCGGTACCCACCGGGTCGGCGGGACCGGGGCCCGGCTTCCGGGCGAGCAGCACCGTCGCGGAGAAGCACACGCCACCGTTCTGCCACATCGTGACCACCGCACGCCGGTGGCCGTCCGAGTCGGTCGGCCGCGCCTCGATCCAGCACGGAGCGTCGAGTTCGACGTAGCGGAAGAAGGAGGACTCCAAGGCCGTCACGGACAGCGGGCGCTCGGAGGGAAGCGTCAACGCGGCCTGGCGGGACGCCTCCAGGAGGAGCAGGCCCGGCACGTGATCGAGCGGGTGGTCGAAGAAGAGGGGATCCTTGGTGTCCACCCGCAACCTCCACCGACCGAGCCCCACCACAGGGCTGAGGACGACGTCGCGGAGCCGGGCGCGCCCCAGGGCGGACGGCTCGATGGGGGCGGTGGGTGCGGCCGGCAGGGCGGTGACGGCATCGGGGGCGCCGCGCCCCGCCCGCAGCCGCTGGTAGACGGCCGGCGCCTGCACGGTCAGGCGGGTGGTGCACTCGGCGAGCAACTGCCCGCCCTGCACCACGGATATGAGCAGGGTCAGCGCGGACGCCCGCCCGCCGCGACGGGTCGACTCCAGGCAGGTGACGCGGAGTTCGAGCCCTCCGCTGCGGTCCTTCGGGACCAGGGCCGCGGGAGTCAGTTCGTATCTGAGGGTGTCCCAGAGCAGGTGGTGCCCCAGGGGGACGTCATACGCGCTGTGGCACAGCAGGGGTAAGCACTGGCGCACCGTCTCGGTGAGCAGGAGCGGGTCGAGCGCGGTCTGCCCGGTGGCGTAGTAGCCGTGCACCGCGGGCCAGTGGGCGGAGACGACGAACCCGTCGCTCCCGTCGGACCGCAGACCGGTCAGGAGCACTGAGCCGGGGCGGGCCTTGTGGACGAGCTCCCCCGCAACGAACATGAGGGGCGGAGCGAGGGCGGCTGTGGCGGTGCATGGCATGCGATTTCTCCCCCGGTGAAGACCTACGGGCACGAAGCGCACATGAACGTGCCGCGTCCCCACGCCGAAGTGGTCACATCGAACGAGGGCGGGCACAGAACACGCGGCGGGCGCACACGCCTGGACGGCGAAGCCCGTGAGAGATAAAATAAGGATGATTCTTTTTTTTGTCTAGTCTTTACTGGCTTGCCGAACGGAGCTCAGGCATGGAACGTCCGATGCAGGATCGCGCGCTGCGCACACGCGAGCTGCTCCTACGAGCGGCGGCAGAGGAGTTCGACGCGTCCGGGTACGCCGGCACGGGGCTCAACAAGATCGCGAAGCGCGCCGGGCTGACCGTGGGAGCGCTGTACTTCCACTTCGAGTCGAAGGAAGGCATTGCCAAGGCGGTCATGCAGTCGCAGCCCCAGAGCATCGAGCCGAGTCTCGACACTCAGGGGCTGCAGCGCATCGTGGACATCACACGGGTGTGGTCGCACCAGCTCCTGCAGGACCCGCTGCTGCGCGCCGGCGTGCGTCTCTCCGTGGAACAGGGCAGCTTCGGCGTCCACGACATCACGCCCTATCTGCAGTGGCGGGACATCATGGCGCAGTGTCTCTGTGACGCGCGGGACCGCGGGGAGCTGCTGCCCGGAATCGACCCGATGTGGGTGGCCGAGTTCGTCGTCAGCGCGTGTACCGGCGTGCAGTTGTACGCGCAGCTGGTGAACGGGCGCAAGGACCTGCCGGAGCGCACGGTGGAGATGTGGCGGCTGCTGCTCCCGGGGATCGCCACGCCCGGGACCCTGCCCCGTATCGATCTCTCCCTGCGGCGCGGCGACGAGTCCCACCCGGCGACGCCGTCCACCGTGACGCCGTCCACCGTGACACCCGACACCGCGCCGCCCGACACCGCCGGCGCGGAGTCAGAGGCCGGCGACCGGAACCGGTAGCGCCAGCAGCTCCGGTGCCTCCCGGCTCCAGGGAAAACCGCGGTGCAGCTGGAGAACGGACGACACGCCCGTGCCGGCGAGGAGTGCCACGGCCGCGAGCACTCCGGGCTCCGGCTCCAGCTCCAGGAACCGCCAGGGCAGCGCCCCTTCGGACTCGGGCGGCCTGAATCCCAGGACCCCGCGCTCCTCGTCCAGGGTGAAGGAGAAGCTGTCGAAGGGGAGTCCGAGGCCCAGCCCGCGCGCCTTGGAGTACGCCTCCTTCAGAGTCCACAGCCGCAGGGTCCGGCAGTCCCGGGTGCGGCCGGGCGCGGCCTGTGCCACCCAATCCCGCTCGTCCCGTGCGAAGGTCTCGATGATCGCGTCGAGCCCCTGCTCACCGCGGTCGACCCGCTCCACGTCCACCCCGATCCGGTGACTGCGCACCACGCCGAGCAGGTTGTGGCCCCCGGCATGGGACAGGTTGAAGTCCAACTCCGCACCGCCGCGCGGTAGTCCTGCGGTGGGTGGCCGCAGGAACGGCCGCCCGCGCTCAGAGCGCCAGATCACGGCTTCCGCCTCGGGCAGGCCGCTTTCCAGCGCGAGTACCCGCCGTACGAGCGCATGGGCCACCAGATACTGGCGCCGGTCCCGTTCGAACAGGAACCGGTCTGCGATCTCCTGCTCCTGTGCGTCCAGCCAGTGCCCGGCCAGGGTGACGGCGAGCCCGGGATCGAGCTCGTCGTTGGAGCAGAACCAGAGCTTGATGGGCTCGGTCCGCTCCGGCGCCGTGTCTGCCCCGCCGGACACCGCGACCGCGACCGGGCCGCGACCGGGTGTCCTTCGCCGCTCGGCGAGGAGCCACACGGCCTGCTCGCGCTCCAGGAGTCCGGCCTTGAACCGGGTGATTATCTCTCGTTCGTCCATCGTTGCCGCCCGTTCACGCCTGGTGAGGCAGCCGCGTGAGCGCCTCGTCCACGGAAAGCCGGTCCGCGCGCACCGCGTCGAGGAGCGCCCCCAGTTCTTCGGCGGCCCCCAGTTCTTCGGCGGCCGCCTGGTCGTCGGCGAGCGGTCGGCCGTCGGCGGGCCGGTGGCCGTCGCCGAGCCGTTGGCCGTCGGCCGCGGCCTGGTCGGCGGGGGCCGGCTCGGCGGACGCCACCCCCTGCTCCCTGATCCCCGCTTCGCGTGCCACGGGACCCGCGAAGGCCAGCGGAGTCGGTTGACCGAACAGCGAGGTGGCCTTGAGGGCGGTTCCGTAACGCGTGTTGACCACCGAGACGAACTGCACGGTCGCCACGGATCCGACGCCCAGCGAAACGAACGTCTGCCCGGGATCGATCAGTTCGGGCTTCACCCTGAGCACGTCGGCGAGCAGGTGCGTGACCTCGGCCACCACCGCGGCCGGCGCTTCGTCGGGAGTCGCGGTGGCGAGGGTCTGGTCTTCAACTGACATGGGTGGGCTCCAAAGCGTCCGTGCGGTGTGCGGCGGCCAGGCCCTCGAGGAGCGCGGCGATGACACCGGGGCCGTTCTGGGTCAGCACGGACTCGGCGTGGAACTGCATGGAGGCGAAGCCGTCGGCCAGCAGGCCGTGGACCTCACCGGTCTCGGGATCGCGGCTGACCCGTACCCGCCCGTACGCGTGATGGTCGAACCCGTCCTCCTCGGTGTGGGCGGCGAAGGTGTTGTAGAAGCCCACCCGCGCGCGCCCGCCGAACCAGTCGATCTCGTGCTGGACGCCCTGGTTGGGCACCGGCCTGCGGTGCAGCGGCAGGCCCAGGACGGTGCTGAGCACCTGATGGCTCAGGCACACGGCCAGGAAGGGCCGGCGCTCCGCGAGCAGCCCGGTGACGGCAGCCCGCAGATGGGCGATCTTGGGGTGGTCCACCTCGCGCGGATCGCCCGGTCCGGGGCCCAGGATCACCAGGTCGTGCCCGGCCACTTCGTACGGCTCGTCGAAGCGCCGTACCGTCACCTCGCACCCGAGGGAGCGCACCTGGTGGGCGATCATCTCGGTGAAGGTGTCCTCCGCGTCCACCACCAGGACCCTCTGCCCCGCCAGGGGCTGTTCCTGCCCGGTCTGGCTGCCCGGGTCGCGCAGCCAGAAGTCGGCGATCCGCTCGTTGCGCCCGTCGAGCGCCCTGCGGACCGCGGGGTGGGCGCCGAAGCGGGTGGGCTCGGGTTCGCCCAGTGCCGCGAGCAGCCCCGCGGCCTTGGCCCAGGTCTCGCGCACCTCGGACACGGGGTCCGAGAGGCGCACCAGGGTCGCGCCCGTCCCGATGCTCATCCGCCCCGAGGCGTCGATGTCGGCGGTGCGGATGAGGATCGAGGAATCGAGGGTGCGGCCACCCGCGGCATCGTGGCCGATGAGAGCGGCGATCCCGCTGTAGTAGCCGCGGCCGACGGGCTCGTAACGGTGGATCACCTTGGCCGCGCTCTCCAGCGGGGAGCCGGTGACGGTCGGGGCGAACAGCGTCTCGCGGAGGATGTCGCGGACGTCGCGATCGGTCGTGCCCTCGATGAAGTACTCCGTGTGCGCCAGGCGTGCCATCTCCTTGAGGTACGGGCCGGACAGCCGCGCGCCCGACGGGCAGACACGGCCCATCATCTTCAGCTCCTCGTCGACGACCATGTAGAGCTCATCGGTCTCCTTCTGGTCCTCGAGGAACTCCAGGACGCCGTCCAGGGAGGGGCCGGCCGCGGGATAGCGGTAGGTGCCGCTGATGGGGTTCATGACGGCCACGCCGCCGTGCACGCTGATGTGCCGCTCCGGTGTGGCGCCGACGAACGTGCGTCCGCCCGTGTGCACGAGGAACGTCCAGTACGCACCGGACTCGCGCTCCAGCAGCCGCCGGAAGACGGCCAGGGCCACCTGCCGGGAGAAGTCGGGCAGCTGCGCGACGTAGGAGCGCTTGATGACGAAGTTGGCCCCCTCCCCGGTACCGATCTCGTCCTTGATCACACGGCGCACGATGTCCGCGTACTCCTCGTCCGGGACGTCGAACCGTCCGTCGACGCACTTGACCGGCCCGTCCGGGAGCCGGGACAGGGTCGCGCCGAGCGGCACCGCGGCCTGCTCGCGTACGGCCATGGAGAGCAGCGACTCGCCGTCGGCGCGGGCCCGGAAGCCCCGCTCGGTGATCTGCCCGTACGGGACCATGACCAGCAGGTCGTGTCCCGCACCGGGCGCCGGGTCCTCGGCGAGCGGCAGGTCCTTGAGGGCGGCGACCTCGGTCACCTCGCCGAGGAGGATCTCCAGGGTGTCGGCCCCGGCCTGCTCCGGCCGGTGCAGCAGCGCGAAGTCGTCCGCGCGGCCGTCGAGGATCCGTGCCAGGAGGTCAGGTGTCTCACGTGCTGATGCCATGTTGTTCCTCGTCGGGTCAGGTGCTGTGGAGGGCGTGTTCACCGGGCTGCTCCGGATTCGCCGGGTTCCCCGGGTCCGGCGGGTCCGGCGGGTCCGCCGAGTTCGCCGAGGGCGGTCTTGGTCGTGAGCACCCGGCCGGCGCGCCGTGCGACGTAGTTCAAGGCGAGCCGGTGGTCGTCGGCGGAGAAGTCGGCCACGGCGTCGGCGACCAGGAAGGGCTGGATGTCGTTGGTGTACGCGTCCACGGCGGTCATCAGGACCCCGATGTGCGCGTAGACGCCGCAGACGATCAGCTGGTCGCGCTGGTGGAGGCGCATCCGCTCCAGGAGGTCGGACTGGTGGAAGGCGCTGTACCGCCACTTGGTGAACACCCAGTCCTGCGGGCGCGATTCGAGCCCGGGGACGATCCTGCGGTCCTCCGGTGTCGGGGTCATCCCCGGCCCCCAGAAGTCGCGGAGCAGACCGCGCTGCTCCACGGTCATGCCGCCGGGCTGGGCGGTGTAGGCCACGGGGACGCCCAGCTCGGCGCAGCGGTCCCGCAGGAGGGTGGCGTTGGACACGAGGGAGCCGCCGGGTTCGCCGGTGCGGGGGAACGGCCTGAGGAAGAACTCCTGCATGTCGTGCAGCAGCAGCACGACCCGGGCCGGGTCGGGCACCCAGCCCACCGTGTTGTCGGGGAGGTCCCCTTCCGCCGGCATGGGGTACGGCTCTACGGGGGGTATGTGAGGCACGGGTGATGGCGTCCTTCCGTGGTGAGTCGGTGACGGGATGCTCGGGATGTGGGGCGGGCCCTTATACGGGGGAGGTGCGGATCGGGGCCTTCTCCACCGCCGTGCCGGTGCTGGTGGTCCCCGCGGTGGCCGCCCTGCGGCTCTCGCACCCCGCGGTGGAGGTCCGCGTACGGGAGACCGAGGCGGCCGAGTCCTACGAGCTGCTGTCCGCCGGGGTCGTCGACCTGGCGCTGTCCCTCGCGGCCCACGCACCGACGGCCCGGGACGCCCGCTTCACCCGGACGACCCTGCTGGAGGACCCCCTCGACGTGGCCCTGCCCCCGGACCACCCGCTGGCGGGCGCGGCGGAGCTGCGGCTCGTGGACCTGTCGGGAGACCCGTGGATCTACGGCGGCTCCGGGCCCTGGTCGGAGATCACCCGCACCGCCTGCGAGGCGGCCGGGTTCGTACCCGAACAGGCGCACTCGGCGTCCGGGTGGACCGCGATCCTGGCCATGGTGGAGGCGGGCATGGGCGTGGCCCTGGTCCCCCGGATGGTGGCGAGCCGCGCCTCGGGCGTAGCCGTCCGCGTCCTGTCCCGCGACCGGCCCACCCGACACGTCATCGCGGCCCTGCGGAGCGGCTCGGAAGCCGCCCCGGCACTGGCCCACGTCCTGTCGGCCCTGCGCGCCATCGCCGACGGCCGGCCGTAGCCGTAGCCGTAGCCGTAGCCGCGGGGGCGGGCGGCGGCGGGGCCGCTGCGCGGGGCCGTCCCCTACCCGCCCTTCCACCGTTCCCCGGGCCCCGCCCGGACCCGGTCCTCACACGTCGGACGGGCTGAAGATGCCCTCCGGGCAATCCAGCACCGCGGGGCACGATCAGCCTCGCCGGCGTGTGAGGCGCGGGGGTCCGGGGGCCGGCTCCCGGCAGCGGCGCCGCACCCGCGGGACGACCGCGCTCCCACGGGTGCGGGCAGAGCCCGGGGGCCCTCAGACCCGAGCGGCAGCGGCAGCCGCGTCGGCCGCCTGGGCGGTCAGCGCGCGCTCGACGCCCGCGCGGGACTCCGAGACCAGGCGGCGCAGGGCCGCGTTCGGCTCGGCCGAGGCCAGCCAGGCGTCCGTCGCCGCGAGGGTCTCCGGGGAGACCTGGAGGGACGGGTAGAGCCCCACCGCGATCTGCTGGGCGATCTCGTGGCTGCGGGTCTCCCAGACCTCCTTGACCGCCGAGAAGTACTTCTCCGTGTACGGGGCGAGGAGCTCGCGCTGGTCGGTCTGGACGAAGCCGCCGATCACCGCCTCCTGCACCGCGTTCGGGAGCGAGTCGCCCTCGACGACCGAGGCCCACGCCTCGGCCTTGGCCTCCGCCGTCGGACGCGCCGCCCGGGCGGTCGCCGCGTGGCGCTCGCCCGCCGCCGTCTTGTCCCGCTCCAGCTCGGCCGCGACGGCCGGCTCGTCGGCGGTGCCCGTGGCGACCAGGCGCTCGAGGAACGCCCACCGCAGCTCGGTGTCGACGGCCAGGCCCTTGACCTCCGCCGAGCCGTCCAGCAGCGCCGACAGGTAGGTCAGCTGCTCCTCGGTGCGGGCCGTCGCCGCGAAGGCGCGGGCCCAGGCCAGCTGGTGGTCGCTGCCCGGAGCGGCCGCGCGCAGGTGCTCCAGCGTGGCCTCCGTCCAGACGGCCAGCCCCTGCTCCCGCCACGCCGGGTCGGCGTACAGGTCGACCGCCAGCTTCACCTGGCGGTGCAGCGACTGGACGACGCCGATGTCCGACTCCTTGCCGATGCCCGACAGGACGAGGGCGAGGTAGTCGCGGGTGGCCAGCTCGCCGTCGCGGGTCATGTCCCAGGCCGAGGCCCAGCACAGCGCGCGCGGCAGCGACTCGGTGAAGTCGCCCAGGTGCGCGGTGACGTTCTCCAGCGACACCTCGTCCAGGCGGACCTTGGCGTACGACAGATCGTCGTCGTTGAGCAGCACGACGGCCGGGCGGGTGCGGCCCACGAGCTCCGGTACGGCCGTCAGGCCGCCGTCGATGTCCAGCTCGATCCGGTCGGTGCGCACCAGCTTGCCGTCGGCCAGGTCGTACAGGCCGACCGCGATGCGGTGCGGACGCAGCACCGGCTCGCCCTTGGCGCCGGCCGGCAGCGCCGGGGCCTCCTGGCGGACGGCGAAGGCGGTGATGACACCGTTCGCGTCCGTCTCGATCTCCGGGCGCAGGATGTTGATGCCGGCCGTCTCCAGCCACGCCTTCGACCAGGTGGTCAGGTCGCGGCCGGAGGTCTCCTCCAGCGCGCCCAGCAGGTCGGACAGGCGGGTGTTCCCGTACGCGTGCGCCTTGAAGTACGCCTGCACGCCCTTGAAGAAGGCGTCCATGCCGACGTAGGCGACGAGCTGCTTGAGCACCGAGGCGCCCTTGGCGTACGTGATGCCGTCGAAGTTGACGAGGACGTCGTCCAGGTCACGGATGTCGGCCATGATCGGGTGCGTGGACGGCAGCTGGTCCTGCCGGTACGCCCAGGTCTTCATGGAGTTGGCGAAGGTCGTCCACGCGTGCGGCCACTTCGAGCCCTCGGCGTAGGCCTGGCAGGCGATCGAGGTGTACGTGGCGAACGACTCGTTCAGCCACAGGTCGTTCCACCACTCCATGGTGACCAGGTCGCCGAACCACATGTGCGCGAGCTCGTGCAGGATCGTCTCGGCGCGCACCTCGTACGCCGCGTCCGTCACCTTCGAGCGGAAGACGTACTGGTCGCGGATGGTGACCGCGCCCGCGTTCTCCATCGCGCCCGCGTTGAACTCCGGCACGAAGAGCTGGTCGTACTTCGCGAACGGGTAGTCGTAGGCGAACTTCTCCTGGAACCAGTCGAAGCCCTGCCGGGTCACGTCGAAGATCGCGTCGGCGTCGAGGAACTCGGCGAGCGAGGGCCGGCAGTAGATGCCGAGCGGGACGGACTGTCCGTCCTTGCCCTCGTAGGAGCTGTGCACCGCGTGGTACGGGCCGACGATCAGGGCCGTGATGTACGAGGAGATGCGCGGGGTGGGCTCGAAGCGCCAGACGTTGTCGGCGGAGGCCGCCGCCCCCTGCGGAATGTCGCGTGGGGAGTTCGAGATGACCGTCCAGCCCGCGGGGGCCGTCACGGTGAACTGGAACGCGGCCTTCAGGTCGGGCTGCTCGAAGCTGGCGAAGACCCGCCGCGCGTCCGGAACCTCGAACTGGGTGTACAGGTAGGCCTGCTCGTCGACCGGGTCGACGAAGCGGTGCAGGCCCTCACCGGTGTTGGTGTAGGCGCAGTCGGCGACGACGCGGAGCTCGTTGGCCCCGGCGGCGAGGTGGGCGAGCGCGATCCGGGAGTCCCGGAAGACCGCGGCCACGTCCAGGGCCTTGCCGTTGAGGACGACCTCGTGCACGGCCGGCGCGACCAGGTCGATGAAGGTCTCGGCGCCTGCCTCGGCGGACTGGAAGCGCACGGTGGTCACGGAGGGGTACGTGCCGCCCTCCTGCGCTCCGCTGAGATCGAGCTCGATCTCGTACGAGTCGACACTGAGCAGCTTTGCGCGCTGCTGAGCCTCTTCACGGGTCAGATTCGTGCCAGGCACGCGTTCATCTCCTTCGATGGTGACGGTGCCCGCCATCCTTCCACGCGGGCCGGGTCACCGCGTCGGAGTAATCCACGGGCGAACGCGATGTCCGATTTCCGCCAGCTTCGGCGGGTGCGGTCGCGCACCGTGGACTCCATGACCGCTCACACCGCGCTCCCCATCGCCCCGCCCGCCCTCGCCTCCCTGCGCGTCCTCGACGATGCGGGGCGGCCCTGTCTGCCGTACGAGGACACCGAGGGCGGCGCCCCCCTCCGCTGCTGCCTGCGCCGCAGTGCCCCCGGCGAACGGATCGCCCTCGTCTCCTACGCCCCGCTGCGCCGCTGGGCCGAGGAGACGGGCGCCGACCCCGGCGCCTACGACGAGCAGGGCCCGGTCTTCGTGCACGCGGCCGACTGCGGCGGACCCGCCGCGGCGGCCGGGCACCCCTTCGCCCACCCCGGGGCCCTGCGCACGGCCCGCCGCTACGACGCGGCGGGCCGCATCCTCGGCGGCCGGGTCCTGGCCCTCGGCGAGGACCCGGACGCGGTGATCGGGCAGGCGCTCGCGGACGCCTTCGCGGACCCGCGGACCGCTCTCGTGCACGTCCGCGCGGCCGAGTTCGGCTGCTACCTCTTCGAGGTCCGCCGGGGCTGAAGCCCCCTTCCGGACCGCCGAAGGGGCGGCGCCGTGCCGGCGCCGCCCCTTCGTGTCGTGCGTGCGCGCGGGATCAGCCGCGCAGCTCCTGCGCGACGAGCTCCGCGATCTGGACCGCGTTCAGCGCGGCGCCCTTGCGGAGGTTGTCGTTGGAGAGGAACAGCGCGAGGCCGTTCTCGGCGGTCTCGTCGACGCGGATGCGGCCCACGTACGAGGCGTCCTGGCCGGCGGCCTGCAGCGGGGTCGGGATGTCCGAGAGCTCGACGCCCGGGGCGTCCTTCAGCAGCTCGTAGGCGCGCTCGACGCTCAGCGGACGGGTGAAGCGGAGGTTGACCTGGAGGGAGTGGCCGGAGAAGACCGGCACGCGCACGCAGGTGCCCGAGACCTTGAGCTCCGGGATCTCCAGGATCTTGCGGGACTCGTTGCGGAGCTTCTGCTCCTCGTCGGTCTCGAAGGAGCCGTCGTCGACCAGGTTGCCCGCGAGCGGGACCACGTTGTAGGCGATCGGCCGCTGGTAGACCTTCGGCTCCGGGAACTCCACCGCGCCGCCGTCGAAGGTCAGCTGGTCAGCGGCCTCGGCGACCGCGCAGGCCTGGGCCTTGAGCTCGGCGACGCCCGCCAGGCCCGAGCCGGACACGGCCTGGTAGGTCGTGGCGATCAGCGAGACCAGGCCGGCCTCGTCGTGCAGCGGGCGCAGCACCGGCATCGCGGCCATCGTGGTGCAGTTCGGGTTCGCGATGATGCCCTTGGGGCGGTTCGCGATCGCGTGCGGGTTGACCTCGGAGACGACGAGGGGGACCTCGGGGTCGCGGCGCCAGGCGGAGGAGTTGTCGATGACCACGGCGCCCTGCGAGGCGACCTTCTCGGCGAGGGCCTTGGAGGTGGCGCCGCCCGCGGAGAAGAGCACGATGTCCAGGCCGGAGTAGTCGGCCGTGGAGGCGTCCTCGATGGTGATCTCCCGGCCCTCCCACTCGAGGGTCGAGCCGGCCGAACGGGCCGAGGCGAACAGCCGCAGCTCGTCCACCGGGAACTTGCGCTCGGCGAGGATGCCGCGCATGACTCCGCCGACCTGTCCGGTGGCTCCGACGATTCCGACCCTCACGGTGACTCCTCTTGGTACGTACGACGCGGGCGCGCGTGAAGCCATCATGCGTTCGACCCCACGAGCCTTGTCCAATCCATTGTCCGAGGAGCGGACGCTGTTCTCCGTGTGAACCCCCGTGACAACTCCGTGGCGGCCGTGTTGCATCCCCTCCGAGCACCCCTTTTGCCAGGTCGCGGCCGGTTACGGTCCGGTCTGTCGCGTCCGTAATGCGGACGTGCGTTCCGCACATCGAACTCGGGGAGAACCACCGTGCGCGCCATCCACCGCCGCCGCCGGTCCATACCGGCCCTCGCCGCCCTCGCGGCCGCCGCCGTCGCCGCACCCGTCCTGCTCACCGCCACGCCGGCGTCCGCCCATCCGCGCGAGGGCCGGGGGCGGCCGCGCCGACCGCGTGGTGGCCCTCGGCTCCCACCTGGACTCGGTCCCCGAGGGCCCGGGCATCAACGACAACGGCTCGGGCTCGGCCGGCCTGCTGGAGGTGGCCCTCAAGCTCGCGGACGAGGGCGCGAACAAGAAGGGCAAGGGGCCCGCCAACAAGGTCCGCTTCGCCTGGTGGTCGGCGGAGGAGCTCGGCCTGCTGAGCTCCGAGCACTACGTGGCACAACTGTCCGACAAGACGGGCGAGGGGGCCGGCCCGGCCGGCTCGGCGCAGATCGAGGCGCTGATCAACGGCCTCCTCGACCGGAAGGGCAAGCCCCACGAGGGCAGTGACTTCGACGGCCGCTCCGACTACGGCCCGTTCATCGCGAACGGCATCCCGGCCGGCGGCACCTTCACCGGCGCCGAGGGCATCAAGACCGCCGAGCAGGCCAAGCGGTACGGCGGCACGGCCGGAGCCCCGTACGCCGAGTCCCTGGGCTCGCTGGGCAAGTAGGCCCGTACCCGAGGGGGAAAAGCCCGAGGGGGCGGTGCTCTGTCGAGCACCGCCCCCTCGGTGTCCTACCGGGTTACGGGAGGACCTTCTCGATCTGCACGCTGCCGGTGCCGGCGGCGGTGCCGCGGGCGTTGAGCAGCTTGACCTCGCCGAAGAACTGACGGCCCTCCGGGGCCGCGCTGTTGACCAGCACGTTCGCGGAGACGGACGCCGAGGCGCCGTTGGCGAGGTTGACCTTCGCGGCCTCGTCGACCTGGACGGTGCCCAGGGCGGCCGAGTAGTAGACGTCGCGGTAGTCGTAGGTGGTGGAGCCGGACGGGATCGCGTAGCCGAACACCTCGATGGTGTACGTGCCCGCGGCCGGGTTGATGAGGCTCACGGCCTCCTCGGAGTCGCCGTCGGCGGAGGTGCCGACCTTGACGCCGTCCTTGTAGATGTCCAGGTCGAGGTCGGCGGCCGCGTCGGAGACGTGGCCGATCGCGATGTCGAGGCGGGAGACGCCCTCGCCGATCGTGACCTCGGTGGTCTGGGTCTCACCGGCGGCGATGGTCGGCTTGGCGACCTTCGCGGAGCCGAGCGGGCCGCCCTGGAGCTTGCCGCCCGAGATGGCCGCGCCGTCGTTCTTCACGGACCACTGGACCGGGGCCGGGGTGCCCTGCTTGACCTCGGGCAGGACCTTGACCGCGGGGTCGAAGACCGCGCCGAGCACGGAGACGTCCAGCTTGAACGGGTTGTCGAGCAGCGGCGACGTACGGCGCGACTCGACCTCGATCTCCCAGACGCCCGGCTGCGGGTTCGGGTACGACCGCAGGTCGGGGCGGCACAGGTTCGCCGGGTTGTCGTAGTTCGGGTAGCACTGGGTCGTCGCGCTGTCCTCGACGCCCACGCCGTACGGGTGGATCGAGATGAAGCGGGTCTGGCTGCCCGGCTTCAGACCGCCGAGGGCGACCTCGAGGGTCTTGGCGCCCGCCGGGACGGTCACGAAGTACGACTTGTGGCTGTTGCGCTGCACGGACGAGGTGTCCGAGTAGGCGAACGACGGCGTCGCCAGCGGCGTCGAGACGACGACGGTGGAGAGGATCTGCTTGTCGATGCCCTCGGTGAACGGGTCGTCGAGCTGCAGGATGCCGCTGTGGACGCCGGCCGACTTGGCCTTCGCCTCGACCTTGATGGTGACCGGCTTGTTCAGCGGCAGGGTGACGTAGTCGTAGTCGCTGAGGACCTTGAACGTGCCGTCGTTGTTGCGCCAGCTGAGCTTGTGCGGGGTGCCGTACTTGACGCCGGTGGTGCGCGTCACGACGACGTTGTAGACCTTCTTCTGGCCGACCTTCAGGCCGCCCTCACGGTCGTAGACGCCGGTGCCGAAGCCCGGGGTCTTCAGGAACTGGTCGATCGCGGTGTCGACCGGCGCCGAGACGGTGAACTCGTTGGCCTTCGCGCCGCTCTTGATGGACTCCCACGCGCCGGGGATGTTGATCAGACCGGCGCCCTGGGCGTGTGCCGGGACGTCGTCGATCTTCTTCGCGCTGCTGGTGAGCGCGATGCGCAGGCTCGCCGGGGTGAGGGCGATCTTCTGCTGCTTGGCGGCCGAGATCAGCAGGGCGCTGGCGCCCGCCGCCTGCGGCGAGGACATCGAGGTGCCCTGGAGCATGCCGTAACCGGCCGGCAGGTTGTAGCCGGCCTCCTTCACCGGTGCACCGGGCAGCCAGGTCTGGATGGTGTTGATCGACGCGCCGGGGGCGGTGATCGTCGGCGTGAAGCCGCCGTCCTCGCGCGGACCGCGGGAGGAGAAGGGGAACATGTTGTACTTCTTGGCCACGCCGGAGCCGTAGTTGGCCGCCCAGGTCTCCTTGGAGACCGCCGCGCCCACGGAGATGACCTTGTCCGCGAGACCGGGGTCGCCGATGGTGTTGACACCGGGGCCCTCGTTGCCCGCCGAGATGACGAGCTGGACACCGTAGGTGTCGATGAGGTTCTTGTAGAGCTCGGAGCGCGCGTTGTTGCCGTCGTTCAGCGCCGGCAGGCCGCCGATCGACATGTTGACGATGTCCACGCCGCGGTTGACGACGAGGTCGATCATGCCCTCGGTCAGCGCGATGTTGGTGCAGCCGCCGGACCAGGAGCAGGCGCGCGAGGAGACGACCTTGGCGCCGGGCGCCTCGCCGTTCATCGCGCCGCCGAACAGGCCGTTGGCGGCGGTGATGCCCGCGACGTGCGTGCCGTGCTCGGACTCGATGATGCCGACGTTGACGAAGTCGGCCTTCTTGCCGATCCAGTCACCGCCCAGCGGGTCCATCGGGACGTCCTTGCGGATCTCGATCACGAACGGGATGCGCTCGGCGACCTCGGTCGCCGGGTTGTCCGTGCCGAAGTAGCCGATCTGGTAGCCGTCCTTGTACGGCTTCATCGGCTCGTTGTTCGTGAAGTCGTTGTCCTGGTCGGTGTCGACGCGGACGGTCCCGGCGACCGGGTCGTAGAGCAGGCCGAACCGGTCGGTGGTGTCCCCGTCCCGGTTGACGTCGCCCTTCATGTCACCGTTGGCGGTGATCGACTCGGTGAAGCGGCTCCACTGGAACGAGCCCTCCGGAGCCTTCCAGCTGCCGCCGCCCGCGGTGAAGGTGCCACCGGTGACCGGGGTGATCTGGGCGCGCCAGGTGGCGTCGCCGTCGGCCAGCGGGTCGGTCGCGGTGACCCAGTCGACGATCTTGCGCTCGCCGGTGGTGGTCTTCTGGAGCGCGGGGTGGCCGAGGTCGACGCCCGAGTCCAGGACACCGATGGTCACGCCGCGGCCGTCGGCCTTCGGGTTCTTCTTGAGGAAGTCCAGCGCACCGGTCTCGAAGGACGGGTTGTACGGGTTCTTCGCCGGGGTGTTCTTGTCCGGCCCCGGGTACGTCTCGCCCGCGGTCTTCTTGGCCGTGCCGGTCTCGCGGTCCGCGTCCGGACGGGGGTCCGGCAGCTGGATCTCGTGGCGCAGGTCGATGCCGTGCACGGAGGACAGCTTGGCGGCCGCCTTCAGCGCGCCCTCGGCCTGGTCGGTCGGCAGGGTGGCGCGGACGTAGCCGAGCTTGTCGTACGTCTGGCCCACCGAGGCGCCCTGGACGGCGTCGAGCTGCTTGGCCACCTGCTGCGTCTCGCCGGGGGCGGTCGCCACCATGACGGTGACGGTCTTCTCGCCCTTGGACTTGGCTTCCTGCAGCAGCTCGACGTCGGCCGAACCGAGCTTCTGGTCAGCCGATTTGACCGCGGGGTTGGCCGTGGGGGTGTCGGTGCCGGTCGCCGCGAAGACGGGCATGGCGCCGGTGGCCACGAGGGCGGCCACCAGGCCGGCCGCGGCCGCGACGCGCACGGCGCGCCGGGTCGCGGGTATGCCGCTTTGCGGGGAACGAGCGGGGGAGTCGAGGGTCATCAGCATCCCTGGCTAAGTGAAAGATACGGTCCGGATTTCGGTGCCGGATGACCGGTCAGCCTCGCGCAAGTGACAGCTCTTTGGGGAGAGTTGTCACTGACCGAGACCTGAGGTGGCGGACTCCCGCCAGGGTGCCGGATACGCCAGAAGGTCCGTACCGGGGTGTTCCGGTACGAACCTTCGGGGTCAAAGATCTATTTGTAGACTTCCTGACCGGTCGGCGCCGCCGGGGTGTGCGCCGGTCTCAGATCGGGTGTGACAACTTCGGGGCGTTCAGCGCTCGCGCGTGCGCGCGTAATGGCGAGAGGCTTTCGCCCGGTTTCCGCAGGCCGACATCGAGCACCAGCGCCGGGTGCCGTTGCGCGAGACGTCGTGGAAGTGCAGGACGCACGTCTCGGAGGCGCACTTGCGGATCCGGCCGGGATCGGATCCCAGTAGCTCCAGGTAGTCGCGGGCGGCCGTCCAGGCCGGCCCCCAGGAGGGGTCGTCGAACTCGGCCCGCTCGCCGGGGCCTTCGGCGGTCAGGGTGGCGCGGATCCGCCCGTGGTCCAGGACGGCGTCGACCAGGGCGCGGGCGCTCCCGTCGGCCGGATCGGCGACGGCGCGGGCCAGGGACTCCCGGGCGGTGAGCAGGTGGACCAGGGTCGCGGCGTCCGCGCGGAAGCGGCCGGCCAGTCCGGTGCTCTCCAGCCAGACCGCGAGCCCCTCGACGCGGGTGAGTCCGAAGGCCCCGGCGAAGAGGTCGACGGGTTCGCCCTCCGCCATCCAGCGCGTGTTCAGCAGGTCCAGGGCCACCGGTTCGCCGGTCAGGGGTCGTGGGTCCGCCGTCGTCATGTACGCCTCCTCGCGCCGCTAACCCCTCAAGGGTACGTGAGCGGTTGACGGGCCCATGTCTAACCTTTAATCTCTCAGTAGAAGGTTAGATGTTTCCGAGGGAAGGAACCCGACATGACAGCCGTCACCAGCAAGCTGCGCACCGGCCACGTGGGGCTGAACGTCACCGACCTCGCCCGCTCGCTTGCCTTCTACCAGGGCTCCCTGGGCTTCGAGCTGCTCGGCGAGGGCAAGGAGGAGGAGCGGCGGTACGCCTTCCTCGGCCAGGACGGCGAGCTGGTCCTCACGCTGTGGCAGCAGGCGGAGGGCCGGTACGCGCCCGCCGCGGCCGGACTGCACCACCTCGCGCTCTCCGTCGACGGCATCGAGGAGGTCCGGGCGTACGAGGAGCGGCTGCGGAGCTCGGGCGTCGACTTCAAGTACGACGGGGTCGTCCCCCACGGGGAGGGCGCGGCCTCGGGCGGGATCTTCTTCCACGACCCGGACGGAACCCGCCTGGAGATCTCCGCGCCGGTCGGCGCCGAAGGCTCCGACGCCCCCACCACAGGGGCCCCGACCTGCGGGTTCTTCTAATGTCCGGGTACCACTGGGGTTCGCTGGCCGTGCAGGACCGGGTCGGCGTCCGCGAGCACGCCGTCCACGTGGGCCGCTCGGTCACCCCGTACATCAAGGACGTGGCCGCGGCCTTCCTGGAGCAGCAGCCGCACCTGGTCGTCGGCGCCGCCGACGCGGGCGGCCGGCTGTGGGCCTCGATGCCGACCGGCGCCCCCGGTTTCGTACGGGCCACCGGGCCGGACCGGATCGAGGTCGCCGGCGGGGTGCCCGAGGGGGATCCGCTCGCCGAGGCGCTGGCCACCGAGGGCACCCGGATCGGAACCATCTCCCTCGATCCGCGCACCCGGCGCCGGATGCGCCTCAACGGAACCGTGGCGTCGGCCCGGGGCGGGTTCGCGGTGGCGGCCGAGCAGGTCTTCGCCAACTGCCCCAAGTACCTCCAGAAGCGGCAGCCTGTCCGGCTCGCCGCCGAAGGAGCCGGTGTCGTGCGGCGCGGGGGCGCGCTCACCCCCGACCAGGAACGGGCCGTCCGCGCCGCCGACACCTTCTTCGTCGCCACCACCGCCGAGGAGGACGGGGCCGACGCGAGCCATCGGGGCGGAATGCCGGGCTTCGTGGAGGTGCTGTCCCCGACCGAGCTGGTCTGGCCCGACTACACGGGCAACACGATGTTCCTGACGCTGGGGAACCTGCTGGCCGACCCGCGGGCCGGGCTGCTGTTCCCGGACTGGGAGAGCGGGGCGCTGCTGCAGCTCAGCGGGCGGGCCGAGCCCGAGTTCGGGCCCCACGGGGAGCGGCGGGTCCGCTTCCGCGTCGACGCGGTGGTGGAGAGCTCGCACCCGGGGCGGCTTCTGTGGAGCGCCCCGGAGTACTCGCCGGCCAATCCGGCGCTGCCCGGGCCCCCTGTGCCGTGGCGGCCTCACCTGGGCAGTACGACCAGGTAGGCGGCGGGCTCGCGGTCCCCGGAGGCCGTGAGTGCGGTCCGCACGACCGCCGCCTGCTGCTCGGGCCAGTCGCGGAGCTTGCGCGGGGTGATGTGCAGGACGGTCACCCCGCACCGCTCCAGGGTCTCCCGCTTGCGGACCGACTCCGACCACTCCTCGTCCTCGCCCTGGCGCGGGGCGCGGGTGTCGATCTCCAGGGCGACCGCGTGCTCGGGCCAGTACGCGTCGACCCCGCCCAGGTGCGGGCCGCCGGGCAGCCGCAGGTCCACGTTCCAGACCGGCTCGGGGAGCTCGAAGCCCCGTACGAGCTGGTACAGCCGGTCCTCGGCGATGGCCCGGCCCTCCGCGAGCAGCGACTCGACGGCGTCCACGACGTGCGGCCGGTTCAGCAGCCGGGCCACCGTCAGCTCGCGCACCACGGCGGCCGGTTCGCAGTGCCCGCCGCGCACGGCCTCGCTGAGCAGGCGGCGGACCGTGCCGGCGTCGGAGAGCTGGGCTACGGCGTCGGCGACGGCGCGGGCCACCGGAGCGACCGGGAGCCCGGTGACCTCCATCGGGCGGGGCGGGGTGTGGGCCCGGACGATGCGGACCTGCCCGGTGGAGCGCAGCCGGCGGGTGTTCGGCACGAGGACGTCGATGTGCGGGAGGCCGAGCAGGGCGGGGGCGGAGGAGAACCGGTACAGCGCGAGGGCCGCCAGCCCGGTGATCATGGCTTCGTCGCCGCGCCGCCCCGCGTAGAGCAGCGCCGCGTGCAGCCGCTCCTCGCTGGTCGCGGGGCCGGAGTGGAGCAGGAACACCCCGGGCAGGATCTGCTGCCAGGCCCGCTCGGCGGCGTCGGAGGCCGAGACGCCGTGCTCGCGGAGCTGGGCCAGCGACAGCACGCGGGGGCGGTTGTCGGCGAGGTGGGCGAGGGGGAGGGGCGCGTTGTGGTTCATGACGCGGTGATTCCCTCAGGCCATGGCCTTGCTAACCCCTGTTACACGCTCGTCGACAAATCGGGACAAGCCGGGGCTAAAGTACGGGCGTTCGAATGCCGATACCGCCGTTCGCCTCCGGGACGCAAAACGCCGGCGGGGCCGGGGAAATCCGGCCCCGCCGGCGCGTGAAGCGCAGGCCAGAGGGTTACTTGCCCGCGCCGGCGGTCGCGTCGCAGTGCTGGGCGCGCAGCGCGCGGGCCAGGTCGTCCCGGGACTCCAGCACCAGACGGCGCAGGGCCGGCGGAGCCGACTCGTGCGCGCTCAGCCAGGCGTCGGTGGCGTCCACCGTCGCCCGGGAGTCCTGGAGCGCCGGGTACAGGCCCCGCACCACGTCCATGCCGATCTGGATCGACCGGTCCGCCCACAGCCGCTCGATGGCCGCGAAGTACGGCTGCGTGAACCCGGCCAGCAGGGCCCGCTGGGAGGGCTGCTGCATTCCCGCGATCGTGGCCTCGACCAGCGCGTTCGACAGCGCGTCCGACTCCACCACCGCGGCCCACGCCTGGTCCTTGACCGCCGCCGACGGCCGCGCCGCCAGGCAGCGCACCTGGTGCCGCTTGCCCGACGCCGTGTCGTCGCGCGCCAGTTCGGCGGCGAGGGCCTCCTCGCCGATCGCCCCGTGCGCGGCCAGCGGCAGCAGGAAGTCCCAGCGCAGCTCCTGGTCCACCTCCAGCCCGTCGATCCGCGCCGATCCGTCGAGCAGCCCCAGCAGCAGCTGGAAGTCGCCCTCGGTCGCGGCGCCCGCCGCGAAGAAGCGGGCCCACGTGAGCTGGTGCTCCGACCCCGGCTCCGCGAAGCGCAGCTCCTGGAGGGCGCACGCGGCGAGCACCTTGCCGCCCTGCTCCCGCCACTGGGGATCCGCGTAGTGGTTGACCGCCGTCCGCACCTGCGCGTGCAGCATCTGGAGCACGCCGACGTCGGTCTCCCGGCCCGAGTGGGCCAGGACGAGCGAGACGAAGTCCCGCGCGGGCATCAGCGCGTCGCGCGTCAGGTTCCACAGCGCGGACCAGCACAGCGCGCGGGTCAGCGGATCGGCCACCGAGCCCAGGTGCGTGCGCAGCGTGGCCAGCGACACCGGGTCGAAGCGGATCTTGCAGTAGGTGAGGTCGTCGTCGTTGACGAGCACGAGGGCGGGCTCCTCCTGCCCGGCCAGCTCGCCGACGACCGTCCGCGCCCCGGCCACGTCCGCCTCGGCCCGCGCGTAGCGCACCAGCGCGCCGTCCGCGTCCAGCCGGTACAGGCCCACCGCGACCCGGTGCGGGCGCAGCTCCGCGCCGTCCTGGAGCACCGCCAGCTCGGTCACCCGGCCGCCCGCGTCACAGGTCACCACCGGGGTCAGCGCGTTGACGCCGGCCGTCTGCAGCCAGGCCCGCGACCATTCGGCCATATCGCGCCCGGAAACCTCCGCGAGGACCGACAGCAGGTCGTCCAGCGTGGTGTTCCCGTACGCGTTGGCCTTGAAGTAGCGCCGCGCGCCCTCCAGGAACGCGTCCCGGCCCACGTACGCCACGAGCTGCTTGAGCACCGCCGCGCCCTTGGCGTAGGTGATGCCGTCGAAGTTCAGCTTCGCGTCCTCCAGGTCACGGATGTCGGCCGTGATCGGGTGCGTGGACGGCAGCTGGTCGGCCCGGTAGGCCCACGCCTTGCGGCTGTTGGCGAAGGTGACCCACGCCTGGTCGAAGCGGGTGGCCTCGACCAGCGCGAAGGAGCCCATGAAGTCCGCGAAGGACTCCTTCAGCCACAGGTCGTCCCACCACTTCATGGTGACCAGGTCGCCGAACCACATGTGCGCCATCTCGTGCAGGATGGTGTTCGCGCGCCGCTCGTAGGAGGCCTGCGTGACCTTCCCGCGGAAGATGTACTCCTCCCGGAAGGTCACCATCCCCGGGTTCTCCATCGCGCCCAGGTTGTACTCCGGCACGAAGGCCTGGTCGTACTTCCCGAAGGGGTACGGGTAGTCGAAGATCTCGTGGAACAGGTCGAAGCCCTGCTTCGTGACGAGGAACACCTCGTCCGCGTCGAAGTGCTTGGCCAGCCCCTTGCGGCAGATCGCGCCGAGCGGGATCGTCAGGTCCCCGCGCGCGTAGGTGTCCGTCACGTAGTGGTACGGACCCGCGACCACGCACGTGATGTAGGTGGAGATCGGCGCGGTCTCGGCGAAGCGGCGGGTCAGCCCCTCGCGGGACTCCTCGGCGCCGTTGCTCCAGACCTGCCAGCCCTCGGGCGCGGTCACCTCGAAGCGGTACGGGGCCTTGAGGTCCGGCTGCTCGAAGTTCGCGTACACCCGCCGGGCGTCGGCCGGCTCGTACTGGGTGTAGAGGTAGACCTCGCCGTCCTCCGGGTCCACGAAGCGGTGCATGCCCTCGCCGGTCCGGCTGTAGGCGCAGTTGGCGTCCACCACCAGGACGTTCTCGGGGGCCAGGTCCTCCAGGGCGATCCGCGAGCCGTCGAACACGGCGGCCGCGTCGAGCCCGCGCCCGTTGAGTGTGACCGAGTTCACCGAGGGGGCGATGAGGTCGGCGAAGGTCGAGACTCCCGCCGCGGCGGCCCGGAAACGGATGGTGGTCACCGAACGGAACGTCCGGGGGCCCTCGGCCGGTTCGGCCTCGTCCGCCGCGGACCTCAGATCGAGGACCACCTCGTACCCGTCGACGGACAGCAGTTCGGCCCGCTGGCGGGCCTCGTCACGGGACAGATTTTCTCCGGGCACGTGCACTCCTTCGTGCGTGATCGCGATACCTGAACGAATCCTCCCACGGGGGAATGCGTGTGCGGGCTGGCCGGTTGGCCAGGGAGGAACGTTCCGATCTGAGGAGAGACATGGCTGACACCCAGGTGCACGAGAAGACCCCTGTCGACTTCTGGTTCGACCCGCTCTGCCCCTGGGCCTGGATGACGTCCCGCTGGATGCTGGAGGTCGAGAAGGTCCGTGACGTCGAGGTCCGCTGGCACGTCATGAGCCTCGCCGTGCTGAACGAGAACAGGCTCGACGAACTGCCCGAGCGCTACCGCGAGATGCTCGGCCCCAAGGGCTGGGCCCCCGTGCGCGTGGTCGTCGCCGCCCAGCAGAAGTTCGGCAACGAGGTCACCGGCAAGCTCTACACGGCGATCGGGACCCGCTTCCACAACGAGGGCCAGGGCCCGACCCGCGAGGCGATCGTCGAGGCGCTGGCCGAGCTCGACCTGCCCGCCGAGCTGATCCACTACGCCGACTCCGACGAGTACGACGAAGTGCTGCGCGACTCGCACAACGACGGCATCAACCGGGTCGGCCAGGAGGTCGGCACCCCGGTGATCTCCGTTCCCGGCGCCGACGGCGAGGAAGTGGCCTTCTTCGGGCCGGTCGTCACCCCGGCCCCGCGCGGCGAGGCCGCGGCCCGTCTGTGGGACGGCACCCTGCTGGTCGCCTCCACCCCCGGCTTCTACGAGATCAAGCGCACCCGCACCCAGGGCCCGATCTTCGACTAAGACTTGATCCGCAATTCACCAGAGGGTGAGCTGTGGACTGCACGCGGTGCGGGGACCGGGCTTTCCGGCGTGGCCACGCGAGCGTGACTCATCCGGGGTCGCTCGGTGCCGCTGTCCGGCGGTTCGGGGAGCAGGGGTCTCACGGCGTTGCTGCCGTGGGACTGCCACGCGACCCGGCCGCCGGAGCGGTTTCGGGCTCGGTGTGGTTGACTCCCGCAGCGCTTCTTCCAGCGCTTGTGCGTAGGTGATCTGTGCGTGCCGGGACATGGCGGTGTCCAAGTATGCGGTCGTGGGGTCGTCTACGTCGGTGAAGCGGACGAACGCGGCCAGCGCGGCGGATACGAGGTCCCGCTTGCCGGTGAGGCCGCACGCGGTGCACTTGTGCTCACGGTCCCGCAGGCTCTTGCGTACCCGCTCACCGCACAGACAGTGCTGCGACAGGGCCGTTGACCAGGTGGAGGCCCGGACCAGTCGACCACCGGCCGCCTCGCACTCCACTTTGAGGGCCGAGATCAGCATGCCCGGCGTGGTCTGTGACAGGCGCTTGCCCCACAGCCGGTACCAGGTGCGGATGTCGCAGTCCTCGACCACGAGTACGGGACCGTGGGCGGCGATGATCTCCCGGGCCACCAGGCGGGCGCGGTGACGGCGGTGCTCGGCGATGCCGACGGCGTGTTCGACCTGGCGGGCCCGCTGCTCCCGGTAGTTGGCGGAGAGTCGGTCACGGCGGAACGCCTGCTTTGGCACTCCATCGGACCGGGCAACGCGGGCACCACCAGGAACGTTGACCGTCTTCGGCTTGAGGCCATGCGCCTTCCTCCGGGCGGCGTGCTTGGCCTGCTTCTTCGACAGGCCGTACTGCGCGGCGTTCGTCGCCCGGCGGGAGCGCTCCAGCGCCCGCGCACGGTCCCGCCGCTTCTTCGCCTGCCTCTCCAACAGGGCCTGCTCGGTATCGGTGAGCGTGATCTCGGTGGAGACGGGCTTGCCGTCGGTGAGGGCGGCGGGGAAGGAGACGACGGAGAGGTTGGAGACGTTGCCGTCCACCCCGCCGATACGGTCGAGCTGGACGGCGCGGTCACGCATGGCCCGCACGCTGGGCGCGGTGTATCCGGGAGCAAGGATCATGAGGTGCGCCTCATACACCCAGCCGCCCGGCGCACCGGCCTTGCGGCGGCGGATGAGGTCCACCTTGTGCCAGCAGCCGGGGTGGGAGAGGAAGTGCCGCACCCGCGTCCACTGGCCGGGCTGCTGCGGGATGCGTACCGGAAGTACGAGATCACCACGGGCACTTTCGGGTCCTCCGGCGAAGACGACGGCGAGGGGGCCGGTGTGGTCCCACCACGTCGCCTTCCGAGTGGCGGGCTTGCCCGAGGCGGTGACCTTGCCCGTGGGCACGCGGACATCCGGGATCGTGGGCTTCGGCATCAGGCGGGGCTGCATCAGCGCGTGCCGGCCGCCGTCGGTGTAGGCCGTGGAGTGGCCGTGGAGGGTGCCGACCAGGCGGAAGGTCCCATTTGTTCTCGGTGGTGTGGGATCGGGCGCGGCCGGGGATGCGGGTGAAGTCGTGCCAGTTGCCGATCTTCGGGCGGCCGAAGCGCTGGCCGGTGGCGTCGGGGAAGAGGTGTCGCTGTACGCCGGTCCACACCGCATCGGCCATATGCATGGCCAGGGCCTTGGAGGCGTGGTGCTTCAGGTGCCCCGATTCCTCCACATGCTTGTACGCGCAGCACTCCAGACCCTCACGGGACAAGCCCAGGCGCTGCCCTACGACCTTCGCCCCCTGCTCCTCCCGCTCGCGGTACGCGGCCCAGTAGGCGTCCACCTTGGCGCGGGCATCCAGCTGGACGGCACGCTTGACCGACCACATCGCCCCGAACAGCTTCTCCAGCCGGGCGAGGTCGGCGGGATCGGTGACGGCCAGCGGCAGCACCATCACCGACACGATCCCGTCGTCTGGCTTGGTCCACTTCGGGGCCTTGTTCTTCCCCCGGAACTTCCTCGGCTGGGCAGCCTGCATCACCGTCACCTCCCCTCACTAAAATAGCTGCCTTACGACACAGTGCGTGAGCAGTTCAAGCAAGTCACAGGTCACCGACTGGCAATCGGCGACGGCACATACCGCAGCGCTCCCGAAGTCATCACCTCAAGATCGACGCCGCCTGAATTACGGAACACCTCTTAAGTAGTCCGGAGAGTCCTCCGGAGGGCTCCTCCCGGGAGGCGGGTGTCCCCTTCCCCCCTTAACGTCCCCCTATGGGGACCAGCCCGACGCACGAGAGCATGCGCGAGGAACCGCTCGGCCGCAGCGGCGGCCGGGCAGAGCCCGGGATACCGAACGACAACGCAGCGCACGCCGGCCTGCCCGCACGCCCCCGAGACCGGGTGCCGCGGGCAGCTTGCGTGGTGGTGCCCCCGCTGTGGACGGCCCTCGGGCCGCGGTGCGTACCCCGCTGTCGGGGAGCTCGTGTGGGTGGCGCGGCTGCCGGTGATGCCGCCCTTCAGGCGGGAGTGCAACGCATTCTCGAACCCGAGCTGCGAAGGGCCGGTTTGCGCTACGCTCAGTTCCGGCATCGGCGATAATCAAGCTGATATCACCCAGCAGTACGGCCGCCGGATCGGCGGTTGCAGGACGTGGAGCCTTAGCCGTTGGGCAGGCTGCGAAGCGTCAACCACCCAGCGGGCCGTACACCGGCCCGACTGGGAGTCTGTTCCACAAACGGGGCAGAGGAGATCAACGCTTCCAGGTGCACAACGCTGGAGCCTTCATTGCGGGGAATCCGAGTTCGGTCCCCATTTGCGCGCGAGGCCCGGCTCCACGAGCCGGGCCTGGCCAGCGACTTCACGGCTGCTCGGCGAGGCCGACCGTATGGTGGATACAGAAGGCCCCCGCGAGTCACGTCCTCGCGGGGGCCTTCTGGTGGACACGCCCCCGGGGTGAAAGTTGAGAAGACGATCACGAGACCCGGGGGCACCTCCCAGCGGTAGCTGGGGGAGGGCTGGTGGCGCCGATCAGCCCTTGGCGGGGATCAGCAGCGGGGTGTTCGCCTTGGCGTCGGCGTAGCGCTTGGCCACGTCCTGCCAGTTGACGACGTTCCACATGGCCTCGATGAAGTCCACCTTCTGGTTCTTGTACTGAAGGTAGAAGGCGTGCTCCCAGGCGTCGAAGACGAGGACCGGGGTGCTGGCCACGCCGACGTTGCCCTGGTGGTCGTAGATCTGCTCGACGATCAGGCGGCCGCTGACGGGCTCGTACGCGAGCACGCCCCAGCCGGAGCCCTGCGTCGCGGAGGACGCGAAGGTCAGCTGCTTGCGGAACTTGGCGAAGGAGCCGAACGACTCGGTGATCGCGTCGGCCAGGTCGCCCAGGCCGTCGGCCGCGGTGGGCTCGCCGCCGCCCTCGCCGGTCTTCGGGCTGGCCATGTTGTGCCAGTAGATGCTGTGCAGGATGTGCCCGGAGAGGTGGAACGCCAGGTTCTTCTCCAGGCCGTTCAGCGCGCCCCAGTTCTCCTTCTCGCGCGCCTCCGCCAGCTGCTCCAGCGTGTTGTTGGCGCCCGTGACGTAGGCCGCGTGGTGCTTGTCGTGGTGCAGCTCGATGATCTGCGGGTTGATCACCGGCTCGAGAGCCGCGTAGTCGTAAGGAAGCTCAGGCAGCGTGTAGATGGCCATGCGTGTTATCCGGTCCCCTCAGCGAGCCAACTGCTTATTGCAATCAATGCGCAACTGCACGCTAGCAGTATCTATTCCGCAGCTCACATAAGGGTTGCCTCTCTTGCGGGGACCTCCGCAACGCCGGAAGCCGGGCCCGTGCGATCGCACGGGCCCGGCTTCCGGGAGGTGTTCCGGGGGGTGTTGAGAGGGGGCTACGCCGCTTCGCGCGCCGCCGCCCGGCGCTGCACGGCGTAGCCGGTGGCGGCCAGCGCGAGGGTGAGGCCGCCGGTGAAGACGAGCTGGATCCGGGTGTCCTCGCCCAGGGCCATCAGGACCAGGACGCCGACGAGGCCGGCGACCGCGACCCACGTCAGATAGGGGAAGCCCCACATCTTCACGACGAGCTTCTCGGGGGCCTCGCGCTCCGTGCGGCGCCGCAGCACGAACTGCGAGACGGCGATGAAGCCCCAGACGACGAGGATGACGCCGCCGACCATGTTCAGCAGCCAGGCGAAGAGGGTGTCCGGGTACCAGTACGACAGCAGCACGGTGACGAAGCCGAAGCCGGAGGAGGCGAGCACCGCGCGGCGCGGGACCCGGCCGGTGAGCTTGCCCAGCGCCTTGGGGCCCTGGCCGCGGGCGACCAGCGAGTAGGCCATGCGCGAGGAGCCGTAGATGTTCGCGTTCATCGCGGACAGCAGGGCGATCAGGATGACCACGTTCATGACCTGGCCGGCGTTCTCGATGCCCAGGTGGTTCAGGGTGGCCGCGTACGGGCCGTCGGCGGTGACCGCCGGGTCGTTCCACGGCAGCAGCGTGACGATGACCAGCATCGAGCCGACGTAGACGATGGCGATCCGCCACATGGTGGTCTTCACGGCCTTGGCGACGCCCTTGACCGGATTCTTCGACTCGGCGGCGGCGATGGTCACCGTCTCCAGGCCGCCGTAGGCGACGACGGAGGCGAGCAGGCCGACCAGCAGTCCGTCCACGCCGTTGGGCAGGAAGCCGCCGTCGTGGAGCAGATTGGCCGAGCCGGGGGAGTCGGTGCCGGGCAGCACGCCCATGACGGCCAGCACGCCCAGGCCCAGGAAGAGCCCGATCGCGCCGATCTTCAGGGCGGCGAACCAGAACTCGAACTCGCCGAAGTGGGAGACGGCGGCCAGGTTCGAGCCGCAGAACACCGCCATGAAGACCAGCACCCACATCCACGAGGGGGTGCCCGGGAACCAGCCCGTCATGATGTGCGCCGCGCCGATCGCCTCGATGGCGACGCCCACGCACAGCAGCGTCCAGAACATCCAGCCGGCCGTGAAGCCCGCCCACGGGCCGATGGCCCGGTCCGCGTGCACCGAGAAGGAGCCGGAGGCCGGGTTCGCCGCGGACATCTCGCCGAGCATCCGCATCACGAACATCACGAGCAGGCCGGACGCCGCGTACGCGAGCACGATCGAGGGGCCGGCGGCCGCGATGCCGGCGCCGGAGCCCACGAAGAGGCCCGCGCCGATGACGCCGCCGAGGGCGATCATCGAGAGATGGCGCTGCTTGAGTCCGTTGCCCAGGGGCGAGGATCCGTCAGCCGGCCCCTCGGTGGTCGCGGGGTCCGCGCTCTGCTGCTCGGGCGGGGTCAGGGTGCTGTGGCTCATGGGAGTGGTGCCTGTCCGGTGTGCGGGTGGACGGGGTGAGGTGCCCCAGTCTGCCCATCGTCCGTTTATCGGACACTTACCGTCCAGCATCCGGACACCCGGTTCACGGGACGTGATCATCCGTCCGCACACGAGAACGGGCCCGGGACGAAGGTCCCGGGCCCGTTCCGACACATCGGCTCCGTCAGGGCCGCTCGGCCCGGACTGCCCGGCCCTCCCGGACCTCCCGGATCCACGCCACCAGCAGCACCGCGCCCGCCGCCCCCGAGGACCACAGCAGCTGAGGGCGCGCCGAATCGTCGAACAGCATCAGGACCAGCACGGTGGCCATCGCGATCAGCGCGGCCCACGTCGCGTACGGGAACAGCCACATCGGCAGCGTCAGCCGCTCCGGCATCTCCCGCTCGATCATGCGGCGCAGCTTCAGCTGTGAGACCGCGATCAGCGCCCACACGAAGATCAGCACCGCGCCCACCGCGTTGAGCATGTAGAGGAAGATCGTGTCCGGCCACAGCAGGTTCAGCACGACCGAGACGAACCCGAAGGCCACCGAGGCGAAGACCGCCCGGCGCGGCACCCCGCCGCCCGACACCTTCAGCAAGGACCTCGGCGCCTCGCCCCGCTCCGCGAGCGAGAACACCATGCGCGAGGACCCGTACAGGTTCGCGTTGAGCGCCGACAGCAGCGCCACGAAGATCACGACGTCCATGATCTGCCCGGCGTGCGCGATGCCGATCGAGTCGAGGACGGCCACGTACGGGCTCTGGCCCGGGGCCAGCGAGTCCCACGGCAGCAGGGTCACGATGACCAGCATCGAGCCGACGTAGAAGAAGAGGATGCGCCACACGGCGCTGCGCACCGCGCGGGCCACGGACCTGGCCGGGTCGTCCGACTCGGCGGCCGCGATGGTGACGACCTCCAGGCCGCCGAAGGCGAAGACGACGGCCAGCATGCCGGCGACCACACCGCTCGCGCCGTTCGGGAAGAAGCCGCCCTGGCCGGTCAGATTGGCCATGCCGACCGGGTCGGTGTCCGGGAGGAAGCCGAAGACGGCCAGCGTGCCGAGGATCAGGAACAGCACGATCGCGCCGACCTTCAGGGCGGCGAACCAGAACTCGAACTCGCCGAAGTTCCGTACGGCGGCCAGGTTGCTCACGGTGAAGACCACCATGAAGACGAGCACCCAGACCCACTGGTCCACCGAGGGCAGCCAGCCGTTCGCGATCTTCGCCGCGGCGGTGGCCTCCACGGCCAGCACCACGACCAGCAGGAACCAGTACAGCCAGCCCGCCGAGAAGCCGGCCCAGCGGCCGAGCGCCTTCTCCGCGTAGACGGAGAAGGAGCCGGAGGCGGGCATCGCCGCGGACATCTCGCCGAGCGCGCGCATCACCAGCATCGCGAGGACGCCCGCGAGCAGGTACGAGAGGATGATCGCGGGACCGGCGATCGTGATGCCGGCTCCGGAGCCGACGAAGAGCCCGGCGCCGATCACGCCGCCGAGGCCCAGCATGGTCAGGTGGCGCTGCTTGAGGCTGTGGCTGAGGGGCTCCGGAGGGAGCCCGCCCGTGCCGGAGGGCGGTTCGGGCAGGGGGTCGCGCATGAGGGGTGCTCGTACTCTCTGTGGCCTGGCGGCGGTGGGGGCTCCGCGACAGTTGGAGGGACCCTACAGTCTCCCCGGAGAGCACCCATCCGTGCAAAACGGACGTGTTATCGGTTCTGGCTCGTGATGCGGATCACTTCAACTCGGGTGTGAACCAGTGGGTTTGTTTACTCCCCACCAAACCGGGGAGTGCGGCTTTGTCCCGGGCGACGCTGATGCGGCCGCGGACCCGGGACTAACGTCGGTGATCGTCCTGTCGACACCAGCCTCCCGCGGAGTCCCCGATGAGCACTGCTTCCGTATCCTTCCGGCCCGGCGCCGTCCTCGCCGACCTCCTGCCCGCGAGCCGCGTCCGCGACATCGCGTTCGTCGCCGGCGGGGCCGTGCTCACGGGCCTGGCCGCGCAGATCGCCGTTCCCGTCCCCGGCTCCCCGGTCCCCGTCACCGGGCAGACCTTCGCGGCCCTCCTCGTCGGCTCCGCCTTCGGCGCCCGCCGCGGCTTCCTCTCGCTCGCCCTCTACGCCCTGGTCGGCATGGCCGGCGTGCCGTGGTTCGCGGGCGGCACCTCCGGAGCGGGCGGTGCCTCCTTCGGCTACGTGCTCGGCATGCTGCTGGCCGCCACCGTCGTCGGCGCCCTCGCGCGGCGCGGCGCCGACCGCTCCGTCCCGCGTGCGGCGGGCGCGATGGTGCTGGGCTCCGCGCTGATCTACGCCGTCGGCGTCCCCTACCTCGCGCTGGCCACCGGGATGTCCTTCGGCGCGGCCGTCGCGGCCGGCCTGACCCCGTTCCTGATCGGCGACGCGCTCAAGGCCGCACTGGCGATGGGCCTGCTGCCCGCCGCGTGGAAGCTCCTCCGCCGCGGCTGACCGCCCGGACCGCGCACAGCAGCCCCGGACCGCGAGCGGCGGTCCGGGGCTGCTGTCGTCGTGCGGCGCCTGCGCGCCCGCGTGCCTGCGCCCGCGCCGGGCGCGCAGGCGCGTCCGCGCCGCCCCCGCTTACGCGGAGAGGCGGGCGGCGGCCTTGCGGCGTACGTCGCGGACCACGCCGATGACGATCACCACGGCCGCCACCAGCAGCGACAGCAGGACGGTCTCGCGGTTGTCCTTGTCGTAGACCATGTAGCCCAGGACGAAGGTGATCATCGCGGCGGTGGCCCAGGTCAGGTACGGGAAGAACCACATCTTCACCGTCACCTTCTCCGGGGCCTCGCGCATCAGGATCCCGCGCATCCGCAGCTGGGTCAGGCAGATGACCAGCCACACGAACAGCGCGATGGCGCCCGAGGCGTTCAGCAGGAAGCTGAAGACCGTGTCCTTGAAGGCGTAGTTGAAGTAGACGGCGGCGAAGCCGAAGACCACGGAGCCCAGGATCGCGGCCGTCGGCACGCCGCGCTTGGTCACCTTGGCGAAGGCCTTCGGCGCGTCACCGCGCTCGCCCAGCGAGAACGCCATGCGGGAGGCGGTGTACAGGCCCGAGTTCAGGCAGGACAGCACGGCCGTCAGCACGATCACGTTCATGATCTGGCCGGCGTGCGCGATGCCGATCGAGTCCAGGGCGGCGACGTACGAGCCCTTCTCGGTGATCGACTTGTCGTTCCACGGCAGCAGGGTCAGCACGATGAAGATCGAGCCCAGGTAGAAGACGCCGATCCGCCAGATCACCGAGTTGGTGGCCTTGGTGACCGCGCGGCGCGGGTCCTCGGACTCGCCGGCGGCCAGTGTGACGATCTCGCTGCCCATGAAGGAGAAGACGACCATCAGCACACCGGTGAGGACCGAGCCCCAGCCGTTCGGCATGAAGCCGCCCGTGTCGGTGAGGTGGGCGAAGCCCGCACCCGGGTTGTCCGAGCCCGGCAGCACGCCGAAGACGGCCAGCATGCCGATGACCACGAAGCCGCCGATGGCGACCACCTTGATGCCGGCGAACCAGAACTCGAACTCGCCGTACGAGGCGACCGAGCCGAGGTTGGTGACCGTCAGCACGGCCATCACGATCAGCGCCCAGGCCCACTGCGGGACGGCCGGGACCCAGCTTTCGAGGATGACGGCGCCGGCGGTGGCCTCCACGGCCAGGACCACGACCCAGAAGAACCAGTACAGCCAGCCGATGGAGAAGCCGGCCCAGCGGCCGAGCGCCCGGTCGGCGTACGCGGAGAAGGACCCGGAGTTCGGGCTGGCGGCGGCCATCTCGCCCAGCATCCGCATGACGAAGACGACCATCGCGCCGACCAGCGCGTAGGAGAGCAGGATGGCGGGGCCGGCCTTGGCGATGCCGCCGCTGGAGCCGACGAAGAGGCCGGCGCCGATGACACCGCCGATGGCGATCATGGACAGGTGGCGGTTCTTGAGACCGGCCTTGAGACCGTCGGAGGGCTGGGCCGAACCGGGTTCACCGGTCGGGTCGCCTGCCTTCTGAAGGGTCGTCGTGGAACTCATGGACGGATCCTTAGGTTCTCGGGTTGCGAGCCCGGGCATTCAAACCTGAGATGAACGCAGGGCGGAAGACCCCAGTCCGGATCGTTGCGAGGGGACGAACGTCCGGGACTTCGGTCCCACCGTGTCCCATCTGCGTCCTTTGGGTTTACTTGAGCTTGAGAAGTGACTTACGCGACACCCGCTGCCGCCCGGCGGGTGCGCTCGTGCCACACTCGATCCATGCGCGTGTACCTCGGATCCGACCATGCCGGCTTTGAGCTCAAGAACCACCTGGTGGACTGGCTCAAGAACAACGGCCACGAGCCCGTCGACTGCGGGCCCCACATCTACGACGCGGTGGACGACTACCCGCCGTTCTGCCTGCGGGCCGCGGAGAAGACGGCCGCGGACGCCGGCTCCCTCGGCATCGTGATCGGCGGCTCCGGCAACGGCGAGCAGATCGCCGCGAACAAGGTCAAGGGCATCCGCGCCATCCTCGCGTGGAGCGTCCAGACCGCCGAGCTCGGCCGCGAGCACAACAACGCCAACGTCATCTCCGTCGGCGGCCGCATGCACACCCAGGACGAGGTCGTCAGCTTCATCGACGCGTTCCTGAAGACGCCGTACTCCGACGAGGAGCGCCACACCCGCCGCATCGACATGCTCTCGGCCTACGAGCAGACCGGCGAGCTCCCCCCGATCCCGGCGCACCACCCGCAGGGCTGATCCCGCTTCCGGCCGCGTCGCCTCCAGGGGCGGCGCGGCCGGTTTTTCTTTTCCGAGGAGTACCGCCGTGCCCGAGGGGCATACGATCCACCGCCTCGCCCGGGACCACACCGAGCGCTTCGCCGCCCGCACGGTCCGGGTGAGCAGTCCGCAGGGCCGGTTCGCCGAGAGCGCGGCCCTGCTCGACGGGCGCGAGCTGGAATCCGCCGAGGCGCACGGCAAGCACCTCTTCCTGGAGCTCGGCGACGCCTGGGTCCACATCCACCTCGGCCTCTTCGGGAAGCTCGGCTTCGGCCCCGCCCCGGCCCCGCCCGCCACCGAGACGGTCCGGCTGCGGCTGCTGAACGAGGAGCACTACGCCGACCTGCGCGGACCCACCGCCTGCGCCCTGATCGACGAGGGCGAGAAGAAGGCGATACACGACCGGCTCGGCCCCGACCCGCTGCGCCCGGCCGACGACCCCGACCGCGCCTGGGCCCGGATCTCCCGCTCCCGCACCACCGTCGCCGCCCTGCTCATGGACCAGAAGGTCGTCTCGGGCGTCGGCAACGTCTACCGCGCCGAGGTGCTCTTCCGGCACGGCATCGACCCGTACCGCCTCGGCAAGGACCTGACCCGCCGCGAGTGGGACGCGATCTGGGCCGACCTGGTCCTGCTCATGCGTGAGGGCGTGCGCAACAACCGCATCGACACCGTCCGCGACGAGCACCTGCCCGAGGCCATGGGCCGCCCGCCGAGGGTGGACGACCACGGGGGCGAGGTGTACGTCTACCGGAGGGCGAACATGCCCTGCCACATCTGCGGGGGCGAGATCCGCACCGCCGGTCTCGCCGCCCGCAACCTCTTCTGGTGCCCGGGCTGCCAGGCCCGCTAGGCCAGGGCCAGGGCCAGGGCCAGGGCCAGGGCCGGAGGCAAGGCCAGGGCCAGGGCCCGGGACGGCCGGGGCCGCGGGGCTCCTAGAACCCGTGCGGCAGCCACGGGGCCACGTCCCCCGCGAAGGCCCGCGAGGCCGCCGCCAAGGCCCCCGCCCGCACCTCGCGCACCCGGCCGGCCGCGGCGAGCGAGGCCAGCGAGACCCCGCCCAGGTAGGCCGAGCCGAGCTCCCGTACCGACAGCTCCAGGTCCGCCGGATCCTCCGTCCGGGTACAGGCGGCGGCCCCGTCCGCGCCGACGGCCAGCCGCCAGCGCCCCGCGTTCCACGGGCAGAACGCGTCCTCGACCTCCAGCACCACGTCCACCGCGGCCCCGTACGTCCGCGCCCGGAGCGCCGCCGGCAGGTCCACGAGCCGCACGTGCAGCGCGTCGCGCCGGCGCACCTGGGCCCGCCGTTCGTCACTCACCAGGTGCAGCACCGGATCGTCCACGGGCCGCCCGTACGCCCTCACCCGCCAGGCCAGGTCGATGTCGAAGAGGTAGCGCCACAGCGCCGCGTACGCCGCCGGATCCAGCGCGTTCAACTCGCGCACCTGGACCTTGCCGTCCGAACCGGTCTGCTCCCAGTCGGGCTTGACGTGATAGCGGGCGTAGCCGACGACCTCGCCGTCCACCCCCTCGGCCACCACGCACTTCAGCGGGGAGCCGCCGCCCCGGCCCGCCGGCGGGTCGAGCACGCCCTGCTCCTCCCAGCCCGGCTGCCGGGCCGGCATCCCCGGCCGCCGCCCGACCAGCATCGCGTAGACCCGCTCGCAGTCGGCCAGCGCCTTGCGCGGATCGACGAGCCGCAGGCGTACGTCGTCGGTCCCCGGCGGCACGGAGAGGCGTACGCGCGTGGTGTCGATGTCGACGGACACCGCGTACGTGGCCGTGCCGTAGCCGAAGCGCCCGTAGATCGCCGGATCCGAGGCCGTCAGCACGGCGAGCGGTTCGCCACCCGCACGGATGTCGTCCAATTGGCGCCGCATCAGCGAAGTCAGCACGCCCCGCCTGCGATGGGTGGGGGAGACGCCGACCATCGTGACGCCGCCCGCGGGAACGAGGGCCCCGCCCGGCACGGACAGCCGGAAGGAGAAGGCCCCGGCCGATCCCACGCACGTCTCGCCGTCCCAGACGCCGAGGGATCGTTTCGTCTCCGTCAGGGACTTGTACAGGTCCCGCTCCTCGGGGGACTCGGGCACCCCGCCGAACGCCAGTTCCAGGTGGTCATACCAGACATCCCACTCATCAGCCTGCAATACGCGCGTCTCAAGAGCCATGCGGCCATCCTTACCAGGGCAATCCGTCCCGGTCGATCTCTTTTCGGTCGCCGATGGACCCATCTCCGGGGGTACCCCTGCGCGCGCACAGCCAGGATGGATAGGGTCCCGAAGCAATGGCCGGAGCACGTGTGGAGACCCTCCTGGCCCGGACGCGCATGCTGTCGCACCGGGCACGCACCGCCCTGCGCAAATCCGCCGTCGACTACTTCCGCGGCGACGCCTCCGATTGGCTCGCCTTCGGCGGCCTGCTGCTCACCATCCCGGCCATCGCCTGCGGCACGCTGATGCTGCCGGTGTGGTTCTCCCCGTCCGCCCTCGTCCTGCCCATCGTGGCCGGCGGCCTGCTGCTGCGCCCCGCCAGCCTGCTCGCGCTGTACGCGGCCTCCGCGGCCGCCCTCATCGTCGAGGCCCTCGTCCTCGGGCCGTACACCCAGGGCCCGGCCCGGGTCACGCCCGGCACCGTGCTGGTCGTCGCCGCCTGCGGGTTCTTCGGACTGGTCATCGCCCAGTTCCGCAGCCGCGTCGGCGTGCCCTGGCGGCGCGGCGGCACCATGCTCTTCGACCTGCGCGAACGCATCCGGGTCCAGAGCAAGCTGCCCTCCCTGCCGCGCGGCTGGCACCGCGAGATGGCCCTGCGCCCGGCCGGCGGCCAGTCCTTCTCCGGCGACTTCGTCGTCGCCGCCCGCACCAACGGCGGCCGCACCCTGGAGATCGTCCTCACCGACGTCTCCGGCAAGGGCATGGAAGCCGGCTCCCGCGCCCTGCTGCTCTCCGGCGCCTTCGGCGGACTCCTCGGCGCCCTGCCCCCGCACGGCTTCCTGCCCGCCGCCAACGGCTACCTGCTGCGCCAGGACTGGGACGAGGGCTTCGCCACCTCCATCCACCTCGTCCTGGACCTGGAGAGCGGCGACTACGAACTCCTGTCCGCCGGCCACCTGCCCGCGCTCCAGCTCTGCGCCGGCACCGGGCGCTGGCAGGAGGTCTCCGGCGACGGCCCGCTGCTGGGCGTCTACGACGGCGCGGAGTTCGAACCCGCCCGGGGCAACCTGCGCCACGGCGACGTCCTGATGCTCTTCACCGACGGGCTCGTCGAGACCTCCGAACGCGACATCAGCGAAGGCATGGACCGACTCACCGGCGAGGCCGACCGGTACGTCGCCGCCGGCTGGGAGGGCGCGGCCTGGCACCTGATCGAAAAGGTCGCCAAGGACGTCAACGACGACCGCGCCCTGCTGCTCATCCGCCGGGACTGACCTGCCGGGCGGCAGGCCTTGGTGGGGGAGGCGCGGTGGGGCGTGGTAGGGGAAACCCCACCACACATGCGCCAGGTCCCGTCATGGTCCCCGCCACCGCTCCCTCCGTAGCGTCGAGACCGTCACCACACAGGCAACGACGCACAGCGGAAGGCGGCACACCATGGGGTTCCGGCGGACCAGACGACAGGCCGAACGACAGGCCGGGCAGCGGTCCACGCACGACGCCGCCCCCGCCGTCGAGCTGCGCGGCGTCCGCAGGCAGTACGGGCGCGGCTCCGCCGCCGTCCACGCCCTGCGCGGCATCGACCTCGGCCTGCCGCGCGGCACCTTCACCGCCGTGATGGGCCCCTCCGGCTCCGGCAAGTCCACCTTCCTGCAGTGCGCCGCCGGACTCGACGTCCCCACCGCGGGCTCCGTCCGCCTCGGCGGCACCGAGATCACCGGCATGAACGAGAACCAGCTCACCGAGCTGCGCCGCAGCCGCCTGGGCTTCGTCTTCCAGGCCTTCAACCTGCTGCCCTCGCTCACCGTCGAGCAGAACGTCCTGCTCCCCATGCGCCTCGCCGGCGGACGCCAGGACCACGGCCGCGCCGCCGACCTGCTCGACCGCGTCGGCCTCGGGGGCAAGGGCCGGCGCCGCCCCGCCGAACTCTCCGGCGGCCAGCAGCAGCGCGTCGCCATCGCCCGGGCGCTGGTCACCCGGCCCGACGTGATCTTCGCCGACGAGCCCACCGGCGCCCTCGACACCACCACCGCGGCCGAGGTCCTCGGCCTGCTCCGCTCCGCCGTCGACTCCCTCGGAGCCACCGTCGTCATGGTCACCCACGACCCCGGCGCCGCCGCCCACGCCGACCAGGTGCTCTTCCTCGCCGACGGCCTCATCACCGACCGGCTCCCGCGCAGCTCCACCGCCGCGATCGCCGCCCGGATGACCGCCCTCACCACCGGTCCCACCACCGGTCCGGTGCTCGCGGGAGCGGCCGCCTGATGGCCCCGCGCCCCAACGGCCTGGCCCGCGCGGCGCTGCGGCTGCGCCCCGCCGCCTTCGCCGGCACCTTCGTCGCCCTGCTCATGACCGTCGCCATCGTCTCCGCCTGCGGACTCCTCCTGGAGTCCGGCCTCCGGGCGAGCACCCCGCCGACCCGGTACGCCGAAGCCCCCGTCGTGGTCGCCGCCGACCAGCGGGTCACCCTGCGCGTGGGCAGCGGCGAGGGGGCCTACGACGTCTCCGCGCAGGTCCCCGAGCACGCCCGGGTGGACGCCGCGCTCCTGGACCGGCTGGCCCCGCTGGGACGGGCCGTGCCCGATGTGGCGTTCCCCGTACGGGACACCGCGGGCGCCCCCGGCCCGGCCTTCGACGCGTACGGCTGGGGCTCCACCGCCTTCAGCCCCGCGCAGCTGCGCGCGGGCCGCGCCCCGGCCGCCCCGGGCGAAGTCGTCCTCGGCGGCGGACCCGCCTCGGACGGGGACGGCCGGGTCACCCTCGACACCCCCGCCGGACAGCGGGAGTTCCGGGTCGTCGGGCGCACCGACCGCCCCGGCGCCTGGTTCTCCGACGCCGAAGCGCGCGCCCTCTCCGGACACCCCGGAACCCTCGACGCCATCGTGGTCTTCGGGGCCGACGCCGAACGGGTCCGGGCCGCCGTGGACGGCCGCGCCCAGGTCCTGACCGGCGCCGACCGCGCCATGGACCCGCAGCTCGCGGGCGCCAAGGAGATGCTGGCCGGCCTCGGAGGCTCCTTCGGCGGCATCGCCACCCTCGTCGCCGTATTCACCGCCGCGGGCACCGTCGCGCTCTCCGTCGGCCAGCGCTCCCGCGAGTTCGCCCTGCTGCGCGCCGTCGGAGCCACCCCGCGCCAGATCCGCCGCACGGTCGCCACCGAAGCCCTGCTCGTCGCACCCGCCGCGGGCGCACTGGGCCTCGTACCCGGCATCGCGCTCGCCTCCTGGTGGTTCGGACAGCTCAAGGAGAAGGGCGCCATCCCGGCCGCCGTGGACCTGACCATCGGCTGGATCCCCCTGGTCAGCGCGGTCGGCATCGGAATCGTCACCGCCCTGCTCGCCGGCTGGGCCGCCGCCCGCCGCCCCGCCCGCATCCGCCCCGGCCAGGCCCTCGCCGCGGCCGCCGTGGAACGCCTCGGGCCCGGGTGGATCCGTACCCCGCTGGGCCTCGCCGCCGTGGCCGGGGGCACCGCGTGCGCGAGCCTGGCCGCCACCAGCAGCGGGCCCGACGCCGCCAACGCCGCGCTCGGCGTCGTCATGCTCTTCATGCTCGCCGTCGCGCTGCTCGGCCCGCTGATCGCCCGCGCCTGCGCCGCGCTCTTCGGACTGCCCCTGCGGGCCGCGGGCGCCGCCGGCTCGCTGGCCGCCGCCAACTCCCGTACCAACGCCCGCCGCCTCGCCTCCGCGATCACCCCGATCGTGCTCGCCATGGCCTTCTCCTCCACCCTGGTCTTCCTCCACACCAGCCAGGACCGGGCCGTGAGCCGGCAGCAGGAGGCCGGGCTGCTCGCCGACCACGTCATCACCGACCCGCACGACACGGACCGGGCGGTCGCGGCCGGGGCGGTCGCGCTCACCCGCACCTCCGTCCTCGCCGTCGTCGGCTCCGGACCGGAGCGCCTGATCCACAGCGCCTCCGCCCAGGGCGTCACCGGGGACATCACCACCGTCGAGGACCTGGGCGTGCTCTCCGGGGACCTCGCCCGGCTGGCGCCCGGCAAGGTCGCCGTCGACCGGACCCTGGCCGACGCCGACCGCGCCGCCGTCGGCGACCGCATGGACCTGCGCCTCCCGGACGGCACCCGCACCACCCCCGAGATCGTGGCCGTCTACTCCCGCGGCCTCGGCCTCGGCGAGATCACCCTCCCCGCCGCCGACCTGGCCGGCCACACCACCGCCGGCCGCCCCACGGAACTCCTGGTCCGCGGTCCGCTCCCCACGGGCTTCGGCCCGGCACTGTCCGCTTCCGCCTGGACCGCCGAGCGGAGCATGGAGCGCGAGGTCAACGCCTGGGCCAACACCACCATGGCGGCCGTCCTCGGCGGCTTCGCGGCCGTCGCCGCCGCCAACACCCTGGTGATGACCGTCCTCGACCGCCGCCGCGAACTGGGCATGCTGCGGCTGGTCGGCTCCACCCGCCGCCAGGTGCTGCGGATGCTCCGCTGGGAAGCCCTGCTGGTCAGCGGCGCCGGCGTCACCCTCGGCTCGGCGATCGCGCTGGCCACGCTGATCCCGCTGACCAGGGCCGTGACCGGCACCGGCCCGTACGTCCCGCCCGTCGTCTACGTCTCCTTCGTGGCCGCCGCAGTGGCCCTGACCCTGGCGGCCACATCCCTCCCGGCCCGAGGCGCCCTCCGCGGCCCCCGCCCCTGACCGCCGCCGGGCGGATCCCGCCGGCGTTAGGGGCGCGGAGCCGGGGGCGGAGCCCCACAACCCCCGGGCGCACCCCGGACTCCAACGGGCCCGACCCGGCCCGGGAAACACTGAAAGGGCGGGGAGGGCCAAGCCCCGCCGCCCGGCCCACAGGCCCGGACCGCCGGCCCGAACCGGCGAAGCCACTGCCGGCCCACCGGCCCGGACCGGCGGAGCCACCCGCCCGGACCGGCGGAGCCACCGGTAGGTCACCGCCCGGTCGCCCCCCAAGCCCCGATCCCGAGCTTTCCGGTGTTCCCGAGATCCACCGACTGCTTCACCCGCAGTTCCAGCCGCGGCGCGCCCGGCCGTGGCGTGACCAGGAGCCCCCAGGCCTCCGCCGCCGGGACGTCCGGCTCCGTGAGCAGGTTCCGCCACACCAGCAGCACCTCGGCCGCCTGCCCCGGTCGGAGCGTCACCTTCCCCGGCGGGGCCTCCGCCCCCGTGGGGGAGGACGTGATCCCGGCCGCGCCGTGGCCGACCGACACCCCCCGCACCGGGGCGTTCGCCCTGTCCAGCAGCTCGATCTCCGGGTAGCCCTCCAACTCGTAAGGCTGATCCCCGCAGTTCACCAGCTGCACCGCCCCCACGCGCAACCCCATCGCCGCGTTCACGAGCCCCTCGGAGAGCCGCACCCCGCCCTCGGGACACGCGTCGGCGCGCGGGACCTGCGTCGGACGCACCCCGGCCGACACCGTCGGCCCCGGCGCCCGGGCGGGCGCGGGCGGCGCCTCGCACCCTGCTGCCCCTGATACACATCTGACGCTGCCGCGGATCCTCCGGGGGGGGAGGCGGGGAGCGGTGGGGGGGGGGCGGAGGGTGGAGATCGGGCAGGGGGCACCGGTATGGTTGGAGACCAAGGAGCCACGGCCGTTGCTGGCGACGATGGCGGCGTTCCTGGGGCGGGGGGCGGGGAAGGCCGGGCGGCTGCTGCGCGGTGTTCCCGAGCACGGCCGCCGCAAGGCCCGCGCGGTGGTCCGCGCCCCGCGCCAGCGCGGCGAGCAACCGGCCGGAGCTGCCTCGCGGCCGGCTCCGCCGGAGGCGCCGGCCGAGCCGGACGAACTGGTGACCCGGTGAACCCGGTGCACCGGTGCCGGGTCTGACGACAGGTCCGGGGACGCCGGCAGGGGTACACGAACCATGAGAGTGGAGGGACAGAGCGGTGACGCGGATGGACGATCTCGTGGTGGTCGGAGCGGGGCCGTACGGGCTCTCGATCGCCGCCCACGCGGCCGGTGCGGGGCTCGGGGTGCGGGTGCTCGGGCGGCCCATGGCCTCGTGGCGGGACCACATGCCCGAGGGGATGTACCTGAAGTCGGAGCCGTGGTCCTCCAACCTGTCCGCGCCCGGCGGGCGGTACACGCTGGCCGAGTACTGCGCGGGCCGCGGCATCCCCGCGGAACACGGAACTCCGCTCCCCATCGGGACGTTCAGTGCGTACGGGCTCTGGTTCGCCCGGCACGCCGCACCCCCGGTGGAGGAGGCGACCGTCATGGAAGTCACCCCGCAGGGCGAGGGTTTCCGGATCCGCACCGCCGAGGGGCCGCCCCTGCTCGCCCGGACCGTCGCGCTGGCCGTGGGGGTCATGCCCTTCGTCCGCTACCCAGACGCGCTGCGGGAGCTGCCCGCGGGCCACTACTCGCACAGCAGCGGCCACGGCGACCTGGCCCGCTTCGCCGGCCGCGAGGTCGCCGTGCTCGGCGCCGGGCAGGCGGCCCTGGAGACCGCCGCCCTGCTCGCGGAGAACGGGGCCCGGCCCTGCCTCGTCGCCCGGCGCGCCCGGCTGAACTGGAACACCGTGCCGCAGCCGCTGCGCCGGCCCCCGCTGCGGGCCCTGCGCGCCCCGCACAGCGGCCTGGGCACCGGCTGGCGCAGCTGGGCCTGGTCGGAGCTGCCCTGGGCGGTGCGCCGGCTGCCCGCGCCGACCAGGGAGCGGATCGCGGCGACCGCGCTGGGCCCGGCGGGGGCCTGGTGGCTGCGGGAGCGCTTCGAGCGGCGGGTCCCGGTCCTGCTCGGGCACCGGCTGCACCGGGCGGCCGCGGCCGGTGAGCGGACCCGGCTCGGCCTGACCAACGCTGCCGGGGAGTCCGTCGTACTGGACACGGCGCACGTGATCGCGGCGACCGGGTTCGCCCCGGACCTGGCCCGCCTGGAGCTGCTCGACGCGGGGCTGCGGGCATCGCTGGCCACCGTGGGGCGGAGCGGGACGCCGGAGCTGAGCCCGGGCTTCGAGTCCTCGTGGCCCGGCCTGTTCTTCGCGGGGCTGCTGACCGCTCCCTCATTCGGCCCTTCCATGCGATTCGTGCACGGTGCCGGCTTCACGGCGGGGAGACTGGTGTCAGGAGTCCGCGAGCGGCTGGGCGCCGGCGGCCCGCGGGCGGGTTCCCGCGGCGCGTTCCGGGCCGACAGGGCTCCGGCGGCCGGGCACAGAGCGTGAGAAGGGGTCCGCGATGAGCGCTGAGCGAGCACAGGGCCGCGGCTGGGTGAGGATTCCCGCCAGCCGTGCGGAGCAGCCCGGCACGGCGCGGGCGGCCCCCGCGCACCCGCAGGCCCCGTACCAGAGCGCCCCGTACCAGCAGACTCCTTACCCGCAGGCCCCGTACCAGGGCACCCCGTACGACCCCTCGACGATCTACCTCTCCCTCGTCAAACGCTGGCGGGAGGCCGGTCGCACTCTTCCGGGGCATCCTGACGAGGAGTGGGAGCGGCTCATTTCCCAGCCGTGCTGGCCCGGTCGTTAGGCGGTGTGACTCTCGTGGCAGCGGCGGAGCGACGCGACAAGCGGCCGGAGAGCCGTGCGACCCCCCTCACCGGCCCCGGTGAGCGGCTCGCGCTCAACGGCATGGGCAGCTTCGAGTGGGACCTCACCGCCGGGACGATGGTCCTGGACGAGGCCGGGATGGCGGTCTTCGACCTGGATCCGGAGGTGTTCGACCAGACCCCCGAGGGCCTGGGCCTGCGGATCCCGCAGGACGACTCCGAGCGGCTCGCGGAGACCGTGATGGCGGCGATCAGCGCCGGCGAGGAGACGTACGGCCAGTACTTCACGGTGCGCCGGCGCGACGGCCGCGACCAGTGGACGCACACCCAGGGACGGGTGATCCGGGACGAGGAGGCGCGGCCGGTACGGATCGTCGGCATCGTCCGTGACGCGACGGCCGAGCTGGCCCACCTCACGGTGCTGCGCAAGCTCGAATCGGCGCGCGCCCAGCAGGCCACCATCGTCCAGCGGACCACCGAGGCCCTGTCGCGGGCGGTGACGGTCGACGACGTCACGGCCGCCCTGACGGGCGCGGGCGCGCTGGAGCGGCTCGGGGCGGACGGACTGGCCCTCGGCCTGGTCGAGGGCGGCACCATCAAGATCATCGCGTTGAGCGGGGAGTCCCTGGAGATCCTCAGCGAGCGCAGGTTCACCCGGCTGGACGGTTCGCTGCCGCTGTCCCGGGCGGTGATCACCAGGAAGGCACGTTTCGTCACCTCGCTCGCCGCGCTCTCGGACGAGTTCCCGCTCCTCGCCGACTACCTGGGCCGCATCCGCTACGACGCGGCCGCCTACCTGCCGCTGATCGCGCAGGCCAAGGCCATCGGCGGGCTGGTGCTGTTCTACCGGCACCGCACCGACTTCAGCCCCGAGGAGCAGAACCTGTGCCTGGGCCTGGCCGGCATCGTCGCCCAGTCGCTCCAGCGGGCCCTGCTCTTCGACCAGGAGCGGGAGTTCGCCACCGGCCTGCAGGCGATGATGCTGCCGCGCCGGATCCCCGACATCACCGGCGGCGAGATCGCCGTGCGCTACCACTCGGCCTGGAGCGGGCGCGAGGTCGGCGGCGACTGGTACGACGTGATCGCACTGCCCCGCGACCGGGTCGGCATCGTGGTGGGCGACGTACAGGGCCACGACACGCACGCCGCCGCCATCATGGGCCAGCTCCGCATCGCCCTGCGGGCGTACGCGGGCGAGGGGCACCCGCCGTCCACCGTGCTGGCACGGGCCTCGCGCTTCCTCGCCGAACTGGACACCGAACGGTTCGCGACCTGCATGTACGCGCAGGTGGACCTGGAGACCGGAGGGGTACGGGCGGTTCGCGCGGGCCACCTCGGCCCGCTGATCCGGCACACGGACGGGCGAACGGGCTGGCCCAACGTGCGCGGCGGCCTGCCGCTCGGGCTGGCCACGCTCTTCGAGCGCGAGGAGTTCCCCGAGACCCGCCTCGACCTGGTCCCCGGCGAGACGCTCGTGCTGTGCACCGACGGCCTGGTGGAGGAGCCCGGCACCGCCATCACCCAGGGCATGGAGGCCCTGGCCCACGCGGTCCGCAGCGGCCCCCAGGAGGCCGGGGCGCTCGCCGACCACCTCTCCGACCGGCTGTGGGAGCGCTGGGGCTCCGGCGACGACGTCGCCCTGCTGGTGCTGCGCCGGGCCCCCGACCCGGGCACCCACCGGGCCCCGCGCATCCACCAGTACGTCCACCAGGCGGACCCGGAGGGGCTCTCCGAGGCCCGCTACGCCCTGCGGCAGGCGCTGCGCGACTGGGGCATGCCGGAGCTCGCCGACGACGTGGAGCTGGCGGCGGGAGAGCTGCTGGTCAACGCCCTGCTGCACACCGACGGCGGGGCGGTGCTGACGATGGAGGTGCTGCCGGAGCCGGTCCGGCGGATCCGGCTCTGGGTCAAGGACCGCTCCAGCGTGTGGCCGCGCAGGCGCACGCCGGGGGAGTCGGCGACGACCGGGCGCGGGCTGCTGCTGGTGGACGCGCTGGCCACGCACTGGGGGGTGGAGTCCCGGGGCGACGGCAAGGCGGTGTGGTGCGAGTTCGACGCGGCGGGCAGCGCCGCCCGGAGCGCGCCGTGACCGCGCGCTCACGCCGAGTTGTGGGGCGGGCGGTGCGGGGTGATGATGCCGCCATGGAACGGATCTCGTGGATCTCACCGTGCGCCGCCTGAACAGGCGTGCGGTGACGGGCGCCCTGGCGCTGCTGCTGTTCGCCGCGGGCGTGCCCGCGGTGGTGGACTGGACGACCGGCCGTCCGCACGCGGACCCCGGGTGCCAGACGGTGGCCTTCATGTCGATGACGGGCGTGGCGCCCGAATGCCGCTGACCGGCGGCCCGGGCCGACCTGCGGCCCGCGCTTGCGCCCGGCCGCTGACCGGCGGCCCGGGCTGACGCCCGGGTCCCGGTAGCGGCGGCTACCGGACCGTGGGCGGTCACCGGGCTTACCGGTGGTCGGCCACCCAGGCGTCCGTCTCGTCCCGAGCGACCGTGTCGACGGCCCGGGGCAGCAGCCCGCCGTTGAAGTGGATCTCCTGCAGTTCCGCCACGGCCTTCGCGGAGCCCTCGTGGAGTCCGAGGTCGAACCCGGGCTTGCTGCGGGCCGTCCACTGGTGCACCTGGTCGTCACAGACGGCGTCACCCGCCCCGATGCCGAGGCGGACGTCGTCCTGGACGAGGGTCGCCTTGATCTGAATCGCTCCCCCGGGTGACGCCTGCCGGCAGTGGTAGGTGCCGGAAAGAGTGACCGCGCCGTCCGCGCCGATGTGGACGCGCGACTTCACGGAAATGCCCTGATCGAAGACGGTGGCCTGCGCGGGGGCGGTGAATACCGCCGTGGCGGCCAGCGCCGAGAGTGCTGTCAGGGCCATGCGGGGGGCGTGAATGCGCACTGTTCCTCCGGGTCGGTCACGGGTGACGGGAATCCGCCGGAACGCATTGTGCTGGCATATGGAGGGCAATGCGTTCCGTGTGCTCGTGTCGGTGTGTGCAATTGCCCGCTCGGGCGCGTGAGACTGGCCGGAATACATCCCCGAAGATCCCCGAAGGGATCCCGCATGCGTCGCTCCGCTTCCGCTTCCGCTTCCGCACTCACCGCCGCAGCCCTCCTCCCGCTCCTGCTGTTCGGTGCCACGGCCTGTTCCGGCGCCCCCGAGGGGGCCGCCGTCGCCCCCGCCGCGGTGCCCGCCGTACCGGTGGACGACGGTGCTCCGGGCGCCGGGGACGATCCCGGAGCCGACCGGGAGGGGGCGGTCCGGGCGGCTTCGAAGGATGCCCATGTGGGTGACTCCGTACGGGTCAGGGGCCGGGAGGTCGGCCGTCACCTGCAGGTGGTGCTGAACGCCTACGTCGACCCCGCGGTCTCCGTGGAGAAGAACTTCGCCCCGGCGGCCGGCAAGCGCTGGGTGGCCGCCTCGATGTCGTTCGTCAACGTCGGCGGCGCCTCGTACGGGGCCCTCGGGCGCATGTGGGCGCTCGACGGCGCGGGGAAGCGCCACGCGGTGGTGCCCACCGGGGAGCTCACGACCGGCAAACCGCTCGTCTTCGATTCCCTCGCGGTCGGTGAGCGGGCTGAAGGATGGGTGGTGTTCGAAATTCCGGAAAACACGCGCATCGTGCGGCTGCAGTACCAGGACGCGAACATGCAGGCGAATTCCGGAGGTGGATTCTGGGCCGTCTAGCCCGGCCGGGTGAAACGCCGTCAAAGGGCCGGGGGCCGGACCACTAAGGTGCGGCGCATGACTTCTACCCAAGCCGAAATCGACCGCTCCAAGCTCGGCACCCTTTCGGTGCTCGCGTGGATCGGCGACCCCGAAGAGGCCCACGACATTCCCTACCTCCTCGCCTACATCCTCGGGGACGGCCCCGACGGACCGGAGGCGAGCGAGGCGGCGGCCCGCGGGCTGCTGGAGGAGATCGGCCTGCCCATCGGCGACGTGGTGATGGACGGCGTCCGCAACCCGGCCGGCTTCCCGGTGCAGATCCTCCTGGAGGGCAACCAGATCGCCCTGACCCTGCCGGGCATGAACGCGAAGTGCATCGCCCCGCCGGAGTGGGTCAAGGCGGCGGACGACAGCGGCCAGGCGTACTTCCTCTTCGCCACGCGCGCCTGGCCCGAGGCGGCCCCCGGCCTGCCCGTCGCGCCGGAGACGCTGCAGGCGTTCGCGGGCGACGAGTCGGTGCTCACCGGCAGCGCCCACGCCGTCCTCGCGGTACGCCGCCTGCAGCGGTAGGCGTACGCGATCAGCGGCCCCCGCTCCGGCCGCCGGGCCCCCAGCCCGCCCGGTGGCCGGTCCGTGTTTTCCGGGGTGCCGACGGGATCCCTAATGGCGGCCGAAGTCCCTTGGTATGCGGCGGGGTTGGCCCCGGGGGAGGATCGGTGTCCTGACCAGCAGGATTGATCTTCACCTGGTGTGCCTCTAGTTTGTGAGCCATGACATCCCCTCACGTGAAGCGGGCGTTCAAGTACCGCTTCAACCCGACGGATGCGCAGGCGGCCGAGCTGTCGCGCACCTTCGGGTGTGTGCGGAAGGTCTACAACCTGGCGCTCCGGGCCCGCACGGAGGCATGGGCACGTCAGGAGCGGGTCAACTACAACGCCACTTCCGCGATGCTGGCCGGATGGAAGAAGACCAAGGAGCTGTCCTACCTGTCCGAGGTCTCTTCGGTTCCGTTGCAGCAGACGCTTCGGCACTTGCAGGTCGCCTACACCAACTTCTTCGCGAAGCGGTCCCAGTACCCGCGCTTTAAGTCGCGGAAGAAGTCCCGCAAGTCCGCCGAGCCCACGGCCTCCGCATTCCGGTTCCGGGACGGGCGCCTTACTCTCGCCAAGATGGCGGAGCCGCTGGACATCGTGTGGTCGCGTCCGCTGCCAGAGGGTGTCACGCCGTCCACGGTGACCGTGTCGCAGGACGCGGCCGGACGCTGGTTCGTGTCGATGCTGTGCGACGACCCGACCGTCCAGCCGCTGCCCGCGCTGGAAACCGCCGTTGGCATCGACGCCGGTATCAGCGCACTGCTGACCCTGTCGACCGGGGAGAAGGTCACGAACCCGAAGTTCGGACAAGCCGACCGGGCCCGTCTCGCGAAGGCACACAAGACTCTCGCCCGTAAGGCCAGGGGCGACGGCGCCAACTGGCGCAAGGCCCGCGTCCGGGCCGCGAAGGTGTACGCGCGGATCGCCGACCGGCGCCGTGACCACCTGCACAAACTGACCACCCGACCCGTGCGTGAGAACCAAACGCTCGTGATCGAGGACCTGACCGTGCGCAACATGGTCAAGAACCACAGCCTCGCCCGCGCCATCTCCGACGCGGCGTGCGCGAGATGCGCATGATGCTGGAGTACAAGGCGGCCTGGTACGGGTGGAACCTGGTCGTTGTCGACCGCTGGTTCCCCTCCTCCAAGTTGTGCTCCGCCTGCGGCACCATCGCATCGAAGATGCCCCTGAACGTCCGCACGTGGACGTGCGACTGCGGGGCGGCCCACGACCGCGACGTGAACGCGGCGAAGAACATTCTGGCGGCCGGGCTGGCCGTGTCAGTCTGTGGAGCCGGTGTAAGACCTCAACGGAATCATCCGGGCGGGCAGTCGGCGACGAAGCAGAAACCCCCACGGCGCGAGCCGTAGGAATCCCCTCCCTTGAGGGAGGGGAGGATGTCAAGGTTCAATTCCGTGCGAGAGAGACGCAGCCCGTGTTCCCCGGCAGATTCGAGTAGCGCGCATGGTCGAGCCCGTGGGACCCGCAGATCCCCGAAGCATCGGCCCGTACCGGCTGGAGGGCCGGCTGGGGGCGGGCGGCATGGGGCAGGTCTATCTCGCGACCTCACCGGGCGGCCGCAAGGTCGCGGTGAAGGTGATCCGCCCCGAGCTGGCCGACGCTCCCCAGTTCCGGGCCCGGTTCGCCCGTGAGGTCGACGCCGCGCGTCAGGTGGGCGGATTCCACACGGCCCAGGTGGTGGACGCGGACCCCGAGGCGGCGGCTCCCTGGCTGGTCACCGCGTACATACCGGGCCCGACCCTGCAGCAGGTCGTCGCCGAGAACGGCCCGCTCGCCCCGGACGCGGTCCTGCGGCTCGGTGCCGGTCTGGCCGAGGGCCTCGCGGCGATCCACCGGTGCGGGCTGGTCCACCGTGACCTGAAGCCCGGGAACGTGATCCTCGCCGAAGACGGCCCCCGCATCATCGACTTCGGCGTCGCGCACGCCCCGGGAGCCGAGGCGATGACCCGCACCGGCACGGTCATCGGCACCTATGCCTACATGTCGCCCGAGCAGATACGCGCCGACCGGGTCTCGCCCGCCAGCGACGTGTTCGCACTCGGCTCGGTCCTGGCCTTCGCCGCCACCGGCCGCAGTCCCTTCGACGCGACGACCGTGCCGGCCATCGTCCACCGGGTCACCGGCGAACCTCCCCTGCTCGACGGACTCTTCGGCCGTCTGCGTGACCTGGTCACCGTGTGCCTGGCCAAGGACCCCGCCGGCCGCCCGTCCACCGCCGAGGTTCTGGCCCGGCTCTCGGTCACCGGCGGCAGCGGCACCGGCAGCGGCACCGGGCCGGCACCCGGTGTCCCGTTCAACGACCTCCCCACCGCACCGGGTTCCGGGCCCGCCGCCCCGCCCGCCGCCGCACCCGGGGCCTCGCCCACCACCTCGCCCGTCGTCGCCGAGGCCTCCGCCAGGACCCTGCCCCGGCGCACGCTGCTCTTCGGCGGGCTGGCCGCCGGTGCGACGGCCGCCGCCGTCCCCGCGTACTTCCTGTGGCGGAGGCCGGGCACGGACCCGGATCCCGGCAAGCCCGTGGCGCGCCTCGCGGGCCACGCCAACGAGGTCGCCTGCCTCGCCTTCGGCCCGGACGGCAAGACCCTGGCCAGCGGCAGCGACGACGACACGGTGCGGCTGTGGGACGTGGCCACCGGCCGCACGATCACTACGTACCGGGGACACACCGACAACGTCATGTCCCTGGCCTTCAGCCCGGACGGTCACACGCTGTACTCCGGCGGCTCCGACAAGACCCTGCGGCGCTGGGACCTGCGCACCGGCAGGCCGATGAGCGTCGTCGCCTCGTACGACGGGGAGTACGACTACGTCGGCTCCCTGGCTGTGAGCCCGGACGGTGCGACGCTCGCCGTGGGCGTCGGGGCCAGGGCCGAGCTCGTGACGGTTTCCACCGGTCGCGCCTTCGCCACCCTCACCGGGCACGGCGGCAGCGTCAACGACATCGCGTTCAGCCCGGACGGCAAGATCCTCGGCAGCGTGGCTTCCGAGACGGGCGCCAAGATCTGGCTCTGGGCCACCGACACCGGCCGCCGGCTGGGGACCCTCACCGGCGAGACCAAGGACCACTTCAACTCGGTGCAGTTCAGTCCGGACGGCAAGACCGTCGCGGGCGCGGGTCCCGGGGTCCAGGTGTGGGACCTGGCCACCGAGCGCCTCACGGCCACCCTCACCGACCCCCATCCGTACGTCTCCACGGCGGCGTACCACCCGGGCAGCGCGGTGATCGCGGGGGCCGGAGGCGCGCGCGAGCCCAACACGGACGACCAGACCGGCAAGACCGTCAGCCTCTGGGACGTGTCCACCGGGAGCGTCACCAGGACCCTGACGGGCATCATGCCCAACTCCCTGGGCGACACCTACATCTCGGCGGTGGCCTTCAGCCCGGACGGCAAGACTCTGGCGGCGAGCCTCAACCAGGTCGCCAGCTCCGACGAGTCGGGCCACTCGGTCCAGCTCTGGAAGCTCTCCTAGTGCGGTCGCCGCACCAGCCCTCGCCGCTCCCCGGCTCGACCGGGGACCCGGCCTCTCCGACGGAAGGCATCCATGGACGCGTTGTTGCCCGGCGATCCCCCCTGGGTGGGTCCCTACCGGCTGGAGGGGAGGCTGGGTGCGGGCGGTATGGGCGTGGTCTACCTCGCCACCTCGCCGGGGGGCCGCAACGTCGCCGTGAAGCTCATCCGGCCCGAGCTGGCCGCGACCCCGCAGTTCCGCGTCCGGTTCGCCCGTGAAGTGGACGCCGCCCGCCAGGTCGGCGGGTTCCACACGGCCCAGGTGGTGGACGCGGATCCCGAGGCGGCCGCTCCCTGGCTGGCCACCGCGTACATACCGGGGCCGACCCTGCAGCAGGTCGTCGCCCGGGGCGGTCCGCTCGGCGCCGATGCGGTTCTGCGGCTCGGTGCCGGTCTGGCGGAGGGGCTCGACGCGATCCACCGCTGCGGCCTGGTCCACCGTGACCTGAAGCCCGGCAACGTGATCCTCGCCGAGGACGGCCCGCGCATCATCGACTTCGGCATCGCGCGCGCCGTGGACGCCAGTTCACTCACCGCCACCGGGTCGGTCATCGGTACGTACGCCTACATGTCGCCCGAGCAGATCCGTGCCGACCGGGCCGGTCCCGCGAGTGACGTGTTCGCGCTCGGCTCGGTCCTCGGCTTCGCCGCCACCGGCCACAGCCCCTTCGGCGCGCCCACCCTCCTGACGGTGGTCCAGCGGATCCTGGACGAGCCGCCCGCGCTCGACGCCCTCGACGGGGAGCTCCGGCTCCTCCTGGACGCCTGCCTCGCCAAGGACCCGGACGACCGGCCCCGCGTCCCGGACCTCCCCGCCCGGTTCGCGGGAGCCCCCGAGAGCGGGGCGGCCGCGGGCCAGACCCGGCCGGCGGTTCCGGCGACGGCCCCCGCCTCCGCCGCGACTCCGCCCCCGACGCAGGCCGCGACGGTGAAGGATCCGGCCGCGCGGGCGGATCCGTACGCCGCCACGCGCACGGGTCTCGCCCCGGCGACGCCCGCGACGCCCGTGGCCCCCGGGCTGTCCGCCCCCGCGCCGTCCGCCCCCGGGCCGGCCGCGGCCCGGGTGTCGCGGCGCACGCTGGTGTTCGGCGGCCTCGGGGTCGTCGCCGCGGCCGCGGCGGTCGGCGTACCGCTCTACCTGAGCCGGGACGACAGCTCCCTCGAGGGCCCCTCCGGCATGCGTGCGCTCGCGTTCAGCCCCGACGGCGGGACGCTGGCCGCCGCCAGCCCGGACGGAACGATCTGGCGGTGGGACATGCCCAGCCGGCGCAGCACGGTCACCCGCATCGAGATCGCCCACTACGTCCAGGCCAACGCGTTCAGCCGGGACCTCAGACTCCTCGCGAGAGCGGAGGAGAACCGGATCCAGCTGTGGGACGTGGCCACCGGTCGTAGCGCGGGCACCTTCACCGGGGCCACGTCGTACGACCTCCAGGAGGGCTTCTTCGCCTCCGTCGCCCTCAGCCCGGACGGCAGCACGCTGGCCGGGAGCAGCGGCAAGGGGGTGTACGTGTGGGACGTGGCCTCGGGCCGCGCCCACGACGTGCGCGACGGTGTGAAGCGGGGGCCGACGGCGTTCGGCCCGGACGGCGGCCTGCTGGCCGCCGGCGCCCCCGTCCAGGTGCGGCGGATGCCCGGCGGCCAGACCGTGGCCGCGCTCGCCGGCGAGCCGAACGATGTCGCGGAGTTCGCGGCGTTCAGCCCGGACGGCCAGATCCTGGCCGTCGCGCAGAGGGACTACACGGTGCGGCTGTGGAACGCCGCTTCCCAGCAGGACATCGCCGCCCTGGACCGCCACCGGTCCGTGATCCTGGCCCTCGCGTTCCACCCGGGCGGCCGGATCCTGGCCAGCGCGGACCGGGACGGGAAGGCCTTCCTGTGGGACACGGCCTCGGGATCGACCACCGCGGAATTCACCAGCGACGACACCATCGAGGCGGTGGCGTTCAGCCCCGACGGCAAGACCCTCGCGGCGGGACTCGACACCGGCACCGTCCGCCTCTGGGACGTCCCTTGAGGGTCCGCGCGGGGACTTCGCCTTCGGCCTAAGGCTGCTCGAACGCGAAGCGCAGCGAGCGGACCCGGTTGTCGAAGCTGGATCCCGCGAGATCGGGCAGGCCGACCGCCCGCAGGCCGACCGGGCGGGTCAGCAGCTCGCGGAAGAGCGCCTTCATCTCCACCCGGGCCAGGTGCGCGCCCAGGCAGAAGTGCGGTCCGCCGCCGCCGAACCCCAGGTGGGGGTTGGGGGAGCGGGTGATGTCGAAGGCGTCCGGGTCGGGGAAGACCGCCTCGTCGCGATTGGCGGAGGCGTAGTACAGCACCACCTTGTCGCCGGGAGCGAACAGGTGCCCGCCCAGGGTGTGTTCGGCGACGACCGTCCGACGGAACTGGATGATCGGCGTGGAGTGGCGGATCATCTCGTCCACCGCGCCGTCCGCGTGCGCCTCGAAGTCTTCGAGCAGCAGGTCGCGTTGGTCCGGGTTGTCGGTCAGCAGGGTCAGGCCGTGGGTGATGGCGTTGCGGGTGGTCTCCACCCCGGCCACCATCAGCAGCGAGAAGAAGGCGCCGAGCTGGCGGGCTCCCAGGGCCTGTCCGTCCACGTTCGCGGTGACCAGCGCCGAGATCAGGTCGTCCGTCGGGTTCTTGCGCCGCTCGCGCCCGATGCCCGCCACCATCCGCTGCATCCTGGCCAGGGCCCGCAGCCCGCGCCCGGGCATCCGCAGCCGGGCCGCCAGGCCCCGCTCCACGCCGATGTGCTCGGAGGCGTGGTTGACGCGGTCGGCGATCTCGGCGCGGTGGCGCTCCGGGATGCCCATCATGTTGCAGATGACCTCCAGGGGCAGCCGCGAGGCCACCGCCGAGACGAACTCGTCCGGCCGCGCGTCCAGTACGTCGTCCACGATGCGCGCCGCCACCGCGTGGATGTCCTCCTCGGCCGCCGCCAGCAGCCGGGGCGTGAAGGCCCGCTGCACGATCTTGCGCAGCTGCGCGTGATCGGGGCCGTCCAGATTGACCATCGAGTCCCCGAACAGCGCCCGCACCCACCGGGCCGGCTCGGGCGTGGTCACCCCGGGCGCGCTGGCGAACACCTTGGGGAGCCGGCTCGCCTCCTGGACGTCCGCGTGCCGTACGAGGGCCCAGTGCCCGGCCCCCTCGGGGACGAACACGGGGGCGTCCAGGGCCCGCAGGCGGGCGAAGGCGGCCAGCCGGTGGGCGGGCGGCGCCTGCCAGAAGGCGGGATCGGCCAGTTCCCCGCCGGGGTCGCCGCCCGCGCCGTGCCGTTGTGCCGGGAGTGTCATGGCCTGCCTCCAGTTGCGACGCGTCTTCCTGCGCTGGAGAACGGCGGGGGCGGCGCCGGAGTGACGGTCCGGCGCGGCGCCGTTGCCGGGGCTCCGACCCGGACCCCGCGCCTCACCCGCCGGCGGGGCCGGATTCGGCGGGACCGGGCGGGGTGTGGGCGGCCAGGACCGTGCCGACCACGACCGTCGCCGCCGCGACCAGGCCCGCGTACAGGACGGCGTACGGGCCCGCCCAGGTGCAGGCGAGCACCGCGAGGGCGGAGAGGGGCAGGGTCAGCTGCTGGGCGGGGCCCCGCTTGAAGTGGCGGGAGTGCAGCAGCCAGACCATCAGCAGGAAGACCGCCGTGGCGACGGTGACGGAGGCGTTCGCGGCGAGCTGTGAGATGTGCATCCCCCAGACTCCGTCCGGGGGGACCCCCAGGCCGACCGCGTGCTCGACCGCGACCTCGATGCCCGCGCCGATCGCCGCGCCCGAGGCGAAGATCAGAAAGTGCCCGTAACCCCACGGGATCGCCTCCCGGTTGGAGGTCAGGTGCTCGTGCATCGGCACCGCGAAGTAGATCCACCAGGCGGCGAAGACGATCAGCAGCCCGCCGCCGGCGATGGGCAGCAGTTCGCCCAGGGCCTCGTGCTCGTCGAGCGCCGACTTCACGGCCACCGTGCTCGCCGAGATCGTCTCGCCCAGCACGATGATCGTGAACAGGCCGTACCGCTCCACGATGTGGTGGGCGTGCCACGGCGTCTGGTGACCGTGCTCGGCCACCACGGGGACCAGCAGTTCCGCGACGACCAGGATCAGGAACAGCCAGCGTTTGGCGCCGTCCGGGGCGAACAGCAGCGCCACCCAGCCGGCCTGGCAGACGACCAGCCCGGCCGCGTACTTCAGGGCCGCCGCCCGGGCCGCGCCGCGCTCGCCGGCGGCGGCCCGCAGCCACTGGGCGGTGAGCGCGACGCGCATGATCAGGTAGCCGATGACGGCCGTCGTCCAGTCGTCCTGGTCGAAGGCTCGGCTCACGCCCGCCGCGTAGACGAGCACGCCGGCGATCTGGACGAGCGTGGCGATCCGGTAGGGCACGTCGTCGCAGTCGTAGGCGGAGGCGAACCACGTGAAGTTCATCCACGCCCACCACACGCCGAAGAAGACGAAGAAGTAGCTGACCACGCCGGTGCCGGGATGGCCTTCGGCCAGGGCGTGCACGAGGGCGGCGCCCGCCTGCGCGATCGCGACGACGAAGCAGAGGTCGAAGAAGAGTTCCAGCGGGGTCGCGGCGCGGTGGCCCTCGTCCCGGCTGCGGGCGGTCATGGGTACGTAAGCCAGAGCCATGCCGTCCAGGACAGCAGTCCCGCGGGGCTCAGCAGGCGAGGCGCGCGGCCCTCAGGGCCCGTGTGCCCCGGGCGGACTCGTACCTCCCGATGACGAGCCGGGCCAGGCGCGGATGGTCGGCCAGCGGCTCCGAGACCGTCCAGGCGGCCGAGCCGTTCAGGGCGTGCGTGAAGCGTCCGGGGGCCAGCAGGTGCGCGGCCACCGCGATCCGGCGGTACCCGGCGGCCTGGAGGGAGGCCAGCGCCTCGGGGACGGTCGGCCCGGCGGAGGTGAGGTAGGCGGGGAGCACCGGGACGGGCTCGGGGCCCTCGTGCTCCAGCAGGGCGGCCAGCTGGGCGGCGCAGGTCCGGGTGCCGGCGTTCCCGCCGGGGCGCGAGGAGCCCGCGCCGGCCACGACCACCGCGTCGGCCCGGGTGTAGGGGCCGCGGCGGCGCTCGGCCTCGCGCAGCCGGCCGAGCAGGGCGACGGCGATGTCGCGCTCGCCGCTGAGGCCCTCCGTGAGCACGCAGCCGGTGCCCTCCAGGACGGCGGGGATGTCGACGCGGCGGTGGTAGCCGTCGCCCAGGAGCAGCGGGACGACCACCGAGCGCGGGTGCTCCCGTACGACCTCGGCCAGCGAGGGGCGCTGCACGTCGAGGTGGCCGACGAGCGCGTGGACCCCGCTGAGGGCCTCGATCGCGGCGGTCAGGCGGCGAGAGGTCGCGGCGGCGGCCGGGGCCGCGCTGCCGTGGACGGCGAGTACGAGCATGTGGTCTGCCTCCCTGGTCCCGCCCGGGTGTCCTCCTCCCACGCTAGGCCCGCCGGGGGCCGGGGGGAGCCCGGCCAAGGACCTGCGTCGCAGGTCAGAGGTCCTGTGCGGAAGAGGCCGCTCTCCCCGGACCGAGGGGCCCTTTTCGGACGTCCGGGGCTGTGGAGCGGACCTACCGTCGAAAGGTCGGAATACAAGCACGCGTGAGGTCCCCCGGCCGTCCCGGCCCCCGGCGACCCGCGCGGCTCTAGGGACACACGGAGTGAGATCCATGGGGCAGACGCTGGTTGTCATCGGCCACGGCATGGTGGGACACCGCCTGCTGGAGGCGCTCGCCGAACGCGACGCACTCGCCGACCCGGCCCGCCCCGAGCGCGGCGGCTGGCAGGTCACCGTCCTCGCGGAGGAGGACCGCCCGGCCTACGACCGCGTGCACCTGTCCGCGGCCTTCACCGGCTCCACCGGCGAGGAGCTGTCCCTGGTCGCTCCCGGGTTCCTGGAGCGGCACGGCATCGACCTGCGGCTCGGCGACCCGGCCGAACTGGTCGACACCGCCGCCCGTACCGTCACCGCCCGCTCCGGCGACGTGCTGCGCTACGACGCGCTGGTGCTGGCGACCGGCTCCTACCCCTTCGTGCCGCCGATCGACGGCGCCGACGCGGAGGGCTGCTTCACCTACCGCACGCTGGACGACGTCGCGGCGCTGACCGCCTACGCCGCGGAGGAAGGCTCCCGCACCGGTGTCGTCATCGGCGGCGGACTCCTCGGCCTGGAGGCGGCGGGCGCGCTGCGCACGCTCGGACTGACCACGCACGTCGTGGAGTTCGCGCCCCGGCTGATGCCCCTGCAGGTGGACGACGGCGGCGCGGCCGCCCTGCGGGCCACCATCGAGTCCATGGGCGTGGCCGTGCACACGGGCGTCGGCGCGGCCGGCGTGCAGATCCACCCCGACGGGCGGGCGCAGGCGCTGCGGCTGACCAACGGCGAGGAGATCGGCTCGGACGTCGTCGTCTTCTCGGCCGGCGTACGTCCGCGCGACCGCCTGGCCCGCGAGTGCGGCCTGGCCGTGGGCGACCGCGGCGGCGTCGTCGTGGACGCCCACTGCCGCACCAGCGACCCGTACGTCTACGCGATCGGCGAGTGCGCGCAGACCGTCGACGGCAAGGTGTACGGGCTGGTCGCGCCCGGCTACCAAATGGCCGAGACCGTCGCCGAGGCCCTCGCGGGCTCCGGCGAGCTGACCTTCACCGGGGCCGACACCTCCACCAAGCTCAAGCTGATGGGCGCCGACGTGGCCTCCTTCGGCGACCCCTTCGCGCCCGAGGGCCGTGACGGGGCCGTCTCGGTCGTCTTCTCCGATGCCCGCGAGGGCGTCTACAAGAAGCTCCTGCTCGGCCCCGACGGCGCGCTGCTCGGCGGCATCCTGGTCGGCGACGCGGAGGCGTACGGCTCCTTGAAGCCGCACGCCGGCCGGCAGCTGCCCGCCCCGCCGGAGGCCTTCATCCTGCCGTCGACCGAAGGCGTGGCACTGCCCGGCGCGGACGCGCTGCCCGACGACGCGGTGGTGTGCAGCTGCCACAACGTCACCAAGGGGCAGGTGCGCGACGCGGTGGTCGCGGAGTCCCTCACCGACATCGGCGGCGTCAAGAAGTGCACCAAGGCGGGTACGGGCTGCGGCGGCTGCATCGGCACGCTGCAGGCGGTGCTGGACGCCGAACTGTCCGCGGCGGGCATCGAGAAGCCGCGCGGGCTGTGCGAGCACTTCACCCTGACCCGGGCGGAGATCTACGAGAAGATCCGCACCGAGCGCATCCGCGGCTTCAGCGAGCTCCTGGAGACCTACGGGGAGGGCGGCGAGGGCTGCGCCGTCTGCAAGCCGGTCGTCGCCAACGTGCTGGGCACCCTGGCCCCGGACCTCGGCATCGGGCACATCCTGTCGGGCGAGCAGGCGGCCCTGCAGGACTCCAACGACCTCTTCCTCGCCAACCTCCAGAGGGACGGCAGCTATTCGGTCGTCCCGCGGGTCGCGGGCGGCGAGATCACGCCCGAGCAGGTCATCGCGCTGGGCGAGGTGGCCCGGGACTACGGCCTCTACACGAAGATCACCGGGGCGCAGCGGATCGGGCTCTTCGGCGTCAGGAAGGAGCAGCTGCCCGACATCTGGCGGCGGCTCGGCGGCGCCGGATTCGAGTCCGGGCAGGCGTACGGGAAGTCCCTGCGCGCGGTGAAGTCGTGCGTGGGAGCGCGCTTCTGCCGCTTCGGGCAGGGCGACTCGATCCAGCTGGCCATCGATCTGGAGCTGCGCTACCGGGGCCTGCGCACCCCGCACAAGTTCAAGGGCGGCGTCTCCGGGTGCCTGCGCGAGTGCGCGGAGGCGCGGGGCAAGGACATCGGCGTCATCGCCACCGCCAACGGCTGGAACCTCTACGTCGGCGGCAACGGCGGAGCCACTCCGCGCCACGCCGACCTGCTGGCCTCGGATCTGGACACGGCCGAACTGTTCGCGCTGATCGACCGGTTCCTCATGTACTACGTCCGCACCGGCGAGCGCCTGGAGCGCACGGCGGCCTGGCTCGAGCGGCTCGGCGGGAGCGCGGCCGGGCTGGAGCACCTCAAGGAGGTCCTGATCGAGGACTCGCTCGGCATCTGCGCCGAGCTGGAGGCGCAGATGGAACGCCACGTGGGCGCCTACGAGGACGAGTGGGCCGCGGTCCTGGAGGACCCGGCGGCGCTGGAGCGCTTCGGAACCGTGGACTTCGGGACGGCGGCGGGAGCGGCCGCGGCGGACGCGCTGGAGCCGGGCCGCGGGCGCACCGCGGTGCTGGCGGACGGCACGCAGGCCGCGGTCTTCAAGGACCGCGCGGGCGAGGTCTACGCGGTCGGCAACCGGGACCCCTTCTCGGGCGCCGACGTCATCGCCAACGGGATCATGGGCTCGCGGGGCGGGGTGCCCGTCGTGGCCTCGCCGATGCACAAGCAGGTCTTCGACCTGCGCACCGGCATCTGCCTGGACGACCCCGAGGTGTCCCTGCCGCTGGTGGAGCTCCGGCCGTAGGGCCCTGCGGGCGCATGGCCAACGCACTGTGGGCGACGGGACCTTGTCCCGTCGCCCACAGTGCGTTGGCCTCTGATGCGCGGGGCGGCGGAAGCGGACGCTGAATAGGTCAGGACCATCAGCAGAAGATCCCAACGTTCAGGACACGCCATGAGTTCCGCCCAACAGGACGTGCGCGCGGCAAGCGGGCGCGTGCAGGCGCCCGATCCGGCGCAGTACCGCCCCGGCCGCACGATCACGGAGTGGACGCCGGAGGACCCGTCCTTCTGGCAGTCGACCGGAAAGAAGGTCGCCACCCGCAACCTGTGGATCGCGGTTCCGGCCCTGCTGGTGGCCTTCGTGGTCTGGCAGGTCTGGAGCATCACGGCGACCAACCTCAAGGACGTCGGCTTCGGCTTCTCCCAGTCGCAGCTGTTCTGGCTGACGGCCGTCCCCGGCATCACGGGCGGCAGCGCCCGCATCGTCTACACCTTCATCGGCCCGATGATCGGCCAGCGCCGCTTCACGGCGGTCTCCACCGTCGTGCTGATCGTTCCGCTGCTGTGGCTGGGCTTCGCGGTGCAGAACCCGGACACCTCCTACGGCACGATGGTCGCCATCGCCGCGCTCTGCGGCATCGGCGGCGCGAACTTCTCCTCCTCGCTGGCCAACATCGGCTTCTTCTACCCGAAGCAGGAGAAGGGCAACGCGACCGGCATCAACGGCGGCCTCGGCAACCTGGGCGTCTCGGTGGTGCAGCTGCTCACCCCGATCCTGATCACGACCTCGGTCCTGGCGATCGGCGCGGGCCAGAAGAAGGCGAACGGCTCGGAGATCTACCTCCAGAACGCGGCCTTCGTCTGGGTCCCGGTCCTGATCGTCCTCGCCGCCGTCGCGTGGTTCGGCCAGAACGACCTGAAGGTCGCCTCCACCCCCTTCAGCCAGCAGAAGATCATCTTCAAGCGCAAGCACAACTGGGTGATGACCTGGCTCTACGTCGGCACCTTCGGCTCCTTCATCGGCTTCGCCGCGGCGCTCCCGCTGCTGATCAAGACCACCTTCCCGGCGTACTCCGTGGCCACCTATGCCTGGATGGGCCCGGCCCTCGGCGCGCTGGCCCGCTGGGCCGGCGGCTGGATCGCCGACAAGTTCGGCGGAGCGCGGGTGACGATCCTGTCCTTCGTGGGCATGGCTGCCTCGATCATCGGTGTCATCACCTTCCTCCCAGCCGGTTCCGACCAGGGCTCTTTCCAGGGCTTCTTCCTCTGCTTCCTGTCGGCGTTCTTCTTCTCGGGCATCGGCAACGGCTCGACCTTCCGCCAGATCCCGGTCATCTTCCGCGGCCAGCACCTCAAGGGCCTGACGGAGGGCACCCCGCAGTACGCGAAGGCGCTGAAGCAGGCCGAGATCGAGTCGGGCGCGGTGACCGGTTTCACCGCGGCCATCGCCGCCTACGGCTTCTTCTTCATTCCGGCGATGTTCGCGAACTTCGCCGTGACCAGCGCGATGTGGGGCTTCGTCGGCTTCTACGCCAGCTGCGTCGTCGTGGCCTGGTGGTTCTACGCCCGCCCCGGCGCGGAAGCGCCCAGCTAACCGGTGCTCCCGGCTGGTCAGCCCGGGTGTGGTGCGGGGCCGCTGCGCGAGCGGCGCCCGCCTGCGCCCGGGCTTCCCGGGGTCCGGCCCCGGACTCCGGCCCGGGCCTGTGACCCCCTGCGGCGCCGTTGCCGGGGCCAGCCCCCGGACCCCCGCTCCTCAAACGCCGGAGGGGCTGGATTGCTGGTGGCGCGCCGCACTGGAACACCGCACAGACTGGATGTCCTCTTCGCGATGCTCCGCGACGGCACCTTCTGCGAACCCCGCCTGGCCAGTCCCTTGACCGCCGTCTCCCGTCAGGCGTCACTGCGGTGAGGAGTGGGGTCCGCCTCCAGAACAGCCAGCAGCTCCGAGAAGCGCCGGTCCTGCGAGGTTCCCGCAGTCAGTTCGCTCAGCTTCCGCTGGTACTTGGTGACGAAAACCAAGTGAACGTGCAGCTTGTGGACAACATGACGTCTGGTCCGTACATCAGGATGAGGGTTCCAGCGCGGTGACATAAACCCCTGCTAGGTTCCGGATTGTGAGTCAAGACGCCCTGACAAAGCGGCAGTTCGGGCACCGGGCCCGGCTCGCGCTGTCGCCTGCCGGGGTTCGCAAGGCGGATGATCAGGCGCATGCGGCCCGCACCATGTGGAACCTGCTGCACGCCTGGTGGCAGATGATGCCGAAGGAAGAGCGGACTCTCGGACATGCGGACGCCGCGATCCGGCAGGCCCGCGAGGACATCGACTTTCTCGCTGTTCTTCCCGCGCAGGCCGCGCAAGCGGTGTTGAAGACCTATTTCCAGGCGTGGAGGAACTGCTGGGACGGCCGCGCCGACGCCCCGAACTTCAAGGGCCGGCTGCGTACGGTGATGTCCGTGGATGTCCCGCAGGGCCGGGACCTGAACATCACCCGGGTGCACCGCCGCTGGGGCATGGCCAACCTGCCGAAGATCGGCCGGGTCCGTTTCCGTTGGACCAAAGACCTGCCCGTGGGTAAGCGCGCCAACGCGGAGAACCGGATCACCGGGGCGCGGCTGATCAGGGACGCGCTCGGCTGGCACATCGCCTTCCGCGTCCAGACATTGGAGGGCAAGCCCCAGCCCCACCAGGGGCCAGACGTCGGCATCGACGTGGGCATCACCGTGCCCATCGCTCTCTCTGACGGTGAGACGTACGGGCACGGTGAGTGGCTGACCGGCAAGGAGCAGGTGAAGCTCCTGCGCCTGGAGCAGCGTGCCGCGCGACGTAAGCAGCACCGCAAGCCCGGCGAGCGCACCAGCGGCAGGCTGCACCGCACCTACGACCAGATCGCAGGACTCCGCGCGAAAGCCAAGCGCCGGGCCCTGAACTGGCAGCACCTGACGACGACCGTCATCGCCCGCGCGTACGGCACGGTCGTGGTCGAAGCACTCACCATCACGAACATGGTCAAGTCGGCCAAGGGAACTGTCGAGGCGCCGGGGAGGAACGTCGCCCAGAAGTCTGGGCTGAACCGCTCCATCAGCGGGGAAGCGTGGGGCCGGACGGTCGCCATGCTGGCGTACAAGACCGCCCAGTACGGCGGCGCCCTGCACAAGGTCCCCGCTCCCGGCACCAGCCTGCGCTGCTCGGCGTGCGGCTTCACCACGCCCGGCAGCCGGGAGTCCCAGGCCGTGTTCGTGTGCAAGAACCCGGACTGCGGCTGGTCGGGTAACGCCGACTGGAACGCGGCTCGCAACGTCTTGTACCTGTACCGGATGGGCCTCGCGCTCATCCCGGCTGCCGGGAGGGCAGTCGTCAGGCGCGCCAAACGCGTCAAGCCCGCTGCCGCAAGGTAAGCAGGAATCTCCCGGCTCCAGCCGGGAGAGCACTTCAACCCCTGCTCCCCGTGATCCACGACGTGGCCCGCGAAGGCGGCATCCGCCCGGAGCGGCCCATCGCCGTCTCCTCCATCGCGGCCACCTTCGGTATCACCGCCTCGCCCGTCTCCGCCGCCATGGCCGCCATGATCGTGATGTTCGACGGCGACGGCTGGGACCTGCCGAGGATCATGGCCGTCGCCGTGCCGGCCACGCTGCTCGGCGTGCTCGTCGCCGCCACCGTGCAGTCCCGCGTCGGCAAGGAGCTCGGGCAGGACGCCGAGTACCTGCGGCGCCTGGCCGCCGGTGAGATCGAGGCCCCCGCCCCGGCCGAAGCCGCCCCGCCGCTGCGGCCGCGGGCGCGCTGGTCGGCGTACCTCTTCCTCGGCGGGACCGTCGCCGTCGTCCTCAGCGGTCTCTGCCCGGCGCTGCGGCCCGAGACCGCCAAGGGGCCCCTGTCGATGCCCGCCACCATCGAGATCCTGATGATGGCCGTGGCCGCGCTGATCCTGCTGCTGTGCAAGGTCGACGCCAAGCGGATACCGGGCACGGACGTGGCCAAGTCAGGGCTCGTCGCCGTCATCGGCGTCTTCGGGCTGTCGTGGCTCGGACTGTCCTTCATCGGCGCCAACGAGGCCCGGATCACCGGCGCGCTCGGCGGGGTCGCGCAGGACCACCCCTGGTTCTTCGCCATCATGCTGCTGCTCCTTTCCGCGCTGCTGTTCAGCCAGGCCACGACCACCAAGGCGCTGATGCCCCTCGGGCTCGCCCTCGGTATCCCGGCCCCGCTCCTCATCGCGATGTGGCCCGCCGTGAACGGCTACTTCCTCCTCCCCACCTACGGCACCTTCATCGCGGCGATCAACTTCGACAGGACCGGCACCACCCGGGTCGGCCGCTTCGTCGTCAACCAATCCTTCATGCTGCCGGGCCTGGTCACGACGTGCGTCGCGGTATCCACAGGCTTCGCCCTGGTTCAGATTGTCTGACCGGTCGGGCCCTCCCGTAGGGGTCGTGCGCGGTCCTCCCCGAGATTCTTGTGAAAGCTTTCACAAGCGCACTAGGGACCTTTGGCCTGCTCAAAGTGCCAGGTCAACGGGGATGGGGGACCCTTGGGGTCGGGGATGAGGGGACTTTCGGGCCCCAGCTCAGGACCAACGCGGCGCCAAATGATCGATCAAAAGGCGTGCAATGGATACAAGCAATGAGGCGACTCGGAAGGTGCGGGCGATGACTGCCACCCCTGCGGAAACCACGAAGAACGGCGAGGCCTGGAACGGCTTCAAGGGCGGTCTGTGGCGTGACGCCATCGACGTCCGCGACTTCATCCAGCAGAACTACACGCCGTACGAGGGTGACGACACCTTCCTCGCCGGCCCCACCGAGCGCACCACCGCCGTGTGGAAGGCGATCACGGACAAGTTCCCCGAGGAGCGCGAGAAGGGCGTCTACGACGTCGCGTACGACATCCCGTCGTCGATCACCGCGCACGCCCCCGGCTACATCGACCGCGACAAGGACCTGATCGTCGGCCTCCAGACGGACGCCCCGCTCAAGCGCGCGATCATGCCGTACGGCGGCTGGCGCATGGTCGCCGGCGCCCTGGAGACCTACGGCTACCCGGTCTCGGACGACCTGGAGAAGGTCTTCACCGAGTACCGCAAGACCCACAACGCCGGTGTCTTCGACGCGTACACCCCCGACATCCGCGCCGCCCGCAAGGCCGGCATCGTGACCGGCCTGCCGGACGCGTACGGCCGCGGCCGCATCATCGGCGACTACCGCCGCGTGGCCCTCTACGGCGTCGACCGCCTCATCGCCTTCAAGAAGGAGGAGAAGGAGGAGATCAACTCCCTCCCCGCGGGCAACCGCTCGCTGGAGGAGACGATCCGCCTGCGCGAGGAGCTCTCCGAGCAGGTCCGCGCCCTCGCCGAGCTCAAGGCGATGGCCGCCTCCTACGGCTACGACATCTCCGGCCCGGCCACCACCGGCCGCGAGGCCATCCAGTGGCTGTACTTCGCGTACCTGGCCGCCGTGAAGGAGCAGAACGGCGCGGCCATGTCGCTCGGCCGCACCTCCACCTTCATCGACGTCTACCTCCAGCGCGACATCGAGGCCGGCCTCCTCACCGAGGAGCAGGCCCAGGAGCTGGTCGACGACTTCATCATCAAGCTCCGCATCGTCCGCTTCCTGCGCACCCCGGAGTACGACGAGCTCTTCTCCGGCGACCCCACCTGGGTCACCGAGTCGATCGCCGGCATGGGCGAGGACGGCCGTCCGCTGGTCACCAAGACCTCGTTCCGCTACCTCCACACCCTCTACAACCTCGGCCCGGCCCCCGAGCCGAACATGACGGTCTTCTGGTCGCCCCAGCTGCCGCAGGGCTTCAAGGAGTTCTGCGCCCGGGTCTCGATCGACACCTCCTCGGTGCAGTACGAGTCCGACGAGCTGATGCGCCCGCGCTTCGGCGACGACACCGCCATCGCCTGCTGCGTCTCGGCCATGCCCGTCGGCAAGCAGATGCAGTACTTCGGCGCCCGCGTCAACGTCGCCAAGACCCTGCTCTACGGGATCAACGGCGGCCGCGACGAGAAGTCCGGCGCCCAGGTCGGCCCGGCCACCGGTGCGATCACCTCCGACGTGCTGGACTACGACGAGGTCATGGCCAAGTTCGACGAGCAGATGGAATGGCTCGCCGACACCTACGTCCACGCCCTGAACGTCATCCACTACATGCACGACAAGTACGCCTACGAGCGCATCGAGATGGCGCTCCACGACCGCGACGTGCGCCGCACCATGGCCTGCGGCATCGCCGGCCTCTCGGTCGCCGCGGACTCTCTGTCGGCCATCAAGCACGCCAAGGTCACCGCGGTGCGCGACGAGACCGGCCTGGTCACCGACTACACCATCGAGGGTGAGTACCCGGCCTTCGGCAACAACGACGACCGCGTCGACTCGATCGCCGTCTGGCTCGTCGAGGAGTTCATGAAGAAGGTGCGCAAGCACCCGACCTACCGCGAGGCCGAGCACACCCAGTCGGTCCTGACCATCACCTCGAACGTGGTCTACGGCAAGAAGACCGGCAACACGCCGGACGGACGCCGCGCGGGCGAGCCGTTCTCCCCGGGCGCCAACCCGATGAACGGCCGCGACACCCACGGCTACGTCACCTCGGCGCTGTCGGTCGCCAAGCTCCCCTACGAGGACGCCGAGGACGGCATCTCGCTGACCAACACCGTCACCCCCGACGGCCTGGGCCGCACTCCCGAGGAGCGGATCAAGAACCTGGCGGGCGTCCTCGACGGCTACATGGCGGTCGACGGCTTCCACATGAACGTGAACGTGCTCAACCGCGACACGCTCATGGACGCCATGGAGCACCCGGAGAACTACCCGCAGCTGACCATCCGCGTCAGCGGCTACGCGGTGAACTTCGTCCGCCTCACGCGCGCTCAGCAGCTCGACGTGCTGAACCGCACCTTCCACGGCTCTCTCTGACCCTCACGGGAGACCACGAGCACGCGCGGCCCGGGGCCGGCCCTCACCCGGCCCCGGGACCGCGCGTCACCAGATCAGTCCACGGAATCTGGAAGCTGGAGCACCTGCCATGACCGTCCTCTTCGGTACGAGCCTTCCCGTCGGCCACGCCAACGCCATCAGCGTCAGCGCCGGCCAGACTCCCGCCGCCGCCGCGACCCAGCGGCCGAGCGAGGGCACGGTGCACTCCTGGGACCTGTCCACCGGGGTCGACGGCCCCGGGACCCGGTTCGTCACCTTCCTGTCCGGCTGCCCGCTGACCTGCCTGTACTGCCATAACCCCGACACCATGCGGATGCGCAACGGCAAGCGCACCTCGGCGGACGACGTCATCGCCGAGGCCCGCAAGTACACCAAGTTCATCGCCGCCTCCGGGGGCGGCGCCACCATCTCCGGCGGTGAGCCGCTGCTCCAGCCCGTCTTCGCGGGCGAGCTGCTGCACCGGATGAAGAACGACCTCGGGCTGCACACCGCCCTGGACACCTCCGGCTTCCTCGGGGCCCGCGCCACCGACGCGCTGCTGCGCGATGTGGACCTGGTCCTGCTGGACATCAAGTCGTGGGACCGCGAGACCTACCGGCACGTCACCGGCCGCCCGCTGGAGCCGACCCTGGACTTCGCCCGCCGCCTCGCCGACCTCGGCAAGGAGGTGCACCTGCGGTTCGTGCTGGTGCCGGGGCTGACCGACGCCAGGGAGAACATCGAGGGCGTCGCCGCCTTCGCGGGCACCCTCGGCAACGTCTCGCGGGTCGACGTACTGCCCTTCCACAAGCTCGGCGAGGGCAAGTGGGAGGCGCTCGACATGAAGTTCACCCTCCACGACACGCCGTCGCCGACCGCCGGGCAGGTCGCCGAGGCGAAGGCGATCTTCGCCGCGCAGGGACTGAACGCGGTCTGAGGCGCCGGGGCCGCCACCCGTACGGCGCACCGATGAGCTCTACATAACGGGCTTAATCGGTACAGACCACCTAGCGTGGTGCTGTGTCCGAGCCCTCAGATGTCATCGACGCCGCGCCGCCCCCACCGGCGCCCGAGACCTCGCCGCCCGCCGGGCGGTCCGTCACCGCACGGGCCACCCTGGCCGGCACCGTCGTCTCGCTCCTCCTCATCATCGCCATCGTGCTCGGAAGCCGGCTGCTGCGGGACTTCGACTCCGCCCTGCTGCCGTACGCCGTCGCCACGGTCTTCCTGGCCTTCGGCGTGGCCTACCGGTACACGGTGTGGGTCTCGGCCCCCGGAGCCCGACGCCTCTTCAAGAAGGGCTTCGGCAGTTTCTTCTCGGCCGACAACTTCCGCAAGGCACCCACCGCCCTGCCGAAGATGATCGCCACCTACCTCGGATTCCAGAAGTTCCTCGGCGCCCGCTCCCGGCCCCGCTGGATCGCCCACCAGCTCATGTTCTGGGGCTGCCTGCTCGCCGCGGCGATCACCTTCCCGCTGACCTGGGGCTGGTTCACCTTCACCGGGGACAGCGCGACGGGACCCGGGTACGAGATGCGGATCTGGGGCATCAAGGTCCTCGGCTTCGACTCGCTGAACATCCTGGGCTGGCTGATGTTCCACGGCCTCGACATCGCCGCCGTCCTCGTCATCCCCGGAGCCTCGTACTTCCTGTGGCGCCGGATGAAGGACCGCGGGGCCATGACCGGCCAGCGCTTCGCCTACGACCTGCTCCCGCTGATCTGCCTGATCGTGATCTCCGTCACCGGTCTGCTGCTGACCTTCTCGTCGATCTTCCTGCACGGCGGCGGATACGAGTTCCTCGCGATCCTGCACATGGTGTCGGTGGTGTTCACCCTCATCTACATCCCGTTCGGGAAGTTCTTCCACATCGTCCAGCGCCCGGCCGCCGTCGGCATGCAGCTCTTCAAGTACACGGCCCGCCAGGACGAGCAGATCTTCCTCTGCAAGCGCTGCGAAGAGCCCATCGACACCGCCCCGTACGTGGAGAACCTGCGCGGCACGATGAAGGACCTGAAGCTCGACTTCGACGCGTGGGCCGAGTACTGCCCGCGCTGCAAGCGCGTCCTGCGCGGCAGCGCCTACCTGACCCACGTCAAGAAGGGGTTCAAGTGACCGCGACGGACCCCGCCAAGGCCGCGTCCCGGCCCGTACCCATCTCCATCGACCCGGCCATCGCCCCGCCCGGCACCCGCAACTTCCGCGACGCCGGCGGCATCCCCGCCGACAAATGGCACGCCGACCAGAACGGCGAGACCCTCGTCCCCACCCACTGCTGCTTCTGCGGCGTGCAGTGCGGCATGTACCTGCGCGTCGACAAGGGCGGCAAGGTCTTCGGCGTCGAGCCCCGCAACCACGACATCAACCGGATGCGGCTGTGCCCCAAGGGCATCAACGCCTACCAGCAGGTCAACCACCCCGACCGGCTGACCGCGCCGCTGATGCGGCGCACGCGGGACGAGGAGTTCAAGGAGTGCTCCTGGGACGAGGCACTCGACTTCACCGTCTCCGAGATCCGCCGCATCCAGGGCGCCCACGGCAACGACGCCTTCGGACTGCTCGGCGGAGCCAGCCTGTACTCCGAGAAGACCTACCTGGTGGGGAAGTTCGGCAGGGTCGCCCTCAAGACCCGCCACGTCGACTACAACGGCCGCCTGTGCATGGTCAGCGCCGCCGGCGCCAACAAGCTCGCCTTCGGCATCGACCGGGCCGCCAACCCCTTCTCCGACATCCTCCTCACCGACTGCCTGCTGATCGCCGGGTCGAACGTGGGGGAGTGCTTCCCCGTGATGACCCAGTACATCTGGGGCGCCCGGGACCGCGGGGCCTCGCTGATCGTGGTCGACCCGCGCGAGACGGCCATCGCCCGCACCGCGGATGTCCACGTCGCCATCAAGCCCGGCACCGACTCGGCCTTCTTCAACGCCGTGCTCAACGTGATCGTCGGCGAGGGCCTGACCGACGAGGCCTACCTCGCCGCGCACACCACCGGCTGGGACGAGGTCAAGAAGACCGTCCAGGACTACCCGCCCGCCCGGTCCGCGGAGATCTGCGGCGTCCCCGCCTCGCAGATCGTCCAGGTCGCCCGGATGTTCGCCGGCGCGGACAAGGCCATGGCCTTCCACGCGCGCGGGGTCGAACACCACTCGCAGGGCGTCGAGAACTGCCTGTCCATCATCAACGTGTGCGTGGCCACCGGAAACCTCGGCAAGCCCGGAGCCGGCTACGGCACCATCACCGGCCAGGGCAACGGCCAGGGCGGCCGCGAACACGGCCAGAAGTCCGACCTCCTGCCCGGAGGCCGCTCCATCATGAACGAGGAGCACCGCCGCCAGATCTGCCAGATCTGGGGCATCGAGGAGTCCGAACTCCCGCTCGCCGGCACCTCCATGATGGAGATGGTCTGGCAGATGCAGCGGAGCGAGATCCGAGGCCTCATCGGCATCTGCAACAACCCCTTCGTCTCGCTCCCCAACTACGCGACGGTCAAGCAGGGCTACGACACCCTCGAGTTCCACGCGCAGTTCGACTTCTTCCTCTCCGAGACCGCGAACAACGCGCACGTGGTCTTCCCCGTCACCGTCTGGGCCGAGGACGAGGGCGTCATGGCCAATACGGAGGCCCGCGTCGTCAAGCACAACAAGGCGCAGGAGCCGCCCGCCGGGGTCCGCACCGACACGTGGGTGATGTGCGAGCTCGCCCGCCGGCTCGGCGTCGGCGACAAGTTCGACTTCCCCGGCTCCCGGGAGGTGTTCGAGGAGCTGCGCATCGCCTCCGCCGGCACGGTCAACGACTACTACGGCATCACCTACGAACGCCTCGAGGAGACCGGCGGGATCATGTGGCCCTGCCCCTCCACCGACCACCCGGGCACGCCCCGGCTGTTCGAGGGCGGCAAGACCTTCCACCCCGACGGGAAGGTCCACATGCAGGTCGTCGAGTGGCACGCGCCGATGGACCCCTACACCGAGGAGTACCCCCTCTCCCTCACCACCGGCCGCACCGTCGCGCACTTCCTCTCCGGCAACCAGACCCGCCGCCTGGGAGCCCTCGTCGAGCAGACCCCCCGCCCCTGGGTGGAGGTCCACCCCTCGCACGGCTTCAGGAACGGCGACCCCGTACGGGTGGTCACCCGCCGGGGCAGCGAGGTGTTCCCGGCGCTGGTCACCGAGGCCATCCGCCCCGACACGGTCTTCATCCCCTACCACTGGCCCGTCCCGACCTCGGCGAACGCCCTGACCATCGACGCCCTCGACCCGCGCTCGAAGATCCCCGAGTACAAGGTCTGCGCGGCGCGCATCGAGGCCGCCGAGCGGGTCGACGAGGTCCCCGCGCCGCCCACCGCACCGGGCCACGAGGCCTATCCGGAGACCCAGGTCTCCCGCACCGACCCCCTGCCCCCCACGTCCCCGCAGGGCCGTGGCACGGCGGAGAGGAGCTGACCCGCCATGATGGGCCGCACGATCTTCATCGACCCGGGTCGCTGCATCGGCTGCCAGGCCTGTGTCTCGGCCTGCCGCGAGTGCGATTCGCACCGCGGCAAGTCCATGATCCACCTGGACTACACCGACCCCGGCATGTCCGTCGCCTCCCTCCCGAGCGTCTGCATGCACTGCGAGGACCCGGTCGCACCCTGCGCCGAGGTCTGTCCCGCCGACGCGATCCTGGTGACCGCCGACGGAGTGGTCCAGCAGGCCGACACCACCCGCTGCATCGGCTGCTCCAACTGCGTCAACGCCTGCCCCTTCGGCATTCCGAAGATCGACCTCCAGGCGAAGCTGCAGATGAAGTGCAACCTCTGCTACGACCGCACCGCCTACGGCCTCGCCCCCATGTGCGCGACCGTCTGCCCGACCGGCGCCCTCTTCTACGGAACCCTCGAAGAGCTCCAGGCGGAGCGCCCCGGGGTGCAAGTCGCCGACTCCTTCGTCTTCGGCGACGTCGTCGTCCAGACCGGCGTGGCCATGGTCGTGCCCGCCGACAAGGTCCAGTGGCCCGTCCCCGGCGGCCTGCCCGTCGTAGAGGTGAATGGAGTGGACGTGCGATGAGCGTCACCGAACAGCCCCCTCCGTACCCGGGTCAGGGCCAGGACGACGGCGCGGCCGCCGACGCCGCGGTCGAGCAGCTGCGCGACCGGATCAGCGCCGACTCCCTCACCACCCGCCGCGACTACCTGCGGATCGTCGCCACCGTCTCCGGCGGCCTGGCCATCGGCGGTGTCGGCGTCGCCGCTGGCATCCTGCACCGGCACGGCGACAGCGAGTCCCTGCCCGCGCCCAAGAAGGTCAGCGACGCGCTCGCCCCCGGCCAGTCCGTGGCCTTCCGCTTCCCCGGCGAGGACGACCGGGCCCTGGCCGTGCGGCTCGGGGACGGCTCCCTGGTGGGCTACTCCGCCGTCTGCACCCACCTGGCCTGCGGCGTGCTGTGGCGCGAGGACCGGGGCGCCGACGGCGAGCTGTACTGCCCGTGCCACGAAGGCGTCTTCGACGCCCGCACCGGCGAGGTGACGGCTGGCCCGCCGCCGCGCCCGCTGCCCAGGATCTTCCTGACCGAGCAGGCCGACGGCAGCGTCTGGGCCGTCGCCACCGCCCGGTCGGGAGAGCCGGCCAAGGACGCGCTCTGCCGGCAGTTCGGCGAGGACCATCCGCTGGAATCAGCCAGTGTGCGCTGCCCCGGGGCGGGCCGCCCCGGAGCCCCCGAAAGGAGGCCCACATGAGCGAGGCGCCGCTGCCTCCCCGCCCGGAGTACCACCCGGGCAGTGCCGAGCCCCGGCTCAACCGCCCGGTGCGCGAGAGGTACCCCCAGATCCGCTCCACCAGCGGGTACGGGGACCCCCGGATCCGGCACACCGGCCCGGGCCCCGGAGCCGGCACCGAGCAGGAGCCCGAGCGCTCCTCGAGGCTCAACGCGCGGCTGGTCCTGGCCCTCACGGTCGTGATCGGCCAGCTCTGGGCGCTCACCGTGACCGTCAACGAGTGGATGAAGGGAAACACCGGCACGGCCTGGTGGGGAGCGGGATTCCTGATCCTGTCCTTCCTCGCCGTGATCGGACTGTGGCTCCTCGACCCGAAGGACCGGTAACCATGTCGATACCCACGCCCACCCCGCCCAAGGTGCGCTCGCACCGCGCGGAGAGCTACAAGCCGGGGGCCACCATCGCCGACTGGCGGCCCGAGGACGAGGGGTTCTGGCAGTCCACCGGGCACCGGGTGGCCCAGCGCAACCTCTGGGTCTCCATCCCGGCCCTGATGCTCGGCTTCGTGGTCTGGCAGGTCTGGTCGGTGACCGTGGTCAAGCTGAACGACGTCGGCTTCGGCTTCTCGAAGTCCCAGTTGTTCTGGCTGACCGCCATCCCCGGTGTCACCGGCGGCACCTTCCGGATCCTGTACACCTTCATCGGGCCGATCTTCGGCGAGCGGAAGTTCACCGCGTTCAGCACGATCATCCTGGTCGTGCCGATGCTGTGGCTGGGCTTCGCGCTCCAGGACTCCGGCACGCCCTACTGGGAGCTGGCGCTGATCGCGGCCGTCTGCGGCATCGGCGGCGCGAACTTCGCCTCCTCGATGGCGAACATCGGCTTCTTCTTCCCCAAGCGGGAGAAGGGCAGTGCCAACGGCCTCAACGGCGGCCTCGGCAACCTCGGCGTGAGCGTGGTCCAGCTGGTCGCCCCGCTGGTGGTGACCGCTGCCATCCTGGGCGCCCCGGCGGGCGGCCCGCAGCACGACGGGAAGAAGAACACCGACATCTGGCTGCAGAACGGCGCCTTCCTGTGGGTGCCGCTGCTGGTCATCATGGCCCTGCTCGCGTGGTTCCTGATGAACGACCTCAAGGTGGCCGCGGCCCCCTTCAGCCAGCAGAAGATCATCTTCAAGCGCAAGCACAACTGGCTGATGACCTGGCTCTACGTCGGCACCTTCGGGTCCTTCATCGGCTTCGCGGCCGGCCTGCCCCTGCTGATCAAGAACAACTTCGAGGCGCAGGGCTACCAGGCGACCACCTACGCCTGGATCGGCCCGTTCATCGGGGCGCTCACGCGCTGGGGCGGCGGCTGGCTCTCGGACAAGATCGGCGGAGCCAGGGTCACCATCCTGTCCTTCATCGGCATGGCGGCGGCCCTGGTCGTGGTGATCTTCGCGCTGCCGTCCGGCGGCCAGGAGGGCGACTTCTGGCCCTTCTACATCGGCTTCCTGGTGGCCTTCGCCTTCTCCGGCCTGGGCAACGGCTCCACCTTCCGGCAGATCCCGGTGATCTTCCGGGACCAGCACATGAAGCAGGCCGAGGGCATGGGACCCGAGGCGCAGGCCGCGGCGCTGAAGCAGTCGGAGATGGAGGCGGGCGCCGTCACCGGCTTCTCCTCGGCCATCGCCGCCTACGGCTTCTTCTTCATCCCCGCGATGTTCGCGGCCATGGCCGTCACCAACGCGCTGTGGATCTTCATCGGCTTCTATGCCACTTGCCTGGTGGTGTGCTGGTGGTTCTACGCCCGCAAGGGCGCCGAGGCTCCCAGCTAGTGCTGTGACCGGAAAGGTTCACCGGGTCGCGGCGCCCGGCACGGCACCTCGCCGCGTTGTCGGACCACCGAAGTACGTCCAGTACAAGCGGCGGCCCTCCGCCTTGCGATGCACCGCACCGGACACCGCGACCCGGCAAACCTTCCCGGCCACAGCACTAGGCGGGGCCGGTGGCGGGGGCGGCCGTACCCTGGAGGCATGAGCGACGCCCCCGCCACCGAACCGCAGGACCCGAAGCCCAGGCCGAAGCCGAGGCTGGTCTTCGACGACCCGCTGGACCAGCAGTCCTCGGACGACACCGACCGGGGCTGGGGCGAGCGGCCGCCCGCCGGCGGAAGCGCGGCCGACCTGGCCCGCTTCCTCGACGAGAAGCCGCCGCACCACGTCTGAGCCGACGCCCCGGCAGCGGCCGGGCGACCGGCCGCTGCCGGCGGACCGGCTAGAGCCGGGGGCCGGGGGCGCCGTAGGACGGGGCGCCGCCACCCGTGCCGCGCTGGGCGACCAGCTCGTCGCGGATCTCCTTGAGGACCTCCAGCTCGGTGATCTCCATCGTCTCCTGGACGCCTTCCTTGGCCTTGCGGCGCGCTTCCTGCCGGGCGAGGTACTTCGACATCGGCAGCACCATGAGGAAGTACACGACCGCCGCGGTGATCAGGAAGGTCAGCGCGGAGTTGAGCACCGAGCCCCAGAGGAGCTCCACGCCCGTCGGCTTGCCGTCCGCGCCGATCCCGCAGGGATCCTTGATGCAGCTCTTGTAGGCATCCAGACTCTGCGTGCCGGCGAGCCCGATCACCGGGCTGATCAGGCCCTTCACGACCGAGTTCACGATGTTCGTGAACGCGGCGCCGATGACCACGGCCACCGCCAGGTCGACCACGTTGCCGCGCATCAGGAAGGTCTTGAAACCCGCCAGCACGCTCACCTTCTTCTTCTCGCTCACCACTGAGCCTTTCTTCGCATCTGCCGAACATGGAGCCAACGGTTCCGAAAGCTACGGCAGTCCGGGCCCGGCGTGTCCAATCGACCCCCGTCTCACGGTGACTTGACCGTACGTCTGCACGAATCAACACAGCGTCACCGCCAGTCGGGACACGGCGCCCGCCCCCACGAGAGAGCGCGCGGTTTCCCGGGGCACGGACAGGACGACCAGGGCCCCGCCGTCCCCAACGCCCTTGTCCGGATCGGGTACTTCGGAGACCCGGGCCCCGGCCGCCACCACCCGCGGCGGCTCGCCGCGCTCCGCCGCGACGACATCGACCCGGTCGCCGGGGCGCAGCAGCCGCACCGTCGCCGCGTCGGCGATGCGCACCGGAGCCGACACCAGCCGCACCGCCGCCGCGGGCGGCGGCTTCGCGGAGGGCGGCGCGGAACCCCGAGAGGCCTGGGCCTCCGTGCCGCCCACCGCCAGCACGGCCGCCGCCACGGCCAGCCCGGCCGCGGCGCCGCGCCGCCGGCGCCGCACGGCCCTGCGCAGCCGGTCCCCGCCCCGGCCCACGCGAAGCGGGGGGAAGTGGGGAACGGCCGCTGTACGACCTCCTGCCCACCCTCGCTGAACTGGCGGGCGCTGGTGGTGCCGGGCGCGATGCGGCCCGGGGACCAGGCGATCAGCGGGACGCGTACGCCGCCCTCGTAGAGGTTCCTCTTGTAGCCGCGCAGCGGGCCGTTGGCGTCGAAGAGGTCGGGGTTCACGCCGCCCTCCTCGTGCGGGCCGTTGTCGGAGGCGATCAGGACCACGGTGCGCTCCGCGATCCCCAGCGCCTCCAGCCGGTCCACGACCGCGCCGACCTGCGCGTCGAGGAGGCTGATCTGCGCCGCGTGCGCCTTGTTCGCCTGGGTCCACGACTGCGAGGCGTACGCGCCGATGTCGGGGACCTCGCTCGGGGCGTGCGGCAGGTTGGGGGCGAGGAAGAGCAGGAAGGGGTCGGCCCCGGCGGCGCGGGCGTCGATGAAGTCGAGGGCGCGCGCGGCGATCGCGTCGGGGGCGAAGGTGCCCGCCGGGACGGTCTCCTTGGCGTCGTTGTGCCAGAGGTAGGCAGGGTGGTACTGGTGGGCGTGGCTGTGGTCGATGTACCCGTAGAACTCCTCGAAGCCCCGCGCGCCCGGGTGGCTCGGCTGGTCCCCGGCCTCCGGTCCGAAGCCCCACTTGCCGAACAGGCCCGTACGGTAGCCGCGCGCCCGCAGCACCTCCGCGAAGGTGGTGTCGCCGGCGCCGAGGCTGCCCTGGCCGCCGCTGGAGGGGTTGGCGCGGACGGCGGCGTGGCCGGTGTGCAGGCCGGTGAGCAGTGCCGCCCGGGAGGGCGCGCAGACGGCGGCTGCGGAGTAGGCGTCGGTGAAGCGGAGCCCCTCGGCGGCGAGCCGGTCGATGCGCGGGGTGGAGATCAGCTTCTGGCCGTACGCGCCCAGGTCCCCGTACCCGAGGTCGTCGGCCAGGACCACCACGAGGTTCGGGGCCGGCGCCGGCGGCTCGGCGGCGGCCGCCCCCTGGGGCCGCGCCAGCTGCGGGAGGGCCGCGAGGCCCGCGGCGGCGGCGGATCCCGCGATGAAGTGGCGGCGGCTGGGCATCTCGAACTCCCCGGTGGCGAAAGGCTGGTGGGAAGATCGTCCGCCCGGGCGGCCGCCGGGACCATGCACGGGGCGTGAAAAGCGTGTGACAGCCCCCGGGCGTGCGCCCGCGGGCTGTCGGGGAGAGCGCCGGGACGGTCAGATGGTCGAGGTGTCGATGACGAAGCGGTAGCGGACGTCGCCCGCCTGTACGCGCTCGTACGCCTCGTTGACCTCCGCGGCCGCGATCACCTCGATGTCCGAGCCGAGTCCGTGCAGCGCGCAGAAGTCGAGCATCTCCTGCGTCTCGGCGATCCCGCCGATCATCGAGCCGGCCAGCGTCTTGCGGCCGCCGATGACGGAGAACAGGTTCAGCGAGACGGGCTCCTCGGGGGCGCCGACGTTCACCAGGGCGCCGTCCACCTTCAGCAGCCCGAGGTAGGCGTCGAGGGCGAGCGGTGCGGAGACGGTGGACACGATCAGGTCGAAGCGGCCCGCCAGCTCCTCGAAGGTGGTCTCGTCGTTCGTGGCGTAGAAGTGGTCGGCGCCGAGCCCCAGCCCGTCCTCCTTCTTGCGCAGGGTCTGGGAGAGCACGGTGACCTCGGCGCCGAGGGCGTGGGCGATCTTGACGCCCATGTGGCCGAGGCCGCCGAGGCCGACGATCGCGACCTTCTTGCCGGGGCCGGCCTTCCAGTGCCGCAGCGGGGAGTAGAGGGTGATGCCGGCGCACAGCAGCGGGGCGGCGATGTCGAGGGCGAGGCCGTCGGGGATGCGGACGGTGTAGTTCTCGTCGACGACCACGTGGGTGGAGTAACCGCCGTACGTGGGCTCGCCGTTCTTGTCGAGGGCGTTGTACGTGCCGGTCATGCCCTTGGCGCAGAACTGCTCCTGCCCGGCGAGGCACTGCTCGCACTCGCGGCAGGAGTCGACGAAGCAGCCGACGCCGACGCGGTCGCCGACCGCGAACTTGGTGACGCCCGGGCCGACCTCGGTGACCACTCCGGCGATCTCGTGCCCCGGGACCATCGGGTAGATGCCCTCGCCCCAGCCGTCGGTGACCTGGTGGATGTCGGAGTGGCAGATGCCGGCGAACTTGATGTCGATGAGGACGTCGTGCGTGCCGACCGGGCGGCGCGGGACGGTGATGCGCTCCAGCGGGGCCTTGGGGGCGGGAGCGGCGTAGGCGGCGACCTGGGTGACGGACACGGTGGGGCTCCTCGGAAGACTGCTGCGAGTGACTGCGGTGTGCGAGTGACTGCGGTGAAGGACTGCGGCGCCGGGCGGCGCACCGCTCGTTCCTCGGTCACCAGCATGCCCTCGCGGGCCGCGGCGACCCATCCCCCTGTCCTGCCTAGGACTGGCGAACCTACCCTTGGCGGGGTCAGGCACAGCCCCCCGGCCTGTCCGCGCACGCGGCGATACTGGGGTAATGGACCAGCTTGATCAGCGAGCCGAGCTCGGCGAGTTCCTGCGATCCCGGCGCGCCCGGCTGCGCCCCGAGGACGTGGGCCTGACCGACCACGGCCGTCACCGCCGGGTCCCCGGCCTGCGCCGCGAGGAGCTGGCGCAGCTGGCGGGGGTCTCGGTCGCCTACTACACGCGCCTTGAGCAGGGCCACGGGCAGAACGTGTCCGCGGAGATCCTCGACGCCATCGCGCGGGCGCTGCGCCTGGACGGCACCGAGCACGCGCACCTGAGCCGGCTGGCCGCCCCCAAGCCCCGCAGGCGCCGCCAGGCGGCGCGCCCGCAGCAGGTCCGCCCCGAGCTGCGGACGCTGCTGGACGCCATGGAAGGCGTACCGGCGTACCTGGTCGGGCGGCGCCAGGACGTCATCGGCTGGAACCGGCTGGCGGCCGCGGTCTTCGGCGACTTCGGGGCCCTGCCCGCGCAGGAGCGCAATCTCGTACGGCTGGTGTTCCTGGACCCGGCGACGGCCGAGCTGTACGCGGACTGGGAGTGCCGTGCGTGCGAGGTCGTGAGCAATCTGCGGCTGTACGCCGGCCGGTACCCCGATGACGAACGCCTGACGGCCCTGGTGGGCGAGCTGTCCGTGAAGAACGAGGAGTTCCGCCGGCTGTGGGCGGCCCACACGGTGGCGGACGACAAGACCCACGGCCTCAAGCGGCTGCGCCATCCCCTGGTCGGCGAGCTCCTGCTCTCCTTCGAGACCCTGGCCCTGCCGGACGATCCGGCGCAGTTCCTGGTCACCTACCACGCGCCTCCGGGCTCCCCCTCGGCCGACGCCCTGCGCATGCTCTCGTCCTGGTCGGCGCCGGCGGCCCCCGCCTCAGTCCTGGAGCTGTAGCTGTAGCTGTAGCTGTAGCTGTAAGTAGCCGTGTGCGCGTTCGCGCCGGTAGCCCAGGGCCGCGTTGACCGCGAGCATCGGGGTGTTGTCGTCCGCCACCGAGGTGGCGATGGTGCGCAGGTCCGGGTGGCGGACGGCGGCCTCGGCGAGCATGCGGAGCTTGACCGCGCGGCCGAGGCCGTGGCCCCGGTGGGCGGGGACCACCACGGTGTCGTACTGGAGCGCGCGCGGGCCCGCCGGGTCGGGGAGGACCAGTTCCGTGTAGGCCGCCACCTCGCCGTCCGGGGTGACGGCGGCGACCGTGGTCAGCGCGCCTCCCCGGTCCAGGATCTTGCGGTGGTTCGCGTGCAGGCGCTCCGCCGTCCAGGTCTGGATCCGCTGGTCCAGGTCCCCCATCGGCGCGTCCTCCATCGCCCTGTGGGCGACGGCCACCGCCGGCGCCCACGCGTCGGGGACCAGTCCGGGCCAGCAGAACAGCTCGTAGCCGCGCGTCCGGCCGGACCGTCAGCTCGTCCAGGAACGCGGTGTGGTCGTTGCCGCCGTCCGTGAACAGGACCAGCGAGGCGACGCCGTCCTCCGCGGCCCAGTGCACCGAGCGCCCCCGCGCCGAAGGCACCCGCAGCGCTCCGGCCACCTCCGTCCGGGAGGGCGGCGGCACCTGCGGCAGGTCGGCCGTCCGGGCGGAAGCCAGGACGGCCCACCAGTGGTCGACCTCGGTGTCGGTGGGGGGTGCGGAGAGCGCGGCGGTGCGCTCAGGCGTTTTCGGTGATCGTCACCCGGCCGCGCCGGATCGTCGCCACGCGCGGTGCCCGCTTCGCGAGCGCGCTGTCGTGCGTGACCATCACGAAGGTCAGGCCGTGCTCCTTCCACAGCCCTTCGAGCAGGTCCATGACCTCGTCGCGCATCGATTCGTCGAGGTTGCCGGTCGGCTCGTCGGCGAGCAGCACCTTCGGCCGCTTCACCAGGGCCCGGGCGATGGCCACGCGCTGCTGCTGGCCGCCGGACATCTCGCCGGGCAGGTGGCCCATCCGCTCGCCGAGGCCCACGGAGTCCAGTGCCTCGGCGGCCCGCTCGCGGCGTTCGCGCGCCTTGAGGCCGAGCGGAACCAGCGCCGTCTCGACGTTCTCCTGGGCGGTGAGCGTCGGGATCAGGTTGAAGGACTGGAAGACGAAGCCGATGTTCTCCGCCCGGACCCGGGTGAGGCGGGCCTCGGAGACGGTGGCGAGGTCGAGCCCGTCGAGGACGACCGCTCCCGCCGTCGGCCGGTCGAGGGCGCCGAGCATCTGGAGCAGGGTGGACTTGCCGCCGCCGGTGGGACCCTGGATGACGAGCCGGCCGCCGTCCTCGATGGTCAGGTCCACGCCGGCCAGCGCGTCGATGGATTCCTTGCCGCGCCGGTAGCGCTTGGTGACACCGGTGAGTTGGTACATCTCGTTCCTTCGCTCGCTCAGAAGTTCGTACGGTCGGCCCGCGCGGGCGGGCGGCCCCGCCGGCCCGCGGGGCGGGCGGGCTACTCGACGCGGCGCAGGGCGTCCGCCGGCCGCAGCCGGGAGGCGCGCCAGCCGCCGAAGCCGCCCGCGATCAGCCCGCCGGCGACGGCGAGGGCGACGGCCAGGCCGATCGTGGAGAACGAGACGGGCGCGGTGAGCGCGATGTCGAGGGCCTTGCCCGCGCCCTGCCGGGCGGAGCGCATCATGCCGCCGCCTCCCGCGCCGCCGCCGGCGCCGGCCCGGGCTCCGCCGCCCGCGAGTTGCGCGGTGAGCTTCGGGCTGATCGCCGTGATGGCGTAGGCGGCCGCGAGCCCCAGGCCGATGCCGAGCGCCCCGCCGATCAGGCCGTTGACCAAGGCCTCTCCGGCGACCTGGCCGGTGACGCGGCCGCTCTTCCAGCCGAGCGCCTTGAGGGTGCCGAACTCGCGGACGCGCCGGGAGACGGCGGAGGAGGTCAGCAGGCCGGCGACGAGGAAGGCCGCCAGGAGGACGGCGTACGAGAGCCAGGTGCCGACGGTGGAGGCGAGGGAGGCGGCGGTGGAGAGCGAACCGGAGACCGTGTCGGCGAGGTCGGCCGAGGTGGTGACGGTGGTGTCCGGGACGTTCTTCTGGATGGCCTGCTTCACGGAGCCGATCGCCTGGGAGTCCTCGGCCTGGACGTAGACCGTGGTGATCTTGTCCGGGGTCCCCGCGAGGGTCTGGGCCTGCTTGAGCGGTACGTAGACGTTGGCGGCCGCGTCCCCGCTGTCGGCGGTGGCGATGCCGATGACCTTGAACTTGGCGTTCTTGACGGTGACTTCGGAGTCGACGGCCAGCTTGTTCTTCGTGGCGTAGGCGCTGTCGACGACCGCGACGGCCGCGTCGGTCTCGCCGGCCTGGAAACCGCGGCCCGAGGTGATCTCGGAGGTGGTGAGCGGGCCCAGCTCGGGCTTGGTGACGTCCGTGCCGTACACGGAGAAGGAGTTGACGTCGAAGTCGGCGCCTCCGCCCTCGACCGTGCCGCCCGCACCGCCCGTGGCGCCGCCCGTCGCGCCCGGCTTGGTGGCGCCGCCGCTGCCCGCGGCGCCCTCCGCCCGCTTGAACTCGCCGCGCTTGAACTGCCCGTTGACCTTCATCACCTGCAGACTGAGCCCGCCGACGGCCTGGGCGACGCCCTCCTGGCCGGACACCTCGCCCACGGTCGCGGCGTCGAGCGTCTCGAAGCCCTGCGGCATGACGAGGTCGCTGCTCTGCTCGGCCCCGGCGTTCGCGTCGCCCTCGCCGTTCGCGTCGAACTGGAACCGGGGCCGGGCGGCGGCGCCGTCCTCGCCCGGCGGGGCCTGCGCCTTGGTGACGGTCATGTCCGTCCCGAGGCCGTAGAGCGACTGGAGGACCTTGCCCTGCGCCTGAGCCATCCCCGCCGAGACCGAGGTGACGACGATGACGAGGGCGATGCCCAGGGCGAGTCCGGAGGCGACGACGAGCGCCGCCTTCCTGCGGCGGCGCAACTCGCGCCGGAGGTAGGTGAAGAACATGCGGCGAACCTAGGCAGCACCCCTGATCGCCGGATAAGCCGCCGATAAGAGTCGGATGAGAACGCGAACTCACAGGCCACGCACAGACGGACGGCGGGGAGCCCCCTGGCCGGGGCTCCCCGCCGTCCGTCGCGGGGTTCAGCTGTCGGGTCGGCGCGTCAGACGGCCGCGCCCGCCTTCCAGTCCGCCCAGCTCATGTTCCAGCCGTTGAGTCCGTTGTCCGGCTTGATGGTCTTGTCCGGGGAGTTGACGACCGTGACGACGTCTCCGATGAGGGAGTTGTCGTAGAACCAGGCCGCGGGCTGGTTCGGGTCGTTCGCACCCTTGGCGTCGTTCAGACCGACACAGCCGTGGCTGGTGTTGACGCTGCCGAAGATGGAGTCCGAGCCCCAGTAGTTGCCGTGGATGAAGGTGCCGGAGTTGGACAGCCGCATCGCGTGCGGAACGTCCTTGATGTCGTACTCGCCCTTGCCGTCATCGTCCGTGAAGCCGACGGTGGCACCGTTCATCCGGGTCTCCTTGAACTTCTCGGAGATCACCATCTGGCCGTTGTACGTCGGGTTCGCCGGGGCGCCCGCCGAGATCGGGATGGTCTTGAGGACCGCGCCGTCCCGGGTGACCGTCATCTTCTTCGACTTCGCGTCGACGGTGGAGACCTGGCTCCTGCCGATCTTGAAGGTGGCGGTCTTGTTCTGGACGCCCTGGATGCCGGGGCCGCCCGCGACGCCGTCCAGCGCCAGCTTCAGCGTGACGGTGGAGTTCGCCTGCCAGTACTTCTCCGGGCGGAAGTCCAGGCGCTGCGCGCTGAACCAGTGGCCCACGACTTCCTGGCCGCTGGTGGAGGTGACCGTGATGCCCGCCTGGACGGCCTTCTTGTCCTTGATCGGCTTGTTGAAGGTGATCGAGACCGGCATGCCCACACCGACGGTCTTGCCCTCGTCCGGGATGAAGGAGCCGACGAAGCTGTTCTCCGGGGAGATCGTGGTGAAGGAGGCGTTCTCGTGCGCCTCGCGGCCCGCCTCGTCCTTCGCGGTCGCCGACAGCGCGTACTTGGTCGAGCGCTTCAGCGCGCCGTCCGGCTTCCAGCTCTTGCCGTCCGCGGCGATCTTGCCCGGCACCGCGGTGCCCTCGTTGCTCTTCAGCTCGACCAGGGTGAGCGTTCCGTCGACGACGGCCACGTTGGCCGCGTCGTTCAGGCCGACGTTGGCGGCGCCGTCCTTGGGAGTGATGGTTATTCGCGCCTTGGAGGCGTCCTTGGCCGCCGCCGCGTCGACATCGGCCTTGGCCGACGCCTCCCCGTTGGCCTTCGGCGCATCCGTCCCGCCGTCACCCGCGTCGTTGCACCCCGCGAGCACCAGTACGCCACCGAGTACGGCGGATATGGCCACCAGGGCCTTTCTCCGTCGCTTGCTGTCCGTCCTCACACGCCACTCCATCGTTGCCGGAACCCCGTTCCCCGGGCAGGGGGGCACGCCCCCCTGCCTCGTCCTGACAACGCGTTGACGCCCCGGGCCGCATCCACATTCCCTTCGAATGTGGTCAACCCCACCGTCAGACGCTGTCAGCCTCTTCGTCGATGTCCCCATCTTCCTCGTCCAGGTCCCACTCCATGGACTCGGGGTCGTATTCCACGGGCTCGCTGCTCCAAGAGGCCTGTGCGAGCTCCACTCCGGGGATTTCCGCGACGAGGTCGGTGGGGTCCACCAAGTAGGCCAAAGCCTCCGATTCGTCCTCCCGGACCGCCGCCTCCGCGTGGCTGCGCTCTTCGTCCGGCATGAACTCGTCGGCCTTGATGTGCGCGAGCGCGGCTCCGGTGAGCGCGTCCACGTCGGGTACCTCGAGTACCAGATCCACCCGAAGGCGTACGTATCGTGATGTCTCAGAAGGGTTCATATGACGGAGGGTAATCCCGCGCAATCCCCGGCTTTCCCACGACCCGCCCCTTTCCCCGACATCAACGCTCCCCCGAACGGGCCGATTTCCCCCCGGATTCGGTAAATGACCATTAAACGCCGATATGACAATCCACCCTTCCCCAGCAGGCTCTTCCCGACCGGGCTGAACCCCGGAGCGCTCCGGAGGTACCATCACCGGACACGGCCAATTCGCTGCTGCACAAGGGGGATCGCACCGTGTCCGCACGTCGATCAACACTCACCGCTCTCGGAGCGACCACCCTCCTCGCCGCTCTGTGGTTCGTCCCCTCGGCCAACGCCACCGCCCCCGAGCACGCGCAGGGCTCCGCCTCCGAGTCCGCGGCCGGGAGCTCCCGGTCCCAGGCCGCGGCGGCCCTGGCGGCCGACGGCGCCTCCCTCTCGCTCGCCGACACCGGCGGCGTCGAGACCACCCCGTACCTGCTCGGCGGCACGCTCTGCCTGGGCCTCGGGGCCGGCTTCGTGGCCTTCTCGGTACGCCGCTCGCGCGCGCTGTAGCACCGGCGCCAACGCCGGTCCGGGCCCCGGTTTCCCCGGGCCCGCGTCTCCGCGTCCCGCGTCCCCGCGTCTCCGCGTCCCCGCGTCTCCGCGTCCCCACGTCTCCGCGTCCCCACGTCTCCGCGTCCCCACGTCTCCGCGTACGACAAAGGGCCGCGGTCCGGGGTGATTCCCCGGGCCGCGGCCCTTTCGCCGTACGGCGCGACTCAGGCCAGGCGGCCGGTCACGGATTCCACGGCCTCCACGAGCGCGCCCGACCGGACGAACGCGTCGGCGGCGGCCAGGTCGGGGGCGAGGAAGCGGTCCGGTCCGGGCCCCTCCACACCCGCCGCGCGGGCGGCCGTGATGGCGGCCCGGCTGGCCGGCGCCGGGGTGAGTCCGTGGCGCAGCTCGATGGCGCGGGTGGCGGCGTACATCTCGATCGCGACGATCCGGGTGAGGTTGTCGACGGCCGTACGGAGCTTGCGCGCCGCCGACCACCCCATGGAGACGTGGTCCTCCTGCATGGCGGAGGAGGGGATCGAGTCGGCGGAGGCCGGGACCGCGAGCCGCTTCATCTCGCTGACCAGGGCGGCCTGCGTGTACTGGGCGATCATCAGGCCGGAGTCCACACCGGCGTCGTCCGCGAGGAACGGCGGCAGGCCGTGGCTGCGGTTCTTGTCGAGCAGCCGATCGGTGCGGCGCTCGCAGATGGAGCCGAGGTCGGCCGCGGCGATGGCCAGGAAGTCCAGGACGTACGCGACCGGGGCTCCGTGGAAGTTGCCGTTGGACTCCACGCGCCCGTCGGGCAGCACGACCGGGTTGTCGACGGCGGCGGCCAGCTCGCGCGAGGCGACGAGGGCGGCGTGCGCCATGGTGTCGCGGCCCGCGCCGGCGACCTGCGGGGCGCAGCGCACGGAGTAGGCGTCCTGGACGCGCGGGGCGGACTCCTCCTGGAAGTGCCCGGTGAGCCCCGACCCCGCCAGGACGGCGGCCATGTTGGCGGCGGAGGCGCCCTGGCCGGGGTGCGGGCGGATGGCGTGCAGCTCGGGCTGCAGCACCTTCTCGGTCCCGAGCAGCGCCTCCAGGGTCAGGGCGGCGGTGATGTCGGCGGAGGTGTACAGCTTGCCGAGGTCGGCGAGGGCCATGACCAGCATGCCGAGCATTCCGTCGGTGCCGTTGAGGAGGGCGAGGCCCTCCTTCTCCCGGAGCTCGACGGGGACGATCCCGGCTTCGGCGAGCAGCTCGCCGGCGGGCCGGACGGTCCCGTCGGGACCCTCCGCGTCGCCCTCGCCCATGAGGGCGAGCGCGCAGTGCGAGAGCGGGGCGAGGTCGCCGGAGCAGCCGAGGGAGCCGTACTCGTGGACCACGGGGGTGATCCCGGCGTTCAGGACGTCGGCCATGGTCTGCGCGACGGACGGCCGCACGCCGGTGTGCCCGGAGGCGACGGTCTTCAGCCGCAGGAACATCAGTGCGCGCACGACCTCGCGCTCGACGCGCGGGCCCATGCCGGCGGCGTGCGAACGGACGATGTTGCGCTGGAGCTGCGCGCGCAGCTCGGGGCTGATGTGCCGGGAGGCGAGCGCACCGAACCCGGTGGACACCCCGTAGACGGGCTCGGGCTTGGCGGCGAGCGCTTCCACGATCTCCCGGGCCCGGCCCAGCGCGGCGACGGCCTCGCCGGAAAGCTCGACGCGGGCGTTGCCCCGAGCGACGGCGATCACGTCCTCGGCGGTGGTCCCGGACGTTCCCACCACGACAGTGTGCATATCCATATTCAGCACCCTACGGACTGAATCCCTTCATGTCACCCCTCCTTCACGCACCCCCCGCACGCCTCGACCCCGGCGGGGCCTCCCCTCCTTCACGCACCCCTCGCACGGCTCGGCCCCGGCGGGCCTCCCCGGCTTCGCGGCGCTGCGCCGGACTCCGTCCGGCGGGGGCCAGCGGGGCCGGGGGCCTCAGCCCGCCGCGCGTTCGCGCCCGGTCCGGGCAGCGCCCGGGCACCCTCAGCCCGTCCGGCGCTTGAGGACGGGGACGGGGCAGCGCCCGGGCCACGGCTACGCGCGCCCCCGGAACCGCCGCCGCTCCCCCGGCCCCCCGGGCTTCGCGTCCGCCAGCCGGACCACCGCCGTGTCGCGCCCCGCCACCACCGGCTTCAGGGACCGCGCCGCCTTCGCCTTGTACTGGGCCGCGTCCGCCAGCCGGAACAGCCGCCGCGAGGACTTCACCGGGCCGATCGGATCCCCCGTGGACGCGACCCCGCAGGCGACCCCCTCGCCCAGCTCCAGCTCGGCGGCGCGCAGGCACACCTCCTCGGTGACCCGGACCACCTCGTCCGCCGAGGGCCCGACGCTGACGAGGCAGAACTCGTCCCCGCCCAGCCGCGCGACCAGCGAGCCCGGGAGCATCGCCCCGCACAGGCTGAGCACCGAGCCGAAACGTTCCAGCAGGCGGTCGCCCATCGCGTGCCCGAGGGTGTCGTTGACCTTCTTGAGTCCGTTCAGGTCGCAGACGACCAGACTCACCACGGTCGCCGCCGCACTCCTGCGGTGCTCCTCCAGCGCCTCGTCGAGCCGCATGTCCACGGCCCGCCGGTTGGCCAGCCCGGTCAGCGGATCGGTGAAGGCGAGCCGCCGGGCCTCCTCCAGCCGGTCGTTCTGCGCGAGCCCGGCCGCGACCACCGCCGCGAGGACGGTCGCGAACTCCGCGTCGTCCTCGTCGAAGTCCGGCAGGCCCTCGTCCCGGGCCACGTACAGCTCGCCCCAGGCCCGCCCGCTCAGCACGATCGGCGCGACCACGCACGTCCCGCGCCCGCGCCCGCGCAGCGCCTCGCCCCGGCGGCCGGGGCGGTCGCCGACCGCGCTCTCCACCCAGGCGTGGGGCCCGCCCCCGCCCGCCCAGCGCTCGTGCAGGAACTCGGTGATCTCCGGGAAGTCGTGCACGGGGTACGACTCGTCCTCGGGGAACTCCTCCTCCCCGGCGCGGCGCTCCCCCTCGTTCACGAGCACCCGCAGACGCCCCCGCTCCCGCTCCCACGCGGAGATCGCGGCGAACGACCCGTCCATCGCCAGCCGGGCGCCCCGCGCCGCGGCCCGGACACTGTCCCGCGGCGCGCACGCGGCCGCCATGGCCTGCGCGAGGCCCACAACGGCTCGCAGCCGCCCGTCAACACCCATCACACCAGGTTAGGGGGTTTGTCCGATTTAGTGACAATTGGCGCGACTTTGGGTACGACCAAGATCACTCGCGGTCACGACCGGAAGCCGCGCGGACGGGCGCCGCGGTCAGACCCCCGGCCACCGCGGCGTGCGCTTCTCGTTGAACGCCGCCACGCCCTCCGCCCGGTCGCCGGAGAAGGCCGCCGACCGCCACGCCGCGTCCTCGATCTCCAGCCCGGCCGTCAGGTCCATCCCGTGCCCGAGCCGCAGCGCTCGCTTCGCCGCCCGCAGCCCGACCGGGGAGTTCGCCGCCATCCGCCCGGCCAGGGCGAGGGCCTCCTCGCGGGCCGAACCCGCCGGGACCACCGAGTCCACCAGCCCCAGCGCGAGCGCCTCGGCGGCCTCCACCCGGCGGGCGGTGAAGATCAGCTCCGCGGCCCTGGCCGCACCCACCCGCCGCGGCAGCAGCTGCGTCCCGCCGCCGCCCGGGATCACGCCGACCGAGACCTCCGGCAGTCCCACCACCGCGGTCTCGTCGGCCACGATGACGTCGCAGGCGAGCGCCAGCTCGAAGCCGCCGCCCAGCGCGAACCCGTGCACCGCCGCGATCGTCGGCATCGGCAGCTCCAGCACGCCCCCGTACGCGCCGCGCGTGGTCGGCCGCTGGCGCACCAGCTCGGCGTCCGACAGCGAGTTGCGCTCCTTGAGGTCCGCGCCCACGCAGAACGCCCGCTCGGCGGTGGAGGAGAGCACGACGACCCGTACGGACGCGTCCGCCGCGAGCGAGGCGCACGCCGAACCGATGGCCCGCGCCATGTCCGTGGACACCGCGTTCATCGCCTTGGGGCGGTCCAGGACCAATTCGGCGACCCCGCCCTCATGCCGGCGTACAGCCACGAACTCAGACACAGGGCGACCCTCCCGGTTAACGAACGTTATCCGGGGATCTTAGGGCTCCGGCGCGTCAGCGACCAGGGCTCCACCACGCCGAGGCCGCGCACCGGGCGCTGCCACATCGGCTGGAGCGCGAAGCGGTACGCGCCGCCGCCCTCCTCGGCCTCGGCCTCCTTCTCGGAGACCGGCGCCGCGCCCGTCCGGCCGAGCTCCTCGGCCATCGCGCCGTCCACCAGCACCGCGTCCTTCGGCGCTATCGAGGTCAGCCTGCTCGCCAGGTTCACCGTGGTCCCGAAGACGTCGCCCATCCGGGTCGTCACGGTCCCGAAGGCGATCCCCACGCGCAGCTCCGGCATCTGCGGATCGGCGCCCATCGTCTCTATCAGCCGGAACGCGATCTCCGCCGCCGTGGCCGCGTCGTCGGCGCAGTACAGCACCTCGTCGCCCAGGGTCTTGATCAGCCGGCCGCCGTGCGCCGCCACCAGGTCCGCCGCCGTGGTCTCGAAGGCCTCGACGAGCTCGCCGAGCTCCTCCTCCTCCAGCCGGCGCGTGAGGCGGGTGAAGCCCACCAGGTCCGCGAAGCCCACCGCGAGCCGCCGGTCGACCATCTCCTCGTCGTCCGCCACCTGCACGACCCGCCCCGTCGCGGCCGCCAGCTGGCGGCGCCACACGTAGACGAGGAACTCCTCCAGCTCCGGCAGCAACAGCTCGACCAGCGGGTACGTGACCTCCGTACGGGTCATTCCCGGCTCCGGCGGCTCCGTCAGCCCCTCCAGGAAGGAGTCGATCTGCCACTCCGCGAGCCGCGCCGTGGTCTGCCCGGTGGACCGCGCCACCTGCACCGCCATCGGCTCGCTCAGCAGCCCGGCCTCGACCAGTCCGGCGAGCCGGCGCAGCGCCAGTACGTCCGCCTCCGTCAGGGCCTTGGCCTGGCCGATGTCCGCGAAGCCCATGGCCCGCCAGAAGCGGGAGGCGAGCTCCATCGAGACACCGGCGCTGCGGGCGGCCTGGAAGGGGGTGTACCGGCGCTCGGCGCCCAGGATCAGCTGCTCCAGGCGGATGGCGAGCGGGTCGGCCGTCGGCTGGGCCGTGTGGTCGACCTCGTGGTGGGGAGTGTGCTGGTCGCGGCCGATCGGGGTGGCGTGGACGCCCGAGCCGACGGCACCGGCCGCCGCCGTCCCGGAGGCGGACGCGTTGGACTGAGGGTCGTCGACGGTCAAGGGCCGCCTCCTGTCCATATCCGTGCGCACTGCCGAACCGGTTGATCACCGTGAGGACCGGGATCGCCTAAACCATACGGCAGGTGTGCCGTAGCTCACTCCCCCGCTCCGTCACCCGGGACCGGCCGCCCGGCGGGCTACCGGACCGACCGCAGGTGCACCACGTCCCCTGCCCCCACGGCCTCGTGCTCCCCTTGCGCCGTCCGTACGACGAGCCGCCCGTCGGTGTCCACCGCTTCGGCCGTACCGGTGAGGGTGCGCCCGCCGGGCAGCTCGGCGCGCACGTGCCGGCCGAGGGTCGCGCAGCCCGCGGCGTACGTCTCCTGCAGACGGCTGGCCGCCGGGTCGCCGCCGGCCGCGCGCCAGTCCCCGTACCACTGCTCCAGCGACCGCAGGACGGCCTTGAGCAGCGGGTCCCGGTCGGTGACGGAGGCCTTGGCCAGCATCAGCGAGCCGGCGGTGTCCACCGGCAGCTCCTCATCGGTCAGGGTGACGTTGAGCCCGATCCCGACGACGACCCCGTCCCCGACGCGCTCGGCGAGGATCCCGCCGGTCTTGCGCTCCTCCCCGTCCACGGTGACCAGCAGGTCGTTGGGCCACTTGAGGGCGGTGTCCACCCCGGCGGCCCGCGACAGCCCGGTCGCGACGGCCACCCCGGCCAGCAGGGTCAGCCACCCCCACCGCTCCTGCGGCACCTGCGGCCCGGGCTTGAGCAGCACGGAGAAGAACAGTCCCGAGCGCGCGGGCGCGACCCAGCTCCGGTCCAGCCTCCCGCGCCCGGCGGTCTGCTCCTCGGCGACCAGGACGGCCCCCTCGGGCAGCTTCCCGGCCCGGGCGGCCAGATCGCTATTGGTGGACCCGGTGGACCCGACCACCTCCAGCGAGGTCCACAGCCCCTCCCCGGTCACGAGGGCCCGCTGGAGCGCGGCGACATTCAAGGGCGGCCGGTCCAGGCTCGACCAGCGGCCCGCGGAAGCATCTGACGGCATCAGCATTCCCCTTGCGTGAAAGCCCCGGCCTTCAGACCGGGGAGGAAGCGCATCATCGGGCCGGAGACCCGCCGCTCCGGCGTCTCGCCGTGTGACGCTTTGACCCGGGCTTGCGTTCGGATCATGACCGTCCCTAGCTTTCAGGCCGTGGGGAGTTCTCCGGTGAAACGGGCATTCAAGTTCCGCGTTCACCCTACCGACGCGCAGGCCAGAGAGCTGTCACGGACGTTCGGGTGCGTGCGAAAGGTGTACAACCTGGCACTCGCGGCCCGCGCCGACGCGTGGACCCGCAGTCGTCCGATGAGCTACTCACAGACCTCCGCGCTGCTCACGACGTGGAAGCGAATGCCTGAGCTCTCCTATCTGGCCGAGGTGTCCTGCGTTCCCCTCCAACAGGCCCTGCGGCACCTCCAGAGCGCCTTCGCCGGATTCTGGGCGAAGCGGGCGCGATATCCGCGGTTCAAGTCCAAGCGGAGATCACGCGCCTCGGCCGAATACACGCGCTCCGCGTTCCGGTACCGCGACGGCCGACTCACCCTCGCCAAGGTGCCCGGTCCGCTCGACGTCGTCTGGTTCACGCCCTCTGCCGCAGGACACCGAGCCGACCACGGTCACAGTGTCCCGAGACCCCGACGGCCGCTGGTTCGTGTCGCTCCTCTGCGAGGACACCCCGTCACCGCCTCCCCCCACGACACGAGCCGTGGGAATCGATCTCGGAATCGCCGCACTCGTGACGCTGTCGACGGGCGAGAAGATCCCCGGCCCCCGGTCCGAGCGTGCGGACAGGGACCGCCTCGCCCGTGCGCAGCGATCCCTGTCCCGGAAGGAGAAAGGCAGCGCCAACCGGGACGAGGCCCGGATCCGCGTCGCCAGGATCCACGCCGGATCGCCGACCGCAGACGCGACCACCTGCACAAACTGACGACTCGACTCGTGCGCGAAAACCAAACGCTCGTGATCGAGGACCTCGGTGTCCGCAACATGCTCAAGAACCACAGGCTCGCCCGCGCCATTTCGGACGCGGCCTGGCGTGAGCTTCGCAGGATGCTGGAGTACAAGGCGGCCTGGTACGGACGCACACTGATCGTCGTGGACCGGTGGTTCCCCAGCTCGAAGCTGTGCTCGGCCTGTGGTGCCCTCGCCGCCGCGATGCCGCTGAACGTCCGTGCGTGGACCTGTGAGGGCTGCGGGGCCGTTCATGACCGGGACGGCAACGCCGCCGTCAATCTCTTGGCCGCCGGGTTGGCGGTGTCTGCCTGTGGAGCGGACGGAAGACCTTCCCGGGGACCCTCCCGGCGGGCGGTCCGCGGTGAAGCAGGAAGCCCGCCCACGAGGACGGGACGCGATCCCCTAAGGGGGACCGTGAGGCCAAGCAAGCCAGATTAGGTGTGTCAAACGCCGCACTGCCGAGCGCCATGCCCGCCGATACGCTACGCACCAGTAGCTAGTAGTAGTCATGTAATTGAGCAGGCCGTTGACACCACGCAGGGAGCCGCGACCCCGATGCCACAACCGTCAGAGCCGATCGACATGCACACCACCGCGGGGAAGATCGCGGATCTGCAGCGCCGCGTCGAGGAAGCCACCCATGCCGGGTCCGGGCGGGCGGTGGAGAAGCAGCACGCCAAGGGCAAGCTGACGGCGCGTGAGCGGGTGGCGCTCCTGCTGGACGAGGGGTCCTTCGTCGAGCTCGACGAGTTCGCCCGGCACCGGTCGACGAACTTCGGGCTCGAGAAGACCCGCCCGTACGGGGACGGCGTCGTCACCGGCTACGGCACCGTCGACGGGCGGCCCGTCGCCCTGTTCTCGCAGGACTTCACCGTCTTCGGCGGAGCCCTCGGCGAGGTCTACGGCCAGAAGATCATGAAGGTGATGGACTTCGCGCTGAAGACCGGCTGCCCGCTGGTCGGCATCAACGACTCCGGCGGCGCCCGCATCCAGGAGGGCGTCAGCGCGCTCGGCATGTACGGCGAGATCTTCCGCCGCAACGTCCACGCCTCCGGCGTGATCCCGCAGATCAGCCTGGTCGTCGGGCCCTGTGCCGGCGGAGCCGTGTACTCCCCCGCGATCACCGACTTCACGGTCATGGTCGACCAGACCTCGCACATGTTCATCACCGGCCCGGACGTCATCAAGACCGTCACCGGCGAGGACGTCGGCTTCGAGGAGCTCGGCGGGGCGCGGACGCACAACAGCACGTCCGGCGTCGCCCACCACATGGCGGGTGACGAGAAGGACGCCATCGAGTACGTGAAGTCGCTGCTGTCCTACCTCCCGTCGAACAACCTCTCCGAGCCCCCGGCCTTCCCCGAGGAGGCCGACACCGAGGTCTCCGACACCGACCGCGAGCTCGACGTGCTGATCCCGGACAGCGCGAACCAGCCGTACGACATGCACAAGGTGATCGAGCACGTCCTCGACGACGCGGAGTTCCTGGAGACGCAGTCGCTGTTCGCGCCGAACATCCTCACCGGCTTCGGCCGCGTCGAGGGCCACCCGGTCGGGGTCGTCGCCAACCAGCCGATGCAGTTCGCCGGCTGCCTGGACATCGACGCCTCCGAGAAGGCCGCCCGCTTCGTGCGGACCTGCGACGCCTTCAACATCCCGGTGCTGACGTTCGTCGACGTGCCGGGCTTCCTGCCGGGCACGGACCAGGAGTACAACGGAATCATCCGGCGCGGCGCGAAGCTGATCTACGCGTACGCCGAGGCGACCGTCCCCCTCATCACCGTCATCACGCGCAAGGCCTTCGGCGGTGCCTACGATGTGATGGGCTCCAAGCACCTCGGAGCCGACCTGAACCTCGCGTGGCCGACGGCGCAGATCGCCGTCATGGGCGCGCAGGGCGCGGTCAACATCCTGCACCGGCGGGCCATCGCCGAAGCGGAGGAGGCGGGCAACGCCGAGGAGACCCGCGCACGGCTCATCACCGAGTACGAGGACGCGCTGCTGAACCCGTACACGGCCGCCGAGCGCGGTTACGTCGACGCCGTGACGATGCCGTCCGAGACCCGGGCGCACGTGGTGAAGGGGCTGCGGCAGCTGCGCACCAAGCGGGAGTCCCTGCCCCCGAAGAAGCACGGCAACATCCCCCTCTAGCCGGCAGCACGAGGAGCGCGCAGTGGTGATCAAGGTCGTCAAGGGGAATCCGACCCCCGAGGAGCTGGCCGCCGCACTGGCGGTGGTCCAAGCGCGCGCGGCGGCGCTGGCAACGGCGGCGCCGGGCGCGGAGCGGGTGGCGGACGCGTGGGCGGCGCCCGGCCGGGTGGCCCGGCGGACGCTGCCGCGGCCCGGTCCGGCCGCGTGGGGGCGCACCCACTGGCCTGCCTAGGCAGGCCGCCCCAGGCGAAGATGGCGTGAACGGACCGTGGCGCCTGAGTACCCGTACTCAGGCGCCACGGGCGTTCCCGGGGCCAGGATCGGGGCATGCTCTGGTCAGACCCGAAAGACGAGCCGCCGAAGGACATGCGCGAGGCCCAGGCGATGGTCCGGCGGATGACGGTGATCGTCGTCATCGCGATGGTCGTCGTCGTGTACGTACTGGGCGTGGGCGGGTTCTGAGGGCCGCCCCGCGAACCGTCCCGCGAACCGTCCGCCACCCGCGGCCCGGGGCCGCCCTACGATGGCGGGCATGACTGCCGAACACCGCCCCGAGGCCCGCCACGCGCTCGTCCTCGCCTCCGCCTCGCCCGCCCGGCTGAACCTGCTGAGGCAGGCCGGGCTCGCCCCGCACGTGATCGTCAGCGGCTTCGACGAGGACACCCTGAACCACGACGAGCCGGCCGAGCTGGCGCTCGCGCTGGCCGAGGCGAAAGCGGCCGTCGTGGCGGCCCTGGACGAGGCCGCGGGCGCCCTGGTGATCGGCTGCGACTCCGTGCTGGAGCTGGACGGCGAGGCACTGGGCAAGCCGGCGGACGCCGAGGAGGCCACGGCCCGCTGGAAGTCGATGCGCGGGCGCGCCGGGGTGCTGCGCACCGGGCACTGCGTGATCGACACGGCGACCGGCCGCCAGGTCTCGGCCACGGCGTCGACCACGGTCCGCTTCGGCGAGCCCACGGACGCGGAGGTGGCGGCGTACGTGGCGAGCGGCGAGCCGCTGCACGTGGCGGGGGCGTTCACCCTGGACGGGCTGTCGGCGCCGTTCATCGAGGGCATCGACGGGGATCACGGCAACGTGATCGGGATCTCCCTGCCGCTGCTGCGCTCCCTGCTCGCGGAACTGGGTTTCTCGATCACCGACTTGTGGGCTTGAAGTCCCCGAAGTCCCCGAGCAGCGGGTGGCCCGGCGGCGTGTCCTGGACATCGGGGCCGCCGCCCGCGGCGCCCGGACCTCCCGCGTCCGCGGCACCGTCCGTGCCCGCGGCACCGTCCGAGCCCGCTTCCTTGGCCGCGTAGAGCATCAGGCTGGCCACCAGCAGGCACAGGATCGCCATCATCACCCCGAACGCGGCCCAGCCCACCAGGCCGACCACGAGCGCGCCGAGCACCCCGTGGGTGATGGCGGCGGTGATCAGGAGCATGCGGGCGAAGGCTCCGGGGGCCCGGTCGCGGACCGCCGCGACGACCAGGAAGACGGCGCAGAGCAGCAGGAAGCCGCCCATGCCGGCGCCCATCGCGTAGGTGGCCTTGGACATGACGTCCGGATCCATGCCCGCGATGGACATCGACTGGTTCGCGGTGGTCCGGCCGAGGACGAGGTGGACGAAGGCGAGCACCGCCCCCTCCACGACGAGTACGACCGCGGTCGCTCCGGCCACGGATCTCCGCAGCACCACGCCACCCACACCAGCCACGACGCCCCCATCCCCCACAGGCACATGCCTGTTCGACGCCTGGAGGCTACTAACGGGTAATCCTGCCGACAAGGGGCCGGGACCGCTTCGTTACGGTGGGGCTCCCACCCGGTGGCCGCCCGGCGTCGGCGCGGCGTCGGCCCGGCGTCTCCCCGGTATCCGCACGGCGGCCACGCAAAGATTGAATGGGCCGTTCGTAGGGACTCGACAAAGAATCACCCGGGCCCGCTGACCTGGCGGACAGAGACCAGGGACGCGCGGCAGGGTTACTGTGCAGTCGGGGATCCCCCTGACGTGGGGCGCCGCATGGGGTTTTTCGACTCCAGTCAGACTCGAATCACACTGTGTGTGGGCAAGGTCACCTCTGGGGAAGGGTCGAAAGGCCGTGTGGGCTGTCCCTAAACTCAGCTTGTTTCAAGGAGGGAGCCATCGTGCGCAAGGTGCTCATCGCCAACCGTGGCGAAATCGCAGTCCGCGTTGCTCGGGCCTGCCGGGATGCCGGAATCGGGAGCGTAGCCGTCTACGCCGATCCGGACCGGGACGCTCTGCACGTCCGCGCGGCCGACGAAGCTTTCGCGTTGGGCGGTGACACCCCGGCCGCCAGCTACTTGGACATGTCCAAGATCCTGCAGGCCGCAGCCGATTCCGGTGCGGACGCCATCCATCCCGGATACGGCTTCCTCTCCGAGAACGCCGACTTCGCGCAGGCCGTCCTCGACGCGGGCCTGACCTGGATCGGCCCGCCGCCGCAGGCCATCCGCGACCTCGGTGACAAGGTCGCCGCCCGCCACATCGCGCTGCGCGCCGGTGCGCCGCTCGTGGCCGGCACGCCCGATCCGGTCTCCGGTTCGGACGAGGTCGTCGCCTTCGCCAAGGAGCACGGCCTGCCGATCGCGATCAAGGCCGCCTTCGGCGGCGGCGGTCGCGGCCTGAAGGTCGCCCGCAACCTCGAAGAGATCCCGGAGCTCTACGACTCCGCCGTGCGCGAGGCCGTCGCCGCCTTCGGCCGCGGCGAGTGCTTCGTCGAGCAGTACCTCGACAAGCCGCGGCACGTGGAGACCCAGTGCCTGGCCGACTCCCACGGCAACGTGGTCGTCGTCTCCACCCGTGACTGCTCGCTGCAGCGCCGCCACCAGAAGCTGGTGGAGGAGGCTCCCGCGCCGTTCCTGAGCGAGGCTCAGAACGCGGAGCTCTACGCGGCCTCGAAGGCGATCCTGAAGGAGGCCGGCTACGTCGGCGCGGGAACCGTCGAGTTCCTCGTCTCCGCCGACGGCCTCATCTCCTTCCTCGAGGTCAACACCCGCCTGCAGGTCGAGCACCCGGTGTCCGAAGAGGTCGCCGGCATCGACCTGGTGCGCGAGATGTTCCGCATCGCCGACGGCGAGGAGCTCGGCTACGGGGACCCGGTCCTGCGCGGCCACTCCTTCGAGTTCCGCATCAACGGCGAGGACCCGGGCCGCGGCTTCCTGCCGGCGCCGGGCACCGTCACCAAGTTCAACGGCCCGTCGGGCCCGGGCGTCCGCCTGGACGCGGGCGTCGAGACCGGCTCGGTCATCGGCCCCGCGTGGGACTCCCTGCTCGCCAAGCTCATCGTCACGGGCGCCACCCGCGAGCAGGCCCTGCAGCGGGCGGCGCGCGCGCTGGCCGAGTTCGAGGTGGAGGGCATGGCCACGGCCATCCCGTTCCACCGCGCGGTCGTCGCCGACCCGGCCTTCACCTCGAACCCGTTCACGATCCACACCCGCTGGATCGAGACCGAGTTCGTCAACGAGATCCCGGCGTTCGTGGTGCCCGCCGCGGACGACACCGAGGACGAGCCGGGCCGCGAGACCGTGGTCGTCGAGGTCGGCGGCAAGCGGCTGGAGGTCTCCCTCCCGTCCTCGCTGGGCATGACCCTGGCCCGCACCGCGGCGGCCGGCGGCGCGAAGCCGAAGCGCCGCGCGGCGAAGAAGTCCGGCCCGGCCGCCTCCGGCGACACCCTGGCCTCGCCCATGCAGGGCACGATCGTCAAGGTCGCGGTCGAGGAGGGCCAGCAGGTCAACGAGGGCGACCTGATCGTCGTCCTCGAGGCGATGAAGATGGAACAGCCGCTGAACGCCCACCGCTCGGGCACGATCGTGGGGCTCTCGGCGGAGGTCGGCGCATCGCTCACCTCCGGCGCGACCATCTGCGAGATCAAGGACTGACGTCCCGCCCTCAGCACGAAAACGCCGGCGGGGCTGGACACATCCAGCCCCGCCGGCGTTTTTTCAGCAACGGCCCCGCGCGCACCCGCGCCGCGTCACAGCACTAGCGACGCCGCATGTCCGCGACCCGGGCCCGCTCGCCCGCCGCAGCCACCTGCTGCTCGTGCAACGACCCCGCGCTACGCAGCTGCGCGGTCGGCCCGCCACGCCGCTGCACCGGCAGCGGCGATTCCCGGCGCGGCCGCCGCCCGGCCATCCCCTCGCCGGATCCACCGCCGGAGGCACTCGCTCCGCCGGCCACCGTGATCTGCACGCCCTGGTCCGCCAGCGCCTGCAACTCCGTACCGGCCCGGTCGTCGTGCGGTGGCGGCTCGTCCGTCACCAGCCGCGTGATCACGTCCGTCGGCACGGTCTGGAACATGGTGTCCGTCCCGAGCTTCGTGTGGTCGGCGAGGACCACCACCTCCGCGGCGGCCTGCACCAGCGCCCGGTCCACGCTCGCGGAGAGCATGTTGGACGTGGACAGCCCGCGCTCGGCGGTCAGCCCGCTGCCGGACAGGAAGGCCCGCGAGACCCGCAGGCCCTGGAGGGACTGCTCGGCACCGCTTCCGACCAGCGCGTAGTTGGACCCGCGCAGGGTTCCGCCGGTCATCACCACCTCCACCCGGTTCGCATGGGCCAGGGCCTGTGCGACGAGCAGCGAGTTGGTGACCACGGTGAGTCCGGGCACCCGGGCGAGCCGGCGGGCCAGCTCCTGGGTCGTGGTGCCCGCGCCGACGACGATGGCCTCGCCCTCTTCGACGAGACCGGCCGCGACATCGGCAATGGCGGTCTTCTCCGCCGTCGCGAGATGGGACTTTTGCGGAAAGCCGGATTCCCGCGTGAAACCGCCCGGCAATACCGCACCGCCGTGCCGGCGGTCGAGGAGTCCTTCTGCCTCCAGTGCCCGCACGTCCCGCCGTACGGTCACTTCGGAGGTCTGGACGACGCGGGCGAGCTCCCGGAGCGATACCGCTCCGTTGGCCCGCACCATTTCGAGGATCAATTGGCGACGTTCTGCAGCGAACACGAAACTGACAGTAACCCCAACGACCGTCTGCTTTCAGCTCCTTGCGCCGGAATTCCGAAGTTGTCCATACCGTGAGCCGACTAGTGGTATACGCGGTCGGCCCGTCGCGCACTTGCTCCGCGACGGGCCGACCGTCTGCTCCAAAACCCTTGCGCACAAGGGTCGTTATCGGTGTTTACGCCTCGTCGCCGGACTTGCGGGTGTGCAGCTGGCGGGCGGCCTCCGCGATCGAACCCGACAAGGAGGGGTACACGGTGAACGCGTTTGCGATCTGCTCGACCGTCAGGTTGTTGTCGACGGCGATCGAGATCGGGTGGATGAGTTCGCTCGCGCGCGGCGAGACGACCACGCCACCGACGACGATCCCGGTGCCGGGGCGGCAGAACATCTTCACGAAGCCGTCCCGGATGCCCTGCATCTTGGCGCGCGGGTTGCGCAGCAGCGGGAGCTTCACGACCCGGGCGTCGATCTTGCCGGAGTCCACGTCGGCCTGGGTGTAGCCGACGGTGGCGATCTCGGGGTCGGTGAAGACGTTGGAGGAGACCGTCTTCAGGTTCAGCGGGGCCACCGCGTCGCCGAGGAAGTGGTACATCGCGATGCGCCCCTGCATGGCGGCCACGGACGCCAGCGCGAAGATCCCGGTCACGTCGCCGGCCGCGTACACGCCGGGCGAGGAGGTCCGGGAGACCTTGTCGGTCCAGATGTGCCCGGACTCCTTGAGCTTGACCCCGGACTCCTCCAGGTTCATGCCGGTGGTGTTGGGCACCGCGCCGACCGCCATCAGGCAGTGCGTGCCCGTGATGACCCGGCCGTCGGAGAGGGTGACCTCGACCCGGTCGCCCACGCGCTTGGCGGACTCGGCGCGGGAGCGGCCGATGACGTTCATGCCGCGGCGGCGGAAGACGTCCTCCAGCACGGCGGCGGCGTCCGGGTCCTCGCCGGGCAGCACGCGGTCGCGGGAGGACACGAGGGTCACCCGGGAGCCGAGTGCCTGGTAGGCGCCGGCGAACTCGGCGCCGGTCACGCCGGAGCCGACCACGATGAGCTCCTCGGGGAGCTCATCGAGGTCGTAGACCTGGGTCCAGTTCAAGATCCGCTCGCCGTCGGGCATGGCGTCGGGGATCTCGCGGGGGTGCCCGCCGGTCGCGATGAGCACGGCGTCGGCGGTCAGGATCGTCTCGCTGCCGTCGGCGGCGGTGACGATGACGTCCCGCGTGCCGTCGATGCCCTGCGGGCCGCCGAGCTTGCCGCGGCCCCGTACGACGCGGGCGCCGGCCCGGGTGACGGAGGCGGTGATGTCGTGCGACTGGGCGAGCGCGAGGCGCTTGACGCGCCGGTTCACCTTGCCGAGGTCCACGCCGACGACACGCGCGGCCTGCTCGATGTGCGGGGTGTCGTCCGCGACGACGATCCCGAGCTCCTCGTACGACGAGTCGAAGGTCGTCATGACCTCGGCGGTCGCGATGAGGGTCTTGGAGGGCACGCAGTCGGTGAGCACCGACGCCCCGCCCAGACCGTCGCAGTCCACGACGGTCACCTCCGCGCCGAGCTGGGCCCCCACGAGGGCCGCCTCATACCCGCCTGGTCCGCCGCCGATGATCACGATCCGGGTCACGAAAACTCCGCCTCACGTCTACCCGGCCGGCTGCCGCCCCGGCCGGGGCTTCCGGGGGTCTCCCCGGGGGATGCATTCCGTGCCCCATTGTCCCGCACGCATCAAGGTGCTTCACCCCCAGCCCGCCGTACGGGCGGCGGGCGCGGCCCCGGCCCGCCCAAGGCCAGGCCAGGGCCCTGCCCGTACGCGACGGGGTCCGCCGGTGCCCGGGCGCCGGGCCCGCCGCGCCGCCCCGGGGGCCGGCGCCCGTCCGCCCGGGGGCCGGGGCCCCGTCCGGCCGGGCACGCGACGGAGGCCGCCCCTCCCGTACCCTCGACCCCATGTCGCTCTACGCCGCGTACGCCGGCAACCTCGACCCGCGGCTGATGACGCGCCGCGCTCCGCATTCGCCGCTGCGCGGCACGGGCTGGATCAACGACTGGCGGCTGACCTTCGGTGGCGAGCAGATGGGCTGGGAGGGCGCGCTGGCGACGATCGTCGAAGCACCCCGCCACCAGGTCTTCGTCGCGCTGTACGACGTCGCCCCGCTGGACGAGGACTCCATGGACCGGTGGGAGGGCGTCGGGCTCGACATCTACCGCCGGATGCGGGTGCGCGTGCACACGCTGGACGGCGAGGAGGCCGCCTGGGTGTACGTCCTGAACGGCTACGAGGGCGGCCTGCCCTCGGCCCGCTACCTGGGAGAGCTCGCCGACGCGGCCGAGTCCGCGGGCGCCCCCCACGACTACGTGATGGAACTGCGCAAGCGCCCCTGCTGAATCCAGCCCCGCCGGCGTTTGAGGCGCGGGGTCCGGGGCGGAGCCCCGGCAACGGCGCCGCACCGCCCACCCCGACGGGGACAATTCGTCGGAAACGACAAGGCAACGATCCGAACACCGTGAGCTGCGCCATCTACGCGCGTAGGCGAAGAGGGGCTACGCTCTTCCGCGTGAACGCATCTGTTACCGACCCCTTCGCCGCCGCCGACGCCGCAGCCGCCCGACTCCGCGAGCTGACCGGCGCCGAGACCCACGATGTCGCCCTCGTGATGGGCTCCGGCTGGGCCCCCGCCGCAGAGGCGCTCGGTGCGCCCGAGGCCGAGTTCCCGGTCACCGACCTGCCCGGCTTCCCGCCCCCCGCCGTCGAGGGCCACGGCGGCAAGATCCGCTCGTACAAGATCGGCGACAGGCGCGCGCTGCTCTTCCTCGGCCGGACCCACTACTACGAGGGCCGCGGCGTCGCCGCCGTCGCCCACGGCGTGCGCACCGCCGTCGCCGCCGGCTGCAAGACCGTCGTCCTGACCAACGGCTGCGGCGGTCTGCGCGAGGGCATGAAGCCCGGTCAGCCCGTGCTGATCAGCGACCACCTCAACCTGACGGCCACCTCGCCGATCGTCGGCGCGAACTTCGTGGACCTCACCGACCTGTACTCGCCGCGCCTGCGCGCGATGTGCAAGGAGATCGACGAGACCCTCGAAGAGGGCGTCTACGTGCAGTTCCCCGGCCCGCACTACGAGACCCCGGCCGAGATCAACATGATCCGCGTCATGGGCGCCGACCTGGTCGGCATGTCCACCGTGCTGGAGGCCATCGCCGCCCGTGAGGCCGGCGCCGAGGTGCTCGGCATCTCGCTGGTCACCAACCTGGCGGCGGGCATCTCCGGCGAGCCGCTGAACCACGAAGAGGTGCTGCAGGCCGGCCGCGACTCGGCCGCGCGCATGGGCAAGCTGCTGACCCAGGTCCTCGCCCGGATCTGACCGAGCGACCCGACCGACCGACGAGAGGTAGTGCAGGACGTGCAGGACGATCTGATCGCACGGGCCCAGGCCTGGCTGGCCGAGGACCCGGACCCGGAGACGGCGGACGAGCTCGCGAAGCTCATCGAGACGTCGGCGGACGCCGGGGTGGCGGCCGAGCTCGCGGACCGCTTCTCCGGCATGCTCCAGTTCGGCACCGCCGGGCTCCGCGGCGAGCTGGGCGCGGGCCCGATGCGGATGAACCGGAACGTGGTCATCCGGGCCGCGGCGGGCCTCGCGGCCTACCTCAAGGCCCAGGGGCACGCCGGCGGCCTGGTCGTCGTCGGCTACGACGCCCGCTACAAGTCGGCCGACTTCGCCCGCGACACCGCCGCCGTGATGATCGGCGCCGGGCTGCGCGCGGCCGTCCTGCCCCGCCCGCTGCCGACGCCCGTCCTCGCCTACGCCATAAGGCACCTGGGCGCCGTCGCCGGCGTCGAGGTGACCGCGAGCCACAACCCGCCCCGGGACAACGGCTACAAGGTCTACCTCGGCGACGGCTCGCAGATCGTCTCCCCGGCCGACGCCGAGATCGCCGCGCAGATCGACGCGATCGCCGCGCTGGCCGACGTACCGCGCGCGGACAGCGGCTGGCAGGACCTCGGCGACGAGGTCCTGGAGGCCTACCTGGAGCGCACGGACGCCGTCCTGACCCCCGGGTCCGCCCGGGGCGTGCGGACCGTCTACACGGCCATGCACGGCGTCGGCAAGGACGTCGTCCTGGCCGCCTTCGCCCGCGCGGGCTTCCCGGCCCCGGTCCTCGTGGCCGAGCAGGCGGAGCCGGACCCGGCCTTCCCGACCGTGGCCTTCCCGAACCCGGAAGAGCCCGGCGCGATGGACCTGGCCTTCGCGACGGCCGCCCGGGCGAACCCGGACATCGTCATCGCCAACGACCCGGACGCCGACCGCTGCGCGGTGGCCGTCCCGGACGCCGCGTCCGCCACCGGCTGGCGGATGCTGCGCGGCGACGAGGTCGGCGCGCTGCTCGCCGCCCACCTGGTGCACAAGGGCGCCACGGGCGTCTTCGCCGAGTCGATCGTCTCCTCCTCCCTCCTCGGGCGGATCGCGGAGGCGGCGGGCCTGGGCTACGAGGAGACCCTCACGGGCTTCAAGTGGATCTCCCGCGTCGAGGGCCTGCGCTACGGGTACGAGGAGGCGCTCGGCTACTGCGTGGACCCCGAGGGCGTCCGCGACAAGGACGGCGTCACCGCCGCCCTGCTCGTCGCCGAACTGGCCTCGGAGCTCAAGGAGCAGGGCCGGACCCTGACCGACCTGCTGGACGACCTGGCGATGGCCCACGGGCTGCACGCCACCGACCAGCTGTCGGTCCGCGTGGAGGACCTGTCGGTCATCGCCTCGGCGATGGCGGCGCTGCGCGCGGAGCCCCCGGTCTCGCTGGCGGGCCTGCGGGTCGCCTCGGCGGAGGACCTGAACCAGGGCACGGCGACGCTCCCGCCCACGGACGGGCTGCGCTACTACCTGGAGGGCGACTACAAGGCCCGGGTGATCGTGCGTCCGTCGGGCACGGAGCCGAAGCTGAAGTGCTACCTGGAGGTCGTGGTCCCGGTGGCGGAGGCCTCGGACCTCGAACCGGCCCGCGCGCGCGGCCGGGAAGTGCTCGACGCGATCAAGAAGGACCTCGCGGCGGCGGCCGGCATCTGACTTTCCCCGTGCCGCTCGCACGGCTCGGCCCTGGCGGGCCTCTCCGGCTTCGCGGCGCTGCGCCGGACTCCGTCCGGCGACCCGTCGGCACGACGTCGGCCCCCGAGTCCCGACCGGCCCCGGACCCATTGGTCCGGGGCCGTTCGGCGTTGCCGGGGCGGTCAGCCGGCGTACGGGTTGAACGGCGGCGCCGGGGCCGCCGGCCGCGCGGCCCGGGTCTGGGCGCGGCGGCGGTACTCCGCGGTCGGCAGGCCGCCGACGCCCCAGCTCTCCAGGTCGACCTCCTCGATGACGACGAAGGTGGTGGCGGGGTCCTTGTCGAGGACGTCGACCAGCAGGCCGGTGACCCCGGCGATGATCTCCGCCTTCTGGGCGGCGGTGGCACCCTCGCGGGTGATCTTCACATTGACGTACGGCACGGTGCGGGTCCTCTCGGGATGCGGGGAGCGGGGGCGGGGCGTTCAGGAGCGGCCGGTGACATGGCCGCCGTCCACGCGCAGGACGTGGCCCGTGACGAACTCCGCGTCCGCGAGGTAGAGGACCGCCTGCGAGATCTCCGCGACCTCGCCGACCCGGTTCAGCAGCGCGAGGCCCCCGTACGCGTCCACGTCGGAGCCCTCGTGCAGCGGCGTGCGGACGATGCCGGGCGCCACGAGGTTGACCCGGATGCCGTCGGCCGCGAGCTCGGCCGCCAGGCTGACCGTCAGCCCGTGCACGCCGGCCTTGCTCGCCACCGGCGCCGAGGCCGGGAAGCCGGCCAGGCCGTGGTCCACCAGGACGGTGCCGATGTTGACGACTCCGGCGCCGCGCCCCTGCGCGCGCACCGCCCGTACGAAGGCCTGGGTGGTGAGGTAGGTGCCCTTGAGGTTGTGGGTCAGGAAGCCGTCCAGCTCCTCCTCGGTGACCTCGGTGAAGGGCTTGGACTCGAAGGTCCCGGCGTTGTTCACGAGGACGTCGACGCTCCCGAAGCGGTCGAGGGCGGTCCGGACGAGGGCCTCGCCGGTGCCCGGGTCGGCGATGTCCCCGGCGACCCAGGCGGTGCGCTCCGGGCGGCCGAGGACGGCCGCGGCCTTGGCGAGGCGGCCGGCGTCGCGACCGTTGAGGACGACGTTGGCGCCCCGGTCCAGGAAGGCGCGGGCGATGTCCAGCCCGATGCCGCTGGAGGAGCCCGTGACGAGGGCGGTACGGGTGCCGTGGGCGGCGGCGCTGTCGGTCATGGCGTCGGTCATGGCGTCGGACATGGTTCGGGTGCCTTTCGTATCCGACCGGTTGGTTCACCGATCGGCGCTTCTCGCTGACACCAGAAACGTATGACCGTTCAACTCATCACACCACGACCGATTTTGAAGCATGTGATAATCCACGGTTATGGATGTCGACCTGCGCGACCTGCAGCTCCTGGAGGCGATGGCCGAGAGCGGCTCGCTGACCGCCGCCGCCTCGCGGCTCTTCGTGAGCCAGCCCGCCCTCAGCCAGCGCCTGACCCGGCTGGAGGACCGGCTGGGCATGCGGCTCTTCGAGCGCGCGGGCCGCCGCCTGGTCCCGAACCCGGCCGGCCGCAGGATGCTCGTCGCCGCGCGCCACGTCCTCGGCGAACTGGAGTCGGCCACCCGCGACCTGCGGGACATCCGTGACGGCAGGGACCGCCGGGTGCGCTTCGCCGCGCAGTGCAGCACCACCTTCCCGTGGCTGCCCCCCGTGCTGCGCGCGTTCCGCGAGCGGGAGCCGGACACCGAGGTGCGGATCGTCACGGTCCCCGACGACGCGCCGATCCCGGCCCTCCTCGCCGACCTCGTCGACGTCGCCCTGGTCACCAAGCCGGACACGCAGATGGACCGGGTGAGCCTGCGCCCGCTGTTCGAGGACGAGATGGTGGCCGTGGTGCCCGCCGGACACCACTGGGCGTCCCGCACGCACGTGACGGCCCGCGACTTCACGGGCGTGGACCTGGTCCTCTACGACGTCTACGACCAGAGCCGCATCCCCTCGGAACCGCTGCCGATCCCGCCGGGCGCCCGGCCGGCCCGCATCACCACGATGCCCCTGGTGACCGACCTGGTCATCGAGATGGCCGCGGGCGGGCAGGGCGTGGCGATCCTGCCGAACTGGGTGGCCGCGCCGTACGCGTCCTCGCACGGCCTCGCCCTGGTCCGCATCGGGGCCCGGCCCTTGACCCGCACCTGGTTCTGCGCCACGCGCCCCGGCCCCCTCCCGCCCCACCAGGCCGCCTTCGTGGAGGAACTGACGGCCTGCCTCACGGGCCCGCGCCTCCCCTGAAGCCGGCCGGACGGGGCCCCGCCGTCCGCCGGCGGCGCCTCAGGAAGGCTTCGGGAGGACCACGTCGCCCAGCGTCGGGACCGCCTCGGGCCGCGAGCGGACGGCGTCACTGCACTCCCACGCCCTCGGCGGATCCGAGTCGGGCCCGCCCAGCACCACCGGTCCCGGCCCCGCGGACACGGCGTCGCTCGAAGAGAACGTGCACACGATCTGCGACAGCGCCACCGGCGGCAGGTCCTCGGGCTTGCGGCTGAGCCGCACCGTGCCCGCCGGGTCGCCCGCCCTCGGCGCCACCGCCAGCAGCCCGGCCGGCACCTCGGTCGAGAAGCCAGCTTCCCGCTCCTCCGCCGAGGGCTCCCGCTGCAGCGCCTCCAGCAGGGCCTGGCCGACCAGCACCATCGCGTCCCGGGACGGCCTCTTCTCCGGGACCGGGACCAGCCGCTCGACCCCGACGAGCTGGGCCCCGCAGACCAGTTCCACCGTGGCCCGGATGCCCTGCACCCCGCTCGTCCCGGCCGGCGTGGCCGCCGGGGTCTTGCACGACACCCGCGAGGGGGCCGCGCCCACGTCCACCGGAACGGTGGTCGCCCGGATCCCGCACCCCGGCAGGGCTCCCAGCGCGAACAGGCCCAGGGCCGCCAGCGCGGCCGCGCTACGCCTCGTCACCGGCGATCACCTTCCCCACGTCCACGGGCAGCCGCAGCGTGAACAGCGCGCCGCCCTCCGCCCCGTTCTCCGCGGTGATGTCGCCACCGTGGATGTGCGCGTTCTCCATCGCGATGGACAGGCCCAGACCGCTGCCGTCCGACTTCGGCCGCGAGGCGCTCGCCTTGTAGAACCGGTCGAAGACGTGCGGCAGCACCTCCTCGGGGATGCCCGGCCCGTTGTCCCGTACCGCCATGACCAGCCACTCCCCCTCCACCGTGATGGAGACCCGCACCGGCGACCCGCCGTGCTTGAGCGCGTTGCCGATCAGGTTGGCCAGGATCACGTCGAGGCGCCGGGGGTCGAGCCGCGCCACGATCCCGCGCTCCGCGTCGAGTTCGACCGCGTCGAGCCAGGCGCGCGCGTCGATGCACGCCGTGACCTGGTCGGCGACGTCCACGTCGTCGAGCACCAGGCGCGCCGTTCCCGCGTCGAAGCGGGTGACCTCCATCAGGTTCTCCACCAGGTTGTTCAGCCGCCTGGTCTCGCTCACGACCAGCGCCACCGCCGGTGCGATCATCGGATCGAGGTCGTCGACCTCTTCCTCCAGCACCTCGGCGACCGCCGTCAACGCCGTCAGCGGCGTGCGCAGTTCGTGGGACATGTCCGCGACGAACCGCCGGCTGGACTCCTCCCGCGCGCTCATGTCGGCGACCTTCTTCTCCAGCGCCTCGGCCGTCTTGTTGAAGGTGTGCGCCAGATCGGCGAGTTCGTCCGTTCCCGACACCTCGAGCCGGTGGTCCAGCTCCCCCTCGCCGAGCCGCCGCGCCGCGTCGCCGAGCCGCTGCACGGGCTTGAGCACCGTACGGGCCGCCGCCTGCGCCAGGAGCGCGGAGCCGAGCAGCGCGAGCCCGGTGGCGATGGTCAGCGACCAGGCCAGGGCGTTGAGGTCGTCGCGCTCCTGGGCGAGGGACTTGTACATGTAGCCCGTCGGCCCGCCGCCCACGATCCGGGTGCCGCCGACCAGGTACGGGTTGCCGTGCGGCTTCGTCCGCTGCCAGTACATGTGGTACTCGGCGTCGTTGGCCGAGGTGGTCTTCTGCCGGTCGTCGACCGCGTGCTGCAGCGCCTTGGGCACGTCGGCCAGCGAGAAGGCGTCGGGACCGGCCGCGCCGGACACCTTGCGGCCGTCCCCCAGCTCCTCGACCAGCAGGACGCTGTAGCCCGGGCTGCTGCCCGCCATCATCTCGGCGGTGTGCTGCAGCTCGTCCTGCGTCGGGTCGGCCGGCAGCGAAGCGGCCCGGTTCTGCATCTCCTGCCGGAAGTCCCCGAGGGCGGCGTCCTGGGTACGGGTCAAAACCGCCTCGCGGTTGAGCCAGTACGCGATCCCGGACGCGGAGACCGCGGCCGTCAGGGCGACCAGCGCGAACACGACGAGGAGCCGAAGCCGCAGGCTGGTCCAGCGCCGGCCCGCGAACAGGGCTTTGATCACTGAGGGGAGTCCAGTCGGTAGCCGACGCCCCGGACCGTGCGGATCAAGGTGGGGGACGAGGGCACTTCCTCGACCTTGGCGCGCAGCCGCTGGACGCAGGCGTCCACGAGGCGCGAGTCGCCGAGGTAGTCGTGCTCCCAGACGAGCCTCAGCAACTGCTGGCGGGAGAGCGCCTGGCCGGGCCGGCGGCTGAGCTCCAGGAGCAGCCGCAGCTCGGTCGGGGTGAGCTGGAGGTCCTCGCCGTTCTTCGTCACCGTCATGGCGGACCGGTCGATGACCAGCGAGCCGAAGACGGCCGAGTCGGTGGACTCGCGCTCTCCGCGGCGCAGCACGGCCCGGATGCGGGCGTCGAGCACCCGCCCCTGGACGGGCTTGACGACGTAGTCGTCGGCTCCGGACTCCAGGCCGACCACCACGTCGATGTCGTCGTTGCGGGCCGTCAGCAGGATGATCGGCAGCTGGTCGGTGCGGCGGATGCGCCGGCACACCTCGAAGCCGTCGATGCCGGGCAGCATCACGTCCAGCACGATGAGGTCCGGCCGCTGCTCGCGGAGCAGTTTCAGGCCGTCCTCGCCCGTCGCCGCGGTGGCCACACGGTGGCCCTGGCGTGACAGGGAGAGTTCGAGGGCCGTGCGGATGGCGTCGTCGTCCTCGATGAGCAACAGGAAGGGCACGGGCTCATTCTGTCCCATCGCCCCTCCGGACTTCGACCGCCCTGCGTCCCCAATCCCGGGCGGGGGTCCGGGAGGGTGCCGGCGGCGGGCCGGCCGGGACCCGGCGGGACCCTGTGACAGGCCTGTGACAGTCGAAGGACACCTCGGTTATGTCGGGCGGGCAGTCTTCTAGCAACGAAGAGACAGACTCCACGACGGGGGGCGCGAGATGAGCACGCTGCACAGCACCACGACCAGCGCGGTTGTCACGCGGCTGCACGATGTGAACCGCCGGACGGCCGTCCGTACGGCGACGGCCCCTTCCCGGCGGCCGGCGCACGTGGTGGCCATCGACGCGAAGACCTACGAGCGCCCCTCCGTTCCCACGCAGCGCACGGCGAACCCGTCCTGCGACTCCGAGGCCGAGTTCACGGCGTACGTCCAGGAGCGCCGGTCCGCCCTCTACGCGACCGCCTTCCACCTGACGGGCGACCGCTACGAGGCCGAGGACCTGCTGCAGACCGCGCTGTTCTCCACGTACCGCGCCTGGGACCGCATCAGCGACAAGGCGGCCGTCGGCGGCTACCTGCGGCGCACGATGACGAACCTGCACATCAGCGCCTGGCGCCGGCGCAAGCTGAACGAGTACCCGACTGAAGAGCTCCCGGAGACGGCCTCGGACACCGACGCGATGGGCGGTACGGAGCTGCGCGCGGTGCTGTGGCAGGCGCTCACCCGCATCCCGGAGCCGCAGCGCACGATGCTGGTGCTGCGCTACTACGAGGGCCGCACGGACCCGGAGATCGCGGAGATCCTGGGCATCAGCGTCGGCACGGTGAAGTCGAGCATCTGGCGCTCGCTGCGGCGGATGCGCGAGGACGAGGCGCTGAGCTTCGGCCGCGACGAGGCGGAGTCCTTCGAGGACCTCGTCGCGTAGTCCCCGCCGAGGCGCGGACACACAGACCAAGGGGCCAGGGGGCCCGTCCTACGGGGGTGGGACGGGCCCCCTGGCCCCTTGGTCGCTGAGGTAGAGCAGCACGCCGGAGAGGGCGGCGAGGGCGGGGCGCGCCAGCCGCTCGGCCCACCGCCGCGCGGGGGACTCCGGGGAACGGGTCACTGATTCCGCTTCCGCTTCGGGCCGGCTGACGGGCTTCGGGGGCTCGTTTCCGGCCGCGCGGGTCGCACTGCTGCTCATCTGGCGGAGTGTACGTCCCCGGCCTGTGCCGGCGGACGGCCCGGCGGGTGGTGCGTCGGGTGATGCGTCGGGTGGCTCGCAGCCCGGGTCGCAGCCCGGGGCGCCGGGTCGGTGCCCGGGCCGGTGCCCGCGCTCGGGTCCCGGCCCGCGTCCGGATCAGTGGGCGAGGGACCGCAGATGGGTGCGGATCACGAGGACCGCGTTCGCGGCGTCGTCCACCGTGACGGTGAAGAGCTTGCCGTCGCCGAGCCTCAGCTCCACGCCCTCGCCGCGCCGCACGATGACGGCGGTGCCCTTCTCGGGGCGCCAGCGGTAGCCCCAGCCGCCCCACTGCTGGGGGGTGATCCGGGGGACGAACTCGGCGGAGGCCACCTCGGCGAGCCGGATCTTCCGGCGCGGCACTCCGATGTGGCCGCAGCGCACTTCCACCGCCTCCGCGTCGACGGTGACGGCGACGTGCACGAAGGCCAGGGTGCCGAAGAGGATCAGCAGGCCCGCGGCGAGGCAGCCGATCACCGCCATGAGCAGCGCGACGATGCCGACGTCCCCGGCGTGGTCCACGGCCAGCTCGACGCCGAGGGCGAGGCAGGCCGCACCGGCCGCGGCGAGCAGCCACTGCACGCGGTTGGAGGCCCGGCCAGTCCAGAGCGGACCCGGGGGGTGAACCGTCATGTGTAGCAGCGTACTCACGTTCCCCCCGCACGCCACCGCCCTCGCCCGCCCGGGTCCGGCGGCGAGCCGCGGACCACCCCCCTAGCTGGGGAGGAGGCCGACGAGCGCGTCCCGCAAGGCCGGGCGGCGGGCCGTCATGAAGCGGTGCAGGGTCCTGGAGCCGAGGGCCACCCGCTGGGCGCTGCGGCGGCGCTCACCGTCGTACGCGCGCAGCGCGGCGGGCAGGCCACCGGGTCCGTGGGCGGCGACGGCCCGGGCCAGCGCTTCGGCGTCGAGGAGCGCGGTGCACGCGCCCTGGCCGAGGTTCAGGGTCATGGCGTGCGCCGCGTCGCCGACCAGCGCGACGGGCCCGTGTCCGGCCGTGCGGGTGAAGGAGGGCAGCGCCGGGTGGAGGTGGCGCATCGGGTAGCGGATCCAGGTCTGCGGGTCGGTGTCGGCGAGCACGCGCGGGATCGGGTCGTGCCAGTCGGCGAAGGCGGCCCGCAGTTCCCGCGCGGTGGTGGCCCCGGGGACGGTGGCGTACCAGTTGGTGCGGCCGGGCTCGACGGGGGTCATCCCGAAGAAGCGGCCGCGGCCCCAGGTCTCGCCGTAGACGCCGGTCTCGAATCCGGCGATGCCGATCCAGGCCGCCTCGGCGAGCTCGCGCGGGGCGCTGGCCGCGCCGAAGCGGGCGGCGCGGACCGCACTGTTGATGCCGTCGGCGCCGACGAGCAGGTCGGCGCCGCCCGGGGCCCCGGGATCGTAGGGGCACCCGTACGCGATGTCCGTGCCGCCGAGCCGGTCGAGCTCGGCGAGCAGCGCGTCGATCAGGTGGGGGCGGGACACGAGGAGTTCGGGCCGGCCCGCCTTGCGCTCGATCCGCTCGAGCGGGAGCGCGGCCAGCACCCGGCCGTCGGGACGCCGGATCCGCGCGTCCCGGTACGGGACCGCCCGCTCCCGGAGCGCGGCGCCGAGACCGAGCCGGTCCAGGGCCGACTGGGCGGTGGGGTGGATGCCGAAGGCGGTTCCGTAGCGCTCCGGCGCGGCCCGGCGCTCGAGGACGGTCACCGTCCATCCGGCGCGGCGCAGGCCGATGGCGGTGGCGAGCCCGCCGACCCCGGCGCCGACGACGAGCGCCGAGCCCCCGTCCGAACCGGCGTCCGAACCGGCGTCCGCTCCCGCTTCCGCACCCGCCGCACTCGTGTCCATGGCGCACCCCTCACCCCGTCACCAACCACCACAGCCGTGGTGCTACACCTGTGGTACCACGGACGTGGTTAGGCTGGCAACGTGAACCAGGACCGAAGGGACCGGCTGCGGGACGCGGCCGTCGTGGTGCTCGCCGGGGCGGGCGGGCGGGGGCTGACGCACCGGGCCGTCGACGCGGCGGCCGATGTGCCGCTCGGCACGGCCAAGAACTACTTCCCGACCCGGGACGCCCTGCTGCGCGCGGTCGCCGAGCGCTGCCTGGAGCGGTACCGGGCCCTCGCCGGACTGCTCGCGGGCTCCGGCTCCGGACCCGCCGACCGGGCCGCGCTCGCGGCGCTGCTCGCCGGACTGCTGCGCGACGCGGCCGGGCCGGGGAGGCCGCGGGTCGTGGCGTACCTGGAGCTCCAGGCCGAGGCGACCCGGCGGCCGTGGCTGGCCGCGCTGCTGGACCCGATCGCGGCCGCGGACTTCGCCGCGTACGGCCATCTGCTGCGCACCGCCGGACTGCCGGCCGGGCCGGAGCGGGCGAGCGCCCTCACCCTCGCCCTGCACGGCGCGGTGTCCCACCTGCTGACCGGGGCGCCGGACACGCTGGCCGCGGCCGGGCTGGACGACCTGGACTCCTTCGCCCGCGGCCTCCTGGCCCGTGTGTGCCCCGAACCCCACGAACACGACGAGCACGAGGAGCACTCATGACCACGCGGCTCGACCGCGCCGTCGGAGCAGTCATCGGCTCGGCGGCCGGCGACGCGCTCGGCGCTCCCTACGAGTTCGGCCCCGCCGGGCAGCTGGCCGCGCGCGGCCAGGAGATGTGCGGGGGCGGCGGCTGGGATCCGGGCGAGGCGACCGACGACACGCAGATGGCGGTGCTGGTGGCCGAGTCCCTGCTGGAGTGCGGCGGGCTCGAACTCTCCGACGTCTTCGGCCGGTTCCGGCGCTGGGCGGCGGGCGACCCCAAGGACATCGGTCTGCAGACGGAAGACGTGCTGACGAACGGCGAGCCCTGGAACCTGGCCGCCGCCCTGCACTTCCAGATCAACGCGCGGGCGGCGGGCAACGGTTCGCTGATGCGGGCCTCGACCTCGGCGGTGTACTTCGCCCCGTCGGGGCGGGAGTCGACCATGGACGCCGCCCGGCGGATCGCCGCGCTCACCCACGGCGACCGGGCCGCCTGGGAGGGCACGGCCGTCCTCCATGAGCTCGTACGCGTGGCCCTGGACGGGGACGATCCGCTGGCGGCCCTCCCGGCGACGCTGGAGGAGGTGCACCCGAAGCACCGCGAGCGGTACGCCCGGGTCCTCGCCCCGGACTGGCACCCGGACCTGGCCACCGAGTTCAACGGCGCGGTCTGGCCCTGCCTGGGCTCGGCGGTGTGGGCGCTGCGCACCACGACGGGCTTCGCCGAGGCCGTACGGGCCGCCGTGGACCTCGGCGGTGACACCGACACGGTGGCGGCGGTCACCGGCGTCCTGGCCGGGGCCCGGTACGGCCGGGCGGCGGTTCCGGAGGCCTGGACGGCACCGCTGCACGTGCCCCTGCCCGGCTTCGGGAACCGTGTCCTGGACGCGGCCGACCTACAGGACCTGGCCCGGCGCCTCGCGGAGGCCGGAGCGGCCCGGGTGGCGGCGGACGGGGCGGACCGGGCGGACGGGGCGCACTGGGCGGACGGGTGACCGGGTCGCACTGAGCCGGGACGCCCGCAGCCGGGTCATCCCCGGACCGCTGCGCTCCGGCCGGCGAGGAGGCGGCCCTCGGCGTATCCGAGGGCGGCCCCGGGAAGCGCGCCGGGGCGGCCGCTGAGCAGGACGGTCAGGCCGCCGGTGCGCGGCAGGCCGGGCTCGGGCCGGGCGCCGAGCCGGCGCAGCGCCTGGACGGCGACGGGCTCGGCGGAGCCGTGGAACACCAACGCGGCGCCCCCGGTGCGGCGGTCCAGGGCGGCCCGGATCGCAGCCTCGACCAGCTCGTAGTGCGTGCAGCCGAGCACCACGTCGGTGACGTCGGCCGGGGTCAGCGCGGCGGCCGCGGCGACGGCCCGTACGACGGCGGCCTCGTCCCCTGCCTCCACGGCGTCGGCCAGACCCGGGCAGGGCACCTCGGTGACGCGCGCCCCGTCGGCGAAGTCGCGGATCAGGCCCCGCTGGTAGGGGCTGCCGGTGGTGGCCGGGGTGGCCCAGATGGCCACGCGGCCCCCGGCGGCCGCGGCGGGCTTGATCGCCGGCACGGTCCCGATGACGGGGATGCCGGGTTCCAGCTCGGCGCGCAGCGCGGGCAGTGCGTGCACGGAGGCGGTGTTGCAGGCGACGATCAGCGCGTCCGGCCGGTGCGCGGCGGCGGCGCGCGCGACGGCGAGCGCCCGGCCGGTGAGGTCCTGCGGGGTCCGCGGCCCCCAGGGCATCCCGTCGGGGTCGCAGGACAGCACCAGCTCGGCGTCCGGGCGCAGCCTCCGCGTCGCGGCGGCCGCCGCGAGGAGGCCGATGCCGGAGTCCATCAGGGCGATCTTCACCTCGTCACCTTAATCGATGCCCCGACCCGGCCCGGGGCGGCGGCACCGCGGGCTCCGCGCACCCGCGCGCCGAAGACGGCCGAAGACGGCCGCAGACAGCCGAGGACAGCCGAGGACAGCGGTGTTCCGACACGTCACGTCCGGCGATTCCCGGCACCGCACGCCCGGCCGTTCCCGGCACACTGCCGGAATGGGTCTCCTCCTCGCCGCGGCCTGCGCGGCGCTCGTCGTCTGGCTCTGGCTCACCTTCGGCCAGGGCATGTTCTGGCGGACCGACACCCGGCTGCCGCCCCGGCACGCACCCGCGCACTGGCCGTCCGTCGCGATCATCGTCCCGGCCAGGGACGAGGCGCAGGTGCTGCCGCTGAGCCTGCCCTCGCTGCTCGCGCAGGACTATCCCGGCGAGGCCGAGGTCGTCCTCGTGGACGACGGGAGCACGGACGGCACGGCCGACCTCGCCCGGCGGCTCGCGCTCGCGCATCCCGGGCTCCCCCTGACCGTCGTCTCCCCCGGCGAGCCCGGCCCCGGCTGGACCGGCAAGCTCTGGGCGCTGCGCCACGGCATCGAGTACGCCCGTACCGCGCACACCTCCCCCGGCGGCGCTCCCGCCGAGCCCGACTTCCTCCTCCTCACCGACGCCGACATCGCCCACGAGCCCGACAGCCTGCGCGAGCTGGTCGCCGCCGCGACGACGGCCGGCCTCGACCTCGTCTCGCAGATGGCCCGGCTGCGTGCCGTCGGCGTCTGGGAGCGGCTGATCGTCCCCGCTTTCGTGTACTTCTTCGCGCAGCTCTACCCCTTCCGCTGGATCAACCGTCCGGGCTCCCGCACCGCGGCCGCCGCCGGCGGGTGCGTCCTGTTGCGCACCGGGGCGGCCGTGCGGGCCGGGGTGCCGGACTCGATCCGCCAGGCGGTCATCGACGACGTCTCGCTCGCCCGCGCGGTCCAGCGCACCGGCGGGCGGATCTGGCTCGGCCTCGCGGAGCGGGTGGACAGCGTGCGCCCGTACACCTCCCTCGCGGACCTGTGGCGGATGGTCTCGCGCAGCGCCTACGCGCAACTGCGCCACCAGCCCGCGCTCCTGGCCGGGACGGTGGCCGGGCTGGCCCTCGTCTACCTCGTGCCGCCCGCCGCCCTGTTCGCCGGACTGGCCGCGGGCCGGCCCGATGTCGCCTGGGCCGGCGGCCTGGCCTGGCTGCTGATGACCGCCACCTACGTGCCGATGCTGCGCTACTACCGCCAACCGCTCGCGCTCGCGCCGCTGCTCCCGCTCACCGCGCTGCTCTACCTCCTGATGACCCTCGACTCCGCCGTGCAGCACTACCGCGGACGCGGAGCGGCATGGAAAGGCCGTACCTATGCCCGCCCCGGCGACGCCTGAAACCGGTCGTCCCCACCCGAAACCATGTCATCCGAGGTCACCAGTTTGTGACTCTCTGTCAGGACGCCGCGGGACGCCTCCGGCCCCGCACCCAACCGGTGAGTACGAGTAGGCGCAAGACGGGGTGGAAGTGACGAATCGTGCACGTGAAGAAGAAGTGAAACCTGTGGCCCTGACCTGCGAATATGCAGGTCAGGGCGGTGTTGGGGGCACCTCGCTATGGACCCGGTGAAGTCGTGGGCTTAACTTAGGTCCATGACCTCCCCCCGCTCCACTTATGGCGGCGGTTACTACTCCGCGCCCTCCTTCCCGGACACCCCTATCTACGACTCCCTCGTCGCCGAACGCGGCACTCCGCAGATCGCCCCGATCCGGGTCCCGGCCGCCTACGACTCGCCGAGTTCCGGCTACTCGAGCGGTGGGTACCTCCCGGCTCTGCCGTCCGCCCTGCCCGCGCTGCCGGCCGCGCTCCCGCCGGCCGTCTCGCAGCAGCACGGCCAGGTCCCGGCGTACGGCTACCCGTACCAGCAGCAGTCCGCTCCGCAGCCGATGCCGCAGATGGCCCAGATGACCCAAATGGGGCAGATGCAGCAGCCGATGCCGCTCCAGCAGGCTCCCGCGCCGTACATCCCTCAGCAGCAGTTCGCGGCGCGCACGGGTTACGTCCCGCAGCCCCAGCCGCAGCAGCCCCGCCCGGTCGCCACGGGCACCGGCTACGAGGCGATGCGCCCGGCCGCGCCGCGTCCGATGCAGGCGCAGCCCGCGCCCGTCCCGGCCGCCTCGTACGAGGACCCGTACGGCCGTCCGTACCAGCAGGGGCGCGGGTACTGACCGGCGCGCTCGCGGCGAGCGCTCCGACGAACGCTTCGACGAGGTCGCCGTGGAGGTCCCGGCGGAAGCACTGAGGGCGAATGGCAGTATGCCCTCATGTCGAAATTGCACGTCCGGGCGCTCCACGTCCACCCCGTGAAATCGGTGGCGGGGACGGCTCCCCACGAGGTGGCCGTGGAGCCCTGGGGTCTGGCAGGAGACCGCCGGTGGGCCGTGGTGGACGGCGAGGGTGCGGTCATCACCCAACGGCAGCAGCCGAGGCTGGCTTTGGCGAGCGCCCGTCCGCTGGGGGGCGGCGGGATCGCGCTGTCGGCACCGGGCATGGCGGACCTGACGGTGGAGGTGCCGGAGCCGGGGCCGCTGGAGCCGGTGGTGCTCTTCGGCAAGAAGGTCGAGACCGTGGCCGCGGCGAGCGCCGCGGCCGACTGGTTCACCGCGTACCTCGGGGTGCCGGCGCGCTTGGCGCACTTGGACGATCCGGCCGGCCGGCGGCCCGTGGATCCCGCTTACGCCCTGCCCGGGGAGACCGTGAGCCTGGCCGACGGCTACCCGCTGCTGCTCACCACCCTGGCCTCGTTGGACGCGCTCAACGAGCTGATCTCCCAGGGGGACCATCCGGACGAGGGTCCGCTCCCGATGAACCGCTTCCGCCCGAACGTGGTGGTCTCCGGAGCCGAGGCGTGGGCCGAGGACGGCTGGCTGCGCATCGCGATCGGCGACGCCGTCTTCCGCGGGGTGCGCGAGTGCGGGCGCTGCGTGGTCACGACCACCGACCAGGTGACGGCGGCGCGCGGCAAGGAACCGCTCAAGACGCTGGCCAGGCACCGGCGGATCGGGAAGTCGCTGGCTTTCGGGCGGCTGCTGGTGCCGTTGCGCCTCGGCACGGTTCGCGTCGGCGACGAGGTCCGCGTCCTGGAGTGAGGGCCGGTGAGCCCACCCGGAATGACACCTTCGGGGGGCTCTCGCTAATCCCTGGAACCAACCACCGTGAACTGCCCGTTGGATCATTCGAGACGCGTGCGCCGCACCTGGTGACACATGTCTCGCGAGTCCCGGAATGCGCTCGACCAGGGCATGCGGGAGGGTAGGACCAGACAGGCGGAGACTGGCACAAGTTGGGGGAGCCGGACCGTGCGGACAGCAATGGGTGTGTGGCGTTGGCGGCTCAATCCGCTGCGCCGCAGGACTGATTTCATCGAGGCGTGGGTGGCGTTCGCCGCCGTGGTGTGCGTCCTGGTCGTGGCGCCGGCCGTCGGCTGGGCCGCGGGCGTGCGGGTGGACGGCACGCTGCAGCGGGCCGCGCGCGAACAGCGGCACGAGCGCTACCTCGTACCGGCGGTGGTGGTCCGGCCGGCCCCGGAGCCGGCCGCGGGGGCGGCCACCGATCCGGGGGCGCAGCGGCAGAATCCGCAGCGTTCGCAGATCGTCGCGTCGTGGACCGCGCCCGACGGCAGCAGCCACCAGGGGACGGTTCCGGCCGCGGAGGAACCGCCGCACCCCGGGGAGCGGTTCCGGATATGGACCGACACGCACGGCCGGCTGGTGGGGCAGCCGCTGGACCCGGCGTCGGCGAGTTTCCACGCGGGGGCCGCGGGCCTCGCGGCCGCACTCGTGATCGCCGCTCTGGTGGAGACCGTTCGCCGCCTTGTCGTACGAAGGCTCATGCATCGGCGGTACATGCGGCTGGACCGCGCGTGGGCCGCGGCGGGACCGGACTGGGGCCGGGCGGGCGCGGGCAGCTGACCTGGCAACTCACCGGCCCCGCGCGCGCTACGGTGGAGCGGACCGGAGCACGAACGGCCCGGTACGCCGAGGGACCGGCGCGCACGGACGGCACACACCGGGCGGCACACACCGGACGGCACACACCGGCCGGTCCGCGCCGGCCGGGACAGTCAGACGCGAACACGAGGGTGGGGGCACGACAGCACCATGGCTCAGGGCACGGTCCAGGTGACGCACGGCGGGACCTCGCGGTGGCGTCGCCGCTCCGGGGATTATCCGACGCTGACGGCCGCGCTCGCCGCGGCGGGCGACGGCGACGTCCTGTCCATCGCGCCCGGCACCTACCGGGAGAACCTGGTGCTGCGGCACGCCGTGACCCTGCGCGGGCCGGAGGGCTCGGTGGGCTCGGTGCGGATCGCGCCGCTCGACGGGGTCGCGCTGACCATCCGCGCCTCGGCCGTCGTCCAGGACCTCCACCTGGAGGGCCAGGACCGCACCGCGCCCGCGCTGCTCGTCGAGGACGGCTCCCCCGAACTCACCGACCTGCGGGTGAGCACCCGATCGGCGGCCGGCATCGAGGTCCGCGGCAGCGGGGCCCGCCCGCTGGTCCGGCGCTGCACGGTGGAGAATCCGGCCGGGGTCGGAATCGCCGTACTGGACGGCGGCGGCGGGGTGTTCGAGGAGTGCGAGGTGGTGGCCGCCGGGCAGACCGGGGTCTCGGTGCGCGGGGGCGGCCGCCCCCGGCTGGAGCGCTGCCGGATCCACCACGCCACGGGCGCGGGCATCGGGGTGACCGGCGACGGTTCGGGCCTGGAGGCCCTCGGCTGCGAGGTCTACGAGATCAAGGGCGCCGGCGTGCAGATCGCCGCGCGGGCCACGGCCGTGCTCACCGACTGCTCGGTGCACCGCACCACGGCCGACGGGGTCACCCTCGACACGGACGCCGTGCTCACCCTCGCCGGCTGCGACATCCACGACATCCCGGAGAACGCGGTGGACCTGCGCTCCCGTTCCGTGCTGACGCTCAGCCGCACCACGGTCCGCCGCTTCGGCCGCAACGGCCTGTCGGTGTGGGACCCGGGCACCCGCGTCGTCGCCGAGTCCTGCGAGATCCACGACAGCACGGGCGACTATCCCGCCGTCTGGATCAGCGACGGCGCCAGCGCCTCGCTGGACTCCTGCCGCGTGCACGACGTACCGGACGCGCTGTTCGTCCTGGACCGGGGTTCGCGCGCCGACGTCGTGGACAGCGACCTCTCCCAGGTGCGCAACACCGCCGTCTCCGTGAGCGACGGGGCCACCGCCCAGCTCGACGACTGCCGGATCCGGGAGGCGGCGACCGGGGCCTGGTTCCGCGACCACGGCAGCGGCGGCACCCTCGCCAACTGCACCATCGACTCCGTCCAGACCGGTGTGATCGTCACCAAGGGCGCCGATCCCGCGCTGGAGCGGTGCACGGTCAGCTCTCCCGCCGAGGCCGGGTTCTACGTCTCGGCGGGCGGGCGCGGCACCTTCACCGCGTGCCGGGTGACGGGCAGCTCCGGCTTCGGGTTCCACGTCATCGACGGCTGCCGCACCAGCCTGAACCGCTGCCACACCGAGCGCTGCGCGCGCGGCGGGTACGAGTTCGCCGAGGACGGCCCGGTCGCCGAGGAGTGCACGAGCGACGAGTCGGGTCCCCGCCTCGCCGCGCAGTCGGCCTCCGGCGCGGGGGCGGCGGCCTCCGGTGAGCGCGCGGGGATCCGTACGGTCTCGGCCGCGCAGAGCCCCGTAGGACCCTCGGCGGCGGAGCGGACGGCGCTGCCGGCCCAGCGGCCCGCCGACGAGGCGGACCCGGCCGGCGACGGGACGGCGACGGGGCGCGGTTCCGGCGAGGTGCTGGGGCAGCTCGACGCGCTGGTGGGCCTGGACAGCGTCAAGCGCGAGGTCCGCGCGCTCACCGACATGATCGAGGTGGGCCGCAGGCGCCAGCGGGCGGGCCTCAAGGCGGCCTCCGTCCGCCGCCACCTGGTCTTCACCGGCTCCCCCGGCACCGGCAAGACGACCGTGGCCCGGCTGTACGGGGAGATCCTGGCCTCCCTCGGGGTCCTGGAGCGCGGACACCTGGTGGAGGTCTCCCGGGTGGACCTGGTCGGCGAGCACATCGGGTCCACCGCGATCCGCACCCAGGAGGCCTTCGACCGGGCGCGCGGCGGGGTGCTGTTCATCGACGAGGCGTACGCGCTGGCTCCCGAGGACTCCGGCCGCGACTTCGGGCGCGAGGCCATCGACACGCTGGTGAAGCTGATGGAGGACCACCGGGAGGCGGTGGTGGTGATCGTGGCCGGGTACACGGCGGAGATGGACCGCTTCCTGACCGTCAACCCGGGGGTCGCCTCGCGCTTCTCCCGGACCATCACCTTCGGGGACTACGGGCCCGAGGAGTTGCTGCGGATCGTGGAGCAGCAGTCCGAGGAACACGAGTACCTCCTCGGCGAGAAGACCTCCGAAGCGCTGCTGGCGTACTTCACGGACCTGCCCAAGGGGCCGGCCTTCGGCAACGGCCGCACCGCCCGCCAGACCTTCGAGTCGATGGTCGAGCGGCACGCGGGGCGGGTGGCGCAGCTGTCGGAGCCGAGTACGGAGGACCTCACCCTGCTGTTCCCGGCGGACCTCCCGGAGCTCTGACGGGGCGCCCGCGCACAGCGCGGGTGGCCCGTCAGAGCCAGGCGCTCACCGCCCGGAGCCCGGGCGCAGGTCCCGGCGCATGCACACGCGGGGCCAGCGGTCGAGGCCGTGCACGGCCTCCCGGTCGCGGATGTCGCGCAGACCGGTCCCCAGGCCGCTGTCGTCCAGGATCCGGAAGCCGCAGCGGGCGTAGTACGGGGCGTTCCACGGGACGTCGGTGAAGGTCGTGAGCGTCAGGGCGGGGGCGCCCTCGGCCGCGGCCCGCTCCGCCAGGTGCTCCAGCAGTGACCGCCCGATGCGGCGGTGCGCGCGGTCGGGATGCACCGACACCTGCTCGACGTGCAGGTTGCCGTCGACCCGGTCGGCGATGAGGTAGCCGACCGGAGTGCCCTCGCCCGTCCCGTGGGCCGCGCCCGTGCTGTCGGCTGTGACCGTCCCGTCGGTCGCGCCTGTCTCCTCGGCCGTGCCCGTCCCCTCGGCCGCGACCCAGACCAGGCCGGCCCGCCGGTAGCCGAGGAGTTCCTCCAGTGGGAGCGGTTCGTCGTCGGCGATCTCCGGCATGCCGATGGCCCGGAAGCACTCCCCCGCGGCCCGCTCGATGTCCTGCAGGAGGGACAGTTCGTCGATGTGCGCTGCTCTGATAAGCATGCACCGCATTGTCCCGGCCGGGGCCGGGTCCGCGAAACGGCTCGGACACCCCGCCGGGGACATCTGACGGACCGCCAGCTAGGGTGGCAGCCCGCCGGATGCCCGCCGCAACCCTGGGAGTTACGCCATGGCCCGCCGACTGCGCCCCGTGGGGCTGGACTTCATCGAGGACGCCCCCGTACGCCTGGCGTTCGCCGCCCGGATCACGGCGGCACCCGAGACCGTGTACCGGGCACTGGCCGAGGAGCTGGAGGGCTGGCCGAGCTGGTTCCGGGCGGTCACCCTGGCCCGGCCGACGCACGGGGGCGCGGGGCGCGAGATCAAGCTGATGGGCGGGGTCCGGTTCCAGGAGACGATCATGGCCGCCGATCCGGAGCAGCGCTACGCGTACCGCGTCGACGAGACCAACGCCCCGGGCATGCGGGCCCTGTTGGAGGAATGGCGGCTGACCCCCTCCGGCTCCGGAACGCACGTGAGGTGGACCTTCGCGACGGACGGGACGGCCCCGTACCGGTTCGGCGTCGCCGCCGCCCGCCCGGGCCTCGGCCACTCCTTCCGCACGGCGGTCCGCGCGCTGGACCGGCGGCTGGCGGAGCGCAGCGGGGCGGACCAGTAGCGGATCAGTAGCGGATCACTGGCCGCAGGGGCCTCGGCCGACGGTCACGTCGACCGCAGGGTTCGCTTCGGCGAGGTCCCCGTGGCCGCCGGTCCGCCTCTGGGGACGGACAGGGAGAGGTGGCCGGCGCCCAGGAAGTTGGCGATCGACACCAGCGCCACGGCCCTGTCACGGATCAGATCGCGGGGTGCCGCGCGGCCAGGTCCCCGTAGCCTCCCGCCGACCAGACCCAGGTCCGGAACTCCTGCAGGCCCATGGCCCGTTCGCCGGCGAAGTGGACCGTGCCGCACCGGCCGCAGTACCAGCCCTGCGCCCAGACCCGGTCGGCGGCCGCCCGTCCCGGTTCGGTCCGGCGGCGCCAGACCCGTACGGTCCGGCCGGCCGTGACGATCATGGCGACGCCCACCAGCAGCGAGACCCCGGAGAGCACTCCCACCCACGTCTGGGGCGGGTCGACCACGAAGTGGCCGCCGCCGGCCTCGGCGACGAACCGGGTGGCCGCCCCGCGGTCGAACCACTTCCCCTGGACCGCTCCCCAGATGAACGTGCCGATCGACACGAGGACGAGGACCATGCCGAAGCAGCCCGTGGCGCCGTTGGCCGGCGCCTCCGGGGCGATCGCGAGGGCCTCGCCCAGCGCCGAGTTCACCTCGCGGGTCGTGACCTTGTGGTCCTCGCCGCCCCCGCTGTCCTCCCGGAGCTCGGCCTTGGCCCCCAGGTACGCGGCGGGCACGCCCAGCACCTGGTCCTCCCGGCCGCACCGGGGGCAGGCCAACGACCGCTCCCCGGGCGGTGCTTCGCCGCCACCACCGCCACCGACGCCGACGCCGTCCGTGATCTCCGCCATGGCTCCCCGCCCCCGTACCCGCGCCGCGCCGCACGGTGCCGCGCCGTGCCCAAAGTCCGCACAGCGTAGCCAGCGGACCGGGGCCCGGCCAGAGGAAACCTTTACGCAGAGGGCTCGCGCCACACCCCGGTCGCCAGCATCGTCTCGAGCGTCAGCGCGTACGGCGCGAGGTCGAGCCCCTGCGCCGCGACCCACGCGTCGGAGTAGTACTTGTCCAAGTAGCGGTCGCCCGGGTCGCAGAGCAGGGTGACGACGCTGCCGGTGCGGCCCTCCGCCACCATCTCCGCGATGATCTTCAGCGCGCTCCACACTCCCGTACCGGTGGATCCGCCCGCCTTGCGGCCGATCACCGTCTCCAGCGCGCGGCACGCCGCGATGCTCGCCGCGTCCGGGACCCGCATCATGCGATCGATGGCGCCGGGGACGAAGCTCGGCTCCATCCGCGGCCGGCCGATGCCCTCGATGCGCGATCCGCAGTCGCTCGTCGCGTGCGGGTCGCCGTTGGTCCAGCCGTCGAAGAAGCAGGAGTTCTCCGGGTCCGGGACGCAGATGCGGGTGTCGTGCTGCATGTAGTGCACGTAGCGCGCGATGGTCGCGGAGGTGCCGCCGGTGCCGGCCGTGGCCACGATCCACGCGGGCTCGGGGTAGCGCTCCAGGCGCAGCTGCTGGTACATCGATTCCGCGATGTTGTTGTTGCCCCGCCAGTCGGTCGCGCGCTCCGCGTACGTGAACTGGTCCATGTAGTGACCGCCGGTCCGGGCGGCGAGCTCCGCGGCCTCCTCGTACATCTTCATCGAGTCGTCGACGAAGTGGCACTCGCCCCCGTGGAACTCGATGAGCCGGCACTTCTCGGGGCTCGTCGTCCGCGGCATCACGGCGATGAACGGGACGCCGATCAGCTTGGCGAAGTACGCCTCCGAGACCGCGGTGGAGCCGGACGAGGCCTCGATGACGGGGCGCCCGGGGCGGATCCAGCCGTTGCACAGGGCGTAGAGGAACAGCGAGCGGGCGAGGCGGTGCTTGAGGGAGCCCGTCGGGTGCGTGGACTCGTCCTTGAGGTAGAGGTCGATGCCCCAGGCCTCGGGGAGCGGGAAGCGCAGCAGGTGGGTGTCGGCGGACCGGTTGGCGTCGGCCTGGACCTTGCGGACGGCCTCCTTCAGCCAGGCGCGGTAGTCCGCGTCGCTGCGGTCGACGTCGATGGTCGTTGCGGTCGTACCGGTGGTGCTCATGCGCCGTGCTCCTTCGTACTTCCCGATGTCCCGAGTGTTTCCAGGGGTGCGTATCGCCACCGCCCGCTTTCGCAATGTACCCCGCTCACCTGCACAAACAGTCACTTTGGGTATCCATGCGAATCCCTTTCGATCGCATTCGGTTGCACACGGGCGCACAGTGGGTGACCCTGGGGAGGTGTCACCGAGGGTGCAGCACCCGTAACACTGATGTCGGGGAGTCGCAGCCGTGATCAGTCATTCCCGCAGGCACTGCGTGGTGGAACTGCAGGCCCTGCCCTTGCGGATCGGACAGATCCGCCGAATCGTTTCCGCACAGCTGCGCCACTGGCAGCTCGATCCACTCATCGACCGGGCCGCACTCGGTGTGACGGAGCTGCTCAGCAACGTGCACCGCCACGCGCAGCCGGACAAGACCTGCACGGTCGAGATCGAGCTCCGCCTCGGCCGGCTGACGGTCTCCGTCTACGACAGCGATCCGCGCCTCCCGGTGCTCCGCGCCGTCGAGGCCGGATCCCTGGAGACCTCCGGACGCGGGCTCGCGCTCGTGGAGGCCGTCAGCGAGGCATGGGGGGCGCGGCAGCAGGCCGACTGCCCGGGCAAGGTGGTGTGGTTCTCCCTGCGCGCGGCGCCGGGACCGGCCGCGCCGGCCCGCCACCCGGTGATCCTGGCCGACAGGCCCGTACGGGGACCAGCGCCGGCCCCGCTCGTCGCGGTCACCCCCGAGCCCGTCTCCGCCGCCCTGTCGGCGGCGGCGCCGGTCGGCGCGCGGCCCGGGTAGGGGGTGTGTCTCGGGGTCTCCGTGGAAGAAGGAGCGGGCTCTGGTGCGTGCGATCGCAAGGCGCCGGGATGTCCTGGTGGCGCGGAGCTACTCGGACATTGCGGCAACGCGGCGAGCGTGCGCGCCAGAGCCCGCGACGCCACGGAGACCCGAGACACACCCCCTCAGGCTCCGCCCGGCCGGAGCGCTCCCGCGCCGCCCGGCGGGGCGGGCGACCGGTCAGGCCGCCGCGCCCAGGGTCCCGAGCGGGTCGTCCAGGACGGGCTGCCACGCCAGCTCGGCGGCGCCGACCAGGCTGTTGTGGTCGAGCGTGCAGGGCAGGATCGGCACGCCTCCGCTGCGCCCCCACAGGCTGCGGTCCGCGACCACCGCGCGCAGCCGCTCGGGGTCGGCGTGGAGCAGTTCGCGGTGGAGTCCGCCGAGGATGATCCGGTCCGGATTCAGGATGTTCACCAGGCCCGCGAGGCCCAGCCCGAGCCGGTCGATCAGTTCCTCCACGGCCGCCCGTACGCCCGGATCCGCGGACTCCTCGCGCAGCAGGTCGCGGGCCTGCTGGAGCAGCGAGACCTCGGGTCCCGGGGTGCGCCCGGCAGCGGTGAGGAAGGCCAGCGGATCGGCCTCCACGTCGAGGCAGCCGCGACTGCCGCAGTGGCAGGGACGCCCCTCCGGATTGACGGTGAGGTGGCCGACCTCCAGGGCCAGGCCCGAACTCCCGCTGTGCAGGCGCCCGTCCAGGACGAGCGCCCCGCCGACACCTCGGTGCCCGGTGGCCACGCACAGCAGGTGCTGCGCGCTGCGGCCGGCGCCGTGGCGGTGCTCGGCGAGCGCGGCGAGGTTGACGTCGTTGCCGGTCAGCGCCGGGCCGTCGATGCCGGCGGCCTTCACCTGCTCGGCGAAGATGGCCCGGACGGGGGAACCGGCCGGCCAGGCAAGGTGCAGCGGGTTCAGTGCCGTGCCCTCCGGTTCAGCGACCGCCGAAGGCACCGCGAGCCCGGCTCCGATGCAGCGCCGGCCGGTCTGCGCGAGCAGCGCGGCCCCGGCTTCGACGACCGCGCCGAGCACCTGCGCGGGGTCCGCGGAGACCGGCACCCGGCCGGGCGCGGTGGCCACGATCCGGCCGCCGAGGCCGACCAGGGCGGCCCGGAAGCCGTCCGAGTGCACCTGCGCGGCCAGTGCCACCGGGCCGTCCTCGTCCACGGAGAGCCGGTGCGAGGGGCGGCCCTGGGCTCCGCCGGCCCCGCCGGGGCGGGAGTCGACGCGGATCAGGCCGAGCGCCTCCAGTTCCGCGGCGACGGCTCCGGCGGTGGCGCGGGTGACGCCGAGTTCGGCGGTGAGGACGGCGCGGGTCGGGGCCCGGCCGGTGTGGACGAGCTCCAGCGCCGGGCCGAGCGCGCCGCGACCCCGCTCCAGCTTGGTCCGCACGGAGCCGGCGTACGCGACCGGGGCCGGGGCCACGGCCGGGGCGGTCGACGCTGCCGGTGCCGGCGCGGCCGTCCCCTCGGTCCTGTCCGTACCGTCAGTCCTGGCCGTCCCCTCGGCCCTGGCCGTACCGTCAGCCCCGTCGGTCCCAGCGGACACCGTGGTCACATCCCCCACCCGCGGCGGGGCCCCGTTGCCGTTCATGACAGCGATCCTCGCATGATCGGAGCCCCTGGGACGCCGCCTGCCGGCCGAGCCCGCCGACCCGGAGTGTGATGTTCAGCCGCCCGGTCAGCCCGAGGCCGGGCGGAGCGGTCCCGGGAAGGACCTTCGGCACCCCGTGATAGGCCCGTCGGACCGGTCCGCCGAAGACGAACAGATCCCCGTTGCGCAGCTCAACGTCCCGATACGGACGCCCTCGCGAGGCCGTGTTTCCGAAGCGGAAGAGGCATGGATCACCCAGGCTGAACGAGACCACCGGGGCCTCGGAGCGCTCCTCGGCGTCGCGGTGCATGCCCATGCGGGAGTCGCCGTCGTAGAAGTTGACCAGCGCGATGTCGTAGGTGTCGTAGGTGCCGCAGGTGTCACAGGTGCCGTACGCGGAGCCGGGGCCCGGGGCCTTCCCGTACGCGGCGGTCACGGCGTCCCGCCCCAGCCGCGCGAGCCACTCGGGCATCGGCTTGACCGGCGTCCCGTCCCCGTCGACGGCGGTGGGCGCGTACCCGTACGGATACCAGTGCAGCCCGAGGCACACCTGCCGCGCGGTCATCGTGCCGCCGCCCGGCGTGCGCACGGTGCGCAGCCCGGCGGGCGGCCGGGCCCAGGCGCGGCAGGCGTCCACCAACTCCCTCTGCAGGGAGGGTTCCAGCCAGTCCGGCAGGTGCACGGCGCCCGGAGCGACCTCGGTCCGCTCGCGCGGGAAGAGCTCGCCCGCGAAGAGTTCCCCGTCCATGCCCTCCATTGTCCGCCCCTGCTGGCAGACTCCCGCCATGGAGATCACCGACTACGTGAAGACCGTGGCCCGCGAGGGCGAGGCGCTGGCCGAGGCCGCCGAACGGGCCGGTACGGACGCCGTGGTGCCCACCTGCCCCGAGTGGCGGGTCGCCGATCTGCTGCGGCACACCGGTTCGGTGCACCGCTGGGCCACCGGATACGTGGCGGAGGGCCGCAGCGAGCGCGTGCCGCTCCCGGTCGCGCCGGAGGTGGCGGGCGCGGAGCTGCTGGCCTGGTTCCGCGAGGGCCACGCGGCGCTGGTGCGGACGCTGGCCGGGGCGCCGGCCGATGTGGAGTGCTGGACCTTCCTGCCGACGGCCCCGCCGTCGCCGCTGGCGTTCTGGGCCCGGCGCCAGGCCCATGAGACCACCGTGCACCGGATGGACGCGGAGGCCGCGCTGGGCAGGGCGTTCGGGGCGGTGCTGCCCGGGTTCGCGGAGGACGGGGTGGACGAGCTGCTGACCGGTTTCCACGCGCGGCCGAAGAGCCGGGTGCGGACGCCCGAGCCGCGGGTGCTGCGGGTGCGTGCCGCCGACACGGGCGCGGTGTGGACCGTACACCTGTCCACGGGGCCGGCCCGGACGGTGCGGGGCGAGGTGGAAGGGGAGGCGGCCGACTGCACGCTCGCCGGCGAGGCGGCCTGGCTGTACACGGCGCTGTGGAACCGGGTGCCGCTCACCGGGCCGGGTGTGACGGGTGACGCGGAGCTGGCCCGGCTCTGGGCGGAGACGGCCGGAATCTGAACGGCGGCCCGGCGCCGCCCTTGTGGCGGTGCGCCACACGCTGTGACACTGCGCGCATGGGGCGACGCAGTCAGGCGGACCGGGACGCGGTCACCATCGAGATCGTCTACGCGTTCGTCAGCGGCGGCCTCGCGGCCGCGCTCACCTTCGCGGCGGTGTACGGCCCGGCCCTGGCCTTCGACCTCTCCCCCGGCACCGGCCGCACCCTGGCGGCGGCGGGCGGCGCGCTGGCCGGCACGGTCTTCCTGCTCCGGGTGACGCACCTGCTGTGGCGCTTCTCCCGCCGCCCGGAGAACGACGGCCGCTAGGCCTGTCGTCGAAGTGGGGCCCGGGCCGCGACGGCCGGGGTCGCGACAGCCGGGCCCGCGATGGCCGGGGTCGCCTCAGCCCAGGGTGGACGCGTACGCCGTCTGGGAGCGGAACTTCCAACCGGGCCGCGCGTTCCAGGGGTTCGGCATCTCCGCGCTGGTGGCGTAGGCGTAGCCGGCTCCGCGCTCGAAGGCGGTGCGCAGGGTGGCGCGCATCGCGGCGGCGTCCGGGACGTCGTGGACGAGGTGCCAGAACGCGGTGCCGCTCGGGTCGAGTTCGGCGCCCGCGCGATAGCCGGTGAGGCCGTTGAACACGTTGCCGCCGAGCCAACCGCCGCCGGTGTACGCCGCGTGGGTGTCCTCGTAGGTGACGAAGACGTCGGCGGTGCGGTGGCCGGGCTCCAGGTAGCAGTCGGCGATGGCCGTACCGGGGTTGTTGACGACCAGGTCCGGGGTGCCGGGGGCGGCCGCCTCCATGGTGTCCTGGACGTAGCGGCGCAGTTCCGCGTAGTGGTCGCGGGTGGCATTGGCCGGGCCGCAGTCACGGCTGACGACGTCGAAGAAGATGCCGTCCACATGGAGGCGGCCGTCGGGAGTCTTCAGGTAGTTGTCGACGGAGGCCTTGACGGCGGCGGCGTCCCGGTTGCCGTGGTCGGTGTGGACGTAGCCGAGCACCTTGGTCTTCTCGCCGGTGGCGGTGGTCCCGGCGCGCAGGGCGTCGGCGCGGGCCCGCCAGGGGGCGTCGAACGGGGAGTCGCCGTTGCCCGGGTTGAGGACGACGACGGAGGCGGCCGGGCCGGTGGCCGTGAGTTCGACGAGCATCGGGTCGTCGGCCCAGACGTAGGCGGGTACGGCTATCTCCAGGCCCCGTACGCCCGGTCTGCGGGGTGTCGGGATCACTTGGGGGGCCGGGGCCTGGTCCTGACCCCGGGTCACGGTCTCGGCCTGGGCCGGTGCGGGGGCGGCGGTGGCCGACGGGGCCCGGCCCGAGCTCGCCGAAGCGGTGACGGCGGGCGCCGGCGCGGCCAGTAAGAGGGTCGCGAGGACGGCGTAGACGGCCTTCGCGGCACGGGTCATGACTGCTCCTCGAGCGACGACGGGACGACGGGGCGGCGCGACGACGGGGGCGCGACCCGAGGAACACTAGACGGACCGCCGGGCCCGCCAGAGCCGAATCCTCTGCTTCGGTATGAGGAACTGACAAGCGAACAATCGCGGCCCCGTCACACGGCGGACAGCCCCACTCCGTGCGCCAACTGCCCGGCGGCGTGCGCGAAGAACGCCTCCCGGTCCTCGACGACCCGGGCGAACTGGCCGAACACCTCGAAGGAGACCAGCCCGAAGAGCTGCGCCCAGGCCGCGACCAGGGCGGCGGCGACCTCGGGGGGCAGCCCTGCGGCGAAGTCCTCGACCATCCGGACGGCTTCGGGGCGCAGCTCGGCGGGGAGCGGCGGGAGGGCGACGCCCCGGCCCTCGTAGGCGGCGCGGACGATGCCAATGAGGGCGTTGCCGACGCGCGAGGCGGGGCCGATGGTGTCCAGGGGTGCGGTGTAGCCGGGGACCGGTGAGCCGTAGATGAGCGCGTACTCGTGCGGGTGCTCCAGCGCCCAGGCGCGGACGGCCTCACAGACCGCGATCCAGCGCGCGCGGGGCCCGGAGCCGGCGGCGAGGGCCCGGGCGTCGACCGCCTCGGCGGCGGCGCCGACGCTGTCGTAGGCGTCGACGATGAGGGCGGTGAGCAGCTCGTCGCGGCTGGGGAAGTAGCGGTAGAGGGCGGAGGAGACCATGCCCAGCTCGCGGGCGACGGCGCGCAGCGAGAGCTTGGCCGCGCCCTCGGCCGCGAGCGCGCGGCGCGCCTCGTCCTTGATGGCGGCGGTGACTTCGATGCGGGCCCGCTCGCGGGCCCCTCGCACGGTGCTCATGGACGTCAGTGTGGCACGGAGCGAGAGCAGCGCCCAAAAACTGGATCACCGATCCATTCAGAGAGCACTGCTCTTGCTTTGGATCGCCGACCCGTGCACACTGATCTCAAGCGAGAGCAGTGCTCTCCCACATATCCTCGGAGGCCGTCATGAACGCGTCCAAGCCGTACTACATCCAGGCCGGCCCGGTCGGTGTCCGCTTCAACGCCCTCCTCGGCAAGCTCGCCCGGATCGGCATCAGCCTGGCCGGTACGGCCGAGCTGTCGGTGCGCGGCCGCACCTCCGGCCAGATGCAGCGGATTCCGGTGAACCCCCACACCCAGGACGGCGAGCAGTACCTGGTCTCCGCCCGGGGCCACTCGCAGTGGGTGCGCAACATGCGGGCGGCGGGCGGCGGCGAGCTCCGGGTGGGCCGCAAGGTGCGCAGCTTCACCGTCACCGAACTCACCGACCCCGCCGAGCAGGCCGTGGTCCTTCGCGGCTACCTGAAGAAGTGGGGCTGGGAGGTCAACCGGTTCTTCAACGGCGTCACCGCGGACTCCTCCGAGTCCGAGCTCCGCGCGGCCGCGGCCGACCACCCGGTCTTCCGCATCACGGTCACCGGCTGACCGGCGACAGCGACCGTCGACGGCCGACAGCCGTCCGCTGACCGCCGTCCGCCGTCCGCCGTCCGCCGGTCTCAGCCCCGGGCCCCTCCCTGATCGGCGCCCGCGCCCGCAGCCTCGTCCGGGCCCGGGCCCCCGCCCGCGCCCTCGCCCCGGCTCCGCGCCTGCCTGGCGTCGAGCAGGTGCAGCGCCTTGCGCGCCAGCGGGTACGTACGCACCATGTCGGCCAGGGTCATCGAGCCGCGCGTGATCCGGGCGAAGGCCAGCCAGGCCGGCCGGAAGCCGGTGATCACCGCGTGCAGGAGTCCCGGCTTGGCCTCGAAGACCGTCAGCATCCGCTTGCCGACGCCCATCTCCACACCCAGCCCGGCCTTGACCGCGAAGGCGTAGTTGAGCGCCTGGCGGCGCGCGTCCACCGCGTCCTGCGCCTCGGAGACCTTCACCGCCCACTCCCCGGCGAGCCGGCCCGAGCGCAGCGCGAAGGAGATGCCCTCGCGCGTCCACGGCTCCAGCAGCCCGGCCGCGTCGCCGGCGACCAGCACCCGGCCGCGCGAGAGCGGCGAGCCCGGCTTGCGGCAGCGGGTCAAGTGCCCCGAGGAGACGGCCGGTTCGAAGCCGGCCAGACCCAGCCGGGCGATGAAGTCGTCCAGGTACCGCTTGGTCGCGGCGCCCTCCCCCTTCGCCGAGATGACCCCGACGGTGAGGGTGTCGCCCTTGGGGAAGACCCAGCCGTAGCTGCCGGGGAGCGGGCCCCAGTCGATGAGGACCCGGCCCTTCCAGTCCTCGGCGACCGTGGCGGGCACCGGGATCTCCGCCTCCAGGCCGAGGTCGACCTGGTCCATCTCGACCCCCACGTGGGCGCCGATCCGGCTCGCGCTGCCGTCCGCGCCGACCACGGCCCGCGCCAGCACGGTCTCGCCGTCGGCCAGGACCACGGCGACGGTGCGCCGGTCGGGCACGGAGGCCCCGTGCTGCTCGACCCGCGCCACGGCCGTACCCGTACGGACCGTCGCGCCCGCCTTCTCCGCCTCGGCGACCAGCGCCGCGTCGAACTCGGGCCGGTTGATCAGGCCGAACAGCATCTGCTTGGAACGCCGCGTCCGGGCGAACTTCCCGTCCAGCGAGAAGGTGACCGCGTGGATGCGGTCCTTGAACGGCAGTACGAAGCCCGGCGGCAGGGCGTCGCGCGAGGGGCCGATGATGCCTCCGCCGCAGGTCTTGTACCGGGGCAGTTCCGCCTTCTCCAGCAGCAGGACGCGCCGCCCGGCGGCCGCCGCCGCGTGCGCCGCCGAGGACCCGGCCGGCCCGGCCCCGACCACGACCACGTCCCACACCTCGCCGGTCCCCCCGGCCACCTCCGCGTCCGTGTGCTCGGCGGCCTGTCCTGCCGCCGCGTCGCGTACGTCGCCGTTGTCGCTCTCGTCGCTGCTCACGATGTGCTGCTGCTCCTGATCCTGCGGTTCACGCCGTTGCTCCGATGCCGGGGAAATCCTACGGCGCGAGACCGCCTGCCCCGTTGTGCGAGGATCGAGACAGTCTTTCGCCGTACTCCGCATACGCCCACCCCGCGAATGCGGGACGCGTACACGTACACCAACGTCGCACCCAAGAGGAGCGTGCCCATGCCGTCTCATCCGATCGCCGAGACCGTCGCCTCGCTGATGCCCCGCGCCAAGCAGGAGCTGTCCGAGCTGGTGGCTTTCCAGTCGGTGGCGGACTGGGCACAGTTCCCCAAGAGCGAGAGCGAGGCCGCGGCGAACTGGGTGGCCGACGCGCTGCGCGCCGAGGGCTTCCAGGACGTGGCGCTCCTCGACACCCCCGACGACACCCAGTCGGTGTACGGCTACCTGCCCGGTCCCGCGGGCGCGCCGACCGTGCTGCTGTACGCGCACTACGACGTGCAGCCCCCGCTGGACGACCCGGCCTGGGTCTCCCCGGCCTTCGAGCTGACCGAGCGCGACGGGCGCTGGTACGGGCGCGGTACGGCCGACTGCAAGGGCGGGTTCATCCTGCACCTGCTCGCGCTGCGCGCCCTGAAGGCCAACGGCGGTGTGCCGGTGGGCGTCAAGGTGATCGTCGAGGGCTCGGAGGAGCAGGGCACGGGCGGTCTGCAGCAGTACGCGACGGCCCACCCCGAACTGCTGGCCGCCGACGCCGTCGTGATCGGCGACGCGGGCAACTTCCGCAAGGGCCTGCCGACGGTCACGGCGACCCTGCGCGGGATGGCCCTGCTGAAGGTCAGGATCGACACCCTGGCGGGCAACCTGCACTCCGGCATGTTCGGCGGCGCCGCCCCGGACGCGATGGCCGCGCTGATCCAGCTGCTGGCCTCGCTGCGCTCGGCGGACGGTTCGACCACGGTGGACGGGCTCTCCTCGGACACGGTGTGGGAGGGGCTCCAGTACCCGGAGGCCGACTTCCGTGCCGACGCGAAGGTACTGGACGGGGTCGAGCTGATCGGCGGGGGCACCATCGCCGACCGGCTGTGGGCCCGGCCCGCGGTCACCGTGCTGGCCATCGACTCCCCGCCGCTGGTCGGCGCGACCCCGTCGGTGCACGCGAGCGCGGGCGCGCTGGTGAGCCTGCGGGTGCCGCCGGGCGTGGACACGGCGCAGGCCATCAAGCTGCTGGAGGCGCACCTGGTGGCGCACACCCCGTGGCAGGCCCGCCTGGAGCTCGAAGTCGTCGGCCAGGGGCAGCCGTTCCAGGCGGACACCGACAGCCCGGCGTACGCGTCGATGGCGAAGGCCATGGAGGCGGCGTACCCCGGCCAGGAGATGCAGATCAGCGGCATGGGCGGATCGATCCCCCTGTGCAACACGCTGACCTCGCTGTACCCGGACGCGGAGATGCTGCTGATCGGGCTGAGCGAGCCCGAGGCGCAGATCCACGCGGTGAACGAGAGCGTCTCCCCGGAGGAGTTGGAGCGCCTCTCGGTCACCGAGGCACTGTTCCTCGTCAACTACGCCGAGTCCAAGCGGGCCTGACGCCGGCCGGCGGATCCTGCCGGCGGTCGACCGAAGACCGCCGGCAGGATCCGCCGGGGGTCCGCATGGGGTCCGCCGGGGGCGAACTCCGCTTCCGGCGTATCGCCGCCCTCCGCGGGATCGGCCCGGTTACGTTCGGGGGATGGACCTGGATCTCGTCGAAGTCATCCCCGAACGGCTCCACATGCTCCGCTTCCGCATCGGCCAGGCCTATCTCTGGCGCGACGGGGCGGACCTGACCCTGATCGACGCGGGCCACGCCGAGTCGGCGGCCGCGATCGAGGACGCCATACGCTCCCTCGGGTTGCGGCCCGAACGGCTGGAGCGGATCGTCCTGACCCACTGCCACCGCGACCACGTCGGCGCGGCGGGCGAACTCGCCGCCCGCTGGGGCGCGCAGGTGCTGGCGCACCGGCTGGACGCACCGGTGGTCCGCGGCGAGCAGCCGGTCCCCGAGCCGGTGCTGCTGGACTGGGAACTGCCGCTGTACGCACACGGCTTGACGGTGTCCGAGGCCCCGCCGACCCGTGTGGACCGGGAGCTCTCGGACGGCGAGGTACTCACCTTCGGCGGCGGCGCCGTCGTCGTCCACTCCCCGGGCCACACCCCCGGCAGCATCGCGGTCCATCTGCCCGCGCACGGAGTGCTGTTCACGGGTGACTGCGTCGCCGGAGTCGGCCGGGTGATGCTGGGCGTCTTCAACGTGGACCGCGCCGAGGCCGTCGCCTCCTTCCGCCGGCTGGCCGGGCTGTCCCCGTCGGTGGCCTGCTTCGGCCACGGCGACCCCCTGACCGAGGACACGGCCGCCACCCTCCGCTCGGCGGCGAAGGCGACCGACGCAGCCGCGACGGAAGCCCCGGACGCCCCGGACGCGGGCTCCTCCGCCACGGCCGCCTCCGGCCCGCCGGTCACAGCCTGAACAGCACTCCGCGCCATGTCCAGCCCGCGCCGATGACCGCGGCCCGCAGGGGGTTCCTCATCTCCCGCGGGTCGACGCGCAACGTCTCGACCCGGCGGCGACGGCCGTCCGGCCCCCGCTCGTACGTCCACTGCCGCGACACCGTCGTCGTCGGCCCCCGGCCGTACTCGCGCGTCACCCCGTCCCACTGCTCGTCGACGGCCCGTACCTCGCGCCGCGCCGGGACCAGGCGCATCCGGGTCCTGAGCCTCAGGTCCAGCCCCCGGACGTGCCACTCCGCCACCAGGTCGGCGCGCTCCCCGGGCGTGCCCTCGCGCACCGCGTACGGCACGCCCGGTCCGTTGATCGCGAGCAGCACGGTGCGTACCGCCGCCGCGGAGAGCGGTGCCGCACCGGCGCGGGGACCGCTCGTGCCGGTCAGTCTGTCGAAGAGGCCCATCGGATCATCCTAGGGAGGGACTCCGCGGAGCCCGGGGTCACACCCCCTGGGGGACCGGCCGGCCCGCCTCGAGGTACGCCGCGCGGCCCCGCTCCCGTGCGCGCAGGGCCCATCGCAGCCGCTCGTACCGGACTTCCGGGAGGAGGTGCGCCGCCTCCTCCTCCGTCACGAACCTCCACGCCCGCAGCTCCGGCCCCGGCAGCCGCAGCCGCCCGGCCTGCGCCGCCGGCAGCCGGCCGCCGTCGAAGAGCAGCCGCAGTCCCCCGTACCCCGCCGGGGGCGCCGGCGGCTCCCAGTCCACGACCAGCAGTTCCGGGGCGTGCTCCAGGACGAGGCCCAGCTCCTCCTCGACCTCCCGCATCCCGGCGCGGGCCGGTGCCTCGCCCGCCTCGACGACGCCACCCGGGAACTCCCAGCCCGCCTTGTACGTCGGATCCACGAGGAGCACCCGGTCCTCGTCGTCGAAGAGGAGCACCCCGGCCGCCACCGTCTCGCGCGTCGGCTGCGGGGTCTGCACGATGTCACAGGCCGGGGCGGCGCCGGTGCGTACGGCCTCGGCGATCCGCTCCGCCGTCTCCCGGACCGTCAGGGCCCCGTTGTCGACGACGTGGGCGTCGGCCGTCAGCCAGCCCAGCGCGTGCTGGTAGACCGGTATGTGGTCGTAGGCCCACTGCCGCACCCGGAGGTCCACTTCCCGCGGCGCCCCGGGCTCCTCCCGCGTCGCGATCCGCTCGCGCAGGATCGTTTCCGCCGGGGCCAGCAGCACGTGCCGCACCGCGATCCTGCGCGCCGCCAGCCCGCCGAAGATCTCGTCCCGGTACTCCTGCCGCAGCAGGGTCATCGGCACCACCAGGACGCCGCCCAGCTCCGCGAGCATCGCCGCCGCCGTGTCCACGACGAGCCGCCGCCACATCGGCAGGTCCTGGTAGTCGGAGACCTCCGCGAGGCGCTTGCGCGGCAGCAGCACGCGCAGCGCGTCACCGATGAACTCCGGGTCGAACAGGGTGCTGTCCGGCAGGAGCCCGGTCAGTTCCCGGGCCGTGCTGCTCTTCCCGGCGCTGAAAGTGCCGTTGATCCAGACAATCACGTCTACCCCTCTCCCGATGCCCCCAGTGGCTTGCCCGCACCACCCTGCCACGGAAACCCCGCTCCCCCGCCGAGTGCTTATCCTCAAGGTCACAGGCCTGTCCGCGCCGCCAGGGCGCCCGACCCACCGGAGGTTCCCCACCGTGCCGCACACCCGCCGCCCGATCGAGCCCCGCTACGGCAACCGGCCGACCATGAAGGACGTGGCGGCCCGGGCCGGCGTGGGCCTGAAGACGGTGTCGCGCGTGGTCAACGGCGAGCCGGGGGTCACACCGGACACGGAGAAGCGGGTCCAGGACGCCATCGACGCCCTCGGCTTCCGCCGCAACGACAGCGCCCGCGTGCTCCGCAAGGGCCGCACCGCGACCGTCGGCCTCGTCCTGGAGGACCTCGCCGACCCCTTCTACGGGCCGCTCAACCGGGCCGTGGAGGAGGTGGCCCGGGCGCACGGCGCGCTGCTGATCAACGGCTCCAGCGCCGAGGACCCGGACCGCGAGCGGGAGTTGGCGCTCGCGCTGTGCGCCCGCCGGGTGGACGGACTCGTGGTGATCCCGGCCGGGGACGACCACCGCTATCTCGAGCCGGAGATCCGGGCCGGGGTGGCCACGGTGTTCGTGGACCGGCCGGCGGGCCGGATCGACGCGGACGTCGTACTGTCCGACAGCTTCGGCGGCGCACGGGACGGGGTGGCCCACCTGATCGCGGGCGGCCACCGCCGGATCGGCTTCATCGGCGACCACCCGCACATCCACACGGCGACCGAGCGGCTCCGGGGCTACCGCGCGGCCATGGAGGACGCAGGCCTGCCGGTCGCCGGGTCCTGGGTCTCCCTCGGCCCGACCGCCCCCGACCGCGTCGCGGCCGCCACCCGGTCGATGCTGTCCGGCCCGGAGCCGGTGACGGCCCTCTTCGCCGGGAACAACCGGGTGACGGTCACGGTCGTACGGGTCCTGGCGGCGCGGCCCGGCCGGGTGGCGCTGGTCGGCTTCGACGACTTCGAGCTCGCCGACCTGCTGCGCCCCGGAGTCACCGTGATCGCCCAAGACGCGGCGGCGCTGGGCCGCGTGGCCACGGACCGCCTCTTCCAGCGCCTGGCGGGCGCCGACCTCCCGCCGGCCCGCATCGAGCTCCCGACCCGCCTGATCCCCCGCGGCTCGGGCGAAATCCCGCCGGGCTCCTGACGCGTCGGGTGCCGCCGGGCGCCGAACGCGCCGCAGCCCCGCCCGGGATCGTCCGGGCGGGGCTGCGCAGGCGCTGGGGCCGGGGCGGACCGGGGGTCAGGCGGTCGCCGTCAGGGTGGCCGAGCGGCGCGGGATGGCGAAGGCGTCGAGCTCCGCGCGGGTCAGGCCGGTCAGGGCGGTGACCTCCTCGGCGCCGACGGCGCCGCAGTCGAGGCCGCGGACCAGGTAGCCGGCCAGCGCCTTCGCGGTGGCGGGCTCGTCCATGACGTCGCCCTCGATCTTGGCGACGTACGCCTTCAGGCGCGCGGCGGCCGTCTCGAGGCCCTCGCGGTAGAAGACGAAGACGGCCGCGTAGCGGGTCGGCAGGTGCGCCGGGTGCATGTCCCAGCCCTGGTAATAGGCACGGGCCAGGGCGCGCCGGGTCAGGCCGTAGTGCAGCTTCCAGGCCTCGTGGACGTGCTCGGTGGTGCCGATCGGCAGGACGTTGGTGGAGCCGTCGGAGACGCGTACGCCGGTGCCGGCGGCCGCGACCTGCATGATCGCCTTGGCGTGGTCGGCGGCGGGGTGGTCGCTCGACTGGTAGGCGGCCGAGACGCCGACGCAGGCGCTGTAGTCGAAGGTGCCGTAGTGCAGGCCGGTGGCGCGGCCCTTGGAGGCCTCGATCATCCGGGCGACCGCGGCGGTGCCGTCGGAGGCGAGGATGGACTGGCTGGTCTCGATCTGGATCTCGAAGCCGATCCGGCCCGGGCGCAGGCCGCGGGCGGTCTCGAAGGCCTCCAGCAGCTGCACGAACGCCGTGACCTGCTCGGGGTACGTGACCTTGGGCAGGGTCAGGACCAGACCCTCGGGCAGGCCGCCGTGCGCGAGCAGGCCGGAGAGGAAGATGTCGGTGGTCCGGATGCCGCGGTCGCGGACGTTGGACTCCATGCACTTCATGCGGATGCCCATGTACGGGGCGTTCGTGCCGTTGGAGAACGCTTCGGCGACGAGACGGGCGGCGCGGGCGGCGGCCTGGTCCTCCTCCTCGTCGGAGCGGACGCCGAAGCCGTCCTCGAAGTCGACGCGGAGGTCCTCGATGGGCTCGGAGGCGAGCTTGGCGCGGACGCGGTCGTAGACCGGGACGGCCAGCTCGTCGGAGATGCCCAGCACCTTGGCGAAGGTGGCGGCGTCCGGGGCGTGCTCGTCCAGGGCCGCGAGGGCCTGGTCGCCCCAGGAGCGGATGGTGTCCGCGGCGAAGACGTCACCGGGCACGTAGACCGTGTGGATGGGCTGGCGGGTGCCGGGGTCGCCCGGGTAGTGGCGCGCGAGTTCCGCGTCCACCGGCTTGAGGGAAGCGCTGATGCCCTCGCTGACCGCGCCTGCGAGGCTCGTCGCCACCTTCTCCTGCTGACCCATCGTGCACTCTCCTCTTTTCCGCTTCACGGAATCTTAGATCCGCATTACAGAATTTAGTCACGGGGTTCCACTCCGTCAATGGTCCCCCCGCCGTCCTGGACAAACGACTCGGGGCCGTGCGGTGAGAAACACCACACGGCCCCGGAGACCACTTACCCGCAGGTCAGCGCCTGCGACAGGGATCTAGCCCTTGCGCGCCTTGATCTCGTCGGTCAGCTGCGGGACGACCGCGAAGAGGTCGCCGACCACGCCGTAGTCGACGAGGTCGAAGATCGGAGCCTCGGCGTCCTTGTTGATGGCGACGATGGTCTTCGAGGTCTGCATGCCGGCCCGGTGCTGGATCGCGCCCGAGATGCCGGAGGCGATGTACAGCTGCGGGGAGACCGACTTGCCGGTCTGGCCGACCTGGTTGGAGTGCGGGTACCAGCCGGCGTCGACGGCCGCGCGCGAGGCGCCGACGGCCGCGCCGAGGGAGTCCGCGAGCGCCTCGATGATGTGGAAGTTCTCGGCGCCGTTGACGCCGCGGCCGCCGGAGACCACGATCGCGGCCTCGGTCAGCTCGGGGCGGCCGGTCGACTCGCGCGGGGTGCGGGAGGTGATCTTGGTGCCGGTGGCCAGGGCGCCGAAGGTGACGGCGAGCGCCTCGACGGTGCCGGCGGCCGGGGCGGCCTCGACCGGGGCCGAGTTCGGCTTCACGGTGATGACCGGGGTGCCCTTGGAGACCACGGACTTGGTGGTGAAGGACGCGGCGAACGCGGCCTGCGTCGCGACCGGACCCTTGTCACCCGCCTCGATGTCGATGGCGTCGGTGATGATGCCCGAGCCGATGCGGACGGCCAGGCGGGCGGCGATCTCCTTGCCCTCCGCGGAGGACGGGACGAGCACGGCGACCAGGGAACCCGCGGCGGACACGGCGTCGTACGCGGCCTGGAGCGCGTCCACCTTCGGTACGACGAGGTAGTCGGAGAACTCGGGGGCGTCGGCGGTGAGGACCTTGACGGCACCGTGCTCGGCGAGCACGGCGGCGGTGGCCTCGGCGCCGGCGCCGAGCGCCAGGGCGACGGGCTCGCCGATGCGGCGGGCCAGCGTCAGCAGTTCGAGGGTGGGCTTGCGGACGGCGCCGTCGACGTGGTCGACGTAGACGAGGACTTCAGCCATTGGGGGATGCTCCTGCGCATGCGAAGTAGGTCAGGGGGCGTAGTGAGAGGGCCGAAGCTCTTGGACGAGCTTCCGGCCGGCCAGGCTGTGCCTAGATGAACTTCTGCTCCGCAAGGAAGCCGGCCAGCGACTTGCCGCCCTCGCCCTCGTCCTTGACGATCGTTCCGGCGGTACGGGCCGGGCGCTGGGTCGCGGAGTCGACCGCGGTCCAGGAGCCCTCGAGGCCGACCTCGTCGGCCTCGATCTCGAGCTCCTCGAGGTCCCAGGACTCCACCGGCTTCTTCTTGGCGGCCATGATGCCCTTGAAGGACGGGTAGCGGGCCTCGCCCGACTGGTCCGTCACCGAGACGAGCGCCGGGAGGGAGGCCTCCAGCTGCTCGCTCGCCGAGTCGCCGTCGCGGCGGCCGGTCACGACGCCGCCCTCGACCTTGACCTCGGACAGGAGGGTGACCTGCGGGACCCCCAGGCGCTCCGCCAGGATCGCCGGGAGGACACCCATGGTGCCGTCCGTCGAGGCCATGCCCGTGATGACCAGGTCGTAGCCGGCCTTCTCGATCGCCTTGGCGAGCACCAGCGAGGTGCCCATGACGTCGCTGCCGTGCAGGTCGTCGTCCTCGACGTGGATGGCCTTGTCGGCACCCATCGACAGCGCCTTGCGCAGCGCGTCCTTCGCGTCCTCGGGGCCCACCGTCAGGACCGTGATCTCCGCGTCATCGGCCTCGTCGGCGATCTGCAGCGCCTGCTCCACGGCGTACTCGTCGAGCTCCGACAGCAGGCCGTCGACGTCGTCGCGGTTGACGGTCAGGTCCTCGGTGAACTGCCGGTCGCCGGTGGCGTCGGGCACGTACTTCACACAGACAACGATCCTCAGGCTCACGCCGGCTCTCCTACCGCATCGACATTTCTGGTACCGCCTTGCTCAGGCAGCATAGGCGCCATCTCGGAGCCACCCCTTAAGGGGCGGCCCGTGCCCCAAAGGGGATGTTACTCGTCAGTACACAGCGGGGGCCGCCAGGTTGCAAGGGCGGCGGGCTGTGATCTGGCCAACGCCTCCGCAACCCACCCCAACAGGCACGATTCAGTCGCGCAACGCGTTGAAGCGCCCTTGGTGGTACAACAGCGGACGGCCCTGCCCGGCCGGGTCCCCCAGAGCGTCTCCCGCCGGGTCCCCGGCCACCGCCTCCGCGATGATCACCCGGTGCTCGCCGGCGGGCACCCGCGCCACCACCCGGCACACCAGCCAGGCCAGGACGCCCTCCAGCACCGGGACCCCGTGCGGCCCGGGCGCCCAGTCGGTCGCCGGACCGAAGCGATCGGCCCCGTTCCGCGCGAACAGACCGGCCAGTTCCCGCTGGTGCTCGCCGAGTATGTGCACGCCGAGGTGGTCGGAGTCCCGTACCGCGGGCCAGCTGGAGGATCCGGTGCCGATGGTGAACGACAGGAGCGGCGGGTCGGCGGAGACCGAGTTGAGCGAGGTCGCGGTGAAGCCCGCCGGCCGGCCGCCGCTCTCGGCGGTGATCACGGCAACGCCCGCCGCGTGCCGGCGGAACACCGAGCGCAGCAGGTCGGGCGAGCCGGGCAGGCCGGTGCCGGAACGGGGAGGGGGAGCCGTCGGAGCAGTCACGAGGGGAGTCCCCGTCGGTAAAGCAGGAGTTCATACCGCATGTCGCCAGCCTGGCGATCACCCGTGTACACAGTCAAGCCGCAGCGGACAGATGTAGGGCGCGTCACGCTGCGTGCGGGCGCGCGCACCGGCGCTCCGGCCGCCGCGGGGAGTGCCTCGGGTCGCACCTCGGGGAGCGCCTCGGCGCGGGTCATACGGCGGCTCCCAAGGCCGCGATCACGTCGGCCTTGCGCGGCATCCCGGCCGCCCGCCGCACGATCCGGCCGCCCGCGTCCAGGACGAGGACCGTCGGGGTCGTCTCGACGCCCAGCGCCCGGACGAGGTCCAGGTTCTTCTCGGCGTCGATCTCGATGTGCGCCACGCCTTCGACCATGGCCGCGACCTCGGCGAGGATCCTGCGGGTGGCCCGGCAGGGCTGGCAGAAGGCGCTGGAGAACTGCACCAGGCTGGCCCGCTCCCCCAACTCCGCGCCCAGTTCCGCGGCGCCCAGCCGCGGCCCGCCCCCGCTCCGGCCGTCCCGCCGGTGCCGTTCGTCCGCCCCGGCCGGCTCGTTCCGCTCGTGCACCCCGTGCACCCCGTGCCCTTCGTGCCCGTGCCTCTTCGTGCCCGTGCACGCGTGCTCCCGTCGCCGCCGTAGTCCTGCCCGCGCAGGTCCGCGGACCCGCGTCCACACCCGCTGTCGTACGTCCGCTCGTACAACGCACTCGTCCATCATCCCGGTCCGTTCGTACGCTGATCCGAGCGCCCCGCGCGTGCGCCGCATTCCCGGCGTGACGAGAATCTCGCCGGGCACGGGCGTCTGGGCTGGCCTGCGGCCCGCGTATGGGGCACGATCCCCATGGCCGCGTACCTACGCTGCCGTAACTTCCGGCCGGGAACACCTCCAGGCAGAAAGCGGGGTCTCCCCACCATGGCTGAGCTCGTCTACCCCCCGGTGATCGGCGCCGCACACACCTTTTTCCGCGCCCTCGACGTCCGCATCGACATGAAGGGCACCGAGAACATCCCGCGCAAGGGCGGGGCGGTTCTGGTGTCGAACCACATCGGCTACCTCGACTTCATCTTCGCCGGGCTCACCGCGCGCCCGCAGAAGCGCCTCGTCCGCTTCATGGCGAAGGAGTCGGTGTTCCGGCACAAGGTGTCCGGCCCGCTGATGCGCGCGATGAAGCACATCCCGGTGGACCGGGCGCAGGGTGAGACGGCGTACCAGCACGCGCTGGACTCGCTGCGCTCCGGCGAGATCATCGGTGTGTTCCCGGAAGCGACGATCTCCCAGTCCTTCACGCTGAAGAGCTTCAAGTCCGGTGCGGCGCGCATGGCGCAGGAGGCCGGCGTCCCGCTGATCCCGGTGGCCCTGTGGGGCACGCAGCGCCTGTGGACCAAGGGCCGCCCCAAGGACCTCAAGCGCAGCCACATCCCGGTGACGATGCGGGTCGGCGAGCCGCTGGAGGCTCCGTCCGACCAGTACGCCGGCGCCATCACCCGCCGGGTGCGCGAGCGGGTGCAGGAGCTGCTGGACGCCGCGCAGAGCGCCTACCCGGCCCGGCCCAAGGGTCCGGAGGACTCCTGGTGGCTGCCGGCCCACCTCGGCGGCACCGCGCCGACGGCGGCCCAGGTCAAGGAAGCCGGCTGAGCCCTCCCACACGCGTGCGGCCCCGCCGGGTGGCGGGGCCGCACCGTGCCGGTACGACCGGCGGCGCCGGCCGTACCGTTCGTACCGGGCGCGGCCGTCAGTTCGGGTTGTCCGCGTGGGTCAGCGTCTCCCACGCCTCGAAGTGGTTCTCGGTGCCCGCCGGGCGCCGGCCCTCGGTGAGCCTGCGGGTGTTCTCCATCGTGACGCCGAGCCGGGTGTGCAGGGCGTTGTAGCCGACCTCGGTGGCCGGCCCCAGGCCCTTGGCCAGGCTCCCGCCGCAGAGCGAGGCGGGCACGGCCTCGCCGAGCTCGTACTTGGCGTGGAAGCCCAGCGCGTGCCGGAACCGGTCCTTGAACTCCGGGTAGAGGTCCCGCCCTTGGATGCGCGAGGTCTCCGCCACGTGCATCGTCGCCGCGATCCCCATGCCGGTGTGGCCGAAGTCCCGGCAGGTCTCCTGCGCGAGACCGTCCGTGAAGGTGCTCTGGCCGTGCCAGTAGTCGATCAGCTCGCTCCTGGTGTCGATGGTGGAGCGCGGCGGGTACTTCGGCTGCGGCCCGTCGGAGGCCAGGTAGAAGTAGGCGGGCACCCGCCCGAGGTAGACCGCCATCGCCTTGTCGTAGCTCGCGCGGTCGTCGAGGTGGACGGAGATGCCGACGGCCGCGTCCATCATGATCAGTTCCCAGTTGCCGTTGCTGTTCGGCCGCCCGCCGATCACCTCCGGCAGGTAGACCTCGCGCAGCATGGTCGCGAAGCGCCCCTGGTTCGGCCAGCCGCCGGTGTAGGCGTGTTTGACGATCTCGGCGGCGCGCGGCCAGGTGGAGCCCGCCCAGCCGCTCTGCAGCGGGGCGTTGCTGTTCGTGTGGTCCTTGATCCGGGCTGACCAGGCGTCCATCAGCTCGATCGACTTCTTCGCGTAGCGGTCGTCGCGGGTGACGTACCAGGCGAGCGCGTCGGTGTACGCGGCTATCGCGTCCTCCCGCTCGTCGGTGCATCCGAGGTTCGGGTTGGAGTAGGAGCCGCATTCGACGACGGCCCGCGGCTTGGGGGTCCGGGACAGCGAGCCGTAGCGGCTCGCCAGCATGTCGTCGAACGCCGCCTTCCACGGCTGCTGCCCCGCCTGCACCTTGGCCCGTACGAAGTCCAGCTGGGCACGACTGTTCAGGACTCCGGGGTGTCTTGAGGGCCACGGGGTATCCGAGGACCCCGACGCCGCGGTCCGCGCCGCCGGGGTCCTCGGATACCCCGTGGCCCTCAAGACCACCGCCCCGCACCTGCGCCACCGCGCCGACCTCGGGGGCGTCCGCCTCGACCTCACCACCGAGGCCGAGCTGCGCCGCTCCTACGAGGAGCTCACCCACGCGCTCGGCAAACCGCAGGAGCTGCTCCCCGTGGTCCAGTCGATGGTGCCCCGGGGCGTCGACACCGTCATCCGCTCCGTCATCGACCCCGCCGCCGGCGCCGTGCTGTCCTTCGGCCTCTCCGGAGTCGCCTCCGAACTCCTCGGCGACACCGCCCACCGGCTCGTTCCCGCCACCGACCGGGACGCGGCGGGCCTGATCCGGTCCATCCGCACCGCCCCGCTGCTCTTCGGCTGGCGCGGCAGCGCCCCCGTCGACACCCCCGCGCTGGAGGAACTGCTCCTGCGCCTGTCCCGCCTCGTCGACGACCATCCCGAGGTGGTGGGGGTGGTCCTGGAGCCCGTAGTCGTCGCCACCGAGGGTCTGTCCGTGCTCAGCGCGACCGTCCGCGTCGCCCATCCGCCCGCCCGCGGCGACCTCGGCCCGCGGACCCTGCCCAGCTACTGAGGTCCGGGGCGGCCGGAGTGACCCGTACGGGCCTTAGGATGGACCTCATGGCGAAATCCGGTACGACGACCCAGGGGCTGCGCACGGCGATCGAGCGCAGCGGCTACTACCCGGCCCTCGTGGCCGAGGCCGTGGAGGCCGCGGTGGGCGGCGAGCCGATTTCGTCGTACCTGGTCCACCAGGAGACGACCTTCGACTCCAACGAGGTGCGCCGGCACGTCACGGTGCTGGTCCTGACCGGCAACCGCTTCATCGTCAGCCACACCGACGAGCAGGCCGCCGACGCCGGATCCCCGTCCCCGTACGCGACCACCTCCACCGAGTCGGTCAAGCTGTCCGGCATCTCCTCGGTCGTGCTCAGCCGCGTCGTCGCCAACCCGGAGTCCTACACTCCCGGCACCCTGCCCCGCGAGGTCGTCCTGACCATCGGCTGGGGCGCGGTCTCGCGCATCGACCTGGAGCCCGCCGCCTGCGGCGACCAGAACTGCGACGCCGACCACGGTTACACCGGCAACTCCACCGCCGACGACCTCAGCCTGCGCGTGAGCGAGGCGGGGGACGGCCCGGAGGCGGTCCGCCAGACCCTGCTCTTCGCCCAGGCGCTCAGCGAAGCGACGGCGGCGACGTCCACCCCCGCCCGCTGATGGCCCACTCCGCCGCCCAGAGCTGGCAGGACGAGCCGGAACTGCTGGACCTCAGCGGTGCCCCTGTCCCGGAATACGGCACCGGCTCGCTCGCCGACCTGCTGCCCACCCTCGTGGCCGGCCAGGGCGTACCCGGCTTCGAGGCCGCGATCACCGAGCTGACCCCGGCCGACCGGAACTGCGTGTTCCTGGTCGACGGCATGGGCTGGGAGCAGATCAAGGCCCACCCGGACGAGGCCCCGTACCTCACCTCCCTGCTCGCCACCTCGCGCGGCGGCACCGGCCGCCCGATCACCGCGGGCTTCCCGGCGACCACCGCCACCTCGCTGGCCAGCGTCGGCACCGGCCTGCCGCCCGCGCGCCACGGACTGCCCGGCTACACCGTGCGCAATCCGGCCACCGGCGAACTGATGAACCAGCTCCGCTGGCACCCGTGGACCCAGCCCAAGGCCTGGCAGCCGTACCCGACCGTCTTCCAGCAGGCGGACGCGGCCGGTGTGGCCACCGCGCAGGTCTCCTCGCCGGCCTTCCAGACCACCCCGCTCACCAAGGTCGCGCTGAGCGGCGGCACCTTCCTCGGCCGGATGACCGGCGAGGAGCGCATGGACCTCGCGGCCGAGCGCCTCGGGGCCGGCGACCGCTCGCTCGTGTACACGTACTACAGCGAGCTCGACGGCGCCGGCCACCGGCACGGGGTCGACTCCGACGCCTGGCGCGGCCAGCTGATGTACGTCGACCGGCTGGTCCAGCGGCTCGCGGAGCAACTGCCGCCGCGCACCGCGCTGTACGTGACCGCCGACCACGGCATGGTGGACGTCCCCTTCGACGAGGACTCCCGCATCGACTACGACGACGACTGGGAACTGGGCGCCGGCGTCGCCCTGCTGGGCGGCGAGGGCCGCGCCCGGCACGTGTACGCCGTACCGGGCGCCGAGACCGACGTCCTGACCGTGTGGCGCGAGGTGCTCGGCGACCGCTTCTGGATCGCGAGCCGCGAGGAAGCCCTGGAACTGGGCTGGTTCGGGACACCGGGGGAGTGCGACGAGCGCGTCCTCGGCCGGATCGGCGACGTCGTCGCGGCCGCCCAGGCGGACGTGGCGATCACCGCCTCCCGGGCCGAGCCCAACGAGTCGGCGCTCGCCGGCATGCACGGCTCCATGACCCCGGCCGAGCAGCTCGTCCCGCTGCTCGAGATCCGCTCCTGACACCCGGTTCCGTCCGGCCCCTCCCCCTCACGCCGACCCATCGAAAGGTCCTGTACTCCCCATGCCCGAGCTGGTGTTCTTCTCCGGAACGATGGACTGCGGAAAGAGCACCAACTTGCTGGGGAATCCGCCATCTCCCACTGGGGCCGCCGACCCCACGGTCTGCCCGCCCCGAAAGGTCACCCTCCTCTGATGTCCGAATTGGTATTTTTCTCCGGCACCATGGATTGCGGGAAGAGTACTTTGGCGCTCCAGATCGGACACAACCGTTCGGCCCGCGGGCTCCAGGGCGTGATCTTCACGCGCGACGACCGCGCGGGGGAGGGCAAGCTGTCTTCCCGTCTTGGCCTGGTGACGGAGGCGGTCGAGGCCACAGAGGGCATGGACCTCTACGCGTACCTCGTGGACCAGCTCTCCAAGGGCGGCAGGGTCGACTACGTGATCGTGGACGAGGCCCAATTCCTGGCTCCCGACCAGATCGACCAGCTCGCCCGCATCGTGGACGACCTCGACATGGACGTGTTCGCCTTCGGCATCACGACGGATTTCCGCACGAAGCTCTTCCCGGGCTCCCAGCGCCTGATCGAGCTGGCGGACCGGATCGAGCAGCTCCAGGTCGAGGCCCTGTGCTGGTGCGGCGCCCGCGCCACCCACAATGCCCGCACGATAGACGGCGAGATGGTGGTCGAGGGCGCGCAGGTCGTCGTCGGCGATGTGAACCGCCCGGCGGGGGAGATCGGTTACGAGGTCCTCTGCCGCCGCCACCACCGCAAGCGGATGACCTCGTCGGCGGCCCACGCGGGCGCTCTCTCCCCGGACGTCCTCCCGGTCAACCACGCCTGACCGTCCGCCTCTGTGCGGCGCTGGCGCCTATCGGGCCTGCAGCCCAGCCGCCAGGCTTGAAGCACATCCCTTGGCGCCGCCCGCAGTAGTCTCCGAAAAGCGTGCGCCGCGGCCACAGATGCAGTGGCATCCTGCGTTCGTGGACACAGAATTCCCCGAAAGGCTGGGCAACTTACCTCCCGGTGCAAGTCAGGCGGCCCGGGCCGTCTTCCGAAACCTCGGATTCCCCGAATCCTCGAAGGATACGGATGCCCTCGGGGAGGAGGCCACCGTTCCTATGACCTCCTCGCAGTGGCGGGCTGTACTCGCCGACGCAGAGCTTGCCGGAAGATGGCAGGAGATGCGGGCAACGGCACTGGAGGTGGCCTCCACGGCGTCGACCTCCGGGCGATCCGCTGGCAAGAGGCTTCCAGCGCTTGCACGGCGACTCCGTGCGGCGTCCAACGAGATGGTTGCGATTTGGAACGACGTTTCCTTGTTCGCGCCCCCCAGCAGCGTCACCGAAGAACGCCGCATGGCAAGGGACATCGCAGTCTCAAGCCATGGGATGGCCTCTGCGGTGATTGCCTGTCTGGAGCTGGGGTGGGACGCTTCTCACTGGTCGGCGGCGTGGGAGTGCGCCGTTGAAACGGATGCCAATGTACGCCGACTCGAGGCCTCGCAGGCCACACCGGTGGATGCGAACGAGGACCTGTACCAGCGAACACTCGGACTCTCATCGGCAGAGATACAGCAGGGCGAGGGGTTGGCGGGGCGGGCCCGACTCGCAGCGGCCTGGTCACGGGATCCCAACGGGCTTGATCGCCGATTGCGCCAGCAGATGGGGCATCTGATCGGTGGCTCCCAACTCCTTACGGGCAAACTACGACAACATCTCGCTGCACTGGCCGTGTCCGGTCAGCCGTTAACCGCGCATCGTGCCGCGCGTCTGGCACGCGACCTCGTTGCGGACAAGCTGATGGAAGATCCACAGCTTGCCTATGCAGCGATTTCCCGACACGTCAAACGTGAACCCTTGATGCTGTCCGCATACCGCGGTCAGACATCGGCGTGGGAAGGCTACTTGCGTGCCACGTCCGATGAGAAGCAGATGCGCCCAGTCGCAGACTTGTACAAGGTCGTCGTCGAAGGCGACGTCAAGTGGACTGCGGCCGTGGTCCTCGACTTGCTGGGCAGGGCGATCCCAGCCGCGCACACCCTTGCGGCTGTACGAGACTCGTTGAATGCCGAGGCCCATCCCCTCTGCCTGACGCTGGCCTCGGTGATCAGGCCGGAGTGGCGGAATGCAATCGCTCACGAGGACTACCACTGGGACCCGATGCACTCCACGCCCGTACTGGGCGGCCGACCGGTCAGCCTCGATGAGCTACTCCACACTGCTCGTACCGCCCGCACTGTCTGTCAAGGATTCGAGCATGGTGTCGCTGTGGCATACGCCCAGCACGCCCAAGCCGGTCACCACGATGAGCAGGAACCCAACGAGGTCACAAGAACCCTGGAGATGCTTCAGGCGATCGGTGAAGCCGGCCAGCCGGTGTTGGACGTGCAGCGCCAGGGCACGTGCATGCGACTGGAGGTGCCGGAGCTTTCCATCGAGACGCTGCGAACCTTGTTCCGTGCCCTGCTCAGGGCCTCGCTGGCAGACGAGAGCATCGCTCGTTGGGAGGTTCGACAGAATGCCGATCGGCCGATGCTCTACGTCGATCAGACTGGCGTCCAGGCAGCCCTACGGCTCGCCGAGGACCTATGGGAGGCGGCCGATCCGCTTCCATTCGCAGAGCTCCCCTTGCTCGCGAACGCCATGGTCAACTCAGGGGAGACTCATGAGGTGGCTGCACGGACGGTCCTAGCCATAGCCGCAGCCCATGCAGTCGGGGAGCGCAATCGCTTGGCTGCGGAGCTCGCCTGCGGCCGGCCGGGCGCGAAGCATGAGCTGCTGTGTACGGTGCGGCGCATCTGTCATGGCACCGAGGAAGCGTCGCGCCTTCTCGGTGATCCAGCGGGGCGCAAGCTGATCACTTTCGCCAGGGTTCTCGCCGGCGAGTGCCAACGCCTTGAGAGCGCAGCTCCTCGGTCTCTTGTGCACGAGATGGCTCCCGCCGACCGCGCCCTGACGCGGTACGCTCCAGCGCACGTGCCATGGATCAAGCCTTCCGTGGGCGTCTGAGTGGAACGTGCCTTGGTGTGGCCTCCCATTGCTGCAGCACTGAGGCTTCGCCCGGTCCCTGACTTCCCCGGCTCCGTGCGCTGCGTCAACGTTCGATACCTGGCGCACGGCGTGGAAGGCCGGGGCGTACCGTCGCGGGGCATGGCATCCTGGTCCGGTGATCAGGGAACCCGCAGAGGCGCAAATCCGAGAAGACGGCACCGTCGAACTACCCATGGGCATCCTCGCCGAGGCTGGCCTCACCACGGGGGTCAGGGTCCTTGTCTACAGCGACGGTGACGGCAGGATCGTGCTCCGCAGGGAGGCCGACGCAATCGAGGACCTACTGAACGGCCGTCCGCTCTGAAGGGGCTGCGCGCGCTCCCCGGCCGTCTGCTTTGACGAGTGCTTGCTGGACGAGCTCAGCAGCGTCGGCCGGAGGTGTGTGTTCCCACACACGGACTACCTTCCAGCCCGCCTCGGTCAGGAGCCGGTCCGTCTCTTTGTCCCTCCTGGCGTTGCCCTCGATCTTCTTACTCCAGAAGTCGCGGTTCGTCGCTGGGATCGACCCATGTTCAGGGCAGCCGTGCCAGTAACACCCATCCACGAACACCGCGACCCTGGCCTTGGTGAACACGACGTCCGCCGTTCGACGCAGATGCGGGAGGGGTTTGGCGGCCACGAGGTAGCGGAGTCCGGCCCTGTGCAGCAGTGACCGTAGTCGCAGCTCCGGCTTGGTGTCCCGGCTCCTGTTGGACCGCATCGAGGCGCGAGTCGCTGGCGAGGACGCCCATGATCCTGCTGTGTCTTCCCCGACAAGGAGCCCTGTCTCCCCCGCAAGCCTCCACGCCTCCCGTAGGTTGGCCGATCGGGTCGGGAGGTCGACCTCCCCTAGGTGCAGTCGCTTTCGCCGCCCTTCCGACGTCCACTGCAGGCTTGCCGACACCCGTCCCGTCCTGCGGGACGGCGTCAGAGTCACATGCGCCGCTCCCCTTCGCCCCTCACCCACATCCACGAGGCGGTTGGACGCCCCGCCGGCCGCCCGGTCCTGTTCCCGCGAGCGCTGTGTCCTGGTCAGCCCCGGTCGCGGACGCCACGAGCGAGGAGGTGCCTCACTACTGCGGGTAGGAGTTCCCCCCTTGGGCGTTCCCGTCGCTGCATCGTGCTCGACATTCGTCACACACGGACGGTACGACGTGGAAATCACCAGGTCATGCCTCCGTGAATTGCGACTTAGAGGGGGCCGGCGCAAAGAGGACATGAGTAGTATCCTGCTCCTGTCCTCTGTCCGTTGTCAGGCGCGACCGGGCCGGCTAGAGTTCGCCTATGACCCTCGCACTACCCGACAGTGACTATCCGGACAAGCTCCTCAGCGGCCTGAGCGCCCCAGGGCTTCCTCTCCGGACCATCGACCTGTTCGCGGGGTGTGGGGGACTCACCCAGGGATTCGCGGACGTCCGGCGCGGGGGACAGGCGGTCTACGAGCACGTCGCCGCAGTCGAGCTCGACCAAGCCGCCGCGGCGACGTATGCGGTGAACTTCGGTGCGGACGTCCACCAGGGGGACATCGCCGACTGGGTCATGAGGGCGGAGGGCATCCCCGAGGCGGACGTCGTTTTGGGTGGGCCGCCGTGTCAGGGGTTTTCTCAGCTCGGAAACCAGGACCCGACCGACGAGCGCAACCAGTTGTGGCGGCACTACCTGACCGTCGTGTCCCGGGCCAACCCCAAGGCCTTCATCATGGAGAACGTCGAGCCGTTCAGGCGTTCCCCAGAGTTCCAGTTCCTCGTCGACGAGACGCGTCCGGGCGGGAAGCTGTCCGAGTATGTCCTTCATCACGAGGTCATCAACGCGGCGGACCATGGTGTACCGCAGCGACGGTTGCGCACGATCCTCGTCGGTGTCCGTAAGGATCTTCGGGTGGGGCAGGGGGCAACTGAACGCGTCGGGGACGTCTCTGAGCTGGAACTGCAGTCTCTTTTGATCCCCCAGCCCTCCCCGGCTCAGCAGAAGACGGTGTGGGAGACGATCTCGGGCCTGGTGCTCCAGAAGACACTCCGGGAGCTGCCTGGACGTTGGGAGGAGGTCAACGGCAAGCGCATCGCCGGACGCTTCACGATGGCCGAGCTCCACCTCCGCCGCAACGGGATCACCGACCGGTCCATGGAGCGATACAGGGCGATCCCCGAAGAGGGGAACCGCTTCAACCTCCCCGACGAGCTTCTCTCACCGTGCTGGAGGAAGCACAAGACCGGATCCGCGGACGTTATGGGGAGACTCTTCCGGGACAAGCCCTCCGTCACCATCCGCACGGAGTTCTTCAAGCCCGAAAAGGGGAGGTACCTGCACCCCTGGCTCCACCGTCCCATCACGCACCTCGAGGCGGCCCTGTTGCAGGGTTTCCCGATGGACTTTGAATGGTGTGGAAGCCGCAACCAGATCGCACGGCAGATCGGTAACGCCGTCCCCGTCGGCCTCGGGCGCGCGATCGCCGAGCACCTGGCACCACTGTTGCTGGCCCAGCGAAGTGGGCCCGCCAGCCAGCCGATTCGCGCACCTCGTTCCCGCGGGGGAAAGCGAAACCTCGCTGCCGTGTAGGCGGCTATGGCGGGCCCGCCGCCTTGCTCGACCGGCCAGGCGTCGCCCTCATTTCCGGCCATGAACAGACAAGCGCCCCAGATCCCACAGTTCGGTCACGCCCCGCGAGGACGAGCATCGGCGGGATAAAGTGCCATGTGAACCACCACGTACCATGCGTGACCGCATGGAGTGCCCGTAGGTGAGGTGTGGGTCTCCGACGGTCCCTGGGTCCGTCGCCCCTACCCAATCCCCGTCCTGGCCTCCGCCCGTGGCCCCGTGCGTACCCATGGAGGCTCAGTTACGGATGGATCGTCGACGCCCGGACGCAAGCGGCGTCCGGCGCCGGGGAAAGGGTGGGGACCTTGAACGAGTTCGACGACCAATATGAGGCGTTCCGCCGTCTCATCAAGACGCACACGCCCGAGCAGGCATTGGCGACGATCAAGCTCTTCGGCATGGAAGAGGAGTTGGCCAGGCGGATCGCCGAACGCCATCAGCGGGAGACCATAGAGGTCCGCGACAAGCGGGAGCCCGGATCCGTCGTCCGGAACAACCGCGAGACCTGGTATGTGGGGCCGCAGGACGATGACCGGTGTTGGCCTGCCCTGCGTGACCTGCTGGGTAAGCAGTCGTGGAGCGACGAGAGCGTCCGTGACCTGGACGCGGCGTCCACCAAGGTCGTCTCCATGCTCGACCACCCTATGGCGGGGGAGTTCTCTACCAGGGGCCTCGTCGTCGGGTACGTGCAGTCGGGCAAGACGACGAACTTCACCGCGCTGATTGCCAAGGCCGCAGACTCGGGATACAAGTTCTTCATCGTCCTTGCGGGGGTTCACAACGGTCTGAGGCGTCAGACCCAACTCCGCCTGGAGCGGCAGCTCGTGGAACCCGTCATTGACCAGTGGCACCCCCTGACGGCACGGGAGGGGGACTTCGAGCCGCCAGCCGGCAACCCGGCCGCGTTCTTCGGTGACAAGAGCCAGCAGCACGTCCTGTGCGTGATCAAGAAGAACGTGCCTCGCCTCAAGAAGCTGAAGGCCTGGCTCGAGAAGGCCCCCGACTACCTACGCAACTGCCCGACTTTGATCATCGACGACGAGGCCGATCAGGCCAGTGTCGCCTCTAAGAGCACCAATCCCCTGATCAGGGAGATCATCGACCTCTTTCCCCGTGGGGGATACGTCGGCTACACCGCGACGCCGTTCGCCAACCTCCTCATCGACCCCGCGGCTAAGGACCTGTACCCCGAGGACTTCGTCGTGAACCTGCCGAAGCCCCGAGGCCACTTCGGCACGGAGGTGCTGTTCGGACGAGAAGCTCTGGATGGTGAGGATCCCGAGGACGTGCCGGACGGGTACGACATGATTCGCAGCGTTCCCGACGACGAGGTGTCCCTCGTCCGGCCTGGGCGTGGCGAGATCGAGGGTTTCGTCCCCGAGGTCGACGGCGCCCTTCGCACCGCGGTGCTCTACTTCTGGCTTGTGACGGCCGCCCGACGGGTGCGACGTCACGGCACCCCCCACTCGACGATGCTCGTCCACACCAGTGTGAGCACCCTGGTCCATGAGAGCTTCAAGGCCCCGCTGGAGGCGTTCCGCTCCCGGATTGCGGGGAAGATCGTGGATGCCGACGCTGCACTCTTCGCCGAACTCAGGGATCTCTGGGATGCGGAGACGGCTCGAGTCCCGGGCACCGAGCCGGACCTGGGAGAGGATCCGGTGCCCTTCGACGCACTCCTCCCGAAGCTGGGCGGCGTTGTGGACGACTGCCGCATCATCATGGACAACTCAAAGAGCGTGGAGCGGCTCGACTACGAGACCGGGCCGGTCGTCGCTATCGCGGTGGGCGGTAACACCCTCTCCCGCGGACTCACCCTGGAGGGTCTGGCGGTCAGTTACTTCGTACGAGGGGCCTCGACGTACGACAGCCTGCTTCAAATGGGTCGTTGGTTCGGTTTCCGCGAAGGATATGCCGACCTACCGCGCATCTGGATGACTGACGAGCTGCGGGACTGGTTCCGCCACATCGCCACCGTCGAGTCCGAGATGCGCCGGGACATCGACTTGTACATGGTCGAGGATAAAACGCCCACCTCGTTCGCAGTCCGCCTGCGCAACCACCCGGCGCTCCGCATCACCGCCCCCGCAAAGATGCGAGACGCGGTGAAGGTCGGCGCGTCCTACGGCGGGCAGCGGGTCCAGACCCGCTACTTCCGCTCCCACGATGCAGCGTGGCTCCTGGGTAACCGTGAGGCAGCCCACGCACTCGTAGACAACTCCTTGCGCATTGCGGGAGCCAGGCACGAGGAACGGGGCTCAGAGGGTCGGCACGTGCTGCGGAACGTCCCCTATGACCTGGTCCTGGATTTCCTGGAGCGATACCGCTTCCACGACAAGTCGATGGAGTGCGATGCGAAGCTCTTGCGGACCTACATCGAACGTCGGGTGCGGGCGGCCGGCGGCGGTGCACTGAAGCGGTGGAACGTGGCCGTCATCGGAAATCCGCTGAGCGGCGACACAGACCGCCGCTACGAGTTCGCTCCCGGTATCGCCGTAGACCGTGTCGTGCGTGCCAAGCTGCAGACGAGCGGACATGACGCCGCGGACATCAAGACCCTCATGAGCCGTCGCGACGCCGGTGTGGACCTTGACCTCACTGGCCTCTCCGAAGTTACGGAGGCCGCGCTCAAGGTTGCCCGTCGTACCCAGTCCCCGGATACGGCCCTGCTCACCCTCTACCCGATCGACGCCCTGTCGCCATCGCCCGCCAACCGAGCCCTCCGCTCCCCGCTCGATGCCGTCGATCACGTCATCGGCGTCGGATTGGTGTTCCCCATGCCGCGCGGCGAGGACAGCAAGGTCGAGTGGTACAGCGCGGACCTGTCCTCCGTGGAGGACGATGAAGAGGAGGACTTCAGTCTTCTCTTCGACGAGGACGACCGGTGAGCGGCACGGACCTGCGGGTCGTCCTGGACCACCACTGGGCCGAACTTGCTTCAGCCCCAGTACGTGCCGAGGTCGCGCTCAGGGTCTCGGAGCTACCGGTAGTCACCGACTACGGGGCGATCTCCGCAGCCATGGACGTCGACGGGCTGCGACATCTACTGATCCCCCTCCGAGGGCGCCAGAACATCCCCACGGGCCGCATCGGCGGAGCTCTGCGGGTTTCCGAACGGGCGCTCCAGGACGACAGTGCCTACGGGCGATTCGCTGACGTCGTTTGCACCAGACGCGACCTCGACGATGTCTTCACCGGCCTCTGCGGCGACGTACTTGTGGCCCTCGAGGCGGACGGTCAGCGCCCCTACCGCACCACCCTTGCCGTGGTGAACCGGTGGCGACAACTTTTCAGCGGGGGCCTCCGAGGACTGACTGTCGCGGAGGAAGTGGGCCTGGCCGGCGAACTACTCGTGCTGCTGCGCCTACTCCGAGACGATTCCGCCGCCATACGCCACTGGGTCGGCCCCGAAGGGGCGCGCCACGACTTCACCGATGGAATCCGCGCCGTCGAGGTGAAGAGCACTCTTGCCGTGTCTGGACGGCGTACCTTCGAGGCCCACGGACTCGACCAGCTCGAACCCCCGCAGGACGGTCGACTGTTCCTGGCGTGGCAACGTTTCGAACGGCGACCCGACGGGCGAACTGTGCGGGAACTAGTTGCCGAGGCCGGGCAGCTTTGTGACGATGAGTCAGAACTCGTGGACCGACTCTCCCGACTCGGATACTCGTTGTCACAGACCGATCAGAGCACCGAATCCCGGCTGGCCCCTGTCGAGTCACGCTGGTACGTGGTCGACGAAGACTTCCCCCGCCTGACCGGGGTAACCCTCGACGGCGCAATCCCGGACGGTGTTTACGACGTGCGCTACACAGTGGACCTGGCCGGCGTCCGATCCGCCCCGCTGGACGAAGAGGCCGTCGACACCCTCATCTCCGAGATGGGGGGCTACTCGTGAGCGCGTACGGCGCCCGCTGGCTCTCCGAACCCTACGGGCCGGGCGGTGGAGGAGCGGCCGAAGGAGCGCTCAGGAACCTCGACGCCACGGAACTCGATCCTTTGACGCTGCTCGTTCGGGAGTCGGTCCAGAACAGTTGGGACGCACGTACTGGCGCCGGGCCCGTCGACTATCGAGTCGAGCTCCGAACGCTCGGGCCGAGTGAGGCTCCGGTGTGGCGGGACCTGCTGTCCGAGGGCGTACCGCGGGCCGATCATCTGAGGCTCCGTTCCTCTTTGGCACGTTCGGTTCTGCGCATCCTCACGGTGACGGACACGGGAACCCGGGGGCTGGGAGGACCGACCCGGGCCGATGTTGCGAAACCCGGAGAGTCCGACTTCGTGTCGTTCGTCCGCAAGATCGGCAGTTCGAGAGACATGAACGGCAGGGGTGGTACCTACGGGTTCGGCAAGGCCGTCTTCCATCTCATCTCCGCCGCCCACACCGTCCTCGTCCACACCCGCTGCCGGGTCGGCGACAGGCTGGAGACCCGCCTCATCGGATGGGCGGTGCACGAGAGCTACACCACCGACGTGTCCGGCGCGGCCAATTCCTACACGGGTCGCCATTACTGGGGGAAGCCCACTGGCGGATATGTAGAGCCCCTCGTGGGCGACGAGGCCGACGAGGTTGCCCGCCGGTTGGGTCTGCGACCCTTCCCTGAGGGCGGTACGGGCACCACGGTTGCCGTGGTCGACCCCGTGTTCGTCGAGCGCGGGGACGATGAGGCGATGCGCTGGATCTCCGAGGCGATGCTCTGGAACCTCTGGCCCAAGATGCTGCCGGAGGGTGGGGACGCGCCGATGCGCTTCAGTGTCCTCCACGAAGGCCGCACCGTTCCGGTGCCCCGGCCCTCGGAGACCCCCCACCTACGCCCATTCGTCTGGGCGTTCGACGATATGAGTCATGTCGTGGAACACAAGTCGATGCGACGTAACCTCGGGCGGCTCGGAATGCGGAAATTCCTAGCCCCCGTCGGCCCGATCTCCGCTGCCGCGCGAGAGGTCGGCCTGGGTGACCGCTTGCACCACACATGCCTGATGCGTCCAGTGGACCTCGTAGTGAAGTACCTCGAGGGTCCGCCCTTCTACGAGGAACACGGAGGGTACGCGGCGGTGTTCCGCGCGGATCCGGAGATGGACCGCGTGTTCGCGGCTACGGAGCCGGCCACCCACGACGACTGGCTGGTGGACAAACTCCAGGACGTTGAAGAGCACCGACTTGCCAAACACGCTCTGCGGAAGATCTCGGACGCGATGAAGGAAGCGTCCGGCCCCGCTTCGGTCGTCAACGAGGCTGGCGAGGGTGTCTCCCTGGCGGGGATGAGTCAGTTGCTCGCCGGTCTCATGGTCGGCACCGCAGGGGAGGGTGCGGCGGCGATCTTCCCCACCACCGGAGGGGCCTCCGGTGGTGGGGGTCGTGCCGGTGGCGCAGGCGGGTCCGGCGCTGCCACGGCTGGGCAGCCTGGACGCCCCCGTGGCAGGCAGCGAGTCGTCTACCTGGGAGACCCGGTACACGACGTGCTCGACGGACAGGCCGTGATCGTCCAGCGGTTCACCCTGCCGGACCTCGGTGCGCATGTCGTCCACGGGAGGCCGGCCGTCGCCCTCGGTGAAGGACAGGGAAGTGAGGCAGAGCCTCCATTGGGTGCTTCGACTCCCACGGTGTTGGGATGGCGTTCTCAGTCGGGAGTGATCACCGAAGGCCGCACTCTCTCCACGGAGGGTGGTGACGGGGCTGTCTGGTCGCTCGTCGTCAGACCGGCGCCCGATACGGTCACCGAGCTCGTAGTCGTGGCCGATCAGGGACAGGTGAGTATATGAGCCGCCGCGCCTACCCCTATCGCATGGCCGCCCCGGAGAGCGTGTCGATGAGCGGCTGGTCGCTCAAGTCCGAGGACGGCGGAGCGGTGCCACTGCCGTCCTCCATCCCGGACTGGGATTTCCAGAGAGACCTCGCCCTCGAGACCGTCCTCGGTGTCGACTTGGACGAGGTCCGGATGTCGGCTGCCCTCCCCTCGGAGTCCGAACTCGCTCTCACCGTCGTATGGAGCGCTTCCGGAAGCGGTATCCGAAGGCTTGCCGACCAGGTTCCGGTGCATGGCACTGGCAACAGGTCCGTTCAGCTGGCCTTCCTGGTGGCCGGGCGCAATAGCGGCGGGGTGCTCACCGTCGAGACTCAACTCGTACTGGCGAAAGGCATAGAGAACCCCGATCCGACCGGCCCCCGACGCGCGGGCTCCATTCTGTGGCGCCACGAAGTTCGGGTACGGCTGCAAGGGGACGCCTCGCAGTTCCCGATGGCGGTAGTCGACTTCAAGGAGGCGGGCTATCCGGAAGACGCCCCTTGGTACCTGGACATCAGCCCCAACCTGGAGGCAGCGACGATGGGCGCCGTCGTCCTGCTTGTGAACAGCAACGCTCCCACGGCGTTGAACGCGCTGCGTAGAGCAGACAAAGCGTCGTACGCGGAGCGCCTCATTCAGTCGGCCCTGCGACAGGATGTTGTGCGCCTGATGGTCGAGCACGCCCTCTCGGACGATGAGCTGACGGACGACTCGGTGTTCGAACCCGACACTCTTGGGCACATGCTCCTCGGCCTAATCCGCACCTATCTGCCGGGCACGACCTTGGCCTCGCTGCGCACGATGCGCCGCAGCGACCCGGCGCTCCTGTCCGCTCGGGTCCAGCACGCCGTCGGCCTCTTCAAGAAGGAGTCCTAGTGGCGTACCTGTACCCGCGCCTACTCCCGAAGGCTGCAGTATCGCTACGGGAGGAGTGTCTCGAAAGGACCGTGGAGGAATTGCGCGGACGGGCAGACGTCTCCCATCCCGCCGTGTTCTACGCCGCTACGGGAGGCATGAGACTCCCACAACAGAGGTTGAGGGCGCTTCGACAGTCCGTGGTCGGGTGCGCCATCGACCGAGGCTATCCGGCGCCCCCGGCGAGACGCCAGGCTGCGGCCTTTGACATCGCTAGTGCGGAGATACTCCATCGCGAGTCGGGGATCATCCCCGCCGAGGCCGTTGCGGGCGACATGTGGGCATTCCTGTCGTTGGTCGTCATGCCCGATGTGGCAGCGTGGCGCTTCCCTGACCTTCACCGCGACCGGGTCCTTGGAACCGACGTCACCCGGCACGTGTTCGGACGCCTGTGGTGGCGGGCGCACCTCCTCCACGACGAGGGCGCGGACCGAGAGGACCTCTACGCCGCGTTGTCCGTCCTCGGCGAGGCCGCCTTCGACCAGATCTACGCCCGACGCACGTCGATCGGCGGAAGCCCACACCTGGTCAGGGCGATCGTCAGGACGTGGGAGGTAGTGGACATCGCTCACGGTGGCGTCGGGGAACGCGACCTGCTTCGCGACTTCCTTAAGCGGGTGCGCAGGCTCAACGCCTTCATGTCCTTCGACTCGCTGCCCGAGGAGGTGCTGGACGGGGAACTCAGTGCTCTCGTAGAGGAGTCCCTGCGTGCCATGACGGGGGACAACACCTAGGAGAGACCGCTTCCTTGGCTGATGTGGCCAGTATCCGGCATGGGCCAGACCGCGCGGATGAGTCGATGACGGGCTGGACGACGCGCGCGGCAGCCCCTTCCGCACCTACCAGCAGCGCGCCGCCGGGCAGCCCGTCGCTCTCCTGCAAAGTCCTCCGCTGTCCGCGCAGCTCGCCGAACCTGGTGCTGTTCAAGGCCTTGGCGTCGAGGTGGCTCCTGGGGCGGGAGGGGATGGAGTCGTGGTCGGAATCTGCGGACGGCGCCGGCAGCCCGCTCGCTTCTGTCCAGTGGATTCTCACTTCGAGGGCGATTGTCAGACCCACCTGGCAATGTGACGTGTGACTGGTTGTCCGTCAGGAAGTGGAGTGCGCAGATGGATGTGAAGCAGGCGCTCGGTGAGTGGCTCACCCCCGATCAGCTCCCGGCTGCGATCGCTGCGGACGCCGAGATTCTCGCGCTCGCCGGCGCTGGGTCGGGTAAGTCGCGGACGCTTGCTGCTCGAGTGGCGTTCCTGGTGGCCTCTGGCGCCGCTCCGGAGTCGGTGGTGGCCTTCACCTTCTCGGACAAGGCAGCGGAGACGATCAAGAATCGCGTGGCAACCGCGCTCAAGGTGTGCGGCATGGACCCGCTCCTCGTGGGTGGGATGTACATCGGAACGATCCATGCCTGGTGTCGTCGTGTACTCGGTGACATGGATGCGAAGTACCGACAGTTCGACGTGCTGGACGCGATGCAGTTCCAGGTCTATCTGATCTCTCGCTACCCGAAGCTCAACATCAATCCCCTGCGAGACCAGCGCCTCACCAACGCAGGCAACCGGCGCGGATACTTCGAGACGCTCATGCAGGTCAGCCGCGCCTGGCAGATGATGAACGACGAGCTGCTCGATCCGGCGCAGATCGCAGCTGAGGACGGTGCCTTGGGTGAGACCCTGGACCGGCTGCGAGGTCAGATGGAGCATGACAACTTCATCGACTTCTCGCTCATGCAGCGGCTTGTGGTTGAGGCGCTCGAAGGCGATGACCCTGGAGTGGGCCAGGCACTCGGGCCTCTGCGGCATGTGCTGGTGGACGAGTACCAGGACGTGAACGTCGTTCAAGAACGACTGATCGAACTCATGCATCGGGACTCCGAGACTCTGTTCGTCGTGGGTGACGACGACCAGGCGATCTACGGGTGGCGGGGCGCAGACATCACTAACATCTTGGAGTTCGACCAGCGGTATCCGAACGCGGCGGTGTATAAGCTGCTGACCAACTTCCGCTCCACGTCGGCCATCGTCGAGGCTGCTGGTGGTTTCGCTGCCCAGGAGCTGGGTGCAACGCGGTTGCCGAAGCAGCTGACCGCAGCAGTGGACCGTGACCCCCGGGAGGTCGCCGTGCTGCGATTTTCCAATCGTGTCGAGGAAGCGGCCTTCGTCGGCGACCGGATCAAGGAGCTGCTCGGTACCGCCTACGAGGAACCGGATGGCACCGTACGAGGGCTGACCCCCGCCGACTTCGCGATCCTGATGCGCTCGACGAACCAGCCCGAGGGCGACGGTACCAAGCGGCACACGGCGTTCATCCGGGCCCTTGACGCACGGGGTATCGAGTACGCGCTCAATGCCGGAGGTCAACTCTTCGACCGGGTTCAGCCGGCAGCGGTTCGGAGTTCCTTCGAGCTGTTGCGCGATGGGTCCCCCGACCGCACCCAGGCGGACGGTCTGTTCCACTCCGAGCTCTCTGCAGCGTTCCCGTGTGCCGATCTCAACCGCCTCCGGAAGGTCTTCGCCGACTGGGGCCGTCGCATCCACGCCCCTGTGGGGCCCGGCATCCCCCGACAGCGGCTCTTTCCGCAGCAGCTGCTGCATGACCTGTTGGAGGCCCTAGGTGTCGCCTCTAGCGGGTTCGGCGACGGTGTCATGGCGGACCTGGGGACCTTCAGCAAGATCCTCACGGACTTCGAGTCGGTCTACGTATCGATCGACGGCAAGGGCCGGTTCGGTGAGCTCCTCAACTTCCTGCAGAACGTCGCCGGCGATGGGTACGAGACCGACAACCAGATGATGGCACGCCCGGATGCCGTAACCGTCTCCACCATCCACAAGGCCAAGGGCCTCGAGTTCCCCGTCGTGTTCGTTGTGGACGTCGAGGCTGGTCGCTTCCCGGGGAAGCGCCGATCCTACGACGGCTGGATCCCTGCCGCCCTTGTGCAGCGGGCGATCACCAACGGTAGCTACCAAACGGACAGGCCGGATCAGGCGCGCCTGTTCTACACCGCGGTCACTCGCGCCGAACGCTTTCTCTACGTCACCGGCTCCGAATGGCTGCCCGGCGGCAGGCGCCCGGCGAAGGTCTCCCCGTACACGGCTCTGCTGTCGCACACAGAGATCCGTGACGATCTCCTTGATCCGTCCGCGCCGCCCCGCGTGATGCCCCCGCCGGCGATTCCGCGCAGGCGCGGAGACGAGTCGGTGCTGCCGACCACCTACTCCGAGATCCACACCTACATGCGATGCCCGCACGCCTACAAGCTCAGCGTGGTGCACGGTTTCGCACCACCCGTTCCAGAGCTCTTCGGCTTCGGGCGTGCGGTCCATGCCGCGGTGGGGAAGCTGCACCAGCTCTACAAGGACCAGGCGCCCAGCCCTGTTGAGGCGAGGCTCGTGGCCGAGGAGATGTTCCACCTCAAGCACGTCGCCCCAAGCTCCGACCCGGTCAACCGTCCCGGCGCGTACGAGCGGGCTCAGCAGAAGTCGGCGGACATCGTGTCCGACTACGCGGACAAGTACGCCAAGGACTTCGAGCGTAAGCGCCAGATTGAGCTGCCCTTCGAGGTCCCCGTGAATCGTGCGGTGATCTCTGGGGCCATCGACCTGCTGCTGAGCCTCGATGACTCGGACAAGATCCGTGAGGCCTCAGTGGTCGACTTCAAGACCATGAAGGGTGGCCCCGAACCGGTTAACAACCCCGATCTGAACTGGGAGGACCTCTCCCTGCAGGTGCAGCTCTACGCTCGTGGTGCGGATCTGGTCCACGGGTTGAACGCGCGGACTGGTGCAGTGCACCTCCTCAAGGACGGTCAGCGAGTGTCGGTCCCGGTCGACGGCGTAGCGGTGGACGCAGCGGTCGCCAACGTGGAATGGGCGGTCGATCGGATCATGGAGGGGGACTTCCCTCAGCGTGCTTCAGGGAGGAAGTGTGGGGCTTGCGACTTCGCCCAGCTCTGCCCGCAGAGGGTGGACCCGTTCGCTGCGCAGGATGAGCCGCCCGCCCTGCACCTTCCGGATGGGGATGGCGGCAAGAGGTTCCTCAAGGTCGCTGCCATCTCGCAGGTCGGGCCACAGCACTAGAGGGACCGTGCAGCGCCCATGGGGGCGTTGATTTCGATCGGTGAGTGCCTGCGTTTCGTCTGTTCGTGAACGCAGGCACTCACCTTCGGTTGGGTGACGGCCTTAGGCGGGGTGACTGGGCTCGACACAGGCTCGCTGAGGGCGTGGGCGGGGAACTGCGGGCCCGTCTCTGAGGCGGACTGATCGCCACACCCGCTCGTGGAGTTCGGCGATGCAGGGGCTGCACGCGAACATCGGGGCCTGCATGCCCGCGATGCTCGCGGGTCCTATCCATAAGACGCGGGTCCAGCGTTGTCCGCAGTACAGCCAGCAGACGCCGTCGATCCATGGGTTTCCGTCGTCGGTCTGGGCGGGCGCGGGCAGACCGTTGCTGGCGAACGAGGCCACCCCAGGAATCACCATGTGGTCAGACATCGGGAGTCTCCGGTTCGATCTTCTGCCAGCCGGTGAGGCGGGGGCGGGAAGTAGGTTCGTGGTGGGTGGCTACTGGCGGATGTACGTGAGTCCTGGGGCGCGGTCGAGGTCGAGGGTGAAGCGGTCGACCTGGTCCGTGCTGCTGGACACGGTGAGGGTGTAGCCATTGCCGGTGTAGATGCCCGGCCCCGTCGGGGTGAGCTGGTCCCTTGTTCCTCGGCGCCACAGGTGGAGGGCGCCGGCGCTGCGGGTGAGTCGCAGGCTGCCGGGGGCCTGGGTGCAGGTGAAGGTACCGAGCTCTGTCCGCTGGACGTAGTCGTTGAGTGTGGGCTGGTCTCGTACGGCAGTACTCGGGGTTTGCGCCAGGGTCGCGGTGCGGAGGAGGACTTCCTTAGGGGCCAGCATCGGCTGCTTGTGGAGGTCCCGGAGGATGGCGGCGCTGATGCGGTCGGCCGAGAGCTCGGCATTGTTGGACAGGGAGACCACGCGTAGCCCTGACGCTTCCACGTGGGCAGCGGCGGAGAAGCCCTGTTCGTGGCCGTAGTGGAAGACGGCAGTGCGGCCGGGGCGGGCGTCGGCGTAGAGCCCGGGGCCGTAGAGATAGGGCTCGTGGTCGCTGGGCTCGTAGTCGACAGCTTCCTGCCAGGGGAGTTGGTGGGGGTGCTGCCAGCGCTGGTGGAGGCGGGTGAGCCAGCAGTCGAGGTCGCCGACGGTGGTCCATAGGGTGCCGGGTCCGGGCAGGGTGACCGGCGTTTCCGTGTGCTGCCAGCCGTGGTGAGTGGCCTGGTAGGCGGATGCGGATCCGGGGATGACCTGGTGGGGGTCGCTCTTGAAGTGGGTGGCGTCCATGCCGAGCGGGCCGAAAATGCGGTGCCGGGCGAGGTCGGGCAGCGTGGTGCGGTGGACCGTTTCGAGGATCTCTGCCAGGAGGAGGTAGTTGGTGTTGCTGTAGAGGAAGCGGCCTTCGGGGACGGCGCGCTGGTCCTGCCGGTAAGCGAGGGTTCGCAGGTCGTCGGCCGTGTAGTGGTCGAGGTCCCGGAAGCCGGCGAGGGAGAGCAGGGACTCGGCATCGCGTATGCCCGAACGGTGGGTGACCAGGTCCGCGACAGTGACATCGCTGATCTTGAGTCGGGGCAGCAGGTCCGCGGCCTGCTGGTCCAGGCGCAGGAGATCGTCATGCGCGGCGAGCAGGATCAGGTGGGCGGTGATCTGCTTCGCGACCGAGCCGACGTTGAAGGTGGTGTCCGGTCCAATGGGCAGTCCGTGTTCGAGGCTGGCCAGACCGGTGTGCAGCAGAGCGGGCTCTTCGCCTGACCGGTGGACCAGCAGGGACAGGCCGGGCTCCTCGTTGCGGGCCGCGTTCACAGGGCGAGGGCCTGGTGGTGGGCGGCAGCGAGGCGGTGGCGGAGTCCGTCATCGCTGATCAGCTCCAGAGCGCGGGCATGGTCGGGTGCGGTGTCGGCGAGGAGGCTTCGTTGCTGGTCGAGGTAGGCAGCTAGGAACCGGTGAAGGTCTCCCTTGGTGCTGTTCAGCGCGTGCGCGGTGAACAGCATAGTGAGCGGGAACGCCCAGCAGGCGTGGAGGAAGCCGAACGCCGGCCGTGTTGTCTGCTTCCACGGGGAGTGGAAGTGCGCGGCGTCGCTGATCTTGCTTCCCGTTGCCGCGAGGGCGTCGTTCAGCCAGTTGTGTCCGGCCTCGTGGATGAGGTCGCGGGCCAGGATGACCGGGTCGTCGACGTGGTCCATGAAGACCGTGCCGGGCAGGCGGCTGATGGTCCAGCTGTCGAGGATCTCGCCGAGGCTCTTGGTCCGCAGCAGGCACAGGACGACGGCGTGCGAGGCGAGTAGATCGCGGAAGCCCGCTCGTGCGGCGCTGGCGTACGCGTCGGCCGCGAGGCTGAGCAGGTGGGGCTGGGCCGGCTCGGTACCGGGGCCCAGGACGTAGTAGGGGGTCTCGGAGATCGCGGATCGGGGCAGGTCGGCGAGTGCGGGTGCCACGACCATGCGTGTGCCGACCGCGGTAGGGATGGAGCTGGTGGTGGCCCCAGCGTCGGGATGGGCGACGTACCAGTCGAAGGTCGAGGCATCGCCGGCGTGGGCGGCTGCTTCGGCTCCTTCGAGGGCGTGATGGGCCAGGCAGTAGTCGGCCGCAGTACTGGTGCTGGACTGAGGCGGCTGGGCTTCGGGGCGGATGAGCGCGTGGATGCGCTGCGTCCGCTCGTGGTGCAGGCGGTCGATCGGCGGGAGGCCGAAGAGGTCGGCGAGGGTGTGCACGAGGCGGCTCTCCTGTTCGGTGGTGGGTCTGGGTCTGGGGCCGGGCCGCAGGTGCTGGTAGCCCGGCCCCAGGTGTGTTCACCGGCGGCGCTCAGAGCGCCGGGCGGCTGTGGGTGTTCAGGCGGTGGTGGTCTCCGCCTCGGCCGCCGGCCAGCCCTCGGCCGAGACGCTGGAGGTGTGGGCGGTGGTACGGACGGTCTCGTCCTCGCCGCGCAGGTCCTCGACGTTGGCGAGGAAGTCGGCGATGCGGTCCTGGTTCATGGGGTGTTCCGCCTTTCGGTCTCGTTGGCTTCGGCTTGTTCCACTTGCTCGGCTTTGGGGCCGGATTCGGGGCGGAGATCTCGCCCTGGGCATGAGGGGCTCCCTCGTGTTGGTCAGCGCAGCTGCAGGTCGGCCGCGGTGCGGAGCGCGGTGCGCAGGTCGTCCATAGAGGGGCGGTCGTCCGCGTCGTCGGAGAGTGCGGCGGTCACGACGCCGCGCAGGGGCTCCGGGATGAGGGGCAGGTTCATGCGGCCGGCCAGGCGGGGGATGTCCCCGCACAGGTAGCGGTAGACGAGGACGGCGAGGCTGAACACGTCGGCTGCAGGGGTGGCTTCGTGGTAGCCGGTGAGGTATTCCGGCGGCCAGTGGACCTCGGGGCCGCGGTGTTCAGGCCCGCGCGGGGTGGACCGGCGGCGGGCGGCTCCGAGGTCGGTGATCAGGCCCCGGTCCTGGTCGATGAGGATGTTCTCCTGGTAGACGTCGCGGTGGACGATCCCGCGCTGGTGCAGATTGTCCAGGCCGTCGGCGACGTCGGTGAGGATGCTGAGGCCCTTCCCGGTGTCCTTTGACGAGGTCATGAAGGCCCGGAAGTTCCCGCCGTCGCAGTGCGGCATGGTGTACCAGTCGAATCGCTCCGAGCTGCCATGTTCCAGCAGCGGGACGATGTGATCAGTTGCTCCTGCGGCGGCGGTCAGCTCCGCTTCGTGGCGAAAGTCTTCACGGGTGAGAGCGCGTTCGGTCTCGGTCATCTGCGCGTACCAGTAGAAGCCGTACGCGGCGGGCTTCTCACTGGGGTCGAGCTCGGCCAGGACGTGGTTGCTGCCGAAGCCCGCCTTCAGCACGACATCCTCCTGGCCGGGGCGGTTCGCTCTGACGAGGGTGCTGGCTCGCGTGAACGCGAGGAGGTCGCTGATGTGCCAGCCGTCCGTGCGGAGCTGATCGAGTACCCAGGCTGCGGGATGCATCGAGTGCAGGTTCATCGGCTCGCTTCCTTGTGCGGGGCCGCGGGGCTGTCGGCCGAGCGGAGGTCCTCCATGCAGGCGTCGACCAGGGCTTCGAGGTCGGCATAGGTCGTGCAGGCGTGCTTCAGCACGGGAAGACCGGTGGCCTTGGTCCAGGCGTCTACGGCCTCGTTGTAGAGAGCGGCCAGCCGGGTGGCGGCCTCGGCCTGTTCGGTGAAGCGCCGCTTTGTGGCACGTCGCATGATGCGGGCGTGGCAGATGGCGGGATCGGTGGTCAGCAGAACGGTCAGCTGCGGTCGGGCCCGGGTTTGCTCGGCGAGGCGCTCGACGTACGCGTCGACGGGCTGCCCGTGGAGCAGGGCGAGCAGGCAGGCGGTGGAGAGGGTGAGCCGGTCGGCGAGGACCGGGCCCTCGGTGAGGGCGACGGCGATGTTGAAGCGGGAGTGCAGGGCCAGGTCCTGGGCGGCGGCCTCGATGGCCTCCTGCTCGTCTCCGCCGTGCCCGGCCCGCAGGCGGATCAGCGTGCGAGTGGCCGGGTGGGAGAGCCAGGAGAACTGGCCGATGTGACTGAGGGGGATGCCCTCGGCGTGGGCGGCGGCCAGGAGCCGGTCGCGGAGGGTGCTCTTTCCGGCGCCGGCTATGCCTTCCAGGGCCAGGAGCACGTGCTCACCCCGCCGTGGTGGGCTCGGCGATGAGCCAGCTGATGAACTTGGCGACCCGGCCCGCGGTGACCGGAAGGGTTCCGTGCGCGAGCTGGGAGCCGTATAGCAGGGCGGTACCGGGCGCTGGGGCGACGCTCCAGCGGGTTCGGGGCATCTGCTGGAACCAGGTCGCGGAGTTGTCGGCTCCGTCGTAGGTCAGCCACATGCCCTCCGCGTAACCGTTCGGAGCGGCGTCGGGGGCCTTACCGTTCCACAGGCGGTCGCTGGAGGCGGTCTCGACGTAGAAGTCGCCTCCGGCGTCGGCCTGGGTGATCACGACGCTGATGCCGGCGATCTGGCGGGGCCAGGCGAGCGGGTCGGGGGCGATGCCGTCGAGGTGGCTGGTGATGTGCTGGCCTACGCCGTACTCGACGTATGTCCACGGCCGGCAGAGGGTGATCGCGGGCATGACGCGGGCGAGCGCCGGGCGAGCGCGTTCGAAGGCGTCGCCCAGGAGCTTCTCGGCGGCCGGGGGGATCGAGGGGATCTCGACGCGTCCGGCGGGCTCGTAGACGGCCATGGCCTGTTCGGGGCTGTGGCCGGGGATTTCATGGATGGAGGTACGGCGCTCGTCACCGAAGCGGCTGGTGCCGCCGCTGGTCAGGACGTCGTTCATCAGGTCGGCGAGGTGGGTCCGCTCGGCGTCGCTGAGGAAGTTCTCGATGCTTCCGACGCCGACGGTCTCGGCTATGTGGATCACTTCGTGGTTCCCCCTTGCTGGAGCACGCGGTGGATGTCGTTCAGGTCCGTGCAGTGGTTGAGCCAGCTGACGACCGGGCTGCGGGTGGTAGCCAGCGGGTCCTGCCATAGGGCGAGGAGCTCTCCGGTCAACGGCAAGTCGCCGCTGTCGGGAAGTAGGCCGGCGTCAGCTGTCTCGGCCTGGGCCAGGGCGCCGCACGAGGCCCCGTGCTGCTGGGTGAAGACGAGGGCGAGACGGGTTGCGGCCGTGGTGCCGCAGGCCCGTACGAGGGGGTCCGGAGGCAGCGGCAAGCCGTACGAGCGGTGTTCGGTGACTGTCCACGCCTGGGCGATGGCGGCGCCGGAGGCTGCGATGCGGCAGGTCGCGCAGCACCGGTGGTCGGATTCCGGGCAGAGGCGGAGATGCTCGCCGAGGGTGGTCGCGATCTCGTCGAGGACTGCCCAAGCGGTCCTGGCCAGCACGGTCCCGACGTCTGGCTGTCGGTATCCCGCGGTGTTCTTGTGGTTGCAGCAGGACTCGCCCGCTCTGGGCTGCTTGCTGGAGGAGAGGGCGGGTTCGATGAACAGGGTGTGGAAGTAGGCGATGCGTCCCAGGAGCTGGTGGAGGGTGACCGCGTCGCCGGGCTTCATCGCAGCACCCCCTCGGGGGCTTGCGGCGACACCGGCAGCGGGCAGACGCACGCGGATTCGGCCTTGGGGCGCTCGGCGTCGAGGGCTGCGGCCAACACAGCGGTGGCCTCGTTCAGGCGGGCGAAGTAGCCGTCCCACCCTTGACCGGAGCCGGGGTCCAAGCTCAGGTCGAGGACCGGGGTGGTGGTGCCCGTGATCTCGCAGGTGAGCTCCGAGCGACCGACGTTGACCTCGATGCCTGCGGGGAGGAGGGATCTTGCGAAGGTGGCAGCCCGGCACAGTGCCGCAGCAGCGCGGGCGTACTCCTGGCGGTCGCGGGGGAGGAGCCCGATGCGCAGACCCGTTGGGGCCAGGTCCACGCCGGTGTACTGGTGGCCCTGGCAGCTGTCGTACGTGACCAGCCCCCAGGCTCGGGTGACCGTGTCGACCAACGGCCAGACGCCGGGTTCGATGGCCGCCTGCCACATCGGGTGGGCTGGGGTCAGATCGTCGGCCTCGTGGATACCGGCGAGGCCCACGGTGTTGATGTTGCCGTGCTCGCTGGTGTGCAGCCTCACCGCGCCGTGGGCGAGGTCGCGAGCATCCCAGCTGGTCAGGAAGGCGTTCACGTCGCGCATGCTGTTCGGGGTGCGCGGGCGCCAGCGCAGGGTCTGGCACCAGGTGCCGGCGGGGTGCGCGGGCTGGGCCAGCAGTGCGGCGACGCCGTCGATCATCCGCATGCGGTAGTCGCAGTACGCGTCGCGATCGTTGGCCGGGTCCTGGCGCCAGCGGGTGGCGATGCACCCTCCGCCGCAGGTGGTGCGGTAGTCGCAGGTCGTGCACTTGTCCATCAGGGCTTTGCCCTGATTCAGGAGGAACAAGTCCTGCTGGGCGCGGACCACCTCGTGCTCGTCGGCTGTGGACTCCAGTTGGGTGAGGCGGGCCTGTGGCCAGGGCAGTTCGTCGCAGCTGCCGAGGCGGCCATCGGGGTAGAGGGTGAAGACGTGGTCGCACTTGAGGTCGGAGAAGTGGCAGAACCCTGTCGGCAGACCCCGTAATCGCCGGATCGTGGAGACGGCCGGTTCGAGCTTGATGCGGGCGAAGTGCCCGGCGGTGATCCAATGGGCGGTGGCGGCAAGGACGAACTGGGCGTACTCGTCGGGATGGATCGCCCAGGCCGGGCCATCGGCCGCGTTCACGGCAGCCTGTTGAAGCAGTCGGCTGGCCGATTTGCGTCTGCTCGGCAGGGCCGTGGAGCGGCGGATCGTGGAGTCGAAGCAGGGTACGAAGCTGATCGCGTTGACCGAACCGAAGCCGGCGAGGTGGTCCAGCACCTCTTCGGCGCGGTCCAGCACCGCCGGGGTCACCGCGGCGATCACGCCGACGCTCCGGCCCCGCTCCGCGAGCAGGTTCAGGGCGGCGGCGACGCGCGGATACACGGGCTTGCCGTCGTAGCCGACGCGCCAGGCGTTGCCCTGGGCGTCACCGTCGAGGGAGATACCGATCTGGAGGTCAGGGCAGAGGGTGTCGAACATGTCGAGCCAGTCGGCGTCGAGCAGGACACCGTTGGTCTGCAGGCTGACGCGGACGACCTGCGGCAGGCTGGCCAGCTCAGCGAGGATCTCGCCGATGTGCTCACGCCCGGCCGTCAGGGGCTCGCCGCCGTGGAGTTCGACGGCGAGCTTGCGGCCCTTGAAGATGTCGGCCAGGCGCCTGATCTGGTCGGCGCTTACCCTGGCACCCCCAGGGGCCTCCTTACGTTTCTCGTAGCAGTAGAGGCAGTCGATGTCGCACGTCTCGCCGCGCGTCTTGACGATGACCGACACCGCGGTGCCAGTGTCATCGGCGTTCAGGCTCCGGTAGAGCCCGTCGATCGTGTGGCGTTGTTCTGTGCTGAGGTTCATCGGCTGCCCCCTCCTATGCTGCCGTGACCGGATGACTGGCTAGTCGGACAGGCGCCCCAGCAGGGCGCCCTGGCCGGACTGGAGAATGTGCGCGGCCTCCAGCGGGATCCAGAAGCACTCGAAGTGAGTCGGCTCCTGCTCGCCGTCGTGGTCCTCCTGGCTCATCCACCGCTCCGGGGTCGGCTCGGTGAGCTCCAGGTGGAATACGTGCCGGTGCTGGATCTCGAACCGGTACGGGCTGATGTCGTACGCGGTCTCGCCGAGCTTGCGGACGATCTTGAAGTCCGACAGGCCGGTCTCCTCGCGGGCTTCGCGCAGGGCGGCGGCCTCCGGGGTCTCACCTGGGCGGATGCTGCCCGCGGGGACCTGGATGCCGACCTCCTCGTAGGAGTAGTCGGTGTGGCGGAACACCAGCAGGCGCCCGTCGCGCACGACGTAGACGAGGACCTTTTCCTTCGTGACCTTCTCGGGCATTACGAAAACCTCCACTTGGCACAGAAGCTGACTCGTGGGGCCGGCCCGGTAGAGGGCCGGGGACTGTTTGTCCCGTGGTCGACCGTGATCGGCCGGTGTCCTGGGGAAGCCCACGAGTCTAGGCCCCCCAACTTGCCGTCGAATCAGCGTTATTCAGTCGAGCAGCTGGCCGACACGGGACCTATCGGCTGCTGGGGCCGCGGTCCGACGCCTGGCCCTCGTGCGGGTGTTCGATGACGAGCCCGCTGCCGATGGGCGAACCCTCGTCGCCGCTCGATCAGCCACTTCGGCGGCGTGGCCGGAGAGCAGTTGCTGATCGCGACTGCTGCCCCGATCCGCCCTTCGATCACCCGCACTGCTGGGCAGATCGAACTCCGCCCAGCAGCGCTTGCCCGTCGCAGTCAGATCAGCACCGTGGCGGTCGGCGAGCACGGATACGAGATACAGGCCGCGCCCGGACTCGGAACTACCGCTCAAGGGCTCCGGCCGCGGCAGCACCTTTGTAGCGTCATGCACCTCGACCACAAGCACAGGCCCCTCCTGGCAGACACTGACGGTGACCAGCCCCGACGTGGTGTGGCGCACGGCGTTGGTAATCAGCTCACCAGCCGCCAGCTCGATTCCGTCCAGTGCCTCCTCGTCGAGCCGTATGCCCCAAGAACGGATGCCGGCGACGACGTGGTGTCGTGCCTGCTGGGCGGCGGCTGCCGTGCGGGCGACGGTGAACGCGAGCTGGTGGTGCGCTGCCATGAGCGGGCCTCCTGGGCTGCCTGACTTGCGTAACCACGGCGGAGACTCGGCCTCGCAGGGCCGCTGTCTTGCCGGGGCGAAGATGAAGTGTTCCCGGCGGCTCCCGCCTGAACGAGGCCCTGAGCGGCGCCGAACGCCGTCCTTTCGTGCCTAACCGATGTCTATTCGCTGTCCACCTGGAATTTCTGGACAACAGATCTTCGATCGGCGGCTGTTGATGTCTAGCGTGGATGTCGGACAAGGACCCCCAGCACGAGGGAGCGGCTGTGCAGCCATCAGGACCGACCCTCTTCCAGACTCTGATCAACCAGCGGGGCTGGCAGGATTACCAGGTCTTCAAGCGGCGCTACGAGCAGGCGGCCAAACAGTTAGCCGAGCTGGAGGGGCCGCCATCGATCGCGACCGCGACGATCGAGAAGCGGCAGTTCTTCCGGTACGCGCACGGCGAGGTCCGGACACCGCAGACCGTCGGCCGCCGCGTCCTCGAGTTCATGTTCCCGGGCCTCCCGGCCGCCCGACTCCTCGGGCCTGCGGAGCCCAAGCCGACGGCCTCGCCGCACTACCCGGCGGCTGACGACCGCAACGCAGTGGATCCATCCGAGTACGGCCTTGAAGACGTGGTCATGGCGGCGGCGAATGAGTCGGCGCAGTTCGCGGCCAGGGCAGAGAGCAGCAACGTGGGACCGCACACGCTGGAGCAGCTGGAAGCTGACATCCGCCGCCTCGTCATTACGTACCCCAACCGGCCCGTCGGGCCACTGTTCCGCGAGGTACGTGCCCTTCGTGACCGTGCCTTCGAACTCCTCGAAGGACGTCAGCCACCGCGGTACACCAGCGACCTCTACGTAGGTGCCGGCGTCCTGTGCGGCGTACTCGCGAATGCCAGCTTCGACCTGGGCCGCTACGGCGCCGCCGAAACACAGGCACGCACCGCCTTCCTATTCGGCGAGCTCGCCGGCCACAACGGACTGCGCTCCTGGGTACGCGGACTCCAGGCACTCATCGCGTACTGGGACGGCCGCCCCGTAGACGCCGTACGCCTCGCCGACTCCGGAAGCGCGTTCACCCCCGAATCCGGCACGGCGCAGATCCGGCTGGAGAGCATCAAGGCACGCGCCTATGGCCAGCTCAACCGGGGCAGCGATGCCATGGCCTCCCTGAGCGCCGCCGACCGCCTGCGCGAGCGTCTCGTCGAAGGGGACGAACTGCCCGGCGGAATGATGGCCTTCCCCGCCGAGAAGCAACTGTTCTACTCCAGCAGCACGCACCTCTGGCTTGCCGGCACGCAGCACCTCAGCGACGCCGAGGCCCGCGCCGACGAAGCGGTGGAGATGTTCCAGTCCGCGCCGCCGGAGCAGCAGAGACTCGGCGAGATGTCCCTGGCCCGCATGGACCTGGCCATGGCGCGGCTGGGCCGAGGAGACATCGACGGGGCCGCGACGCAGATCCACGCTGTCCTCGGGGTCAGTGCCCGGCGCCGCACCGAGAGCGTCGATCGCCGGCTCGGCCACTTCAGCCGCCAGCTCGCGCTGCACCCCGGGGCCGGATCACCTGCCGCGATCGGCCTCCGTGAGGTGATCATTGCTCATCAGGAACGCATGCCCGCTCAGCTCCCGCCAGGAGGCAGCCCGTGACGACCATGACCCTCTTGCACCCCGGCGCCATGGGCGCGGCCGTCGCCGCCCAGGCCGTCAAGGCAGGCCACGAGGTGCTGTGGGTGCCGGAAGACCGCAGCGACGCCACCCACCGGCGCGCGAAGGAAGCCGGCGCCACCGCATGTGACTCGCTCGGCGAAGCGCTGGAACGCAGCGAGATCGTCCTGTCGATCTGTCCTCCGCAGGCCGCCGAAGACGTCGCTGCAACGGTTGCTGGCCACGCCTTCACCGGGGTGTACGTGGACGCCAACGCGATCAACCCCAAGCGCATGCAGAGAATCGCGGAGGAGATCAGGCCGGGCGCCATAGTCCTAGATGGGGCGATCTTCGGCCCGCCGCCTGGTGGCCAGAGGGCTGCTCGTCTCTACCTGGCCGGCGAAGCCCAGGCCGTGGATACGATAGAGCCCCTCTTCAGGGACACTGCATTGCACGTGCGCCGCGCGAGTGGAGGTGTCGGCTCCGCCTCCGCGCTGAAGATGGCGTTCGCCAGCTACCAGAAGGCTGCCCGAACCCTCGCCGGCGTGGCCCACGCGCTGGCAAATGCACACGGCGTCGGCGACGAGCTCACGGCCGAGGCGCAGATGATGGCGTCCAACATCCTCTCCGATCCCGGATACCTGCCGAGCGTGGCCGCACGCTCCTGGCGCTGGGCCCCCGAGATGGAGGACATCGCCAAGACCCTCCTCGAGGCTGGGTTGCCCGCGGACATGGCCGAGGCCGCGGTGGCGGTGATGTCGCGCTGGGAAGGAGACAAGGACCAGTACGACTTGAACCTTGCTGACGTGCTGGCCCACTTGCGGAGTAAGGGTGATTGAGCAGCGGCCAGGTCTGACCCCGGATGCAGGTCGAGAGCGCCCCCTCGTCGTCCATGAGGCGAGTGGACGGGTGTGAAGCCGCGCGGCGGAGGGACGACGGTTCCCGGTCGTCAAGGTCGAGCTTGGTGCATCACAGACGGCTACCGCTGTACATGCCGAAGTACTCGCTGCGAGCGCTCCGCCAAGCACAGCGACAAGGGGGCCGTGTCGAACATGTTGGGCATCACCACTCCGACGCCGGGAGAGGACTCGGCTCGTCATCCGGCTTCGCCAGCCTCCAATGCGTACCGGAGAGGAGAACCGATCGTCCTGCGCCTTCGTCGTCTTCCGTGGTAGGCGCCAGGCGAACGCTGACCCACACCCCCTTCTCGGGAACCGGCAGCCCCAATGTCCTGGCGATCTCCGGATGGGAGCTCTGGTGGCTAAGGATGAGAATGCCCTCCGCCGCCAGCGCTCTGCGGGCGTCTCGCACTCTCTTCGGCGCGTCCTCCTGCCTCGCGACCGTGGCGACGACCGTACGAGTCACCGGTTGGCGCTGCGCCACGCGGAACAGTTGGTTCACGCGGCGCTGTCCGGATGCTTCAGCGAGGATCGCGCGCACCTCGTCGTCCGGAAGCCGATCAAGGATGTTCACAGGCAAGAGGACGTCTCGATGGATCCATTCGATCGCCTCGTGACCCGCACGGCTCAGCGTCCGCTTACGGTCCCGGCTCCCAAAGGGCCTTTGCAGCAACTCTTCCGTCGCCCTCACCACTCCGAGGCTCCACGATCCCTTGCGGTGGTCGATCCGGACCAGAAGGCAAAGGCCGTCCTCCGTTTCCGTGGGGATCGTCCAGTTGGCAGCGGCTGTGATCTTGAGATCCACATCGACCCCGGCGATCCGAAAGTCGAGCTTTCGACCGGGCTCGAAGTGGAAGTGGTGACGCATCAGGTTCTCCACGAGCTGCCCCGACATCGTCTTCTCTGCCTTGCTTAGGTCCTCCCAGCGATACCGGCCTGTGTGTGCCCCGTCGAGCAATCGCTCCACAGCCTGCTCGATGACAGCCGCCATACGGCGCCCGTACGGGTCGAGCTTCAGGAGTTCCTCCCGTACCACTGCCACTTCATCGCTGCCGGGGATCCGTTCCGGCTCGGGCTGCGGCTGCCCTTCTCCACCAGGTGCCGGGGATGACCTGGCAGCGGCAAGCAGTCCTTCTAGTGCTGTGATCCGCTGAGCTGCCTCCCGAGCAGACTGCCGTGCTGTATCCCGCTCGCCGATCGCCTCCCGCAGCCTGCGCAGCAAGTCGGTGTGTTCGTCATCGCGGGAGTTCGTGCGCGCGTCGAGATCGGCCTCGGCCCGCTCCTTGGCCTGGAGGGCCAGGCCAAGGGCTGAGCTGGTCTTCAGTAGCTGCTCCTGCACTCGGACCAGTTTCGCGAGGTGGGCGGTGCAGTCCTCACCCCTGTGCCCGTCGGGCTCGCCTGGGGAGGGCGGCCGCCATGCCACCTTCAGCAGCGAACGAGCCCTCTTGTTGGCCTTGACCGCCTCGGCCTCGTCCCTGACGCATGCGTCGACCACGGCCTTGACCAGACCCCTGTGGTTCTTGAGGTCGGTGCCCCTCAGCCGTCGGTGCAAGGTCGACAGGCCTGGCTTCGCGGCGTCGCCCACCCTGTCGGGCAGTAGGACGTGCAGTTGCTCCACCGACAGGCCAGCACCGTCCCGAAGGGTGCGCAGGAATATGACGAGTTGATTCTCTGCATCAGACTCTCCGCACGGAACGCCAGGTGGACGCCCGCCGCGTTGTTGTGATCGCCCTGACATCAGCCCAGTTCTCTCGGTAACAGTCGTGTTCTCTCTGATGGAACCGAGAAAATGCTACCGGGATGACCAACATGGCGACACTCTGATTCCGTCACTCACGCCACAAGAGGAGTCCAGCCGCCATGCCCCAGCGCTCGCCGTCCCCCCGCCGCTCCATGTACGACTTCGCAGCCCTCGTGGCCGTGCTGGCCACGGGAGTGGCCCTCGTTGCGCTCGGTGTCGCACCCGAGTCGCTCGCCGCAGTGACCATCGCGCTGTCGGCTCTCTACTCGACATGGCGCGTGGGACACGTTGGCCGGCCTTCCGAGCTGGACTCCGGGCCGGAGAGGCAACTTGAAGACGAGAGCGGCCGTGACCCGGTGGCCGAACTGGCCCCGGAGGAACGGGATCACTCGCAGCCTGCCCCCTGAGGCAACGGGCTCCGCACGACTGGCCCATCGAACAGTGAAGCTGCGCCATCTTGAAGTAGCTGGTCAGGGTGCTGGTGTGACGCCGGTTCGGGGTGCTCGTGCTGGTCGTGGGCGGCAGTCTGGGGTGTAGATCGTTGGGCAGGGGCGGGTTTGCGGATTCCCGTCCGTCGTCGCGGGTGCCGCTCCTACGCTCCGGCGCATGATGGATCCCGAAGTGCTGGAGCGGATCGCCGCGCGGCGTGCGAAGTTGGACGGGCTCGAAGAACAGCTGGTCAAGCAGCTGTCGGAGGTACGGGCTGAGCGGGATGAGCTCGCCGTGGCCGAGCGGGTGTGGCAGCGGATGAATGAGCAGCTCGCCGACGAGCGCATGGAGGCCGGGTCGCCGGTCGTCCAAGTGGCGGGTCGGGCGGTGCGGCTGGTTCCGGATCGTGCGCCGGGGTCGGCCGAGTCTGCGCTGCCGGCGGAGTACCAGCGCATCCTGACCGCCGTGCGGCAGGCCGGCGGCCCGGTCTCCACCCGGCAGATCGGCGAGGTACTGGGCTTGGACAACGGGGTGAGGGGCAAGCTGGAGCCGCTGCGCGGGAAGCTCACGAAGCTGGCCGACCGCGGCTGGCTGCACAAACGCCCAGACGGGAAGTTCACCACCCGCGCGTGACCAGGCCGCACAGCGACGGGGCGTAACCGAGGTGCCCCCGGCGGCTGTTGGAATTGTGTGACGAATACCAGAAAGCACGCCGGGGACGCCGTGTCCCTGGTCTACCAGTATCGCCTGCCGCTGTCCACGCACACCCTGACCTACCTCGCCGACCTGCTGCGCCGCCATCTCAAAGCGATACGGTCGAGGTGGCGGACACTGCCACCTGGGAAGACCGCTGTGATCGTCCTGGCCGTACTGCGGCACGACCAGCGCCTGGCCGACATGGCCGGCGGGAACGACATCTCCGCCACCACCGTGCGCCGCTGGCGGGACGAGCTGATCGGCCTGCTGGCCGCAAAGGCCCCACGCCTGGACCGCGCCCTGAAGAAGATCGCCCGGCGGGGCGGCGAGGCCGTCCTGATCGACGGCACCCTCATCCCCACCCAGCGCCGCACCGGGAAGGCGAACCGGCCGAACTACTCCGGCAAGCATCACCGTCACGGCCTGCACGTCCTCGCCCTGACCGACGAGAAAGGCCGGCTGATCTGGATTTCCGCTGCCCGGCCCGGCCGCACCCACGACATCACCGCCGCCCGCCGCGACCACCTGCTGGCCCACCTGCGCGCTGCCGGCCTCGGCGCCCTGGCCGACCTGGGCTTCCTCGGCCTGGACGACGATCCGGACAACCCCGTAGTCGTCACCGGATTCAAGGCCACCCGCGCCCGCAAGCTGACCCCCGGCCAGAAGGACGCCAACCGGGCACTTGCCGCCGGACGCGTCCCCGTCGAACGCGGCTTTGCCCACCTGAAGAACTGGCGGATCCTCACCAAGCTCCGGACTGACCCCGCCCGCGCCACCCACCTATTTCGCGCGCTGCTCGTCCTGACGAACATCGAGGCCATTACCGGCGATTGATCTCTACCGCAGGTAGCCCACGATCAGCACATGCCCCCGGGAACCGCGTCACCGGGCCGGGATCGGCTGAGTGAGGTTCACCGGGTTGCCGTCGGGGTCCTTAATGTGGGCGACGCGCTGTCCCCACGGCATGTCGTTGGGGCCTCCGCTGACCGAGCCGCCGAGCGCCTCCACCCGGGCGAGCGTCTCGTCGACGTCGTCGACACCGATGCTGAGCAGGATCCGCGACGCCGCCCCGGTCCCCGGGTCCGCCTTGGCCACCAGCCCGAGGTCGGTGTCGCCGATGCGCAGGCCGAGGTAGAAGGCGGCGCCTTCCTCCGGTACCCGGAAGATCTCCTCAGCGCCGAACAATTCTGTATAAAAGACGAGCAAAACGTCCTGGTCGGCAGTCAGGATCACGGGCTGGATGGTGGACATGGCACTCCTGTCGAGAACGGTCGTGTCGCTGGGTAGACCGTTCGAGGACGGTGAACTCATCGGCGAAACCATCCCGCCGGACGATCGACAACACAGACTGCCACCCACGACCAGCACGAGCACCCCGAAACGAGGTCACGCCACCCCGCTGACCAGCCACTTCAAGATGGCGGAGCTTCAGTGTGTGTTGTGGCTCCGCCAACCGCCGGCGCCAGCCTCGGATACTCGGCCCCAGTGTGACCACCGCTATCGGCGATGCTGGTGTTGCTGGCTTACAGGAGGCGCAGCTGCTGCTGCGGTCCGGGGAGTACGGGCCGGGTGAGGAGGAGTTCGCTCGCCAGCGGTGGTCGAGCGTAGGCGGGCGGCTTCGGCGCGGGGGTTGGGGGCGGTCTCTTATACCGATCTGACGCTGCGGACGAGCGACTCGGTGTAGAGACCCAGCCCGGCTTCACCTGCCGCAGCAGCCTCCCCCGGACCACCGCGCCCACACGCGTGCCCAACCCCCTCCAGCGGGCCTCCGCGATGCTCGGCACCCCCATCACCGCCTGACCGGCAGGCCGGGCGGCCGGGCGGCCGAGGGCATAGGTGAAGGTCGCGGGCAGGGTGTGGGGCGATCCGAGAGACTCGGGGTAGGCGAGCAACTCCTGGGAAGCAGCGGTATATGGACATCAAGCGCAGGAACAACGTGACCGTGACCGGCAATCCGCAGGGTCGGACGGTGGTATTGGCGCACGGATTCGGCTGTGACCAGAACATGTGGCGGCTGACCGTACCCGCACTGGCCGGTGACTACCGGGTGGTGATGTTCGACTACGTGGGCTCGGGCCGCTCAGACCTGTCCGCGTTCTCAGAGGGCCGTTACAGATCCCTGGACGGCTATGCCCGGGACGTGGTGGAGGTGTGCGACGCGCTCGACCTGCACGACGCGGTGTTCGTGGGGCACTCGGTCAGCGCGATGGTCGGTGTACGGGCAGCGGGGATGGCTCCGGAGCGTATCGGGGCGCTGGCGATGATCGCTCCCTCTCCCCGGTACATCGATGACGAGGGCTATCGGGGCGGTTTCAGCGCGCAGGACATCGACGAGCTCCTGGAGTCGCTGGAAGCGAACTATCTGGGCTGGTCGGCGGCGATGGCGCCTGTGATCATGGGGAATGCGGAGCGGCCCGCGCTCGGTGAGGAGCTGACGAACAGCTTCTGCGCCACCGACCCGGACATGGCGCGCGTCTTCGCCCGGACCACGTTCCTGTCCGATTCGAGGGACGAACTGGGGGACGTGAGCGTGCCGACGCTGGTGCTGGAATGCACCCAGGACGCCATCGCGCCCCGGGAGGTCGGCGCCTTCGTCCACAAGGCGATCCCCGGCTCGACCCTGATCACCCTTGATGCGACCGGGCATTGCCCGCACCTGTCCGCTCCCGAGGCCACCAACGAGGCGATCACCGGGTTCCTGGCAGGCCTGCGTTGATGTGCCCCACCGGGCAACAGCCCGACCCGCACGGCGCGGACGAGGAGGAAACGTCGGACGCGGCGTTCGCCGGCCTCCTGGAAGACAGTGCCGAGGAACTGTACGAGAGCGCACCGTGCGGGTACCTGTCCACGCTGATGGACGGCACCATCGCCAAGATCAACACCACGTTGCTGGACTGGCTCGGCCTCCAGCGGGACGCGGTGGTGGGCCGGATGCGGTTCACCGATCTGCTGACCGTGGGCGGCAAGCTCTACCACGAAACCCACTTCGCGCCGCTGCTGCGCATGCAGGGCGAGATCGGCGGCGTCGCTCTTGAGATCAGACAAGCCGATGGTGTCCGGATGCCCGTGCTGGTCTCGTCCGTGGTCAAGCGCGGAGCCACGGGCGAGCCGCTGCTGATCCGCACCACCGTCTTCAACGCCCGCGACCGCCGCGCCTACGAGGTGGAACTCCTGCGGGCCCGCAAGACGGCCGAGGACGCGCTGAGACGGGCGGAGATCGACCGGGCCCGGCTGCAGGACGCCCTCGCGGTACTCCAGCGGTCGCTGTTGCCCGACATCCTTCCGGCCATCCCCGGAGTGGAGACGGCCGCCCACTACCGCACCGCGTCGCCCGACCGGCTCGGCGGCGACTTCTACGACGTCTTCCCCATTGACGGCCGGCGCTTCGCGTTCTTCCTCGGTGACGTGTGCGGCAAGGGCCCCCAGGCCGCCGCGGTCACCTCGCTGACCCGCTACACCCTGCGCGCTGCCGCCCTGCACGACCCCGACCCCGTGTCCGCCCTGTCGACGCTCAACAGGGTGCTCCACGAGCGCTACAGCGGCGGCGACCCCCGCTACTGCACCGCCGTCTTCGGCATTCTCGAGCCCGCCCTCACGACGGGGCACGTCGCCGTCGTCCTCGCCTCGGGCGGCCATCCGCCGGCCCTCCTCCTGCGCGCCGACGGCACGGCCGACTTCCTGGCAACCCCGGGCGGCCTCCTCGTCGGCATCCTGCCGGACGCGCACTTCACCACCGCCGGCACCACGCTCGCCCCCGGAGACACCCTCCTGCTCTACACCGACGGACTCACCGAAGCCCGCACCGGCGAAGGTCGCACCTCCCTGTACGGGGACGAGGCCCTGCACGCCTTCGCCACCGGCCACGCCGGCAGGTCCCCGGACGCGATCATCGAGGCCCTGACCGGTCTGCTGGATGGCTTCGGCAACGGCCTCGACGACGACACCGCCCTCCTCGCCCTCGGCGTCCCCACGACGAAGAACCCGCGATGACACCGCTGAAGATCACCACCCGGAACTCGCCGGCCGGCCCCGTCATGCAGATCATCGGCGAACTCGACTACACCACCGCCCCCGACCTGCGCGACGTCCTCGCCGCGCTCCCCCTCGAACCGGGCCGACTCCTCGTCCTGGACCTCGCCCGCATGGAATTCTGCGACTCCAGCGGCATCAGCGCACTGATCGCCGCCCGCAATCACGTACAGGCCGCCCAAGCCGACATCGCACTCGCCGCCGTCCCCGCCCACACCCTGCGCGTCCTGCGCATCATCGGCCTGGACCAGGTCTTCCGCCTCCTGCCCGGCACCGGGTCCTGACCGCCAGGAATCCGCGCGGAAAGACGCTCCGGCGAGCTCCGGGTGGCGACCGTCGGCCCCGGCGACGGCAGCGGCCGCGGCGAGGTAGCGGCCCTCGGCGGCAACCCGGTCCGGTGATCGTGAGGCTGCGGCCTGCCCGATGATCCTGGCAAAGCTGACCCCACCCGGTCACACATGGGAGACGCCAACCCTCCGCAGCAAGCCCCTCGGGCATCCTCGCCGCTCGCCCTGGGGGCGCGCCTTCAGCGGCTCCGGCGGGAGTTGCGGAGCTGGCTGTTCGTCGGCGATGAACGGCAGGTCCGTCCGCTCTGATTCGCCTACGCTGGTGGAGCCAGCACACGTGAACGAAGGACGCATATGGCTCGCCCCTACAACCCCGGACCGAAACAGTTCGTCTTCGCTGTCGGTGATGGCAACGACCAACAGGTCTCCGTGGGCGACCCTCAAGAAGCCTACGTAGCGTTCTCCGCGTTCTTCCGTGGCCGGGATTCTGACACCTACACCATCAATGACGAACCGTCGGGGCAGAGTTTGGTACTCATGCCCGGGCAAGGTGTGATCTCCCGGATCAAAGACGCGGACCAACCCCGGTCGGAATACCTCCAGGTCGACAGGGGCAATCGCTACCTTCCGAGCGCGATGCTGTTCTTCGAGAACGGATATGCCGGCCTCGACCGCTTCGGCCAGTGGTTCCCCGACCTCGCCGACCTCGACGCGTCACCGGAGACTCGCGGTGCCGCCCGCGCCGCCACGTTCACGACGGAAGCAGCGGCGATCGAAGAAGTCGCTCGGATCTGGGCGGATTCGGGCTGCGTGGACCCGAGCGACCAGTACTACGTCTTTTTCGACTCGCATGACGTCGACGATGACCGAGCCGAACGAGCCGAACTGCTCAAGTTGATCGAGTTCCTCGGTATCGAACGGGTCGACGCCCCGGCCGAGGCCGCCGGGGGCGAAGTCTGGGTGCGCACCGACCGACGCCTCGACGTCGAATGCGCACGGTGGTCGTGAACAGCTGGTGCGGGGCGGTGCCGCAACAACACCGTGCTGCCGGCCCGTGCCGTTCCGAGAAGGACTGAGTCCATGAGAGACATCGTTTTCACCCGCCAGAGCGGCTGGATCCCGAACGTGATCCGCGAGGACGGCGAGCTGAAGCTGATGCTCGGTGCCGGGGCCGACGCCAACCACGAGCCTCGCACGTTCACGTTCCCGATCAGCGAAACCCATCTTGCGGTGATCCGGGAGGACCTGGCCAGGCACCTGCTGCTGTGGAGTGCGGCTCTTCCGCTGTGCGACGCCGCCGGAACCCGGGGCCGGCTCGATGAGAACGCCGCCGTCGCACTCCTGGACCCGATCCTCCTTGCCGGGCCCGCGGACGTCGACGCGCTCTTCCGGCGCATCCCGTGGGACAGGAGCCGGCTCATCGCCCACGGGGCGGACATCGGTCTCCTCGAGCGCGGTCAGGTATGCGCGGCGATGCGCGCGGCGACAGAGACGTCAAACGGGAAACGAGCTCAGGAGTACCACGCGGACCGCCGTCGCGCCGAGCGCGGAGCAGTACTCGGTCCGCTCGACGCCGCGATCCTGAGGTACACGGGCCAGTATCTGCACGGCGCGACGGTTCCGAGGCGGATGCCCGATGCCGTCGACCCCGCACTGCTGCCCGCGGTCATGCGGGTGATCGCCACCGCGGAGCAAGCGTGCGCCGGGATGCGGATCGGCCGCGATCCGCGACGGGGAAAACGCGCCACGGACAAGCGCGACTGGGATCGGATGGAGACGACGGTCGGAGCGGCCGTGCGCCGTGCACACCCTGAGCTCGTCGATGACGCGGTGCGTACCGTGAGCTTCCTGATGTGCTCGGAGGCCGCGGACCGCTCCAGGAGCACACCCATGGAGGATGACGAGGAAGCTGCCGGCCACCGCGCCGACTTCGGCGGGAGTGCGAGGAAGACGGTCCTGTCGTTCACCGACGACAAGGGCGTCGAGAAGAAGTGGCTACGGGACGGTCCCCGCACTGCCGCCGCGGAGTTCTGGGAGTTCGTCGGCGATCGCTCTGCCGCGGACAACGAAGTGTTCACCATCGAGGACGAGGAGATGGGCGAAGGGATACAGCTCCACTTCTACGCGGACTCCCTCGCCCGGATCACGACGCTGCGCGAGGGGACGGGCAGGTCGGATCCGGAGTACCGGGTCGAGTACAGCCTGGTCGACGGGATCGGCGGGTACCGGAAACTGGTGAGCGCCTTCGTCCGCGGCGGCTGCGCCGCACTCGAACAGCACGGTCCCTGGATGTCGGATGTCGCCGAGTTCGAGCGCGCCCGTCGGCGGCGCGACGCCCGTTAGTCCCAGCGGGAGCCCGCGCACTGGGCGTTGTCCGCCCTCATGTTGATGCGCGGTGAAGGACGCGGACTGCCTTCACGACGCCGGTCGTTCGGTTGGCGCTGCAGCGGTGCTTCAGCAGCAGGCGCCGTCCCCTGAGGTTGGCCACGGCCTGCTCTTGCTCTCCGAGACAGCAGGTCAGGACCGGCCCCCTGCCCACCCTAGGCAGCCGCCGAATGAGCACCTTCGACCACAAGGTCGTCGACGGCTTCATCCGCACCATGGAACGCAACGGCGCCGGCCTCGCCACCCAGTCCAACGCCTTCGAGAAGGTGAAGTCGGTCCTCCTCGACGCCTACCGCCCTCGGCACCTATACCGAGAACCCCGTCCTGGGCGTCAAGCCCCCGCAGTACGACCCCGAACGCGCGGTCATCCCCTCCCCCGCCCAGCTCCGCGACATACGCACCGCCGGCGCCGACCGGTTTCTCCTCATCGCCGACCTCATGAGCGGCTGCGGCAGGTCGCGACGGGCAAGGGATCGGCTCCCTGCACCGCCGTCACCGGGCCGCCGAGTTCAAGAAGTTCCTGGCCAAGGTCGACAAGGAGGTGCCGGAGGACCTTCAGGTCCACCTGATCCTCGACAACTACGCGACCCACAAGACCCCCGACATCAAGAAGTGGCTGCTGACGCACCCTCGCTTCCACCTGCACTTCACACCGACGAGTGCGTCGTGGCTGAACCTGGTGGAACGGTGGTTCGCCGAGCTCACGCAGAACACTCAAGCGCGGAGTCCACCGCTCCGTCCAAGCCCTCGAACTCGACATCCGGACCTGGCTCGCCGCCTGGAACGACCAGCCCAGGCCCTTCGTCTGGACGAAGACCGCCGACGAGATCCTCGACAAAGTCGCCGCCTACTGCCACCGAATCTCTGACTCAGGTCACTAGACGACAACCTTCAGATTGATGGCGGACGCCTTGCCGTTCTTCTGGTTCTCCTCGATCTCGAAGAGAACCTCTTGGTCATCATCGAGGGTGTTCAGACCTGCCGCCGAGACTGCGGACATGTGAACGAAGATGTCTTGGTCACTGCCCTCCGGCTTGATGAAACCGAACCCCTTGGTGGTGTTGAACCACTTCACTCGTCCTCGCTGCATGCGTCCATACGCGCCCCTGCGGACGATCACGAAACACACTCGAATGGGTGTATGACTGAGGGCTGGTCGCCGCTGGCCACACGCGGCTCGGACAGCTGACACGCAGACAGCCACCGTCACGCTCCGATGCGCAGACCGAAGGGCTACTGCCTGAGTGAGACCCCGCCGAATCCCCCCTCGGCGGGGTCTCACCATGCACCGACGAGAGCCGGGTGCAGCATCCGAAAGCCAGAGGGAACAGGGGCCTCCTATATCAGCGGTTCCACGAATTCAGAATTCCCGAATTCACCGCATCATGGAAGGGCACCGCCACCCTTGTCCGCACCACGAAAGGCCGACGCTGGTAACTGAACCACAACTCGACACCGCTGGCCGCCAAGCGATCACGCAGCCTCGTAGACCTGCCGCAGTAGCGGCTCCACTCGGCGGAAATCACGGTCCGTGCGCAGTCGGACTTCAAGATCGCCCGTTCCGTGGTGGCCGATCTCGCTGACATCCCGGGTGAAGCCGGGGACGAGGTCGACCTCCTTGGGTGACAGGCGAAGGGTCACGACGACTTCCTGCTGGTGACCGTGGCTGACGCAGGCGAAGTTCCGCAGCGTCCGGTACGCCCGGTACGCCCGGTACGGCTTGCGGTCTATCCGGCTGGCGTCGTCACCAAGCCCTAGGCGCAGCTCCTCCAGCGCAGCCCTCAGGTCAGGGCCATCGACGCTGGCCGGCGCCCTGTCCGCCGATGCCGCCCTCCGCTGCCGGCGGTCGCTTCGGACCGCTCCGTCGGCGACGACGGAGGTCACCGGCTCAAGGGCCAGGAGGTCGCTGCCGAAGTAGCTGCAGCGGACCAGGTCGATGCTGCGGCGGATCTCGCGGACGGCGTGGACGTCGTAGCGCGTGAAGTCCTCCGCGACGCAGACCAGCCTGGGCGCGCTCCACAGGACCTGGGCCGCGGCTGCGGCCCCGAGTCGGTTGCGGACCAGGTGCTGGAACTCCGCCTTGTGGTCGACGAGCCACGACAGTTAGAAGAGTCCCTGCGTGATCACCTGTTGACTGAACTAGTGGCGGAGTTTCCGCAGGTCAGTGACCTGGTGCCGGAAGCGTCGTTGAGTCGGCCATGGAGGCATCGCGAGACCTCGCGGCCCTGTCTGTCCCTCCAGGACGTGCACCTCGCCCAGCGCGCTGAGGGGAATCCGAGCATCGTCGGCGACCAGCAGGTCGCTGGTGACGCGGATGCGGGAGGATCCCTGGGCGCTGACCCACATGCAGGCGATCAGGGTGCCGACGGCCAATCCACCGAGGGCGGCGAGTCCCCCGTAGGGCATGACGATGAGCGCCATGGAGAAGCCGACCGCAACGGCGATCAGCCACCAGGTCCTGGGGGCGGTCAGCCGCTCGTCATAGGTGAGCGGTGCGGGTGAGGTCATGGGGACAGGTCCTCGCTCGTGCGGGTGGAGTCGGTGGCCGGGCAATGGGTCACAGGGGCAGGAAGGCCTCGTCGATCAGCTGAGCCAGTTCCGGCCCGTCCTTGGTGCCGCTCATTGCGCGAGCCGTTCGTCGATCAGCGCCTTGAACGCCTCGTAGGTGCGGGGCGTCTGGATCCGCCGGCCGTCGAGGAAGAAGGTCGGGGTGCCCTGCACATTCAGGCCCATGCCGTCCCGCTGATCGGCTTTGACCCGTTCCTCGGTGGCCGGGTCCTTCACGGCCGCGTCGTACTTCTGCATGTCGAGGCCGAGCTGCTCGGCGTAGCCCCGGAACACGTCCGCCTGGGAATTCTGCGACTCGCCCCACTCTTTCTGGGTGGCGAACATCTTCTTGTACATGTCCTCGAACTTGCCCTGCTGGGCGCTGGCTTCGACGGCGACGGCCGCGGCGCGGCTGTTGCGGTGGCCGGGCAGGGGGAAGTAGCGGACGACGAAGGTGACCCGGTCGCCGTACTCCTGGCGGAGCTTTTCGACCGTCGGATGGACAGCTCCGCAGGATTCGCACTCGAAGTCGAGGAACTCGACGAGGGTCATTTCGCTGCGCTGCGGGTTGGTCAGCCTGTGACTGTCCGCACGTACGGCCTGGGCCTCGCCTACTGCGGGCAGGGACGGAGCTGCCGAGGCCGGGTCGTCCGGCTTGACCAGCAAGAACGTAGCGAAGGCGACTCCCAGTGCCGCCAGAACGGCGGCGAAGGCCAACAGGTTCTTCTTCAGGTTCTTCTTCAGGTTCGTCATGATTCCTCTATGGGGTGGGGTCTTCGGCCGGGCTGTCCCCACGACCGGTGGGCGTGGCTGCCTGCTGCAGGCGGCGGTCGCGGGCGTGGAGGCTCGCCAGGTACGCGTTGTAGGCGGCCAGCGGGTCGCCGGAGTCGCCGCGGTCGATCTGCCGGTCGACTCGGCGGGCCTCTCGACGGTCGGAGCGAACCCACTGCGCGGCGAGGATGATCGTGGTGATCAGGACGGGGATGTCGCCGGTGGCCCAAGCGATCGCACCGCCGTTGTACTGGTCCTCGGCGAGGGACGGCCCCCAGGTGCGGCCCACCGCCTCCCACCAGCGGGCGCCGATGATGCCGGTGGAGCTCATCACGGAGATGCTGAACCACGAGTGGAACGGCATGGTCAGCATGAGGACGAACAGCCGGCCCAGGTGAGGCGGGCGGCGTGGGCCCGGATCGACGCCGATGATCACCCAGAAGAACAGCAGACCGATGGCCAGGAAGTGGATCAACATGGCCGTGTGACCCAGGTGGCTGCCCATCAGGGTCTCGAACCATGAGGTGGAGTAGACGGCGAAGGCGCTGCCGATGAACAGGATGCCGGCCACGGCGGGATGCGAGATGACCTTCACGTAGCGGCTGTGCAGCAGCCACAACAGCGCCTCACGCAGACCGGCCGTCTCGCCCTTGCCGGCCGTCGGCAGGGTTCGCAGGGCCAGGGTGGCCGGGGCGCCGAGGACGAGGAGGATCGGCACGGTCATCGCGAGGATCATGTGTTGGCCCATGTGGACGCTGAACATGACCTTGCCGTACACGGCGAGGCCGCTCATCGTCGCGAGGACCGTGACCGCCAGGCCGAGCATCCAGGCGATGGTGCGGCCGACCGGCCACCGGTCACCCCGTGCGCGCAGCCGGAACACGCCGACGAGGTAGAGCGCGGCGGCCGCGCCCGTTCCGAAGGCGAAGACGGGGTCGAAGTGCCACTGGGTGAACAGGGGCGTCCAGGGGAAGTCGCCCAGCGGAGGCGGCATCGGGAACCCGAGCAGCTCCTCCGCCGGGGACGGCGAGCCGCTGCCGGCGCCGGGTGCCGGCGTTCGGGACAGAGCGACGGCCAAGCCCATCGCCGCCGCCATGACCGACAGCTCGCCGATGGCCAGTCGTACGAAGGGCCGACGGGTGCCGTCGTTGAGGGCCCCGAGGGTCCGGCGCCGGTGCCACCAGCCAATTCCGCCCAGGAGCAGCAGGGCTGCCGACTTCACCAGCACCATCCGCCCGTGGGCGGAGCTGAACCAGACGCTCGACAGGGGCACTCGCACCAGGGCGTTGACCAGGCCGCTCGCGGCGACCGCGAGGAACGCTCCGCCGGCCAGCGGACTGAACCGCCGTGCCGCCACGGCGGCTCCCTCGGCCCGCCGCAAGGCCGCGACCAGGACGAACACCAGCCCGCCGACCCATACGGCGACCCCCGCCACGTGCAAGGCGAGGCTGGTGACGGCCGCGTCGTGGTTGGTGGAGGCAGCGGAGTGCCCCGTGAACGCGGGCGGCAGCACCGCCGCGACGGCGAGGACGAGCGCGACCCGCGCCCACCGGACGGTCGTCACACCCGGGCACAGCGTCGCCATGACCAGTCCGGCCGCTGCCATCACCGCGTACGCGCGGCCCTGCGCCGAGGCGAGGGCGAAGTCGGCCACCATCGCCGGGTCCAGCACTTCGGCCACCGGCCGGGCGAACAGGTCGGACAGGGTGAAGACCAGGAGCGCGGCAGACGAGAGCGCCCACAGCCCGGCGGCGAGCGCCGCCCACGTCAGGTAGCGCATCCGTGAGCGGCCCAAGTCGCGGCCGCCGGGCAGCAGGACGCCGGCCAGCAGGAGAGCACCCACCGTCGCCACCGAGGTGATGTCCACGACGGTGCGCGAGAGGGGAAGACCCCAGGAGGTGAGCGGGCCGGCATCGTCGATCCCCGGCACCCGCTGCGCTGTGGCACCGGCCGCCCACATCGCCACCACCGTGACGCCGACGGCCAGGACGGCCGAGGCGGCAAGGATCAGCGGCAGGCGGACCGCTCTCCGGAGCACGAGATCAGCCGACACGCTGTGCCCTCCGGCGCACGATGAAGACGGCGGCACCAGCACCAGCCCCGGCCACGATCAGCCCACCGGCGATCACCGTGGTGCTGACGCCGCCCGCTGAGGAAGACGCCGTGCCGCTGACCGTGGGCGAGGGGCTGGCGGCCATGGAGTCGCCGGATGCCGCAGGCGGCGCGGACGGCGCGGACGGCGCCGGATCCGGTGTGGCTGTGGCCACCGCCTGGACGGTGAAGCTGTAGGAGCCGGACACCGGGTGGCCGTCGGCCGAGACGACCCGGTAACCGACGGTGTACTTGCCCGACGGCAGGCCGGGCTTCACCACCAGGGACGCGCTCTTGCCGTCGACCAGTGGGTCCCCGGTGCCCGCCGGACTCCCGTCCGGCGCCGTCAGGGCGACCTTGGCGTACTCCTGCGACATCTCGTCGCTGAAGGTCAGCCGGATGCCCGGCGGCAGGGCGTCCAATGTCGCGCCGTCGGCCGGCGTGCTGGAGGTGAGGTCGGTGTGCGCCGAGGCGGCCGGTGCCCCGGCCCACAGGAGCAGGCCGCTCAGGGGTACGACGAGGGTGCGAGTCGCCGCACGGGCGGCACGCCTGGAGAAGGAATACATGCGAAGGGAGGGATCTCTCTGTGCTCCCCGGACCAGCCGGAGCAGGGAACGCCGACGCCCGCGGACGGCCCCTTCACCTGGCCGTCAGGACAGGCAGAGACCACCGCCGGGCGACAGCCCGGTCGTCGAGAGAGGGGCACGCCACATCGGAGCGCGCCCGCACCTGGGTGGTGCTCGCCCGGGGTGTAGGCGGACCACGAGCGCGGACGGCGGCATCGCGCTGGTCTCCAGGTCGCGCAGAGCTGCCTTCGGTCCGTTGCCGGCGTGCAGGTGCGGCCAGACGAACATGAGCAGGGCGCGCAGCGCCTCCAGGGCGGGCCTGCCGCGCCACAAGAGCCGTTCGGTCAGCCCGAACAGCCGCGCGGCGAGCACCAGCATGACCAGGTGTCCGGCGAGGAAGACCTCCGGCGGAACTCCGGCCGCCGAGACATGCTCGACCAGAGTCACGGGATCCTGCGACCCGGTCACGGCCGCGCAGGCACCTGGCAGCGCGTACGCCGCGTGGTAGGCCAGTTGGGCACCGGCCAGCGCCGCCATGAGCTGGCCGTCGGAGAGCTTGTGCCGAGTCAGCAGCACCGCACCGGGCGCCGCGATCGCGGCCATCCCGAGGAGCACGGCCCAGCGCGGCATGTGTCCCTGCGAGAGGAGGTGGCCCAGCAGTGGCAGCAGTACGCACAGTGCCGCGAGGGCGCCGGCGCGCAGGCCGCGCACCACTCCGCGGGCCGGCGAAGGCGGCCGCGACGAGAGGATGGCGGACATGGCTGCTGCACTTTCGGGGAGACCGGTCGGGGTCGGCCCCTGAGACTCGCGAAGAGCGCCACGGGCACCCGCAGGGTATCCCGGGACCCCTGGCGTGCTCGCACCCGGACCCCGTTCTGTCCGTGGAACCGGGACACCACAGGTCTGCGACGCACGGACTCGTCGACTGGCTGGCCGATGCCTTCGAAGCACCGGCCACGGACACGGCATCGGTACGGTTCGCGCTCGTCGACGGAGCGCCGGCCCTGACCGCCCCCGTCCAACTGGCGGAGTACTTCCCCGTGGTGGTAGGCCAGCGGCGGACGGTGACGTCATCGCGGGACGGATCCTCGACGAGGCCGCGGACCTGCTGGTCGAGAGCACGGCCGCGCTTCGACCGGCGCACGGCGAACCGTTGGTGATGGCGGGAGGGTTACTCGGTCCGCGAGGCCCGCTGCTGGAGCGCTTCGCGGTTCGCGTGTCCGCCCGGGGCCTGTCCCCGTACCCGGTCGCGGACGGCCTGGAAGGTGCGGTCGTACTGGCCCGCCGGACGGGCTCGCGTACAGCGGGACCCTTCCGTGACGCCGCCCTGTCCACCGTGGAGGGGGCACACACCTGATCCGCGCGGTCGACACCCGGCGGCCGCAGGGCGGGACGACCCGTCAGACAGACCCCGTGGCCGCTTGTTTCCGGCCGAGGGCGGTAGCGGCCCGTCCGCCCCAGCAGGCATGATGGGCACATCAGTTCCACACGCCCCGGAAGCGACCGGACGCCGCCAAACAGCGGAAACGACGTCGGGGTGCCCGGGAGGTCAGAACGTGTCACGCCAGCTGCTCACCGTCGCCCAGGACGGGACGGGCGACTGCCGCACCATCTCCGAGGCGCTCCGCGCGGCCCGTACCGGAGCTGTGATCAGCATCGCCCCCGGACGCTACGAGGAGAGCCTCACGCTCGTCACGTCGCTGACGCTGACCACCACGGAGGGCCGCGGCACCGTGGAGCTGGCGCCCCGCCAGGGCTCGGCCCTCATCATGGCGTGCGATTCGGCCATGGTGAACTCCCTCGTCCTGCGCGGCCACGACGACGAACTGCCCGTCGTGGACGTCGCCCGCGGGCAGCTCCTGCTCGACCGGTGCGACGTGTACGGCGCCTCCTGGGCGGCCCTGTTCGCCCGCGGCGCCGGCTCGCTGGCGATCCGCCAGTGCCGGATCGAGAACCCCCAGGGCGCCGGAGTGGTGTCCACCTCGGCGGCGGAGAGCCTCCTGGAGGAGTGCGTCGTCGAGCACCTCGGGACCTCCGCCGTGGTCGCCGGCGAGCAGGGCAGGATCTCCGTGCGCGCGGGGCGGCTCCGCGACGCGCGCGGCAACGGCGTCCTCGCGAACGGCCGCGCCCGGGTCCTGGTGGAGGACTGCGAGATCTCCGCCGCCGACAAGCCCGGGGTGGCCGCCGAGGAGGAGAGCACGGTCACCGTTTCGCGGTCCACCGTCACGGACTCCGTCGTGGGCGTGTTCATGAGCACCAGCGGCGCGACCGTCCTGGAGGACGTCACCGTCCGGAACACCACCGGTCACGGGTTCGTGGTCGGCGCCGGCTCCGCGCCGACCCTGCGGCGCTGCCGCACGGACCGGACCGCGGGGCACGGACTGCTGGTGACCGAGCGCAGCCGGGGGGTGTTCGAGGACTGCGTGTTCACCGCCGCCCGGGACGCCGCGGTCCGCGTCACCGACTTCTCCTCGCCCGTCCTCACCGCCGCCGTGGTCCGCGACGCCGAGGGGACGGGGGTCCTCCTGGACGAGGACTGCGCCGCCGAGATCGACCGGCTGGAGGTGGTCGGCAGCGGCCAGGGCGGCGTACTGATCCGGTCGCGCGCCAATCCCCTGCTGCGGCGCAGCACCATCGCGCGCTCGGCGGGCCACGGCATCGAGGTGCTGGCGGACGGCCGGGGACGGCTGGAGGACTGCCTGGTCGAGGAGTCCGGGGGTGCGGCGCTGCACGTGTCCGGGCACGGGAACCTGTACGTCGGACAGGGTCGGCTGCGGACTGCCAAGGGCCCCGGCGTGCAGGTGGGCGCGCTCGGCGCGGTGATCCTGCGCGACACCGAGGTGGACGACTGCCTGGGCGCGGGCATCCGGGTCGAGGAGCGGGGCGAGCTGACGGCGGCCCGGTCCCGGGTGCGGGGTGCGGGCGAGCACGGGGTGCTGGTCGCGGCGGGCGCCCGTACCTCCCTGAGCGCCTGCGAGGTGACCGGTTCGGCCGCCGACGGGGTTCGTGTGGAGGGCTCCGACCCCGTTTCGGTGATCGGCTGCACCCTGCGGGACAACAAGGGCAGCGGGCTGCGCCAGGCCGTTCCCGGCGACCGCCTGGCGGTGGAGCAGCTCACCAGCGCCGGCAACGGCGCCCCGGACGCCTGGGGCAGCGCCGCCGACGCGCAGGCGGCCGGCGACGGCCGGCTGCCGGGCGGTGCGGCCGTCGTCGCCCCTGCCGAGGCGGAGGCGGAGGGCGGCGCGGCGGCGGAGCTGCGGTCCTTGATCGGCCTCGACGAGGTCAAGGAGCAGGTGCTGACCCTGATCAACCTGAACCGCATGGCGCAGCGCCGGGCCGGGCTCGGCATGCCCGCGCCGCCGATGAGCCGCCATCTGGTCTTCGCGGGCCCGCCGGGCACCGGCAAGACCACGGTGGCCCGGCTCTACGGTTCGATCCTCGCCTCGCTCGGGGTGCTGCGCTCGGGCCATCTGGTGGAGGTCTCCCGGGCCGACCTCGTCGCGCAGATCGTCGGCGGAACGGCCATCAAGACGACGGAGACCTTCAAGAAGGCGCTCGGCGGGGTGCTGTTCATCGACGAGGCGTACACACTGCTGTCGGACTCGGCGGGGTCGGGAGCGGACTTCGGCCGGGAGGCGATCGACACCCTGGTCAAACTGATGGAGGACCACCGCGAGGACGTCGTGGTGGTGGCGGCCGGCTATCCGAAGGAGATGACGGACTTCCTCGCCTCCAACCCGGGTCTGGCCTCGCGGTTCACCCGCAGCGTGGAGTTCCGCGACTACTCCTCGGAGGAACTGGTCACCATCGTCGAGCGGATGTGCTCCGCGCACCGCTACGAGCTGGACGGGGAGGCCCGCCCCTCTCTGCACGCGTACTTCGAGCGGATCCCCCGCGACGCCGGTTTCGGCAACGGGCGCACCGCGCGGAAGGTCTTCGAGGAGATGGTGGACCGGCAGGCGTCCCGGCTCGCCACCCGCGGCGACGTCGACGAGCGCGATCTGGCGCTGCTGACCGCCGAGGACGTGGGCCTGCCCGCGGCCGCCGCGGCCGGGGAGGACCAGGACCCGCTGCTGCGGCTGGACGCGCTGACCGGTCTGGCGGCGGTCAAGCGCGAGGTGAGCGACCTCGTCAACCTGCTGGCGACGGCGCGGCGCCGGGCCGCGGCGGGGCTGCCGGCCCCCAGGATCAGCAACCACCTCGTCTTCGCCGGCCCGCCCGGTACCGGCAAGACCACGGTGGCCCGGCTGTACGGCGAGCTGCTGGTGTCCCTGGGCGTGCTCCCGCGCGGGCAGCTGGTGGAGGTGGCGCGGGCGGACCTGGTGGGCCGCTACATCGGGCACACCGCGCAGTTGACCAAGGAGGTCTTCCAACGCGCGCTCGGCGGCGTCCTCTTCATCGACGAGGCGTACACGCTGACCCCGCAGGGCTCGGGCGCCTCCTCGGACTTCGGCCAGGAGGCGGTGGACACCCTGCTGAAGCTGATGGAGGACCACCGCGACGAGGTGGTGGTGATCGTCGCCGGCTACACGGAGGAGATGGACCGCTTCCTGCACTCCAACCCGGGTCTGGCCTCACGCTTCGCCCGGCACGTCGAGTTCCCCGACTACTCCTCGGACGAGCTCGTCACGATCGTGCGCCAGAACGCGCTGGAGAACGGCTACGAGTGCGCCCCCGGCGCGGCTTCGGCGCTGCGCGCGTACTTCGAGTCGATCCCGCGCGGCCGGACCTTCGGCAACGCCCGGCTGGCCCGCCAGACCCTGGAGGCCATGATGACGCGGCAGGCACGCCGGCTCAGTGCACTCGCGGCGCCAAGCCTGGACGACCTGCGGCTGTTGCTCGCCGAGGACCTGCGGGAGCACTGAGCGGGAGCACCGAAGCGGCGGGCCCGGCCCGTACCCGACCGAGAAGAAGCCCCGTCCCCCGCAGGGCGGGCCCCGACCGAGGACCTCCCATGCGTCGCCGTACCCGTCTGCTGTTGTGCACCACCGTTCTCGCTGCGCTGGCCGGTCCGGCGCCCCTCGCGGCGGCGCGGGTCGCCAACGACGGCCCGACGACGCTGCCGGGCGTGCCCGACGTACTCGCTTCCGGCCAGGGCTGCACCACGGTGCCGGGCAAGGACACGGCTGCGGCTCCCTGGACCCGGGGCGCCCTGGGGCTGGAGCAGGTGTGGCGCCTGTCCCGGGGCCGCGGGGTGACGGTGGCGGTCGTCGGTACCGGGGTGAGCGACGCGCCGGCCGTGCTCGCGGGCCGGGTCCGGGTACTGGGCGACGCGGGCCGGGACTGCGTGGGCCGGGGCACCTTCCAGGCCGGCCTGGTCGCCGGGGCGGCGCTGGCCGGCCAGGGGTTCTCCGGGGTGGCGCCGGAGGCGCGGATCCTCGCCGTGCGCGGCACCGGGGAGCGCGGCGAGCCGGACGCGGCCCGGCTGGCGGCCGGGGTGCGGGAGGCGGCCGAGGCAGGGGCGGGCGTCATCACGGTGACCGCGCCGCTGGACGGCACCGACCCCCGGGTGGTGGAGGCCATGGCGGTGGCCCGGGCGAAGGACGCCCTGGTGATCGCGCCCGCCGCGGCGGACGGTCCGCCGCCGGGAGGGGGCGATCCGCAGCCCGCCCCCGTGGCTCCGGCGCAGGCGCTGGCCGTGCTGGACACCGGGCCGCAGGGGACGAGGCCGGAGTCCGCGCCGCCCTTCCGGCACGCCGACCTGTCGGCACCGGGCGGCGCCCTGGTGGGGCCGGGCCCGGTGGGTAACGGCAAGTGGACCGGCTCGGGCGCCTCGATGGCCGCGGCGGTCACGGCGGGCACCGCGGCCCTTGTGCGCGCCTACCACCCCGGTCTGAACGCGGAGGGGGTGCGCGGGGCGCTGCTGGCCGGCGCGTATCCGGGGGACCTGCCCGCGCTGGACCCGTACGGGGCCGTGTCCGGGGTCGCCCCCGGTACGGCGGCCCCCGCCGAGGCGGCGCGCGTGGACCCGGTCAGCCTGCCCGAGGCGCCGCGGACGGCGGGGGCGCGGACGACGGCCCTGCTGGTGACGGCCGTCGCGGGCGGGACGGTGCTGCTGGTGGCCTTCCTCGCGGTGGTCCTGCCGCGCGGCCGCAGCCGCGGCTGGCGGCCGGGCCGGCTGGACGACCGGGGCACGTCTGCCAGGTAGCCAAAAGCCGGGGCGCCCGACGCCGGGGGACGGGCCGGCGTACGCGGCTCACTGCTCTTCGGAGCCCTCCTCCCCGGGGTCGGGCAGGGCGAGGTGGACCAGCCGGGTCTTGCGGCGTACGACGCTCTGGGCCCGGCCCGGCGGCAGAATGCGCGGCTTGACGCTGTCGAGGAGGTAACCCTCCGACGGCGGGCAGGACAGCAGCAGCGCCGACGAGTTGACCTCGTTCATCTTGCGGACGAGGGGGTCCGTCCGGCCCGCGCCGGTGGAGGCGCGGGCAACGATCATGTGCAGGCCGATCTCGTGGCCGAGCGGCAGGTGGGCGAGCAGCGGTTCGAAGGGGCCGTCGAAGGCCGAGCCGACCATCTCGTAGTCGTCGACGACGACGAACAGGCGCGGCCCGTTCCACCAGTCGGCGCGGCGCATCCGGGCCGGGGAGATGTCCTCCCCGGGGAGCCGGTCGGCCATCGCGCGGGCCACGCCGTCCACGTACTCGCGCAGCGGGTCCGCGGAGACGGCGTGCCCGAGCCGGTACTCCTCGGGGATGGCCTCGACCAGGCCCCGGCGGTAGTCGACCACCAGGAAGCTCGCCTCGTCGGGGCTGTGGGTGGCCATGATGCGCTGGACGAGCAGCCGGAGCGCGCTGGTCTTTCCGCTCTCGGTGTCTCCGACCAGGTAGAGGTGCGGGCTCTGACGGAAGTCGTGCCAGACGGGGGCCAGTTCGACCTCGTCGAGGCCGATCGCCACTCGCAGCGGGTGGTCGGAGGCGGGGAGTTCGGCGGCGGGCAGCTGGGTGGGGAGCATGCGCACCTGCGGCGCCGGAGGCGCGTCCCAGCTCTCCGCGACGGCCTCGACGAGGTCGGCGAGGGCCTCCGAGAGGTCCTCCGCCTGCTCCTGGCCGTCGATCCGGGGCAGGGCCGCGAGGAAGTGCATCTTGTCGGGGCTCAGGCCCCGGCCCGTGGTGACGGGTACGGTGGCGGCCTTGCGGATGTCGATGGCGGAGTCCATGGGGTCGCCCATGCGCAGTTCGAGCCGGGTGCCGATCTGGTCGCGCAGGGAGGCGGACACGTCCACCCAGCGCGAGGTGGCGATCACGAGGTGGACGCCGTAATTCAGTCCCCGGGAGGCCAGTTCGCCGAAGATGCCGAGGTCGTCGAAGAGTTCGCTGCGGACCGTGGACCAGCCGTCCACGACGAGGAAGACGTCGCCGAAGGGCTGGTCGGCGAACTCGCCGGCCGCGCGCCGCCTGCGGTAGGTGGACATCGAGTCGATGCCCTCCTCCTGGAAGAACAGCTCGCGCCGGCCCAGCAGTGAGGTGACCTCCGCGAGGGTGCGCGAGATGCGCTCCCGGTCCAGGCGGCCGGCGACCCCGCCGACGTGCGGGAGGCCCGCGAGCGAGGAGAGCGCGCCGCCGCCGAAGTCCAGGCAGTAGAACTGCACTTCTCGGGGGGTGTGGGTGAGGGCGAGGGAACAGATCAGGGTGCGCAGCAGGGTGCTCTTGCCGCTCTGCGGTCCGCCCGCGACGGCGACGTGGCCCCCGGCGCCGGAGAGGTCGACGGTGAGCAGGTCCCGTACCTGCTCGAAGGGGCGGTCGACGAGGCCGACCGGCACGCGCAGCCGCCCGCGGTCCGGGGAGCCGGCGGTCGTGAGGCCGAAATCGGGGTCCGGGGTCAGCGGCGGCAGCAGGGAGTCGAGGCTCGGCGGGGTGTCGAGCGGGGGCAGCCACACCTGGTGTGCGGGCGGTCCGCTGTCGCGCAGCCGGTCCAGGGCGAGGCCGAGCAGGCTCGTCCCCTCAGTCTCGGGCTCGGGCTCGTTCTCCGGGTCGGGTTCGGGGGCGAGCGGCAGGGTGTGGGGCACCACCCACTCGGTACCCCAGGGGACGACCTGCCGGGCGATCTGCTCGCGGCGGACGCCGCGGCGGGGCGCCTTGTACGTACCGGACACGTACGCGGCGCGGAAGCGGGTCAGGGCCTCGACGCCGCTCTTGAGATAGCCACTGCCGGGCTGCGAGGGCAGGTGGTAGGCGTCGGGCACGCCGAGGACGCCGCGGCTCTCGATGGCGGAGAAGGTGCGCAGGCCGATGCGGTAGGAGAGGTGGCCCTCCAGCTGGTTCATGCGGCCCTCCTCCAGCCGCTGGGAGGCGAGCAGCAGGTGCACTCCGAGCGACCGCCCGAGCCGGCCGATCATGACGAACAGCTCCATGAAGTCGCGGTGCGCGGCGAGCAGCTCGCTGAATTCGTCGACGACGACGAACAGGCTGGGCAGCGGCGCGATCTGCGCACCGGCGGCGCGGGCGCGCTCGTACTCCAGGAGGGAGGCGTGGTTGCCGGCCTTGCGCAGCAGTTCCTGGCGGCGGATCAGTTCGCCGTGCAGGGCGTCCTGCATGCGGCCGACGAGGGCGACCTCGTCGGCGAGGTTGGTGATGACGGCGGAGGTGTGGGGCAGTTCGTCCATTCCGAGGAAGGTGGCGCCGCCCTTGAAGTCGACGAGGACGAAGTTGAGGGTCTCGGAGGAGTGGGTGAGTGCCAGGCCGAGGACGAGGGTGCGCAGCAGCTCGCTCTTGCCGGAGCCGGTGGCGCCGATGAGCATGCCGTGCGGGCCCATGCCGCCCTGGGCGGACTCCTTGATATCGAGTTCGACGGGGGTGCCGTCCTCGCCGACGGCGATGGGCACCCGCAGCCGTCCGCGGCCTTCGACGGCTCGCTGGGGCTGGCCCCAGAGGCGGGCGGGCTCGTGCCGCCGCAGGTCGGGGATGCCGAGCAGGGCCGTCAGTTCGGTCTCGGCGACGAAGGGCTCCGAGGCGGTGACGCCGCCGCCGAGCCGGTACGGGGCGAGGCGCGCGGCCAAGGCGCGGGCGGCGGCCGGGCCGAGGCTGTCCGGGCGACCCAACAGGGTTGCCTGTTCTTTGCGTTCGCGATCGGTGCGGACGAGGTGCAGGCCCTCGTCGTCCAGGCGCAGCCGCAGGGTGCCCCGGGCGGCCTTCCAGGCGAGGGCCCCGCCGAGGTCCACGAGTACGGTGTTGCGGTAGCCGGGTCCGGTGACACGGTGCCCGGAGGGCACGGCCCCGCCGTCCACCACGACCACGGTGAAGGGCTCGTCACGGCCCGGCGGGGTCTCCGGGTCGAACGGCGGCCGCTGGGTGAAGTCCGCGCCGAGCAGCTCCTCCAGCGCCTGGAAGTCCGCGGCGGCGAGCCGGGCCTGACCCGCGCCGTCGCGCTGGTAGCCGTGCTGGGCGTGAGGGAGCCACTTGAGCCACTCCCACGCGGCGCGCCGCTCGTCGCTGACGCACAGCGCGATGTTCAGCTCCTCCGGCGCGTGGAAGGTGACCAGTTGGGCGAGGAGCGACCGCAGCAGGGCCCGGGACCGCTGCCCCTCCTCCCCGCCCCCGTCGCCGCCTTCCTCCCGGATCACCACGCGCGACCAGGCGCGCAGGTACAGGGCGATGGGCTGGTCGGGGACGGTTCCGTAGGCGCGGATGAAACTGCGCAGCGCGTGTGCGGCGAGCGGTTCGAGGTCCTCGACCGGCTTGGTCGCGAGGGGGGTGAGCCGTGTGGCGAGTTTCTGGTCGCCGACCGCCACCCGCACCTCGGCGAAGTCGTCGTCGGAGGGCCGGCGCTCCCACTGCCGGCTGGTCCCGGCCAGCGCCCACAGGGCGGCGGGCTCGGGGTGGCGCCAGGCCAGCGCCTTCTGCTGGGCGCCGACGGTGACGCGGATCTTGCGGCGCATCTGGGCCAGGTAGCGCAGGTAATCGCGTCGCTCACCCTTGAGTTTGCGTTTGCGTTCACCCGCACTGCGGATCAGCTGCGCGCCGATCATGGCCACGGAGGAGAGCAGCATCAGCCCGATGGCTATGTAGCTGAACGCGGTCGCCTGGCCGGGACGCAGGAACATCATGAGCATGCCGAGGGAGGTGAGTCCCATCGGCAGGTACGTCCACATGGCCGACGTGTTCGGTTCCGCCTCCGGCAGCGTGGGCGGCTCCTGGAGGCTGAGTTCGCCCTCGGGCATGTCGGGACCGCGGCGGCGGGCGGGCCGACGGAACAGGACGGTGCTCACGCTGGTGTGTCTCCTCGGGCTCGGCGCGTCCGGCCCCCGCCCCCCGTGCGGTGTCGCGGGGGACCGGGGACCGCTCTCCGCGCCGGGTGACGGCGGAGGGCCAAGGGTGGTCTGTGACCTGCTGTGTTGGTCACGGTAGTGTGCACTACCTCCCTTTGGTACCCCGGCCCCTGGATAGGTGCTGCACCGTCATGACTGAAACTCCGGGCATATCGAGCCCCGGCCTGTGCCGACTCACGGTGAGGACACCGCGGCGCCTGCTCGACCTCGCGGTGCCGGTCGACGTTCCACTGGCCGACCTCCTGCCCACGCTCCTGGACCACGCCGGCGAGGAACTCCCCGAGCAGGGAATCGAACACGGCGGCTGGGTCCTGCAACGCCTCGGTGGGGAACCGCTGGACGAGGAGAGCACACCCGAGGCGATGTCCCTGCGCGACGGGGAGACCCTCCATCTGCGTCCCCGCACCGAGGCATTGCCCGCGATCCACTTCGACGACCTCGTCGACGGGGTCGCCAGCACCATGCGCGGGCGCCCGCACGGCTGGGACGCCACGGCCGGCCGCCGGCTGCTGCGGACGGCGGGCGTCCTGCTGCTGGCCGCCGGCTGGGTCGTGTGCGCCCTGCCCGGAGGCAGCGGGCCGGCCCGGGCCGCCGTCGCCGGCATCACGGGACTGCTGGTCCTCTTCGGCGCCGCCGCGGCCTCCCGCGCGGTCGGGGACTCGGCCGCCGGAGCGGCTCTGGGCGTCTTCGTGGCGCCCTACCTGGCGCTGGCCGGCGCCCTGCTGCCCGTCGGCGAGGCCGACGGCGGCGGGCAGTTGGGCGGTGCCCGGCTGCTGGCCGCGTCCGCCGCGGCCGCGGGCGGCGCGGTGCTGGCCGTGGCCGCGGTGGCGGCCTTCGTACCGCTGCTGCTGTCGGTGGCGGTGGCCGCACTGGCTGGGGCGGTCTGGGGGACGCTGATGCTGACGCTGGACGTCGGCCTCGGGCCCGCGGCGAGCGTGGTGGCGGTGTTCGCCGTGGCCGTCGGCGGGCTGGTCCCCGGATTGGCCTTCCGGCTGTCGGGGCTGCGACTGCCGATCCTGCCGTCCAACGCAGAGGAGTTGCAGGAGGGCATCGACCCGCACCCCCACGAAGGGGTCGTCGGCCGCACCGCGCTGGCCGAGGAGTGGATGACCGCCCTCTACGCGGCCGTCGGCCTGGTCTGCGCCATGGCCCTCACCGCACTGCTGCTGGACGACCCGGGCACCCCGGCCCGCGTCACCGCGGGCGTGCTCAGCCTGCTCCTGCTGCTGCACTCCCGGCCCATCGGGAACGTCTGGCAGCGCCCGGCGGTCTTCCTGCCCGGCCTGTACGGGCTGGTCCTCGCGGCCCTCACCGGCGCGTCCGCCCTCTCCCCCGGCAACCGCCCGGCGGTGCTCGCGACCCTGCTGGTGCTGGCCGGGGTGGCGCTCGTCACGTCCTGGACCGTGCCCGGCCGCCGCATCCTGCCCCACTGGGGCCGGGCCGGGGACATCCTGCACACGTGCGCGGCGGTCGCGCTGATCCCGCTGGCGCTGTGGGTGCTCGGCGTCTACGGCGCCCTGCGCTCCATTTCCGGCTGACGGGGGGAACGACATGCAGTCCAGGAAGGACCAGGTCCAGGCCCACATGTTCGTCATGGGCCGGCTGACCAGTGGCATGCTGCGGCAGGACCCGGACGCCCCGGAGAGCCCGGTCGGCCGCACCAATCGCGGCCTGGCCTGGGGCATCGGCCTCGGCGTGGTGCTCGTCGTCGGCTTCGTGCTGTTCGGGCTGCTGTCCCCGGCCGGCACCAAGTCCTGGCGGACGGCGAACGCGCTGATCGTGGAGAAGGACACCGGAACGCGCTACTTGTACCTCGACGGGCGGCTCCACCCGGTACGGAACTACGCCTCGGCCCGCCTCATGTCCGAAAACCGGCTGAGCACCGTCACGGTGTCCTCGGCGTCCCTGCGCGGCGAGCCGCACGGCACCCCGGTCGGCATTCCCGGCGCCCCGGACTCGCTGCCCGAACCCGGCGACCTGGAGAAGGGCTCCTGGCAGGTGTGCGCCGACGAACCCCGCCAGACGGGTCCGGACGGCACCGGCCGCACGGCCCGCACCTCGCTGCGCCTCGGCTTCGCCTCCGACGGCGAGGCACCGGGGAACCAGCGGGCGCTGCTCGTCGCCGGCCCCGACGGGGTCCGGCACGTGCTGTGGGGGGACCGCCGGCTGCGGATCGGCGGGCACGGGGCCCAGCAGGCGCTCGGCTATTCCGGCGCCGTCCCCACCGCCGTCTCGGCCGCCTTCCTGGACAGCCTGCCCGCGGGCGCCGACCTGGCCGCCCCCGAGATCGAGGGCCGCGGTACGGATGCGGGCACGGTCGGCGGCGCGGCCGCCCGGGTGGGCCAGGTCTTCACCCTCTCCTCCCCCGGCACCGCGCAGCAGTACTTCCTGCTGGAGGCTGCCGGACTGCGCCCGCTCTCCGCGCTCGCGGCGGCCCTGGTCCTGGGCGACGACCGCACGGCCGGTCAGGCGTACCCGGGCCGCGTCCCGGCGGCGCTGGCACTGAGCGCCGACGAGCTGACCCGCCGGCAGGCCCCCGCCGGACAGGGCGGATCGGACCCCGCGGACTGGCCGGCCGGCGCCCCGGCCGCACTGGCCCTGACCGCCGGCTCCCAGCTCTGCGCCCAGATCCAGCCCGAGGGCACCGCCCCCCGGATCCGCATCGCCCTGGTACGCGAGGCGGGGAGGGTCCCGGACCCGGCTGCGGGACCGGAGATCGCGCGGGCCTGCCTGCCGGTGGACGGGATCGCGGTCCGCCCGGGAGGCGGGGCGCTGGTACAGGCGCTCGGCGCCGGTGGCGGCGTACGCGGCACCACGACGTACCTGGTCACCGACGTCGGCGTGAAGTACCGGCTGCCGGACGCCGCCGCGGTGGAGCGGCTGGGGCTGAAGGGCGGGCACGCCCAGGCCGTGCCGTCGAGGCTGCTGGACATGCTGCCCACGGGCCCGCGGCTCGACGTGGACACGGCGATGGGCCGTCAGCCCGCGGCGGGCGCCGGAGGTTTGAAACCGGCCGACTCCCCCTGCGAGTGAACCCGCGGCGGAGTTTCACCATCCTCCTCGGTGGTGACCGGCCGTTCTCGCGTCCGGACATCAGAGGAAGCTCAAAAGACGACTCCCCTCGTTGCAGCGCCCATACAAATGTTCTTACCATCAGCCGACACGCGGACGGGTTTCGCACCCGCTCCGCTCCCCGTCCCCATGGCCGCGCGCCAGACAAGGAACACCATCATGGCGACTCCGCCGCCTCCCGGTAGCACCCAGACTTCGGACCAGAGCGAGAACCAGCGCGGCTACAACGCCCTCCAGCAGGCCAAGACGGGCGTGGAGAGGGCCCAGACCGACGTGAAGACGGTCATGGACGGCCTGATCAGGGCCTACGGCGGCGCCGACGGAGCCGCGTTCCAGGGCCTGCTCAACGAGTGGAGCGGCCAAGTGGACCTGATCACCCGGAGCATGGGCGAGATGATGCAGACGCTGACCGAGACCGGGCAGGCGCAGTCGCGCACCCAGGGCCAGATCAACGACTTCATCCAGGAAGCCAAGCGCTCCTCGATCTCCCAGGGAGCCCAGAACCGGCTCAACCCCTGAGCCGGCAAGCCTCCGTCACCTCTCCGTCAGCCCGCCGCCCGAGGAGCCCCGCATGTCCGACTTCTATTCCAACAAGACCGACGGCGTCATCCACGTCCAGTACCAGCACGTCGACCGTGCCGCAGAGGACATGCGGATGCAGACGACCGCGATCCAGAACACCGTCAAGGCCCTCAACGAGGAACTGGCCGGCCTCCGCGGCGCCTGGCAGGGCCAGGACGCCGCCGTCTACGGCCAGAAGCAGACCGACTGGAACACGGCCTCGGACGGCCTCGGCGCCATCCTCGCGAAGCACAGCGAACTGCTGAACATGATCAGCGAGATCTACAAGAAGCACGAGAACCGCAGCGCCGACCAGTGGAACAACGTCCGCATCCGCTGACCCGCCCCGACGGCGCCGCCGGCCCCGTCCGGCGGCGCCGGGACGTACCCGCAACCCCGCCCAGCCGCCCAGCCGCCCAGCCGCCCGGGAGTGACCATGGCCGACGGTACCGATCTGTCCCATCTCGACAAGGACAGTCTGGAGAAGTTCAGAACGGACAGCCTCGACGGGATCGCCGCCTTCGTCGCGCGCCTCAAAACGCTGACGAGCACGGGCCAGGAGGCGGGCCCGATCGCTTCCATGGAGTCGCTGGCCAGAACGATGGGGAACCTTGCCACCCCCTTCATGACGACCCCCCCGCGGTTCGGCAGGCTGGGGACCAATGACGACAAAGAAGAGACACCGATAGACGGGACGCCGCTCGTCAAGTTCATGGGGTCCACCTCCACCTCGCTGGCCGCGATCCTGACCAAGCAGAGGATCCTCTTCACCGAGATCGACGACGAACTGATTCAGACGATCAAGGAACTGGGCGATGCCCAGAGCGAAAGCCTCGACGGCATAACCGGGGCGGACTTCCTCGTCGACTGGAAAGACGTCAACCAGGCCTTCACGCCCGACAAACCCGCGCCCCCGCCCTCACCCTCGACCACCTGACCGTCCCACCACCCGTCGCGTTCCCCGGAAGGGCCCCTCTCCGCCATGGCAACACCGCCCCCACAGAACCCGACCCGGTGGGAATACGTCGTCGGACAACTCACCGGCTTCGCGGGCGGCAAGCGCGAGGACGTCGGGAAGGTGGGGAGCACCGGCGACCAGACCGTTCCCGGGACCGGCTGGCTGAGAGCGCACCCCAAAGCCCTCCCGCTGCTGAACGATTCCGAAGGCAATACGGAGAGCCTCCCGAACGTCGAGACCAAAGGTCCCGAGCGGGTCATCAAGTTCTACGACATCGCCCACAAGACCAACGGGGTCGAAAAGTACTGGGAGATCACACTGGGTGTTCCCTGGAACGAGGGCGGCAACGACTTCAGCAACAAGGGGAAGGCCGGCGCCTACGACTGGGGATACGGCGAGGCCCTCAAGTCCTTCATGGACAACGGAACCACCGCGAACCTGGATCTGGGATATGTGGGCGTCAAGGCCGTTGACGAGAAGGACTGCGTACAACTGGCCACGATCATGGACACGGCGAAGTCGTTCGACGAGGTGCGCACCTTCTTCATCGACTACCAGAAGAAGATCGAGACCTGGTCGAAGAGCCTCGGCGGGGACGACGCCGCCTGGAAGGGCTCGGCGGCGGATGTCTTCCGTACCCTGATCCAAGGACTTGACCTCGGGTACAAGGACCTCGGCGAGGAGCTCACCGCGAACCGGGGCATAGCCAGCGTGAAGCTGGGAAACCTTCCCGCCGTCGCCTCGGACACTTCGACCGGCCGAGAGATCCTGCGTTGCGCGAAGGCCATCCACGATGCCGCGACGAAGCTGCACGAGACCTGGGAGACGTGGTCGTTCTCCAGCGAGACCCAGCCCGCCACCTTCACGCCGACGCACTTCCTCGACCTGGAGATCGACAAGGTCGTCAAGTACATCAACAGCGAGAACATCCAGAAGGTGACCCTGGACGCGCCGAACAACAAGCTCGTACAGGGCGAAGGGTTCTCCATCTACTACGAGCCGTTCGGCGACCTGACCCAGAAGGAGGCCTGGCAGAAGCTCGCACAGCAGGCCTACCTCGGCTGGGTGGCGAACCTGCTGAGCCTCGACACGGTCGCGCTCGCACAGGCCAGCGCGCTCAACAACGCCTTCGCCGACCTCAAGTACGCCACCAGCTCCTTCACCTTCAACCCGGGCTTCACCGACCTCGCGACCAAGTACGCCGAGAACACGGCGAAGAACAAGCAGAAGGAGCTGGACGAGAAGGGCGGGGGCGACGGCGGGGAGAAGCCGCCGCCGAAGCTCGACCCGAACGGCATCGGCGGTGGCGGCGGCATCGGCGGTGGCGGCGGCATCGGCGGTGGCGGCGGTGACAAGAAGGGCAAGGTCCCCCCGCCCACCCTGGACCTCAACAACCCCGGCGGCAATCTGGGCAACGGCGGCAAGCCGCCGCCCACGCTCGGGATCAACCCGCCCGGGCTCGGTCTGGGCAACAGCGTCCGCAACCCCGACGGTTCCGTCACCGTCCGCAACCCCGACGGTTCGTACACCACGACGTACCCGGACGGACGCCAGGAGAAGACTCCCCCGGGCTCGCCCCCGCCGTTCCTCGGGATCAACCCGCCCGGCCTCGGTACCGGTCACGGGACCGCTCCGCTGAAGACGGTCAAGGGCCCGGACGGCAGCACCACCGCGTACAACCAGGACGGCTCCCGGACGGTCACGCACAAGGACGGGACCACCACCACAATCGGCCGCGACGGCACGACCACGACGGTGAACCCGGACGGCTCGACGACCGTGCTGCACAAGGACGGTAGCGAGACGGTCAGCTACCCGGACGGGACCAAGACCACGATCCGCCCGGACGGCAGCGCCGTCACGCAGTTCAAGGACGGCTCGACGCAGGTCCGTGCCACCGACGGCACCTTGACCACCACCGATCCCGAGGGCAACAAGACCGTCAACCGCCCGGAGGCGGGGCAGACCGTTCACAACCCCGACCGCTCGACCACGACCTTCAACAAGGACGGTTCGGCCACGACGGTCCACACCAACGGGACCAGGACCACCGTGAGTCCGAACGGAACGGTCACCACGATCGACCCCGACGGCACGAAGACGGTCTCCCACCTCGGCAGGAACACCTCGACCATCGAGTACGCGGACGGTTCCGTGGCCAAGGTGGACAAGGACGGCACGGTCGTCACCACCTACAAGGACGGCACCTCCACCAAGCTCGGCCCGGACGGTACCTACACGACCACCGAGCCGGACGGGGACAAGAAGACCGAGCACCTGAACCCGCTGGGCGGGAACGCGGGCGCGGAGACCAAGCACAACCCGGACGGCTCCACGACCACGAAGTACCCGGACGGCACGGTGGACCAGAAGCTCCAGGACGGCGGCCACAAGATCACCTACCCGGACGGGCGGACGGTCACCACGGACGCCGACGGCCGGACGGTCTCGGTCACGGGCGGCCCGACGGGTCTGGGCCCGAACGGCTCCTCGGGCAGGCTCAGCGACTTCGACTACTACGACTACCCGGACGACTACCGGAAGTCGGGGTCCTCCCTGTCGGGCGGCGGCTACGGCTCGGGCGGCCCGTCCGCGCCGACCCCGCTCGGCGCCAACCCCCTGGGGCACACCCTCACCCCGCCCCCCGGCGCGGGTACGGGTACGACCGTCCCCGGAGAGCGCAACCGGGCGTCCGCGCTCAACGAGGCGGCGGCCACCCGCGGTCGCGTCGCCCAGCTCGCCGCCGAGGAGGCCGCCGCGCTGCGCCGGCCGGCCACCACCTCGGGCGGGATGCCGATGATGCCGCCGATGGGCGGCGGCATGGGCGGCGGGGGCCAGAGCACGCAGAGCGAGGAGCGCGAGCGCGCCACCTGGGTCAGCGAGGACGAAGACGTCTGGGGCACCGACGAGGGCGGCGTCTCCGCGGTGATCGGGCGGTGAACCCGGCCGGTGGGAAAGCCGTCGAGGGACGAGGGACGGTCTCCGACCGCTCCCGGTACGCAGCACGCGAACGAGGAGGGACGCAGGGATGAGCAATCCCCTGGAAGAACGGCTGGCGGAGGCGCTGGCGGAGTTCGAGGAGACCCGGGGCCGCCTGGACGCCGCCGCGGCGGAGGCGGCCGCGATATCCGTGACGGTCACCGCCAAGGACCGCGCGGTGGAGGCGACGGTCGGGGCTCAGGGCGAGCTGACGGGCCTGCGCTTCCCCACCTCGCGGTACCGCACGATGGCTCCGGCGGAGCTGGCGAACGTGGTGATGACCACCATCGCCTCGGCCCGCGCCCAGGCCGCCTCCCAACTGCTCGACGTGTACCGGCCCTTCGGGCCCATTCCCGGGCTGTCCGCGGACGCGCCGGGCGGCTTCGGGCCGGTGGACTGGGAGGACCTGTTCGCGCCGCTGCGCGAGGACGCGGACCTGGTGGTCCCCTCCTCCCGCTCGGCCACCGCCTCTTCTTCCGGCGGGGCCCTGCTGGACGAGCTGGTGGACGACGAGGACGGCGGGACGGGCACGGCGGCGGGGGCGGGCCGGTGAGCGAACTCGACGTCGACAGCGAGGGCCTGGACAAGAGCGGCCAGGCCGTGAAGGACGTGGGCAGCGTGCTGAAGGTGGCCCGCGACGAGTACATGGACAAGATCACCAGCTATCGCGGCTGTTGGGGCACGGGCGAGTTCGGCGAGGCCTTCGCCAAGAAGTACTACCAGGGCCTCGGTCCCGTCGTGGACGGGACCGCGGCGCTCGTCGAGGCCCTCGAAGCGAGCGGCCAGAGCCTCGGCGACACCTCCAAGAAGTTCAAGAAGACCCAGCAGGACGTCATCGACCACGTCAACAACCCCACGAAGAAGCGCTGAGCCTCCATGTCGCTGCAGTTTCCCCCCGAGTGCGCCTGGCTGTTCGCCGCCCTGACCGGTGAGATCCCTCCGGACGGTGACGAGGACAAGCTGTTCGCCCTCGCCGAGGCGCACAAGGGGCTGCACGGGAAACTGAACGGTGAGGTCCAGCAGCAGGTGGCCGACGCCCTCGGCTACACGAAGAAGAACTTCGAGGGCAGCGCCGCCGAGATGTACCAGGAGGCGATGAAGTCCTTCCTCGGCGGCCAGAAGGGGCTCGACTACTTCAACTCCGTGACCGAACAGGCGGAGTTGATCGCCTCCTTCACCCGCAAGAGCGCGACCCAGCTCCAGTACACCAAGTACATGATCATCGCTCAGCTGGTGGAGCTGCTGGTCGAGGCCGCGGTGGCATTGGCGCTGTCCTTCTTCTTCGGCGCGTCCATCGGCGCGTACCTGCAGAAGCAGGCCATCGTCCGGCTGATCATCCGCACCCGGCTGGGGCGGATGATCGTCGCGCTGCTGATGCACGAGATCATCAACGTCGGCATGGGCGTGGTCATGGACGCGCTCAGCCAGTGGACGCAGCTGAACCAGGGCACCCGCGACGAGTGGGACAGCGAGCTCACCAAGAACGCGGCGCTCTCCGGGGCCGTACAGGGCGCGCTGGCGGGTCCCTTCCAGGCCCTGGGCGGCCTGTTCAGCAAGCTCCTGTCGAAGATGTTCGGCGACGACGCCGGACGGAAGATCGGCAAGCAGCTCGACGACGTCCTGCCGCCGCCCAAGGGCCTCGGCGACGGCGCGGGCAAGAACCTGGGCAAAAAGGGCGGCGACCTCGCACTGCCCCCGCCCAAGCCCAAGGCCGGTGACGACGTCGCTCCGCCGCCCCCGCCCAAGCCCAAGGCGGGCGACGACGCCACCCCGCCTCCGCCGCCCCCGAAGACGGGCGACGTCCCGAAGCCGAACACGAACAAGGACCTGCCGCCCCCGCCGCAGTCCTTCGGCAAGGACATGACGGACATCTTCCGCAACCGGCTGCCGGGCACCGCGGGCCCGAACCCGGAGAAGGCGGCACGCAACTTCATCAAGGACGTCGGGGACGCCTTCGAACGGCGCTTCGGTGGCGCGGAGGCCCGGGAGGCCGGCCGGCAGTGGGCGTCGACCCTGCTCATGGCGACCGGGCGCAAGGAGCTGCCCGACGCACTGGGCGACGCGCTGAAGCCGATCTCCAAGCACCTCGACGACGGGGCGATGAAGGCCCTCACCCAGGGCACGGCGGACGCGATGGGCCAGAGCGTCCTGCAGTCGATGAGGGGCGGGGCCGTGCGCGGCCTGTTCGAAGGTGCCCACGCGGCGGTCTCGGAGGGCACGTACAACCTGATCTTCTCGGACGAGCACACCTTCAAGACGTCCGGGCTGACCTTCGGCTCCGGCATCGTCGAGGGCCGCTTGGGGCACCTGCTGGAGACCGGCGGCGAAAAGCTGGGGATGGGATTGCGCGGCTCCCTCGGAATGGACACCCCGGACTTCGGCCACGGCGGGGGCAGTGGGAGCGGCGGGTCGTCGGGGCTCACCGACGACATGCCCGACCTCGCGCTGGACGAGTTCTTCGCGGAGCCGGACACCGGCGGCCTCACCGGCGACATGCCCGACCTCGGCCTGAACCGGCTCTTCGCCGAGACGGACGACGACCTCGAATACCTGGACGTCGACGAGGACCCGGACTACCTCGCGGGCGAGGGCGGCCCGTCCGGGGCCGGCCGGGACACTCCGCAGGGCGCCCCGATTCCGGTCGCCACCACCTCGGCGCCGGCCCCGGGGGCTGGCCAGGGGGCCGGCCAGGGCGCGCCCGGCGGCTCCGCCGCGACCGCGGCGAACACACCGGCTACGGCGAACAACCCGGCCGGCGCGAACGGTCCGGCCAACTCGACCTCCCCGAACGCCACCGGGCAGAAGGCCGCGGGCGACCCGGCGTCCCCCACGGTCTCCGCCACCGACGGCGACACCGCTCCCGCGAGTCAGCCTGCCGGTCTCGTCACCGAGAGCGGAGCCCGGCCGGACGAGGACGGCTCCCCGGCGAACGAGGACGGCGACGCGGCGAACCGACCGGCGACGGACGGGAACACGGACGGCCCCCGCCCCTCCACCGAAAGCGGCACGCAGGCCTGGGAATCCACCGCCCTCGACGACGACGGCACGACCGTGCCGGAGCGCGTCGAACAGAACGGTTCCGCCGCCGCGCATGAAAACACCCCGGGCACCCCTGTCACCACCACGTCCACACCCACACCCACACCCACGTCGATGTCCACGTCCACTGTCGATGCCGCCCAGCCCCAGGGAAGGCTCGCCGCCGACCCGGGGACCGTGGCCTGGGACACCAGCCGGTCCCCCCGGCGCCCGGACGCGGAGACCGAGACCGACACCGGCCCCGTGTCGGAGCAGGAGGGTCCCGCGCCCTCACCCACCACCCCGGTCCCGCCGCCCGCGCTCGGGCCCGCCGAGGATCTGATGTTCCTCACCCAGCCCCACTACGCCTCCGGGGACCAATTCGGCATCGCGGCCGCCCTCATCGCCGACAAGAACCTCTTGGTCATCCTGACGTACGAAGACCCCACGGACAGCGGGAAGGCCGAAGGCATCCGCGCGTTCTACAAGGCCTCCGGAATTCCGGAGAACCGCATCCACGTCGTCATGACGTCCGAGCGGCTGAAGGTCATAGACGTAGAGGCCGAAAAGGGTCCGGTCCGGATCAAGCTCACCAAGAAGAACCAGCTCGGTGTCGGAGACGCCACGAAGCGCGTCGGCCAGGATTTCAGCACCGATCTCCGCACAAAGCTCCGCAAGGGCTGGAACGTCGGTCCCGACGCGGAGCGGGACGCCGCCCTCACCACCTGGCTGGACCGCAAGGGCGTCACCCTGCAGGACGGCGACAAGGTCGCCGTCCTGTGGTCACGCTTCAGCGGCAAGAAGCGTGAAGTGCACATCGAGCACGACACCAGCTACCTCGGCATCGCCCAGATGATCGCCGGGCTCGGCGACATGAAAGCCGTCCTCATCGTCGGCGACTCCGGCCACACCCCGGCAGGCAAGGCCAAATACCAAGCCATAGCCGACTACTTCAACACCGGCGCCCTCCCCGGCGTCAAGGGCGGCACCCGACCCGAAGGCTTCACCGCACAGGTCGCGGACCTCACCGAATTCTGGAAGGACCAGTCCGTCCACACCTGGAACGGGCACACCCGCACCGGCCAGTTCCAACTCTTCGACCACCTCGCCCGCAACGCCACCACCCGCCACCTCGGCTTCCGCAGCGGCAACCTCGAAGCCATGGCCCTCATGGGTTTCGACGTCCGCTACCTCGAAGAACCCAACAGCGAAATGGGCGGCGCCCGGATGGCCGTCTGGCATGCGGACCCGACGGTCACCGCCAGGTCCGCTGACGGCACGAACCGTACGACCGACGGTGGCCTGGCCCCCGGCTACGAGCGCCTCATCGTCACCCACTCCCCCACCCGCTCCGGACAACACCAAAAGGACCTCCCCCTCGACATCCGCAAGGACGCCCAGAAGCACGCCGACTGGCACCGCGACGACAAACTCGCCAAACACCTCGCCCTCACCGAAACCAACGACGAAGCCGCGCTCTCCCGGCCCAAGGGCTTCACCGACGAAGACCTCGCCAACATCGACGCCTACCTCCGCCACGGCGACCCCGGCGCCGGCCTCCGCCCCGAGTTGAGAGCGCGAGTCGCGGACATAGCGTCCGATGCCGCGGCGCAGGCGAAGAGGATCGACGACCTCACGAAGGAGATCGCGGCCACCGACAAGGCCATCCAGAAGGCGCGGGGCAACACGAACGGGACTCCGGGAACCTCGCAGAGCACGCCACCTGCCGCCACAACCTCCACCTCGACCACGGCCACACCCACGGCCGAAGCCACAGCCACAGCCACGGCCGAAGCCACAGCCACGACCACGGCCTCGGCCTCGGTCGCGAGGATCGTGGCGCAGCACGAGCGCAAGAGGACGGCGTTCCAGCAGAGCCTCACCCAGAGCCAGGAAAGACTGCTGCAACGCCAGACCGAGTTCGCCGAACTCTTCTCGTCCGAGGCGGGCCACGAACGCCTGTCCGTCCTGCGCGCCCGCAACATCCACGCCCAGTCCGCGACCCACCTCCTCAACGAACCGGAGCAGCAGCAGCCGAACCCGGCGGACACCGCCGAAACCCCGGAGTCCCGTCTCGCCCCGGCAGACGCACCCGACTGGACGACCAGCCAGGCGCCGGGGTCCCGGCCGCAGCGCGGCGGCTCCCGGGGCGACGGTGCCCACCGCGGTCAGGACTCCGGCCGGGGCGGGAACGCGAGCGGCCGAGGGAGCGGTCGAGGAGGAGCCGCGAGCAACCGCGGCGGCGCCGCGCACCCGGTCACCGTGAGCAGCGGCACCGGCACGCCCGCCCGCGGCGGCGGACCGCAGCCGGGGCGCGGAGGCCAGCCCCCACGCGGCGGTGGCGGCAACAGGGGTACGGGCGGTACGAACCCCACCCGGGGCAGCTCCACGACCTCGTCCCGCGGCGGCAACCCCTCGGTCCGCGGCAGCGGCAGCCCCTCGGTCCGCGGCGGCCGCGCGCCCCGCCCGGCCGCGCCCGCCCCGGTCCCGGCCCCCGACGTGACCACGATCGCGTACGGCAACGACCTCTTCGCCACTCTCATCAACCAACAAGGGCAGGGGCAGGGACAAGGACAGGGCCAAGGGCAGGGCACTCTGTCGGCCTCGGAATACCACGCCCGCGTTCTCCGGAGCGTCACCGGGGCACACCCCACGTCCTACGTCGTCAACGCGATCGTCGGCCACCGGACGATGGCGGAGCCGGGCAGGCTCCAGGAGTTCGTCGACTCCGTCCTCGACGGCCTGTCACCCGCCATGCGCGAGCGGGTCGCGATCGTCGTCGGCGTCAACCATCAGGTGCGCGAAGGCGACGCCGCCGCCGCCCGGTTGCTCGACGACGCGATCGCCGAGGGTACGGCCGGGGTCAACTCCCCGGTGCCGCTCGCCGTGGTCGCCACGCCCCTCCACCCCGCGTCGAGCTTCGCCTACGGCACCGCCCGGAACGCCGCGCTGACGAGCACGGCCACGCGACGGGCGCTGCACGGACTCCTCGACCGCGACACCCACCCGTACGTGTCGTTCATGGACTTCGACGCCTACCCGCACACCACCTCCTCCGGGCGACACGTCTTCGATCACTTCGAGGCGCGGCTCGGCTTCGGGCGGGCGGTGACGGGCTCCGAGAGCCAGGGTCTCCTGCCGCCCCTGCGGCCCCTGCTCATGTCCGGCGGCTACCGGATCCCGCCCACCGGCGACCACGCCGGGCGCTCCCGGCTGGCCGCGGAAACGCTCGGCCGGTGGCAGGAGAGCAACGACGCGGCCAAGGACCCCAAGGCCCGGAAGGAGTCCGATCTGGGTCCGGCGCCCACCGATGTCAGGGCACGGATCGAGGACTTCGACCAGGAGATCCGGCACGACATGCGGGCTCGGGGCAGGATGGCCGCCCTGGCACCTTTCATGCCCTACTCCCCCGAGCCGAACCTCTTCGTCGACGGGCCGGCGACCCTGGTCAGGGCCGAGGAGGGCGAGTTCGACCTGGTCCGGTTCGGCCCCGGAGGGGCGGAGTTCAACGGTCTGGCGAACAGCATCATGCGCCTGGCCGCTTCGGAGATCCGGACGAACGACACGTCCGCCGGACCGGACGTCTCCCTCCCCGCTCCCCCCGCGGACCCGAACGCGGCCGTCACGAACCCGGCCGCTCCGGCGGCAGACCGCACCATGCGGGGGCGGCGAGGGTGGACACCGGGGCTCCAGCGGCAGGAGGAGGTGGAGGCGTCGGCGGCTCGCACGGGAGCGTTCACGCTACCGGACCATGATCGGCCCGGTCGAGGGGTTATCCCGGCCGGCGGACACCCCGCCGGCCGGCTCGGACGGCCGGCTCGGACGGGCGGCTCAGAAGGTGCCGAAGGCGGCGCGTCCCTTCGGGCGGTAGGTGTGGATGGCGGTGCCGCTCCCGGTGGTGCGGGAGCCGAGGAGCTCGTACGCCGTGGGCAGCGCGCCGGTCGGGAAGAGGCGGCGGCCCGCGCCCAGGAACACCGGGAAGACGAGCAGGTTCAGCTCGTCGACCAGGTCGCGCGCCAGCAGCCACTGGGCGAGCGCCCCGCTGCCGTGCACCTGGAGCTCGGTGTCCCCCTCCAGCGCGTCCTTGGCCCGGACGACCTCGGCCTGGAGGTCCGCCCCGTCGATCACGGTGGCCGGGCCCCAGGCCGGTTCCTTGAGCGTGGTCGAGGCCACGTACTTGGGCAGCCGGTTCAGCCCGGCCGCGACCGGGTCGGCCGGGTCGTCGTGCTGCGGCCAGTACGAGGCGAAGATCTCGTAGGTCCGCCGCCCGAGCAGGAACGCCCCGGCCCGGTCGAAGACCTCGGTGACGAACTCCCCCATCCCCTCGTCGGCGAACGGCACCAGCCAGCCGCCGTACTCGAACCCGCCGCTGGGGTCCTCGTCCGGCCCGCCGGGGGCCTGCATCACGCCGTCGAGGGTGAGGAAGGTGGTGAGGGTCAGCTTTCCCATGGTTCCGCGCTCCTTGTTCGGTCGTCGTGCGGTCGTCCTTGCACCGGTTCAGACTCCCGGGACGCCCGGGACTCATCGGTGCGGCGCGCGCGAACGCCCTGCCCGTTTCTGCCGGCGGGTCAGGCCGGCCGGCGGCCGTCCTTCACGAGGTCGCGGCTCGCGATCTCGCCGGGTGCGCCCCTCCGGCGGGCGGGAACGCCGCAGGGGCGCACCGGCAACCGGTGCGCCCCTGCGGGCTGTTGAACGCGCCCGGGGGTGTCGGCCCCCGGGGCGGTCAGTGTGGGGCGGGAGTGGGTGGCGTCAGCCGCCCAGCTCCTGGTGACGGGCGGCGTGCGCGGCCGCGCCGGCCTCCGTCAGGGCGCCGTACAGGCGCAGGCGGGAGAAACCGCCGTCCGGGAAGATGTCGATGCGCACGTGCGTGCCGACCGCCGGGGCGTCGAGCACGAAGCGGTGGTTGGTGTCGGGCTGCAGGCGGGTGCGCGGCAGGAACTCCGTCCACTCGCCCTCCTCGCCGGTCTTGACCGACAGCGAGGCCCAGCCGGCCGAGTTGCCCTTGAGGTACGCGGTGTCGATCTCGACGGCGCGGATCTCGGACTCGGCGACGAGCTGGTAGCGGATCCAGTCGTTGCCGTTGTCACGGCGGCGGGCGGTCTCCCAGCCGTCGTCCATCTTGCGGGAGCGGCCCGGGTTGATGGTGTTGGTCGGCGGGGAGTAGAAGCGGTTGGACGCGTCCTGCACCGAGCCGCCGTTCTCCAGCGCGACCACGTCGAAGGTGCCGAGCGCGGCGAGCCACTTCGGGTCCGTGCGGACCTCGCCGTAGACGCGCAGGCGGGCGATGCCGCCGTCGGGGTGCTGGTTGACGCGCAGGTGCGTGAAGCGCTGCTCGACGCTCACCTCGAAGCCGTTGGCCGCGTGGCCGCCGACCGGGGTGCGCTCGACGAGGGTCGTCCACTTGACGTCGGCGGAGAGCAGTTCCTCCTCGGTCGGGGAGCCCGCGACCGAGGTGCCCTGCACGGAGACGGCCTGCGGCATGTTGCCGCGGAAGTGGGCGGTGTCCACGACGATGCCGCGGATCACGCCGGGGGCGCCCAGGCGTACGAGCGCCCAGTCGTGGTCCTCGGCGGTCGGCCAGGGCTGGGTGGCGGAGATGCCGCGGCGGCGGCGGGTCTCCCAGCCGTCCATGACCTTGCCCTTGTGGCCGAAGTCCTCGGGGTCGAAGTGCGCGGCCTCTTCGATGAGCAGGTTCTCGCGCTGGGCGAAGAACTCGTCGTTGGCGGCGATGACACCGGCGCCGAGCGCACGCGCCGCGAGGTTCGCGAACTGGGTGAACGGGAAGTCCGCGGTGCGGTAGTCCGCGTACGGGTCGCCGCCTCCGTACGGGTTCGCGTTACCGGTGAAGGATTCAATCGCCACAGTCAGTTCTGCCTTTCGAGGAGTCGGCCGGTGGGCTCGGACGGGGTGCCGTGGTCGGCGATCTGCGCACCGCGCAGCCAGGTGGACTTCACGACGCCGTGCAGGGTCTTGCCCGCGTACGCCGTGACCTGGTTGCGGTGGTGGAGGTGGGCCGGGTCCACGGTGAACGTTTCTTCGGGGGCCAGGACGGCGAAGTCGGCGTCGCGGCCCACCTCGATCGCGCCCTTCTGCGCCAGGCCGGCGAGAGCGGCCGGGGCGGCGGACATCCAGCGGACGACGTCCTCGAGGGTGCGGCCGCGCTTCTTGGCCTCGGTCCAGATCGCCGGGAGGCCCAGCTGGAGGGAGGAGATGCCGCCCCACGCGGTGGCGAAGTCGCCGGTCTTCAGGTCCGCGGTGGAGGGCGAGTGGTCGGAGACGATGCAGTCGATGGTGCCGTCGGCGAGCGCGTCCCACAGCAGGTCCTGGTTGGCGGACTCGCGGATGGGCGGGCAGCACTTGAACTCGGTGGCGCCGTCCGGGACTTCCTCGGCCGTCAGGGTGAGGAAGTGCGGGCAGGACTCGACCGTGATCTGCACGCCCTCGGCCTTCGCGGCGGCGATCAGCGGCAGCGCGTCGGAGGAGGACAGGTGCAGGACGTGGACGCGGGCGTCTCGCCGCTTCGCCTGGTCGATCAGGTTCTGGATCGCGGTGTTCTCGGCGTCCTTGGGGCGGGAGGCCAGGAAGTCGGCGTACTTGGGGCCCGGGTTCTGCGGCGCGGACTCCAGGTGGTGCGGGTCCTCGGCGTGCACGATCATCAGGCCGCCGAAACCGGTGATCTCGGCGAGCGAGGCGGCCAGCCGCTCCTGGTCGAGCTCCGGGAACTCGTCCACGCCGGAGGGCGACAGGAAGCACTTGAAGCCGAAGACGCCGGCGTCGTGCAGCGGGCGCAGGTCCTTGACGTTGTCCGGCAGCGCACCGCCCCAGAAGCCGATGTCCACGTGCGCCTTGGTGCGCGCGACCTCCTGCTTGACCACCAGGTTGGCGGTCGTGGTGGTCGGCGGCAGCGAGTTCAGCGGCATGTCGAGGATGGTGGTGATGCCACCGGCCGCCGCGGCGCGGGTGGCCGTCCAGAATCCTTCCCACTCCGTGCGACCGGGGTCGTTCACGTGGACGTGGGTGTCGACCAGGCCGGGAAGGAGCACGTCGTCGCCGAAGTCCTCCAGCCGGGCACCGGCCGGTACGTCGACCTCGTACGGCAGCACGGCCGCGATCTTCCCGCCGGCGACGGCCACCGAAGCGGCGCGCGTCCCCTCGGGGGTGATGACGCGCGTCGAGCGCAGTACCAGTTCCACAGCCAGGTCGGACACCGGAACCTCCCCATCTACTTCCACAGAGCGAAATTCAACGTTCTGTTGACGGAGTCTTCCCGTCGATGCGGAACCAGTCAAGAGCGCCCGGACGGACCACTGACCCGCCCGTTCCGCAATTGGATGTTTCCACAGGATGGAATTAAGATTTCACTATGCAGAATGTAGCTACCACCACCAGGGACTGGGCAGGTAACTTCCCGAGGACGTCCGCCACCAGGACAAACCGCCTCTGACCGGCGGGGACGGCATTGCCCCGGCTCTAGGGCCGACGCCGACCGACCGGTAGGCTGCTTCCTTGCCTGCCAGCACCGAAAGGACCGCGCCGTGCCGACGTCCAGCGCCAGCACCACCGACGACTCCACCAAGCCCGCCGCCGCCAGCGGTGGCGTCCAGTCCCTTGAGCGCGCCTTCGATCTGCTCGAACGCATGGCCGACGCGGGGGGCGAAGTCGGCCTCAGCGAGCTCTCCGCCGCCAGCGGTCTGCCGCTGCCCACCATCCATCGCCTCATGCGCACCCTCGTGGCGTGCGGCTACGTCCGGCAGCAGCCCAACCGACGGTACTCCCTCGGCCCCCGGCTGATCCGCCTCGGCGAGTCCGCCTCAAGGCTGCTGGGCACCTGGGCCCGCCCCTACCTCGCCCGCCTGGTCGAGGAGACCGGCGAAACGGCGAACATGGCCCTGCTCGACGGGGACGAGATCGTCTACGTCGCCCAGGTGCCGTCCAAGCACTCCATGCGCATGTTCACCGAGGTCGGCCGCCGCGTGCTGCCGCACTCCACCGGCGTGGGCAAGGCTCTGCTCGCCTACACCCCCGCGGACGAGGTCCGGGCCCTGCTCTCGCGCACCGGGATGCCGGCCGCGACCGAGAAGACCATCACCACGCCCGAGGGCTTCCTGGCCGCCCTGGAGCAGGTCCGCAAGCTGGGCTACGCGGTCGACGACAACGAGCAGGAGATAGGAGTCCGCTGCCTCGCGGTCTCCGTGCCGAACTCGCCGACCGCCGCCGCGATCTCCATCTCCGGCCCGGCCGGGCGGGTGACCGAGGCGGTCGCCGAGTCCTTCGTGCCGATCCTGCAGGGCGTCGCCGCCGAGCTGTCGGTGGCCCTGCAGAGCCAGAACCCGGCGTAGGCCCTGGCCGGGCGGTAGACGCGGAAAGAGCCCGGCGCCCCCTGGTGGGGGCGCCGGGCTCTCGCGTCCTCCCGGGCCGCCGGCCGCGCGGGGCTCCGTACGGGCGCCCGTCAGGCCGCCGGCGCGGGCTCCGCGCCCTGCGTCAGACGGCCGTCGGTCATGGTCGCCGTGGCGTCCATCCGCTCCAGGTGCGCGTGGTCGTGGGTGACCAGCACGGTGGCGGTGGAGCGCTCCCGGGTGAGGGTGACGAGCAGGTCCAGGATCGCGGCGCCGCGCTCGTGGTCCAGGGCGCTGGTCGGCTCGTCCACGAGCAGCACGGCGGGCTCGTTCATCAGGGCGCGGGCGATGTTGATCCGCTGGCGCTGCCCCCCGGAGAGCTGGTGCGGCCGCCTGTCGGCCTTGTCCGCCAGACCCACCGCGTCCAGCAGCTCCAGGGCCCGCCGGCGCAGGGCGCGCGCGGGGCGGCCGTTGATGTGCGCCATGACCTGGAGCTGTTCGGCGGCGGTGAGCGAGGCCAGCAGGTTCGGCTGCTGGAAGACGATGCCGATCTTCTCCCGGCGCAGGGCCGACTTCTCGGCCGCCCCCAATTTCGCGGTGTCCTGCCCCGCGACGACGACCCGCCCCGTATCGGGCGTGACGAGGGTGGCGGCGACCGCGAGCAGACTGGACTTGCCGGAGCCGGAGGGGCCGATGACCGCCGTCAGGGTGCCCGCCGGCACCTCCAGGCCGACCGCGTCCAGGGCCGTGAGCCGGCCGTCGCCGTCCGGGTAGGTGAGGGTGACGTCGGATACGAGCAGGGTCATCGGGCACTCCCGAGAGCGGTCAGGGGGTCTACGGCGGTGATCCGCCGGATGGACAGGGCCGCGCCCAGCGCGCCGAGCGCGATCATGACGGCGGCCGGGACCAGCACCGTGGCGGCGTCGAGCACGAAGGGCACGGCGCCGCCGCTGATCAGGGCGCCGAAGCCGGCGGCGAGCGCGGTGCCCGCGCCCGTGCCGAGCACCAGCATCACCACGGCCTGCCCCAGCGCGTCCTTCAGGAGGTACGGGGTGGAGGCACCCAGTGCCTTCAGCACGGCGACGTCCCCGCTGCGCTGGATGGTCCACACCGTGAAGAAGGCTCCTATGACGAGCGCGGAGATGGCGAAGAGGAACCCCCGCATCAGCTGGAGCGAGCCGTTCTCCGAGGTGTAGGAGCCGATCGCGCTCAGCGCCTCGTCCACGGTCTGGGCCCTGGTGCCGGTGGCCTCGTCCCCGGCCGCCCAGTCCACGTCGCCCGCCGCGTCCAGGGCGACGACCGTGGCGAGGGTGTCGATGGAGGTGCCGGGGTTGCCGACGCGCTGCCAGTCGTTGAGGTCCGTCCAGACGACCGGGGTGTGGCTGTGGGACGCCGTGCCGGAGACGGCGGCCACCGTCAGCTCCAGCGGGCCGATCTTGAGCTTGGCGCCGGCCTTGAGCCCGCCGAGCTCCTCGGCGGCCTTCTCGCTGAGGACCGCCCGCCCCTGGGTCAGGCCCTTGTCCCGCGGGCCCAGCCGGCCCGCCGGATCCACGCCGAAGACCGACACCGCAGCGGTGCGCTCACCCGAGACGGCGTTGGTGGTGCGGATGCCCAGCGGCTCCGCCGAGGTCACCCCCGGCCGCTCCCGCCAGCCCAGCCAGGCCTTCTCGGGCACCTGGGAGTTGGTGAAGGAGACCTTCTGGTCCCCGGCCGGAGCGGCGAAGGCGAGGCGGGTGGTGGCGGGCAGACCGGTGATGGCCGAGATGTTCTCCCGGGCCAGGCCCGCGGTGAGCCCGGACAACAGGCCGACCAGCAGCGTGATCAGCAGTACGACCGAGCCCATCAGGGCGAAGCGGCCCTTGGCGAACCGTAGATCTCTCCATGCGACGAACATGTTCCCCACCTTGGTCTTCCGCGTGGACACAAGGCATCGCGCCACAGTAGTAATCCTCGTATCCAAGGACCCACGCGGACATCGAACTTTTGGTTGACCGGGGCCGCCGGACCCGGACTTACGCTGGTCAGGCCATGACTGCTCCCCGCACCCTGACCCCGGTCTCCCGCGTCCTGCGCCTGTGCCTGCACGCGCTGCTCTTCGGCCTGCTCGCGCTCGCCGCCGGACGGGCCGTCGCCGACTCCAGCCCGCGCGCGGGCTGGGTGGTCGCGGCCTGCGCCGTGCTGGCCGCCGTGTACGTGGCCGGCGTACTGGCCCCCGTGGTGCACCGCTCGGCGCGCGCCGGGGCGGTGTGGCTGGCCGGGCTCTGCGCGGCCTGGGCGGGGCTGCTCGTGGTCTCCCCCGACGGGCTGTGGATCGCCTTCCCGCTGTACTTCCTGGAGCTGCACCTGCTGCGGCTGCGCTGGGGGGTGACGGCCGTGGCCGTCACGGCCTGCGCGGCGATCGGCGGCTTCCTCGCGCACAGCCGGTCGGTGACGCCCGGGGCCTTCCTCGGGCCGCTGCTGGGCGGGGCCGTGGCGGTGGCGACCGTACTGGGCTACCAGGCGCTGTACCGGGAGAGCGAGCGGCGCCGCGAGCTGATCGAGGAGCTCATCACGACGAGGGCCGAGCTGGCGGCGGCCGAGCGCTCCGCCGGGATCCTGGCGGAGCGCGAACGCCTCGCCCGGGAGATCCACGACACCCTGGCGCAGGGGCTCTCCTCCATCCAGCTGCTGCTGCGGGCGGCGGAGCGCAGCCTGCCCGCGGACTCGCCGGCCGTGGCGCACATCGGCCGGGCCCGGGAGGCCGCGCAGGACAACCTCGCCGAGGCGCGGCGGTTCGTACGGGCCCTCACGCCTCCCGACCTGGAGCACGGTTCGCTGCCGGCCGCGCTGGAGCGACTGTGCTCGGGGGCGCCGGGCCCGCGGGTCCGGTTCTCCCTCAGCGGCACGCCCCGGCCCCTGCCCACGCCCTACGAGGTGGCGCTGCTGCGGATCGCGCAGTCGGCGCTGGCCAATGTGGTGCGCCACGCGGGCGCGGGGCGCGCCGAGATCACCCTGACCTTCATGGACACCTCCGTGACGCTGGACATCGTCGACGACGGCAAGGGCTTCGATCCCTCCTCGGCCTCCTCCGCCCCCTCGGGCGGGGGCGGCTTCGGCCTGCCGGCGATGCGCTCGCGGGCCGAGACCCTCAGCGGCCTGTTCACGGTCGAGTCCTCCCCCGGCCAGGGCACCGCCGTGGCCGTCACCCTGCCCTTGCCCGCGGAGGCACTGTCATGACGATCCGGCTCCTCCTCGCCGACGACCACCCGGTGGTCCGGGCCGGGCTGCGCGCGGTGCTGGACACCGAGCCGGACTTCGCGGTGGTCGCGGAGGCGGCGACGGCGGAAGCGGCCGTGGAGATCGCCGGCCGCGCCGGGGTGGACGTGGTCCTGATGGACCTCCAGTTCGGCCCCGGCCCCGGAATGCACGGCTCGGCGGCCACGGCGCTGATCACGGCTCGGCCCTCGGCTCCCCGGGTGCTGGTCCTGACCACGTACGACACGGACGCGGACATCCTGGCGGCGGTGGAGGCGGGCGCCTCGGGCTACCTCCTCAAGGACGCCCCGCCGGAGGAGCTCGCGGCGGCGGTCCGCACGGCGGCGGCGGGCCAGTCCGCGCTGGCCCCGGCGGTGGCGCTGCGCCTGATGGACCGCATGCGCACGCCCGCGGAGGCCCTGACCAAGCGGGAGCTGGAGGTCCTCCAGCTGGTCGCGGACGGCCTCTCGAACCAGCAGATCTCCAAGCAGCTCTTCCTCAGCCAGGCCACGGTCAAGTCCCACCTGGTCCACATCTACGCCAAGCTCGGCGTCGACTCCCGCACCTCGGCGGTGGCCGCGGCCGCCACCCGCCGCCTGATCCGCACGCCGTAAGCCCCCATCCCGGGGGCGGCCTACGCCACCCAGTACGGGCGCTCCACCGACGAAGGCAGCGGGACGCCGTCGTGGAAGGCCGCCGCGAGGCGGCGCACGCCCTCGTCCAGCCGGTCCGCCGGCAGGGAGTACGGGATCCGCAGCCGGTGCTCGAAGGTCCCCGGGTCCACCCCGAAGCGGGCGCCGCGGCCGATGTGCACCCCGGCCCGCTCCGCCCGTTCCGCCAGCGCGGAGCTCACCGGCTCGCCGAGGTCCACCCAGAGCGAGAGGCCGCCCGGGGGCAGCTGCCAGGACCATTCCGGCGTGTGCCGCTCCAGCGAGGCCACCAGCGCCGCCCGCTGTTCGCGCAGCTGCTCCAGCCGCCCGGGCAGCGACCGCTCCAGGCCCTCCAGCAGCGGCAGGGCCACCAGCTGGTCCAGTACCGACCCGGTCATGTCGCTGGCGACCCGTACCGCCGTCAGCTCCGTGATCATCTTGGCGGTGGCCCGGACCCACCCGACCCGCAGCCCGCCCCAGTGCGTCTTGCTCAGCGACCCGATGGTCACCACGTGCTCGGCCCCGCCCCTCGCCGCGAGCGAGGCCAGCGGGGCGGGCGCGGGCACGTCGAGGGCGATGTCGGCGATGGTCTCGTCCACCACCAGCCAGGTCCCGGTCCGCCGCGTCGCCTCGAGCAGCCGCACCCGCTGCTCCCGCGGCATCAGCGCGCCCGTCGGGTTGTGGAAGTCAGGGATCACGTACGCCAGCCGGGGGACGGTCTGGCGCAGCGCGGACTCGGCGATCTCCAGGTCCCAGCCCGCGTCGGAGACGGCGATCGACCCGGTGCGCAGCCGCGCGTGCCGCAGGGCGTCCAGCGCGTTGGCGTAGGTCGGGTTCTCGGTCATCACCCGGTCCCCGGGCCGGCACAGCAGGCTCACCACCAGCGCGAAGGCGTGCTGCGCGCCCGCCGTGACGAGGATCTGCTCCGGGCGGGTGGCGAGCCCGCGCCGGGTGAACCGGTCGGCGACGGCCGTGCGCAGGTCGGGCAGCCCGAAGGGGTGGTAGCCGGGACTGCGGGCGAGCTCCGGGAGCCTGGACCCGGCCCAGGCCAGCGCGTCGGTGAGGCTGCCCTCGGGGGCGCCCATGGCGGCGATGGCGAGGTCGATGCCGGGGTCGCCGTCGGCGCTGTAGCCGCCGGCGCCGACGAGGGCGTGCGCGCCGACCGGGCGGTGGCCCTCGGGGAGCTCGGTCCAGGTGCCGGAGCCGCGCCGGCTGCGGACGTAGCCGCTCTCGCGCAGGAGGTCGTAGGCGCCGGTGACGGTGGCCCGGCTGGCGCCGACCGCTTCGGCGAGCTCGCGTTCGGCGGGCAGCCGGACGTGCAGGGCGATCCGGCCGTCGAGGATCAGGGTGCGGACGGCGTCGGCCAGGGACCGGTAGCCGGGGCGTGCCAGTACCTCCGCCGGGAGCAGGGCGGCGAGCTGGCGGCTGCCGAGCATCCTGTCCGCCGTATGGACCACTCGCCCGTTTGCCATGCCAACCTCCCTCGATTGGCTCTGCCCGCCAGGCCAATCCAAGTCCAGACTCGCTGCATTGGCCCCCGATTGGCAAGGAGATGCCGCGATGTTGACCGACCGTGACGAACGGGCCCTGATCGCCGCCGCCCAGAACCGGATCGCCGAGCCCCTGCGGGTCGGGGCCGCGCTGGCCGCCGTGGGACGCCTCCTGCGGCGCGAGCGGGGGCAGGGGAGGGGGCCCGAGCGAGAATCGGTGGCATGGCACCCCACAGCGGCACGCACGAGCAGCACGAGTACCAGCAGCAACAGCACCGGCACCGGCCCGCGGCGGAAGCGGTCGGCTCCGCTCCCCCGGTGATCGCGGGCCTGCTCCTCGCCGCCGGCGGCGGACGACGCCTGGGCGGCCGCCCGAAGGCCCTGTTGACCTACCGGGGCCGCCCGCTGGTGGAGAACGCCGTACGGGTCCTGCGCGAGGCGGGCTGCGGCCCGCTCCACGTGGTGCTCGGCGCCTCGGCCGCGGAGGTGCGCGAGCGCGCCGACCTGAGCGGATGCGTGGTGCGCGAGAACCCGGACTGGGCCGAGGGCATGGGCTCCTCCCTGCGGGTCGGCCTCGCCTCGCTGGCCGGTACGGGCGCCCGCGCGGCCCTGGTGTCCCTGGTGGACCAGCCGGGCATCGGACCGGAGGCGGTGGCCCGGGTCAGGGCGGCCTACCGCTCCCCCACGAGCCTGGTGGCGGCGGCGTACGGGGGCGAGCGCGGGCACCCGGTGCTCTTCGGGGCGGACCGGTGGCCGGACATCGTGGCGACGGCCACGGGCGACAAGGGCGCACGGGTGCACTTGTCGGCGCACGCGCAGGAGCTCACGCTGGTCGAGTGCGGGGACGTCGCGGAGCCGTTCGACATCGACACCCCGCCCGACCTGGCACGACTCGCTTGAGCCGGACTCGCGTCCGGCCTCAGCGGGGCGTGACCGCGATGGCACTGAGGGCCACCACCGAGCGGATTCTGTCGACTCAGAGAATCTCGACATCAACAAACCATTGAACTTCCACCATGAGGAAATTACTATCCACTGGTCAGAAGCGCCCTGAACCCCCAGACGGCGCCCGCGACCGTATTCCGGAACTCTCCACACCCGACGGCACTGCGTGCCGTCCAGCGCGAGCATTCCCCGCGGCCGCCAGGCACCGCCGCTGAAGGAGTGACAGATATGTCCGCACCAGCGCCGTCATCGCTGGCCATCGTCGACGCCGAGCCCCTGCCCCGGCAGGACGAGGTCCTCTCGGACGCGGCTCTCGCCTTCGTGGCCGAGCTCCACCGGCGGTTCGCCCCCCGCCGCGCCGAGCTCCTCGCCCGCCGCGGCGTGCGCCGTGCCGAGATCGCCCGCACTTCCACCCTCGACTTCCTCCCGGACACCGCACAGGTCCGCGAGGGCGACTGGAAGGTGGCGCCGGCCCCGGCCGCGCTGAACGACCGCCGTGTGGAGATCACCGGTCCGACGGACCGCAAGATGACCATCAACGCCCTGAACTCGGGCGCCAAGGTCTGGCTCGCCGACTTCGAGGACGCCTCGGCTCCCACCTGGGAGAACGTCGTCATCGGCCAGCTCAACCTGATCGACGCCTACGAGCGCCGCATCGACTTCACCGACGCCCGCACCGGCAAGGCGTACGCGCTGAAGCCCGCCGAGCAGCTCGCCACCGTCGTGATGCGCCCGCGCGGCTGGCACCTCGAGGAGCGCCACCTGCGCTTCGAGGACGGCCCGGCGTCCGGCTCGCTCGTCGACTTCGGCCTGTACTTCTTCCACAACGCCAAGCGTCTGATCGACCTCGGCAAGGGCCCGTACTTCTACCTGCCGAAGACGGAGTCGCACCTCGAGGCGCGCCTGTGGAACGAGATCTTCGTCTTCGCCCAGGACTACGTCGGCATCCCGCAGGGCACGGTCCGCGCGACCGTCCTGATCGAGACCATCACCGCCGCGTACGAGATGGAAGAGATCCTCTTCGAGCTGCGCGACCACGCGGCGGGCCTGAACGCCGGCCGCTGGGACTACCTCTTCTCCATCGTCAAGAACTTCCGTGACGGCGGCGAGAAGTTCGTCCTGCCGGACCGCAACGCGGTGACGATGACCGCCCCGTTCATGCGCGCCTACACCGAGCTGCTGGTCAAGACCTGCCACAAGCGCGGCGCGCACGCCATCGGCGGCATGGCGGCCTTCATCCCGTCCCGCAAGGACGCCGAGATCAACAAGATCGCCTTCGAGAAGGTCAAGGCCGACAAGGACCGCGAGGCCGGCGACGGCTTCGACGGCTCCTGGGTCGCCCACCCGGACCTGGTCCCGATCGCCATGGCCTCCTTCGACGCGGTCCTCGGCGAGAAGCCGAACCAGAAGGACCGCCTGCGCGAGGACGTCCACGTGGCCGCGGGCGAGCTCATCGCCATCGACTCCCTGGACGCGAAGCCCACCTACGACGGCCTGCGCAACGCGGTCCAGGTCGGCATCCGCTACATCGAGGCGTGGCTGCGCGGCCTCGGCGCCGTCGGCATCTTCGGCCTGATGGAGGACGCGGCCACCGCCGAGATCTCGCGCTCGCAGATCTGGCAGTGGATCAACGCCGGCGTCGTCTTCGAGAACGGCAAGCTCGCCACCGCGGACCTGGCCCGCGAGGTCGCCGCGGCCGAACTCGCCGCGATCCGCGCCGAGGTCGGCGAGGAGGCCTTCACCTCCGGCAAGTGGCAGCAGGCCCACGACCTCCTCCTCCAGGTGTCCCTGGACGCGGACTACGCCGACTTCCTCACCCTCCCGGCCTACGACCAGCTCGTCGGCTGACCACCCGCTTCCGACTGAAACGCACAGCAGCCGGAAACCGGCGGCGCCCCCGGAGCCCACGGCTCCGGGGGCGCCGTCATGCGCGCCGCGTTCTTGCCGGCTACGCGGCGCGGGCTCCCGCGATGTACCCGCTCAGGGCTTCGGCCGTGTGGAACACCCGGTAACCGCACGACTCCAGCGCCGCCCGTACGCCGGGCTCCGGCTCGAAGACCAGTACGACGGGGCTGCCCGACTCCTCCTGGAGCCCCCGCGGCCAGACCGCCGCCGCGATGGTGATCACCTCGCCGGTGTCCGGGTCCGCCACCTCCGCCTCGGTGTCCGGAGCGGCCAGCCCGGCCTCGGCGACGATCCGGAGCAGCAGCGCCAGCCCGGGGGCCTCCTCCTCGGAAGCCGGCCGCGCCGCGTCCGACCCGGCCGCGGGGCCCTCCCCGGGCGGGCCGGACTGGGCCGGCACCAGGGCGACTTGGGTGGAACCGTCGTGCAGCGCGTTCAGGAACCCGTTCGCGGCGGTGGTGAGCAGCTCCCGGCGGGCCTGGAGGAAGGCCGGGTAGTTCTCGACCTTCCACAGCTCCCGGTCCAGGGGGATCCACTGGCTGGCGAGCACCCCGGGATTCCTGGCCTCGGCCTCCTCCAGGTACTCGGCCGGATCCTTCGCGCTGATCTTCAGGTTGCTGTCCTGGGTGAGGAAGCAGAAGTTCGCGACGGCGTTGATCTGGACCTGGCCGTATCCGTGGTCGCGCAGGCGGGCCTTGGGGAAGATGTGGTGCACCTGGAGCGAGGCCATCTTGCCGAGCATGTTGTGCTTCAGCGGGACGCCGGTGATGAGGTCCCGGGCGCCGTGGACGCGGGAGAGCATGTAGAGCAGCGGGTAGAACCGCGCCCCGATGGTGTACCCGTCGAAGTCGTCCGGGCGGATGTCGAGGTGGCCGCGGCTGCGGCGCAGGGCCGCGATGAGCTGGTCGACGCCGCCGCCCTCGCCTTCGAGGGCGTGGAGGTCCTGGTTGAGGGTGGTCTCGACCGAGGCCGCGTGGCGGCCCCACAGGAAGCTGTGGACGTACCAGAAGAGCAGCCGGTCGCACGTCCTGGCGTCGGGGAACGATCCGCCGCTCAGATGCAGCAGCCGGGTCATCACGGGGAACGCGGCACGGCCGCCGAGCACCCGGTCGTGGTCCAGGCCCAGCCGTCCGCCGAGGACGTCCAGGAGGTGGGACACCGCGTGCTCCGTGGACTCCAGCCCCACCTTGAACTGCGCGACGCCGACTTCGTCGAGTTTGGCGAACTGCGCCTCGCCCGTCAGCACGGCGTTGGCATTGCGCAGGAGCCAGTCGAGTTTGAAGTCGAATCCCGCCTCCGCCCAGTACGCCAGGGCGGCGTTCATGGTCGGCCGCGCGTCCGGCCAGAAGGCGCAGATCCTGGCGAGCGCGAGATCGCCCTTGGAAAGCTTGGTGCCGCCGGAATTCACCTTGTTGAAGATGTCGACGACGACCTCGATGGTCTTGTCCTCGCCGGTCACGTCCTCGATGTGGACGTGCCGCTCCTTCATTTGGAGGATCTTGCTGAGGCGTCCGTGGTACGTGCCGAAAAGGTCCTGTCCCACGCCCGTGGCCTGCACGATCGCGAACAGCCCGTCGATTCCCGTCGCGAACAGGCCCGTTACGTCGACCCAGCAGGGATCGACCTTCATCTTGGCGGGCGCGTAGAACTCGAACGTCTCGGTCTCGACGTTGAAATACAGTCCGGTGAAGGCCTCTTTCCTGCCCTCGAAGAATTTCGGGGGCCGGCCGCGCGTCACCCCGTACAGGGTGGTGACGCGCTGCTGTCCGTCGAGTAGCAGCTGGATCGCCCCGCCCTTGCCCGACACCCCGCCCCGGGTGTCCGCCGTGGCGGCCTCCGTGCTCCAGGTCAGAAAACTGCCGACCGGGTACTGCCGGTACATCGAGTGGAAGAACGCGCGCACTTGGTCGCGGGTCCACACGTAGCCGCGCTGGAACTCGGGAAGGGCGATGTCGCCTGAGTCCACCTTGTCCAGGATCTGATACATCTGCACCGGCTGCCCCCACCTGTTCGGCTTTCTGTCGAGAAAATCTAACAGCCGCCGGAGGCCGCTGTTCCGGGCCGAACGACCGACCGGTTGTTACTTGTTCGTAACTTGCTTGTACCTAGCGGTAACAACGCACGGGGTGGGACCTTTCCGATTGCCACCGGCCGGAGGTAACCCCCACTTACCCCGCCATGCACCGGAGTTGTTCCCGGCTCCCGCATGGCCGACCGCAGGAGTTCCGCAGTGATCGGATTCCGCAACGACAGCACGAACCGGGCCGCCCGCAGTCGAGTGCGACGACTGGCCGGGTTCGCGATGGCACTGCCGCTCGCCGCCGGGGCACTGGTGGCCGGCGGGGCCGGGACGGCCGTGGCCGGGCCCGGGAACGGACCCACCGCCGCGGTGTCCATGGGCGACAGCTACATCTCCGGCGAGGCCGGGCGCTGGAAGGGCAACAGCCTGACCAACAGCGGCAGTCGGGGCGGCACGGACCGGGGCTGGGTGAGCGGCAGCACCTACGACCCCGGCAAGGTCTACGGGGCCACGGCCGGCGGCTGCCACCGCTCGGACTCCGCCGAGGTCAGGAGCGCCGGCGCCATCGCCGACGTCGCCGTCAACCTGGCCTGTTCCGGCGCGACGTCGCAGAACGTGTTCCGCGCCTCCCACGGCGGTGTCGCCTTCAAGGGCGAGGCCCCGCAGGCCGACCAGCTCGCCGCCGTCGCCGCGAGCAACAACGTCAAGGTCATCGCGCTGTCCATCGGCGGGAACGACCTCGGCTTCGCCGACATCATCAAGGAGTGCGCGTACGACTTCATCCTCTGGAACTCCTACTGCCACGACGACCAGCAGGAGGGCGTGAACGCGAAGATGGACGCCGTCATGGCGGACGTCGGCAAGTCCGTGGACGAGGTGCGGGCCGTGATGCGCGGCGCCGGCTACGCCGACTCCTCGTACCGGATCGTGCTGCAGTCCTACCCGTCGCCGATCCCGCGCGGGGCCGAGAACCGGTACACGCAGAGCGACTGGAGCCGGCTCAACACCGGCGGATGCCCGTTCTGGAACAAGGACTCCGACTGGGCGCGGGACTCGCTCGTGCCGCAGATCGCCGGGCGCCTCAAGGCGGTCGCCGCCGCCAAGGGCGCGCAGTTCCTGGACCTGAAGGACATGATGCAGGGCCGCGAGGTGTGCGCGAAGGCGAGCAAGCTGGTGACCTCCTCGGTTCCGGCCTCGGCGAAGACGAGCGAGTGGGCGCGCTGGATCGACAGCAGCGAGACGCAGGGGCTGATCCAGGAGTCCATGCACCCCAACCACTTCGGCCAGCTGGCGGCCGGCCGCTGCCTGGCGCTGGTCGTCGCGCAGCCGGCGAGCAGCGGGTTCGGCTGCAAGAACACCGCCGGCGGGGACCAGACCGGCATGTACCTGACGCCCACCTCCTGACGGGCTCCCGCCCCTAATTCGAATGATCGGGGCCGCCGCGGGCTGGCATGCTCTCAGGCATGCCAGCCCGTACCGCGCGTCCCGCCCGCCCTGCCCGGCCCAGCCTCTACATCTCCGTGGACATCGAGGCGGACGGGCCCGTCCCCGGGCCCTACTCGATGATCAGTTTCGGGGCCGCCGTGGCGGGGCGGCAGGACGGGGCTTCGTATACGGCCGCCGATCCGGAGCGGGACACCTTCTACCGGGAGTTGCGCCCGATCAGCGAGGCGTACGTGCCGGAGGCGCTCGCCGTGAGCGGACTGGACCGCGACCGGCTGGTCCGCGAGGGCGCCGACCCGGCCGCGGCGATGACGGAGTTCCGCGCCTGGGTGCGGGAGGTCTCGGCCGGGGCGCAGCCGGTGATATGCGCCTACCCGGCGTCCTTCGACTGGACCTTCCTGTACTGGTACTTGATGAGCTTCGGCGGCGACAGCCCCTTCGGGCACTCGGGCTGCATGGACATGAAGACCCTCTACGCCGCCAAGGCCCGCGTCCCGCTGCGCGCCGTCGTCAAGGGCCGCATGCCGCGCGAGCTGCTCTCCCGGCGCCCGCACACGCATCACGCGCTGGACGACGCGATCGAGCAGGCCGAGCTGATGAGCAACCTCATGCTGTGGGTCCCGCCGGCCCGGTCCCCGCTGGTCACCGCGCTCGCCTGGGGCCGCATGGAGGTCGAAGGGCTCGCCCCCGGCAAGGACTTCGTGCTGTACCCGGGCGGCGGCCGCGCGTGGGACTGGGCCGTGCACGGCACCCGGCACGAGCCGGGCATCCAGCCGGCGGACGTGCGCGAACTCCTCGACCGGGGCTGTACGGAGGTCGTCCTGAGCCGCGGCATGGAGCTGCGGCTGCACACCATGCCCGAGACGCTGGACCTGCTGCGGGGCGCCGGGGTAGAGGTGCACGTCGAGGAGACGGCCGCGGCGGTCGCCCTGTACAACCGGCTGGCCGCGACCGAGCGGGTCGGCGGGCTCTTCCACTCGACCTGCTGAACACTCGACCCGCTGAACACCCCGGCGCCCGCCGCCGGCTCACGCCGCCAGGTCCGGCAGGAGCTCGCGCAGCGGCGTACGGGCGCCCGACGCGTAGGACGTCCGGAAGGCCTCCGGGGTGAGGCGGGCGCGGACCACGCGCTGGGCGCGGGGGGCGGAAGCCGCGGGCGGCCGGGTGCGGGAGACCGCGCCGAGGAGGCGGGCGGCTTCGGCGTAGCGGCCCTGGTCCGCCTCCAGTTCCGCGAGGAGTTCCACCGAGAAGGCCTGCCCGAGCCGGTCGTCGAGCGCGATCTGGGTCCTCAGCGCACGCAGCAGTTCGGTGCGGGCCAGCGCCGGGCGGCCCTCGCGGCGCTGGACCAGGGCGTGGGCGTAGCTCACCCAGGCGCGGGCCCACAGATCGGCCGGGGCGTCCGGCGGCCCGTCCTCGACCGGAACGGACGCCGGGTCGGTGTGGGCCACGGCCATGGTGTGCGCGGCCGCCAGCGCTTCGCGGCCGGGTCCGAAATCGGCATCGGGATCGGGATCGGCCGGAAGGAGTTCGAGTCCCTCCAGGTACTCCGCGGCGGCCTCCTCGTAGCGGTCCTCCCACAGCGCGATGGTGCCCCTGACGTGCGCGAGGTAGGCCAGGCAGGTGTCCTCGCCCTCCTGTACGGCCGCGGTCCACGCCTCCACCAGCAGGGGATCGGCGCCGTCCGCCTCGCCGAAGCTCGCCACGAGCCACGCGGCGAGCCACAGCGCCCGGGCGGGCCGGGGCGCGGGGTGCAGGGCCAGGGCCCGTTCCAGGTGCCGCCGCCCCTCCGCCACCATCCCGCACGCGGACCACAGGAACCACAGGGAGACCGCGATCTCCAGGGCCGCGCCCGGGCCGCTGGCGGAGAGCGGGTTCATGGCCGCGCGCAGCTCGGGGAGTTCCCGTACGGCCAGGGCGCGCGCCTCGCGCTGCGCGCCGGCGCGCCACAGCCGCGCCGCCCGCTCGGCGAGGACCCGGCAGCGCTCGTGGTGGCGCCGGGAGGTGGCCGGGCCGTCCCCGGCGGGGCCGTGCGCGAGCAGCCGGCCCGCGTACGCCCGTACGGACAGCGGCAGTCGGTAGCGGCCCGGTCCGGCGTCCGCCAACAGGGCGGGGGCCAGCCGTTGCAGGGCCTCGACGGCGGTGTCCGGGGTGAGCGCCCCGAAACCGCACACCTCGGCGACGGCCGCCCGGTCGAAGGAGCCGGCGAAGACGGAGAGCCGCTCCCAGAGCAGCCGCTCGGCGGGCGGGGCGAGCCGGTGCGAGCGTTCGGCGTCGACCCTGGTGCCGCGCCCGGCGCCGCCCGCGAGGAAGGCCAGCGGGTCGGAGCCGAGTCTGCGGAGCGCTTGCGCGGGCGCGTACTGGTGCGCACGCCCCGCCGCGAGCTCCAGTGCTCCGGGTATCCCGTCGAGTGCCCGGCACAGCGCGCCCACGGCGGCGGCGTTGCGCTCGGTCAGCTCGAAGAACGGGTCGGCGCCGCGCGCCCGCTCCTCGAAGAGCCGGACGGCCGCGTACCCCTCGATGCCGGCCACCGGGAACCGCTCGGCGGGGTCCGGCGCCGCTTCGCCTGACGGCACCGCCAACGGGGGCACGGCGAGCACCGCCTCCCCGGCCAGGCACAGCCTGCGCTGCGAGGTGGCCAGAATGCGCAGTTCCGGGAGGCGCCGGAGCAGTTCGGCCACGAGTTCCGGGCCGGTTTCACCGAGCTGTTCGCAGCCGTCGAGCACGAGCAGCGCCCTGCGTCCCGCGAGCCGGGCGCCGAGCTCGCCCTCCCCTTCCGCCCAGTGGCGCTCGGGCAGGGCCGCGAGATCCACCCAGACGGCGTCGGGCCCGCTGCGGGCGGTCAGCGTGCGTACGGTGCGCACGGCGAGCCGGGTCTTGCCGATTCCGGCCGGGCCGGTGAGCGTGACCAGGCGTTCGGCGGAGAGCATCGAGGCGAGGGCGGCCAGCTCCCGCTCCCGCCCGATGAAACTGGACAACTCGGCGGGCACCGCCTGGCGCATGCCCGAGCCGGCCTCCCCCACACGTCCTCCCGCGATCCGATCCGTGCGCGCAACTTGCGTCTCTCAACAGTTGAACGCACAAACAGAGATGATCGGGTCATCATCCCGCCATCGCGCCACCGACCGGGAGAACCGCCAAGGAGAGCATACGAATTCGGCCATCTCCACCATCTCCGCCATCGACACCACGGAGGGGCACGCGCGCGCGGCGGTGCGCACGTCAACCCCGCAGTGGGTGACGTGCGCACCGCCGCTCCGCGCACCGGCCGGGCAGAGCCCGGTCAGTGCACCGGCACCGGGTCCGCGGCCTGGGCCGCGCCCTTCTTGGCGCCGAGGTGGTTGAAGGCCAGGTTCAGCACGATGGCCACGACGCAGCCGGTGCTGATGCCGGAGTCGAGGACGACCAACAGGTCCTGCGGGAAGGCGTGGTAGAAGCCGGGGGCCGCGATCGGGATCAGGCCGATACCGAGCGCGGCGGCGACGATCAGGGCGTTCTCGCCCTTCTCCATGGCCGCGCCGGCCAGGGTCTGGATGCCGCTGGCGGCCACCGAGCCGAAGAGGACCACGCCCGCGCCGCCGAGGACCGGCAGCGGTACGACTCCGATGACGGAGGCGGCCATCGGGCACAGCCCGAGCAGGATCAGGATGCCGCCGCCGGCCGCGACGACGAACCGGCTGCGCACCTTGGTCATGGCGACCAGGCCGATGTTCTGCGCGAAGGCGCTGCACATGAACCCGTTGAACAGCGGGCTGACCGCGCTGCCCAGGGCGTCGGCCCGCAGGCCGCCCTCGATGGTCCTCGCGTCCGCCGGACGACCGACGATCTTGCCCAGCGCGAGGATGTCGGCGGTGGACTCCGTCATGCACACCAGCATCACGATGCACATGGAGACGATCGCGGCGACCTGGAACTGCGGGGCCCCGAAGTGGAACGGCGTCGGGAAGCCCACGACGTCCGCGTTCACGACGGCGTCGAAGTTCGTCATCCCCAGCGGCAGCGCGATGAGCGTGCCGGCCACCAGTCCGAGGAGGATGGAGATCTGCTGGAGGAAGCCGCGCAGGAACTTGCGCATCACCAGGACGATCGCGAGGGTGGCGGCGGCCATGGCGATGTTCTTCACCGAGCCGTAGTCGGTGGCGGTGCGGTTGCCGCCCTGGGACCAGTTGAAGGCCACCGGGAGCAGCGAGACGCCGATCAGGGTGATGACCGTACCGGTGACGACCGGCGGGAAGAACCTGACCAGGCGGCCGAAGTAGGGGGCGGCGAAGAAGCCGAGGATGCCGGCGACGACGATCGCGCCGAAGATGATCGGGATGGCGTTGTCGCCCTCCCCCTTGCCTATGGCGATCATCGGGGTGACTCCGGCGAAGGAGACGCCGTTCACGAAGGGGAGTTTGGCGCCGATCTTCCAGAATCCGAGCGTCTGGAGGAGGGTGGCGATGCCTGCGGTGAAGAGGGAGGCGCCCATCAGGAAGGCGGTCTCGGTGGCGGAGAGGCCTACGGCCGGGCCGACGATCATGGGCGGGGCCACTACACCCGCGTACATGGCGGCTACGTGCTGGAGACCGCTGGTGAACATTTTCAGCGGTGGCAAGGTCTCGTCGACCGGGTGTTTCACCCCGGGGTCGCCCGCGACCTGTGGTACTGCGACTGCGTCTGCGTCTTTGCGAAACCTGGGCGCCTGGGCCACGGCTTCCTCCGAACTGTTTAACACGTCGGCAGGGACGTGATGTGTCTGGGAGGTGATGCGAAAGCTGAGCTGTGCGAGTCGAGCCTGTATGGAGTTGTGGGTGCTGCGGGGTGCTGCGAATGCTTGTCCCAAGGGGTGCGGAAACGGTTCGCCCGAGTCGTTCCACGCGGAGAGCCAAAAGCGGAAAGCGGAAAAAGAGCTGGAGGTGCCGTGGCGAGGTGTCGTACACGGGCTGCGGGGCCAGTGGCACGAGTCACCGGCCCCGGGGCGCCTTCGGGAAAACCCTCGGGCGCTACCCGGGAACGGCTGCCGCGGACCCCGCTCGGGTCCGCGGCCGCCGGCCGGGGGCCGTCCCCCCCAGCCGGACTCCGTGGGATCAGGCCTGCGCGGAGATCCGCGCGAGGCGCTGGGCCTCTTCCCGGGTGGACACCGCGATGGCGTCCTCGTCGGCGAAGAGGAGGCGGTTGTTCTCGACGATCTGCTTGCCGTTGACCAGCGACAGGGTCACCGGGGCGGCCGCACCGAAGACCAGCGCGGTGACCGGGTCGGCGATCGAGGAGTGCAGGAGCGTGCTCAGGTTCCACATCACCAGGTCGGCGCACTTGCCGACCTCGAGCGAGCCGATGTTGTCGGCGCGGCCGAGGACCTGGGCGCCACCGTACGTACCGAGGCGCAGGGCCTGGCGCGCGTTGAGGGCGCGCTCGCGGTGGACCGGGTTCAGGCGGTTGATGAGGAGCGCGTTGCGCAGCTCGGTGTGCAGTTCACCGGACTCGTTGGAGGCGGTGCCGTCCACGCCGAGGCCGACCGGGACACCGGCGGCGAGCATGTCCGGGACGCGGGCGATGCCGGCGGCCAGACGGGCGTTGGAGGACGGGCAGTGCGCGACACCGGTCTTGGTGCGGGCGAACGCGGCGATGTCGGAGTCGTTCATGTGGACGCTGTGCGCCATCCACACGTCCTCGCCGAGCCAGCCGGTCGACTCGAAGTAGTCGGTCGGGCCCATGCCGAACAGTTCCTTGCAGAACTGCTCTTCCTCGACGGTCTCCGAGCCGTGCGTGTGCATGCGCACACCCAGGCGGCGGGCCATCTCGGCACCCTGCTTGAGCAGTTCGGTGGAGACCGAGAAGGGGGAGCAGGGGGCGACGGCGACCTGGGTCATCGCGTCGAAGGAGGCGTCGTGGTACTTCTTCACCGTCGCCTCGGTGTCCGCGAGCGCACCCTCGAGCGTCTCGACCGCGTGGTCCGGCGGCAGACCGCCGTCCTTCTCGCTGCGGTCCATCGAACCGCGGGCGAGGGTGAAGCGGACGCCCATCTCGGACGCGGCGCGGATGATCGAGCCGGAGAGGTCGCCGGAGCCCTTGGGGAACACGTAGTGGTGGTCCATGGCGGTGGTGACGCCGCCCTTGGCCATCGCGGCGAGGGAGCCCTGCGCGGCCGTGTACGTCATCTGCTCGTCGATGCGCGCCCACGTCGGGTACAGCGCGACGAGCCAGTTGAACAGGTTGTGGTCGGTGGCCAGACCACGCGTGATCCACTGGTAGAAGTGGTGGTGGGTGTTGACCAGACCCGGGGTGACGAGGTGACCCGTGCCGTCGATGCGGCGGACCACATTGTCGAGGTTCTCGGGGGCCTTGCCCGCGCCGATGGCCTCGATCTTGTTTCCTGCGACGACGACGTAGCCCGAGGCGTACTCGGTGTCGTTCGCATCAACGGTTGCAATCGCACAGTTCTCGATGACGATGCGCTCTACGGCGCTGTCATTGGCTGCCGATGCTGCCATGGGACTTCCTCGTGCTTTCAGTGGCGGTGCGGGCACGGCAAAACCCAGGGGATTTGAGTGCCGGAGCCGGGGGCCTTGACAGCTGACAGTACTGCCGCCCCGCGTGGTGCGTCCGGGTGCCGATTCAGGAAGTTGAAGGGTGTCGCACCGCCCCGGGGCCACTGCGGAGCCCCGGGACGCGCGTGCCGCATCAGAGGTTGGTCATGTCCACGGGGATACGGGCGTCGACGCCGTCGCGGAGGACCGTCGCCTCGATCAGACCGTACGGGCGGTCCGCGGCGAAGTACACCTCATTGTCGTTCTTGAGGCCGAAGGGCTCCAGGTCGACGAGGAAGTGGTGCTTGTTCGGGAGCGAGAAGCGGACCTCGTCGATCTCCGAACGGTGGTTGATGATGCGCGAACCCATCTGGTACAGGGTCTGCTGCAGCGAGAGGGAGTAGGTCTCCGCGAAGGCCTGGAGCATGTGCTTCCGGGTCTCGGCGTAGGACTTCTCCCAGTTGGGCATCCGCTGCTCGTCATCCGACCAGGCGAAGCGCCAGCGAGCCGAAACCTGGGTCGCCAGGATGCGGTCGTAGGCCTCCTTCAGGGTCGTGTACTTGTCCTTCACGTAACCCCAGAACTCGGAGTTCGTGGAGTTCATGACGACGAGGTCCTTGAGGCCGGAGATGACCTCCCAGTTCTTGCCGTCGTACGTGATCTGGGTGACCCGGGTCTCGCCGCCGTTGCGGAGGAAGGAGTGGTTCACCTCGTCGGAGCCGATGAACTTGGAGTTGGCGTCCGAGGTGGCGATCCGGGACCAGGAGTACTCCTCGATCCGGATGCGCGCCTTCTGGATCGGCTCCTGGCTGTTGACGAACCAGCGCGCCAGGTGGATGCCGAACTGCTCGGCGGACTCGATGCCGTACTCCTTGGCGAACGCGTACACCGTGTTCTTGGTGGTGTCCGTCGGCAGGACGTTGGCGTTCGAGCCGGAGTAGTGGACGTCGTCCATGTCACCCGAGAGGGCGACCGAGACGTTCAGGTCCTTGATGTGATGGGTGTCGCCATCCCGCGTGATCTTGACTACGCGGTTCTCTGCTTTGCCGTACTGGTTCTGGCCGAGAATCGTGGGCATGTCTGCTAGCTCCCTCGGTAAACGGAGTAGCCGAACGGGTTGAGCAGCAGCGGTACGTGATAGTGCTCGCCCGGGTTCACCGCAAAGGTGATGGTGACCTCCGGGAAAAACGCACCGCTGTCCCTTACGCGGGGGGCGTCCTGCTGCGCCTCGGCTTGCTTCATTGAGAAGTACGTCTCGGTCTCGAAGTCGAGGCGTACGTGGGTGGTGCCCTCCGGCAGAGCCGGCAGGTCCTTGCAGCGCCCGTCCACATCGGTGGCGGAGCCGCCCAGGGCCGCCCACTCGCCGCCCGGACCCGTACGGGCCGACAGGGAGATCGCGACGCCTTCGGCGGGCTTTCCGATGCTGGTGTCCAGGATGTGCGTGGACACCGACGCGGTGGTCTCAGTGCTCATGCTCGGTCTTACGCTCCTTCTGCGGATTCCACGAGGCGGGTCAGGCGGATCCGGTTGATCTTGACGAGCTCGCCGCGAGCGATTTCCCGCTCCTGCTCCGGCGAGTTGCCGATCCGGACCTTGACCGCGTCCCGCATGAACTCACCGGTCGCACCGGTGGCGCAGATGAGGAAGACGTGGCCGAACTTGTCCTGGTAGGCCAGGTTCAGTTCGAGGAGCTCGGTCTTGAGCTCCTCCGGGGCACCGGCCATGCCACGCTGCTCGCGGGCGGAGGTCGGGTCTCCCGGCTTCGGCCGGCCGATCGGCGCGTGGCCTCCCATCGCCTCGGCCAGGTCCTCCGCGGTGAGCTCGGCCATGGCGGCCTCGTTCGCGGAGAACAGGGTGTCGGCGCTGGCGAAGGGACGCTGGGCGAGCAGTTTGCTCCCCCACGCCGAGCTGGCGCACACCTCGTGCAGTTCGGCCGTGGCCGCGCTGTCGTCCAAGGTGTTGAACCGGGTGAGACCCGGGGTCGGACTCGAAGTCACGGTAGGCCTCCGTGGCCTTGTTGCTTTGACGGGCTGGGCATAGCTAACGCCTTCGACAACACGGCGTCAACACTTTGTTGAAACTTCCCGTACACAAAAGCCGCCGCCCGGGTGAATAGGGCGGCGGCTCGTCACCGTGGGTCAAGCGGGTCTTACTCTTGGTTGTTTTTGTTCGGGTTTTCCCGGTTCAAGTAGTTGTAGACCGTGAAACGGCTTACGCCCAGGGCTCCCGCGACCGTCTCCACGCCGTGCCTCACGGAAAAGGCGCCGCGTGCCTCGAGTATCCGCACGGTGTCCTGCTTGGACTTCCGGTCGAGCTGCGACAACGGTACGCCGTGCCGGCGCTCCAGCGCCGCCAGGATGTGGTCCAGCGAGTCGGAGAGCTGCGGCAGCCGTACGGCCAGCAGGTCCTGACCCTCCCAGGCCAGCACCACGTCGTCGGGCTGGGCCAGCGCGGGATCCATCAGCTCGCCGCCCATCGCGTCCACCAGCGGCTTCACCGCGGTGACGAACGGGTGGTCGCGGGGCTCGGTCATGGCGTCTCCTCCCGCACCACGTTGACCTGGAGCGAGACGCGCGTCGCTCCGGCCTCCAGCGAATCGCGCAGCAGCGCGGTGACCGCGGTCAGCACCTCGGCGGCCTCCCCCTCGGCGGTGTTGCCGAACGGGCCGACGTCCACCGCGTCCAGCTGGGCCTTCTGGATGACCTCGCGAGCGGCCACGGCATGGGCAGGGGCCTCTTCGAGATCGAAGGGCTCGGTCGTGAACTCCACTCTCAATCGCACGCGGCTCAAGCTACCCCGCAGTCCGGACTTTTCGGCAGTCGGTACTTGACAAGTGAGACACCGGGCTTGCAGTCTTCCATCAGGCAGAAACTAACTTCCGCAATACGGAAGGAGCGCACACCCCTCATGGGATACACGGACCAGCGCTTCGATGTAAATCTTTCGATCCTCTTCACGGAACTCCCGCTCCTGGAGCGTCCCGCGGCAGCCGCCGCAGCGGGCTTCACGGCGGTCGAGCTGTGGTGGCCCTGGATCGAGACCCCCACCCCCGCCCAGGCGGAGCTCGACGCCCTCAAGAAGGCTCTTGAGGACGCCGGCACCCAGCTGGTGGGCCTGAACTTCTACGCCGGCCAGCTGCCGGGACCGGACCGCGGTGCGGTGTCGGTTCCCGGTGAGGAGTCGGAGCGCTTCAACGCCAACATCAACGTGGCGGCGGACTTCGCCGCCTCGGTCGGCTGCAAGGCGCTGAACGCCCTCTACGGCAACCGCGTCGAAGGCGTGGACCCGGCCGTTCAGGACGAGCTCGCGCTGAAGAACCTGGTCGTGGCGGCTCAGGCCGCGGACCGCGTCGGCGCGATCCTCCTGATCGAGACCCTCAACAAGCCCGAGTCGCCGCTCTACCCGCTGGTGAGCGCCCCGGCCGGCATCGAGATCGTGGACAAGGTGAACGAGGCCACCGGCCTCGGCAACGCCAAGTTCCTCCTCGACCTGTACCACCTGGCGATGAACGATGAGGACCTCTCCGAGGTCATCGAAAAGTATGCCGCCAAGACCGGGCACGTCCAGATCGCGGACAAGCCGGGACGAGGTGCCCCCGGCACCGGTGAGCTGCCCCTCGAAGAGCTGCTCGACCAGCTCCAGAAGGCCGGCTACCAGGGCTTTGTCGGTCTCGAGTACAAGGCCGCCGACGCCGCCGCCTCCTTCGCGTGGCTGCCCGCCGAGGCCCGCGCCGCGAAGTAGGCGGAAAAGTCCGGGCGAACAGCCAGGCACCTGACGAACTTTTCGTACGAAGCATTAAGAGAAGGACCCTCATCATGAGCAACCCCGCTGCGCTCCCGTCGATTGCATGGGTCGGACTCGGAATCATGGGCTCGCCCATGGCCGAGAACCTCCTGAAGGCCGGCTACTCGGTCACCGGCTTCACGCTGGAGCAGGACAAGCTGGACCGCCTCGCCGCGGCCGGTGGCTCCGCCGCCGGTTCGATCGCCGACGCGGTCAAGGACGCCGACGTGATCATCACGATGGTGCCCGCCTCCCCGCAGGTCGAGGCCATCTCCTACGGTGAGAACGGCATCCTCGAGAACGCCAAGTCCGGCGCGCTGATCATCGACATGTCGTCGATCACCCCGCAGACCTCGATCGACCTGGCGAAGAACGCCGCCGCCAAGGGCATCCGCGTCATCGACGCCCCGGTGTCCGGTGGCGAGGCCGGTGCCATCGAGGCCGTCCTGTCGATCATGGTGGGTGGCGAGCAGGCCGACTTCGACGAGGCCCTGCCGGTCCTCGAGGCCCTCGGCAAGACCATCGTCCTGTGCGGTCCGCACGGCTCCGGCCAGACGGTGAAGGCTGCCAACCAGCTCATCGTCGCGGTGAACATCCAGGCGTGCGCCGAGGCCGTCGTCTTCCTCGAGAAGTCGGGCGTCAACCTCGAAGCCGCTCTGGACGTCCTCAACGGCGGCCTGGCCGGCTCCACGGTCCTGACCCGCAAGAAGAACAACTTCCTGAACCGCGACTTCAAGCCCGGTTTCCGGATCGACCTGCACCACAAGGACATGGGCATCGTCACCGACGCCGCCCGCAACGTCGGTGCGGCCCTCCCGGTCGGCGCGGTCGTCGCCCAGCTGGTCGCCTCGCTGCGCGCCCAGGGTGACGGTGGCCTGGACCACTCCGCGCTGCTGCGCGCGGTCGAGCGCCTCTCCGGCGCCCAGATCTGAGCTTCGCTCTGATCGGCGGCCCGTTCACCGGGCCGCCCCCCTCCCCGCTCGCGGGGACCTGAGTTTCCGGATGGTGCCGGTGCTGACACCTGTCCTGTCGCGCCCAAGCGCCGGCACCGTCCGGATCACCTCTCCTCCATCTTTCTTTTCAACAAACTGTTGACGTCAGGTTCATACCGAAATTAGTCTGTTCCGCATGACGGAAGACGATTTCCGTCAGCAGTTCCCCGTACGGAAGGTCACCATGTCGAAGCGCACGCTGACGACCGAGTCTGGCGCCCCGGTCGCCGACAACCAGAACTCCGCTACCGCCGGCGTCGGTGGCCCGCTCCTGGTCCAGGACCAGCAGCTCCTCGAGAAGCTTGCCCGGTTCAACCGCGAGCGCATCCCGGAGCGTGTGGTGCACGCCCGCGGCAGCGCCGCGTACGGCCACTTCGAGGTGACCGACGACGTCACCGCGTACACCAGCGCCGCGTTCCTGAACACGGTCGGCAAGAAGACCGAGACCTTCCTGCGGTTCTCCACCGTGGCCGACTCGCTGGGTGGCGCGGACGCGGTCCGCGACCCGCGCGGCTTCGCGCTCAAGTTCTACACCGAAGAGGGCAACTACGACCTCGTCGGCAACAACACCCCGGTGTTCTTCATCAAGGACCCGATCAAGTTCCCCGACTTCATCCACTCGCAGAAGCGCGACCCCTTCACGGGCAAGCAGGAAGCGGACAACGTCTGGGACTTCTGGGCGCACGCCCCCGAGGCGACGCACCAGATCACCTGGCTGATGGGTGACCGCGGCATCCCCGCGTCGTACCGCCACATGAACGGCTACGGCTCCCACACGTACCAGTGGACGAACGAGCAGGGCGAGTCCTTCTTCGTCAAGTACCACTTCAAGACGAACCAGGGCATCCGCTGCCTGTCGGGCGAGCAGGCCGCCGAGCTCGTCGGCTCGGACGCCAACTCGCACCAGACCGACCTGCTGCAGGCGATCGAGCGCGGCGTGAACCCGAGCTGGACCCTCTACGTCCAGATCATGCCCGCCGCCGAGGCCGCGGACTACCGCTTCAACCCGTTCGACCTCACCAAGGTGTGGCCGCACACGGACTACCCGCTGCAGCGTGTCGGCCGCCTGGTCCTCGACCGGAACCCCGACAACGTCTTCGCCGAGGTCGAGCAGGCCGCGTTCTCCCCGAACAACTTCGTCCCGGGCATCACCGCCTCGCCGGACAAGATGCTCCAGGGCCGCCTCTTCGCGTACGCCGACGCCCAGCGCTACCGCCTCGGTGTGAACCACACCCTGATCCCGGTCAACGCCCCGAAGGCCACGAAGGCCGACAACTACGGCCGCGACGGCGTCATGGCGCTGCGCAACGGCTCGCGCCACGACAAGAACTACGAGCCCAACTCGTTCCAGGGTCCGGCCGAGACCGGCCTGGCGCTGGGCGCCCCGAAGGCCGTCTCCGGCTACACGGGCACCCACGAGGCCCCGGCCCACACCAAGGACGACGACTTCTTCCAGGCCGGTGAGCTCTACCGCCTGATGTCGGAGGCCGAGAAGCAGCGTCTGGTGGCGACCATCGCCGGCGGCCTGTCTCAGGTCACCCTCGAGGACGTCATCGAGAAGAACCTGGCTCACTTCCACGCCGCGGACGCCGACTACGGCAAGCGCGTCGAGGAGGCCGTCCGCGCCCTGCGCGACGCCTGAGCCACACAAGCTGCACCGGGATCCTGACGGGAGGTCAGGTTCCGGGTGCCGAGCCCACACTGCGGACCCGGATGAGGGGTGGTACGCGGTGAGGGCAGGACGAGGACCGTGGCGAGCGAGCGAGCCAGTGCGGTGGTAATGGGTTCCGAGGCCCGTCTCTTGACCTGAGGGAGACGAAGCCGGAGTTCTCGTCGCCGTTCGCCACGGTCCCAGCCAATCACTCCTCTATATATAGGGGCCACGCACAGAGTCCCCTGCATGCGGAGGAACACCTCCCCCACCCTCTCCGCCCGGCGGTGCGAACGTCCTGTCGCGCCAGCCTCGTACCGTCGGGCGGTAACAAGCAGCACACACTCAAAGAGCCGAGTCACGGACGGTCCCGTGACTCGGCTCTTTGGCATGCCCGGGCGATGGCGCGGGCGCACCGGACCTTCCCGGTCACAGCACTAGCGTGAGGGCGGCCGGGGGGGGCAAAGGCCAAGGGGGTCATGAGGGAGCCATGTATGGCGCGGTACCTGATCTCGTTCGATGACGGCGCGATGACCTTCCCCGCGGAGGAGCTGTCCGAGGTGGCCGAGGCCTCGCTGGCGGTGGTCCGGGAGGCTCGGGAGGCCGCCGTGTGGGTCTTCGGCGGTGGACTGGAGAGGCAGCGGGCGAGCGTCGTGGCCACCGATGGGACCGTCACCGACGGCCCGTACCCGGAGACCAAGGCGGTCCTCGGCGGGTTCTCGGTCATCGATGTGCCCTCGCGCGAGGACGCGCTGGAGTGGGCTGCCAAACTCGCTGCCGCGTGCCGCTGTGCGCAAGAGGTCCGGGAGATCTTGCCCGACCCGACCGCCTGAGGTCCGGGGGAACGCCCCGGCGGGGCCGGGCGGCATCGGACGCGCCCCTGACCGGGTCCGGGCGGACGGGCCGCGGTCCGCCATGAGGCGGCCGCGAAGACGGCCGTGAAGGCGGCACCGTGAAGGTCGCCGCGATCGTCGGCCGGATCACCGTCGTCGTCGTCCGGATGCCCTGAACGCCGGCCTCCTGCGGCGCGTTCCGTGGCGCGTTCCGCGGCGCGGGACGCCTCCGGGACCTGTGCCCCGGATGGCACGCGGAACGGCCCCCGTTCCTCCTGGAGGAGGGACGGGGGCCGTTCGGTGGTGCTAGACCAGCCTGATGGGACTAGGCGGACAGCGTGTTGCGGATCGCGGTCGGGGCGTGCTCCAGCTCGGTCGCGATCTCTTCGAACTCGGTGACGTCGCTCATGTCGACCGTCTTGCTCATCGAGATGTTGGTGATGCGCTCGAGGATGGCCTCGACGACGACCGGGACCTGGTACTCCTGGGCCCACTTCTTGGCCGTCTCGAAGGCCTCGCCCAGCTGGTCCGGGTCGGTGACGCGGATCGCCTTGACGCCCAGGCCCTCGGCGACCTTGACGTGGTCGACGCCGTAGACACCCAGCTCGGGGGCGTTGATGTTCTCGAACTCGAGGTTGACCTCGAAGTTGATGCCCAGACCGCCCTGCGCCTGACGGATCAGACCCAGGTAGGCGTTGTTCACGAGGACGTGGACGTAGGGGACCTTGTGCTGGGCGGCGACCGCCAGCTCCTCGATCATGAACTGGAAGTCGTAGTCGCCGGACAGGGCGACGATCGGGGTCTCCGGATCCGCCGTGGCGGCACCGATCGCGGCGGGGATGGTCCAGCCGAGCGGGCCGGCCTGGCCGCAGTTGATCCAGTTGCGCGGCTTGTAGACGTGCAGCATCTGCGCACCGGCGATCTGGGACAGACCGATGGTGGTGACGTAGCGGGTCTCCGGGCCGAAGGCCTTGTTCATCTCCTCGTAGACGCGCTGCGGCTTCATGGGGATGTTGTCGAAGTGCGTACGGCGCAGCAGCGTCGCCTTGCGCTCCTGGGCGGAGGCGGCCCAGGCGCCGAAGTCGGGCAGCTTGCCCTCGGCCTTGAGCTCCTTCGCGATCTCGATGAAGAGCTCCAGGGCCGCCTTGGCGTCCGAGGCGATGCCGAAGTCCGGGGCGAAGATCTTGCCGATCTGGGTCGGCTCGATGTCGACGTGGACGAACTTGCGGCCCTTGGTGTAGGCCTCGAGGTTGTAACCGGTGTGGCGGTTGGCCCAGCGGTTGCCGATGCCGAGGACGAAGTCCGACTCGAGGAACGTCGCGTTGCCGTAGCGGTGCGAGGTCTGCACACCGACCATGCCGGCGGCCAGCGCGTGGTCGTCCGGGATGGTGCCCCAGCCCATGAGGGTGGAGATGACCGGGACGCCGGTCAGCTCGGCGAACTCGACCAGCAGGTCGGAGGCGTCGGCGTTGATGATGCCGCCGCCGGAGACGATCAGCGGGCGCTCGGACTCGAGCAGGAACTGAAGGGCCTTGCGGGCCTGGGCGCGGGTGGCGGCCGGCTTGTAGACCGGCAGCGGCGCGTAGGTCTCGGGGTCGAACTCGATCTCGGTCAGCTGGACGTCGATCGGGAGGTCGATCAGGACCGGGCCCGGACGGCCGGAGCGCATCAGGTGGAAGGCCTCCTGGAACACGCCCGGAACCTGGGCGGCCTCCAGAACGGTCGTCGCCTTCTTGGTGACCGGCTTGGCGATCGAGGCGATGTCGACGGCCTGGAAGTCCTCCTTGTGGAGCTTCGCGACCGGAGCCTGACCGGTGATGCACAGGATCGGGATCGAGTCCGCGATCGCGGAGTACAGACCGGTGATCATGTCGGTGCCGGCCGGGCCCGAGGTGCCGATGCAGACACCGATGTTGCCGGCCTTGGCGCGGGTGTACCCCTCGGCCATGTGCGAGGCGCCTTCGACGTGGCGGGCCAGCGTGTGTGCGATGCCGCCCACGTTCTTGAGCTCGCGGTAGAACGGGTTGATCGCAGCACCGGGAACGCCGAACGCTTGTTCGACACCCTCAAGCTTGAGGATCTCCACTGCAGCGGCGGCGGCTGTCATACGAGGCATCGAGTTCTCCTGCGGGTCTGGCGGTCAGGCTTTTCCGTAATCCGGAAGTTTTGTTCTGCTATACGGAACAAGCTAAGCGGCGACTCCGCACACGTCAAGGCGGTACGGCAGCCCGGAACCCACCAAAAGCCGCGTCTCGGTCGGTGAGTTGTACGAAAGACCAGGGCTCGACTGAAAATCGAGGGTCTGGCCGCCTCCGCGGTGGCGGGTGGTGGAGCATGGCCGTACGCACAGCGACGGAGGGGGTCCGGTTCTCATGGCGGATGCGGTACCGGTGCGCTGCCCGGCGTGCCTGCGGGAGAACGACTACGTCACCCCGGTCTTCCCCTGCGCCTGCGGGACCCCGGTCATCCCGCCGCTGGACCTGGCGGCGCCACCCCAGGAGCTCACCCACCGCACCTGGTCGGAGGGGTGGGTGACGGTGCGCTGCGGATCCTGCGGGCGGGAGAGCGACTGGCCGCACCCGGAGGTCGGGTGCGGGTCCTGCGGGACGGTGGTGCTGATTCCCGTGCACCCGCCGGCAGCGCCGCTGCCGCCCGCGGCGCCGGCGGTGCCGGTCGTGCCGGTCGTACGAACGCCGCCCCAGGGGCCGCAGGGGTCCCCCGCGCAGCTTTCGCGGGAGTCCGCGGGCGGGGAGGTACGGACGGACCCGCCCGCGGGGACCGAGCCCGGAGGGCCGGCCCCGGAGGGCGGCGGGAGCAGCGGGAGCTCCGGGAGCCGCCCCGCTCCCCAGGACCGGGGCTCCGGTCCGGGCGCGGGTCCGGGCGCGGGCTCCGGTCCGGGCGCGGGTCCGGGCGCGGGCGCGGGACCGGGCGCGGGCGCGGGACCGGGCACCGGACCCAGCCGGCCGGTGCCGCGCCCCGCCTTCCGCCCCGTGACCATCCGTACCGCCCGGGACGCGGTGGCCACGGCCGCCCTGTACCTGCGCTGGCTCGGCTTCCAGGACGTGCGCCAGCCCGACGGCCGGCCCATCCCCTCGGCGGCGGTGGACCTGCGGGCCCCGGGCCTGGTCGCCCAGGTGGACCCGACCACGGCGCCGGCCGGGCTGCGGGCCGTGGAGTGCGTCTGGCTGAACGGGCTCACCGCCTCCGCGACGAGCGTCTACTTCTCGCTCGCCGGATACACCCGGGAGGCGCGCACGCGCGCGGACGAGCTGGGGATACCCCTCTTCGTCATGGACCTCACGGGCATGCCGCAGCCGGTCAACGACCCGGCGGACGGACTCGTCGCGGCAGGGGCCTAGGCTCGGGGGGTATTGCCTGCCTTTCTGCCGAGGAGAGCTTGATGAGCCTGTACGACATCCCCCTGACCACCCTGTCCGACGAGCCCACCAGCCTCGGCGCGTACAAGGGCAAGGCGATCCTGCTCGTGAACACCGCCTCGCAGTGCGGCCTCACCCCCCAGTACTCGGGTCTGGCCCGGCTGCAGTTCACGTACGAGGAGAAGGGCTTCACCGTCATCGGCGTGCCCTGCAACCAGTTCGGCGGGCAGGAGCCGGGCAACGCGGACGACATCCAGACCTTCTGCGCGGCCGGCTTCGGCGTCACCTTCCCGATGCTGGAGAAGTCCGAGGTCAACGGTGAGAACCGGCACCCGCTGTACCAGGAGCTGGTGAAGATCCCGGACGCCGAGGGCGAGGCCGGGGACATCACCTGGAACTTCGAGAAGTTCCTCATCTCCCCGGCCGGCGAGGTCGTGGGCCGCTTCCGCCCGCGCACCGAGCCCGAGGCCCCCGAGGTCATCGAGGCCATCGAGGCGCTGCTCCCCGCCTCCGCGTAGCCGCCGCCGGTACGGGGTCGCCTCCGCGGGGCCGCCGCCGGTACGGGGTCGCCTCCGCGGGGCCGCCGCCGGTACGGGGTCGCCTCAGCGGGGCCGCGCGCGCGGCCCCGTACCGTACCGCCCGGGCTCAGGTCAGCTCCGCCTCGTCGTACTCCGCCGCCGAGCCGGCCGCGGTGAGCTCCCGCAGTTCCACCCGGCGGATCTTCCCGGACACGGTCTTGGGGAGCTCGGCGAATTCGATGCGGCGGATCCTCTTGTAGGGGGACAGCACAGCGCGGGAGTGCGCGAAGAGCACGCGGGCCGTCTCCGGCCCGGGCTGCCAGCCCGCGGCGAGCGTGACGTACGCCTTCGGGACGGCGAGGCGCAGCTCGTCCGGCGCGGGGACGACGGCGGCCTCCGCCACGGCCTCGTGCTCCAGCAGGGCGCTCTCCAGCTCGAACGGGCTGATCTTGTAGTCGGAGGCCTTGAAGACGTCATCGGCCCGGCCCACGTAGGTGAGGTACCCGTCGGCGTCGCGCGAGGCGATGTCGCCGGTGCGATAGAGGCCGCCGGCCATGGCCTCGGCGGTGCGCTCGGCGTCGTCGCGGTAGCCGGTCATCACCCCCGCGGGGCGGGGGCCGAGGGCCACGCACAGCTCGCCCTCGTCGGCGGACTCCTTGCCGCTGACCGGGTCGAGCAGCACGATCTCGTAGCCGGGGGCGGGGCGGCCCATCGAGCCCGGCTTGACGGGTGCGCCGGGGAAATTGCCGACCTGCAGGGTGGTCTCGGTCTGGCCGAAGCCGTCGCGGATGGTCACCCCCCACGCCTCGCGGACCTTGTCGATGACCTCGGGGTTGAGCGGCTCGCCCGCGGCGACGGCCTCGCGCGGCGGGGTGCGGAGCAGGGTGAGGTCGGACTGGATCAGCATCCGCCACACGGTGGGCGGGGCGCAGAAGCTCGTCACGCCGTGCCGGTCCATTTCGGCCATCAGCCGCTCGGGGTCGAAGCGCGCGTAGTTGTGGACGAAGACGGTGGCGCCGGCGTTCCACGGGGCGAAGAGGTTGGACCAGGCGTGTTTGGCCCAGCCGGGCGAGGCGATGTTGAGGTGCACGTCGCCGGGGCGCAGCCCGAGCCAGTACATGGTGGACAGGTGCCCGATCGGGTACGAGGCGTGCGTGTGCTCGACGAGCTTGGGCCGGGCGGTGGTGCCCGAGGTGAAGTACAGCATCAGCGGGTCGGTGGCGAGGGTCTCGCCGTCCGGGGTGAAGTGGCAGTCGGTGTCGTAGATGTCCTCCAGCCGCCGCCATCCGGTCGGGGCCTCGGGCCCGGCCGCGATCCGGGTGTACCCGCCGGGGACCCCCTCGAACTTGGCCGTGTCCTCGGCCCGCGCGATGACGTGGCGCACTTGGCCCCGCTCCACGCGGTCGCGCAGGTCGGCGGGGCCGAGGAGCGGGGTGGCGGGGATGACGACGGCCCGCAGCTTCATGGCGGCGAGCATCACCTCCCACAGCTCGCGCTGGTTGCCGAGCATGACGAGGATCCGGTCGCCGGCGGCGACGCCCTGGGCGCGCAGCCAGTTGGCGGCGGAGTCGGAGCGGTTGGCCATCTCCCCGAAGGAGACGCCCCGGCTGGTGCCGTCCTCCTCGACGATCCGCAGGGCGTCGGTGCCGTTCCCGGTGGCGATGTGGTCGAACCAGTCCAGGGCCCAGTTGAAGCGCTCGGGGCGGGGCCAGGTGAATCCGGCGCGGGCGGCTTCGTAGTCCCCGCGGCGCTCCAGGAGGAAGTCGCGCGCCGCGAGGAACCGGGCGGTGGCGTCTGGATTCACGTACGGCGCGTGCGCCGTGTTCTCGGTCATGTCAGGCATCGTGCCGTGTCGGGTACGGGGGTCACCAGAGCGGCGTCAGCCGCGGATTGACCCGAAGCGGACACGGGCGCCGGCGGTGGGCTCCGCGTCCTCGGCCATGGCGGCGAGGAGGGCTTCGCCTTCGGCGACGATCTCCTCCTCCTGCCGCGCGGAGACGGGGGAGAACAGCTCGACGGTGAGCGCGGCGCCGTCCGCCTTCCAGAGCCCGGCGAGGAAGCCGTCGAGGAGCAGGGTGCAGTGGGCCTGGTTGCCCGACCAGGTGCGCCCCTTGAGCTCGGGGGCGATGACGCGGGCGCGGTCGGCGTGGGAGAGGAGCAGGTTGTCGAACTCGGGGAGGAAGCGCGGCGGGGCGGGGGCTAGGACGGGGCAGGCGCCGATGAGGGAGGCGCCCATCTCTACGGCGGGCCAGTAGACACAGACGACCAACGCGGCCACCGCCCGCAGCCGCAGGGCCTCCTGCGCCGACGGCGACAGATGCCGTGCGTCCCCCACCAGATCGCTCACACCCAGCTCAACGACCCAGAACCCGAACCGTTTCTGATCAATAGCTGAGCGACTCGGCGAGCGAGCTCGGCGTTGGAGAATCCCGCTTCCCTGATCACCCCCGCGAGAAGCCGGTTGACTAAACGCTCCGGAGGTCGTTCCGTCATCAGCTCCAAACGGTGCGAATTTAAACGGGTATCCCACGTTTCCACCGAAGCCCTGCCCACGGATCTACTCGCCTGGCGGAACTCGAACGAAGCCATCGGTCCAGCCGTCCTCATCGAGCTGGCAGCCGCTTCGTCACCAGAAAGGTCCCCAGGTTCCTGCTGTGATGCGAACTCGACACTCCCATCGTTGCAGCCCAGGCGGCACCTTTCGCTGCCGAACCGTCAGATCGCACTATTCCGCTGAATAGCCAGGGCCAACGGCCATCGGAGGTTGTGAACATTCAGCCGGCGGGCCGATCCCGACTACGGTCAATTCCACGTCGTGTGCGTCGCGGTGGAGGGGATCCCAGAGAAGCGTGCCGCCAATTCGCCGTGTAACTGGCAGCGCGGCGGGTCAATTCCCGCCGACCGGTAGGACTGTGTCCCGCTGCGGCTGCCCATGCGCAACGGACGGCAGTGAATCTGAATCGGTGTGAACTCGGCCTGGTTCGAATACTGTTCGCGTCCGGCTGTGCCACTGTGCGAAGGTGATCCAGGTGTCGATGCCTGCTCAGCTTGTGGTGTTTCAAATACCCTGGATGGCGCGCGCCTTTCTGTTGCGGTCGACAGGGGCTTGTCCGGGGCGTATGTTGGGTTTTTGTTGGACTCGATGATCCGTGCCGGATTACACGGGCGTGGATCCTGCCAATCCTGAACGAAGGCGGCAGTGATGCGCTACGCGGGAACGACTCTCATGGTGAATGACGTCGAAGCGGCGGTGAGTTTCTATTCAAAGGCATTCGGGCTCGAACCGCTCTTTGCGGACCCCGACGGAACTTTCACCGTCATTTCCAACGGAGCAACGGGCTCCACGACGGAAGCAGGTGTGCTCCTTACCGTCGAGCACTGGAGCAAGATCGACGACTTCGCGGCTCCTGGCCCCACCAACGGGTTCCGCATCGGGTTCGATGTCGAGGATGCGGAAGCGGCATACAAGCGCGCCATCGATGCCGGGGCGACCAGCGCGAAGGAGCCGACGGTACGGCCCTGGGGGCAGAAGATCGCCGCGGTCTTCGACCCCAACGGCGTGATTGTCGAACTCGCTGAGCCGACCGAGTACAAGTAGAGCGACCAGCGCCGACGAGGCGGCTTGCGGCCCTGCAGGCTGGGCGTCTCGCCTGACGTGGTGACGCTGCGCGTTCCGAATCAAATGCGGGGCCATCGAGTAGGCGTCGCCCGTGCACCGAAGACGTGGTGGCCGAGGCCTTCTACGCCACCGACTTCGGCCTGTGCCGCCTACGCGCTCACGAACTACACCATGTTCAGCACCGACGGAAAGCCCGTCGACATGGCAGCCAACGCCTTCGGCTGGCTGGGACAACTCGACCCGGACAGCCAGCGCCAGGCGGCCTGGTGACTTCGTGACGTCATGGGGAGGGGACGGTGATGGGGAGTTCGGCGGCGAGTGTGCGGGTGGCATCCACGTGGAGGAGCGCTGGGGCGGCTGCCCCAGGTGTGGTGGGGCGGGTGGTCACGGCCAGGGAGAGCGGGCGCCGCCTGTTAAAGGGGAAACCGGTGGCGGCCGGGGTGCCGGTTGTGCAGTCGTGGCACAGGGCGAGGCTGCCCGGCGGTGTGGGCGCCAGGGTGCGGATGTCGGCAGTTGCTGTGTTCAGGACGGCGGAGGTGGTGGTCAGGCGGGCGGCGAAGCCGGTGGTGGCCGGGAGCGGGGCGAAGCGGGCGGGGTAGCGGGCCGGCTCGCCACTTGTGCGGTCGGGGATGCGCAGGTGGGTTCCGACACTCAGGCGGGCCACGGCGGGCGGGCGGTGGCCGGCAAGGGTGCTCAAGGACACGCGGACTCGGAGGTATCGGCGGCCATCCGCTAGGAAGGCGACCGGGAAACCGTTGAAGGATCCGCCGTAGAAGGTGCCGGTGGAGCCGTCGGGACCGGTGAAGGACCATGGGCCGGCAGGGTTGGCGGAGGTGGCGATCTGCCATGTCGCACCGGCCAGGCCGCCGTCGGTTCCCGCGAGGGCGGTGGTCAGGCCGTAGATTCCGGCTCCGGGCGCTGTATCGACGGTGGCGGAGGTCCACTGGCCGTGGGCGGCGCGGGCTTCGAGGTCGCCCAGGCTTACGGTGAGCGGGGCGACGCCGTCGATCTGGAGGGCACCGATCAGCGGCGTCGAGCCCCTGACGGTCGTGACCTGCACGGTCAGGAACCCGGCGTCCTCGCCGGAGGCCGGGACGTCGGTGCCGACGGCCACGGATACGGCACGGTTGCAGCTACCGGTGGTCCTGTAGGGATCGACGGTGACGGGGGCCGCGGTGCCGACTGTGAACTCCATGGCCGTGCTCTGCAGCAGCGGCACGCACAGCAGACCCAGGGTCGTCAGGAAGAAACCGCGGGCCTGGGCCGTCGTACCGGCGGCCAGGGGAAAGCGGTAGACGACCGGTTCATGCGTGAACACTCCCCTCCCGGCGCGCAGGGTCTGCATGAGGGCCGGCGGGATTCCCGGGGGCATGCTGGGGTGGTTCATGAACACGACACCGACGGGGGCGGTTCTGATCGCGGTACCGGTCAGGAAAGGGCTGGGCGGGTCGTCGTCGGCGGCCCAGTCCAGTTGGGTGTCGTCCGTGGTGGTGATCTGCGGGCCGGCCGCGTTGATCCGGTACAGCGGCGCCCGCAGCGGAGCCGGCGGAGCCGGCGCGGCGGGGGCGGGATTGTCGAGGTAGACGCACAGCCCGGTGGAGCCGCCCGGAGCCAGTGTGCCGCGCAACTGCACGCGCATGACCGCCTGGAGGCTGTCGGCGCTGACCACGCGGGAAGCCAGCAGGCGGCCGTCGTCGGCCACGGCCCTCAGTGAGCCGAACGGGACAGGGCCGGTAGGGCCGAGGAGCGGCACCACCAGGTCGGCCAGCGGATCGCTCACCCCGACGGGCAGGGGGCTGGTGAGCTTCGCGCACCGGCGCGCTTTCCAGGCCGCGTCCCACCAGCCGCCGACGGGGACCAGCTGCCCGCTTGCGTCGACCGCGCTGCCCTCGAAGGTGCCGGCCTGCCACGCGGAGGTCTTGCCGGTACCGGATGAGAAGACGACATCGGTCGCCTGGCTGTAGGAGTACACCGACCAGCCGGCCGCGGGTGAGACAGTGGTGGCCGCCCGCCTCAGACTGGCCGTCTCCGCCCGCGCCGGGCCTGTCGGGACGCCCACCAGGATGAGGACGCAGGCCAGTACCTGAAGCCACAGTCGCCGTGCCCGGCACAGGGCACGGCGGGCGGGTGAAACACTGGCACGGTCACGCACGTCGGTGGCACACCTCTCTGAGGGCGGAAGCCCTGCACGTCCTCCCGGAGATGCATCTCATCAGATGGTGTGATGAAAGCCCGTCAGGTCAAGTGGCGTGTCGCCTCCTGAACGCGGTGTGACAGAGACCGGCGGGAGGGCGCCGCGGCAGCACGCGGAAGGACCCCTGGATTCCGGGGCGCGGTATCCGGTATTCCGGAGTACTCGGCGGGCGGGTGCCCCGGTGGGCTCACGCGCGGCGCGCGGTGCGTCCGGTGTAGCGAAGGGGCTACAGGCTGAGGTGCGGACCTTCGGCAACCGGGTGAGAAGGAGAACGCTCCCGCGCGCGTAGAGGCGCTCGGCGGTGCAGGCTGGGCCCGACCGGCAGACGCCGACGATGGGAGCAGCATGCGATCACTACGGGGAGCACGGTCTCCGGGAGCAAAAGGGCGCAGGATCTCAGGGCGCGGGGCCGTGCTGGTGGCCCTGTCCCTGCTGATCGCGACACCTGCGGCGGCGGCGGTCACCTTCAACAACTACATGTCGGGTACGTTCGAACCGCAGGAGGCGTGTTTCACCAAGGTCGCGGGCAGCGACACCAGCCCGGCCGGCTCGACAGCGGTGCCCAGGGTCCAGCTCGACCCCAATGCCACCGTGACCACCACCGCCGGCACGACCGTCGTGCAGGAGGCCATGTACGTCGTGGGGTTCGCCGGTGACACCACGCTGTTCCGCGACGCCGTACGGTTCGTCAACGGCTGTGACTACGACATCGACCTCCTCCTCCGCGTCGAGACGGACCCCGCCGGGAGGGGCCCGCTGACCGGCAACTGGTCCGACCGCAACGTGAAGGTCTACCTGTCCACCCAGCCGGCCCAGGTCACCGCACCGTTCTCCAACGCCGCCTGGGACCAGTCCCCGCTCAACCTGGCCAACGCCGCCCCGAGCCCCGGCGACAGCGCCGGAGCCGCCGGACGGGTCATCAACGCCACCACCGGGACCGTACGCGTACCGGCCGGACAGCAATTCCAAGGCGGTGTGAGCGTCGACTTCGGTACGAGCGCCCACGGCGCGAGCACCGTCTACTGGACCGCGGTTGCCACGAAGGCGCCCACCACGTCCACCAGAGAGAAGGCACCCGACCACAAGGAGTGAACCGGCAGCGGCCACCCATGCCCCCTTTCGTGTTGATCTGACGGCCCGCCCGCGTCGTAGCCCCCGCCACCAGCCGGTCGGGGGCTACCGTCGCGGGCAGGTTCGATCAGCATCCGCGCCGACGACGGGAAGGGGGCGACGTCGGGGTGCACAACGGGACTGGCCGACAACCCGTTCACCCAACGCCGCCTCGGCCACAGCACGATCCGGTCGGCGCCAGGTGTCGCGGCGGGGCCTCCCGGGCTCTGTCGGCCCCAGCACCCCGTAACACCGTCAAGGCCGCAGCGGGATGACCACGGCACGCATGGTCCAGCCGCCGGCTCAAGCGGACCCGATCGGGCCGCAGGGCAACTACGCGGCCTTCGTCCGCAGCGCGACAGCCGCCGCCATCACGCTGCTGGCCGTCAAACTCGCCGCAGAACTCATCCCCGTACTCGCGCAAGGCGTCAACGTACGCATCGGCACCTGGGGCCACATCCTGCCGCGCCTTGAACTGGACATGAGGCCGGACGCGTTCGCCGACCTGCTGGCCACCTCAACCCTGGCCATGGCCGTCACCGCCACTGCCGCACTGGCCCTGACCCTCTGCCTGACCCGCTTCCCGCCAGCTATCACCGCGGGCTGGTGCCTCGGCCCGCCCATCACCCTGCTCACCCAGCTGGCCGAGCTCGCCCGCGACGACATGGCCGGGCCCTGCACCGCACAACCCCAGCTCGCCTGGACCCTGTACACCTCCGGCACCGGCATCCTGCTGGCACTCCTATGGCTCGCATCCCTGCGACGCCCGGCATCCCAGCCCTGAGACCAGTCGGCCCGGAAGTGTCAGCACTGCCATTCGTACTCGTCTTCCTCGCTCTCCCAGCCGGCCGCGTCCGGGGCGTCCAGCAGGCCGTCGGCCTCGCCTTCGCTGAACTCATCAGGTTCCACGGGCCCAGCATCTCCCGAGATGGCGCCAACGACCCGGCCGCGCTCGGGACCTGCGTATGTGTCACCGGGGTGGAGCGGTACGCATCCCAGCCTCAGCCGACGCCGTAAATCCTGCTACCCAGCGCGTGAGCGAGGGCCAGGGCGTGCGCATGGCGAGGTGAGAGGGCTCACGGTCGTTCGAATCTTCGAAGAAGGGGAGTGAGGTGTCCGGTCTGGGCGGTACCGGGCGGGGATCTGGCGAAGAAGTGCGGGACCGCTTCACCCCTTGCGAGGCCCGGGGATCAGCGGCTCGAAGTTGGTCCGGAGATGGCTCAGAGTGCTGATCTGGAGCGTCGTGGGCGAGTCGAGGTTTATTGGATATTGCTCATACTTGAGGGGGAATCACAGCCTCCGCGGTGGTTCGCCAGGGATTTGGTGGGCAACTCTGATCTCGCGACGTCGTCACCACGAGACCGAGGCGGTCGGCCAACTGCCTTGGAAACAGCCGCACTTCTGGTTCCTGGAGGAATTCACATGGCAAGCATCCGTACCGCCCGCGTCATCGCCGCCGTCGCAGCCCTTCCGCTCGCCGCCGCCCTTTTCACAGGCGTGGCCCAGGCGGACAACGGCGCCTTCGCCAACAACGGATCCAACGCGAGCGTGGCCAGCATCATCGGCAGCGGGGTGGGCGGCCACAACTTCGGCAACTCCTCCACCTCCCAGCAGGTGGCCACCGGCTCCGGCGCGTCCAATCAGAGCAACACCGCCCAGGTGAACGGGTCCGCCTTCACTGCGATCGACCAGTCCAACACCAACGTGGCGGTGAACTTCTACCCCTGGTGGTACTGACCGGACCGCGGCCCTGGGAGGGGCTGCGGACAGGGGCGAGGGGATGAGTGGGTGACTGCCTGTGCGACGGGACTGGCTGGGGTCCCGTCGCACAGGCAGTTCTGCGCCCGGCTTCGCACCCCACCGGAGATCAACTGCGGGCGCCCGGGGCTGTCGCGGCTGGATGACCACATCGTCCTCGTCGGTCATTGGCCGGCGGGGTGGTTGGTCAGGGCGCAGGAACGGCGCCGAGCTCGGGGACATCCTCGCCGGTGTGCTCGGTCCACCAGCTCGCGAACACCGACCGGTGACAGTACAGATCGGGCTTCTTCGCCAGCTGTTCGAAACAGAGCAGGACAAGCAGCTCGTTCTCATCGGCGCCCAGTTGGCGGAGCAGTTCCCGCGCGCTGTCCCGGATCGCCTCGACCCCCAGGCTGTCCAGTTTCTGGAGGTAGACGGGGGCGAACCGCTCCAGCGGCCACGTGATCTGTTGCCGGTCGGGGAAGAGCAGCGGCCACTTGCTGGTCCCGGGCAGGGGGTAGGTGAGGCGATACCTCGGGTATCCGTTGGAAATCCGGACCGGTACTCCGCCCGTGGTGGATTCGTATTCGGGGAATGAGCAGGTGGCAAACGGCACGGAGCGGCCTCCTCGCGGTCCTACGCAGGCCGGCGTCGGCCCTTGGGGGGCATGGGCGAGCATCAGCTCGGCATCGCAGCCCCAGCCGGGTTGGCGTTCCGTCCGGCGGCACCTTCGTGACGATAGCCCTCGGCCGCGCTCGTCGCATGTCGGCAATCCGGCGACGTCGTCGCGTGGAGTTCCCCCTCTGATCTGGACTGCTTCCTCCGGGACCCATACGTCCCAGTATCAACCTGTCCAGATCAGAGGGGGAACTTCAGAACCGGAGGTCCCCTCGTTACCGCGCAGGAGCGGTATCGAGGGGACCTGGGGTTTGGCGCGGGTAGTGCTGTGTCAGTGCGCCGTGCCGGTCTGCCAGAGCAGGGTGCCGTCGCCGGCGTAGATGGCCACGTTGCCGTCCTCCTGGATGTGGAACCTGGAGTCCGCGTTGCCGCCGACGGTGCGGGACCTCCACACGCGCTGGTCGGCCTTGTTGTAGATGACGAGGTTGCCGTCCTCCTCGAAGGCGAGACGTACGCCGCCCTGGCGCGCGGTGTTCGATTCCCAGCGGGACGCGTTCTTCTCGTCATAGACGACGAGATTGCCGTCCGGCTCCAGGACCAGCCGGGCCTTCGCCGTGGTGACCGGGGTCGTGATGGTCCAAGGGGGGTAGACGATGGCGGTGCCGTTTTTGCCCAGCTGGCCGATCCCGCCGCGACCGCCACCGCCCTGCTGGCCGCCGCCCATGCCACCGCCCGGTTGGCCACCGCCCATGCCGTCGGTTGTCAGTTTGCCTTCGGCGAGGAGTGCGATGGTGGTGAGTGAGGGGGCGAAGGCGTAGACGGCTCCTTCGGTGCGTACGAATTGCTGGAAGCTGAGGTTTTGGCCGTTGAATCTGACGGTGGTGTCGGGGCCGACCATGGCGTCGCGGCCGACTGGCGGTTTGCGGTCCAGGGGGAAGCCGGCGTTGTTGATCCAGCTCTGCTGGATGAACTCGAACTGGCGTACCAGGTCGGACTGGTAGGTGATGAGGAGCAGGCCGCGGGCGGCGTCCGCCCCGTGGCCTCCGCCGGCCGCGGGGTCGAAGGGCCGGCCGTAGGGGATGCCCCGCCGCATGATCCGTCGGCTGTCGAGCCCGTCCAGTCCCTCGAACGGCTCGGGCTCCTCGCCGGGCCTGAGCGCCAGACCGTCGCGGGGGTTGGTCTTGCGCAGGTGGGACCACAGGGGGGTGAGTTCCCCTTCGAGGTCGTTCTTGTAGCTGATGTCGTTGTCCGACGCGGCTTCCGCGTCGTTGGGTGAGTCCGCGAAGGGGCACTTGGTGATCGGGGTGCCCGAGGTCCAGCGTCCCACGACGCGGGCGGCCAGCCATTCCTCGGTGGCCTCGGGGGGGACGGCCTTGGCCTTCTTCAGTTCCTTCAGCCGTGCCCGGATCTGCGCCCACCAGCTGGGGACGTCCTGGCCCAGGCGCCGTACGACGTGGAAGGAACCGTTGCTCGCCCATGGCGGCAGGTCGTTGGGGCGTCCGCCGACCCTCTCCTCACCGATGACGAACTCACCGGCCGGGATGAGCCGGGTGCCGGGGTGCCCCTCCTCCCATTGCGGGTTCTTCGGATCGGGCTTGTCGAAGCCGCGTACGGCCGGCTCGCTGACGCCGTCCTTGAAACCGAAGTGCTCCTTGCCCCGGCGGGTCCCCTCCAGGGTCGCCCCGTCCTGCTCGAAGACGATCGACAGCCGGTGCATCGCGGCTTCCTGGCGCTCCTGGCTCAAAGCCGCGCGCAGGTCCTCGATGCGGTCGGCCGCGATGGTGAGCACCGCGTGGACCGGCTGCTGCCCCTTGCTGTTGCCGAAGAGCCAGTTCTCCGGGGAGTTCTCCTCCCCGAGATCAAGTACTCCCGCTCGTGCCGGGTGAGCCGGGCCCTGGGCGAACGCACCGAGCGTGCTGTCCTCGGGCGCCGGCGGATACAGCTCCTTGCCCACCAGCTCCTTCATGCCCGGATAGGTGAAGCTGACACCGCGCCAGGTAGCGGTGAGGTTCTTGGGGTCGTCCCCGCCCGAATTCTTGCGGGCACGGCTGAACTCGGCGTTGAACGTCGCCACCTGCCTGGTCGTGGCGATCCGCGGCCGCAACCGCTTCAACCACGTCCGCGCCATGTTCTGATCCCCGAACCTCAGGAACAGCAACTGCATATGGTCCTTCTTGAACCCGGCCAGGATGTCACCCTGAATCTCCCTGCTCTCCCGCAAAGGCAGACCGGTCATCGCTGTTGTCGTCACTGCCTAACTCTCCGCTCCGAGCTGAATCCACTTGGCCATGCTGGGCACGCCCTCCTCGTTGAGCAGGAAGAGCATGTAGAAGCCGGGCGGGGCCGCGGCTGCCGACGGCGGGGCCTGCAGTTCGATCGCCCGGCCGCCGCGGCTCTTGATCCGCAGCTCAAGGTGGCGCTGGCTGGTGTTCACCGAGTGCGTCGCGGTCGTGGGCGCGAGCAGGACGGCGCGCTTGACGTCGTCGGGTGTGCTGCTGAACACCACCCACTTGCCGTCGTAGGCGGGCGCGCTGGACGTCATGGACGACAGGTCGGGGCGACTGCCGTTCTTCAGGTAGGCAGGCTCGTAGATCTCGATGCTGCCGTTCATGTCGTCCTTGATGTTCGGGTCGTTGGCGATCTGCTGGAGCTCATCACCCGTGATCATGATCCGGCCGTCGGGCATGACCACCGCGTTGGAGTGGTAGCCGCGCGGCAGTCGCTGGACCGGGCCGAGCCTCCAGTCGCCCTCCGCGTTCCGCGTTTCGATCTGGCGGTACTTCAGGTCCGCGTTGGGGTTCTTGTCGCCGTTGCCGTAGTCGCGGATGTCGAAGGCGCCATTGACAGTGAGCAGGTCGCCGTCCGGGAGGAGGAGGGTGTTGTCCTGCGTACGGCCGAAGGCCCGGGGCGAGGCGGTCTTCCACTTGCCGCCGGAGAGCTGGTACGTGTTCGGGTCGTCCCGGTCCCCGCCGAGGATCAGTACGGAGTCCGGGCCCCTGAACCCGCCGGGCAGCGGAACCGCCGAGCCGTAGTTGCGGAATTCGGCCTTGTCGGGCCGCGCGGGCAGGTCCGACCGGGTCTCCTTGACCGGGTCGAAGAGCCACTGCTGGTCGCGGTTGCGGCCGAGTCCGTAGATCTTGCCGTCGCGCAGCGAGAACAGATGCGGGTAGTCCCTCTTGAACGGGGCGTCCACCTTGAACCGGTCCACCGGGACGTCTCTGGGGATGTCGGTCGTGCGCGTCGGGGACAGACGGCTGCCGGGACCCATTTTGGCCGGGAAGCGCTCCACGATCGGGGTGGGAGTGCCCCAGCCGAGCTCGGACTGCCCGGACATGATCAGCTGGCGGCCGTCGGCGCCGGTGACGACCGACGGGTACCAGCGGCCGACCGCCATGTCCTCGTTCATCGCCCATGTCTCGGTCCACGGGTCGAAGACCAGCGACAGCTTGGCGCCGGTGCCGCCGTTGCCGCCGAGGTTGCCGCCGAACACCCCGAGCATGCCGTTGGGCAGGAACGAGTGTCCGGCGCAGAAGAACGGCGCGGGGCGTGAGACGTTGAGGCCGTCCGGCATGTTGACGGACGGCGGCGTGACCTTCGTGAACGCGGCCGGTCCGGTACCCAGCGCCGGGTTCCACAGGTACGCGCGGCCCGCGTTCTCCTTGCCGATGATCTGGGTGGGCGCGGGCTCCTTCGTGGGATTGGTCTCGATCCGTTCGAAGGAGAACAGCAGCACCTTGCCGGTGGGCAGCTGGGCAATGTGGGCGGCGAAGTCGGGAGAGTCGAAGTACTCCTTGAACTCGCCGAATTCCCTCGGGTCGAAGGCAGCGTTCGCCGCTGCCTGCGATTCGGTGAGCGCCTTGAGGCGCGCCGTGCGGGTGGTCTGCGGATAGTCGTCGAGGGCTTGGGCCAGCTGCCGGGTCGTGGCGTGGGCCTGGGCGTGGTCCTTGCCGAGGACCGTCGCCTCGTCGGGCTCGACGTCGGCCTTCGCCCCATGGCCGTCGTGGACAACGGCAGCCTGGTCGTGCGCGACGGACGGCGCGGCGGACAGAAGGGTTGTGCTGGCCAGGGCGGAGATGACGGCACAGGCCGAGATCACCGCAGACAGTCGCTTGCGGGACATTGGGCTCCTCGTAGCGGGGGACACTGTGATCGCTGACAGTGACAGATGACCACAAGGAGTGACAATGCGCACGTAAGTACGGCGAGTGCACGGTCAGGCCCACCCGTGTGGGCCGCTGGGAAGCCGGCTTGTTCGCGGCCTCGCGCGAGCCGGGGCGGGCGACGTTGCACTTGTGCCGACCGGGCATTCTTCTGCCGAGCGGGTGATCGTCTGGTCGGCCGTGAATATCTGTGGGGCGCGCGGGCAATCACGGGTGGGCGACCCGGCCGGTTGTCCCTGGGACGGGAGAGACGTTCCGAGAGCTGCTGTTGCCCCGAGGCTCCGCGGCCGCGTCGACTGGAACGGTGCCCAACGACAACCCCAGGGAGAACCGCGTCATGCCTGCTCCTGTACCCCCCATTGGCCCTGCCACCGACGTCGACAGCATCCCGGTCCACGTCCTGAGAGTGTTCACCGACGAGGAAGGCGGCTTCGGCAACCCGCTCGGTGTAGTGCTGCACGCCGAGGGCCTGGATTCCGACCGCCGACAGCGGATTGCCGCCGAGCTCGGCTACAGCGAGACGGTCTTCGTCGACGACCTCGACCGAGCGCGACTGCAGATCTTCACTCCCGCCGTGGAGGTGCCCATGGCCGGCCACCCACTGGTGGGCATCTCCTGGATGCTGACCGAGGTGACCGGCCGTCAGCCCGAGGTGCTACGGCCGGTCCACGCGTCAGAGGTGACGACCTGGCGTGCCGCCGACGTCACCTGGATCCGCGCCCGGCTCAGCGACGCTCCGCCGTGGGAACACATCCAGTCGGCTGACGCGGCGGCCGTCGAGGGGCTTCCGTCACCTGCGGCGCCCGAGTACGACGCCACCCAGATGAGCTTGTACGCCGACAACTGGGCGCCCGTCCTGCCCGTCGCCGTCGAGAACGGTGTGCCGCCCCTCGCTCCTGGCACCGGATACCTCGATCGACATGATCGCGACCGCCGACATCGGCGCGTTCGTCGCAGGCTCCCTCCTCCATCCATCCCAGGGCCTGCGGGTCAGGTCCGTCGCCGGACCGCAGCGGTACTCGCCCCAGGACATCGCCTCAACGCTGGCCGAGTTGACCGTCTTCAGGGCGTCCCCGATGGAGTGGCACCCCTGAGGACCATGAGAGGCCATCCGATCCGGCCCCCGGAATGCCGTGCTTGATCGCACGCCGTGCGCGGGAACGCCATTGCCGGATCACTCAAGGGTGATGGGACCGTCGGGTAGCCAGCCGTCGAGATAGCCGTCAACCAGGGTTGCGGTGGTGTCGAGATACGGTTCCCGCAGGAGGGGGCCGAGGGATGCGCGCGGTGTCCACACCGCAATCCGGTCGGGCCGACCGGCCCGGACAGGACCCCCAGGTGGGGAAGGGCCTGCGCGGGCAATGAAGACGTGCTCCTCCACGCGAGCCAGGAACGTGCCCGCCGGTGGAGGCGCCCAGCGTCGCCCTACGACGGTTCCCCATCGCATGTCCCGATCGCCGAAGCGGCTCGCCGCGAGCCGGGCGGCCGCCTGGCTGTACGGCTCCAGCGGCTGGACGGTGCACTGCGGCAGTGCCCATCGCCATGGCGAGGAAGCAGGCTGGGGAAACAGCGCAACCCGCTGGGCGTCGTCGATCGCGACAAGGGTGACAAGGCGGCTGAAGCGAGGAGCGGGAAGGCGCATAGGGACAGCGTCGTCATCGGCTGCACAAATAGCCACCCGGGCGGGCCGGACGGGCGCTGTCACGCCCTGGTGAGGCCCCTTCGGAGTTCAACGAGGTGATCACTGCGCCCTGACCCTTCGTCTCGCGGCTGGACAAGCGCGGGCAAGGCTTACGTGCATCTGGCATCTACCTGGGAAATCGCATTTCCGGGACTGGGAAGCCCGCTCGGAACCTCCGTGTATCCCCAGCTCACCCCCACCCGCGAACGGCCCACAAACGACAGTTCGCGAGTAGCTCTCGTGGACGTCATGAGATCCCGTCCGGTCGGAAGACCGGGCGGGATCTTCTGCGTTCCCGGACGTCCGGCCGGCGGGCCCGTGCACCGGTGCGGAGTTCAGAGCGCGGTCTGAGGTCCGGCACCGGCACCGGCCGGCGGGCTACGCGGGGTTCAGCGGCTTCGTCATGCAGCGGCTGGAGTCGTGGAAGCGGTAGTGGCCGAACTTGGCCGCCGCCATGGCGTAGCCCTCGGAGAGGTAGAGGGCGATGGCCTCCGGCTGCTGGTCGCCCGTTTCCAGGACCATGCGGACGCGGCCGGCCGCGCGGGCGTCCGCCTCCAGGGCGGCCAGGATGCGGCGGGCCAGGCCCAGGCCACGGGCCTCGGGCACCACGTACATGCGCTTCAGCTCGGCGTCGCCGTCCGCGTAGCCCTCCTCGCCCTGCTCCTGGCCGCGCCAGCCGCCGCTGGCTATCGGCGCGCCCGAAGCGTCGTAGGCGAGCAGGTAGAGGCCCCTAGGCGGGGCGAACATCGCGGGGTCGAGGAAGGTGACATCGCCCTCGCCCTCGTAGCGCTCCTGGTACTCGATCTGCACTTGGTCGTTGAGCTTGACCGCGTCCGGGTGGTCGTACGACACGGCGCGGAGCTGGATCTCCTGAGACATCCGAACATCGTACGGAACACGCCCGTGTGATGCGGCCCGCGCCGAGGCTCAGGCCAGCGCACAGTGGGCACCCCTCGGGGGTCGCGTGCTACTTGCCCTTGAGGATTTGATCGACGCGTCCAGTCGAGAGGCTGAGTTGCTCGCCGATCTCTCGCAGCTTGAGTGTCTTGCGTAGCTCGGTCACCTCGTCCGCGCGGATTTTTCGCAGGTCCGCTTGTCCGTCCCGAAGGGCACCAAGGAGTTCGGTTGCGGCGACGGCACGCCCTACCCCAGCGGGCATGGCGCGCACGGCTTCGATGGCCGCTCGGAGCAGAGCGGCAGGGGCCTTTGTGTCCATGTCATAGATTCTAGCCCCCTTGAATATTTTTCTAGGGCTCTATAAAGTGGTCGCCCGGGAGGGTGTCGCGAGGGAGCCGACGCGACGTGAGTCTCAGCAAACAAGGGAGGGGCGCACATGATGCGTGCACTGGTCCGCCATCGAGAGGGCCGGCGGAGCGAACCGGGCGGGGTCGGCTGGTGACGGCACTGGCCGACGTCGAAATCCCTGACGGCCCGCCCAGGCTTGAGCCCTACGTCGGCTACATCCGGGTCTCGACGTGGAAGGAAGATCGGCAACCCAGCAGGTCGACGCCCGGACGGCAACCGGCCGCCTCCAGCGGGGCATCCTGTTCGAGTTCGCGGCCTACGAGTCCGACAAGCTTGGCGAGCAGTGGCGCGAGACTCACGATCACCGCCGCTACAAGCTGGGGCTTCCCGCGACCGGCCGGCCCCGCGCCGGCTACGTCTGGCATCCGCGCCGTCTGCCCGACGGAAAGGGCGGTTGGACGGTCCAGAAAGAGCGGTATGAACCCGGCGGTGGTGGCGACGGGGCCGCGTACGCGGAGGCATACCGCCGGTACGTCGGAGGCGCTTCGTACTACGCCCTATGCGGTTGGCTCAACACGCACGGGTACCTGACCGTGCGAGGCAACCCGTGGAGCGTCCAAGTCCTCACGCGCTACATGGACTCCGGATTCGCGGCTGGCCTGCTCCGCGTGCACGACACGAAATGCACCTGTGAGCACACCAACAACTGCCCGAACCACATCTTCATCCCCGGCGCCCACGAGGAACTCATCGCGCCGGAGCTGTGGCAGCAGTACCAGGAAGAGCGAGCGAGGAGGGGGAGGAGAATGCCACCGGGCTCCGTCAAACCGCTGTACCCACTCACCAACCTTGCCAAGTGCGATCACTGCCGTGGTACCGCACCGGTGGAGTCGGGGGAGCGCAAGGGGTTGGACGGACGGAAGCAGCTCATCCGTGGGTACTCCTACTGCTGCGGCCGACGCTCGGTAACGAGCACGCACGGGTGTTCCGGCTTCTGGGTTCGACGGTCCATCGTCGAGGCCGACCTGTACGACTGGATCGCCCGCGAAGCCGCGGCCGGATTCGACGCCGCACCGGCCGTCCCGCATCAGCGCCCGACGGAGCAGGACGACAGAGTGCGGGCAGCCAAGGAACGTGTCCGCTTGCAGACCACGCTCGACAAGCTCGCCGCAGGCCTCACTCGGCTGCGCGCCGATCACGCCATCAACCCGGACGACTACGCAGAAGGAGAGTACGAATCGGCCCGTGACCGTATCAAGGAGCAGCAGAACGTCACGACCGCCCTCCTCGAAAAGGTCGCCGGAGCCGAGGCAACCCCCGATCGAGCAGACTTCGAACCGCTGATCTTCGGACTGGCGCAGGAGTGGGACAGCCTCCTGAACGCTGAAAAGAACGCCCTGCTCAAACAACTCGTTCGCCGAGTTACCTTTCGCCGACACGACGGAGGGGACGTCGTAGTGGCCATTCACCCTCTGTGGGAACCGGACCCGTGGGCCGGCGGCGATGAGACGTCCAGCCTTGCAGAGGCCCCCGAGGGGTAGGCTGCTTCCGTTTTGTGCGATGTGGGGAGCATGTCTTGATCACTGTGACGTCCGTGAATGTGAATGGGATCCGCGCCGCCGCCAAGAAGGGGTTCTCCCCGTGGCTGGCCGGATCGGACGCCGACGTCGTCTGCCTGCAGGAAGTGCGGGCCGAGGAGGGGCAGATTCCGCAGGAGGTGCGGGAGCCCGAGGGGTGGCACACCGCGTTCGCGCCGGCCGCCGCCAAGGGGCGCGCCGGGGTCGCGCTCTACACGCGCCGGGAGCCGGAGCGGGTGCAGGTGGGATTCGGGAGCGCGGAGTTCGACGACTCCGGGCGGTACCTGGAGGCCGACCTGCCGGGCGTCACCGTCGCCAGCCTCTACCTGCCCTCCGGCGAGGCCGGGACCGAGAAGCAGGACGAGAAGTACCGGTTCATGGCGGAGTTCCTGCCCTACCTGCGGGACCTCAAGGCGCGGGCCGCCGCAGACGGGCGGGAGGTCGTCGTCTGCGGCGACTGGAACATCTGCCACCGGGAAGCCGACCTGAAGAACTGGAAGACCAACCGGAAGAACGCCGGCTTCCTGCCCGAGGAGCGCGAGTGGCTCGGCGAGGTGTACGACACCGCCGGGTACGTGGACGTCGTGCGCGGCCTGAACCCCGACACCGAGGGGCCGTACTCCTGGTGGTCCTACCGCGGGCGGGCCTTCGACAACGACGCCGGCTGGCGCATCGACCTCCAGGTGGCCACGCCCGGGCTGGCCGCCAAGGCCGTCAAGGCCTTCGTGGAGCGGGCCGAGACGCACCCCGAGCGGTGGTCCGACCACGCCCCCGTGACCGTGGTCTACGAGCTCGGGGTCTGACCGGGGGGCTGCGCCGGCCGCGGCGGGCGCAGCCGGTCCATCGCCATCGTGAGCTCGGCCTCGACCACGCTCTTGGCCAGGGGGCGCAGCCGCTCGACCGCCTCCTCGGAGATGTGCGCGGAGATGAGCTCCGCGAACAGCACCGCCATCGCGTCCGCGTGCTCGCGCACCCGGCGGCCCGCCTCCAGGACGGCCGCGAGGGGCACGCCCTCGCGGACCAGCGCCGAGGAGACGTCGAGCAGCCGGCGGCTGACGTGGACGATCTCCTCGCCGTCGGTGGCGAGGTAGCCGAGGTCGAGCGAGGCCGCCAGGTTCTCCGGGGTGACCTCGCCCTCGAAGTAGTCGGCGAGGGCCTCGGGCGACAGCCGGACCGGGGTCTCCTCCGACCAGCCCATGCCGAGCAGCTCGCCGAGCTGGCCGACGTCGCGGCCCTTCTCGAAGGCGACGGTCAGCTCGGCTATTCCGCCCAGGGTGTGGCCGCGCTCCAGCAGGGCGGCGACGGTGCGCAGCCGGGCCAGGTGGTGGTCGTCGTACCAGGCGATGCGGCCCTCGCGGCGGGGCGGCGGCAGGAGCTTGCGCTCCCGGTAGAAGCGCAGGGTGCGTACGGGTATGCCGGCGGCCTCGGCCAGCTCCTCCGTGCGGTATTCGCGCACTGTGGTCCCTGCTCCCGTTGATCGCGCTGCGTCCTGCGCTGCGTCCTGCGTCGCGTTGTCCGGCACGTGCGCAGCCTAGGGCTTGGGGCCGTACCCGCAGTAACTTTCCCGGCGCGACCCCTACCCATGAGTACGGAGCTGCTCTACTCTCCCGATTGTGCCAGTGATTGCTGGCAACGTGACAACGTGGGCATCCGAAGGCGGCGGGCATGGGCGGTGGCATGGACGGGCGCGAGCACGTACGAGTGGCGGTGATCGGCTCCGGATTCGGCGGGCTGGGCGCCGCGGTGCGGCTGCGGCGCGAGGGGATCACGGACTTCGTCGTCCTGGAGCGCGCCGATTCCGTCGGGGGCACCTGGCGCGACAACAACTACCCCGGGTGCGCCTGCGACGTGCCGTCCCACCTCTACTCCTTCTCCTTCGCTCCCAATCCGGACTGGCCGCGGACCTTCTCCGGGCAGCCCGCCATCCGGGAGTACCTGGAGCACGTGGCCGACACCTTCGGGCTGCGCCGCCACATCCGCCTCGAGCACGAGGTGCGGATGATGCGCTGGGACGCGGACGAGCTGCGCTGGGAGATCGAGACCTCCGGCGGGGACCTCACCGCCGACGTGGTCGTCTCCGCCACCGGGCCGCTGTCCGACCCGAAGATGCCGGAGATCCCCGGGCTCGCCAAATTCCCCGGCAAGGTCTTCCACTCCGCCCGCTGGGACCACGACTACGACCTGCGCGGCAAGCGCGTCGCAATGATCGGCACCGGCGCCTCCGCCATCCAGATCGTGCCCGCGATAGCCCCGGAGGTGGAGCGCCTCACGCTGTTCCAGCGCACCCCGCCGTGGGTGATGCCGCGCACCGACCGGGCGATCTCCTCCGTGGAGCGCTGGCTGCACCGCCAGCTCCCCTTCACCCGGGCGGCGCGCCGCGGGCTGCTGTGGGGGCTCCGCGAGCTCCAGGTCAGCGCCTTCACCAAGCGGCCGAACCAGCTCGGGCTGATCGAGTCCCTCGCCAAGGCCAACATGGGGCGCTCGATCAAGGACCCGGCGCTGCGGGCCAAGCTGACGCCCTCGTACCGTATCGGCTGCAAGCGGATCCTGCTCTCCAGCGAGTACTACCCGGCGCTCGCGCGGCCCAACGTGGACCTGGTCGCCTCCGGGCTGAAGGAGATCCGGGGCTCGGTCCTGGTCGCCGCAGACGGCACCGAGACCGAGGCCGACGCGATCGTCTTCGGCACCGGCTTCCACGTCACGGACATGCCGATCGCCGACCGGGTGGTGGGCGCGGAGGGCAAGACCCTCGCGGAGGTGTGGAAGGACGGGATGCAGTCGCTGCGCGGGGCCACCGCGGCCGGCTTCCCGAACTGGATGACGATCATCGGTCCGAACACCGGGCTCGGGAACAGCTCGATGATCCTGATGATCGAGTCCCAGCTGAACTACATGGCCGACTACATGCGCCAGCTCGGCGTCCTGGGGGGCCGGGTCGCGCTCGCCGCCAGGCCCTCGGCCGTCAACACCTGGAACCGGCAGGTCCAGGCGCGGATGGAGCGCACCGTCTGGAACACCGGCGGCTGCACCAGCTGGTACCTGGACGCGCAGGGGCGCAACACCACCGTCTGGCCGGGGACCACCGGGGAGTTCCGCAAGGAGACCCGGAGCGTGGACCTGGGCGAGTACGAGGTCGTACGCCATCGGGAGCGCGAGGCGGTCCCGGTGGCCGCCGCCCCGGCCAAGGCCCCCGCCAAGGCCCCCGTCAAGGCCCCGGCCGAGACGCCCGCTTCCGCCGGGGAGGGCGCCGCGTGAGCCGCCTGACGCACGTCACGGCCGGGCCCTACGCCCCGCCGGCCGCCCGCCGCGAGCTGGTCGCCACCTCCGCCGACGGCTCCCGCCTGCACGTCGAGGTGCATGGCGAGGACGGGGCTCCGGCGGTCGTGCTCGCGCACGGCTGGACCTGTTCCACCGCCTTCTGGGCCGCGCAGATACGGGCCCTGGCCACCGGTCACCGGGTCATCGCCTACGACCAGCGCGGCCACGGGCGCAGCCCGGCCGCCGCGGGCTACAGCACCACCGCCCTCGCCGACGACCTGGTCGCCGTCCTCTCCGCCACCCTCGGACCCGGCGAGAAGGCCGTGGTCGCGGGCCACTCCATGGGCGGGATGACGATCATGGCCGCCGCCGGCCGGCCGGAGTTCGCCGAGCACGCCGCGGCCGCGCTGCTGTGCAGCACCGGCAGTGGCCGGCTGGTCGAGGAGGCGCTGGTCCTGCCGATCCGCCCCGGGCGCGCGAGGACCCGTATCACCGGGGCGGTCCTGGGATCCCGGGCACCGCTGGGTCCCGTCACCCCCGTCGGCAAGGCGGTGCTGAAGTACGCCACGATGGGCCCGGGCTCCGCGCCCGACAAGGTCGAGGCCTGCGCCCGGATCGTCCACTCCTGCCCCACGGCCGTGCGCCACGCGTGGTCCGCGGTGCTGGCGGGGCTCGACCTCGGGGCGGGGCTGGCGGCCCTGACCGTACCCACCGCCGTCATCGGCGGCACGAACGACCGGCTGACGCCGATCGTGCACGCCCGGGGGCTCGCGGCCGCGCTGGCGAACTGCGTGGGGCTCACCGAGCTGACCGGCATGGGGCACATGACCCCGGTCGAGGCTCCGGAGGCCGTCACCGAAACCCTGCGCGGGCTCGTGGCGCAGTTCGTCGGTCCTCGCCCCCCTGTCGGTCAGCCCGGCGTCGGTCAGCCCGGCGTCAGTCAATCCAGTGTCAGTCAGCCCGCGAAGGAGAAGACGCCGTGAGTGCTCGCAGGAGTCTGGAAGGCCAGGTCGCCGTCGTCACGGGCGCCGCCCGGGGGGTCGGCGAGCTGCTCGCCCGCAAGCTGTCCGCGCGCGGGGCGAAGGTGGCCCTCGTCGGCCTGGAGCCCGAGGCCCTCAAGGAGGTCTCCGAGCGGCTGCACACCGAAAGCGACCACTGGTACGCGGACGTCACCGACCACGAGGCCATGGCCCGGGTCGCGCAGGAGGTCAAGCAGCGCTTCGGCAAGGTCGACATCGTCGTCGCCAACGCGGGGGTGGCCGCGGGCGGTCCCTTCGGCGACTCCGACCCCGTCGCCTGGCGCCGGGTCATCGAGGTCAACCTCATCGGCGGCGCCGTCACCGCCCGCGCCTTCCTGCCCGTGCTGATGGAGAGCCGCGGCTACTTCCTGCAGATAGCCTCGCTCGCCGCGATCACCCCGGCGCCGATGATGACCGCGTACTGCGCCTCCAAGTCCGGGGTCGAGGCCTTCGCCCACTGCCTGCGCGCCGAGGTCGGCTACAAGGGCGTCAAGGTCGGCGTCGGCTATCTGTCCTGGACCGACACGGACATGGTGCGCGGGGCCGACCAGGACGAGGTGATGCGCGAACTGCGCCAGCGGCTGCCGTGGCCCTCGAACCGGACCTACCCGCTGGGGCCGGCCGTCGACCGGATCGTGGCGGGCATCGAGCGGCGCTCCCCGCACGTGTACGCGCAGTGGTGGCTGCGCGGCATGCAGGGGGTCCGCGGGTACCTGCCCGGGATCATCGCGACGGTCGGACAGCGCGAGATGAAGCGGTTCGAGCCTCGACTGGCCAGTGTTTCCAAGGGGCTTGTGGGGGCCGGCGGGGCGGCGGACGAGCAGGAGCGCACCCAGAGCCGCTGACCGGAATGCGAGGAATGTTCGTCTGTGCAAGCCTGGTCGGGTTCCCGTTGACGAACACCGCATCAGGAGTGAGGACACATGGGCATCAGGGACCAGTTCCAGGACAAGGCGAAGGACCTCGCGGAGCGGGCGAAGGCCGCGGCCGCGGGCAAGCAGGACGAGGCGTCCGAGCGCACGTCGCAGGCCGTGGACCGGGCCAGGGAGCAGGCCGGGGACAAGCCTCGCGACACCTTCGACGAGAATTTCGACAAGTAGTGACGAGCAGCGACCAGTAGCGCTACTGAGCGACAGTCGAGGGGTGCGACCCGCCGTTCCCGGGCCGCACCCCTTTCGCATGCCCCGCGGCGGCAGCTTCGGGGGCATGCGCCCGCGGGATCAGCCCCGCGGCGGCAGCTTCGGCCGCCGCCGGTCCGGTACGTCCGTGTAGCCGGGCGGCACCGCCGCCGGATCCTGTTCCAGCAGCTCCAGCGCCAGGTTCACGGCGTCGTCCATCTGCGCGTGCCGTCCCTCGGCCCAGTCGAGCGGGGTCCGCAGGATGGGCAGGTCGGGCTCCACGCCCTGGTTCTCCACCGACCAGCCGTACTCGGGGAACCACGCCGCGTTCATCGGCACCGTGATCACGGTGCCGTCGCCCAGGGTGTGCCGGCCGGTCATGCCGACGACCCCGCCCCAGGTGCGCTGGCCGATGACCGGGCCGAGCCCCAGCAGCTTGAAGGCCGCGGTGATCATGTCGCCGTCGGAGGAGGTCGCCTCGTCGGCCAGCGCCACGATCGGGCCCCGGGGCGCGTTGGAGGCGTAGGAGACCGGCTGCGCGTTGCGGGTCAGGTCCCAGCCGAGGATCGAGCGGGTCAGCTTCTCCACCACCAGCTCGCTGATGTGCCCGCCCGCGTTGCCGCGCACGTCCACGATCAGCGCGGGCTTCGACATCTCCGCCCGCAGGTCGCGGTTGAACTGCGCCCAGCCCGAGCCGCCCATGTCGGGGATGTGGAGGTAGCCGCACCGGCCGCCGCTGACCTCGCGGGCCACCGCGCGGCGCTTGGCCACCCAGTCCTGGTAGCGCAGCGGACGCTCGTCGATCAGCGGCACGACCGCGACCCGGCGGGCGCGGCCCTGTCCTTCCGCGGGCTCGAAGGTGAGCTCCACGGTGGTGCCGCCGGCCGCCGACAGCAGCGGGTACGGCCCGGTGACCGGGTCGACGGGCCGGCCGTCGACGTGGGTGAGGACCGCGCCCTCCCGGATGCCGGTGCCCGCGAGCGGGGAGCGGGCCTTGGAGTCGGAGGACTCGCCGGGCAGGATCCGGCCGACGACCCAGGCGCCGTCGCGGGGGAAGAGGTTGGCGCCGAGCAGGCCGATGGCCCGCTGGTAGTGCGGGGGGCCCTCGTTGCGGCGGGCGGGGGAGACGTAGGCGTGCGAGGTGCCGAGCTCGCCGAGGACCTCGCGCATCAGGTCGGCGAACTCGTCGGGGGAGGCGACCCGTTCGACCAGGGGTCGGTACTGGCGCAGTACGCCGTCCCAGTCGATGCCGCACATCTTCGGCTCCCAGAAGTACGCGCGGATGAGCCGCCCGGCCTCCTCGAAGGCCTGGCGCCATTCGGCCGCCGGGTCCACCTCGTGCAGGATGCGCCGCAGGTCCAGGTAGACGGTGGAGTCGGTGTCGCCCGACTCGGTCGCCGGGACCGCGCGCAGGTCCCCGTCGTCGTTGACGACGAGCCGGGTGCCGTCGCCGCTGACGGCGAACCAGTCCAGTCCGGAGGCCAGCTCCGTCTTGCGGGCCTTGGTGAGGTCGAAGTACTCCAGGGTCGGCTTGCCGCTGGTGTCGGCCGGATTGGCGAAGGTCTCGCCGAGCGCGCCGGAGATCGGCCAGCGCAGCCACACCAGCCCGCCGCCGTGCACCGGATACAGGGCCGAGTACTTGGACGCCGACACCGGGAAGGGGGTCACCCGGCTCTCGAGCCCCTCCACCTCCACCGTGACCGCGCCGTCGGCCGCCTCCGCTTCCCCCTCGACCGGGTCGAGCCCGCCCGCCGCCGGGCGGCCGTCGGGGGAGAAGGCGAAGGGCGAGGGGGTCGCCGAGGAGAGCGGCACCAGGTACGGGCGGCAGCCCAGCGGGAAGGACAGGTCGCCGGTGTGGACGTCGTACACGGGGTCGAAACCGCGCCACGACAGGAAGGCCAGGTAGCGCCCGTCCCGGGTGAAGACGGGGTTCTCGTCCTCGAAGCGGCCGTTGGTGACGTCCACGACGGTGTGGGCGCCGGGTCCGGAGATCCGGGCCATCTTGATCTGGCGCAGCGAGCGGCCGATGCCCGGGTGCGACCAGGTGAGCCAGCAGCCGTCGGGGGAGAAGGCGAGGTCGGTGACGGGCCCGTTGTCGGACCGGATCAGCTCGCTGGCCTCCCCGTTGGACTCCTCGGTTGCGTCGATGAGCAGCAGCCGCCCGTCGTTGGAGGCGATCGCGAGCCGCTCCCCGTCCGGATCGGAGAGCAGCTCCAGTACGCGGCCCAGCGCGCCGGAGGCGAGGCGGCGCGGCTCCCGGTCCCCCGAGGCCCGGGGCAGGTAGGCGATCTCGATCGCGTCCTCGCCCTCCGCGTCGGTCACGTACGCCACCTGCCCGCCGCTGCCGAGCATCTCGGGCAGACGGACCCGTACGCCCGGGGTGTCGGCGATGGTGCGGGCGGGCCCGTCGCGGTGCGTGAGCCAGTACAGGCTGCCGCGCACGACGACGGCGCTGGCCCGCCCGGTGGCGTCGACGGAGAGCGAGTCGACGTGGCTGGCGGCCGGGACCTGGTAGCTGCGGCGCCCCGCGCGGGGGCCGCCGAGGCGGACCTCCAGCTTGCGCGGGGAGGCGTCGGGGGCCAGTGAGTCGACGAGCCAGATGTCCCCGGCGCACTGGTAGACGACGCGGCGGCCGTCGCTGGAGGCGTGCCGGGCGTAGAACTCCGCGTGGTCGGTGTGCCGGCGCAGGTCCGTGCCGTCGGGCAGGCAGGAGTAGAGGTTGCCGATGCCCTCGTGGTCGGAGAGGAAGGCGATCCGGCCCTGCACGAACATCGGGGAGTCCAGGTGCCCCTCGATGCCCTCCAGCAGCCGCTCGCCGTGCAGCCAGAGCCGGCCGGTGGCGCCGCCGCGGTAGCGCTTCCACGCGGCGGGCTCGTGCGGCGGCTTGCCGCTGAGCAGCAGGGTGCGCCGCTCGGCGCCGCCCTCCGCGCCCGGACCGCCCGGGGCGTCGTCGTGGACGGCGATGTCGGAGACGGGGCCCCAGGGGAGCCGGCCGCCGGGGCTGCCGTCGGTGGGCAGGCTGTAGGCCCAGGAGAAGTAGGAGAAGGGCTGCCCGTGCGAGGAGACGGCCAGGATGTCGCTGCGGCCGTCCTTGTCGGGCGGGGTCCAGCCGCAGACCCGGGTGTCGGTGGAGCCCCAGTAGGTGAGGCGGCGGGCCGGGCCGCCCGACACCGGGGCCAGGTGGATCTCCGGGTCGAGGCTGCGCCAGGTGGTGAAGGCGATGTGCTTGCCGTCGGGGGAGAAGCGGGGGTGGCCGACCCGGGTGCGGTCGACGGTGATCCGCCAGGCACGGCCCGCCGGCGCTCCGGGGGGAACCAGGGGTGCGACCCAGAGGTCGTCCTCGGTGGCGAAGCACAGCACATCGTCGTGGAGATGGGGGAACCGGAGGTACGCCGCGTCGTGACTCACCCCCCAATGCTTTCCGTGCCGAGGGGGGCTGGCAACTCGTACAGGTGATCCATGCGCGTGTCGCGGGGGCGCCCGGAGGCGTTCAGCGGGTGACCGACACCACTGCCCAAGCGAAACGGAACGGTTTCGTTTCGCTTGACAGGGGGGTATGGTCTATCCGTACGAAACAGTTTCGTTCGGATGGAACGGTCGGGAGGAGGCGCCGAGATGGTCGAAGAAGTCATGTCGCGCCGCAGCCGGATCACCCCCGAGCGGGAAGCCGAACTCCACGGGGCGGTCCTCGACCTCCTGCGCGAAGTCGGCTACGAGGCGCTGACCATGGACGCGGTCGCCGCCCGTACGAAGTCCAGCAAGGCCACCCTCTACCGCCAGTGGGGGAGCAAGCCCGAGCTGGTCGCGAAGGCTCTGCGCTGCACCCAGCCGGTCTCCCTCCGGGAGATCGACACGGGCAGCCTACGCGGGGACTTCGGGGTCATGATCGAGAACTCCGACGACGCCCAGATGGCGAAGGACACCGCGCTGATGCGGGGCCTGACCCATGCGGTGCACGAGAGCCCCGAGCTCCACAAGGCGCTACGGGAATTGCTGGTCGACCCGGAGATCACCGGTCTGCAGGCGATGCTGCAGCGGGCGGTGGACCGAGGCGAGATCGCCCCGGACTGTCCGGCCCTGCCGTTCGTCCCGCACATGCTCATCGGGGCGTTCATCGCCCTTCCCCTCATCGAGGACCGGTCCGTCGACCGGAGCTTCCTCGGTGACTTCATCGATGCCGTGGTCCTCCCCGCCCTCGGCGTCTGATCCTCCCCACTGCTCCCCGCCGTCCCCGCTGTTCCGCCGAGGCGTCCCCGCGCCCGAGCTCGATTCCTGCTGCTCCTGACACGCCGCTCTCGTCGTCGGACCGGCATTCCATGCCCTGATTCCATCCCACGACCCGAACGGGAGAACCACCGACGTGGCCACCTTCCTTTACCGACTCGGCAGGGGTGCCTTCCGGCGCCGTCGATTCGTCGCCCTCCTCTGGGTGGCGCTGCTCTTCGTCGCAGGCTTCGGCGCGGCTTCCGCGTCCGCACCCACCTCAGGCTCGTTCTCCATACCCGGCACGGAGGCCCAGAAGGCCTTCGACCTGCTGGACCAGCGCTTCCCGGGGATGGCCGCCGACGGCGCCACCGCCCGCATCGTGATCAAGGCCCCGGCGGGCGAGAAGGTCGACTCGGCCGCGGTCAAGCCGCAGGTCGAGAAGATGGTCTCCGAGCTGAAGGACGGAGTCGGCCGGGACCAGATCGCCTCGGTCGCGAACCCCTTCGAGGCGCAGGCCGTGAGCCAGGACGGCTCCACCGCCTACATCAGCGTCAAGTACAAGGTCAGCTCCATGGAGCTGACGGACCCGACGCGTGAGGCCCTCAAGGAATCCGGCATCGAGGCGAAGGCCTCCGGCCTGAACGTCCAGATCGGCGGCGACGCCCTGATGGCGACCCCCGAGACCGGTTCCGGCGAGATCATCGGCATCGCCATCGCCGCGGTCGTCCTGGTCATCACCTTCGGCTCGCTGATCGCGGCCGGGCTGCCGCTGCTGACCGCGCTGATCGGCGTCGGCATCGGCATCTCCTCCATCACCGCGCTCGCCAACGTGCTGGACCTGGGCTCCACCACCTCCACCCTCGCGATGATGATCGGCCTCGCGGTCGGCATCGACTACGCGCTCTTCATCGTCTCCCGCTACCGCTCGGAGCTCGCCGAGGGCCGCGAGCGCGAGGAGGCCGCGGGCCGGGCCGTCGGAACCGCCGGCTCCGCCGTCGTCTTCGCCGGTCTGACCGTGGTCATCGCCCTCGTGGGCCTGGCCGTCGTCAACATCCCCATGCTCACCAAGATGGGCGCCGCCGCGGCCGGCACCGTGGTCATCGCCGTCCTCGTCGCCCTGACGCTGGTCCCCGCGCTCCTCGGGTTCGCCGGCAAGAAGGTGCTGCCGGCGGGCGCGAAGTCCAAGCTGTTCGGCAAGGGCAAGCCGGTCGCCGAGGGCGCCGAGCAGAAGCCCAACGGCGGCACCCGCTGGGCCCGCTTCATCCTGCGCCGCCCGGTCATGGTGCTGCTGGTCGCGGTCATCGGCCTCGGCGCCGTGGCCATCCCGGCCGGCAAGCTGGAGATGGGCCTGCCGGACGACGGCTCCCAGCCGGTGTCCACCACGCAGCGCCAGGCGTACGACCTGCTGTCCGAGGGCTTCGGCCCGGGCTTCAACGGCCCGCTGATGGTCGTCGTGGACGGCGACAAGGCGCTCGCGGACCAGACCGCCGAGCGGATCAAGGGCCTGGAGGGCGTGGCCGCGGTCACCCCGCCCGCGCTCAACAAGGAGGGCGACGCCGCCGTCATCACGGTCGTCCCGAAGGACCGCCCGTCCTCCGAGCAGACCGAGGCGCTGGTCCACGAGATCCGCGACGGCAGCGGGGACGAGGTCCTCGTCACCGGCGCCACCGCGATGAACATCGACTTCTCGCAGAAGATGAACGACGCGCTGCTGCCCTACCTGGCCCTCGTCGTCGGCCTCGCCTTCCTGCTCCTGATGCTCGTCTTCCGCTCGATCCTGGTCCCGCTCAAGGCGGCCCTCGGCTTCCTGCTCTCGGTGGTCGCCGCCCTCGGCGCCGTCGTCGCGGTCTTCCAGTGGGGCTGGCTCGGCTCGCTCTTCGGGGTGGAGCAGACCGGTCCGATCATGTCGATGATGCCGATCTTCATGGTGGGCGTCGTCTTCGGCCTGGCCATGGACTACGAGGTCTTCCTGGTCACCCGCATGCGTGAGGCGTACGTCCACGGCGAGCGGCCGGGCCAGGCCGTCGTGACCGGCTTCCAGTACAGCGCCCGGGTGGTCGTGGCCGCGGCCGTCATCATGATCGCGGTGTTCTCGGGCTTCATGGGCGCCACCGAGCAGATGGTCAAGATGATCGGCTTCGGCCTGGCCATCGCGGTCTTCTTCGACGCCTTCGTCGTCCGGATGACCATCGTCCCGGCCGTCCTCGCGCTGCTCGGCCACAAGGCCTGGTGGCTGCCGAAGTGGCTCGACCGGATCCTGCCGAACGTGGACGTGGAGGGCGAGAGCCTGCGCAAGCACCTCGGCGAGTCCGCCGACGGCGCCGACGGCTCCGACGGCTCCGAAGGCCCGGACAAGGACCGCGAGCTGGTCAACGTCTGAGCGTCCGAACGAAGGACCGGCCCCGCACCTCACCGGTGCGGGGCCGGTCCCGTTTCCGGTCCCGGTTCCGTTTCCGGTTCCGTCTCCGGTCCCGTCTCCGTTTCGGGCGGACGGCCGGGGCTCCGCCTAACGGGTGGCGGCGGGCGAGGGCGCGTACGCCCGGCGCAGGAAGCGGCGCAGCGCGGCGATGTCGAACTGGACCACCGCGACACCCTCGGGGGAGTGGAACTCGACGACGGCCTGGACGCGCCCGCAGGGCCAGACGCGCACGTCTCCGGTCCCGGTCGGCGCCTGGAGGCCGGCCTCCAGGAGGGCGCGGGGCAGGACCCACTCGTTGTCCGTGCCCTCGGGGGAGAGGTCCGCCGGGAAGACGATCCGGACGGCCAGGGGCTCGGTGGGGACGAAGCGCAGGGAAACCGGAATGGTCCGGTAGAGCGGGTCATCGGTGATCACGCGGGCGCGCACCCGCTCCTCGACGAAGGGCGCGGTCGCCGTGGCGGTGGACCCGCCGGCGGCCGTGGCGGTCGGGCCGGCGGGTGGATTCTCGGCGGTGGCTGACATCGACAAGACTCCTCGAATCGGAACATATGCGTCCGTATTGCCCCCAGCCTCGCACATTCCCACGAATCCGCGCGGGTCTATTTGTGACGCTGACGCTCTTGCCAACCGTTTGCAATTGGGCACTATTCTTAAACGGTTAAAGACTTTGTCAGTTCAACGGACCGCAGGAAGCGGAGCAAAACCATGCATGTGCCCGACGGCTTCATCGATGCCCCCGTCTCCATCGCCGCAGGTGTCGCCGCCGCCGGAGCCGTGGCGGTCAGCCTCCGTGGCGCCCGCCGGGAGCTCGACGAGCGCACCGCGCCGCTCGCCGGCCTCGTCGCCGCCTTCATCTTCGCCGTCCAGATGCTGAACTTCCCGGTCGCCGCCGGCACCAGCGGCCACCTGCTGGGCGGCGCGCTCGCCGCGATCCTCGTCGGCCCCTACACCGGGGTGCTCTGCGTGTCCGTCGTCCTGCTCATGCAGGGCCTGCTGTTCGCCGACGGCGGCCTGACCGCCCTCGGCGTCAACATCGTCACCATGGGCGTCGTCACCGTGGTCGTCGCCTACGCCGTCTTCCGCGGGCTGGTCAAGCTGCTGCCCGACAGCCGCCGCTCGGTCACCGTCGCCGCCTTCGCCGGAGCCCTGCTCTCGGTGCCCGCCGCGGCCGCCTTCTTCACCCTCCTCTTCGCCCTCGGCGGCACCACGGACGTCCCACTGGCCAAGGTGTTCGGCGCCATGGTGGGAGTCCACGTCCTCATCGGCATCGGCGAGGCCCTGATCACCGCCGCCACCGTCGGCGCCGTGATCGCCGTCCGCCCCGACCTCGTGCACGGCGCCCGCGGCCTGTCCGCCCCGCTGAAGCTGCGCGTCGGCGGCGAGCTCGTCGACGCCCCGGCGGCCCCGGCGCCCGCGGCCCCGGCGGCCCTCGCCGCCCGCTCCACGAAGCCCGTGTGGATCACCGGCCTGGTCACCGCCCTCGTGCTGGCCGGCTTCGTCTCCTACTACGCCTCCGCCAGCCCCGACGGCCTGGAGAAGGTCGCCGCCGACAAGGGCATCGACCAGAAGGTCACGGAGCACGCCGTCGCCGACTCCCCGCTCGCCGACTACGGCGTCAAGGACGTCTCCGACGCCCGACTCTCCGGCGGCCTCGCCGGCATGATCGGCGTCGGCGCGACCGTCGCCGTGGGCACCGGCGTCTTCTGGACCGTCCGCCGCCGCCGCAGCGCCGACCTCACGGCCGCCTCCACGGCCGTACCGACGGCCTGACATGGGTGCGGGCCACGCCCACAAGCTCTACCGGCACGGGCACTCGCCGGTCCACGGCCTGCCGCCGCACTGCAAGCTCGCCGCGACCTTCGCCTTCGTGATCGTCGTCGTGTCCACACCGCGCGAGGCCGTGTGGGCCTTCGGGCTCTACGCCGTCCTCCTCGCGGCGGCGGCCGCCGTGGCCCGGATCCCGGCCGGCTTCCTGCTGCGCCGGCTGCTGATCGAGGTGCCCTTCGTCGCCTTCGCCGTCCTGATGCCCTTCGTGGCCGAGGGCGAGCGGGTGGAGTTCCTCGGCATGTCGCTGAGCGTCTCCGGCCTCTGGGGCGCCTGGAACGTGCTGGCCAAGGGCACCCTGGGCGTGGCCGCTTCCGTACTCCTCGCCTCCACCACCGAACTGCGGGCCCTGCTGCTGGGCCTGCAGCGGCTCAAGCTGCCGCCGCTGCTCGTGCAGATCGCCTCCTTCATGATCCGGTACGGCGACGTGATCAGCGACGAGCTGCGCCGGATGTCCATCGCCCGCCGCTCCCGCGGTTTCGAGGCGCGCGGCATCCGGCACTGGGGCGTCCTCGCCAAAACGGCCGGCGCCCTGTTCATCCGGTCCTACGAGCGCGGCGAGCGGGTCTACCTCGCGATGGTCAGCCGCGGCTACGCGGGCTCGATGCCGGTGATCGACGAAGTCGCGGCCACGCCCACAGAGTGGGCGCGCGCCTCTGCGCTCCCTTTGACAGCACTGGCCGTCATGCTGACAGCCGTCTGTCTGATCGGGTGACTCCTCCGCCTGGGGCGGCTTCTCACTTGCCTCCGAGGAGGCGCATGACGGCCAAGCCCTGACCGCTGCTGGTGCAGGTGACCCATCGTAGTGGAATCAATACCGTGAGGAGAATCAGATGGACGCTTTGAAGGTGCCGGCCTCCCTGGAGGTCTCCGGCCTCGCCTACGCCTACCCCGACGGCCACCAGGCCCTCTTCGGGGTCGACCTGACCGTCGGGCACGGGGAGCGGGTGGCGCTGCTCGGCCCCAACGGCGCCGGCAAGACCACCCTGGTGCTGCACCTCAACGGCATCCTGACCGGCGGCGTCGGCACCGTGGCCGTGGCCGGGCTGCCCGTGGAGAAGCGCAACCTCGCCGAGGTCCGCCGTCGGGTCGGCATCGTCTTCCAGGACCCCGACGACCAGCTCTTCATGCCGACCGTGCGGGAGGACGTGGCCTTCGGCCCGGCCGCCGCCGGAATGCGCGGAGCCGAGCTGGAGCAGCGGGTGCGCGAGGCGCTGGAGCAGGTCGGGATGGCCGCCTTCGCGGACCGGCCTCCGCACCACCTGTCCTTCGGGCAGCGCCGCCGGGTCGCGGTGGCGACCGTGCTGGCCATGCGCCCCGAGATCCTCGTGCTCGACGAGCCGTCCTCCAACCTGGACCCGGCCTCGCGGCGGGAGCTCGCGGACATCCTGCGCTCGCTGGACGTCACGGTGCTGATGGTGACCCACGACCTGCCGTACGCGCTGGAGCTCTGCCCGCGCGCGGTGATCCTCAGCGAGGGGACCATCGTGGCGGACGGGCGCACCCAGGACGTGCTGTGCGACGAGAAGCTGATGCGGGCACACCGGCTGGAGCTGCCCTTCGGCTTCGACCCGCGTTCTGTGTCGGTGGCGTAGGCGTAGGCGTAGGCGGCACAGGCGGCGGTGGCATAAGCGCGGACCGCGGGTTGTTGGACCGCCCGTGAACGTCAACATCCAGGGTGAGGTGGCGGAGGGCTACGAGGCCGTCCGCGAGGCCTTCGTACGCAACTTCGAGGCGCTCGGCGACCGCGGCGCGGCCGTGGCCGTCTACCGCGACGGGCGGCGGGTCGTGGACCTGTGGGCCGGTACGAAGGACGCGGACGGCACCGGGCCGTGGACCGCCGGCACCGCGCAGGTGGTGCGTTCGGCGACCAAGGGCGTCGCGGCGGTGGTCCCACTGCTGCTGCACCAGCGCGGACTGCTGGACCTGGACGCGCCGGTGTCCTCCTACTGGCCGGAGTTCAAGGCGGGCGGCAAGGAGCGGGCGCTCGTGCGGGACCTGCTCGCGCACCGTGCCGGGGTGCCGGCGCTGGACCGGGGGCTGACCCCGGCGCAGGCGGTGGACGGGCACTCGGGCGCGCGGGCGGTCGCCGGGCAGCGGGCCTTCTGGGAGCCGGGCAGTGCGCACGGCTACCACGCGCAGACCTTCAGCTGGCTGCTGTCGGAGCTGGTGCTGCGCGTGACGGGGGAGTCGCTGGGGCAGTGGCTGGCGCGCGAGGTGACCGGGCCGCTGGGGCTGGACTTCTGGATCGGCCTGCCGGACGGGGAGGCCCCGCGGGTGGGCCGGGTCGCGCCGGTGGAGGCGCCGCAGTCGGCGGGAGCGCTGAAGCTCAGGCCGCGCAGGAACGTTTCGGAGGCCTACGCGGACCCCGGGTCCCTGACCCGCCGGGCCTTCGCGGCGATCGATCCGCTGCCGGACGAGAACGCCCCCGAGTACCGCGCGGCCGAGCTGCCCGCGTCGGCGGGCATCGGCACGGCGCGCGCCCTGGCGGGCCTCTACGCCGCGCTGCTGTCCGACACGCAGGACGGCGCGCGGCTGTTCGCGCCGGACACCACCGCCCTGGCGGGCCGCGAACTGTCCGCCGGCCCGGACCGGGTGCTGGTGGTCAACACCCGCTTCGGCCCGGGCCACATGCTGCACGGCCCGGCCTCCCCGCTGCTGTCCCCGGCCTCCTTCGGCCACCCGGGCCGCGGCGGCTCGCTGGCCTTCGCGGACCCGGAGGCGGGCATCGGCTTCGGCTACGTCACGAACGCCCTGGCCAAGTCGGTCACGGCCGACCCCCGGGCCCAGGCCCTGGTCCGGGCGGTCCGCTCGGCGCTCTAGTGCTGTGACCGGGGGCGGGTTCCGCCCCGGGGAAATCCGGTGTCCGGTACGGGGTCCCGCGTTAGCGTGCCCGTATGACGACCACCGCACATCCCCTCTTCGCCGAAGCCCTCGCCTCCCTGGGCCTGGCGCCGGACGTACGGAGCTTCCCCGACGGGACGCGGACCGCCGCCGACGCGGCCGCCGCCATCGGGTGCGAGCTCAGCCAGATCGTGAAGTCACTGATCTTCGCGGCCGACGGGGTGCCCGTCCTCGTGCTCATGGACGGGGCCTCGCGGGTCGACGTCGAGGCGGTGCGCCGGGAACTGGACGCCGGCGCCGTGACCCGGGCCGACGCGGCGCTGGTCCGCGAGACCACGGGCTACGCCATCGGCGGGGTCCCGCCCTTCGGCCACCGCACCCGCACCCGCGTCCTGGCGGACCGCTCCCTGCTCGTCCACGAGGTGGTCTGGGCGGCCGCCGGGACCCCGCACACGGTGTTCCCGATGGCCCCGCGCGAGCTGATCGCCCACGCGGGCGCCGACCTGGCCGACGTACGGGAGCGCTGACCGGGGCGCTGACGGGCGCGCTGACCGGGTGCTGACGGCGCGCTGACGGGAGCTGACCCGGGCGGGGCTCAGCCCGCGTTCAGCACCGCCGCCACGATCGGGCCCGCCGCGTCGACGCCGTGGCCGCCGCCCTCGACCATCGCGGCGGCCGCGACGTCACCGCTGAAGCCGGTGAACCAGCTGTCCGGGTTCTGCGCGCCGTCGACCTCCGCCGAGCCGGTCTTCGCGCCCTTGTCGGAGCCGCCGACCGAGGCCATCGCACCCCGGGCCGTCCCCTCGGTCGCCGTCAGCTTCATCATCCGCACCAGTTGCGCCGTCACCGACGGCTTCATCGACCGGGTGGCCTTCGCGAGCGTGCGCCCGTCCAGCGAGGACTTGACGACGACCGGCTGGCGGAACACCCCGGTCCGGGCCGTCGCCGTGATCGAGGCCATGGTCAGCGGGTTCATCTGGACCTCGCCCTGCCCGATGTACGCGGCGGCCGCCGACGGCCCGGTGGCCGGCGGGACCTTCCCGTCGACGGTGGGCACGCCGACCTTCCACTCGACGCCGATGCCGAAGACCTCGCGGGCCTCCTTCGGCAGCGCGCCGATGTCGTTGACCGGCTTGATCTGCTTGATGAAGGCGGTGTTGCAGGACTGCGCGAAGCTCGTGGAGAAGGGCTCGTTGTCGAGCTTGAAGCCCTTCAGGTTCTTGAAGGTCCGGCCTTCCCACGACACGTCGGCCGGGCACTCGGCGACCTTGTCCGCCGACACCAGGCCCCGGTCCAGCAGCATCGCGGCGGTCACGATCTTCATCGTGGAGCCCGGTGCGCGGGCACCGCTGATGGACGCGGGGAAGCCGTCCCCGCGGTGGTCGGCGAGGGCCAGGACGTTTCCGGTGCTGGGCTGCACGGCGACGACCGAGGCCTGCGGGAACTTCAGGACCGCCTTCTCGGCCGCCTCCTGCACATCGGCGTCCAGCACGGTCTCGATCCGCCCCGGGGTGCCCTCGGCCAGCGTCAGCAGGCTCCGCTTGGGGGCGTCCGCGCTGTCCGGCTGGATCCACAGCTCGGTGCCGCTCGTGCCGCCCAGCTTCTCCCCGTACGTCGCGCGCAGCTTGTCGAGCACCGCGCGCAGCGAGGGGTACTTCTCGGCCGTCAGCTCCTTGCCGTTGCGGTCCACGGCCTTGACCGGCGGGTTGTCCGGGGTGCCCCCGCGCAGCCGGTCGCCCTTCTGGAGCTCCGGGTGGATCACCGAGGGCTGCCAGTCGACCAGCGGCAGTCCGGTGGTGTTGCCGCGCACCACGGTGAGCTTGGACTCGTAGGCCAGCGGCTTGGTGACCCCCGCGAGCGTCACCTCGGCGGCGACGGAGTACGTCACCGTGGCCCCGGTCTGCGCACCGGGGGTGATCACGGCCTTGGCCACGCCCGCCGCGCTCTTGTAGTCCCCGACGGCGGCCTGCGCGGCCGCAGGGTTGTTCGTCAGGTCGGCGGCGGCCCGGGCGTCCCCCGACGCCCACGCGGCCAGGAAGGCCGCGGCGGTCCGCGCCGCGTCCTTGTCGCTGACCGGCCCCGTGCCCTTGGCCGGCGCCGACGGTCCGGACGCGCTCTTGCTCTCGCTCGCGCCGGCGTCCCCCACCAGCGCGTACACCCCGTACCCGGCTCCGCCCAGCATCGCGAGGAACACCCCGCCGATGATGGCGCCCTTGGCAGCCCCGTTCACTCCACAGTCCCCGTCCCCCGTACGACGGCCCCTTCCCCGACCGCTGAACGCGTTCAAAGGGCCCTTGATGCAGACCCTACGTCGAACGGACGCACGGGAGACGGCCTTGTTACCGGACCGGAACATGCCCCGTTCGTGGGCGCCGGGCCGCCCGGCGGCCCGGCCCCTAGACCCAGGTGTCCAGCCACATGCGGTTTCTCCACGAGTCCATCGGGATGGACTGGCCCGTGTAGATCGGCCAGAAATAGATGAAGTTCCAGACGATCAGGAGCACCAGGACGCCCGCCGCCACCGAGCCCAGGGCGCGGCGGCGTTCCGAGGAGCCGGCCGGGCCCAGCAGGGCGCCGATCATCATGGCCACCGCCAGGCACAGGTACGGGACGAAGACCACCGCGTAGAAGAAGAAGATGGTCCGCTCCTGGTAGTTGAACCAGGGCAGCAGGCCCGCGCCCAGCGCGCACGCGATCGCGCCCGCCCGCCAGTCGCGGCGGAAGAACCACCGCCACAGCACGTACAGCAGCGCGAAGCAGCCCGTCCACCACAGCAGCGGGGTGCCCAGCGCCAGCACCTCGCGCGCGCACTTGGCCGTCTCCGTCGCCGGGCAGCCGTCGGTGCCGGGCGACGGAGACTCGTAGAAGAAGGAGACGGGACGGCCCAGGACCAGCCAGCTCCACGGGTTCGACTCGTAGGTGTGGCCCGAGGTCAGGCCCACGTGGAACTTGTAGACCTCCGTCTCGTAGTGCCACATGCTCCGCAGCCACTCCGGCAGGAACGACAGCGAGCTGTGCTGGTCGTTCTTGGCGGCCCAGTCCCGGAAGTACCCGCCCTTGCCGTTGTCGGGGGACAGGATCCAGCCGAGCCACGAGGCCACGTAGACCGAGACCGCCACCGGCACGGTCGACAGGAAGGCCGGCAGCGCGTCCCGGCGCAGCATCGCCGCGTACGGGGAGCCCGCGCCGGCGGTGCGGCGCGCGGCCGCGTCCCACAGCACGGTCAGGACGCCGAAGAAGGCCAGCACGATCAGGCCGTTCCACTTCGTGCCGAAGGCCAGGCCCAGGCACACCCCGGCCAGGAGCCGGTACGGCCGCCAGCCCAGGCCCAGCGTCTCCGCGATCCGCGCGTCCGGACGGGTCCGCCCGTCCCCGTCCACCGGGAGCGCCGCCGCGAGCCGGGCCCGCGCCTTGTCCCGGTCGACCACCAGCGCGCCGAAGGCGCCCAGCACGAAGAACATCAGCACCAGGTCGAGCAGCGCGGTGCGGCTCATCACCAGGTGCAGGCCGTCCACGGCCAGCAGCGTGCCCGCCAGGCAGCCCAGGAACGTGGAGCGGAACAGCCGGCGGCCGATCCGGCACAGCATCAGGACCGACAGGGTCCCGAGCAGCGCGGTCATGAAGCGCCAGCCGAAGGGATCGAAGCCGAACATCCACTCGCCCAGGCCGATCACCCATTTGCCGATCGGCGGGTGCACGACGTAGCCCGGGTCCAGGGGGAGGGAGACCCCGTTCGGGTTGGCGAGGACCGACTTGTCGATGTCCTTGGGCCAGCTCGCCTCGTACCCCTGGCGGATCGTGGCCCACGCGTCCTTCGCGTAGTACGTCTCGTCGAATATCACCGCCTTCGGGGTGCCCAGGTGGGCGAACCGCAGCACCCCGGCGACCAGCGCCACCAGCAGCGGCCCGGCCCACGCCAGCACCCGCTGCCAGTTCTCCGCCGCGGCCGGCGCGACCCCCAGCTGAGCCCAGAGCTGCCCGGACGGCTTCGCGTACGGGGGCACAAGCCGGGTGCGCACGTCCGACGGCCGCTTCGCCGGGTCGGCGGGCGGCGCGTAGCCGAACCCGCGCAGGCGGCGCAGCCAGGCCGACGGCTGGTCGGCCCGCCCGGGGCCGGGGTCGGGCTCGGCCGAGGGGGCGGGCGAAGCACGCGAAGCTCCTGGCGGACACGGGTGATCTTGGTCGAGAACCCGTCTACCAGGAGCTTCGTCGTTCCGTACAGCCCACACCGACCAACACCACAGCCCCACCGTCAGGTTGAAAAGGGCTCACTGGTAGTAGCCCGAGCGCGACATGCCCAGGACCCGGCATATCCGCTGCACGCCGAACTCGGCGCGGTAGGCGGAGATGAAGTCCCAGCGGCCGGTCATGCCCTCATCTCCTTCGCGAAATACTGGGCCGCCCGCCGCAGGATCTCCCGCTCGAGCTCCCACTCCTTCTCGGCCTTGCGCAGCCGGCCGAGCTCCGCCCGCAGCCGAACCAGCTCCTCATCCCGGCCTTCGGCCGCCTCGCCGCCAAGGGCGGGCCCGCGGCCGGCCTGCTCGTCGGCCTGCCGCACCCGGCTCCGCAGCGTCTCGCCGGTCACCCCGACATCCGCCGCGACCGCCGAGTACGTACGCCGGCCAACGGCCGCACGCCACAACGCGACCGCGTCGTTCCTGAACTCCTCCGGATACGGGGACCTACGTCCACCAGGACACCCTTCCTCGGACCCACAAGATCCATTGTCAGAGTGTCCACACCCCAGGGGTCACCTCACTGCTGGTCGCGGCGTACTGGCGGACGAACTTGACGATGCGACAGCTCGCCCCGCTGTTCGGGGTCTCGAAGTCGGCGGCGGACCGCATCATCGACCATCTCGGGCCGATGCTTGCGCTCCAGCCCCGAAAGCGGTTCGCCAAGGACACCGTGCTCATCGTGGACGGCACCCTGGTCCCCACCCGCGACCACACCATCGCCGCGCAGTCGAAGAACTACCGGTACTCCACCAACCACCAGATCGTCATCGACGCCGACACCCGCCTGGTCGTCGTGGTCGGCCGGCCGCTTGCCGGAAACCGCAACGACTGCAAGGCCTGGGAGGAATCCGGCGCCAAAGCCGCCGTCGGCAGAACACTCACGATCGCCGACGGCGGCTATCCCGGCACCGGACTCCTCATGCCACACCGCCGGCGCAAAGGCGAAGACCTGCCCGACTGGAAGCAGGAACACAAGAAGTCCCACAAGCAGGTCCGTGCACGCGTCGAGCACGTCTTCGCCCGCATGAAGACCTGGAAGATCCTCCGCGACTGCCGCCTCAAAGGCGACGGCGTCCACCACGCCATGCTCGGCATCGCCCGACTGCACAACCTCGCCCTCGCCGGATAGGCCAGCGGATCACACCGCGACTGACCCTGCCCAGGACGACCCGAAGATCATTTACGGGACAACCCTTAGGCATCGCCGACATCCTGGGACAAGCACGCGATCAAAGACCCGGACATGCTGCCGCCAGCCGCCCGCAGCGCCCTCCTGATCGCCCGCGCCTACCTCACCAGCCGCGCCAACCGCGCCAACCGCGCATGAGCACCCTGTCCAGGCTCGTGTATTCCACTCTGCCCAGTCAGGCTCTGGCCTGGAACTTTGCTGCGCTCGGGTTGCTCGTGTCGATCGCGTCCGACACCGTCAGGTAGCTGCTGCTGCAGAGTCCGTCTTGCTTCCTACTTTTGGCGACGAACAATGACGAGTGGTATTTCATCGTCACGATGCGGCCGCTCGCGTGAACTCTCCACTCTACGTAGTCGCCTTTGTCGACGAACCGCCAACGGCAGCTTGACGAGCCGTAGGGCCGTAGGTAGTCGCCGCTCACGTCAAGCCAATACTTGTCGTAATGGCTGCCGGAGAACTGCAACCTGCAGGTGTACTCCCCTTTTTCCTCCTCCACATCGTGGAAGAGGAAGCGCTGCGAGGCGGGAGAATTTGGGGTCTTGCTGCTGAACAGCAGGTACGACGCGTAGGTCATTTCGCCGGAGGAGTCGTCACGGTAGTCGCACCCGATGACGTCCTGGCCGCTCCTCCACGGATTACTGAAGTAGCGAATCTCATTGTTCTTGGGAGCCACAGGCCAGGCCTTTCTGTGTTCCGGACGCCTTCGTCCGGAGGGGTAACCGCACCGAGGGCGCGCAAGCCTTAGCCGCACAGGTGCTGGCGCCCCGCGGCACGCTGCCTGAGTCCACCAACGTCGCCGCAGACCCGCAGGCCGCCGTAACCACCGACTTACGGGGCGACGACGCACGCCCTGCGGAGCTTTCATCTTCGGATCAGACTGCGGCCGGTGCCACATCAACACTTTCCAGCCGAACATGAAATCGCCGGATCCGCACCTTTGATCAGACTGATTGGACCTGTACTCGGGGACACACACTCCCTTCCAGCCATGCCCCCAGTCCGCAGCTCCTGCTTCGTCGGGGACCGGGCACGTCGCCGGCCGGCCCGGTCACCTCACCCGCGATGACGAAGTGTGGCTTCGACGGTGACATCACCAGCAGTGATGGGTGTCGCGGCCTGCCGATGCGGGTTCAGAAACAAGCTCACGGGCTGCCCGCCTTGCTCGCACCGCTCCGGCACCACGACCGACTGGCGTAGGCCGGGCCTCATGGTTGCCGCGGTGATGATGGAACCTGGGGACTTGCCCCGCTCGCGTCGTCCCACCGTGATCAGAACGGCACCGCTGCGTCAGAGGATGACGTTGAAACTCTGCAGGTTGCCATCGGCTCCTGAACTGCGGGGCATGTCGCAGTCGTGGAGATCAAGCATGTCCAGGAATAGCGCGAGCTCACCGGGGTCCGTTGCGTGCGAGGCCAATTTCTTCTTGGCGGCGTGGCGTTGGAGGCTAGTGCCGGTGAGGACGGTGTCGTCGTGCTCGTGGTCCATGAAAGCTGATCCGACCATGCCTGCCCGGTTCGCGCAGCACGGCCCTTGGCCGTCCGACGGCAGCGGACAAGCCAGTCGTCCATCCTGCGTCGAACCCTTGGTCCTGCGGTTCGCTCTCCCCGCTCTGAGGCCGGCGACGTGACGGCAAGCCCCAGAGCGGGGGGCGGTGAGCCGCAGCCGACCTTTCCCGGGACGACCAGGCCCTGCCACTTCACAACAACCGGTGTCATGCCGACCGTCCACCGCGCCGAGCCGACGGAGGCGATCACCCGGATGCCGACGGCGCACCGCTGCCGGCTGCCCGCTGCTCGCCCGTCTGACGCTCCTGACAGGCGGCTCGGAAGCAGTCGCGATGCGCTGCGGCCCCGAACCAAAGCAGTGGTTCGGGCTGCGGTGCGTCCGCGGTCGGAGGCTGGGGCGGATCGGCTCCTGCTGGGCCTAGACCAGACCCGGGCCATCCGGCGCGGGCCTCTTCGCCGTCGATCCGCCTCGCTGCCTGGTGGAGGTCAGATGCCGATGTCGCGGCCGTAGTACTGGCCGAGCTGGTCGCGGTAGGCCGCCGTACGCGAGGGCGCGGAACCCGTGGCGCTGGTTCACCGGAAAGGCGGGCCCGGCCGGCAGCACACCGGCCGGGCCCCGGAATCGAGTCCCATGCCCCAGCCCGGCCTCGCAGAAGCCCACATCCTCCTCGCCCGCCACCCCGACCACAGCAGCGCCGTGACCGCCACCCTCACCGGCCCCGAGTCCAGCCGGCACCTCGCGGAAACCGCCCTGTCCAGCCGCGGCTTCCGCTGGGTCGACCTCATGACCCTCGTCCTGGCCCGCATCGACCACGAAGAGCCCTACTACGCCGACCAGGCCGCGCGAGCCCTGCGCATCGAGGGCGCGACGGTGGAGATCACCCCGTCGCTCCAGGAGGAGATCGACACCGAGTGGACGTACGGCAACTACCCGATGCCCTACCTCGATCGGGACGAGATCCGGGAGGTCAGCGCCGAAGCCTGGCACGCAGCTCACGCACCGGCGGAACCCGTCAGCTGATCCGTCTCGTCACGAGCGCGGCACCCTGGCGGCCTCCGTGGGGTGACGTCCCGGAGCGTCGATACCGGTCGCGCCGCAGGCGCCTGACTGCCTCATCTGGGTGGATTCTTTCCCCCTGTCGTGGATCTGTGCTGGTCAGATGGGGTGAAAGGGTGGCGTGGCTCGTGTCCCGGCGCCGGGCGGGCGGCGTTGATGGGGATGTGAGTAGCTCAAGCATCGCCCCGATACTGCCCGCCGCCCTCGCGCCGCTGGTGGCCCCTCCTGCCGTGCACGACTCGGGCGCGGACACCGCGCCCGGGGTCATAGTCGTCCACTCGTGCACCACTCTCGGCGCGACCCTGGTCGTTTACCTCAGCGGCGAGATCGACCACTTCAGCGCCGCCCCGCTGCGGGCTGTCCTGGCCTCGGCGGCCGCCGACGGCTACACCGGCCTCGTCCTCGACACCTCCCGGGTCACGTTCTGCGACTCCGGCTTCCTGGCCGTCCTCGAGTGGTGGCCCCGGCACGGACGCCGCCTCAGGCTCACGAACCGCTCCCGCGCAGTGATGCGTCTGCTGCACGCCGCCGCGTCGGCACAGCAGCCGGCCCGGCCGGCCGCGCTGAGGGTGGCCGCGTCATGACGTTCGTACTCCTGACCTGCACCCCGATGCTCGCCGCCGTCCTTCTTCTGCGCTGGGAGCCGCGCGAAACACGGCACCGCCGGCCCGGACCGCCGCCTCAGGCCGCACCCCGCAGGACCCTGATCCACTGCCACCTGGCGCCCCCACTCCTGTGCTCCACGGCGTAGACAAGGGCAGGAGTGGGGCCTGCGTCAGCCGCAGGCCCCACCCCTGCACCATCCCGGGGGAATCGCGCCTGGCGCGGGTAACCCCGCGGGGCGCGCAGGCGTTGAACCCCGCATGACCACCACGACGACGAGGCGGCTCACCCCCGCCACCGGCGTCCGGCCGGGCGGCGGAGAAACGGTTCACCGCCCCGGGCTGGAGCCGATCTTCACCGAACTCGCGCAGCGGTGGGAGAGCGCCGGACGCCTCGTCCCGGGCCGGCACGACGAGGAATGGGCCATCCTCATCCGCCGCTACCCCTGGCCCCGCCCTTAAGGGGCGGGGATCGGCGCGTGTGGTTGGCCGGTCAGGCCGTCGTCCCGCGCCTCGTCGGCGGGCGGGTGGGGTCGCACGTGGGCGATGACGAGGGCGACGTCGTCGGCGGCGTCGGGGTGGCGTAGCGCGGCCAGGAGTCGGTCGCAGGTCGCCTCCGAGGGGAGGCTGGGATCGGTGAGGAGGCTGAGGAGGAGGCCCAGGCGGTTGTCCAGGGCGTCGTCGCGGGTTTCGACGAGGCCGTCGGTGTACATGACGAGCCGGTCGCCTGGGATCAGGTCGAGGACGCTGGTCTCGAACCGGGCGCCGCCGAGGCCGCCTGCGCCGAGCGGAACGCCGGTGGGCAGGTCGAGCAGTTCTGGTGCCTGTCCTGCGCGGATGAGGACGGGGGGCAGGTGGCCGGCGAGGGCGATGCGGCAGCGGGAGCGGTGCGGGTCGTAGGCGGCGTAGACGCAGGTCGCGATGGTCTGGTCGAGTCCGGCGGTGATGTGGTCGAGGTGGCGCAGGACGCGGGCCGGGTCGAGGCCGAGTTCAGCCAGCGTGCGGGTGGCGGTGCGCAGTTGTCCCATGGTGGCGGCGGCGTGGACTCCGTGTCCCATGACGTCGCCGACCACGAGGGCGGTCATGTCCCCGTTCTGGGGGATCGCGTCGAACCAGTCGCCGCCGATCCCGCTGGCCGCTGCCGCGGGCTGGTAACGGTAGGCGATCTCCAGGCCGGCGGCCTGGGGAGGGGGGTGCGGCAGAAGGTGGCGCTGGAGGGTGAGGGCGGTGCCGTTGGCGTGCTGGTACCAGCGGGCGTTGTCGATCGCGATGGCGGCGCGGGTGGCCAGTTCGCTGGCCAGAGTGACGTCGTCGCGGCTGAAGGGGAGTGGATTGCGGGCGCGCACGAGGCCAAGGACGCCGAGGACCTGGCCGCGAGCGGTCAGCGGCACGGCCAGGTACGAGTGCACGCCCTCCTCGGCGAGGACTACTGCAGCGGCCTCGTCGCGTGCGATGTACGCCAGATCGGGGCGCGTGACGTGCGCCATCAAGACGGGACGCCCGGTGCTCACGCAGCGCGTGACCATACGGTCGACCGGATAGGTGGCGCGCTCGCCCACCGGGTCAGCCGCGTGGACGACGTCCGTCTCGTAGGCCGCCTCTATGGCCAGGGCCCTGAAAAGAGCCTGGTCCGACGCTGGGCCGCGCCCCGTCGTCGTGCCGCCTTCCAGAACGGATTCGAGGACGTCGACCGTAGCGACGTCGGCCAGGTCGGCCACGACCAGGCCGGCAAGTTCGCGGGCCGTGCACGCCAGGTCCAAGGTGGTGCCCACGGTGACGGACGCCCTGGCGATCAGGTCCAGGCGCCGGCGTGCTTCGGCGGCCTCGGTGGCCGCGCGGTGGCGGTCGGTAACATCCACCACCGACAAGGCGATACCGATCACCCGCCCGCCGGGATCCTCCAGCCGGAAGTACGAGCCCGACCAGGCATGCTCATGGTCCGGGTCGGCGGGGGTACGCCCGATGGCGAACTGGTCCAGCAGGGGTACGCCGGTCTCCAGAACCTGCTGCATGGAGGCTTCGATCACCTCGGTGTTCAGGAACGGCAGTGCCTCGCGGACGGTGTGGCCCAGGTGCTTCTCGGCGGCCAGACCGTTGATCCGCTCCAGCGTCGGGTTGACCAGGACGTAGCGCAGGTCGGTGTCCAGCACCGCGAGCCCGAGCGGGGACTGCGCCACCAGCCGCACCGACAGCGCCAGGTCCCGCTCCACACCGCGCAGAACGGCCTCGTCGCAGGCGATCCCCAGGGCGTACACGCCCCCCTGCTCGTCGAGCAGCCGCATGTTGTGGAACTCCACCAGCCTCGTGGAGCCGTCCTTGTGCCGCACGGGGAACACCCCGGCCCAGGAACCGCCCCCCGCCATGACCTTGGCGAACAGTTCGAGAACCAGGTTGACGTACTCGTCGTCGACCAGCAGCTTGGCCGCGTACCGGCCCAGCGCCTCCTTGGCGGACCAGCCGAACAGATCCTGGGCCTGAGGGCTCCACAACGTGATCCGTCCCTCAGCGTCCAGCACCACCGCGGCCACGCTCAGCACATCCAGCAGACCGCCGGGCTCGGAGGGAACCACTCCCATGGGGCCGGGCCCGGCCCCGAACCCCTCGGACGCGACCATGACCGGACCTCCTCCTTCACCCACTGCGGCGGCCTCGGTCCGACCATCCGGTCCTCCGCACGCCCTTGTCGCCCGTCCTCTCATCCTCCTCCCGCCCCGCCCGGGCGGCAGCCTCCGCCAGCGGCTGCCGGGCGGACAGGACCCCAGGGCGGAGGCGTGCGGAGGCCGCTGCCCGGTGGAGGTGGCGCGTCAAGAGCGGCCCGCCCACGAAGCCCGCCCGGTCTGCTCTGCAGGGAACTCGGATCTCCGCCTCAGCCTCCACGTCGGGAGCAGCGACACATCCTGACTGAACGCCCGCGAACCACGGCGTAGGAGTGTTCTCGTGGTACGAGTAGGACGGCCGGTGTAGCGTCAGCGGCAGCTGTCATGGTTCCGAAGTACCGGTCGCCCGTGAGCGCAACATTCATGGGCGATTTTGCTGTTCACAGTCTCTGAGGACCAGGGCGATCACCTCCGGCTCCCGCACGGTGCGGGACCGATTCCTAGTCCCCTTGGAGGACACATGGCCACCGGAACCGTGAAGTGGTTCAACGCAGAAAAGGGCTTCGGTTTCATCGAGCAGGAGGGCGGCGGTCCGGACGTCTTCGCCCACTACTCGAACATCGCCAGCTCCGGCTTCCGCGAGCTTCAGGAAGGCCAGAAGGTGAACTTCGACGTCACCCAGGGCCAGAAGGGCCCCCAGGCGGAGAACATCACCCCCGCCTGATCCTTTGCCTCCTTCACGGAAGCCGCTGCATCTGCGGCGTCCACCGTGTGAAAGCCCGGCCGGGTCGTAACTGCCGGCCGGGCTCTTTCAAAGACCCCCGGTGCGGCCCCTTCCAGCCGCTGTACCCCACCCCGGAGGAGTCCTCGCGGCAGCGACACACGCTCCCGGGCTGCCGGAGCGGCATAACGTGATTGGGTCCGCGCCCGGGCGGGTAGGCCCGAAAGGCCGCTCAGTCCTCCCGGCCCTCCAGGAGCCGCTTGCGCAGGTACAACAGTGCCGCGGTGTCTGCGACCTCGGCCAGCTCCGTCAGCAGGGCCCGGATCCGGCGGTCATCACGCGCGTCGACCGCCTCAACGATCCGCTCGACCGTCTGCCTGGCCTGCGGAGCACCGCCCGCCGAATCGCTCCACTCGTGCGTCATCCGCTCCCCCTTTGCCCCCGCCACAGGTCACCGCCCCAGCAGAACACAGCCCAGCATCCCGGGCCGAAACCGGCGCCTGCCGACGTCAGCCGCCCCAGGCCGTCGGGCGATACAACGCGGCCCCCTGACGCTGGGCGTGGAATCAGCGGGCCGCCAGCGCCGCCTGCCCGTGGGGTGTGGGGCGTCGGCGTGTGTTGTCGGGTTCAACGGCACAGGCGGCCGCGGGTCACGCCGGTTGGGTTGATCAGGTGTGCAGGCGGCTGTTGGGGCCTTCCTGGTCGCCGGCGCTCTCGTCGTTGAACCAGTAGTCCCCGGCGGCCAGATACCGGAAGGAGTGGGTGCTCTCGGATGGCAGCTCGACCGTGACAGCCCGCTTGCCGTCCTTGCGGGGCTTCAGGGTGTGGACGCCGGGCTGCCAGTCGTTGAAGTCGCCCACCACGCTGACCGGGCCGGGCGGGGTGTCGGCGGGCAGGATGAAGGTGACCTCGGTGCGGTCCTTGCGCAGCGTGCGCTCCAACATGGCGGTCGGCTCCTGATGGCGTGGGCGGGCGGGGATCGCGCTCATCCTCGGCGCCGCGGGCCTGGTCCGCGTTCCGACGCCCCGCCCCGGCGCACGGCGTCACCCCTGCGCCACGATCCGTAGCCGGAATGGTGCGGATCGTGACTGTCCGTGTGAGCGTGAGGGAGAGGAATCCCTGACCCCACGCATCAAGGAGTCGCCGTCATGGACGGTATGCAGGACAAGCGCCAGGAACCGGGCAAGGGCCGCGAGGAGCAGGAGCGCCTGCGCCACCCGGGCCAGGATCCCGTCCACCCCGGCGCCGGCCAGGAGGAGCGGGGCAAGAGCCCCGAGGAGCTCAAGCGGCGCCGCCAGGACGAGATGACGCGCGAGCGCGACGAGGACGAGCCGCGCGACGACGAGCTCTGAGCACGGCAGAGCCGTCCGCCCACGCACGCAGGACCCGGCCGGGGCCCGTAGTCACCATCACCCCGGCCGGGTCCTGTCATGTGCCCGGCCAGGGGCCGGCCGCATCACCCCGCTAGTGCGGGGCGGCCCGAACGGTTGCCAGCAGTAGCCTGCCCGGCCGGGCTTGCGGCCGGAGTCGGGTCAGGGCGAGTATCGAAACGGGCCATCACCCCGGCACGCCGGGGGCCGGCCACGCATCAAACCGCTCATGGTGGCGAGGTGAGAGGGCATGCAGGGCGACTTCCACATCACGATCCGGCGCTACGGGCCGACCCTGCACCTCACCCCGGCAGGAGAGCTGGACCTGGACACCGGCCCGGCCTTCGAGCAGGTGTGGCTGGCCCTGGACGACCAGGTCGCGGTGGTGGCCTGCGACATGCTCCGACTGACGTTCATCGACGTCACCGGCCTGCACCGCCTCCTCGGCCTCGCCGCCCACATCCACACTCGCGGCATCGCCTTCTTCGCCTACAACTGGCAGCGCCAGCCCCTGCGGCTCCTGGACCTCACCGACCGCCTCGACCAGGCCCGGCCGGGCACAGGCAACCGCCTGGCGCCAACCCGAATACTGCGCCGCACGCTCCGCCAGGCGCAGGCGCAGGCACCGGGCCGTGCCTCGCACCCGGCGAGGGCCGGCCACCGGCCGCCTGCTCTCCCCGCCGGCGATCTGCCGTCCCGCTACAGGTGAGGAAGAACGTCCCCGAAGTCCGCGAAACTCTCGCGCCGGGCTCGTTCTTCGATCAGGCGGCGGAAACCCGCCAGAGCGAAGCGGTCACCGGTGGACGAGCCACCTCCCGGCATCCCGGCGACCTGCGCCATCAGCCGCTGGGGCTGGGGCTGCCAGCCGACGACAAGAACCCGCAGGCCCAGGCACTCCGCCCGCCGGTGCAGGTCCAAAAGCAGCAGCAGGCCGGCGGAATCCATGAACACCACACCGTGAACATCGATCATGAGGACCCGCTCCTGCACGGTGACCTGATCCAGTGCCTGCTGGAGAACCGGCGCGGCTGCCGCGTCGAGTTCCCCGCTCACGCCGATCAGGAACGTGCTCCCACACCGCTGGACCTCCGTGGTGGTCAATACGGGCTCCCTTCCTTCCACTGCCCCGGGGCCGTACCCCAGAAGCCCTCATCCTGGCCCCTGCCTCCCGGCAGCCGGTACGAGGCGCGCCAGACAAACCGCCTGGCCAGGAAAGGGGTGTGTCCATCGCTCGCGCAGGACAGGAAGGCCCGCAGCCGGCCCCCACGGCGGAAAACGCGCCGTCACGGCCCCGACTCCGCGCCCGGCGTCGGAGCCCTCCCACGTGGTGAGCGCCGACGCCGGGCGGCCGGGTCGCGCTCGGTGACATGCCAAGGCAACCGCGTCCGCCACCGCCTCGCCGGTGCCGAGTTCACCTTTGAAGACGCGCGGTGTGGACCGCAACCCTTCCAGCCCGGGGCGCTCACGGGTACGGGTGATCGCGGGTCCAGCAGCCGTGCTTCGTCCGAGGGCGGCCAGTATCAGCAACGGTTGGATCTCGAATTGCCCCCTGCCAGTGGCTCGATGCCGTCTGCACCGTTGTCCGGATATGGACGCTCAAAGCACGCTGTTCGCGCAGGCACCACTCAATGGCGACCACTGGCGGGACGTGCTGGTGCACGGCGACGAATACGGGGGGCGTCTGGAGCTGCGGCAGCTTGACGAGCCGGGCGTGGGGGGGCGTCCCGGATCGGTTGGTCCTGCTGGCCGGAAGAGCTCGCAACTGGATGCTGGCCTTGTCCGTAGTCACCGTCGTGTCAGCGGCACTTGCCGTGGTGTCGAACTAACAGGCCGAGGACCGCGCTGTTGATCCGAGGAACGCGCGGCTGCGGGATGCGGGAAGCGGTGGCTCATCGGGGGGCGGATCGGTGACCGAACCAGTGTCTGCCTCGGTGGGCGCCCGGTCGGTCGGGGTTGTGGCCCGTCTGCTGTGCTGCCGCCTGCGCGCGGGCGTCGTCGCGTTGGTCGATCAGGTCTTCGCGTTCGCGGTCGACCACGGCCTGCTCGCGCCGTGACTGCCTCTGTCCGTGGCGTGCGGCGCTGCCGCGGCGGGCGGTGCGGCGGGCTCCGGCAAGGAGCATGGCCAGTCCGAGCAGGGCGGCGGCTCCGACGATGATGCCGTAGAGGAAGAGCGTGCCGGTGGAGCCGGTCACGTGGTAGCCGAAGACAGAGAATCCGCCGGTGAGGTCGTGTGCGCTGCCGGCGTTGGCGAAGACACCAGCCACGCCGACGACGAGTGCGGCAATGAGGATGATGAGCCCGAGGATGACGAACATGACGCGCTCCAGGGATCTGCTGCTCCCTCCACGGTAGGACTGGCCTGCCCGGGAAGCCACCGCCACGGGCCGGACCCACTCTGGAAAGAAGGGGAACTGACTCAGTCCGCGATCGGAGGACATCGTGATCGCCCTCGGAGTCATCCTGCTCGTCGTCGGCTACGTGGCCGGCATCGCCATCCTGTGGACCATCGGGATCGTCCTGGTCGTCATCGGCATCATCCTGTGGATCCTGGGATCTGTTGGACACGCCATCGGCGGACGCCGGCACTACTGGTATCGGCCCTGGGCCCGGCGCGCGCCGGGCCGCCCGATCGTTCCTCATACGATGCGACGTCGAGCAGGGCCTCAGGCGCAGTATGTCCCGCGGCTCTGTTCCGTCCCAGGAGGCATCACGTCATGACCCTCAAGGGCGCCCCTACGGGGGCGCCCTTGAGGCGTATCTCTACCAAAGGCCTACAGGAGGCTGACGAGGCTGAGGGTGAGAGAGGTGTCGTCTTCTTGCTTGATCGCCATGTTGGTGGGGAAGCCCTCGGTCTTGCGGTAGGTGACCTTCTTGCCGTCGAGGCTCCAGCGCAGGTACAGAGAGCCGTTCGCGACGTACTGGTGTGGCCAGTTGATCTGCTGTGCTGCGATCTGGGCCACGATCTCCGCGTCCGCGGGGTTCAGGTCGGGCACGCTGAGGACCCTGGAGGCGGTGTCGGTGGACTTCAACTCCAGCGGTTCCAAGTTCCACGGGATGACCTTCAGGGTGTAACCGTCGGCGTCGAGGCCGTCAGCCGTGAACCGGATGTTCGCCTTGGGCATGCCAAACTCCTCTGGTCATGAAATCCGCGCATTGGGCTGCCAGCGGCTTGCGGCGGCCCCTCACCGGCCAGAGTGCCGGTAGTACGAGCCTGCCGTGTCTGGAACATCGGAGTCCGGGACAAGATCACCCTTCAGTGGGTACAGCAGCACGAAGATGGCTGGTCCACATCTCCTCCGAAGGCCTACGAGAGCTCTTCCACGTTCTCTGCGAAACCGTCTTCCTCGGTGGGGGTTTCCGGTCCGCTGCGGTAGTGGTAGGCGGCGCCGCTCGCTGCCGCCACGGCCGCTACCCCGCCTGCCGCCGCACCGCTGATGACAGCTGTGCTCTCGGTACCGTCCTCGGTGGAGTTGTCGCCGGCGTCAGTACCGTCTCCGGCGCTGCCCTCTTCCGGGAAGTCGATGAACGGGCCCTTGATGCCGTCAGACATAACGCCTCCGTAGGGCAGATGGGCAAGCAGCTCAGCGTCCAGGAGTCCCGCCACACCCTCGCCCGGGACATCTGCCACGGCAAGCGGGGCACCATCCACCAGGCATACCGGGACGGCATGGAGGACCAGCTCGGCTCGCTGGGACTGGTGTTGAACGCCGTCGTGCTGTGGACGACAAAGTACATCGACGCCGCGGTCACCCAGCTGCGCGGCGAGGGCCACGAGATCAGCGACGAGGATGTCGCCCGCCTGTCCCGGCTGAAGTTCAAGAACCTCAACGTCCTGGGCCGCTACAGCTTCACCCCCTCCACCCCGCCCCAGGGCCTGCGCCCGCTACACGACCCGGACGCCCCTGAGCTCGACGACGACGAAGACGGCGCCGAGTAGACAGCCCCCGGAAGCCGGATCGGCCCTGGTGCCGTCCCACGGGGGGAGGGCGACACCGGGGCCGACGGTTCAATCACCGGTATGGGGACCGCCCGCGGCCACCGTCCACTCCCGTACGGCCTTCTTCGAGACGCTGGGCGACCGCCGCAACTCCGCCCGCAGCTATGCAACCGCGGCGGCGGCTCTTGCCGCGCGGCTTGTTGAGGACCTTGACTTTGCGCTGCGGGGTTGCCCCTCCGGGCCGAGCCGCGCAAGGGAGTGGCCACCATGAGGAATCACGTCTTCCCCGGCACGGAAACGGCAGCCGCCCCCGTACGTCCTGGCGGACAGACGAGGGCGGCTGTACCTGTCCGGCGGTGGAGCGCCGGTGGGTGGACGGGCGGAGAGCGTATGCATCACCGTCCGGGTGGACGCGGTCGGGGGCTCAGCGGGCCGCGGCCGCGCAGGGCTGGATCGCAACGAATTCGGTGTAGTGGTCGCGGTAGGTCTCGGTGAACGTCAGCGGCGGGCACAGCTGTACCCGCCGGCGCATGTCGGCGGCGTCCTCGGGCAGGATGTAGCGGGCCTTCTGGTAGTCGCGGACCTTGGCGGCGAATGCCTTGGCGTAGGCCTCGTGAGTACTGAAGCCGAGTTGCTGTACGGTGCGCACGTTGTCGTAGCTGCCGACGAAGCCGGAGATGTAGCGCGCCTCGCCGAGTTCGACGAATGGCAGCCGGGGCACCGGTCGGCCGGTGCGGTCCTCGGTGATTGCGTTGCCGATGGCGTCGCGGACGATGGTGCCGTTCTGAGTGCGCAGCTGCGTGCTCGTCGGCGGCTGAGATCCCTTGCGGACCCAGTCGTGCCCCTGCAGGAAATGTGCGCGCAGCGCGGGTACGAAGGAGGCCGGTGTCGTCTGCCTCACCGGGAACGGCAGGTCCAGCGGCGCGTCCAGCGGATCCGGGATGTGCGGACTGCCCGCGACGACGTAGAAACGGTAGCGGTTCAGGGCGACGCCTCGGTCGGTCAGGTTCGTGGAGTCGTCAGCTTCCGAGTTCACGATGACGATCTTGCCGTCGAAGCGGCCGGCGACCAGGTCGGCCTGCGGGTCGAAGCCCTCCGTGGTGATCGGCACTGCCAGGTCGAACACGCCAGCGGCGGCACCGGAGCGAACGAGGCGAAGGATGGGGTACGAGCTGTCGGAAAAGCCCGTGACGTACTTACGGGACACCTTTCCGACCATCGAGCGGCCACCGGAGGAGAGCGCCTTGGCGAAGTCGGTGATGATCTCGTCGTCGACCCTCGCTCCGTCCTCCTCGATTCCTCCCTCGATGAACGTGCCGGGGACGGACGGGTCGAGGATGCGGTTACCGAGGGTGCTCCAGCCGACGCCGACGTGTACGAATCCGCGGCGGAACAGGAAGTCCTTGCCGAGATAGACGTTGAGCGTGCCGAGGCCCACCACGAAGTGCGGAGGCTCCACGAGCACGGTGCCGTTGGAGCGGTGCGGCTCGGCCGGGGCACTGATCCGGTAGGGCACCCGGAACCGGCCGGTCGACGTCCAGCCTTCGAACACTCCGTCGTACTGGACGTAGCGGATGCCGCCGTACGACCCGAGGGCCGTGGTCGTCGGACGGCTGAGCCGGTCCTCGGTCCCGTTCTGCGGGGGGTCGGCAGCGTCGTGGGGGGCCGCGACCGACTCGGGGTGACGGGGGACGGCCTGGGCGCCTGTTGCCGACAGGGCCGGCATGAGTGCCGCCAGCAGCAGTGCCCACAGCCCGAGCCACCTCCGACGAAAGACCGCCGACTGCGGGAGAGGGTGGGAAGGACCGGCCGGCCGGTCGGGTTGTGACCGCCGCGGAAGTGTGACCGGGCCGTTGAATCGCAACCACTGCCAGAACATCGGGTGCTCCTCCTTGTAGGCCGAGAAGCACTCATCCGGTGCTCCGGCACTGGAGCCAGCCGACCACTCCCGGTCCGGTCCGGCCTACCGGCCTCGCCCAACGGAGCGAGCTGCTTCCCCCGTGTGGGCGTGCCCCAGCAACCACGGCCCCCACGCCGGGCGGGAATCGAAGCTGGTAGCGCTGGGCCATGTTCTTGATCACGATGCGAGGCCGTACACGTCGGTCCAGGACGCCAGCCACTCGCGGGCCCTGGCACGAGCGGCATCCCGTCGTCGCAGGAGTCCTCGCCTCACACCTCACACCCTCACACCGCACCGCGCCCACCTGGGGAAACGGGCTGTGTGCCACACAGGAGCACCGGGGTGACTTGCCTACAGGACCGCACGGTGGAGAACGCGGCGGTCCCCGGACATCGCGTAACGGCGGGCGGCGAGGCCGTTCTCGATGGTCTCCCCGATCTGCTCGCACAACCGGGCGAGGACGTCGGCCGCGTCGGTGTCGGACAGGTACGCCGGGGCGACTTCGAGCATCAGCTCCCCGACCTGGTGGGTGTGGGCGGCGAGTTCGTCGACCAAGCGGCGCAGCTCGGTGAGCGCGGAATCCACAGACGGACCGACGGGGGGCGGTAGCGGTGCGCAAACCAGCCCGATGATCTTCAGCCAATATCTGGCGTATGTCCGAATTCCCCGCTTCAGCGGTTCGTTGATTCGCTAACGTCACGTGAGCAGCACGTCACGTTGAGTAGCTGTCTTTCGGGATGGACATATGCGGATCCCCGGAACCGGGGACAGGAAGGCGTGGAATGACTGAGAAGTCGAAGGCTTTCGGGGAACTCACTCTCGCGTACACGGACAAGTTGACGTGGTGCTGGGACGACGAGGATTCGGGCGGTAAGCACTGGGTGAGTTTCTGGCAGCCTGTCGCGCCGGAAGGGTTCAAGGTTCTGGGCACGGTCGCCATTCCGGCCTGGGGCTCCGCGAACCTCAACCCGGGCACCCCGAACGAGAAGATCAAAGACCACGTGGTGGCCATGGTCGTGAAGGAAACCCCGGGTGTCCCGTCGGCCACGGGCAAGCCGCCGCTGGCCTCGCCGACGGACTACGAGAAGGTGTGGAAGGACTCCGGCACCGGAACCAAGTACAAGGGCATGATCTGGCGTCCCATCCCCCCGAAGGGCTACGTCGCGATGGGCTGCGTCACCCCCAAGGACTCCTACGACAAGCCGCCGCTGGACGCGGTGGTCTGCGTCCGCGAGGACCTCACGTTCGGCTCCAACGCCAAGTGGCTCTACAGCGACGCCGGAGCCGGCGGTAAGGAAGACCTGTCCGTCTGGCGGAACGTGGTCCCCCCGTCCTACGTCGACAACACCGACGGCCGGACGCGGGCACTGATCGCCCCGAACACGTTCGCGGCGCACAATGCGTACAACCAGCCGCAGTGGTTGCCGGAGATGCGGGTGCTGTGTCTGCCCATGCCCGTTGAGGAGCCCGTACGGAGCCCTTACCCCGAGCTGACCGACCACAGCCAGCCCGCGAGCAAGACCCCGGAGGTACCGGCCAACGCGGTCTGGGTGCCGTTCACCGCCATCACCGACACCGCCAAGTCCACACCGTGGAAGCTGGAGAACTCCCCCTTCTACAAACTGGAACGCAAGGCGGCGTGGTCGCTGGTCCGCCACCTGAACAACAACACCCAGATCGTGCAGAAGGTCACCGAGGCGGTGACCCTGGGCGTCGAGAAGGAACAGGTCTCATCGTTCACGGCCGCGGTGGGTGTCGCGTTCACCGCGACGGCGGGCGTCAGCAGCGGATTCGCCAGCGCGGAGGTGTCCACCACCTACAGCCTGGAACTCGGCTTCGGAACGTCGACCGGGTTGAAGGAGATCGAGTCCCGGCAGGTCACCAAGGAACTCTCCGCGCCGCCCGGCACGGCCGCCGCCGTGTGGGTGGGCAGCAGCACCATCCAGGTCGTCCGCGCCGACAACACCCGCGTCGGGCCGCCGGTCACCTTCAAGGGCGAGACCGACCACTACGACCAGTACCCCGACACGGCGCCGTCCTCATGAGGCTCTGACACCGCCCGTACGGCTGCGCCCCCGCCGATCGTCGGCGGGGGCGCAGCCGTCCCTGCGGGTGCCTGGGGCGGCGGGAGCGAGCGCGAAATCTGTCCGCCCCTGGTGAATCCTGCGGCACCCAGTACGCATGCCAACCCGGCACGCATCCACGCCTACTCGATCCGCGTCAACACGCCGATCCAACAGGGAAGTCGTTGTAGCCGAGCGGCGCCCAGACGCGGGCGGCGTAGGCGTCGCGGACCCAGGCGGCGTGCAGCGCCAGGGAGCGGCGGAGGGCGCCCATCGCCTCGTGCAGCCCAGCCGTCATCCCCGGTCCCACCCGATCCGCTCCGCGATCACGTCGCCGGCATCGTCGGGGTCTCCCGCAGCAGTTCCCGGATCTGGACCTCGACCGCGTCGACCGCCGAGCCCTTGACCGCACGCTCGTACTTCGGCGGCCGGTCCGTGGCCAGAGCCCGCTTGACCGTGTTCCTCGAGATCCCCAGATGCCGGGCGATAGCCCGGATCGGCATCCGCTCGGCCCGATGCAGCCGGCGGATCTCTGCCCAGTCCTCCACGAGGATCACCCTTCCCTCCTGACCTTGATCACCAATGCCAGAGCCAGATGAAGATCACCAAGTGGGTCACTTTTGATACGCCGTCAGAGGGGCCGAGTCCAACCGTCGCCGAGAGCCCCGGAAGACGACAGCCTGGAGCCCACTCTTAGCCGACGCGCGCCTGGGGATGCTGAGGGAAGACGCCGCCAGAATGCACGCCCCCACACCCCCAGCCCGGGCGGCACGCCGCAAGGCGGCCAGTCGTTGCCTTCCCTCCGCAGGAAGCAGTCCCCTCCGGGAAGTGGGCCTGCCGCGGCTGGCTGCTCGTCGAGGGCTACCTGGGTGAGCCCGGCTCGCGCCAGGTAACGCCGCGCAGGAAGACTCGTTGATCATTTCTGCACGGCGAACGCGTTCGCCCGGACTTGGCCGTGGCCTCCCATGGCTGGTAGAGGGTCCCGAGCCGGAGGTAGAGCGCCCGTGGCGGTGAACGGAAACCCCACCGTCAGAAGACGCCGGCTGGGCGCGGAGCTGCGCCGGCTCCGCCTGGCCAGTGGCCTGACGAGTACACAGGTTGCAGAGCGACTGCTGATCTCCCAGCCCAAGATCAGCCACCTGGAGAACGGCCGCCGTGCCATCAAGCCCCGCGATGTGCGGGACCTGTGCGGCCTCTACGGCGTGACCGACCAGCAGGTCATCGACTCGTTGATGCGGATGGCCTCTGAATCGGACCGGCAGGGCTGGTGGGTCGCCTTCGGCGAAGTCCCCTACGCCGTCTTCATCGGCCTGGAGACGGAAGCCTCCTCCATCCGAACCTACGAGCCCCTGGTGATCCCCGGCCTCATGCAAACACCCGCCTACGCGGCCGCCGTCATCGCCGAAACGATCCCGCAGGCCACGCCCGAACAGATCGCCACCCGCCTTGAGGTACGGCTACGCCGTCAGCACCGGTTCCACCACCCGGCACGCCCCTTGAGCTTATGGGTGGTGCTCGACGAATCAGCACTGCGCCGTGTGGTCGGCAGTCCCGCCATCATGCGCGAACAGCTTGAACACCTGAGCTCCCTCAGCACCCAGCCGTACATCACCGTGCAGGTCCTCCCGCACGGCGTGGGAGCCCACCCGGGGATCTCGGGGCAGTTCTCCCTCCTCCACTTCACGGACGCTCCCGGGGCGGGGACGGTGTATCTGGAACGGTTCACCAGCGACCTCTACCTGGAGAAACGATCCGACGTCGAGCGCTACAGCGGCATGTACGAACACCTCCAGGCCCAGGCCCTGGACCCGGACAGCACCCGCCAGTTCATCACCCGCGCCACCGAGATCCACACCGGGTAGCGGGCGCACACCTCCCGAGCGTGCTTGACCCCCGCTGGCCAACCCGGAGTCAAAAGCATGGCCATCTAGGAATCCACACACCTCGCCCACCTGCGAACTTCCCGGGCTCGCTGGCCAAGCGTCGATCAACGTCTCATTTTTGTGACTTTGGCTCCTATTCGGCCCCTTTGGTGCGATCGAGGGCACAGCCGCTGCTGTCCAGGCCGGTGTGGGAGCGCCAGCGAGCCGCGTACCGGTCCAGGGGACCGCCGCGCCAGGATGAGGAGCCCCGAGGGCCCGGCGTCCCGGGCGGAAGGAGAGCGCATTGATCACCACGAACGTCCAGCGTTACGGCACGGTCCTGGTCAGCGTCACCGGGGCACTGGATGAGGACGCGGGCGCGGCGCTCCAGCGGGCGCTGGACGACGTCACCGCCGGCGAGCGGGACCTCATGGTCGACCTGCACGGCGCGATGTCCATGGACGCTGACGGCCTGCTCCACCTCCTGGCCCTGCATCGGCGGGCCGAGAGCCTGGGCTTGCGCGTCCTGGTCGTCGGCTGGCAGCCCCCGCCCCAGCAGTTCATGGCCGATGTCGCCGGCATTCGCGGTCGCGGCTCGGCCACCGGCGAGCGGTACGCCGTGGCGGGCTTTCGCCGGCTGATCGAGGAGCGGGCGCAGCGCGCACGCGACCTCTCGGATTTCGGTGCAGGCTGGCTGTCCGGCGTCTAGTGCTGTGGCCGGGAAGGTTTGCCGGGTCGCGGTGTCCGGTGCGGTGCATCGCAAGGCGGAGGACCACGCCTCGTACTGGCCGTACCGGTGTGGTCCGACAACGCGGCGAGGTGCCGTGCCGGGCGCCGCGACCCGGTGGACCTTTCCGGTCACAGCACTAGCGAGGCCCGATTCTGTTCCTCACACGGACGGTTCCCACTCCTCGGGGCCGGCGCCCCGCCACTCCACGAAGTCGGGGTCGGTGAGGTCCACGTCCTCGGCGTTCTCGAGGCCGGCCTCGGCGAGGAAGACGCAGATGTCGGCCGGGCGGTGGGCGACCCCGATGGCGGTGCCGTCGTAGCGGACCCGGCGCCACCCCTGTGCGTCCGGCGGGTAGACGATCAGCTTGGCGGCCATGCGCCCAGCCTCCATCCCGCCCACGCACGCGGCACCCGTCGGCGCCCGAACGGGTGACGTCCCTCGGCCTTCGGCGGCCGGCGCGTGGGGTGGAGTCCTCGCCCGTCAGCCGACCTCGCGGTCCGGCGGGGTGCGCGGCGCTGGTCGCGGCCTGCACGGTGGGGTGGAGGTGGAGGTGGAGGACGGTGTCGGCGCCGGTCATCTCCAGGAGCCGTTGGAGCTGGTTCGGGGGTGCCGCAATACGGAGCTCGGCCAGGGCGCGGGCCTGCAGGAGAAGGTTCCAAGGACGCCGTGTCGGTCTCACCGCGAAGGACGCCCTCGCGGGTCCGGCAGGTCTGAAAGGATCCTCGGCATGCTGATCAACCAGGGCTCGGCGGCCCGCCTCGATGACGCAACTCCGTGGAACGGCCTGTACGAGCAGGCCGCCGAGAAACAGAACGACCTCGTCTCGGAGGTGCGCACCGCGGTCGACTACGGCATGGACGACCCCGAGGATTCGGTGGAGATGGCCTGCGCTGCGGCCGAGACCGCTGGGGCCGTGGTTCAGGCCCTGGAGAGCCCGTGGGCCCTCTATACCCCGCAGGACGCAGCGACGGTCGCCTCGGCGCTCTTCGTCCAGCTCCAGCACAGCGCCGACGCGCTTCTGGAGCTGCGGCGGTCGGTCGGACGGATCGTGGAGCGCGGCGAGGCCGACCTGGTCGCCCCGGCCGGCGCCGGGCAGCCGGCGAACCTGGGCGATGCCTTGGAGACGCTGCAGTCGCTGTCCGACACGATCCGCGGCCCGGTCGCCCGGCATGCCTCCACCACGGTGCGCGCCCTTGAAGCGTCCCGAGTTCGGCCTCGGTTCCGACCGATGCCCACCAGACCGTAGTGGCCGTGGCGGCCCTGCTCGCGGAGCAGCACGAGGGGGAGGTGACGCTGAACACCCACCATGAGGAAGGCGACTACGACCCGGCGACCGACGGCGGGTTCGGATGCGGCTGCGACGTCACCATCCTTGACGCCGATGAGGTGTACAACTTCCACCGCGGCGACTCGGAATGGTCGGTCACCAGGGACTCGGGCGGCCAGGAGCTGCCCGACGGTTACACCGTCTTCGACACCCATGAAACCTTGAGCACGTCCCTGAAGACCGCCCCCCCGTTATGTTTTTCGCGGTCCTGCAATGGGGCCGCTGGCCTCCGGGCCCGGTATGACTGTGTCCCCTCTGTCGCACGGATGACCTGGGGGTGGCGTCGCCGGGCCTGTGGGGTGCCGTCGGAGACGCTGATGAGAGACCCGGCCACCGTCCGGTCCGGCGCAATGCCGGGCAGTACGCGGGCGGCAGGTCTGCATAACGTGGATGCGCGAGCACGGTGCCACCGCCGAGGCCGGCACGGTCAACCACCCTGGAGAGGTGCGATGTTAGACACCCGCAATGTGGGCGTCTTCCTGGGCATGGACGTCGGCAAGACAGCTCACCACGGCCATGGGCTGACCCCGGCGGGCAAGAAGGTCTTCGACAAGCCGATGCCCAACAGCGAACCGAAACTGCGGGCCGTCTTCGACAAGCTCAAGGCCAAGTTCGGCACCGTGCTGGTGATCGTGGACCAGCCAGCCTCGATCGGGGCTCTGCCGCTGGCCATCGCCCGCGACGCGGGCTGCGAGGTCGCCTACCTGCCCGGACTCGCGATGCGACGGATCGCCGACCTCTACCCGGGAGAGGCGAAGACCGACGCGAAGGACGCGGCGGTGATCGCGGACGCGGCCCGGACCATGCCGCATATCCTGCGGTCGCTGGAGCTGACCGACGAGATCACCGCCGAGCTCACGGTGCTGACCGGTTTCGACCTGGACCTCGCCGCCGAGGCCACCCGCACCAGCAACCGGATACGCGGCCTGCTGACCCAGTTCCACCCGTCGCTGGAGCGCGTGCTCGGGCCCCGGCTGGACCACCCCGCAGTCACCTGGCTCCTCGAACGCCACGGATCCCCGGCCGCTTTGCGGAAAGCCGGCCGCCGCAGACTCGTCGAACTCATCCGACCGAAGGCGCCGCGGATGGCCGTCCGGCTGATCGATGAGGTCTTCGACGCTCTCGACGAGCAGACCGTCATCGTTCCCGGCACGGGTAACCGCAGCGCAGCGCCGCGTACAGGTCGACCTTGTGGTCGAGGCGGGTGAGGTCCCGGCCCGTGAGCACCTCGACCCTGTCGATCCGGTAGTGGACGGTGTTCACGTGCAGGTGCAGGGCTTCCGCCGTGCGCGTCCACGAGCAGTTGTTGGCCAGGAAGACCTCCAGGGTCTCGCGCAGCATCCCGTCCCCCAAGGCCCCCAGGATCCGGGCCGCGAACACCCTTCGCACCTCGGGCGGAACCCCTGCCAGCAGTTCCGAGAGGGTGTCCAGCTGCTCGACCCCGCGCACCGGAACCGACATATCCGCCGCCCTCAGCGCGTACCGGGCCTGGCTCAGTGACACGCGCAGCTCCTCGGCTCCGGCGGCCTGCGCGCCGACGCCCAGGCGCAGGTCCGCCTCCGAGGCCCCGCACGCTAGGAGCAGCGGCCACACCGAGCGGAGCTGAGCCGTCGGGTCCGCCTCCGCGCTCGGGGCCTCGGACAGCACGGCAGCCGTCCCGCCCACTGCGTGCGGGATCCCTTCGAGGTGCGCCAGCGCCTCGGCCAGGGCGTCGCCGGAGGTGGACGCGACGACGCGGTACGGGCCACCCGGCGGCAGTCCGGCAGCGACGAGGGCCTCCTCCAGCGCCCCGAGGTCGATTGAGCCCTCCCCCTCCAGCAGTGCGAACAGCTCCTCGCTCGCGACCCGGACGGCGGCGGCTCGGCGGGTCTGCCCGTCGCGGTACTGGGCGAGGATCTCGGCGATCTCGTGGAGCACGCGCGGAGGGGCCGCGTCCGGGTCGGGGAGGTGCAGGTGCCAGGCATCGTACGGAGTGCTCTCGGCCTCGATCCGCAGCCAGACCCCGCCCCGCGCGGGGGCGGACACCGCCCGCCCGGCGGGCAGCTCGGGGGCGGACGGGGTGCGGGCGACCGTGCGGCCGCTGGCGGTGAGCAGGTAGCCGCTCACCCGGCCCAGGTGGGCGCAGGCCCGGTCGAGCAGTTCGGCGGGGCCGGCCCCGCTCTCCAGGAGCCGGCTCAGTTCGGCGCGCACGTTCTCGGGGAGTGCGAAGGTCCGGGTGGGGCGGCGGCTGAGGTCGCCCCACTGGCGCAGGTACACGGCCTCGGTCACGGCCCGGAAGCTGGTGGTCGCGGGCACGGCCGCGATGGGCACCCGGTGGGCGCGGCAGGCGGCGACGAGCTCGTCGGGGACCCGGCCGTGGGTCTCCTCGCCGGCCAGCAGGGCGGTGGCCCCGGCTTCCGCGAGGGCGGCCACGAAGCGGTCCGCCTTCGCCGGATCGCCCTGCGACCACCACACCAGTCCACTGAGGACGAGTTCCCCGGGCCCCAGGAAGCGCCCCGGGTCCTCCAGGTCAGTGGCGGTGACCCCGCTGATGTCCTGGCCGAGAAGTGGTTCCTCTCCCCAGAGCAGGGTGAGGCCGAGATTCTCGGACTGGAGCAGGTCGAGGACGTGCATGGCAGGGACTCCTTGCGGTGGGCGGTGCCCCACATTCGCTAGGTGAATACGAGGATGGCCATCGTAAATGCAAGCGCAAGCGGCCAGTTAGCCTCTTGGTTGATCGTCCAGAACCGTGGGCCGCGACGCTGTGCGATTCCGTGGCGGGGACCAGTCGTTTCGACCGCGTCGCGTTGCTTCACTGGCGGGTAGCCGCGGTTCTTCGCCGTCGGACGAGAAAGGCTGGTGGCTGGAATTGGATCTCAACACGGTGCTCGACGTGCGTGACGCGCGCCGCCGGGAGCCCTGGCGTCCGGGTGACGCCTGGCTCGGCGGCGGCACGTACCTCTTCTCCGAGCCGCAGCCGCACATCCGCCGTCTCGTCGACCTCTCCCGGATGGGCTGGCCGCCCCTGTCGTGGCAGCCCGACGGCTCCGTGGACATCGCCGCCACCTGCACGATCACCGAGCTGTCCCGCTTCGGCCGGACCCTGCCCGCCACGGCCGCGCCGCTCTTCGAACAGTGCTGCCGGGCCTTTCTCGCCAGCTTCAAGATCTGGAACATGGCGACCGTCGGCGGCAATCTCTGCAACGGCCTCCCTGCCGGCCCGGTGATCTCCCTCACCGCCGCCCTCGACGGCACCGTCCTCCTCCAGGGCCAGGACGGCGCCACCCGCCGCCTGCCCGTCACCGACTTCATCCGCGGAGCCGGCGTCAAGGACCTGCGCGACGGCGAGCTGCTGCGCTCGGTGCGGCTGCCCGCCCGCGCACTGGACTCCCGTACGGCCTTCCGGCAGGCCTCCCTCTACGGTCTCGGCCGCTCCGGCGCCCTCGTCATCGGCGCCCACGACCCCCAGGACGGCTCCCTCGCCGTCACGGTCTCGGCCGCCACCACCCGCCCCTTCCGCTTCTGGTTCGCGCTGCCGCCCACGGCGGCCGAGCTGCGCCGGGCGATCGACGACACCGTCCGGCCCGACGAGTGGTACGACGACATCCACGGACTGCCCGCCTGGCGACGGCACATGGCGCTGCGCCTGGCGGAGGAGATCCGCCGCGAACTCACGGCCGAGGAGGTCTCCCGATGAGCTACGAGATCGAGATCAACAAGCAGCGCTTCGAGGACGAGCCCCGCTCCGGCCAGTGCCTGCGCACTTACCTGCGCGAGCACGGCTGGTTCGGCGTGAAGAAGGGCTGCGACCAGGGGGACTGCGGCGCCTGCACGGTCCACGTGGACGGGCAGCCGGTCCACAGCTGCCTCTACCCTGCGGTCCGGGCCGAGGGCCGCGCCGTCACCACCGTCGAGGGCCTGTGCTCTCCCGGCGGCGAGCTGCACCCCGTCCAGCAGAAGTTCCTCGACGCCCAGGGCTTCCAGTGCGGCTTCTGCACCGCTGGCTTCCTGATGACCACGGCCGCGCTCCAGGCCGAGCAGGGCACCGCCCACGACGACGGCAAGCTGGACGACCTCCCCCGCGCCTTCAAGGGCAACATCTGCCGCTGCACGGGATACCGCGCCATCGAGGACGCCGTACGCGGCGTGAAGCACACCGAAACCCCCGAAGCGGGCCAGGCCGTCGGCAAGTCCCTGGGCGCCCCCGCCGGCCCGCAGGTCGTCACCGGAACCGCCCGCTACACCTTCGACGTCGAAGTCCCCGGCCTGCTCCACATGAAGCTGCTGCGCTCCCCGCACCCGCACGCCCGCATCGTCTCCATCGACACCACCGACGCCCTCCAGGTCCCCGGCGTGCACGCCGTGTTCACCCACCACGACGCCCCCGACCGGCTGTATTCGAGCGCCCGTCACGAGCACCCCACCGAAGACCCGATGGACACCCGCGTCCTGGACGACGTGGTCCGCTTCGTCGGCCAGCGCGTGGCGGCCGTGGTCGCCGACAGCGAACAGGCGGCTGAGGAGGGCTGCCGCCGCGTGGTCGTCACGTACGAGGAACTCCCGTACGTGATCGACCCGGAGGAGGCCATGCTGCCGGGCGCCCCCGTCATCCACCCCAAGGGACCCGAGTCGGGCATCTTCCGCGCCGAGAACAACGTGTGCGGCGAGATCCACAACACCCTCGGGAACATGGAGGAGGGCTACGCGCAGGCGGACGTGGTCTACGAGGAGACCTTCCAGACCCAGCGCGTGCAGCACGCCAGCCTGGAGACCCACGGCAGCGTCGCGTACTTCGAGCCAAAGGAGGACGGCTCCCCGGGCGAGCGCATCACCGTCCGCTCCTCCACCCAGGCGCCGTTCCTGACCCGGCGTGCGCTGTGCGCCCTCTACGACCTGAACGAGGACGAGGTCCGCGTCGTCGCGGGCCGCGTGGGCGGCGGGTTCGGCGGCAAGCAGGAGATGCTCACCGAGGACATCGTGGTCCTCGCCGCCCTGAAGCTGCGGCGCCCGGTGAAACTCGAATTCACCCGGGCCGAGCAGTTCTACGGGGCCACCACCCGCCACCCCTTCAAGATCACCATCAAGATCGGCGCCAAGGCCGACGGCACCCTCACCGCGCTGCGCATCCGCGTGGTCTCCAACACCGGCGCCTACGGAAACCACGGCCCGGCCGTGATGTTCCACAGCGTCGGCGAGTCCTTCGCCGTCTACAAGGCGCCGAACAAGCAGGTGGAGGCGTACTCCGTCTACACCAACGGCGTACCGGCGGGAGCCTTCCGCGGCTACGGCCTGGGCCAGGTCCTCTTCGCCCTCGAATCGGTGATGGACGAGCTGGCCGTCCGGCTCGGCATGGACCCGCTCGCCCTGCGCGAGAAGAACGTCATCGGCCCCGGAGACCCGATGGTGACCCCGATCGGCCACGAGGAGGACCTCTTCATCGCCTCGTACGGCATGAAGCAGTGCATGGACGTCGTCCGCAAGGCCATCGCCGAGGACCGCAGCCACCAGGACGTTCCCGAGGGCTGGCTCACCGGTACGGGCACGGCGGTCGCCATGATCGCGACCGGACCTCCCGGCGGCCACTACGCCGACGCCCGGGTCAGCCTGCTGCGCGACGGGACGTACGACATCGCGGTCGGCACGGCCGAGTTCGGCAACGGCACCACCACCGTCCACAAGCAGATCACCGCCGGAGCCCTGAACACCACCGTCGACCGCATCGCCGTCCGCCAGTCCGACACCGACGTCGTGCGCCACGACACCGGCGCCTTCGGCTCGGCCGGCACGGTGGTGGCGGGCAAGGCCGTGATGCTGGCGGCGGGATCCCTCGCGGAGCGGCTCCAGACCTTCGCGGCCCGCCACACGGGCATCGCCCGGCACCTGTGCACGCTTCAGGCCGAGGCCTTCGACTGCGCCGGCCGGGTCCTCACCCTCAAGGAGCTGTACGAGGCCGCGTACGACACGGGCAAGCTGGAGGAGATCGCCGCCGACGGCCACTGGGGCGGCTCCCCGCGCTCGGTGGCCTTCAACGCCCAGTGGTTCCGGATCGCCGTCGACCCGGACACCGGCGAGATGAAGATCCTCCGCTCCGTCCACGCGGCCGACGCGGGCAAGGTCATGAACCCGATGCAGTGCCGCGGGCAGGTGGAGGGCGGGGTCGCCCAGGCCCTGGGCGCCACCCTCTTCGAGACCGTACGGGTGGACGGGCGCGGGGAGGTCACCACGGCCGCGTTCCGCCGCTACCGGCTCCCGCAGTACGCGGACGTCCCGCGCACCGAGGTCCACTTCATGGAGACCTCCGACGCCATCGGCCCGCTCGGCGCCAAGTCCATGTCCGAGAGCCCCTTCAACCCGGTGGCCCCCGCCTTCGCCAACGCCCTGCGCGACGCGACCGGGATCCGCTTCACCGAGTTGCCGGTGACACGCGACATCGTCTGGCAGAAGATTCACCAGAAGATGCAAGGTAGGAACGAATAAATATGCCACACCTGCAGGTTGCATCAAGCACTCAAACTTGCAGATGAGGTTCCGGAACGAACGACCCCGGGCATGACCTACGCATGACCAAACTCATGCTGCACGGAGACCTGGACCACCCGGCGACCCTGAGCGTCGCGGACCTGCGGGACTGGACACAGCACCGGGCCGAGGTCACCTTCGACTGCGCGACGAACGGCCCCCAACACCACGTGTTCGAGGGCCCCTTGCTGCGCGACGTGGTCACGGACGCGGGACCGGCGTTCGACGCCCGGCGGAGAAAGGACCGAAGCCGCTTCCTGCTCGCGATCAGCGGCGGGGACGGACACCACACCGTCCTGTCCTGGGCCGAACTGGACGCCGACTTCGGCGGCGCCCCGGTCCTGCTGGCCACCCGTCTCGACGGGGAGAACCTCGACGAGGCGGGCGCGCAGCTGGTGGTGCCCTCGGACCGGTGCGGGGCGCGCTACGTCAGCGCCGTCACCCACGTGTGGTTCGGCGCACTGTCACCGCCGAGCCTAGCTAGGGCACGCCTCGCGCCAGTCGGCGTCGCGGCGGCGGCTTCAGCAGCCGCCGCAGTTGTAGAAGGTCACGTCCCAGTGGTTGCCCTCGTCCGCGTAGACGTTGCCGGCCCCTGACTTCCACTGCGGGGCGCCATCGCCGCGCACGCCGATGTAGGTGAAGGTGTTCTTGACGTAGTTGCCCAGGCAGGAGGTCTTGCCGAAGTCCAGCTTGTAGCCGTTCCAGTGCGAGTAGGTGCCGCCCGCGTGCCCGACCTCGGTGCCACCGGTGACGTTCAGGCCGCAGCCGCTGGCGCCCTTGAGAGTCTGTGCGCCCTGCGCGGTCGCGAGGTTGAGCTGCTCGAAGGACGTGCAGCTCGGGTTGTTGCGGTTCGAGCAGCCGCCGGACGAGGACCAGGTGATACCGGAGTTGCGGAACATGGAGGTCGCGGTGGCGTGGCTGACCTTGGTGGCCGCACTGGCTTCGGTGGCGCCGCCCAGGACGCCGACTCCGGGGGCGAAGAGCGCGCCGAGGACGACGGCGAGGGCGGTGAGGACGGAGCGGAGTTTCATCGGAAGGGCCTCCTGCTGATGACCGTGACGGTTGGGACGGCGGTGCAGGCGGAACGGAGGTGCCGATCGAGCAAGGGAGATGCTGCCGCAGGTCTACGCGCGTCCGCCAGAGGGCGTCGGGTACTTTCCGGCGACGTCCGGCCGAACTCCCCCTACTTCTCGATGCGGTTGCGGTGGGCGACGGCCAGGAAAGAGGCAGACCCTTTCCCCGACCGGCCGTCGCTCAGGCGTCGGCCGGGCGGCGCGGTTCGCGGCGCATCGACCACAGGTCGGGCCGCCGCCCGGGAGTTGGACTTCTCCCAGCACCCAGTTGGGGCCTGGATGTGGCCGGCGGCGGAGAAGGAAGGCGGCGTAGGCTCAGCGCGCAGCAAGGCGGTCCACGACCCGCCCAAGTGGCTGCCGTCTCCCTCAGGGGCGGCCTCACGTGGCCCGCGGTGCGGGGTCGACCGTGACCAAGCTGCGCTGGGGGCCGGCTATCGCGCAGCTCCTCCACTGCCCGGACCGCAACAACCGAGGTCGCCACACCGCTTGACCATCCGCCGTCACACAGCGGGCTGCGCACCGTACCAGGTGCCCGGCCTCGCACCCTCACCGTCGCGCGATGACGGCGGGGTCAGACCAGGTCAAGGAGCTGCTTGAACGAACCACCGAAGCCGCGGTACTCGTCGACCAGCCGGACCTCCAGAATCCAGTGGGCGTCTGGGCCGACGAAGGAATCAGATTGTAGACCGGAGGAGCCGATGGCCAAGGCCTGACCGCACATGCGGCCGGTCTACCAAGTACCCAGCGCCCAGCTCGACTTGGCGGCCAGGGCCCGCACCTAGGCGTGGAGCTGCCTGCCGGTGATGCCGTCATCCCTGAGGAACGCCTCACGGGCTGCCACGCCCACCCTGGCCAGGTCTTCGACGAGCTGATGCCTGCCCGGGTCGTCACCGAGGACGACGGTACGAGCGAAATCCGTCTCGTGCCCGGCGAGGAGCGGACCGAGATCCACCACGACGATGTCGTCCTCGCCGATCACGCGGTCCGGCGGTTCCTGGCTGGACGAAAGCACGGTGTGTGGCCCGGAGCGGACCATCGCCATCCGCTGCACTTCCACCAGCCGCAGGGACCGCAGACGCATGTCCATCCGGTCGGGTGCCACCATCACGCCGTACCTCTTCCTGCCGATCTGCCAGCGAAGGCGCACGACCACGTGCGACTGGAACCCTCACCCGCATCGGCCGACGAGGCGGAACCGACCTGCAGCGCGCTGGGACGGCGAAGAGCCATCAGCAGTCCACACCCTCGCTCCCCGAAGGGCAGTGGTCGTCCCACCAGTTCCCGCCCCCGGAACGAGACCCCGACCTGGCGATACCTATGAACCGCCACCTGTGGCGTGCCTCTCGCACTCGCTGATGTACCCCGCAGTGTTACGTGACTGCGCGGCGATGGACGTCGGCCGTCCCCCGCCAGAGGCTCCCGTCCAGCGACCGGAACCGACTCATGGGTGCATTACAAGAGCCCGGCCCGCAAAACCGGGCCGGCCGGGCTTTCATCCGGCAACGCCACTGACACAGCAGCACGCCGTTAGGACAAGGGAAGGCTCAGGCGGGGGTGATGTTCTCCGCCTGGGGGCCCTTCTGGCCCTGAGTAACGTCGAAGTTCACCTTCTGACCTTCCTGAAGTTCACGGAAGCCGGAGCTGGCGATGTTCGAGTAGTGGGCGAAGACGTCCGGGCCGCCGCCCTCCTGCTCGATGAAGCCGAAGCCCTTTTCCGAGTTGAACCACTTCACGGTTCCGCTGGCCATGTGTCCTCCAAGGGACTCGAAATCGGTCCCGCACCGTACGGGAGCCGGAGGTGATCGCCCTGGTCCTCAGAGACTGTGAACAGCAAAGTCGCCCGTGAACGTGCGCTCACGGGCGACCGGTACTTCGGAACCATGACAGCTGGCGCTGACGCTACACGGACGGTCCTGTTCGCACCACGAGATCAGCCCGCGCCGTGAACCCAGCCGCTCTCGACGTGCCGCCTCCGCCGGGCGGCGGCCCACACGCCGCAGCCCTGGGGGCCTGCCCGCCAGGCAGCCGCTGACGGAGGCACCGCCCCGCCCGGGCGGGGCGGGAGAAGGATGGGAGGAGCGCCGACACGGGCGAGTGAGGGGCTGGAGCACCGGGTCCGAGTCCCGCCTCAGTGGGTGAAGGAGGTCCGGTCATGGTCGCGTCCGAGGCGTTCCGGGCCCAGCCCGGCCCAGCGAGAGTGGTTCCCTCCGAGCAAGGCGGTCTCCTGAGCGTTCTGAGCGTGGCCGCGGTGGTCCTGGACACCGCAGGGGCGGATCACGTTGTGCAAAATAGTGGAGACAAACTAAAGTAGCGAGCGTGTTCTTGTGCTTCATTCGGAAGTGCTTCATCGGGAAGGACCGGTGAACGTGAACCACGCACAACCTCCTTGGACTGTAGACCTGTTCGGCAAGGACCGGGTCGACCTCGTACGCGACCGTCTCGGCCAAGCGCTCGTCGACATGCAGGAGAACGCTCGCGCCGCTCAACACGAGGGCGATGTCGAGAGCAACCACCCCTACGGCTGGACCCGTTGGCCCGGTTCGTACCGCCAGGTGGCCCGTCAGTTCGAGGACGTCGAAGGGGCGACAGTCTTCAAGCCGAACGGCTTCCCCTTCAACCTCGTCCACCTCGAGCGTGGGCTGCTCTACCCGTTCCGCTTCGCGACCGAGGACATCAGCGTCCACCAGGCGAAACTGCCCTCCGTTGGCCCGTTCGTCCGCGAGCTGTTCACCTTCGCCCCCGAGCCCCGCCAGGCCGCGCTCTTCGACGACGCGGATCTCGGCCACGGCCCTGTCGAGGTGCGACCCAAACTGGCGGCCCTCCCCGAAGGCACCCGTCTGGTGCTGGTCCCGTACGCCTGTAACCCCCATGGCCTGCTCAAGCCGTACTGGGGCGTGGCCTCCCTCCTCGACGATCAGGGCAGTCTCGACTGGGTCGTCGCACCCGAACCCCTGCCCCTGCCTGCGACGCCGACCCGGCGTAGGCTCAGCGCTGTTCCACAGCAGGTCGCGGCGCCGGAGCACGTCAGCTTCGACGCGGGCGACCAGCCCGTGCCGATCCTGTTCGCGCGGCCGGACGTGGAGGAAAAGCGGGATGTTCCGCCCATGACCGAGCCGGACCCGATCGAACCACTTGCCCACGAGGACGATGAAGACTGACCAGCCCCTGCTGCCCGGCATTGCAGAGCGCGGTGTGAGTCCGCGCGCCGTCTACGACGCCTTCGACCCGGTACGCCTGACTCAGGCCAGGCGCCTCGCGGGAATGACGAAGAAGGACGTGGCAGAGCACCTCGGCGTGACGCCCGCGGCAGTGGGTCAGTACGAGACGGGCGTGGCCAAGCCCCGCCCGGATCTCCTCCCGCGGCTCGCCGCCGCGCTCGACGTGCCGCTGCCCTTCTTCATCGCCGGCCGGCCCAGCAACCGGCTCGATGCCTCCATGGCGTACTTCCGGGCCTTGCGGAGCACGCCCAAGGCGCAGCGTGAACGCGCCCTCGCGTTCGCCGAGCAGGTGTGGGAGCTGACGTACGCACTGGAGAAGAGGGTCCAGCTCCCGCCCGTCGACCTCCCGGGCTTCGCAGGCGGGGAGGTCCACCCCGGGATCGATCTGCCTCGCGATCCGGCAGCGGCCGCGCGCGAGTTGCGGAAGCGCTGGAACCTCGGAGACGGACCGGTGACCCATTTGGTCAGCCGCATGGAAGCCCACGGCATCGTGGTGGTCCTGCCGGCCGCGGACGAGGCGGCTCGCACCGTCGACGCCTTCTCCTCCCGCTCGGCCCGTCCGGTGGCGATCCTCACGCACAACCGCACCGACGACGTGTACCGCCACCGCTTCACCGCAGCACACGAGCTGGGTCACCTCGTCCTGCACAGTGACGCCACGGGCGACAGCAGGCAAGAACGCGAGGCCGATGCCTTCGCCGCGGAATTCCTGACCCCGGCGGCCGGCATCGCACCGCTACTCCCTCGGCGCCTCGACCTGACTCAGCTCACCGAGATCCGCCGGGTCTGGGGGGTCAGCGTCGACTCGCTCATCTACCGCTGCCGCGAGCTGGGCATGATCTCCGACGCCACCGCGAGCCGCGGGTATCAGCGGCTGCGCGCGCTCGACGGCCAGCCCGGCTTCACCGCGGAGCCGGTCGATGGCTTCCCCGGTGAACAGCCCGCTCTGCTGACACAGGCATACGAACTCGCTGAACGCGAGAAGGGCCTCACCATCCCTCGCCTGGCCGATGAGTTGGGGTGGCACCCCGCCCATGTCCGCCGGCTCCTGGGCTCACCCGACAGCAGGCCGGTTCTGCGCATCGTTTGACACCCACCAGTCGGAGACACCTCTGAATCCACCGCGCGGCCAGGCGGCAGCAGGCCTCGCGCCGCCCTGTCGATCGCCGGTCCGCCCGGATAGGGCAGGCCGAAAACCCGCGCGACCGTGTCGAAGCACTCCCCGGCCGCATCGTCCACGGTGTCCCCGAGGTGCAGGATCGGATCGCGTGCTTACGCTTCGCAAGACAGGGCCCGCCCACAACAGCCAACTGCATCGGCGAACCTGCACCTGACCCGCCGCGAGGCCCCCGTGAGATCCGCTCGCCGGCATGCGAAGAACCGAAGGCGTGGGACGACCAATTCTCCCCTACGCCGCCCGAAATTCAATCGCACACGGGCTCCTCGGCACCCCGGGCATGTTCACCGACTACACAATTCCAGTCCGGAAGATGTGCGGCCTGAAGCCGGTGCCATCCAGGTATTCCGCTCCCGAACTGATCGGACCGCTTGTCTAAGTCAGCACGAACCAGCACGGGGGCTCGCCATCAACGCTTGCCACGCTAACGCATGGCGCCCCCTGATCCACCAGTCACCTCAGATCACCCCGGAAATTGGAGGTCAATTCTTACTACGCCGAAGCACCTCGGCCACAGCGGCACGCCCGGCTCGTGCACGCAGGTCATAGAGAGTGTTCGGAGAGGGAAGGTCAGAGCGCGGGTCACATACAGGCCGGCTTGGTCGCCCAACGCGAAAATGGGTGCCTCTCGCAGCAGGGTCACAACCTGATGCGAGAGGCCCTTCGCGACCGGTTCAAGGATCGCCACGCACTCCACGTGGTGGGTCACAAGAATCAGATCCAGCGAGAACAGGTGGAAGATAACCGCAGGTCAGGGCCTTGCAGAGGTGGCCTCGCGACATAAGCGACGTGCATTGTGGGCGCTATGTGCGTAGACGTGACGCCGGTCTGCTGCTCGGGACCGGCCTGGAGAGCGGTCGGGTGGGGCCTTCCCCTGACACCGCCAGGGCGAAGCAGGTGGCCGCAACGGAGAGCACAGCGAGGAGTGCGACGCGGTGCCACCGGCAAGGCCGGCCCGGACGAGGGCAACCCCTGCAAGGGCAACAAGCACGGCCACATCCTGGAGCTCGACGAGCACCGCTCTGACGCCGCCGCCAAGACCTTCCGCGGGCGCCTGATGCTGGTCTGTGGCAGCCCCGCCGGCCCCTCGGCGTACTTCGCGGGCTACGACAAGTCCCAGGTCAGCGCCATCTCCGGCCCGGACACCATTGCCTTCGACGAGCACGGCAACCTGTGGCTCGCCACCGACGGCGGTGCCCTCGGCTCCAACGACGGCCTCTTCGCCGTCCCGGTCAAGGGCCCGGAGCGGGGTCACGTCAAGCAGTTCCTCACCGTCCCCAAGGCCGCCGAGACCGGCGGCCCGATCGTCACGGGCGACCGCATCCTCATCACCGCCCAGCACCCCGGCGAGGCCGACGGCTCCACCACCGAGAACCTCGCCTCCCACTGGCCCGACGGCCCGGGCGGCATCCCGCGCCCGTCAGTCGCCACCGTGTGGAAGAACCGGCACCGAATCCTCGCCAGGCCGCGTTCACGCGGCCCGGGCGGTCGGCCGCAGCCGGTTCAACTCCCGTTCACACCACGCTCGCAACACTTCCCTACCCTCCCCCTGTCCAGCATTCGCAATGGAAGGGAAACCCGGTGTCCTTCGCCGTTTCTGTCCGTACGGCCGCCCTTCCCGCTGTCGCGTTGGCTGCCCTGGCCATACCGGCCGCGCCCGCGCACGCGGCCTCCGTCTCCGTCACCGCGAGCGTAGAGACCGCGCCGGTCTCGCACAGTGGGGACGCCGCCGACGACCCGGCGAGCTGGGTCCACCCGACCGACCCCGCCAAGTCCGTGGTCGTCGCCACGGACAAGAAGGGCGCACTGGAGGTCTACGACCTGTCCGGCACCAGGATCCAGCGGATCGCCGGCGACTACGGCAACAACGTCGACCTGCGCGGCAACATCGTCGTCTCCGCGGACGACGAGGCCGCCGGCGGCAACGGCGCCATGCACATCTACCGCATCGACCCGGCGACCCGGCGACCCGGCAGCTCAAGCGCCTGAAGGACGTACCCACCGAGGTCACCGCCCACGGCATCTGCCTCTATACCTCCCCGGCCTCCGGGAAGCTGTACGCCTTCCCCAACTCCACCTCAGGCCGCGTCGAGCAGTGGGAGCTGGCCGTGAACGGCGACTCCGTGACCGCGACCTCTGTACGCCTGTGGGACGCGGGATCCGCCGTCGAGGGCTGCTACGCCGACGAGACCACCGGCAAGCTCTACCTCGGCGAGGAGGACGTCGGCGTCTGGGTGTACGGCGCCGAACCCACCGCCGGCACCTTGCGCACCAAGCTCGACTCGACCGGGGCCGGCGGCCACATCACCGCCGACGCGGAGGGCATCGCCGCCGCCGGCAACCGCATCTACGTCTCCTCCCAGGGCAGCGACGACTTCACCGTCTACGACCGCACCACCCGCGCCTACGTCGGCCGCTTCTCCGTCGCCAACGGCACCGCGGCCGACGACTGCGAGGACACCGACGGCATCGACGCAACCGCCGCCAACCTCGGCCCGGCCTTCCCCCAGGGCGTCTTCATCTGCCAGGACGGCTCCAACGGCACCCCGGGCAGCAGCGGTAACCAGAACTTCAAGTTCGTCCCGCTCCAGCGCATCACCGCGCACTTCGCCTGAGCACCGATGATCCGCCGGCCCGGGCAGCGTACGCGCGGCTCGGGCCCCTGCCATGTTCTCAATGGCCGTTGGCCCCAATCGCACGCGCCAGGCCATCCGACCCAGGCATGCCCATCACCCAGACTTCTGCCCTCTCACGGAACGCACGGATCGAAGTCGGCTCCGAGAGGGTAGCCGGCCCCTTCGCGGTAGCTATTCGGCCGGAATCCTGCCCCTCTTCGGCCGGTTCGCGTCACGCCTCACCCTCGCACGCCTTCGCTGACTCGCCCCACTCAGAGGGCAGTTGCAGTCGGGGCTGCGGAATCGGCTACGATCACGGCATGATTACGGCGCGGTCACCCATCGGTGTTCTGCGGACCCAGGTGTCCACTGGTCCGCTGCGCGCCCTTTGGCTGACCCTGCTGATGCTCGGCCTGGTGTACTCACACGGCGTCAGCGCCGAGAATTCTCCGCACCACTCCACCGGCCCGTCCATGGCAGTATCGAATTCCAGCCATGCACCTGCCGATACCGTCGAGATTTCGCAGGCTGCGGTCCAGTCCCCTGCAGTGGTGAATGAAGTCGCCGCAGAATCGTCGGAACATCCGGCCGAGCAGTGCATGCCTGGACAGTCACAACAGGGTGCTGCCGCGCAGATTGCCTGTTCGGATGTTCTCGGTGATGGCATGTGCTGCGGTCAGGTCTCGCACCAGTCCCCTGCGACCGGCAACCGGGCGAACTCTCCGTCCTCGGCGGCCTCAAGAGGGCCGGCGGTCCTGCGGATCTAGGTCTTGGGTCTCTCCTCAAGCTGGTCGACACCCCGTTGAACTCTGTGGCTGAAATCAGCCGCCATCTTCGGTGCGTCCGGTGGAATCGGACCCCCCGCACCCATACGGTTCATAAATCTGAACGGGACTGTCGACGGCACCTCCCCGACCTGATCGATCTCTGTCTGCTTCCTTCTTCGGAGTTAACGAGAAGGGGCACCGCACGGAGGAACTGTGCCGTTCCACCCTCTCAAGATTCTCTGCGCTGCAAATGGTCGAATGCGGAGCGCGCTGGCCGTCTGCATTCTCACCGCGGTGACGATCACTTCCATTATCTGCGTGGTCCATCCTCAGGCAGCCGGACACTCTCACAGCGAGACGCTCGCGCCACCCCACCACCGGACCGCCGAATTCACAGGCGAAGCACCCCAGGTGCCCCACTCTGCTGAACTCTGCGTTCCGGCCGGGCGCTCCCTGACTGAGGGGCAGCAACCAGCGCCCGCTCAATCCCCGGCCGCCGCTATCCCCATCGCGGCCAGCGTCGCCATTGACCTACCGCCGGCCCAGCACCGGCCGGTTCTCAGACGTTTGGCAGCCAATGCGGGGCGCTTCACGCTCATATTGATCAGAAACTCAAAGGGTTCTCGTTCAGGACGTAGCGGACGTGCGGGCCGCCGAAGTAGCCGCGGACGATGTGTGGTTGACGCTGGCGTCTGTGGAAGAATCTGCGGGTTTCGGCGGCGAGTCCACCAGCGCGGACACCGCCAGCAACCGCGCGGCCTCCTGCGCATCCGGCGACCAGGCCCGCGCATCCCCCACCAGATCACTCACACACCGTCAACGAGCCTGAACTCAAAGCGTTTCGGATCAATATCACTCGATCCGTGAATTCGTAAATCCCAGATTTTCCGGATCATTGGATCTGTTCGCAGTGGCTGTGCTTGGCGGTGGAGCCATGCGGATGCATGAACCCGACTGGTTGCCCACAGCTGCTGTTGGATCCATGCGCCATGTTCGACGTGGCGAGGCTTGTCTCCCATCGCTCGATGGCGGTTCGGCGAGTTGCATGGACCCTTGGGTGCAGCATATCTCCGGCACTCGGATGAATGATGGTGGATATTGTGGCTGCCCGGAATATTGGAGATGGAGTGCCGGGAGGAAGTAATCGACTCCTCACGCCTGCAGAGGTTGCCGGATGGCTAAAAGTGAGCGAGGTAACAGTCAAGAACAAATATCGAACCTGGGGAATTGAAGCGCAAAAGGTCGGGCGCCTGCTCCGGTTTCGAGAGCGCGATATCGTGGCTTATCTCGATTCGCGGTATGGCTAAATAGCTGTGTGGGCCACAGGTGGACAGGGGGCAAGGTTTTGGCGGCGGTGTTCCAAAAATGCAAGGTGGATGAGAAGAACCATAATTTCCCATGCGAAAAGGTGCGGTTTGGGCATTCCTGGACCGTTCGATACCGGGAGCCGGGAGGTCGAACGGGGCGGCAGCGGGAGAAGACCCTTCCTTCTAAGCGGGAGGCGGCAGATTACGGTGTGAAGGTCGAGAATGACAAGCGTGAACATGTTTATCTGGATCCCGATGCCGGGAAGATCCTCGTCAGTGTGTATGCGGTCGATTGGTTGGCGCGCCGAGCAATTAAAGATACCACCAAGCAGAATTATGCCCGATTCTTCAGACTCCACCTGATTCCTCATCTTGGCTCGAAGTCGTTGATTAGCGTCACGGCCCGCGATGTTGAAATTATGTGTACTGCCATGGTTGAGCGGGGTCTCTCGCGTAGAACTGTCTATCATTCGATGATGGTTCCGCTGCGGTCGCTATTCAACTCCGCAGTTAACGAAAAGCGAATACCTGAATCGCCAGTGGCTCGTGCCGCGCTACCGAAGGTTAAGACCAAGCGGGTTGACGAGAAATCTCTTCCGGATGGCAAGGCGGTCATGTCCGTTGCGGGGGAGATCCGCCCAGACTGGGCAATCTCCATCTGGCTGATGGCGGGTTGCGGTCTGCGAATTGGTGAAGTCTTGGCCCTGCGGCATGCGGATTTCGAGGGGGGGACAGTTAGGCTCCGTCGTCAGTTCGTGAGACTTCAGCGGGCCGGTGTATATGTAGCCGAGCTGTCGCCGCTGAAGGCTCGTGAAGAGGGCGAGTGGCGCGATGTGCCTGTTCCTCCCTCTGTCTTGGATGCTGTAAGGCGGCATGTAGACAAGCACGGCCTCGGTCGCGACGGCTATCTCATGCACACCCATCAGGGTGGCGAGGTGCTGGATTCGAACTACCGGATCGACTTCCGGAATGCGGTCAAGAAGGCTGGCTTCGGCGATGAATCCTGGACGGCCCACACACTGCGGCATTTCTTTGCCAGCAGCGCCATCGCCGGCCGCGTGTCGCTGCTGGAGGTTTCCCGATGGTTGGGGCACGCCACGATCCAGATCACCGCTGACATCTATGGTCACCTGACCCCGGACGCCGGTGGCAGACTGAGGTCTGTGATGGATCAGGTGCTGACTGGCGTTAGCGTGGTTGGTGCTGACCACGGCGCCCGTGCTGGTTCGGTGCTGGTTTCGGAGGCGGAGGAACGGTAAACGTGCAGGTCGGAGCGATATCTTGAGGATTCTGCACACCTCCGACTGGCACCTGGGGCGGTCCTTCCACCGCGTGAACCTGCTCGGCGCCCAGGCCGCCTTCATCGACCACCTCGTGGAGACCGTCCGCGAGCACGAGGTCGACGCCGTCCTCGTCGCCGGTGACATCTACGACCGGGCCGTGCCCCCGCTGCCCGCCGTCGCCCTGTACGACCAGGCCCTGCACCGGCTCGCCGACCTCGGCGTGCCCACCGTGATGATCTCCGGGAACCACGACTCCGCGCGCCGCCTCGGGGTCGGGGCCGGGCTGATCGGCCGCGCCGGGATCCACCTCAGGACCGACCCCGCCGGGTGCGCCGACCCCGTGGTGCTGGCCGACGTACACGGTGACGTGGCGCTGTACGGGCTGCCGTACCTGGAGCCCGCACTGGTCAAGGACGACTTCGGCGCCGGCAAGGTGAGCCACGAGGCGGTCCTGGGCGCGGCCATGGACCGGATCCGGGCCGACCTGGCCGGCCGTGCTCCCGGAACCCGCTCGATCGTCCTCGCCCACGCCTTCGTGACCGGCGGGCAGGCCAGCGACAGCGAGCGCGACATCGCCGTCGGCGGGGTCGAGGCCGTGCCGGCCTCCGTCTTCGACGGGGTCGACTACGCCGCCCTCGGCCACCTCCACGGCTGCCAGACGATCAACGAACGGGTCCGCTACTCCGGTTCCCCGCTCGCCTACTCCTTCTCCGAGACCGACCACCGCAAGACCATGTGGCTCGTAGAACTGGGACCGGAAGGGGAGATCGCCGGCGCCGAACGCGTCGACACCCCCGTGCCCCGCGGCCTCGCCCGGGTCCGGGGGCCGCTGGAGGAGCTGCTCTCCGAGAGCGCGTACGCCCGGTACGAGGACTGCTGGCTGGAGGCCACCCTCACCGACCCCGTCCGGCCCGAGGACCCCATGGCCCGGCTCGCCGCCCGCTTCCCGCACACCCTCAGCCTCGCCTTCGACCCCGAGGGCCGCGCGCAGGACGGGGCGGGCAGCTACGCGCAGCGCCTCAAGGGCCGCAGCGACCAGGAGATCGCGGAGGACTTCGTCACCCACGTGCGCGGCGGCGGCGGTTTCGCGGACGAAGCCGAACGGGCCGTGCTCCAGGGCGCCTTCGAGGACGTCCGGGTGGACGACGGCCGGCAGGAGACCCACCGATGAGGCTGCACCGGCTGCGGATCACCGCCTTCGGCCCCTTCGCCGAACCGCAGGAGATCGACTTCGACGGCCTCTCCGGCGCCGGGATCTTCCTGCTGCACGGCCCCACCGGCGCGGGCAAGACCTCCGTCCTGGACGCCGTCTGCTACGCCCTCTACGGCTCGGTCCCCGGCTCCCGCCAGGCCCCCGGCACCAGCCTGCGCAGCGACCACGCGGCCGCTGACACCCCGACCGAGGTCACCCTCGAACTCACCGCGGGCGGGCGGCGCCTGGAGATCACCCGGCGCCCCGAGCAGGACCGGCCCAAGAAGCGCGGCGCCGGCACCACGAAGGACAAGGCGCAGAGCTGGCTGCGCGAGTACGACGGGGAACACTGGCGCGCGCTGAGCCGTTCCCACCAGGAGATCGCCGAGGAGATCGAGCAGCTGCTCGGCATGAGCCGCGAGCAGTTCTGCCAGGTCGTGCTGTTGCCCCAGGGGGAGTTCGCGCGCTTCCTGCGGGCCGACGAGGTGGCGCGGGGCCGGCTGCTGGGCCGGCTCTTCGACACCCGCCGCTTCGCCGCCGTCGAGACCCTGCTCGGCGACCGGCGCCGCAGCGCCGAGGCCAAGGTCCGCGCCGGTGACGAGCGGGTGCTGCACACCGCCCAGCGCCTCGCGCAGGCCGCCGGGACCGCGGCCGACCTGCGGGCCTGGCCGCTGCCCCGGCACCAGCCGGGCGACCCCGGGCTCGCCGGTGCGATCCGCGCCTGGGCCGCCGTCGCGCGCTGCTCCGCCCGGGAGCGGCTCACCGTCGCCGAGTACGCCCTCGCCGCCGTCGAGGGGCGGTACGCCGCGGCCCGGCGGGCCGCCGAGGACGCGCGGGAGCTCGACCGGCTGCAGCGCCGGCACGCCGAGACCGCCCGCCGCTCGGCCCTGCTCGCCGAGGCCGCCCCGGAGCGCGAGCGGGTGCGCGCCCTGCTCGACCGGGCCCGGCGCGGAGCCCTCGTCGCCCCCGCCCTGGAACTGCGCGGAGCCGCGGCCGGCGCCCACATGGCCGCCGCGCATGCCGAGTCCGTGGCCCGCGCGGAGCTGCCGCCGCAGCTCGCCGAGGCCGGCGCCGAGCAGCTGGCCGCCGTCGAGCAGCGGCTGCGCGAAGACCTCGGAGCCCTCGGGGCCGCCCGCCGCGCCGAGCAGCGCAGCGCCGAGATCGGCCGCGAACGGGCCGACCTGGAAAGGGAGTCGCGGGCCGCCGAGGAGCAGCAGCAGGAGACCGCCGAGTGGCTCGGCCGCTGGGAGGCCACCCGGGCCGCGCTGGCCGGGCGCGCGGACGCCGCCCAGCAGGCCGCGACGCTGGCCGAGCAGCTCGCCGGCAAGCTCGAACCCGCCCGGATGCACCTGAACGCCGCCCGGCGGCGCGACGCCCTGGACGCCGACGCCGAGCGGGCCTCGGGCGAACTGCTCACCGCCCGCGAGGAGTCGACCTCGGCCCGGGAGCGCTGGCTGGAGCTCAAGGAGACCCGGCTGCGCGGGATCGCCGCCGAGCTGGCCGCGGCCCTGGTCGAGGGCGAGCCGTGCACGGTGTGCGGGGCCGCGGAGCACCCCGCTCCCGCCCGCCCCGCACCCGGCCACGTCGACCGGGCCGCCGAGGACGCGGCGCACGCCCGCTTCGAGGGGGCCGAGGAGCGCAGGGCCGGCGTCGAGCGCAGACTGGCCGCCGTCCGGGAGGCCCGCGCCGAGGCCGCTGCCGCCGCGGGCGAGGCCACCACCGCCGAACTGCTGGACCTCACCTCCGAGCTGAGCTCCCGCCACGCCGAGGCCCACGCCGCGGCCGCCGGACTGCACACCGCCCGCGAGCGGCTCGCCCGCGCCGAGCGGGAGCACGCCGTGCGCAGCTCCGACCGGCTGGAGGCGGAGGTCCGGGCCGGCGCGCGGGCCTCCCGCCGGGAGGGCCTCGACCGGGAACAGGCCGCGCTGGAGGCGGAGCTGGCCCTGGTACGGGCGGACGCGCCCAGTGTCGCGGCCCGGGCCGGGGTGCTCGAGGACCGGGTCCGCATGGTCACCGCCGCCGCAGCCTCGCTGCGGAGGGCCGAAACCACCGCGGCCCGGCTGAAGGAGGCCGACGACCAGCTGGCCGACGCCGCCTTCAAGGCCGGCTTCGACACCACGGAGGAAGCGGCCGACGCCGTCCTCCCGGAGTACGAGCGCACCGCGCTCCAGCGCCGGGCTGACGCCTGGCAGGCGGAGGAGGCCATGCTGGCCGACCGCCTCGGCGAGGGCGACACCGCCGCCGCGGCGGCCCGGCCCCCGGCCGCGCCGGAGGAGGCCGAGGCGTACGCCGCCCGGGCCGCCGCGAAGCTGCGTACCGCGGGATCCGCCGTGGACGCGGCCCGGGTGCGGTGCAAGGACCTCGACGGGCTCTCCCGGCAGGCCGAGCAGGAACTGCGCGCCCTGGGCCCGCTGCGCGAGGCCTACGACCGGGTGGCCCGTCTCGCCGGGCTCACCGCGGGCACCTCCGCCGACAACGAGCGCAAGATGCGGCTGGAGGCGTACGTGCTGGCGGCCCGGCTGGAGCAGGTCGCCGCCGCCGCGACGGTGCGGCTCCTGCGGATGTCGGGCGGCCGCTACACCCTGGTCCACTCCGACGCCAAGGCGAGCGGACGCGGCCGTTCCGGGCTCGGCCTGCACGTGGTCGACGCCTGGACGGGCAGCGAGCGGGACACCTCCACCCTGTCCGGCGGCGAGACCTTCTTCGCCTCGCTCGCGCTCGCGCTGGGCCTGGCCGACGTGGTCACCGACGAGGCGGGCGGCATGCGGCTCGACACCCTCTTCATCGACGAGGGCTTCGGCAGCCTGGACGACCAGGCGCTGGACGAGGTGCTCGACGTCCTGGACTCGCTGCGCGAACGCGACCGCAGCGTCGGCATCGTGAGCCACGTCGCCGATCTGCGGACCCGGGTGCAGGCCCAGCTGGAGATCGTCAAACAGCGCGGCGGCTCGGTCGTGCGCCACCGCGCGGCCGCCGGGACGGGCTGAGGCCTTCGCGCCGACGGGCGGTGGACGGTCCGGACGCCCTCCCCGGAGGGGGCCGGCCGGACCGTCCGCGCGGCGGGCACCGGGGGCTCAGAGCTTGGACAGCTCGTCCACCAGGTCGTCGAGGCCCAGCGAACCCTGGGACAGCGCCGCCATGTGCCACGCCTTCAGGTCGAAGGAGTCGCCGTGCGCGGCACGGGCGTTGTCGCGGCCCAGCAGCCAGGCGCGCTCGCCCAGCTTGTAGCCGATGGCCTGGCCCGGCATGGAGAGGTAGCGGGTCAGCTCGCTCTCGACGAAGTCCGCCGGCCGGCCGCTGTGCAGGCCGAAGAACTCCTGCGCCAGGTCCACCGTCCAGCGCTCGCCCGGGTGGAACGGGGAGTCCGCCGGGATCTCCAGGCCCAGGTGCATGCCGATGTCCACGATGACCCGCGCGGCGCGCATCATCTGGCAGTCCAGGTAGCCCAGGCGCTGTTCGGCGTCCTTGAGGTAGCCCAGCTCGTCCATCAGCCGCTCCGCGTACAGCGCCCAGCCCTCGGCGTTGGCGCTGACCAGGCCGACGCTGGCCTGGTAGCGGGAGAGCTGGTCCGCGACGTGCGTCCACTGCGCCAGCTGGAGGTGGTGGCCCGGAACGCCCTCGTGGTACCAGGTGGAGACCAGGTCGTAGACGGGGAAGCGGGTCTGGCCCATCGTCGGCAGCCAGGTGCGCCCCGGACGGGAGAAGTCCTCCGACGGGTTCGTGTAGTACGGGGCCGCCGCGCCGCCCGGAGGGGCGATCCGCGACTCCACGCGCTTGACCCGCTCGGCGAGCTCGAAGTGGGTGCCGTCGAGGTTCTCGATGGCCTCGTCCATGAGGCCCTGCAGCCAGGCCTGGACCTCGTCCACGCCCTCGATGTGGGTGCCGTGCTCGTCCAGGTGGCGCAGCGCCTCCCAGGGGCCGGCGCCCGGCAGGATCTTGGCCGCCTCCTGCTTCATCTCGGCGAGCAGCCGGTGGTACTCCGACCAGCCGTAGGCGTACGCCTCGTCGAGGTCCAGGTCGGTGCCGTTGAAGTAGCGCGACCAGCGGGCGTAGCGCTCGCGGCCCACGGGGTCGGGCTGCCCCTGGACGGCGGGGGCGTACACGTCGCGCATCCAGTCGCGCAGTTCCACGACGGCGGCGGTCGCGGCGGCCGCGGCTTCGTCGAGCTCGGCGCGCAGGGCCTGGGGGCCGCCCGCGGCGAAGCCGGCGAAGAAGCCGCCGGCCGGCTCGCCGTCGGCGCGGTCGGCGCGGTCGGCGCCGTCCTCGCCGGCCCAGCCGGTGAGCTGCTCGATGAAGGTGGCGGTGGGGCGCGGGCTGCCGAACAGCCCGCGGTCCAGGCCGAGCGCGAGGCACTCGCGGTAGCCCGCGTAGGCGGCCGGCACGGCGCGCAGCCGCTCGGCGATGGCGGCCCAGTCCTCGTCCGTGTCGGCCGGGGTCAGGGTGAAGACCTCGCGGACCGCGTGCGCGGGGGAGTGGATGTTGCTGACCGCGCGCAGGTCCTCGTCGGCTTCGTGGACCGCGAGTTCGGCGGTCAGCCGCTCGCGCAGCAGGCGGGCGCAGCGGCGTTCGACATCGCTGTCGGCGCCCGGCTGCCGCTCGGCGGCGTCCAGGAGGGCGAGCGTGGCGCGGGAGAGCCCGGCGGCCGCGGCGCGGCCCGCGGGGGAGAGGTCCGGGAGCTTGCCGGAGCTTTCGGCGACACCGAGGTAGGTGCCCGTGATCGGGTCGATGGCGATGAGCTCGTCGACGTAAGCGTCGGCGACCTGGCGGGGCAGCCGTGCGGAACCGTTGCCGGTGAGGATGTCTGACATGTGGACATCTTCGTATGCGGGAAGGGTCCGCGTCATCACCAACCGGCCTCAGCCTGCTGACGTAGGGGGGAGCAGGGGTCCGCAGTCCCACTCCTGGAAGATCAACCTGGTTTCCACGCGGGCGACTTCCCGGCGCGAGGTGAATTCGTCGAGGACCAGCCGCTGGAGCTCGCCGGGATCGGAAACGGCCACGTGTACGAGGTAGTCGTCGGGCCCGGTCAGGTGGAAGACGGCCCGCGAGGCCGGGAGCGAGCGCACGCGCTCGACGAAGGGGCCGATCAGCTCGCGGCGGTGCGGGCGCACCTGGACGAGGAGCAGTGCCTCCAGGCCGCGCCCGAGCTTGGCCGGATCCAGGCTGAGCCGGTTGCCGAGGATGATGCCGGAGCGGCGCATCCGGGCGACCCGGTCCAGACAGGTCGACGCGGCGATGCCGATCTCGGCGGCGAGATCGCGGTACGTGGTCCGGGCGTCGTTCTGCAGAAGCCGCAGAATCTGCAGATCGACCGGGTCCAGTGCGACAGATTCGGACATTGGCCGAACGTAGCACGGGGTTTTCCCGCCAAGGCCGATCAGCTGAGCACAGTACGGCCCATGGAGACGAACGCCCCGACCGTACGACGGTCACTGGCCACCGAAGCGGTTCATGCCGGACGCGAGGACCTCGCCGGGCTCGGACTGCACGCGCCTCCGCTCGATCTGTCGACGACGTACCCGTCGTACGACAGTCGGGCGGAGGCCGCCCGCATCGACGAATTCGCCACCACCGGAGCCCGGCCCGAGGGCCCGCCGGTGTACGCCCGGCTGGACAACCCGACCACCGCCCGGTTCGAGACGGCCCTCGCCCGGCTCGAAGGCACGGAGAGCGCCGTCGCCTTCGCGAGCGGGATGGCCGCCCTGTCCGCCTGCCTGCTGGTGCGCGGGATGCAGGGCCTGCGTCACGTGGTCGCCGTACGGCCCCTCTACGGGTGCAGCGACCACCTGCTGACCAGCGGGCTGCTGGGCACCGAGGTGACCTGGGTGGACCCCGCGGGCATAGCGGACGCCATCCGCCCGGACACCGGTCTGGTCATGATCGAGTCGCCCGCCAACCCGACCCTCGCGGAGATCGACCTGCGCGCCGCCGCGCACTCCTGCGGGGAGGTGCCGCTGCTCGTCGACAACACCTTCGCGACGCCCGTCCTGCAGCGGCCGGCCGAGAGCGGCGCCCGGCTGGTCCTGCACAGCGCCACCAAGTACCTCGGCGGCCACGGGGACGTCCTCGGCGGGGTCGTCGCCTGCGACGAGGAGTTCGCGCGGCAGCTGCGCCAGGTGCGGTTCGCGACCGGCGGGGTCCTGCACCCGCTGGCCGCGTACCTGCTGCTGCGCGGGCTCTCGACCCTTCCCGTACGGGTGCGGGCGGCCTCCGCGAGCGCCGCCGAGCTCGCCCGGCGGCTCGAGGCCGATCCGCGCGTCCTGCGGGTGCACTACCCGCGGATCGGCGGCGCCATGGTCGCCTTCGAGACGGCCGGCGACCCGCACGAGGTGATCGCCTCGGTCCGGCTGGTCACCCCGGCGGTCAGCCTGGGCAGCGTCGACACCCTCATCCAGCACCCGGCCTCCATCAGCCACCGCATCGTGGCCGAGGGGGACCGCCACGCCTCGGGCGTGAGCGACCGGCTGCTGCGCATGTCGGTCGGGCTGGAGGACGTGGACGACCTGTGGGCCGATCTGGACCAGGCGCTGGACCGGGCGACGGCCCCGGCGGCGGAGCTCACTGGTGTGAGCGCTGTCGGCGCTGTCGGTGCCGTCAGTGCTGGGTACGGGGCTGCGCGCGCGGAAGCTCGTACGGCAGCCGGGAGCTGACCGGGGTCGCGTCCAGCCGGGCCGTGATCACCAGGGTGCCCTCCTCGATCTGGTAGTCGAGGGGGAGGCCGAGGCCGCGCATGGCGGCGACCATGCCGGTGTTCGAGGCCTGGGTGACGGCGTACACGCTGTCGCACCCGGCCTCGACGGCCATCCCGATCAGCCGGCCGAGCAGCTCGGTGCCGATGCCGCGGCGCTGCCAGTCGTCCTCGATGAGCAGGGCCACCTCGGTCTCGTCGCCGTCCCAGAGCAGGTGGCCCAGGGCGACGAGCTTGCCGGACGCGGTGGTCGCGGCGAGGGTGCGGCCGAAGCGGGGGCTCAGCAGGTGGCCGAGGTAGCGGTCGGCGTCGGCGACGGGGCCGTGGTAGCGCAGGGACAGGGTGCGCTCGGAGCAGCGGTCGTGCATCGCGCGGGCGGCGGCCTGGTCGGAGCCGTCGGCGCGGCGGACGGTGATCTCGTTGCCCTCGGGCAGGGTCAGCACGTCCTGGCTGCGCGGGACGCGCGGGCCGAGCCGGGCGTCGAGCTCGACGAGCGCGCGGGCGCGGGCGAACTCGGTCGGGGTGAAGGGGAGGTAGGGCCGTTCGATGGTGATCGCACCGCCGGAGGGGTCGCGCAGCCGCATGACCGTGGTCTCCAGGACCCCCTCGACGGGCGCGTCGGCGCCCGCGTTGGGCCGGCCGGAGAGGGTGGTCGCCGGGATCGAGTGGATGGTGCAGCGGCCGAGCAGCTGGCGCAGGGCGAGCGGCAGTTCGGCGGCGTCCAGCGCGGTGCGCGTGGCCAGGCCCAGGACCCGGGTCGGGGTGTCGACGAGGTCGTGGGCGTCGGCCCGCTCGATCCAGGTGCTGTGGCCGCCGGCCCCGGCGATGGCCCGGGTGAGGTCGGCGGAGGGCAGCTGCTGCGGTGCGCGCAGCAGGAACTCGTCGACGGTGCCGCCCTCGGGGAGCGGGTGCGTCTGGAGGGTCAGGATGTCGACGCCGCTGCGGGCGAGGGCCGTGCAGAGGGCGGCGAGGCTGCCGGGCTGGTCCTGCACGGTGGTCCGCATCCGCCACAGGGAGGTGGTGGGCGCGGCGTCCGTGGGCGCGGCGCCGGAGGGCCGGGCGACGCCCGTCGGGCCGGTCCCCGCCTCGTCCGGACCGGCGGGTGCGGAGTCCGTGGGCGGGGGCGCATGGCTGTGGCGCCGTGCCCACCAGGTGTGGAAGGCCGCCGTGACCAGGAGCGCGACCGCCGAGGCGACGAGCAGGACAGGGCCGCGCGGACCGTGCACGACGAGATTGGCGATGGCGTCGGCCACCGCGACGGCGCAGAAGAGGGCGGCGAGCTCGACGAGGTCCCGGCGCCAGTGGTGGCGGTGGGAACGCTGGGCGGGGGCAGTGAGGGGCTCAGTCATGCAGACCACTGTGACGCAGGGGTGTTGCGTGATCACGAACGATCTGTGACCGACTGGTTAAGGATCCATCTGGCCGATTTCGCCCTGTTTTCCGGCTCATTTCAGATGTAAGGGCGAAGGACGGGGTCAGGGGCGGTTGGAGGCCGTCGCCGGGGCCGCCGCCGGGCCCGTCGCGGGCCCGGCGAGGACCGGGCCCGCTGCCGGATCGTCCGCTACTGCCCCACCCGTCCGGGCCGGAGCGTCCGTGTGAACAGCACACCGCCGCCCTGGCGCCGCAGCCGCACGGTGAGCTCGCCGCCGTCCCCGTCGATCTCCACCTCGCCGTAGTACGGCGGGTTCTCGGACGGCGACATGTTGGCGAAGGGCGCGGACTGGACGTACGCCGTCTCCGGGCCGAAAGTGGCGTCGAGCCGGCCCGCGGGGAAGCCGCCCGCGCCGATGGGGCCGGATACGAACTCCCAGAAGGGCGCGAAATCGGTGAAGGCGGCCCGCTCGGGCGCGTAGTGGTTCGCGGCCGTGTAGTGGACGTCCGCGGTGAGCCAGAGGGTGCCGGTGATGCGCTGGTGCTTGATGTGGCGCAGCAGTTCGGCGATCTGCAGCTCGCGGCCGAGCGGGGCGCCGGGGTCGCCCTGGGCGACGGCCTCGAAGTTCGCCGCCCCGTCCGCCACCACGATGCCCAGCGGCATGTCGGCGGCGATGACCTTCCACGTGGCGCGGGAGCGCGACAGCTCCCGCTTGAGCCAGGCCAGCTGCTCGGTGCCGAGGATGCCGACGGGGTCGTCCGTCTGGCGGCCGGGGGAGTTGGCGTTGCGGTGGGTGCGCATGTCGAGGACGAACACGTCGAGCAGCGGGCCGTAGCGCATCACCCGGTACATCCGGCCCTCCTCGCGGCCGCCGCGCAGGTCGGTGACGGGGAAGTACTCGCCGAAGGCCCGGCGGGCCCGGCCCGCGAGGGTGTCGACGTCCTTCACGGTGTAGCGGGGGTCGTCGAGGATCTGCCCCGGGTACCAGTTGTTGCGGACCTCGTGGTCGTCCCACTGGGCGAGGACCGGGACCTGGGCGTTGAAATCGCGCAGGTTGCGGTCGAGGAGGTTGTAGCGGAAGTTGCCCCGGTACTCGGCGAGGGTCTCGGCGACCTTCGCCTTCTCCTCGGTGGTCACGTTGGTCCAGAGGGTGCCGTCGCGCAGCGGGACGGAGGCCTGGAGGGGCCCGTCGGCGTAGATGGTGTCCCCGCTGAAGAGGAAGAAGTCGGGGTCGCGCAGCCGCATTTCGTCGAAGACGCGGTAGCCGCCGAGGTCCGGGTTGATCCCCCATCCCTGGCCCGCGAGGTCCCCGGACCACAGGAAGCGCACGTCGCGGCGGCGGGAGACGGGGGTGGTGCGGAAGGTGCCGCGCACGGGGTCACCGGTGCGGCGCGGGTCGTCGGGGTCGGCGAGGACGACGCGGTAGTGGACCTGCTGGCCCGGCGGGAGCTCGCGCAGGGCGGCGGTTCCGGTGAAGTCGGTGCCGGGGCCGAGCAGCGGGCCGCGGTGGCGGCGCACGGCGTAGCGGAACGACTCGCTCGGGGAGGTCTCGACGTACATCCGCGCGGGCCGGTCGGAGCGCGTCCAGACGGTGGCCGAGTGGGCGGTGATCTCGCCGGACTGCACGCCCCAGAGGGCGTTCGGGCGCCCCGAGCGGACGAAGGCGGGGGCGGTCGCCGCGTGGGCCGGGGCGGTGAGGGCGCCGGACAGGGCGCTGGACAGGGCGAGGCCCACGGGAACGGCGAGGGATCCGCCGAGCAGGGAGCGTCGGGTGTACGGCAGGGGTGCCATCGGTGCGTCTCCAGAGGCCGGCGGGGACGGGCCGGACCAGTGTGTCGCCGTACACCGGCGGCACACCGGACCGTCCGCGTCGCGCACGCGAACCGTGCGTGAACACTGGCGCGCGGGCGCTGGCCGTCCGTCAGCCGGTCACCCCGGGCGGCGGACCGTGTCCAGGATGACGCGGGCGACGAGTGCCGGGTCGTCGTGCATCGGGACGTGCCCGCAGCCGGGGAGTCGCACCAGGCGTGCACCGGGGATGGTGTGCTTGGCGCGTATGCCCTGGCGGCGCAGGAGCAGCCGGTCGCGGCTGCCCCAGGCGATGGTGACGGGCAGGCCGGGCAGATCGTGGTCGAACCGTACGGAACCGCCCGCGGCCAGGGTCTCCTCGAAACCGGTGGCGTCGCGCAGGGCCAGCGTCTCGGCGACCACGGCGTCGGGGGCGCGGCGGCCGGGGCGCGCGTAGATGGTGCTGGTGAGCGCGGCCCGGCCGGCCGCGCTGCGGGAGAGGCGCTCCACGGCGGGGCGGGGCAGCGCGGTGGCCCCGGCGCGCATGGCGCGGAGCGCGGCGAAGGCGTAGCGGCGCTCGCCCTCCGTCCAGAACCCGGCCGGGGAGAGCGCGGTGACCGAGCGGGCCAGCCCGGCGCGGCCCATCTCGAGCGCGAGCAGCCCGCCGAGGGAGTTGCCGGCGACGTGCGGGCGCTGGACGCCGAGCGCGGCACAGAGGGCGCCGAGCGCCGGGGCGACGGTGCCGAGGTCGTACGGAACCCCGTGCGGCAGGGGCTCCGAGGCCCCGAAGCCGGGCAGGTCGACGGCGATCACGTCGTACTCGGCGGCCAGGACGTCGGTCACCGGGTGCCAGGCCTGGAGGTGGTGACCGATGCCGTGGAGCAGCAGGAGCGGTTCGCCCGCGCCCTTGCGTTCGTAGGCGGCGGTGGTGGTCCGGGGGCCCAGCGGCGAATCGATCGTGAAGGAGACCGTGGCGGTCATGCTGCTCCTCGTCGGGGTCGGGCGGCGCGTGTGAGACGGGTTGTCAGTAGTGTCTCCCGCCACCATTACCGCCCGGTAGCCCCTGGCCATAAGACTTCGTCTTCGCCGTGGCCCGCGAACATCCCGTGAACGGGTTGCTACATATGCCCGATCTGCCCGACAAAGAGGCGAGCATTGGTCTTGACCAAGGGGGTGCGCCGTCCTATCGTCGCAGGGATAGTGCAGGAACCTTTAATAAACAAAGGCGCGGAACTGCCGCTGGAACACGGCGATTGCGGCGATTGCAGGAGGAGTCAGGGTGGGGACCACACAGCTCGAATCGGTGCCGGAGCCGAAGTACTGGCACCTCAAGACCGTCCTCAGCGAGGCGCTCGACCAGGATTTCGCCGTGGGCGAGGTCCTGCCGAACGAGCGTGAGCTCGCCGCCCGCTTCGGCGTGGCCCGCGCGACCCTGCGCCAGGCCCTGGAGCAGCTGGAGCTCGAAGGCCGCCTGCAGCGGCGCCGCGGAGTCGGCACCACCGTCGCCCCGCCGCGCGTGGGCGTGGACGTCGGCGGCGCGCAGCACAGCTGGCCCGGCGAGAGCACCGACGGCTGGGAGCCCGTGGACGCGGTGGAGGCCGCACCGGCGGCCGCCGTCCTGAAGCTGCTGGGCACCGCCGCCGGGGAGATGGTCCTCGCGGTGCGCCGGACCCGCGTCGAGCAGGGCCAGGTCGTCGCGGCCGAGATGCTGTACGTGCCGGCCGCCTCGGTGCCCGGACTGTCCGCGATCGACGCCCCGGCCGGTCCGGCGCGCGCCCGGGCCGTCATGCGCGAGCTGCAGCGGCTCCCGCTCGACGGGCAGGACCGCTCCGTGGAGCTCGGCTCCGCCCGCGCCGACGACGCGAAGGAGCTGGACCGCCTGCCCGGCGCCCCGGTCCTCCTGGTCACCACCCGCTACTTCACGGTGGAGGGCACGGCGGCCGTCTCGGTGGCCACCTACCGCGCGGACACCTGCCGCCTCACCTTCGGCGACTCGGGCGACGTCCAGATCACGCACGACGCGCGCGTCGCGTCCTGACCCGCTGACGGCGGCCCGTTCGTACGTTCTCGGGAGCCGGGGGCAACGCCCCGCGCGGTCCCGGACCGGCGGGGTCCCACCGGCGGGGTCCGAACCAGCGAGGTCCCGGACCGTCCCGGAGGGGGTCAGCGGCGGCGCGTCGTGACGGTCTTCTCCACGGCGAACAGCTCTTCCTCCACGTGGTCCAGCGCCAGTCGCAGCGCTCCCGTGGCCACCGCCGCCTCGCCCAGCAGGGACAGCGCCACGCGCGGCGGGCGCAGGCAGTACCGCTCCAGTTCCCGCCGCAGGGGGTCCAGTACCCCGTCCATCCCCGCTGCCCAGCCGCCCACCACGACCAGCTCCGGGTCCATCGCGAGGACCAGCGCCGCCACGTCGTGGACCAGCCGCTGGATGAACCGCTCGACCGCGGCCACCGCCCGCTCGTCCCCGCGCTTGGCCATCGCGAAGACCTCCGCGACCTGCCGCTCGTCCAGGGGGTGCAGCGGTTCGCCGGTCGTCGACAGCAGCCGCTCGGGCGTGACCTCGCGGCCCAGCAGGTGCAGCGCGCCGATCTCACCGGCCGCCCCGCCGAAGCCGCGGTGCAGGCGGCCGCCGATCAGGGAGCCCGCGCCCGGGCTGAGTCCGGCCATCACGAAGACCATGTCGTCGGTGTCCGTCGCGGCACCCTTCCAGTGCTCGGCGACCGCCGCGGCGTTGGCGTCGTTCTCCACCTGGACCGGGCACCGGAAGGAGCGCCGCAGCCGCTCGCCGAGCGGCAGCCCGGTCCAGCCGGGCAGGGCCGTACCGAGGCGCACGGTGCCGTCCGCCTCGACGATGCCGGGGCTGCCCACGCCGACCGCGCGGAGGGAGTCCCTGGGGACTCCGGCCTTGCGCAGCAGGTCGGCGACCGCGCTGCGGACCCGGTCCAGCCGTTCGTCGGCGGACGCCGTCTCGGCGACCTCCTTGGTGCCGGCGCCGATGACCCGCCCGTCCAGCCCGGAGAGCAGCACCGCGATGCGGTGCGAGCCGATCTCCACGCCGAGCAAGTGCCCGGCTTCCGTGCGGAAGCGGAACCGTCTCGCGGGCCGCCCCTGGCGCCGAGCGCCTTCCTCCGCACCGGCCTCGACGACGAGCCCGGTGGCGATGAGCCCTTCGACGACGCCCTCGACGGTCGGCCGGGAGAGCCCGGTCACCCGAGTGAGGTCGGTGAGGGTCGGAGATTCGGCCGCGCGCAGTGCCCGCAGCACGACGGCGGAGTTGATCCGCCGGAGCAGAGAGGGGTCCCCGCCGGTCAGCTGACCCAACGTGTTTCCTCCCAGCTAGCGAGCTTGTCAGCCGGATCGTACTGCGGACCCGGTCCGACGGCGAGAAGCAGCCCCCCATCGGCCGGAATCCGCTCTTCCTCTCGGATGTGCCGGCAGCGGTCAGGCAGGAGCGACGAATCCCGATTCGTAGGCGGTGATCACGGCCTGGGTCCGGTCCCGCGCGCCGAGCTTCGCCAGGATCGCGCTCACGTGGGACTTCACCGTCTCCGTCCCGACGATCAGCTCGCGGGCGATCTCGATGTTGGTCAGGCCCTTCGCCATCAGTCGCAGGACGGCCTCCTCGCGCTCGGTCAGGGCGGCCCGCTCCACCACCTTGCGGGCCTGCCGGTTCCCGTACTCGGCCGCCAGCGCCCGCACCGCCGCGGGGAACAGCAGCGTCTCACCCTCCGCCACGAGCCGGACCGCGTGCACGATCTCGGACGGGCGGGCCCGCTTCAGCAGGAACCCGTCCGCGCCGGCCCGCAGCGCCTGGTAGACGTACTCGTCGTTCTCGAAGGTGGTGACCACGAGGATCTTCGGCGGCGAGTCCACGGTCCGCAGGACCGCCTTCGTCGCCTCGATCCCGTCGAGCAGCGGCATCCGGACGTCCATCGCCACGACATCCGGGCGCAGTTGCCGCACGAGCGGGACCACCGAAGCCCCGTCGGCGGCCTCGCCGACGACCTCGATGTCGGGCTGGGCGTCCAGGACGGCGCGCAGACCCGCACGCACCAGGGGTTCGTCGTCGACGAGCAGTACGGTAACCGGCATCCGGTCAGCGTATTCGCTCCAGCGGGAGCCGTGCGCACACCCTCCAACCCCCCTTGTGCAGACCGGTCTCGACCTTCCCGCCGAGCAGTGCGGCCCGTTCCCGCATGCCGCGCAGCCCGTTTCCGCCGCCGGCCGTCACGGTGGGCCGGTCGGGCAGCGGATTCGTCACCTCCAGGTCCAGCCGGTCGGCGACCACACCGATCCGGACGCGTACCGGCACGGGGCCGCAGTGCCGCAGCACATTGGTGAGCGCCTCCTGGAGGATCCGGTACCCCTCCTGGGTGACGGGATCCGGCAACTGCTCGAGCGGGCCGATCAGTTCCGCGTCGACGGTGGCGCCGGAGGCCCGCGCGGATTCGAGCAGCCGGTCGGCCTCCGCCAGCGTCGGCCGCTGGGAAGGCCGCCGGCCGGACTCCCGCAGGACGAGCAGCACCCGCTCCAGGTCCTCCAGCGCCGCCCGCCCGGTCTCCTCGATCGCGCTCAGCGCGCGGTCGGTGAACTCCGGGTCGCCGGCGGCCCGTGCGGCCCCGGCCTGGACCACCGCCACGGTCAGCGCGTGACCGATCGAATCGTGCAGCTCCCGTGCGATGCGGGTGCGCTCCAGCAGCTGCTCGGTACGGGCCTCCAGCGCGGTGAGCCGCTCCGCGGACGAAGGGCCCAGCAGCCGACGGGCGATGGAGGTGACCAGGTCACCCAGCAGGATCACGATGACGATCAGCAGCACGAGGGGCACGGGAGCCAGCGGCCACGCCGCCCAGGGCGGCGGGGTGAAGGGCAGCACGCTGTCCTCGGTGAGCGAGCCGCCGACCGCGACACGGATCAGATCGACCGTGATGACGGGCAGCCAGACGCTGGCGAGGAGGGTGACCCCCGAGAGGACGAGCCGTATCTCCAGCCACACCAGCGTCCGCCAGCGATCGCTCCACCTCTGGGACGCCACGGTGCTGAAGCTGCCGACTTCGGCGTCCTCGCCCCTGTCCTTGTCCCCGTCCTTGTCCTGCGGCGCCAGCAGGAACTGGGCCTGGAGCCCCTCGGCCAGCCGCATCCAGGGCAGCAGCCCGAGCGGTATGACGAAGACCAGCGGCATCCACGGAGCCTCGGGCCCTATGAACATCCACACGGCCAGCATGAGCACGGGCACACACAGGTGCACCCAGCGGGAGTAGGTCACGGGGCGGAGAGCGGCGCGGAACAGTCGGTGCATCCCCTCATCGTGGCAGTCCACGGTTGTGCGGCGGCTCCCCCACGTGGGGGAGAGAGAACCCTCGCTTGGGGGAGGAAGAGGGGTGGGGCCGGCGGCGAACCTTGAGGCATGAACAGCATCGAGATCCGAGAACTGACCAAGGAGTTCGGCCGCACCCGGGCGGTGGACCACCTCACCTTCGATGTCATGCCCGGCCGGGTCACCGGGTTCCTGGGGCCCAACGGCGCCGGGAAGTCCACCACGATGCGACTGCTGCTGGGGCTGGACCGGATCACCTCGGGGACGGCCACCATCGGGGGCCGCCGGTTCACCGAACTCGCCGACCCCCTCCACCGGGTGGGCGCCCTGCTCGACGCGCAGTCGGCGCACGGCGGCCGTACGGCCAGGGACCACCTCCGCTTCCTCGCGGCGGCCAACAGCATCCCCATGAGCCGGGTGGAGGCGGTCCTGGAGCAGTCGGGGATGGCCTCGGCGGCCAAGCGGCGGATCAAGACCTTCTCACTGGGCATGCGTCAGCGCCTCGGCATGGCGGCCGCGCTGCTCGGCGACCCCGGTGTGCTGCTGCTGGACGAGCCGACCAACGGGCTCGATCCCGAAGGCATCATCTGGATCCGCGAGCTCATGCGCGACCTGGCCGCCGAAGGGCGCACGGTCCTCGTCTCCAGCCACCTGATGACCGAGACCGCCGCCCTCGCCGACCACTTGATCGTCCTCGGGCAGGGCAGGCTGCTGGCCGACACCTCGATGGAGGACTTCATCGACGCCCGCAGCACGCCTCGGGTACGCCTGCGCACCGCCGATCCGATCAGGCTGCGGTCGGCCCTCGCCCGGGACGGATTCGAGCTGGTCACCGCCGACGGCGGGCGGTGGACCGTGGAGGGCATACAGGCCGAGGACCTCGGTGCGATGGCCGCCCGTGAAGGCATACCGATGCTCGAACTGGTCGATGAGCGGGCTTCGCTGGAGCAGGCCTATCTCGATCTGACCGCCGAACACGCCCAGTTCGCCGCCACCCACTGACACGAACCCCTCCAAGGAGGCTTCCCCATGAGCACCGCTCTGCCCACCGTCCCCGTCATGCACTCGGAATGGATCAAGATACGGTCCCTGCGCGGCACCTTCGGGGCGCTGATGGCCGTATTTCTCGCCACCGCGGGGATCCAGACCCTGACGGCCGTGCTGATCGGCGACACGGAGGCCGGCAGCCTGGGGGACGATCAGCTCCTCGCGGCCTTCTACGGAGTCAACTTCGGCCAGATCGCCGCCTTCGCCTTCGGCGCGACGGCCCTGTCCGGCGAATTCCACAACGGGGCCCTCCGCACATCGTTGACCGCGGTGCCGAACCGCGCGCGGTTCTACCTGTCGAAGATGACCGTGGTCGGCGGACTCGCGCTCGTGGCCGGCCAGTTGGCCGGGCTGGCCACCTTCGTGGGCGGGCAGGCGTTCATGGGGCCCTACGCGCTGGATCTGGGCGGCTCGGGGACCTACCGTGCGATCTTCGGCTGTGGCCTGTACCTCACGCTGATGACCTTGCTGGCCGCCGGACTGACGGCGGTGCTGCGCAGCGCGACGGCCGTCCTGAGCCTGCTCATACCTTTCGTGCTGATCGTGTCCTTCGTGCTCGGTGCGGCTTCCGAGGGCGTCGCCCGGTTCCTGCCGGACCGTGCGGGCCAGATGGTGATGCGGATGGAGTCGCAGGGCGGCCTCGGCCCGTGGACCGGCCTCGGGGTCCTGGCCCTGTGGGCGCTGGTCGCGGTGGCCGGCGGCTGGCTGGCGGTCCGGCGCCGGGACGCCTGACGCCGCGCAGGTCGGCGGCGGTCACCCCTCGGCGATGAGGGCGGGGAGTGCGCGCATGTCGTGGAAGACGACGGTGCCCGGACCTTCGAGCTGCTCGGCCCGGGTCAGCCCGCCGGCGTAGCCGAAGGCCCTCATCCCGGCGGCGCGGGCCGCCTGGACGCCGGGCCTGCTGTCCTCGACGACCACACAGGCGGCCGGGTCGACGCCCATCCGCCGGGCGGCGTGCAGGAACAGGTCCGGGGCCGGCTTTCCGCGGGAGACCTCGGTGGCGCTGTGGATGCGGCCCGCGAAGCGTTCGTAGAGTCCGGTGCGGCCGAGGGTGTGGCGCATCTTCTCGTGCGAGCCGCTGGAGGCGACACAGGTGGGCAGGCCGATCGCGTCGAGCGCCTCGGGAAGCCCGTCGACGGGGGACAGCCCGGTGTCCACCGCCTCCCGGTGGAGCTCTTCGAACCGCTCCGACCAGAGGGCGGCCGTCTGCGGGCCGAGCCGTGCGGAGATCTGTTCGCGGATGGAGGCACTGGAGCGCCCGATGAACCGGTCGACGACCTCGTCCTCGGTCAGCGGCCAGCCGAGCTCCGCACCCAGGGCGACCTGGACGCGGGCGGCGATCCGTTCGCTGTCGACCAGGACCCCGTCGCAGTCGAATATCACGAGTTCAATCGGCTTGATCATCCCGGGAGCATAGGGGGATCCGTGATCACGCGCGTCGCGGGCCCGACAAGATCCGAAGGAGACGGCCTAGGCGGGAGGGGGGAGCTGGGGGAGATCGGGGGACTCGGCGGCCGCTCGGAGGCGGGCGTACTCGTGGGACATGGACTCGGCGGTCCAGTGGGCGTTGAGGCCGCTGGGGTTGGGCAGGGCCCAGACACGAGTGGCTCCGATGGTGCGGTCCTGGGGGCCGATCCGGGCCTTCCGCTCTCCGAACGCCGTGCGATAGGCGGTCACTCCGACCACGGCCAGCCACTGGGGGCGCAGGAGTTCGACCTTGGCGGTCAAGATGCGGCCGCCCTCGCGGATCTCCTCGGCGCTCAGCTCGTCGGCGCGGGCGGTGGCCCGGGCCACGACGTTGGTGATGCCGAGGCGGTAGCTCAGCAGCTCCTCCTGCTCCGCCGGGGCCAGGCGGCGCGGGGTGAAGCCGGACAGGTGCAGGACCGGCCAGAAGCGGTTGCCGGGACGGGCGAAGTGGTGGCCCGTGGCGGCGGAGAGGAGGCCCGGGTTGATCCCGCAGAAGAGGACGCGCAGACCGCCCGCGACCACGTCCGGGAGGACGCGGTCACGGGCGGCGTTCAGCTCTTCGGGGGTCAGAGGATCGACCCGGGGGTGTAGGCCGCGGCCTCCGGGTGCTCCTTGGTGATCTGCTCGATGCGCGCGACCACCACGGCGACCTGGTCGCCGGCAGCGCCGGTGAAGGACAGCTTGTCGGCCATCAGGGCGTCGAGCTGGGCCCGGTCCAGCGGCATCCGCTCGTCGGCGGCCAGCTTGTCGAGCAGCTCGTTGCGCTCGGCACCCTGCTCGCGCATGGCGAGGGCGGAGGCCACCGCGTGCTCCTTGATGACCTCGTGGGCGGCCTCGCGGCCCACCCCGGCGCGCACCGCGCCCATGAGGACCTTGGTGGTGGCGAGGAAGGGGAGGTAGCGGTCCAGCTCGCGGGCCACGACGGCCGGGAAGGCGCCGAACTCGTCGAGGACGGTCAGGAAGGTCTCCATCAGGCCGTCGAGCGCGAAGAAGGCGTCGGGCAGCGCGACCCGGCGGACCACGGAGCAGGAGACGTCGCCCTCGTTCCACTGGTCGCCGGCCAGCTCGCCGGTCATCGACGCGTAGCCGCGCAGGATGACCATCAGGCCGTTCACGCGCTCGCAGGAGCGGGTGTTCATCTTGTGCGGCATCGCGGAGGAGCCGACCTGGCCGGGCTTGAAGCCCTCGGTGACCAGTTCGTGGCCGGCCATCAGGCGGATGGTCTTCGCGATCGAGGACGGGGCGGCCGCCAGCTGCACCAGGGCGGTGACCACGTCGTAGTCGAGCGAGCGCGGGTAGACCTGGCCGACGGAGGTGAAGGCCTGGCCGAAGCCGAGGTGGGAGGCGATCCGCTGTTCGAGGTCGGCCAGCTTGGAGGCGTCTCCGCCCAGCAGGTCGAGCATGTCCTGCGCGGTGCCGACGGGGCCCTTGATGCCGCGCAGCGGGTAGCGGCCCAGCAGGTCCTCCAGGCGCCCGTAGGCGACCAGCAGCTCATCGGCCGCCGTGGCGAAGCGCTTGCCCAGGGTCGTCGCCTGCGCGGCGACGTTGTGGGAGCGGCCGGCCATGACCAGCTCGGCGTGCTCGCCGGCCAGCTTGCCCAGGCGGGCGAGGACGGCGACCGTACGGTCGCGGGCCAGCTCCAGCGAGAGCCGGATCTGGAGCTGCTCGACGTTCTCGGTGAGGTCGCGCGAGGTCATGCCCTTGTGGACGTGCTCGTGGCCGGCGAGGGCGTTGAACTCCTCGATACGGGCCTTCACGTCGTGCCGGGTGACCTTCTCGCGCTCCGAGATGGAGGCGAGGTCGACGGTCTCCAGGACACGCTCGTAGTCGGCGAGGGCCTCGTCCGGGACCTCGATACCGAGGTCCTTCTGGGCGCGGAGCACGGCGAGCCACAGCCGCCGCTCCAGCGTCACCTTGTACTCGGGGGACCACAGGACGGCGAGCTCCGCGGAGGCGTAGCGGCCGGCCAGGACATTGGGGATGCGGGGCTTGGCAGTCACGTGGATGGATTCTACTTGGACCGCCGCTGTGCGTTTACGCAGGTAGGGGCCCCACCCGGGATTGTGGGTTGCTACGAGAACCGGCGAGGGGAAGACGGGCCCCGCGGGCCTACGGCAGCCGCTCGCCGGCCGGAGCCCCGTGGGGCGCCAGGTCCGGGCGCTTGGCCGGGCGGCCGTCCCCGCTCGAGCGGCCCGTCAGGCGGCGGCCGACCCAAGGGAGCAGGTGGCGGCGCGCGAAGCTGAGGTCCTGTGCCCGGCGCGCGGCCCAGCCCGGCGGGACGGCCGCGGAGAGCTCCGCGCGCCAGTCCTCCTCGGGAGGCAGGCCCAGGGCCTGCCAGACCGCCTCCGCGACCCTGCGGTGGCCCTCGGCCGTCAGGTGCAGCCGGTCCACGTCCCACATCCGGGGATCGCCGAGCACGCGGGCCCCGTACAGGTCGACCACGACGGCTCCGTGCCGCGCGGCGAGCTCCTCGACGATGACGAAGAGCTCCTCCATGCGCGGACGGAAACGTTCCATCACCGGCCCGTCGCGCCCCGGGGAGCGCATCAGCACCAGCGTCCCGCACGAGGGCGCCAGCAGACCGACGGCCTCCTCGAGGTGCGCGCGGACCCGGCCCATGTCGACCTTGGGCCGCAGGGTGTCGTTCAGCCCGCCGACCAAGGCCACCACGTCCGCGCCCATGGCCGCGGCCACCGGCGCCTGCTCCTCGGCGATCTGCCCGATGAGCTTGCCGCGGACCGCGAGGTTCGCGTAGCGGAAGCCGGGCTCGCGCGCGGCCAGGCGGTCGGCGAGCAGATCGGCCCAGCCCCGGTAGGAGCCGTCGGGGAGCAGGTCCGACATGCCCTCGGTGAAGGAGTCGCCGACCGCGACGAAACTGGTGTAAGACGCATTCATCTCCATGGCGGGAGCGATGCTACCGCGCGGTACTCCGGTCCCGCAGGCGGGGCCGGGGCACCGGCGGGGCCGGAGTCGCGCTACGCGGCGGCGGGCCTGCCGAACAGCTCCCGCAGCACGTCCTCCATCGTGACCAGGCCCGTCATCGCACCGTCGGGCCCGAGTACCGCCGCCAGGTGCGTACGGCTGCGCCGCATCGCGGTCAGCACGTCGTCCAGCGGGGTCTCCGCCCGCACCTGGGCGATCGGCCGCAGCGCGGAGACCGGGAAGGGATCGTCCCGCTCCGCTACGCCCAGGGCGTCCTTGACGTGCAGGTATCCCAGGATCTGGTGCTGTGCGTCGATCATCGGGAAACGGGAGTACCCCGATTCCGCGGACAGCTGCTCCAGCCCGGCCGGCGTGATGCCCTCCCGGGCCGGGACGACCCGGTCCGCCGCCAGCACCACATCGGTCACCGGCCGCCGCCCCAGCTCCAGGGCGTCGTGCAGCCGCTCCCTCGCCCGGCCGTCGATGAGCCCCGCGTCACTGGAGTCCTTGACGATGCGGGCCAGCTCGTCGTCCGAGAAGCTCGCCGCGACCTCGTCCTTGACCTCGACCCGCAGCAGGCGCAGCAGGGCGTTGGCGAAGGCGTTGATCGCGAAGATCACCGGCCGCAGCCCCCGGGTCAGGGCCACCAGCGGCGGGCCCAGCAGCAGGGCGGTCCGCACCGGTTCGGCCAGCGCCACGTTCTTCGGCAGCATCTCGCCGAAGAGCATGTGCAGGTACGTGGCCAGGGCCAGCGCCACCACGAAGGAGATCGCGTGCGTCAGCCCGGCCGGCACCCCGAAGAAGTCGAACGCGGGGGTCAGCAGGTGCGCGATGGCCGGCTCGGCCACCACGCCCAGCACCAGGGTGCACAGGGTGATGCCCAGCTGGGCCGCCGCCATCAGGGCCGACACGTGCTCCAGACCCCACAGGACGGCGCGCGCCCTGCGGTCGCCCTGCTCGGCGTAGGGCTCGATCTGGCTGCGCCGGACCGAGATCAGCGCGAACTCCGCGCCGACGAAGAAGGCGTTGACGACCAGGGTCGCCAGGCCGATCAGCAACTGGACGGCGATCATCGGGTCTCCTCCGTACCGGGGCCGCCGGCGGGCCCGGCGGGCACGTGCAGCAGCACCCGCGCGGCCCGCCGCCCGCTCGCGTCCACCACGTCCAGGCGCCAGCCGTCCAGCTCCAGGCTGTCGCCGACCACCGGGATCCGCCCCAGTTCGGTCGCCATCAGTCCGGCCAGGGTTTCGTACGGGCCGTCCGGCACGCGCAGCCCGATCCGCTGGAGCTGGTCGGTGCGGGCCGAGCCGTCCGCGGAGTAGAGCGCGCGCCCGGCGTCGTCCTCCCCGGCGGGGGCCAGGTCGGGGGTCTCGTGCGGGTCGTGCTCGTCGCGGACCTCGCCGACGACCTCCTCGACGATGTCCTCGAGGGTGGCCACGCCGGCCGTGCCGCCGTACTCGTCGATGACGACGGCCATCGTCTGCTTGCCGGACAGCCGGTCCAGCAGCCGGTCCACGGTCAGCGACTCCGGTACGAGGAGCGGTTCGCGCAGCAGCTGCGAGACCGGGTGGCGGTGGCGCTCCTCGGCGGGCAGCGCCAGTACGTCCTTGATGTGGACGGTGCCGACGACGGTGTCGAGGCTGCCCCGGTAGACGGGGAAGCGGGAGAGGCCGGTGGCGAGCGTCGCGTTCGCCACGTCCTCGGCGGTGGTCTGCACGTCGAGGGCGGTGACCTGGACGCGCGGGGTCATGACGTTCTCCGCGGTCAGGTCGGCGAGGTTCAAGGTCCGCACGAACAGCTCGGCGGTGTCCTTCTCCAGGGAGCCCGCCCGCGCGGAGTGGCGGGCCAGGGCCACCAGCTCCTGCGCGGTGCGCGCCGAGGCGAGCTCCTCCGCCGGCTCCATGCCGAACCGGCGGACCATGTGGTTCGCCGTGGTGTTCAGATGGCTGATCAGGGGCTTGAAGGCGCGGCTGAAGACGCGCTGCGTGGTGGCGACGCGCTTGGCCACGGCCAGCGGCGAGGAGATCGCCCAGTTCTTGGGCACCAGCTCGCCCACGACCATCAGGACGACGGTCGACAGGACGGTGCCGAGGATCAGGGCGGTGGAGGACGCGGCGCCGGCGGACAGCCCCATCGCCTCGAAGGGGCCCTTGAGCAGGGCGGCGATCGAGGGCTTGGAGATCATGCCGATGACCAGGCCGGTCACGGTGATGCCCAGCTGGGCGCCGGAGAGCTGGAAGGTCAGGCTGCGGACGGCGGCCAGGGCGCTGTCGGCCCCGCGCTCACCGCGCTCCACGGCCCGCTCGAGCTCGCTGCGCTCGATGGTGGTCAGCGAGAACTCGGCCGCGACGAAGACTCCGCAGGCAAGGCAGAGCAGCAGGGCCACGACGAGCAGGAGCACTTCGGTCATCGGTCGTTCACCTCCGTCCCATGATCGGCCAGGAGGAGGGGTGCCGCGCGATGTCGCGAACGGGAAATAAGGGGACTGGGAGGCTCGCCCATGGGCGGACGCTCACACCTTTCGTTTCAAAGAGGAACCGTTGGCTACAGGGTAAAGGAAGAGCAAAGGGATCGGATCATTCTTTTGGCGGAGCGCACCGTGCGTGATGGGATCCCCGTATGAATGATCTTCGCATCGAGCCCGCTGCTGCGGCCGATCTCGCCGCCGTCCTCGACTTCTGGAAGTCCGCCGCCGAGGGCACGAGTATCAGCGACGACCTCGACGGCGTCGAGCGCCTCCACGCCCGCGACCCGCAGGCGCTGCTGCTAGCCCGCCGCGAGGGCGAGCTCGTGGGCACGGTCATCGCAGGGTTCGACGGCTGGCGGTGCCACCTGTACCGGCTCGCGGTGCACCCGGACCACCGCCGCCAGGGGATCGGATCCGCTCTGCTGGCCGCCGCGGAGGAGCGGTTCAGGGCGCTCGGCGGGCGGCGGGCCGACGCGATGGTGCTCAACCGGAACGACCGGGGGCAGCGGGCGTGGGAGGCCGCCGGCTATCACCCCGAGGACCACTGGACGCGCTGGGTCAAGCCGCTGGACGGGTGACCCGGCGCGCCGGCCAGGCCGCATGCCGGGCCCGACCGTCACGCCGGCCCGGACATCACGCACGGCCCTGCCGTCACGTCGGCCAGGCGGCCAGGAACGAGTCGGCCGACCAGCCGCCCGCCAGGACCGGGGCCAGCCAGGAGGGGGCCGCCGCCCGGAAGGCGGCCGGATCCCACGAGGCCGCGCCCGAGGGGATCGCGCCGAGGAGGGGCAGGCCGGAGACCGACGGGAGGTCGGCCAGGTTGCAGCGGGCCGCCAGCCCGGGCTCCGCGGGCCAGCTGCCGATCACCACGCCGAGGGCGTCGAGGTCCCGGGCCCGGAGGGCTTCCGCGGTGAGCGCGGTGGAGTTCAGCGTGCCCAGACCCGCCTGGGCCACGACCAGCGTCGGGGCGCCGAGCAGCCGGGCCGCGTCGGCCAGGGTGTGGCCCTCCTCGTCGAAGCGGACCAGGAGGCCGCCCGCGCCCTCGACCAGGACCAGGTCGTGGGAGAGGGCCAGGCGGCGCGCGGCTTCCGCGATCCGGGCGGGGGAGAGCGTCGGGAGGCCCGAGCGGCGGGCCGCGGTGTCGGGGGCCAGCGGCTCCGGGTAGCGGGCCAGTTCCACCGCGGTGACGGCGGAGCCGGCCAGCCGCACGGCCTCCGCGGCGTCCCCGGCCTCGTCCGGACCGACCCCGGTCTGGGCGGGCTTGAGGACGGCCACCGAGCGGCCGGCGGCGAGCGCGGCCGCCGCGATCGCCGAGGTGACGACCGTCTTGCCGATCTCCGTGCCCGTCCCCGAGACCACGATCACGGAGGTGTCGGAGGTGTCGGACATGTCAGCCCTCCTTCGCGGCCGCGAGCACGCCGCGGCAGATGCGGGCCACGTCGGCGTCGCCGGTGACGAACGGCGGCATCGTGTAGATCAGGTCCCGGAACGGGCGCAGCCAGACGCCCTCCCGCACCGCCGCCCGGGTGGCGCTCGACATGTCGACTTCGTGGTCGAGCTGGACCACGCCGATCGCGCCGAGCACGCGTACGTCCTTGACCCCGGGCAGGGCGGCCGCCGGGGCCAGGCCCTCGAGGAGGCCCGCCTCGATGCGCTTGACCTCGCGCCGCCAGTCCTGGCCGAGGAGCAGGTCGATCGAGGCCAGGGCCACCGAGGTGGCGAGCGGGTTGCCCATGAAGGTCGGCCCGTGGGCCAGGACGGGGACGTCGCCCCGGGAGATGCCGTCCGCCACCCGCGGCGTGCAGAGCGTCGCGGCGAGGGTCAGGTAGCCGCCGGTCAGCGATTTGCCCAGGCACATCACGTCCGGGGTGATCCCGGCGTGGTCCGCCGCGAACAGCGCGCCCGTGCGGCCGAAGCCCGTGGCGATCTCGTCCAGGATCAGCAGGACGTCGAACTCGTCGCACAGCTCGCGCAGGACGCGCAGGTGGCCCGGGTTGTGGAAGCGCATGCCCCCCGCGCCCTGGACCACCGGTTCCACGATGACCGCCGCCAGTTCGTCCGCGTGCGCCTCGACGAGGGAGCGCAGGTGGGCGACGTAGGCCGGGTCGACCGGTGCGTCGAACCCGCTCGGCGGGGCGTCCGCGAAGAGCTGGCGCGGCAGGATGCCCGACCACAGCTCGTGCATGCCGCCCTCGGGGTCGCAGACGGCCATCGGCTGCCAGGTGTCCCCGTGGTAGCCGCCGCGCCAGGTGAGGAGGCGGGTCTTGGCGGGCCGGCCCACCGAACGCCAGTACTGGAGGCACATCTTCACCGCGACCTCGACCGAGACCGAGCCCGAGTCGGCGAGGAAGACGTGCTCCAGGCCGGCCGGGGTGATCTCGACGAGCTTCGCGGCCAGCCGGACGGCGGGCTCGTGCGTGAGCCCGCCGAACATGACGTGCGCCATGCGGCCGAGCTGGCCGGTCACCGCCTCGTTCAGGGCGGGGTGGTTGTACCCGTGGATCGCCGACCACCAGGAGGACATGCCGTCGACCAGCTCGTCCTGTCCCTGGGAGGGCTCGGCGAGCCGCAGCCGGACGCCCGCCGCGGACGCGATGACCAGGGGCTCCTGGCGCCCGGGCATCGGTCCGTAGGGGTGCCAGACGTGCTGCCGGTCCAGCGCGAGCAGTTCGGCGGCCGGCAGCGCGTCGGGCGAGTGGTGCTGATCAGGCATTGGGAGCGAGGTCCGTTCCCGCGCCGCGGCGGCGTACGGCCACCAGTCCGGTCCGGACCTCGCCCGCCTCCGCCTGGGCCGGTACGGGGGCCTCGTGCCCGGCGTGCCCCGAGCAGCCGCCGCAGGCAGAGCCGCAGCCGGCCCCGTCCGCCGGGGCGGAGGAGCCGCAGACCGAGGCGCCGGAGCCCTGCGAGCCGCAGCCCCCGGCGGGCTCGGCGACGTCGGAGCGGTGCGCGGGAAGGGTCGACGTACCGGCGCCCTCCACCTCGAAACCGGCGTCCGCGATCATGTCGAGGTCGGCCTGCCCGGCCTGGCCCTCACTGGTCAGGTAGTCGCCCAGGAAGATGGAGTTGACCAGGTGCAGGGCGAGGGGCTGCATGGTGCGCAGGTGCACCTCGCGCCCGCCCGCGAGGCGGACCTCGACGTCGGGGCAGACGAAGCGGACCATCGCGAGGATGCGCAGGGCGCGCTGCGGGGTGAGGTTCCACTCCTTGGCCAGCGGGGTGCCCTCGAAGGGGATCAGGAAGTTGACGGGCACCGAGTCGGGGTCCAGCTCGCGCAGCGAGTAGACGACGTCGACGAGGTCCTCGTCGCTCTCGCCCATGCCCGCGATCAGACCCGAGCAGGCCGACAGGCCGGCGGCGTGCGCCTTCTGCACCGTGTCGACCCGGTCCGCGTAGGTGTGCGTCTTGGTGATCGCGCCGTACGTGGCCTCGGAGGTGTTGAGGTTGTGGTTGTAGGCGTCCGCGCCGGCGTCCTTCAGGCGCTCCGCCTGGCCGTCCGACAGCAGGCCGAGGCAGGCGCACACCTCGATGCCCTCGTTCTGCTCCTTGATGGCCTCGATGGTCTTGCCGACGCGGTCCACGTCCCGGTCCGTCGGACCGCGCCCGCTCGCCACCAGGCAGACCCGCTTGGCGCCGCCGGCCACACCGGCGGCCGCGGCCTGGGAGGCCTCCTCGGGCTTCAGCCACGTGTACTTGAGGATCTCGGCCTTCGAGCCCAGTCGCTGGGAGCAGTACGAGCAGTCCTCGGGACACAGTCCCGACTTCAGGTTGACCAGGTAGTTGAGCTTGACCCGACGCCCGAACCACTGGCGGCGCACCTTGCCGGCGGCGGCCACCACGTCGAGCAGTTCGTCGTCAGAGGTCGCCAGCACGGCGAGTGCCTCTTCGCGGGTCGGCAGCTCGCGCCGCAGCCCCTTGTCCACGAGGGTGTTCAGCAGGTCCATGACGCCGATCCTGGACCACGTGACCACTCCCGGCCAAGGAGGGATCGAACAACATGGCCGGAACGGAGTGTGTGTATCGCCACACCTGGCACTCGAGTCACGGCGGCTAGGGTCGGGCAGGTCTGTGGACTGCCGACAAACGCGAGGACCGCCGATGCCCCAGAACACCCCCGCCCCCGCGGACGTCTTCTCCTGGATCGACGACGCCGAGCGGGCCCGGGAACACGCCGGACTCGTCCGGACGCTGCGCCCCCGCCCGGCCTCCTCGCCGCTCCTGGATCTCGCGAGCAACGACTACCTGGGGCTGTCCCGGCACCCCGAGGTGGTCGGGGGCGCCCGCGAGGCGGCCGAGCGCTGGGGCGCGGGGGCCACCGGGTCGCGGCTGGTCACCGGGACGACCGAGCTGCACGCGGAGCTGGAGCGAGAGCTCGCCGCCTTCTGCGGGTTCGAGGCCGCGCTGGTGCTCTCCTCCGGATACGCGGCCAACCTCGCCGCCGTCACCGCGCTCAGCGACCGGGGCACCCTCGTCGTCTCCGACGCGGGCAACCACGCCTCGATCGTGGACGGCTGCCGCCTCTCGCGCGCCGAGACCGCGGTCGTGCCGCACTCCGACCCCGACACCGCGGCCAAGACGCTCGCCGCCCACGAGGGCCGGGCGCTGCTGGTCACCGACTCGGTGTTCTCGGTCGACGGGGACGCCGCCCCGCTCGCCGCCCACGCGGAGGCCTGCCGGGCCGCGGGCGCGGCCCTGCTCGTGGACGACGCGCACGGGCTCGGCGTCCTCGGCGAGGGCGGCCGCGGGGCGCTGCACGCGGCCGGGCTCGCGGGCGCGCCCGGGGTGGTCGCGACCATGACCCTCTCGAAGTCCCTGGGCAGCCAGGGCGGGGCCGTGCTCGGCCCGGCCAAGGTGATCCGGCACCTCGTCAACACGGCCCGGACCTTCATCTTCGACACGGGGCTCGCCCCGGCCTCGACGGGCGCCGCGCTGGCCGCCCTGCGCCTGCTCGGGCGGGAGCCGGAGCGCGCGGACCGCGCCCGCCGGGTGGCCGCCGACCTGTACGGGCGGCTCACCGCGTCCGGCCTGACCGCGGCCCGGCCGGACGCGGCCGTGGTGTCGGTGCGGGCCCCGTCGGCTTCGGCGGCACTGCGCTGGGCCGCCGACTGCCGCGAGGCGGGTCTGTCCGTGGGGTGCTTCCGGCCGCCGTCGGTACCGGACGGCATTTCCCGGCTGCGGCTGACCGCGCGGGCTGATCTCACGGGGGACGAGATCAGCCGTGCCGTGGAGACGATCCTGGGGACCGCTCCGGCCGGAGCCACGGAGCTCTAGGCGGAGCCGCGGGAGCGGGTGCGCCCGTACGTCCGCCCGGGGTTCAAGGTGCCTGGCTCCCCACGTCGGCTCGCACGGAGACGAGGAAGCCTTCCCAGGCCGGCCCGGTGAAGAGCACGGCCGGGCCGTCCGACCGTTTGGAATCGCGGACGGCCAGCAGGCCGCCCCCGAGGACGGCCGTTTCCACACAGTTGTTCATTCCGGTACTGCGGCTGCTCCGCAGCCACCGCGCGCTGTTCAGAAGTCCGCCGGTGGATAAGGGGGTTGCGGACACGGGGGGTGCCTCCTTACGCGTCGTCAGCGAGGGCGCTGATCAGATCCGACGAGTCGCGGGGCGGGAGGGCGTGCGCCTGGATGGTGCGGAACGCGGCGCTGTACGCCTCAAGGTCTTCCTTCCGCTCCAGATAGAGGCTACTCGTCAAATGGTCGAGTACCACCACATCCAGATCGGCGATGTTCGGAAATGAGAAAATTACGAACGGTCCGGTCAGGCCGAGATGTCCCCCCACGCTGAACGGCAATACCTGCAACCGCACTTGGGGCAGCGCGGACACCTCCACGAGGTGCCGCAGCTGCTCCGCCATCACCCCCGGACCGCCGATCTTCCGCCGCAGCACCGCCTCGTCCAGCACGGCGCTCAGCTCCAGCGGCGGATCCGTCCGCAGCACGCACTGGCGCGCCAGCCGTACGTCGACCAGCGCGTCGACCTTGGGCTCCGGCAGCCCGCCCAGCGCGGCCCGGGTCACCGCCCGCGCGTACTCCGGGGTCTGCAACAGCCCCGGCACCACCGAGAGTTCCACCGTCCGGGCGGACCGGGCACCCGCCTCCAGGCTGATGAAGTCCCGGTACTCCTGCGGCAGCAGCCCCCGGTAGTCGTGCCACCACTCGCGCCCCCGCCCGGTGTCGTCCCCCGGGGCGGGACCCGCCGCGGAGGCCGAGAGCGCTTCCAGCAGCGCCCGCTGCTGCGGGCGCACGACGTCCCCGTAGGCGTCGAGCAGCAGCCGGATGTCCTCGACCTTGACGCCGCTGCGCCCCGTCTCGATGCGGCTGATCTTCGACTGGTGCCAGCCGACGAGCCGGGCCGCCTCACCGCTGGTGAGTCCGGACCGGTCGCGTAGGGAACGCAGTTCCTCGCCGAGCTTGCGTCGGCGCACCGCGGGACCGTGCTGCACATCCGCCTCCTTTCACCCCGGCACAGGTCGCACCAGTCTGCCGTCCGAATACGCTCTTCCGTAGCAGAGTTCACCGCATTGAGCGACAGATATATGCATATCTTGGGGGATCGGCAGAAACGACGGGACGATGGGTGGCACTCTGGCGTCCAGCACAGATCCGGGGCGATTCGCCCCGGTGGGAAAGGGACCGTCGCCATGGCAGATCACCAGGAAGCATCCGTCACTCTGCCGAGCGATCCCGCCTCGGTCGCGGCCGCCCGGCGATACGTCGCGGAGGTGCTGGACGGGTGGGGGCTGACCGAGGGCACCGACGCGGCCGACAGCGTCCGGCTGATCGTCTCGGAACTCGCCACCAACGCCGTACAGCACACGTTCGGCCAGTCGCCCACCTTCACCGTGGACATCCGCCTGGAGCGCGAGGAATGGCTCCGCATCGGAGTCACCGACAGCCACCCGCGCTGGCCCAAACGCCTGCCGGCGGCCGTCCAGCAGGACAACGGCCGGGGCATGGTCATCATCCGCTGGCTCACGGCCGAGGCGGGCGGCCGGCTCTCGGTCAGCCCGACCGAGGACGGCGGCAAGACCGTGTGGATCGCCCTGCCCTGGGCGGCCGGGACTCCGGCGAGGACGACCACGGCCCTTTGAGGCCGGTCAGCCCGTAGCCCGTCAGTACCTCAGCCGGTCAGTCCCTCAGCCGGTCAGTCCCTCAGCCGGTCGGCCCGTCAGGCTCCGGCGCGCTCCGACACACTGCGCTCGATGCACAGTTCGTTGCCCTCGGGGTCGGTCAGCGTGACCCAGCCGGTGCCGTCCTCGCGGCGGTGGTCGCCCTCCACCTTCGCGCCGAGCCCGATGAGCCGCTCCACGTTCTCGTCCCGGGTGCCGGTCGTCGGCTGGATGTCCAAGTGGACCCGGTTCTTGACGGACTTGCCCTCCGGGACCTTGATGAAGAGCAGCCCCGGGACCCCCGGCTGCCCCGGCACGAGCAAGATCTCGGGGTCGTCCGCGAGGTCGTCCGGGTGGATCGGGAAGCCGGTGACGGCGGACCAGAACTGCGCCAGCGCGTAGGGCTCCCGCGCGTCGAAGGTGATGTGGTGGACGGGGTTCAGGAACATGCGGCTCCTCATCGGCGGCTCCGTATACGGAACCGGGCCGGGGCGCGCCCGGAGTTGAACCGGGTACCTCCCCGAAACGTGGGTTAACTCAGCGGAAAAGCGCGGCCCCTAGCGTGGCGGCCACGTTCCTTCCGCCAATGATCACCCATGAGCCGGTAAAGCGGTGGTGGTGGGGACGGCAAGCCTTTCTCTGCGTAGGGCAAGACTCGCTTGGCTCGGATACGTGCAGGTCAACAAAGTGTTGACGGACCGTAGGGTCGGCCCGCGCGATGTTGGCCATGTCCCGGAAGCTTGGTGATTGCTGTGCAGTTGACACCCCACGAGCAGGAACGACTGCTCATCCACGTGGCCGCCGACGTGGCCGGGAGACGCAGGGCGCGCGGCGTCCTGCTCAACCACCCCGAGGCGATCGCCCTGATCACCTGCCACATCCTCGAAGGCGCCCGCGACGGCCGGACCGTGGCCCAGCTCATGGCCTCCGGACGCACCGTGCTCTCCCGCGAGGAGGTCATGGAGGGGATACCCGAGATGATCCACGACGTCCAGGTCGAGGCGACCTTCCCGGACGGCACCAAGCTCGTCACCGTCCACGATCCGATCGTCTGAGAGCGGGTACCCCCATGATCCCCGGCGAAATCGCCTACGGGGACGGCCCGGTGCGCCTCAACGAGGGCCGGCCCGTCACCCGTCTCACCGTGCTCAACGCCGCCGACCGGCCCGTCCAGGTCGGCTCGCACTACCACTTCGCCGAGGCCAACCCCGGCCTCGACTTCGACCGGGCCGCCGCCCGCGGACTGCGGCTCGACATCGCCGCCGGCACCGCGGTCCGCTTCGAGCCGGGCATCCCGGTCGCGGTGGAACTCGTACCGCTCGGCGGGCTCCGCACCGTACCCGGACTGCGCGGGGAGACCGGAGGGCCGCTCGATGGCTGAGATATCGCGCCAGGTCTACGCCGACCTCTTCGGGCCGACCGCCGGTGACCGGATCCGGCTCGCCGACACCGACCTCTTCGTGGAGATCGAGCGGGACCTCGCCGGCGGCCCCGGCCGCGCCGGGGACGAGGCGGTCTTCGGCGGCGGCAAGGTCATCCGCGAGTCCATGGGCCAGGCCCGCACCACGCGCGCCGAGGGCGCCGCCGACACCGTCATCACCGGCGTGGTCGTCCTCGACCACTGGGGCATCGTCAAGGCCGACCTCGGCATCCGCGACGGCCGGATCTGCGGCATCGGCAAGGCCGGCAACCCCGACACCATGGACGGGGTGGATCCTGCGCTCGTCATCGGCCCCGAGACCGAGATCATCGCGGGCAATGGGAAGATCGTCACGGCCGGCGCCGTCGACGCGCACGTCCACTTCATCTCCCCGACGGTGATCGACGAGGCCCTCGCCTCCGGCGTCACCACCCTCGTCGGCGGCGGGACCGGACCCGCCGAGGGCACCAAGGCCACCACCGTCACCCCCGGACCCTGGCACCTGGCCCGGATGTTCGCCGCGCTGGAGGCCCACCCCGTCAACATCGGCCTGCTGGGCAAGGGCAACACCATGTCCCGCGAGGGCATGTACTCCCAACTGCGCGGCGGAGCACTCGGCTTCAAGCTGCACGAGGACTGGGGGTCCACCCCCGCCGTCATCGACGCCTGCCTCACCGTCTGCGAGGAGACCGGGGCCCAGGCCGCCATCCACACCGACACCCTCAACGAGGCCGGTTTCGTCGCGGACACCCTCGCCGCCATCGGCGGGCGGACCATCCACTCGTACCACACCGAGGGCGCGGGCGGCGGGCACGCCCCCGACATCATCACCGTGGTCTCCGAGCCGAACGTCCTGCCCAGCTCCACCAACCCGACCCGGCCGCACACCGTCAACACCGTCGAGGAGCACCTCGACATGCTGATGGTCTGCCACCACCTCAACCCCTCCGTGCCCGAGGACCTGGCCTTCGCCGAGTCCCGGATCCGGCCCTCCACCATCGCCGCCGAGGACGTCCTGCACGACCTCGGGGCCATCTCGATCATCTCTTCCGACGCCCAGGCCATGGGCCGCGTCGGCGAGGTGGTCCTGCGCACCTGGCAGACCGCCCACGTGATGAAGAAGCGGCGCGGGTTCCTGCCCGGGGACGGCCCCGCCGACAACCACCGGGTCCGCCGCTACGTCGCCAAGTACACGATCAACCCCGCCGTGGCCCAGGGCCTGGCCCGCGAGATCGGCTCGGTGGAGACCGGCAAACTCGCCGACCTGGTGCTGTGGAACCCCGCCTTCTTCGGCGTGAAGCCCGAACTCGTCATCAAGGGCGGCCAGATCGCCTACGCGCAGATGGGCGATGCCAACGCCTCGATCCCCACCCCGCAGCCGGTGCTGCCCCGCCCGATGTTCGGGGCGTACGGGCGCGCCCCCGGCCTGAACTCGGTCAACTTCACCGCCCAGGCGGCCCTCGACGACGGACTGCCCGAACGGCTCGAACTGGGCAAGGAGTTCGTCGCCATCGAGAGCACCCGCAAGGTGACCAAGGCGGACATGCGCAACAACGACGCCATGCCGAGGGTCGAGGTCGACGCCGACACCTTCACCGTCACCATCGACGGAGAAGTGGTCGAGCCGGCGCCGGCCACGGAACTTCCCATGGCCCAGCGCTACTTCCTCTTCTGATGACAGGGGTCTCTTCTGATGGGCAGGGTTCCGACGGCCAGGGTTCTGACGGCCAGGGTTCTGACGGCCAGGGTTCTGACGGGCAGGGTTGCGGCGGGCGCGGCCCGGTGAGTCTCGCCGCCCTCCTCGTCCTCGCCGACGGACGCTTCCCCGCCGGAGGCCACGCGCACTCCGGCGGGGCCGAAGCCGCCTGCCGGGCGGGCCGCATCCACGACGCCGCCACCCTCGAGGACTTCTGCCGCGGCCGACTGCACACCGCCGGCCTCGTCGCGGCCGCCCTCGCCGGAGCGGCCGCCCTCGGGCTCGACCCGGCGGCCCTCGACGAGGCCGCCGACGCCCGGACCCCGGTGCCGGCGCTGCGCGCCACCGCGCGCAGGCTCGGCCGGCAGCTGATGCGCGCGGCCCGGGCCACCTGGCCCGCCGCCGAACTCGACTCGCTGGCCAGGGCGTTCCCGCGCGGGGTGCACCAGCCCGTCGTGCTCGGGGTCACGGCCCGGGCGGCGGGGCTCGGGGCGCTCGAGGCCGCGCAGGTGGCCGCGTACGAGAGCGTGAGCGGGCCGGCCACCGCCACCGTACGGCTGCTCGGGCTGGACCCCTTCGAGGCGAGCGGGGTCCTGGCGCGGCTCGCCCCCGAGCTCGACTCCGTCGCGGCGCACGCCCGGCGGTGCGCCCAGCGGGCCCGACTGGAGGGGACTGGGGTCCTGCCCGCCGCCTCCTCGCCCCTGCTGGACATCGCGGCGCAGGCCCATGCCGACTGGCCGGTACGCCTCTTCGCCTCCTGAACCGCCTCCTGAACCGCCGTCCGAACCGCCTCCTGAACCGCTTCCTGAACCGCCTCCCGCACCCGCGGCCCGAGCCGCCGCCCCTGATCCGCCCCTGATCCGCCCCTGATCCGGCCCCGAGCCACCCCCCAAGGGAACAGGCCAGTCCCCGAGCCGCCGGCCGCACCCGCACCCGCACAGGAGCCGCCCTCCGAGCCCGAGCCCGAGCCCGCGGACGGGCCCCCGCCCGTACGGGAGACCCCCGCGCCGGCCGAGCTGTCTCCGCTGCCCGCCCCGGAGGAGGTCATCCCCTCCCGACGCGCGGCCGCCAAGGCCCTGCTCGGGCGGCTGCGCCGCATCGACCAGCGGCTCCTGCTCGGCGCCCGGGACATCGACCGGCTCGCCGGGGCCGTCGAGGCCTGGCTGGAGCGGGGAGCCAGCCTGGAGGCCGTGACCGTGGCGCTCACCGCCGGCCTGCCCGAGCGGCCCCGCAATCCGGCCGGGCTGGTCGCCTACCGGCTCACCCACCAACTGCCGCCGGTCGCCGAGCCGATCCCGCGCGAGTTCACTCACGCGCGGCCGCACCCGATCCAGACCTGCGATACCTGCGACAAGACCTTCCGCGCCCCCAGACCGGACGACGACTGCCCCTGGTGCGTCGCGAGAGCCGCGGCCTGATCGGAATCTGCCAGGCGGAAACGACGGCATTCCACACAGTTGCGGCTCATATCAAGCTGGCCTTCGACGCCCGCCGCCGCAAGGACCGTTCGCGCTACCTGATCGCGGTGAGCGGCGGGGACGGGCACCACTCGGTGCTCTCCTGGGCCGAGTTGGACGCCGACTTCGGCGGCAGCCCGATGCTGCTGGCGACCCGCCTCGACGGTGAGGACCTCGACGAGGCGGGCGCGCAGCTGGTGGTCCCCTCGGACCGGTGCGGGGCGCGCTACGTCAGCGCGGTCACGCACGTGTGGTTCGGCGCGCTGTCCCCGCCGGAACCGGGTGTGTAGCGGCGGATCAGACGGTCGCGAGGCTGATCTCGGTGGACTTGATCAGCGCGACGACGGGGGAGCCGGCCGCCAGGCCGAGCGCCTCGACGGCGTCCTTGGTGATGGCGGCGGTCAGGCCGCCGCCGTTCACGTCCACCTTGACGGACGCCATGGCGCCGCCGGCGGCCACGTCGACGACGGTGCCGGCGATCTGGTTGCGGATGCTCAGGGTCATGACGGGTTCGACCTCTTACGTGGACGCTCGTACGGCCCGGGTGGAACCGCACGAGATCGACGCCATGTGCCGCCCGGCCGACGTGCGTTCAAGACCTCGCAGCCGCGAGCCGCAACCACTCGGGCGGCTCGCCGATGCGCCCGGAAAAAGAAATTCCCGGGTTCCTGTCACACCTGCCGGGCGGCGCGGGTCAATGCGGTGAGGGGCGAACACAGCGCCCCCGCCCCGCCTTCCGAGGAGCACCTCTCATGAACACCGCCGCCACCGTCGTCGCCGTCCTCGCCGCCGCCATGTCGGGCTTCTCGGGCTACTCGCTGCTGCGCCGCGCCCCGTGGGTCGTGGAGGCAATGGAGGAGTACGGGGTCCCCGCGGCCTGGTGGACCCCCCTCGGCGCGGCGAAGGCCGCCGGAGCCGCGGGCCTGCTGATCGGCCTCTTCGTCCCGTTCATCGCCGTCGCGGCCGGCATCGGTCTGGTCCTCTACTACACCGGAGCCGTGGTCACCGTGATCCGTGCCCGCTCGTACAAGCACATCCCCTTCCCGGTGCTCTACATGGCTCCGGTCATCGCGGCCTTCGCCCTGGGCTTCGCCGCCTGAGCGGCCTCAGCCCCCTCAGCCCCCTCAGCCGCTTGAGCCGCCTGAAGACCGGCCGGGGCACGGCCCGCGCCCCGCCCGGTCTCCTGGCGGGCCCGCTACGCGAACTTCGGCATCTCACCGACCGTCGTCGCCATGTCGATCACCGCGAACGCCGCGCCCTGGGGGTCCGTCAGCGCCGCGAAGCGGCCGAACGGGCTGTCCATCGGGCCGAAGTGGAGCGCGCCGCCGCCGGCCTGGGCCTTCGCGACCGCCTCGTCGCAGTTCGGGACTCCGAAGTAGACCTGGACGTAGGACGGGATCTCCGGCGGGAACTCGTCACCCATGCTCATCCGGCCGAGCACCGGGTTCTCGGCGCCGCCCAGGCTGAAGACCTTGTAGTCCATCCCGGCCATGTCCGGGTCGCTGCCGGCCTCCATCTGCTGCGCGCCGTAGGGGAAGACCTGCGGCAGGAACGCGTCCGGCTTCGCCACGTCGCGCGAGAACACCTCCGCCCACGCGTACGCGCCGTTCTCGCCGAGCTTCTCGAAGCCCTTGTGCTCGCCCGGCTGCCAGACGCCGAAGACCGCGCCGCTCGGCTCCTTGGCGATCGCCATCGTGCCGAAGGCGCCGACCTGCATGGGCTCCATCAGCACCTCCCCGCCCGCCGACTTGATCTTCTCGGCGGTGGCCGCCGCGTCCGGCGAGGCGAAGTAGAGACACCACTGCGACGCCCCCTCCGCCCCCGGCATCGGCGGGACGACGGCCGCGACGGCCTTGCCGTCGGAGTAGGCCTGCGTGTAGTTGCCGTACTCGCTGCTGGACTCGCCGAACGTCCAGCCCAGCACATCGGAGTAGAAGGTCTTCGCGCCCTCCACGTCGGAGAACATCGCGTCCACCCAGCAGGGTGCGCCTTCCGGGAACTCAGCCATGATCGATCGACTCCTGTGTCGCCGTATCTGTCGCTCTCACGCTAGGCGCGGGGTCTGACAACCGCGCGGGGAGCGCCACCGCGCGGGACCCTGGAGGCATGGACAAGGACAAGGACCCGGCCGTCGTCATCCGACTCGCCCAGCAGCCGGAGGCGGACGAGCTGCTCGGCCGCAGCCCGCTCGCCGCGCTCGTCGGGATGCTGCTGGACCAGCAGGTTCCGATGGAATGGGCCTTCTCGGGGCCGTACACGATCGCCCGCCGCCTGGGCTCCGACGATCTGGACGCGCACGCGATCGCCGCCCGGGACCCGGACGCCTTCGCGGCGCTGCTCTCCGAGAAGCCGGCCGTGCACCGCTACCCGGGATCGATGGCGAAACGGGTCCAGCAGTTGTGCGCGTACCTCGTGGAGCACTACGACGGGGACGCGGCGGCCGTGTGGGCCGGCGTGGGGACGGGCGACGAGCTGCTCGGACGGCTCAAGGCGCTGCCCGGCTTCGGGGAGCAGAAGGCCCAGATCTTCCTCGCGCTGCTGGGCAAGCGGTTCGGGGTGCGGCCCAAGGGCTGGCGGGAGGCGGCCGGCGGCTACGGCCCGGCCGGCGTCTACCGGTCGGCGGCCGACATCACGGGGCCGGAGTCGCTGGCCAAGGTGCGGGCGCACAAGCAGGAGGCCAAGGCGGCCGCGAAGGCCGCCAAGGGGGCCTGAGAAGGGGCCTGAGAAGGGGGTCTGAAAAGGGGGCCTGAAACCGGTCAAGAGGGCTCCACCCAAACGGAATTGACTGATCCGGGATCTGGTCCCGCGGTGCTCCCGCTCAGCTCCCGCGCATTGTCAGACCCGGCGCGTAGGATCGTGATCATGACCGAGAACCTGGCCCGCGCCGCCACCGCCGAGACCATCACCGACGGCCCCGGCAGCCTCATCACGCTGCTCACCGACACCCCGGAGCTCACCTGCAACACGGCGACCTTCGAGGTCGGCGCTGCCGGTGCCCCCGTGCACTTCCACACCAAGGCGACCGAGTTCTTCCACGTCACGGAGGGCCGGCTCGACGTCCTCGTGGGCGAGGAGATACACACCCTCGCCAAGGGCGACTTCCTCGCCGTGCCGCCCGGCGTGAAGCACGCCTTCGCCCCGGCCGCGGACAGCACGGCCGAGGTCTTCGTCGGCTTCACCCCGGGCATGGCCCGCTTCGACTACTACCGGCTGCTCGGCCGCGTCCGGGCCGGCGAGGCCACGGTGCAGGACATCATCGACAGCCAGCCCGTCTACGACAACCACTACGCCGAGAGCGACGCCTGGGCCGGCCGCCTGAAGCGCAGCGCCGAAGCGTAGACCTCGTCGGCGTCGAGCCTGCGCAGCTCCTCCGCTATGAGCTCCGCGCTGCTGCGGATCTTCAGCGCCACCTTGCGGTCGGGGCTGCCGGGCAGCAGCAGCGTGGCCAGGACCCCGTTCGGGCGGTCCACCCGGATCTCCCCGCCCGTGGTCTCCAGCCGGACACCGGTGATCACCGGCCCCTCGGTGGCCACGCGCGCCACGGCCACCCCGAGCCGGTCCTCCAGCCAGCGGGCCAGCAGCTCGGCGCTCGCGTTGCCGGGCTCGCTCTCCACCGCCGCGCCCGTCACCGGGAGCGGCTTCTGGTCCAGGGCGGCGGCGAGCAGGGACCGCCAGGGCGTCAGGCGGGTCCAGGCCAGGTCGGTGTCGCCGGGCTCGTAGGCGCCGGCCCGTACGTCGAGCGCCGCGACCGGGTCGACGGCCGCCTCGGCGTCCGTGATCCGCCGCTGCGCGAGGACGCCCAGCGGATCCCGGCCCGGCGCGTCCGGGGCGTCGGCCGGCCACCACGCCACCACCGGGGCGTCCGGCACCAGCAGCGGGAGCACCACGGAGCCCGCGTGCTCGGTGAGCGACCCGTGCAGCCGCAGCAGCACGACCTCTCCGGAACCGGCGTCGGCTCCGACGCGCAGCTCGGCGTCCAGGCGGTTGGGCCGCAGCCGGTGCGAGCCGCGCGCGGTCCGCTTGATCACCGCGATGATCCGGCAGGGGTGCTCGCGCGAGGCCTCGGAGGCGGCCCGGACCGCGTCGTAGGCGTTCTCCTCGTCGGTGGCCACGAGGAGGTTCAGGACGAGCCCCATGGTGGGGCTCCCTATGGCCCGGCGCGCGTCGAGCATGGCCAGGTTGACCTTGCTTGAGGTCGTATCGGTGAGTTCGGTCCGCATGGTCCGAGTCTCGCAGCCCCGGCAGCCCCGGCGGTACGGGTTCCCCGGGGCACGTCGGTCGGGCCGGAGCTCAGCGGCGCCTGCGGGCCGTCCCGAAGATCGACCGGGAGATCTCCCGGCCCAGCTGCGTGCCGATCGAGCGGGCCAGGGAGCGGAACAGCCCGCTGCCCACCACCTGCTCCGCCAGGGAGGGGTCCGGCTTCGGCGCGTTCCGGGCGGCCTTCTCCGCCTCCTTCGCCTGCTTCTCGGCCTCCGCCGCGGCGGCCGCGGCCTCGGCCTCCGCCTCCGCCGCCGCCTGCTCGGCGCTGATCTTCTCGTACGCCGACTCGCGGTCGACGGGCTCCGCGTAGCGCGAGTACAGCAGGGAGGACTTCACGGCCTGGTCCAGCGCCGCCGCGTCGATCGGCCCCATCAGCGACTGCGGAGCCCGCAGCCTCGTCGCCGCCACCGGGGTCGGCGCCCCGTTCTCGCTGAGCACGGTGATCACCGCCTCGCCCGTGCCCAGCTGCGTCAGCAGCTCCTCCAGGTCGTAGGCGGAGTTCGGGAAGGTCTTCACCGTCGCCTTCAGCGCCTTCGCGTCGTCCGGGGTGAAGGCGCGCAGCGCGTGCTGCACCCGGTTGCCGAGCTGCGCCAGCACGTCCGCGGGCACGTCCTTCGGGGTCTGCGTGACGAAGAAGACGCCGATGCCCTTGGACCGGATCAGCCGGACCGTCTGCGTGATGGCCTCGAGGAAGGCCTTCGAGGCCCCGTTGAACAGCAGGTGCGCCTCGTCGAAGAAGAAGACCAGCTTGGGCTTCTCCAGGTCGCCGACTTCCGGCAGGTCGGTGTACAGATCGGCCAGCAGCCACATGAGGAAGGTGGAGAAGAGCTGCGGTTTGTCCTGGACCGCCGGGAGCTCCAGGACGGAGACCAGTCCGCGCCCGTCCGCCGCCGTTCGGAGGAATTCGCTGGTGTCGAATTCCGGCTCCCCGAAGAATTCCGCCGCGCCCTGTTGCTCGAAGGCGGTCAGCGCCCGCAGGATCACCCCGGCGGTCACCGTGGACAGTCCGCCGATGCCCTTGAGCTCCGCTTTTCCCTTGTCGGAGACGAGGAAGGCGACCACCGCCCGCAGGTCCTTGAGGTCGATCAGCTCCAGGCCCTTGGCATCGGCGTAGTGGAAGATCAGCCCCAGGGACTGCTCCTGCGTCTGGTTGAGCTGGAGCACCTTGGACATCAGGACGGGCCCGAAACTCGTGACGGTGGACCGCAGCGGGATCCCGGGGCCGATGCCGCCCAGCGAATAGAACTCGCTGGGAAAGCCCGTGCCCCGCCACTCCTGGGCCACGTCCGCGGCCCGCTGCGCGACCTTCTCGTTTTCCGCGCCGGGCGCGGAAATGCCCGAGACGTCGCCCTTGATGTCCGCCAGGAACACCGGAACGCCGTTGGCCGACAGTTGTTCGGCGATGAGCTGGAGCGTCTTGGTCTTGCCCGTACCGGTGGCTCCCGCGACCAGTCCGTGCCGGTTGAGCATCGACAGCGGAATGCGGATCTGGAGCTCCGGAAGGCAGGCTCCGTCCCAGAGCAGGGCCCCCAGATCGAGCGCTGGTCCGGTGAAGGCGTACCCGGCGGCGATCTGGCCGGCCGGGGACGCGGGGGCGGTGCTCTGGCTCATTTATCACTCCCGAAATAGCGCTATTCGCCACCTTTGCACCGTCATCGCAAGGCTGCGCCCGCAGGCCCCTGCCCGGTAGGCTTTCCGTGTGATCTTCAAGCGCATCGGAAATAGGCGGCCGTACCCCGACCACGGCAGGGAAACCACCCGGCAGTGGGCGGATGTCGCCCCGCGTCCGGTCCGGCTCGACCAGCTGGTGACGACCAAGGGCCAGCTCGACCTCGAAACGCTGCTCGCCGAGGACTCGACCTTCTACGGCGACCTCTTCGCCCACGTCGTGAAGTGGCAGGGCGACCTCTACCTGGAGGACGGGCTGCACCGCGCCGTCCGCGCCGCGCTCCAGCAGCGCCAGGTCCTGCACGCGCGCGTCCTCGAACTGGGCTGACCCGCACGAACGGGCTGACCCGCACGACCTGGGCCGACCCGCACGACCCGCACGACGCGCCACCGACACACCGGCGCCGCGCCGCCCCGCCGGGTCCTCGCGCTGCTCTCGCCAGCGCTGAAGGGCCCCCTCCGGGTGCCGGTTGCGTCCCGGTTGCGCCTTTCGGGTCACCCTTGCCCTATCAACAGATGATTCAGTGGGCATCGGCAGCGGTCGGCATTACGCTGCGCACATGAGCATGCTCACACCCCCTGGCATGGGCGGAAAATACCGCGTCACGGGAGCGGCTTACCCCCGCATGTCCCGCCCGCGGCGCCGCCGCCGGATCGTCCTCATCGTGCTCGGATCGATCGTCGGGCTCGCCCTGATCGGTTACGGGGCCATGCAGCTCATCGACGTGTTCCGCGGAGACACGAACAAACGCAACACGGCTGCCGCCGCCAAGGACTGCGCCACCCCCGCCCCCAAGGCGGGCGCCGCGGCCGCGGCCGCGTCCGCCGCACCGCAGGTCGCGCTCCCCCAGCCCGGCCAGATCACGGTCAACGTCTACAACGCCACCCCGCGCGCGGGTCTCGCGAAGGCCGTCGGCGACGAGCTCAAGAAGCGCGGCTTCGTCATCGGCCAGGTCGGCAACGCCCCCGCCGACTTCGACAAAAAGGTCCCGGACGCCGGGATACTGGTCGGCTCGCCGAAGACCGACAAGGCCGCCTTCTCGGTCCTGGGCGCCAACCTGGCCGGCGCCGCCCACCAGACCGACGCCCGCGAGGGCGCCGACATCGACCTGATCCTCGGCGACGCGTTCAAGGAGCTCACCCCGAAGGCGGACGCGGACAAGGCGCTGGCCGCCCTGGCCAACCCCCAGCCCGCACCCGCCAAGAAGTGCTGACCGCCTGATCGCCTGATCACCCGAGCGCCCGAGCGCCTGAGGCCTGGAGCCCGAGGCCTGAGACCCTGGAAACACCGAACGCCCGGACCCCGCGAAGGGGCCCGGGCGTTCTGGTCGTCCGGGCTATTCGGCCGAGCCGTACATGCGGTCGCCCGCGTCGCCCAGCCCCGGCACGATGTAGCCGTGCTCGTTGAGCCGCTCGTCCACCGCGGCCGTCACCACCGTCACCGGCGTGCCCGCGAGCTCGCGCTCCATGACCTCGACGCCCTCGGGCGCGGCCAGCAGCACCACCGCGGTCACGTCGTCCGCGCCGCGCTTGATCAGCTCCTTGATCGCCGCGACGAGCGTGCCGCCGGTGGCGAGCATCGGGTCCACCACGTACACCTGGCGGCCCGAGAGGTCCTCCGGCATGCGCGTCGCGTACGTGGAGGCCTCCAGGGTCTCCTCGTTGCGGACCATGCCCAGGAAGCCCACCTCGGCGGTCGGCAGCAGCCGGACCATGCCGTCGAGCATGCCGAGCCCGGCGCGCAGGATCGGTACGACCAGCGGGCGCGGGTGGGAGAGCTTCACACCGGTGGTCGGGCCGACCGGGGTGACGATGTCGGCCTGCTCCGTGCGCACGTCCCGGGTGGCCTCGTACGCGAGCAGGGTCACCAGCTCGTCGGCGAGGCGCCGGAACGTGGCGGAGTCGGTGCGCTTGTCGCGCAGCGTGGTGAGTTTGTGCGCCACCAAGGGGTGATCGACGACCTGCAAACGCACAACATCCTCCAAGACTCAGCTGTCGGGTCCACCTGCGCCCGCTGCCTGCGGCCCCGCGACCTGCGACCCCGCTACCTGCAAAATTGGTCGCAACCGCGCGACCCACACCCAAAAGGCTACGCGCTGTGCCCGCCCCTTCGCGCCCGAAGCCCGCGCCCGAAGCCGCGCCCGAGGGCGCCAAGGCCTGGAGATGCGCCCCGGCCGGACCCCGACCACGATTGACGGATGACCAACCCCATGGTGATCGCGGCCGTCGACGGATCCGAGCACAGCCTCAAGGCCCTGGAGTGGGCGCGGGCCGCCGCCGTGCGGCACGGCACCGGGCTGGTCGTCGCCCACGTGCTGCCCGACAGCGTCCAGCTCTACGCGGCACGCCGGTCCTCCCTGCACGACGCCGGCGAGCCGGAGGACCTCGCCGACCCGGTCAGCGAGCGGATACGGGCCCTCCTGGCCGCCCGGGGCCCGCTGCCCTCCGAAGTCCGCTACGAGTCCCTGGAGGGCTCCGTGCCGGATGCCCTGCGGAGCGTGGGGGCGCACGCCAGGATGCTGGTGATGGGCTCGCGCGGCCGGGGCGGCTTCGCCGCGCTGCTGCTCGGCTCGAACAGCCGCGCCGTGGCCACCAGCGCCGCGTGCCCGGTGGTCGTGGTCGCCCACGAGGCCCGCGGCGTGGAGGTGGCCGCCCAGCCCTCGGCCGGCCGGGTGGTGCTCGGGCTGCACGCCTCGGAGACGCCGGACGACGTACTCGACTTCGCGTTCACGGAGGCCGCCGCGCGGGCCACGACCCTCCAGGTGGTGTCGGCGTACGCCATTCCGCCGTCGCCGACGATGGTGATCGACAGCCCCTTCGCGGTGATCCCGCCGGAGATGCTGGTGGGGGAGGACGAGAACGCGGTGCCGGCCGAGCGGGAGATGCTGCGCTCCCAGACGGAGCGGCTGGCGCCCTTCCGCGCCAGGTACCCCTCGGTCCCCGTCGAGCAGGCCGCCGTGCCCGGGGACGCGGCGGGACGCCTCGTCGCGACCTCGAACTCGGCCGCCCTGGTCGTCGTCGGCCGCCACCACCCGCGCCGGCACATCGGGTCCCTGATGATGGGCTCGGTCGCGAACGCCGTGCTCCAGCACGCGCACGGACCGGTGGCCGTCGTTCCCTCTTTGTCGGAATCCGACTGAATTACGCCGAACGAGCACCTGGTCGTGACCGAGGGTGGCATCAAAAGGCCGGTCCGAGGGAAGGTGGGGTGCGGGGGGCGGACCGGACCGGACCATCCAGGGGCGGTGACCCATGCCCGATGACGACCACGAGACACCGGAGACGACGGCACAGCGCAGAGCCCGGCGCGCGCAGTTCCTCCGCGACCTGAACGAGGCCCGGGAACTGCGCGACCGTGTCCAGCCCAGACGGGCCCGAGCGGCCCGCATGCGCCAGCAAATGCGCATGCGCACCTTCCGCTGGTGAGCCCTCCGGGCCGCTCCCGACGGGCCTCGCCGGAACCCCGAACAACACGCGCGGCCAGCGCCACGGCGCGGAAGACCTCTCGCAAAGCCTCCGTTTCTGCCACGATGCCGATTGGGCGGGGCACGGAACGGCGAGCACGACGGCCGTTCCACTCCCCACCCACCTCCGGCCGGGGGGACCTCCAACCGGCACGCCTATGACCAGTGGGAGAGTCACGGTGTATTTCGCCGCACTGCTCGCGCGCACCGAAGACGGGTGGGAAGCGAGCGACCTGGAACTCGACGACGTCGAGTCCCTGAGTGATCTGATCGATCTCGCGCGCTCCGCCGCTGTCGACGACGACACGGTGGTAGCCCTCATCGAACAGGAGGACGCCTGGTTCGGGGTCGTCCGCGTGGACGGCGAGGAGGACCCGCGCTACTTCGTGTCCGCCGCCTCCGCCGCCTCACGCAGCTCGTACGGATCGATGCTGACCGACGAGCTGCTCGGCAAGGACGACGAGGACGACGAACTCGACGAGTTGGACCTCGACGGCACCGAGGACGGCGAGGACGAAGCCGTCTCCTCGTACTCGGACGACGGTCCCGATGACGAAGGGGAGGACGACGACACGGACGAAGAGGTCCGCGCCGGCGCCGAACCGGTACCTTCCGGCCCGCTCGGCGACCCCAGGCTGCTCGACGACCTCGGGGTCAGCCACAAACAACTGATGACCCTCGACGGGGACGCGCTCTCGGAGATCGCCGACTCGCTCGGCGCCACCGAAGTGCTGGAGGGCGTGCGGTAGTGGTCTCCGCGCACCACCCCCACCCCCACCCCCACGGCACCACCACGCACGCACCCGATCCCGTACGGGACCCGTGGCGGGACTCCATGCGCCTGGCGCTCCAGGAGGCCGCCCGGGCGGTGCCGGCCGGCGACGTGCCGGTCGGCGCCGTCGTGCTCGGCCCGGACGGGAAACTCCTCGCCACCGGGCACAACGAGCGCGAGGCGACCGGCGACCCCACGGCGCACGCCGAGGTACTGGCGCTGCGCCGGGCGGCCGCCGCGCTCGGGGAGTGGCGGCTCCCGGGGTGCACCCTCGTGGTGACCCTGGAGCCGTGCGTGATGTGCGCGGGCGCGCTCGTGCAGTCGCGGGTGGCCCGGGTCGTCTACGGGGCGTCCGACGAGAAGGCGGGCGCGGCCGGCTCGCTGTGGGACCTCGTGCGCGACCGCCGGCTCAACCACCGGCCGGAGGTGATCGCGGGCGTGCTCGCGGGGGAGTGCGCGCGGCAGCTGACGGACTTCTTCCGCGCGCTCTGACTCCCCCGGTCCACTTCCGAGGGTATGGATTTCAGAGCACGGGTCTCCTTGGGCTAAGCTCTCTCTCGGTAGCGTGTCCGAGCGGCCGAAGGAGCACGCCTCGAAAGCGTGTGATGGTGCAAGCTATCCGTGGGTTCAAATCCCACCGCTACCGCTCTGATCGAGAGCCCCCGCCCCGCAAGGGTCGGGGGCTCTCGGCGTTCTCCGGGGCTCGCGGGGCGTCGGGCGCCCCTTGTTCGCCCCTCGTGCGCCCCGGATCCGCCCCGGATCTGTCCCGGATCCGGCACACCTCCGCGGCCGCGACCGCGCTTCCTTGTCTGCCCTCCGGGGGACACCCGCGTGACCGCCCGCCCGCTCGGCCGTTGTCACGGCATGACCAAGACCCAGCGCATGCTCGCCGCCTTCGCCCTCGCGGGGGCCGCCGCGGGCCTCGCGGCTCCCGCCGCCTCCGCCGCCCCCATCGCCCCGCTCACCCTCCCGGACCTGCCGACGGCGGCCCCGGGCATGCCGGAGGGTGCCACGCCGTCTTCGGTTCAGGAGATCGGCGGGCAGGTCGGCGGCGGCCTCAACCAGCTCAACCAGCTGATGGAGCTGCCGAACCAGCTCGCGCCCGTGATCGCCCCGGTCCAGCCGATCACGGACCTGGCCGGCGGCCTGGAGTAAGCGGCCCGAGGCACCCCGAGCGAGGGGTCCGGGGCAGGAGCGGCCCGGCACGGACGGCGGACAACGCGAAGAAGGCCCCGACCGGAGTCGGGACCTTCGACGGTTGGGACGGGGGAAGTGGCATCGGGGGGACAAGCCACTTCCCCCGATGAGGACGGAACCTGCCAGTCCAAGCCGCAGTCAGGGGGGAAGCTTGCGGCTCGGACCCCGCAGTGAGGTCCTGTCCCTCGCTCACCGATTTCCTGCCAGAACCGGTGGGCTTGTCTTCAATCCTGCGCCCCCCGGAAGGCTCGGCACACCGACAAAAGGCCCGGACCGCCGGGTCATTGGTCCTTAAAGGGCAGGTGAGGGTTCGAACACGACCCGTTAGACTCCACCGACCTTGCAGGACCGGTTGGGGAGGCCGACGCCCACGTGGAAACCAAGAAGCTGATCTCGGGCGCCCTCGTCGTCTTCGTCCTCTTCATCATCATCACGCAGCCGGTGAAGGCCGCCGACATGGTCCAAATAGGCTTCCAAGGAATCTCGGATGCCGCCACGGCGATCGGCGAGTTCATGACCGAACTGGTGCGCTGACCCCGTACGCTGAAGCGGTTTCCGGACTTCCCGGCCCCCCACTCCGACGGGTGGGGGGCTTTTTGCGTTCTCAGGCATGGACATGATGTCCCGATATGCCCAACTTGCCCTCAACACGTGGTTATACGGTGCTTGCACACAGTGCACATGTCTTGTGATGCTATGACCGCTTTTGACGGATGAATCGATGACGTGACGTGAAGGGGTGGCGTGACCGTGCCGGCCAGTACTGCGCCTCAGGTGCCACCCCAGCAGGACCCTCAGCAGGAGCACCCGCAGGAGCCGCGCCACGGCTCACCGCAGGCCCCGGCACCGGCCCCGCTGCAGACACCGCCCCAGGGCCCGATCCACGGGCTGACCCAGACCCCACCGCAGGCCCAGCCACAGAGCTCGGGCCAGAGCTCGGTCCAGGCCCAGAGCTCGGTCCAGGCCCTGCCCCAGCCGCAGCAGCCGCAGCCGCAGGCCCAGGCCCAGGCCCAGGCCCAGGCTCCCGAGTCCCACGTACCGCCCCAGCACGAGGCGCCCGAAGAGCCCCCGGCGGCCCCGAGACCGCAGAGCCGGGGCGCCGACACCCGGGCCCTCACCCAGGTCCTGTTCGGGCAGCTGAAGGACCTGCAACCGGGCACCAGCGAACACACCCGGGTGCGCGGGGCCCTCATCGAGGCCAACCTCCCCCTCGTCCGGTACGCGGCCGCCCGCTTCCGCAGCCGCAACGAGCCGATGGAGGACGTCGTCCAGGTGGGCACGATCGGGCTGATCAACGCGATCGACCGGTTCGACCCCGAGCGCGGGGTGCAGTTCCCGACCTTCGCGATGCCCACGGTCGTGGGCGAGATCAAGCGGTACTTCCGCGACAACGTCCGCACCGTCCACGTCCCGCGCCGCCTCCACGAGCTGTGGGTCCAGGTCAACGCCGCCACCGAGGACCTCACCACCCTGCACGGCCGCAACCCGACCACCCCCGAGATCGCCGAGCGGCTGCGCATCGGCGAGGACGAGGTGCTCTCCTGCATCGAGGCCGGCCGCAGCTACCACGCGACCTCACTGGAGGCCGCCCAGGAGGGCGACGGGCTCCCGGGGCTGCTCGACCGCCTCGGCTACGAGGACCCCGAGCTGGCCGGGGTCGAGCACCGCGACCTCGTACGCCACCTCCTCGTACAGCTGCCCGAACGCGAGCAGCGGATCCTCCTCCTGCGGTACTACAACAATCTGACGCAGTCGCAGATCAGCGCCGAGCTCGGCGTCTCCCAGATGCACGTCTCGCGGCTGCTCGCCCGGAGCTTCGCCCGGCTGCGATCCGCAAACAGGATCGAGGCTTAACCGGATCGGGTGGAGATCGTTCTACGCGTTTCCTGACAGACCGGCAGTTTCCCGCCCTAGAGCAGGCCTATCGTGTTCTGTCGCTGGAGATACATGTCGACATGGCGCTACAGCGTGTTGCCGACATGTGACATTCTGCTGGAACCGCGTTTGCCGCAGCCCCGCCTCCGGTATTCAGGTGGAGGCTGCGTTCCTCCGACGGGCGCGCAGAGAAGCGCGACCGTCCGCGACCTCAAGGGGGTGGCATGTCCGTAGACCAGGGCAGCTCCAAGGTGCTCACGCTCGTCAAGCAGCGTGAAATGCCGGCAGTGTCCCACCGCTCGGAAGCCATCGACACCCGGATCGACACCCGCACCCTCTCCCGCTCCCTCTTCCACCGACTTGCCGCGCTCGAAGCGGACAGCCCGGAACGCACGTACGTACGCGACACCCTGATCGAGCTGAACCTCCCGCTCGTGCGGTACGCGGCAGCGCGCTTCCGCAGCCGCAACGAGCCGATGGAGGACATCGTCCAGGTCGGCACGATCGGCCTGATCAAGGCCATCGACCGGTTCGACTGCGAACGCGGCGTGGAGTTCCCGACCTTCGCGATGCCGACGGTCGTGGGCGAGATCAAACGATTCTTTAGGGACACCTCCTGGTCCGTGCGCGTCCCGCGCCGGCTCCAGGAGCTGCGCCTGGCCCTCACCAAGGCCAGCGACGAGCTCGCCCAGAAGCTCGACCGCTCGCCGACCGTGCCGGAGCTCGCCGCCGTGCTCGGGGTCTCGGAGGAGGACGTCGTCGACGGCCTCGCCGTGGGCAACGCCTACACGGCCTCCTCGCTCGACTCGCCCTCTCCCGAGGACGAGGGCGGCGAGGGCTCGCTCGCGGACCGCCTCGGGTACGAGGACACCGCGCTGGAGGGCGTCGAGTACCGCGAGTCGCTCAAGCCCCTGCTGGCCAAACTCCCGCCCCGGGAGCGCCAGATCATCATGCTGCGGTTCTTCGCGAACATGACGCAGTCGCAGATCGGCGAGGAGGTCGGCATCTCCCAGATGCACGTCTCCCGGCTGCTCACGCGCACGCTCGCGCAGCTCCGCGTCGGCCTGATCGGCGAATAGCCCGCTGCCCGCTGCTCGCTGCGGCAATCCGCCGCACCGGCTTCCCAATTGACGCAGCGTCAGGAAAACTGCCGGGATGCGAAAGGCATCCCAGTCAGCCGCCCTGATCGCCCTGTGCGCCACGGCCGCCGCCGCCCTGACCGGCTGCGGCGGCCCGGCGCGCGAGGGCTACGTCGCGGTGGGCGCCGTGGGCCCCGGTGCCGAGCGGGGGGCCGGGGCGAACGTGGCACCGAAGGGCGGGATCGAGTTCCAGCCCCTGCCGTCGGCCGCGGGCGGCTCCTCCGCCTCTTCCGACACGTCCGCCTCTTCCGACACGTCCGGCCCTTCCGCCGGTACGCCGCCCGGCGCCCCGGGGGCCCGGCCCCCCGGCGGCTCCGCCCCGGGCGGGGGCGCGGCCACCACCCCCGGCAACCCCGGGGCCGCGCCCGGTACGAGGTCTCCCGGCAGCCCGGGCACCGCCCCCGGCGCCGGGGGCGGGTCGTCCGCGAAGCCGGGTACGACACCGGCCGCGGCCACGCCTGCGAAGCTGGGCGTCGGCGCGCCCGTCCGCAGCGCGGCGGCGGAGCGCTGGTGCGAGCAGGTCACGGTGTCGTTCACCAACACGGGCACCACCGCGGCCCGTTCGGGCACGGTCAGCTTCGCGACGCACATCATCGGCGCCCTCGGTGTCGACTGGGCCACCATCACCACGACCCAGCCACTGCCCGCCCCGATCGCGGGCAGCACGACGAAGACGCAGACCTATCGGGTCTGCGTCGAGTCCTGGCGCGTCCCCCTGGGCATGCACATCGAGACCCGCAAGGTCACGGCCGCCTGGAGCTGACGCCCGGGCGCCCCGGACGCGAGCCCGGCCTCAGAGCGCGAGCCCGGCCTCAGAGTGCGAGCCCTGCCTCAGAGTGCGAGCCAGGCCACCACGGCGATCAGGACCACCGCGGCGATGCCGACGCCGATCCACAGGCCCGCGCCCGGTCCGGACTTGCGCGCGGCGCGGTTCTGCATCCGCGAGCCCGGCACCGTCGGCGCCGGAACCGGCTCGTCGACGAACGCCCGGAACATCTGGGTGCTGCCCGCGGGGTCGTAGTCGCCCTCGGGGGCCGGTGAGTTGTGGTTCGAGTTGTGATTCGCAGCCATGCGCAGGACCCTAGCCGGTTTTCCGATTCCTTTACCGCCCAGGTCCCCAATTCATTTGCCTGTAACAACCATCTGATTCTATGGTTGCCCGAAGCAACGAGATTTGGAGGGGAGGCAGCCGCATGACCACGTCACCCGCCACGCGCTACGCGGAGCTGGCCCGCCAGCTGACCGGCATCGGCGCCGTCCGGCGCGACCTCGCCCGCACCCTGCCCGCCGACTGCCCGCCCGGCCCGGCGGCCGTCCTCACCGTGCTCGACCGGCACGGCGAGATGCGGCTCGGCCGCCTCTCCGAGTACCTGGCCATCGACATCTCCGTGACCAGCCGGCACGTCGCGCACACCGCCGACCGCGGCTGGATCACCCGCGACACCGACCCCGTCGACGCCCGCTGCCGGATCCTGCGCGTCACCCCGGCCGGCCGCGCGCTCCTCACCGAGCTCGCCACCCGCCACACCAGCGCACTGGAGAAGGCCCTGCCCGACTGGTCCGACACGGACATCGACCACCTCAACATCCTGCTGGCCCGACTCCGATCGAGCTTCACGCTTCCAGACAGCTAGACCGAAGGAAACACATGGCTACGACCACACCCACCGGTGTGCGGGGAGGCGGCCGGTCGGAGGCCACGTCCGACAGCACTCCCATGACCCACCCGCAGATCATGAAGGCGCTCTCCGGGCTCATGCTCGGCATGTTCGTGGCGATCCTGTCCTCCACGATCGTCTCCAACGCCCTGCCCCAGATCATCGGCGACCTCGGCGGCACCCAGTCCTCCTACACCTGGGTGGTCACCGCGGCACTGCTCTCGATGACGGCGACGACCCCGCTGTGGGGCAAGCTCTCCGACCTCTTCAGCAAGAAGCTGCTCGTCCAGATATCCCTGGTGATCTACGTCCTCGGCTCGATGGTCGCGGGCATGTCCCAGAACACCGGGATGCTCATCGCCTGCCGCGTGGTCCAGGGCATCGGCGTCGGCGGCCTCTCCGCCCTCGCCCAGATCGTGATGGCCGCCATGATCTCCCCGCGCGAGCGCGGCCGGTACAGCGGCTACCTCGGCGCGGTCTTCGCCGTCGCCACCGTCGGCGGCCCGCTGCTCGGCGGGGTCATCACCGACACCAGCTGGCTGGGCTGGCGTTGGTGCTTCTACGTCGGCGTCCCGTTCGCGGTCATCGCGCTGGTCGTGCTCCAGCGGACCCTGCACCTGCCCGTCGTCCGGCGCGAGGTCAAGGTCGACTGGCTCGGTGCCTCGCTGATCAGCGCGGCCGTCTCGCTGCTGCTGATCTGGGTGACCCAGGCCGGCAGCTCCTACGCGTGGATCTCCTGGCAGACCTGGGCGATGACGGGCGGCGCGGTCGCCCTCGGCCTGCTCTTCGTCCTCGTCGAGTCCCGGGCGAGCGACCCGATCATTCCGCTGCGCCTCTTCCGCAACAAGACCATCAGCCTGGCTTCGGCAGCCTCGCTCTTCGTCGGCATCGCGATGTTCTCGGGGACCGTCTTTTTCAGCCAGTTCTTCCAGTTGGCCCGTGGCGAGTCCCCCACGATGTCCGGGATCCTCACGATTCCGATGATCGGCGGGCTGTTCGTCTCCTCCACCGTTTCCGGTCAGGTGATCACCAAGACCGGCAAGTGGAAGGCCTGGCTCGTCTCCGGCGGCGTGCTCCTGACGGCCGGCCTCGGCCTGCTGGGGACCCTGCGGTACGACACCGAGTACTGGCACATCGCGGTCTTCATGGTGCTGACCGGCCTCGGCCTCGGCATGATGATGCAGAACCTCGTCCTCGCCGCCCAGAACCAGGTGGCTCCCGAGGACCTGGGCGCCGCCAGCTCGGTCGTCACCTTCTTCCGCTCCCTCGGCGGCGCGATGGGCGTCTCCGCCCTCGGCGCGGTCATGGCCAACCGGGTCACCCACTACGTCCAGGACGGGCTCGCGGCCCTCGGCCCGAAGGCCGCGGCGATGGGGCACGGCGGCACCGCCGGGGGCGGGATCCCCGACCTCGACAAGCTGCCCGCGCCGTTCCGCACGGTCGTCGAGTCCGCGTACGGGCACGGCGTCGGCGACGTCTTCCTCTACGCCGCCCCCACCGCGCTCCTCGCGCTCGTGCTGGTGGTGTTCATCAAGGAGGTCGCCCTGAAGTCGAAGCCGGCGGCCCACGCCCCGACCGCGACCGAGTGACCCCCCGCCCGCGGCCTTACGGGGCTGCGGGCGCGGCGGGCCGGACGTGTGCCTCGATGCCCGCGATCAGGACGTCGAGCGCCAGGCAGAACTCCCCGTCGGGCGGCCGCCGGACCGTGCCGCCGCAGCCGTGCAGGAACTGCGAGACGGCCAGATGGGCACCGGTCCGCGCGGCGTCCGGCAGGCCGGTGGCGTCCAGCAGCCGCTGCAGGGCGGCGTCGAAGTCCCGGGCGTGCGGGCCGATGTTCGGATGCGCGGCGGTGAGCGGAGCCACCCACGGGTGCTCCACCACCAGCCCCCGGTAGCCGCGGGCCAGAACGCGGAGCCGGCCCGGCCGGCCCTCTCCCGGCGCCCCGGGAAGCCGGAGAAGCCGGAGAAGCCGGACGAGCTCGCCCTGGGCGCTGTCCAGGGCGAGCTCGAGCAGATCGTGCTTGGTGTCCACGTACCAGTAGAGGGACATCGCGGTGACCCCGAGCCCGGCGGCGAGCCGCCGCATGGAGAACCGGGCCAGTCCCTCGGCGTCGAGCAGCCGCACCACCTCGGCGGTGATCCGCTCCCGGTCGAGCCCGGAGGGGGCCTCACCGCGCCGCCTGGCGGGGCGGCGGGCCGTGCGGCGGGCCGTGCGGCGGGCCAGACACTGGTCCGGGCCTTGCCGGGATCGGCCGCGGTCACCATGGAGGCACCCTCCTCACGACACGGGATCGGCCCGAAATGCCCGGTCCGCCCCCCTTGATGCTAGTGCTGTGACCGGAAAGGTCCACCGGGTCGGCAAACCTTCCCGGCCACAGCACCAGGGGGTGTGTTCGGCGCGGCGTCGGTGAAGCGCGGGGGCCGTGCCCCGGCGGGGTCCGACGGGTGGCGGGGTGTTCAGGACGTCGCGGTGGCGGGCGCCGTCAGGTCGTAGAAGGTGGCTCCGCCGACCGTGGACGCCGTGAAGTTGGCCTTGACCCAGGTCTCGATGGCACTGCTGGTGCCGCCGCCGGGTCCACCGCCGCCCCGGGCCGCGGTCGCGGCCTCGCCGGTGCCTTCCTGCGCGCCGCCGGCTGCCGCGCTGCCCTGGCCGATGAAGTAGTGGATCTTCCCGGACTCCACGTACGCCTTGAACTGCTCCAACGTCGGCGAGGGGTCGCTGCCGTTGAAGCCGCCGATCGCCATCACCGGTTCGCCCGAGGCCAGCTGGTAGCTCGCCGCGTTCTGCGAGCCGACGGCGGCCGCGGCCCAGGTGTACGCGCCGGCGCCGGCCCGCAGCGCGGCCGTGGCCTCGGCGCTCGTCTTCGTCCCGCCGAGCAGGCCGCCCATGCCGCCGCCCATGCCCCCGCCCGTGCCGCCGGGGCCGCCGCCGGTCCGGGCCGTCCGGCCGCCGTCGCCGGGCTGGTTGCCGCCGGGCTGGCCGGTACCGGGCTGGTTGCCGTCGGGGGCCTGGCCGCCGGGGGCCTGCCCACCCGGTACCTGGCCACCGCCCTGGGGCGTGCCCTGCGGTGCGCCACCGCCCGGCATCTCGAAGACGCGCATCCCGGCGCCGCCCGGGCCGCCGCGGCCGCCCGCGACCGCGGGACCGGCCGTGACGATCGACCCGGTGTGCGGGGTGGTCATCGTGGTCAGGCAGTACGCGAGGGGTCCGGCCAGGGCCGCGGCCAAGCCGACTGCCGCCACGCCGAGTGCGCCGCGGCGGCCCAGCCGCGCCGCGAACGGCAGCAGGAGTGCGCTTCCGAGTCCGGCGGCGAGCAGCCCCCAGCGCAACCACGGCACGTACCCGGCGGAGCGGCCGAGCAGCACGAACGCCCAGTACGACGTGATCACGAGGGTGCCGGCCAGGGTGAGGGAGGCCGCCCGGCTGCCCCGCTCCTCCCACAGGACGGCGATGCCCATGCCGACGAGCGCGGCCACGAACGGGGCCAGGGCGACGGTGTAGTACTCGTGGAAGATGCCCTGCATGTAGCTGAAGACGAGTCCGGTGATCAGCAGGGAGCCGCCCCAGGCGAGGAAGGCCGCGCGGGCCATGCCCTCCAGGGAGTCGGTGGTCCGGCGGGCCCGCCAGGTGACCGCGAGCCCGGCGACGAGCAGGATCAGGGCGGCGGGCAGCAACCAGGAGATCTGGCCGCCGATGTTGGACGAGAACATCCGGTCGATGCCGGTCTCGCCCCAGCTCATCCCGCCACCGCCACCGCCGCCACCACCGGGTCCGCCCGTGCCGGCCGCGCCGCCTTCGAGGGCCGTTCGGGCGCCGCCGCCTACGCTGCCGGTCTCCTCGCCGTTGATCCGGCCGAGTCCGTTGTAGCCGAGGGTCAGCTCCAGGAAGGAGTTCGTCTGCGAGCCGCCGATGTACGGGCGGGAGGCGGCGGGCCACAGTTCGACGATCGCCACCCACCAGCCGCCGGCCGCCACCATCGCGAGCGTGGCGAGCAGCAGCTGCCCGAGGCGCCGGCGCAGCCGGGTCGGCGCGCAGACGGCGTACAGCACGGCCAACGGCGGCAGGATGACGAAGGCCTGCAGGGTCTTGGTCAGGAAGGCGAAGCCGACCGCGACCCCGGCCCACACCAGCCACTTGGTGCGCGCGCCGTCGAGGGCCCGGAGCACGCAGTACACGGTGACCGTCATCAGCAGGGTCAGCAGCGCGTCGGGGTTGTTGAAGCGGAACATCAGCGCGGCGACGGGCGTGAGCGCGAAGACCGCGCCGCTGATCAGGGCGGCCGCCGGCCCGAACTGGCGGCGGACGGCGGCGTAGAGGACGGCGGCCGTGGCGACCCCCATCAGCGCCTGGGGCACGAGGATCTGCCAGGAGCCGAGCCCGAAGAGCCGGACGGACAGCATCATCGGCCACAGGGCGGCCGGGGGCTTGTCGACGGTGATGGAGTTGCCCGCGTCGGAGGAGCCGAAGAAGAAGGCCTTCCAGCTCTCGCTGCCCGCCTGGACGGCCGCGGAGTAGAAGGAGTTGGCGTAGCCGGAGGAGCCCAGGTCCCACAGCAGCAGGGCGGCCGTGGCGAACAGCAGCCCGGCGAAGGCGGGGCGCTCCCACCGGGGCCGGGCGGCGTGCGCCCGGACTGCCCGGGCGGACGGGGTGGGCGGGGCCGGCGGGTGGAGCGGCAGTGCTGCCGTGGTCATCAGGAGTGGTCCTTCGCGGGAGTGGCGCGCCGTTCGGGAAAGACCCAGGCGCGGAAGAGCAGGAACCGCAGCACGGTGGCGGCGAGGTTGGCGGTGACCAGGACGGCCAGTTCGGTGCCGTGCGCCGGCCGGCCGCCCGCGGCCGCGAGCGCGGCCAGCGATCCGCTGGTCAGGGCGAGCCCGATGCCGAACACCACGAGCCCCTGGGCCTGGTGGCGCGCGGCGCGCTCGCGGCCGCGGACGCCGAAGGTGAGCCGACGGTTGGCGGCGGTGTTGGCGACGGCGGAGAACAGCAGCGCGGCGGCGTTGGCGAGCTGGGGCCCGGCGGCGGTCCGGGCCGCGGAGTAGAGCAGCAGGTAGAGGAGCGTGGACAGGGCGCCGACCACGCAGAAGCCCAGGAGCTGGCGGGCGAGTCCGCGCGGGACCCCGGGCAGGGCGGTGCGGTCGCGCGGGTCGTCGCCGAAGGGGCGGGCGAGCCGGTCGAGGGGGAGCGCGCCGACGGCCAGCGCCCGCCCCACCCGCCAGACCCCCTTGAGGTCCTCGGCGGCGGTGCGGGCGATGTGGACGGTGGAGTCGGGGTCGTCCACCCAGTCCACCGGCACCTCGTGGATCCGCAGTCCGGCCCGCTCGGCGAGGACGAGCAGTTCGGTGTCGAAGAACCAGCCGGAGTCCTCCACGAGCGGCAGCAGCCGGGTCGCGACCTCGCGGCGGATGGCCTTGAAACCGCACTGGGCGTCGCTGAACCGGGCCGACAGCGAGGAGCGCAGGAGCAGGTTGTAGGCGCGGGAGATGAACTCCCGCTTCGCTCCGCGGACCACGCGGGAGGACCGGGCGAGGCGGGTGCCGATGGCGAGGTCGGAGTGGCCGGAGATCAGCGGGGCCACCAGCGGCAGCAGCGCGTTGAGATCGGTGGAGAGGTCCACGTCCATGTACGCGAGCACGGGCGCCTCGGAGTCCCCCCACACGGTGCGCAGGGCCCGGCCGCGGCCCTTCTCCTCCAGCCGGGTGCTGCGCACACCGGCGACGGAGGCGGCGAGGTCGGCCGCGACCTCGGGGGTGCGGTCGGTGCTCGCGTTGTCGGCGATGGTGATGCGGAAGGGGTACGGGAAGGTCCGGGTGAGGTGCTCGTGCAGCCTGCGCACGCAGGGACCGAGGTCCGTCTCCTCGTTGAAGACCGGGATCACCACGTCGAGGACGGGCTCACCCGGTACGGGCGCGAGGGGCGCGCGCACCGGGAGGGCTCCGGGAGAGGTGTCGGTTGGCATGCTCCGACCCTCCCGGCCGGGGCTGTCACCGCTGTGTGCTGACCCTGTGCCCTGTCTGTGAGTCCGGGCGGCCCGGGACGAATGGGGCCGGGGCCTTGATCAGGGCCGGGGCCGGGGCCGGGGCGGCGGGGAGGCGGACCTCGAAGGAGGTGTGGCCCGGGGTGCTGTGGACGTCGACGCGGCCGCCGTGGGCCCAGACCACGGCCTGGACGATGGCCAGGCCGAGGCCGGTGGAGCCGGCCGACCGGGAGCGGGAGGCGTCGCCCCGGGCGAACCGCTCGAAGACGTGGGGCAGCAGCGCGGGCGGGATCCCGGGGCCGTCGTCCTCGATCCGGAGCCGGACGGCGGATGTTTCACGTGAAACACGAGCCGTGACGGTCGTGCCGGGCGGGGTGTGGGTCCGGGCGTTGGCCAGCAGGTTGACCAGGACCTGCTGGATGCGGGCCGCGTCGGCGTGGACGGGCGCGGGCTCGTCGGGAAGCTCCAGGCGCCAGTGGTGCTCGGGGCCGGCGACCCGGGCGTCGCTGACCGCGTCCACGACGAGCGGGGCCAGATCGGTGTCCTCGGTGGACAGCGGGCGGCCCGCGTCGAGCCGTGCGAGCAGCAGCAGGTCCTCCACCAGGCCGGTCATCCGGGTGGCTTCGGACTCGATCCGGCCCAGCGCGTGCCGGGTGTCGGGGCCCGGCTCTTCCCGGCCCCGGCGGGTCAGTTCGGCGTAGCCGCGGATCGAGGCCAGCGGGGTGCGCAGCTCGTGGCTGGCGTCGGCGACGAACTGCCGGACGCGGGTCTCGCTCTGCTGGCGTGCGGTCAGGGCCGAGGAGACGTGGCCCAGCATCCGGTTGATGGCGGCGCCGACCTGCCCGACCTCGGTGCGGGGGTCCGCCTCCGCGTCGGGGACCCGCTCGTGCAGGGCGGGCTCGCCGCTGTGCAGGGGGAGCTCGGAGACCCGGGTGGCGGTGGCGGCGACCCTCCGCAGCGGGCGCAGGGCGACTCCGACCAGGGCCTGTCCGGCGAGGGAGGCCGCGATCAGCCCGGCGAGGGTGACGCAGACCTCCACCGCGATCAGGGTGTGCACGGTGGAGTCGACCTCGGTGAGCGGGAAGCCGAGGACGATGCTTCCGTCGGGCGCGGTCAGCACCCGGTAGCCGCCGAGTCCGGGCAGGTTCAGCTCGACCGGACCGCCGGGACGGCCGGGACGGCCGTTGGCGGCCTTGCGGGCGGCCCCGGCGAGGACCGAGGCCTGCTCCGGGGTGAGGGGCGGGTGGCCGCCGGAGCCGGAGCCGGAACCGCCGATGGCCGCGCTCCGCTCGCTGCGGACGCTGTCGATGACCTTCCCCGAGGCGTCGAGGCGGACCCCGGTGGCCCCCAGCGGGGACCCGGGGCCCATGACGACGCCGAGGTTGTTCTCCCGGGCGGACTTGCCCAGGTTGGGGCGGCTCGCCATCTCGACGGAGACGCGCAGCTGTTCGTCGACCTTGTCGACCAGGTACGAGCGCAGGGCGAGGGTGGTGACGGTGCTGATGGCCGCGCCCACGACGGCGATCAGGACCACCGCCGAGACGACCAGCCGGGTGCGCAGGGACCAGGGCCGCCGGCTGCGGCGGGGGCGCCGGGGGCCGCCCGGGCGCGCGGGGCGCCCCGGCCTGCGCGGACGGCGCCGCAGGAACGGGGAGCGCGGGAAGGACGGGGAGGACGGGGAGGACGGGGAGGACGGATCCTCCGCGGTACGTGTGGAGTCGAGCGCCACTACTCGGCCGGCTTGATCAGGTAGCCGGCCCCGCGCCGGGTGTGGATCATCGGCGGAAGGCCGGTTCCGCCCTCCAGCTTCCGCCGGAGGTAGGAGATGTAGAGCTCGACGACGTTGGCCTGGCCCCCGAAGTCGTACGACCACACGCGGTCCAGGATCTGCGCCTTGCTCAGCACCCGGCGCGGGTTGCGCATCAGGTACCGCAGCAGCTCGAACTCGGTGGCGGTCAGGTGGACGTCCTGGCCGCCCCGGGCCACCTCGTGGCTGTCCTCGTCGAGCCGCAGGTCTCCGACCTGGAGCACCGAGCCGCCGCGCGCGGCCTGCGCCGCGCCGGAGCGCCGGACCAGGCCGCGCAGCCGGGCCACGACCTCCTCCAGGCTGAACGGCTTGGTGACGTAGTCGTCGCCGCCCGCCGTCAGGCCCGCGATGCGGTCCTCGACCGAGTCCTTCGCGGTCAGGAACAGCACCGGGACCTGCGGGATCTCCCGGCGCAGCCGGCCGAGGACGGCCAGTCCGTCCATATCGGGAAGCATGATGTCGAGGACCACGACGTCCGGCTTGAACTCCCGCGCCGCGCGTACCGCGCCCGCCCCGTCGCCCGCGCTGCGCACTTCGCAGCCCTCGTAGCGCAGGGCCATGGAGAGCAGTTCGGAGAGGGCGGCCTCGTCGTCCACGACGAGGACCCGGCAGGGTCCGCCGTCGGGCCGTACGAGGGCCGTGGGGTTGCCGGTGGACGTGGACGCGTGGGAGGTGGTCGTCGCAGTCATGCGTTCACGCTGGCCGCCGCCTCTGAGAGCGTTCTTGCCTGAACCTGTGAATTACCTGAGAAACCGGGCGCACGAGAGCCCCGCCCGCGGCGGCCCCGCCCCTCAGTCCAGGTGGAAGAGCCCGGCGGCGTTGTCGTGGCAGACGGCGCGCAGCCAGGCGTCGCCGAGGCCGAGCCGTTCGAGAGCCTCGAGCTGGTGCTCGTAGGGGTAGGGGATGTTCGGGAAGTCGGTGCCCAGCAGGATCCGGTCGCCGAGGCCGGCGAGCCGGCCCCGGTCCTGCGGGGGGAACCCGCTGAACTGCTCGGAGAAGTCGGTGAAGGCCATCGTGGTGTCGAGGCGGACCTCGGCGTACCGGTCGGCGAGGTCCAGGAAGTCGGCGTACTCGGGCATCCCCATGTGCGCGACGATCAGCGGCAGCCGGGGGTGGCGGGCCAGCAGCCGGGCGATCGGCTCGGGCCCGGTGTGCTTGCCCGGGACGGGCCCCGAGCCGCAGTGGACCACGGTCGGGATCCCGGCCTCGGCGAGCAGCCCCCACACCGGGTCGAGCCGGTCGTCGGTGGGGTCGTACCCGCCCACCTGGAGGTGTGCCTTGAAGACCCGGGCCCCCGCCTCCACGGCCTGGCCGACATACGCCGCCACCCCGTCCTCCGGGAAGAAGGTCGCGGTGTGCAGGCAGTCGGGGGTGCGGGCGGCGAAGTCCGCGGACCAGGAGTTGAGCCAGGCGGCCATGGCCGGCTTGTGCGGGTAGAGCATCGCGGTGAAGGCCCGGACCCCGAACTCCCGCAGCAGCGCGACCCGCTGCTCCTCCTCGTGCCGGTAGGTGATGGGCCACTCGACGCCGGTCAGCGGACCGACCGCGTCGAAGTAGTCCCACACCTTGTCCAGGACCCGCTCGGGCATGAAGTGGGTGTGTACGTCGACCAGTCCGGGCACGCCGAGCCGTTCCCGGAAGACGCGGACCGCCTCAGCGGTCTTCGCGGACAAAGCCGTGGCTCCGCTCGACGGTCGCGACGTGCAGCGTGTAGCTCTCGTACCAGTCGGCACGGCCCTGCCGCATGGCCGCCTGGTGCTCCAGGTCCCGGCGCCACACGGCGAGGGACTCGTGGTCCCGGAAGTAGCCGACGGTGATGCCGAGTCCGCCGGGGGTGCGCGCCGACTCGTAGCCGAGGAAGCCCGGGTTGGAGCTGACGAGCTCGGTCATCCGCTCGAGGGTCTCCGGGTAACCACCGTCGTCGGCGGTCCGGACACTGGTGAAAACACTCATCACGTACGGCGGTTCGAAGGCCTGCACAGGCTGGATGCTCATGCCCACCACCCTCTGCGGCCCGGACCTGGCATGTCCACCGGAAAACGTCCCGGGAGGCCAAAGGGATCCAAGTTTTGACCTTGGACCCAGCAGCCCGTGCTGGTCAGGCCTGGTCAGAACAGCCCGTCCTGCGCGCCGGCAGCCTCGGGCGCCGCCGGCGGGATCCCGGCGGTCGGCACCTCGCTGCGTGCCCCTTCGCCCGGCGCCACCAGCTCCCATCCGGCGAGCAGCCGGGTGTCCACGACCAGCCCGTCGGCGAAGTGCAGATCGGGACCCGCGGCTCCGGCCAGCCGCCCGGAGACCGTCCCCCCGGACACCATCTCGGTGATCACCCGGTCGGGGGCGGGCAGCGCACCGAGGCCGAAGGGGTCCCCGTGGTCGATCACCTCGCACTCCAGCCGCCCCAGCGACTCCGGCCACCCCTCCAGCGCGGCCGCGCGCGCGTGCAGCCCGGCGACCTCCGCCGCCCGCTCGGACCGCGGCGGCAGGTGGCCCCGTACGGCCCGCTTGCGCGCGTAGGCGATCCGGTCGGGCACCCCGAGCGCGGCCCGCAGCAGCTCTTCCGTCCGCCGTGCGGCCATCAGCGGGCCGCGCCCCAGCCAGGCCCAGGTCACCGCACCCTGCTCCAGCAGCCGGGCGGATCCGCGTTCCTCGGCGGTGATCCCCACCTTGAGCAGTCCGGGCCCGAACCACGCGAGGTAGACCCGATAGGTGCGCGGATCGGCCGCGTTGGTGTCGGCGGCCACCGAGAAGGACCGGTCCAGACGGGCGCAGTCGGGGCACTGCGCGTTCCCGACCCGCCCGGGCACCGTCAGGGCCGTCGGGCACGGCGTCCGCCGGCCGGCCCGCCGGACGCCGAGGCAGTGGCGCTCCCCCCGCGCGGCGAAGGCCAGCTGCTGCCCGTACGTGAGGACGCTGCTGCGCTCCGCCCCATCCGGCCGGCCCTGCGGACCTTGCTGCCACCACCCGATGGCCGGCCGTCCGTCGCTCCACCGGATTCCGGTGCACCACCAGCTCACAGCGGGAGCGGCCGCTCGAAGAAGGCGCACTGGACCAGTGCCCCGCCGGTTTCCTTCACGCGGTCTTCCTCCCACCCTGGTGATGTCGACGACGGGCCTCCCCCGCCCCTGGCCGGGGGCGCCCCGACCTGTCCGGCCCAACCAGCCCGTCCGGCTACCGGGTGACGAACTGCGTCAGGATCGCCTGGACCTCATAGATGTCGACGCCCTTGGTGAAGGTCTTCGATATCGGCTCGGCGGTTCCGGAGAGCCATATCTTCAGCTCGGCGTCGAGGTCGAAGTGCCCGGCGGTCTCCACCGAGAAGTGCGTGATGCTCCGGTAGGGAATCGAGTGGTACTCCACCTTCTTCCCCGTGATCCCCTGCTTGTCGACGAGCACGAGCCGCCGGTCGGTGAACAGGATGGTGTCGCGGATCAGCAGATACGCGGCATGCACCTGCTCCCCCTGCCCCAGCAGCCGCGCGTAGTCGCGGTGCGCCGACGCCGGATCCACTGCGTGTGCGTTCCCGAACAGTCCCATGAGGGTCCCCCCTGCCTTCCCGGTGAATCGATCCCGATCGAGCCCACGGCCCCGATCTCCACGAACCGTATCCGGGTCCCACACCACCCCGCGTCCCCCGCCGGAGCCATCTCCCCCTGTGGCTCCCCGGAGCCAGCCCTCCTCCCCGAGGAGGAGGAAGAGGAGGAGGAACGAAGAGGGACGGAGGGCGATCCGGCCGGGCGGGGGGCGCTCGAGGATCAGTCGCAGCGCTCGACGGTTTCCGGCCGCAGTCTCAGCTCCTGCACCTGATAGCAGTCCGAGTAGACGGTGGCGATGACGGCGCCGCACGCGCACACCAGGTTGGGCCCCCATTCCCCGTCCATCCCGCAGCAGTAGCCGCGGCGCATGGCCGGGTCCGGGTGGGGCTCCAGGCCTATGCCGTCGCCCGGGTGGAGTACGGCGGTGCCCCGCGGACCGGACTCCACCAGCAGCCCGGACGGCCCGTCCAGTACGTACGGCGGTCCGGACGGCTCTGGGTCGACGGCGAACGCACCCGGGGCCATCCGCACGATCGGTCCGTCGCTGTGGCCCTTCGCGTCCGAGGGCGACGCCTGCGGCCGGTACCAGCCGTCATCCGTGTCCGGGTCCGGCAGGGGCCGCTCTGCGAGGGCGGGCGTCACCGCACGGCGGCAGGCGCGGCACCGGAAGACCGCCATCGGGGCACCTCGCTTCCTCGGCCCGCGCGAAGGGGCCCTCACATCCTCACGGCACGGGGCAACGCAAGAGGCCCCCCGGTGAACCGGGGGGCCTCTTGGGCTGTGCACTCGGCAGGATTCGAACCTGCAACCTTCTGATCCGTAGCTCTAGCCAGATCGGTCAGCGACGGCCATACCGGCCGCTTCGAGGCCCGGGACGGACGCTATAGGACACTACCGGCTGCTGTGGTTGCGGTACTCCGCTGCTGTACTGCGTACTGCTAGAGCCTAGGTTGACAAAGCTCTCAGCTCGCACGCCTGACCTAACGCGACTACTTCTTTCCCACAACGCTTCCAATGAAGGCCATAATGCCGATAATGACAGCATAGAAAAGGAAGAAGAATGCGCCTGCCGCTATCCCAGGAAAGGCCATGAGCTTCTCTTCAGATTGCAACCCGTCCCAAATTGCACCCTTTTGTGTGACCATCAGGGCGCCAACGCCCCCGACCGCGGAGAGCACGCCAAGGATGGCAAGGAATACCCCGCCAGTAGCTACACCGAAAATAAAAAGCACCACGCCGCCCGGCACTGCAGAAATAGCGAACAGCCTGATGTTCTTATGCAGTTCCTCCCGGGCATAGATCCCGTCTACCTTCTTATTCGGGTCTAGACCCCTCCGCCACCCACATACACAAATCTCATTCCGCAGCATCTGATTTTCGCAGGCTCTGCATGCCACCCGCCTCGGCTGCTGGACGTTCTCTCCCACCGGTTGATCAGGCATTGGGCTCGCCTCGCCTCGCCTAGCTCACCGTAGAGGATCCACTTCCATCTGACCTCTGATCGGCATCGGGTGCAAACTCGCAGGCGGCGCCAGTCAGAATGCACCCCGCTGTCATCCCGTCTGCCGTCGTCCCACACGGAGTGGTAGCAGGGCAGTCGCCAGGGGCCCAGGTGGAGCGCCCCGCTGGACGAACGACCTGGGCCCCTGGCGGCTGGTCTGCTACGGCTTGCCCTGGGACGACGGCAGACGGGATGACAGCCCCCCACCCCGAACCACAACGAAGCCGCGGTCGCACGACTGGCCCCCGCATCCCAGAGTCAGAGCGCCCCCGCCGGAGGCATCCGTCCTGACATGCGGTTCACCGCTCAGGCCAGGCTCATCCTGCCCATCAAGTCCTTAGCCATTGGCGCGCGGCCGGCGCCCCGGGCTGGAGCGGGGCGCAGACAGGAGCGCAGGCCCGGGGCGACGGGCGCGCGACGCCGCCTTGGCGGCGGAAGCGCCCTTGATGAAGTAGGGAAAGTTTGACCCCACTCCGCTCTGGCCTGGGACCCGTAGGCATCCGTCACCGCTCAGACCTTGACCCTTGGCCCTCTTGTGGGGGCGTGATTCGGCTGGTCCCATGGCCTTCGGGGCAGGACGTGACTGGGGGCAGCCGTGAGCGAACTGAGGGTCGCCAGGTGGAAGAGGCATGGACAGGATCGGCTCTACGTGAACTTGCCGGACGGTACAGCCGCGGCGTGGGTGGACCTCCGCACTGGCAAGGTGACTGTCCTCCTCGAAGAGCATCGGCGTGCGGCTCTGCGACTGCTCCAGCCTCACCTCACCGGAGAAGCTCCGTCCCCAACGCAGCCACCGAAAGCGCAGCCACCGAAGCCGCCTACGGGTGTGAAGCCCATCGGATCGCGGCCTACGCCAGTCGTACGGCCGACGTTACCGACCCTGACGACACCTGATGATCTCGCCCTCAACCGTCCGGGGGCCGAACTGCTTTCTCTCATTGCGGCCAAGGGGCCAACGCCCATGCAGCGTGCATTCGCTCGCCTGCTGCGCAGGAAGACCGAATGGGACTCCTGGTTCAAGGGGTTGGCCGGTGAGCGGAAGGTGGGAGCCGAGCTCGAACGCTTGACGGCCTACGGCTGGAAGGTTCTGCACTCCCTTCCGCTGACGCGGGGCGGGGACATCGACCACATGCTTATCGGCCCTGGCGGGGTGTTCACCATCAACACCAAGAATCATCCCGGCAAGTCGGTGTGGATTGGGGACACCATGGTGAAGATCGACCATGGGCCCGCGCGGCCTTACGTCGTCAAGAGCCGTGCCGAGGCGGAGCGCGCTCGAACCGTCCTGGCGAGTCACTGCTCGTTCCCGGTACCGGTGGAGCCAGTCTTGGTGTTCGTTGGGGTGAAGGAGCTACCAGTCGTGCCCACCCAGCTTGCGGTCCGCATCTACAGGGAACGAGAGGTAGCGGCCCTGGGTCCGCTCACAGGGAAGCTCTCTCCTGAGCAGGTGGATGAGGTGTACGCCGTTGCCCGTCATCGCAGGGCATGGCTCGGACCGTAGTCAGCAGGTGCCTCCGCTGACTACGCTGGTGCGGTCCAGTCAATGAGCAGGGGAGTGTGCTGAAGGCATGGGGCCGAAGTCGGAGCGGGTGTACCGCACGATTCGTGAGTGGATCGCGACAGGAAAGTACCCGCCCGGGGCCAAGCTCCCGTCCGAGCGAACACTCTCAGAAGACCTTGAGATCGGTCGTACGCAGCTTCGGCAGGTCCTCGCGAAGCTCATCGCCGAGGGTGTCCTCGAAGTGTATGGACGCAGCTCCTACCGTGTGCCGGACCGCTCAGTGTCTGTGACCACTCCTCCCGACTTGGAGCGGTGGCAGATCCACGGTGAGCGGACTGTGTACGACAACCGGTGGGTGAAACTGACGCTCGCCGACGTTGAGCCTCCTGGTGTCGAGCGCTTCGAGCACCATGTAGTGCGGCTCCACCACGTGGCGATCTCCGCTGTTCTGGATGATCAGGACCGGGTTCTCATGCTGTGGCGGTACCGCTTCGTCCCCGACTCCTTCGGCTGGGAGCTGCCTGGCGGCATCGTGGATCCGGGAGAAGACCCCGCCACGACCGCACTCCGCGAGGTGGAGGAAGAGACCGGCTGGCGGCCCGACGCCCTTGAGCACGTGGTGACGTACCAACCCATGGTCGGCATGGTGGACTCGCCTCACGAGATTTACGTGGGGAGAGGCGCGCAGCATGTTGGCGAGCCCACCGACCTTGAGGAAGCGGGATACGTCGCATGGGTGCCTCTCGCCGACATTCCTGAGCTCATGGCTCGGGGTGAGCTGATGGGCTCCGGGACGCTGGTCGCCCTCCTCCACGTGCTGGCCTCTCGTGCGGCCGGCGCGCCGCCTACAGCTGCTGCGTGAGCTGCTCGATCCGGCGGCGCTGTCGTACAGATCCTGTGCGGTTCGCCAGTAGGCGAGCCTGCTGAAGGTGCTCGCGTCCCTGGTCGTACTCGCCTCGGGCGAGATGTGCCTGAGCCAGGTCGCATCGAAGACCCGATGCGGCTCGGATGAATGTCGGATCCAGGGCACCAAGCGCGTCGTACAAGCTGTCGACCGCGTCATCGTCGCCGAGCAGGGCTAGGGCATTGCCTCGCCACCGTCTCAGATGGCCGTGGTTCAGGAAGATGCTCAGCATGTCGGGATCCCTGGCTTCCTCTCCGCCCGGGAGCCATCGCGCGGCTTCGTCCAAAGCTCGACGGCAGTCGTCCGCCAATCCCGCCTTGGCGCAGATCTCGGCCTCTGCCGCATACAGCCATGCCTTCAACCGCGGGGACAGGTGCGTGCCGCCCACTCGGATGGCGTCACGGACCAACTCGACGGCGGTGGCCGGCCGCCCGGCATCACAGAGCACGTATGCCTGCTCTGCGGTGGCGTGAGCCAGGTACATGGGCTCGCCCGCCTCCTGGGCTGCCCGCTTACCTAACTCGTAGTGCCTCCAGGCTCGCTCCACCGCTCCGGAGTCGAGGGCTTGCCATGCAGCGAGTGTTGCCGCGCCCGCGAGAGCCCGTGCTACTGGACGCCTGGTCTCCGGCAGTACGGCGAACGTGAGCGCGTCCTCAAGCGTGGACAAGTGCCCTGTCATCTGGTCGACAAGGTTCGCTGCTCCCATCTGGCGATCCACGGTTCGCAGTAGTTCCGTTTGGTCCATGAAGGTCTTCACCATGGTGAGACTGACGCTGCGAGCCGCGTCGATACGGTTCACCAGTTCGTCATACCCATCGGCCTCGGGTGCCGCCGAACTGGTTCGCCGGCCTTGGAGCTCGTCGTCCGTGATGCCGAGCAGGGCCCGCAGGACCTTGCCGTACCGCTCGGAAATAGGACGCCTGCCGTTCTCCCACTCCGAGACGTAGACATGCAGGCTCGCCGTCGAAGCGACCGTCAGCACGTGCTGGCGCGCGTACCGCTCGATCTCTCGAACCAAGCGTTCCTGTGACCACTCTCGTGCATGCCGCGCTGTTCGAAGTCCGTTCGTCACGTGCACCGCCCTGCATGTGATTTCTGAGCCGTGAAGGCAGCATGCCTCACATCGATGCAGGTGGTCAGGGGTTAACCCGAACTGGGTTAACCCCTGTTGGCTACCGGGCTGTTGGGGCTTGAGGTTCTCTAGGAGTGCCGCAGGAAGTCGAGTTGAGAAGTCGGCTCGCGGCAACGCTTGACATCTGGTGCGCACCAGATGCAACCTATTGGTGCGCACCAGTTGGGAACCGAAGGGCCCGTGGCTGGATGACCCGGGCCAACGTCAACGGAACGGAGCGGCGACCCACCGCCAAGTAGCCCGCCGCTCCCACCCCTCTGAAAGGGAGTTCAATCATGCGTCAGATTCCCGTCGACACCGCAGCCGCCATGGTGATGGTCGCCCAACCTCCGGCCGTGAAGATCAAGGACCGTCGGACCGGTGAGATCGCCACCGACGCCGAGACCGGCGCCCAGATGATGACCGTGGACGTGCTCTTCGCCGCCTACGGGGAGGCTGAGGTCTTGTCTGTGTCCGTGCCGGCGCCTGGTATCTCGGGTGAGCTGGTCATGGGTACCCCGGTCGCGCTGACCGGTCTGGTGGCCCGGCCGTGGGAGAACGAGTTCAACGGGCAGAAGCGCCACGGCATCAGCTTCCGCGCCGTCGCGGTGACCTCCCTGACCGCCGATGTCTCGAAGCCGAAGGCTGCCTGACCGTGAACGCCTTAACGGTCACGCTCCTGGTCCTCGTCACCATCGCGCTCGTACTGCGCTGGCGGCGCCCGGCCTGGTACTGGTTGACCTTCGGGGTCACCTTCGCTGCCCTGCGGGTCCTGGTCCGCTACCGGTCGGTGATGGAAGCCTGCGGGCTCACCGTCCCGCCCTCGCGGTGGCGCCTGGCCCTCGCCCGGTGGTCCGACCGCCCAGTCCCCGAGTCCCGGGGGCCGCGAATCCTGCGGATGCGGCCAACTCGGACCGGGCTGGTCCTGCGGCTCAGGCTCCGGCCCGGCCAGGATGCCTACGACGTCGCCGCCGCGACGGACCGACTGCGCCATTCCTTCGCTCTGCACAACGTGAGTGCCCGGGAGGTCAGGTCGTCGGTGATCGAGCTGCGGATGACCGGGTACGACGTCCTCAAGCGGGTGCAGATGCCCGCCCCGCGCGACGACAAGCCGATGAGTATCCCGGTGGCCCTGCGGGAAGACGGCGAGATCTTCCGCCGCGACTACCTTCAGGTGCCCCATGCCCTGAACGTCGGGGCCACGCAATCCGGAAAGTCCGTCTACATGCGCACCCTGGTGGCCGGCCTGGCCACTCAGCACGTGGCCCTGGTCGGGATCGACTGCAAGAACGGCGTGGAACTCGCACCACTGGCCCGCCGCTTCACCGCGCTCGCCGACAGCCCCGAGACCGCCGCCGATCTGCTGGCCGAGCTCGTCCGCTACATGGCCCGCGTCTACGAGATCATCCGGCGCGAACAGAGGATCAGCTCCGACACCCCGGACGCGGAGATCACCGCCAACATCTGGGACCTGCCCAAAAACCTGCGCCCCGTCCCCGTCGTACTCCTGGTCGACGAGGTCGCAGAGCTCGCCCTGTGGGTCACCAAGGAGGAGGAGAAGCGGCGGGATCAGATCATCACCGACCTGGTCCGCCTCGCCCAGCTCGGCCGCGCCGCCGGCATCTACCTGGAAATCTGCGGCCAAAGGTTCGGCTCCGAACTCGGCAAGGGCATCACCATGCTCCGCGCCCAGCTCACGGGACGTTCCGCCCACCGCGTCAACGACGAGACCTCGGCGAACATGGCCTTCGGGGACATCTCCCCGGACGCAGTCCTCGCCGCGGTCCAGATCCCTACCGACCGCCCTGGTACGGCCGTGGTCGGTGACTCCTCCGGCGGCTGGGTCCGGATCCGTACCCCGCACACCACGCTCCGCCAGGCCGTGAACGTCTGCAACGCGAACGCCCACCGCACGCCGGACATCGGCGAACTGGCGCCCTTCCGGCCCGTACTGCCCGCCCCCGTGCTGACCGGCAAGGTCCGGCCGAAGCCCACCGCGGCCAGCGTCTGATCCTCCCTCTCGCTCCACCGGTCGGCGTGACCGCACCACGCCAGGTCCCTACCCCTCTCATGCCCAAAGCAGGAGTGATCCTCATGGCCACCGCGAGGAAGACCACCACCCGCAAGCCCGCCCCGGCACCGTGCCCCGACTGCAACGGCAGCGGCGAGACCGCCGAAACCGTCCGCGTCGGATCCCGCCGGACTGCCCGCGAGACCGCCGACCGTCAGGCCGCTCTCTGCCTGACCTGCTTCGGCACCGGACAGGCCCCGACCACCTGAACCGCCAGGACCGGGCGGCCGGCCAACTGTCCCGCCCGGCCCCGGCTCCAACCCTGGAAGGAGTAACCCCGATGCTCGCCAAGCCTCGCCCGGACGCCGTTCTCGTTCAGGCCGTGATCGCTGGGGCCCTGTCCTTCGCCCACCTCCACGACCTCGCCGAAGCCGCCGGACAGACGGGCTGGAAGGCCTGGGCCTACCCGGTCAGCGTGGACCTGCTCCTCGTCGCCGCCTGGCGCCGACTCCGGCTCCTGAGGGACGCCGGGGAACCAGTCCGCTCGGCCTGGACCTGGTTCACCGTCGCCCTTGCCGCGTCGCTGGGGGCGAACGTCGCCACCGCCGGACTCCTCGACCTCGGGTCGGTGCCCGCCTGGCTTCGGATCCTGGTCGCCGGATGGCCCGCCCTCGCCTTCCTCGGCGGAACCCTCCTCGTCCACCCCACCCCGACCCCCGCCGCGGCTCCCGCGGTGGAACCGGCCCCCGCGGTCATCGAACGCGACACCGCACCTGAACCCGTCGCCGAGCCGGAGCCAGTCCCGGCTCTCCCCGCACCCGAACCGGTGTCGGTGCCCGTTCCGGCCCCACTGGTCGAGCACGCCCGGAAACTCGCCGCCGATCATCTGGCCCGCACCGGCAGCCCGCTCGACACCGACACCCTGCGCGCTCGCCTCGGTGTGCCGGCCGCCATGGCCGCCGCCATCACCGCCCAACTCGCCTGAGGAGACCCGATGCCTGCCCCGGACCGCTTCCACTCGCTCATGCAGATCGGCCCCGTCCAGATCGGCACCTACCGCGACCGCCACGGCCGCACCAAGCACGCCGCCGTCTGCACCACCGACGGATGCGGCTGGTCCGTCACCAACTACACGACCAGCACCGCCGCCCAGCTCGCCGCACGTTCCCACCGCTGCCGCGTCAGCTGACCCCGGAAGGCCACCGTCATGGACGTCCCGCTCTGGCTCGCACTGATCGTCGTCGGCGCCCTCGGAATCAAGCTGATCCGCCCGCCCTGGTGGCTCGTCGCCGTGATCCTCCTCGGCGGCTACCTCCTCGCGGACAGCCTCCTCGCCCCCGTCATCGACAACGCCATCACCAAGTAACAAGCCTTCGAAGGGAGTACCGCCATGATCCGCCCGAAGATCCCGGTCAACCCGCTCCCGACCGGCCTCGTCATGCCGCTTGTCCAGTCGACCACGGATGCCACGGTTGAGCCGCACCACGGTGCCGTCCCGGCCTGCGGCTGCGACCACACCGCGACCCCGGCCGCCAAGCAGCCTCGCGTCCAGCTCCCCGCCGTCCGCCTCACCCCGGCCGGCCTCGTCGCCGCCGTCGCCGGTGGAGCCGGACTCGTCCTCGTCGTCGGGGCGGTCCTGGTCTCCATGCTCCTGGCCGTCGCCATCACCGGCGCCTCGGTCGCCGTCTGCGCCGTCGTCCTGCGCTCGCTGCTCAACCAGAACCACCGCTGACCGGCCCCGGGACGGCTTTCACCGCCAAGTTTCCGCCGTCCCGGCGCCGTACTCCTGCCCGAACCAGCCGATCCGGAAGGAAGCACCATCATGAACCAGAACGCCTTGGGACAGCTCTGCCCGAACTGCGACGGCCATGCCTCCGTCGCGATCACCCTCGGCGGCCGCGACCGCACCGGCCACCTGCGCACGATCACCGCCCACTGCCCCGCCTGCCACGGCACCGGCAAGCGCCTCGCCCGCCGCATCGTCGTCACCTCGGCCGCGCGGTGACCGCCATGCTGACCGACACCGACCTGACCAACCCGCTGACCACGCAGACCGCCGTGTTCGTAGCCCTCGCTCAACTGGCCGAACTCCACCCGGACCTGCCCGGCGCCTACATCACCACCAGCCAGATCACGCCCACCGAGGCACACGTTCTCCTCGACACCCCGGCCGATCTCGAAGCCTGGCGCCTGGCCACGCACACCGACGCTCGCGATGTGCAGCTCGCCAACCTCAAGAGCGACCGGCAACTCCTCTTCACCGCGCCTCTCGGCCGGATCACCCTCCGCGTCTACACGGTCTTCGCCCCTGCCCCCGCGGTGGTGACTGCGTGACCAACACCGCGACCCTCGCGGACCTGGACCCGGCCACCATCAGCGACATGCTGAAGGTGGCCGGGGCTCCCGGTTACGCACGCTGGGAAGACCAGATCCACCGAACGGGCGGCTGCTCCGACCCGATCCACATCACCGGCTGGACCCTCGCCAAGGACAAGGCGTCCGGCGAGATCCTGCACCACTACTCCACTGAGAACGAACCCGGCGCCCGCCTCCGCATTGCCTGCGGCAACCGCCGCGCCTCCCGCTGCCCCGCATGCGCCTGGACCTACGCCGGAGACACCTACCACCTGATCCGCGCCGGACTAGCCGGAGACGACCGCCGAGACATCCCCGCCACCGTCCGCGACACTGTCTCTTCTACCCATTCGACCCTGCCGACGACCTACCCTGTATAGATCTCGGGGGCCGCGCTGACCGGGGAGCGGGCCGACAGGATGCCGACGCCCTCCGGCGCCGCGGAGCCGGACACCCGGGCGGTGACCGGCGTACGGGCCAGCGAGATCCCGGACGGACGGGCGGCGGCCCCGGCGGCGGGAGCGGCGGGAACTGCGGGAGCGGGAACGGGAGCGGCGGTGGGAGCGGCAGCGGCGGCCGGCTCGTTGCCCCAGGACACCCGGTGGTCGCGCGGCCCGCCGAAGCCCGACTGGTGGAGCGGGTCGGCCTGCCACGCCGCGGCCGCGGCCACGAGGTCGGCCCCCGGCTCCGCGTCGCGGGCGCGCTCCGCGCCGTGCCACGGCAGCGGATCGGGTTCTCGTTCCGGTTCCGGTTCGGGCTCGCGCAGCAACTGGCTCACGCCGGTCTCGTCGAGGAACACCGGACCCGTCTCGTCGGCCGCGACCGCGGGGCGGCTCGTACCGGGAACCCAGTTCAGGCCGTTCCAGAACCTGACGTACCCGGGGATGGACGGATCGGGGTAGTAGCCCTCGCGGGCCGCGTGCTCGCCGTCACCAGGGGAGGCCGTCAATGTCCCCAACTCCGATCGTGGCTTGAGGCTTGTGCAGGTGTGGACCATAGCCAAGAACCGCCCCCCGGCAGGTCCGGTAACGGGAGAATCCAAGCCTTCGGGCGAACGCCGCCCCGTACGCGCGATTCCGGTCACCCGACAGAATTCGGCCAATCGTCAGATTGCCCCGCGAAGTCGCGTCATACCCGGGCACTTCGGCGCTCTCTCCGGGCGTGGGGCCGGTTCGCGGTCCCGCGCACCGCCCGGGTACGCACCCCGCACCGAAGTGAGGCCGTCATGCACCACCCCGTCATCGAGCGCGAGCTGGAACTGAAGCTGGTCCTCTCCCCCGAGCGCAGCATCGCCGTCCCCGCCCGGCTGCTCTACCTCACCGACGACCCGTACGCCGTCCACATCACCTTCCACACCGGCTCCAGCACCCCGGTCAACTGGACCTTCGCCCGCGAGCTGCTCGTCGAGGGGGTGTTCCGCCCGTGCGGCCACGGCGACGTGCGGATCTGGCCCACGAAGGTCGACCACAAGGCCGTCCTGTGCATGGCGCTCAGCTCCCCCGACGGCGACGCGCTGCTGGAGGCCCCCGCCGCGTCCGTGTCGGCCTGGCTGGAGCGGACCCTGCGGATCGTGCCGCCCGGCACCGAGGCCGACCGGCTGGGCCTGGACGCGGCGCTGGCCGAGCTGCTCGCCCCGACGCCGGCCGACGACCTGTGGATGCGCGACCCGTGGCCGTCGGACGAGTCGGCCGACGGGGAGCTGTGAGGAGCCCCGCCCGGGGCCGTCGGGTGTTGTCCGGCTCAGAACAGCTTGCCCGGGTTGAGCAGCCCCTCCGGGTCGAAGGCGTGCTTGACGGCGCGCTGCATCTCCAGCCCCACCGGGCCGAGTTCGCGGGCGAGCCAGTCCTTCTTCAGGACGCCGACCCCGTGCTCGCCCGTGATGGTCCCGCCCAGTTCGAGCCCCAGGGCCATGATCTCCTCGAAGGACGCGCGGGCCCGCCGGGCCTCGTCCTCGTCGGCCGGGTCGAAGCAGACGATGGGGTGGGTGTTGCCGTCTCCGGCGTGTGCGCAGACTCCGATGAGCAGGTCGTGCGCACGGGCGATGGCGGCGGTCCCGTCGAGCATCTCGGCGAGCCGCGAGCGCGGTACGCACACGTCGTCGATCATCGTCGCGGGCCGCAGGGCCTCCAGTGCGGGCAGGGCCATCCGCCGGGCCTGGAGGAGCAGCTCGGATTCCGCCGCGTCCTCGGCCGGTACGACGGCGCTCGCCCCGGCGGCGGTGCACAGCGATCCGACGGCGGCCAGGTCGTCCGGCGCGTGCGGGGTGTCGAAGGCGACGAGCAGCAGGGCTTCGGTGGTCTCGGGCAGGCCCATCTTGCCCAGGGCGTTGACGGCGCGGACGGTCGTGCGGTCCATCAGCTCCAGGAGCGAGGGCGTCAGGCCCGCCTCCATGACGGCGCAGACGGCTTCGCAGGCGGCCGCCGCCGAGGGGAACTCGGCGGCGAGCGCGAGCTGGCGGGGCGGGGCCGGGCGCAGGGCGAGGACGGCCCGGACGACCACGCCGAGGCTGCCCTCGGAGCCGACGAACAGGCGGGTGAGGTCGTACCCCGCGACGCCCTTGGCGGTGCTGCGGCCGGTGCGCAGGAGCCTGCCGTCGGCGAGGACCACGTCGAGGCCGAGCACGTACTCGGCGGTGACCCCGTACTTGACGCAGCACAGGCCGCCGGCGGCGGTGCCGATGTTCCCGCCGATGGTGCACGACTCCCAGCTGGAGGGGTCCGGCGGGTAGCACAGGCCCTGCTCGGCGACGGCGCGGGACAGGACGGCGTTGACGACGCCGGGTTCGACGACGGCGATCCGGTCGACGGTGTCGATCTTGAGGATCCGGTCCATCTTCACGAGGGAGAGCACGATGCAGCCGTCGGAGGCGTTGGCCGCGCCCGACAGGCCCGTGCGGGCGCCCTGTGGGACCACGGGGACGCGTAGGGCGTGGGCGGTGCGCAGGACGTGCTGGACCTGTTCGGCGGTGCGGGGCAGGACCACCGCGGCCGGGGTGCCCGCCGCGCAGAAGCTCGCCATGTCGGTCGCGTAGGAGGCGGTCACCTGGGGGTCGGTGAGCAGGGCCCCGGGCGGGAGGCCTTCGAGGAGCAGCGCGTGGAGCCGCCGGTGGGGCGAAGCGTGGAGCGGTGCGGAATCGTCGTCAGCCATGGGGCCAGCGTGGCATCCGGGGCCATCGGTGTGAACACGCCCGCGATGCTCTTCGGACACCTCCGCGAACTCTTCATATTGACGCACAGTGACCCCATGGACCCTATGCGTGAGGCCCCCGTCTCCCAGGAAAGGCAGCGGCAGGCTGCCCCGCCCGTGACCTTCACCGGCCGCAAGACGCTCGTGGCGGCGGCGGTCGCGGTGGTCCTGATCGCCGGGGCCCTGCTGATCCGGCCGGCCCGCGCGGGCGACGACGCGCGTCCGCCCGGGCCCAGCGAGCGGGCCCGCACGGCGGTCGGGATGGGCGCCCCGGTGGCGGCGGTGGACCTGTCGGCGCTGGTGGCGGACCGGGAGAAGTGGGTCGCCGAGCACGCGGACGACGAGGCCTCGTGGGCGGTGCTCGGGTCGGCGTACCTGGAGCAGGCGCGGCGGACGGCCGACAGCGGCTGGTACCCGAAGGCGGAGAGGGCGCTGAAGCGGTCGCTGGAGCTGCACCCGGCCGAGAAGGGCAACTTCGACGCGATGACGGGCATGGGCACGCTGGCCAACGCCCGGCGGGACTTCGGGACGGGCAAGCGCTGGGGCGAGCTCGTACGGGCGCAGGCGCCGAAGCGGTGGACGGCGTACCCGGTGCTCGTGGACGCGTACACCGGGCTCGGGGACTACAAGGCGGCCGAGAAGGCGATGGAGCGGCTGGTGGACCTGCGGCCGGGCCTGGTGGCGTTCACCAGGGCCTCGCAGGTCTACCGCGACCGGGGCTGGCGCGAGGACGCGACCATGTCCATGGAGCACGCGGGGGGCGCGGCGAAGTCGCCGGCGGAGAAGGCGTACGTGCTGTTCCGGCTCGGGGAGCTGGCGTGGGAGCGCGGTGACGAGGCCGAGGCGCTGCGCCAGTACGAGGCCGCGTTGCGGACCGATCCGGCGCAGGCGCAGGCGCAGGGTGGACGGGCGCGGGTGCTGGCGGCGCTGGGGCGGGGCGGGGAGGCGGTGCGGGACTACCGCATGGCGCTGGGCCGGGCGCCCTCGGCCGGGCTGGCGCTGGAGCTGGGCGAGCTGCTGGAGTCGCTGGGCCGGGGCGAGGAGGCGAAGGCGGTGTACGACGGCATCCCGGCGCAGGCGGCCCGCAGCGGGGTGAACGAGGAGCTGGTCCTCGGCCGGTACGAGGCGGACCACGGCGACGCGGCCGCGGCGGTGCGGCGCCTGACGGCGGAGTGGGCCCGGCACAAGAGCGTGCAGGTGGCGGACGCGCTGGGCTGGGCGCTGCACAGGACGGGCGACGACCCGGCGGCGCTGGAGTACGCGAAGAAGGCCACGGAGCAGGGGCTGCGGCTCGCGGAGTTCTCGTACCACCGGGCGCTGATCGAGCGCGGCCTGGGCGACGAGGCGGGGGCGCGGCGGCACCTGGAGGAGGCCCTGCGGACGAATCCGCGGTTCTCGCCGGTGCGGGGGCCGCTGGCGAAGGATGCCCTGGCGTCGATCGGCCGGCCGGCGGCGGGCGGCCCGGAGAACATGCAGCCGACGACGCCGTGGGTGGCCCCGGAGCTCCCGAAGGCGGCCAAGCCGGCCGCCAAGCCGGCCGCGAAGGCCGCCAAGCCGGCTGCGAAGCCGGCCGCCAAGCCGAAGCCGGGCACGTCCGGCGCCGCCGGCGCGTGAGGCGTGCGACGGCCGGGGGCAGGGCCCCCGGCCGGCCGCGGCCTTACAGGTTGCCGCGCTTCTCCTGCTCGCGCTCGATCGCCTCGAACAGGGCCTTGAAGTTGCCCTTGCCGAAGCCCATGGAGCCGTGGCGCTCGATCATCTCGAAGAAGACCGTCGGGCGGTCCTGCACCGGCTTGGTGAAGATCTGCAGCAGGTAGCCGTCCTCGTCGCGGTCGACGAGGATCTTCAGCTCGCGCAGGATCTCGACCGGGACGCGCGTCTCGCCGGCCCACTCGCCGAGGGTGTCGTAGTAGGAGTCCGGGGTGTTCAGGAACTCCACGCCGGCGGCCCGCATCGAGCGGACCGTCGCCACGATGTCGTTCGTCGCGAGGGCGATGTGCTGGACGCCGGCCCCGCCGTAGAACTCCAGGTACTCGTCGATCTGCGACTTCTTCTTCGCGATCGCCGGCTCGTTGATGGGGAACTTCACCTTCAGGGTGCCGTCCGCGACCACCTTCGACATCAGCGCCGAGTACTCGGTCGCGATGTCGTCGCCCACGAACTCCTTCATGTTCGTGAAGCCCATGACCTTGTTGTAGAAGGCCACCCACTCGTTCATCCGGCCGAGCTCGACGTTGCCCACGCAGTGGTCGATGGCCTGGAAGGTGCGCTTGGCCGGGGGCTCGACGATCGGGGAGGCGGAGACGAAGCCGGGCAGGTAGGGCCCGGTGTAGTCGCCGCGCTCGACCAGGGTGTGGCGGGTCTGGCCGTAGGTGGCGATCGCCGCCAGCCGCACGGTGCCGTGCTCGTCCTTGAGCTCGTACGGCTCGTCCAGGCCGCGGGCGCCGTGCTCGACGGCGTACGCGTAGGCCGCGGCCACGTCCGGGACCTCGATCGCGAGGTCGACCACGCCGTCGCCGTGGTCGGCCACGTGCTCGGCGAGGAAGCGGCCGCGGTCGGTGGACGCCTTGATGACCGAGGTGAGGACGAAGCGCGCGGCGCCGTTGGTCAGGACGTAGCTGGCCGTCTCTCGGGTGCCGTTCTCCGGTCCGGAGTAGGCGACGAGCTTCATGCCGAAGGCCGTCGAGTAGAAGTGCGCGGCCTGCTTGGCGTTGCCCACGGCGAAGACGACCGCGTCCATGCCCTTGACGGGGAAGGGGTCGGCCTTGGCGGCGGTGCGCGGGACGGTGGCGAGCGGCTGGGTCTCAGTCATGACGGCAGAGTCCCGCCGTTCCACAAGCTGCGCAATAGTTTCCATTTCTGCTGTACAGGCTGACCAGCTACAGCCCAGGATGGCTGGAATATCTGTGCACTATGACCACCGACCGACCACCCCGGAGGTACCGATGGGAATCGACGAACTCGACGGGCGGCTCATCGTCCTGCTCGCCCGCGAGCCCCGGATCGGGGTCCTGGAGGTCTCGCGCCGGCTCGGCGTGGCCCGCGGCACCGCGCAGGCCCGCCTCGACCGGCTTCAGTCGAACGGAGTCATCCGCGGGTTCGGCCCGCAGGTGGATCCGGCCGCCCTGGGATACCCGGTGACCGCCTTCGCCACGCTGGAGATCAAACAGGGGCAAGGGGCCGACGTACGGGCTCACTTGGACGGGGTCCCGGAGGTGCTGGAGCTGCACACCACGACCGGTCACGGGGACATGCTGTGCCGGCTCGTGGCGCGCTCCAACGCGGACCTTCAGCGGGTGATCGACCGGGTTGTCGCGTTTGATGGGATTGTTCGGGCTTCGACAGCGATTGTCATGGAGAATCCCGTGCCCTTGCGGATCATCCCTCTGGTCGAACAGGCGGCCGAGGACGACTGACCCGCGGAAACGACGGTGAGGTGACGTGGCGTGAGTTTCTGGGCCTACCTGTCCAACCGCCACCAGCAGCTCCTCACCGACGCCTTCCAGCACGCCAGCGCCGTCTTCCAGTGCATGGTGATCGCGACCCTGCTCGGCATCGCCATCGGCGTCCTCACCTACCGCAGCGGCTGGGCCGGGAACCTCGCGGTCACCTCCACCTCCACGGTGCTGACCATCCCCTCCCTGGCCATGATCGGCCTGCTGATCCCGATCGTCGGCCTCGGCGTGGCGCCGACCGTGATCGCCCTGACGCTCTACGGGCTGCTGCCGATCGTCCGCAACTCCATCGTGGGGCTGCGCGGGGTGGACCCGGCCCTGGTCGACGCCGCCAAGGGCATCGGCATGTCCCGCGCCGCCCAGCTCCTGAAGGTGGAGCTGCCGCTCGCCTGGCCGCCGATCCTGACCGGCATCCGGGTCTCCACGCAGATGCTGATGGGCATCGCGGCCATCGCCGCCTACGCCTCCGGGCCGGGCCTCGGCAACGAGATCTTCCGCGGGATCGGCTCGCTCGGCAGCGCCAACGCCATCAACCAGGTCCTCGCCGGGACGCTCGGCGTGGTCATCCTCGCCCTGCTCTTCGACGCCGCCTACGTCCTGCCCGGCCGTCTCACCATCCCGAGGGGAATCCGTGTCTGAGCCGTCCGAGAGCCCGCAGGCCCCCGCCGCCCCCGCCGCCCCGGTGGCGGCCGCCACCTCCGGCGCCGCCATCCGGCTGGAGAACCTCACCAAGCGCTACCCGGGCAACCCGAACCCCTCCGTCGACGAGGTCTCGATGGAGATCAAGGCGGGCGAGACGGTCGTCTTCGTCGGCCCCTCCGGCTGCGGCAAGTCCACCACCCTGAAGATGATCAACCGGCTGATCGAGCCCACCTCCGGCCGCATCCGCATCGGCGACGAGGACGTCACCGACATGGACCCGGTCAAACTGCGCCGCAAGATCGGGTACGCGATCCAGTCCTCCGGGCTCTTCCCGCACATGACGGTCGCCGAGAACATCGCCCTGGTCCCGAAGATGACCGGCTGGTCCAAGTCGCGCGTCAAGGACCGGGTGGAGGAGATGCTCGACCTGGTCGGCCTGGACCCGCGCGAGTTCCACGGCCGCTACCCGCGCCAGCTCTCCGGCGGCCAGCAGCAGCGCGTGGGCGTGGCCCGGGCGCTCGCCGCCGACCCGCCCGTCCTGCTGATGGACGAGCCCTTCGGCGCCGTCGACCCCATCACCCGCGACCACCTCCAGGACGAGCTGATCCGGCTCCAGCACGAGCTGCACAAGACGATCGTCTTCGTCACCCACGACTTCGACGAGGCCATCAAGCTCGGCGACCGGATCGCCGTCCTGCGCGAGCGCTCGCACATCGCGCAGTTCGACACCCCCGAGGCGATCCTCACCAACCCCGCCGACGACTTCGTCTCCGGCTTCGTCGGCGCCGGCGCGGCCCTCAAACGGCTCAACCTGACCCGCGTGCGGGACGTGGAGATCGCCGAGTTCCCGACCGTGTCCGTGGACGACCCGCTCCAGCAGATCTTCAACACCCTGCGCGCCGGCCAGGGCAACGAGCTCCTGATGCTGGACCGGCGCGGCCGCCCGTACAAATGGCTGCGCCGCGGCGACCTGATGCGTGCCAAGGGCTCGCTGGCCCGGGCCGGACAGCTCGTGCACGACACGGTGACCCGGGACGCGACCCTGCACGACGCCCTGGAGGCCGTCCTCACCGACAGCGGCGGGCGGGTCGCCGTCACCGGGCGGCGCGGCGAGTACATCGGGGTCGTCGACATGGAGACGCTGATGAACTCGGTGCACGAGATGCTGGAGGCCGACCGGCTGACGGCCGCCGAGCACGCGCACGACCTCGAGGAGCTGCGCCACCACCGCACCGACCGGGACCTGGAAGGACTGCGGGACGACGGGTCGGACGGATCATGACCCCGCGCAACCCCGTCTCCCCCGAGCGCCCGCCCGGCGAGCACGAGGTCAAGGGCCACGTCTTCCGGGATCCGGAGCTGGCCGGGGCCGCCGATGCGGCGGAGCCCCCGCCGCCGGCCGCCCGCCCCGAGCGGCGCCTGACCTGGACCCAGCTGGTGACCCTGCCGACCGTGCTGGCGCTGGTGCTGCTGGCCACGTACCTGTGGATCACCAACACCACCCTCGACACGATCGCCGAGAACTCCCTCAGCGACGGCAACGTCGAGCTCCGGCTGTGGCAGCACATCCAGCTGACGGCCATCTCGACCTTCTGGGTGCTGGTCATCGCGATCCCGCTCGGCATCGCCCTCACCCGGGGCGGCATGAGCCGGGCGGCACCGCCGGTCACCGCGATCGCCAACATCGGCCAGGCCACCCCGGCCATCGGGTTGCTGGCCCTGCTCGTCATCTGGCTCGGCATCGGCCCCAGGACCGCGATCATCGGCATGGTGGCCTACGCCGTCCTGCCCGTGCTGTCCAACACCGTCGCCGGGCTGCGTCAGATCGACCCGCAGCTGGTGGAGGCCGCGCGCGGGATCGGCATGTCCTCCACGGGCACCCTGCTGAAGGTGGAGCTGCCGCTGGCCGTCCCGCTGATCCTGGCCGGCGTACGGACGGCCCTCGTCCTGAACGTCGGCACCGCGACCCTGGCCACCTTCGGCGGCGGCGGGGGCCTGGGCGACCTGATCACCTCCGGGATCCAGACCCAGCGGATGCCGGTGCTGGTGCTGGGCTCCGTACTGACCGTGTCGCTCGCGCTGTTCGTGGACTGGCTCGCCTCGCTCGCCGAGACCGTCCTGACCCCGCGCGGGCTGGAGGTGTGATGGGCCGGCTCGCCGTACGGACGGCCGCCGCGGGCTGCGCGGCCCTGCTGGCCCTCGCGGGCTGCGGCCTCAAGAGCGGGTCCCCGATGGTGGACGACGTCCTGCCGGGCTCGGTCGGCCAGGGAGAGCCGCTCAAGGGGGCCTCGCTCACGGTCACTTCGAAGAACTTCAGCGAGAACATCGTGCTCGGCCAGATGATCGGCCTGATCTTCAAGGCGGCCGGCGCGGAGGTGCTGGACCGCACCAACCTGCCCGGCTCGATCAGTGCGCGCGAGGCGATCGTGCAGGGCGACGCGGACGCCATGTACGAGTACACGGGCACGGCCTGGATCACCTACCTGGGCAACGACAAGCCGATCGAGGACCCGTACGCGCAGTGGGAGGCGGTGCGGGACGCGGACGTCAAGAACGGCGTGGCGTGGCTGCCGCCGTCCACGCTCAACAACACCTACACGCTCGCCATCAGCAAGAAGAACAACGCCAAGTACGGGCTGAAGACGATGTCGGACGTGGCGAAGCTGTCGCAGGAGGACCCGTCGGCGGTGACGGTGTGCGTGGAGAACGAGTTCGCCTCCCGCGAGGACGGACTGCCGGGCATGGAGAAGGCGTACGGGATGAAGATCCCGGCGGGCAACGTCATGAAGATGGACGCCGGGATCATCTACACCCAGGTCTCCAAGTCCGATTCCTGCCTGCTGGGCGAGGCGTTCACCACGGACGGCCGGATCAAGGCCATGGACCTGGACACCCTCGCCGACGACCGGCACTTCTTCCCCAACTACAACGCGGCGCCCGAGCTGCACGCGAAGACGCTGGAGAAGTACCCGGTGATCGCGAAGCTGTTGGACCCCCTGTCGAAGCGGCTGACGACGGAGGTCGCGCAGCAGCTCAACGCCAAGGTGGACGTGGACGGGCAGGACCCGCACGAGGTGGCGAAGGAGTGGCTGGTGGCGGAGGGCTTCATCAAGGAGGGCTGAGGTCCGTACGAGTGGATGCAAAGAAGTAGTTGCAAAGAAACCCTTGCACAGACTCCTTTGCAACTCTACGGTTGAGGCATGCCCGAGAAGAACGCCGATTCCCCGAAGCCCGCCGAGCCGCAGGTCCGCAAGCTCGATGCCCGCTCCCTGCGCGGCCTCGCCCACCCGCTGCGCATGCGCCTGCTGGGCTCCCTGCGCCTGCACGGGCCGGCCACCGCCTCCCAGCTGGCCGAGCAGCTCGGGGAGTCGAGCGGGGCCACCAGCTACCACCTGCGCCAGCTCGCCGCGTACGGGTTCGTCGAGGACGCCCCCGAGCACGGCAAGGGCCGCGAGCGCTGGTGGCGGCCCTCCCAGGACGGCACCTCGTTCGACGAGGCGCTGATCTACGACACCGACCCCGCCACGCGCGGCGCCGCGGAGGTCTTCCTGTCCGAGATCGTGAAGATCCACGAGCAGGAGCTGTCCGCCTGGCTGGGTGACGCACCCAACTGGTCGGTCGATTGGCGGCGGAGTTCCGAGCTCAGCGACTTCTCGCTCCAACTCACCGCCGAACAGAGCCACGAGCTGATCCTGAAGGTCCACGACCTGATCAACAGCTACCGCGACCTGCCGTCCTCGGAGGGCACGGAGACGGTCCGTTTCCACACGCACGCCTTCCCGGTCCGCACCAAGTAGCCGCCTCCCCACCCCCTTTCACAGAAGGAGTCCTGCCGTGCACGCCTTCACCCATGCCCGCGAACACGCCGTCCGCACCGCCGAGCTCGCCGCCGAGGCCGCCGCCTGGCACCTCGCGCACCGCAGTGCCGCGCCTGCCGCCGGCTCCCCGCCCGCGCTGCCCGCCCTGCGCAACCGGCTGGGCGAGGCCCTGGTCAGCGCGGGCATCCGCCTGATGGAGTCCGCGCACATCCACGCCCGCGTCAGGCGGCACGCCGTATGAGCCGCCGCCCCTTCACCGCCGTCCTCATCGCCAACACCATCTCGATAGCCGGGAGTTCACTGACCCTCATCGGCGTGCCCTGGTTCGTGCTCCAGACCACGGGCAGCGCCGGCCGGGCCGGGATCGTCGCCTTCTGCGCCACGCTGCCCGTCGCCGTGGCCGCCCTCGTCGGCGGTCCCGTCATCGACCGGATCGGCCGCCGCCGGGTCTCCGCCGCCTCCGACCTGATCTGCGGCCTGTCCGTGGCGGCGATCCCGCTGCTGCACTACGCCGGACTGCTGGAGTTCTGGATGCTGTGCGCGCTGATGGCCGTCGGCGGCCTCGTGCACACCCCCGGACTGGCCGCGCGCTACGTCATGCTCCCCCACCTCGCCGAGCACGCCGGCACCACCGTCGCCCGCGCCGCCAGCCTCTACGACGCCGTCTCGCGCGGAGCCCGCATGCTCGGGGCCGCGCTGGCCGGCGTACTGATCGCCACGGTCGGCGCCGAGTCCGTCCTGCTCCTGGACGCGGCCACGTTCGGGGCGTCCGCGCTGCTCGTCGCCGTGTTCCTGCGGGGGCTGCCGTCCGCCGAGCCGCAGCGGTCCGCCCAGAAGGTGTCGCTGGCCGGCTACCGGGCCGAACTCGCCGAGGGCTGGCGCTTCCTGGCCCGCGCACGGCTGCTGCTCGGCATCACCCTGATGGTGATGATGACCAACGGTCTCGACCAGGGCTGGTCCTCGGTCCTGCTGCCCGTGCACGGCCGCGAGGCGCTCGGCGGAGCCACCGCGCTCGGCCTGATGGTCGCCCTCTTCGGCGGCTTCGCACTGCTGGGGGCCCTGCTCTACGGGGTGTGGGGCGAGCGGTTCCCCCGCCGGACCGTCTTCGCCGCGGCCTTCCTGCTGTGCGGAGCCCCCCGCTACGCCGTCGCCGCCTTCACCGACACCCCGCTGCCGCTCGCGGTGACGATGGCGCTGTCCGGGCTGGGCGCGGGCGTGCTCAACCCGATCCTGACCACGGTGATGCTGGAGAAGGTGCCCGACGTGCTGCGCAGCCGGGTCTCGGGCGTGACCCAGGCGGGCTGCGAGCTGACGATGCCGCTGGGCGGGCTGGCGGCCGGGCTGCTGGTCGACGGGTTCGGGGTGGGCCGGGCGCTGCTGGTGTTCGGCGGGGTGTACTTCCTCGTCACGCTCTCACCGCTGCTCTTCCCCGTCTGGCGGGGCATGGAGGCGCCCGTGTCCCGGATCAGCAGGACGGAACCGCATCGCCCTTCTGCAGAGCCCGCAGCGCGTTCACCGCATCCGTCAGCGAAGTGACGGGGACCAGCCGCAGCCCCTCGGGGAGCTCGGACTTCGCGTCGGAGCACTCCGCCGCCGGTACGAGGAACACGCTCGCCCCGTCGCGCCGCGCGGCCTGGGTCTTCAGGGCCACGCCGCCGACCGCGCCGACCTCGCCGTCCGCGCTGATGGTGCCCGTACCGGCGATGGTGCGGCCGCCGGTGAGGTCGCCGCCGCTGCCGTTCCCGTCGAGCTTGTCGACGATGCCGAGGGAGAAGAGCAGCCCGGCGCTCGGGCCGCCGACGTCGGCGAGGTTCAGCTCGACCTTCACGTCCTTCGGGTCCTTGTGGAGGAAGCCGAGCGCGGCCTCGGAGGCCGTCGACTGCGACTTCGTCATCTCCTCCAGGTTGTGCTCCTCGATCTCCTCGTCGCTTCCGCCCGACGGGTACACCGCCTCGCGGGGCATGACCGCACGGCTGGTGTCGAACCAGTCCCCGAGCAGGTCGGGGAGGGTGACGGAGGTGGAGGGGCCGGTGGCCTGGATGGTGGTCATCCGCAGCTGGCCCGTGGTCTCCCGGGTGGGTGCTCCCGTGACCGTGATGACCGGCTTGCCGTCGCGGGAGCCGAGCACGTCGGCGGTGAGGCCCGGCTGCGCGACCACGAAGGGCAGCGGAGCGGCGGCCGCGACGGCGAACAGCGCGAGGACGGGCACGGCGCAGACCGCGAGGGCGGCGGGACGCGGCAGACGTGTGAGGCGAGAGAGCACCCGGCCAATCTAGCGCGGCCGTCCGGCAACGGGTCGGGCCGCGCCCCCTGAGGGGACGCGGCCCGGTCCTGACGTACTTCTGGCCCGGCTTCACGCCGGGCTTGTGCCCGGCTTCCGCCCGGCTGGTGCCCGGCGGTTCAGCGCAGGGCGTCGGCCACCTCTCGGGCGGCGTCGACCACGCGCGGGCCGACCCGCTCGGGCACGGCGTCCGACAGCATGACGACGCCCACGCTGCCCTCCAGCCCGGTGATCCCCACGAGGGGCGCGGCGGCGCCGCTGGCACCCGCTTCGAGCTCGCCGTGGGTGAGCGTGTACCCGGGCTCGATGAGCGTGCCCTGACGGGCGGCCAGGATGGCCCGGCCGGCGGCCCCGCGGTCGAGCGGGTGGCGGAAGCCGGCCCGGTAGGCCACGTGGTAGTCGGTCCAGGTCGGCTCGACGACGGCCACGGCGAGCGCTTCGGTGCCGTCGACGAGGGTCAGGTGCGCGGTGGCGCCTATGTCCTCGGCGAGCGAGCGCAGCGCGGGCAGGGCCGCCTCACGGACCAGCGGGTGCACCTGTCGGCCCAGGCGCAGCACTCCGAGCCCGACGCGGGCCCGGCCGCCGAGGTCACGGCGGACCAGGGCGTGCTGTTCGAGGGTGGCGAGGAGCCGGTAGACCACGGTGCGGTTCACACCGAGGCGGTTGGAGAGCTCGGTGACGGTCAGACCGTGGTCGGTGTCGGCGAGCAGTTTGAGGACGCGCAGTCCTCTGTCGAGAGTCTGGGAGGTTTCCGCGGTCACGACGCCTCTCCCTCTTTCGGTGGGCGGCGGTGACTCTCTGGGGATAGCGCCGCCGGTCCCTCGGCGACGCACGGAGAGGCCGCCGGTAGCGGCCATGGCACCGGCTGCGCTCCCGCAGCGGCGCTGCCACGGGGCGTTCGATGCGGGGACACTAGCGAGCAGGTTCGCTCAGCGGAAGGGCTCGTCCAGAATCCGGGCGCCTGCTGCCGGTTTATGCCGGTTGTGAACGCGGATCGCTGTCAATTCGTGACCTCCCGGGGCCCTCGGACCCCGGCGCCGCCGACCGCCGGCGCGGGGTCCCGTACCGCGTGAATCCACCGCGAAACGGGGCCCGTACGAAAGTCCACAAAGACCCCGTTTCGATTCCTGGAGAAAGACCCACAGGAGACCCGCGGAAGACTCGCAGAAAACCCGCGGAAGGCTTTACGGAAAGCCTGTGGAAGACCCGCGGAAGGCTCCTGAAAAGCTCCCGAAAAGCTCGCGGAAAGCTTGCGGAACCCCCTGCGGGAAAATGCCTCAGCGCATCCGAGTGGCCCATTCCTGGACCTTTTTGATCCGCTCCCGCAGCTGCCCGGCCGTCGCCTCCGCGCTCGGCGGTCCGCCGCAGACCCGGCGCAGCTCGGTGTGGAGCACCCCGTGCGGTTTGCCGCTCTGGTGGACGTACGCGCCGACCATGGTGTTCAGCGACTTGCGCAGCTCCAGCAGCTCCTTGTGCGAGACCACCGGGCGCCGGTCGGCCGGCAGCTCCAGCAGGTCCGCCTCCGTGTCCGGCTTGCGCCGGCTGTGCGCGATCTGCCGCGACTGCCGCTTCTGGAGCAGCATCTGCACCTGGTCCGGCTCCAGCAGTCCCGGGATGCCGAGGTAGTCCTGCTCCTCCTCGCTGCCCGGGTGCGCCTGCATGCCGAACTCGGCGCCGTCGTAGAGCACCCGGTCGAAGACGGCGTCGGACTCCAGCGCCTCGAAGGACATCTGCTCCTCGTCGCCGGTGTCCTCGTCCTCCTGCTTGTTCGCCTCCTCCATCTCCTTCTCGGAGTCGGCGTACGGGTCCTCCTCGCCCTGCTTCTTCGGCTTGTCGAGCACGTGGTCGCGCTCGACCTCCATCTCGTTCGCGAAGCCCAGCAGGTAGGGGATGGTCGGCAGGAACACCGAGGCCGTCTCGCCGCGCCTGCGCGAGCGCACGAAGCGTCCGACGGCCTGCGCGAAGAACAGCGGGGTGGAGATGGTGGTGGCGTACACGCCGACCGCGAGCCGGGGCACGTCGACGCCCTCGGACACCATGCGGACCGCGACCATCCAGCGGTCGTTGCTCGCGGCGAACTCGTCGATCCGCTTCGAGGCGCCCGTGTCGTCGGACAGCACGACGGTGGCCTTCGTCCCCGTGATCTCGCGGATCAGCTTGGCGTAGGCGCGCGCCGAGTCCTGGTCGGCGGCGATGACGAGCCCGCCGGCGTCCGGGATGCCCTTGCGGACCTCGGTGAGCCGCCGGTCGGCGGCGCGCAGCACGTTCGGCATCCAGTCGCCGCGCGCGTCCAGCGCGGTGCGCCAGGCCTGGGAGATGGCGTCCTTGGTCATCGGCTCGCCGAGGCGTGCGGCGATCTCGTCGCCCGCCTTGGTGCGCCAGCGCATGTTGCCGCTGTAGGAGAGGAAGATGACCGGCCGGACGACGCCGTCACCGAGCGCGTTCCCGTAGCCGTAGGTGTAGTCGGCGGAGGAGCGCCGGATCCCGTCGTTGCCCTCCTCGTAGGCCACGAAGGGGATCGGGTTCGTGTCGGACCGGAAGGGCGTGCCGGTCAGCGCGAGGCGCCGGGTCGCCGGGTCGAAGGCTTCGAGGCAGGCCTCGCCCCAGGACTTCGAGTCACCGGCGTGGTGGATCTCGTCGAGGATGACCAGGGTCTTGCGCTGCTCGCACCGGTTGCGGTGCAGCATCGGCCGCACGCCGACACCCGCGTACGTGACCGCGACCCCGTGGTAGTCCTTGCTCAGCGGGCCCGCGGAGTAGTCCGGGTCCAGCCGGATCCCTATCCGGGCGGCGGCTTCCGCCCACTGCTTCTTCAGGTGCTCGGTGGGCGCGACGACGGTCACCTGCTGCACCACGTGGTGGTGCAGCAGCCATGACGCGAGCGTCAGCGCGAAGGTGGTCTTCCCGGCGCCGGGGGTGGCGACGGCGAGGAAGTCGCGCGGCTGGGTCTCCAGGTACCGGTCCAGTGCACCCTGCTGCCAAGCTCGCAGGGCGCTGGCGGTACCCCAGGGCGCACGGCCGGGGAAGGCGGGTGAGAGGTGGTGGGAGGCGGTAGTAGTCACGGTCTCCGGTTCGGGCTCTCGGCGGCGTATCCACCCACGTGCAGCGGTACGGGCAGCGGTGCGGACACTGGTACGGGCAGTCGTACGTAGGACAACCGGGCCACCTTACCGGCCCGGGCCCGCCCCTCGCGGAGGGACAGGCCCGTGACCTCGGCCCGTGCGGCGAGCGTCACATTCCGCGGGACATTCCGCGGGTCAGCGAGCGAATCGCGGGAGCTGCGCGGCGATCTTGGGCACGTCCAGCGAGCCCTGGCACACGTCCAGCACGAAGCGTTCGGCCTCGTCCACGTCGAAGCCGGCGTCCAGGGGGTGGCCGTTCACGTGCAGGAAGACCCAGGTCGCGTACCAGGCGATGCGCTTGTTGCCGTCCACGAGGCTGTGGTTGCGCGCGAGCGACTCCATCAGGGCGGCGGCCTTCTCCCAGATGTCCGGGTAGGCGTCCTGACCGAACACGCTCGACCGCGGGCGCGCGAGCGCCGAGTCGAGCAGCCCGTAGTCACGTACCTCGCTGGTCCCGAGCCGCTCCGCGAGGTTCAGCACCTCGGGCAAGGTCAGGTAGCGGGTCACGCAAGCCTCCGGTTCAGCTCACCGCTGACCTTCAGGACGTGCTCGGCCGCTTCGTCGAACAGCCGGGAGTGCTCGTTTACGGCTCTCATCACCGCCTCGTGCGCGAACGACTGCATGCTGCGGCCTTCAGCCTCCGCGCGCTCGCGCAGGGCGTCCAGCTCTTCTTCGGTGAACCTGACGTTGAGACCGGCCATGCGCCGATGGTACCGCGCGGTACCGCGCGGTACCAGCCGGTGTCAGTCGACTTTCAGCACGGTCCGCCACCACGGGGGCCCCGTACCCTCGGCTCCATGTCACGCCGTCCGAGGAAACCCCGCCTGCTGGTCACCGAGGGGCGTTCCTACCTGTGGACGTTGCGCCACGGCCACCCCAAGGACGAGGCGGGCCGGCCCGCGGGCTGCCGCCAGACCCTCACGCTGTTCGCACTGCCCGCCGGCACCGGCGGCCCGCTGCGCATCGTCTTCGCCCCCGGGCCGGACCGGTACGTCCCGGGCGGTGCCCCCTTCGGCTCCGGAGACGTGGGCCTCGTCCGGGGCCCGGACCTGAACCTGCACGAACCGGGCGCCGTACGGGCCCTGCTCGACGCGGCGCTGGCCCGCGGCTGGCAGCCGGAGGCACGGCAGGGGGAGCAGGCGCGCCGGCCGGTCGAGATGGACGGCTGGACCCTGCTGGAGGCGGCGGCAGCCGCGAAGGCGGAGGCCGCCGATCCCGGGGGTCCGGTCAGGCCTTGACGGTGTCCTCGGCTCCGGCACCGGCACCGGCTCCCGCCTCCGCCGCGGCTGCTGCTGCGGCTGCGGGGCCGGCTCCCGGGGCGGGGTCCAGGCGGGTCGCCACCCAGGCCCCCACCAGCGCCACGCAGGCCATCGGCAGGAAGACCACCACGAACGCGGCCGGGTGCGAGGCCCCGCCCCCCTCCGCCACGGAGTGCGCCGCGCCCACCGCTCCACCGCCCAGCGCGGCGAACGCCGCGCCGCCGGCCGCCAGCAGCACGACGTTCGCCAGCGCGTCCGAGATCTGCAGCGAGGCGGAGTTGGCCCCCGCCTCCGCCGGCGCCGACAGCTTCAGCAGCAGCACGCTCGTGGAGCCGATCACCAGGCCCATCCCCAGGCATCCCAGCGCCCACACCAGCGCCAGCGTCCACACCGGGACCCACGCGACGAGCACCGCCGGCGCCCCCGCGATCGCGGCCGCGACGAAGACCATGCCCAGCACCATCAGCCGGGTCCGGTACGGCGCCATCCGGCCCTTCGACTGCACCCACGAGCCCGCCGCCCACGTCACCCCGCCCAGCGCGAGCGAGAACCCGGCCAGGGTCGGGCTGAGCCCCCGCTGGGTGACCAGCATCAGCGGTACGAAGCTCTCCGCCGCGATGAACGACCCCGCGGCCACGCCCCGCAGCAGCACCACCGACGGCAGCCCGCGCCGCGCCAGGTAGGTCCCGCGGGGCAGCAGCCCGAGCACGGCGGGCACCAGCAGGGCCGCCCCCGCCAGCCCGGGCAGCAGCGACAGCCACTTCAGGTCCTGGGCGGCGTACTGGAGCAGCCCCGCACCGGCCGAGATCCCGAGCGCGAGCCGGATCCGGCGCCGGTCGAACGCGGCGGGCGGAGCCTCGGGGTCCACCGGCCCGGAGGCGGTCCGACGGATCGCCGGCAGGGCCACGGCCAGCGGTACGAAGACCAGCGCGGGTATCCCGAGGAAGACCCAGCGCCACCCGAGGTGCTCGGTCACCGTGCCCGAGGCCAGCGGTCCGACGATCGAGGGCACGACCCAGCTCGCGGCGAAGGCCGCCATGATCGCGGGCCGCAGCCGCTCCTCGTAGGCCCGGCTGACGACCACGTACAGGGCGACGATGACGAGCCCGCCGCCGAACCCCTGCACGGCCCGCCCGAGCACGAAGATCCACATCGCGCCGGCGGTCCCGGAGAACACCAGCCCGGCGGCGAAGCCCACGATCCCCACGGCCAGGGGCCGCAGCGGCCCCTGCCGGTCGGCCCACTGCCCCGAGAGGACCATGCCGAAGAGGCTGGTCGTGAAGTAGGCGGAGAAGGCGAAGGCGTAGAGCCCGATCCCCTCCAGCTCCCGGGCGGCCACGGGCATGGCGGTCCCGACGGCGGTGGCCTCGAAGGCGATCAGGAAGATCACGGAGATGATCCCGATGCTGAGCGTCCGGTAGGCGGGCCCCATGATCCCGCCCTCGCCCTGCGGGCGGGCGGGTATCGGGGCGGGGTCGGGGGCTCGCTGCGGGAGGACGCTCATCGCCCCAGCGTAAGGTGCGTGGCCCGGTATCGACCCTGTCAATAAGGTGGATCCCGCCTCGGTCCCCAGCCCTAGGTCATACGGCGGACTGTGAACGCGGCATGGCAGTCGCGTTGCACCCGCCGCGCATCCCTTCCCCACCCGCCGACGCCCTCGTACGGTCATGCACATCACCACCCAGCCGTGTGCCCGAGTGGTTGAGGGACTCGCCTGCAAAGCGAGTTACGCCGGTTCGATTCCGGTCACGGCTTCTGATGGCCCGACCAGCCAAAACGGATGGGCGGCACCCCACACGGGGTGCCGCCCATTTGGCCGTTCGTCTCAGTTTCCGTCTCAGTTGCGCCAAGAGCACGCCCCCACCGCCGGGTGGGGCAGGCCGGCCGAAGGCAAGCGGCGGCAGGAGCTACGACTGGATGGCTGGCAACTCACCCGGCACATTGATAGTGAAGGTCGGCTCCGGTAGCTGCTCCCCACGCTGCCTGGAGACCCAGTAGATACGCCTTCGGGGTGGCTGGACTTCGTACTCCAACAGGTCCGCCCCAGAGTCACCCGGAAGACTGCTGGCAGCCACGACCCACAGTCCTTGGCGTTCTTCCACTGGCCGGACGGGGCACCCGGTCAACTCAAGGTCCCACGCGTCAGTCACACCGTTGTCGCGGCCATCATGGACAGTGATGCTTCCCTCTACTCGGTGGGGTAGTGGGCGCCCCGCCTGTTGCGCTTCGTAGTTCTCCGAAAGCTCCTTGATGGTGAAGTCCTTCTGCAAGAAGAGACGACGAACCCGCTGCTCAGGGAACAACAGGCTGGAGCCCGCCGCGGTCGGCCTCTGCTCAACCGCGACGTACAAGTCACCCTGGCAGTCGAGAGTGACATGAGATTGAGCGTGGTTCTGCACCTCGATGCATGCCTGGAGGACGATTCGCTCTTCCTGCATGGCGGGGAAGTGCCACTCGTACCCGTTAGGCCACGGGTTCACCGGCATGCCGTGGGGCGTCCAGGCGAGCGGTGGCCACGGCACTTCGTGGATTCGGACACTGACAGTCGGCGCCTGCCCGTCCAGCCGCGTACGGGCCGCGTCCAGCGCTACAGCTTGAGAGGCAATGAGGGCCTGATCGGCAGTGGCAAGAGCCTGTTGTGCCGTCCCAAGAGCACGGCGAGTGAGAATCGACCGCCAGGTGACCGCGAAGAAGGCGGCCGCTGTGGCAGTCGCGGAGAGCGCGGTCCAGAAAGTGTCGGACATGGCTGGTGATTTTCGTACTCACCGGCCCGTGGCGCCAGTCCGCTGGTCCGGGCGATGCTCGAACGCCTCGGTGGTTAACTGGCCCGTGGGCAGCCGCAAAAGCGGCTGCCCTGGACGTAGTTCAGTTGTGCGGGCTCTCGTCACCAGATACGTGGGCCGAGCAACCGTGCCGTGAACGCGGTCCAGGCCCTGGGCGACAGGTACTGACCAGCGGCCGAGCACGCACACTAACGGTGGGTGCGGAAGACCCCATCTCTTCCACACCCGCCCGTCACGGAATCCATTTCTCCAGGTGACCACCCGAGCAGTCGGGACACGGGACCTTGAACGTGCGGCGGCAGGTCACGCAGCCAGTGAACCCCGCGCAGTCTGGGCACCAGACGGCACGCCACCCGGCGCAGTAACCGCAGCAGCTCGTGGGATGACCCACAGGCTTCGGCTTCGCTGCTGGGCGCTTCTGTCCCCGCTTGGGTTGCGCGGGGGTCGCCATCAGTGGCCGATCGGGTGACGGCGAATGAAGATGTTGCAGTCGGTCACGGTGGTCCAGTCGCCGCCCGTGTAGGCCCGGTCTCGCGCCGCCACCAGCTCGACGCAGCCAGCGCAACCCTCCACCGGATCGGGGTCCGGCTCCAGACGGAGCGGCAGCTCCTCCATCATCGCTTGGTAGGTCCTGGGTTCTTTCCTCGACTGGGTCATGTCCGACTCCTCGCGTCGTCTACTGACGACAACGCTAGGAATTGATCATGCCCAGGCCCAAGAGAGTTCTACGCAGTTGCACGCGACTTCTTAGCCCAGCGCCGCGAGGGCGGTAGCCACGCACGCACGAGCATCCGAGCCGTACACGGCCAGGTCTCGAAGATCCCCGAAGGCCCTCATGTACATGCCCACTTCGCTGGGCGCGGTGAGGGTCACCTGAGCGGTGAGAAGTTCCACATGCACCCGCTCGTCGTCGAAGATGTCGAAGGTCTCCAGGGTCCACATGCTTCGCTCACTGGCCGCGAAGGGGATCACGCCGACCGAGACAGCGGGCAGCGACATGACCGACAGCAGGTGTCCGAGCTGACCGGCCATGCACTCCGCGTCGCCGATCTGGTACCGCAGGACGGCTTCCTCGATCAAGAAGATGAAGCGGTGCCCAGCCCCCTGGAGGACGTGGGCTCGCGCCATCCGGGCAGCCACGGCTTCGGGGATGTCTCTCGGTGCTCGGTGGAACCTCCCGATCACGCCCAGCAGGGCAGATGCGTATGCCGGCGTCTGGAACAGGCCGGGCATGACGTGCGAGGCGTAGCCGCGATGAAGCTTGGTCCGCTCGTACAGCGGGACGCGGGACTCCTGGAGACGCCGCAGGCCTGTTCGCTGGAGACGCTTCCACTCCAGGTACATCGAGTCAGCCGTGCGCGAGGTGGCGATGATGTCCGGAGCCTGGTCGTCGGCACCACACCCAGCGCACCAGTCGCGGATGTCCGCGTCGGCCGGGGGCGTGATCGCGTTCTCGATCCGCGACACCTTGGACTTGTGCCAGCCGCAGCGTGCCGCCAGCTCATGCCCTTTCAGCCCAGCGTCGAGGCGGACCTCCCGCAGACGTGCCGCGACGGCCTTGCGTGCGTTCTCGACGCTGGATGACTGGTAGCTGGGCATGGGCTGGCGGAGGGCTGACGCGGGTCAGACCGTGAACTCCTCGTGGGGTGTGGAACGGTCCCAGACCGACTCGAACGCGTCGGCGCACATCTTGACGACCTCGGGGTCGTCGTTCAGCTCGTGGCCCACGAACGACCCGTCGCCGGAGAAGTGGCCGAAGCGGATGAGGCGGTCATCGAACAGCCAGAAGTCGGCACCCGGAAGAGCGAGCGTGGCGGCCTCGGGGCGAGGGAGCCAGCGGATCAACTCCCCGGCCCCGACGTTCAGGTACGTACCCGCGTGCTCGTACCGGATGTACGCGCTGACCGGCACGGAGACGATGCGGGCACGGCGCATGACGACGCCACGGCCGACGGCTTCCTTCACCAGGTCGAGCCACGGGCGGCGGCTCTCGACCGACTCGGGGCTGATCCCGCCAAGCTCCCGCCACATGGCGAAGTCCTCGTCCTCCGAGGCGATGCCGTACGAGTCGCGCAGCTCCAGGTGGACGGCCGACCTCTGGCACCCCGCAATCAGCTCACCGAACGGCGGCACGCTGCTCGGCTTCATCACACGCCTTCCTGATCTGGTCCACCATGCTTACCGGGATACGCACGACGCCCTCATGGTCCGGGATGCCGCCCACGGTGAGGCATTCCGTTTGCGTGGCCTCGTCAGCCTTCACACCCTGGATGACGAGATCGGCCGACGTGTCGTCCACCCACACGCTGGGGCAGTTGTCGCCGTTGCTGTTGGGGTCCTTGCCGAAGAACAGTAGAGCCATGGCCTTGCACTCCTGACGAGTCAGTTGCGTCTGGTTGCACGAGCGTCGCCCGCACGAATGAGCATCGTCAAGAGTGCGTCGCAGAGCACGAGAAAGCCCGGTCACTCACAAGGAGTGCCGGGCTCACGGTAATTCCTTTCGCAGGGCGCGCGCCCCAGAGGCGAGCAGCCGAGGCCTCATGGTGGTCAGATTCATTGATTGCGTCAATACAGTGGCTCTGAACTGCGGCTTTAGAACTAATGGTTGGGCGAGGCGAGAACCTCATCAGGTCTCTCAACACCACCGAGCGGGGCCCAGGCGACGCTTCTCACAGGCCCCGTTGCTCTGCTTCTTCATCGAGTGGGCTTCTGGCGTGCCAAGACAATCAGGCGAAGCGGGTGCCCGGACGCCAAGGCGCCCGGCCGCGGCCGGCGGGGCCGGCCGCGGGTCCGGGCCTTGGGTCAGGCGTTGGGCGATGCCACTGCCGCCGAGGGGCGGATCGGGAGCCGGTTGACCGGGCGGCCCGTGGCCGCGCGGACCGCCGAGGCCACCGCCGCCGGGGAGGTGACCACCGGGACGGCGCTCGCCGGCTTGGCCCCGAAGGGGGCCACCACGTCGCGCTCCTCGACCAGCTTGACGATGCGGACCGTCGGGGCGTCCAGCGACGTGGGCAGGGCGTAGCCCGTCAGGTCGGGGTGGCGGATCAGGCCGGAGGCCGTGCGCAGGTTCTCCGTCAGGGACGCCCCGACGCCCTGGATGACGCCCGCCTCGATGCGGGCCGCCAGCTGGCGGGGGTTGAGGACGCGGCCCACGTCCTGGGCGACCGCGAGTTCGACGACGCGGACCGAGCCCAGCTCGATGTCCACGTCCACCACCGCGCGGATCGCGCAGAAGGCGAGGCCGACGAAGGCGTCGCCCTGCCCGTCCGCGTCCAGCGGCTCGGTCGGGTGGGGGCGGCACTGGGCCGTCGCCCAGAGTTCCTTGCCCTCCATCGCCTCGGCGACCGTCGTGGAGAAGGCGCCGTCGTACGAGGTGATCCGGCCGTCCGCGATCTGCAGGAGCTCCGTGGACATGCCGAGCTTGTGGGCCATCGGCTGGAGGAGCTGGGTGCGGACCATCTTCGCCGCCCGCTCCACCGCGCCGCCCGAGACCCACGTGTGGCGGCCGTGCGCCGAGGGACCCGCCGGCGGCTGGTCGGTGTCGACCGGGGCCACGACGACCTCGTCCACGCCCAGGGTCTCCTGGACGATCTGGCGGGCGAGCGTGGAGAAGCCCTGGCCGGTGTCGACGGCCGCGCAGATGACCGTCGCGGTGCCGCCGACCACCTTGACCGTGGCCGTGGACACCTCGTCGGTGCCCTCCGCGCCGAGCATGTGGACCATGCCGACCCCGTACCCGACTCCGCGCCGCACCGCGCCCGGCTCGCCCGCGCCCTCCAGGCCGCCGGGGAGCAGCCAGTCCTCCTCCGGGGTGTCCTTCGGGAGCGGCGGGAGCTCGTAGTCGCGGACCGCGCGCAGCAGTTCGGCGACGGGGGCGGGGCAGGTGACCGTCTGCCCGGTGGGCAGCAGGTCGCCGGTGGCCAGGACGTTGCGCAGGCGCAGTTCCGCGCCGTCTATGCCGAGGGCGGCGGCGAGCTTGTCCATCTGGCCCTCGTACGCCGCGCAGACCTGCATGGCGCCTTCGCCGCGCACGTGGCCCGACGGCGGGTTGTTCGTACGGACCGCCCAGCCCTCGACGAAGGCGTGCGGGACGACGTACGGGCCGCACGCGAAGGCCACGGCCGCCGCGAGGGACTCCGAGGAGGCGTCGGCGTAGGCGCCGCCGTCCATCAGGATCTGGGCCTCGACCTTGACCAGGCGGCCGTCCGCGTCCGCGTGGTGGCGGTAGCGCAGCAGCGTCGGGTGGCGGTGGGGGTGGCCGAGGAAGGACTCCTCGCGGGTGGCGGCCAGCTTCACCGGGCAGCCGGTGCGCAGGGCGAGGAGGCCCAGCGGGAGCTGGAAGGCGGCGTCCTCGCGGTCGGCCGTCGCGCCCGGGACGCCGGTGACGACGACGCGCACGCGGTCCGGTTCGAGTCCGAAGCAGGCGGCGGCGAGGTCGCGGTCGGTGTGCGGGTCGGTGGAGGCGGTGTAGATCTCCACGCCGCCGTCGGGGCGCGGCACGGCCAGCCCGGCCTCGGCGCCGATGGGCGCGGGGTCCTGGCGGCCGATGCGGTAGAGGCCCTCGACGACGACTTCGCCGGTGGCCTCCGGGTCGCCGTAGCGCAGCGGGATGTGCCGGATCAGGTTGCCGTCGGGGTGCAGGGCGGGGGCGCCGAAGGCCTGTTCGGGGTCGGTGACCGGGTCGAGGAGCTCGTACTCGACGGCGATCGCGGCGGCCGCGAGGCGTGCGGTGTCCGGGTGGTCGGCGGCGACGGCGGCGATAGGCTCGCCGTGGTGGCGGACCACGTCGTGCGCGAAGACGGGCCGGTCGGCGATGCGGCGGCCGTGCGTGGTGGCGCCGGGGACGTCGGCGTGGGTGACGACGGCGCGCACGCCGGGCATCTCGGTGGCGGCCGTGGTGTCGATGGACAGGATGCGGGCGTGGGCGTGCGGGGAGCGCAGCACGGCTGCCCACAGGAGGCCCTCGGCCCACAGGTCGGCGGCGTAGGGGAAGGTGCCCTCGGTCTTGGCGCGGGTGTCGGTGGCCGGGACGGACGCGCCGATGCCGCGCGGGACTTCCCGCGCGGCGGGGTCCGTGCCCTCGGGGGGCGCCGCGGAGACCCCGGTGGACCCGGTGGACCCGGAGAGCGCCGATGCCGTGGCCGCGTCGTGGGCGCTCACGCCGTGCCTCCCTGCTGGTTGCCGTGCCCGTGCAGGCCTTGGTTGCCCTGGTTGCCCTGGTTGCCGTAGTGGCCCTGCGTGCCCTGGTTCCCGGGCATGCCCGGCATTCCGTGGACGCCGCCCTCGCCGGGCGGGGCCTGGTGCGGGATCCGCGCCTCGGCCGAGGCCGCCGCGGCCGCTTCCGACGCCGCCTCGCGCTCGGCAGCCACCTCGCGCACGGCGTCGATGACGCCCGAATAGCCCGAGCAGCGGCAGAGGTTGCCGCACAGGGCCTGGCGGGTCTCCAGCTCGCTCGGGGCGTGGTTGCCTTCGAGCAGGTCGTGGATGGTCATCGCCATGCCGGGCACGCAGAACCCGCACTGCACCGCACCCGACCTGCACAACGCCTGCTGCACGTCCGACAGTTCCCCGTCGGTCGCGAGACCTTCCACGGTGCGGACCTCGCTGCCCGCCGCCGTCGCCGCCGGGACGAGGCAGGAGGCGACGAGCCGGCCGTCGACCTGCACGGCGCACGCCCCGCACTCGCCCTGCGAGCAGCCGTCCTTGGCGCCGGCGAGGCCGAGGCGCTCGCGCAGCACGTAGAGGAGGGACTCGCCGATCCAGGCGCCGGTGACCGGGCGGTCGGCGCCGTTGACGCGCAGGACGTAGGAGGCCGGCGGGTGCTCGTGGTGGGCGTCGGCCGCGGCGTCCGCCGCATCCGTGTCCTCTTCGCCGTACGTCGCCCCCTCGGACCCCGCCCCTGCGGCCTGCTCCGCCGAGGCGGTCGCGACAGCGCTGTCGGCGGTGTCCGAACCCGGTGCGAGCGCGGCCCCGGCTCCGCCGTAGGTGTGCGCGTCCCCGGCCGCCTCCGCGTGCGCACCCTCGGGCACGGCTCCGGCGGCCCCGGCCTCCGGCGCCTCGGCGGCCTCCGCCTCGGTCCCCGGATGCGGCCGCTCCCCCGTCACCGGGATCCGCGCCGGGCCGTGGGCGGCTTCGATGTCGTGCGGGGCCGGGTAGGCCGGCTCCCCCTCGGGGCCCGCGGACTCCGCCGGGAGCGGCGTACCGACCCCCGGGCCGCCCAGCACGCGCGGTCCGCGTCCCGGGCCGCCCGCGAAGCCGCCGGCGCCGGATCCGGACGCCGCGGCGGGAGCACCCGGCAGCGCCCCCGAACTCAGGGCGTCCTGGCCCGGCTGCTGCGCCGCGTATCCGCGCGCGCCCTCGAAGTCGGGGTGGCTCGCCCACGGCGCCGCGGCCCCGCCCGGCAGGGTCGCGGGGGCCTGGCTCCAGTCGGCCGACGCCGCGAGCTGCCCGAAGCTGCCCGTGTCGCCCGTCCCGCCCGGTGTCCACACATCGCTCGCGGCGGCTTCGGGGAAGTGCCACTCGGCGGTCTCGCTCGATTCGTGCGCGCCGCCGGCGTTCGTCCGGGCGGCCTCCGCGGCCGGCTCCGGGGCGGGCTCGGCGAACGCCGCGGCCACCGAGGCCGGGAGCGGCACCGAGGCCGGGATCGGGGCCCGCGCGGCGACGGCCTGGGCGGCCGCGTGACCGGCGACGGCCGCGGCACCCGCGCCCGCGTCGGCCGGGGCCGGGGCGCCCGCCTCGGGCCACTGCACGGGCATCGTCCAGGTGCCGGTGGCCGACGGGTCGGTGCTCGCCGTGCCCAGCGGCACGATCATCGGCGGCGGCACGTAGCCGTGCCCGGGAGCGGCCAGCGGCTCCCCGGTGCCGAGCGCGTCGAGCATGTCCTGCGGCAGCTTCACGAAGGCCGTCGCGTCGGAGTCGTACTCGCCGCCGTGCGGCACCGGCTCCCAGCCCCACGCGGGGCCCGTGTTCTCGTTCTCACTCATGAGCTCAGCGCCCTCCCCAGGGCCCTCCGTGCCAACACGGCCACCGTCCGCCGCAAATGCAGTACTCCGGGAGCCACCGGCTCCCCCTGGTCGGGTACGCAGGCGGCCGCGACGTACTCGCCGAAGGCTTCCAGCGCCTCGGGGGCCAGGCTGCGGTCCCCGTCCCAGTCGATCAGCGAAGCCACCCACTGCTCGGCTTCGAGCGGGCGCAGCGGCATCGGGGCGACCGCGCCGATCGCGCAGCGCACTCCGCGACGCGCCGGGTCCAGTACGAGTCCCACGGACGCCACCGCACGACCCGGTCCGGTGCGGCCCGTCGCCTTCAGGAACACCTGCGGCGCGTGCAGCAGCGGCACCCGTACGAAGCCGATCAGCTCCCCGGGGCGCAGCATCTCCCGGCCGGCCAGCAGGTGCGAGACCGGGATCTCGCGGCGCGATCCGCCCGGCCCGACGATGATGAGCACGGCCTCCAGCGCGGCCAGCACGGGCAGCGCGTCACCGGTCGGGGCGGCGGTGGCGATGTTGCCGCCCAGCGTCCCGGCGTTGCGGATCTGCGGGGGCCCGGCGGCGCGCGCGGCGGCCGCCAGGGCCGGGATCAGGGCGGCGAAGTCCGGCCGGCCCATCCTGGCGTGCGTGAGGCCGGCGCCGAGGAGCGCGTGGCCGTCCTGGTACTGCCAGCCGCGGATCTCGTTGATCCGGCCGAGGCCCACCAGGGCGGCGGGGCGCAGCAGTCCGGCGTTGACGGCGGCCATGAGGTCGGTGCCGCCGGCCACGGGGACGGCGGCGGGCATGGCGGCGAGCGCCGCCACGGCCTCGTCGAGCGAGGTCGGCAGCGTCACGGACTGCGCCGCGTTCCCCGCCTGCGGGTCGTCCCGGGGCCCCTGGGACGTATCCCGTGCCTGCGGTGCGTGCGTGGTCAACCCAGCTGCCCCTTCCCGATGTCCCGGTCCTGGCGCTCACGCCTGTCCGCCGTACGGTACGTGCTCACCGCCGGGACGTGGCAACTCTGGCACATCTTCCGGAGCACCGGAGGCGAGGGTCTCACGCCGGGCCCGGAGGCTGACCGGGGGGTGTGCGCGGCACGCTCCGGACCTGCCGGGCACAGGCGCGGACGGCCGGAGTCCGGCGGCCCGCGCGTCATCCGCACGGGGGTCCGTCACACGTTCGGGGGTGCTCCCTCGATCGGGCGGCCGAGCACTCCGGGCCTGCGCTGCCACGGCAACGGCCCGCCGGGAGCGCGGTAGTCGACCCCGAGCGCGTCCAGGCGCGGGTAGTGCGCCGCCATCCGCGCCTCGAAGTCCGCGTAGTCCCGCCGCTCCGGTTCCGGCAGCCGCGACCACACCGCTTCGGCGAAGGCCGCGAGGCGCGGGAACACCTGGTAGTCGATCCGGCTCTGGTTCTCCATCACCTCGGTCCACACGTTGGCCTGGGCGCCCAGCACGCGGGAAGCGGCCTCTTCCGACAACTTCGGCGGAACCGGCTCGAACCGGTACACATCCTCCAGTGTGCGGACGAACCCGATGGGCATCGGCTCGTCCCCGCCGTCCGCCTGACGGTGGTCCAGGTACACCTGCTGCTCCGGGCACATGACCACGTCGTGGCCGGCCTCGGCGGCGGCGATCCCGCCCGCGTACCCGCGCCAGGAGGAGACGGCCGCGCCGGGGGCGAGTCCGCCCTCCAGGATCTCGTCCCAGCCGATCAGCCGGCGGCCGCGCGCCGCGAGCCAGCCGTCGAAGTGCCGGATGAACCAGGACTGCAGGCCGTCCTCGCCGTCGACCCCCAGTTCCGCGATCCGCCCCTGCGCGACGGCCGAGGCCTTCCACTGCGCCTTGGGGCACTCGTCCCCGCCCACGTGCACGAAGGGCGAGACCTCGGCCGGGAACAGCTCCAGCAGCTCCTCGAAGACCCCCTCGTAGAACCGCAGGACGGCCTCGGTGGGCGCGAGCACGTTCTCGTTGATCCCCCAGTCGTCCCACACCTCCAGCGCGGCGGTGTCCACCACGTCGGTGTTGCCCAGCTCCGGGTAGGCGGCGATCGCGGCCTGCGAGTGCCCCGGCACGTCGATCTCCGGCACCACCCGCACGTGCCGCTCGGCGGCGTACGCGACGATCTCGCGGATGTCGTCCTGCGTGTAGAAGCCGCCGTGCGGGGTCTCGTTCCACAGCGGCGAGGCCCGGTGGCCCCAGCGGCTGCGCGCCCGCCACGCGCCCACCTCGGTGAGGCGCGGGTGGCGCTTGATCTCGATCCGCCAGCCCTGGTCGTCCGTCAGGTGCAGGTGCAGGACGTTGAGCTTGTGGGCGGCGAGCAGGTCGATGTAGCGCAGCACCCCGTCCTTGGGCAGGAAGTGCCGGGCGACATCGAGCATCATGCCGCGCCAGCCGAAGCGGGGGCCGTCGGCGATGCCCCCGATGGGCAGCCGCCACACCGCCCCCGGCAGAGGCGCCCGTCGGTACGCGTCGGGCCCGAGCAGCTGACGCAGCGTCTGGGCTGCGTAGAAGAGGCCCGCCTCGTCGGTCCCTTCGAGGAGTACGAGGCCGGGCGCGACGTGGAGCTCGTACGACTCGGGGCCGGTGTGCCGCGCGATCTCCGGGCGCAGCGCGAGGCGGATCACCGGGCGTCCGCCGTACGCGTCCCCCTGGGCTGGGGCCGGGAGCGCCCAGCCGGTGGCCGCGCCGAGCTCGCGGCGCAGCCACCGGGCCGCGCCTCTGACACCGGGTCCGGCGTGGAGCAGCGGGTCCGTGAGCTCGTACGTGCCGGCGTCGGCCGGGAATCGCGCGTACCGCGGCTGCGGGATCAACTCGGGCATGGGATCGGCTCCTCCACCGTTGCAACATGTGCAACGCACGTTTCACATGGCGCTTACGCGGCGACCCTAACCCGCCCCCGGGGCACGGAAAAGGCCCCCGGACGCAACCGTGCGCGCCGAGGGCCTTGGTCCCGCTCAGGGGGGCCGGACTACTTGTCCTTGCCGCCCTTGTCCTTGTCCCCGCCGGGGCCCATGGACTCGTAGATCTCCTTGCACATGGGGCAGACCGGGTACTTCTTCGGGTCCCGCCCCGGAACCCAGACCTTGCCGCAGAGCGCGACGACGGGGGTGCCCCCGAGCGCGCTCTCCATGATCTTGTCCTTCTGGACGTAGTGGGCGAAGCGCTCGTGGTCGCCGTCACCGTGGGACACCTGCGGCGTCGGCTCTACGAGGGTCCCCGTACCAGTCCCGCGATCGGGCTCAAGAGTGCTCATGGAGCAAGCGTACTGAACCCCGCCGGGGTCAGTTCAGCGACGGGTCGTCCGGATAGGTGGCCACCATCGCCAGCTCGCTGCGCTGGCGCCGCAGCACCGCGCGCCACAGCCGCTCCGGATCCGGGAAGGACACGTCACCGGGCTCGGAATCCACCACGTACCAGGCGCCGCCGCCCAGTTCCTCCTCCAGCTGGCCCGGGCCCCAGCCCGAGTAGCCGGCGAAGATGCGCAGGCCGCCGAGGGCCGCCGCGAGGAGCTCCGGCGGGGCCTCCAGGTCCACCAGGCCGATCGCCCCGTGCACCCGGCGCCACCCGAGCGGCCCCTCCTCCCCGGGGATGACGGCCAGCCCGAGCGCGGAGTCCAGCGCCACCGGGCCGCCCTGGAAGACCACCCCGGGGGCGCCGGCCAGCGGGGCCCAGGGCAGCAGGACGTCACCGACGCCCACCGGGGTGGGCCGGTTGAGGACGACGCCGAGCGAGCCCTGCTCGTCGTGGTCGAGCAGCAGCACGACCGCGCGGTCGAAATTCGGGTCCGCGAGGGCGGGGGTGGCCACGAGCAGCCGCCCTGTGAGGGAGGACACCTCGGTCATGCCGTCATGGTCTCGCACATTGGCCCGTGAGGGGGAGCGGACGCGGGGATCGGATCCCGCGCAGCTCAGGCGCGCGGCGGCAGCGCGGGGGGCGTTCGCCCGGCCGGCCGCGGACCCGGGCGGAAGGAGACGCTCCGCCACCTGGCGGGCACCCAGGGCGTTGTGGCGAATTCATGACAGTCCTACGGCCCCGTCAGCCATACAAACAAGGGGGTCGTGCCCCTTACCCTTTTGACTTGGCCCCCCGCCCACCCCTCTCCGGAACGCGAGATTCATGACCGGCATCAGTGACGATGTACTGCTTGTCCACGGCGGAACCCCGCTCGAGGGCGAGATCCGCGTCCGAGGCGCGAAGAACCTCGTACCGAAGGCCATGGTCGCGGCCCTGCTCGGCAGCGGGCCCAGCCGGCTGCGCAACGTTCCCGACATCCGTGACGTCCGGGTCGTGCGCGGGCTGCTGCAGCTGCACGGGGTGACCGTCCGCCCGGGCGACGAGCCGGGCGAGCTGGTCCTCGACCCCACCCACGTCGAGAGCGCCAACGTCGCCGACATCGACGCGCACGCGGGCTCCTCGCGCATCCCGATCCTGTTCTGCGGCCCCCTGCTGCACCGCCTCGGCCACGCCTTCATCCCGGGCCTGGGCGGCTGCGACATCGGCGGCCGGCCGATCGACTTCCACTTCGACGTGCTGCGCCAGTTCGGCGCGACCATCGAGAAGCGCGAAGGCGGCCAGTACCTGGAGGCCCCGCAGCGGCTGCGCGGCTGCAAGATCCGCCTGCCCTACCCCTCGGTCGGCTCGACCGAGCAGGTGCTGCTGACGGCCGTCCTGGCCGAGGGCGTCACCGAGCTCAGCAACGCCGCCGTCGAACCGGAGATCGAAGACCTCATCTGCGTCCTGCAGAAGATGGGCGCCATCATCTCCGTCAACACCGACCGGACCATCCGGATCACCGGTGTGGACAGTCTGAGCGGCTACAACCACAAGGCGCTCCCGGACCGCCTGGAGGCCGCCTCCTGGGCGTCCGCCGCCCTGGCGACCGGCGGAAACATCTACGTGCGCGGCGCGCAGCAGCGTTCGATGATGACCTTCCTCAACACCTTCCGCCGGGTCGGCGGTGCCTTCGAGATCGACGACGACGGCATCCGCTTCTGGCACCCGGGCGGCCCGCTCAACGCCATCGCTCTGGAGACGGACGTCCACCCCGGCTTCCAGACCGACTGGCAGCAGCCGCTGGTCGTCGCGCTGACCCAGGCGACCGGCCTCTCGATCGTCCACGAGACGGTCTACGAGTCCCGCCTCGGCTTCACCTCGGCGCTCAACCAGATGGGCGCACACATCCAGCTCTACCGGGAGTGCCTGGGCGGCAGCGCGTGCCGCTTCGGCCAGCGCAACTTCCTGCACTCGGCGGTCGTCTCGGGGCCCACCAAGCTCCAGGGCGCCGACCTGGTCATCCCCGACCTGCGCGGCGGGTTCTCGTACCTGATCGCGGCGCTCGCCGCCGAGGGCACCTCGCGGGTCCACGGCATCGACCTGATCAACCGCGGCTACGAGAACTTCATGGAGAAGCTCGTCGAGCTCGGCGCCAAGGTCGAGCTCCCGGGCGGCGACCTCGTCTGACCCCCGCCGATCCGCCGTCGGCCCCGGGCCGACGGCGGATCGGCACAGACCGACCCAGAACGCCCCCAGGGCCCCGTACAGGGCCTCTGGGGGCGTTCTGGCTCCCGGGGGCCACCCGGGCCCCGCAAGCGCCGAGAGGCGGCCACCCGGTGCCGGGTGGCCGCCTCTCGCGTACTACGTACTACTACTGCCGTCCCAAGGGCCTGTGCGGCCCTCGGCACAAGGGCGGACTACTTGCCCTTGGCGGCTTCCTTGAGCTTGGAGCCCGCGGAGACCTTCACGCTGTAGCCGGCCGGGATCTGGATGGGGTCGCCGGTCTGCGGGTTGCGCGCGGTGCGAGCGGCACGGTGGGTGCGCTCGAAGGTCAGGAAGCCGGGGATGGTGACCTTCTCGTCGCCCTTGGCGACAATCTCGCCGACGGTCTCGGCGAGCGCGGCCAGAACGGCGTCGGCGTCCTTGCGGGTCACCTCGGCGCGCTCGGACAGAGCGGCCACCAGCTCACTGCGGTTCATGTTGTACTCCCGTGTTCAACGTGCCTTAGAGGCGTGAGATCGAAGCCGATGCTGCCAGGGCCCTAGGACAGTCCCCGGACCCGGGTCTGACGTCAGACCCTCTCGCCCGGTTACGCATCCTGCCCCCACCAGCGGCGGGAAAGCCAATCCGGCACCCGCCGGGGTCACACGAAAAGCGCCACAGTCACGCCGCGGTGACGCTCCGTCCGCACCAGAAGGCGTCCGGAGGGTGTCCGGAGACGCGGACCGCGGGCCACGCGGGCATCCCCGCAACCCTAGAGGCGCCCCGGGGGGCCCGCATCCCGCGACGCGCCGGGGGATCAGACGGAGGTGGGGCCCGCCACGGCCGGCGTGGCGGCCTTGCGGACGGCGCCCGCGACCGCGCCCGCGACCTTGTCGTTGAAGACCGACGGGATGATGTAGTTCGCGTTCAGCTCGTCCTCGCCGACCACGTCGGCCAGGGCGGCCGCCGCTGCCAGCATCATGCCGGTGTCCACCGTGCGCGACTGGGCGTCCAGCAGGCCGCGGAACACGCCCGGGAAGACCAGGACGTTGTTGATCTGGTTCGGGAAGTCGGAGCGGCCGGTGGCCACGACGGCGGCGGTCTGGCGGGCCACGGCCGGGTCCACCTCGGGGTCCGGGTTCGCGAGCGCGAACACGATCGCGCCTTCGGCCATGGCGGCCACGTCGTCGCCGCTGAGCACGTTCGGGGCCGAGACGCCGATGAACACGTCGGCGCCGACCACGGCCTCCTTCAGGGTGCCCGTGTAGCCCTCGGGGTTGGTGTTGTCGGCGATCCAGCGCAGCGGGGAGTCCGCCGCCGCGTCGACGAGGTCGGGGCGGTCCGCGTGCACGACGCCGTGGATGTCGGCACTGACCGCGTTCTTGACGCCCGCCGCGAGGAGCAGCTTGAGGATCGCCGTGCCGGCCGCGCCGGCGCCCGACATGACGACCTTGACGTCGCCAACTGCCTTGCCCACCACGCGCAGCGCGTTGGTGAGGGCGGCGAGGACCACGATGGCGGTGCCGTGCTGGTCGTCGTGGAAGACGGGGATGTCGAGGGCCTCGCGCAGCCGGGCCTCGATCTCGAAGCAGCGGGGCGCGGAGATGTCCTCGAGGTTGATGCCCGCGAAGCCCGGCGCGATCGCCTTGACGACGGCGACGATCTCGTCGGGATCCTGGGTGTCCAGGCAGATCGGCCATGCGTCGATGCCCGCGAAGCGCTTGAAGAGGGCCGCCTTGCCCTCCATGACGGGCAGCGCGGCCATCGGGCCGATGTTGCCGAGGCCCAGCACGGCGCTGCCGTCCGTCACGACTGCGACGGAGTTGCGCTTGATGGTCAGGCGGCGGGCGTCCTCGGGGTTCTCGGCGATCGCCATGCACACGCGGGCCACGCCCGGGGTGTAGATCATCGAGAGGTCGTCGCGGTTGCGGATGGGGTGCTTGGACGCCATCTCGATCTTGCCGCCGAGGTGCATCAGGAAGGTTCGGTCGGAGACCTTGCCGAGGCTGACGCCCTCGATCCCGCGGAGCTTCTCGACGATCTCGTCGGCGTGCGCCGTGGACGTCGCGGCGATGGTGACGTCGATACGGAGCTTCTCGTGGCCGGATGCGGTCACGTCGAGGCCGGTGACCGAGCCACCGGAGGACTCCACGGCGGTGGTGAGCTGGGAGACCGCGGTTCCGCTCGCGGGCACTTCCAGGCGGACCGTCATCGAGTACGAGACGCTGGGCGCCGTTGCCATGGCCGTGTTCCTCTTCTGTCCCTGGTTTTTCTGTACACACGCAGGGCCCCGCGCCTCTTGCCTAGAACACGGCAGGTGTGGCAGGACCTGTTGTCCGATCGTCCCACCTACCAGCCGGTACGAGGTAACCAGCTACAAATTTCGGAAGAACTCTTCCACCATACGAGATAAGTGGGGCCCGCGGAATGGGTGGTCCATACAAAAAGGTCCGCGCCCCCCACCGGAGTGGGGAGCGCGGACCTGATGATTCCTACGTCTATGACACCGACCCGCCATGCTCGCCTCGCGGCAAGTGGTCGCTCTAAGCGACGAAGGTTGGGCCCGGGGGCTTGGATCGAGTCGGTGCCGTAACCCAGGCTAACAAAGGTTCGCCCGAAGTGATCCCCCTACCGGCGGCCGGTTTCGGCCGACCACGCCCTTGGCCGCCGACCATCCGGCCGTACCCCGCCGCACCAAGCCGTACGAAGCCCTGGGCGGGCCGGGAGACGGTGGTGAACCGCCCCCCGGCCCAGGGCTCCGCCCCGGCCTCCGGCTACGGCTGCAGCAGGGCGGCGACGCCCGCCGCGTCCGGGGTGTCGCGCGCGGTGGAGATCACCGTCAGTTGCTGCGTCGCACGGGTCAGGGCCACGTACAGCACGCGCAGGCCCGCCGGGGACTCGTCCGCGATCTCCGCCGGGGAGACGACCACCGTGGCGTCGTACTCCAGCCCCTTCGCCTCCAGGCTGCCGAGCGCGACCGCACGCTCCCCCAGGTCCGCGAGCCAGCCCGCGGCCTCCACGCGCCGGTCCATGGCCACGACCACGCCCACCGTGCCGTCCACCTGCTCCAGCAGCCTGCGGGTCTCCTCGCGGACCGTGTCCGCGAGATCGTCCGCCACCGCCGTGAAGCGCGGCTCCAGGCCCGTCGAGCGCACCGCCGTCGGCGGCTCCGTGCCCGGGGCCGCCAGCTTCAGCACCCGGGAGGCGACCTCGGCGACCTCGGCCGGGTTGCGGTAGTTCACCGTCAGGGTGAACCGCCGGCGCGGCCGCGATCCCAGCGCCTCGTCCCGCGCGGCCGCCGCCTCCTGCGGATCGGTCCACGAGGACTGCGCCGGGTCGCCGACCACCGTCCAGGTGCCCATCCGGCCCCGGCGGCCGACCATCCGCCACTGCATCGGCGTCAGGTCCTGCGCCTCGTCGACGATGACGTGCGCGTACTCGGTGCGCTCCGCCGCGAGCCGCTCGGCCCGCTCCCACTGGGTCTCCTCGCGGGTCGGCATCAGCTCCTCCAGCCCGCTCAGCTGGTCGAGCGGGTCCATCTGCCGCTTGCGCTTGGGCCGCGCGGGCGCGCCGACCAGCTGGTGGAGCTCGTCCAGCAGCGCCACGTCGTGCACCGACAGCGGACCCTTGCCGTCCGGGCCCACCCGGCGCAGGGAGCGCGCCATCTGCCGGGTCTCGCGCGGGTTCAGGTCGCGGCGCGACCAGCGGCCGAGCTTGCGCTCGTCGGCCATCGCGGCGAGCACCGCGCGCGGGGTCAGCTCCGGCCACCAGGCGTTCAGGAACTCGATGAACGCGTCCTCCGTCGAGATGTCCTCGTCGAAGGCGGAGCGCAGCTCGGCGGCGAGCTCCGGGTCGCTGTGCCGGCCGGCCCCGCCGGACTTGGAGTACAGCGCGTCCAGCAGGAGCTTGCGGGCGCGCGGGCGCAGCAGGTTGACCGGGGCGGTGCCGGACAGGACGTTCTGCCGGATCCGGTCGAGGTCGCCGGCCTCCAGCTCCTGGCGGCGCCCGAAGGCCACCACGCGCAGCCGGTCGGGGGCCTGCGCCCCGCCGGGGCCGCCGAGTTCGAGGGCGCCCCGCACGGCCTTGCGCAGCACCTTCAGCATCCGGGACGAGCCCTTGATCCTGGCCGTGGACGGGTCGTCGTACGTGGTGGCCTCGGCCCCGTCGACGAGCGAGCCGAGCGCGCGGATGGCGACCTGGCCCTCCTCGCCGAGGGAGGGCAGGACGCCCTCGGTGTACGCGACGAGGAGCGGGGTCGGGGAGACGATGAGGATGCCGCCGGAGTAGCGGCGCCGGTCCTGGTAGAGCAGGTAGGCGGCGCGGTGCAGGGCGACGGCGGTCTTGCCGGTGCCCGGTCCGCCCGCGACCTCGGCGACCGAGGCCGCGGGGGCCCGGATGACGAGGTCCTGCTCGGCCTGGATGGAGGACACGATGTCGCGCATCGAGTGCGTGCGGGCCCGGCCGAGGGCGGCCATCAGTGCGCCGTCCCCGATGACGGGCAGCTCGCGCCCGTCGAGGAAGGCGGTCACCTCGGGGCGCATCAGGTCGTCCTCGACGCCGAGCACCTTGCGGCCCTTGGAGCGGATGACGCGCCGGCGTACGACGCGGCCCGGCTCCTTGGGCGTGGAGCGGTAGAACGGCGCGGCCGCGGGGGCGCGCCAGTCGATGACGAGCGGCGCGTAGTCGGAGTCGAGGACTCCGATGCGGCCGATGTGGAGCGTCTCGGCGATGTCGGCCGTGAGATCGGCGCGGATCGCGTCCTCGGCGGGGGCGACGGAGGTGAAGGCGCCGTCCGGACCGCGCTCCCCGTCCTTGCCTTGGACCAGGTCGACCCGGCCGAAGAGGAAGTCCTCGAATTCGTTGTTGAGACGGTTGAGGTGGATTCCGGCCCGGAAGACCTGTGCATCCCGTTCGGCGAGCGCGCCGGGCGTGCCGACCTGGCCACGCTTGGCGGCGTCGTTCATCAGGAACTCCGCCTCGTGGATCTTCTCCTCAAGGCGTCGGTACACGTGATCGAGATGCGTCTGCTCGACCGCGATCTCCCGATCGCGGACGGAATCCGCCGTGCTGTCGACAGCGGCATTCTGCGCGGCCACCAAGGCCCCTTTCTGACGTGCATGGGCGACCGTCAACCGTACGCGAACGCGCCCGCGCGCGCACGCCCGTTCCGGGACGGGTCGCCGATCAAGACGAACATCACGTCGGCCGGGTGCCCGGTCGCCGCGCTAGCCGGGGCGGGATTCCAGGACGCGGCGGCGGTGGCGGGCCACGCGCTCGCGGTTCCCGCACAGCTCACTGGAGCACCAGCGGCGCCGGTGGCCGCGCGAGGAATCGAGGTAGAGGCGGGCGCACCCGTCGCCCGCGCAGGCCCGCAGCAGGGCGCGCTCCGAGGGATCGGTGAGCAGTTCGACGGCGTCGCGGGCCACGGCGGCGAGCAGTCCGGCGCATTCGACTCCGCCGCACAACTCCCGGACGAGGTGCCCTTCTTGGTCCTGTACGGCACACAGGCCCGGGGGTGGACCGGCGGCCGCCGCGTTGACCCGGGCCAGCGCGGGCGCCGGCGGCGCGGACCCGCCGAGCTCGGCGCGTACGAGGCTCTCGACATCGGCGCGGAGCATGCGGAAGGCCTGCGCCCAGTCGGCTCCCACCGGGGGCAGCGGCGTCCGGCCGGGCACCAGTCCGGCCCCCTCCAGCCACTGCCGCAGCTCGTCGCCGTCCCGGATCCCCTCGCCCCCCTCGGCGTACCTGCGGGGATCGAAGGTGGCCACCAGGTCCAGGCAGACCCGCCCGGATTCGAACCACATGCCCGTCACCGCCTCCCGCTCGGGGCGTGCCCCCAGAGTGCCCGTCCCCCGGCCCGGCGGCTAGTGCTGTGACCGGGAAGGTCCACCGGGTCGCGGCGCCCGGCACGGCACCTCGCCGCGTTGTCGGACCACGGCGGTACGTCCAGTACGAGCCGCGGCCCTCCGCCTTGCGAGGCACCGCACCGAACACCGCGACCCGGCAAACCTTCCCAGCCACAGCACTAGCCCTCACCCTCGCCCCGCATCCACCCCAAGTACCGGACACGGACACGGACATGACCCGCGCCGAGTGTGCGCCCCGACCCCACGCAGCCGCGTTCCCGGCCTCCCCGACCCAGGCAGTCGTCCTGGCGGGCGGCCAGGGTTCGCGGCTGCGGCCGTACACGGACGACCGCCCGAAGCCGATGGTCGAGATCCCCGGTACGGGCGTGCCGATCATCGGGCACCAGCTGGCGTGGCTGGCCTCCGAGGGGGTGACGGACGCCGTCGTCTCGTGCGGGCACCTCGCCGAGGTGCTCCAGGAGTGGCTGGCCGGGGCCGAGTTGCCGCTGCGCGTGACCACGGTGGTCGAGGACGAGCCGCTGGGCCGCGGCGGCGGTCTGAAGTACGCGGCGCGCCGGCTACCGCGGCCCGAGGAGGCCTGGTTCGCGACCAACGGCGATGTGTGGACGCGCTTCTCGCTGCGCGAGATGGCGGCCTTCCACGCCGAGCGCGGGGCGACGGCCACCCTGGCGCTGGCCCGGCCCCGGATTCCGTGGGGCGTGGTGGAGATCAACGAGTACGGGCACGTACTGGACTTCATCGAGGCGCCGCAGTCCCCGTATCCGGTGAACGCCGGCGTGTACGTCTTCGGGCCCGAATTCGCCGCGTTGCTCCCCGACTTGGGCGACCACGAGCGTACGACGTTCCCGCGGTTGGCCCGCGAGCGGCGCCTGGCGGGCTTCCCGCTGCCCCAGGGGGCCTACTGGCGGGCGATCGACACGGCGAAGGACCTGACCGAGGCGGCACGGGAGTTGGCCGCGCAGGGCGGCGCGTAGGGCCTCCTCGGCCCTGTCCCGGCCCCACGGCCGCGCTCAGCCTTCCGCTCCCAGCCCTCCGCCCCCACCACGAAGACGAGAGGGGCCCGGCACGCTCTCGCGTGCCGGGCCCCTCTCGTCGTGTGGTCGTACGGTCCGGCCTCCGGCCTCGGGCCGAAGTCCTCAGCCGAGGAGTCCGCCCACCAGTCCGGGCTTCTTCGACGGCGCGTCCCCGGTCCCGCCGGGGGTCCCGGAGGAGCTGGCCGGGGGCTTCTGCGGCGTGGACTGGCGCGGGGTGCTGCGCGGGGTCTGGCTGCCGGTGGTGCCCCGGGTCGCGGTCGGGGACGATCCGGACCCGCCGGTGCCGGGGGAGGCCGAACCGGTCGCGCCGCGGCCCGACTTGGCGGCCGGCGAGGAGGCTCCGGCGGAGGGCTGTGCGGCGGGCTTGGACGGGGTGGGCCGTACGGGCTGCTGCTGTTGCGGGGTGCTGGGCAGCGGCCGCCCGGGCAGGTAGTTGCTCGGGGCCTCTCCCGGTCCGGGGACGGTGACGACCGTGGTGGAGCGGACGGCGCCGCCGAGGAGCGAGCCGATGAGCAGGGTGAGCCCGCAGACGACGGTGGCCATGACGGCTCCGCGCCGCAGTACGCGGCGGCGCAGGCGCCAGACCTCGGAGCGCGGGCCGAGCGTGCGCCAGGCCTCGCTGGCGAGGCGCCCGTCCAGGGAGTAGACGGGGGCGCCCGCGATGATCAGGGGGCTCCAGGCGGCGAGGTAGATGATGTCGGGCGCGTCGTAGGCGGGAACGGTCTTCCAGCTCACGGTCATGAGCAGGGCGGCGGACAGGAGCGCCCCGAAGCAGGCGGCGAACCGCTGCCACAGGCCGAACACCGTCAGCACGCCCACGATGACCTGGAGGAAGGCCACGCTCAGGCCCGCGCCGACGGGGTGGGCGAGCGCGAAGTCGCGCAGCGGCTCGGCGAGCGCCCAGGGCTGGAGGGTGTGCAGCCAGGTGACCATGGAGCCGCGCTCGCCACCGTCGAAGTAGACGGGGTCGCACAGTTTGCCCATGCCGGCGTAGATGGAGATGAAGCCGAGGAAGACGCGGAGCGGGAGCAGCACGACGCCGAGGTTCATCCGGCGGCCGGGGTAGTACGAGGCCTGGCCGCGGGTGTCGCCGGGGGCCCGGCGGGAGTCCGTGCCGGGCCCGGGGCCCTCGCCGTACGGGGCGCCGTGGGCCTCGTACGGGTGGTCGCGCAGGGCGGGCTGCCGGCGGGTCTCGTCGAGGTCGCCGTAGCTGCGCTGGCCGATGACGGTCGGGGTGGCGAGGGTGTCGTCGGCGAGGTCGTGGGCGAGGTCGATGCGCGGGATGACCTGGGTGGCTCCGCCGTCGTACTCGTCGTGCCCGCGCCCGTGCTCGCGTACGGCCTGGAGCAGGCCGCCCATGGCGGCGCTGGCCGCGGCGTCGCCGGGGGCGGACTTGCCGCTCCACACGACGGGGCGGCGGCGGGCCGCGCCGGCTCCGGCGGCGGCGAGGGCCCCGCCGAGCGCGGGGGCGAGCCCGGAGGCGCCCGCGGGCCTGGGACGCGCGCTGGGGCTCGGTGCGAGCCGCACGCGGAAGCTGGCGTGGTTGACGATGACCTGTGCGGGGTCGCACGGCACCTTGACCATGCTCAGCGCGGGCTGGTCGTCGAACCCTGGCGTTCTGGTGTCCACACTCATCTAACCGAGTGACGGGTGTTTAGGACACTGCCTTGACATCAGGGATGTGTCCGAGACCCGTCAAATCAAGCCACCCCGCCCACGGGGGACGGGGTGGCACGCTCACGGGTCACGCCGTGTGAGCCAAGTGGATCAAGCAGATCCCGCGGATCCGGTCAATCCGGTCGATCCCACGGATCCGGTCGATCCCACGGATCCGGTCGATCCCGCGGATCCGGTCGGTCAGGCGCGGCCGCGGGTGGCGCGGCGGCGGGCGGCCTCGTAGAGGACGACGCCCGCGGCGACGCCGGCGTTGAGCGATTCGGCGCCGCCCGGCATCGGGATGCGCACGAGGTAGTCGCAGTTCTCGCCGACGAGGCGGCCCAGGCCCTTGCCCTCGGAACCGATGACGATGACGACGGGGCCGCCCAGCGCTTCGAGTTCGTGGACCTCGTGCGTGCCCTCGGCGGCGAGGCCGACGATGGTGATGCCGGCCTTCTTGTAGTCCTGGATGGCGCGGGTCAGGTTGGTGACCCGGGAGACCGGGGTGCGGGCGGCGGTGCCGGCCGAGGACTTCCAGGCGCCGGCGGTCATGCTGGCGGCGCGGCGCTCGGGGATGACCACGCCGTGGCCGCCGAAGGCGGAGACGGAGCGGACGATCGCGCCGAGGTTGCGGGGGTCGGTGACGCCGTCGAGGGCGACGATGAGCGGGTCCTCGCCGTTGTCGTACGCGGCGGCGGTGAGCTCCTCCGGGTGCGCGTACTCGTACGGCGGGACCTGGAGGACCAGGCCCTGGTGGTTGAGGCCGTTGGTCAGCCGGTCGAGCTCGGGGCGCGGGGCTTCCATCAGGTTGATGTTGCCGCGCGCGGCCGCGAGCTGGAGGGCCTCGCGCACGCGCTCGTCGTTGTCGATGAACTGCTGGACGTAGAGGGTGACGGCCGGTACGCCGTCGCGCAGCGCCTCGAAGACCGGGTTGCGGCCGACGACCATCTCGCTGGTGCCCTTGGGGCCGCCGCGGCGCGGGGCCGGGCGGCGCTTGGCGGCCTGGCGGGCCATGGCGTTGCTGATGCGGTTGGCTTTGTGCTTCTTGCGGTCCTCGGCCTTGGGCGTGGGGCCCTTGCCTTCGAGGGCCTTGCGCCGCTGGCCACCGCTGCCGACCGTCGCGCCCTTCTTGTTGGACGTGCGGCGGTTCCTGCGCTGGCTGTTCCCGGCCATGACCTCTACCTGTTTCGTTGGTGCTGCGATATGTACGTATGAAGAGTGTGCCGCCCGGAACGCCGGGCGGCCCAATCTGAGTGCGCCAGTGGGACTGCGCGGTGGGGCCGCTCCGGGTGGCTCAGCGGGGGCCGAGCGTCCAGCGGGGGCCCGTGGGGCTGTCCTCGATGACGAGGCCGGACTGCTGCAGCTGGTCGCGGATGGCGTCGGCGGTGGCCCAGTCCTTGCGGGCGCGGGCGGACTCGCGCTGCTCCAGGACCAGGCGCACGAGGGTGTCCACGGCTCCGTGGAGGTCCTCGCCGCGGTCGGCTTCGCCCGCCCAGTGCGGGTCGAGGGGGTCGAGGCCGAGGACGCCCAGCATGGCCCGTACCTCCGACAGGCGCGCGATGGCCGCGTCCTTGTCGTCGGCGGCGAGCGCGCTGTTCCCCTGGCGGACGGTGGTGTGGATGATGGCGAGCGCCTGCGGGACGCCCAGGTCGTCGTCCATGGCCTCGGCGAAGGCGGGCGGGACCTCGGCGGCGGGCTCGACGGTCTTGCCGGCCTTCTCGATGACGCGCTGGATGAAGCCCTCGATGCGGGCGAAGCCGGACTCGGCCTCGCGCAGGGACTCCACGCTGTACTCGATCATCGAGCGGTAGTGCGGAGTGCCGAGGTAGTAGCGCAGGACGATCGGGCGCCAGACCTTGAGCATCTCGGAGACGAGGACGGAGTTGCCGAGCGACTTGGACATCTTCTCGCCGGAGAGGGTGACCCAGGCGTTGTGCATCCAGTACTTCGCGAACTCGTCGCCGTAGGCCTTGGCCTGGACGATCTCGTTCTCGTGGTGCGGGAAGATCAGGTCGAGCCCGCCGCCGTGGATGTCGAAGGCGCTGCCGAGGTACTTGTGCGCCATCGCGGAGCACTCGAGGTGCCAGCCGGGACGGCCGCGGCCCCACGGGGTCTCCCAGTCGGGCTCGCCGGGCTTGGAGGCCTTCCACATGGCGAAGTCGCGCGGGTCGCGCTTGCCGGTGATGCCCGACTCGGCGGGCTGGCGCAGGTCGTCGATGTCCTGGTTGGAGAGCTCCAGGTAGCCGGGGAAGGAGCGCACGTCGAAGTAGACGCTGCCGTCGGCGACGTAGGCGTGGCCGCGCTCGATGAGCCCGCGCATCATCTCGATCATCTCCGGCACGTGGCCGGTGGCGCGCGGCTCGTACGTGGGCGGGAGGCAGCCCAGCGCGTTGTAGCCGTCGTTGAAGGCGCGCTCGTTCTCGTAGCCGATGGACCACCAGGGGCGGCCCTGGGCCTCACCCTTCGCGATGATCTTGTCGTCGATGTCGGTGACGTTGCGGATGAAGGTGACGTCGAGCCCGCGGTGGGTGAACCAGCGGCGGGCGATGTCGAAGTTCAGGTACGAGCGGACGTGACCGATGTGCGGAGCCGCCTGCACGGTGGCGCCGCAGAGGTAGATCGAGACGCAGCCCGGAACGAGCGGGATGAAGTCACGGATCTGCCGGGCGCTGGTGTCGTACAGGCGAATAGTCACGGCATCCAGGGTAGTGCGCCCGTAGCAGTGCCCCGCGACCCTTTCGGTACGCGGGGCCCGCTTTGTTGTCGAAGAGCCGCGGGAGCGGCCCCCGTACGGGGTACTAGGCCCGGTTCGTCCGGTAGACGAGGGCCGTGGCGATGGCGGCGAGGCCTTCGGCGCGGCCGGTGAGGCCCAGTCCGTCGGTGGTGGTGCCGGAGAGCGAGACGGGGGCGCCCGCCGCGGCGGTGAGCGTCTTCTGTGCTTCTTCGCGCCGCTTGCCGATCTTGGGGCGTACGCCGATCACCTGGATGGCGATGTTGCCGATCTCGAAGCCTTCGGCGCGGACGATGCGGGCGGCCTCGGCCAGCAGCGTGATCCCGGCGGCGCCGGACCACTCGGGGCGCGAGGTGCCGAAGTGGGCGCCGAGGTCGCCGACTCCGGCGGCGGAGAAGAGGGCGTCGCAGGCGGCGTGCGCGGCGACGTCGCCGTCGGAGTGGCCGGCGAGGCCGTCCTCTCCCTCCCAGAGCAGGCCGGCGCACCACAGCTCGCGGCCGGTCTCGAAGGCGTGGACGTCGGTGCCGATGCCGACGAGCGGGATCACGGGGGCGTCGGTACGGGCGGCGCCGGCGGCGGCGCTGTCGGGACTAGTAGGCATCGGTGGCCCTCCTGCGGGCGAGTACGGCCTCGGCGAGGACCAGGTCGAGCGGGCGGGTGACCTTGAAGGCCTCTTCGTGTCCGGGGACCACCACGACGGTGACGCCGAGCTGTTCCACCATCCCGGCGTCGTCTGTGGCGCCCTCGCCGTCGGCCGTGCCCGCCGCGAGCTTCTCGTGCGCGCGCAGCAGCGTGGCCACGTCGAAGCCCTGCGGGGTCTGTACGGCGCGCAGCCGGGCCCGGACGGGGGTGGCGACGACCGGCTCGGGTTCGCCGGGCCGGCCCGGCTCGACCTCCTTGACGGTGTCGGCCAGCGGCATGGCGGGCACGACGGCGGGGGCGCCGTCGCGGACGGCCTCGACGATGGAGTCGACGGTGTCCACGGGGACGAGCGGGCGGGCCGCGTCGTGGATGAGTACGGCGGTGATGTCGGCCGGGAGGGCGGCGAGGCCGGCGCGCACGGACTGCTGGCGGGTTTCGCCGCCGGCGACGACCAGGACCTCCGTGCGGTCGGGCAGCGCGTGCTCGTCGAGCATGCGGCGCACCTCTACGGTGTCGGCCGGCGGGGCGACGACGACCACGAGGGAGACGGCGCGGGAGCGCGCCATGGCGCGGACGGCGTGGATGAGCATGGGCAGTCCGCCCAGGGTCCGCAGGGCCTTGGGGGCGCCGGGACCGAGCCGGACCCCGCGGCCGGCGGCCGGGATCACCGCGGCGGTGCGATGGGGGCGCGATTCGTCAGACATCAGTAGCTCCGAGCCAGGTTTGTGACTTCGGCCGACATGGGTATGGCCTGAAGGGTGCCGGGTGCGACGCCCTCGCCCCTTCCGTGACGACCGGTCGAGTCGGCTGCCCGGACCCGGCACGCCAGTGAACGATGTCGGCTTGTTCAGCACAGGTGTTGTCAACGGATCTTGTTGTCAACAGGTCGAGTTGTCGACAGGCAGTGGATATCAACAGGCAGTGGATACAGACATGCCGCAGCGCCCGGCAACAAGTTTCCTTGTCATCGGGCACCGCGGCACAACTCTATGTACGACCGGGCGACTGTGCGTGACCGGGGCGTACGGGTGATCGCGTCAGGACGCGAGCACCTCGTCGAGGAGGGCTTCCGCCTTGTCCTCGTTGGTGTTCTCGGCGAGCGCGAGCTCGCTCACCAGGATCTGGCGCGCCTTCGCGAGCATGCGCTTCTCGCCCGCGGAAAGCCCGCGCTCACGCTCACGACGCCACAGGTCGCGCACGACTTCGGCGACCTTGATGACATCGCCAGAAGCGAGCTTCTCCAGATTTGCCTTGTAGCGCCGTGACCAGTTCGTGGGCTCTTCGGCAAACGGTGCGCGGAGCACCTCGAAGACCCGTTCCAGGCCGTCCTGGCCGACTACGTCGCGAACGCCGACGAACTCCGCATTGTCCGCAGGCACGCGAACGGTCAGGTCGCCCTGGGCGACCTTGAGCACCAAGTAGGTCTTGTCCACGCCTTTGATCTGGCGAGTCTCAATGGCCTCGATCAGCGCGGCCCCGTGATGGGGATAGACCACGGTGTCGCCAACCTTGAACGTCATGTGACAGGTACCCCTTCCGTGGCTATCCAGGGTAACACGAGAATCGACCGTTATGAATGGCGTTTTCGCAGGTCAGGGCACATCTCGGGGCTTGACAACACGGACAGGAACGTGCTGCGGGAGGCTTCCGGGAGAGGGTATTCGCAGGTCGGAGGCTCTGTGCGGACCGACCGAATCGGCCGCGCCGCGCCCGGCCAAGACCCCCGCCGGTGTGACGTACGTCCTGTTTTGCCGGTTTCCGGGGCGGGAAACCGAACTACTCCGTTCGACTGGCGACCGCCCCGGCGGGGCGCGTTCCGGCCCAATCCGGAATTCGATCACCGGCGGTGTTCGAAGGAATCCGGAAATTGATCATCGGACGTCCATCGGCCATTTCCCCGAATGCAAAGATCACCCGGCCGCGGCGGCGCCGGGACACGACCCGGACAGGGCGGCCCCCGCGCTGCGGAGGGTCGGGTGCGGGCGCGGGGCGACGGCTCGGTAACCTAAGCGCGCTGCACCCCCTTAGAGCGGCTTTACTTCGGCCGTTCCCGAGGGGCCCCTCCCTGCGACGACCGGGGGAGTCCACCCTTCCGATTCGTACGTCCAAGGAGAAGCCGCCGCCGTGAGCCGCAGCCTTCGACGCGGCGCCCTCGCCGCCACCGCCGTCGTGTTCTCGATCGCCTCGCTGGCCGCCTGCGGTGCGGGCCAGGATGCGCAGACTCTCCAGGTCAAGCCGGACAACGCCGCCGTCACCAAGGGCGACATCAAGATTCAGAACGCCCTGGTGGTCACGCAGGAGAAGAACAAGAAGGGCCCGGCCGCCGTCGCAGCGACGCTGTTCAACGCCGGTACCAAGGATCAGACCGTCGACGCCATCACTCTTCCGGGTGGCAAGGCCACCGTGACGGTGAAGCCCGCGGGCGGCGCGTCCAAGCTGGTCGTACCGGCCGGCGGCTCCGTGGTCCTGGGCGGCAAGGGCAACGCCTCCGCCATCATCTCCAGCGGCAGCGAGTCCGTCCTGGACGGCGACGCGCAGAAGGTCGTCTTCCAGCTCAGCTCCACGGGTGACGTGGCGCTGGAGGCCTTCGTCGTCCCGGCGACCGGCATGTACGCGGGCGTCGGCGCCACCGAGGCCCCGGCCGCGGGCGCCAGCCCCTCGGGCAGCCCGTCCGGCAGCCCCTCGGGCACCCCCTCCGGCTCGCCGGGGGCCACGCCGTCCGGCTCGGCCTCGGGCAGCCCCGCGGGCAGCCCGTCCGGGTCCTCGTCCCCCAGCGCCGGCCACTGAGGCGCGCAGCACCGTACACACGGCAACGGCCCCCGTCCGCTCGATGCGGACGGGGGCCGTTGCCGTACGGCTTCCACGGGGTGCCCACGGTACGGCTATGGCTACGGCTACGGCTTACGGCTCGAACTTGTAGCCGAGGCCGCGGACCGTGACCAGGTAGCGGGGCGCGCCCGGGTCGGGCTCGATCTTGGCGCGCAGGCGCTTGACGTGGACGTCGAGGGTCTTGGTGTCGCCGACGTAGTCGGCGCCCCAGACCCGGTCGATGAGCTGCATGCGGGTCAGCACGCGGCCCGCGTTGCGCAGCAACATCTCCAGCAGGTCGAACTCCTTCAGCGGGAGGTCCACCTTGGCTCCGGAGACGGTGACCACGTGGCGGTCGACGTCCATGCGGACGGGGCCCGCCTCCAGGGCCGCCGGGGTGACCTCCTCCGGCTCGCCGCGGCGGCGCAGGACCGCGCGGATGCGGGCGACCAGCTCCCGCGAGGAGAAGGGCTTCGTGACGTAGTCGTCGGCTCCTATCTCCAGCCCGACGACCTTGTCGATCTCGCTGTCCTTGGCGGTCACCATGATCACGGGGACGTTGGAGCGGCCGCGCAGCTGCCGGCAGACCTCCGTGCCGGGCAGGCCGGGGAGCATCAGGTCGAGGAGGACGAGGTCGGCGCCGTTGCGCTCGAACTCGTCGAGCCCGTCGGGCCCGGTCGCGGCGATCGCGACCTCGAAGCCCTCCTTGCGGAGCATGTAGGACAGGGCGTCGCTGAAGGATTCCTCATCCTCGACGACGAGCACTCGGGTCACGGAAGGACCTCCGGGGCAGGGATGGCTGGTGCGGTGTGAGGTTCGAGCTGGGGGGTGGCGGGGGCGGAGGCCGTCGCCGGGGCCGGCGCGGCCGCTTCGGGGAGTCGCAGGGTGAAGGTGGAACCCTGGCCCTCCGAGCTCCATACCGACACCTCCCCGCCGTGCGAAGCCGCTACGTGCTTCACGATCGCGAGGCCCAGGCCGGTTCCTCCCGTGGCGCGGGAGCGGGCCGGGTCGACGCGGTAGAAGCGTTCGAAGATGCGCTCGCGGTCCTTTTCCGGGATGCCGATGCCCTGGTCGGTCACGGCTATCTCGATCAAGTCTCCACCCGGCGCGGTGACCCGGCGCGCGGCGATGCCGACGCGGGTGCGGGCGGGGCTGTAGTTGACGGCGTTCTCGACCAGGTTTCCGAGGGCGGCCGCGAGCTGCCCCCGGTTTCCCCATACCCGCAGGTCGGCGGTGCCGCCGGCGGCCATGGTGATCTGTTTCGCGGAGGCCGTGTGGCGGCAGCGGTCGATGGCCTCGGCCACGAGCGTGTCCACGCGGACGGGCTCCGCGTCCTCCAGGGGGTCGTCGTTCTGTACCCGGGAGAGGTCGATGAGTTCTTGTACGAGGTTGATCAGGCGGGTGGCCTCGATCTGCATGCGGCCGGCGAAGCGGTGCACGGCCTCGGGGTCGTCCGAGGCGTCCATGACGGCCTCGGACAGCAGGGAGATCGCGCCGACCGGGGTCTTGAGCTCGTGCGACACGTTCGCGACGAAGTCGCGGCGCACGGCCTCGATGCGGCGTGCCTCGGTGAGGTCCTCGACCAGGAGGAGCACCAGGCGGGAGCCGAGCGGGGCGACGCGCGCCGATACGGCGAGCGCTTCGCCGCGGCCGGTGCCGCGCCGGGGCAGGTCGAGCTCGACCTGGCGTATCTCTCCGTCGCGGCGGGTGTCGCGGGCCATGTGGAGCATGGGCTCCACGGCCAGCTTGCCGCCGCGGACCAGGCCGAGGGCATATGCCGCCGAGCTGGCCTTGACCACCGCGTCGCCCTCGTCGAGGACGACGGCGGAGGAGCGGAGCACGGAGAGGACCGTGTCCACGCCTGGTGGGAGCACCGCGTTGATGTCGGGGCGCATGGAGCTCCGGGTGGGGCGGGCTTGGTCGCGCTCGCTCCAGCGGAACGCCAGCATCGCGATCACACCGGTGCAAAGACCGGCGATCGCTGCAGCTGCGGCGACCGCCGCGTTCACGTCCATGACTCCAGGTTAAGCAGGCATGACGACACTTCCACAGCCGTTCGGGTGGCACCTCGAACAGTCGTCGCCCAGAGTTCACCCTGACGACGGGGTTGATTCACTTGTGGTGCCGGAGTCGGTCGCGTTCGAGGTTCACCGTGGCAACGTGGGGCCGATGGCCCCACCGGCCCGCCCCCGGGCAGCAGGACCGCAGTAGCAGTAGGTCGAGAGAGGGACACGAGACATGCGTGACGCGTACCACGAGGAACTGGACTCGATCGGTGAAGGCCTGGTCGAGATGGCCCGGCTGGTCGGTTCCGCCATCGGGCGGGCCACGACCTCCATGCTCGACGCCGACCTGAAGCTCGCCGAGAGCGTCATCGCCGCCGACCAGAAGGTGGACGACCTCCAGCACGACCTGGAGGCACGGGCCATCGCGCTGCTCGCGCGCCAGCAGCCGGTCGCCACCGACCTGCGCATCGTCGTCACCTCGCTGCGCATGAGCGCGGACCTGGAGCGCTCCGGCGACCTGGCGCAGCACGTGGCGAAGCTGGCGCGGCTGCGCTTCCCGGACACCGCGGTCCCGCGCGACCTGCACGCCACCATCCTGGAGATGGGGCAGCTGGCGCAGCGCCTGATGGCGAAGGCCGCCGAGGTCATCATCACGAAGGACGTCGACCTGGCGCTCCAGCTGGAGCAGGACGACGACGAGATGGACCAGCTGCACCGCACGCTGTTCCAGCACCTGATGGACGACCGCTGGAAGCACGGCATCGAGACGGCCGTCGACGTGACGCTGCTGGGCCGCTACTACGAGCGCTTCGCGGACCACGCCGTGTCGGTCGCCAAGCGCGTCGTCTACCTGGTGACGGGCGAGCACGCGGACGAGCTCCAGCCGCCGACGCAGGTCGAGGGCGTCTGAGTCGGCGCGTCTGAGTCGGCGCGTCCGGGCCGGCGCGGCCGGGCGTCCGATCGGCGAGGGCGGCAACGAGCCCCCAATGCGCCGTTGACGCGCCGGTTCGGCTGGGCATGAATGAGGGCGAAGGCACACCGCCTACGAGGAGGATCCATGCCCGATTCCCCCGTCCCCATCACTCCTGAGCACGAAGCGCAGCCCCCGGAGGCGCTCCGCCTGCCGCTGCTCGCGGCCTGCGGCTGCGGCTCGGGCTGCGGCTGCGGCTGCCAGTCCGGCGCCCCCTGCCAGTGCGGCGGCTGACCGCCGCCGCCCTGCTCGACCCGCCCGAAGGGCCCTGCCCGACCTCCGTGTCGGCCGGGGCCCTTCGCACCGTTCCCGGCCGGACCGGGCCAGGAGGAAGGAAGCAGCCGTGCGCCACGGCCGCCCCGGCAAAGAGCAGTTGCGGCGCAACTTCGACAGCGTCCTGACGCAGGTCCTGTCCGGGCGGGGCGTCCGCACCGAGACGGGCCTCGACTCGCAGACCGAGAAGGCCCTGTGGGCGGTCAGCCGCGCCCACCCGGACCCGCCGGACGCGCTGGTGGCTGCGGCGTACCGGGCCTTCGCCGGCCAGATCGACGGCACCAACGCGGCCGAACGGCGCGCGGAGACGGCCCGCAAGATCGCCGAACGCTGTTCCAACGGCCGTTCTCGTCTCTCACGTCACCCTCCCCCGGCCCGCAGCGGGCCCGGGGTAGACGAAAACCCCTGACCTGCGCCGTGTGCGCAGGTCAGGGGCTTATCGCTATAGCTACTTCTTCTTGCCCTGGTTCTTGACGGCCTCGATGGCCGCCGCCGCGGCGTCCGGGTCGAGGTAGGTGCCGCCCGGGTTGAGGGGCTTGAAGTCGGCGTCCAGCTCGTAGGAGAGCGGGATGCCGGTCGGGATGTTCAGGCCCGCGATGTCGGCGTCGGAGACCCCGTCGAGGTGCTTGACCAGCGCGCGCAGGGAGTTGCCGTGCGCGGCGACCAGGACGGTGCGGCCGTCCAGCAGGTCCGGGACGATCGAGTCGTACCAGTACGGGAGCATGCGGACGACGACGTCCTTGAGGCACTCGGTGCGCGGCCGCAGCTCCGGCGGGATGGAGGCGTAGCGCGGGTCCTCGGACTGCGAGAACTCCGTGCCGTCCTCGAGCGCCGGCGGCGGGGTGTCGTACGAGCGGCGCCACAGCATGAACTGCTCCTCGCCGAACTCGGCGAGGGTCTGGGCCTTGTCCTTGCCCTGGAGGGCGCCGTAGTGGCGCTCGTTCAGGCGCCAGGAGCGGTGGACCGGGATCCAGTGGCGGTCGGCTGCCTCGAGCGCCATCTGCGCGGTGCGGATCGCACGCTTCTGGAGGGACGTGTGAACCACGTCGGGGAGAAGGTCGGCGTCCTTCAGGAGTTCGCCACCGCGGACTGCCTCCTTCTCGCCCTTCTCGTTGAGATTGACGTCCACCCAGCCGGTGAACAGGTTCTTCGCGTTCCATTCGCTCTCGCCGTGGCGGAGGAGGATCAGCTTGTACGGTGCGTCGGCCATGCGTACGAGCCTAATGGACGCGCCCGGCCGCCCGCGCGCGGTGTGTACGGCGTGTGGAGGGGCCCGGATTGACGGCGGCCGTCAATCGAGTGGCTCCGCGGACCGCCCATCCGTAGGGTGCGAACTGTTCCAGGGACACTTACGCCGCCGGGGGGATTCCGTATGTCCGCTGCCAGTTTGAGACGGGCCGCTCGCGAGAGCGTGTCGGGGTTGCCGCGCGAGTTCTGGTGGCTCTGGACGAGCACGCTGGTCAACCGGCTCGGGGCCTTCGTCGCCACATTCATGACGTTGTACCTGACGTTGGAGCGGGGCTATTCGGCCTCCTTCGTGGGACTTGTGGTGGCCCTGCACGGGCTCGGCGGTGTGGTGTCGTCGCTCGTCGCCGGCGTGCTGACGGACCGGCTGGGCCGGCGGCCCACGCTGGTCGCGGCGCAGGCCTCGACCGCGTTCTCGGTGGCGCTGCTCGGTTTCATGGAGCACCCGGCGGCGATCGCCGCCGTGGCGCTGCTGGTCGGCATGACCTCGAACGCCTCGCGTCCGGCGGTGCAGGCGATGATGGCGGACATCGTCCGCCCCGAGGACCGGGTACGGGCCTTCGCGCTGAACTACTGGGCCATCAACCTCGGTTTCGCCGTCAGCTCGACCGTGGCGGGCTTCGTCGCCGAGCACAGCTACCTGGCCGGGTTCATCGGCGAGGCGGTCCTGACGCTGGCCTGCGCGGTGCTCGTGTTCATCAAGCTGCCGGAGTCGCGGCCGGTGCGGACGGCGGCGGAGAAGGCGGCCGCCGAGCCGGAGATCGGCCTGGGGACGGTGCTGCGGGACGGGCGCTTCATGGGGGTCGTCGGGCTGTCGTTCCTGATCTCGCTGATCTTCATGCAGGGTTCGTTCGGGCTGCCGCTCGCGATGGGCGCGGCCGGGTTCTCGACGGCCGACTACGGGCTGGTCATCGGGGTCAACGGCGTGCTGATCGTGCTGCTGCAGATCCCGGTCACCCGGTTCATCGAGCACCGCGACCCGCAGAAGCTGCTGGTGGTCTCGGCGCTGCTGGCCGGGTACGGCTTCGGGCTGACGGCCTTCGGCGGCTCGGTGTGGAGCCTGGCGCTGACCGTCTGCGTGTGGACGCTGGCCGAGATCGTCAACTCTCCGACCCAGATGGGCCTGGTGGCGCGGCTCTCCCCGCTGCACGGGCGCGGCCGCTACCAGGGCATGTACACGATGTCCTGGGCGGTGGCCTCGCTGGTGGCGCCGCTGATGGCGGGCTTCGCGATCGAGCACTTCGGCGCGGGGTGGCTGTGGGGCTCGACGGCGGTGCTGGGGATGGTGGCCGCGCTGGGGTACTGGCTGCTGATGCGGGGGCTTGCGGAGGGCGCGGCGGGAGCGGGGCCGGGCGGCTCCCCCGGGCCCGCCGCCACGGCGGAGCCGGCTGCCGCGGAGTCGGCCTCGGCGGAGCCGGACCCCGCCGGGCCGGACCGGGTCAGGCCGACGGCTGTGTGAGGTTCTTGAAGGCGTCGAGGTTGCGGGTGGACTCGCCGCGCGAGACGCGCCACTCGTACTCCCGCCGGATCGCGCCGGCGAAGCCCAGCTCCAGCAGGGTGTTGAAGGCCCCGTCCGCCGCCTCCAGGACCGTGCCGAGCAGGCGGTCGAGGTCGTCCGGGGTGATCACGGACAGGGGGAGGCGGGCCGTCAGGTAGACGTCTCCGAGCGCGTCCACCGCGTAGCCCATGCCGTAGAGCTTGAGGTTGCGCTCCAGCAGCCAGCGGTGGACGCCCGCCTCGTTCTCGTCGGGGTGGCGGATCACGAAGGCGTTGACCGACAGCGAGTGCTTGCCGACCTTGAGCGAGCAGGTGGTGCTCAGCTTGCGGGTGCCGGGGAGCTGGACGACGTACGTGCCCGGTGAGGGGCTCTCCCAGCTCAGCTCCGAGCCGGTCAGGGTCGCTTCGATGATCCCGGCGGTGTCAGCGTCAGCCATGGTGGGAGCGTACGTGACGGCGGTGATCATGCATCGCCGCGGTGTACACGTCGGCCGTGCCGCTCGCGGCGGTGTCCCAGCCGAAGAACTGCGCGTGCCGCGCCGCCGCCGCGCCCATCACGTCCGCGAGGGCGGGCTCGTCCACGAAGCGCCGTAGCTCGCGGGCGTAGTCCACCGGATCGTGTCCGGGTACGAGGATCCCCGTCACCCCGTCGTCGACGGCGACGGGCAGCCCGCCGACGGCGGCCGCCAGTACGGGCGTTCCGGTGGCCTGGGCCTCTATGGCGACCAGCCCGAAGGACTCGCTGTAGGAGGGCATGACCAGGACGGACGCCGCCCGGAACCAGTCCGCGAGCGCGTCCTGCGCCACCGGCGGGTGGAAGTGGACGAGGTCCGCGATGCCGAGCTTCGCGGCGAGCTTCTGCAGCCCCTCCGGCTTGGCGAGCCCGCTGCCGCTCGGCCCGCCGACGACGGGCACGAACAGCCGGGTGCGCAGCGCCGGATCCCGGTCCACGAGCTCCGCGACGGCCCGCAGCAGGATGTCGGGGGCCTTGAGGGGCTGGATGCGGCCCGCGAAGAGCGGGATGACGGCGTCCTGCGGGAGACCGAGGCGGGCGCGGGCGGCGGCCCGGCCGTCGGCGACGGTGAAGCGTTCGAGGTTCACTCCGGGGTGGACGACGGCCACCTTGCCCGGGTCGGCCTCGTAGTGCCGGACGAGCTCGTCGGCCTCCTCGGCGGTGTTCGCGATGAGGCGGTCGGCGGCGTTGACGATCTGCGTCTCGCCGATGACGCGGGCGGCGGGCTCGGGGGTGTCGCCCTCGGCGAGCGCGGCGTTCTTGACCTTGGCCATGGTGTGCATGGCGTGCACGAGGGGGACGCCCCAGCGCTCGGCCGCGAGCCAGCCGACGTGGCCGGAGAGCCAGTAGTGGGAGTGGACGAGGTCGTAGTAGCCGGGGCGGTGGCCGGCCCAGGCCTGCATCACGCCGTGGGTGAAGGCGCAGAGCTGGGCGGGCAGCTCCTCCTTGGCCAGGCCCTCGTACGGGCCCGCGTCCACGTGCCGTACGAGGACTCCGGGCGCGAGCTCGACGACGGGTGCCAGGCCCCCGGTGGTGGCCCGGGTGAAGATCTCGACCTCGATGTTGATCGCGGCGAGGCGCTTGGCCAGCTCGACGATGTACACGTTCATGCCGCCGGCGTCGCCGGTGCCGGGCTGGTGCAGCGGTGAGGTGTGCACGCTGAGCATGGCGACGCGGCGCGGCTTGCGGTGTCCGCCGACGCCGGCGGGCAGCCGCAGGCGGGGCGGCTCGTGGCGGGTGGCGGACCGGGCCGCGGCGATCCGGCCGCCGAGGCGGGACACGTACTGGCTCAAGGGAGCAGTTCCTCTCGCTCGGACGGCATGACGCGGGGAGCGCGGTCGGCGCCCTACTGAGGAGTGCAACCCGGATGGCCGTGCCCCGCATTCCGGGGGCGGCGGGATTCCTTGGCCGTTTGCCGGATTTTTATCGCGCGGGAGCGCTCCGCTTACTCTCTGCACATGGCTTCCCGCTCCACCCCTCCCCCTCGTCGCCCCGTCGGCACGGTGACGCGCGGGACCACGAACCCGAACCGTCTGCGCCGCATGGACCGCTGGATCGCGGCGACGCACGGGGCGGCGCTGCGGCGCGCGGACGATCCGGTCGCGGTGGACCTGGGCTACGGGGCCGCGCCCTGGACGGCGGTGGAACTGCTCGCGCGGCTGCGGGAGGCGGCTCCGCGGGTGCGGGTGGTCGGCATCGAGATCGAACCGGCGCGGGTCGCGGGCGCGAAGCCGTACGAGCGCGAGGGGCTGAGCTTTCGGCACGGCGGGTTCGAGGTGCCGCTGGAGGGCGGGGTCCGGCCGGCGCTGATCCGCGCGGCGAACGTGCTGCGCCAGTACGACGAGGACCAGGTCGAGGCAGTGTGGGAGCGGCTGCGCTCGCGACTGGCCCCGGACGGTCTGCTGGTGGAGGGGACCTGCGACGAGATCGGGCGGCGGCACGTGTGGGTCGCGTTGGGGCCGGAGGGGGCGCGCACGGTGACCTTCGCGACCCGGCTGGGCTCCCTGGAGCGCCCCTCGGACCTGGCGGAGAGGCTGCCGAAGGCGCTGATCCACCGCAATGTGCCGGGTGAGCCGGTGCACGCGTTCCTGCGCGATTTCGACCGGGCGTGGGCGGCGGCCGCCCCCTACGCCTCGTACGGGGCGCGCCAGCGCTGGATCCGCACGGCGCGGGCGCTGGCCGCGGACTGGCCGCTGGCGGACGGGCCGGTGCGGTGGCGTCAGGGGGAACTGACGGTGCGGTGGGAAGCGTTGAGGCCTTCGGGGTGATGTTGGTGCCGTAGGGGGGTGACCCTTGGGTCGGTAGGGGTGGCGGGGGACGACCGGGACGCATCGGGTGGATATCCACAAGGGTGTTGGAATTCACCGACTCATGGCACCATCCCGAAGGCAACGACAAGTTACTGACGATTAGTCAATCCTGTGTCTGGGGGGACCATGAGGAAACGACGACGGGGATCGCTCGCCCTCACACTGCTCTGCGCGACCGCGCTGCTGAGCGCGCCCGGCCTGCTGTCGGGCACGGCGTTCGCGGCACCGGACCCCCAGCAGGGCAAGTCCCTCGACCAGGTCCGCAAAGACATAGAGGACCTCTACCGCGAGGCCGGCGCCGCGACGGACGCCTTCAACCTCGCGGAGGGGGAGACCAAGACCCAATCCGACAAGATCGTCGAGATCGCCAAGCTGGTCGTCGCCGGCCAGGCGCGCATCACCGGGCTGAAGAGCCGCGCGGGCGCGGCCGCCCGCGCCCAGTACCGCTCGGGCGGGCTGCCGCCGGGCGCGCAGCTGGCCCTGAGCAACGACCCGGTGCAGTTCCTGGACGGCGCGGACCGGCTGCGCCAGGGCGAGAAGGCGACCTCGGACCTGCTCTCCGAACTGAACCGGACCCAGAGCGACTTGCAGCAGTACGCGAAGGACGCGAGCGCGCACTGGGACACGCTGGAGGCCAACCGGCTCAAGCAGGAGGCCTCGAAGAAGCAGATCGAGGAGAAGATCAAGGCGGCGGAGGAGCTCGAGAGCAAGCTGGAGGCCGAGCAGAAGGCCCGGCTGCTGCAGCTGGAGCAGGAAGCGCAGTACAAGGCGCAGACGACCTGGCTGTCGTCGGGGGCGCTGAAGGAGTCCACGGGTTCGGCGGCCACCGAGGCGGGCAAGCGGGCCGTGCAGTACGCCGCCGCGCAGCTCGGCAAGCCGTATGTGTGGGGCGCGGAGGGCCCGGGCTCGTACGACTGCTCCGGGCTGACCTCGCAGGCCTGGCTGTCGGCGGGCAGGGGGATCCCGCGCACCTCGCAGGAGCAGTTGCGGCTGACGAAGGTCGCGGTCAAGGACATGCGGCCGGGTGATCTGATCATCTACTTCGACGACGCGAGCCACGTCGGGATATATGTGGGCGACGGCGCGATCATCCACGCGCCCCGCCCCGGGCGCAACGTCACGATGGCGGGCGCGGGCTCGATGCCGATCAAGGCGGTCGTCCGGCCGGACGCGTAGGCCGGACGCGTAGGCCGGACGTGTGGGCCGGACGTGTGGGCCGGACGCGTGGGCCGGACGGGGGCAGACCCGGCCGCGCTCCCGCCCCGGCCGTCCCGTCCGACCCGGCCGTCCCGTCCGACCCGGGACGTCTCGGTGGGCGGGACACGACACCGCGACGCCGTGACGTTGGTCATTCGGTGACACTGACTTTCCCCCGCGATAACGGCATATGACGGAGCCCCCTGCCAGGCCCGGCATTCCGCTCTCCCCACCCCGCCCGCTAGGGTCGCCGGACGAGCGACCCCCCGAGGGGGCGGGAAGGAACCGGAGACGATGCCCGTACCCGTACCGCGGCAGAGGGACATCCCGGCCACCGAGAGCGGTCCGGGCGGCCAGTCGTCGCTCAACCTGCTGGTGATCGAGGACGACCCCGCCGGCGGACTCACCGTCCCCGAGATCCTCGACGCCGACGGCCACCGCATCCGGCTGCGCAGCGCCCGCAACCTCACCGAGGCCGCCCGCCTGCTCACCCCGGACGTGCACTGCGTGCTGCTCGACCTCGCGCTGCCGCACGGCCCGCCGGGCCCGGCCGACGGCGCCGACCCGCTCGGCGCCCTGCGCGAGGTGCTGCGCATCGCCCCCCGCCACGCCGTCCTCGTCCTCACCTCCGAGGGGGACGCGGAGCGCGCCGCCGAGGCCGTACAGGTGGGGGCGCAGGACTTCCTCTTCCGCGACGAGCTCGACGGGCGGCTCCTGAGCCGCGCCATCCGCTACGCGGTGGAGCGCAAACGGGCCGACATCGCCCAGTACAAGCTCGCAGAATCGAAACTGCGCGCCCAGGAGAACGCCCGCCTGGAGCGCGGCCTGCTGCCGCACCCGCTCCTGGAGGGCTCCGACCTCCGCTTCGCCGCCCGCTACCGCCCCGGCCGCAGCCGGGCGCTGCTCGGCGGGGACTTCTACGACACCGTCCGCACCCCCGACGGCACCGTCCACGCCATGATCGGCGACGTCTGCGGCCACGGCCCGGACGAAGCGGCCCTCGGCGTCGAGCTGCGCATCGCCTGGCGGGCGCTGACCCTGGCCGGCCTGTGCGGAGACGACCTGCTCGCCACCCTGCAGCAGGTCCTGGAGGTCGAGCGGCCCTGCGAGGAGATCTTCGCGACGCTGTGCACGGTGGACATCGCCCCGGACGGCCGCCGCGCGGGCCTGTGCCTCGCGGGCCATCCGGCGCCGCTGATATCCAGGCCGGGCCGCCCCGCCCGGCTGCTCCCGTACGAGAACAGCGGCCCGGCGCTCGGCCTGCTGCCCCGGGCCCGCTGGCCCCGCCGCCAGGTCGAGCTGGGCGGCACCTGGAGCCTGATGCTCTACACCGACGGCCTGATCGAGGGCCGGATCGGCCCCGGCCGGGAACGCCTCGGGCAGGACGGCATGGTCGAGATGATCAACCGCCACCTGGACGACGGGCTGAGCGGCGAAGGCCTGCTGGAGGCCTCCGTCACCGAGGCGCGCCGCCTCAACGGCGGTGAGCTGACGGACGACGTCGCCGTCGTCCTCCTCTCGCGCGCCGAGGGCTGACCCGCCCGGAGACGGCCGCGGACGGCCGCGGACGGCCGGGGAGACCCCGGGCGAACTGCCTACCGTCTACGTCTACCGTCCGCCGTCTACCGTCCGCCGTTGTAGGGCCCGTACGGCCCGTCACTACTGCTGCCGCCGCTGCTGCGGCCCCGCCCGCCGCCCGAGACCTGCTTGAGCGCGGGGCGCACGTCGACGAAGAAGACGATGGTGGCGACCAGCCCGGCGATCTCCAGGAAGAGCATCCCGAGGAAGAAGTCCACGAGGACGGTGACACCGAGGATGACCAGCCAGAAGGTCTTGGTCTGCTTGTCCGCCGCGCGGTAGGCGTCCTCGCGCGCCATGACCGCCAGCACGAAGGCCGCAACGGCGAGCGCGAGCATGGCGAACCCGAGCAACGGCAGAACCCCTTGATCGAACCCGTTCATCAACATCGTCTGACCGCCTTCTCACGCCTCGCACGCCCGGATGCCGTCTGACTCCACGCTACCGGCAGAGCCCCTTCCACAAACACCAACGGACCGGACACCCCTCGGGTGCCCGGCCCGCCGTGCGACGCATCAGCTCTCGTCGGCCGGCTCCGCGGCGGCCTTCTTGGCCGCGGCCTTGCGCGCCGTCGCCTTCTTCGCCGGGGGCTTCTCCTCGCCGGCGGCGTCCTGCCCGGCCGCCTGCTGCGCCTCGGCCTGCGCCTCGGCCTGCGGCTCCGGCTCCACGACGACGGCGATGTCGACGATCTCCTCGGAGACCTCGCCGCGCCACTGGCGCACGGCCTGCTCGCCGTGCTCGGCGACCTTGTCGTAGGCCTCCTTGGCCTTGACCGCGTACTCGGCGGCCACGCCGACCCCGCGCAGCGCCAGGTCCTGGGCGGTCTCGCCGAACTTCTTCGGGTCGATCGCGCCGAACACCTCGACGACCTTGGCGGTGACCGCCTCCTGCGCCTCCCGGGCCTTCTCCTGCACGGCCTTGGGGTCGGTGTTCTTCACGGCCTCGATGCGCGCGGGGGCCTCGGCGCGCAGCTGCTCGATGAGCCCGGGCACCTTCTTGGCCTGCTGCGCGGCCAGGTCCGCGGTGCCCGCGACGAAGTAGAGCGGGGTCGGGTCGGTGAGGGTCTTCTTCAGGTCATCGGCGATGGCCATGCGGTGGTCCTCCCGGATCACAGTCTCAGTTCGTGTGGGTCGTCGTATCGGCATCGGAGCCGCCGGCATCGGCGGCCGCCCCGGCTCCGGCGTCGGCTTCCGCCTCGGCGGCGTTCTCCTTGCGGAAGGACTCGTAGATCTGGAGCAGCACTTGCTTCTGCCGCTCGCTGATCGACGGATCGGCGAGGATCACGGCCCTCGTCTCGACCTCGTCCCGGTCCCGCTCGTCCAGGATTCCGGCCTGCACGTACAGCGTCTCGGCGGAGATCCGCAGCGCCTTGGCGAGCTGCTGCAGGATGTCCGCGCTCGGCTTGCGCAGCCCGCGCTCGATCTGACTGAGGTACGGATTCGACACCCCCGCCGCATCGGCCAGTTGCCGCAGCGAGAGCTGCGCGGTCCGCCGCTGCTCGCGCAGGTATTCGCCGAGGTTCCCGACGTTGAGCGATGCCATGCCCCGATCCTGCCGCACCCTGCTAACTATTGCAAGCACCTGCTTGCAATAACTCCCACCGCACGGGGCGCCGGTCACCGGGCCTGAGCGCACTCCGGGCGGGTCCAGAGGGTGAGGTCGCTGCTGGTGGCGACCGCCAGGGTGAGGCCGGAGGGCGAGAAGCCGACGGCGCGGAGCTCTGAGTACTGGGAGTGGAAGACGTGCCACCACGTCCCGCCCGCCGGCCCTTCGTGCGGCGGGCCGTCGGTGGAGAGGATCACGCGGTCGTGGGGCCACTCCGGGCTGACCACGTCCACGAGCCAGCCGTCCGGCGTGCCGCTGTGCAGGCCGCCGCCGAAGAGCCCGGCGATGTGGACCCGGGTGCCCTCGATCGGGCCGAGCCCGGGGCAGGTGAGGTCCGGCGACGCGTCGGGGGTGCTGGTGTCGGGGTCGGGATCCCGGTCGCGGGCGATCCGCTCGCCGGTGACCGCGTCGAACAGTCCGTGGCCGGCGCTCGACACGGCCATGACGAGGTCGTGCCCGCTGTCGGGATGGACGGCGAAGCCGATGCCGGTCAGTCCCCCGACGGGATTCCTGTGGTCCGGCACCGGCCGCCACGGCTCGGGGGCCGGCATGACGGCGGCGGCGATGTAGTGCTCGCGCAGCTTCCGCTGGTACTCCGTGATCAACTCGCCTTCTCCGTTCTCCCCGCCTCGGGGATCTCTCGCAGGGCCACGGCTACGCCGACGCCACGACCACCGTCGCGTGGTACTCCTCCGATGTCACCGCGCGCACCGACAGGCCCGCCGCCGTCAGGGCCGACGCCGTGACCGGGGACTGCCGGGCGCTCGTCTCGATCAGGAGCCGGCCGCCCGGGGCCAGCCAGGCCGGCGCGCCCGCCGCCACCCGGCGGTGGATGTCCAGGCCGTCCGGGCCGCCGTCCAGGGAGACGGCCGGTTCGTGGTCGCGGGCCTCCGCCGGCAGCAGGCCGATCTCGCCGGTCGGCACGTACGGGGCGTTGACGACCAGCACCTCCACCCGCCCCCGCAGCGCTGCGGGCAGGGAGGCGTAGAGGTCGCCCTCCCAGACCCGCCCCCCGTACGGGGCGAGATTGCGGCGGGCGTACGCGAGCGCGACCGGGTCGATGTCCGTCGCGTGCAGCTCGGCACCCGGCACCTGCGCGGCCACGGCCGCGCCCAGCGCGCCCACCCCGCAGCACAGGTCCAGGACCACCGCGCCGGGCCGGGCCGGCGCCACCGCCTCCCGTACGAGGAACTCGCTGCGCCTGCGCGGTACGAAGGCCCCCTCGCCCACTTCCATCCGCAGCCCGCAGAACTCCGCCCAGCCGACGACGTGTTCCAGCGGCTCCCCCGCCACCCGCCGGGCCACCAGAGCCGCCAGCTGCCCTTCGTCCCCGGCCGCGTTGCGCAGCAGCTCCGCCTCCTCCTCCGCGAAGACGCAGCCGGCCGCGCGCAGGGTTTCCACCAGTGTTGCCAACTGCCTCAGTCCGTCCGTCCATCCGTCCTCAGGGTTCCGCTTCACCACGCGCCCCGCCCCGTCCGCCTCAGAAGACGTCGGGGCACCACGGCCGGCGCGCCGTGCGGAACACCGCGTCCGCGAGCGCGACCGCCCCGGGGCGGTCCTCGGTGATCTCGCCGAGCGCCGCCAGCCGCACCGCCGACTCGTCGCCGAGGTACAGGGCCCCGAGCACGGACACGTCCAGCCGCAGGTCCGCCGGCTCGTCCGCGGACACGGGTACGCACGTGCCCGCGCCCGCGTCCAGCCGGTAGCGCCCGCCCGCGAGCCCGGCCCGGTCCGCGACCTCCAGGACGAGGATGCCGGGCACGGCGTACGTCCGCGCGCCCAGGGCCCGTACGACGTCCAGGATCCGCACCCACAGCCAGTCCGCCGAGGTCACCGCCCGGGCGGCGCGCGCGTCGGGCAGCAGCCGGGTGACGAGGTCGTCGGGGGCGCGCAGCCCGGTGCGGACCTTGACCACCCAGTCGAAGGAGCACAGGAAGTGCCACAGCGCCCGCTCCGCCTCCGGGGTCACCGCGATGAGCTGCTTGACCTGCAGGGTGTTGTGGGGGACCTTCGCATCGGTCCAGTTGTCGTCCACCCCGAACCTGGCCAGGCCGGTCACCTCGCCCGCGGCCGTCCGGTGGACGGCGTGGAACCCGGGCTCGTACGCGTGGTGCTCGGTCGTCTCCGCCCCCGTGGTCAGCCGCCACCACCGGGCGTCGCGGTTCACCGCGCCGGGCACGGCCGCCCGCAGCCGCTCGTGCAGGGCCGGGCCGACCTTCCTCACCTCGGCCACGTCCACCAGCTCGATCCGCCCGCCGCCCTCGGGCGCCGACCGGCGTGCGTCGAGCCCGGTGCGCGGTACGTCGATCTCCCACTCCGAGGCCGAGGTCGCGGGCCCGTACCCGTACCGCCCGTAGATCGGGTACTCGGCGGAGATCAGCGTCGACAGCACGTCGCCGCGCGCCTTGGCGGCGGCCAGCTCGGCGGCCATCATCCGGGTCAGCAGGCCCTGTCGGCGGTGGGTGGGCAGCACGGACACGTTCGTGACCGCGCTCGACGGCACGAACGCCCCGCCCGGCACGGTCAGTTCCTGCGCGAAGGAGCGGAAGGTCGCCACGCACCGGCCGGTGGAGGTGTCGAACGCGCCCTGCGTCCGCGCCCGATCGGCGTACTCGGCCCACCGCTCGGCATCGGCGGCCGACGCGCACTGCGTGCGCAGGAAACCGGTGTGCTGGGCGTGCAGCCACTCGGGGATCTCGGATGCGGCGATCGGCCTGACGTCAGCGCTCATAGCGGCCCACGCTAATCGGCCCACCGTGGCGCGTCGCCCGAATTTCACCGTGCGCGCGGACCGGCTCAGGCCAGCAGGTCGTCCACCTGGGCCTCGCCCTCGCGGTAGCGCCGGGTGATCTCCGTGCTGCAGCCGTCCGCCGTGCGCTGCAACTGCTGGCGGCGCCGCGAGACCTGCTGCTCGTAGCGCACCAGGCGGGCCATGCCCTCGTGCAGTTCCTCGTCCGTGCGCGCGCCCAGGTCGGAGAGTTCCACGTCGGACAGCATCTCGGCCGCCAGCAGCCGGTACTCCTCGCCGTGCGGGGTGCCGAGCGTGACGTGCCGGGCGGAGGCGCTGCGGGTGGACGGGGCGTCCGCGAGGATCTCCGAGAGCCGGTCCACGACCGGCGCCTCGGGGTCCGTGCGCCGGGCGAGTTCGGCGCGCAGGATGTCGATGCGGCCCTGGAGCAGCCTGCGCACGTAGCTCAGGTCGGCCTCGTCGCGCTGCGCGTCGCGGCGCAGTGTGCGCAGCTCCGGCAGGCCGAGCGCGGTGGTCGCCGTCGGCGGGGCGTCCGCGGCGCCGGTGCGCTGCGCGGGCGGGCGGGGCGCCGGCAGGTCGGCGGGCGCGATGGATGGAGCGGGTGCGGCGGACGCCGCGGATCCGACGGATGCAGCGGGTACAGAAGCAGGTGCGGAGGTACCAGAGATGTTCATGCGTTCGTGTCCGTCCCCTCGACCGGTGCTGGGGGCACCGCCTGCGTGCATCGTGCCACTCTCCGTGGTGCCGGTGCAGTCCCAGTCCGCCCGATCGGCCCCGGACGGCCCAACTGATTCGTTCGTCAGCCGTTGCCGTCGACCGGATACCCCATAGGGGTGAAGGGGGGAGCGCCTGGTACACAGGTGGTATGCGAGCAGTGGTGCAGAGGGTGGACGGCGCGAGCGTCGTCGTGGCGGGCGAGACCGTCGGGGAGATCGTCGGCGAGGGGCTGTGCGTCCTGGTGGGGGTGACCCACGACGACACCCCGGAGAAGGCGGCGATCCTGGCGCGCAAGCTGTGGTCGGTGCGGATCCTGGAGGCGGAGAAGTCCTGCAGCGACGTGAACGCGCCGCTGCTGGTGGTCTCCCAGTTCACGCTCTACGGAGACGCCCGCAAGGGCCGGCGCCCCACGTGGAACGCGGCCGCGCCCGGCCCGGTCGCCGAACCGCTCGTGGACGAGGTCGTGGCACAACTGCGGGCGCTGGGCGCGACGGTGGAAACGGGCCGGTTCGGTGCGGACATGCGCGTCTCGCTGACCAACCACGGCCCGTTCACCATCGTCATCGACATCTGACCTGCTGACCTGCTGACCTGCTGGTCAGGGGGCCACGACGACCTCCTGCGCGGCGGCCGTCTTCCCGACCAGCAGCGGCGCGTCCACCGGAACGTTCCGCTTGACGAGCGCGAGCGCGATGGGGCCGAGCTCGTGGTGGCGGACCGAGGTGGTCACGAAGCCGAGCTGACGGCCCTCCTCCCCGTCCGCGGCGAGCCGTACGGGCGTGCCGTGGGCCGGGAGCAGCACATCGGAGCCGTCCAGGTGCAGGAAGACCAGCCGGCGCGGCGGCTTCCCCAGGTTGTGGACGCGGGCCACCGTCTCCTGGCCGCGGTAGCAGCCCTTCTGCAGGTGCACGGCGGTGCCGATCCAGCCCAGCTCGTGCGGGATGGTGCGGTGGTCGGTCTCCAGGCCGAGCCGCGGCCTGTGGGCCTCGACGCGCAGGGCCTCGTACGCGAGCAGGCCGGCGGCCGGGCCGTGGGTGCCGGCGAAGGCCTCCAGTTCGGCGCGGGGCAGGAAGACGTCGCGGCCGTGCGCGGTCTCCCGTACGGCGTGCTCCTTGGCGACCTCGGCGATGGATCCGGCCGGCAGGTGCACGACGGCGAAGTCCGCGGTGGCGTCGGCGGCTTCCACCCGGTAGAAGAACTTCATCGACTCCAGGTAGGCGAGCAGCGCCTCCTGGGTGCCGGGCTCGACGTGCATCCACGTCGTCTCGCCGTCGTCGACGAGGTAGAGCGCGTGCTCGATGTGCCCGTTCGCGGAGAGGATCAGCGCCTCGGTGGCCTGGCCGGCCGGAAGCTCGGTGACGTGCTGAGTGATCAGCAGGTGCAGCCAGCTCAGCCGGTCCGGGCCGGTGACGGTGACGACCCCGCGGTGGGAGAGGTCGACGAAGCCGCGGCCTTCGGCGAGGGTGCGCTGTTCTCCGTAGAGCTCTCCGTAGTGGGCGGCGACGCCTTCGTCGCGGCCTTCGGCCTGGACGGCGCCGGGGAGATGGAGCAAGGGGCTGCTGGTCATGCCACCCAGCCTACGACCCTGCGGGGGACGGACCTAGGGCCGGCCGTCCCGCTGCTCGGCCCGGTGCTTGGCGGCGCACTTCTTGCAGAGTCCGAAGATCGCGAAGTGCTTCATGTCGGTCTCGAAGCCGAAGGTGGTGCGGAGCTTGGCCGTGAACTCGGCGGCGACGTCCACGTCCGCCTCGATCACGTCGGCGCAGTCCCGGCAGACCAGGTGGATGTGGTGGTGCCGGTCGGCGAGGTGGTAGGTGGGGGCCCCGTGCCCGAGGTGGGCGTGCGAGACCAGCTTCAGCTCCTCCAGGAGCTCCAGCGTGCGGTAGACCGTGGAGATGTTGACCCCGGAGGCCGTCTTGCGCACCTCGACGAGGATCTCGTCCGGGGTCGCGTGCTCCAGGGCGTCGACGGCTTCCAGCACGAGCTGGCGCTGCGGCGTCAGGCGGTATCCGCGCTGGCGCAGGTCGCTCTTCCAGTCGCCGCTGTCGATCGTCCCGGCGCTGTCCGTGCTGTCGGTGGTGACCACCCGGCCAGTGTAGGCCTCGGCCCGGGCCGCCATGACTGGCCGAGCACCCCTGGGATGCGCGGGAGCCCCCTACGGCTGCTGCGGCAGGGGGCTCACGGGCCGGCTCGGCGGCTCGGCGACTCGGCGACTCGGCGGCTCGGCGGCTCAGCGGAAGAAGGCGATGCCGTCGTCCGGCATGTCCGGGAGGTTGCGCGCCATCTCGGCGACCTCCTCGGGCGTGACGACCTTCTTGAGCTGGGCCGACATGTACGGGCGCAGCTCGATGTCGGGGGTGGTCTTCTCGCCGACCCACATCAGGTCGCCCTTGACGTAGCCGTAGAGCCGCTTGCCGCCGCTGTGCGGACGGGAGGTGGCGGTACGGGCCACGGCATCGGTGACCAGATCGATCTGCGGCTTCTGGTCGGCGAGGTCGCCGTACCAGATCTCCACGACGCCCTGGTCGCGGACCATGACGATCTCGACCTTGCGCTGGCCGTCGATGCGCCAGAAGCCGGACTCGGACTCCAGCGGCCGCACGTTGTTGCCCTCGGCGTCGAGGACCCAGGAGTGCGAGTGGTACTCCAGGAAGTCCCGGCCGTCGTGGCTGAAGACGACTTCCTGGCCGAAGTTGCACTTCTCCTCACCGGGGAAGTCGAAGACGCCCGCGCCCTCCCAATTGCCCAGGAGGAAGGCGAGGGGGACGAGGCTCGGGTTCAGGTCGGACGGGATCTGGATCATGAATGGCTGCTCAGGCGATCTGTGGGAGGGGTTGCGGTGTCCGGGGCGGGCGGCGGCCGATCAGACGATCAGCGCTGGCCCTGGTACAGCTTCTTCACGGCCAGTCCGGTGAAGGCCATGACACCGACGACGACCAGGACCAGCAGGGAAGTGAAGACTGCCTCAAGCACGGGGTGCTCCTCGGAGTGTGAGTGGCGTTACGGGGCCGGTCCCCAAGCCTACTGGCCTGGGGACCGGCGCACTCTGTGAGGTGGGCCGTACGACGCGCCCCTCGTACTAGCCCGTACTAGCCGAGGAGCTGGTACTGGAGGATCACCGTCTGGTGGAACGGCACGGTCGCCACCTCACCCTTGCGGTTCTGCAGGATCACGGCCTGGACGTCACCGGCCTGGAGGCAGCCGAGCGCGGTCTGCTCGTCGCCCGTGGGCTTGGCCTCCTTGTAGAGGCTGACCTCGCTCGCGCTCCGGGAGCCGCTGGCGGCGCCGGTGTACGCGCCGTCGCTGCCCACCTCGATGCGCTGCGAGCTCTTGGCCTTGCGCCAGTCCTCGTCGGACTGGAGCCGCACGACGCCGTTCAGCTTGGCGGTGGAGCCGCAGCCGCCGAACTTGTCCACGAAGCCTGAAGCGTGGAAGCGCAGCAGGTAGACACGGGTGCGGGTGCCGTCCGGGGTGGTCCAGCCGCGGGCGGTGATCTGGCGCAGCCCCTCGTTGCCGAACTCCTCCTTCAGCTTCTCGCGGGCGGCGGCGTCGTACTCCTCCAGGAAGGTGTCGACGGTCACCACCCCGTCCTTCTCCAGCTTCAGCGCGGAGTCGGGGGTCGAGCCGGTGGGGGCCGGCAGGAGCAGCTCGGTGAGGCCCGCGTAGTGGATGCCGTCCGGGTTGTCCTTGGCGAACGGCAGGGCGGCGCCCGGCGGCAGCACCGGCTTGGCCAGCGCCGGGTAGGTCCAGCGGCCGTCGGCCTTGGTGGACAGGCCCGGGATGTCGGTGCGCTCCGGCTGGGTGACCTCGTACGCGACACCCGTGCCGACGGCGCCGAAGACGAGGACGGCGGCGGTCCAGCGCAGCGCGGCGAACAGCTTGCGGCGGTCCTTGGGCGCGGCCGGCACCTCCGGGGCCGCGAAGGGGTTGGCCGCGAGCGGGTCGGCGGCGAACGCGTCGGCCTGCGCCGCCGCGTCGGCGGGGGCGACGGGGGCGGCCGGGGCCGCCCACCCCTCGGTCGCGGGGCCGGCGCTCTCGACCGCGGGCGCCGCCGCCTGGGCGGGCACCACGGGCTCGGGAGCCTGCGCGGGGGCCGCGACGGCGGCGTCGGGGGCGGCGTCGGGGACCGCGTCCGTGGCCACGGCGGGCTGCGGCACGGCGTCCTCGGGGGACGCCGGCGCGGCTCCGGTGGTGTTCTGCTCGGTCACACGGACTCCCCGGGGGACTTCAGGTGGCTCATCTGGTTCTTGAAGAACGTGACGGCATCGGCGGTGGAGAAGGGCTTGGGCCCGTAGGCGCGGAAGGTGACCATCACGTCGCCCTCGACGGCCACGCAGTCGATGGAATCGATCTTTTCCTTGTCCTTCTCGCCGATCGCCTCCAAGGAGCACTTGGCGTCCGGGAACCCGTCCACCTTCGGCGCCTCGCGGCCGTCACCCGTGAAGTCGAGGAACTTCTTGCTGACCTCGGAGAACGCGCCCACGGCCTTCGGGTCGGCCTGCATGATGCGGACCTCGGCGTACCAGTTGCTCTTCTCGTTGACGTAGCTGCGCCCCGCCAGGCCCTTGAGCTTCAGCTCGGCCAGCGTCTTGTCGCGGTCCTTGCGCTCGGAGCTGGTCAGGCCGCTGCGGGTCTCCTTCATGCCCTCGACCGCCTTCTCGCCGGAGACGAAGAAGTTGTTGCCGTCCTCCTCCAGGTCCGGGCCGAGGACGAAACCGGACGGGAGCGGGAGCAGCTTGCCCGAGATGGCGTTCGTCGGCACGGAGCCGGGCGCTTCGCGCTTCGGGGGTTCCTCGCCGATGGGGATCCAGTAGGCGGTGGGCGCGTCCCGGTCGGCGTCCGCGATCGCGGAGGACGCCCATGCGCCGCCGCCCAGGAGCACCGCGGCGGCCACGCCGGCGGCGATCAGGACGATCGTCTTGCGGTTGACCTTGCGCGCGGGCCGGGCGGGCGCGGCGAGATGGGCCCCCCACGGGGCCGCCTCGGGGGCCGAGGCTGCCTCGGGGGCCGAGGCTGCCTCGGGGGCTGCCGGCGCCTCGGGGGCCGGGGCTACCTCGGGCGCCGGGGCTACCTCGGGCGCCGGGGCCGCCTCGGGGGCCGGGCCTGCCTCGGGCGACGGGGTCGGGGCCGCTGCCCCGTCCGGGGTCACGTCGTTCTGCGGCTCGGTCACAGTCGCTCCAGCTGTCGCTTGGCCAGGTCCACGACGTCGCCTTCGCTGATCTTGCCGCGGTTGTTCACGAATTGGATGTCGAGCACGATGTCGCCGCGGCGGGCGATGGCGCGCGCTCCGCGCATCGGGAGGTACCCCGGCTTCTCGTCGGCCTTGGAGTCCACCCAGACGTGCCCGAGGTCCGAGGGGGTGCCCGGGATGTCCACGCCGCCGTTGCCCGCGTACTCGACCTGGGGCATGTAGTCGGACTGGTTCGTCTGGTAGTCGTCCGCCCCGGAGCGGTCGTTGAACTGGATCAGCCGCACGTCGACGAAAGTGGTGTCGTCCACCGCCCAGCTCACCGAGGCGATCCGCCGGATGTCCTGCTCGGCGAGGTAGCCCAGCTGACGGTCCGGCTGCTTGAAGAAGGTCGCGAAGTACTCGATGGGCTCGTAGCCCGCACCCTCGGCCTTCGCCCCGCCCGGCGCCTCGACCAGCAGCTTCGCGAGGTCGTCGTCCGTCTTGTGCCAGCGGTTGGCGTTGATCGTCTTGTTCGTGGTGGCGTCGTCGGGCGCGAGCGCCTTCGGGGACACCAGGTCCGCCTGGGCCAGCGGCGCCAGCGGCGTCGGTTCGCGGTCGTACTGGACGGCGTAGCCGGCGACCGTGCCCGCCAGGACGCCGAGGACGGCCGCGCCGGCGATCAGGAGGACCGTACGGCGCCCGCGACGGCGTCGGGGGGTGGCCGCGACGAGGTCCAAAGTGCCCTGTTCCGGGGTGCTCTCCTCCTCTTTCCGCTGGTCGGGAAGGGTCTGTTCGTGTTCCAAGGGAAGTTCCCCCACAGGACTGGTGTCGCGGGTCGATTGACCGCGTACAGAGATGACACCTTGCTGCGGGATGATGTTGTACGCATGCTTATTACATTTTTATCTCGACTGGTTTCAGTCCTCGGGACGCCGCTTTCCATCCAGTTCGTCCCACCACTCGTCGGACTTCGCGTCCCCCGAGGGGTCGTCCCACCAGCGGTCGTCGGGCCCGCGCCGGTTCGCGACCATCGCGGCGACCGGCGGGATGACCATGGCGACCGCGCACAGCGCGACCGCGGCCTCGACCGACCACAGGCGCACGAAGGACCAGGCGGAGACGAAGAGGAACAGGCATCCGCCCATGAGCAGGAAGTAGGCGCGCCGGCGCCGGGCGTACATGCCTCCAGCGTAGGGCCGCCCGCCCCGGAACGGCACGAAGGGCCGCACCCCGGCCTCGGGGTACGGCCCTTCGTCACACCAGTGCGGTACTCAGACCGCGATCGCCACGTCCGTCACGCCGCCGGATTCGACGACGACCACGGCGCGGTCCGCCTGGGCTCCGGGCACGAGCGCCCGCAGCGTCCAGGAGCCCTCGGCCGCGTAGAAGCGGAACTGGCCGGTCGCCGAGGTCGGGACCTCCGCGGTGAACTCGCCGGTCGAGTCCAGCAGGCGGACGTAGCCGCTGATGGGCTCGCCGTCCTTGGTCACCTGACCCTGGATGGCGGTCTCACCGGGCTTCAGCGTCGCGAGGTCGGGCCCGCCGATCTGTGCTCCACACATGTTCTCTGTCCTGTCCTAGAGAGGTATGACTACGGGCGTCGCGTGCCCGGAATGCTCGGTGCCCGGAACGCTGGGTACCCGGAACGCTGGGTACCCGGAACGCTGGGTACCCGGAACGCTGGGTACCCGGAACGCTGGGTACCCGGAACTACTTGTTGGCGCCGAGCTCGATCGGCACGCCGACCAGCGAGCCGTACTCGGTCCACGAGCCGTCGTAGTTCTTGACGTTCTCCTGGCCCAGGAGCTCGTGCAGCACGAACCACGTGAGCGCGGAGCGCTCACCGATGCGGCAGTAGGCGATGGTGTCCTTCGCCAGGTCGACCTGCTCGGCCTGGTAGAGGGCCGTCAGCTCTTCGTCGGACTTGAAGGTGCCGTCGTCGTTGGCGTTCTTCGACCACGGGATGTTGCGGGCGCTCGGGATGTGGCCCGGACGCTGCGACTGCTCCTGCGGGAGGTGCGCCGGCGCGAGCAGCTTGCCCGAGAACTCGTCGGGCGAGCGGACGTCGACCAGGTTCTTCGTGCCGATCGCGGCGACCGCGTCGTCACGGAAGGCGCGGATCGAGGTGTCCTGGGCCTTGGCCTTGTACTCGGTGGCCGGGCGGCTGGGGACCTCGGTGCCGTCGACCAGGTCGCGGGAGTCGAGCTCCCACTTCTTGCGGCCGCCGTCGAGCAGGCGGACGTCCTGGTGGCCGTAGAGCTTGAAGTACCAGTAGGCGTAGGACGCGAACCAGTTGTTGTTGCCGCCGTAGAGGACGACGGTGTCGTCGTTGGAGATGCCCTTGGCGGAGAGGAGCTTCTCGAAGCCCTCCTGGTCCACGAAGTCGCGGCGGACCGGGTCCTGGAGGTCGCTCTTCCAGTCGATCCGGACGGCGTTGGTGATGTGGTTCTTGTCGTACGCGGACGTGTCCTCGTCCACCTCGACGATGACGACGTTGGCGTCGTTCAGGTGGGCCTCGACCCAGTCGGCGTCTACAAGGACGTCGCTGCGGCTCATGGTGTTCTCCTCCGGGGCAGTGTGCGGCGGGGTGGTGCTGGTGGTGCTGGGTGCGTGTGCTTCCGGGTGCTCCCCCAGCTACCGCCGGGAGGTGCCCCCGGACGGATCCTGTTGCGGGGAGGCGTCAGGAGGGCGGGAGCAGTAGTGGTCACACGGGAAAGCGGAAGGCTGTCGTCCGGCTATGGAGCGGGATGCGCTCACACGTCACATGGATCGACAGAGCATGGCGGCGACGCGACACAGGTCTACTGCCCGTCGCTTCGTGAGGTCCGCCTGCTGATGCTTCATAGCCATGGATCGTAGGGACGAATCGGCCGCCCTGTCACCGCCGTGTCATATACCGAGACAGGATCGTCCGCATAGTGGGATCAGATGGGGGTCGACGGCTCCGCCACGGCCTCCGGGGGCCCTCGTACGGCCCCTCCCATCTGCGGATCGGACCGACCCGTCTCACGATCCGGCCAACTTCAGATTCGCACCGCCCACGGTGAGGTGAATGCCCGCCTCGTCCGAGGTCAGCGCCGTCAGCCCGAGCCCCGACGGCAGACCGCCGTCGAGCCGCCGCTCGAAGTCGGTCTTCTTGCGCACCGCGGCCTCGATCCCGGGAAGGCCCTCGCCCGGCACCCGGTCGGCACGCACCCGGACGGTCTTCGCCCCCTTGCCGTCCCCGGAGTCGACGAGGGAGACCGTCGACACCACGCTGCGGCTGAGCGTCTTGCCGAGGAACTCCACGCTCGCGGTCACCTTCACCTTGCCCGGAGCCCCGCCGTAGGCGACGGTCACCCCCGGCTGCGCGGCCGCGCTCAGATCGGCGTACGTGACCGTGGCCGAGCCCTCGGCGCTCCGGGCGGTGCCGCCCGTGTAGTCGCCGTTCAGCTCCACTCCGCGGAAGGCGACCTCGAGCCGGGAGAGGTGCGTCTTGCGGCCCTCCTCGGTCGAGACGTCGAGGCCGTCCATCTTCAGGTCGACCCGGTCGAGGTCGCGGGAGAGCGCCTGGGTCAGGAAGGGGAACCCGTGGATGTCCACGTCCACCCCCACCGACGGGTCCTGGAAGGCCCGTATCCGGTCGGCCATCCGGTCCTCGGCATAGCCGACCGCCCAGCGGTCCAGGCCGACGAAGAGGCCGCCGAGGACCACCCCGATGATCACAACGACACGCAGGACACGCACGTGCCCACCCCCCAGACGATCGGTTTCAGCGACACAGTGGACCATGACCCGGCGTCAGGGCGCCGTGAACATGCCATCGGAGGGGTGGGGTTGCGGGGGGCCGGAGGGTGCGGGGGCCTCAGCCCACCACCCGGCCGATCAGGTAGACCGCCGGAGCCGCCGCGGCCAGCGGCAGCGCGACACCGGCCGTCATGTGGACGAACTTCGACGGGTAGTCGTACGCCGCCACCCGCAGCCCGATCAGCGCGCACACCCCGGCCGTCAGGCCGATCAGCGCACCGCCCGCGCCGACGGACGTCAGCCCGCCGACCGCGATGCCCGCGCCGGCCGCGGCGGCCAGCGAGACGCCGACCGAGGGCACGGTGGGCAGCGGCAGCGCACGGGCGAAGACGGCCACCGCCACGGCGGCCGCGCCCACGCTCACGGCGGCGGAGCCGGCCGCGAGGTAGCCGGCACACACGATGGCCAGCGCGGCCGAGGCCACCGAGGCCATCAGCCCGTACATCCGCTCGTCCGGATCGGCCTGGCTGCGCAGCTGGAGCACCAGCGTGAGCAGCACCCAGGCGCCGAGCGTGCCGATGATCGCACCGGGCCCGTACGCCTCGTCCACCGCGAGCACGGCCACGTCGGCGGCGACGGCCCCGGCGAAGGCCAGCGCGATGCCCTGGCGGGCCGGCCACATGCCGTTCAGCCGGAACCAGCCGGCCGCGGTGAGGCCCTGGAGCGCGATCAGGGGTGCGAGCAGCGCGAGCTTGCCGAGGGCCGCGGCCGCGGCGATGACCAGCCCGAGGGCGGCGGTCAGTATGGCCGCCTGCGGGCCCGGGTCGATGATCGGCGAGCGGCCTTCCGCGCGGGCCTGGGCGGGGTCGACCGCGCGCAGGGTGTTGCCGGCAAGGGTGGGCGGGGACCAGGCGGGCTCCTCCTCGGCCGTCCCCGGCTCCGGGGCGGGTGCCTGCGCGGGTGCCGGTCCCGGAGCCTGCGCCGGGTCGGCCGCGGCCGCCGCCGCGGCCTGCGGCGGGAGGTAGGCCGTCGGGTCCACCCACTCCTGCGCCTGGGGCTGCGCCTGGGCCTGGGCCTGCGGCTCCTCGCGGAACCAGTGGTCCGGCGCGGCCGTCTCCCTCACCTGCTGCGGCGGGTCCATCGGGCCGGGGTAGGAGCCGGGGTAGGAGGGCGCGTAGGCGGCCTCGCCCCAGGCCGGCCCGTCGGCCGGGCCCTGGGGCTGCGCCCGGCCCGCCTGCGGGTCCGCGGGGGCCTGCGGCTCCTCGCGGAACCAGTGGTCCGGCGCGGCCGCGTACGGGTCCGGGTACTGCGCGGGGACGCCGTCGAGCGGGCTCTGGACCGGCTGGTGGGAGGTGTCCCACGTCGAGGCCTGCCAGGTCTGGGTCCCGTACGGGTCCGGCTGCTCGAGCTGCTGCTGCGGGTACTGCTGCTGGCCTTGGTACTGGCCCTGCGGATCCTGGTACTGGCCCTGCGGGTCCGGATACCGGCCCTGCTGGTCCCCGTACTGCGCCTGCGGGTCCAGGTACTGCGCCTGCTGCTGCTCGTACAGCCGCTGTTGCCGCTGCTGCTCCTGCTGCTGTTCCTCGGGCGTGCTCATCGGACTCCGCTCACCCGCCCGCGAACGGCGGGAGCACCTCGACGGTGCCCCCCTCGGTCAGCTCGACGGAATCGTGCGGGCGCTTGCCCACCGGCTCTTCGTTCACGAGGAAGGAGCAGCGCAGCAGGACCCGGGTGAGTTCCCCGGGGTGGCGTTCCCGTACGGCGTCGAGCGCCTCGGCCAGTGTCCGCGCCGAGTACGGCTCCTCCGCCGTCTTGGCCGCGGCCTTGGCCGCCGCCCAGTAGCGGATGGTTCCGGTTGCCACTGCACGCTCCTCTCGTCGGCGCTCTGCCGTCGGCCTCCATCATGAACCCTCGCGCCGCCGATCCCGGCGTGCCTCCGCGCGCCCCGCGTGCGCCCGAGCGGCCCCCGGGGAGTCCGTCGATCCGGTGAAACCAGCGCACGAGCAGGTCGCGGGGGTGGTGCGAACCACAGAAGAGCCTCCGCTCCAGCCCTCGGCCCCGCGGGGGTGGGTGGGCTATTCTGCTGCCGAGAGGATCCGGGCAACGTAGCCCCCGGGTCCTTTTGTGCTTTCAGCACGTTGAACGAACCGAGAACAGTGGTGTCCACCCGGACCTCAGGGCGCGGGGAACGGCGGACACCGGGCAAGTCGTACGAAGCAGTGCCGCGAAAGTCCTCGACGGGACCGAGGAGGAACCGACGTGATGGACCAGCGAACCGTGTGTGCGCACAAGCACGCACCCCACCGCCCGAACCGGGCAGGTGGTCGGGCATGAGCTCCCTCCTGCTCCTGACCAATGCCCTGCAGCCGTCCACCGAGGTGCTGCCCGCACTCGGCCTGCTGCTCCACACCGTCCGGGTGGCTCCGGCCGAGGGCCCCGCCCTCGTCGACACCCCGGGCGCCGACGTGATCCTCGTCGACGGCCGCCGCGACCTGCCCCAGGTGCGGTCGCTGTGCCAGTTGCTCCGCTCCACCGGGCCCGGCTGCCCGCTGATCCTCGTCGTCACCGAGGGCGGCCTCGCGGCCGTCACCGCCGACTGGGGCATCGACGACGTCCTCCTCGACACCGCCGGACCGGCCGAGGTCGAGGCGCGGCTGCGCCTGGCCACCGGGCGCCAGCAGCTCGGCTCGGACGACTCCCCGATGGAGATCCGCAACGGGGACCTGTCGGTCGACGAGGCGACGTACTCGGCGAAGCTCAAGGGGCGGGTCCTGGACCTCACCTTCAAGGAGTTCGAGCTGCTCAAGTACCTCGCGCAGCACCCTGGCCGCGTCTTCACCCGCGCCCAGCTCCTCCAGGAGGTGTGGGGCTACGACTACTTCGGCGGCACCCGCACGGTCGACGTGCACGTACGGCGGCTGCGCGCGAAACTCGGCCCCGAGCACGAGTCGCTGATCGGTACCGTCCGCAACGTCGGCTACCGCTTCGTCACCCCGGAGAAGGTCGAGCGGGCGGCGGCGGAGGCCGCGGCCCAGGCGGCCACGAAGGCGGCGGCGGAGGCCGCGGCAGGGGCCGCGGCGGCGCTCACCCGAATGGACTAGACGGGCTGTGGGAATGACCTCCTCCGGACGCCCTGCCCAGAGGTAGGTCACCCCGCGTAGACTGCCGCGCGTGGCCAAGGTGACGCGGGATGATGTGGCACGACTTGCGGGTACTTCCACCGCCGTCGTGAGTTACGTCATCAACAACGGACCCAGGCCGGTTGCCCCGGCCACGCGCGAGCGTGTCCTCGCCGCGATCAAGGAACTGGGCTATCGCCCGGACCGGGTCGCGCAGGCGATGGCGTCCCGGCGCACCGACCTCATAGGCATGATCGTCCCCGATGCCCGCCAGCCGTTCTTCGCGGAGATGGCGCACGCGGTCGAACAGGCCGCCGCCGAGCGCGGAAAGATGGTGCTGGTCGGGAACTCCGACTACCGCGACGAGCGCGAGGTCCACTACCTGCGGGCCTTCCTCGGCATGCGGGTCTCCGGACTGATCCTGGTCAGCCAGGGCATGAGCGAGCGGGCCGCCACCGAGATCGAGGCGTGGGACGCCCGTGTCGTCCTCCTCCACGAGCGCCCGGAGGCCATCGACGACGTCGCGGTCGTCACGGACGACATCGGCGGCGCGCAGCTCGCCACCCGGCACCTGCTGGAGCACGGGCACCCGTACGTCGCCTGCCTGGGCGGCGTCGAGAACACCCCCGAGGTCGGCGACCCGGTGGCCGACCACGTCGAGGGCTGGCGGCGGGCGATGCTCGAATCCGGCCGCTCGGTGGAGGGCCGGCTCTTCCAGGCGCCGTACAACCGCTACGACGCGTACAAGGTCGCCCTGGAGGTGCTGGCCGGCCCGGACCGGCCGCCGGCGATCTTCTGCGCCACGGACGACCAGGCGATCGGCGTACTGCGGGCCGCGCGCGAGCTGCGCATCGACGTGCCCGGGGAACTGGCCGTGGCCGGCTTCGACGACGTGAAGGAGGCGGCGCTGACGGACCCGCCGCTCACCACGATCGCCTCGGACCGCCCGGCGATGGCCCGCGCGGCGGTGGACCTCGTCCTGGACGACTCCCTGCGGGTGGCCGGCTCCCGCCGCGAGCGCCTGAAGCAGTTCCCGTCGGCGCTGGTGATCCGCCGCTCCTGCGGCTGCCGCTGACACGTCCCCTTTCGACGCGATCTTCCAGACCGTCGGCGGTCAACGGGCCCAGTGCGGGCTTATATCGGGCATACGCGGTTCTGTCGGGCTTCTCAGCGGGGACTCAGACGGCTCTCATGATCCGCGGACACAGTCGTATCCATGACCGAGAACTTCCGCCGCGAAGGCGAGTACCCCCAGGAGAACCGCCCCCAGCCGCACCCCGCCCCCTTC
>NZ_CP030286.1:0-2352210 GCF_003287915.1 Streptomyces sp. ICC4 | reverse complement strand
AGAAGTGTAAAAGAGACAGGCAACACACACGGCGATCAGACGGGCACGCCGAGGACGGCGAAGTGAGGTCATGCGCCACAGAAGACTAGAGCCCGCATCGCACAGACGCACGACATGCCTCTTCTTCCCGTGGATCACCCACCCGCCACACCACGACCACCCCGATGCCCGCCGGGGATGCGGTCCGCTCGCCAAGAGAGCGGCGGCCAAGAGAGCGGCGGCGACGGGCCGTCGGCGACGGGGCCACCCGAGGCGTCCCTTCCGCATCCCGTCCGGCCCGTCGTCTATCCCGGCCGCTCCCACGGGTGCGAACCTGGGCGTGCCGCTCAGCCGAGCGCGGGCGACCCGCACGTGCCCCCGACCTTGTGCGCTGCCCTTTCGACCTGCAGCAAAGGGAGTTCACCGCATGCAGAGCCGTTTATCGGATGACCTGCGCAAGCGGGCGGTGTGGGGCATGGCCCTCGCTCTGGTCGCGGTCACCGCACTCCTCGGGGCCGCGCCCCGGGCCGCCTCCGCGGCGACCGCCGCCGCCCCGCCCGTGCCCGTTCTGGCCTGGGGCCCCTGCGAGGACCCCGGGGACGGTTTCGAGTGCGCGACCGCTCTCGTACCACTGGACTACCGCCAACCCACCGGCCGTACGGTCGCGTTGGCGGTCACCCGGCGGCTCGCCGCCGACCCGGCGCACCGCACCGGCGTCCTGCTTCTGCACCCCGGCGGACCCGGCAACTCCGGCGTGAACTTCGCCCGTGACAGCTATGAGGCACTCCCCGCCGCACTCCGTGGCTCCTTCGACGTCGTCGGGTACGACATGCGCGGTGTGGGGCGCAGCGGGCAGGTGGAGTGCTGGAACGACAAGGAGTACGCGGCCGCCGTGGACGCCGCGCGCGGTGTGCCCGGCCCGGGAGCCCTGGGATCCGCCGTCCGGCAGGGCCTCGAATTCGCCACCGCCTGCCGCGAACGCTCCGGCGACCTCGTGCCGTTCGTCGGCACCGGGTCGAACGCCAGGGACATCGACCTGCTGCGCCAGGCCCTCGGCGAGGAGTCGCTCACCTTCTACGGCCGCTCCTTCGGCAGTTACGTCGGCACCGTCTACGCCGCGCAGTTCCCCCGGCGGGTCCGCGCCATGGTCTTGGACGGGGCGTACGATCCGCGTCGTTACGCGGAGGTGCCGTACGCCTACGACGCCGCCCAGTTCGTCGCCCTGGACACGGCGGTCGGCCGGTTCTTCGACTGGTGCGCGCAGAACGCCGCGGCCTGCGGTTTCGGCGAGGGCGAGCCCCGGCAGGCCTTCGAGCGGCTCAAGCGGGCGCTGGACGCCGACCCGGTCATCACCGCGAGCGGGCGCCCGGCCACCGGCTACACCCTGGCCTACCGCCTGATGTTCAACATCAACTCGGGCAAGGAGGTCTGGCCCTACCTGGGAGAGGCCCTGCGGGCGGCCCAGGCGCACAAGGGTTCGTTCCTGCTGTCCCCGCCCTCACCCGCGTCCTTCGACTTCCTCAACGTCAACCTGGCCGTCGAGTGCGCCGACCGGGTCTATCCGACCAGCCGCCCGCTCCTGGGCGCGCTGGTCGGCGCCCACGTCGCCGCCGCTCCGCTGCTGGGACCCCCCATCGGCCTCGGGCCGCCCACCTACGACCACAACCACGCGCCCGCCTGCGCCCAGTGGCAGGCGGAGCGGCCGAGCCGCTTCGAGGGCTCCTACCGGGCGGCCGGCTCCGCACCGATCCTGGTGCTCGGCACGACCGGGGACCCGGACACCCCGTACCAGGACGCCGTGGCCCTCGCCGGGACGCTGGACAGCGGGCGGCTGCTGACCTTCGCGGCCGAAGGACACACCGCCTACAACCGGAGCGCGTGTGTCAGCGCGCTGGTCGACGACTACCTCGCCACCCTGGCCCTGCCCGCGCGGGGCACGGTCTGCGCGGACGAGACGCCCCCGGGGGCGCTCGCCCGGCACGGCGCGGACATCGGGGTCGACGAGACGCGCGACGTGATCCCCGCGCTCCGCTGAGCGCGTTGCGCCGGTGACCGATCGGAGGCGGGGCGACGCGCGGGGATGAATCAGGACAGAACGGAGTGAAACCCTTAACCTCGGTCTGTGATCGACTGGTTCCCGCCTCTGGCTGACTACGCTCTGGCACAACGGTGCCCCCAATGCGGCGCCTTGCCCCGCGAGGAGTGCGACGCGCCCCGGAAGAAGGGCGAGTTGGCGCGCCTGGACCGGGTCCAGGCCGGACTCGGCCTGGCTCCCGGCGGCCACGACCCGCTCACGGCGATGCACACGTCGCGGGCCGATGCCGGAACCCGGCACTACCAGCGCGACGTCGGCAAGGCGCCCGGGCTCGAGGAGCGGGTTCCCGGCCGGCGGTACGACTCCCTGGACCGACCCCCCGCACCACGGCGGCCCGGACGCGCGGGGGCGCGGCGGCCCCGGCCCCCGGTCGCCGACGGGCCCGGCGCCGTCTTCGGCAAGGAGCGCGGGGCGGTCCGCTGGCCGTACGGGCTCGAACTCCCCGGGCCGCCCAGGTCCCTGACGCCGCAGGCCCTGGCCCGGCACGAGGAGGCCGTCCGGGACCGGCGCGCCGCACAGGAGTCGATCACGGCGTGGGCGGCGGCCTCCGGGCTGAAACGAAGCCTCTCGGGCTGCTGCCCCCAGTGGCTCCAGCGGCGCCGCAGTCGCCGGTGCAGCCCGTGGACCTGCACGCAGTACGGCAGTGACGGCCTGGACCACGACTGGCTGGACCGCCTGGTCTCCTGGACCCGGGACGGCTCCCCCGTCGCGATCACCGCGGCCCCGTACCAGGTGGCCCCGGAGGACGAGGTCCGGCTGAAGTGGTGGACCCGGACGGACCGGCGGCTGGCCGTGGCCCGGGGAACGGGCTGGCACGGCCCCGGGACCACGCAGATCGTGATGTGGCGGCGCGACATCGCCCGGGAGCTCCGGCCTGCGTGAAGGCCCCGCGGGTGCGCGTCACCGGGCGATGACGGCGGCGGAGAGGAGCGTCGCGGCGGCGAGCGTGCCCCAGAGCGCGGCCGGGCCGTGGGGTGCGAGCGTGGTGATCGCCGCCGGGGAGACGGCCAGGCCGAAACCGGTCGAGAGCTGGAATCGGGCGAGGGCGCGTCCCAGCAGCCGCGTCGGGGCGAGGTCCGTGACGAGCGCGGTGGCGGTGCCCGCGTAGAGGATCTCGCCGAGGGTGCAGACCACGGACACCGCGGCGACGGCCGGGGGTCCCCAGCCGTGCCCCAGCGAGGTGGCCGCGAGGAAACCGAGGTACGAAGCGGTGAGCACCACGCCGGCGATGGCCAGCACGGTCCGCCGGGGGAAGCGCGACATCAGGACGGTGAGCGGGACCTGGAGAGCGACCACGAGCACCGTGTTGGCCACGAAGATGGCCGCCGACCACACCGGGGACGCGTCCAGTTGGGTCATCAGGACGAGGGGAAGCGCGATCTCGGGGACGTTGAGGCAGAAGACGTACACCACGTTGGCGGCCAGCAGCGCGCGCGTCCGGGGTGCGGGCCCGCCGTTCCCGTCGGCGGCCGGGCCGGCCTGGTCGACCGGGCCGGCCTTGTCCGCTGATTCGGCCGGGCCGGCCGGGGACGCCCCCTGGTGTGCGCGCACCTTGACGGACCAGGCCAAGGCGGCCGCGGCCAGGTAGCTGAGCCCGGTGACGGCTGCCAGGGCCTGCAGTGCGGTGGGGCCCCCCGCCAGGCAGGCGGTGGCGAGCAGCGCGCCCGCGCCGAGGCCGGCGTTGCGCAGGGCGCGCCCCCACGCGAGGGCCGCGTCGCGTTCCCGGCCGTGGGAGACCGTGGCCACGAGGGCGGCGTGGGCGGCCGGCCACGCCTGGTTGCCGATGCCGAGGAAGAGCGCGGCCGCCACGAACAGCCAGACGTGCCCGGCCGGTGCGGCCAGCAGCAGGGCCACGCCCAGGACCCGTACCAGCATCGAGGCCGCCACGGCCGAGCTGCGCGCGCCCCGGTCCAGCCAGCGGCCCAGGGCGGGCATGCACACCAGCCCCGCGACGACGCCGACGGTCATGGCGGTGCCGGTGGCCGGCGCGGACAGCCCCAGCACCGTCACTCCGTAGAGCAGCAGGAAGGGGCGCAGCAGGCCGGTACCGAGTGCGTCCACGGCCAGGGCCACGGCGTAGCGGGGGCCTCCGGAGGCGCGGATGAGGGTGCGGGAGTCGAATCGGGACGTGCCGCGGAACCTCGTGCGGAACCTGATGCGGGACCCGGCGCGGGACTTGGTCTTGGTGCTGGCTGCTTCCATGGCGGCCACGGTGCGTGCGGCGGCGGGCCGGGGCACGTCGGTTGACGCCCATCGTCAACCGACGGCGGTGCGAGCCCTCCGACCGGCGATGATGACCGGATGACGCTGAGGATCGACATCACGGGACTGCCGGCCGATCGGCTGCGGTTCGCCGCCTCCCCGCTCGCCGAACTGACCGCGATGCTGCACGTGCTGGCCGAGCCCGGGCACCACCCGCAGCTCGCCGGCTGGGCCGCGGACGTCTGGGCCGGGCTGCCGCCGGAACTGTCCGAGCGGCTGCGGGAGGCGGATTTCCTCTGGCGTTCCTCACGCGCCGATTTCCTGGTTCCCGCCCGTCCCCGGCAGACCCTCGCCGAGGAGCTGGACGACGTGGACCGGATCGACGACGACACGTACGTGACCGCCGCGCTCATCACCACGTGCGGCACCAACCGGGTCCACTTCGGCGCGCGGTCGCCGCTCGCCGACGCCTCGGCGCGCGAGCGGGTCCTCGATCTGGCCCAGGCCCGCGGCGCGCTCCAAGAGGCTTTCACGGAGCGGCTGCTCGCGGATCCGGCCACCGTGCGGGCGCGGGTGCGCGACACCTTCGAGCAGTGCGCGGAGGCCTTCTTCGACGCCGCCTGGACGGGTGTCGCCGTGGAACTCGCCACCGACCTGCGCGTGAAGAACGACCTGTTGAAGCGCCAGGGCGTCCGGGCCGCGCTCGCCTCGGTCTCCGGCGCCGTCACCCTGGCCCCCGACGGCGACTGCATCGTCGTGGACAAGCTCCAGGACAACGCGACCGCCGCCCACGGCGCGGGGGTCACCTTCCTCCCCAGCGTCTTCGGCCGCCCGCACCTGGTGGTGGTCTCCACGCCCGGATGGCAGCCGGTGGTGCAGTACCCCGCGGCCGGGGCGGCCCCGTCGGAGCCGGTACCGCTGGAGACGCTGACGCTACGGCTGGAGGCGCTCGCGCATCCGGTACGGCTACGGCTGCTGCGCACCCTGGCCCGCGGCCCGCACACCAACGGCGAGCTGGCCCACGCCTGGGAGCTCTCACCCCCGGAGGTCTCCCGCCACCTGGCCGTCCTGCGCCGTGCGGGCCTGCTCTCGGCCCGGCGGCACGGCCGTTACGTCCGCTACAGCCTGAACCTGCCCGAGATGACGACGCTGGGCGTCGATCTGCTGGCGGCCGTGCTGCGCTGAGCCACCGCTCAGGGCGTCCGCCGCGCCGGCGGGCTGCCGAAGTGGCGGGCGGTGGGAGCCAGGGCGGCCGCGGCCGGTACGAGGAAGCAGGACGCGGCGCAGACGGCGAGCACCGGGGTGACGCCGAAGGCGTCGATGGCCGGGGCGATCAGTGCCAGGCCGATCGGGGCCAGGCCGTAGGAGACCAGGAAGTCGAGGGAGGAGACCCGGGCCAGTTTGTCCGGGGCGACCTCGCGCTGGGTGGCCGTGAACCAGGGCACGTTGAACAGTTCGATCCCGATTCCCGCGACGGCGTAGGCGGTGATCACGAGGGCGGGATGGACGGGGAGCATCAGGCTCAGCGGGGCGACGCCGTACGCGGCCAGTCCGGCGAAGGCGGCCCAGCCCTGCGAGCGGGGGCGCAGGCGGGCGGTGACCAGGGCTCCGCCGAGCGCGCCCACGGTGTAGGCGGTCACGGCCGCGGCCAGGACCCACTCGGTGCCGTAGCGGTCGCGGCTGATCAGGGGCAGGGCGACGCTCGTGGCGGAGTAGCCGAGCGCGATCACGGCGGTCAGGGCGCCCAGGCCGGCGACGAACCAGGGGTGGCGGCGGGCCTCGCGTATGCCGTCGATGAACTCGGCGCGCAGCGAGGCGCGCGGGGAGCCCGGAGCGGGCGCCTTCGGTGTGGCGGGCGTGGCCGAGGGGTCCGCGGCGGCGGTCCGGGCCGGTGTGAACGCGGCGACGAGCCAGAGCAGTCCGATCCCCAGCAGCAGCGTCGCGACGTCGACGAAGGCCGCGAGCAGGGCGGTCAGGGCGGGGCCGGCCAGTGTGGAGGTCCGTACCGCCAGGGTCATGGCGGCGTTGGCCTGCTGGCGGCGGTCGGCGTCGACGGTCTCGGCGGTGAGCGCCTGGAAGGCGGGGCGGCAGGCCCCTTGGCCGGCGCCCGCGAGCGCGGCGGCGGCGGTCATGAGCAGCAGGGACCGGCCGAGGCCCGCGGCGAGGAGCGGGGCCGCGGCGGCGGCCGCCAGGGCGGACCAGAGGACGACGGCCCGCCGGGAGTGCCGGTCGGCCAGCACCCCGCCCACCGCGACGGCGGCGAGGAAGCCCGCGGTGCGGGCCGCGAGGACGAGGCCGAGGCCCGCGGCGTCGAGTTCCCGGTGCAGGACCGCCAGGCCCAGGACGAAGGGCAGGGCCCAGGTCGCGAGCCCGGAGGCGGTGGTCCCCGTCCACAGGCGCAGGAAGGCGGCGTCGCGCAGGACGGAACGGGCGGGCGGCGGATCGGACTTGGGTGTCGCGGGTGCGGGCGTGGTCGCCACGGTGCGGTGCTCCTCGGTCGTCGGCAGGTGCCGGGGTAGACCCCCGGGACTGTTAATGAAAACGATAACCATTACAGTACCCTCTGAAGGCGGCACTCCTGCCGGGTGCACGTCAATACCCACGCCCTTTTCCAGACCGGAGAACCCATGCGCCACCGCGCTCGCCTCGCGCTCACCCCTGCCCTCGCCCTGGCCCTCGCCCTCACGGCCGCGGGCTGCGGGGCCGCCTCCGATGACCGCGCACCGGCCGCGGGTCCGGCCGCGGGGTCCGCGGGCACACCCGCGGCCGTCACCAGCTGCGGCCTCGAACTCGCCTTCGCCCGGCCGCCGCAGCGCGCCGTCGCACTGGACCAGAGCTCGACCGAGACCCTGCTGGAGCTCGGTCTCGGGGACCGGATGGCCGGAACGGCCAACCTCAAGACGAAGATCCCCGCGCGGTACCAGGACGCCTACGCCAAGGTCCCGGTGATCGCACCGAAGATCGCCACCGGCGAGCAGCTGCGCTCGGCGACACCCGACCTCGTCGTGGCCGGCTCCGCCGACCTCTACACCAAGGACCGCGCCGGCACCCGCGAGGAGCTCGGCGCCCTCGAGGTCCCGACCTTCGTCAGCGCCGTCGACTGCCCGCAGCACGACGAGGCGGCGAAGTCCCCGTTCGAACTGCTCTTCTCCGACTACGAGAAGCTGGGCAAGGTCTTCGGCGCCGAGGAACGCGCCGGCGAGCTCGTCCGGGACCAGCGTGCCGCCGTCGCCCGGGCGGGCGAGGCGGCCCCGCGGGTCCAGCGGGGCGACGGGCAGCCCACCGTCGTCTACCTCTACTCCGCCTTCAACGGCATGCCGTACGTCGCGGGCAAGGCGGGAATGCCCAGCGAGATGAGCCGGATCGTCGGGGCGAGGAACGCCTTCGACGACGTGAACGAGGAGTGGCCCGAGGTCTCCTGGGAGGAAGTCGCCAAGCGCGACCCGGACTTCATCGTGATCGGCGACCTCTCCGAACGCGGCCGCCCGGGCGACAGCGCCCGCGAGAAGCGCGAGGCGCTGGCCGCGCACCCGGTGGTCTCCCGGCTGGCGGCGGTGCGCGACAACAAGATCATCGAGGTGCCGGGCATCGAACTCGACCCCTCCGTGCGCTCCGTGCACGCCCTGGACCTGCTGGCGGCCGGGATGAAGGACCTCGGGTATGTCCGCTGATCCGGTGGGACTCCGGGGGCAGCGCGGGGCCGGGCTGTTCCTCGCGGCGGCGCTCGTCCTGGCCGCTTCGGTGGCGGCCGGCACGCGCATCGGCACCGCCGACGTGGGCTGGGCCGAGCTCGGCCGGGTCCTCGCCTCCCGGCTCGGCCTGGGCGCCGAGCCGCTGCCGCCGCTGGTGGACTCGCTCGTCTGGGACCTGCGCCTGCCCCGGGTGCTGATGGCGGCCCTGGTCGGCGCCTCGCTCGCGGTCTGCGGCACGGTCCTGCAGGCCGTCACCCGCAACGCCCTCGCCGACCCGTACCTGCTCGGCGTGTCCTCGGGCGCGTCGGCCGGAGCCGTCGCCGTGGTCGTGCTCGGGGTGGGCGCCGGCACCCTCGGGGTCACCGGCGGGGCCCTCGTCGGCGCCCTGCTCTCCTTCGGCCTGCTGCTGGCACTGCTGCGCCGGACGGGGCTGGACTCGGTCCGCATCGTCCTCACCGGCGTGGTCGTCGGACAGCTCTTCACCGCGCTGACCTCACTGGTCCTGATGGCCTCGGCGGACGCCGACACCACGCGCGCCGTCACCCACTGGCTGCTGGGCTCGATGGCACCCGCCCGCTGGGACGCCGTCGTGGTCTGCGCGGTCGTCACACCGCTCGGGCTGGCGGTCGCCTGGCTGTGCTCGAACTCCCTGGACGCGCTCGCGTTCGGCGCGGACACCGCCGCGTCGTTGGGGATCGACGTACGGCGGACCCGGATGCTGCTGCTCGTGGTGACGGCCGTGCTGACCGCGGTGGCGGTGGCCACCGTCGGAGCCATCGGGTTCGTCGGCCTGATCGTCCCGCACGGGGTGCGCTTCCTCGCCGGGCCGCGGCACCGGGTGCTGCTGCCCTGCGCGGCGCTGGCCGGAGCGGTGTTCCTGGTGTGGACCGACGCCCTGGCACGGGCCGCCTTCGCGCCCCGGGAACTCCCGGTCGGCGTGCTCACCGCGCTGCTCGGCGTACCGCTGTTCCTCCTCGTCCTGCGCAGGCGGGGTGACCTGTGAGGATCACCGCCGAGGGGCTGAGCTGGTCGGCGGCCGGCACGCCCGTCGTCCGCGAGGTCAGCCTGGACGTCGCCCCGGGCGAGACGGTCGCGCTGCTCGGCCCCAACGGGTCGGGAAAGTCCTCGCTGCTGCGCTGCCTGGCCGGGCTGCGCAAGCCCGGCGCGGGCAGCGTGCACTACGACGACCAGCCCGTACGGGGCTGGAGCGCCCGCCGGATCGCCCGGCGGATCGCCTTCGTCGAGCAGGACTCCGCGCTCGACACCGACCTGCGCGTCGCCGACGTCGTCGGGCTGGGGCGGACCCCCTTCCGGGACCGCTGGCGCGGGCCCGACGACACCGACCGGGCGGCCGTCGCCGCCGCGCTGGACCGCGTGGGCCTCACCGCGCTCGCCGGGCGCACCTGGAGGGGCCTGTCCGGCGGTGAGCGGCAGCGCACCCACATCGCCCGCGCCCTCGCCCAGCAGCCGTCCGGCCTCCTCCTCGACGAGCCCACCAACCACCTAGACGTGAAACACCAGTTGGAGCTGATGGAGCTGTTGGCCGCCGCCGGCCAGACCGTGCTGGTCGCCCTGCACGACCTCTCCCTCGCCGCCCGCTACTGCGACCGGCTGCTGCTCATGCACCACGGACGCCTGGTCGCCTCCGGCACCCCGGCCGCCGTCCTCACGCCCCGGCACCTCGCCCGGATCTTCGAGGTCGACGCCGAACTCGCCACCGACGCCCGGGGCCGCCCCGCGGTCGTCTACCGCGGCCCGTTGCGCGCCGCCGTCCCCCCTTCCGCCCTGTGACAAGGAATCCCATGACGACCCGTACGCACACCACATCCGCCCCCGTACCTGTACCTGTACCTGTCCCGGCCCCGGTCCCGGGCGCCGTCGACGCGCTCGTCTCGGCCGTGCTGGCCGGCGAACACGGCCCGATCCCCTCCGGTCTCGTGGCGACCAGCGTCTTCTGGATCCACCACGGCACCCGGCTCTCCGGCGGCGACACCACCTACCTCAACCAGTACGTACTGGTGCGCCTCGGCGGCTCGTTCGGCGGTTGCGCCTTCGAGGCCGGGGAGATCGACCCGGCGATCTGCCGCGACGCCTCGGGAACACCGCTCGACGTCCTGCTGCGCGAGGCGCCGCGCCCGCTGCGGATCGCCGCCCTCGACGCCTACCTCGCCGAGCAGTCCCCGCACCACGCGGGCGGAGGCGAGCCGGTCGTCCTCCCCGCCGGGACCCCCGAGGTCCGCGCGAAGGCCCGGGACGCCGCCATAGCCGGACTGCTGGACATCCGCCCGGGCGCCGAGGTCGGCCTCATCGGCGTGGTCAACCCGCTGGTCGCGGCCATCCGCGAGGCGGGCGGCGAACCGCTGCCGTGCGACTTGAACCTCCGGGCCACCCAGTGGGGCGACCCCGTCACCACCGACATGTACGAGGTGCTCGACCGGGCCGACGCCGTCGTGGCCACCGGGATGACGCTCGGCAACGGTTCCTTCGACACCATCCTGGACCGCTGCCGTACGCGCGGCATCCCCCTGGTCGTCTACGCGCAGTCGGGCAGCGCCGTGGCCAGGGCCTTCCTCGGCTCCGGGGTGACCGCCCTGTCGGCGGAGCCGTTCCCCTTCTCCCAGTTCAGCGCCGGGCCGACCACCCTGTACCGCTACCGGACGGCGGGCTCGGCGTGATCCCGGCTGTCCGCGGGAACACGCGTACGCGGCGGCCCGGCGTCGAGCCCGACGGCAGGCCTGATGGCGATCCCGACGGCGCCGGACGCACCGGTACCGGGCGCGCCTCCTGCCACCACGGCGAGATCCTCCAGGGCGTCTTCCGCGACGCCGCCGGGCGCGGGTGCCCCGGCCTGGTCACCCTGCCGATGCCGGGGCCGGGCAGCCGGGCCGCCTTCACCCGCCGGCCCGGCACCCCGCCCGACCGGCTCACCGTCCTGCCGGGCGGCCGTACGAAGGCCGCCCGCGCGGCGGCCCTGGCCGTGGAGGAGTGCGCGCGGCGGCGCGGGGAGCCGCCGTGCGGCGGCGAGTTGCGGGTCACCGGCGACATCCCGGTGGGCCTGGGCATGGGCAGTTCCACCAGCGATGTCATCGCCGTGGTGCGGGCGGTCGCGGACTCGTACGGGATGGCGCTGCCGCCCGGAACCATCGCCCGCCTCGCGGTGCGCGCCGAGCTGGCCTGCGATCCGCTGATGCTCGACACCCGCCCGGTGCTCTTCGCCCAGCGCGAGGGCCGGGTACTGGAAGTCCTCGGCCGCGCTCTGCCGCCCCTCGTCGTCGTGGGTTGCGCCCTCGGCGGGGGCGCCCCCGTGGACACCCTCTCGCTGCCGGTCCGGGACCACGACGAAGACGACCTGCGCGCCTGCGAGCGGCTGCGCACGCTCCTGCGGCGGGCCGTGGCCACGGGCGACGCCGCGCTGCTCGGCGAGGTCGCCACCGCCAGCGCCCGGCGCGGGCAGGAGGTCCTGCACCACCCGGAGTTCGACACGCTCTGCGCCATCGCCGGGCGGCTGGGGGCCGCGGGCGTCCAGATCGCGCACAGCGGCGCGGTGGCCGGCCTGCTCTTCGACCCCGCCGCGGCGGGCCTGCGCCGCCGGATCCGGAGCTGCGTACGGGCCATGGACGGCAGCGGCATTCCCGCGGCCCGCATCTTCACCACCTTCACCAGTCTCGCCAGCCTGACCAGCCTCACCAGCCTCCCGACGACCAAGGAGTTCCCGAGTGGACCAGCACATCGCGGATGCGATCGGCCGACCGGACCTGATACGCCTCGACGACCGGCTCGTCTGCCTGCGCTTTGAGACCATGAAGGTCGTCTCCGCCCTCGCCGCGGTCCGCCACCTGCTCGACACCGGCGCGGTGCGCCGCGGGGACACCCTGCTGGACAGCTCCAGCGGCATCTACGCCTACGCCCTCGCGCTCGCCTGCCACCGGCACGGCATGCGCTGCCACATCGTCGGCTCGGCGACGGTCGACCACACCCTGCGCACCCAGCTCGCCGTCCTGGGGGCGACGCTGGAGCAGATGGAGCCCTCCAGCGATCTCAAGCTGGACCAGAAGCGGCGCGTCGAGCGCGTCCACGAACTGCTGGCCGAGCACCCCGAGTACCACTGGATGCGGCAGTACCACGACGAGATCCACTACCTGGGCTATCGCGCCGTGACCGACCTGATCCGCCGGTCCGTCGGCGCGGACACCGCACTCACGATCGTCGGCGGGGTCGGGTCCGGCGCCTCCACCGGAGCCCTCGCCCGCTACCTGCGGGAAGACCCGCCCGGCGGCGCGGACGTGGAACTCGTGGGCGTCCAGCCCTTCGGCAGCGTCACCTTCGGTGCCGGGCACGTCGCCGACCCCGAGATCATCATCGCCGGGATCGGCAGCTCCATCGCCTTCGAGAACGTCAGCCACGCGTCGTACGACACGGTGCACTGGATCTCCTTCGACGCCGCCCTGGCCGGCAGCGTCGACCTGCTGCGCCGGCACGCGGTGTTCGCGGGGCTCTCCACCGGAGCGGGCTACCTGGCGGCGCGCTGGGAGCGGGACCGATCCCCCCGCCGGACGGTCCTCTTCGTCGCCGCCGACACCGGCCACCGCTACGTGGACACCGTGTACGCCCGCCACGCCGAGGCGGCCGCGCTCGACTCCCTCGCCCCGCGCTCCGTGGACTCCCAGGCCGAACTCGCCCTCCCCTGGTCCCGCATGCGGTGGAACCGGGCGCCGGCCGGCCGCTGATCCGGGCCCGGGCCGCGGGCGACGGGCCGCCGCAACGGGCGACGGGCCGTGACCCGAGGGCGGCGGGTCTACCGGCCGGGGGACGGCCCGGGCCCCGGCCGCCCGGACGGCGGGAGCAGGGTCACGGCGGTGCCCGCGAGCACCGCCGCCAGGCCCGCTTCGAAGCCGGCGTCCTGGTCGCGGAACATCTCCGGGCCCGCCTCGGCCGCCAGCGGAAAGGCCGCGAGACGTGCGGCGCGAGCCTCCAGGTCGTAGCCCTCGCCGTCCGAGCCGGGCATCGGGCCCATGGACTGTTCCTCGATCACGTACCCGATGGTGTAGCTGTACGCGGTGAACCAGGCCCGGGCCGCCCCGGCCGCCGTGAAGCCGCCCGCGACCAGGGTCCGCAGATGGGCCTCCATCGGCGCGGCGTAGCTCATGTCCGTGAAGTGCGTGCCGCTGTAGACCTTGGCGCCGTCCCGGTAGCGCAGCAGGTGGTCCCGCAGCCCGCGCATCGCGGCCTGGAGCGCCTCGTGCCAGTCGCCGGGCGGATGGACCGCGTTCAGGTCCGCCGTCATCCGGCGGAACATCTCGGTGGCCATCTCGTCGAGCAGCGCCCGCTTGTCCTTGAAGTGCCAGTACAGGGCGGGCGCCTTGACGTCCAGCTCCTTGGCGATGGCCCGCAGCGTCAGCCCTTCCAGGCCGAACTCTCCCAGGAGGCGCAGGGCGGTGGCCGCCACCGTCGCCCGGTCGAGCCTGGCCCGTTCGGGTTTCGCTTCTCGTTCTTCTTCGCGTTCGATCGGCACCTTGACAACTTAACAGCGTTAAGCCCATTCTCGTACCCATGACCACACTTAACAGCGTTAAGGAAAGCGGGGCTCCCGACGTGCTCGTCGTCGGCGCCGGCCCCACCGGACTGGCCCTCGCCTTGGACCTCACCCGCCGCGGCGTCCGCGCCCTGGTCCTCGAACGGGCCGACAGCCTCTTCCCCGGCTCCCGGGGCAAGGGCCTCCAGCCGCGCACCCTTGAGGTCTTCGACGACCTCGGCGTCGGCGACGCCGTGCTCGCCGCCGGCGCCCACGCCCCCATCGGGCAGATCTGGCAGGGCGGCCGGCCCGTCGGCGAGCACGACATGCTCGGCGACGCCGCCGTCGGCGGACCGACCGAGACCGAGCCCCATCCGCGCGCCCGGCTCCTGCCCCAGTGGCGCACCCAGGAGATCCTCTTCGCGCGCCTCACCGAACTCGGCGGCCGGGTCGCCTTCGGCACCACCCTGGCCGCCCTCGACCAGGACCCCGACGGGGTGACCGCACACCTGGCCGACGGCGGCACCCTGCGCGCCGCCTATCTGGTGGCCGCCGACGGCGGCCGCTCCACGGTCCGCAAGGCCCTGGACATCGGCATGACCGGCATGACCGGCGAAACGGCAGACCCCGCCCCAATGGTCGTCGCCGACGTCCGGCTGCGTCCCGGCGCCCTGGACCGCGACCACTGGCACCTCTTCCCGGGTGCGGACGGCGGCTTCGCCGCCCTGTGCCCGCTGCCCGGCACCGACGACTACCAGCTCGTCGCGCGGACCGAGGACCTCGACATCCCCGCCGTGGTCGCCGCCTGCACCCACCTCGCGGCCGAGGACGTCACCGAGGTCCGCTGGGCCTCCGATTTCAGGCCGCGCGCCGCGATGGCCGACCGGTTCCGCGCCGGGCGGGTCCTGCTCGCGGGCGACGCGGCCCACGTGCACTCCCCCGCCGGCGGCCAGGGCCTCAACACCAGCGTGCAGGACGCCTACAACCTCGGCTGGAAGCTCGGCCAGATCCTGCGCCACGGTGCGGACCCCGCGCTCTTGGACACCTACGAGCAGGAGCGCCAGCCCGTCGCCGCGCAGATGCTGGGCCTGTCCACCCGGATCCACCGCGGTCAGGAGGAGCGCGGCGAGACCACCCGCCAGCTCGGCCTGGGCTACCGTGGCGGCCCGCTCTCCGAGGGTGCGGCGGGCGCGCTGGAAGCCGGCGACCGCGCTCCCGACGGACCGCTGCCGGACGGCCGCAGGCTCTTCGACCTGTTCCGGGGGCCGCACTTCACCCTGCTCGCCGTGGGCACGGACGCCGAACTACCGCCGGTGGAAACGGAGTTCACGCATGTTCACCGGATCGGGGCGTACGGGCCGTACGGCAAGGGGATCTTCCTGGTCCGGCCCGACGGGTACGTGGGCTGGGCGGGCGAGGACGCGACCGGCCTGCCCCGCTACCTCGCCCGCCTCGGCGGTGGGGCGGCCCGGACCTGACGCCCCTCAGGCGCCCGGCCGGGCGGCGAGGTCCCGTACGGTCGCCATGTCGCTGAAGGGGAGCAGCTCCTCGCCCACGATCTGGTGCGGCTCGCTGCCCTTCCCGGCGATCAGGACGATGTCCTCGGGCCGCGCGGCGGCCAGCGCGAGCCCGATGGCCCGCCGCCGGTCCGCGGACCGCTCGTAGGGCGTGCCCGTGCCCTCGATGCCGGGGGCGATCTGGTCCAGGATCGACTCGGGGTCCTCGGTGCGGGGGTTGTCGGAGGTCAGGACGCACAGGTCGGAGTGGGTTCCGGCGATGCGGCCCATCTCGGCCCGCTTGGTCGTGTCCCGGTCCCCGCCGCAGCCGAAGACGGTGATGACCCGGCCCCGGGCGAACCCGCGGATGGCGGTGAGCACCTTGTCGAGGGAGTCCGGCGAGTGTGCGTAGTCCACGATCACGGAGGTGCCGCCGGGGGTCACGAAGCGCTCGAAGCGGCCCGGCACGGGCGGCATCTTCGCGAGCGCGCCGACCAGACCGTCCAGGTCGTGGCCCAGCACGTGGCAGGCCGCCACGGCCGCCAGCGCGTTGGACACCGAGAACCGGCCCGGGACCGGGATGGCCGCCGGATACTCCCGGCCGGCGTGGTGCAGCGTGAAGCGGGTGCCCGAGGCGTCGGCGATCAGGTCCGTGGCCCTGAAGTCGGCTTCCGTGTCGAGGGCGTAGGTCGTGGCCGCGCCCGGCATCATCGCCGGGATCCCTGTTCCCACGGCGTCGTCCACGTTGACCACGGCGTGCCGGCACAGCCCCTGGAACAGGCGCAGTTTGGCGTCCGTGTAGCGGCCCATCGTGCCGTGGTCGTCCAGGTGGTCCTGGGTCAGGTTGGTGAAGACGCCGACGTCGACGAACGTCCGGTCCACCCGGTACGTCTGCAGGGCCATCGAGGTGGCCTCCAGCACCACGCTGGCGGTGCCGCGGTCCCGCATGCGGCCCAGGAGGTACTGCAGGTCCGGCGACTCGGGCGTGGTCAGCACCGAGGGCGGCATCGGGATCACCTCGTCGCCGATCCGGCTGCCGGCCGTGCCGATCACGCCCACCACGGCGCCCTCGGAGATCCTCAGCAGCGACTCGACCATGTAGGAGATGGAGGTCTTCCCGTTGGTCCCGGTGACCGCCACCATGTCCATGTGCCGACCCGGTTCGCCGTAGTACCGCGCGGACGCGACCGCGGCGGCCTTGCGGGTGTCGGCCACCCGTACGAAGCACACGGCCGGCAGCAGTTCCCGGCCCGGGGGCACGGCGGCGGCTCCGGCCTCGTCGACGAACACCGCCACCGCACCGCGCGCGAGCGCCGCGCCGATGGAGGCGGGGCCGCCTTCGCGGTGGCCGGGCACGGCGATGAAGAGCGAGCCCGGAACCACCCGGTCGACGTCGAAGGTGGTGCCCGCGGTGATCACCGTCGATTCGGCGTCTCCCTGGATGACGTGGTGCTCGTGGCCGGTCAGCAAACCGCTCAGCTTCACGGTGGTCCCTTCGAAGGCGGCTACGGCCCGGCGTGCGGCCCTCGCCTGGCGGCAGCGCCGACGAGCGTCGGGACTGCGGTGGTGGTGTGGGGAAGGCGGTACGTCGCCCTCCGGGGCGACGGGGCCGGTCCGGGCGCGGCGATCAAGCCGGGGCGCCGGGGCAGGGGCCGTCGCGGAAGGTGGTGCGGAGCACGGTGCGGCAGGAGACCGGGCCCGGGCCCGGTGGGGAATCGCTAGCCGTGGCCGTGCACGACGCCGCGGCCCACCGTGGGGGCCTGGCCGTCGAAGGCGGTCCGGGGGCCGATACCCGTCCGGGCCGCGGAACCCGCCCGCGCGACAGGAGCGGCCGGCGGCCGGCTCTCCCCTGTGACGCGTGTGCGGTTCATGGACCGAGTGTACGTGCGCTCACGCAACCCGGACGCCGCGCCGGTTCCCGCACGGGTTCCCCCGCCGGGCGGCGTCGGCGGGCGGTCGTGGCGGGCGGTCGTGGCGGGCGGCGTCGGCGGGCGGTCGTGGCGGGCAGCCGTGGCGGGCGGCCTCGGTGCGGGCCGGCTCCCGGGGGCCCGCGTCACGTCGGTGCGCCCCGATCGCGCAGGGCCGCGTACCGGCCCGGCGGGGTGCTCAGGTGGCGGGTGAAGTGCCGGTTCAGGTGTGCCTGGTCGTAGAAGCCCACGGCCGCGGCGACATCGGCCGGCCGCCGGCCCGCGAGCAGGAGGCGGCGCGCCCGGTCGATGCGCCTGCCGGTGAGGTAGGTGTGCGGCGGCAGTCCGTAGGCCTGTTTGAAGCAGCGGATCAGGTGGGTGGGGTGGGCGTGCAGGATGCCGGCCGCCTCGTCCAGGGTGAGCCCGGTGCGTATGCGTGAATCCAGCAGCTCGCGCAGGGCGGCGGCGGTCCGCCCGGCCCCGCGGCTCGGTATCGCGGGCTCCGCGGCCTTGAGGTGGGAGAGCAGCCGCTCGCGGACGAGCGCCAGCCGGGACTCCGCCTCGAACTCGTCCCCCGGGGCGGCGAGGGCTTCGTGGAGCTGGTGGATGCGCCGGCGCAGCAGTCCGTCTCCGTGGACCGGGCCGTCGACCGCCGCCCCCGCCAGCCGTTCCGGAAGGACGCCGGTGTCGAGGTAGAGCACGCGCTTGCGGAATCCCGCGGGGTTGACCGTCTTCCCGTCGTGCGGGACGCCCGGCGGCAGCAGGATGACCGAGCCCGTGCCGGCGGCCCCGTGCCGGCGGCGGTCGAGGGAGAAGTCCACCGATCCGTCGTCGAGGATCATCAGGTCCCAGGTGTCATGGGTGTGGACCGGGTAGGCGTGATCGGTGAAATGGGCGTGGAAGACTTCGGAGATCCCCGCGACCGGAGGCCGCCAGGCACTGATCCGCGTTCGGGGCTGATCGCTGGTCATGTCGGGAACGTACAAGACCGGGGGCGGTCGACGGCGCCATGCTCGTCCCATGATCACACCGAACGTCTCCGTGAACCTGGCCCACAAGCTCGCCCAGTTCGATGAGCTCTGGACCCAGAAGAGGATCGCCCGTCTCAACGACTACGAGGTCAAACTCGCCAAGCTCAAAGGTGAGTTCGTCTGGCACGCCCACGAGGACACCGACGAGCTGTTCCTCGTCCTCAGCGGCCGGCTCACCATCCAGCTCAGGGACGGCGACGTCGTGCTCGAGCCGGGAGAGCTGTTCGTGGTGCCCCGGGGCGTCGAACACTGTCCGGTGGCCGAAGAGGAGACCGCCATCCTGCTCCTGGAACCGGCGGGGGTCCTCAACACGGGTGACGCGGGAGGGCCGATGACCAAGGCCGCCGAGACCTTGGACTGAGGGCCGGAGCCGTTCGCGGCCGGACACGGCGGACCGTGGTTCAGGCCTTCCCGGTCGTGACGTCGAGGGCTCCGTCGCGCAGGACGAAGTGGCGGGCCCCGTCCTCGTCGACGGTGACCCGGTGCGGACCGGAGCCCTGGAACGCCTCGGTACGCAGCCGGAAGCGGGCGGGGTCGGCGCCCGTCACGGCGCGCAGGTACCAGGGGGCGTCCTCGGCGGCACCGGGGCGGGGCGGCACGGCCACGTGCAGGAGGGCGGAGGCTTCGTGGCGGGCGCGGTAGCGGGTGTGGGCCGAGGTGTAGGCGGCCATGCGGAGCTCGACCTCGCGAGGACGGCCGGGAGCCGGCACCGGATCCGCCGCGGGCCGCCGCGACGCGTCGAAGGCCCGGCGGGCCCGGACCTCGTCGAGGAGGCCGGGGAGGAAGTGCGGCTGACGGGCCGACGCGCGCAGTGCCGCGTCGAACCACTCCGCGAGGGCCGGGCCGCCGCGCCGGACCCAGGTCTCGATCAGCCGGCGGAAAGCGGTCTCCGCGCGGTGGGGCAGTCGGTGCGCACCGGCGGCGAGGACCGCCGCGCCCGCTCCGGCGAAGGCCCTTGGGAGCTCGCGCACCGGCGCGCGGCCCGCCTCACCGGCGTAGCGGACGATGCGGATCTCCAGCATGGCGCGGTGCAGGACGTGCGCGGCCGCGGCGGCGTTGACGCGGAGGTGTCCGTCCTGGGGGGCGGTGGCCGGGGCCGGTTCGCTGTCGCGGGGCGGTGTCGCCGCGGAGGCCCGGCGTCCGGCGGCGGACAGGTGCCAGTGGTGGTCGTCCGGGTAGAGGTCGGCGGTCGCCGCGGTGAGCGTGCCGCGTGCTCCGATGCCGATGGAGACCGGCCCCCCGCCGGCGGCGGGCCGGAGGGCGGCGCCGCGGGCGTCGTGGGAATCGAAGCGGACCTCCGTGATGCCGTGCAGCCGGATGCCCAGCGTCGCGGTCTCGGGAGGGGTGTGCGCGTCGAGGGGATAGGAGCGGGGAACGGCGAGTTCGAGGTGGCCGTCGAGGCGGCCACCTCGACGGTCCCCGGCCCGTTCGACGCTCAGGTAGCGGATCTCGGCCGCCGGCAGGTCGTAGTCGGCGGCCAGGCTCGGCGCCGTCTCGGACGTCACCGCCATCAGCGTCGGCCGCACCAGCCCTTGGTGGTCGCGACCCGCCGCGTACGGTTTCGCCGGCGCGAGGAGCCCGTCCAACGGGTGCCCGGCGGCGGCGGCTTGCTCCCGCATCCATGACCGGCGGCGCTCTGCGCCGAGGGCGGCCATCCACTCCAACGCCGCCCGTGCGCGTCGCTCGCGCTCGCCGCGGGTACCGGCCGTCGCCGCCCGGAAGAACGGAGCGGTGTTGTTGTCCCAGACGTCCGCCGCGTGGCGGATGACCTCCCGGTCGAAGCGGCGGGCGTCGGCGGAGGCGTCGGCGATCTGCACCAGCGAGCGGTCCAGCAGGGCCGCCAGCACGGCGACCGGGGAAACGGGGGACTCGGCCATGGCCTGATCGTCGCACGGGACACGGCCGGTTCGAACAGGGGCCCGTGTGCGGCCTGCCCCCGGGGCTACCCGGGGGCGGCTGCGGTCAGTTCGAGCCGTGGAAGTACGCCGAACGGACCTTGAGCTTGTCCGTGGCGGGCTTGCCGTTGGGGCGCAGCTTCCAATCGGGGCCCTCACAGTTGGCGCCCTCGTAGACGGTCACCCACTCGTCCGTGGTGTTGTGGGGCGTGTGGCCCGGGTCGACCCATTCGCTGCCGACGTAGGGCAGGTTGACGCACGTGTCGCTCTGCGGGTCGTGCAGGGTGACGGTCAGGTTCCGGTCCTGGTCGTCGGTGAAGGAGTAGCTGAATTCTCCGGTCGCGGCGAAGGCGGATCCCGGAACGGAGAGGGCGAGGACCAGGCCGGCCAGGCCAGCAGTGACGGCGCTGCGAAGCTTCATGAAGGTCTCCTCAAGATTGGTGAGGGGGTCGCGGGGACCGTATGCCGAAGCCGCGGCAGCGAATCGGTTCTTCCCCCGCTGACCGCGCCGGTTTCCACCGGGACGGGTGAAACCGCCGCTCCGCCGGTCGGCGGTCTCCTTCCGCCCCGCCCTGCCGCGTTCCGCCCTGCCGCGTTCCGCCCTGCCGCGCCCCGCGTGGGCGCGCGGGTGCACGGCCGGACGTGCTCGAAAGGTCGACCGGCGCCGCGGGGCGGCATAGCCTCGTGGAATGGTGCAGAGCGAGGCGGATGACGTGGCCGGCTACCTGGACGAGGTGCCCGAGGAGCGCAGGGACGCCTTGGCCGGGTTGCGGCGGCTGTGCCGGGAGGAGCTGAAGGGCTTCGAGGAGGTGATGGCGTACGGGATGCCCGCGTACGTGCGGGACGGCACCGCCGAGATCGCGTTCGCCAGCCAGAAGCAGTACGTCTCCTTCTACCTCATGCGCGGCGACGTCCGTGAGGCGTTCGAGGAACGGCTGGCCGGGCTGGACATGGGCAAGGTCTGCCTGCGGTTCCGCAAACCGGAGCACATCGACTTCGACCTGCTGCGGGACCTGCTCCGGGCCACGGCGGCCCGACCCGGCCGACCCGGCACCATCGGCTGACGCGGGCGGCCTAGGCCGTCTCTTTCGGATCTTGTCGGCCGAGCCCGCGGCGTCTGGTGCCGTGCATGGCAAGGCGGAGGGGCGCTGCGTGTACTGGACGTACTCGGGCGTCCCGACAACGCGGCCAGGCGCGGTGCCAGGCGTCGCGGGCCCGGCAAGATCCGAAAGAGCCGGCCTAGCCGGCGTGGTCCAGCGTCACCTCGATGTCGATCGGAGCGGACCGCCAGATCGCCCTGAGGAGGGGCTCCTGTTCGATCAAGCGGCGGGTGTCCGCGAGTGCGGCCGCTCTGGGGAGGCCGATCTCGGCACCGTCGAAGCCGCTGTCCCCGGGGCCGCTCCCGGGCAGGCTCGCCCAGGCGGGGTGGTCGGCGAAGGACGCCTGGAACTCCACCTTCCAGTACTGCGGCTGCCCGTACTCGTCGCTCTCGTCACCCTGCTCGGCGACGGCCAGGAGCCGCCCCAGGGACACGGCGGGCCGGCCCCCGGTCCAGTCCCACGCGCCCCATTCGACGATGAAGCAGTCGCCCTCGTTCTCCGGGCCCTCGATCCCCTCGACCGGGATCTGCACGAACTCCTCGAAGGCGGACCACGCGGCCTGCATGCTGCCGACCCGGCCGGGGACGACTCCGTACCGCCCCATGATCCGTTCGAGCGCCGCGGCAGGGGGCAGAAGCCCATGTCGATCGTCGGCCGGCTCCCGGCGCGGCCGTTGACGAGTGGCCATGACCCCACGGTCGTACTGCCTTCAATAACCCTTTGCCGAGGAACCGGTGGGCCAGTTAGGTTCGCCCGAGCCGTCCGTGGTGTTCCGGACCGGCACTGTCGACGAGGAGGTGTGGAGCACATGCGCACGAGTGCCCAGCGGGTGAGCCCGCGTACTTGCCTTTGCCACCTCCTCACGACGGAGACACCTTGTCGCTTCGCATCACCCCACTGACCGACCCCGCTCACGGGGCGCACAGCCGACGCCTTGCATGGCTGGCATCCGACGCCGATTCCATCCCCGTGGGGACGGCCTTTCTGCGCCTGTTCGATGGCGGACAGGCGCACCTGGCCGAACTGACCCTCCACGTCCATCCCACGGAGCGCCGCAAGGGCGTCGGCTCCAGACTCCTCGACTCCGCCGTGGCCGCCGCCCGGGACGACGCCCGGCGCTGTGTCAGCGCGCAGGCCGAGGCCGGATCGCCCGGCAACGACTTCCTGCCGGCCCACGGCTTCCGCAAGGTGCTCACCTTGAGATTCGCCCGCTTGCCGCTGGCCGACGTGGACCCCACCGCCCTCGCCGAGATCATCGAGCGTCCGCACCCCGGCTACCGGCTGGCGTCATGGCGGGGAACCGTCCCCGCCGACCTCGCCCAGACGTTCGCCGCCTCACGCCGCGCCATGGACGACATGCCCATGGAAGACACCGACTACGGCACCGTAACCTGGGACGTGGACCGGGTCCGGGCCGCGGCGAAGGCCGTTCAAGACCGCGGAGACCAGTTGCACACGGTCGTCGCCATCGACACCACCGACGACTCGATCGCCGGGTTCACAGAACTCGTCGTCCCCGGCAACGGCACGGGTGATGGCCAGCACTACGGCACCGGCGTGCTGCCCGAGCACCGCGGACACGGCCTCGGCCGATGGATGAAGGCCGAGTCGATCCGACAAGCCCACGGGCACCATCCAGACCTCGGCGGCCTCCTGACCGACACCGCCGACAGCAACACGCACATGAGACACATCAGCGACAGCCTCGACTACGTGCCCACACACACGACGGTCCAGTACCAGCTCGACCTGTAGGGACAAGCGGACGACGGGCCGGGCCGGGCTTGGGCATCGCCTGGTCCGGCCCGTCGGCACGTTCACAACAGGCCCTGGTTCAGCGTTCGGTCGGCCGGTCCGTGGGGCGTTTGTAGTAGCGCCAGGGGAAGGACCCGGCGCCCACCTGCGTCCACCCCTCGGTCTTCATCCGCCGGCGTTGGCCGCCGAAGGCCCGTCGGTGCTCCCAGACCCGGTCGGAGGCTTCCACCACGAGGAAGAACGGGCCGTAGTCCACGAGGTGCCAGCCGTCGCGCCCGGCCCCGTCGAGTTCGGCCAGCTCGCTGAACGCGGTGACCGGGGTGATCACCCGGCGCGCCGGGGATCCGTCCGCCGGGTCCACCCGGTCCGACCCGTGCGACCGGTCCGCCGCACCCGCCGCCGGCCCGGCCTTCGGAGCGGACGGCTTCACGGCGAACCGCTGCTGGGCCGCCTGTCGGCTCACCCCCAGGACCCCGCCCACGCTGTCCCAGCTGTGGCCCGCCGCCCTGGCCCCTTGGATGGCCTCCCGCAGGAGGCGGCTGGATTCCTCGGCGCCGACACGGGCCGCGGCCACCAGGCGCAGGAATCCCTCCGGGTCGCGCTCCAGCGACTCGGCGAGCCCCTCCGGGGCGCCGAGCACGGCAGCCGCGATCTCTTCCCGGATGGCGGCGACCTCCTGCGGGCTGAGGAGTTCGGCCTCGCTCACCGCCCGGCGTCCGCGGGGCCTCCGGAGGGGCCCAACGGCTCGAGCTCGTCGAGCCGTTCCTCATCGCGGGCCCGCCGCGCCCGACCGCCCACGGAGCCGTCGCCGCCGGCGGGCCGGGTCCGCAGGGCGGAGATCAGTACGCCCATGACCGCGACGAGCACGAGGTCCGCCCCGAGGAGCGCGGCGGTGCCGCCCGCCCCGAGGTCGTCGGCGAGAGCCATGGCCATGGCTATCAAACTCACCGCGAGGGCGAGCAGGCCCAGCGCGGAGGCAACCGCGGAATGGACGGCTCCGGACGTACCGGTCCCGGTCGGGGCGTCGTGTGAAGTGCTCATGACGTCAAGGTTTCCTTGACATGATCCTCTTTGTCAAGGAAACCTTGACACCGAGAGCCGGACGTCGGGGCCGGTCCGCAACCCGAGCCCGTTCCTGGCGCGCCGCACCCCGGCCTGGCCCCGGCCCGCGCGAGGATGAGCAGCCTCAGGTCCGGGACCCCGGCCCCGGGCCATGACGGAAAGGGGCATCGTGGCTGCTTCGTTCACCACCGAGACCGAGTGCCGCGGCAACACCGTGCTGATCAGCGCCATCGGAAGTCTGGACGCCTCCGCCGCACCGGCGCTGCACCAGGCCCTGCGGGACATCACCGCCGACACCGCGGTCCTGATGGTCGACCTGCACCACGTGCCGTACATGGACACGGCGGGCCTGCTCCTCCTCCTCGACCTGCACCGCCGGGCCGAATGCCTCGGCCTGCGCGTCCTGGCCGTCGGCTGGCAGGCCCAGCCCCAGCAGTTCATGGCCACCGTCGCCGGCATCCCCGGACCCGGCTCCTCCACCGGCGAGCGCTACGCCCTGGCCGGCTTCCGCCACCTCATCGAAGGCCGCGCCGAACGCGCCCGCGCCCTCGGTCTCGAACCCTCCCCCACCTGATCGGGCAGGGAGCACCCCGGAACCCGGACCGGGCGGTCGGGGGTTCCCCCAGATGGAGCGTGCCGTGTGCCGGGCGGCCGAACCGGGGCATAGCTTCCCTACGTGCCGTACGCGCCCCACCCGCGCTGCGCCCCACCCGCGCTACGTGCCGTACGTGCCGTACGTGCCGTACGTGCCCGCTCGCTCCTCGCGGCCTCGGATCGAAGGGATCCCCCCATGTCTCACCCAGCCGATCTCCAGGGCTCTCCGGGCAGACCGCTGCTCGCACGGCCGACGGCGGCATCGGCCGTGGGCATGCTGATGGCCACGACACCGTGCTCCGTCCGCGACGCGGAGAAGATCCTGGCGGCAGCGGCCGACCTCGCCGACGTGAACGTGCTGGACGTCGCGGCGGCAATGGCCGCGGGCCCCGGCGGTACGCCGCTGCCGGCGCTCCTGGAACGGGCCCTGCGCCACGCCGTCACGGCGGCACGGACCCCGAGCCGCGCGGCCGAAGCGCGGACCGGAGTCCTGCCGAGCCGCACCCGCGCCGAAGAGGTCCTCTCGCGCCTTCGCGGCTGCCAGGCCCGTCTGGCGGCCACGCCCGCGGACCCCGGCGCCCTGCGCGCCATGGACGACGCGGCGTACACCCTGTGCGTCCTGATGGGCCGGCCCACCGCGCACGACGCCGTGCTCGCGGCGGAGGAACTCCTGGCGTCACCGGCCTGATTCCCCGAACCCGTACGGACTCCTACGGGACGAGGGCCTGTGTCCGCGAGGCACGCCCGGCACCGGCACCCGCACTGGCGCCGCCGTCGGGTGTGACGGGACGGCCGGTCGCGACGTCGGCGACTCCCGAAGCGCCGCGCCATGTCCGGCCGGCGTCGCGGACTTCGGCGAACACCCCCGGTGTCCCCGCGCGGTGGACCCCGTCCATGGCGAACTTCAGTTCCCGGGGACGCAAGGGGGCCGACGGACTCGTGCTGCCGGCCGGGACGGTGCCGGCCTCGCTTGCCCCGTCCGGTGCGGGTGCCACCGCCACCGTGCCCGCGCACACGGTGAGCGCGGCCACGCTTCCACAGATCGCGAGTCGAATCCTCAAGACGGCTGTCCCTGCACGATCGGTGGGCGCGCCCCGCTCCCGATCCCCGCGGCTCACCGGAGCACGACGGTGACTCCCCGTCGTTCGAGGAGCCGCACCGTCTCCTCGAAGAAGGGGATCCGACCCTCCAGGTCCTCCACGACGTCCGCGAGTGCGCGGCGCGCGATCTCGGAGTCGTGCCAGATCAAGGTGAAGGGCGGGACCACTCCGAATCCGCCGCCCAGGCAGTCCTTGAAGGCGTTCCACTCCCTGCCGAAATAGCGCCCGGGCCCGAGCAGCGCCTCGGCGATCGCGCAGTGCACGCCGGGCACGTCCGTGACGAACCGGCCGTCGAGGTGGTGCTCACCGCCGGACCGGTCCGGCCGGGGCACGGGCACCCGCCAGGCACGGGTGCTGAGTTCCAACCACGCTTCCCTGCCCTGTGAGTCGTACGGAGCCCACCCGTTGGGCTCGGCCGGCGGGCCCTGGTACCACTGCTCCCAGACCGGGCGGACCGCCGGCGACGGCCGGTCCTCCCCGCCGTCGGCGAGGGTGATGTCCTCGAGACCGCCGCCGAGCACGGACGGGCGCGCTCCGTCGACGTCCAGACCCACCGCGCAGGAGGCCATCACCGCACCGTGGCGGTCCAGCACCAGGAGGTCGGCCCCGTTCCCCGTCCAGCGGCGCGGTTGCTGAGTCCCCGTCAGCAGCGGCTCCACGGCCTCGCATCCGATCAGCTCCAGGGGGACGGGAGCCGGCTCCGCCCGCGGCCCGAACAGTCCCCCGACATCGGTGCACCGACCCATGCTCCCGGTCGGCCTTCCCCCGAAGATTTCGAAGCGCGGTTCCGCCGACCGTACCGGCGCCCCCACGTCGGCCATGACTCCGGCGCCGACCACGATGTCGTACCGCGCCGGGTCCGCCGGGTGCGGTTGATGGGCCACCACCACCGCGTCGACGAGGGTCCACCACTGCACGGGCCGCTCTTCGTCCCAGACCTCGACGCACACCTCACCGAGCCCCCGGAACGAGGCATCGGGCTCGGCGAGAACGTCCTTCAGCGCGCCGTCGGGGCTGCATCCGCGAAGGGTGACGACCTCCCGCGGCAGCGGGACCGGTTCGACGAACAGCCCTTCGACGCCCGCGCACCTCCCCCAGAGCTGCTCCACGCCGTTCTCGTCCTCTTGGACCAGGAGGTACTTCACCGGGAAACCCCGGCCCCACCTGGTGTGATCCCCGACCTGCACCCTGCCCCCGACTCTGAATCACCGGCCTTCGCGCCTACGATACGGACCCTTCCGGCCCGTCCCGGTCGTTGCCGTGACGTCGACGTCGACGTCGACGTCACGGCAACGAGCGTGTGAGCCATACGTGCTCACCGCGGTCGTCCGTGGCAACGCGGTCCCGATCGAAGCCGAGCTTCTCCAGGACGCGGAGCGACGGTGTGTTCCACGTGCCGACGGTCGACCAGAGACGTTTCCGCCCGGTCGCGCCAGCGGCATCGACCACCGCCCCGGCCGCTTCGGTGGCGTAGCCGCGCCCGTGCGCGTGCCGGAACAGCTCGTACGCGATTTCCGGCTCCTCCAGGGTGGAGCGGCCGATGATCAGCCCGCAGTAGCCGATGAAGTCCCCTTCGTCACGGCGCTGGATGGGCAACAGGGCGATCCCCGTCTCCGCCGTCGCGGTGAGCAGCTCCGCGATGGACGTCCGGATGTGCTCGACCGTGGGGGTCCCCTTGCCGCGTTCGGAGAGGAGGGCACAGAACTCGGCGGCATCCGACTCCGCCCACGGCCGCAGTATCAGCCGCTCGGTCTCAAGGTGGAACGCCATCGTCTCGTACGTCGTCATGCTCCCCACTCTGCCCCACGCTCATCGCGGACCACCGCTGGAGCACGAGCCTCTTCACTGCCGCCACCGCCATCCAGGCAGACGGCCTCGACCTCGTCGACTCCCTCACCACCCTGACCGGTTTCGCGCTGCGAGGGGTCCACCTGGCCACGCTCGTGGTCTTCCTCATGTGGTTCCACCGGGTCCGCTGCAACGGCCAGGTGTTCCGCCCCGACGGCTTCAGCCAGTCCGCGGGCTGGGCCATCGGCGGCTGGTTCGTCCCGCTCGCGAACTTCTTCCTGCCGTACCGCACGGCGCGGGAGACCTGGGACGCCAGCACCCAGTACGCGAGCGACGGCTCCTACCGGGAGACCTCGGGCACCGCGGTGGTCGCCTGGTGGCTGACCTTCGTCGCCAGCGTCATCCTCGGCTGGAACTTCGCGCGGCGGTACGCGGCGGCCGGGACGCCCGAGGAGTTCCGCGACGTCTTCTCCTTCGGCACGGTGGCGGACCTGACCACCGTCGTGGCCGCGGGGCTGGCCGTGCTCTTCGTGCGCAAGCTGACCGCGATGCAGCACGTCAAGGCCACTCAGGGCCCGAACGCCGCCGCCTGACTCGGCGACACTGGGCCGATGAACTCCCGAGCCTTGCCCGCGCCTCACGAACAGGCCCTGCGCCACGTGGCGGAGCGGTCGTCCGGCGGCCCCTTGGATCCGAGGCTGCGGGTGACCCTCAACTTCCACCCGGACCGTTTGGCGGGCGGCAGGCCGATCCTCGAGGCCTTGGCCGAAGACGGCACGTACCACTCGCAGTTCGTCACGGGCACGAGCAACGGGGGCTTGACCGCCCACCCCGGCGGGGACCGCTGGCGCTGGGAGAGCCGGATCTTCGGCGCGGCGTACGACGGGGAGCCCGCGGCTGCCCGGCCGGTCTACGGAGCGCTGAACTTCCGCCGCAAGGTGGTCGGCGGGGCACCGCGGTTCGGGTCCGCCCACTTCCGGCTGGCCGCCGAGACGCTGGAGCGGACCACGTTCTGCTATCCGGACAGCTTCCTGGAGCCGTCCGCCTTCGGTGTCGCGGCCCGCATGGCGTTGATCGGACTCGCCGAGTCCGACGGTCAGGACGCGCTCGACGACTACGTCGAGGCTCACGTGCACGGGCCGGTCCGGCTCGACCGCGATGTGGAGGCCCTGGTCCTCGACCCCTGCTACCGCGGTACGGCCGTGGAAGCCTCGGCGCGGCGCCTTCGCTGCCCGGTCGAATGGCATCCGGGGTTCAGCCTCGCCGTCGCCGAGCTCCGGCGCCATCCCGGCTACCGCGGGCAGGAGTACGTCGACCTCGGCGTGGCGATCGCCCGGGACGGGCGGCTCGATCCGCGCGTCGTCGGGGACGCGGTCCGCTCCGGGCGCCACGACGAGCAGGCGCTCAAGCGGGTGTGGCACTGCGTGGGCCGCTTCGGGGCGCCCCCGGGGCCCGGCTGCGGCTCGTCGGGATCTGTCGCTATCGTGCGCTCATGACCGGCTCCGCGCGGCTTCCGCTGCTGTTCCTCGATGTCGATGGCCCGCTGATCCCGTTCGGAGGGCCGCCGAAGCGGTATCCGACGTACGCGGTGGACGGCGAACCGCTCGGCGCCGGCGTGAATCCGCTGCTGACCCGGATGGACCCCGGGCACGGGCCCCGGCTGGCGGCGCTCCCGTGCGAGGTCGTCTGGGCGACGACGTGGATGGACGACGCGAACGAGCGCGTGGCCCCTCGCCTGGGTCTGCCGCAACTGCCGGTGATGGTCTGGCCGGAGCCGTCCGCCCTCGATGACCAGGACGAGGCAAGCGGCCTGCACTGGAAGACCCGCGCACTCGTCGATCGGGCGGCCGGGCGCGCGTTCGCGTGGGTCGACGACGAGATCACCGACACCGATCGGACCTGGGTCGCCGCCCTGCTCCATCGCGTCGATCCCCGCCGCGGTCTGACCGAGGGCGACTTCGCGGCTCTCGACTCGTGGCTGCGGCGGCAGGTCTGACGCTCCACCCGGTGCCGCGCCTGATCGCCCGGGCTTGTCAGTGGCCACTGTTGGCTTGGGTCGCAGGGGCAGAACCGGGTACGGGGGGGGCGGTTGTCGTGGGTGCCGCACAATGTCGACTCCCCGGCTACGACGGCGCCAACACCCGCACCCGGCGCTGCTCCTTCGGGCGGCGCACTGCCCGACCCCTATTACCTGAGGACACCACAACGTGAAAGCAGAATTCTGGGTCGCCTTCGGCACCGGAGTCGTCGGCCTCAGCGCACTGATCACCGGCTCAATCGGCGCCGCCAAAGCCCGCGTCAAAACCATCGAAGACGCCTACATCGCACGCTACTGGCAAGTCCTCGACCGCTTCCCCGTATCGGCTCTCGTCGCCGAGGAGGACGGCACGGAATGCGTCGGCGAGGAACTCAGAGCCGTACGACTGTACTTGCGGCTTTGTGAGGACGAGCTGGAACTGCGCCAGCTGGGCTGGGTCAGTGCCAAGACCTGGGAGCAATGGCACCCCGGTATCCAAACCCAGCTGAATCAGTGGCCCGTCGCCGACGAATGGGCCCCCATCCGCGACCTCCAGCGCGCACCCCACCAGTTCCACCTGCTGCGCCGGCTGGACGCCACACCCGACTTCGACCCCTATCAGCCCCGCCCCTACATCGGCCGCCTCACGCGCCTGTGGCGGGGACTATGACGACGTGGGGAAGGCTTCGCGCCTGCCGATGAACCGCTGTGACCTTGCGGGCCGGCGCGCGGATCTGGTCGGGAACTCGCCGGCCCGCAGCCTGCGGAGCCCCAGCCCCAGCCTCAGCCGCAGCACGACCAGGGTGACCTGTGCGCCCTGTCCGGCCCTTGCCGCGTTGCGTCAGAGTCCGCTTCACCGTGCCCGCCAGGAGCCCCATGAGTGAACCGAGCAGCATCCGTGCGACCCTGCTGGTCCTGTACTCGCCCCAGCTTGAAGCATGCCGAGACTTCTACAGCGACCTCGGCCTGCGCTTCGCAACCGAGCAGCACGGCCAGGGCCCCCGCCACTACGCGGCCGTCTTCGCGGACGGCACGGTCTTCGAGATCTACCCGGCACGCCCCGGCCGCGAGACCAGCGTCCTTCGCCTGGGCCTCACCATTCCCGGTACCTCCGCGAAACCCCCGCTGGCACCCGGCCACCACCTACTCACGGACCCAGATGGCCGGACCATCGCCATCCAATCGACCTGAGCAAGGCTCTCGACTCGTGGCTGCGGCGGCAGGTCTGACGCTCCACCCGGTGCCGCGCCTGATCGCCCGGGCTTGTCAGTGGCCGCTGTTAGCTTCGGTCAGAGGCTTGGAACCGGATACGGGGGCGGTTGTCGTGGGTGCGTCGGGGTGGGAGTACTACGTTCCTTACCAGGAGGATCTCGGGGCGGCGTTGGACGCGCTGCGGCGGAGGGTCTTCGAGACGGGTGACTACTACTGGGATCCCGACGCCGAAGACGACGGCGGCAAGCCCAGGGGGCGGCCGTCGACGCTCGCCGAGTTGTGGGAGGACGAGCGGGTCCAGGAGGAAGGGACGCACTCGATCCTGGACATGCACAGGATGCTGCGGCCGGGTGAGGAACCCGACTACTGCACCGTGCAGCCCGTCCAGCCCCTCGAGGCTCGCCGGCTGGCCAGGACCGACCGCCCCACCCGGGCACACATAAACGCGCTGGAACCGCTTGCCGCTCGAAGCTGGTTCGGCAGGTGCGCGGTCCTGCACGATGCCGGTGGCCGGCCCGAGGAGATCTACTTCTGGGGGTTCTCCGGCGACTGAAGGGCCTCTGCCGGCCGGCTCCGAAGGGAGTGGGGCCGCGGCTGGGGCAGTGTCGGCAGAGCGGGGGGTACGGGCCCGCCGCGCCGGATCCACAGGAGGGCTCCGGCCAGCAGCACGGCGCCTCCCAGCAGCCAGGGCAGCGGCCCTGCCGGAAGGGAGCCGATGACCAGGCCGGTGAGGGCCGCCGTCAGTTGCAGGGTGAGCGACTGGACGGACAGCGCGGTGGCCCGGCCCGCGCTGGGGACGCGGCGGTGCAGGATGTCGTTCTCGCTCGGTCCCGCCGAGCCGAGGCCGAGGTAGACCATGCCGTAGCCGGTGACGGCGAGGACCATGGAGGCCGCTCCGGAGGCCGCCGCGGTGGCGCCGAGCAGGAGCAGCCCCGTCGCGCTGGTGCCGAGGCTCACCAGGACGGCGCGCTCGCCGCTTCCCGCGAGCCGGGCGGTCAGCGGCGCGAGGTGGCTGCCCACGGCGGAGCAGACGAATCCGGCGCACGCGAGCGCGGCGAAGAGCACCGCGCCCGATCCCGATCCGCCGGTGAGGGCCGCGGCCCGGCCCGGCGTCAGCAGTTCGATCGCGGCGAGGGCGCTGCCGGCGGCCCCCGCGCTGAGGAGGATCCGGCGGACCAGCGCGTCGCGGCCGCCGAGGCGCAGCCCCTCCAGGACGGTTGTCGGGATGCCGCGGAGCACCCCGCGCAGGGTGGCCGCCGGTCGGGGCGGCTCCCGCAGCGCGGTCAGGACGTACAGGACGAAGGCGATCTCGACGGCCGCGCCCAGGAGCGGCGGGGTGGAGAGGGGCAGGACCAGTCCCGAGCTCGCTTCGCTCAGTCGATCGCCGAGCTCGGGGCCGAGTCCGAGCAGCCAGGGAAGGACGCCACCGAGTAGCGTGCCCGCTGCGAGGGCGGCGGACGTCGCGGAGGAGCCGCGGGCGAGTCCGGTGCGCAGTTCGGTGTCGGGGCCCGAGTGCGCGTGGACGGTGTCGACGTACCAGGCTTCGGCCGGTCCGCTGGACAGGGCGCGGCCCGCTCCCATGAGGGCCATGCCGGCTCCGAGCGTCCAGGCGGTGGTGCCCAGGCCCACGAGGGTGAGGGCGGTCAGGTTCAGGACGCCGGCGGCGGCCAGGACGGAGCGGCGGCCCAGGACGTCGGACAGCCCTCCGGTGGGGAGTTCGAGCGCGGCGGCGGTGAGGGAGTGCGCGGCGAAGAAGCCCGCGATGGCGGTCATGGCCATGCCGCGCTCGGTGAACAGCAGGATCAGGGGGGCGATGGTCAGTCCCAGCGGCAGCCAGAACAGGACGCAGACGGTGACGTAGCGGCGGCGTGCGGAGGATATGTCCAGCAGCGGCCCGGTCACGACGCGTCCTCGGCTTCCGTGCCCGTGAGGTCCGTGCCTGCGAGGTCCGTGCCCGTGAGGTCCGTGCCCGCAGGGCCTGTCGCGGGGCCCGCCGCCGGGCCCGACCCCGCTGCGGCGGCGGGTTGCGGCTCCGCGCCGGGGTCGTGCGGGGCCAGGGGCAGCCCGGCGGTGAGGAGCATGACCTGCGTGGCGCGCGGATCCGCAGCATCGCGGGCGGTCAGCTCCGCCAGCTTCCGGTCGAGCGCTTCCCACAGTTCGGTGAGGGACTCCGGGGTCAGACGGGGCATCAGGTCGCTCATTCCGGACGGCTCGACCCATTCCCGGGCGAGCCGGCCGTCGGCGATGTCGGCCTCGTGCCGGGCGAGGGAGCGCTCCAGGTGCTCGACCTGGGCCCTGCGCGACAGGCTGACCCAGGCCAGGCTGTCCGGCGAGCCCTCCATGGCCTTGTTGCTCCAGGAGGTCAGGGAGTGCACCGCCTGCCAGCGGCGCTCCCTGCCGTCGCGGTTCCCGGCCTCCGCGACGAACGCGTACTTCGCCAGAACCCGCAGGTGATAGCTGGTGGAGGCGGACGACTCCGCGGTCCTGACCGCGAGTTCACTGGCTGTGGCCGGGCCGTCCTGGCGCAGCATCCCGAGCAGCCGGATGCGCAGCGGGTGGGTGAGTGCCTTCAGGGCTGCCGCGTCCTGTTCGGGATCGAGTACGCGCTTGCGCTCTTCGCTGACCATGACGGGATCGTAGAACTGCCCGAGGCTTTTCCAAAAGTATTTTTGCAGAGTTTCTTTGGGGGATTCGCGAGCGGTCCGGGGCCAGGCAACCCTCGCACGGCGCGTATGTCCAGAGAAGGTCAGCGCGCGCATGATCGCCTCGTGACGGCGCGGCCGCCCCGGCAGCGATCCCGGCAATCGTCCCCGACCGGAAAACCGCTCGACAGGCGGGCGCGCGGCGCACTGTGATGGCTCCGGCCGCCCGCCGCCACGGAGCGGGCCGACGGCAGGAGTTGTCCTTGGAGACCGAGACGGCCTCGCACACCCGCCCGGTGATCGACGCCGCACTGGTCCGACGCCTGGTCGACGCGCAGTTCCCGCAGTGGGCCGGGCTGCCCCTCAGACTCCTCGACCCGGCCGGCGCGGACCATGTGATCCATCGGCTGGGCGAGGAGCTGTCGGTCCGGCTGCCCCGCGGCTCCGGGGTCATCGGGCACGCCGAGAAGGAGTCCGAGTGGCTGCCCCGGCTCGCCCCGCACCTGCCGCTGGCCATCCCGGTACCGGTGGCGGTGGGCCGGCCCGGCCTCGGCTATCCGTGGCCCTGGTCGGTCTCCCGCTGGCTGGACGGGGAGGTCGCGACCGTCGAGGCACTGGCCGACTCGTCGGAGGCCGCCGTCGAGCTGGCGAGGTTCCTGACCGCCCTTCAGCGGTTCACACCCGTGGCCGTCCCGGCCGGGGGCGTCCGCGACGACCTCACCGCCGAGCCGCTCGCCGACCGGGACCGTGCGACGCGCGCCGCCATCGCGCGGGTCGGCGACGCGTTCGACGCCGCGGCCATGACCGGGCTGTGGGACGCGGCGCTGGGAGCCCCCGGCTGGGACCGGGCTCCGGTCTGGTTCCACGGCGACCTCCACACCGGCAACCTGCTGACCGTCGACGGCCGCCTCAGCGCGGTCATCGACTTCGGCGGCCTCGGCATCGGCAACCCGGCCCGCGACCTGACCATCGCCTTCACCCTGATGTCCGCCCGGAGCCGGGCCGCCTTCCGTACCGCGCTCGGCGTGGACGGCGCCACCTGGACCCGGGGCCGCGGCTGGGCCCTGGCCACCGGACTGAACGCGTACGTCCACGCCGCGGCCACCGACCCGCGCGTCGCCGCGCAGACCACGCGGCAGATCACCGAGGCGCTCATCGGCTGAGGAGCACCGATCCGCCGTGGCCTGTCGGCACGCCGTGGGCCTGTCGATCCGCCGTGGGCCGGCTGCCCCACGGCGGGCCGAAATGCCCCGCGGCGGGGGCTCCACTAGGGGCGGGTGTGGCCACTCTGTCGGGCCAGGCTCGCGAAAACGCGGCCCCCTTGTCAACCCTCACGGTTAGGAAACTTTCCGATTGGGGTAACCAACTTCCAGTTGGTCCAGACCTGTTGACGGCGGCCCTTCCGGAGGATTAGGTTCCCGGCCACGAAGCCGTCACGCAGTCGCCACGAAGCCAACTCCCCTGCCCCACCCGGCGTACGACCCTTCGGCGGGCTCCCTCCCGCCGCCGACTCCCCCACGTCCAGCGGCCGTACGCCCCGCGCTTCGCGCTTCGCGCCGTCCCCCCATTCCCACTGGAGGCACTTCCTTGCGTACCAGCACCAGCACCAGAATCCGAACCCGTCTGGCCTGCGGCCTCGGCGCCACCCTGCTCGGCGCGGCCGCGGTGTTGACCTCTCCCGGTGCGGCGTTCGGCGCCAACCTGCTCGGCAACGGCGACTTCGAGACCGGCAGCACGGCCGGCTGGTCCTGTTCCGGAGGCCTGGGCTCCGTGGTCGGATCCCCCGTGCACGGCGGGAGCAAGGCGCTCGCCGGAGCGGCGAGCGCCTCCGACAACGCCAAGTGCACGCAGACGGTCGCCGTGCAGCCCAACACCACCTACACCCTCTCCGCCTGGGTCCGCGGCAGCTACGTCTACCTCGGGGTCACCGGCGGGGCCTCCACCTGGACCCCCTCGGCCGCCGCCTACACCAAGCTGACCGTCAGCTTCACCACCGGCGCCTCCCAGACCAGCGCCGAGGTCTACCTCAACGGCTGGTACGGGCAGGGCACTTACCACGCCGACGACATCACCCTGGACGGACCCGGCGGCACCGTCGACACGCAGGCGCCCACCACGCCCGGAAGCCTCGCCTCCACCGGCAAGACCTCCACCACCGCGTCCCTGGCCTGGACGGCGTCCACGGACAACGTCGGCGTCACCGGCTACGACGTCTTCCAGGGCGGCAACAAGGTCGCCACCTCGACCACCACCAGCGTCACCGTGAGCGGCCTGACCCCCAACACGGCCTACGGGTTCACGGTCCGCGCCCGCGACCTCGCCGGGAACAGCTCGCCCGCCTCCAACCCGGTCAACGTCACCACCGACAACGGGACCACACCGCCGACCGGCTTCAAGCAGGCCGCACCGTACCTCTACCTGGGCTGGGGCAACCCACCGAGCGCGACGAGCGTGATGAACGCGACCGGCGCCAAGTGGTTCACCATGGCCTTCATCCTCTCCTCCGGCGGGTGCAACCCGTCCTGGGACGGCCAGCGCCCGCTGACCGGCGGTGTGGACCAGAGCACCATCGCCTCGATCCGCGCGGCGGGCGGTGACATCGTGCCCTCCATCGGCGGCTGGCAGGGCAACAAGCTCGGCCCCAACTGCTCCAGCGCCGAGGCCCTGGCCGGCGCCTACCAGCAGGTCATCAGCGCCTACGGCCTCAAGGCCATCGACGTGGACATCGAGAACACGGACGAGTTCGAGAACGCCGTGGTCCAGGACCGCATCCTGGGGGCACTCAAGATCGTCAAGCAGAACAACCCCGGCCTGAAGACCATCCTGACCTTCGGCACCAGCACCACCGGCCCGACCAGCTGGGGCAACCGACTGATAGAGCAGTCGAAGGCGCTCAACACCGGCATCGACGTCTTCACCATCATGCCGTTCGACTTCGGCAACGCCTCGACCGACATGTACGCCAGCACCGTCAGCGCGACCGAGGGCCTGAAGGCCAAGCTCAAGTCCACCTACGGATGGGACGACGCGACCGCCTACGCCCACATCGGCATCTCGGGCATGAACGGCATCAGCGACACCCAGGAGACCACGACCGTCCAGAACTGGACCGACATCCGCAACTGGGCCAACTCCCACCACATCGCGCGCCTCGCCTTCTGGTCGGTGAACCGCGACCGCGGCTGCCCCGGCGGCGGCCTGCAGGAGACCTGCTCCGGCATCGCCCAGAGCGACTGGCAGTTCACCTCCATCACGACCGGCTTCACCGGCTGATCCACCCTTCGCACCCCACCGGGGGCCGCCGCCGCACACCGGCGACGGCCCCCGGCCCGTGGCCGGTGGCCGGTGGCCGTTGAGCCGGGTGTGACCCCCGTCTCGGTCGGCGTCCCGCCCCGTCGGCGCAGCGCCCGGAAGAAGCGGTGCCCGGCACGCTCCCGCGGTCGGCAGAACGCACCCACCCACATCCCCAATGATGACAAATGGGATGTATCCGATGAATGGGAGTGATCGGATTGTATGCCTTCATATGCCTCTTGAGGGTGTGTCAGCCGCAAGCACCCGAGGCATAATCGGGCCCGGTCGCCTCCGGAAGCGGTGGGGCCATCGGGGCACCGACCCACCCCCCTCGGCGGAATTCCGCACCGGACCGATCCTCAAGGCGTTCTCGATGTCCCTGGCCAGCCGCACCCGCCTCGCGGCCCTGCTCACCACGCTCGCCGTCGCCGGCGCCGGGGTGACCACCTGGGCCTACGGACACGGGAGCGCGCAGGAGCCGGCGGCCCCCGAGGCGGCGCTCCCGTCGAGTGTGACCGAGGGCACGGTCCTCCAAGTCGTCGCGCACCCCGACGACGACCTCTTCTTCATGAACCCGGACCTGAGCCGCTCCATATCGACGGGCGTCGAGGTCTCCACCGTCTACCTCACCTCCGGCGAGGCCGACGGCCGCAACGAGGCCCACAGCCCGCACCTGCAGGATCCCGCCGGGCCCGCCGACCACGCCGCCTACGCCGAAGCCCGGCAGAACGGCATCCGCGCCGCCTATGCCCAGATGGCCACCGGGAACCGGACCAGCGCCTGGCAGCGCAAGTCCATACCCACCGCCGGCGGGGGCCGGGCCGAGGTGGACGTCCTCGTCGCCAGGCCCGAGGTCAACCTGGTCTGGATGCAGCTGCGCGAGGCCCGCAGCATCTCCGGCGACAATCCGGACAGCCTGCGCGGACTGTGGGACGGCAGGGTCCCCGCCCTGGGCGCCCAGCTCGCCTCCGGGACTCCGGTCAAGCCCTCGTTCTCGTACACCAGGGATCAGGTCGTGGAGGCCATAGCGGGCGTCTTCGCGACGTACCGGCCGACCACGATACGCACGCAGGACCCGACTCCCGGCCGGGCCCACGGCGGCGGGGCCTTCCTCGACCACCAGGACCACATGTACGGCGCCCGGTTCGTGCAGGCCGCGACCGAGCGCTACGCGAAGTCCGCGGACCGGCCGCACTTCTCGGTCCAGAACTACGTGAGCTACCCCAACAGCTCCCTGCCCCCGACGCTCGACCCGCAGGCGGCCGAGGAGAAGCTCGGCTACCTCAAGACCTACGCCTGGATGGACCACCAGGACTGGTGCGGCAGCCCCGCCGGCTGCGGCGACCGCAAGACCGCGACGCGGCCGGCCGGCGCCGGATGGAGCCAGACCCTGCGCTACGGCCGGGGCGACACCACCTCCTGGATGACCGAGGGCGTTCCCGGCCGGCTGTGGGCCTTCGCCGTCCTGGACGGCCGGATGGCGTACTGGTCGCGCACCGGCCCCAAGGCCGCCTGGCAGGGCCCCGAGTTCCTCCCGGGCGACGGGATCGACGCGGGCGCCACGGCGGTCCGGCTCCCCGACGGCAGGGTCGCGGTCTTCGGCACCCGCACCACCCTGGGCCCGGGACCTCAGGACTACGGGCGCGGCCTCGTGTACGCCGTCCAGGCCGCGCCGGACGGCGCGTTCGGCCCGTGGCAGTCGCTGGGCACCCCGGACACGGACGACATATCCGGCACTTCGGCGATCAGTGCGCCGGCCGTCGCCGTGGACCCCGCGGGCCGCATGACCGTGTACGTACGCGATTCCCGGCGCACCCTGCGCGCCCTCGCGCAGACGGCCCCGGGCGGTGACTTCGGCACGTGGCAGGCCCTGGGCGGCGCCGCCCTGCAGGGCGACCCCGTCACGGCGGCCGACGGCGCGGGCCGGCGCCACGTCTACGCGGCCACCGCCCAGAGCGTGCTGGCCTGGATCCAGCCGGCCCCGGGCGGCCCGTCCGGCGGCCCCTTCCCCACCGGGCTGCCGGCGACCACCGGTCCCCTCTCGGCGAGCGCGCAGGGCGAGGGCGTACGCCTGCACTTCCGCCGGCCGGGCACGGGCACCGTGGCCACGGCCCTGGCCACCGCGGGCGGGCCCGCGGGATCCGCGCCGAAGTTCTCGCCGGTCACCGAGGCGGGCGGCGAGGGCGGCTACGGCGCCGTCGGCGTCGCGGGCGGCGTGCTCGCCGGCCGCGCGGGCACGGGCACGGTCGCCGTGTCGGGCCCGGACGGCGCCCGGTCCTGGTACGAGTCCCAGATGCTCTACACGGGCGCACCGGCCGGCCTGGCCGAGCCCGACGGCACGGCCGTCGCCGTGGCCCTCGGCCTGGACGCCGGGCTGCACGTCACGACCGCTCCCCCGGCCGGATCCGAGCCGCTCGGCAGCCGTCCGCCGTCCTTGCCGTGGCACCGGGCCGTCCTGCCGCCGACGGTCGCGCCGAGCGGTCGCGCGGATTCCGGGTGGCAGCGCTGACGGGTGCGGGCGAGGATGGCGGCGACCACCCCGGAGCCCGGCCCGGGCCGTCTCCTGCCCCTGACTGATCCTTGCTGACCCCACCCGCTCCACCCGCTCCCACCTTACGTGCCCCCGTGTTCCTTTGCGACGCGGTGGACGGGATCCGCACGGAACGTACACGGCCCGCGATCGGGCCGGCCGCGCGGTCGCTGCGGCCGCGGCGGCCCCGGTGGTTGTGCAGGTCGCACGTGAGGCTTTCGAGGGGGCCCGGGTGCTCGCCTGGACGCGGAGGATTTTTTTTCCGCCGTCCGGCTCCGGCGGGGCGGGCCGTGCTGCGGAACGTCGCCGGGGGCGCGGTGGCGATGGCCGTGACGTACGCGGTGGGCACGTGGCTGGGCGCGGCCGGCTGACGGGGAAGCCGGGCCGGTCGCGCAAGACCCTGCGGACGGGGCGGGGGCATGGCGCAAGATGAGGGCATGCGTATCGCGGTCACCGGTGCCACCGGGCTCATCGGCAGCGCCCTCGGGCGGTCCCTGAAGGCGGACGGACACGAGGTCGTGCGCTTCGTGCGGCGGGAGCCTGCCGCCGCCGACGAGGCGCGGTGGGATCCCGCGCGGGGGTACGTCGATCCGGCCGGGCTGGCCGGCTGCGACGCCGTCGTGCACCTCGCCGGGGCGGGGGTCGGGGACCACCGGTGGACGGACGCCTACAAGCGGGAGATCCGCGACAGCCGGGTCAAGGGCACGGCCGCCATGGCCTCGGCCGTCGCCGTCATGGCCGAGCCGCCCTTTGTGTTCGTCTGCGGAACCGCCATCGGGTACTACGGCGACACGGGTGACACCCCGGTCGACGAGAGCGCCCCGGCGGGCGAGGGGTTCCTGCCCGAGGTGTGCGTCGCGTGGGAGGCCGCCGCCGCGCCCGCCCGGGAGGCCGGGATCCGGACCGTGTTCGCCCGTACCGGGCTGGTCGTCGCGGCCGAGGGCGGGGCCTGGGGGAAGCTGTTCCCGATCTTCAAGGCCGGCATCGGCGGCCGGCTCGGCAGCGGGCGCCAGTACTGGTCGCACATCTCGATGCACGACGAGATCGCCGCCCTGCGCCACCTCCTCGACACGCCCTCGCTGGCCGGGCCGGTGAACCTGACCGCCCCCGAGCCGCTGACCAACCGCGAGGTCACGGCCGCGATGGGCCGGGTCCTGCACCGCCCGGCGGTGTTCGCCGTGCCGGCTCCGGTCATGCGGGTGGTGCTCGGGGAGTTCTCCCAGGACGTGCTGGGAAGTCAGCGGGTGCGTCCCGCCCGGCTGCTGGAGTCCGGCTTCGTCTTCCGCCACCCCGGCATCGAGGAGTCCATCCGGGCGGCGCTCGAAGCGTAGGCCTTTGCCTGGGTTGTGCCCGGGTCGTGCCGGGGGAGCGCACTGGCCTTTCGCGTGCGACCGTACGTGACCCGAATGCGACCGGCGTGCGACCGGAGTTGACCGAGCCGTCCGCAATAGCCCACCCGACTCGGGTTCCGCCGGAGCGGGTTGGGGGAAGGAGGTCCCCACACAGCCGGGCCGACCTCGGGGAGGGGCACGTGCTCAACAGCGCACACGCACATCACGCGGACGTGATCATCGTAGGAGCCGGAGTCTCGGGACTCACCGCCGCGCACCACCTGATCGCCGCGGGAGTCACCGTCATCGTTCTGGAGGGTGCCGACGATCCCGGCGGCCGGATGGCCACCGAGACCGTCGACGGCTTCCGGCTCGACCGGATCGGCCAGCTCCTCAACACCGCCTACACCGAGCCCGCCCGGACCCCCGGGCTGGCGGACCTGGTCCTGCGGCCCTTCGCGCCCGGTGCCCTCGTCCACACCGACGGAAGGACGCTGCGCGTCGGCGCACTCACCCCCGCACGCGCCCTGACCAGCGGCTCCCTCGACCAGGCCCGGATCGCCGCGGCCCTCAAACGCCTCGCCGCACTGCCCGAGGAGCGCCTCCTCGCCCGTCCCGAGCGCACCGCCCACGCCGCCCTGCGCTCCCGCGGGCTCGGTACGACGCTGCGCCCGCTGCTCTCGGCGCTCCTGCGCGATCCCGCGCTCACCACCTCCAGCCGCGTCGCCGACCTGGCCCTGCGGACCTTCGCGCGCGGCCGGCTCGCCGTACCCGAGGGCGGCGCCGCGACCCTGCCCGGCCTGCTCGCGGCCGCGCTGCCGCCCGGCACCGTACGGACCGGGGTCCGGGTCCGGTCCGTGGCCACCAACCTCGTCACCACCGAGGAGCACGGCGACTTCAGCTGTCGCTCCGCCGTCCTCGCGACCGGCGCACGAGCCGCCGCCGAACTGCTCCCCGGCCTGCGGGTGCCGGCGTTCCACCAGGTCACCGTCATCCACCACGCCACCGCCGCCCCGCTGCCCTGGGACGGCTCGCTGCTCCTGGACGGCGACCCCAAGTGGCCCGTCGCCCACACCGCCGTGATGAGCGCCGTCGACCCGACGCGCGCCCCCGCCGGCCGCAGCCTGGTCACCACCACGGTGCTCGGCCCGCCGCCGCCCGCTCGTACGGTCGCCGCGCGCCTCGCCCGGCTCTACGAGACCTCGCCCCGCGAGTGGGAGCTCCTCGCCGTCCACCACACCCCCGAAGCCGTCCCCGCCATGCCCCCGCCGCTGGACACCCGGCGCACGGTCAGGGTCCTGGCCGGGCTGTACGTGTGCGGGGACCACCGCGACATCAACACCGTCGAGGGCGCGCTGCGCTCGGCCCGCCGCGCCGCCGGGGCCGTCCTGCGCGACTTCGGCATCCCGCTCCCGGCCGCCCCGGAGGCCGCGCTTCCGGTGGCGGCCTGAGCCAACCACCCGCCCGGGCCGGCGGGGCGGCCGGCCCGGGCCGCCACCCCGCCGGCCCGCAGGGTCAGGACAGGGCCGCCACCCGGTCCCGGTACGTCCGCACGGCCGAGGCGTCCCGGTAGGGCTCCAGCCGGCGCTCGAAGTCCCGTACGTACTCCACCGCGCGCACCGACCGCATCTCCATCGCCTGCTGCGCCGCCTCCGCGCCCAGCGCGCACGCCTGGTCCAGCTCGCCCAGCCCCAGCCGGGCCGTGGCCAGCACCACCCGGCAGAACAGCCGCGAGCGCGCGTACCCGGGCGCCCGCAGCTGGAGCGAGCGCTCCGCGTGCTGCGCCGAGGCCCGGTACTGCTGCAGGTCCCGGTGGCAGTGCCCGAACTCGTCGGCCAGCTGCGCCTCGTCGTAGCACCGCGCCCAGTGCGGTACGTCGTCACCGGGCCGGGCCGCGCCCAGCGACCGCTCCGCCCGCACCAGCGAGGCCGTGGCCGCCCGGACCTCGCCCAGCACCGCGTGCCCTCGCGCCTCCGCCGAGTGCAGCAGCGCCTGGACCACCGGCGGCGGGCCCGAGCCGACGCCCTGCTGGGCGACGCGGGCCAGCTGCACCGCCTCCCGGCCGTGGCCGAGGTAGACCGCCTGCCGGCTCATGGTGACCAGCACGTACGCCCCGTACGGCCGGTCCGCGGCTGCCTGGGCGAGGCGCAGCGCCTGCACGAAGTACCGCTGGGCGAGCCCGTGCGCGGCGATGTCGTACGAGGTCCAGCCCGCGAGCCGGGTCAGATCGGCGGCGGCGGAGAACAGCCGGCGCCCGGTGGTCTCCCCGTAGGTGCCGCGCAGCATCGGCTCCGCCTCGTGCTCCAGGTAGCGCACCAGGGCCTGGCGGGCATGGCCGCCGCCGTAGGCGTGGTCCAGGGTGCGGAACAGCTCGCTCACTGATCTGAGCGCCGCGATGTCGCCGCCCGTCACCCGCTGCCCGGGCCCGCGGTCGATCTGGCGCTGGCGGGGCACCGAGGCCCGGCCCTGCACGGGCCGGCCCTGTTCGGGGACGCGGGAGGCGGCCTGTTCCGCCCCGCGGCCGACCCGCTCGTCGGCCCGCCCGATGAGCCAGTCCCGGCTGGGCACCACCAGCCCGGCCGGGGTGAAGGCGATCTTGCGCAGCTCGGCGTGCGAGCCCGAGTCCTTGCGCCACAGTCCGCTCGCGATGTCGACGGCCTCCTCCGGGGTGGCCGCGAACTCCAGCCCGGCGTACACGGGGGCGCACGCGTCCAGGCCCAGGTCCTGGGCCGAGAGGCGCCGCCCGAGGCGCCGGGTGAACACCTCGGCGATCAGCGCCGGGGTGGTCCCGCGCGGCTGCTGCCCGCGCAGCCAGCGGGTCACGGAGGTTTTGTCGTACCGCAGGTCGAGACCGTGCTCGAGACCGAGCTGGTCGACGCGGCGGGCGAGCCCGGCGTTGGAGAACCCGGCCTCGGCGATCAGTGCCGCGAGCTGCCGGTTGGGGACACGCTGGGCAGGTCGTTCCGTCATCGGCTCCACGGTTTCCTGACGTGACGGACCGGAGTCCCGGCCCTGTGAACGGCGTGAATGTAGCGGCGAACTTCGCCTACACCGCCCCCTCTGTCCCACATTCATCCGATCGTGTGGAGAACCGGTAGGGGTCTTTACGGACCGACCCCCTCCACCCGCGTACGCTGCGGGCCATGACCCGCCGGACCACCGGGGAGCAGCCCCCGGAGCGCTGCGAGGACCATGCGGATTCCGCCACGGCCCCGCTTCCCGCGCCAGAGCTGACCGAGGCGGAGTGCCGGCGCTGCGGGACGTACATCGCCGGGCTCGACGGGCGGTACGCGTGCGGGGTCTGCGGCTGGGTGAACGACCACTCCGAGGGGCACCGCAGGCTGCCCCGGGCGGACGAGGACCCGGACCGGCCGGCGAAGGGGCGCAGACGCCCGCCACAGCTCCCGGGACCGCCCGCGGAGCCCGCGCCCGGGCCCGTGGATCCGGGGCCGCGCGGGCCTTTCGCGCAGGCCGCGGCGGGTGGCTGACGGGCCGCTGACGGGCCGCGAGGGGGTCGCCGTACCCTTGGCTGGTGCGATACGTGCACACAGCAAGTTCGACGGCAGGTTCGATGAGGAGGCGCCGCGGTGGCTGATCTTGGGTTTGTCCATCTGGGCTTCGGACCGGACGCCGTGGAGTACACGGTGGCCTGGGAAGAGCAGCGCCGGGTGCACGCGGCCCGCTTCGCGGACGAGATCGGGGACACCTGCCTGCTGCTGGAGCACCAGCCGGTCTACACCGCCGGCCGGCGCACCGCCGACAGCGAGCGCCCGCTCGACGGCACGCCCGTCGTGGACGTGGACCGGGGCGGCAAGATCACCTGGCACGGCCCGGGCCAGCTGGTCGGCTACCCGATCATGAAGCTGCCCCGCCCGGTGGACGTGGTCGCCCACGTGCGCCGCCTGGAGGACGCGCTGATCCGCACGGCCGCCGAGTTCGGCCTGGAGACCACCCGCGTCGAGGGGCGTAGCGGCGTCTGGGTGCTCGGCGACCCGGTGGAGGAGCGTCCGCGGATCGGCGGGCTGTCCCTCGACTTCGACCCGCGGCTGGCGGACGAGGAGTTCGACCCGCGGCTGAACGGCCCCGAGTACGCGCCGTCCAACGCCGGCCAGCGCCGCGAGGACCGCAAGCTCGCCGCCATCGGCATCCGGGTCGCCAAGGGCGTCACGATGCACGGGTTCGCGATCAACGTGAACCCGGACAACACCTGGTTCGACCGGATCGTCCCCTGCGGGATCCGGGACGCCGGTGTGACCTCGCTCTCCTACGAGCTCGGCCGTGAGCTCACCATCGCCGAGGTGCTGCCGGTCATCGAGCGGCACCTGAAGGACGTCCTGGAGCAGGCGGAGCTGCTGCCCCGCGAAACGGCGCCCGCACCGGTCTCCTAGCGGCCCTGGCCGCCGCCGGGGAATGGGCCCGGCGGCCCGCAGGTTGGCCGACGTAAGAGCGTATGAAATTACGGGCGTACCCTGGTGGGCGCCGAAGAATCGAAGTCACAGGGAGCCGGTCGTGTCCGCAGTCGCACCCGACGGACGCAAGATGCTGCGCCTCGAGGTCCGTAACGCCCAGACCCCCATCGAGCGCAAGCCCGAGTGGATCAAGACCCGGGCGAAGATGGGTCCCGAGTACACCAAGATGCAGGCCCTGGTGAAGGGCGAAGGACTGCACACGGTGTGCCAGGAGGCCGGTTGTCCGAACATCTACGAATGCTGGGAGGACCGCGAGGCCACCTTCCTCATCGGTGGCGACCAGTGCACCCGGCGCTGCGACTTCTGCCAGATCGACACGGGCAAGCCCGAGGCGCTGGACCGGGACGAGCCCCGCCGCGTCGGCGAGTCCGTCGTCACGATGGACCTGAACTACGCCACCATCACGGGCGTCGCGCGCGACGACCTGGCGGACGGCGGCGCCTGGCTGTACGCGGAGACCGTGCGCCAGATCCACCAGCAGACGGCGGGCCGCGCGAGCGGCCACACCAAGGTCGAGCTGCTGGCCCCCGACTTCAACGCGGTCCCGGAGCTGCTGGAGGAGGTCTTCGCCTCCCGCCCCGAGGTCTTCGCGCACAACGTCGAGACGGTGCCGCGCATCTTCAAGCGGATCCGTCCGGGCTTCCGCTACGAGCGCTCGCTCGAGGTGATCACCAAGGCGCGCGCCTACGGCCTGATCACCAAGTCCAACCTGATCCTGGGCATGGGCGAGGAGCGCGAGGAGGTCAGCCAGGCGCTGAAGGACCTCCACGAGGCGGGCTGCGAGCTCATCACCATCACCCAGTACCTGCGGCCCTCGCCGCGCCACCACCCCGTCGAGCGCTGGGTGAAGCCGGCCGAGTTCGTCGAGCTGGCGAAGGAGGCCGAGGACATCGGCTTCTCCGGCGTCATGTCCGGCCCGCTGGTCCGGTCCTCGTACCGGGCGGGTCGCCTGTACCAGCAGGCGATGGAGAAGCGCGCGACCGTCTGAACGGACTGTGTGAATTCGCGCACAAAGTCTTACCGATAGGTAACACCGCATCGACGCGGCCCCTAGGCTCTTCCTCGGAAGTGCCCGGCGGGTCGCGTCGGCGTTTGCAACGTGTCCATCACATTTGACCGAGTGGTCACGCCCTGGTAACACCATTCAGTGACGATTGCTTGACGCACAGCACACACCCCTGGTCACCCCCCGACGTGAGCTCCGTGAAAGGGATCGACATCATGCAGGCCGCGCCCGTACGCGCCATCGCCATCCCGTCCTTCACCGACGCCTTCCGGGGCATTGAGTCGCTGCTCATGAGCGGCGCCCGCCGCAACGCCTGGACGGCCGTCCTCGAAGACCGCCGCAGGGCCCAGGACCGGGTCGAAACCGAGCACGTACTCGAGGCCGCGGCGACCCGGACCGAGAAGGCCACGTAAACTTCGCTGCATGGCGAGGAAGTCAAACGCAGAGACTGCTGCGAACCCCGGGCGACTGAAGCAGATCGCCCTGACGTACAAGATGACGCGCAAGGCCGACCCGAAGGTCGGTCTGATCGTCGCGGGCGTGGGAATCGTCACCTTCGGTGTCTTTCTCGCGATCGGCTTCCTGATCGGCCACCCGGTCTACCTGGGCATCCTGGGCTTCCTGGTGGCGTTCCTTGCGATGGCCGTCATCTTCGGACGACGGGCCGAGCAGGCTGCCTTCGGGCAGATGGAGGGCCAGCCGGGCGCGGCCGCGGCCGTACTGGACAACGTGGGACGGGGCTGGACCACCACCCCCGCCGTCGCGATGAGCAAGCAGCAGGACATCGTTCACCGGGCCGTCGGCAAGGCCGGTGTGGTCCTGATCGCCGAGGGCAACCCGAACCGGGTGAAGCCGATGCTCGCGAACGAGAAGAAGAAGCTGGCCCGGATCATGCCCGAGATCCCGGTCCACGACTTCATCGTGGGCAAGGGCGAGGGCGAGGTGCCGCTCAAGAAGGTCCGTACGACCCTGATGAAGCTGCCCCGCGTGCTCTCCGGTCCCCAGATCACCCAGGTCAACGACAAGCTCCGGGCCATGGGCGACTTGCTGAGCAACATGCCGATCCCGAAGGGCCCGATGCCCAAGGGGATGCGCATGCCGCGCGGCGGAAAGATGCGCTGACCAGATTTTCGTATACAACGCACGGGCGCCCCGAGCCGGATGGCTCGGGGCGCCCGTGCGTTGTCGCGTGTGCCGCGTACCGCGTGTGCTGCGTGTTCTCAGATCCGGACCTGGACGGCGTGGCTGACGCGGTCGTGCAGTCCGCGGCCGTCGCGGTCCCAGACCAGGGCCGGGATGACCAGGGCGAGCAGCACGGTGCGCAGGATCACGCGCCCGATGCCGAGCCGGCTGCCGTCCTGCCGGATGACCCGGATGCCCAGGATCCGCTTCCCGGGGGTAAAGCCCACGGTGCCGACGGTCAGGATGCTCAGGAGTACGAAGAGCCCCAGCGTCCAGTTGCCCGCACCGGTCCAGTCGCGGCCTGTGATCAGCCCGTATGCGATCAGCTGGCAGGCCAGCCAGTCGATGAGCACGGCCCCGAAGCGGCGGCCGAACCGTGCGACGGAGCCGGGCCCCTGCTGCGGCAGGCCGAGCTGCTTGCCCGGGTACCCGAAGTCGACGCCCATCTGCTCGGCGGTCTCGCGGGGGCCCGAGAGCCAGGATCCGATTGCTTGCCTCTTGTCCACCCGAACACGGTACCTGTGCTGCCTCCCGCCGTTCCGGCGGGACCCTGGTTAACTTGTGCGAAACAAATGGGTCATGCTTGAGAAACCCCGTCTGCTTATGGTCGGGTCAGCGTGCGGCACCGCACTGACGCACCACTAGCTATAAAGCCCGCCCCTGCCCCGGGGTCGGGAGTAGGAGGAGTTGGATGTTCAAGAACGCCGACGAAGTGACGCAGTACATCAAGGAGAACGACGTCAAGTTCGTTGACGTCCGCTTCTGTGACCTGCCTGGTGTGATGCAGCACTTCACCATCCCGGGGCGCGCGTTCGACCCGAACGAGGAGCTCGCCTTCGACGGCTCCTCGATCCGCGGCTTCCAGGCGATCCACGAGTCCGACATGGCGCTGCGCGCCGACATCACCACCGCGCGCCTGGACCCGTTCCGCAAGGACAAGACGCTCAACATCAACTTCTTCATCCACGACCCGATCACGGGCGAGGCCTACAGCCGCGACCCGCGCAACGTCGCGAAGAAGGCCGAGGCGTACCTCGCCTCCACCGGCATCGCCGACACGGCGTACTTCGGCCCCGAGGCCGAGTTCTACGTGTTCGACAGCGTGCGCTTCGCGACCACCGCGAACGAGAGCTTCTACCACATCGACTCCGAGGCCGGCGCCTGGAACACCGGTTCCGAGGAGAACAACCGCGGCTACAAGGTCCGCTACAAGGGCGGCTACTTCCCCGTCGCCCCGGTCGACCACTTCGCGGACCTGCGCGCCGAGATCTCCCTCGAGCTGGACGCCCAGGGGCTCCAGGTCGAGCGCCAGCACCACGAGGTCGGCACCGGCGGCCAGGCCGAGATCAACTACAAGTTCAACACGCTGCTCGCCGCGGCCGACGACCTGATGCTCTTCAAGTACATCGTGAAGAACGTCGCCTGGCGCAACGGCAAGACCGCGACCTTCATGCCGAAGCCGATCTTCGGCGACAACGGCTCGGGCATGCACGTGCACCAGTCGCTGTGGGAGAACGGCGTCCCGCTGTTCTACGACGAGGCCGGCTACGCGGGCCTGTCGGACACCGCGCGCTACTACATCGGCGGCATCCTCAAGCACGCCCCGTCGCTGCTGGCGTTCACCAACCCGACGGTGAACTCCTACCACCGCCTGGTTCCGGGCTTCGAGGCGCCGGTCAACATGGTGTACTCGCAGCGCAACCGCTCCGCCGCGATGCGCATCCCGATCACGGGCTCGAACCCGAAGGCCAAGCGCGTCGAGTTCCGCGCCCCGGACCCGTCCTCGAACCCGTACCTCGCCTTCGCGGCGCTGCTGCTCGCGGGCCTCGACGGCGTCAAGAACAAGATCGAGCCGATGGAGCCGATCGACAAGGACCTCTACGAGCTCTCCCCGGACGAGCACGCGAGCGTCCCGCAGGTCCCGACCAGCCTGGACGCGGTCCTCAAGGCCCTGGAGGAGGACCACGAGTACCTCCTGGCCGGCGGTGTCTTCACCCCCGACCTCATCGAGACCTGGATCGACTACAAGCGCACCCACGAGATCGCGCCGATCGCGCTGCGCCCGCACCCGCACGAGTTCGAGCTCTACTTCGACCTCTAAGCCGTGCCGTGCTGACGTGCTGATCCCGACGCACTGATCGCGAGAAGCCCCGCCCCTTCCTTCCGGAAGGGGCGGGGCTTCCGCGTTCCCGCGGTCCGAGGTCGGCTTCGCGGCTAGTTTCGGGGCATGGACGACGTGTGGAAGACCATCGGGGCGCTCGTGGCGCGGTTCGACGAGCACGACCGGGAGCGCGGGGTGGCGCGGGAGGAGAGCGTGACCCTGCAGATCCTGAAGATCGGCGAGGAGTTCGGCGAAGCCGCGCAGGCCGTCATCGGGGCCAAGGGCACCAATCCCCGCAAGGGCAACTCGCACACGTGGGGCGACGTGGAGGCGGAGGTCGCCGACGTCATCGTCACGGCGATGGTCGCCCTCGCCCGGATGCGGCCCGACGCCCCCGCCTTCCTCGCGGAGCACCTGCGGGAGAAGTCGCGGCGGTTCCTCTGAGGCGGCGCGCGGGCGGGGACCGGCGGGGCGCGGCGGTCAGCGCATCAGGGGCATCGCGCCCGTGAGGTCGCGCAGGCAGCGGATCGCCAGTTCGGAGGGGGAGCCGGGGCCCGAGGGCGGGGTGTCCGTGGTGGACCAGAGTTCCAGGGCGATGCGGATCGCGTCCGTGGCCGCCGCCGCGAGGAGGCGGACGCCGAGGGCCTCGGCCTCCGGGCCGGCGAGTCGGGCGACGACCGGGACCAGGCGCTCCTCGGAGTCCTGGTTCACCCGGTACCAGACCCCCCGCAGCGCCTCGTCGGTCGCGGCGGCGCGCAGCAGGCCGCGGGTGACCTCCAGGCCCTCCTCGAGCGCCTGGGGGTCGGTGAGCGAGCGGGTGACGGCGCGCTCCAGGGCCTCGACGAGCGGGGTGCCCGGATCCTCCTCGGCGAGCAGTGCGCGCCAGGCGTCGCCGCCGCCCGCGAGCAGCGGGGCGACCGCCTCCTGCTTGTTGCGGAAGTAGCGGTAGAACGTGCGCAGTGCCACCCCCGCGCGGTGGGCGATGTCCTCGGCGGTGGTGCCGTCGGGGCCGTTCTCGGCGAAGAGTTCGCAGGCCGCGCGGGCGATGTCGAGCTGGGTGGCGGCCTTGCGGCGCTCGTTCAGCGACTGGGCTCCGGGGCCGGCCTGGGGAGAGTACGGACGAGGGGATCTCACGGGGGGAAGGATACCCCGCGCCCCCTCGTGTGAATGCATGGTTTGACAGTCTGGCAAAACGTGTCATCGCCGGAGTACGCTCCTCCCCATGAACCGTTACGAAGGACGTCGCGTCCTCATCACCGGCGGCGGCTCCGGCATCGGCCAGGCCACCGTCCACCGCATCCTCGCCGAGGGCGGCCGCGTCCACACCGTGGACGTGAACGAAGCCGGCCTGAAGGCCACGGCGGAGCGGGCCGCCGCCGACGGGCACGCCGACCGCCTGACCACCGCGGTCCTCGACATATCCGACGAGGCGGCCGTCCGGTCCGGCGTCGCCGCCGCCGTCGACGCCCTCGGCGGCAGCGGCCTCGACGTACTGGTCAACGCGGCGGGCATCCTGCGCTCATCGCACACCCACCAGACCACGCTCGAGTTCTGGAACAAGATCATCTCGGTCAACCTGACCGGAACGTTCCTGGTCATCCGGGAGTCGCTCCCGGCGCTGCTGGCGGGCGACCAGCCGGTCGTCGTCAACTTCAGCTCGACCTCGGCGAGCTTCGCGCACCCCTACATGTCCGCCTACGCGGCCAGCAAGGGCGGCATCCAGTCCATGACCCACGCCCTGGCCGCCGAGTACAGCAAGCAGGGCCTGCGCTTCGTCTCCGTGGCGCCCGGCTCCATCGAGTCCGGCATGACCACCGGCAACGGCCCGGGCCTGCCCGAGGACACCGACTGGAGCCTGTTCGCCAAGCTCGCCCCGGCCCTCGGCCAGGGCTTCGCCGGCCCGCAGACGGTCGCCGGCGTCGTCGCCATGCTGGGCTCCGAGGACGGTGCCTTCATCACCGGCACGGAGATCCGCATCGACGGCGGCACGCACTACTAGGCCCCGGGCAAGCGCAGGCGCCCAACGGGTGCCCGCACGCCCTGGCAGGCGTCTACGGATGCCCGCACGCCCTGGCAGGCGCCTGCGGGCACCCGTGGGCGCGGACAGGCACCGACCGGCACCACGGGGCGGTCAGCCCCTGAAGCGGTCCCACAGCCGGGGGAAGCGCTCCGCGAGCACGGCTTCGTTCTCGAAGTCCAGCGGGGCGCCCTCCGGCTCGGCCGCCTGGAGCGGGATGCCCAGCTCCGGCGCCACCGCCCCGGTCAGCTGCTCGTACGCCTCGTCGGCCGCGTACCCCAGCTCCTCGCCGTCCCCGTCGATCTCCTCGTCGAACTCGCCGAGCAGCTCCGCCAGGTGGTCGGGGTCGTGCACCCCGCCCTCGAAGACCTCCCGCCCCTGGCCGATCAGCCAGCACCGGAAGTAGTCGAACGCGTCGTCGCTCGCCCCGTCGAGCAGCACCCAGGCCGCGCCCCACAGGTCCCAGGTGTAGGCCCGGTTGTACCGCGACTCGAAGTGCCGGGCGAAGTCCAGGACGGAATCCGGATCGAGCTGGGCCAGCCGCTCGACGAGCAGCTCGGCGTGTTCCTCGGGGTCGCCATCGGCGGCCTCGCGGGTACGGTCGACCATCTCCCAGAACTCCGTCTCGTCCATCACGGCTCCAGCATCACGGGTCCGCCCCCGCGCCGCCACCGCGCACACGGCGAAAGGCCGGTGTCCGACCCCCTTGGCGGGGGTGGACACCGGCCTTTCGGCGTGCCGGGTGCGGTTGCTCAGACGTCTGAGGGCTCAGGAGCCCGCGCGTCCTCAGAGGCCGTAGCGCTCGCGGGCTTCCTTGATGGAGGACGCCGGTACCTCGCCGCGGCGGGCGAGCTGGGCCAGCGCGGCCACCACGATCGACTGGGCGTCGACACCGAAGTGACGGCGGGCGCCCTCGCGGGTGTCGGACAGGCCGAAGCCGTCCGTGCCCAGCGAGGTGTAGTCCTGCTCGACCCACTGGCTGATCTGGTCCGGGACCTGGCGCATCCAGTCGGAGACGGCGAGCACCGGGCTGGTGACGCCCTCCAGCGCGCGGCTGACGAACGGGGTGCGCATCTCGCCGCGCAGCAGCGCCTCGTCGCACTCCAGCGCGTCGCGGCGCAGCTCGCCCCAGGAGGTGGCGGACCAGACGTCGGCGGCCACGTTCCACTCGGCGGCGAGCAGCTTCTGCGCGTCGAGCACCCAGTGGATCGCCGTACCGGAGGCCATCAGCTGGATCTTCGGGGCGTCGGCGGCCGGGGCCGCCTCCGCCAGGTCCGCCGCCGTGTTGAAGCGGTACAGACCCTTGAGGATGCCTTCCTCTACGCCCTCGGGCATCGCGGGCTGCGGCTTCGGCTCGTTGTAGACCGTCAGGTAGTAGAAGACGTCTTCCGGCTTCTCGCCGTACATCCGGCGCAGACCGTCCTTGACGATCACCGCGATCTCGTACGCGAAGGCCGGGTCGTAGTTGAGCGACGCCGGGTTCGTGGACGCGATCAGGTGCGAGTGGCCGTCCGCGTGCTGCAGGCCCTCACCGGTCAGGGTGGTGCGGCCGGCGGTGGCGCCGACGATGAAGCCCTTGCCGAGCTGGTCGGCGAGCTGCCACATCTGGTCGGCGGTGCGCTGCCAGCCGAACATCGAGTAGAAGATGTAGAACGGGATCATCGGCTCGCCGTGCGTCGCGTACGACGTGCAGGCGGCGATGAAGTCGGCCATGGCGCCGGCCTCGGTGATCCCCTCGTTGAGGATCTGGCCGTCCTTGGCTTCTTTGTAGTACATGAGCTGGTCGCGGTCGACCGGCTCGTACGTCTGGCCCAGCGGCGAGTAGATGCCGGCCGACGGGAAGAGGGACTCCATGCCGAAGGTGCGGGCCTCGTCGGGGACGATCGGCACCCAGCGCTTGCCGGTCTCCTTGTCCCGCATCAGGTCCTTGACGAGCCGGACGAAGGCCATGGTGGTGGCCATCTCCTGCTTGCCGGAGCCCTTGAGCAGCGGGGCGAAGGAGCGGTCCGCCGGGGCCGGCAGGGCCACGTGCTTGACCTTGCGGGCCGGGGCGGGCCCGCCGAGCGCCGCGCGGCGCTCGTTCAGGTACTGCACCTCGGGGCTGTTCGCGCCCGGGTGGCCGTACGGGACCTGGCCGTCGGCGAAGGCGCTGTCCGGGATCGGGAGGCCAAGGAGGTCGCGCATGTCCTTGAACTCGTCGATCGTCAGCTTCTTCATCTGGTGGTTCGCGTTCTTCGACTCGAACCCGGCACCCAGCGTGTAGCCCTTGACGGTCTGCGCGAGGATGACCGTCGGCGCGCCCTTGTGCTCCAGGGCGGCCTTGTACGCGGCGTAGACCTTGCGGGGCTCGTGGCCGCCGCGGGAGGTGTGGAAGCACTCCGCGATCTTCGCGTCGGACAGTACGCCGGCCAGCTGGACGAGCTCGGCGTTGGCGCCGAAGAAGTGCTGGCGGATGTAGGCCACGTCGCGGGTCGCGTACGTCTGGAACTGCGCGTCGGGTACCTCGCGCAGGCGGCGTACCAGGGCGCCCGTGGTGTCGAGCTGGAACAGCTCGTCCCAGGCGGAGCCCCACAGCGACTTGATGACGTTCCAGCCGGCGCCGCGGAACTGGGCTTCCAGCTCCTGGACCACGCGGAAGTTGGCGCGGACCGGACCGTCGAGGCGCTGCAGGTTGCAGTTGATGACGAAGGTCAGGTTGTCGAGCTGCTCGCGGGAGGCGAGGGCCAGGGCGGCGGTCGACTCGGGCTCGTCCATCTCGCCGTCGCCCAGGAAGGCCCAGACGTGCGAGTTGGCGGTGTCCTTGATGCTCCGGTTCTGCAGGTAGCGGTTGAAGCGCGCCTGGTAGATCGCGGAGAGCGGGCCGAGGCCCATGGACACCGTCGGGAACTCCCACAGCCACGGCAGGCGCCGCGGGTGCGGGTAGGACGGCAGGCCGTTGCCGCCGGCTTCCTGGCGGAACTTGTCGAGCTGCTGCTCGGAGATCCGGCCGTCGAGGAAGGCGCGGGCGTAGATGCCGGGGGAGGCGTGGCCCTGGATGTAGAGCTGGTCGCCCGATCCGTCGGCCTCCTTCCCGCGGAAGAAGTGCTGGAAGCCCGTCTCGTAGAGCCAGGCCGCCGAAGCGAAGGTGGCGATGTGGCCGCCGACGCCGTACTTGGAGCCGCGGGTCACCATGGCGGCCGCGTTCCAGCGGTTCCACGCGGTGATCCTGGCTTCCATCGCCTCGTCGCCGGGGAACTCCGGCTCCGCGGCGGTGGGGATGGTGTTGACGTAGTCCGTCTCAAGAAGCTTCGGCAGCGCGAGGCCGGCGGCCTCGGCGTGCTGGAGCGTGCGGCGGATCAGGTATTCGGCGCGGCGCGTACCGGCGGCCTTGGCGACTGCGTCGAGGGAGGCCGCCCATTCGGCGGTCTCCTCGGTGTCGCGGTCCGGGAGCTGGTCGAGCTCGCTCGGAAGCTTTCCTACGGGGTCGGACATCGGTGTGCGCCGCCTTCCGGACAAAGGAGAGGTGGTGAAGAAATCCCTGACGGGCAGGACAGGGTCGTTGGACCCGGGTGGGGTCCGCGGATGACTGTAAGTCGCTGATCGATGATCGATCAAATGAAAGTGAAAAAGAAACGTCCATATGACAAAAGTCGGCACCGGGTGCCAGGAAATTAGGCACCCAGTGCCGGGCAAATCAGAGGAAAAGGGGCAGTCGGCACGGGGTGAAGCGGGCAAGCGGGGGCAAGATCAAGCCCGCGGCGCGCACCCCAGCACGTGCCGCTTCACGAGCAGCCCGATCTCCGGATCCTGGTTCCGGAAGGCGTCCACGAGGGCTTCGTGCTCCTCGGCGTAGGACTTCTGGACGGTTCCCAGCCACCGGATGGACAGGGCCGTGAAGACCTCGATGCCCAGGGACTCCCAGGTGTGCAGCAGCACGCTGTTCCCGGCCGCCCGCACCATCTCCCGGTGGAAGCCCACGGTGTGCCGCACCTGCGCCGTGCCGTCCGCGCTGCGGTCGGCGTCCCACAGGGCCGCCACGTGCGGTTCCAGGGCCGTGCAGTCCAGGGCGAGACGGGGCGCGGCCAGCTCGGCCGCGATCTGCTCCAGGCCCGCCCGGACCGGATAGATCTCCTCCAGGTCCGCCGCCGACAGGTTCCGTACGCGCACGCCCTTGTTCGGCGCCGACTCGATCAGCCGCAGCGTCTCCAGCTCGCGCAGGGCCTCGCGCACGGGCGTCTGGCTGACCTCCAGCTCGACGGCGATCCGGCGCTCCACGATCCGCTCACCGGGCTTCCAGCGCCCGCTGACGATCCCCTCCACGATGTGCTCGCGGATCTGCTCGCGCAGCGAGTGCACGACGGGTGGGGTGATCATCGGGTCTTCATCTCCTGGTGGGTGTGCAGGGTCACGCGGGGCCTGATGCGTAGACAATACGGCGGCTCCGGTCGTCGCGATGCGTTCCCGGTCAGGGACCCGGGGTGAGGCTGCTTACAAACAAGACGGCGCCCCCGTCCGGGAGATCCCGGACGGGGGCGCCGTGACGCGGCAGACGGTGCTGCGCGCGGGGTCCTTACAGGCCGAGCTCGACCTCGAACTCGCCGGCCTCGAGGATCGACTTGACGGCCGAGAGGTACCGGGCCGCGTCCGCGCCGTCCACCAGGCGGTGGTCGTAGGACAGGGTCAGGTACGTCATGTCGCGGATGCCGATGTTCGTGCCCTCGGGGGTCTCGATGACCACCGGGCGCTTGACCGTCGCGCCGATGCCCAGGATGGCGACCTGGTTCGGGGGCACGATGACCGTGTCGAACAGCGCACCGCGCGAGCCGGTGTTGCTGATGGTGAAGGTCGCGCCCGACAGCTCGTCCGGCGTGATCTTGTTGCCGCGGACCTTGGAGGCCAGCTCGGCGGTGGCCTTGGAGATGCCCGCCAGGTTGAGGCCGCCGGCACCCTTGATGACCGGGGTCATCAGGCCCTTCTCGGAGTCCACGGCGATGCCGATGTTCTCCGAGTCGAAGTAGGTGATGGTGCCCTCGTCCTCGTTGATCCGGGCGTTGACGACCGCGTGGGCCTTCAGCGCCTGGGCCGCGGCCTTGACGAAGAACGGCATCGGGGACAGCTTGACGCCCTCGCGGGCGAGGAAGCCGGCCTTGGCCTTCTCGCGCAGCTTCATGATCTTGGTGATGTCCACCTCGACCACGGAGCTGAGCTGCGCCTGCGAGTGCAGGGCCTTCATCATGTTGTCGCCGATGACCTTGCGCATGCGGGTCATCTTGACCGTCTGGCCGCGCAGCTCGGAGACCGCGGCGGCCGGAGCCTTGGCGGCCGGAGCGGCGGTCGCCGCCGGGGCGGCAGCGGCGGCCTTGGCGGCCTCGGCGGCGGCCAGGACGTCCTGCTTGCGGATGCGTCCACCGACACCGGTGCCCGCGACCGAGGACAGGTCGACGCCGGACTCCGAGGCGAGCTTGCGCACCAGCGGAGTGACGTACGCGCCCTCGTCACCGGCGGAAACCGGAGCGGCGGGGGCGGCCGGGGCCACGGGGGCGACCGGAGCCGGAGCGGCCACGGGAGCCGGAGCGGCGACCGGAGCCGCGACCGCGGGAGCGGCCACGACCGGAGCCGGGGCGGCGACCGGGGCGGCGACCGGGGCGGCGGCCGGAGCCGGAGCGGCGGCCGGAGCCGGCGCAGCGGCGGCCGGGGCGGCCGCGGGGGCGGCACCGGCCACGCCGATGACGGCCAGACGGGCGCCGACCTCGGCGTTCTCGTCCTCGGCGACCAGGATCTCCAGCAGGACGCCGGCGACCGGGGCGGGGATCTCGGTGTCGACCTTGTCGGTCGAGACCTCGAGCAGCGGCTCGTCGGCCTCGACGGACTCGCCGACCTGCTTCAGCCAGCGGGTGACGGTGCCCTCGGTGACGGACTCGCCCAGGGCGGGGAGCACGACATCGGTGCCGGCGGCCGGAGCGGCGGCGGCGGCCGGGGCCGCGGGGGCCTCGGCGACCGGAGCCGGCGCGGCCGGAGCCTCGGCGACCGGGGCAGCGGCGGCCGGAGCCGCAGCAGCCGGAGCCTCGGCGGCCGGAGCGGCGGCCGCGGCCGGCGCGCCCGAGCCGTCGTCGATGATGGCCAGCTCGGCGCCGACCTCGACGGTCTCGTCCTCGGCGACCTTGATGGAGGCCAGGATGCCCGACACGGGGGACGGGATCTCGGTGTCGACCTTGTCGGTCGAGACCTCGAGCAGCGGCTCGTCGGCCTCGACGCGCTCGCCCTCGGCCTTCAGCCAGCGGGTGACAGTGCCCTCAGTAACGCTCTCACCGAGCGCCGGAAGGGTTACGGAAACCGACATGGTTTCAGTTGCTCCTAACGAATGTGCGGAAGTGGTCGTCGCGCCCGGTGACGATTAGTCGTGTGCGTGCAGGGGCTTGCCGGCGAGCGCCAGGTGCGCCTCGCCCATCGCCTCGTTCTGCGTCGGGTGCGCGTGGATGAGCTGCGCGACCTCGGCCGGCAGGGCTTCCCAGTTGTAGATCAGCTGGGCCTCGCCGACCTGCTCGCCCATCCGGTCACCGACCATGTGGACGCCGACCACGGCACCGTCCTTGACCTGGACGAGCTTGATCTCGCCCGCGGTCTTCAGGATCTTGCTCTTGCCGTTGCCCGCCAGGTTGTACTTGAGGGCCACGACCTTGTCCGCGCCGTAGATCTCCTTGGCCTTGGCCTCGGTGATGCCGACGGACGCGACCTCGGGGTGGCAGTACGTGACGCGCGGCACGCCGTCGTAGTCGATCGGGACGGTCTTGAGACCGGCCAGACGCTCCGCCACCAGGATGCCCTCGGCGAAGCCGACGTGCGCGAGCTGGAGGGTCGGGGCCAGGTCGCCGACGGCCGAGATGGTGGGCACGTTGGTCTGCATGTACTCGTCGACCACGACGTAGCCGCGGTCCATCGCGACGCCCTGCTCCTCGTAGCCCAGGCCCTGCGAGACCGGGCCGCGGCCGATGGCGACCAGCAGCACCTCGGCCTCGAAGGTCTTGCCGTCGGCGAGGGTGACCCGTACACCGTTCTCGGTGTACTCGGCCTTGTCGAAGAAGGTGCCGAGGTTGAACTTGATGCCGCGCTTGCGGAACGCGCGCTCCAGCAGCTTCGAGCTGTTCTCGTCCTCGACCGGCACGAGGTGCTTGAGGCCCTCGACGATGGTGACCTCGGTGCCGAAGGACTTCCACGCCGAGGCGAACTCGACGCCGATGACGCCGCCGCCCAGGACGATGGCGGACTCGGGCACGCGGTCCAGGACCAGCGCGTGGTCCGAGGAGATGATGCGGTTGCCGTCGATGTTCAGGCCCGGCAGCGAGCGCGGCACGGAGCCGGTCGCCAGCAGGACGTGGCGGCCCTGGATGCGCTGGCCGTTCACGTCGACGGACGTCGGCGAGGAGAGGCGGCCCTCACCCTCGATGTAGGTCAGCTTGCGGGAGGCGACAAGGCCCTGCAGACCCTTGTACAGGCCCGCGATGATGTCGTCCTTGTACTTGTGCACACCCGCGATGTCGATGCCCTCGAAGGTGGCCTTCACACCGAACTGGGCGGCCTCGCGGGCCTGGTCCGCGATCTCGCCCGCGTGCAGCAGAGCCTTCGTGGGGATGCAGCCGTTGTGCAGGCAGGTGCCGCCGAGCTTGTTCTTCTCGATCAGGGCAACGTCCAGACCCAGCTGGGATGCGCGCAGCGCCGCGGCGTAACCGCCACTGCCGCCGCCGAGGATCACTAGGTCGAAAACGGTGCTGGCGTCGTTCGCCACGTCACGTCCTCCATGCATGTGCGCCGAGCACCGGTCCTCTGTGACCGGGCGGCGGCTGGTATACGGCCGCTTGTTTCTTCGGCCCTGTGGTGGGGGCCCTGTCCTGCCGAGAACCCATCTTCGCATTTGTCGGGGGAACGCGGGACGGCGGCCCTGCCCTGGGACAGGTCGATCTGCCCGAACCGGGGGTTACCACAGCGTAGAAACGTACGGATTTCGTTGAAAGTGAACAGGCCCCGGCCCCGATCAGAAAATCTGATCAAGGACGGGGCCTGTCAGCCGCTGTGGTGCGGCGGTCCTACGCCCGACGCGTCAGCCCAGGTCGCCCGTGGCCGTGCGCTCGGCGAGGCGCACCAGGGTGCGCACGGCGGAGCCGGTGCCGCCCTTGGGGGTGTAGCCGTACGGGGCGCCCTCGTGGAAGGCGGGACCCGCGATGTCGAGGTGGGCCCAGGTGATGCCCTCGCCGACGAACTCCTGCAGGAAGAGGCCGGCCACCAGGCCGCCGCCCATCCGGACGCCCATGTTCGCGATGTCGGCGGTGGGGGAGTCCATGGACTTGCGCAGGTCCGCGGGGAGCGGCATCGGCCAGGAGGCCTCGCCGACCTCCTCGGCGATCTCGTGGACCGAGGTGCGGAAGGCGTCGTCGTTGGCCATGATGCCGAAGGTGCGGTCGCCCAGGGCCATCATCATGGCGCCGGTCAGGGTCGCGACGTCGACGATCGCGTCCGGGTTCTCCTCGGAGGCCTTGGTCAGCGCGTCACCCAGGACCAGGCGGCCCTCGGCGTCCGTGTTGAGGACCTCGACGGTCTTGCCGCTGTACATGCGCAGCACGTCGCCGGGCTTGGTGGCGGAGCCGGACGGCATGTTCTCGGCGAGCGCGAGCCAGCCGGTGACGTTGACCTGGAGGCCGAGCTTGGAGGCCGCGACGACGGAGGCGAAGACGGCGGCGGCGCCGGCCATGTCGCACTTCATCGTCTCGTTGTGGCCGGCCGGCTTGAGGGAGATGCCGCCGGAGTCGTAGGTGATGCCCTTGCCGACGAAGGCGAGGGTCTTCTCCGCCTTGGGGTGGGTGTAGGTGAGCTTCACCAGGCGCGGCGGGTTCTCGGAGCCCTTGCCGACGCCCATGATGCCGCCGTAGCCGCCCTTGAGCAGGGCCTTCTCGTCCAGGACCTGGACCTTGATGCCGTTCTCCTTCGCGGTCGCGGAGGCGACGGCGGCGAAGGCCTCGGGGGTGAGGTCGTTCGGCGGGGTGTTGACCAGGTCGCGGGCGATGTTGACCTCGGTCGCGACGACCGTGGCGCGCTCGGCGGCGGCCTTGTGCTCCTTGTCGCGCGGCTTGGCGCCGAGCAGGGCCACCTCGGCGAGCGGCAGCTTGGGGCCGCCGTTCTTGGCCGGGTTCTTGGCGGTCTTCGTCTCGCCGCCCTGGTAGGCGGTGAAGGCGTACGCGCCCAGCAGCGCGCCCTCGGCGACGGCCGTGACGGCGGAGGCGTCGTCGAGGGGGAGCGCGAAGGCGGCCTTCTTGCTGCCGTGCAGTGCGCGGGCGGCGGCACCGGCGGCGCGGCGCAGCGCCTCCTCGTCGTACGACTCGTCCGTCTCGGGGACGGGACCCAGCCCGACCGCCAGCACGACCGGGACCTTGAGGCCGTCCGGGGCCGGAAGCTTGGTGATCTCGCCTTCGGCGCCCGAGGCACCGAGTGCTTCGAGGAGGGCGGCGAGCTTTCCGTCGTACGCCTTGTCCACGGCCTCGGCGCCCGCGGCCACGACGGGGCCCTTGGGGCCCTTCGCCACGCCGACGACGAGGGCGTCGGCGCGCAGCGTCGCCGGTCCGGCAGTGCTGAGAGTCAGAGCAGTCACGGTGGTGAAGTCTCGCTTCCGTTTTGGTGGTGTGGGCCGAGTGGGTGGCCGGCCGTCCGTAGCGATCGTATTCGGGCCCGATGGCCGCCGGAAATGAGCCTACGCGTACGCAGTCGTCCGCACGCCACTCGAAGGTTTGGCAAGTTGTTCGATCAAGAGACTGCCAGGTTCACCCATCTGTGGCCTCTGTTCCAGGTTTGCCCCTTAGACCTGACGAGGTCCGAGAGACTCGGGCCACTCTCGCAAGGGGACGCGGGGTTCCTTTGCATCATTTCCACAGAGCTTCCCCGGCCTGGCCCAACGGCACCGGCCGAAGTCGAGGACGCCTGCGGGGGGAAAGGCCGAAATGGTCCAGAAGAAGAACCGGATGAACAGGCTCGCCGCCGTGTGCCTCGCGGCTGCCATAGCGTCCGTTGCAGTACCCGGAGCGACCGCCTCGGCGGCCGTCACTCCGCGCATCGACCTGAGGGTGCTCGTCGTTGACGACGGCGGCAGCTCGGTCGAGGCGATCACGGCGGAACTGCGCGACACCGGAGTTCCGTACACCCGCGTCGACCTGGGCAGCGGCAGCCGCCCCGTGGTCAACGCGGCGTTCCTCGCCGACACGGTCGACGGGCGGCCGCGCGCCAAGTTCCAGGGCGTGGTGCTGCCGAACGAGAACCCGTTCGGCGCGGGCTCGGCCGAGATGGCCGCGCTCACCGCGTACGAGACGACGTACGGGATCCGCCAGGTGGACGCGTACACCTGGGCGCACCCGGGGGTCGGCCTGGAGTACACCGACAACGGCGGCTACAGCGGGACGCTCGACGGCACGCAGGCCGCCGTCACCGCGGCCGGCAAGACGGGCCCCTTCGGCTACCTCGGCGGCCAGGTCGCCTTCGAGGACAACTCGGCGCTGATCCCGGAGAGCTACGGGTTCATGGCCAAGCCGCGGACCGGCTACACCAGCTACCTCGACGCCCCGGTCGGCTCCGGACGGGCCTCGCTCGTCGGCGAGTACACCCACGACGGGCGCAGCGAGCTGGTCGTCACCTTCGGGTACAACCAGTACCAGCAGCAGTTCCGGCTGCTGGCCCGCGGCATCGTCGAGTGGGTCACCCAGGGCGTCCACCTCGGCCAGGAGCGCAACTACTTCGCGGTCCACGTCGACGACGTCTTCGCCCCGGACGCCCGCTGGAGCAAGGAGCTCAACTGCACCCCCGGCGACTACGCCTGTGCGGGCGGCGAGGGCCAGGAGTCCACGATCCGGATGACGGCCGCCGACGCCCAGTACCTGGCGCAGTGGCAGACGTCGAAGAACTTCAAGCTCGACCTGCTCTTCAACGCGGGCGCGGGCGAAGAGTGGAAGGCTTCGAGCGGCAACACCGACGCGCTGACCGCCCAGCTCATCGCCGACCGGGCGAAGTACCGGTGGATGAACCACACCTACACCCACCCGTTCCTCGGCTGTGTCCAGGACACCACCACGACCCCGTGGACCTGCACGAAGAACGCCCAGGGCGCCGTCAACTGGATGAGCCGCGCCGAGATCTCGGCGCAGATCCGGGACAACAACAACTGGGCCGCCTCCAAGGGCATCACCACCGACAGGACCGAGCTGGTCACCGGTGAGCACTCCGGCCTCAAGACCCTTCCGCAGCAGGGCCAGGACAACCCCAATCTGGCCGGCGCGCTCGCCGACAACGGTGTGAGGTGGGCGGGCAGCGACAACTCCCGCGAGCCCGTGCAGCGGCCGGTGGGCGCCGCGCTGACCGTCCCCCGGTACCCGATGAACGTGTACTACAACACGGGCACGAACTCCGAGATGGCCGACGAGTACAACTGGATCTACACCAGCCGGGCCCACGGCGGCAGCGGGATCTGCGAGGACAACCCCGGCACCTCCACCTGCCTGCCGGCCCCGCTCGACGCCGACACCGGCTACCTGGGCTACATCGTCCCGGCCGAGGCCAGGACCGCCATGCGGCACGTCCTGAACAACGACCCGCGCCCGCACTACGTCCACCAGAGCAACCTGGCCGAGGACCGCACCCTCTACCCGGTGCTCAACTCGGTCCTCGACTCCTACCGCACGCTCTACGCGCCCAGCGCGCCGATCGTGAACCAGAGCATGAAGGACACCGGCGTCGAGCTCCAGCGCCGCGCCGCCTGGAACGCCGCGATCGCCGCCAACCAGGTCACCGCCTACCGCATCGGCAAGGACGTCACCGTCAAGGCGCCCTCCGGAGTCGTCGCCCCGCTCACCGCGCCCACCGGCACCAAGAAGCAGCTGCTGCTCGGCACCGCCGACTTCGGCACCGCCTACGCCGGCTCCCGCTCCACCTGGACGGCCCCCGAGCTGCTCCAGAGCGCGGTCACGCTGCGCATGCCCTGACCGCCCGGGCCCTGACGAGTCGACCACACGTACGACCTAGCGCCGGCGCTCCGCGAACCACGGGCGCCGGCCCCTTTTCCGTCCTGGGGGGACACACCGCATGAGCCATGGGCGTCATGTCACCATGCTCACCGAAGGCACGTACCCGCACGTCCACGGGGGCGTCAGCACCTGGTGCGACCAACTGGTGCGCGGCATGCCGGAGGTCGACTTCAACGTCATAGCCCTGACCGGCTCCGGACGTGAGCCGGTCACCTGGGAACTGCCGCGCAACGTCTACCGCCACACCGCCGTTCCGCTCTGGGGGCCCGCGCCGGCCAGGAAGCTGCGCTCCGGCCTGCGGGGCAAGGCCCGGCGCCGCTTCACCGAGACCTACGAGACCTTCCTGCTCTCCCTGCTGGACCCGCAGCGCGGGGGATTCTCCGAATCGCTGCGCGAACTGGCCCTGCTGGCCCGCGCCGGCCGGCTCGCCCCGGCCCTGCGCTCCGAATCGGTCCTGCGCCTGCTGATGACCGTCTGGACCCGCGCCGGCCTCGCGACCGCGGACGCCGAGCCCACCATCCACGACGCGCTCACCGCCACCGACCTGCTGGAACACGCGCTGCGCCCGCTGTCCGTGCGGATCCCGCCCGACAGCGTCGCGCACGCCGTCAGCAGCGGGCTGGCCACCCTCCCCGCGCTCGCCGCCAAGTACCTCGACCAGGTGCCGTTCCTCCTCACCGAGCACGGGATCTACCTGCGCGAGCGCTACCTCGGCTACCGCACCGCCGAACAGCGCTGGCCCGTCAAGGCGCTGATGCTCGGCTTCTACCGCGAGCTCAACACCGAGGGCTACCGGCAGGCCGACCTGATCACCCCGTGCAACCAGTACAACCGCCGCTGGGAGGAGCGCGGGGGCGCCGCGTCCGAGCGGATCCGCACCGTCTACAACGGGGTCGACCCGCACGCCTTCCCCGAGGCGGGTCCCGAACCGGAGGTCCCCACCCTCAGCTGGTGCGGCCGCATCGACCCGATCAAGGACCTCGAAACCCTGATCCGGGCCTACGCGTTCATGCGCGAGGAGCTGCCCGCCCTGCGGCTGCGCCTCTTCGGCCCGGTCCCGGCCGGGTGCGAGGAGTACAAGCTCACGCTGGAGAAGCTCGCCGCCGAGCTGGGGGTGAGCGACGGGATCTCCTACGAGGGCCGCATCAGCGACGTCGCCCGGGCCTACGCGGCCGGCTCCGTCGTGATGCTCTCCTCCATCAGCGAGGGCTTCCCCTTCTCGATCATCGAGGCCATGTCCTGCGGCCGCACCACCGTCTCCACCGATGTGGGCGGGGTCCGCGAGGCCGTCGCCGACACCGGCCTCGTCGTCCCGCCGCGCGAGCCCGAGACCATGGCCCGCGCCACCCTCGCCCTGCTCCGCGACGACGAACGCCGCGCCGAGCTGGGCCGGATGTCCCGCAAGCGGGTGGTCGAGAAGTTCACGCTCCACCAGTCCGTGGACGGCTTCCGGCACATCTACCGCGAACTTGCCCATGAAAAGCATGCGGGCCAGCCCGTGCTGCCCGTGCACGCGGGCGACGCGTGGACCCAGCGGCTCGCCGACCCCTGGTACAAGGAACTGGCCGCCGACGGGAGCCTGTGGTGAGCGGATCGCTTTGGCTGAAAGTGCCCGGCGGCGACACCCTGCCCGCCGTGCCCCGGCCCCGCAAGAGCGCCGAGCCCGCCGAGGACCCGATGGACGAGCTCGCGGGGCGCCTCGACCTCCTCATCGCGGCCGCCGTACACCCGGACGAGATCGCGGCCGTCCTCGAATCCGACGGGATGACCGACGAGCACATCCGGCTCACCTACGGGCGCGAGGACTCCTTCGGCCTCGCCGAGGAGCTCTACGCCCGCGTGCCGCGCTCCTACCCGGAGCCCGACCGGGTGCCCGACCCCTGGAAGGTCCCCCTCACCGCCTGCCTCCTGCGCGGGGTGATCTTCGCTCTGCCCGGCCTCGCCTACCTGCTGGGCGCACCCCTCCTGGAGGGGCCCAAGGACCGGCTGGGGCTGCCCGCCGGGACGCTGACCCTGCTCGCCGGGGCCCTCATCGGCTGGGTCTGGGACCAGACCCTGTCCCACCGGGCCTACTCCTGGCTCGGCCTCGGCGACCGCCACGCCGCCGGGCGGACCCTGCTGCTCGGCGCCCCCGCCGGGGCCCTGCTCGGCACCGCCGCCGCGCTGGCGGTGCCCGGCGGGCCCCCGTTCTCCTACGCCTTCGCCGCCGGCCAGGCCCTGTACGTCGGGGCCGCCACCGTGCTGCTCGTGCTGGGGCGGGAGCGGGTGCTGCTCGCCGCGCTGGCCCCGATGGCCTGCGGGGCGGTGCTCGCGCTGCTGGTGGAACTGCCCGTTCCGGTGCGGGTCTGCCTGCTGGCGCTCTCCCTGCTGGCCGCCTGCGCGCTGGCCCTGCGGGAGCTCCCCCTGGCCGACGGGGTACGGGCCCTCGTGCGCCGGGTCCGCACCTGGAGCGAACGCCGCCCGGGCGAACGGGGCCCGGTCCGCTGGCAGATGCTGCGCGGCGCCGAGGAGGAGTACGCGCCGCGCGGCCCCCGGATCGGCGACTCCGTCCCGTACGGGGTCTTCGGCCTGGGCACCGGCCTGCTCGTGCTGTACGCCGCCCTCGGCGAGGTGCTCGCGGGCGGCCCGGTCGAGGCGGTCGCGGCCCCCTCGGCGGTGGCCCTCACCCTCAGCATGGGCCCCGCCGAATGGCTGCTCCACCGGTTCCGCAGCGGCAGCCTGGCCGGGCTGCGGGCGGCCCGCTCGCCCCGGCAGTTCCGGCTGCGGATGCTCGCGACCCTGACCCAGTGCCTCGCCGCCTACCTCGCGGTGCTGCTCGCCCTCGGCGTCACCGGAACCCTGCTCTGGCCCGGCGCGCCCACCCTGACCGGGGTGCGCACCGCCACCCTGCTGCTGCTCGGCGCCGTGATGTGGACCGGGCTGCTCCTGCAGTCCTTCGGGGCGGTGCGGCCCGCCGCGGTCGTCGTCGCCTCGGCCGCCGTGGCGCAGAGCCTGGCCCTGCTCCTCGGAGCGGGCCAGCCGCGTGCCGTGCAGGTGGCCGTCGCCGGGGCCGCGGCCCTCGCGCTGGGCACGCTCGTCTGCCTGCTGCTCGGCCGCGCGACGGCCCACCGCTGAGGGGGCCGGACCCGGATGCACGTGATCCCGTACGAGAAGAAGGACCCCATGCTGCTGGTGCCCCTTTACGAGCATCCCGCCGACCGGCCCGAGGAATGGGAGCTGCTCATCCGCTCCGCGCCCCGGCTGCACTCGGTGGTGCTCAACCCCGACAGCGGGCCGGGCGACGCCCCCGACGAGCGGTTCGCCGCCGTCGCCGAGCGGCTGCGCGGAGCCGGGGTGCCCGTCCTGGGGTACGCCGACACCGACTACGGGCGCCGCCCGCACGCCGCCGTCGTCCAGGACCTGCTGCGCCACCGGGACTGGTACGGCACCGACGGGGCCTTCCTCGACCAGGCCGCCGCCGGCCCGGAGTTCCTCGCGCACTACGGACGGCTCGGCGTCGCCGCACGGGCCGCCGGGGCGCGGACCCTGGTCCTCAACCACGGAGTGCACCCGCACCCCGGCTACGCCGAACTCGCCGACCTGCTCGTCACCTTCGAGGGCCCCTGGGACGCCTACCGGGACGCGGCCGCCGTACCGCCGTGGACGGCAGACCACCCCGCCCAGCGGTTCTGCCACCTCGTGTACGCCGTCCCGCCGGGCGCCCCCGCCGAACTCGCCGGGCAGCTCGCGGTCCAGCGGGGCGCGGCCGTGCACTGCGCGGTCCCCGGGACGGGCGCGCACCCGTGGGGGACCCTTCCGTACGCACTGGAGGCCGCCGGATGAGACGGACCCTCGCGGGCCGCGGCACGCTGCTCCTCGCGGCGCTGCTGCTCCTCGCGTCCTGCACGTCCGCCCCGGAGGACGAGGACCTGCCGGACGACCTCTCGCCCGCCCCGGCGCCGGGGGAGCGCTGGCAGCCCGCGCCCGGCGTCGGCTGGCAGTGGCAGCTCACCGGGAAGCTCGACACCTCGGTGAAGGCGGCCGTCTACGACGTCGACGGGTTCACCACCACCAAGGAGCAGGTCGCCGAGCTGAAGGCGGCCGGCCGGCGGACCGTCTGCTACCTCTCCACCGGAGCCTGGGAGGACTTCCGGCCGGACGCCGGGGCCTTCCCGCCGGCGCTGCGCGGGGAGGGCAACGGCTGGGAGGGCGAGCGCTGGCTCGACATCCGGCGGCTCGCGGAGCTGGAGCCGCTGATCGCCGCCCGGTTCGACATGTGCCGGGACAAGGGCTTCGACGCCGTGGAGCCGGACAACATGGACGCCTACCGCAACAAGTCAGGGTTCCCGCTCACCGCCGCCGACCAGTTGGCGTACAACCGGCTGATCGCGAAGCTCGCGCACGACCGGGGCCTCGCGGTGGGGCTGAAGAACGACCTGGACCAGATCCCGCAGCTGGTGGGGGAGTTCGATTTCGCGGTCAACGAGCAGTGCATGCAGTACGACGAGTGCGACAAGCTCGCCCCGTTCGTGGAGGCGGGCAAGGCGGTCTTTCACGTCGAGTACGAGAAGCCGCTCGCGCAGTGGTGCCCGCGGGCCCGGGAGGCGAAGCTCAGCTCGCTGCAGAAGAAGTACGAACTGGGCGTCTGGCGCCAGGTCTGCCGGTAGCCCGGGGCTCCGGGCCGCCGGCCACCGGGGCCGGGGGCCCGGGGGCTCCGGGTCAGCCCGCCGGGATGATCGCGTGCACCCGGTAGCCGCCCCCGAACCGGGGGCCGGCGAAGCAGGAGCCGCCCAGGGCGACGGCCCGCTCGCGCATCCCGAGCAGGCCGTGCCCGCCGCCCTCGTCCACCGGCCGGGGCTCGGGACCGTCCGGGGTGCCGCCGTCGTCCAGCACGGTCACCTCCACGGAGCCGCCCACCCGGACCACGCTCACCTCGGCGTCCGCCCCCGGCCCGGCGTGCTTGCGCACGTTGGTCAGGGCCTCCTGGATCACCCGGTACGCCGCCAGGTCCACGGCGGCCGGCAGCGGGTCGCGGTCGCGTCCCAGCTGCACGATCACCTTCACCGGGAGCCCGGCGTGCCGGAAGGTGTCCACGAGGTCGTCCAGCACGGCCAGGCCCGGAGCGGGCTCGGTCGGCGCCTCCGGATCCCCGGACTGGCGCAGCAGCCCGACGGTGGCCCGCAGCTCGTTCAGCGCGGAGCGGCTGGCGTCGCGGACGTGGGCGAGCGCCTCCTTCGCCTGGTCGGGGCGCTTGTCCATGACGTGCGCGGCCACCCCGGCCTGCACGTTGACCAGGGCGATGTGGTGGGCCACCACGTCGTGGAGGTCCCGGGCGATGCGCAGCCGCTCCTCGGCGACCCGCCGCCGGGCCTCCTCCTCCCGGGTCCGCTCGGCGCGCTCGGCCCGCTCCTGGATGGCGTCGACGAAGGCCCGGCGGCTGCGCACCGCGTCCCCGGCGGCCGCGGCCATGCCGGTCCAGGCGAAGATGCCGATGTTCTCCTGCGCGTACCAGGGCAGCGGGCCGGCCAGCATGGCCACGCCCGTCAGCCCGGCCATGGTGAGCAGGCCGATCCGCCAGGTGGTGGGCCGGTCGCTGCGGGAGGCCAGCGTGTACAGGGCGATCACCGTGCACATGGCGACGGGCGCCCGCGGCTCCCCGGTGGTCAGCTCCAGCAGCGAGAGCCCGATCGTCGCGGCCAGTACGGTGCGGGGCCGCCTGCGCCGCAGCACGAGGACGGCCGCGCCGATGACCATCAGCACGAGCGAGAACGCCTCGGGGGTGCGGGTCCCGAAGGTCGGCCCGTGGGTCCCGTGCGGGTTGGCGAAGGAGCCGACGACCATGGCGACGAGCGCTCCGAGCGCGAGCACGGCGTCGCTGGCCAGCGGATGGTCCCGCGTCCACTGCCGGGCGGAGCCGAAGCGTCCGGGGTTAGTCGTCACCCCGATACGGTACGGCCTGCCCGTGCCCCACCCCTATGCCCTGTGCGAGGTCCTCGGCGGCGGAGGGGCCGGCGGGCGCACGCCGAGGGGGGTGCGCGAGCGCTCCGGGCCCCACTTGGCGCGCGCGAAGCAGAGCAGCATCACCGAGGCGATCGCCGCCAGGTGCTCCTTGCCCGCCAGGTTGTCCTTGAACAGCAGCTCGCCGATCATCACCACGATGACGACGGTGCCCGTCAGGTACGCCCGGTAGCGCCAGCAGACGTAGACGGCGAGGCCGACCACGGCGGCCGAGGGCCCGGTGTCGTTGACGATCCGGTCCGACACCGGCAGGCCGAAGGGGTGGTCCGCGCCGAGCGAGAGCCCGATCCGCGCGTACGTGGTCCCGGCCAGGGTGGCGATGTAGCCGATGACCAGCGTGCGCCACCAGCCGATGCAGATCTCCGAGATCCCGAAGACCAGCAGGATCTGGGCGAGCGCGCCCCACACCGGCAGGTCGAGCGCGGGCACGAACAGCGACAGGGGGGTCCGCAGCAGGGCCAGCCAGAGCGGGTCGGCGGCTTTGACCGACCCGAGGTTCTGGACCGGCTGGAAGCCCCATGACGTGTTCTGCACGATCTGGAAGACCGAAGTCAGCAGGACCGCGCCGATCGTCATCGGGATCGCCCGCCACTTGTCGTGGACGAGCGCGTCCCGGACCGTCCGGTACAGGGGCCCCCACTCGCGGCGGGCGAACCGCCGTAGTGAGGCAGTGGTCAACGCTTGCTCTCCAGATGTCTGCGGTGCATCCACTTCGGCAGGCCGGGGGCTTCCAGGAACCCCTCGGCCCGGCCCGCCGCGATACCGATCCGCAGCAGGTCCGAACTCTTCTCGAAGAGCATGAACCGCGGTTCCCAGATCGGCCGGTATTTGGCGTTGGCCCGGTAGAGGGACTCGATCTGCCACCAGCGCGAGAAGAAGCTCAGCAGCGAGCGCCACATGCGCAGCACCGGACCGGCGCCGAGCTTCGACCCACGCTCGAAGACGGAGCGGAACATCGCGAAGTTGAGCGAGACCTGTGTGACCCCGATCTCCTTTGAGCGCTCCAGGAGTTCGATGACCATGAACTCCATCAGGCCGTTCTCGGAATCCCGGTCACGGCGCATCAGGTCGAGGGACAGGCCCTTGGGTCCCCACGGCACGAAGGACAGCACGGCCCGCAGTGTGCCGTCGCCGTCGAAGCACTCCAGCATCACGCACTGGCCGTCGCCGGGATCGCCCAGTCGGCCCAGTGCCATGGAGAACCCGCGCTCGGTCGCGCCGTCGCGCCAGTCGTCGGCGCGCAGCAGGAGCACGTCCATCTCTTCGGACGGGATGTCGGCGTGGCGGCGGATGCGGACCGTGTACCCGGCCCGCTTGACACGGTTGTACGCCTGCCGGACGGTCCGCATGGCGCGGCCCTCCAGGGTGAACTCGGCGGTCTCGACGATCGCCTCGTCGCCCAGTTCCAGCGCGTCCAGCCCGTGCCGGGCGTAGATCTGCCCGGCCTCCTCGCTCGCCCCCATCACGGCGGGGACCCAGCCGTGCTCGCGGGCTTCGGCCAGCCAGGGGTCGATGGCGCCGGGCCAGGCCTCGGGGTCGCCGATCGGGTCGCCGGAGGCCAGCGAGACCCCGCCGACGACGCGGTAGGTGACGGCGGCCTTGCCGGTGGGGGACCAGATGACGGACTTCTCGCGGCGCAGCGAGAAGTAGCCCAGGGAGTCGCGGTCCCCGTGCCGGGCGAGCAGGGCGCGCAGCTTCTCCTCGTCGTCCTCGCCGATCGGGTCCACGGCGCGGCGCGAGCGGAAGGCCGCGAACAGCACGGCGAGCAGCAGCAGCGTCGACATGACGTTGATGGCGACGTCCACCCAGCCGGGGGTGGTGATCGCGTTGTACGCCTTGTCGTCCGGGGCCAGGGTGACCAGCCGCATCACCCCGTACCGCCAGCGGGCCAGGAACGTGGCGTCGGCGGCGTCCGGGTCGGTGTTGGTCGCACCGACGAGCAGGGCGGCGACCAGCGAGGTCAGCAGCAGGCCGACGGAGGCGACGAGGCTGGCGAGCAGCGGATTGGAGCGGTCGCCCTTGGCGTAGAACTCCCGGCGGCCCAGCAGCAGGGCGGCGACGAACAGCGAGGTCAGCGCGAAGGCCACCCAGTTCTGGGCGTGGTCGCGGAACTCCGGGTAGCAGAACTCGGAGGTGCCGCCCGAGCAGGGGGTGAAGGAGGCGACGGCCGCCACGGCGAACGCCAGCAGCAGCAGCCCGGCCAGGACGAGGTTGAGGATCCAGGCGGCCCGCTTGCGCCGGCCCATGGTGACGGTGAGCAGCAGCGAGAAGGCCGCGGAGGCGAAGCCCGCCGTGAGCAGGTACGGGGTGTAGAAATCGGCGGTGCTGTGCCGGCGCAGGTCCTGGCCGAGCGAGACCCACACCGCGCTGAGGAAGTTGATGAAGGTGACGGCGCGCAGGTACCACACCACGAACGCGGCGCTGCGCCGCGACCGGGTGCTGCCCCGGCCCCCTTCCCGGTTGGTGCCGGGGCCGTTCCCCTGGCCGTTCCCCTGGCCCTTCCCCTGGCCGGTCTCCCGGCTTCCCCCCGGTTTGCCGTTGCCGTTCGGGTCCCCACCGGTTCCCCGGTCGGTCTTCCGGTCGGTCTCTGCGCTGGTCAAACGGACCTCTCCCATAAAAAGCGATGATATGGGGCGTCGCAGTCCGTGCTCGGCAGTCCGGAGGACCGCGGCCTGGTCAGGACCGCGGGCCCCGGTGACTCATTCCGTCGGCTCGGCCGCCCTCCCCCAGACTTCGTCCGGGGGGACCCCCGGAGGGAGTTCCGCCGCGAGTGCGGCGGCCGCCTGGACGAGGGGAAGAGCCAGCAATGCCCCGGTTCCTTCTCCCACAGTGACGCCGTGGTCGAGCACAGGGTTGAGCGCCATCCGGTCCAGGGCCTTGGCCTGGCCGGGCTCCCCGCTGGCCTGTCCGGCCAGCCACCAGTCCGGCGCCCGGAACGCGGCGCGCTGGGCCACCAGCCCGCAGGCGGCCGAGACGACCCCGTCGAGGATGACGGGGGTCCGGCGCACCGCGCACTGGAGCAGGAAGCCGGTGATCGCGGCGACGTCCGCCCCGCCGACGGCCGCGAGCAGCGCGACCTGATCCCCGAGGACGGGCCGGGCGCGTCGCAGCGCGTCGCGGATCGCCGCGCACTTGCGCATCCAGGTCAGGTCGTCGATGGGCACGCCGCCGCGGCCGGTGACGACGGAGGCGTCGGTGCCGCACAGGGCGGCGACGAGCGTCGCGGCGACGGTGGTCCCGCCGACGCTCAGGTCCCCGAGCACGATCAGGTCGGTCCCGGAGTCGGCTTCCTCGTCCGCGATCCGCATCCCGAGCCGCAGCGCCTGCGAGGCCTCCTCGGCCGTCAGCGCGTCCTCCACGTCGATCCGCCCGCTGCCGCGCCGGACGCGGTGCTTGGTGATCTCCTCCGGCAGCAGGTCGAGATGGCAGTCCAGGCCCGCGTCGACGATCCGCACGGTGGCGCCGAGCCGCTCGGCCAGGATGGCCACGGGGCTCTTCCCGTCGAGGACGGCCCGCACCAGCTCGTGGGCGCTGCCGGCGGGCCGTACGGACACCCCCTCGGCGGCGATCCCGTGGTCGGCGGCGAACAGGACGACGCGCGGCCGCTCGATCGGCGCGACCGGCACCCGCCCCTGCGCGGCCGCGAGCCACTCGGCGAGCTCGTCGAGCCGCCCCAGCGCACCGACCGGCACGGCCAGCCGCTCACGGCGTTCCTCGGCATCACGCCGCACGCCCCCGTCGGGGCGCTCGATCAGATCAGAGAAGTCGTCGAGATTCAGCGTGGTCATTTGCCAGAGGGTACAGCCGACCCCCACGGGGCCCGAACGGTCCCGGCGGTCCGGATCGCGGTGCGGTACGGGGCTATTCCTTCAGGGTCGCCACCTGGCCGGCCACCACCAGCAGCACGTGCTCGCACTCGCCGGCGACCTCCGCGTTCAGCCGCCCCAGCTCGTCGCGGAAGCGCCTCCCCGACGCGGTCGCGGGGACCACGCCGGAGCCCACCTCGTTGCTGACCAGCACCACCGGGCGGCGGGTCGCGCGGACGGCCGCCACGAGCGCCGCGGTCCGCTCCCGCAGCTCCTTGGCGCCTCCGTTCGCCCAGACCGCGTCGTCCCAGGCCCCCGCCCGGTCCATGGCGTCCGTCAGCCACAGCGACAGGCAGTCGATCAGCAGCGCGGGCCCTTCCCGCGCCAGCAGCTCCGCCAGCTCGCAGGTCTCCACCGTCCGCCAGGACGACGGCCGCCGCTCCCGGTGGAGCCCGACCCGGGCGGCCCACTCCGCGTCGCCGTCCCTCGTACCGCCCGTGGCGACGTAGACGACTTCCGGGAAGCCGGCCAGCCGGCGCTCCGCCTCGTACGACTTGCCCGAGCGGGCCCCGCCCAGGACCAGCGTCCGGCGCGGCACGGCCGGCGCCTGCCGGTACTCCCCGGTCGTCACCGTCGTGCCGTCCGGCACCGCCCGCGCGCCCTCGGCCGCGCAGCGGCGGTCCAGCTCCCGGCCCGGCGGGGTGCCGTGGTCGACGTGGACGGCGATCACGTCCGTCGACGGGCCCACCGCCCCGCCGGCCCGCAGCCGTGCGAGCGCCTCGGGCCGGCCGAGGACGTCGGCGAGGACCACGTCGTAGGGGCGCGGCGCGGTGGTGCCTGCCCCGGACTTCGTCCGGGGGGAGCCCCCTGCGCCCGCGGGTGCGCCGCCGGGCGGCAGGTACAGCATCCGGGCGCCGTCCGGCCCGGTCACCTCGTACCCGGTGCCCGGCGCGTCCATGGGCACCGCCCGCACCCGGTGCCCGGAGATCACGGCGAGCTCCCGCCCGTCCGGCACCCGCCCGGCCGCCGGCAGCCCCGGCGGCAGCTCGACGGCCGGGCCGTCGTGCGGGTGGGTCAGCAGGACCTGCCGTACGGCGGCCAGGGAGTGCCCGGCGCGGGCGCCCGCGAGCACGGCTCCGGGGGTCAGGTCGAGCAGCAGCGCCCCGTCCACGAGCACGGCCGTGGCGGCGCGCGCCAAGGGGCCGATGCTGACCGCGCAGGCGGCGCAGGGACAGCCGGGGCGGGGCAGTCCTTCGGGTGTGCCGGTGCCGAGCAGAGTGAGTTCCACAGGATGATCCTCCCGCGTCGTCGAGACTGCTGCGCGCCCGGTTAGTCTGCGGGCACACTCAAGGTGAGAAGCGTGCGAGTGGCGGACGACCAACGGAGGCGGACATGGCGTGGACGTGGCGGTTCGAGACGGCGGACGGCAGTGAGACCGGTCCGTCGGTGGTGCCGGAGGAGTTCACCACGCAGGGCGACGCCGAGTCGTGGATCGGCGAGTACTGGAAGGACCTGCTGGAGGGCGGCACCGAGAAGGTGAAGCTGTCCGACGACAACGGCACCGAGCTCTACACGATGAGCCTGCGCGAGGCGCTCGACGCCTGATCCGGAGGGCCGGACATGCCGGAGCCCGGACCCGATGGACGGGTCCGGGCTCCGGCGCGTGTCGGGGGCGGGTCTCAGCCCCGTACGCCGCACAGGTGCAGCAGCGCGGCGATCCCGCGGTACGGGTCGGTCCGCCCGGCGCGGTCCTCGGCGGCCAGGAGCCGTTCCAGCTCGGCGTCGGCGGGGAGCTCCGCCCCGGCCTCCGTGCCGTCGGTGAAGACGCGTACGCCGTACCAGGTCTGCAGCGGGGCGCCGATGCCGGACAGGGTGGCGGTCAGCGCGGGCAGCCGGTCGGCGCGCACGTCCAGGCCGAGCCGGTTGGTGTAGCCGACGGTGTCGAAGGCGGCCAGCGCGGCCGGCCAGTCGCCGTCCAGGCCGGGCCGCATGGCGAGGGCGTCGCCGTTGCGCACCAGCAGGGACAGCAGCCCGCCGGGGGCCAGCATCCGGGCGAGCCCGGCGAGCATGGCGTCCGGTTCGGGCACGTACATGAGGACGCCGTGGCAGAGCACGACGTCGAAACTGCCCGGCAGGAAGTGCGCGCCGGTCTCCCGGCCGTCGCCCTCCATGAGGCGGACGCGGTCCTGGATCCCGGCGGGCTCCGCGGCCAGCGCCTCACGGGCGACGGCCAGCATGTCGGGGTCCTGCTCCAGACCGGTCACCTTGTGCCCGGCGCGGGCCAGGCGCAGCGCCTGGGTGCCCTGGCCCATGCCGACGTCGAGGACGCGCAGCCGCTGCCCGACGGGGAAGCGGTGCGCGATCTGCTCGTCGACCTGGCGGCCGACGAGCTCTTGGCGGACCGCGTTGCGCAGCCCCCCGAGCCCCTCGAGCCACAAGCGGGCACCGTCCGCGAAACCGCCCCCGCCGAACGCTCCGGGCGTTCCTCGGCTCAGGGCCGTTCCCCGCGCTTGACCTGCGGCTTCGGCAGACGGAGCCGGCGCATCTGGAGGGTGCGCATCAGGCCGTACGCGACGGCGCCGCGCTTGGGTTCGTCCGGGAAGCGCTGGTTCAGGGCCTTGCGCAGGCGGATGAACATGCCGACGGAGTCGACGATGATCAGCGCGATCACGCCGAGCCACAGCAGCAGCGCGATGTTCTGGATGGAGGGCACGCGGACCATGCTCAGCACCAGGATGACCACTGCCAGGGGCAGGAACATCTCGGCGACCGAGAAGCGGGAGTCCACGAAGTCGCGCACGTAGCGGCGGACGGGGCCCTTGTCGCGGTTGGGCAGGTAACGCTCGTCGCCACTGGCGAGAGCCTCGCGCTGCTTGGCCATCTCGACACGACGGCGCTCACGGGCTCGCTTGGCATCCTCCTTGCGATTGCCGGTCGAGGCCACCACGGCCTTGCGCTGCGACTGGGCCACAGCACGCTTCGGCGTAGGGCGGCCCTTCGGGGCCTGCGGGTCACGGGACTGCGAGAGGTCGGCGCTCACCTTGTCGGTGGCGGCGTCCTTCTCTTCCTTGGAGGATCGGCTACCAAACACAAAACCCAAGGGTACGTGGTTGTGGGCACGGCCCCCATCCCGGCGGGGAACGATCCGGCAACGGCGGGCGTCCTTCTTGTTGCGGACCTGCGAGCGGGCTGTGGGGGGAGCACCTACTCCTTACGCCTGACAAGGCGGCGTGGCAGTCGTCCTGGAGGAGGAGCGCATCCGTACTCGAACAGTGCGGTAATGGATGCAGGGCCCGTACTGTGGGTCCTGTGGCGATCATCTCGGGAGACCGGGGGTCGCGACTGTCGGTGACCTGAGCGAAGTCCGTCTAGAAGGGGGCGCGCGAAGCCCATGAGCGGTGTCATGAAGCGTATGGGGATGATCTTCCGCGCGAAGGCGAACAAGGCCCTTGACCGGGCCGAGGACCCGCGCGAGACCCTCGACTACTCGTACCAGAAGCAGCTCGAACTGCTGCAGAAGGTGCGCCGGGGCGTCGCCGATGTGGCGACCTCCCGCAAGCGCCTGGAGCTGCAGCTCAACCAGCTCCAGGGCCAGTCCAGCAAGCTGGAGGACCAGGGCCGCAAGGCGCTGGCCCTGGGTCGTGAGGACCTGGCCCGCGAGGCCCTGTCCCGCCGGGCCTCGCTGCAGCAGCAGGTCAGCGACCTGGAGGTGCAGCACCAGACCCTGCAGGGCGAGGAGGAGAAGCTGACGCTGGCCGCCCAGCGGCTGCAGGCCAAGGTGGACGCCTTCCGCACCAAGAAGGAGACCATCAAGGCCACCTACACGGCGGCCCAGGCGCAGACCCGGATCGCCGAGTCCTTCTCCGGCATCTCCGAGGAGATGAGTGATGTCGGCCTCGCCATCCAGCGGGCCGAGGACAAGACCGCCCAGCTGCAGGCGCGTGCGGGCGCGATCGACGAGCTGCTCGCCTCCGGCGCGCTCAGCGACGCGAGCGGGCTCGCCAAGGACGACCTCCAGGCCGAGCTGGACCGCATCTCGGGCGGTTCGGACGTGGAGCTGGAGCTCCAGCGGATGAAGGCCGAGCTGGCGGGCGGCCCGTCCGCCCAGCAGCAGGCCATCGAGGGCGGCGCCCCGGGCGCCGGCCAGCCGTCGCAGACCCAGAACCGGTTCGACAAGCAGTAGGACAGGGGCCCGTCATGATTGTCCGCATCATGGGGGAGGGGCAGGTGGAGCTGGCCGACAGCCACTTCACCGAGCTCAACAAGCTGGACGACGACCTGCTCGCGGAGATGGAAGCGGGCGACGAGGAGGGCTTCCGGCGCACGCTGGGCGAGTTGCTCGACGCCGTGCGCCGCCTCGGCGAGCCGCTACCGGACGAGGCGCTGGAGCCGTCCGAGCTGATCCTGCCCGCACCCGGCGCCTCGTTGGACGAGGTCAGGGAGATGCTCAGCGACGACGGCCTGATCCCGGGCTGAGACGCGCGCACGACGGCTGAGCCGCGCGCACGACGTACGGGCAAGGGCCCGGCCCCGGGGTGGTTTCCAGGGGCCGGGCCCTTCCTCATGCTCCGTGCGTCAGTGCTTCTCTTTGCCGGGGCCCCGCTCCGGGTCCGGGGTCCCGCCGATGAAGTTCTCGAGCTTGCGGCGCGGCGCCGCCCACCGGCGGTCGTGGTGGAAGGCGCGCAGCCCCGACTTGGCGCGGGCCTTCGGGCGGTTCGCGTAGAACTTCTTCGCGTACGGGGAACCGGGCCGGGCCAGCCGGATCGCGCCGATCATCGCGACGAAGGGGATGACCGTGCCGAAGAACGCGGTGCGCGGTTTGCCCTTCCACAGGGCGATCAGGGCCAGGAAGAAGTTGGTCGCCGTGTTTATGGCGACGAGCCCGCGGTTGTGCCGCTCGTCGGAGGTGAGGTCGTTGACCCCGAACGGCAGGAACCCGCCCAGGACCAGCGCCACGATCGCCGCCGTGAGGACCACGATCTCCACGCTCTTGCGGCCCTGCTCGCTCCAGTAGACGTCGTCCAGGTGCAGGATCAGCGCGAACTCGTCCAGCACCAGACCCGCGCCCAGCCCGAAGATCACGGCTGACAGCCCGGCCCCGAAACTGTGCCGGCTGCTGCCGATGGCGCCGAAGCCGCCGATGATCACGAGGATCACGCCCGGCACGACGTGGTGGATATGGAGCCCGCCCGGGGTGACGTTCTTGAACGGTCCGCGTCCCGCCCGGATCATCCGGGTGATCATCCGGGTCACGAGGAAGGACGTGACGAAGGAGAGCAGGGCGAGGAGCAGGGGGAGCTTCCCCGGCTCGACGATGTTTCGATACCACCAGTGACCCATACCGCAGACTCTCTGTTCGGCAGCTCCCGATTTTGACCGTAATGGGTAACTTACCGCCCGCGGTGAGCGGGTAGCGTTCGCGTCGATGACAGATTCGTACGACGGCCCGTCCCCCACGTCCCCTCCCACGCCCGCCGGGCCCTCTCCGCCCTGCGGGCCCGCGTCCGCAGCCTCGGCCCTTCGATGACCCGCTCCATGCAGGCCGTCGCCGAGGCCGTCGCCGCCGACCCCGCCGGGTGCGCCGCGCTCACCGTCAGCGACCTCGCCGCCCGCACCGGCACCAGCGAGGCCACCGTCGTCCGCACCGCCCGCCTCCTCGGCTACCCCGGCTACCGCGACCTGCGCCTCGCGCTCGCCGCGCTCGCCGCGCAGCAGGAGTCCGGCGCGGCCCCCGCCGTCACCGTGGACATAGCCGTCGACGACTCCCTCGCGAACGTGGTCGCCAAGCTCGCCCACGAGGAGGCCCAGACCCTCGCCGACACCGCCGCCGGCCTCGACGTCGCCGCCCTCGGCGCGGCCGTGACCGCCCTCGCGGGCGCCCGCCGCATCGAGATCTACGGCGTCGGAGCCTCCGGCCTCGTCGCCCAGGACCTCGCGCAGAAGCTGTCGCGCATCGGCCTCATCGCCCACGCGCACAACGACCCGCACCTGGCCGTCACCCACTCCGTCCTGCTCCGCCCCGGCGACGTGGCCGTCGCCATCACCCACTCCGGCGGCACCGGCGACGTCATCGACCCCCTGCGGATCGCCTTCGAGCACGGCGCCACCACCCTGGCGCTCACGGCCCGCGCGAACTCCCCCGTCGTCCACTACGCCGACCTCGTCCTGGCCACCTCCGCGGCCCGCGAGACCCAGCTGCGCCCGGCCGCCATGTCCAGCCGCACCAGCCAGCTCCTCGTCGTCGACTGCCTCTTCGTCGGCGTCGCCCAGCAGACCTACGCGACCGCCGCGCCCGCGCTGGCGGCCTCGTACGAGGCGCTCGCACCCCGCCACCACACCCCCGTCCCCACCGCCAAGCGCAACAGCACCACCCGCTAGCAGCCAGCAGCAGCCGTAGTAGTTCAGGAGCCCCCTCATGACCGCGTACAGCGAACTCCGTGCCCAGCTCGCCACCTTGACCACCGAGGCCTTCCGCCCCGAGCTGGCCGAGATCGACCGGCTGTCCACCCTCGAGATCGCCCGTCTCATGAACGCCGAGGACGCCACCGTCCCGGCCGCCGTCGCCGGCGAGCTGGAGACGATCGCGTCCGCCGTCGACGGGATCTCCGAGCGGATGGCCCGCGGCGGGCGCCTGATCTACGCGGGAGCCGGCACCGCCGGCCGGATGGGCGTACTGGACGCCAGCGAGTGCCCGCCCACCTTCAACACCGACCCCTCCGAGGTCGTCGGCCTGATCGCGGGCGGCCCCTCCGCCATGGTCAAGGCCGTCGAGGGCGCCGAGGACTCCAAGGAACTGGCCGCCGAGGACCTGGCCGCGCTGGCCCTGACCGCCGACGACACCGTCATCGGGATCTCCGCCTCCGGCCGCACCCCGTACGCGATCGGCGCCGTCGAGTTCGGCCGCGGCCGCGGCGCGCTCACCGTCGGCCTGTCCTGCAACGCGGGCTCCGCGCTCGCCGCGGCCGCCGACCTCGGCATCGAGGTCGTCGTCGGACCCGAACTCCTCACCGGGTCCACCCGCCTGAAGGCGGGCACCGCGCAGAAGCTCGTCCTCAACCTCATCTCGACCGTCACGATGATCCGGCTCGGCAAGACCTACGGGAACCTGATGGTCGACATGCGCTCCTCCAACGAGAAGCTGCGCGCCCGCGCCCGCCGCATCGTCTCGCTCGCGACCGGAGCCCCCGACGAGGAGATCGAGGCCGCGCTCGCCGCCTGCGACGGCGAGGTCAAGCAGGCCATCCTCGTCGTCCTCGGCGGAGTCGACGGCCCCACGGCCGCCGAACTGCTCACCGCCTCCAAGGGCCACCTCCGGGCCGCCCTCGCCCGCACCCAGACCCTCCGCTGACCCCCAGCTGACCCCCAGCAGCAAGGCGAACACCAAGATGTCCACTGACAAGAACCGCGCCACAGCCGCCGCGATCCTTCCTCTGGTCGGCGGCCCGGACAACATCGTCTCCATCGCGCACTGCATGACCCGTCTGCGCATCACCCTGCGCGACCGCTCCCTGGTCCAGGACGAGGCCCTCAAGGCCCTCCCCGCCGTGATGGGCGTCGTCGAGGACGACACCTACCAGATCGTGCTGGGACCGGGCACCGTCGCCCGCGTCACCCCCGAGTTCGAGGCCCTCGTCGCGGAAGGCCGCTCGGCGGCCCCGACCGCGGCCCCGACCGCCGCCCCGGCCCCCTCGGGCTCCGCCGGCCACGGCGCCGACGAGCTCGCCGCCCAGGGCGCGGCCATCAAGAACGCGCAGAAGGCGAAGAACTCCACCCCGTTCAAGCTGTTCCTGCGCCGCATCGCGAACATCTTCGTCCCGCTGATCCCGGCCCTCATCGGCTGCGGCATCATCGCCGGCCTCAACGGCTTCATCACGAACATGGGCTGGCTGCCCGCGGTCGTCCCGGCGCTCGCCGCGATGGCCACCGGATTCATGTCCCTGATCGCCGTCTTCGTCGGCTACAACACGGCCAAGGAGTTCGGCGGCACCGCGATCCTCGGCGGCGCCGTCGCCGCGATCATCGTCTTCCCGGGCGTCGCGAAGATCGACGCGTTCGGCCAGCAGCTCTCCCCCGGCCAGGGCGGCGTCCTCGGCGCCCTGGCGGCCGCGCTCCTCGCCGTCCAGGTGGAGAAGTGGTGCCGCAAGTGGGTCCCCGAGGCGCTGGACGTCCTCGTCACCCCCACCCTCACCGTCCTGATCTCCGGCCTGGTCACCATCTTCGGCCTGATGTTCGTCGCCGGCGAGGTCTCCTCCGCCATCGGTACGTTCGCCACCTGGCTGCTCGCCACCGGCGGCGCCTTCGCGGGCCTGGTCCTCGGCGGCCTCTTCCTCCCGCTGGTCATGCTGGGCCTGCACCAGGCCCTGATCCCCATCCACACCACCCTGATCGAGCAGACCGGCTACACCGTCCTGCTCCCCATCCTCGCCATGGCAGGCGCGGGCCAGGTCGGCGCCGCCATCGCCGTCTACTACAAGCTCCCGCGCAACCGCTCGCTCCGCGCCACCATCAAGTCCGCCCTCCCGGCCGGCTTCCTGGGCGTCGGCGAACCGCTGATCTACGGCGTCTCCCTCCCCCTGGGCCGCCCCTTCATCACCGCCTGCATCGGCGGCGCGGCGGGCGGGGCCTTCGTCGGCCTCTTCAACCAGCTGGGCACCGCCTTCGGCTCCACCGCCATCGGCCCCTCCGGCTGGGCGCTGTTCCCGCTGCTGGACGGCAGGTCGGGCATGGGGATGACCATCGCGATCTACGCGGGCGGCCTGGCCGTCGGCTACCTCGTCGGCTTCGCCGCCACGTTCTTCTTCGGCTTCACCCGACAGATGCTCGCCGAGTTCAACACCGACCCGGACGGCGGCGCACAAGCCGCCGCCGAGCCCGCCTCCCCGGCGCCGGTGAGCGAGCCCGCGGGCTCGGCGCCGGTCCCCGTGGGCAGCTGACCCCTGACATGCGAGAAGGCTCCCGGCCGGTGTGGTCCACCGGCCGGGAGCCTTTCCTGTCCACGTCACTTCGCGTCCACGTCACTTCGCGTCTACGTCACTTGGTGCGTACGCCGCCTCGTGCGTACGCCGCCTCGTGTCAGGCGCAGTTGGACGGAGCGGGACGGCCCGCGAAGCGGTCCGCGATCCAGCTCAGGTACTGCGGCTCGGCCACGTTGGGGATCGTCTGGTGCGTCGCCCCCTGGTACTTCGTGTACTGCACCGGCTTGTTGAAGCGGCAGGCCCGCTTCACGTACTCGTCGGTGGAGTTCGGGTTGATGACCGTGTCCGCCGTGCCCTGCATCACCAGGATCGGCGCCACCGAGGTGACCAGGCCCGCGGTGTTCTCGCGGAAGCGCTGGTGCCAGACCTCCGGCACCACCGACAGCGGCTGGAACAGCGTGTCGAGCTGCCCGACGTTGCCCACGTTGTTCTGGATCACGTCGGCGAGGTGCTCGATGCACATCACCCCGTCACCGCGCAGCGCCTCCAGGCCGGCCGGCTTCAGCACGTCCTCGGCCCTCAGCCCGGGGTAGGCCGCGAGGAAGCCCCGGTAGACGTTGACGCGCAGCGCCGCGTTGTGGGAGGGCGAGGTGGGGGACGTCGGTCCGGGCAGCACCAGGCCGCGGAAGTCCGGCCCCAGGTTGGCGGCGGGCGCGAGCGCCGCGATGCCGACCAGGTTGGTCTCCGGGGTGTACGCCTTGTAGTTCTGGGCGATGAAGGCGGCCGCGCCGCCGCCCTGCGACCAGCCGAGCACGGCCGCCTTGCGGTTCGCGTGGGTGTCGGTGATCTGGCGGGCCGCACGCACCGAGTCCAGGACGTTGTTCGTCTCCGTGACGGCGACCGTGTACTGGTGCACGCCCGGGGTCCCCAGACCCTGGTAGTCCGTGCCGACCACCACGTCACCGGAGTCGAGGAACTGCGTCAGCGCCGGCACGCCGACATCGATGCCCCACGGGCTGTCGTAGGTGTAATAGCCCACCAGGTCGGTGGCCGGGTTCGGCACGGCGGAGGGCGCGCACTGGCGCGGCCCGCCCACGGTCCCGTGGGCCCAGGCCACGACGTTGCGGCCGTGGCGCGGCGCGGGGGCGTCGGGCCAGGCCACGATGCCCGAGACGGCGACGGGGGTACCGCTCTGCAGCGTCGAGAGGTAGAGGATCCGGCAGGCGCGGGCACCGTTCGGGGCGTCGACGCGGCGGGCCCAGATCAGGTCACCGTGCTCACCCTCGGGCAGCGGCGACGGCGGGTCGTAGAACTTCTCGCCCTCCGGGCCGATCGGTACGCCCGGGGCGCACAGGCCCTTGCCACCCTTGCCGCCGTCCGGGTTCGTCGTCGCAGTGGCGGTCGTGCCGCAGCCCAGCGCGAGGATCGCGGCCAGACCGGCCGCGGCGATCGCCGAAAGCCGTCGTCTCATCATTTCGTCCATTCACTCGGTGCCGGACGAGAGAGTAGGGAGAAAGATGCGGTTTGTCGCTGACTGTAACGATTTGCGTCCTCTGTGTCGCAGGGAATCCGGGGAACCGTCAGGCCGACCAAACGGCATCATGGGCCGATGACCGACTCGATACCGGCCGTCGTCCCGTCAGGCCGGATGGCCGCACTCCCGCAGCCGTCGTACGCCCTGCCCTGCGGGATGCGGCTGCGCCCCTGGGAGGCGTACGACGCCCCCGCGCTCGTGGCCGCGTACGCCGATCCGGACATCCGCCACTGGAACCGCCCCGACCCCCTCACCGAGGACCGGGCCGTCACCCGCATCGCCCGCTGGCGCGAGCGCTGGCGGACCGAACGGGCGGCGGTCTGGGCCGTGGCCCCCGCCGGAGGGGGCGTGGCCGTCGGCGTGATCGGCATCGCCGACATCGACCTGCGCGGCGGCAGCGGCGAGATCATGTACTGGCTCCTGCCCGCGGGACGCGGCGCCGGAGCCACCGCCGAGGGCGTGTTGGCCGTGACCCGCTGGGCCTTCGAGGACCTCGGCCTGCACCGCCTGCGCATCACCCACTCGGTGGCCAACCCGGCGTCCTGCCGCGTCGCGACGAAGGCCGGCTACCCCCTGGAAGGCACCCTGCGCGGCGCGGTCCTCCACGCGGACGGCTGGCACGACGAACACCTCCACGCGCGACTGCGCACGGACTGAGACCCAGGGCAGCCCGCGAGCGCACACGATCGGGCGAATCGGCACACAAAGCCGGTCATCACGCCTCGCATATGCCATAGACCTATGCGCATGTACCTCTACGCCCCACACGCCGAACACGGCGGTGGCATCGGAAGTAGCATGGGTGGCATGAGCGATGCCACCCAGAAGTACTCCATCTCGATGCCCCGCGACATCGCCGAGGCCGCTCGCGCCCTCGGCGGCCCTTCCGGCCTCTCCGCCTACGTCACCGCCGCCGTGGCCCGCCAGATCGAACGGGACAACCTGGCGGAGCTCATCGCCGCCGCCGAGGCCGAAATCGGCCCGATCACCGCAGAGGAGATCAGGGAGAAGGCCGACTTCCTGCTGCGCGTACGAGCAGAGGCGCCGGCCGACGCCAAGAGCGGGCGGGACGCCGCATGACCCCTCAGAAGGCCACCCCGGCCGGCACCCTGGTCCTCGACAGCGAGGGACTCGCCAAGTACGTCTCCCGGGACCGTGAAACCGTCGCGTGGCTGGCAGCGGCCTTCGCGCGGGACGTTCGGGTCATCACCAGCACGCTCACCCTCGTCGAGGTGGTGCACCCGCAGATCAACATGCCCGCCCTCAGGTGGGCACTGTCCCGAGTGGTGGTCGAGCCGGTCACCGAGGAGATCGCCCTCGCCGCAACGGCCCTGCTCCGCGAGGCCGGCCTGCACGGGCACAAGTACGCCATCGACGCGGTGCTCGCCGCCACCGCGCTCGCGGCGCCCGGCCCCGTCACCGTCCTGACCTCCGACCCGGAGGACCTCACCGCCCTCTGCGGCAACCGCCTCGCCGCCGTGAAGGTCTGACCCGGCACCCCGCCCGGCAGGGCCCGTCGCCTCACGCTCCAGCAGCGGTCCGCAGGAAGCGGGCCATGTCGTCCACGCTGTAGCCGAGCTCCGGGCCCCGCTCGGCGGCCATCAGCAGCAGCTGGCCCACGATCTCCGCGCCCCAGCCGTCCGGACCGTCCGACGACCACTCCCACAGCTTCTCGATGCCGAGATCCGTCATCAGCAGCCCGTGCCCGGCCCGGACCTCCGCACACGTGTCGGCGACGGCGTCCAGCAGCCGCGCCCCCGGCCGCTCGCAGCGCAGCCCGAAGTACCCGCCGATCTCCCCGGGCACGCAGCCCTGCGGCGGCTGCGCCTTCAGCCCGTCGTAGCGCGCGTCGTCGCACCCCGGCCCCACCCCCACCGGACAGTGGATCAGCGTGAAGCGCTGCCACCCCGGCGGCGGGGGCGGCTGGGGCCGCCAGGCCGTCATGCCGAACGCCTCCTGTACGAGCGCGGTCGCCTCGTCCGCCGACTCGGCCGTCCGCACCTCCCGCCGCTCCCCGTCGTCCCCGACAGCGGTCCACAGCCCGCCGTCCCCGTCGTCACACTGCACCCGCACGGTCAGCCCCATGCCTCCACGCTTCCACCCACCACCGACAAGCACCGACTCCAACGCGTGCATCCGCCAGCCCAGTTCGAAGCCCCACTCCAGCGCCGGGTCACTCACGGGTGCGCCCGCTCGTGGAGTACGGCGGCCAGCCGGAGCGCGGTGTCCAGGTTGCAGCGCCCCAGGTCGACCAGCGGCAGCCCGTACGACCCGGCGGCCGACACCCCGTCCACCCCGAGCGACGGGAACACCACCCCGACATCCGTCAGCGCCGCCTTCAGCTGCCCCACGGCCTCCTCGGCCGCCTGCATCCGCTCCTTGGGCGTGAGCACCATGACATGTCACCTTTCGCTCTGAGTAATCGAGTTCAGCACTCAGAGTGGCGACGGGCTGGCTAGCCTTCAAGAGCCAAGGTCCAACAACCACGACTGTTGGAAGGGGAGTTGCCATGCCCGAATCCGGAGACGTCGAGTCGTTCTCCTCACCCCGCACCATGCTCGGCGCCGAACTGCGCGTCGCCCGCAAGAAGGCCGGCCTCAGCCAGGAGAAACTCGGCGAGCCCCTCTTCGTCAGCGGCTCCTTCATCGGCCAGCTCGAAGCGGGTACCCGTCGGATGACGCCGGACCTCGCCCGCGCGATCGACAAAATACTCGGCACCGACGGGTTCTTCACCCGCAATTGCCAGGCCGTGACGAAGTCCAAATACCCCGACCACTTCACGGAGGCGGCGGAAGCGGAGGCCCTGGCGAAGGCGATCCGGGAGTACGCGCCCCAGCTAATCCCCGGACTGCTTCAGACCGAGGCATACGCACGGGAGGTCTTCCTCGCTGGGCATCCGACCGCAGTGGAGGAGGCGATCAACGAGCTCGTAGCAAACCGGCTGGCAAGGGCGGCCCTGCTCAGCGATCCAACAACACCACTGTTGTGGTGTGTACTCGACGAAACGGTGCTCCGCCGCGTTGGGGACAATCCGGCAGTCCTCGCAGGTGCCCTGCGGCACATCGCAAGCCTGATCCGGTCCCGCCGCATCATCGTTCAAGTGCTGCCGTTCAGCGCAGGCATGCATGCGGCCATGGGAGGTGCCATCAAGTTGATGTCCTTCGACGACGCTCCACCGCTTTCCTACGTCGAAGGCATGGGAACAGGGCTCTTGTTCGACGATCCAGCCACGGTCGCCCACCACACACTGACCTACGATCTCCTCACGGCCAACGCGCTCTCACCGCGCAAGTCGCTGGCCTTGATCGAGTCGGTGGCGGAGGATTACGCACATGACCAGCACGCCTAAGTACGACCTGTCGGCGGCCACCTGGCACAAGTCGAGCTACAGCGACGCCAGTGGCGGCAACTGCCTGGAGATGGCCACCTGGCGCAAGTCCACGTACAGCGCCGGCGACGGCGGCAACTGCCTAGAGGTATCCGACGGCCACCCCGACATCGTCCCCGTCCGGGACTCCAAGGTCCCCGACGGCCCGCACCTCACCTTCGGCGCCCCCGCCTGGTCCGCCTTCGTCGCCGCCCTCGGTCCGGCCTAGAGCTTTCCGGGCTTTTGAAGTGCTCTCCCGGCTGAAGCCGGGAGATTCCTGCTTACCTCGCGGCAGCGGGCTTGACGCGCTTCGCGCGCCTGACGACTGCCCTCCCGGCAGCCGGGATGAGCGCGAGGCCCATCCGGTACAGGTGCAAGACGTTGCGGGCCGCGTTGTGGTCGGCGTTGCCCGACCACCCGCAGTCCGGGTTCTTGCACACGAACACGGCCTGGGACTCCCGACTGCCCGGCGTGGTGAAGCCGCATGCCGAGCAGCGTTGGGAGGTACCGGGGGCGGGGACCTTGTACAGGGTGCCGCCGTGCCGGGCGGTCTTGTACGTCAGCATGGTGACCGTCCGGCCCCATGCCTCCCCGTGGATGGCGCGGTTCAGCCCGGACTTCTGGGCGACGTTCCTGCCCGGCTGGTCCACTGTGCCCTTGGCGGACTTGACCATGTTCGTGATGGTGAGTGCTTCGACCACGACGGTGCCGTAGGTGCGGGCGATGGTGGTGGTCGTCTGGTGCTGCCAGTCCAGGGCCCTGCTCTTGGCTTTCGCGCGGAGTCCTGCGATCTGGTCGTAGGTGTGGTGCAGCCGGCGGCTGGTGCGCTCGCCGGGCTTGCGGTGCTGCTTACGCTGCGAGGCGCGCAGCTCCAGGCGCAGGAGCGTGGCCTTCTCCTTGCCGGTCAGCCACTCGCCGTGCTCGTAGGTCTGCCCGTTTGAGAGGGCGATGGGCACGGTGACGCCCACGTCAATTCCGGCTTCCGGCCCCTGGTGCGGCTCGGGCTTGGCCTCCAGGGTCTGGACGCGGAAGGCGATGTGCCAGCCGAGCGCGTCCTTGACCAGCCGAGCGCCGCGCCGGCGGCGACCAGACCCGCCGCCGTCAGCACCGACCTCCGGGAAGGGGCGGAGGGCGTGAAGCGGTTCGGAAGGTGGACGGGCATGCGGTGTCTCCTCGCACTCGACAAGTGGGCTGCCACGAGCGCGCGCACGAGGAACGGGCACGGCACCGGGGCATGGCACCGACCCTGTCAACCGCCTCTAACGTTTCCCTGTCGTCCCCCTGTCGCCGCCCGACGCCGCAGCGCCGCCCCGCCCTCCGGGCTACGCCTCCACCAGACCCTGGGCCGGAGCCTTCGGGCCGGCCGAGGGCTCGGCGGCCGCCGGGCGGTCGCGGTACAGCGGGGCGAAGGAGACCAGGAGGAGGACGGCTCCGAGCGGTATGAGGTCCTTGTCGGCAAAGGGCAGGGTGGTGTCGATGAGCACCAGGACCGGGGCCCACGGCTTCAGGACGCGGCGCTTGGCGAGCTGGGAGACCAGGATCAGCTGGCCCACGAAGAAGAGCAGGGGGCCGAAGTCGTAGAACGCCGGGAGCACGCCGGGTATGTCCTGGACCCGGGTGAACAGCACCTCCATCGCACCCCGGTCCGCCGACAGGAAGCCGACCACCAGGTCGATCGCGAACTGCACGCCGACGGCTATCGCTCCCGCCGTGCCGGCCCACACCCCCACGGTGGACAGCCGGTTGCGCCCGGCCATCACCCGCATCGCCACGAAGCCCTGGACGAAGAAGACCAGCGCGCCGAGGAAGCACAGGTGGCCGAGGCTCCACGCGAAGCCCGGACCACGGCTGCCGTCGAGCCCGTCGAGGATGCGGATGACTCCGTAGGCCCCCATCAGAACGGGGGCTGCGATGAAGGCGGTTCGAGGTGTGGTCATACGCAAGAAGCTACGGGCGCGGCACCCCGAGCCACATCCGGTACCGCCCCCTGAGTTGTCCCCTAGAACGGGCCCCAGCCACGGCCCGGTGGCCGGGAGGCCGGACTGCGTCCCGTACGGCGTCCGGTCACGTGTGAGTGGCGATGCACGAACGAGCAGTGAATTGACGGCGTTTCGGGCAGAGAGGCACCGTTCCCCGTGTCGTACCGAACGCCGTCGATATGTACTGAACGGCGAGTCCAACGCAGCCGGCCGCACATCTCCCGTGTCACGCTCCGATCCTGCCCTCTGTCCCGCGACGGGCGCCGGCCCGGAGCGCGTCCGCTCCGGGCCGGCGTCCCCGCGAACCTTCTGGAGAGCCCGTGACAACGAGTGATCGCATCGTCATCGACCCGTTCGGCGCCGGCATTCCCGGCGAGGCCGCTCGGCTTCGGGCCATGGGCCCCATCGTCCCCGTGGAACTGCCCGGTGGTCTCCCCGCGTGGGCCCCCACGGGACACGACATTCTCAAGGAGCTGATCCTCGACCCGAACGTCAGCAGGGACGCCCGACTCCACTGGAACCTCTGGCCCAAGTTCCCGGACAACCCCGCCTGGGGCTGGATATACACGTGGTCCGCGGTCGACTCCATGCTCGCCACCTACGGCACCCAACGCGCACGGCTGCGCAGCCTGGTCGCCCCTAGCTTCACCAACCGGCGCACCGAGGCGCTGCGCTCCCAGGTCGAAGCGATCTCCGGCGCGCTGCTCGATCGGCTCGCGGCCCGCGAGGAGGAAGTAGTGGACCTGATCGAGGGGCTCGCGTATCCGCTGCCACTGCAGGTGATCTGCGAATTGGTGGGCGTTCCGGACGAGTTGCTGGACGCGGTCCGCCGCCTCATGAACGCCGTCGTGGGCACGCCGGAGACACCGGAACATGGCGAGTTCATCCAGCAGCAGGTCCTCGAGGTTTCGACCGCCCTGATCGCCTACCGGCGGGAACACCCGGGCGAGGACCTGACGAGTGACCTGATCCGGGCCGTGGAAGCAGGGGACGGCCCCACCGGCGATGAGATAAGCAAAACACTGTTGCTCGTCATCGGCGCGGGATTCGAGACAACGGTCAACCTGATCGGCAACGCCGTCGTGGCCCTGCTGCGTGACCCCCGGCAACTCGCCGCGGTCCGCGCGGGCGAGGCCAGCTGGGACGATGTGATCGAGGAGACGCTGCGCGTCCACCCGCCCCTGGCCGCGGTGCCGCTGCGATTCGCGGTGAAGGATCTGGAGGTCGGCGGCGTCACCGTCCCGGCCGGCGACGCCATCATCACGACGTACGGCGCCGCCGGGTGGGACCCCGACCGCCACGGTCCGGACGCGCACGTGTTCGACGCGGCTCGCGACGGCGAGGACCACATGGCGTTCGGGATCGGCGTTCACCGCTGCATCGGCGCCCCGCTGGCGCGGATGGAGGCCCGGACCGTGCTCCCCGCCCTGTTCGAGCGTTTCCCCGACATGAGCCTCGCGGCCGACCCGGACGAGCTGCGCCAGGTGGCCTCCTTCATCGCGCTCGGCTGGCGGGAGATACCGGTACGGCTGCACGGCCGCAGCTGAGCAGGCGCGCGGCGTGGCCCTCTGAGAGGGTGTTTCGTCCCGTTGTTTCATCCCAAATTGCCGGGTTGAGTGCGATTCATAGACCGCGCCATGCGGGGGTGGATTCGGCGGTGAGCCTGCGGGTCATGAGGTTGATCACCGCAAGGTGGATCATGGCTTCAGAGCGCTGTGGGTGGGCTTCGTCGTCGCGGGCCAGGCGGCGGTGGTTCATGAGCCAGCCAAGGGTTCTCCCGACGGTCCAACTTACCGACGGAAGAAAGGATTCCGTCCGCTGGTCTCCCGGCCCTCCAGCCCTGCGCGGCCGGCCTCGCGCCCGTGCGGTGCGAGCCGGCAGGTTCACCCGTACGGAAGGTGCCGCGCGGACCCGGCGAGGGGCGCACTCCCGGTTCACCCCAGCCCGAATCCGCCGCGCCGCCGGGGATCGTTGACCGGGCGGGGCATGCGTGGTGGCCTCGCCGTCATGCGTACCCGTACGAGCTGGACCCTGCCCACGGCCGTCGCCGTCGCCGCCCTCGCCCTGACCGCCCTGACCGCCCAAGCCGCCCAGGCCACCACCACCGGACCCGCTCCCGCGGCCCGCACGGCGCCCGCGGCCCGCACGGCGCCCGCGGCCCCGGCCGAGTGGCCGGCGTACATCGTCACCGTGCACCCCGGCCTCGACCCGGCCGCCGTCGCGGACGCCTACGGGATCACCCCGGTCCACGTCTACCGCACCGCCCTGAACGGCTTCAGCGCCCGCCTCTCCCCCGAACAGGTCGAATCCCTGCGCTCGACGGCGGTCGTGGAGTCGGTCGAGGCGGACGGCCCCGTGACCACCTTCGGCCCCGCCCGCTAAACCCGTTCCGGCGCGGCCGCCGCCGGGACGGTCGTGCGGACCGGGTCCCAGCACTGGACCCCGCGCAGGTCCGGCATCCGGTCGCGCGTGAAGACCGGCTCCAGGCCCGCCCGGCGCTGCGCGAGGTAGTCGTCGAGGAGCCGGAAGGCGATCGCCGACAGCGGGATGATCGCGGCCAGGTTGATCAGGGCCATGAGGCCCATGAACACGTCCGCCAGGTTCCACACGATCGACACCGAGCCGAGGGAGCCGAGGACGACCGCCGACAGCACCAGCACCCGGTACCCCGGCAGGACCCACCTCTTGCGGGTGATGAACTGGATGTTCGTCTCGCCGTAGTAGTAGTTCCCGATCATGCTGCTGAAGGCGAGCATGAAGACCACGCCGGTGAGCAGGTGCCCGGCCCACGCGCCGAGCGTGTCGGCGAGCGCCGTCTGCGTCAGGTCCGCGCCCTGGCGGCCCGACAGCTCCGGGTTGGTGACCAGCACGATGAAGGCCGTCATCGTGCACACGAGGAGCGTGTCGAAGAAGACGCCCAGGGACTGTACGAGGCCCTGCTTGACCGGGTGCGAGACCTCGGCGGCCGCGCCCGCGTTCGGCGCCGAGCCAAGGCCCGCCTCGTTGGAGAACATGCCGCGCCTGATGCCCTGCTGGATGGCCGCGCCGATGCCGCCGGCCGCCAGCTCACGGAAGCCGAAGGCGCCGCCGACGATGTCCGCGACGACCCGGGGGAACTCGGTGATGTTGAGGAGGACCACCGCCGCGCCCAGCAGCAGGTAGACGATCGCCATGACCGGCACGAGGACGGTGGTGACGGAGGAGATCCGCTTGACACCACCGAAGACCGCCAGGCCCAGCAGGGCGGCCAGCAGCACACCGAGCGACGGGCCGAACCAGTCCGCCCCGTCCGCGTCCGCGAGCGAGCCGGTGGCGACGGCGGTGATGGTGTTGGCCTGCACCGCGTTGAAGACGAAGCCGAAAGTGACGGTGATCGTCACCGCGAAGAGCACCCCGAGCCAGCGTTTGCCGAGCGCGCGCTGCATGTAGTACGCCGGACCGCCCCGGTAGGCGCCGGTGGAGCCGCGCACCTTGTAGAGCTGGGCGAGCGCCGATTCCACGAAGGCGGAGGCCGCGCCGATCAGCGCCATCATCCACATCCAGAAGACGGCGCCCGCGCCGCCCAGGGTGATGGCGGTGGCGACGCCGGCGATGTTGCCCGTACCGACGCGCGCGGCGGCGGAGATGGTGAACGCGCCGAAGGACGAGACCTGCTTGCGGCCGTCCGCGCGCGGCGGGGTCTTCTCCTTCAGCACCCGGAACATCTCCGGGAGCAGGCGCAGCTGCACACCCCGGGACCGGACCGTGAAGTACAGGCCGGCACCGACCACCAGCGGGATCAGCAGGTAGGTCCAGAGGTGATCGTTGGCGCTGACGATCATCGAGTCCAGGGTGTCCATCCTCGAAGTGTCGCCGGGGCGGAAGGCCCGCCGACAGGGACCTACGTCCGTCTCACGAGGGACCGAAGGCCCGTATGGCACGCCCTTCGCCCCGTCGCCGCCCCGTCTCCGCCCCGTCGCCGCCCCGTCGCCGCGGCCCGGATCGGCCCCGCGGGCCGCGCCGCCCGGCTCAGGCCCACAGGCCGTGCCGGCCGGCCCAGTCCCGCACCGCCGCCGCGATCAGCAGCGGGTGGTCCTCGGGGGTGTGGTGCCCGGCGGGCACGTCGTCGTGCCGGGCGAGCTCCAGGCCGGCGAAGTTCGCCGCGCACCATTCGACGGTCTCCGGCCCCTGCATGGCGCCGGGCCCCGGAGCGAAGGTCAGCAGCAGCTTGGGCACCTCCGGGCTCTTCGCGAGCCAGTCGCCGTACGCCGCCACCCGCGCGACCACCTCGGCGGGCTCCCCGCCCAGCGGCATCGACCGCGCCCACTGGAGCAGCGGGCGCCGGCTCTCCGGCGTCGGGTACGGGGCCCGGTAGACGTCGAGGTCGCGCGGGTCGAGGGGGAGGGCGACGGTACCGGGCAGGGCCTGCTCGATGAAGGCGTTCCGTTCGAGGACCATGGCTTCGCCGACGCCGGGCGTCTTGAGCGCCCGGAACAACTCGCGGCCGCCTTCCGGGAACTCCTCCCAGCCCATCGGCTTGACGATGGTCTCGGTGAAGGCGATCCCGCGGACCCGGCCCGGGTGCCGGGCGGCCCAGTCGAAGGCGAGCGCGCCGCCCCAGTCGTGGCCGACGAGCACCACCTCGTCGAGGCCGAGGGCCTCGAACCAGGCGTCGAGGTAACGGGCTTGGTCGTCGAAGGTGTAGTCGACGTCCGGTTTGCCCGAGTCCCCCATCCCGATCAGGTCCGGCGCGAGCAGCCGGCGGCCCGGCCCGGGTCCGTCCAGGGCGGGTATGACGCCCCGCCAGAGGTGGGAGGAGGTGGGGTTCCCGTGCAGGAGGACGGTGGGCACGCCGTCCGCGGCACCGGCCTCCCGGTAGTGGACCGTCGAATCGAGTACGGGCTGTACGGGCATGCTGCTGCTCCTTCGGAGGGGTACGGAGGTACGGCGGTACGGAGGTACGGGGTACGGGCCCGGTCAGCGGAAGGCCGGGGCCGCTCGGTCCGCCCACGCGGCGAACGGGCGCGGGGCGCGGCCCAGGATCCGCTCGACGGCCGGGCTCACCGCGCGTTCGGCGGCGACGGGCGCGCCCAGGATCGACAGGGTGCCCTCGACCGCCGGCTCGGGCATGAAGGTGAGCATCTGCGTCCGGGCCTCCTCGGGGCTCTGCTCCACGAACCGCACCGGCTCGCCGATGGCCCCCGCGATCGCCTCGGCCCGCTCGCGCGGGGAGACGGGGACCGGCCCGGTCAGCTCGTACGTGGCCCCCGCGTGCGGGCCGCCGCCGATCCCGTCCCCCTCCCCGACGCCCCCGGCCCCGCTCCGCAGCACCGCCGCCGCGACCTCGGCCACGTCCGCCGGGTCGACCACCGGCAGGCCGACGTCCCCGAAGGGCGCGGCCGCCGTGCGGTGGGCGCGGATCGACTCGGCCCAGGCGAAGGCGTTGGAGTCGAGCCCGCCCGAGCGCAGGACCGTCCACTCCAGGCCCGACCGGCGGACGGCCTCCTCGAAGGCCGCGGGGTGCCGGTACTGCTCGGGCCGGGTCCCGACCCCCTGCGAGGACAGCAGCACGACCCTGCGTACGCCGCCCGCCGCGGCCAGCTCCAGGACCGCCCGCGGGTCCTCGCCGGCGACGAGCAGGAACAGGGCCTCGGCCCCGTCGAGGGCGGGCCGCAGGCTCTGCGGCTCGGCGAGGTCGGCGCGGTGGTGGCGGACGCCCTCGGGCAGCGCGTGCTCCGGCGCCCGGCGGGAGACGGCCGTGACCGGCTCCCCCGCCGCCGCGAGGATCCGTACCAGCTCGCCGCCGACGTTTCCGGTCGCACCCGTGATGACGAACATGAGGTCTCCCACCCGTGAGTGAGTTAGTCGACTGACTAACTCCTGTGACGACGACCATAGCCCGCCGGGCCGCGCCCGTCTACACTTAGTCAGGTGACTTACTCAGACTCCGCCGAACCGTCGCCCCCGGCCTCCCCGCCGTCCCAGCCGTCCCCATCCCCGGCCTCCCGCCCGAAGGTCGCGCGCGGGGGCAAGCGCGAACGGCTCGCCGCGGCGGCGGCCCAGGTCCTGCACGAACAGGGCGTGGAGAAGACGACGATCGCCGACATCGCGCGCGCGGCCGACGTCCCCCTCGGCAACGTCTACTACTACTTCAAGACCAAGGACCAGCTGGTCGAGGCGGCCATCGACGCCCACGCGCAGCACCTGGCCGGGCTGATCTCCGCCCTGGACGCGCTCCCCACCCCGCAGGACCGGCTGAAGGCCCTCCTCGCCGGCTGGATCGACCAGCGCGAGCTCACCGCCCGCCACGGCTGCCCCACCGGTTCGCTCGCCTCCGAGCTCGACAAGCGCGACGACGGCCTCGACCAGACCCTCGCCACGGTCATGCGGGTGCTGCTCGACTGGGCCGAGCAGCAGTTCCGCGCCCTGGGCCGGACCTCCGACGCCCGCGAGCTGGCGGTCGCCCTGATCGCCTCGTACCAGGGCATCTCGCTGCTCACGAACACCTTCCGCGACCCCGAAATGATGGCCACGGAAGGCCGCCGGCTGGAACGCTGGATCGACTCGCTCGCCGACCAGGGGCTGTCAGTCGGCTAGTGGTCGGGCCTCGGGACCACCGTGATGGGGACGTCGCCCGTGTAGTCGAAGGTGCCTGCCGGCAGGCAGTTCTCCTCCGTGACCGTCCCGAGGCCGTCGCAGTGCTCCGCCTTGAGGGTGAAGAAGACGGTCTGGGTGTGCGGGCCGAGGTCCGGCGCCTTGAACGGCGGCGAGACGACGGCCGAGTACGGATTCCCGTCCGCGTCGACGAAACCGGTCCGCAGGACCTCCTTCTTCTTGAACGTCTGGCGCTTCTCCTGCGGCGTGCCGATGTCGAGGACGTAGGTGGCGCTGACGAACTTGGAGTTGAAGTCGTCGATCGGATCGGGACGGGACGGCTCGTAGCCGTCCGGATAGACCGCCACCTCGGCGCTGGCCGCCGTGGTCCAGCCCGGCACGGTCCGGACCCACTTCTCCTTGGCGTAGATCTCGCGGCAGGTGGGTGGACCGACGATCCGCAGCTTCACATCGTAGAGCTCGTTGAGGTCCGTCCCGTCGGATCCCAAGCAGTGCGGGACGGGCGGCTTGGGCTTCGGCAGCGGATCGGCCGCGGCCGGCGCGGCCGCGCCGGCTCCGGCGAGCGCAGCCACCAGCAGGGACGGGACGACCGCGGCGAGGAACCGTGCTCGGTTCACCGGGTACCACCTTTCGATGTCGGCGATTGAGACCGTCGGCCAGCCGACCACCTCGCGCGCCCCGGTTCACGGCGACACGTCCCAGGAGCGGCCGGACGGCGGAGCGAATCCACACACCTGCCCGCGCGCCGCCGCGCGACACCGCTCAGCCGTGCGCCGCCGCGCCGACCCCGCTCAGTCGACCCCGCTCAGCCCCGCGTCGCACCCCGCGCCGCCGTGATGAAGGCCCGGATCAGCTCCGGGGACTTCACCCCGCGCTCCCGCTCCACCCCGCTCGACACGTCCACGCCCCAGGCCCCGGTGACCGCGAGCGCCTCGCGCACGTTGCCCGGGTTCAGCCCGCCCGCCAGCACCCAGCGCCCGTTCGGCGCGGTGAACTCCGGCGACCCCCAGTTCCACGGCTTGCCGGAGCCCGCGTCGGGGGCGTCGATCAGCAGCAGGTCCTCGCCGTACTCCCCCACGGAGGCCACCGCGCGGGCCGTGGCCCGGATCAGGGTCCGGCCCTCCGCGCGCAGCTCCTCGTAGTACTCGGGCCCCTCGTCCCCGTGCAGCTGCACGGCGCGTACGCCGCTCTCCTCGGCCAGCCGCCGGACCTCTGCGACCGACTGCCCGCGGAACACCCCGACGGTGAGCACCCCGGCGGGCACCCGCGCGGCCAGCTCCCGCGCGGCGGCGGCGTCGATCGTGCGCACGGTCCCGGCGGCGAGGATGAACCCCACGGCATCGGCCCCCGCCTCCACGGCGGTGTCGATGTCACGCGCGGTCTTCAGACCGCAGATCTTGACGAACGGCTCACTCATGCCGCCAGTCAACCAAACCCGGCCACCCCCCGCCGATGCGTCCCATGCACCGAGCAGCGCCCCCGCGCCACCACTAGCCTGGGACGTGGCACGAAAGCAAGGCACTGCACCCCTTCCGGAGGACGATGGTGACGATCATGACCGAGCGGGCCACACCCATAGAGACCGTGTCGCCGCCAACGTTCGAGGGGCTCCTGCACACGGTTGCGGAGATGAACACGCCAGACGGCTTCAAGGCCGAGCTCATCCGGGGGAAGATCGTCTTGTCGCCGTTCTCCAAGCTGCGCTACTCCCGTCGCATGCGCCTCCTGCGCGAGCAGCTCCTGACCCACGCCCCTGACGGGCACTTCGCGGACACCTCACCCTTCCTCTTCCGGTTCCCGGCAGCGGAGCGCGGCTACGGACCGGACTTGTACGTCGCGGACGAAGCGGCCTTCGACGAGGAAGGGCTGCACGCGGACGGAGCGGCGCTGTCGTTGGTCGGAGAGTTCACGTCCGTCTCCACCAGGGACGCCGACTGGAACGAGAAGCTGGACGTGTACGGCCAGATCGTGCCCATCTACCTGGTCGTCGACATGCAGGACTCGGAGATCACCTGCTTCTGGGACCCCTCCCCGCACGGATACCGGTCCCGTACGACCGTGTCCTTCGGTCAGCCCCTGAACGTCCCGAAGCCGTTCGACTTCGCCATCGACACCACCGGCTTCTAAGCACGCGGAAACGCCCGAGGGCGGCACCCCTTCGTGGAGAAGGGGTGCCGCCCTCGGTACGAGAACAGCCGATCAGCCGGGGGCCGATCAGAAGTCCATGTCACCGCCCGGCATGCCGCCGCCACCAGCGGCGCCGGCCTTCTCGGGCTTGTCGGCGATGACGGCCTCGGTGGTGAGGAAGAGGGCCGCGATCGACGCCGCGTTCTGCAGGGCAGAGCGGGTGACCTTCGCCGGGTCGATGATGCCCGCGGCGATCATGTCCACGTACTCGCCGGTCGCGGCGTTCAGGCCCCAACCGATCTGCAGGTTGCGGACCTTCTCCACGACGACGCCACCCTCGAGACCACCGTTGACGGCGATCTGCTTGAGCGGGGCCTCCAGCGCGAGCTTCACGGCGTTGGCGCCGGTCGCCTCGTCGCCCTCGAGCTCGAGCTTCTCGAAGACCGCGGAAGCCTGCAGCAGGGCCACGCCGCCACCGGCGACGATGCCCTCTTCGACGGCCGCCTTCGCGTTGCGAACGGCGTCCTCGATGCGGTGCTTGCGCTCCTTGAGCTCGACCTCGGTCGCGGCGCCGGCCTTGATGACGGCCACGCCGCCGGCCAGCTTCGCGAGGCGCTCCTGGAGCTTCTCGCGGTCGTAGTCCGAGTCGGAGTTCTCGATCTCGGCGCGGATCTGGTTGACGCGACCGGCAACCTGGTCGCTGTCACCGGCACCGTCGACGATGGTGGTCTCGTCCTTGGTGATGACGACCTTGCGGGCGCGGCCGAGCAGGTCGAGACCGGCGTTCTCGAGCTTGAGGCCGACCTCCTCGGAGATGACCGTGCCGCCCGTGAGGATGGCGATGTCGCCGAGCATGGCCTTGCGGCGGTCGCCGAAGCCCGGAGCCTTGACGGCGACGGACTTGAAGGTGCCGCGGATCTTGTTGACGACCAGGGTCGACAGGGCCTCGCCCTCGACGTCCTCGGCGATGATCAGCAGCGGCTTGCCGGACTGCATGACCTTCTCGAGGAGCGGCAGCAGGTCCTTGACCGAGCCGATCTTCGAGTTGACGATCAGGATGTACGGGTCGTCGAGGGACGACTCCATGCGCTCCATGTCGGTGGCGAAGTACGCCGAGATGTAGCCCTTGTCGAAGCGCATGCCCTCGGTGAGCTCGAGCTCGAGACCGAAGGTCTGCGACTCCTCGACCGTGATGACGCCTTCCTTGCCGACCTTGTCCATGGCCTCGGCGATGAGCTCGCCGATCTGGGTGTCGGCGGCGGAGATGGAGGCCGTCGAAGCGATCTGCTCCTTGGTCTCGACATCCTTGGCCTGCGCCAGCAGGGCGGCGGAGACGGCCTCGACGGCCTTCTCGATACCGCGCTTGAGGGCCATCGGGTTCGCACCGGCGGCCACGTTGCGCAGGCCCTCGCGGACGAGCGCCTGGGCGAGGACGGTGGCGGTGGTCGTACCGTCGCCGGCGACGTCGTCCGTCTTCTTGGCGACTTCCTTGACCAGCTCTGCGCCGATCTTCTCGTACGGGTCCTCGAGCTCGATCTCCTTGGCGATGGAGACACCATCGTTGGTGATCGTGGGGGCGCCCCACTTCTTCTCAAGGACGACGTTGCGACCCTTGGGGCCAAGGGTGACCTTGACGGCGTCGGCGAGCTGGTTCATGCCTCGCTCGAGACCGCGCCGGGCCTCCTCGTTGAACGCAATGATCTTGGCCATCTGAAGTGGTCCTCCCGGACAGCGGTGGATTGCTCCCGGACCGCGCCCGCGCCCGCGACGGACGGCCTGCGTGCCCGGCGGTTCCTGCCCACCGGACCCTGCGGGCCTCACCGACCCGGTCCTCGTTTAGTAGCACTCTCACCCGGAGAGTGCTAACGCCAATGATTAGCACTCGGCACCCCCGAGTGCAAGCGGCTTCGGGGAACCCCTGGTGAACAAGCAGGCGGGACAAGGGGTGCGGGGGCACGCGCACGAGGGGCCCGCATCCCGTGTCCAGGATGTGGGCCCCTCGTCTGCATGCAGTGGTGCCGTCGTACGCGGCCCTGTGCGCGGGCGCGGTACGTGTCGGTGGTCGATCGCGGTCGGCCTAGCCGGCGGCGAGCTTGACCATGTCCGCCTGCGGACCCTTCTGGCCCTGCGAGATCTCGAATTCGACCCGCTGACCCTCTTCAAGGGTGCGGTACCCGTCCATCTGGATGGCGCTGTAGTGGACGAACACATCCGCACCACCGTCGACCGCGATGAAGCCGTAGCCCTTCTCCGCGTTGAACCACTTGACGGTGCCCTGAGCCATGCCTAACTCCCCTATTACTGGCCCTTGCGCAGGACCGCACTTCGCGGTCCCGGGTCAGAACTTGCGCCGGAACGCCTCGACCGGGGCTGAATGTATCCGCACCGCTGCTGTCTGCAACAGGTCATTCCGACGAGAATTCTGGACATGGCAAAAGATTGAAATAGGGTGAAAACTAGGAATATTCCAGGGCAACTCGGGCCGGACAAGCCAGGCCAACGCCCCATACCGCACTTGCATGTTGACTCAATGTCAACCCTCACGCGGCCCGCTCATATGCGGCGGGCAAGTCCAGCGGAGGGGACTTCCCCAACTCTACCGCGCCCAACCAAGCAGAATTGCCCCCTCCGTTTATTACCGGAGGGGGCAATTCAGCGTTCTGGTCCATCAGCGGCCGGAAGTCGGCCGCCGGATTGTTCAGCAGCCGCCGGCCACCGCGGGGATGATCGAGACGCCCGCGCCGTCCGGAGTGGACGTCTGCAGCCCGCCCTCGAAGCGCACGTCGTCGTCGTTGACGTAGACGTTCACGAAGCGGCGCAGCTTGCCCTGGTCGTCCAGGACGCGCGCGGCGATGCCCGGGTGGCTCTTCTCCAGGGACTCGATGACCTCGGCGAGGGTCGTGCCCTCGGCGGGGACCTCGGCCTTGCCGCCGGTGTAGGTGCGCAGGATGGTGGGGATGCGGACGTTGACGCTCATGGCGCTACTGCCTTTCCGGTGTGCAGAGGAGGGAGATCAGGCCAGGTTGGCGGCGCGGAACGCGTCCAGGCTCGGGCGGATGGTGGCGGTCTGGCCACCGCCGGCGGCCACCGCCTCCAGGGTCTTGAGGCCGTCACCGGTGTTCAGGATCACGGTGGTCAGCGAGGGGTCCAGCTGCCCGTTCTCGATGAGCTTCTTCGTCACGCCGACGGTGACGCCGCCCGCGGTCTCGGCGAAGATGCCCTCGGTCTGCGCGAGGATCTTGATGGCCTCGACGACCTGGACGTCGTTGACGTCCTCGACGTAGCCGCCGGTGCGGCGCGCGATGTCCAGGACGTACGGGCCGTCCGCCGGGTTGCCGATGGCCAGCGACTTGGCGATGGTGTTGGGCTTCTGCGGGCGCACCACCTCGTGACCGGCCTTGAAGGCGGTGGAGACGGGCGAGCAGCCCTCGGCCTGGGCGCCGAAGATCTTGTACGGCTTGTCCTCGACGAGGCCGAGCTTGATCAGCTCCTGCAGACCCTTGTCGATCTTCGTCAACTGCGAGCCGGACGCGATCGGGATGACGATCTGGTCGGGCAGCTGCCAGCCGAGCTGCTCGCAGATCTCGTACGCCAGGGTCTTGGAGCCCTCGCCGTAGTACGGGCGCAGGTTGACGTTGACGAAGCCCCAGCCCTCGCCCAGCGGGTCGCCGATGAGCTCGGAGCAGAAGCGGTTGACGTCGTCGTAGTTGCCCTCGATGCCGACCAGGTCGCCACCGTAGACACCGGCCATGATGACCTTGCCCTGCTCCAGGTCGTGCGGGATGAACACGCAGGAGCGGAAGCCGGCGCGGGCGGCGGCGGCGCCGACGGCGCCGGCCAGGTTGCCGGTGGAGGAGCAGGACAGGGTGGTGAAGCCGAAGGCGCGGGCGGCCTCGACGGCGATGGCCACGACGCGGTCCTTGAAGGAGTGCGTCGGGTTGCCGGAGTCGTCCTTGACGTAGAGCTTGCCGGTGACGCCCAGCTCCTTGGCCAGGTTCCGCGCGTCCACGAGCTTGGTGAAGCCCGGGTTCAGGCTCGGCTTGGAGGCCACGTCCGCCGGGACGGGCAGCAGCGGCGCGTAGCGCCAGATGTTGTCGGGGCCGGCCTCGATCGCGGCGCGCAGGGCTTCCGGATCACCCAGCGGCAGGTCGTACGAGACTTCGAGCGGGCCGAAGCACTCGGCGCAGGCGAAGATCGGGCCGAGCTCGAAGCGGGTGCCGCACTCACGACAGGAGAGGCCGGTGGCGGGACCGAGATCGACAGAAGTGCCAGAAGTGGCGGTTTCAACGGTTTCGGCAGAGGTTGCGACAGACTGTGCAGCCATGATGGCGAGGCCCTTTCTCCTCATCTTCCCCATGGCGCACTTCGCCATGAGACGGAATTGGCACCTTCCCTAGCCGGGGACCTCGCTGACGCCGCTGGATGTGCGCGATCGCGAGAACCGACTGGAGGGTTGCCGGGGCTTCAACGGGCCGTGTCCCTCTGCCCCTCTGGATGAGCGGTATGGCACCGGGCGACGCGCTCTACGGCGCACCCGGGCGTTTGTACGCGGGGACCCCCGGCATGCGGTGGACCTTCGCGTTGTTCAAGACTGTAACCGAAGGCCCGGGGGGTTGAGACAGCCGTCCGAACCGCGAGATGGATCACATTTCGGTCGAAACGATGGAAGAACCAGGGAGTGCTGAAGGTGCTGGAAGAGGTGGAGCGATGGCTGGCCGACCGCTCCTGGTCCGCCGCCGACCGACCGCTCGGCCAGCTGCTCTCCGCCAAGCGGGCAGCCGGGACCACCGTGAGCGTGGTGCTGCCGGCGCTCGACGAGGAGGCGACGGTCGGCGACATCGTCGAGGTGATCCGGCGCGATCTGATCGAGGGGCTGGCGGTGCCCCTGGTGGACGAGCTGGTCGTGGTCGACTCGGGGTCCACCGACCGCACGGCGGAGGTCGCGGCGAAGGCCGGGGCCCGGGTGGTCCACCGCGACGACATCCTGCCGCGGATCCCCGCCCTGCCCGGCAAGGGCGAGGTGCTGTGGCGCTCGCTGCTGGCGACCACCGGTGACATCGTCTGCTTCGTCGACGCCGATCTGCGCGACTTCTCGGCCGACTTCGTCTCCGGGATCGTCGGCCCGCTGCTGACCGATCCGGACCTGCGCTTCGTCAAGGCCATGTACGACCGCCCCCTCGTCACCGGGCCCGACCCCGACGGGATCGCCCCCGGCCAGGGCGGCCGGGTCACCGAGCTCGTGGCCCGCCCCCTGCTCAACCTGCACTGGCCGCAGCTGGCCGGCTTCGTCCAGCCGCTGGGCGGCGAGTACGCCGTCCGCCGCGAGCTGCTGGAACGGCTGCCGTTCCCCGTCGGCTACGGGGTCGAGCTGGGCCTGATGGTGGACGCCCTGCACACGGCCGGGCTGGACGCGCTCGCCCAGGTGGACGTGGGCGTACGGCTCCACCGCCACCAGGACGGGCAGGCACTGGGGCGGATGGCCGCGGCGATCTACCGCACCGCGCAGGTGCGGCTCGCGCGCGGGCACCTCGTCCGGCCGGAGCTGACGCAGTTCGACCGCGGCCCGGACGGCTTCGTCGCCCACGACCACCCCGTGGACACCGAGGAGCGGCCGCCGATGCGGGACATCGAGGAGTACGCGCGGCGGCGCGCGGCGTGAACGGGCAACCCGCCGCGCGCGGGCACTGACGTTTGACCGGGGGCGGGGCGGGCTAGGTTCGCCGCATGGCTTCCCAGGTGCTCGTCGCCGCGAACCGCGGCCCGCTCTCGTACGCCCTCGACGCGCAAGGAACGCTCAGTGCCCGCCGCGGCGGGGGCGGGCTCGTCTCCGGCCTCTCCGCGGCCCTCGCGGAGCAGCCCGGCGCGCTGTGGATCTGCGCGGCGCTCTCGGACGCGGACCGCGAGGCGGTACGGCGGGGCGTGGCCGAGCCGGGCGTCCGGATGCTGGACATCGATCCCGCGGTCTACGACGACGCGTACAACGGCATCGCGAACTCGGTGCTGTGGTTCCTGCACCACCACCTGTACGACATCCCGCGCGAGCCGGTCTTCGACGCGGCGTTCCGGCGGCGCTGGGCCTCGTACACGGCGTACAACGAGGCGTTCGCCGCGGCCCTGGCCGAGGAGGCCGCGCAGGGGGCCCGCGTCCTGGTCCAGGACTACCACCTGGCACTGGTCCCGGGCCTGCTGCGGGAGCTGCGCCCGGACCTGCGGATCGGGCACTTCACGCACACCCCGTGGGCGTCGCCCGAGTTCCTGGGGATGCTCCCGGACGACATCCGCGGGCAGCTGCTGCGGGGGATGCTCGGGGCGGACCGGGTGGGCTTCCACACGGAGCGGTGGGCGCGGGAGTTCACGGCGTCGGCGGGGCCCGAGGCGCCGGTGGCGGTGTACCCGCTGGGCGTGGACGGGGACGAGCTGCGGGCGCTGGCGCACCGGCCGGAGGTGGACGCGAAGCTGGCGGAGCTGCGGGAGCGGACGGCCGGCCTGAAGACGATCGTCCGGGTGGACCGCACGGAGCTGTCGAAGAACATCCTGCGGGGCCTGCTGGCCTACCGGGAGCTGCTGGAGGTCCACCCCGAGTGGCGCGGGCGGGTGGTGCACCTGGCCTCCGCCTACCCGTCCCGGCAGGACCTGGCGGTGTACCGGGAGTACACGCGGGCGGTGGCGGACCTGGCGGCCTCGGTCAACGAGGAGTTCGGCACCGCGGACTGGCAGCCGGTGCTGGTCTCGGTGGAGGACGACTTCGCGCGGTCGCTGGCGGCGTACCGGCTGGCGGACGTGGCGCTGGTCAATCCGGTGCGGGACGGGATGAACCTGGTGGCGAAGGAGATCCCGGTGGTGTCGGAGGCGGGGTGCGCGCTGGTGCTGTCGACGGGGGCGGGGGCGTACGAGGAGCTGGCCGAGGACGCGCTGACGGTGAACCCGTACGACGTCACGGCGACGGCGCGGGCGTTGCACGCGGCGCTGTCCATGCCGGCGGCCGAGCGCGCGGACCGTACGAAGCGGCTGGCCGCGGCGGCGACGGCCCTCCCCCCGGCCCAGTGGCTCACGGCCCAGCTCACGGACCTCCGGGACTGAGCCGCGTCCGGGCTGAGCCGCGCCGGGCTGAGCCGTGTCCGGGCTGAGCCGTGCGGGGCCGTTGCCCGGCCCCGCCCGGGTCAGGCGTGTACGGCCGCGGCCAGCGCGGCCAGCAGCGCCACGACCTCGGCCGGGCCGGACAGGACCAGGTCCGCGCGTGCGGCGAGCTCCGGCACGTCCGCCGAGCCGCTGCACACCAGCAGCCCCGGCAGCCCGTCCCCCCGCAGCTTCTCCACCGCCGAGAACGCCGCGAGGTCGCCCAGGTCGTCGCCCGCGTACAGCACGGAGGTCGCCCCCACCTCCGCGAGGTACTCCGTGAGCGCCACGCCCTTGTCCATGCCCGGCGGCCTCAGCTCCAGCACCGCGCGGCCCGGCTCGACCATCAGCCCGTGGCGGGCCGCCAGCCCCTCCAGGGGCTCGCGCAGGGCCGCGAAGGCAGCCGCGGGGTCGTCCGCCCGGCGGGTGTGGACGGCCAGCGCCTGGCCCTTCTCCTCGATCCAGGTGCCGCGCCACGCGCCGATCGCGTCCAGGAACCCCGGCAGCTCGGCGCGCAGCGCCGCCACCCCGGGGTGTTCGGCCGGGGCGTGCACGATGCCGCTCACGGCGTCCCAGCGCTCGGCCCCGTAGTGCCCCAGCACCACCAGGTGCTCGAGGCCCGGGACCCCGGCGAAGCCGCCGTAGCGGACGGCGACCCCGGCCGGCCGGCCCGTGACGACCGCGACCGATCCCACGCGGGGCGCCAGCGCGGACAGCGCGGCGACGGCCGCGGGGTGGGCCCGCGCCTGATCGGGGTCGGGGACGATGTCGGCGAGGGTGCCGTCGAAGTCGAGGGCGACGACGGAGTGGTGCGGTGCGTGCAGGAGGGCGTCGAGTCCCTCGCGTCCGGCGGCTGTGACGGGCATCGGCAGATCGTGCGGATGGCTCCCCATACGCTCGACCCTAACGGCCGAGCCGGGCCACGGCTACGGCGCGCGGAAGACCGCTGCCGCGACCGCTGCCGCCACCGCTACCGCCGTGCCCGCTGGGCTTCGCGGATGCGCCGCAGCCGGTTCACGGTGCCCGGCGCGTGCCGCAGCGCCCTCGGGTCGTCCATCAGCGCGTTGAGCAGCTGGTAGTAGCGGACCGGGGCCATCCCCAGCCCTTCCCGTATGGCCCGCTCCTTGGCGCCGGGTCCGGGCCAGGTGCGCCCTTCGTAGGCGAGCACCGCCGCCTCGTCGGCGGTCAGCCCGGCCGGCGGCCGCCCGTCGTCCGTCATACGGCCAGATTAACGCCGCCCTCCGACAGCCACCGCTCAGCGCGGGTCGTTCTTGCGCGCCGTCTCCGCTATCTCGCCGAGGACCTTGGCGGGCTGTCCGCCCGGCTGCACGGTCGTGCCGATGTTCTTCTTGATGTCCTCGCTCACGCCCGCCCAGGACTTCTTGCCGACCGGGTACAGCCGCGCGTTCGGCAGCGCCTGCAGGAAGGTCTTCAGCTGCGTCGACGAGGCGCCCGTGGCGGCCTGCATCTCCCGGTAGCCGCTGGTGGTGACCGGGAGCAGGTCGTACTTGCCGGTGAAGGCCGTCACGTTGTTCGGCTCGTACAGGAAGTCCAGGAACTGCCCGGACTCCTTCTTGTGGCCGGTCTTGAAGGCCATGACCCAGTCGGCGACGCCCATCGTCGAGTGGTCGGTCCCGTCGGAGGTCGGCATGGGGACCATGCCGTACTTCACGCCCTTGTCGGCGGCCTGCTTGAGCAGCGTCGGGTGCCCGTTGAGCATGCCGACCTCGCCGCGCGTGAAAGCGTCGAAGGCGGCCTGCCGGTCCAGCTTGGACGGCTCGACGGGGCCGGTCAGGCCCGGTGCGACGAGCTTGTCGCGCAGGTACTCGAAGGTCTTGACGTTGTCCGCGGAGTCGATCGAGTACGCCTCTTCGTTGTCGCTGTAGCCGCCGCCGCCCGCGAGCATCCACTGCATGGTCTCGGCCTGCGCCTCCTCGCGGCCCAGGGGCAGCGCGAAGGGGGTCGGGACCCCGGCCGCCTTGAGCTTCTTGGCCGCGGCCTCCAGCTCGGCCCAGCTCTTGGGCTGCCAGGCGCCCTTGGCGTCCTTGGGGATGACGCCGGCGTCGGTGAGCAGCTTCTCGTTGTAGAACATCAGCCGGGTGCTGGCCACGAAGGGCATGCCGTACTGGACGCGCTTGACCTTGCCCGCGTCGGCGAGCGGCGCGAGGAAGTCGGCCTCGGTCTTCACGGACAGCAGTTCGTCGGCGGAGTAGAGCTTGCCGTCGGCGGCGTAGTCGGCGTAGGCGCCGATCTGGGCGACGTCGGGGGCCTTGCCGTCCTTGACCATCTCGGCGACCTTGGCGTCGACCTCGGACCAGGAGTAGACGTCGACCTGGACCTTGATGCCGGGGTGGTTCTGCTCGAAGGCCGTGGCGAGGCCCTTCCAGTAGCCCTTCGAGGAGTTCTCGGGATTGTCCCCGTAGTCGGCCGCCACGACCCGCAGGGTGACCTCGTTGTTCCCGGTGAGGCTCGACAGGGCTCCGCAGCCGGTCAGCATCACCGTCGTCAGGCCGAGCGCGAGGCCGGACGCGGCGAGGTTCAGGTTTCGGGCCTGCACAGTTCGAGCCTTCACAGTTCTCGTTCCACCCCAGGTTGTTCCGTACGATTCGCGTAAAGGTCTACACCACTCTCGCGCCTCGTCAACATCCACCCCCAAACGTGCACACGCCCTGCACGCGCCCACCAGCACACCTGCGCGCGAACTCCTCGGCGCGGGCCCGCGCACCGACCAAGGTCCCGAATTTGTATGGCGGCTCAACAATCCCCCTCAGTGGACTAGACCTTTCCCCTCCAAGCACGCGAGACTGTCACCCGTGAAACCCGTGAAACACGTCATCGCCCTCGATGTGGGCGGCACTGGGATGAAGGCCGCCCTCGTCGCCGACGACGGCACCCTGCTCTACGAAGCGCGCCGCGCCACCGGCCGCGAGCGCGGTCCCGAAGCCGTCGTCGAGACGATCCAGGACTTCGCCTTCGAACTCCTCGCCCTGGGCCGGGAGCGCTTCGCCGTGGCCGCCTCGGCCGCCGGCGTCGCCGTCCCCGGCATCGTCGACGCCGAGAACGGGATCGCCGTCTACGCGGCGAACCTGGGCTGGCGCGACGTCCCCATGCGCGAACTGCTCGCCAGACGCCTCGGCGGGATCCCCGTAGCCCTCGGCCACGACGTCCGCACGGGCGGACTCGCCGAAGGCCGCATCGGCGCGGGCCGCGGCGCCGACCGCTTCCTGTTCGTCCCGCTCGGCACCGGCATCGCCGGCGCCATCGGCATCGCCGGCCGCATCGAGGCCGGCGCGCACGGCTACGCCGGCGAGATCGGCCACATCGTGGTCCGCCCCGGCGGCCCCGCCTGCGGCTGCGGCCAGTACGGCTGCCTGGAGACCCTCGCCTCCGCCTCCGCCGTCAGCCGCGCCTGGGCGGCCGCCTCCGGCGACCCCGAAGCCGACGCCGCGGACTGCGCCAAGGCCGTCGAATCCGGCGACCCCGCCGCGAAGGAAGTGTGGCTCGCCGCCATCGGAGCCCTCGCCGACGGCCTGGTCACCGCCATCACCCTGCTGGACCCGAGCACCCTGATCATCGGTGGCGGTCTGGCCGAGGCCGGGGAAACCTTGTTCACACCACTCCGGACGGCCGTGGAGGAACGCGTGACGTTCCAGCGGCTGCCCCACATCGTTCCGGCGGCCCTAGGGGACACCGCCGGATGCCTGGGCGCAGGGCTGCTCGCCTGGGATCTACTCGCCACGGAGGTACCTGCCTGATGTCCGGAAGCGCACATGTGGCCCGCAGCACCGTTCTCTCCGGAGCCGACGTGGTGCTGCCCACCGGCATCGTCAAGGGCGGCCGCCTCATCGTCGACGGCGAGCGCATCGCCGGCAGCGCCGACGAGAACGCGGCCGTGGTCGACCTCACCGGCTGCCTGGTCGTCCCCGGCTTCGTCGACATGCACAACCACGGCGGCGGCGGCGCCTCCTTCACCTCCGGCACCGCCGAGGAGGTGCTCAAGGGCGTACGGACCCACCGCGAGCACGGCACCACCACCCTGGTCGCCTCCACCGTCACCGGCGACCTCGACGAGCTCGCCCGCCGCGCCGGGCTGCTCTCCGAGCTGACCCAGCAGGGCGACATCGCGGGCATCCACTTCGAGGGGCCCTTCATCAACCCCTGCCGCAAGGGGGCCCACAAGGAAGACCTGCTGCGCGACCCCGACCCGGCCGAGGTCCGCAAGCTGATCGACGCCTCCCACGGCGCCGCCCGCATGTTCACCCTCGCCACCGAGCTCCCGGGCGGCCTGGACTCCGTACGGCTGCTGGCCGAGCACGGGGTCATCGCCGCGATCGGCCACACGGACTCCACGTACGAGCAGACCCTCGAGGCCATCGACGCGGGCGCCACCGTGGCCACCCACCTCTACAACGCGATGCCGGGCCTGGAGCACCGCGCCCCCGGCCCGATCGCGGCGCTGCTGGAGGACGAGCGGGTCACCGTCGAGCTCATCAACGACGGCACCCACCTGCACCCGGCCATGCTGGAGCTGGCCTTCCACCACGCGGGCGCGCACCGCGTGGCGCTGATCACCGACGCGATGGACGCCGCCGGCTTCGGCGACGGCATCTACCACCTCGGGCCGCTGGAGGTCGAGGTCAAGGAGGGCGTCGCCCGCCTCGTCGAGGGCGGCTCCATCGCGGGCTCCACCCTCACCCTGGACACCGCCTTCAAGCGGTCCGTCACCCTCGACAAGCTCCCCGTCGAGTCCGTGGTCCAGGCGATCTCCGCCAACCCGGCCAAGCTGATCGGCGTCTACGACCAGGTCGGCTCGCTGGAGCCCGGCAAGTACGCGGACCTCGTCGTCCTCGACTCCGCCTTCGACGTCAAGGGCGTCATGCGGCGCGGCGAATGGATCGTCAACCCGGTCAAGGCGTAGCAACGGCAACCGTCATGAGCGGGCATCACACGGTCGCGGCCGGTCCGGGGAACCGGGCCGGCCGCACCCTTGCCCCGGCTACCGCAGGGCGGCGCCTCCTGGCATGATCCCGGCACACCCCGAGACCGAGGCCCGCCATGATCCTGACCGTGACGCCCAACACCGCGCTCGACGTCACCTACCGCGTCCCGAAGCTGCACCCGCACGCCTCCCACCGCGTCACCGACGTCGCCGAACGCCCCGGCGGCAAGGGCCTCAACGTCGCCCGCGTCCTGGCCGCCCTCGGCCACGAGGTGACCGCGACCGGCTTCGCGGGCGGCCGCACGGGAGCCGTCGTACGCGAACTGCTCGCCGCCTCCCCCGGCGTGCGCGACGCGCTGGTGCCCTGCGCGGGCACCACCCGGCGCACCCTCGCCGTCGTCGACGAGGCCTCGGGCGACACCACGCAGTTCAACGAGCCGGGCCCGCTGATCACCCCGGCCGAGTGGGCCGGCTTCCTGTCCCGCTACGAGGCCCTGCTCGCGGACGGCGCGCACGCCGTGGCCCTGTGCGGCAGCCTGCCCCCGGGCGTCCCCGTCGGCGCCTACGCCGTCCTGGTCCGGGCGGCCCGCGCGGCCGGCGTCCCCGTACTCCTGGACACCAGCGGCGAGGCCCTGCGGCGCGGGGTCGCCGCCCGCCCCGACATGATCAAGCCGAACGCCGCCGAACTCGCCGAGCTGACCGGATCCCGGGACCCGCTGCCCGCCACCCGGGACGCCCGCCGGCGCGGCGCCCACGCCGTGATCACCTCGCTCGGCCCGGCGGGCCTGCTCGCCTCGACCGCCCGGGGCACCTGGCGGGCGGCCCCGCCCCGCACCCTGGCGGGCAACCCCACCGGCGCCGGCGACTCCGCCGTCGCCGGCCTGCTCTCCGCCCTCGCCGAGGGCCTGGACTGGCCGGAGCGGCTGGTCCGCGCGGTCGCCCTCTCGGCGGCCACGGTCGCGGCCCCCGCCGCGGGAGAGTTCGACCCCCGCACCTACGAGGAGGTACGGGGGTCGGTGAAGGTCACGGCCGGCTAGACCGTCCCGCTCGGATCCTCTCGGATCCTGTCGGATCCTGTCGGATCCTGTCGGATCAGCCGCCCGCCTGCAGCCAGAGCTGGTCGATGTTGACCTGGCACTTGTTGCCGGCCTCGCACGACAGCTTGATCGTGTTGGTGCCCTTGTTGAGGGTCACCTGGCCCCAGGTGGACTGCCAGCCCTTCTCCCAGTCGCCCTTGGCCGACCCGGCGAAGTTCCGCATGCTCAGCGGCGAGCCGTTCGGCTTCCCGTTCACCGCGAGGGTGCCGTTCGCGTCCTCGCCGGGGATGCCGAAGCGCACGTAGAGCCGGTAGGTGCCCTCCTTGGGCACGTCCAGCGTCCAGGTCACCGCCGCGCCCGGCTGGTTGAAGTTGCCGACGTACTGGCCGCTCGCGCTCTTCGCACCCGGCGTGGTGTTCATCAGCGACGCGCCGCCGCTGATGACCATGCCCGGACCGCCCGCGTCGCCCTTGGGCAGCTCGGCCTCCGGCGACGCGGAGCCGCTCGGCTGGCCGGACGGGTTGTTCGAGGGAGCCGACTGGCTCTGGCCCGGGTTCGCCTTGTTCTTGTCGTCGTTCTTGTCCTTGTCACCGAAGGTCACCGCGGCACCGATGCCGATCGCGACCGCAGCGACCACCGCGACGGCGGCGATGAGCATGCCCTTGCGGCTGGACCCGCCGCCACCGCCGTGACCGCCGCCGCCCGGCAGCGGCACGGACTGCGTGTACTGCGGCGCGGACTGCTGCTGCGGCGGCACGCCGTAGCCGCCCGCCTGCAGCGCCTCGGGGGCCTGGTACTGCGCCTGGTAACCCTGGGACTGCTGCGGGCCGCCCTGCTGCGGGCCGCCCTGCTGGTACGGAACGGGGCCGCGCTGGCCGCCGTACGGCCGGTCGCCGACCGTGCGGACCTGGTTGTACGAGGTCCGGGGCACGCCCGGCTGCGCGCCGCCCGACTGACCGCCGACGAGCCCTGGGTAGCCGTACCCGCCGCCCTGGCCGGGCGGGGTGGCACCGGCGGCCTGGCCGTCCTCGTAGAGGTAGCCGAACGGATCGTCGTCCTCGGGCTTGTCCGCCCCACCGTTCGGGCTGTTGTTCGCGGGCGTCGTCATCGCAGGTCACTCCTTTCGACCGCGGCGAGCCTACCCCGAACAGGTGCGCCCACGGGTGGCGAGCGGACTCACCCGGCCCGGCGGTGGGCCTTCGAGCGGGACCGCTTCTCGATGTACATCCGCTGGTCGGCGGAGCGCAGGACCTCGTCCGCGGACATCCCGCAGCTGGCCCAGCCGATGCCGAAACTGGCTCCCACACGGACCGCGCGGCCGTCCACCCGGATCGGCGGGATGATCGCGTTGCGCAGCCGCACGGCGAGGTCGGCGGCGTCCGCGGCGCCCAGGCCGTCGGCCAGGACCACGAACTCGTCACCACCCAGGCGGGCGACGGTGTCACCGTCCCTGACGCCGGTCGTCAGCCGCCGGGCCACCTCGATCAGGACCGCGTCGCCGGTGTGGTGCCCGAACCGGTCGTTGATCGACTTGAAGCCGTCGAGGTCGCAGAAGAGCACCGCGAGCCCCTTCGTGCCGTCGTCGATCTCGGTCGCGGGCGCCACCGTGTGCACGTGGTGGTCGTACGGGCCCCCCGCCGGGCCGGCCCCGTGGCCGGGCGGGCCGCCGGGACCGCCGGGGAACTCGAAGGGGTCGGGGAAGCCGTCGGGCCGGAAGCCGTGCTCGCCGGAGCCCGCGCCCGGGCCGGTGCCCGCGCCCGTCGCCTGGCCCGGGATGCCGTCCGGCGCGGGCCGGCCCTCGTAGGCCGCGTCCAGCGCCTCCACGGCGGTGGCGCGCACCGACTGCGGCAGGCGGCAGAGCCGGGCGCCGAGCCGGGCGCGCAGCTCGGCGCTGTTGGGCAGGCCGGTCAGCGAGTCGTGGCTGGCCCGGTGGGCGAGCTGGAGCTCGTGCCGCTTGCGCTCCTCGATGTCCTCGACGTGGGTGAGGAGGAAGCGGGGCCCGTCGGCGGCGTCCGCCACCACGGAGTTGCGCAGCGACACCCAGACGTACGTGCCGTCGCGCCGGCCCAGGCGCAGCTCGGCGCGGCCGCCCTCGGCGGAGGTGCGCAGCAGGGTGCCGATGTCCTCGGGGTGGACCAGGTCGGAGAAGGAGTAGCGGCGCAGCACGGAGGCGGGCCGCCCCAGCAGCCGGCACAGCGCGTCGTTGGTGCGCAGCAGGCGGCCGTGCTGGTCGCCGCCCATCTCGGCGATGGCCATGCCGCTGGGCGCGTACTCGAAGGCCTGGCGGAACGACTCTTCACTGGCGCGCAGGGCCTGCTGCTCGCGCTCCAGGCGGACCAGGGCGCGCTGCATGTTCGCGCGCAGCCGGGCGTTGCTGATCGCAATGGCGGCCTGGAACGCGTACATCTGGAGCGCCTCGCGGCCCCACGCGCCGGGGCGCCGGCCGTTGCGCGGGCGGTCCACGGAGACGACGCCGAGCAGTTCGCCGCCGGAGGCGTACATGGGGGCGTAGAGCCGGTCCTCGGGGTGCCATTCGTCTTCGAAGCGCGGGTCGGGGCCGTCGGTGTGCCACTGGGGGACGTCGTCCTCCATGAGGACCCAGCCCTCGGTGTGCGGGATGAAGCGCAGGCCGTCCCAGTTCTCGCCCATCGTCAGGCGGCGCTCCCAGGAGGCGCGCGAGCCGACCCGGCCGGTGATCAGGGCTTCGGCGGCGGGGTCCCCGGCGAAGGCGGCGACGACCAGATCCCCGTCAGGGCGTACGAGGTTGACACAGGCGAGTTCGTATCCGAGGCCGACGACGATGCCGTCCACGACGGTCTGCAGGGTGTCGGCCAGGCTCCGGGCCGTATTGAGCTCGGCCACCACTTGGTGCAGCTGCCGCAGGGTCGCAAGACGGACGTACGGCTCCGACTCGGTCTCCATTGCTCGCTCTCCCCGAGACCTCGACAGCAACTCCAGGTTTGTCATCGGCGTTTCGTTGCGGTGTCCCGTCCACTGAATCACAGTGAGCTGTGCGGCAGGTACACAGGGTCAACAAATCTTGCTCTCTGTGACTCAAGTCACATGAGATGAATAAAGGTGCACGTGTCACCGGTTCGTCGCCGACGCTTCACCGGCCGTATTCCCGGGAGCAAACGATACGCCCGGACCCAGGACGGCCTAGGTCGACGGGCGGGGGGCGGCTCGGACCTCAGCCCGATGCGCCGCGCGAGAGGGCGACAGTAGCGTCCCCCCTGTGCCGAACACGACCCCTGCGACAACGCTTCCCGAGCCCGCACCCCATCCTGAGGGGGTGAGCAACGACGAGTTCCGGGCCGCGATGTCCCGACTGGCGGCGGGCGTGAGCCTGATCACCGCGCACGAGCCCCCGCTGACCGCCGGCGGACCGCGCGGCGAGGACGCCGGGATGACGGCGACCGCCTTCATGTCCGTGTCCATGGACCCGCCGCTGGTCCTGGTCAGCCTGCGCGAGGGCTCCCGGATGGACGACCTGCTCGCGGAGCAGCCCCTGTGGGCGGTCTCGGTGCTCGCCGACCACCAGGTCCAGATCGCGAGCCGGTTCTCGATGAAGGGCCGCATCAGCGACCGTCTGCTCTTCGCGGACGTGCCCACCACCCGGGGCGAGGTCTCCGGGGCCCTGCTCCTGCCGGGGGCGCTGGCCACCCTGGAGTGCCGGACCGAGAACCGCGTCGAGGCGGGCGACCACACCCTGGTCGTCGGCCGGGTCCTCACGGCCGCACAGCCCTCGCCGGACTCGCCGCCGCTGACGTACTTCCGCGGCCGCTACCGCCACTTGGCGCCGTAGCCGCGGGCGCGCCGCCGGCCGGGGCCGCGGCGAAGACCCGCGGCCCCGCGGCCCGCCCCGCCCGCTACCAGCCGCGCCCGCTACCCGCCCCGCTACCAGTCCCGCGCGTTGCGTCCGCGCTTGGTCTCGCCGCGGGCCTTCTTCTCGCGCAGCCGGCGCTCATTGATGCCCCGGGGGATCTTCGTCGCCCGCCGCGCCTTGGGCGGCGGCGCGGTCGCCTCCGCCAGCAGCGCGGCCAGCCGGACCAGCGCCATCTCCCGGTTGCGCAGCTGCGAGCGGTGCTCGGAGGCCCGTACCGTCACCACCCCTTCCACCAGGCGGGACGCCAGCCGCTCCAGCGCGCGCTCCTTCCACACCTCCGGCAGCGCCTTCGTCGCCCCCAGGTCGAAGAGCAGCTCCGCCCGCGAGTCCGAGGTGTTCACGTGCTGCCCCCCGGGCCCCGAGGACCGCGAGAAGCGCCAGGCGAGCTCGCCCTCGGGGAGCACGACCGAACCGCGGATGACATAGGGACCAGGCATGCCCCCTATGATCCGTCCCCGCCGGGGCCCCGTCACCCGCATTTCCCCACGGACAATCCGCCGACGCAGGAACCTACCGGCCCCCTCCCCGCGTTATGGAGGGCAGCGGTAACTTGGGCGCGCTCGCGGTTCGCGATACGTGAGACCCAGTGAGACTAGGAAGGGACACCAGTCACCATGGCAGTAAGCCTCTCCAAGGGCGGAAACGTCTCGCTCAGCAAGGAGGCCCCGGGCCTCACGGCCATCACCGTGGGCCTCGGCTGGGACGTTCGCACGACGACCGGTGTCGACTTCGACCTTGACGCCTCCGCCATCGCGGTCACCCCGCTCGGCAAGGTCGTCTCCGACGGCCACTTCGTCTTCTTCAACAACAAGTCCACCCCGGACCAGACCATCGTCCACACTGGTGACAACCGCACCGGCGAGGGCTCCGGCGACGACGAGTCCATCAACGTCAACCTGGCCGGCCTCCCCGCCGACGTGGACAAGATCGTCTTCCCGGTCTCCATCTACGACGCCGAGACCCGCAGCCAGAACTTCGGCCAGGTCCGCAACGCGTACATCCGCGTCGTGAACCAGGCCGGCGGCGCCGAGATCGCCCGCTACGACCTCTCCGAGGACGCCGCGACCGAGACCGCCATGGTCTTCGGCGAGCTCTACCGCAACGGCGCCGACTGGAAGTTCCGCGCGGTCGGCCAGGGCTACGCCTCGGGCCTGACCGGTATCGCCCAGGACTTCGGCGTCAACATCTAGTCCGGTCCCACCCCAGCTGAAGCCCCCTCCCGGCCGTCCGGGGAGGGGGCTTCGCTACCGTTCGGTAGGTGATCCTCCTCCCGCTCGCCCCCGTCGAGGACGGCGCCCTCCCCGGCCCGGTCCTCACCGAAATCGCCGCGCTCTACGCGACCAACCACGCGTTCTTCGAGCTCAGCGGAGATTTCCCCGACCCCGGCCGCATCACGGTCGAGCAGGTCGCCGCCGCGCTCGCCGACGAGCTCGCCCACGAAGGCGCCGAGGTCCTCCTCGCACGCTCCGCGGGCCGCCTCGTGGGCCTGGCCGTCACCCTCGCCCACACCGGCCGCACTTCCCCTGGCCATACTTCCCCTGGCGACCCGGCCGCCGGGGACCAGGCCGCCGGGGACCCGGACCCGTGGATCGGCCTGCTGCTCATCGACGCCACGGCGCACCGCGAGGGGTACGGCCGCACCCTGGCCCGCCTGGTCGAGGACCGCTTCCGCGCCGCCGGACGCACGGGCCTGCGCATCGCCGTGCTCGACAACAACCCCAAGGCCCTCGCGTTCTGGCGGTCCCAGGGGTACGCGGCCCTGCACCAGGCCGCGGACCGCGAGGCGGGACGCCCCTGCACGGTCCTGCGCAAGCCGCTCCAGGCCCCGTAGGCCCTAGGGGGCCTTCGGGGCTACGGGGCTACGGGGCTACGGGGCTACGGGGCTACGGAACCCTTGCGGCCTTCGGGGCCTTCGGGGCGGCGGGTCGTGCCTTCCCGTACAGCCACACGTCCCAGACCGCCTTCAGGTCGTGCCCCGTCTTCTCCTGCGCGTAGGCGGTGAAGTCGGCCGTGCTCACGTTCCCGTGCCGGTGGTCCGCGGCCCAGCCCCGCACCAGGGCGAAGAACGCCTCGTCGCCGACCTCCTGCCGGATCCGCTGCAGGACCATCGCCCCGCGCCCGTACACCGGGGCCGCGGAGATGTCCTCGGGCCCCGGCGGGGCGGCCGGCGGGAAGGCGTCCCAGGCGGAGCCGGCCTCCGGGTCGACGTCGGTGTCCCCGGACAGGTACGCGTCGAAGTGCGCCTGCGCGCTCGGCCCGCCGTGGTCCTCGGACCACAGCCACTCGGCGTACGTGGCGAAGCCCTCGTTGAGCCACATGTCCTTCCAGGACTTCGGAGACAGCGAGTCGCCGAACCACTGGTGGGCCAGCTCGTGCAGGACCAGCTCCTCGCTGCCGGGCGCACCGGAGAACACCGGCCGGGTCTGCGTCTCCAGCGCGTAGCCCAGGGTGCCCCCGGGCAGCACGATCGCGCCCGTCGTGGAGAAGGGGTAGGGGCCGAACCGGCCCGCGCCCCACTCGACCATCTCCGGCAGCCGGGCCAGCGCGGCCTCGGACGCGGCCGCCTCCCCGGGCGCGACCGCCTCGTAGAAGGGGATCCCGGAGGCCGTCCGCCCGGTCGTGACCTCGAACTTCCCCACTGCGGCGGTCGCCAGGTAGCTCGCCATCGGCTCCGGGCTGTGCCAGGCGAACACCGTCCGCCCGTCCGCGTCCCGGGTCCGGGAGCGCAGTTCCCCGTTGGACACCGCCTCGTACCCCTGGGGGACGGTCAGCGTGATGTCGTAGGTGGCCTTGTCGCTCGGGTGGTGGTTCCCCGGGAACCAGGCCATCGACCCGACGGGCTCGCCGACGGCGACGGCTCCGTCTCCGTCCGCGGTGGCGATCCAGCCCTCCTTGGAGCCGTCGGGATCGGTGACGGGCTTGGGCCTGCCCGAGTAGTCGATCTCCGTACGGAACACCTCGCCGCGTTCGAGGTCCTCGGCGGGGCGCACGGTCAGCTCGTTGCCGGTCCGGTTGAACCGGGCCCCCTCGCCCTGCACGCGCACGCGCTCGACGCCGAGGCCGGCGAGGTCCAGGTTGAAGGAGCTGAGCTCCTGCTCGGCGCGGGCGGTGATGACGGCGGTGGCGTCCAGCCGCCCGGCGGCGGGGTCGTAGGCGAGGTCCAGGTCGTAGTGCTCGACCTGGTAGCCGCCGTTGCCGGCCTTCGGGAAGTACGGGTCGCGCAGCCCCGACGCGCCCGGCCGCCCCTGCACGGTCTCCCCCGTACAGCCCGTGGTGAGGGCGAGGAGGACGGCGACGGCGGGGGCGGCGAGGCGGGAGAACGTGCGGTGATCCACGCGCTCGAGACTATGCGAGGCGCTCCGCTTTCCGGTGCCTCCCTCGAGCCGGGGGCCACCTGTCGGAGCTACTTGTCCGGGCTACCTGTCCGGGCTACCTGTCCGGGCTACCTGTCCGGGCTACTTGTCGAGGGCGTCGGCGCCGGCCTTCGCGAACTTCTCGTCCAGGTCGCCGCTGGGGGCGCCGGCCACGCCGATGCCCGCCACCGGGGCGCCCTTGGCCTGGACGGGGGTGCCGCCGCCGAGGAAGAGGGTGCCGGGGATGTCCTTCAGGTTCGGGGTCTGCGCCAGGCGGCCCGCGAGCACCGAGGTCGGGGCGTTCCAGGACACGGCGGTGAAGGCCTTGCGCTGCGCCGACTCGTAGGACTGCGGGCCCGCGCCGTCGCCGCGCAGGGTGACGATGGTGTTGCCGTTGCGGTCGACGACCGCGACGGTCACCTTCTGGTTCTCCTTCTCGGCGGCCTCCAGCGCGGCCTGGGCGGCGCGGGTGGCGGCGTCGATGGTGAGGTGCGTGGAGGTGGTGAAGTTCTTGTCGTTGTCCCCCTTGGCCGCGGCGGCGGCCGGCGCCGAGGCCGACTCGGAGGCCGGGGCGGCGGTGGCGCTGACCGCGCCGAAGGTCCCGGCGGCGAGGGCGGCGGCGAGGACGGTACCGGTGAGAACGCGGGTACGGGTGTTCATGTCTGCTCCTGTTGGCACGTGGGATCCGGCGCGGCGGGCAGCCTGTCCGCCGCGCCGGATCCCACGTGCCAACAGGAGCAGACGTGAACCTGTCTCTGATCCACCTCTGACGCCTCCGACGATCTGCCCTGGGTGGAGCTGCGTACGTCGGCATCGTCCACGTGGGTGACAGGGCAGCCCCGGGCACCGGACCCGGCGCGCGTTCGGGGCGCGGAGGTGCGGGGGCCCCTGGCGCGGGGCTGCCGGGCCGGACCGCGCCGCGGCGCCCCGGACCGGGCCGCGGGCGTCAGCGGCGGCGGGACAGGGAATCCACTGTGTCGCGCAGGCCCGCGCGGTCCGTGCCCAGCTTGCGGTACACCGGGGACTGCTCGTCCTCGGAGACCGTCGTGTCCCCGGCCAGCAGCCGCTCGGCCACCTCCCAGTCGTCCTGGTCCAGGGCGTCGTCCCAGGGGGCCATGCAGAGGTAGCCCCCGCCCGCCGCCGCGTGCGCCTCCGACGCGATGCGCGTCAGTTCGTCCGCCCCGCACTGCCGGGCCGCGACCACCGCCCGCAGCAGCGCGTCCTCGTCCCCCCGCTCCACTCCCAGCGCGGTCAGCGCGAGCGCCAGCTCGTAGCCCGCCGGGGAAGCCGACAGCAGTTCCACCGCCTCCTCCAGGAGGGGCACCCTGTCGGCCGGCTCGGCCACCTCGGCCGCGACCCGCAGGGCCTGGCCGATGCCCGACGGGGCTCCGAAGGCACGGGCCTGACGGACGGCCTCCGCGGCCAGGGACCGGGCCCGGGCCGGGTCCTCGGCGAAGACCGCCCGGGCCAGGTGCAGGCGCCACGGGCACCAGGTCGGGTTCTGGATCCCCCGGGGGCTGAGCCTGCGGTCCACCGCCTCCAGCTCCGCCGCCGCGGCCTTCGCCTGGCCGCGTGCCAGCAGCAGCTCGGCGTAGACCGTCTGGGAGTCCGGGAAGACGACCGCCGCCGGGAAGGGCTCCCCGTACTCGTGCTCCTTCGCCAGCTCCCACGCCTCGTCCACCCGGCCCCGGGCCACCAGCGTGGTCACGAGGATCGCGATGGCGTACCAGTGCACGGGAGTGCGCCGGCCGACCCGCTCGGCGAGCCGCAGGCCCGCCCGCGCCAGCTCCTCCGCCTCCTCCAGCCGTCCGCGCCGGTAGCGGATGTAGGCGCGCAGGCTGTACGCGAAGGACAGGTGCGCCCCGCGCCAGCCCTGCCGCTCGAACTCGGCGGTGCCGGCCTCGAACAGCTCTTCGGCGCGCCCCGGCCGGTCGGCGTACATGTGGACCATGGCGACGAGCACGGGGACCTCGAACCCCCGGTCCTCGTACGCCCAGCTGAACTCGGTTTCGAGCACCCTGCCCGCGTGGTGGAGGACCACGTCGACCGGCTCCCCGCGCAGGCAGGCGTCCCACGCGCGCAGTCCGATCACGTACCGCTCGGTGAGGTCCCGCCCGGTCAGCCGGTCGGCGAGTTTCGCGAGCCGCCGCGAGCGCGCCGGGGAGTCGGTCTCGGCGGCGTTGAAGGCGTCCCACATGAACTGCTCGGACTGCAGCCGCAGCCGGGCGCGCACGTCCTGGGTGTACGGGATCTCCCGCGCGAGGGACTCCGAGGCCTCGGCGAGGCGGTCGCTGTGCGAGAGCACCTGGGCCAGCCGGATGACGATGCCCTGGCGCAGCGCCTGGTCCTCGAAGGGCTCCGCGAGGGCGGCACGCAGGTGGTTGACGGTGTTGGCGGGCTCGGTGAGCAGGGAGGCGCAGCCGAGCTCGTAGAGCACGGCCGCGCGCTCGTCGAAGTCCGGGGGCTCGCGCAGGGCCCGGGCGAGCTGGCGGCGGGCGGCTTCGGGGGCGCCGGCCCGCAGGTTCTCGCCGGCGGCCTCGCGCAGGGTGCGCACCACCCAGGGGTCGTTCTCGGGGTGGGTCTCCAGCAGGTGCCGGGCCGCCGCGGAGGGCCCGAGACCGGCGTCGACGACGGCCGCGGCGGCCTTGCCGTGCAGGGCGACCCGCAGGGCGTCGGGGATGGCGCGGTATATGGCGGTGGCGATGAGCGGGTGGACGAACTCCAGCCCGGCCTCGTCCTCTTCCCCGACTTCCTCGACGGCGGCCGACAGGATGCGGGCGTCGCGCAGCCGCCCGGTGGCGTCGACGGCCTCCTCGGCGCCGAGGCCCGCGACGCGGGCGGCGAGGTCCCGGGGGATGGCGGTGCCGAGGACGGCGCAGGCCCAGGCGAAGCGGACGGTGGAGGGGCCGAGGCTGTGCAGGCGGGCCACGAGTCCGCTGCCGCGCTGGGCGGCGGCGAGGTCGCGCAGCAGCGGGGCGCTGGCCTCGACGGGGGCCAGCCCCTTGTCCCGTACCTTCGCGGTCAGTTCGACGGCTTCGAAGGGGTTGCCGGTGGTGACGGTCCAGGCCTCCCGGCAGAAGGCGTCGTCGGCGTGCTCGCCGACGGCTTCGCGGACCAGGGTGGAGACGGCGTCCTCGGTGAGCGGTGCCAGGTTCAGGGGGCGGTGTCCGGCGCGGCCGGGCAGCGTACGGAAGGCCTCGGCGTGTGCGGGCAGTTCGTCGGGCCGGTAGGCGACGACGAGGAGCAGCGGGAGGTGTTCGGCGCGCGGGGCGAAGGCGGCGAGCCAGGAGAGGGACTCGGGGTCGGCCCAGTGGGCGTCGTCGAGGACGAGGGCGACGGGGGCGCGCTGCACGATGAGGTGGGTGAGGACCCAGTCGAGGCCGTCGCGCAGGCCCTGGGGGTCGGGCGGGGCGCCCTGTTCGGCGGCGCACAGGCCGAGGGCGGGGCCGACGATGGAGTACCAGCTGCCGAGGGCGGCGCGCAGTTCCTCGTCGGAGGTGCCGGCCAGCTGGGGCTGGATGAGCTGGCGGGCGACGTGGAACGGCTGGCTCTGCTCCTGTTCGCCGCCGCGGGCGGCGAGGACGGTGCAGGAGGCGGCGTGGGCGCGGCGGCGGACTTCGGCGAGGAGCGTGGTCTTGCCCAGGCCGGCGGGTCCGGAGAAGGCGAGCAGGGCGCCGTCCGCGTCGGGGCCCGGACCGGTGAGCTGGTCCAGGGCCTCCTCGACGGCGGCGAGCTCCGTGTCGCGTTCGAACATCGTGCGCCGTTTGCGGGTCCGGCGTTCCGTCATGGCTGGTACCCCCCAGGCCTGTTCGGGGGATCAGCGTACGCCCGCGCACTCACGGGGGAAGGCCCGTGCCGAAAAACAAGCTGATCTTCTTTTCGGCGGTGCGGGCCGGGGCTTCCCCCGGGCGGCTCAGTCCTGGGCGGAGCGCGCCGCGAGCGCTTCCAGGACGGCCACGGCCTCGGCGGCCCGGTCGGCGGCGACGAAGAGGTGGTCGTGGTGGTATCCGGCGATGACGTTGCAGCTCAGGCCGTGTGCGCCGAGTTCGGTGGCGAAGGCCGCGGTGAGGCCCACGGCGTCGAGGGCGGAGTGCACGCGCAGGGTGATCCACCCGGCGGTGTACTCGTAGGACAGGCCCGCGTCGTCGGCCTCCTCCTGGGCCAGGACGAGGGTGAGCCCCTCGGGTTCCAGGATGCTGGCGACGGGGGTGAGCCCGACGAGGGCCTCCGGGTCGGTGTCACCGGGGATGGTGCAGAACACGTACAGCCCGTCGTTCAGTTCGGGGCGCATTCCGCTCAGCAGTTTCCGCAGGTCGTTCTCTCCACTCATGCCCCCACCCTACCTATCATCCCGATATGACCGAATCGGCGGCGCGGGCCCCGGCCGGCGGCGCCCGGGCCGTCCCCGCGCAGAACGGCGGACGGCCCGGCCGGATGCCTCCGCTACGTGAGGTCGAACTCCCCGCCCCGCGCGTTCAGGACGAACCTGCGCCACTCGTCCGGTGCGAAGATCAGCGAGGGGCTTTCGGGGCGGTCTCCGTTGCGCATCGCGATGAAACCCTCCACGAAGGCGATCTGGACGTCCCCCTCCCCCCGGCTGCTCGACTGCCAGTCCGCCTCGGTCAGATCGAGATCCGGCTTTCCCCAGCCGGCCGGCGCCTGCGAAGTCATGCTCTCGGCCACGTGCGTGCTCCTCCCGGTACGTCGTCGTCCCGGGGTCAGGTTAGCCATCGCGCGCGGCGCCGCACAGGCCACGATCCGTCACTCGTGGCCGGTGCGGCACCCCGCCCGGAATCCGGTTTCCGTTCAGGAGGCCGGCGGCTCGGCCCCCACCAGCCACATCGCGAAGAACTGCGCGCCACCGCCGTACGCGTGTCCCATCGCCCGGCGCGCGTCCGGGACTTGGTGCTCCCCGGCCTGTCCGCGCACCTGGAGGGCCGCCTCCGCGAAGCGGATCATGCCGGAGGCGCCGATCGGGTTGGTGGACAGCACGCCGCCGGAGGGGTTGACCGGGAGGTCGCCGTCGAGCTCGGTGACCCCGGCCTCGGTGAGCTTCCAGCCCTCGCCCTCCTCGGCGAAGCCGAGGTTCTCCAGCCACATCGGCTCGTACCAGGAGAACGGCACGTACATCTCCACCGCGTCGATCTCGCGGCGCGGATCGGTGATCCCGGCCTGCCGGTAGACGTCGGCCGCGCAGTCCTTGCCGGCCTGCGGGGAGACGAAGTCCTTGCCCGCGAAGAGCGTCGGCTCGCTGCGCATGGCCCCGCCGTGCACCCAGGCCGGCGGCTTCGGCGAACGGGCCGCGCCCTCCCGGTCGGTGAGGATCATGGCGCACGCCCCGTCGGAGGAAGGGCAGGTCTCGGAGTAGCGGATCGGGTCCCAGAGCATCGGGGAGGCCTGGACCTTCTCCAGGGTGATGTCGTGCTCGTGCAGGTGCGCGTAGGGGTTCTTCAGCGCGTTGCGGCGGTCCTTGTACGCGACGAGCGAGCCGACCGTGTCGGGGGCGCCGGTGCGCCGCATGTACGCGCGCACGTGGGGGGCGAAGAACCCGCCGGCCCCGGCCAGCAGCGGCTGCTGGAAGGGGACGGGCAGCGAGAGCCCCCACATGGCGTTGGACTCCGACTGCTTCTCGAAGGCCAGGGTCAGCACCGTGCGGTGAACGCGGGCGGCTACCAGGTTGGAGGCGACCAGCGCCGTGGAGCCGCCCACCGAACCGGCCGTGTGCACACGGAGCATGGGCTTGCCGACGGCGCCGAGGGCGTCCGCCAGGTACAGCTCCGGCATCATCACGCCCTCGAAGAAGTCGGGGGCCTTGCCGATGACGACCGCGTCGATGTCCGCCCAGGTCAGCTCGGCGTCCGCGAGCGCCCGCACCGCGGCTTCCCGGACCAGCCCGGCGATGGAGACGTCGTGGCGGGCGGCCACGTGCTTGGTCTGCCCGATGCCGACGACGGCCACGGGCTCCTTGCCCGATGCGCTCATGCTCGGTCCCCTTCCAGGACGGCGACCAGGTTCTGCTGGAGGCAGGGGCCGGAGGTGGCGTGCGCGACGGCCCGGTCGGACTCGCCCCGGTGGATGCGGGCGGCCGCTTCGCCGATCCGGATCAGGCCGGCGGCCATCATCGGATTGGCCGCGAGGGCGCCGCCGGACAGGTTGACGGACACGCCCTCGCCGAGCCCGAGGGCCTTGCGCAGCACGACCTCCTGGGAGGAGAACGGCGCATGCAGTTCGGCCGTGTCCACCGGGCCCTCGAAGACGCCCGCGTGCTCGGCGGCGATCCGCGTCGACGGGGAGTCGGTGAGGTCCCGCAGCCCGAGGCTGTGCGCCTCGATGCGGTGGTCGATGCCGGTGATCCAGGCGGGCCGCCCGCACAGCCGCCGCGCCACGTCCCCGGCGGCCAGGATGACGGCGGCCGCGCCGTCGCCTACGGGCGGGCAGTCACCGGTGCGCAGCGGGGCGACCTGGTAGTCGCCCTGCGGGACGGCGCCGGTGAGCTGGGCGTGCGGGTTGGCGCTCGCGGCGGCCCGGCTGCGGGCGCCGATCGCGGCGAGCCCGGCTTCGTCGGTCTCCCCCGCGTCGATGAGCGCCTGCGCCTGGAGGGCGGCCAGGGCCACCGCGTCGGGCCAGAGCGGAGCCAGGTAGTACGGGTCGAGCTGGCGCGTCAGGACGTCGCGTACGGATCCCGGGGAGGACTTCCCGTAGGAGTACACGAGCGCGGTGTCGGCCTCGCCGGTCTGGATCTTGACCCAGGCCTCGTACAGGGCCCAGGCGCCGTCCATCTCCACGTGCGATTCGGAGATCGGCGGCCAGGCGCCGACCCCGTCGAGGGTCATGGTGAAGGAGAAGGCCCGGCCGGCGAGGTAGTCGCTGGAGCCGGAGCAGGTGAAGCCGATCTCGCCGGCCTTCAGGCCGGTCTGGGCCAGCACCTGGTGCAGGACCGGCATGACCATCTCGACTTCGCTGAGCTCGTCGGTGCGGCGCAGGTGGTCGCTCTGCGCGAAGGCGATGACGGCCACCTCGCGCGCGTGGCGCCGCGTCCTCGGCGTGCCTGGCATCAGATGAGCTCCTTGTACACGTCGTAGTCCGCGTCCGGCTCTCCGGTGGGGCGGTAGTGGTCGGGGTAGCGTCCGCCTTCGGTCCAGACGGGCTCGACGCGCAGGCCCATGCGGACCTGGTCGTACGGGATGCCGCCGATCCGGCCGTGGAGGGCGAGGCCGGCGCCGTCGAGGGCGATGTGGGCGTAGACGTAGGGGACTTCGATGCCGAGATTCGCCGTATGCGCAGCCTTGATGTTGACGATGCAGTAGGTGGTGACCGTGCCGGCCGGGCCGACCTCGACCTGGTCGGTGGTCGCCACCCCGCAGGTGGGGCAGGCGCCGCGCGGAGGCACGTACACCTTGTGGCAGGAGGGGCAGCGCTCGCCGATGGTCTTCTGCTCGGAGAGGCCCGCGATGTACGCGGTCTGCGCGCGGCCGGGGCTGTACGTGTAGTCCAGGCGGGCTTCCGCGACGATGCCGGTGACGGCGTCGGCGAACTCCCCGCCGTGCGGCGTCGCCCGCGCGACCGGGTCCCCTTCCTCCGCGGGCTCGAAGCAGGCGATGTCGGTGATCGCCCCGGTCCGCTCCCCGGCCCACCGCACGCGGACCCGCATGCCGGTGGAGACGGCCTCGGGCCCGGGGGCGTCGAGGGCGTGCAGGATCGCGGTGTCGGCGCCGTCGAGGCGGACGAGGACCCAGGCGAAGGGCGTGGCGAGGGGCTGGTTGCGGCGCGGTGAGCCGTTCCAGGCCCAGGTGGTGACGGTCCCGGTGGTGCCGACCTCGACGAGGTCGCGGATCTCCTCCGCGGTGACGGGGTCGTACTCGACGGGCGGCACCATCACCTTGCCGTCGGCGGTCGTGACGCCGAGGACGACCCCTTCGCGCAGCCCGGTGAGGAAGGCGCTCTGCACGGGCCCGAGGGACCGGGTGAAGGGGAACTCGACGACGAGGGGCGCACGGAGGATCTCCGGTGGCGACGCGGCTGTCATGGGTGGGTCTCCGATGTCTGGGAGGCGGGGCCGAACCAGCCCCGCCGGCGTGTGAGGAACCTTCCGGCCCCACCGGCGATTGAAGCGACCTTCAGCCCCGCCGGCGCGTGAGGGACCTTCAGCCCCGCCGGCGCTTGAGGCGACCTTCCAGCCCCGCCGGCGTTTGAGGCGCGGGGGTCCGGGGGCCGGCCCCCGGCAACGGCGCCGCACCCGCGACCGGACCGGCACCACGGGCACAGGCCCAAGCGCAGGCAGACGCAGGCAGACGCAAGCGGGGCGCCGCCCCCACTACTCCCGCCGATACAGCGCGGGCCGCTTCTCCGCGAAAGCCCTCGCCCCTTCCTTGGCATCCGCGGTGTCGAAGACCGGCCACCCCCGAAGGAGTTCGGAGGCCAGCCCCTCCGTCTCGGTCATCTCGGCCGTCTCGTAGACGGACGCCTTCACCGCCTCCACCGCCAGCGGCCCGCACGCGTTGATCCGCTCCGCGATCTCCAGCGCCGCCTCCAGCGCGGTGCCGTCCGGCACCACCCTGCCGATGAGCCCGATCCGCGCCGCCTCCTGCGCGGCGTACGGCCGCCCGGTCAGCAGCATCTCCAGCGCGTGCGTGCGCGGGATCTGCCGGGGCAGCCGGACCGTCGAGCCGCCGATCGGGAAGAGCCCGCGCTTGACCTCGAACAGCCCGAACGTGGCCCCCTCCCCCGCGACCCGGATGTCGGTCCCCTGGAGGATCTCGGTCCCGCCGGCCACGCAGTACCCCTCCACCGCCGCGATGACGGGCTTGCGCGGCCGGTGGTGGCGCAGCATCGCCTTCCAGTGCAGGTCGGGGTCGGCCTTGAGCCGGTCCCGGTACTGGTCGCCCGCCATGCCCTTGCCGGCCAGCGCCTTCAGGTCCATGCCGGCGCAGAAGTCCCCGCCCGCTCCCGTCAGCACCACCGAGCGGATCGTGTCGTCCGCGTCCGCCTCCAGCCAGCCGTCGTACAGCCCCACCAACAGCGGCAGCGAGAGCGCGTTCTTCGCCTCGGGCCTGTTCATGGTGAGCACCAGCGTGGCGCCGTGGCGTTCCACGGTCAGGTGTTCCGTCCCACCCATTGCCGTCCTCCCGTCTCAAGACCTAGAACAGGTTGCAGGAGGGGCGGGTGCAGTTCAATAGTTTTCTGACACCCAGTCAGATTTCTTGGACGGTCCCCTTCCCTGTTCGGGTTGGCGACGCTCTAATGACCGCCGAGCAGACCAGCCATGGGATTTTCTGGGTCAGGAGGACCGGTGGAGTACAACATTGCCGACCTGTTCGAGTCGGTCGTGGACGTGGTCCCGGACCGCGAGGCCCTCGTGTACGTGGACCACCCCGGGACCGGCGCCGAGCGCCGCCTGACGTACGCGGAGCTGGACGCGGCGGCCAACCGCATCGCGCACCACTTGCTGGACAGCGGGCTGCGGGCAGGCGAGCACCTGGGCCTGCACCTCTACAACGGAATCGAGTACCTGCAGACCGTCCTGGCCTGTCTGAAGGCCCGCCTGGTACCGGTGAACGTGAACTACCGGTACGTCGAGGAGGAGCTCGTCTACCTCTACAACGACGCCGACCTGGCCGCGCTCGTCTTCGAGGGCGAGTTCACCGGGCGCGTCGCCGCCGCCCTGCCGCAGACGACGAAGCTCCGCCACCTGATCCGGGTCGGCCCGACCCCCGAGGGCGCCCCGGAGCCCTCGATCGCGCCGGTCGCGTACGCCGATGCCGAGGCGGCCGGCTCACCCGGGCGCGGCTTCCCGCCCCGCTCCCCCGACGACCTGTTCATCATCTACACGGGCGGCACGACCGGTATGCCCAAGGGCGTCATGTGGCGCGCCGAGGACCTCTTCTTCGCCGGGCTCTTCGGCGGCGAGCCCACCGGCGAGCCGGTGAAGCGGCCCGAGGAACTGGCCGAGCGGGTCGCGTCGAAGGGCGCCGGGCTCACCTTCTTCCCCGCGCCGCCGCTGATGCACGGCACGTCCACGCTGACCTCCTTCATCGCCTTCAACTACGGGCAGCGGGTGGTGATCCACCGCAAGTACGCGCCCGAGGAGGTGCTGCGCACGATCGAGAAGGAGAAGGTCTCCAGCGTCTCGCTGGTGGGCGACGCCATGCTGCGGCCGCTCATCGACGCCCTGAACGGACCGCTGAAGGGCACCGACCTGTCCTCCTTGTTCAGCGTCTCCTCGTCCGGCGCGATCATGTCGGAGACGGTGCGCGCCGAGTTCCAGGCGCTCGTGCCGAACGTGATGCTCCTGAACAACTTCGGCTCCTCCGAGTCCGGCTCCAACGGCCGCGCCACGAACGACTCCAGCCCGGAGAGGGGCTTCCGGCTGGAGGTCAACGAGCGTACGCAGGTGGTCGACCCGGTGACCCACGAGCCGGTGCCGGTCGGCGAGCCGGGGCGGCTCGCGCAGCGCGGGTACGTTCCGCTGGGCTACTACAACGACCCCGTCAAGACGGCCGAGACCTTCTTCCAGAAGGGAACCGAGCGGTGGGTGCTGCTCGGCGACATGGCGACCGTGGACGAGCAGGGGATCGTCACCGTGCTCGGCCGCGGCTCGCAGTGCATCAACACGGGCGGCGAGAAGGTGTACCCGGAGGAGGTCGAGCAGGCGCTGAAGTCCCACCCGGACGTCTACGACGCCCTGGTCGCGGGGGTCGCGGACCCGAAGTGGGGCAGCCACGTCGCCGCGGTGGTCCAGATCCGGGAAGGCGCCGCCGAGCCGACGCTGGAGGAGATCCAGGCCCACTGCCGCACCAAGCTGGCGGGCTACAAGATCCCGCGCCAGCTGGTCGTCTCCCCGGCCATCCAGCGCTCCCCGAGCGGCAAGGCGGACTACCGGTGGGCGAAGTCGGTGGCCACGGAGGCCGACGCGGACGCGGCGCGCTGATCCGGAATTGATCCGGCGCCGATCCGGCGCGGGTGTGCGTGAGGGGGCCGGGACCCGGAGGGGTCCCGGCCCCCTCACGTGCGGCCGGCTCAGACCTCAGAGCTCAGACCTCAGACCTCAGAGCTTGGCGAGCAGTTCGGCCGCGAGGTCGCGGGCCCAGTTCGCCAGCTCGGGCCGGTCCGTGCCCTGGCCCAGCGCGTCGGCCTGGGCCTCCGTGAGCCGCAGCGGACCGCCGGGGTCGTCCAGCAGGAAGGCCACCTCGGAGAGCAGGCCGGCCAGGCGGCGCGCGCCCGGCGCGCCGAGCCGCACCGATACCGCGGGGTCGATGACGGGCATGGCCGCCGCCTCCCTTCGCCAGGGCGTCTGTTTCGACCGTACGCCCCCGGCCGGGGGGCCGCCGCTCAGGTCCCGGTGGCCAGGAAGCGCTCGACGCGGGCCGCGAACCGCGCCGCGTCGTCCAGCCACGGGAAGTGCCCGCCGTCCGGCTGCACGTCGACGAGGCCGTGCGCGAAGAGCTCCGCGAGCCGGGCGGTGAGGGCCGGGGAGGGGTTGGAGTCCAGCTCGCCGGCGAGCCGGCGCAGGGCGTCCCGGGTGGCGGGCGGGTCGAAGGCGCCGGGCCCGGCGAAGGCGGCGGCCGCCCCGGCGTTCTTCTGGACCGGGCTCAGTGCGGCACGGGCGCGCGCCCGCTCGTCCCAGCGGCCGTAGGCGAGCGGCACGGAGGCCGCCCAGCCGGCCTCGTCGGGGGCGCCTGCGGCGGCGAAGGCCGCGAGCGCCCGCTCGCAGGCCGCGATGGCCGGGTCGTAGGGCTCGCTGCCGGCCCGCCGGCGGATGTCCGCCGGGCGGACCTCCGGGGGCTCCGTGAGGTCGACGGCCCAGCAGATCGGAGTGACCAGGCGAGCCGGCGCACGCGCCGCGGGTGGGCCGCCGCGTAGAGCAGCCGCGCAGGTCGAGCAGGTCGAGCAGGTCGAGCAGGTCGAGCAGGTCGAGCAGGTCGAGCAGGATCAGCCTGCGTCGGTTCCGTCCTACGTGGCGAAGGTAAAGGTGCAGGTGGAGGGCGTGGCGATCGGCATGGGGACAATTCCAGCAGACGATCACCCGTTCGAGTAATTGATTTGGCCGCCGCGGTCCGGCAATCTACCGAATGATCGGTCGGTTGACTCGAAGTGGGGTGGGCGGCATGGGTACGTACACGAGGGGCCAGGACGGCGCTGCGGACGAGGGCGAGCGGCTGGGCCCGGACGAGCTGGCCGCGCTGCAGCTGACGCGGCTGCGCGCGACCTTGCACCGGGCGTACGAGCGGGTGCCCTTCTACCGGCAGGCCTTCGAGAAGGCGGGCCTGCATCCCGACGACTGCCGCTCCCTCTCCGATCTCGCCCTCTTTCCGTTCACCACCAAGGCGGACCTGCGCGACCAGTACCCCTTCGGGATGTTCGCCGTGCCGCGCTCCGAGGTGCGCCGGATCCACGCGTCCAGCGGCACCACGGGCCGGCCGACGGTCGTCGGGTACACCGAGGGGGACCTGTCCACCTGGGCGGATGTCGTCGCCCGCTCGATCCGGGCGGCGGGCGGCAGGCCGGGCCAGATGGTCCACGTCGCGTACGGGTACGGGCTGTTCACCGGCGGACTGGGCGCGCACTACGGCGCGGAGCGCCTGGGATGCACGGTCGTGCCCGCGTCGGGCGGGATGACGGACCGCCAGGTCCGGCTGATCCAGGACTTCCGGCCGGAGGTCATCATGGTCACCCCGTCCTACATGCTGACCCTGCTGGACGAGATGGAGCGCCAGGGCCTGGACCCCCGCGCCACCTCCCTGCGCACGGGGATCTTCGGCGCCGAGCCGTGGACGGAGGAGATGCGCCGCGAGATCGAGGAGCGGCTCGACATCGACGCGGTCGACATTTACGGCCTGTCGGAGGTGATGGGCCCGGGCGTCGCACAGGAGTTCGCCGAGACCAAGGACGGCCTGCACATCTGGGAGGACCACTTCTATCCGGAGGTCGTCGACCCCCTGACGGGCGCCGTGCTGCCGGAGGGAGAGGCCGGGGAGCTGGTCTTCACCTCGCTCACCAAGGAGGCGATGCCGGTCATCCGCTACCGCACCCGGGATCTGACCCGGCTGCTGCCGGGCACCGCCCGGCCGGCGTTCCGCCGGATGGAGAAGATAACGGGCCGCAGTGACGACATGATCATCCTGCGCGGGGTGAACCTCTACCCCACGCAGATCGAGGAGGTCCTCCTGCGCATACCGGCCCTGGCCCCCCACTTCCAGCTCCGGCTGACCCGGGAGGGCCGGCTGGACGCCCTGACCGTACGGGTGGAGGCGCGGCGGGAGAGCGATGCCGGTCAGCGGGAGGCCGCGGCGGCCGCCGTGGTCCGGGCGGTCAAGGAGGGCGTCGGAGTCTCGGTCGCGGTGGAGGTGGTGGACCCGGAGACCCTGGAGCGGTCGGTCGGCAAGATCAAGCGCGTGAGGGACCTCCGGGACACACCGCCGGGGGCCTGAGCCGCGCGGCCCCCGGATCCGGCCCCGGATCCACCCCTTCGGGCCCACTTCGGGGGGCCACCCGGGAAGGCGCGGGCCGGTCCGGGTAGGGAAAGGGGCGTGACCTCGATCTTCCGGCAGCTCCACGACCGGCTCCAGGCCTCCCAGGCCGGGCTGGCCTGGAGCCGTGGCCGGGAGATGGAGCTGATGCACCGGGCGATGGGCTTCGCCGCCCTCGGCTTCCTGACCTTGGTACCGCTGCTGGTCGTCGTCGCGGCCGCCGCGCCCGGCAGCGGCTCGGGCTTCGGCCGCTGGCTGGGCCAGGCCCTCGGGGTGACGGCGTACTCCCGGGAGCGCGTGGAGATGCTGTTCGGGGCCGCGGACCTCGCGCTGGAGCGGACCACCGCGTTCGGCCTGGCCGCGCTGGCCGTCTTCGGCCTGACCTTCGGCTCCGCCGTGCAGACCGGGTACGAGAAGGTCTGGGACCTGCCGACGGCCCGCTGGCACACCATGTGGCGGCACGTGGTGTGGCTCGCCCTGCTGTGCTGCTACCTCGCGCTGCTGGTCACCATCCCCGCCCCCTCGAACGACGCCGTCGGCACCGTCCTGGGCACCACGGGCGACGTCATCGGCACCTGCCTGTTCTTCTGGACCTCGCAACGGCTCCTGCTCGGCGGCCGGGTCCGCTGGCGCGCCCTCCTCCCGGGCGCCGCCGCCACCAGCGTCGGGCTCCTCGGGCTGCGGGTGTTCTCGCAGCTGGTGTTCTCCCCGCTGATCGCCTCCAACGCCGTGACGTACGGCCCCTTCGGCACCCTGCTGGTCGTCCAGTCCTGGCTGGTCGGCGTCGGCTTCGTGGTCTACGGCGGCGCCCTCGTCGGCCGCCTCGTCCACGAGCACCTCGTCCTGCGCAGCCTCCAAGGCGGCGAGCTCCTCACGGAGTAGGGGCGCCGGTCAGGCCGGATCAGAGAAGCGGTCGCGGAGGGCACGCTTGAGGATCTTGCCGCTCGCGTTGCGGGGCAGCGAGTCCACGAACAGGACGCGCTTGGGGGCCTTGAAGTGCGCCAGCCTCTCGCGGGCGTGGGCGACCAGCTCCGCCTCCGTGACCCCGTCCCGCGGGACCACCACCGCCGTGACCGCCTCGATCCACCGCTCGTCGGGCAGGCCGACCACCGCCGCCTCGGCCACGCCCGGGTGGGTGTACAGCACGTCCTCGACCTGCCGGGAGGCGACGAGCACGCCGCCCGAGTTGATGACGTCCTTGACCCGGTCCACCACCGTGAAGTACCCCTGCGCGTCCCGCACCGCCAGGTCCCCGGAGCGGAACCAGCCGTCCCGGAACGCCTGCTTCGTGGCCTCCGCGTCGTTCCAGTAACCCCGGCAGAGCTGCGGGGAGCGGTAGACCACCTCGCCGGGGGTGCCGTCCGGCACGTCCGCCCCGTCCTCGTCGACGACCCGCGTCTCCACGTGGTTCGCCAGCGCGATCCACACCGTCGGCGGGGCGAACAGGCTGTCCGGCTCCCCCGCCCCGACGAGGTCGAAGATCTCGGTGGCGACCGGCGCGTCCACGATCGTGTTGCGGGCGCCCACCGCCAGGTACGGCAGCAGGAAGACGTGCATCTGCGCCGAGTGGTACAGCGGCAGGGAGTGGACGGGCAGGTCCCCCGCCGCCAGGTCCAGGGCCTCGATCGCGCTCTCGTACTCGTGGCAGAGCGCCTCGTGGGTCATCATCGCGCCCTTGGGCAGGGCGGTCGTCCCGGACGTGTACAGCAGCTGGGCCAGCCCGGAGGGGTCCCCGGTCCGGGCGAAGGGCGCGGGTTCGGCCAGCTCCTCGAGGAAGGAGCCGGGGGCGTCGCGCAGCGGTCGCACGGGGAACCCGTCGGGGATCCGCCCGGCCAGGTCCGGGTCCGCGAGGACCAGCGAACCCGCGCAGTTCTCCAGGATGTACGCGAGGTCCTCGCCGGAGAGGTTCTGGTTGACCGGGACGTGCGTCAGCCCGGCCCGCGCTCAGGCGAGGAAGGCCGGGAGATAGGCGTCGCTGTTGTGCGCGAAGGTCGCGACCCGGTCCCCCTCGGCCAGCCCGTACCGCTCGCGCAGCACGGCCGCGCCCGTGGAGACGGCCGCGTCCAGCTCCGCGTAGGTCCAGCTCCGCTGCCGGTAGCGGACGGCCACCCGGTCCGGGACGCGCCGCGCGCTGTCGTGGACCAGTCCGTCGACCGTGTTCTTGCGCACTGGCGTCATACCGGGATCCTCGTCTCCCGGTGCGCACGGGGTCAATGACCGCAGCGCCCCGGATGCCGGACCGCTCCACCAGGGGATACCAAACGGCATGTTGACAGGGGGTCAGTCGGCCTGCGTGAGTGTGGTTGCACAGAAGCACCGCCGGCACCGAGAGCGCCGCCGGCCCCGCCCACCCGCACGGGCAACCGCACCCGCACGGGCGATTTCGCCCGCGCGCAGGCTACTTGGGAGACATGTTGCGCTTACTCCGCGGACACCGTCGCACCCGCCCGCTCCTCCGCCGCGTCGCCCTCATCGGCGCCACCCTGCTGGCCGCCACCGCCGCGCTGCCCGAGGCCGCCGCCCGGGAACAGGGCTCCGGCCCGTCCGGCTCCGGCCCCTCCGGCGGCGGTCTGTCCGCCGTCATCCGCTACACCGAGAACGGCATCCCCCACATCCTGGCCCAGGACTACGCCCACCTCGGATTCGGCACCGGCTGGGCGCAGGCCGCTGACCAGGTCTGCGTGCTCGCCGACGGCTTCCTGACCGTGTCCGGCGAGCGTTCGCGCTGGTTCGGCGCGGACGCCGCACCCGACGGCTCGCTCTCCTCCGCCGTCGGGAACCTCTCCAGCGACCTGTACTTCAAGGGCGTCCGCGATTCCGGCGCCGTGGAGGAGCTGCTCGCCGCGCCCGCGCCGGCCGGTCCGGGCAAGGACGTCAAGGAGCTCATGCGCGGGTGGGCCGCCGGCTACAACGCCTGGCTCGCCCAGAACAAGATCACCGATCCGGCCTGCAAGGGCGCCGGGTGGGTCCGCCCGGTCACCGTCACCGACGTCGCCGCCCGCGGCTTCGCCGTCTCGGTGCTCGGCGGCCAGGGCCGCGCCGTGGACGGCATCACCGCGGCGCAGCCCCCGGGCGGCGCGCAGCCCCCGGGCGCGGCCCCGGGCGCCGGTGCCCGCGCCGGCGCCGGTGCGGCCGGTCCGCCCGCCGGTGAGGTCGATCCGGCCGCCGCGGCGGAGGCGGCCCGGGAGTTCTTCGACACCACCCGCTACGACATGGGTTCCAACGCGGTGGCCTTCGCCGGTTCCACCACCGCGAACGGCAGGGGCCTGCTGCTCGGGAACCCGCACTACCCCTGGCAGGGCGGCCGCCGTTTCTGGCAGTCGCAGCAGACCATCCCCGGCGAGCTGAACGTCTCGGGCGGCTCGCTGCTCGGCACCGCGGTGGTGAACATCGGCTTCAACGACAAGGTGGCCTGGAGCCACACCGTGGCCACCGGCACCCCCGTCAACCTGCACCAGCTGGTCCTCGACCCCGCCGACCCGACCGCGTACCTGGTGGACGGGAAGCCGGAGAAGATGATCCGGCGCCAGGTCAGCGTCCAGGTGTCCGCAGGCGCCCCGGTCACCCGTACGCAGTGGTGGACCCGCTACGGCCCGGTCGTCTCCGGTCTCGGCGGGAGCCTGCCGCTGCCCTGGACGGCGGCCACCGCCTACGCGCTGAACGACCCCAACGCGGCCAACCTGCGCGGCTCCGACACCGCGCTCGCCATGGGCAAGGCCCGCTCCGTCGCCGGGATCCAGGACGCCCTGCGCCGCACCCAGGGCCTGCCGTGGGTCAACACCGTCGCCGCCGACTCGGCGGGCGGCACCCTCTTCACCCAGTCCCAGGTGCTTCCCCGGATCACCGACGAGCTCGCCGCCCGCTGCTCGACCCCGCTCGGCAGGGCCACGTACCCGTCCTCGGGGCTGGCGGTCCTGGACGGCTCGCGGGCCGACTGCGCGCTCGGCTCGGACGCGGACGCCGTACAACCGGGGGTGTTCGGGCCGGCGAAGGCGCCGACGCTGCAGGGCGCCCCGTACGCGGAGAACTCCAACGACAGCGCCTGGCTGGCCAACGCGGATCAGCCGCTCACCGGGTACGAGCGGATCTGGGGCAACGTGGGCACCCCGCGCTCGCTGCGCACCCGCGGTGCGGTGGAGGACGTGTCCGCGATGGCCTCGCGCGGCGGACTGACCGTGGCGGACCTGCAGGAGCAGCAATTCGCGAACCGGGCCCCGGCCGGTGACCTGGCGGCGGCGGACGCGGCGAAGGCGTGCGCGGCCCTTCCGGGCGGCAAGGCCACGGCCGGCGACGGCGCGGCCGTGGACGTGTCGGCGGCGTGCGGGGTGCTGGCGGCCTGGGACCACACGGCCGACACCACCAGCCGCGGCGCACTGCTCTTCGACCGGTTCTGGCGCAAGCTGACCGCGGGCACGCCGGCCAAGGACCTGTGGCTGGTGCCGTTCTCGGCGGCCGATCCGGTCCGCACGCCCCGGACGCTCAACCAGGCGGCTCCCGGGATCGGCCGGGCGCTCGCCGACACGGTCGCGGAGCTGAAGGCGGCGGGCATCGCGCTGGACGCCCCGCTCGGCGACCACCAGTTCGTGGTGCGCGGCGGGCGGAAACTGCCGGTCGGCGGCGGCACCGAGGCCCTCGGCGTCTGGAACAAGATCGAGGCGCCGTGGAACGCGGCGGCCGGCGGCTATCCGGAGGTCCTGCACGGCTCGAGCCACATCCAGGCGGTCGGCTGGGACGGCGGCCGCTGCCCGGTGGCGCGCACGCTGCTGACGTACGGCCAGTCCTCGAATCCGAACTCCGCCCACTACGCCGACCAGACCCGGCTCTTCTCGCAGGAGCGCTGGGTGAAGGCCCGGTTCTGCGAGTGGGACATCCTCACCTCGCCGCAGCTGAAGGTGGTCTGGCCGCGCGAGCGGCGCTGACGCCCCGGCGCCGGTACGGCCGCCGGCTCCCCGCCGTACGGGGAGGGCCGACGGCCGTACGGGCCCGGACGCGCTCAGGGGCTGACGGCGAGGAAGAGGTAGGCCGCCAGCAGCACGAGGTGCACGCCGCCCTGGAGCAGCGTGGCGCGGCCGGGCACGATGGTGAGCGCGCTGACGACGACGGTCAGCGCGAGCAGCACCATGTGGACCGGGGCGAGGCCGAGCATCAGCGGCCCCGAGAGCCAGACCGAGGCGAGCGCGATGGCCGGGATGGTCAGGCCGATGCTGGCGATGGCGGAGCCGTAGGCCAGGTTGAGGCTGGTCTGCACGCGGTCGCGGCGGGCGGCGCGGACGGCGGCCAGGGTCTCGGGCGCCAGGACCAGCAGGGCGATGATCACACCGACGACGGCGTAGGGCAGGCCGAGGTCCGCGACACCCCGTTCGATGGTCGGGGAGACCGCCTTCGCGTTGCCGACGACCGCGACGAGCGCGACGAACAGCAGGCCGACGCTGATCAGGGCGGCGCGGGCGGTGGGCGGTTCGGCGTGCTCGTCATCCTCGCCGGCCGCCGCCGCGGCCGCGGCCTGCGCCGCCTCCTTGCGGATCCGCTTCGTGTCCACGGGCAGGAAGTAGTCGCGGTGGCGGACGGTCTGGACGGCGATGAAGAGGCCGTAGAGGGCGAGGGAGGCGCAGGCCGCGAAGGCCAGCTGGGCGGTGGAGAACTCGGGGCCGGGCTTGCTGGTGGTGAAGGTGGGCAGGACGAGGCTGAGTACGGCGAGCGTCGCGACGGTGGCGAGGGCCGCGCCCGAACCCTCGGCGTTGAAGACGGCGACGCTGTTGCGCAGGGCCCCGACGAGCAGGGACAGGCCCACGATGCCGTTGCACGTGATCATGACGGCGGCGAAGACGGTGTCGCGGGCGAGGGAGGAGGTCTTGTCCCCGCCGTCGGCCAGCAGGGTGACGATGAGGGCCACTTCGATGACGGTGACGGCGACGGCGAGGACGAGGGAGCCGAAGGGTTCGCCGACCCGGTGCGCGACGACCTCGGCGTGGTGGACCGCCGCCAGCACGGCGCCGGCCAGGCAGAGCGCCACCAGGGCCACGGCGAGCGAGGGCAGATCGCGTCCCCAGCTGAAGGCGAGCGCGACGAGCGCCACCACGGGGACCACGACGGTCCAGTCGGTCAGGGGGGATCTGTGCGTTGCCGTACTCATATCAGCCAACTTGCCAGAACTGTTCCCCTTGTGCGTCACGACGACCGCTCACACGCCTCTGACGTGGCACTTCTCACGAAGCTCCGGGCGTGGCGGGACCGGCCGCCGGCGGGACCGGCCCCGGGGGGTCGGCCCCGGGAGGCCGGCCCGGCGCGAAGGCCGGCCCCGGCGCTCACATCGCGCGCTCGTGCCCCTCCCAGTACGGCTCGCGCAGCCGGCGCTTGTACAGCTTGCCGTTGGGGTCGCGCGGCATCGTCTCGATGAAGTCCACGGTCTTGGGCCGCTTGTACCCGGCCAGTTGGCGCTCGCAGTGGTTCAGGATCTCCGCCGCCAGCGCGTCGCTCGCCGCGAAGCCCTCGGCGGGCTCGATGACCGCCTTGACCTCCTCGCCCCAGGTGGGGTGCGGGATGCCGAAGGCGGCGGCGTCGGCGACCGCCGGATGGGTGAGGAGGGCCGATTCGATCTCGGCCGGGTAGATGTTCACCCCGCCCGAGATGATCATGTCGATCTTGCGGTCGCGGAGGAAGAGGTAGCCCTCCTCGTCCATCAGGCCGAGGTCGCCGACGGTGAAGAAGTCGCCGATGCGGTTCTTCTTCGTCTTCCCCTCGTCCTTGTGGTAGCTGAAGCCGCCGGTGTTCATCTTGATGTAGACGGTGCCGAGTTCGCCGGCGGGCAGCCGCTCGCCGTCGTCGTCGAAGATGGCCAGTTCACTGATCGGCCAGGCCTTGCCCACGGTTCCCGGCCTCTTCAGCCAGTCCTCGGCCGTCGCGAAGGCCCCGCCGCCCTCGCTCGCCGCGTAGTACTCCTCCACGCACCCGCCCCACCAGTCGATCATCGCCCGCTTGACGTGGTCCGGGCAGGGCGCGGCGCCGTGGATGGCATGCCGCATCGAGGAGACGTCGTACGAGTCCTTCGTGTCCTGCGGGAGCGCGAGGAGCCGGTGGAACTGCGTCGGGACCATGTGGGTGTGCGTGCACGCGTGCTCGTCGATCAGGCGGAGCATCTCCTCGGCGGTCCACTTGTCCATCAGGACCAGCGGGTGCCCGATGTGCAGGGCGGCGGCCGCGAACTGCAGGACGGCCGTGTGGTAGAGCGGCGAGCAGACGAGGTGGACGTTGTCGTCGAAGGCGCGGATCCCGAAGATGCCGAGGAAGCCCCCGAGGTACGTCTCCTCCGGGAGCTTGCCCGGCAGCGGGCGGCGGATGCCGCGCGGCCGGCCGGTGGTGCCGGAGGTGTAGTTCATGACCCAGCCGAGCGTGCGGTCCCCGGGGGCGGTGACCGGCTGCCCGTCGAGCAGCTCGCCGTACGAACGGAAGCCCGCGACGGCTCCGACCGCGTAGCGGTGGCTCGCGGGCAGGCCCGCCTCGTCGGCCGCGGCGGTGGCGGCGTCGGCGAACCGCTCGTGGGCGATGAGGACCTTGGCTCCGGAGTCGGAGACGATCCAGGCGATCTCGGGGCCGACGAGGTGGTGGTTGACCGGGACGAGGTAGAACCCGGCCTGGGACGCGGCGAGGTAGGCGGTGAGGAACTCGACGCTGTTGGGGAGGACGACCGCGAAGACGTCCCCCTTCTCCAGGCCCGCGGCGCGCAGTCCGTGGACGAGCCGGTTGACGTCGGCGTGCAGCCGGTCCGCGGTCCACTCCTCGCCCTCGGGGGTGACCAGGACGGTGCGGTCGGGGTCGGCGGCGGCCTGCGCCCAGAAGCCGTTGGGCGGCTGCGCGGTGGCCGCCGTGGCCGCGGCGGGCGCGGTCGGCGCGGGCTGCTTGTTCGGTGAGTCGGTCATGTCGCTGCTCACGCCTCTCAGGCTCGGCCGGCGATGCGGGTGATGCGGTCGATGGCGCGCTCGAATCCGCTGGTGAGGTCGTCGAAGACGGCCTGGACGCTGCGCTCGCTGTTCATCCGGCCGACGATCTGGCCGACGGGCGTGCCGAGCAGCGGCTGGATCTCGTACTTCTGGATGCGGGACACGGCCTCGGCGACGAGCAGGCCCTGCAGCGGCATCGGGAGCGCGCCGGGGCCCTCCGGGTCGTCCCAGGCGTCGGTCCACTCGGTGCGCAGCTGGCGGGCGGGCTTGCCGGTGAGGGCGCGGGAGCGGACGGTGTCGCCGGAGCCGGCGGCGAGGAGCTTCTCCGTCAGGGCGCGCGAGTGCATGTCGGCCTCGGTGGTGGTCAACCAGAGGGAGCCGAGCCAGGCGCCCTGGGCGCCGAGGGCGAGGCCGGCGGCGATCTGCTCCCCGCTGCCGATGCCGCCGGCGGCGAGGACCGGAATCGGGCCGACTGCCTCCACCACCTCGGGTACCAGCACCATGGTGGCGATGTCGCCGGTGTGGCCGCCGGCCTCGTAGCCCTGGGCGACGACGATGTCGATGCCGGCCTCGGCGTGGCGGCGGGCGTGCTTGGCGCTGCCGGCGAGGGCGGCGACGAGGACGCCGTGCGCGTGGGCGCGCGCGATGACGTCGGCGGGCGGGGAACCGAGGGCGTTCGCGAGGAGTTTGATGGGGTAGTCGAAGGCGACGTCGAGCTGGTTGCGGGCGACCTGCTCCATCCAGCCGGTGATGCGCCACCCGGAGGCCTCGCCCTCGGCGAGCTCGGGCACGTGGTGCTTGGCGAGGGTGTCGCGGACGTACTCGCGGTGCGCGGCCGGGATCATCGCCTCGATGTCGGCCTCGCTGACGCCGTCGACGGCCTTCTTGGCGGGCATGACGACGTCGAGGCCGTAGGGCTTGCCGTCGGTGTGCTCCTGCATCCAGTCGAGGTCGCGCTTGAGGTCGTCGGGGGCGGTGTAGCGCACCGCCCCGAGGACCCCGAACCCGCCCGCGCGGGTGATCGCAGCGGCGACCGCCGGGAAGGGCGTGAAGCCGAAGATGGCGTGCTCGACTCCCAGTTTCTTGCTCAGCTCCGTCTCCATGGGCGGCAGGATGCCGCAGCCGGGCCGCCGAGGGAAGAGATTTTCTGATGCAGCGTCAGATTCTTTGCGGGCCGGTCGTGGCGGGAGGTGCGCGGCGGACGGGCAGATACTTCGGGAGGGCGCGACGGTGGACGGGAGGACCGGTCATGGAGGAACGCAAGGCCGCCGGCAACGACGGTGACACGGAAGGCCCCGGCGACGGGCACGGCATGCCGAACCCAAGCCGCACGAGCGGCCGGAACCACGAACGCGACGGGCCGGCCGGCGCGGGCGTGCACGATGGGGCCGGCGGGAACGACGGTGACACCGAGGGCTCCGGCGACGGGCCCGCTGGGGCGGCCTGGCCTGTCGGGCCCGACGGGGCGGGTGGGCCCAGTCGCGCCGACGAGCCCGGCGGGGACGTCGAAGGCGATGGCCTGCACGGCAGCGGCCACGGCGCCGGAACCCACGAGCGGAACGCCGAAGTCGTCGGCGGCAGCGACGGGGACACCGGCGTCCACCGCCGGGACGGCAGCTGCGACCCCCACCGCCGAAAGGCCGGCGACCCGGGGCCGGGTAGCGGGACCGCCAACACCACCGGCCCGGAGGCCAGGAACACCGGCCACCCAGGGCCGGACGGCGACACCGGCGACCACCACCGCCAGGAGGCCGGTGGCATCGCCCGCCACCGCGAGGCCGACAGCCCGGGGCCGGGTGGCGGGACCGCCAACACCCCCGGCCCAGAGGCCAGGAGCACCGGCGACCAGCGCGGCCCGGTCCCCGGGAGGGGCGACGGGGGCAGTGACGGGCGGGGGCTCAGTCGGCGGCGGCTCGGCGCGCGGCTGCTCGCGCTGGGCGGCGTGCTCGCGCTCCAGGCCGCGCTGCCCTGGCCGGCGGGCGCCGCCGGGGGGCCCGCCGAGCGGCGCGCGCTCCAGGGACTGCGGCTGCGCTACGGCTCCGCCCGCCAGGCCGGGCTGTTGGAGAGGCACCTCGAAGGGGTCGCGGACGAGGCGCGGCGGTTCCTCGGCCCCTCCCCCGAACGCCCGTACTACGCCGGGGCCGTGGTCCTCGCCGGCCGGGGCCGCACCGTGGCCCTGCACCGGGCGATGGGCGAAGCCGTCCGGTACGCCGACTACGACGGCCGCACCGACCGGGTGCGGGAGTTCCCGGCAGCCGAGCGCATCGCGATGACGGAGGACACGGTCTTCGACCTGGCCTCGCTGTCGAAGCTGTTCACCTCGCTGCTCGCCGTGCAGCAGATGGAGCGCGGGCGACTGGAGCTGGAGGCGCCGGTGAACCGGTACCTGCCCGAGTTCACCGGCGGGGGCAAAGAGGCGATCACCGTCCGCCAGCTCCTCACGCACACCTCGGGGCTGCGGTCCTGGGCCCCCTTCTACCAGGAGCCCACCCGGGCGGGCCAGTTGCGACTGCTGTGGTCGGTGAGGCCGCAAGAGACCCCCGGGACGGTCTACCGCTACTCGGACCTCAACCTCATCGCCCTCCAACTGCTCCTGGAACGGATCACCGGTCACACTCTGGATCTCCTGCTCCAAGACGAGATCACCGCTCCACTCGGGATGCACCGCACTCGTTACAATCCACCGCTCTCCTGGCGCCGTGTCACGGCCGCCACCGAAGTGCAGCGACCGCCCTGGTCCGGGCTGGACCGCGGGCTCGTCTGGGGCGAGGTCCACGACGAGAACGCGCACGCGCTGGGCGGCGTCGCCGGCCACGCCGGCGTCTTCGGCACCGCCTGGGACCTGGCCATCCTCGCCCGCACCCTGCTCGACGGCGGGGTCTACGCCGGCAGGCGCATCCTGCGCCCCGCCTCCGTGGAACTGCTCTTCACCGACTACAACACCGCCTTCCCCGGCGACGACCACGGCCTCGGCTTCGAGCTCTACCAGCCCTGGTACATGGGTGCCATGGCCACCCCGCACTCCGCCGGCCACACCGGCTTCACCGGAACCTCCCTGGTCCTGGACCCCTCCACCGATTCCTTCCTCATCCTGCTGGGCAACTCCGTCCACCCCGTGCGGACCTGGCGCGCGGGCAGCGCCCCCCGCGTCGCCACCGGCAACCGCTTCGCCCGCGCCGTCCCGGTCCGCACGAAGCACGGCGGCCCGGCCTGGTTCTCCGGCATGGAGACCGGGGGCTCCGGCACCCTCACCCTGCCGCCGCTCACCCCGTCCACCGGCTCCGCCCGGCTGCGCTGCGCGCTGTGGTGGGACACCGTGCCCGGCGAGGGAGCCCTGCACGTGGAGGCCTCCGCCGACGGGCTGACCTGGGAGCCGCTGCCCTTCAGCACCGTACGCACCACCGGCGGAGCCGCCGAGCAGTGGCCGCGCGGCTCCGTAACGGGCTGGTCGGGCCGCATCTGGCACCGTCTCGAAGCCCCGCTCCCCGCGTGGGCGGGCCGCGAGGTCCGGCTCCGCTTCCGCCACACCGCGCAGGGCCGCTACGTGGGCCGCGGCGTCTACGTCGACGTCCTGCGCGTGGCGGAGCCCGCCCGCCTCCTCTTCGCCGAGGACCGCCCCGCGGACGCCTCCCGCATCGAGGCGACCGGCTGGTCCCGCTCGGCGGACTAGCGGACCAGCGGGCTAGCGGACCAGGGGGGGTTCTTTCGGCCCGAACGGCTGCCATCGGGTATCGCATCCGTGCCCCGGAGCGTTGTCATTCGTTGGTGTGGGTTGTTGACCGTTGAACACGAAGTCATTGACGACCTCGACGACACGACGAAGGCGGGCAGAGCGCCATGAGCGACATCGACTGGGACCACCCGATCGACCCCAAGCCGGGCTGGACCCTGGACCACGTCAAGCTGTACGTCGGCTCCGGCGGCACCGAGGGGCAGTACTGGAACAACACCCAGACCCTGCTGCTGACCACCGTCGGCCGCAAATCCGGCAAGCCGGTGCGCACGCCGCTCATCTACGGCGAGGACGACGGCCGCTACCTCATCGTCGCGTCCAAGGGCGGCGACCCCGCCGACCCGCTCTGGTACCGGAACCTCAGCGAGCACCCCGAGGTCCGGGTCCAGGTGGGCCCCAAGGTCGTCCAGGGCGTCGCGCGGACCGCGAACTCCGAGGAGCGTGCCGCCTTCTGGCCGCTGATGGTCAAGCACTGGCCTTCGTACGACGAGTACCAGACCAAGACCACCCGGGAGATCCCGATCGTGGTGATCGACCCCGTCGCCTGAACCGGCCCGCCGCCTGAACCGGGCCCGCCGCCGGGCCCGTCCGGCCCCGGGCCCGCCCGACGTGACCGCGCGGCCTCAGTGCCCGAGCACCGCCATCGCCGCGTTGTGGCCGGGGACCCCGCTGACTCCGCCGCCCCGGACCGCCCCCGCACCGCACAGCAGGACGCCCGGGCGGCCCGTCTCCACTCCCCACCGGCCGCCCGCGCCGTCCGGCTCCGCGTAGGGCCAGGACAGGTCCCGGTGGAAGATGTGGCCGCCCGGCAGCCGCAGTTCGCGCTCGAGGTCGAGCGGGGTCTTCGCCTCGATGCACGGGCGGCCGTCGGCATCGAAGGCGAGGCAGTCGGTGAGCGGTTCGGCCAGGTGCGCGTCGAGCTGGGCGAGGGTGGCGGTGAGCAGCACCTCCCTCGCCCCCCGGTTGTCGTGTCCGAACAGCCGCGCCGGGGTGTGCAGTCCGAAGAGGGTCAGGGTCTGGTAGCCCTGCGCCGCGAGCTCGGGTCCCAGGATCGACGGGTCCGTCAGCGAGTGGCAGTAGATCTCCGAGGGCGGTACGGAGGGCAGTTCGCCGGCCCGGGCCTCCGCGTGCGCCCGGGCGAGCTGCTCGTACCCCTCCGCGATGTGGAAGGTCCCGCCGAATGCCTCGCGCGGGTCCACGGAGGTGTCGCGCAGCCGGGGCAGCCTCCGCAGCAGCATGTTGACCTTGAGCTGGGCCCCCTCGGGGGCCGGCCCCTCGGGCTCCTCGCCGAGCAGCTCGGCCAGCGCCCTGGGCGAGGCGTTGACGATGACCACGCGCGCGGCCACGCTTCCCTCTCCCGTCGCCGTCCGGAAGGTCACCTCGGCCGGCGCGGTCGTCCCGTCCGTGTCGATGCGCAGCACCTCGTGCCCGGTGGCGATCTCCGCCCCGGCCGCCAGCGCGGCCCCCGCGAGGGCGTCGGTGAGCGCGCCCATGCCGCCGACCGGCACGTCCCAGTCACCGGTGCCGCCGCCGATCACGTGGTAGAGGAAGCAGCGGTTCTGGGCGAGCGACGGGTCGTGGGCGTCGGCGAACGTGCCGATCAGGGCGTCCGTGAGGACGACCCCGCGCACCAGGTCGTCGGCGAACTCCCGTTCCACCGACTGCCCGACGGGCTCCTCGAACAGCATCCGCCAGGCCGCCTCGTCGTCGAGCCGGGCCCGCAGCTCCGTACGCGTGGGCAGCGGTTCGGTCAGCGTCGGGAAGAGCCGTTCGGCGGCCCGCCCTGTCGTCCCGTAGAAGGCGCGCCAGCTCTCGTACTCCCGGTCCGAGCCGGTCAGCCGTGCGAAGGACTCCCGGGTGCGGGCCTCTCCGCCGCCGACCAGCAGGCCGCCGGGCCGGCCGCCCCGCTCGACGGGGGTGTACGAGGAAACCGCCCGCTTGCGGACTTCGAAGCTCAGCCCCAGCTCGCGCACGATCTTCGCCGGGAGCAGCGAGACGAGGTAGGAGTACCGGGACAGTCTGGCGTCGACCCCGGCGAACGGCCGGGTGGACACGGCCGCGCCGCCGGTGTGCCCGAGCCGCTCCAGGACCAGCACCGAGCGGCCGGCCCGCGCCAGGTAGGCGGCGGCGACCAGCCCGTTGTGGCCGCCTCCCACGATCACCGCGTCGTACACGTCCGAACCGAAGCCCCGCGAGGTCGTCATGGCTCTTGGTAACACACCTGCCCGAGCCGCTCCAGACAGTGCGCCTCGTCGGCGTGGGCGGCGACGGTGTCGGGGTGGTCGTCGCCCAGCGACCGTTCGCGGATGCCCGACAGTTCCCGGTACAGCGGCAGCGCCTCGTCCCAGCGGCCCAGCCGGCCGAGCCCGACGGCGAGTTCCCGGCGGCTGACCAGGGTGTCGGGGTGTTCGGCGCCGAGCGCCCGGGCCCGCGCCTCGCCCACCTGCCGGGCCTCGGCCACCGCTTCCTCCCACCGTTCGAGGCGCCCGAGGTTGACCCCGAGGACGTGGCGGGCGCGCAGCGTCTCCGGGTCGGCGGCCCCGTAGGCGCGGGTGCGGTCGCGGACCAGGTCCCGGAACAGCTCCAGGGCCTCGGCGCAGCGGCCGGTCCGGCCGAGCGCGATGCCGGCCTCGTACCGCGCGGCCAGGGTGTCGGGGTGGTCGCGGCCCAGGACCCGCTCCCGGACGGCGGCGATGTGCCGGAAACCGTCCAGGGCCTCCTCCCAGCGCTCCAGGCGGCCGAGCGCGTACGCCGCCTCGTACCGGGTCAGCAGCGTGTCCGCGTGCTCCGCGCCCAGGGCGGCCGCCCGGTCGGCGGCGACCTCGGCGGCGACGGCGTGGGCCTCGGCGAAGCGGCCGAGGGCGCCCAGCGCGCAGGCCAGGTTGTGCCGGCAGCGCAGGGTGTCGGGATGGTCGGCGCCCATCGTCCGCTCGCGGCCGGCGAGCACCGCGCGGTAGCCCTCGTAGGCCTCCTGGTGGCGGCCGAGCAGGCCCGTCTCGTACGCCGCCTCCTGGCGCGCGGCGAGGGTGTCTGCGTGGTCCGGGCCGAGCACCCGGGCCCGGCCCTCGGCGACGGCCGTGTACCCGGCGAGGGCTTCCTCGGTACGGCCGGCCCGGCTGAGGGCGAAGGCCCGGGCGTGGCCGGCGGCGAGCGCGTCACGGCCGGTGGGGTCCGCGCCGGGGGCGCGCTGGACCCCGTACGCGGCGGTGAGCCGCGGGTCCTCGGCCGGGCGCGGGCGTACGACGGACAGCCCGCCCGGGCGGGCTGCGGGCGCCTGCGACTGCCCCTGCGACTGGCCCTGCCCCTGCCCCTGCGCCTGCGCCGGGGTCCCGGCGGGCCGCCCGGCGGGGCCGTCCGCGCGGGCGGCTGCGCCGGGCACGGGCGGCTCGGCGCCCGGGCGGGTGGCCGTCCAGGATCCGGTCAGGACGGCCCATGCCCCGCTCGCGGGCCGGGCTTCGAGGCCGGCCTTGCGCCCGGCGGTCATCCCGTCGGCCCATTCGGGCAGCGGCGGGTGCGCGCCCGGCGCCGTGCCGGGGCCGAGCCGGGCCTCGACGAGCCGCCGGTGCAGGTGGCGGGCGTCGCCCGGGCGGTCCTCGGGGCGCTTGGCGAGCAGGTCGAGCACGAGCCGCTCGAAGTAGTCGGGCAGCTCGGGGCGGTGCTCGCGCAGCGGCACGGGCTCGGTGTCGCGGTGGCCGACCAGGACGGACCAGGAGTCGCCGAGGTCGAAGGGCGGGGCGCCGGTGGCGATCTCGTACAGGACGCAGCCGAGCGAGTAGAGGTCGCTGCGGTGGTCGACCTCACCGCCCGCGATCTGCTCGGGCGACATGTAGTGCGGGGTTCCCATGGCCACGCCGCCGCCGGTGAGCTTCGCGGTGAAGCCGATGTCGGCGGCGATCCGGGCGATGCCGAAGTCGCAGATCTTCACCGTGCCGTCGGTGAGCCGCATGATGTTCGCGGGCTTCAGGTCCCGGTGCACGACGCCCTGGTCGTGGGTGTAGCCGAGGGCGGCGGCCATCTGCTCGGCGATGTCGACGACCACGTCCACGGGGAGCGGGCGCGCTTCGTTGTCGTCCAGGAGCTGGCTGAGATTGCGGCCTTCGAGGAGTTCCATGACGAGGTAGAGGGGGCCGCCGGCGGCGCTGTCGTCGCCGAAGTCGTGGACGACGGTGACGCCCCGGTGCTGGAGGGACGCGGCGACGCGCGCCTCGCGGCGGAAGCGCTCGCGCAGCACCTGGGTGAAGTGGGCGTCCTGCTCGGGCCCTATGGGCTTGAGGCATTTGACGGCGACGTGCCGGCCCAGCGACTCGTCGCGGGCCCGCCACACCTCGCCCATGCCGCCTCGGCCGATCAGGTCGAGCGACCGGTACCTGCCTTGGATCAGTCTGGACTCCGCCATGTCTTGAAGTCGCCCCCGTGTGTCGTGCTACGCCCTCCCCGGCCGGTCCAGTATGGCCGCTGATGTACGCAGTGTGTACGGCGCGGGGCGGCTCCCGGGGCCCATGCGGCGCATCGCTTTCAAGATGTGACCTGGGGGCAGCTGCCAGCGCAGACCTGCGGGAATGCTGCGCAGCAGGCTACCGGTGAGACGCAGGCGGCGGGTGACGCTGCGCGGGGCCGGTGCGGGGCGGCCGTACAGCTGGTGCGCGTATCCGGGGAGGGATCCGTAGGCGAGGGCGGCGAGCGGGCGCCACACCAGATTCCGGCCAGGGACGAGGAGGGGATGGACGGGCGGCGCGCACAGGAAGGCGTCCACTGCGTGCGCGTCGGGGCCGGCGGCGAGCTCGGGGCGGATCCGCTCGAAGTAGGCGGCCAGCTGGACGGTGTCGGCGGGTACACCGGAGGCGTCGAGCCCGACGAGGCGGGCGTTCACGAGGTTCTCGGCGACGTAGCGGTCGGCCTGGCCGGGGCTGAGCGGGACCCCTGAGCGCCGCAGGACGTGCAGGAAGCTGTCGATCTGGGCGCAGTGGATCCACAGGAGCAGCTCGGGGTCGTCGACGGGGAAGCGCTCGCCGGTGGCGGGGTCGGTGGCGGACAGCGTGCTGTGGATCTTCCGGACGCGGGCGCCGGCCCGCTCGGCGGCCTCGGTGGTGCCGTAGGTGACGGTGCCGACGAAGTCGGCGGTGCGCAGCAGCCGGCCCCAGGCGTCGCCCGGGCCCTTCGCGCCGCTGAACGCGGAGCTGTTCTCCATCACCCCGCGGACGGCGCGCGGGTGCAGGGCCTGGAGGTAGAGCGCGCGGACTCCGGCGATCCACATCACCGGGTCGCCGTGGCACTGCCAGGTGACGGATCGCGGGCCGTAGAGCCCGGGATCGGGTCCGCCGCTCTCACCCATGGCCGTCGCTCCCCCGCTCGCCGCGTGTTCCCGTGTTCCTGTCCTTCCAGCATTCCACCCGGCGGGCGCCCGTACGCGCCACTAGGATGTCCGGTCGGCGGACCGCACCCGCCTCCCCCGGAGCGAGGAGGCACGGTCATGAGCACAGAACACGCGGCACACACGGCACACGTGGGACGCGCGGGGCAGCTCGACGGGCAGGTCGCGGTGATCACGGGCGGGTCGGCGGGCATCGGCCTGGCGACGGCCCACCGCTTCGTGCAGGAGGGCGCCCGGGTCTTCATCACCGGCAGGCGGCCGGCGGAACTCGCCTCGGCGGCCCGGGAGCTGGGCGGGAGCGCCGTCGCCGTGCCCGGTGACGCGTCCCGCGTCGAGGACCTGGACCGGCTGTACGCGGCCGTCGCCGCCGGGGGCCGTCCGATCGACGTCCTGGTGGCCAACGCGGGCGGCGGACCGGCGGGCGGCTTCGCCGAGTTCACCGAGGAGCAGTTCGACGCGACCTCGGACCTGAACTTCCGGGGCACCTACTTCACCGTCCAGCGGGCCCTGCCGCTGCTGCGGGACGGCGCCTCGGTGGTCCTGCTGGGATCGGCGGCCGGGTCCTCGGCGTCCACCCGGTTCGGCGTGTACGCCGCCACGAAGGCGGCCGTACGGTCCCTCGCGCGCAGCCTGGCCCTGGAGCTCGCGGGGCGCGGGATCCGGGTCAACACCCTCAGTCCGGGCCCGGTCGACACCCCGGCGCTGGCCCAGGCGCCGGCCGGGGTACGCGAACGGGCGACCGCCGGGGTCCCGCTCGGCCGGGCCGGACACCCCGAGGAGGTGGCCGCGGCGGCCCTGTTCCTCGCTTCGCGGGAGAGCAGCTTCATCACCGGCATCGAACTCTTCGTGGACGGCGGCGCCGGCCAGATCTGAGCCCCGGGGGCGCAGCGGTCGGACGGGCCTGCCTGCCTGCCCGAGGAGCGGACGTCCACCGCGCGGCTGCCCGGGCTTCAGCCGGCGGCCGGCGTGAACTCCACGAGCAGGGAGGAGGGTCCGCGGGTGAAGACGCCCTGCTCGGCCGGGTCGTACCCGTCGGCGGGCCGGATGCCGGGCATCGCGTCGAGGAGCTGGTTGGTGGCGATCTCCACCTCGGCCTTGGCCAGGAGCGCGCCGACGCAGAAGTGCCGTCCGAGCGCGAACGCCAGGTGGTCGGCGGCCGCGGAGAAGGCGGTGGTCGCCGTCAGGTCGTCGCGGAAGATGTCGAACCGCTCCGGGTCCTTGTACCGCCCGGGGTCGCGGTTGGCCGCTCCGATCAGGCAGGTGACGGTCGCCCCGGCGGGGATGGTGCCACCGCTCACGGACACGTCGACGGCGGCCTGCCGCATGATCATGTGGACCGGCGGGGTGTAGCGCAGGGTCTCCGCGAAGGCCCGGTCGATGAGTCCGCGGTCCCGCTGCACGGCCGCGAGCTGTTCGGGGTGGGCCAGGAGGTTCGAGAAGAGCCCGGCGATGGCCTTGTCGGTGGTCTCGGCGCCCGCCGTGAGGAGCAGGCTGCAGAACGCCTTGATGTCCTCGTCGCTCATGCTCACCCCGTCGACCTCGGCGGCGCAGAGCGCGGACAGCAGGTCGTCCCCGAGGTGCTCGCGCCGGTTCCTGATGACCGGCAGCATGTACGCGGCGAACTCGGCCTGGGCGCGCGCGCCGGCCGCCGCCTGCTCCGGGTCTCCGGACAGGTTGGCGATGAACGCCACGAAGGCCCGGTACCAGTGGCCGAGGGCCTCCTGCCCGGACCGGTCCAGTCCGAACATGTCGGCGATGACCGAGATGGGGAAGTGGGAGGCGAAGCCGCTCACCAGGTCGACCGAGCCGGTGTCGCGGAACCCGTCGATCAGCTCGCGGGCGTTGCGCTCGATGACGGGGACGACCTTGTCGCGGAGCTCGTTGCCGCGGAAGGCCGGGGCCACCAGGGCGCGCCGCGTGGCGTGTTCGCGCCCGCTCATCTGGAGCAGGGTCTTGCCGTGCACGGGCTCGGCCTGCCACGCGTAGTTGTCCGTGGTGAAGAGCGAGTCCTTGTCCTTGAACGCCCGCGCGACGTCCTCGTAGCGCGAGATGAGGTAACTGCGCGTGGGCTCGTGCCAGCTGAGCGGCGCGCTCTCGCGCAGGGCCCGGTACGTCGGGTAGGGGTTCTCGGCGAACTCCCGCGACAGGATGTCCGGGACGTCGGGCGCGGCGGTCATGGAGTTCCCCCATCAGCTTGGCCTGCCGGCTGTCCTGAGGTGCCTCGGGCGATCGTCACCACGATGCCCGGTCGTGCCGCGTCGTGCTGTGTGGTGCGCCACAACGCCGTCTGCGAGCACTTTCAAGGAAACCGCAAGCCGTCCGCCGCCGCCAGGGCTTCGACACCGGCGCACGGGCACACGGGGGCGCGTACGCCGGCGGGACTGCCCGCGCGCCCCCGTGTGCCCGTAGGCCCGTACGCCCGTACGCCCGTACGGGCTCCGCTCAGCGGCGGACGCGCGGCATGCCGAGGCCGATCCAGGAGATGATCTCGCGCTGGATCTCGTTGTTGCCGCCGCCGAAGGTGAAGATGACCGCGCTGCGGTAGCCGCGCTCCAGCTCCCCGTGCAGGACCGCGCCCGCCGAGCCGTCCTTGAGGGAGCCGGCCGCGCCGACCACCTCCATCAGCCAGGCGTACGCGTCCCTGCGCGCCTCGGAGCCGTAGACCTTGACGGCGGAGGCGTCCTGCGGGGTGAGGGTGCCGTCCTGGACGGCGTTGACCATCTGCCAGTTGAGCAGCTTCATCGCGTCGAGGCGGGCGTGGGTGCGGGCGAGGCGGCCGCGGACCCAGTTGAGGTCGATGACGCGACGACCGTCGGCGATCTTGGTCTCGGCGGCCCAGCGCTGGACGTCGTGCAGGGCTCGGATGGCCATGGTGCCGTGGGCGGCCAGGGTGACCCGCTCGTGGTTGAGCTGGTTGGTGATCAGCCGCCAGCCCTTGTTCTCCTGGCCGACGCGGCGGCTCGCGGGGACGCGGATGTCCTCGTAGTAGCTGGCGGTGGTGTCGTGCGAGGCGAGGGTGTTGATGAGGGTGCAGGAGTAGCCGGGGTCGGCGGTCGGCACGAGGAGCATGGTGATGCCCTTGTGCGCGGGGGCTTCGGGGTCGGTGCGGACGGCGAGCCAGACCCAGTCGGCGGTGTCGCCGTTGGTGGTCCAGATCTTCTGGCCGTTGACCACGTAGGTGCCGGTCTCCTCGTCGCCCTCGCGCACGGCCTTGCACTTGAGGGCGGCGAGGTCGGTGCCCGCGTCCGGCTCGCTGTAGCCGATGGCGAAGTCGATCTCACCGGCGAGGATCTTGGGGAGGAAGTAGGCCTTCTGCTCGTCGGTGCCGAACTGCATGATCGTCGGCCCGACGGTGTTGAGCGCCATCAGCGGCAGCGGCACCACGGCCTGCGCGGCCTCGTCGAAGAAGATGAACTGGTCCATGGGCGACATCCCGCGCCCGCCGTACTCCTTCGGCCAGCCGACCCCGAGCCAGCCGTCGGACCCGAGCCGGCGGATGGTCTCCCGGTAGAAGCGCTTCTGCTCGGCCGGGTCCTCGTACCGGGCGTAGACGTCCTCGGGGATCAGCTCGGCGAAGTACGCGCGCAGCTCGGTGCGCAACTGCTGCTGCTCAGGCGTGTATTCGAGGTGCACGGCCCCTCCGGGTCTCTCGTGGCTCAAGGTCGCGCGGCCGTCCACCGCCGCCGCGGGGGCAGACTAGAACCTGTTCCAGCAATCCGGAAGGGTCAGCGGGGCACCACCGCGTTTCCCGCGAGCCCCGGGCGGATCAGGACCTTGACGTGCTCCTCGGGGCGGCGCAGGGAGGCGAAGGCCGCGTCCGGCCCGGCGAAGCGCCGGGTCTCCTCCAGGGCGAACCACTCGGTGGCGGCCGTGACCGTCTCCCCGCGCAGCAGCCGGACGATCGCGTCGAGGGAGTCGGCCGTCATCTCCCGGGAGCGCAGCGGGTCGACGCCCATCATGAAGGCGTCGGACGGCAGCTGTCCGGGGCCGACGCCGAGCAAGGCGCGGCCCCGGGACTGCTGGTCGAGCCGGCAGATCCGGTCGGCGAGGATCAGCGGCTGGTGGTACGGGAGGGAGTTGACGCCGGTCCCGAGCCTGATCCGGGAGGTCCGCTCGGCGGCGGCCGCGAGGAACAGCTCGGGCGAGGCGACGATCTCGTACCCGGCGAAATGGTGCTCCCCCACCCAGACCTCGTCGGCGCCTGCTCCGGCGTCCGACGAAACACCGCTCCCGCCGCGGCTTCAACAGCCGCGCCGCCGTCCTCCCACCGAGTGGGACGGCTCCTGCGGACCGCGGCTCAGGTGTAGAGGAAGACGTAGTCGAAGTACACGAGGTCGCGGATGCCGTCGAAGCAGAACGAGCCCGACGGGATCACGTCCAGGCCTTCCTGCAGGGCGCCCTTGTCGTACGTCCCGCTCTGCCGCCAGGCCGCGGCGGAGGGAACGTACGGCTTGAGCTCCACGGGCAGGGTCGTCAGCGCCGTGGCCTCAAACTGGTGTGCGGGATCGCGCAGGATGCGGTTCGCGGTGCCCGGCTTGAGGTGGGCCATCCCGACGAGGCGGATGCGGGAGTCCGGGCTCGGTATCATGCGGTCGCCGTCGGTCTCGTCGATGTCGTAGCCCAGCCAGTGTGCGTCGGACACGTCGCCCAGCGCGGTCCAGAAGCGGCGGTTGAGCGGCTCCAGGTCGGTGCGCACCTTCTGGCGGGCCTCCTCCTCGGGCCACCGCGCGTAGCCGATCCCGCCTCCGATGAGGAGCAGCGGGACCCCCGCTCCCAGAAGGAACCGCCGTCTGCTGTGGCCCCGCTGCGTGTCCATCAAGCCCCCCGGTACCCGTTCCGTCAGTTCAGGGCGCTGATCATAGCGGCGGCCGTCACCGTCATCGCCTCCCTTGCGGCGGCCAAATACGGGCGGGGGTCCGCCGGGGTCAGGTGGGTGCGGATGGCCTCGGTCATCGCCACGTTGAGGGCGGTGCCGATGTTGACCTTCCGGATGCCGCCGGCGACGGCCGCGGCGAGCTCCGCGTCCGGCAGGCCGGAGGATCCGTGCAGGACCAGGGGCACGTCGACGGTCTTGGCGAGCCGGGCGAGCAGCGCGTGGTCCAGGGCCGCGGTCCGGCTGGTCATCGCGTGGCTGCTGCCGATCGCGACGGCCAGCGCGTCCACGCCGGAGTCGGCGACGAACCGGCGCGCCTCGTCGGGGTCGGTACGGGCGCCCGGCGCGTGCGGGTCCAGCGGCGCGGCCCCGTTCTTCCCGCCGACCTCGCCGAGCTCGGCTTCGATCCAGAGCCCGTTGACGTGCGCCCAGTCGGCGGCGGAGCGGGTGGATTCCAGGTTCTCGGCGTAGGACAGGTGCGCCGCGTCGTACATGACCGAGCTGAACCCCGCGTCCACGGCCTGGCGCAGCAGTTCGGAGCTCTTGACGTGGTCGAGGTGGAGGCCGACGGGAACCCCGGCGGCCTCGGCGACGGCGACGGCCGCGCGGGCGATCGGCAGCAGCTGCCCGCCCCGGAACTTGACGGCGTTCTCGCTGAGCTGGAGGACGACGGGCAGGCCGGCCGACTCGGCGCCCGCGACGACCGCTTCGGCGTGCTCCAGCGTGATGATGTTGAAGGCGGCGACGGCGCGGCCCTGTGCGGCGGCCTCCAGGACGAGCGTGCCGGCGGAGACGAGGCTCATCGGACCGCCTCCTCGCCCGTGGTGAGGATGACCGAGCGGGTCAGGTTGCGCGGTGCGTCCGGGTCCAGCCCCTGGTGGGCGGCGACGGCGACGGCCAGGCAGTGCACGCGGACCAGCTCGGCGAGCGGGTCGAGGTGTCCGGCCACCCACTGGGCCCCGGTGCCCCGGACCTGTTCGGCCAGGCCCTCGGGGGCGTCGCCGAGCGACCAGGTGGCGGTGCCGGGCGCGGAGACGCTGATGGGCCCGTGCCGGTACTCCATGGCCGGGTAGGACTCGGCCCAGGCCAGGGCGGCCTCGCGCATCTTCAGCGCGGCCTCGTTGGCGAGTCCGACGCTCCAGCCCCGCCCGAGGAAGGTGAACTGCCCCCGGGTCTCGAGCTCCGCGGGGAGGGGGTCGGCGAGCGCGGTGCGCCCGTCGGCGACGACGGAGGGGCTGTGCAGGCCGACGTGGGCGCGCAGCAGGGTGAGGGCGGTGGTGGCGAACCGGGTCTGGACGACGGACCGCTCGTCGGCGAAGTCCAGTACGACGAGCTCGTCGGCGAGGGTGATGACGGGGGTGTCCGGGTCCCCGATGACGGCGGTGGTGGGGACGCCCGCGTCCCGCAGTCCGGCCAGCAGGTCGAGCACCTCGGTGGTGGTCCCGGACCTGGTCAGCGCGATCACCCGGTCGTAGCGCCGGTGGCGGGGGAACTCGGACGCGGGGAAGGCGTCGGTCTCGCCCGCCCCGGCCTCTTCCCGCAGTACGGCGGCGGCCTGGGCCATGTAGTACGAGGTCCCGCAGCCGACGATCGCGGTGCGCTCACCCGGGCGCGGCAGCACCGCCCGGCGCTCGGGTGCCAGTGCGGCGGCCCGCTCCCAGCACGCGGGCTGCGTGCCCAACTCGTACGCGACATGGCTCATGGCGGCTCCCTGGCGTGGTGCGTGGACCTGAATGCGTGTTCTTGCAAGATAGTGCGGACTTTCACGCAACTTCAAGCATTTCAAGGATGATCTCCTGCGTTAATGTCGACGCATAGGCCAAGAGAGACCATCGACGCCGAACAGTGAAGCGAAGACCGAAGCCGAGACCGAAGGGGTGGCCGATGACCCGCAAGGAACGCTGGCAGACACTGCTGGACCTGCTGGTGGAGCGGGGCGAGCTCGAGGTGGAGCCCGCCGCCGAGGCCCTCGGGGTGTCCGCCGCCACCATCCGCCGCGACCTCGACCAGCTCGCCGAACAGCAGCTGCTGGTGCGCACGCGCGGCGGAGCCGTCCTGCAAGGGGTCTCGTACGAACTCCCCCTGCGCTACCGCACCTCGCGCCGGGCCGCCGAGAAGGGCAGGATCAGCGCGGCGGTCGCGGCGCTGATCGTCCCCGGCGAGGTGATCGGCCTGACCGGCGGCACGACGACCACCGAGGTGGCCCGCACCCTGGCCGGCCGGCCCGACCTCGCCACCGGGTCCCCCGCCCTCACCGTCGTCACCAACGCCCTGAACATCGCGAGCGAGCTGGTCATCAGACCCCAGTTCAAGATCGTGCTGACGGGCGGCGTGGCCCGCCCCCAGTCCTACGAGCTCACCGGCCCGCTGGCCATGGAGGTGCTCGGGCAGCTCACCGTGGACACCGCCGTCGTGGGCGTGGACGCCTTCGACCCGGCCGACGGCGCCGCCACCCGCCACGAGGACGAGGCGGCCATGAACCGGCTGCTGTGCGAGCGCGCCCGGCGCGTGGTGATCGCGGCCGACTCCAGCAAGCTGGGCGTCCGCGCCTTCGCCCGGATCGTCGCGACCGACGCCGTGGACGTCCTGGTGACGGACACCGGCCTGGCACCGTCGGTCGCCGTGGCGTTCGAGGCGGCGGGCGTGGAGGTCATCCGCGTCTGAGCCCCACCCGACCCGCGCACCGCACGCCCGCACGGCCGGTCCCGACCACTGGTGGGCGAACAACGGCACGGACCCCGCGACCCGGCAAACCTTCCCGGCCACAGCCCTAGACTCCACCGGATGGCCGACGATCTTCTGCGACTCACCGTGCTGGGCAGCGCCACGCCCTACCCCGCCGCCGACAACCCCTGCTCCGGCTACCTCGTCGAAGGCGGTGGCGCCCGCGTCTGGGCGGACGCCGGGAGCGGAACCCTGGGGGCTCTGCAACAGCACGTCGGGCTGGGCGAGTTGGACGCGATATGGATCTCCCACCTGCACGCCGACCACACGGCCGACCTGCTCACCGCCTCCTACGGACTGCTCTACGCGGACGTGCGGCGGGCTTCGCCGCTCCCCCTCTACGGGCCGCCCGGCCTCGCCGACCGGCTGGCCGGGTTCCTCACCAACGGGCCTGACCGCAGCCCGGTCGAGGCCGCCTTCGCGGTCCACGAGCTGTCCGACGGCCACCACGTGGAGATCGGCGGACTGGGCCTCACCAGCCGGGCCGTGTCCCACGGCATGCCGGCCTTCGCCCTGCGCGCCGAGTCCGGGGGCGCGTCGCTGGTGTACTCCGGCGATACGGCGCCCTGCCCGGCCCTGACCCGACTCGCCGAGGACTGCTCCCTCCTGCTCTGCGAGGCCGACAGCGCGGCGCACCCGGCCGGGGTCGAGCCCGTGCACCACACCCCCGAGGAGGCCGGCGACACCGCGCGCGCCGCCCGCGCCCGGCGGCTCGTCGTCACCCATGTCGGCCGGGACCTGGAACCGGCCGAGGCCGTGGCCCGCGCCGCCGCCCGCTACGGCGGACGCGTCGACCACGCCGCACCCGGCGGCGTCTTCTCGATCGGATAGGACCCGGTCGCGGCGCCGGTCAGTGGGCGGGGAGCCGGCCCGCCTCACGGGCCAGGGCCGCGAGGACCGGGGCGATCAGCGGATGCGTCTCGGCGCCGCGACGGGTGGCGGCGAAGACGCGGCGGGTCGCCGCCGGGCCGGCCACCGGGCGGACCTGAACCTCCTTGAGGTCCATCCCGCGTAGTGCCGAGCGCGGCACCAGGGCGACGCCCGCGCCCGCGCCGACCAGTGCGACCACGGCCCGGAAGTCGTCGGAGGAGTGCACCAACCGGGGCTGGAAGCCCGCCAGTTCGCAGGCCAGCTGCATGACGTCGTGGCAGGGGTTGCCGGGGTACTGGCCCACCCATTCCGCGTCCGAGAGATCGGCGAGCGGCACCTCAGGCAGGTCGGCGAGCGGGTGGCCGGCGGGGAGGACCGCGTCGAAGGGCTCCGCGTAGAGCGGGAGCACGGACAGCCGGCCGTCGCCGGCGCCCGGGGCGCCCCGGTACTCGACGGCCAGCGCGAGGTCCGCCTCACCATCGAGCAGCAGCAGCAGGCTCTGGTCGCCCTCCGCGTCGCGTACGCGCAGCCGGATGCCGGGATGGTCCAGGGCGAGCCGCGAGATGGCCGGGGCCAGGACTTCGGCGATGCCGGTGGCGAAGGCCGCGACGGTGACCTCGCCCGCCGAGCCGCCCGCGTAGGCGGCGAGTTCGGCCTCGGCGCGCTCTAGCTGGGCCAGCACCTCGTGGGCGTGCCCGAGGAGGATCTCACCGGCCGCGGTGAGCCGTACGCCCCGGCCGCTGCGGGTCAGCAGCGCGTGGCCCGTCTCCTGCTCCAGCGCCGCGAGCTGCTGGGAGACGGCGGAGGGGGTCAGGTACAGGGCTGCGGCCGCGGCGGTCACCGTACGGTGGTCCGCCACGGCCCGCAGGATGCGCAGCCGGCGGGGGTCGATCACCCGACCATTCTCGCAGGCCGCGGGGGTATGCCGGGCCGACCGATCGTGCGGGCGGCCACGTCCGCCGCGCAGCCGAAAGCCCACCGGAACCCGGGCCCCGGCCCGGGCCGCAGACCGGGCCCGGCCGGGGTCAGGCCTCGGCGCCCGTCAGGGACGTCAGCGCCGAGCGGGCGTCGATGAACGCCGCCACCGCGCGCTCCACGTCGGCCGTGGAGTGGGCGGCCGAGAGCTGGACGCGGATCCGCGCCGCGCCCATCGGGACCACCGGGTAGGAGAAGCCGATCACGTAGACCCCGCGCTCCAGCAGGAGCTCCGCCATCTTGGCGGCCTCCGCCGCGTCGCCGATCATCACCGGGGCGATGGCGTGGTCGCCGGGCAGGACCTCGAAGCCGGCCTCGGTCATCTTCGTGCGGAACAGCGCGGTGTTCGCGGCGAGCTGCTCGCGCAGGTCGCCCGCCGACTCCAGCAGGTCGAGGACCTTCAGCGAGGCGGCCGCGATGACCGGGGCGAGGGAGTTGGAGAACAGGTACGGGCGCGAGCGCTGGCGCAGCAGCTCGACGATCTCGGTGCGCGCGGCGACGTAGCCGCCGGAGGCGCCGCCCAGCGCCTTGCCGAGGGTGCCGGTGATGATGTCGACCCGGTCCATGACCCCGTGCAGTTCGGGGGTGCCGCGCCCGCCGGGGCCGACGAAGCCGACGGCGTGCGAGTCGTCGACCATGACCATGGCGTCGTAGCGGTCCGCGAGGTCGCAGATCTCGGCCAGCGGGGCGACGTACCCGTCCATGGAGAACACGCCGTCGGTGACGATGAGCCGGCGGCGGGCGTCCTGCGACTCCTTGAGCCGGGTCTCGAGCTCGGCCAGGTCGCGGTTGGCGTAGCGCAGCCGGCGGGCCTTGGAGAGGCGGATTCCGTCGATGATCGAGGCGTGGTTGAGGGCGTCGGAGATGACCGCGTCCTCGGGGCCCAGCAGCGTCTCGAAGACTCCGCCGTTGGCGTCGAAGCAGGAGGAGTAGAGGATCGTGTCCTCCTGGCCGAGGAAGGCGGAGAGCCGCGCCTCCAGCTCCTTGTGCACCTCCTGCGTACCGCAGATGAAGCGGACGGAGGCCATGCCGTAGCCCCAGCGGTCCAGCGCCTCCTTGGCCGCGGTGACGACCTCGGGGTGGTCGGCGAGGCCGAGGTAGTTGTTGGCACAGAAGTTGAGGACCTCACCCGCCGCGCAGCCCGAGGTCACGGCGACGGCGGCGTTCTGCGGGGTGCCGATGACGCGCTCGGACTTGTGCAGGCCCGCGGCGCGGATCTCGTCGAGGGTGGTGCGGATGTCGGCGCGAACGGTCTCGAACATGCGGTGCTCTCTTTCTCCTGGTGCGGCGTGCGGAGGAGGGGGGCCGGGCCCCGCGGTCTCGTGGGCTCGGAGATGTGTATAGGAGCCAGGGTAGGGGGGGGCCGGACGGGGGAGGGGGGTGACCGGGTAGCGTGGGCCGACGGTTCCGTAGTTCGGACAGGTCGGAGAGGGAGTCCCGGTGACGGAGAGCGGACAGGGCGGCAGCCCCCAGGCAGGCGCGCCGTGGGGCCCGCCGATGCCGGCGCAGCCGCCGACGCAGCCGCCCGCGCAGCAAGACGCGCAGCCGGAGCACCCGCAGGGCCCGCCGTCCTACGGGTACCCGGCGCCCGGCGGCCCCGCCTACGGCTACCCGCAGGGCCACGTCCTCGGCCCCGGCTACGAGGGCCCCGGCGAGCCCCACGGCTACGGCTACCCGCCGCTCCCCGAGGCGGTCACCCAGTACATCCCGCCGGTTCCCGCGGCTCCCGTGCCCGGTGAGCCCGGCGCCCGCCACCGCGCCCCGGGCGCGCAGGACCACCAGAACGAGCACGGGCACCAGCAGGGCCACCAGGAGGACGCGACGCAGTACATCGCGCCGGTCCCCGCCGCCCCCTCTTACGGCGGGGCCACCGGCCAGTACGGGACCCCGGGCGGGCCCGCGCACGAGGAGGACGCGACGCAGTACATCGCGCCGGTCCCCGCCGCCCCCTCCTACGGCGGGGCCACCGGCCAGTACGGGACCCCGGGCGGGCCCGCGCACGAAGAGGCCGCGACGCAGTACATCGCGCCGGTCCCGGCCGCCGCCCCGCAGGGGGAGCCCGCCGGCCGGTACGGCACCCCGGGCGTCCCCTCGCACGAGGAGGCGGCGACCCAGTACATCGCGCCGGTTCCCGCGGCCCCCGCGGACCCGGCCGCCGGGTTCGACGGGCTGTTCCGCGGTGACACCCAGCACTTGCCGCCCGTGCAGGAGCCGGTGCTCCGGCAGCCGCCGCCGCGCCCCTACCCCCAGCAGCAGCGCGCGCAGCAGCCGCACCCGCAGCCGCATCAGCAGCCGCATCAGCAGCACCCGCACGCGCAACCGCCCCACCCCCAGCAGCAGTTCCAGCAGTACCCGCAGGCGCAGCAGCAACATCCGCAGCAGCAGTTCCAGCAGCAAGGGCCGGCGCCCCGCAGGGTCTCGCCCGCGATCATCGCCGCCGTCGTCGTCGGCCTGGCCGTCGTCGGCCTCGGTGTCGGCGCGGTGCTCAGCGACGACAAGGCGCAGAACACCGACCCCGGCGCCGTGGTGTCCGCGCCCTCCGGCAGCGGCTCAGCGGCCCCCGGCGGCGAGGCGCCGCTGGATCCGGCGCAGCCGCAGGCGGTCCAGCTGGACAAGCTCCTCGCGGACAGCAACGACAGCCGGGCCTCGGTGATCAAGGCCGTCGACGACATCAAGGGCTGCCGCAACCTCGACCAGGCCGCCACCGACCTGCGCGACGCGGCCCGCCAGCGCGAGGAGCTGGTGACCCGGCTCCAGGAGCTCAAGGTGGACCAGCTCCCGGACCACGCGAAGCTGACCGCGTCCCTGACCAAGGCCTGGAAGTCCTCCGCCGAAGCCGACAACAGCTACGCGGCGTGGGCCGACGACATGAAGGCCGACGGCGAGAAGTGCAAGGACGGCAAGGCCAAGTCGACGGACAACGCCTCGGACGGCAACAAGTCGAGCGGTGACGCCACCAAGGCGAAGGAGTCGGCGGCGGGCATGTGGAACTCCATCGCCGGCAAGTACAACCTCACCAAGCGGGACAAGAGCCAGCTCTGACCCTCACCCGCCCGGCAGCGTGCGGCGCAGCACCAGGGTGACGAAGCCGAGCGTGCCCCGGTAGCCGTGCAGCCAGGCGTCGCGGTGCTCGGCCGCCGCCTTCAGGGCCGCGCCGCTGTCGGGGTGCCCGGGGTGGTCCAGGGCCCAGCGGGAGAGCGTTCCGGTCCAGGACCACTCGTAGTCGTCCCATTCCCGCAGGGTGCTGACGTGTCCGTGCACGGGGGTCCAGCCCTCGGCCGTGACGCGGTCGACGGTCGTGGCGAGGTCGTCGTAGTCGGTGGCGGCGAAGCCGTGGTCGAGGGTCTTCAGGCCGGGTTCGCGCTCCCAGAAGCAGTCGCCGACGAGTACGGAGCCCCCCGGGGCCAGGTGCCCGCGGGCGGCCTCCAAGGTGGGCAGCAGGCCGCCGAACGCGTGGGCGGCGCCGATGCTGAGGACGGCGTCGTAGCGGTGCGGGGACGTGAACCGCGCGGCGTCCCGGGCATGGAAGGCGATCTGGTCGCCGAGCCCGGCGTCGGTGACGGTCCGCCGGGCGGCGGCGATGGTCTCGGCGTCGTCGTCGACGCCGTCGGCGCGCAGGCCCGGGCGGGCGGCGTGGGCGCGCACCATCCAGGTTCCGCCGCCGCATCCGAGGTCGAGGAGGCGCGGGGCGCCCCCGGGAAGGGCGCGCTCGAGGAGCGCGCGTACCGAGTCGTCGCCCAGCGGGGCGGCGATGGGGCGCTCGGCGTGGGCTGTTGCGCTGATCTGTCGACGGTCCATGACGGCATCCTGCCCGCTGCCCGCGCCGTGGTCGCACCAGTTTTCAGGCGGCAGGCGGCAGACGGCCGGCGGCAGGCGGCCGGCGGCCGCGGCAGGCGGCCGCGGCAGGCCGCCTGCCGGTACGGGCGGTCCCGCGCGGGATCAGCTCGTGCGCGGGGCCTGTTCCAGGGTCTTGGTCATGTCCGTGGTGTGCTCGCCCGGTTGGGCCACGAGGCGGCCCTGCTGGACGATCTGGAAGGTGACCCGGCCGTTCACGATGCGGGGGAGGCCGGCGACGGCGCGCATGTCCTGGTAGCGCCAGCTGAGGTCGGGGGTCAGGCCGCCCGTCGCGACCGGATCGGACTGGTTGAGCTTGCGCGCCAGTGTGCGCCCCGTGACCTCCTCGCCGCCCTTGAAGCGCTTCAGGGCCTCGCCGAGCACCGTGTACGCGATCCAGGTGGTCTGCGCGCCGCTGTCGTCGGGGTCCACGGTGTCGTCGCCGAAGGCGTGGTCGGCGATGACCCGGCGCATCGGCTCCCAGACCGGGTCGGAGGAGACCGGGTACCAGCTGGTGACGTAGGCGCCCTCGAAGGGGCTCTCCTTGCCGCCGGTGCGGTCCACCAGGGCCTGGCTGACCGAGCCGAGCACCGAGGAGATCTGCGGTTTGCGGTTCTGGGTTTCGGAGGCACGGCGGAAGGCGTCGAAGAAGGTCTCGGTGCGCGAGCCGAGCACGGCGGCCACGCAGCCCTTGTCCTTGGCGTCCTTGGCCGCCCCGTCCTTCGCCGCCCCCTCCTTCGAGGTGGTGCCGTTCTTCGCCGTGGTGGTGTCGGTCAGCGCCTCGCGGGCCTGCGCGGAGAAGTCCGTGGAGTCCTCGGCGGCCCGGATGTCGCTGGCCTCGGCCGTCTGGTTGGCCTTGAGGCCGGCGTTGAGCTGGACGGGCAGGGAGTCCGCCGCGAGGGTGTCGGGGCGGACGAGCGCGACCTTCTCGCAGGCCCGGCCCAGCTGGTGGCCGGCCCCGGCGAGGAGGACGGGCTGGCCGCCGTTGACGGGGTAGGACAGCGGGGACTGGAACTCCTCCGAGGAGACCCCGTACCCGCCGATGAACGGGATGCCCTCGGCCTCCAGCGGGGCCATGAAGGCGCGCCCGTGCTGGCTGTACGAGCCGACGACGGCGACGGCCTTCTCGGCGATCGCCTTGCGGGCGCAGTCCGCGGCGCCACCGGCCGTGTTGCGCTCGTTGCAGGTCAGGACGCGGATCTTGCGGCCGTTGATGCCGCCCTTGGAGTTGACCCAGCGCTCGTAGGCCTTGGCCATGCCCGGCATGCCGGGCATGTTGGTCGCCTTGGAGTCCTGCGGTGCGAAGGTCATGACCGTGAGGGTGCCGTCGGTGTCCCCGGAGCCCCCCGAGCCCCCGGGGAGCACCCCGCACCCGGCGAGGAGACACGCGCCCGTCACCGTGGCCGCGGCCTTGGCCTTGGCCAGGAGGGTGCGGGAAACAACTGCTGCGCGTTGCCGGGTGGTCATGTTCATGCACCATTCCGCGTCCGGGTAACCGAAGAGTGAGGTGTACACAACATCCGGTGACGCCCAGGTGAATTGCGGGTGGCGGGCGTGCGGGGGTGCGCAAGGGCGCTTCAAGATCGCGCAAGACGGGAACGTACGATCGAAAGCGTGACATTCGCCCAAGGTTCGAAGAACTCTTCCCGCCGCGGCGGCCGCTCCTCCACCATGGGCGGCATGCCCCTCAACGACATGCCGTGGTGGCGCTGGCGCAGCAACGTGCGCTCGGCGCTGCACATGCTCTCCGATCCCGTCTTCCAGGAAGACACCTGGCTGGCCGGCGCCGAAGGCTACGGGGACGTGACCGACGCCGTGTACCGGCTCGTCGAGGACACCTGGCTCGACAGCTGGTCCGCGGAGAAGTACGTCGGCACGATCTTCCGCGACTCGCAGGAGGCGGCCCTGGTCGACCTCGCCGTGCTGCGGGTGCTCAGGATCATGCACCAGATCGGCCCCGACGCCCCCGTCTCCGGATACCTGGAGCACCATGCCTGGCCGGAGGCCGTACGGGCCGCGCGCGAGGCCCACGTACGCCTGGCGACGGCGGACGCGGACGACCCGGACGCGCGCCCGCGATCACTGGATGTCTTGAGGATCCTTACCCGCGCGGCCTGAGTCCGATGTGGAAGGCTGTCGGGTCATGAGCGACGACCCGCAGCCACAGGCTTCCCAGCAGTACGTACTGACCCTCTCCTGCCCGGACAAGCAGGGCATCGTGCACGCAGTGTCCAGCTACCTGTTCATGACCGGGTGCAACATCGAGGACAGTCAGCAGTTCGGCGACCGCGACACCGGCCTCTTCTTCATGCGGGTCCACTTCGCGGCCGACGAGCCGGTGACGGTGGACAAGCTGCGGGCCAGCTTCGCCGCGATCGGCGACTCCTTCCGGATGGACTGGCAGATCCACCGCTCCGACGAGCGCATGCGGATCGTGCTGATGGTCTCGAAGTTCGGGCACTGCCTGAACGACCTGCTGTTCCGCTTCCGCATCGGCGCGCTGCACGTCGACATCGCGGCCGTGGTCTCCAACCACACCGACTTCGAGGAACTGGTCGGCTCGTACGGCGTCCCGTTCGTGCACATCCCGGTGACGAGGGACACGAAGGCGGCGGCCGAGGCCGAGCTGCTGGAGCTGGTCCGTGCCGAGGACGTCGAGCTCGTCGTCCTCGCCCGCTACATGCAGGTGCTGTCGGACAACCTGTGCAAGGAGCTGAGCGGGCGGATCATCAACATCCACCACTCGTTCCTGCCGAGCTTCAAGGGCGCCAAGCCCTACCACCAGGCGCACGCGCGGGGCGTGAAGCTGATCGGCGCGACCGCCCACTACGTGACGGCGGACCTCGACGAGGGCCCGATCATCGAGCAGGAGGTCGAGCGGGTCGGCCACGAGGTCACCCCGGACCAGCTCGTCGCGATCGGCCGCGACGTCGAATGCCAGGCGCTGGCGCGCGCGGTGAAGTGGCACAGCGAGCACCGCGTGCTCCTGAACGGCACCCGCACGGTCGTCTTCGCGTAGCGGTCCCGGCAGAGCCGCAGTCGGCCCCGCGCACGTCAGCCCCGCCGCGCCGCCGGCGGGGCCGGACCGGCCTGGCCCGGACCGGCCTGGCCCGGACCGGGTGGCTACAGCCGGCTCAGGGAGGCGGCCGCGAAGAGGACGTCGCGGATGGCCTCGCGGTCGCCGTTCTGGCCGATCGCCGCGTCCTCCGGGAAGATGTGCCCCGCCGCCAGCTGGCAGAACTCGAAGCCGTCCAGGGCGATCCGGGCCACCGTGTGCTCCGGCGACGGTTTCGCCGCCGGGGAGTCCAGCGCGATGTCCCAGCCGCCACCGCCCGCGCCCTCGATCTCCAGGTGCAGGGTCCGGCCCGGTGCCCCGGCCGCGACCAGCCCGCGCGGCGGAGCCGCCAGCCCGGCCCGCCGGCGCCCGGCCAGCGCCTCGGGCAGCAGGCGGGCCGCCAGGTCGATCATGCGGTGCAGGTGGGGAGCGGACGGCGGCTCGTACGGATAGTCCACCGCCTCCGCGATGTCCACGGCGTGGACCCAGCACTCGAAGGCCCGCTCCAGGAAGGCGTCGCCGAGGGGCAGCGCGAAGGCCCCGTAGTCGACGGCCAGTTCGGCCACGCCGCGGCCCGCGAAGGACACCGTCCGCACCAGCGTGTGGCCCTGTTCGCGCCACGGCTCGCGGACCCGCCGCGTCGTCGGGTACGGGGAGTCCTCCCAGAACTGCTCCGTACGGCCCGCCGGGGTCGCCGACCGCACGTCGGGGCCGAGCGGGTCGTCGAGGCCCAGCGCCGCCGCGACCAGCCCGTCCACCGACAGCAGGTGTCCGATGACCCCGGCCACCGTGGTCCGGCGCGACTGCCGCTGCTCGTCCTCGAACCACTTCAGCCGGACCGGGGTGTGCCACTCCGAGTCACCGAAGTCCCGCAGCAGCGCGTCGAGCCGCGCCGTCTCGGTGTCGTACGGGTTCGCCCACACCGGTACGGGGATGCGCGCCGGGCGCTTGCCGAGGCAGTCCTCCAGCACGCGCGAGCGCAGCAGCGGCTTGAGGTCGAGGCTCTCCTCCGGGTGCAGCAGCCCCACGGCGTCGCGCAGCCGCAGCGCCTCCTCGGCGCAGGGCGCGCACGTGGTGAGGTGGTCTTCGACGGCCAGCGTCTCGTCCGCGGAGCAGGCCGCCAGGGCCCACGCGCCGAGCAGGGACTTCAGGACGGCATGGGTGGGCGGCGGCGCGGGCGCGGGCGGGGCCGGTGTTTCCGGGGGCCCGGGCTGGTCGCCGGAGCGCGGGTACCCCGTGAACTCGAGGCCGTCGGCCGCTTCGCGCGGGCCCGGTATGCGGGCCGGACCGCCGCCGCGCGGCCGTTCGTACTCTTCGCCGTCTTCGGCGGCGCCGTCGGAGGGGATGGTCATCGCGGTGTTCCGTATCCCGAGGTGCCGTGTCCGGGCGGAACGGTGTCGTCCCGCGGGACGGCGTTGGCCGTCGAGAGCAACTGGAGGCCCAGGCGCAGCCTGCGCCTCGCCTCGTCCTCGCTGATCTGCAGGTCGGCCGCGGCCTGGCGGTAGTCGCGTCGTTTGAAGTAGGCGAGTTCGAGCGCGGCCCGCAGCGGCGCCGGCATCGAGGTGACGATGAAGTCGGCGCGGGCGGCCGCGTTGGCGCTGCGCACCTTCTGCTCCAGCTCCTCGCGGGAGCCGCGCCCCAGTTCGGCCTGGCGCAGCCGGGCGACGGCCTGGCCCTGGGTGATGCGGGCGACCCAGGAGCGCATGGAGCCCTGCTTCGGGTCGTAGGCGTCCGGGTTCTCCCAGATGTAGCCGAACACCTCGCGCGTGATCCGGTCGGCGGCCTTCTCGTCGCCCAGGACCCGGTGGGCCAGGCTGTGCACGAGCGAGGCGAAGCGGTCGTAGAGCTCGCCGAGGGCGGCGGCCTCACCGCGCGCCAGGCGTTGCTGCATGCGTCGGTCCCAGCGCGGTGGTACGTCCTTCGCCATCGTGCCCCCAGCCCGATTTCCGGATGCGCAGCCGTGTGTCGACGACTCGAATGTAGTGGGCACCCAGCGATGTGCGCCCGTTTTGGGAGAAGCTCGCCCCGGAAGTGCGCCCTGCGTGATAGAGGCGTAGCGCGCTGTGAACGGCGAGGCGCGGCTTGGTACATGGGCACAGGCGTACGCGCCCCGTCGCGCTCCTCGTGCGCTGGTTCGATGCGGCCACCTGCTTGACCGCTTCGCTTAACGCGCAGGCCACGTAGGCCGTACGCTCCTGCCTGTCTTGAACTGCACCCCACCGCACATGTGAAGGCGGAACGCCGAATATGGACAGCGCAGAGTACGAGCGCAAGATCGCCTCCCGATTCGCCACCTTCGACCAGGACGGGAACGGCTATATCGACCGGGAGGACTTCAGCGCGGCGGCCAAGGCGGTACTGGCCGAATTCGCCGTGGCGGCCCGCTCCGACAGGGGCCAGGACGTGTTCGCCGGCGCGGAGGCCTTCTGGCAGGGCATGGCCGGGATCGCGGACGTGGACGGGGACCAGCGGGTGTCCCGCGAGGAGTTCATCACGGGCGCCGCGAAGCGGCTGCGCGACAACCCGCGGCGGTTCGCGGAGATCGCCCGTCCGTTCCTGCGCGCGGTGATCGCGGTGGCGGGCGACGACGGCGGCGGCTCGACCACGGCGGCGACGGCGCGCGTGCTGCGCGTCCTCGGCACCCCGCAGGAGCTGGCCGGCCAGGTGGCCGCGGCCCTGGACGCGGACGGCGACGGCCGCATCTCGGAGGACGAGATCCTGGCGGGCTTCGCGGGCTACTGCGGCGTGGCGGCCCCGGACGCGTAGGCCTGGAGCGTGCGGGACCCGGAGCGCGCGGAACCCGCAGCGCGCGGGAGCCGGAAACGACGACGCGGTGCGGGGCCCGGGTGCCGGCCGAGGGCCGGTCCTGAGGGCCGCGCACCGCGCGGGACGTCTGCGTGCCGCCCCGAGGGGCGGCGGGTGTTCGAGCGGGCCGGCCCACCGGCCCGCCGGCCCGGTGGTCTACCTGGCCGCCGTGCCCGCGGCCGCGAGGTCCGGCTCGGCGGCCGGGCGGCTCTGCGGTTCCCCGCCGGCCTGCGGGCCCCGCGGGCCCCGCGGGGTGCGCCGGGGGAAGCGGGCGTCCTTCAGCTTCAGGGCGGGGCGCTCCACCAGGTGCCACGAGAGCACCGCCAGGGCCAGGGTGCCGCCCAGGGCGAGCGCGAGGTACGCGGGGAACCCCCAGCGGGCGCCGCCGAGCGCGGAGAGGGCCTGCTCGACGACGAAGCCGTAGATGTAGATGCCGTACGAGTAGTCGTTCTTGCGGCCCACCGCCCGGAAGGGCTTGGGCAGCCGGATCGCGAGCCACACCAGCAGGTAGGCGAAGGCCGGGATGCCGACGGCGAAGAAGAACCCGTAGCGCAGCGTGGCGAGCGTGACCAGGGCGGAGAGGACGGCCAGCGGGGTGCTGACCGGGATCCGGTCCTTGTAGACCTCGATGAGCGAGCCGATGGCGAAGGCGTACCCGAGGAAGAAGGCCCACTTGACGATGAAGCCGCCGACGATCGGCGAGACGATCCGCTCGGCGTGGATCTGGAGGCTGAACGCGTCCATGAAGTGGTTGTCGAGCGAGTTCGTCAGCACGTAGCCGCCGAGGAGCACGGCGATCACCAGGATGGCGCGCCGCGCCTGCGTCAGCCCCCCGGCCCGCGCCCCGGCGAGGACGAGCAGTCCGACGCCCAGGTAGCACAGGACCTCGTACTGCAGGGACCACAGCGCACCGTTGATGCCGGGGTCGAAGGCCATCCACTTGCCCTGGGCCGTCTCCATGATCCCGGAGATGCCCGGCTGGTGGGTGCGGACCCACCAGTTCGCCTGGAGGAACTCGAAGGGGCCGTCCGGCCGGTGCCAGAAGTTCTCCAGCGTGTGGTGCTGGCGCCAGAACAGGAACGGGGCCACCACCAGGGCGGTGACGCACAGGCACACCCACAGGCCCGGCAGCAGCCGCAGGGCCCGGTTCCACAGGAAGCGTCCGATGGGGAGCCGGTTGCCGCTGCGCGTGATGAGCAGGCCGGACAGGATGAAGAAGCCGAACACCGATATCTTCCCCAGGTCCGTCTGACCGTGGGTGAAGGTGTGCCCGTACTCCCTGATCCCGAAGCCGAGTATGCGCGCGTGCGCGACGACGACGGCGGTCGCCAGCAGCAGGCGGAGCAGGCCGAGGCTGTTGTCGCGGCCGGAGAACAGCTCGGCGACGGTGCCGTGGGACCAGCGGGTGCTGACCGGCGAGGTGTTGCGGACTCCCATGATGCCTCTCGTGGACGGTTCCCGGAGGGGGAGCCTTCTGATGCTGTGTTTTCGCTGTCGATGCTGTGCGCACACTGTGCGACGGACAACTGTGACACGAGGGGCGCGGGCCCGCCGAAGAGGCCCCGACAAATGAGACGTGTGCCACTGTCCGGGGCTGGATCATGGGAATGAGGCGGACCCGCCGCTTCCGGTACGGGGCCGCCTCCGCGGGACCTTCGGCGCCGGTACGGGCCGGCGCGCCGCCGGCCGGTACGGGCCGGCGGGGCTACGCGAAGCGCTCCCGGAGCTTGTACTTCAGGACTTTGCGCAGGGCGTCGTTGCGGGGCAGCGCGTCCACGATCTCCAGCTGTTCGGGAAGCTTGTGGGTCGAGAGTCCCTCGGCGCGCAAGTACGCCGTCACCTCGGGCAGGGTCAGGGGTCCCGTGCCCGGAGGCTGTTCGACGACGGCGCAGACGCGTTCGCCGCGCTCGGGGTCCGGGAGGCCGATGACCGCCACGTCGGCGACCGCCGGGAGCCGGTGGAGCAGGTCCTCTATCTCCTTGGCGGAGATGTTCTCGCCCTTGCGGATGATGACGTCCTTGCTGCGGCCCGTCAGGACCAGGTATCCGTCCGCGGTGAGGTGGCCGAGGTCGCCCGTGACCAGGTAGCCGTCCGGGTCGAAAGCCCCGTCGGCCCCGTCGGCCCCGGCGGACCGGGCCCGGCCGAGGTAGCCCTGGCAGACGGCCTCGCCGCGCAGCCGGACCTCCCCGTCGGTGCCGGCGGGGAGCGGGGTGCCGTCGGGGGCGGTGACGCGGATCGACATGCCGGCCGGGGGGCGGCCCTCGGTGGTGGCCAGGTGCTCCGCCGTGTCGTCCGGGGCGCCCATCGTGATCATCGGGACCTCGGTCATGCCGTAGCCGTGGGTGAGCTGGCAGCCCAGCTCGCGGACGACCGCGTGGTAGATCTCCGGGGGCTTGGGGGCCCCGCCGCCGGCCAGCAGCCGCAGGGACGGGATGAGCTTGGTGCCCGGGTCCTTGCGCTGTTCGGTGAGGAACATCGAGTAGAAGGCCGTGGAGCCGCCGGCGACGGTGACCCCGTGGCGGCGGTAGCCGTCCAGGGCGTCGGGCATCGCGAACTTCTCGAAGAGGACGGCCGGGAACCCGTAGAGGAGCAGCATCACCGTGTAGTCGGGCCCGGCGATGTGGGCGAAGGGGAAGGCCATCGAGCCGACGTCGTCCGGCGAGAGGTGCAGGGCGTGGGCCAGGCAGGAGCCGCCCGCGATGAGGGAGCGGTCCGTGTGCAGGACGCCCTTGGGGTCCGAGGTGGTGCCCGAGGTCCAGTAGATCCACCGGACCGAGGTGCCCTCCCGCGGGGGCGGGGGGAGTGTCGCCGGGTCCCCGGTGGGGAGGGAGGCGTAGGCCTCGAAGACCCCGCGCGCGCCGAGGCGCTCCGCCATGGCGGTGTGGTCGAAGCCGCGCCAGACGCCGGGGACGGCGAAGAACTCCGCCTTGGACTCGCGCAGGGCGAAGCCGACCTCGCGGTCCCGGTAGAAGGGGATGACGGGCGTCTGGACGGCGCCGATCCGGGCGAGGGCGATCGAGAGCAGGACGGTCTCGATGCGGGTGGGCAGCTGCCAGGCGACCACCGTGCCGGGGCGCACGCCCATGCCGTACAGGCCGGCCGCGACCTCTTCGGAGCGCTCGCGCAGCTCCCCGAAGGTCAGCCGGCGGTCGGTGGCACGGTCGGCGGAGCCGCCTTCGGCGGCCTCGATGAGGACGGGTGCGTCCGGGGTCATGGCGGCCCGGCGGGCGATCAGGTCCCACAGGGTCCGGGACCGGCTGAGTTCGACTGCGGTGCTGTCCGTCATCCCGGACCGACCTCCCCTGGCCGACGACACCTGACGGATAGTCAGATCAAGCGCAGAGCGTAGAGCGCGGACGCTTGTCGGTCCAGGGGTGGGGGGCTAGCTTGGTTCCAGATTTCTGACGCACCATCAGATTTGGCGTGTCGGATCAGGTCCAACGGATTCAGCGAGGGGACACCATGGAACTGCCTCGGATCATCAGCGTGGACGACCACGTCATCGAGCCCGCCCACCTCTTCGACGTGTGGCTGCCGGCCAAGTACCGCGACCGCGGCCCCAAGGCCCTCACCGCCGGCATCGGCGAGCTCGCCTACACCGGCGGCAAGTACGTCATCACCATGGACCCCGACGGCCCGCCGACCGACTGGTGGATCTACGAGGACCTGAAGTTCCCGTACAAGCGCAACATCGCCGCCGTCGGCTTCGACCGCGACGACATGACCCTGGAGGGCATCACCCGCGAGGAGATGCGGCGCGGCTGCTGGGACCCCAAGGCCCGCCTGCTCGACATGGACCTCAACCACGTCGAGGCCTCCCTGTGCTTCCCGACCTTCCCGCGCTTCTGCGGGCAGACCTTCGCCGAGGCGCACGACAAGGAGGTCGCCCTGGCCTGCGTGCGCGCCTACAACGACTGGATGGTCGAGGAGTGGTGCGGCGACAGCGGCGGCCGCCTCATCCCGCTGTGCATCATCCCGCTCTGGGACATCGACCTGGCCGTCGTGGAGATCCGCCGCAACGCCGCCCGCGGGGTCCGCGCCGTGACCTTCTCCGAGATCCCCACCCACCTGGGCCTGCCGTCCATCCACTCCGGCTACTGGGACCCCTTCTTCGCCGTCTGCCAGGAGACCGGCACCGTCGTCAACATGCACATCGGCTCCAGCTCCCAGATGCCCGCCGCCTCCCCCGACGCACCGCCCGCCGTCCAGGCCGCCCTCAGCTTCAACAACGCCATGGCCTCGATGATGGACTTCCTCTTCAGCGGCGTCCTGGTCAAGTTCCCCACGCTGAAACTGGCCTACAGCGAGGGCCAGATGGGCTGGATCCCGTACGCCCTGGAGCGCGCCGACGACGTCTGGCAGGAGCACCGCGCCTGGGGCGGCGTCAAGGACCTGATCCCCGAGCCGCCCTCCACCTACTACTACCGGCAGATGTTCTGCTGCTTCTTCCGCGACAAGCACGGCATCGCCTCGCTCGACGTCGTCGGACGCGACAACGCCACCTTCGAGACCGACTACCCGCACGTCGACTCGACCTTCCCGCACACCAAGGAGGTCGCCCTCGACCACGTCAAGGGACTGGACGAGGAGACCGTCTACAAGCTGATGCGCGGCAACGCCATCCGCATGCTCGGCCTCGATTTCGACAAGGACCGGCGGACGGGCAGGTAGGCGCGGTGGACCTCACCCACACCGAGGAGGAGCAGGAATTCAGGGCCCGGCTGCGCGCCTGGCTCGCCGAGGTGCTCCCCCAGCTGCCGCCCCGGCCCTCGCCCGACGACTGGCCCGGCCGGCGCACCTACGACGCGGGCTGGCAGCGCCTGCTGTACGACGCGGGGTACGCCGGCCTGCACTGGCCGGTCGACGCGGGCGGCCGCGGGGCCACCCCCACCCAGCACCTGATCTTCCTGGAGGAGACGGAGCGCGCGGGAGCCCCGTACGTCGGCGCGAACTTCGTCGGGCTGTTGCACGCGGGCCCGACCGTCGCCGCCGAGGGCACCGCCGAGCAGCGGGCGCGCTGGCTGCCGCCCGTACTGCGCGGCGACGAGATGTGGTGCCAGGGCTTCAGCGAGCCGGACGCCGGCTCCGACCTGGCCTCGCTGCGCACCCGCGCCGTCCGCGACGGCGACGAGTACGTGATCACCGGGTCGAAGATCTGGACCTCGCACGCGGAGGTCGCGGACTGGTGCGAGCTGCTGGTGCGCACACGGCCCGTCAGCGAGGACGTCCCCAAGCACCGGGGGATCTCCTGGCTCGCCATGCCCATGGACGCGCCGGGGGTGACCGTGCGGCCGCTGCGCACGCTCGCCGGGTCCACCGAGTTCGCCGAGATGTTCCTCGACGAGGTGCGGGTCCCGGTCGCCAACCGGGTCGGCGCGGAGAACGACGGCTGGCGGGTCACGATGGTGACCCTGTCCTTCGAGCGCGGCACCGCCTTCGTGGGCGAGGTCGTCGCCTGCCGGCGCACCCTGGGCGAACTGGCGCGCACCGCCAAGGCGAACGGCCGCTGGGACGACCCGGTCCTGCGCCGCCGGCTGGGTCGGCTGTACGGGGAGTTCGGCGCCCTGTGGCGGCTCACGCAGTGGAACGTCAGCGAGTCCGAGCGCTCCGGAGGGGTCCCCGGCATCGGCGGCAGCGTCTTCAAGCTGGCGTACTCGCACGCGCGCCAGGAGCTGTACGACACCGCCGCCGAGGTGCTGGGGGCCGAGTCCCTGTCCCTGGAGGAGGAATGGACCCTGGACCGCCTCTCCTCGCTCTCGTACACCATCGCGGCGGGCACCTCGCAGATCCAGCAGAACATCGTCGCCGAGCGGATCCTCGGCCTTCCGAAGGGCAGGTGAGCGTTCCGTGGACTTCCAGCCGACGCAGGACCAGCGGGACCTGCGGGCAGGCGTACGGGACCTCCTGGAGGGGCGGTACGGGCGCGAGGAACTGCGCGCCTCGGTGGACCGGGCGGCGCGGACCGGCCGGTCCGTGGACCGGTCGCTGTGGCGGGAGCTCGGCGCGGCCGGGTTCTTCGCGCTGCGCCTCCCGGAGAAGGAGGGCGGGGTCGGACTCGGTCTGCCGGAGGCGGTCCTCGTCTTCGAGGAGGCCGGGCGGGCGCTCCTGCCGGGACCGCTGGTCGCCACCCACCTGGCCGCCGGGGCCGTCGCCGGGGCCGCGGAGGGCGAGGCGGTGGTGACGGCCCTCGACCTGGACGGGGCGCTGGTGGCCCACCTCGGCGAGTCGGACGCGGTGCTCGGGCTCCCCGGCCTCCCGGCCGGGGAGCCGGTCCGCTCGGCGGATCCGCTGACACCGCTGGCACGGGTCAGCCTGCCGCGGGACCCACGGGCGGACGCCGCCCGCGCCGGCTTCCGCGACGAGGGGGCCCTGCTGACGGCGGCCCTCCAACTCGGCAGCGCGCTGCGCACGGTGGAGCTGGCGGTCCGGTACGCGGGCGAGCGCGAGCAGTTCGGGCAGCCGATCGGGGGGTTCCAGGCGGTCAAGCACCTGTGCGCGCAGATGCTGGTGCGGGCCGAGGTGGCCCGTACGGCGGTCTACGCGGCCGCGGTGACGGGCGACGCGGGCGAGGCGGCCGCGGCCAAGCTGCTGGCCGACGCGGCGGCCGTGCGCAACGCGCGGGACTGCCTGCAGGTGCACGGCGGGATGGGCTTCACCTGGGAGGCGGACGTACACCTGCACCTGAAGCGGGCGTGGGTGCGGGCGGAGCAGTGGCGCACGGCGGCGCAGGCGGAGGAGGTGCTGGCGGCGGAGCTGCTCGCGGAGGCACTGCTCGCGGAGGCGACGCCGGGGTAGCCCGGTGGGGAAGCCGGGCGGGGAAGCCCGGCGGGGAAGCCGGCGCGTAAGGGCTCGTCCGTGCGCTCGCTCGCTGTGACGGATGGGCACGGGAGGGACGGCGCGGGACGCGTGTCCGATTACGGAGAGTTGATATCGGTTTGTGTCCTTCGCCCGACCCTTTGCGGCCCGGAGACGGGGGACCGCTCCGGTACGCTCCCGGGAATGCAGGCGGTTGAGCGGCGCGGGCGCCGCACAGTATGCACCACGCTTACTCCTTCACGCTGGAATATGCCCGAAGCGCTTGTTGTGGTGACTGTATGTCAACCATGCTGCTCCCCAAGGGGGTCACGCTCGGTGACCCCGTCCTGTCGCGAGGCGAAGTGTCCGCCGGTTCGGATGGTGTGAGCGGTGCAGGTGCTTCAGGTGCAGCTGGAGGTAGGTCCGGACCCCGCCGAGGTCGGCCGGGCCCGGCGGTGGGCCCGCTCGCGGCTGGCCTGGTCCGGCATAGAGGATGACGAGCCGCTCGCCGAGACGCTGATCCTGCTGATCTCCGAGCTGGTCACCAACGCCGTGGTGCACACCGGCTGTCCGGCCGTACTGCGCATGCTGTTCGGGGAGCCCGGGGTCCGCGTCGAGGTCGCCGACGCGAGCGGCCGGGCGCCGGCCCGGCGCCAGGCCGCCGGGGACGACACGGGCGGCCGCGGCCTGGAGCTGGTGGACGGGCTGGCGGACCGCTGGGGCTGGCAGCCCGAGGGCGCCGGGAAGCGGATCTGGTGCGAGGTCGACCGCGCGGAGAAGGCGGCGGCGGACCTGGCGTCCCAGGGGCCGCGGGACCGGACCCCGGCCGAGGCCCCGGACCGGGCTCCGGCGCACACCCCGGCGGGGCTCCCGACCCGCCCCCCGATGCACGCCGCGAACCACGACCCGATCCACAACTCGATCCGGGAACCGCACGTGTACCTCTAACGAGGTGTTGACGGTTCGTCAATGAGTGATCACCCTTGTCCTGAGCGATTCGTCGCGAGGGGACGCCAAGGGTCCTGCCTTGACGAGTGCGGGTCGTGGGGTGGCGGCTGCCGTGCCGCGCTCGGGGCGTGCATGCGCGCACGCCGCCACCCGCAGAACTTCTCCTTCTGACGCGCCTCTCGCACGGCTCTGCCCTGGCGGGCCTCCCCGGCTTCGCGTCGCTGCGTCGGACTCCGTCCGCCGATGCCTGTAGCCGCCGCCTCAGGGCCGCTCAGCCCGCTAACCTGCCGAGCACGTCCTTTGCCCGGAAGCCAGTTCCAGGGGGTACACCATGGCCGCAACTTCCGTCCGGCCCGAGTGGGCGTCCCTTCCCCCCGAGGCACGTGCCTATGTGGAATTCCGGTTGGGCTCCACCGTAGGCGGGTCCATTTCGTGCACCGGCGGGTTCACCCCAGGCGTGGCGTCCCGGCTGCTCCTGGACGACGGACGGCGTGTGTTCCTCAAAGGGATGCACGGTGAACACCCGTTCGCCCCGCAGTACGCGGACGAGATCGCCGTGACCTCGGTCCTCCCGGACGGTGTGGGACCGCGTGTTCTTTGGTGGGCCACGCCGGCCGACAGTGCGGGATGGTGGTGGTTGTGCCTTGAGGACATCCCCGGAAGAGTGCCGGTGCTGTCCCCGGATTCGGCGGACACGGGGATGGCGCTGGCCGCCGTCGAGCAGGCTGGGAAGCTCCTCACTCCTTCGCCGCTGGACGCCGCACGCCCCATCACAGAGCTGGTCGGCCGGTGGCTCACCGGTTGGTCAACCCTGGCCTCGGAAACCCCGGATGATCTGGACCCGTGGGCGGCCGAGCACCTCAATGCCCTTGCCGGGATCGAGGAGAACTGGCAGCAGGCCGCAACGGGGAGCACGCTCCTGCATTGGGATCTGCGACCGGACAACATGCTGCGGCGTGAAGGCGGGTCGGTCGTCATCGTCGACTGGTCCTATCCGAACCAGGGTGCGGCCTGGCTCGACCCGGCGGTTCTGGTGCCTTACCTGATCATGGACGGCCACTCGCCCACTGAGGCCGAGGCCGCGGTGATCCATCTTCCGCAGCCTGACGATCCCGATGTGCTCACCGCGTTCGCCGCCGGGATCGGCGGGTACTGGGAGAAGTCCTCGCGTCGGCCGAATCCGCCAGGTGTTCCGTTCCTTCGTGCCCACCAAGTCCGGGCCGCCGAGGCGGCACGCACGTGGTTGCGGCACCGGACCGGGTGGGCGTGACCGGTTCAGCCGTAGGGACCCTTCCCGTGCCGGCCGAGGAGCCGGGCGAGCCGGGCGGGGGCCCCTTCAAGGAGGCCGGCTGGAAGCCGGTAGTCGGGGAAGGGGTAGAAGCGCTGGCTGATGAACCGTCGACCGTATGCCGTGGTCAGCAGGTACCGGGTGCGGTCGGACCGGTTCGGTGCCCCGCGGTGCCAGGTCTGGCTGTTGACCAGGTAGGCGTCGCCGGCGCGAGCGAACAGTGACGTAGGCGTTCCTGGAAGGCTGGGGCTGTAGGGCGGGCGCTGGCCGGACAGGTGACTCCCGGCGATCACCTGTGTCGGTCCGTGCAGGTCGGTCTCGATGTCGGTGAGCGCGACCATGACGTTCAGGGTGAAACAGGGGATGCTGGCGCCGGCTGCACCGGTCGGGATGTCATCGAGGAAAGGGAAGAATAGGACGTCGTCGACGTGCCAGTTGATGATTCCCTTGCCGGGCGGGATGCGCAGTGCGTTCTGGGCGATCATGTGGCAGTCCGGGCCGAGGATCATTTCGACCAGGTCGGCGACGGGTTCCAGCTCGATCACGTCGCGGAACGCCCGGTTGAACTCGAACACGCGCATCAGGCTCACGTCGCCGCGTACGAGGTCGAGCTCGGGTGGGGCGGCATGCACCCGTGGATCCTGGTAGCGCTGCTCTGTCATGATCCGCAGGTGGTCGGCGGCATTCGCGGTGATGAAGGACGGCAGGACAGCGAATCCGTCCCTGTGGAACATGGCAGCGATGTCCTTGAGGTCGTGCGACCCGTTCACGGCTACGGGTTGTTGACCGCAGGGATGTCGGCGTAGTCCTCCTCCAGGACCACCGGGGCCATGTGCTCGGCGCCCACCCAGACACGCCGGCCGAAGTCCTCGTACTGCTCGGTGTTGAGGATGAACGAGTGCCAGACCATGTCGACGGGGCCGGAGGGCGCGTCGTGGTCCTTCGGGTAGAGCATCGTCAGCGCGACGTACTGGCGGAACTCCTCGATCAGCGGGATGGCGTACTTCGTGAAGAAGTAATCGCGGAACTCGATGGCTTTCTCGTCCGCGACGCCTTCGAATTCACCCCTGGAGCGGTTGAACACGAGCCACTGCTTTATGACCTCAGCCGCCCAGTGACGACAGTGATTGTCCCACTGGCCGAACCACAGCAGCAGCGGGAGAACCTGCTCGTTGTCGAATAGGCGGCCGTCACGGAGGAGCCTGCGCGGGCTCATGCCCAGCAACAGGAACCCCATGTCGTACTCCTCCAGCATGCGCAGTCGCTTCCGGAGGTCATCGTCCATTCCCGGGCAAGCCGCGAGGCATTTGTTGAGGAGGGCCCCCGGTTCGGCCACGAGCTTGATCTTGTCCACGTGCCACCTGCTTTCCTCAGAGATCGGGCGGCGTGAGACACCCGGTCTCAGCTCGACTTGTGACGTGAGGTTCTTGCTACGCGGCGGACCCGACCGGCGGCGTGACGCTGTAGCAGTCGGAGCAGGTCTCCTCGCCGGAGGGCCAGTGCTTGTCGCTGCGGGCCCCGAAAACGTCGGCCATGCGCTGCTTGGTCTGGTGGTAGATCGGCGCGTAGCCCTCGGCGGTGATTTCGTTGGAAGGGACGTGACCTCGCATGCTTCGACTCCTGTCGGGTCGTCTTTCGTGGCAGCTGCTGAGTCCCTGGCGATCCCCCCGGGTTGTGACGAGCCTTGAGGAGGGGGCGAGGCGCGAACTCTGCCAAACCGGCTTCAAAATGGGCAGAGCTGTGTTACTGCCTGCGTGATCCGGCGGACCACTTCACTTTTGGTGACGTACAGCGACGTTGGCGTTACATCGTCGGCCGTCGCAATGGTGTGACGTCCCAAAGTTGTACCGACATATGCCGAACGCCCCTCACCGGGGAGATGAGGGGCGCCTGAGGGTCTGTGGGGTATCAGATCAGGTGGTCGAACTCGCCTGCCTTGACTCCGAGGATGAACGCGCGCAATTTCTCCACCGTCGTGGTGACGATCACGTCCGGGGCGTCGCTCTCCCGCATCTTGATCGCGCCTGCGACAGGCGCCAGCTCGACGCAGCTTTGATTGTCGTCCGGCCCCGAGAATGAGGACTTCTGCCACTTGATTCCGTCGGTCATGCGCCTTGACTCACACTTCCTGAGCGATGCGGTGAATGTGTTCTCTCGACTCATCCGTTCCGAGTGAGATCGAATCGATGGACTCGAGCAATCCTCGGTACTTGGCGAGCTGAGCCTCTGCGTCCAGGAAGCCGCTGTCGAAAGCGCTGTCGATCTGGACGGTGTCGAGTGCCGGGATGGCGCCCCCTGCGTAGAGCACGGAATGCACCGAGCCCGTGATCTGCCGGTCGAAGGGGATGATGCGGACGGTGACCGAGGGCCAGTGCGACACCTCGGTCAGGAACTTGAGCTGCTCCCGCATGGTTTCCGCGTCGCAGTACCTCATTCGAAGCGCTGCCTCGTGGATGAAGGCCTCGAAAGGGGTAGGACGGGGGCGGTCGAAGATGATCCGGCGCCTCGTGCGGTGCTCGACGCGCGTGTTCAGCTCCGCTGCCGGGAGATCGGACATGCCGCTACGGATCAGACTCCGGGCGTAGGAGTCGGTTTGGAGCTGGCCGGGAACGTAAAGCATCTGGATCACGCGGATGTACGTGGCGTGGAATTCGAGCTCGGCCACGTCGAGGAATCCTGGCGAGAGAACGCCCCGGTACTCGTCCCACCAGCCCTTGCCGCGCTCCTCCGCCATGCTCGCGAGCGCGTTGACGAGGTGCTTGTCCGTTGCTGAGTAATGGGCGGCGAGGCGGCGGACTCGTTCGTCGCTGACTCCGTAACGGCCCGATTCGATGTGGCTGATCTGGGCGCGCTCGCCACCCAAGTATGCGGCTGCGGTGGCGCCGTTCATGCCGGCCCTCTCGCGCAGCTTGCGCAGCTCCGCACCCAAGCGCCTCTGACGGGCGGTCGGATAGCTCCTCGGCGGCATGACCCCTCCCTCTCTTCCGGGTACGAGTGTGCCGCCCGGCCTGGCCCGGGTCCACTCGTTCGGATGTTCCGACCGTCCCACTGTTGCGCCGTCCCAATGTTGCGCCCTACGTTTCGACCGGCCTGAAGTGCAGCCGCCTGAACCGTCGTTGATCGTGACGATGGCGGCCAGGGACACGGGCTTGGGTCTGTGCCGCATCGTCTGCGTTGGGAGATCATCGCGATGAATACGAGTGCCTTAGCCTCCGAGGGGCGAACGCCCGAGTCGGGGCTCACCTACCGGATGCTCGCGCCGAGCCGGGCGGACACGCCCAGGATTGTCCGCGACTGGGTGGTTTCGATCCTGTGTAGCGCCGGGCGTCCGCAGCTTGCGGAGCGGGCGCGGCTGTGCGCGTCGGAGGTCGTGACCAATGCGCATCGGCATACGGATACGCAGGAGATTGTCGTCGAGGTGGCGTTGCTCGGTGAGCGAGTAACGGTCTACGTATACGACAACGAGCCCGAGCGTCGGCCGCCTGGCGGCAACGCTGGAACGATGGACACATGCGGGCGTGGGCTCATGCTCGTTGGGGCCTATGCCGATGACCGGGCGGTGACGGCGCAGGGGGAGTGCTCGAAGGCTGTGTGGTTCAGCTTCGTCGGCTGACTGTCCTCCGGGAACGGCACGTGGACCTCGATCGATGCGTTGACGGTTCGACAAGCAGTGATCACCCTTGTCGTGAGCGATTTGGCGCCGGACGCCAAGGATCGCGGGTTCTGCGGGCGCCTGCGTGTGCGCACGGCCCACCGGGGGTGGCGGGTTCACGGGGTGACGGGGTGGGGATGACGGGCTTGTCGACAGACGCGCTGGATGCGCTGGACGCGGTGGCGTGGGGACGGTTCGAGTCGCCGTCCGAGGAGTACCCGGTCAGCAAGGTTCCCCGCGCGCTGCGGCGGCTCGCGCGGGCGGACGCGAGCGCGAGTGCGAGGGACGCCGACCGGTTCGTGCTGGACAACTGCCTCGCCCTGTGGAGCGGCGAGGTGACTCCCGCGGCGACCGCCGCGCTGCCGTTCGTGATGGCGCTCGCCGGGGATCCGGGCGTGGGGGAGCGGGTCGCTCTCCTGGAGATGCTGGTGATCCTGGTCGGGACGGCGGCGCGGGCCGAGCCGGCCCGGGTCGCCGGGGAGTGGCCCGAGGCGTGGCTGCGCCACCGGGGAGCGGTCCGGGCGCTGCTCGCGGACACGGACCCCGAGGTGCGGCGGGAGGCCCTTCCCCTGGCGGACGGGATCGAGCTCCTGCTGGAGCGGTGGACGGCCGAGACGGACCCGGCGGTACGCCTCCCGGTGCTGCTCGCGCTGGGCGAGGCGGCGGCGGCCGAGGCCTTGGCGACCGCGGCGGCGGCCGGGGCGGCTGCGCCCGGCGGCGGCGCCGGGGACACCACCGGGGCGGCCGGGCACGGCACCGGGTCCGCGGAGGGCGTCACCGGGGCCGCGGGAGCCGGGCTCCGGGCCGTGGAGCGGGTGCGGGCGGTGCTGGCCGGCGTACTGCGGGACGGCAGCCCGGTCATGAAGGTCGCGGCCGTGTGGTCCTGGGCGCACCTGGACCCGGATGTGCCGCTCCACCACTCGGAGCTGCTGCTGGAGATCCTCTCCGACCCCGCCACGGGGCCGGAGTTCGAGGCGGCCTGGCGGGTGCCGGGCGTCGAGTTCGCCCACTCCCGCGAGGACATCGTCCGCCAAGTGGCAGACCTGTTCGGCCACGCCCCCGGAGCGGCCGCTTCGTTCGCGGCCCGGCTGGCGGCCGGCGCGGGCCGCAGCGGGGACGCCGCGCTGTGCCGGGCCGCGCTGCACGCGGCGTGGCGGCTGCTGGTGCTCCGGCCGTCGGTGGCGCCCGTGCTGCTGCCCGTGGCGGGCGGGCTGTTGGGGGATCCGGACGACGCGGTGCGGCTCAAGGCGGCGCACCTCCTCGCGGTGCTCGGTCCGCCGGCGGCCCCGTACGCCGACCGGCTCGCCGCACTCGTGGACGACCGGGGCGAGGACACCGTCGACTACATCGAGGGGACCGTCGGCGTCTACGCCCGCTGGGCGCTGGCCCGGATCGGCGACCCGCGCGCGCTCCCGGGGCTCGTCGCGCGGCTCCACGAGCCCTATCGGGAGGAGTACGGCCGCGGCTGGTTCGGGGGCGATCCCCGGCTCCCGGACATCGACGAGGTACTGACGCCGCTGCGGGCGTACGCGGACGTCCTGCTGCCCTCCCTCCGGGAGTCGATGCGCTACGAGGCCGGGCGCGGCAGCGGCGCGGTGGCGGGCATGCTCCTGCGGGTCCTGGAGGCGTGGGGGCCGGACGCGCTGCCGGCGCTGCCGGAGGTCGTGGCGCTGCTGGAGGGCGAGGGCCACTCCGCCACGGCCGCCGACGTGATCGCGGCGATGGGGCCGTCCGCCGCGTCCGCCGCGGACGCCTTGCGCGCGGCGGCGGTCCACGCCAACCCGATGAAGCGCCGGAACGTGGCAATGGCCCTGTGGCGCACGGGGGGCGACAGCGCGCCGGCGCTGCGGCTGATCGGCGACGAGGTACTGGCCGGCGCGGCCCCGTACTTCGGGCCGGTCCACCTGCTGGCCGGCTTCGGCCCCGCGGCCGCGCCGTACGCCGACCGGGTCCGATGCGCCCTGGAGAACGGCCCGGACTGGTGCCGGATCCAGGCCGCGGTCACCCTGTGGGCGATCACGGGCGAGCCCGAGCCGAGCGCGTCGGTCCTGGAGGAGTACGTCCTGCCGATGGCCGACGGCGGCGACGGCTACGGCTCCCTCGTCCACGCGCTGCGCGGACTGGCCCGCATCGGCACGCTCAGCCCGCCGGCGCGCGCCGCGTTGCGGCAGGTGGAGGGGGCCGACCGGCGCCTGTCGACGTACGGGGACCAGCGGGCGTTCCTCGAGGACGAGGCGCTCCGCGCCCTCATCGGGGAGGTGCTCGCCCTCCCCGATGAGGGGTGAGCTCCTGCGCGAGAGCGGCGCGCAGGAGCCGGTGGAAACGGTATCGGTGCAGGTGGGAGGGTGTGACGCCCGGTCAGAGGAGGGCGTCGGGGGCGGCGTCGGAGGTGGTGTCAGAGGATGGCGACCGGGGCCACCGGGGTGCCCACCGCGCCGACGAAGGGCTCCGGCATGGCGGAGAGCAGGAAGGCGTAGCGGTTTTCCTCTGCACAGGCTGTGGACAACTTTTCGAGGTTCCAGTTCTGGCCCTGGTGCATGCCCATGTCGACCAGGTCCAGCGCGTGCACCGGCAGCCACAGGTTGTCGATCTCCGGCGGGAAGATCTCGAAGGTCAGGGTGTCGTTGGCGACGGCCGCTACGTCCCGGGCGTGGAACCACTCGGGGGTGCGGACGGACAGGCCGGGTGACGGGTAGCCGTAGCCGTGCTTGTCGCCCGCCAGGTAGACCTGGACCTGTCCGGTGCGCACGAGCACGATGTCGCCCGCGCGGACGGTGACGCCCCCGAACTCCTCCGCCTCCTGCAGGTCCCCCGGGGTCACCGCGTGGCCGCCGGGGAGCCGGTCCAGGCCCTTGGCGCGGGCCACGTCCAGCAGGACGCCGCGCGAGACGATGTGCCCGGCCTTGTCGATGCCGCTGAACTCGGCGCGGCCGTGCGCCGTGATGGTGCCGGCCGGGCGGCCGTTGTAGATCTTCCCCGAGTGCGAGACGTGGGTGAGCGCGTCCCAGTGGGTTCCGGCCTGGAGGCCGAAGGTCACCGCGTCGTCGCTGCAGGCCACCGTGCCGGGGCCGAAGATCTCCTGGTTGATCTGCACCATCGTGTGCAGCGGGTTGATCCGGCCGGGGATCATGCCGGCCTGTACGCCGTCCTCCTTCAGCGGCAGGGCGAGCGGGATGCGGCGTCCGGTGCGGATCTCCGCGGCGGCGGCCCGCACGACCTCGTCGGTGATGAGGTTCAGGGTGCCGATCTCGTCATCGGCGCCCCAGCGGCCCCAGTTGTTGACGCGCTTGGCGATGTCGTGGAACTCGGCGGGCAGGCCCATGGATCTCATCAGCTCCTCGTGGCGGAAACGAACTGGGGCTTGTGCTGGCACATCTGACTGCCCATAGAATCTAACGGTCCGTCAGAAATCGCGGGAAGGGGCCGGGCATGGGGAACTTCTTGGCAGGCAAAGTCGTCGCCGTCACGGGCGCCGGCCGGGGCATCGGACGGGCCGTGGCACTCGCCGCGGCCGCCGAGGGCGCCAAGGTCGTCGTCAACGACTACGGCGTGGGGATGGAGGGCAACGAGCCCACCAGCGAGATCGCCGAATCGGTCGTGAAGGAGATCATCGCGGCGGGCGGCGAAGCCGTCGCCGTCGCCGACGACATCTCGACCATGGCGGGAGGTCAGCGCATCATCGACACCGCGCTCGCCCAGTACGGGCGCATCGACGGAGTCGTCTGCGTCGCCGGCATCCTGCGCGAGCGGATGCTGTTCAACATGTCCGAGGAGGAGTGGGACCCGGTGATCGCCACCCACCTCAAGGGCACCTTCACCGTCTTCCGCGCCGCCTCCGCCGTCATGCGCCGGCAGGGCACGGGCACGCTCATCGGCTTCACCAGCGGCAACCACCAGGGCTCGGTGGCCCAGGCCAACTACAGCGCGGCCAAGGGCGGGATCATCTCCCTCGTCCGCTCCGCCGCCCTGGGCCTGGCCAAGTACGGCGTGACCTCCAACGCGATCGCGCCCGTGGCGCGCACCCGGATGTCGGCCAACGTGCCGATGGAGCTCAAGGAGATCGGCGAGCCCGAGGACGTGGCGGCGCTGGTCACCTACCTGCTCTCCGACTGGGCCGTCGCCGTCGGCGGCGAGAAGATCACCGGGCAGGTCTACACGATCGCCGGCCCGAAGATCGCCGTCTGGGCCCAGCCCCGCGAACTGCGCGCAGGCTACGCCGAGGGCTCCTGGACCCCCGAGAAGATCGCCGACTTCCTGCCCGGCACGGTCGGCACCGACCCGATGCCGATGCTCGCGCAGCTCGAAGCCATGGCCAAGGCGGCCGCCGCCAAGGACCGCCCCAACGCGTAGGCCCGGTCCGGGCGATCCGCCCGGCACGGCGCGCGGGCATGCAGGCATGCAGGCGTGCAGGCGTGCAGGCGCGCGGGACCGGCCCGACGGCCGGACCCGGACACAGGACAGCACCCAAGGGGGGCACCGACATGGACTTCGGCTTCGGCGAGGAGGACGAGGAGCTGCGCGGCCGCGCCCGGGCGTGGCTCGCCGAGCACCTCACGGGACCGTACGCGCAGGCCATCGGCCTCGGCGGTCCCGGCAGCGAGCACGAGGGCGTCGAGCTCCGCCGCGCCTGGGAGCGCGAGCTGGGGCGCGGCGGCTGGATCGGCCAGGGCTGGCAGGCGGCCGACGGCGGGGCCGGCCCGGACCGTGCGGCCGGCCCGGACCGTGGGCCCGGGCCGGCCGGCGGCGCGTACGGCAACCGGCGGCTCTCCCTGACCGGACAGGTGGTGTGGGCCGAGGAGTACGCGGCCGCACGCGCCCCCGCCCGGGTCGGCCACATCGGCGAGAACCTCCTCGCGCCGACGCTCATCGCCTACGGCTCCCCGGAGCAGCGGGCCCGCTTCCTCCCCGCGATCGCGCTGGGCGAGGAGCTGTGGTGCCAGGGCTACTCCGAACCGGACGCCGGCTCCGACCTCGCGGGAATCCGTACGGCCGCAGTACGGGAACCCGGCCGGGGCGCGTCCGGGCGCCACCGCGTCACCGGGCAGAAGATCTGGACCTCGCTGGCCCAGGACGCCGACTGGTGCTTCGTCCTGGCCCGCACGGAGCCCGGCTCCAAGCGGCACCGGGGGCTGTCCTTCCTCCTCGTACGGATGGACCAGCCGGGCAAGGTCGACGTCCGGCCGATCCGGCAGATGTCGGGGACCTCCGAGTTCAACGAGGTGTTCTTCGACGGCGCGGTCGCCGAAGAGGTCGTCGGCGGCGAGGGCAACGGCTGGTCCGTGGCCATGGGACTGCTCGCCCTGGAACGGGGAGTGTCCACCCTCGTCCAGCAGATCGGCTTCGCGGCGGAGCTGGAGCGCGTGGTCGGGGCGTACGTGGCCGCCGGCGCGGGCGACCCCGTCCTGCGCGAACGCCTCGTACGCCAGTGGGCCGAACTGCGCACCATGCGGTGGAACGCGCTGCGGACGCTGGGCTCCGCGGACGGGGACCCGGGCGCGCCGAGCGTGGCCAAGCTGCTGTGGGGCGGCTGGCACCGGCGCCTGGGCGAACTGGCCGTCGCCGTCCGGGGCGCGGTGGCCAGCGCCGGGCCGGCGGACTGGGTGCGGGAGGTCCCGTACGAACTCGGACTCGACGAGGAGCAGCGGCTGTTCCTGTTCACCCGCGCCGACACCATCTACGGCGGCTCGGACGAGATCCAGCGCAACATCATCGCCGAGCGCGTGCTCGGCCTGCCTAAGGAGTCCAGGTGAGAGGCGTCGTATTCGACGGCAAGCAGGCCCAGGTGGTCGACGATCTGGAGATCCGAGACCCGGGGCCGGGGGAGGTGCTGGTCGCGATAGCGGCGGCCGGACTGTGCCACAGCGACCTCTCGGTGATCGACGGGACGATCCCGTTCCCGCCGCCGGTGGTCCTCGGCCACGAGGGCGCGGGCGTGGTGGAGGCGGTCGGTTCCGGGGTGACGCACGTCGTGCCCGGAGACCACGTCGCGCTGTCCACGCTCGCCAACTGCGGGGCGTGCGCCGACTGCGACCGGGGCCGGCCGACCATGTGCCGCAAGGCGATCGGGATGCCGGGGCAGCCGTTCTCGCGGGCCGGGCAGCCGCTCTACCAGTTCGCCTCCAACTCCGCCTTCGCGGAGCGGACCATCGTCAAGGCCGTCCAGGCGGTGAAGATCCCCGAGGACATTCCGCTGACCTCGGCCGCGCTGATCGGCTGCGGGGTCCTGACGGGTGTGGGCGCCGTACTGAACCGGGCGAAGGTGGACCGGGGCGAGACGGTCGTGGTCATCGGCACGGGCGGCATCGGGCTCAACGTCCTGCAGGGCGCGCGGATCGCGGGCGCCACGACCATCGTCGCGGTGGACGCGAACCCGGCGAAGGAGGCGGTGGCCCTGCAGTTCGGCGCCACGCACTTCATCGACGCCTCGGCGGTCCCGGACTCCTCGGCGGCCGTCCGCGACATCCTGCCGTCCGGCGCGGACCACGCCTTCGAATGCGTGGGCAACGTCAGGCTGATCCGCCAGGCGATCGACCTCCTCGACCGGCACGGGCAGGCCGTCCTGCTCGGCGTGCCCGGCTTCAAGGAGGAGGCGTCCTTCCAGGTCTCGTCCATGTACCTGGACAAGACGATCATGGGCTGCCGGTACGGCTCCTCGCGCCCGCAGCGCGACATCGCGCTCTACGCCGAGCTCTACCGGCAGGGCAAGCTGCTGCTGGACGAGCTGGTGACCGAGCTCTACCCGATCGAGGACTTCGCCAAGGCCGCGGACGACGCCCACCACGGGCGGGTGGCGCGCGGCGTGCTCACGTTCTGAACCGGGCCGTACGCCCCGCAACCGTGGCCGGCCCCCGCGCACCTGGCGCGGGGGCCGGCCACGGGTCCGTGTCAGCGGTTCCTGACGATCCAGCCGAGGGCCGCCACCGGAGCCGGGCACGCCAGGGAGTCGGGCACGCCAGGGAGTCGGGCACGCCAAGGAGTCGGGCACGCCGGGGAGCCGGGCATGCCAAGGAGCCGGGCACCCGGCTGAGGCCGGCGGGTCGCCGTCCACGGTCTGTCCGGCGGGCCCGGCCGCGCCCGGTACGAGGCCGCGACCCGGCAGCGGGGGGTCAGTCGGCGAAGCGGCCGAAGCGGCCCTTGTGGAAGAGGAGCGGGTCCCCTTCGCCGGCCGCGCCCATGGCCTCGACCTTGCCGACGACGATGAGGTGGTCCCCGCCGGTGTGCACGGCGTGGATCCGGCAGTCGATCCAGGCGGGCACCGCGTTCAGCTGGGGCGACCCGGTGGCGGGGGTGGGTGTGTGGTCCACCCCGGCGAACTTGTCCGCGCCGCTGACCGCGAACGCCCGGCACAGCGCGCCCTGGTCGGCGCCGAGGATGTTGACGCAGAACACCCCGGCGCGCGCGATGCGGGGCCAGGTGGTCGACGTACGGGCCACCATGAAGGTGACCAGCGGCGGGTCGAGGGAGAGCGAGGCGAAGGACTGGCAGGCGAAGCCGGCCGGGCCCTCCCCGTCCGTGCCGGGGGGCGCGGTGATGATCGTGACCCCGCTGGCGAAGTTTCCCAGTACGGCCCGGAATTCGGCGGGGCTGACGGGCGCGCGCTCGTCCTCGCCGACGGCCCGCAGATCGGGGCGCGGCAGGGGGTACCCCCGGACGGAGTGTGGGGGAGCGTCGACGGGCTCGGCCCCGGGCTCCGCCGCGGCGGAGGTGGGGGAGCCGACTGACCTGAGGTATCGGACGACGGTGGCCGCCATCCCTGCGTGTCCCATCACAGGACCGATTGAACCTGACGGTGCGTCAGATGGGAAGGGCGGTGTAGGGTTCACATCAATTGAACGTGTTCAATATGCGTCCAGGGGGGCGTTCGTCATGTGGAACCACGTGGTCACGGCGCAGCAGCCGCAGAAGCCGGCCTGGAGCGGCATCGCGCCCGGCGCGGAGACCGTGGGAGGAGCGCAGCTCTACTGCGCGGTGCTGTACTGGCAGCTCACCGGCATGTCCGAGGAGCCCTACGGCCGGGGCTTCGGACACGGCATCGCCGTCCTCTTCTGGCTGGCCGTCATGGTCGTGGGCAGCCCCCTCGTCGTGGTCCTGCTGGGAAACCTGCACAGCATCCTGTTCACCACACCGGTGATGGAGCTCTCGAACGCCGCGGGCGTCCGCAGCAAGTACCCCGCACCCTGGTGGGCCCTGCCGGTCCTGGGCGCGCTCGCGGCCGTGTACGCGGCACCGGTCGCCCTCCTCAACGATTCCTCGTACGCCGCCACCTGGCTCTGGCTCGCGGCCTACGGGCTGCTGCCCGTGGGGGTGGCGGTGTTCGCGCGGATGCGGCAGGTGCCGAGGGCCAAGGTGCGCAAGTGGGCGGTGCTGCCGGCCGTGGCCGGAGCGATCGCCGCCTTCTACCTCGGAGCCGTCGCCCCGGCCTACCAGCCGCCGGTCCTGGAGCGCGCCGACTACATCGGCGAATGGGCGGGCGACGGCATCCGCCTCGAACTGGGCGCACAGGGCGAGGTGGTCGCGAAGAGGCTGCCGGTGAGTACCTGGACGCCGGGCGAGGGCACGGAGGTGGTGACCGTCTGCTCGGGGAACGGGACCTGGACGCCCCAAGAGGAGGATCGCCTCCAGCGGGCGGGTGTGGTCCTGGAGATGCCCGACTGCACGGCCCGGGGCACGGAGCTGAGGTGGGACGTGGCGGGGACGGCGCGCGAGCCGGAGCTGTTCGTCCTGATCGGAGACCCGGACGCGGGCGACCTGCGCGTACTGCACAAGAAGTAGGCGGGGCGGGTGGCGGCGGCGCCACGGGGGGCAGGAGTCCCCTTACGCCGTACGGGTGAACCCGGGGAACCGCCGGGCCCCGTGGCCCGCAGGTCCCGTACCGGCTGGGCATCGTGTCGGGGACCGCGTAGGGACTGCGCCACGGACCACAGGAGGACCTCATGCTCGGCACCGATTTCCGCAAGGGATCGCCCAACTGGCTCGACCTCGGAAGCCCCGACACCGACGCCGCCATCTCCTTCTACACCGGAGTCTTCGGCTGGGACTTCGTCTCCCTCGGACCCGAGGCGGGCGGCTACGGCTTCTTCCAGGTCGACGGCAAGACCGTCGCCGCGCTCGGGCCGCTCACCGAGAAGGGCGCCAAGTCCGCCTGGATGCTGCACTTCCACACCCCCGACATCCAGGCCACCGTGGACGGGGTCAGGGCCGGCGGCGGAGTGGTGCGCACGGAGCCCATGGACGTCATGGGGGAGGGCTGGCTGGCCCAGGTCACCGACCCGCAGGGCGCGGAGTTCGCGCTGTGGCAGCCCGGGAAGACCGCGGGGCTGGGGCTGGCCTCTGCCGAGAACACCCTGGTCTGGGCGGAGCTGCACGTGCCGGACCCGGTCGCGGACATCGCCTTCTACGCCGGTCTGTTCGGCTGGCGCTCCGCCGACATGGAGGCGCCCGGCATGACGTACCGGGTGCTGAGCATCGCCGACGGGGACCAGGAGGACGGCTCCTTCGGCGGAGTCGCCCCCTCCGAGGGCGACGGGCCCAAGGGCTGGGTGCCGTACTTCAACGTCGCGGACGTCGACGCCACCGCCGCCGCGACCACGGCGGGCGGCGGCTCGGTGCTGATGCCGGCGGCGGACGTGCCGGACGTCGGCCGGATCGCCTTCCTCGCGGACCCGGCGGGAGCGATGTTCGCGCTCCTGAAGCCGGACCCCCGGATGTGACCCGCGCGGGCCGGGCGCACCCGGCCCGGCCCGGCCCGGCCCGGCCCGGTCCGTGCCGTGCTGTGCTGTCTTAGCGGCCGAGGTACTTGGGCGTACGGCGCTCCACGAAGCTCGCCACTCCCTCGTTGGCGTCGGCGGTGGTCATGTTCAGCTCCTGGGCGGTGGCCTCGGCGGCGAGGGCGGTCGCCCGGTCGCTGTCCAGGGAGGCGTTGACCAGCTGCTTCGTCATCGCGAGGGCGCGGGTGGGGCCCTGCGCGAGGCGCTCGGCCCACGCCCGGGCGGTCTCCTCCAGCTCCTCGGCCGCGACCACCTTGTTGACCAGGCCCAGGCGCTCGGCCTCGACGGCCGGGACGGCGTCGCCGAAGAACATCAGCTCCTTCGCCTTCTGCGGGCCGACCAGGCGGGGCAGCAGGTACGCGCCGGCGCCGTCCGGGACCAGCCCGCGCCGTACGAACACCTCGATGAAACGGGCCGGTTCGGCGGCGATGACCAGATCGCAGGCGAGCGCGAGGTGCGCGCCGATCCCGGCGGCGGTGCCGTTGACGGCGGCGATGACCGGCTTCTCGCAGTCGAGCACGGCGGTGATCAGGCGCTGCGCGCCGAGCCGGATCATGCGGGCGACGTCGCCGGCGACCCTCTCGCCGGTGGCGGGCGCGCCGCGCAGGTCGGCGCCCGCGCAGAAGCCCTTGCCGGTGGCGGTGATCACGACGGCCCGCACGGCGGGGTCGGCGGAGGCCTCGGCGAGCAGGGCGATGACGCGCTCGCGCTGGTCCCAGGTGACGGCGTTCATCGCCTCGGGCCGGTTGAGGGTGATCCACGAGACGCCGTTGTCGATGCGGTGGAGGACTTCGTCCTCGGCGGCTGCTGCTGCCATGCCTGAACTCCCGTTCGGGGGTGAGTGGTGGTGGTGGGTGCGGATCCAGCCCCGCCGGCGATTGAGGCGGTCTGTTCAGCCGCGGGGGCGGGGCGGCTCGGGGTGGTGCAGCCGGACAGGCTACGGGCGGCCCTGGAGTTTGGCCGAGCTCGTGCGGGTCGGGGGGAGTGCGCCGTAGAGGAGGCGGCCCGGGCATTCCGTGGCGAAGCCGTCGCGGTGGCCCGAGATGACGTTCAGGCGGACGTTGCTGCCCTTCGCGTAGAGGTTGCCGCCGCCCGAGCGGAGCGTGGTCTTCGCGCGGGGGTCCGCCCCGAAGAGGCCCAGCTTCCAGGCCGTGAGGCGGGCCACCGCGTCGACCGCCGGCTTCGGCGGGGCCGTCGAGGAGAAGGTGCCGATCACCGCCACTCCCATGCTGTCCGTGTTGAAGCCCATGGTGTGCGCGCCGAGCACCGGCTTGGCGACACCGCCCGCCCGGCCCTCGTACACCGTGCCGCACTTGTCGACGGCGAAGTTGTAGCCGATGTCCCGCCAGCCGCTGCTGACCACGTGGTAGCGGTACAGGCTGCGCAGCACCGCCGGGGCGTCCTTGCAGGCGTAGTTGTTGCCGGAGGCGGTGTGGTGGACGAAGGCCGCCTTGACCGTGTTCGTGTAGACGAACGCCTTCTCGCGCAGGCTCTCGTCGGCGCCCCAGCCCTTGCGGGTGACGATCCGCGGGCGCGGGCCGATGTACGGGCTGGCGGCGGCGAGGGTGTCGTCGGCGAGGATCGCGTCGGCGGTGGAGTCGGCCTTGTCGAGCGGGGCGATCTCGTTGGCTCCCAGGGGTGCCATCGGGACGTTGGCGGAGGAGGACTCCGTCATCTCCATCGTCATGCCGGGCAGCAGGGCCGCCTCGCCCTTGTCGTCGGCCGGCTCGGACGTGCCGTTCTTGCCGTCCGCCGCGGCCTGGCCGGAGTCGCCGGGGTCGACGAGTTCGATCCGCAGGCCCTTGGGGAGTCGGCCGCCGCCCGTGCGGCCGCCCTTGTCGCCCTGGTCCGCCTGGTCGGCCTGGACGCGGACCTCGACGCCGTCGGACTCGCCGACCCACAGCGGGGCGGTGCTGCCGCGGACGCGGCCGGAGCCGCGTTCGCTCGTGCCGGGGTCGGCGGCGTGTTCGCCGTTGTGGGTTTCGACGTCCTGCCAGTCGGACCAGGTCGCCGTGGACGCGGAGCGGGTGCGGACCTGGACCCGGCCCTGGAGCTGGGCGCCGGCGTCGTCCCAGACGACGCCGACGAGCGAGAACGTCTCGACCTCGCGCGCGGCCAGGCCCCGGGCCTCGGGAAGCCGGGGCGAGGCACTCATGCCGGGGACGCCCGGGGAGCGGTCCGCCGCGGGTCCCACGGGGACCAGCGGCAGCGACTGGGTGGACCCGGCGGGGGTCACGGGGGCGGCCTCCGCCGTGAGCACGGACGGAGTGGCCAGGGCCGTAGTGGGGAGCGCGAGCGGCAGGGCCAGTGCGGCAGCCGTCGCGACGCCGATCGAGGAAGCAAGGAATGCACGCATGGAAAGGATGCTGGGGAATCCCGGAACCCGGCGCCATCCGAGAACTGACGTGCCGTCCGGTCCGGGGCCGATACCCCTCCCCCGTACGGGGGACCGCGCTGCCGCCGTACGGACGAGGGGCCCGCGTAGGCTCGGGTCCGTGAACGCCACTGACCGCACCCCTGCCGACCTGCTGCGATCCGCGCTCGCCGGCGATCCCGGCCGCCCGCTCGTCACCTTCTACGACGACGCCACGGGCGAGCGCGTCGAATTGTCCGTCGCCACCTTCGCCAATTGGGTGGCCAAGACCGCCAATCTGCTCCAGGGCGACCTGGGCGCCGAGCCCGGCGACCGGCTCGCGCTGCTGCTCCCCGCGCACTGGCAGAGCGCCGTGTGGCTGCTGGCCTGCGCCTCGGTCGGAGTCGTCGCCGAGGTGGGCGGGGACCCGGCCGGCGCCGACCTGGTGGTGAGCGGGCCCGACACCCTGGAGGAGGCCGCGGCGTGCTCCGGCGAGCGGGTCGCGCTCGCGCTGCGGCCGCTGGGCGGGCGCTTCCCGCAGCCGCCGGCCGGGTTCGCGGACTACGCCGTGGAGGTCCCGGGGCAGGGCGACCGGTTCGCGCCCTTCCAGCCCGTGGACGCGGACGGCCCGGGCCTGGCGGTCGGCGGCGAGGAGCTGTCGTACGCCGGGGTCGTGGAGCGGGCCCGCGAGGACGCGGTGAAGCGCGGTCTCGGCGAGGGCTCCCGCACGCTGTCCCGGCTCGGCTACGACGGCTGGGAGGGGCTCTCGGCCGGGCTGTACGCGGCCCTGGCGACCGGCGGCTCCGTGGTGCTGTGCCGCAATGCGGAGGGCCTCTCGGAGCAGGCGCTGGCGCAGCGGATCGAGAGCGAGCGCGTCACCCACACCGCCTGACTCCGCCGTCACCCACACCGCCCCATGCCGGATATAGGCTATTTGTCACCCACATGGCCCTATACAGAGTCGTGCCCCCGGGCCGTCGGGGGCACCCGGGGGCAGGATCGGCAGAGGCCGTACTCACCCGTACGGCCGCCGGTACGGGTGAGGGGACGGAACACGAGTGAGGGACAGCGCGGGCATACCGGGCGGCACCGAAGCGGCCGGAGGCACCCAGAAGCCTCCGAAGGGCCGTCGGCGCCGCCTGCTGCGCTGGATCGGCCTCGGGCTGGTCCTGCTGGTCCTCGCGGGAGCGGGGGCCGGCTGGTGGGTCTACTCCAAGCTCGAGGGGAACATCAGCGAGGACACCTCGGCCGCCGCCGAGCTGCGGCGCTACGACAAGGAGCGCCCGGTCCACCTGGCGGGCGGGGCGCAGAACATCCTGCTGATCGGCTCGGACTCCCGCTCCGGCGCGGGCAACGCCCGCTACGGGCAGGACGAGGGCACGCAGCGCTCGGACACCACGATCCTGCTGCACCTGCCGGCGGACCTCAAGAGTGCGACGGCGGTGTCGATACCCCGGGACCTGATGGCGGAGATACCCGCCTGCCTGCAGCAGGACGGCAGCCGCACCAGGGAGCAGTTCGCCCAGTTCAACTGGGCGTTCGCATGGGGCGGGGCCGCCTGCACGATCCGTACGGTCGAGGCGCTGACCGGGATCCGGGTGGACCACCACATGGTGGTGGACTTCAGCGGCTTCACGAAGATGGTGGACGCCATCGGCGGGGTGGAGGTCTGCCTCAGGCGGCCGGTGGACGACGCGGAGGCCAAGCTGAAGCTGCCGGCCGGCCGGCAGACGCTCCAGGGCGAGCAGGCGCTGGGCTTCGTACGGGCCCGCCACAGCCTGGGCAACGGCAGCGACACCGAGCGGATGGAGCGCCAGCAGGCCTTCCTCGGGTCGCTCGTGAAGAAGGTGCAGAGCAACGGGGTGCTGCTCAATCCGGGGCGGCTGTATCCGCTGCTGGACGCGGCGACCTCCTCGGTGACCACGGACCCGGGGCTGGCCTCCCTGCGGGGGCTGTACGAGCTCGCGCGGAGCGTGCGCGACATCCCGACCGACCAGGTCAAATTCCTCACGGTGCCGCGCCGGCCGTACGCCGCCAACCGGAACCGGGACGAGCTGCGGCAGCCGGACGCGGACCAGCTGTTCCGGCGGCTGCGGGCGGACGAGCCGCTGACGATAGCGCCGCCCGCACCGACGCCCGAGCCCACCCCGCAGAGCGAGCAGGCGGCGCCGGGCGCCGCCGACGACGGAGCGGACGGCGCGCGGCCCCGGGGAACCGCGGACGGCCCCACACCCGTCCCCACCTTTACGGGCACCACGGCGGGCGTGGCCGACTGCCGGTAAAGCAATCCCAAAAGCCGGTGACCGACCCGAGCTTGTTGAGGCGATTGCCCCGTTGTAAGGGCGTGGAATTCATCACCAGCATGGTTTGCGACGAAGCTGTCCGGATAAGGTGAGCGATCCGGCGCCCGGCCAGCACAGAGGCCGCGCGCCAGCAGCCGGATCGTTGACCGTGCGCCCGGGGGAGGCGCGTCGCGAAGCACCGACGGAGGATTCGAGCAAACCGTGGATGCGCAAAGCCGTGGACGGGCCGAGGAAATCGACCCCGCAGACCAGTGGGTGCTCAACCCCCGCACCGGCAACTACGAACTGCGACTGGATCATTCCGTTGCGCAAGCACCGGCGCAGCGTGCCGCGCCCCGTGCCGTGCCGCGCAGGGCTCCGGCCGCTCCGGGATCTCCCGCCGCTCCGGCCCCGGCCGTTCCCGGCCCGCGCCGCGGCGAGGGGCCTCCCGGCGGCCGCCGGGGCGGGCGCTCGCGCAAGGGCGGCGGCGGACGCCGCAAGAAGATCCTGGTCGTGACCGGTGGAACCCTGGCGTTCCTGCTGGTCGGCGGCTCGGTGGCGGCGTACCTCTACTACGACCACCTGAACGGCAACCTCACGGTCACCGATGTCGGCGACGCCGGTACGAGCGGCGGCTTCAAGAAGGACCAGGCGATCAACATCCTGGTCATCGGCACCGACAAGCGCAGCGGCGCCGGCAACGAGGGGTACGGGGACGCGGGCAGCGTCGGCCACGCCGACACCACGATCCTCTTCCACGTCTCGAAGGACCGCTCCAACGCCACGGCGCTGTCCATCCCGCGCGACCTGATCACCAACGTGCCGGCCTGCCCGACCAAGCAGCCGGACGGTTCGACGAAGAACATCGCCGGCGAGCGCGGGGCCCGCTTCAACACCAGCCTCGGACAGGCGGGCCGCGACCCGGGCTGCACGATGCGCACGGTCAAGGAGCTCACCGGGGTCCAGGTCGACCACTTCATGATGGCCGACTTCAACGCGGTGAAGAACCTGAGCACGGCGGTCGGCGGCGTGCCGGTCTGCGTGGAGAAGGCCGTCGACGACAAGGACTCCAAGCTCAAGCTGTCGGCGGGCCAGCACCGGCTGGAGGGCGAGCAGGCGCTGGCCTTCGTCCGGACCCGGCACGCCTTCGGGCAGCGCAGCGACCTCGACCGCATCAAGACCCAGCAGCAGTTCCTGAGTTCGATGATGCGCGAGATGAAGTCGAAGCAGACGCTGACCAGTCCGCAGAAGTTCTTCTCCCTCGCCGAGGCGGCCACCAAGTCGCTGGGCGTGGACTCCGGCATAGGGTCGATCGACAAACTCACCGAGCTCGCGGGCGAGTTGAAGGACATCGACCTCAAGAACATCACCTTCACCACGCTTCCGGTGCTCGACAATCCGGCGGAGCCGGCCAACGAGAAGGCCACCGTGGTGGTCAACCAGACGCAGGCCGAGCCACTGCTGCAGATGATCCGGGGGGACGTCTCCCTCACGGAGGTCGAGCAGAAGGAGCAGGCCGCGAAGGACGCGGCCGACGCCGATGCGAAGGCCAAGCTGGACGCGCTGACGCAGGGCAACCGCGCGGCGGCCAAGGACGTCCGGGTGGACGTCTACAACGGCGGCGGCCCGGCGGGTTCGGCGTCCGGCACCCTGAACTGGCTGCAGAACACCAAGGGCGTGGGGAAGTCCAGCAACCTGGGCAACGCGCCCGCCAAGGTGGAGACCACGCAGCTGGAGTACGCGCCCAACCAGGCCGACCAGGCGCGGGCGCTGATGGACATGATGGGGCTGCCGGCGACGGCGCTGAAGATGGGGACGGCCGACGCCGCGCCGAAGACGCCGATGAAGCTGACGCTCGGCGCGGACTTCAAGGGGGCGGGGGTGTCGCTGACGGCCCCGCAGAAGACGCCCGAGGGCGTGCAGCGGGTCGAGGCGGACAAGGAAGTCTGCGCCAAGTGACGCGCGGGGCCGCCGACCAGGCGCCCACGGTCGCGCGATGGCGTCACGGATCGCGCCCGACCGGCACCATGGGGGACACGAAGTGATCTTGAGGGGGGTACGTGTGAGGCACAGCAGCGTGCAAGGGGAGGGAACGCCGGTCCGGTCCGGCGAGGCGATACCCGGCGACCGCCAGGGCGCGGGAGCCGTCGTGCCCCCGCAGCGGTCGGGCGGCCGCCGGCGCCGCCGCGGCGGTACGAGGCGGCCGGTACGGAGCAGGCGGCGGCGCGTACTGCGCTGGGCCGCCCTCATAGTGGCGCTGCTCATACTCGGGACGGCGGCGGCCGGCTACCTCTACTACCGCCACCTCAACGCCAACATCCGCAGCGGCCAGCGCCTGAGCGGCGACACCGGGGTGGCCAAGACCGAGGCCGACTCCGCCGGCCGACGGCCCATCAACATCCTGATGCTCGGCTCCGACGTCCGCGACGAGGCGAACGCCAAACTCGGCGGGGGCTGGGACAACATAGGCGACCCCGCGCGGGCCGACGTGCAGATGCTGATCCACATATCCGCCGACCGGAAGAACGCCTCGGTCACCTCCGTGCCGCGCGACACCATCGTGGACATCCCGGAGTGCACCGATCCCGAGACGGGCAAGAAGTACAAAGCCACCAAGACGATGATCAACGAGAGCCTCGCGAACGGGGGGCCCGGCTGCACCCTGGCCACCTGGGAGAAGCTGACCAACGTCTACATCGACCACTGGATGATGATCGACTTCGCCGGTGTCGTGAGCATGGCCGACGCGATCGGCGGCGTCGACGTCTGCGTCAACCAGAACGTCTTCGACCAGTCGAAGCCAGGGTCGGGGACGGGCGGTTCCGGCCTCAAGCTGAAGGCGGGCACCACCCGGGTCCAGGGCGAGCAGGCGCTCCAGTGGCTGCGCACCCGGCACGCCTTCGGCAGCGACATGGGCCGGGCCAAGGCGCAGCACATGTACATGAACTCGATGATGCGCGGGCTCAAGGGCCAGAACGCCTTCACCGACATCCCCCGCCTCACGGGCCTGGCGGAGGCGGCGACGAAGGCGCTGAAGGTGTCGGAGGAGATCGGGTCGGTCAAGAAGCTCCTCGACCTCGGCCTCGCGCTCAAGGACGTACCGATCAACCGCATCACGATGGCCACGATCCCAGTGCTGGAAGCCCCCGGGGACAAGGACCGGCTGGTCGTGAACCCCAAGGACTCCGAGAAGATGTGGACGATGCTCCGCAAGGACGTCGCCATGGACTCCAACGGCGATCCGGCCGCCCCGGCCGAGAGCGGCCAGCCCGCCACGGGCGGTTCCCCCTCGGCGCCGGTCCCCGAGCCCTCCAAGGCCCCGGCCGCCGACCCGGCGAAGATCGCCGTACAGGTGGTCAACGGCACGGGCGCCGGGACGGCTCCGGTGCCCAAGCGGGCCACGGCCATCACGGGCCAGCTGGTCTCCAAGGGGTTCGCGCTGGCCAAGGCGGACAGCACGCTCACCCCGGAGAAGAGCACGGTCGTCCGCTACGCCACGGACGCCCAGGCGGCCGACGCGCAGAGCGTGGCGGCGGCCCTCGGGATTCCGGCCGGCTCGGTGCAGAAGGCCGCCGGCGCCGCCAAGATCACCCTCGTGGTCGGCGCGGACTGGCGCGAGGGCAACGCCTACCCGCAGCAGGCGGCGCCCGAAGCGGGCGCGGTCCCGGAGTCGGCCGACGTCCTCAACGGCACGGACACCGGCTGCATGGACATCTACTCGGTCTACCGCTGGTGATCTGAGACCGACGGCGCGGTGCACGTCATGCGAAAGGGGTGACCCGGTCCGCCCGGACCGGGTCACCCCTTTCGCGTACGCGGGGCCGCGCGCCCGGAGCTCAGAGCTCGGCGGGGTCCCGGCGGGCCGACGGACGCCGGCTCGCGATCACCTTGGCGGCGAGCGAGCGCGGACTGGTCAGGAAGCCGAAGCCCCAGCACACGTGCATGGTGGCCAGGGCGACGGGGATCCGCAGCCGGGCCTTCAGCGACAGGCCCTTGCCCGCCGGGACGGATCCTGCGGTGATCGCCACGAGGTAGCCGGCCGGCAGGACGAAGGCCCACGGGGTGACGGCCGCGCCGACGACCACGCCGGCGGCGATCGCGCAGACGGCCGTCGGCGCCGCGAGGTAGCGCAGGTTGATGGAGCCCGAGTGGTAGCGGGCCACCACGTGGCGCCAGCGCCCGTAGTCCTTGTACTGCTTGGCGAGCGCCCGTACGGAGGGCCTCGGGCGGTACTGGACCTTCAGCTCGGGCGAGAACCAGATGAGCCCGCCGGCCTCGCGGATGCGGAAGTTCAGCTCCCAGTCCTGGGCGCGGATGAACTCCACGTTGTAGCCGCCGGCCTTCTCCAGCGCCTCGCGGCGGAACACCCCGAGGTACACGGTGTCGGCGGGGCCGGCCTTGCCGCCGGTGTGGAAGGCGGCGTTGCCGACGCCGATCCGCGAGGTCATCGCGGCCGCGACGGCGTCCTCCCAGGGGTTCTCGCCCTCGGCGTGCATGATGCCGCCGACGTTCTGGGCCCCGGTCTCCTCCAGGAGGCGGACCGCGGTGGCGATGTAGTTCGGGGAGAGCATGCCGTGGCCGTCCACGCGCACCACGATCGGGTGGCGGGAGGCTTCGATGGCCGCGTTGAGGGCGGCGGGCGTGCGGCCGGTGGGATTGGGCACGGTGTGGACCCGGGCGCGGTCGGAGGCTGTCTCGCGGACCAGCTCGGCGGCGATCTCGTCGGTACGGTCCGTGGACGGCCCGAGCGCGATCACCACCTCCATCTCACCCCCGTACTCCTGTCCGAGGATGTGGCGGACCGAGTCGCGCAGATGGCGCTCCTCGTTGAGTACCGGCATGATCACCGAGACTGCGGGCTGCTGGGCGGGCATGTGGTCCTTCAAGGTCGGGTATCGGTGTCACGTTACCGCGTACGGGGGAAACGGGTGCGCGGCGGATGAGCGGTACGGACAGAGGCTGATCGTATGGACCTACTGTTCTGACGAATCAGCCGAATGTGCAATGTCCCCCGACCCGCAGTCCCGCTGCCCCCGCGGAGGTGTCCCCCGTGCCCCAGCCGCACCGTCCGACCGGGGCCGACCGGGGGACGGGTGCGGGCCGACGACCCGGCCCGCAGCGCCCCAGGGGGCCCCGCACCCGCTGTCAGAGGGGTGGGCTAGTTTCCTGCCATGGATCTGCCCTACCGCACCAGGCCCTCCGTCGGGGACATCATCGCGGCCGTGCCCGGTCTCGCACCGTACGCGCGGCCGGCCGTGGTGCTGGCCCCCGAACGGGGGGAGCCGACGGTCCACCAGAGTTCCGTGGGCGGACCGTTGCTCTGGCCGGCCGACGAGCCCTGGCCACACTGCGGCCTCCCCGACGAGAAGTCCGGCTCCGGGACGCCGGCGACCGCCATGGTGGCGGTGGTGCAGGTGCACCAGCGGGACGCACCGGGCGACTGGTGGCCCGAGGGCAAGGACGTGTTCCAGCTCCTGTGGTGCCCCAACGTGCACTGGGATCCGCCGGCTCCGCACGCCGACGTCAGCCCGGTCGCCGAGATCCGCTGGCGGAACAGCACCGATGTCACGAGCACGCTGGGGTCGCCGCCGCCGCCCGTACGGCAGGAGGACCCGGACTACGGCTTCACCCCGGTCGGGTGCACGCTCGCCCCGGTCGCCCTAGTTGACTTCCCTTACCCGATGGCGTTGCCGGACGGTGAACTCCCCACCTCCGTACGGGAGTACGTGAAGTCGATCGGGGGTGAGGGCGATGTCATCACCCGGGTGGCCGGGATCAAGTTCGGCGGGTGGCCCACCTGGCACCTCACCGACCCCTACGACGTCCCGTGTCACACCTGCGGGGCCCCGTGCGGGCTCCTGTTCACCGTGGCCAGTGACGCGACCACCGGGATCACGGTGGGAAGGTGGGGCGACTTCCGCGTCTTCGCCTGTCCGGCCGGCGAGGCGCACGGCTACGTTTTCGACCAGCACTGATCCACCCGACCGGCTCCTGGAACCGGCTGGAAGCGGAGAGTCATCGCGTGATCGCGATGAGTGAGAATTCGGGTGTGCCGGGACTCCTGGTGGGCACAACACAGGCATGATCTCGGACACGCTCGAACGGCTGCGGAACCTGGTCCGACCGCGCCGCGCCCCCGTCTTCACCGCCGACTTCGCCTCTTCCGCCCAGTGGGTCGCCGGCCGCTCGTGGGCGTATCCCGACGGCGGCCCGGTCAACCCGGGCGACAACAAGCTGGACCACCTCGTCGCCGACCCCGCCTACAGCCGCGGAGGGGTCTTCCGCGCGACGCCGCGGCCCGACGGCCACTGGGACAGCGGGCTGCTCACCACCGAGGGCAGCGACGGGGACTTCACGGTGCGCACCGGCGACGTGCTGGAGGCGCGGGTGAAGCTGCCGGTGCGGCGGGGCGCGTGGCCCGCCATCTGGACCTGGCGCGACGGCGGCCAGGAGATCGACGTCTTCGAGTACCACCCCGACAACCCGGACCTGCTGGAACTCTCCAACCACGTTCGGGAGGCGCACCGCTACCACCGCGACCCCGCGATCCGGCCCGGAGCGTGGATCGACCTGAAGGTCGAGTTCGGGAGGGGTTCGGTCGTCTGGTGGGTCAACGGCGACCGGGTCTTCAGTGACGGCCGGGGCGTGGGCCGCGGCTGGTCCGCCTACCTCATCGTCAACCTCTCGGTCTCCGCGGGCAGGTACCACCCGGCGCCCGAGCCTGGGGTCGAGGAACTGTCCTACGAGGTCTCGCAGTTGCGGGTCTACCGCACGCGCTGAGGCCCGCCCCGCGGCGGTAGCGCGGTCCGGAGCCCGCGACGCCGGGGGCCCGAGACGCACCCGCCGGAAGCCGAGCCGAGCCGAGCCGAGTCGAGTCGAGTCCGCAGGTCACTCGGGATGTGCCACTGCGTCCCTCTGTAGTTGTACGGCCGCCAGCAGGCTCAGCTTCGGCTTCCCCCGGCGGAGCGCCTTCACCGCGGCGACGGAGTCGACGGCACCCGTGAAACCGGCGGCGGCCAGCCGGGAGCGGACCCAGCGGGCGCGCAACTGGGTCTCGGTGGCGGCGGCGGTGGACTCGACGAGTGCCGCGGCGCGTTCCAGGCCCGGCCGCTCCTCGGGGGAGGCCTCGGCCAGGGCCTGGCGCAGGGCGTCCGCGACGACGTCCGCATCCCGGACGAGCAGTACGACATCGTGCGCGGTGTTCCGTCCCGGAAATCGGGTCATGAATCCAGTCATGCCGATCATCGTGGCGGGCGTGTCCGGCGTACGGCAAGGGACTTGAGGAGGCGCAGAGGTTCGGTCGGCAGGCCGTACTGAGTCCGGGGGCCCGCCCTGACGCCTTGCCAGGCGATGGATAACGCTGTTACTTTTTTAGTACGTTGTTTTGACAGGGTGGCAATGGGGGGGGTGGGAATGGACGTCACGATTCTGGACGGCGACCGGGAGACGGTCGTCGCCGCACAGGCTGGCCCGGCGGGCCGGATCCTGCTCACGCCGGAGGCGGCCGAGCGTGCTCTCGGCTGGGTCCGCAAACCGCACGGCTGGTGCCGTGACGAGCTGTGCGTGCCGGCGTCCGCCGCGGCCGGGGCCGAACACGGGGGCCTGCTCGACCCGGTGGCGTTCGCCGAGATCCTCGACCGCCCGGTCGCGACCGGCACCGGGGTCGTGGCCATCGGCATCTCGGCGCAGGAGCGCTCACGGGCGCTCACCGGGACCGCCGCCCCGGACTTCGCCCTGCCCGACGCGGACGGAGTCCGGCATGCGCTGAGCGATCTGCGCGGCCGCAAGGTCGCGCTGGTCTTCTGGGGCTCGTGGTGCGGCTGCCGCTACGACCTCCCCGCATGGGAGCGCCGCCACGCCGCTCTGGCCGGACACGGTTTCAGCGTCCTCAGTGTCGCCGTGGACCGCCGGACGGCCGACGCGGCCCCGTGGATCGCCGAAGCCGCCGTCACCCACCCCGCGCTCATCGACACCGACGGCTCCGTGGCCGACCTCTACGACGTGCTGAACGTCCCCACGGTCCTGTGGATCGACGAGGAGGGCCGTATCGTCCGCCCCCACGACACGCAGTTCGCGACCGACCTGTTCCGCGAACTGTCGGGCCTGGACTCCGCGGCGGCGCTGGCCGCACTCGACCGCTGGGTCCTCACCGGCGACAGCGGACTGTCCGAAGAGGCCGTGGCCCTGCACACCCGCCGGGCCACGGCCGACCGGCAGGCGGCCCGCACGGAAGCGGCTCTCGGCCTCTGGCTGCACCGCAACGGCCGCCAGGCGGAAGCCGGGCCGCACTTCGCGCGAGCCGAGCGGCTCGCACCGGAGGACCTGACCATCTGGCGCGGCACGATGCCACTGCGCGGCCTGGACCCGATGGGCGACGGGTACTTCGCCAAGCGCACCGCGCTCACCGAGGCCGGAATCCCGATCTACCGCCCCCTCGGCGACTGGCAGCCGGCATGAGCGGCGACCTCTTCACCCGTACCCAGGCGCTGGGCCAGGAAGCACTGCGAGCCGCCCTCCTGGACCTCGCGGCCCAACTCCTCGCCGCGGAAGGCTCGGCCGGGCTCACCATGCGCCGCATCGCCACCGCGGCCGGCTGCTCGACCACGGTCCTCTACCGCCACTTCGGAGCGAAGGACGGCATCGCCGAAGCCCTGTACCGGGAGGGCTTCGAACGCCTCCGCCACCGCCTGGAGGGCGTCCCGCCCCACGACGATCCGCCCGCACACCTGGCGGCCCTGGGCCGCGCCTACCGCGACAACGCCCTGGCCGAACGCAATCTCTACCAGGTCATGTTCGCCGGACTGATCCCGGGCTTCACCCCCACCGCCCAGGCCCGCTCGACCGCCGCGGCGAGCCTCGACGTCCTGCGCGAAGCCGTACGCACCTGCGCGGCGGCCGGGGCCTTCCGCCCGGACGTCGACGTCGACGAGGTGACGGACACCATCTGGGCGGCCGCCCACGGCTCGATCAGCCTGGAGCTGGCCGGCCACTTCGCCGCCGATACCGCGGAGCACCGCTATCGGACCCTCACGGGGGCCGCGGTAGCCGCGTTCCTGCGTCGATGAGGCGCGTGGCCACGTACACGTAGCCGTGCGGGCCCCGGAACCCGTCGGGGGAGACCCGGCTCCGTGTGGCCTGATCTCGACTGCGGTGAGTGAACGGGCGGCTACTTCTTGGTAACTTGCGTGAGTTGATCAAGGTCGGTGCCATGGCCGACCGTGCTTGCGGCCAGAGCCGCCCTCAGTCAAGGAACCACATTGGCCCGCACCTCCCGTACGAAGGCCGTCGTCCGCGCATCGGCCCTCGCGCTCGGCTTCTCCCTCCTCGGAGCCACCACCACCGCGTTCGCTGCGGACGCACCCACACCGCACCTGGACTCGATCGAGCAGACCCTGCGCCAGGTCTCGCCGGGCCTGGAGGGCTCGGTCTGGGAGCGCACCTCCGGCAACCGGCTCGGCTCGTCCGTGCCCGGTGGCGCCGACTGGCTGCTCCAGACACCCGGTTGCTGGGGCGACGCGGCGTGCGCCGACCGGCCCGGATCGCGCCGCCTCCTGGAGAAGATGCGCCAGGACATCGCGGGCGCCCGGCAGACGGTGGACATATCCACGCTGGCGCCCTTCCCCAACGGCGGCTACCAGGAGGCGATCGTCGCGGGCCTCAGGGAGTCCGCCCAGAAGGGCAACCGGCTGAAGGTGCGCATCTTGGTGGGCGCCGCACCCCTCTACCACTCCACGGTGATCCCGTCGTCCTACCGGGACGAGCTGATCGCGAAGCTGGGCCCGGCCGCCGCGGGCAACATCACCCTCAACGTGGCTTCGATGACCACCTCGAAGACCGCCTTCTCCTGGAACCACTCCAAGCTGGTCGTGGTGGACGGCGGTTCGGTGATCACCGGCGGCATCAACAGCTGGAAGGACGACTACCTGGAGACCTCCCACCCGGTGAGCGACGTCGATCTCGCGCTGTCCGGACCCGCGGCGGGCTCCGCGGGCCGCTACCTTGACTCCCTGTGGGACTGGACCTGCCGCAACAAGAGCAGCTGGAGCTCGGTCTGGTTCGCCGCCTCGCCCGGCGCGGACTGCATGCCCTCCCTGCCCCGGCCCGCCTCCCCGGAAGGCGGGGGGAACATCCCCGCGCTCGCCGTCGGCGGCCTCGGCGTGGGCATCCGGCAGAACGACCCCGCCTCGGCCTTCCGCCCGGTCCTGCCCACGGCCGGCGACACCAAGTGCGGGATCGGGATACACGACAACACCAACGCCGACCGGGACTACGACACCGTCAACCCGGAGGAGAGCGCCCTGCGCGCCCTGGTCTCCAGCGCGAACTCGCACATCGAGATCTCCCAGCAGGACGTGCACGCCACCTGCCCGCCGCTGCCCCGCTACGACGTGCGCCTCTACGACGCCCTGGCCGCGAAGCTCGTCTCGGGTGTGAAGGTCCGCATCGTCGTGAGCGACCCGGCGAACCGCGGCACGATCGGCAGCGGAGGCTACTCGCAGATCAAGTCGCTGTCCGAGGTGAGCGACGCCCTGCGCGGCCGGGTGACGGCCCTGACCGGCGACGGCGGCCGGGCGCGGACGGCCCTGTGCGAGAACCTCCAACTGGCCACGTTCCGCGCCTCCGACCAGCCGACCTGGGCGGACGGCAAGCCGTACGCCCAGCACCACAAGCTGGTCTCGGTCGACGGATCGGCCTTCTACATCGGCTCCAAGAACCTGTACCCGTCCTGGCTGCAGGACTTCGGGTACGTCGTCGAGAGCCCGGCCGCGGCCGCACAGCTGAAGAGCGACCTGCTGGACCCGCAGTGGCGGTACTCCCAGGCCACCGCGACGTACGACTACGCCCGCGGCCTCTGCCGGGGCTGACGATCGACGCCTGCTGACGCCGCGCCCTCCGGCGAGCGGCGGTCCGGCTCCCGCCCGCATGCGGCGGGAGCCGGACGCACGTCCCTGCCCGCGCGCGGCGGTGGGTGATCAAATTTCATGCCACCGTCATACCCGTCCCTTGTCACCGTCCGGTCCGCTCGCCGATGATCTGCGCCATGCCGGCAGATCCCCGTGCCGACCGTGCACCGAGCGGCTCCTCACGGAGTTCGTGGGGTCGGTGTTCCGCGTCTGATCTCCGCCGGCCGAGCGCCGCCGGCCGGCGGAGGTGCCCCTACGGGAGCGGGGTGCCGCCCCTGCCCACGTAGACGGAGTCGCCGAGGGTGCGCTCGGCCCACTGGAGCACTCCGTCCTGAAGGACGGTGTCCGTGCGGCCGGTCTGGCGGACGCCGTGGGTCACCATGGTGGTGGAGCCGCCGCCGTCGAGGTTCATGGCGTCGACGGCGCCCCAGTGCGCGAGGATGTCGCGCACCTCCCACATGAAGGCGCCGTCCGCGGTCTTGTCCGCGGCCGCTTCAGTGGCGGGGGGAGCCGCGTCGCGCGGTCCGGTGATCGTGATGAGCAGGGTGCGTCCCTGCTCGTCGACGCCGATGGACGTACGCGAGTCCCGGCAGAAGTCGGTGTCGAGGCGGGGCCGGTTCGCCACCTTGCCCACGGAGTTGTTGTCCTTGTCGTACAGCCGCTTGCAGGTCTTGAGGTCTTCGTTGGTCCTGGGCACCCCGTCGCTGATGAGCCCGTGGGTGCTGCTGACGATGTCGGTGGACTCGTCCATGGCGATGGGCCGTGGTGCTTCCACGGTCGGTGATTGCGTCGACTTGAGCGGCGGAGCCCCGACGTCGATGACCTTCTGGACCACCCGCAGGTAGCGTCCCGCCGTGGCGTTCGCCTTGAGCCAGGTCTCCGAGCCCGTGCCGATGGCCTGCAGCGCGTAGCCGCCGGCCGCCACGTTCTCTCCGCCCCGGGCAGCCTTGGGGGCTGCGATCCGGCCCGTCTGGTCGATGACGATCTCGGTTCCCTCGGCGTCGTCCCCGGTCACGGCGGGGTCCGTGTCGAGGTTCTTCGGCGGCGTGGCCACGCCGTAGTTCCCGTTGAACACGATGAGCTCGTCAGGGTCCTGGAAGACGGTCGTCGCCGTCGTGGTCCCGAGGTACGTGACGGCCTTCTGGTGGTTGACGTCGTCCAGGTCCCGGGCGCAGCCCATGGCGCGTCCGGGCGTCCGGTTCACGTCGTCGAGGACGTGTGTCGCCAGCACCGGCCCGTTCGCCTCGGCCATGACCTCGACGGTCAGCTCGGATTTCAGGCGGGAGATGTAGGGGAATCCGTACTGGAGGACGGTCGCCTGCATCCCTTCCGTGACACTGCCGTACTTCCCGTTCGCGTCCACGGGGCCGAAGGCGCTGACACAGCTGGACCCGTTGATGACGCCGTCACGGGCGGAGAGCCCGTTGAACATCATCGACGCCACACCGTCGCCGCGCCTGTCGTAGGACGCGAAGCTGGCGTTGGTGCCGGCCAGCGGCGGGGTGGCCGTGGCCAGCTGGTCCCGGACGGTTTCGGCGACCCCGGCCTTCTTGCCGAAGGAGGTCTCCAGGCGCACCGCACCCGCGACGGGGTCCATTCGTACGATGTTCAGCTCGCGCGGGGCCGTCCGGCCGGCCAGCAGTGCCGGATCCTCGGTGTACCTGAAGTGGTTGGCCCCCGGGGCGAGCCTGGAGCTGTCCTCGTGGTAGATCCACCGGGTCATCGGGTTCGGGGCCGGTTCGGCGCCGAAGGCCTGGGGAGAGGTGAGCAGGAGCATGGCGCCGACGCTAGCGGCCGTCGCGATCAGCTTGCGCGGGGTGTGGTTCACGGCTTGCAGTCCTCGTTCGAGTCGCTGTTCGCGTCGAGCTTGTGGGAGCTGATGGAGTCGGCGAACGGAGCTGTCAGGTTGGTGGTGTCACCGCGGAGCACGGTGTACGCCGTGTACGTGGCGTTGGGCGCGGTGGTCGTCCACTGGCCGCTCTGCGCGGCGTCGGGGTAGAAGCACGCGATCGACTGGGTGCGGTTGCGGACGGACTCGACCTGGTTGTCCCAGGCGGCCGAGTAGGCGTTGTCGTCGCGCTTCAGCGCGGTCATCTCGCCGCGGCCGTTCTTCTCCTTGAACAGGCACAGGGAGTCTTCCGGGCAGCGCTCGTGGCCGGTGGAGCACAGGGCCATGCTCGGGGCGAACTTGTGCGAGCTGACGCCGGCGCCCTGCGCCTTCAGCTCGGCGCTGAGGGTGGGAACCTTGGCCCCCGGTGCCACGGCCTGCACGCTGCCGCCCCACTTGGTCTCCGTGTAGAGGCAGGCCCAGTACCCGGTCTTGTTCCACGCCGACTTCGTCTCGTTGTCGAATTCGGAGTAGGTCTGGGGGGTGATGTGGCTCTCGTAGTTGCGGGGCTTGCGGGTGTCGCCCGCGGCGGTCGTTCCGCCTTCGGCGGTATAGAGGCAGAGCCGGTTGTCGAGGCAGTCGTCGAAGGCCGCGGCGCTGGCCGGGAGGGCGAAGAGCACTGAGCCGAACAGCGCCAGCACCCCGGCGAGCAGGGAGCCGCGCAAGATGTTGATCTTCATAGAGGTGAACCTGAATCCGTCCAAGTGAAAGCGAGTGGGTGTCCCCACGGCACGTCTGGGGCGCGCGTGGGCAACGGCGGCGTCGGCCGCGGTCCGTCTCAGGTGGTGACGGTGACGGTGCCGGTGAGGATGCGGTGGTCGGAGCAGGCGCTGACGCCCGTGCACTCGGTGGAGATGGCGAGGGAGTCGGCGCTGTAGGGGCCGGCCAGGTCGCTCTCGCGGACGAAGATCAGATCGATCTTCGCTTCGGTGCCGCACGGGGGCGGGGTGGTGGCGGACGTCTCCGTGGTCCGCTCGCCGTAGCCGGCGCAGTGCGCGGCGTCGTTGTCGTCGAGTTCACGGAACGCGCCGGTGTTGTTCGGGTTGTTGACGGTGTTCGCGCTGGGTGCGTAGAAGGAGTTCAGGCGCCCGTAGTTGGGCTGCGCGTTGAAGTCTCCGGCGATCAGGACGGTGTCACCGGCCGTGTGGTAGCCGTCCAGCTTGCCGCGCACGTAGTCCAGCTGGCTCGCGGAGAAGTCGGTCTTCGTGGTGATGTGGGTGGTGCAGAACCGGGTCCGGGAGCCATCGGTGAGCGGGGCGCAGAGCAGGTTGCGGTCTTCCGTGGTTCCGTCGGAAGGCAGCGTCAGCCGGTCGGCGGAGCCGAGGGGCTTCTTGCTGAAGACGGCGTTCCCGAAGGCGTTGCCCTGGCAGACGGCGGGGTTTCCGGCGGCGCGGCTGGGGGCGAAGCGCGCGAAGTTCTGCGGGTCCTCGGGCCACCCGTCGGCGCGCAGCTGCTTGACGATCTCGTCGTACTGGTTCTGGCAGAGCTCGTTGAAGCCCGCGAAGTCGGCCTTGCGGTACTCGATGGACGCGGTGGCCTCGGTGACGAGCTTGTCGGTGGTCGACCCGTCGTGAATGCTGTCGCCCGCGACGTTCCACTGCCACACGTTGTAGGTCTTCGCGCTCGGCGTGTCGGCATGGGCCGCGGCGGCCGGCAGGAGGGCCGAGCAGAGCGCTCCGGTCAGGGCGAGTGTCGTGCGCAGACGCATGGTGATGGTTCCTCAGATCCGGGTGGCTGGCGGGCACTCGGAAGTCTGCCCCCGTGACCTGCGCGCCCGGATGCTCCGAAGGCAGGTGTAGGGGTGGCTGCGGCTCCCTTCAGGGGGGAGGCCCGTCCCACTACGGGTCACCAGGCCGAGCGCATCGCTCATGCCCCGGGAGGAAGCCGGTGGAGGGCGGCCGCCGCCAAGGACGGCCGGCCCCCGCGGTCGGTCAGGCACGTCCGTCACCTCGAGCTGCGTGCCCGGTGTGAGGATGTACTCCTCCTCCCTGGTGAAGGCGGAGAAGTTGCTGATCCCGACGGCCCGGGCGGGCGTCACCTCGAAGAGGGTCCGCTTGACGCGGCTGCCCAGGAAGGACCGGGCCACCTTCGGCTCGGAGGCCTGCGCGACACCCCGAACGTAACCGCCGCCACTGACAACGGCGCCCCCGTGAAACGCTGATGACCAGCGGTCATACCGGTGCCCGGGGTGCGTGGCGTGGGCGCGAACTGGAGTGGATCTCAGTGGCGCCCGGAGGGGAAGTCGGGAAAGCTGGGCACATGGTTTCAGTAGTGCAGAACGTGGCGATCGACTGTGCGGATGCCTACGGGCTGGCCCGGTTCTGGAGCGGTGTGACGGGCCGTCCGATGGATCCGGATGCCAGACCGGGGGACCGGGAGACCCAGGTGCTGCTGGCGGAGGGGCCGGCGCTCTACTTCAACGAGGTGCCCGAGACCAAGACGGTCAAGAACCGGATCCATCTGTGTCTGCGCCCCGAGACCTCGCGCGATCAGGAGGTGGACCGGCTGCTGGGACTCGGTGCCGCATTCGTCGGTGATCACAGGAATCCCGACGGTTCAGGCTGGGCGGTCCTGGCCGATCCCGAGGGCAACGAGTTCTGCGTTCTGCGCAGTGGGTCCGACCGGGCCGCCACGAACTCCTGACGGTGGCGGTGGTGGTGACGCTGACGGTACGGCCGGTGCGATCACCTTCCGGCCAGGGCCGCTGACACGACTTCGGCGGTTCGGGCGATCAGGAGGTTGTCGGCCGGGGCGTCGCGGTGGGACCTGGTCGTCAGGACGGCGATGACGAGCGGCGGGCGGCCGGGGGGCCACGCGACGGCCACGTCGTTGTTGGTGCCGTACGCACCTCCCCCGGTCTTGTCGGCGACCGCCCAGGCCGGCGGCAGACCGGCCCGCAGCCGCTCGCCGCCCGTGGTGTTGCCCAGCAGCCAGTCGGTGAGCCGCCGTCGGTCCGCCGGCGCGAGCGTGGTGCCGAGGGTGAGGCGCTCGTAGGTCCGCCCGATGGCGTGCGGGGTGGTGGTGTCGGTGATCCGCCAGGGTTCGGCGGTGTTCAGCTCCGGCTCCCACCGGTCCAGACGCGTCGTGGCGTCCCCGATCGACCGGGCGAAGCGGGTGACGGCGGTCGGGCCGCCCAGCTCGCGCAGGAGGAGGTTGGCGGCGGCGTTGTCGCTGAAGCGGATCGCGGCGTCGCTCAGCTCCCCGACCGTCATGCCGTCGGCGAGGTTCTCCGGCTTGCCGGTGATCGGGGTGTGGCCGGCGCCGGTGACCTCCTGCCCGGTGTAGCGGATGCGCTTGGCCAGGAACTCCCCGTCCCGGTCGAGGTCGCGCAGTACGGCGGCCACGGCCAGGGTCTTGAAGACCGAGCAGAGGGGGAACCGCTCCCGGGCCCGGTACCCCACGGTGCGGCCGGTGGCGGTGTCATGGGCGTGGACGCCCAGCCGGGCGGAGTGCGCCCGTTCCAGTTCCGCCAGCCGCTGCGCGACGGCGGTCGAGGTCGCGGCGGAGGCGGAGGCGCTCCCGCCCGCCGACAGGGAGGCTGTCAGTGCCGCTCCGGCCCCCCACGCGAGCAGGGTGCGTCGGGACGGGGTCTGTCCTGTGGTGTCCACGGTCGTCCTCTTCCCCTCCGTACCAAGATCTCAACCGTTCCACGCCCGCCCCGCCCCGCCCCGCCTTGCCGGGACCTAGGCCAAGGCGAAACAAGATGGCCGACGGTTCGGGCCCGTGGCAGAGTCGTCCCATGTCAAACGGCACTTCGTATCCTGTTCTCCGCACCCCTGACCTCGCGGCAGCTTTGAAAGCCGCCCGCCAGGCGGTCGCCATCGGCGTCTCCGCGCAGTCGAAGGTCACGGTGGAAGCCTGCGTGCCCAGCCTGGCAGAGGTCTTGCGCCTGCGCGACGCGCTGCCGGAGTCCGTGTTCATGTGCTGGAACATCGACGCGCCCGGTGAGCCGTTGCCCGGCGTGCCGGATCTGACGTACCCGGTCGGAGCCCGTGACCTGCCCGACGGCCTGGCGGGAGCGGAAGCGTACTTGCCGCTCACGGTCTCGATGGAGGACCGACCGCTGGGAACCGTCGAGGACGGCTTCTCCGAAGTGATCGGCCCGCACCCGGCGGAGATCTCCTGGCGGCACCTCGAGTGGCCGGAGGCGCCGGGTCGGGACGTGTACTGGGAGGGCACGCACGCCGCGGTGGCGCTCGTGCTCAACTGCGACTCCCGCGACCTGGAGGTGGCGGCCGGTACCCATACCGTCTTCGTCGTCGTCCGCCGCAACGACCACGGGGAGCGCCAAGCGCGTTGGATCGCCGAGCAGATCGGGCAGCAGGTCATCGGCCCTCGCGATGACGGCTGACCCCGTACGAGGCGTTCGACGCCCCCGGTGTCCGCCGGCCCGCCGGTCCGCCCGTCCGCCGGACCCCGTCCTCCTGCTCCTCGTACCGGTGAGACCGGCGCGAGGTGCAGGAGCGGGGAGGTCGCACTACGCGACGGCGGTTCCCTCGAGCTCGACCAGCTGGCCGGGGATCGCCAGGCGCGTCACTCCGAGCATCGTCGAGGCCGGCGCCACCCCGGCGGCCCCCAGCCGCGCCGCCAGCACGCCGTAGTGCCGGAACAGCAGGTCGACGTCCGTCGTGTAGACGTTGAGCCGGACGAGGTCCGCCAGGGACATGCCGGCCTCGCCGAGCACGGCTTCCAGGTTGTCGATGCTCAGCGCCAACTGCGCCGCCATGTCACCGTCGTGCTGGGGCTTTCCGTCGCCGCTCATCGCGGTCTGCCCCGAGATGTACAGGGTCCGGGTGTGCCCGGAGACGACCTCGCCCTGGTTGAACCCCAGGTCCTGCGACCACGTCACCGGGTTGATCGCCGTTCGTTCCACTGCCACTTCAGCTCCATTCGATTCGCGGGAAGTACCTGCCGCGCCCGCCCGCCGGCTCGGTAGCCGTCGGCTTCGACGTCGTGTCACCGAGCCTCGCAACAAATCACGACATCCTTCGTCATGTATTTCGATAGAGTTCTCATATGCGCGCCGACCGGTTGGTCTCACTGGTCCTCCTGCTGCGCCGGCGCGGCCGGATGACAGCGGACACGCTGGCCCGGGAGCTGGAGGTGTCCACCCGCACCGTGCTGCGCGACATCGAGGCGCTGTCCGCGGCCGGCGTCCCGGTCTACGCCGAGCGCGGCAGGCACGGCGGTTTCGCACTGCTTCCCGGCTTCCAGACCGAGCTCACCGGGCTGAACCACGACGAGGCCCTCGCCCTGCTGACCGCCGGCTCGGGGCGCGGAGAGCTGGTGTTCGGCCTCAGCTCGGCGCTCGCTTCGGCCATGCGCAAGGTGGTCGACGCCCTGCCCGAAAGCCACCGGGCCACCGCGAACGACGGGGCCCAGCGGCTCCTCGTCGACCCGGAGACCGACCTGCTCTCGCGCCGGCTGGTCATGGAGCGGGTACCCGACACCACGATGATCGAGGTCAGGCGCGCGGTGCTCGCCGGACACAAGCTGCGCATCCACTACGCGGCCACGGGCCAGGAGCCGCAGTGGCGCACGGTGGACCCGATCGGCCTGGTCACCGTACGCGAGCGGGGCTACCTGCTGGCTTCGAGAGCCGGCGCGGACCGCACGTACCGGCTGTCACGGATGTTGGCCGCCGAGGAACTCCCCGAACCGGCACAGCGGCCGAACCAGGTCGATCTGGACCGGATCTGGCGGGAGCGCTCCGCACGGTTCCTCTCCGACGGCGACCACCTCACCGTGCGGCTGCGGGTGAACCCGGCGCGGCGGGAGGAACTGCTGGACACCGCGCTGGCCGTCCGGGCGGAAGAACCAGACGCGGACGGCTGGTTGCGGCTGGAGGTGACCCTCCAGGATTCCCGGCACGCCGTATGGGCGCTGTGGCAGCTCGGCACGGACGCGGAAGCCCTGGCCCCGGAGTCGTTGCGCGCCTCCCTGCGCGAGCGGGCCGCCGCGATGGCCGCCCGCTACGGCGAACCGTCCTGAAAGAGCCGGGGCTTGGCGGTCGGGGGTGCCGGCGGCGGAGCCGTGCCGGCGTCGGATGATCCAGGATTCGCCGTACCCCCGCCCGCCGGGCGGCCTACCGTACGGAGAGCGAGGTATGCCGCCGACACCGAGGAGGACTCCCATGCCATCGTCCTGCGATCCGCAGTACGCTCCGGCCGGCGATGTGGGCGCGGCGCTCATGGTGATCGACTCCCGCCTCAAAGCGATCTACGACGAGAAGGCCGAGACCAGCTCCGAACAGCGCCTGCTCACCGACCGGTTCATCGCATCGTTGGGACCCGACGAAGCCCATGACCTGCTCGACGGTGCGTGCACGCTCATCTACATGTTCATGACGTGGCTGCGCAAAGCGTACGAGGAACACGACAAGGACGTCATCGAGTACGTGGTCCCCAACCTGGTGGCCACCATGCGCACGATGACCCGGAGCGTGCGCCCCGAGGCCATCCCCACCATGGCCGGCATGGTCATCGCGGCAGGCACCGGCCTGAGCCCCAGCCTCTGGCGCAAGCAGTACGGGGACTGGACCGAGGAGGAGATGAACCCCCTGGAAGCCACCGCGCTCCTCCTCGCGGAGCACATCAACCGGCTCACGGACGACCGAGACCACGCCACACGCCTGATCGTCAACGCCCTTGGCAGTGCGGACGGGGACTGACCGTCGACCGGCTGCACGAGGAAGGACGCCGTCAGGCCGCCCCGAACGACCAGAAGACGCCCACCTCAGGCGGGGCGCGCGGGGCGCTGGGCCATGATGACCAGACCCGGCCCGGTGTGCTCGTCCGCGGGGAGCCGGAGTTCGGCGACCGGGCGCAGGCCGGCCTGCTCGATCAGGTCCACGAGCTGTTCCGGCCGCCACTTGTGTGTCGTCCAACGGACGGGCACGCCTCCGTATGCCTCGGTGCGCTTCGCGTCCTCGTCGCCGACGTGCGTTGCGGTGATGAAGTGCCCGCCCGGTTTCAGGGCGCGCGCGAACAGGGCGAGAACCTGGGGGAGGACGTCCCGGGGGAGGTTGAACAGCGACCACCACCCGAGCACACCGCCGAGGGAGGCCTCACCCAGGTCGAGGTCGGTGGCGGAAGCGACGCTGAAGCGGCATTGCGGATGGAGCCGGCGCGCGTTCTCGATCATGCGGGGAGAGAGGTCGACGCCGGACACGTCGAGTCCGCGTTCAGCGAGGTAGGCGGTCACCGTGCCGGGTCCGCAGCCGACGTCGAGGACGGGCCCGAGCCCGCCCACGGTGTCGGCGAAGACATCGATCGACGCCTTGAGCCACGGATGGGTACGGATGTCGCCGATTCCCGTCGTCACCACCATGTGGGCGTAGTTGTCGGCCACCCGGTCATAGGATTCGCGGACCACGTCGAGGTCGGCCGGGCGGTCGATACGGTGTCGGGGCATCGGCCAACCATACGGCGAACGGATCTCACGGCGTCGGCGCGGGGGTTGGGAACGCATGACCCCGAGGGTTCACCGGGGCGGGAGCGGAAGGCTGCGGGTGGACTGGTCGACAGGGCTGCTCGGGTTCGCGGCGGGGCTGCTGATCGCGGTGGTGACGGCGCCGGTCGGCGTGTCGGGAGCGGTGTTCCTGCTGCCGATCCAGCTCAGCGTCCTGGCCGTGCCGAATCCGGCCGTGACCCCGACGAACCTCCTCTACAACGTGGTCGCCGGTCCCGGCGCCCTGCTCCGCTACCACCGCGACGGCCGCTTGCGCGGCCGGCTGACCCGGCTCCTGCTCGCCGGGACGCTCCCCGGGGTCGTCCTCGGCGCGGTCATCCGCGTCTTCGCAGTGCCGGGCCCCACCGTCTTCCGGGCCTTGGTCGCGATCCTGCTGTTGCCGCTGGGCCTGTGGCTCATCGCCCGCACGCTCCGGGCGACCGCCGACACCGCTCACACCGCCGGATCCGGCGGCACCGGCGGGCAGGGCCTGCGGCCCCGGTCGACCGTCGTCCTGTCGGTGGCGGTCGGCACGGTCGGCGGGATCTACGGCATCGGCGGCGGCTCGATCCTCGGCCCGGTCCTCGTCGGCCGCGGGATGCCCGTGGCGCAGGTCGCACCGGCCGCGCTCGCCTCCACCTTCTGCACCTCCCTGGCCGGCGCCGCCACTTACGGCCTGCTGTCGTTGACCGCCACCGGCTCCATCGCCCCCGACTGGCCCCTCGGTCTCGCCTGCGGCCTCGGCGGGCTGATCGGCGGCTACCTCGGCGCCCGCCTGCAGCCCCGGCTGCCCGAGCGCTTCCTGCGCTTCCTCCTCGGCGCCTTGGCGGCCGGCGTCGGCACCTTCTACGCCGTCGACATCCTGGCCTGACCAGGCAGGACAAGCCCCCCGGCGAGCCGTCAGCCCGTCGGGGTCGGCTCCGCCCCTCCGCCTGCGCCCATTCGGGCGAAAACTCGCCGAGAAGCTGCTCCGCGTACCCGTGGGCGCGCGATGGTCTCTCCGACAGGACGGGCTCAAAGAAGGAACGGAACATTGCACTTGAGGCGTACCGGAACGATCCTGGGCGCAGTCGCGCTGACCATGCTGACACTTCCGGCCGACGCGCACGCCGCGGCCATCGCCTGCGGAGGGGGTACGTCGACCGGCCGTGTGGCCGTCAACGGCTGCATCAGTGCCCAGAGGGGATCCGCCGGCAGGTTCCCGACACGGGAGATCACGGCGTACATCAAGGCGCGCAACACGGGGACGAGGGGACTGAACGTCTCGTACGAGGCGTTCTTCCGCGTCGTCGACGGCGGGCACTGGGAGAAGGTGGGCAGCGGTCGCACCTACGTCCCGGCCGGCGCGGCCCTCGACCCCCTCGCCGTGGGAAGCACGACCAGGGTGTGCGGCCCCGTGAAGGTCGAGATCCGGGTCCACGCCAAGGCCGACGGCGCCGCGTGGAGCGGGTGGTCTCCAGCGGTCACGAAGCAGTGCCAGACCTGACCTTGGCCTGACCTTGGCCATGACCACGACCTGACCATGACCATGACCATGACCATGACCATGACCATGACCTGATCTCCTGAACGTTCTGAGCGGCGGGCCGGGGCAAGCCGATGGGCGCCCCGGCCCGACGGTCTGGAGCGAGAGTGCCTTGATGCGGCCAGGGGGAGTTCAGCTTTCGCACACCTTCCGTTCTGATGCCATGTGAAATATCACATGGCATCAGCACGGACCAAGAACCCTTGGACGGCGCTCCATTACACGGAGGACGAACCCCGATGAACCGCTTAGCTCTGCTCGCGGCCGGTGCCGCAGGTCTGGCCCTCTTCTCGATCACCCCCGCGAACGCCGCCCCCGTCCTGCCGGCCGACACGGGCGGGACCGTCACCACCTCCTGCGGAAGCTCGGGCCTCCAGGCGGGCCTGGCCACGCGGGTGTGCGCCGAGGTCACAGGCGCCACCGTCGAGTTCTACGGGACGGTCGGGCTGGCCGGCCCGCCCTCCCCGGGCAGCCCGGCGCCCGCCGCGAAGGAACTGCTCACCACCTTGTCCACGGAGGTCGTCGGGTCCGCTCCGCCCCAAACACAGGTCAAGCGGATCATCTTCACCTCCGCGAACCTTCAGGTGCGCGGTCCGGTCACCACCGTCCCGTGCGGCTCGACCGTCCGCGGCACCTTCGGCGTGACCTCGTTCCCCCGTCCGGCCCAGCCGGTGGTCCACGAGGTCACCATCACCTGCTGAGCCCCCCGCGTGCGCAGGCCGATCCTGATCCGGTGCGGCGCCTGACTACCGCTGTCGGGCCATGAACAGCGCGAGCACCCCGCAGAGCATGATCAGGATCGGCAGCACCCAGGCGGTGGTCAGCACGAACGCCGCCACCCCGAGCGCGAGAGTGAGTACGGCCAGCACCATGCTCTGCACGTCGATGCCCGTGGTCGTCCCGTCGGTCATGTCGTACTCTCCCTCAGCCGCTGGTGGGTTCGGCGCCGCAGAGCGCGCGGATCGAGCCGGTGGCGCGATCAATATCGGCCCGGTCGAGCCACTTCAGGCCCGAGCCGTCCAGGAGGTCGTCGCCGATCCGGTCGGCGTCGGCCCGGACCGCGTCCTGATCCGTGCCGCGGTAGTCCTCGGCGGCGTCCTTCAGATCGCCGATCTCGTCCTCGATCGAACCGCTCGCCGACCGCAACGCGCCGAGCTTGCCGCACACTTCGGCCTTGTCCGTCGGCCAGTCCACGAAGGCGGCGATGACGAAGAACACCACCGCGAGCACGAAGAGGAACCGGACGGTGGTCCGGTCCTCCCGGAGGGCCTCCCGGGGATCTCCCCAAGGCCGGGGCGACGAAGAGTCCTGTGGGTCCGTCACGGAACGCCTCCCCTCAGCCCTGGGCCTTGAAGCGCTGGCATACGCTGAGGAACAGGTTCGCGTTGGCGATGTTCTGCAGCGGCACGCTGTCCACGGTCATCTTGCGGAGCTTCTTGTTGAACATCAGGGTGCCGTCGTACGCGGAGATGTCGACGATCTCCGACCAGGCGGCCGCGTGCTTCCGGCCCGCCACCCCCCGCCGGTCGACCTTGTACGGCCCGAAGTCCACCGTCTCACCACGCTCGATCCGCCCGAGCACGCCGGGCAGTTGCACCCGCACCACACACTCCTCGATGTACTCCCCCCACGACCTCGGCCAGACGAACATCGTGCCCTCGACCACCGAGGTGATCCCGAGAGCCTGCTTGTCCTCCTTGAGGAAGACCCGGGTCCCGGGGCCGATGTTCAGCGCGACGCCGCCCGTGTCGAGCAGGGTGTACCGGGCGTCCCCCCGGGTGCTGAAGTACCGCAGGACCCGCAGCGTCCCCCAGTCGTACGCGGCCTCGAAGAGGTCGTCCCCCCGGGATATCCGCGCGGTCCGCACGACCACCCCGCCGTCGTACAGATAGAGCCGCGACTCGTTGTGCTTCTTGGCCACCCAGCTCGGCTTGCGCCGAAACGTCCGGCGCCACTCCCCGAGCCCGCGCTGGGCGGCGAGCGCCGCGGCTTCCGGCGTGGGGTGCTCGTACGTGTCCTTCTCTTCCATGTGGACCTCTGCTCAGGTGAGTTGACAAGGAATCAAGTTAGCCATGTTGCCATGGCGGCGGGGCGGCGACATCGTCGGGCACGCACTGTGTTCCTGGGGGGCGGGCCCTTCGACCGGAGGAACTTCGCCACCGTCGCGACGCTGAACCGCGACGGCGGGCCGCAGACATCGGTGGTCTGGATCGCCAGGGAGGGGGACACGGTGCTGTTCTCCACGACGGCCGGGCGCCAGAAGGCGCGGAATCTCGCACGGGATCCACGGGTCAGCCTCACGGTCTTCGACACCGCGAACCCGTACCGGTCCGTCGACATCCGCGGCACGGTCGAGCTGCTCGACGACCCTGAGAGGTCGCTGCCGCGCACGCTCTCGCAGAAGTACCTGGGCGAGGACCCGCCGGCCGAGCCGGAGGAGGTGCTCCGGCTGATCGTCCGGGTGACCCCGCGGAAGGTCACGGGCTTCTCCGTCTGAGCATCGCGGACGCCCGGGTGTCCGCCGCACCGAGCGCGGCGGACACCCGGGCGCAACCGGGCGCACCCGGGACGGGTTCGGCACGGCGACTGATCGCTCCAACTGGAGCGCCGGGCCTACCGCCGTCGGCCTGTCGTGGGCCCGGCCAGTCGGCGATCGTCCGCTCGCCGGGGCCCGCCCATGTGCCGCCGAGCGAGGTGCGAGCAGTGATCGGGCCGCTGGGCCTGGACCGCCCAGGCCAGGGCCGATCCGGTCCCCAGCACAGTGACCTCACGGACCCGGGCGACGGGCAGCCCGCGCACCGTGATCTGCTCGTAGGGGCGCATGGTGAGGTGCAGGTGAGGCGGCTGCCGCCGTCCGGCAGCCGTCGCACGGTCGAGGGACCGTGGAACTGCCACAGCTTCAGCCCGGCCCGCGTCCCGTGGACGCTCTCGCCGTGCCGCTCCATCCAGCTCGCCAGCGCGTCGAGCCGCTCCACCGCCTGCGGCGGGAACTCGCCCTCGCCCGTCGGCCCCACGTTGAGCAGCAGGTTGCCGCCCATCGAAGCCGCCTCGACCAGGGTGTGCAGGATGGCCCGGGGGGACTTCCAGGTGTCGTCCGACGGAACGTGTCCCCAGGTCTGGTTCATGGTCATGCAGGATTCCCACAGGCCGGCGGGCGCGACGACCGGCAGCTGCTGCTCGGGGGTGGTGAAGTCACCGTGCCCCTTGCACCGGTCGTTGACCAGGGCGTGCGGCTGCCGCTCGCGGATCAGCTCGCGCAGTTCCCCGTAGCGCCACTCGTCCTCGGTGTGCTCGAACTCCCCGTCCAGCCAGACGATGTCGAGATCGCCGTACGAGGTGAGCAGCTCGTCGAGCTGTCCCTGTCGGAGTGGGACCAGGTCATCGCCGACTTCAAAGCCAAGGGCGGAGCCAAGGCGGCCGAATCGCTCGCCAAGGAATACGAGGCCGCCCGGTAGCCCTCCACGGAAGCCCGCCGGGCCCGGTGTACGTAGCCTTCGGGGTGGCGGGAGTGGTCGGGGCGGCGGAGGGAACGGGTCGTGGCTGAGGGGCAGGGCTGGGAGCGGCGCAACGAGGCGGCGTACGGGATGGCCGCGTGGCGGCGTGCCGTGATGACCTGCGGTGCGCTGGTGGTGTGGCACACCGGCTACGACAACCGGTCCGTGCCCGGCCCGTCGGGACCGCGGCCGGGCCGCCCGGACGCGCCCGACGGCGCGCAGTTCACGTCGCGGTGGATGCCCGTCGTCGCGTTGCTGGCGCTCGCGGTGTGCCGTGCCGCCCGCGAGGCGGACGTCCTGGTGGACGACGTCGAGCTGCCCGAGCTGTTCGGCTGGGTCGACGGCGTCCACACCGGCCGGCTCCACCAAGGAGCCCTGGACACCGGCGAGGCGCGGGCGCGGACCGAGGAGGGCTGGCTCCGGCTGGTCGGGGATGCGAAGCGTCAGCGCCGGGCCCGCCAGGTCCTCGAGGATCACGTCGTGGCGCACGGCGAGAACGACCGGGACCGGGACCTGGACCTGGACCTGGAGGGGACCGGGGGTGCGAGCCCGCCGCCCCCGCTGCTGCTGCTCGGTGACCGTGCGCGCGCGGTGAGGGCGGCCGGGATCCCGGACCTGGAGCCGGAATGGAAGGGCGGTGTGGATCACGCCCGTGCGCAGATCGGCAGGCTCGAGCTCGCCCTGGAAGGAGGGGCCTGGACGCCTGCGCGCGAGCACCGCCGGTACGCGGAGCTCGTGCACCGCACGCTGGTCGCCGCCCCGGACTTCCCGAGGCTGCCCCGGGGGGTGCCGGGTCCGGCCTGGGTGCAGCGGGTGCTGCGGATGCCCCACATCACCTCCACCGTCCTCACCCTCGGAGAGGTCCCCGAGTTCGCGCCGTTCGGCCCGCGGGGATCGGCCGGTGACCCGCTGGGCGGCGCCGTCGGCTCCGTCGCGCACGACGCGGCGGGATCACTGGCCCATGCGGCAGCCGACCTCGAACGACTGTGGGCGGCCCGCCCCGCGGACCAGCCGATGGCCCTGTGGGAGCGGGCGCACCTGCCCGAACCGGTCCGCACCCAGGTCCTGGAAGTCGAGAGGGTGACCGACGAGCTGGCCGTGGTCCTCTTCGGCATCGCCCACCCCGGCGCCGGGCGGTGACAGCGGCCGGCGCCGGACACGCGCGCTCACGCTCCACCGCCGGGCGGCCACGCTCGCTCGTCGGCGCCTTTCAGAACACGCAGCTCTCGGAGACCGGCGTACCGGCGCGCCGCGCGTCCATCCAGGCGACCGCATCGTCCAGCGGGCCGTCGCTGAGGGTGTGCCCCTGGTCGGGGTAGTGCTTGAAGTCCAGGTTCACGCCCTTGTCGCACAGCTGCCGGGCGAGCCCCTGGTTGAGACTGCTCAGTACGTCGTTGCCCCCCTGCGGGAGCAGCACCGGGACCTTGGTGGTGACTTCGCCGGCGGCGCTGGCCTTGAGGGCGGCGTTGAGCGGTCCCAGATCGGCGCCGGGCCGCAGGATGTTCTCGGCGGGCGGGATCACGGTGTCCCCGGAGATGCAGGTTTCCGTCCACATGTGGTCCGCGGCGGCCAGCGCGTCGGGGGTGAGGAGTTCGGCGGGCTTGACCGCAGGGTCGGCCGCCGAGGCCCCGTTGACGAGCAGCAGCAGCATCCCGGCGTAGGGAGTGGCGATCGAACTCTGCTGGGCGAACAGGTCGGGCATCCACTCGAACCCGACCGCCGGCGCGTTGGCGACCACGCCCTTGAGGTCGACGTCGGGAGCGTACTCGGCGGCGTGGTGCGCGCTCCACAGCGCCGCGTGCCCGCCCTGCGATCCGCCGTAGACGAGGCTCGTCGCGCCCGTACCCGGGTCGATCCCGCGAGCGGCGCGAAGGATGTCGAGAGTGGCGTACGCGGCGGACTTGCCGTTGAGGTACGGGTGCCTGACCCCGGTCACCCCCACTCCGATGTAGTCGGGCTGCGCGACGACGAATCCGCGCGCGAGGAGTTTCGCGACCGGGCTGGAGTCCTCCAGCCCGGCGAAGGCGGGCATGCGGGACGGGCCGCACAGCGAGCCGATGCCCATCGTGCCGTGGTCCACCGCGGCGACAGGCCGTCCCCCGGCGGGCGCGGGGCCGTCCGGTACGGTCACCAGCCCGCTCGCGGCCACCGGCTTGCCGTTGGTCCCGGTGCTCAGGTACATGACCAGAAAGGTGTGCGACGCCAGCGTCAGCGTCGACTCCGGTGGAGCGAAGGGGCGTTGGCGGATCACCGTGCCGGGCTTGCCCGGGGGCAGCGGATTCGGAGGGTCGTAGAACGCGTCGCCCTCGGGTACGGGCGTGGTCGCGGCCGGCCCGTCGGGGATCCGGTCGTCGCCGGCCCGGGTGCAGCCTGACAGGGCCAGCGCGGCGACGGTCGCACAGGCGAGGGCCCAGCGCGAAGCCCGGACCCACGCCGCCGGCTTCCTGCCGCGTCCGCTCCGGGGGTCCGGCCGTGTGCTCTGTCCGTGCGTCAAGGACGATCTCCTTCGCTTGCGCGGCTGCCGTTCGGCGCCGCGAGAGGGAGGCCCCGACCGGGCGGGCGCCCCGCGGAGGGTGCGAGGGCCGACGAAGAGCAGCCGCGCCACGGCTTCTTCGGCGACCCCCCGCACCCCGGTCGGTGTTCCGTCGGCGTGGATCAGTAGGCGACGGATCCCGTGGAGTGGCGGTCGAAGGCCAGGTAGAACTTGGTTCCGTCCTTCACGTCGGTCGCGGCAAGCCCCCAGGACCCGCCGTTGATCCAGCGCCAGCCGTTGCAGTACCAGCCGCCGCTGGAGGGGACGAAGCAGGTGCGCACGTAAGTACCCGAGCCGGGTTTGACGTTGATGTCGCTGCAGTTCGACGTCGAGACCGCGAGGGCGTCTCCGTGCGGCCAGTAATTGCCCTCGTCGCTCGCGTAGCTCCGGCCGGAGCCGTAACAGGACTGGGCGGCCGCCTGGGCCGTGCCGGCGGATCCGACGAACAGGCTGGCCAAGGTGAGGATCAGGGTTCCCAGGGCGGCGGCGGTCTTGTGTCTGCGCATCGTCTTCTCCATCGGTCAGCGAGTGGATGGGGGTGTCTGGCGTGTGCACGTCATGCTTGCGGTCCCGGGGTTGACCGGCAAGACGTCGATGCGACCGACTGGCCACGGCGCCGCGGAGGTCCCCGCATCCTCTGTGCGCCGTAGAGGAGTTCGTCGTGAAGGACCTCTGGACGGCCAGACGACCAGACGACCAGACGAGCAGGCGGCGTCAGCGGCAGGTCAGCTCGAGCGTTCGACGCGCGTGAGCCACTCGAGGAGGAGGGCGCGCAGGAGTTCCGGTCGCTCGTGGGGAAGCGCGTGTCCCGTGTCGTCGACCACGGCGAGCGAGGCGTGTGGGTAGTGGTCGACGAGGTCGGCGGCGGCGGCGTACCCGACCGTCGAATCCAGCCGGCCCGCCACGATCACGGTCGGACCCGCGTACGCCGCCGCGTGAACGGGGGCGAGCGTCCACCGTTCGCCGATCCGCTCAAGCGCCGCCTGGTCGACGAGCGCCGCGGCCGGGGCGACGTAACGCTCGTACCGGTCGAGCATCTCCGGGGTCTGGATCACGAAGTAGCTCCGGAAGACGTCGTCGCCGATCTCACCCGATCCGGCGACCGCGCGGTGCTCCGGTACGTCGCGCAGTCCGGGCAGCAGCGGACAGACGAGCGCGAGACCGGCGACCTCCGCCGGGCGCCTCGCGGCCATCGCCTGCGCGAAGTACGCGCCCGCCGAGTGCCCGATGAGGAGGTACGGGGCGCCGTCCGCGGCCTCGTCCGCGAAGGCGAGCAGCGTGTCGAGGACGTCGTCGGCGCTGCGCAGCGTTTCGGGAGCGACGGTCTGGCCCATTCCGGGGAGGTCGGGATAGATCCGCCGCAGACCCGCGACGCCGTCGAGAACCACTTCGAAGCAGGCTTCGGTCTCGCGGTGGTCGACTCCGGCGCCGTGGAGCACCAGCACGGGTCGCCCGGTCCCGTGCTCCACGTAGTGGAGCGCCACCTGGCCCACATGGATCTCCATGCCCGCATGCTAAGCGCGCGGGCGCTGGGACGGCGCGAAACCCACCGGCGGGCGTCAGGCCTCGTCCGCCACTCCGTCGTTGTCGTCGGGGCCCCGCGGCTCGCCCCAGCCCCGGATGACCTCGGCCAGTACCCAGTAGAGGAAGACCGCGAGAGGGCTCCACGCCAGGACGGTGATGATGATGCTCATGGGTGGGGAGTTCCCGGTCGGGTGCCCCGGAACACTCTGCTCCGGGGTTGGCCGGCGTCGCCCTGGCGGGCCGCCCGGGGGAACAGCTCGAAGTCGCCGGAGGCGGGGTCTGGGTCTGGGCAGTACTGCAGTACAACCGTGCGAAGGGTGGAAGGCGAACTGCCTTGCCGCGGGGGGTGAGGAAACGATCGGCCCCGCCGGGCGGAGCCCTACCGTGGGCGGGATGAAGCGCATGTCCGCGGCCTTGTCGGCGGCCGCCGCCCTGCTCCTGCTCGCCCCGCCCCCGGCGGCAGCCGTCGCCGCCGCGCCGTGCGTCAAGGGCGAGTCAACGACCTGGAGTTCGTGGACTACGACGACCCGAAGGACATCGCCGCCGCCAAGTGGAACCACCGGGGAGGTCCCGGCCAGACCGATTACATCCGGTTCAACACGGCGGCGATGAAGAACGCCGGCCGGACCAAGCGCCGGCAGATCGCGGCGCACGAGCTGGGCCACGCCCTGGGGCTGTGCCACAAGTCCGACGCGGGCGGGCCGGGCTATGTGCGGTCCCTGATGTGGCCCGCCGCCCACGAATACTTCGACCTCCCCCAGGACGTCGACAAGGCCAACTACTCGAAGCTGTGGGGCTGATCATGAGCGTGAAGACGTGGGCGATTGCCGGGACGGCGGCCACCGTGCTCCTCGGGGGCGGCGGTTGGTACGCCTGGGAGAGCGCCGGGGATGCGCGTACCGAGAGCAGCGAGAGCAGCGAGAGCACCGAGAGCCTGTGCGGGACGCCGTCCGGCGGCACGGACACCGAGGTGGCGACCGGTGCGCAGGGCATCGCCGTGGTGGAGGCCACCGGCGAGGCCGTGCACGACCCCGAGGCCGTCGGCGCCGAGAATCCTCAGCTCGTCACGACGCCGGTACGGGTCGTGGAGGTGATGAAGGGGAAGTTCGCCCCGGTCATCGGGGTGTCGCAGCGGGTGGAGCCGGGCGGGGCGCCCGGCTCGTTCACGGTGGACACCTCGAACCGCGAGGTGGTGATGGAGCCGGGGCAGCGGTACGTGGTCGCGATCGGCCCCGGCGACCTGGAAGCGCGGCCGGGGACGACGGCGTTCTCCACCTTGATCCAGCCCGCACGCCGGGGCGCGGCCCAGGAGGCCGACTACTGGCGGGGCGTGATCGCGAAGGCGCCGCCGAAGCCGGTGTGCGAGGACATCGTCACCCAGTAGGCCCCGTTGTTCGCTCCCCCTACACTTCACGAGCTGCGAAAACGCGACAGGGGGAGCAGAGACATGGGTGGACATGGATAGCGGTGCGAGGAGTGCGGCGGACAGCGGTCCTCCCCTCATCTCCGCGGTGCGGGCCGGAGACACCGCCCTGGTGAAGAGCCTGCTTCGGCGGTACGTCGACCCCGACATGCTGGACGCGGCGTTCTGCCTGGCCGTCCGAACGCACTCGGGAGCCATCGCCCAACGGCTGCTCGACCACGGCGCCGACCCCGGGCAGTGCGGACCGGACGAGCTGCCACCACTGCGCGAAGCGGTGGATTCGGGCTCGCCCGCGCTCGTCGAGGTGCTCCTGGACGAGCGGGTGCGGGGCAGGTACGGCGAGTCCGAGCTGCTGGAGATGCGGGATCTCGCGCGCCGCCGGCACGAGACGGGGGTCGAAGCCGAACTGCGGCGCCTCACGGGCTCCCGGGACGCCCTTGTCCGTACCCGGGTTCAGGACGACGACTACCACAGCGTCGACGCGTACTCCCTCGGGGGAATGACCGTTCGCGACGGGCACGCGGCGATCCTCACGCGCCTGGAGGAACTGCTCGGCATCCGCACTTCCTTCGAGGAGCTGATGGCACGCGCGTTGGGCCACGCCCAGGACCACTCAGATTGGGGCGATGTCACCATCCTGCTGGCCAACCGTCGCGACCAGGAGACCTGGACGGCTGCCGCGGCGCTGCGCACCCATCCGGAGCCGTCCCACCGGTTGTTCGGCGCCGAGGTGCTTCGGCTGACCCACCTCTTCGACAACAGCGACGAGGACGCGTTCGCCGGTCCCGCCCTGGACTTCTTCACCGACTGGTCGACCGGGGAAGAGGACCTCGCCGTGCTCATCGAGGTGCTGGTCGCGCTCGGCGAGCTCACCGATCCGCGCGCTCTTGCGGCCCTCGTGCCCTACGCCGGCCACCGCGACCCCGGGGTACGGTGCGCGGTGGCGCGCAGGGTCGGCACATGGCCCGAGGCGCCGGCCTTCCCCGATGATGTCCGTGAGGCACTGCTGGTGCTGATGACGGACGTGGACACGGTCGTACGCCGGGCCGCCTGTCTCACGGTTGCCGAGGGAGGGGACCGCGGTCCCGTCTTCACCGATGCCATGGCCGCCCTGCTGGACGACGCGGACCGCCGAGTCCAGGTCACCGCCGTGTACGGGCTCGCGCTGCACCACGACGAGCGCTGCGTGGAAGCGGCGCGCCGCCTTCCCCCGGCGCCGCCCGGCACCCCGCACGAGGACGAACTCGATGCGGTGTGGCGCTACGAGTGGCGCCGCGACGGCCGCTGACGGGGCTCATTGCCGTGGACCGGGTACCTCGGCCGCGCCGCCGGCCCGGACGGCGTCGACGACGCGTTCGTGGAAGGCGGCAAGGGTTTCCGGCGGGAGCGGGGCCGGGCTGCCCGTGAGGGTGTACCACTCGTCCGCGCCCGTGTACTGGATGCGGACCCGGGCGGTGCCGTCCGGGCCGGCCTCGCTCGTCAGGGTGACGTCGCCGGTGATGACGCCGACCTCGTCGGTCATGGCCCCGCCGGGCCCCGCCTTCACGTGGGAGGTCAGCGGAACCGATCCGCCCGGAACGGCGCCGTGTTCGGGAACCGGGATGTCGTCCTGCTGGGGGCTGGTCATGAGGGTCACGTCTCCAGCTTCTCGGTGAGTTCGGTCTTCTCCGCCTGGGTCAGGGCCGGGGTGCCTGCAGGCCCTGGAAGAGCAGGTCGATCAGTCGGCGGGGGTCGTAGCGCGGGTCGCTGTCGCGCCCGACGCAGAGATTGCCGATGCCGCGCATCAGCTCGTAGGCCTGCACGCCGGGCCTGATCTCGCCGGAGCCGGTCGCGGCGTCGAGCAGTTGGGTGCCGACGGGCAGCAGGCGGTCGAGGAAGTACGTGTGCAGGGTGGCGAAGCGGTCGCTGTCGGACTGCAGGGCGTCGGCGAGCCCGTGTTTGGTGACCAGGAAGTCGACGAAGAGGTCGATCCACTGGCGCAGCGCGGCGAGCGGGGTCCCGGCAGTGGCCAGCAGGTGGGGGCCGGCCTCGGCGCACGCCTCGATCTGGTGCCGGTACACGGCGGTGACGAGGTCCGCCCGCGTGGGGAAGTGGCGGTAGATCGTGGCCATCCCGACGCCCGCGCGGGCCGAGATCTGGCGGATCGGCGCGTCGACGCCGGAACCGAGGAACACCTCGGCGGCCGCGGTGAGGATGACCTGCTGGTTGCGCTGTGCGTCGGTCCGCTTGCTCCGGGCCGACACCTGCCCGGTGGGGCTCTCGGTGGGCATCTCGGGCATCTCGCGTTCCTTCCGACACCGTTGACAAAGCGGAGCAGCGCTCCACATAGTAAATGGAGCGACGCTCCGTTTCAGGCTACCCGAATGGGGCACTCCTGGCCTGCCTGCCTGCCTGCCTGCCTGCTGCCCGGCGCCCGTCGCGCGCCGCGGGGCACAGAAAGGAACCACCCCTCATGAACACACCCACCGAGACCACCCTTGCCGACACGTTCGGCCCGCCCGTCCCGGTCGTGTCCTACGGCCCGCTGGTGCTGTCCGTACCCGGCCGTCCCGCGGACCTCCAGGTGCGGGTCTCCGCACCCGCCACCGGAACCGGCCTTCCCGTCATCCTCCTCTCCCACGGCCACGGCGGCTCGAACCACCTCTCCTCGCTGAACGGCTACGCGCCGATCGCCGGCTTGTGGGCGGGGGCCGGGTTCGTCGTCATCCAGCCGACCCACCTCAGCTCCCGGACCCTGGCCGGCCGCCTTGCCGATGCCCCTGGAGCCCCCTTCTTCTGGCGCTCGCGCGGCGAGGACATGACGCACATCCTCGACCGGCTGGACGTGATCGAGAACGCGGTGCCGCAGCTCGCGGGGCGCGTCGACCGCAGCAAGGTCGGCGTCGCCGGACACTCCTTCGGAGGTTTCACCGCGAGCCTCCTGCTGGGCGCCCAGGTCACCGAACCGGACAGCGGGGAGGTCGTGAGCCTTCTGGAACCGCGGATCAAGGCCGGTGTCGTGCTCGCCGCACCGGGCCGGGGCGAAGTCATCCACGCGTCCATGGGCGAGCGGCTGCCCTTCTTCCGGACCCTCGACTTCTCCACGATGGCCACACCCGCGCTGGTCGTCACCGGCGACAAGGACGACTCCCGGCACTTCACGGACATGGGGCCGGACTGGCACGCCGACCCCTATGCCCTCGCCCCCGGCCCCAAGACCCTGCTCACCCTGTTCGACGCGGAGCACGGACTCGGCGGCATCGCCGGATACGACGCCGCCGAGACCACGGACGAGAACCCCGGGCGGGTCTCCGCCCTCGCGCGTCTCACCTCGGCCTACCTCCGCACCGAGCTCGGCCTCGACGCCAACGCCTGGCGAACGGCCTGTGACGCGCTGACCGCCGACCCCGACCCGGTCGGACGGATCGAATCCAAGTAGCCGGGCGCGTCCCCGTACGACCGACCCGGTCAAGGCGGTCATGCCTAGTACTCCAGCTGTAGATCGTGATCTTGCTGGTGGGGCCTGCAAGGGAACGGGCGCGGCCGCCGTTGATCATCGTCGGTGTGGACTGACGACGAGACGGTGGCCACTCCACAGCGTAGATCCTGCACGTTCACTGTCGGCCGGCATGCCGGAAGTTGATGCGTTCACGGATGACGGGGAAGCCAGCCTTGGCGAAGTTCGCGGCCATGGGGAAGTTGGCCTGGTCCGTCGCTCCGCTGACGAACTCCGCGCCTTGCTCGACGAGGAGGTGGGTGCACTCCGCGAGGAGGTCGTAGGCGTAGCCGCGACCGCGCTGTTCCGGGACGACTCCGATGAAGCCGATCGTCGGGCCGGAGGGGTTGTGGGCCGGGATGTGGATGCCGGCCAGGTCGCCCTCCGGCGTGTGTGCGATCTGCCACCATTCCCGTGGGGAGGGGCACCAGTGGAAGAAGTCGAGTTCCTCCTGGGCGGCCTGGTCGAGGCCGCCCTCCTCGATGGCCCTGAGCGCGTGGGCGTCCAGGGTGGCGGAGTGGATGCGGCGCAACGCGTCGAAGAACACGGTGTCGTCGGGTTCGGCGCTGAAGCGCAGGCGTCCGGGCCGCTCGGGCAGACCTCGCTCGGGGGTCCAGCGGTACAGGAAGCGTTCCACCAGGAGTTCGTACCCTGCGGCTCGTGCGGCGGCGAAGCGCGCCTCGGCTCCGGCGCGCAGGTAGGTCTTTTCCCGCCAGCCGCCGGGCAGGTTGATCTCGAGTTCGACCTGCCAGGGAGCGGAGCGCAGGAGTTCGGCCCCGGCCTCCTCCTCGCCCTCGGCCACGTCGAACCAGTTGATGTTGACGGGCTCCGAGTCGTCGGGGCCGCCCCACCACGCACCGCGTGCGACGACCTCGCCGTCGCGCAGGGCGACGCGCTTCCAGTCGGGGCGGAACCGGGTACGCCGGTGGCCTTCACCGGCGCCGAGCGGGTCGGGGTGTGCGTCGAAAAGATGTGCGTCGCTCGCGGAGAGCGCGCGGATGACCGTATCGGTCATGGATTCCTCCGGGATACAGGCTGCTTGGAGCGCTCCCGGTCAGAACTGACGAACTACGCCGGGATAGCGGAAGAGGGAGCGCTGGAAAGGTGTGAACTGCACGGCACTCGCCTCCTTCCATCCATCTCAGGGCGTGAAGCCACACGGTACGTGATCTTCCGCGGGTCCGTCCACGGATTTCCGCGCCCCTTGAAGGAGGGGTTCGCGGGACGATGCAGAGCGCTCTCAAAGGCCCGCGGGGCCGTAAGCGGACTGTAGTGCTCCAGCTGTGTGGATTGTGATCTTGCTGGTGGGGCCGTTACGGGAACAGATGCGGCAGCCGTTGATCATCGTGGGTGTGTGGACTGACGGCGAGACGGTGGCCACTGGTCGCAGCATAAATCCCGCACGTTGGCGGGAGGCGTTTGAGGTGGCCATGGGGCGCATAGCGGGCCGGTTCGCCCGCTGTGAACCTCGCCTACGGGCCGGGCGGCTGGTGCTGGGCCTGCTGTCGGACCTGCCGCGCAAGAACTGCTGGACGATCGCGGAGTGGGCCGGCGAGGCAACCCGGCACGGCATGCAGCACCTGCTGTGCCGGGCGTCCTGGAACGCCGATGCCGTCCGCGACGACGTCTGCGAATACGTCGTCGAGCACCTCCACGACGATGCAGCGGTGCTGGTCGTCGACGAGACCGGCGACGTGAAGAAGGGCACCCACACCGCCGGGGTCCAACGCCAGTACACAGGCACCGCGGGACGGATCGAGAACTCCCAGGTCGCCGTCTACCTCGTCTACGCCGGCGCCCGGGGACACGCGGCGGTGGACCGGGAGCTGTACGTCCCGCGCTCCTGGACGGGCGACCCGGACCGCTGCCGGGCGCCAGGGCTCGGCGAGGAAACCGTCTTCGCGACCAAGCCGGAGCTGGCCCGCACGATGATCGAACGGTTCATGGATGCCGGACACCGCGTGGACCGGGTCACCGGTGACGAGGTCCATGGCGGCAACCCGAAACTGCGATCCGCCCTGGAGGAACGCCGCATGGGCTATGTCCTCGCGGTGGCCTGCTCGGCCGAAGTGACCACCGGTGCGGGCACGTTCCGCGCCGATGCCCTGGCCCGGAAGGTGCCGAAGCGGGCCTGGCAGAAGCTCTCGGCCGGACGCGGCGCGAAGGGACAGCGGTTCTACGACCTTGCGATGCTCGCCCACGCCTTCCTCGCGGTGGTCCGTGCGAACGAACACGCCCGACAGTCCATCTCTGACGACCTGGTCCCGCTGTCCTGCAACGAGGTCCAGCGCTTGTCCATCACCCTCGCCATCCGGCCTCTCCGCGATGCGGCCCACCGGGTCGGTTGGTCCGACTGGCGACGCCGCCATCAAAAGCGATCACGCACCAGCCATTACCAGCGACAAGCCGCATCCCAGACATGAAGATCACGATCTACAGCTGGAGTACTAGGGGGAGCCGACGGGTAGGGCCAGGCGCGATGCAAGGCGGAAGCGCATCTCTCCGGCGGCCCGACGTACTTCCTCGGAGCGGGTTTCGTCCTCGAGCGCGACGAGGAGCATCATGACCGCCCGGGCTTCGTCGCCGGTGAGCAGCTTGAGGCGGGTCTCGGTGACGGCGTCCACCAGCACGCCGAGGAAGTCTTCGTCGTCGGTATCCATGCCCGGGACAACGCCGACCCGCCACCTGCGGTCACTCCGGCCGATGGCGACGCCCCCGCGCGCGGCGTGTCCGTGATCACACAGTGGTGGTGGGAACGATCCGCTTTCGTTGATCGTTCAAGGTGTGTGGGTGCGGGACACCCTTTGACTCCCCGGCCGGCCTCCCCCGGCCGCCGGGGCCCGCTCCGACCGGCCCCACCCCCCCGGGCCGGTCGGGGCTCTTCTGCCCCGGGCGTCGAGGATTCGACGGCGCTGCCCATGGTGGTCGCCGGGGCCGCTTGGCTATCCGGCCTGGATCGCGTCTGCCGCGATCTCGAACACGATCACCAGGCCGTCGTGCTGGTTTCCCTGTTCGCCGACGGGCGTGAAGCCGAAGCCGGCGAGGGTGGCCAGGGAGGCGCTGTTGTCGGACTTGACCCTGGCCCGCACGGTCTTGACCCCGGGTTCGGCGGCGGCTCTGGCGAGCAGCGCGTTCAGCATGGCGCGTGCGTAGCCCTGGCGTCGGTGTGCGGGCACGACGGTGAAGCCGACCTCGATCATGCCGGCCTCGTCCGGCGGTCCGTGGAAGCCGGCGTCGCCGATGACGACGCCGTCCGGTACGGAGACCGCGGCCCGCGTGGTCCAGGGCGCGGCGGAGGGGTCTTCGGCGAGCTGGTTGGCGCGGTAGTCGAAGATCCAGCGGGCTCGGTCGCTGACGAAGTGTTCGTCAAGGGCGATCCCGGCTTCGGCGCTGCCGCCGGCGAGGTCGCCGTCGGCCAGAGCCCGTAGTGCCTTCGCGTTGAGCTCGACGAAGCGGACGCTTTTACAGGTGGCGAGAGGTGTGTTGTCCATCGCGGAGATGATCACCCGGCGCCCCAGGGCTGTCCACTGCTTTACGTCCTCGCCCGCCAGGCGGATTGACCGCGCCCCCGCGGGGCCGGGGCGCGGCGGGGGGCGCTATCCGGCTGCCGTGTCGGTGCCGCGCTCTCCGCAGTGCGGGCATCGCTCACGGCCGTCCCACGCGGACCAGCCGAAGTCGGCGGGACGGAGGGCGCGGCCCTCCAGCTCGTCGTGGACGGCTTGCCGGTAGGCCCACACGGCGTCCAGGTAGGGGTGGTAGATGTCGTGGAACGCGGGAGCCGAGATGCCGGCGCCCGCGGCGACCGCCTTCCGCGGGGCGCGGAGGCGTTCGAACATGGTCTGACCTGGCTCTCGAGCCAATCAGCCCTGTTTGGCAGGGCTTTCGTCCCCAACGGGAGTTCGCTCCAAGCCGGCGGCGCCGGTCGCGGACCCGGTCCACCACGGAAGCCGACGGCGCCGCCGCGTGAGACCGCGGCGCGGAGCGGGCCCGGCCGCGGCCGAAGCGTCCTCGCCCGCGGCTATGCGGTGAGCTTCGCCAGTTCCGCGTTGGCGCGCTCGGTGACCAGCGCGAGTACGCGGCCGGCGGTGGCGAGGTCCTCGGTGGGGATCGAGCCCCAGACGCGGGCGGTTACGGGTGCGGTGTCCGCGCCGATGGCGGCGAACAGCGCGCGCCCCGCGTCCGTGGGGAGCAGGTGCGGGCCGTCGGTGACGAGCAGTTCCCCGGCGAGCAGTTCGTCGAGGGTGGAGCGGATGTCGGCGGGTCCGGTCTTGAGGGAGCCCTGGACCTGGGCGATGAGTTCGTCCGGAGTCTGCGGAATGTCGGTGGTGACGGCGGCCCGCAGGGCGATCTGCTGCTGGAAGGTGACGCCGTGCCGGGCCAGAACGTGTTCGAGCACGCCGCGGGCGGCGTAGTGGGCCAGGCCCAGGGCGCGGGCGTCGGTGGGTGCGGCGGCAGGCGTGGCGGCGGCGTCGGTGCTGGTGCTGGTGTTGCTCATGGTGTTGTCCCCTCGATGTGGTCGTCGTCCGGTGCGGATGGAGCGAGCGGTGGGGCGAGCAGGGTCCGCAGTTCGTTGGTGAACGCCCGTGTCCGCGGGGTGTCGGGGCCGCCGAGCGGCTCCAGCAACTGCTGGTGCAGGTCCTGGACGATCGCGATGGCCTGCCGTGTGACGACCAGCCCGCGGTCGGTGAGCGCCAGTTGTACGGCGCGCGGGTCGCGGGGATCGCGGGTCCGCTCGATCAGGTCGGCCGACTCCAGAGCACGCGCCAGCTTCGACACGTACAGCGCTTCCAGGCCCGTGTGGTCGGCGAGCCGGCGCTGACTGGGCCGCTCGCCCGCCTGCTGCATCCCGTACAGCGACGCGACCAGCGAGTACTTCGCGTGGGTGAGGTCCAGCGGGGCCACTGCGCGATCGACTGCGACGCGCCACTTGTTGGCGAGCCGCCAGACCAGGAAGCCGGGCGTCGGACCGGGTGAACTCATGCTCATGCCAGATACAGTACATAGCTATTATGTCCATGGCTAGTATGTCTCGGACCGATCCGGACCCGGTCGAAATTCCGTGGTGCCAGGGGGTGTGGTTGTGACCCAAATGTGGTGTAGACCATACGCCCAGTAGTCATGTGACGAGAGGTGGATCAAGACGTGCAGCGCGCTTTCCTGAGCCTGACGGCGGCCGGTGCCGCCATGTGCCTGGTCTCCCTCACCCTGACCGCCTGCGGAAGCGGAACCGCCTCGGGCGGTGTCACCCTGCGGGTCGTGGCGGCCGAGTACGGCGACAACCCGTTGAATTCCAGCAAGCCGTACTGGGACAGCCTCGCCTTCGAGTTCGAGAGGGCCAACCCCGGGGTCGAGGTCGACGTGGAAGTGGTGTCCTGGTCGGAGGTGGACGCCAAGGTCGCGGCGATGGTGAAGGACGGCAACGCGCCCGACATCGCGCAGATCGGCGCCTACGCCGACTATGGGGAGGCCGGCAAGCTCTACCCCGCCGACGAACTGCTCTCCATCAGGACCGAAGCCGACTTCCTCGCCCCGCTGGCCGACGCCGGAAAGATCAGGGGGAAGCAGTACGGCATGCCGTTCGTCGCGAGCACCCGGCTGCTCTTCTACAACCAGGCGTTGCTCGCCGACGCCGGCGTCATCCCGCGGGACCCCTCCGCGCAGTGGCAGCCCCGGACCTGGGCCGATCTGGTGACCGCGGCGAAGAAGCTGAAGGCGGCGGGGGTGGCCACCCCCTTCGCGCTGCCCCTGGGGCCCGAGGAGGCGCAGGCCGAGTCGATGATGTGGATGCTGTCCGGTGGCGGCGGCTACACCAACGACTCGGACGCGTACGCGATCGACTCGGCGGAGAACGTGAAGACCTTCGAGTTCCTGAGGGACAAGCTGGTCGGACAGGGACTCACCGGGCCCGTCGAACCGGGCAGGCTCGATCGCCAGGGAGCCTTCGACGCCTTCACCCGGGGAGAGGTCGGCATCCTCAACGGACACCCGACACTGATCAAGCAGGCGCAGGAGAAGGGGATCAGGATCGGCACGGTCGCGCTGCCCACGCAGGACGGTTCCGAGCCCACGGCCATGGGCGTCGCGGATTGGGCGATGGCCTTCAAGAACGGCCACGCCAAGGAGGCCGGCGACTTCCTGGACCATCTGTACGAGGCGAAGAACGTGTCCGCGTTCACGAGCAAGTACGGCCTGTTGCCGGTCACCACCAGTGGCTACCAGGCCATGGTGAGATCCCCCGACCCCACGGCGACATCGCTCCGGGTCTTCCTCGAAGCGCTCCCCGCCTCCAGGCTCTACCCCGTCGGAAAGAAGTCCTGGGCCGGGGTGAGCCAGGACATGAAACAGAACATAGGCAAGGCCGTTGAGCCCGGAGGCCGACCCGCCACCGTCCTGTCGGACGTGGCCACCGCCGCACGCGACGCGGAGAAATAGCCGACGGGACATCGGCGGGAGGCGGGCAAATGCGGGTGCCCCTCCGGCGGCCTTCAGCGATGATCAGAGGATGAACCAGGAACCCGAACTCATCGCTGCTGTGACCTTGTTGTCGAAGGAGCACGGGCCCGTCCCGTTCCCGCAGGGGCTCGCGGGTGCGGACCGGGCGGGTTTCGACCTTGTCATGGTCGACGCGGACATCTCCGGGTGCGTGGACACCTGGTTGCGCAATGCGGGCACGTTGGACGACTGGCGTTTCCGCATGATGCATTGGCACATGGCCCAACTCGGCGAGATCCTCCCCGTACTGGGTGAGGGGGACAGCCCGTCCTATTGGCAGCGGCTGTTCCGCATGGGGGAACTCGTGGCAGCCACGGATGCCACACCACGGGACGGCGTGGCAGCCACGGACCCCAGGCCGGGCGAACCCCCGCTCACCTGAACCCCGGCCCGGCCCCCTGAGCGCTGGTGAGCCGCGTACCGTCGCCGGCAGGGCGATGACGGGTGCCTCGTCTTCGAGGCCTCGCTCGCCTGTCCGCCGCACGCGCGGACGCAGAGCCAGGGAAGGTCGTCAAGAATCGGCTGCACCTCGACGTGCGGGTTGGCACCGGGCTCGTGGGGGAAGAGCGCCTGGCCGCGCTCGAGGCCGAATGCGCACGACTGATCCCACTCGGCGCCGCACGCGTGCGACTGCTGCTCGCCGATGACGACAACGGGTCCTGCCTCGTGATGCAGGACGTCGAGGGCAACGAGTTCTGTCTCGACTGAGAGGCCGCTGAGAGGCCGCGAGTGGCGGTCCTTGCCATCCGGATCGGATGGCAAGGACCGCCGTCACGCTCAGGCCCGGGCGGACCTGCCTACTTGGACTGCGTGGAGACGCTCACGCCGCTGAAGTCCTGCGCGGCCGCGAGGCTGAAGTAGACCCAGCCGGACGGCGGGTTGTCGATCGTCAGGGTCTCGCCGTTGCCGGCGTTGGCGGACTTCGCCTGGTGGCTGCCGGTGGTGGCCCAGGTGCTGCCGCCGTAGTACAGGTCGGCGTTGCCGGTGCCGCCGCTGCTGGTGATGGTCAGCTGCTTGACGCCGGCCGGCAGGAACACGAAGTGGTAGCTGTAGTTGCCGGCGGCGGCCGCGAGGTTGTCCCGGCGGCAGTTCTTGTCGAACTGACGGGGGTCGCTGAGGGTGCACACCGGGGTGGACGGGGCCTCCGGCAGGGGGCCGCAGTCGTTGGTCGCGCACGTGGTCGTCAGCCAGGTGGCGAAGCCGGCGTCGTAGCTGGTCCCGATGGTCTGCTTGAGGAAGGCGCGGGCCCCGTTCCAGTCGCCGGTGCGGTACTTGCCGAGGACGGTCTCGACGTCGGCGGGGTGGGCCTGGAGCATGTAGCGGACCGCGAGGAAGCCCCACCGGTAGACCCGGTTCGAGTTGACCTCGGGGTCCGCGTCCTGGCCGTAGACGGTGTCGAACAGGTCGCTGAGCTTGTAGGTCTTCTTGCCCGCCTCGGCGATCGCGTCGGCGTTGCGCTCGCCCCGGTAGCCGAACGAGACGTTCTCGGCGATGCCCTCGACCCACCAGATGGTCGGCGTGGTCAGGCTGGCCTCGAAGTCGCCGGCCATGTTGTAGCGGCCGTCGAGGTAGTGGGTGTACTCGTGGTTGAGGTTCCAGATCTGGAAGGCCGGGCGCAGCCAGTGGGCCTCGTGGGCGATGAAGCGGGCCTGGTTGCCGGCGGCGGCCGGGTTGCCCTCCTCGTACATGCCGCCGTTGTCGACGTCGATGTTGTAGATGGCCCAGGCGTACAGCGAGTACTGGGTGTAGTCGTCGAAGACGACGACCTCGAGGTTGGTGTTCACGTCACCGGGGATCGCCCCCTTGTCGCCGATGACCCGGTGGAAGTACGCGTCCTGGTTGACCAGGCTGGTGCAGGTGCCCGCCAGCTGCCCGGGGGACATGTCCTGGGCACGGATCTTCAGGTCCGGGGTGCAGGTGTGCTGGATCGGCAGGATCGCCGGGAGCACGCGGTCGCCCAGGTCGCAGATGGAGTAGGCCGCGCAGTTGTTCTTGTCGTACTGGCGCGTGTACCAGCCCAGGTTCATGGTGATCGGCGCGGTGGGGCCGACGTTCGGGTAGCGGTTGATCAGGTCCTTCAGCAGCGGCCGGACCCGGTCCTTGAGCTCGGGGACGTCGAGCGCGAAGCCGAGGTAGCGGCCGACGTTGCTGACCACGTCCAAGCGGTTCAGCTGCGCGCTGTTGCGGGTGATGAAGCCGGCCCAGGTGTTGAGGACGGAGGGGTCGGCCTTGAGGGCGGCCCGCCAGCCGCGGTCGTCGTTCTTGGCCTTGAAGCCGTTCTCGACGACCCACTCGACGTGCTCCATGGCGAGGTTCATCTGGCCGGGCCAGGTGCCGTCGTAGCTGCCGAGCATCCACTTGACGACGCCGGCGTACCGGCCGGCCGCGTGGGTGCTGTCGATGAGCGTGACGACCTCGTTGAAGATCTCGCCGTTGGCGTCGGTGATGTCCTTGCTCCGCGGGGAGGCGAAGAAGGCGTCCAGCGCGCCGAGCGCCGCGCCGTCCAGCGCCGTGCCGTAGTCGCCGACGACGTCCGCGTTGTTGTCCTGTACGTAGTAGCCGGCGCGCAGGAACAGCACCAGCTGCCCGATCGCCGTGCTGTTGTTGCCCGAGTAGGTGGCGGAGGCGTCGCGCAGGGCGTTGGCGACGGTCACCATCTGGGCTTCGCGGAAGGCCTTGCGCGCGTTCTCACCGGTGAGGTTGAACAGCGGGTACGTACAGGTGATCCGGGGGAGGGCCTTGAGCTGCTGGACCAGCGCGCTGCCCGTGGCGTTGATCACGCCGGAGAGGTCGCCGCACTCGTCCCCGGCGGCTGCCGAGGACTGCTTGCCGGACTTGACGTTCGGGGCGGGCTTGACGGTCGGGGCGGGCGAAGGTGCGGGTGCCGGTGCGGATTCCTCGGCACTGTCCTGCGAGGAGATCCGCAAGCGGGAGCCGTTGCTCATCGCATCGGGCGACTTGGGGACCGGGATCGAGCGGGGAGCTGAGCCCGCGGCTCGACTCGCGTGCGCACCGGCCGGGGCGGTGGCGCCGACGGAGACGGCCTGGCTCGGCGGCGCGAACAGGCCGAGCAGGATGAAGACGGCAGCGCCGAGCGCGGGAAGTCTGCGCGCGTTGGTCTTCGATATCCGGAAGGGATGCATCTGCGGGGGCCTCCGGGGCCGCTGTGGCCGCGTGCTGGGGACACGGGCAATTGATGTGTGACATGTAAAATTTCACATGTCGCATCACGCCGGAAGGTTTTGGCCAGATTCACCGGCCACCGAAACTGAAACGTTGTCAACTTCGACCGCTGACCGGAGCTTGCGTTGAAGTGCGCTCCAGCACATAGCGTCGTGCGCACGACCTGCCTGAAGGGGGAGAACGTGCGGTACACACTGTTCGGCAAGACCGGTCTGCGCGTGAGCGAGCTGAGCCTCGGCACGATGACCATCGGCGACGACTTGGGCTGGGGGGCCGACCGGGAGACCAGCGCCCGAATCGTCGACGCCTACGCGGACGCGGGCGGCAACTTCATCGACACGGCGAACATCTACACCGACGGCAGTTCGGAGCGGATCCTCGGCGAACTGCTCCAAGGGCGGCGCGACGAGTTCGTCCTCGCCACCAAATACACCTGCGGGACCCGTGCCGGCGACGTCAACGCCGCGGGCAACCACCGCAAGAACCTCGTGCGATCGGTGGAGGCCAGCCTGGAGCGGCTGCGGACCGATCACCTCGACATCCTCTGGGTGCACGCCCGCGACAACTTCACTCCGGTCGAGGAGGTCGTGCGCGCGCTGGACGACCTCGTGCGCACCGGAAAGGTCCTGTACATAGGCGTTTCGGACTGGCCGGCCTGGGAGATCGCGCAGGCGGGCACCCTCGCCGAGCTGCGGGGCTGGACCGCGTTCGCCGGTTCACAGCTGCGCTACAACCTGCTGGAGCGGACCCCGGAACGCGAACTCCTGCCCCAGGCCAGAGCATTCGACCTCGCCGTGCTGGCCTGGGCCCCGCTGGCCGCCGGAAAGCTCACCGGCAAGTACCGCCGGGGCGAGGGCGGGCGGCTGGATGCCTGGGGCGTCAAGGTGTCCCCGCAGGAGGAGGAGGTCATCAACGTCGTCCTGGAGGTAGCCGAGCAGGGCGGCTGGACCCCGGCCCAGGTGGCACTGGCCTGGCTCCTCGGCCGCCCCGGCAACATCGTTCCGATCATCGCGGCCACCAAGGAGAGCCAGCTCGCGGACAATCTCGGCTGCCTCGACGTCCGCCTCGACGCCGAGGCCGTCGCCCGCCTCGACGAGGTGAGCGCCGTGCCGCTCGGGTTCCCGCACGACTTCCTGCGGGAGCCGTCCGTCGTCAAGACCGTCTACGGCGACCGCTGGCACGAGATCGAGGACCGGCGCACCACCTACCGCCGCACGGCAACCGAGGTGCGCTGACGCGGTGACGCAGATCCTGGTCTACGTCGTCCTGGCCGCCTTCGTCGCCTGGGGGCGCTTCGGCCCCGAGTCGTTCGTCTGACCGGGTGCCGCGCCGGGCGGCTCCGGGTGGCTCATGTGCCCGTGGACGCGCGGTCCAGCAAGCGGGCCAGGTCGCCCCGCGACCGAACGCCCAGGAGGGCGAAGACGTTCCGCAGATGGTGGTCGACGGTACGCGGGCTGAGCGAGAGCCTGCTCGCCACCTCCCGGTTCGTCGCACCTTGCGCCACGCAGCGGGCGATGCGCTGCTGTTGCGGAGTCAGCAGGACCAGCGGCCCGGTGTCGCCGCCCGCCGGCACCGCCTCGCCGGCGGCCCGCAGTTCCCCCGCGGTCCGCTCGGCCCAGACGCGGGCGCCGCAGCGTTCGAATGCGACCAGGGCGTCGCGCAAGGGCCCCCGTGCCTCCCGGGTCCTGCGCTGCCTGCGCAGCCACTGCCCGTACAACAACCGGGTACGGGCCCCTTCGAAGCCGCCGCCCGAGCCGGCGTGATGGGCGAGTGCCTCCTGGTACCGGGCGGCCGCCTCCTCGGCGGGAGCCAGCAACGCCCGGCAGCGGGCCAGCTGCGCCGGAGCCTGTGGGTCGGCGGTCGTCGCGGTCCACACCGCGAACTCCTCGACCGCCACTGCCACCGCCACCGCCGTGGCCGCGTCCGCGGGCCGGGCCCCGCGACCCGCGAGTGCCGCGGCCTCCACGAAACAGGGCACCAGCAGCATCCGGGCCGCGAAGTGACCGCGCAGGGGTCCGGGACCGACCAACGGCAAGAGCCGTGCGGCGGCATCGGCGGATCTCCCCTCGGCCAGGTCCGCGCGCGCGAGCGCCCACGTGGCGAGGGTGGCGGCCTGGGCGAGGCCGTGCGGACCGGCGACCGATGCAGCGGCCTCGGCATGGCCGGCACACGCGGCCGCCCCGCCTTCCACGGAGGCGGCGAGGGCCAACACGGCGTGCAGATGGGCCGCCTTGTTGCGCTGGCCGAGTCGGTCGGCGGTAGCCAGCCCCTCCTCGGCATGGGTACGGGCGCGTGCGTGCCGGCCCGCCCGCAGTTCCGCGTACGCGAGGTGCTCCAGCGCCTGCGGCAGCAGCGACAGCGGTCCGTGGACGCGGACGGCGGCCAGCGCCCTGGCTCCGGTCCGGCACGCCGCGTCGATCTCGCCGAGCACGAGCGCGGCTCCTGCCGTACGCAGCAGCGTGTCCGGGTCGCAGACGGCCTCGGAGCCGGGGCCGCCGCGCAACAGGTCCCGGCCCTCCCTCCGCAGCCCCTCGGCGAACACCGCGCACAGGCCCGCCCGGTACCGTTCCAGGGCCGGGTCGGGCTGCGGCGCCGGTATCCGGCGCAGCACATCGAGGCAGGCGGCCGCGTCCCCCATGGCCCAGGCGGCCTCCGTCGCGCCGAGCAGCGCCCGCACGGCCCGCTCCGCGTCGTACGGGGCGAGCAGCGCCGATGCGGTGAGCAGCGCCTCCCGGGCATCGGCCACCGGCCCGTCGCGCAGGGCGAGTAGCCCGCGTACGTAGTGGGCGCGGCCGGGCGCCGGTACGGCACGCACCTGGGCCAGGAGTTCGCGGGCCCGCCCCGGGTCCCCGCCGAGCATGGCCTGCTCGGCCGCAGCGGCCAGCCGGGCGCCGCGCAGGTCCTCGTCGGGGGAGAGCAGCGCGGAGCGTGCCAGCGCCACGGCCCGCTCCGCGTACGGCCGGGGAGCGACGGCGGCCCGTACCAGCGCCCGCGCGAGCGCCGGATCGTGGCCGTCCGCCGCGCAGGCCTGCTGGACGAGACGCGGCAGAGCCCGGTGGGGGCCGTCGAGCAGCGCGGCCAGCAGAAGGTGTACGGCGCGGCGGCGGGCGACCGGCACGCGGCGCAGCAGCGCGGTGCGCAGCAGGGGATGGGTGAAGTGGACCCGTACGCCGTCGTCGTGCACCGCGCCCGCCCGCTCGGCAGGTTCCAGCCGGCCGGGGTCGAGCCCTGCCGCCTGCCAGGCCCGGGTCAACAGCACCGAATCCGCGCCCGTGTCATGGGGTTCGTGCTCCTGCGCGGCGGCGGCGAACAGCAGGAGCAGGCGGGTGTCCGCAGGCAGCGAGTCGAGGAGGGCGGCGTACGCGTCCAGTACGCGCTCGGTCCCCGGCCGGGGCCTCAATAAACAGGGTAGACCGGCGGAAGCGTCCGATGTGTATAAGAGCCAGGGGTCAGGCCGAGACGAGGACCTTCTCCTCGGCAGGGGTCTCCGCCGGGGCCGGCTCGTCCAGCGGGGAGGAGGAGGCGGTCGCGTAGGCGACCTTGTCCAGGATTCCCTCGCGGGCCGCGACGATCACCGGGACCAGAGCCTGCCCGGCCACGTTCGTGGCCGTCCTCATCATGTCCAGGATCGGGTCGATCGCCATCAGCAGGCCCACGCCCTCCAGCGGGAGGCCCAGCGTGGAGAGGGTCAGGGTCAGCATGACCGTGGCGCCCGTCAGACCGGCCGTGGCGGCCGAGCCGACGACGGAGACGAAGGCGATGAGCAGGTAGTCGGTGATGCCGAGCTGCACGTCGAAGATCTGCGCGATGAAGATCGCGGCGAGCGCCGGGTAGATCGCGGCGCAGCCGTCCATCTTCGTCGTCGCGCCGAACGGGACGGCGAAGGAGGCGTACTCCTTCGGGACGCCGAGGCGCTCGGTGACCTTCTGGGTGAGCGGCATGGTGCCGACCGACGAGCGGGAGACGAAGGCCAGCTGGATGGCCGGCCAGGCGCCCTTGAAGAACTGGAGCGGGTTGACCTTGGCGACGGTCCAGAGCAGCAGCGGGTAGACGCCGAACATCACGAGCGCGGAGCCGACGTACACGTCGATGGTGAAGGTCGCGTACTTGCCGAGCAGGTCCCAGCCGTACGTGGCGATCGCGGTGCCGATGAGGCCGACGGTGCCGAGCGGGGCGAGGCGGATGACCCACCACAGGGCCTTCTGGAGCAGCTCCAGCACGGACTCGGCGAGGTTCAGCACCGGCTGCGCCTTGCTGCCGAGCTGGAGGGCGGCGATGCCGGCGACGGCGGCGAGGAAGACGATCTGCAGGACGTTCAGCTCGGTGAACGGCGTGATGATGTCCTTCGGCACGATGCCGGTCAGGAAGTCCAGCCAGGACCCGTGGCGCTTCGGCAGCTTGCCGTCCTGCGGGGTGAGGCCGGTGCCGGAGCCCGGGTTGGTCAGCAGGCCGATGCCGAGGCCGATGCCCACCGCGATCAGCGACGTGATCATGAACCAGAGCAGCGTGCGCGAGGCGAGCCGCGCGGCGTTGTTCACCTTCCGCAGGTTGGTGATCGACACCAGGATGGCGAAGAAGACGAGCGGGGCGACGGCCAGCTTCAGCAGCTGGACGAAGATGTCGCCGATCTGCTCGAGGGTGGTGCCGAGCCAGCTGATCTCCTGGCTGCGGGAGAGCCAGCCGAGGAGCACACCGAGCACGAGGCCGGTGACTATCTGGGCCCAGAAGGGGAACTTGAACGAGGGCTTCGCCTTGGCGGGGGCCTGGGCGGCAGGGCTCTGCGGTGACGCGGACACGGACACTCTCCGGGTGGTTCTGCGGTTCTGCGGTGGGGTGGTGGTGCGGTGCGGCAGCACCCGGAAAAGAAGAGCCGGGCGGGCGGGACCGCTGCTGTGCCAGGGCTGGTCGCGGGACTCAGCGACAACAGCAACAGGCCGCGGACGCGCGGCGGCAGAGGTCGACGTGCAAGCGCGCCACGAGCGGAACGCTCGTGGTCATCCGGGGCGCGGCTGCGGTCAACATGTTGAACACGCTAACACTTCTCCTTTGGGAATCCCAAAGGAGAACTTTGGGTCGAGGCGGCGGCCCCGGAAACGCCGAAAGCCCCGGCACCACGGGCGGTTGACCCGGTGCTGGGGCGATTCGATGCGTTTCGGCGCGCTTGGGGATGTGATGCACCCCACGCGGGGCGGCCGCGCCGCTACTGGCCGGCGCGCGCGGCGTCGTCGACGCCGTCCTCCTGGTTGCGGTTCGCGGCGAGCTTCTGCTTCGCACCCGCGACGCGTCCGGAGATGGTCGCGGACATCTCGTCGCGCTGCTTGCGCAGCAGGACGAAGGAGAGCGGGGCGGAGAGCACGAGGGCGAGCAGCACGACCCAGGCGAAGTTGGCGTCGCCGAGGCCCGAGGGCACCCAGCGCAGCCGGACCAGGACGGCGACGAGGACGAGGCACCCGACGAAGATCCCCAGTCGCATCGCGGTGTATCGGATCGTCGCGCTCGGCTTGAGGGACACGGTGACCCCTGCTCTCTTCTCGTCCGTTCGCCGCTCGTACGTCGGCTCGTGCCCGTCCAGTGAAGCACGTCCGCCCCGGGCTCCGGCCCCTCGGGGTCGCGCCCCCGGCAGCCGCGCAGGTCAGTGCAGCGGCAGGAGGAGGGTGATGTCGTCGCGGTCGTCGCCGGGGGCCACCCGGATGGCGTCGGGGACCCGGCCGACCTCCTTGTAGCCGCAGGCCGCGTAGAAGTGCTCCAGTCCGTGGCCGCCGCGGCAGCCCAGGCGCAGGGCGTCGATGCCGGGGAGGGAGCGGGCGGCGGCCTCGACCGCGGCCATCAGCTCCCGGCCGCGGCCCGCGCCTTGGTGCCGGGGGTGGACCATCACCGTGTATACCCACAGCCAATGCCGCTGGAGGTGGTGGGCGTTGTGGGAGAGGAAGGCCGTGGCGGCGACCCGGCCCTCCCCGTCGTGGCCGACGAGCAGGCGCATCTCGCCGGTCGCCACCTTCGCGAGCTGCCCCGCCAGCGCGGGACGGATGTCGCCGGCGGTGACGGGCGGCACGAAGCCCACCGCCCCGCCGGCGTTGGTGACGTCCGTCCACAGCTCCAGGATCCCGTCGCTGAGGGCGGGGTCGACGGCGGCGGCGCTCGGTTCGAAGGTGTAAGTAATGGGCACTCTTGAAGATTAACCATTACGCACGGGGTGCGCAAAAGAGGCCCGCCCGGACCCGGGTACGGCGCCGCCCCGGCCCCCGCCACGAGGGCGGGAACCGGGGCGGCGCTGCGGAGCGGAGCCGGGGGCGGGCCGGGGTCAGACCCGCATCGCCTGCGGGGTCTCGCGCAGGCCCGCGTCCGGGCCGGGGTACTCGCGGATGATCTCGTAGCGCGTGTTGCGCTCGACCGGGCGGAAGCCCGCGTCGCGGATCAGCTCCAGCAGGTCCTCGCGGCCCAGCTTGTTCGGGGTGCCGTAGTTGTCCGCATCGTGCGTGATCTTGTACTCGACGACCGAGCCGTCCATGTCGTCCGCGCCGTGCTGCAGCGCCAGCTGGGCGGTCTGCACGCCGTGCATGACCCAGAAGACCTTCACGTGCGGCACGTTGTCGAAGAGGAGCCGGGAGACCGCGAAGGTCTTCAGCGCCTCGGCGCCCGTCGCCATCGTCGTGCGCGCCTGGAGCTTGTTGCGGACCTTGCCGTCCTTCATGTCCACGAAGTCGTGCTGGTAGCGCAGCGGGATGAAGACCTGGAAGCCGCCGGTCTCGTCCTGCAGCTCGCGCAGCCGGAGCACGTGGTCCACGCGGTGGCGCGGCTCCTCGATGTGCCCGTAGAGCATGGTCGACGGGGTCTTGAGGCCCTTCGAGTGCGCGAGGCGGTGGATGCGCGACCAGTCTTCCCAGTGGGTGCGGTGGTCCACGATGTGCTGGCGGACCTCCCAGTCGAAGATCTCCGCGCCGCCGCCGGTGAGGGACTCCAGGCCGGCTTCGATCAGCTCGTCCAGGATGTCGGAGGCCGACATGCCGGAGATCGTCTCGAAGTGGTGGATCTCGGTGGCGGTGAACGCCTTCAGCGAGACGTTCGGCAGCGCCTTCTTCAGCTCGGAGAGCGAGCGCGGGTAGTACCGCCACGGCAGGCTGGGGTGCAGGCCGTTGACGATGTGCAGCTCGGTGAGGTTCTCGTTCTCCATGGCCTTGGCCAGGCGCACGGCCTCCTCGATGCGCATCGTGTACGCGTCCTTCTCCCCCGGCTTGCGCTGGAAGGAGCAGTAGGCGCACGACGCGGTGCACACGTTCGTCATGTTGAGGTGACGGTTGACGTTGAAGTGGACGACGTCGCCGTTCTTGCGCGTGCGCACCTCGTGGGCGAGGCCGCCGAGCCAGGCCAGGTCATCCGACCCGTAGAGGGCGATGCCGTCCTCACGGGTCAGCCGCTCGCCGGAGCGAACCTTGTCCTCCAGCTCACGCTTGAGCCCAGCGTCCATGCCCGGTCCTCTCCTCTGTCCTCATGTGTGCGCGCGTCCCGCGGGCACCCGCGTCCCCTTGGTGCAGGCGCCCCGCGACCGTCCCAACCGTACTCTCAGGCTTCCTCGGGCAGACCCCCGACCCGGTTCTCCCACTTGGTGGAGAGCACGATCGTGGTGCGCGTGCGCGAGCAGCCCTTGGTGCCCGAGAGCCTGCGGATGATCTTCTCCAGCCCGTCCACGTCGTTGGCGCGCACCTTCAGCATGAAGGAATCGTCGCCGGCGATGAACCAGCAGTCCTCGATCTCCGAGAGGTCGCGCAGCCGGCGGGCCACGTCCTCGTGGTCCGCGGCGTCGGAGAGGGAGATGCCGATCAGCGCCGTGACGCCGAGGCCGAGCGAGGCCGCGTCGACGGTCGCGCGGTAGCCGGTGATGACTCCGGCCGTCTCCAGCCGGTTGATCCGGTCGGTGACGCTGGGGCCGGAGAGGCCCACGAGCCGGCCCAGCTCCGCGTACGAGGCACGTCCGTTCTCACGAAGTGCCTGGATGAGCTGCCTGTCCACCGCGTCCATATACCTGGAGCCTTCCATTATTCGGCGATCCCTCAAGTTTACGTATAGAATCAAAGGCACACAGGGTCGACACCCTGTGAATCTTTCAACAGATCAACGATGATCTGACAATCTTCAGGAGTGGTTCACCGTGTACACGATCGAGATGGCCTACGCGCACATGCGACAGCTCCAGGAGCTGGCCAACCGATCCCGCACCGACCAGCCCGCCGCCGCACACCGCGTCGACAAGACCCGCAAGCCGGGGCGCGCCAAGAAGCGCTAGCCACCGCTCGCCTCCCGGGGACGGGAGCCTCCGAGCTCCCCCTCCCACCGGCGGTACAGCCCGTGCGGCACCCCTGCCGCGTCGAGCACCCGCCCCGCGACGAAATCCACCAGATCCTGGATGTGCGTCGCACCCGCGTAGAACGCCGGAGAGGCGGGCAGCACCACTGCGCCCGCCTCGTCCAGCGCCACCAGCTGCTTCAGCGTCTGCCCGCTCAGCGGGGTCTCCCGTACCGCGACCACCAGCCGGCGCCGTTCCTTGAGCGTCACGCTCGCCACCCGCTGGAGCAGGTCCTTCGACAGCCCGAGCGCCACGCCGGCCACACAGGCGGTGGAGGCGGGCACGATCAGCATCCCCTTGACCGGGTACGAGCCGCTGCTCGGCCCGGCCGCCAGGTCGCCGGCGCCCCAGTGGCGGACCCCGCCCAGCTCCGGCCGCGCATACGCGGCGGGCTTGCCGTCGGCCCCCCGCTGCAGCCACTCCGCCAGGTCGTCGCGCCAGTGCGCGTCGCGGAAGGCGATCCCCGTCTCGTCCAGCAGCGTCAGCCTCGATGCCCGGCTCACCACCAGGTCCACGCTCTCGCCCGCCGCCAGCAGCCCGCGGATCACCGCCGCCGCGTACGGCGTCCCGGACGCCCCGGAAACCCCGACCACCCACGGGGTGCGCTTGCCCTCAGTCATACCTCCGAGACTATCCGGCCACCGCTCATGGGCACTGGCTAAGGTGTCCGCACGTTCAAGGGGTGGACACGGCAGAGCGGGGCGGAGACGGCATGAGCGGGATCGGGAGCGCCGGCGGGCACGGGGCGAGCGGCGGCGGGATGCGCGGGAGCGGGGTGAGCGCGGGCCGGTGGAGCCGGACGGGCCGGGCCGCCGCGGCGGCGAAGCTGATGCTGGGCTGGGTGGCCCTGCTGTGGCTGATCGAGGTGTACGACCACGCCACGGGCCACTCGCTCGACGCGTACGGGATCACCGCGCGGGAGGCCGAGGGCCTGACCGCGATACCCCTGGCGCCGTTCCTGCACTTCGGCTTCGACCACGTGGCGTCCAACACCGTCCCGCTGCTGGTGCTCGGCTTCGTGACCGCGCTGAGCGGGATCGGCCGCTTCCTGGCCGTCTGCGCGGCCATCACCGTCGCCGACGGGTTCGCGGTCTGGCTGATGTCCCCGTCGCACAGCATCACGGTGGGCGCCTCGGGCCTGATCTTCGGCCTCTTCGGCTACCTGCTGGTCCGCGGCTTCGTGGAGCGCAACCCGCTGGGCATCGCGGTCGCCGCGGTCATCGCGGCGGTCTGGGGCACGACCTTCCTGGCCGGAGCCCTCCCGACGGACTCCATGGTCAGCTGGCAGGCCCACCTCTTCGGCCTCCTGGCGGGCGCGGCCACGGCCCTGCTGGCCCGGCCCCGGCCCGAGGTGGCGGCGGTCTAGTGCTGTGCTGCGACCGGGTTACAGCGACAGGCCCCGGACCACCAGGTCGAGCAGGGCGCAGACGAACAGGGCCATGCCGATGAAGCCGTTCACCGTGAAGAAGGCGCGGTTCAGGCGGGACAGGTCGTGCGGCGTGACGATGCTGTGCTCGTAGAGGAAGGCCGCCACGACGACCAGCAGGCCGAACCAGAACAGCGGGCCGGCGTCCGTCGCGACGGCGTACCAGGCCAGCAGGGCCGTGGTCACGACGTGCGCGCCGCGGGCGCCCCACAGGGCGGCCGGGATGCCGAAGCGGGCCGGGACGGACTTGACGCCCTCGGCGCGGTCGGCGGCCACGTCCTGGCAGGCGAAGATCAGGTCGAAGCCGCCGATCCACACGCCCACCGCGAGCCCGAGGATCACCGCGTCCCACGACCACTCGCCGGTGACCGCGAGCCAGGCCCCGATCGGCCCGATGGCCTGGGCGAGGCCGAGGATGGCGTGCGGGAAGTTCGTGAACCGCTTCCCGTACGGGTAGAGCACCATCGGGACGACGGCGACCGGCGCCAGCATCAGACAGAGCGGGTTCAGCAGCGCCGCGGACGCGAGGAAGACGACGAGCGCGAGCCCGGCCCCGGTCCACGCGGACCGCACGGACACGGCGCCGGTGACCAGCTCCCGCCCGGCGGTGCGCGGGTTGCGGGCGTCGATCTCCCGGTCGATGATCCGGTTCGCGGCCATGGCGAAGGTCCGCAGCCCCACCATGCAGACGGTGACGAGCAGCAGCTCGCCCCAGTGCATCCGCCCGTCGAGCGTGAACATGGCGGTGAGCGCGGCGGTGTAGGCGAAGGGCAGCGCGAAGACCGAGTGCTCGATCATCACGAGCCGCAGGAAGGCCTTGACCTTGCCGGCGGCCTGAGGCGCGGGACCGGAGCCGAGTACGTCCTCAGCGGCGGATGTCATACGAGGTCCCTCCGGAAAGCTTCGAGGTCGGCCCGCAGCCCGTCGAACGGGACCGGCCCGATCTCCATGTCGAGGTGATTGGTCGTGTCGTGCCCGAGCGGGGTGAGCCGGGCCACGAACGCGAGGTCGCCGTCGCCCGCGGGTATCGCGGCCAGCCGCAGCGGGTTCGCGCGGCTCTCGCTGACCTCGTCCCAGAAGGCCTCGGGTTCGGCGGCGCGAAGGCGGGCCAGCAGGCGCTCCGCGAAGGCGGTGACCTCCTCGGCCTCCACGTACGCCTCGAAGTCTGCGGTGAGCTCACCGCCCCAGTCGGCCGTGACGCGCCAGCCGTCGCCCGCCCGCTCGGGAGCCGTCAGCGCGACCCAGACCTCGTCACTGCCGATCCGGAGTCTCGGGGTCACGCAAGGCTCCGGCGGAAGTCTTCGAGGTCGGCGAGGAGCTCCGCCGCGGGGAGTGCGCCGAGGTCCAGGGTCTGGGGGGCGGCGCCGTCCTCGTGGCCCTCCGGCGGGGTGACCAGGGCGGAGAGCAGCCAGGCGTCGCCGGACGGGCGGGCGTCCAGGCGCAGGAAGTTGCCGGCCTCGGCGGTGAAGGGCTCGGCCGCCGCCAGGGCCTGCTGGAGCTGCTGCGCGAAGTCGTCCGCCTCGATGTCCCGCGCGCCGGGCAGCTCGAAGCCGCCGCCCTCGCCGTCCTCGTCGAGCATCAGCGCCCAGACGTTGCCGGGGCCCGCGAACTCCTCGGGGGAGACGCCCGCCTCCTCGGCGGCCAGCCGGACGCCGGGGTCCGCGGGGTCGAGCTCCGGGCGCACCAGGGCCACGTAGACCGTGTCGGTGCCGATGAAGAGGGCGGGCCCGCCCATCTCGATCTCGCTCACAGTCCGTATTCCTTCCAGCGCTGGTCCACCAGGGCGGCCGTGGCCGGGTCGGACTCGACCATGTCGGGCCAGCCGCCGTCCCGGGTGTAGCCCTCCGTCGGCAGCTTCTTCGTCGCGTCGATGCCCGCCTTGCCGCCCCAGAACTGCTGGTACGAGGCGTGGTCCAGGTGGTCGACCGGGCCCTCCACGACGGTGAGGTCGCGGGAGTAGTCGGTGTTGCCGAGCGCCCGCCACGAGACCTCGTGGAGGTCGTGGACGTCGCAGTCCTTGTCCACCACGATGATCAGCTTGGTCAGCGACATCATGTGCGCGCCCCAGATGGCGTGCATGACCTTCTGCGCGTGCTTCGGGTACTTCTTGTCGATCGAGACGATCGCGCAGTTGTGGAAGCCGCCCGACTCGGGGAGGTGGTAGTCCACGATGTCCGGGACGATGATCTTGAGGAGCGGCAGGAAGAAACGCTCCGTCGCACGCCCCAGCGGCCCGTCCTCCGTGGGCGGCCGGCCGACCACGATCGACTGGATCAGCGGACGCTTGCGCATCGTCACGCAGTCGATCGTCAGCGCGGGGAACGGCTCCTGCGGGGTGTAGAAGCCGGTGTGGTCGCCGAAGGGCCCCTCCGGCAGCGTCTCCCCCGGCTCCAGCCAGCCCTCGATGACGACCTCGGCGTGGGCCGGGACCTGGAGCGGGACCGTCTTGCAGTCCACCATCTCGATCCGCTTGCCCGCCACGAACCCGGCGAAGAGGTACTCGTCGATGTCGCCCGGCAGCGGCGCGGTCGACGCGTACGTCACGGCCGGCGGGCAGCCGAAGGCGATCGCGACCGGCAGCCGCTCGCCCCGCGCCGCGGCGACGGCGTAGTGGTTGCGGCTGTCCTTGTGGATCTGCCAGTGCATGCCGATGGTGCGCTTGTCGTGGCGCTGGAGGCGGTACAGGCCGAGGTTGCGCACGCCCGTCTCGGGGTGCTTGGTGTGCGTCAGGCCGAGGTTGAAGAAGGACCCGCCGTCCTTGGGCCAGGTGAAGAGGGCCGGCAGCTGGTCGAGGTCCACGTCGTCGCCGGTGAGGACGACCTCCTGGACGGGCGCGGAGTCGCCCTTCACTTTCTTCGGCGGCACGTGCACCATCGAGCCGAGCTTGCCGAAGGCCTCGCGGACGCCGATGAAGCCCTGCGGCAGCTCCGGCTTCAGCAGGCCGCCGATCTTCTCGCTGATCTCGGCGTACGACTTGAGCCCGAGGGCCTTGAGCAGCCGCCGGTCGGTCCCGAAGACGTTCATGGCCAGCGGCATCGCCGAGCCCTTGACGTTCTCGAAGAGCAGCGCGGGTCCGCCCGCCTTGTTCACTCTGTCGACGATCTCCCCGACCTCTAGGTACGGGTCGACTTCGGCCTTGATGCGCTTGAGGTCGCCCTCTCGCTCCAGAGCCCGGAGCAGCGAGCGGAGATCGTCGTAAGCCATAGGGTTCAGTATCGGTCACCGGCTACGCTGGGCGTATCACCGGGGCCGTCGAATCGAGCCCCGCCATTGCTTCCAGGGGGCTGTTCCGCATGATCCGGGCGCTGATGTTCATCCTGCCGCTGGCGCTGACGATCTACGCGTTCATCGACTGCCTCAACACCCCCGAGGACGAGGCCAAGCACCTGCCCAAGGTCGTCTGGGTCATCATCATCCTGCTCTTCTGGATCGTCGGCCCGATCGTCTGGTTCGCCGCGGGCAAGGTGCGCCGCGCCCCGGCCGGCGGCCGTACGCCCTCCGAGTGGCACCGCAACCACCGCCACGAGTGGGTCGCCCCCGACGACAACCCGGAGTTCCTCACGTCCCTCCGCGAGGAGAACAAGAAGGACGAGGGCGTCCTCAAGGGCTGGGAGGCGGACCTGCGCCGCCGCGAGGAAGAACTGAAGCGGCGCGAGCAGGACACGGACAAGGACAAGGGCACCAGCTGAGTCCTACGCGGCCCCGCCCGGCGGCGCCGGGCGGCGCACCGCCGCCCGCTGCACCGCCTGCGCGAAGGCCCGTACGGGGGCGGTGAGGTCGGCCGCGCGCCAGACGAGGCCGAAGGCGGCGGGCTCCGCGTCCGCCACGGGGACGTAGGCGACGCCGGGGCGGGCGTGGTAGGTCGCGGTGTGGGCCGAGGTCAGCAGGGCGCCCTCGTCGGCCGCGACCAGCATCAGCGCCTCCTGCAGGTTCGTCACCTCCGGGCCGCGCCGGATCGGCCGCCCGCCCGGGGTGCGCGCCGGAGCGTGGTGTTCGCGCAGGTACGCGGGCAGGTCCCCGGCGACGGACAGCAGCGCGACCCCTGCCAGCTCCTCCCGCGTCACGGAGTCCCGCGCGGCCAGCGGATGCCCGGCGGCCACGGCCAGCACCCGCTCCTCGGTGAACAGCGCCGGCCCCTCCCCCAGATCTGCCTCGCGCACCGGGAACTCGGCGAGCGCGAGGTCGAAGCCGCCGCCGCGCAGCTGCCCGTACGGGTCGGAGAGCGGCACCTCGCACACCTCGACGGCGATGCCCGGGTGCGTGGTGCGCAGGGCCCGCGCGGCGCGCAGGACGAGCTCTCCCGCGGGCGGGGTGGTGAAGCCGACGTGCAGCACCCCGTCAGCGGCGCGGGCGGTCGCCGCGGCCCGGTCCAGGGCGGCGGCGATGCCGCGGTGGTGGGGTTCCAGATCGGCGTGCAGCTGCGCGCCGAGGGCGGTGAGGGCGACGCTGCGGCTGGTGCGCAGGAACAGCCGGGCGCCGACGCGCCGTTCGAGGCGCTGCACGAGCTGGCTGACGCGGGCCCTGGAGAGCAGCATGCGCTCGGCGGTGCGGCCGAAGTGCAGTTCCTCGGCCAGGATCAGGAAGCAGTCCAGCTCGTCGCGATCGGTAAGCATGGCTGAACGAACGTTGAGTTCTTCGGCGTTGTTCCCCGGCGGGCGGCGGGCGAGGGTGGTTGAGCCGGCAACTTCCTGCTCCTTCCCTCCTCCGTCCTGCGAGGTCCGTCCATGCGTACCGACCGAGATTCCGCCCGAGGTTCGGCCCGAGACTCCGCCCGGGATTCCGCCCCGAACTCCATCCGGGGGCGCCGGCTCGGCGTCCTGCTCGTCCTGTGCGGCGCGATCTTCCTCGAAGGCATCGACGTCGCGATGCTGAACGTCGCCCTGCCCTCGATCCGCGCCGACCTCGGCCTGGAGACGGGCACGCTCCAGTGGGTGATGAGCGCCTACGTGCTCGGCTACGGCGGCTTCATGCTGCTCGGCGGCCGCGCGGCCGACCTCTTCGGGCGCCGCCGGATGTTCGTCGGCTGGCTGACGGTCTTCCTGCTCTTCTCCGGGCTCGGCGGGCTCGCCACCGAGGGCTGGCAGCTGATCGCCGCGCGCTTCGTGACCGGGGTCGCCGCCGCGTTCATGACCCCGGCGGGCCTGTCGATCATCACCACCGGCTTCGACGAGGGGCCGCAGCGGGAACGGGCGCTGCTCGTGTACTCGGGCACGGCGGCCGGCGGGTTCTCCGTCGGGCTGGTCGCGGGCGGGCTGCTCACGTCCTTCGGGTGGCGGTGGGTGTTCTTCGCTCCCGTCGTGCTGGCCGCGCTGGTCCTGGCGGGCGCGCTGGCCTTCGTACCGAAGCCCGAGCACTCCAAGCGGCCCGCGCGGGCGGACCGGGGCCGGATCGACGTGTGGGGCGGGGTGCTCGTCACCGCGGGCGTCGTCCTGCTCGTCCTCGGCATCGAGGAGGCTTCGGTGCCCGCGGCGGTCGCGGGGCTGGCGCTGCTCGGGGCGTTCGTCCTCGTCGAGCGGCGCGCTGCCGAGCCGCTGGTCCGGCTCGGGATCCTGCGCTCCCCGGGTCTGCTGCGGGCCAACGCGGTGGCGCTGCTGTTCTCGGCCGCGTTCTTCGGCTTCCAGTTCCTGGTGGTGCTCTACCTCCAGGAACTGCGGGGCTGGTCCACCCTGCAGACCAGTTTCGCGATGCTGGTGATCGGCGTCGACGCGGTGCTGTCGCCGACCGTGGTCCCCCGGCTCGTCGGGCGGTACGGGAACGGCCGGCTGATCTTCGGCGGCTTGCTGCTGGCGGCGCTGGCGTACGGGCTGTTCCTGCCGCTGGGCGCGGACTGGACGTACCTGGCGATGCTGCCGGGCCTGGTCCTGCTGGGGCTGGCGTTCGCGCTGGTCTACGGGCCGCTGACGATCGTCGCGACCGAGGGGGTCGAGGAGTCGGAGCAGGGGCTGGCGGGCGGGCTGCTGTACACGGCGTTCCAGTTCGGCGCGGCGCTCGGGCTGGCCGGCGTGACGGGGGTGGCGGCGGGCGCCGCCGACCCCCTGGACGGCTACCGGGCGGCGCTGCTCGTCCCCTTCGCGGCGGTGCTGGTGGCGGCGGCGGTCTCCCTGCCGGGGCTCCGGCGGGGCTCACACCGCCCACGGCAGGGGGCGGGTGCCCTCGGTGCCGGGGACGGAGACGAGGCCGTCGGCGCGCATGACGACGTGGACCTCGGTGTCCGCGAGGGCGTGGACGTGGCGCAGGACGTCCGGGGGTAGGACGGCGGCCTGGCCCGCGGCGACCTTCTCGGTCCGGCCGCCACAGGTGATCTCCAGTGCGCCGGCGGTGACCGTCCACACCTGTTCGCGGCTGAGGGAGTGCTCGGGGCCGGTGATCCCGGCGGGGATGGCGGCGTGCCAGGTACTCAGCTCGCTGCTTCCCCGGCTGGGGGAGGCGAAGCCGGTCATGGTGGCGTTCGGGGTGGTGATGACGTGCTCGGGGGCCGTGGTGATCACGTGCATGGCGGGTCCTTCGCTTCCTCGGGTCCGGCGGGTCCAGCCGGTAAGTCAAGCTGCTTTACTCATTCGAGTAAAGCAGCTTGACCTACCTGTGTCACCATGTTTCCGTGACCGACCAACAAAGCGACGAGGGCGGCGACGGCGGCACCGAGCTGGTCTTCCTCCTCGGCCTCGGCTTCCAGCTGCTGCTCGGCGAGTTCACCCGCCGCCTCGGGGAGGCCGGCCACGCCGACGGCCTGCGCCCGCTGCACGGCATGGTCTTCCAGGCCCTGGGAGGCCGGGGTGCCACCGCGACCGAGCTCGCCGAGCGGCTCGGGGTGACCAAGCAGGCCGCCGGGCAGATCGTCGACGACCTGGAGCGGCGCGGATACGTCCGGCGCGAGCCGCACCCCGGGGGCGGCCGCCGCAAGCTGGTCGTGCTGACCGACGCGGCCAACGCCCACCTCCACGCAGCCGGTCGGGTCCTGCACGAGCTGGAGGCCGAGCTCGGCCGCGACAGCGTCGACCTCGCCGCCCTGCGCGCCGAGCTGGGCCGACTGGTCGGCGCCCTGAACGGCGACGGACCGCTGCCGGCGCTGCGCCCCGTCTGGTGACGCCCCGCCACGGCCCGCACCACCGGCACGGCCGGAGTGGCCGGAGTGGCCGATGGGGCTGCCGTGACCGATGAGGCCTGCGCGGCTGTTACGACCGACGCCACAATTCGTCGGCACCTGGCGCTGCGTCGAGGGCACCGAGGTCGTCTTCCGCGCCGACGGGACCGCCTCCGTCACCCTGCTGGACGGCCAGGAGCGCGACTACGACAGCGGCTGGCGCGTCTCCGGCCCCGCCACCTGGACGCTGCCGGCGGCCCAGCCCGCCGGCTGGAACGAGCGGCGGGGCCTGGAGCTGTACTTCTACGGGGACCCGGGGGCGCGCAGCCCGTACGTGCTGGAGCGCGACCCCTGACCGCCGGGGGTCGAGAGGGCCCGAGGACCCGCCGGCCGGGCCCCGGGAACGCCGAAGGGGCCGGGCCGCCTTCCGGCCGGCCCGGCCCCTTCGCCCCGCCCCGCGGTGTGCGGTGTGCGGTGTGCGGTCAGACTCCCGCGTAGGAGTGCTTGCCGCTCAGCAGGATGTTGACGCCGTAGTAGTTCCAGATCCAGCAGGCGAAGGCGAAGAGCGCGAGGTACGCGGCCTTGCGGCCCTTCCAGCCGGCGGTGGCGCGGGCGTGCAGGTAGCAGGCGTAGGCGACCCAGGTCACGAAGGACCAGACCTCCTTGGGGTCCCAGCCCCAGTAGCGGCCCCACGCGTCGCCGGCCCAGATCGCGCCCGCGATGATCGTGAAGGTCCACAGCGGGAAGACGGCCGCGTTGATGCGGTAGGAGAACTTGTCGAGCGAGGCCGCCGACGGGAAGCGCTCCCAGACCGAGGTGGCGAACCTGCCCGGCTTGTCGCCGCGCGCGAGCTTCGCCTCGTAGGAGTCGCGGAAGAGGTACATGACCGCGCCGGCCGCGCCGATGTAGAAGACCGCGCCGCAGAAGATCGCGGTGGAGACGTGGATCCACAGCCAGTACGAGTGCAGGGCCGGGACCAGCTGGTCGCTGTCGGTGTAGAGCACGGTGGTGGCGATGCCCAGGTCCAGCAGGACCGTGGTGACCAGGAACAGGCCGAGCCAGCGGACGTTCTTCTTCAGCGCGAGGAGCGCCAGGTACGCACCGACGGCCACCGTGGAGAAGGTGATCGAGAACTCGTACATGTTGCCCCAGGGGGCCCGCTGCACCGACATGGCGCGGGCCACGACCCCGCCCGCCGCGAGGAGGAAGCCCAGGGCGGTCAGCGAGACCGCGATCCGCCCGTACAGGTCGCCCTGGACGGTGCCGCCGGCGGCGCCGGGGCCGTCCGGGACGTCGCGGGTGCCGGCGGCGCTGCGCGTGACGACCTTCGGCTTGTCGAGGACGGCGGTGCCCCCGGTTTCACCGGCTCCACCGGAGCTTCGCGCCCCCTTCTGCCGCACCTGCACGGCGGGGGCGTCGGCCGACGCCCCGGACGAGGTGAGCGCGGCGGCCGTACGGGCCACCTTGCTGCGGCTGCCGAAGATCCACTCGGTGATGTGGGCGAAGAAGGCGAGCGTGTAGACCGCCATCGACGCGTAGATCAGGTTGTTGCTGAGGTGAGCCAGACTCTCGTTGGCTGCGGCCGCGAGCTGCATCAGGCGCGCTCCCCTTCGACTTCGTCTTGGGCAGGTGGGGTGGGGGCCGGCGCCGCCGTGGGCGCCTGCTGGTGGAGCGCGCCGGCCAGCGCCGACAGCTCCTCGGGCAGCTTGGCGGACTCGCTGCGGCCGAGGCCCGCCATCTCGACGACGGTGACGCCGTCCTTCCCGGCGACCGCCCGGATCCAGATCCGGCGGCGCTGGATGAACAGGGAGCCGGCGAGGCCCGCGATGGCCGCGATCGCGCCCGCGAGCGCGAGGCCGCTGCCCGGCTGGTGGGTGACCGAGAAGGTCGCCCAGCGTTCGATGCCCTCGAACTTCACGGTGCCCTGGCCGCCGGGCAGCTCCATGCTCTCGCCGGGGAGCATCCGCTTCGCGAACGGCGTGCCGTCCTCGGTCTTGAACTGCTCCATCTTCCTGGTGTCCAGCTGGTACACGTTCTGCGGCAGGCCCGAGTCGACTCCGAGGCTGCCGTGCCACGCGTTGAGCGCGAGCGCCGGGAAGTCCAGCTCCGGGAACTGCGAGAACATCGTGCCCTGGCCGGCTCCCGCGAAGGTGGGCACGAAGACCGCGGTGAAGCCGAGCTGCGTGGCCTTCCCGTCCTTGTCCTTGTAGCCGTCGGTGACCTTGACCGCGCCGGCGGAGGTGAGGTTGCCGTCCTGCGGCAGCATCGGCACCGCGTCCTTGTAGATCACCTTGCCGGTGGAGTCGGTCACCGAGATGACCGGCGCGTAGCCGTGGCCGAGCAGGTAGACCTTGGAGCCGTCCACCTCCATCGGCTTGTTGACCTGGATCTCGCGCTTCTCCGGCTTGCCGTGCGCGCCGTCGGTGAAGGTGACGTACGCCTTGAAGTCGCGCGGGGTGCCCTTCTGCGGGCCGGTGCGCTCGTACGTGGCGTCGAACTTGTCCAGCGTGAAGGAGAAGGGGGGCAGGTCGTCGGGGTCGAAGAAGCCGCCCGACTTGAAGTCGTCGTACTGGGTGAGCGTGTTCGAGAAGCCCTTGCCGCGCAGGACGAGCTTGCCGCCCTCGGACTTGAAGTTCTGGCCCCAGGCGAAGGCGATCAGCATCACGATCAGCGCGACGTGGAAGCTCAGGTTGCCGGCCTCGCGCAGGTAGCCCTTCTCCGCGGAGACCGAGCCCTCGCCCGCCTCCGTGCGGAAGCGGCGGCGCCCGAGCAGGTCACGGCCGCGGGAGAGCACCTCGTCCGGGGACCTGTCGGTGCGCCACGTCGTGTACGCGGGCATCCGGTCCAGCCGCCTGGGGGCGGCCGGCGGGCGGCCGGTGAGCTGGCCGACGAACTGCCAGGTGCGGGGCAGGATGCAGCCGATCAGCGAGATGAACAGCAGCAGGTAGATCGCGGAGAACCACACCGAGCTGTAGACGTCGAAGAGCTGGAGCCTCTCCGCGAGGGTCACCCAGGAGGCGTGCTCCTTCTTCCAGGCGGCGACCTTCATCAGGTCGACCTGGTTCTGCGGGACCAGCGAGCCCGGGATGGACGCCAGGGACAGCAAGAAGAGCAGGAGCAGCGCCACCCGCATGGAGGTGAGCTGCCGCCAGAACCAGCGGGCCCAGCCGAGCACGCCGATGCCCACGGGGCCGCCGGGGGCGTCCTCCAGGGGGGCGGTGGACAGCTGTGCGCCGGCGGCCGCCTCGGCGGTGGCTTCGGCACTGGCCGTCGCCTCGGCCTCGGTTGTGGCCCCGGCCGCGGAATCGTTCGGCGCCTCGGAGGGCGCCTTGTCGGTCGTACTCATGTCCGTGTAGTCCTCAGATCCCCACCGTGAAGCCTTGGGTCCAGCTCTGCATGTCGCTGACGATGCTGCTCCACAATCCTGTGACGAGCAGCAGACCGGTCACGATCAGCATGCCGCCGCCGATGCGCATCACCCACGCGTAGTGCTCCTTCACCCAGCCGAACGCGCCGAGCGCCTTGCGGAAGGCGAGGGCCGTGGCGATGAAGGGCAGCCCCAGTCCCACACAGAAGACCACGGTCAGCAGCGCGCCGCGGCCCGCGGTCGCCTGGTCGATGGACAGGGTGCCGACGGCGGCGAGGGTCGGGCCCATGCAGGGGGTCCAGCCGAGGCCGAAGAGCACGCCGAGCACGGGCGCGCCGACGAGGCCGACCGCGGGCTTCTTGTGGAAGCGGAACTCGCGCATCGTCAGGCCGGGGATCGCCCCCATGAAGAACAGGCCGAGCAGGATCACCAGGCCGCCCAGCACCCGGGAGATGACTTCCTTGTGCGCGTCGAGGGTCTGCCCGAAGTAGCCGAACAGCGCGCCCGTCGAGACGAACACGGCGGTGAAGCCGAGGACGAACAGGCTCGCGCCGGCGAGCATCCGGCCGCGCCGGGCCTCGGCGAGGTCGGCTCCGCCGACGCCGGTCACGTAGGAGAGGTAGCCGGGGACGAGCGGCAGCACGCAGGGGGAGAAGAAGGAGACCAGCCCGGCGAACAGCGAGATCGGCAGGGCCAGCAGCAGGGCGCCGTTGAGGACGGTCGTGTTCACGCCGGTCGACTCGGCGGCCAGGACGGCCTCGGAGAGTGCGGTGACCACGAGGTCACTGCTCCGCGAGGACGGGGTCGATCATCGAGCGCAGCTTCTCGGCGTTGACCGCCGCCAGCGTGCGGGCGGCGATCTTGCCGTCCTTGTCGAGGATGATCGTGGACGGGATGGCCTTCGGGTTGAGCGAGCCCTCGGGGAAGCGGAGCATCAGCTTGCCGATCGGGTCGAAGAGGCTCGGGTAGGTGATCCCGTAGGTCTCTTCGAAGGCGGCGGCGTTCTCCTTGGTGTTGTCCCGGGTGTTGATGCCGACGAAGGCGACGGGCTGCCCGGCGGCCTCCAGTTCCTTGGAGACCTGCGCGAAGTACGGGGCCTCCCCCCGGCACGGCGGGCACCAGGAGCCCCAGACGTTGAGGACGACGACCTTGCCCTTGAGCTCGGTGGTGTCCAGCGTCTTGCCGTCGACGGTCTCGCCGTCGAGCTTGGGTGCCTCGATGCGGTCGGCCTTGGCCGCGGTGGAGATGCCGTTGGAGCCCGTCACGTAGTTGCCGCCGGCGGAGCCGGCGGACTTGGCCCCGCCCGCATCGCACGCCGCGAGGGTCAGGGTGCCCGCGAGGGCCGCCGCGGTCAGCAGGATGGCGCGGCCACCGGTCGAGCGGCGGCTTCTTCGACTGACACGCGCGCGGCTAAGGCTCATGTGAAAAGTTTCGCATGAGCGATTTGCGGATCTTGCGCGCCCCCCGAGGCCGTGCTGAGCCGCTGGTCAGGCGGCGACCCGCGGCCGAACCCCGGCCCGTCAGCCGGCCGCGAGATGCGTGGCCCAGCCACCGGTCGGCGATTCGCCCGGTCCCAGGGTGCGCAGTCTGGCCAGGACCTTGGGGTCCTGCACGTCGAGCCAGTCGGCGAACTGCCGGAAGGACACCAGCCTTACGTCCCTTTTGTCTGCCATGCCCTTGAGGGCCTCCTCGACGGCGTCCATGTAGATGCCGCCGTTCCACTCCTCGAAGTGGTTGCCGATGAACAGGGGTGCGCGGTTGGTCTCGTAGGCCCGCTTGAAGCCGCCGAGGTAGGCGGCGGTGGCCTGGGTGCGCCAGGCCGGGTAGTGGGACGGGACGCCCTTCGTCGTGTTCTTGGACTGGTTCGCGAGGATGTTGTAGTCCATCGACAACACCTCGAAGGAGTGCCCGGGGAAGGGCAGGGACTGCAGCGGCAGGTCCCACAGGCCCCCGCGCTTGACCGGCCACTGCTGGAGTCCGCCCGGCGAGCTGGAGTCGTAGCGCCAGCCCATCCGCTGGGCCGTCGTCAGCAGGTTGTCCTGGCCGAGCAGACAGGGAGTGCGGGCCCCGACCAGCTCCTTGCGGTAGTCGAAGGGCAGCGGTTCGAGGTCGGTGAAGCCGGTGTTGCTCCGCCAGTTGGTGACGAAGGACACGGCCTGGTCGATCTCGCTCTGCCAGTCCTCGGGGGTCCACCTGCCGACCGAGCCCGGGCCGCCGCAGAAGTGCCCGTTGAAGTGGGTCCCTATCTCGTGGCCGTCGAGCCACGCCTCGCGCACGTACGTGAGGGTGTTGCGGACGTTCTCGTCCTTGAGGTAGCCGATGTCGGAGGCGCCGACGGGGTTGTTCGGCGGCCGGTAGAGGTGCTTCTTGGACTCGGGCAGGAGGTAGATCCCCGAGAGGAAGAAGGTCATCGCCGCGCCGTGGTCCTTGGCGAGCTTGAGGAAGCGGGGGAAGAGGCCGTTGCCGATCTCGCCCGCGCCGTCCCAGCTGAACACCACGAACTGGGGCGGGGTCTCGCCCGGCTGGAGGGGTACGGGGGCGGCCGGCTGGTGGGGCTGCGGGCCGGTGTCGGCGGTGGAACCGTCCCCGATGGGCTTGACGGCCGGGCCCGCCGGTCCGCTGGGCCCGGGACCGCCCGGCGGGTCGGCCTGGCCGGCGGCGCCCGTACCGGACGGACCGCCGATGCCGCAGCCGGCGAGGCCGGCCGCCGCCGCGGCGCCAAGTCCGAGTCCGAGCACTCCCCTTCGACTGAAGACGCTCATGTCGCTCATGTCGCTCATGAAATGTCATACAAACGGACAATTCGGCGAAGCCGGAGGGCGACACGGCCGAGCGGAGCAACTTATATGAAATTAGGCAGAGTATTGACCAAACGGACACGGACACGGGCCCGGGGCCGCGGCCCCCAGGGGCCGAGCCCGGGCCCGCCCCCTGGGGCCGGGCCCGGCAACCCGTACCGCCCGGACGGGGCCTACGCGCCGAACGCCTTCGACTTCCCCTTCACCGGCTTCGCCCCCGCGAGGAGGTGCGCCGGGACCAGGTCCCGGGCCGGCTCGCTGTAGCCCACCGACACCAGCTTGTCGCCCTGGTAGGTGAACGAGGTCAGCGAGGCCAGCGTGCACTGGCGGCGGCGCGGGTCGTGCCACAGCCGCCGCTTCTCCGCGAAGCTCCGTACGATCCAGATCGGCAGCTGGTGGCTGACCGCCACGGCCTCGTGGCCGCGGGCCGCGTCGCGCGCCGTCTCGATCGCGCTCATCATCCGCACGACCTGCTCGACGTACGGCTCGCCCCAGGACGGCTTGAACGGGTTCGTCAGGTGCTTCCAGTTCTCCGGCCTGCGCAGCGCGCCGTCGCCGACGCCGAAGGTCTTGCCCTCGAAGACGTTGCCCGCCTCGATGAGGCGGCCGTCGGTCGCCAGGTCCAGCCCGTGCGCCTTCGCGATCGGCGCCGCCGTCTCCTGGGCGCGCTCCAGCGGGGAGGCCACGACGTGCGTCACGTCCCGGCTCTCCAGGTGCTCGGCCACCCGGTCCGCCATCTGGCGGCCGAGCTCGGAGAGGTGGTAGCCGCCGCGGCGGCCGTAGAGGACGCCCTCCGGGTTGTGCACCTCGCCGTGGCGCACCACGTGGACGACGGTGATCTCGGAACCGCTCCCGGTCCCGTCGGTGCTCGCGCCGCTCATGCGGTGGCCTCCGCGGCGGCTCGGGCGGCGGCCGGCAGCGCGGCCGCGATGCGCTCGATCGCCTTCTCGTCGTGGGCGGTGGACACGAACCACGACTCGAACGCCGACGGGGGCAGGTACACGCCCTGCGACAGCATCGAGTGGAAGAAGCCGTTGAAGCGGAAGGACTCCTGCTTCTTGGCGTCGTCGTAGTTGCGGACCTCGTCCTCGGTGAAGAAGACGGAGAACATGTTGGAGGCCGTCTGCAGCCGGTGCGCGACGCCCTCCTTGGAGAGCGCGCCCGTCACCAGCGACTGGATCTCCTTGGACACCGCGTCGACCTTGACGTACGCCGCGTCGTCCAGCAGCCGCAGCTGCGCGAGGCCGGCCGCCGTCGCGATCGGGTTCCCGGAGAGCGTGCCCGCCTGGTAGACCGGGCCGACCGGAGCCAGGTGGCCCATCACGTCGGCCCGGCCGCCGAACGCGGCCGCCGGGAAACCGCCGCCCATGACCTTGCCGAAGGTCATCAGGTCGGGCTCGACCCCGTCCACGCCGAACCAGCCGGCGCGGGAGGTGCGGAATCCCGTCATGACCTCGTCGGAGATGTACAGCGCGCCGTTCGCGCGGCACAGGTCGGCGAGCCCCTGGTTGAAGCCCTCGCCCGGGGTCACGACGCCCATGTTGCCGGGCGCCGCCTCGGTGATCACACAGGCGATCTCGCCGGGGTGCGCGGCGAAGGCCGCGCGGACCGACTCCAGATCGTTGTAGGGGAGCACGATCGTGTCCCCGGCCTGCGCGCCCGTCACACCCGGGGTGTCCGGCAGCGCGAAGGTCGCCAGGCCCGAGCCGGCGGCGGCCAGCAGCGCGTCCACGTGCCCGTGGTAGCAGCCGGCGAACTTCACGATCTTGGCGCGGCCGGTGAACCCGCGGGCGAGGCGGATCGCGGACATGGTCGCCTCGGTGCCCGAGGACACCAGGCGGACCTGCTCCACGGGCGCGATCCGCGCCACGATCTCCTCGGCGAGCGCGACTTCCCCCTCACCGGGGGTGCCGAACGACGTGCCGCGGACGACGGCGGCCTGGATGGCCTCCACCACGGCCGGGTGGGCATGGCCGAGAATCATCGGCCCCCACGAGCAGACCAGGTCGACGTACTCGCGCCCGTCGGCATCGGTCAGGTACGGACCAGTACCGGACACCATGAACCTGGGCGTTCCGCCCACGGCGCGGAAGGCGCGCACAGGGGAGTTCACGCCGCCAGGCGTCACGAGGGACGCGCGGTCAAAGAGAGTCTGCGAGACTTTGGCTTCATACGGGTACGGGTAGCTCACACCAGCCATGGTCTCAGAGGCCGCGACTGACTTGCGGACGGGCGTTTCACCGCGCCGCCCCGGGGGAGGTCACTGCCATGATGATCAGGCTGCGTGGCGGGGGCCGCGGGGCCGGGGCAGGCAAGACCAGTCGGGTGGATATATGCAACGCGGTGGTGGACCGGGCGAGGGCACGGACGACCTCGATCCGCAGCGCGCCCGCGAACGTCGCCGCGGCAAGCACCGCCGCCGCGCCACGGACGCGGCCGAGCACGTTCCGGGCCCGGCCCAGGACCCCGACAGCCTGCCCAGAGGGCGCGGAATGGGCGTGACGTACAAGTACTTCGGCGCGCCCGACGGGGCCACGGCCGCGCGCGTCCCGGTGACGATGCGGCCGGAGCAGCTGGGCGGCGACGAGCTCGGCATGGGCGGCATGTTCAGCAAGATCAAGCCGGAAACGGTCGCCGCGATGGTCCTGACCGGCATCGAGGGCATACCCCTGCACAAGGTGCCCCCGCTGGAACTGGTCGTCCTCCACCCCGACTACGCCGTCGTCAAGCTCCCGATGACGGTCGTCGACCCGCTGCGCGACATCGGCGAGGAGTCGGTGGGCGCCGCCGCCTTCATCTGGTCCACGGTCCCCGACCGCGGCGGCCCGCGCGACGCGTTCAACGTCTACCAGCTGCTCCACGAGTGGCAGGACTTCTCCCACCGCCTCCACGAGGCGGGCCACCAGCCGTACTGCCTGGTCTGGCCGTAGCCGCTCGGCGCGGCCCGGCAGCCGCCGGACTCCGCTCGGCCCCGCAGCCACCGGAATCCCCTCGGCCCGGCAGCCGCCCGCCCCGGCAGCGGCCCGGCCCGGCCCGGTGTCAGGCCACCCTCAGGACGATGCGGCCGCGAAGGCCGCCGTCCGCGAGGCGGGCGTGCGCCTTGGGGGCCTCCGCCAGGGGAAAGGTTTCCGCCACCCGCAGCGTCAGCTCCCCCGCGTCGACCAGCGACACCAGGCGGGCCAGGTGCGCGCCGTCCGCCGCGACCTCCTGTTCCACCACCCGGACGCCCCGCTCCGCCGCCGGCGCCGCGCCGGGGATCAGGCCGACGTAGGCACCGCCGTCGCGGACGAAGGCCAGGGCCGGCCCGCCGAGGACCGCCGTGTCCACGACGCCGTCCACCGCGGCGGCCGGAGCCGAGCCGCGGGGGACGAAGGCGGCCGCGCCCAGCGAGCGTACGAGCTCCTCGTCCTCGGGACCCGCCAGGGCCGTCACCACGTAGCCGGCCCGCACGGCCAGCTGCACCGCGAGCCCGCCGACCACCCCCGCCGCGCCCGTGACCAGGACCGAAGCCCCCGGGGCCAGCTCCAGCAGGTCCACCGCCCGGGCCGCAGCCAGCCCGCTCAGGGGCAGCGCGGCGGCGGCCTCCGACGAGACCGAGGCCGGGGCCGCCGCCACCGCCGAGGCGTCCAGGACCACGTACTCCGCGTGCGTGCCCAGCGGCTTGACCGGCCCGTAGTGCAGGCCCACCACCCGGTCGGCCACCGCCCAGCCGTCCACGCCCGCGCCGAGCGCGTCCAGCTCGCCCGCCACGTCCCACCCGAAGCCGAGCCGCTGGCCCGCGCCGCCGAAGACCCCGGCCCGCACCGCGCCGTCGACCGGGTTCAGACCGGCCGCCCGGACCCGTACCCGGACCTGTCCCGCACCCGGCTGCGGGACCGGGACCCGGACGACCTCGATCCGCTCGGGTCCGCCGAAGGCATCCGCCACCACGGCCCGCATCGTCGCCGCTGTCGCCGTCTTCTGGTTCTCGCTCATGATCGTCACTCCCGTTGTGGCTGGTTCCGGCTTCCCGGTGCTCACTAACGTAGGGAGAGCTACTGTCGATCGGTAAGTACGCACTCCGGAGTGCGTACCCGACCCGGAAGTGGGGTACCCATGGCCACCCGTACCGCCGCGGACCGCCGCGAGGAAGCGCGGTCCGCCTACGAGGACTTCCTCAAGGACTGCCCCACCAGCCAGCTCATGGCCCGCATCAGCGACAAATGGGTCGGCCTCATCGTCAGCGCCCTCGACCGGGCCGAGGACCGGACCCTGCGCTACAGCGACCTCGGCCGCGAGATCCCCGGCGTCAGCCAGAAGATGCTCACCCAGACCCTGCGCTCCCTGGAGCGCGACGGCCTCGTCACCCGCACCGTCACCCCCACCGTCCCGGCCCGCGTCGACTACCGGCTCACCGCACTCGGCGCCAACCTCAGCTGCCTGCTCGGCTCCGTGAGGCAATGGGCCGAGAACCACTTCGCCGAGGTCAACGCCCACCGCGAGCTCCACGACAAGTCGACGGCGGCGGCCCCGTAAATCCCCGCCGGCTCCCGGGCGGCAGTGGCATGCTGACCCCGTGAACGGACCCGGCATTCAGCTCACCCTCGCCCCCGAACTGCACGTCTTCGCCTCGCCCGCCCGGCGCGGCGCACGCGTACCGACGACGACCGACGGCGTCTCCAGCCTCGGCCACGTCGTCGAATCGGCCGGCATCCCGCTCACCGAGGTCGGCCGGATCCTCGTGGACGGCACCGAGACGCCCGTCTCCCACGTGCCGCTGGCCGGGGAATCGGTCGAGGTCTTCGGCGTCGACCGCCCCCAGCAGGTCCCCGGCGTCCCCGACACCGCCCCGCTGCGCTTCCTCCTCGACGTCCACCTCGGCACCCTCGCCCGCCGCCTGCGCCTGCTCGGCGTGGACGCCGCGTACGAGAGCGAGGACATCGGCGACCCGGCCCTCGCCACCCGCTCCGCCGCCGAGCGGCGCGTCCTGCTCTCCCGCGACCGCGGACTGCTGCGCCGCCGCGAGCTCTTCGCCGGCGCGTACGTCTACAGCGACAACCCCGAGGAGCAGGTCCGCGACATCCTGGGCCGCTTCGCCCCCGCCCTCACACCGTGGACCCGCTGCACCGCGTGCAACGGCGACCTCCGCGCGGCCGACAAGGACAGCGTCGGCGACCGCCTGGAGAACGGCACGCAGCGCTCGTACGACGTCTTCGCCCAGTGCGCCGGCTGCGAGCGCGTCTACTGGCGCGGCGCCCACCACGCCCGCCTGGAGAAGATCGTCGACGAGGCCCTCGCCGAGTTCGGCCCCGCCGCGCAGGAGCAGCGGTCTCAGAAGGCGTAGCTGTCGCCCGTGTCCAGGGCCAGCACCGCGTGCTCGTTGTTGGCGTGGTTCCGGTCGGTCGCCCCGCCGTTCCACAGGGTGTCGACCCGCAGCACCACCTCCGCCACCGGCTCCTTCAGCTCCAGCACCAGCCCGATGTGCCGGCCCCGCCCGTGCAGCGGCAGCTCCCCGGTCTCGCAGACCACCTCGCGCACTCCGGCCCGCGCGCAGCCCCCGGCCAGCTCCTGGCGGTCCGCGAGGTCGGCGGACAGCCGCAGCCGTACGGTGGCGTTCGCCAGCGCGGCCGGGCCCTCGTTCTCCGGGACCAGCAGGATCCGCAGCCGGCCCCGCGCCAGGGCGAGTCGCCCGTGGTACGCCACGTCGGCCTCCGGGCCGCTCCGGGCGGAGGCCGCGTGGGCACTCCCGGCGCCGCCGATGCCCGCGACACCGCCCACGCCCATGCCCCCGACGCTTCCCGTCCCGCCGAGCAGCACCAGCAGCCCGGCCACCACCACACTCCGTACGGCACCTCGGCGCACCGCCACCACCTCCTCGCGCGGACGCTAGCCACCCCGTCCGCCCGCCGGTCGGACCATCACACGAATGAGGGCGATTCCTCCCCCCATCTGCGCGCGCGGGCTTCCGGCCATGCCCGCCCGACGGCCGGTGGGCACCGACCCGACCCGCATATGCTGGCGGGTAATCACCCGTACGAACGCACGAGGAGCCAGCTCATGAGCACGGCCACGGCCCCGGCCGCCATCCGAACCGCCGTCGTCACCGGCGCGAGCAGCGGCATCGGCGCGGCCACCGCCCGCCAGCTCGCCGCCGCCGGCTACCACGTCGTCCTCACCGCCCGCCGCAAGGACCGCATCGAGGCCCTCGCCGCCGAGATCACGGCCGCCGGCCACCAGGCCACCGCCCACGCCCTCGACATCACCGACCGCACCGCCGTCGACGCCCTCGCCGCCTCGCTCCAGCGCTGCGACGTGCTCGTCAACAACGCCGGCGGCGCCATCGGAGCCGAGCCCGTCGCCACCGGCGACCCCGCCGACTGGCGCACGATGTACGAGGTCAACGTCATCGGCACGCTCAACGTCACCCAGGCGCTGCTCCCGGCCCTGACCGCCTCCGGCGACGGCACCGTGGTCGTCCTGTCCTCCACCGCCGGCCACTCCGCGTACGAGGGCGGCGCCGGCTACGTCGCCGCCAAGAACGGCGCCCGCGTCCTGGCCGAGACCCTCCGCCTGGAGATCGTCGGACAGCCCGTCCGCGTCATCGAGATCGCCCCGGGCATGGTCAAGACCGAGGAGTTCGCCAAGACCCGCTTCCGCGGCGACGCCGACAAGGCGGAGAAGGTCTACGCCGGCGTGGCCGAGCCCCTCTCCGCCGACGACGTGGCCGACACCATCACCTGGGCGGTGACCCGCCCCAGCCACGTCAACATCGACCTGCTCGTGGTCCGCCCCCGCGCCCAGGCCTCGAACACGAAGGTCCACCGCGAGCTGTAGCCGTACCGGCCCCCAGGGCCCTACGGGACCAGCCCGGCACTCTTCAGGTGCGGCATCAGGGCCGCCGGCTTCAGCCCGGCGGCCTTCGCCGCGTCCAGGGCCCGCTGCAGGTCCGCGCCGAGCGTCGGCGTGAAGTGCAGCAGCACGATGTCACCGGCGCGCAGCTGTGGCGTCGCGGGCGTCTCGCCCCACGTGGTGAAGTCGTGCGTCCACGTGATCAGCGCCTTGACCCCGCACGCCTTGGCCGCCAGCCGCACGTCGTCGTTCACGGCCCCGAACGGCGGCCGCAGCAGCTTCGGCTCCTTCCCGAAGGTCGCGGCCAGCTGCTCCCCGGCGCCGCACACCTCCGCGTCCTTGCCGGCGGCGTCGAGCGCGGTCAGGTCGGGGTGGTTGACCGTGTGGTTCTCCACGCTCACCCGCCCCTGCCCGGCGAGGTTCGTGAAGTACTGGGTGTCGTACGAGGTCGCGCCCGGCAGCAGGAACAGCGAGACGGGGATCCGCCGGTCGAGGAGGGTCTGCGCGACGGCCGGGTCGTGCACCCACCCGTCGTCGATGGTGATGAACACGACCTTCTCGTCGGTCGGCACGTGCGACACGACGGGCGGCAGCCCGGCCTTCCGCGGGGCCGCGGCGACGGCGGCCCCGGCGGCCGGAGCAGGCTCCCCGGACCCCACGGCACCGGCGGTCCCGACGACCCCGAGGGCGAGCGACAACGACGCGAGCGCGGCAAGAAGCGCGCGAGATCTCCACATGCGGCACACCTTGGTCTAGACCAACTCCCCCCGTCAATCCCCTTGCGCGGGACTTTTCCACCCCGAAATCACCTTCCACTGAGGGGAGTTGAGGCAAAGAGGCCGCCACACCTCCCGCGGCACATCCGCCCGACGGCCCGGATGGCCCCGTACGGGTGAAGTCGTGCGGAATGTCGGCTCCAATGAGCTACCGGCCCGACGTCTTCCGCATGATCCTTGAGGTCACTTCCTCGAACTGGGCGGACGACACCGGCACCAAGGTGGACGCTTACGCTCGGGCGGACGTTCCCGTCTACGTCATCGCCGATCGGCACCACGACGAAGTCGTGATCTACACGGACCCTCGCGCCGCGCGCTACCGCCTGCGCAGGACCTTCAAGCGCGGCACGACACTCCCGCTGCCCGACCACCTCGGGGTGAACATCGAGCTGTCGGTGGACATGCTGCTCGACTGACCGCTACACGCGGAGGAGCCCGGACCGTCACCGGTCCGGGCTCCTCCACTCCCCCGACATCCGCGCCCGGGCCTCAGCCCTTGACGCAGACGACGGCCTTGAGCTTGGCCACGACCTCCACCAGGTCGGTCTGCTGGTCGATGACCTGCTCGATCGACTTGTACGCGCCCGGGATCTCGTCCACGACGCCCGAGTCCTTGCGACACTCCACGCCCTTGGTCTGTTCCGCGAGGTCGCGCACCGAGAACTTCCGCTTCGCAGCCGTACGACTCATCTTCCGGCCCGCGCCGTGCGAGGCCGAGTTGAAGGACTTCTCGTTGCCGAGGCCCTTCACGATGTACGAGCCGGTGCCCATCGAGCCGGGGATGATCCCGTAGTCCCCACTGCCGGCGCGGATCGCGCCCTTGCGCGTGACCAGCAGGTCCATGCCGTCGTACCGCTCCTCCGCCACATAGTTGTGGTGACAGCTGATCTCCTGCCCGAAGGAGACCTTCGCCTTGCGGAACTGCTTGCGAATGACCTCCTTGAACAGGCTCATCATCACGGCACGGTTGTACTTGGCGTACTCCTGCGCCCAGAAGAGGTCGTTGCGGTACTCCTGCATCTCCGGGGTCGCCGCGAGGAACACCGCGAGATCCCGGTCGATCAGCCCCTGGTTGTGCGAAAGCCCCCGGGCCACGTTGATGTGGAAGTCCGCCAACTCGTTGCCGATGTTCCGAGACCCCGAGTGCAGCATGAGCCAAACCGCCCCGGACATGTCTGTTGAAACCTCAATGAAGTGGTTTCCCGTCCCAAGTGTCCCGATTTGCCGCATGGCCCGGTCCCGCCTGAACTTCACCGCATCCGCGACGTAGTCGAAGCGCTCCCACAGATCCCCGAACCCGTTCTCCGAGAACCCGTACAGCCGCCCCGGATCCACCGGATCCCGGTGCATCCCCGCCCCCACCGGGATCGCCCGCTCGATCTGCGAGCGCAGTCCCGACAGGTCCCCCGGCAGGTCGTTCGCCGTCAGCGAGGTCTTCACCGCCGACATGCCGCAGCCGATGTCGACGCCCACCGCCGCCGGACAGACCGCGTCCTTCATGGCGATGACCGAGCCCACCGTCGCGCCCTTGCCGTAGTGGACGTCCGGCATGACGGCCAGACCCTTGATCCACGGCAGGCCGGCGGTGTTCTGCAGCTGGCGCATCGCGCTGTCCTCGACCGACGCCGGATCGGTCCACATCCGGATGGGGACCTTCGCCCCCGGCACTTCTACGTATGACATTTTTGTCCCAACACCCCGTTAACCGCAGAAAAGTCTGAATACGCAAAAAGCCTCGCTCTTGGTCCCAAATACGACAGGAGACCGGCGCCAGCACCAGCGTGTGCGATAGACATTGTGTCCATCCGCGCCCGAGCCGCGGCAACGCATTTTCCCGAAGGGAGCCGGTGGAACGTGCAGCGCAAGTCGGTACGTGCAGCCCTGCCAGGCATCGCGGTGCTCACCGCCCTCACCGTCGGCCTCACCGCGTGCACCGACAGCGGCAGATCCGGGACCACCAGCGACGCGAAGGCGGGCGGGAACTCCGGCACGGTCGCGCAGCCCGGCAAGTACCGCAATCTGCCGATGCCCTGCAAGGCCGCCGATCCGAAGAAGGTCAAGGCGATGCTCCCCGTCGCCGAAGCCCTCACCCCCGAAGCCCGCGAAGCGCTCTACGCCGGCGTCGCGGACGCCTCGTACGACGCCGACCGGCGCGTCGGCTGCCGCTGGACCGCGCAGACGCCGACCGAGACCAGGCTGCTGTCGGTGGGCTTCGAGCGCGTGGTCTCGTACGACCGGGCCACCGTCAGCGACGACGACAAGGCGCGCCAGGTCTTCATCCGCCAGCTCACCGACGCCCACCTGCCCGTCCCCGGCCCGCTCACCACCCCGTCGCCCACCCCGTCGGCGGGGGCGTCCTCGCCCACTCCGGCTACGGGCGCGGGCGCGGGCGGCAGCGCGAGCCCGGGTGCCGGTACGAGCACCAGCCCGTCGGCCTCCGCCTCAGCGTCCGCCTCGGCGCCGGTCGAGCTCGGCTCCCGCGTCCTCGAAGGGCTCGGCAACGAGTCCTTCATCGAGGACAAGCTCAGCGCCGCCGGCGCCACGGCCGCCCAGGCACGCACCGTCCGCATTGTGTTCCGTACCTCGAATGTCATCGTCACCGTCGAGTACAGCGTCCAGCCCGCGCTCCCCGGAACCGTCCCGCCGAGCGGCGAAACCCAGGACAGGGCACGGCAGTTGGCGCAGGCCCTCGTCGACCGGTTCAACGAGTAGCCGGGCCCGCCCGAAGGGGGCGCGAGGGCCCGGGGTGACGGCGCGCACAGCAGCCGGGCGCCGGGTCGGGCTACCGTTGCCCGGGTCCCGCGCCCGCCACGGGCCGGTGAGCCGGCCCGCACGAAGACCCACAACGTCTGAAGGAATCATGCACCGATCAGCCTCGCGTCTCACCCGCGTCCTCGCCTGCGCAGCCGTTCCGGTGATCCTCACGGTCGCCGGCTGCTCGTCCGACTCGGGCAAGGACTCGGGCTCCGACAGCGGCAAGAAGGCCGACGCTTCCTCGTCCGCCAAGCCGAACTCCAAGGAGTCCAAGGCGCCGGAGAAGGCCGTCTACGCCACGCTGCCGGAGCCCTGCAAGACGGTCGCCGCGAAGACCATCGAGACCATCGTCCCGAAGGCGAAGGACGCCAACGGCACGGCCGCCAAGTCGAACGACCTGGCCACCCGCGCCAGCTGCTCCTGGAACGGCCTGGAAGAGGCCGGCCTGAAGGGCTCGCAGTACCGCTGGCTCTCGATCTCCCTCGTCCGCTACGACTCCCTCGCGTCGGTCGGGACCGGCAGCAAGCGCGCCGAGGAGGAGTACACCAAGCAGATCGAGAAGGCGAAGGTCGTCGAGGGCGCGGAGAACATGAAGCCGGAGGCGGCGGGCGGCATCGGCGACCAGGCCACGTCCTTCACCTTCACCACCAAGAAGGACGGCGACTTCTCCAACACCACGATCATCGCCCGCACCCACAACGTGATCATCACCCTCGACTACAACGGCGCGGCCTACGAGGGCGCGGACGCTCCGGACCAGGCGAAGCTGCTCCAGGACGCCATCGCGGCGGCGAAGGAGACCGTGGCCTCGGTCGAGACCGCCAACCAGCAGAAGCAGCCGGAGCAGTCGCCCTCGCCGACGAACGCCTAGTGCTGCGGCCGGTCCGGCGGTCCTCGTCCGGACGCTACCGAACGGTGACCGGACCGCTGACGTCCGGTCACTCGTACGCGCGTACGCTGTGCCTGCCGTAGCTCGACATGGGTACATGGGCACATGGGGCATGGGGACAAGGGGAGGGGATCGCGGGTGGCCGCGATGCAGCTGACTCGTACGCACCGGATATTGATCGGTGTCGTGGTCGCCGGAGCCGTCGTCATCGCCGCGATCGGCTTCGCGGGCTCGTACTCCGCCGTACGCGCCCTCGCCCTGCAGAAGGGCTTCGGCAGCTTCTCGCTGGTCTTCCCGATCGGCATCGACGCCGGCATCTGCGTGCTGCTGGCGCTGGACCTGCTGCTGACGTGGATCCGGATCCCGTTCCCGCTGCTGCGCCAGACGGCGTGGCTGCTGACGATCGCGACCATCGCGTTCAACGGCGCGGCGGCCTGGCCCGACCCGCTCGGGGTCGGCATGCACGCGGTGATCCCGATCCTGTTCGTGGTCACCGTCGAGGCCGCCCGGCACGCGGTGGGGCGGATCGCGGACATCACCGCGGACCGCCACATGGAGGGCGTGCGCATCACGCGCTGGCTCCTGTCCCCGATCCCCACCTTCAAGCTGTGGCGCCGGATGAAGCTGTGGGAGCTGCGCTCCTACGAGCAGGCCGTCGGCATGGAGCAGGACCGCCTGATCTACCAGGCCCGCCTCCAGGCCCGCTACGGCCGCTTCTGGCGCCGCAAGGCCCCGGTCGGCGCCCTGATGCCGCTGCGCCTGGCCCGCATCGGCGTCCCCCTGTCCCAGACGGCCCCGGAGGGCCTGGCGGCGGCGGGCATCGACCCGCTGCTCCTGCCTCCGGCGGCGGCGCAGGTGGCGACGGTGGCGGCCACCCACCCGGCCCTCCTGGCCGGCTCCGCCGCGGCCACGGAGACCCCCGTCCCGGTGGACGCGGCCCCGGGCGCCACGGGCCCGGACGGCCCCGACGTGGCCGCCCAGTCCCAGGCGCAGGCCCATGCGCTGGCGCAGGAGCACGCACTGGCCCAGGCGCAGGCCCAGGCCTACGCGCTGGCGCAAGCACAGGCGCAGGCCCACCCGGCCGCCGCCCCCTTCGCGGTGGACCCGACGGCCATGCCCGCCGCGCACAACAGCGCCTGGTTCGCGGGACCCCGCGCCCCGCAGGCGGCGTACGAGGGCGGCTACAGCCCCCAGCCGGCGGAGGGCCCGGAGCCCGCCCCGGCGACGTACCCGGCGGGTCCGGCGGGTCCGGCGGGTCCGGCCCCCGAGCAGCAGGAGCTGCCGATCCCGGCTCCCCGCCAGGAGGAGCGGCGGGAGGAGCCGGCGGACGCGGCGGATCCGGCGGACCCGGAGTTCGACGAGGTCAAGTTCGCCGAGGCGGCGTACGAGGTCTTCCGCGGGTACATCGAGGAGAACAACCAGGTGCCCACCCCCGAGCAGGTGGACATATACCTCTCGGACCGGCACGGGATCGTGCACCCGCGCAGCGCCACGATGATCCGCCGCATGATGCCTGACCTGAAGCAGCGCTACCAGCAGGACCTGCAGAACGAGCACATCGCGTAGCCCGTACGCCCCCACGCGCGGAAAGGGCCCGCACCCCCGAGAACCGGGGGTGCGGGCCCTTCCTCACATCCGTGCGGAACCTACGCGGCGAGCAGCTTGCGCACCCGGTCCGCTCCCACCGCCAGCAGCAGCGTGGGCAGGCGCGGTCCGGTCTCCCGGGTCACGAGCAGGCGGTAGAGCAGGGCGAAGAACGTCCGCTGCGCGACCTTGAGCTCCGGCGTCGGCTTGGCGTCGGGTTCGAGGCCCGCCATCACCTTCGGCACGCCGTAGACGAGCGTGGTCAGGCCGTCGAGCGACCAGTGCGAGTCGAGCCCGTCCACGAGCCGGCGCAGCGACTCGCGGCCCTCCTCGTCCAGGGACGACAGGAGTTCCGCGTCGGCCTCCTCGCGGACCAGGGTCCGCTGGTCGGCGGGGACCTGGGTGGTGATCCAGTTCTCGGCGCGGTCCAGGCGCGGGCGCACCTCGTCGAGCGAGGCCAGGGGCCGCTCGGGCTCCAGGTCGCTGAGGATGCGCAGGGTCTGCTCGTCGTGCCCGGCGGTGATGTCGACGACGGACGCGAGCGTCCGGTAGGCCATCGCGCGCGGGGTGCGGGGCAACTCGTGCGAGGCGACGCGGACGGCGCGGGCGTGGGCCGCCGCGTCGGCCGGCAGGACGGAGCCGTCGGCGACCTTGGCCTCGAGCTTGTCCCACTCGTCGTAGAGCCGCTGGATCTCCTGGTCGAAGGCGATCTTGAAGGACTGGTTGGGGCGGCGGCGGGCGTAGAGCCAGCGCAACAGCTGCGGCTCCATGATCTTCAGCGCGTCGGCCGGGGTGGGGACCCCGCCCTTGCTGGAGGACATCTTGGCCATGCCGCTGATGCCGACGAAGGCGTACATCGGTCCGATCGGCTGCTCGCCGCCGAAGATGCCCACGATCTGGCCGCCGACCTGGAAGGAGGAGCCGGGCGAGGAGTGGTCGACGCCCGAGGGCTCGAAGATCACGCCCTCGTAGGCCCAGCGCATCGGCCAGTCGACCTTCCAGACGAGCTTGCCGCGGTTGAACTCGCTGAGCTTGACCGTCTCGGTGTACTCGTCCTCGGTGCAGACGTAGGTCATCTCGGTCGTCTCGTCGTCGTACGAGGTGACCTTGGTGAAGTCCTTGCCGCACTGGCCGCAGTACGGCTTGTACGGGAAGTACCCGCCCTCGCCGACGGTGCCGTCGTCCTCGGCGGCCGCGCCGGAGCCCTCTGCGGCCTCCAGCTCGGCCTCGTCGGCCGGCTTCTGCTGCGGCTTCTTGCCCGCGCCCGGCTTGGCCTTCGTCCGGTACTGGTCGAGGATCGCGTCGATGTCGCCGCGGTGCTTCATCGCGAACAGGACCTGCTCGCGGTAGGTGCCCGCGGTGTACTGCTCCGTCTGGCTGATGGGGTCGTACTCGACACCGAGCTCGGCGAGCGCCTCGACCATGGCGGCCTTGAAGTGCTCGGCCCAGTTCGGGTACGCGGAGCCCTCGGGCGCGGGCACGGCGGTCAGCGGGCGGCCGATGTGCTGGGCGTGCGATTCCTCGGAGACGCCGGGGATGCCCTTGGGGACCTTGCGGTACCGGTCGTAGTCGTCCCAGGAGATCAGGTGGCGGACCTCGATGCCCCGGCGGCGGATCTCGTCGGCGACCAGGTGCGGGGTCATGACCTCGCGGAGGTTGCCCAGGTGGATCGGGCCGGAGGGGGAGAGTCCGGAGGCGACGACGACGACTTTGCCCGGGGCTCGGCGCTCCGCCTCGGCGATGACCTCGTCCGCGAAACGGGAGACCCAATCGGTCTCGGTGCTGCTCTGCGCGCTCTGAGCCACGACACGTCCTTCTATCTCGAATGCTGGCTGTGGGCCATTCTCCCAGACGGAGGGGAGCACTCCGGGGTTGCTTCCACCCACTGGAACCACCCGGATATCCCGCGAAGCGTCCGGCCCCCGCGTGGGATACTCGGCACTTGTCTGAACACCCAAGTGCACCCTCAGGCACGACCTCACAGGAACGGCAGCTCATGGCCTCGGTCCCTTCCCTCGCTTCCTCCGTCAACCAGCGCGTCGCCGACGCACTCGCCTCCGCCCTGCCGGAGTCCGGTGCGGCCGACCCCCTGCTGCGACGAAGCGACCGGGCCGACTTCCAGGCCAACGGCATCCTGGCGCTCGCGAAGAAGGCCAAGGCCAACCCGCGCGAGCTGGCGACGACCGTGGTCGAGGGCCTCGACTCCGGTGACCTGATCAAGGAGATCGAGGTCTCCGGGCCCGGCTTCCTCAACATCACCGTCACCGACCGGGCGATCGTCGAGACCCTGGCCGCGCGTGCCGCCGACGACCGGCTCGGCGTGCCGCTCGCCGCGAAGCCGGGTACGACGGTGATCGACTACGCGCAGCCGAACGTCGCCAAGGAGATGCACGTCGGCCACCTGCGGTCGGCGGTCATCGGCGCGGCGATGGTGGAGATCCTGGAGTTCACCGGCGAGAAGGTGGTCCGTCGCCACCACATCGGCGACTGGGGCACCCAGTTCGGCATGCTCATCCAGTACCTGCTGGAGCACCCGCACGAGCTGGACCACAAGGGCGCCGGGGACGGTGACGACGCAGTGGAGGTCTCCGGCGAGGAGGCCATGTCCAACCTGAACCGCCTGTACAAGGCCTCGCGCACGCTCTTCGACTCCGACGAGGAGTTCAAGACGCGGGCCAGGGCCCGGGTGGTGGACCTCCAGGCCGGCGAGCCGGAGACCCTCGCCCTGTGGCAGCGGTTCGTGGACGAGTCGAAGATCTACTTCTACTCCGTCTTCGACAAGCTGGACATGGACATCCAGGACCCCGACGTGGTCGGCGAGTCCGGCTACAACGACATGCTCGTCGAGACGTGCAAGCTGCTGGAGGAGTCGGGCGTCGCCGTCCGCTCCAACGGCGCGCTCTGCGTGTTCTTCGACGACGTCAAGGGCCCGGACGGCAACCCGACCCCGCTGATCGTCCAGAAGTCCGACGGCGGCTTCGGCTACGCGGCGACCGACCTCTCGGCGATCCGCGACCGGGTGGGCAACCTGGGCGCGACCGAGCTGATCTACGTGGTCGACGCGCGGCAGTCCCTGCACTTCAAGATGGTCTTCGAAACGGCGCGCCGGGCGGGCTGGCTGAACGAGGACACCAAGGCCGTGCAGCTGGCCTTCGGCACCGTGCTGGGCAAGGACGGCAAGCCGTTCAAGACCCGTGAGGGCGAGACGGTCCGGCTGGTGGACCTGCTGGACGAGGCGGTGGACCGGGCGACGGCCGTCGTGCGCGAGAAGGCGGAGAAGATCGGCCTGAGCGAGGCGGAGATCCTCGAGAACGGCCGGTACGTGGGCATCGGCGCGGTGAAGTACGCGGACCTGTCCACCTCCGCCGCGCGCGACTACAAGTTCGACCTGGACCAGATGGTCTCGCTGACCGGCGACACGTCCGTGTACCTCCAGTACGCGTACGCCCGGATCAAGTCCATCCTGCGCAAGGCGGGCGAGGCGGGCGACCGGAAGCCGGTCGCGCACCCGGAGCTGGAGCTGGCCCCGGCCGAGCGCGCGCTGGGCCTGCACCTGGACCACTTCGGCGAGCTCATCGCCGAGGCGGCCGCGGACCACGCCCCGCACAAGGTGGCCGCGTACCTCTACCAGCTGTCCTCGCTGTTCGCGACGTTCTACGAGCAGTGCCCGGTCGTGAAGCCCGAGCCCGAGCTCGTCGTCGGCGAGAACCGCCTGTTCCTGTGCGAGCTGACCGCCCGCACCCTCTCCAAGGGCATGTCCCTGCTGGGCATCCGCACCCCCGAGAAGCTCTGACGCACGAGCCGAGGCCCCCGTCCCCCACCCGCGGGGGACGGAGGCCTCGGCATTTCCCCCTGTCCCGTGAACCACCGCGCCACGTTGCTCGCATGAGCATGGACGCGGCGCTGCGCGCGCGACTGAAAGCACATACCGACGCGATGGGGAGCGACGTCTCGACGTACGTCACGGCGGCTGTGCTGCGTCAGATCGACGACGACTCCACGGCGACCGAGGTCATGCCGTCGGCCCGGGGCGACGAGTGAAGCATCACCCGCATCAGTTCATGCCGCGCCGAAGACCTCGACCTTGCAGCGCGGGCTGCCGGATCGGGCGATCCGTGCGTCGCACGTGACGAGCGGCACCTGGAGCCCCTCGGCCAGTGCGACGTAGGTGGCATCGCATGCGGAGAGGTTCGCGTACAGCTCCCGCACCCGGGGCAACACCGGGAGGTGCTCCATCCGCCTGACCGGCAGGAGCCCGAAGTCGTCCCAAGCCGAGTCCAGTTGGCGATCGGAGAGCTTGCCTCCCCGATGGCGGCCGAGCAACGCCTGGGTGACTTCCACATCGAGCAGGTAGGGGGCGGCGAGCCGTTCACCCCTCACCCGATCGCGTAAGGCCTCGCCCACCGGGCCCGCGTCGGCGACCAGCATGACGACCGCGCTCGCGTCGATCACGATCATTCGCGCCGCCGCCCGGCATCGAGGTCGCCGAGAACCTCGTCCACGCTCAGCTCGGCCGAGACCCGGGAGCGGATGCGCTCGACGACGTCCTCGACGGACGGTGTCGCGGCCTCTTCCTCCAGGAGGGTCCGGGCGTACGCCTGCAGTGACTGACGGCTACGCGCGGCTCTTATCTTGAGCTCTGCGAGCGCTTCGTCGGACAAGTCGCGGACGTACAAGGTGGCCATGCAGCCAGAATAGTCGCAGTGCAAGCATTCCGCTAGCACGGTATTCGAGCTCGGCGCACAGGCGTGCGCAGGGGCCGCGGGGCACACGCTCAGCGTGGTTCCCGCGACCCCGTCCAGGTGCCGGTCACCGCACTAAGCGGTCTTGAGTAAGTGCGTTGCGGTTGTGGTACATGCTCCGCAGCGGTGATGTCCTCGTGACGCCGGCCGGGATTGCTTATCAAACGGGTCGACCCGTATCGTAAATCGGTATGAGTTCCTTTCCGTCCTCCAGGGGACGTCCCAGGGATCCCCGCTCGCACGAGGCGATCGTCAGCGCGACCACAGAGCTGGTGATCGAGGTTGGCTACGCCGCGACATCGATCGGGGCGGTGGCTGCCCGTGCCGGTGTCGGCAAGGACACGGTCTACCGGCGGTGGCGGGGCAAGCCGGAGTTGGTCTTCGAGGCCGTGTTCACGACCACCGACCATGCTCCGGCCCCAGACACCGGAACGCTGGCCGGGGACCTGACCGCACTGCTGCGGGGCCTGGTCGACGAGTTCCACGCACCGGCCGCCGCAGCGGCGCTCCCGGGGCTGCTCTCTGACTTCGCCGCCGATCCGGTGCTGAAGGCGCGCATCCGCAGCGACTTCCTGGCCCCCTCGAAGGAGCGGCTGCTGATCGTCTTCGAGCGTGCCGTGGAGCGCGGGGAGATCGCGGCCGACACACCCGTGGATCTGGTCCTGGACACGCTGGCAGGAGCCGTGTTCTTCCACATCGGCCTGGTCGGGGAACACCCCGACCCTCAGCTGGCCGGCCGGCTGGCTGCTGTCATAGCCAAAGGAATCGAGATCCGATGAACGGCTGGCTTCTCGCAGCGGGCATCACCGCGTCCGGTGTGGCCGCAGCGCACATCGTCGGCGGGCACCGGGATGTGGTGCGCCCGCTGCTGTCCTGCGGACTCGCAGACGAACCCAAGCGCGTCCTTCATGCCGTGTGGCACATGGTGAGCGTCGACCTGGTGCTCTCCGCAGCCGCCTTGGTCTACCTCGCGCTGGCGGACGATACGTCAGCAACCGGCCTGGTGGCGTGGTTCGTGGCTGCGCACTTCGTCGCGTACGCACTCGCTTTCCTGGTCGTCACGCTGTCGGTCGGCTGGCCGAAGCCACTGCTCCGGCTGCCGCAGTGGATTCTGCTCCTGCCGGTCGCGGTCCTGACAGCGGCGGGCGCCGCGTAGCGACAGCCCCGGAGAGATACAGCCCCGGTGCCCGCGGGGCTGATCCGAGCCGCCAGCAGCCTCCCCGCGCACAAGCTGAGCGGTCTCGGTGATGCGGGCTGCGGTTCGGGTATGAGGCAGGGCAGGGAGGGGCTGCCCATGCCGAAAATCTTGCGTGTGGAATTGACGTCTGATCAGGAACGCGAGGTGTGTGAGCGTCTGCGGGCACGCGATCTCGCGCCGGGTACCAGACTGCGTCTGGACTACGTACGGCTGATGGGTCGGGGCCTGACCGTGCCCGAAGTGGCTGACCTTCCTCGACGAGAGCGGGTTCGCCCCGACCATGCCCACCGGATACACCTGGTCAAGGGTAGGACAGCGGGCCGTCGTGCCGCGCGAGGACAAGAAGGGCCGACGTGTGAACGTCCTCGGGGCCCTGACGGTGGGACAGCATGCCGATCTGGTCTGGGAGAGGACCTGCGGCAAGATCGACGCGGTCATGCTGCCGGAGTTCGTGTGCGTGAGGCTGGCCCGCCTGCCCGGCGGGGCCGCCGCACGGGACAAACCTCCCGCGGGCTTCACACGGGCACGGCCGTGCACCGTCGTCCTGGACAACGCCTCCGCACACGTGGCCCGTGTCTTCAAAGGGCGCCGCGAGGAGCTCGCCGCCATCGGCGTCGAACTCTTCTACCTCCCGCCCCGCAGTCCCGAGCTGAACGACATCGAGCGGGTGTGGCGCTCGGCGAAGTACGAGGACTACCCCGAGCGCGTCCACACCACCAACGGAGCGGTCGGCACCGCAGTCGACCAAGCCCTGAACAGACAACGCGCACGCATCAATGGATCAGCAGCGAACTTCACCAAAGCCGCTCAGCTGATCGCGCGGATGGTGTTCCAGCTGCTCTGGCCGACCGTGGTGCGGGTGCCGTCCACCGGGTCGCCCGCGCCGTTGGTCTCGCCGGCGTAGAACATCAGCGTGCCGGTGCCCTCGTTCGTGGTCGCCCACAGGTCCGCGACCCCGTTGCCGTCCGCGTCGCCGGCGCCCGCCAGCAGCGGCCGGTTGCCGGTCCCGTACCCGTGCCCGTACTCGGTGCGCTCGCCGAAGGTGCCGTCGCCGCGGCCCCGGTAGAGCCACAGCTTCTCGTCGTTCGCGTCGCGCGCGAACAGGTCGACGCGGCCGTCGTGGTCGGCGTCGCCCGCCGCGCTCAGGCTCATCGGGGACCAGCCCCGCGTGCCGATCTGCACCCCGGACCTCACGCCGGGTCGGGCGGCCGGGTCGCCCGCGTACAGCCACAGGGTGTCGCCGAGGGTGGCGATCACGTCCGGGTGGCCGTCACCGGTGGCGTCGCCGACGCTGACCACCTTGGAGTCGGCGGGGAAGCCGGTGCCGATCCGCACCGGGGAGGCCAGCGTGCCGTCGCCGCGGTTCGGGTAGACGCGCAGCTCGGTGCCGACGCGGGCGACGACGTCCTCGGTGCCGTTGCCGGTCCAGTCCCCGCGGTGGGAGACGGAGGCGCCGGCCCAGCCGCCGCTGCCGATCACGGCGGGGCTGCCGGTGACGGCGCCGTCGCCCCGTCCGGCGTAGAGGCGGAGCTTGCCCTCGTCGTCCACGGCGACCAGGTCGGACCTGCCGTCACCGTCCATGTCCCCGGCCGTCGGAGCGCCGCGCAGCACGGCGGTGACGGGGGCGTGGTCGGAGACCCCGCTCGGGGGGCCGCTGTCCGGCTCGTTCGGGGTGGTGTCCATCCGCGCCGAGTCGATGGCGCAGGAGGCGAAGCGGTTCGCGCCGACGGCCTTCGTCGTGAAGAGGTGGTCGAGCTCGTTCCAGGAGTGCCCGCCCGTGCCGACCGTGTCCCAGCCGTGGTACGTGAACCCGTCGATGCAGTGGTCGTACGCGCCGGTCAGCGGCGCCATCTCGGCCGCGCCCGCGTTGCGGTTGAAGTCGCCGCCCAGGACGGTGCCGCCGGGAGCGTGCGCGTCGACGAACGCCTTGACGTTCCTGATCTGCGCGGCGGCGCGGCTCGCCTGGCCGGGGATGACGTGGGTGGTGCAGGGCGTGGTGCTCCAGCCCTCCACCGCCACGCACAGCGCCGCGAGGGTCTGCTTGTCGTCCGCGGAGGCGGGCAGCGTGTTCTCGGACCAGGAGCCGGTGACGGTGCCCTTCACGGCCAGCAGGATGCCGAGCTCGCCGGTCAGGCCCGCCCGGCAGTCGGTCCGGCCGTCGGGGCGCGCGCCCTTGGCGTGCCGGATGGACCATGCGGGGCCGAGCCGCTCCTGGAGCAGCGCCATGTGGCTGCCGGCGGCGCCGCCGCAGACCTCCTGCAGCATCACCACGTTGGCGCGCCGCTCGTCCACGACCTTCTGGACCTCGTCCATCTTCACCGCGGGCTGGTCCCGGTACGCGCAGTAGCCCGCGTCCCCCCGGTTGCCGCCGGCCTCGCCGCAGATGTTCCAGGACACGACCCTGATCTCGTTCTGCGCCGGGCCCGCGGCCAGGGCGGTCTGGGTGGCCTGGGTGGCCTGGGCGGCCTGGGCGGCCTGGGCGGCCGGGGCCGAGGACGCGACGGCCGGCGAGGTGCCGAGCGCAGCCCCCAAGGCCGTGAAGGCCGCCGCCGCGGACATGAGCATCCGTACCGATCTCATCAATTCCCCACCCGTTCCCGCGTGATGAGCGACGGATGCCCCGCCGGCCACGCCCATGCTCGCCCACACCGCACCCGTCCGGCGTCGGAGCCGGGGCGGAGCAGGGGGGTGGGACGGCCAGTCAGGGGTTACCGCACGGGCTTCACCCGTACGGCCCGCTTCGGGCCCCGTCCCCCGGGTAGGGGACGGGCCGTCCTTCCCCGATCCATCCCCCGATCCATCCCCCGGAGCGCCCGTGCCCGACATGAACGGCCCCTACAAGCCCGGCACCCCCTGCTGGATCGACCTGATGGTCCCCGACCAGCAGGCCGCCATCGACTTCTACAGCGACCTGTTCGGCTGGCAGGGCGAGATCGGCCCGCCCGAGACCGGCGGGTACGCCGTCTGCACCCTCAAGGGCAAGCCGGTCGCCGGGATCATGAAGGCGATGAACCCGGACGGCAGCGTCCCCGACCCGATGCCGCCGACCGTGTGGACCACGTACCTGGCCACCGACGGCCTCGACGGCACCCTCAAGTCCGTCACCGATGCCCACGGCAAGGTCGTCCTGGGCGCCATGGACGTCATGGACCTCGGCCGGATGGCCGTCGTCGCCGACCCGACCGGCGCCGTCGTCGGCCTGTGGCAGGCCGGCACCTTCGACGGCGCGGGCATCGTCAACGAGCACGGCGCCCTCATCTGGAACGAGCTGAGCACGAGCGACGTCCCCGCCGCGGCCGCGTTCTACACCTCCGTCCTGCCGGTCTCCACGACCGCGTCCAAGATGCCGGGAGCCGAGGGGTACACGGAGTTCCTCGTCGGAGGCCGCGCCGTGGGCGGGATGATGGACCTGGCGAACCTGCCCCCGGGCACCCCGCCGCACTGGCTCGCCTACTTCCACGCGGACGACGTGGACGAGGTCCAGGCAGCCGCGGTCCGCGCCGGCGGAGCGGTCCTGAAGCCGTCCTTCGACATGCCGGCCGGCCGCATGGCCGTCCTGGCCGACCCCCAGGGCGCCCCCTTCGCGGTCATCACGGCCAGCCCGGAAATCATCGACTGACAGCCCCCGGCCGGCCGGCATCCCCTCGGCCGCCTCCAGAGCCCGCTCCGCGTAGGCGGGCAGCTCTTCTCTCATTCGGCCAATGGTTCCGCACGGGACGGGCACGGGTGTGGAAGCCCGGGTTCCGTACCGGCTCGCACCCTGATGCCCCGGTCGGCCGCCGGTCCGTGCCGCCATCTTCCGGGCGGTGACGCGTGATACGTGATCAAAAAGAGACGGCAGTGACGGGAAGGGAGCAGGGTGAGAGGGGCTGAGCCGCCCGGGGCGCCCCGTTCGCCCGGCGGAGCCACACCGCGCGGACGGCCTCGGCCACGAGCATCGCCAGGGTCAGGTAGAGCAGGACGGCCAGCCAGAGGTAGCCCGGCCAGGAGACCGCGCGCTGGAGCCAGAAGGGCGCGCCCGCGCGGCCCGCGACCAGGGCGGCCAGGGCCAGGACCGGGAGGGCGAAGGCCAGGGCCGTGCCCGTACGGCGGGCGCGGCCGCCCGGGGCGGTGGTGTCGCGGACCAGCCGGATCCAGAGCCAGCGGTGGACCAGCCCCAGGAGGGCCAGTACGAGCAGGACGGCGGCCACTGCCAGTGCGATCGTCACGCGCCCTGCTCCTCACGTGATGCGCGCCGCAGCGCCCGTACCCCGCGCAACCCGATCACTCCTACGGCCGTCCCCAGGAGAAAGGACGTCACTGCCAGGAGAAGGTGGACCCAGAAGTAGCCGGTCGGGCTTCCCGCATCGTCGAACGCCAGGCCGCTGCCGTCCTTCCACAGGTTCCGAGTGAAAGAAACCCAGATGAACCAGCTCCACGCGCCGAAGGCGAGCAGGAACCAGGAAGTGGCGCGGCTGAGTCTCATGACCTCAGTATCGGCTCCGCCCCCGGGACGGACGCGCGGGGGTGGGCTGTCCCGGCGGTGGTTGCGGCGGGTTGGCCGGTCCGTGCCGCTGATCACAGGATCTGGATGTACTTTCACCTGCGTGTCTGCCAAGAAGACCGCACTGACGGTCCTTTCCGCCGCACTGCCCGCACTGCTGGTCCCGGCGCTGCTGGTGTCGCCCGCGCACGCCGCGCCGACGCCCACGCCGCCCGCCGACGGGAAGGGCCAGCCGCCCAAGGCGCCCGCGCCGCCCGCCTCGATGTCCACGGTCGGCGGCGCGTCGCTGGGGCAGCCCGGCACCCAGGTCAACCCGATGCCGGGCGCGCCCGCGCTGCCGGCGAACCTGACGGGCCGTTCGTGGATCGTGGCCGACGCCGAGACGGGCGAGGTCCTGGCGGCGCACAACGCGCACTGGCGGCTCCCCCCGGCCTCCACGATGAAGATGCTCTTCGCCGACACCGTGCTGCCGGGCCTGCCCAAGGAGCAGGTCCACAAGGTCACCGACCAGGAGCTGGACGGGGTCGGTGCCGGCTCCAGCCTGGTGGGCATCAAGGAGGACACCGAGTACACGGTCCACGATCTGTGGCTCGGGGTGTTCCTGCGCTCCGGCAACGACGCCGTGCACGTGCTTTCGGCCATGAACGGCGGCGTCGAGAAGACCGTCAAGGACATGCAGGCCCACGCCGAGGAGCTCCAGGCCCTGGACACGCACGTGGTGTCCCCGGACGGCTACGACGCTCCGGGCCAGGTCTCCAGCGCCTACGACCTCACCCTCATCGCCCGCTCCGGACTGCAGAAGCAGGACTTCCGGGAGTACTGCGGCACGGCCAGCGCGAAGTTCCCCGGCAGGCAGGAGGCCGGCAAGCCGCGCGACACGTTCGAGATCCAGAACACCAACCGGCTGATGACCGGCGCCGGCGGCCTCCCCCCCTACAAGGGCATCGCCGGGGTGAAGAACGGCAACACCACGATGGCCGGCTCCACCTTCACCGGCGCGGCCCAGCGCGGTGACAAGAAGCTGCTGGTCACGGTCATGAACCCGGGTACGGGCGGGGCCAACTCCGTGTACGAGGAGACCGCCGACCTCCTCGACTGGGGCTTCGCGGCGGCCGGCAAGGTCAAGCCGGTGGGCGAGCTGGTGCCGCCGAAGAGCGCGGACACCTCCTCGCACGGCTCCCCGGCCCAGTCCCACGAGAACAACCCGTCGGCGTCCGGTGACGGCGCGGGCGGCGGGGTCGGGACGGCCCTGGGCGTCACGGGCGGGGTGCTGGCCGTCGTGGCCGGCGGGGCGTACGCGGTCAACCGGCGCTGGCCGCGGGGGCGCGGCCGCCGGGCTCGCGGCCGGGCGTAACGGGACCGGGGGCCCCGTCCGCGGACCCGCCGGAGGAACCGTCCGCGGACCCGCCGGCGGAGCCGCCGGAGGCCCCGTCCGCCGTGGCGCCCGCCCGGTCGGCGCCCGGCTCCGGGTCCTCCACCCCGTCCCCGTCCGCATCGTCGCGGCTGGCCGTCCAGGCGGCGCAGAACAGCAGCAGCTTCGCCGTGAGGTTGATCCAGACCAGCAGCGCGATGGGCACGCCGAAGGCCCCGTACATGCTCTTCGTGGCGACTTCCCGCATGTAGCCGCTGAGCAGCAGCTTCAGCAGCTCGAAGCCGGCCGCGCCGATCAGTCCCGCCTCGATCAGGCGGCGGCGCGGCGGTTCGACGCCGGGGAGCAGGGTCAGGACGTAGAGCAGGATCAGGAAGGCGGCCACGACTCCGACGAGGAAGGCCCCGCCGCGCAGCAGCCCGCCGCCGGCGCCCTCGCGCGGCACGCCCAGCCAGTCGCCGGCCTTCCCGACCGCGCTGGAGCCGAAGATCGAGGCCGCGGCCGAGCACAGGCCGACGCCGCCGAGGCCGATGAGGACCAGCGCGTCCTTGCCCTTGCGGACGAAGGGGTTGCCCTCGTCCTCGTCGTCCTTCTCCCAGACGGCGCGCAGGCAGCCCCGCATCGAGCCGATCCAGCCGATCCCGGTGAACAGGAGGATGCCGGCGGCGACCAGGCCGACGGTGCCGGCGTTCGCGACGAGGGCGTTGATGTCGAGCTGGTCGGAGATCCCGGGGACCTGCTCGGCGAGGTTCTTCTGGAGCCGGTCGAGCTGCTCCTGGCTCAGCAGTCCCGCGCCGACCGCGGCGGCCACGGTGATCAGCGGGAAGAGCGCGAGGAAGCTGATGAAGGTGATGGCGGCGGCGAGCCGGCTCCAGTGCACGCGGTCGAGCCGCTGGTACGAACGCCACAGGTGGGTCCGCATCAGCGCGGACACGAGGGGCCCGATCAGCGGGAGTTTCGTCAGCCAATCCATACGGTCACCGTAAATGAGCTGTCGCAAATAGCCGGTATTGCCGGTTTTGGGGACTACGGTCGTCGATTGTGACTTTTCGCCCGACGGTTCGTCCGTTCCATGCCCTGGTCCTGCGAAGGATCAGCTTCCGCTTCCGGTTCCTGCGTCAGGAACGGCGTACGGTCGCCTCTCCTGCGGCACTGGCCGCAATGTCCGTGGCCGACCCCGGCTGCGCCGGGACGCCGGCCGCGCCGCTGCCGAACGGATACTCCCGCAGCTTGCGCCAGACCCCGTCCGAGCCCTGCTCGTAGAGCGCGAAGCCGGAGCAGGTCCACTCGGCCGCGTAGTCCGCGAGCTCGCTGAACGCCCGGTCCATCGCCTCCTCGGAGATCCCGTGGGCGACCGTGACGTGCGGGTGGTACGGGAAGGCCAGCTCCCGGCTGAGCGGCCCTTCCGGGTCGCGGACCCGGCCCTGGAGCCAGGTGCAGCCGGGGCCGCCTTCGACGACCTGGACGAAGACGACCGGCGAAAGGGGGCGGAAGGTTCCCGTACCGGCCAGCCGCATCGCGAAGGGAAGGCCGGTGGCCGCGACCTGGGCCAGGTGGGCCCGGATCTCCGGAAGCCGGTCCGCGGCCACCTCCGTCGGCGGTACGAGGGTGACGTGCGTGGGAATGCCATGCGCGGCGGCGTCCCCGAAGCCGGCGCGCAGCTCCTGGAGGCTGCTGCCGTACGGCTCCGGGACCGCGATCGAAACGCCGAGCGTTACGGTCCCCACGTATCTCTCCTCCGCCTGTCGTCCTGCGCGTCGCCCGTGTGCGGCCTGTGCGCCGCGTGTGTGCTGCCGCACCAGTGTGGCGGCAGCACCCCCCAGATCGCCAGGGCCCTCTTTCCCCCGCGTGCCCGTCAGTGCTTCGCGGGCAGGAAACCGAGGTGGTCGTAGGCCTGCGCCAGGGTCTCCGCGGCGACCGCCCTGGCCTTCTCCGCGCCCTTGGCCAGCAGGGAATCCAGGGTCTCCGGATCGTCCAGGTACTCCTGGGTGCGCTGCTTGAAGGGTGTGACGAAATCGACCATCACGCCGGCCAGGTCCGTCTTGAGCGCGCCGTAGCCCTTGCCCTCGTACGCGGCCTCGAGCGCGGGGATCGACTCGCCCGTGAGGGTGGAGTAGATCGTGAGCAGGTTGCTGACGCCGGGCTTCTTCTCGGCGTCGAAGCGGACCTCCGCCTCGGTGTCCGTGACCGCGCTCTTGATCTTCTTCTCGGTGGCCTTGGGCTCGTCGAGGAGGTTGATCAGGCCCTTGGGGGACGAGGCCGACTTCGACATCTTGATCGCCGGGTCCTGGAGGTCGTAGATCTTCGCGACCTCCTTGACGATGTGCGCGGCGGGGAGGGTGAAGGTCTTCCCGAAGCGCTGGTTGAAGCGCTCGGCCAGGTCGCGGGTCAGCTCGATGTGCTGGCGCTGGTCCTCGCCGACGGGGACGGCGTTGGCCTGGTAGAGCAGGATGTCCGCGACCTGCAGGATCGGGTACGTGAACAGGCCGACGGTGGCGTTGTTGGCGCCGCCCTTGGCGGACTTGTCCTTGAACTGGGTCATCCGGCTGGCCTCGCCGAAACCGGTGATGCAGTTCATGACCCAGCCGAGCTGCGCGTGCTCGGGCACGTGGCTCTGGATGAAGAGCGTGCAGCGCTCGGGGTCCAGGCCGGCGGCGAGCAGCTGCGCGGCGGAGAGGCGGGTGTTCGCGCGGAGGTCCTTCGGATCCTGCGGCATGGTGATCGCGTGCAGGTCGACGACCATGTAGAAGGCGTCGTGCGTCTCCTGCAGGGCGACGTACTGCCGGATGGCTCCGAGGTAGTTCCCGAGGTGGAACGAACCGGAGGTGGGCTGGATGCCGGAGAGCGCGCGAGGACGATCAGAAGCCATGGCGCCATTCTCTCAGGTGCGATGGCGAGCTCGGGCCCGCCGCTGGCCGGAACCGGGCGGGTCGCTCCGCCGGCGCCCCGGCCCCGTACGGGTACCCGGCGGTAGCGGCCCGTCCGGATCTTGCCTCGGCCGAGCGACCGCTTTCTGCGCGGGTCCGGCGGGGCCGGACTGCCCTCGGGGCAGGTCCGGCCCCGTCAGGGGGCTACGCCAGCGGGAGCCCGGGGGCCGGGAAGGCGGCCATCAGGTCGCAGACCTCGGCGCGGACGGCGGCCAGGGTCGCTTCGTCCCCCATCGCGGCGGCGTCGACGGCCCGCGCGATCCAGTCCGCCACCACCGGCATGTGCTCGACCGCCAGACCGCGCGAGGTCAGCGACGGCGTGCCGATGCGGATGCCCGACGGGTCGAACGGCTTGCGCGGGTCGAACGGCACCGTGTTGTAGTTCACGACGATGCCCGCCCGGTCCAGCGCCTTCGCCGCGATCTTGCCGGAGACGGCCTTGCCCGTGAGGTCGATCAGGATCAGGTGGTTGTCCGTACCGCCCGAGACCAGGTCGAAGCCCCGCTCCAGCAGCGCCGCGGCCAGCGCCTTGGCGTTCGCGACGACCGCGTGGGCGTACGACACGAAGGACGGCTGCGCCGCCTCGTGGAGCGCCACCGCGATGCCGGCCGTCGTCTGGTTGTGCGGGCCGCCCTGGAGCCCCGGGAAGACGGCCTTGTCGATGGCCTTCGCGTGCTCCTCGCGGCACATCAGCATCGCGCCGCGCGGGCCGCGCAGGGTCTTGTGCGTGGTCGTCGAGATCACGTCCACGTGACCCGCCGGGGACGGGTGCGCCCCGCCCGCGATCAGGCCCGCGATGTGGGCGACGTCCGCGACGAGGACCGAGCCCGCCTCCTTCGCGATCGAGGCGAAGGCCTCGAAGTCGATCGTGCGCGGCAGCGCCGTACCGCCGCAGAAGATCAGCTTGGGGCGCTCCGCGAGCGCGAGGTCCCGTACCGCGTCGTAGTCGATGAGGCCGGTCTCCGCCTGGACCCCGTACTGCACGCCGCGGAACCAGGAGCCCGTCGCCGAGACGCCCCAGCCGTGCGTCAGGTGCCCGCCCATCGGCAGGGCCATGCCCATCACGGTGTCGCCGGGCTTGGCGAAGGCCAGGTAGACGGCGAGGTTCGCCGGCGAGCCGGAGTACGGCTGCACGTTGGCGTGGTCCACGCCGAACAGGCCCTTCGCCCGCTCGATCGCCAGCGCCTCGACGCGGTCGATGTTCTGCTGGCCCTCGTAGTAGCGGCGGCCCGGGTAGCCCTCGCTGTACTTGTTCTGCAGCACCGTGCCGGAAGCCTCCAGCACGGCCGCGGACACGTAGTTCTCGCTGGGGATCAGGCGCAGGGTCTCCGCCTGCAGCGTCTCCTCGGCGGCGATGAAGGACGCCAGCTCGGGGTCGGTGGCGAGCAGGGCGGGGTGACGGTGGTTCGCGCTCATGGCGGCTCCTCCGGGGTCGATGTCAGATCTCGTCCCCGCGAGGCCCAGGCGAGCGGCCCTGTATGCGGTCGTGCCCGCACGACTCCCCCGGAGTTCGTTCTCCGTACGCCAGTCGCCGTGCGTGCCGCCCACCTTAGCGGCCGCGCCACGGATGAGGTTTCTCTGTCCGGCATACGAGCGAGGATGCAGATTGAGACCTCCCCTTGAACGAAAGGGATTCCTACCTCACGCTGCCTGGCGGACCGGCGGTCCGTCAGGTCTTCCGCGATCAACGGCAGCCGGGATGAAACCAGCCCGGACGAGCATGACGCGCGCGGAGTTCTTGTCTCCGGGAGAGACGGCTCCGCACGCGGTGCATGTGTAGGTGCGTTCCGACAGCGGGAGTGCGTGCTTGGTTCTCGCTCCGCAGTGTCCGCAGTGTCCGCAGTCCATGGTGGTGTGCGCGGGGTGCACGAGCCGCAGGTCGCGGCCGTGCTTGCGCGCCATGTTGATCAGCTCGCGCTTCGTAGTGGAGATGGCCGCGTCTGCGGCCTTGCGGGCCATCGTGGACTTGGCGAGGAACTTCGGCCGGAAGTCCTCCGCCGCGATCCGCCCGAAATCCGTCACCACGCGCTTGGCCCACTTGCGGGCGGTGTCCTGGCGCTGGCGGGCGATCTTCTTGTGTACCTTCGCGGCTTGCCTCTTCGCCCGGCGGTAGCCCTCCGATGCGGCCCGGCCGCGATTCGGTTTACGGCGGGCCATCATCCGCTGATAGCCCGCCAGCTTCCCGGCCGCCTTCCTGCCGTGCCCGGCATGCGGAAGATCGTGATCGTCGCTGGTGGTGGTCGCGGTCTCCTTCACGCCCCAGTCGACACCGATCGCCGCGCCCGTCACCGGCAGTGGCTGCGCCTCGGCCTGAATGACGAAGGAGGCGTACCAGTGGCCGAGGCCGTCGCGGTAGACGCGGACACTGGACGGGTCGGAGGGAAGCTCCCGCGACCACACCACTGTCAGAGATATGCCGCCCGCCAGGTGAAGGAGGCCGTCCTTCAGCCGGAACCCGCGACGGGTGTAGTTGAGGGTGGGGTCTGCCAGTTCCTTCTTCTTGAGCCTGGGCATCCCCGCCCTCTGCCGCACCGGCAGCCGCGCCTTGATGTCCTTCAAGGTTTTGGCACGGGAGGCGGCGAAGTCCCGGATGATCTGCTGCTGAGGCACCGACGCTCCCGCCCGCGACACCCCACCCGAACGAGTGACCGACCACCCGACGATGCCTCAACGTGGGGAATCTCCATCGGTTCAAGGTCTTCCCCCGGCGCTGCCATGGCGAACGCCGATCCGCTCGTGGGAGGATCTGCTCCCTTGTCCCGCTACGCGGGGAGCCGGATTCATCCCCGGCCGGAAGGCCAGGACTTCCTCCGGTTCCCCGGTGACGCCACCCCCGTCACAGGCCTGGACGGACGATCGGAGACCCCGTGTCGACAACTGCTGATGCCATCCGCTCCGCCGACGCGCACAGCGCGCACAACTACCACCCCCTGCCCGTCGTCGTCGCCACGGCGGAGGGCGCGTGGATGACCGACGTGGAGGGACGCCGCTACCTCGACATGCTCGCCGGCTACTCGGCCCTCAACTTCGGCCACGGCAACCGCCGTCTGCTCGACGCCGCCCGCGCCCAGCTGGAGCGGGTCACCCTCACCTCCCGCGCCTTCCACCACGACCGGTTCGCGGACTTCTGTACCGAGCTCGCAGCGCTGTGCGGCAAGGAGGCGGTGCTGCCCATGAACACGGGCGCCGAGGCCGTGGAGACCGCGGTGAAGACCGCCCGCAAGTGGGGCTACGAGGTCAAGGGCGTGCCGGACGGGCACGCCAAGATCGTGGTCGCGGCCGACAACTTCCACGGCCGCACCACGACGATCGTGTCCTTCTCCACGGACCACGAGGCCCGCGACCACTTCGGCCCCTACACGCCGGGCTTCGAGATCGTCCCGTACGGGGACCTCACCGCCCTCGCCGCCGCCGTCACCTCCAACACCGTCGCCGTGCTGCTGGAGCCGATCCAGGGCGAGGCGGGCGTCCTCGTACCGCCCGCCGGATACCTGCGGGGCGTACGGGAGCTGACGCGCGAGCGGAACGTCCTGTTCATGGCGGACGAGATCCAGTCGGGACTGGGCCGGACCGGCAAGACCTTCGCGTGCGAGCACGAGGAGGTCGTCCCGGACGTCTACATCCTCGGCAAGGCGCTCGGCGGCGGCGTCGTGCCCGTCTCGGCGGTGGTCGCCGACCTGGACGTGCTCGGCGTGTTCAAGCCCGGCGAGCACGGCTCCACCTTCGGCGGGAACCCGCTGGCCTGCGCCGTCGCACTGGAGGTCGTCGCCATGCTCCGCACCGGCGAGTACCAGCAGCGGGCCGCCGAGCTCGGCGACCACCTGCACCGGGAGCTCAACCTGCTGGTCGGCGGCGGCGCGGTGACCGCCGTACGGGGCCGCGGGCTCTGGGCGGGCGTCGACATCGACCCGGCCCGCGGCACGGGCCGGGAGATCTCCGAGAAGCTGATGGAGCTCGGGGTCCTGGTGAAGGACACCCACGGGTCGACGATCCGGATCGCGCCGCCGCTGGTGATCAGCAAGGAGGACCTGGACTGGGGGCTGGACCAGCTCAGGTCGGTCCTCGCCGAGTAGGCGCGCCGCGACCCGGCGGGCTCACCCGGTCACCGCACTAGAGGATCAGAGGATCACGTGGGGCAGGAAGCGGGCGTACTCGTCCGTGACCGGCCCCTCCGATTCGCGGATGCCGAGGCCCGCCGCCTCGTCCTCGACGACCCACGCGCCGAGCACCACCCGGTTGCCGTCGAAGTCGGGCAGCGGGGCGAGTCCCTGGAAGACGTACGTCTCGTCCGGTTCCGGGGCGAAGGGCTCGCCGTCCACGGGGTGCAGGGTGACCCCGGCCCCCTCGCGCCCCAGCAGCGGCTTCGCGACGTAGCCGGTGGTCCGCGCGAGCTCGCGCGGGCCGTCGAGGTAGGCGGGCAGCAGGTTCGGGTGCTCGGGGAAGAGCTCCCACAGGATTGCCAGCAGCGCCTTGTTGGAGAGCAGCATCTTCCACAGCGGTTCGATCCAGGCCGTCGTCCCGCTGCCGCCGCCGTGGTCGTAGGTGCCCAGCACCTGCGGTCCGAAGGCGTCGGTGGCCAGCCACTCCCACGGGTAGAGCTTGAAGCAGGCGCGGATGAAGCCGAGCTTCTCGTCGACGAACCGGCCGGACAGGCTGTCCCAGCCGATCTGCTCCACGGACAGCTCCCGCGCGTCGATGCCGGCCTGCTCGGCGGTCTCCTGGAGGTAGGCGACCGTCATCAGGTCCTCGCCGAGCTCGTCGGTCTCGGAGTGCGCGAAGTGCACCGGGCCGGGCGGCAGCAGCTCCGCCTGGCGGCGCCAGGCCTCGACGAGCCGCTCGTGGAGGGAGTTCCACTGGTCGGCGCCGGGGAACCGTTCCTCCATCCAGAACCACTGCGGGCTCGCCGCCTCCACGAGGGAGGTGGGGGTGTCCGCGTTGTACTCCAGCATCTTGGCGGGGCCGCCGGCGCCGTCATAGCGCAGGTCGAAGCGGCCGTAGAGCGAGGGCTGTTCGGCGCGCCGCCGCCAGGACTCGGCGATGAGCGCGGCGAGCTTCGGGTCGGTGATGCCGAGGTCCGCGAAGCGGTCCCGGTCGACGATGTGCTCCGCCGCCGCCAGGCACATTGCGTGCAGTTCCTCGACGACGTTCTCCAGCGCCTCGACCTCGGGCAGCGAGAAGGAGTAGTACGCGCTCTCGTCCCAGTAGGGGCGCAGCGAGTCGTCGGGGTAGCGGGTGAGGGGGTAGATCAGCCCCTGCGCCTCGACCGTCTTCTGCCAGTCCGGGCGGGGCTCGATGGTGTGGCGCTGCACGCTGGATCAGCCGCCCGAGGAACTCTTGTGGCTGCCGCCGATGCCGCCGCGGGTGACGGCGGACTTGTCGAAGCTGCCGCCGCTGACCTTGTTCTTCGCGACGGTGCCGCCGTAGTAGTAGGCGCCGCGGCCCCCGCTCTTGCACTCCTTGGTGTTCAGCTTGTCCAGGGTGGCGCGGTCCGCGCAGCGCTTGTCGGGCTCGTTGCTGCTGCCGCAGGCCACCAGGGCGGCGGCGAGCAGGCCCATGCCGCCGAGCGCCACGGCGCCGGAACGCATTCGGCGTGTGGTGCGCTTGTTGTCGGTGCTGCTACCGCTGCTGCTACCGCTGCTGTCCATGTGTGGTTCGCTCCCCCTGGGTGGCCGGCTGCCGACAGACTAGAACGGGTCGCGGGGCCGAAGGAATCCGGCCGCCGTGAGTTCGGTGACCTAGAGTCGGTTCGTGCTCATTGGGATGATTTGCGCGCTCGGTGCGGCGGTCTGCTTCGGCACGGCGTCGGTTCTTCAGGCCGTCGCGGCGCGGGCGGCGGAACCGGGAACGGGCTCGGGAGTCGACACCGCCCTCCTGCTGCGGGCCCTGCGCCAGTGGCGCTACCTCGCCGGTCTCGGCCTGGACGGGGCCGGTTTCGTCCTCCAGATCATCGCCTTGCGGCACATCCCGATCTACGCGGTGGGCGCGGCGCTCGCCGCCAGCCTCGCGGTCACGGCGGTGGTCGCGGCGCGGCTGCTGCGGGTGCGGCTGAGCGGTACGGAGTGGGCCGCGGTGGCGGTGGTGTGCGCGGGGCTGGTGATGCTGGGGCTGGCTTCCGGCGAGGAGGGCTCGGGGACCGGTTCGCTCGCGCTCAAGCTGGGGCTGCTGGCGGTGGCGGGGCTGGTGCTCGTCACCGGGGCCGTGGCGGGCGGGCTGCCGGACCGCAGCAGGGCCCTGACCCTGGGTCTGGCGGCCGGGACGGGCTTCGGGGTGGTGGAGGTGGCGGTCCGGCTCATCGACGACATCTCGCTGTCCGCGCTGTCGAACCCGGCCCTGTACGCGCTCCTGCTGGGCGGGGGCGCCGCCTTCCTCCTGCTCACCTCGGCGCTGCAGCGGGGCTCGGTGACCACCGCCACGGCCGGGATGGTGCTGGGCGAGACGATCGGGCCGGCCGTGGTGGGCGTGGCCTGGCTGGGCGACCGGACCCGCGAGGGCCTGGCCTGGCTCGCGGTCGCCGGCTTCGTGGTGGCCGTCGCCGGAGCCCTGGCACTGGCCCGCTTCGGCGAACCCCCGGCGCAGGCGGGCCCGGATCAGCCGGACCCCGATCGGCCGGACCCGGTACGCCCCGACCCCGCATAGCCGGGACCCGCGGACCCGTGTAGCCGGGTCCCCCGGACCCGTGTAGCCGGGTCCCCCGGACCCGCGGACCGTCACGGGAGCGTCGCGACCAGGGCCGCCAGGGTCGCGGACCAGGCGCTCTGGGGCGGCGTACCGAAGCCGACGACCAGCGCCTCGCGCGCCGGCGCCGCGGAGTCCGGGTGGCGGAAGGACGACAGCGGCTGCAGGCCCAGGTCCTGCCAGGCGGCCGCGCGCAGGGCCGCCCGTTCGCCGCCCGGCGCCAGGTCCAGCACCGCGTGCAGGCCCGCCGCGATGCCGGAGACCGCGGCGCGGTCGCCGACGGCCGCCACCAGCTCGTCGCGCCGCCGCCGGTAGCGCAGCCGCATCTCGCGCACGTGCCGGTCGTACGCCCCGGACCGGATGAACTCCGCCAGCGTGAGCTGTTCGAGGGCGCTGGAACTCCAGTCCGCCCGGCTCTTCACCGCGAGCACCTCGTCCATCAGCGGCCCCGGCACGACCATCCAGCCCATGCGCAGCCCCGGCGCCAGGGACTTGCTGGCCGTCCCGAGGTAGACCACCCGGTCCGGGTCCAGTCCCTGCAGGGCGCCCACCGGCTGGCGGTCGTAGCGGAACTCCCCGTCGTAGTCGTCCTCCAGGACCAGCCCGCCCGTGGACCTGGCCCAGTCCACCGCCGCCGACCGCCGCTCGGGCGTCAGCGCGGCGCCCGTCGGGAACTGGTGCGCCGGGGTGAGCAGGACCGCGCCGACCCCCGAGTCCGCCAGCGCGCGCGTGCACGCTCCCGCCGCGTCCACCTCCAGCACCCGCGTGCGCAGCCCCTCCCCGGTCAGCAGGTCCCGGTGCACATCCAGCCCGTACCCCTCCACCGCCACCTCCCGGACCCGGCGCGCCCGCAGCAGCCTCGCCAGCAGCACCAGCCCCTGCGCGAACCCCGCGCACAGCACGATCCGTTCCGGGTCCGCGTGCACCCCGCGTGCCCGCGCCAGGTACCCCGCCAGCGCCTCGCGCAGCTCGGGCCGCCCGCGCGGATCCGCGTACCCGAAGGCCTCGTTCGGGGCCTCGGACAGGGCCCGCCGGGCCGCCGAGAGCCAGCCGGCGCGCGGGAAGCCCCCCAGGTCCGGGGAGCCGGGCATCAGGCTGTACGAGGTCTTCGCGCGCACGGCCCGCCGTACGGGCGCCGCCGGCGCGGGACGCCGCGCCCGGGCCCGCTCCGCGACCCGGGTCCCGGAGCCCTGCCGGGCCGTCAGCCAGCCCTCGGCGACGAGCTCCGCATACGCCTCGGCGACCGTGTTGCGGGCGATCCCGAGATCGGCGGCGAGCGAGCGCGAGGAGGGCAGCCGCAGCCCCGGGGCGAGCCGTCCGCTGCGCGCGGCCTCGCGCAGCGCCTCGGTGAGCCCGGCCCGCAGGCCCCGCCCCGCGGAGAGCTCCAGATGCAGGTCGGCGCCGAAAGTGGCCCAGGATTCCGTCATGGATCTGGACCATACCGGTGGGCCGCCTGCCTCGTACGGTGGGAGCATGAACACCACGGACCGCACGAAGAACGCACCCGAGCACACCCCCCGCATGCAGCTGGCGAAGCTCGCCCCGGACTTCTACAAGGCCGCCGTCGCCCTGGACGCCGCCGCGGCCAAGGGGCTCGACCCGGCGCTGGTCGAGCTCGTGAAGCTCCGCGCCTCGCAGATCAACCACTGCGCCTTCTGCATCGACATGCACTCCAAGGACGCTCTGGCGGCGGGCGAGGACGTGGAGCGGCTCCTGCTCCTCGGCGCCTGGGAGGAATCGCGGCACTTCTACACGGAGAAGGAGCTCGCGGCGATCGAGCTGACGGAGGCCGTGACCGTCCTGACCGACGGTTTCGTTCCCGACGAGGTCTACGCGAGGGTCGCCGCGCACTTCGAGGAGAAGGAACTGGCCCAGGTGATCGCCCTGATCGCCGCGATCAACGTCTGGAACCGCATCGGCGTCACCACCCGCCTGACCCCGGGCCACTACACCCCGGGCATGTACAAGTAGGTCCGCCCCGCCCCTTCAGCCGCCCGGGCGGAAGGCGGACAGGGCGGCCGCGTGGTGCGCCGCCCCAGCGGCGGTGAACGCGGACAACGTTCAGGTCCCGGCCCTGCGGGATGTCCACGGACATCACGGTGCGGAACCGGCCCTTGAAGTCCGGGGCGCCCGCCCGGCCGTCCCAGCAGTTCTTCCACGCCTGGAAGTACGCCTTGAGTACCGCCTGCGCGGCCTGCGCGGGAAGGACGGCCAAAAAGTCGATGTCGCGAACAGGACCACGTGCACCTGCTCGTGCGCTACCAGCCGAAGGTCCAGCTCTCCAAGCTGGCCAACCCCCTCAAGGGCGTCAGCTCCCGGCGGCTACGATCCGCACGGAAGGCTGCGATCCGCCCGTACCCGTACCGCTTCCCTCAGTTGCCACCGCTGGTCCCCCCGCCCTTGCTGTTGGTGTTGTTGCTGCCGCCGACGCTGAAGTCGCTGCCGTGCACCGACTGGATGAACACGCCGCCCTCGGCCACGTTGACGGCGCGGCGCGCGAACTCCTCGGTGTGCCAGCCCGCTTCGTGCAGCGCGACGGTCACTCCCCCGACGACCCGGTCCTGAATGGTCTTCAGGAAGCGGTCGAGGTCCATGAGGTGGAACAGCGAGCCGTCGTCCCGGGAGGCCAGGTCCCGCACCGAGACGCGGGGCCCTTCGGGCCGGGCGCCGCCGTGGCCGGCGGTGGCGATCCGCCACCAGCTCGCCACGCTCCGGCCCAGGGTGGTGACGGAGGCCGCCAGCGAGCCGGGGGTCTTGCGCAGGGCCCACACGGCCTTGCCGAAGCCGCTGTTGTTCCGGTGCCGCTGGGCGTCGGCATCCGCGTTGCGGAAGGCGGTCCGGACGGGCAGCAGCACGTGCGGAGCCACCTCCAGCATCAGCATCCCGCCCTGCGTGTGGACGCGTACGAAGACGGTGACGACGAGGTTCTCGTCCCAGCCGCCGACCCTGACGCGCAGGAAGTGCCGGCGGCGCTCGCCGCCCTCCTCGATGGCGGCGGCCCGCTGGCCGGCGTACTGCCCGTGGACGACCTGGGCGGTGTCCCGGTGCGGCAGGCCGCCCGCGGGCAGGAACACGCACTCGTCGACGACCAGTTCGCGCATCCGGTCCCCGACGGCGGCCTCGGCCTCCGGGGAGCCGTGCGGCGAGGGCACCCGCAGGCGCTCCAGCAGCGGCACGATCCGCCCCACGATGTGGGCGTTGGTGACCGGGGCCGGCTTGCGGTCGGGGCCGAGGTCCTCGCGCGGGCGCAGTTCGACGGACAGCTGCCAGGGCCGGTAGGGATCACCCGCGCCGCAGAACGGGTCGTTGACGTCGTACATGATCATCGGTGCGTGCTGCTCGGCCCGGATGCGCTGGCGGATGCGCTGGAAGCGGGCGCCGTCGAAGGACTCGGCCGGATCGCCCGCGTGGTCGGCGTAGCGGCCCTCGGCGAGGTCGGTGGCGATGGTCCGCAAGACGTGTCCGCGCTGGAACCCCACGACGGTCACCACCGCGGCGAAGACCACCGGCAGCCACCAGAGGGCGGCGGCGCCGGTGACGCCCCCGCCGCCCGGGGAGAACGGCGTGAGCGCCGATCCGCCGAGGTCGTCCAGGAGGCCCGGCAGCGCGAACCCGCCGAAGCCGAGCACCGCCAGGACGGTGGCCAGCACCCACCACACGTAGATCCGCAGGACCACGGACAGCACGCGCAGCACCGGGACGTTCCGGGCGCGCAGCCAGTCGGCCAGGCTCAGCAGCAGGAAGGGGACGACGAGCACGGCGAGGGCTCCGCCGGTGAGCAGGGAGCCGACGAACCAGGCGCCGAGGACGCCGGCCGCCCAGCCGAGCTCGGCGCGGCGGGCGCGGAGCGCGTGGGCGAGCACGCGCGAGGCGTCGTAGCCGTAGGAGGGGGCGACGATCCGCTCCTCGTGGACGTACAGCTCGTCGATGACCCGGTCGCGGTATCCGGCGTCGAGGTAGGTGCCCGCGCACAGGAAGCGGCCGGCCTCGCTGAGGGAGGGGTGCACCGGCGAGCGGCCCGCCCGGCCCGGTGAGGTCGACGCAGGACCCCAGCCGCCGCCGGCGGGCTGGTCGGGAATCGGGATCTCGGTCACCGACCGACCCTAGGAGTCCCCTACTTGGAGCGACAGCAAGAATCACGCCAAAGCGCCCCGGCCTGGTTTGGCCGGGGCGCTTCGATGTTCGCACTGCTTCGTACGGGTCCTACGGGCTCTGCGGGCCGGGAGTCAGGCGCCCGGTCCGTGCGGAGCCGCTCAGATCAGGCCGAGCTCGCGCACCGCGTCGCGCTCCTCGACGAGCTCCGCCACGGACGCGTCGATGCGCGCACGGGAGAACTCGTTGATGTCCAGGCCCTGGACGATCTCGTAGCGGCCGTCCTTGGTGGTGACGGGGAAGGAGGAGATGATGCCCTCCGGGACGCCGTAGGAGCCGTCCGACGGGATGCCCATCGAGGTCCAGTCGCCCGCCGCGGTGCCGTTGACCCACGTGTGCACGTGGTCGATGGCGGCGTTGGCGGCCGAGGCGGCCGAGGACGCGCCGCGGGCCTCGATGATCGCCGCGCCGCGCTTGGCGACGGTCGGGATGAAGTCGTCGGCCAGCCAGGCCTGGTCGTTGACCAGCTCGGCGGCGTTCTTGCCGGCGATCTCCGCGTGGAAGATGTCCGGGTACTGGGTCGCCGAGTGGTTGCCCCAGATGGTCAGGCGCTTGATGTCGGAGACGGCGGCGCCGGTCTTGGCGGCCAGCTGCGAGATCGCGCGGTTGTGGTCCAGGCGGGTCATCGCGGTGAAGCGCTCGGCCGGTACGTCCGGGGCGGCGGCCTGCGCGATGAGCGCGTTGGTGTTGGCCGGGTTGCCCACGACCAGGACCTTGATGTCGTCCGCGGCGTTCGCGTTGATCGCGGCGCCCTGCGGCTTGAAGATGCCGCCGTTGGCGGAGAGCAGGTCACCGCGCTCCATGCCCTTGGTGCGCGGGCGGGCGCCGACCAGCAGCGCGACGTTGGCACCCTCGAAGCCCTTGTTCGGGTCGTCGAAGATGTCGATGCCGGCGAGCAGCGGGAAGGCGCAGTCGTCGAGCTCCATGGCGGTGCCCTCGGCGGCCTTCATGCCCTGAGGGATCTCCAGAAGACGGAGCTTGACCGGCACGTCCGCGCCGAGCAGGTGGCCGGAGGCGATGCGGAAGAGCAGCGCGTAGCCGATCTGGCCGGCGGCGCCGGTGACGGTGACATTCACGGGAGTGCGGGTCATGGCCTTCTCCGTTAGACAGCTGGCGGTGGGGCGTCCCTGCCCCATGTGCTGGGAGGACGCCGCTCCCCGGCCCAGTGAATCTTGACGTGAAGAGACATCCGCCGTCAGGCTATCCGACCTTGGAGCACCCCAATCCCCCGCCCCCTGTGGTGCACGGCACACGGAGCGGCTCCCGGGCGGCCCCCACCAGCGCCCGCGCGGCCCGCGGCGCCCGGGAGAACTCCCCCGTCCGGCGGCCCCCCGCGTACCCGGACTTGACGCCGGGGACCGCGGCGGGCGGCACACCAGCCGCCGCGTGCCGCCCGCCGCACCGCTCAGCGGACCGTGAAGCGGACCGCGCTCTCCAGGAACGGGATGTCCAGCCACGGCTTCGGCTCCATGACCAGCGCGAGCAGCGTGATGGCCACGCCCAGCAGGCCGTACGTGACCATGTCCGTGAATCGGGAGCGCACCGCGAGCATGCCCACGGAGGGCAGCACGCGGCGCAGGACCGCCGCCGCGATCAAGGCGATGCCGATCATCAGGCAGCCGGCGCGCGGGTGGCCCGCGGCGGTGGAGAGCAGGCCGGCCGCCGTCGCGGCGAGGACGGCCAGCATCGGCCACTGGCGGGCCGGCGCGGGGGCGTCGCCGGGCGCGGTGCGGCCGCCGCCCTCGGGCCGGGCGGTGTCCCGGGTGATGGAGGGGAAGCGGCGGGACCTGCCCCCGGCGGCGTCCGCGTCCCCGCCGGCGCCTCCGGGCCCCGCGGAACCGGCGGAGTCGCCCCGCTCAGCCCGCACTGGGGTCGATCCGCTCGGCCGCCTCGACGACGTTGACGAGCAGCTGGGCCCGCGTCATCGGGCCGACGCCGCCCGGGTTCGGGGAGATCCAGCCGGCCACTTCGGCCACACCGGGGTGCACGTCCCCGACGATCTTGCCGTTCTCGTCGCGGCTGACGCCGACGTCGAGCACGGCCGCGCCCGGCTTCACGTCCTCCGGCTTGACCAGGTGCGGGACGCCGGCCGCCGCGACGACGATGTCCGCCTGGCGCAGCAGCCCGGAGAGGTCGCGCGTGCCGGTGTGGCACAGGGTCACGGTCGCGTTCTCCGACTTGCGGGTCAGCAGCAGGCCGATGGACCGGCCGACGGTGATGCCCCGGCCGAGGACCACGACGTGCGCGCCGTTGATCTCCACGCCGTGGTGGCGCAGCAGCTCGACGATCCCGTACGGGGTGCAGGGCAGCGGGCCCGGCTCGTTCAGGACCAGCCTGCCGAGTGACATCGGGTGCAGGCCGTCGGCGTCCTTGGCCGGGTCCATCAGCTCCAGGACGCGGTTGGTGTCGATGCCCTTGGGGAGCGGGAGTTGGACGATGTAACCGGTGCACTCCGGGTTGGCGTTGAGCTCGCGCACGACCTCCTCGATGTCCTCCTGGGAGGCCGTCGCGGGCAGTTCGCGCTGGAGGGAGGCGATGCCCACCTCGGCGCAGTCCTTGTGCTTGCCGTTGACGTACCAGCGGCTGCCCGGGTCGTCGCCGACCAGCAGGGTGCCGAGCCCCGGGGTGATGCCCCGGGCCTTGAGCGCCGCCACGCGGGCGGTCAGTGCGGACTTGATCGCGGCTGCGGTGGCCTTGCCGTCGAGAATCTGGGCGGTCATGGGCCCATCCTCCCGGATGGAGCGGTCGCGGTTCCAGTCGCATCCACCGCACGGCCGGTTCGACTTCGTTGCACTTGCACAACAAGTGACCGCCCGGCCACGTAGCGGCTGGACAAGTCGGCCCCGGCCGGACGACGATGCGAGGAACAGAGTGCCGCGGGCAGTGCCGGGGGGCGGGCCGCACTACTTGCAGCGATCCCTCCGGGCGTGCCGTGCGTCCCCGCACTTCCACGGAGGAACACCCCAGATGAGCTTCGGCGACCCGAACAACCCGTACGCCCAGCAGCAGCCCCAGGGCGGACAGCCCGGCTACGGCTACCCGCAGCAGGCGCCCCAGGGCGGCTACGCCTATCCGCAGCAGGCGCCCCAGGGCTACCCGGGCGTCCCCGGCTACCCGGGCGCTCCGATGCCGATGCCGGGCGGGGTGAAGGGCGCGCGGGTCATCCTCTACATACTCGGCATCCTCCAGGCCCTCGGCGGCGCGGTCGTCATCGTCCTCGGTGCGGTGTTCGCCTCCGAGTTCACGGGCTCCAGCTCCTCGTCGAGCGACGCGGCCGCCGCCGTGAGCGTCGTCTTCGTCATCATCGGCGTCGGCCTCCTCGCCTTCTCGCTGTGGCCGATCCTGACCGCCGCCAAGCTGGCCAAGGGCCGCGGCGGAGTCCGGGTCTCCGGCATCATCTTCGGATCGCTCCAGACCCTCTTCGCCGTGCTGAGCGTGATCGTCAACCTCGTCGCGCTCAGCGACTCACACGCTGCCGCCGGCTCCGCGGTCTCCGTGATCCCGGCCCTGGTGTCGCTCGGCCTGGGCCTGTGGATCCTCATCGGCCTGGCCAACTCGGCCGCGGGCGTCTACTTCAAGCGCCCGCTGTACTAGCACCACCGCCGGTACGAGCGCTCGTACCGGCACCGCGCACGGCGAAGGCCGCGTACCGCACCTGCTGCGGGACGCGGCCTTCGCCGTCTGCGGTACTGCGGGGACTCAGTGGAAGAAGTGCCGGGTCCCGGTGAGGTACATCGTCACGCCCGCCGCCTTCGCGGCCTCGATGACCAGCTCGTCGCGCATCGAACCGCCCGGCTGGACCACGGCCTTGATGCCGGCGGCCGTCAGGATCTCCAGCCCGTCCGCGAAGGGGAAGAAGGCGTCGGACGCGGCGTACGAGCCCTGCGCGCGCTCGGCGCCCGCCCGCTCGACGGCCAGCTTCGCGGAGTCGACGCGGTTGACCTGGCCCATGCCGACGCCGACCGAGGCGCCGTCCTTGGCGAGCAGGATCGCGTTGGACTTGACGGCGCGGCAGGCCTTCCACGCGAAGGCTAGGTCGGCGAGCTCGTCGGCGGACAGGGCCTCGCCGGTGGCCAGGGTCCAGTTCGCCGGGTCGTCGCCCTCGGCCTGGAAGGCATCGGACTGCTGGAGCAGCACGCCGCCGGAGATGGGCTTGAGGTCGCCCGGCTGGTGCGGGTGGCCCTCCACCTTCAGGACGCGGATGTTCTTCTTCTTGGCCAGGACCTCGACGGCGCCCGGCTCGAAGCCGGGGGCGACGATGACCTCGGTGAAGATCTCGGCGACCTGCTCGGCGAGCTCGACGCTCACCGGGCGGTTGACGGCGATGACGCCGCCGAAGGCGGAGGCCGTGTCGCAGGCGTGCGCCTTGCGGTGGGCCTCGGCGACGTCCTTGCCGACCGCGATGCCGCACGGGTTGGCGTGCTTGATGATCGCGACGCAGGGCTCTTCGTGGTCGTAGGCGGCGCGGCGGGCCGCGTCGGTGTCCACGTAGTTGTTGTAGGACATCTCCTTGCCGTGCAGCTGCTCGGCGTTGGCGAGCCCGCCCGGCTGTCCGTCCGTGTACAGCGCGGCGGCCTGGTGCGGGTTCTCGCCGTAGCGCAGGGTCGACTTGCGCTCCCAGGCGCCGGCCAGGAACTCGGGCAGCACGGCCGTGTCCTCGGGGGCTTCCGGGGCGTACGCGTTCGTGAACCAGGAGGCCACGGCGACGTCGTACGCGGCGGTGTGCTGGAAGGCCTCGGCGGCGAGTCGCTTGCGGGCGGTCAGGTCGAAACCGCCGGCGCCGGCGGCCGCGAGGACGGCGCCGTAGCGCGCCGGGCTGGTGACGACCGCCACCGAGGGGTGGTTCTTGGCGGCGGCGCGGACCATCGAGGGGCCGCCGATGTCGATCTGCTCCACGCACTCGTCCGGGGTCGCGCCCGACTGGACGGTCTCGAGGAAGGGGTAGAGGTTGACGACCACGAGGTCGAAGGGCTCGACGCCCAGCTCGGCGAGCTGGTTGCGGTGGTCCTCCAGGCGCAGGTCGGCGAGGATGCCGGCGTGCACGCGCGGGTGCAGGGTCTTGACCCGGCCGTCCAGGCACTCGGGGAAGCCGGTCAGCTCCTCGACCTTGGTGACGGGCACCCCGGCGGCGGCGATCTTCGAGGCGGTGGAGCCGGTCGAGACGAGCGCGACACCCGCCTCGTGCAGACCGCGGGCCAGCTCTTCCAGTCCCGTCTTGTCGTAGACGCTGATGAGCGCGCGCCGGATCGGGCGCTTCGACGCGGTGAGGTCGTCGCTCTCTACGGTCACGATCTCTGCGGTCCCTGCGGTCCCTGCGGCCTCTGCGGCGGTCACTGGATTGTTACCTTTCGTCCCTCGATGCGGTAGCCGTGCCGGGCCAGGCGCCCCACGACGTCGACGAGCAGCTCGCGCTCGACTTCCTTGATCCGCTCGTGCAGAGCGGCTTCGTCCTCTTCGTCCCTGACCTCGACGACACCCTGGGCGATGATCGGACCGGTGTCCACGCCCGCGTCCACGAAGTGGACGGTGCAGCCGGTGACCTTCGCGCCGTAGGCGAGTGCGTCCCGGACGCCGTGGGCGCCCGGGAAGGCCGGGAGGAGGGCGGGGTGGGTGTTGACGAACCGGCCGCCGAAACGGCCGATGAACTCCGGCCCCACGATCTTCATGAACCCCGCCGAGATCACGAGGTCCGGCGCGTGGGCGGCGGTGGCCCCGGTCAGGGCCTCGTCCCAGTCCGCTCGGCTCGGGTAGGCCTTGACCGGGCACACGAAGGTGGGGATCCCGGCCTTCTCCGCGCGCTCCAGGCCCGCGATGTCCTCGCGGTCGGCCCCCACGGCGACGACTTCGGCGCCGAAGCCCTCGGCTCCGCCGGGGTGGGCGTCGATGGCGTCGAGCAGGGCCTGGAGGTTGGTGCCGGAACCGGAGACCAGCACGACCAGGCGGGAGGCGGCCATGGGAGGCCCTTTCTCGAGCGGGGGCGCCTCCCGGCGTGAACTGGGGGCGCGTCGTTCGTCTTGTGTGATCGCATGAAACTTCGGGTCGCCGAAATACGGGGGACCATACGAAGCCACCGAACGCCTGCAACGATACCGGCACACCGGACGGCCCCCGAGGGACGGGGGCGCGGGCGGGCGGTAGCGTCTGGCATACATGCCGCAAACAGGCCTCCGACGTCCCAGTGACGTCCACGACACAGGGGATGAAACACACCCGATGCCGGATCGCCGCCAGCCCGACCCCTCCACCGACGACAACCCCTTCGCGGCGCCCCCGGAAGGCCGGCCCGACCAGCACTGGGAGCCGCGCTCGAGCGGTGACGGCGGCGGCCCCGGCCAGGGGCCGACCGAGGACCCCGGGTCCGGGCCGGCGCGCTGGGATCCGAAGGACCCGATCCAGCGGCGGGCCCGGTACGCGCTGCTCGCCGGCATGTGGGGCTTCTTCTTCGGGGTCTTCGGCATCCCGTCGGTGGGACTGCTGCTGGGCGCGCTCGCCCTGTACTGGGGGATCAGCGCGCTGCGCGGGGCTCCGGCGGAGCCGTCCGCCGGGGCCGGGCGCGAGGGCGCTGACGGCCCGGCGGCCGCCCCCGCCGCCGCCCAGGGCGGACTGGCGGCCCTGGGGGCCGCCGCCCGGCCCCAGCGGACGGCGGCGGTGAGCGGGCTGGTCACGGCGACGCTGGCGGTGCTGCTCGCGGTGTCCTCGTACGCGGTGCAGATCGCGTACAAGGACTTCTACGTCTGCACGCAGGACGCCTTGACGAAGTCGGCGGAGCTGCAGTGCAACGACATGCTGCCGGACAACTTCATCGGCAAGATGCTCCAGGTCCAGCGCTAGACCGGCTCTTTCGGTCTTGTCGCCCGGCAAGATCCGAAAGAGACGGCCTAGACCGGCTGCGGGTCTTCCTCGACAGGGGCGGGCTCCGGCGCGGGTTTGCGGCGGGCCAGTACGCGGGCGCCGGCCACGGGCGGGACCAGCGGGGCCGAGGGTGCCGCTACGGGCGCCCCGGCCGGCGGCGGCGGTGAGGGCGGCTCGGCGGGCAGCGCGGGGAGCGGGATCGGGGTCAGGTCCAGCTTGAGGCCGGGCATCACCAGCACGGGCCGCTTCGGCGGCGCGGACGCGGGCGCCGCCGGCTCCGGGACCGGACCCGCCGGCGGACCCGGCACGGGCCCCGGCATCGGACCCGGCGGGGCCGTCAGAGGCCAGGGGGAACCCTTCGGAACCGCGGGCGGGGCCTGCTCCGGGGGCTGGGCCGGCGTGGAGGAGAAGTCCGGGATCAGGGTCCCGGCCGCCCGGCGCAGGGCCGCCCAGCGGACCTCCCGTACGCCGCTGTCGTGCCAGCGGTCCTCGCCCCCGGCGCCGGCCGCCCGGGCCAGGGCCCGCGCGGGGCGGTTGCGCCACCCGTGCAGGGCCACCGCCAGCGGGACCGCGAGCGCGAGCGTCCAGGCCAGGGCGGCTCCGCCCGCCTGCCACCACACGGGGCCGAAGGCGGCCAGTTCCCGGGAGCCCAGCGGCCCCGCCGAGGCCGCGGCGAGCCCGGCCGCGGCCAGGGCGCACACCACCGACCCCAGGGCCGCCGTGAGCGCGGTCTCCCCGTACGAGACCTCGCGCGCCCGGCGCACCGTGAACCAGCCCACCGTCAGCCCGGCCGCCACCGGAACCACGGCGACGGCCCAGGTCAGCGGCGTGCCGGGGCCGTCCGGGGGCAGGGCCGCGAGCAGCGGGAAACGCGGCAGCGCGGGCGAGCCGCCGAAGCCGAGCGGGGTCGCGGTGGCCCCGGTGCCCAGCGCGAAGCCGGGACCGAGGGTGTAGGCGGCGCCCCAGACGACCGCGTTCGGAACCAGCGTGAGGGCGAGCAGCAGCACCGCGAAGCGGCCCGACCAGCCGCCGGTCAGCGCCACGAAGGAGCCCTGCACCTCCGCCCCGTGCCAGGCCAGGGAGGCGCTGACGACCAGGGCCCCGCCGCCGAGGAGGACCAGCACCCCGGCGGCGCCGGCGCGCAGCGCGAGCGCGTAGCGGGGGCGGGTGAGCCGGCCGGGCAACTGCCCCAGCGGGCGGCCCCGGGCCTCCCAGACCCCGCCCGCGGCGGCGAGGGCGGCGACCAGCGGCAGGTGCCAGGCCGCGCTGAGCGGGTCGGCGGGCATCGGCCCGGAGGCCGCGTACACGGTGGCCAGCGCGCCGACGCCGAGGTAGCCGCAGAGCACGGCGGAGAACACGACGCCGGCCGGCAGCGGCTCCGCGGCGCGCGGATCCTCCTCGATGGTGCTGCCGAGCCGGGCGGCGCGCCGGATGAGCAGCGCGGGCAGGGCGATGAGCAGCAGCGGGATCACGCCGACGGGTGCGGGCACCCCGGAGAGGGTCTCGTAGCGGACCAGCTCGGTGCCGTGGGCGAGCAGCCAGAGGCCCGCGGCGAGGTGCAGGGCGCCGCCGGGGCCGCTGTCCGGGTAGGGGGAGCTGATCCACAGCACGATGACGAGCACGGCGAGGAAGCCGAGCCCCAGTCCTGCCGCGACGGCTCCTCCCGCGACGCAGGCGGCGGCCGCCGGCGAGCGGCGCCGGGCGGGGGCCCTTGGGGCCGTTGGCAACGGGGTCCCGCGTTCGGTCACTTGGGTCACCCCGCCATGGTGCCAACGACACGCGCTATGGGCGGGTAACAGGCGAATGACCGTGGTGTCGCTCAATATACGTTTATGTACTTTTTCGCTCAGGGCGTCCGGGTCGCGGGGAGTGTGGCATGACACAAAGCGTCACGGAGCTGGGCCTCCCCACCCCGAAGGAACGCCGGCGCCTGCGCGAAGCGGCCGAGCTGACCCACGACGAGGTCGCGGCGGCGGTGGGCGTCACACCGACCACGGTGCGCTCCTGGGAGACGGGCCGCACCGACCCCCGGGGCCGCAAGCGCGAGGCCTACGCGAAGCTGCTGGCCCGCCTCTCGGCTGCCGCCGGCCCGGAAGGGGGCGCGGACCCGGCGGACGGGGAAGCCGAAGCGGCAACCGGCCCGGACGGGGCGGTGGCAGACGCGGTGTCAGCCACCGGCACCCGGCCCGGACGGGACGGGGCGGCCGGATCGGCCGGATCTGACGGATCGGCCGGATCGGCCGAAGGCGCGTCGGTCGGCGGGGCCGGGGCCGCAACCGGCGCGCCCGGCCGGGTCCCAGACGTGACGTCAGAGCGGAGCGCCCCGTCCGGCACGGACACCGCCCTGGAGCCGGCCGACGCGGACACGGATGCCGAACCCGACGCCGATGAGGTCGAGGCGGCCGGCGCGAACGAGGGCCGGTTCGGGCTGCGCCTGCGCGGTCTCGCGCGGCCCGTCGGGGCGCAGACCCGGCCCAAGCCCGCCGCCAAGCGCGCCGCGAAGCCCCCCGTCGGGGTCCTCCGCCACGAGGCCAAGGCCACGGTCATGGCCGCCGCGGGCAGCGGTGGCGGCCTCACCGCCCTCCGCCCCGGCGGTTCGATGCCCCCGGGCACGGACGCGGGTCCGGACACCGGCGCGGCGGGCACGGGCGCGGACGCGGCCCCGGGCCCGGACACCGGCGCGGGCCCGGACACCGGGACGGGCCCGGACACCGGCACGGGCACGGGCCCGGACACCGGGACGGGCCCGGACACCGGCACGGGCGCGGGGCCGGACCCCGGCACGGGCACGGCCGAGGGCCCCGCCGCGGAGACCGATCCCGGTGCGGGGCCCGCCGGAAGCACCGGCATCGCCGCCGTCACCACCGCCGCCGGCGAGGGGCCGGAGGCCGGGGCCGGGCCGGACGGCACCGCGCCGGGCGCGGACGCCCGTACCGCCCCGCAGGACGGCGCGGTCGAGGCCTTCGACGCCCTCTACGCCCGCACCGCCCCCGCGCTGGCCCGCCAGGCCTACCTCCTCACGGGCCGCCGCGCCCTCGCCGAGGAGGCCGTCGAGCACGCCTTCCAGCAGGCCTGGGAGCGCTGGCCCGAGGTCGCCACCGACCCGGATCCGGTCGGCTGGGTGCGCGCGGCGGCGTACGAGTACGCGCTCTCCCCCTGGCACCGGTTCAGACGCGCCCACCGGCACGCCGACAAGCCCCCGGCCGACCCCGCCGATCGCGTCCTCCTGGACGCGATGCTCACGCTGCCTCCGGCCCACCGCCGCACGGTGCTCCTCTACGATGGCGTCGGCCTGGACCTCCCCGACACCGCCGCCGAGACCGAGGCCTCGACGCCCACCGCCGGCGGCCGGCTGGTCAACGCGCACGCCGACCTCGCCGACCGGATCCCCGAGCTGGCCGACGTCGCGCCCGAGAAGCAGTCCGCGCTGCTGCGCGAGCGGCTGGGCGGCCTGCAACCGCCCGGACGGCTGGAGCCGCGCGCGGCAGCCGTCGTACGGGCGGCCGGGGAGAACCGCAACCGGCTGTGGACCCGGGCGGTCATGGGGGTGACGGCGGTCATCGCCGCCGCCACGGCCTATACGGCGGTGACCGCGCCGACCGAGTACGAGCCCCCGCGCGCGCCCGGCGCGAACGTGTCGGGCGTACCCCCGCACAGCGGACCGCAGCAGCTCAGCGACGAGGGCCGGCAGCTGCACGACAAGCTCGCCTCCGACCCCGCGGCCGGACCCGCCCGGGTCTCGCCCAAGCCGGAGTGAGCGGGCACTGAGAACGGGCGTGGCCCGCACCCCTTCGCAGGGTGCGGGCCACGCCCGTTCTCGCGTACGCCGTACGCCGTACGCCGTGGCGCACGAGGCGACTACTGCGCGGCGCTGAGGATCTCGCGCGCCAGCTTCGCCGTCTCGGTCGGCGTCTTGCCGACCTTCACGCCCGCGGCCTCGAGGGCTTCCTTCTTGGCCTGTGCGGTGCCGGAAGAACCGGAGACGATGGCGCCTGCGTGGCCCATGGTCTTGCCCTCGGGGGCGGTGAAGCCCGCGACGTAGCCGACGACCGGCTTGGTGACGTGCTTGGCGATGTAGTCCGCCGCACGCTCCTCGGCGTCGCCGCCGATCTCGCCGATCATGACGATCAGGTCGGTGTCGGGGTCCGCCTCGAACGCCTCGAGGGCGTCGATGTGCGTGGTGCCGATGACCGGGTCGCCACCGATGCCGACGGCGGAGGAGAAGCCGATGTCACGGAGCTCGTACATCATCTGGTAGGTCAGCGTGCCCGACTTGGACACGAGACCGATGCGGCCGGGCTTGGTGATGTCGCCCGGGATGATGCCGGCGTTGGACTGGCCGGGGGTGATCAGACCCGGGCAGTTCGGGCCGATGATCCGCGTCTTGTTGCCCTTGGAGGTCGCGTACGACCAGAAGGCGGCGGAGTCGTGCACCGCGATGCCCTCGGTGATGACGACGGCCAGCGGGATCTCGGCGTCGATGGCCTCGACGACCGCGGACTTGGCGAACGCCGGCGGGACGAAGAGGACGGAGACGTTGGCGCCCGTCTTCTCGATCGCCTCGGCGACGGAGCCGAAGACCGGGACCTCGGTGCCGTCGAAGTCGACGCTGGTGCCGGCCTTGCGCGGGTTCACGCCGCCGACGATGTTGGTGCCGTCAGCCAGCATCAGCTTGGTGTGCTTCATGCCCGTGGCACCGGTCATGCCCTGGACGATGACCTTGCTGTCCTTGTTGAGGAAGATAGCCATGTGAGTCTGTGACCTCTGCCCTTACTTCGCAGCCGCGAGCTCGGCGGCCTTGTCGGCCGCGCCGTCCATGGTGTCCACGCGCTGGACCAGCGGGTGGTTGGCGTCCGAGAGGATCTTGCGACCCAGCTCGGCGTTGTTGCCGTCGAGGCGGACGACGAGCGGCTTGGTGACCGCCTCGCCCTTGTCCTCGAGCAGCTGCAGCGCCTGGACGATGCCGTTGGCGACCTCGTCGCACGCGGTGATGCCGCCGAAGACGTTGACGAAGACGGACTTGACGTCCGGGTCGCCGAGGATGATCTCGAGACCGTTGGCCATGACGGCGGCGGAGGCGCCACCGCCGATGTCCAGGAAGTTGGCGGGCTTGACGCCGCCGTGGTTCTCGCCGGCGTACGCGACGACGTCGAGGGTGCTCATGACGAGACCCGCGCCGTTGCCGATGATGCCGACCTCGCCGTCGAGCTTCACGTAGTTGAGGTTCTTCGCCTTGGCGGCGGCCTCGAGCGGGTTCGCGGCCGCGTGGTCCACGAACGCCTCGTGGCCCGGCTGGCGGAACTCGGCGTTCTCGTCGAGCGAGACCTTGCCGTCGAGCGCGATGACGTCGCCGTTGGCGACCTTCGCGAGCGGGTTGACCTCGACGAGGAGCGCGTCCTCGGCGATGAAGGTCGCCCACAGGGTCACGAGGACCTCGGCGACCTTCTCGGCGACCTCGGCCGGGAACTGCGCCAGCGCGACGATCTCGCGGGCCTTCTCGATGGTCACGCCCTCGTTGGCGTTCACCGGGACCTTGGCGAGCTTCTCCGGGGTCTCCTCCGCGACCTGCTCGATGTCCATGCCGCCCGCGACCGAGGCCATGGCCAGGAAGGTGCGGTTGGTGCGGTCGAGGAGGTACGAGACGTAGTACTCCTCCAGGATCTCCGGAGCGGTCTCGGCGATCATCACCTTGTGGACCGTGTGGCCCTTGATGTCCATCCCGAGGATGTCCGTCGCACGGGCGACGGCCTCGTCCGGGGTGGCGGCGAGCTTGACGCCACCGGCCTTGCCGCGGCCTCCGACCTTCACCTGCGCCTTGACGACCGACTTGCCACCCATGCGCTCGGTGGCCTCGCGGGCTGCCTCAGGCGTGTCGATGACTTCACCGGCCAGCACCGGTACACCGTGCTTGGCGAAGAGGTCCCTCGCCTGGTACTCGAACAGGTCCACGCGCGTCCGTCCCTTGTCTTTTTTAAAGATTCGCAGTGATTCGCGGTTGTCTGCTATCTGCGTGGGCGTGCCGCGGAGGGCAACGTGACGGCGCTGTCACAAGGAAGGCGCACACGGTGACCGTGGACGCGGCATGTCCGTCCCGCAGGTTATCCCCGTGGGACGTAGGTCCCTAAATCGCAGATCACACCTGAGCGGTGATACCTGTCACAGATCGCCTCACGGTTGAACTGCATCTTCGTGCGATCTGCCGATGGGCAGGCGCTCGTACGGGTCCCCGCGCGGCCGCCCGGGAGCGGGCTGCCGGGGCGGCCGGTCCGGTCACGGGACGGGCAGCGGGCGCTTCTCCAGCGCCGCGGCCATGACCTCCGGGAACAGGTCGGGGGTGCACGCGAAGGCGGGGGCGCCGAGCGCGGCGAGGGCGGCGGCGTGTTCGCGGTCGTAAGCGGGGGCTCCCTCGTCGGACAGGGCGAGGAGGGTCACGAACTCCACCCCCGCGGCCTTCATCGCCGCGACCCGCTTCAGCATCTCGTCGCGTATGCCGCCCTCATAGAGATCGCTGATGAGGACCACGACGGTGTCCGCGGGACGGGTGATCTTCGACTGGCAGTAGGCGAGCGCGCGGTTGATGTCCGTGCCGCCGCCGAGCTGGGTGCCGAAGAGCACGTCGACGGGGTCGTCGAGCTGGTCGGTCAGGTCCACGACGGCGGTGTCGAAGACGACCAGCCGGGTGGCGATCGACCGCATCGAGGCGAGCACCGCCCCGAAGACGGAGGCGTAGACGACGGAGGCGGCCATCGAGCCCGACTGGTCGATGCACAGCACGACCTCCTTCTTCACCGACCGGGCGGCGCGGCCGTAGCCGATCAGCCGCTCGGGGACGACGGTGCGGTACTCGGGGAGGTAGTTCTTCAGGTTGGCCCGGATGGTGCGGTCCCAGTCGATGTCCGCGTGCCGGGGCCGGCTGATCCGCGCGGACCGGTCGAGCGCGCCGGTGAGGGTGGCCCGCGTCTTGGCCGCGAGTCGCTTCTCCAACTGCTCGACCACCTTGCGGACCACCGCGCGGGCCGTCTCCCGGGTCGTCTCGGGCATCGCCTTGTTGAGCGAGAGCAGGGTGCCGACGAGGTGCACGTCCGGCTCGACGGCCTCCAGCATCTCCGGTTCCAGCAGCAGCGCGGACAGCCCCAGGCGCTGGATCGCGTCCCGCTGCATGACCTGCACCACGGAGGTGGGGAAGTACGTCCGGATGTCCCCGAGCCAGCGCGCCACGTTCGGCGCGGAGCCGCCGAGCCCGGCCGACCGCTCCCCCTTCCGCTTGCGTCCGGCGCCGCCGTTGCCCCCGTACAGCGCCCCGAGCGCGGCGTCCATCCCGGCGTCCGCACCGGTCAGCGTGTACCCGGTCCCGTCCGCCTCGCCCCCGCCGAGCACCATCCGCCACCGCCGCAACCGCTCCTCGCCTACCACTGCCGCGCTCCCCGTCCCAGCCATCTGCCCGTCCCCTTCTCTCGTTCTCTCGTTCTTTCGTTCTCCCGTCACGACCACCACGCCGGCCCGCCCTGCCCCGGTCAGGCCGGAGCCGCCGCCAGGAGGAGCCGGACCAGGTCCACCACCGCGTCCGCGCGGACCGGGTCCAGATCGGGAGCGAAGCCCGCCGGAGCCGAACCGCCGCCCGCCCCGGCGGGGCCCGCCGCCGGGCCGCGCCGGACCAGCTCGCCCAGGGTCCGCTTCACGCCCGCCTCGTACGCCCCGAACGTGCGCCGCAGCAGCGGCAGTACGTCGACGAACGCCCGCTCCGGCACCGACACCAGCCAGGTGTCGATCAGCCCCAGCAGCCGGTCGTCGTGCACCAGCAGCGTGCCGCCGCCCGAGCCGCCGCCCGCGAAGCCCTCGATCCAGCCCGCCGCGTCGGCCGGGGCGGACGCCGGGGACAGCGACAGCCCCATCAGCCGGGCCGTCTCCTCGGGCGGCAGCCGCCCGTCGTCGAGCAGCAGCCGCGCCGCCCGGCCGCGGATCAGCCCGGGGACGGTGTCCCGTCCGGCCAGCGTCCGCAGGACCGCCGACCAGCGCTCCCGCAGGCCGCCCGGCTCCTCCTCCGAGCACAGGAGCCCGATGGCACCGTGCACCCCGTCCACCTGCCCCCGCAGCTCCGCCGCCGCGTCGGCGTCCAGCCCGGCCGCGCAGGCGGGCGGCAGCGCCACGCATATTCGCTCCGCGAGCCCGGCCGCGACCGTCCCCAGCGCCGCCGCGTCGGTGCCGCGCACGTCCCCGTACCGCAGCGAACGGGCCAGCGCGGGCAGGGCCTTCGCCAGGCCCGCCACGTCCGTGTCCAGGGCGGCCCGGTCGGCGAGGGCCCGCAGGACGGCCGGCAGGGCCTCGGAGAGCCCGGCCAGCAGGCAGTGCTCGGCCAGGGCGGTGATCTCGCCCAGCTCCCCGGCGGCCGCCGCGTCGGCCTCGGCCTTGGCGGTGGCCGCCCCGAGGACGGTGGTCCCCCAGATGCCGGCCTCGGCCACCCGCACCGCGAGCTCCGGCTCCCAGCGCAGGCGCCAGGTCTCCCGGAAGGTGCCCGTGCTCCCCCGCGAGGCCACCGGGACGCCCCAGCCGATGCCGAGCAGCCGCAGCCGGTGCAGCAGCAGGGACTTGGCCGTGTCGGTGTCCTTGCGCAGGTCGAGCTCGAGCTCGCGGTCCTGCGCTTCGGCCTTGAGGCGCAGCGAGCGCTGCAGGCGGTTCAGGTCGCGCTGGAGCGGTACGACGGGCGCCGCGTCCGGGACTTCGCCGAGCACGTCGCCGACGACGAGCCGGTCCTCGATGAGGGCGAGCGGTATGTCGGAGCCGTCGCACATCACCGCCCGGACCGCTTCGAGGGTTTCCGTCAGGCCCGCCACGGGCCGGCCCCGCATCGCGGCCAGGGTGTCGGCGAGCCGGACCGCTTCGATGACGTGCGCCGGGGAGACCTGCCGGTCCTCCTCGCGCAGCAGGCCCGCGACCTTGGTCAGCCACCGCTCCACGGGCCGGTCCGGGGCGGTGAAGAGGTGCGCGTACCAGCCGGGTGAGGTGATGCCCGCGCCGTACCCGCCGGCCCGGGCCAGGCGCCGGTGGGTCCAGGGGACCCAGGTGGTCTCCACCTTGACCTTGGGCAGTCCGGTCAGCAGCGCCTTGTCCGCGGCGGCGGTGGTCTTCGCCCGCAGGGCCGGGACGTGCCAGGCCCCGCAGACGACGGCGTACGCCTCGCCGAACTCGCGGCGCGCGGCCCGCATCCGCTGCCGCATGTACGCCTCGCGAACCAGGTCCCGGTGGTGGCCGCCGTCCCCGTACTCCTCTCGCAGGGCGCCCATGGCCTCCCCGAGGGCCTCGAACACGCCCAGCGGGTCGGCGTCGGGACCGGCCGTGCCCCGGTGCTCCACGACGTCTTCCCACCAGCGCTCGGGGTCGTCGTACCCGGCGGTCTCGGCGAGCACCGCGAGGGGGTCCAGCCGGACGGGGTCGGACGCGCCGCCGTCCCCCTCCCCGTCCGCCGGCGCGGCCAGCGAGTGCGCGGCGGGGAGGTCGATGAACCGGACCGGCACGTCCCGCTCCTGCGCCCACCGGATGGCCGCCCACTCCGGGGAGAAGCCGGCCAACGGCCAGAAGGCGGCCCGGCCGGGATCGTCCGCGGCGTGCGCGAGCAGGGCGACGGGCGGCCGCATCCCGGGGGCGGCGGCCAGCGGCAGCAGGGCGTCCCCCTCGGGCGGCCCCTCGATGAGCACCGCCGCCGGCCGGCCCGCCTCGAGGGCGGCGCGCACCGCGCGGGCCGACCCCGGGCCGTGGTGCCGTACGCCCAGGAGCAGCGGCCCCCGCACCGCGGACCGCGGCGGGTCCTCGGCCTCCCGGGGGCCCTTCACGGTCGGCGTGCTCACGCGGTCACCTCCCGGCAGGCGCGGTAGAAGTCCTTCCAGCCGTCGCGCTCGCGGACCACCGCTTCCAGGTACTCCTGCCAGACGACCTTGTCGGCGACCGGATCGCGCAGGACGGCCCCGAGGATCCCGGCGGCCACGTCGGAGGAGCGCAGCACGCCGTCCCCGAAGTGGGCGGCCAGGGCGAGGCCCCCCGTGACGACCGAGATGGCCTCGGCGGTGGACAGGGTGCCGCTGGGCGACTTGACCTTCGTGCGGCCGTCGTCGGTGACACCGCCGCGCAGCTCCCGGAAGACGGTGACGACCCGGCGGATCTCCTCCAGGCCCTCGGGCGCGGCGGGCAGGTCGAGGGCGCGGCCCATCTGGTCGACGCGGCGGGCGACGATGTCGACTTCGGCGTCGGCGGTGGCGGGCAGCGGCAGGACGACGGTGTTGAAGCGGCGGCGCAGGGCGCTGGAGAGCTCGTTGACGCCGCGGTCGCGGTCGTTGGCGGTGGCGATGAGGTTGAAGCCGCGCACGGCCTGCACCTCCTGGCCGAGCTCCGGTATCGGGAGCGTCTTCTCGGACAGGACGGTGATGAGGGTGTCCTGGACGTCGGCGGGGATGCGGGTGAGCTCCTCGACGCGGGCGGTCATGCCCTCGGCCATGGCCCGCATGACGGGGCTCGGTACGAGGGCTTCGCGGCTGGGGCCGTGGGCGAGGAGCCGGGCGTAGTTCCAGCCGTAGCGGATGGCTTCCTCGGGGGTTCCGGCGGTGCCCTGGACGAGGAGGGTGGAGTCGCCGCTGACCGCGGCCGCGAGATGCTCGGACACCCAGGTCTTGGCGGTGCCGGGGACTCCGAGGAGCAGCAGCGCGCGGTCGGTGGCGAGGGTGGTGACGGCGACTTCGACGATGCGGCGCGGTCCCACGTACTTGGGCGTGATGACGGTTCCGTCGGCGAGCGTGCCCCCCTGCAGGTACGTCGCCACGGCCCACGGGGAGAGCTTCCAGCGGGCCGGGCGGGTCCGGTCGTCGGCCGCGGCCAGGGCTTTCAGTTCGTGTGCGAAGGCGTCTTCGGCGTGCGGTCGCAGTGCCTCTGCGGTGGTCTCGTTCCCGGTCGTGTCCATGGTCCCCCTCCAATGCTCCGCAGCCGCTTCCGGCTGCTGTGAACACGATGCACCCGACCACTGACAACGGGCCTCGGGAGATGGGTTGTTGCAGGTCAGAGCGATTGTCAGTGGGGGTCCTTACGGTGGAACACATGACTGAGCAGGGGGTTCGCTGGACAGCGGAACAGGTACTGGGTCTGGCTCCTGACGACGCGTCGCGCAAGGCGGGGGCCAGACTCGGCGGAGGGGGGCCGTGGTCTCAGACCGGAGGTTCCGCTTCCGGTGCGGTGTGGGGGTTGTGCAAGGGCAGCGGCAGCAAGCCGTACCGGACCGTCGTCGATCTGGCCGGTCCCGCCTACAAGTGCTCCTGCCCGAGCCGGAAGTTCCCGTGCAAGCACGCGCTGGGGCTGCTGCTGCTCTGGGCGGCGGAGGGTTTCGGCGATCCGGCCGGGGCTCCGGACTGGGCGGCCGAATGGCTCACGGAGCGGGCGGCGAAGGCCGCCCGGCCCGCGGCCGGGCGGTCCGCCGAGGGGCCCGCGGACGCGGAGGCCGCCCGCCGGCGTGCGGAGCGGCGGGCGGCCCGGATCGGCGCGGGCGTCACCGAGCTGGAGCAGCGGCTCGCGGATCTGGTGCGCGGCGGGCTGGCCGGCCAGGAGCAGGCGGGATACGCCGCCTGGGAGGAGACGGCCGCCCGGATGGTCGACGCGCAGGCGCCCGGACTGGCCGGGCGGGTGCGGGAGTTGGGGACGATACCCAGTTGCGGGTCCGGCTGGCCCGCACGGATGCTGGAGGAGGCCGCGCTGCTGCACCTGCTGGACCGGGCCTGGCTGGGGGTGTCCGGACTGCCGGAGCCGCTGGCCGCGACGGTCCGCAGCAGGGTGGGGCTGCAGAACGGGGCGGAGGGCGAGGCCGTACGGGACCGCTGGCTCGTGCTGTCCCAGTACGACACGGCGTCTCCCGACGGCCGGCTCACCACCCGCCGGATATGGCTGCGCGGGCTGGCGAGCGGGCGGTCGGCCCTGGTCATGGACTTCGGCCCGCCCGGGCGACCGCCCGGGCTGGCGCTGCCCGTCGGGCTGGTGCTGGATGCGGAAGTCCGCTTCCGGCCCGGCTCGGCGGGGCTTCGGGCGGACCTCGGAGAGCGGTTCGCCGCGGCCGAGCCGTGCGGGGCCGTGCCGCAGGGCATGGGCACGGGCGCGGCGCTCGAGGCGTACGGCGCGGCGCTGCGCGAGGACCCCTGGCTGGATTCCTGGCCGGTGGTGCTCGAAGCGGTGGTTCCGATACCGGGGGGACAAGGGGGAGGAAGAGCGGGGGAAACAGCCTGGCAACTGGCGGACGCGGAGGGGACGTCCGCCCTGCCCGTGCCCCTGACCGGGGCCGGGAGCCGGCCCCTGGCGGGGCTTTGGCAGCTGGCCGCGCTGTCCGGGGGCGGGCCGGTGACGGTGTTCGGCGAGTGCGGACACCGCGGATTCACCCCGCTGACGGCCTGGCAGCCGGACTCTCCGGAGCCGGTGGCGCTGGCCTGAGCGGGTGCGGGGGGAAGAAGCGACGGCGCGGGGGCGCCGGCGTGCTCGAACTACGAGGCCGGGGGGCTTTTGTGGACGACAACCACGCCAGTTGAGAGCTGCACGACCGCGGCCGCACGACCAGCGGCCTCGGGGGAAACGCGAGCTGCTCCGGTCCCGCGGAGGGGGCGGGACCGGAGCACGGACACGAAGAGCAGAAGCACGAAGAGCAGAAGAGCGGAAGAGCACGACGAGGGAGAGGGAGGGGACGCGATGAACACGGCGACGAAGACGGATCGGACCTCGGCGGATCGGACCTCGGCCGACGAGGCCCTCGGGGACTGGGAGGAGCTGGTCGCGGCGGCGCTGCTGGGCACCGACCGGCGCCAGGGCAGCCCCGAGGCGCTGCTCGGGGCCGCCGCCGTGCAGACGGTGCGGCGCCGGGCGGGACTGCGGCCGGCCGAGGCGGGCCCGCGGCCCGAGCCCGCGCCGCGGGACCCGCGCCCGGCTCCGCCGGAGGCGGCCCGGCAGCGGCTCGCGCAACTGCTGGCCGGGCGGACGAGCGCCGGCGGCTCCGGGCGGCGCGGAGCGGCCCCGGATCTGACGGAGCTGCTGCCCCAGTGGCTGGCCGCCGCCGGGCATCACGGCTACCGGGCTCCGGCCGCGCTGGTCCCCGCGCTGCTGGACGCCGCGCGGGCCCGTAGCGACCTCCGGCCGCAGGCGCTGTCCCTGGCCGGGACGCGCGGACTGTGGCTGGCCCGGCTCAATCCGGACTGGCGGTTCGCGCTGCGGGGCGGCTCCGGTGCCGCCGGCGAGCTGCCCGACGCCACGGATGCGGCAGGGGTGGACCGGCTCTGGCAGGAGGGGCTGTTCGCGGAGCGGGTGGCCCTGCTCGGGGTCGTCCGGGCCCACGAGGCGGCTGCCGCGCCACGGCTGCTGGCGACGACCTGGGCCACCGAGCGGGCCGAGGACCGGCTGATGTTCCTCGATTCGCTGCGGGCGGGACTGTCCGCCGGCGACGAGCCGTTCCTGGAGGCGGCGCTGGACGACCGCAGCCGGGGTGTCCGGGCGACCGCCGCCGAGCTGCTGTCCTCGCTGCCGGCATCGGCGCTGGCCGGGCGGATGGCGGAGCGGGCCCTGGCCTGTGTGGGCCCGGAGGGGGTGAAGCCGCCGGCCGAGTGCGACGCGGGGATGCTGCGCGACGGCGTGGTCGAGCGGCCGCCCGCCGGCCGGGGGGAACGGGCCTGGTGGCTGGCGCAGTTGGTGGAGTCCGCGCCGCTCCTGTGCTGGCGCGAGCGGTTCGGGGGGCTCGATCCGGCGGGGATCGTGGCGCTGCCGATGGGCGAGGACTGGGTGGAGGAACTGCACGCGGCGTGGTGCCGCGCAGCCGTGCGCCAGCGCGACCCCGCCTGGTCGAAGGCCCTGCTCGGCTCGGCGTCGGAGCCGCCCGCGGCCGGCCCGGCGACGGCGTCGCTGGCGGAGCGGGCGAAGCTCCTGTCGATCCTGGGCGAGGAGGAGCGGGCGGCCTGGGTCGCGGAGTTCATACGGGCCCACGGCCTGTCGGAGGCGTTCCAGCTGCTCGGGGTGTGCGTGGTGCCGTGGGCGGGGGCGCTGGGGCGGGCCGTGGTCGAGGCCCTCGACTCCGCGCGGGAGGCCGGCGGTTACCCGTGGAGCTTCAGCGGGGTGATGGGCCTGGCGGAGCGCTGCCTGGACCCGGCGGAGGCGGGCCGGCTGGAGTCGGCGGCGGCGGAGCCGGTGGAGGAGGGGGGCGCGGCGGCGTACTGGGCGGAGGCGTTCCAGCGCATGGTGGCCACCCTGCGCCTGCGCGCGGCGATGCACGCGGAACTGGCACCGCCCGGTCCCTGACCCGGACCCCGCGCCGCGATCGCCGGTGGGGCCGGATGATCCGGCCCCACCGGCGGTCGCGACCGGTTAAGCCGGCTGGCGGACGTGGGCGCGGACCCAGTCGACGATCGCCGTCGTGGTCGCGCCCGGGGTGAAGATCTCCGCGACGCCCTTGGCCTTGAGCGGAGCGATGTCCGCCTCCGGGATGATGCCGCCGCCGAACACCTTGATGTCCGCCGCGTCGCGCTCCGCGAGGAGCTCCAGCACGCGCGCGAACAGTGTGTTGTGCGCGCCCGAGAGGATCGACAGGCCGATCGCGTCGGCGTCCTCCTGGATCGCGGTGTCGACGATCTGTTCGGGGGTCTGGTGGAGGCCCGTGTAGATGACCTCCATGCCCGCGTCCCGCAGGGCCCGCGCGATCACCTTGGCACCCCGGTCGTGGCCGTCGAGACCAGGCTTGGCCACCACCACACGGATCGGACCGGTCACACCCATCGCACTGCCTCCCGAGTGAACGAACGTTAAGTACAGCATCGCGCACGCCCCCGTTTCGTGGTCAACCTGGAGGGGGAAATCACACGTGGGATGACGCGCCGCCACTCCGTGCCGACAGCCGCACGGCACGGCGTGGCCGGCCGCCACGGTCCCGAGATGCTGAGGGGGGCGTCCATGGGGCTGACCATGTCCGGGGCCGCGCTGCGGGCCGGTGTGCTGGAAGCGCTCGTGCTCGGCGGGCACCTCCTGATGTATCCCACCGGAGTGTTGCAGGAACGGCCGCCCGCCGGTACCTCCGCCGCCCGCGAACGCCCGCCCGCGCTCCTGCTGCACGGGTTCACCGACAACCGGTCCGTCTTCGTGCTGCTGCGCCGCACCCTCGGGGCGGGCGGCCTGCGGCAGGTGGAGACGTACAACTACTCCCCCTTCACCCTCGATCTGCGCGTCACCGCCGGCCACCTCGCCCGCCGCGTCGAGGAGCTGTGCGAGCGCACCGGGCAGGAGCGGGTGGACCTGGTGGGCCACAGCCTGGGCGGACTGGTCGGGCGGTACTACGTCCAGCGGCTCGGCGGCGACGCCCGCGTGCGCACGCTCGTCACGCTCGGCACCCCGCATTCCGGCACCCGCGTCGCGCCCTTCATGGACGCGCACCCGCTGGTCCGGCAGATGCGGCCGGATTCCGAGGTGCTGGCCGCACTGCGCGCGCCCGCGCCCGGCTGCCGGACCCGGCACGTGGCCTTCTGGAGCGAATTCGACGAGCTGATGGACCCCACCGAGACGGCCCGCATCGAGCATCCGGACCTGATCGCCGAGAACGTGCAGGTCACCGGCATCGGGCACCTTGCCCTGCCCGCGCATCCCACCGTCATCGCGGCGGTCCGGCGCGCGCTCGACGGGCCCGCCCCGATCGCCCTCTCCAGCCCCGGGACCGCTTCCGTCGCCTGACTGAAATTCGGATCAAAACCCACCAGCACTCGAACAGATTTCGAACTCAAGGCCAAGGGTGGGTCTTTGGGCGACCGAAAGGCGGCCGAATGCCCGGTTCCAGCGAGCCGGAGGCCCTTCGAAGATTGTCGTTGCCAGTAACCGCCGGGTACAGTCACGCCACTGCTCTCCTCCGAGGACCTCATCACCCTCGGCCACCCAGGCCCCCCGCTGCCGAGGCGAAAGAGAAGTTGGTGAACGACCGCCCCTTGTCGGGCCAGTACCCCGATATCGGGTACGACGGCCTTTCCACCACCACTTTCGCTGGTGATTCTCCGTACGCGTCCTATGAATCACAGGGTCAGGGCTACAACTACGCCGCTGCGTACGGCTCCTACGACACGGGGTCCCACGACACCGGCGCCTACGACGCCACGGCCTGGAACGCTCCGCAGAGCAGCTACCCCCAGCAGCCCGCCGACGGCTACGACGGCTATCTGTCGACGGTTCCGCCGCAGGGCGGCGCCTCCACGGACTACCAGCCCACCGGCTTCGGCTACGACGCCTCGGCCGAGCAGACCGGCCAGTGGGCGGCCCCGGGCTACGGCACCGAGACCGGCGCCTACGACGCCACCGCCTGGAACACCTCCTCCGAGCAGACCTACGCCTACACCGGCTACGAGCAGCAGTCCCAGGCCCAGCCTCAGGCCCAGGAGCAGCAGTACACGTACGAGTACGGCTCCGAGTACGGGTCCGCGTACGAGCCGTACGCGGAGGCCGGGGACCCGGCTCCGGCCTACACCGAGACCGCGGTCTTCGAGGCCGTGACCCCCGACGACGCCGGTCACGCCGACCACACCGGCGACGACGCGCCGGTGCACGACCTGCCCACCCAGGCCATGCCCATCACCGCCCCCGCGCCCGCCGAGCCGCGTCCTTCGCGCCGGGCCGGCGCGAAGCCCGCGGGCGGCAAGGCGACCGCCGCCAGGTCCGCCGGCGCCAACAGCCGCCGCCGCACCCCGGCCAAGCGCTCCGCGCTGCTGACCGTGGCCGTGCCCTCCGCCTGCGTGATGGGCATCGCGGGTGTCGCCGCGGCCTCCGTCGGCGGGCTCACCGGGGCGGACCAGCCGTCCGAGGAGACCACCACGCTGGCCGCCCCCGACCCGGCGTCCATCAAGCCGGTCGCGGCGAACAGCAAGCTCGACACGCAGCTCACCGCCCTCAGCGCCGACGCCGGCGACTTCGCGGACCGCGCGAGCCGCACGCAGGAGCGCATCGACCTGCGCCTGCGCCAGGACGAGGAGAAGAAGAAGAAGGCGGAGGAGGAGGCGGCCAAGGAAGCGGCCCGCCCCAAGTTCGCCGTCCCCGTCGCGCGGCACGGCCTCAGCGCCGGCTTCGGCCAGGCGGGCGTCAACTGGATGTCCGTGCACACCGGCATCGACTTCCCGGTGTCCTACGGGACTTCGGTCATGGCGGCCACCGACGGCACCGTACGCAGCCAGTGGAACAGCGCCTACGGCAACATGGTGATACTCACCGCGCCCGACGGCACCGAGACCTGGTACTGCCACCTCAGCAGCGCCAAGATCCGGTCCGGCAAGGTCAAGGCCGGCGACGTGATCGCGTACTCCGGCAACTCGGGCAACTCCACCGGACCGCACCTCCACTTCGAGGTGCGGCCGGGCGGCGGCTCTCCGGTCGACCCCCAGGCCTGGCTGCGCAGCCACGACCTGGACCCGAACTGAGCGACCGCCCGCCCTCCGTCAGAGCTTCTGCACCGGCGCGTACCGCAGCAGCAGCCGCTTCGGCTTCTCGTCCCCGAAGTCGATGGTGGCCTGCGCGTCCGCGCCCGCTCCCCTGACCTCCATGACCGTGCCCAGCCCGAACTGGTCGTGCGTGACCCGGTCCCCGACCACCAGCGCGATGACCGGCTTGTCGCTCGCCCGCCGCGTCGCGAACCCGGACGGACCCGACTTCGCACGGGACGAGGACAGGAACGACTCCGGCGAGGTCCCGAACGAGGTCTTGGACCCGCCCCCGGCCCCACCCGAGCCTGATGCCCCGTACCCCGAGCTGCGCATCGGGCCCGCCGGCTTCTGCGCCGCGCCCGTCCGCTTCCACTGCAGGTACTCGGCCGGGATCTCCTCGAGGAACCGCGACGGCGGGTTGTACGAGGGGGTGCCCCACGCGCTGCGCATCGAGGAGCGCGTCAGGTACAGCCGCTCGCGCGCCCGCGTGATGCCGACGTAGGCCAGGCGGCGCTCCTCCTCGAGCTCCTTGGTCTGGCCCAGCGCGCGCATGTGCGGGAAGACCCCGTCCTCCATGCCGGTCAGGAAGACCACCGGGAACTCGAGGCCCTTGGCGGTGTGCAGGGTCATCAGGGTGATGACCCCGTTGCCGTCGGTGTCCTCGTCCGGGATCTGGTCGGAGTCGGCGACGAGCGCGACCTGCTCCAGGAACTCCGAGAGGGTGCCGGGGCCCACCGGCGGGGTGCCATTCTCGGCGGCCTCGGCCGCCGCCGCCTCCCGCGCCTGCTCGAACTCGAGCGCCACGGCGGCCAGCTCCTGCAGGTTCTCGATCCGCGTCTCGTCCTGCGGGTCGGTCGACGCCTGGAGCTCGGCGAGGTAGCCCGTACGCTCCAGGACCGCCTCCAGCACCACCGCCGGGCCCGCGCCCGAATCGACGATCGTGCGGAGCTCCTCCATCAGCACGTTGAAGCGCTTGACGGCGTTGGTCGAGCGGGCGGCCATGCCGAAGGCCTCGTCGACCCGGCGCAGCGCCTGCGGGAAGGTGATCTTCTCGCGCATGCCCAGCGCGTCGATCATCGCCTCGGCGCGCTCGCCGATGCCGCGCTTGGGCACGTTGAGAATTCGCCTCAGCGGAACGTTGTCCTCGGGATTCGACAGGACGCGCAGGTACGCGAGGACGTCGCGGACCTCCTTGCGCTCGTAGAACCGGACGCCGCCGACGACCTTGTAGGGCAGTCCGACGCGGATGAAGATCTCCTCGAACACGCGGGACTGCGCGTTGGTCCGGTAGAAGATCGCGACGTCGCCGGCCTTGGCGTCGCCCGCGTCCGTCAGCCGGTCGATCTCGTCGGCGATGAACTGCGCCTCGTCGTGCTCGGTGTCCGCGACGTAGCCGGTGATCACGGAGCCGCTGCCGGCGTCGGTCCACAGGTTCTTCGCGCGGCGGTTCTCGTTGCGCTCGATGACCGCGTTGGCGGCGGACAGGATCGTCTGCGTGGAGCGGTAGTTCTGCTCCAGCAGGATCGTGGTGGCGTCCGCGTAGTCCTCTTCGAACTGGAGGATGTTGCGGATGGTCGCGCCGCGGAAGGCGTAGATCGACTGGTCGGCGTCGCCCACGACGCACAGCTCGGCGGGCGCCAGGTCCGGATAGCCCGTGCCGACCAGCTCGCGCACGAGCGTGTACTGGGCGTGGTTGGTGTCCTGGTACTCGTCGACCAACACGTGCCGGAAGCGGCGCCGGTAGTGCTCGGCGACCTCCGGGAAGGCCTGGAGCAGGTGGACCGTGGTCATGATGATGTCGTCGAAGTCGAGCGCGTTGGCCTCGCGCAGCCGCCCCTGGTACATCGCGTACGCCTGGGCGAGGGTCTTCTCGAAGCCGTCCACGGCCTGTCCGGCGAAGGCGTCCTCGTCGATGAGCTCGTTCTTCAGGTTCGAGATCTTGGCGCTGAAGGCCTTCGGCGGGAACTTCTTCGGGTCCAGGTCCAGGTCGCGGCAGACGAGCGCCATCAGGCGCTTCGAGTCGGCCGCGTCGTAGATCGAGAACGACGAGGTGAAACCGAGCCGCTTGGACTCGCGGCGCAGGATGCGGACGCACGCGCTGTGGAAGGTGGAGACCCACATGGCGTTCGCGCGCGGGCCGACCAGGCCCTCGACGCGCTCCTTCATCTCGCCGGCGGCCTTGTTGGTGAAGGTGATCGCCAGGATCTGGCCGGGGTGGACCCCGCGCGCGCCCAGCAGGTGCCCGATGCGGTGCGTCAGCACGCGGGTCTTGCCGGATCCGGCGCCGGCCACGATGAGCAGCGGTGATCCCGCGTGCACGACGGCCGCGCGCTGCTCCGTGTTCAGCCCGTCCAGGAGCGCGGCCGGGTCGATGACGGGCCGGGGGGCCCCGTCCCGGTAGTACGCGTCCCCGCGCCCCCCACTGCCGTCGGCCATGTCGAACCGGCCCCCGAAGAGATCGTCCGCGCCCGGCTCGGGGGCGGCGTGATCCTCGGGCGGCGGCGGGACCTCGTCGGAGGGGGAGAGGTCGGCCAGGAAGCTGTCGTCAAAGAGGCTGCTCATCGCCTTCCGAGTTTAGGGGGCCGGACCGACAGCCGGTCCCGGCCCCGGAAAATTGGTCGGCATATGCCCAGCGAACCGTGCGCGGGCCCTTCCGAGCCCCTCCCTCCGCCGCTAGCGTGCTCCGCCAACCGGAAGGAGGTGCCGGCCCGTGTACCCGTACGGATTCCCCTCGTCCCACCCGTCCTCCCCCCGCTCGATGGTCTCGGCGGTCTCACAGCGGGGGTCGTCGGCAGCGTCAGATGTGTAGAAGAGGCAGGGGTTTCCCCGCGGGGCAGCTGTCAGGTCAGGCCGGCCAGGAGGGTGCGGGCCGCGGCCAGGGTTTCGGCCAGGGTTCCGTGGACCGGGAGGTCCGGGCGGGCCAGGGCGAGCTGGGTGACGACGTCCGCTCGACGCGGGTAGCCCGGGTCGGCGCCCACGACCAGGCGGCGCCCCGGCACGGCCGCGGCGAAGCCGAGTTCGTACAAGGTGATCGGCTGGACCGTCAGCGACGGATCGCACTCCGGGAACCAGAACAGCGTCACGTCGGCCCGCCGCAGATGCGCGTACTCCCACGCGATCTGCACGTCCGTCTGCGACGGGTCTGACACGTCGAACTCCGCCCGGCGGGGGTTGAGGACGACGAAGTCGGCCAGCGCCCGCGCCGCCGCCGCCTGCCACGGCGGGCAGTGCGTGATCCCGCCCGCCAGGAACACCGACGGCGCGTCGCCCGGCGCGGGCCGGTAGTCCGCCGGTGCCTCGACGTACCTCACTGCGCCTGCGCGGCCGCGGCCTCCGCCGCCAGCTCCGCGGTGATGTCCGCGGGCCGCCGCCAGCCGCGCTCGCCGCGGGCCAGCAGCCAGGCCGTGGCCTCCTGCGGGGGCATCGCGGCGGCGACCAGCCAGCCCTGGACGGCGTCGCAGCCCAGATCGCGCAGCCGCTCCCACGTCTCGTCGTCCTCGACGCCCTCCGCGACGACCAGCAGGCCCAGCGAGTGCGCGAGGTCCACCGTGCAGCGGACGATCTCCGCGTCCTGCGGGTCCACCGCGAGCCGGGCCACGAACGACCGGTCGATCTTGAGTTCGCTGACCGGCAGCCTGCGCAGGTGGACGAGGGAGGAGTAGCCCGTGCCGAAGTCGTCCAGGGACATCTTCACGCCGTGGCCGGTCAGACCGGCCATCGTGTCGGCGGCCCGCTGCGGGTCCTCCAGCAGGACGTGTTCCGTTATCTCCAGTTGGAGACCGCTCGCCGGGACCCCGTGCCGGGCGAGCCGCGCGGCCACCGCGCCGGCGAAGCCGGGGGTGTGGACGTCGCGCGGCGAGACGTTGACGGCGACCGGGACCTTGAGGCCCTGGGCCCGCCACCGGGCGACCTGCGCGAGCGCGGTCTCCAGTACGTACTCCGTCAGGTGCGGCATCAGCCCGGAGGTCTCGGCGATGGCGATGAACTCGTCCGGGGAGACCCGCCCGCGCTCCGGGTGCACCCAGCGCACCAGCGCCTCGAGGCCGGCCACGTGTCCGTCGAAGCGGACCTTCGGCTGGTAGTGCAGCTCCACCTCGCCGGCGTCGAGCGCCCTGCGCAGGTCGCCCAGCAGGCCGAGCCGGTCGGGGGTGTTGCTGTCGCGCTTGGACTCGTAGACCTCCACGCCCGTCCGGTCCCGCTTCGCCTGGTACATGGCGACGTCGGCGCGGCGCAGCAGCCCCTCCGCGTCCAGCGCGTGGTCGGGGAAGACGGCGAGGCCGGCGCTGGCCTCCAGGACCAGGGTCAGGCCGTCGAGGTCGAGGGGTGAGCTGAGCTCGGCGACCAGGTTGCGGGCTACCCGCTGGGCGCTGGTGGTGGAATCGGCGATGGGCAGCAGGACGGCGAACTCGTCGCCGCCGAGCCGGGCCGCCTCGGCGTCCTCGGGCAGGGCCTGGCGGAGCCGGTCCGCGATCTGCAGGAGCAGGCGGTCGCCGGCGAGGTGGCCGAGGGTGTCGTTGACGGCGCGGAAGCGGTCCAGGTCGATCAGGACCAGCGCGGAGCGGGTGCCCAAACGTTCAGCCTGGTCGAGCGCGCTCCATGTCCGCTCCAGCAGCCACTGCCGGTTCGGCAGCCCGGTCAGCGGGTCCCGCAGTTGCTCCTCGGCCCGCGCGCGGGCGATCCACAGCGTGGAGTCCAGGGCGATCAGCGGTACGGCGAACAGCGGCAGCAGCACGGGCTGTGCTTCGGCGACCACGCAGATCAGCGGTGCGATGCCCAGGAGGGCGACGGCCACCAGCGCTTGGCGCACGAGCGCGGTGCGGGCGACGGTGGGCAGTCCCCCGCCGCGCGGGGCGAGCGAGAACCACAGCAGGACGCGGGTGACGAGCAGGTACGCAACGGCCACCAGGATGACTTCGGGGATCGCGTCGGCGCCCCAGCCGGCGGGCGTCCACGGGTGTTCGACGGACGGGGACTCGCCGAAGGCGGCGAGCACCAGGGCGCCCGCGCCGATGCCGAGGATGTCGGTGGAGCCGTGCAGCAGGCCCTGGCGCCAGCGGTGCCGGCGGGCGGCGCCGACGAGGGAGACCACGGCCAGCGAGACCAGTCCCGCCGAGACCCATCCGTAGAGGATGAGGACGCCGAGGGTCAGGGCCGCGCCCGATCCGGTGCCGCCCCACCACCGGTCGCGGCCGAGGGCGACGAGGTGGCCGACGATGATGCCGGTGAGCAGCGCGAGCGCCCAGCCCACCGAGCCGCCGGGGAACAGGGCGTGACGGCTGGTCAGTGCGGTGACGACGCCGGCCGCGAGCACCGCGACGGCGAGACCCACGACGGCGAAGGGCAGCACGAGGTGCCGCCGGTCCGCTCCGCCCGCTCCGGTGTCGAGCGGTCGGGATTCCGGTGTCCTGGATCCCAGGACACCGAGCCGGCCCGTTCGCGGGGACCGGATCTCCCCGCCGAAATCTCGTGACGGGTCGGCGCTTTCGGTGGGTTTCATGCCCGTCCCTCTCACAGCCGGCGATGCCGATGCCACGCGATGGCCCCGATGTCATGCCATCACGACTGGAGGCGCATCAAGCAGCCGTGCACGACAGGCGCACCCCTCAACAGTAGGACGCGGAAGGCACCCAGGGGCAGCGGTCGGCGGCGGTTGCCCGAATACGACCCAGCCATCCTCATCAGTACGGTATCCGCCGAACGGGTGAGTTTGAACCAGGCCCCTCCCGTCACCCATCTGATGATCCGACAGGTCAGGGCCTGCGACCAGCCATGTACCGGCCTCGGATCAGCCCTGTACCGGCCGTTCGGTTCCGGATGCCACCACCGCCCGCGCCTGGCGTGCGCCCGCTCTCACGGCCGCACGCCACGCATCCGTTCGCCTTCGCCATTCCCCGGAACCCCGCGATTCATTCCGCTTCGGTGGCGCCGTCCACCGGGAGCGCGGCCTCGCGGGCCGCCTCCGGGCCCTCTGCCAACAGGACGGCGAACCCGGCGTCGTCGAGGACGTGGAGCTTCAGCTGCATGGCTTTGTCGTACTTGGAACCGGGGTTGTCGCCGACCACGACGAAGGAGGTCTTCTTCGACACGGAGCCGGTGACCTTGGCGCCGAGGCTCTGCAGGGCCTCCTTCGCCCCGTCGCGGGTGTGGCTCTGCAAAGTGCCGGTGACGACGACGGTCAGCCCCTCCAGCGGGCGCGGGCCCTCCTCCTCGCCGGAACCCTCCTCCTCCATCCGGACACCGGCCGCCCGCCACTTGCGCAGGATCTCCTGGTGCCATTCCTCGGCGAACCACTCCTTGACCGAGGTCGCGATGATCGCGCCGACCCCGTCGGTGGCGGCCAGCTCCTCCTCGGTCGCCTGCTCGATCCGCTCGATGGAGCGGAACGCGCGGGCCAGCGCCGCGGCCGCGACCGGGCCGACGTGCCGGATCGACAGGCCGTTGATGATGCGGGCCAGCGGCTGGGTCTTGGCCGCCTCGATGTTCGCCAGCATGGCCACCGTGTTGGCCTTGGGCTCGCCCTCCTTGTTGGCGAAGAAGGTGACGATCTTCGGCTCGCCGGTCTTCGGGTCGATCTTGGGCAGACCCGAGTCCTGGTCCCGCACGTAGGAGGTGATGGGGAGCAGCTGCTCCAGGGTGAGGCCGAAGAGGTCGCCCTCGTTCGCCATCGGGGGGACCGAGGGCTCCAGCGGCTGGGTGAGCGCCGCCGAGGCGACGTACCCGAAGTTCTTGATGTCCAGGCAGGCGCGGCCGACCAGGTAGAACAGCCGCTCGCGCAACTGGGCGGGACACGTCCGCGCGTTGGGGCAGCGCAGGTCGATGTCGCCTTCCTTCATCGGCCGCAGCGCGGTCCCGCACTCGGGGCAGTCGGCGGGCATGACGAACTCCCGCTCGCTGCCGTCCCGCAGGTCCGCGACCGGGCCGAGGATCTCGGGGATGACATCGCCCGCCTTGCGCAGGACGACGGTGTCCCCGATGAGCACGCCCTTGGCCTTGACGACCTCCTGGTTGTGCAGCGTCGCGAACTCGACCTCCGAGCCCGCCACCGTCACCGGCTCCACCTGCGCGTACGGGGTCACGCGCCCGGTGCGGCCGACGCCGACCTTGATGTCGATCAGCTTGGAGTTGACCTCTTCGGGCGCGTACTTCCAGGCGATCGCCCAGCGCGGGGCGCGCGCGGTGGACCCGAGCCGGCCCTGGAGGGCGATCTCGTCGAGCTTGACGACGACGCCGTCGATCTCGTGCTCCACCGAGTGCCGGTTCGCGCCGAACTCCGCGATGAACTCCCGGACCTCGGCGAGCGTGGAGACCACCTTGTTGTGCTGCGCGGTCGGCAGCCCCCACTCGTGCAGCAGCTCGTACGCCTGCGACTGGCGCTCGATCTCGAAGCCCTCGCGGGCGCCGATGCCGTGGACCACCATGTGCAGCGGGCGGCTCGCGGTGACCTTCGGGTCCTTCTGGCGCAGCGAACCGGCCGCCGCGTTGCGCGGGTTGGCGAAGGGCTTGGCCTCCGCCTCGACCAGCCGGGCGTTGAGCTCCTCGAACTTCTCCATCGGGAAGAAGACCTCGCCGCGGATCTCGACCAGCGCCGGGATCCGGTCGCCCTTCAGCCGGTCGGGGATCTCCGCGATGGTGCGGACGTTGGGCGTGATGTCCTCGCCGGTGCGGCCGTCGCCGCGGGTGGCGGCGCGGGTCAGGCGGCCGTTCTCGTACGTGATGTTGACGGCGAGGCCGTCCACCTTCAGCTCGCAGAGGTAGTGGTAGTCGGAGGTGTTGGCGTCCCGGGCCACGCGCTCCGCCCAGGCCGCCAGTTCCTCGTCGTCGAAGGCGTTGTCGAGGGAGAGCATCCGCTCGCGGTGCTCGACGGAGGCGAAGTCCGTCTCGTACGCCCCGGCCACCTTCTGGGTGGGCGAATCGGGCGTGCGCAGCTCCGTGTACTGCTCCTCCAGCGCCTCCAGGGAGCGCAGCAGCTTGTCGAACTCGGCGTCGCTGACGACCGGCTGGTCGTTCACGTAGTACCGGAAGCGGTGCTCCTCGACCTGCTCGGCGAGCAGCGCGTGCTGCTCGCGCACCGCCGCCGGTACGGCCGTGTCGCTGCCCTGCTTCTGTTCGGCTGCCATGCCGTGTCCTCCCGTGGCCCGTCTTGATCCATCACTCAGGGTTGTCGGCGAGCGACCTCGCCGCCCTGACGCAGTGCGCCTGAACGGCGCGCGCGTAGGCGGGCGAAGCGCCCGCCAGCCCGCACGAGGGAGTGACCACGACGGACTCCGCCAGAGTCCCCGGGGTCAGCCCCAGCCTGCGCCAAAGCTTCCTGACACCCATGACGCTACCGCCCGGGTCCGACAACGGGCCGTCGGTGCCGGGCACCACTCCGGCGAAGAGTTTCGTGCCCGCTTCGACGGCTTCGCCGATGGCGTCGTCCTCGCGCTCGGTGAGCAAGGAGAAATCGAACGACACGCCCGAGACGCCGGCCCGCCGCAACAGGCCGAAGGGGACCTCGGGCGCGCAGGAGTGCACGATGACCTCGCCGTCGTGGACGGCGAACAGCTCGCGCAGCGTCCCCTCGACGACCTGCCGGTCGACGGCGCGGTACGTGCGGTAGCCGCTGGCGGACCGCACCCGGCCGAGCAGGACCGCCGTCAGCGAGGGCTCGTCGTACTGGAGGACGATCTCGGCGCCGGGGATGCGTTTGCGCACATCCGCCAGGTGCTCGCGCACGCCTTCGGCGAGGGAGCCGGCCAGGTCCCGGCAGGCGCCCTGGTCCTGGAGCACGGCCTCTCCGCCGTGCAGTTCCAGGGCCGCGGCCAGCGTCCACGGCCCGACGGCCTGGACCTTGAGCCTGCCCTCGTACCCCTGGGTGAACTCCTCCAGGGCGTCGAGGTCCTCGCCGAGCCAGGAGCGCGCGCGCTTGCTGTCGCGCCCGGGGCGGTCGCTGATGCGCCAGCCGCTCGGCTCCACGTGCGCGTACATGTCGACGAGCAGTCCGAGTGAGCGGCCGATCATGTCCGAGCCGGGGCCGCGGGCGGGCAGCTCGGCGAGGTACGGGAACTCCTCGAAGGAGCCGGTGACGGTCTTGGCGGCTTCGCGGGCGTCGCCGCCGGGGAGCGAGCCGATGCCGGTGGCTCCGCCGGTCGCGGTCATCGGCCGGGCCTGACGCTGAGGTCGGCGACCACGGCGTCGCGGGGCAGGTCCACGGCCATCAGGATCGTCGTCGCGACGGACTCGGGGTCGATCCAGTCGGCGGCGTCGTAGGACTCGCCCTCCTGGGAGCGGACCTTGGCCTGCATGGGGGTGGCGGTGCGGCCGGGGTAGACGGAGGTGACGCGGACGCCGTGCTCCTTCTCCTCCTCCCGCAGCGAGTCGGCGAGGGCCTTGAGGCCGTGCTTGGAGGCGGCGTAGGCGCTCCAGTCCGCGTGGGCGGTGAGGCCGGCGCCGGAGTTCACGAAGACGACGGTCGCGTGCGAGACCCGCAGGTTGGGGAGCAGCAGGCGGGTCACCTCGGCGGGGGCGATCAGGTTGACGTTGAGCTGCTGGTGCCAGGTCTTGGGGCGCAGTTCGCCGACGGGGCCGAGGTCGACGACGCCCGCGATGTGCAGGAGGGAGTCGATGCGCTCGGGGACGGCCTGCTTGGAGAAGGCCCAGGAGAGGCGGTCGGGGTCGGCGAGGTCCCCGACGAGCGCGCGGGACCCGGGGTACCGGTCGGTGAGCTGCTTGCCGCGGGCGGCGTCGCGGGCGAGCAGGACGAGGTCGTCGCCGCGGGCGTGGAGGCGGGCGGCGACGGCGGCGCCGATGCCGGAGCCGGCGCCGGTGATGAGGTGAGTGGCCATGCGCCCCATGCTCGCAGGTGCCCCGCCCCGCCCCGGGCCCCGACCGACCCGGTCCGGGCGGGACCGGTCAGAGGCCCGCCGCTTCGCGCAGGGCGGCCGCCGTCCGCGAGGCGTCGTAGTCGGCCGCGACGCCTTCGACCAGGATGACGTCCCCCGCGATGTGGTCCGCGCGCAGCGGGATCAGCGCCTGGTAGGCGGGCGAGGCGTACCAGGCGCGGGCGCCCTCGATGTCCGGGAAGGCGATCACGACGATCGTGCCGGGCCAGGCGCCCTCCATGACCTCGACCTGGCGGCCGTGGACGAGGAAGCGGCCCTCGAAGGGGTCCAGGGTGGCCTGGATCTCCTCGATGTAGCGCAGGATGTCCTCGTTCATCGTCTCGGGGCGTATGTGGGCGATGCCGTAGGCGGTCATGTCGGGCCTCGTCTTCCTTGCGGGATCGGCTTGTTGGTCCGATCCTGCCCGCCGATGACCCCGGAGGCGATTACCTCCGGGGTCATCGTCGCGCGGGCGTCAGCGCGCCAGGTAGGCCCGGATGACCGTCACCTCCGCCTTGTTGCCCGCCCCGTCGGCGACGGTGCCCCGCAGGGAGACCGACCCGCCCTTCGCCGGGGTGCGCACCGCGGCCTCGCCGTCGTGCACGCGCACCGGCCGCCACGTGCGGCCCTCGTCGTACGAGACCTCGACCCGCGGCCGGGCCGGGGCCGCGGCCGCCGGGCCCTGCACGGTCACCGGGAACCTCACCGTCCGTCCGGCCGGCAGGGTGCCGTCCAGCGCCGGGTGGGCGCCGAAGCGGACGACGGAGGCGGGGAGCGCGGTCCGCCCGGACGTCTCCTTCGAGCGGAACCACCAGGTCGCCGTGACCGTGGAGGAGGTCCCGGAGAGCTCGGGGCGCAGCCGTGCGGTCGTGGTCAGCTCGTACGCCGCCTCACCCGCCTCGACCGCGAACGGATCGCTCGCCGCCAGCGGGGCCTCGCTGCGGGCCACGACGACGCCCTCGCGGCGCAGGACGGTGCTGCCGGTGGCGTCGTGGAAGTCGCCGACGTGGTGCGCGCCGTCCGCCAGCAGCGGCACGGAGCCCGTGATCGTGTTGCCCTCGCGGAAGACCCCGTGGGCGGCGTCCGCGCGGGGCCCGAAGACCGCCGTGTTGAACCGCTCGCGGTAGGTGCGGCCGCCCGTGAACGTGCGCCCGCTCTCCGCGGAGTACGTCGCCTCCTCCAGCGGGAAGCCGTTCCCGTCCCGGCCCGCGCTCTGGGTGAAGGAGAGGTCCCAGGTCACCTTGTCGAGGGTCGACAGGTACACCGTGGCCGTGGTCGGCAGCGGCCGCGGGATCGACATCGAGGAGGAGGAGCGGGCCTCCGGGAGGTTGCCCATCGCCAGGAGCGAGCCCTGCTTGCCCGGCGCCGAGGCGCCCTGCCCGACCTCGACGGCCGCCAGGTCGCGGGCCTTCAGGTGCCGGGCGTAGCCGGTCGCGAGGCTCCGTACCGGACCGCCCAGCACGGCGTGGTACTCGGCCGACGCCCCGTCCGCCCAGTGCACGTCCCACTGCTGGCGCAGCGTGCCGGGCGCGGGGGACGGGCCCAGCTGCCGGGTGCGGAACCCGGTGAGCGCGTCGAGCCAGAAGCCGAAGCCGTACTCCGCGCCGCCCTCGCGCAGGGTGTACGACGGCATGACGAACTGGGCCCGCGCCGACTTCGACGGGACGGTGATGTCCACCGGCCTGGTGGTGCGCGCGTCGAACGTCACCGTGGTGTCGCCGGCGATGTCGAGCGCGGGCTGGACGATCCAGTCGGCGCCCTTGGTGAGGTCCAGCGGGTCGACGACGAGGGAGGCGTCGAGCAGGTAGCCGCCCTTGGGGACGCGCAGGGTGACGGTGCCGGAGTCGTCGTACGCCTCGAAGCGCCGGGCCGCGGCGCCGCCCCTGGTGCCCTGGACGGTGGTGCCGTACTCCTTGGTGGGTTTCCCGTCGCGGCCGATGTGCCGGAGCGTGAGGTCGTAGGACTCGATCTCGCGTTCGGCGACGGCGGCCGTGCGCACGCGCTGACCGCCGCCGGCCGCCGTGGCGGTCGCGTACGCGCTGTACGTGCCGTCGACCGTCCCGCCGGGGCGGGTGTCCACGGTCAGCTCGGTCTCGGCGGTGCCGCCCGCGGGGACGGTGAGCTGGCGGGCGCCGAGGGTGAAGAAGCCCTCGGGCGCGGGCTTGCCGTCGGGTCCGCTGCCGGCGACGGCGAGGTCGAGGGTGACGGGCGCGGTGCCGAGGTTCCGGTAGGTGATCTTCCGCGACTGCGGGGTGTCGTCCGTGTGCGGCCAGCGCTGCGCGTCGAAGGTCAGCGCGCCCTGCTGGGCGACGACGCTCTGCTCCAGCGCGCCGTCGACGGCGATCCGGCCGGTGCCCTGCTGGTACGGGGTGTGGGCCGCGCCCGTGGCGGAGGCGGTCAGCGCGCCCTTGAGCTCGGGGCCCTTCCAGTGCGGGTGCCGCTGCTTGAGCAGGGCGGCGGCCCCGGCGACGTGCGGGGTGGCCATGGAGGTGCCGGAGATCGTCAGGTAGCCGGCCGGGCCCTGGCCGGTCTCCCGGTCGATGACGCTGCCGGGGGCGGCGGCCGCGGTGATGTCGACGCCGGGGGCGGTGACGTCGGGCTTGACCCCGCCGTCGCCGACGCGCGGGCCGGTGCTGGAGAAGGGGGCGAGGACGTCGGCGTCGTCGACGGCGCCGACGGTGAGCGCGCCGTCCGCGCTGCCCGGGGACTGGACGGAGCCGGGGCCGCGGCGGCCGCTGTTCCCGGCGGCGACGGCGAACAGCACGCCCGTCTCGGCGCTGAGCTTGTCGACGGCGGCTTCGACGGGGTCGAGCTGGGGCGTGTCGGGGGCGCCGAGGCTGAGGTTGACGATGTCGGCGCCCTGCGCGACGGCCCACTCCATCCCGGCGAGGATCCCGGAGTCGTTGCCGGAGCCGCGGTCGTCCAGGACCTTGCCGTTCAGCAGCTTCGCGCCGGGCGCGACGCCCTTGAGGGCGCCGGCCGAGCGGGCGCCCGTACCGGCGGCGATGGAGGCGACGTGCGTGCCGTGGCCGACGCGGTCCACGGCGTCCGCGGACCGGGAGAAGTTCTGTTCGGCGACGACCTGGCCCGCGAGGTCGGCGTGGGTGGCGTCGATGCCGGTGTCGAGAACGGCGATCTTGACGCCGGCGCCGTCGTACCCGGCGGCCCAGGCCTTGTCGGCGCCGATCTGCCGGGTGCTCTTGTCGAGGGTGGCGGTGCGGACGGCGTCGAGCCAGACGGTGGCGATGCCGGGGGCCGCCGCGCGCCGGCCGGCGTCCCGCCCGGGGTCGGTGACCGCCTCCCAGAGGGCGGCGGCGGCCGCGGGGGCCGCGCTGACGGCCTCGGCGTCCAGGACGGTGTACGTCCGGGTGACCTCGAGGCCGCCCGCGGCCCGCAGGGTCGAGCGGGCCGCGGGGGCGGAGCCGCCCTCGTAGCCGATGATCAGCTGGAGCCGGCCGGAGCGGGCGTCCTGGTACTCGGGGCGGCTCAGCTCGGTGACGTCGAAGAGGCGGGCGTCGAGCTTCCCCGCGCGGATCAGCGGCTGGGCGTCGTACGGCAGGACGCTGGTGTGGCCGTTCTCGCGGCGCAGCGAGAACGGTATGTGCTCGCGGCCCTCGGCGCGTTCGAGGCCGACGGGCTCGCCGCCGGCGCCGAGGACGACGCGGTCGCCGGTGATCAGGGTGACGCGGGTGGTCCGGGCCGCGGCGGCCGCGGACCTCGCCGGCGCCGTCGATGTCGCGGACGTCGCGGATGCCGCGGATGTTGCCGACGTCCCGCCCGGTAAGCCCGGCCCGGCCGCGGCCGCGGCCGGGGTGGTCAGCCCCGCCGTGAGCGCGAGAGCGGCGGCCGCGGCGGCCGAAGCCGCCGCCCCCGCCCTGCCGTGGTGGTTGCGCACGTGGTTCCCCCTGAGAGAAGAGTGCAGGAACCAGGCAGTATGCCGAGGGGGTGACGGACCATCAATGGTGCGTGGGTAGAACTGAGTTGGGCTGGAAGGTGCGGCGGTAGGCGATCGGGGAGACACCGAGGGACGCCCGCATGTGCTGGCGCAGGGAGTTGGCTGAGCCGAATCCCGACCGGTGGGCGACCAGGTCCACGGGAAGATCGCTGGACTCCAGCAAGTGGCGGGCGACTTCGAGGCGTTGGACGGTGAGCCACTGGACCGGGGTCATGCCCACCTCGTCGCGGAACCGCCGGGTGAAGGTGCGCAGGCTCATCCGGGCGTGGGCGGCCAGTTCGGCGAGCGCGACGGGCTCGGCAAGGCGTTCCAGGGCCCAGGCGCGGGTGGCGGTGGTGGTGGCGAGGGTGGGTTCCGGGACGGGCCGGTCGATGTACTGCGCCTGGCCGCCGTCGCGCCACGGCGGTACGACGCACAGGCGCGCCGCGCGGTTGGCCACGGCCGTGCCGTGGTCCTGGCGGACCATGTAGAGGCAGAGGTCCACGCCGGCGGCGACCCCGGCGGAGGTCAGGATGTCCCCGTCGTCGACGAAGAGCACGTCCTCGTCGAGCTTGACGCGCGGGAAGGCCCGCTGAAAGGCGGGCGCCTTGATCCAGTGCGTGGTGGCGGGCCGGCCGTCGAGCAGGCCGGCGGCGGCGAGCACGTAGGAGCCGGTGCAGATCGACACCAGCCGGGTGCCGGGGCGGATCGCGGCGAGGGCGTCCGCGAGCGGCCGGGGCAGGGGTACGCCCTGCTCCAGCGCCATCATGACGTTGGTCGGCGGGATGATCACCGTATCGGCGGCCGCGAGGGCCTCGGGCCCCGCCGAGACCCCGACCGTGAAGCCCGCGTCGCTGGTCACGGGCTGCCCGTCGACGGTGCAGACGGTCACCTCGTAGAGCGGCTTCCAGGAGTCGTCGACGGCGTTGCCGAACACCCGGGAGGGCATCCCGAGCTCGAACGGAGGGACGCCTTCGAGGGCGAGTACGGCGATCCGGTGCATGGCCAGATCCTGTCACAGGGTGGCCTTACGGCCAATACCGCGGCCTTGCTCCGCAGCCGAAGCTGGTCCGGCAGCAGCACCGGACAGACCGCGCCGGACACCAGCACCTGACACACCCGAGGAGAAACACATGCGCGCCATCGTCGTCAGCCAGTGGGGCGGACCCGAGGTACTCACCGAGACCGAGCTGGACCGGCCGGAGCCGGGCCCGGGCGAGATCCTGGTACGGGTCCACGCGGCCGGGGTGAACCCGGTGGACTGGAAGGTCCGGGCCGGCGGCACCTTCGTCCCCTGGGAGCCGGCGCTCGTCCTGGGCTGGGACGTGTCCGGCACGGTCGAGGCCGCCGGCCCCGGCGTGACCCTCTTCCAGCCGGGCGACGAGGTCTTCGGCATGCCCCGCTTCCCGCTCCCGGCGGGCGGCTACGCCGAGTACGTCACGGCCACGGCCCGGCACTTCACCCGCAAGCCGGCCGCGATCGACCACGTCCAGGCGGCCGCGCTCCCGCTGGCCGCGCTGACCGCCTGGCAGGCGCTCACCGACACCGCCGGCGTGCGGCCGGGGCAGCGGGTCCTGGTACACGCGGCGGCGGGCGGCGTGGGGCACTTCGCCGTGCAGATCGCCAAGGCGCTCGGGGCGTACGTGATCGGCACCGCCAGCGCCGCCAAGCACGAGGTGCTCCGCTCGCTCGGGGCCGACGAACTGATCGACTACCGGACCACGGTGTTCGAGGACGCGGTGTCGGAGGTCGACGTCGTGATCGACGCCATCGGCGGGGACTACGCGGCGCGCTCCCTGAAGGTGCTGCGCCCCGGCGGGCACCTGATCACCCTGAACAGCCCGGACGACGTACCGGCCGGCGCGGAGGGCTTCCGCACCGGCTGGACCCTCGTGGAGCCGGACCACGCGGGCCTGAGGGCCATCGCGGCCCTCGTGGAGGAGGGGAAGCTGCGGCCGATCGTCGAGACGGTGCTGCCCCTGGCCGAGGCCGCGAAGGCGCACGAGATCGGCGAGCGCGGGCGCACCACCGGCAAGATCGTGCTGACGGTGGCCTGACCCGGCGCCCTTGGCCCCGGTCAGGGCCCTGGCCCGTCCCTGGCCTGTCCCTAGACCGTCCCTGGCCAGGGACGGTCTAGACGGCCGCCGTGGCCCTGGTCGTCGCGGCGATCGTGGCGGAGCCGACCACGCGGGTGCCGTCGTAGAGGACGATCGCCTGGCCGGGGGCCACGCCGCGGACCGGCTCGGTGAAGGAGACGCGCAGCTCGCCGTCCACGAGCTCGGCGAAGACCTCGGTCTCGCCGCCGTGGGCGCGCAGCTGCGCGGTGTACGTACCGGGGGCGGCGGGGCTGGAGCCGCACCAGCGGGGGCGGATCGCGGTGAGGGCGGTGACGTCGAGGGCCTCGACGGGGCCGACGGTGACGGTGTTGTTCACCGGGGAGATGTCGAGGACGTAGCGCGGCTTGCCGTCGGGGGCCGGGTGGCCGATCCGCAGGCCCTTGCGCTGGCCGATGGTGAAGCCGAAGGCGCCCTCGTGGGTGCCGACCTTCTCGCCGGTGGCCTCGTCGACGATGTCGCCCTCGGCCTTGCCGAGGCGGCCGGCGAGGAAGCCCTGGGTGTCGCCGTCGGCGATGAAGCAGATGTCGTGGCTGTCGGGCTTCTTCGCGACGGCCAGGCCCCGCTCCTCGGCCTCGGCGCGGATCTCGTCCTTGGTGGTGAGGGTGTCGCCGAGCGGGAAGAGCGCGTGGGCGAGCTGCTTCTCGTCGAGGACGCCGAGGACGTACGACTGGTCCTTGGCCATGTCGGAGGCGCGGTGCAGCTCGCGCGTGCCGTCCCCGTTCAGGACGACGGTGGCGTAGTGGCCGGTGCAGACGGCGTCGAAGCCGAGGGCGAGGGCCTTGTCGAGCAGCGCCGCGAATTTGATCTTCTCGTTGCAGCGCAGGCAGGGGTTCGGGGTGCGCCCGGCCTCGTACTCGGCGATGAAGTCCTCGACCACGTCCTCGCGGAAGCGCTCGGCGAGGTCCCAGACGTAGAAGGGGATGCCGATGACGTCGGCCGCGCGGCGGGCGTCGCGGGAGTCCTCGATCGTGCAGCAGCCGCGGGCACCGGTCCGGAAGGACTGCGGGTTCGCGGAGAGCGCGAGGTGGACGCCGGTCACGTCGTGCCCGGCTTCGACGGCGCGTGCGGCGGCGACGGCGGAGTCCACTCCGCCGGACATGGCGGCCAGGACGCGGAGGGGGCGGGGGCTGCTCGGCAGGTTCTCAGTCATAGCACCGTCCAGGGTACGGGGGAACCGGGCGGGGTCACAGCGCGTTATCGGTGACAGGGGGTGGATCACCATGGGCGGCAAGGGCGACAAGGGCGGTACGGGCAACAAAGGGCGGCCCGGGCGGACCCGCAGGGCGGTGCTGTTCGGCGGGCTCGGGGTGCTGACGGCCGCGGCGGTCGCCGGGCGCGACGAGATCGGGCGGGCCTGGTGGCTGGTGCCCGGGGTGTCCAAGCCGCGGAAGGACGGCGAGCTGGACCACGCGGGGGCTTCCTGGACGGCGGCCTCTCCGGCGAACTGGCGGCTCGCGGACCGGCCCGCGGACTACCGGGTGGACCGGATCGTGGTGCATGTCACGCAGGGCGGCTTCGCGTCCTCGGTGGACGCGTTCAAGAATCCGTTCCACCGGGCTTCGGCGCACTACATAGTCGACCAGGACGGCCACATAGAGCAGATGGTGCGCGAGCTCGATGTCGCCTTCCACTCGGGCAACCGCTCCATGAACGAGCGCAGCGTCGGCATCGAGCACGTCGGGTTCGTGGACCGGCCGAAGGACTTCACGGACGCGATGTACGGGGCTTCGGCGCGGCTCGCCGCCGACATCTGCAAGCGGTACGGGATACCCGCCGACCGCAAGCATTTCCTCGGGCACTCCGAGGTGCCGGGAGCCGACCACACGGACCCCGGCCGCCACTGGGACTGGGACCGCTACCTCCGCATGGTCAACGAGGCCGGCGCGGCGGGCGCCTAGTGCTGTGACCGGAAAGGTCCACCGGGTCACAGCACTAGACGGCCTAGCTGAGGCCCGCCGTGCGGGCGCGGGTCACGGCCGGGCCGATGGCGGCGGCCACCGCGTCGACGTCGGCCTTGGTGGAGGTGTGGCCCAGCGAGAACCGCAGGGTGCCGCGGGCCAGCTGCGGGTCGGTGCCGGTGGCCAGCAGGACGTGGCTGGGCTGTGCCACGCCCGCCGTGCAGGCGGAGCCGGTGGAGCACTCGATGCCCTGGGCGTCGAGCAGGAGCAGCAGGGAGTCGCCCTCGCAGCCGGGGAAGCTGAAGTGGGCGTTGGCGGGGAGCCGGCCGGCCGGGTCGCCGCCCAGGACCGCGTCGGGGACCTCCCGGAGCACGGCGGCGACGAGCTCGTCCCGCAGCGCGCCGATCTCGGCGGCGAACCGTTCGCGCCGCTCGGCGGCGAGCACGGCCGCGACGGCGAAGGCGGCGATCGCCGGGACGTCGAGGGTCCCGGAGCGGACGTGCCGCTCCTGGCCGCCGCCGTGCAGGACCGGTACGGGGCTCTGGTCGCGCCCGAGCAGCAGCGCGCCGATCCCGTACGGTCCGCCGACCTTGTGACCGCTGACGGTCATGGCGGCGAGGCCGCTGTCACCGAAGCGGACGTCGAGCTGACCGAAGGCCTGGACGGCGTCGGAGTGCAGGGGGATTGCGAACTCGGCCGCCACGGCGGACAGTTCGGCGATCGGCATGACGGTGCCGATCTCGTTGTTGGCCCACATGACGGTGGCGAGGGCGACATCGTCGGGGTTGCGCTCGATCGCCTCGCGGAAGGCTTCCGGGTGCACGCGGCCGTAGCGGTCGACCGGGAGGTACTCGACGCGTGCCCCCTCGTGCTCGGCGAGCCAGTGCACGGCGTCGAGGACGGCGTGGTGCTCGACGGGGCTGGCGAGGACGCGGGTCCGGGCGGGGTCGGCGTCGCGGCGGGCCCAGTAGAGCCCCTTGACGGCGAGGTTGTCGGCCTCCGTGCCGCCGGCGGTGAAGACCACCTCGCTCGGACGGGCCCCGAGTGCCTCGGCGAGGGCCTCACGGGCCTCCTCGACGGTGCGGCGGGCGCGGCGGCCGGCGGCATGCAGGGAGGACGCGTTGCCCGTGACGGCGAACTGCGCGGTCATCGCCGCAGCGGCCTCCGGAAGCATCGGAGTGGTGGCGGCGTGGTCGAGGTAGGCCATGATCCCCCGATTCTACGAGCCCCCCGCGACCCGGATTCCCCCGCGGGGCGCGGCCGGTGGTCCGGGACCCCTGCCGACGGGCGGCCGGCGGGCCGCCGGCGGGCGGCCGGCGGGCGGCCGGAGTGCTCCGCGGAGCGCTCCGGCCGACGCGTCAGGAAGGGATGCGGGGCGCGCGGGCGAGCTGGCGGGACTGGGCCACCAGGCGGTCCGCCGAGTCCCAGACCTCCGCGTCCTCCTCCAGGAAGCCGCCCGAGAGGTTGCGCGTGGTGATGGCGACGCGCAGCGGACCGGGGGCCGGGCGGTGGCGGACGTGGGTGGTGAGTTCCACCGTCGGGGTCCAGCCGACCAGGCCGAGGTCGAAGGAGGTCGGCGGGAGCGCGTCGACGGCCAGGAGCAGGGAGAACGGGTCCGCGTCGCGCCCGTCGGCCAGCTCGAACCAGGATCGCATCTCGCCCTTGCCCGAGGGCTGTCCGACCGCCCAGCCGGCCGTCGCCGGGTCCAGGCGCAGCCGGAGCCGGTCCACGATGGCGGAGCTGCCGGGGATCGGGGCCGGGCCGGCCTCGGGGCCGAGGCAGTCCTCGTACGCGGGGATGACGGGCGGCAGGGCCGTGGTGTGGACGGCGTCCGGGAGCGTCGCGAGGTCCCCGTAGGAGGCCAGGACGCGGATCCGCTCGACCTCGGCGCCGCTCTCGTCGTACTGGAAGAGGGAGGCCTGGCCGGTGGAGAGCGTGCGGCCGATCCGTACGACCTCGGTGCGGATCACGGCGGGGCCGGGCACGGACGAGGTCAGGTAGTGCGCGGAGACCGTGAAGGGGTCCGGGTGCGGCAGGGCCGCGGACAGGGCGCGGCCCACGAGGGCCAGCAGGTAGCCGCCGTTGACGGCGGTGATGATCGTCCACCCGGCGGAGAGGTCCGCGTCGTACACCCCGGGCTCGCCCGCGCGGGCGGTGACGGCGGTGTCGCGGTCGAACTCGCTGTCGCCGATGGAGGCCTTGGCAGCTGCGTGTGACATGGAACGAAAGTACACCGGGAACCTACTAAGCGGTAGCTTTGTTTGATTGCGGGCTCGTTACGGCTCCTCCGCCACCGCCGAGCGGCGGTTCCACGCGAGCGGCGCCCGCCAGTGGTAGCGGATGGCCAGCAGCCGCAGCACGAAGGTGGTGACGATCGCGAGGCCGGTCGTGATCCCGTTCAGGGCGTCGAAGCTGATGAACAGGGCCACCATCGAGGCGCCGATGACGGCCGGCACGGCGTACATCTCCCGGTCGCGCAGCAGCGACGGCACCTCGTTGACGAGTACGTCCCGCAGCACGCCCCCGCCGACGGCCGTGGCCACGCCGAGCGCGGCGGACGCGGTGAGGCCGAGGCCGAACTCGTAGGCCTTCGTCGTGCCCGTCACGCAGAACAGCCCGAGGCCGGCCGCGTCGAAGACGTTGATGGCGCGGTTGATCCGCTGGACCTCGGGATGCAGGAAGAAGACCAACGCGGCGGCGATCAGCGGGGTGACGAAGAAGCCGAGGTCGCCGAAGGCGGCGGCGGGCGTGGCACCGATGACGATGTCGCGGAACAGGCCGCCGCCGAGGGCCGTGACGAGCGCGAGGACGACGATGCCGAAGACGTCGAAGTTCTTGCGTACGGCGAGCAGGGCGCCGGCCGTGGCGAAGACGAAGATGCCCGCGAGGTCCAGGCCGTGCTGGATTCCGGGCGGGAAGAGATCGTGGAGCACGGGCCCATTGTGCCGGTCGCCTGGCGGCGTGCCCGAACGGTGGGTCCCGGGCCGCGGGCGGCCCGGGGCCCCGACCCGCCTCGGGGGCGGCCGTCGTCGGGTGCGGCGCCGCTGGATCGGCCGGACTCGCCGGCGGGGCTGGATTGGGCGGGCTTGCCGGCGGGGCTGGATTGCCCCGCCGGGGGGTGGGTCAGACCGTGGGGGTGGAGACGGCTTCCGTCGCGCCCGGGAGGGCGGGGTCGTTCGGGGACTGGTCCGGGGCGTTCTCCGGGTGGTGGCAGGCCACCTGGTGGCCGGTCTTCAGCGCGACCAGCGGCGGCTCCTGCGTCGTGCAGACCTGCGTCGCCTTCCAGCACCGCGTGTGGAAGCGGCAGCCGGAGGGAGGGGAGATCGGCGAAGGGACGTCGCCCTTGAGCAGGATGCGGCCGCTCTTCGCGCCGCGCCGCCTCGGGTCCGGCACCGGCACGGCCGACATCAGCGCGGTCGTGTACGGGTGCATGGGCGCCTCGTACAGGGACTTGCGGTCCGCGAGCTCGACGATCTTGCCGAGGTACATGACCGCGATCCGGTCCGAGACGTGCCGGATGACCGACAGGTCGTGCGCGATGATCACGTACGTGAGGCCGAGCTCCTCCTGGAGGTCGTCCAGCAGGTTGACCACCTGGGCCTGGATGGAGACGTCCAGCGCCGAGACGGGCTCGTCCGCGACGACCAGTTTCGGCTTGAGCGCGAGCGCCCGCGCGATGCCGATGCGCTGGCGCTGACCGCCGGAGAACTCGTGCGGGTAGCGGTTGTAGTGCTCCGGGTTGAGGCCGACCAGTGCCAGCAGCCGCTGCACCTCCGCCTTGAGGCCGCCCTCGGGCGAGACGCCCTGGAGCTTGAAGGGCGCGCTCACGATGGTGCCGACCGTGTGCCGCGGGTTCAGCGATCCGTACGGGTCCTGGAAGATCATCTGCACATCGCGGCGCAGCGGGCGCATGCCGGCCACGCTCAGGTGCGTGATGTCCTTGCCCTCGAACTCGACCTTGCCGCCCGTCGGTTCGAGCAGCCGCGTGATCAGCCGGCCCATGGTCGACTTGCCGCAGCCGGACTCGCCGACGATGCCGAGGGTCTCACCGCGCCGGACGTCGAAGTCGATGCCGTCGACGGCCTTCACGGCCCCGACCTGGCGGCGCAGCAGCCCCTTGGTGATGGGGAAGTGCTTGACCAGGCCGGTCACCTTCAGCAGCGGCTCCGGGGAGTCCGCCGCCTGGGCGGGGACCGCGGCCGCGCCCGTACCCGTCTTCTTCATATCGGTCACAGCTTCGGCGCAATCTCTTCGGTCCAGATCCGGTTCCGCTGCTCCGGGGAGAGGTGGCAGGCGGCCCAGTGCCGGCCGTCACCGTCCGCCGATCCCTCGACCAGCGCCAGTTCGGGCCGCTGGGTACGGGTGATGCCGCCCTTGGGGAGGTCGGCGTACGGGCAGCGGGGGTGGAAGGCACAGCCGCTCGGGATGTTTATGAGGCTGGGCGGCGAGCCCTTGACCGGGATGAGGCGCTCGGTCTGGTCGCGGTCGATGCGGGGCATCGAGCCGAGCAGGCCCCAGGTGTAGGGGTGCCGGGGCTCGTAGAAGATCTTCTCGGCGCTGCCGCGCTCGACGCACCGGCCGCCGTACATCACGAGGATGTCGTCGGCCATCTCGGCGACCACGCCGAGGTCGTGCGTGATCATGATGACCGCGGAGCCGAACTCCTTCTGCAGATCGCGGATGAGGTCCAGGATCTGCGCCTGGACGGTGACGTCCAGGGCGGTCGTGGGCTCGTCGGCGATGAGCAGTTCGGGGTTGTTGACCAGCGACATCGCGATCATCGCGCGCTGGCGCATGCCGCCGGAGAACTCGTGCGGGTACGAGTCCACGCGCTGCTGCGGCTCCGGGATGCCGACGCGGTCGAGCATCTCGACCGCCCGCTTGCGCGCGGTCTTCTTGTCGACGTCGTGGTGGGTCCGGTAGGCCTCGATGATCTGCTTGCCGACCGAGTAGTACGGGTGCATCGCGGAGAGCGGGTCCTGGAAGACCATCGCCATCTTGCGCCCGCGCAGGGTGCGGACGTGGTCCGCGTCGGCCTGGATCAGGTCCTCGCCGTCGAGCACGACCTCGCCGGAGATCTCCGGCCGGTTGCGGACGTGGCCGGTGCGGTGCAGGCCCATGATGGCCAGCGAGGTGACCGACTTGCCGGAGCCGGACTCGCCGACGATGCCGAGGGTCTTGCCGCGCTCCAGGTCGAAGGAGAGCCCGTCGACGGACTTGACCAGGCCGTCGTCGGTCGGGAAGTGCACCTTGAGGTCGCGCACCGAGAGGAAGGCCCGGTCCCGCGCCGCGCCCTGCTCGGGCACGAAGGCGGGGCCGGACGCGGGCGCGGACGCCGATGTGGACGCGGACACCGCGGCGGACTCGGATGCGGCGTCGGTGGTGTGGTTCTCGGTCACGTCAGCCTCACGCGCGGGTCGATGACGGCGTACAGCAGGTCCACGATCAGGTTGGCCAGCACCACGAAGAGCGCGGAGAGCAGCGTGACGCCCATGATCACCGGAAGGTCGCCCGCTCCGATCGCGCCGACGGCGGCCGTTCCCAGGCCCTGGAAGTTGAAGGTCGTCTCGGTGAGCACCGCGCCGCCGAGGAGGCCGCCGAGGTCGAGGCCGAACATCGTGACGATCGGGGTGAGGGTGGAGCGCAGGGCGTGCTTGCGGATGACCACGCCCTCCTTGAGCCCCTTGGCCCGGGCGGTGCGGATGTAGTCCTCGCCGAGCACCTCCAGCATCGTGGCGCGGGTGATGCGGGCGTAGGTGGCGGCGAAGAGGAAGGCCAGGGTCACCCAGGGCAGGATCAGGGAGTTGAGCCAGGCCAGCGGATCCTCGGTGAGCGGTCTGTAGTTGGAGACGTCCAGCCAGCCGAGGCTGTAGACGAAGACCGCGGGGGCCACCATGCCGGTGAAGAAGATCGGCAGCGAGACTCCGGCGAGCGCACCGATCATGACGGTGCGGTCGACCATGGTGCGGCGTCTGAGCGCCGAGATCACACCGGTGGCCACGCCCGCGATCACCCAGATGACGGCCGCCCCGAGGGCGAGCGAGAGGGTGACCGGCATGCGGTCGACCATGGTGTCCCAGACGGGGACCTCGGTCTTGAAGGAGTAGCCGAAGCACGGTGCCGCACAGTGCGTGATCTCCGTGCCGCCGTCGTAGTCCCGGCCGGCGAAGATCCCCTTCATGAAGATCAGGTACTGCTCGGAGATGGGCTTGTCGAAGCCCATCTTCACCCGGATGCCCGCCAGGGCGGTCGCGTTGGTCTCGCGTCCGGCGTACATGAGCGCCGGGTCGCTGCCGGTCAGCTTCGGGACCGCGAAGAAGATGCCGAAGGTGACCGCGGAGACCACCAAGAGCGTTGCGGCGACGTTGAAAAGTCGCCGTATGAGGTAGACGAGCACTGCAGTCGGCCGCTCGGGCCGGCGCCCGCCGCCCCTTGTGGGGACGGCAGCCGCCGCCTGCGGCCTTCACCTGCCCTTCGGACTAGCGCATGTGCGGTGAAGGCGAACCAGCTGTGTCTGACGGGTCTGGAGCCCGGGGCCGCCCGGCCGGGCCGGGCGGCCCGGGCTCCTGGAGCGTCCCGGCTACTTCACGACGCCGATGGTGGCAAGGTCGATCTTGCCCATCGAGTCGTTGAAGTAGACGTTGGTCAGGCGCGGGTTGTGGTAGACGAAGGCCTTGTCGAAGTTGATCGGCAGGTAGAGGGCCTTCTCCATGATCTTCTGGTTGATCTGGGTGTAGAACGGCGCGGCGGCGTCCGGGGTGGCGGCCGAGGCGGCGGTCTTGAACAGCCCGTTGATCTCAGGGTCGTTGATCATGCTGAAGTTGTTGTTGGCGTTCGGCAGGATGAACGAGCCGTCGACCAGCGGCTGCAGGTAGCCCGAGCCGGAGTTGTAGTCGGCGCCCCAGCCCATCACGATGATGCCGTAGCCCTTGGCCTTCACGTTCTCGGGCGAGCCGATGACGGAAGAGGAGAGCTTGCCGTCGTACTGGTCGATCGTGACCTTGATGCCGACCTTGTCGAGCGCCGCCTGCAGCGACTCCGCGGTCTTCACCTCGGGGGCGCGGTTGTTGCGGACCGCGATCGTGGTCTGGAAGCCGTCCGGCTTGCCACAGGCCTTGAGGGCCTCCTTGGCCTTCTCCAGCTGCGGCTCGCCCTTGGTCAGGTTGTACGGGTCGTACTTCTTGTCCGAGCCGGGGATGCCGGGCGGCAGCATGTTCGCGCCGAGGTCACCGCTGGTCGGGCCGCCGCGGGCGGTCTGCAGGGACTTGGGGTCGGCCGCGTAGATGACGGCCTTGCGGCACTCGACGTTGTCCAGCGGCGCGACGGTCGTCGGGAAGACGAAGTAGCGGATGTAGCCCGTGAACGGGTTGTCCGCGTTGGCCTTGAGCGCCTCGTCCTTGAGGACCTTGTTCTTGCCGGCGGCCTGCATGCCCGTGCCGTCGACCGCGAGGTCGATGTCACCGGAGAGCAGGCGCGCGTCCATGTCGTCCGGGTTGGTGGTCACCGTCATGGAGATCTTGTCCGGCAGACCCGTGCGGATGGTGTCCGTCTTCGGGTCCCAGTTCTCGTTGCGGACGAGGGTCGCGCCCTTGTTCGCCGTGAACTCCGAGATCTTGTACGGGCCGCTGGAGACCGGCTTGTTGGTGTACGTGGCGCCCGTGTCCTTGGCCGCCGGGACCGGCGAGGAGGACGGCATGGCCAGCAGGTACTTGAAGTCGGAGTTGGCGCTCGCCAGGTTGAAGACGATCGTCTTGTCGTCCGGCGTCTGGACGGACTTCAGACCCATCTTGTCCGGGTCGGTGTCCTTGTACGGGCCGGGGTACTTCTGGCCCTGGTCGAGGATGTCGATCAGGTAGGTGGGACCGCCGGACAGCACGTCCTGCGCGAAGACGCGCTCGATGCCGTACTTGAAGTCCTTCGAGGTGATCGGCGTGCCGTCCTCGAACTTCACGCCGTCCTTGATCTTGACGGTGTACGTCTTGCCGTCGTTGCTCAGGACCGGGTCGGCCGCGGCGAGGTCCGGGACCAGCTTGGTGCCCGCCTCGCCCGGCTTGCTGTCGTACGCGAACAGCTGGCGGATGTAGAGCCGCTGCATGTTCCAGACCCAGCCGTAGTAGGCGCGGGCCGGGTCGAGGTAGTCGACGTCCTGCGGGGTCCAGAGCTTGAGCTCGCCGCCCTTGGTCGTCGACGGGTTCACGACGGCCGTGGTCGCCGCGTTGAAACCGCTGGCGGCGGCCGGCTTGCCCTCCGAGGGCTTCTTGTCCTCCGCGCTGTCACACGCCACAGCCGACAGCGACAGGGCAGCGACCACGGCGGTGGCCGCGAGTGCCTGCTTTCTGCGAATCACGTTGGTCCAACCTCCATTGGTGGGTGAATCGTTGATGCGGTTCAGCTGCCCTTGGGGTCGAGTGCGTCGCGCAGCCCGTCCCCGAAGAGGTTGAACGCCAGGACGGTGATGAAGATCGTCATACCGGGGACCACCATGTACATGGGGTCGTCCTGGTAGATGGGGACGGCGTCGGACAGCATCTTTCCCCAGGAGGCGGTGGGCGGCTTGACGCCGGCGCCGAGGAAGCTGAGGGCCGCCTCCGTCAGGATGTTGGTCGGGATGATCAGCGTCGTGTAGACGAGGATCGGCGCGACCAGGTTCGGCAGCAGCTCCTTGATCAGGATGTAGCCGCGGCCCGCCCCCAGGCTGCGCGCGGCCTCGACGTACTCCCGCTCGCGCAGCGAGATCGTCTGGCCCCGGACGATGCGGCCGATGTACGGCCACCCGAAGAAGCCGATGACGACGATGAGCACACCCATCCGGACGCCCGAACCCGTGAATCCCCACAGGGAGTTGGGAACGACGGAGACCAGCGAGATGGTGAACAGCAGCTGCGGGAAGGCCAGCAGCAGGTCCATGGTGCGGCTGATGATGCCGTCGACCCAGCCGCCGAGGAAGCCGGCCAGGGCGCCCAGCAGGCTGCCGAGGATGACGGAGACGAAGGCCGCGAGGAAGGCGACGACCAGGGAGATGCGGGCGCCGTAGACGATCCGGCTGAACACGTCGCGGCCGTTGGTCGGCTCCACGCCCAGCAGGTAGTCGGGGCTGATGCCGCCGAACGATCCGAGCGGCGTGCCGAATTCCGGGTCGAGCAGATCCTCGTGGAACTCGTTGGGCGGGTGGCCCAGCAGGCTCACGATCAGCGGGGCGAAGACCGCCACCAGGATCAGGAGGATCACGACCACGCCGCCCGTCAGCGCGACCTTGTCGCGCTTGAGCCGCATCCAGGCGATGCGTCCGGGCGAGCGGCCTTCGATGGCCTTGGCTGGGACGTCGGCTACGGACACGGGAGCGGGAGTCTCCGCGCTCGTGTCATGCAGTGGTGCCGTCATCGTGGTGGGGACCCCTCTCGGCCGACGGGTGAGCCGGCCCATGCCCGCCGCTGTGGCGGCGTTGGTGCGGAGTGGCGCTCGGAGTGCGAGGTGCGGAGGTGCAGAGGTGCGGGATGCAGAGGTGCGTTGCAGTGCGGGTACAGGCGGTACTGGCAGTGCTGGTGGTGCACGTGGTGCTGTACGAAACGACGAGCGAATTTCCCGTGGCGAACCGGTCCTCGGAGGACTGACCCGCTCTTGGGTGGGGAGTCTTCATCGGGCCGTCGATCAGCCGCCAGACCCGCAGGTGAATGGATGCGCAACCGTGATCTGAGGGTCGAGTTCCCGTTATCCGGACTTCGCTGCCGCCTCAGCGGAGCAAGACCGTCCGTTCGGTGCCGAATCGGACATGGCACCCAACTCGGGTTACTAGCATGCCTATTGGGCGTACATCAGCGTCGAAATCAGGACAACGCAAAGGCCGCACGGAACGACTGTTCCGTGCGGCCTCGGGTGGCTTGGCCACGATGTCTCAGTAGGCGGGCGCCTGGCCCTCGCGGTCATAGAAGGGACGGGTTTGCGCGCGCAGCCACATCGCCACCGGGTCGTGCTCGTCGGCGAGCGCGACCGTGCAGACCGGCACTCCCTCGGGCACCGCGCCGACCGACTGGCGCATCATCTCCCGCACGGATTCCAGCGCGTGCGCCGAGGCCTCGTACAGGTCGAGCCCGACGGCGAGGTACGGGGAGCCCAGCGCGGGCTGCACCCAGGCGCGGCGCAGCGAGCGCACGGCGGGCGTGCGGTGCGCGTGCTGCGTGAGCAGCCCGTAGAACTGCGGGAGCTCGATGGCGGGCTCGGACAGTCGCAGGGGGCCCGCCGGCATCCGGTCCAGGCCGGTGGAGATCCGGCGCAGGTCGGCCCAGGGAATGCCGACACCGCCGCCCTGGGCGTGGGGGTTGAGCCACAGCCCCCAGCGGTCGGGGTAGAGGGCACGGGCGATGTCCCGGCCCGTGACCACCTCGTACCCCCGGTTCCAGCCGCTGGCGGCCAGCTCCTGCGGGGAGGTCACGCAGGGCGCGTAACCGAGGCTCTCGACCTCCATGCCGCCGTACTGCGCGTCCGGGGAACCGGACCGCCCCTGCCACAGCAGCATCCACAGCCGCCCCTCGGCCAGGGCGTGCAGGAGCGCCTCGTAGCTCTCGTAGCGCCCGGGAGTCACCTGGCGCAGCATGTGCTCGACCTGCCCGACCGCGGCCGTGCCTGACGCACTCACCCGGTACCCCTCTTCGTCTCTTCGTCCGCCCGTCGCCCACACGTGTCCGTCACCAGCTTAAGCGTGCCTACGGCAGGTAGAAGGGGCGTACGCGCGTAAGGATGAAGTCGACGACCGGGTCCTCGGCGGCGTCGAGGAGGATCAACTGCACAGGCCAGGGCGCCGGTACGCGGGCCAGCGCCCGGCCCAGGGCCTCCATCGGGGCGTTCCGCATGTCGGGCTCCCATCCCAGCAGCTGGACACCGACGTACAGCTCCGGCGCCCCGGCCTCGACGCTTGCGAGGCACCGGTAGGCCGCCGCGACGACTCCGGTGGCACGGAACTCCTCCCCGGCGGCGGTCAGGAAGTCGACGGGATCCTCCTGCCAGTCCGGCTCGTAGAGCCGGACCCGGCCCCCGGTGGCGGGCCCGTCGAGCGGGCTGCGGCCCGCCCGGCAGAGCTCGGCGACGGCGGGCGGCGGCAGCGGGACCCCGACGGCCCCCTCGGGGTTGACCGCGATGCCGAGCTGCGGGGGCAGGCCGCGGGCGAAGTCCACGGCGGGCGCGACGGCGAAGTCCATGGCGGGGCCGGCGCAGGCGCGGAACTGCTCCTCGGAGCTGTAGACGGGCACGTAGGCCGCGCCGTCGATCTCCATCGTGGGCAGGCTCAGGCTGTTCACCCCGCCCGGCAGCGGGATCCACAGCGGGCTGCGCCCGAGCACCTCGAGGATCCGCCCGCCGGCGTCCGCCTGCCCCAGTGCCGCCCCGAGCACCTGTTCCAGCTCGTTACCCGGCCACATGTACGCCTCCGCTAGCTCGCCCTCGTCTCGCCCAGAGGTTAACGGGCCCCCGCGGCCCGCCCGCCCGCTCCCCCGGGCCGGGGTCCGGCAGAGACGCCTAGTGCTGTGGCCGGAAGGGTTTGCCGGGTCGCGGTGTCCGGTGCGGTGCATCTCCCCCAGCTACCGCCGGGAGGGGCCCCCGGACGGAGGACCACGCCTCGTACTGGACGTACCGGTGTGGTCCGACAACGCGGCGAGGTGCCGTGCCGGGCGCCGCGCCCCGGTGAACCCTTCCGGTCACAGCACTAGCGGAAGCCGATCACCGTCAGCCGTGAGGCCGCCGGCCGGTCCAGCAGGGTCACCGACGCGCAGCCGGCCGGCGGCCGGCCCGCCTCGGCCTCGCGCAGCAGCCGGGCCACCGCGCCGCGGTGCCGGGCGAAGGCGTACGCCGACACCCCCCGGCCCCGCGCCGCCTGCCCGGCCCGGGCCTCCTCGGGGGTGGTGTCGAGCAGCACCAGGTGCAGTGCGCGGCCGCGCCGCCGGGCGGCCCGGGCGAGCAGGGCCCGGACCCAGCTCTGCGTACCGCAGTCGTGGACGACGGCCGAGGCCCCGGAGCGCAGCACCCGCCACAGCCCCCAGTAGTGCGCGATCCGGACCGCCGGGCGGTACACGGCGTACGGCAGGGCGGCCGGCATCCGGCGCTCCCAGCGCTCGCGCGCGTCCTGGGAGTCGATGCCGCCGCCCTCCGCGGCCCGCTTGATCAGGGTGCTCTTGCCGCCGCCGGGCAGTCCGGACACCACCACGATGTCCCCCTCGGCGAAGTACAGCCGCCCCGGACTCGCGGCCCCGCGCACGTCGCGCACGGGCGCCGCCGCCTGCGCCGGCGCCCTCGTGGCGCCGCGCTGCGACGGCACCGCGGACACGGCCCCCGCGGCCGCCCCCGCGGCCGTGCTCGTCGTCGTCAGTACTCCGAATCTCCGCACAGTGATCGCCTCCCCCGCATCGGGTCACCGGGACCCTTCCCCCTGAGTGTAAAGAGACGGTAATCCGGGACCTCCGGTTCCGCTCCGCTTCGGGACCCCCTCCCCCATTCGGCCGCACGGCGTGCAATGATGTGCGCCATCTGGACACCAACTGCATACCGGCCGCTTGAATCCGCGCGGGAGAGTCCCGGCACGCCGCGAGGCGGTGCCCGGGCGCCGAAGGAGCAAGTACCTCCCTTGAATCTCTCAGGCCCCGTACCGCGTGGATGAGGCAGATCTGAAAAGCGAGCCGCGCCACCGCCCGTGAGGGTGTCGGCGACGGCTCCACCCAAGGTGCAAGTCGAAGACCTTCCCCTGGAAGCGGGGAACTCTCGGCGAACCTCTCAGGTTCCGATGACAGATGGGGAGGAACTCCTCCTCGTCATGTCATGCCCTGGGACCCGGGAGCCACACCCATGAGCACTGCCCCCCGCCTGACCGCCCTCGATGCGCTGCACCGTTCCCTCGGTGCGACCATGACCGACTTCGCGGGCTGGGACATGCCCCTGCGGTACGGCAGCGAGCGCGACGAGCACAACGCCGTGCGCACCAAGGCCGGCCTGTTCGACCTGTCCCACATGGGCGAGATCACCCTGACCGGCCCCGAGGCCGTCAAGGTTCTGGACCACGCCCTGGTCGGCAACATCTCCACCGTCGGCGTCGGCCGCGCCCGGTACACGCACATCTGCCAGGAGGACGGCGGGATCCTGGACGACCTGATCGTCTACCGCCTGGGCGAGGACGAGTTCATGGTCGTCGCGAACGCCTCCAACGCCCAGGTCGTCCTCGACGCGATCACCGAGCGCGCCGCCGGCTTCGACGCCGAGGTCCGCGACGACCGCGAGGCGTACGCACTGCTCGCGGTGCAGGGTCCGGAGTCCCCGGGCATCCTCGCCTCCCTCACCGACGCCGACCTGGACGGGCTGAAGTACTACGCCGGTCTGCCCGGCACGGTCGCCGGGGTGCCCGCGCTGATCGCACGTACGGGCTACACCGGTGAGGACGGCTTCGAGCTGTTCGTCGCCCCCGAGCACGCCGTGGAGCTGTGGCAGGCGCTGACCAAGGCGGGCGAGGGCGTCGGCCTGGTCCCGGCCGGCCTGTCCTGCCGCGACACGCTGCGCCTGGAAGCGGGCATGCCGCTGTACGGGCACGAGCTCACCACCGCCCTCACCCCGTTCGACGCGGGTCTGGGCCGGGTCGTGAAGTTCGAGAAGGAGGGCGACTTCGTGGGCCGCGCCGCCCTCGAGGCCGCCGCCGAGCGCGCCGCCACCAACCCGCCGCGCAAGCTCGTCGGCCTGATCGCCGAGGGCCGCCGCGTCCCGCGCGCCGGCTTCTCCGTGACCTTCGACGGCCAGGTCGTCGGCGAGGTCACCTCGGGCGCCCCGTCCCCGACGCTGGGCAAGCCGATCGCGATGGCCTATGTCGACGCGGCGCACGCCGCGCCCGGCACCTCCGGCGTCGGCGTGGACATTCGCGGTACGCATGAGGCGTACGAGGTCGTGGCTCTGCCGTTCTACAAGCGGCAGAAGTAATCCTTTCCGCTGTGCACGGAGGCCCCCGGTCCGCCCGGACCTCCCGCACGGCCACTCCCCCGCGCCCCGTCTCGGTACGCGAGACCACCGTTCGTATCCACTCCCCCGCATCCAGGAGAATCAGGTCATGAGCAACCCCCAGCAGCTGCGTTACAGCAAGGAGCACGAGTGGCTGTCGGTCGCCGAGGACGGCGTCTCGACGGTCGGCATCACGGAGTTCGCGGCCAACGCGCTCGGTGACGTCGTCTACGCCCAGCTCCCCGAGGTCGGTGACACGGTGACCGCGGGCGAGACCTGCGGCGAGCTGGAGTCGACCAAGTCGGTCAGCGACCTGTACTCCCCCGTCACCGGCGAGGTCGTCGAGTTCAACCAGGACGTCGTGGACGACCCGTCCCTGGTGAACTCCGCCCCGTTCGAAGGTGGCTGGCTCTTCAAGGTGCGCGTCACGGGCGAGCAGGACGACCTGCTCTCCGTCGACGAGTACGCCAAGCTCACCTCCGGCAACTGACCCCAGGGGATCGAAGATGTCCGTACTGAACACCCCGCTCCACGAGCTCGACCCGGCCGTCGCCGCCGCCGTCGACGCGGAACTCGTGCGCCAGCAGTCGACCCTGGAAATGATCGCGTCGGAGAACTTCGCCCCGGTCGCCGTCATGGAGGCCCAGGGCTCGGTCCTGACCAACAAGTACGCGGAGGGCTACCCGGGCCGCCGCTACTACGGCGGCTGCGAGCACGTCGACGTCGTCGAGCAGATCGCGATCGACCGCATCAAGGCGCTGTTCGGCGCCGAGGCCGCGAACGTGCAGCCCCACTCGGGCGCGCAGGCCAACGCGGCCGCGATGTTCGCGCTGATCAAGCCGGGCGACACGATCATGGGCCTGAACCTGGCCCACGGCGGTCACCTGACCCACGGCATGAAGATCAACTTCTCCGGCAAGCTCTACAACGTGGTCCCGTACCACGTCGACGAGACCGGCGAGGTCGACATGGCCGAGGTCGAGCGCCTCGCCAAGGAGTCCAAGCCGCAGCTGATCGTCGCGGGCTGGTCCGCCTACCCGCGCCAGCTGGACTTCGCCGCCTTCCGCCGCATCGCGGACGAGGTCGGCGCGTACCTGATGGTCGACATGGCACACTTCGCCGGCCTGGTCGCCGCGGGTCTGCACCCGAACCCGGTGCCGCACGCCCACGTCGTGACCACCACCACGCACAAGACCCTCGGCGGTCCGCGCGGCGGTGTCATCCTGTCGACGCAGGAGCTGGCCAAGAAGATCAACTCCGCGGTCTTCCCGGGTCAGCAGGGCGGCCCGCTGGAGCACGTGATCGCGGCCAAGGCGGTCTCCTTCCTGGTCGCGGCCTCGCCCGAGTTCAAGGAGCGCCAGGAGCGCACCCTCGAGGGCGCGAAGATCCTCGCCGCCCGCCTGGTCCAGGACGACGTCAAGGCCGTGGGCGTGGACGTCCTCACCGGCGGCACCGACGTGCACCTGGTCCTGGTCGACCTGCGCAACTCCGAGCTGGACGGCCAGCAGGCCGAGGACCGCCTCCACGAGGTCGGCATCACGGTCAACCGCAACGCCATCCCGAACGACCCGCGGCCGCCGATGGTCACCTCGGGTCTGCGGATCGGCACGCCGGCCCTGGCCACCCGCGGTTTCGACGCCGAGGCCTTCACCGAGGTCGCCGAGATCATCGCGCAGGCGCTGAAGCCCGCCTACGACGCGGACGACCTGAAGGCGCGCGTCTCGGCGCTCGCCGCGAAGTTCCCGCTGTACCCGACGCTCTGACGTCACCGAGAGGGGCCCGGCGCCCGCCTGTCTGTCCACAGGCGCCGGGCCCCCCTCATGACCAATGGCCTGGTGGAACCTGCCGATCGCCACTGATTTGTTTAATTTCATGGCAAATAGGCTGCAGATAAAGGAGTGACCGGACCCGACGGTCTCCCCGGCAGGACGGACAGCACACCTCATGGACATGAGCGCAGCCAACAGGAAGGGACTCAGTCTCTTCGCGCTGATCATGATCGGTCTCGGCTCGATCTTCGGCTCGGGGTGGCTCTTCGGGGCCGGCCAGGCCGCCGCGGTCGCGGGGCCGGCGGCCATCGTCGCCTGGATCATCGGCGCCGTCTTCATCGGCATGATCGCCATGTCCTACGCGGAGGTGGGCGCCGCCTACCCGCTGCCCGGCTCGATGGCCCGCTTCGGCACCATCTCGCACGGGCCCGTGCTGGGCTTCATGACCGGCTGGGCGGTCTGGATCGCCATCGCCGCGCTGATCCCGATCGAGTCCATCGCCGGTACGCAGTACATGTCCTCCTGGAACTTCGGCTGGGCCAAGGGGCTGGTCGAGAACGGCGGCCTGACGACCTCCGGCATGGCGATGGCGCTGTTCCTCACCGTCGCGCTGTGGCTGGCCTGCTATTGGTCGGTCGCGCTGCTCGCCAAGGCGAACAACCTGCTCACCCTGGTCAAGTTCGCCATCCCGGTGCTCGCCGTGATCGCCCTGATCGCCTCCGGCTTCCACACGGGGAACTTCACCGACCACGGCGGCTTCGCACCCAACGGCTGGCCCGCGGTCATGACCGCCGTCACCACCTCCGGCGTGGTCTTCGCCTTCAACGGCTTCCAGGCCGTCGTCAACCTCGGCGGCGCCGCGAAGAACCCCGGCCGCGCCATTCCGCTGGCCCTGGTCGGCGCGCTCTCCCTCGGCCTGGTCATCTACCTGGCCCTGCAGATCGCCTTCATCGGCGGTGTCCCGCCGGAGAAGCTGGCCGAGGCCGGCGGCTGGAGCGGCATCAACTTCTCCTCGCCGTTCGCCGACCTGGCCAAGATGCTGATGCTGCACTGGGTCGTCACGATGCTCCAGTTCGGTGCCTTCATCTCGCCCTCCGGCGCCAACATCGGCAACGTCGCCTCGGCCTCGTACATGGCGCAGAACCTCGCGGAGACCGGCTTCTTCCCGAAGAAGATCCGCGAGGTCCACCCCAAGTACGGCACCGCCCGTCCCGCGATGTGGCTGAACCTCGGCTTCTCGATCCTGCTCCTGGTCACCGTCGGCCACAGCTGGGAGGCCCTGGCCAGCGTCGTCTCCGCCGCGATGGTGGTCTCGTACCTGATCGGCCCGATCGCGGTCGGCGTCTTCCGCAAGACCAAGCCCGAGCTGCCGCGCCCCTTCCGCCTCCCGGCCGCCAAGATCCTCTGCCCGATCACCTTCGCCTTCGCCGCCTGCGCCCTGTACTGGTCGAAGTGGCCGGACACCGGCAAGGTCGTCCTGCTCACCCTGGTCGCCGCCCCGATCGCGGCCGTCGTGCTCAAGCGCAAGGGCGAGAAGAGCCTGCTCAAGCAGTTCGCCCCGGCCTGGTGGATGATCGCCTTCCTGCTGTGGCTGGGCACGCTCTCCGCGCTCGGCAGCAAGGAATTCGGCGGCAACGGGCTCATCCCGGGCGGCCTGGACATCGCCATCGTGGCCGTCTCGGCCCTGGGCTTCTACTTCTGGGCCGTACGCTCCGGCGTCAAGGCCCACCACGCGGGCCTGCCGGGCCCGGACCCGATCCTGGACGGCGACGGCGACGGCGCCGTCGAGGCGTCCGCGGCGGCCGGCGCACCGGAGCGCGAACTGACCCACGCCTGATCCCCGCCTTCCCGACCCGTCCGGCAGCCGAGCTGTTCACCTCACCGCGTTAAGCTCGTCTGCCGGACAAAATCCGCAGATCCACCCCTCCTGCCCCGCTTCCCACCCACGAGCAGACATAGGAGTCCGCAACCGTGGCCATCTCCGTCTTCGATCTCTTCTCGATCGGCATCGGTCCCTCTTCCTCCCACACCGTCGGACCGATGCGCGCCGCGCGCATGTTCGTGACCCGGCTCAAGAAGGACGGCGTCCTCGCCCAGACGGCCGCGGTCCGGGCCGAGCTCTTCGGCTCGCTGGGCGCCACCGGCCACGGCCACGGCACCCCCAAGGCGGTCCTGCTGGGCCTGGAGGGCCACTCCCCCCGCACCGTGAACGTGGAGACCGCCGACGCCGAGGTCGAGCGCATCCGCACCACCGGCCGCCTGCGCCTGCTGGGCACCGAGATAGGCGATGGCCACGAGATCCCCTTCGACGAGCCGAACCAGCTGATCCTGCACCGCCGGCGCTCGCTCCCGTACCACGCGAACGGCATGACGCTCTTCGCGTACGACGAGGCGGGCACCCCGCTGCTGGAGAAGACGTACTACTCGGTCGGCGGCGGCTTCGTCGTGGACGAGGACGCGGTCGGCGAGGACCGGATCAAGCTCGACGACACCCCGCTGAAGTACCCCTTCCGCAGCGGCGACGAGATGCTCCGCCTCGCGAACGAGACCGGCCTGTCGATCTCCTCGATGATGCTGGAGAACGAGAAGGCCTGGCGCACCGAGGACGAGATCCGCGAGGGCCTGCTGGAGATCTGGCGCGTCATGCAGTCCTGCGTCTCGCGCGGCATGTCCCGCGAGGGCATCCTCCCCGGCGGTCTGCGGGTCAAGCGCCGGGCCGCCTCCACGGCGCGCCAGCTGCGCACCGAGGGCGACCCGATGATGCACCGCAGCGAGTGGGCGACGATCTACGCGATGGCGGTCAACGAGGAGAACGCGGCCGGCGGCCGCGTCGTCACCGCCCCGACGAACGGCGCCGCGGGCGTCCTGCCGGCGGTCCTGCACTACTACATGAACTTCGTGCCGGGCGCGGACGAGGACGGCGTGGTCCGCTTCCTCCTCGCCGCGGGCGCGATCGGCATGCTCTTCAAGGAGAACGCGTCGATCTCCGGCGCCGAGGTCGGCTGCCAGGGCGAGGTCGGCTCGGCCTGCTCGATGGCGGCCGGCGCGCTGGCCGAGGTCCTGGGCGGCACCCCGGAGCAGGTCGAGAACGCGGCCGAGATCGGCATGGAGCACAACCTCGGCCTGACCTGCGACCCGGTCGGCGGGCTCGTCCAGATCCCCTGCATCGAGCGCAACGGCATGGCGGCGGTCAAGGCCGTCACCGCGGCCAAGATGGCGATGCGCGGCGACGGCTCGCACAAGGTGTCCCTCGACAAGGTCATCAAGACCATGAAGGAGACCGGCGCGGACATGAAGGTCAAGTACAAGGAGACCGCCCGCGGCGGCCTCGCGGTCAACGTCATCGAGTGCTGACGAGGCCCTCCCGGCGCCTTCGCCCCTCCGCGTGACCCCGGACGGCCCGGGGACCCGATGCTCGGCATCGGGTCCCCGGGCCGTCCGCGTTGCCGTCGCCGTCGCCCTCCGCCGCATGGGTGGGTTACGCCAGTAACTGAGTTCGAAATTGGGTGGGATATGAGGTTTGGCGACAAGTTGATCACGCTTGAGAGGGAACCAGGCGGTCTGGGCTGGTTTCTTGATGATCACCTGCGGCAGGGTGGGGGCACGACGTCGCGTCCGCACCCGGCGGTTCGGCCAACCGCCTTGGACCACAGCCTTTTTGCTTAACTGGAGGACTAGAAACATGGCAAGCACCCGCAGCATCCGTGTGATGGCGGCTGTCGCATCGCTCCCCCTCGCCTTCGCGCTCCTCTCGGGCGTGGCCCAGGCCGACAACGGGGCCGGTGCGGCCGGGACCGCGTCGAACGCGGCCCTCGCCGGCATCCTGGGCAGCGGGGTCGGAGGCAGCAACCTCGGAAACTCCTCCACCGCCCAGCAGGTCGCCTCCGGCTTCGGCGCGTCCAACCAGAACAACGGCGCGCAGTCCAACGGCTCCGGCTTCACCGCGATCGGCCAGTCCAACGCGCACGAGTCCTTCATCTACAACCCCCTGCCGTAGTCCGGCGCCCCGGTCCGGCCGCCCCCGCGGTCAGGTCCGGGGCCGCGGCCGCAGTGCTCCCGCCGAGCCCGCCCTCCCCGCGGAGGGCGGGCTCGGCCCGTTGCGGGCCCGGCCCCTCGCCGGAGGTCGGGCCGAGGGGCCCGGCGGGACGGGACCTTTGGACGGCGGCGGCGGCCCGGGGGTGGGCTAGTGCTGTGACCGGAAAGGTTTGCCGGGTCGCGGTGTCCGGTGCGGTGCATCGCAAGGCGGAGGACCACGCCTCGTACTGGACGTACCGGTGTGGTCCGACAACGCGGCGAGGTGCCGTGCCGGGCGCCGCGACCCGGTGAACCTTTCCGGTCACAGCACTAGCTTGCCCGAGTGGGCGTGCCACGCATGCGTCGGCGGGGCCCCAGCAACGGCGAGCAGTCCTGCGTGGTGTCCGCCCGCGCGAAGGACGTACGGGAGCTGTGCCGGCGGATGACCGGGATGGTGCCCCGCGGCCAGGAGCAGCGGCACTACGACCTCGACGCCGAACTGAGCGCCCTGCTGCCCGGCTGAGCCCGGTGCAACCGCACGCGCGCGCGGAGCGTCTCAGGTGGTGACACCAGTCCCCGTCTCTCGAGAATCAGGGGGACGTCATGAACCGTCCACGCCGTCGGCAGGCCGCCGCACTGGGTACGGGCGCACTCCTCGCCACCACCCTCGCCTTCGCAGCGCCGGCCTCCGCCGCCTCCACCACCACCTCAACCGTCTCCTCCACCCCGCTCGTCATCAATGCCCGCTGGGGCGGGCACTGCACGTACGACCGGCTGGTCGTCGACCTGCGGGGACACGTCCCGGCGGTCACCGTCGCCCCCGTCCCGCGGCTGGTCTACGACGGGTCCGGCAAGCCCGTGCCGCTGGCCGGGCGGTACTTCCTGGAGATCCGCCTGGAGCCCGCCGCCGGGCACGACGACGCGGGCCGGAACGTCTACCGCGGACCCAAGCTCCTCAAGGTCTACCTGCCCAAGCTGAAGGGCGTCGCCCTGACCGGCGACTTCGAGGGCCGGGTCACCCTCGGCGCCGCCTTCGACACCAAGCCCGCCTTCACCTCGTTCACGCTGCACGGCCCCGAGCGGTTCGTGCTCGACATCGCGCACCCGAACGTGTGCTGAGCACGGCGGCGGGGCCCGGCGGCGTCGCACCCGCCGGGCCCCGCCCCGTGACCGCCCGGCGGGCGAGGGCGTGTTCGTGTAGTCCAGGAAGCGGAACCACTCGTGCTCACGCGGGTCCGGCCCGCCCTGGTCCACCTGCGCGGTGCCCAGCGCGCACACCTCGTGCCCGGCCAGCGCGTCCCTCAGGTCCATGAAGTCGGTGCCCTTGCCCACGGCCACCGACTTGACCATGTTGCCGATCTGCGGGACCAGCGTGTACGCCGCCCAGGTCGCGTCGCGGTCGTTGAAGGGGCAGCCGTCCTTGAACATCCGGTCCGAGTCGTTCTGCGACAGCCGGAAGGACTCCCCGCCCGGGAGCGGAGACGGATAGGACTGCAGGACGAGGCGGTAGTCGCCGTCCGCGTACCCCGCGCCGCGCATGGCGGCGCGGATGTCGTCCACGACCGCCGCGACCTTGGCCTTCACCCCGGGCAGCTTGCCCTCGACGACCGGCGCCTGCTTCTTCCAGCACAGCCTCCTGAAGTACCAGTCGTACGCGCAGTCTCCGATGATCTGGCCGAACCCGAGGTCGTTCCCGCCGATGGACGGCGCGATGACCTTGACCCGCTTCGTCCTCGCGAGCGCGGCGAGCTGGTCGGTCTGCGGGGCCTCTCCGTTGTACGGCTGCCCGCCCTTGGCGGCGCTGAGCACGTTGACGGTCTCGGCGCCGGAACAGGCGAGGTTGATCCGCTGGTCGATGCCGGGCAGCGGGGCGACCGCGATCTCCGAGACTCCCCCAGCTACCGCTGGGAGGGGCCCCCTGAGCGGTGGCAGCCGCCGACCGCCCCGGAGGCCCCGTAGACCTTGGCCGGGTCGTACTTCGACCCGCCGGTCCAGGCCCGGTCGGTGCCGTTGCGGCTGCCGTCGTAGCGGTCGGTGTTGCCGAGCCAGCGGCCGGCCTCGCCGGAGATGAAGCTGTCGCCCATCGCCACGGCGACGGCCGGGCCGGAGGGCGGGGAGGCCGCGGAAGCCCGGGCCGTGGCCTGGGGGACGCTGAGACCGGCCAGGCCGAGCACGGCGGCGGTCAGCAGCGCGGCGGTGCGCGTGCGGGAACGCATCGGGCATGTCCTCTCGGAGCGGTGGGCAGGGGCGCCGGGGCGCGGGGAGGTGGGGGTGCGCCCCGGCGCTCCCGGGCCGGAGCGGAATGTGCGGCACCCCTGCTCCGGCCGGGTGGCCAGACGCTACGATCGCGGCCCACCGGCCGCCCATCCGTCGGCCATCCGTCCGCGACACAGCGTCAGGAGTGCGCGATGGCCCTCGTCCTCTCACTGCTGGGCCCGGTCCGCATCACCCTGGACGGCCGCCCCCTGACCACCGGCGGACCGCGCGGCCGGCGGGTGCTGGCGGCGCTGGCGCTGGACGCGGGGCGGGTGGTCCCGGCCGCCGGGCTGGCGGCGGCGGTGTGGGACGACCCGCCGGCCACGGCGCGGGAGCAACTGCAGAACGTGGCGGGGGTGTTGCGGCGCGCCGGGGTCCCGGTGGCGCGCACGGAGGCGGGGTTCGCCCTCGCGGCCGACGCGACGGACGCGGCGGAGGACCCGGCGGACCCGGCGGGCGCACCGGACCGGGTGGAGGTCGACGTCCGGGACTTCGCGCGCCTGCGCCGCTCAGCGGAGGCCTGCCGGGACCCGGGCGAGACCCGCCGGCTGCTCGGCCGGGCACTCGGGGCCTGGCGGGGCCCGGTGGCCCTGGCCGGACTCCGGGGCCGGGTCTTCGAAGCCGCGTCGGCCCGGCTGGCCGAGGAACGGCTCGACTGCGTGGAGCACGCGCTGGCCGCGGACCTCGCGCTCGGCCGGCACGCGCGGGTGTGCGCGGAGCTCGCCGGACTGTCGGCCGAACACCCCTTGCGGGAGCGGCTGGTGGAGCTGCACATGCTGGCGCTCCACCGGTCGGGGCGGCGCGGCGAGGCCCTGGCCGCGTACGCCGCGGCCCGGCGGCGGCTGGCGGAGCAGGCCGGCCTGGATCCGGGCGGGGCCCTGACCGCCCTGCAGGCGGCGGTCCCGGCCGACTCCCCCGCCCTGCACCCCCGGCCGCGGCGCCCGCCGCCGACCCGGTGGAGGACCGCGACGCGGACGACGTACGGCGCCGCATGTCCGCACTCCAGCGCGGCTGGACCGCGGGCCGAGACCAGCACGCCCGCCAGCAGGCACAACAGGCACGGCACGACCCACAGCTCGACGCACCGCACCACCACGCACCACCGCAGTCCGGGTCCGAGGCCGGCACCCCTGCCGCCGACGGCCCCGGATACGAGAACGAAGGGGACGGTCGATGACCGCACCGCAGTCCGGAAACGACACCTGGGGCCGCGGCTCCGGCTCGCTCAACTGGCTCCTCGACGAGCTCGTCGACCGGGTCGCCAGCATCCGCAAGGCCGTGGTCCTCTCCGGCGACGGCCTGCCCACCGGCAGCTCCAAGGACCTCACCCGGGAGGACAGCGAGCACCTGGCGGCCGTGGCCTCCGGCTTCCACAGCCTGGCCAAGGGCGTCGGCCGCCACTTCGACTCGGGCAAGGTCCGCCAGACCGTGGTCGAGCTGGACGAGGCGTTCCTCTTCGTCATGGCGGCCGGCGACGGCAGTTGCCTGGCCGTCCTGGCCGACGCCGACTCCGATGTGGGCCAGGTGGCGTACGAGATGACCCTCATGGTCAAGCGCGTGGGTGACCACCTTGCGACCGCCCCGCGCACCGGGCTGCCCGCCGGAGGGTGAGTCGGACGGCATGAGCGAACCAGGCCAGGACCATCCCGCCCGCACCCCCGGCGCGGCCGCCGGCGGGACCTCGGAGGAGGCCCCCGCCGCGGCCGGCGACCAGTGGTTCGACGACGACGCGGGCCCCGTCGTACGCCCGTACGCGATGACCCGCGGCCGGACCAGCCACGCGGGCCAGCACCGGCTCGACCTCATCGCGCTCGTGGTCGCGGAGTCCGCGGCCGACGACCCGGTCTGGGACGCGACGCTGTCCCCGGAACACGCCCACATCCTCGGGCTGTGCCGGGAACGCCCGCAGTCCGTCGCGGAACTCGCGGCGGACCTCGACCTCGCCCTCGGCGTCGTACGCGTCCTGATCGGCGACCTCGCCGCCGACGAACTGGTCCACGTGACCCGGCCGGTACCTCCGGCCGAACTGCCAGACGAATCCATACTGCGTGAGGTGATCGATGGCCTTCGGGCGCTCTAGCCGCACCGGCGCGATGCATGCCGTGTCGCCGGTCGAGCCGCTGACCCTCAAGATCCTGGTCGCGGGCGGTTTCGGGGTGGGCAAGACCACCCTGGTCAGTGCGGTGAGCGAGATCAGGCCGCTCCGGACGGAGGAACGGCTCTCCGAGCCGGGCCGCGGCATCGACGACACGGGGGGAGTGGAGGGCAAGAGCACCACCACCGTGGCCATGGACTTCGGGCGCATCACGCTGCGCGAGGACCTGGTGCTGTACCTCTTCGGTACGCCCGGACAGGACCGGTTCTGGTTCCTGTGGGACGAGCTGGCCCAGGGCTCGCTCGGCGCGGTGGTCCTCGCCGACACGCGCCGGCTCGCCGACTGCTTCGCCGCCATCGACTACTTCGAACGGCGCGAGATCCCCTTCGTGGTCGCGGTGAACTGCTTCGACGGCGCCGACCGGCACCCGGTGGCCTCGGTCCGCGAGGCCCTCGACCTCGCCCCCGAGGTACCGGTGCTGCTGTGCGACGCGCGGGACCGCGAGCTGGTCAAGGACGTCCTTGTGGGGGTCGTGGAGCACGCGATGAACCTGTCCCGGGCCCGGCGGACCCTGACGGCGGGCGCGTAGGCCGACGGCCGGCCCGGGTCCGCCGGGGCCGGCCGACAGCTGCCGGTCCCGCCGGTCCCGCCGGTCCCGCTTCCGGTCCCGCTTCCGGTCCCGCCACATGGAGGCGGCCCGTACCCCCGCCGACTGGGGTACGGGCCGCAGCTCTCATGGGGGGTTCCGGGGTCCCGGTCGCGGAGCGGGACTGTGGAGCGAGTGTGAACCCGCCGCCAAGGGCCGTCAAGCGTTCGGACAACAGCGGCTGTTCAGCGGGTCCGCCCGTCCGGCACGGCCCGCGTACGGGTCCGCACGCGGGTCCGCACGCGGGTCCGCACGCGGGCCCGCACGCCCCGGGCTACCGGACCGCGACGACCGCGGACCCGTGGCCGAACAGCCCCTGGTTCGCGGTGATCCCGGCCCGCGCGCCCGACACCTGCCGGTCCCCGGCCGTTCCCCGCAGCTGCCACGTCAGCTCGCACACCTGCGCGATGGCCTGCGCCGGCACGGCCTCCCCGAAGGAGGCCAGCCCGCCGCTGGTGTTGACCGGGATCCGGCCGCCGAGCGCGGTGGCGCCCTCCCGCACGAGCTTGGCGCCCTCGCCCTCCCCGCACAGGCCGATGTCCTCGTACCACTCCAGTTCCAGCGCGGTGGACAGGTCGTACACCTCGGCGAGCGAGAGGTCCTCCGGCCCCAGCCCCGCCTCCTCGTAGGCGGCCCGCGCGATCGAGGACCGGAAGGAGCCGGGGGTCGGCGCCACCGCGGTCACCGAGTCGGTGGCGATGTCCGGCAGGTCCAGGACCGTACGGGGATACGTGGGCGTGACCGTGGACACGGCCCGGATCCGCACCGGGTCCGCGATCCCCCGCGAGCGCGCGAAGTCCATGCTGCTCAGCACGAGCGCGGCGCCCCCGTCCGAGGTGGCGCAGATGTCGAGGAGCCGCAGCGGATCGGCCACGATCGCCGAGGCCGCGACCTCCTCGGCCGTGACGGCCTTGCGGTAGCGGGCGTTCGGGTTCAGCAGCCCGGCCGCCGCGTTCTTCACCTTGACCTGCGCGAAGTCCTCGCCGGTGTCCCCGTACACGGCCATGCGGCGCCGCGCGTACAGCGCGAAGTACGCCGGGTTCGTGGCCCCGAGGACCCGGAAGCGCAGCCAGTCCGGGTCGTCCGGCCGGTCCCCGCCGGCGGGGGCGAAGAACCCCTTGGGGGCGGCGTCCGCCCCCACCACCAGCACGACGTCGGCCAGCCCGGCCAGGATCTGCGCCCGGGCCGCCCCGATGGCCTGGGCGCCGGACGCGCAGGCCGCGTAGACGCTGGTCACGCGGGCCCCCTGCCAGCCGAGCGCCTGGGCGAAGGTGGCGCCGGCCACGTAGCCCGGGTAGCCCGACCGCACGGTGTCGGCCCCGACGATGGACTGCACGTCCGTCCACTGGAGCCCCGCGTCGGCGAGCGCGGCCCGGGCGGCGGCCCGCCCGTACTCGACGAAGCTGCGGCCCCACTTGCCCCACGGGTGCATGCCCGCCCCGAGGACGGCCACGTCCGCGGAGGAGCCGCTCACGCGTCCACCCCCACGGGCCGGAAGTGCCAGGTCGTCCAGGTGGTGCCGGCGGCGTCCTCGTTCAGTACGCCGGCCACCACCTCCACCTCCATTCCCACCGCCAGATCGCCGACGCCCACCCCGGGCACCGTCTGGCCCAGCACGACCATCCCCTCGGCCTCCAGCTCGACCGCGACCAGGGTGTACGGGGTCCAGGGCGCGTCCGGGTCGGACACGTAGGGGGCCGGCGGCCGGTACCGCCCGTCGGTGTAGGACCAGATCCGGCCGCGCGGGGACAGCGGCGCCTCGACCAGTTCCCCGCCGCCCGGGCAGCGCGGATTGCGGCAGTACGCGTCCTCGCGCGGGAAGAACACGGCGGCGCAGGCGGAGCACCGGCTGCCGAGCAGGCGGAAGCCGCCGCCGTCCGCGTCGTCCTCGGTGAACCACCCGTCCACGACGGGTGTGCGTGTGCGTTCCAAGACCCCTCCCGAAAGCAGAATCTGACGAACCGTCAGAAGTCTGTCACGGGAAGGCGCCGGCGGTCACCCGTTCTCGGCGAGCCACTTGCGCGCGATCTCGCCCAGCTCCGCGTCCCGTCCGGCCAGCATCATCCGGATCATCTGCGCGTCCCCGCGCAGCGACCACCCCGGATTGCCGAAGGTGGCCGGGTTGTTCTTCTCGATCAGGAAGTGCGCCGGCCAGGCGGTCCCGTACCCGATGAGGGGGAGCGCCGCGAGATAGCGCGGGCGGCCGCGCGCCAGCCCGTAGGCCGTGACGGCGAGGCCGGTGAGGGTGCCGGAGAGGTGGACCCAGCGGGTGGCGGCCCGGGAGTGCATGGCGACGTAGTGGGGCCAGAACTCCTCGTACGAACTGAAAGTCATGCCGAGCAACGTACTCAGGGCCGGACGGCCGCGACAGAGACGGGGAAGTCGAAGTACGTGTCCGGGAACGCCTCCGGCTTGTACGTGAAGTGCCACCACTCCTCGGGCAGGTTCACGAACCCCTGGGCGGCCAGCGCGCTCCGCAGCAGGTCCCGGTGCGCACGGGCGGGGCCCGTGACGCGCGGGTCGTCGGTGTGCGCGAGCGGGTCGAAGAAGTCGAAGGGGGTCCCCATGTCGAGCGGTTCGCGGAGCAGGTCCGTGAGCGTCACGTCGACCGTGCTCCCGCGGCTGTGCCCGGACCTCTCGGCGATGTACCCCTCCGGGATCAGCCGGTCCTTCTCCACGGCGGGATAGAACTCCGCCTTGGTCGACCGCTCCGCCCCGTCCGAGGCCCACCGCACGAACCGGTCCACGGCCCGCTGCGGCCGGTAGCAGTCGTACACCAGGAGGGAGTACCCGCGCCGCAGCACCTCCCGCTGCGCCCGGGCCAGCGCCTCGGCGGCGGGCCGGGCGAGCAGGCAGACGGGCTCCTCGTAGCCGTCCACGACGGCGCCGGTGAAATTGTGGGCGCCGGCGTACCGCATGTCCTGGCCGATGCTCGGATCGACGTGGGTCAGCGGCGCGAACCCGGGGGCGGGCGCACCGTTCAGCAGGGCTCCCACACAGCTCACAACAGCCAGCATCCGCATGCCCCTTGGCATACCATCGCCGCATGCCGGCACACCTGAGGGACTCGCACTGCTCCACCTGTGGAGCGCTGTTCGATTCGGCCGACTGGCCCCGCGCGTGCCCCTCGTGCGGCGCCGTCGCCTATCGCAACCCCCTTCCGGTGGCGGTCGCCCTCCTCCCCGTCGAGGACGAGGAGGGGACCGGCCTGGTGGTCATCACCCGCACCATCGAGCCCGCCCTCGGCGGTGTCGCCCTGCCTGGCGGCTTCATGGACTTCGGTGAGGACTGGCGCGAATCGGTCGTCCGCGAACTCCGTGAGGAGACCGGCATCCACGCACCGGCCGCCGACGTCACCCTGGCCGGAGCCCACAGCTCCCCGGCCGGGCACCTGCTCCTCTTCGGCCTCCTCCCGGTCCGCCCGGCCGCCGCCCTCCCCGCGTCCGTCGCCACCGACGAGACGACGGGCTGGCACGTCCTGCGGGGCCCGGAGGAGCTGGCGTTCCCGCTGCACACGCGGGCGGCGCAGGAGTGGTTCCGGGGCGGGTACGCGTAGTCCTCCGCAGGGCGCGGCGAGGGCGCGGCCAGGGTCCGGCGAGGGCGCGGCCAGGGTCCGGCGAGGGCGCGGCCAGGGTCCGGCGAGGGCGCGGCCAGGGTCCGGGCCCGCAGTCCGGCGCGCCCCGCCGGTGCCGGTCAGAGCCCCCGCACCACCACGCCCTCCACTGGCTCCCCGGCCTCGTCCTCCACCACCACCGCGTCCCCGATCCACCGCACCGCGTACCGCTCCACCTCGCCCGGCTCGAACCCCGGCCCCGGATCGCGGACCACCACCCCGCCGCCCGTCCGGCCCCGCGCCGGAGCCCACGCCTCCAGGGCCACCGACCCGTCGGGCGCCCGGACCGGCAGCAGCGAGCCCGCCCGCGCCAGCACCGGGATCCGGTCCTGCGGCGCGTCCAGCAGCACCTGGCCCGGCCCCTCGTACGCCGTGCCCGTCGCCGTGTCGTACCAGCGCCCCCGGGGCAGCCGCACCGCCCGCCGGTCCGCCCCGCACTCCAGCACCGGAGCCACCAGCAGCGCGTCCCCCAGCAGGAAGGCGTCCTCGCAGTCCCGCAGCGCCCGGTCCTCCGGCGCCCCCCACCACAGGGGACGCACGTAGGGGGCGCCGGTCCGCCGCGCGAGGTGCGCCAGCGTCACGAAGTACGGCCGCAGCCGCTCCCGCTCGTCGAGGACCGCCCGCGCGCCCGCCGCCGCCCCCGGCCCGAACTCCCACGGCTCGCGCCGGCCCGCCCAGATCGCCGAGTGCGTCCGGAACAGCGGCAGGTACGAGCCCAGTTGGAGCCACCGCAGGTACAGCTCGGGGGAGGGCGAGCCCCAGAATCCGCCCACATCGGGCCCCGAGTACGGCACCCCGCACAGGCCGAGCCCCAGGACCAGCGCCAGCGAGGCCCGCAGGCCGTCCCACGTGCTCTCCACGTCCCCCGACCACGTGCCCCCGTACCGCTGCATGCCCTGCCTCTTATACACCCCCGACGCTGGCGACGACCGACCCCTTCTGTATATCTGTGGCCGCCGACAACCCCGCCGAACGGCAACCTCGCGCAGGGCAGGCCGGCCACCGCTTCCTCGGCCGTCCAGTCGTACGCGGCGGGCAACGCCGTCGACGGAAACGCCTCCACCTACTGGGAGAGCAGCGGAAACTCCTTCCCGCAGACCCTGACGGTGGACCTCGGCGAGGCCAAGCGGATCGGCAAGGTCACGCTCAAGCTGCCGCCCTCCTCCGACTGGGCCACGCGCACCGAGAACCTCGCGGTGCTCGGCTCCACCGACAACTCCGCCTGGTCCACACTGCTCGGCTCCTCCGGCGTCACCTTCAACCCCGCGTCCGGCAACACCGCGACGCTCACCCTCGACGCGGCCGACGTCCGCTACGTACGGCTGAACATCACGGCCAACACCGGCTGGGCGGCCGGACAGATTTCGGAGTTCGAGGTCTACGCGGCCGACGGCGGCCCGACGACCCCGCCGACCACGACCCCGCCTCCGCCCACCACCCCTCCGGCCGGCACCAACCTCGCGCGGGGCAAGAGCGCGACCGACACCTCCCACACCCAGGGCTACCTGGCCGGCAACGTCACCGACGGGGACGCCGGAAGTTACTGGGAGAGCAACAACAGCTCCTTCCCGCAGTCGCTCACCGTCGACCTCGGCGCCACCCAGACCGTCGGCCGGCTGGTGCTGAAGCTCCCCGCCTCCTGGGGCACCCGTACCCAGACCCTCTCGGTGCTGGGCTCCACCGACAATGCGGCCTGGTCGACTGTGAAGGCCTCCGCCGCCTACACGTTCACCGAGGGATCCAACACGGTCACCGTCACCCTGCCCGCGTCCGGAGTTCGCCACCTGCGCCTGACCTTCGCCGGCAACACCGGCTGGCCCGCGGGCCAGCTGTCGGAACTGGAGGCGTACACCTCCTAGCGCACCCGCACCCGCACCCGCACCCGCACCCGCACCCGCGGCGGGCGCCGGACGGCCGACCGGAGACCTCCCGGTCCGGCCGTCCGGCGCGCCGCGAACGCGGGCCACCGGCTCGGCGATCATGAAGTCGCGGCGGACCATTGACGGCGTCGAAGGGCCTTCCCTAGATTCGCCGCATGGCGAACCCCGAGGCCTTGCCCACGGCCACCGAGTCTCCTTCCCGACAGTCCTCCGTCTGGTGGCGCAGTGCGGCGATCTACCAGATCTATCCGCGCAGTTTCGCGGACGGCAACGGCGACGGCGTCGGTGACATCGCCGGAATCCGCGCGCGGCTGCCGCATCTGCGCCGGCTCGGCGTCGACGCGGTGTGGATCAGCCCCTGGTATCCGTCCCCCATGGCGGACGGGGGGTACGACATCGCCGACTACCGTGACATCGACCCGCTCTTCGGTACCCTGGAAGAAGCCGAAGCGCTGCTGTCCGAGGCGCACGACCTGGGCATCCGGGTGATCGTCGACATCGTCCCCAACCACTGTTCGGACCAGCATCCCTGGTTCCGGGCGGCCCTCGCGGCCGGTCCCGGTTCGCCCGAGCGGGCGCGGTTCTGGTTCCGGCGCGGCCGTGGCGAGCACGGCGAACTGCCGCCCAACAACTGGCAGTCCGTGTTCGGCGGCCCGGGCTGGCGGAGGGTGACCGAGGCCGACGGCGCACCCGGCGAGTGGTACCTGCACCGGTTCGCCCCGGAGCAGCCCGACTTCAACTGGGACAACCCCGAGGTCCGCGCGGAGTTCGAGTCGATCCTGCGGTTCTGGCTCGACCGCGGCGTCGACGGCTTCCGCATCGACGTCGCCGACAACCTCGTCAAGGACCCCGCGCTGCCCGACCACGAGAGCGGGCCCACCCCCTGGGCCGACCAGGACGGCGTCCACGACATCTACCGCGCGTGGCACAAGGTGCTCGACGACTACGACCACCACCCGGTCTTCGTGGGCGAGGTGTGGACTTCCGACCCCGAGCGCTTCGCCCGCTACCTGCGCCCCGACGAACTGCACACGGCCTTCAACTTCCCCTTCCTCCAGAGCCCCTGGGAAGCGACGGCCCTGCGCACGGTCATCGATTCCACACTCGCCGAGCACGCCCCCGTCGGCGCCGCCGCGACCTGGGTCCTCTCGAACCACGACACCACCCGCCACATCACCCGGTACGGCCGCGCCGACACCTCGTACGCGCTCGACGGCCGCCGCGCGCACGGCGTGCCGGCCGACCTCGGCCTCGGGCGGCGCCGGGCCCGGGCGGCGGTCCTGCTGACGATGGCCCTGCCCGGCTGTGTCTACGTCTACCAGGGCGACGAGCTGGGCCTGTGGGAGGTCGAGGACATCCCGGCAGGACTCCGCCAGGATCCGACGTTCTTCCAGACCGGAGGCGAGGACCTCGGCCGGGACGGCTGCCGGGTCCCCCTCCCCTGGGGAGACGAGGCCCCGGACGCCAAGTCCTGGCTGCCCCGGCCGGCCGAGTGGGCCGCGCTGAGCGTGCGCGAGCAGGGCGCGGACCCGGACTCGATGCTCAGCTTCTACCGGCAGGCGCTCGCGCTGCGGGGCACCCAACCGCTCCTGCGCGAGGGCGGGTTCAGCTGGCTGCCCACCCATCCGGGCCGGCCGGGCGTACTCGCCTTCGCCCGTGCCGCGGCCGGATCCTCCGTGCGCTGCCTGGTGAACCTCTCGGCCGGCCCGGTTCCGCTGCCGGACCACACCGAGGTGCTGATCGCCAGCGGCCCGGTCGAGGACGGCGTGCTTCCCCGGGACACCGCGGTCTGGCTGCGCTGAATCAGGGTGACGCGGGGTGGCAGACACCGCTCGGCCGTGCCTCCGCCCCGCCCCCGCTTCCCGGCTGCTCGAGCTGAGGCCGCGCCGACTGAGCCGGCCGCGGGCGCATGGAACGGGCGGCACCGGACACACGTATGCCAACTGGCCTGAACGCAGAAGCAGTCGGGCCGCCCTTCCTCCGTCCACTGAGAAGGCGAGACGTCATGCCGCTGACATTCCGCAAGAGCTTCAGGATCCTGCCCGGCGTCCGGCTCAACATCAACCGCAAGTCGTGGTCGATCACCACCGGCGGCAAGCACGGCCCCCGCCGCACCCGCAGCAGCACCGGACGCCGTACCACCTCCATGAACCTGCCCGGCCCCTTCGGCTGGCGCAAGAGCCGCCGCGGCTGAGCGGCGGATACAGTCGGCTCGCTGCCCGGGCCGGACCGGGTGCGGGGCGCCCGCCATGTTCCCCTCTCGCGTTCCGGCCAGGAGACCCGATGCCCAGTACGCAGGAGTCGGCCGAGTCGGTCACGAACACTTCCACGGCACCGCGCGTGCCGTCGGCCGAGATACGGGTGGCGCGGCTGCGCCGGCGCCTGGAACGGCTGATAGGGATCGCGGCGACCGAGGGGAACGCCCTCACCCCCTTGCGCAACGGGGACGAGATCTTCGCCGCGATGCTGGGCGGCATCCGCCGCGCCCGGTACACGGTGGACATGATGACGTTCGTGTACTGGAAGGGCGACATCGCCCGCGACTTCGCCCGGGCACTCGCCGAGCGGGCCCGCGCCGGTGTGCGGGTCCGGCTGCTCCTGGACGGCTTCGGCAGCCGCCTGATCGAAAGGGAGCTGCTGGACGAGATGGAACGGGCAGGGGTGCAGGTGGCATGGTTCCGAAAGCCGCTGTACCTCTCGCCGCTCAAGCAGAACCACCGCTGCCACAGGAAGGTCCTCGTCGTCGACGAGGAGACCGCGTTCACCGGCGGGGTCGGGATCGCCGAGGAGTGGTGCGGCAACGCGCGCGACCAGCACGAATGGCGCGACACGCACGTAGAGGTCCGCGGGCCCGCCGTCGACGGGATCGCCGCGGCGTTCGCGCAGAACTGGGCCGAGTGCCACGACGAACTCTTCGACGACCGCGACCGGTTCACAGACCACCGCCCGCAGGGCGACGCGATCGTCCAGGTCGTGCGCGGCTCGGCCAGCTACGGCTGGCAGGACATGCAGACGCTGATGCGCGTCATGCTGGAGTCCGCCGAGGAGCGCTTCCGCCTCGCCACCGCCTACTTCTCACCGGACGCGTACTTCATCGAGCTGCTCTGCGCCACCGCCCGGCGCGGGGTCGAGGTGGAGATCCTGCTCCCGGGCCCCCACACGGACAAGCGGGTCTGTCAGCTGGCCGGCCAACACCACTACGCGGACCTGATCTCCTGCGGAGTGAAGATCTACCAGTACCAGCCGACGATGATGCACGCCAAGGTCATCACGGTCGACCACGTCGCCGCCTTGGTCGGCTCGACCAACTTCAACCGCCGCTCCCTCGACCATGACGAGGAGGTCATGCTCGCCGTCCTCGACGAGCGGTTCACCGCCGTCCTCGACGGGCACTTCGACGAGGACCTGGCTGTGAGCGAGCGGATCCAGGAAGGCCGCTGGAAGCGACGCCCCACCCTCCAGCGAGTCCGGGAGCTGGCCGTGCAGCCCATCCGCCGCTTCCTGTGAAACAGGCTCAGCGGGCTCAGCGGGCCCAGGGGGCCCAGGGGGTTCAGGAGGGGGGCTCACGCCAGGGTGCTCGTGACCTGCCCCGGAACACGGTCCACCGGTCGGTCTCCTCCGCTGCGGGCGATGAGGAACTTCCTGGGCGTAAAACCTGTCATTGCTCTGAAATCGCGGTGCAGGTGGGCCTGGTCATAGAAGCCGCAGGATGACGCCACGTCTGCCGCCGCGCCTCCCGACGTCAGCATTCTCAGTGCCCGCTGGATGCGCAGCACGCGTGAGACCGTTTTGGGCGGCTGGCCGATCTGCTCACGGAATTTGAGTTCGAGATGGCGAGCACTCCACTCGGTGGTCTTCATCAGCTCGCTCAGCGGAATCCGTCCATCGGTGCGTACCAGTTTCCCCCAAGCCCACACCACCTGCGGGGCTGCCGCGCGCCCCGCATCGCGCCTGCTCAGGAGCAGCAGGTCGAGCAGGGTGAACCGCGCCTGCCAGGACGGCGCACGCGCCAGCTGGTCCTCGAGCCGGTGGCCGGCCGGGCCGAGCAGTTCGACGAGGGACACCGTGCGGTTCCTGAGTTCGTGCATGTCCGTACCGAAGAGCGTGTATGCCATCCATGGTGTGAAATGGACCTCCATGCCATGGAGCTGCCCTGTGTGTTCGCCGATGACCGCGGTCGTCCTCAGTCCGTTGATCAGAGAACTGTAGGAAGTCGCCTCGGTGCCGATTTCACCGACTCTGACCGGATCGCCGAAATTGATCACCATGGTGACTGCCGCGTGAGGGATTTCAATGCGCCGTTGTGGCCGGTTCATGGCCAAGTGGTATCCGCGATATCCCAACACTCCATCCCGAAGGAGTGCAGCCGGCGCACCCGTGACCAATTGCCACATTCCGCAGTCTGTGGCCCCTCGCACTGAATTCATTCACGTCCCGATCTCCGTGACCGTCGATGATTCAATGGAATTCCTACCACCTGTGACCACCTGCGGGAGGACGGTTTCGAGCCGTCGGCCGCCGAGGAACCGGCCTGCCGTCCCGCAGGGATGCGAGGGGCGCATCCGGACCCGGCCGGAGTGCCGAGCCCGCACCGGGCGGATATCGTGGCGAATGTGATCGAGTCTGGACCGCCGCGGCGTCGTAGGCGCCCCGGCCCGGGAAGACTTGTACGGCTGTCGCCGGTCATCCTGACCGTCGTCATCGCCAGCCTGGCCTACACCACCCCGCCGGACATGGCCTTCAGCCGCCTCCTGCCCGCGGCGCCGGCGCTGGCCGCCGCCATGTGGCCGGTCCTCCCCACCATCCTGCTCGGGACGGTCTGCCTCCTGCTGATGATCGGCCTCAGCCTCGTCTTCCCCGATCTGGGAACGTGGTGGACGGCCGCGGGGATCATCGCGGTCACCGTGGCCGCCGCGTACGGAAGCCACGTCCGGCTCCAGCGGGAGCGCACCCTCTTTCAGGTGAGGCTCGTCGCCGACGCGGCCCAGCAGGTGGTGCTGAGCCCCATGCCGCGCCGCTTCGGCAGCATCGAGATCGAGTCGCTGTACCTCGCGGCCGCGGCGGAGGCCCGTATCGGCGGGGACTTCTACGAGGTGGTCGACACGGCGTTCGGGGTCAGGCTGCTGATCGGTGACGTGCGGGGCAAGGGTCTGCCGGCGGGCGGGGCGGCCGCGGCGATCGTCAACGCCTTCCGGGAGGCGGCCTACGGCGAGAGCGACCTGGTCGACATCGCGCGCAGGCTGGACGCCAGCAGCACCCGCTACAACTCGGCGTTTCCGCCCGAGGGCCCGATGGAACGCTTCGCCACCGCCCTTCTCGTCCAGATCCCGCACGAGGGCAGACGCATCGACATCCTCAACTGCGGACACCCCCCGCCGCTGATCCTGAACCGCGGGAAAGTCCGTGCCCTCGAGCCGGCCGCCACCTCGCCGCTGATCAGCCTCGCGGAGCTGATCGGCGACCAGTACACCGTCGACACCTTCGACTACGCCCCCGGCGACCTGCTGCTGCTCTACACCGACGGGATCGCCGAGGCCCGCGCGCGCGACGGCGAGTTCTTCCCCCTGGCAGCCTGGATGGGCGGACAGCCCCCGACACCGCCCCGCGAACTGCTCGCGGCTCTTCACCGCGACCTCCTGCGCTACAGCAGAGGACGCCTCGACGACGACGTCGCCGCCCTCGCCGTACGCCTGTGCGAGCCCTGACGGGGGTCTGCTGCCCGCCCTCCGCCGGTGTTCAGGGCCGGACGTCGAGTGCGGTGTAGCGGCCTTCCTCGAAGGCGATGGTGAAGGTGACCTGCTGGTCCTCGGAGAGGGTGGTGCAGGGAGGATCGAGTGCGGAGGCTTCCACGTAGATGGTGAAGGCCGTCCGGTACGGGACGAGGAAGCCGTAGCCGCGGGCGCGGTTGTAGGACTGGACGTAGCCGGAGATGCGGTCGTTCACGGGGCAGATCCTTGACGGGGGCTCGTCCCCCGGATGCCCAGGAATGTGGGTCGGGTCCTCGCGGAGGATGATCTGCGGGCCGGTGGGCGGGTCCCGCGTCACCCCACCGTCCTGGCGGGGGTTCGGGGGAGCGGCTGCGGCCGCGAGGAATCCACGCCGTGCGGGCCGCTCGGGTGCACGAACCCGCGAGCTGCGCGGCGTATTCCTTCGATTCCCTCATGGTGCCGGAACAACCCTTGTGCGACCAGGAACGGAAAGCTCAGTGGTCCACGGGGGCCGGCAGCGACTGCTCGGACCAGATGATCTTCCCGGAGGGGGTGTAACGGGTGCCCCATCTGCCGCCGATTTGAGCCACCAGGAAGAGCCCGCGACCGCCTTCGTCCGTGGTCGCGGCGTACCGCAGGTGCGGTGAGGTACTGCTGCCGTCGGAGACTTCGCAGGTCAGCAGCCTGCCGTCGTTCAGTAGCCGGACGCGGACCGGTGCGCTGCCGTGCCGGATGGCGTTCGTGACGAGCTCGCTGAGTACGAGTTCCGTGCCGAAGGCGAGCTCGGACAGGCCCCATTCCTCGAGCTTCTCCACGGCGCGGGTCCGCACGACCCCCACGGCACTCGGCTCGAACGGCACCTCCCAGTCGGCGATGCGGTCCGCGCCCAGCGCGTGCGTCTGCGCGATGAGGACGGCCACGTCGTCCCTCGGGCGCATGGGCAGCAGCCCCTTCAGGACCGCTCGGCAGGTCTCGTGGGGCCCCCGGCCGGCCTGGGAGAGTGCCGAACGGAGCAGCTCGAGCCCCTCGTCGATGTCGCGGCCCGGGTCTTCGATCAGGCCGTCGGTGTACAGCACCAGCTGCGAGCCCTCACTGAGGTCCAGCTCCGCCGACTCGAAGGGGAACCCGCCCAGCCCCAAGGGCGCGCCCGGGGGCAGGTCGGGCATGTGCGTCGAACCGTCGGGACGCACCACGAAGGGCGGCACGTGTCCCGCGCGGGCCATCGTGCACCGCTGGGTCACCGCGTCGTACACGGCGTACAGGCAGGTCGCTCCGATCAGCCCGCCGCCGTCGGCGCCGCCCTCCCCGCTCTGGTCGATGTACTGGACGAGGTCGTCGAGACGGGCCAGCAGCTCGTCGGGGGGAAGGTCCAGGGACGAGAAGTTGAGCACGGCGGTACGCAGCTGGCCCATGGTGGCCGCGGCGCGCAGTCCGTGGCCGACGACGTCGCCCACGACCAGGGCGACCCGGCTGCCGGGAAGCGGGATGACGTCGAACCAGTCGCCGCCGACCCCGGAGTGGGCGGGCAGGTAGTAGTGCGCCACCTCCACGGCGCTCTGTTCGGGCAGCTCGCGCGGCAGCAGGCTGTTCTGGAGCGTCACGGCCAGGGCGTGTTCGCGGGTGTAGCGGCGGGCGTTGTCGATGGTGATGCCCGCCCGTGCCACGAGCTCCTCGGCGACCGAGAGGTCCTCTTCGTTGAAGGGTTCCGGCTTCCGCGAGCGCCAGAAGTTGGCGACGCCGAGCGTGACCCCGCGGGCCGTGAGGGGAGCGGTGATCAGGGAGTGGATCCCGAAGTCGAGGATCTCTTGGGCCCGCCGCGGGTCCTGGGCGTGCCAGTCGGGCCCCTCGGAGAGCACGGGCACCAGCTCGGCCACCCCGCTGTCGAGGCCGCGGGCCTGCGGTGTGGCGGGCAGGAAGCCGATCAGCCTGCCGCGCGGATAGAGGGGCGAGTCGTCGCGGATGCCGCTGAACCCGGTACGGCGCAGGTCCGCGTCCGGCGTGGGCTCGTCCCCGTGGAGCACGGACTCGGCCAGGTCCACGGTCACGAAGTCGGCGAAGCGCGGTACGGCGACGTCGGCGAGCTCCTGGGCCGTGCGCTCCACGTCCAGGGTGGTGCCGACTCCCGTGCCGGCGTCGTACAGCAGCCTCAGCCGCCTGTGGGCGGCGTCGGCCCGGGCGCTGAGGACGCGCAGTTCGGTGGAGTCACGGATCGTGACGGCCGCCCCCTCGGGTCCGCCGTCGGCCCGGGTCGGCCGCTGGCTGATCACCAGCAGCCGGTCTCCGGCCTCGTGCACCTCGTCGGTGGCCTCCCGACCGGACTGCAACAGGCTCGACACCTCCCGGTCGAGGCCGGGCAGGTCCCGGATGAGTGCGCCTTCGGCATCGGGGGAGAGCCGGAGGAGCCGCTTCGCCTCGTCGTTCGCGAGCAGCAGCCGGCCCGCGCCATCGGTGATCAGCACCCCCTCGCGTACGGCGTGCAGCACCGCGTCGTGGTGCTCGTACATCCGTGTCATCTCCAGGGGGCCGAGCCCGTGGGTCTGGCGCCGGAGGCGTCTGCTGATCAGTGCCGCGCCCCCGGTGGCCAGTGCGAGGCCGGCCGCGCTGACGCCGAGGATCACGGGGAGCTGCCGGTCGACCACTCCGGTGACGTTCTCCACGGTGAGGCCGGCGGACACCAGGGCCACGACCCGGCCGTTGTCGGAGAACACCGGCACGACGGCCTGGATCTCGTTGCCCAGCGGACCGTCGACGCTCTCCGTGTACACGCGGCCGGCGAGCGAGGGCGCGAGCGTCCCCACGAACCGCTTGCCGATGCGGTCGGGGAGGGGATGGGTGTAGCGGATCCCCTGGGTGTCCATCACCACGATGAAGTCCACCCCGGCGGCCTTGCGCGTCGACTCGGCGAGTGGCTGGAGGATCGCGGAGGGATCGGGGGAACGGAGGGCTTCCTGCAGCCCGAGCGAGCGCGCGAAGGTCTCGGCGACCGCCACGGACCGGGTGCGGGCCTCGCGGTCGATGTCGTGGCGCGACTGGAGCACCAGCGCCAGCACCGCACCGGCGGCGAGCAGCACCACGACCGCCACCTGGAGGACGAAGACCTGTCGGGCGACGCTTCGCGGGCGGTTCCCGTTCAGTGACCGCACCGACGTCCCCGGTACGGGTTGCAAGGAGGGGTCACGAACCAGTTGTAGCACTGTCGGCGGCCCGTGGTGGGGCATGAAGGCCAAGAAAGGCGAGGCGCCCGCCCGCCAGGCCCACGCCGCCGGCCCGTAGGTGCCCTCGGCGCCCGGTGGGTACGCGGCGCGGGGTCACCCGGTTGCCGTGAGCTGTGACAACGGTGCGTGACGAGGGCAGACATGGGGGCGGGCAGGGCGAGCGCTCGCTTCCCGGCCCGGATCCGTCCACCGCCGCCCGTGAGGAACCCCATGCGCAGTGCTCCGCCCGTGCTCGACTCCGAACCCGCACCGTCCACGCGCCGCGGTGCGTGGACGGCGATGATCCTCGTGATCGCCTGTGCGGCCCAGTTCATGGTCGTCCTGGACATCTCGATCGTGAACGTCGCCCTTCCTGACATCAAGGACTCCCTCGGACTGAGCCCGGCCGGGCAGCAGTGGATCGTCAACGCCTACACCCTCGCCTTCGCCGGGCTGCTGCTCCTGGGCGGGCGCGCCGCCGACCTGGTCGGTGCCCGCCGCGTCTTCCTGGCCGGCCTCGGCGTCTTCACCGCCGCGTCCCTCGCCTGCGGACTCGCCGCCAACGCGGGCACGCTCATCGCGGCGCGCGCCGTCCAGGGCGTCGGCGGCGCGATCCTCGCCCCCGCCACCTTGACGCTGATCATGACCACCTTCACCGACCCGCGCGCCCGTACCCGTGCGCTGGGCGCCTGGAGCTCCGTCAACGCCGTGGGCGGCGCGGTCGGCGCGCTGCTGGGCGGCGCGCTGACCGAGTACGCCGGCTGGCGCTGGGTCTTCTTCATCGGCGTTCCCGTCGGCGTCGTGTTCTGCGTCGCCGGGTACCTCCACCTGCCCGCCGCCCGGAGCGGTGACGGTGCGCGGGGCACGGACGGACCGCAGTGCGCGGACGGACCGCGGGGCACGGACGGACCGCGGCGCTTGGACCTTCCCGGCGCGCTGTCCGTCACCGTCGGTCTGACCGCCCTCGTCTACGCGATCATCTCCACCGAGAGCGTTTCCCCGGCCTCCCCGCACGTGTGGGCGGCACTCGCCGTCGGCGTCGTGCTGATGGCGGCCTTCGTCCTCATCCAGTCGAAGGCCGCCGACCCGCTGGTCCCCTTGCGCGTCCTGCGCCGCCGCACCCTCGCCATCGCGAACGGGGTCATGATCGGCCTGGGCGCGGCGATGTTCGCGATGTGGTTCCTGCTCTCCCTCTACATGCAGCAGGTCCTCGGCTTCAGCGCGCTGAAGACGGGGCTGTGGTTCCTGCCCAGCTGCCTCGCGGTCGTCATCGGGACCAGGACCGCCACCCACCTCGTCCACCGCACCGGCCCGCGGAGCCTGCTCGTCGGTGGCCTGGCCATCAGCACCCTCGGCTTCCTGTGGCTCTCGCGCATCCACCTGCACGGAGTCTTCACCACCGATGTGGCAGCGCCGTTCACCCTGTGCGCCCTCGGCCTGGGGCTGGCCATGCTGCCCGTCACCGCCGCGGCCACCACCGGCATCCACCCGCGGGAGGCGGGCCTGGTCTCCGGGCTGGTCAACACGTCCCGCCAGGTCGGCGGCGCCGTCGGACTCGCCGTTCTCGCCGCCATCGTGTCCCACACCGCCCGCGGCCATGCGGGCCCGGGATCCCAGGCCCTCACGGCCGGCTACGCCCACGCCTTCCTCTGCGCCGCCCTCTTCACCGCCTGCGCGGCCCTCGGCTCGCTCTTCCTCCCCGGCCGCCCCGCCCCGTCGGCGGGGGCACCCACACCTGGCGCCAAGGAATGACCCCGGAGGATCACCATGACCACGACCACGACCGCCTCCTACTGGGAACCGCTCTGGGCACAAGGCCGCCGGTACCGGCAGATCGACGGCCCTGAGACACGGTTGCTGGAGCAGCACCTGGGCCGGGGCCGCGGGCGCCCGGCCCTCGACCTCGGTTGCGGCGACGGAGCCCTGGCCCGTCACCTCCACCACGGGCTCGGATACCGCACCACCGGCATCGACTGCTCCCGGAGCGCCGTCGCGCTGGCCGCCCACGGCGCGGCTCCCGGACACGGACCGGTCTGGAGGTGCGCCGACTTCACCACCGACGACCTCACCGCGCTGCCGGACCCGGCGTACGCGGTCATCACCTGCCGGCTGGTGTACCGGTGGATGGACGACAAGGCGCTCTTGCTCGACCGCGTACGCCGCCTACTCGCACCGGGCGGAACCTTCTGGGTGGTCACCGAGGTCACCGGCCGCCGAGGGGGCTCCGACCCCCTCCAGGGCCTGGGGATCAGCCCCGCGGAGGTCGAGATCCTCACCGCCGGATGGTCCGTCGTGCGGACCGCCGACCTCGACGTGCTCCGCTGCTACGCCTTGCGCCCCTGACCGCTCCCCGCCCGCAGCGTCACGCCACGGAATCGATCTCGTCGGCACACACATCCTGGATGACCTTCAAGTCCATCAGGACCTGCTCCCGCGCGTCCTGATGGCCCGGCAGCCCCTTGCCGATCTTCTCCACCGCCTCGCCGATCGCCGCGGTGACCGCCTTCGGGGCGAAGCGCGTCCCGAAGCTGTATCCCGTGTCAGCGCGGGTGCGCAGATCCCGCTCCACCGCGTCCCAGGCGGCGAGGACCGCAGACCGCTGGTCCACCACGTCCGCACCGGGTGGCTTCTCCAGGGCGCGGACCAAGGCCTGGATGTCCTTGTGGGTCTGCGTGCACAGCTTCCGGTAGCGGGTCCACATCTTGTGGGTCGCCACCACCATGGCGACGGCGATCGTGAGGGTCAGCGCGGGCAATGACCTGACGCTGTCGTGAGCGAACCTGGAGAGCAGGGTGTAGAGCAGGACCGCCACGCCGCAGAGTCCGCTGAAGTTCGCCAGCGTACGGCCGACCATGGCGCGGAAGACGCGCGCCGCGAGCCTTTGGAGCTGGTTCTCCTTCGGCTCGATCCAGCGGGTGAAGGAGGGGAACAGGAACGTGAACGCGAGCATCGTCATGGCGTCCCTGCCGTGCTCGAACAGCTGATCCGGGGCGGCCGCGATCCTTTCGGGGAGAAAGAACGGATGGACCGCGAACCTGAAGGCGATGAGCCCCCACACCGCCACCTTGAGCTTTCCCCAGCGGCTGACCCACTCAGGTGTCAGGAACGCGTCTTTCAGCCGGCCGCTCACCTGCCCGGGAAGGTGCCATCCCTGCCCGAACCCGTCCCACGCACGGCGCCCGCGCACCGCGATCACGAGTCCGCACACGAAGAGCGCGAGGCCCGGCCACCGGTGGGGGGTGCTGTACATCGAATTGCCCAAGCCATTGATGACAGCCCCAGCAGGCACGTACACGCGCTTCCAGTGGGTGCGAGCCGGAAGCGTCCAAGACGAGATCGACATGGCCGCATCGTCCTGCCGACGCAGGGCGCGGACGTACGATTTGACGCAGATCAGAGGTTGGATCCCTCGAGGCTGGTGGCGCGGCCGGTACCCGCATACCGGCACCCCATGGGGACGATCAACGGGATCCGGCGTCGACGTTCAGGACAGGCTCATCGGAGCGGTCCCTTTTCGTCGATGAACACCGTGGGCGCGGAGAGGAACGAAGTTCGGCGACTCCGGCACGGGCACGGGCACGGGCACCGGTGCCACCGCGACGCACCGCCACCCGGCCGGGCAGGGCAGCTACACCGCGGAGCTCACCGTCACCGACAACTCCGGTATGACGACCACGACGTCGCGCCGCATCGACTGCTACGGCTTCGGCACCGGCCGGTCCCGTTCCCCGGAATGGCGGGCCGGCGGCACATGGTCAAGCGGTCAGCTCATGGACGCAGGAAATCGCGGAGAGGGATCCCAGCACGAGCCCGGCGATACGCAGGACGGTGGGACTGAATCCAGCTCCAGGGGCCACGGGCGAACGGTCCATCGCGAGCTGGTGAATTCGATAGGCGCAGTCAAATAGATTGAAGGCAATCCCGAGCCCCACTATGCCAAAGACTCCATACCGTATGGCGTAGAGGTATTCCACGGTCGCGACTTGGGCCGCCAACACCATTCTGCTCCGCTCCCCGCCCTGCGTGCGTTCGTCTGTGATGGGCCATTCAGATGGTACGTGCGGTGGCCGTCCGGGGCCGAGCAGTACCGACGGCCTGAGGCTGTGCCGGGCCGCGGAACGGCAGGGTACGGCTGAGGACGAGGTTGGTGGTCGTGCTCCCGAACTGCGCCAGTGCGTCGACGATCTCCTCGAGCTGGGCCATCGACGTGGCCGCCACCTTCAGTACGTAGCAGTCGTCTCCGGTAGTGCGCAGGCACTCCAGAATTTCCGGTCGCTCCCCGAGGAGTTGACGCAAGGGCTCATGCCGATTCCCCGGATACTTCAGCCGGACGATCGCCAGCGCCATGTAACCGGTCCGTTCGAGGTCCACCTCCGCCCGGTACCCCGCTATCACCTCGGCCGCCTCCAGCCTCCGCACCCGCTCCGTCGTCGCGGACGCGCTCAGGTTGACGCGCCGGGCCAGCTCCGTGAACGCGATCCTGCCGTCCCGCTGGAGTTCATCCAGAATCGCCCAGTCCGTCGAGTCGAGATTCTCGGTCATCTGCCCATATTACCGATGGATCCACGGGAGAACCGGCCCTGAACAGGCGGGAATCCCTTCTGGCGGTCCCGCTTCCGCGACTAGCCTGAGCTGCATGAAGATCGGAGTCAACATCCTCAACTTCGGCCCCGGCACGGACCCGGGAACCCTACGCGATGGGGCTCAGACGGTGGAGGGTCTCGGCTTCGACCTGCTGATGGTCTCGGACCACATCGTCACTACTCCCGATGTCGCCGAGCGGTATCCCGCACCGTTCTACGAGCCGTTCACCACCCTGTCCTGGCTGGCCGGACTCACCACTCGGGTGCGGCTGGGCACGACAGTCCTCATCGCTCCCTACCGACACCCGCTGCTCACGGCCCGCATGGCGGCCAACCTGGACCAGTTGAGCGGCGGCCGGCTCGTCCTCGGTGTGGGGGTGGGCTGGGCACGACAGGAGTTCGCCGCCCTCGGGGTTCCGTTCGAACGTCGCGGGCGACTGACCGACGACCACCTGCGGGACATACGGGCGGCCTGGACGGACACCGCCTCCTACGGAAGCCGCGGGATCCCGGTATGGGTCGGCGGAAACAGCGACGCGGGGCTGCGCCGTGCCGTGCGGCTCGGTGACGCCTGGCATCCGCTGCGTTGCACCCTGCCGTGGCTACGCGAAGCCGTGGTCAGGCTGAAGGCCTTCGCGGACGAGGAACGACTCCCCGTCCCCGCCCTGAGCCCCCGGATCGCGCTCAAGCTCACCGAAGCACCGGTCACCGGACCACAACGGCTCGCAGGGGAGGGAACGATCGACCAGATCATGGACGACCTTGACCGACTGCGCCTGCTCGGAGCCGAGACCGTCGTCCTCGACACCTACAACGGCGACCCCCGTGAGACGTGCCATCCCCAGGCGAGTTGGCAGGCACTCGCCACGGTGGCAGCCCACTCCTTCTCCCCCCGCACCTGAACGGAGCAGTCATGACCACACTCGACGACCACACTCTCCTGCGCCGGGCCATCGCGCTCGCGGCCAAGGCGGCCGCGGGCGGTGACCCGCCGTTCGGATCCCTCCTGGCGGGACCGGACGGAACGGTTCTGGCAGAGGCCCACAACACCACCCTCACCGACAACGACATCACCGCGCACCCGGAGCTGAAGCTGGCGAGGTGGGCCGCGGGGGAGTTGCAGGGGGACACCGCGGCGCGGACCACGATGTACACCAGCTGCCAGCCGTGCGGAATGTGCGAGGCGGCCATCCAGAGCGCGGGACTACGGCGGGTGGTATTCGCCCTGTCCAACGAACAGCTCCTGGACATCAGGCCCGGCAGCGGCCGGCTGCCCGTGCCGCAGGACGGCCCCGCGCTGTTCGACGAGGTGAAGCCGGTGGTCGAGGGCTACTACCGCTGACCTTGCCGAGACCAGGGCTTGGCCCTACGCGACCGTCAGGACGAGCCCCCCGGTCAACGCCGGGACCGACGTCCGCGACCTCGTCCGACAGCGACAGCCACAGCGACAACGGCAACGTCATCGACCACTCGAAGGCGACCCGCGTTCCGGAGATCCGGAACGCGCACCGGTCCCGCACCGCCCCCCGGGCCGGTCCTGGCGGTGCGGGCCCGGTTCGTCCGTACGGGAGTCCAGAGGCCTGACCGGGCGGTACCGTGGTGTGAACCCGCCAGTTCAGTGTCCTGGAGTCCCCGATGAGGCATGAGTGAACAGCCGGCCTCCGCCGCCCGGCAGCCGCTGGACCCCGCGGCCGCCGACGCGGCCACGGGAAGAGGTGTGCGAAGCACACCTCGCCCGCCTCACCGACCAGCACCCCGCGGCCGCCTGATGGGCACACATCCCGCCCGCCGCCGAGCGCGGATCGCCTTGTCCGACGCCGCTGCGAAACAGCTGGAGGACATCACCGACGAGGCCGTCCTCCACGCCCTGGACCGCGCCCTCGTCGTCATCTCCGTGGACCCCGTCATCGGCGAGACGATCCCCGGCGACACCACCGCACCCCAACTCCGCCAGTACACCGACGAGGTCGAGTCCGTCCGCGTCCTCTACTTCGTCACGGCGCTGCGCACCGTGGTCGTCGTGGCGTACATCGAGGTCTAGTGCTGTGGCCGGAAAGGTTTGCCGGGTCGCGGTGTCCGGTGCGGTGCCTCGCAAGGCGGAGGGCCGCCGCTCGTACTGGACGTACTTCGGTGGTCCGACAACGCGGCGAGGTGCCGTGCCGGGCGCCGCGACCCGGTGAACCTTTCCGGTCACAGCACTAGCTGTCATGCCTGCCCGCCGGGGATGTCAGGGAGCGGCCGGAGCGAGTGGGGCCGGCGAACGTCCCTGGCCGATGCCGGAAAACCCGGGCAACGGCTCCGGCCCGCCCGCGGGTTGCTGCCGGGCACCCCGCAGTGCGTTGACGATGTCGGCGGGTGTGTCGTGGGCGGGGCGGAGTTCGTCCAGCCATGCGGCGCTCTCGCAGTAGTGCGCCTGGAACGGGCGGCCGACCAGCCGCGGATCCCGGGCCTGGAGCATGCGCAACTGGAAGAAGCGTCCCTGGGCGGTCTCGGTGACGCCGTCGACGACCACCTTGCCGGGTGTGGCCGACATGACCGGTCCGCGCACCGTGCGGGCGAGCCCGGGCAGGGTCAGGTAGGCGGACCGGAAGATGTCGTGGGCGCGGGCGAGCGGCACCTTGAAGTACTCGTACGGGCCGGTGTCCCGCTCGACGAACATGTAATAGGGCACGGCGCCCGCGGCCAGTTCCGCGCGCCACAGCGCGCTCCACGTCCCCGGGTCATCGTTGACGTGGGCGACCAGGGGCGCCTGGCAGTAGACCAGGGCGCCGGTCGACCGGATCCGGGCGATGGCCCGGCGGGCGAGGTCCGACTCCAGCTCCCGGGGGTGGGTGAAGTGCATCATCACCGCGAGGTTCCTCCCCGAGGCGACGACCTCCTCGAAGAGCCGGAGCACGTCGTCCGCGTCGGCGTCGGTCACGAACCGCTGGGGCCAGTAGGCGACCGACTTGGTCCCGATGCGGATGGTACGGACACCGGGCACGCCCAGAATGGGGGCGAGGTGACTCCGCAGCCGGTCGGTCGACATGATCATCGGATCGCCACCGGTGACGAGAACGTCATCGACCTCGGGGTGCCGGCCGAGGTAGTCCACGAGGCCGGTGGGCTCCGGTGCGGCGAAACGCAGATCGGCGTCCCCCACGAACTGAGCCCAGCGGAAGCAGTAGGTGCAGTACGCGTGGCAGGTCTGTCCCTGGCCGGGAAAGTAGAGGACGGTCTCGCGGTACTTGTGCTGGAGGCCGGGCACCGAATCGCCGTCCAGGGTGGGGACGTTGAGCTGCTTCTGCCCCGAGGGATGGGGGTTGAGGCCGCCTCGGATCTGCTCGACCGCGAGCCGGAGTTCCTTCCTCGCGCCGGGATCGTCCACGAGGGCCGCCAGTCGGCGCTCGTCCTCCGCCCGGAGCATCCCGGTCTGCGGGAAGACCATCTGGAAGACGGGGTCGTCCGGAATGTCGTCCCAGTCGATCAGGTGGGTGAGGACGTACTCGTTCACACGGAACGGCAGGACGGCGGCGAGGGACTTGACGGACCGGGCGACATGGCCCGGAATCGCGAACCGTTGGCTCAGCTCGTCCACGTGACGGGCGCCGTAGGCCCGGAATCTTTCCGTTTCCACGGCCGCGGGAGGAGTGAAGGGCATACGAGGTCCTCCGGTTCCGGGAAGCCGACCCGAGCAAGGTCCCTTGATCGTAAGCCGATCGGCCCAGCCTGATCCTCATGGACCGAAGGTCGGCTCATAGGAGCACCGCATGGCCGAAATGAGGGGCCCGGGAGGAAGGCCACCACCTGGTGCGCTCGTACCGTGCGGACAGAGGGAGCCGCGGGGAGTGCGAGTTCGGGCCGTCGTCACGGAGTCCGGGGTGGCGTGCCGCGAAGAGTTCTACATGGCTGACAACAACCTCCACCACACGAAGATCCGCATACCTGCCTTCACCCTCCCCGCAGGTACGCGTCTCCTCAAGGCCGTTGCCGGCTGCTGGCCCGCCTGCATCGGCTGGGACGAAGTGGCCGACCACGCGATGTGGTCCGTCGACGTAACCGTGACGGGGGTGGATGGCAGCGACGTCCTCTTTCTGGAGGCGGCGGTCGGAGAAATGGGCGAGAAAACCAACATGTGGCGCATTGGCTATCACCTGACCGCCTATCTCGGCGGCGAGGTGACCGACAACTCCCTCGCCCAGCTCATCATCTAGCACCAGGGGCTGTCCGAGCGGCGCAGGTGGGGGTACGGAACGGGCCGTACGGTGGCAGACTGCGCGCCAGGGGGTGGGGTCATGACAGATCAACCCGTACACGGGGGACAGCCGAAGGACCGGGCCGCGAACGAGGCCGAGTTGAGGGCGGCCGTGACGGCCACGCTGCAGGGCAAGGGGGCGGCGATCCCCAGGTGGGCCGGTGAGCAGCTCAAGAACCTCGACACGCTGCTCGCGGCGCTGCCCGCAGGACGGCGTGCGCAGTGGGTGGCCATGCTCAGGGAGTTGCTCAGGGCGCGCTCCAACGCTCTGGTCGCCGCGCTGAAGCTGCGCCTCGACACATCCGTCACCGTGACGCTCGCCGAGCTCCGCAAGAGCAGCCACGGCCTCATGCTGTCCGACGTGCAGCCGCTGACCGCCTCGACGGAGCAGTACATCGGGGACCAGTTCGCCTACGCCTCGATGCTCTGGACCCAGGTCGAGGAGAAGCTGGCGGAGTTCCAGGGCGAAGTCGCCGGGTACGTCGAGCGCGCGGTCCGGGTCGAGCAGACCGTGACGCTGTGCCTGACGAACGCGGGCAAGGAGCGCGACCGCCTCGCGCAGACGCTCCAGACGGCCAAGACGCTGACCGTCGAGGTCGCCGTGCTGGACCTGACCCTGTACGTGGGCCCGCTGCTGGACCCGGTGCACAAGGAGTGCGTGGCGGCGGAGGCGGCCCTGCAGGTCACTCCGGAGTCGCTCGCGGGCATGGTCGACGGTGAGCTGCTCAAGGCCTTCGCCCTCTCGGAGGAGCAGCAGAAGCAGCTGGTCGGCGATCTGTCGGGGAAGGCCATGACCCTGTGCATGCAGGTGGAGTCGCGGCTGAGTGCCCGCGCGGCCCGTCTGACCCCGTCGATGCTGAGCCGTCTGGCACCGCTGACCACGCTGCCCGCCACGTCCAGGAAGGCGTGCCTGTCGCTCGTCGGGACGTACGGCACGGCGTGGATCCACTGCCTGTGCTCGATGGAGTCCCCGGAGGACCTGGCCCGTCTCCTGGTCCGCTGTACGCACCTCGAAGTCGTGAAGGCGCTCACGAAGAAGGTCCCGGCGGCCAACCCCGAGAACCTGTCGATCGCGGTCCAGGTACTCAACGACGGCGCCCTGGACTGGGATGTCGCCTGCGGCAAGCTCAACAAGCTCGGCTTCACCACGATTTCGCTGCCGAGCGGCGTCAACGCGCTGTCGTGGCGCGGGATCGGCCAGGCGTGGGCCCCGAGCGCGTTCTGGTCCGGCGCGATGGAGACCGATCTGGCCTGCACCAAGCACATGGTCCAGGAGCTTGGCGTCGATCCGTCCCCGGCCAAGGTCGCCTCGTACTTCGCGGACATGGTCCAGGCCTGCCTGGTCGCCTGCGGCCAGTGGACCCAGAGTGGTCGGCCGGCCTCGTTCGCCGCGGACCCCTTCGTGGTCAACGGGGCGACGTGGAACATCATCGTGCGGAACCTGTTCGGCAAGCCGCAGATCTTCCACATCGACAGCGGCTACCAGAACTCACCCTGGCGCACCCGCACCGCTTAGGCCGACCCGGCCGCCGTCACCGTCGCGAACACGCGCCGACCGGCCAGAGCAGTAATGCAAGCCCGATCGAACTGGAGGTATGTACGCTGATCATGTATTCGCACATGTGACCGTAAGAGAAAATGGGGGGCCGGTGCATCATCGCCGACTCGTAGTTTCCGCTGCCCTCGTGGCCGCGGGCATCGGATTCATACCGGGGATCGCCCAGGCGGCAGGACCCGCCGCTCCGGCAGCGCCGGCAGCGCAGGGAGCGCCCGCGACCGGGGCCAACCCGGACGCGGCACGCAAGGCCAAGGCCAAGGGCAAGACCTTCACCAGCCCTGCCGACCGCACGGTCGTGACCGCGCCTTCCGGCGCCAAGGCCGGCGGGACCGCGCGGGCACAGGGGGCGCAGGAGGTGCCGGACCCGCACATCTCGATCTACCTGGACGCGACGACTCCGACCGCGCACTCCATCGACCTGCGGTCCCACGTCATCACCTGGGACGACGCCGAGGTCGAAGCGGTCGTCTCCTGGGGCGACGGGACCACGGACACGTACTCCGCCGCCCTCGCGGGCTTCCGCGGGGACGCCCGCAACATCACGCACACCTACGCCGCGGTCGGCTCGTACGACGTCAAGGTCACGGTGAAGCACGCCGCGAGCGGCGCCCAGGCCGTCAACGAGCTCAAGTTCGTCACCGACGGCACCGAGTTCACCGCGCACGAGCCCACCCGGCTGCTGGACACCCGCTCCGGCCTCGGTGCCGCGAGGGCCAAGGTCGGCGCGCGCAGCTCGGTGGCACTGAAGGTCGCGGGTGCCGCGAAGGTCCCCGCCGGGGTCGGCTCGGTCGTCCTCAACGTCACCGCCACCAACACCGCGGGACCGGGCCACATCTCGGTCGGCAAGACCAAGGAACTGACCGAGACCGCCGAGACGTCGAACCTGAACTTCGTCGCGGGCCAGACCGCCGCGAACCTGGTGATCGCGCCGGTCGGCGAGGACGGGTACGTGCACCTGTTCAACGCCGGCTGGGAGCCGGTCGACCTGATCGCCGACGTCACCGGCTCCTTCAAGGCCGCGCCCGCCGCCGGCTACGGCTCGGTGACCCAGACCCGTGTCGTGGACACCCGCGCGGGCCTCGGCACGGCGAAGGGCCAGGTCCCCGGCTACGGAACCTTCGGCGTGGAGATCGCCGGCCGCGGCGGCGTGCCGAAGGGCGCCACCGCGGTGGCGCTCAACCTCACCGCCACCAACCCGCGGTCGGCCGGCCACCTGAGCGCCTACCCCAGCGGGCAGGCGGCTCCGGTCACCTCGAACCTGAACTTCACCGCCGGCCAGACCATCGCCAACGCGGTGATCGTGCCGATCGGCGCCGACGGGAAGATCACCGTGCGCAACGGCAGCTGGGACCCTGCCGACGTGGTGGTCGACGTCGTCGGCTACTACAGCCCCGACAGCCGGTCCGCCTTCTCGTCCGCCTGGGTTCCGATGCGGCTGCTGGACACCCGCGAGGACCGCAGCTGGGGCCTGCGGCCGGCCGGCCCGGTGCCGGCCCGCAAGGTCGAGGTCATGCGGTTCGAGTCCGACACGAAGACGCCCCGCGTCGACGGCTGGGCGCTGAACACCACGGTCACCAACACCCGCGGCGACGGCTTCCTGTCCGTGACGCCGGACCCGAACTTCTGGTCCGACTACCAGAACGGCACCGCGATCACTCCGCAGCGGCCCGTCTCCTCGGCCCTGAACTGGACCGCGGGCGCGACCGTCCCGAACCTGGTGCAGACGCCCGCCGGCAAGGGAGCCATCATCGACTTCTGGAACCAGGGCTGGGAGGACGTCGACCTGCTCGTCGACCTGGTCGGCTACTACCAGACGATCTGATCGACCCGCGGGCCCGCCGGTGAGCGGGCCGGCAGGAGGGGCGGTGCGCCGTAAGGCGCACCGCCCCTCCGCTTGTGCGGGCCCGTTCAGTGCGGTGACGGTTTCGGGTCCAGGGCGTTGGCGACGGTGCAGCCGCCCTCCCCGGGCATCCGATGGATCCGGGGCGGCACCCACACGTCGGTGGCGCCGGGGCTCACGCGGGCAAGAAGGCAGTCCTGCGCGTCGAAGCCGTTGCCCCGTACCGACAGGAGAACGCCGACCCGGCCGCCGTCCGCCTTCACCTCGGTACGGATCGCCGGATCCAGGTCCAGGGCGGCGAGCGCGCTCCGCACCTCGCCCTCGTCCACCCGGCCGCCGTCCGGCACCCGGGGAAGCTTCGAGCGAAGCTCCTCGTACGGCAGCCGCGGCGGTTCGGGTGGCGGGGCGAAGGTCAGCGCGGGCCCGTCCGGGCAGCTGACGTCACGGGGATCCTCACCCCACTCCGACGTGGGTGAGACGCGCACCGCGAAACAGCGCCGCACGGTGACCCCCTCGGGGGCGAGCCACCCCCGGTTCGCCGATCCCGATGTGCGGACGAGGACGTCGATGCCTTTCCCGTCGTGTGTCGAGGTACCCGTCACCCGCAGCACCTCGACCCCGTCGATGCCGGAAGCGGAGCGCCCGACCTCCTCCGCCGTGCGCGGACGCTGGCCGTAGAGGCGCTCGCCCGCCGTCCTGGCCACCTCCCGTGCGGCGTCCGCCGCCTCACCCTCGGAGGACTGCACCAGTCCGCAGCCGGTGGCGAACAGCAACAGCGGGGCGAGCAGCAGCGGTCGGCGCATGCGTCCACCCTTGCGCCGCCGCGCGGGGCGGGCAACGGCTCGCGTACTCAGACCGGCGTAGGCGATCGTACTCAGCCGTTGCGGCGCGCTCGGGCTGCCTGCCTGTCTGTCTGCAGGCCGTTGAACCCGCTGAGACGGGGCCCCCACCGAGGACGAAGGTCACCCGTGCGCCTCGCTTCGCCGCCGAAATGATGCGGACCGTCACGGTGCGTGCCAGCGTCATCCGAGAGAAATCCGTGCTCCACGCAAAAAGGAGTCGCCGTCATGGGCGGTACGCAGGGCAAGAGCCAGGAACCGGACAAGGGCCGCGAGGCGCAGGAGCACCATCGCCCCGGAGACCCCGCGCACCCCCAGCCAGGCAAGCCCTCCCGCGAGCCGGGGCAGAAGCAGGGCCAGAAGCAGGGGCCGAAGCAGGGCCAGAAGGAGGGCCAGAAGGAGGCCTCGCACCGCCGCGAGGACGACCTGCTGCGCGAAGAGGACCTGCACGACGAGACCTTCTGACCAGGGCACACGCGCCCACACACCCAGAGCCCGGCCGGTCCACAGTCACCCGGCCGGGCTCTGTCACATCCGGAGACCGGCCCTCGCCCCGGGCGGCCCGGTCGGGGAACACGTGCGGCCCGATGTGACCGGTCTGCCCCCAGGTGGGAGAATTGTCATGGCCAGTGGTGGCGCATGCGTCTGTGCGTCCCACCCCCGAACAGGACAGCAGGTCAGGTCATGACCAAGCAGCCGAAGCCGTCCCCGCCCTCCGACGGAGAGGGCATAAGCCGGCACAGGGGATCCAAGCAGCACGGTTGGTCTCCGGATGTGGACGAGACCCGCCAGGAGGAGAACCCGAGCGCCCACCGCTCCTTCCACCCTGATGAGTACGCCCCCGCCAAGGGACCGGGTAGGACGGTTTCCAAGGAGGAAGCGGGCAATCCCCATGGCAAGCCCTCCAAGAGCAGGGGCGCCCGCGGGGAGGATCTGAGCAAGGGATCCGGCGACGAGGGCATGCACGACCTCGGAACGCGAGGCCGCTCGCAGCGACCCAGTGGAACCAAGGACGCCTCCGCCTCCACCGGTGTGGACCCCCAGGACCCGCCCGGCACGCGCAGTGCCGGATAGCCGCGGGTGGTCCGGGCACCGGCACCGTACGCAGCTCATCCAGGTCGCGCCTCAGCAGATGCGCGGTAGCTGCTCTCCGATCGGCAGGTCGACCACGCGGGTGCCGCCGAGGCCGGTCCGGGCGACCACCAGACCCGGGTGCGCGTCCACCGCCTCGCCGATCACCGCCGCGTGCCGGCCCAGCGGGTGGGTGCGCATGGCGGCGAGTACGGCCTCGGCGTGCTCGCGGGGTACGAACGCGACGAGCTTGCCCTCGTTGGCCACGTAGAGCGGGTCGAGGCCCAGGATCGCGCAGGCATTGCGGACGGGTACGGGAACGGGGACGCGGCCCTCCTGGATGACGACTCCCGCACCGGACGCGGCCGCGATCTCGTTGAGCGAGGCGGCCAGTCCGCCCCGGGTGGGGTCGCGCAGGACGTGCAGGTCGGGGGTGACCTCCAGCATCGCCCGTACGAGATCACCGAGCGGGGCGCAGTCGCTCTCGATGTCCACTCCGAATTCCAGCCCTTCGCGGACGCTCATGATCGCCACCCCGTGGAGCCCGATCTCCCCGCTGACGATCACCACGTCGCCGGGTACGACCCGCTGCGGCCGCAGGTCGACGCCCTGCGGGATGATCCCGATGCCCGCGGTGTTGATGTAGATCCCGTCTCCGTGGCCGGCCTCGACGACCTTGGTGTCGCCGGTCGCCACCTCGACCCCGGCCGCGCGGGCGGCGTCGCCCAGGGCCTCGGCCACCCGGGCCACCACGGACAGTTCCACGCCTTCCTCGAGGATGAACCCGCAGGACAGATAGGCGGCTTGGGCTCCGCTCATGGCGAGGTCGTTGACCGTGCCGTTGACGGCGAGGTCGCCGATGCTTCCCCCGGGGAAGAACAGGGGGCGCACCACGTAGGAGTCGGTGGAGAAGGCCAGCCGGACCCCGCCCAGCGTGACCGTCGCCGAGTCGCCGAGCTGGGCGAGCACCGGGCCGCCGAAGGCGGGTGCGAAGAGGTGCTCGACCAGCTCGGCGGAGAGCGCTCCGCCACCGCCGTGGCCCATCACCACCCGGGGGCGGTCGCGCAGCGGCGCGGGGCAGGTCCAGCCGGTGATGTCGAGGGTCGTGTCAGGCAACGGGGCTCGCCTCCAGCGGCGCGTCGGCGGTGGCGGTCCGCTCCGCCGTACGGGCGGTAGGGGCGGGGGCGGCGGTACGGGCCGTGCGGGTCGGCGTGATCTCCAGGCGCCGGTAGAGGTAGTAGGCGGCGCACGCGCCCTCGCTGGAGACCATCGTGGCGCCGAGCGGGTTGCGCGGGGTGCAGGTGGTGCCGAAGGCCTCGCACTCGTGTGGTTTCAGCAGCCCTTGGAGGACTTCGCCGCTCCGGCATTCGGCCGGCTCGCGCGTGTTGATCCCGGTCACCGAGAAGCGGTGCTCGGCGTCGAAGTCCCGGTAGCGTGCCGACAGCCGCCAGCCGCTGTCGGGAATCACGCCGATGCCGCGCCAGGCCCGGTCGGTGACCTCGAATACGTCCCCCAGCATGGCGAGCGCCGCCGGGTTCCCCTCCGGACGCACCGCGCGGGCGTAGGCGTTGTCCACGGTGTGCTCGCCGCGCTCCAGCTGATGCACGGCCCTGCGTACGCCTTCCAGGATGTCCAGGGGCTCGAAGCCGGTGACCACGATCGGGACGCGGTGGCGCGCGGCGAGCTCCGGGTACTCTCCCGTGCCCATCACACTGCACACGTGCCCGGCGGCCAGGAAGGCCTGGACGCGGCAGCTCGGCGACTGCATGATCGCCTCGATCGCCGGGGGGACGCGGACGTGGGACACCAGCAGGCTGAAGTTGCGGATGCCCAGCTTCTTGGCCTGGTACACGGTCATGGCATTGGGCGGGGCCGTGGTTTCGAAGCCGATGCCGAAGAACACCACCTCGTTCCGCGGGTTCTGCTGGGCGATCTTCAGGGCGTCGAGCGGGGAGTAGACGACCCGTACGTCACCGCCTTCGCTGCGCACCTGGAAGAGGTCGCGGCCGGTCCCGGGTACGCGCAGCATGTCCCCGAAGGAGCAGAAGATGACATCGGGGCGGGAGGCGATCTCCAGAGCCTTGTCGATGACCTCCAGCGGGGTGACGCACACGGGACAGCCCGGTCCGTGAATCAACTCGACCAAATCGGGGAGCAGTTGGTCGATACCGTGCCGGATGATGGTGTGGGTCTGGCCCCCGCACACCTCCATCAGCGCCCAGGGCCGGGTGACCGTCGAGTGGATGTCGTCCAGTAGCCGGCGAGCGAGGTCGGGGTCTTGGAATTCGTCGATGTACTTCACTGCCGGGTCGCCTCCTGCGCTACGTCATCGGAGTCGTCGGAGTCGTCGGAGTCGTCGGTGAAGGGCCACGGCGCCCCACCGGCCTGCGCGGCCTGCTCCCACGGATCGCCGAATTCCTCCTGGAGCATGCCGAGTTCCGCGAAGAGCTCCAAGGTCTGCTTGGCCGACTCCTCGTCGAGCCGCTGCAGTGCGAAGCCGACGTGGACGATCGCGTACTCGCCGACCTGGAGGTCCGGCAGGTACTCCAGGCACACTTCCTTGACCACCCCGCCGAAGTCGACGGTGGCCATGCGGGTGCCGTCCTTCTCCCCGATGTCAATCACTCTGCCGGGTACCGCCAGGCACATGGGCTTCTCCTTGCTGTGGGTGTTCCGTCGCGCGGGCAGAGTCGGCCGTGGCAGTGGCCGTGGTGGCAGCCGCAACCATGAGCTGGCCGAGGGCCAGGCCGCCGTCGTTCGGGGGGACGCGATGGTGCTGGAGCACGGTGAAGCCGTGTCCGCGCAGCCGTCGGGCCGTGGCCGAGGACAACAGGGTGTTCGAGAAGACCCCGCCGGTCAGCGCGACGGAGTCCAGGCCGTACCGCTCTCGCGCCAGGACGCACAGGTCGGCGACGAGTCCGGCGACGCCGGAGTGGAATCGGGCCGCGATCAGGGGTGGCGGGGTACCCGCGCGCACATCGGCCACGACGGCGGCCAGAACGGGCGCTGGATCGGCGACGACCGGACTCCCGGCGCCGGGAGCCGGGAACCGCAGGGAGAACCCGTAGCCCTCACCCGCCTCCTCTGCTGCCCCCTCACCCTCTCCTGCCCCCGCGCCGCGTGCCGCGGCCTCCAGCTCGATCGCGGCCTGGGCCTCGTACCCCGAGTGGTGGCAGACACCGGCCAGCGAGGATACGGCGTCGAACAGCCGCCCCATGCTCGACGTGGGGACGCAGTTCAGGTTCCGATCCAACTGGCTTCCCAGAACGCGCAGTTCATCGGCCGGGCAGACCGCCGTGCAGGGCAGGTCCGGCGCCCAGTCGAGGCCCGCGGCCCGCAGGTGCGCCAGGGCCATCCGGTACGGTCTGCGCACCGCGGCGTCGCCGCCCGGCAGCGGTACGTACGCGAGGTGTGCGAAGCGGCTGTATCCGGCGTAGTCGGCGAGGAGGACCTCGCCTCCCCACACGGCTCCGTCGTCCCCGTAGCCGGTGCCGTCGAACGCGATGCCGATGACCCGCCGACTGCCGTCCAGGCCGTGCTCCGCCATCGCCGAGGCGATGTGCGCGTGATGGTGCTGCACGCGCACCAGCGGCCGGTCGCCCGCGTGCCGCCCCGCCCACTGCGCGGATCGGTAGCCGGGGTGTCGATCGGCGGCGAGCAGCCGGGGCGCGACACCTGTGACGGACTCCAACTGACGCTCGGCGCGCTCGAACGCGTACTGCGTGGCCAGGTCGTCCATGTCGCCGATGTGGGCGGACAGCCAGGCGCGACGTCCCTCCCCGAGGCAGAAGGCGTTCTTCAGGTCCCCTCCGACCGCGAGGGTCGCGGGCACGGCCAAGGGCAGCGACAGGGGGAGCGGGGCGTAGCCGCGGGAGCGCCGGACGGTCAGCGGCTCGCCGTCGCACACGCGGACCACCGAGTCGTCGCACGGGACGTGGATCGGGCGGTCGTGGGTCAGCCAGGCATCGGCGAGGCCGGCCAGCCGCTCCAGAGCCTCGGCGTCATCGGTGACGATGGGTTCGCCCGAGAGGTTTCCGCTGGTCATGACCAGCAGCCGCGGCCCGGGGGGATCGCCGGGAAGCCCGAGCAGCAGATGGTGCAAGGGGCTGTACGGGAGCATCACCCCGAGGTCGGGACTGCCCGGGGCGACGTCGGCGGCCGGGGCCGCGGCGCCCGCGCGCCGGCGCAGCAGGACGATGGGCCGCTCCCGCCCCGTGAGCAGGGTCCGCTCCTCGGGACCGAGGTGGACGAGTTCCTCGACGGCGGGGAGGTCACGCGCCATCAGGGCGAACGGCTTGTCACCGCGGGCCTTGCGGCGACGCAGCTCCCGTACGGCGCCGGCGTGGGCGGCGTCGCAGGCGAGGTGGTAGCCGCCGATGCCCTTGACGGCGAGGATCACCCCGGCGCCGAGCAGTCGCCGGGCGCCGGCCACCGGGTCGGCGGGGTCCGTCTCGCGCGGCGGCGTTCCGGCGAGCAGCCGCAGCCGGGGTCCGCAGGCCGGGCAGGCGACGGGCTGGGCGTGAAACCGGCGGTCGGCGGGGTCGGCGTACTCGCGTGCGCAGTCGGGGCACATCGGGAAGCCGGCCATCGTGGTGTTCGGCCGGTCGTAGGGCAGTGCGGTGACGATGGTGAAGCGCGGCCCGCAGTGCGTGCAGGTGATGAAGGGGTGGCGGTGGCGCCGGTCTGCCGGGTCCGCGAGCTCGGCCAGACAGTCGCCGCAGGTGGCCACGTCCGGGGAGATCAGGGTACGGGCGGGGCCTCCCGTCCGGGAGGCGACGATGGTGAATCCGGCCCCGCCCACGGCCGGGACCTCGTCGTGGTGGACGGTGTCGACGACGGCGAGCGGGGGAGCGTCGGCCGCGAGCCGGTCGCAGAACTCCGCGACCGCCGACGGCGCGCCCTCCACCTCGGCGACGACGCCCTCCGCGGTGTTGGTGACGTGGCCGGCCAGTCCGAGGTCCGTCGCGCGGGTGTACACGTACGGCCGGAACCCGACGCCCTGCACCACGCCGCGGACGGTGACCCGGCGGCGCTGGAGCGCCTCCATCAGGGGGTCTGCACCGTGGCGTGACGGACGTGCTGCTGAGGATCGGAGTGCGGGTGCGGGTGGTCTCCTCCGTGCCCGCTCGGATGGCCGTGCTCGGGGCCGGGGCCGGGGCCGGGGCCATGGTCGTGCCCGTGCCCGTGTCCATGCCCATGTCCATGCCCGTGGTCGTGCTCGTGCGTGCTCGTGCCCCGGCCCGAGACTTGCCGGGCCATGACCGGCGCGTGCGTTGCCGCGCCGTCCGCGACCGCGGTCGCCCGGTCGAGCAGGATTCCCACCCCCGCCCCGGAGCGTGCGGACGTCAGCACCACCTCCACCCCTGGATTGACCTGCTGGACGTTGGCCCGGAACGCGTCCTCGTCGAACTCGACCGCCCCGGCGATGTCGGTCTTGGTGACCACCACGAGCTGGGCGAGACCGAAGGCGGTCGGGTACTTCAGGGGCTTGTCCTCGCCCTCGGTCACCGAGGCCAGGACGACCCGCAGGGACTCGCCGAGATCGTAGGAGGCGGGGCAGACGAGGTTGCCCACGTTCTCCACGAACAGGAGCCGGGTGGCATCGGGCAGCCAGCCGTCCAGGTGCCGGCCGAGCATCCCGGCCTCCAGGTGGCAGAGCCCGTCGGTGAGCACCTGCTTGACGGGTACGCCGGACCGCGCGAGGCGCACCGCGTCGTTCTCGGTGGCCAGGTCGGCGGTGAGGGCGGCCACCGCGAGACCGCGCTCCTTGGCGAGGAGCAGTTCGCGTTCCAGCAGGGCCGTCTTTCCGCTGCCGGGGCTGGAGAGCAGGTTGACGGTCACCGTGCCGCGGGCGGTGAGTTCGGCGCGCAGGGTGTGCGCGGCGGCGTCGTTCTTGGCGAGTACCGCCTGCTTCAGGTCGACCACTCGGCACATGGTTCGTCGCTCCTCGGAGTTCGGTTCGTGGGCGGGTGCGTGGCCGGGTGTGTGACCGTGCTCGTGGCCGGGGTGACGCCGGAACCGTCGTCCCAGTTCACACTGGCGATCTGCAGCTCACGGCCCGCGAGCAGTTCCACGTGCGCGGCGCTCCCGCATCCGGGGCAGCACAGTCGTGGCGGCATGCCGACCGCCCATTCCCGGGTGCAGGAGGAGCAGCTCGCGCGGGCGGACACCGGCTCCGTGACGAGCTCGGCACCTTCGAGGACCGTTCCCGCGCAGGCCAGTTCGAAGCAGAAGGCCAGGGCGTCGGGCACCACTCCGGCCAACTCCCCGACCCGCAGGCGCACTACGGTCACGGCGCTCGCACCGGCGGCCTCGGCCGCTTCCTCCACCTGGCCCACGACGGCCATGGCGATCGACATCTCGTGCATCGGACTCCGTCCTGCCGGGGCTCATTACACCGGCAGGACGGGGAGGCCGCGGCCGGGCACGCCGACGCAGGGTCCGCCGCGTACGCCGTTCGGTCGCTCCGAAGGACCGAACCGGCTGCCGCACGCGTCACATACGGCGCATGCGCAGATAGCGCCTGATGTCGGGGAGGATCTGCTTGAGCACGGCGACGAGCGTGGCCACGGCCGCACCGCCGATGACGGCCTTCTTCACGGGGTCCTCCTCAACTCGGCGACCGGGGCCGCCACGACGTCATGGTCTTCGTGGTCGTGATCCTCAGGGCCCTGACCCTCACGGCCCTGACCCTCACGGCCGTGATCTCCGGGGCCGCGATCTTCGAGTTCGTCCCGCAGTAGGCCCAGGATCATCCGTACGGCCTCCGGCACCGCGGCGGCCACCGGTCCGCTCAGCCCGATGCCCTCCGCGATCGACGCGGGCTCGCATCCCACGACGAGGATCCGCCGGGGCGGGTTGGTTCCGGTGCCCTCGCACAGGGTGCCCAGCAGGGCCAGGACCGCGTCGGGGGACATGTGGTGGCCGTCGAGCAGGGCGGCGCCCGGCTGGACGGAGCCGGGTTCGTCGGCCTCGATGAGGTACAGCGTGCCGGGGGCGCCGCCGCGTGCCGTGGCATCCGCCAGGACGAGGGTGTCGTAGCCGTCGAGGAGCTGGTAGGCGAGGTGCATTCCCCGGACGCCGAAGTCCACGGCCTCGACCTGGTCGGGCAGTTCGTACGCGGACAGCTGCCGCAGCGTCTCCACCCCGAAGCCGTCGTCGCCGAGGAAGACGTTGCCGATGCCCGCGATCAGGATGCGGCCGCTCACGCGTCCTCCAAGGGCGAGAGTTCGTCGGGCTGGAAGTAGAGGAACCGGCCCTGCTCCCGGCGGATGTCGGCCCCGGGGTCACCCTCCACCGTGACGGCGAGGTGCACCCCGCCGTCCACGTCGTGCAGGACGGCCTCGACCAGGGCGGCGCGGCCCAGGAGGAACAGGTCCTGGGCGTCGGTGCGTCGCAGGCCCGGCCGCAGGAGCACCCGGCTGCCGACTCCGACCGGTACGCCGTCGACGAGGACCCGGTCCCGCGCGGGATCGGCGGTGTCCGTGTGCGCCGGGTCCCACCAGGGGGTCTCGGGCCTGAACACGGCCTGCTCGTCGAAGAATTCCAGAGCGTCCACCGGGACATCCGGCCGGTCCGGGACATCCGGCCGGTCCGGGCCGTCCGGTCCGTCCGGGCCGGTGATTTCGCGCAGGGCGCGCACGGCGCCGTGCAGGCGCTCCAGTACCTCGGGGGGCATCGACTCGGCCATGTCGATCACGGCGGCGGCCCTCGGGTCCGTCCCGCGCGCCTCCCGCTTCTCCTGGTCGGTCAGGGCGGCGGTGCGCAGGGCGAGGATCTCGTCGATCTCGGTGGAGTCGTACATCGCGCCGATGCTCTCGGGAGCGATGGCGGGATGGTCCTCCAGGATGATCGGCGAGGACAGCACCACGTCCGCCCGGCCCGGCTCCCCGGCGAGCACCGGCCAGGTGTGCCGGTTGACGCAGGAGGCGACGGCGCCCTTGGCCCACTCCGGCGGATCGGTCATGGACAGGAAGGAGCCGCTGCTCAGGCCCAGCAGCAGATGAGCGGCGACGAGCGAGCGCGGCAGCGCCGCCTCACGGTCCTCACCGTCGGCGGCGGGGATCCACGGGCTGGTGTTCTCCACCACCGCCGTGAGTCTCAACACCCGGTAGGGTCCGTCGAGTTCGGTGGCACGCAGCCGCACGCACCCCTCGATCCGCTCGGTACGTCGCATCAGACGTCCGGCGCACCGTCCGTCCCTGTCGGTGACGGGCTCGGTATCCTCCCGGGCGTCCCGCGAGAACGGGATCTCGACTCCCTCTCCGGTCAGTTCGGCCAGGTCGACGCTCCACTCGACCCGCTCCTCGGCCCCCTCGTCCCAGGGCACGAGCACCCGGTCGTCGAGATGCAGTTCGGCGACCTCCGCGAACCCGCTTTCGGGCAGGGCCTGCTGTACGGTGCGCCGCTGGGCGTGCAGGAACCGCAGCTCAACGGCGAGCGTCGACTCGCCCTTGGGCTCCATGAGGAGTTCGGTCTGCTGGAAGGAGTGCTCTTCGTGCGCCGGACCCCATGCGGGCGGTACGAGCACGCCGAACTGCCAGCGCATGCGGTTCTTGGCCGCCGAGGCCCGGTAGGGGTACAGCACGTACCCCTCGAAGAGGACCGCGTCGGCCACCTGCCGGGCGGTCGCGAAGCGGGCCTCCAGTGCGGTGGCCGTGGTCACGGCGCCGTCCTCTCGGTGACACGCGGCAGGGCGGCGCCCAGCCGGAAGGGTTGCACGGGATCGGGCCGGGGTGCGGCCGCCGCGTCCAGGAGGGTCCGTACGGTCGCCTCCCAGGAGGCGAGGGCGTGCCGGGAGCGGAAGGCGAGCAGCTCGTCCATGACGGCCCGGGGCAGGCGGAGCCAGCCGCAGCCCGGGAAGTGCTGCTCGACCATCTCGTGCCAGACCGCCACGGGCATCCGGTACGAGGCCTCGCGGTCCCAGGGCACGGGCTCGACGCGGAAGCCGCCGGCCCCCGTGAAGGCGGTGCCGGAGAACAGCATCAGCAATGGCGCCTCGCCGTCCTCCAAGGTGCTGAAGTAGCGGCTCGCGGCGATGTCCATGTCGTAGGTGCACGGCACGACCACGTCGATCTCGGTCTCCCCGGTGAAGCTGGGCACCATGAGGGCGACCTGCGCGAACTGCACGGGCTGCAGGGTGGTGCCCCAGCGGGCGCGCTCGCCGAACAGGTCGGCCAGGCCCGCCGCCTCGGCCGGTCCGTAGCCGCGCCGGGCGGGTTCGATGCGCAGTTGGCAGCGCAGCGCGAGCGCGTGGACCCGGGTGGGTTCGGGGCCGCTGCCGGCCGTGACGCGCAGCCGGAACACCAGGGTGGGTCCGGCGGCGTACGGGTCGGCGCGCACGCCGGTGCAGGTGAAGCCGAAGTCGGTCATGGCGCGGGTGCCTCCGCCGGGATCTTGGCCCGCCGCCCGACCTCGGCGAAGAAGTCGGCGAGCGCTGCCCGGGCCTCGGCTCCGCCGTCGAACCCCGTCCACAGCAGGCGCATCCGCCCGACGAGCTCGTAGCAGGCGTCGATCGGCACCAGGTAGCAGTCGGTCCGGCCCTGCTCGCGGCGCAGCAGCAGGGCCTCCACGTCGGGTTCGAGGAGCGGGGCGAGGCGCCCGGCGCCGAGCACGGTCTGCCAGGTCTCGGCGTCGAGTTCGCTCTCGGTGGCGCCGGCCGGGCTCGGGTAGAGCGCGACGAGACGGTCGAGGGCGGCGTTGCGGAAGAAGAAGGCGACGCCGACCGGGATCTGCAGCAACTCCCAGGCACCGTCGTCGAGCCGGTGGTCGGGGTCGGCGAGATAGCGGTTCGGGACGGCGCGGAAGCGGCCGGTGGCGACGCCGGGCCTGTCGAACAGCAGGGCGCACGCGGTGCAGGCGCACACCAGCGCCCGCTTCTCGGTCTCCACGACGTGGCGGTGCGCGTTCTCGGCGACCACCACACCGCACAGCCCGCAGACCTCCGGACGGACCGGGCGCGCACCGGCGAACCGGCGCAGACCGCGCGGGGCGCCCGGCGCGCCCGGGCCGGGCCCGCCGTCCGTACGGGCGGCGGGCGGGGACCACCCCGGGGAGCCGCTCACCGGGTCCGTGCCGGGGTCTGCGCCGGGGTGGGCGCCGGGGTCTGCGGGCCGGTCCCGATCTGGAGCAGGACCGGCGCCGGGGCCTCGGCCGGCGCCATCTCCACGGTCATCACCTCGGGGGCGAAGCAGGCGAGGGCGTCCTCGACGGCCCGGGAGGGGCCCGCGCCGGCTTCGGCGCTGCCGCAACCGCAGCCCCCACCGGGCGCGGACCGCAGCCGCAGCGTTCCGGTGGCCTCGTCGAAGCCGAGGACCTCCACGGGTTCCCGCGCGCTCGCCAGGGCGCGGGCGATGCGGGCGTCCACGTCCTCGGGGTGCAGGTCGTGCAGGGCGAGCAGGCTCGCCACGAGTTCGTCGTCGAGGAGTCGGGAGAGCGGGGCCTCGCCGAGGCCGGCGACGATCCGGGCGAGCCCGGCGCCGTAGAAGTCCATGAGGACGCGCACCAGTTCCTCGGCGGCCGCGCACACTTCCCGGTCTCCGGTGGCGGCGAGCCGGTCGAGGACCTCCTCGACCCGCACCCCCGTCTGGCGGGCATCGGCGCGCACGCTCTGGCCGGCGCTCATCCGCCCAGTCCGCTCAGGCCGGTGGGCACGTGCATCTGCTTCACCGTCTGGCCGCCGCCCACGTACATGTGGACCCCGCACGGGAGGCAGGGATCGAAGCTGCGCACGGCCCGCATGATGTCGATGCCCTTGAAGTTCTCCGGGGTGTTCTCCTCGAAGATCGGGGTGTTCTGCACCGCGTCCTCGTAGGGCCCCGGCGTGCCGAAGGTGTCGCGGGTGCTCGCGTTCCAAGGGGTCGGCGGGTAGGGGTGATAGTTGGCGATCTTGCCGTCGCGGATCACCATGTGGTGCGAGAGCACCCCGCGGACGGCCTCCGTGAAGCCGACGCCGAGGCCCTCGTCCGGGACCTCGAACTTCTCCCAGGTCTGCGTCCGGCCGGCGCGGACCTCCGCCAGACCCTTCTCGGCGCAGTGCAGGGCGATGGCGGCCGCGTACGCCTGGAAGTACGTGCGGGCGCGGTTGCGCTCCAGCGCGTTGCTCCACTTCGGGATCTTCCACTCGAAGCGCGTCTCGGGCTTGGTCATGGTGCGGGGGAGGGTGATGACGACGCTGTGTCCGGTGGCCTGGACGTAGTCGGTGTTCACCAGCCCCGACAGAGCGGTGGACCACAGGCGGGCGAGCGGGCCGCCGCCGGTGTCGAGAGCGAGGTGGTCCTTGCCGTCGAACCAGCGCGGGGACATCACCCAGCTGTACTTGTCGTCGAAGTTCCGCTTCTGCGGGGCGGGGATGGTGTGCTGGTTCCAGGGGTGACGGGCGTCGACCGGGTTGCCGAGCGGGTCGTGGGTGACGAACTTCTCCTGGCCCTCCCAATCGTCGTAGTACGAACTGCCGAGCAGGATCCGGATGCCGAGGTTGATCTCGGTGAGGTCGTTGGTGACGAGCTTCCCGTCCACCACGATGCCCGGGGTGACGAACATCTTCCGTCCCCAGTCCGTCATGTTGGCGTAGGTGAAGTCGCAGTGCTCGGGGTCGTTGAGGGCACCCCAGCAGCCCAGCAGCACGCGCCGGCGGCCGACCTCCTCGTACCCGGGCAGGGCCTCGTAGAAGAAGTCGAAGAGGTCGTCGTGGAGCGGGACGACGCGCTTCATGAACTCGCAGTACCGCATGAGGCGGCTCATGTAGTCCGTGAAGAGCTGGACGGAGGCGATGGTGCCGACGCCACCCGGGTAGAGGGTGGAGGGGTGCACGTGACGCCCCTCCATCAGACAGAACATCTCACGGGTGTAGCGGCTGACCTGGAGGGCCTCGCGGTAGAACTCGCCCTCGATGGGGTTGAGCGAGCGCATGATGTCGGCGATGGTCTTGAAGCCGTGCTCGCCCGCGTGGGGGGCGGCGGTGCGCTCGGCCAGTTCCAGGACGCCGGGGTTGGTCTCGCGGACCATCTTCTCGCAGTAGTCGACCCCGACCAGGTTCTCCTGGAAGATGTTGTGGTCGAACATGTACTCCGCCGACTCGCCCAGGTTGATGATCCACTCGGCGAGGTGGGGAGGCTTCACCCCGTAGGCCATGTTCTGCGCGTAGACGGAGCAGGTGGCGTGGTTGTCACCGCAGATGCCGCAGATGCGGCTGGTGATGAAGTGCGCGTCGCGGGGGTCCTTGCCGCGCATGAAGACGCTGTAGCCGCGGAAGACCGACGAGGTGCTGTAGCACTCCGCGACTCGCTTCTGCTTGAAGTCGATCTTCGTGTGGATGCCGAGACTGCCCACGATCCGGGTGATCGGATCCCAGGCCATCTCCACCAGGCCGCTGCCGTCGCCGGTTGCCTTCGTCTTCGGTGCCATCGTGTCTGCCGTGACCCTTCGGTGCTGGATCGGTTGTTCTCACAGGAGTGCGGGTGCGGGTGCGGGTGCGGATGGGAGTCTGGGGGCGGGTGCGGGTGCGACCCGGCCGCTCACCAGGGCGGGCGGTAGCCGGTGGTCAGCTTCTCCCCGCGGCGGCGCCACTTCGGCTCCTGGTCCACGGTGTGCGCCGTGATGGCCCGGAGTTTGCGGATCACCGCCCCGTAGGCGCCGCTGGCGGCGCTGGACACCTTGCCGCCGGGCGGTTCGTCCATGAAGGGCATGAACTTGTCGGGGAACCCGGGCATGGTGCAGGCGATGCAGATGCCGCCCACGTTCGGACAGCCGCCGATGCCGTTCATCCAGCCGCGCTTGGGCACGTTGCACTTGACGACCGGACCCCAGCAGCCCAGCTTGACCAGGCACTTCGGGGAGTCGTAGGTGTGGGCGAACTGCCCCTGCTCGTAGTAGCCGGCCCGGTCGCAGCCCTCGTGCACGGTCGCGCCGAACAGCCAGGTGGGGCGCAGCTTGTCGTCGAGCGGGATCATCGGGGCCGAGCCGGCCGCCTGGTAGAGCAGGTAGGTGAGCGTCTCGGAGAAGTTGTCGGGCTGGATCGGGCATCCGGGCACGCACACGATCGGGATGCCCGCCTTGGACTTCCAGTCCCATCCGAGGTAGTCGGGCAGGCCCATGGCGCCGGTCGGGTTGCCCTCCATCGCGTGGATGCCGCCGTACGTGGCGCAGGTGCCGATGGCGACGACCGCGAGGGCCTTGGGCGCCAGCCGGTCGATCCACTCGCTGGTGGTGATGGGCTGACCGGTCTCCGGATTGTCGCCGAAACCGCACCAGTAGCCCTCGGGCTTGATGCTTTCGTTGGGGATGGAGCCCTCCACGACGAGCACGAAGGGGTCGATCTCGCCGCGTTCCCCCTTGAAGAACCATTCGATGAACGTGTCCGCGCCCCCCACGGGACCGCATTCGAAGTCGATCAGCGGCCAGTGCACGGCGATCTTGGGCAGACCGGGCAGCACACCCAGCACGATCTCCTCGATGCTGGGCTGCATGGCCGCGGTCAGCGACACGGAGTCGCCGTCGCAGCTCAGCCCCGCGTTGATCCAGAGGATGTGGATCGGAGGGTCCTCGGCCTCGGTCGGCGCGGCTGTGTCCATCCGGATGCCTCCTGGGGGGAGTCGAGGGGGAGGGGAGGTGCGGCCTGTACGGCGGCCCCACCCTCCTTGCTAACAGGTGGCCGGTCCGGGTGCCCGGTCATGTACGCCCAGTCCAGTGAGTCGGCCCGGTGCCGTCACCGGGCGCGTACGCGTGCCCGGGCCCCGCACCGATCGGGCCACCGTGAGCGCGGGCCAGGTGCGCCGGGGTGGAGGCCGGGGCCTCCTTGCGTACGAACGCCCTGCGCAGGGCGTGGTACGGGGCCTCGGGGTCGAAGAAGGTGTCCCGCATCCGGGCCAGCTCGGCCTCCCGGTACGAGGCCAGCGGCCGGACCGACTCGTCGAGCTCGCGCCGCGCCTTCTTCCCGGCGATCCGCGCCTGCACCGTCGGTGAACCGGCCAACCGGACGGCGAGCCGGGCCGTGACGTCGTCGAAGGCCCCCGACGCGCAGGCGAGCGTACGGTCGGCCAGCCCGAGCCGCACCGCGGTGGCGGAGCCGACGGGCAGGGCGTCGCGGGTGAGCCGCGCGGTGGCCTCCGCCCCGGCCCGGCGCGGCAGGGTGTACGTCCAGTACTCCGAGCCGTACAGCCCCATCAGGCGGTAGTGGGGGTTCAGGACCACGCCTGACCGGCACCAGACCTCGTCGGCGGCGAGGGCGAGAACGGCTCCGCCGGCGGCGGCGTTGCCGCCGAGGGCCGCGACGACGAGGCGGTCGGTGGTGGTGAGGACGGCTTCGACGAGATCGTCCATGGCGTTGATGTTCGCCCAGGACTCCTCGGCCGGGTCGGCGGCGGCCTCGATGACGCCCAGGTGGATCCCGTTGGAGAAGAAGTCGCGGCCGCCGCTGAGGACGAGTACCGAGGTGGGGCGGGAGCAGGCGGTCCGGTAGGCATCGAGCAGGCGCCGGCACCGCTCGGTGCTCATCGCCCCGCCGGGGAAGGAGAACGTCAGGAACCCCGCCCCGCCTTCCTCCCGGTAGTCGATCTCGGACCAGGTGCGCCGGTGGGTGGTGCCGGTGCCGGTGCCGGTGGCGGTGTCGGTGGCGGTGCCGAGCACCGGAGCGGGGAGCTCCGGGAGCGGTCGCGGCAGGTGGGGCGGGCGTAGCAGGTCGCCGAGGGCCACGGTGGCGGGGAGTTTCAGGGGGGCCGGTTCCCCGGGAACGCGCCGCGCCCGGAGTTCGGGGATCCAGACGGCCCCGTCGGCGGTGGCTCGGCAGACGGCCCCGGCGCGGGTGGCCAGCAGTTCGCCCGGGCGGCCGCTCAGCGTCTCCTCCGGGTGGCCGCCGTGCAGGTACCACTCGCCGCCGAGCAACTCGTCCCGTACGCCGGGCTGGGAGTCCGCGGCCCGAAGGACGCGCAGCACGCGCTCCGTGGAGTCCGTCTGCCAGTCGATGCGACGGTGTTCCTGGCGCAGGTACGGCAGGGCGTGGCCGGTGATCTGGGGCTGCGGGGTGTAGGTGCCGGAGGCGAAGCGGTCGACGGCGAGCAGGACCGCCTCCAGCGCGGCGTCGGCGATCTCCCCGCGGTACAGGTCGCTCTTCGCGACCGGGGGGACGGCGCATTCGACGGTGGCCCAGACGTCACCGGCGTCCATCCCCCCGACGGCCTGCAGGACGGTGACGGCCCAGCGCGTGAGCCCTCCCTGGACGGCCCGGTCGAGGGAGGCGGGGCCGCGGTCGCCGACCGGCCCCGGGTGGACGATCAGGCAGGTGCGGGTGGACCACACCTCGGGCGGGATGGCCGTGCGCAGCATGGGCGCGAGGATCAGGTCCGGCTGATGGTGTTCCACGACCTCGGCCAAGGCGGCGCCGGGCAGGGCGAGTTCGACCACCACCTGGTGGCCGTGCTCGCGCAGTTCGGCGTGGACGCGCTGCGTGAGGCTGTTGAAGGCGCTCGCGACGAGCAGGACCTGCACGTGATTTCCTCCGCTGCATGGCGACGGATCATGACCGGAACATGACCGACCGCCTGAGATCGTGGAGGACCGCGGTGGCCCCCCGCACGGCGCCGAGCTGCGGTGTCACTCGAAAGCGCGGTGATGGACAGCCACTCGGCGGTGCCTTGGCGGATCGTCGAACGGGGGCGTGTCGTGTCTCCGCGGCCGTGCGGGTTCGATGCCGGCGGCGAGCGGGGGAGGGCGTGGATGTCGGGACTCGGCGACCTGGTCCTGCACGGCTCCCCGGAGTGCAGGCTCTCCGCCTGGCGCCGCTCGACGGGGGAGCCCCGCCGGCAAGCGGACCGTGACGGGCGGACCCGCCCTCTCGCGGCGGCGGCCGGGCTGTTGTTCCTGTCGGTCGGCGACGGCGACCTGTGTGCCGTGGACGCGGAGACCGGAGCGGCGCTCTGGAGCCGGGATCCGGACGACGGGTCGGCTCGTGCCGCGGACGGGTCGTGGGCCTCGACCACGGGCCCTGCGGTGGTCGCCGGGGACCGGGTGCTGGTGACCGCGTACCGCGGCACCGTGATCGGCGCCCAGGCCCGGCTGTCGGCGGTCACCGCGCCCTGAGCCCGGCCCATGGCCCCCGGCCCATGGCCCCCGGCCCGGGGGCCCCGAACGTACTCAGCGCTTGACGCCCGCGATGTCGAGCAGCCGGTGCATGAGCGGGGCGGGCAGCGCGGGATTGAGGGCTGCTGTGTACGGCATGCGGTTGCTGCCCAGGAGTTCGACGAGCCGCGCGTGGGGAAGGCGCGGGTCGGCCGCCGCACGGCCGCGCACGGTGTCGTCCGGGTCGTGGGACAGCCGCTCCACGAGTTCCGGTGTGGCCTGCGGGTCGGACAGGGCCGCGAGCCGCAGCCGGTAGTTCGGGTCGTCCGCGGACCGGGCCAGGCCGGGCCGGGCGAAGTTCCGGCGGCTGGCCAGCATCCCCCAGCTCAGACCCTTCCAGTCGGCGAACATCTCCACGAGCAGCTCGTGCGGAGCATGGTCGTTCTCGCAGAGCATCAGCCGGACGAAGTAGTCGTCGTCGGCCGCCAACCGCTCGATCACATCGCCGGGAAGCTCGGGCGCGCACGTGACGCCCCGTCGTAGCAGGACGTGGTGGGAGGCCGCGATCTCCCGCAGCGCATCCGGGTCGCCGAATCGTTCCTCCACCCAAGCCGGCACCGGATAGCGGCCCTCGGGCACGGTGTGGTCGATCGAAGACCGCTGCTCCTCGGTGATCTCCGCGCGAAGGGACAAGGCGAAACGGACGTGGGGCTCGGGGTCGGTGGCCAGCGTGAGGGCGAGCGCCGCGGGGACGTGCGGGTTCCAGACGGCTCCACGACGCCGCGAACTGTCGGCGTGGGCGACGAGATGGGCGGCCAGATCCGCGTCGACGGGTGCACGGTATGCGGCGTCGTCGCGGCGTCGTTCGTCCGGTTCCGCGAGGAAGTCCGCGAGCGTCGTCGGCAGGGGCAGGTCGATGCGGCCGGCACGCTCGACCGCCTCGCGTACCAGGGGGTCGCCGTCGGCCTCGGCCGCGGCTCGGACCTCCGGGCGCAGCCGAGGCCAGCTCCAGGAGTCGATGGCGTGGGCCCGGACCCTGGGATGCGGATCCTCGACCAGTGACAGTCGCGTCTCGTCCGGCAGGCCGGGCAACGCGATGGCGTGTATCCGTACCAGGGCCTCGGGGCTGGCGGCCAGGCGTACGGTCAGCTCCGTCGGCAGTTCGACGTTGTACTCGCCCGCCGTCATCACGGCGAACCGTGAACACGTACCCTCTCGTGATCGAATACCAGTTCCTCAGACGTCATGTGATGACCCCTGGGCCTGACTCCGTCCGTTGCGCGACCTTCCCCTCCCCGACGCCGAATCTGGCCCACGACACCGCGCCCGCTACGGCTTCCGCGCGGACGTCCAGCCCTGGCGGCGGAGGCTTTCGAAGCCGTCCAGTAGGAGGTCCAGGGCGAATTCGAACTCGAACTGGTCGTCGCAGCCGCCACCGACCGTGGAGCCCCCGTCGTGTGCGGCCGTCGCCGCCAGTTCCGCGATGTGCGGGTAGTGCGCCGCCAGTGCGGGGTCCGGCGGGCCGGAGGGACCCGAGGTGTCGAACAGTTCCTGGCTGAAGCCGAGCAGGCGGCTGCCCATCGCGTGCATGACGTGGTGCGCGAGGTCGGCGGAGAGGCCGCCGTTCCGGAAGGTCCCGGCCATCGAGTCCAGGTACGCCAGCACGGCCGGGGTGGGTCCGGTCCGCGACTCGATGACCCGGGCCGCCCAGGGGTGGCGCAGCAGGACCTGCCGGGCCGAGAGGATCCGTCCCCGGACCACGCGCTGCCAGTCGGGGCCCGCGGCCGGCGGGTCGATCTCGCCCACGACGGCGTCGGCCATGCCGTCGAGCAGCTCCTCCTTGTTGGCCACGTGCTTGTAGAGGGCCATCGGTACGACGTTCAGCTCCTGCGCGAGCCTGCGCATGCTGAGCGCGTCGATGCCGGTGGCGTCGGCGAGCGCGACGGCGGCGCGCAGGACGCGGTCCCTGTTCAACGGGATCCGTTGCGTGCGCGTGTGCGTGGCTTCCTGCCGGGTCATTCCGGTTGGTCCCCTTCCCTCCTCGACAGCGTCCCCTCCTTGACGAGTGTACGTCGTACACCTATGGTCGCCCTCAGGTGTACGGCGTACACCACTATCGAGTGAGAGGTGCCGAGAAGATGAGTCCGGACCGGAGAACCGCAGTGGCCGCCGGGTTGCTGTTCCTGCTGACGGAGATAGCCGCGATAGCCGGGGCGGCTCTGTACCGCCCCCTGCTGGGCGCGGCGGACGGCCGGCTCGCGCAGGGCGCCGACACGATGGCGCTGCTCGGAGTGGTCTGCGAGGTGGTGCTGGTGGTGGCGGTGACCGGTACCGGGGCGGCGCTGTTCCCCGTCCTGCGGCGCCACGGCGAGGGGCTCGCGCTCGGGTACGCCTTCGGGCGGCTGCTGGAGGCGGCCGTCATCGCCGTCGGGATCGTCGCCGTCCTGGCGCTCGTCACCCTGCGGCGGGACGCGGGGGCGGCGGACGGCGCCGACCTCGCGTTGGCGGCCGTGCACGACTGGACGTTCCTGCTCGGGCCCAACATCGCCCTCGGCCTGAACACCGTCCTGCTCGCGTACCTGGCGTACCGCGCACGGCTCGTACCGCGCTTCATCGCCGTACTCGGGCTGGTCGGCGGGCCGCTGATCTGCGCCTCGGCCGTCGCCGTGATGTTCGGGGCCTACGCGCAGCTCTCCGCGGCGGGGGCGGCCGCCGCCCTCCCGGTGTTCGCCTGGGAGCTGGCGCTGGCCGGGTGGCTGATCATCAGGGGGTTCGGGCCCGGCTCGGGCGCCGAGTCCCGGGCAGACGGGGAAGCGGCCGATCCGGCAGGCATCCGTCGATGAGGGGTTGGGTGCCGTGCAGTGCCGTGCAGTGCTGTGTACCCCTGCTCCGGCAGAAAAACGGCGTGCAGGTGCGGTGCACCTCTCACTAGCGTGTGCCCATGAGTGAGGACACATGGGCTGGAGTGCGGGAGCGGGTGCTCCGACTCGCCGAACACCCCGGGGCGGAGGAGGTTTTCGGGGCGAATGGGCATGGCTTTCGCCTCGGCCCGGTCATGGGGGAGGAGCAGCTCCAGGCGCTGGAAGCGGACCTGGGCGTTGGTCTGCCCGCGCAGTATCGGAGTTTTCTGCTCCGCGTCGGAGGAGGGGGCGCCGGCCCCCACTACGGCCTGATGACACCGGTCTTCGACAACGGTGCGTGGCAGTGGCTCGGTATCGGCCTCGCCTGCCCCGCGCAGCCGACCACGGCCGGGTTCGCCGGACGGCCCTTCGTGGCCGAGGCGCTGCGGAGTGAGCTCGCCACGCTCGAGACCCAGGAACCCCAAGAGGACGCCTTTACGGCCGATGACGCCTTCCGTCGCGCGTACGCGGCCTGGGACGCGCGCTACGAGGAGCTGAACGACGCTCAGGAGGCGGGCGCGGTGTTCCTCAGCGAGCAGGGATGCGGCTATGCGTCGCTGATGGTGATGACGGGCCCGCACCGAGGCGCCATCTGGGAGGACCTGAGGCCGATGGACCGAGGGATCGAGCCGACCGGGCATGACTTCGCACACTGGTACCGGAGCTGGCTCGAGCGCACCGAGCAGCAGCTCGATGTCGTACCCGCACCAGCCCGCCAAAGAGACACGATCTGAAGGTCGTTGCAGAACGTGGCGGGGACGGGGCAGTCCTCAGCGTAAGGGCCCTGGTGCGCGGGGCGGCGGCCGGGCAGGTAGTTTGCTCGGATGAGTCTCCTTGATGATGTGGCCGAGCGCGACGGCTGGCGATGCTGGGTGTGTGACGAACCGGTCGACCCGGACGAGTCGGTGAACGACGCGCGGGGGCCCAGTGTCGACAGCCGGACCGCGGACCGGAAGGCCAAGGTCGCCGAGCGGCTCGCGCACCGCGGGTGCAATAGCCGCAAGGGTGCGGTCAAGGTGGTCATCGCCTGGCCGGAGCACCTGTACGTGGTCGAACCCGCGCCGCTGATCGCCGTTGCCGCGAGGCTGGAGCGCAAGGGGGGCCGCGAGATGGTGGGCCGTTGTCCGACGAAGAAGGACGCCCAAGGGGCGGCGAATTGGCTGGTGGACCGGTTCTCCCGACTGGTACCGGGGCTGCCGGTGACCGCCGGCATCGAGGCGGGCGGCGGCCAGTTCCTCGTCATCCTGTCCACCGGCCGTCGCTGACCCGTCGCTGACCCGCCCTCGCTCGACGGCTTGCCGGATCCCCGTCGGGGCGGGACAGCTCGCGCGGTGGACGCGGCCGAGGAATAGAATGGTGCAGAACGATCAAGGGGCAGGGGGTCGGACAGGGCAGGTGCCGGTATGGGCGAGTCCAGCGCGACGTGTGGTCAGTGTGGGGTAGAGGCCCCGCCCGCCGCTCGCTTCTGCCCCGGCTGCGGCAGAACCCTCCTCGGCGCCCCGGCTGAGCCGACCCCGGGAAATCTCGCGCAGGACGGCAGTTGGAACCCGGACCCCCGACCCGCGAACGGGGGCCACCCACCCCGCCCGGACCGCCCGCCACGCATGGACCCCTCGCAGAGTTCGGGGAACTGGCGGATCAGCGAGGCGATCCAGAGTGCGGTGTCGCCGGAGTTGTGGCCGGCGTTGTGGCCGGTGGTGTCGCCGGCGGTGCGGTCAGGCACGGAGGCTCCCGGGGGAAGAGGGGATGGCGGCGGGCCGGCCGTTGCGCCACAGGCGTCCGGCGCAGACTCCGTCGAACCAGCTCTCGGACGGCGCGACGGCCTCTTCGCACTCGCGCCGGACGGGGCAGGCGGCGCAGGCGCGCAGGGCGGGGGCCGCGTCCTTGGCCCGCCGCGCGAAGACGACGTCCGGGGGGAGGGCGGCGCACGCGGCGGAGGCCTGCCAGGGCGAGGGGGCGGTGTCGGGCGGGGCTGAGTACGGAACAAAGGGCATGGCGACTCCGCGACGGTGGGGCTGCCGTGGCTCACGGCCAGCCCACTGTTACACGTTGCGTGCGAGCACGCAATCAAGATCCCTCTACTTAAGGTGTGCCTAATTGGTGAAGGGTATAATTCTGTGCGCGCAAGCACGGTAGGCTGTGATCTCATGGTGCGGACTGCGGACTTGAGGAGCGGCACATGAGCACTCTCGAATTGGACGCGTTCGCGGCCTGGGTCGAAGGACTGATGCGGCAGCGCGGCTACGACATCGACAACCCCAGGGGCGGCGGCAAGTCGAGGATCGCCGACGAGGCGGGGGTCCACCGGGCCGCCGTCACCCGGCTGCTCCAGCGGCAGAGCATGCCCGACCTGGAGACGATGCGCCGGATCGCCCCGCTGCTGGGCGTCTCCGTGCGCGACATGCTGATCCGGTCCGGCCGGGTCAGCCCCGACGAGCTCCCGCTGGGCTCCCAGGACCTGCCGCCGGGCGGCAAGCCGCCGACCATCGACGACTTCGCCCGGTGGCTCGGGGTCCCCGAGGGCCGGCGCGAGGTCTTCGTCAAGGTCGTCAGCCAGTTCCTGGAGCCGGACGGGGCCGGGGGCGACGCGTCTTCTGATGCGCCGGCCGCCACGGAAGGCCGCCGCCGGGCGCGGGACTGATCCGCTCCGCCCGGGCGGAGCGGGCGGTGTCGGCCGCCCGCCCGCCCCGCCCGGACTTAGCACACGCGCACCACGTGCGCACATCGGAGGGACCACACCCCCGCTTCAGCCTTGTGGCGACTGGTCGGCGGGTCCTTCGCCGTCCTGCGGCGGGGGCTTTTGTTTTGACCGGAGTGGATGCGGTGGGTACGCTCAGACCTTGTGCCTGGGGTGTGCCTGGGCTCCTGTGCGTGTCCATCAACCGCACTTGAGCCGTATCAGCCACCGCGATTCATGCGTTTCCGTGCTTGCGTGGAAGTCCGCCGGATCCGACACACCCGACCGCGTGGGTCGGTAAATGTTCCAGGTTAGCTTCACTACACGGCACACAGAAACCGGAGAAGTAGTGCCTACGATCCAGCAGCTGGTCCGTAAGGGCCGGCAGGACAAGGTCGAGAAGACAAAGACCCCCGCGCTTGAGGCTTCGCCCCAGCGTCGCGGCGTCTGCACGCGTGTGTTCACGACCACCCCGAAGAAGCCGAACTCGGCGCTCCGTAAGGTCGCGCGTGTGCGTCTGACCTCCGGCATCGAGGTCACGGCCTACATTCCGGGTGAGGGACACAACCTGCAGGAGCACTCGATCGTGCTCGTGCGTGGTGGCCGTGTGAAGGACCTGCCGGGTGTTCGTTACAAGATCATCCGCGGTGCGCTTGACACCCAGGCTGTCAAGAACCGCAAGCAGGCCCGCAGCCGCTACGGCGCCAAGAAGGAGAAGTAGAAATGCCTCGTAAGGGCCCCGCCCCGAAGCGCCCGGTCATCATCGACCCGGTCTATGCATCTCCTCTGGTGACGTCGCTCATCAACAAGATCCTCATGAACGGCAAGCGCTCCACCGCCGAGCGCATCGTTTACGGCGCCATGGAAGGCCTCCGCGAGAAGACCGGCAACGACCCGGTCATCACGCTGAAGCGCGCGCTCGAGAACGTCAAGCCGTCCCTCGAGGTCAAGTCCCGCCGTGTCGGTGGCGCCACCTACCAGGTGCCGATCGAGGTCAAGCCCGGTCGCGCGGCGACCCTCTCGCTGCGCTGGATCGTGGGCTACTCCCGCGCCCGTCGCGAGAAGACCATGACCGAGCGCCTCATGAACGAGCTCCTCGACGCCTCGAACGGCCTCGGTGCGGCCGTCAAGAAGCGTGAGGACACGCACAAGATGGCCGAGTCCAACAAGGCCTTCGCGCACTACCGCTGGTAGTCCCAACCCACATCGAGACCGAGAGAAGACTGAGCCGATATGGCTACCACTTCGCTTGACCTGGCCAAGGTGCGCAACATCGGCATCATGGCTCACATCGACGCGGGCAAGACGACCACCACCGAGCGCATCCTGTTCTACACCGGTGTGTCTTACAAGATCGGTGAAGTCCACGACGGCGCTGCCACGATGGACTGGATGGAGCAGGAGCAGGAGCGCGGCATCACGATCACGTCCGCCGCGACGACCTGCCACTGGCCGCTCGAGGACGTCGACCACACCATCAACATCATCGACACCCCGGGTCACGTTGACTTCACGGTCGAGGTGGAGCGTTCGCTCCGCGTCCTCGACGGTGCCGTCACCGTGTTCGACGGTGTCGCCGGTGTGGAGCCGCAGTCCGAGACCGTTTGGCGTCAGGCCGACCGCTACGGCGTGCCGCGCATCTGCTTCGTCAACAAGCTGGACCGCACCGGCGCCGAGTTCCACCGCTGTGTCGAGATGATCAAGGACCGCCTCGGTGCGGTTCCGATCGTCATGCAGCTCCCCATCGGTGCCGAGATGGACTTCCAGGGCGTTGTCGACCTGGTCACCATGAAGGCGTTCGTCTGGTCCGCCGAGGCGACCAAGGGCGAGATGTACGACATCGTCGACATCCCGGACACCCACAAGGAAGCCGCTGAAGAGTGGCACGCCAAGCTGGTCGAGACGGTCGCCGAGAACGACGACCAGATCATGGAGCTGTTCCTGGAGGGCGTCGAGCCCACCGTCGAGCAGCTGCACGCCGCTGTGCGTCGCATCATCATCGGCTCCAAGGGTGACAAGGGCGCCACGATCACCGCGGTGTTCTGTGGCACGGCGTTCAAGAACAAGGGCGTTCAGCCCCTGCTCGACGCCGTCGTCCGCTACCTCCCCTCGCCCCTGGACATCGAGGCCATCGAAGGCCACGACGTCAAGGACGCCGAGGTCGTCGTGAAGCGCAAGCCGTCTGACGAGGAGCCCCTCGCGGCGCTCGCGTTCAAGATCATGCGCGACCCGCACCTCGGCAAGCTCACCTTCGTCCGGGTTTACTCGGGCCGCCTGGAGGCCGGCACTGCGGTGCTGAACTCCGTCAAGGGCAAGAAGGAGCGCATCGGCAAGATCTACCGCATGCACGCGAACAAGCGTGAAGAGATCGAAGCGGTGGGCGCCGGTGACATCGTCGCCGTCATGGGCCTGAAGCAGACCACCACCGGTGAGACGCTGTGTGACGACAAGAACCCGGTCATCCTGGAGTCCATGGACTTCCCGGCTCCGGTCATTCAGGTCGCCATCGAGCCCAAGTCCAAGGGTGACCAGGAGAAGCTGGGTGTCGCCATCCAGTCTCTCGCGGAGGAGGACCCCTCCTTCCACGTTCACTCGGACGAAGAGACCGGCCAGACCATCCTCGGCGGTATGGGCGAGCTGCACCTCGAGGTGCTGGTCGACCGTATGAAGCGCGAGTTCAAGGTCGAGGCCAACGTCGGCAAGCCGCAGGTCGCTTACCGCGAGACGATCCGCCAGACGGTGGAGCGTCACGACTACACCCACAAGAAGCAGACCGGTGGTACCGGTCAGTTCGCCAAGGTGCAGATCGCGATCGAGCCGATCCTCGAGGCCGACGGTCCGGCGTACGAGTTCGTGAACAAGGTCACCGGTGGCCGCATCCCGAGGGAGTACATCCCCTCGGTCGACGCCGGTGCGCAGGAAGCCATGAAGTTCGGCATCCTCGCCGGCTACGAGATGACTGGCGTCCGCGTCATTCTTCTCGACGGTGGCTACCACGAGGTCGACTCCTCCGAGCTCGCGTTCAAGATCGCCGGTTCGCAGGCCTTCAAGGAGGCCGCGCGCAAGGCTTCTCCCGTGCTCCTCGAGCCGATGATGGCCGTCGAGGTCACCACGCCGGAGGAGTCCATGGGTGACGTCATCGGTGACATCAACTCCCGCCGTGGCCAGATCCAGGCCATGGAGGAGCGTCACGGTGCGCGCCTCGTGAAGGGCCTCGTGCCCCTCTCGGAGATGTTCGGCTACGTCGGAGACCTCCGCAGCAAGACCTCGGGTCGCGCCAGCTACTCGATGCAGTTCGACTCCTACGCCGAGGTTCCCCGGAACGTCGCTGAGGAGATCATCGCGAAGGCCAAGGGCGAGTAACTCTTCCGAGTACACGCTTTAGGCTTGTCACCGGAGCCTCTGGGGCAACAGGAGCAACCCTCCCGTTGCCCCGGGGAACCGGCTATCCAGCAAAGATCACCTGGCGCCGATCTGTAAGGCGTACAGAACCACTCTCCAGGAGGACCCCGTGGCGAAGGCGAAGTTCGAGCGGACTAAGCCGCACGTCAACATCGGCACCATCGGTCACATTGACCACGGTAAGACGACCCTCACGGCCGCCATTACCAAGGTGCTGCATGACGCGTACCCGGACCTGAACGAGGCCTCGGCCTTCGACCAGATCGACAAGGCTCCCGAAGAGCGCCAGCGCGGTATCACCATCTCCATCGCGCACGTCGAGTACCAGACCGAGGCGCGTCACTACGCCCACGTCGACTGCCCGGGTCACGCGGACTACATCAAGAACATGATCACCGGTGCCGCGCAGATGGACGGCGCGATCCTCGTGGTCGCCGCCACCGACGGCCCGATGCCGCAGACCAAGGAGCACGTGCTCCTGGCCCGCCAGGTCGGCGTTCCGTACATCGTCGTCGCCCTGAACAAGGCCGACATGGTGGACGACGAGGAGATCCTGGAGCTCGTCGAGCTCGAGGTTCGTGAGCTCCTCTCCGACTACGACTTCCCGGGCGACGACCTTCCGGTCGTCCGCGTCTCCGCGCTGAAGGCGCTCGAGGGCGACAAGGAGTGGGGCGAGAAGCTTCTCGGCCTCATGGCTGCCGTCGACGAGGCCATCCCGACCCCGCCGCGTGACACCGAGCTGCCGTTCCTCATGCCCGTCGAGGACGTCTTCACGATCACCGGTCGCGGTACCGTCGTCACCGGCCGTATCGAGCGTGGTGTCCTGAAGGTCAACGAGACCGTCGACATCATCGGTATCAAGGAGACCAAGACCACCACCACGGTCACCGGTATCGAGATGTTCCGCAAGCTGCTCGACGAGGGCCAGGCGGGCGAGAACGTCGGTCTGCTCCTCCGTGGCATCAAGCGCGAGGACGTCGAGCGCGGCCAGGTCATCATCAAGCCCGGTTCGGTCACGCCGCACACCGAGTTCGAGGCCCAGTCGTACATCCTGTCGAAGGACGAGGGTGGCCGTCACACCCCCTTCTTCAACAACTACCGTCCGCAGTTCTACTTCCGTACCACGGACGTCACGGGTGTCGTCACCCTGCCGGCCGGCACGGAGATGGTCATGCCGGGCGACAACACCGAGATGACGGTCACGCTGATTCAGCCGGTCGCCATGGAGGAAGGCCTCAAGTTCGCCATCCGTGAGGGTGGTCGTACCGTGGGCGCCGGCCAGGTCACCAAGATCACGAAGTAATTTCGTGTTCTGACCTGGCAGCCCGCTCCGGCGGGTGCCTGGTTTGGCAGGGGCCCCTTCCCCGTCGTTCACGCGACGGGGGAGGGGCCCTTCGTCGTACGCCGGCCGGGTGGCGCGGGGCGCGGGCACGCGAAGAGGGCCGCACCCCCCGTGGGTGCGGCCCTCTTCGCGTACGTCGTGCCGAACGCCTCTGCGGTCAGCCCACCCGCAGGGACTCCGTGAACTCCAGGCAGGCGGCGTGGTCGGGCAGCAGTCCCGTCGCGATGGCGTCGGCCAGCGAAGGCGCGGCCTCGTCGCGGGCGGACAGCAGCGGGACGTCCGCGGGCCAGTCGATGCCGAGGTCCGGGTCGAGCGGGTGCACCGAGTGCTCACCGGTCGGGTTGTACGTCTCCGAGCAGAGGTAGGACAGCGTGGCGTCGTCGCTCAGCGCGCAGAAGCCGTGCCCCATGCCCTCGGGGATGTAGACGGCGCGGCGGTCCACGTCGTCCAGCCGGACGCCCTCCCAGCGGCCGAAGGTCGGGGAGCCGACCCGCAGGTCCACGATGACGTCCAGGACGGCGCCCCGTACGCAGGTGACGTACTTGGCCTGGCCGCGCGGCACGTCGGCGAAGTGGATGCCGCGCACCACACCGCGCTGGGAGACCGACAGGTTGGCCTGCGCCAGGTTCAGCGGGTGCCCGACGACCTCGGCGAGGCGGTCGAAGCGGTACCACTCCATGAACATGCCGCGCGGGTCGCCGTGCTGCTGGGGGGTGATCTCGAAGACGCCCTCCATGGAGAGCTCGCGGAACTTCATCGCGCGGCCTCCTCTTCGAGCAGGGTGATCAGGTAGTCGCCGTAGCCGCTCTTGGTGAGGGGCTCGGCCAGCGCGCGCAGCTGCGCGGAGTCGATGAGGCCCGCCCGCCAGGCGGCTTCCTCGATGCAACCGATCTTGAAGCCCTGTCGCTCCTCGATCACGCGCACGAACTCCGAGGCCTGCACCATCGAGACGAAGGTGCCGGTGTCCAGCCAGGCGGTACCGCGGTCGAGGATGGTGACATTCAGCTCACCGGCCTGGAGGTACGCGTCGTTGACCGCGGTGATCTCCAGCTCGCCGCGGGCGCTGGGCTTCAGGCCGCGGGCGATCTCGACGACCCGGTTGTCGTAGAAGTAGAGGCCCGGCACGGCGTAGCGGGACTTGGGCTTGACCGGCTTCTCCTCGATGGAGATGGCCTGGCCGTTCGCGTCGAACTCGACCACGCCGTACGCCGTCGGGTCCGCCACCGGGTACGCGAAGACCCGGCCGCCCTTGGAATCGGTGTGCTCCGCCAGACGCGTGCCGAGGCCGCTGCCGTGGAAGATGTTGTCGCCGAGGATCAGGGCGACGGAGTCGTCACCGATGAAGTCGGCGCCGAGCACGAAGGCCTGGGCGATGCCCTCGGGGCGCTCCTGGACGGCGTACTCCAGCCGGATGCCGAACTGCGAGCCGTCGCCGAGCAGGCGCTCGAACTGGTCGCGGTCGTCCGGGGTGGTGATGACGAGGATCTCGCTGATCCCGGCCATGACCAGCGTCGAGAGCGGGTAGTAGATCATCGGCTTGTCGAAGACGGGCAGCAGCTGCTTCGACACTGCCCGCGTCAGCGGCCAGAGTCGTGATCCGGTGCCGCCGGCCAAGAGAATTCCACGCATGGGCCCAACCCTATGCGAGAGCGCCGGAGGTACCAGTTCCGGGCCGGTAACGGTGTGGGCGGGCGGCCGTGGCCGTGTGGGCGGACGGCTAGACTGTTTGTATTATGCGCATCCTTGTGACCGGCGGCGCCGGCTTCATCGGTTCAGAATTCGTCCGCCAGCAGCTCGGTTCGGACCCCTCGGCCCAGATCACCGTCTTCGACAAGCTGACGTATTCCGGCGTCGAAGCCAACCTCGCCCCGGTCGCGGACCACCCCGGCTACTCCTTCGTCAAGGGCGACATCTGCGACGCGCAGGCCGTCGACCAGGTGATGCCCGGCCACGACGTCGTCGTGCACTTCGCGGCCGAGTCCCACGTGGACCGCTCGATCGCCGGCGCGGGCCCCTTCGTGATGACCAACGTCGTGGGCACCCAGGTCCTCCTGGACGCCGCCCGCAAGCACGGCGTCGGCCGCTTCGTCCACATCTCCACCGACGAGGTGTACGGCTCCATCAGCGAGGGCTCCTGGACCGAGGAGTGGCCGCTGGTGCCCAACTCCCCGTACTCCGCCTCCAAGGCCTCCTCCGACCTGCTCGCGCTGGCCTACGCCCGCACGCACGGCATGGACGTCGTCGTCACGCGCTGCTCCAACAACTACGGGCACTACCAGTTCCCGGAGAAGGTCATCCCGCTGTTCGTCTCGAACCTGATGGACGGCAAGAAGGTCCCGCTGTACGGCAACGGCGGCAACGTGCGCGACTGGCTGCACGTCTCCGACCACTGCCGCGGCATCGACCTGGCGATGCGCAAGGGCCGCGGCGGCGAGGTCTACAACATCGGCGGCGGCGTCGAGCTCACCAACAAGGAGCTCACCGGCGTCCTGCTGGAGGCCGCCGGCCTCGGCTGGGACATGGTCGAGCGCGTCGAGGACCGCAAGGGCCACGACCTGCGCTACTCGATCGACATCAGCAAGATCGGCTCCGAGCTCGGCTACGCCCCGCAGGTCACCTTCGAGGAAGGCATCGCGTCGACCATCGCCTGGTACCGCGAGAACCGCGCCTGGTGGGAGCCCCTGAAGGCCAAGGCAGCGCTGCAGAAGTGAGCGCCGCACAGGGAGCCGACCGCCCCGCGGGCGCGCGCTGGATCGTCACCGGCGCCGCCGGCATGCTCGGCCAGGACGTCCTGGCCGTCCTCAAGGACGCCGGCATCGAGGCCGTCGGCCTCGGCCGCGCCGACCTCGACATCACCGACCCGGCTTCGGTCCGGGCCGCGGTCGAGGGCTGCGCCGTCGTCGTGAACTGCGCCGCCTGGACCGATGTGGACGGTGCCGAGAGCGCCGAAGAGGCCGCCACCACCGTCAACGGCACCGGCGTACGCGTCCTGGCCGGGGCCTGCGCCGCGGCCGGCGCCCGCCTGCTGCACGTCTCCACGGACTACGTGCTGCCCGGCGACGCCTCGCAGCCGTACGCCGAGGACGCCGCGACCGGCCCGGTCAACGCGTACGGCCGCTCCAAGCTGGCCGGCGAGCTGGCCGTGGCCGAACTGCTGCCGCAGGACGGCTACGTGGTCCGCACCGCCTGGCTGTACGGCGAGCACGGCCCGAACTTCGTCGCCACCATGCTCAAGCTGGCCGCCCAGCGGGACACCCTGGACGTCGTCGACGACCAGCACGGCCAGCCCACCTGGTCCTACGCGCTGGCCCGCCGGCTGGTCGAGCTGGGGCAGGCGGCGCTGGACGGCCGCGCCCCCGGCGGGGTCTACCACGGCACCGCGAGCGGCCGGACCACCTGGTTCGGGCTCGCCCGCGAGACCTACCGGCTGAGCGGCCTGGACCCCGAGCGGATCCGGCCGACCGACTCCACCGCGTTCGTGCGCCCCGCGGTCCGCCCGGCGTTCAGCGTGCTCGCGCACGAGCGCTGGGCCGGGGCCGGGCTGGCCCCGCTCGCCGACTGGCGCGAGCAGCTGGCCGAAGCGCTGACCCGCCCCGCCTTCGCCGCGCCCGAGGGCGCGGACCGCAACGGCAGCGCGGGATACGGCAGCACGGGATGAAAAGCCTGCTGGGCAAGATCACCGCGGCGCTGCCGCCGGGCACCGTCGCGGTGGCCGGCGGCACCGTCGTGCTCGGCGCGGCCTCGTACGTCCACCTGGGTGTGGCCGGGCACAGCCTGTCCACGGAGGCCATGGCCAACGTCTCGGTCCTGTGGACGATCGTGATGGCGATCGGGCTCGGCATCTTCTTCCCCGTCGAGCAGGAGCTCACCCGGATCGTCGCCGCCCGCGCGGTCGACGGCCACGGCGCGGCCCCCGTCCTGCGGCGGGCCACCCTGCTCACCGCGGGGATGCTCGGCGCGACCCTGCTCGTCCTCGCCGCGGCCGCGGGCCCCATCGCGGACCTGCTGTTCCACGGCGACCGCGGCCTGGTGGCCGCCCTCGGCGGAGCCTTCGCGGGCATGGCCGTCTGCTACCTCACCCGCGGCGTCCTGGCCGGCCTCGGCCGGTTCGGCGCGTACGGCACCCAGCTCGCCATCGACGGCGGGCTGCGGATCGTCCTCGCCTTCGGCTGCGCGCTCTTCGGACTGAACACCGCGCTCGCCTTCAGCCTCGTACTGGCCGTCGCACCCCTCGTGGCGGCCGTGGTGACGCTGCCCGCGCTGTTGCGCGCGGCGGAGCCCGGCGAGGAGATCGGCTGGCGGGAGCTGTCCGCCGGGCTGGGCCTGCTGATCTGCTCGACCCTGCTCTCCCAGGTCGTGGTCAACGCCGCGGTGATGAGCACCAAGCTGCTCGCGCCCACCGACAGCGTGCTGATCGCGGCCCTGCTCAACGCGCTGGTCCTGGCCCGGGTGCCGCTGTTCGTCTTCGGCTCGCTCCAGGCCTCGCTGCTGAGCGGGCTCAGCGCCGCCTACCAGGCGGGCGACCGGGCCGCCTTCGGCGCGATGCTGCGCCGGATCGGCGTCGTCGTGGGCGCGCTCGGCGTGCTCGGCGGCGTCCCCGCGACCGTGCTCGGCCCCTGGCTGATCGGCGTCCTCTTCGGCGCCAAGCCGGCCCTGGGCTGCTTCGACTTCTTCCTGTTGTCCGCGGGCACCGTGGCGTACATGTTCGCGATGGTGCTCGGCCAGGCGCTGATGGTATTCAAGCGGCACAACCTGCAGTTGCTCTGCTGGGCCGTCGGCACCGCCGTGCTCGTCGGCGTCACCTTCGCCCCGGGTGACGTTGCTCTCCGTGTGATCCTGGCCTACGCACTGGGCTCCCTGGCCACCGTGCTCGCTATGCTGACGGCGCTGCGGCTGGGGTTCCCGGGCGCCGCTCCGGGTGCGGCCGCCGAAGCCGGCGACGCCGTCGAAGCCGTCGATGAGGCGGGCCAGACTGACGCCGCGAGCCCCCAGGGCGCCGCCGCGGGCGGGAAGTGACCATGGCCGCCTCCGAAGTACCACCGATCCCCGTGCACTCAGATGTGCCACGTTCCGCTGGAGTTACCGTGTCCCAATACGACGATGTCTGGCTGGTCATCCCGGCCTATAACGAGGGCCAGGTGATCGCCGATGTCGTCGAGGGAGCACGCAAGACCTTTCCGAACATAGTCGTCGTCGACGACGGCAGCTCGGACGACTCCGCCCGGCACATCACCACCACCGGCGCCCACCTGGTGCAGCACCCGGTCAACCTCGGCCAGGGCGCGGCCCTCCAGACCGGTCTGAAGTACGCGCTCTCGCAGCCGGGCGCCCGCTACTTCGCGACCTTCGACGCGGACGGCCAGCACCAGACCGCCGACGTGGAGAAGATGGTCGCCGTCCTGCGCGGCGGCGAGGCCGACGTGGTGCTCGGCTCCCGCTTCATCGAGCAGAACGGCCAGGTGCCGTGGATCAAGCGGGTCGTGCTGCGCACGGCCGCGGCCGTCAGCCCGACCGCGCGCAAGCTCAACCTCACCGACGCGCACAACGGTCTGCGCGTCCTCGGCCGCGAGGCGGCCGAGCAGCTGCAGATCACGCACAACGGCATGGCCCACGCCTCCGAGATCGTCGGCTACCTGGCCGGCTCGGGGCTGCGTGTCGTCGAGGTCCCGGTGGACATCCTCTACACCGACTACTCGCGCGCCAAGGGTCAGTCCCTGATCAACGGCGTCAACATCCTCTTCGACATCACCCTGCGGGAGCGTGGCCGCCGATGAAGTACTTCTGGATCCAGCTGGTCCTCATCCTGGGCTCCGCCTCGATGGCCCTGATGTTCATACGCAACTGGGACCAGGCGAAGACCCGCGCCTGGAAGCGCATCGCGTTCTCGGTCTTCGTCCTCGTCAACGTCTACGCCGTGCTCCGGCCGACCGACGTCACCTGGCTCGCCCACCAGCTCGGCGTGGGCCGCGGCACCGACCTGGTGCTGTACGTGATGGTCCTGGCCATGGGCTTCCTGACCCTCAACACCTTCCTGCGCTTCCGCTCGCTGGAGAAGAAGATCACCGACCTGGCCCGGACGGTGGCCCTCAGCGAGGGTGCGCGCCACAACGACCAGCGCCTCGGCCCGGACGCCGCCCGCTCCGCCGCCCCGGCCGCTCCCGCGGCCCCCGCGGCACAGGACGAGTCGGACGAGCAGGCCGACCCGGCCCGCTCCGAGGCCGCCGCCGACTCCGTCAAGGCCTGAGGAATCGCCGTGGTGACCTTCGACTTCATGCTCCCCTACTACGGGGACGTCCAGCTGATGCAGGACGCCGTCAACAGCGTCCTGGCGCAGACGGATCCGGACTTCCGGCTCGTCGTCATCGACGACGGCAAGGAGCCGGACGTCCCGGGCTGGTTCGCGGAGCTCGGCGACGAGCGGGTCCAGTACACCCGCAACGAGCAGAACCTCGGCATCAACGAGAACTTCAAGAAGTGCGTGCGCCTCTCCGAGGCCGACTACGTCGTGATCATGGGCTGCGACGACCTGCTCCACCCGCACTACCTGAAGACCGTACGGGGCCTCGCCGAGGCCCACCCGGGCATCGGCATGGTCCAGCCCGGAGTCGAGGTCATCGACGGCGACGGCAAGGCCGCCGAAGGCCTCGCGGACAGCGTCAAGCGCAAGCTCTACGCCCCGCAGGTCGACGGCAGCCGCACCATGGCCGGCGAGGAGCTGGCCGCCAGCGTGCTGCGCGGCAACTGGCTGTACTTCCCGTCCATCGCGTGGCGGGGCGAGGCCCTGCGCACGGTGGGCTTCCAGTCCGAGTACTCGGTGATCCAGGACCTCGCGCTCGTGGTCGACCTGCTCGAACACGGCGAGGAGATGGTGATCGACAACTCGGCCGCCGTCTTCCGCTACCGCCGGCACGCCGTCAGCGAGTCCTCGGTCCAGGCCTTCACCGGAACCCGCTTCACCGAGGCCGCGCGCTACTTCGACGCGGTGGCCGACCGGATGGACGCCCGCGGCTGGCCCAAGGCCGCCCGCGCCGCCCGTTTCCACAGCGGATCCCGCCTGCACGCGATCACGATGATGCCCGGCGCCCTGCGCCGCGGCCAGCGCGCGGGCGTCCGCAACCTGGCCAAGCACGCCTTCACCTCGGGCGTCTGACGGGGGCGCGGCCCTTGTACGGTGGCCGCGATGGGGGACGGGAAAGCGGGTGGCGCGCGGGCGCCGAGGCCGTCGCGGCCTGTGCCCCGCCCCTCCCGACCCGGGAAACGTCGGCCCGACCCAGAGTCGGGCCCTACCCGCGGCCATGTCCCGCGGAGGAGTGTGGACTGAGATGACAGACCTGGCCCCCAGGGCGTCCGGAGGCTCCGCCGCCGCGTCCGGCCGGACCCGGGCCGCGGACGCCGAGCCGCTCACGGCCACGTCAGCGGGCCGGCGACCGTGGACCTCCCGGATCTGGGTGCTCCCGGTCGCCGAGGCCGTGGTCAGCGTCGTGGCGGCACTCGGCTACACGCTGCTGTGCACGCGCATCGGCGTCAACCCGATGAACCGCCTCGGCCAGGTCAGCGGCCTCGCCAGGATGCAGCTGTTCGCGGCCGTGCTCGGCCTGCCGCTGCTCGGAGTCCTCCTCTACACCGCCTACCGGGGGCGGCCGAGCCGCCACCAGCTGGTCAAGCGCCTCGTCTGCGCGGCCCTGGCCGGCCTCGCCACCGGCGTGGTCGCGGGCGGCGTGGTCGTGGCCCTGCGCGGGACGCCCTGGCCGCTCGGCGGCCAGGAGGGCGACCCGAGCGTCCTGGTGGAGATGGCCAACTCCTTCCGGGCCGGCGAGGGCATGTCGGGCATCTACCCGCCCGGCTTCCCGGCCCTGATGGCCGTGTGGTCCAAGGTCCGCTACGGCGACACCATCGGCGGCACCGGCTTCGCCCTGAAGGACATGCAGATCTTCTTCAGCGCCCTGGTCGGCCCGATGGCCTACCTGGCCTGGCGCCTGCTGCTGCGCCCCTTCTGGGCGCTGCTGATCGCGGTGCCGGCCGCCGTGCTCTTCCTGGACCCGATCCGCCCGTACAGCCACGTCGTCATGATCGTGCTGCTGCCGCTGCTCGGCTACTGCCTGCTGGAACTGCGCCGGGCGGGCACCCGCTCGATGAAGTCCCTGATGCTCCGCGGCGCGGGCATGGGCCTGATCTTCGCCGTGCTCTTCCTCTGGTACTCCGGCTGGTACGTGTGGGCCGCGCCGGGCGTGGGCCTGCTCGCGCTCTTCCTCTTCCCGTGGCGGGCCGGCGCCCCCGTCGTCAAGCGGGCCGCCGTGTACGTCGGATCCGTGCTGCTCACGGCCGGCTTCTTCGGAGCCCCGCTGCTCTACCAGATGCTCCGCCTCGGCGCGCAGACCCCGGACCGCTACGCCTACCTCGCGGTGTACGTGGACCCGGCCTACATCATGGGCTTCGCCTCGGACCGCGCGGCCGGCAAGACGTACATGGACTGGCCGGCCTCCGGCGAGATGGCGGGCCAGAGCGGATTCGCGCTGCTCCTGCTGTTCGGCGTGGGCCTCGGCGTCGGCCTGGGCCTGCGCAACGTCATGGTCCGCACCGCGGCGGCCACGCTCGCGGGCGCCTGGCTGGCCCGCTTCTTCTTCGCCTCGCAGATGGCCCAGGAGAAGGCGGTCCAGCTCTACCCGCGGACCACGTGGATCATCCTGTACTGCCTGATGATCCTGTGCGTCATGGGCATGATGGCCGTGGTCCAGCGGGGCTCCGGCTGGGCCGAGCGCACCCTGCGCCCGGCCGGCGGCGACCCGGCGAAGCGGGTCGTCCCGCCCCGGGTGGTGCGGCAGCTGTCGGCCGGACTGCTGTGCGCGCTCGCGCTGTTCGCCACCATGGGCGCCTCCTGGTCGGTCAACCGGTACATGCCGGCGCCCCAATCCACCGACTCCATGGGCCTCGACGCCTGGCGCGCGCACGCCGTGAAGAAGCCGGACGGCACGTGCCCGCGCTTCTCGCCGGTCAAGGAGTGCTCCGACATCAAGGTCAAGCGCTGGAAGCAGTACGAGGACGACCACATGCTCTGGTGCGCGAACGTCGTGGCCAAGGACTGGCCCGCCATCTGCGGCCGCCGGGCGCCGTTCAAGGACAAGTCGGTCGAGTAGCCGCGTACCGGCCGGTACCCGGACGTACGGCCCGCAACGGCGGGGGTCCACCCGGACATTGAATCCGGGGGACCCCCGCCGTTCTCCTTTCGATATCCGGTGAGTAACATCCGGCGGATCAGATGTTGTAGGACAGGCGTTCGTTACAGGGGCGGGGAAACAACTTGAGACTGGGTCGTGTGCGCGGCACCGCGCTGGCCACCGCGCTCGGCGTGGCTGCGGTACTGGGTTTCCAGGGGGTGGCGGGAGGACCCGGATGGGTCTCCTCCGAAGGCAAGGGCGGGGGCGAGGGCAAGGCGGCCGCGAAGGCGTACAGCGCCGGAGCCAAGCAGACCGGTCCCGTGGACGGGGACGTGCGCAAGCTCGCCCTGCAGTCCAAGGGCAGCGGTGAGGCCGTCCTCGCCAAGCAGGGCACCGAGCTCTTCGGCCTCCTGGGCGTGTCCTGGACGGACCCCGCCGCCGAGGTGAAGGGCACCATCGAGGCCCGCAGCCGCAACGCGGAGACCGGGAAGTGGTCCAACTGGATCACCCTCGACCCGGTGCAGGCGGGACTCGACGGCAAGCGCCCTTCCGCGCACGGCGCGACCGAGCCCGTCTGGGTCGGCCCGTCGAACGGCGCTGAGGTGCGCGCGAGCGGCGGCGGCCTCCCCGCGGGCCTGGAGCTGAACCTCGTGGACCCGGGCGCCACCGGCTCCGGGAAGAACGGCGAGTTGAACGCCGAACCGGCGGCCTTCGCCGTCGAAGCGGCGGACCCCGGCCCCGTCTCCACGGCGCCGCAGCCGACGGTCGTCTCCCGGGCCGACTGGCAGGCCGACGAGAGCGTCAACAACGAGTCCCCGGAGTACATGCCGGGCGGCAAGGTCAAGGCCGTCTTCGTCCACCACACGGCGGACGCCGCGGCCTACGACTGCTCGCAGTCCGCGGCCATCGTCCGGGGCATCCACCTGTACCACGTGAAGACCAACGGGTGGAAGGACCTCGGCTACAACTTCCTGGTCGACAAGTGCGGCACGGTCTTCGAGGGCCGCAAGGGCGGCATCGACCAGCCGGTCATCGGCGCGCACACCTACGGCTGGAACACCGAGTCCGAGGGTGTCGCCGTACTCGGCAACTACACGGGCGCCGGGGCCACTGACGCCGCGCGCGACGCGGTCTCCCAGGTCGCGGCCTACAAGCTCGGCCAGTACGACGTGGACATGAACGCCACGACCACGATGACGGCGGGCGCGGACCAGAAGAGCGGTACCGGCGCCACGTTCGTCAAGGGCCAGTCGTACACGTTCAAGACCGTCTCCGGTCACCGCGACGGCTTCAACACCGAGTGCCCGGGCGGCTCGCTCTACGCGCAGCTGGACTCGATCCGCACCTCGGGCCCCGCCGCACGGCTGAAGATAGCCGCGGTCAACGGCACCGCGGCCGTGCCGAACGCCAGTTACAAGTCCAACGGGCCCCTGACCCTCGACTGGACCACCAGCACGGCGAGCGACCGGCTGGCCAAGTTCGACCTGCTCGTGGACGGCGCGTCCGCGTCGACCGCGGACGGTTCGGCCCGCAGCGCGACCGCGGTCCTGGCCTCCGGCACCCACAAGGTCGAGGTCCGGGCGACCGCGCAGAACGGCAAGGTCTCCACGAGCCTCCCGGTCACCGTCGTCGCGGAGGTCTCGGCGCCCAAGGAGGCCAAGTTCGTCCCGGTCACCCCGAAGCGCCTGATGGACACGCGTGCGGGTCTGGGCGTGAAGCAGGAGAAGGTCGGGCCCCAGGGCGTGGTGACCCTCGCGGTCGCCGGCACCAACGGCATCCCGGCCACGGGCGTCACCTCGGTCGTGCTGAACGTGACCGCGACCAACCCGACGGCCCCGAGCTACGTGTCGGTGTACCCGAGCGGTACCGCGCGCTCCAGCGCCTCGAACCTCAACGTCACCCCCGGCCTGACCATCCCGAACCTGGTGGTCGTTCCCGTGGTCGACGGCAAGGTCAACTTCTTCAACAACGACGGCTCCATCGACCTGATCGCCGACATCACGGGCTACTTCACCTCGGCCGGTGAGGGCTCCACGCACCTCAACATCGGCCCGAAGCGGCTGATGGACACGCGTGCGGGTCTGGGTGTGAAGCAGGAGAAGGTCGGGCCTCAGGGTGTGGTGACCCTGCCGGTCGCGGGCACCAACGGCATCCCGGCCGAGGGCGTCACCGCGGTGGTGCTGAACGTGACCGCCACGAACCCGACGGCCGCGAGCTACGTGTCGGTGTTCCCGAGCGGTACGACCCGCTCGAGCGCCTCGAACCTGAACTTCACCCCGGGCAAGACCATCCCGAACCTGGTGGTCGTCCCGGTGGTCGACGGCAAGGTCAGCTTCTACAACAACGACGGCACGGTGGACCTGATCGCCGACATCACCGGCTACTTCACCTCGGCCGGTACGGGTTCCACGCACCTCAACATCGGCCCGAAGCGGCTGATGGACACGCGTGCGGGTCTGGGCGTGAAGCAGGAGAAGGTCGGCGCCCAGGGCGTGGTGACCCTCTCCGTCGCCGGTACCAACGGCATCCCGGCCACGGGCGTCACCGCGGTGGTGCTGAACGTGACCGCCACGAACCCGACGGCCGCGAGCTACGTGTCGGTGTTCCCGAGCGGTACGACCCGCTCGAGCGCCTCGAACCTGAACTTCACGCCGGGCCAGACGATCCCGAACCTGGTGGTCGTCCCGGTCGTGGACGGGAAGGTCAGTTTCTTCAACAACGACGGCAGCGTCGATCTGATCGCTGACATCACGGGCTACTTCACCAAGTAGCACCGAGTTCCATCGGCGGGGGTCTCCTGGACACGGTCCGGGGGACCCCCGCCGCGACATCCAGGGTGGGTACATGGCAAGGAACGACGAGGGCGGACCGTCCGTCTCCGACGACGACTGGGCACGCTTCCAGGAGCAGGCCGGGGCCGGCACCGGCGAGGCGCCGGAGGAGCCGTCCGCGCGGGCCCGCATGGTGACCGCGCGGCTGCGCGCGGAGGAAGCCGCCCGGGGCGGCTCCGGGCAGCCGCCCGGCTGGCGGACCGGTCCCGCCTGGCAGGAAGGGCGGGGGAGGGGCAGGCGGCGCCTCAAGGCGGCGCTGGCCATCGCGTTCGTCGCCGCACTCGCGCTGGTCGCCATCCGGCCGGAGCTGGTCATCGACAAGGTCACCGGCAAGGCCGGGCGGGACGCCGCGGCCCGCGACCCGCTGCCCGCCGAGACCGCGCGGCCGAGCACCCCGCCCACGCCGGTGGACCCGGACCAGCCCACGCTCGCGGACCCCTTCCGTGGCTCCCCGGCCCTGCAGTGGGCCGACGGGGCGGCCGGCATCGAGGTGCCGGAGGCCCAGGCGGTCGGCGGCATGAGCAAGGAGAAGGTCGCCGACGCGCTGGAGAAGGCCAAGCAGTTCCTGGTCACGGCCAACCTGGACCCGGCGACCCTGCGCGGGGAGCGCCCCGCGGCCGCCCTGGACCTCGTCGACCCCAAGCTCAAGAAGCAGCTGGGCGACCTGGAGCAGTCGCTGGTGGCCCCGACCAAGGACAACGACCCGCTGTGGGTCTTCACCCGGACCGATCCGGCCGAGCTGAAGCCCGCGGGCGACGTGGTCAAGGTCCGCGGCCGGATGTGGGTGGAGCCCGACCCGGAGCCCGGCCGGGCCAAGGTGCTGGTCGACTACACCTTCGTGTACCCGTTCGTGAAGGCGAAGCCGGGCGCGCACCAGGTCGAGCGCTCCATCGTGCGGCGCGAGATCACCTTCGCCATCGCGGACCCGCGCAAGTGGGAGGCGACCGCCGGCAAGCTCTGGCTCGAGAGCTTCGACGTGGACCTGTCCAACAGTGCGTGTGACGTCTACGACGGATTCCTGCACCCCGTCTTCGACGAGGACGCGCCGACCGGCCCCACGCCCTCCGGCACCCCGATGGACCCGTACGACCGCAGCCAGGCCATGGAAACCGACAAGCGGGAGGGTTGCGGCACCGTGTCGCGCTCCTGAGCGGGCGCCGGACGGGGGACCGGGATCCCCGCCGCGTGGTGCAGTTTGACCACTCAGCGTGGCGGGGTATTCTCTTCCGCCCGATTGGCGCAGTACGTGTCTCGTATGGCAGACTACTCAAGTTGCTCGGCTGAGTGCCGATGCTGCGCGCCTCCCGCCGGGAGGACCGGAAGCGAGTCCCACAGTACTCGTCGCCCTATCTGCCCTCCGGGGCAGCAATGGGGCGGACGTACGGGAATCTTCTGGGAAGCGTCAGCACGGTGCCTACCAGGCATTCGGTGGGTGTTTTCCCCCGAACCGCGGTCTTGGGACCGCACCCCCTTGGACGAGGGAATTTCCGTATGGGAATTTTCTGTAGAGGGAGTGCGACACGCCCGACCGCGTGGGTCGGAGGAAAGCGGCGGAGCGATCCGCAGCCGCCCGAAATGCCAGAGCGTTTCCACAACAGACAGGACTACGGAGTAGCCATGGCGGGACAGAAGATCCGCATCCGGCTCAAGGCCTACGACCACGAGGTCATCGATTCGTCGGCGAAGAAGATCGTCGAGACGGTGACGCGCACTGGTGCGTCGGTCGCGGGCCCGGTGCCGCTGCCCACTGAGAAGAACGTGTACTGCGTCATCAAGTCGCCGCACAAGTACAAGGACTCGCGCGAGCACTTCGAGATGCGCACTCACAAGCGCCTGATCGACATCCTCGACCCGACTCCCAAGACCGTTGACTCGCTGATGCGCCTGGACCTTCCGGCCGGCGTTGACATCGAGATCAAGCTCTGAGAGGCGTCGAGAAGATGGCAAAGCAGATCAAGGGCGTCCTGGGCGAGAAGCTCGGCATGACCCAGGTCTGGGACGAGAACAACCGTGTCGTCCCGGTGACCGTCGTCAAGGCCGGGCCCTGCGTCGTTACCCAGGTCCGCAAGAACGAAATCGATGGCTACGAGTCGGTCCAGATCGCCTTCGGCGAGATTGACCCGCGCAAGGTGAACAAGCCCCTCAAGGGTCACTTCGCCAAGGCTGACGTAACCCCGCGCCGCCACCTGGTGGAGCTCCGTACCTCCGACGCCAGCGAGTACACGCTCGGCCAGGAGATCACGGCTGCCGTGTTCGAGTCCGGCGTCAAGGTTGACGTCACGGGCAACAGCAAGGGCAAGGGCTTCGCCGGTGTCATGAAGCGTCACAACTTCAAGGGCCTCGGCGCCGGTCACGGCGTGCAGCGCAAGCACCGCTCCCCCGGTTCGATCGGTGGCTGCGCCACCCCTGGGCGTGTCTTCAAGGGCATGCGCATGGCCGGTCGTATGGGCAACGAGCGCGTCACCACCCAGAACCTGACCATCCACGCGGTTGACGCGGAGAAGGGTCTGCTCCTCATCAAGGGTGCGGTCCCCGGTCCGAACGGCGGCCTCGTCCTGGTCCGTACCGCGGCCAAGGGGGCTTGAGGTAATGAGCACCATTGACATCCTTTCGCCGGCAGGCGACAAGGCCGGTACCGTCGAGCTCCCCGCGGAGATCTTCGACGCGAAGACCAGCATTCCGCTGATCCACCAGGTCGTTGTCGCTCAGCTGGCTGCTGCCCGTCAGGGCACGCACAAGACCAAGCGTCGTGGCGAAGTCCGTGGTGGTGGCCGCAAGCCGTACCGCCAGAAGGGCACCGGCCGCGCACGCCAGGGTTCCACCCGCGCTCCGCAGTTCGTAGGCGGTGGCGTCGTCCACGGCCCGCAGCCGCGTGACTACTCGCAGCGGACCCCGAAGAAGATGAAGGCCGCCGCTCTCCGCGGTGCCCTCTCGGACCGCGCGCGCCACTCCCGCATCCACGTCGTCACCGGCGTGGTCGAGGGTGCTGCCTCCACGAAGGCCGCCAAGACGCTGTTCGGCAAGATCTCGGAGCGCAGGAACCTGCTCCTGGTCGTCGAGCGCGCCGACGAGGCCGCGTGGCTGTCCGCCCGCAACCTGCCCCAGGTTCACATCCTGGAGCCGGGCCAGCTGAACACGTACGACGTGATCGTCTCTGACGACGTGGTCTTCACTCAGGCCGCTTTCGAGTCCTTCGTGTCTGGCCCCAAGGCCGATGAGACCGAAGGGAGCGACGCCTGATGTCTGAGGCGACCGTTACCAGCAAGACCTTCACTGACCCGCGCGACCTGCTGATCAAGCCGGTTGTCTCGGAGAAGAGCTACGCGCTGCTGGACGAGAACAAGTACACGTTCATCGTCGCGCCTGGCTCCAACAAGACTCAGATCAAGCAGGCCGTCGAGGCGGTCTTCGGGGTCAAGGTCACCGGGGTCAACACGATCAACCGTCAGGGTAAGCGCAAGCGCACCAAGACCGGTTTCGGCAAGCGCGCTGACACCAAGCGCGCCATCGTGACCCTCGCTGAGGGCGACCGAATCGACATCTTCGGCGGCCAGGCCTCCTAACGGAGGTCTAGTCGTCCGGAATCGGACGAGGACTGAGAAATGGGTATCCGCAAGTACAAGCCGACGACCCCGGGCCGTCGTGGCTCCAGCGTCGCCGACTTTGTCGAGATCACGCGGTCCACGCCGGAGAAGTCGCTGGTCCGCCCCCTGCACAGCAAGGGCGGCCGTAACAACACCGGTCGGATCACGGTTCGACACCAGGGTGGCGGCCACAAGCGCGCCTACCGTGTGATCGACTTCCGTCGTCACGACAAGGACGGCGTGCCGGCGAAGGTCGCGCACATCGAGTACGACCCCAACCGCACTGCGCGCATCGCGCTCCTGCACTACGCCGACGGTGAGAAGCGCTACATCATTGCGCCGAAGAACCTGAAGCAGGGTGACCGGATTGAGAACGGCCCCACGGCCGACATCAAGCCCGGTAACAACCTGGCGCTCCGCAACATCCCGGTCGGTACCACGATCCACGCGATCGAGCTCCGTCCCGGTGGTGGCGCGAAGTTCGCCCGCTCCGCTGGTGCCTCCGTGCAGCTGCTGGCGAAGGAGGGCACCATGGCCCACCTTCGTATGCCGTCCGGTGAGATCCGTCTCGTCGACGCGCGCTGCCGCGCCACCGTCGGTGAGGTCGGCAACGCCGAGCAGTCGAACATCAACTGGGGCAAGGCCGGCCGCATGCGCTGGAAGGGCGTTCGCCCCTCCGTCCGCGGTGTCGCGATGAACCCGGTCGACCACCCGCACGGTGGTGGTGAGGGTAAGACCAGTGGTGGTCGCCACCCGGTCTCCCCGTGGGGTCAGAAGGAGGGTCGTACTCGCTCGCCGAAGAAGGCTTCGAGCAAGTACATCGTCCGCCGCCGCAAGACGAACAAGAAGCGCTAGGAGCGGGTTTAGATGCCGCGCAGTCTCAAGAAGGGACCCTTCGTCGACGGACACCTCATTAAGAAGGTGGACGTTCAGAACGAAGCCGGTACCAAGACCGTCATTAAGACCTGGTCCCGTCGCTCGATGATCATCCCGGCCATGCTGGGTCACACCATCGCGGTGCACAACGGCAAGATCCACGTCCCGGTGTTCGTCACCGAGTCGATGGTCGGCCACAAGCTCGGCGAGTTCTCGCCGACTCGCACCTTCCGCGGCCACGTCAAGGACGACCGGAAGTCGAAGCGCCGCTAAAGGCGGGGTGGTTATGACTATGACTTACACCGAAGGGACAACCATGGAAGCCAGGGCCCAGGCGCGGTACATCCGCGTCACGCCCATGAAGGCCCGCCGAGTGGTGGACCTTATCCGTGGCATGGATGCCACGGAGGCTCAGGCGGTCCTGCGTTTCGCCCCGCAGGCCGCGAGCGTGCCGGTTGGCAAGGTGCTGGACAGCGCCATTGCCAATGCCGCACACAACTACAACCACCCGGACGCCTCCACGCTGGTCATCAGCGAGGCGTTCGTGGACGAGGGCCCGACCCTGAAGCGGTTCCGTCCGCGTGCGCAGGGCCGTGCCTACCGGATCCGCAAGCGGACCAGCCACATCACCGTGGTCGTCAGCAGCAAGGAAGGTTCCCGGTAATGGGCCAGAAGGTAAACCCGCACGGGTTCCGGCTCGGCATCACCACCGACTTCAAGTCGCGTTGGTACGCCGACAAGCTGTACAAGGACTACGTCAAGGAAGACGTCGCCATCCGCAGGATGATGACGTCCGGCATGGAGCGCGCCGGCATCTCGAAGGTTGAGATCGAGCGCACCCGTGACCGCGTGCGTGTGGACATCCACACCGCTCGTCCGGGCATCGTCATCGGCCGCCGTGGCGCCGAGGCCGACCGCATCCGCGGTGACCTCGAGAAGCTGACGGGCAAGCAGGTCCAGCTGAACATCCTCGAGGTCAAGAACCCCGAGGTCGACGCTCAGCTGGTTGCCCAGGCCGTTGCCGAGCAGCTCTCCTCCCGCGTCTCCTTCCGTCGCGCCATGCGTAAGAGCATGCAGGGCACGATGAAGGCCGGCGCCAAGGGCATCAAGATCCAGTGTGGCGGTCGCCTCGGCGGCGCCGAGATGTCCCGCTCCGAGTTCTACCGCGAAGGCCGTGTGCCGCTGCACACCCTGCGCGCGAACGTGGACTACGGCTTCTTCGAGGCCAAGACCACCTTCGGCCGTATCGGTGTGAAGGTCTGGATCTACAAGGGCGACGTCAAGAACATCGCCGAGGTTCGCGCCGAGAACGCTGCGGCCCGTGCGGGTAACCGCCCGGCCCGTGGTGCCGCAGGCGCTGGCGACCGTCCCGCCGGCCGTGGTGGCCGTGGTGGCGAGCGCGGCGGCCGTGGTGGCCGCAAGCCGCAGCAGGCTGCTGGTGCCGAGGCCCCCAAGGCCGACGCTCCCGCCGCCGCTCCGGCCGAGAGCACCGGAACGGAGGCCTGACCGACATGCTGATCCCTCGTAGGGTCAAGCACCGCAAGCAGCACCACCCGAAGCGCAGCGGTATGGCCAAGGGCGGTACTGAGGTCTCGTTCGGCGAGTACGGCATCCAGGCGCTGACCCCGGCTTACGTGACGAACCGCCAGATCGAGGCGGCTCGTATCGCGATGACCCGCCACATCAAGCGTGGCGGCAAGGTCTGGATCAACATCTACCCGGACCGTCCCCTGACGAAGAAGCCTGCCGAGACCCGCATGGGTTCCGGTAAGGGTTCTCCCGAGTGGTGGATCGCGAACGTGCACCCGGGCCGGGTCATGTTCGAGCTGTCCTACCCGAACGAGAAGATTGCTCGTGAGGCGCTCACCCGCGCTGCTCACAAGCTTCCGATGAAGTGCCGGATTGTTCGGCGCGAGGCAGGTGAGTCGTGATGGCGACGGGAACCAAGGCGTCCGAGCTGCGTGAGCTCGGTAACGAGGAGCTCGTTGGCAAGCTGCGCGAGGCCAAGGAAGAGCTGTTCAAGATGCGCTTCCAGGCGGCCACGGGTCAGCTGGAGAACAACGGCCGGCTCAAGTCCGTCCGTAAGGACATCGCTCGCATCTACACCCTGATGCACGAGCGTGAGCTCGGTATCGAGACGGTGGAGAGCGCCTGATGAGCGAGAAGAACGTGACTGAGACGACTGACCGCGGCTTCCGCAAGACCCGTGAGGGTCTCGTCGTCAGCGACAAGATGGACAAGACCGTCGTCGTCGCTGTCGAGGACCGCGTGAAGCACGCGCTGTACGGCAAGGTCATCCGCCGTACGAACAAGCTCAAGGCGCACGACGAGCAGAACGCTGCCGGCGTCGGCGACCGCGTCATCATCATGGAGACGCGTCCGCTGTCGGCGAGCAAGCGCTGGCGCATCGTCGAGATCCTCGAGAAGGCCAAGTAATTATCTGAGGCCCCGGGCAGCATGCCCGGGGGCCCCTCAGGTTCGTTCCGCCAGGCTCGGTGGGGGCGGTAGCTCTTCGGAGTGATGCCCCCGCCGGGAACCGGCAGACAAACAGGAGATAGACGTGATCCAGCAGGAGTCGCGACTGCGTGTCGCCGACAACACTGGTGCCAAGGAGATCCTTTGCATCCGTGTTCTCGGTGGCTCGGGTCGCCGCTACGCGGGCATCGGTGACGTCATCGTTGCCACCGTCAAGGACGCGATCCCCGGTGGCAACGTGAAGAAGGGTGACGTCGTCAAGGCGGTCATCGTTCGCACCGTGAAGGAACGCCGCCGCCAGGACGGCTCGTACATCCGCTTCGACGAGAACGCCGCCGTCATTCTGAAGAACGACGGCGACCCTCGTGGCACCCGTATCTTCGGCCCGGTGGGCCGTGAGCTGCGCGAGAAGAAGTTCATGAAGATCATCTCGCTCGCGCCGGAGGTGCTGTAAGCATGAAGATCAAGAAGGGCGACCTGGTTCAGGTCATCACCGGTAAGGACAAGGGCAAGCAGGGCAAGGTCATTCTGGCCATCCCTACTGAGAACCGTGTCCTCGTCGAGGGTGTCAACCGGGTCAAGAAGCACACCAAGGCCGGTCAGACCGCTGGTGGCTCGCAGACCGGCGGCATCGTGATCGTCGAGGCGCCGATCCACGTCAGCAACGTTCAGCTGGTTGTGGAGAAGGACGGCCAGAAGGTCGTTACCCGCGTCGGTTTCCGCTTCGATGACGAGGGCAACAAGATCCGCGTTGCCAAGCGGACGGGTGAGGACATCTGATGGCTACCACTCCGCGTCTCAAGACGAAGTACCGCGAGGACATCGCGGGCAAGCTGCGTGAAGAGTTCTCCTACGAGAACGTCATGCAGATTCCCGGCCTCGTGAAGATCGTGGTCAACATGGGTGTGGGCGACGCCGCCCGCGACTCCAAGCTGATCGACGGCGCCATCAAGGACCTGACGACGATCACCGGTCAGAAGCCGGCCGTCACGAAGGCCCGCAAGTCCATCGCGCAGTTCAAGCTGCGCGAGGGTCAGCCGATCGGCTGCCACGTCACCCTCCGTGGTGACCGCATGTGGGAGTTCCTGGACCGTACGCTGTCGCTCGCGCTGCCGCGTATCCGTGACTTCCGTGGTCTGTCGCCGAAGCAGTTCGACGGCCGTGGCAACTACACCTTCGGTCTCACGGAGCAGGTCATGTTCCACGAGATCGACCAGGACAAGATCGACCGTACCCGGGGTATGGACATCACCGTGGTTACCACGGCGACCAACGACGACGAGGGCCGCGCCCTCCTTCGTCACCTCGGCTTCCCCTTCAAGGAGGCGTAAGCGAGATGGCGAAGAAGGCTCTCATCGCGAAGGCTGCCCGCAAGCCCAAGTTCGGTGTGCGTGCGTACACCCGCTGCCAGCGCTGCGGTCGCCCCCACTCCGTGTACCGCAAGTTCGGCCTGTGCCGCGTCTGCCTTCGTGAGATGGCTCACCGTGGCGAGCTGCCGGGCGTGACCAAGAGCTCCTGGTAATTCCCTCTCGTCCGCAAGGACTTGGGAACTTCCAGGCACTCTCGGTAAGCATCTGGACGGCAGGTGCCCGGCCGCGCATGCCTTAGGCTTGTGTGGTTGGGCGTCTGCCGCCCATAACGACTTACTACGCCGTAGGTCCCCGCACCGCACCCGTCCCGCCACTGAGTGGGGAGAGGGATGGCGCATACAGGAAACCCCGGCGAGAGAGGCCGAAGGCCACTTCATGACCATGACTGACCCGATCGCAGACATGCTCACGCGTCTGCGTAACGCTAACTCGGCGTACCACGACACCGTCGTGATGCCGCACAGCAAGATCAAGTCGCACATCGCAGAGATCCTCAAGCAGGAGGGTTTCATCACCGGCTGGAAGGTCGAGGATGCCGAGGTCGGCAAGAACCTCGTCCTCGAGCTGAAGTTCGGGCCGAACCGCGAGCGCTCCATTGCGGGCATCAAGCGGATCTCGAAGCCCGGTCTGCGCGTGTACGCAAAGTCCACCAACCTGCCGAAGGTGCTCGGCGGCCTGGGCGTGGCGATCATCTCCACGTCCCACGGTCTGCTCACCGGCCAGCAGGCAGGCAAGAAGGGCGTAGGTGGGGAAGTCCTCGCCTACGTCTGGTAGTCGGGAACGGAGGAAAAGCAATGTCGCGAATCGGCAAGCTCCCCATCCAGGTTCCCGCCGGTGTGGACGTCACCATCGACGGCCAGGCTGTGGCTGTGAAGGGCCCCAAGGGTTCCCTCGCGCTCACCGTCAAGGCGCCGATCGAGATCGTCAAGGGTGAGGACGGCGTCCTGAACGTCATCCGCCCCAACGACGAGCGTCAGAACAAGGCCCTGCACGGCCTGTCCCGCACGCTGGTGGCGAACATGATCACCGGCGTGACCACGGGTTACGTCAAGGCTCTCGAGATCAGCGGTGTCGGTTACCGCGTCGCCGCGAAGGGCTCCAACCTGGAGTTCCAGCTTGGTTACAGCCACCCGATCCTGATCGAGGCGCCTGAGGGCATCTCCTTCAAGGTCGAGTCGCCCACCAAGTTCTCGGTCGAGGGCATCGACAAGCAGAAGGTCGGCGAGGTCGCCGCCAACATCCGCAAGCTGCGGAAGCCCGACCCGTACAAGGCCAAGGGTGTCAAGTACGCCGGCGAAGTCATCCGCCGCAAGGTCGGAAAGGCTGGTAAGTAGCCATGGCATACGGTGTAAAGATCGCCAAGGGCGACGCGTACAAGCGTGCCGCCAAGGCCCGCCGCCACATCCGCATCCGCAAGAACGTCTCGGGTACGGCGGAGCGTCCGCGCCTCGTCGTGACGCGTTCCAACCGCAACATCGTTGCTCAGGTCATCGACGACCTCCAGGGTCACACCCTGGCGTCCGCGTCGACCCTGGACACCTCGATCCGCGGTGGTGAAGGCGACAAGAGCGCCCAGGCCCAGGCCGTCGGCGCACTCGTCGCCGAGCGCGCCAAGGCCGCGGGTGTCGAGACCGTCGTGTTCGACCGCGGTGGCAACCGATACGCCGGGCGCATTGCCGCTCTGGCTGACGCCGCCCGCGAAGCCGGGCTGAAGTTCTAAGCCCCGTTTTCCGGGACTCACGGACGTAACAGAGAGAGGTAATCCAATGGCTGGACCCCAGCGCCGCGGAAGCGGTGCCGGTGGCGGCGAGCGGCGGGACCGGAAGGGTCGCGACGGTGGCCCTGCCGCCGAGAAGACCGCTTACGTTGAGCGCGTTGTCGCGATCAACCGCGTCGCCAAGGTTGTCAAGGGTGGTCGCCGCTTCAGCTTCACCGCGCTGGTCGTGGTGGGCGACGGTGACGGCACTGTAGGTGTCGGTTACGGCAAGGCCAAGGAAGTTCCCGCGGCCATCGCCAAGGGTGTCGAGGAAGCCAAGAAGTCCTTCTTCAAGGTTCCGCGCATCCAGGGCACCATCCCTCACCCGATCACGGGCGAGCGTGCCGCGGGCGTCGTGCTGCTGAAGCCGGCCGCCCCCGGTACCGGCGTTATCGCCGGTGGCCCGGTGCGCGCCGTTCTGGAGTGCGCCGGCGTTCACGACATCCTGTCGAAGTCCCTCGGTTCTTCGAACGCGATCAACATCGTGCACGCGACCGTGGCGGCCCTCAAGGGCCTGCAGCGTCCCGAGGAGATCGCGGCTCGCCGTGGTCTGCCCCTCGAGGACGTCGCCCCCGCGGCTCTGCTCCGTGCACGTGCTGGGGCGGGTGCGTAATGGCTCGCCTCAAGGTCACGCAGATCAAGTCGTACATCGGCAGCAAGCAGAACCACCGCGACACGCTGCGTTCGCTCGGGCTCAAGCGCCTGAACGACGTCGTCGTCAAGGAGGACCGCCCCGAGTTCCGCGGAATGGTTCACACCGTCCGCCACCTCGTGACGGTTGAGGAGGTTGACTAACATGGCTGAGAGCAGCCCGCTGAAGGCCCACAACCTCCGTCCCGCCCCCGGCGCCAAGACCGCGAAGACCCGTGTCGGTCGTGGTGAGGCGTCGAAGGGTAAGACGGCTGGTCGTGGTACGAAGGGCCAGAAGGCCCGCTACCAGATCCCGGTGCGCTTCGAGGGTGGGCAGATGCCCCTCCACATGCGCCTGCCGAAGCTCAAGGGCTTCAAGAACCCGTTCCGCACCGAGTTCCAGGTCGTGAACCTGGACAAGCTCGGCGCTCTCTACCCCGAGGGTGGAGAAGTCACGGTGGCCGACCTGGTCGCCAAGGGCGCGGTTCGCAAGAACAGCCTCGTCAAGGTCCTGGGCCAGGGCGAGATCTCCGTGGCGCTGCAGGTTTCGGTTGACGCCGTCTCCGGCTCCGCCAAGGAGAAGATTGCCGCCGCTGGTGGCACCGTGACCGAGCTCGTCTAAGACGAACTCAGTGACAAATAGCTAGAAACCCGACCGGGGATGCCTCACATATGGGGCATCCCCGGTTGGTCGTTCCACGGAAGGTGCAGACGCCGGTAAGGTGGCCTGCACCTTTGCTTGTACACATTCGTCGATCCCTCAGACCGTCACCTCTGACGCAGTAGCGCGGGGGTCGCAGGAGGCACCGTGCTCACCGCGTTCGCCCGGGCGTTCAAGACGCCCGACCTGCGCAAGAAGCTGCTCTTCACGCTCGGCATCATCGTGCTGTATCGGCTCGGGTCCCATGTACCGGTACCCGGCGTGAGCTACAAGAACGTTCAGATCTGTGTCGACTCGATGGGCAGCAGCAACAGCCTCTTCGGTCTCGTCAACATGTTCAGCGGCGGTGCGCTGCTGCAGATCACGATCTTCGCGCTCGGCATCATGCCCTACATCACTGCGAGCATCATTCTGCAGCTGCTGACCGTGGTCATCCCGAAGCTGGAGACCCTCAAAAAAGAGGGTCAGTCCGGCACGTCGAAGATCACTCAGTACACGCGCTATTTGACGGTCGCGCTCGCGATCCTGCAGGGCACCGGCCTCGTGGCCACTGCCCGCAGCGGCGCCCTGTTCCAGGGCTGCGCGGTCAAGGACCAGATCGTTCCGGACCGGTCGATCTTCACCACCGTCACCATGGTCATCACCATGACCGCGGGCACCTGCCTGGTCATGTGGCTCGGTGAGCTCATCACCGACCGTGGCATCGGCAACGGCATGTCGATCCTGATGTTCATCTCGATCGCCGCGGGCTTCGTCGGAGCCCTCTGGCAGATCAAGCTCCAGGGCAAGATCGCGGACGGCTGGGTCGAGTTCGGCGTGGTCATGCTGGTCGGTCTCGCGATGGTGGGCTTGGTGGTCTTCGTCGAACAGGCGCAGCGCCGGATCCCGGTCCAGTACGCGAAGCGCATGATCGGCCGCCGTGCGTACGGCGGTACCTCGACCTACATCCCGCTCAAGGTGAACCAGGCGGGCATCATCCCCGTCATCTTCGCCTCGTCGCTGCTGTACATCCCGGCACTGGTCGTGCAGTTCAGCGGTTCCACCGCCGGCTGGGCCACGTGGATCCAGAAGCACTTCGTCAAGGGCGACCACCCGTACTACATCGCCGTCTACTTCCTCCTGATCGTTTTCTTCGCGTTCTTCTACGTGGCGATCTCGTTCAACCCCGAGGAAGTTGCGGACAACATGAAGAAGTATGGTGGGTTCATCCCGGGCATCCGCGCCGGTCGGCCCACCGCCGAGTACCTCAGCTACGTACTCAACCGGATCACCTGGCCGGGGTCGCTGTACCTGGGTCTCATCGCTCTTGTGCCGACGATGGCGTTGGCGGGCTTCGGGGCGAACCAGAACTTCCCGTTCGGCGGGACGAGCATCCTGATCATCGTGGGTGTGGGTCTGGAAACCGTGAAGCAGATCGAGAGCCAGCTCCAGCAGCGTAATTACGAAGGGTTCCTCCGCTGATGCGAATCGTCCTCGTCGGCCCGCCCGGTGCGGGCAAGGGAACGCAGGCGACTGTCCTTGCCAAGACCTTGTCGATCCCGCACATCTCCACGGGCGACCTGTTCCGGGCCAACATCAGCCAGGGAACCGAGCTGGGCCGTCGCGCGAAGGCGTTCATGGACGCGGGTGACCTCGTCCCGGACGAGATCACCATCGGCATGGCCAAGGACCGCATGGAGCAGGAGGACGCCGCCGGCGGTTTCCTGCTCGACGGGTTCCCGCGCAACGTCTCCCAGGCGGAAGCCCTCGACGTGATGCTGAAGGCCGAGGGCATGAACCTCGACGCCGTCCTCGACCTGGAGGTCGAGGAGGACGAGGTCGTCAAGCGTCTCGCCGGCCGGCGCACCTGCCGAAACGACGGCGGGCACGTCTTCCACGTCGCGTACCAGCCGCCGAAGGTCGAGGGTGTCTGCGACATCTGCGGCGGCGAGCTGTACGTGCGCGAGGACCAGTCCGAGGACGCGGTCCGCAACCGCCTGGACGTCTACCACACGCAGACCGAGCCGATCATCGACTACTACAAGGCCCAGGGCCTCGTATCGACGATCCCGGCGCTGGGTGAGGTCAAGGACGTCACGCAGCGCGCGATGGACGCGCTGAAGAAGTAGCTCCCCCGTAGTGCAGCCACGGCCGCGGTGTCCCCAGGACGCCGCGGCCGTACTGTTGATGCGACCCCGAACCGAAGGTGGAAGGCAATCCCCATGGTCCAGATCAAGACCCCCGAGCAGATCGTGAAGATGCGCGAGGCGGGGCTGGTCGTCGCGGCGATCCACGCGGCGACCCGTGAGGCGGCCGTACCGGGCGCCACGACGCGCGATCTGGACATGGTCGCCCGCAAGGTCATCGCGGACGCCGGCGCCAAGTCGAACTTCCTCGGCTACGGCGGCTTCCCCGCGACCATCTGCACCTCGGTCAACGAGGTCGTCGTCCACGGCATCCCCGACGACAAGACGGTCCTGGGGGACGGCGACATCATCTCGATCGATGCCGGCGCCATCGTCGACGGCTGGCACGGCGACGCCGCGTACACCGCCTTCGTGGGCACTGGGCACGCCCCTGAGCTCGTGGAGCTCTCCCGGGTGACCGAGGAGTCCATGTGGGCCGGGATCGCCGCCATGAAGCTCGGCAACCGCCTCGTGGACATCTCGAAGGCGATCGAGACGTACATCAAGCGCCAGCCGCGCCCGACCACCGGTGAGCACAGCCTCGGCAAGTTCGGGATCATCGAGGACTACGGCGGCCACGGCATCGGGACCGAGATGCACATGGACCCGCACCTGCTGAACTACGTCTCGCGCAAGCGGGGCAAGGGCATCAAGCTCGTTCCGGGCATCTGCCTGGCGATCGAGCCGATGGTCTCCCTGGGCACGGCCCAGACGGAGGTCCTGGCGGACGACTGGACGGTCATCACCACGGACGGGACCTGGTCCTCCCACTGGGAGCACTCCATCGCCCTGACCGAGGAGGGCCCGATCGTGCTGACCTCGCCGGACTGCGGCAAGGCGAAGCTGGCGGAGTACGGCGTGTCCACCGCGCCCGACCCGCTGGGCTGAGCCGCGGCGGGGGTCACGGGCCGGGGCGGCCCGGCTGGGCCGACCGGTATGGGCAGGATTGATGATCTATCCTGTAGGGCACACTTTCCGGATTCGTCTTTCGGTGGGCCCTGACGTAGACTGACTCGTCGGCTCCTTTGCACCCGCATGTCCTCATGCGAAGCGGGGGAGCTGATCAAGGTAGCCGATTCGAAAGGCGAAGCGTGGCCAAGAAGCAAGGTGCCATCGAAATCGAGGGCACCGTGATCGAGTCCCTCCCGAACGCGATGTTCCGGGTGGAACTCCAGAACGGTCACAAGGTCCTCGCGCACATCAGCGGCAAGATGCGCATGCACTACATCCGCATCCTTCCTGATGACCGGGTTGTCGTGGAGCTCTCTCCGTACGACCTGACGCGTGGCCGGATCGTCTACCGATACAAGTAGATCTTGTCTTCACTCCCGTCCGGACGTCCTGTCCCGGCGCGGGTGGTGGCACTGACCCGGAGAACCTCACCAACATGAAGGTCAAGCCGAGCGTCAAGAAGATCTGCGACAAGTGCAAGGTGATCCGCCGTCACGGTCGGGTCATGGTCATCTGCGACAACCTGCGCCACAAGCAGCGCCAGGGCTGACGCACGCCGACCGACCTGCACTACGCAGTTCTTCGCGCGACGTAAGAAAACGTACATACGCAGAACCCGCCCAGTCCTGACCAGGACCGGCGGCACCTCCGGCGGGGGCCGGGGACCCGGGCGTACCACCACCCAACAGGTGTGGTCGGCGGTCGGGGTTCGGTTCTGCGGAAGACCCCCGAACACACAGGAGCCATTGAATGGCACGCGTTTCCGGTGTTGACATCCCGCGCGAAAAGCGTGTGGAGATCGCACTTACCTACGTCTTCGGTGTCGGTCGCACCCGGTCCAAGGAAATCCTTGCGGCCACCGGTGTGAACCCCGACACCCGCGTTCGTGACCTGGCCGAAGAGGACCTGGTCAAGATCCGCGAGTACGTGGACGCCAACCTCCGCACCGAGGGTGACCTCCGCCGCGAGATCCAGGCCGACATCCGCCGCAAGGTCGAGATCCAGTGCTACCAGGGTGTTCGCCACCGTCGTGGCCTGCCCGTGCACGGTCAGCGCACCAGCACGAACGCCCGTACCCGCAAGGGTCCGCGTCGCGCGATCGCCGGTAAGAAGAAGCCGGGCAAGAAGTAGTCCTGTTCAGCGGTCTTGCGCTGTAGGACCGACCACCTCCCGTAGGAGATTTAGATGCCCCCCAAGGGTCGTCAGGGCGCTGCCAAGAAGGTGCGCCGCAAGGAAAAGAAGAACGTCGCTCATGGGCACGCCCACATCAAGAGCACGTTCAACAACACCATCGTCTCGATCACGGACCCCGCGGGCAACGTGATCTCCTGGGCCTCCGCCGGCCACGTCGGCTTCAAGGGCTCGCGCAAGTCCACCCCCTTCGCCGCGCAGATGGCCGCTGAGTCGGCCGCCCGTCGCGCGCAGGAGCACGGCATGCGCAAGGTCGACGTCTTCGTCAAGGGTCCCGGCTCCGGCCGTGAGACCGCGATCCGCTCCCTCCAGGCCACCGGCCTCGAGGTCGGCTCGATCCAGGACGTCACCCCCACCCCGCACAACGGCTGCCGTCCGCCCAAGCGTCGCCGCGTCTGATTCGGCGCGCTCAGGCTTCGCACCTGTGCGTCTTTGAGTGTCCGGGCGGTACGAACCCCTCACGGGGGACGTACCGCCCGTACCCTTGTAGTTCGCAGCCCCGTGCATTCATCGGGGTCGCATCCGTCGGGCGTCAAATAGTGGGCGTCCACGACTGAAGGAATCCACATGCTTATCGCTCAGCGCCCCTCGCTGACCGAAGAGGTCGTAGACGAGTACCGCTCGCGGTTCGTGATCGAGCCGCTCGAGCCGGGCTTCGGCTACACCCTCGGCAACTCGCTCCGCCGTACGCTCCTGTCCTCGATCCCGGGTGCCGCTGTCACCAGCATCCGCGTGGACGGCGTCCTGCACGAGTTCACCACCGTGCCGGGTGTCAAGGAAGACGTCACCGACATCATCCTCAACATCAAGCAGCTGGTCGTCTCCTCGGAGCACGACGAGCCGGTCGTGATGTACCTGCGCAAGCAGGGTCCCGGCCTGGTCACCGCTGCCGACATCGCGCCCCCGGCCGGTGTCGAGGTGCACAACCCGGACCTCGTCCTCGCCACGCTCAACGGCAAGGGCAAGCTGGAGATGGAGCTGACCGTCGAGCGCGGTCGCGGCTACGTCTCCGCCGTCCAGAACAAGCAGCTGGGCCAGGAGATCGGTCGCATCCCGATCGACTCCATCTACAGCCCGGTCCTCAAGGTCACCTACAAGGTCGAGGCGACCCGAGTCGAGCAGCGCACCGACTTCGACAAGCTGATCGTCGACGTCGAGACCAAGCAGGCCATGCGCCCGCGCGACGCCATGGCGTCCGCCGGCAAGACCCTGGTCGAGCTGTTCGGCCTGGCGCGCGAGCTCAACATCGACGCCGAGGGCATCGACATGGGCCCCTCGCCGACGGACGCGGCCCTGGCCGCTGATCTCGCCCTGCCGATCGAGGAGCTCGAGCTCACCGTTCGGTCGTACAACTGCCTCAAGCGCGAGGGCATCCACTCCGTGGGTGAGCTCGTCGCCCGCTCCGAGGCCGACCTGCTCGACATCCGCAACTTCGGTGCGAAGTCGATCGACGAGGTCAAGGCGAAGCTGGCCGGCATGGGCCTGGCCCTCAAGGACAGCCCGCCCGGATTCGACCCGACCGCTGCCGCCGACGCCTTCGGCGCCGACGACGACGCGGACGCCGGTTTCGTCGAGACCGAGCAGTACTAAGCACCACCAGTTACTTTCCCGGGGCGTCCGCCCCGGGGGAACTGACACCGGTACCTGACACGGCCGGTGCAGATATGAAGGAGTATGACCATGCCGCGTCCCGCAAAGGGTGCCCGTCTGGGCGGCAGCGCCGCGCACGAGAAGCACCTCCTCGCGAACCTCGCGAAGGCGCTCTTCGAGCACGGCCGCATCACCACCACCGAGGCCAAGGCCCGCCGCCTGCGTCCCTACGCCGAGCGTCTGGTGACCAAGGCCAAGAAGGGCGACATCCACAACCGTCGCCTGGTGCTGCAGACGATCACGGACAAGAGCATCGTGCACACGCTGTTCACCGAGATCGCCCCGCGCTACGAGAACCGCCCCGGTGGTTACACGCGCATCACCAAGATCGGCAACCGTCGTGGCGACAACGCCCCGATGGCCGTGATCGAGCTGGTCGAGGCCCTTACGGTCGCCCAGCAGGCCACCGGTGAGGCCGAGGCCGCCACCAAGCGCGCGGTCAAGGAGGCGGAGGCTGTCGAGACCCCCGCCGAGGAGACCAAGGAGGCCTGATCCCGCTTCGGGATCGAGCTCGCTTGATCGGCTCTGAACGGGTCCGCCCCCTTACCGGGGCGGGCCCGTTCTGCATTCGTGCCGAAGACACAGCTGAGAGAGGATCTGTCACGTGAGTGACGAGGTGGAGCCCGGGCACGTCCGGGTGCGGCTGGACCTGAGCTACGACGGCAAGGACTTCTCCGGCTGGGCGAAGCAGCGCGTGCTGCGGACCGTGCAGGGGGAGCTGGAGTCGGCCCTGCGGACCGTGATGCGGCTGCCCGACCCGGTGGAGCTGACCGTGGCCGGCCGGACCGACGCCGGAGTGCACGCGCGCGGGCAGGTCGCGCAGTTCGACGTGCGCGACGAGGTGTGGGCCGAGCACCAGGACAAGCTGCTGCGCCGCCTCGCCGGGCGGCTGCCGCACGACGTACGGGTGTGGAAGGCCGCCGAGGCCCCCGCCGGCTTCAACGCGCGGTTCTCCGCGATCTGGCGCCGCTACGCCTACCGCGTCGGCGACCACCAGGCCGGGGTCGACCCGCTGCGCCGCGGCCACGTGCTCTGGTACCAGTGGCCGCTCGACGCGGACGCCATGAACGAGGCCGCCGCCGCGCTGGTCGGCGAGCACGACTTCGCCGCGTACTGCAAGAAGCGCGAGGGGGCCACGACGATCCGCACCCTCCAGCAGCTCAGCTGGGAGCGCGGCGAGGACGGGATCCTCACCGCGACCGTCCGCGCCGACGCCTTCTGCCACAACATGGTCCGCTCGCTGGTCGGCGCGATGCTGCACGTCGGCGACGGCCACCGGCCGACCGACTGGCCCGGGAAGGTGCTGGCCGCGGCCGTACGGGACTCCTCGGTGCACGTGGTCAAACCGCACGGGCTGACGCTGGAGGAGGTCGGCTACCCGGCCGACGAGCTGCTGGCCGCGCGGAGCAAGGAAGCGCGGAACCTGCGGACGCTGCCCGGAGCGGGCTGCTGCTAGGCCTCGTGTCCGGGTAACTCGTTTGGGCGGAACGGCGCCGGACCGGGACAATGCCCGGCATGGGACATCTCGAAGCCAGCCACCTGGAGTACTACCTTCCCGACGGGCGGGTCCTGCTCCCCGACGTCTCCTTCCGGGTGGGGGAGGGGTCGGTCGTCGCCCTGGTCGGGGCGAACGGGGCCGGCAAGACCACCCTGCTGAAGATGATCTCCGGTGACCTGCAGCCGCACGGCGGCTCGGTCACCGTCAGCGGCGGCCTGGGCGTGATGTCGCAGTTCGTGGGCTCGGTCCGCGACGAGACGACCGTACGTGACCTGCTGGTCTCGGTGGCCCAGCCGCGGATCCGGGAGGCCGCGAAGGCGGTGGACCGGGCCGAGCAGCTGATCCTGACGGTGGACGACGAGCCCGCCCAGATGGCCTACGCGCAGGCGCTGAGCGACTGGGCCGACGTGCAGGGGTACGAGGCGGAGACGCTGTGGGACGTCTGCACGATGGCCGCGCTGGCGATCCCGTACGACTCGGCGCAGTTCCGCGAGGTGCGCACGCTGTCGGGCGGTGAGCAGAAGCGGCTGGTCCTGGAGGCGCTGCTGCGCGGGCCGGACGAGGTGCTGCTGCTCGACGAGCCGGACAACTACCTGGACGTCCCGGGCAAGCGGTGGCTGGAGGAGCAGCTGGCGGCCACCCGCAAGACGGTGCTCTTCGTCAGCCACGACCGGGAGCTGCTGACCCAGGCCGCCGAGAAGATCATCAGCCTGGAGGCGAGCCCGAACGGCTCCGACGTCTGGGTGCACGGCGAGGGCTTCGGCACGTTCCACGCTGCCCGCAAGGAGCGCTTCGCGCGCTTCGAGGAGCTCAAGCGGCGCTGGGACGAGGAGCACGCCCGGCTGAAGGCCCTGGTGCTGCGACTGCGCGGCCAGGCCGCGATCAGCCCGGACATGGCCTCGCGGTACCACGCGATGCAGACCCGCTTCAAGAAGTTCGAGGAGGCCGGCCCGCCGCCGGAGCCGCCGCGCGAGCAGGACATCCGGATGCGCCTCAAGGGCGGCCGTACGGGCGTGCGCGCCCTCACGGTCGAGAACCTGGAGCTGACCGGCCTGATGAAGCCGTTCTCCCTGGAGGTCTTCTACGGGGAGCGGGTCGCGGTCCTGGGCTCGAACGGCTCCGGGAAGTCGCACTTCCTGCGGCTGATGGCGGGCGAGGACGTCAAGCACACGGGTACGTGGAAGCTCGGCGCCCGCGTGGTCCCCGGCCACTTCGCGCAGACGCACGCGCACCCGGAGCTGTTCGGCCGTACCCTCGTGGACATCCTGTGGACGGAGTCGGCGAAGCCGCTGGGCGCCGCGATGGGCGCCCTGCGCCGCTACGAGCTGGAGCGGCAGGGCGAGCAGCCCTTCGAGAAGCTGTCGGGCGGCCAGCAGGCGCGCTTCCAGATCCTGCTGCTGGAGCTGGCGGGTACGACGGCGCTGCTGCTGGACGAGCCGACGGACAACCTGGACCTGGAGTCCGCCGAAGCGCTGCAGGACGGGCTGGAGGCGTACGACGGAACTGTGTTGTGCGTCACGCACGACCGGTGGTTCGCCCGCACATTTGACCGTTACCTGGTCTTCGGTTCAGACGGTGTTGTGCGGGAGACTACGGAGCCCGTCTGGGACGAACGTAGGGTCGAACGCAAGCGCTAGGGGTAGACGGCCCCCGGCTGGTCGAGGGGACTTCGTTGTGGGGCTGCGGCCTAGCGTCTGGGTCATGAAGTGGGACAGCCCGTCCTCCTGGGACCGTCGGGTGGAGTGGCTGCTGAGGCCCGCCCCCCGGTCCTGGCGGGCGGTGGGTCTGCTGATCCTGCTGTCCGTGGCGGTCTCGGCGAGCCTGCGGGTGAACTGGGGCTCGGACAACGCCTTCGTGGTCAAGGCCGCGGACGCCCTGCTCGCGGGGGTCTCCCCGTACGAGGACAAGCGGTTCCTCTACCTCCCCAGTGCCGTGGTCATGGCGATCCCGGAGGCACTGCTGCCGGCCCCACTGCTGCGCTGCGTGCTGCCGCTGGGGATGACCGGTCTGGTGGGCCTGGGCTGGTGGGCCTCGCTGCGGCTGTTCTCGGTGCCGGTGCGCTCGCGGCTCGCGGTCGGCGGTTTCGGACTGTTCGCGCTGCTCTACAAGCCGTACATCAACCTGGTGCTGATCGGGAACTGGACGGCCATCTCGGCCGCGGCCCTGCCGGTGGCGCTGCTGCTGGCGCACCGGCGGTCCTGGGTGGCGGCCGGGCTGGTGGTGGGGCTCGCCATCGCGTGCAAGCCGATGCTGGTGCCGATCGGGCTGCTCTTCGTACTGGCCCGGCAGTGGCGGGCGCTGGCCGTGGCGGTCGGCGTCCCGGTGGCGCTCTCGCTGGCGGGGGCGCTGATGATGCCGCGCCCGATGCTGTTCTTCACCAAGACGCTGCCGTTCCTGCTGCAGGGCCAGGACTCCTACGCGCTGCCGTGGGACGCCTCGCCGATCGCCGCGCTGCCGCGGCTGGGGGTGCCGGAGCCGCTGGCGGTGCTGGTGGCCTTCGCCGGGGCCGGCTGCGGGCTGTGGGCGGCCTGGCGGCGCTGGCGGCGCCCGGTCGCCGTGGACGGCGACGGCGGCGAGCTGCGGCTGGTGGAGACGGCCTGCATGGTGATGCTCGCCGCGTTCCTGGTGTCGCGGCCGTCCTTCGACCACTACCTGCTCGTCGTGCTTCCGCTGCTGCTGGCTTCGGGGGTGCGGACGGGCTCGATGCCGCGCTCGCCCTGGTTCTGGGTGGCCCTGCTGCCCCAGACGGCGGGCGTCCCGTGGCCGTCGGAGCTGGACCACAAGAGGCGCGCCTTCAAGGACATGGCGACCCTGTGCGGACTGGCCGGTCTGCTCGCGCGTCGTTCTTTGCGCCCGGTCCGGGTTATGGTTGCAGTCGTACGAACTACGGGGTCCCCAACCAGGACCGAACCGGAGTGCGCCGCAACCCCCGTCGAGACGGGATCGCGGACCGCGTTTTGACCCTTCGAGGTCTTCAGGGATACCCTGCTGGTTCGTTATGCGTATTGGCTTGCTCATTCTCACGTGAATTTGCCTTACGCCGGTCCACCGGGCCGATGACCAGCGGTACACACGGGTTGCGTCTCCGATGTGAACCAGGGCTGTCGTGATCGTCCGTGGTGACCCATGTCAGGACCCGTCCCTCGGGCTCACCCCCCGGGGATGACCCACCACTGAAGAAGCGAAGGCATACGCGTGCGTACGTTCAGCCCCAAGCCCGGCGACATCTCGCGCCAGTGGCACGTCATCGACGCCCAGGACGTTGTCCTCGGCCGTCTGGCGACCCAGGCCGCTACCCTCCTGCGGGGTAAGCACAAGCCGACTTACGCCCCCCACATGGACATGGGCGACTTCGTCATCATCATCAACGCCGACAAGGTTCACCTGTCCGGCAACAAGGCGACCCAGAAGATGGCGTACCGCCACTCCGGTTTCCCGGGTGGTCTGCGTTCGGTCCGTTACGACGACCTCCTGGCGAACAACCCGGAGAAGGCCGTCGAGAAGGCCATCAAGGGCATGATCCCCAAGAACACCCTGGGCCGTCAGATGCTCTCGAAGCTGAAGGTCTACTCGGGCGATGTGCACCCCCACGCTGCCCAGCAGCCGGTGCCGTTCGAGATCACCCAGGTCGCGCAGTAGTTCCGGCCACCACACCCCCTAAGACAAGAAACTTCTGAGGAGCATCGTGGCCGAGACCACCGCCGAGACGACCCCCGTCGACGAGTTCGAGGGCAACGTCGAGGAGTACACCACCGAGTCTGTGGAAGCCGTTGAGGGCGACTACACCTCCGAGTCCCTTGCCGGTCGCTTCGGTGACCCCCAGCCGGCCGCCGGCCTGGGCCGTCGCAAGAACGCCATCGCCCGCGTCCGGATCGTTCCGGGCACCGGCAAGTGGAAGATCAACGGTCGCACCCTTGAGGACTACTTCCCCAACAAGGTGCACCAGCAGGAAGTCAACGAGCCGTTCAAGCTGCTCGAGCTCGACAACCGCTACGACGTCATCGCCCGCATCTCGGGTGGCGGCGTTTCCGGCCAGGCCGGCGCCCTGCGCCTCGGTGTGGCCCGTGCGCTGAACGAGGCGGATGTCGACAACAACCGCGCGGCACTGAAGAAGGCCGGCTTCCTTTCCCGCGACGACCGTGCGGTCGAGCGCAAGAAGGCCGGTCTCAAGAAGGCCCGTAAGGCTCCGCAGTACAGCAAGCGTTAATCTGCGCCTGCTGTTCAGCACGAAACCGCCCCGGCAGCACTCTTTGTGCTGTCGGGGCGGTTCGTTTACCGCCACAAGCGGCAAATAGATGGCACAAGCGGTCACAAGCGATGCGAACACTCGGGAGGACAACAGTGGGACGACTCTTCGGGACGGACGGTGTACGAGGCGTCGCCAACGCGGATCTGACGGCTGAGCTCGCGCTCGGCCTCTCCGTGGCGGCGGCGCACGTACTGGCCGAGGCGGGCACCTTCGCGGGCCATCGGGCCACCGCGGTGGTCGGCCGGGACCCCCGGGCCTCGGGCGAGTTCCTGGAGGCCGCAGTCGTCGCGGGCCTCGCGAGCGCGGGCGTGGACGTCCTGCGCGTCGGTGTGCTGCCCACCCCGGCGGTGGCGTATCTCACCGGTGCGCTGGGCGCCGACCTCGGCGTGATGCTCTCGGCCAGCCACAACGCCATGCCCGACAACGGCATCAAGTTCTTCGCGCGCGGCGGCCACAAGCTCGCCGACGAGCTGGAGGACCGCATCGAGTCCGTCTACGAGGACCACCGCACGGGCGCTCCGTGGGACCGGCCGACGGGCGCCGGTGTCGGCCGCGTCTCCGACTACACCGAGGGCTTCGACAAGTACGTCGCCCACCTCATGGGTGTCCTGCCCAACCGCCTCGACGGCCTGAAGGTGGTCCTCGACGAGGCGCACGGCGCGGCCGCCTTCGTCTCGCCGGAGGCCTTCACCCGGGCCGGCGCCGAGATCGTCACGATCGGCGCGGAGCCCGACGGGCTGAACATCAACGACGGCTGCGGCTCCACCCACCTCGGCCTGCTCAAGCAGGCCGTCATCGAGCACGGGGCCGACCTCGGCATCGCGCACGACGGGGACGCCGACCGCTGCCTCGCCGTGGACGCGAACGGCGCCGAGGTCGACGGGGACCAGATCCTCGCCGTGCTGGCGCTGGCCATGCGCGAGTCCGGGCACCTGCGCGAGGACACCGTGGTCGGCACCGTGATGTCGAACCTGGGCTTCAAGCTGGCGATGGAGTCCGAGGGCATCAACGTCGTGCAGACGGGTGTCGGCGACCGGTACGTCCTGGAGTCGATGAAGGAGCACGGCTACGCGCTGGGCGGCGAGCAGTCCGGCCACGTGATCATCCTCGACCACGCCACCACCGGCGACGGCACCCTGACCGGGCTGATGCTGGCGGCGCGGATCGCGGCCACCGGCAAGACGCTGGCGGAGCTGGCGGGGGTCATGACCCGGCTCCCGCAGGTGCTGGTCAACGTCCCCGACGTGGACAGGTCCCGGGTGACGACCTCGGGCGAGCTGGCCGCGGCCGTCGCCGAAGCGGAGCGGGAGCTGGGCTCGACCGGGCGCGTACTGCTGCGTCCCTCGGGCACGGAGCCGCTCGTCCGCGTGATGGTGGAGGCCGCCGACATCGAGCAGGCCCGCGCCGTCGCGGGCCGCCTCGCGGACGTGGTGAAGTCGGCGCTGGGCTAGACCGCCCCGCCCTGCTGTGAGCCGGCCCCGCCGTACGAAGCCTCGTACGGCGGGGCCGTTTGCGTACCCGCTGCCGTTGCCCGTTCCCGTTCCCGTTCCCGTTCCCGTTCCCGTTCCTCCTCCCGTTCCCGTTCGCGGGGCCCCGGGCGGGCTCAGGTCTTCGGCTGGGGCGTCCTGCGGTGCCAGCGGCCGCGCTGGGTGCGCCACAGCAGCTTCTGGCCGGTCAGGGTCAGCACACCGGCCAGGATGATCCCGCACAGGTTCAGCAGCAGCTGTTCCGCCGAGCCCCACATCTGGCCGAACTCGCCGTAGCTCAGGGCCACGGCCGCGTTGGCGGCCGCCGGGACGGTGGTCACCGAGATCGCGACGCCGACCAGCGCGCCGGACTTCGCGGAGGTCAGCGAGAGCACCCCGGCCACACCGGCGAGCAGGGCCACGACGAACGAGAACGGGTCCGGCTGCCAGATGAAGCTGGTGTTCGGGCGGGGCTTGTCCAGCATTCCCGCGTGGAACAGGCCGAGGGCGTCCATCACCAGGCTGAAGACGGTGGTGGCGACCATCGCGGCGGCGAAGCCCACGAGCAGGGCGAACAGGGAGCGGGCGGCCAGCTTCGGGGCGCGCCGCACCAGGCCGGTGCAGACTCCGGCGAGCGGCCCGAACTCGGGGCCGACCGCCATCGCGCCCACGATCAGGACGGCGTTGTCGAGGACGACGCCGCAGGCCGCGATCATGGTCGCGATGATCATGAAGGCGCTGTAGGTGATGCTGAGGTTGGACTCCTCGTGGGTGGCCTCGCTCAGCTGCTCCCACAGCACGGCGTCGGCGCCTTCTCCCGGAGCCTCCTCCTCGGCCCGGTCGGCGCGCTCCGACAGGGAGAGGTCGATGTTCTCGACCGCGATCGAGCCGTCCTTGTCGATACCGAGCCCGCGCAGCTCGTGCAGGAGCGCGTCGCCCGCCTCGCGCGCCACGTCGCACAGCACGATGTCGCCCGGCGGAATGCGGGCCGCACCGGGGAACACCGCCAGATGGGTGGTGCCGACGGTCCCCTCGACGATCCGGACCACGGCGTCCGTCCGGTCGGACGGGGTGATCATCCGTAGATGCAGCATGGCCGCACAGTAGCGTCAGAGCTTGCGCAGGCTCAGCTTCTGCACCTTGTGGTCGGGGCCCTTGCGCACGACGAGGGTGGCCCGGCCGCGGGTCGGGGCCACGTTCTCCAGCAGGTTGGGCCTGTTGATGGTCCGCCACATCGTCTGCGCGTACTCCAGCGCCTCCTCCTCGGAGACCTGCGTGTACTTGCGGAAGTAGGAGAACGGGTTCTGGAAGGCCGTCTCGCGCAGCTTGCGGAACCGGTTGAGGTACCAGCGCTCGATGTCCTCGGGGCGCGCGTCCACGTACACGCTGAAGTCGAAGTAGTCGGCCAGGCCCACCCGGGTGCGGCCGTCCTTGCCGGGCAGGGCCGGCTGCAGGACGTTGAGGCCCTCGACGATCAGGATGTCCGGGCGGCGCACGACGAGCTGCTCCCCGGGGACGATGTCGTAGATCAGGTGCGAGTAGACCGGGGCCGTGACCTCGTCCTTGCCCGCCTTGATGTCGGCGACGAAGCGGGTCAGCGCGCGGCGGTCGTAGGACTCGGGGAAGCCCTTGCGGGCGGTCAGGCCGCGCCGCTGGAGCTCCTTCATCGGGTACAGGAAGCCGTCCGTGGTGACCAGCTCCACGCGCGGGTGCTCCGGCCAGCGGGCGAGGAGGGCCTGGAGGAGGCGGGCCACCGTGGACTTGCCGACGGCGACGGAACCGGCGACCCCTATGACGAAGGGGGTGCCCTGCTGCGCGCCGTGGCCGTTGCCGGCGTCGCCGAGGAAGGTGTTGAGGGTGCCGCGCAGGTTGCTCGTGGCTTCCACGTACAGGTTCAGCAGCCGGGAGAGCGGCAGGTAGACGTCGCGGACCTCGTCGAGGTCGATGACGTCGCCCAGGCCCCGAAGCCGCTCGACCTCGTCGGCCGTGAGCGGGAGCGGGGTGCGCTCGCGCAGGGCGCTCCACTCGGCGCGGGTGAGGTCGACGTAGGGGGACGCGTCGGACCGGCGGTGGGGGCGCTCCGGGCGGTCGGTGCGCTCCGTTGCGCGGTCCGGCGTGCTTCGTGGCGGCGAAGTGATCACAGGGCCATTGTCGGGGCTCGGAGGCCGTTGTGGGTGGTGTGGTCGGTCACGTGGGATGGGGTCGTATGTCCCGGGCCGGGCGGGTTGTACGGGGGCCGGTATCGATTGGAGGCAGCTGCGGTCTCATCGGGATCACGATGCGCGGGGCGGCCGGTAAACGTGGACGGGGCGGTGCGGGGGCCCCGTACGGTGTTGATCACCGCAGCTCTTCAGGCCGCTCCCTTTCCGGGGGCCGCCGCGCGCTGCCCTTTTCACCGAATTTCCTGTGGGGGGAAAATCATCATGCGCACCGCATTCGTACGCCGTACCGTCCTGTCCGCCGCGGCCCTGTCCCTGGCGCTGCTCGCCACCGCCTGCGGCGGCTCCGACAAGGCGGACGCGAAGGACGACACCAAGCCGTCCGCCCCGGCCAAGGTGTACCGGACGACTTCCTCGCCGCCCGCCCCGGCCCCCGCGCCGTACGGGCAGCAGCCGCAGCCCTCGTACGGCCAGGTCCCCGGACAGGCTCCCGGCCAGTTCCCCGGCCAGCAGCCGCCCCCGTACGGCCAGCAGCCCCCCGGCTACGGCCAGCCCATGCAGGCGGCTCCCGCCGCCGGCGCCGGACTCGCCGCCGCCCTCCAGCCGTACAAGGAAGCCCCCACGGGCGCCCGCTGGACCCCGCAGAACCAGCAGCTCATGCGCGTCGACCTGTCGATGGGCGGTCAGGCCGTCCTCGCCCGGCAGGGCAGCATGGTCCTCTACCAGGGCAAGGTCGACTTCAGCTACAAGGGCGCGGGCTTCGCCGGCCGCATCGTCGGCAACGCCACCGGCCAGGAAATGCAGCTGATGCGCTGCACCGGCCGCGGCCAGGTCTTCCTCGCGGAGACCGGCGCCCACCTGCACGCCATCGAGCTCCAGGGCGACGGCATCTGCGTCTCCGCCGAGAGCGTCCTCGCCTTCGACGAGTCGCTCCAGCACGAGGTCCGCCGCATCGAGGGCCACGGCATCCCCGGCGGCGCGCTGTTCACCATGCAGTTCCAGGGCACCGGCACGGTGATCGTCAAGACGCACGGCGTGCCCGTCGTCCTGCCCGTCACCCCGACCACCTTCGCCGACAGCAACGCCATCGTCGCGTGGTCCTCCGCCGCCCAGGTGATCATCTCCAGCCAGGTCCGGCTGCGCCGCAACGCCTACCCCGGCCACAGCGGGGAGACCGTGAACCTCCAGTTCCGCGGCGCTCCCGGCAACTTCATCGTCGTCCAGCCGTACGAGGTCTGAGGGAGCCCCACATGAATGCCATGAACGCAATGAACCAGCAGCTCGCGGGCTACGCCCCGACCCCCGTCACGGCCCGCATGGAGAACCACGGCCGGGCCATGCTCAAGGTCGCCATGCAGAGCGGCCAGGACCTCTTCGCGCGCACCGGATCGATGGTCGCCTACGAGGGCTTCGTGCAGTACGAGCCCAACCCGCCGGCCGTCCGCCAGATGGCCTCGCAGTGGCTCACCGGCGAGGGCGCCCCGCTGATGAAGTGCACGGGCGACGGCCTGCTCTACCTCGCCGACTACGGCGCGGACGTCGTCGTCATCAACCTCAACAACGACTCGCTCTCGGTGAACGGCACCAGCCTCCTCGCCTTCGACGCCCACCTCCAGTGGGGCGTCGAGCGGGTCAAGGGCATGGCCAAGTTCGCCGGCCAGGGCCTGTTCAACGTCTCGGTCGCCGGCACCGGCTGGGTCGCCATCACCTCGCGCGGCACCCCGATCGTGGTCGACTGCGGCCGCGGCGAGGACGAGACCTACGTCGACCCCGACGCGCTCGTCGCCTGGTCCCCGAACCTCAAGGTCAAGGGCAAGCGCAGCTTCAAGGCCTCGTCGATGATCGGCCGGGGCAGCGGGGAGGCCTACCAGATGGCCTTCTCAGGCCAGGGCATCGTCGTCGTACAGCCCAGCGAGGACAGCACCGACCGGCTCCGGGCCCGGGGCTGAGGGGGAGAAGACACATCATGCAGAGCTCACTTTTCGCCCACTCCGAGGCACAGTCCCAGGAGCGGTACGCCGTCCAGAACCCGCAGCTGCTGCGGGTCTCGCTCAGCGGCTCCGACGACGTGCTCGCCCGCAAGGGCGCCATGGTCGCCTACCAGGGGATCATCGACTTCGACGGCGAGTACCAGAGCACCGGCCAGCGAAACGCCCGCAGCCGCACCGGCGAGGGCCTGGACCTCATGCGCTGCTCCGGGCAGGGCACGGTCTACCTGGCCAACCTGGCGCAGTACGTCCACGTCCTGGACGTGGACCAGGACGGCCTCACCGTCGACAGCAGCTACGTGCTGGCCCTGGACTCCACCCTGCACACCGAGGTCATCGCGGTGGACAGCCAGTACGGGATCTCCGGCTCCGGCAAGTACCAGCTCAACATCACCGGCCGCGGCAAGGTCGCGCTGATGACCTCCGGGCAGCCGCTGATGATGCAGGTCACGCCCGACAAGTACGTCAACGCCGACGCGGACGCCATCGTCGCCTGGTCCACCTCGCTGCGCGTGCAGATGCAGGCCCAGACGCACTCCACCGGCGTGTGGCGGCGGCGCGGCAACACCGGCGAGGGCTGGGAGCTCAGCTTCCTCGGCACCGGCTTCGCGCTGGTCCAGCCCAGCGAGATGCTCCCGCCGCAGAACGCCCAGATCGGCCAGGGCGCGGCCGCGCAGTTCGGCATGGGCCAGCAGGGCGCCCACGCGCAGAACCAGAACAACGCCTGGAACTGATCCGCGGCAGGCTCGCGGACACGGAAGAGGGGCGGCCCCGCATCGGTGGGCCCGCCCCTCTTCCACGTCCGGCCGGCGCCGGCTCAGAGCCGCGCCAGGGTCGCCTCCAGCAGCCGCACCACCGAGGCGTCGGCCACCGCCGCCACCTCTCCGTACGGGAACCAGCGCAGGTCCAGCGACTCCTCGCTGATCGCTTCGACCGCCTCGGCGGGCGCCAGCGCCGCGTACTGCACGTCCAGGTGCCAGTTGCACGGGGCCGGGATCGGGTGCCGGTCGAGCCGCACCGGGCCGCCGGGCAGCAGCGTCAGCCCCTGCGCGATGCCCGACTCCTCGACGGCCTCGCGCAGGGCGACCCCGGCGAGCGTGGTGTCACCGGGCTCGCAGTGCCCGCCCATCTGGAGCCACATCCCGAGCTTCTTGTGCAGGGTCAGCAGTACGCGGCCCCGCGCCGGGTCGATCACCAGCGCGCTCCCGGTGATGTGCCCGGCCTGACAGGGCTTGTAGACCCCGTCCGGATGCGCGGCCAGGTGGTCCAGGTACAGGTCGCGCAGCTCGGGCTGGTCCCCGTAGGACTTCAGGACCGCCGCCGCTTCGTCGTGCAGGCTCACTTCTTGTCTTCGCCGTCCTGCTCGTCGCCGTCCTGTTCGCGCTTCTGGGCGGCGGCCTCACCGAGCATCTTGTCGATCTCGGAGAAGTCGAGCTGCTCCCGGTGCACGAACCCGTCCGGATCGTCCAGGTCGGAGGCGGTCGGCAGCATGTCGGGGTGCTCCCACAGCCCGTCGCGCCCGTCCACGCCGCGCGCGTCGGTGAGCGAGGCCCACAGCCGCGAGGCGTCGCGCAGCCGGCGCGGCCGCAGTTCCAGCCCGATCAGCGTCGCGAAGGTCTGCTCCGCCGGGCCGCCGGAGGCGCGCCGCCGGCGCATGGTCTCGCGCATGGCGTCCGCCGAGGTCAGCCGGGGCTTGGCCGCCTCGTGCACGACCGCGTCCACCCAGCCCTCGACCAGCGCGAGCGCCGTCTCGAGGCGGGCCAGCGCGGCCTTCTGCTCCGGGGTGTCCTGCGGCTGGAACATGCCGCCCTGGAGGGCTTCCTGCAACTGCTCCGGGTTCGACGGGTCGAGCTGGCCGACCACGTCCTCCAGCTTGGAGGTGTCGACCTTGATGCCCCGCGCGTACCCCTCGACCGCGCCGAACAGGTGCGAGCGCAGCCACGGCACGTGGGCGAAGAGCCGCGCGTGGGCGGCCTCGCGCAGCGCCAGGTACAGCCGGACCTCGTCCGAGGAGACGCCCAGGTCCTTGCCGAAGCTCTCGATGTTCAGCGGCAGCAGCGCGGCCTTGCCGGCCGGCCCCAGCGGCAGCCCGATGTCGGTCGAGCCGACGACCTCGCCCGCGAGGGTGCCCACGGCCTGGCCGATCTGCTGGCCGAACATGGCCCCGCCCATGGAGCGCATCATGCCGAGCAGCGGGCCCGCCATGGCCTGCATCTCCTCGGGCAGCACGCCGCCCATGGCCGCGCCGACGCGCTCGGCGACCGGGTCCACGAGCTCCTTCCACACCGGGAGGGTCTGCTCGACCCACTCGGCGCGGCTCCACGCGACGGCCGTCGCGGCGCCCGACGGCAGCGAGGTGACGTCATCGAGCCAGTGGTCGGCCAGCCGCATGGCCTCCTCGACCGCGGACTTCTCGGCGATGCCCACGCTGGCGTCCTTGACGCCGTCCGAGGTGCCCTGGGCCACGGTCTGGCGGGCGATGTCCTTGGCCATGTCCCAGTTGACCGGCCCGCCCTCGTAGCTCAGCATTTGGCCGAGCTGCTGGAAGGCGGCGCCCAGGTCGTTCGGGTTCATCGAGCCGAACATCGCCGCGAACGGATTGTCGGCGCCCCCGGGCAGGCCGGCGCCTCCGGGCAGGCCCGTGCCGAACCCGAACGGGTCCGGGCCGCTCTGACCTCCCTGATTGCCCTTCTTCTTGCCTTCGTCGCCGCTTTCCGGCTCCTCCGGCGGAAGGCCGAATCCGAATGGGGTGTCGCTCACGGGTTTCCTCGGCTCGTAGGGCCGCCGGCGGGGGCCGGCGGGCAATGGTCGGACAACACCACCCAGCGTAGACACCAGACCCGCTTGCGGGCTCGGTGCTCCGTCGGCTCCCGGCCTGCGGCAGGATGGACATCACCTGGTAGGTACGCGTCACGGCGCGCCCCTACTGAAGACAACCGCTGGAGACGCCTGGTGAGTTCCCCGGATCCGCACGCTTTGGACAATCACGGCTCGGACGAGTACGGCCGAGGGTCGCACGAGGCCGAATCCCGTGCTGGGCACGGTGACGGCGCCCAGGGCGTTCGCCAGCCGCGTAACCCGGACGGTTCCTCGCGGCGCAGCCCCGTGATCGCCGTGACCGGAGCCGCGTCGGGCGTCGGCGCCGCACTGGTGAGCCGGCTGGCCGCGTCCGACGAGGTCAAGCAGGTCGTCGCGATCGACGAGCGGCGCGGGGACTGCGCGGCCGCGCAGTGGCACCTCCTGGACGTCCGGGACCCGGCGATCGCGGAGAAGCTGCGCGGCGCGGACGTCGTGGTGCACCTGGCGCTCGACCTCGACCTGGAGACGGACCCGGCGGCCCGTACGGCGTACAACGTGCGCGGGACCCAGACCGTGCTCACCGCCGCCGCGGCGGCCGGGGTGCACCGGGTCGTGCTCTGCACCTCGGCGATGGTCTACGGGGCCCTGCCGGACAACGACATCCCGCTCTCCGAGGACGCCGAGCTGCGGGCCACCGCCGAGGCGACCGGCGTGGGCGACCTGCTGGAGATCGAGCGGCTGGGCCGCCGGGCGCCGCGCGCCCACCCCGGCCTGAACGTCACCGTGGTCCGTCCGGCGGTGCTGGTCGGCGGCACGGACACCGCGCTGACCCGGTACTTCGAGTCCCCGCGCCTGCTGGTGGTGGCCGGGTCCCGCCCGACGTGGCAGTTCTGCCACGTGGAGGACCTGGTCAGCGCGCTGGAGTACGCGGCGCTGGAGAAGGTCGAGGGCGAGCTGGCCGTGGGCTGCGAGGGCTGGCTGGAGCAGGAGGAGGTCGAGGAGCTGAGCGGGATCCGCCGCATGGAGCTCCCGTCCGCCGTCGCCCTGGGCGCGGCCGCCCGGCTGCACCGGATCGGACTGACCCCGTCCCCGGCCGGGGACCTGGCGTACACGATGCACCCGTGGGTGGTCAGCGTCAGCGGGCTGCACGCGGCGGGCTGGCGGCCGCGCTGGACGAACGAGGAGGTGCTCGCGGAGCTCCTCCAGGAGGTCGCGGGCCGGCACACGGTCGCGGGCCGCCGGCTGGGGCGCAAGGACGCCACCGCGGCGGGTGCGGCCGGTGCGACGGTCGCGCTGCTGGGCGCCGCCGCCGCGATCCGCGCCGCCCGCAGGCGCCGGGGCATCTGACGGGGCCCGGGCCGACGCGGCCCGGGCCGGGCCCGGTCCTCCCGGGCGGCGGACCCGGTTCCTGTAGGAGGCTCCCAAGGGCGCGGGCGCGGCCCGGGTGAAACGGCTATTCCGCCGAGTCGGCGGTCTAGGGCACGATGGAAGGTATGGCACCGCACTTCGACCACCCCGGCGAGCAGGCCGCTCCGGACCCGATCCGGCTCCTCGCGATCCGTGACACCCCGCTCTCGATCGACGAGGTCTTCCAGGCCGTCGGCGACGATGCGACGGGCGGCACGACGCTCTTCGTCGGCACGGTGCGCAACCACGACAGCGGGGCGGACGTCGACCAGCTCGGCTACTCCTGCCACCCGTCGGCCGAGGCCGAGATGCGCCGCGTCGCCGAGCGCGTCGTGGCGAAGTACCCGGTCCGAGCCCTCGCCGCCGTCCACCGCGTCGGCGACCTCGCCGTCGGCGACCTCGCGGTCGTCGTGGCCGTCTCCTGCCCGCACCGCGGCGAGGCCTTCGAGGCCTGCCGGATGCTGATCGACGACCTCAAGCACGAGGTCCCGATCTGGAAGCACCAGACGTTCGCGGACGGCACGGAGGAGTGGGTCGGCGCCTGCTGACACCCACAGACCACCCTTTTTCCCCCATTCGGACGCGCAACACGCCCTCGATTTGCGTAACCCCCTCCCGGGTACCAGCGTTGAAGCCACCAGACACACGTACTTCGGGGTAGGGAGGCACGCCCATGGCGTCACTGGCGTGGTTGCTGATTCCGCTGTTCGCCGCGGTCGGAGCGGCGATATGGGGCAGCTGGGCGGCACGCGACCGTACCGCGGGCGACATATCCGAGCTCGCGGGCTACGCGAGATTCCGCGAGGCCATGGGCAGGGAAGAACAGACCCGGGCGAAGGCGGACGCGCACTCCGGCCCCGACGCCGTCTGAGGCGCCCGGCCCCGCCTGAGGCGCCCCGGCCCCGTACGGACCGGCCCCGCAGGCCGCCCGCCAGGGCCGTCCCGTACTGTCGATCCATGCCACGCCGCACTGCGACGATGCTCGCTTCCACCCTGCTGCTCTTCGCCCTGCTCTGCGCAGGGGTGTTCATGAGGGTCCCGTACTCCGAGATGAGTCCGGGCCCGACCGTGAACACGCTGGGGGACTCGCACGGCGAGCCCGTCCTGAACATCTCGGGGCACAAGACCTACCCGACGACGGGGCACCTGAACATGACGACGGTCCGCGTCACCGGCGCGGACTACGACATGAACCTGCTCGAGGCGGTCTACGGCTGGGCGGCCGGCGACAACATCGTCGTACCGCACGAGAACCTGTACCCGAACGGCAAGACCGACCGGGAGTCCACGCAGGAGAACGCCGAGGAGTTCAGCCAGTCGCAGGAGAGCGCGAAGGTGGCCGCCCTCCAGCAGGTCGGCATCCCGGTCTCCTCCCGCGTGGTCGTCGCCACCGTGGTCAAGGACAGCCCCTCCGAGGGCAAGCTGCACGCCGGCGACGTGATCAAGGCAGTGGACGGCACCCCGGTCAACGCCCCCGGCGACGTGGCCAAGCTCGTCACCAAGCACAAGGCCGGCGAGCCGGTCGAATTCACCGTCGTGCCCGCCGCCGAGGCCGCCGAGGCCGAGAAGGCCCACCGCGAGCCCACCGGCACGACGAAGGTCACGATCACCTCGGCCAAGGCCGAGGACGACGGCCACGCCATCGTCGGCATCCGGGCCGACACCGACCACACCTTCCCGTTCACGATCGACATCAAGCTCGCCGACGTGGGCGGCCCCAGCGCCGGCCTGATGTTCGCGCTCGGCATCGTCGACAAGCTCACCCCGGAGAACCTGACCGGCGGCAAGTTCATCGCCGGCACCGGCACCATCGACGACGCGGGCAAGGTCGGCCCGATCGGCGGCATCCAGATGAAGACCATCGGCGCCCGCCAGGCCGGGGCCCAGTACTTCCTGACGCCCGCCGAGAACTGCGCCTCCGCCGCGGCCGACGTGCCCGACGGGCTGACGCTGGTGAAGGTCTCCACCATCGACGACGCGGTCAAGGCACTGGAGAAGATCGGCAAGGGGGACGCGGCCGGACTGCCGCAGTGCACGAAGTCCTGACCGCGCCCCCGAGCTCCCGGGCCCCCGGCCCGGACGGGACCTAGTCGAGGAACGTCGCGGACAGTGCCTCCGCGAGCCCCGGAACCAGGGTCGCGCCGGTCAGCACGTCGTTCGCCGAGTCCTTCTCCCGCAGCCGTACGGCCGACTCCCGCGATCCGTCGCGCAGGACGCCCACGGTCAGCCGCACCTCCTGCCGGTCCGGGTGGGCGGCGACCCACTGGGCCAGCTGCTTGTCGCTGAGCCCCTCCGGTACGGCGGACTCCGCGGACGGCGGCAGCATCAGGCGCTCGACGGTCAGCGCGCAGCCGAGGATCGACGGGGGCCAGGCGATCGTTCCCAGGAACTTGTCCAGCGGGGTCCCGGCCGGCACCTCGTCCTGCTCGATCGGGGTGAGCTGGTTCTTGCCCGTGTCGTCCTGGTCGAGGCCGAGCTGGCGGGCGACTCCCGGCGCCTCCTTGCGCAGCTTGGCCGTGTCGACCAGGGCGAACAGCCGCGCGGGCTTGTCCCAGCCGAGGGTGGAGGCGTACTCGTCGATTTCGAGGACGGCACGGGTCAGCGGGCTTGCCGCCATAGGGGTGCCGGGGGACGGCGAAAGGTTGGACATGGACAACATCCTGCCTCCTTTCCACCGGATACCGGGAACTGACTAAAGCCTCAGTAAGTTGCATGAGTGGGCCCTACGATCGGGGGCCCATGCTTTGAAGAAATCTGAGCATCACTTACACACAGCGACTTTCGAGGTGCGCACCTTGGCTTTCCAGATGCCGGACCGCGGCGGAGGCCCCTCCGGGCCACGGATGAGAGTCGGCCGCCCGTCCCGGCGCGCCCGGACTCTTCTGATGACCTTGGGCGTCCTGGCCGTGCTGGCCATGGCGTTCATCATGTTCGCGGGCTTCTGGACCGACTGGCTCTGGTTCCGCTCCGTCAAGTACTCCACCGTCTTCACCACGACCCTGTGGACCAAGGTCGGCCTCTTCGCCGTCTTCGGCCTGCTGATGGCCGGTGCCGTCGGGCTGAACATCTGGCTGGCCTACCGGCTGCGCCCGCCGCTCAGCGCGATGTCGATGGAGCAGCAGAGCCTCGACCGCTACCGGATGAGCGTCGCGCCGTACCGCAAGTGGCTGCTCCTGGGCATCGCCGCGCTGGTCGGCCTGATCGCGGGCGCCTCGGCGGCGGGCCAGTGGAAGACCTGGCTGATGTATGTGAACGGGGTGCCCTTCGGCCAGAAGGACCCGCAGTTCAACCTGGACGTGTCGTTCTACACCTTCGACCTGCCCTGGTACCGCTTCCTGCTCGGCTTCGGCTTCGCCGCGGTCGTGCTCTCGGTGATCGCCGCCGCCGTCGTGCACTACCTCTACGGGGGACTGCGCGTCACCAGCCCGGGTGCGCGGGCCACCGCCGCGGCGACCGGCCACCTGTCGGTGCTGCTCGGTCTCTTCGTCACCCTCAAGGCGGTCGCGTACTGGCTCGACCGGTACGGCCTGGCCGTGAAGTCCAGTGACTTCAAGGCCGCGGACAACTGGACCGGCCTGCGCTACGTCGACGCCAACGCCTACCTGCCGGCCAAGACGATCCTCGTGGCCATCGCGGCGATCTGCGCGGTGCTGTTCTTCGCGACGCTGTGGCGGCGCACCTGGCAGCTCCCGGTGATCGGCTTCGGCCTGATGGTCCTCTCGGCGATCCTGATCGGCGGGCTGTACCCGGCGATCGTGCAGAAGTTCCAGGTCCAGCCGAACGAGCAGGCCAAGGAATCCCCGTACGTCGAGAAGAACATCAAGGCGACGCGCGACGCCTACGGGGTCGCCGGCTCGGACGTGACGGACTACGCCGGCGTCCCGGCCGAGGGGACCGACAAGGCCCAGCTGCGCAAGGCGGCCGACACGACCGCCAGCATCCGCATCCTGGACCCGAACATCGTCTCCCCGGCCTTCCAGCAGCTCCAGCAGGTCAAGGGCTACTACGCCTTCCCGTCGACGCTCGCCGTCGACCGGTACAGCGGCCAGGACACGGTCATCGGCCTGCGCGAGCTGAACATCGGCGGCATCCCGAAGAACAACTGGATCAACGACCACTTCAAGTACACCCACGGCTACGGCGTGGTCGCCGCCAAGGGCACCACGGTCGGAGACCAGGGCGCGCCGGACTTCACCCAGTCCGACCTGCCCTCCAAGGGCATGTTCGGCTCGGACTTCGAGCAGCGGGTCTACTACGGCGAGCAGACGAAGCAGTACTCGATCGTCGGCGGACCGCAGAAGGAGCTCGACTACTCGGACGACAAGGGCGAGAAGGAGACGAGCTACAAGGGCGACTCCGGCGTCAACCTCGACAACCCGGTCAACCGTGCCGCGTACGCGCTCGCCTTCAGCGAGCCGCAGATCATGTACTCCGGCGCCATCGGCGAGGGCTCGCGGATCCTGTACAACCGCACGCCCAAGGAGCGCGTCGAGGCCGTCGCCCCGTGGCTGACCATCGACGGCGCCCCGTACCCGGCGGTCATCGACGGCCGGATCAAGTGGATCGTCGACGCGTACACGACGACCAACGGCTACCCCTACGCCTCGCGCACCACGCTGGGCGAGAGCACCCACGACTCGCTGACGAACAACCAGCGCGCCGTGGTGGCCCAGGAGAACCAGGTCAACTACATCCGCAACTCGGTGAAGGCCACCGTCGACGCGTACGACGGCACGGTCGACCTGTACCAGTGGGACACCCAGGACCCGATCCTCAAGACGTGGATGAAGGCGTTCCCGGGCACGGTCAAGGCCAAGAGCGAGATCTCCAAGACGCTCATGGACCACATGCGCTACCCGCAGGACCTCTTCAAGGTCCAGCGCGAGCTGCTGACCCGCTACCACGTCACCGACCCGCAGACCTTCCTCAGCGGCAGTGAGGCCTGGGCCGTCCCGGACGACCCGACCGCGAAGCCGGGCACGGCGGTCCCGCCGTACTACCAGTCGATGAAGATGCCGGGGCAGAAGGAGAAGGACCAGGTCTTCTCGCTCACGACGACGTTCACGCCGAACGAGCGCGACAACCTGAGCGCCTTCATGGCGGTCAACGCCGATCCGGGCACCCCGGACTACGGCAAGATCAGAATCCTGAAGCTGCCGACCAGCAAGCCGGTCGACGGCCCCAAGCAGGTCCAGAGCAAGTTCCAGTCCGAGCCGAAGATCGCCGAGTCCATCCGCCTGCTGCGCGGTGGCGACTCCGAGGTCGAGTACGGGAACCTGCTCTCGGTCCCGCTCGACGGCGGAATGCTCTACGTGGAGCCGGTGTACGTGCGCAGCTCCGGGCTGAAGTACCCGCTGCTGCGCAAGGTGCTCGTGACCTACGGCGGTCAGACGGCCTTCGAGGACACCCTCGAGAAGGCGCTGAACGTGGTGTTCGGGTCCGAGACGGCGACCCCGCCGACCAACCCGACGACCCCGCCGGGCGACGGCACCACCACCCCGCCGACCAGCCAGGACCCGACGGTCAAGGCGGCCCTCTCGGACGCGCAGAAGGCGGTCGAGGATGCCGACAAGGCGCTGAAGGCCGGCGACTGGGCGGCGTACGGAAAGGCCCAGGGTGACCTGCAGGCCGCGCTGAAGCGGGCCATCGAAGCCGAGGCGAAGCTGCAGGCGGCCAAGCCTGCGGGCTGACGGTAATGGCTCCACCCCGCGTCGTGATACTGTGGTTTCACCGACGCGGGGTGGAGCAGCTCGGTAGCTCGCTGGGCTCATAACCCAGAGGTCGCAGGTTCAAATCCTGTCCCCGCTACTGAAAACGAAGGCCCGGATCCGATGGATCCGGGCCTTCGTCATGTCCGGTGCGATGTGTGTTCTTCACCGACGCGGTCACTGGGGTGGGTGAGTTGGGGTGCGAACGTGTTTGACTTGTCTCTCTGTGGGCATGTCGACAAAACGCTGTAGTGACCTCACTGGCTGCGACATACCAGGTGTACGCGGGTAGCAGGTGATGCGACGATGGGATTTATGGGGGACAGGTCAACTCTGCTGGAGACAGGGCGGTTTGTGAGGGCGGAGGCCGAATCGGGTACCGAGGCCGATGGGGCGGCTCAGGCTGTTGACGTGCGGACCGCGATGACCACGCGGGAAGCGCGGGAGACGACGGCCGTGGACCCCGTGCGGCCTGTTCCGGCCACACGCGCCGCGCGGACGCCCCGGACCCCGCAGACGGCACAGGACGACGCGGTCTTCGACGACGAGGTGTTCACCCTGGCCGACGCGGCCAGCGACGCCGAGCTCGAGGCCCGCCACCGGGTGGCCGCCGACAAGGGGGACCCGGGCGCCATGAGCGTGCTCGGCGCGCTCCTGCTGCGCCGCGGCGACCTCGCCGGAGCCGAGCCGTACCTGCGCGGGGCGACGGGGGAGGGCGACCGCGCCGCCGCCAACAACCTCGGCGTGCTCCTGCACCAGCGCGGCTACCCCGAAGAGGCCGCCGGCTGGTGGCGCGTGGCCGCCGTGGCCGGGTCCGCTCCCGCCGCGCACGCCCTGGGCCGCCACTACCGCGAGCGCGGCGACGAGCCCGCGGCCGAGTACTGGATGCGCCAGGCGGCGGAATCCGGCCACGCGCTGGGTGCGTACGGGCTCGCGGACCTGCTCGAGCACCGCGGGGACAAGGGCGTCGAGCGCTGGTTCCGTGCCGCCGCCGAACAGGGGCACCGCGAGGCCGCCTACCGGCTGGCACGGCACCTGCGCAAGGGGGACCCCGCCGAGGCCGAGCAGTGGTACCGGCAGGCCGCCGCGCGCGGGCACCGGCGCGCCGCCCTGCACCTGGGCACGCTGCTGGAGGCGCGCGGGGAGCTGAAGGAGGCCGGGCGCTGGTACCTGACCTCCGCCAAGCAGGGCGAGCCGCGGGCGGCGTGCGCGCTCGGCTTCCTGCTGCGCGACGCCGGCGACGAGGAGAACGCGGCCACGTGGTGGCTGCGGGCGGCCCAGGACGGTGACGGCAACGCGGCGAACGCGCTGGGCGCGCTGCACGCCGCGCGGGGCGAGACCCAGACCGCGGAGAAGTGGTACCGGGCCGCGATGGACGCCGGCGACCAGAACGGGGCGTACAACCTCGCGCTGCTGTGCGCCGCGCAGGAGCGGACCGCGCAGGCCGAGCAGTGGTACCGGCGCGCCGCGTACGCGGGGCACCGCGAGGCGGCCAACGCGCTGGCCATCCTGCTGCTGCAGGGCGGGGACGCGGCGGGTGCCGAGCCGTGGTTCTCCAAGGCGGCCGAAGCCGGCAGCGTGGACGCGGCCTTCAACCTCGGGATCCTGTTCGCCAGCCGCGACGAGGACCGCACCGCGCTGAAGTGGTACGAGCGGGCCGCGTCCGCCGGACACACCGACGCGGCGCTCCAGGTCGGCATCGCGCTGGTCCGGGACGGCGAGGAGCGGGCCGCCGAGCGCCACCTGCGGTGCGCGGCGGGCGGCGGCAGTGCGGAGGCGGCCTTCCGGCTGGCCTCCCTGCTGGAGTCGCTGGCCCCGCCGCCGGAGCCGGTGGCACTGGGCGAGCCGGTGGGCGGCGCGCCCAAGACCGAGGGCGAGGAGTGGTACGAGCGGGCGGCCGAGCTGGGGCACCGGCGGGCGCAGGTGCGCATCGGCATGCTCGCCGCCGCGCGGGGCGAGCTGGGGCTCGCCGCGCGGTGGTACCGCGAGGCGGCGGAGGCGGGCTCGCGCAACGGGGCCTTCAACCTCGGGCTGTTGCTCGCGCGCGAGGGCAACGAGCCGGAGGCGGCGCTGTGGTGGACGCGGGCGGCGGTGGCCGGTCACGGCCGGGCGGCGCTGCGGCTCGGACTGCTCGCCGCCCGCCAGGGTGACCTGGCGGAGGGGCAGAAGTGGTGCGTGCGCGCGATGGAGCTGGGTCCGGCGGAGGTCTCGCAGCGCGCGGCCCGGCTGCGCGAGGCGCTGGCCGAGGAGCTCTCGGCCTGACCCGGCCCCCGGGCCGGGCCGCCCCGCGGCCCTCTCGGGGCGGCCCGCGACCCGGCCTGTTAACCGATTTGCATCTGCTCGCCGCGCTCGCGTAGAGTCAGGTTTACCGACGCGGGGTGGAGCAGCTCGGTAGCTCGCTGGGCTCATAACCCAGAGGTCGCAGGTTCAAATCCTGTCCCCGCTACTGAAGGCTTGAAGGCCCGGATCCATTGGATCCGGGCCTTCAGTCGTTTCCGGACGCCAAGACAGCGAAGAAAAGGGGGCGGGGGCTCATCGAGCCCCCGCCCCCTTTCGCCGTCCTTCCGGCCCGTTACGCGCCGGCGCAGTTCGGGCACACCCCGCGGTACGTCACCTCGACCGCCGACACCGTGAAGCCGAAGCGCTCCGTGTCGGGCAGGTCGGCCAGCGGGTTGCCCGCCGGGTGGACGTCGCGGATCGCGCCGCACCGGGCGCACACCAGGTGCTGGTGCGGCCGGTGGGCGTTCGGGTCGTAGCGCTTGGCGCGCCGGTCCGTGGACACCTCCAGGACCTCGCCGAGGGTGACGAGCTCGCCCAGGGTGTTGTAGACGGTCGCGCGCGAGATCTCCGGCAGCCTGGCCACGGCGCGCGAGTGCACCTCGTCGGCCGTCAGGTGAACGTGGTCACCGTCGAGCACCTCGGCCACGACGCGCCGCTGTGCGGTCATGCGCCATCCGCGTCCGCGAAGTCGTTCCAGCAGGTCACTCATGGACGTCAGCCTAACAGCGAGGGGATTCGGTGTAACTCCCGAATCAGTGCGGACTTGGATGCTTACTTGACTTAGACAAAGTCCATCGTAGGATCAGATACGGCGAAGGCCAAGGACAGGACATGCAGGAATGACGCAGGAGGCGCACGTGACGCAGCAGGGACCGCTCACCACGGAGGCCGGGGCACCGGTTGCCGACAACCAGAACAGCGAGACGGCCGGCATCGGCGGTCCCGTTCTGGTCCAGGACCAGCTGCTGCTCGAGAAGCTCGCGCACTTCAACCGCGAGCGCATCCCGGAGCGCGTGGTGCACGCCCGCGGCGCCGGCGCGTACGGCACCTTCACGCTGACCCGCGACGTCTCGCAGTGGACCCGTGCGAAGTTCCTGTCCGAGGTCGGCAAGGAGACCGAGACCTTCCTGCGCTTCTCCACCGTCGCGGGCAACCTCGGCTCGGCCGACGCCGTGCGCGACCCCCGCGGCTGGGCGCTGAAGTTCTACACCGAAGAGGGCAACTACGACCTCGTCGGCAACAACACCCCGGTGTTCTTCATCAAGGACGCCATCAAGTTCCCGGACTTCATCCACACCCAGAAGCGCGACCCGTACACCGGCTCGCAGGAGGCGGACAACGTCTGGGACTTCTGGGGTCTGTCGCCCGAGTCCACCCACCAGGTGACCTGGCTGTTCGGTGACCGCGGCATCCCGGCGACCTACCGCCACATGAACGGCTACGGCTCGCACACGTTCCAGTGGAACAACGAGGCCGGCGAGGTCTTCTGGGTCAAGTACCACTTCAAGACCGACCAGGGCATCAAGAACCTCACCCAGGCCGAGGCCAACCAGCTCGCCGGTGAGGACCCCGACTCGCACCAGCGCGACCTGCGCGAGTCGATCGAGCGCGGCGACTTCCCGTCCTGGACCGTGCAGGTCCAGATCATGCCGGCGGCCGAGGCGGCCGAGTACCGCTTCAACCCGTTCGACCTCACCAAGGTGTGGCCGCACGAGGACTACCCGCCGATCGAGATCGGCAAGCTGGAGCTCAACCGCAACCCGGAGAACGTCTTCGCCGAGGTCGAGCAGTCGATCTTCTCCCCGGCGCACTTCGTCCCCGGCATCGGTCCGTCCCCGGACAAGATGCTCCAGGGCCGTCTCTTCGGCTACGGCGACGCCCACCGCTACCGCGTCGGCATCAACGCCGACCACCTGCCGGTGAACCGCCCCCACGCCACCGAGGCGCGCACCAACTCCCGTGACGGACACCTGTACGACGGCCGCCACAAGGGTGCGAAGAACTACGAGCCGAACAGCTTCGGCGGCCCGCACCAGACGGACCGCCCGCTGTGGGTCTCCACCCCGGTGACGGGCGGCACGGGCAACCACGCCGCTCCGGTGCACAGCGAGGACACCGACTTCGTCCAGGCGGGCAACCTCTACCGCCTGTACTCGGAGGACGAGAAGTCCCGTCTGGTCGAGAACCTGTCCGGCTTCATCGCCAAGGTCTCGCGCGACGACATCGTCGAGCGCGCGATCGACAACTTCCGCCAGGCGGACGGCGACTTCGGCAAGCGTCTGGAAGCCGCGGTCCAGGCCCTTCGCGGCTGAACCCCTCTTCGCGGCTAGACCGCCGCCGCTCTCGCGGAGGTGGTTGCCCGCCATGGGGGCATCTCGATTGATGGTTGCTCGCCGAATGAGGAGGGCCGGATTCCCGTCCAGGGGATCCGGCCCTCCTCGCTGTTCAGCCGGCCAGCTGGGCCGTGCGCCGTCGACTCGGAGCCCAGCAGCGGATGACGTCGCGGACGGAGACGATGCCCACGGGGCCGCCGTCCTCCAGCACGATCAGGTGCCGGAAGCCGCCGTGGGCCATCGCCTCGGCGGCTTCCTGCACGGTGGCGTCCGGGGTGCAGAAGACCACGTTGTTGGTGGTGTGGGCGCCCACGGACTCGTGGTCGGGGTCGTGTCCGGCCCCGACCGAGTTGAGGATGTCGCGCTCGGTCAGAATGCCGATCCCGCTGTGCTCGGGATCGAGGACGACCGCCGCGCCGACGCGCCGGCCGGACATCAGGCAGGCCGCCTGACGCAGGGTGTGTGTGGGTCCGAGGGTGAGGATCACGGTGCTCATGGCGTCACGGACGAGCATGAAGAGAGCCACCTCCTGTGGGTCCCTCCGCTCGGGTGGGGTGCGCCGTGAAGGACCGGACTTAGAGAAGTCCTTCACAAGCGCACAAGCGGAGGAGTCCCAGATTCCCATGAACACGGAGTGCCAACAAGGAGGCGTGCAAGGGGGCGCGCCGGGCACCTCCTCGCGCGCCCGTCAGGTGCGCGGGCGCAGCAGGTCCAGCATCCGCTCGTGCAGCAGCCCGTTCGAGGCCGCCGCGTTCCCGCCGTGTACGCCGTCCGCCCCGTCCAGGTCGGTGAAGCGGCCGCCGGCCTCCTCCACCACGACCGCCAGGGCCGCCATGTCCCACAGGTTCAGCTCCGGCTCGGCGCACAGGTCGAGCGAGCCCTCGGCGACCATCATGTACGGCCAGAAGTCGCCGTAGCCCCGGGTGCGCCAGCACGCGCGGGTCAGGTCCAGGAAGCCGGGCAGCCGCCCCTGCTCCTCCCAGCCGCTCAGCGAGGAGTAGGCGAAGGAGGCGTCGGCCAGATCGGCGACCTTGGACACCCCGAGCGCGGTGGTCTCGCCGAGCGCGCCGCCCGCGTACGCGCCCTGGCCGCGCGCCGCCCACCAGCGGCGGCCCAGCGCCGGGGCGGACACCACGCCGACGACGGGCCGGAAGACCCCGGCCGGGTCCTCGGGGTCCGCCTCCATCAGGGAGATCAGCGTGGCCCAGACCGGCACGCCGCGCACGTAGTTCTTCGTCCCGTCGATCGGGTCCACGACCCAGCGGCGCGGGCCGTCGCCCTTGAGGCCGTACTCCTCGCCCAGGATCGCGTCGGCGGGCCGCGCGGCGGCGATCCCGGCCCGGACGATCTCCTCGGTGGCGGTGTCGGCCTCGCTCACCGGGGTCATGTCGGGCTTCGTCTCGACCTTCAGGTCGAGGGCGCGGAACCGCTCCATCGTGGCGGCGTCCGCCGCGTCGGCGAGTTCGAGGGCAAGGCGCAGGTCATCGTCATACTCGGGCATGGCCGAACCCTACCGAGAGGGCCGGGGAGCGCGCGTGCGGCGTCCACGGTGCGGCCCGCGCACCCTTGACAGGACCTGGCGGTCCGTCAACTCTGACGGTGACGTCAATGGGGGAGGCGACGGTGCGGACGGCCCGGGAGTCCTTGCTGGAAGCGGCGGGAGCGGCCCTCGCGGCGCGCCCCTGGCCGGCGGTGCGGATGGTCGACGTGGCGGCCGCCGCCGGGGTGTCGCGCCAGACCCTCTACAACGAGTTCGCCGGCAAGGCGGGCCTGGGCCACGCCCTGGTCCGGCGCGACGCCGCCTGGTACCTCGACGGGGTGGACCGGGTGCTCGGCTCCCCGGACGGCCCCGCCGAGCGGCTGCTGGCCGTCGCGGAATGGACCGTCAGCGCGGCCGGCGCGCGCCCCCTGGTACGGGCCCTGCTGACGGGGTGCTGGAACGGGAACTTACCCGTGCCGGCCGGTCGGGGTCTGCGGCCGGGACTGCCCGCGCTGGGCCCCGCCGAACTGGTCCGCGCGGTGCGCGAACGGGCCGCCGCGGCCTTCGCCCCGGGAGAGGGGGCGCACCGGTGCGAGCTGGCCGTACGACTCGCGGTGTCCTACCTGATCGCCCCGGGCGGCCCGCCGGGACCCGGCTCCGGCGAACTGCTGCGGCTGCTGAACGGGTCGGGCCTCAGTGCGACGAACCCGACAGCTGCAGCCCGATGACGCCGAGGATGACCAGCGAGATCGAGACGAGTTTGAGCGTGGAGACCAGGTCGCCGAGGAAGACCATCCCGTAGATGGCGGTCCCGGCGGCCCCGATGCCCGTCCACACCGCGTAGGCCGGGCCCACGTCCAGCTTCTTCAGGGCCAGCGTCAGCAGACCGAAGCTGCCGAGCGCGAAGCACGCGAAGGCGATGGTCGGCCACAGCCGGGTGAAGCCGTGCGACAGCTTGAGGCAGACCGCGAAGCCCGTTTCCAGGATTCCGGCGACCACGACCAACAGCCACGCCATGGCGCATGCCTCCCCGCGTCACGTGGTGCGCTCCCGGCATCAGCCGTCGCACCACTTGGTGCGATTATGCATTTACCAGGCACCCCGTACGGCAAACCCCGCCGGGCCGTAAGGCGTCGATCAGTCGCCCTCGCGCCGCTCCCGCGTCTGGAGCAGCCGGCGCAGCGAGTACAGCCGTGCGGGATCCGCGTGGCCGTCCTCCACCCACTTGTCGAGCGCGCAGTCCGGCTCGTCGTGGCTGCACGCGCGCGGGCACCCCTCCGTCCCCGGCACCAGCTCCGGGAAGGCCAGGATCACCCGGGACGGGTCCACGTGGTGCAGGCCGAAGGAGCGCACGCCCGGGGTGTCGATGACCCAGCCGTCGCCGCCCGGCAGCGGCAGCGCGAGCGCCGAGGTGGTGGTGTGCCGGCCGCGGCCGGTCACCGCGTTGACCACGCCGGTGGCGCGCTGGCGGCCCTCGGCGACCAGCGAGTTCACCAGGGTGGTCTTGCCGACGCCGGAGTGGCCGACGAAGGCGGTGATCCGGCCGTTGAGGAACTCGCGCACCCGGTCGGCCGCGTCGCCCGCCGCCAGCTCCTCGCGGTTGGTCACCACGTACTTCAGCCCGAAGGTCGAGTAGATCTCCAGGATCTTGTCCGCGGAGGTCAGATCGGACTTGGTGAGCACCAGCAGCGGCTCCAGCCCGGCGTCGTACGCGGCCACCAGGCAGCGGTCGATCATCCGGGGCCGCGGCTCCGGGTCGGCCAGCGCCGTCACGATCGCCAGCTGGTCGGCGTTGGCGACGACGACGCGCTCGTACGGGTCGTCGTCGTCGGCGGTGCGCCGCAGGACGGACTTGCGCTCCTCGATCCGCACGATGCGGGCGAGGGTGTCCTTCTTGCCGGACAGGTCACCGACGATCCAGACCCGGTCGCCGACCACGGCCGCCTTGCGGCCCAGCTCACGGGCCTTCATGGCGTGCACCGCCCGGTCCTCGACCAGGCAGGTGAGCCGGCCCCGGTCCACGGTCAGGACGAATCCCTCGGCCGCGTCCTCGTGCTTGGGACGGATGGTCGTACGCGGCCGGTTGCCCTTGGGGTTGGGCCGCTGGCGGATGTCGTCCTCGTCGGTGTTCTTCCCGTACCTGCGCATGGCGGGCCCTACGCTCCCGTTCCCAGCGGCGGATGGCCGAGCATGTCCGACCACATCTTCGGGAAGCCCGGCAGCGTCTTCGCGGTCGTCGCCACGTTCTCGACGAGCACGCCCTCGACGGCCAGGCCGATCACCGCGCCGGCGGTGGCCATCCGGTGGTCGTCGTACGTGTGGAAGGTGCCGCCGTGCAGCGGGCGCGGCCGGATCCGCAGACCGTCCTCGGTCTCCGTGACGTCACCGCCCAGGGCGTTGATCTCCTTGGTGAGCGCCGCCAGCCGGTCCGTCTCGTGCAGCCGCAGGTGCTGGACGCCGCGCAGCACGGACTCCGAGTCGGCCAGCGCCGCGACCGCCGCGATGCCCGGGGTGAGCTCGCCGACCTCGCCCAGGTCCACGTCGATGCCGTGGATCTTGCCGGTGCCGGTGAAGACCAGGCCCGCGTCGGTCAGCTCGCAGGAGCCGCCCATCTCCGTGAAGATCCGGCGCAGCGCATCACCGGGCTGGGTGGTGCGGCGAGGCCAGTCCGGGATGGTCACCGTGCCGCCCGTGATCATGGCCGCCGCCAGGAACGGCTGGGCGTTGGACAGGTCCGGCTCCACGACCAGGTCGCGGCCGAGCAGGGCGCCGGGGGCGACCCGCCAGACGTTCTTCTCGCCGCCCGCCTCCGGGGTGTCGACCTGGGCGCCCGCCGCGCGCAGCATCTCCACCGTCATCCGGATGTGCGGCATCGACGGCAGGTTGGTGCCCACGTGCCGGACCTCGACGCCCTGGTTGAAGCGCGGGGCGGAGAGCAGCAGCGCGGAGACGAACTGCGAGGAGTTGGTCGCGTCGATCTCGACGGTGCCGCCCTCCAGCGCCCCGCCGCCCTGGACGGTCAGCGGCAGCGCGCCGCGGCCGTCGTCGTCGATGCGGGCGCCGAGGGTGCGCAGCGCCGTGATGACCTGGCCGAGGGGGCGCTCGTAGGAGCGCGGGTCGCCGTCGAAGCGGATGTCGCCGGAGGCGAGGGTGGCGACGGGCGGCAGGAAGCGCATGACCGTGCCGGCGTTGCCGACGTCGACGGTGGCCGGGCCGTGCAGCGCGGCCGGGATGATCCGCCAGGCCTCGCCGCTCTCGCCCGCCCCGGCGGAGCTGGAGGAGACGGTCTCCTCGATGCCGACGCCGAGCGCGCGCAGCGCGTCGGACATCAGCTGGGAGTCGCGCGAGCGCAGCGGGCGGCGCACCCAGCCCGGCTCGGAGGCGAGCGCCGCGAGCACGAGGGCGCGGTTGGTGACCGACTTCGACCCGGGCACGGTGACCGTGGCCTGGACGGCGGATTCGGCGAGCGGTGCGGGCCAGAGAGCGGGAAGAGCGGGGGTCGCGGTCATGGCCACCACTTTAATGGCTTCCCGGCGCCGCAGATCTTGATCGCGGTGGGCGTCTCGGCGGGCGGACGGGCCCGGCAAGATCCGAAAGAGACGGCCTAGGCTAGAGGGCGAGCAGCCAGCGGCCGCCGCCGACGAGCGAGCACAGCGCGACGACGTGGAAGAGCAGCAGCCACACGACCGGGTGCACATGGGTGAGCCGCCCCAGCTGGTCCGCGTCCGAGTCGGGCGCTCCGCCGTGCCGGCGCTTCGCCCCCAGCTCGAAGACCGGCCGGACCCCGCCCAGCAGCAGGAACCACACCACGGCGTAGGCGAAGACCGCCTGGACGTCGGCCGTGGCCAGCCAGGAGACCAGGACGAAGGTGGCGCCCGTCAGGACCACCGTCAGCAGCCCGTAGGCGTTGCGGATCATCACCAGCACCGCCAGCAGCAGGGCGGTCGCCACCCACAGCAGCAGCGTGATCCGGTGCGCGGAGAGCAGGGCCGCCCCGCCGAGGCCGAGCAGCGAGGGCGCCGTGTACCCGGCGGCGGCGGTGAGGATCATCCCGAGGCCGGTCGGCTTGCCCCGGCTGACGGTGACCCCGCTGGTGTCCGAGTGCAGCCGGATCCCGTCCAGGCTGCGGCCCGTCAGCAGCGCCAGCAGCCCGTGCCCGCCCTCGTGCGCGATGGTGATCGCGTTGCGCGACAGCCGCCACAGCGGGCGCGGGCCCACGGCGGCCAGCGCGGCCAGGCCCGTCGCGATCACCAGCCACAGGTCGGGAGTCGCCTGTATGCCGGTGAGCCGGTCCCACAGGCCGGCCGTGGTGCTCGTGTCCATGAGGTGGCGGACTCCTTGCGGTGGTGGTCGGGTGCCATGGCAGTGTGGCAGCCATGTGCGGAAGGTATGCGGCGAGTCGCAAGCCCGAGGATCTGGTGGAGGTCTTCGGCGTGGAGCGGTGGGAGTCCGAGGAGACCCTGGACCCCGACTGGAACGTGGCTCCGACGAAAGAGGTCCACGTCATCCTCGACCGTCCACTGAAGGACGCTCCGAGCCCGCGTCCGGTTCGCCAGCTCAGGGTCCTGAGATGGGGACTCGTCCCGTCCTGGGCGCAGAATCCCGACGGCGCCGCCCGGATGATCAACGCCCGGTCCGAGACCATCGCCGAGAAGCCGTCCTTCCGCCGCCCCTTCGCGCAGCGCCGCTGCATCATCCCGGCCGACGGCTACTACGAGTGGGTCACCGCCCACGACGAGCGGCAGCTGGAGGTGGAGGGGAAGAAGAAGCGGGCCCGCAAGCAGCCCTACTTCGTCCGCCCCTGCGACGGCTCCGTCTTCGCCATGGCCGGGATCTACGAGTTCTGGCGCGACCGGACCCTGCCCGACGAGCACCCGCTCGCCTGGTGGGCCACCTGCTCGGTGATCACCCTGGAGGCCGAGACCGGACCGCTGGGCGCCGCCCCGGCCGACGGCCCGCGCTCGCTCTCCGAGATCCACCCCCGGATGCCGCTGATGCTCACCCCGGACCGCTGGGACGCCTGGCTGGACCCGGCGCGGACCGACCCCGACGAGCTCCAGGGACTGCTCGCCCCGCCGCCGGGCGGGCTGCTGCGCGCCCACCCGGTGTCCACGGCCGTGAGCAACGTGCGCAACAACGGGCCCGAGATGCTCGAAGAACTGGCCGCGCCGGAGGAGAGCACGCTCTTCTGACCGCCCCCGGACCGGCATGATCGGGGGATGACCACGCGTACCGAGAGCGTCGACACCCCGGCGGGCGAGGCCCGCATCACCTGGCACCCGGCCCGGGGCCGCGGGGCGCGCCTCGTGCTCGCCCTCGGCCACGGCGCCGGCGGCGGGATCGAGGCCCGGGACCTCGTGGCCCTGGCCGCCGCCCTGCCCGCCCACGGGGTCACCGTGGCGCTGGTCGAACAGCCGTGGCGGGTCGCGGGCAAGAAGGTCGCCGCCGCGCCCAAGGTGCTCGACGAGGGCTGGCGCGCCCTGTGGCCCGCGCTCGCGGCGCCGGGAGCGCCCGTCGTCGCGGGCGGGCGCAGCGCCGGGGCCCGGGTGGCCTGCCGGACCGCAGCCGGGCTGGGCGCGGCCGGGGTGCTGGCCCTGGCCTTCCCGCTGCACCCTCCGGGCCGGCCCGAGAAGTCCCGGGCCGAGGAGCTGCTGGGCGCCGGGCTGCCGACGCTCGTCGTGCAGGGCGGCCGCGACCCCTTCGGGCGGCCCGGCGAGTTTCCGGCGGCGGCCGGGCGCGAAGCCCCGTACGAGCTGGTGGAGGTGGCCTTCGGCGACCACGGCTTCGCCGTGCCGAAGAAGGCGGACCTGACCCAGGACGAGGCCCTGGAGGTGATCACCGGGGCGGTGGCCGGGTGGCTCGGCCGGCTTCCCGTGTGAGCCCGGACGCCCGTTCGGCCCCGAACCCGCCGCCGCCGGGGAATGCCGTGCCCCGCCCTTCTGTTGTCCCGGATGTCGGTACATACGGGAGCACGTCGTGAGGAGAGCGAGCGCATGACGCAGGTCATCAGCCAGAACCGTCCGCAGGCCGCTGACCTGGACTGGACAGTGCTGCCCGCACCGGGGCGCGGGACGCTTCGGGCGGCGGCCGACCGGGATGGTCGACTATTCTCCGATTCGAGCGGGTCCGCTTTCGGAGCCGCCACGCAGTCGGAGGAGGTGGGTCCTGTCGCCGGGACCGACGAAGGCCACGCGGAGGAGACGACCCCGGAGCGCAACGCGCGCTTCGAGAGGGACGCCCTCGGCTACCTCGACCAGATGTACTCGGCCGCCCTGCGCATGACGCGCAATCCGGCCGACGCCGAGGACCTGGTCCAGGAGACGTACGCGAAGGCGTACGCGTCGTTCCACCAGTTCCGCGAGGGCACCAACCTCAAGGCGTGGCTGTACCGCATTCTGACCAACACCTTCATCAACTCCTACCGCAAGAAGCAGCGCGAGCCCCAGCGCAGCGCGGCGGAGGAGATCGAGGACTGGCAGCTGGCGCGCGCCGAGTCGCACATGTCGACCGGGCTGCGTTCCGCCGAGTCGCAGGCGCTCGACCACCTGCCCGATTCGGATGTGAAGGAAGCCCTGCAGGCCATTCCGGAAGAGTTCCGCATCGCGGTCTATCTTGCCGACGTAGAGGGCTTTGCGTACAAGGAGATCGCGGACATCATGGGTACACCCATCGGTACGGTCATGTCGCGACTGCACCGTGGCCGCCGTCAACTCCGCGGAATGCTGGAGGACTATGCCCGTGAGCGCGGGCTCGTCCCCGCCGGCGCGGGAGAGTCGAACGACCTGAAAGGCTCGGGCTCATGAGCTGCGGAGATGCGCACGAGACGGAGTGCTCCGAGGTCCTGGACCACCTATACGAGTTCCTGGACCAGGAGATGCCCGACAGCGACTGCACGAAGTTCGAGGCGCACTTCGGCGAGTGCAATCCCTGTCTTGAGAAGTACGGCCTGGAACAGGCCGTGAAGAAGCTGGTCAAGCGCTGCTGCGGATCGGACGACGTACCGACCGACCTGCGCTCGAAGGTGATGGGACGGATCGAACTGATCCGTTCGGGTCAGGCCGTTCCGGACCACGACGTCACCGCCTCGCCGGTGGTCGCCGAACCGCTGCCGGGATCAGCGAAGGGCTGAATTCGGCCGCGTACGCCGATGGGGCCGATCAAGTAGTCGCTGATTGAACCATCTCGAACAGCCGCCCCCGGAAGGGCACTTCCTTCACTCGAAGGTGGTAATCCGGGGGCGTCCGCATGGTGCAATGCGAAAATGTGGCCCAGCTCGCTCCCGGCCCCACTTATTCTCCCCATTCGGTACTGGTTTGATTCGGTACCTGGCTTGCACGGCTCAGGGGGAGGAGAGCGCCATGCGGGTACTTCCGTCGGCGGCGCGCGCCTACATCCTGTGCGCCGTCCTCGCCGCCTGCGCCTGCATCGCCCCGGCCCTCGTCGATCCCGCCACCCCGTGGCCCTCCGCGGGCCTGCTCGCCGTGCTCTACCTCGGCTGTGAACTCGTCAAGGTCTGCCCGCTCATGGGCCGCCGGGTGCCCGAGGGGCTCGGCTCCTTCTTCCCCGTGGTGCTGGCCGCCGTGTTCCTGCTGCCGCCCGCCGCGGCCGCCCTCGTCGCGCTGCCCGGCGCCTTCGCCGGGACGGTGGTGCAGCGGCCCGCCCGGGTGCGGCGCGTCTGGCACGCGGCGCAGCAGGCGATAGCCGCCTGGACCGCCGGCCGGCTCTACGGGCTGCTGGGCGGTCCGACGGCGCTGGGCGCGGGCTCCTCCGGCGGTGCCGGGCCGCCGGGTCCGGGCGCCCCCGGTCCCGCGGCCTGGGTCGCCGACTTCCCCTACGCGATGCTCCCCGCGGCGGCCGCCGCCGTCGCCTTCTGCCTGGTGCTCACCGCCCTCGACGGCGGCGTCCTGGCCACCGCCGAACGCCGGCCCGCCGCCACGGCCTGGCACGGTCTGCTGACCCGGTCCCTCGCCCCGCACTGCGTGCACGGCCTCGCCGGGCTGATGATGGCCGTGATGTGGCGCAGCCCGTACGGACTGCCGGCCGCACTCCTCGTCCTGCTGCCGATGTACATCTCCTGCTGGGTCTTCGCCCAGTACCACCGCGAGCGCGCCGCCCACCAGGCCACCATCCGGGCACTGGTCCAGGCCGTCGACATCAAGGACCGCTACACGCGCGGCCACAGCGAGCGCGTCGGCCAGGCCTCCGCGATGATCGCCCGCGAGCTGGGCATGGCCGAGGACCGCCTCGAAGTCGTCCGCATCGCCGGGATCCTGCACGACGTGGGCAAGCTGGGCGTGCCGACCCGACTGCTGCGCAAGGACGGACCGCTGACCCCGGAGGAACGCCGGATCATCGAACTGCACCCCGAGTACGGGCACGAGATGGTGCGCGGCATCGGCTTCCTGGGCGAGGCCCGGGCCGCGATCCTGCACCACCACGAGCGGGTGGACGGCTCCGGCTACCCGTACGGGCTGACCGGTGAGCAGATCCCGGTGCTGGCCCGGGTGGTGGCGGTGGCCGACGCCTTCGACGCGATGACCTCGACCCGGTCCTACAGCCGGGCCCGCCCGGTCCCGGTGGCGCTGGCCGAGCTCGAACGGTGCGCGGGGGCGCAGTTCGACCCGGACATGGTGCGGGCGCTGGTCGAGGCCATCGGCCGGCAGGGCTGGCACCCGACGGTGACCTCCGACGAGGACCTCCAGGTGATCCCCTCGGGGGCCCCGGCCGACAAGGCGGCCCCGGCCGACAAGGCGGCCCCGGCCGACAAGGCGGCCCCGGCCGACAACGCGGCCCCGGACGCCCGGAGCGGGCCGGACGCCCGGAGCGCCCCGGACGCCCGGAGCGCCCCGGACGGCAAGGGTGCCCCGGTGCTCGCCGGACTGCCCGCCCAGGCGGGCCGGCCCGCGGAGAGCGGCGCCGCGCCCCAGACCGGCCGCGACGCCGACGGCGCCGGCGCGGCGGGGGCGGGCACGTGAGGACATGGGCCGCCGGATGCGTGCGCGGGGTAGCCGGCCTGCTGACGGCGGCCGCGCTCGGGCACACCCTGTGGACCGGGCTCGCCGAGCCGGGCATCGCGCTGGCCTTCGGCACCCTGATCACCATCGGCGAGCTCGCCCGCCGGGACCGCGGCGACGCCGCCCGCCGCCGGCCCGCGCCGCTCGGCTCCGCCGGAGCGCTCGCGTACGCCCTGCTCGGGCAGAACGCCGGGCAGTCCACCCACCACGGGGTCCTGCAGATCGTCGCCGTCGTCGTCGCGGCCGCCCTCGTCGGGATCGTCCCGCACATCGCCCGCGGCCGCGGCCCCGCCCTCGACCACCTGGCCCGCCGGGTCCTCACCGTCACCTTCGCCGCCGTCTGCTTCCAGCCGCTCTACAACTCCGGCCGGCTGGAGGACTGGGTCGGCCAGGGCCCGTACCTCGTGCTCTTCCTGCTCGGACTGACGGCCCTGTGCGACGCCCTCCTCGCCGCCGTCCTCGGCTGGGCCCGCACCGGCTGGCCCTTCGCCCCGCTGCTGCGCGACGAGATGCGCGCCCAGCTCGGCATCGGCTCCGCGATCTGTGCCACGGGCGTGGTCATGGCGCTGGGGGTCGCCGTCGCCGGCCTGTGGGCGGTGCCCGTCTTCAGCGTGCCGCTGCTGCTGACCCAGATGTCCTTCCACCGGATCACCGCCATCCGCACCACCTACCGCCAGACCATCACCTCGCTGGCCCGCGCCACCGAGATCGCCGGCTACACCCGGCCCGGCCACTCCCGCCGCGTCGCCGCCCTCAGCTGCGCGGTGGGCCGCGAGCTGGGGCTCTCGGAGCGGGAGCTCACGGTGCTGGAGTACGCCGCCCTCATGCACGACATCGGGCAGCTCTCCCTCGTCGACCCGGTCCCGGCCGGGGCCACCGCCGAGCTGCCCGCCGCCGAAGCCCGCCGGATCGCCGCGCTCGGCGGGGAGGTGGCCCGCCAGACGGGAGTCCCGGCCGAGGTCGCGGTGGTGGTGGAGCTCCAGGCGGACCCGTACCGGGACCAGCCCGTCGCCGCCCGCATCGTGCGCGCGGTCAACGCGTACGACGACCTCGTGGGCGGGGCCCGTCACCCGGGCGGCTCACTGGAGGCCCTGGAGCGGCTCCGGCTGGGCACCGGGCACGACTACCAGCCAGAAGTGGTCGAGTGTCTGGCCAGGGTGCTCGCCCGCGGGGGACGTGCCAGAGTCGTACCCGTCCCGCCTGGGTAACCCATGGGTAATGAGCGGCCGCCCGAGTGGGCATGGTTGGATGCCAGTAAGAGTGTCCCGGGCAAGAATGTCACCAGGAAGAGTGTCCGGAAGAGTCCGCAAGGCTGCACCGTTGCATCGTCGGACCGGCAGGCGGGAATCGTGAGGATCTTCGGGAAGGTACGGCACAGGCCCTCCGCCTCGTGGCGGCAGGCCACCGACCGCGCGTTCACGCTGATCGGCGACGGTCGGTACGAGGACGCGGGCGCGCTCCTGACCAGAGCCGCGGACCTGGAGCCCTGGCTCTCCGAGTCCTGGTTCAACCTGGCGCTGCTCCACAAGTTCCGCCACGACTGGGAGCAGGCGCGGGCCGCCGGACTGCGCGCCGTGGCCCTGCTCGACCGGGAGACCGGCGCCCCGGACTGGTGGAACGTCGGCATCGCCGCGACCGCCCTGCAGGACTGGCCACTGGCCCGCCGAGCCTGGCAGGCGTACGGGCTGAAGGTGCCCGGGGACCCGCACGGAGCGGGAGCGGGCACCCGCCCCGGGGGGCCCGCCCACGGCGAACCGGTCGGCATGGAGCTGGGCAGCGCGGCCGTGCGCCTGTCGCCCGAGGGCGAGGCCGAGGTGGTCTGGGGCCGCCGGCTGGACCCGGCCCGCATGGAGGTCCTGTCGATCCCGCTGCCCTCCTCGGGGCGGCGCTGGGGCGAGGTCGTGCTGCACGACGGGGTCCCGCACGGCGAGCGCGTCACTGCGGCCGGCCCCTCCTACCCCGTCTTCGACGAGATCGAGCTGTGGGCCCCCTCCCCGGTGCCGACCTGGGTGGTGCTGCTGGAGGCGGCCACCGAGGCCGACCGCAATGCCCTGGAGCAGCTGGCCTCCGACGCCGGCTTCGCCGCCGAGGACTGGTCCTCGTCGGTGCGGCTGCTGTGCCGGACCTGCTCGGAGAGCGCGATGCCGAGCGGCGAGGGGGACGGCGAGCACCTGGACCCGCACGACCACAGCGAACCGGGGCACCCCGGCCCGCTGGGGCACCGTACGGCGGGCTCCGGATCCCTGTGGGTGCCCGAGCGGGAGTGCGGGATCGCGGCGCCGGCCGGGCTCGTGCGCGGGCTGCTCGACGGATGGGTCGCGGACAGCCCGGACAGCCGCGAGTGGCGGGATCTCGAAGAAGTCTGCTGAGCGGGGGCCGTAGGCTGTACCGGCACATCAGGACGCGCCGATCAGTGGCGCGGTGCTCATGTTTTTTATTGGGCGGACCGGGACTTACGGAAGGCGTACGGCGGACATGGCGCAGCAGGAGAACGACGTGGTCGGTGTCGTCGGTGAAGAGAACGACGGGTACGTCGTGGACACCGAGGACTGTGAGGCGCGCGAGCTCGCCCACCGCGAGCGCGGCACGGCCCGCCCCATCACGGTGGTCGGCAACCCGGTCCTGCACCGGGAGTGCAAGGACGTCACCGAGTTCGGCGACGAGCTGGCGCGGCTGATCGACGACATGTTCGCCAGCCAGAAGGCCGCGGAGGGCGTGGGCCTGGCCGCGAACCAGATCGGCGTGGACGCCAAGGTCTTCGTCTACGACTGCCCGGACGACGACGGCAACCGCCACACCGGCGTCGTGGTCAACCCGAAGCTCGTCGAGCTGCCGGCCGCCGCGCGCGTCCTGGACGACTCGAACGAGGGCTGCCTGTCGGTCCCGACCGCCTACGCCTCGCTGGCCCGCACGGACTACGCCGAGGTCACCGGGCAGGACGCGCAGGGCAACCCGATCAAGGTGCGCGGCACCGGCTACTTCGCGCGCTGCCTCCAGCACGAGACCGACCACCTGTACGGGTACCTGTACATCGACCGGCTCTCCAAGCGGGACCGCAAGGACGCGCTGCGCCAGATGGAAGAGGGCACCCCGCGCTACGAGACGGTCCCGAACGCGTAGCCGACCCCTCAGGCCGCCGCCGGGCCGCGGAAGGCACGGCGGAAGGCGTTCGGGGTGGTGTCCAGGGCGCGCAGGAAGTGGTGGCGCAGGGCGGCCGCGGTGCCGAAGCCGCAGCGGCCGGCGATCGCGTCGACCGTCTCGTCCGTGGCCTCCAGGAGCTCCTGCGCCAGCAGGACCCGCTGGCGCAGCACCCACTGGTACGGGGTCGTGCCGGTCTCCTGGAGGAAGCGGCGGGCGAAGGTCCGCGCGGACATGTGGGCGCGCTCCGCGAGCTGCTCCACGGTGATCTCCTCCTCCAGGTGGCGGGCCATCCAGCCGATCACCTCGCCCACGGTGTCGCAGGCGGTGCGGGGCAGCGGGCGCTGGATGTACTGCGCCTGCCCGCCGTCGCGGTGCGGCGGGACGACCATCCGGCGCGCGATGGTGTTGGCCACCTCCGCGCCCTGCTCCTGGCGTACGACGTGCAGGCAGGCGTCGATCCCGGAGGCGGTGCCGGCCGAGGTGATCACCTGGCCCTCGTCCACGTACAGCACGTCCGGGTCGACCACGGCCCGCGGGAAGCGGCGGGCCAGGGCCGGGGCGTGCATCCAGTGCGTGGTGCAGCGCCGGTCGTCGAGCAGGCCGGCCGCGCCCAGCAGGAAGGCGCCGCTGCACACGCTCAGCACGCGCGCCCCCCGGTCCACGGCCCGCCGCAGGGACTCCAGGAGGGGCTCCGGATAGTCGCGGGTGGGGGCGTCGCGGTCGGCGGGCAGGCAGATCAGGTCCGCCTCCTCCAGCCGCTCGGGTCCGTGGGGGAGGGTGAGGCGGTAGTGGCCGTCGCCGACGGTGAGCGGGTTGTCCTCCATCGCGCAGACGGCGAACTCGTAGGTCGGCAGCCCCATCGCGCTGCGGTCGATCCCGAATACCTCGCAGAAGATGCCCATCTCGAAGGGGGCGACGCCGTTCACGACGGCCACGGCGACGTTGTTCAGCGAGGAAGTCTTCACCATGACCCCAGTGTGGCAGTAATTCGCTCTCTTGTGACAGTCCTGCCACTGTCCGGTTTCTGGCGACCCGGCGAAAGTGGAGTCATGAACACGTTCCTCGATTACCTCCTCGTCCTCGCCGTGGCCGCCCTCCTCCTGGGGCCCGCGCTCTACGGGGCCCTGCGCGAGCGCCGCCTCGACCGCCAGATCCGCGCGGCCCGGCGGGGCGCGCGGACGCCGGGAACGACGAAGCGCCCCCGCCCGGGGATCCGACCGGCCAAGCCGGTCGCCCCGTGGGCGGGGACGCTGTCGGGAAAGCCGATCGGCTCTCCCCGGGCCTAGGTCCAGGCCTCGGTCCAGGCTTAGAAGTCCTCGTCCAGGTCGACCGAGCCCTCGACCGCGACCTGGTAGGCCGACGGGCGGCGCTCGAAGAAGTTCGTCAGCTCCTGGACGCCCTGCAGCTCCATGAACGAGAACGGGTTCTGCGAGCCGTAGACCGGCGCGAAGCCGAGGCGGACCAGGCGCTGGTCCGCGACGCACTCCAGGTACTCGCGCATGGACTCGGTGTTCATGCCCGGCAGGCCGTCACCGCACAGGTCGTGGCCGAACTGCAGCTCCGCCTCGACGGCCTCCTTCAGCATGTCGACGACCTGCTGCTGGAGGGCGTCGTCGAAGAGCTCGGGCTCCTCCTTGCGGACCGTGTCGATGACCTCGAAGGCGAAGCTCATGTGGGCGCTCTCGTCGCGGAACACCCAGTTGGTGCCCGTCGCCAGGCCGTGCAGCAGGCCGCGGGAGCGGAACCAGTACACGTACGCGAAGGCGCCGTAGAAGAACAGGCCCTCGATGCACGCCGCGAAGCAGATCAGGTTCAGCAGGAAGCGGCGCCGGTCGGCGGCCGTCTCCAGCCGGTCGATCTTCTCGACCGAATCCATCCAGCGGAAGCAGAACTGGGCCTTCTCGCGGATCGAGGGGATCTCCTCGACCGCGTCGAACGCGGCCGCGCGGTCGTCCGGGTCGGGCAGGTAGGTGTCGAGCAGCGTCAGGTAGAACTGGACGTGCACGGCCTCCTCGAAGAGCTGGCGCGACAGGTACAGGCGCGCCTCCGGGGAGTTGATGTGCTTGTAGAGCGTCAGCACCAGGTTGTTCGAGACGATCGAGTCGCCCGTCGCGAAGAACGCGACCAGACGGCCGATCATGTGCTGCTCGGAGGGCGTCAGCTTCGCGAGGTCGGCGACGTCCGAGTGGAGGTCGACCTCCTCGACGGTCCAGGTGTTCTTGATCGCGTCGCGGTAGCGCTCGTAGAAGTCCGGGTACCGCATGGGGCGCAGCGTCAGCTCGAAGCCCGGGTCCAGCAGGTTCTTGACGGACGCGGTCTTGGTGTCGTTGGAGCTCACTGGCAGGCCTCGCAGGACTCGGGGTTCTCAAGGGAGCAGGCCAGCGCGTCGGCGTCGACGGCCTGCGGGAGGGGGGCGGCGGCCGCGGGGACCACGCTGCCGGAGGCGGCGCGGGCGATCTTCGTCGCCGGGCGCGAACGCAGGTAGTACGTGGTCTTCAGACCCTGCTTCCAGGCGTACGCGTACATCGAGGACAGCTTCCCGATGGTCGGCGTCTCCAGGAACAGGTTCAGCGACTGCGACTGGTCGAGGAACGGCGTACGGGCCGCCGCCATGTCGATCAGGCCGCGCTGCGGGATCTCCCACGCCGTGCGGTACAGCTCGCGCACCTCCGCCGGGATCCAGCCGAAGCCCTGGACCGAGCCGCTGGCCTCGCGCAGCGCCTCGCGGGTCTGGGCGTCCCACACGCCGAGCCGCTTGAGCTCCTGCACCAGGTAGCCGTTGACCTGGAGGAACTCACCGCTCAGGGTCTCGCGCTTGAAGAGGTTGGAGACCTGCGGCTCGATGCACTCGTACACGCCCGCGATGGAGGCGATGGTCGCCGTCGGGGCGATCGCCAGGAGCAGCGAGTTGCGCATGCCGCTCTTCGCGACGCGGGCGCGCAGCGCGACCCAGCGCTCCGGCCAGTTCAGCTCGACGTCGTAGTGGTCGGGGTGCAGGACGCCGCGCGCGGTGCGGGTCTGCTCCCACGCGGGGAGCGGGCCGCTGCGCTCGGCCAGGTCGCACGAGGCCTCGTACGCCGCGAGCATGATGCGCTCGGAGAGCTTCGTCGAAAGGGCCTTCGCCTCGGGGGAGTCGAAGGGCAGCTTCAGCTGGAAGAAGACGTCCTGCAGACCCATCGCGCCCAGGCCCACCGGACGCCAGCGGCCGTTGGACCGGCCGGCCTGCTCGGTCGGGTAGAAGTTGATGTCCACGACGCGGTCGAGGAAGGTCACGGCGGTGCGGACGGTCTCGTCCAGCCGCTCCCAGTCGATCTCCCCGTTCACCACGAAGGCGCCGAGGTTGACCGAGCCGAGGTTGCAGACGGCCGTCTCGCCGTCGTTGGTGACCTCGATGATCTCGGTGCAGAGGTTCGAGGAGTGGACGACGGTGCCCGGCTCGGCGGTCTGGTTCGCCGTGCGGTTGGAGGCGTCCTTGAAGGTCATCCAGCCCTGGCCGGTCTGCGCGAGGGTGCGCATCATCCGGCCGTACAGGTCGCGCGCGGGCATGGTCTTGCGGGCCAGGCCCTCGGCCTCGGCCTTGCGGTAGGCGGCGTCGAACTCGTCGCCCCACAGGTCCACCAGGTCGGGGACGTCGGCCGGGGAGAACAGCGACCAGTCGGAGTCGGCGTTCACGCGGCGCATGAACTCGTCCGGCACCCAGTGGGCCAGGTTCAGGTTGTGCGTGCGGCGCTGGTCCTCACCGGTGTTGTCGCGCAGCTCCAGGAACTCCTCGATGTCCGCGTGCCAGGTCTCCAGGTACACGGCTGCGGCCCCCTTGCGGCGCCCGCCCTGGTTCACGGCGGCGACGGAGGCGTCGAGGGTCTTCAGGAACGGCACGATGCCGTTGGAGTGGCCGTTCGTGCCGCGGATCAGGGAACCGCGGGCGCGGATGCGGGAGTACGACAGTCCGATGCCGCCGGCGTGCTTGGACAGGCGCGCGACCTGGTGGTAGCGGTCGTAGATCGAGTCCAGCTCGTCCAGCGGGGAGTCCAGCAGGTAGCAGGAGGACATCTGCGGGTGGCGGGTGCCGGAGTTGAAGAGCGTGGGGGAGGACGGCAGGTAGTCGAGGCGGCTCATCAGCCGGTAGAGCGAGGCCACTTCCTCGACGGCCTGGACGCCGCCGATCTCACCGTTGGGACCAGCCTCCGCGAGGCCGCAGGCCACGCGCAGCATGAAGTACTGCGGGGTCTCGACGACCTGGCGGGTGATCGGGTGGCGCAGCAGGTAGCGGCTGTGCAGGGTGCGCAGGCCGAAGAAGCCGAAGCGGTCGTCGGCGCCCTCGGCGAGCGCGTGCTCGACCAGCGCGTCGAGCCGGTTCGCGTGCAGGCGCACGAAGTCGGCGGTGCGGTCCGCGATGAGCCCCTCGCGGTGGCCGACCTCGACGGACTCGGAGAAGGAGGTGGCGCCCTGGCCGGCGGCCTCGTCGCGGACGGCCAGCGTCAGCAGGCGGGCGGCGAGGCGGGAGTACGCCGGGTCCTCGGAGATCAGGCCGGCGGACGCCTCGGTGGCGAGCGTGCGCAGCTCCGCGTCGTCGGCGGCCGCGCTGCGGCCGCGCAGCGCGGCGGCGGCGACCCGGCCGGGGTCGGTGTCGGGGAGGTCCGCCGTCAGTTCGGTGAGGGTACGCAGCAGCGTGGCCCCCGGGCCCTCGGTGTTGTCGCCAGAAATGGACTCGGCGCGCGGTGCGGAAGGCGCGATGGTCACGGCGGGAGCTCTCCCTCGCTCGGCCCGGATCTTCGGCGGGCGGGCACGGGGGAGCGCATGCGGGCGTGGCAGGAACGCGTACACCGCACGGCGTCCACCGGCCCAACCTCGAGGCCCGGACGTATCGGCACCCGGTTCGGTCGACCCGGGCGCGCTGTCGGCAGGTCCTCGGACTTTTCATACCGTTGCGGGACAGTTCCGGATTCACACCGGATTTCCCTGCGGCGACAGCAGCCATGAGCATACATGTGGGGGCGACCGTATGCGGTAGCCCCCACATGTTGTGTCGTTCACCGAAGTCGGCGCACCGTCACAGCTCGATGCGGTAGGTGAGCAGGGGGAGTCCGGGGACCGGGTACCAGTCCCGTTCCGGCGTCCGGACGAAGCCGAGACGGTGGTAGATCCGGTGGGCTCCCAGCATTTTCTCCGTGGTCGAGAGCACCAGGTGGTCCACGCCCTCCAGGCCCCGGGCGCGGGTCATGCAGGCCCGTACGAGCGCCTCGCCGGCGCCGCGCCCGCGCGCGGCGGGGGAGACGGCCAGCATCCGGAACTCCGCCTCGCCGGGGCCGGCGATGTCGCACAGCGGGCTGCCGGGCGGGGCGAAGGTCACGCAGCCGAGCAGCGCGCCGTCGTGTTCGGCGACGAGCACCTCGCCGTCGGGGGCCCGGCCGGCGACGTCGCGCAGCCGGCTCAGGTAGGGGTCGTCCTCGGAGAAGGTCAGCAGTCCGTCATCGAGGTAGGCCCGCGCGGTGAGCTCGCCCAGCTCTTCGTATTCGGCGGCCGCTGCCGCCCTGATGAGGATGTCCATGGCACCGAGTGTGCGACAGGGCGCGCGAAAGGGCCGCCGCGTTTCGCACCGTGAACGGCGCGGACGCGGCGGCCCTTTCGGCCCCGCGGGTTCAGCAGCAGCGGAACCCTTGGCGCGGGTCGGCCTCGCGGGCGTCGGTGCGGGCGCGCTCGAAGGCCCGGCGGCTCTGGACCCGCGCGTCCGGGTCGTGCGTACGGGCGTGCGCGACGTAGCGGTCGTACGCGGCTTCGCCCGAGAACTCCCGTACGAAGAACCGGGCCCGGCCCAGCACGCGGCGCAGCCCGCTCACGCGGGTTCCCGTACGGTCTCCTCGACGCGGCCCCCGCCCGAGTCGAGGCCGGCTGCGGCGAGCTCCGCCCGCTCTTCGGCGGTGGCGATCAGCCCGGCGGGGGCGATGATCTTGGACTCGCTCCACGGGACCTCGGCCAGTGTCACCGACTCCGGCTTGCGGATGGCGCGGAAGCAGGTGCGGGCGGCGTCCAGCAGCACGATGATGATCAGCACGGCGAAGAGCACCGACAGGACGCCGTCCACCGTGGCGTTGGTGACCACGGTGTGCATCTCGTCCATGTTCTTGGCGGGCTTGAGGACCTTGCCCGCGTCGATGCCGTCCTGGTAGACGTCCCGCTGTGCGAAGAAGCCGATCTTCGGGTTGTCGGAGAAGATCTTCTGGTAGCTGGCGGTGAGCGTGACGGCCACGTCCCAGGCCAGCGGGATGCCCGTCACCCAGGCCCACTTGAGCCGGCCCGACTTGATCAGCAGGGTGGTGCAGACGGCCAGGGCGACCGCGGCGAGCAGCTGGTTCGCGATGCCGAACAGCGGGAAGAGCTGGTTGATGCCGCCCAGCGGGTCCTTGACGCCGACCCACAGGAAGTAGCCCCAGCCGCCGACCACGACCGCGCTGGCGAACCAGACGCCCGGCTTCCAGCTGACGTCCTTGAAGGACTTGTGCACGTTGCCGAGGGTGTCCTGCAGCATGAAGCGGCCCACGCGGGTGCCCGCGTCGACCGTGGTCAGGATGAACAGGGCCTCGAACATGATCGCGAAGTGGTACCAGAACGCCTTCATCGAGGCGCCGCCGATCACGGAGGAGAAGATCTCCGACATCCCGAGTGCGAAGGTCGGGGCGCCGCCCGTACGGGACAGCAGGCTGGTCTCCTCCACGTCCTTGGCGGCCTGGGTGAGCGCCTCCGGGGAGATGGAGAACCCGAAGTTCGTGACCGCCTGGGAGGCGGTCTCGACGGTGGCGCCGACCACGCCGGCGGGCGAGTTGATCGCGAAGTACAGGCCCGGCTCGATGATGCAGGCCGCGATGATCGCCATGACGGCGACGAAGGACTCGGTCAGCATCGCGCCGTAGCCGATGACCTTGACCTGCGTCTCCTTCTGGATCATCTTCGGGGTCGTGCCCGAGGAGACCAGCGAGTGGAAGCCGGACAGCGCTCCGCAGGCGATGGTGATGAAGACGAACGGGAACATGGAGCCGGCGAAGACCGGTCCGTCACCGCGCGAGGCGAACTCGGTGACCGCGGGCATCTTCAGCGTCGGCATGGCGATGACCACGCCCACGGCGAGCAGCCCGATGGTGCCCACCTTCATGAAGGTGGAGAGGTAGTCGCGCGGGGCGAGCAGCATCCACACCGGCAGCACGGACGCCACGAAGCCGTAGACGACCATCCAGATGACCAGCGTCTCCTTCTCCAGGGTGAAGGTGCCCGCCAGGGAGGACTCCGCGACCCAGCCGCCCGCGACGATGGCGAGCAGCAGCAGCGCCACGCCGACGGCGGAGACCTCGGTGACCCGGCCCGGGCGCAGGACGCGCAGGTAGAAGCCCATGAAGAGGGCGATCGGGATGGTCATGCCGATGGAGAAGACGCCCCACGGCGAGTGCGCCAGCGCGTTGACGATGACCAGGGCCAGCACGGCCAGCAGGATGATCATGATGATGAAGACGGCGATCAGCGCGGCGGCGCCGCCGACCGGGCCGATCTCGTCCCGGGCCATCTGGCCGAGCGAACGGCCGTTGCGCCGGGTGGAGAAGAAGAGCGTGACCATGTCCTGGACGGCGCCCGCGAAGATCACGCCCGTGATGATCCAGATGGTGCCGGGCAGGTAGCCCATCTGCGAGGCGAGTACGGGGCCCACGAGCGGCCCGGCGCCGGCGACGGCGGCGAAGTGGTGGCCGAAAAGCACCCGTCGGTCGGTCGGGTGGAAGTCGACACCGTTGTCAAGGCGTTCGGCGGGGGTGGCGCGGGTCTTGTCCACCCGCAGCACGCGGGTCGCGATGAAGCGCGCGTAGAAGCGGTAGCCGATCGCGTACGAGCCCAGTGCGGCGGCGAGCAGCCAGGCGGCCGAGATCTCCTCGCCGCGCGAGAGCGCGAGCACGCCCCAGCCGATGGCCCCCACGAGCCCCACGAGCACCCACAGGGCCACTGACTTGGGGGACATGCCCCCGAGCCCGCCCTGCGCGCCCGCAGGGCCCCCTGATGGAGAAGGCGAGCCCGGCATGGTGCCCGGACTCGCCGCGTTCCGTTCCGTTTCCGATGCTTCCGGTTCCGGCATGATCTCTGGTCCCCTCGTCGATCATCTGCGTAAGCGCAGGGAATCTACGGGGGCCCGACCGCTGGACGTAAGCCCCCGTCCGCATAGCGGAACGAGAGTCAACTACGGATCAGAGGGCGGGGCGCTGGAGTCGGGCGACGAACTTGTAACGATCGCCGCGGTAGACGGAGCGCACCCATTCGACGGGCTCCCCGTCGGCGTCCAGCGAGTGGCGCGAAAGCATCAGCATCGGCAGGCCGACGTCGGTGCCGAGCAGGCCGGCCTCCCGCGGGGTGGCCAGCGAGGTCTCGATGGTCTCCTCGGCCTCGGCGAGCCGTACGTCGTACACCTCGGCGAGGGCGGTGTAGAGGGAGGTGTACTTGACCAGCGAACGGCGCAGCGCCGGGAAGCGCTTCGCCGAGAGGTGGGTGGTCTCGATGGCCATCGGCTCGCCGCTCGCCAGGCGCAGCCGCTCGATGCGCAGGACCCGGCCGCCGGTGGCGATCTTGAGCAGGCCGGCGAGGGTGTCGTCGGCCGTCACGTAGCCGATGTCCAGGAGCTGGGACGTCGGCTCCAGGCCCTGGGCCCTCATGTCCTCGGTGTACGAGGAGAGTTGGAGCGGCTGGGAGACCTTGGGCTTGGCCACGAAAGTGCCCTTGCCCTGGATCCGTTCCAGCCGGCCCTCGACGACGAGCTCTTGGAGCGCCTGTCGCACCGTGGTGCGGGAGGTGTCGAATTCGGCCGCGAGCGTGCGCTCGGGCGGTACCGGCGTGCCGGGCGGCAGTGTCTCGGTCATGTCGAGCAAGTGCCGCTTGAGTCGGTAGTACTTGGGCACGCGCGCCGTGCGGGTGGCTGGCCCGCCGTCCGGCTCCGTGGTCGCCCCTTCGGTGGCCATCGCCGCCCGCCTTCCCGACTCCAGTTTCGTTGCCGTCACCGGCTCCTCCGATATGTGCGGTCACATCGTGACACGGGCGGGAGGACAGGCCTCCTCCCTCCCCCAGGTGTCGGTCCGATAACGGACCGAGCACCCGCTCATTAGACCCTTGACACCCCCAAAGGTCTAGGCCAAGCTCCAGCTACTGGTCTACACCAATATGGATCAGATCCCGGCCCCACGGGCAGTACTTGACGCTTTTGAGTCACCGCGGCGGGCGAGGGAAGTTGCAGGCAGCATCCCTGAGGAGGGTGGCGTGAAGCGCAAGCTCATCGCGGCGGTCAGTGTCGCGGGCATGATGGTCGGAGTCGCGGCGTGCGGCAACGGCGACGACAAGCCGAAGGCCGACGCGGGTGGCGCCAAGGAGATCACCGTCTGGGTGATGGACGGCTCCGCACCGAAGACCTGGATCGACGCGGTCAACGCGGAGTTCTCGGCCAAGCACCCCGGTGTCACGGTCAAGGTAGAGGTCCAGCCGTGGAAGGGCATCCAGGAGAAGGTCACCACGGCCCTCTCCGAGAACACCCCCCCGGACGTCCTGGAGCTGGGCAACACCCAGACCGCCGGTTACGCGGTCACGGGCGGCCTCGCCGACCTGACCAAGGACAAGGCCAAGCTCGGTGCGGACGCCTGGGCCAAGAGCGGTCTGGCCTCGGCCGAGATCGACGGCAAGCTCTACTCCGCTCCCTGGTACGCGGCCAACCGCGTCGTCATCTACGACAAGAAGGCCTTCGAGAAGGCCGGCGTCACCGCGCCGAAGACCCGCGACGAGTGGGTCGCCGGTCTGGAGAAGCTGAAGGCGGCGGACCCGGCCTCGCAGCCGATCTACCTGCCCGGCCAGAGCTGGTACGTCCTCGCCGGTCTGATCTGGGACGAGGGCGGCAACCTCGCCGTCAAGGACGGCGACAAGTGGAAGGGTGGCCTCGCCACCCCCCAGGCCGCTTCCGCGATGGAGTTCTACAAGAAGCTCCAGTCCTTCTCCACCGCCCCGAAGGACAAGGACGAGGCGAACCCGCAGCAGTCCACCGACGTCGTTCCCAAGGGTGGCGTCGCCTCCTGGATCGGTCTCGGCTGGGAGGCCGGCGGTGCCGAGAAGGCGCTGAAGGACGCGGGCAAGGAAGCCGACTTCGGTTACTTCCCGATCCCGGGCAAGACCGCCGACAAGCCGGGCACCGTCTTCCTCGGTGGCTCGAACCTGGCGATCGCCGAGCGCTCCAAGAACAAGGACCTCGCCAAGGAGTGGCTGGCCCTCGCCGCAGGCAAGGACCAGATGACCAAGTACGCCGCCGAGACCAAGGGCGCGCTGCTCCCGAACCAGGTCGGCGCGAACTTCGCCCCGGCCCCGGGCTCCTTCGCCGAGGCGATGGCCAAGGCCGGCGCCAACGGCAACATCACCCCGGTGACCCCGGGCTGGGCGAACGTCGAGACCGAGCCGAACCCCATCAAGGAGTTCATGACGAAGGTCCTGAAGGGTGACGACGCCGCCAAGGCGGGCGCGGACGCGGACAAGGAAATCGCGAGCCGCATCAACAAGTAGCACCCCGAAGCACCCGAAGGACCCGCAGTACCAGTACTGAACGCACCGGGGGGTGCGGTGGGCGCCCAGAGCGCCCGCCGCGCCCCCGGTCGCGCATTGACAGACGTAAGCGCCGCCTGCTCCGAGCGGGGAAGCGGGTGCGAGTCGCCACAGTCAACCGCGAGGAAGCCCAGACATGACCGTGCACTCCCAGGGAGCGGCGACCTCCGCTCCACAGGACGCACCACACGAGTCCGCGGGGCCGGCCAAGACGCCGCCGCCCACCGGAGCCAAGGCAGCGTCCCAGTCTCCTCGCGGGGGCAGAAAGTCGCTCCCCTCAGGGTGGTTGCCGTACCTCCTGATCGGGCCCGCCGTGCTCAGCATGGCGACCCTGCTGCTGTACCCGCTGGTCAAGAACATCATCCTGTCGTTCCAGAAGGTCGACAAGATCGAGTTCATCCAGCGGAAGGCGCCGTTCAACGGCGTGGAGAACTACACCCAGCTGCTGGGCGACTCCCAGTTCTGGACCGTGGTGGTCCGCAGCTTCCTCTTCACCGCCGGCAACGTCCTCCTGATCATGGTGATCGGCAGCCTCATCGGGCTCCTGCTGAACCGGCTCGGGAAGTGGATGCGCCTGGTCCTGTCGATGGCGCTGGTGATGGCCTGGGCCATGCCGATCGTCGCCTCCGTGACCGTCTTCCAGTGGCTGTTCGACGAGCAGTACGGCGTCATGAACTGGATCATGCGCACGCTCGGCTTCGCCGGCTACGACCAGCACAACTGGTTCGAGACCGGCCTCTCCACCATGGTGATCATCACCGTGCTGGTGGCCTGGGGCTCGATCCCCTTCGTCGCCCTCAACATGTACGCCGGCCTGACCACGGTCAGCGGCGAGCTGTACGAGGCCGCGCGCATGGACGGCGCCAACGGCTGGCAGACCTTCTGGAAGGTCGTCTTCCCGAACCTCAAGTCGTTCTTCCTGGTCACCACGTTCCTCGAGGTCATCTGGGTCTTCAAGGCCTTCACCCAGATCTACGCGATGAACAAGGGCGGCCCCGACCGCGGCTCCGAGACCCTCACGATCTACGCGTACGTAGAGGGCCAGAGCCAGGGCCACTACGGCCTGGCCGCGGCGATCTCCGTCCTGACGATCGTGATGCTCGTGATCGTCATGTCCTTCTACTTCCGTCTGATCCTGAAGCAGGAGGAGGAGCAGTGAGCACCACCACCGCCCCGAAGCCCGCGCCGTCCGCGCCGTCCGCGAAGCCCCAGCAGCTGCGCAACCGCCGGCCGATCCGCCCCGCGGCCGTCGCCAAGAACGTCGGCGCCCTGCTCCTGGCCGTCCTCTTCGTCTTCCCCGTCTACTGGATGTTCTCCTCGGCCCTCAAGCCGTCCAGCGAGATCCTCTCCAAGGACCCCGTCTTCGTCTTCACCCCGACGGCGGAGAACTTCACCAAGGCCACCGGCGTCGACCTGTTCTGGACCTACGTCACGAACAGCTTCATCGTCACCGTCGGAGCCGTCACCCTGGCCCTGGTCGTGGCCCTCGCCGCGAGCTTCGCCATCGCCCGCATGAAGTTCAAGGGCCGCAAGGGCCTGGTCCTCGCGGTGATGATGGCCCAGATGGCGCCCTGGGAGGTCATGGTCATCGCGATGTACATGATCGCCCGTGACTCCGAGATGCTGAACAGCCTCCCGCTGCTCACCGCGATCTACTTCGTGATGGTCCTCCCCTTCACCATCTGGACCCTGCGCGGCTTCATCGCCGCCGTCCCGGTGACCCTGGAGGAAGCCGCCCAGATCGACGGCTGCACGCGCGGCCAGGCCTTCCGCAAGGTGATCTTCCCGCTGCTGGCCCCCGGCCTGATGTCCACCTCGCTCTTCGGCTTCATCACGGCCTGGAACGAGTTCGCGATGGTCCTGATCCTGAACAAGGACAAGACCGCGCAGACCCTGCCGCTGTGGCTCACCCAGTTCCAGACGGCGTTCGGCAACGACTGGGGCGCCACCATGGCCGCGTCCTCGCTCTTCGCGGTCCCGGTCCTGCTGATCTTCATCTTCCTCCAGCGCAAGGCCGTCGGCGGCATGACCGCCGGCGCCGTGAAGGGATAACGGCCCATGACTGTCCTTGCGCACCGCACGACCGTGCCCGATCCCGGCGACGACCTGACCCGCGACGCCCTCGCGGTCCTCCAGCCCGGCTTCGAGGGCACCACCGCCCCCGCCTGGCTGCTGCGCCAGGTCTCCGAAGGCCTCACCTCCGTCGGCCTCTTCGGCCGCAACATCACCTCGCCCGAGCAGCTCGCCGCGCTGACCGCGCAGCTGCGCGCCGAGCGGGACGACGTCCTCGTCGCCATCGACGAGGAGGGCGGCGACGTCACGCGCCTGGAGGTCCGGGGCGGCTCGTCCTTCCCCGGCAACCTGGCGCTCGGCGCCGTGGACGACGTCGACCTGACCCGCGACGTCGCCCGCGAGCTGGGCCGCCGGCTCGCCGAGTGCGGGGTCAACCTCAACTGGGCCCCGTCCGCCGACGTCAACTCCAACCCCGACAACCCGGTCATCGGCGTACGGTCCTTCGGCGCCGACACCGGCCTCACCGCCCGGCACACCGCCGCGTACGTCGAAGGCCTGCAGGCCGCCGGCGTCGCCGCCTGCACCAAGCACTTCCCGGGCCACGGCGACACCAACGTCGACTCGCACCACGCGCTGCCCCGCATCGACGTGGACCTCGACACCCTGGCCGCGCGCGAGCTCGTACCGTTCCGCGCGGCCATCGAGGCCGGCACCAAGGCCGTCATGAGCGCGCACATCCTGGTGCCCGCCCTGGACCCGACCCGGCCGGCCACCCTGAGCCCGCAGATCCTGACCGGTCTGCTGCGCAAGGAGCTCGGCTACGACGGCCTCATCGTCACCGACGGCATGGAGATGCACGCCATCGCCGGGACGTACGGCATCGAGCGCGGCTCGGTGCTGGCCATCGCGGCCGGCGCCGACGCCATCTGCGTCGGTGGCGGGCTCGCCGACGAGGGCACCGTGCTGCGGCTGCGCGACGCGCTGGTCGCGGCCGTGCGCGAGGGCGCGCTGCCCGAGGAGCGGCTCGCCGAGGCCGCCGCCCGGGTCCGCTCGCTGGCCGAGTGGACCCGCCAGGTCCGTCAGGGTGCGCGGTCGGAGGGGAGCCGCGCGCCCGGCATCGGACTGGCGGCGGCCCGCCGTGCCGTGGTCGTGACGGGTTCGCCCGCCGCGGCCTCCCCGGTCAACGCCCCGTACGTCGCCACGCTCACCCCGGTCGCGAACATCGCGGTCGGCGACGAGACCCCGTGGGGGGTGGCCGGCGAGCTGGCCGCGCTGATCCCGGGCACCGAGTCGGGTGTGTACCCGCAGGGTTCGGCAGCGGCCGACGTCCTGGCGGCCGCGGGCAACCGCACGGTCGTCGCGGTGGTCCGCGACGCGCACCGCCACCCGTGGATGACCGAGGCCCTGGACGCGCTCGTCGCGGCGCGCCCGGAGACGATCGTGGTCGAGATGGGCCTGCCGCGGGCCGAGCCGCGCGGCGCCCTGCACATCGCCACGCACGGCGCCGCCCGGGTGTGCGGGCGCGCTGCCGCCGAGCTCATCGCCGGGGTGTAGCGGGCCCCTGGCGGGGCCACGCACGCGTGAAGGGCCGGGCCCCCGAGGGGGCCCGGCCCTTCACGCGTACCGGTACGTCTTACAGGCCCTGCCAGGCGGGCTTGTTGACGAACGCGTGGCGGAAGTAGTCCGCCAGCTTCAGCTTGGACGCCGCGGCCTCGTCCACGACGACCGTGGCGTGGCGGTGCAGCTGGAGCGCGGAGGCCGGCACGAGGGCGGACAGCGGGCCCTCGACGGTCTGCGCGACGGCCTCGGCCTTGCCCTCGCCGGTGGCCAGCAGGACCAGGTGGCGGGCGTCGAGGATGGTGCCGATGCCCTGGGTGATGACGTGGTGGGGCACCTGGTCTATGTCGTTGTCGAAGAAGCGTGCGTTGTCCACGCGGGTCTGCTCCGTCAGCGTCTTGATGCGGGTGCGGGAGGCGAGCGAGGAGCAGGGCTCGTTGAAGCCGATGTGCCCGTCCGTGCCGATGCCGAGCAGCTGCAGGTCGACGCCGCCGGCGGCGGCCAGGGCCTGGTCGTAGGCGTCGCACGCGGCGACGATGTCGGCGGCGGAGCCGTCGGGGCCGATGAAGGAGGCCTCGGACAGGCCCAGCGGCTCGACGACCTCGCGCAGGACGACGGCGCGGTAGGACTCGGGGTGCCCCGCGGGCAGGCCGACGTACTCGTCGAGCTGGCAGATGCGGGCCTTCGAGGCGTCGACCTTGCCCGCCTTGACCTGGGCGGCCAGGGCCTCGTAGATGGGCAGCGGGGTCGAGCCGGTCGCCACGCCGAGCAGGGCGTCGGGCTTGCGACGGACCAGGGCGGCCATGGCCTCCGCGATGAGCTCGCCGCCTGCCTTGGCGTCCGGGACGATGACAACTTCCACGCGGGGCCTGCCGATCTGGAGTGTGGTGACGTTGTGGTATAGACCAATCTAGCAGAGGTGGCGGCCCGTTGCCGGGTGTTCGCCCCCGTCCATCGTGGTCCGGATCCGCCGCCTCGGCCTCCCGGGGCCGGCCCGCCCGCGTTGTTCACCAGGACATCCACCTCCTCGGTGGCCAGCGGATGGGCCGCGTACGCCGCCCAGAGCGCCTGTGCGTCGCCCGGGACCCCCAGCTCCGCCCCTACCGCGAAGGCGCGGCCCCCGGCCGCCTCGATGGCGTCCACGGCCGCCCTCTCAGGAGTTCTCTCCCAGCTGGTCTACGACTCCACCTCCGGCGACCGCGTGGAACGCGATCCGGACCCCGCCGAGCTCGCCCTGATCACCGACGCCCGCGCCCGCCTGATCGAGGGGATCATCGCCGAGAGCGAGGACGAGACCCTCATGGACCGCTACCTCGGCGGCGAGGACATCGACCTCAAGACCCTCGTCGACGACCTTGAGCGGGCCGTCGCCCGCGGCACCTTCCACCCCGTCCTGATGGCCGCCCCCGCCGCCGAGGTAGCGGTCCATGAGGGTCTCGTCCTCGCTCTCGGCGATGATCCCCTCGATCAGGCGGGCGCGGGCGTCGGTGATCAGGGCGAGCTCGGCGGGGTCCGGATCGCGTTCCACGCGGTCGCCGGAGGTGTAGTCGTAGACGCGCTGGGAGAGCAGCCCGAGCAGGCCGGTGACCGGGGCGTGCCCGTCGGGTCCGGCGGGGCCGTGGAGGGGGAGGTAGAGGGGGCGGACGGCATCGGGGTCGTCGGCGCCGAAGGCGTCGCCGCAGACGGCGGTCATCTGCGTGTAGTCGGCGCGGGCGGCTTCCAGGTGGGTGACGACGATGGCGCGGGGCATGCCGACGGCGGCGCATTCGTCCCAGACCATGCGGGTGGCGCCGGACAGCCCGTCGCCGTCCTCGGCGGCCGAGACGACGAAGAGGGCGGCGTCGGCGGCGCGCAGCCCGGCCCGGAGCTCTCCGACGAAGTCGGCGTATCCGGGGGTGTCCAAAATGTTGATCTTGATTCCGGCCCACTCGACGGGGACCAGGGAGAGCTGGATCGAGCGCTGGCGGCGGTGCTCGATCTCGTCGTAGTCGGAGACCGTGGCGCCGTCCTCGACGCGCCCGGCCCGGTTGACGGCGCCGGCGGTCAGGGCCAGGGCCTCGACCAGGGTGGTCTTGCCGGATCCGCTGTGGCCGACCAGCACGACGTTCCGTACGGAGGCGGGGCGGTCGGCCGTCAGTGCCCTGCCGGCGGCCCCGGCTTGGTGTGATGTGGCTCCCATGGTGTTCGTGCCTCCCGGTTGGAGGGGAAATGGGGCCCTTCGAGCTTTGCACTGCCGTCACACTGCGTCCATACGTCGTACGGGAGCCGCTGTCCGGGAGGCGGCGAGGGGGCGCCGATGGCCGAAGAACGGCTTACGTGGTGTGAACCGGTGGGTGCGTGGCGTTGACGGGGCGAGGTGCTGGCTACGATGGGCCAGCCGGTGGCCGCAGTGGCCGTGCGGCCCAGCGACCCTCCGGGAAGGCCATGCTGAACAAGTACGCGCGTGCATTCTTCACGCGTGTTCTCACGCCATTCGCCGCTCTTCTGCTCCGGCTGGGAGTGAGTCCCGACGCGGTCACCCTCATCGGCACGGCCGGAGTGGTGGCGGGAGCGCTGGTCTTCTTCCCCATGGGCGAGTTCTTCTGGGGCACGATCACCATCACGCTCTTCGTCTTCTCCGACCTGGTGGACGGGAACATGGCCCGCCAGGCCGGCGTCTCCAGCCGGTGGGGCGCCTTCCTCGACTCCACCCTCGACCGGGTGGCGGACGCGGCGATCTTCGGCGGGCTCGCGCTCTGGTACGCGGGCTCCGGGAACAACAACGCCCTGTGCGCCGTCGCGATCTTCTGCCTGGCCAGCGGCCAGGTGGTGTCCTACACCAAGGCCCGCGGCGAGTCGATCGGGCTGCCGGTCGCCGTGAACGGGCTCATCGAGCGCGCCGAACGCCTCGTGATCACGCTGGTCGCGGCAGGCCTGTCCGGCCTGGCGACCTTCGGGGCGCCCTCGTGGCTCGGGCTGCTCCTGCCGATCGCGCTGTGGGTGGTCGCGGCGGGCTCGCTCGTGACACTGATCCAGCGCGTGGTGACCGTACGGCGCGAGTCGGCGGAAGCCGACGCGGCGGCCGCGGCCGCCACCGCTTCGGAAACCCCTTCGGAAACCCCTTCGGAAAGCGGAACGGCCTGATGGGCAAGGCACAGGACAAGCTGGTCGACGGGCTGTACGGGCTCGGCTGGGCCGGGGTCAAGAAGCTGCCCGAACCGGCCGCGACCGCCCTCGGCCGGCGGATCGCGGACTACGTCTGGAAGCGGCGCGGCAAGAGCGTGCTGCGGCTGGAGTCGAATCTCGCCAGGGTGGTGCCGGACGCGGGCCCGGAGCGGCTGCGCGAGCTGTCGCACGCGGGCATGCGCTCGTACATGCGGTACTGGATGGAGTCCTTCCGGCTGCCGACGATGGCCAAGGAGCGGTTCAGCTCCGACGTGGACATGAAGGACGACCACATCCTGCGCGAGGCGCTGGCCACCGGGCGCGGAGTCGTGGTCGCCCTGCCGCACCTGGCCAACTGGGACCTCGCGGGCGCCTGGGCCGTCACCCACATCGGCGTCCCGTTCACCACCGTCGCCGAGCGGCTCAAACCGGAGACCCTCTACGACCGCTTCGTCGCCTACCGCGAGAGCCTGGGCATGGAGGTGCTCCCGCACAACGGCGGCGCCGCGTTCGGCACGCTCGCGCGCCGGCTGCGCTCGGGCGGCCTGGTCTGCCTGGTCGCCGACCGCGACCTGTCGGCGTCCGGCGTGGAGGTGGACTTCTTCGGTTCGGCGACGCGCATGCCGGCCGGGCCGGCGCTGCTGGCGCAGCAGACGGGCGCGGTCCTGCTGCCCGCCACCCTGTACTACGGGGAGTCGCCGCAGATGTACGGCCGGATCCACTCCCCGGTGGAGGTGCCCGCCACCGGCACCCGGCAGGAGAAGACGGCCGCCATGACACAGGCGCTCGCCGACGCCTTCGCGCAGGGGATCGCCGAACACCCGGAGGACTGGCACATGCTCCAGCGATTGTGGCTCGAGGACCTGGAGGAGCGCTCCGCGTGAAGATCGGCATCGTGTGCCCCTACTCGTGGGACGTGCCGGGCGGCGTCCAGTTCCACATCCGGGACCTGGCGGAACACCTGATCGGCCTCGGCCACCAGGTGTCCGTGCTGGCCCCGGCGGACGACGAGATCCCGCTGCCCCCCTACGTGGTCTCGGCGGGGCGGGCGGTGCCGGTGCCGTACAACGGGTCGGTCGCCCGGCTGAACTTCGGCTTCCTGTCGGCGGCCCGGGTGCGGCGCTGGCTGCACGACGGGGTCTTCGACGTGGTCCACATCCACGAGCCGACCGCCCCGTCGCTGGGCCTGCTGACCTGCTGGGCGGCGCAGGGGCCGATCGTGGCCACCTTCCACACCTCCAACCCGCGCTCCCGGGCGATGCTGGCCGCGTACCCGATCCTCCAGCCGGCGCTGGAGAAGATCAGCGCGCGGATCGCGGTGAGCGAGTACGCGCGGCGCACGCTGGTGGAGCACCTCGGCGGGGACGCGGTGGTCATCCCCAACGGCGTGGACGTCGACTTCTTCGCCAAGGCCGACCCGAATCCGGACTGGTCCGGCCAGACCCTCGGCTTCATCGGCCGGATCGACGAGCCGCGCAAGGGCCTGCCGGTCCTGATGGCAGCCTTCCCCCGCATCGTGGAGGAGTGCCCGGACGTACGCCTCCTCGTGGCGGGCCGCGGCGACGAGGAGGAGGCGGTCGCCTCCCTCCCGGCGGACCTCCGCTCCCGCGTCGAGTTCCTCGGCATGGTCTCGGACGAGGACAAGGCGCGGCTGCTGCGCAGCGTCGACGTGTACGTGGCACCGAACACCGGCGGCGAGAGCTTCGGCATCATCCTGGTCGAGGCGCTGTCCGCCGGGGCGGCGGTCCTCGCGGCCGACCTGGACGCCTTCGCCCAGGTCCTGGACCAGGGCGCGGCGGGGGAGCTGTTCACGAACGAGGACCCCGCGTCCCTGGCGCGCTCGGCGATCGCCCTCCTGCGGGACCCCGGGCGCCGCGCGGAACTGAGCGCCCGCGGCGCGGCGCACGTGCGCCGCTTCGACTGGTCGACGGTCGCGGCGGACATCCTGGCGGTCTACGAAACGGTGACGGACGGCGCGGCGGCGGTGGCCACGGACGAACGCGTCTCCCTCCGCACCCGCCTGGGCCTCTCCCGCGACGCATAGCCCCACCGCGGCGAAAGGTAGAGTCGCCGCCCGTGATCGAAACCCTTGTCTGGATTGCCCTCGTGCTCGGCCTCGTCGGGGTCTACCTCAGTTGGACCGCCGGGCGGCTCGACCGGCTGCATTCGCGGATGGACGCCGCGCGGGCCGGGCTCGACGCGCAGCTCGTGCGGCGGGCCTCCGTGGTGCTGGAGGTCGCCACCTCCGGGGTGCTCGACCCGGCCTCCGCCCTCGTGCTCTACGAGGCCGCGCACGCCGCCCGGCAGGCCGAGGAGGAGCACCGCGAGGTCGCCGAGAGCGAGCTCAGCCAGGCGCTGCGCGCGGTGTTCGCCGACGCCGGGCAGGTGGACGCGCTCAAGGCCGCCCCGGGTGGGGCGGAGGCCACGGAGGAGCTCGCGGCGGCGGTCCGCCGGGTGCCCATGGCGCGGCGGTTCCTCAACGACGCCGTGCGCGCGGCCCGCGCGCTGCGCCGCCACCGCAAGGTCCGCTGGTTCCGGCTGGCGGGCCACGCGCCCTTCCCGTTGGCCTTCGAGATGGACGACGAGCCTCCGGCGGATCTGGCGGAACGGCCTTAACTTGTACCCAATGGCCAAATCGCGAGGAGCCACCGGCTGCACATTGGCCCTTGCAGTGGACTGGTCGACAGGGTTTCCTCGGTCAAGTACCACCAGGTCACCAGTACCGCCTGAATTTTCCTTTCGAGTGAGGTCAATCCGTGAGCACGCTTCCCTCCACCCCGCAGTCCGCTGAGTCGGCGATCGGCACCTCGCGCGTCAAGCGCGGCATGGCCGAGCAGCTCAAGGGCGGCGTGATCATGGACGTGGTCAACGCCGAGCAGGCGAAGATCGCCGAGGACGCCGGCGCCGTGGCCGTCATGGCCCTGGAGCGGGTTCCGGCCGACATCCGCAAGGACGGCGGCGTCGCCCGGATGTCCGACCCGAACATGATCGAAGAGATCATCGAGGCCGTCTCCATCCCGGTCATGGCCAAGTCCCGCATCGGCCACTTCGTCGAGGCCCAGGTGCTGCAGTCCCTCGGCGTCGACTACATCGACGAGTCCGAGGTCCTGACCCCGGCCGACGAGGTCAACCACTCCGACAAGTGGGCGTACACCACCCCCTTCGTCTGTGGCGCCACCAACCTGGGCGAGGCCCTGCGCCGCATCGCCGAGGGCGCGGCCATGATCCGCTCGAAGGGCGAGGCCGGCACCGGCAACGTGGTCGAGGCCGTCCGCCACCTGCGTCAGATCAAGAACGAGATCGCCCGCCTGCGCGGCTACGACAACAACGAGCTGTTCGCCGCCGCCAAGGAGCTGCGCGCGCCGTACGAGCTGGTCAAGGAAGTCGCCGAGCTCGGCAAGCTCCCGGTCGTGCTGTTCTCCGCCGGTGGCGTCGCCACCCCGGCCGACGCCGCGCTGATGCGCCAGCTCGGTGCCGAGGGCGTCTTCGTCGGCTCCGGCATCTTCAAGTCGGGCGACCCGGCCAAGCGCGCCGCCGCCATCGTGAAGGCCACCACCTTCTACGACGACCCGAAGATCATCGCGGACGCCTCCCGCAACCTGGGCGAGGCCATGGTCGGCATCAACTGCGACACCCTCCCCGAGTCCGAGCGCTACGCCAACCGCGGCTGGTAGTCATCACCATGACCACCCCCGTGATTGGTGTCCTGGCACTCCAGGGCGACGTACGGGAGCACCTGATCGCCCTGGCCTCGGCTGACGCCGTGGCCAGGCCGGTCCGGCGCCCCGAGGAGCTCGCCGAGGTCGACGCCCTGGTGATCCCCGGCGGCGAGTCCACGACCATGTCGAAGCTCGCCGTGCTGTTCGGCATGCTGGAGCCGCTGCGCGAGCGCGTGCGGGCCGGGATGCCGGTCTACGGCACCTGCGCCGGCATGATCATGCTCGCCGACAAGCTCCTGGACGGCCGTGAGGACCAGGAGACCCTGGGCGGCATCGACATGATCGTGCGCCGCAACGCCTTCGGTCGGCAGAACGAGTCCTTCGAGGCGCAGGTCGACTTCGCCGGCATCGAGGGCGGCCCGGTGGAGGGCGTCTTCATCCGCGCCCCCTGGGTCGAGTCCGTCGGCGCCACCGCCGAGGTGCTTGCCACGTACGACGGCCACACGGTCGCCGTGCGGCAGGGCAATGTGCTCGCCACCTCGTTCCACCCCGAGCTGACGGGTGACGACCGGGTCCACGCGTACTTCGTCGACATGGTGCGCGCGGGGCTGTAATGGTGTCCCGGTAGGATCTGAGGCGAACACTGTTGGTGACGCGAAGGAGACAGGCAGATGTCCGGCCACTCTAAATGGGCTACGACGAAGCACAAGAAGGCCGTGGTTGACGCCAAGCGCGGCAAGCTCTTCGCGAAGCTGATCAAGAACATCGAAGTCGCGGCCCGCATGGGCGGTGCCGACATCGACGGCAACCCGACCCTCTTCGACGCCATCCAGAAGGCGAAGAAGAGCTCGGTCCCGAACAAGAACATCGACTCCGCGGTCAAGCGCGGCGGCGGCCTCGAGGCCGGCGGCGCCGACTACGAGACGATCATGTACGAAGGCTACGGACCGAACGGCGTCGCGGTGCTCATCGAGTGCCTCACCGACAACCGCAACCGTGCCGCGTCCGACGTGCGTGTCGCCATGACCCGCAACGGCGGCTCGATGGCCGACCCGGGCTCGGTCTCGTACCTGTTCAACCGCAAGGGCGTCGTGCTCCTGCCCAAGGGCGAGCTCTCCGAGGACGACGTCCTGGAGACGGTGCTCGAGGCGGGTGCCGAAGAGGTCAACGACCTCGGCGACAGCTTCGAGATCATCAGCGAGGCCACCGACATGGTCGGGGTCCGCACCGCGCTCCAGGAGGCGGGCATCGACTACGACTCGGCCGACTCCAACTTCCTGCCGACCATGCAGGTCGAGCTCGACGAGGAGGGCGCGCGCAAGATCTTCAAGCTGATCGACGCGCTCGAGGACAGCGACGACGTGCAGAACGTCTTCGCCAACTTCGACGTCTCGGACGAGGTCATGGAGAAGGTCGACGCCTGACCGGCGCAGACCGCTCACAGCGTGGAGCAGCGGGCCGACGGGGGACACACCCCGTCGGCCCGCTGCGTTGTCAGAGGCAGCCATTAGTCTGGCGACCGCAACCATCGATCGAGCAGCCACGACGGCGAGGCGCCACCTCCGCGAGAGCGGCGGCGGCCTCGCCGCACAGGGGGAAGGGGGCGGGGTGCGCGTACTCGGCGTTGACCCGGGGCTGACCCGGTGCGGTGTCGGCGTGGTCGAGGGGGTGGCCGGCCGCCCCCTGATGATGCTGGGTGTCGGGGTCGTACGGACTCCCGCGGACGCGGAGTTGGGCCTGCGCCTCGTCGCCATCGAGCAGGGCATCGAGGAGTGGCTGGACGAGTACCGGCCCGAAGTCGTCGCAGTGGAGCGGGTGTTCAGCCAGCACAACGTCAGCACGGTGATGGGCACGGCCCAGGCCAGCGCCGTGGCGATGCTGTGCGCCGCCCGGCGCGGACTGCCGGTCGCCCTGCACACGCCGAGCGAGGTCAAGGCCGCCGTCACCGGCAGCGGCCGCGCGGACAAGGCGCAGGTCGGAGCCATGGTGACCCGGCTGCTTCGGCTGTCCGCCCCGCCCAAGCCCGCCGACGCGGCGGACGCGCTGGCCCTCGCCATCTGTCACATCTGGCGGGCCCCCGCCCAGAACCGCCTCCAGCAGGCGGTCGCCCAGCATGCCACCGCCCTGAAAGGCCGCACCTCATGATCGCCTTCGTCAGCGGCCCCGTCGCCGCGCTCGCCCCCACCCTGGCCGTGATCGAGGTCGGGGGAGTGGGCATGGCCGTCCACTGCACGCCCGGCACCATCGCCGGCCTGCGCGCGGGGGAGACGGCCCGGCTGGCGACCTCCCTGGTCGTGCGCGAGGACTCGCTCACGCTGTACGGCTTCGCCGACGACGACGAGCGCCAGGTCTTCGAGCTCCTCCAGACGGCGAGCGGGGTCGGCCCGAAGCTCGCGCAGGCGATGCTCGCCGCGCACAGCCCGGACGCGCTGCGCGTCGCCGTCTCGGTGGGGGACGAGAAGGCGCTGATGGCCGTCTCCGGCATCGGGAAGAAGGGCGCGCAGAAGCTGCTGCTGGACCTGAAGGACAAGCTGGGCGCGCCGCTGGGGTCGAGCGGGATGGTCGGCGCGCAGCGCGCGGCGGCGGTTGGTCCGGCGGCGTGGTCCGAGCAGTTGTCCGCGGCGCTGATCGGGCTGGGGTACGCCTCCCGGGACGCGGAGGAGGCCGTTTCGGCGGTGACGCCGCAGGCGGAGGCGGCGATTGCCGCCGGCGGGTCGGCCCCGGTTCCGCAGCTGCTGCGCGCCGCCTTGCAGTCCCTGAACCGGGCCCGGTGACGCCGGTGCGGCGCCGCTGCCGGGGGCCGGCCCCCGGCAGCGGCGCCTCAAGCGCCGGCGGGGCTGAAGGATCGCCTCAAACGCCGGCGGGGCTGCAAGATCGCCTCAAGCGCCGGCGGGGCTGAAGGATCGCCTCAAGCGTCGGCGGGGCTGCAAGATCGCCTCAAGCGTCGGCGGGGCTTGATTTTCGCCGGCGGGGCTGGATTTTGGCCGACGGCGGCGCGCACGTGCGCGCAGCGCATCCGGTGTGACGGCCCGCGCACAGACCACCGCACGACCGAGAAAGCAGACTGACACCGTGAACTGGGATGACGAGAGCGACGACCGGATCGTCGCGGCGGCGGCGGACGGCGAGGACACCGCCGTCGAGGCCGCGCTGCGGCCCAAGGACCTCGGCGAGTTCGTCGGCCAGGAGAAGGTCCGCCAGCAACTGGACCTGGTCCTCAAGGCGGCCCGCCAGCGCGGTGCCACCGCCGACCACGTGCTGCTGTCCGGCGCCCCGGGGCTGGGCAAGACCACCCTGTCCATGATCATCGCCGCCGAGATGGGCGCGCCCATCCGGATCACCTCCGGCCCCGCCATCCAGCACGCCGGCGACCTGGCCGCGATCCTCTCCTCCCTCCAGGAGGGCGAGGTCCTCTTCCTCGACGAGATCCACCGCATGTCCCGGCCCGCCGAGGAGATGCTGTACATGGCCATGGAGGACTTCCGGGTCGACGTGATCGTGGGCAAGGGGCCCGGCGCGACCGCCATTCCGCTGGAGCTGCCCCCGTTCACCCTGGTCGGCGCCACCACCCGGGCCGGTCTGCTGCCCCCGCCGCTGCGCGACCGCTTCGGCTTCACCGGCCACATGGAGTTCTACGCCCCCGAGGAGCTGGAGCGCGTCATCCACCGCTCCGCGCGCCTCCTGGACGTGGAGATCGACACCGCCGGCGCCGCCGAGATCGCCGGGCGCTCCCGCGGCACCCCGCGCATCGCCAACCGGCTGCTGCGCCGCGTCCGTGACTACGCCCAGGTCAGGGCCGACGGCGTGATCAACCGCGAGGTCGCCGGTACCGCCCTGAAGGTCTACGAGGTGGACGAGCGCGGGCTCGACCGCCTCGACCGGGCCGTCCTGGAGGCGCTCCTCAAGCTCTTCGGCGGCGGACCCGTCGGCCTGTCGACGCTCGCCGTGGCCGTCGGCGAGGAGCGCGAGACGGTGGAAGAGGTGGCCGAGCCGTTCCTCGTACGGGAGGGGCTTTTGGCCAGGACCCCGCGGGGGCGGGTCGCGACCCCGGCCGCATGGGCCCACCTGGGACTTGTCCCGCCGCAGCAGAGCGGGAGCGGATCAAGCGGACAACAGGGCCTGTTCAGGGCCTGACGGCGAGGAGGATGGCCCCACCAGGAACTGCGGTGACATGCTGGGCGTTGTTCCATCGGTGCGGACTCGCCTAGACTCCGCCGATGCCGACCCTTACGGTCGGCGTACCCACCCCCCGTAGAAAAGGCCGCCTTCTCGTGCGGTCGATGCGAAGGACCTGCGTCCCGTGACGAATATCTACTCTCTCCTCCCGTTCTTGCTGATCATCGGGGCGATGTTCCTGCTGACCCGCAGCCAGAAGAAGAAGCAGCAGCAGGCCGTGAAGATGCGCGACCAGCTGACGCCCGGCACCGGTGTCCGCACCATCGGCGGCATGTACGCCACGGTGAAGGAGATCGGTGACGACACCGTCACGCTCGAGGTGGCTCCCGGCGTCCACGCGATCTACGCGAAGAACGCCATCGGCGCTGTCCTGGAGGACGAGGAGTACAACCGCATCGTCCACGGCATCACCGATGATCTGACGATCGACGCGCCGGTCGTCCCGGACGACGCGTCCTCCCTCACCGACGACGAGGCTCCCAAGCTCGACCTGGGCAAGAAGGACGAGCCCAAGGCCGACGAGGCGAAGGCGCCCGAGGGCGACGAGCCCAAGGACGGCAAGGCCGACGGCGAGGCCGGCGCGAAGTAGCGCCCGGCCGGGGGCCGCGAAGGGCGCCTGACCGGCGGCCGCGCGGTCCCCGCCTGTGACACTTCTGCGGGGGGCAGGGGTCCCCACACACATTTCGTGGCCGTCCGCGCGCTGACCCGGCGCAGGACGGTTGGACAGGGAGATACGACAAGGTGGCAGCACCGAAGAAGGGCCGGCGGCCCACGGGGGCTCAGGGGAGGCCGGGGCGTTCCCTGGCCATCATCCTGATCGCGATGGTGGCGCTCACCGCGGGGATGTTCCTCACGAAGCAGACGACGCCGCGCCTCGGCATCGACCTCGCCGGCGGTACGAGCATCACGCTCAAGGCCAAGAGCGAGCCCGGCAAAGAGAGCGCCGTCAACGAGACCAACATGAACACGGCGGTCGGCATCATCGAGCGCCGCGTCAACGGTCTCGGCGTCTCTGAAGCCGAGGTCCAGACGCAGGGCAAAGACCACATCATCGTGAACATCCCCAAGGGGACGAACGAGCAGCAGGCGCGCGAGCAGGTCGGTACCACCGCCCAGCTCTTCTTCCGCCCGGTGCTCGCGGTGGCGGACGGCGCCCCGATCGTTCCCGAGGCGAACGCGAGCGGTTCTCCGAGCCCCTCCGCCAGCGGCTCCGGGTCTCCGTCGGCCGGTGCGCCCACCCCGTCGTCCAGCGCCACTTCCCAGGGCCGTGCGCTCAGTGAGGCCCTCAAGGCCCCGAACGCCCCCTCTCCCTCGCCCTCGGCGAGCGAGTCGAAGAAGGCAGACGACAAGGCCACCCCGTCCACGTCGCCGTCCGCGCCGACCGCCGACGAGGCGGCCGCCGCCGACCTGCAGGCGAAGTTCGCCGCGCTGGACTGCAGCAACGAGGCGCAGCGCGCCGCCGTCAGCAAGAACGTCAAGCCCGAGGACCCGACGCTCGCCTGTGGCAAGCGCGGCGACGCCTGGGGCAAGTGGGTACTCGGCCCGGCGCAGGTCAACGGCCAGGACGTGAAGGACGCCAAGGGCGTCATCGACCCGCAGCGCGGCATGTGGATCGTCACGATGCAGTTCACGGACAAGGGCGCCGACAAGTTCGCCAAGATCACCGGTGAGCTGGCGGCCAAGCAGTCCCCGCAGAACCAGTTCGCGATCGTGCTCGACGGCGAGGTCATCTCCGACCCGTCCGTCAGCCAGGCGCTGACCGGCGGCAACGCCGAGATCTCCGGCGGCTTCACCCAGCAGTCCGCGATGGACCTGGGCAACATGCTCTCGTACGGCGCCCTGCCGCTGTCCTTCCAGGAGGACAGCGTCACCACCGTCACCGCCGCGCTCGGCGGCGAGCAGCTGAAGGCCGGCCTCATCGCCGGCGCCATCGGCCTCGCCCTCGTCGTGATCTACCTGCTGGCGTACTACCGGGGCCTGGCGTTCGTCGCCATCATCAGCCTCATGGTCTCCGGCGTCCTGACCTACACGATCATGGCGCTGCTCGGAAAGGGCATCGGCTTCGCGCTGAACCTGCCGGCCGTCTGCGGTGCGATCGTCGCGATCGGCATCACCGCGGACTCGTTCATCGTGTACTTCGAACGCATCCGCGACGAGATCCGCGAGGGCCGCACCCTGCGTCCGGCCGTCGAGCGTGCCTGGCCGCGTGCCCGGCGCACCATCCTGGTCTCCGACTTCGTGTCGTTCCTGGCCGCCGCGGTGCTGTTCATCGTCACCGTCGGCAAGGTGCAGGGCTTCGCCTTCACCCTGGGTCTGACCACCCTGCTCGACGTGGTCGTGGTGTTCCTCTTCACCAAGCCCGTCATGACGCTGCTGGCCCGTACGCAGTTCTTCTCCAGCGGTCACCCGTGGTCCGGGCTGGACCCGAAGCGACTGGGCGCGAAGCCGCCGCTGCGACGCTCGCGTCGTACCGGCTCCGACGCGGCCGCCGCGACCGCCTCCGTTCCCGTCGACGCAAAGGAGGCGTGAGAGATGTCGAAGCTCGGAGATCTCGGCGCCAAGCTGTACCGGGGTGAGGTCGGCTACGACTTCGTCGGCAAGCGCTTCGTCTGGTACGGCGTTTCCATCCTGATCACCATCACGGCGATCGTGGCCGTGGCCGTGTCCGGCCTCAACATGGGCATCGAGTTCAAGGGCGGTGCCGTCTTCACCACCCCGAAGACCTCCGTCTCGGAGACCCGGGCCCGCGAGGACGCGGAGAAGGCCTCCGGCCACGACGCGATCGTCCAGAAGCTCGGCACCGGCGGCCTGCGCATCCAGATCTCCGATCTGGACACCGACTCCGCCGCCGAGGTGAAGACGAAGCTCGCCGCCGACTTCAAGGTCGACGCGGGCCAGATCAACGCGGACCTGGTCGGCCCCAGCTGGGGCGAGCAGATCGCCAACAAGGCCTGGACCGGCCTCGGCGTCTTCATGGTCCTCGTGGTGATCTACCTGGCCATCGCCTTCGAGTGGCGGATGGCGATCGCGGCCCTGATCGCGCTGATCCACGACCTCACGATCACGGTCGGCGTCTACGCGCTGGTCGGCTTCGAGGTCACCCCGGGTACGGTCATCGGCCTGCTGACCATCCTCGGTTACTCCCTCTACGACACCGTCGTCGTCTTCGACGGTCTCAAGGAGGGCTCGAAGGACATCACCAAGCAGACCCGCTGGACGTACAGCGAGGTCGCCAACCGCAGCATCAACGGCACGCTGGTCCGCTCGATCAACACCACCGTCGTGGCGCTGCTCCCCGTCGGCGCGCTGCTCTTCATCGGCGGCGGCTTCCTGGGCGCCGGCATGCTGAACGACATCTCGCTGTCGCTGTTCGTCGGCCTCGCGGCCGGCGCCTACTCGTCGATCTTCATCGCGACCCCGCTGGTCGTGGACCTGAAGGAGCGCGAGCCGGCGATGAAGGCGCTGAAGAAGCGGGTGCTCGCGAAGCGGGCGGCCGGCGACGCCAAGGGCGGGGCGCCCGAGGACGGCGTCGAGAACGAGGACGGGCCGCAGGTGGTGGCCCAGGGCCGTTCGGGACGGCGCCGGTGACCGTGGAGCTGTCTCCCGACGTACGCGACCTGCTGCTCAGCCGGATCACGGACGTGGCGGACTACCCGAAGCCGGGCGTGATGTTCAAGGACATCACCCCGCTGCTGGCCGACCCGAAGGCGTTCGGCGCCCTGACGGACGCGCTGGTGGAGCTGGCGCGGGCGTACGGAGCGACGAAGATCGTCGGACTGGAGGCGCGGGGGTTCATCCTGGCGGCTCCGGTGGCCGTCCAGGCGGGCATCGGCTTCGTGCCGGTGCGCAAGGCCGGGAAGCTGCCGGGGGCGACGCTCCTGCAGTCCTACGACCTGGAGTACGGGTCGGCGGAGATCGAGATCCACGCGGAGGCGCTGGACGCCGGGGACCGGGTCATGGTCATCGACGACGTGCTGGCCACCGGCGGTACCGCGGGGGCCTCGCTGGAGCTGATCCGGCGGGCGGGTGCGGAGGTCGCGGGCGTGGCGGTCCTGATGGAGCTGTCGTTCCTGCCGGGGCGCGAGCGGCTGGCGCCCCTGTTGGGCGATGCCCCGCTGGACGCACTGATCGTGGTCTGACCCCGTTCGCGTGAAGCGGCGGGCACCCGGGACACCCGGGTGCCCGCCGCTTCTGCGTGCGGCGCCGTTGCCGGGGCCGGGGCGGAGCCGCCGGGAGCGGACCCGCACCCGTCGCGCAGGCTCGGGGAACGGCGTGCCGCAACCCTCGCTACCATGGGTTGTCCGGACCTGACCGGGGCCACCGGATCCTCCCCCGGACTCCGTCCGGGGGGACTCCCAGAGGAGCGCTCTTGCCAGACGAGGTCCAGCCAATCTCCGCCGCGCAGCCCGACCCGCAGGCCGAGCCGGCCGCGGCGCCCGCCGCCACGCCCCCGTCGGCCCCGCCGGCCCCGCCGGTCAAGCCCGCGCCCGCGAAGTCGGCCGGGTCCTCCAACCGGGTACGCGCTCGGCTGGCCCGCCTCGGCGTCCAGCGCACCAACCCGTACAACCCGGTCCTCGAACCGCTGCTCCGCATAGTCCGCAGCAACGACCCGAAGATCGAGACGTCGACGCTGCGCCAGATCGAGCAGGCCTACCAGGTCGCCGAGCGCTGGCACCGCGGCCAGAAGCGCAAGAGCGGCGACCCGTACATCACCCACCCGCTCGCGGTGACGACGATCCTCGCCGAGCTGGGCATGGACCCGGCCACCCTGATGGCGGGGCTGCTGCACGACACCGTCGAGGACACCGAGTACGGGCTGGAGGACCTGCGGCGCGACTTCGGCGACGCGGTCACCCTGCTCGTCGACGGCGTCACCAAGCTCGACCGGGTCAAGTTCGGCGAGGCGGCCCAGGCCGAGACGGTCCGCAAGATGGTCGTCGCCATGGCCAAGGACCCCCGGGTCCTGGTCATCAAGCTCGCCGACCGCCTGCACAACATGCGCACCATGCGCTACCTCAAGCGGGAGAAGCAGGAGAAGAAGGCCCGCGAGACCCTCGAGATCTACGCCCCGCTGGCGCACCGCCTGGGCATGAACACCATCAAGTGGGAGCTGGAGGACCTCGCCTTCGCGATCCTCTACCCCAAGATGTACGACGAGATCGTGCGCCTGGTGGCCGAGCGGGCGCCGAAGCGCGACGAGTACCTCACCGTCGTCACCGACGAGGTGATGGCCGACCTGCGGGCCGCCCGCATCAAGGCCACCGTCACCGGGCGCCCCAAGCACTACTACAGCGTCTACCAGAAGATGATCGTGCGCGGCCGCGACTTCGCCGAGATCTACGACCTGGTCGGCATCCGGGTGCTCGTCGACACCGTCCGGGACTGCTACGCCGCCCTCGGCACCGTGCACGCGCGATGGAATCCGGTCCCCGGCCGGTTCAAGGACTACATCGCGATGCCCAAGTTCAACATGTACCAGTCGCTCCACACGACGGTCATCGGACCCAGCGGCAAGCCGGTCGAGCTCCAGATCCGCACCTTCGACATGCACCGCCGCGCCGAGTACGGCATCGCCGCGCACTGGAAGTACAAGCAGCAGACCGTCGCCGGCACCTCGAAGGTGCGCACCGACGTGCCGCAGGCCGCCAAGGGCAGCGCCGGCCACGACACGGTCAACGACATGGCCTGGCTGCGCCAGCTGCTCGACTGGCAGAAGGAGACCGAGGACCCGAGCGAGTTCCTCGACTCGCTGCGCTTCGACCTCTCGCGCAACGAGGTCTTCGTCTTCACGCCCAAGGGCGACGTCATAGCGCTGCCGGCCGGAGCCACCCCCGTGGACTTCGCGTACGCCGTCCACACCGAGGTCGGCCACCGGACCATAGGGGCACGGGTCAACGGGCGGCTCGTCCCGCTCGAATCGACCCTCGACAACGGCGACCTGGTCGAGGTCTTCACCTCCAAGGCCGAAGGCGCCGGACCGTCCCGCGACTGGCTCGGCTTCGTCAAGTCCCCGAGAGCCCGGAACAAGATCCGCGGCTGGTTCTCCAAGGAGCGCCGCGACGAGGCCATCGAGCACGGCAAGGACGCCATCGCGCGGGCCATGCGCAAGCAGAACCTGCCGATCCAGCGCATCCTGACCGGCGACTCGCTCGTCACGCTCGCGCACGAGATGCGCTACCCCGACATCTCCTCGCTCTACGCGGCGATCGGCGAGGGCCACGTCACCGCGCAGAACGTCGTCCAGAAGCTGGTCCAGGCCCTCGGCGGCGAGGACGCGGCCAACGAGGACATCGAGGACACCATCCCGCCGGCCCGCGGCCGCAGCTCGCGACGCGGCAACGCCGACCCGGGCGTGGTCGTCAAGGGCGTCGAAGACGTGTGGGTCAAGCTGGCCCGCTGCTGCACCCCGGTGCCGGGCGACCCGATCGTCGGGTTCGTCACGCGCGGCAGCGGTGTATCGGTCCACCGCGCGGACTGCGTCAACGTGGACTCCCTCTCCCAGGAGCCCGAGCGGATGCTCGAGGTCGAATGGGCCCCCACCCAGTCCTCCGTCTTCCTGGTCGCCATCCAGGTCGAGGCACTGGACCGGTCCCGGCTGCTGTCGGACGTCACGCGCGTCCTGTCCGACCAGCACGTCAACATCCTCTCGGCGGCCGTGCAGACCTCCCGCGACCGGGTGGCCACCTCCCGGTTCACCTTCGAGATGGGCGACCCGAAGCACCTGGGACACGTCCTGAAGGCCGTCCGGGGCGTCGAGGGCGTCTACGACGTCTACCGGGTCACCTCGGCCCGCAGGCCGTAGCCGCACACCGCACGCCGCCGGAACACCGTGCGCACGCGCGAGGGCCCCGGTACGGAAGATCCGTACCGGGGCCCTCGTACGTGCGGGGGCGGCCCCGAATCAGCCGCCGAACTCCTCGAGACCCTTCAGCGCCTGGTCCAGCAGGGCCTGACGGCCCTCCAGCTCCCGGGACAGCTTGTCGGCCTTCGCGTTGTTGCCCGTCGCGCGCGCGGCGTCGATCTGGCCGCGCAGCTTGTCCACCGCCGCCTGCAGCTGACCCGTCAGGCCGGCGGCACGGGCCCGCGCCTCCGGGTTGGTGCGGCGCCACTCGCCTTCCTCGGTCTCCTGGATGGCCCGCTCGACGGAGTGCATCCGGCCCTCGACCTTGGGACGCGCGTCCCGCGGTACGTGGCCGATGGCCTCCCAGCGCTCGTTCAGGGAGCGGAAGGCGGCACGGGCCGCCTTCAGGTCCGTGACCGGGACGAGCTTCTCGGCCTCGTCGGCCAGCTCCTCCTTCAGCTTCAGGTTCTCCACCTGCTCGGCGTCGCGCTCCGCGAACACCTCGCTGCGCGCCGCGAAGAAGACGTCCTGCGCACCGCGGAAACGGTTCCACAGGTCGTCCTCGGACTCGCGCTGCGCGCGGCCCGCGGCCTTCCAGCTCTCCATCAGCTCGCGGTAGCGGGCGGCGGTCGGACCCCAGTCGGCCGACTTCGACAGCGCCTCGGCCTCCGCGACCAGCTTCTCCTTGACCTTGCGGGCGTCCTCGCGCTGCGCGTCGAGCGAGGCGAAGTGGGCCTTGCGGCGCTTGGAGAAGGCGGAGCGGGCGTGCGAGAAGCGGTGCCACAGCTCGTCGTCCGACTTGCGGTCCAGGCGGGGCAGACCCTTCCAGATGTCCACCAGCGCCCGCAGCCGCTCACCGGCGCTGCGCCACTGGTCGCTCTGCGCCAGCTGCTCGGCCTCGACGACCAGCGCGTCCTTGGCCGTACGGGCCTCGTCCGTCTGCTTGGCCTTCTGGACCTTGCGCTCCTCGCGCCGCGAGTCCACGGTCGACACCAGCTTGTCCAGCCGGACGCGCAGCGCGTCGAGGTCGCCGACGGCGTGGTGCTCGTCCACCTGCGTGCGCAGGTGCTCGATGGCCGTCTGGGCGTCCTTGGCGGGCAGATCGGTGGTCCGCACCCGTCGTTCGAGGAGGCCGATCTCGACCACCAGGCCCTCGTACTTGCGCTCGAAGTAGGCCAGGGCCTCCTCCGGGGTGCCGGCCTGCCACGAGCCGACGACCTTCTCGCCATCGGCAGTACGCACGTACACGGTGCCGGTCTCGTCGACTCGGCCCCACGGGTCGCTGCTCACAGCGCCTCCTCCACCTGATGCCTTGCGAGGGGTTCACCCCCTGGGCATCGTCCACAGTTTCCTGGGGGCGGGCCGCGCCCGCCCTGCACAACGCCAACATAGGCGACCGCCGGGCCGGCTGTCCGCATCCAGCACGACGGAATATCGCCGTACCAGAGCGCCGTCGAAGAAATCGAGGGGACAGCCCGGGCCCGGGGCGCCCGGTCCTGGTCAGTTCTGGGTGACGGTGCCCTTCTCGATGGTCACGGGGGTCTTGGGGGCCCCGTCCTGGCCGCCGTCGGCCGTACCGGCCTTGGCCACTTCTTCGAGCACCTTCAGGCCGGCCGCGTCGATCTTGCCGAACGGGGTGTACGAAGGCGTCAGAGGGCTGTCCTTGTACACCAGGAAGAACTGGCTGCCGCCCGAGCCGGGCTGGCCGGTGTTGGCCATCGCCACCGTGCCCGCCGGGTAGACCACCTGGCCCTGCTCGTTGGGCTTGCCGAGGGACTCGAGGTTCTCGTCCGCGATCGTGTAGCCCGGGCCGCCCGTGCCGGTGCCCTGCGGGTCACCGCACTGCAGGACGAAGATCCCGCTCGTCGTCAGGCGGTGGCACTTGGTCTTGTCGAAGAAGTTCTTGTCGGCGAGCGACTTGAACGAGTTGACCGTCTGCGGGGTCTTCGCCGCGTCCATTTCGAACGTGACGTCGCCCGCGCTGGTCTTCAGGTCGAAGGTGTACTTCGCCTTGGCGTCGATCGCCATCGCCGGCGAGGGGGACTGCTGGGGCGTCGGCGAGGCCGACGGGTTCGCGGCCGGGTCGGCCGCCTCGTCCTTCTTGTCCTTGTCGAAGACGCCGCCGACCACCAGGCCGACCAGCGCGGCGACCACCACGGCCACCGCCGCGCCGATCACGGCCGCGCGCCTGCGCGACTTCTGCCGTGCCTCGGCACGCCGCTTCTGCTGGCGTTCGTACTTCTCCCTGGCGAGCTGGCGCCGCCGCTGATCGTTCGTGACCACCGGGTCGTCTCCTTGTGCGTGTCTGGTACCACTGTCCGGGCTGGGTTAGGCCGTACCGTATATGGGTTCGCTGTGTAATGAGCGGCGCCGGTAGGCTCTGAGCAGCAGCATTCCGATCTGCAGCCTCCCACCCGGACGACGATTGAGGACGAACGTGCTGATTGCCGGATTCCCCGCCGGGGCCTGGGGGACCAACTGTTACGTGGTCGCCCCCGCCGCCGGTGAGGAGTGCGTCATCATCGACCCCGGCCACCAGGCCACCCGGGGTGTCGAGGAGACGCTGAGGAAGCACCGGCTCAAGCCCGTCGCGGTCGTCCTGACCCATGGCCACATCGACCACGTGGCCTCGGTGGTCCCGGTGTGCGGAGCGCACGACGTACCGGCCTGGATCCACCCCGAGGACCGCTTCATGATGAGCGACCCGGAGAAGGCGCTCGGCCGCTCCATCGGGATGCCGCTCATGGGCGAGCTGACCGTGGGGGAGCCGGACGACGTCCGCGAGCTCACCGACGGCGCGGGCCTGAAGCTGGCGGGGATGGACTTCTCGGTGGCGCACGCCCCCGGCCATACCAGGGGGTCGGTGACCTTCCGGATGCCCGAGCTGGCTGCCACTCCACAAGATCAAGGGTGCCCGCCGGTCTTCTTCTCGGGCGACCTGCTCTTCGCCGGCTCCATCGGACGCACCGACCTGCCCGGCGGCTCCCACGCCGAGATCCTCGAGTCGCTGGGCCGCGTGTGCCTGCCGCTCGACGACTCGACCGTGGTGCTGTCCGGCCACGGTCCCCAGACCACCATCGGCCGAGAGCGCGCGACCAACCCGTACCTGCGGGAGGTCGCGGCCGGCCTGGCAGCGGATCCGACAGCCGCTCCACGACGAGGAATGTGACGAGAGTTTCGTGAGTACTTTTCAGGCCCCCAAGGGCACGTACGACCTGCTGCCGCCCCGCTCCGCCACCTTCCTGGCGGTGCGCGAGGCGATCTCGGCGCCCCTGAAGAACTCCGGCTACGGGTACATCGAGACCCCCGGCTTCGAGAACGTCGAGCTGTTCTCGCGCGGTGTCGGCGAGTCCACCGACATCGTCAGCAAGGAGATGTACACCCTCACGACGAAGGGCGGCGACGAGCTCGCCCTGCGTCCCGAAGGCACCGCGTCCGTGCTGCGCGCGGCGCTCCAGGGCAACCTGCACAAGCTCGGCGGCCTGCCCGTCAAGCTCTGGTACTCCGGCTCGTACTACCGCTACGAGCGGGCGCAGAAGGGCCGCTACCGCCACTTCTCCCAGGTCGGCGCCGAGGCGATCGGCGCCGAGGACCCGGCGCTGGACGCCGAGCTGATCATCCTGGCCGACCAGGCGTACCGCTCGCTGGGCCTGCGCGACTTCCGGATCCTGCTGAACTCGCTGGGCGACAAGGAGTGCCGCCCGGTGTACCGGGAGGCCCTGCAGTCCTTCCTGCGCGGGCTGGACCTGGACGAGGACACCGTCCGCCGTGCCGAGATCAACCCGCTGCGCGTCCTCGACGACAAGCGGGACGACGTACAGAAGCAGCTGGTCGGCGCGCCGATGCTGCGCGACTACCTCTGCGACGCGTGCAAGGCGTACCACGAGGAGGTGCGGGCGCTGGTGACGGCGGCCGGGGTCGCCTTCGAGGACGACGAGAAGCTGGTCCGCGGGCTGGACTACTACACGCGGACCACCTTCGAGTTCGTCCACGACGGCCTGGGCTCGCAGTCGGCGGTCGGCGGCGGCGGCCGCTACGACGGCCTCTCCGAGATGATCGGCGGACCGGCGCTGCCGTCGGTCGGCTGGGCGCTCGGCGTGGACCGTACGGTGCTGGCGCTCGAGGCCGAGGGCATCGAGCTGGACATCCCGTCGGCGACCTCCGTCTTCGCGGTGGCGCTGGGCGGGGCGAAGCCGGTGCTGTTCGGTCTGGTGACCGAGTTGCGGCGGGCCGGTGTCGCCGCGGACATCTCGTACGGGGGCAAGGGCCTCAAGGGTGCGATGAAGGACGCGAACCGCAGCGGGGCGCGGTTCGCGGTGGTCGCGGGCGACCGCGACCTCGAAGAGGGCGTGGTCCAGCTGAAGGACATGGAGTCCGGGGAGCAGACGCCGGTGGCACTGGCCGACGTGGTCGCCACGGTCCAGGCGCGCCTGGCCTGACGGACGCTGCCGCCTGGTGGGGCGGGGCCGGGGGACCCGCTGCGCGGAGCTCTCCCCGCCCCGCCCTTTCGCCGTTTCCCGGGGCGGAGCCCCGGTTTCGGGAAGGGGCGGGGTGGGGGAAGGCCCGCGCAGCGGCCGCAGTCACAGCAAGCCGTGCCGCATGGCCGTGGTCACGGCGGCCGTGCGGTCCGTGACCTCCAGTTTGCCGAAGATGCGGAGCATGTGGGTCTTGACCGTCGACTCCGCCACGAACAGCCGGCGGCCGATCTCGGCATTGGTCGAGCCCTCCGCGACCAGGCGGAGCACCGCCACCTCCCGGTCGGAGAGCCGCGGCAGCGACGGGCGGGTGCGGAGCTGGTCCACCAGGCGGCCCGCCACCGTCGGGGCGAGGACCGTCTCGCCGCGCACGGCCGCCCGGATCGCGGCCGTCAGCTCCGCCCGCGCCATGTCCTTCAGCAGATAGCCCGCCGCTCCCGCCTCCACCGCGCGCAGGATGTCCCGGTCGTCCTCGTACGTGGTCAGGACCACCACGCGGACCGGCAGCCCGGCCGCGCAGATGCGGGCGATCGATTCGACGCCGTCGCCGCCCGGCATCCGCAGGTCCATCAGGATCAGGTCCAGGTCGGGGAGCAGCCGCGCGGCCAGCGCCTCCGCCTGCGGGCCGTTCGAGGCCTCCGCGACGACCTCCAGGTCCGGCTCGGCGCTGAGCATGCCGCGCAGGCCCTCCCGCACCACGGGGTGGTCGTCGGCCAGCAGGATGCGGATCATGTCGTACGGCTCCTCAGCGGATCGGGAGGGTGACGGTGACGGTGGTACCGGTCGAGGCCGTGCTGTCGATCGCCGCCGTCCCGCCGGCCTCCGCCGCGCGGGCGCGCAGGCCCCGCAGGCCGTAGCCCGGTGCGGGGGCCGCCGGGTCGAAGCCCCGCCCGGTGTCCCGGACAGTGACGGTCAGCTCGGAGCCGCCGTAGGCCAGGGACACCGCGCAACGTGCCTGCGGGCCCGCGTGCTTGGCCGCGTTCGAGAGGGATTCCTGACAGGTGCGCAGGGCCACGACCTCCAGGGCCGGGGCCAGCGGACGGACGTCCCCCGTCACCGACACGGCCGCAGGCGGGTCGTGCCGGGCCGCGAGGCGGCGTACGGCGTCCGGCAGCGAGCCGCCGTCCAGATCGGCGGGTGCGCCGCCGGTGACCAGGGCGCGGGCCTCCGCCAGGTTCTGCCGGGCGGTGGCGGCCATCAGGTCCAGGTGGCGGCGCGCCTGCGCCGGATCGGTGTCCAGCTCCGACTGCACGGCCTGCACCAGCATCAGGAGACTGGTGAAGCCCTGCGCGAGCGTGTCGTGGATCTCCCGGGACATGCGTTCCCTCTCGGTGTGGGCGCCGCGTTCGGCGGAGAGCCTGGCCACCTCCTCCCGGGTGGCGTCGAGTTCGGCGATCAGGGAGGCCCGGTTCTGGCTCTGCTCGATGATGCGGATGATCCAGGCGCCGAAGAACGCGGAGAACGCGAAGGTGACGACGGAGCCGAGGACGCCCACGAACACCTCGTTCCCGGGCGGCCGCCACAGCAGCGCCCAGCCGGCCACGGGCAGCAGGGCCACCATCCCCATCGCGGCCACCGCCCGGCGCAGCGGCAGCAGCATGAAACAGGGCGGGGCGAGCGCGAAGGTGATCAGGCGGGCCTCGCCGGCGAGGGCGGAGGCCGGCAGGAACAGCGCCAGGTTCCCCGCCAGGTAGCGCACCGACCGCCCGTACCGGGCGCCCGGCTCCAGCAGGAGCAGCGGGCGCCCGGCCCACGCGTACCAGGGGACGAGCAGCGCGAGCAGGGCCACGGCGGCCAGCCGGTGGGGGAGCGGCGGGAAGTCGCCGCCGAGGACGAAGGCCGCGGTGGCGGCCCACACCAGCCCGAAGTAGAGGTCCCACGGCCCGAAGGCGCGGTCCCAGACGTGGGACTCGCGCGCTCCGGGGAACCGGGCGGGGCCGCTCAACCGTCGCGGCGGTTCTTCCACTTGAAGGTCAGCAGACACAGGACCAGCCCCCCGACGACCCAGGCGCCCAGGACCAGGGCGACCTTGCCATACTCCCAGCCGCCGGCCTGTTCGAGAACGGCCGCGGACTCCGGGAGGAACACCCCGCGCAGCCCCTGGCACATCCACTTGAGCGGGAACAGCGCACCGATGTTCAGCAGCCAGTCGGGGATCTGGTGGACCGGGATGAAGACCCCGGAGACGAACTGCAGGATCAGGAACGGCAGGACCACGACCGAGCTGGCGCTCTTCCCGGACTTGGGCAGGCTGCTGATCGCGATGCCGAGCAGGGCGCAGCCGGCCAGCCCGAGGGCGAAGATCCAGGCGAAGGTCAGCCACTTGGCGGCGGACACCGGCAGATCGAGGTCGAACAGGGTGGAGCCGACCAGCAACAGGATCGCGGTCTCGGCGAGCCCGGTGACCAGCACCAGCCAGACCTTGCCGAGGAAGTACGCCGCCGGCGGCATCGGCGTGCCGCGCAGCCGGCGCAGCACCTTCTCGTCGCGTTCGACGGCGATCGAGATGCCGAGGGACTGGAAGCTGGTGGACATGATGCCGGCGGCGACCATGCCGGCCGCGTACATCTGGGAAGCGGTGACCCCGGTGCCCTCCATGCCGTCGCGGAAGATCGAGGCGAACAGCGCGAGGAGGACGATGGGGAAGGCGAAGGTGAAGATCACCGCGTCGCGCTGGCGGGCGAACTGCCTGATCTCCAGCGCGCCCCGGCTCAGCCCCAGCGACCAGGCGCCGGGCAGGGCCTTGGCGCGGCCGCCGCGCACGCTCGTACCGGTCACCGTGCTCATCGGGACTCCTCCTGCCGCGTCGTGCCCGGGTCGAGCTGGCCCGTGAGGCGCAGGTACACGTCCTCCAGGGTGGGGCGGGTGATCCTCAGGTCCGGGACCTCGCCGTCGAAACGGGCCGCCAGCTCGGCGACCGTACGGGTGGGCGTGTCGGTACGGGTGCTGCGCGTGCCGCCGTCGCGGTCGGTCCACTCGACGGTGGCCCCGGTCCCCAGGCGGGCCCGCAGCGAGGCCGGATCGCCCTCGGCGACGACCTTGCCGCGGGCGATGACCGCGAGCCGGTCGGCGAGGGCCTCGGCCTCCTCCAGGTAGTGGGTGGTGAGCACGATGGTGGTGCCGGCGTCGGACAGCAGGCGGATCAGGTCCCAGAACTGCCGCCGGGCCGCCGGGTCGAAACCGGTCGTCGGCTCGTCGAGGAGCAGCAGCTCCGGGTCGCCGATGACGCCCAGCGCGACGTCCAGACGCCGGCGCTGGCCGCCGGAGAGGCCCTTCACCCGGTGGCCGCGCTTGTGCTCCAGGCCGACGAGGGCGATGACCTCGGCCGGATCGCGCGGCGCCGGGTAGTAGCGGGCGAAGTGCTCGACCGTCTCCCGTACGGTCAGTTCGGCGGGCGCCGACTCGTCCTGCCAGACGATGCCGACGCGCGAGCGCCAGGCCCGCCCGCCGGTGGCGGGGTCCGCGCCGAGCACGGACACCTCGCCGCCGTCCCGCTCCCGGTGCCCCTGGAGTATTTCCACGGTCGTGCTCTTGCCTGCGCCGTTGGGCCCGAGGAGGCCGAAGACCTCGCCCCGCCGGATCGTCAGGTCCAGTCCGTCCACCGCGGTGACCCCGCCGTACTGCTTGCGGAGCCCCCGCACTTCCACCGCGTTTCGTGTCATGTCCCCCATGGTGTGCCGGGGGCGCGTCCACCGGTTCCCCCGTGCGTACGTCCTTATGTCCGTCGAACGGTGGACAGCGGGCCGCGTACGGCACAATGGCCGGTGCTTGTTGACCTTGCAGATGTGGAGCGGGCGGGATGACGACACGAGGGACCGGCACGGACACCGCGGAGCCGCGGACGGCGGTCGGCGGAAGCCGGGCGCTGGCCCTGCTGCTGGTGATCACAGGGCTCGCGGGACTGCTCGCCGCCTGGGTCATCACGATCGACAAGTTCAAGCTGCTGGAGGACCCGGACTTCACGCCGGGCTGCAGCCTCAACCCGATCGTCTCCTGCGGCAACATCATGAAGAGCGACCAGGCGGCCGTCTTCGGCTTCCCCAACCCGATGCTGGGCCTGGTCGCCTACGGCATCGTCGTCTGCGTCGGCGTGAGCCTGCTGGCCCGCGCCCGCTTCCCGCGCTGGTACTGGCTGACCCTGAACGCCGGGATGCTGTTCGGCGTCGGCTTCTGCACCTGGCTGATGTACCAGTCGCTGTACAACATCAACTCCCTGTGCCTGTGGTGCTGCCTCGCGTGGGTCGCCACCATCGTCATGTTCTGGTACGTGACCTCGCACAACGTCCGGGGCCGCCTGCTGGGGGCCCCCGGCTGGCTGCGCGCCTTCTTCGACGAGTTCACCTGGGTGCTGCCCGTCCTGCACATCGGGATCATCGGGATGCTGATCCTGACGCGCTGGTGGGACTTCTGGACCTCCTGAGGCCCCTGTGAGGCACCTGTGAGGCCCCTCGCGGATCCCGCCCCGGGCGGTCCTGTCAGTGGGCTCGCATAGGCTTCCGGTGTGGAACCAGACCTCTTCACCGCCGCAGCCGAAGAACGACAGGCGAAGGACCCCTCCAGTTCTCCGCTCGCCGTCCGGATGCGTCCGCGCACCCTGGACGAGGTCGTCGGCCAGCAGCACCTGCTGAAGCCCGGCTCACCGCTGCGCCGGCTCGTCGTGGACGGGGCGGGCGGTCCGGCCGGAGCCTCCTCGGTGATCCTGTGGGGTCCGCCGGGCATCGGGAAGACCACGCTCGCCTACGTGGTGAGCCAGGCGACGAAGAAGCGGTTCGTCGAGCTGTCCGCGATCACCGCCGGCGTGAAAGAGGTACGGGCCGTCATCGAGGGCGCCAAGCGCGCGGCCGGCGGCTACGGCAAGGACACCGTCCTGTTCCTCGACGAGATCCACCGCTTCAGCAAGGCGCAGCAGGACTCCCTGCTCCCGGCCGTGGAGAACCGCTGGGTCACGCTGATCGCCGCGACCACGGAGAACCCGTACTTCTCGATCATCTCCCCGCTGCTGTCGCGGTCCCTGCTGCTGACGCTGGAACCGCTGACCGACGAGGACCTGAGCGCCCTGATGCACCGGGCGCTGACGGAGGAGCGCGGACTGGGCGGGGCCGTCACCCTGCCGGAGGACGCCGAGGCGCACCTGCTGCGCATCGCGGGCGGTGACGCCCGGCGCGCCCTGACGGCCCTCGAGGCGGGCGCCGGTTCCGCGATCGCCAAGGGCGAGCCGGAGATCACCCTCCAGACGGTGGAGGAGGCGGTCGACCGGGCGGCGGTGAAGTACGACCGGGACGGCGACCAGCACTACGACGTGGCGAGCGCACTGATCAAGTCGATCCGCGGCTCGGACGTGGACGCGGCGCTGCACTACCTGGCACGGATGATCGAGGCGGGGGAGGACCCGCGGTTCATCGCCCGGCGGCTGATGATCTCGGCGAGCGAGGACATCGGGCTGGCCGACCCGACGGCCCTGCCGCTCGCGGTGGCGGCCGCGCAGGCGGTGGCGATGATCGGCTTCCCGGAGGCGGCGCTGACCCTGTCGCACGTGACGATCGCGCTGGCGCTGGCCCCGAAGTCCAACACCGCGACGACGGCGATCGGTGCGGCGCTGGCGGACGTCCGGGCCGGGCTGGCCGGCTCCGTTCCGGCTCACCTGCGGGACGGGCACTACAAGGGGGCGGCGAAGCTGGGCCACGCGGTGGGGTACGTCTACCCGCACGACGTGCCCGGGGCGATCGCCGCGCAGCAGTACGCGCCGGACGCGGTGCACGGCAAGCGGTACTACGAGCCGACGCGCTACGGCGCCGAGGCGCGGTACGCGGACGTGGTGGAGAAGGTCCGCGAGCGCCTGCGGGGCGGCGGGTCCTGACGTGTCGGCGGGCCGGGCCCGGGGGAGGGGCCTAGGCTCCGTCGCATGGGACGTCCCGCTCCGCTCGTCGCCGTCGCCGCCACCGCGCTGCTGCTCGGCGGATGCCACCACGGGGACGCCGGGAAGGCCCGCGCCAGCGCCGCCGCGCTCGTCGCGCAGGTGCCGCTCGCGAGCGCCGGGTTTCCGCCGGACGCCGCCACCGCCAGGACCGGGCTGGGCGGGCTCACCGTCGAGTGGGGCAAGAACTGGGAGACGTACAAGCGAGAGAACTTCGGCAGGTACTGGTCCGACGAGACCGACGCCGTCGGCGGGCGCAACGGCTGCGACACCCGGGACGACGTGCTCCGCAGGGACCTGCGGGAGCTGCGCGAGGGGGACCGCAACGCCTGCGTCGTCCTGTCCGGGGTGCTGCACGACCCGTACACCGGCAAGGAGCTCCCCTATTTCTACCGGCGCGCCTCGCAGATCCAAACCGACCACGTCGTCGCCCTCGGCGCCGCCTGGCGCGGGGGCGCGTACGCCTGGACCCCGCAGCGCAGGCTGGAGTACGCCAACGACCTCGACGTGCTGCTCGCGGTGGACAAGCAGACCAACTACGACAAGAGCAGCAAGACCGCCGACAAGTGGAAGCCGCCGCAGAAGGCCTACTGGTGCGAGTACGCGCGGCGCTACACCGGCATCAAGGTGAAGTACCGGCTGTCCGTGACCCCGCCCGAGAAGCAGGCGCTGCAGGAAATGCTCGCCACCTGTCCCTAGTCGAACAGTGTGCGCATGGCCTGGCGCAGCTCGCAGACGTCGGCCACCGGCTCGGGGAAGTCGAAGCGGGCGTCGAAGGCCGACCCCGCGCCCGTGCCCGCGCCGCGCGTGAAGCGCACCCGCAGGCCCAGGCGGTCGAGTGCGAGGGGGACCGCCGTCAGGTCCGCCGCCTCCCGGGTGCCGAGCAGCGCGCGCAGGTCGGCCAGCCGGTCGCCGTGCGCGGTGGCCAGGTGCTGGAGGATCTCGGTCTCGTGCGCCGTCATCGGGTCGGGCTCGGCCGCGGCGAGCAGCTCGGGCTCCACGTGCTCGGCGCCCCACAGGTCGTCGACGGAGATCTCCCCGACCTCCAGGCGCAGCAGCATCCACGCGGGCCGGCCGCCGCCCTCGAGGAGAGCGGACGGGCCCTCGAGGGTTTCGGACATCCCGAGGAGCTCGCCGACCGGGTGGCGCTCCGCCAGCAGGGCCGCGCAGGCCGCCCGGTCGGCGTCCCCGCGCACCGGGGTGAGCCACCCGGCGAGCCACGCTCGGCCTCGGATACGATGGGGCACGGACACCGGCGCCACATCCGTGATCTCGATCACGGCGGTGAGGTCGTCGTCCTGGGCGTGAGCGGCTGCCCTGGCAGCCGCGGATTCCCCTGATACCAGGAGAATCACGTCCCCGTCCGGGGTGACGGTCCTTGCGGCCGGCGCCCCCGTTCCGAACTCTCCCTGGTCACGAGCACCGGGCAGGGTGAGGGATACTGAGGCGTTGGACTCTACGAGGGTTCGTACGCGTTCGGCTCCGGTGAGCTGCCGAACGCCTTCCCTGGGACGCGGCTGACCTTGCCAATCGTCGTCGAAAGCAGATCCTGTTTCGTTTGGATCTGAACTTCGATGCGCACTGGGCAGGGGGATCCCATGTGGTCGAGACATTACGTCCTCCTCGCTAAGGTAAGCCTCACCTAACTTACATGGAGGTAGGTTCCACGTGAACCAGAAGCGACCCAAGGTCAAGAAGTCGCGTGCCCTCGGCATTGCGCTGACCCCGAAGGCCGTCAAGTACTTCGAGGCCCGCCCCTACCCGCCGGGCGAGCACGGCCGTGGCCGCAAGCAGAACTCGGACTACAAGGTTCGTCTGCTGGAGAAGCAGCGTCTGCGCGCTCAGTACGACATCTCTGAGCGTCAGATGGCCCGCGCGTACGACCGCGCCAAGAAGGCCGAAGGCAAGACGGGCGAGGCGCTGGTCGTCGAGCTCGAGCGTCGCCTCGACGCCCTGGTCCTGCGTTCGGGCATCGCCCGCACCATCTACCAGAGCCGTCAGATGGTCGTTCACGGCCACATCGAGGTCAACGGCGACAAGGTCGACAAGCCGTCGTTCCGTGTCCGCCCGGACGACGTCATCACGGTGCGCGAGCGCAGCCGCGAGAAGGTTCCGTTCCAGGTTGCCCGTGAGGGTGGCTACGCAGGCGAGGGCGAGACCCCCCGTTACCTGCAGGTCAACCTGAAGGCCCTGGCCTTCCGCCTGGACCGCGACCCGAACCGCAAGGAAATCCCGGTCATCTGCGACGAGCAGCTCGTCGTCGAGTACTACGCTCGCTGATCCAGCGGACGTAGCCTCACAGGCTGGTCAGCCCGCCGGTTCCCCCTTGGGGGAGCCGGCGGGCTTCCTGTTGTCCGCCCCCGGGCGGGTCGCCGGCCGGTCGGCGGCGGCGCGCGGCCTCGGCAGCGGACCCGTCGGCGCGGGTGCCGGCTCCGGCCCGCGCAGGGCCCGCTCCACCAGCGCGTCCACCCCCAGCGTCCGCCCGTGCCGGGCGCAGGACGCGTACCGCTCGGCGCCCAGCAGCTCGCCCGCCCGCTCCTGGCACATCAGCCGCGGGGCGTTGAAGTACCCCGAGCCGAACAGCCGCAGCCCCACCCCGTCCCACATCGGCTCCGCCGCCCCCTGGAGCAGCGCCGCCTCCGCCGGGTGCCCCTCGGCCACCGTCACCAGCGCCAGCAGCTCCACCGCCAGCACCAGCCCGACCAGGTCGCGGAAGGCGTGGTTGACGGCCACGCACTCGGACAGCAGCCGCCGCGCCTCGGCCGTGCCCCCCGCGTCCAGCGCCGCGTACGCCAGGACGTACAGGGCGTACGCCTTCGTCCAGCGCTCCCCGCGCTCCTCGCAGATGTCCCGGACCTCCTCGCACAGCGAGAGCGCGCCCTCCTGCTCCCCCTGGAAGGCCAGCGCCATCGCCAGCTCCACCTGGCACATCAGCACGTTGCTGTTCAGCTCGCCGGCCTCCCGGTAGCGCTCCAGCGCCGAGCCCAGCAGCTCCCGGGCCCGCACCATGTCGTCCGAGACCAGCGCCAGGCAGCCCAACCGGTGCACCGCGTACGCGGCCGCCACCGGGTTCCCGCTCTGCGCGGCCCCGTCCCGGCACTCGTACAGGGCGCTCATCGAGGCCACCGAGTCCCCCTGCAGGGCGGCGACGTACCCGAGCACCCACAGCGCCTTCAGCCGCGAGCTCTCGTACTCCGAAGGCTCGCCCGGCCCGGGTCCGGCCTCCAGGGAGCGGTCCAGCCAGTGCCGGCCCTCGGTGAGCCGGCCGCAGCCCGCCCAGTAGAACCAGAGGGTGCCCGCCAGGTACTGGCCGAGGTGGACCTCGTCCGGCTCGTCCAGGCAGCACTCCAGCGCGAGCCGCAGGTTCGCCAGCTCCGCCTCGACCAGCGCGGCCACCTCCTGCTGGCGCGGGCTGAACCAGTCCAGCTCGCACCAGGTCGCCAGGCCCATGTACCAGTCCCGGTGCCTGCGCCGCAGCCGCCCGGCGTCGCCCGTCGACTCCAGCCAGCCCGCCCCGTAGATCCGTACGGTCTCCAGCATCCGGTAGCGGACCCCGGCGGCCGTCTCCTCCCGGACCAGCAGGGACTGCCCCAGCAGCTCCCCGACCAGGTCCAGCACCGACTCCACCGGCAGGTCCGGGCCCGCGCACACGTACTCGGCGGCATCGAGGTCGAACTGCCCGGCGAAGACCGAGAGCCGCGCCCACAGCAGCCGCTCCGCGGTGGTGCACAGCTCGTGGCTCCAGCCGATCGCCGTGCGCAGGGCCCGGTGGCGGGGCAGCGCCCCGCGCGAGCCGCCCGTCAGCAGGGCGAAGCGGTCCTCCAGCCGGGACAGCACCTGCGCCGGGGACAGCGTGCGCATCCGGCCCGCCGCCAGCTCCAGAGCCAGGGGCAGGCCGTCGAGCCGGGCGCACAGCTCGGCCAGCACCGCCCGGTTCGCCTCCGTCAGGCTGAACGAGGGATCGGCCGCAGAGGCCCGTTCGATCAGCAGGGCCAGGGCCTCCTCGGGGTCCAGCGGGGCCAGCGGCCAGGACAGCTCGCCGTCGAGGGTCAGCGGGCGCCGGCCGGCGGCGAGCACGCGCAGGCCGGGGGAGCCGCGTAGGAGGTCCCGTACCAGGGCGGCGGTCTCGTCCACCAGTTGCTCGAAACCGTCCAGGACCAGCAGCAGCCGCCGTTCGGCCAGGTGCTCGGCGAGCACCTGGCGGGGCGGCCGGACGGTGTGGTCGGTCAGCCCGAGGGCCTCCGCGATGGTCAGTTCCAGCAGCGTCGGATCCCGTACGGAAGCCAGCTCGGCCAGCCACACGCCGTCGCAGTGGCGTTCCTGCGCGGGGTCCGCGGACCTGTCGTCCGCCGCGGCCCGGGCCGCCGCCAGGACCAGCCGGGACTTGCCGACCCCGCCCGCGCCGGTCACCGTGACCAGCCGCGAGGACTCCAGCAGTCGCTCCAGCTCGGCCAGTTCGACCCCCCGCCCGACGAAGCCGCTCAGGTCCGAGGGAAGATTGCCCGGCGTCCTTCGGGGAATGGGTCTCTGTCGCATGGGACACGGAGGGTACTGGTCCGGATGCTCTGCGTACAAGGCGGACTCCGCCCGGCCGCGGGCCGGGGCGCGGCCGGGAATTCCGGTACTTCGGCGGATCTCCGGCGCGATAGGGTCGGAGGACGACTTTTTCGCTTGCTGATCAATGTGTAGAGAGCGGTGTGACGTGTCCGGTGGAGAGGTGGCCGGGATCCTCGTGGCCGTCTTCTGGGCCATCCTGGTCTCCTTCCTCGCCGTGGTGCTGGTGAGGCTGGCCCAGGTGCTCAAGGCGACCACCAAGCTGGTGGCCGACGTGACCGACCAGGCCGTCCCGCTGCTCGCGGACGCCTCCACGACCGTCCGCTCGGCCCGCACCCAGCTGGACCGGGTCGATGCCATCGCGAGCGACGTCCAGGAAGTCACCTCCAACGCCTCCGCGCTGTCCTCCACCGTGGCGTCCACCTTCGGCGGCCCGCTCGTCAAGGTCGCGGCCTTCGGCTACGGCGTCCGCAAGGCGCTCGGCAAGAACGGCGCCGCCCCCGAGGACGTGCCGCGCAAGACGCCGCGACGTAACGTGATCGTTGGCCGTACGGTGCCGGCGGCCCGGCGCCGGAAGCAGAAGGGCTGAGACCGCCGATGTTCCGCCGAGCCTTCTGGTTCACCGCAGGCGCAGCCGCCGGCGTGTGGGCCACCACCAAGGTCAACCGCCAGCTCAAGAAGCTGACACCGGAGAGCCTCGCCGCCCAGGCCGCCGACAAGGCGCTGGAAGCGGGCCACCGCCTCAAGGACTTCGCCCTCGACGTCAAGGCGGGAATGTCGCAGCGCGAGGACGAGCTGAACGACGCACTGGGGCTCCACCAGGACCCCGACCTGCCCGGCAACGTCAGCGCCCTTCCCGGGCCGCGGCGGCTGCGGGCCATCGCGCACGACCCGTACGACAAGCAGGACCAGACCACCACTCACCGCTCGAGCCGCTCGAGGGGCAAGTACAACCGGAATGAGGACCACTGATGGAGTCGGCTGAAATCCGCCGCCGCTGGCTGAGCTTCTTCGAGGAGCGCGGTCACACCGTTGTCCCTTCGGCGTCGCTCATCGCGGACGACCCGACTCTGCTGCTGGTGCCCGCGGGCATGGTGCCGTTCAAGCCGTACTTCCTGGGCGAGGTCAAGCCGCCCGCACCCACGCTCACCAGCGTGCAGAAGTGCGTCCGCACGCCGGACATCGAAGAGGTCGGCAAGACCACCCGCCACGGCACGTTCTTCCAGATGTGCGGCAACTTCTCCTTCGGCGACTACTTCAAGGAAGGCGCCATCAAGTACGCCTGGGAGCTGCTCACCAGCTCCGTGGCGGACGGCGGCTACGGCCTCGAAGCCGAGAAGCTCTGGATCACGGTCTACCTCGACGACGACGAGGCCGAGGCCATCTGGCGCGACAAGATCGGCGTCCCGGCCGAGCGCATCCAGCGCCTGGGCAAGAAGGACAACTTCTGGTCCATGGGCGTCCCGGGCCCCTGCGGCCCCTGCTCGGAGATCAACTACGACCGCGGCCCCGAGTTCGGCGTCGAGGGCGGCCCCGCCGTCAACGACGAGCGCTACGTGGAGATCTGGAACCTGGTCTTCATGCAGTACGAGCGCGGCGCCGGCGACGGGAAGGAAGACTTCCCGATCCTCGGCGACCTGCCGTCGAAGAACATCGACACCGGTCTCGGTCTCGAACGCCTCGCCATGATCCTGCAGGGCGTGCAGAACATGTACGAGACCGACACCCTGCGCGTGGTCATGGACAAGGCCACCGAGCTGACGGGCGTGCGGTACGGCGCCGCCCAGGGAACCGACGTCTCGCTGCGCGTGGTCGCCGACCACATCCGCACCTCCGCCATGCTCATCGGCGACGGCGTGACCCCCGGCAACGAGGGCCGCGGCTACGTGCTGCGCCGCATCATGCGCCGCGCCATCCGCAACATGCGCCTCATGGGCGCCACCGGGCCGGTCATCCAGGAGCTCGTCAACGTGGTCATCGAGACCATGGGGCAGCAGTACCCGGAGCTGGTGACCGACCGCAAGCGCATCGAGACCGTCGCGCTCGCCGAAGAGGCCGCCTTCCTCAAGGCCGTCAAGGGCGGCACGAACATCCTCGACACCGCCGTGACCGAGACCAAGGCCGCCGGCGGCACGGTCCTGGCCGGCGAGAAGGCGTTCCTGCTCCACGACACCTGGGGCTTCCCGATCGACCTCACCCTGGAGATGGCCGCCGAACAGGGCCTCGCCGTGGACGAGACCGGCTTCCGCCGCCTGATGCAGGAGCAGCGCGACCGCGCCAAGGCCGACGCCAAGGCCAAGAAGACCGGCCACGCGGACATGTCCGCCTACCGGGAGATCGCCGACGGTTCCGGCGCCACCGAGTTCACCGGCTACGCCACCACCCAGGGCGAGTCCGTCATCGTCGGCCTCCTGGTCAACGGCGTCTCCGCGCCCGCCGCCTCCGAGGGCGACGAGGTCGAGGTCGTCCTGGACCGCACCCCCTTCTACGCCGAGGGCGGCGGCCAGCTCGCCGACCAGGGCCGGATCCGGCTCGACACCGGTGCCGTCATCGAGGTCCGCGACGTCCAGCAGCCGGTCCCCGGTGTCTCCGTGCACAAGGGCTCCGTCCAGGTCGGCGAGGTGACGGTGGGCGCCTCGGCGTACGCCGCCATCGACATCAAGCGCCGCCGGGCCATCGCCCGCGCCCACTCGGCCACCCACCTGACCCACCAGGCGCTGCGCGACGCGCTCGGCCCCACGGCCGCCCAGGCCGGTTCCGAGAACTCGCCCGGCCGCTTCCGCTTCGACTTCGGTTCGCCGAACGCCGTTCCCGGCTCGGTCCTCACCGACGTCGAGCAGAAGATCAACGACGTGCTCTCCCGCGAGCTCGACGTCACCGCCGAGGTCATGAGCATCGACGAGGCGAAGAAGCAGGGCGCCATCGCCGAGTTCGGCGAGAAGTACGGCGAGCGCGTGCGCGTCGTGACCATCGGCGACTTCTCCAAGGAGCTGTGCGGCGGCACCCACGTCGGCAACACCGCCCAGCTCGGCCTGGTGAAGCTGCTCGGCGAGTCCTCCATCGGCTCCGGCGTGCGCCGCGTCGAGGCCCTCGTCGGCGTGGACGCCTACAACTTCCTCGCCAAGGAGCACACGGTCGTCGCCCAGCTCCAGGAGCTGGTCAAGGGCCGTCCGGAGGAGCTGCCGGAGAAGATCGCCTCCATGCTCGGCAAGCTGAAGGACGCCGAGAAGGAGATCGAGAAGTTCCGCGCGGAGAAGGTCCTCCAGGCCGCCGCCGGCCTCGCCGCGGACGCCCAGGACGTACGCGGCGTCGCCGTGGTCACCGGCCGGGTGCCGGACGGCACGGGCGCCGACGACCTGCGCAAGCTGGTCCTCGACGTCCGCGGGCGCATCCAAGGAGACCGCGCGGTCGTCGTGGCCCTGTTCACCGTCGCCAACGACCGCCCGCTGACCGTCATCGCCACCAACGAGGCGGCCCGCGAGCGCGGCCTCAAGGCCGGCGAGCTGGTCCGTACCGCCGCCAAGACCCTCGGCGGCGGCGGTGGCGGCAAGCCGGACGTCGCGCAGGGCGGCGGCCAGAACCCGGCCGCCATCGGCGACGCCATCGCGGCCGTCGAGCGCCTCGTGGGCGAGACCGCCTGATGACGCTGCGCCGCGGCCGCCGGCTGGCCATCGACGTCGGGGACGCCCGGATCGGGGTCGCCTCGTGCGACCCCGACGGGGTGCTGGCCACACCGGTGGAAACCGTGCCGGGCCGGGACATCCCCTTCGCCCACCGGCGGCTGCGGCAGCTCGTCGAGGAGTACGACCCCATCGAGGTGGTGGTCGGTCTGCCCCGTTCGCTCAGCGGGCGGGAGGGGCCGGCCGCGGCCAAGTGCCGCGCCTTCGCCATGGAACTCGCCAAGGGCATCAAGCCCGTGACGGTGCGTCTGGTGGACGAGCGGATGACGACGGTCACCGCGGCCCAGGGCCTGCGGGCCTCGGGGCGCAACGCCAAGAAGGGCCGGTCCGTCATCGACCAGGCGGCCGCCGTGGTCATCCTGCAGAACGCCCTGGAGACCGAACGGGTATCAGGTAATCCGCCCGGTGAGTGCGTCGAAGTGGTTGTCTGATCGCGATACGGTAACGTTCCGCGCGAAGTGACGGCATTCGAACAGCCGTCGCCCACCAAGAGGCGGAACCGGGTGTCGCGGCGGATGGAGTCGCGGCCAACGCCCTGCGGCGCGCTAGGGGATCGATGACTGAGTATGGCCGGGGCCCTGGCCCCGAACCGTGGCACCCCGAGGATCCCCAGTACGGGGACCAGGGGTGGACCGGGCACGAGGCCCAGCAGGGTCAGATGCCTTACATCGATGGTCAGCAGCAGTACCCGCAGGAGCCGCAGTACCAGCAGCAGGTCCAGTACCCGCAGCAGACGTATCAACCGGAGCAGCAGTACCAGCAGCAGCAGTACCAGCAGTACCAGCAGCAACCGCAGCAGCAGTACCAGCAGCACCAGGGGACGTACGGGGGCCAGGGCTGGGACACCGGCCAGGTCCCCGTCGGCCTGGACCAGAACCACGGTTTCGACCCGAACGCCGGGTTCGATCACGGCGCCGGGTTCGATGCCGGCTACGTGAACGCCGCGCAGGCCGCGGACCCGTACGCGGGTGCGGACCCCTACGCGCAGCAGCAGACGGCCGGCTATCCCGGCGAGACCCCCGACCTCTACGGCACCCCCGAGGCCTTCCCTCCGCCGCGCCCCCCGGGCCGCCGGCACCTGGAGCCGGAGGAGCAGTGGCAGGAGGAGGCCCCGGCCGAAGAGCCCGAGGAATCCTTCCTGGCCGGCGGCGGTGGCGGCCGCGACGACGGTGACGACGACGAGCCCGGCGGCCGCCGCTCGGGACGCTCCGGCGGCAAGCCGAAGAAGCGCAGCGGCATGGCCTGCCTCATCGCGTCCGTGGTCATCATCGGCGTGCTCGGCGGTGGCGGCTACTACGGCTACAGCTACCTCAAGGACAAGTTCGGCGCGGCCGAGGACTTCGCGGGCGCCGGCATCGACGAGGCGGTCGACGTCGAGATCCCCAAGGGCGCGGGCCTGGGCCAGATGGGCCGCATCCTCAAGGAGAAGGGCGTGGTCGCGAGCGCCCAGGCTTTCGTGGACGCCGCGACGGCCAACCCCGATGGGAAGAAGATCCAGCCCGGCATCTATCCGCTCAAGAAGAAGATGTCGGCGGCCTCGGCGGTCGCGGTCATGGTGGATCCCACCAAGCTCCACGTGCTCACCATCACCGAGGGCATGCGCAACAGCACGGTCTACGACGCGATCGACAAGAAGCTCGAGAAGCCGGCCGGCACCACCAAGGACATCGCCTTCAAGGAGGCCAAGAACCTCGGCCTGCCGGCGTGGGCGAACAACGACCCGAAGATCATGGACCCGCTCGAGGGCTTCCTGTACCCGATGCGCTACGACCTCTCCAAGGACAGCACCCCCGAGTCGCTGCTCAAGCAGATGGTCAAGAACGCCACCGACAAGTACATGGAGCTCGGGATCGAGGGCAAGGCCAAGGACCTGGGCCTGAGCAACCCGCTCCAGGTGGTCACGGTCGCCAGCCTCGTCAACGCCGAGGGCAAGAACCACGACGACTTCCGGAAGATGGCGGAGGTGGTCTACAACCGCCTCAAGAAGACCAACGACATCTCCAACCAGAAGATCGAGTTCGACTCGACGTACAACTACGTCAAGGGCACGAGCGAGATCAACTTCAACCTCACGGAAGCCAGGAACTTCGTCCACCCCTACAACACGCACAACGTCAGGGGACTGCCCCCCGGCCCGATCGGGAACCCCGGCCTGGACGCGGTGACCGCTACGCTCAACCCGGACGGCGGCGGCTGGATGTTCTTCGTGTCGGTCGACGGCGACAAGACGAGCTTCAGCAAGACCTACGACGAGCACCTGAAGCTCGTCGCCGAGTTCCAGGCACGGCAGAAGCAGAAGAACGGCGGGTAGCAGGACATGTCACGGATACGGGCCGCGGTGCTGGGTTCGCCCATCGAGCACTCCCTCTCGCCGGTGCTGCACCGCGCCGCGTATCAGGAGCTCGGCCTCGCCGACTGGTCGTACGACCGGTTCGAAGTCGACGAGGCCGCGCTCCCGGACTTCATCGCCGGGCTCGGCCCGGAATGGGCCGGCCTGTCGCTGACCATGCCGCTCAAGCGGGCGATCATCCCGCTGCTCGACGGGATCAGTGACACGGCCGCCTCGGTCGAGGCGGTCAACACGGTCGTGTTCACCGAGGACGGCCGCCGCGTCGGCGACAACACCGACATCCCCGGTCTGCTCTCCGCCCTCGCCGAACAGGGCGTGGGCAAGGTGGAGTCCGCCGCGATCCTCGGCGCCGGCGCCACCGCCTCCTCGGCGCTCGCCGCGCTCGCGCGGATCTGCTCCGGCGAGGTGACCGCGTACGTACGCTCCTCCGCCCGCGCCGCCGAGATGCGGGAGTGGGGCGAGCGGCTCGGCGTGGACGTCCGCACGGCCGACTGGTCGCGGGCGGCCGAGGCGCTGGCCGCGCCGCTGGTCATCGCGACCACCCCGGCCGGAGCCACGGACGAGCTGGCCGGCTCCGTTCCCACGGCCCCGGGCACCCTCTTCGACGTGCTGTACGACCCCTGGCCCACCGCGCTGGCCGCCGCCTGGTCCGGCCGCGGCGGCAAGCTCCTCGGCGGCCTGGACCTGCTGGTCCACCAGGCCGTGCTGCAGGTCGAGCAGATGACCGGCAGCCCCGCGGCGCCCCTGGCGGCCATGCGGGCCGCCGGAGAGCGGGCCCTCGCCGCCCGATAGGCTTCCCGGTCGGGACAACGGGGACCTTGGGGGGCCAAGTGGACGAGATCGGCACGGATCAGGTGTTGGCGTCGAGGTGGGACGCCGCGTACGCGGTGGGTCTCTTCTTCCGCAGCCTGCTCAGCTCGTGGCCGCTCTGGGTCAAGCTGACCATCGGCGCCCTGGTGGGTGGCGCGGTCTGCTGGGAGGGCTACCGGTGGTGGTCCCGGCGCCGGTCCGCCGTCCGATAGCTGGACCGAGGGCGGTGTACCGGCGCGGACATGGGAGGATCGGGTGAAGGCGGGTCCGGGCCGCGCACCCGGTCGCGCCGTCGCTGAATCAGGCGCGAGCATGAGGAGCATCGTTGAGCAGGTTGCGTTGGCTGACGGCCGGGGAATCGCACGGCCCGGCTCTGGTAGCGACGCTGGAGGGGCTTCCCGCCGGCGTTCCGGTCACCACTGAGCTGGTGGCCGACCACCTGGCCCGGCGCCGGCTCGGCTACGGCCGCGGTGCCCGGATGAAGTTCGAGCAGGACGAGATCACGTTCCTCGGCGGTGTCCGCCACGGTCTGTCCCTCGGTTCCCCGGTCGCCGTGATGGTGGGCAACAGCGAGTGGCCCAAGTGGGAGACGGTCATGTCGGCCGACCCGGTCGACCCCTCGCTGCTCAAGGACACCGGCCGCAACGCGCCGCTCACCCGGCCGCGTCCCGGCCACGCCGACCTCGCCGGCATGCAGAAGTACGGCTTCGACGAGGCCCGGCCGATCCTGGAGCGCGCCAGCGCCCGTGAGACCGCCGCCCGCGTGGCCCTCGGTGCCATCGCCCGGTCCTTCATCAAGGAGGTCGCCGGCATCGAGATCGTCTCCCACGTCGTGGAACTGGCCGCCGCCAAGGCCCCGTACGGCGTCTACCCGACCCCCGCCGACGTCGAGAAGCTCGACGCCGACCCGGTGCGCTGCCTCGACGCCGACGCGTCGAAGGCGATGGTCGCGGAGATCGACCAGGCCCACAAGGACGGCGACACCCTCGGCGGCGTCGTCGAGGTGCTCGCCTACGGCGTGCCCGTCGGCCTCGGCTCGCACGTGCACTGGGACCGCCGCCTCGACGCGCGCCTCGCGGCCGCGCTCATGGGCATCCAGGCCATCAAGGGCGTCGAGGTCGGCGACGGCTTCGACCTGGCCCGCGTACCCGGCTCGCAGGCGCACGACGAGATCGTCTCCACCCCCGAGGGCCTGCGGCGCACCTCCGGCCGCTCCGGCGGCACCGAGGGCGGTCTGACCACCGGTGAACTGCTGCGCGTCCGCGCCGCCATGAAGCCGATCGCGACCGTGCCGAAGGCCCTCGCGACCGTCGACGTGGCGACCGGCGAGGCCACCGTCGCGCACCACCAGCGCTCCGACGTCTGTGCCGTGCCCGCCGCGGGCATCGTCGCCGAGGCCATGGTCGCCCTGGTGCTGGCCGACGCCGTCGTCGAGAAGTTCGGCGGCGACTCCGTCCCCGAGACCCGCCGCAACGTGCGGTCGTACCTCGACAACCTGCAGATCCGGTGACCGCCGCCCCCGCGACCGGCCCCCTGGTCGTCCTCGTCGGCCCCATGGGATCCGGCAAGTCCACCGTGGGCGAGATCGTCGCGCACCGGCTCGGCGTCTCCTACCGGGACACCGACGCCGACATCGTCGCGGCCCAGGGCCGGGAGATCTCCGACATCTTCGTGGACGAGGGCGAGCCCTACTTCCGTGCGCTGGAGCGGGAGGCCGTCGCGGCCGCCGTCGCCGGGCACGACGGAGTCCTCGCCCTCGGCGGCGGCGCGATCCTCGACGAGGAGACGCGCGCCCTGCTGGCCGGGCTGCCCGTCGCCTACCTCTCGATGGACGTGGAGGAAGCCGTACGGCGCGTGGGCCTCGGCGCCGCGCGCCCGCTGCTCGCCGTCAACCCGCGCCGCCAGTGGCGCGAGCTGATGGAGGCCAGGCGCCCCCTGTACACCGAAGTCGCGCGCGTCGTGGTGGCCACCGACGACCGCACCCCCGAAGAGGTCGCGCAGGCGGTCCTCGACGCTCTGGAGTTGAAGAACGCATGACAGACCAGGTGACGCGGATCCAGGTCGGCGAGAGCGCCGGGCACGACGCGTACGAGGTGCTGGTCGGCCGGCAGCTGCTCGGCGAGCTGGGCTCCCTGATCGGCACGAAGGCCCAGCGGGTCGCGGTCATCCACCCGGAGGCCCTGGCCTCGACCGGGGAGGCGCTGCGCGACGACCTCGCGGCGCAGGGCTACGAGGCCGTCGCCATCCAGGTGCCGAACGCCGAAGAGGCCAAGACGATCGAGGTCGCGGCGTACTGCTGGAAGGCCCTGGGGCAGTCCGGCTTCACCCGCACCGACGTCATCGTCGGCGTCGGCGGGGGAGCCACCACCGACCTCGCGGGCTTCGTCGCGGCCTCCTGGCTGCGCGGCGTGCGCTGGATCGCCGTGCCGACCACCATCCTGGCGATGGTGGACGCGGCCGTCGGGGGCAAGACGGGCATCAACACCGCCGAGGGCAAGAACCTCGTCGGCGCCTTCCACCCGCCGGCCGGCGTGCTCTGCGACCTGGCAGCGCTGGAGTCGCTGCCGGTCAACGACTACGTCAGCGGCCTCGCCGAGATCATCAAGGCCGGATTCATCTCCGACCCGGTGATCCTCGACCTGATCGAGGAGGACCCGGAGGCGGCCCGCACGCCCGCCGGCCCGCACACGGCCGAGCTGATCTGCCGCTCCATCCAGGTCAAGGCGGACGTGGTCTCCAGCGACCTCAAGGAGGCGGGGCTGCGGGAGGTCCTGAACTACGGGCACACGCTCGCGCACGCCATCGAGAAGAACGAGCGCTACAAGTGGCGGCACGGCGCGGCCGTTTCGGTCGGCATGCTCTTCGCGGCCGAGCTCGGCCGGCTGGCGGGCCGCCTCGACGACGCGACGGCGGACCGGCACAAGGCGGTCCTCGCCTCGGTGGGGCTGCCGCTGACCTACCGCGGCGACCAGTGGCCCAAGCTGCTGGAGACGATGAAGCTCGACAAGAAGTCCCGGGGCGACCTGCTGCGCTTCATCGTCCTGGACGGGCTGGCCAAGCCGACCGTCCTGGAGGGCCCGGACCCGGCCGTCCTCGTGGCGGCGTTCGGCGAAGTCACGGCCTGATCGGGGCCTTCGCTTGATCGAGTGACCCGCCGGAGCTCCCGGGTCATATAACGTTCTCGCATCAGTCGGGCCGGAACGGGACGGGGTTGGCAGCGGATGCAGCACGGAGTGGGTGGCGGGAGCTGGGATCCGTCGGGGCGTCAGCACTCGGCGGCGCCCCCGCAGCCGCCGGTCCCCCCGGCGCAGGGCTGGCCCGTTTCCCCGGTGCCCGCGCCCGCGTCCCTGCCCGTCCGGCATCCCGGGGCCCCCGGGATGCCGGACGGGTCCACCGGGCACATCCCGCTGCCGCCCGCCGTCGCGGGCACCGGCGGAGCCACCCTCGCGGTGCTGCTGATCGGTCCCGCGGGCGCCGGCAAGACCACCGTGGCCCGCCACTGGGCGGCCACCCGGCCGGTCCCCACGGCGCACGTCAGCCTGGACGACGTACGGGAATGGGTGTGCTCGGGGTTCGCGGACCCGCAGGCCGGCTGGAACGACCACTCCGAGGCCCAGTATCGCCTCGCCCGCCGCACCTGCGGCTTCGCCGCCCGCAACTTCCTGGCGAACGGCATCTCCTGCATCCTCGACGACGCGGTCTTCCCCGACCGCCCCGTGGTGGGCCTCGGCGGCTGGAAGCGCCACGTCGGGCCCGCGCTGCTGCCCGTCGTCCTGCTGCCCGGCCTGGAGATAGTCCTGGAGCGCAACGCGGCCCGCTCCGGGAACCGGCGGCTCTCCGACGAGGAGGTCGCGCGGATCCACGGCCGCATGGCGGGCTGGTACGGATCCGGGCTGCCGATCATCGACAACTCCCACCTGGACGTCGAGGGCACCGCCCGCGCCCTGGACGAGACCCTGGCCCGCGCCATCTCGGCGCCGGCCCACTGAAGCCCGGGCCCGCTGAAGCCCCGGCCCACTGAAGCCCCGGCCCGCTGAGGCCCCGGCCCTCCGAAGCCCCGGCCGCGTCCTCGTACGGCCGCGCTCACCAGGCCGGATGCGCCCGCCGCTCGTAGGCTCGGAAGCATGTCAGACGTGTACGCGGCCCGCCGGGGCCTGCTTCGCGACCGCTGTGCGGCCGCCGGAAACGCCGCCGCACTCATCACGCGTCCGGCGAACGTCCGCTACCTCTCCGGGGCGTCGCCGCTGGGCGCCGTCCTGCTGGTCGGACCGGGCGGGGAGGACATGCTGTTCTGCGCCGGGCAGCCCACCGGGGAGGCCGACGAGGGACGGCTCGACGAGAACCTGCGGATCTCCGTGCTGGCGGGCCCGGGAGCCGATCCCGCCGTCGCCGCCGCCGACCTCGCCGCTTCCGCGCGCGCCGACTCCCTCGCCGTCGAGGAGCACCACCTCACCGTGGGCCGGCACCGCGCCCTGCGCTCCGTGGCGCCCGGACTGCGCCTCGCCGACCTCGGGACCGCCGTCGAGCAGCAGCGCCTCGTCAAGGACGAGGAGGAGATCGCCTGCCTGCGGATCGCCGCCGAGATCGCCGACCAGGCCCTCGGCGAGCTGCTGGAGTCGATCCTGGTGGGCCGCACCGAGCGGCACCTCGCCCTGGAGCTCGAACGCCGCCTCGTGGACCACGGGGCGGACGGCCCGGCCTTCCCGACCTCCGTCGGCACGGGTCCGCACTCCGGTCGCTCCCGGCACCGGCCCTCCGACCGACGGGTGGAGGAGGGCGACTTCCTCTCCGTCTGCCTCGGCGCGAACTACCGGGGCTACCGCTGCGAGATCGGCCGGACCTTCGTCATCGGCACGACCCCCGCCGACTGGCAGATCGAGCTGTACGACCTCGTGTTCGCCGCCCAGCGGGCGGGCCGCGAGGCCCTGATGCCCGGGGCCGCCTACCGAGACGTGGATCACGCCGCCCGTTCCGTGCTGGACTCCGCGGGACACGGGGAGGCCCTCGCGGCGTGGACCGGACACGGCGTCGGTCTCGAAATCGACGAGGACCCGCAGCTTGCACCTACGGCCATGGGTAAACTGGACGCTTGCGTGCCGGTCACCGTCGAACCGGGGGTTCACCTCCCGGGCCGGGGCGGTGTCAGGATCGATGACACGCTCGTCGTACGCCCCGAGGCGGACGGCGGTCCCGAGCTACTCACCATTACGACCAAGGAGCTGCTCGCGCTCTAGCCCGCATCGCCGGGCTGTGCGCGCACCCGTGGTCTTCCAGTGCAGGAGATTCCCAAACCGTGGCTTCCACGAACGACCTCAAGAACGGCATGGTGCTGAAGCTCGACGGGGGCCAGCTCTGGTCCGTCGTCGAGTTCCAGCACGTCAAGCCCGGCAAGGGCCCGGCCTTCGTGCGCACCAAGCTGAAGAGCGTCATGTCCGGCAAGGTCGTCGACAAGACGTTCAACGCCGGCACCAAGGTCGAGACGGCCACCATCGACCGCCGCGACATGCAGTTCTCCTACATGGACGGCGAGTACTTCGTCTTCATGGACATGGAGGACTTCGACCAGCTGATGGTCGACAAGAAGGCCGTCGGCGACTCCGCCAACTTCCTGATCGAGGGCTTCACCGCCTCCGTGGCCCGCCACGAGGGCGAGGTGCTCTACGTAGAGCTCCCGGCCGCCGTCGAGTTGACCATCCAGCACACGGACCCGGGCGTCCAGGGCGACCGCTCCACCGGCGGCACCAAGCCGGCGACGCTGGAGACCGGCCACGAGATCCAGGTCCCGCTCTTCATCAACACGGGCGAGAAGATCAAGGTCGACACCCGCACCAGCGACTACCTCGGCCGGGTGAACAGCTAACCGTGGCTGCCCGGAGCAACGCGCGCAAGCGCGCTTTCCAGATCCTGTTCGAGGCCGACCAGCGCGACGTGTCCGTGCGCGAGGTCCTCGCGGACTGGATCCGCCACTCGCGGTCGGACACCGACCGCCAGCCCGCGGTGAACGAGTTCACCATGGAACTCGTCGAGGGGTACGCCGACAAGGTGGACCGCATCGACGATCTGATCGCCACCTACGCGGTGGACTGGGACCTGGACCGCATGCCGGTCGTGGACCGGAACATCGTGCGCCTCGGTGCCTACGAGCTGATCTGGGTGGACGACACCCCGGACGCCGTGGCGATCGATGAGGCCGTCCAGCTGGCCAAGGAGTTCTCCACGGACGAGTCGCCCTCGTTCGTGAACGGACTGCTCGGCCGCTTCAAGGACCTCAAGCCGAAGCTGCGTCGCAGCGAGAGCTGACCCGCGCCGGACCGGCGCGGACGAAAGGGCCCGCAGCGCACGCGCGCTGCGGGCCCTTTCGTCGTGCCGGTCCGGGTCGTGCCGGGTCGTGCCGGGTCGTGCCGGGTCGTGTCGGCCCGGGCCGGCTGGGTCCGCGGATCCGGGACGGGACGCAAAAGACCGGCGGGGCGCCGGGGGCCTCTCGCGGCCGCCCAGCGCAAGGCTGGGGTCCGGCTCGGCGCGTGGACCAGCCTGGTGTACGCCTCCGCCAGAGCGGTCGTCGTCCTGCCCACCGTGAACTCGTTCGAGTCGATGGCGCGGACGGGCTGAACCTCGTAGGCGGTGCCCGTGAGGGATCGGCGGGGTGGCGGACGTTTTGAACTCCAGCGCTCCGGACCGCCGGAGCCCGCGAGCAGGGGGACCCCGCGATGACCACCCGTCACATCGACTTCGAGCGGCTGCACAACTTCCGCGACCTCGGGGGCTACCGCACGGCCGACGGCGCCACCGTCGCGTGGGGCGCCCTGTACCGCGCGGACTCGCTCGGCAAGCTCGCCGGCGCCGACTGGGACCGCTTCCTGGACCTCGGCGTCCGCACCGTCATCGACCTGCGCTACCCGTGGGAGGCGGACGCGAAGGGCCGCATCCCGGAGCCCGAACGGTTCACGTACGCCAACCTGAGCATCGAGCACCGGCCCTACGACCAGGCGGAGATCGATCCGGACCTCGACCCGTGGCGGTTCCTCGCGGACCGGTTCGCGGAGGTCGCCGAGGACGGCGCGGCCGAGATCCGCCAGGCGATCGAACTGCTCGCCGAGGGCCCCGGCCCGGCCGTCTTCCACTGCACCTCGGGCAAGGACCGCACCGGCCTGATCGCCGCGCTCGTCCTGACCCTCCTCGGCGTGGACGAGGAGCAGATCCTCGCGGACTTCGCCCTGACCGAGCTGGCCACGGACCGCCTGAAGGCCGACTGGCACACCGCGCACCCGGGCCGCACCATGCGCTGGCCGGCGTACGGCCGCGCGCCCGCCGAGATCCTGCGCCTGACCCTCGCGGACCTCGGAGCCCGCCACGGCTCGGTCGAGGCCTACCTCACCGAGGCGGTCGGCATCACGGCCCCCACGAGGGCCGCCCTGCGCACCCGCTTCCTGACGGCCTGACGGCCTGACCGCCTGGCCGCCTGGCCGCCCTGTCTCCTGGCCGCCTGACGGCCTGGCCGCCTGGTCTCCCGGCGGGTCAGCGCTCGCGGCTGCCGTGGAGCACCGCCCGGGACCAGGAGGTCAGTTGGCGCAGCATGCCCTCCGTGCGCGGGCGGGCGGCCGGCACGAAGGGCAGCACGAGCAGCGCCGGAAGGAACGCGAGGGTGACCAGGGTCAGGGGGACCAGCGCGAAGAGGACGATGAGCGCCCGCTGGAGCCGGCGTACGGAGTGGGCGAGACCCGGGGGGACGGACATCTGGAGGTTCCTCTCGTCGGTCGGTGTGACAGGTCCGAGAGTCCGCGCCGCGGGATACTTGCGACAGCGGTCAAGAGTTGCCGGAACGGCGGCAACGGAGCGGGGGCCTTCATGGACGATCTGCCCGGCCGAAGCCGGAACTCCTCGGAGGTCGAGCGGGGCGCGGCGCCCGAAGTTGTCACGCTCGGCAAGACGTTGACAGGCCTGTTCAACGGGCTGGGCGTGACGCAGAAGGTCTACGGAGTCCGCGTCGGCCTCGACAACACGACGGTCTCCCGCTACTTGGGCGGCAACCGGGTGCCGCCCAAGCCCTTCATCGAGCAGCTCGTGCGCGAGGTGGAGGGCGAGTTGGGCCTCCCCCTCCAGGAGAGCGCCAAGGAGACCGTCCACCAGCAGTACCTCGCCGCGCTCAAGGTGACGAGCAGGAGCGGCGAGTACGAGCTCGCGGTCATGCGCGACGAACTGGAGCTCGCCAAACGGGAGGTCGCGCGGGAGCGCCGCACCGTCGAGTCCCTGCACCTGCTCCTCGACAGCAAGGAGGAAGAGGCGCAGGGGCTGAAGGTGGACGTACAGCGCCTCGCTCTGGACTGGGCGCGGGAACGCTCCACCACGCAGAGCGCCGCCGCCGGCTTGAGGAAGGCCTACGAGGATTCGGCCGGGCAGGCGGACTCCTTGATGGAGCAGATCAGGGAGCTGAAGGCCCAGCTCGGGGAGGCCGAGGCCAGGCGGGAGACGGCGGAGGGGCGCAGCGCGTCCTTGCGGGAAGAGGTCCGCCACCTGGAGGGCCTGCTTGCGGAGCGGGTGGCGGAGCGGGTGGCGGGGCCGGTTGCGGGGCCGGCGTCGCTCGAGGAACTGAAGGCGGAGTTCGCGGCCGGCGAAGGCCGCCCGGCGGTGGAACTGGCACGCCAGTTGACCGACGCGGCGTGGAGTCGGCCGGTGGCCGAAGTGATCGAGATCTACTCCTGGCTGCGGACGACCCGCACCCCGCACCAAGTGGCCCAGTTCTGCGGTGATGTGGCCCGCCTGCGGGATCTCGACGAGAGCGTCGACTTCCTCGCGGCCACCTGTCCGGAGGCTTCCAGGCAGACGGTCGCGAGCATGGTGGAGGTGATCGCTTCCCGGATCGACCCCGGCAACGTCAGTCGGGTGTGCGGCCGGTTGGGGGACGTCCGTACCGGGTGGTCCGCCGTGGCCGCGGACTCGGTGATGAGCACCTTCGGCACCCCCGCCCTCCGTCCGCGGATCCCGCAGTCGGAATACGTCTCGCTCCTCACCGCGATACGGCCCGAGGACCGGTATCCGCGGCCGACGTCCACGGGGATGCGCCTGGACTCCCTCGGGGCGGGCCAGGACCCCGGCAGAACCCCGAAAGCCCTGCTGGACGTGGCCGCGGCGGGCTGGGAAGAGCTGGCGCTCACCGCGCTGGCCGTCCTCGTCAGCCGCAGGGGAGCCCGCGGGACCGCTCGCCTCCTGGACGAGATCGGTGTTCCGCAGGCCGGGCACTTGATCCGTTTCGCCGCGGCCGCGAGGCACGAACCGATTCGCCTCCCGCAGGCACCCGTCGTTTCCGTCGCGGCCCTGTTGGCCGACGCCCTGTTCTCGGGCAGCACGATTTCGCCCTGGTTCTTCCGGCTCCACGACGCCCTCGGCGACAGCGGCAACCTGGATCAGCTCAAGCATTCGGAGATCATCACGGTGCGCAAACTCGCGACGGAGCCGTAGGGCGTCAGCGGGCCCGCTCGACCCGTCGTTCGACCCACACCGGTTCGGTCGTCTCGCGGAGGAGGCCGTCCGAGCCGAAGACCAGGAAGCGGTCGAAGGAGCGGGCGAACCAGCGGTCGTGGGTCACGGCCACGACCGTGCCGTCGTACGCCTCGAGGCCCTCCTGGAGGGCCTCCGCGCTCTCCAGGTCGAGGTTGTCCGTCGGCTCGTCCAGCAGCAGCGCGGTCGTCCCCGCCAGCTCCAGGAGCAGGATCTGGAAGCGGGCCTGCTGGCCGCCCGAGAGCCGGTCGAAGCGCTGCTCCGCCTGCCCGGTGAGCTCGTACCGGCGCAGGACGGACATCGCGGCGCCGCGGTCCTGGGACTGCTCGTTCCACAGGATGTCCAGGAGGGTGCGCCCCTCCAGCTCGGGGTGGGCGTGGGTCTGCGCGAAGTGGCCGGGGACGACCCGCGCGCCGAGCTGCCACTTCCCGGTGTGCGCGACCTCCTCGCCGGCGAGGAGCCGCAGGAAGTGCGATTTCCCGGAGCCGTTGGAGCCGAGCACGGCGACCCGCTCCCCGTAACTGACCTCCAGGTCGAAGGGCTTCATCAGCCCGGTCAGCTCCAGGCCCTTGCAGGTGACCGCCCGCACCCCGGTGCGCCCGCCGCGCAGCCGCATCCGGATGTCCTGCGCCTTCGGGGGCTGCGGCGGCGGCCCGGCCTCCTCGAACTTGCGCAGCCGGGTCTGCGCGGCCGCGTACCGCGAGGCCATGTCGTGGCTGACGGACGCCGCCTGCTGGAGCGTGGCCACCAGCTTCTTCAGCTGGGCGTGCTTCTCGTTCCAGCGCCGGCGCAGCTCCTCGAAGCGGGCGAACCGCTCCGTACGCGCCTGGTGGTACGTGCCGAAGCCGCCGCCGTGGACCCAGACGTCGGCGCCGCCCGGGCCCGGTTCGACGCTGACGATCTTCTCGGCGACGCGGGCGAGGAGTTCGCGGTCGTGGGAGACGAACAGCACCGTCTTGCGGGTCTGGCGGATCTGCTCTTCGAGCCAGCGCTTGCCGGGCACGTCGAGGTAGTTGTCGGGCTCGTCGAGCAGCAGCACCTCGTACGGTCCGCGCAGCAGCGCCTCCAGGATCAGGCGCTTCTGCTCGCCGCCGGACAGGGTGCGCGCGAGCCGCCATTGCGCCTTCTCGTACGGGATCCCGAGCGCGGCCATGGTGCACATGTCCCAGACGGTCTCCGCCTCGTACCCCTGCACCTCGGCCCAGTCGGCGAGCGACTGGGCGTACCGCATCTGCGCGGCCTCGTCGTCGACCGTCATGACCCGCTCCTCCGCGGCGTCGACGGCCCGCCCGGCTTCCCGGATGCGGGCCGGGGCGACGGCCAGGAGGAGGTCGCGGACCGTGCGCTCGTCGCGGACGCTGCCGACGAACTGGGGCATGACGCCGAGTCCGCCGCTGACGGCGACCGTGCCGCCGTGCGGCTGGAGTTCGCCGGCGATCAGGCGCAGGAGCGTCGTCTTGCCGGCGCCGTTGGGCCCGACGAGGGCCATGGCGGCCCCTTCGGGCACACGGAACGAGACATCGCCCAGCAGTGCCCGACCGTCCGTCAGATAATACTCAAGATGCGCAGCTTCAAGATGCCCCATGATCGGGAATTCTCGGCGATCCGGGCTCTCGCGCGCAACACATTTTCCCGGCGGGGTTTTTGCGAAACCAGCCACATCCAGACAAGGAATCGGCCATTCCCGGCCGTCTTGACCGATGCGGCATAGACGCTCATTCCGGCCACTCGCTAACATCCAGGTGCCGGAGCACATTCACTCCGGACAACGCGGCAACATCAATTTCCACAAGAAATGAGGAACCGTGGAGAAGGCCAAGAAGACCGAAACCGTCACCCCCGAACTCACCCCGAAGCCCGTCCAGGAGCAGGACCGCGTGAGTGCGCGGGAGAGCATCGAGCTGCGCGTCACCGACCTGAGCAGCCCCGCGATGGTCGCGGGGCTCGCCCGCCGTTGTTGATCCGCCACGCGTGACGAAATAGCCCGGAGCGAGGAACACAAGGGCTGTTTTGTCACCACATCCTCCCCGTGGAACACCCTCCACGGGGAGGACGTCGCTTCCGGCCCGGTCTCATGAGGAGGGACACGCGTGGCGCCCATACCGGTCACCCCCCTGCGGACGCTGGACGCCCAGGCCGCCGCCGACCTGGGTGACATCGACGGGCCGGTGGTCATCCGCGGCCTGCACGCACCGTGGCGCGCGCGGGGGCTGTGGACCACGGAGTTCTTCCGCCGGGAGTACGGCCCGACGCCCGTGCCGGTCCGGAATTACCCCGCCGGTTCGGAATACGACTACACGCTCGCCCACACCACGCTCGGGGATTTCCTGGACTACTGGGAGAACACCCCGGCCGACACCGCACTCGTCAGGGACCGGCAATACCTCGCCGAATGGAATTTCGTCCGCGACTGCCCGGGGCTCCTCGACGACTTCGACATTCCGGAGATCTTCTCCGAGGACTGCATCGAGAGGCTTCCGGAGCAAGTGCGCTTCGGCCGGATGTGGTTGTTCTTCGGCGAGCCCGGATGCTCCACCGGACTGCACCGCGACACCTTCTCCACCAGCGCCTGGCTGGCGGTCCTCAGCGGCAGCAAGACCCTGCGGCTGGTGACCCCGGAAGCCGGCGGGAAGCTGCGGCCCGGGGACGGCCTGTGGTCGGCGGCCTCGTACGACGAGGTGCTCCGGCCGGCCGGCGCGGTCGTCCACGAGGTCACGCTCCGGGCCGGGGACACGCTCTACATCCCCGGCGACTGGTACCACGAGGTCCGCAATCCGGAGCGCAACCTCATGCTGACCGCCAACTTCGTCGAGGAGCGCCGGCTCCTGTCCTTCCTCTCCCAGTTCGAGACGCGGCTCATCGAGCCCATCTCCGTCCTGCGCCGGGCCCGCAACGCGCAGGTGCGCACGTGGGCGGAGCGCGAGGAGAAGACCCCGCCGACCGAGCTCGACGACGAGGCGTTCCGCGCCCGCGAGGCCGCCTGGGTTCGCGGGATGACCGCCGAACTCGAGGAGTACGGGCGGGCGCTGGCCCGGTGGGGCGCGGAGCGGCCGGACGGCCCGGAGCACGAGGCGCCGTCCGATGCCGGCTGACCGGGCCGGGGGCGCGGGCGCGTACGAGGCTGGGGGCGCGGCCGCGTACGGCGCCGGTAGCGCGGCCGCGCACGAGGCTGAGGGCGAGGGCGAGGGCGCGTACGACGTCGAGACCGTCGTCGCGTTCGACTCCATGCCGTCCACGCCGGAACAGCCCGACTGGAGCGACCACAGCGGACTGCAGCTGGCCGCGCTCACGACCCGCCCCCTCCTCGCCCACCGCGACGGCGTTCCCGCGCTGATCGGTGCCCGCTCCCTGGACTCCTCCCCGGACGGGCGCCGGCACGAGTTCGCCGTCCGCCCCGGCGCCCGCTGGGCGGACGGCAGCCGGCTCACCGCCGCCGACTACGCGAAGGCCCTGCGCCGCGCCGCGTCCTCGCACACCGCCACCGGCTACTGGCTGCGCCACGTCGAGCGCGTGCACGCCCGCGGGGACCGCCTCCGGGTGACCCTGGCCGAACCGGACTTCGGGTTCCCGCTGATGACCTCGCTGCCCGCGCTCGCCCCGTACCGCGGTACGGGCGACGGCGTCGGCCGGTACCGCATCGCCCGGGCGACGTCCCGCACGATCGTCCTCGACCGCGCCGGCCACCGCGCCGAAGGCGCCGCGCGCGTGCTCGTCCGCAGGATCAAGAGCCCCGAGCGGGGCATCGCGGCCTTCGCCGAAGGCCGGATCGACGTCACCTCCGACACCGCCTTCCCCCTGCACCGGTACCCGCAGTACGCGGCCCACCCCGCCCTGCGGATCCGGCCGCTCGGCATCATCGTCGCGCTGTGCTTCGAGGGCGCCCTGCTCGGCCCGGGCGCGGACACCGCACGGCAGGCGATCCGCCGCGCCCTGGCGGCGCCCGGAGCCGGGGCCCTGCTGCCGGCCCCGCTGCTCGCGCGCGACGGCTTCCTGCCGGTGCGGGACTTCGACGGGGCCTTCCGCGGGGCGGCGGAGCGCGAGGCCGTCCCCGCCGGCCGGATCGCGCGGCCCGCGCCCGGCCCCCGCCACCGGCTCGCGTACGACACGTACTACCCGAACCGGGAGCTCGCCCGGGCCGCCGCCCGGCTCCTGGGGCGGGCGGGCATCGCGGTGGAACTCGTACCCGACCGGTACGAGGCCCGGTCCCGCCCGGCCGACCTGCGCCTCAACCTCTTCCGCGGGCTGCGCCAGGACCCGCTCGGGGTCCACCGGGGGCTGGTGTTCCTGGAGGCACTGCGTACGCACGCGTCGCTGGAGTCCTACCTGAAGGTGCTGCGGCGCTACGACACCTCCCCGCAGACCTCGGAGACGCTGGAGGAAGCCGTCGGGGAACTCGACGCCATCCTGCTGGACAACGCCCTGTGCCTCCCGCTCGCGGAGGTGCCCGGGATCTTCCTCGCGCGCCGGGCGCGGGCGCCCTGGGAGTGGACGTGACCGGGGACGGGGGCGCGAGCGGGGACGAGGGCGTATACGGGGACGGGGACGTGAACGGGACCGGGGAAGCGCCACTCCTCGACCGGCTGCGGCGGCGCTTCCCCGCCGGGGTCATGCTCCGCGCGAACACCACGATCGCCGCCGGGGAAGCCGGGGAACTGCTGGTGATCGGGGAGAACGGCTTCGGCATCGACGGCGCGGACGACGGCTTGCGGGAGCTGGCGGGACGGCTCGCCGGTGGCCTGGCCTGGCCCGACGGCCGCGGCGCCCTCAGCCCCCGGCAGCTGGCGCTGCTGGAGGTGTTCGAGGCGCGCGGCATGCTCGTACCCCTGCCCCGCGCCGGATCGGCCGACCAGTACACCAAGCAGCGGCACTGGCTGGCGCACTTCGACCCGCGGCCCGAGGACGCGATGGAGCGGATCGCCCGCCACCGGGCGGTCGTCGTGGGCTGCGGCGGAACGGGGTCCATCGTCGCCACCCACCTGTGCGCGATGGGCGTGCGGGACCTCCTGCTCGTCGACCACGACCGGGTCGAGATCACCAACTTCAACCGGCAGTTCAGCTACCGGCGCCGCGACCTCGGCCGGCCCAAGACCGAGGCCCTGCGGGACTTCCTGCGGGAGCGGTACCCGGACGCCGAGATCTCGGCGTCGCAGGTCTTCGTCGACGAGGACACCGTGGGCGGACTCGGCGGGGCCGGCGGGGCCGGCGGGCCTGGTGGGACCGGCGACCCCGGCGGGCCCGGAAGCCGTGGGTCGTGGACGCTGTTCTGCTGCGCGGACCGGCCCGTGGGCACGCTGGCGCTGCTGCTGGCCGCGCACGCCCGCGCGCACGGCGGCGCGGTGATCTTCGCGGCCGCGGGGCTCGAGGAAGCGGCCGTGGGGCCGCTGCTGCTACCGGAAGCGGACGCCGCCCACCGGGAGTTCGCACGGGAGATGGCGGAACTGGGCGCCTTCGCCCGCACCACGCTCGCCGACCCGGTGATGAGCGCCTCGATCGCCCCGGTGAACACCGTGACGGCGGCCTGGATGGTCGGCGAGTGGACGAACGGCGTGATCCTGAGCCGCGCCACCCGCGCTTCGAACGCGCGGTTCGTCGTGGACCTCGGAAACTCAACTACGCGCGAGGAGAGGACATGGGGATGACGAACTCCCCCGGCCCGCGGGCGGTCACCATCGCGGTACGGCACGCACGCGAGGGCGGGCCCCTGTCGAAACGGGCCTGGGCCCTGCGCGAGGCCTTCGGCGTGGAGAGCGCCGAGGAGACCGTCAGCCTCGCCCCGGTCTCCGTCTCCCTCGACGGCATCACCCTGGTCACCGGCTTCAGCGGAACCGGGAAGTCGAGCGTGCTGCGGGAGCTGTCCCGCCTCGCGAAGGTCCGTACGGTGGCCGACCTGCCGCCCCACGGCCCCACGGACCGCGTCATCGACCTCTTCGACGGCGAGGTCGGGGCGACCGTGTCCTGGCTGGGACGGTTCGGCCTGGGCGAGCCCCGGCTGATGATGTCGCGGCCGGAGCACCTCTCCGACGGACAGCGGCACCGGCTCACCCTGGCCCGGCTGGCCCGTACGGGCGGCGGTGACGGCAGCGAGGGCGGCGGAGGCGAGGGCGGTGACGGCTTCGACCTGATCGTGGTGGACGAGTTCTGCTCCAACCTGGACCGCACCACCGCCAAGGTCATCGCCCACAACTTCCAGCGGGTCTGCCGCTCCCTGCGGTTGAACGCCGTCGTCGCGACCGCCCACGACGACCTGCACGAGTTCCTCTCCCCGGACGAACACCTCCGGCTCGACTTCGACGGCACGGCCCGCAAGACGGTGGGCGCGTACGTGCCGGGGCGGCGCATCGAGCGGTGGATCGGCGAGGAGTTCGCGGAGTCCGCGGGAGACCGCGCCGACTACGAGCAGCTGGCCGACTACCACTACCGCGTCGAGGACGAGCGGTGGATCGACTGGGAGAACCTCGTCACCGAGGTGCGCACCATCCGCGTCGGCGGCACGCTCGCCGCGGTCAAGGTCTTCTGCCGGCCCTTCCCCCGCGAGTTCGAGGCGCTGGAGACGCTCCGCCGGATCAACGGGTCCGTCCTGCTGCAGGAGCGGGTCATCGTGCACCCCGCCTTCCGGGGGCTCTCGCTGAACGCGCGCATGTGGCCGGAGTCGGGGTCGGAGTCGGGGTCGGGGTCGTCCGGTGTGCCGCCGGCCGAGCCGGAACGCAAGACCGTCTTCGCGCAGTCCGCCCTGGGCCGGCTCTTCCCCTTCCACCTGCGGGCCGGCTACCGCGCTGTCGAGCATCCTTCCGAGACCCCGGCCCGGGAGCAGATCGACCTGGCGGCCGCGCTGCGCCGGCACGACCCCGGCATCAACGCCAACTCGACGCGGGCGATCGCCGCACTGCTCACCGCCCTTCCCGAGGAGGGCCTTTCGGAGATCCGGGAGCTGGCCTCCGCCGCGTTCGTCATCGCCACGCGCCGGCAGATCGTGTTCCTGGCGGAGCTGGCCGGGCTCGAAGCGCGGGAAGCGGACCTGGACTTCGTGGGCCGCGCCTCGCTGGAGGCCGCGCGGACCGCGGACCCCGCATCGCTGGCCGTCCTGGTCGAGACGGCGACCCCGTTCCGCATGGCCGGCTTCATCCGGCACTGGTCCCCCGAGCACGGATGGCGCGTCACCACGAATGGAACCCATGACGACGAGGCCACGCCCGCCGATCCCGCGACCGCCCCGGTCGCCGCTGCCGGCCGCTGACCGGCCGTTCGGCGTGGACGCCGCCGCGACGGCCGGGATCGCCGACCTGCTCGAGGAGGTACGGGCCGCCACGGGCATCCGCATCGACCTCTTCGCCGAGCGCGTGCTCGGGGACGAGTTCTTCCTGCTCGACGACGCACCCGTGCGCGAGGAGTCGTACCGGCAGGCCGGCTTCTCCGTGAGCATCCGGTACCGCGGGAGCACGGGCCACGCGGCCGTCAACAGCCTCTCCCGGGAGGGGTTCCTGCTCGGCCTCGAAGCCCCCGCCTCCGCCCGCGCGGCGGGGGTCCGCGTACCGCACCCGGAGCGGCTGGCCGCCGTACTGCACGGGGCCCTGGCCGCGTGGGACCCGTCGTACGACGACCCCTCGTGCGGCAGCCCGTCGTACGGCGGCGAAGGCGACGGGCCCGCGCGGGTCGCCGTGGCCGGGGCCGCCGAACTGCTGCGCACGGCCCGCGCGGCGGCCCTCGACGCGGCGCGGCGCGGCGGCGGCCTCGACTCGCTCTCCGTCTCGTACTCCGCGGTGGCCCGGGACTTCGTCCTGCTCGGGCCCGGCACCGCGCACCTCCAAGGCGACGGGCAGCGGCACCTGCTGTCCTGCCGGGCCATCGCGGACGGCACGGGCACGGGCGGCACAGGTACGGGCGGCTCCTGCACGGGCGGCTCCGGCCCGGGCGGCCCGTCCGTCGGGTACCGCAAGGCCGGATACCGCAAGGCCGGGGACCCGGGCTCACGGGAGTCCGGCGCGTGGGAGCCCGGCCGGGACGCCCTGGCCGTCGGGCGCGGTGCGGCCCTCGCCGCCGTGGCCAAGCGCGGGGCGGAGCCGGTGGCCGAGCGGAACGCCACGGTGGTCATCGCCGCCGGCGCCAGCGGGGTGTTCGCGCACGAGCTCCTCGGACACCCGCTGGAGCGGGACGTCATGGCCGGCGGCCTCGCGGGCGTGTCCTGGCGGGAGGGCGAGCGCGTCTGCCCCGTCGCGCTGGACGTCACCGACGATCCGGGGATCCCGGGCGCCTGGGGCAGCTACGCGTACGACGACGAGGGGACCGCCGCCCTCCCCGGACACCTCGTCCGGGGAGGCACGGTCGCGGGGTTCGTCGAGGACGCGGGACGCCTGCGCCGGCAGTCCTTCCGGCATCCGCCGATGTGCCGGATGAGCAATGTGTGCATCGGTCCCGGCCCCGACGACCCCGCCGCCCTCCTGGCCTCCGTCGCCCGCGGCTACCACGTGTCCCGCCTCGGCGGCGGGGAGGTGCGCGCGGACGGCACGTTCTCCCTCGGCGCGGTGGACGTACGCCGCGTCCGCGACGGCCGGCCGGCCGAGCCGGTCGCCGACGCCGTCCTCACCGGGGAGGTCGCGGCCGTCCTCGCGGGCCTCCGGGGGATCGGCTCCGACTTCGCGATGGGCAGCCCCGCCTCCTGCGCCAAGTACGGCCAGGAGGTGCCCGTGGGCGACGGCGGTCCCACGCTCCTGGTGACGGGCGTGGACCTGGGGCCGGGGGTGGACCCATGGCCCGGGCCGGGGCCCAGGCCGGGGCCGTCGGGCTGAGGCGGCGCGCGCGGACCCGTACGACCGACCGCTCCCCGTCGGCTTCCCGTCAGCTCCCCGTCCGACCATCGACCGAGGAAACGAGAGAGACTTGATCACGGCAGACATCGCCATCGTCGGCAACGGCATCCTCGCCCTGTCCACGGCCTTCGAGCTGACCGCCCGCGACGCCTCCCTGTCGGTCGCCGTCATCGGCCCGGAGGACCGCGCGGGCGCGGCCACGCCGGCCTCCGGCGCGATGCTGAACTGCTTCGCCGAAATCACCAAGTACACGCTGCGCTCCGACGCCTCGCGCGCCAAGTTCGCCATGTGCCGGGACGCGTTGGCCCTCTGGCCCTCCTGGCTCGACCGGATCGGCGAGGCGTCCGGCCACGACCGGCCCCACACCGTCTCCGGCACGGTCGTCATCGAGAACGCCGTCTCCGGCGAGCTGGACTCGGAGAACTTCGACGCCATGCTCGACGCCGTCGCCAAGTACGGCGAGGCCCACGAGCTGATCAGCCCGCGCTCGATCGCGGGCCTGGACCCGACCCCGACCGCGCGGCCGCTGCGCGCCCTGTTCCTCCCCGACGAGGGCGCCGCCGACAGCGCGGCGGTGTACGGGGCGGTGCGGGCCGCGCTCGACGCGCGGGGCGTGCGCTTCGTCCCGTACGCCGCCCGCGCGCTCACGCGCGACGGTGACAAGGTGACGGGCGCCGTGCTGGAGAACGGCGACCAGGTGCGCGCGGGCACCACGCTCGTGGCCGCCGGGGCGTTCACCACTCCCCTCCTGGACACCGTGCTCGGGCCCGACGACGTACAGCCCGTCTTCTCCGGCACGGGGATCGCCGCGGTCACCCATCGCTCGGACGCCACGCCCTTCCACCACGTGGTGCGCAGCGTCAACCGGGCGGGCTCGTGCGGGCTGCACGCCGTCCCGTTCCCGGGGGGACGCGACTACCTGGGCGCCACCAACGTCGTCTTCGCCACTCCGCGCACGCTCCCGTCGGCGGGTCTCAGCCATTTCCTCCTGCAGTGCGCGATCGACCAGTTGAACAACGGCTTCGCCTTCTCCGAGATCATGGAATGGCGCGTGGGCAACCGGCCGGTGTCGCTCGACACGTTCCCGCTGATCGGGCGGGGCCCCTTGGACGGCCTCCACATCGCGACCGGCACGTACCGGGACGGGTTCCACAACAGCCCGCTGATCGCCGCGATCACGGCGTCCGAAATCCTCGGCGGCGCCGAGGGAGCCGAGGAAGCCGACGGATACGACCACCCCTTCGTCCCCGCCCGCCGCCCGATCAGCGTGTTCACGGCGGCGGAGAGCGCCGGCGAAACCGCGTATCAGGGCGCGTGCACGGGCTTCGAGGCCTCGCTCGTCCTCCCGCGCCTGTGGCGGCATCAGGCGGTGCCGACGCTTTTCAGCCAGGGCGCCGTCCGCCTGTACGAGGACCTGGGCGCGGCGGGGGGCGCGGCTTCCGGGGAAGCGTACGGATTCTCGCCGGACCTCGTACCGTTCCTCGTCGCGGGCCTGTTCAGTGAGGACGGGCCCGATCGTGAGGCCTATCTACGGGTGAAGTCGCTGCTGGGCAGCCGCGGAGCCTCTGTCGGACTGGAGACGGCACGTTGACCACGGATTCGAGCGAGATCGCGCAGGACGACGGCACCACGCCGGGAACATCCCCGGGAACACCCGCGGGAACCCCGCCGGGGGCCACTGAGGACTCGTCGTCCCTCCAGTCGGCCCGAAGAGTGGCGCTGCCCTTCTACGCGTACGCCATCCTCGCCAACTCCCTCTTCCAGCGCGGTGTGTTCGTCCTCTACCTGGCCCACCAGGGCTTCTCCATCTCGCAGATCGCGCTGCTGCAGACGCTGCTCTACATCATCAGCGCGGTGGCCGAGGTCCCGACCGGGTTCGTCGCGGACCGCGTGGGCCGGCGGGCGAGCATCGTGATCGGCCAGGGCCTGATCGCCGCCTGCCTGGTGGGCCAGGTGGCCCTGACGGGCTTCCCGTGGTTCATCGCGCTGTTCGCCGTCCAGGGCATCGGCATGGCCTTCGTCTCCGGGGCCGACACCGCGCTCCTCTACGACCTGCTCAAGCGGCGCGGCGCCCAGACCCACTACATCAAGGTCAAGTCCCGCTACGCCACCTTCGGCGCCACGACCATGGCACTGGCCATCGCACTGGGCGGCAGCCTGCAGAAGCTGTCCTGGGAGCTGGTGTACCTGGCCTCGGCCGGCGCGCTCGTGCTGGCCGCGTGCGTCCTGCTGGCCCGGGTGCCGGAGATGGGCGGGAAGGAGGCCGCGGAGCTGGACGAGCCGGAGGACTCCGCGTCGGAGAACGGCGCGACCCCGTTGGGCACGGCGGCGGTCCTGCGCGCGCTGACCCCGCGCCTGGCCTCCCTGGTGGTCGTCTCGGGCCTGATGCACGCCACGATGACCCCGTACTTCATCTTCACGCAGGAGGCGCTCAGCGATCAGGGCTTGGCCACCACCCTGGTCAGTGTGGTCATGTCGGCGGGCTTCCTCATCGGCGGCTTCGCCCCGCTCCTCGCCGACCGGGCCGACCGCCGCCTCGGCGTACACCTGCTGGTCCCGCTGACCCTGCTGGTCCTCGCGGCGGCCCTGGGCGTGAGCGGCCTGGGCCTGGTCTGGCTGACGGTGGCCGTCTTCCTCCTGGCGGTGGGCGCCCCGGACATCACGGCGGTCGTGGTCGACAACGTCTTCAACGAGGGGGTCCCGTCGCGCTACCGCGCGAGCCTGCTCTCGATGATCACGTTCGTGGAGTCCCTCCTCATCGGCTGCGGCTACCTCGCGCTGGGCAAACTGATCGACGTCTTCGGCCCGGGCGAAGGCTTCGCCTGGTACGCGGCGGTCCCGACGCTGGCCCTGCTCCTCAGCATCCCGTCCCTGAGAAAGGGCCACTGGATCAAACCCTGACCGCCGACGCGCCACTATCGCCAGATGCTGTTCGCCGGAATTACTGGAACCCACGAACCCTGTTCGTCAAACCGTCTCAGCGTGATCGTGGGCTTGATCCGCTTTGACGGACATCTGAGATCAGGGGCTTCAGCCCCGGAAGGATGATGTTCATCATGGAGAGCATGGGGAAGAAGAAGGCGCGTCCTCGCCGCTCGTTCACGCCGGAGTTCAAGGCAGAGATCGTCGAGCTGTGCCGGCGGGGCGACCGCGTGGTTGGCCAGGTCGCCAGGGGTTTCGAGCTGACCGAGACCGCGGTGCGGAGCTGGGTGAGGCAGGCCGAGGTCGACGCCGGCGAACGGGACGGTCTGACCAGCAGCGAACACGAGGAACTGGCCGCACTGCGGCGGGAGAACCGCCGGCTGCGGGAGGACGTCGAAATCCTCAAGCGCGCGACGGCTTTCTTCGCGACGGAGACCCGGTGAACGTGCACCCGTTCATCGAGGCGGAGAAAACCGCAGGTCACAACGTCAAAAGGGCGTGTGAACTCCTCAAGGTCTCCCGGACCGCCTACTACGCCCGCCGCACTGGCACCCCTGGCCTCCGGGCGGTGCGGGACGCCGAGCTGACCGAACAGATCACCGCTGTTCGCCAGCAGTCCCGTGGCACCTACGGTGCCCCGCGCGTTCACTCCGTCCTCGAGCGCGAGGGCGCCGGCTGCGGACGCCGCCGGGTCGCACGGCTGATGCGGCTGGCCGGCCTGACCGGTAGGCACCGACGACGCCGGCACCGCACCACCATTCCCGACCCACACGCGTCCACCCGAACTGACCTGGTTCTTCGTGACTTCCAGCCCGATTTCGCAGCTCTCGACACCCGCTGGTGCGGGGACATCACCTATGTCGCCACAAGTGAGGGCTGGCTCTATCTGGCCACCGTGATCGACATCGCCTCACGCCGTGTCGTCGGCTGGGCGACGGCCGACCACCTGCGAACCGAGCTCGTCGCCGACGCACTGCGGACCGCCTGCCGAACCCGGCGGCCGGCCGGTCCGGTGATCTTCCATTCCGACCGCGGCTGTCAGGGTGAATTCAACTGGTCGTCGCAACACCTCGTGATCATGGAGGTGTGTAATGGGTCTGCCGAGGAAGCAAGGGTCGCAGCCGCCATCCGGTGTGCGTCGGCAGTGGGCTGCGGATAGGGCGATGCGGCCGCCGATGCGCTCACCGGGCCGGCCTGAGCCATCGCGTGCTGTGCAACGAGACTTCTGGCGCCTGATCGCCTCGGGGATCACTTCTGTCCAGGCTGCCGAGGGGGTCGGGGTGTCGGCACCGGTCGGGATCCGATGGTTCCGACACGCTGGCGGGATGGCGCCGCTGAGTCTGGACGAGCCCTCGGGCCGGTACCTGTCGTTCGCCGAGCGTGAGGAGATTGCACTGCTCAAAGCTCAGGACAAGAGCGTGCGTGAGATCGCCCGCACGATCGGGCGCGCCCCGGGAACGATCTCTCGCGAACTGCGTCGCAACGCCGCGACCAGGAGCGGCAAGCCGGTCTACCGCGCCGTGGTAGCCCAGTGGAAGGCGCAGCAGGCCGCGAAGCGCCCAAAGACGGCGAAGCTCGTGGACAACGACCGTTTACGTGAGTACGTGCAGGACCGGCTCGCCGGTGACATCCGTCGGCCCGACGGCACGATCGTTTCAGGTCCTGCGACGGCACCGTGGAAGGGACTGAACAAGCCCCGCCGCCAGGACAGGCGGTGGTCGACGGCATGGAGTCCGGAGCAGATCGCGCGCCGGCTGCGGGTCGACTTCCCTGATGATGAGTCCATGCGCATCAGCCACGAGGCGATCTACCAGTCGCTGTTCATCGAGGGCCGGGGCGCGCTCAAGCGCGAGCTGGTCACGTGTCTGCGCACGGGCCGTGCGTTGCGGGAGCCAAGGACTCGGTCCCGAAACAAGCGGCAGGGCCACGTCACCGCTGACGTCGTTTTGAGTGAGCGCCCGGCCGAGGCCGACGACCGTGCTGTCCCTGGCCATTGGGAGGGCGACCGTGCGACACGAAGTTGCACGAATTTGAGTGGACTGACCGATTGGAGAGGCAGTTGATGAAGCTGTAGGTGCAGTCACGGGTCCGTGTCCGTGTGACCCGTCCCCGCCCTTGACGTGCGATGCCGGTAACGGAGTGGTGCGAAGCTCAGGGGAAAGCCCAAGAACTTCCGTTCCATCCGGGAGTTACCGGCAAGGGGAAGACCGGACGGGTGAAGTACATGAACTCCCGATGATGCCTCGTGATCCCAAGCCCCGCCGATGGAATGCGTGAGTGGGGTGCATGGCTAGCCGTCGAGAAGCGGCAGGCGCTGGCTGGTAGAGGTCACTCCGGCCAGGTGGACACCGCCGCCTCGGGGTAAAGGGAGCACCCACCCCGGTCGTATCTCATTCGTGTGGAACGTGGAAACCCCGTTGGGGTCCGGGCCGCTTTGGCCCGGTCAGCCGACCGTAAGGAAGGCTCAACTCCCCAGCGGGAACAGGACGGCCCAAGAAGCCAATGCCGGAAGCCGAAGGGAAACGGAAACCCGGGGCAGAAGATCGGACTCTCCGCCGGTCGCCTCGCATAACCGTCCGGATACGGGTGATCTGCCCGGACCCGAAAGGGTGCTGACGTGGGCCGGGTGAGCCTGTGCAGAATCACTGGACAAAGACGACGGAACCGAGGGGCAAGTTGGACATCATGCAGATAGCGGACGGGCTGGCCTCGGCCCTTCCGGCTGCTCCTGCACCGGTGAACGGACCCGAGGGCGAAGACTTGGACTGGGCGTCGATTGACTGGCGGCGGGTCGAGGAGGACGTACGGCGTCTGCGGCAGAGAATCTTCACGGCATCGCAGGCAGGGGATCTGAAGAAGGTCCGTAATTTGCAGAAGTTGATGCTCCGGTCCCGGTCGAACACGCTCCTGAGCGTGCGACGGGTCACGGAGATCAATGCTGGACGCGCGACGGCGGGAGTCGACGGAAAGGTAGTGCTGCTTTCCCAGTCCAAGGCCGCATTGGCCCACTGGGTTCAGCACCGTTCCCGACCATGGATTCCCAAGCCCGTCAAGCGGGTGTTCATCCCCAAACCGGGGACCATGAAGAAGCGCGGACTCGGGATTCCCGTGATTGTTGACCGGTGCCTGCAAGCTGTGGCATTGGGAGCATTGGAGCCCGAGTGGGAAGCGCGGTTCGAGCCGAAGTCGTACGGCTTTCGGCCCGGCCGTGGCTGTCACGACGCGATCGGGGCCATCTACTCCACGCTCAACGGGAAGAACCCGCAGCGTGCGTGGGTGCTCGACGCGGACCTGACGGCGGCGTTCGACCGTATCGACCACGGCCGGCTCATGGCCGCTCTCGGCACCTTCCCCGCCCGGGGACTGGTCCGTCAGTGGCTGAAGGCCGGGGTCGTGGATCGCGGTCGGTTCGCCCCGACCGAGGAGGGAACTCCACAGGGTGGGGTGATCAGCCCATTGCTCTTCAACGTGGCCCTGCACGGAATGGAGGAAGCCGCAGGGGTCCGCTATTACACCACCGGCAGAGATGCCGGGAGTGCGCAAAGCGGCAGCCCCGTGCTGGTGCGGTACGCAGATGACTTTGTCGCGATGTGCACCAGCCGTGAACAGGCCGAGCAGGTCAAGGAACGGCTGGCTGCATGGCTGACGCCCAGGGGACTCGCCTTCCACGAGGACAAGACACGAATCGTCCACGCGGAGAGCGGATTCGACTTCCTGGGGTTCAACGTCCGCCGCTATCACGGCAAGCTGCTGATCAAGCCGAGTAAAGCGGCTCAGCGACGGATCCGGGAACGGCTCAGTACCGAAATGGTGGCTCTGCGAGGGGCCAACGCCGGTGCGGTACTCAAGAAGATCAACCCGATCGTGCGGGGTTGGTCGGCCTACTACCGGACGGTGGTGTCCAGCGAGATCTTCACGGCGCTGGACAATCACATGTGGAAGCTCGCTTACAAGTGGGCCAAACACAGCCACCCGAACAAGCCGAAGCACTGGATATCCGACAAGTACTTCGGCCGGTTCAACAGGTCCAGGAACGACCGGTGGGTGTTCGGTGACCGCGACAGCGGTGCCTACCTGCTCAAGTTCTCCTGGACGAAGATAGTCCGGCACCAACTGGTCAAGGGGAAGGCGTCCCCGGACGATCCTGCCCTGGAATCCTATTGGGCTCAGCGGCGCCGCAAGGGAACCCCTCTACCGGTCGATGCCATGACCGTGCGCCTACTACAGGCACAGCACGGCCGGTGCTCGATCTGCGGAGGGCTCCTCCTGCACGCCGACCACCCGCCACAAAGCCCAGGAGAATGGGAAGTATGGCGGGCTGTCATCCGGAAGGCGATCTCCAAGCAATACATCGCGTTCCCGGACGGGAGCACGCCGGACGGTCAACGACCCCGTCTCCTCCACACCCATTGTCAACGGCGGAATGGAGACGCCGCGATGACGAGTCCAGCACTTTTGTCTGCCAACGAGCCTCTGGGGCTTGCTTGAGCCGTGTGCGGTGAAAGCTGCTTGCACGGTTCTGAGGGGGCGGGGACGCAGTAATGCGTCCCCGCTACCCGACTGATCATCGGGACGGGTAGGTCCGCGATCGGCACGCTCGTCGAGCGCAGCAGCAGGTCCACGCTCCTGGTCCATCTGCCACGGCTGGACGGCTGGGGCGAGGAACCGTATGTGAAGAACGGGCCAGCGCTCGGCGGATACGGGGCCGTCGCGATGAACGCGGCACTGACGGAGTCGATGACCAAGTTGCCCGAGCAGCTACGGAAGACCCTTACCTGGGACCGCGGGAAGGAGCTCTCCGGTCACGCCCAGTTCGCCATGGAGAGCGGGACGCGGGTGTTCTTTGCTGACCCCCACTCGCCCTGGCAGCGACCGACGAACGAAAACACCAACGGGCTCCTGCGACAGTACTTTCCGAAAGGCACGGACCTGTCTCGGTGGTCCGCCGAAGACCTCGAAGCCGTCGCATACGCACTCAGTAGCCGACCCCGCAAGATCCTCGGGTGGAAGACACCCGCCGAAGTCTTCGAAGAGCAACTACGCTCACTTCAAAAACCCGGTGTTGCATCGATCGGTTGAACTCGCCCAGTACACGAGCCGTGAACTCGCCCTCTTGGCAGCCGAGGTCGGCATCCGCCTGTCGGTCGGACGCACTGGGCAATGTTGGGACAACGCGCTCGCGGAATCGCTTTTCTCGACCCTGAAGAACGAGCTGGGCGACACCAACCCCTGGCCGAGCCGGGCTGCCGCACGCACCGCGATATTCGAGTGGATCGAGAGCTGGTACAACTTGCACCGGCTCCACAGCAGCCTCGGCTACCGCAGTCCCGCCGAATACGAGACCGCCCTCGCCGCCTGACCACCACACCAAAGGTGTCCGTCAAAGCGGAACAAGCTCACCCCACCGCCACAAAGCCCACGCTCCCCGGCCCCTGAATGACCACCTGCTTGACGCCTGGGTCCCGCTCCCACCCGACCAGCGCCTCGGCCATCCGCGCCACCATGGGGTGGGTCAGCACATTGAGGGCCCGCGCCGATTCAGGGTGATCACTCGAGCCCAGCCGTCACAGGTACACAACACGGGTCGTCGTCACTCATCACCCACCAAGTGGGCCCTCTCCCCAGCCCCTGCTCGACGGCCTCCGGTCCCCGCCTTGAATACAGTTGGCACTCGATCAGCCCGGACGGGCCGGTGCGCATCACATTCGCGCCCAAGGCCTGGGATTCGGACAGCGCTGCCACCACCAACCAGCCATGCCCGGTTCGACGGACACACCCATCAGCTCTCTGTAAAGACTCCCCGACGCGTCTCCGTCTGTTGCCGCGACGAATCGGCAGTCCAAATCCTCCAGAGCCCCATCAAGAAGCTCGGCGACCTCACCCGGCAGACGTGCACCGATACGGGCGAGCTCGTCCCGGGCTTCCAGTCGTTCTCGGTAGAGGTCTGCCGGATACCAACCCGACGGCGCCCACCCGGACTCCATCTGCCGGATAACCCGTTCCCATATGACCAGGTTGTCCTGCACAGCCCAGAGGATGCTGCCGATTCCGTCATCGAGAGAGGGACGAGCCCCGTTCGAGTCAGTGCGCCGTAGCTGTTCCACCGACACTTTGAAGGCCTCGGCTACAGGGCTTGCCAGCCGCTGCTCCCGTACGATCTCTGCGAAACGCGTGACGATCGCCCGCGGAAGCTGCGGAACAGCCTCCTCGACGGCGGTCACCTCAAGCAGTGGGGGCTCGTCATCGGACGGTTCGAGCCGTGCACGCGTGAGAAGACCTCCCGGCGTCACAGCCCAGTATGCGCTGGGGGGTGCTTCAACGGCAGGGAATAGGACCGTCGTCGCTGTGGCCTGCGCGAGTCCGGCGGCAACCTCGGACTCGGTCGGCCGCACGGTGATGTAGTCCTGGATGTAGATGTCCAGCGACCACGCGACGTCGCCAAAGGTCGCTTGGTAAGTGCACAGGACAGGCGCATCCCAGTTCGGGAGACCGGGGTCGCCATCGGGGTCGACCATCTCCACGTCATTAGCTGCCGTCCCGAGGCATGCGGCAAGTGCGGCGGCCATGGCCGTGGGCCTGACAGCGTCGACCGTGAGAAGGTTGTACGTCACTTGTACGTCCCGTTGTAGATGGCGAGCGCTTTCTCGACGATTCCTGGATTGTTGGTGAAGCGCGGGTTCCTGCTCAACTGCGGCGCGGCACTAAGGTCACCTTTCGCCTTGGCGACCTGCTGCAGGGCAGCGTACTCATTCCTGTCGAGACTCACGAAGCCAGGGCCGGAGTCAGGGAACACCGTCCCTGAGTGCTCGACACCATATAGGCGATTGTTCACTTGGTAGCGGTCGAGTTCACTAATATAGGCCGCCTTCCCACTGGCAATGTCAGCGACATCCTGCTTAACGGTGCCCATCTCGCCGCGCAGGATGACAGTGTTGTTCCCCCTCACCTCGCCACTGGCCGACCCCGAAACAGTATGGCGCGCGTTGGGTGCCTTCAGGTTCTTTCCGGCAGCTGGACCTGGTATATCGCTTGATGCTGGCCAGGGACCTCGACCGGGCCCCGAATCCGCCCCGGAGGACGACCCGTCCCCGCCCGGAGCCTTCGCAGTGCCTGATTCCGGGGTGCTGGGCGACGTGCTGTCCGGAGCGGAGTCGGCCGGGGTGTCCTTGCCTGCGGGCTTGGGGGTGTCATCGATGAGGCTTTTCAGTGCCGAGATGAGGGACTGACCTCCGCCGAGGCCATCAGCCTTAGCGAGTTTATACTCCCGGTATGCGACCACCCCGACTTTGCCCACACCGTAGCCGTCCACGAAGAGCGAGCCGATGAGCCCAGTCCACCAGCCAGCCTGGTAAGCCTTCGAGTCCGGATCGATATTGAAGAGCTCACCGGCCGGCCGGCCACCCCAGAGATTTGGTACATGCCGCTTCGGCGCCTTGTAGCCGGTCCAGTCGTTGAATTTCTTATTCTTGCCGTTATAAATCTCAACGCAATTATTGAGCAGAAATCCGGGGGCATTAAACCCGAGGTTGACACTATTCATGCCTCCGAGCGCTCCGTCGACCACCCCCGCGAGGAATTTGCCGACGTCGGCCCAGCCAACGAATAGCCCGGACGGGTCGCTCATGTTGACGGGGTCGTCGCCGGCGTAGGTGTAGCCGCCCATTTGGTTCTGGTCGCCGGCTTCGAAGACCGGGTCGCAGGTGAGGAAGCGGCCGATGACCGGGTCGTAGTTGCGGGCGCCCAACAGGTTCAGGCCGCTGGTGGGGTCGACTGGCTGGCCCAGGTAGGCGCGGTTGTCGGCCCAGGCCGGCGGGGCGGTGCCGCGCGGGGCTCCGTACGGGTCGAAGGCGCGGCGGGTGACCGTGAGGGTAGTTGCGTCGATCTGGAGCTGGGAGGTGTTCTGCGGGGTGGTGAGCTGGTAGGTGACGGAGCCGGTGGAGGAGCGGGTGATCCGGGTGCCGTCGGGGCTGGTGTAGTTGCGGAGGCCTTCGACCGTCTTCGTGGTGTTGTTCAGCTTGAGCTGTTCGGTGCCGCCGAAGAGGTAGAGGGTGTCGCTGTCCGGAGACCGCTGGATCAGCAGGCCGCCGTCCGCGTCGTACAGGTAGGTTGCGGTCTGGGTGCCGCCGCCCGGCTTGGGGGTGGTGACCGTTTCGGTGCGGCCCTGGGCGTTGTACGTGAACGTCTGGGTCGTGGTCGCGGCCGTGCCGGCCTTGGTGTCACGGCTGGTCGTGTTGCCGACCGAGTCGTAGTGCGGGGTCAGCGTGGTCGTACCGGTGGGCCCCGTGGTGGTGATGGACGTGGCCGTGTTCGGCTGGGCCGCCGGCGTGGAGCCGCTGCCGGGGTAGGTGCTGGTCTGGGTGACGTCCTTGAGGGGGTTGCCCGCGGGGTCGTGCTTGACCTGCTGGGTGCGGTCGCCGAGCTGGTTGTAGGTGAAGGACTGCCAGTACGGGTTCGGTCCGCCGATCGTCGTGGACGTCGGCTGCGCGGTGTTGCACTTGGACAGCTGGCCGGCCTTCGGAGCCGCGAGACCCTTGGTGTCCGTCCAGGCTTGGGCCAGGCGGTTCTGCCCGTCGTAGAGGAAGCACTGCGTGTCCGTGCCGGTGGCCGATCCGCCGCTGGACTGCACGCTGGACGTTCCGGTGAGGTTGCCAGCCTCGTCATAGGCATAGGTGGTGTCTTCGACCGCGTCGCCAGTGGTGCCGGTTTGCAGGCTGACCCTGTTGGTGGCCTGTCGGCCGGTGGCGTCGTCGTAGGTCTGAGCGGTGCGGAGCTGCTTTCCGTAGGGACCGTACGTGGACTGGATGACCTGGCCCAGCGGTGTGTAGATGGCCTTGTTCAGGTACGGGGTGGTGGCGGATCCGTACCCGGTGAGGCCGCCCTGCGGGTTGTACCCGTACCCGATCCGCTCGGCCGGCAGGCCGCCGTCGGCGCCGTAGGTCGTTGAGTTCAGCAGCCCTACAGTGGGCGTGTATTCGGCGGTCGCGGTATACGTCCCTGCGAGCTTGCCCTCGTCGGAAGGGATGACCGTCGTGGTGCCCGTGGGCTGGTAGGCGGTCGTGTAGCCGTCGATCTTCTTCGTGTACGCCTTGCCGGCTGTTCCGCCCACGAATCGGGTCGAGGACGTCGGGCGTCCCTTGAGGAGCGTGTCGTACGTCCACTCGGCCAGCTTCTTGGTCTGGTCCGTGGTGCTGGTGCCCTCGTATTCACCGGTCTTGCGGCCGAGGGTGTCGTAGGTGGTGGAGAGGCTCTTGCCCCGCGCATCGGTGCTCAGGATCACTCGCCCGAACAGGTCGTAGCCGGTGGTGGAGGTACCGGTGTCCGGGTCGGTCTGGGACAGTTTCTGGCCGAGCAGGTTGTACGTGTAGGTCCACTTATTGCCGGCGGTGTCGCCGATGGACGCGACGTTTCCGGCAGGGGTGTACGAGTACGTGGTGGTCGCGTCAGCCGTGGCGGCCTTGCCCGCGGTCCCGGACGTCCAGATGGAGGTTCCGGCGGCGTCGTACATCTGGGCGGTGTCGTCGCCCTTGACGAGGAGGTAAGCGCCCGTGGCTCCGGCGGTGCCCGTACCCGAAGACCAGAGAACGGTTCCTGTGATGCTGGTGACGACGAGGTTGCCGTCGGCACGGACCGTCGCACTCGCGCCCGGGTTGCCGGCAGTGCCCGAGGACCAGAGAGTCTTGCCGTCCGTTATGGCGGCCAGGACGAGGTTGCCGTCCGCCTGCATGACGAGCCGGACGCTCCGGGAATCAATGGTGGTGCCGGATGAAATGGTCTTGCCGGCTGTCAGCTTGTTGTCTGCCGTGGTGTCCAGGGACTGGGTGGACGTCGTCTGGCCGATGGCGTTGGTGTAGGTGAGCGTGGCCTGCCCGCCCTTGGGCGGAGTGGTGGAGGTCTTGTCGACACCCGAGTACGTCGTGCTTCCCTGCCAGAGCTTGGCCCCCTTCGACCACTGCTCCGAGGCGGTGACACGTCCCTGGCCGTCGTACACCTGACGGGCCTGGCTGGGCACTGTGTTCTCGGCCTCGACCCACAGGGTGGTCCCAGGAGCGGTGGTCGGATCCGCGTAGGGCGCGATGCTGGAGACGGCCCAGCCGTGGCTGTCGTAGGCGGTCGAACTGATCAGACGGCCGGCGGAGTTGTTCGCGGTCGTCGACTGTTGCTGACGAACCTGGAGCATGCCGTCGTAGAGCGTGACGGACTTGCCGTAGCTTCCGTTATCCCGGAGCGTCTCCGTGGTGACCGACGGCGGGTTCGGGCTGTCGCCGGCCCCGCTGACGGTGTACGTGAACTTGCGGTCCGGGGTCTGCGTGGCCTTGTCCCGGCCCGGTGTCCAGACTGCGGTACGGCGGCCCAGCGTGTCGTAGGTGCTGGCGGTGACGCGACCGTTGACATCGACAGATTGGAGATCCAGCCCGCGCGCCGGAGACACGTCCATCGTGGATGTCCAGCCATAGGGCTGCGGGTACGTCGTAGTGACCTTGGTCGGCAGGGTCACCGAGGAAGGCGTGTACGAAATAGTCGTGAACTGCGAAGCCGCGTCGGTCTGCTTGATGGCGCGCCCGTAGTCGTCATACGTCAGACCGCCGTTGGTCTGGAAGACCGGATTCCCCGCGCCGTCGTACTTGGTTACCACCTGCGCCGCTGTCAACCGGCCGACAGAATGGGTCTTTCCGTCCGAGGCCCAGGTCTGCCCGAGCTGCCCGTGCGTGCCAGGACTGGTAACGGACCCGTCGCCGTCGTAGAAGAACCGTTTGTGGCTGAGGGTCGTACCCGCACCAGGCGTCGTGGTGCAGGGGCCGGCCACTGCGATGACCTCACTCTGAAGGGTCACCATCATCGGGTTGCTCGCAGGCGCCGATGCGTACGTCGTGGTGGTGCAGTTCTCCTGTTCGGGTGCGGCGACGTCACCCTTGTCGTCGATCTGATGGACCCGGCCCAGGTCGTCGTACTTGGTTACGACTTTCGACGTGCGCCATGCCCCGGTCGACATGAGTCCCATCGACCGGTTGGCCACGTCCGTGGTCCGCCGGGAAACCAGGCCCGGCAGCGTGGACAACGATGCCGGAGCGGGAACCTTGGATGTCCAGGCCGTGCGGCTCTGAGTTGAGGTGACCTTCGTGGTGAGCGGACCGTTGAGCGTCTTGGAGGTGACGGTCCCACCGGCCGCCGTGAAGACCTGCGACTCCAGCGTGGCGCCGGACAGCCAGTCACTGTCCGGGAAGGATTCGCCCAGGGAGTTGGTCAAGGAGACCGATCGCCGGGTGCCGTCCTTCTTGTAGTCGCCGTCCATGCCCTGCAGGTACGTCGAGACGGACTGCGTGATCGGGTCAGGGGCGACGCCGGACTTCGTGGTCACGGTGCGGTAGCCGCGGAAGTCGTTCCACGTCCGGTACTCGTCGTCGGTCAGCTCCGAATCGTCCCGGTGCCAGGCCGCGCCGCCGCCGTACTCGTAGTTGGTGACCTGGTGAGGAGAGCCCGCCTTGGTGAGGTCGCTGGTGACCACCTGGGTGACGAGGGTCTTCACGAACCAGTCGGCGATCGGCTTTGCCACCCCGGACGGGGCCCAGTAGGCCTGGTAGCAGGCCATCGTGTTGTTGTCCGCCGCCGCGGGCATCGTGTTCTTGACGCGCGAGCACTCGGGATCTCGGTAGGTGACCGCCGTGGAAGCGCCGGTCTCCGTACGGATGCTCGAGATGCGGGGGTGGTAGAGCGCCGGCGCTGCCGGCGTCAGCCCGTCCACGCGGTTGTCGATCTCGATGCCCGTGAAGGTGACCGGGTCCATCGTGAGGGGTTTGCTGCCACCGCCGGTGGTGTCCCGCCCGGTGTGCTGGATGGAGGACAGCCACAGGATCGACTGAAGCATTCCGGCGCTGTCCGGCTTGCCTGTCTTCCCGGTGACCGGGTCGATCACGCCACCGGCGTCGGAGAAGACGTGCGTGAGGGAGTACGAGTCGACGTCCTGCCAACCCGTACCGATCTTTACCTTGGTGTTGATGCCCATCAGCCGGTGCGTGGACCAGAACGTCGGAGAACCGAACCGGCAGACGTCGTCGCCCTCACCCTTGGTCTTGTAGGTGGAGGGGCAGTTGATGTCGTAGGGGACGTCGGGCCAGTTCTTGGCCGTGTCCTTCGACAGGTTGCCGGCCGCGCACACGGTGTCGGAGGTCGTGCACCGCTGCTTGGTGTCGAAGTTGATCTGAGCCGCGGGGTCCCTGCCGGCGACGGCGTCGGCGAGCTTGTAGCCGTAGGAGATGCGCGTGAGCTCGCCCGAGCGCGTGTACGGGGTCAGGGTGCCACCCTCACCCTTCGCGGCGACCTGACCAAAGCCCATGTTGTAGTAGTTCGACTCGGTCGTGTAGTCGTACCGCTGGACGTTGCCCTGCGAGTCGACGGCGAAGTCCAGGTTGAAGCGGTACCCGACCTGCTCGTCGCACCGGGAGGCGTTGCCCTTGGCCGCGCTGTAGCAGGGGTCCCCCGACTTGGGGTGGTATACCGGAATGCCCCAGGCGCTGTTGGTCGCGGAGTCCGCCGCTGTACCGGGCGCGTGGTTGAGGCCGAGGTAGTACGCGGTGCCGTCGGTCGTGGTGACCTTGAAGTACTCGCCATCCCACAGGCCGTTCGTCGCCCCGCTGAGCCGCTCGATCTTCGTGCCGTCGTCGGACGCCAGGCGGTAGACGCCGTCACTGCCGCGGATGAGCTGGCCGGTGTGCGCGCCGAGCGAAAGCGTGCCGTTGAAGCCGGCCCAGCACTGGTCACCCGAGTCCTTGATCCCCGAGTCCTTGCAGGACTTGTAGGAGCGCTCGATGAAGCCCGGCGCGTACGACCAGCCGTCACCGATCCAGGAGGACTGCGAGTTCCGCGCGGACGTCTTCCCGTCGATGGACTGCGAGTTGTACGTGAGCGCCACGGAGGGCGCCGTGCCGCCCAGCGAGGGCGGTACCGCGATCGGGTAGCTGTAGGTGAAGGCACCGGATGCCGACTGCGCCCAGGATCCCGACGCCGACAGGGACGTCGCCGCGTATTCGCCCTGCGAGCCACCCGTGTCGGACACCGCCGCGACGGCGACCTCCTGAGTCGCGGCCGACGCGGCCATCAGCGGGGTCGCCGCACCGGAGAGGACCGCATCCTTGAACCGCGGCGTGCTGCTCGGCATGTCGACGTTGGCCGTGAGCCGCTGCTTCGTCGGGTCGTTGACTGTCTGCAGGGGGGTCTGCACCCGGCAGGCGGCAACCGACGGAGTGGTGAGAGCGCAGCCTGGCAGGGACACCAGATGCAGACGGGATGCCCATCCGCCGCCATATGCGTTGACCAGTTCGCCGTAGTCCACGCCCACTGACAACTGGCCGCCGACTGCCTTGCCGTCGGTGGGCGCCACACCGATGAGCATGCCGTTGACGTTCACCGATTCGGTCTGCTGACGGCTCGCCGTCTGCACGCGAACGGCTGTCGGGCCGTCCGCTGCCGGGCCGCTCTGCGCCCCGCCGGCTGAACGCGCTACGCCCTGTGCCCCGGCAGGCGCGGCCGGAGCGATCCAGACCGGCGACTTTCCGGCCCGGACCGGCTGAACCGGATCCGCGCCGACACTGTCCGAGCGCAGCAGGGAGCCTGACGCCGCCTTCGTGGGCTGGTTCACCGAGACGGTTTCCGTGCCCGCCGTCGACCACTTGGGGGTCTTCGGCACGTGGGCGCGCAACTCGCGCGCCCCTTGCGGAGTACGCGGAGCCGCAGGCTTGGCCGAACCCTTGACCGGGTGGCCCTTCACCACGGGCAAAACCGGCAATGTGCCATCCGGCCAGGATTTGCCCGTGTACTTGTATCCGACCATGCCGTCGGCGTTGGCCAGCGGCACGACAAGCGACATCGCCGCCGTCATCACCGTGACGAACAGGGCCCGACGCCTCCAACCCTTAACGGGCATACCGGTAGATCTACGAATCGATGAACGCACCTTGACAGTCCCCACCCCAAGTGCGCGGTCCAAGAAGAACCGGAAATAGACAGAGCCGCAATCAGCCCTGCAAGATCAGTGGAACAGTATTGCGACGACAACTCGAACCGCAATAGCCTTCTCGCGGATCAGGCCTCAACCCTTTAGATGGGTGTGCCCCAATAGCACCTCGTTGAGGCCGGTCGATTCGGCTCAAGAAAGCCGGAACGGATAATTCAACATGCCACAAGACTGCGCATCTTTGGCCATTTCCGTTCGCAACTTGGCTGGATGAAACCATCCGGCAAAAGCGCCATGTGGGGGGATACCACGTATGCAGCAACATCGAATTTCAGACATTAGACGGGCTGCTGTTCTCATGACTGCCCTCGGCCTGCTCGCCGCAGGTCCTGGGACCGCCTTCGCCGGTACGCGCTCTGTCGCGCCCTCCGGCACTGCCTCCGCGGCTGCTGAGCCACCCGCTGGTTCCATCCCCGGGGCGATCCAGCGCGCGAAGGCCGAAAGAAAGCCGGCCCCGGTCACCACGCTGACCACTACGACCGCGGAAACGGTCGCGAACCCTGACGGCTCGCTGAGCACGACCACCCGTCTGAAGCCCGTACGCGTCCTGAAGTCCGGAAAGTGGACCGGGGTGGACGCGACCCTTCAGCGGAACGTCGACGGCACCTACACCCCGCTCGCGACACCGTCGGGCGTGACCCTCTCCGGAGGCGGCACCGGCCCCCTCGCAACACTGACCAACGGCGAAGGCCGTCGCATCACGCTGTCCTTCCCCACCGCCCTGCCCGCCCCGAAGGTCACCGGCAACAGCGCTCTGTATCCGGAGGTCTTCGCCGGAGTCGACCTACAGGCCTCCGTCAACGACCAGGGCGCCTTCAGCGAGGTCCTGATCGTCCATAACGCCGAAGCGGCAGCCAATCCGGCGCTGCGCAGCCTGCGTCTGGCGACCACGGCCGACGGCCTGACCTTGGGCAGCGACGCCGCCGGCAACTTCCAGGCCACCGCTCCCGACGGAACCCCCGCGTACACCAGCGCCACACCGCTCATGTGGGACTCCCGTACGGATCCGGGCCAGAAAGCAGCCGCAGCAGGCAAGGCCTCCGTGCTCCTCCGCAACGCGGCTGCTGCCGGCGGAGAGGGCCCCGTTGCCCCTCCCCAGGAGGATCCGCAGACCCGGTCGTCGGCCAGTAGCCCCGGCCTTGGTGCTCAGGTCAAGCCGATCGGCATCTCGACGCGGCCCGACGCGCTGACCCTCACTCCCAACCAGGAGTTGCTCACCGGCACAGGGACGACCTATCCCGTCTACATCGACCCCATCGTCAATCCGGTGACGTCGGGAACGGGCCACTTCGTCGTCGCCCAACAGGGCTGCGAGACCGCAACCACCTACGACAAGCCGCAAACCAACGGAGAGGGAGTCGGCTACCAACAGTACTCCTCCACCTGTTTTGGCATGCAGGAGTCGTTCTTCGAGATCAACACGAGCGCGCTGTCACCCCAGATGGTCATCTCGAAGTCGACTCTGTACTTGACCGAGACCTATGGGGCCGATCACGGCTGCTCCAACACGTGGCCCATCACGGTGAAGCAGACGGACCGCATCCACAGCGGAACCAACTGGCGCAACCGTCCCGGTGTCATCGCCACCGTGGACACCCAGCAGATCTCCAGCGCCTACTTCGACTGTGGCTACAAGTACGCGAACTTCGACATCACCGACCGCATCCGGCAGGTGGCTTCACAGGACGCGGACACCTGGACCTTCGGGCTCTACGGCAACGCGAGTACCTCGGCGACGAACCACGGCTTCATGCGGTTCAGCACCAACCCGTACATCACCACGGTCTTCGACATCCCACCGGCCGCGCCTGACTCCCCCAGCACTACGCCCGACTCCGCGAACCCGTCCGGTGCGGCCTGCAACAGCGGTACCCCCGGCTGGATCGGCCGCACCTCCACGACCGGTGGAAAGAGCAACATCTCGCTCAACGCCCGCCTGACGACACCTATGGAGGGCGTGAACCTCCAGGCCGTCTACCAGGTCTGGGACAACATGAAGAACAACGGCAGCGGCGGTGCCGCGACCGTCTCCCAGCCCCGAAGCCCCTACGTGGCATCCGGCACGACGGCACGGACCAACGTGGACGTCGCCGTGGCCGACGGTCACCGATACGGCTGGGGAGTCAAGGCATACGACGGGACCCTGGACGGTCCCTGGACCTCGAACTGCAGCTTCAAGGTGGACCTGACGCTTCCCACCGCCGCCGCGTTCGGCGACTCCACGGCGTTCCCTCCGCTCGGCAGTGGCCGCACCCCCACCGCACACGCCGGCGACACGGGAATCACCATCCCCGTATCCAGCACGGACGTCCTTCCCACCGGCTGTGAGCTCACCGCGTGCCTGAGCAGCGGCATCCGCCGCTTCGAGTACGCCCTCGATACGGCCATTCCACCGACCGGTGCCCAGCAGATCACCGTCACACCGGACGCGAACGGCGCCGCCACCGCCAACATCCCGATCAACCTCACCGCCCAGCAGTGGGGCACACACACCCTCTACGTCCAGGCCGTGGACGGAGCCAACAACGCGGGCCCCGCCACCTACAGCTTCTACGCCCCCTGGAACCCGGCAACGCCGGTCACCGCGGGAGACGTCACAGGGGACGGGATCCCGGACATCCTCAGGCCCGACCGGGCCGGCAGCGGAAACCTCCTGCTCATCCCCGGCAACACGGACGCCTCCGCGACGCCCATCACAGCATCCACGCCGGACAGGAGCCCTGACCAGAACACGGGCTGGGACAACTACCTCATCACCCACCGGGGCAGCCTCAGCCAGTCCGGCGTAGACGACATCTTCGCCTTCAACAAAACCACCCACAGCATGTACGTCTACGGCAACGACGCCTCCGGCAACGGAACTCCGGGGCGCTTCACGCTCACGGACAACATCACGCACATCCCGATCAAGCCCTCGTGCAATACGGCAGCCCCATGCACCGGATACCCGGCAGACTGGTCAAAGGTCACCCAGATACTGGCCCCGGGCAGCTTCAACAACCCGGCCGGACTCGCCGACCTGATCACCATCGAGGACAAGCGCCTCTGGTACTACCCCGGCACTTTCAGCGGTGACTCCCGCCTCGGCCAAGGCATGCTGCTCGGCACCGGCGACTGGTCGGGCACCACCCTCATCGCCCCGGGCAAGGTCGGCGGGACGCCCACCCTTTGGGCGCGCGACGACATCACGGGCCGCATCCACAGCTACTCACTGACCTTCAACGCCGCAGGCGTACCCACCACCCAGCTGACACCGCCGTCGGGCCAGACGCCGGCTACAGCGATCACGACCCTCGACCCCGCGCTGTACCCGCAGGTCGGCTCGTACGGGGACCTCAACGGGGACGGCCGCGCCGATCTCTGGGCGATCGACAGCAACCAGCAACTCGTGGCGTTCTCCGGCACGAGCACGGGCTTCTCCACGAAGCCCACCCCCCTCGGCAACCTCAACAAGCCGACCGCGCAATGGAAGCTGGCCGGGCAAACCGCCGGCACCTCCACGACACCGAGTGCTGTCGGCAACTACCCCGCCACCGCTGCCAACATCGCCTGGCCCACAGAGTCCATCGGTGGCCGCTCCACCCCGTACGCGAACTTCAACGGCGCCCAGTCCACCATCACCACGACCGGCCCCGTGATCGACACCCGCAAGAGCTTCACCATCAGCACCTGGGCCAAACCTGGAACCGGGATGAGCATCATCGCCAGCCAGGACCTCACGCGCGGCAGCTCGTTCCGCCTCTACGCCGAGGAATCCACCTCCCAGTGGCACTTCGGCCTGGCCTACGCGGACGCCAACGGCTATCCCTTCGACTACACCTCCGCAACCAACAACGCAGCCGTCTTCACCCCCGGAGCGTGGGCCCACCTGACTGCCGTCTACAACGCCGACAGCGGCCTGATGAGCCTCTACGTCAACGGCGTGCTCGCCGGAAGCGGCACGCACAAGGCCTCGACCAGCCCCGCCCCCAGCGGCTCGCTCGTCTTCGGACGCTACAAGGCCAACGGCGCGCCCCTGGACAGTCTGAAGGGCGGCGTCAGCAACTTCGCCACCTACCCGTACGCCGCCGCCCCCGCCGCAGTCGGCACCAAGAGCCCGATCACGCTGACCGCCGCAGCAGCCAACTGCATGGACAACGACCACGGCTCCACCAATGACGGCAGCAAGATCGAGATCTGGACCTGCGGAGGTGGCGACAACCAGAACTTCGAAATCCGAGGCGACGGAACCATTCGCATCCAAGGCAAATGCCTCGACGCCACCGGCGCGGCCACAGCTGCCGGCACCCTGCTACAGCTGTGGACCTGCAACCAAGGGCCCAACCAGACGTTCCTCCCCCGCGCGGACGGCTCTGTCTACAATCCGGCCTCCGGCCGGTGCATCGACCTGGATCACATGAACACCACACCCGGCATCCAGCTCTGGCTGTGGGACTGCCACGGAGACGACGCCCAACGCTGGACCATTCCGTCCCTGGCCACAGTGACACTGCCCGCCCCGACCCCGTAGCACGGGACTTCACTAGCCAACACGGCCGCCTTCCTGTAGTCGGGAGGGCGGCCGTCGCCATACCCAGGGCAGCCCGCGCAAGAAGCCACCATCAACGGCCCACCGGCTGCCAGCAGGCTCATGGGACTCTTCCCCGCGGACGCCCCCAAGGTCTGGAGTCGACCTGAGCGCCGCCAGCTCCTGGTCGGGGACGCCACCGTCCCCAAAGCGCCCTCGAAATCCCGCACTGTGGAAATCTCCGACGAGAACACCGGCCTGATCCGAACCCACCGCGTCGACCCGCCGCCCGCATCTACCACCCCAGACGCTCAGAAACCCCAGGTCACGACCATGCCTTCACCTCAGGCCCACTCCCACGGCAATCCATGCGACCACTCCCAGCACCATCCGCTAGGCTGTCAGCGGTCAGACGACTACCAGGCGTGTGCCCGGGAAAGTGTCCGCGAGGGCATCTCCATCTGGGTGTATGCACGTCATCTGACCAGCATGTTTGTCGAGGCAGCTCACGTGATCCCTCTGGGGTTCCGGCAACGTTTCCGACAAGCCCCCGCCTTCGTAGCTCAGGGGATAGAGCACCGCTCTCCTAAAGCGGGTGTCGCAGGTTCGAATCCTGCCGAGGGCACAGCACGCAAGCCGCCGACCTGGGATTTCTTCCCAGGAAGGCGCTCCATTCGGCCCCGGACTCCGCGTCCGGGGCCGTTTGCGTGAGCGGTGCGTGAGCGGACGTGCCAGCGGCCTCTGGGATTCCCGCCGACGGATCGGCACGATCCGGCACGTGCTCCGCGCCTTCTTCCGGCTCCGCGGCCGCCTTGGCAGGGGCTTCCTGTCCGGCTACCCGGGCACGCGGTACGAGCCGGGCGGCGGCCTCGGCGATCGCGAGATCGGCTTCGGGGAGATGGACCGCGCCCGCGCCGTGGTCACCGCCTGGTCCGACCTCATGCCACGCGTTGATCAAGAGGTCGTCGCCCTGCTCAAGCGCGCCCGCAAGGCCGTCACCGTCGCCCTGGTCTCCAACGCGACCACGCGGCTGGATTCGGATCTCGCTCGGCAGGGGCTGGACGTCCTCGCCGACGCCGTGGTGAACACCGCCCACATCGGTGTCGCGAAGCCGGACCCGCGTGTCTACCTCATCGCCGCCGAGCCAGTCGGGGCGCCAGTCCAGCGCTGCCTCCCCAGGCTCCCCAGGCTCCCCAGAACGTTCAACCCCCAACCAGCTGAGGGGAAGAGCGACCCTGGGGATTTTCACGGCTCTGACCGGAGTTCCGTGAATCCCCAGGTCAGGGGGTGTGTGAAGGAACGTTCCGGCAGGGCATCCATTGCTGGTGGGGGTTTGCTCGCTGGATGATGTGCTGTTTCCGGATGTCGACGTGCGTTTGGAGGGTGTGGAGTTCACGGCGGACATCCTGGTCGTCGTGGCGGCTGCGTGCGGTCCGCCGTCCAGATGCCCGGGATGCAACGCCAGGGCTCGACGGGTGCATTCCTGCTACGAGAGGCGCCTGGCCGAGCGGCCTTTGACCGGGAGAAAGCTACTGGTCAGGCTGCGCGTCCGACGATTCTTCTGCGACCGGGCCACGTGCCGGCGGCGGACCTTCGTCGAACAGGTCAGTGGCCTGAGCGAGCGGTACCGTCGCTCCAGCCTCGGGCTGAAGACATGGCTCCGCCGGGTCGCGGTCGAGCTCGGCGGCCGGGCCGGCGAACGGTTGTGCCGTCGCCTGCATCTCGTCGCAGGACGGACGCGGCTGCTGGGACTTCTGGAGCCCCCGATGGCGCCGGAACGGTCCCCGCGGGTCCTCGGCGTCGACGAGTTCGCCTTTCGCAAGGGCCGCACGTACGGAACCATCCTGGTCGACGTGGAGGCCGGCCAGGTCGTGGACGTCCTGCCCGACCGCACCTCCGAGACCTTGGCCGCCTGGCTGCGCAACCATCCCGGCGCCGAGATCATCTGCCGAGACCGGGCCTCGGCCTACACGCGGGCAATCAAGCAAGCGGCCCCCGACGCTGTGGAAGTCGCCGACCGCTGGCACCTGCTCCAAAACCTCGCCGCCGCAGTGGAGAAGACCTGCCACCAGCACCGCGCCTGCCTGCGCAAACGGGCCGACGAGGAGACCGGCCGCATCCGAGAGGCACCACCGCCCATACAGGTCCCAGTCCACGAATTACCCCGGACGCAGATCGTCGAACGGACCCGGCACCGCTACACCGACGTCCAGAAACTCGTTGCGGCTGGCTGGACGATCAGCGCCATCGCCCGTCGTCTCCACCTCGACCGCAAGACCGTCCGACGGTTCCGCGACACTGACCTCGACCAGTTGCTCGCCTCCGCCAACGAACGACGCCCGGCAGGAGTGCTGGAACCGTTCAAGCCATACCTCAATACCCGGTTCACCGAGAGTCTCGGCCAGGTCAGCGGTAGCCGCCTCTTCCTGGAGATCCAGGAACGCGGCTACCGAGGCAGTCGCCAGGTCGTCCGCAAACACCTCGCGGCCCTTCGCGTCGGCAACGCCGAACCCGTCCGCGCCGACATCCCCAGCCCTCGCAAGATCACCGGCTGGATCATGCGACCGCAGGACACACTCCCACCCGAACTCGACCGCCGCCTGCTCGAAGTACGCATCGCTTGCCCCGACATCGCCCGTGCCTGCGACCTTGCCCGAGCCTTCGCCGAACTCCTCCGCCACCGACGCGGCTTCCTGCTCACCGAGTGGATCCGCCAGGCCGAGCGAGACGCACCGAAGCCAATCAGCGGCTTCGCAGGCTTCCTCCGCCAAGACCTCGACGCCGTCACCGCGGGACTCACCCTGAGCTGGAGCTCAGGCGTCGTCGAAGGCCACGTCAACAGGGTCAAGACAATCAAGCGGGCCATGTACGGCCGAGCCTCGTTCACCCTTCTTCGGACCCGGATTCTCGCGCGTTCCTGAGTCCATCGACGCGCGATACGTGATGAGAATGCTGGCCAGACCTGCGGATCGGAGAGCCCAGGATGTCATCGATCTTCGCTGATGCGACATCAAGGAGACCCTGCCCGAACAGGCACAGTGACCCCTCCCAGGGGTGACCGAAGCTGCCGGTCAGGAAGTCCTCTGACAGGTAGATGTAGTAGTCGCCATCGGGGTACGGGCTCAGGGGCCACTGCTCCTGTTCGGAGCCGCGAACGAGGTGAGGCGAGAATCGGAACGAGGCGTGTTGCCAGTCCAGTGCGAACAGCGTGCCTTGCGGAGGTACGCAGGCTGTAAGGCCCTGCTCGACCACCTCGACGAGCCGGTCGAGCCGCTCATATTCAGGGTCGTCGTCCAACGAGGCCAAGCTCCAGGTAACGGAGTCGAGAGGCTCCTTGATAGCCGGCCATTTAGCCTGGTTCATACCGGGATGAAAGGCGAACTCCGCGTCGAAACGGTCCCAGACGTTGCGGTACTCCGCTTCTGAAAGTTGGACCACAGGCTCCTTCATCACCCGCAGATCCTACCGATCAGCCCTCTGTGGTCAGCTCACGAGCAGCCGTTCACGGAACTCCGGTCAGAGCCATTTTCACGAATCCTCATCAGCACCCCGTTGCCGTGTTCGCCCGCCGCTTTCGACGCTGCGGCCGCTCCGTGGCGTGAGGCCCTCGAGGACCTGGACGAAGACGTCCTCGCCGAGGCCGGCGCCGAAGCGCGGGCCTTCGGCGCCGGCCCGGCGGCCGCCGTCGACGAGCTGGTGCGCGGCCTGCTCGGGCAGTTGGCCGACTGGCAGCAGTCGATCGGCGAGCTGGGCCGCGCGCTCACCACGGCAGCTGAAGGCCAACCGCTACCCGGCTGGTCCACCGACGCCGGCCGCACCGAGGACATCGGGTGGCGCCAGGCCCGCACCACGCTGCTCGAGGCTGTCGCACGCCACCACCACGCTCACCTGATCGCCGCCATCGTCGAGCTCGGCGGTGAGCTGGAGCTCCCAGCTACCCGTAACGGGCGCTTCAGGGGCGCGGCATCCAGAAGGCTGCGCGGTCAGCGCCGGCCGCCGCCGATGCGGCGGTCGTCGGCCAGTGCGGTCAGCGGGCCGAACTCGCGGGCAAGCTGGTTCCACGTCAGAACCTCGCCACAGCGGGCCGGGAATTCCTTCGGGTTGAACTCGGGCATGGTCCAGGTTCCAGTGCCCCGGTCCCGCAGCCACAGGTCCCCGTCACCGTCGACCACAGTCGGCGGGACCGGTACGGGCTCGGCCTGATCGGTGGGCTCCCAGGTGACCCGGCCCGGGTGGGAAACGCGGCGCAGCTCGGTGGTGGCCAGCCGCGCGGCCAAGTCACGGGTGGACTCTTCGGCGTCCTTGACCGACTCGAGTCGGAATGCGTCGTCAAGTACGGGCAGGGCTGGATTCTTGCTGCGCTTTGAACTCATACGCTGACCTACCTCCGGTGGGGGGCGTCACATCTGTTATGGCACCCCGTAGAGGAACACGGTATCCGAGGCGGGAGCCGGGCCGGCTACGACCACTGTCCAGGTGGAGGCGCTGGCACACCGGGCTGTGGGGCTAGGTGGTGAGCTGATCCTGGACGTGGCGCAATCCGTGGTGGTAGCGCTCAGATCTGGCGGTCCGGGTCTGAGAAGGCGGGGCTGCCGGGGGCGAGCGGACGTCGGGCCGGGGCGGGTGCGGGCTCGGGCTCGGCCTCGCCGGGCGGCTGGCGGAAGTCGGCGCCCTGCTCGACCGGCACCAGCCGGCGTCCACCCGCCCGGGCGGGTACGGGAGCGTCGGAAGCGGGCTCGGAGAAGGCGGGCAGCGAGAGCGGTCGACGGTCGGTCATGATCCCTAGTCTCCCAGGTCCGGCCCTACGGGTAGGGCCAGGCCGCTCTCAGCGGTGATAGTGCTCTGGCCCTGGCCAGCAGGGCCAGGCTGGTTGTTTCAGCTCACACCGCGAGCAGGAATTCGCGTGACCCACACCACAGGCCCGCTCCGATTCGCCAGTTCGCACCCTGAAATGCGGACAATCAACCACCCCGCCCACGCTTCCCAGCTCGCGGGGGCACAGCACCCCACCGACCCCAGGCGCCCCAGCCGCCGGAGGGGGTCCTATCGAGCACTTGGGCACGGGAGGACTGCGCACCGTCAAGCCCCCTCCGGGTACCCAGACCATCTCCACGACCACGACTTCGCGTTCGTTGCCGTACAGGACTTCGTCACCGCGAGGACCGCTCCAACGGTCCGCCACGTCGGAACCTGTCCCCAACACGTCCCCAACCAGCCGACTTCGCTGCCGCCTCCTGCAGCCGGTGGCGAACACCTAAAAAACGCTGCGGTCGGGGCGAATCAATATCTGTCACCGCGACCTAAGGATTTAACGGATCCCGCGGGGAGAGTTTCTACCGCAACACGGCGGACGGAAATATCTCACGCACACAGGCCGCTGCAGCATGCTACTGTCGATCTCGGTTGCAGTTGTGGTACCCAAGAACTTCAAGCGCCTCCAGCCGGAATTCATTCCACTGGAAGCGCTTTGTATTTCCCGGTCATTTACCGGGCGGGGCATCATCGCGGCGACACGGCGTCCGCACAGTGCAGTCGCCGATGTATTGCCCCAAAGGAGATATGACATGGCTGCTGGTACCGTTAAGTGGTTCAACGCGGAAAAGGGTTTCGGCTTCATCGAGCAGGACGGTGGCGGCCCTGACGTGTTCGCCCACTACTCGAACATCGCCGCCCAGGGCTTCCGCGAGCTGAACGAGGGCCAGAAGGTCACCTTCGACATCGCGCAGGGCCAGAAGGGCCCGACGGCCGAGAACATCGTTCCCGCCTAAGCGCTGACACGCATTCTGCAGCTGGGGCCCGCATCCCTCGGGGTGCGGGCCCCAGCTGCATGCATTTCCCGCGGTGGGTCCACCCGCGGTTCGAACAGTGAGAGATCCGGCCGACTGGCCCTCTCGGGGCTACACCCGAGTTAATTACTTTGGTTGCCGCGTCCACGTGACGCCACCTTGTTTCAGCGCCTGGCCCGTACAGATTCCCTGTCCGCCAGATCTGCTTTCGCATTCCATTCGGCCCGTTCTCGCAATTCCCTGCGCTGCTTCTACGCTGCGGGAATTCCTTGATACGTGCCGCATCAAGGAAGGTTCCGCATGAACCCCGCACGTACGAACGACCGCTCCTCCCGCACCCGCAGCCGCACCGGCGGCCCCGCTTTCGGCGCCGGCGCCGGTTCCGGCCGGGGCAGCCGCTTCGGCTCTTCGACCCCGAGCCGTTCCGGAGCCCCGAGCCGCTCCGGTGGTCCGAGCCGCTCGGGCGGATACGGCCGTCGGCCCGCCGCGATCCAGGGCGAGTTCGCACCGCCGAAGACGATCACCCCCGCGCTGCCTGCCGTCGAGGCCTTCGCCGACCTCGACATGCCGGCCCAACTGCTGACCACGCTCACCCGTGAGGGCATGGCCACGCCGTTCCCGATCCAGGCCGCCACCCTGCCCAACACCCTCGCGGGCCGTGACGTCCTGGGCCGTGGCCGCACCGGCTCCGGCAAGACCCTCGCCTTCGGCCTCGCCCTGCTGGCCCGTACCGCCGGCCAGAGCGCCGAGTCGGGGCAGCCGCTCGCGCTGATCCTCGTACCCACCCGTGAGCTCGCCCAGCAGGTCACCGCCGCGCTCACCCCCTACGCCCGCGCGGTCAAGCTGCGCCTGGCCACCGTCGTCGGCGGCATGCCCATCTACCGGCAGGCCGCTGCGCTGCGCGCCGGGGCCGAAGTGGTCGTCGCCACCCCGGGCCGGCTCAAGGACCTCATCGACCGTGGTGACTGCCGCCTGAACCAGGTCGCCGTCACCGTCCTGGACGAGGCCGACCAGATGGCCGACATGGGCTTCATGCCCCAGGTCACCGCCCTCCTCGACCAGGTCCGCCCCGAAGGCCAGCGAATGCTGTTCTCCGCCACCCTGGACCGCAACGTCGACCTGCTGGTGCGCCGCTACCTGACCGACCCCGTCGTGCACTCCCTCGACCCCTCGCAGGGCGCGGTCACCACGATGGAGCACCACGTCCTGCACGTCCACGGCGCCGACAAGCAGCGGACGACGACGGAGATCGCCGCCCGCGAAGGCCGCGTGATCATGTTCCTCGACACCAAGCACGCCGTGGACCGCCTCACCCAGGACCTCCTCAACAGCGGGGTCCGCGCCGCCGCCCTGCACGGAGGCAAATCCCAGCCCCAGCGCACCCGGACCCTGGCCCAGTTCAAGACCGGCCACGTCACCGTGCTGGTCGCCACCAACGTCGCCGCCCGCGGCATCCACGTCGACAACCTCGACCTCGTCGTCAACGTCGACCCGCCGACCGACCCCAAGGACTACCTGCACCGCGGCGGCCGTACCGCCCGCGCCGGCGAGTCCGGCAGCGTCGTCACCCTGGTCACCCCCAACCAGCGCCGCGAGATGGCACGCCTCATGCAGGCCGCGGGCATCACCCCGCAGACCACCCAGGTCCGCTCCGGCGACGAGGCCCTCAACCGCATCACCGGCGCCCAGACCCCCTCCGGCATTCCGGTCACCATCACCGCACCGGTCTCCGAGCGGCCCAAGCGCAGCACGGCCTCCCGCGGCCGCCGCGGCCCCGCCTCGGCCGCCCGGCGCGCGAGCGCACGGCAGTCCTCCTTCGATGCGGCGGCCTGAGAACCACGTGATCCGGAAACTGACCCATCTCTGCAGGAGGCAGATTTTGACGCTGGTCCAGATGCAGCCCCGCTCCGCGCACGCCGACCTCACCCACCGCACGGTGGACCAGGCCATGGAAGCCGCCGGTCCGCAGGTCTGCGACGACATGACCGTCGAGGTGGCCCTGGCCGTCACGGCCGGCTCCCGCACAGACCATCTGCTCGTCTGCGACGAGGACGGCCTGTGCACCGGACTGATCACCCAGGCCCAGCTCACCGCCATCCGCGACAGCGCCGCGTACACCGACCGGCTCCGTCTGCGCGATGTCCTCGGCGACCGCGGGCCGTTCACCTCACCCATGACCACCATGGCCGAGGCCGAGCACGCGATGCACTACCGCAGCCTCACCGCCCTGCCCGTCGTCGACGGACAAGGCAGCGCCCTGGGCGTCCTCGCCCTCGCCCGCTGAACCACCTCACCGCCGCACGACCGTCCCCTCCTTCTCCCTGTGAGGCATCATGCGCTGTGTCATCGCCCGCTTCCCGTTCGAGCTGACCAAGTCGGGTGTCCTGGAGTCCATGAAGGGCGTCAAGCCCGAAGAAGTCCTCGGCGAGTCCGTGATCATCGGCCGCCGCACCTACCCCGTCAAGCAGGTCGGCCAGGTCCTCACCCGCCAGGACCGCCGCGACTTCAGCATCGGCGAAGTCCTGCGCGCCATGACCCAGCTCGGCTTCACCTGCCGCAGCAGCCTCCCCCGGACCACCGCGCCCACACGCGTGCCCAACCCCCTCCAGCGGGCCTCCGCGATGCTCGGCACCCCCATCACCGCCTGACCGGCAGGCCGGCGCACACCGCCACCCGCCCAGCGAAGAGGGCCCGACCGGCACACGCCGATCGGGCCCTTCCGCGTACCCACCAGGAAGCGCAGATGGGTGAACCGCCTCGTCCTGGACCTCGCCCGCATGGAATTCTGCGACTCCAGCGGCATCAGCGCACTGATCGCCGCCCGCAACCACGTACGGGCCGCCCACGCCGACATCGCACTCGCCGCCGTCCCCGCCCACACCCTGCGCGTCCTGCGCATCATCGGCCTGGACCAGGTCTTCCGCCTCCTGCCCGGCACCGGGTCCTGACCGCCAGGACTCCGCGCGGAGAGGCCCTGGATCGGAGCTACTCGACCGCGGGCTCGCGCCTATCCGCCGGTCCGACGGGGCAGGAGGGCCCGTACGATTTTCCCGCCTTCGGGCGTGGGCGTGACGATGGTGGCGTGGGCGAGGTCATTGACCATGTGCCAGCCGAAACCGCCGGTGCCGTCGACCAGGTCGGGGGTTCGCATGCGCGGCGGTCGGGGGCTGGAGTCCTCGACGGAGACCTCGACGGTGTCGGGGTGCGCGGCCAGGCGAAGCACGTAGGCGCCGCCGCCGTGACGCAGGGCGTTGGTCACGAGCTCGGAGACGACCAGGATCACGGTATCGGCGTGCTCCGGCTCGATGGCCGGCTGCCCGAGGGTTTCGAGGAAGGACCGGGCGGCCTGGCGCGCCTCGGCGACGGCGGACAGTGGACGAAGGACTGTGCGCTCGGCGCTCATCGTGGTCATCGCGCGCTCCTGGTCTGGTGTCGGTGTCCGGACCTTGCCTGCCCGGTCGTTGTTCCCTGACCCACGACAGTTCAACCTGACAGGACCCGATTACCTCAGAGACACGCACTCAAAAATCTATCTCGGCTGGAGTAGACATTGGGCGGTGGCGTGGTTATGGTTTCTCTCGTAACCCAGAGAGACAGCAGGGCCTGGCAGGGACGAACTGCCGGGCAGTAGTACACGCAGTACCCGTAGTTGCAGTGCGCAGTGCGGTGCGGTGGTGGAGTGTCGAAGCCAGGGCTGGTGCAGGACGGCGACGGGACTGACGACCGGACCGGGTGGCCCGCAGGCATCAGGGGCCACCGCGAGCAGTACCGCAGTTGACGCAGTAGCAGTACCTGTAGGTGCAGTACCCAGCAGTGAAGTCAGTGAGCAGCACCTCGGTGAAGGCGTCGGCTGCGGGCGCGCGCACCGGGAAGTTCGGCAGTGGGGTTCCAAGCCAGAGCAGACGCACGACGGGCGACGGGGCTGGCTGCCGAAGTGGCGCTAGGTCAGGCCACGAGCAGTACAAGCGGTTCGCAGTACAGCAGTACAGCAGTACAGCAGTACAGCAGTAAGAGAAGTACCAGCAGTACGCAGTCCCCCGCTTGGTAACTAGTTGACACCGAGGGATGAACGGAGGAGTTGAAGCGCCATCAGGATCGCCCGGACGTACGTCTGAGTCCGGGTACCGCAGGACATCGATAGTGAGGTGGTCTCCGGTCAAGCAACCGCGATCCCCGCATTCCCGGCAGCATCTCGGCCGGGTCAGCGGAAACAGAAGGCCGGCGCAGTAACAGGGCCGGCAGATGGTGTAGCAGTTCCTTCGGGGCCCTGGTGTCGTACGCGCCAGGGCCCCTCCCCACGTTCCGACCCCTTCCTCCACCTGTTTCGCAGTGAGGTGCGATGACAGCAGACGACTCGTTCAGCCGTCTCGACGACGACGGCTACCCCGCCTACACGATGGGCCGGGCCGCAGAGATGCTCGGTACCACCCAGGCCTTCCTCCGCGCCATTGGAGAGGCCCACCTGATCACCCCGCTGCGTTCCGAGGGCGGTCACCGCCGCTACTCCCGCTCCCAGCTGCGCATTGCCGCCCGCGCCCGGGAACTCGTCGACCAGGGCACTCCCATTGAAGCCGCCTGTCGGATCGTGATGCTCGAGATCCGACTCGAGGAAGCTCAGCGCGTCAACGCCGAGCACCACTCCCCCGCGTCCGAAGGGCGCCCGCGCACGGCGGCCTGAGGTGGACGTGCCCGCCGGTCGCGGTGGGCACTCCCGCTCGCGCGTGTCGGAGGTATGACGCACCTTGCTCCCTATGGTGACGGGCCGTGGGGGGCGTGTAGCGTCTGCGTCAGCTGTCGTGGTTCGGAAGTCCCCTTTGCCCACGCCTTGGTGTGGGCGTTTTGCTGTGCTGTGCCGCAGGAACCAGGACGATCACCTCCGCCTTCCGCATGGAGCGGGAGGCGTTCATCGACTGGAAGGCATGGATATGGCTACGGGAACTGTGAAGTGGTTCAACGCTGAGAAGGGCTTCGGCTTCATCGCCCAGGACGGTGGCGGCCCGGACGTGTTCGCCCATTACTCCGCGATCAACTCCTCGGGCTTCCGCGAGCTCCAGGAGGGCCAGGTCGTCACGTTCGACATCACCCAGGGCCAGAAGGGCCCCCAGGCCGAGAACATCACCCCGGCCTAACCCTTCCCCGGCCTAACCCTTCCCCGCCCCGCCCGCGCGGCCGCCGCGATCGGCGCTCGCGGCTTTCCGTACAGCTCGCAGGCGCCCGAACAGCGGACGTCTGCGATGTCGGCGGGATCCGAGGAGTACTGGATCAGGCCGCGCAGCGTTCGCTGCGCGGCCTGATCCGCGTCTGGAGCGGACCGACCGACGGGGATGCGGGCCTGCGCCGTCCGCACGGGCCGGCAGGCGGACTCCAACGGGTGGGCAGCATGGCTGTCGGTCGTGCTCGGGTGGCGCATGTCCTTCACACCGTCCTACGGCGTCCTCGCGTGGGATCAGTGCCGCCTTGTCCCGCTTACCCCGGGTAGGCAGGGGCACACAGGGCTTTGACGGTGAGCCCGGGATCGCGTCACGCCGGTGCCGTCAGGACGTGATCGGCGTGGGGAAGCTCGGAGATATGAGCGGCCGCCCCTTCCAGGGGCAGGAGAGGCCGCAAGGGGCAGGAGACCGTGGTGCGGTCGTGATCGACTTCCCAGGTCGGCAAGGGAGCCGAATGGACGCAGGTGGTGGAAACGGCGTAGAGGGTGCCGGAACAGCCCCGGCACACCAGCGAGCCGTGGATCACGCGAGTACCTCCCCTCGAACCGACGCGGCTGCGCCGTCATCAGGATGGGCGTCCCCTGCCAGATACAGCTGCCGCAGCGTCCTTTCCGTTTCGCGCCGGAAGTGCACGGCAGAGACCAGACGCTGCCACAGCGGGTCAAGGCGGCAGGGGACGGTGGCGCCGCGGGCCGCCCACTCCTCGGCCAGCCGCGCGTACAGGGGTGCGCTCTCGTCCGGGACCTCTCCACCGGCCTGCCCACCGGCGTGCGCCGGACTACGGGAAGGCCGCCGGCGCAGTTGTTCCGGAAGACGGGCAGCGGCTCTGCGCTTGCCGCTGCCGGCCTGAGCACTGCGGTCGAGGCATGCCCCATGATCATCCGTCACGTGCGTCAAAACGATTCTTCCACCCCGTTGGACACCGTTTCCGGTTGGCCGCAACAGCCCCTGCGCCTCCTCCGCTCCCCTGGAGCGGCCGGGATCGGCAACCGCTCGCCGCAGTGGCGTCGCGAACTCGGCGGCGCGTCCGGTGTCCAGGTCCAGCTCGGCAGCCTCAGGGAGCGGCCGTGTTCGAGCCCGATTACCTCCTGACCAGCCAGGAGCAAATCTATCTCGGCTGGAGTAGACATTGGACGGTGACGTGGCTATGGTTTCTCTCGTAGCCCAGCGAGACAGCAGGGCCTGGCAGAGACGAACTGCCGGCAGTAGTACACGCAGTACCCGTAGTACCCGTAGATGCAGTGCGCAGGACGGTGCGGTGGTGGAGTTCCGAAGCCAGGGCTGGTGCAGGACGGCGACGGGACTGACGACCGGACCGGGTGGCCAGCAGTGATCAGGGGCCACCATCCCTGCCCCCGCCCGCCTCCGCGGCCGCTGACCCGGATGGGTCAGCGCGGGGGCGCGCCGGACGGGCCGCCCACAGGATGGGGACATGCCCACAAACTCCCTCCGGGTCGCCGCTGCCGCCGTCACCGCCGCCGCGCTGCTCGCCACCAGCGCCTGTTCCGACGGCGGCGGCAAGGAGAAGAGGGGCAAGGACGGTGCCGCGCAGGGCGCCAAGAAGCTGAAGTGGGGGGACTGCGAGGCCCCCACCGCGGCGGAGGGCGGCGGGCAGGTGCCGGGCAAGGACTGGCAGTGCGCGGTCCTCGACGTGCCCCTGGACTACGCCGAGCCCGAGGGCGAGACGATCCCCCTCGCGCTCATCCGGGCCAAGGCCCGTGACAAGGACAAGCGGATCGGCTCGCTCGTCTTCAACTTCGGCGGCCCCGGCGGCTCCGGCATCACCACCCTGCCCGGCGCCGCGACCGAGTACGCGGCCCTGCGCGACCGGTACGACCTGGTCAGCTTCGATCCGCGCGGGGTCGGCCGCAGCGCGCCCGTGAAGTGCGAGGACGACAAGCAGCTGGACGCGTACTACGCCTCCGACTCCACCCCCGCCACCCCGGCGCAGGAGAAGGACTTCCTCGCCACCATCGACACGTACCAGAAGGCCTGCGAGAAGAACTCCGGCAAGGTGCTGCCCCACGTCGGAACGGAGAACGCCGCCCGCGACCTGGACCGGATCCGCCAGGCCCTCGGCGACGAGAAGCTCCACTACTTCGGCATCTCCTACGGCACCGAGCTCGGCGGGGTCTACGCCCACCTCTTCCCCAAGAACGTCGGGCGGGCCGTCTTCGACGCCGTCGTCGACCCGACCAAGACCTCCGAGGAGGGGGGTCTCGGCCAGGCCAAGGGCTTCCAGCTCGCGCTCGGCAACTTCGCCCAGGACTGCGTGAACCGCGGCGACGCCTGCCGGCTCCAGGGCAGCACCGCCAAGGAGATCGAGGCGAACATCATCAAGCTCCAGAAGGACCTGGCGGCCAAGCCCATCGCCGGCTCCGGCGACCGGCAGCTCACCGAGACCTCGGCCACCAACGGCATCGCCCAGTCCCTGTACTCCAAGGAGCTGTGGCCGCTGCTGGAGCAGGGGCTCGACGAGGCCGAGGGCGGGCAGGGACAGCTGCTCCTCGCCCTGTCGGACGCGCTCAACGGGCGGGACCAACAGGGCCGTTACAGCAACATCGGCGCCGCGAACACGGCCATCAACTGCGCGGACTCCAAGGAGCGCTACACCCTGGAGCAGACGAAGGCGAAGCTGCCGGACTTCCGCGCCGCCTCGCCCGTCTTCGGCAACTTCCTCGGCTGGTCCATGATGAGCTGCACCGACTGGCCCGTCGCGGGCGCCTGGAACACCCCGGACGTCTCCGCCCCGGGCTCGGCGCCGATCCTGGTGATCGGCAACACCGGTGACCCCGCGACCCCGTACGAGGGCGCGCGCAAGATGGTGGAGCGGCTCGGCCCGGGCGTCGGCGTGGAGCTCACCTACAAGGGCGAGGGGCACGGCGCCTACAACAGCGGCGACCCGTGCGTGCAGCAGGCGGTGAACTCCTACCTGCTGGACGGGAAGGCGCCCGCGTCCGGCACGGTCTGCACCGCCGCGCCGAACGCCTCCCCCTCCGCCGTCTGACCCCGGGAACGCCGCAGGGGCCGTACGCGCGCGGTGCGCGGTACGACCCCTGCGGGGACTGCCGGTAGACCCGGTAGACCCGGTAGACCTAGTAGACCGGCTTCTCGGGCTCGATCTGGTGGACCCAGCCGATGACGCCGCCGCCGACGTGGACCGCGTCCGCGAAGCCCGCGGACTTCAGGACCGCGAGGACCTCCGCACTGCGGACACCCGTCTTGCAGTGCAAGACGATGCGCTTGTCCTGCGGCAGGTCCGCGAGGGCCGTGCCCATCAGGAACTCACCCTTGGGGATCAGCTTCGCGCCGGGGATCGAGACGATCTCGTACTCGTTGATCTCGCGGACGTCGATGATCTCGATCGGCTCGTCGTTGTCGATCCACTCCTTGAGCTGCTTGGGAGTGATCGTCGAGCCGAGCGCGGCCTCCTGGGCCTCCTCCGACACGACGCCGCAGAAGGCCTCGTAGTCGATGAGCTCGGTGACGGTCGCGTTCGGACCGCAGACCGCGCAGTCGGGGTCCTTGCGGACCTTGACCTGGCGGTACTGCATCTCCAGGGCGTCGTAGATCATCAGCCGGCCGACCAGCGACTCGCCGACGCCCGTGAGCACCTTGATGGCCTCGGTGACCTGGATGGACCCGATGGACGCGCAGAGCACGCCCAGCACGCCGCCCTCGGCGCAGCTCGGGACCATGCCCGGCGGGGGCGGCTCCGGGTAGAGGCAGCGGTAGCACGGGCCGTGCTCGGACCAGAAGACCGAGGCCTGGCCGTCGAAGCGGTAGATCGAGCCCCACACGTACGGCTTGTTCAGCAGCACGCAGGCGTCGTTGACGAGGTAGCGCGTGGCGAAGTTGTCCGTGCCGTCGACGATGAGGTCGTACTGGCTGAAGATCTCCATCACGTTCTCGGCTTCGAGCCGCTCTTCGTGAAGGACCACGTTCACGTACGGGTTGATGCCCAGCACGCTGTCGCGGGCCGACTGGGCCTTGGAACGGCCGATGTCCGCCTGGCTGTGGATGATCTGGCGCTGGAGGTTCGACTCGTCGACCTCGTCGAACTCCACGATGCCCAGCGTGCCGACGCCGGCCGCGGCCAGGTACATGAGGGCGGGCGAGCCGAGGCCGCCCGCGCCCACGGCCAGCACCTTGGCGTTCTTCAGGCGCTTCTGGCCGTCCATCCCCACGTCGGGGATGATCAGGTGGCGGGAGTACCGACGGACCTCGTCAACGGTGAGCTCAGCAGCTGGCTCTACCAGGGGTGGCAGCGACACGGGGACTCCGTAGATGATTAAGTCTTAACGGTGGTTCTTCCCGTAACACTGCCACGCCCTCCTTCATTCCGAGACACCCGGTCCGATCCGCGAGACGATTTCGTCCCAGTACCCGGGCATCGACGCCCAGGGGTCCCGGTCGGCCGCCCCTCTGCGGTCGGTGAACCAGATGGTCCCCGCGCCCTGCCAGCGGGCGATCCGGACCGCCTCCTCCAGGTGCGTGCGCGGCACCCCGTGCACGAGGTGGCAGAACCGCTCCGGCGGATGGTCCGCCGTCCACTCCGCCACCTGCGACCAGCGGTAGTCGGCCCAGGTCCCGGAGAAGGTGACCAGTTGGTCGGCGGTCTCCACATAGCCCTCGCACGGGTGGGTGCCCTGTCCGAGGACGATCCGCGGGTCCCCGCCGATGCCCCGCAGGGTGTCGGTGACCCGCCGGACGGCGGCCAGTTCCGCCGGTCCGGCCGGGGCGTCGGCGAGGTAGAAGCCGCCGACCCCGTACCAGTCCCGGAAGCGGTGGGCGTCGGAGACGAGCTCCCCGAAGGAGCGCTCCCCGTCTCGCATCGCGAGATGGCCGAGGACCACGCCGCCCGCGCCGCGCAGCTTCGCGGCGGCCTCCGTGCAGTGCGGGTCGGGCCGGCCGCCCGGCCCGTCCGCGACGTTGAGGACGGCCCAGTGCAGCGGTGTCCCCGGCCGGGTCAGCTCGGCCCACTCGACCGGGGCCAGCAGCGGGTGCGCGTAGCCGGGGACGCCGAGGCCGACCTTGCCCGTCCCGGTGGCCGGCTCGGCCGCCGGCGTCGTCAGATGCGGCACGCGGCCTCCATCCAGATGTCCGCGAGGGACTCCTCCAGGTTGATCCGGGGCCGCCAGCCGAGCCGGTCGCGGGCGGTGCGGACATCCGCCTGCTGCCAGGCCCCGCAGCCGTCCGGGTAGGGGTACGGGGGCTGCGCCGCCGCGGCCAGTTGCTCGGCCGTGGCCTCGGAGCGCGGGGAGCCGATGGCGGCGAGCCCCTGCGGCCGGCCGGGGTGCCCGTGCCCCTGCGGGTGCTGGGCGTGCTGCGGCAGGTCCAGCTCGTGCAGCGAGCCCCCGTAGCCGGCGACCCGCGCCAGCACGGCGGCGGCGTCGCGCAGCCGGACCGCGCGCCCGGTGCCGATGTTGACGACGCCCTGGGCCGCCGACAGCGAGGCCGCGTGCACCGCCCGCGCCACGTCGCGCACGTCGACGAAGTCGCGCTGCACGCCGAGGCCGCTGAGCTTGAGCTCGCCGTCCCCGGACTGCATCGCGCGCCGCATGGCCTCGGCGAGCCGGCCCAGCGGGGACCCGGCCGGGGTGCCGGGGCCGACGGGCGAGAACACCCGCAGGACGACGGCGTCGAGCCCGGAGCCCAGCACCAGTTCGGTGGCGGCCAGCTTGCTCACTCCGTACGGCCCTCCAGGTCTGGGCACGGCGTCCTCGGCCGTGGACGACCCGGGCTGGCTGGGCCCGTACTCGGCCGCACAGCCGAGCTGGACGAGCCGGGCGCCGCAGCCGCTGCGGCGCAGCGACTCGCAGATGGTGGCGACGGCGACGGTGTTGTGCCGGGTGAGCTCCCGGGCGCCGCCGCGGGTGGCGCCCGCGCAGTTGATGACGACGCCGGGGTGGACGGCGTCGAGGAACCGGGTGAGGGCGCCGGGACTGCCGGTGGCGAGGTCGAAGCGGACGTCCGCGTCGTCGCCGCGGCCGAGCGCGGTGAGCTGGACCGCGGGGTCGGCGAGCAGGCGGTCCGCGACGTAGCGCCCGAGGTATCCGTTGGCTCCGATCAGCAGCACCCTCATCGCGTGGCCCCTTGGTTGGTTGGCTGGCCGGTCATGTCCTGTGTCTCCTTGCTGGATGGGTCGGTACGGGGGTACGGGGTACTTCGGTGTCGGCTTCCGATGGGCTCGGGCCGCTCAGGGGCGCGCGTGCGCGGAGGCCCGCGACAGTGCGAGGACGGCGGGTACGAGGAGTCCCGCGGCGGCGGCGAACGGCGCGGCCGGAATCGGGAGCAGGGCGAGGCCGAGGGCCAGGGCGGCGGCGAGCGCGCCGCGCGGGGCGCCGTGGCCGAGGAGCAGCCGGATCAGGAACAGCAGCACCGCGAGCGGTACGGCCACCGCCGGCGCGGCCCCGGCCAGCGCGGCCGCCCCCGCGGCGGCGGCGGCGAACAGCGCGAGCGTGCCGAAGAGCAGCGGCCTCAGCCCGTCGGCGAAGTCGTCCAGGGCCCGGCTCCCGGCGAGGCGGCGCCGGGCTCGGGCCGCGAAGACGGCGCCGGCCAGGTGCGCGGGGGCGACGGCTGCGGCCAGGGCGAGGCCGAGCGGGGTCCCGTGCCGGTGGACGGCCCAGCCGAGGGCGGCCGCGGCGAGCAGGTACACCGCGACCGGGAAGCGGCTGCCGGCGGCCCGGCCCGGCCGCCCGAGGGCGGCCACCGTGGCGAGCACCGCGACGGCCCCGGCCCAGGGCACCCCGGCGGCGGCCGCGCCGAGGGCGAGGGCGCCGGGCAGCAGGGCGTAGCCGAAGCCCCGTACCGCCTCGGGGCCGACGGGGATCCCGGCGTGCGGGGCGGGCGCGGTCTGCGCGCGGGGGGTCCGGGCGTAGAGCTCCTCGGCGAGGGAGAAGACGTCGCGGTGCCGGAACCGGGCGGCGGTGCGGTCGGTGATGCCGTGCGCCTCCAGCCCGGCGGCGATCTCCAGCGGGTCCACGGCGCGCTCGCACAGGTCGCGGTGGCGGTGGAGCAGCGCCTTGACGGGGTCTCCGGCGGGCCTGCGGCGGGGCGCGGGCCCGGCGGGTACGGCTTCGTCCAGGGGGATGGTCATGCCAGCGCCTCCGCGCTCGTGACGGGCACGGCGACGCGCGCCGTGCCGGACGCCCGGCCGGGCTCCGCGGCGGACGCGCCGGGGTCCGGGCCGACCGCACCGGCGACCGGGGCCGGATCCGCGTCCGGGACCAGGTCCGCATCCGAGTCCGGGTTCCGGACCTGCGCCGGGACCTCGGCCGCGGCCCGGCCGGCGCCCGCGGCCCCGGCGGGAGCCGCGGCCCACGTCGGGGTCGCCCAGTGCCCGGGGACCCGCGCCTCGGGCGGCTGCTCGAAGGGCACCCCGGAGCCGGCCCCTTCGGGCCGGGCCGGGCCGCGGGCGAGCAGCCAGAGGTAGGACTCGTGGAAGGCGGTGACGTTCTGCTCGACCGTGAAGAGCTCCAGGGCCCTGGCCCTGGCGGCGGCCCCGAGCCGCTGGGCCCGCTCGGGGTCGTGCAGCAGGGCGACGCAGGCCTCGGCGAGCGCGCGCGGATTGCGCGGCGGCACCACGAGCCCGGTCCCGCCGATCACCTCGCAGACGGCGCCGACGTCCGTGGACACGGTGGCCCGGCCGCAGAACATCGCCTCGGCCAGGGCGATGGGGAAGCCCTCGATGACGGAGGAGAGCACCACCACCCGCCCGGCGCCGTACGCGTCGGCCGGGGTGGGCGCCTCGGGCCCGCCGACCTCCTCGAAGGTGACCGGGCTCTCGCCGACGGCGTGGGCGTCGGCCGCCTCGTCCGGGAAGAGCTGTGCGGCGAGCGAGCGGCAGTCGGCGAGGTACTGGACGGCCGCCGCCCCCGCGGCGACGGCCGTCGAGAAGATCCGCAGCCGGGTGCGCGGCGCGGCCTTGCGCACCTCGGCGAAGGCGTGCAGCAGGGCGATCAGGTCCTTGGCGGGCTCTATGCGGCCCACCCACACGAGCGTGTCGGGGTCCCCGGAGGCCGGGTCCTCGCCGACGGCGGCGAATCGGTCCGCCTCCATCCCGGGGTAGACGGTGCGCAGCCGCTCGCGCGAGGCCCCGCACCGCTCCTGCCAGCGCCGGGCGTGGGCATTGCCGGGGGTGAGCAGGTCGGCACGGGCGTAGATCTCGCCGGCCAGCCGGGTGTGGAAGGCGGCAAGCAGGGCCCGTACGGCCGGCCGCTCTTCCTGCGAGGAGCTCTCCAGGTAGTGGGCCCGGAGCTGGACGCCGTACTCGGTGACGAGCAGCGGGGTTCCGAAGAAGCGTTTGGCCAGCAGTCCGGGCAGCGACGCCACCCCGCCGGCCGCCGCGTGGCAGACATCGACCTCGCGCAGGCCCTCGTACCAGTCCAGGGACAGCGGCCGCAGCTGCCGCTCGAGCTCGTCCACGAACTCCAGCAGGTCGGCGACCTGGGCCCGCTGCACGGCCCGGTTCGCGCCGGGGGCCCGGCAAGCGGACTCCGCCGCGCGCACGGCCGTCTCGGAGCGCAGTGCGGCGCACAGACCGCCCTGGTCCCAGGCGAGTTCGGCCAATGCGTACAGTCCGTCGGCGAACCGCACGGCGTCGGCCCGGCAGATGCCCCGGACCAGTTCGGTGAAGGCGCCGGCGAAGCGGCGGCGCTCGCGGCGCCCGTAGCTGCGCCCGTCGTCGGCCGGCGCCCACAGGGGGGCGGTGCTGACCCGGGTGACGTGGGCGGGAAGCGGAACCCGGCCGCGCTCCTCCTGTTCGGCGCTGCGGCTCAGCGCGTAGAGCTCGAACTCGTGCTGCGGGAGGCCGCGCACGAGCCGGTCGCACCACAGCCTGGCTTCTCCCGTCGCATACGGATAACCACCTTCCGTAAGCAGTCCGATCCGCACGAGTGGCACCCCCGATCTCCCGTCGCAGGCGGTCTCCGTCGGTCCGGCGACCCGCCGGATACGAACTCAAGCGGATATGCCGAAGGCGCGACGGACGGTTGTCCGTCGCGCCACCGGAAGGGGTGAAGAGTCGTAACTTTCCCGTACGGTTCGCGTTCGAGCACGCTAAGAAGGACTAGGAGCGTGCCGGCACCTTGTCCGGACGGGGTGCGGCGAGGCCGCGGCGGCGCAGTCGGCGCTCGGCCGCCAGCGCCGGGTCCAGGGCCGGTACGGCCGCCAGGAGTTGACGGGTGTAGGCGTGCGCCGGCCGGTCGTACACCTCGTCGACCGGGCCCTCCTCCACGATCGCCCCGCCCCGCATGACCGCCACCCGGTCGCTGACCTGCCGGACCACCGCGAGGTCGTGCGCGATGAAGACCAGCGCGATGCCCAGCTCCCGCTGGAGCTCGGCCAGCAGGGCGGTGACCTGCGCCTGCGTGGTCACGTCGAGGGCGGAGACGGGCTCGTCGCAGACGATCAGCCGGGGCCGGGGCGCCAGCGCCCGGGCGATGCCGACGCGCTGGCGCTGGCCGCCGCTGAACTCGTGCGGGTAGCGGTCGTAGTGCGCCTCCTCCAGCCCGACGCGGACCAGCAGTTCGCCGACCCGGGCCCGGATCACGGACTCCTCGCGCTCTCCGGCCGCGCGCAGCGGATCGGCGATGGACTCGCCGATGGAGCGGCGCGGGTTGAGCGAGGACACCGGGTCCTGGAAGACCATCTGCACGCCCGCGGCCACGCCCGCCACCTCCCGGCCCGCGTGGCGCACCTGCCCGGAGCCCGGTTCCAGCAGTCCGACGAGCATCCGCCCGAGCGTGCTCTTGCCGCTGCCGCTCTCCCCCACGATCCCGAGCGTCTCCCCGGCCCGCACGGCGAGCGAAACCCCGTCGACGGCGGCCACCCGCCGCTTGCCCCGCCCGAACTCCTTGCGCAGCGAGAACGCTTCGACGACGGGCGCTTCGTCCACGGGTGCCTCCGCGGCGGCCCCGGGGCCCGGTTCCGCCCCCGGCCGGGCCGGGCGCGGCACGTCCAGCCTCGGCACCGCCGCCAACAGGGCCCTGGTGTACGGGTCGGCGGGCGCCGAGAGGACCGAACCGACCGGCCCCCGCTCCACCGCGGAGCCGTCCCGCATGACCAGCAGCTCGTCCACGCTCTCCGCCGCCACGCCCACGTCGTGGGTGACCAGGAGCAGGCCGAGGCCGCGCTCCTCGCGCAGCCCGTGGAGCAGGTCGAGGATCTGCGCCTGGACGGTGACGTCCAGCGCGGTGGTCGGCTCGTCCGCGATCAGCAGCCGCGGCTCGCACGCCAACGCCATGGCGATCAGCGCCCGTTGGCGCATGCCGCCGCTGAACTCGTGCGGGCGCGCCCGGGAGCGGCGTACGGCGTCGGGGATGCCCACCCGGTCCAGCACCTCCACGGCCCGGGCCCGGGCGGCGCGCCGCGAGACGTCGGCGTGGATGCGGTACACCTCGGCGATCTGGTCGCCGATGGCGTAGTACGGGTCGAGGGAGCTCAGCGGGTCCTGGAAGACCATGGCGGCCACGGCGCCGCGCAGGGCGCGCAGCTCGGCCGGGGAGGCGGAGCCGACTTCGGTGCCGCCGACCCGGACGGAGCCGCCGAGCCGGGCCCCGGTGCCCTGCTGGAGCCCCAACAGGGCCGCCGCGACGGTGGACTTGCCGCTGCCGGACTCCCCCACGAGGCCCAGGGCCCGCCCCTGCTCCAGGGTGAAGGAGATCCCGTCGACGGCCCGGACGAACTCCCCCGGCGCGCCCACCGGGAAATCGACCACGAGGCCGCTCACTTCCACCAGCGAGTCGGTCGTCATGCCAGGGCCACCCTTCGGTCCGCGACGGCGTACAGCAGGTCGGCGACGGCGCCCGCGACCACGACGGCCGTGCCGATGGTGAGGACGACGCCCACCACGACGGGCAGGTCCACCACCCGCACCCCGTCGATCAGGGTCTTGCCGAGTCCGGGGATGCCGAACAGCGACTCGGTCAGCACGGCGCCGCCGATCATCGTGCCGAAGTCCACCGCGCTGAGCGCGATCACCGGGGCCACGGCGCCGCGCACCGCGTGCCGGGTCACGATCGCCCGCTCCCCCACTCCGTAGGCGCGGAAGGTGCGGATGTGGTCCTCGGCGAGCGTTTCGAGCGTGGAACTGCGGGTGATGCGGGCGTACTTGGCGCTTTCGAAGAAGCCGAGCGTGACCCAGGGCAGCAGCAGGTTCCAGGCCCACTGCTCCGGGTCCTCGCCGAACGGCACGTACGTCGGGAAGGGCAGCCACTGGAGGTAGGCGCAGACGGCCATGAGCAGCAGCAGCCCGAGGATGAAGACGGGGGTCCCGGTGGCGGCGAGGGTGAGCACGGTCAGTGCCCGCTCGGTGAACCCGCCCCGGCGCAGCGCGGACAGCAGTCCGGTGCCGACGCCGATGACGAGCCAGATCACCAGCGCGCCGAGCGCCAGCGACAGGGTGGCGGGGAGCCGCTCGATGATCAGCTCGGTGACCTCGCGGTCGTTCTGGTACGAGAACCCGAGGCAGGGCGCGTCGCAGTGCAGCACCAGCCCGGCGCCGCCGGAGTAGTCGCGGCCGACCAGCAGCCCCTGGAGGAAGTGCAGGTACTGGACGGCCACCGAGTCGTTCAGCCCGAGCTGCTCGCGCACCTGGGCGATCTGTGCCGGGCTGCACCGCTCCCCGCACGCGACGCGGGCGGGGTCGCCGGGGGCGACGTAGAAGAGGGCGTAGACGGCGATGGACAGGGCGAGCAGGACGAGCAGTGCCCCGCCGAGCCGTTTGAGCGCGAAGAGGGTCACGCGCTGCGCTCCTTCCGGGTGCCGACCCGCAGGCGCGAGCCCTCGCGCGGGTCGAGGGCCGTGCGGACGCCGTCGCCGAGGACGGTGAAGGCGAGCACGGTGACGAACAGCAGCCCGGCGGGCAGCAGGACGTAGGCGGGGTCGGCGCGGAACCAGGTCTGCGCGCTGGAGAGCATCTGCCCCCAGGAGGGGGTGGGCGGCTTCACGCCGACGCCGAGGAAGGACAGCGAGGCCTCGGTCACCATGTTGCCCGGCAGGTTGATCGCGGCGAGGGTGATGACGGGGGCGGCGAGCGAGGGCAGCAGCTCGCGGCGGGCGATCCGCCAGGTGCCGCTGCCGGACAGGCGGGCGGCGTCGACGAAGTCGAGGCCGCGCAGGGCCAGGGTCTGGGCCCGCACCATCCGGGCGGTGCCGCCCCAGCCGAGCAGGCCGATGACGAGGATCAGCAGCAGCGGGCGCGGGAACCCGGGCGGGACGACGGCGGTGAGCGCGACGCCGAGCACCAGCATGGGAAGGGCGATCATCACGTCGGTGAAGCGTCCGAGCAGCTGGCCCACGAAGCGGTTGCCGAGGGCGGCGGCCAGTCCGGCGGCGATGCCGACGCAGAGCTGGACGACGGTCGCGCCGAGCGCGACGAGCAGCGAGATCCGCGCGCCGTAGAGCAGCCGGGTGAACAGGTCGCGGCCGGTGCCCGGTTCGACGCCGAGCCAGTGGTCGCCGGAGATCCCGCCGAAGGAGCCGGTCGGGACGCCGCCGCGCGCGGAGTCCACGAGCTCGTCGTGGTAGGCGTTCGGGTCCTGGCCGGCGAGGTGCGCGAGCAGCGGCGCGGCGAGGGCGAGGAGGACGAGGACCAGCAGGACGGCGGCGGCCGCCACGGCCGAGGGCCGTGCGCGCAGCCGCCGCCAGACCTGCCGTCCGGCGCCCGGGCCCGGGGCGGTGGCCCCGGGCCCGGACGCCGGCGGGTGGGCGAGGAGCGTCATTTGACCGAGACCTGCGAGATGTCGAGGACGCCGGTCCAGTCGCTGATGACGACGTTCTTGACGTCCTTGCCGACGAGCCGCTTGTAGACCGGGTGGAAGAGCGGCACGTCGAGCGCCTGCTCGCCGATCTTCTTGTCGAGGGCGCCCCAGCGCTTGCCGGCCGCCGCGAGGTCGGTCAGCTTGGCGATCTCGTCGATCTCGGCGTTCACCGCCGGGTCGTCGAGCTGCGCGTGGTTGTAGTTGGTGCCGTTGGTCACGATCTGCCGGCCGTCGTAGATCGGCGCGAGGAAGGGCGCGCCGGACGGCCAGTCGGCGCCCCAGCGGGAGAGGAAGAAGCCGGGGGTGTTCTTGACGTCCCAGCGCTTCTCGTTGAAGGCGTTGTTCTCCAGCCCCTCCAGCTTGACGGTGATCCCGGCTGCGGCGAGCGCCTGCTGCACGGCGGTGGCGACCTCGGGGCTCGTCTGGCGGTTCTGCGCGGTGGAGTGGGTGAGGGTGATGCTCAGCCCGTCCTTGAAGCCCGCCTCGGCCAGCAGTTCCTTGGCCTTGGCCGGGTCGCCGGTCTTGCCCGCCGGGAAGTGGTCGTACGCGGTGAAGCCGAAGGCCTCCTGCTCGGGCAGGAAGGTGGTGGCCGGCTCGGCGAGGGCGGAGCCGCCGGCCGCGTTGATCACGCTGGTGCGGTTGATCGCGTAGGAGATGGCCTGGCGGACCTTCGGGTTGTCGAAGGGGGCGGTCTTCGGGTTGAAGGCCAGGTAGTTGACGTAGCCGAAGTGGCCCGTGCCGACCCGCGCCGCCAGCTCCTTGTTGTCCCCGACCTGGGCGAGTTCGGCCGGACCCAGGTTGGTGTCGGTGGTGACGGCGGCCGCGTCCGCGCCGGAGCTGGTGGACAGCCGCTGGTTGATGACCGCCGCGTCGAGCCCGGAGCGGACGTCGATCTTGTCCGGGTAGGCCTTGCGCTCCTCGTCGGTCTTCTCGTCCCAGTTCTCGTTGCGCTCGAGGGTGAGGTGTTCGCCGTCGTTCTCGTTCTTGACGACCTTGTACGGGCCGGAGGAGACGGGGTGCTCCTCGTACTTGACCCCGGTGTCCTTGGCCTTGGGCACGGGCGCGAACTGCGTCTGCGTGGCGAGGAAGGGGAACTCCCCTTCGGGCTTGCGGAGCTTGAAGGTGATCGTCTTCGCGTCGGGCACGACGATCGAGTCGAGGCCCTTGCCGCCGTCCTTGTACGGGCCCTCGTACGCCTCCCCGCCGACCAGCCAGTCGCGCAGGTACGGGGCGCCGCCCGACAGCTCGGCGGCGAAGGAGCGCTCGATGCCGTACTTGATGTCCGCGGTGGTGATCGGCGAGCCGTCCTCGTACTTCAGCCCGTCCTTGAGCGTGTACGTCCACTCCGTCGCATCGGCGTTGGGCTTGCCGAGGTCGGTGGCCAGGTCGGGCACCACCTTGGCGCCGGCCGGGCCGGCCTCGCGGTTGCGGGTGGTCAGCGTGCGGAAGACGAGCGAGGGGACGTTGCCGCCGCCGGAGGTGTAGAGCCGGGCGGGGTCGAAGTCGCTCTGCGGCTCGTTGTTGAGGACGGTGAGCGTGCCGCCCTTCTGCGGGGCGCCGGCGGCGCCCGAGGCGCCCGGCTTGTCCGCGGCCTTGTCCGCGCCGTCCTTGGGCCCGCAGGCCACGACGCCTCCGGCCAGTACGAGGCTGACGGCGGCGGCTGCGGCTGCGCGGCGCGATATCTGGGACTGACGGGGCATGGCGGGGAGGACCTCTCGGCGTGGAACGGGACGGGGAAGGGGCCACGCGAGGGCAACGGTCGACGTCGGTGCGGCCGGCGGTGTGCCGACGGCTCAACGGAAGATGCCGCGCCTGCGGGCGGAAGTGCCCCCGGGCGCGGCGAAGCGACGAAGAAAAGGGAAGTCGCGCGCGCTCAGGGAGGCGTCAGCGACAGAGGATGTCGGCCACGCTGTGCGCGGTCACACCAAGCAGCGCCAGCTCAATGGCGGCGCTCGCGGCGATGGTGTGATGGTGCGACATGCGGAGAACAATTACCGACCATCGGACAGCTTGTCAACGCGGTTCGTCAACTGCCGGGAAACACCCAGGGGTTGGCCTTGCACTGGATTCCGTTGACGTCCAGGGACTTCGTCTGCTGCTGCATGATCGGCGCGAGCGCGCCCGGTGTCTGGCAGCTCACGTGCCCGTGTCCGAGCCGGTGGCCGACCTCGTGGTTGATCAGCATCTGGCGGTAGGCGAACATCTCGTCCGCGCCGTACGTCGCCGAGCCCTGCGCCCAGCGGTACGCGTTGATCATCACGCGGTCGGTGGACGCGGAATCGCAGGAGACGTTGTCGACGGTGGTGTCCAGCCCCGACTTGCGGCACCAGACGCCGGTGGTCCCCGGACTGGCCAGCGTGATGACGAAGTCGGCCTCGCCGCCCGGCACCCGCTCGAAGGTCTTCGTACCGCCGTGGCCCCAGCTGCGGTCGTCGTTCAGGGTGCGGTGGACGGCCTCGGCGAACAGCTGCGGGTCCAGTCCGAGCCCCTGTTCCACGTCGACGCGGTAGCGGACCACCTTGCCCTTGCCGGGCGCGGGGGCGAGGCCCGGCACGGTGTCGAAGGTGCCCGGGCCCTTCAGCTTCTCGTCGATCGGGAGTCGCTGCGCCATCTTCTGCTCGTACGAGAGCTCCGGCGCGGCCGGCGCGGCCCGCACGGCCGCGGAGGGCTCGGGAGTCGGGCGGCCGTCGGAGCGCGAGGCGGCCGAATTGCCCTGGACGGAATGGCTGTTGGCGTCGTCGGAGGCGCGCGCCGCGGTCTTGCCGCCGTCCCCTTCGGAGGCCACCTGGCCCGCGACGACGACGGCGAGCACGGTGGTGACGGCCGCGGCGGCCATGCCGGTGTAGGTGCGGACCTTCAGGCCCCGCCGGCCGGCGCTCCCCTGCCGCGCGGCGCCCCGCGCCAGTCCCCGTACACGGAGCTTCCGGGCACGGAGCCGGCTGGCACCGAGCCGGCGGCCACCGGGCCGGACGGGGCGGGGGCGCCCCAGGCGCCGCCGGGCTCGTACTGCTGGGGGTGGCCCCCGCGCGCACCGGACGGCTGCCCGGGCCGGGGCGCGGGCACGTAGCCCTGGTGGGTGACGGTGGGTTCGGCCCACGCGCGGGCACCTGCGGCCGTACCCCCGGCGGTCGGCGCGGACGCGGCCCGCGCGTCCGGTTCCGGATGGCCGGGGCCGGGAGCCGGAGCCGGCTCCTTGCGACTATGTCGTCCCACGTCTTCAGCCCTTGCCGTGTTCGTCGGTGTCCGCGTCCGCCTCGGGGGCCGGCTCGGTGCCGCGCACGTCGCCCGCGCCCTCCAGCAGTTCCCGGAAGGCGGCCGCGACCACCTCGGGGTACTCCATCATCGCCACGTGCCCGGCCTCGGGAAGGCACAGCAGCCGCGAGTCCCGGAAGGCCGCCGCGGCCTTGCGCGCCATACGGTACGAGACCAGTTGGTCCCGGCCACCGTAGACCAGGAGCGTGGGAGCCAGGACCCGCTGCGCCTGGCGCCACAGCCCGTGCTGCCCGCCGAGGGTGTACGCGTCGACGATGCCGCGCGAGGAACGGGTCAGGGCCTCCCAGAAGTACGGCAGCGCGAGCCGGCGCCCCATCTCCTCGACGGCCGCCTCGAACGCCTCGGGCGTCACCCGTGAGGGGTCTCCGTAACAGAGGTCCGTCACCCCCCGGGTGCGCTGCTCGGCGCTCATCCCGCGGGTGAGGCGGTCGAGGACCCCGGCCATGCCGGGTACGGCGAGCAGCGCGGTCGGCACGGCCGACTTCTGCACGCGCAGCTCGGGCAGGGCCGGTGACACCAGGGTCAGCGTGCGCACCAGGTCGGGGCGGACGGCCGCGATCCGCGTGGAGACGGCCCCACCGAGGGAGTTGCCGAACAGGTGCACCGGGCCGCGCCCGGCCGCGTCGAGGTGGCGGATGACGGAGCGCGCCAGTCCGGTGACGGAGTAGTCCCGGTCCGCGGGCGGCGGGGACCAGCCGAATCCGGGCAGGTCGACGGCCTCGCCGTCGACGGAGTCGGCGAGCCGCGCCATGAGCGCGGACCAGTTCTGCGAGGACCCGCCGAGCCCGTGTACGAAGAGCGCGGGCGGCAGCCCGGCGCGGACCGGCGGGCGGACCCGCACGTTCATTTCCAGCCCGGGCAGCCGGTCGGTGCGCAGCTGCTCTCCTTCGGCCACTCGCACGGCTCCCACCTGGGAGGACGACGCGGCGGTGGACCGTACACCCGGCAGCTCGGTCGAAGACATGGGGGCAATGTTACGAGAGGATCACGCCCGGTCCCTTGTGTTCGCCGTCACAGGCGCATGCCGGGCCGTCTGGCGGGGTATCCGCGATCCTCCTAGGCTCGTAGGTATGGAAAGGGGGAGTCCCCATGACCGTCGACCCTGCGGAACCGGAATCCTTCCAGGAAGAGCTGCGGGAACCCCTCGACCCGGAGGCCCCCGAGGCGGACGCGGCGGAGCAGCGGGCGGAGTTGAACCCGCGCGAGGACGATCCGCTGACCGGCGTGGGCACCGGCGAAGCCGCCGACGGGGACGCCGCGGAACAGGCCCGGGTGGTGGCCCTGGACGAGGACGACTACCGCTGAGCCGCTGCCCGGCCGCCGCCGCGTCGCCGTCGGGCCGCCGCTGACCAGCATCTCCGGCGGGTGACCGGCGGTCCGTACCGCGAGAAAACTCGGCTTGAACCCTCCAGATTCGGTTACCGAAAAGTACGATGGCGGCGCGGCGCCAAGGCGCACTGTGTTCTAGAGAAAGTGGGAGGCGGCGTGACAGCCATCGAGCAGACCGAGGCAGCGCGTCCGCGGGGCACGCGACTTCCGCGCCGGGCCCGGCGCAACCAGCTCCTGGGCGCGGCCCAGGAGGTGTTCGTCGCACAGGGCTACCACGCCGCCGCGATGGACGACATCGCCGAGCGCGCCGGGGTCAGCAAGCCGGTGCTCTACCAGCACTTCCCCGGCAAGCTCGACCTCTACCTGGCGCTGCTGGACCAGCACTGCGAGGCCCTGCTGCTCGCCGTGCGCACCGCGCTGGCGTCGACGAGCGACAACAAGATGCGCGTCGCCGCGACGATGGACGCGTATTTCGCCTACGTCGAGGATGAGGGCGGCGCCTTCCGGCTGGTCTTCGAATCGGACCTGACGAACGAGCCGGCGGTGCGCGAGCGCGTCGACCGCGTCTCGCTGCAGTGCGCCGAGGCCATCTCGGACGTCATCGCCGAGGACACGGGCCTGTCGAAGGACGAGTCGATGCTGCTGGCCGTGGGTCTGGGCGGGGTCTCGCAGGTCGTCGCCCGGTACTGGCTGTCCAGCGAGAGCCCGGTCGCCCGCGACACCGCGGTGGGGCTGCTGACCTCGCTGGCGTGGCGCGGAATCGCCGGTTTCCCGCTGCATCCGACGGACATCTGAGCGGCGCTGACCGGCGACTGTTCGCTGCGAGCGTGTCCGCCCTGCGGCGGACACGTCCCCTCTCCGGGCTAATGTGGACCGGGTAACGGCGCGGCTGATCGCGCGAACCGGACCGTCGGAGGGACAAGGCCGTGGAGGTCAAGATCGGCGTGCAGCACGCACCCCGGGAGATCGTGCTCGAGAGCGACCTGAGCGCCGAGGAGCTGGAGACCATCGTCGCCGCCGCCCTGTCCGGCTCAGCGCCGCTGCTCAGCCTCACGGACATCAAGGGCCGCAAGGTCCTCGTGCCGTCCGACCGGCTGTCGTACGTCGACCTGGGCGAGCCCAACGTGCGCAAGGTCGGCTTCGGAGCGCTCTGAGGAGCGCGCCGCAGATCGTCCGGAACGGCCCGGTGGATGACTCCACCGGGCCGTTTCCGTGTCCTCCGCTTCGGGTAGGAGCGCAGTGCGACACCACTCCGGTACGCCCACGTCACTCTGGGAGGAACCCCCATGCTGCTGATCGAGGCACTTGGCTCCGCTCTCCTGGGCCTCGCCCTGTCCGGGGCGGCCGTCCGAGTGTTCGCCCGGCGGCTGCCCTCCGCGCGGACGGTGCTGGTGAGCGGCGTGTCCGGCGCGCTCTTCGGGGCCTATCTGACGCACACCTCGCTGGGCCCCGGGCACAACACCCTGCTCGCGACGTTCATCGGCGGCGTCCTGGTGTCCGCGGTGGTCCTGTCGCTGCTGCTGCGCCCCGCCCAGCGCACCGGGAGGCCGTCCCCCCGGACTCCGTTTTCGGTTCCGACGCGGGGCTGACCGACCCCACTGACCGACCCCACTGACCTGCCCCACTTGCGGAAACGCGAAAGGCCCCCCGCGCGGACACTTCCCGCGCGGGGGGCCTTTCGTACGTCCGGGGACGGAAACTAGGCCGCGAGGCCCAGGGCCGCCATGCGCTTGGTGTGCGCCTTGGTGATCCGGGTGAACATCTCGCCGACGGCCGCGAGGTCGAAGCCGGCCGCCATCCCGTCGACGCCGCCGACGAGCATCGTGGAGAGCGCGTCGCGCTCGGCGACCACGCGCTGCGCCTGCGAGAGGGCCTCGCCCATCAGGCGGCGGGCCCACAGCGCGAGGCGGCCGCCGCAGCGCGGGTCGGCCTCGATCGCGGCGCGCACCTTCTCGACGGCGAAGCCGCCGTGGCCGGTGTCGTCGAGGACGCTGACGACCAAGCCGCGGGTGTCGGTGTCGAGGTGGGTGGCGACCTCGCGGTAGAAGTCGCTGGCGATCGAGTCGCCGACGTACGCCTTGACCAGGCCTTCCAGCCAGTCCGAGGGCGCGGTCTGGCGGTGGAAGTCGTCGACTCCCTTGGCGAAGGGCTCCATCGCGGCGGTGGCGTCGGCGTCGATCGCGGCGAGCCGGTCGCGCAGCCGCTCGAAGTGGTGGAATTCGGCGGAGGCCATCTTCGCGAGCTCTGCCTTGTCGCCGAGGGTGGGCGCGAGTTTCGCGTCCTCCGCGAGGCGTTCGAAGGCCGCGAGTTCGCCGTACGCGAGCGCCCCGAGGAGGTCCACCACGGCGGCGCGGTACTGCGGCGACGCGGAGGCCGTGGCCCAGTCCTGGGCTGCGATGCCGACTGCCTCGGCGGAGGCGCTTTCGTCGGCGGGCGATGCGTTTTCAACGGTCGACATGCTCCGCACAATAGCTCGCCGAAACGCGCCGCGAACCACCTGCTCAGTCCACGTAAACGCGCCTACCTGGTGAATTCACCCGACACAGCTGCGAGATTCCGGGGTACAGTGGTAATGCGCCTGCCGAACACTCGGCGGGCCATCCGAATGAGGATGCCCGGTCGGTGGCCCGATCGGCTCCACCCGACCGCCCTCGGCGTGATGCGTACGTTCATGCGTACCGCGTCCCACGAGGGGCCCCCTCAGCGGCATAAAGCGCTTGAGCGAAGGCTAGTGGTCCCGCGCAGCTCTGTACGGCTCGCCCGAAAATGGGCGGGCGTAGTACTGCAAGCCCGGCACGGTACGACCCCCTCTCGCCGCCTCGCGCCGCGTCTCACAGAAGAGGCAGCACCCTGACTACGTTCCGAGACCTCGGGATCCTTCCCGAGACGGCCGAAGCCCTCGAGGCCGTCGGCATTGTGTCCCCCTTCCCGATCCAGGAGATGACCCTCCCCGTCGCCCTTTCCGGCACGGACGTCATCGGCCAGGCCAAGACCGGTACCGGCAAGACGCTCGGTTTCGGCCTTCCCCTGCTGGAGCGGGTCACCGTCCCCGCGGACGTCGAGGCGGGCCGGGCGCGGCCCGACCAGCTGACCGACGCCCCGCAGGCCCTCGTGGTGGTTCCGACCCGCGAGCTGTGCACCCAGGTCACCAACGACCTCCTGACCGCGGGCAAGGTCCGCAACGTCCGCGTGCTCGCCATATACGGCGGCCGCGCTTACGAGCCGCAGGTCGAGGCGCTCAAGAAGGGCGTCGACATCATCGTCGGCACCCCGGGCCGCCTGCTCGACCTGGCCGGGCAGAAGAAGCTCGACCTGTCGCACGTCCGGGCCCTGGTCCTGGACGAGGCCGACGAGATGCTCGACCTGGGCTTCCTGCCCGACGTCGAGCGGATCATGAGCTACCTGCCGCCGAAGCGCCAGACCATGCTGTTCTCGGCCACCATGCCGGGCGCGGTCATCGGCCTGGCCCGCCGGTACATGACGCAGCCGACGCACATCCGCGCCGTCTCCGAGGACGGTGAGGGCGCGACCGTCGCCAACACCACGCAGCACGTCTTCCGTGCGCACAACATGGACAAGCCGGAGCTCGTCTCCCGCATCCTGCAGGCCGAGGGCCGTGGCCTGGCCATGATCTTCTGCCGCACCAAGCGCACCGCGGCCGACATCGCCGAGCAGCTGGAGAAGCGCGGTTTCGCGTCCGGCGCCGTCCACGGCGACCTCGGCCAGGGCGCCCGCGAGCAGGCGCTGCGCGCCTTCCGCAACGGCAAGGTCGACGTGCTGGTCTGCACCGACGTCGCCGCGCGCGGCATCGATGTCGAGGGTGTCACCCACGTCATCAACTACCAGACGCCCGAGGACGAGAAGACCTTCCTGCACCGCGTGGGCCGCACCGGCCGCGCGGGCAAGAAGGGCATCGCCGTCACCCTGGTCGACTGGGACGACATCCCGCGCTGGCAGCTGATCAACAAGGCGCTGGAGCTGGACTTCCACGACCCGGTCGAGACGTACTCCACGTCCCCGCACCTGTTCGAGGAGATGAACATCCCGGCCGGCACCAAGGGCACCCTGCCTCGCGCCGAGCGCACGCGGGCGGGCCTGAAGGCCGAGAACCTGGAAGACCTGGGCGAGACCGGCGGCCGCGGTGGCCGTGGCGGCCGCGACAACCGGGAGGGCCGCGGCCCCGCCGCCGCCGCCGCGCCGGTGGCCGAGGAGCGTCCCGCCCGGACCCGTACGCCGCGCCAGCGCCGCCGCACCCGCGGCGGTTCGGAGCAGGGCCCCGAGACCGTGATCGCCACGGTGGCCACCACGGTCCCCGCGCCGGTCACCCCGGTGGTCGACGCTCCGGAGGCCCCGGCCGCCGACGAGTCGCGCAAGCCGCGCCGCCGCCGGACCCGGTCCGCCGCGCCGGCCGCGTCCTTCGTGGCCCCCGTGGCCGTGCTCGAGCCCCTGGCGCCCGTCGTCAGGGAGCCGGAGCCGGACTTCCAGATGGCCCCGCTGGTGGAGCCGGTGCGCGCGCCGCGCCGCCCCGTCCGTGCCCCGCGCAAGGCAGCGGCCGCCCCGGTCGCCGCGGCAGCCCCGGTGGCCGAGGCCGTCGCGCAGGCCGCCGTGGTCGAGGCCCCGGTCGCCGTCGCGGTCGCGGTCGCCGAGGAGGCTCCGGTCAAGCCGAAGCGCACCCGGACCCGCAAGGCCGCCGTCGCCGCTCCGGAGGCTCCGGCCGCCGAGGTGGTGGCCGAGGCCGCCGCCGCTCCGGTCGCCGAGGAGGCTCCGGTCAAGCCGAAGCGCACCCGGACCCGCAAGGCCGCCGCCGTCGCCCCGGAGGCTCCGGCCGCCGAGGCCGCGCCGGTCGCCGAGGAGGCCCCGGTCAAGCCGAAGCGCACGCGGACCCGCAAGGCCGCCGTCGCGGTGGAGACCCCGCAGGACTGAGCACCCGTCCGATGGCCCCGATCCCCTTGTCCGGGGGTCGGGGCCATCGGCGTACCCGGACCCGGCTCCGGGCTCCGCGAGCGGCTGCCCGTACAGGCGTACGGGCCGGTAACCTCGGGCCATGAGCAAGCCTCCGACCCTGTCCCTGCCGCCCGCGGCCCGCGCCCACCGCCTGGCCACGGCCCGCGGCGAGTTCGCCGTGCACGAGGCCTCGCCCGCCGGTCCGGCCCGCGGCACGGCCCTGCTGGTACCCGGCTACACCGGCAGCAAGGAGGACTTCATCGGCCTCCTCGCGCCGCTGGCCGCCGCCGGCTACCGGGTCGTCGCCGTCGACGGGCGCGGCCAGCACGAGAGCGGCGGGCCGCGCACGGAAGCCCCGTACGCCCTGGAGGAGCTGGCGCGCGACGTCCTCGCGCAGACGGCCGCCCTGGGCGCCGCCGGCCCGGTGCACCTGCTGGGGCACTCGCTGGGCGGGCTGATCGCCCGCGCGGCCGTGGTCCGCGACCCGGCGCCGTACGCCAGCCTCACGCTGCTGAGCAGCGGGCCGGGCGCGGTCTGCGAGGAGCAGCGGGCCCGTACGAAGCTGCTGGTCTCGGCGCTGGAGTCGTTGGGCGACGACATGCCGGGCATCTGGACGGCGATGCGCGCCATGGACCCGCGCGACCAGGCCCCGGACTCCCCCGAGCTCGCCGCGTTCCTGCGCGCACGGTGGGTGGGGACGGTCCCGGAGCAGCTGATCGTGACCGGCCGCGCGCTGATCGGCGAGCCGGACCGGATCGGCGAGCTCGCCGCGGCGGCGCCGGGGCTGGCGAAGCTGGTGCTGTCGGGGGCGGCGGACCCGGTGTGGCCGGTGGAGTGGATGGACGACATGGCGCTCCGGCTCGGTGCGGCGCGCGTGGTGGTCCCGGGCACGGAGCACTCCCCGAACGCCGAGGATCCGGCGGCCACGGCGGCGGCGCTGGTGCGGTTCTGGGGGGCGTTCGCGCAGGCTCCGACGGCCGTTTGACGACTCCGGTACCGGTTAGTAGTTAGACAAGGAAAAAATTTCCTTAGCGTAGGGAATGTTTGCGGCTTACACTTCGTTAACCCTGTACAAGGAGAAACACTGACGAAGGGAGAAGCCCCATGCGCTTCGAGATTCTGCGCCTGGACGACGTCGACGGAATCGCCGTGGACAGCACCGTCGTGGACGCGGCCTCCGTCAACCGGATCGTGCAGCAGGCCGCGGCCATCGGCCAGCGCATCCTGATCCGGCCGGCCGAGACCGCGTCCATCTGACGACCGCCGCCCGCCGCCGACACACACAGACGCCCCCGCACCGTTTCCGGTGCGGGGGCGTTCGCATGCGCGGCGGGGCAAGACCACCGAAGGCGCGAAGGGCGCTACGAGGTGTGGATCACCTGGAGGACGCCGTTGATGATCTGCTGGACGGCGATCGCGGAGAGCATCATGCCGGCCAGCCGCGTCACGAGGACCACGCCGCCGTCCTTGATCACGCGGATGATGACGAGCGAGTACCGCATCACCACCCACAGCACGACGTGCATGGCGATGATCGCCGACCAGACGGAGAGCTGGCCGCTGACCCCGTCGGCCTTCTGGACGGCCAGGATCACCGAGACGATCGCGCCGGGACCGGCGAGCAGCGGCATGCCGAGCGGGACGAGCGCGACGTTCACGTCCTTGGTCTGCTTCGGCTCGTCGGTCTTGCCCGTGAGCAGGTCGAGCGCGATGAGCAGGAGCAGCAGACCGCCCGCGATCATCAGGGCCGGCACGGAGACGTGCAGGTAGTCCAGGATCTGCTGGCCGCACAGGCCGAAGACGGCGATGACGCCGAAGGCGACGCAGACGGCCTGCCAGGCCATGCGGCGCTGCACCTTGGCGGGGCGGCCGGAGGTCAGGGCGAGGAAGATGGGCGTGATCCCCGGGGGGTCCATAATCACGAAAAGCGTGAGAAAGAGGGATCCGAAGACGGCGAAATCGAGCACAGTGATGCCTTGCAGGAGAGGGGTGTCACGAAAAAGGGGCGGTGTGGGCGGTGCAGCGGCAGCGGTCAGCCGCGCAGGCGTCCACCGGCGCCGGGAACCGGGAACGCCCCGGTGGCACGGCGGGTGATCTCGCCGTAGATCTCGGGGTCGGTCGTGTACTCCCCGAGGAGGCAGGTCTTGCGGCTGCCGTGGTAGTCGCTGGACCCGGTGGTCAGCAGCCCGACCTCGGCGGCCAGGCCGCGCAGGCGCGCGCGGGTGGCGGCGTCGTGGTCCATGTGGTCGACCTCGATGCCGTCGAGCCCGGCGGCGGCGAGGGCGGCTATCGCGTCCTCGGGGACGCAGCGGCCGCGTTTGACGGCCGCCGGGTGCGCGAAGACGGTGACCCCGCCGGCCGCCTTGACCAGGCGGATCGCGTCGAAGGGGTCGAGCTCGTGCTTCTCGGCGTACGCGCGGCCGCCGTCGGCGAGCCAGTGCGGGGTGAAGGCGTCGGACACGGTGGGGACGACGCCGAGCTCGACGAGCGCGGCCGCGATGTGCGGGCGCCCGACGGAACCCTCGCCGGCGATCCGGTCCACCCGTTCCCAGGTGATGTCCACGCCGAGGTCCCGCAGCTTGCGGACCATGGCCTGCGCGCGGGGCGTGCGGTCGTCGCGCACGAGCTCCCGCTCGCGGGACAGCTCGGGCTCCTCGGGGTCGAAGAGGTAGGCGAGCATGTGCAGCCCGATGCCGTCGAGGCGGCAGCTCAGCTCGGCGCCGGTGACGAGGGTCAGCCCGCCGGGCAGCGCGTCGATCGCCTCGCGGTATCCGGCGACGGTGTCGTGGTCGGTCAGCGCGACGACGTCGAGTCCCGCGGCGGCGGCATTGCGCACCAGCTCGGCGGGGGTGTCCGTACCGTCCGAGGCCGTGGAGTGCGCGTGCAGATCGATGCGCACAGCAGAGCTCCAGGGTTCACACGCGGACAGGGGGGACACTCCAGGATACCGCCCCCATTTCCCTCCACGGGCCCCAGCGCCGTCCGCCCGCGCCGCGCGGTGACGTGGCCCCACCGGCGATCCGCCCCCGGCGCTCGCCGGACGGAGTCCGGCGCAGCGCCGCGAAGCCGGCGAGGCGCCCCGGCGCCGAGCCGCGCGAGCGGCGCGTCAAGAGGAGAGGATGCGGGGACTCAGCGCGCCGCAGGGCAGCAGTTCGAGCTCGGCCCCGGCGTCGCGGAGGTCCGTCAGGACGAGCTCGTCGTACATCAGGAGGCCCGACTGCTCCGGCCACACGATGGCCCACAGCCACAGGCCGCGGGCCTCGCCGGCGAAGACGGCCCGGTCGTCGGGGACTCCGGTGACGTGCCAGAGCGGTGTCGGGCGGCCCGCGGCGACGACCTTGGCGTGCGGCGGCGCGGAGACGTTCATGAAGGGGCCTGGATCGGGGGCGTCGAGGCCCGCGAACCGCGCGCCCAGGCCGACGCCCAGCTCCTCGGCGATCAGCAGGAGTTCGCCGATGCCGCCCAGCGGCCCGGGGCCCGAGCAGGCCACGGCGGTGGCACGGCCGCCGCTGCGGTCGTCACCGGCCGACGCCGCCCCGGTGAACAGCCATCCCACGGGCAGTGGCCACGGCATCCAGACCGGCACCTGCGCCCGGTTCGCCACCACGCTCAGGCCTTCGACGCTCGGCGGGACCACGGGCTGCAGGGGATGCACGGTGCCGTGCAGGGCGCACTGCCAGGAGTCGGCGAAGAGGCCGGGCGCCCTGACCCGGCCACCGCACTTCGGGCAACTCGGTTCGCCCCTCATAAGAAGCCACGCTCCTCCCCGCCGCGCGCCCCGTCAAGACGCGATCACCCGTCCGGGCAGCCCGGCGGCCGGACGATCAGTCCAGCGCGACCGCCGTACGCAGAGGGTCCCGCAGATCGGTGCCGCGCGCGAGCCAGCGTTCCTGCAGGGCGGCCGCGCCGTGCACCCGCTTCCACGCCGCCTCGTTCGCCGTCATCGGCAGGAGGGGGAAGAAGGCGACCGGGTCCATGGGGTCCGCCAGCTCCACGTCCTCCACCAGCCCGCCCGGCTCCGCGACCAGCACGGAGGTGAACGGTGCCCCGTCCCACAGCGGTTCCCCCACGTCCAGCGAGGCGCCGGGGGCCACGACGAGCCCCTCCACCTGCGGGGCCGCCGCCAGCACCGCCAGCGGCCGCAGCAGCTTGTCGGTGGGCGCGAGTCCTCCCCGCACGGTCAGTACGAGCTCCGCGCGCGGGCCCCGCAGCGGATCGGCGACCACGGCCGTCGGGTCGGTCATCGGGTGGGCGGACATGCCGAGGGTCGCGTACCGCACGAGGTCGCCCTCGGTGAAGCGGAGGACTTCGATGCGGTCGGTGCCCAGGAAGGTGACGGCGGCGCGGGCGTCGGGTTCGCCGAGCGCACCGCGCAGCCGGGCTTCCACAAGGGCCAGAATTTCTGCCATGGAACGAGCATAGAACTCGTATCAGCCGGGTAAAGGGCGGGTCTTGACCATCCGTCGGCTGATATCGTTGACCGTTGGTCGGGGACGCTCTCAGAAGAGAAGTTTCAGTGCCCCGGCGACAGGACGTCCCCCACGGGGGACCGGCCGGAGGAGGTGGGGCTGCGGTGCATCGAAGTCGATCGTGCAGTACCAATCGCTCTTCCGCTTCCCTGCCGGGCGCGCCGCGCCCCCTTTGATCCGCCCGTTCGGATCAGTCGAAGAGCGACGGCAGAACTTTGTCCTCCCGTCCTGTCTCCTTCCGCTCGCCCGGGCCTGCCCGCCGCGGCGATCCCGCTCCTCGGAAGGACCTCCCACCCGTACGGTCCGCAGCCGTGCGCGAGAAGGAGCCCGCGATGTCGATGCTGCCCTACCTCCGTGCCGCCGTCCGTCCCGCGCTGCGCAGGTCCACCCCGATCCAGCCCGGCTACGACACCACCCGCGACCCGTCCGCCAACAGCGCGGTGGTCGACTGCGCGGTCTACCGCGACGGCCGGCGCGCCCCGGGACGCGACTGCCTGACGCCCCGTGAGGCGATGCGCCGGGTCCGCGAGGACGGCGGTTTCGCGTGGATCGGCCTGCACGAGCCGACCGAGGACGAGTTCGCGGGGATCGCCGCCGTGTTCGGGCTGCACCCGCTCGCCGTGGAGGACGCGGTGCACGCGCACCAGCGGCCCAAGCTGGAGCGCTACGACGACACCCTGTTCACCGTCTTCAAGACGATCCACTACGTCGAGCACGCCGAACTCACCGCCACCAGCGAGGTCGTGGAGACCGGCGAGGTGATGTGCTTCACCGGCCCCGACTTCGTCATCACCGTCCGGCACGGCGGCCAGGGCTCCCTCAAGGGACTGCGCCACCGCCTCCAGGACGACCCGGCGCTCCTGGCCAAGGGGCCGTCCGCCGTTCTGCACTCCCTCGCCGACCACGTCGTCGACGGCTACATCGCCGTCGCCTCCGCCGTCCAGGACGACATCGACGAGGTCGAGAGCGACGTCTTCGCCGCCCCCGCCAAAGGCGCCGCGCGCGGCGGCGACGCGGGCCGCATCTACCAGCTCAAGCGCGAGGTGCTGGAGTTCAAGCGGGCCGTCTCCCCGCTGCTGCGGCCCATGGAACTGCTCAGCGAGCGGCCGATGCGGCTCGTGGACCCGGACATCCAGAAGTACTTCCGCGACGTCGCCGACCACCTGGCGCGCGTGCACGAGCAGGTCGTCGGCTTCGACGAGCTGCTGAACTCCATCCTCCAGGCCAATCTGGCGCAGGCGACCGTCGCCCAGAACGAGGACATGCGCAAGATCACCTCATGGGCGGCGATCATCGCCGTGCCGACGATGATCTGCGGCGTGTACGGGATGAACTTCGAGCACATGCCGGAGCTCCAGTGGCGCTACGGCTATCCGATGGTGATGGCCACGATCGCCGGCACCTGCTTCACGATCCACCGGGCGCTGCGGCGCCACGGCTGGCTGTAGGGGCGCGCGCCCCTCTGGCTACCCTGTGCGCATGACTCTCAGCGCGCTCGATCTGGCCCTCGTCGAGGAGGCCACCAAGAAGTCCGGCCTCATCTGGGTCCGCGGCACCGGGGCCGACCGGGGCCTGTGGCACGCCTGGGTGAACGGCGCGGCGCACGTGCTCGGCGACGGGCCCGGGGAGCAGCCGTTCCCGGGACTCGCGGACGGGGCGGCCGCCGAGGTGACCGTGCGCAGCAAGGACAAGGGCGGCCGGCTCGTCGCGTGGACGGCGACCGTACGGGAGCTCGTGCCCGGGAGCGAGCCGTGGGAGGCCGCGGTGGCCGAGCTCAAGGGCAAGCGGCTCAACGCGCCCGACTCGGCGCAGATGACCGAGCGGTGGGCGCGCGAGTGCCGGCTGTTGCGCCTGGAGCCCTTGTCGGTGCGGGACGAACTGCCGCAGGGCTCGCTGGCCGCGGCCCCGCCCGGCTCCCCTGCGACGACCCGCCGGCCGATGCCGGCCGCGCTGCCGAAGCTGCTGTTCAAGCGGAAGAAGGCGGCCCGCTAGTGCTGTGACCGGGCCACCGTCGGAGCCGGAGCCGGGTCAGCGCTTGGGCGCCGTGCCCTGGCCGGAGCCCTTGGGCGCGGGCTGCGCGGGATCCGCCCCCTGCTCCTTGGTCGTGGGCAGCTGGGAGCCGTAGTCCACCGTCTGGTCCTGCGCGGGCGCGGTGAGCTCGACCGGCTTGCCCCACTCGGCGAGGACCACCCGGCCCGCGCCGCCCGCGCGTTCCATGAGCAGCGGGTAGGGCGTGCCCTCCAGGGAGACCGCGAGCTTGCCGCCCTTGCCCTCGTCCGCCGTGACCTGGACGGCCCGGGTGTGCCCGACCTTGGTGTAGTCGCCCTTGGTGAGCGTCCCGTCGAGCCCGAGCAGCCCCTCCAACAACACGTGCATGTCGGTGAAGCCGCGGAACTTCTTGTACGAGGGGTCGCCCTCGGGCACCTTGACGAACTTGTCGCCGAGCTTGCCGGCCGCCTCGGACTGGCCCCAGAAGGCGGCGCCCGCCTTGAGGTAGAGCTGCTCCCCGACCCGCAGCAGCTGGAAGGTGGTGTCGTCCGGTGCCTTCACCTCGCCGGATCCGCCGTCCGCGCCGAGGCGCATGTCGAGGGTGAAGGACTTGCCGCCGCTGATGAGGGTGCCGGACAGGTGGACCGACCGCGCACCCGAGACGGCCGCCTGCGCCTTGCTCTCGATCTGGTCGGCGGGGAGCTTGCCCACCCCGTTCGTGCCCTCGTCGGGGTCCGCCCCGCACCCCGTGGCGGCGACGGCCAGGCCCGCGCACAGGGCCCCGACGAAGGCGGCCCGGCGCAGCCGTGCGGCGGGGGAACAGTCGGTCACGGGCAGGTGCCTCTCGTCGGTCGTCTGCGGGCAGCTGGCAGCGTACCCGCCCGTACGGGAGCCCCCGCGCGGCGCCCGCGCGGTCCCCGTGGGGACGCCCGTGCGGACCGCCCCATCAGGAGGTTCGGCGCGGCACGGGCTAACCTGAGGCACGGCAGTACCGGTGATCGACGGATGACGCACGCTCGTAGGAGGCGCTCGGATGGCGGCAGGCGCCCCACGGATCTTCGTCTCGCATCTGTCGGGTGTGCCCGTCTTCGACCCCAACGGCGACCAGGTGGGCCGCGTGCGCGACCTCGTCGCGATGCTCCGGGTGGGCGGCAGGCCGCCCAGACTGCTCGGCCTGGTGGTCGAAGTCGTCAGCCGGCGCCGGATCTTCCTGCCCATGACCCGGGTGACGGGCGTCGCGTCGGGTCAGGTCATCACCACGGGCGTCGTCAACATGCGGCGCTTCGAGCAGCGTCCCACCGAGCGGCTGATCCTCGGTGAACTGCTGGACCGGCGGGTGCGCCTGGTCGCGGACGACGAGGAGGTCACCGTCCTCGACGTGGCCATCCAGCAGCTGCCGGCCCGCCGGGACTGGGAGATCGACCGGATCTTCGTGCGCAAGGGCAAGGCGGGCGCGCTGCGCCGCCGCGGCGAGACCCTGACCGTGGAGTGGTCTGCGGTCACCGGCTTCTCGCTGGAGGAGCACGGGCAGGGCGCCGAGAACCTGGTCGCCACCTTCGAGCAGATGCGCCCGGCCGATGTCGCCAACGTGCTGCACCACCTGACGCCGAAGCGGCGCGCCGAGGTGGCCAGCGCCCTCGACGACGACCGGCTCGCCGACGTCATGGAGGAGCTGCCCGAGGACGAGCAGGTGGAGATCCTCGGGAAGCTGAAGGAGGAGCGCGCGGCCGACGTCCTGGAGGCGATGGACCCGGACGACGCGGCCGACCTGCTGTCCGAGCTGCCCGAGGACGACAAGGAGCGGCTGCTGACGCTGATGCAGCCGGACGACGCGGCCGACGTGCGGCGCCTGCTGTCGTACGAGGAGAACACCGCGGGCGGTCTGATGACGACGGAGCCGATCGTGCTGCGGCCCGACGCCACGGTCGCCGACGCGCTGGCCCGCGTACGGCAGGCGGACCTCTCGCCGGCGCTGGCGGCGCAGGTGTACGTGTGCCGGCCGCCGGACGAGACGCCGACGGGCAAGTACCTGGGGACGGTGCACTTCCAGCGGCTGCTGCGGGACCCGCCGTTCACGCTGGTCAGCTCGATCGTGGACACGGGCCTGGCGCCGCTGCGGCCGGACGCCTCGCTGCCGGTGGTGACCAGCTACCTGGCCGCGTACAACATGGTCGCGGTGCCCGTCGTCGACGAGAGCGGCTCGCTGCTGGGCGCGGTGACCGTCGACGACGTCCTGGACCACCTGCTGCCGGACGACTGGCGGGAGACCGACTTCCACGCCGAGGGCCCCGAGGGACTCGAGGCGTACGAGGATTCCGAGCGCGGGGAAGGGGCCGTCCGTGACCACTGAGCGGGGGCGCGGCGAGCAGTCGGACCGGGAGCCGCGGCGCGAGCGGCGCCGGGAGCAGGTCCGGGAGCGGCGCGAGCGGGCGCGGGCCCAGGCGCGCGAGTACGGGCTCGCCGAGGCCGCCGCGGAGCGGGCGGAACGTTCTTCCTTCGAGCGCGGCGAGCGGGCGAAGGCCGGCCAGTCGGGCCAGTCGACGGGGGCGAGCGCGCTGTCGCGCTCGCGCGCGCGGCTGGACCTGCCGCGCCCGGCCCGCCGGCGGCTGCTTCCCGAATACGACCCCGAGGCGTTCGGCCGGCTCTCGGAGCGGGTCGCGCGGTTCCTGGGCACCGGCCGGTTCATCGTCTGGATGACCGTCGTCATCATCCTCTGGGTGCTGTGGAACATCTTCGCGCCGGAGGATCTGCGCTGGGACCAGTACCCGTTCATCTTCCTGACGCTGATGCTGTCGCTGCAGGCCTCCTACGCCGCCCCGCTGATCCTGCTCGCGCAGAACCGGCAGGACGACCGGGACCGGGTCAACCTCGAGCAGGACCGCAAGCAGAACGAGCGCTCCCTGGCCGACACCGAGTACCTGACGCGCGAGATCGCGGCCCTTCGGATGGGTCTGGGCGAGGTCGCCACGCGCGACTGGATCCGCTCCGAGTTCCAGGACCTGATCAAGGAGATGGACGAGCGGAGGCTATTCCCGGCGGAGAGTGACGAAGGCGACCGCTGACGGCCTTTCCCGAGGCCCGCCGCGGCGCCGTACCATCGGGGCATGGCTACCGACACAAGCTCCGCCGACGCCGCCGCCGTACCCGAGCAGGACGCGATCCTGGACGCGCTGGCGACGGTGAACGACCCCGAGATCCACCGGCCGATCACCGAGCTGGGCATGGTCAAATCGGTGGACATCGGCGCTGACGGCGCGGTCGCCGTCACCGTGTACCTCACCGTGTCGGGCTGTCCCATGCGCGAGACGATCACCAACCTCGTCACCGGGGCCGTGCAGGACGTCCCCGGCGTCACCTCGGTCGCCGTCACGCTGGACGTGATGAGCGACGAGCAGCGCAAGGCCCTCGCGACGACCCTGCGCGGCGGCACCGCCGAGCGCGAGGTCCCCTTCGCCCAGCCCGGCTCGCTGACCCGCGTCTACGCGGTCGCCTCCGGCAAGGGCGGCGTCGGCAAGTCCTCGGTCACCGTGAACCTCGCGGCGGCGATGGCGGCCGACGGACTCAAGGTCGGTGTCGTCGACGCCGACATCTACGGCCACAGCGTGCCGCGCATGCTCGGCGTCAGCGGCCGCCCCACCCAGGTCGAGAACATGATCATGCCGCCGTCGGCGCACGGCGTGAAGGTCATCTCCATCGGCATGTTCACCCCGGGCAACGCGCCGGTGGTCTGGCGCGGTCCGATGCTCCACCGGGCCCTCCAGCAGTTCCTGGCCGACGTCTTCTGGGGCGACCTGGACGTGCTGCTGCTCGACCTGCCGCCGGGCACGGGCGACATCGCGATCTCCGTGGCCCAGCTGGTGCCGAACGCCGAGATCCTCGTCGTGACCACCCCGCAGCAGGCGGCGGCCGAGGTCGCCGAGCGGGCCGGCTCGATCGCCGTGCAGACGCACCAGAAGATCGTCGGCGTCGTCGAGAACATGTCCGGGCTGCCGTGCCCGCACTGCGACGAGATGGTCGACGTGTTCGGCTCGGGCGGTGGCCAGAAGGTCGCCGACGGACTGACCAAGACGGTCGGCGCGTCGGTGCCGGTGCTGGGCTCGATCCCGATCGACGTCCGCCTGCGCGAGGGCGGCGACGACGGCACCCCGGTCGTCCTGTCCGACCCCGACTCCCCCGCCGGCGCGGCCCTGCGCGCCATCGCGGGCAAGCTCGGCGGCCGCGCACGCGGCCTGGCGGGCATGTCCCTGGGCATCACCCCGCGCAACAAGTTCTGACCCGGCCGCGCGGAGGTCCGCGACGCGACGCGAAGGGCACCGCCGCCGGCGGTGCCCTTTCCCGTACCCGGCTACTCGTACGCGGTCACTCGTACGCGGCCAGGTCCCCGATGACCGAGAACCCGAGCCCGTACGCGCTCATCCCCCGCCCGAACGCACCCAGGTGCACCCCGCTGCCGGTCGAGCCGGCGAGCACCCAGCCGAACTCCGACTCCCGGTAGTGGAACGGCGTCGGCTCCCCGTCCACGGGCAGCGACAGCGTCGACCAGTCCTCGCCGCCCAGGTCGTCCGCGAGCTCCCACGCGGCCTCGGTCTGCTGGTCGAGCCAGTCGTTGCGCAGGCTGTGGTCCATCTGCCCGGGCCAGCTGTAGGCCAGCAGCCCCGAGCCGGCCAGCCAGGCCGCCGAGGAGACCGAGGTGGCCTCCAGGACGCCGGTGCCGTCGCCGCTGCGCCGCAGGGGATTGCTGGCGACGGTGACGACCACCGCGAAGCGCTCCTTCTCTCCGGTGGCGATCTCGCCCCGGGCGGAGGGCTCGTCTCCGTGGCCGGTGGAACCGTGCTCCACACGGCCGTCCGCGCCGATGCCCACCTGCATGAGCCAACGGGGGCCGGTGAAGGCGCCGTCCAGCCCGTACCAGGGGAAGTCGGCCCGCAAATAGCCCTCCGCGGCCCGGCGGGCCGCCGGGACGGGCGCGGCAGCCTCGTCGGGCTGCCGGGGCTCCGGATGCTCCTGCGGGTCGGTCTGCGTCTGTGCGGATGCCTCGGCGGGCTGCACGCCTACCCGGCTACTGCTCGTCGTCTCCATCTGAGCGGCCTCTCGTTCCGTGGAGTCCGGAACGGCCCTCCCCCTCGCTTCGCTGGGGGGACCCCCTCGGTCGGGCTTCCTGGTCCGGACTCATGGAGGATAGCCATCCGACCCCGGATCACCGGGCAGGCGGGCGCGCGGGTGGTGTCGGGTGGCGTCAGGTCGCGTCGGCGTCGAAGGGCGTGCGCTGGTCCTGCGCCGGGGCGGCGGGCTTCTTGACCATGTCGGGTCCGGTGCCCTGGGCGGGCGCGGCCGAGTCCGCGATGGCCGGGGCCGGGGCCGGATCGGCCTCCTTGCCGTTCACCGCGTCGGTGACGTCATTGAGCTCCTTGCGGAGGTCAAAACTGCCGCGGATCTCCTTGAGGTCCTCGTTCTCCGTCAGCTGCTTGCGGATGAAGTTCTTCGGGTTCAGGTCCTCGAACTCGAAGTCCTTGAACTCCGGGCCGAGTTCGGAGCGGATGTCCTGCTTCGCACTGTCCGAGAACGCGCGGATCTTCCGGATGACGCCCGTGACGTCCTGGATGACCTTGGGCAGCTTGTCCGGGCCGAAGATGAGAATGGCGAGCACCACGATCGTGACCAGCTCGAGTGCGCCTATGTCGTTGAACACCTTGCCGCTCCTCGGCTCTCTTCACGTCCGGCCCGACACACGGTACCCGGCCGGGTCCACAGGCCAATACACCAGGACCGGCTGATTGCCGGACCGGGTCCCCTTTCACCCTCCCGTCATGATCCGTTCGCCGACCCGAGGACCACCTCCAGCGTGCGCTCCCGTCCGTCGCGCAGCACGGTGAGCGTGAGCGGATCGCCCGGCCGGTGGGCCCGGATCTTGATGACGAGCTCGTCGCCGCCGTGTACGCGCACCCCGTCGACCTTGGTGATCACGTCGCCCGGCTTGATCCCCGCGCGGGCTCCCGGCCCGCCGGCGGTGACGGCCGGCTTCCCGCCCTCGCCCTCGTCCCCCACGCGGGCCCCGTCGCCGGAGTACTGCATGTCGAGGGTGACGCCGATGACGGGGTGCGTGGCGCGGCCGGTGCGGATCAGCTCCTCGGCGACGCGCTTGCCCTGGTTGACGGGGATGGCGAAGCCGAGGCCGATGCTGCCGCGCTGCTGCCCCGAACCCTCGCCGCCGCCGTCGCCGCTGTCGCCGCCGCCCCGGATGGCGCTGTTGATGCCGATGACCTGGGCCTTGGCGTCGAGGAGCGGGCCTCCCGAGTTGCCGGGGTTGATGGGGGCGTCGGTCTGGAGGGCGTCGACGTAGCTGACGTCGCTGCCGTCACCCTTGTCGCCGCCCGCGGTGATGGGGCGGCCGGTGGCGCTGATGATGCCGGCGGTGACGGTGTTGGAGAGGTCGAAGGGGGCTCCGATGGCCACGACCGGGTCGCCGACCTTGACGTTCTCGGAGTTGCCGAGCGCGAGCGGGCGCAGGCCCCGTACGCCGGTGACCTTGACGACGGCCAGGTCGTAGCCGGTGTCGCCGCCGACCAGCTCGGCGGCGACGCTCTCGCCGGTGCTGAAGGTGACCGTTATGTTCTGGGCGCCGTTGACGACGTGGTTGTTGGTGAGGATGTGGCCCTGGCCGTCGAGGACGAAGCCGGTGCCCGTCGAACTGCTCTGCGCCCCCTTGACGTGCAGGGTGACCACGCCGGGCAGCGCGGTGGCGGCGATCCCGGCGACGCTCTCGGGCGCGCGGCCCGTGTCGGCGGCGGCGGCCGCCTGGGGAAGTTCGAGGCGCGTGTTGGCCTGCCGTTCGGCGAGGACGCCGACGTAGCCGCCGATGCCGCCGGCGAGGAGGGCGACCCCGATGCCGAGGGCGAGGCCCCGGCTCAGCCGGATCCCGCGCGGCCCCGCCTTGCCCCGGTCCACCGCCTGCAGCGGCCCCGCACTCCAGGGGTCGTACTTGGGCCCCGTCCCCGGGTCCGCGTCCGACGCGGCCCTCGGGGCCGGTACGGACGCCTCGCGCAGCTCCACGGGCCCGTCGGGCCGGCTCCACCAGCGGGGCACCGGAGCGGGGGCCGGGTCCGGCGCCGGATCGGTCTGCTGACTGTCGGACATGGGCGCTCCCCGCGTACCTGGCTCCGCCGGCCACCGGGGCGGCATGTGCCGCCGATTCAACCAGGTCCGGCCCGCACCCCACCGGCGGGGCGCACACAAAGGCGTTCCCGCGGACGCCCTCCCGGGCGCCCGCGAACGGCGGGCGGGCCGGCGGACGTCAGCGGGACAGCGACACCGGCCGGGCCGAGGGCGTGGCGGACGGCGAGACCGCGGCGGAGGCCACGGGCAGCTCCGCGCGGAGCGTCGGGACCACGCCCGGGTTCGGCATCCGGTTCTCGCGGACCACCGCGTCGAACACGGGCACCACCGGACCCGGACGCGTGGCCGGGGCCTCGCCCCGGGCATTGGGCTCGATCGCGTCCATCGGCAGCGTGCCGCCCAGCGCGATCGCCGCGAGCGACACGGCTCCGGCGGCCACGAAAGCGAACCGGCGCCTCGGCCGGCCGCCCACCTCGTGCCGGCCCACCTCGTGCCGGCCCACCTCGTGTATGCGGAAGCCGGACTGCGGCGCGGCGGCCGCCTCGGGGGGCGCGTAGGCGAAGGAGGAGGAGAAGGGGTCGGCGCCCGGCGGCGGGCCGAAGGGGCCCGACGGGCCTTCGGGGCCGCCTCCCGGCAGTCCCTGCAACCGGGCCAGCAGGCCGGCCGACAGCGGCGGCGGCGCGCTCTCCACGAACATGGCTTTCAGGCGCCGCTGCGCATCGGCCTCGACCTTGCACTTGGGACACGTCGCGAGGTGCGCCAGCACCCGCTCGCGCGCGTCGTGGCTCAGCTCCCCGTCCACGAGGCCGGCGAGCCGGTCGCCCAGGTGTTGTTCGGCAGGCGACGGGGACGGACTGATCCCGCTCACTCGGCTCCGCCCTCTCCCCCGGCGCCGGGGGCGCCCACGGCCACGCCCGCCAGCGCGCGCTGCTCCGCGCGGGCCTCGGGAGACCGGTGCTTGAGCGCCTTGCGCAGGTGCGAACGGCCCCGGTGGATACGGCTGCGCACGGTGCCGAGCTTGACGCCGAGCGTGGCGGCGATCTCCTCGTACGACAGGCCTTCGATGTCGCACAGCACCACGGCGGCGCGGAACTCGGGCGCGAGGGTGTCCAGCGCCTGCTGCACGTCCGCGTCGAAGTGGGTGTCGTGCAGGGCCTGCTGGGGGGAGGGCTCGCGGCTCGGCAGCCGCTCGGCGGCGTCGTCGGCGAGCGCGTCGAAGCGGATGCGCTGCTTGCGGCGGACCATGTCCAGGAACAGGTTCGTGGTGATCCGGTGGAGCCAGCCCTCGAACGTGCCGGGCGTGTAGGTGGACAGCGAGCGGAAGACGCGGACGAAGACTTCCTGCGTCAGGTCCTCGGCGTCGTGCTGGTTGCCCGTCAGCCGGTAGGCCAGGCGGTAGACCCGCGCACTGTGCGTGCTGACGATCTCCTCCCACGAGGGAGGGGTCCACGCCTGGGAGCCCGCATCGGCGGCAAAGCTCGCGGTGGTTGCGGTGTCTGCGGTGCGGAAGCGGTCAGCAATGTCGGTCACGGATTTCGGCTCACCCGCCGACCGGAAGAGGCGTCTGAGGACACCCCGACGATCCACAGGCGCAGCCGCACCTCCCCTGTCGGCTCTGGTGGTGTCCAGCGGATTCCCTACCATAGCCACCCCTCCCGTCAGCTCCGGATAAGTGTTTTTGCAGTAACTTTGCACGGGCTCCGGGTCCCGCACCGCCTTTGTGCTTCTACTGCTCTCAACGCCCGGTCCCATCTGCGGGTTCCCGACTCCAGCGGATACAGTCACCGTTGCGCCAACTATGGGGACAGGAGAGGGTCATTACCGGCAACCGGCAGACGAGCTGGGCGTTCGCCGACGCGTTTGTCGCCGAAGACGACGCTCTGCGATGGGCCCGCGACCGGTCCAGGGAAGCGGGACTGCGCTCCGTCTCCCCCGGCACCGGGGCCGCGCTGCGCCTGCTCGCCGCCACCGCGGACGCCAAGGCGGTCGCCGAGATCGGCACCGGAACCGGCGTGTCCGGCATCCACCTCCTGCACGGAATGCGCCCGGACGGGGTGCTGACCACGGTGGACCCCGAAGTCGACCGGCAGGCCTTCGCCCGCCAGGCCTTCCGCGCCGCGGGCTTCGCCGGCAACCGCGCCCGCTTCATCCCGGGTCGCGCCCTCGACGTACTGCCCCGGCTGACGGACGGCGGGTACGACCTCGTCTTCTGCGACGGGGACCCGACCGAGTCCCTCGACTACCTCGCCGAATCGTTGCGCCTGCTGCGCCCCGGCGGGCTGGTCTGCTTCGAGGGGGTCTTCTCCGACGGCCGCACGGTCGACTCCGCGGCCCAGCCGCCGGAGGTGCTCCGCGTCCGCGAGCTGCTGCGCAGCGTCCGCGAGAGCCCGGCCCTGGAGGCCGCCCTGCTGCCGGTGGGCGACGGCCTGCTGTGCGCGGTCCGGCGCTGAGCGCTCGCTGACCTGCTCGAACCTGCTCGGACCCGCACCGCCCCGACCCGCGCCGACCCGCACCGACCCGCGGAGAACCGGGCGGGGAGACAACACTGCCCCGGGCGCGGTGTGCGACCGGGGCAGTGCAGAGATTTCAGTGCGTCAGTACCCTCGCGAGGGCTAGCCGACGACCTTCTTCAGGGCGTCACCCAGGGCGTCCGCCTCGTCCGGAGTCAGCTCGACGACGAGCCGACCGCCGCCCTCGAGCGGTACGCGCATGACGATGCCCCGCCCCTCCTTGGTGACCTCGAGCGGGCCGTCGCCCGTCCGCGGCTTCATGGCCGCCATGCTCGTTCCCCTTCCTGAAACCAGCTCATCGTCAGCCGACGGCCCCGTTCAGGCGCCTAGTACCCGGCATCGAACACATTGCTTCCAGGCCATTATCCCGCATGTCAGGACCCGATGACCAACATCGGCCGGGAACGCTTGTGCAACGCGCTTGACCAAAACCACTCATTTCGGGGAGCCGCCTGCGATACTTCGCCGCTGCGCCCCGCGCCTGCCGTCCGGTTTGTTTGACGCACATCACATGTGCGACCGAGGTCCGGTCCGCCATGCTGACCCTTGCACCGGCCGGTACCGGCCGGTAGCCAGCCCGCGACGAAGGGGGACCCCCGCCATGGCCGACAGCGTGCTCTACGAAGTGACCGACGGACTCGCGACCATCACGATCAACCGTCCCGACGCCATGAACGCCATGAACACCGAGACCAAGGTCGCCCTGCGCGACGCGGCCCTGGCGGCGGCCGCGGACCCGGCGGTACGGGCGGTCCTGCTCACCGCGGCCGGCAACCGGGCGTTCTGCGTCGGCCAGGACCTCAAGGAGCACGTCGGCTTCCTGGCGGCCGACCGCGAGAGCGGCTCCTCGCTCACCATGAGCACGGTCTCGGAGCACTACAACCCGATCGTCCGCGCGCTGACGCAGATGCCGAAGCCGGTGGTGGCGGGCGTGAACGGCGTCGCGGCGGGCGCGGGCTTCGGCTTCGCCCTGGCGGCGGACTTCCGGGTGGTCGCGGACACCGCGTCCTTCAACACCTCGTTCGCGGGTGTCGCCCTGACGGCGGACTCCGGCGTCTCGTGGACGCTGCCTCGGCTGATCGGGGGGTCGCGCGCGGCGGATCTGCTGCTCTTCCCCCGCTCGGTGAAGGCCCAGGAGGCCCTCGACCTCGGCATCGCGAACCGCGTCGTCCCCTCGGAGCAGCTCGCCGAGGAGGCGGCGTCGGTCGCCAGGCGCCTCGCGCAGGGCCCCACGGTCGCGTACGCGGCCCTGAAGGAGTCCCTGGCCTACGGGGCCTCGCACTCCCTCTCGGAGGCCCTGGACCACGAGGACGTGCTCCAGTCCCGCGCGGGCGCCTCCGAGGACCACGGGATCGCCGTCGCGGCCTTCCTGGCGAAGGAAGCCCCGCGCTACCTGGGGCGCTGACCCCGACCCCGGGACCCGCCCGTCAGGCCGGGTCGCGCGCCACGCAGCGGGCGAGGTGGTCGTTGACCAGTCCGCAGGCCTGCATCAGGGCGTAGGCCGTCGTCGGGCCGACGAAGCGGATGCCCGCCTTCTTCAGGGCCTTGGCCAGGGCCGTGGACTCCGGGGTCACCGCCGGGATCTCGGTGGTGCTCCTCGGGGCCCGGCCCGGTGCCGGGGCGTGGGACCAGACCAGGGCGTCCAGTTCGCCCGCCCGCCACCCGACCAGGGTCTTCGCGTTGGCCAGGGTCGCCTCGATCTTGGCCCGGTTGCGGATGATCCCCTCGTCGCCGAGGAGCCGTTCCACGTCCGGCGCCCCGAACTCCGCGACCGCGGCGATCTCGAAGCCCGCGAAGGCCGCCCGGAACCCCTCGCGCCGGCGCAGGATCGTCAGCCAGGAGAGCCCCGACTGGAACGCCTCCAGGCACAGCCGCTCGTACAGGGCGTCGTCCCCGTGGACCGGACGCCCCCACTCGCTGTCGTGGTAGGTGATGTAGTCCGCGGTGGACAGCCCCCAGGGGCACCGCAGCCCTCCGTCGGGCCCGGCGACGACCCCGCTCACTGATCGGCGGCCTTGGTCAGGCTCACCGGACCGGTCCCGGCCTCCACGGCGGCGCTGAGCTCGGCGATCCGCGCGTCGCGCTCCGCCAGCTCCGCCGCCAGCCGCTCCAGTACGTCGTCCACCTCGGCCATCCGGTAGCCGCGCGGCGCGACCGGCAGCCGCAGCTCGTCGATGTCGGCCCGTACGACGGGTCGGTTCTCCGGCAGGACGTCCGCCACCCGGTCCGGCTCGGCCTCCGGCAGCACGGCCTCGGATCCGCCGCCGATCACCGCCAGGGTGACCGCAGCGACGACCACGATCAGTGCGATGAGCAAGAACGCGAACACGATCAACTCCCCTGAGAGACTCCGGCCACCAGGTTAAGGTCACAGGCGAGGCGCAAGGGCCGCCGAAGGAGGAAAGAGCAGGATGCTGCGACTGGGCAGGCGCGAGTTCGACACCCACGAGCCAGTGATCATGGCCATCGTGAACCGGACCCCTGACTCCTTCTACGACCAGGGCGCGACCTTCCGTGACGAGCCGGCCCTGGACCGGGTCGAGCAGGCGGTCGCCGAGGGCGCGGCGATCATCGACATCGGCGGGGTCAAGGCCGGGCCCGGCGAGCACGTGGACGCGGCCGAGGAGGCCCGGCGCACGGTCGGGTTCGTCGCCGACGTGCGGCGTCGCCATCCGGACGTGGTGATCAGCGTCGACACCTGGCGGCACGAGGTCGGCGAGGCGGTCTGCGAGGCCGGGGCCGACCTGCTGAACGACGCGTGGGGCGGGGTCGACCCCAAGCTCGCGGAGGTCGCCGCGCGCTACGGCGCCGGCATCGTCTGCACCCACGCGGGCGGGGTCGAGCCGCGCACGCGGCCGCACCGGACCTCGTACGAGGACGTCATGGAGGACATCCTGCGCGTCACGGTCGGGCTCGCGGAGCGGGCGGCGGCCCTGGGCGTCCCCCGGGAGTCGATCATGATCGACCCGGGCCACGACTTCGGGAAGAACACCCGCCACTCCCTGGAGGCCACCCGCCGCCTCACGGAGATGACCGCGACGGGCTGGCCGGTGCTGGTCTCGCTGTCGAACAAGGACTTCGTCGGCGAGACCCTCGACAAGCCCGTCAAGGAGCGCCTGCTGGGCACCCTGGCCACCACGGCCGTCTCGGCCTGGCTCGGCGCCCAGGTCTACCGCGTCCACGAGGTCGCGGAAACGCGGCAGGTCCTGGACATGGTCCGCGCCATCCAGGGCCACCGGCCCCCGGCGGTCGCCCGCCGGGGACTGGCCTAGTCCGTACCTCGGGCTACTTGCCGACTTCCTTCGTCACCAGGGCGATGGCCTCGTCCACGTCGTCCGTGACGTGGAACAGGTAGAGGTCCTTCTCCGAGGCCTTGCCCTGCGCGATCACCGTGTTGCGCAGCCAGTCGATCAGGCCGCTCCAGTACTCCGTGCCGAACAGCACGATCGGGAAGCGGGTGATCTTCTGGGTCTGCACCAGGGTCAGGGCCTCGAACATCTCGTCCAGCGTGCCGAGGCCGCCCGGCAGCACCACGAAGCCCTGGCTGTACTTCACGAACATCGTCTTGCGGACGAAGAAGTAGCGGAAGTTCAGCCCGAGGTCGACGTGCTCGTTGAGTCCCTGCTCGAAGGGCAGCTCGATGCCGAGGCCGACCGAGAGGCCATTGGCCTCCCGCGCGCCCTTGTTGGCCGCCTCCATCGCGCCCGGGCCACCGCCCGTGATCACCGCGAAGCCGGCCTCCACGAGCGCGCCGCCGATCCGCACGCCCGCCTCGTACTCCGGCGACCCCGCCGGCGTCCGGGCCGAGCCGAACACGCTGATCGCCGGCGGCAGCTCCGCCAGCGTGCCGAAGCCCTCGATGAACTCCGACTGGATGCGCAGGACCCGCCACGGATCGGTGTGCACCCACTCGGAGGGCCCGGCCGAATCCAGCAGCCGCTGGTCCGTCGTACTGCCGGCCTGCACCTGGCCCCGCCTCCTCAGCACCGGCCCGAGCTGCTGCTCCTCGGGCCGACGACGAGCGGACCCTTCAGGGTTGCCCATGATGTGCTCCCTCCTGCTGATCGTTGGATCAGGTTAGGCGCACAAAGGTGACGAGAAGCGGAATTCAGGAGGTCAGCCAGGCGCGGAGTCGTTCCTCGCAGTGCAGGATCGCCTTCGTCTCCACCCGCTCGTCCACCTTGTGGGCCAGCAGCGCGTCGCCCGGGCCGTAGTTGACGGCCGGGACGCCCAGCGCGCTGAAGCGGGAGACGTCCGTCCAGCCGAACTTCGGCATGGCGCGCCCGCCGACGGCCTCCATGAAGGCCGCCGCGGCCGGGTGGCCGAGGCCGGGCAGGGCCCCGCCCGAGGAGTCGTCGATCACGAACTCGGCGATGTCGCAGTCGGCGAACACCTCCCGGACGTGGGCGACCGCCTCGGCCTCGCTGCGGTCCGGCGCGTAGCGGAAGTTGACCGTCACCGTGCACGCGTCGGGGATGACGTTGTTGGCGACGCCGCCCTCGATGCGGACCGCGTTGAGGCCCTCGTGGTACTCGAGGCCGTCGATCACGGGCCTGCGGGGCTCGTACGCCGCCAGCTTGGCCAGGATCGGGCCCGCCGAGTGGATGGCGTTGGAGCCCATCCAGCTGCGCGCGGAGTGGGCGCGCTCGCCGGCCGTGCGGAGCAGGACGCGCAGGGTGCCCTGGCAGCCGCCCTCGACCTCGGCGTTCGACGGCTCCAGCAGGACCGCGAAGTCGCCGGTCAGCCAGTCGGGGTGGGCTTCGGCGACCTTGCCGAGGCCGTTGAGGTCGGCGGCGACCTCTTCCTGGTCGTAGAAGACGAAGGTGAGGTCGCGGTTGGGCTCCGGCACGGTCGCGGCGATGCGCAGCTGTACGGCGACGCCCGACTTCATGTCGGTGGTGCCGCAGCCCCACAGGACGCCGTTCTCGTCGAGGCGGGAGGGCACGTTGTCGGCGATCGGCACGGTGTCGAGGTGCCCGGCCAGTACGACGCGTTCGGCGCGGCCGAGGCCGGTGCGCGCGACGACGTTGTTGCCGAAACGGTCCACGGTCAGGTGCGGGAGGCCGCGCAGCGCGTGTTCCACGAGGTCGGCGAGTACCTTCTCGTCGCCGCTCACGGAGGGGATGCCGACGAGCCGGGCGGTCAGCTCGGCGGCGTCCTGGGTGAGGTCCAGCTCGGATTCGGACATGGAACTGACCCTAACCGTTCCTATCCAGTGTGCAGGAGTGAGTCTTGGACCCACTGGTGCGTACTGGGCGCATCCCGAACGGTTTTGGATGCACTGGGTCCCCGCTTTCTCTTCCCGCTCGGCGTCGGCTCTCCGTAGAGCCGGTCCGTTGTGGGTGGGCGGATTCCGTCACGCCCCTGGGTGCCTGGTCCGGCCTGGACGGTCCGATGCCCCGCACGATCGCTCTGGTCGTGTGGGGGCGGTGCCGTCCCTCCCCAAGCTCTTCGAGCAGGGGATACCCCATGCCGGATCGGGTGTCCGAGGGCGCGTCGTCCGATCGCGATGCCGGCGGCATCGTGACGGGACATCTTTCGGCGTGGGGTGGCCAGTGGCTTCTGCCAATACTGACCTCCCCACTGGGAGGTGTAGGCGGGATCGGCTGCGACGATGGCGAGGCCGTGTTCGGTGGCCATCGAGACGAGGCGGGCTTTGAGCTTGCCGGTCGGAATGCCGGAGATCAGCTGCCGGAACCGTTTCCTGCGGCCGTGCTTCTCCCGGGTCTTCTCGGCGGTGAAGTCGAGGTCTTCGATCGCGATGGCCTTGACGCCGGTGCTCTTCGTCCAGTGCAGCAGCCGGGTGATGGCGTGCCGGATCTGAGCGTCGCGGTGGGCGGCCGATCCACTGAGGTCGTAGGGGAAGCGGTGTGGCTCGCCAATGGGGTTGCCGTGCGGGTCGAGCCGGTAGGCGGCGAAGTGGCCGGCGTTGGTATCCACACCGACCATGCCCTTCGCGCGGGCGGTGGCGAGCGGGACCGTCTGGACTACAGGGCGTTGCCAGGCTGCGGTCAGGTACCAGCGGCCGCGTGTGACGTCCAGGTGGATGCGGTAGGCCACGGCCCGATTCTCTTCCATCCGGTCCGCCCACTCCGCGCCCCGGTGCGCGAATGCGATCCGGCAGGTCAGGACGTACCGGCCGTGCTTGGCATCGGCCAGGTGTGCGAGTGGGGTCGGGAGCTTGATGCTGACTTCGCCGTCGGGGGTGACGCGGATCGTCTCGTTCCCGAACCGTTTCCCGGACTCACCGTCGGCGGCCAGGAACCAGCGTTCGGCTTCCCACCGGGCACGCCACTGCTCCTCCGTAAGCTGGGCTCTGTCCAGGTGGTGCCGGGTATTCGCCAGCCGCTTCCCGCCCCGGGCCACACGAACCCGACCCGCCCGCCAGTCGGCGACAACGGCCGCGTGCCGCTCTTCCAGCGTCACGAGACGCCGGGACTTGCGAAACCACTCGCTCCTGGAGCGGTAGCCACCCGCCGCCCGCTTACTCCCCTTCTCCCCGACCGGGAGGCCGAGACGGTGACGTAGTGCGTGGATGCCGGCGGCCAGAGTCTTGATGTGCGCGGCCTGGCAGCGGCGGGCGAGCGCCCACTGATCGTGACTGGCCTTGGTGATCGCCCCGGCGATCCTCGACGACGACTCCCTCGTCAGCCCCCGCTTACGAGTCGCCCACGTCTCAGTGGAGTGGTCGCGACCGTCCGCGCACCGCTGCTTGAGGTCACGGGAAGCCAGAGCACCCTGATGCGCGCCAACCAGCCGCAGAACCCTCTCATCCTCGACGCTCAAATTTTTCAGACGGTCGCGTATCGCCACACCGGACGGGCCGAGCGCCACAAACGAGGGAGCGATGGCGCGCAGCTTCCCTGCCGGATCAGCCATCGCCGGCCGCCGCCTGAAGCGCCCTTCGTGCCCGGTTCTTCGCGGAGCGCTGTCCGTACAAGCGGGCACAGAACGAGGTCAGTACCTCGATCATGTCGCGGACCAGGTCATCCTCAACCTCACCGTCATCCAGGACCACCAGGCGGCGGCCCGTCGCGGACAGGGCCGCTTCGACGAGTTCGACGTTCATGCGGCCAAGGCGGTCCTTGTGCTCCACCACCACGGTCGTGACATCGGGATCGGCCAACAGACGACGCACCTTGGTACGCAAACCGTCCATCCCGGATGCGACCTCGGATTCGATCCGCACCACCCGATGCCCGGCCTTCGCCGCCCACGCCGACAACCTGGCCGCCTGACGCTCCAGATCCAGCTTCTGATCGTGAGAGGAGACGCGGGCATACAGCCCGACGCCACCGACCTTTTCCGGCACGGCAAGGGCCTCAACGTTCACCAGAATCGTGCGCGGCCCGACCCGCTCAGCCGGAACCGGCAAATTGCCCTCACGGAACCAGCGATACGCAGTCTGCGGATGCACACCCTGCGCCTTCGCCCACCCCTTCAGGTTCATACACCCGACCGTAATCACACTCACCCAAATGCACTATCACTCACAAGAGTGACCTAAAGAATCAACAGCCCCAACCCCACGGGCTGCGGCGAAGCCCTGTCCGTCCGGCCGATGGACGCGCGGGGCGCCTCCAGTACGGTGGGCGGCGTGTCGCAGACCGATCAGCCCCGCCGTCGCCGCCGTCGCCGCCCGCTCCGCTGGGCTGCGGGTTTCCTCGTGCTGATGGCGGTCGCCGGCTACTTCGCCGTCCAGCGCGCGTCGAACGGCGGTGGCGGCGCGCCGTACTGCACGGCCTCGGTCAACGCCGCGGGCGGCGGCAAGGGCGGCAGCGGCCAGTACTACGAGATGAGCACGGAGCAGGCGGCCAACGCGGCGACGATAGCGGCCGTCGGGGTCTCCAAGGGGATGCCGGACCGGGCGGTGACGATCGCGCTGGCGACGGCGATGCAGGAGTCGATGCTGCGCAACCTCGACCACGGCGACCGGGACTCGCTCGGCCTGTTCCAGCAGCGGCCCTCCCAGGGCTGGGGCACGCCGGCGCAGATCATGGACCCCGTGTACTCGGCCGGGATCTTCTACGACCGGCTGGCCGAGGTGAAGGGGTACTCGCGGCTTCCGCTGACGGTGGCGGCGCAGAAGGTGCAGCTGAGCGCCTTCCCGCAGGCGTACGCGAAGCACGAGCCGGACGCGACCGTCCTGACGACGGCCTTCACCGGCTCCGGCCACCTGGTCTGCGCCGGGCCCGCGCCCGCCCGGGCCGGCGATCCCGCGAAGCTCAGGGCGGAGCTGTCCCGGCTGGTCGCCAAGAACGGGCCGCACACGGTGCCGGCGGAGCCGGCCGGAGCCGCGGGCGGCCCCGCGGCCTCCGCATCCTCCGGGGAGGCCGGGGAGACCGAGGTGTCCGTGGTCGCGAAGGGGGGCGGCGGCGAGGCGGCGGCGCGCTCCGGGCAGGTGCTCGCGCAGTGGGCGGTGGCCAACTCCCGCGAGCTGGGGATCACGCGGGTCTCGTACTCCTCGAGCACGTGGACCGCGGGCCCGGACGGCGGCCGGTGGAAGGGCAAGGGCGCTGCGGGAGCCAAGGACGGCGACGGGGACCCCCTCGACGCGGATCCGGGCCGGATACGGATCTTCGTGCGCACCTGAGCCGCCCGCTCGGCCCCGGCCAGCAAGGCGCTCTCGCTGTTCCACGAGAACCGGCAGCCCCTGTGGGAGGGCGTGACGCACTTCCGGCTGGCCAAGGTCCACCTGGCCGCGCGCCGGCCGGCGCTGGCCGCCCCGCCCCCGGACACCGGGCCGCGACTGACCGGCGAGCGGCGGGAGTTCGCCCTGACCACCGGCACCGGCCCGGCCGCCCTGACGGAGCTCACCCCGCCCCCGCACCACCCGTACCTCGGGGGCGGCACCTGGGAGCGGCTCTTCGAGGAGCTCGGCACCCGCCTCCCCGCCGAGTACGTGGCCCTCATGGACCGGTACGGCGCCGGCTGCTGGGGCGACTGGCTGCGCTTCCACACCCCGCTGCGCACCGACGGCGGATTCCGGCGGCTCGCGGAGCAGAACGCCGAGGCCTACCGGGGGGCCATCGGCGGATGGCGGGCCGAGGACCCCTTCCCGGTGTGGCCGGAGCCCGGCGGGCTGCTGGCCTTCGCGACCTCGAACGACGCGGACGTGCTCGGCTGGCTCACCGAGGGCCCCGACCCGGACGCCTGGCCGCTCGTCGTCTGGCCCCGGCACGCCCCGCAGGGGCCGCCGCTGCCGTACGGGCTCGTCGACACCCTGCTCGCCTGGCAGCGCGGCCGGTTCGAGACCGAGGGGCTGCCCGGCCTCGACCGGGACGACGACCCGGTCGAGTTCGCGCTCTTCGAGCCCTGGGACGCGACGGCCTACTGGTGAGTGCGCCGGCCGCCGTGCCCGGGTCCGCTCAGCCCGTCAGGGCGTCCAGCAGGGCCACCTCGCGCGGGGTCAGGCGGACCGTCGCCGCGTCCAGGTTCTCCGCCAGGTGGTCCGGGGAGCCCGTGCCCGGCGTGGGGCACAGCACGGGGGAGTGGTGCAGCAGCCAGGCCAGGGCGATCTGGCCGGTGGACGCGCCGTGCTCGGCGGCGACCGTCGTCAGCGCGGCCGCGCTCTCGCGGGTCAGGGCGCCGCTGCCCAGCGGGTAGTACGGCAGGAAGGCGATCCCGCGCTCCTCGCACAGTGCGAGGAGCTCCGCCGAGGAGCGGTCCAGCAGGTTGTACGGGTTCTGCACCGAGGCCACCGGGACGGTCTCCAGCGCCTCCCGCAGCCGGTCCGCCGTCACCGTGTTCAGCCCGATGTGGCGGATCTTCCCCTCCGCCCGGAGCTCGGCCAGCGTCCCCAGCTGCTCCGCCGCCGGGACGGCCGGGTCGAAGCGGTGCAGCTGGTACAGGTCGATCCGGTCCAGCCGGAGCCTGGCCAGGCTCGCCTCGCACATCGCCCGCAACTGCTCGGGCCGGCCCGCGGGGTGCCACTGGTCCGGGCCGGTGCGCACCACCCCGCCCTTGGTGGAGACCACCAGCCGCTCCCCGTACGGGTGCAGGGCCTCGGCGACCAGCTCCTCGGCCAGGTGGGGGCCGTAGTTGTCGGCGGTGTCGATCAGGGTGACCCCGCGCTCGACCGCCGCGCGCAGCAGCGCACGGGCCTCGGCGCGGCCCGCCCGCGGGCCCCAGTAGCCGTCGCCGACCAGCCCGCCCGTCCCGAGACCGAGGCGGCGTACGGGCAGGTCGCCACCGAGGAGGAACGTCGCATCCGCATGAACAGACATGGCCCGACGGTAGCCCAGGAGCCGGGATGTGCCAGGCTCGGGGAATGCGTTACATCATCATCGGCGCCGGGGCGATCGGCGCGACCATCGGCGGACGGCTCGCGGAAGCGGGCGGCGAGGTCGTCCTCGTCGCGCGCGGCGCCCACGCGGAGGCCCTGCGGGCCGACGGGCTGCGGCTCACCACGGCGGACGGGGAGCGCGTGCACCGGCTGCCCGTGGTCGCCGGCCCGGCCGAGCTCGGCGAACTGCGCCCGGACGACGTGCTGTTGCTGACGGTCAAGACCCAGGACGCGCTCGCCGCGCTCGACGCCTGGGGCGATGCGGAGGTCGCGGGCGGCGGGACGGCGGCCCAGCGGCTGCCGGTGCTGTGCGCGCAGAACGGCGTCGAGAGCGAGCGCCTCGCCCTGCGGCGCTTCGCCCGCGTGTACGGGGTCTGCGTGTGGCTGCCGGCGACGTTCCTGGAGCCCGGGGTGGTCTCCGCGCTGTGCGCGCCGCTGACCGGGATCCTGCACATCGGCAAGGCCGCCGGCGGCGCGGACGGGCGGGCCCGGCGGATCGCCGCCGACCTGGAGAAGGCCGGGTTCGGGGCGCCGGTCGCCGAGGACGTCATGCGGTGGAAGCACGCCAAGCTGCTGGGCAACCTGGGCAACGCGATCCAGGCGACCACCGGTCCCGAGCCGGAGCCGGCGAAGGCCGCGCTGCTGCTGCGGGCGGTCCGCGAGGCGAAGGCCGCCTTCGAGGCCGCCGGGATCGCCTACGCCTCCGACGCCGAGCAGGCGGCGGCCCGCGACGGCAGGGTGGAGCAGCCGGCCGGGGTGCGGGGAGGGTCGTCCTGGCAGAGCCTGGCCCGGGGCACGGGCTCGGTGGAGGCCGACTACCTCAACGGGGAGGTCGTCCTGCTGGGGCGGCTGCACGGGGTGGCGACGCCGGTCAACGACACGCTCCGGCGCGCCGCGAACATCTTCGCCCGCGAGGGCCTCCCGCCGGGTGCGATGTCCGTCGAGGACCTGACGGCCCTGGCCGACGAGGCCGCGTCGAGGGCGTAGCCGCCGGGTACGGGTGCCGCCGCGTCTCCTGGGGCTCCGCCCCGGCGGACCCTACACCCCGGTATCTAGAAAAACACCAGGTCAGTAGGCTCGAAAAGCCCCGTGCGGCGTGTGCTCGGATGGGGCTCTTCGTCGCCTCAGGTCGTTGACGAGCAGCAAGCCGCGCAGGCCACGTTGCGAGCCTGCCCGGTGACCGGGTCAACGATGACCGTCACACCCTCGCCGTGCGGGCAGACTCGGCGTCGCCGCTGGCTGGGGCTCTTCACGGTCCGGCAGGTGCCCAGCAGTGTGACCGCCTCGCGGTACCGAGGATCCGCCCAGTCGCCCCGACGCGCTTCTTCGCTCACCGCATCCTCCTAGTGGCAGAACGTAGCCAACGGTAGCGGGTCAGAGTGCGTCCACGATGCTGTCCGCCCAGAGTCCTTGCTAGCTCGGCGGAGCCGCACAGCCAGACCCTCCGTCCGTGCACTCGCTGTGCATGCAATCGGCCGAGACGAGAACTGACGATTGTGCTTCCAGGCTCCACAGGTACTCGTCGGGTTCGTGCCCCGCTTCGCGGATCGCCTTGAGCGTCCGGTCGACAGTGGCTGTGTCGTGCTTCTTCGTTGCTGGGGTTTCCGGGACGTGGTGGACGAACCGGCCCAGCAGCTGGCACAGCTCGGCGTATGACTTCGTGTCCGTGATGAGCGCGTGCCAGCCTTCATCGACAACTTGGGACGGGCGCAGTGCCAGGCCCGGAGTGCTGTTCAGTGCTGCCGCCGCGACGAACTTCACGGCCTCGCTGACGATCCGATCGGCCATACCGTCCGTCAGCTCGGGGTTGGCCTTCTCGACGGTACGAACGGCGGTTGCAAAGGCCGTGGCCGTGAGGAGGCTGGACGAAGGTAAAGCGGTCTCATGGGCTGTGGTCTGTGACATGTGAACTCCGTTGCTGTTGAAGGTGTTGTGTTGCCCGCCCCGTGAAGGACGGGAGATCAGTGGAGGGTCGGCCCGCACCACGCGCACTGGCACGGCGGGAACTCGACTCCGAACCCGTCCCAGTAGCCGAGAGCACGGAACCGTGCTCGTTCGGCTGCCGACCGGTGAATGACCGGGCCTTGTCTGCCGGACCGAATTACGCGCGTCTCGCCGGTCCGTGCGAACAGCTCGGAGTCCCCGGGAGCCAACCGAACGAGCACCACACGGGTGATCTGTAGGGTCATCCGGGAACGGCTCGACACGCCACCCGAGCCCGACGGGAACGGCGGGGGCGGCTTACGCATCGCATCCTCGGCAGCAATCTCCCGAAGAGCGCAGCGGACTTCCCGGGCTTGCTCAGCCGGGATCACGCGCCCCACCCCTTGGCCACGATGCAGGCGACCACTCCAATCCATGCGATCGCTCCGAGGGTCACGGCTAGCGCGCTTCGCCGGCTGGGCTGCACGTGGTCCTGGTGCTCGTTGCCGTCGGTCACTAGGCACGCTCCACAACGGCTACTTCCGAGAACTCCCGGACGAACGTCATGTGGCCCGTGCGGCCAGTGTGCTGAATGCACATATCGCTGCACACATCAGCGTTCGACGTCGGTTCCGCAGACCAACCGCACTCAGGAGCCAGGCACCGCGCGGTCGCTGTCGTCTCGGCGGAAGGGTGCCGCCGCATGACATACGGGATGTAGCGCATCACCGAAATCACGCTCATACCGTGGCCCGGCGGTGCGGGTGGTTGCGAAGCTCCTCGTTCTGCACCGCCACCGCGCACGGATCGCCGGCTTCCCGCGAGATCTCACGCGCCGTGACCAGCGCGAGGCACACCCCGCATCCAGACACGGGCACCGGTTCGAGTTGATCGGTCCGTGCCGTCTCCTGCTGTGCTGCCGTCACCATGCGCACCCCTCGCGTCGCGTTCGGTGCTCGGGATCGTCTCGCTGCCGAGGAAGCCCGGCCCAGTGTGATCCGTAGTGGCAACCGGCTCGGAAGGCGAAGAATCCCTCGGTCTAGTGGCAGCCCTAGTAGCAAGATGGGCGCATGGACATCGGGGAACTGATCCGTGATCTCCGCAAGGCTCGCGGCTGGAGCCAAGGGCGGTTAGCTTCGGAGATCAACAACGCGCACGGCACGACGCTGACGCGGGAGTACGTCAGCAACTGGGAGTGTTCCAAGGTCAGGCCAGGCCCGTTCTACCTAGCCGCGCTCTCTGCCGTTCTCGACGTTCCCCTAGCTGTCCTTGAAGGTGAAGTGGACCGACGCGAGTTCCTTACCGACGTCGCCGGGGCTGCCATAGCCCCCGTGATCGCCTCTGATCTGATCAGCGCAGGGTTCGCCGCCCGACTACGGGGCGGACCGTCAGTGGACACATGGGAAGCCAAACTGACTACGTACGGCACTGAGTACATGTCGATGGGTGCGGCGGACATCCAGCGTCGGGTTTCCGGTGAACTCGTCGCCGTGCAGCAGCAGTTGGAGAACCCCCGGCTGTGGTCGGTGGCTTCCCGGCTGATGACTCTGTACGCAAAGACGTTTCCCGGGTCGGACGGCTCCAAAGCGGTCCACTGGTACCGGATGGCAGCGAGAGCCGCAGACGAGTCTGGAGACGATGACGCGCGCGTGTGGGTACGTGGACGTGCAGCTATCGCCCTGGGCTACGAGGGGGCATCGCTGGGAGTGGCTGACGTGCTTGCAGACCAAGCCTTGGCCATATCGGAACGGCCCTCCCTCGGCCTCCTGAATGCTGTGATGGGTAAGGCCCATGCCGCCGCGCTTCGCGGTGACCGAGCCACGGCACTCAAGCTTGCCGACGACGGCCGGCGAATCTTCGACAAGGCTGGATCGTACGAGCAGACCAGCGACTACGCCGTGCCCTGGTGGCGGATGAACGTCTTCTTGTCGCTTCTTCTGGCCCGTCTGGGTGACGAGCACGGAGCCGTTGAGGCACAGGAGGCAGCACGCCGCGAACTCCCTGCAGAGCTGCCCCGGTTCGCCACTCACCTTGAAATGCACCGGGGGCTGATGCTCGCCCGGTCCGGCGACGTGTCCGGCGGGGTGGCCTACGCACGGGGCGCGCTGGATGCCCTGCCGCCGGAGAAGCATTCCCTCACGCTGAGACTGCTCATGTCGGAGATTGAAGAGTCCTGACGATCCACCAGTCCTTCCAAATGCCCGCCCCAGGGTGTTGGTTCCACTCCAGACCCCGCGCCTCAAACGCCGGCGGGGCTGGAGAGACCGGCTACGCCGCCAGGGCCGACAAGCGGGCCGGGGCGCGCAGCGCGTCCTCGTAGCGGCGCAGCAGCAGGCGGGCCAGTTCCGGGGAGGGCCCCAGGACGTCGGCCACCACGTCCGCGCCGGCGGCTTCCGCGCCCGCCGCGATGCGGTCCGGCAGCCGGCCGGGGGCGATCACGTACGGCGCCACCGCGATCCGGCGGACGCCCTCCGCGCGCAGGGCCCGTACGGCGTCTTCCGTACGGGGGAGAACAGCGGAGGCGAACGCAGGCCGCACGGCGCACCAACCGGTGTGCCGCCACTCCCGCGCGGTTTCAGCGATCACTGCGATCGCCTCCGGGTCTGAGGAACCGGCGGACGCGAGCACCACACCGGTGGTGGCGCGGTCCGCCGGGGTGAGGCCGGCCTCCCACAGGCGGCGTTCGAGGTTCGCCAGCAGCAGCGGGGACGGGCCGAGCACGTCCGCGGTACGGACCGAGAGGTCCGGCAGGTGGGACGCGGCCGCGGCGAGGACCGCCGGGATGTCGGACTTCGCGTGGAACGCCCGCGTCAGGAGCAGCGGGAGGGCCACGATCTCCCGGACGCCCGCCAGGTGGAGGGAGGCCACGCACTGGTCGACGGTCGGGCCGTCGAAGTCCAGGAAGGCCGTCTCCACGCGCACCCCCGGCCGCAGCGCCCGTACCCGCCGGGTGAGGGCGTGCACGGTCGCCGCGTGCCGCGGGTCGCGGCTGCCGTGGGCGATGACCAGCAGGGCCGGCCGGTCGTGGCGGTCCTGCCGGTCGTGCCTGTCGTGCCGGCCGGCTTGGCGGGCGTGGTGGGCGCTGAACACGGGACTAGCTCTTGACCAGCAGGCCGCGGGTGCGCAGCACCCACCGCTCGATCGGGCTGAAGATCAGCAGGTCGATCGCGATGCCGACGACCAGGATCAGGATGATCGCGAGGAACACGCCCGGCAGGTCGATGTTGTTGCGGCCGTTCTCCAGCAGCTGGCCGAGGCCGAGGCCCAGGTCGGGCGAGCTGGCGATGATCTCGGCGGCCATCAGCGAGCGCCAGGAGAAGGCCCAGCCCTGCTTGAGGCCCGCCAGGTATCCGGGCAGTGCGGCGGGCATGACCACGTGCCGGGCCCCGCGCAGGCCGGTGGCGCCGAGGGTGCGGCCGGCCCGCAGGAACAGCGGCGGGATCTGGTCGATGCCGGAGACGAGGCCGTTGGCGATGGAGGGGACGGCGCCGAGCAGGATGACGGTGTACATCATCGCGTCGTTGAGTCCGAACCAGAGCACGGCCGGCGGCACCCACGCGACCGAGGGCAGCGACTGCAGCCCCTGGAGGATCGGGCCGATCGCGGCGCGCACGAACTTCACCCGGGCGACCAGCAGGCCGAGCGGGGTGCCGATGGCCAGGGCCAGCAGGAAGCCGAGCAGACCGCGCGAGACGCTGGTCCAGATGACCTCGAGCAGGGTCCCCTTGAGCCACATGTCGGACAGGCTGTCCCAGACGGAGGACAGGGCGGGGAGCTTGGTCTCGTCGGTGACCTTCGCCGCGACGAGGATCTGCCACACGACGAGGACCAGGCCGACGGCCAGGATCGGCGGCAGGACCTTCTTGAGGAGCACCTCGCGGACCGGGGTGCGGTGGGTCTGGACGGCGTCGAGGGCGTCGAGCCCCGCCTCCAGGCCGGCGAGGTCGTCGCTCCTGGCCGAGGTCTTGGGGCTGGTGTCAGTGCTGGCCATGGCGGCGGATCTCCCCACGCAGGTGTTCAGTGATCTCAAGGGACAGCTCCGCGACGTCCGCGTCCTCGATGCGGCGCGGCTGCGGGATGCCCACGGTCCACTCCTTCGCGACCCGCCCGGGCCGCGAGGACAGCAGGACCACACGCTGCGCGAGCCGTACGGCCTCGCGGACGTTGTGCGTGACGAACAGGACGGACAGGTTCGTCTCTTCCCAGATGCGGGTGAGCTCGCCGTGCAGCACGTCCCGGGTGATGGCGTCGAGCGCGGCGAACGGCTCGTCCATCAGCAGCAGCTGGCTGTCCTGGGCGAGCGCCCTGGCCAGGGCCACGCGCTGGCGCATGCCGCCGGACAGCTCGTGGACCCGCTTGCCGTACGAGCCGCCGAGCCGCACCAGCTCGAGCAGCCGCTCGGCCTCCGGCTTGCGGTCGGCCTTGGCCACCCCGCGCAGCCGCAGGGCGAGTTCGATGTTCTTGCCCGCGGTGAGCCAGGGGAAGAGGGCGTGCTCCTGGAACATCAGGGCCGGCCGCCCGCCGGGCGTCTCGATGGCGCCGGCGGTCGGCTTGTCGAGCCCCGCGACGAGGTTGAGCAGGGTGGACTTTCCACATCCCGAGGCGCCCAGGATGGTGACGAACTCTCCGGGAGCGACATCGAGGCTGATGTCGTCCAGGACGAGCTGCGATCCGGCCGGGCCGGAGAAGGACTTCGAGACGTGCTCGATACGGGCGGCGTGCGTCTGCTCCGCTACGGTGCCCTCGGCAGCCTTGGCAAGCGTGGTGGCCATGGTCGTCACCTCCTGGGGATTCGGGACGGGGAAGAGGGGATCACTTGGCGCCGAGGTCGGCGTCGGAGACCTCGGGCTTGCCGGCGGCCTTGAGGACCTTGTTGAGGAGCGTCAGGTCGTAGATGCCGGTGAGGTCGGGCTGCTCGATGAGCTTGGCCTTGACGGCCCAGTCGGACTCGGTCTTCAGGGTGGTGGCCAGCGGGTCGTCGGTGACGAGGATGCTGGTCCAGGCCGGGTCGATGACCTTGGCGTCGAGCGGCTTGCCGCCTTCGGCGGCGAGCTTGGCGTTGGCGGAGGCCTTCGCCTTGTCGGGGTTGGCGTTGATCCACTCGTTGGTCTTGACGGTGCCCTTGAGGACGGCCTCGACGACGTCCGGGTGCTCCTTGAGGAACTTCTGGGACACGATGATGTTCGTGATGACGAACTTCTTGTCGGGCCACAGGGAGGTTTCGTCGAGGAGGACGGTGCCGCCGTCGGAGACGAGCTTGGAGGCGGTGGGTTCGGGGACCCAGGCGCCGTCGATGGAGCCCTGCTTGAAGGCGTCGGGGGTGACCTTGTTGTCGGTGCGGACGACGGAGACGTCGCCCTTGCCGGACTCGGGGTCGACCGTCCAGCCCTTCTCCGAGATCCAGTTGAGGAACGCGACGTCCTGCGTGTTCCCCTTCTGGGGGGTGGCGATCTTCTTGCCCTTGAGGTCGTCGAGGGTTTTGATCTTGTCCGGGTTCACGACCAGCTTGACGCCGCCGGAGGCGGAGCCGGAGATGATGCGCAGGTTGTTGCCCTTGGACTTGACGTAGGCGTTGATCGAGGGGGAGGGGCCGATGAAGCCGATGTCGAGAGAGCCGCCGTTGAGGGCTTCGATCTCGGAGGGGCCGGCGTTGAAGGACTGCGGCTTGATGGTGGTCGCGCCGAGTTCCTTGGCGATCAGGCCTTCCTGGAGGCCGACGAGCGCGGTGGCGTGCGTCAGGTTGGGGAAGTAGCCGATGCGGACCTCGGAGGCCGAGAGCTTCTTGCCGCCGGCGGCGACCTCCTTGGCGGGAGCGTCGTCCTTCTTCGCGTCGGAACCGTAGCCGCACGAGGCGAGCGCGCCGATCAGGAGCGGGAGGGCGGCGGCGACGACGCCGCGGCGCAGGCCGTTACGGGAAAGCGCGGAACGCGGGGTACCGGTGGCAGGCACGGGAGGACTTCCTCTCGAAGCACCGTGAGGTCACGGCGCAGGTCTTCGTCTCTGGAGCAAGGGCAGGTACGGCTCGTGGGGGGTGTGGGCGCGCGAGCGGTGCGCGTACGTCATCACGCACATCGCCCCACGCCTCCCTGGCCGCTGCCGAGGGCGCCGCTGCCCACTCGGCCGCCCTCCTTCGCGAAGGTGGAGTAGATGTCGGCAAGCATGATCAGAAGTCCCACCCTTCCTCATCGGCCTGGATGGTGGTCTCGGCCTTGGAGGCGAAGGACTCGCCGACCATGCCGGCCGCCAGCGTCGTGCCGTCCGCCGGGTCGATCAGCAGGAAGGAACCGGTGCGGCGCGAGTCGGCGTACGAGTCGAGCGCGAGCGGCTCGGCGGTGCGCACGACGACCCGGCCGATGTCGTTGGCCACCAGCTGACCGGGGTTCGGGTGCTGGGACAGGTCGTCCAGGGTCAGCCGCGAGGGGATCTCCTTGACGATCGCCTTGACCGTGCGCGTCGTGTGCTTGATCAGCACCCGGGCGCCGACGGCCAGCGGCTGGTCCGCCACGTGGCAGACCGTCGCCTCGACGTCCTGCGTGGTGGCCGGGGCGCTCGCGGACGGGGCGATCAGGTCGCCGCGCGAGATGTCGATGTCGTCCTTCAGACGCACCGTCACCGACTGCGGGGCCCAGGCGATGTCCACGCTCTCGCCGAGCGCGTCGATGCCCTCGATGACCGAGGTGCGCCCCGACGGCAGGACCGTGACGGGCTCGCCGACGCGCAGTACGCCGGAGGCGATCTGGCCGGCGTAGCCGCGGTAGTCCGGGTGCGCGGCCGTCTGCGGACGGATCACGTACTGCACCGGGAAGCGCGCCGGGCAGGCGGTGAGGTCGTGGCTGACCGGGACGGTCTCCAGGTGCTCCAGCACCGTGGGGCCGCCGTACCAGTCCATGTGCGCGGAGGGCTCCACGACGTTGTCGCCGGCCAGGGCCGAGATCGGGATCGCGGTGATCTCCGGGACGCCGAGGTCCGAGGCGTACGCGGTGAACTCCTCGGCGATCGCCGCGAAGACGGCCTCCTGGTAGTCCACCAGGTCCATCTTGTTGACGGCCAGGACCACGTGCGGGACGCGCAGCAGCGCGGCGACGGCCGCGTGCCGGCGGGTCTGCTCGATCACGCCGTTGCGGGCGTCGACCAGGACCACGGCCAGGTCGGCGGTGGAGGCGCCGGTGACCATGTTCCGGGTGTACTGCACGTGCCCCGGGGTGTCGGCGAGGATGAACCGGCGCCGGGCGGTGGCGAAGTAGCGGTACGCGACGTCGATGGTGATGCCCTGCTCCCGCTCGGCCCGCAGGCCGTCGGTGAGCAGCGCGAGGTCGGGGGTGTCCTGACCGCGCTGGGCGGACACGGCCTCGACGGCCTCCAGCTGGTCGGTGAGGATCGACTTGGAGTCGTGCAGGAGGCGCCCGACGAGCGTGGATTTGCCGTCGTCGACGGAACCGGCGGTCGCGAAGCGCAGCAGCGTGGTCGCCGACAGATCGGCGAACTGCTCGGTGGTGGAGGTCATGGTTAGAAGTACCCTTCGCGCTTGCGGTCTTCCATCGCGGCCTCGGACATCTTGTCGTCGGCGCGGGTCGCGCCCCGCTCGGTGAGCCGGGAGGCGGCGATCTCGGTGATCACGGCGTCCAGCGTGGTGGCGTCGGAGTCGACGGCACCGGTGCAGGACATGTCACCGACGGTGCGGTAGCGGATCAGGCGGGTCTCGGTGGTCTCGTCGCCCTTGGCGCCGCCCCACTCGCCGGCCGTCAGCCACATGCCGTTGCGCTTGAAGACCTCGCGCTCGTGGGCGAAGTAGATCTCCGGCAGTTCGATCTTCTCGCGGGCGATGTACTGCCACACGTCCAGCTCGGTCCAGTTGGACAGCGGGAAGACGCGCACGTGCTCGCCGGGCGCGTGGCGGCCGTTGTAGAGCTGCCACAGCTCGGGGCGCTGGCGGCGCGGGTCCCACTGGGAGAACTCGTCGCGCAGGGAGAAGACGCGCTCCTTGGCGCGGGCCTTCTCCTCGTCGCGGCGGCCGCCGCCGAAGACGGCGTCGAACTTGAGGCTCTGGATCGCCTCGGTCAGCGGGACGGTCTGCAGCGGGTTGCGGACGCCGTCGGGGCGCTCGCGGAGCTTGCCGGCGTCGATGTACTCCTGGACGGAGGCCACGTGCAGGCGCAGGCCGTGCTTGGCGACCGCGCGGTCGCGGTAGTCCAGGACCTCGGGGAAGTTGTGGCCGGTGTCCACGTGCAGCAGGGTGAACGGCACCGGCGCGGGCGCGAACGCCTTCAGCGCCAGGTGCAGCATGACGATCGAGTCCTTGCCGCCGGAGAAGAGGATCACCGGCTTCTCGAACTCGCCCGCGACCTCGCGGAAGATGTGCACGGCCTCCGACTCGAGGGCGTCGAGGTGCGACAGCGCGTAGGGCGCGTCCGTCCCTTCGTGGACGTGTGCGACGGTGGCGGTCATGCCAGACCCCTCTCGGTGAGCAGCGCGTGCAGTGCCGAAGCCGACTCCTGTACGGACTGCGTGTGCGACTCGATACGCAGGTCCGGGGAGCCCGGCGCCTCGTACGGGTCGTCGACCCCGGTCAGACCGGAGATCTCGCCTGCCGCCTGCTTGGCGTACAGGCCCTTCACGTCGCGCTCGGAGCAGACCTCGACCGGGGTGGCCACGTGGACCTCCAGGTACGCGGTGCCCTCGGCGGCGTGCCGCTTGCGAACGGCCTCACGGCTGTCCGCGAACGGTGCGATCACCGGGACGAGCGCCTTGACGCCGTTGGACGCGAGGAGTTCGGCGACGAAGCCGATCCGCTGCACGTTGGTGTGCCGGTCCTCGCGGCTGAAACCGAGACCGGCGGAGAGGAACTCCCGGATCTCGTCGCCGTCGAGGACCTCCACGCGGTGGCCCTCGGCGCGCAGCCGCTCGGCCAGCGCGTAGGCGATGGTGGTCTTGCCCGCGCTCGGCAGCCCGGTCAGCCACACCGTGGCGCCCTGGTCGCTCACGCTCATCTGGTTCGTCTCCGTCGGTTCTGTGCGTTCGGTGCGTTCTGTGCGTGCGGTGGTCGCGCTGGTGGCCGTCATCAGCCGTGCAGTCCGCACTCGGTCTTGCCGAGCCCCGCCCAGCGGCCGGCGCGGGCGTCCTCGCCCTCCGCCACCCGGCGGGTGCAGGGGGCGCAGCCGACGGAGGGGTAACCGTCCATCAGCAGCGGGTTGGTGAGGACGCCGTGCTCCAGCACGTACGCGTCCACGTCGTCCTGGGTCCAGCGGGCGATCGGGGAGACCTTGACCTTCCGCCGCTTCTCGTCCCAGCCGACCACCGGGGTGTTGGCCCGGGTCGGGGACTCGTCGCGGCGCAAGCCCGTCGCCCAGGCGCGGTAGGCGGTCAGGCCCTCTTCCAGGGGCTTGACCTTGCGCAGCGCGCAGCACAGGTCGGGGTCGCGGTCGTGCAGCTTCGGGCCGTACTCGGCGTCCTGTTCGGCGACGCTCTGGCGCGGGGTGAGCGTGATGACGTTGACGTCCATCACGGCCTCGACCGCGTCGCGGGTGCCGATGGTCTCCTCGAAGTGGTAGCCCGTGTCGAGGAAGACCACGTCCACGCCGGGGAAGGCGCGGGAGGCGAGGTGGGCGACGACCGCGTCCTCCATGGAGGAGGTCACGGCGAACTCCTTGCCGAAGGTCTCGGCCGCCCAGGTGAGGATCTCCAGGGGGGAGGCGTCCTCGAGGTCCCGGCCCGCCTGCTCGGCCAGCACCTTGAGATCGGCGTCCCGGGTGTTGAGACCGGCGGTCTGAAGCGTGGTCATATCTCGTCCCCTCCAGCGGTGTTCGACGACACGCCCCGGGCCAGCAGCCCGAGGTACTTCAGCTGGAAGGCTCGATTGCAGGCCCTGCATTCCCAGGCGCCGTGGCCTGTTTCGTTCGGGAACAGGTCCTCGTCGCCGCAGTACGGGCAGTAGAACGGTGCGGCGCGCTCGCTCACGACAGGTCCTCGTCCTTCGCACGGGTCGCCCAGGCGGCGAAGCGCTCGCCGTCCCCACGCTGCTCCTGGAAGCGCGTGACGACCCGCTCGACGTAGTCGGGCAGACCGGCCGAGGTGACCTTGAGGCCGCGGACCTTGCGGCCGAAACCGGCCTCCAGGCCGAGCGCGCCGCCCAGGTGGACCTGGTAGCCCTCGACCTGGTTGCCCTCGTCGTCCAGGACCAGCTGGCCCTTGAGACCGATGTCCGCCACCTGGATGCGGGCGCAGGCGTTGGGGCAGCCGTTGATGTTGATGGTGAGCGGCTCGGCGAACTCCGGCAGGCGTCGCTCCAGCTCGTCGATCAGCGAGGCGCCGCGCGCCTTCGTCTCGACGATGGCCAGCTTGCAGAACTCGATGCCGGTGCAGGCCATCGTGCCGCGGCGGAACGGGGACGGCTTGACCCGCAGGTCCAGCGCCTCCAGGGCCGCGACGACCGAGTCGACCTTGTCGGCCTCGACGTCGAGCACGATCATCTTCTGCTCGGCGGTGGTGCGCAGCCGGCCGGAGCCGTGCCGCTCGGCCACGTCCGCGATCTTGGTCAGGGTGGCGCCGTCGACGCGGCCCACGCGGGGCGCGAAGCCGACGTAGAACTTGCCGTCCTGCTGCTGGTGGACGCCGACGTGGTCGCGCCACTGGCCGCTGGGCTGCGCGGGTGCCGGGCCGTCGGTCAGCTTGCGCTTCAGGTACTCGTCCTCCAGGACCTGGCGGAACTTGGCCGGGCCCCAGTCGGCGACGAGGAACTTCAGGCGGGCGCGGGTGCGCAGCCGGCGGTAGCCGTAGTCGCGGAAGATCGAGATGACGCCCTCGTAGATGTCCGGCACCTCGTCGAGCGAGACCCAGGTGCCGAGGCGCACACCCAGCTTGGGGTTGGTGGAGAGGCCGCCGCCGACCCAGACGTCGAAGCCGGGGCCGTGCTCGGGGTGCTCGACGCCCACGAAGGCGATGTCGTTGATCTCGTGCGCCACGTCGAGCAGCGGCGAGCCGGAGATCGCGGACTTGAACTTGCGGGGCAGGTTCGAGAAGGCCGGGTTGCCCACGATGCGGCGGTAGATCTCGTCGATGGCGGGGGTGCCGTCGATGATCTCGTCCAGCGCGATGCCGGCCACGGGCGAGCCGAGGATGACGCGGGGCGTGTCACCGCAGGCCTCGGTGGTCGAGAGGCCGACGGCCTCCAGACGGCGCCAGATCTCCGGGACGTCCTCGATGCGGATCCAGTGGTACTGCACGTTCTGCCGGTCCGTGAGGTCGGCGGTGCCGCGCGCGAACTCCTGGGAGATCTCGCCGATGACGCGCAGCTGCTCGGTGGTCAGCCGGCCGCCGTCGATGCGCACGCGCAGCATGAAGTACTTGTCGTCCAGCTCCTCCGGCTCCAGGATCGCGGTCTTGCCGCCGTCGATCCCGGGCTTGCGCTGGGTGTAGAGGCCCCACCAGCGCATACGGCCGCGCAGGTCGTTGGGGTCGATCGAGTCGAAGCCCGCCTTGGAGTAGATGTTCTCGATGCGCGTCCGCACATTGAGACCGTCGTCGTCCTTCTTGAACTGCTCGTTGCCGTTGAGGGGCGTGTGGTGTCCGACGGCCCACTGGCCCTCACCGCGGTGACGGCCGGTCTTGCGGCGCGCGGCAGCGGCAGCGGGTGCGGCGGCTGCGGGCGTTTCGGGGGTGGCGGCCATGACGGTACGTCCTTCTTCAACGGCTCAAGGCAAGGGCAGGGGGGAGTGGCGGCGGGACCCCTGGCACGGAGCAGGTGTGGCTGATTCGCCGCCTTTTTGGGGCGACTGTCGGCCTACAGGGGACTGCGGTGGTGGCTGACTGCGGGCGGTGTGGTCGCGTCCGCGGCAACGATGGTGCGGTGCGTCAGCGCGCCGGACAGATGGCGCTGGACATGCGGCCGAGGTCGACGTGCCGCCGACTCACCAAGGCAATTCCAGCTCCGTTCATGGCGGAAGCGTGGCATGTGGCGATTGGAGGAGTCCACTACTGTCCACTATGCGGACGAAGTCGTCTCGGATCATGAGATTCCCGTGACGGGGGTCACCTCGTGGGCCCCCGAGGCCCCCCCCGCCCCACGGGGCCGCGGGCCCATCCGGCCCGCTCCCGTGGGGCCGGTAGGGCTCCCGCGACTCCCGCGACTCCCGCGGGGCCGGTGCGGCTCCCGCGGCTACGCGCCGGGCCAGGGGCCGGGGGTCGGGGAGGTCTCCTTCTGCTCGGACTCCTCCTTGAAGACCTTGAGCCCGCGCCGGAGGTAGTTGTCCATCGCCGTCGGGCCGTCCTGGCTGCACGTGTGCAGCCAGACGCGCCGGGTCGCGGGCAGCTCCGGCCAGCGCTCGGCCAGCGACCAGGCCCGCTCGATGCCCACCGTCAGCAGGTGGCCGCCGATGCGCCGGCCCCGGAAATCGGGGAGGAGGCCGAAGTACATGATCTCCACCACACCGTCCGGCTGCGGATCGAACTCCACGTAGCCCGCCGGCGTGCCCCGGTCGTACGCCACCCACGTCTCCACCCCGGGACGGCCCAGCTGCTCCACCCACTGGGCGCGGGTCAGCGCCAGCCGGTCCGTCCAGTGGATGTCGCCGCCCACCGAGGCGTAGAGGAAGCGGCTGAACTCCGGCGAGGGCACCTCCGAGCGCGCGATCCGGATCTCCGGGCCGGGGACGGCCGCCGGGACGAGATCGGCCTGCGAGGTCATTTCCAGGGACCAGGTGGTCAGTGTGATGGTGCTCATGCAAGCCAGGGAATCACACGCCCCGGCCGCCGCCGGGATCCGTCCGGGGTTCGGTCCGGGGTTCGGTCCGGCCCAGCCGGGCCCCGACCACCGCCGGGGCCGTGGAGTGGGGCAGCAGGGCGGCCGGGTCCGCGGGGCGCACCAGCTCGACCTCCACGTCCTGCGCGAAGCGGTACGGGCGGTGGGCCAGGACCCCCGCGAGGTTGCGGCGCATGCGGGACATCTCCGCGCGGACCGTCACCGTGCGGGTCGCGTCGCCGAAGAGCTCGAGGGCGAGCTCGGCGGCGGAGCGCCCCTTCGGCGACTCGGCCAGCAGGAACAGCAGCTCCGCGTGGCGCGGGGTGAGCTCCTGAGACCAGCTGCCCGCGGGCCCGGAGACGGTCGCCAGCCAGGCCCCGGGCCGGCTGAGGTCCAGGACGACGCGGGTGGCCGCCCCGGCGCCGGTACGGGCCTCGGCGACGCTCAGCAGCCAGCCGCCCGGCAGCGGCTCCACCAGGCAGTCGCCCAGCTGCGGCACCCACACCCGGCCCGGGCCGAAGGACTTGGGCAGCGGGATCCGCTCCGCCGGCGCGAGCCCCGTGACGGCCGCCGTCCAGCCGTGGGCGTCGACGGCCAGGGCCCGCCCGGGCAGCCGGGCCAGCAGCGGGGCGGCCACGGAGCGCAGCCGCTCCAGGGACTCCAGGTGGCGCACCCGCAGCTCCCGCTCCGCGAGCCGGGCCACCGAGCTCACCCACGCCAGGGTCGCCGGGTGCATGGTGGCCAGCGGCCCGCTGACGTCGATGACGCCGAGCAGCTGCCCGTCGCGGGGGTCCCGTACGGGGGCTCCGGCGCAGGTCCAGGCGTGGTGGCTGGAGACGAAGTGCTCCGCCGAGAACACCTGGACCGGTCTGCGGGCCACCAGGGCGGTGCCCACCCCGTTCGTGCCGACCACGGCCTCGTCCCAGTCGGCGCCGACCGCGAAGCCGAGCCGGTCCGCCTTGCGCAGGATCGAGGCGTGGCCCTCCCGCCACAGCAGCCGGCCGTCCGCGTCGGCGACGACCATGATGTGCAGGGCCTCGTCCAGCGAGGGCAGCAGCCCTTCGCGCAGGACGGGCAGCAGGTCCCGTAGCGGAGAGGTCTGGCGCCGCTCCTCGGTCTCGGCGGCGGACAGCATCCGGGAGCGGGTGTCGCGGTCCGGGTGGACCCCGCCCGCCAGCATCCGGCGCCAGGACTCGGCGATCTCCGGGCGCGGGGCGGCCGGCGGCCGGTCCCCGGCGAGCGCGGCGGCCCGTACCCCCTTGAGCAGACGCGCGGCATCCCGTGCGTCCATGGCCGAGATGCGTGCCACATCGACCGCACTGCCTGTGGTGTGGGCCACCGGAACCTCCCCGTGTGGAACAGCCCTACGACGGATACCGCCCGGGAGCGACCCGGTGCGCGCCGCTTCCGTGGCGCGCCCGGCACGCCCGGTGGGCGGTTCCGATTCAAAGGTTGCAACGTCATGCAACTCTCGCCAAGTCCCGGTCGCACGATCGAAACTGTGCGGACGCCGCCGAGCGGCGTGACAGCTCCTTCCTCGGGGCTTTCGGACCAGGGGCGGTGCCGAGTCGGCGCGGCGCCTTCCCTGGTCCAGGTCAACGGGCCCGGATCTCGGCCCGCAGTGCTCCTCGGAGGGTTGGGGCCCTCCGCTAGCCCGCGATCCGGGCCCGTTCCACCACCGATCCCAGGTCCAGGCTGTGCGGCAGCGTGCCGAAGGCCGCGCCCCAGTCGCCGCCCAGCCGCGAGGCGCAGAAGGCGTCGGCCACCTCCGGCGGGGCCCAGCGCACCAGCAGGGATCCCTGCAGCACCAGGGCCATCCGCTCCACGACCCGGCGGGCCCGCGCCTCGATGCCCTCCAGGTCCGCGAGCTCCGTCAGCAGCCCCTTGATGGCCGAATCCAGCCGGTGGTCGGCGCCGCGCGCCAGGCCGACCTCCTGGAGGAACGCGTTCAGCGCCTGGGGCTCGCGCTGGAGCGCGCGCAGGACGTCCAGCGCCTGTACGTTGCCCGAGCCCTCCCAGATGGAGTTCAGCGGGGACTCGCGCAGCAGCCTGGGCAGCCCGGACTCTTCGACGTAGCCGTTTCCGCCCAGGCACTCCAGCGCCTCCGCCACCATCGGCGTACAGCGCTTGGTCACCCAGTACTTCGCGGCGGGCACCGCCAGGCGCAGGAAGGCCCGCTCCTGGTCGGTGTCGGCGTCGTAGGCGGCCGCGAGGCGCAGGGCGAGGGTGGTGGCGGCCTCCGACTCCAGGGCGAGGTCCGCGAGCACGTTGCGCATCAGCGGCTGCTCGATGAGCGGTGCTCCGAAAGCAGAGCGGTGCTCCGTGTGGTGAGCGGCCTGCGTCAGCGCCTGCCGCATCAGCGAGGCCGAGCCGATCACGCAGTCCAGCCGGGTCGCCGCGACCATCTCGATGATGGTCCGCACCCCCCGGCCCTCCTCGCCCACCCGCCGCGCCCACGTCCCGTCGAACTCCACCTCGCTCGACGCGTTCGACCGGTTCCCCAGCTTGTCCTTCAGCCGCTGGATCCCGAACACGTTGCGCGTCCCGTCCGGCAGCACCCGCGGCACCAGGAAGCAGGTCAGCCCCCCGGGCGCTTGCGCCAGCACCAGGAACCCGTCGCACATCGGCGCCGAGCAGAACCACTTGTGGCCCGTCAGCAGGTACTCGCCCGAAGCGTCGAGCGGCACCGCCGCCGTCGTGTTCGCCCGTACGTCGCTGCCGCCCTGCTTCTCCGTCATCCCCATGCCGAAGAGCACCCCGGCCTTCTGCCCGGCCGGCCGCAGCCCCTCCTCGTACACGTGCGAGGTCAGCAGCGGCTCCCATTCGGCGGCGAGCACCGGATCGGTCCGCAGCGCCGGCACCGCCGCGTGCGTCATCGAGACCGGGCAGCCGTGCCCCGCCTCCGCCTGCGACCACACGAAGAACCCGGCCGCGCGCCGCAGATGGCCCGCCGGCCGCCCCCAGGCGTCGGTGAGCCCGGCGCCCACCGCGTGCCCGAGCAGCCGGTGCCACGACGGGTGGAACTCCACCTCGTCGATCCGGTTCCCGTACCGGTCGTGCGTCCGCAGTTTCGGCGGGTTCTCGTTCGCCTGCGTCCCCCACTCCTGTGCCTGCCGGGACCCGGCCGCGCGCCCCAGGTCCGTGAGCTCTTCCCTGACCTCCGCGACCAGTTCGGGCGCCGCGTCCGCGAGATGCCGCTCCACGCCCTCGCTCAGGACCCGGTCGCTGCCGTAGACGTCGTGGCCCACGAGGAGCGGGGCCTGGTTGGTGACTGTGTGGGTGGTGGCTGCCATGCCGATACCGTAAGGACGTGCAGCCAGCAAAAGAAACACCCGAGCGGATTCCAGGACGGCTCCATCGGGCCCGCGTCCTCTACCGCAACGTCTCCAAGCGCAAGATGACGTGGCTGCTGCTCAAAGACACCGTGAACTCGTGCATCGAGTACCGGATCCTCGGACTCGCGGCCGAGGCGGCCTTCTTCACCCTGCTCTCGCTGCCCCCGCTCTTCCTCGGGCTGCTGGGCCTGCTGGGCTACGTGGACGGCTGGTCGGGCGGTACGACCGTCGCCAGCATCGAGGAGAACATCCTGGGGGCGGTCGGCACCGTCCTGTCCGACCGGGGCGTCAACGACATCGCCAAACCGATGCTCGACGACGTCACCAACCGGGGCCGGCCCGACCTGATCTCCCTCGGGTTCGCCTTCGCCCTCTGGTCGGGCTCGCGCGCCGTCAACGTCTTCATCGACACCATCACCGTCATGTACGGGCTCGACGGCCACCGCGGGATCGTCAAGACCCGGCTGCTCGCCTTCCTCCTCTACGTCATCGCCCTGCTCATCGGCGCCATCGTGCTGCCGCTGATGGTGGTCGGGCCGGACGCGGTCGTGCGGCTGCTGCCGTGGAGCACGGAGGTGATCGAGGTCCTGTACTGGCCCGTCGTCACCCTGCTCTCCATCGTCTTCCTGACGACGCTTTACCACGTCTCCGTCCCGGTCCGCTCGCCCTGGATCGAGGACATCCCGGGCGCGCTGGTGGCCCTCGCCATGTGGGTGGTCGGCTCTTTCCTGCTGCGGATCTACCTCACCAACACCGTCGAGGGCCCCACGATCTACGGATCCCTCGCGGCCCCCGTCGCGATCCTGCTGTGGATCGGCATCTCGGCCTTCGCCGTCCTCGTCGGCGCCGCCGTCAACGCGGCCATCGACCGCGTGTGGCCCTCGGTGGCCACGGCGGCGGCGCGCGAGCAGAACGAGCGGGTCCGCGAGGCGGAGGCGGCCCAGCTCGTCGCGCGGGCCGCCGCCTGGCGGGCGCTGGCCGAGGGGGAGTCGGAGGACGACGAGGGCGACGACATGCCCTCGGAGTTCCCCGAGCGCTGGTCGAAGTTCCTCCCCCCGGAGGACTACCACTCGCGCCTGCGCAAGCACTGACCACCCGTCGTAGCCTGAAGGGCGTGTACGAGGAACAGCCGTCCCGGACGATCGCCGGAGCCGTGCTCTGGCGATCCGCCGGGCCGGGCGGCGTGGTCCTGCCCGACGGCTGCATGGACCTGCTGTGGGTGGACGGGCGGCTCCTGGTGGCCGGACCCGACACCGCCGCGCACCCCGCCGGAGAGGTCCGGGGCTCCGGTTTCGCCGGGATCCGGCTGGCCCCCGGCGAGGCGCCCGCGCTGCTCGGCGTACCGGCCCGGGTGCTGCGCGACCGCAGGGTCGAGCTGGCCGACCTGTGGCCCGCCGCCGAGGTCCGGCGCCTCACCGGGCGGGTGGCCTCGTACGGGGACCCCCGCGCGGGCCTCGAAGAGCTGGCCGGGCTCCGCGCGGCCGCCTGCGGGCCCCCGGACCCGCTCGTCAGGGAGGTCGCGGCCCGGCTGCGCGCCGGGCAGGGCGTGGCCGCCGTCGCGCAGGCGGTCGGAATCGGAGAGCGGCAGCTGCACCGGCGCTCGCTCGACGCCTTCGGCTACGGGCCCCGGACCCTGGGGCGGATCCTGCGGCTCCAGCGGGCCCTCGCGCTGACCCGCGCCGGCCTCCCGCACGCGCAGGCGGCCCAGACGGCGGGATACGCCGACCAGGCCCACTACACCCGCGAGGCGCGCGCCCTGGCGGGGACGACCCCGGGGCGCCACGCGGCGGGGCCGGGCGCGCCCTTCGCCCGGGCGGAGCCGGTGGCTCAGGCGGAGCCGGTGGCTCAGGCGGGGTCGGCCGGGGCGAAGAGGGAGACGCCGGAGCCGTCCGGGTCGAGGACCACGGCGTAGCGCTGGCCCCAGAAGGCGTCCCAGGGCTTCAGGTGGCCCGTGGCGCCGGCGTCCGTCAGCTCCGCGTACAGGGCGTCCACCTCGGCGGGGGAGCCGCACAGGAACGCGAGGCCCACCCGGCCGTCGCTCGCGGGCCGGGTCCAGGACGGGTCGAAGGAGCGGATGACCTCCTCCGTGTCCCAGCCGATCCGCAGGCCGCCCGGCAGGGCGCCCTCCACGTGCGGCTCGGACTCGGCGCCGGCCGGGATGTCGAGGCCGAGACGGCGGTAGAAGGCGAGCGATGCGGCCATGTCGGAGACGATGATGCCGATCATGTCGAGTCGGGGAGTCATGGCGTCACCCTAGGGGCGCCCCCGCCGCCGGTCTTGAACGCATCGGACACCGGCGGCCCGCGCCGCCCCGGTGCCCGGCCGGGTCAGGCCGTGTCAGGCCGTGTCAGGCCGTGTCAGTCGGTGTCCTCCTCCGGCGGCAGGTGCCGGTAGACCGTGGCCCGCGAGACGCCGAGGGCGGCGGCGATCGCGGTCGCCCCGCTGCCCGCCGCGTGCATCCGGCGGGCCGCCTCGACCATGGCCGGGGTCATCGTGACGGGCCGCCCGCGCCGCCCGCCGGGCCCGGGCCGCCCGGTCGCGGACCCGGTCGCGGACCCGGTCGCGGACCCGGTCGCCCCATCCAGGAGTCGCCGTACGCCGTCCAGGACGGCCGCGCGCAGCTCGGGGACCGGGGCGTCGGCGAAGAGCACCACCGGGTCGGAGAGCATCGCGATGGCCTGGGCGGCCCGCACGCGCTGCTCGAACCCCGGATCCGCCCCCGCGACAAGGGAGTTCGCGCGCAGCATCGCGTCGCGCAGCCGGGCGAAGCCGGGGCCGGGCGTGGCCGGACCGGTGTCCTGGAGGTTGAGCCGGAGCAGGTGGCGGTGGTTCAGCCAGACGTCGAGGACCCCCTCGATCACGGCCCACCGCACCCGGTCGGTCCCGTCGGCCCCCGGCCCCGAGCCGCCCGGGGCCGGACCCGCCGGACCCGCCGAACCCGATGGACCCGCCGTCGTGGCGCGCGCCAGGGCGTCCGCCAGATCGCGGAGCATCGGCTCGACGAGGGCTCCGAGGATGTCGGCCTTGCCGGGGAAGTGGTACAGCACCGCCGGCTTGGAGACGCCCACCCGTTCGGCGATCTCCCGCAGGGAGGTCTCGTGGAAACCGTGGACCGCGAACAGCTCCGTGGACACCCGCAGGATCCGCTTCCGGGTGTCGGAGGCCGTCTCGATAATCGACTCATTATGCGACGCGACGGGGGCGATTCGCGTCTCGTAAATCGTCTCAGAACCTGCGGTTCTCCGGTTGTCCATGAAGAACAGCTTAGTACCTCACCTGACTTGGAGGCAGAGCTTTATGACCGGTCCTGACCAGCGGTAAGTCCATGCCGGTCAGGAGCGCGGCGCCCCGCGCGGGAGGCGGCCGCAAAAGAAGTGGCGCGCGCCCGACGGGACTTGTTACGGTGGGGACGTTCCCGCCGATCGCCGCGGGACCGTTCGGCCCGTGTGTTCGACCCGGAGGTGAGTTCATTGATGACTGTCATGGCGCAGGGCGTTGCCCGCACTCAGAAGACCATCAATGTCACTTCCGTGGTCTCCGGCTGACCTCTCACCTTCTCCGCGCCGTAGCGGCGCGCACCGCCGGGGCCACCCTGTGAAGGGTTTCCCTTGTCTTTCTCTTCTTTCCCGCAGGCCTCGCTCTCGCACGCCCTCAGCCCGTACGGCTGGGACGACGCCTGGGCGGCCGAATTCACCCCGTACACCGAAGAGGGCCTCGTGCCCGGTCGGGTGGTACGGGTCGACCGCGGCCAGTGCGACGTCATGACGGCGGACGGCATCGTCCGCGCCGACACCGCCTTCGTCACCCCGCACGACCCGCTCCGGGTCATCTGCACCGGCGACTGGGCGGTGCTGGAGGCGCACGGCCATCCGCGCTACGTCAGGACGTACCTGCCGCGCCGGACCGCCTTCGTGCGGTCCACCTCCTCCCAGCGCTCCGAGGGCCAGATCCTCGCCGCGAACGTCGACCACGCGATCATCGCGGTGTCGCTGGCCGTCGAACTGGACCTCGGCCGCATCGAGCGGTTCCTCGCACTCGCCTGGGAATCGGGGGCGCAGCCGCTCGTCGTCCTGACCAAGGCGGACCTCGTCCCGGACCCGGTCACCCTCGGACACCTCGTCGAGGACGTCGAGACGACGGCGCCCGGTGTCCAGGTCCTCACCGTGTCCTCGATGACCGGGGAGGGCACGGACGTGCTCGCCGCGGTGGTCGGGGGCGGTACGAGCGTGCTCCTGGGGATCTCCGGCGCGGGCAAGTCCACGCTGGCCAACGCGCTGCTCGGCCAGGAAGTGATGGAGGTCCAGGCGACGCGCGACATCGACGGCAAGGGCCGCCACACCACCACGACGCGCAACCTGCTGGCGCTGCCGGGAGGCGGCGTGCTGATCGACACCCCCGGGCTGCGCGGCGTCGGGCTCTACGACGCCGAGTCGGGCGTCGGGCAGGTCTTCTCGGAGATCGAGGAGTACGCCCGCGAGTGCCGCTTCCACGACTGCGCGCACGAGGCGGAGCCCGGGTGCGCGGTGACGGCGGCGGTGGCCGGCGGCGAGCTGCCCGAGCGGCGCCTGGAGAGCTACCGCAAGCTGCTGCGGGAGAACCAGCGGATCGTCGCGAAGACGGACGCGAGGCTCCGGTCGGAGATCCGGCGGGACTGGCGGATCCGCTCGGCGGAGGGCCGCGCGAACTACGCGGCCAAGCGCAACGGCCGGGCCTGACACCGGCCCCGCGCCTGACACCGGCCCGCCCCGGGCCCCGGCCGATCGGTCGGGGCCCGGGGCGGGCGGTCGGGTCGGGTCGGGGTGTCCGGACCGCCTCAGGCGGTCTGGCTCTTCTTCACCCGCAGCAGGGGCTCGCGGTCCAGGACGCCCTGCTCCCGCGAGGTGAGCTCCGGCCCCTTGAGCAACGGCTTGCGCAGGCCGCGGGCCGCGGCGATCAGCACGTCGGGGTTGCCGAGGACGGCGGCGGGCTTCTTCATCGTCATCACATCGGTGAGTGCCTTGACGATGAGGAAGTTCCCGATGGCGGTACGGCTGAGGCGGTGGACGTAGCGGGCCGCGAGCCGGTCGGCCAGGTTCGGGGCCCTGCCGACGGCGCCCGGGTAGAACCGGTCCTGGCCGACGGCGAGGAGCCAGGCGGCGGTGGCCGGACGGGAGACGGCCTTCTGGGCCTGGGCGGCGAACTTCGGCGCGCCCACCGGGGTCTTGGCGGCCGTCTCGCGCAGGGCGACGGCGCCGAGGGCCGCGGCCGACATGCCGTGGCCGTAGACCGGGTTGAGGCTGGTGGCGGCGTCCCCGATGACGACGAGGCCGGCGGGCATCTCGGCCTTCTCGAACTGGCGGCGGCGGTTGGCGGTGCGCCCGTAGACGACGACTTCGCTGACGGGTTCCGCGCGGGCCAGGAACTCGGCGGCCAGGGGGTGGCGGACCCCCCGGGCGAACTCCTCGAAGAGGGACTCGTCGGCGCTGGGCTCCCCGCCGCGGGTGCCCGAGAGGCTGATGTGCCACTGGCCGTCCTCGATGGGGATGATCGAGACGACCTGGCCGGGCCGTCCCTCCCGCGGGTCCGCCTGGATGTGGATGACGGGCCAGTCGGTCTCGGCGCCTTCCGGGGCGCGGTAGCGGCGGCTGGCGTACCGTACGCCGGCGTCCACGACCGTCTCCTCGACCGCCGGGCCGCCGATCTCCCCCAGCCACTGAAGGACCTTGGAGCCGCGGCCGGTGGCGTCGATGACGAGGTCGGCGTCGAGCACGCTCTCCTCGCCGTCCTCGTCCCGGACGCGCACGCCGCTCACCCGGGCGGCGTCGCCCACCAGCGAGGTGACGGTGACGGCGGTGCGCACGCGGACGTTCGCGATGGCCAGGACGGCGGTGCGCACGCCCCAGTCGATGAGGTCGCGGCCGGCTCCGATGAGGTAGTGGGTCTCGGTCCAGCGCCGGTACCAGCCCGCGGACGAGAAGGACACCATCCCGTTGGGGATCGGTATGCGGTGCGCGCCCGCCTTCAGCCACCGGTCGGTCGTGCCGGGAAGCAGCTCCTCGATGGCGTCGGCGCCGCCCGCCCACAGCATGTGGGCGTGGGCGGCCTGGGGAAGTCTGGGCCGGGGTGCCGCGGTTTCGGGGAGCGCTCTGTCGCGTTCGAGGATGAGCACCTCGCGGACGTGCGGGGCCAGCGCGGCGGCCGCGAGGGTACCGGCCAGGCTGCCCCCGAGGATGACGACGCGGGTGGTGCTGCTGGGCTGGGTCATCGTGTACTGCTCTCTAGGACGGCGGCTTCGCGGGTGGCTCGGACGATGGGGGACTTCGACAGGGCCTGGGACAGGAGGACGAGGCCGGCGGCGTTGACGGCGGAGGAGAGCACGGGTGCGTCGGCGGACGGCTCCTCGGGCACGGCGGCCTGTTCCTTGGTCCTCCTGGCCCATACGACGACGGCGTGGGCCAGGGCGGCGGCGTCCGCGATGACGGCCGCGTCCTCGTCGGTCCGGGCCGTCTTGCGCGCTTCGACGAGCGAGAGGGCGTGCACTTCGCGGTCCAGGTACGGGTGGACGGTGAGGATGCCGTCGTAGATGTCGGACTCCAGCTGGCACACCCGCACGTCGATCGGGGTCCGCAGACCGCGCGCCAGGTTGATGCTGTGCTGGGTGGCGACCCGCAGCTCCTTCCACGCGGGCTGCAGCTGGTAGTACCGGCGCCAGGGGCTGACCAGGTTCATGAGCCGCTGGGACAGCAGCGGGGACACGAACCCGATGCCGATGAGCAGCGCGGAAACCGCCGCGATCGGCGGGGCGATGGGCCAGCTGAGGTGGTCCAGGTCGTGGCCGCTCCAGCGGGCGCCCACCGCCGTGAACTTCAGCGCGTCGTAGACCAGGTTGAGGATGTAGCCGATGACGATCAGGACCAGACCGGCGCGCAGGGGCCCGTGGACCACCCTCGCCCAGCGGGTGCACAGGACGGTCATCATGACCGCGGCCGTGGTGTGCGCGACCAGGTACAGCACGATCATCTCGCGGATGAACGGGGTGTTCGCGTAGTAGGTGTCGAGGTCGATCAGCCGTTCCACCGGGGCCTTGCCCAGCGCGAAGAACCCGATGATCGCGGCGATGACCGCGATCGTGGCCCAGCTGCAGCGACGGGACCAGCGGGCCGCCTGCTCCGCCTCGTCGGGGCCGCTGCTCCAGCGGATGATGAGCACCAGGTTGGAGCCGGAGAAGGCGGTCAGGATCGTGTACACGACCGGCGCGGCCGCGTTCGGGATCCCGGTGATCCGGTTGATGGCCGCGATGGACGGCACCGCGGCGACGGCGAACACGCCGGCGGCGACGAAGAGCAGCACGCAGACGGACCGCAGGAGTTCGTCCTTGGGGTTGCGCCACAGCGCGGGCAGCTTGAGGCAGCCGGCCAGCAGCAGGAGCGCGCCCGGGATGTAGAACGCGACGCCGTTGGGATTGCTCACGGAGCGACCTGCTGACCGGAGCCGGCCGAAGCGGCGTTCTGGGCGGCGGACCACAGCGGGGTGCGTCGTCGGTGCGCGGGCTGTGCGGACTGCCGGGGCAGGTGGAGCCGAGGGCCATTCATAAGGGGTGTCTTTCTCACTAGGCAGCCACGGTGTCGTGGCGAAGGGCGCCGAACTGGCGGGAGATGCGTGCGATGCCCCGTGTTCCGGTGCCGAGCACGGCGCCGAGGGCGTCCGTGCCTGTCTCCTGGAGATCCCCGCCCGTTTCGGCAGCGGATCGCTTGGCCTCGATGGCGCGCGCGATCATCGTGGCCGCGGCGAGGTCCCATGCCTCGCCGGGGCTGACTCCGTCGTCGAGCGCCCGGTCGTGGCAGGCCGCCATGGTCCCGAGGTCGCAGTACGGGGCCAGTGCCAGCAGGTCGTCGTGGATCTCGGTCTCGCGGTCGAAGAGCCGCGAGGCCAGCGGGTCCCACCAGTTGGTGGTCGCCGGCAGCCCCATGAGGGTGCGGAGCCCGCGCCACAGCGGCCCCATCCACCGGTAGGTCCGCCAGGTGTCCCAGGCCGCCGCCGCCCGCCGGCCCTGAGGCAGCAGGAAGCCGGTGGTCGTCAGTACGGCGCCCAGGCCGGCCAGCGGCGGGGCGACCTCCGTGCTGAGGAAGTCCAGGTCGCCGCCCGCCCAGCGGGCGGCGACGGCAGCGGCCTTGGCCAGGCCGAAGCCGGTGCTGAAGACGAATCCGGCCACGAGCGTGAGCAGTCCGGCGCGCAGCCACCCGTCCACCACCCGCGACCACCTCCAGCACATCGTCGGGACGACCACGCCGACGACGATGTGCCAGGAGAGGTAGATGACGATCATCTCGCGGATCCAGGGCGTGGACGCGTAGTGCGTGTCCAGGTCCCGCAACCGCTCCACCGGGGCCTCGCCCAGGGCGAAGCAGCCCGTGATCAGGAGGACGACGGCGCCGCAGGCGGCGAACCACCGGCGCACCCGGCGCTGGACGTGCTCGCCGAGCCCTTCGCGCCAGTACGCGAGCAGCACGATGCAGCAGGTGTTGAAGACGCTGAGGATCGCGTAGACCAGCGGTCCCGAGACGTTCGGCACTCCCACCGCGCGGTTGACCACGGTGATCGTGGGGGGCGCGGCGAAGGCGAAGCCGGCGCTGGACATGAAGAGCAGGCCGGCGACGGACCTGACCATCGGGTCGTGCCGGCGCCGGATGAGCCCGGGCACCTTGGAGAGGAAGGCGATGCCGAGGGCGGCCGCCGGTACGTAGTAGTCCGATCCGTTCATCAGCCGTCGCCGAGTGAGGCCTGGATCCTGGCGGCCGGTCCCTCGAGGACCGGCTGCGAGGGGTCGAATTCGACCAGGTGGCGAAAGCGCCGGCCGAGCATGCGTCCGTACTGCTCGGCCTCGGCCTCGTCGCCGGCGAAGGCATGGGTGCGCGCGGCGACCAGGCGGACCGCTTCGTCGAGGTCCCCCTCGCTCAGGACGTCGTCGCCGAGCAGACGCGTGGCGACCTGCACGCCCAGCACGTGGGTGCCGCAGTGGCCGCGGACCATGTGCCAGATCTCGTGGCCCAGGATGACGAGGGCGTGGAAGGGGCTGGTGGACTTGGCGACGACGATGACGTCCTCGGTCTCGCGGTCGAGCCAGAGTCCCGAAACGGGGCCGAGGCCCTGCGGGAAGTCCCGGCGCACGACGCGGACGGGGCGTGCGGGATCGCCGCGGTACGCGGTGAGGTATCCGGCGATACGGGCGATCAGATCATCGATGTCCCTGGGCGCGGGCTCGCCGAGGCCGGCGTACAGCTCGTCGCACAGCCGACCCATCTCCGCTTCCAGTTGCTGGCCGCGCCGCCGGTTCCGCACTGTCCCCACCCTCCCGTAGTCCCCTGGTGTCCCTGTCCCCGGCGCCGCGTGCTCACGTCGGTCTCGGCTGGTCGTCCACGATGAGGTTCAGGAGGTCCTGCATCGCGGCCAGGGTCTCGGGGGCACCTCGGAACGCGATCGAGCGCAGTTGGAAGCGCTCCTTCAACTCCCGCAAGCCGGTGAGCTGCTGAGCCTGCTCGTGCGCGAGCTTCTCCTCCAGGGCGCGGTTGAGCGCCTGCGAGGGCGTCGCGGTCAGGAAGCCGCGGGGGACCTTGAAGAGGTCCTCGATCCGGGAGGCGAGTTCGAGGCTGGGCACCTTGCGGCCCTTGAGGAGCTCACCGACCCACTGGGGGGTCACGTCCGCGCCGTCGGCGATCTCGGCCTGCGTGTACGGGCCGCCGTCCGCCCGCATCCGGGTCTCGCGCAGGAACGCCAGCCGCTGGGCCACCTGCTGCTGGAAGTCCGTCTGGGGCAGGGGCCGTCGGGTCAGGCCGGCCCGCACGGCACTGACGGGCAGGCCCGTGCTCATCGACAGCGGAGCGGGATCGAGCACCGAAGCCCGGTCCAGGTCGGCTTCTTCGATCAACTTCTCCAGGAGGCCGAGGCTCTTCAGGTGGGAGTCACCCTCGTCGATCACGGATTCTCCTGGCGGGCTGGGCGTCGATGCGGCGGGCGGACGGCAGAGCCCCCACCTGCGATGCCACTACACCAGAGCGACGATCGATTCCACAACTGAAACGATCGTTGAATTTCCCCGCGGGCGCGGGGCGGTGCGCGGGACGGCGCCCAGGCCGTCCCGCACTGCCAGTTGGGCTCCACCGTCCCGCATCACCCCTGGCCGTCGAGGCCCCACGCCAGGACGCGGTCGGGGTGGATGCGGATGACCTCCGGGCTGAAGTGCGGGCCCAGGGAGTGCGGGCCGACCTCCAGGGTGGCCCGGCCGCGGACCTCCACGCCGCGGACCCGCCACGGGCGGGTGCTCACCAGGTCGTCCACGACCAGGGACAGCCGGGGGTTCCCGGACAGGTTGCGCCACTTCTTCGTCGTGCCCATCGCGAGCCCGCCCACCAGGATCGTGCCGTCGTCCTGCGGGAAGAACCCCACCGGGTTCGCCTGCGGCTGCCCGGCCGCGTCCACCGTCGCCAGCCGCCCCAGGTGCTGCGACCGCAGATATGCCAGGTCCGGCTCGCTGAAACCCTTGAAGTCAGTCATGGGGGAGACGATCCCAGCCCGCGCCACCCGCCGCATCGGGCCCCGGACCTACGCCCAACGGCCCGGCCGGACCGCCACCGGCCCGGCCATGCCGCTACGCCGCCATGCCGCTACGCCCACAGCACCGTCCCGAGCCACGTCCCGACCACCAGCAGACACGCGAACAGCTCCACCAGCACGCTCGTCCCCACCGCCCGCATCACCGCCCGGACCGACGCCCACGCCTCGTCGTGCCCGCCCAGCCGGCGCCGCTCGCAGAGGTAGATCCCGCCCACGAAGCCCGGGACCGTGCCGACCACCGGCAGCAGCACGAAGCCCAGTACCGCCCCCGCGCCCGCGCAGAGCACCATCCGGCGGGTGACGCCCACCCCGCGGAGCCTTCGCGGAGGCAGCCGCCACTTCACCGCCTGCACCACCAGCAGCAGCGCCGTCGCCCCCGCCAGCAGGCCCCACGACACCGCCGACTGCTCGTGCAGCGCCCACCACAGCAGCCCGGCCCACACCAGCAGGGTCCCCGGGGCGCCCGGGACCATGACTCCGACCAGCCCGAACAGCAGCACCATCCCCACCAGGAGGAGCTGGGGCAGCTGAGGCAGATCCATCTGCCCAGCCTGCCCGACCCGGGACTAGCGGGCCACCCAGCCCCGCTCGTACGCGTGCCAGCCCAACTGGAGCCGGGTCGTGACCCCGGACAGCTCCATCAGGCCCTTCACCCGCCGCTGCACCGTCCGCAGCCCCAGCTCCAGGTGCTTCGCCACGCTCGCGTCCGTCATCCCCGCCAACAGGAGCGAGAGGATCTCCAGGTCCGTGGTGTCCGGACCGCCGTCCCCCTCCTCCGGGGACCCCGAGGAGCCCAGCCGCAGCGGCAGCGATTCCCGCCAGACCGCCTCGAAGAGGCCCATCAGCGATTCCAGCAGCCCCGACGCGTGCACCACCAGGGCCGCCGGCTCCGCGCCGCGCGCCGTCAGCGGCACCATCGCCAGCGTCCGGTCCGCTATCACCAGCTTGGTCGGCACCTGCCCCGTCACCCGGATGTGCTCGCCGCGCGCCAGCGCCGTCGACGCCTCCCGGATGCCGCTCGGCAGGGCCAGCACCTCCCGCTCGATGACCACCCGGTAGGCGACGCCCCGCACCGAGGCGCGCTCCTCCGCCTCGTTCTCCGTCCCCGTCACCACCTGGGGCCGGCCGCTGACCAGCGCGCACACCTCCTCCGCCGCGCCCAGCTGGAGCTGGTGGAAGCGGTGGGCCACCGCGCTCGCACCCGTCACCACCTCCACCAGGTCGTGCACGGCCGGCTCGGAGGCCTCCGCCCGGTACTCCTGCGCGAGCAGCGCCGCCGCCAGCTCCGCCTGCTCCAGCTCGTGCCGCTGCTGGGTGAGCAGCGCCCCGAGCGCGACCCCGGGCGGTGCCGCCACCCACCGGCCGGGCCGCGCGGAGGACTGGGCGGCCAGCCCCTGGCGCTCCAGGTGGCGCAGGGCCCGCTCGGTCTGCGGCACCGGCAGCGTCAGCCGGTGCGCGAGGTCGGGCACCTCCGCCGCACCCAGCGCGACCAGCGCGCGGTACGCCGACTCCTGTCCCTCGTCGAGTCCTATCGCACCCAGCATCCCGTCCACCCAACTCTCTCCACACCGTTCCTGGCGGGAAGCGGCCACGGCGCAAACCCGCCGCGGACATCATCGCCGCACCCCCCGCCTCTCTGCCAAGGTGACGCCACCGCAGCACCAACATCCGCTGGCCAGAAGCCATTTACGCGGCAGTTTCGCCGTGCAATGCAGTAGTTGGCCGGAATTCACCTGGGGAGAGCGATGCGTCCGATATCGCGTACGGCACTGGGAGCGGCCATCGCGGCCGTCCTGGCCGTCACCGCCGTGGGACCCTCCACGGCACAGCCGAGCGACGGAGCGTCAGGGACGGCGAAGAGGCCCCTCACCGGCAGCGGGGCGGCCGCACAGCAGCCGACCGCGCCCGTCACCGTGACCCTGGTCACCGGTGACCGCGTCCTGGTCTCCACCGATGCGGCGGGGCGCAGCGCCGCCACCGCGATGCCGCGCACCGACGGCTCACAGCCCATCGTGCAGACCCGCCAGTCGGGCAAGGACCTCTACGTCTACCCCGAGGGCGCGGTCGCCGCGCTCGCCGCGGGCAAGGTCGACGAGGAACTCTTCAACGTCACCGGCCTGATCCGGCAGGGCTACGACGACGCGCACGCCAAGAAGCTCCCGCTCATCGCGGTCTACGACACCTCCGCGAGCCTGGCCCGCAGCGCCCCGCCCGTGCCGCGCGGCGCGGAGCGCTCGCTCGTCCTCGACTCCATCGGCGGCGTCGCGCTCGCCGCCGACAAGGAGAAGGCGGCCGACTTCTGGGCCGACGTCACGGGCGGCGGCGCGAACGCCCACGCGCGCGTCGCCGGCGCCGCCCCGCTGAAGAAGCTGTGGCTGGACGGCAAGGTCCAGGCGAACCTGGAGCGCTCCACCAAGCAGGTGAACGCCACCGCCGCCTGGGCCGCCGGCTTCGACGGCACGGGCACCAAGGTCGCCGTCCTCGACACCGGCACCGACCTGGCACACCCCGACCTCAAGGGCCGGGTCGCCGAAGCGAAGAACTTCACCGACTCCGACACCGCCGAGGACCGCCAGGGTCACGGCACCCACACCATCTCCACCGTCGGCGGCTCCGGCGCCGAGAGCGCCGGCGCGAAGAAGGGCGTCGCCCCCGGCGCCCAGCTGCTCAGCGGCAAGGTCCTCAACGACTCCGGCTACGGCCTGGACTCGTGGATCATCGCGGGCATGCAGTGGGCCGTCGACAGCAAGGCCGACGTGGTCTCCATGAGCCTCGGCGACCCCTCCCAGCTCTCCTGCGACGACCCGATGGCCGCGGCCACCGAGGCGCTCGCCAAGAGCAGCGGCACCCTCTTCGTCGTCGCCGCCGGCAACTCCGGCCCCGGCAACAACACCGTCTCCTCGCCCGGTTGCGCGCCCAGCGTGCTGACCGTCGGCGCCGTGGACCGCGACGACACGACCGCCTCCTTCTCCAGCCGCGGCCCGGCAGGCCTGCAGCACACCCTCAAGCCGGAGATCGCCGCCCCCGGCGTCGGGATCTCGGCCGCCGCCATGGGCGGCCGCGGGGTGTACGCGTACCAGTCCATGTCCGGCACCTCGATGGCCACCCCGCACGTCGCGGGCGCCGCCGCCATCGTCAAGCAGCGCCACCCCGACTGGACCCCGCAGCAGATCAAGGCCGCGCTGGTCGGCTCCGCCAACACCGCGATCCCGGGCGACGTACGGGAGACCGGCGGCGGCCGGCTCGACGTCAAGGCGGCCATCGACACCACCGTCGTCGGCGCCCCCTCGCTCCAGGGCGGCGCCTTCAACTGGCCGCAGGACCGCAGCGACCGCACCGGCGTCGAGGTCCCGTACACCAACCTGGGCACCAAGCCCGTCACACTGAGCCTCTCCGTCGAGAAGGTCACCGGCAACGACGGCTCGGCCGTCCGCGGCCAGATCGCCCGCCTCGACAAGCGCACCGTGACCGTCCCGGCCGGCGCCACCGTCAAGGTGCCGCTCGCCCTGGACCCCGCCGCGAAGCTGGAGCGCTCCCAGTACGGGGACGTCGCCGGCCGCGTCGTCGCCACGGCGAACGGAGTGCACGTCTCGACCCCCTTCTCGCTCTACGTGGAGCCCGAGACGGTCACCCTGCGCGTCAAGCTCATCGACCGCGACGGCAAGCCGGCGTCCGGACCGTCCTCCCTGGACGTGATCGGCACCGACGACGCCAGCGGTGAGCGCCGCTTCAACGAAGGCGCCGTCGACCAGGTCTACCGGGTCCGCCCGGGCGCGTACTTCCTCTCCGCCTTCGTCGGCACCCCCGACGCGGGCGAGGGCGACCGGATGATCGACTCGCTCACCTACCTGGGCCGTCCGCAGACGGAGATCAAGAAGGACACGGTGATCGTGCTGGACGCCCGCAAGGCGGCCAGGCTGAAGATCGAGACCGACCGGCCCACCGAGGCGCGCGCCACCACCCTCGCCTTCGCCCGCTCCTGGGACGAGGCCTGGCTGCACGCGGGCACCGCCATGGGCGGCCGCACCATCCGCGGCTACTACGCCTCCGTCGAGGGCAAGGCCACGGACGGCACGTACGAGTTCGGCAGCTACTGGCGGGCGGCCGCGCCGCTGCTCTCCGAGCTGAAGGCGAACGGCGGCCCCGTGCTGCACCCGCTCACCGCCTCCACCGGCAGCGACAACCTCGACGGCACCGGCAGCGCGCCGCTCGTCAACGCGGGCTCCGGCAGCGCCGAAGAGCTCGCGGCCGTCGCCGCCAAGGGCGCGATCGTCCTGGTGAAGACCGAGGACGGCGCGCTGTACGAGATCGCGGCGAACGCGAAGGCGGCCGGCGCCAAGGCCGTCCTCGCCCACCGCGAAGCCCCCGGCCGCTGGCAGGCCTTCACCGGTTACGCGGGCGGCTCCCTCCCGGTGCTGTCGGTCGAGTCGGGCGAGGGCAAGGCCCTGCTGGCCAAGCTCGCCAAGGCCCCGCAGGGCAAGGTGACGCTGAGCTGGAAGGGCAGCGCGAAGAGCCCGTACGTCTACAACCTCGCCCAGATCGAGAAGGGGCAGGTCCACGGCGACCGCACGTACCGGGTGCGCGACCGCGAGCTCGGGACCGTCGAGTCGGCCTACCAGTCGATGGGCGTCGCGGCCGACTTCGTCGACGTCACCGGGGCCTACCGGCCGCTCGGCACGGCCGTGTACTTCGGCAGCCTCGACACCGTCGCGGTGCCGGGCAAGCGCACCGAGCTCTACTCCGCCGGGGACACCGCCTGGGACCACCTGGTCTCCAGCAGCTTCCCGTGGGGCGAGTTCATGACGGACCAGCACCGCACCTACAAGGCGGGCTCCCGGCGCACCGAGAGCTGGTACGACGGGGTCATCGGCCCGGTCGCGCCGCGCGACACCGCGGGCAAGGAGCAGCTGGCCGGCGAGCGGCAGGGCAACTGGATCGGTTTCGCCTCGGCCATGTGGGGCGACACCGGGCACTACGCGCAGCAGGGCGGCTTCGGCGACCTCGGCAACGTCTCGCTCAAGCGCGACGGCGAGTCGCTGGGCGACAGCGGCTACCCGTTCGGGGCCTTCGAGGTCCCGGCCGGGGAGGCCACGTACGAACTGACCCAGTACCTGGAGAAGTTCGGCCAGCCGGCCCGCACCTGGCAGCGCTCCTCCGGGATCCAGACCACCTGGACCTTCCGCTCGAAGCTGGACGCGACGCAGTACTCGCAGGCGCTGCCGCTCCTCTTCCCGCGGATCTCCGCCCCGCTGGACGGTCTGAAGACGCTGGCCGCGGCCAACGGCCAGAAGATCACCCTCGGGGTCAGCGGACACGCGGGCTACGCGCCGGGCGCGCTCAAGTCGGCCAAGCTCTCGTACTCGTACGACGGCGAGAACTGGACCGAGGCGAAGGTCGGCGCGAGCGGCGGGCAGTGGTCCGCGACCGTGGACCACGCCGGGGCCGCGGGCCAGCAGGTCATGCTCAAGGTCGAGCTGACCGACACGAACGGCGCCACCGTCACCCAGACGGTCGCGCGGGCGTACGACATTCGCTAAGTCGTACGACGAATACGAGGGGGGTCCATCGGACGGCGGTCCGATGGGCCCCCCTTTTCGTGCGTTCGCCGTATTCCGGCAGCCCCGGAGCCCGACAATGAGGGCCATGAGTCAGCAGGGCGCGGGCGCGGACGACTGGTGGCAGAAGCTCTACTACGAGGACCCCGACGCGGGGCCGGACCCCGATCCCCGGGACACGCTGGACCACCGCTTCCGCTCGGCGGCGGTCCTGGTGGCCCCGCCGGCGGTGCCGGGGCCCCGGCGGGACCCGGAGCGGTCGGCGGAACCGGTGCCGGAGCCGGGCGCTGAGCCGGAGCCGGTGCCGGGCGTCGAGCCGGAGCCGGAGGATGCGTACACCGACTCGGTGCTGCCGCCGCCGCGGGATCCCCGGGAGGGCGGGCAGACCTGGTACGCGCTGGGCGACGTCGCCGTTCCGCCCGCGCTGCCCGACGAGGAGCCGGACGGACCCGCGGCCCGGGGCTGGGGCGTACGGGGCGAAGAGCCCGCGGCAGCCGAGACCCCGGAGCGGGGTCCGGCCGGGGCGGAGCAGGACCCCGACACCGGTCCGGGGCCCGCCGCCGCGCCCGGCTTCGCCCTCGGCTTCCACCCCGGGTCCGCGTCCGGCTGGGGCCCCGGGCCCGATTCCGCTCCCGGATCCGGTTCCGGCCACACCGACGGCCCGGGCTCCGGTGCGGGTTCCGGCCACGGCTCCGATCCCGGCTCCACTCCGAGTTCCGGCCACGGTTCCGCCCCGGGTTCCGCTCCAGGCTTCGGCCACGGCTCCGATCCCGGCTCCACTCCGAGTTCCGGCCTCGGTTCCGCTCCGGGTTCCGCTCCGGGCTTGGGCCACGGCTCCATCCCGGGCTCCGGCCACGGTTCCGCCCCGGGTTCCGCTCCGGGTTCCGGCCACGGTTCCGCCCCGGGTTCCGCTCCAGGCTTCGGCCACGGTTCCGCCCCGGGCTCGGGCCACGGCTCGGCCCTGGGCTCCGGGCACGGTTCCGCCCCGGGCTCCGGCCACGGCTCCGTTCCGGGGGCCGGTCCCGGCCACACTCTCGGCAGCGGTCTCGGAGCCTCCCCGGGGCCCGGTCCCGGATCCGGTGCGGGCTTCGGCGGCGGGGCCGACCCCGAGCCGGAGCCCGATCCCGGCCAGGGGTCCGGGGCCGGCGGCCCCCGGGACGGGTCCGGACCGCTGTCCGGGGCCGAGGCCGGACGGGGCGACGAGCCCCGGACCGGGTCCGGGTCCGCGACCGGCGGTACGGTCCCGACCGCGAGCCCCGTTCCCCCACGGCCAGTGGTCACGCACCTCGGGGACCGGCCGCCCACCTACGCCGCCGAGCCCGTCGCGCTGCCCGCCGCCGATCCGGCCGGGCTGGACGCACTGACCCCCGACACCGTCCTGGAGGGGGCCCAGTACGGCGCCTACACCCTGCGCGCCGCCTCCGTACGAGGGGACTCCGCCCGGTTCCGCGGCGAGGCCCGGCGGGACTTCCTGCTCACCGCCCGCTTCGGCGGCGGCCCCGACGCCCTGGTCCTCGTCGTGCTCGCCGGCGGGGACCGCTCCGCGCCCGGGGCCGCCGACGCCTCCGCCGAGCTGTGCCGGTCCGTCGCACGCGCCGTCGGGCGGAGCCAGGAGCGGCTGGCCGACGACATCCGCACCGGCCGCCGCGAGGCCCTGCGCTCAGGGCTCCAGCGGCTCACCGACCGCGGCTACGGCCGGCTGCGCGCCCGCGCCGCCGAGCTGGGGCTCGAGGAGGACGGCTACACGGCCGGGCTGCGCGCCCTGCTGCTCCCGGTCGATCCGGAGTGCCGGACCCGGGTCTGCTTCGGCGCCGGCTCCGGCGGGCTGTTCCGGCTGCGCGCGCGGGAGTGGCAGGACCTGGAGGACTCCGCGCCCGCGGAGGCCGGGTTCCGCTTCCGCGCCTCCGTGGCCCGGCCCGGAGACACCCTGCTCATGTGCTCCGGGGGCTTCGCGGACCCGATGCGGGAGGAGGAGCCGCTGCCGGCGGAGCTCGCCGGCCGCTGGTCGGACACCACCGCGCCGGGCCTCGCGGCCTTCCTCGCGGACACCCAGCTCCGCCTCAAGGGATACGCCGACGACCGGACGGCCGCCGCGGTCTGGGAGGCGTAACCCCGCGGTTCGTGCGTGGATGGAAGGCGCACGCGGCAGAGCCGAACGGGAAAGGGCGCCCCCTCCATGGCCAAGCAGAACGTGGCGGATCAGTTCGTCGACATCCTCGTACGCGCGGGCGTGCGGCGGATGTACGGAGTCGTCGGCGACAGCCTCAACCCCGTCGTGGACGCGATCCGCCGAACGGGCGGCATCGAGTGGATCCAGGTCCGCCACGAGGAGACCGCCGCCTTCGCGGCCGGCGCCGAGGCCCAGATCACCGGCGGCCTCGCCGCCTGCGCGGGCTCCTGCGGCCCCGGCAACCTCCACCTCATCAACGGCCTCTACGACGCCCACCGCTCGATGGCCCCGGTCCTCGCCCTGGCCTCGCACATCCCCTCCAGCGAGATCGGCCTCGGCTACTTCCAGGAGACCCACCCCGACCGGCTGTTCACCGAATGCAGCCACTACAGCGAGCTGATCTCCAACCCGCGGCAGATGCCGCGGGTGCTGCAGAGCGCCGTCCAGCACGCCATCGGCCGCGGCGGGGTCAGCGTGGTGTCCCTGCCCGGGGACATCGCCTCGCTGCCCGCGCCCGAGAAGACCGTGGAGCACGCGCTCGTGACCGCGCGCCCGACCGTGCGGCCCGGTGACGGGGAGATCGAGAAGCTGGTCCGGCTGATCGACGAGGCCGACAAGGTCACACTGTTCTGCGGGAGCGGCACCGCCGGGGCGCACGCCGAGGTGATGGAGTTCGCGGGCCGGGTCAAGGCCCCCGTCGGGCACGCCCTGCGCGGCAAGGAATGGATCCAGTACGACAATCCGTACGACGTCGGCATGAGCGGGCTGCTCGGCTACGGCGCGGCCTACGAGGCCACCCACGAGTGCGACCTGCTGATCCTGCTCGGCACGGACTTCCCGTACAACGCCTTCCTCCCCGACGACGTGAAGATCGTGCAGGTGGACATCCGCCCCGAGCACCTCGGGCGGCGTTCGAAGCTGGACCTCGCGGTCTGGGGCGACGTACGGGAGACCCTGCGCGCGCTGAACACCCGGGTGAAGGCCAAGACGGACCGCCGGTTCCTGGACCGGATGCTGAAGAAGCACACGGACGCGCTGGAGGGGGTGGTGAAGGCGTACACGCGCAAGGTGGAGAAGCACACGCCCATCCATCCCGAGTACGTGGCCGCCGTGCTCGACGAACTGGCCGACGAGGACGCCGTCTTCACCGTCGACACGGGCATGTGCAACGTGTGGGCGGCGCGCTATCTTTCCCCGAACGGCAAGCGGCGCATCATCGGCTCCTTCAGCCACGGCTCCATGGCCAACGCCCTCCCGCAGGCCATCGGGGCACAGTTCACCGATCGCGGTCGTCAAGTGGTGTCGATGTCGGGCGACGGCGGTTTCTCCATGCTGATGGGAGATTTCCTCACCCTGGTGCAGTACGACCTCCCCGTCAAAGTGGTCCTCTTCAACAACTCATCCCTCGGAATGGTCGAGTTGGAGATGCTGGTTTCCGGCCTGCCTTCGTACGGAACGACGAACAAGAACCCCGACTTCGCGGCGATCGCCCGCGCGGCGGGCGCGTTCGGGGTCCGGGTGGAGAAGCCCAAGCAGCTCACAGCCGCTTTGAAGGACGCCTTCACACACAAGGGGCCCGCCCTGGTGGACGTGGTGACCGACCCCAACGCCCTGTCGATTCCACCGAGGATCAGCACCGAAATGGTGACCGGATTCGCACTGTCCGCCAGCAAGATCGTGCTCGACGGAGGGGTCGGCCGGATGATCCAGATGGCGCGATCCAACCTGCGCAACGTGCCGCGCCCGTGAGCCCGGATGCGTGCGGATTCCCCCGGGGGGCATGCATCCCGTAGGCCTGTTCGACAGGCGGGCCGTTTCGGCCGAGGGCATTCGGGAGGTACATCGCCGTGCGGGTGGGGGCGAAGAGCGGAAAACTGTGGAGGAGAGGGCGGCCGGTACCGCGTGAACCGTCCGTCGAGGACGGGGGAACCGCGGGCGCGCTGGGGATCACCCGGAGCGTGCGGCGGGCCGATCTCAAGGCGGTGGGCGAAGTCCGCTGGGCATTAAGGGAGTTGATGCGGCACCGGTGCAGGGCGGAAGCGGCCGACGTGGCCGAGCTGCTGATCACCGAGCTCGTCACCAACGCCCTCGTCCATACCGATCAGGGCGCCGAGATCTCCGCGACGATCGCGAAGGACCGCCTGCGGGTGGAGGTCCGGGACTACGCGGCCCGCCGGCCCCGGCCGCACGTACCGTCCGCCGACGACGGTACGCACGGCAGGGGGCTGGCGCTGGTCCAGGCGCTCGCCGATGCCTGGGGCGTGGACGCGCTGGCACGGGGCGGCGGCAAGGTGGTGTGGTTCGAGCTGGACGGGGCGAGCGACGCGGGACCCGTCTGACGACAGGTCAGACGGGCCCCGCACCGGAACTCCGGCCAGTCGGACTCCGGCCGCGGCCAGACCCCGGTCAGCCGAACTGCTGTTCCAGATCCTTCAGCTTGCGCTCGAGCGAGTCGAGCCGGGGAAGGGTCTGGGTGTCGTCCTCGGCGGTGAGGTCCACCGTCCGGGGGCCGCCGGCCGTGTCAGCGGGTTCGGTCCCGCCCACGGCCTGCAGGGAGGGCCTGCGGCGCAGGGGCAGCTGTCCCGTTTCCGCTATGGCCGGCTCCGCGCCGACCGGCGCGGAGCCCGCTCCGGGGGCGAGCCCCGGTACGTCGACCTGGCGGGCGCGGGCCATGCGCCCGAACGCCCGGTTCTGCCGGCCGAGCGCCTTGATGTGCGCGCGGTCCAGGCGGTGTTGCTCCCGCCTGCGGTGCCGGTCCTGCTCCTTCTCCTTCTTGTCCTCGCGCACCTCGTCCACGGCCTCGTCGAGCGTGCGCACCCCTTCGAGCAGCATCAGCGACCAGGCGCCGAAGGTCTCGCGGGGGGCCCGCAGCCAGCGCACCATCCGGATCTGCGGCAACGGCCTCGGGATCAGGCCCTGTTCGCGCAGTGCGGCCCGGCGGGTCTGCTTCAGGGCCCGGTCGAAGAGCACGGCCGCCGAGAGCGACATGCCCGAGAAGAACTGCGGAGCTCCGTCGTGGCCGATGCCGCGCGGGGCGTGCACCCAGTTGAACCAGGCGGCCGCGCCCGCGAACAGCCAGACCAGCATGCGCGATCCGAGGGCCGCGTCGCCGTGGCTGGCCTCGCGGACGGCGAGCACCGAGCAGAACATGGCGGCGCCGTCGAGGCCGAAGGGGACCAGGTACTCCCAGCCCCCGGAGAGGTTGAGGTTCTGCCGGCCGAAGCCGACCAGTCCGTGGAAGGAGAGTGCGGCGGCGACCGCCGCGCAGCAGAACAGCAGGACGTAGGAGGCGGTCCCGTAGACGGCTTCCTTGCGCCGCCGCCGCTCCTCGCTGCGCTCCCAGCTGTCCTCGGCCACCGCGGCCTTCTCGCCTTCGCGCTTGCCCCGGGCCAGTACCGCCACTGCCGCAAGTACGCCCAGGATCAGCAGGCTGCCGGGCAGCAGCCAGTCCAGCGATATGTCGGTCAGTCTCATCGGTTTCTTCTTTCGTGGATACTCCCTGCTTTAGCTGGGAGAGGAAACGAATCCTTGGCTCGGGGGTGCGGAGCGCCGGAGGTCTCTTCGGTTTGTCGGTGACGGTCAGGTGGTGCCGGTGGGTCCTTCGGGCCGGGTGGTGTAGGCGTAGCCGTCGGCTCGCTGGAGGAGACGGAAGTGCTTGTGTCCGATGCCCTGGACGAGGCCCTGGGTGGTTTTGATGTCGAAGCTGCCGGTGGCGCGGACGGCTACCCGGCCGATGTGGGTGCCGGCCTTCTTCCCCTTGAGGACGACGGCGCGGGCGAAGTCGCCGGTCTGGTGGCCGAAGAACGTCTTCTGTCTGGGCAGGCGCTGACGTGGGAAGCCGTACCTGTCGGTGCGGGTGCGGGTGCGGGTGTAGGTGCCGCGCCCGGTTGCGGTGACCGTGAGTATGCGGGCCGGAGTGCGGGTGACGGTGTCGAGGTGGCCGACGCATAGGGCGTCGAGCGTATGGGTCTTGGGCAGGCCGGTCCGCTGCCGGTTCCATTTGGTGCGGCCTCCGGATGCGGTGTGCACCGTGGGGAAGCCGGAGTCGAGGGCGCGCCATAGTGCCCAGCGGGTGGCGTTGACGGCTGCCGCGTCACGGAGTGAAGCTTTGGCCTGAGTGAGGATGCGGGCCAACTTGCGCGGGGATCCTTTGAGGAACTCTTCAACCTGCTGGTTGGACTTCTTCTGGTTGCAGGGGATGCAGGCGGTGCACAGGTTGGAGATGCGGTCGCTGCCACCGCGTGAGCGGGGGTGGATGTGGTCGATGTTGAGCAGGACTCCGGTGATGCCGCAGTAGGCGCAGGCCCTCTCCCACTTGGCGAGGAGGTACTCGCGGGCCTCTGTGCCGTGCAGGGTGCCGTGCAGGGTGCCGTGCTGGTATTCGGTTCCCTCCAGCGGTCCGCCGTGGGACATGGCGTGGGTGTCGAACGCGACCCGTTCCACGTGCACGGTGCGGATGGGTGCCGAACGTGCGAGCCGGGTGGCCCACGACATGGTGGTGTCCACGCGGTGACGCAGTGATGGGGCGAGCCACCCCTTGGAGCGGGTGCGGTTGGAGAAGCGGGGCGCGCGGTAGCGCAGGTTGCCGGTGCGCCTACGGCGCCGGTAGGCGGAACGAGCGGTGAGCTTGTGCCGGATTGCGCTGCCCCGGTGGGTGAGTTCGACCGCGTACAGGCCACGGCGTTCGCCGTCTTTGACGGTGAACACGGCGATGCCGGTGTGTTTGGAGCCGGGGTCGATCCCGAGTTCCACACCATCCACCTGGGATTCGGAGACCGTGCGGTCTTTGAGCCGGATGGCGAACGGGGTGTGCCGGGCCATGACGGCCCGGCCCTGATGGAGGAGCTTGCGGGCTCTGGCAGGCGTAGTCGGTTGCAGCGGATGGCCGTGCTTGTCCAGGACGAACACAGCAGGGTGGCCCTCACGGGCCTTCTCCCCAACCTCACGGTTGGGGGTGACGCCGTCGATGCCAGGTGAGGCATCGGCGGTCTCCCCTCGCACATGTTCCACGTCGGTTACCGCGCGTGTGCGGTGTTCGAGTCCCGTTTCGTCCCCGATCCGGGGGGTGTCTGCTGACTCGAATTCCAGAGCAGCCCGCTGAGGAAGCACGGGCTGGTGGGTCTTCTCGCCTGCGTGGAACGTAGCCAACTTCGTTCACCTCCAAAATGTGTGTCGTTGGCTGGTGCTGGTAACGGCGGCCCTCAACCAAGGCGGCTGAAGGCCCCCTCCTTCAGGGGGGGGATCCCGTGACATGCGGCTGTTCGGGGCGCCCATAGTGGCGCAGCCGGTGAGTTGTACACGCGGGTTTCGGGGCAAGTGGACGCCATCGGGGGGCGGAGCCCGCCGGATAGGGTGTTGCTGCTCGAACTGTCGCTCGTACATGGCAGGTTGAGTTCGATTACGGGTCAGCCGGACGGGTGGTGTCAGTCGGTGCCGGCCGACTCGGTACTCGGCGTCGAGCCGGGCGAGGATGCGGCGCAGTTCGCGGCCGCGCCTGCCGGACATGCCGAGGGCGACGGTCTCGAGGAAGCCGCGGGCCTCGTGGGGGTCGGGGCAGCACTCCCAGACCCCGCAGTCGCCGTCGTTCGCGACCCACAGCCGGCGGTAGGGGTGTCGTACGAAGTCGGCCCAGACCAGGACGGCCCTGGCCGTCACGCCGGGCCAGAGGTGGCTCCGGCTGCGCTCGATCCGGGCCACTTCGGCGTGGGCGCGCGAGGACAGCCCGGCGATGGCGGGACGGTATGCGAGGGGACTGTGTGCGTGGGGCCGGTGCCGGGGACGCTGTCCGGCGCGGATCCGCCCGGGCCGGTTACGCGGCACGGGCCTTTCGGTCGAGGTTCACGAAGCAGGCGAGGTTCACGAGGAAAGTGTCCCAGGGTCCGCCGTCAGCCGGGCCACGCGGTCCGCGTCGCAGGTGCGGGGGCAGGTGACGCAGGTGTCGTCGGGGCGGATCGTGTAGAAGAAGCAGCAGCTCGCCCGGTCGCGCGTGGGCAGTTCCCGGCCGCCGGGGCCCTCGAGCGTGCGGAAGCCCGCGCCGCCCGTGTACGGGGCGGTCGCGCCGGGGAGCAGCAGCTCCAGCTCGTGCGCGGCCCGCCGCTTCTCGGCTTCGCCCAGCAGCTCGGCGACGTACCACAGGCCCTCGACGATGTCGTCGGTCGCCATCCCCCACAGGGCGCGCCGCCCGCGCCGCGTGCGCGGGCCGAAGCCCTCCATGACCGGTTCGAGGTGCCGGGCCACCGCGACCCGGACCTCGTGGCGCAGCGCGTCCTCGTCGGGGACGACCCGGGCCCCACGGAGCGCGGCCGCCGGGTCGTCGGGCAGGCAGGCGAAGGACCCCGTGCGCACGGCCATGTGGCCGTCGGTCCGGTGGTAGGACACGGACCCGGGGAGCAGCAGGGGCACGCGCCGGTCCAGGAACCAGGGCACGGTGACCAGCAGGCAGAACTCCCACGCGTACCGGTGCAGGCCGAAGCCCGCCACCACGTCGGGCCGGGCCCGGCTGCCGTAGTCCCGCAGCACCTGGGCCTCGTCCCACGCCAGGAAGGCGTCCAGGCCCTCGCCGCCCGCCGCGAGCTCGTCGGCGCCGACCCACCCCACACCGCGAGGGGAGGGTTCGTGCGCGGCGAGCTCGGTGACGCGCAGACCGCTGTACGCCCGGCCCAGCCGTGCGTACGCCGACGCCACCGGAGAGCCGGCCGGGGCGTGCGTGCGCAAGGGCTTGACGGCCATGACGGTCATGCGGGACCACCGAATCACGCGATCGTTAACAGGTAAGCCTTACCTTACCTGATCTCTTTCGGATCTGGGATACCCGCCGGGATACCCTCTGGTCAGGTCTAGACCCGTAGGAGGACCGAGTGCACGACACGGCCCGAGCCCGGGTTCCGGCACAGCAGACGCGGAAGGTGACCCGCCCTTCGGTGCGCGGCCAGATCCTCGACGCCCTGCGCGCGGCGCTCGTCGAGGGCGAGCTGGTGCCCGGGGAGATCTACTCCGGGCCGGCGCTGGGGGAGCGGTTCGGGGTCTCGGCGACGCCCGTGCGCGAGGCGATGGCCCAGCTGGCGCTGGAGGGGGCGGTCGAATGCCTCCCGAACCGCGGCTTCCGGGTCCTGACCCGGACCCCGCGGGAGCTGGCGGAGCTGGCCGAGGTCCGGGCGCTGCTCGAGGTCCCGGTGATGCTGCGGCTCGCCCGCACGGTGCCCGCGGAGGCCTGGGCGGCGCTGAGGCCGGCGGCGGCCGCGACGGCGGAGGCGGCGGCCGCGGGTGATCTGGCGCGGTACGCGGACGTGGACCGGGCGTTCCACCGTGCGGTGCTGGCGCTGGCGGGCAACGGCCAGCTGTTGCTGGTGGCGGACGACCTCCACCGCCGCTCCCAGTGGCCCCTCCCGGGGCCCCCGCGGATCCGCCGCGCGGATCTCGTCGCTGACGCGGCGGAGCACACGGCGCTGCTGGCGGCGCTCGCCGCGGGTGACCTGCCGGTCGTGGAATCCCTGGCCCGCGAACACTTCGCCACGGCCTGAGCAGGCCCTGGCGGATCCAGAGCGCCGGCGTGTGAGGCGCGGGGTCCGGGGCGCTGCCCCAGGGTCTTGTGCGCAGCCTGGGTCCTGGTGCCGGGCGCCTACCGAGCCCCTGGGTCCGCCTCCTGTCCCCTTCTCTTCTCTCACTCTCCACCTTCCTACCACCTACACGTCGACCACATAGTACTACAATGAGTAGTTCGTCGGCATCGTCAGGTGTTGAAAAGAGCCAAGTCGGCACCGGACTGGCGGATCCGCCGCGCGCGGACGGACTGTACGGGAGCGAGTTCGGCGGGCCGGAGATGAGCCCGGGGCCGCTGCGGTTCGGGATCCTCGGCGATTCCACGGCCGCCGGCCTGGGCGTGCGGCGGGCGCGGCAGACCCCGGGCGCGCTGCTGGCCTCGGGGCTGGCCTCGGTGGCCGAGCGGCCGGTGGAACTGCGCAACGTGGCGCTGTCCGGTGCCATGTCGGACGACCTGGACCGGCAGGTGGGGCTGCTGCTGGACGGTGACGGGCCGGCCCCCGACGTGTGCGTGATCATCATCGGCGCCAATGACGTGACCCGGCGGATGCCGCCGACCCAGTCGGTGCGGCTGCTGACCTCGGCCGTACGCCGGCTGCGGCTCGCGGGCTCCGAGGTCGTGGTCGGCACCTGTCCCGACCTCGGCACCATCGAGCCGGTCTACCAGCCGCTGCGCTGGCTGGCCCGGCGCGTTTCGCGCCAGCTGGCCGCCGCCCAGACGATCGGGGTGCTCGCGCTGGGCGCCCGTACCGTCTCGATGGGCGACCTGATGGGGGCCGAGTTCGCGGCGAACCCGCGCGAGATGTTCGGCCCGGACTCCTACCACCCCTCGGCGGAGGGGTACGCGACCGCCGCCATGGCCGTCCTGCCGACCCTGTGCGCGGCCCTGGGCGTCTGGCCCGAATCGGACCGGCTGGACGTCTCGCGGGACGAGGACATGCTCCCGGTGGCCAAGGCCGCCTCGGCGGCGGCGGGGCAGGCGGGCACCGAGGTCACGGGGGCGCGCGGGCCGTGGGCCCTGCTCAAGCACCGGCGCAGGCGGCAGGTGCCGGGCGAGGACCTCACCGCCCTCCCGGGCCCCGAGCGGCTCGCGGCGGGGTCCGGCGGGGAGGCGTAGGGAAGGTGTCCCGCGGAGACCCGGGACACGCCCGGGGGTGCCGGAGCGACCGGAGTCACATCCCGCGGGCAGTGACCTCGACGGTACGGGGCGGTAACTTCGCATGCGGTCCCGGTACGACACCACCTCCCTTGGAGCCCCGATGCCCGAAGCCGTCATCGTTTCCACCGCCCGGTCGCCGATCGGCCGCGCCTTCAAGGGATCCCTCAAGGACGTCCGCCCGGACGACCTGACGGCCACGGTCATCCAGGCCGCCCTCGCCAAGGTCCCGGGCCTGGACCCCCGCGAGATCGACGACCTGATGCTGGGCTGCGGCCTGCCGGGCGGCGAGCAGGGCCACAACCTGGGCCGGATCGTCGCGGTGCAGATGGGCATGGACCACCTGCCCGCCACCACGATCACCCGCTACTGCGCCTCCTCGCTCCAGACCTCCCGGATGGCGCTGCACGCCATCAAGGCGGGCGAGGGCGACGTCTTCATCTCCGCGGGCGTCGAGATGGTGTCCCGGACCGTGAAGGGCTCCTCCGACGGCCTGCCGGACACGCACAACCCGCTGTTCGCCGAGTCCGAGGCCCGGACGGTCGAGGTCGCCCAGTCCACCGGCTCCACCTGGCACGACCCGCGCGAGGACGGCCGGACCCCCGACGCGTACATCGCGATGGGGCAGACCGCCGAGAACCTGGCCCGCCTCAAGGGCGTGACGCGCGCGGACATGGACGAGTTCGGCGTGCGCTCGCAGAACCTGGCCGAGGAAGCCATCAAGAACGGCTTCTGGGCCCGCGAGATCACCCCGGTCACCACCCCGGACGGCACCGTCGTCTCGCAGGACGACGGCCCGCGCGCCGGGGTCACCCTGGAGGCCGTCCAGGGCCTCAAGCCGGTCTTCCGCCCCGACGGCCTGATCACGGCCGGCAACTGCTGTCCGCTGAACGACGGCGCCGCGGCGCTGGTCGTCATGAGCGACACCAAGGCCCGCGAGCTCGGCCTGACCCCGCTGGCCCGGATCGTGTCCACCGGCGTCACCGGCCTGTCCCCCGAGATCATGGGCCTGGGCCCGGTCGAGGCCTCCAAGCAGGCGCTGAAGCGGGCGGGCCTGACCGTCGGCGACATCGACCTGTTCGAGATCAACGAGGCCTTCGCGGCCCAGGTGATCCCGTCCTACCGGGACCTCGAGATCCCGCTGGAGAAGCTGAACGTCAACGGCGGGGCCATCGCCATCGGTCACCCCTTCGGGATGACCGGCGCGCGCATCACGGGCACGCTGATCAACAGCCTGCAGTTCCACGACAAGCAGTTCGGCCTCGAGACGATGTGCGTCGGCGGTGGACAGGGCATGGCCATGGTCATCGAGCGCCTGAGCTGACCCGGAGCGGAGACCGGCCTTCGGGATCAAGGTCCGATGCCAGGCGGCGTACGGGATCCCGCTTGATCCCGTACGCCGTACTGACGCGAAATCTAATCCTCTCGCGGCCATTCTGTAACCAAATGTCCCCCAGGATGTGACCTTCGTCCTGGGGGATCATCGTTTTCGCAGGTCAGGACGGTTCCCAGTGGGGGCTCCGGGACGAAAGACCTGTCCAATTCATGACGTAATGCACTGCAAGCCATTCCCAGGTCGGGACAAGCTGATGTAGGAAGTCGGGGGATCGAATCAACCAGGAGCTAGTCAGTGAGCGCCATGTCTCTTGCCCTACTGCTGACCACGGCCGCTGCCACGGCCGTGGGCGCTGCTGCGCTGCACGCCGTCCACGGCCTGCGCAAGCAGGTCAGCGCGCTGCGCGGTGAGCTGGCGGTGTCGGCGCACCCTCGCGGTGCGACCGTTCCGCACGCCCGCAGCGCCGTGGAGTCCCCCGCGGCCGAGATACGAGCCGCCGTCGCCGAGGCCCTGGCCGAGGAGCGCGAGCGCGAGCTCGCCGAGGCGCGCGCCTTCTGGGCCGCGCAGGAGGCGCGTGACGCCGCCGACGCCCCCTCGCTGCTGGGCGGCCTGGGAGGCCTCGGCGAGGACAGCCCGGTCTTCCTGCCCCGGCAGGTGGACATGGTCGGCCTGGAGCCGCTCCTGGGCGAGGAGGTCGACGGGTCCGGCGAGTACCCCGCCTACCCCGAGGACTCGGCCGAGCTGGCCGCCGCCCGCCGGCGCCACCCCTCGCACCCCGACTTCGTGCCCGTCCAGGCCTCGCACCCCGGCGCCGACCACGAGCGCACGGTCAGCCGCCTGGAGGAGCTCGCCGAGGCCCGCACGGCCCTCGCGGACGTCCGCCCCGGCCCGCTGGGCACCCTCGACGTGTACGTCTTCACGGACGGCACCACGCTCTGCATGACCCCGGGCCACCGGGAGACCGCCGAGCGGCTGGCCGAGGCCCTGCGCTCGGGCAGTGCGCCTGTCCTGCTGGGCGGCTCGGGCATCTCCGGCGCCTACGCCCTGACCTTCTCCTGCGGTGACTCCGAGGACCCGGACAGCAACGTCTACATCCTCGCGGACCGCGTCATCGCATCGCTCTGACTTCCGCCTGCTCCACCAGTCGAACGGCCTCGTCCAGCGCCTCGGACGGGGCCTTCGTGCCGTTCGGGCCCGCCCCGGGCCCGACCCCGCGCAGCGCCTCGGCGAGGTCCGTCCCGGCCACGGCCACCTGGTCCCCGACGACGAAGATCCCGGCATCGGGCATCTCCCGCGCCGGAGCCGCCCCTGTGGCGCCCCCGCGGCCCCCGGCGGCCTCCTCCAGCCGCTGCGCCCGTACGGAGAGCTCCCGGGCCAGGTCCAGCGCCACCTCGGCGGCACCCCGCTGGAGCCGGCTCTGCGGCGCGGCCCGCAGCCGGTCGGCGAAACGTTCCACGGCGGCGGTCAGGGGTGAGGTATCGAGCACCCGGCCGACCTTACGCGCCGCCCGCGCACCATTGCCAACGGGCGAACTCTCCGGCACGGTTGCGTGAAGAGAGCAGCACGGCGATACCTCCGGAGGCGCCCATGTCCGTAGAGTTCTCCGAGCAGACACACCGCAACATGATCGACAGAATCCCCCAGACCACCGGTCGTGAACTCTCCGACTGGCTCCGCACCGTGGACGACGGCCCCTCCCTCGTCCGATTCGAGGAGAAGGTCAGCTGGCTGCGCGGGGCGCACGAGCTCTCGTACGGCCAGGCCAAGGCGATCATCCACGAGTACGACCTGCGCAGGGCCGCCCGCAAGTTCGGCTGAGCAGCCCCTGCCCCCGTCCCGTCCCCTCGTCACCACCTGTCCGCGCACCCCCGATCCCCCGCCGGCCCCGACATGCGGGAAGGCCCCGCGAGCACGTGCTCGCGGGGCCTTCCTCAGCTCAGTGGGGTGCGCTGCTAGTCACCCTTGAGGATGGAGATCAGGCGCAGCATCTCCATGTAGATCCACACCAGGGTCATGGTGAGGCCGAAGGCCGCCAGCCAGGACTCCTCGCGCGGGGCGCCGTAGGTCACGCCGTCCTCGACCTGCTTGAAGTCCAGGGCGAGGAAGCAGGCACCCAGGAGGATGCCGACGATGCCGAAGACGATGCCGAGGCCGCCGCTGCGGAAGCCGAGGCCGTCACCGCCGCCGAAGACCGAGAACAGCAGGTTGACGACCATCAGGAGCATGAAGCCCATGGCGGCGGCCATCACGAAGCCGTAGAAACGGCGGTTGACGTTGATCCAGCGCATCTTGTACGCGATCAGCACGCCGGCGAAGACGCACATCGTGCCCATGACGGCTTGGATGACCGTGCCCGGACTGATGTAGGTGCTGACGGCCGAGCTGATGACGCCGAGGAAGACGCCCTCGAAGGCCGCGTAGGCCAGGATCAGCGCCGGTACCGGCTTGCTCTTGAACGACTGGATCATCGCGAAGACGAACGCGATGAGCGCGGCGCCGATGGCGATGCCGTACGACTTGTTGATGTTGGCCGGGTCGACGGGCAGCGCGATCCAGGAGATGACCGCCGTCAGGACGACCGTGCCGAGCGTCATGGCCGTACGGCTCACGACGTCGTCGATGGTCATCGCATTTTCGCGGACCGGCGCCTGCGGCATACCCGTGGCCGGGTCGGTCGCGTAGGGGTTGGTCGCGTACGGGTTGGTCGTGGTCCCGGCCTGGGGCTGCTGCTGCGTGCCGAAGCCCGCATAAGCGCCGTTGTCGCGGCTGAACCCCCGTCGCGAGAAGACCGGGTTGCTGCTCCTCATCTCACTCCTCCGTGGCCACCGTGCGCGGCCTTGGAGTCAAGAGTAATGCGAACGCAAAGGAATCGCCCTACTGCTGGAGGAGGATCTTTGTCCAGGTGTACGGGGCGGGCCTGCGGGACGGCGGGGGTGCCAGGGGCGACCCCCGCCGCTCGCGCGTTCCGGTCTGCACGGAACGCCGTCGTGCCCGAAGCCGGACTTGAACCGGCACGACCCGAAGGTCAGCGAGGTTTAAGCTCGCCGTGTCTGCATTCCACCATCCGGGCAGGGCGTATCGGCCCCCTGGGAAAAGCCTTGAACGCTGTGCCGAGCCTATCCGGAACGCGTGTGTCCCGACCTGGGCGTCTCGCCGATGTTGTCTGATTTTATTGGTGATTGATGGGCCGTCAGCGCGCAGAACGCACGGTCGGCCCCCTCCGGGCATCGATCATGGGCGCCGTGGGATTGACGGGATTTCGATGGCCCGCGCCACCCCTTTCGCCACCCCCCTGCGGTTCCGGCCGCCACGGGACCGGAATCCGCCCTCCCCCCACTCCCGACGGACGGCCGTCATCCCAGAGGAGGAGGCCGCGGCCCCCCTGGTCAGACTCCAGTGGGCCCGAGAACGGGCACCACGGCTGATCCGGAGCGGGGGCGGGCGCCGCGAGGATGGGGGTGTCCCGCCGAACGCGGACCGTGAGCCCGGTCCGCACGCCCCGTTCCTGTCAGGAGTCGCCCCCGTGACCACCATGAACTACGCCCCGCACACCACTCAGGCCGTCGCCGCCCGCGCCACCGGCCTCTCCAAGGTGTACGGCCAGGGCGAGACCCAGGTGGTCGCCCTGGACAAGGTCACCGTGGACTTCGCCGCGGGCCAGTTCACCGCGATCATGGGGCCGTCGGGCTCCGGCAAGTCCACGCTGATGCACTGCGTCGCGGGACTGGACACCTTCTCCGACGGCTCCGTCCGGATAGGCGAGACCGAGCTCTCCACCCTGAAGGACAAGCAGCTCACGCAGCTGCGCCGAGACAAGATCGGCTTCATCTTCCAGGCCTTCAACCTGCTGCCGACGCTCACGGCCCTGGAGAACATCACCCTCCCGATGGACATCGCCGGCCGCAAGCCCGACAAGCAGTGGCTGGACTCGGTGATCGACATGGTCGGCCTCTCCGACCGCCTCGGCCACCGCCCGACCCAGCTCTCCGGCGGCCAGCAGCAGCGCGTGGCCGTCGCCCGCGCCCTGGCCTCCCGCCCCGAGATCATCTTCGGCGACGAGCCCACCGGAAACCTCGACTCGCGCTCCGGCGCCGAGGTCCTGGGCTTCCTGCGCAACTCCGTGCGCGAGCTCGGCCAGACCGTCGTCATGGTCACCCACGACCCGGTCGCCGCCTCCTACGCGGACCGCGTCATCTTCCTCGCCGACGGCCGCATCGTCGACGAGATGCTCGAGCCCACCGCCGACGGCGTTCTCGACCGCATGAAGGCCTTCGACGCCAAGGGCCGCACCAGCTGAGGGACGCCCGCCCCTCGCAGACGCCCGTCCCCGCCGGCCCCTTACACCTGGACTCCTCCACCATGTTCCGTACCGCCCTGCGCAACGTGCTCGCGCACAAGGCCAGACTGCTGATGACGGTGCTCGCCGTCGTCCTCGGCGTCGCCTTCGTCTCCGGCACCCTCGTCTTCACCGACACCGTCGGCAAGGCGATGTCGAACCAGTCCGCCAAGAGCTACGACGGCGTGGCCGTATCGGTCACCTCCTACGGGCCCTCCCGCAACACCGAGGGCACCCAGGAGGGCGAGCCGGGCATCAGCCAGCAGACCCTCGACAAGGTCAAGGCGCTCGGCGGCGTGGACAGCGCCTCCGGCCGCGTGCACGGCTTCGCCGCCGTGGGCGACCAGGACGGCAAGCTGCTCGGCTCCGGCTGGTCCAACTCCGGCGCCAACTTCTACCCGTTGAAGGACGGCAAGGACCCCCGCTACACCTTCATCCAGGGCAGCGGTCCGGCCGGCGGCGGGCAGATCGCCCTGGACAACGAGACCGCCCAGCGCGGCAAGTACCAGGTCGGCGACAAGGTCCGGGTGGCGGACAACGGCCCGGCCAAGGAGTACACCCTGGCCGGCGTGTTCACCACGGAGGACGGCGCGGTCAACGCGGGCGGCTCGCTCGTCCTGTTCGACACCGCCACGGCCCAGCAGCTCTACCTGCAGCCCGGCTTCTACGAGGAGCTCTCGGTCGGCGCCAAGGCCGGCGCCGACGCGGACCGGCTCCTCGCCGAGATCAAGCCGATCGTCGGCAAGGACGCCAAGGCCCAGACCGGCGCGCAGCTCGCCGCCGAGCAGGCGAAGAACATCAGCAACGGCATGAAGAACGTCAACCAGATGCTGCTGACGTTCGCGCTGATCTCGCTCTTCGTGGGCATCTTCCTGATCTACAACACCTTCACCATGCTGGTCGCCCAGCGCACCAAGGAACTGGCCCTGCTGCGCGCCGTCGGCGCCAACCGCGGCCAGGTCAAGCGCTCGGTGCTGGCCGAGGCCCTGGTCGTCGGCGTGATCTCCTCCGCCATGGGCCTGATCGCCGGCATCGGCCTCGCGGTCGGCATGCGCTCCACGATGAACGCCTTCGACGTCAAGATCCCGGCCGGCCCGCTGGTCGTCGCCCCCGGCACCATCGCCGCCGCGATCGTCATCGGCGTCTTCGTCACGATGCTCGCCGCCTGGCTGCCCGCCCGCCGCACCGCCAAGATCGCCCCGGTCGCCGCCATGGGCAGCGCCCACCTGCCGGCCACCGCGAAGTCCCTGGTGCTGCGCAACAGCATCGGCGGCGCGATCACCCTGCTCGGTCTGCTCGCCGTCCTGGGCGGCGCGCTGACCGGCAAGGACGGCAAGATGATCATCGGCGCCGGCGCCTTCCTCACGATGATCGGCATCATCATCCTGCTGCCGGCCCTCTCCCGCCCGGTCATCGCGGCCGTCCGCCCGCTCCTGGAGAAGGTCTTCGGCGTCGCCGGCAAGCTGGCCGCGCAGAACGCGGTCCGCAGCCCGCGCCGCACCGCGGTCACCGCCGCCTCGCTGGCCATCGGCCTGACCCTGGTCACCGCGCTGTCCGTGCTCGGCATCACCATGGGCAAGGCCATCGACCGGATGACGACGGACAACCTCAAGGCCGACTACACGGTCTCCATGGGCGACTCCTTCGGCAGCCTCGACCCCTCCGTGCTCCCGGCCCTGGCCAAGGCGCCGGGCGTCAAGGCGGTCTCCCCGCAGCAGGAGGGCTACCTCCAGCTCGGTGACGGCACGCAGTTCGGCTCCGTCTCCGGAGTCGACCCGGCCACCATCGGCCAGCTCCTCAACTTCGACGTGGTCAGCGGGCAGATCAGCAACATCGCCAAGGGCGAGGTCGCGGTGGCCGAGAAGGCCGCGAAGAAGAACGGCCTGTCGGTCGGCTCCACCCTGAAGGTCACCTTCGAGGACAGGAAGGAGGCCGACCTGAAGGTCGGCGCGATCTACAAGGACATGGAGGGCATGCTCTCCTCCTACGTGGTGGACCACGGCGTCCTCGGCAAGCACCTCGCGCAAGGCGAGCAGCCGAACCTGCCCAAGGTGCTCGTCAAGATGGACGGCGGCCCCTCCGACAAGGGCGAGAAGGCCCTCGTCGACGCCCTCGGCAAGAACCCGGCGATCACCTTCGCCACCCAGCAGGACATCCGCAACGAGATGGGCGGCATGATCAACACCGCCCTGAACATCATGTACGGACTGCTCGGCATGGCCTTGATCATCTCGGTCCTCGGCGTCGTCAACACCCTGGCGATGTCGGTGTACGAGCGGACGCAGGAGATCGGCATGCTGCGGGCGATCGGCCTGGACCGCGGCAAGGTCAAGAACATGATCCGGCTGGAAGCCATCGTGATCTCGCTCTTCGGCGCGGTCATCGGTGTCGCCCTCGGCACGTTCATCGCCTGGGCCGTCGGCGAGACCATCAAGGGCTCGATCCCGAACTACGCCCTGGTCATCCCCTTCGACCGGATCGCGATCTTCATGCTGCTCGCCGGCATCGTCGGCGCCCTGGCTGCCATGTGGCCCGCCCGCAGCGCCGCCCGGCTGAACATGCTGACCGCCATCAAGACGGAGTAGCCGGCCGCCGCCGCACGAAGGCCGAGGGCCCCGCGACCGTGTCGCGGGGCCCTCGGCCTTCCGCCGTCAGAGGGCCGGCGCCGGCCACTCGCGGGCGCGCAGCGGCAGCCCGGAGGCCGACCGCTTCCCGGTGCGCACGGCGAGCACCTGGTTGACCCCGAGCCGGTTGTGCTCGAAGGCGAGCGCCGAGGCCGCCATGTACAGCAGCCAGACGCGGGCCCGGCCGGGCGAGGTCAGCCGGACCGCCTCCTCCCAGCGCCCCTCCAGCCGTGCCACCCAGGCCCGCAGGGTGAGGGCGTAGTGCTCGCGCAGCGCCTCCACGTCGCGGACCTCGAAGCCGGCCCGCTCCAGTTCGCCGACGGTGGTGCCGATCGGGGACAGCTCCCCGTCGGGGAAGACGTAGGCGTCTATGAACTCGTCGATGCGGTAGGCCTCCTCGTCCGGCTGGGGGCGGCGCGCGATCTGGTGGTTGAGCAGCCGGCCGCCCGGCCCCAGCAGTCCGTACAGGGTGCGGGCGTAGGTGCGGTAGCGCTCGGCGCCGACGTGCTCGGCCATCCCGATGGAGGAGACGGCGTCGTACGGTCCGTCCCCGACGTCCCGGTAGTCCTGCACCCGGATGTCGACCAGATCGGCGAGGCCCTCCTCGGCGACCCGCTTGCGGGCGTAGGCGGCCTGCTCGCGCGAGAGCGTGATGCCGGTGACCCTGGCCCCGTACTCCCGGGCCGCGTGCAGGGCCATGGAGCCCCAGCCGCAGCCGACCTCCAGGAGCCGGTCGCCGGGGCTCAGGGCGAGCTTGCGGCAGACCAGGTCGAGCTTGTCCCGCTGGGCGTCCTCCAGGCTCCCGCCGGGGGTCCAGTAGGCGCAGGAGTACACCATCGAGGGGCCGAGCACGTGCTCGTAGAACGCGTTGCCCACGTCGTAGTGGTGGCTGATGGCCTGCCGGTCGCTGCCCTTGGTGTGCCGGGGGCCGCCGCCGCGCCGGACGGCCTCCTCCGGCGGCGGGGCGGGCGCCGGCCACGGCCGGGCCAGGCCCACGAGGGAGCGTACGGCGGCCCGCGTGCCGGGATCGCGCAGCAGGGCGGCGCGCCCGGCGGGCCCGGGGGCGTCCGCCGGCGCGGGGTCCCGTTCCCAGAGCAGCCCGCCGACCCGGTCCAGCAGCTCGAAGAGGTCGCCCTCGACGGTCAGGTCCCCGGACACCCAGGCGCGGGCCAGCCCCAGCTCGCCCGGCTTCCACAGGATCCGGCGCAGGGCGCGCCGGTGGTGCAGGACCAGGGTGGGGCCGTCGGCCGGGCCGGCCTCGCTGCCGTCCCAGGCCCGTATGCGGACGGGCAGGGGGGCGCCCATCAGGGTTTCGGTTAAGGCGGCCAGCCGCGGCGCGGCGTCGTTCATCGAGGCACCTCCAGAAAGTTCCGACCGATCGGCCTACCCATTTCCGGCGCCGGTCAAGCGTCCGGCCTGCTCCTACGGAGTACGGGTACGCCGAAGGGGCCGCCCGCACCACGGATGGCGGGCGGCCCCTTCGGGGTCACTCTGGGTCGTGCTCCTCGTACGGCCGGCCGGAGCCGGTCAGGAGGCCTTGGCCTTCTCGGCCGGGACGCTCGCGGCGACCGGGGCCGGAGCCGGCTTGGCGGCCTCGTAGAACTCCTCGCGGGGAGTCTCCAGGGCGCCGAGGGAGACGACCTCGCGCTTGAGGAACATCGCGAGGGTCCAGTCGGCGAAGACGCGGATCTTGCGGTTCCAGGTCGGCATGGCCAGACCGTGGTAGCCGCGGTGCATGTACCAGGCGAGCCGGCCCTTGACCTTGATCTTCATCTTGCCCATGACGATCATCGCGACGCCCTTGTGGAGGCCGAGACCCGCCACCGCACCCTTGTTGGCGTGCGAGTACGGCGCCTGCGGGAAGCCCCGCATGCCCGAGATGACGTTGTCGCCGAGGACCTTGGCCTGGCGCAGCGCGTGCTGGGCGTTCGGCGGGCACCAGGCGTTCTCGACGCCGGCCTTGCGGGCCGCGAGGTCGGGAACCTGGGCGTTGTCGCCGGCGGTCCAGATGTAGTCGGTGCCCGTGACCTGGAGGGTCGGCTGGGCGTCCACGTGGCCGCGGGGGCCGAGCGGGAGGCCGTAGCGGGCCAGCACCGGGTTGGGCTTGACGCCGGCGGTCCACACGATGGTGTTGGAGTCGACCTCGAGGCCGTTCTTCAGCACCACGTGGCCGTCCACGCAGGAGTCCATGGAGGTGCTCAGGTAGATCTCGATGCCGCGGGACTCGAGGTGCTCCTTGCCCCAGGTGCCGAGCTTGGGCCCGACCTCGGGGAGGATCTTGTCGGCCGCGTCGACCAGGATGAAGCGCATGTCCTCGCGCTTGATGCTGGAGTAGTACTTCGAGGCGTCGCGGGCCATGTCCTCGACCTCGCCGATGGTCTCCGCACCGGCGAAGCCGCCGCCGACGAAGACGAAGGTGAGGGCCTTGCGGCGGACGTCCTCGTCCGTCGTGGACTCGGCCTTGTCGAGCTGCTCGAGTACGTGGTTGCGCAGGCCGATGCCCTCTTCGACGCCCTTCATGCCGATGCCCTGTTCGGCGAGGCCGGGGATCGGGAAGGTGCGGGAGATGGCGCCGAGCGCGATCACCAGGTAGTCGAAGGGCAGCTCGTACGCCTCGCCGACCAGCGGCGTGACGACGGCGACCTTGCGGTCCTGGTCGATGCTGGTGACCCGGCCGGTGAGAACCTCAGCCTTGGGCAGCACGCGTCGCAGAGGTACGACGACGTGCCGAGGCGAGATGCTGCCTGCGGCCACTTCGGGGAGGAAGGGCTGGTAGGTCATGTACGAGCGCGGGTCGACGACCGTGACGGTCGCCTCGCCGTAGCGCATCTTCTTCATGATGCGCTTGGCTGCGTACAGGCCTACGTACCCACCTCCTACAACGAGGATCCTGGGACGCTCCGTGGTGCTCATGGAACGAGTATCCAGCACCCCATGGAGTGACGCTCGTGAGCCCCTTCACAAGGGACTCGAGACCCTCTGCTACACTCCGCCGCCCACGTGACCGAGGTCATGGCGCGGGACGGGAACCACGGTGTAACGGGAGGCGTTGAGCACCAGTCCTGAACTGGGCTCCGACCCTCTAAGCGGAGTAGACCACCCGGTTCGTGGATACCTACCGCCGGAGCCTCCCGGCGTCCGTCATTCGCACGAACGCTCGCAAAAAGAAGGCCCGGAGGGCCCTCGAGTCACCCAAAAGGCCCCTCAAGAGCCCTCACGGGCATCTTTTCCTTGTGAAGAACTTCACGAAGTTCGTGTGGACGACGGGACCTAAGGCCTCCGTAAGAGCCCCGGAAGACCTCCCGGAGCCCCCTCGGGACCTCGGTCAGGCGATCGACCAGGCGATTCCGTCGAGGATGTCGTGCTCGGAGACCACGACCTCCGAAGCCCCGACCCGCTCCATGACGGCCAGCAGGACCAGCGCGCCCGCGCCGATCACGTCGACCCGCCCCGGGTGCATCACCGGGATCGCCGCGCGCTCCGCGTGCGTCAGCGCCAGCATCCGCTCGCTGATCTCGCGGACCTTCCCGTAGGGGATCCGTGAGTGGTGGATCGCCGCCGAGTCGTACCGCGTCAGGCCCAGCGCGATCGCGGCGACCGTGGTCACCGAGCCGGCCAGCCCGACCAGGGTGCGCGCCTCGCCCAGCGGAACGCTCGCGGCCGCCAGGTCCAGCGCCGCCTCGATGTCCGCCCGTACGGCGGCCACCTGCGCCGCGGTCGGCGGGTCGGTGACGACCCCGTCGACCACCAGGTGGCGCTCGGTCATCCGCACGCAGCCCACGTCCACGGAGCGGGCCGCCCGGACGTGGTCGTCGCCGACCACGAACTCCGTGGAGCCGCCGCCGATGTCCACCACCAGGAACGGCTTCTCCAGGTGGTCGGTGCCCGTCAGCTCCTTGGTGGCGCCGGTGAAGGAGAACTCCGCCTCCTGGTCGCCGGAGATCACCTCGGGCTCGACGCCCAGGATGTCCAGCACGCCCCGGACGAACTCGTCCCGGTTCTCGGCGTCCCGGGAGGCCGAGGTCGCCACGAAGCGCACGCGCTCGGCGCCGAGCTCCTTGATCACCGCCGCGTACTCGCGGCAGGCCGCGAAGGTGCGCTCCAGGGCCTCCGGGGCCAGCCGGCCCGTCCGGTCCACGTCCTGACCGAGGCGCACGACCGTCATCCGGCGGTCCAGCTCGACGAACTCCCCGGTGGCGCCGTCGCAGTCCGCGACGAGCAGGCGGATGGAGTTCGTACCGCAGTCGATGCCCGCGACCCGGGTCACGCGCCGGTGTCCTTCTGCTCCGCCTTGTCCCCGCACGGGGTGACGCAGGCGCCCTTGGCCCACCACTCGGGCAGCATCGCCAGGGCCTCGTCGCCGAACGGGTTCACGCCCGGGCCCGCGGCCAGCGAGTGGCCGACCAGCACGTGCAGGCACTTGACCCGGTCCGGCATGCCGCCGGCGCTCGGGAAGCCCTGGAGCACCTCGATGGCGTCGCGGCGGGTGATGTAGTCCTCGTGCGCGGCCCGGTAGGCGTCGGCCAGCTCCGGGTCCACGGCGAGCCGGGCCTGCATCTCCTTCATCACGCCGTTGGCCTCCAGCGTGCCGATCGCACCGGCGGCCCGCGGGCAGGTCAGGTAGTACAGCGTCGGGAAGGGCGTGCCGTCGGGGAGCCGCGGGGCGGTCTCGACCACGTCCGGCTGCCCGCAGGGGCAGCGGTGCGCGATGGCGCGCAGCCCGCGCGGCGGGCGGCCGAGCTGCTGCTGGAACGCCTCGATGTCGGCGGCGGTCGGCTCGGTCCGGTCGGTCTGGGGCGGGGGCGTCTGCATGCCTGGAGGAAGTCTTTTCGTTCTCGTGGATGGGTGCGTACCGACGTCGGGTACGTCGGGTACGTCGTCAGTCGCCCGGGCGGTCGGCCTTGTCGACGCCGTCCCAGACGTTGGAGTACCAGGGCCGGTCGGTGGCGGCCTGTCCGCTGCGGCGGTGCTCGGCGGCTTCGCCCCCGGGGTCGCTCATGATGTAGCTGATCTCCCCCGGCCGGACGAAGTGCAGGTGCTTGCGCGCCTGCTGCTCCGCGTAGGCGTTGTCCTGCCAGCGCGCCTTCTCGTCCCGCAGCCGTTCCAGCCGCTCCCGCGCGGCGGTGGCGGCCTTCTGCTGCTCCGCGATCTCCGAGCGCTGGGACACGTACTGGCGCATCGGATAGGCGAGGGCGACGACCAGGGTACAGAGGACGAGGACGAGCAGGGCGGCCCGGCCGGTGAGCCGGCTGCGGCGGACCTGCCGCCTGGACTGGGAGCGGTAGACGTGCGCCGCGGTCCGCTCGCCCAGCTGCTTGAGCCTCGTCGCGGTCGAGAACGTGGCGAACCGGTCCCGGTTCCCGGCCATTGATCCGCCTCCCCTGTCACACGCGCTACGCAATACGTCCCCGCACACGGTACGGGACCGAGTGCGGGGACGTAGGGAGGCGTGCGCCCTAAAGGACGGTTCAGCCCTTACTGTGCTTGATCAGTTCGCAGGGCGAAACCGCGGGAAGGCGCTGCGGCCCGCGTACACCGCGGCGTCGTCGAGGATCTCCTCGATGCGCAGCAGCTGGTTGTACTTGGCGACGCGGTCCGAGCGGGCCGGGGCGCCGGTCTTGATCTGGCCGCAGTTCACGGCGACCGCGAGGTCGGCGATGGTGACGTCCTCGGTCTCACCGGAGCGGTGCGACATCATGCACTTGAAGCCGTTGCGCTGGGCCATCTCGACGGCGTCGAGGGTCTCGGTCAGCGAACCGATCTGGTTCACCTTGACGAGCAGGGCGTTGGCCGAGCCCTCTTCGATGCCGCGGGCGAGACGCTCCGGGTTGGTGACGAAGAGGTCGTCGCCGACGATCTGGACCTTGGCGCCCAGCTTGTCGGTGAGGGTCTTCCAGCCCGACCAGTCGTCTTCGTACAGCGGGTCCTCGATGGACACGAGCGGGTACGCGGAGACGAGCTCCTCGTAGTACTCGGTCATCTCGGCGGCCGAGCGGGACTGGCCCTCGAACTCGTACTTGCCGTCCTTGTAGAACTCGGACGCGGCGACGTCGAGCGCGAGCGCGATGTCCTTGCCCGGGACGTAGCCGGCCTGCTTGATGGCCTCGACGATGAGGTCGAGCGCGGCGCGGTTCGACTCGAGGTTCGGCGCGAAGCCGCCCTCGTCGCCCAGACCGGTGGAGAGGCCCTTGGTGTGCAGGACCTTCTTGAGGGTGTGGTAGACCTCGGCACCCCAGCGAAGGGCCTCGGAGAAGGACTCCGCGCCGATCGGGGCGATCATGAACTCCTGGATGTCGACGTTGGAGTCGGCGTGCGACCCACCGTTGAGGATGTTCATCATCGGAACGGGCAGCAGGTGCGCGTTCGGACCGCCGAGGTAGCGGAACAGCGGGAGGTCGGAGGCCTCGGCCGCGGCGTGCGCCACGGCGAGGGAGACGCCGAGGATGGCGTTGGCGCCGAGGGAGCCCTTGTTCTCGGTGGCGTCCAGGTCGATCATCGCCTGGTCGATCAGGCGCTGCTCGGTGGCGTCGTAGCCGACGAGCTCCGGGCCGAGCTGCTCGATGACGGCGAGGACGGCCTTCTCGACACCCTTGCCCATGTAGCGGTTGGGGTCACCGTCACGGAGCTCTACGGCTTCGAACGCTCCGGTGGAGGCGCCGGACGGGACTGCAGCACGGCCGGTGCTGCCATCGTCGAGGCCCACCTCGACCTCGACCGTGGGATTGCCTCGGGAGTCCAGGATTTCCCGGGCTACGACGACGTCGATGGACGGCACGAGCATCTCCTTCTGGGATGTGACGCTGAGTGTGCGGTGGCGTGTCAGGCCGTGGGATGGCCTTGCCGCTTAGAGCCTAACCGCCTCGGGGCAGTCGGCCAGCCGACCGCCCGGGTCCTGGGACGAAAAAGGGCCTGAATGCCCCTCTTACAGGACATAGGACCCTTGATCATCGGGGATTTCCGGGCCCGCCACCGGCCCGGACCCGGCACACAGCACCGCCCGGCGCGAAGGGGGTTGCGCGCCGGGCGGTGGAATACTGCGCGTTGCGAACGCGGGACCTACGGCTGTTGCCGCAGGGTTCAGCTGACCTTCAGCTTCTGGCCCGGGAAGATCAGGTCCGCGTCCGAGACGATGTCCTTGTTGAGCTCGAAGAGCTTCTCCCAGCCGCCCGGGACACCGTTCGCCGCGGCGATGTTGCCCAGCGTGTCGCCGGACTTGACCTCGTAGGAGCCGTTGCCCGTCTTGGGGGCCTCGGTCTTCGGTGCGGCGGCCGGGCGCTCGGAGCGGGTGGTCGGAGCCTCGGTGGAGCGCTTGGTCTCCTTCTTCGGCTCGGCCTTCTTCTCCTGCTTCTTCGGCTCGGCCTTCGGCTTGGGGGTCTCGGCGGCCCCGCCCGTGTAGGACGAGTTCGACAGGCCCACGCCGCAGGACGGCCAGGCGCCCTTGCCCTGGCCCTTGAGGACCTTCTCCGCGATGGCTATCTGCTGCGACTTGGAGGCCTGGTTGGCCTGCGCGGCGTACGACTTGCCGCCGTACGCGGCCCACGTGGAGGACGAGAACTGCAGGCCGCCGTAGTAGCCGTTGCCCGTGTTGATGGACCAGTTGCCACCGGACTCGCACGAGGCGACGCGGTCCCACTCGGAAGCGGTCGCGGCGGACGCGGTGCCGGCGGTCATCAGCGGGGCCGCCACGGCGACACCGGCGACACCGGCGAGCGTGATGATGCGGGCGGCTTTGGAGCCGCGACGGTGCTTGCCCTTGCCGGAAATCAGCATGGAGTTCTCCTCACCGACGCCTACGAGGTGAGCTGTCGGGTTCGGGCGAGTGAGTGCCCGGACGAGCGGCCTAGCGCCCGTCTTAACCCCTAGCCGGTTCCGTGGCCGTCTCTCAACGGCCGGTTCCGGCGCCTACCTTGGTTCCCCCGCTCCTGCCTTCGGCGCTTACGCGACGAGTGTTCCCTCCGTCCGCCGGCAGGATTCGGCGATGCGGTCGAAGGAGCCCGCGGTGGCGGGCGACTCAGAAGGTAGACAGGTCTCTCCCCGATGTTCAACGAGAGACATCGGGGAGAAACAGGGCCTGCTTGCACTCTTCCCACCGGTGTTTGCGCAGGTGAGGGCAGGGTTTGCGGAACGCTGCGGACCGGACACGCCAGTTGACCTGAAGAGACACATGTCTCACTTACAGAAAACGGACAATCAACTGTTTCCGGACGACCTAACTGCCCTTATTCGTCGGTTAGATCCAGGTTCTGGCCGGGCTTGATCAGGTCCGCGTCCCCGCCGATGACCTGCTCGTTGGCCTCGTAGAGCGCGTTCCAGCCGCCCTTCACCCCGTTGGCGTCCGCGATCGCGGCCAGGCTGTCGCCCGCTTTCACCGTGTACGTGGGGTCCGACGCGGCGTCAGACGTGACGGGCGCCTCGACGGCGGCCGGGCCGCGGTGCTTTCCGCCGCTCTGCGCCGCGCCCGCCGCCGGTGCGCCCGGCGCGGCCGGGTCCGCGGGAGCCGACGGGTCGGCAGGTCCCACGGGAGCCACGGGGGCGGTCGGGGACGCCGGGTCGGACGGGGCCACCGGAGCCGTCGGGTCCGCGGGCACGGAGGGGTCCGCGGGCTGCTCCGGGTCCGTGGACGGCGGCGTGGGAGCCGTCGGGCTCGTGGGGGCCGTCGGGTCGCCCGGCAGCCCGGGGGGCGTCTCGGGGAGGACCGGGTCGGGCATGACGGGCAGTCCGCTGGGCGCCCCGAGCGGGTAGTCGGGCAGCAGGAAGGACGGCGAGGCGGCCGGGGAGGGGCTCCCGGGCGTCGGGGCCCCGAAGTCCGTGGACGGCGTACCCGTGCCGAGGTAGGGGATGGAGTCGTCCGGGCGGGACGGGGCCGGGGAGGGGGACGCGGTGCCCTTGGGCAGGCCCGGGTCCACAGCGGCGGCGGGCGCCTCCTGGGTCAGTCCGGCCGGCACCCCGCACAGCGGCCACGCCTGGGGGCCCTGGGAGGCCAGCACCCGCTCGGCGACGGCGATCTGCTGGGAGCGGCTGGCGAGGTCGGCGCGCTCGGCGAAGTCGAGCCCGCCGGCGTTTTGCCACTGCTCCTGCGTGAACTGCAGCCCGCCGTAGGCGCCGCTGCCGAAGTTGGCGCTCCACGTGCCGCCGCTCTCGCATTCGGCGACCTTGTCCCACGTGGAGGTCTCGGCGGCGCTGGCGCCGGTGGCCGCGAGCAGCGGCAGGGCCAGCGCGGAGCCGGCGACGCCGGCGGTGACGACAAGTGCGGGCACTTGTCGGGGGCGTCTGTGGCGGCCGTTCCCGGAACGCATGAGGCTGCACCTTTCGCATAACGGCGGGGTAACGGCAGAACCTAGCGGCCTTCGAACGCCTGTCACAAGTTCGGGCTCGAACTGGCTCCGGGTCACCCCGGTTTCAGGTGTTTTGGGGGGTGAACCGCACCGGAAGCGTCCGCAGGCCCCGCATGATGAGCCCGCCGCGCCAGCGCAGCTCCCCGGTGGGCACGGCCAGTTCCAGGTCGGGCAGGCGCGTCAGCAGGGTCGCGAGCGCGGTCTGCCCTTCGAGCCGGGCGAGCGGGGCACCCAGGCAGTAGTGGATGCCGTGCCCGTACCCGAGGTGCTGGTTGTCGGTGCGCGAGAGGTCGAGGGTGTCCGGGTCGGCGAACCGCTCGGGATCGCGGTCGGCGGCCGCGAGGACCACCAGCACGGGGTCGCCGGCCGCGATGTCCTGGCCGCCGAGGACGAAGGGCTCCGTGGCGAACCGCCAGGTGGCCAGCTCCACGGGGCCGTCGTAGCGCAGCAGCTCCTCCACGCCGGTGGCCAGCAGGCCGCTCTCGCCGGCCGCGAGGGAGCGCTGGAGGCGTTCGCGCTGCTCCGGGTTCATGAAGAGGGAGTGGACCCCGTTGCCGATGAGGTTCACGGTGGTCTCGAACCCGGCGAAGAGCAGGATGAAGGCCATCGCGGTGGCCTCGGCCTCCGTCAGGTGGTCGCCGTGGTCGCTGGCCCGGATCAGATCGGAGATCAGGTCGTCGCCCGGGGCGTCGCGCTTGCGGTGGATGAGCTCGCCGAGGTAGGTCCGCATCTGCTTGACCGCCCGGGCCACACCGCCGCGCGGACCGCCTCCGTGCCGGATCATCATCCCGGCCCAGTCGCGGAAGTCGTCCTGGTCCTCTCGCGGTACGCCGAGCATCTCGCAGATGGCGTAGATGGGGAGCGGGAAGGCGAACTCGTGGATGAGATCCGCCTCCCCCTTCTCCGCGCCGTGCTGCCTTTCAATGATTTGGTCGATGAGCTGGTCGGTCAGCTCCTGCACCCGCGGGGTGAACTCGGCGATCCTGCGCGGGGTGAACGCCTTGGACACCAGCCGCCGCAGCCGGGTGTGGTCCGGCGGGTCGATGTTGAGCAGGTGCGTCATCAGCTCCGCCTTGCGCTCCCCCGGGATCCCGGTCTTGCCCTTGGCGTGCGCCGGCTCCGCGTGGTGGGCCGGGTTCTTGCTGAGCCGCTGGTCGGCGAGGGCCTGGCGGGCGTCGGCGTACCGGGTGACCAGCCACGCGTCCACCCCGCTGGGGAGCTTGGTGCGGTGCACGGGTGCGTGCTCGCGCAGCCAGGCGTAGGCCGGGTACGGGTCGGTCGCGAACTCCCAGTCGAACAGGGTCGGACCGGGAGGCGCGCTGGGCTCCGCGGCGGGCTCGGCCGGGGGCGGGACGGGGACTTCGGGGGTCTGCTCGTGCACCCGGAGACCGTATCCCGCCCGCCGCCCGTCACCCCATATGGCCGGTTCGTCGCGGCTGTCCGTAGATCCGCCTTCGCTTGACCTCACGTTCTCCGGCATTCCTACTTTCGGTTTTGTGGATGTGAGGATCTTGAAAAGCAGTTTCGCGGTGGTGGAGAGACGGGCCGAGCACGCGGTCAAGTTCTTCTACTCCCACCTCTTCTGGCACAACCCCGGAGTCCGTGAGCTCTTCCCGGCCTCCTTCGAGGACATGGAGCGGCAGCGGGACCGGCTCTTCGCGGCGCTCACCCATGTGATCGCCCACCTGGAGGACGAGACGCTCGTCCCCTATCTCCGCGACCTCGGGCGCGACCACCGCAAGTTCCTGGCGGGCCCCGAGCACTACGCGGCGGTCGGCTCCAGCCTGCTCGCCGCGCTCGCCGAGACCTCCGGCGAGGCGTGGACCCCGGCGGTGGAGAAGGCCTGGGCCGAGGCCTACCAGGTGATCGCCGACGCGATGACGGCCGGCGCCGCCGACAGCGAGGACCCGCCCTGGTGGGACGCGGAGGTCGTGCGCCACCTGCTGTACGGCGAGGACATAGCCGTCCTGACCCTGCGCCCGCACGCGCCCTTCCCCCATCAGCCCGGCCAGTACGCGAGCGTGAGCAGCGACCGCGTCGCGACGACCTGGCGCACCTACTCGATCGGGAACGCGCCCCGCCCCGACGGGACGGTCGACCTGCACGTCAGCCGGATCGAGGACGGGCGCCTGAGCACCTCCCTGGTCCGCGAGGCGCAGCCCGGGGACGTGCTCAGGCTCGGCGCGGCCGGCGGGCAGATGACGTTCCGGCGCGAGGACCGCCCGGTCAGCTTCATAGCCGCCGGCACCGGCTGGGCGCCGGTCCGCGCCATGCTGGAGGACCTGGCGGAGCATCCTCCCGATCAGGACGTGCGGCTCTTCGTGGTCGCGCGGGACGCCGCGCACCTCTACGACCGCCCGCTCGTCGACGCGTACGCGGCCGCCTTCCGCTGGCTGAGCGTCACCTACATCACGCCCGCGCCCGGGCAGCACCGCAACCAGGCCACCGACCGGCTGGCGACCGCGCTCAGCAACCGCGGGCTCTGGCCCGACCAGGACGTCTACCTGAGCGGTCCGCCGCAGTTCATCGAGGAGATCTCGTACCTCCTGGAGGAGCTCGGCGCCCGGCCCGCCCGGATGTTCCACGACTCCGTCCCGGCCAGTGGCGGGGGCCACGGCCGGCCAGGACGGCCGACGGGGTTCGGGGAGTGGTTCCTGAACCGCCCCGACCCGCACTGGCACAACCCGTCGGGCCGCGCGCCCCGTCCGTACCGGTAGGGGAACCGCCGCCCGTACGGGAACCGCCGCCGACGGCTACCCGCCGACGCCCTCGGCCGCACGGATCGCCTCCCGGTAGACCCGGGCCGCCGCGCGCAGCGCGGTCTCGGGGTCGGTCCCCGCCGCATCGGCGCGTGCCGCCAGCTCCAGCAGTTCGTACCCGACGCCCGCACCGCGGGGCAGCGGCGCGGGCACCGCCCCCGCACGGGCGCGGCCCGCCAGCTTGGCCGCGAGGGCCAGGGCCGGCTGGGCGAGCGGGACCCCGTCGGTCACGGACTCCCGCTGCTTCTCCACCTGCTTGGTGCGCTGCCAGTGCGCGTTGACGTCCTGCGCGGTCTGCGCCGTCTCGTCGCCGAAGACGTGCGGGTGGCGGTGGATCAGCTTCTCGACGAGCGCTCCGGCCACGTCGTCGATGGAGAACGGCTCGTCCTCCTCGCCCGGGCCGCCCTCCTGCGCGATCCGCGCGTGGAAGACCACCTGGAGCAGGACGTCGCCGAGCTCCTCGCGCAGTTCGTCCCGGTCCCCGGCCTCGATGGCCTCGACGAGCTCGTACGCCTCCTCGATCGCGTACTTCGCCAGTCCCTCGTGCGTCTGCTCCGAGGTCCAGGGGCATTCGCGGCGGACCCGGTCCATCACCTGGACGAGGTCGAGCAGCCGCGCGCCCGGCAGGTCGTACGAGCCGGGCAGCAGTTCCAGGTCCGGCATGGCGATCCGGCCCGAGCCGGCGAAGCGGGCCAGGCCGTCGGTGAGCCGCCGGTCGCCCTCGCCGCTGAGCAGGACCACGACCGTGCGCCCACCGGCGCACTCCTCGATCAGCGCCTGCGCGTCCGGGGCCTCGTGGGCGACGGCGACGCCCGCCTCGCGCAGGTAGGGCAGCTGTACGTGCCCGGGGTCGGCGCACAGCACCCGGTCCGCGGCGTGCAGGGTCTGCCAGGCGGGCCAGGACAGCACGCCGGGGGCGACCCGGTGGCTGGTGGTCAGCAGGACGATGCGGCCGGTGGGCTCGGAGGGTACGTCGTCAGTCACCCTCCGAACCTACCTCCCCGCCGTCTTGTCTAGGCCCCGGCGGGGGGCTGCTCGGGCCGGGTGACCTGGGTGATCCAGGGGGTCGCGCCGTCTCCGAGGGTGACCCGCTGGGCGTCCCAGGCGCCGTAGCGCGGATTGACCTCGATGCCGAGCTTGCCGGCGGCCTTCGCGGCGGGCTCGGCGAGCTTGCCCTCGCCGTACTTGGCGTTGAGCTTGGTGAAGAGCACCTGGTCCCGGACCCACCGCTCGATCTGGTCGGGGGCCATGGCGGCCTTCTGCAGGACCGCGGCCTCGAAGGCCTCGGCCCCGCCGTTGTTCTGGTCGTAGGCCTGGCGCTCCGTCTCCAGCTCCTTGGTCGTGACGGTGATCCCGGCGTCCGAGGCCATCCGGTCCAGGATGCGGCTCTGGAGCATCGCGCTGAGCTTGACCCGGTCCAGCTGCGGGACGGCCGCGATCAGCTCGGCGGGGTGTTCGGAGCGGTTCTGGGCGGTGCGGACGTCGTTCACCTGGGCCTGGACCGCGGAGGTGGTGATCCGTTCGCCGCCGATGACGGCCGCGGTGCCGGGGCGGGCTTCGCCCGAGCACGCGGACAGCAGTGGGGCCGCCACGAGCAGGGCGGCGGAGACGGAGAGCGCTGTGCGACGGTGCAAAGGAGCCTCCAGGGCCGGGAGATTGTGCGTCGGTGCACAAGGGCCGTGCGATGATCGATGTTATGCAGTCAGGGTGACCAGAGCCACCGGTTCGACCAACGATTCCGGGGGTGTTGGGGTGCTGTGCTGTTCGTGTCGGCGCCACCCGGCGGCCACCCGGTGGACCGGCGGCACTGCCAGGGTCGGCCCACCATGTCGACACCGCACCGCTCCGCGCGCCGCCCCAGTCTGCTCGGCTCGGCATTCGCCGCCCTGATCACGGCGGTGGCCGTGTGCGCCGGGGACCGCGTCGCCCGCGTCTTCCCGTACGGGCCGCGCCACCGCAGCGTCAACGACCTCGGCAACCAGTTCGTGCCCTTCCACGCCCGTCTGTGGGACCTGCTGCACGGGCGCGCCGAGGGCGGACTGCTGCTGAACTGGCAGTCCGGCTACGGGACCAGCTTCCTGCCCGACTTCGGGACGTACCTGACCAGCCCGTTCGCGATGCTGGTGGCGCTCTTCCCGCGCCAGGACATCGACCTCGCGGTGTACGTGGTCACCGTGCTCAAGACCGCGGCCGCCGCGGCGGCGATGGCCTGGCTGCTGCGCACGCAGCGGCGCGGCCCGTGGTGGGCGGCGGGCCTGCTCGGGGCCTCGTACGCGCTGTGCGGCTGGTCGGTGATCGAGGCCTCCTACAACCCGATGTGGCTGGACGGGCTGATCGCCTTTCCGCTCCTGTGTCTGACGGGTGAGTGGGCGCTGCGCTCGCGCCGGCCGGCGGCGGCCGTGCTGGTGGCGGCCCTGTGCTGGACGGCGAACTTCTACACCGCCTACATGGCGACCCTCGGCGCGGTCCTGGTGCTGCTGGTGCGGGTGCTCCTCGCCCGGGAGGGGGCGGGGCCGCGGGTACGCGTCCTCGTGCGGGCGGCGGTGACGACCGCGCTGGGCATCGCCCTGTCGGCGCCGGTCCTCGTCCCCCTCTTCCTCAGCTCGAAGCAGGCCTACCCGGGGTGGTTCAAGCCGTTCCAGCCGGTACCGGCGCAGGACCTGCTCGCCCGGCTGATGCCCGCCACGTACTCCTTCTCCTCCCCCGCCCTGTTCGTGGGCACCGGCACCCTGCTGCTGGTGGCGGCCCTGCCGTTCCACCGGGCCGTCGCGGGGCGGACCCGGCTGTGCTGGGCGGGGCTGGCGGCGGCGGTGCTGCTGTCCTTCCAGTGGGAGCCGACGCACCTGGCCTGGCACCTGTTCGCGACGCCGAACGGAAGCCCGTACCGGCAGACCTTCGTGCTGGCCGGGATCGTGGTGATCGCCGCCTGGGCCGCCGTGGCCCAGGGCCTGCCGGGGCCCCGGGCGCTCGCGGGCGGGGCCGCGCTGCTGGCGGCCGCCGCGTCGGCGGCGCGCGGCAGCGCCCTGGCGACGGGGTGGGGCCTCGCGCTCTTCGGCGCCGGCCTGGCCCTGTCCGGTGCGGCCTGGTGGGCGCTGCGCCACCGGCGCCTGGCCCTCCCGGCGGCGGGCGTGCTGACGCTGGTCCTGCTCGCGCAGGCGGCGGCGACGACGGCTTACGGGGAGAAGGGCAAGCTGGCGGGCCTGGACGACTACCCCTCCTGGGGCGCGGCGCACTCCGCGCGCTCCGGGGCGCTGGCGGGCGCCGGGGGCTGGCCGGCGTACCGCACGGACGCGGGGCGGCCGGCGCTGACGGGCAACGACCCGATGCTGCTGGGCGGCGAGGGCGGCGCGTACTACAGCAGCCACACCCCGGACGTGTTCACCCGGACCATGGTGGCGCTGGGGGCGGGCTGGACCTCGCGCGGGCGCAATGTGCAGAGCCTCGACAATCCGGTGACGGACGCCGTGTTCGCCGTCGGGGCCCGGCTGCGGCCGGACGGCACGATCGCCCGGGCCGAGGTCCCGCCTCTGGTCACGGTCCGCCCGTCGGGACCTGAGCCCGGCTATGGTGCTTCGCCCTTCGCCAACCAGGAACTCCTGCTGGGCGCGCGGGTCTACGAGGAGCCGCTCTCCCCCGGCGTCTGCCGCGCGGGCACGGAGGCCTTCCTGTGGGCCCCGGAGTACAACGCGACGGCGCGGCTCGCGGACGGCCCGGCCTTCCGGCTGAACGCGAATCCGCCGCGCAACCGGGCCGCCCTGCAGCCCATGGGGCCCTCGCACGGGCCGGCCTCGCGGCTGGTCTTCGACCAGGGCGCCCCGGCGCGGTGGGAGCTGTCCTGCCTGGACCGGCCCCGCCTGACGGCCGCGGTCGCCGCCCTGCGGGCTTCGGCGGCCTCGTCCGTGCGGGTCGGCTCCTCGGGCATCCGCGCGACCTTCCCCGCGGGCACCACGGGCACGGCGGTCCTGGCCGCCCCCGCCATCGCCGGCTGGAGCTGCGGCGGCCGCCCGGCCTCCGCCCACCTGGGGCTGGTCGCGGCCCCCTTGGACGGCCGCGCCACCACCCTCGCCTGCGAGTTCCGTCCCCCGGGCCTCTCCGCGGGCCTGGCGGTCGCGGGCGCGGCCCTGCTGGGTCTGCTGGCGCTTCTCCTGCACGCGAAAAGGGACCGGGCCGGCCGCGGTGCGGCCGGCCCGGTCCCCACGCCGGGTCTTACTTGACCAGCGATTCCATGCAGAGGACGAACTTGTCCGAGCCCAGCTGCTGCGCGAGGGCGACGTCACCGGTGCCGGCGCAGGCCTCGACGTCGAAGGTGTCGTCGACGACCTTGACGACCTTGTAGTTGGCGTCCTTGTCGGTGCAGTCCTTGGTCGACACCTTGGGGTCGGTGTCGCTGCCGGTCACCTGGACGCAGTCGCCGGACTTGGCGTGCACGACCTCGTCCGAGAGGAAGGTGGAGAAGCCCACCTTGACCACGACGAGGACGACGATCAGCGCGAGCACCCGCAGGACCTGCTTGCCCTTGCCGCCCTTCTTCTCCGGCGCGACGGAGACGATGGGCTCGACGGGCTCGGCGTGCGGCGGGACCTGCTGAGGGTCGACAGGGTGCGACGGAGGCGGGGTTGCCATGGGGCTGTCCTCTGAGACGATTGAGTGATCGAACGCGCGTACGCTACACGGCGCGAAATACCCAAACCGGACCAACGCCTTCCGTTCTCCGATGAGATGCGGAGTCGTGATCCTGCCGTCTCCGACGGACCCCTCTCAGCGCACTTGGCCCAGCCACTGGAGGGTGCGCCGGACCTCCGCGGAGAAGGGGTGCACGGGTCCGTGCAGGCGCTCCGCGTCGAAGAGGAGACGGGAGAGGGTCTCGTGGGCCGCCGGGCGGTCGCCGAGGGACAGCAGCAGGTGCGCTATCCGGCGGCGGACCTCCAGCGGGAGGCCCGGGTCCGGGTTCGCGTAGTGGTTCTCGAACAGCGGCAGCAGCGAGCGGTACTCGGCGAGGGCGGCGGCGGGTTCGCCGAGCTGCTCCAGGCACTGGGCCGCGTCGTAGCGGAAGCGCAGGGACCGCGGGTCGCCGGCCGGGAACTCCTCCGCGAGGCGCCGCAGCTCGGGCATGGCCCGGCGGTACTGGCCGTCGTCCATCAGCGTGGCCGCGTACTGCTTGCGCAGGGAGCGGACCACCGTCGAGTGCTCGCCGTGCTGCTCGGCGGCCGCCGGGAGGATCCCGCCGAGGATGTCCACGGCCTGGGCGAGCCGGCCCTGGTCCAGGAGCTTCTTCGCCTCCTCCACGGCCGCCGGGACGTCAGGCCGCGGCGGCGAGGCGGGCGGGTTGGCCGGCCTCGGCGGGATCACGGAGGCCCGGTCGGGCCAGGGGGCCTGCGGGCGCAGGAAGGGGCGGGTCGGGTCGAGCGCGCCGGCGGGGGATCCCGAGCCGCGGTGCGGCAGCAGCGGCGCGAGGGCCGCGTACACCGCCTGCGCGGAGGCCGGCCGGTCCCGCGGGTCCTTCGCCAGGAGGTGCAGGAGTACGGCTTCCAGCTGCTGCGGCACCTCGGGGCGCAACTGGCGCACCGGGACCGGGGCTTCGTACAGGTGGCGGTGGAGCACCCCGAGCGCGGTGGATCCGGCGAAGGGGACGTTGCCGGACAGCAGCTCGTACAGCACGACGCCGAGCGCGTAGAGGTCGGTGTGCGGGCCGACGGCCCCGCCCATGGCCTGCTCGGGCGCCATGTACGCGGGGCTGCCGATCGGCGAACCGGTACTGGTGAGGCGGGTGGTGTCGGTGTCCATCACCGAGGCGACACCGAGGTCCAGGACCAGCACGGTCCCGTCGGGGCGGACCATCACGTTGCGCGGCTTCATGTCCCGGTGCACGATCGGCACCGCGTGCACGGCCGACAGCACCGAGCACAGCTGCGCGATCACCGAGACCGCCCACGGCCACGGGTACGGGGTGTGCTCGGCCAGGTGGTCGGCGAGGTCGGCGCCCTCCACGTACTGCATGACGAGGTAGAGCTCGTCGCCGTCGCTGCCCGCGTCGTGCACGGTGACCAGCCCGGGGTGGTCCACCTGCGCCGTGACCCGGCATTCGCGCACGAAGCGGCGGCGCAGCTCGTCGGCGACCGAGCCGGGGCCCGCCACCTTGTCGGGGCGCAGCAGCTTGACCGCCACGCGGCGGTCCAGCCGCTGGTCGTACGCCGTCCAGACCTGGCCCATGCCGCCCTGGCCCAGGATGGAGGCGAGCCGGTAGCGGTCTCCGATGAGCCGGTCCGTCACGGGCGCGGGCCCTCGTTGTGGGGGCCGTCGTGGTGCGGGGGCTGGTTGCGCAGGAGTTCGCTGAGCTCGTCGAGCTCGGCGCGGACCTGCCCGATCCGCGGGGGCTGCGTCGGCGCGGGCGCGGGCTCGGGGGCCCGCCGGGGCGGCTGCTGGGGCAGCTGCTGGGGCGCCTGGCGCGGGACGGCCGGCGGGTAGCCGTAGGAGGGGCGGGTCTCGTGCCCCTGCGGGAGGGGCGCACCGTACGGCGAGGCGGGCTGCGGGTACCACCCGCCGGCGGCCCGGGCCTTCCGCGCCTCGTGGTGGCGGATGTCGGCGACGAGGAAGTACACGGCGACCGAGAGGCCGGTCACGATCGTGCCCATGCCGCCGGTGTTGGCCTGCCAGCCGGAGTTGTCGGCGGTCGGGTCGAGCCCCGACAGCACCATCCAGATCACCGAGGCCGCCGCGGACACCCCGAGCAGCCACCAGTCCCGGGGTTTGCGGGTGACCAGCGCGAGCCGCAGCATCGTCCCCCAGGCGAGGAGCCCGCAGCTCAGGATGGGCAGCAGCGCGAACAGCACGCGAAGGGCCACCACGCCCCCGTTGCTGGGCTGGTGACCGTGGGGCGGCGGGGTGCCGGGGCCGTGCATCGCTGCTCCTGACGGGCCGGGGAAGGCGAGTTTCGGGTCTGAGCGTATACAGCGTTTCCGGCCGGGGGTGAGGGGATGCCCCCAACCGTTGCAGGGTCGCAGCGCGGCAGCGCCCGCGGGCGGGGAACAGCAGGTGGGAGGCTTCCCCGAGCGAATCACCCAAAACGCGCGTAGCGTCGCAAACGGGATTACGGAAGGAGCCCGTGACATGGGGATCTTTGACCGGTTCAGGGACCAGGCGAAGGACAAGGGAAAGCAGATCTCGGACAACCTCGAACAAGAGGCCAACGAGAAGACCGGCAACAAGTACGCGGATCAGATCGACAGGGCCCAGCAGCAGGCGGAAGAGCGCCTCGGCATCGACGACGACCCGAAGAAGTAGCCTTCGCCCACCAGCCTCCGCGGGAACGCGACCGGCCGCGGCCGGGGACCGGAAAGGTTCCCCGCCGCGGCCGTCGCCGTTCCCAAGGGCCTCCGCCCAAGGCCTCCACCCGAGAGGGCCTCGGCCTGGGAAAGTCTCGGCCTGGGAGAGCCTCGGCCTAGGAGCCGAGGATCGTGGCGAGGAACTCCCCGGTCCAGCCCAGCAGATCCCGCCCGACGAGCGGCTTGCCGCCCACCCGCGCCGTCTTGGGCCGCGGGATCAGCACCTGCGAGGTGGCGGGCTTGAGCACCGCGCCCGGGTAGAGCCGCTTGAGGCGCAGCTCCTGCGACTCGCGCAACTCCACCGGCCCGAAGCGGATGTTGGGGCCTTGCAGGGTGATGTCGCCGACCCCGCAGGCGCGGGCGAGCATCCGCAGTCCGGCCACCAGCAGCAGGTTCTCCACCGGCTCCGGCAGCTTGCCGTAGCGGTCGGTGAGCTCCTCGCGGACGGCCTTGACGTCCTCCTCGGAGTTGGCCGCGGCGATCGAGCGGTAGGCCTGCAGGCGCAGCCGCTCGCCCGGCGCGTAGTCGTGCGGGACGTGCGCGTCGACCGGCAGCTCGATCTTCACCTCCAGCGGCGGCTCCTCCTCCGGGCCGCCCTCGATCGCCGCCCGGTAGTCGGCCACGGCCTCGCCGACCATCCGGATGTAGAGGTCGAAGCCGACGCCCGCGATGTGGCCGGACTGCTCGCCGCCGAGCAGGTTGCCCGCGCCGCGGATCTCCAGGTCCTTCATCGCCACGTACATGCCGGCGCCCATCTCGGTGTGCTGGGCGATCGTCGCGAGCCGCTCGTGCGCGGTCTCGGTGAGCGGCTTCTCCGGCGGGTAGAGGAAGTAGGCGTACCCGCGCTCGCGGCCCCGGCCCACGCGGCCGCGCAGCTGGTGGAGCTGGGAGAGGCCGAAGTTGTCGCCGCGCTCGACGATGAGGGTGTTGGCGTTGGAGATGTCGATGCCGGACTCCACGATCGTCGTGGAGACGAGCACGTCGAACTTCTTCTCCCAGAAGTCCACGACGACCTGTTCCAGGGACTGTTCCGACATCTGCCCGTGCGCCGTCGCGATGCGCGCCTCGGGCACGATCTCGCGGAGCTTGGCGGCCGCCCGGTCGATGGACTCGACCCGGTTGTGGATGTAGAAGCACTGGCCCTCGCGGAGCAGTTCGCGGCGGATCGCGGCGCCGATCTGCTTCTCCTCGTAGGGGCCGACGAAGGTGAGGACCGGGTGGCGCTCCTCGGGCGGGGTGGTGATCGTGGACATCTCGCGGATGCCGGTGACCGCCATCTCCAGGGTGCGCGGGATCGGGGTCGCGGACATCGTCAGCACGTCGACGTTGGCGCGCAGCTTCTTCAGCTGCTCCTTGTGCTCGACGCCGAACCGCTGCTCCTCGTCGACGATGACCAGGCCCAGGTCCTTGAACTTGGTCTCCTGCGAGAAGAGCCGGTGCGTGCCGATGACGATGTCGACGGAGCCCTCGCGCAGGCCCTCCAGCGTCGCCTTCGACTCGCCCTCGCTCTGGAAGCGCGACAGCGGCTTCACCTTGACGGGGAACTGCGCGTACCGCTCGGAGAAGGTCCCGAAGTGCTGCTGCACCAGCAGCGTGGTCGGTACGAGGACGGCGACCTGCTTGCCGTCCTGGACCGCCTTGAACGCGGCGCGCACGGCGATCTCGGTCTTGCCGTAGCCGACGTCGCCGCAGATCAGGCGGTCCATGGGGACCGACTTCTCCATGTCCTCCTTGACCTCGGCGATGGTGGTGAGCTGGTCGGGCGTCTCCGCGTACGGGAAGGCGTCCTCCAGCTCGCGCTGCCAGGGGGTGTCGGGGCCGAAGGTGTGGCCGGGGGCGGCCATGCGGGCGCTGTAGAGCTTGATGAGGTCGGCGGCGATCTCCTTGACCGCCTTCTTCGCGCGCGCCTTGGTCTTGGTCCAGTCGGCGCCGCCGAGCCGGTGCAGGGTCGGGGCCTCGCCGCCGACGTACTTGGTGACCTGCTCCAGCTGGTCGGTGGGGATGTAGAGCCGGTCGCCGGGCTGCCCGCGCTTGGCGGGCGCGTACTCGACGAGGAGGTACTCGCGGGTGGCGCCCTGCACGGTTCGCTGCACCATCTCGACGTAGCGGCCGACGCCGTGCTGCTCGTGGACGATGTAGTCGCCGACCTCCAGGGTGAGGGGGTCGATCGTCTTGCGGCGCCGGGTGGGCATCCGGCCCAGGTCCTTGGTGGCGGTGCGCTGGCCGGTCAGGTCGGTCTCGGTGAGGACGGCGAGCTTGAGGGCCTGGTCGACGAAGCCGTTGTCGAGGGAGCCGCACGAGACGTGGACCAGGGAGGGTTCCAGGGTCGCGAGGTCGGCCTCGAGGCGGGCCGGGATGCCCTCGCCGCCGAGCACCTCCACGGTGCGGGCGGCCGGGCCGTGGCCCTCGGTGAGGTAGACGGTGCGCCAGCCCTCGGCGATCCAGGCCTTGGTGTCGGCCAGCGCCCGGGCGGTGTCGCCGCGGTAGGCCTCGGGGGCGTGCATGCCGAGCTGGAGGGTGTCGCTGCCGAGCGCCCCCTCCTCGTCGGCGGCGAACGGGGACACCGACCACCACAGCATGCCGAGCTCGCGCGCGTGCTCCCGTACCTCCGCGATCCCGCGCAGCGAGGCGGCGCCGACGTCGATGGGGGCCTCGCCGCCGCCGGCGGTGGCCGCCCAGGAGGCCATCAGGAACTCCTGCGAGGTGGCGACCAGGTCGGAGGCCCGGGTCCGCACCCGCTCCGGGTCGCACACCACGGCCATCGAACCGGCGGGCAGTACGTCGATCAGGAGCTCCATGTCGTCGACCAGGACCGGGGCGAGGGACTCCATGCCCTCCACCGCGATCCCTTCGGCGATCTTGTGGAGCAGTTCGCCGAGCTCGGGGTGGAGCTCGGCGAGGGCCGCGGCGCGCCCGCGCACCTGGTCGGTGAGGAGCAGCTCCCGGCAGGGCGGGGCCCACAGGCCGTGCTCGGCGATCTCCAGGGACCGCTGGTCGGCGACCTTGAAGTAGCGGATCTCCTCGACCTCGTCGCCCCAGAACTCCACGCGCAGCGGGTGCTCCTCGGTGGGCGGGAACACGTCGAGGATGCCGCCGCGCACGGCGAACTCCCCGCGCTTCTCGACGAGCTCGACGCGCGCGTACGCGGCGGCCGCGAGCGCGGAGGTGACCTCGCCCAGGTCGACGCTCTCCCCCTGGCGCAGGCTCACCGGTACGAGGTCGCCGAGCCCCTTGACCTGCGGCTGGAGCACGGAGCGGATCGGCGCGACCACGATGGACACGGGTCCGGCGGCCGGATCGTCCTTGCTCGGGTGCGACAGCCGGCGCAGCACGGCGATCCGGCGGCCCACGGTGTCGCTGCGGGGCGAGAGCCGCTCGTGCGGCAGCGTCTCCCAGGACGGGTAGTCCACCACCTCGTCCTGGCGGCCCGGGGGCATCAGCGAGCGGAGCGCGGCGGCCAGGTCCTCGGCCTCGCGGCCGGTGGCCGTGACCGCGAGCACGGTCCGCTCGGTACGGGTGGCCAGCGCGGCGATGGCCAGGGGCCGGGCGGCGGCGGGTCCGACGAGGTCCACGTGCATGCGGTTGCCGTCCACCGCCGCGGTGACCGCTTCGGCGAGAGCGGGGTCCCGGGTGACGGCGTCGAGCAGTCCGTGCAGGCTCATGAAGGCGGCTTTCCGTCCGGTGAGGTGCGGCGAGTTCCCGCGAGGCGGCAACGCGAAGGGCCCGACACGTCGAACGGGCCGGGGGTTCCCACCCTACGACGCGGGTCCGACACCCGCGCGTGGGGTTCGGCCCCCCGCAGGGGTGACGGAGTCGGCGCGCGAGGGAAGCGGCCCGACGATGCCGAGCGGCTTGTCCACGTCTACGACGTGCCCGTCATGGCCATGTGAACGACCCCGGCCCCGCCCCACCCGAACGGGTGAGGCGGGGCCGGGGCGTTCCCCCGTACGACCACCGGCGATTACTCGCTGGCGATCGCGTTCAGGATGTTCATCCGGCCCGCCCGGAAGGCCGGGAAGAGCGCGGCGAGCAAGCCGACCAGGGCGGAGCCGGCGAAGACTCCGAGGATCGTCGGCCAGGGGATTTCCAGGATCTTCATGCCCTGGAGCGCGAGGAGCTGGTGGGCGGTGGCGCCCCAGCCCATGCCCAGGCCGAGGCCGAGCAGGGCGCCGAAGAGCGCGATGACCACCGACTCCAGGCGGATCATGCGGCGCAGCTGGCGGCGGGAGAGGCCGATGGCGCGCATCAGGCCGATCTCGCGGGTCCGCTCGACCACCGAGAGGGCCAGCGTGTTCACCACGCCCAGGATCGCGACGATGATCGCGAGCGCGAGGAGTGCGTAGACCACGTTCAGCAGCTGGCCGACCTGGTCCTTCAGCGCCTGCTTGTAGTCGGTCTGGTTGAGCACCTGGTACTGCGGGTACTCGGCCAGCGCCGCCTTGACCGCCTTGTACGCGGCGGCCTCCTGGCCGTCCTTGGCGGTGCCCAGCAGCATGAAGGGGCGGGGCAGCTTGTCGGCCGGCACGTTCGCCTCGGCGACGGCGGTGCTGACGTACTTCATGCCCTTGTCGAGGTTGCCGTCGTCGCTGGTGATCGCCGCGACCTTCAGCTTGACCGTCTTGCCGCCCGTGAAGGCGACCGTCAGCTCGTCCCCGAGCTTGACCTGGTGCTTGGCCGCGTACTCCGAGCCGACCGACATCGAGTTCGGCCCGTACGCCGCGGCGTGCTCGCCGGCGGTCGTCTTGCGCCGGACGTCCTGGGCGTACGTCGGGTCCTGTGCCCCGACGCCGTCCGCCTCGGTGGTGCCGTCCGGGGCGGTGATCTTGGCGTCGAGCTCGCGGTAGGCCGTGACGTGCGCCAGGCCCTGCGTCTTGCGCAGCGCCTCCTCGGCCTGCGGTACGACGGGCTGCCCGGTCATCGACTGGACGATGTAGTCCGCGCCGACCGACTTGTCGAGCTCGTCGGTGGCGGAGGCCACCATCGAGGAGCCGACCACCGACAGGCAGGCGACCAGCGCGAGGCCGATCATCAGCGCGGCGGCGGTGGCGCCGGTGCGGCGCGGGTTGCGCAGCGCGTTGCGCTCGGCGAGCCGGCCGATGGATCCGAAGGGCCTCAGCACCGGGGCGGACAGTGCCCGCACCACGACGCCGGCGAGCAGCGGGCCGATCACGATGAAGCCGATCAGGGTGAACAGGATGCCCGCGCCCAGCCACAGGGCGCCGGGGCCGGCCTTGTCCGACGTCGCGGCGAGGAACAGGCCCGCGGTGCCGATGCCCGTGAGGACCAGGCCGATGGCGGCGCGGATCCGGCCGGCCTTCTTGTCGCCGGGGGCGCCGACCTCGCGCAGGGCGGCCATCGGGGAGACCTTGCCGGCCCGGCGGGCCGGTATGTAGGCGGAGACGACGGTCACGACGATGCCGAGGAAGACACCGATGGCCGGGGTGGTCCAGGCGATCGTCAGATCGTCGGTGGACAGGCTCATGCCCAGCTGGCCCATCAGCTTCATCAGGCCGACGGCCAGTCCGATGCCCGCTCCGACACCGAGGATCGAGCCGAAGACACCGAGCAGGAAGGCCTCGACCACGACCGACTTGAGCACCTGGCCGCTGTCGGCTCCGATGGCCCGCATCAGGCCGATCTCGCGGGTGCGCTGGGCGACCAGCATCGAGAAGGTGTTGAAGATCAGGAAGATGCCGACGAGGAAGGCGATGAGGGCGAAGCCGAGCATCACCCACTTCATGATGTCCAGGAAGGACATGTCCTTGCGGTTGGCGTCCGCGGCTTCCTTCGCGGTCTGCAGCTTGTAGGTGTCCGCGCCGACCGCGGTGGCGACATTCGCCTTGAGCTGCGCGTCGCTCACGCCTTCCTTGGCGGTGACGTTGAGGTGCGTGAAGACGTCCGGGGCGCCGAGCAGCTTCTGCTGCGCGGTGGCCGTGTCGAAGTAGACGACGGTCGCGCCCGGGTTGGTCACGGTGAAGGCGGCGATGCCGGTGATCTTGGAGCGGATGTCGCCGGTGACGGCGATGGTGCGGATGTCGTCACCGAGTGCGAGGTGGTGCTTCTTCGCGGTGTCACCGTCGATCATCACCTCGGTCGGGCCGCGCGGGGCCTGACCCTCGATGATCTTCATCGACCTGAGCTCGTTCTCCGTCCAGTTGCCCGCGAAGGTCGGGGCTCCCGTGGTCGAGCCGAGGTTCTCGTTCTTGGAGTTGACGACCGTGACGGCCATCGACGCGACGCCGCCCTCGACGGCCTTCACGCCCTCGGCCCGCTTGACCCGCTCGATGACCGAGGCGGCCAGCGCCTCGGGCTTGCCGGTGTCGGGGGTCTCCCCGGCGCTCTCGACCTGCTTCGGGGTGACCGTGACGGAGGAGTTGGTGACCGCGAACAGCTTGTCGAAGGTCGTGTTCATGGTGTCGGTGAACACCAGGGTGCCGCAGACGAAGGCGACGGAGAGCATGACGGCGACGGCGGAGAGCGCCATGCGCCCCTTGTGCGCGACGAAGTTGCGACGCGCGGTCTTCATGACGGTCATGACGTCCGCCCGCGCGCGTCGAAGTCCTTCATCCGGTCCAGGACCTGATCGGCGGTGGGCCCGTGCATCTCGTCCACGATCCGGCCGTCGGCCAGGAAGATGACGCGGTCCGCATACGAGGCGGCGACCGGGTCGTGGGTGACCATGACGATCGTCTGCCCCAGCTCGTCCACCGAGCGGCGCAGGAAGCCGAGCACCTCGGCGCCGGCCCGGGAGTCGAGGTTTCCGGTCGGCTCGTCGCCGAAGATGATCGCGGGACGGGCGGCCAGCGCGCGGGCGACCGCCACACGCTGCTGCTGGCCGCCGGAGAGCTCGGTGGGCCGGTGCTTGAGGCGGCCCGCCAGGCCCACCGTCTCCACGACCCGGTTCAGCCACTCCGCATCGGGCTTGCGGCCCGCGATGTCCATCGGGAGCGTGATGTTCTCCAGGGCGTTCAGCGTCGGCAGCAGGTTGAACGCCTGGAAGATGAAGCCGATCCGGTCCCGGCGCAGCTGCGTCAGCTTCTTGTCCTTCAGACCGGTGATCTCGGTCTCGTCCAGGAAGATCTGGCCACTGCTCACCGTGTCCAGGCCGGCCAGGCAGTGCATCAGCGTGGACTTGCCGGAGCCCGACGGGCCCATGATCGCGGTGAACTGCCCGCGATGGATGTCCACGTCGACCGAGTCGAGGGCGACGACGCGCGTCTCCCCGGAGCCGTAGGCCTTGACGACCTGCCGCGCTCGCGCCGCGACGGCTCCATGCCCTCCAGTACCCCCGTGCCTGGTTTCGGTCATAGCCGTTGTCACGGTGTTTCCCCTCGCTCGTTTCGTACGGTCCGTCGGTTCACTCGAAGTCTCTTGGGCGGGGGGCTTCGGCGCGCTGGTGCCAAGCGCCGTATCCATACGGGTGCTAGCCCTACCCCCCGGCTTCCCGCCCTGTAGTAACCAGTTAAGGACCGCTCCGGCCGGACTTCCTCCTCCGCCGGGACGAAGCGTCCCTGGATCCTTGTGAGGAGCAACCCCTAGGGGATCTCGGCCCTACGGACGAGGCGTTCTCAGGGGTTACCTTCCCGTGACGCGGCGGTGAGAGGGTGTTCGCGCAGGTAGGCGCGGGGGAAAGGCAGTTCATGGACTCAGGGGACAGCCCGGGCACGAGCACCGGCACCGGAGGCGGCTCCAGCACCGGATCCGGCGACGGCCCGGGCACCGGCGACGGCTCCGCGGGCACACCCGGCGGCATACCCGCCGCCGGCTCCCCGGCGGGCGGCGCGGCCCCGCCCGGGCGGCCCCGTACCGCCGTCGTCGCCGCGCTGATGCTGACCATGGGGCTCGTCTCGCTCGACGCGGCCATCGTCTCCACCGCCGTGCCGCAGATCGTCGGAGACCTCGGCGGCTTCGCCGTCTTCTCCTGGATCTTCTCCGGCTACATCCTGGCCGGAACCGTCACCCTGCCCGTCTACGGCAAGCTCTCCGACACCTACGGCCGAAAACCCGTCCTGCTCCTCGGCATCAGCCTCTTCCTGCTCGGCTCCCTGCTGTGCGCGGCCGCCTGGAACATGGCCGCCCTCATCGCCTTCCGGATCCTCCAGGGCCTCGGCGGCGGCGCCCTCCAGGGCACCGTCCAGACCCTGGCCGCCGACCTCTACCCCCTCAAGGAACGGCCGCGCATCCAGGCCCGGATGTCCGTGGTGTGGGCCACCTCGGCACTGGCCGGCCCCGCGCTCGGCGGGCTGATCGCCTCGTACGCCGACTGGCGCTGGGTCTTCCTGCTCAACCTGCCGCTCGCCTCCGGCGCCCTGTGGATCATCAACCGCCACCTGGTCGAGCCCACCCGGCCCCCCGGCCGCAGCGGCCCCGTCGACTGGGCGGGAGCACTCGCCGTCTTCGCCTGCGGCGGACTGCTCCTCTTCGCGCTGGTCGAAGGCGGGGTCGCCTGGCCCTGGCTGTCCGCGCCCTCGCTGGGCCTGCTGGCCACCAGCGCGGCACTGGCCGCGCTGGTCGTCCGCATCGAACGCCGCGCCGCACAGCCGATCCTGCCCGGCTGGGTGTGGCGCCGGCGCACCATCGCCGCCGTCAACCTCGCCATGGCCGCACTCGGCCTGCTGATGGTCGCCCCGATGGTGTTCATGCCCATGTACGCCCAGACCGTGCTCGGACTCGGCCCCACCGGAGCCGGGCTGGTCACCTCCGCGATGACCCTGAGCTGGCCCATCTCCGCGGCCCTCGCCCAGCACGTCTACCGGCGCATCGGCTTCCGCAACACCGCCGCCACCGGGGTCTCGCTGGCCGCCGTGATCCTGTGCTCCTTCACCCTGCTCCCCTACCCCGCCGCGCCCTGGCAGCCCGCGGTGATCATGCTGCTGCTCGGTGCGGCCCTCGGCCTGTTCCAACTGCCGCTGATCGTCGGGGTCCAGTCCACGGTGGGCTGGGCGGAGCGCGGCACCACCACCGCCTCCGTACTGTTCTGCCGCAACGTCGGCCAGAGCATCGGAGCCGCACTGCTCGGGGCCGTGGCCAACGCCACCATCGCCGGCCGGCTGGCGGACGCCCCCGTGCCCGGACTGCCGACCCGCCTGGACGACGTGTCCCAGGCCCTGGACCAGCCGCACCTGCTGTCACCGGCCGCCGCCGAGTACCTGCGCCAGGCGGTGGCCGCCGCCGGGGACCACATCTTCGCCGGCGCCACGGTGGCGGCGGTGGCGGCCGCGCTGGTGCTGCTGCTGGTGGCGCCGCGACGGTTCCCCGTACTGCCGGAGCAGCGCGAACCGTGAGGACGGGAACCGTGGGGCCAGGAACGGCGGGGACGGCAACGGCGGGGACGGGAACGGCGGTGGCCGGGCGGCGACTTGTCATGCCCGGACCCAAGCGGTAACTCTCTGCGGAGACACGATCCCGGGGGGACCCATGCTTTCCGCACTCTGCGCACTCGCCTTACTCGCCGCGCTGGCCGGCCCCATCACCCTGCGCCTCATGCGCCACCCAGGCTTCGTCACCGGCCGCGACGGACGCCTCTCCACCTCGACCACCCTGGCCCTGGCCTGGACGGTCATCCTCATCTGGCTGCTGCTCACCACCCTGGCCTACGGGCTCACCGCCGGCGGCGGCACCGGCTGGTTCCAGGGCTCCGACGGCCCCCTGTCCAACCTGACCACCGTCTACCTCCCGCTCCTCGGCGGCCCCTACGCCGCCCTGATCGCGGCGAAGACCGTGGTCGGCATGCGCGTGGAGAACGGCACCATGGCCAAACCCGCGCCCAAGGGCACCAAGCGGCGCCCGCTGCGCGACCTGATCGCCAACGACGGCGGCCGCACGGACCTGGTCGACCTCCAGTACGTCGCACTCAGCGCGGTCACGATGCTGTACGTGGTGGCGTTCTTCGTCGCGGACGTCGGCGGCGGCCTCCCGAGGATTCCCACCGAGATGTGGGCGCTGACCGGGGCGCCGGCCGGCGCCTACCTGCTCAACAAGATGGCGACACGGGCCACTCCGGTCATCACGCGCGTCTCCGTGAACGAGGGGCTGCTGACCGTCGAGGGCGGCGGCTTCGGCGACCACCCGCGGATCGAGGTCGACGGCACCGTTCTGGCGACCGCCGCCACCGCGACGGGAGCCGCCGCGCCGCTCCCGGCCACGGCGCCGCCCGCCTTCAGCGTGGTGGTCACCACCCGGGGCCTGCGCAGCGACCCGGCCCGGTACGCCCCCACGAGCTGACCGCCGGCGGGGCCGCGCCCCGACCCCGGCGGGGCCGCAAGACCCGGCCCCGCCGCCGGTCAGCCCTCGGAGGTCAGCCCTCCGCTGTCGGCCCGCCTGAGGTCGGCCCGCCGCGGTCAGCCCTCCGCCGGGGCCCGGCCCGTCAGGGCGGCCAGGCTCGAGCGGACGTGGTTCATGTGCGCCCGCATCTCGTCCTGGGACTCCGTGTGCTCGCGCAGGATCCGGTCCGTCTCCCGGCCGAGCCGCTCCTCCGTCACCCGCGCCTCCGCGATCAGCTCCGCGCCCCGCGCCTCCGCGTCCTCCTGGCCGTGCCGCGCCGCCTCCTGCGTCTGCGCGAACCCCCGCTTCGCCTCCGCCAGCCGGGATTCCGCGTACCGCTCCAACTCGGCGTGCCGGGCCTCCAGCTCCGCCTCCCGCGCCGCCAGCTCCCGCTCCGCCGCGTCCCAGCGCTCCGCGTGCTCCTGCTCGCGCTCCGCGAGCAGCGCCTCGGCCCGGCGCGCCATCTCCGCCAGCCCTGCCTGCGCCTCCGCCCGCCACGCCTCCGCGTCGTCGCGCGCCTCGGTCCGCGCGTCGTCCGCCTCCCGGCCCGCCCGCAACAGCCCCTGCCGGGCCCGGACCTCGGTCTGCTCGCGCACCGCGTCCGCGTCGGTCCGCGCCAGCTGCGCCACCCGGTCGGCGTGCGCCTCGGCGGCGCCCGTCGCCGCCAGCGCGTCCGCCCGCGCGTCCGCCCGCAGCGTGTCGACCTCCTCCTCGGCCAGCAGCAGGATCCGCCGGGCCCGCTCGCTCAGCTCGTCGTACCGCTGCGGGGCCAGCCCCGAGACCTCCGCCCGCAGCCGCTCCGCCTCCGCTTCCATCCGCTTGGCCAGCACGGTCAGCCGGGCCACCCGCTCCCAGGCCTCGTCCCGGCTCCCCGACAGCCGCGCGAGATACCGGTCCACCTCTTCCATCCGGTAGCCGCGGCCGCGCACGGTCGTAAAGGGTGCACTCATGCTGGAAGCGCCTCTCTCGCGGGGATCCCTGCCAAGGATGCGTCATTTGCTCCCAGAAGCCCGAATGGCCGGGCCGGAACCCCGTTCGAGGGTCCCAACCCGGCCACGCGCGACGAGCGACGAGCGACGAGCGACTGATCGCAGACCGATCAGCGACCGGTCACAGCAGTCCGTCCCACATCTGCTCCAGCAGCACCGACCACCAGTTCTCCGGCGACGCCAGCGCCGCACTGTCCAGCCCCGCCAGATTCGCCTGGAAATCGCCGGTCCAGCGGCCCGCCTGCTCCGGCGTCAGATGCTGGCGCAGCCGCCACATGTGGCCCAGCAACGCCAGCGACCGCACGAACTGCGGCAGCGAGGAGTTCACGAACTGCGGGGGCACCGGAGCACCGCCCGGACCGGCCTCCACCGGCACCGCCACGATGTGCGCCGTCCCGTACTGCACGCACAGCGCCTTGCCGAAGTCGCTGCCCACCACCAGGTACGAGCCCGCGTCCGACGCCGGCTGCACCTGCCGCTGCGCCGCCAGCTCGGCCAGCGTCGGCAGCGGAGCACCCGGCACCGCCTGCGCCCAGAAGAACGGCCCGAAATCGACCGGCAGACCCGACCACATCAGCGTCTGCGCCACGATCTCCGGCACGCCCTGCCGCGACACCGCACGCTGCTCGAACCGGAACACGCCCTGCGGGCCGAACGCCCCCGCCAGCTCCTGCGCGATCGCGTCCAGCGGGATCGCCGGCTGCAGCGGCACCTGCGGCAGCGGCGCACGCACCGGCGCGGGGCGCGCCGGACCGTCCGCCACCTGATGCAGCTCGCCCTGATGGGTCAGCAGGTGCCGCATGCCCTGCTGCCGGCCCGCGTGGTCCGTCCCGTACGGGGCCACGCTCGTGATCCGCACCTGCGGCCAGGTCTCCCGGATCATGCGGGCGCAGTAGCCGCCGGGCAGCTCGCAGGAGGCCAGCTCGGTGTGCAGCTCCAGCACCTGCTGCGGCGGCACGTTCATCGCCCGCAGCTCGTACAGGATCTGCCACTCCGGGTGCGGAGTACCGGGCGCGGAGCGGCGGATGAGCTGCTGCTCCGAGCCGTCGGGCGCGCGGTAGCGCAGCACCGCCTGGTAGCCGGGTCCCACCGTGGGCACGCCCGGGGCCTGCGGCACGGGTACGGGTGCCTGCGGCGCCGGACCGGGCGGACCGGGAGGCGCGGGCCGCCCCACCACGGCCGGACCGGCCAGCATCGTCGCGGCGTGGTCCAGCCCGGCTCCGGGCGCGCCCGGAGCCCCGGGCGGACCGGGCGGCTGCGGTACGCCGGGACCCGCGAGCATGGTGGCCGCGTGGTGCGCGCCGGCGCCGGGGGCGCCGGGCGGACCGGGAGGCGCGGGCTGCTGCCCGGCGCCCGGAACCCCGGGAGGGCCCGGCGGCGCGGGCTGCTGCGGTCCACCGGGGCTCGCCAGCATGGTGGCGGCGTAAGCGGCTCCGCTCCCGCCGGACGAACCGGACGAGCCGGGCGCCCCCGGCGGGCCGGGAGGCGCGGGCGGCTGCCCGGTGACGGACGGACCGGCCAGCATCGTCGCCGCGTGGTCCAGTCCGCCGCCCGGCGCGCCGGGGGCGCGGGGCGGACCCGGAGGAGCCGGCTGCTGCGGCCCGCCGGGGCTCGCCAGCATGGTGGCCGCGTAGGACGGGGACTCCGCACCGGAGCCGCCGGATCCACCCGGAGCACCCGGGGCACCGGGCGGACCCGGCGGCGTCACGGACCCGGAGCCCGGCCGGTTGACCCGGGCCTTGCTCGTCGGCGCGTCGGCGATGTCACCCGAGGCCGAACCCGGCCCGGAAGCCCGTGCGGACCCCGCGGAGCCCGCGTTCGGGTCCAGCGCGGGCACGACGGCCGTCTTCGGCAGCGCGCTGCCCCTCGGCATCAGCGTCGTGCGCGCCTCCGGACCCGGCCCGGACGGCGCCGGGGCGTCGTCCACGTCCGACCCGGACAGCGGCGGCGCGAACACCGTCGCCGGCAGCGGCACGGACACCGAGTCCGCGCCGGGGTTCACATCGGTGCCGGCCCACGGCGTGGCCCCGACCGGGACCCCGTCGTTGGCGGTCGGCTCGTACGGCACCTCGCCCCCGCGCCGCAACGGCACGGGCTGCGGCTGCGACTCGGCAGCCGCTGGCTCGGACGCGACCGGGGCAGCCGGGGCGGAAGAGGCGGAAGACCCTGAAGAGGCCGAAGAGGCGGAAGCAGGAACGGCAGAACCCACCGGATCGGCGGGCACGACCGGTGATGCGACCGGTGTGACCGGTGCAACCGGTGCGGCCGGCGTCGCCGGCGGAATCCCCGCCCGGTCCGCCGCCTCCTGCAGCCACTCCGGCGGACTCAGCATGAAGGAGGTCTGCTCCGAGTCGATCCGCGGCACCGGGACCGAAGCCTCGGCCGGCGCGGCCGAAGCCCCGTACTCCTCCTCGTACCGGCGGATCACCTCACCCACCGGCAGCCCCGGCCACAGCGTCACCTCACCGCTGTCCCGCGCGATGACCAGCCGCTGGCGGCCCGCACCGGACACCGGCCCGGCCGCGCGGTCCTCGGCCCACACCACGAAACCGAGTCCGAACTCCCGTACCCGCACCTCGCGGTGCTGGTACGCGGGCACGTCCCCGTTGATCCATTCCTCGGCGCGCTCCTGCGCCTGCGCAAACGTCACCATCGAGCCGTCACCCCTCCACCGGCGCCGAAGCCGACGCACCGCCCGCCACGGGAACCGCGCGCGCGAATCCGCCGTCCACCATCAGACCGGCCACCGTTTCCAGCTCCGGCGGATTGCCCGCCAGCCGCTCCAGGAAGGCATCGAAATCCGTACCGCACGGCAGCAGCAGCCGCTCCACGCGCTCCTGGACCGACCAGCCGTCCTGGTCGCGCGCGTCGTCGTACGGAGAGAACCAGACCGAGCCGAGCGCGTCGCCGCGCACCTTCACCGCGACGAGCCCGCCCTGCGCGAAGGCCACGCACAGATAGTCCTTCGTCAGGTGGTCCCGCAGACACTTGTTCACGTAGACGAGGTCGTTGACCGCCGCCTCCTCGCGCACCGTGAAGAACGGCTGGTCCACCAGCAGGCCCAGCGCCACGTCCAGCCCGGCGCCCACCGGCGCGCAGCCGCCCGCCGCCTTCAGGAACGAGCGGTACGCCTCCGGCAGCCGGTAGCCGAGGTCCTCCTCGACCCCCTGCACCTGCGCCTCGGACACCGAGACCACCGACTTCGGCAGCCCCAGGTGCACCGGGCGCACCTCCTGCAACGTCCGCGTCCCGCGCTTCTCGTGGTCCACCGCCGCCGTCACCAGACCGGCGTGGTGCCGCAGCAGCGCCTTCACCTCGACCGGGACCAGCTCCATCCGGCGCGTGCCCGCCACGTGGTGCCAGGTCCAGCCGTGCGGGGTCGCCACCGGGCCGACCGTGTCCCACAGTTCGTGACCGGTCGCCCGCATGGCGGCGTTCGCGGACACGCAGTCCGTCAGCCGCAGCTCGTCCACGCCGAAGCCCTCCGGCGGTTCGGCGATCTCCACCGCCGCCCGCGCGTAGGGCGCGAAGTCGGGATGCCCGTTCGCGTCGATGCGGACCCCGTGGGGATGGCGCGCGGCCCGGACGGGGTCCGGGAAATGCACGACCTGCCCCGAATAAGCGGCGTTGGGTGGCGCGGCCTGCTGCCCGAGCCGACCTGTCGTCATGGCGGTAGCCCCCTGCTGGATCTGGCTGGTTCACCACAGCCTATGTGCTCCGGCAAGGGCCTCACCCGCTCTCGAGCGGGGCACCCGCGCGACAGCCGGGAAGATCCGAATTGATACGAATATTCGACCCCGCTTCCACATGTCAGGGGACATTTGACAGGCTGTCCCCGCAGCACGGGGGCGTGCGCGACAGCGGTTCACCACCGCAGCCACGGGAGGGAGAGCGCAACCATGCAGAACACGGCTACGCGAGCGGAACCGGCCGACGCCGCGTCAGGACCCCTGGGATCCCACGGACCGGCGGGCACCGCCGGCACCACCGGCCCCGGGGGGACCGCCACCCCGGCGACCGTCCCGGCACAGGGCCACGCCCAGGGCCAAGCGCCCGGCAACGCGCCCGGCCACCCCGCGGGCCACCCCGCCGACCCCGGCGCCGAGGCCCCCGCCGCACCCGGCGACCCGCGCCTGCGCTGGAGCAGCGACGACGGCCGCCCCACCGTGCCCACCCTGCGCTTCCGCCGCGACGGCATCCTCCCCACCGTCGCCGCCGCCCTCTCCGTACGCGGCGAAACCCTCACCGGCACCGCCGGCAAGGCCGACCAGCCGCCCGTACTGCACCCCCTCGTCCAGGACTACCTGGACACCCTCACCAGCGGCCAGCGCGAACGCTTCACCGGCCGATGCCCCGAGGCGATCCTGCTCTCCCGCCACCTCGCCGGCGTCGAGGGCTCCCGCAGCAAGCGCGCCTCGCGCAAGCCCCTCACCCCCAGCGACGCCCGCCGCTCCCTCAAGCACTCCAAGATCACCGCCCGCCGCATCCGCGAGGACGGCGACCCCCTCCACGGCACCTACGCGGCCCCCTGCCGCTCCTGCGAGGCCCTCCTCGCCCACTTCGGCGTACGACCCGTCGACCTCACCCACCCCGAGTAGCCGCTGCCATGACCACCGCATCCGCCTCCTACGACCGCTCCTCGGCCGCCCGCTTCCCCGTCGCCGTGGACTCCGCCCTGCGCACCGCGGGATGGGAACCGGGCCGCTGGGACATCAAGCAGGCCGAGTACTGGGCCGACGCCCTGCGCGACCACACCACCCCCGCCGGACACCGCCACACCGTCTTCCCCGCCGCCGTCGAGACCTGGGCGGAATTCGGCAACCTCACCATCACCGCCCCCGGGCCCGGACGCCAGATCGCCCCCGTCGCCGTACGGCTCGACCCGCTCACGGGCCTGCACCTCGCCCGCACCTTCGCCGACCTCGGCCGGGCCCTGTCCACCCAGCTCTGCCCCCTCGGCGTCGAGGCCGACACGCGCCTGAACGGAGGGGGCTCCCACCTCGCCCTCGACCGCGAGGGCCGGATCTACTGCGTGGACCACACCGGCGACTGGTACCTCGGCGCGAACCTCGACGAGGCCCTCACCCTCCTCCTGACCGGCCTCCAGCCCACCCGCCTCACGACGGGGTAGGGGTCCAGGGCCAGGGCCTGAGCCAGGGTCGGAGCCTGAGCCAGGGTCGGAGCCAGGGCCAGGGCCAGGGCCGGAGCCGGGGCCGGGGCTACCCCAGCTCCGGAAGCCGCTCCCCGGCCACGGGGTAGCGCCCCTCCTCCAGCCGGAACAGGTACGCCCGCAGATCCGCGGCGAGCCCGTCCGCCAGGTAGCTCCGGAAGTGCCGTGCCCCCAGCGCCGCGTCCCGGTCCGCCCGGTGGACACTCTCCCCGTACTCCGCCAGAGTGGCCGCCAGGTGCTCCTCGACCCGCGCCCGCTCCGACCACCAGCGCCGCACCAGCACCGGCGTCCACCACAGGTCCCCGTCGCAGGCGTACTCCTGGAACGGCTCCTCGTCCGCCGCGTCCACCACCTGCCGGACCTGCCCCGGATCACGCGGCTGCCGGAACACGTACTCCAAGCCGTGCTCACTGCTCGCCGCGTACATCACGTTGTCCGGCGCGTTCAGCCGCCCGGTCCAGCACGTGTCCGTCTCGCCCGTGTAGAAGGGGCCCGGCACGTTCAGCCACAGCCGCTTCTCCCACCGCCCCTGGAACAGCTTGCGGTCCTCACCCGTCAGCTCCGCCACCGGATCCCAGCCCACCGTCATCCCCACTTCCCCCTGTCCGCCCGCCTCACAGCCGCGGAAGCCGCTCCCCGTCCACCGGACAGCGCCCCGCCTCCAGCCGGAAAGCGCCCGCGAACTCGTCGACCAGGGAACCCCGATCGACTCCGCCTGCCGCATCATCATCCTCGAAGACCAACTCGAAGAAGCCCAACGCATCAACGCCGAATACCGCCGCGCCGGCGAATCCTCCGCTCCACCGGCATCGGCCTGAGGCGAGCGGGGACGGGAGGCCGCGCAGTCCCGCACATCACCGGGACTGATCGCGCGGCGGTCATCCAGGCAGACGCCGGCATGCGCGGATGACGACGCCCCTGACGCCGGGCACGGAATCAGGGGCCGGCACGCACCTCTTGCCCCCTGGAATGTGGGCCGGGGCACCTGTCGGCGGTCGACGCCGTGGGTCCTCCGGGTCGCACCGCTGGGCCCCCTCAGGTGTGCAGACGGCTGTTGGGGCCGTCCTGGTCGCCGGCACTCTCGTCGTTGAATCAGTAGTCACCGGCGGCCAGGTACCGGAAAGAATGCGTGCTCTTGCTCGGCAGCTGGACCGTGACCGCCCGCTTCCCGTCTTTGCGCGGCCGCAGGGTGTGGGTACCGGGCTGCCAATCGTTGAAGTCGCCCACCACGCTGACGGGGCCGGGCGGCGTGTCGGCGGGCAGGACGAAGGTGACATCCGTGCGGTCCTTGCGCAGCGTGCGCTCCAGCATGAGACGGGCTCCTGACAGCAGGGGGTGGGGGCTCGCGCCCATCTTCGGTACGGAAGGGACGGCCCGCCTCCCGGCGCCGCCGCATCGGGGACGGGCGTCACCCGTGTGCCTCGCTTCGTAGCCGAGGTGATGCAGGCCGTCACTGTGCGTGTCAGCGTGATCCGAGAGGAATCCGTAGGGGCCCTCTTTCCCGCATCGGCGGGCGACCGTGATGGGCTCGACCCCTGAACGGGGGCGAACCATGAACGACGGCATCCGCGTCACCATGAGCCACGATCCACAAGGCGACTTCCAGCGGCGTCGGGCATCGTCGGCCCCCCAGCGGATTCCAGCGGCAGCCCACACAGCTCCTCACCCTCACCTCCAGCGAGCACTTGCTCCGCAGCATTCCGCCACGCAACGTCGTCTTCTCCTCGGTCTTCAGGGAGCTGGTGTCCCTCCCGACGCCGGCCTTGAGGCGGTGCCGTAGAGGAGGACGGTCCCGGTCGAGCCGGTGACCTCGTAGCCGAAAACGGAGAATCCGCCGGTCATCTCGTGGGCGCTGCCGTCATTGGTGACGACGCCGGCCACGCCGACGACCAGGGCGGCGATCAGGCGGGCGAGTCCGAGGATGACGAGCACGGCGCGCTCCAGAGGTACCTCTCCGCGGTAGGACCGTCCTCCCCGGGAAGCCACCAGCAGAGGGCAGATCTACCCTGAGAACAGGGGCTTTGCATCACTCCGTGAGATCGGCGGACATCATGATCGTCCTCGGAATCATCCTGCTGGTCGTCGGCTACGTAGCCGGCATCTCCATTCTGTGGACCATCGGAATCATCCTGGTCGTCGTCGGCGTCATCCTGTGGATCCTGGGATCCGTCGGACACAAGGTCGGCGGACGGAGGCACTACTGGTAGCCACCCCTGACCCCGCGCGGGGACCACTTCGTTCCCGCACGACCCCCGACGCCGCTCTACCTCGCCGTGCGCTCGGTACTGCACCGGCGTCGCCCGGCCCACTGATCCGCCTGCCCGCCTGCCACCACCCTGTCGGCAACTGGCTCCGGACCTCGGTCGGCGTTGCCCGGCGCGAGACGGAGCGTCCACCACCCGTCGAACTACCATATTTCGGGCGATATGTGAAATTCTGAAACGTGGCACCCCAAGGGATGGCACCTGCGGCGGGGATCCTCGTACGCCCTGGTTCTGGCTGCCTGCGTGAGCTGTCAACGAGTGGAGGATGCGATGTGGACCATCATCATCATCGTGGCCGCCGTGGTGGTCCTGGCCGCCGTCGCGCTGACCATGCGGACCATGACCCGGCGCCGGCACCTTCGGGAGCAGTTCGGGCCCGAGTACGACCGCACGGTCGAGGCGGGGCAGAGCCGCGGAGCGGCCGAGCGCGATCTCAAGGAGAGGGAGGAGCGGCATGAGGCGCTGGAGATCAGGCCGCTGCCCTCCACCGTCCGGGACCGGTACGCACGGGACTGGGCCAGCGTGCAGGAACATTTCGTCGACAGCCCCGACCAGGCCGTGGGTGAGGCGGACCGGCTCGTGACCACGCTCATGAGCGAGCGCGGCTACCCGACGGAGGATTTCGAGCAGCAGAAGCGGGACCTCTCGGTCGAACACTCCCGGACACTGGACCACTACCGCATCGCCCATGAAGTCAAGGGGCGGGCCGGCAGCAGGGACACCACGACGGAAGAACTGCGGAGCGCCATGGTCCACTACCGGGCGCTGTTCGAGGAACTTCTGAAAGACGACACCGCTTCGCCGGATGAAGAACGCCGCTGACTCCCAGCAGCCGCAAAGCGGCCGTTCGCCACCGCATGGAGGTGAAGGGACATGCAGAGAGAAGGACCATACGGGCGCGACGACGAGTACGCCGAGCCCGAGCCCGCCGGAGAGACCCTGTCCACCGAGGACATCGCCCGCCCGCAGACAGACACATCGCAACAGACCGCAGACGATGGCCTGACGGCGGTTCCCGAAGACGAGGGGGCGGCGCCCAGGACCAGAGTCACGGACGACAGCGGAGGTGAGCCGGACGCTGTGCCCGGCGAACAGGACGGGTCGGAGCGGGAGCCCGATACCGCCCCGCTTCTCGGGGCCCAGCAGGCGGAAGACCTCCGTATCCGGTGGCAGCAGATCCAGCAGGGGTTCGTCGACGACCCGAAGCAGTCGGTGTTGGCGGCAGACGGGCTCGTCGCCGAGGTGATGCAGTTGCTCGCCACCACGTTCGCCGACCACAAGCAAGGACTCGAAGGCCAGTGGCACCGCGGCGAGGAGGTGGCCACCGAGGACCTGCGCCTGGCCCTGCGCCAGTACCGATCCTTCTTCGACCGCCTGCTCAGCACCTGACCACCGGCTCGGACCCGCGACGACTACCGCCCGCCGTGGGTGCGGGACGCAAAACACCGGCCGGTGTCTCCCTCACGCAGAGGATCGCGTGGGCGGCCACCGGCCGGTACAGGTCGCCGGGCCGTCACATGGGGGGAGAGAGCGGATGCCGCCAGCGAAACGGCACCCCACGTCCGCGCATCCCGGACGGTCACCCACCGCTATCCCGGCAGCACAGAACGGTGCAGAAGGTCACCCGGCCTACTCAGCGGATGTGTCGGCGCCCGGAGCGACGCCCGCGCATGCCCAGGTGGACCAGGGCCGCCACGAAGACCAGGATGCCGATGAACAGCAAATAGAGCATGCCTTCGGCAGCAACGCCGATGATGCCCAGCACCATCGCCACGATGACCAGGATCAAGAAGACCTTCACGACGTGGACACCTCCTCGAGCAAGTGGGGGCTCAGCCAAGTGGGGGCTCAGCGGCGGGCGAGCTGCCGCTCGCCGCCCGCACCGGGCCGGTAGGTGAGGCCGTAGTGCTGGAAGATGTCGGCCTCATTCTCGGCGGGCAGGACGTCGTCCGTGCCGATCGAAGGGCTCTCCCTCACCAGCGCCTTGTCGTAGTGGACCTGGACGTACCCCGGCCCGACGACCGCGCCGTCCAGCGGAACGAAGACCAGCCGGTGCCGGGTGGGCAGCCCCACCAGCACGGTGGCCATGGCCGGCTCGTCCGTGCTGGTGTCCACGTAGACGGCCTCCAGCGCGCCGATCCTGCGCCCGCCCGCGTCGACCACGTCGTGGGTGCGCCACTCGCGAATGTCCGCTGCCTGGATCATCCTCAGGTCCCTTCGCACGATCACAGCCCGAGATTCAGCCTCCCCCCGCCGTGCTGCCCTTGCCGGGCAGTAGGGATGATGCCTCAGTGGCGACCAACCTTGAGCTCTTCGCGGACTACTTCCAGATCCACGTTCTGGATGAGGGATCCGAAGGTGATTTCAGCGGCGTGTGGACCGAACAGACCGTCGTGGACGGGCTCGGCGTCCTTGAAGATGCCCTGGCCATCGGCACCGCCGTCAACGACACCGTGGCGGTCAGTGTCCATGTCCTCGCAGATCAGCCGCACGACGACAGCGATGACTTCGACCACGTCGTCGAGGCGAGCCTCCACGCGCCCTCAGGACTGGTCATCGTGATGGGCTGTACCGACTACCTCGACGACGCGGCTCGATTCGAAGTGCCCGCAGGCTGGACCCGAGCCCGAGCCTCTCGGCGGAACCTCGCCGCCGCCGTCCGTTGGCTCGAGTCAGACGAGGAGCCCGAGGCGACCGAGGAGGTCCGGCTGCAGACCTGGCCCGCTCCGTTCTCCGCACCGCACATCGTCAAGCGATGGACCCAAGCGGACTAGCCTCCGACTCAGTACGGCGCTTCGTGCTCACCGTGTCGTCGCACACCAAGTACACGACCCGTGGCGCTATGCACGGCTTCTCTTGTCCAAACCGGCGGGAGCGAGAGCGATCAGGCTGCCGGCGGGAAGTCCTTGACCGGTGGGTGTCCGAAGACGTGGTCGAGAACGGACGCCAGGCGGACCTTCAGCGGCTCGGCGTGCGGGACGGGTTGTTTGGGGCCGTTCGGTACCAGTGGCGCGCCGCGGTCGAGGAGCAGGTAGAGCATCCGCAGTGTGCGCATCGCGTTGGATGCGTACGCGGGCTTGGGTCCACGCCCGATCGCACCGAAGTCGGCCGCGATCGGGTCGAGCCAGGCGGTTGCCGCCGCAGCGCTCAGTTCCGGTCGCGTCAGGACCCTGGCGATCGCGCCTGCGAGCCGGTCGTCCTCCTGCTGGTCCCAGACGTGGTCCGTGCGCGCGAGTATGCGCTCGGTCGCGAGGGCGAGCATGGCCGCGGGGTCAACGTCCGGGTGGGTGCCGAAGGTCCCCAGTAGGTCTGCCCCGTGTGCGACGGCGTGCAGCCAGCCCAGCTTCGGATCGTGGCCGCGTAGGTCGGTCTCCTCGGGGAACCACGCCCCGAAGGCCTCGAGCCACGTCTGCCGGAAATCGCCCCGAGTAACGATCATGTCGAGGACCAGCGGGGCGAACGTACGGGCCTGGATCTCGCTGTCCGTGAACCGGCGCGCCATATCGTCGCCCAGCCGCAGCCGCTGTGGACCGGCGATGACATCGCGCGCGATCCAGGTGCGCAGCACCACGTACGGTGCGCCGTCGCGCACCTGCGGGTCGGGGTCGCGCAGGCAACTGGCCAGTTGCTCCGTAAGCTCGTCGAGATCCACGTCCACGGGCACGCCGAAGCCGGTAGCGCAGAGGCCATCCCAGTCGATTGTCATGGCTTGGACACTATCGGGCGTGATCTTGGCGTCCACCGATTTGTTCCCCACCCTGTGTCGAAGATCAATCGCCGGGTAGCCCGTTAGCCCGTTGGCCGGTTGCGTGCCGGCGTGGCGGGGGAGCGGGCGACTCCGGAGCCCGTGCCGGGTCGGTGCTGAATGTGTTGCCGCTGCTGGAGCCGGAAGCCGTCGTGCCGTGCTGCCCGCCGCTCACCGAGCGCCCGCTGACCGCGGACGAGGCGGAGCGCACGGCCACGATGTTCAAGGCCCTGGGTGATCCCGTGCGCCTGCGGCTCTTCTCCGCGGTCGCCTCGCACGAGGGCGGGGAGGCGTGCGTCTGCGACATCTCCGACGTGGGCGTCTCCCAGCCGACCGTCTCCCATCACCTGAAGAAGCTGAAGGAAGCCGGACTGCTCTCCTCCGAGCGGCGCGGCACCTGGGTCTACTACCGGGTGGAGCCGACGGTCCTCGCCGGCATGGCCCAGCTCCTGGCCCGCGCAGCCGGCGTATGGGTCGCTGCCCACTGCCGGTCAGTCGTGACGGGCGAGTTTGACCGCGGAAACGAGAAGGATCAAGGCCAGCGCGGGGATGAGCGCGAGGTCCGGGAACACGCCGAGGAGCAGCCCGCCCAGCACCGCCCCGGCGACGGAGCCGGCGGCCATGACCAGGGTGAAGCGGAGGTTCGCGCCGAGCACCGCGAAGCTGCCGTCACGGCTGTAGCGGGCGAAGGCCACGAGCATCGTCGGCAGGGACACCAGCAGGGAGAGGCTTCCCGCGGTCTTGATGTCGACGCCGAACAGCAGCACGATCGTCGGGATCAGCAGCTCGCCTCCGGCCACGCCCATGATCGCCGCGACCACCCCGATGCCGAACCCGGCCACGACCCCGCACGGCACCTGCGCCCACAGCGGCAGTGCGAGCGTGCCCAGCGTGGTGGTGTGCGTGACCAGCAGGGCCGCCGCCATGAGCACCATCAGGGCGGCCAGCACCTTGTACAGGGTGGCGGAGCGCATGCGTACCGCCCAGGACGCTCCGACCCAGGCACCCAGCAGGCTCCCGGCCAGAAGGTTGACGGTGACCGGCCAGCGTGCGGCCACTTCGGCGGCGGGTACCGCCGCCAGGCGGGCCGGCAATGCAACCAGCACCACCACCAGGCTCATCGCCTTGTTCAGGATGACGGCCGAGAGGGCGGCGAAGCCGAAGAGGCCGATCAGCAGCGGCAGGCGGAACTCCGCGCCGCCCAGACCGATCATCCCGCCCAGCACACCGATGGCCGCTCCCGCACCGAACGCCAGCGGTGCCGAGTGCGTCGGGCGGAGGGGAGCGAGGTTCTGATCTGTGGCCACGATGGGCATCTTCGCTGGTCGCCGCGCCTGCCTGCTACGCCACGACCCCACCTTCGGGCAAAGGCACCGGGCGTCCGCTCAGGAGTCGTCTGGTCCTCCGAGCGCCCGCAGCGAAGCGACGCCCGAGCCGTCTCTGAGCGAGCACCCGTCCGCGGTGCGCTGCTCTGAACGTCGCGTCACCCGTTAGACCATTCGGTGCTGATGTCAGCTGCAAATGGAATCAGGATGCACTGATGTGAGAACATCAGTTTGTACTGACGTCAGCTATGCCTGATGTGACTGGCGCGCCCTGCTCCTTCCCGGGCTCAGTCACCCGCGCACGCCAGTCACTGCCCCTCGAACAGAACCGAAAGCGAGTCCGCTGATGACCGCGACCGAATCCGGCATCCCCTCCCAGCCGCCAGGCGTCGAGGACGCCTCGATCGTCGCCAAGATGTCCACCCTCGACCGTTTCCTGGCGGTGTGGATCCTGGTCGCGATGGGCCTCGGACTTGGGCTGGGCAGACTCGTACCCGGGCTGAACGACGCTCTGGCGAAGGTGGAGGTGGGCGGGATCTCCCTGCCCATCGGCATCGGTCTGCTGGTCATGATGTACCCGGTCCTCGCCAAGGTCCGCTACGACAAGCTCGACTCCGTCACCGGCGACCGGAAGCTGATGCTCTCCTCGCTGGTCATCAACTGGATCGTCGGCCCGGCGGTCATGTTCGCGCTCGCCTGGATCTTCCTGCCGGATCTGCCCGAGTACCGGACCGGGCTGATCATCGTGGGCCTTGCCCGCTGCATCGCCATGGTCATCATCTGGAACGACCTCGCCTGCGGCGACCGCGAAGCCGCCGCCGTGCTCGTCGCCCTCAACTCGGTCTTTCAGGTCTTCGCCTTCGGGCTCCTGGGCTGGTTCTACCTCGACCTGCTGCCCAGCTGGCTCGGACTCGGCGACGGACAGGGGCTCGACGTACCCGTCTGGCACATCGCGCTGAACGTGATCGTCTTCCTCGGAGTGCCGCTCCTGGCGGGCTTCCTCACCCGCCGCATCGGCGAGAAGAGGGTCGGACGGGCCGCCTACGAGGCGAAGTTCCTGCCGATGATCGGACCGTGGGCGCTGTACGGGCTGCTGTTCACGATCGTCATCCTCTTCGCCCTCCAGGGGAAGACCATCACCTCGCAGCCCTTGGACGTCGCACGCATCGCCCTGCCGCTGCTGGTCTACTTCGCCCTGATGTGGTTCGGCACCTTCCTTCTGGGCAAGGTCATCGGCCTCCCGTACGACCGCACCGCCACGCTCGCGTTCACCGCCGCCGGCAACAACTTCGAACTCGCCATCGCGGTCGCCATCGCCACCTTCGGCGTCACCAGTGGCCAGGCGCTCTCCGGGGTCGTCGGCCCCCTCATCGAGGTCCCCGTGCTGATCGCCCTGGTGTACGTGTCCCTGGCCTGGCGCAAGAAGTTCGCGGCCCCTGAACTGGCCGTCCCTGGAAAGGCCCACTGATGCACTGCCTCGACTGCCACATTGCGGGAACCGCCAGTCCTGCTGTCGGCGTCTGCCGCGACTGCGGTGCAGCCGTCTGCGTCAACCACGCGCGCGTCACCGAACGGGAGGTCCGGCGGCGGCCGTTGCTCGCGCCGCCCGTCGAGACGCCCGCCCGAACCGTGCACTGTTTCCAGTGCGCAGGAGTTCATGCCCGCTGACCAGCGCCGCCGGACGATGACGAGGCCTTGGTCGCGTTGTCGACGTGGGCCGTGTGGTCGGTGACGACCGCACGGCCTGGCAGGCGCGGCGACGTGAAGGTCAGGCTCGAAGCAGTTCCGCGATCTCTCGGGCAGCTTCGCGTGCGGGGCGGCCGACGCCGATGAGGGTGGCGGAGGCGGGACCGGTCCAGTCGCCGTAGCCGAGCAGGTGCAAGCGGGGTTCGTCGACGGCGCGGGTGCCGATCGCGGCGATGTGGCCCCGGGTGCCGCGCAGGCGGAGCGAGGAGAAATGGGCCAGGTCCGGGCGGAATCCCGTGCACCAGACGATCGCGTCGGCCTGTGCGCTCGTTCCGTCGGCCCAGGCGACTCCGTCCTCGGTGAGGCGGCTGAACATGGGCGTGGCGGTGAGGAGGCCGGCGTCGCGGGCGGCGCGTACGGGCGGGACGGCGACGATGTCGCCGAGCGAGGCGACGCCACCGGTGTCCGTGCGGCCGGCGTCCAGGGCCTGGCGGCGGGCGGTCGCGGCGTCGAAGAGCGCGCGGCCGTCGATCTCGTCGGGCAGGTAGCGGGGCGGACGCTGGGTGACCCAGGTCAGGTCGGCCGTACCCGCGAGGTCGGCGGCGATCTGCGCGCCGGAGTTTCCACCGCCCACGACGATCACGCGTTGCCCCGCGAAGTCCTCGGGGCTGCGGTACTGCACGGTGTGGAGCTGGCGGCCGGCGAAGTCGCGGCGGCCTGGGACGGCAGGCAGGAAGGGGCGGGTCCAGGTGCCGGTGGCGCTGATGACGGCCCTGGCCTGCCAGTCGCCGCAGTCGGTTTCGACACGGAGGAAGGCGCCGTCCCGGTGGACGGCATCGACCCACGTGCCGCGCTGAACCGGCAGCTCGTACCGCTTCTCGTAGTCGGCGAGGTACGACACCACGTGCTGTGCGTCCGGATAGACCTCGCCGGGCTGGACGGGCATGAGCCGACCGGGCAGCGAGGAGTACGCCGCCGGGGAGAACAGCCGGAGCGAGTCCCAGGTGTGCTGCCATGCCCCGCCGGGTGCCGCCTGGGCATCGAGGATGACGAACTCGATGCCCAGGCGACGCAGGTGGTATCCGGCGGCGAGCCCAGCTTGGCCGCCACCGATCACCACCACGTCCGTGCTCTGTGTCATGCCGCCGGAGCTCCGGCGGTCGCGGTCTTGCCGCGCATGAAGATGACCGCCACCAGGGCCAGGCCGACGATGACACCGGCCAGCTGGGCGCCGATGAAGCCCGGAACCGAGGCGGGCGCGATGCCCGCGAAGGTGTCGGTGAACGCGCGCCCGATCGTGACGGCCGGGTTGGCGAAGGAGGTGGAAGAGGTGAACCAGTAGGCGGCGCCGATGTAGGAGGCGACCGCGATGGGGGCGAAGCGGAGCCGGTCGGTGCGGGCCAGGCCGAAGATCACGAGGATCAGTCCGGCGGTGGCGACGACCTCGCCGAGGAGGAGGTTCCCGGCGGAGCGGTCGTGGGTGGCCCACTTCACCAGAGACTCGCCGAACATCGCGTCGGCCAGAATGGCTCCTGCGATCGCGCCGGCGATCTGCGAGGTCACGTACACGGCCAGCTCGCGGGCGTTGACGCCCGCGCCGCCGCGACGGGCGGTCCACCACTCGGCCAAGGTGACGGCCGGGTTGAAGTGGGCGCCGGACACCGGGCCGAGGAGGGCGATCAGTACGCCGAGGCCGAAGACGGTGGCCAGGGAGTTCGCCAGCAACTGCAGGCCCACGTCCTGGCTGAGCTCGGTGGCCTGGATGCCGGAGCCGACCACCACCGCCACGAGCGCCGCGGTGCCGACGAGCTCGGCGGCGGCGCGGGCGATCAACGGGGTCTGGGGCGGGGTCGCGCCGGGCGCGGGTTGGGGCGCGTCGGCGGCTATGCCGGACGCCGCTGCGGGGGCGGCGACGGGCTCGGTGACGGACAACGGTTCTCCTCGGGCAGGTGAGGCAAGAAGCGGGCTATGGGCAGGACCGCTTGAGGTTCGCTTCGGCGGTGGCGCGCGCGGTCTGAGCGAGGTCGGCGAACTGACCGGCGATGGCCTCGATGACTTCCGGGCGCAGGCGGTAGTAGATGTACCGTCCGCATGGCTCCGTATCCACGACCCCGGCCTCGCGTAGGACCTTCAGATGGTTCGAGAGGTTCGTCTGCTTGGCACCCGTCTCCTCCACGAGATGGGTGGTGCAGAGCGTCTCCTTGGCGAGGAGGGTCACGATCTGGAGCCTGAGCGGGTCGGCCAGTACCCGGATCAGTTCAGTGTCGACTGACGTCATCATGGACTGATACTGTCACATCACCCGGCCCTGATACCAGCCCGGGCTGACCTCTTGGAGCCCGTGGAGGGTTCTCATGTCTTCGCCTCCGCCCCCCACACTGCCTGATCAGCGGCTCTTCACCGGAGTGGCGCGCCTCGCAGCACGCCACGAAGGCAGGCTCGCCCCGGAGACCGTGCAGCGGCTCCTCGCCGACTCCTACGCGCTCCTGGCAGCCGACGCCCAGGTCCACACCCACCTCGTCGTGCGTGCCGAACGCCTCACGGCCGAGCGCTTGGGGGCACTCGCCAAGGTCCAGGGAGCGCCGGGCACCGAACCCGTCACCGAACCCGCCACCGTGGTCGATCCCCACGTCGTCCAGGCGCTCACCGAGGTCGGCGCGGACGTCAGCGCCGCCTACCCCAAACCGCTGACCGATGAGGTCGTCCAGGCCGCCGACATCGTGATCACGATGGGTTGTGGCGATGCCTGCCCCATCGTCCCCGGCCGTCGCCACCTCGACCGGCCGGTGCCGGACCCCGAGGGGGCCCCGATCGCCGTCGTCCGCGAGATCCGCGAGATCCGCGACGAGATCGACGCCCACATCACCGAGCTGCTCACCCGGCTCGGCGCATGACACACCCGCTCGTTCCCACCCCGCAGTTGACTTCACCCCAAGGAAGAACGATGTCCTCCACTCCTGTCGCGTCCGTGCTGTTCGTCTGCATCCACAACGCCGGCCGCTCGCAGATGGCCGCAGGCTTCCTGCGCCACCTGGCCGGAGACCGCGTCGAGGTCCGCTCCGCGGGCTCCGTCCCCGGCGACCGGATCAACCCCTCCGCCGTGGCTGCCATGGCCGAGCTGGGCATCGACATCTCCGACCAGACGCCGAAGGTCCTCACCCCCGAGGCCGCCCAGGCGTCCGACTACATCATCACCATGGGCTGCGGCGACGCCTGCCCCTACTTCCCCGGCAAGACCTACCTCGACTGGCAGCTCGAGGACCCGGCCGGCCAGGGAGTCGAGGCCGTCCGACCCATCCGCGACGAGATCAAGGGCCTCATCGAGGGCCTGATTGCCGAGATCGACGCCAAGTCGAAGGCCTGAACCGACGTGACTGACTCGAACACCGCTGATGGCATACGCAACGTCATCGTCATCGGCTCCGGCCCCGCCGGATACACCGCCGCCCTCTACACGGCGCGCGCGAACCTCCAGCCCCTCGTCTTCGGCGGCGCGATCTTCGTCGGCGGCTCACTGACGACGACCACCGAGGTCGAGAACTTCCCCGGCTTCCCGGAGGGCGTCGACGGGCCCGTGCTCATGGAGAACATGCGGGCCCAGGCCGAGCGGTTCGGCGCCGAGATGATCGACGACGACATCGTCTCCGTGGATCTGACCGGCGACATCAAGACCGTCACCGACTCGGAAGGCACGGTCCACCGTGCGAAGGCCGTGATCATCGCGACCGGCTCCGGCTACCGGAAGTTGAACCTGCCCAAGGAGGAAGAGCTCTCCGGGCGGGGCGTCTCCTGGTGCGCGACCTGCGACGGCTTCTTCTTCCGAGACCGCGACATCGTTGTGGTCGGCGGCGGCGACACCGCGATGGAGGAAGCCACCTTCCTCACCCGCTTCGCCCGCTCGGTCACCATCGTCCACCGCCGCTCGACCCTGCGGGCCTCCCAGGTCATGCAGAACCGTGCGTTCTCGGACGACAAGATCTCCTTCCTCTTCGACAGCGAGATCACCGAGCTGGAGGACAAGGACGGCAAGCTCTCCGGCCTCACGGTCCGCAACGTGATCACCGAAGAGATCCAACACCTCGACGCCACGGGCCTGTTCATCGCGATCGGCCACGACCCGCGCACCGAGCTGTTCACCGAGCAGCTCGACCTGGACGCCGAGGGCTACCTCAAGGTCCAGTCCCCGTCCACGCGCACCAGCCTTCCCGGCGTGTTCGCCGCGGGCGACGTCGTCGACCACACCTACCGCCAGGCCATCACGGCCGCCGGTACCGGCTGCGCTGCCGCCCTCGACGCAGAGCGGTACCTCGCCGCGCTCGCCGACGCGTCGCAGTAACCACCACCATGGGAGGAGGCCGCATCATGGCCCTCAAGAACGTGACCGACGCGTCCTTCATCGAGGACGTCCTGCAGAGCGACAAGCCCGTCCTCGTCGACTTTTGGGCCGCCTGGTGCGGCCCCTGCCGCCAGTTGACTCCGTCGCTGGAGGCCATCGCCGCCGAGCACGGCGAGAAGATCGAGATCGTCAAGCTCAACATCGACGAGAACCCGGAGACGGCTGCCGCGTACGGAGTCATGTCCATCCCGACCATGAACGTCTACGTCGGCGGCCGGGTCGCCAAGTCCATCGTCGGCGCCAAGCCCAGGGCCGCTCTCGAGCGGGAACTGGGCGGGTACCTCGGCGCCTGACCTTCCGACCGGGCATGGAATCGGGTCCTCTGCACCGCCACGGCGCGCGGTGCGGGGGACCCGCTGCTCGCGCGGAAAGTCGCTCGGTCCGCCTGTGGCCGTTGACGGCGAGAGCGTCAACGGCCCGAGCAGCACGGCAACCCGTTCATGGGCCAGACCCGGTGGCCCGCTCCGTCAGAACGGGCGGGGTGACATGATGTGATCCTCGGCTCCCGGGAACTCCAGAATGCAGCGCGGTACGCCGGGAGCGGGCGTCACCCGTACGGACACCGGAGTCGGCGGATCTGTGGGCAGCTCGACGTGCACGGTCACGGGGTGGTCATCGTGCGTCGTGCCGTGACCGGTCTCCTTGCCGTCGACCAGAACCTCCACCACGACCATGTGGCCGGTCTCGACGGTGGCACTGACCGAGTGCCCCACGTAATCGACGTGGAAATGATGGCGTCGTCCCATCGGTGCCGCCTCCAGCTGATCACCCAGACCGGCGCCCCACCTCAAGCGTAGCCGCGGAGCCGTCACGCGGCCTGCTCGGCAGAACAAAGCCGGCCATGACCGCCGCCCCCGTGAGCGCGGAGCCCGAAGTGACGGCGATCGACTCCACGCCGAGGGTGACCCCCGCAGGGGATGGGGACGGTGAGGAAGCCGAGGACGGCCGGGGTGGTGACGGCGGCGGACCTCGCCGAGCGGCGGACCCGTCGACCCCAGGATGCGGGCGGGCGCGGTACGAAGCGTCGTACGGCCTTCACGCCGATCATGTCGAGCGCGAAGAGCACCATCAGGACTGACGCAGATGCCGCCGCTCCCCGTCAGCCGCAGCAGGACGTTCCGGCCGTCGCGGCCTTCGTCGCAGCGGGGAGCACGGCATCGGCGGGCTTCACCGCGCGGACGATCGCCGAGTGCATGCCATCCGCGACCGAATGCGTCGGGGTGATCTCGACGCCGGTGAACCCTGCCGCCTCCAAACCCTCGCGATACTCGGTGAACGACAGTGCGCCGGCGATACAGCCGACGTAGTCGCCGCGCTCGGCACGCTCGGTCGGCGAGAGCTCGTCGTCGGAGACGACGTCCGAGATGCCGATCCGGCCGCCGGGAGTCAGGACCCGGAACATCTCCGCGAACATCGCGGGCTTGTCGACCGACAGGTTGATCACGCAGTTCGAGATCACGACATCGATGGTGCCCGCGGGCAGCGGGATCGCCTCGATCGTGCCCTTGAGGAACTCGACGTTCTTCGCCTCCGCCTTCTTGGCGTTCGCGACCGCCAGAGCGAGCATCTCCTCGGTCATGTCCAGGCCGTACGCCTTACCGCCGGCTCCCACACGGCGGGCGGACAGCAGGACGTCGATCCCGCCACCCGACCCGAGGTCGAGCACGCGCTCGCCCTCCCGCAGCTCCGCCACCGCGAGCGGATTGCCGCACCCCAGCGAGGCCGCGACGGCCTCGGCCGGGAGCGACTCCCGCTCCGCCGTCCCGTAGAGGCCCGACCCGAAGTTCTCGTCGATCTCGACGCTGCCGGACCCGCAACAGGCGGTACCGCCCTCGGTCACCTGCAGCGCTGCCGCCGCGTACCCGGCACGGACGCTTTCGCGCAGATCGGACTCTTGACTCATGGGATGCTCCTCGCGCGATTGGTTCGATGTCTATGGAATCAACAGTGCCTCCCGGATCGACAGTCGTCAACATAGAGGTCTATCGAATCAGGCGGGTGCCGGCACGGTCGTCCCGGCTACTTCGGGTCACGGGTGAACTGTGCCGCCGACCAGCGGTAGCCGAGCGCGATCAGGCCGACGCACCAGCCGGGCATGGTGTCGGCCGGGCTGAAGGCGCTGGAGATGAGGGGCAGGAGGATCAGCGGCATGGCCATGCTGCCGGCCGCCTCGTTCAGCACCTCGCCGGTGATCAGGCCGTCGACGGCGGAGAACTGCCCGGTGACACCGATCGCGGCACGGACCGCCTGCGGGTCGGCGGCCAGGTCGTGCCCGCCGACGCGCAGGTCGCCGGCGTCGGCGGTGACGAGCGTGGAAAGGATCTTCACGGCGGTGGTCTTCCCGGCGCCGTTCGGGCCGAGCAGCGCGAACACGGACCCGGCCGGGATGTTGCTGGTCGTTCGGGCCGCGCCTGTTCGCGCCGCGCCGAAGCGGTGAACCGTGCGTACGGGCTATGCCCACTGGTGTGAGCGGCGGAGGCTACTTCCCGGCTGTGCCGGGTTCCCTGCTGAGGGACTCCTGGTAGACATCCGCATAGGTGCGGGAGTCCTTGATCAGGTCGTCGCAGAACGCGGCGACGTCATCGCCGATGAGTTGCAAAATTCCCTTGCCTGCTGCGGCGCCCTCTTCGAAGAAGTCGACGATCCCGGGGAGTAGGGGCCCGTCGGGCAGGTCGATGGGTCCGACCTTGAACAGGTACTTCTGCATTTCCTTGTAAACGATCTGGTAGTCGGGCGGAAGGGCCTTGACTCGGGCCGTGTGTGCCCGCCACTGCTTCTTGCCCTCGATGATGTCCTGGATGCCCATGTCAGCCTCCCAGCCTGCTCAGTTTCCTGGCGACGTTCCTGTTCAACTGCTCGCGCCAGCAGTCGCGATAGGTTCGGGCCCCTTCGCCGCCGGCCAGTGCCGTGCAGAAGCCCCGGATGTCGTCGCCGAGCACCTCGTTGACGCTCTGTCCGTCCGCCGCCGTCTCTTCGAGCAGTCCCAGGGCAGCGTCGAGGATCGGCATCAGGTTGCGACCGGTGAAGTCCCCGTGGGGGAGGAGGTCGACCTTGATCTGTTCCCACGCCGCCCGGTAGTCGTCCGGCAGGGCCTCGGCCCGGGCCTCGAACGCCTTCCATTCCCTGGTGAGATCGCTGCCCGTGATGGTCTCCCAGAAGTTCATCGCCCGCCCTCCTTGAGCTTGTCGATGCGTGATGAGACGTACTGCCATTTCGCCCAGAACTTCGCGAGTTCCTGGCGGCCGGCGTCGTTGAGTGCGTAGAACTTGCGCGGTGGGCCGACCCCGGACGGTCGTTTCGTCACCTGGACGAGTCCGTTCCTCGCCAGTCGCAGCAAGATGGTGTACACCGTCCCCTCGACGACGTCGGCGAAGCCCAGCTCGTTCAGCTGACGGGTGATGGCGTACCCGTAGGTTTCCTCGCTGGCGATGATCTCGAGTACGCACCCTTCGAGCGTGCCTTTCAGCATCTCCGTCAGGTCGTCCATCGCAAGTCTTCCTCCTTGGCGCCTTCGGTACTACGTAGTACCGAGTACAGCTATACGGTACCACCGAGTAGTGGGGGTGCCAGCGATCGGCGAGCCGCGTTCACCGGTTGCTGGGGGCGCAGACGGTCAGGGTGACCGGGGCAGACCCGGCTGACCCGCGCACGCGCTACACACTTCAGACGGCGGTCATCGGCGCCCGCCTGCTGGGCTGGCCGGGCCGGGGGAGTGAGCACCTTCGTCAGCGGGCGAGGCAGGGAGGCGCGGTGCTCAGGTGCTCACCAAGGAAGCGGCGCACCCACTGGGCTACTTCGCCCAGTGCTACCAGAAGACCGGCGCTGAGCGCATGTCACCACGGAGGCTGGCGCCTGCCCGCTTGCCCGCCTGCCTGGAGATACGAGCAGACCTCAGGCGACCGGGGCCAGCCCTTTGGGCCCGAAGCAGGCGGAGACGAGAGACGGCCTGGCCCGGGCGGCGGCACGGCGACGGCTGCGCCGACGAGGGCCAGGCCCCAGGCGTCCTTGAAGGGGCACTCGCCGTACGTGCCGCGGCGCGTACGTCAGCCATGCTCGCGGGTGACGGGTTCCGCTTCGCGCTGGTAGATGTCGGGGATGCCGTCCGCGTCAGCGTCGATGTTCTCCTCTTCGTACAGGCGCTTGTAGAGGGTGTTGCGGCGCCGGAGGAGTACGGCCGCAAGGACGGCGGAAGTGAGGGCGGCGATGAGGACGGCGGCTTTGACGTGTTCGCCGATCTCTTGGCCGGGGAAGGCGAGTTCGCCGATGAGGAGGGCGACGGTGAAGCCGACGCCTGCGAGGACGGACAGTCCGAGGACGTCTGCCCAGGCGAGGTCGGGGTTGAGTTCGGCTCTCGTGAAGCGTGCGGCGAGGTAGGTGCCGATGAAGATGCCGAGGATCTTGCCGACAACGAGTCCGATGACGACGCCGAGCGGTTCGGGGCTGGTGAACACCGAGGCCAGGGCGGGGCCGGAGATACTGACGCCCGCGGCGAAGAGGGCGAAGAGGGGAACGGCGATGCCCGCGGAAATCGGGTGCATCACATGGGAGACGCGGGCTGCGGGGGACACGTCCTCGCTCTTGTCGCGGGTGGTGCGCAGGATGAGGCCCATGGCGACGCCGGCGACGGTGGCGTGGACGCCGCCGTTGTACATGAGCGCCCAGATGGCGATGCCGAGGGGGAGGTACCACCACCAGCCTCGGACGCGGTAGCGCTGGAGGAGGTAGAAGACGGCGAGTCCGGCGAAGGCTCCGCCGAGGGCCCAGAGGTTCAGGTCGCTGGTGAAGAAGACGGCGATGATGAGGATGGCGCCGAGGTCGTCGACGACGGCGAGGGTGAGGAGGAAGGCGCGCAGGGCGGAGGGCAGGTGGGTGGAGATGACAGCGAGGACGGCGAGCGCGAAGGCGATGTCGGTGGCCATGGGGACGGCCCAGCCGTCGAGGCTGCCGTTGCCGAGGCCCGCGGTCAGTCCGTACAGGGCCGCCGGTACGGCCATGCCGCAGACTGCGGCGATGACGGGCAGTGCGGCTGTAGCCGGGGTGCGCAGCTCGCCGACGACGAGTTCTCGTTTGAGTTCGATGCCGGCGACGAGGAAGAAGACGGCGAGGAGCCCGTCGGCGGTCCAGTGCCCGATGGAAAGGTCCAGGCCGAGTGCGGGTATGCCGAAGTGGAAGTCGCGTATCGCCTGGTAGACGTTGCTGAACGGGGTGTTGGCCCAGATCAGTGCGATGACGGCGGCGGCGAGGAGGACCAGCCCGCCTACGGTCTCGGTGCGCAGGGCGGAGGTGATGGCCTGGCGTTCAGGCCAGGCCATGAGTCCGAACGCGATGCGAGGGCGCGGGCTGCTCATGGTGGTGGCCTTCCGGGGCGTCGGCTGAAGAGGGGCACACGGCCCCTATTTCGCCGACCAGACTTCCCGGCACACCGCGCGTCACTGGCAGCTCGGCTGCCCCATTGACGTGTTCTTTACACCGTATGGGAGATGTCCAGATGTCGCCAGAGGGCTTCTCACCTGCTGAAACGCAAGCGAGCGGGCTCGTACACACCAAGGCGCGGACCCTTCACCCCGGGCTGACCCCTCGCGGGGCTGGCGCAGGGCTGGCCGAGAGCGCACGTACGGCTGGAGCCGCCCCGACAGCGGCATCTGGGCGGAGGAGGGCCGGCACCTTACGGGCTGTACCGCTACCTGCCCGAGGACTCGCCCGATGGCCTGGGTCAGTCGGAGGTGATCCGCGAGGGGCGGAGTCAGTCCTGTGATCCGGAGTGCGGCGCTGCCTCTGCGCCGCGTCCTCCCGGCTCACGTCGCGCTGCGAGCGCGCTGTCGGCCTCCGCGGCGTCGGCGAGGGCTTCGGCGGCGGCTTCCGCGGCTTTCGCCGCGTCGTTCGCGGCCTGGACGGCCAGGTCGTCGGAGGATGCCTCGCGGGTGGCGGCGGACTGGGGGAGGGATTCCGTGAAGGCGCGGGTGACGTTCTGGAGGGCGGAGGTGACCTCGCCGGGTATCACCCAGAAGGTGTTGCCGGGCCCTTGCGCGAGCTGGGGGAGCATCTGGAGGTATTGGTAGGCGAGGAGCTTGGGGTCGGGGTCGTTGCGGTGGACGGCCTGGAACACCTCGTCAATGGCCCGCGACTGCCCCTCCGCCTTCAGGATCTCGGCCGTCCGGTTGCCCTCGGCGCGCAGGACGGCGGACTGCTTGTCGCCCTCGGCCGTGAGGATCTGGGACTGGCGCTGGCCCTCGGCTCCGAGGATGGCGGCCCGCTTGTCCCGCTCGGCCCGCATCTGCTTCTCCATCGCGTCCTTGATGGACTGCGGCGGGTCGATGGCCTTGATCTCCACCCGGTTGACCCTGAGGCCCCACTTGCCCGTGGCTTCGTCGAGAACGCCGCGGAGCTGGTTGTTGATGGTGTCCCGTGAGGTCAGGGTCTTCTCCAGGTCCATGGACCCGACGACGTTGCGCAGCGTGGTGACCGTCAGCTGTTCCACCGCCTGGAGGAAATTGGCGATCTCGTAGGCGGCGGCGCGCGGGTCGGTGACCTGGAAGTAGAGGACGGTGTCGATCTCGACGACCAGGTTGTCTTCAGTGATGACCGGCTGCGGCTTGAAGGAGACGACCTGCTCGCGCAGGTCGATCACCGGGTACACGCGGTCGACGTACGGGATGACCACGTTGAGTCCGGGCTTGAGGGTGCGGTGGTAGCGGCCGAGGCGCTCGACGTTGCGGGCGCGGGCCTGGGGGACGATGCGTACCGCCCGCACCACGGTGAACACCGCCAGCACCGCGACGAGCAGGCCGACGACGAGGAACGCGGACACTTCCATGGCTCACTCCCGGGGGTAGACCAGCGCGGTGGTGCCTTTGATCTCGATGACGTCGACGGTCGTACCGGGAGGGATCACCAGTGACTCGTCGTAGGCGCGCGCCGTCCATTCCTCACCGCCGATGCGGACCCTGCCGCCCCGCATCGACACCTCCGCGGTCACGTAGGCGGCCGCGCCGACCAGCGCGTCCACGCCGAAGCGCTCCTCGGGTCGCGGGGACAGACGGCGCAGGGCGACAGGGCGTACGAAGACCACGCCGACCGTCGCCACGACCGCGAACACCAGGAACTGCAAGGGCAGGGGCAGGCCGGCGGCAGCGAAGGCGGCGGTGACCAGAGCCGCGCCGCCGAGGAGCCCGAGCGCCACGGTGAGGGTGGCGATCTCTGCCGCGCCCAAGACCAGAGCGGTGATCAACCAGATCAGCCAAGGATCCATTGCTTAGCCTCCTGGTGGGGGCGGCAGGGTGCGGAGATTGTGCTCTTTTGTGTCTTTTACCCGTTATAGGCCAAAGGAAGCCTTTGGGTCGTCCCGGCTACCTGCGGGTCATGGCTCCGTGGGTAGCCGGGACGAGCAGTCCGGACGGGTCCTTGCGACGCGACATTGAGGCATGGCGGGGACGCTGCGACACGATACGAAATGACATGACATGACATTCGCAGGCAACGGCTGAGCGACGCAGCCCGCACGAGGGCGGACTGCGGCGGGGCGGCCCGCTCGAGGAGGCGCAGCAGCTCGACTGGGAACGCCAGCACGAGGGTGGAGTTCTTCTCGGCGGCGACCGCGACCACCGTCTGCGGCAGCCTGAGTTGGAGGGCGGCAGGCTGGTCGGACATCACGGTGACTGGCCGGTCCACCGTGGGGGAGGTCGTCGCCCGCACCGGTCCGGGGCGCGGAGCCTGCCACCGGGCCGCTCACGGCGGGGGCTGCCGAGGGTGAGGTCCCTGCCGTGTCAGGGGTGGGGAAGATGGGTGCTGGCCCCGATGCGCCGGTCAGGGGCGCCAGGTGATGGTGGGGATCTGGAGCACCTTCTGTTCGGGGTGGCCCTCGTGGGGCGCGGGTGCTCGCGCCTGCACCTGTGAACGGAGCCGCGCCGATGACGACCCCGTCTCCGCGTATCCCCGGCACTGGCTGGGCGGGCCCGCCATGAGTGTCACCGCGTGGCTGGCTGTGGCGGTGTTCGGGGCCGTCTACGTACTGATCGCCACGGAGAAGGTCCACCGGGTCGCCGCCGCCCTGGGCGGTGCGGTCGTCATGCTGCAGATCGGCGCGACGAGCCCGGAGCACGCGTTCTTCTCCGACGTGGCCGTTTGAATCGATTGGAACGTCATCTTCCTGCTGCTGGGCATGATGCTGATCGTCTCCGTCCTCAAGCGCACCGGCCTGTTCGAGTTCGTCGCGATCTGGGCCGCCAAGCGGTCGCACGGCCGCCCGTACCGGCTGATGGTGTTCCTGATCTTCGCCACCGCGTTGCCTTCGGCGTGGCTGGACCACGTCACCACCGTTCTGCTGATCGCCCCCGTGACCATCGGGGTCTGTACCAGGCTCGGCGTCCCGGTCGTGCCCTATCTGATCGCCGAGGTGATGGCCTGCAACATCGGCGGCGCCGCCACGCTGATCGGTGACCCGCCCAACATCATGATCGGCTCCCGCGCCGGGCTGTCGTTCAACGACTTCCTGCTCCACCTGGCGCCCATCGCCACGGTGCTGGCGCGGTGTTCGCGCTGATGGCCCGCTGGATGTTCCGCGGCGCCTTCACCTACGACCCCGAGCATGCCGCGCACGTCATGGCCATGCGCGCGAGCGGGATGCCCTCACCGACACCCGGCTGCTGGCCGTCAGCGGCATCGTTGTCGAGTGGGAGACCCTGGCGTTCTTCGCCGGCCTGTTCGTGATGGTCGGCGCGATGGTGCGGACGGGGATCTTCGCGGACCTGGGCGAGGCCGCGGCCCGGGTACTGGACGGCAACCTGTTCGGCGCCTCCATGGCCCTGCTCTTCGGATCGATCGTGCCGTCCGCGGTCATCGACAACATCCCCTTCGTCGCCTCGACCAGCCCGATCGTCTCCGAGATCGTCGCCAGCTCCGGAGGCATCGAGCAAGCCCAGGTGTTGTGGTGGTCCTTCGCCCTCGGCGCGGACCTGGCCGGCAACGCCACGATCATCGCCTCCTCCGCCAACGTCGTCACCGCTGTCACCACCGTGCTGGCCGGGCTGTACGTGTGGCTGCGCCACTTCGCCCTCGCCTGACCGATGGAAGGGAGTGAAGGACCGTGCCGGAATCAGACGACGAGAGGATCGCCGACCTCGAAGCCACGCTGTGGCACGACGATCCCCGCTTCGCCCGCGCCCTGGGCAAGGGGCGTCCGCGCCGGCCCCGCGAGCGTCGCAGCCGAGTAATCCCCGGCCTTGTTCTCCCGCATCCCGGCCCCCTGGCGTCGGAGCGTGCGGGGTCGATCAGTGGACGCCCGGTCCGGGAACCGAGCATCACCAGGCACGTGATGAACAGGGACAGGCCAATGTTCAGCGCCGGGGTCCCAGGTTCGGAAAGGGTGTGAAGGGCTACGCCCGTCAGTGTGGCGGGGGCCCAACGGCCACCATCGCCGCGGCGAGGTGGAACTCGGTGACGTTGCGGCTGAGCCAGGAGGCGACTCGCGTCCTGAGCATGGACGGTCAGCCCCCGATCCTTGAGACCGAGTGCTGGGGGAGCCGGGCGGCACGGACAAGGAACGCAACTGCTGCCGCAGTGGGCGCGAGCCCTGCTGCGGTGCATGCCGTCACCACCGTCGGTATCCAGTCGGCGAGGATGGCCACGGGGAAAGGGAGCAGGAGCAGGAGCAGGGTCGCCACCGCGAAACTGATGGCGTGGTACGCCGGGTCTCCGTTCCTTGGTGCCTCCCGGAGCTGACGGCGGACGCTCGATCTCAGGCAGGAGAAGCCGCTCGGCGAGCCCATCGTGCCACTTACCGCCCGGCGGAAATATGGGTGCTGGCACGGATGGACAGCATCCTTCCGCCGGCGTGAAGATGAGACGGGGAAGTGGGCTCCGTCGCAGTTCAGGGCACCTGGGGACGGGGTGGCCGGCAGGCCGTGGCGGATGCTGGGAGACCGGCGGGAAAGGCGTGTAGCCGTGTCGATGTACTGGCGGATCTTCCTCCTGAACGCCGGCGTTCTGGCCCTCGCCGTGGCCTTGTTGCTCGGCCCGGTCACCGTCTCCACGCCGGTCCTCTTCGGTGAGGCGCTCGTGCTGCTCGGCGGGCTGGCCGCGATGCTGGTCATCAACGCGGTTCTCCTCAGGGTCGGGCTTGCCCCGCTGGCCCGGCTGAACCGGGCCATGGCCACCGCCGACCTCCTCAAACCCGGCACGCGCCCGCCGGTCACCGGCGGAGGGGAGGTCGCCGAACTCACCCGGACCTTCAACGCGATGCTCGACCGCCTCGAAGCCGAGCGGGCCACCAGCAGCGGCCGCGTGCTCACCGCGCTGGAGGCCGAACGCAAGCGCATCGCCCAGGAGCTGCACGACGAGATCGGCCAGACCCTCACCGCCGTCCTCCTCCAGCTCAAGCACGCCGCCGACCGCGCCCCCGAGCCGGTGCGCGCCGATCTGCACCAGGCCCAGGAGACCACCCGCGCCAGCCTGGACGAGATCCGCCGCATCGCCCGCCGCCTGCGCCCCGGTGTGCTGGAGGAACTCGGCCTGCACAGTGCGCTGCGCTCCCTGGCCGGCGAGTTCACCACCCCGCGCCTGGGTGTCACCGCCCACATCACTCCCGGGCTGCCCCAGCTGGACCCGGCCACCGAACTCGTGCTCTACCGCGTCGCGCAGGAGGGCCTGACCAACGCCGCCCGACACTCCGGCGCCACCCGCGTCGAGGTCCACCTGCGCCCCCTGTCCCGCGGCGGCGTGGGACTGCTGGTGCGCGACAACGGCCAGGGCCTCGGGGACGCACACGAGGGCGCCGGCATCCAGGGCATGCGCGAACGCGCCCTGCTCATCGGCGCCGAACTCCTCTTCGGCGCCAGCCCGCACGGCGGCACCCAGGTCCGCCTTGAAATCCACGACACCACGGGGGCAACACCATGAGTCAGCCGGACGACGGGCCCGCCCGCATCCTGCTCGCCGACGACCACACCCTCGTCCGCCGCGGCGTACGCCTCATCCTCGACGCCGAACCCGACCTGACCGTGGTCGCCGAGGCCGCCGACGGAGCTGAAGCCGTCGCCCAGGCACGCAGCCTCGACATCGACCTCGCCGTCCTGGACATCTCCATGCCCCGCCAGACCGGCCTGCAGGCCGCCCGCGAACTCGCCCGCCTCCGGCCGGGCCTGCGGATCCTGATGCTGACCATGTACGACAACGAGCAGTACTTCTTCGAAGCCCTGCGCGCCGGCGCCTCCGGGTACGTCCTCAAATCCGTCGCCGACCGCGACCTCGTCGAAGCCTGCCGCGCCGCGCTGCGCGACGAGCCGTTCATCTACCCCGGCGCCGAGACCACCCTCATCCGCACCTACCTCGACCGCGCCCGCAGCGGCGGCCCGATCCCGGAGCGGCCCATCACCGAACGCGAGGAGGAAATCCTCAAGCTCGTCGCCGAGGGCCACAGCTCCAAGGAGATCGGCGACCTCCTCGTCATCAGTCCCAAGACCGTGGAGCGCCATCGCGCCAACCTGCTCCAGAAACTGGGCCTGCGCGACCGCCTCGAACTCACCCGCTACGCGATCCGCGTCGGCCTGATCGAGCCGTAGCGGTTAGCCGTACCCGTACCCGTATCAGTAGCCGTAGTCGCTCCGACGGGGACCGGGGGGATACACCGAACCCTGCAAGCCGCAGGCCTCCCCAGCCCACTGAACGCTGCGTGGCGGACGGTGCGACGGCCGACGAGACGGCTGAGGGACCGGCGATCGGTGTCCGTCGTGGCTTCAGCTGCTTGGCACGCCAGCGTGGAAGCACGCGGGCAAGGTCACCGTTGGTCTCCCGCGCGAGTAGGGCTGTGGGGCGGTAACGGGGCAGTTGTTCCGCGAGGTCAGGGCCCAGCAACGGGGTGCAGAGGCACGCGATGAAGAATCCGCCATCGTGACGTTCGGCGTCGCTGAGCAGAACCCGCGTACTGGTCAGCAAGATCCCGACGCCGTCGATCTGCGGGAATGCATGGTCGAGGACGACCTCGATGGCTTTGGCGTCAGCGCGGTCGCCTTCGGTGGGCTCACCGTACAAGGCGAGCTGGAGGTCGAGATCGGAGACTCCAGGGGTGGCGGTGCCACGGGGGATGCTGCCGTAGAGGTAGGCCTGTGCAGGCGAGTACCGTCGAACGTCTCGGTGATACGTGCGCGGGCGGCATCGACGACGGGAACGAACGCTGCCCGCACTCGGCCCAGTGCGCCTTCGCGTGCGATCGTTCCGTCGCGGTCCAGCCCTTGCTCATCCGTACAGCCACTGTGCCTTGCGCTGCGACGTGCTGCCGAGCGGATCTCGTGGCGGCTCCGGCGGGGGCCCGGCCGTCTCCGCGCGCACAGGTGGCCCTACGTAGACTCGCTCCAGCTTTCCAACTGGGCTACACGGGGATGAGATGAACATGCGCACCATACGTACGGCCGCGAGGATCGTCGGCCGGCGTACCGCACTGCGCTACCTGGCGATCGGGGCCGGCGCGGCGTTCCTGGCGGCGTGTACGGGCAAGGACAAGCCGTCGGCACGGGCTTCCGCCGCACCGCCCTCGACCGACACGCCCTCGACAGCCGGCTCAGGCTCCGCTCCCCCCACCTCGTCCGCACCTGCGAAGACCCCCGGCGGGCAAGGTGTGATCGAGCGTTCTGTGGAGGCCTTCCTCACCGGCACCTGGAGCATCCGGACCACCACGCCCGGCGGCCAGACACTTCGGGGCAGGGCGACAGTGCAGGGCCAGCAGGAGGCGAACGGGAAGTGGACCATCGAATGGGAGGGTGGGGCCGGCACCTGGAAGGGAGGCTTCGTCTTCCGCCGCGGCCTTCTGATGACGCAGGTCAACGAGGGCCCCAAGCGAGGCGCCAAGGGTGCCGCCTCCGCCCACGACGTACCCGGCAAAGTGGGCGACGGCTTCGACCTGACCCTGCCTTGGCAGCCTCCCGAGAAGGACGGCACCGGCGACGGCGAGCGGCTTACGGTCGGTTACGCGAAGAACACCCTCACCATCCGCCACTTCAATGCCTCGGGCAGCACGACCATCCACACCGCCACCCGGGCCTGACAGCGAGGGCGTGCCCCGCAACGCCCCGTCGGCTTCCCGCGTGCGCATGCGGCGGCTGCCAGCTTGCCGTTTAACGTCCGGTGTCGAACGCGGCTCGTGCTTGACCAGTGTTTTCGCAGTTCAACGGACGTGAAGGCGGCCTTCGCCTGGTCCTGTGCTCCGTCACAGAGGCACGGGACCAACACAAAGGCCGTAGCCATGAGTTTCGTGGACCGGGATGTCCTTCGGGCCGCGTTCGCGGAAGCGTCACGCTTCCGGTCGGAGTCGTACGCGTGCCTGACCACACGGGGTGGCCTCTTGTTCGAGCTGGCCGACGCACTGGTGGGTGCCGCTGCCCAAGGCGGCGGACGGCCGGCTCGGCGCTCGCTCGCCCACTGGTCACCGACCTCCGTGGGCCCCGGGAGAAGCCGGCCGACTTGAACAGACTCACCCGGCCCGGGTTTGACGAGGCGTCAGAAGTCTGTGCTCTCAAGCCTCTTCGTCAGCATGTGCTCCAAAACCTCCCCGACCAGGGCCCGGACGAGCGCTCGGTTCGATAGGCCACCCCTCGGCCACCCGTCACGCGTGGGACGGGTACTCGCCACCGGTGAGGGATACAGCTGTCCCGCCCACCATGAGAAGGGCACGAAGCCCCGAAGAACTGGATGAACAACAAGAACGGCAGACTGGGGCCCATGGACTCAGGACTCGCCGCACTGCTGGGCGCCGCCGTCGGTTCGGCCACCACCCTCGGGGCCGCAATCGTCAACGGTCGTGCTCAGGCACGGTCCCAGCACGCCCAATGGAGACGCCAGCATCGCCGCGACGCATACGCCGGCTACCTCAGCGCACTCCATGACCGCGACATCGCCATGGACGCCGTCCTAGACGCGCTGCGTTCGGACCAACCCGACCTCCCCGACATTGACGAGAAGATAGGCCGCTTCATCAGACTGGCCCGTGAGGTCCACCGCGCCGGCGAAGTCGTCATCCTCGAAGGGCCGACATCCCTCGCGGAAGTCGCGGAACGCGTTGCCAAGGCCTCCAGCGATCTGTCACACGTCATGTGACGGATGGCCGAGAACGCCCGCGCGGGAAACGCCACCCACAAGGCCGAAGACACCGCCCTTGCCGCCGAACGAGAGCGAACCCTCTACCAAACAGTCAAAGACTTCCGCCTCGCGGCCCGCAGCACCATCGGCAAAGCCAACTGACCCGGGGACTCTCGGCCCCGGCCGCCCAGACCGTTGAGACTGAGGCGCTGTTCAGCATGAATCGGGGGGAGGGAACGCGTTCGGGGAGCGCCACAAGCCCTTTGCTTCCGGGGCGTGGCACAGAGGGAGGGCCACACGACGGACTGCGCGTGCCGCCCTCCAGGCCCTGGTGTGATCAGCCGGTCAACGACCAGCCATGGTCGGGCACCACGCCCAGCCGGGCCGCCATCGAGTTCACGGCGGTGGCCGCCGATTCCGGTACTCGGCTGTGGACCGCGACGGTCGACAGGCCCGACGGCCGGGACAGTGGGGATCCTGTACTGCTTGGTTCCGACGGTACGACCGCGGTCATGCGCCTCGATGGCGCGGCCAAGGGCTTCTGCGGTGAACTCGTCGACCGCGGCATCGTCGTCGGACGCGGCGAGAGCGCCAGGGTGAACGGGCTGGCGATCGTCGATGGCAAGGAGGCGTGGCCGTACCGGGGGAATGCGGCGAAGCTGGACCCGGTCGGCGCGGGTCTGTTCACGGCGACGGTGGGCGGGTTCCCGACGCGCGCCCCGGACAGCGTGGCGCTGCTGGACCTGTCCGCCGGCCGACCGCCGGCCGGCTTGGACGAGAAGGCACTGGGCGAACCGACAGATCTTTCCTGCTGGCACGACCGGCGCTCGATGATCGTGTGCACGGTGGTCGACAAGCAGTACCAGAAGCGGGTGTTCGCGCTCGACGCCCTCACCGGCAAGGACAAGGCCACTCCCGGCCTCGCCCCCCCACCGAGGTCAACGGCTTTGTCGGCCTCGCTCCCGAGTACGTCGGGATCTCGGCGCACCCCGCGATCGGCTAGCCGACCCCGGACCCCTGAAGGGGGCGGCTCCCGCTGACGCCCGTTCAGCGGTCTGCGGGGTCCGCCCCTACTCCGAGGGTCGGCCGACCGGCGGTGTGGGTGGAAAGCCAGGCGGAGGACCGCCCCGGTGGTGGTGATCCGCGCTGCGGTGCGGGGGCGTTCGTCGAGTGCTTCGGGGGTGCTCCACGCCTGCTGAGCGTGCGTTTCCCCATCGCCATCGAGGACCTGGAGCAGACGTGCCGACGCCGACGCCGACGCGGAAGGCCGGATCGGCTGGTCGATGGTGAGCGTCGACTCGACCTCTCGCAACCGCGGCTACATCTTCCACGGCACCGCCACCGTCGCCTCGATCCGACGCTGGCTCCGCCCGTGATCTCCGCCGGATCTAGTCGCCGGTCTGGCCGTCGAGCATCTCGCGCAGGATGTCCAGGTGGCCGTTGTGGCGGGCCGTCTCCTCGGTGAGGTGAAGGAGGATCCAGCGCAGGTCGACATGGAGACCGTCACGGACGGCTCCCTTGGCCTGGGTGTCCAGGCTGTTCCCGGCGACCAGTTCGCGGTAGCGGGCGCTCTGTTCGGCGTATTCGTCGAGCAACTGCGTGAGCGGGAAGTCGACGGCGATACGCATCTCGCGGTCGGGGTCCTCATCGGTCCAGGGGCCCCGGTCTTCCTCGCCGAGGAAGACCACCTGGAACCAGTAGTACTCGACCCAGCGGAGGTGGTTGATCAATCCGCTCATGGTCATCAGCGGTGAGCCCGGCAGGAGCGCCTTGCGGGCGTTCTCCGCGGAGACGCCGTCGCACTTGGCGCGGGCGGTATCACGTGTGTAGTCGAGAAACGTGGTGAGCTGGGTGCGCTCGTCCCACGCGGGCGGTGTGTCGTCGATTCTGGTCATCGCGCGAAGCGTCCCCGATCACGCGATCGATGTCGAAGTGTTTTTCGACGGGCCCAACCTGTTCCACCTGGTGCTGTGGCCGGGAAGGTTTGCCGGGTCGCGGTGTCCGGTGCGGTGCCTCTCCCCCAGCTACCGCCGGGAGGGGCCCCCGGGCGGAGGGCCGCGGCTCGTACTGGACGTACCGGTGTGGTCCGACAACGCGGCGAGGTGCCGTGCCGGGCGCCGCGCCCCGGTGGACCTTTCCGGTCACAGCACTAGCTCCTTGTCCGGCGGGTCGCTCCAGCGATTCAGCGCCGGTGGGCCTAGCCCGGTGAGGTCTGCGACCGCCGCGACTGCGCCCAGCGGGCCAGGACCTCGGCCGGTGACCGGAGTGCCTGGCTACCGGACGACACCGCCGACCGCATCAGCACCGGGGCGTAAACCCGTGGGCCTATGCCCTCGCGCGTTGTCCATCGGTGAGCCGATGCCACGCAGGAAGGCACGTGACAGCGTTCCCCTGTGCCCACGGACCATCCGCAGCGGCACAGTTGACGATGCGTCACCATGGGAGGGACCATGACCACCACACCGTTCATCAGCCGCGAGGGCATGTCGCGCCGACGCGTGCTGGGAGCCGCGCTCGCTGTCGGCGCCGCCGTACCGCTGGCCGCCACCAGCCCCGCGTGGGCCGGCCAGGCTGTGGCCGCCGACGCTCCGAAGCGGCTCACACTTCCCGCGCCGACGGGGCCGCACCCCGTGGGCACGGTCCAGCTGCACCTCGTCGACCGATCGCGCCCCGACGCCATCGCGGGGCCCGGACACTTCCGTGAGTTGATGGCCACCGTCTGGTACCCCGCCCGGGACGTCCAGCGGTACCCGGTGGCGCCCTGGATGCCGGCCGGGGCATTTCAGGCGTTCCTCGACGACGCCGGGTTCAGTGATCTGGCCTCCCTGGGGCCGCTCACCGCCGGCCGCGTGGGCGCTCCGGTGCGCAGGTCAGGCCGGCGGCTGCCCGTCGTCGTCTTCTCGCACGGCGCGCACAGCCACCAGGGCGACCACACCGTCATGGTCCAGGAGCTCGCCAGTCACGGATATGCGGCCGTGACGATCGCGCATCAGTACGACACGTACACCGAGTTCCCCGACGGCCGGGTCGCCGTCCCGCTCCAGGACAGGCAGGCGCCGACGCTGCCCGGGGACTTCGCCGCCGACCTGCGCTTCGTCCTCGACTGCGTAGAGCAGATCGCCGCGGGACGGAATCCGGACGTCGACCACAGGAAGCTGCCGGCCGGGCTGCTCGGCGCACTCGACCCGCGCTGCATGGGCGCGTTCGGCTGGTCGAAGGGGGGGACGGCCACCGCGTGCGCCACGCTCGCGGACGAGCGCATCCGGGCCGGGCTGAGCCTCGACGGCCCGATGCAGATGAACCCGCCGCTGGCCGGCGAACTGGAACGGCCGTTCATGATGATGTCCGCCGAGTTCAGCCGGGCCACGGATCCCGAGGCCGCCGCATTCTGGTCGCACCTGCGGGGCTGGCGGCTGGACATTCAGGCCGAGGGCGCCGTTCACATCTCCTACGGCGACAACGAGGCGCTGTTCCCGCAAGTGGCGAAGTTGTACGGATGGACCGGGCAGCAGCTCCAGGACGTGATCGGCACCCTCGATCCCGACCAGGCGGTGAAGATCCAGCAGGCCTACCCGCTCGCGTTCTTCGACGAGCACCTGCGCCACTGTCCGGGGCACCTGCTCGATGGGCCGTCCCCGGCCTTCCCGGCGGTGACGTTCCTTCCCTGACTCCCTGGGGCGGGAGCACCTGGATTCCTCGCAGGTGCCCGAGCGAGCGGCAGGATGACGGGGCCGAGCGTCCTGGATCGTTCGGTAGGTCGGAGGAGCGGCCGCGCTCGGGCGACGTCGACTGCGTTCGCCAGCGACGTCGGGACCCTGCGGCGCCGGCGCGGTGCGAGGACTTGGTTTCGCCAAGGAAACCCGGCACGACCTCGACCCGATGGCCGGGTTGGCCGGCGGCCGGGCCATGCGGCGGCCATTGCTCGGCGGGGACGCGAACCGGATGCGGCTGCCGCCCCACCGCCGGGCCGTGGCCACAGCCGCCCCGTCGCGGGCGCAGAGGATCAGAACGTCCTCGGATCTCAGGACCTGGTGCCGACCGCTTCCACCAGCGTGACCATGACCTCGACCGCCTCGCGGTTCGTGAGCCCTTGCTCCCGGCACAGAGAACGCCACGAGGAGAACGCCGCGGCATGTCCGATCACCGCACGGCGGACCGGGTCGGCGGCCTCCGGCCAGGCATCGGACAGTACTTCGATGTACTGCCGGGTCATCTTTGCTCGGGCCTCGCGGATCGGCTCGGGTACGGCATGCGCGTCGCGGATGACCAGTGTCAGCATCCGCTCGCCCGCGCGATAGAAGCGGTAGAGGTCGGCAAGCCCGGCCGACAGCCGCTCGACGGGGTTCTCGATCGCGCCCCACTCCTCGGGTCGGGGCAGCCTCTGCCGCGACAGCCAGTGTCCCGAGCAGGCCTCGAACAACGCCGTCTCATCCGGGAAATGCCGGTAGACGGTCAGCCGGGTGACCCCGGAGCGCTCGGCGATCGCCGCGATGGTCGTCCACGCCGGGCCCGAGGTGCCGTGGAGATGCACCGCGGCCTCGACGATGCGCTGCCGCGTCCGGCCCACGTCCTCGGCGCGTTTGCGCATCTCGTAGCCACGTGGTTTCGGTGAACGCTGCTGTTCACTCAACTCTTGACATCCCGGGATCCATGGTGAAACCTTTTAATGGAACACCAGTGTATCTCCAAATTCTGTCGAGGAGTGATCGCCATGACAGAGCCGCTGGCCCCGCCGCTCACCATCGTCCGCCCCGGCGAGGGGACCGAGGTCTTCCTCGGCTCGATCGGGGTCGCCTTCAAGCTGTGGGGTGCCGACACCGATGGTGCGGTCTCCGTCGTTGAGCACCCCTTCCCGGTCGGGGCACTGGTGCCGCCGCACCTGCACACCCGGGAGGACGAGTACTCGATCGTCACCGAGGGCGAGATCGGTTTCCGGTCCGGCGACCGCGAAACCGTTCTGGGCCCCGGCGGCTACATCACCAAGCCGCGCGGGGAGCTTCACGCGATGTGGAACGCGGGCCCCGTCCCGGCCCGAATGATCGAGATCATCAGTCCGGCCGGATTCGAGCACTTCTTCCGCGAGCTGGCCGAGATGCTCGCCGACGGGCCGCCGCCGACCGAGGACGCAGTGCCGGTGCTCGCCGCCAAGTACGGGCTCGAGTTCGGACGGCCCGCCTGGCTGCCCGAGGTCATCTCGCGGTTCGATCTGACGCCGCCCGCCGTCTGACTGAGGTCCGGCCCACCCGATCCAAGCCGCGTGCCGCATCGACCGAGGTTCTTCGCGCGCTGGTGGAAGACCTGTGCGTCGCCTCTGCCGAGCAGCACCCGCCGACCGTGAGCCGCGGTCAAGCGACCTGCGGCTCGCGCATCCGGCGCCGGCCGTCGGCGCCTGCGTAACCGCCGACCAGGGTCAGACCTCGCGTTCCAGGGAGAGCCCTGTCCAACACGGGATCGCAGGCGAGCTGCATCAGCATCGGCACCACAGGCGGAGCGGAGCAGCCGCCAGGGGGTACCGCCGTGGGGGACGGGAGACCGGCAGATCTGCCGCCGGACGAGTGTGACAGCATCCGGCCATGCCCATCCCGCACCCCAACGGCGACTACGCGATCACCGCGATGTACTCCCTGCCTGACGATGCCTGGTACCTGGAACTGGACCTCGTCGCCGAGCAACGAACCCTTGTGGGCGCGGTCGTCCCGGACGAGGACCCAGCGAGGGAGCCGACGGTGAGTTTCGACCCCGACGGGCGGCACGTGGACATCCCCTTCGAGGTCATGCGCTGGTTCATGGAGCAGGTCGAGGAGGAGATCCGTACCTCCCGTGCCTGGATGCAGCTGCGGCCTGAACTCGTCCAGGTCATCCACCAATTGCGCCAGGAGCACCTGGGCATCATCGACGACGGCGACTTTCCCCGCGTCCTGTCGGAAGTGCGCGGGGCTGTCCCGGAGGCCGACCTCCCCGCTGTCCTCGCGGCCGCCTTCGGGCGAAAGCTCGACGGCACCGCCGCGGACGTGGCCCGTGAGCTCCAGCCCGTGGATGACCAAGGAGCCAGGAGCGAATAGGGGATCAGGAGGTTCTGGTCTCGTGCGCGAGTGACCCCTTTCAGGGGTGGATTGGGCCGGGCCTCGCCGGGTGTGACGGCGCCGAGATCGTCATCCACTGACCACGGCCCAGCTGGTCCAGGGCTGCTACGGCGACCAGTTCGCGGTAGCGGGCGCTTTGGTCGGCGCGGGGGGAGTCGAGGCATTCTCCGGCGAGTCCGCACCGCTCCTCCCGGCTCGGTCCTCCGTCCTGCCGCGCCCGTCAGGGCTTCAGGCCCGCCCGCCTGAGGGCGATCTCGGACAGGTCGGCGATGACTTGCCGGTCGCCGCGGCGCCAGGCGTCGGCGAGGCCGCCCGCAGGGGTGGGGATCGTGGAGAGCGCGCGCGGCGGTCCGGTGAGGGCGCGCAGGGCGAGCAGGTCGGCGCCTCCGGGTGCGTCGAGGAGGTCCCGGACGGCGGCGCTGCGGCGGATCCAGCGCACGCGCAGGGGAAGCCACAGCAGCAGGATGAAGGCCACGGGGAGGATGATCAGGGCGAGGGTGGCGAGGGTGGCCACCTGGCTGACGACATCCTGCAGTGACTGTCCCGCGTCGGCGAGTCCGATGCCGGCGTCAGCCGCGGACCGGAACGGTTTCCTCAGCAGGTCGCCGACGAGTGGCACGTTGGAGGCGGTGTCGCCGGCTTCGGCGAGGGCGTCGGCGAGGCTTTCGCCGGAGCTCTCGACCTTGCGGCCGGGTTCGGCCAGCCGCATGATCGCGCCGTGGACGGTGAGGGCGAACTTCACCGTGGCGGCGATCAGCAGTACGGCGATCAGGTCCGCGAGGATCTGTCGGTTCCGCCGTGCGGGGGTCTGGGCGTAGAGAAGCATGGGCTGCTCCTGTTCCGGTGCCGGCGGCAGGGGTCGGCCGGTCACTCGACCGTATGCCGGACCCGGCCGTCACGCGGGGTCCGTCGGCGGGTGGCCGCGACACCTTGCCGGGTTGGCGCAGTGCCGGTGCCGCGACGCCACCGGCGGACCTGTTCGTCCCGGCCCGTCCGGACGCCGTCTGTCTGGTTCCGTACGGCCTCGTGTGGGCGGTCACGCACTTCGGCTCTGTCGCTGATCTTGTGACGCTGCGTCGGCCTGACGGCCCTGGTGGTGCTGGCCGAGGTGGTCGGATACCTCTCGCTGGACGGCGGGCTGATCGCCCTGCAGGCCATGCATCAGCCGCTCGCCTAAGGTCAGCGTGCCCGGGCGAGGTCCAGCAGGTGGTGCATGACCGCCACCGGCAGTGCCGGATTGCCTGCGGCAGCGGCGGCATGTGCCGGCAGGGTGAGCCGCCGGAGCAGTTCGTCGGCGGGCAGCCTGGGGTCGCGCACCGCCCAGCCACCCACCTCAGGGTCGTCGGCCAGCCGCAGCACCAGCTCCGGCCCGGCCTCCGGGTCGTCCAACGCGGCGTGCCGCAGCCGCGGGTTGGGGTCGTCGGCGAACCGGGCCAACCCGGGCCGGGCGAAGTTGCGGTGGTTGCGGTACCCCGACCAGTACCGGTCCTGCACCGTGGCGTACAACTCCACCAGCAGCTCGTGCGGCGCGTCCTCGCACGACTCGGCCAATGTGCGCCGCACCCACTCGTCCTCGTCCGCGGCCAGCAGGGCCACCACGCCCGGCGTCAGGTGCGGCTGAGCCGCGAGCACCCGCCGCAGCCCGACGTGCGCCGACCGCGCGATCCGGCGGGCCGCCTCCGGGTCGGTCGCCTGCCGTGCGATCCAGGGCGGCGGCGACCAGAAGTGCTGCCACACCGTGCAAGGGATGGCCGTGCGCTGTTCCTCCGTCAGCTCCTCCCGCATCGACACCGCGAGCCGGACGTCGTTCTCGGGATCCTCCGCCAGTCGCAGGGCCAGGACGGTCGGTACCTCGGGATCAGCGGCGGCCTTCATCCGCACCGCCGGATCCGGGTGCGTCACCCGCTGCTCCGCCGTCAGCACGGGCGGCGGCTCCTGCACCGCGACGGGCGGTTTCTCACTCCCGCCGACGATCCGCCGGATCTTCGGTTCCAGGTCCTGCGCCAGGATCTCCAGCACCCCGGCAGGGATACGGCGCTTGTACTCGAAGAGCATCACCGCGTACACGAACCGGACCCGTGGTTCCGGATCCCGCGCGAGCCGGGCCAGCACGTCGACGTCCGCCGTCGCGTTCTCCGTCACGTCCAGCCGGTGCTGGATCTGCGGCGAAGCCACCAGCAGCTCCGTCGCTGCGGCATCCAAGGTCCTGTACTTGAGCCAGAAGCTCGGCATCGGCAGCTCGTCGAACTCCAGCAGCCGGGCCAGCATCTCCACCGGCAGCACCTGATTGCCCGCCAGCCCCTGGAGCCAGCCGTCCACCACATCGCCATCCGCAGTTGCCCGCTCCAGCGCCCCACCCAGTCCGTCCATCCCGCCATTCTCGCTGCCCCGACGCCGTGGGTTCGCCGCTGGCCGGCGCCACCAGGCCCGCCCAGCACGGGCGCACGCCCGGCCATGGAGGAGCACGGAAAGGGACGCTGGGGCCCGGTCGCGGCTGCCGTCGCGATTTCGTGATCGGCGATTGCGGGGCTGTGGGCTCGGGCGCTGATCTTGTGACTGGCCATCAGGTTCTGTGCAGGATCCGCTTGCGCAGAAGGTCGAAGTTGGCGCGGCCGTACCCGGCCCGCTTGATGAACTTCACTCGCGTGTTCTGTCCCTCGACCTGGCCAGAACTCCAGGGGCTGGAGAGTCCGGCGATGACGGCGTCCTGGTCGCGGCGAAGCCCGTTGACCAGGGAGTGCAGTGCGGGCAGGGGGTCCTGCGCCCCGCTCCATCCACTGGGGCAGCTGGTCGCCGCGCAGGTCGCGCATCATCTCGGCGAAGTCGCGGACGTGGTCGGTGACCGCGTCGAGTTCGGGGCAGCCGGCGCGGATCTCCTTGAGGGTGAGGGTGTCCTCGTCCGGGAGGTTGCCCGGATTGGTCATGATCCACCGGACGATGCGGCGGGGCCGCGGCGCGGGCCTGGGCGCCGGCGCGGGAGCCGAGGGCGTGAAGTTCCGCAGGTAGCGGCGGACGGCCTGGATGCTTCCGGTGAAGCCGAGGGCCGAGATGTCGCGGTGAAGTTGAGCGGTGTCGTGGCGATCCTCGTTCCACTGCTGGTGGAGGTAGGGCCGGTACTCGTACAGGATGGTGGACCGGTTGACCGCCTTGGCCAGGAGTTCGTCGATGCTTGTCGCGCGGGCGAAGCGGCGGACTGTGGAACGGTCCAGCTGGAGCCGGTGGCAGATCGACTCCAGCGAGGCTCCCTCGTGCAGCAGGTCCTGGACCAGGGTGAACCGTTCCCGGGTCCGGACCACCAGGCGGCGCTCGCGCCCGCAGACGTCCAGGGTCCCGACCGGTGCCGTCACCTGGCCTGCGTCATCAGTGGGCGCGTCGGCGGGTTCGGGTGCCGGCACTTTCTCGAACACGGCCCGCACGCAGGCGTAATGGGCGCCGACCGTCTTCTCGACCGCCTCGCCGAGGTCTTCCACAGGTGCCACGCGTCGGCGACCTGCACCGCTTGCGGGGCACCGGTGCGGGCGCCCTCCACGTACACCCCGGCCCGGTCCCGGCAGATGACCTCCACCTCGGGGTGGTCACGCAGCCAGGCGGCCAGTGGTTCGGCGTCTCGTCCCGGCAGCACGTCGATGGGACGGCGCCGCTCCAGGTCGACCAGGATGGTGGCGTACGAGTCCCCCTTCCGTAGCGCGAAATCGTCGACGCCCAGCACCCGGACCTGCCCGGCCGGCTCCTCGGGGAAGGCTCTGAGCAGGCGTAACAGGGTGTCCTTCGCCACCGGGACCCCCAGCGCCACCGCGAGTCGGCCTCCAGCCCGCCCGGCCAGCGCCAGCGCGATCGAGGTCAGCGTCCCGCGCATCAGCGGGGTGTAGCGGGCATGCGGGCTGGTCAACCCGGTGACCTGCTCGGCGAACGTCACGGCCGCGCAGGCGGCGTTGAGGCACCGGAACCGGCGTATCAGCAGCTCGATGACCACCCGGGTGCCGCTGATCGCCGCGTCAGACAGCCGTCGCAGGTATCGGCCGTGCACCCGTCCCGATGCGCTCCGGCAGTGCGGGCACAGCGCGTCGGCCGCACGGACACGGGCATGCATCGTAATCCCGCCGACTGACCGCTCGACCAACTCCACCACGACACCGGACAGATGAGGCAGGAGCACCTCGAAACTCCGCGAAGTACACGCCGGACAGGATGACAGGCGCCACCGACAACACACGCCCGATCACAAGATCAGCGACAGAGCCCGTAATTTCCCCAGGTGCTCGCGGTCGGGACGCGTGGTGGGTCGCGGGTCAGTCCCACCAGAGCACGACGAGCAGGTGGCGCTCGGCTGCGTCGAGGTAGAAGTCGCGCAAGGCGTTGAAGTGCTCCAGCAGGTACGTCCTCAGACCGCCGGTGATGGGGCCGCCCAACTGGCAGATCAAGGCTGCGGCGTCACGCTCATCGGCCGGCAGGCCGGCAGCCGGCAGGCCGGCGAGAAGGACGGGCATGTCGATCTGGCCCAGCAGTTCGGAGACGTGCGCCACCTGAGAGACGCCCAGGCCGGTGGGGGCGCCCCCGAAGGGGGCTATGGCGTGTGGGTGAGTGTCGAGGAAGCCGAGGTCAAGAGCGGTGTCGCCGTCGGTGGCCCGGCGCAGAGCATCGAGATGGACCTCTTCGAGTCCGGCCACCTCGCCGACGCGTTTCAGCAGCGCCGGTGCCCAGTCCAGGTCCAGCACGTCGTACGCCGGTGGATCCCAGTGGGGATCGCGGTCCGGGGACGCACCGGCGGACTGACGGCAGGCGGCGAGATGCCCCTCGGGGATGCGGGCGAGCTGCTGAGTAACGGCCATGACGGCAGTATTCCTGCCACGTCTACCGGATTTCGGACTGCAGGACCGCTCACACCCCGGATCAGTCCTGGCTGGGAACGGCGGCGAACACCGGGTCGCCGACGGCCCGGGTCAGGCGGTACCGCCCGAGCTCCCGGTCGAAGCGGGCGCGGCTGCCCGGCAGGACTCCGCGGAGGTCGGCGATCAGCGCGCCGTCCGGCACGCGGGCGGCGAGGCGGGCGACCACCGGGTCCGGGCTGCCGCGGAGTTCGGCTGCGGGGTGCAGCGGCAGTTCGGGGCCGTCCAGCTGCAGGAGGTCCCAGAAGTCGTCGGCGTACGGCTGGACGCCCTCCTCGAAGCCGGTCTGCTCGACCAGTTCCTCCGCCGTGCCGATGAGCCGGTCGAGCCAGTGCGGCAGCGACTCGGCCTCGACGTGGAGGCCGCCCTCGCGGTACTGCATCAGGACCTGGCCCCACCGGCCGTCGGCCTCGATGTCGACCCAGGTGACGCCGCCGCCCCCGTCGTCGGTGACCAGCCAGTGGGGGTGCGGCAGGCCGTGGTCGCCGGCCTGGCGGGGGTGGCCGGTCAGCGTGAACTCCACCGGCGGCACGGCGAAGCCACCGAGTCGGCCCAGCAGTTCGCGGGCCTCGGCCGGCACCGGGACGGGCCAGCGGTCGAAGTCGGCAGCCGTGGCGCCGGGTTGTACCGCGAGGTCGAACGGCACTCGGGCGGCCAGCTCCCGCAGCCGCTCGAGGAGAGTGTCACCGGAGATCATCCGGCCACGCTACCGGAGCAATGCGGCCTCGAAGCGCATGGTGGTGCGCGATGGCCGGTCGTAGCGGTCCCAGCGCGGCATGGCCGAGTGGTTGGGGTCGCCGGTGCGTACGAACGAGATCCACGCCTGGTGCACGGTCCTGGCGAGGCCGTCCCTGCTCCGGGTGTCCATCCCCGCCAGGAACGGCGCGTGCGACCACTTGTCGAAATTGTCGAAGACGAACGGCAGGTCCAGGCAGTGCGGGGCACCCAGGCGGCCGTCGTGCGCGGGGGTGGGGAAAGCGAACTCGTACGCCCAGACCGGGCGACCTCGTGCCGCCCGCGCTTCCGCGAACGCCAGGGTGGGTTTCTTGAACAGCTCGTCGGTGGTCAGGTCGATGAGGACGTCGATCGGCCGGCCGCCCGGGCGGGCGGCCGCGTACGCCGCGTACGCTTCGGCCGCACCGTCGCCGAAGCTGTCCCGCGCCCGCCGGAGCACCTGTTCCGCGGTCGCCGACGCGTACGCCTCGCCCAGCGCGAAGGCGAAAGAGGACTCCTCCGCGGTCCAGCCGATGAGTACGTCGATGTCCGCACCCGGACCGTCGAGCAGGTTCTCGACCGGTTGCCGCGCCGCCGTCACGCCGTCGAGCACCGGCATGAACGGCGCGGTCCAGTGCCCCCATTCCATGGTGGCCGCGAGGAGTCCGGCGGTGGCCCCGACCAGTCGCGGCCACGGCACCGTCCGCAGTTCGTCCACGTCCTTCGCACCGACGATCTCCAGATAGGCGGCGGTACGGGCCAGGGCCTCGGCCGGTGTGGCGAGGGGCATGGCGAGCGGGACGCTCTGGAGGATGGCCCGGCGGAAGAGCCGGCCGCCGTCGGCGTGGCCCGCGAGCGCCGTCGCGGACAGGGCGCCGGCGGACTGGCCGGCGACGGTGACGTTGCCGGGATCCCCGCCGAAGGCCGCGATGTTGTCCTGCACCCAGCGCAGCGCCGCGAGTTGGTCGGTGAGCCAGAGGTTGCCGCACTCGGCGCCGTCGTCCGCCGCGAAGTGCAGCAGGCCGAGCGGTCCGAGCCGGTAGTTGAGGTTCACCACCACCAGGTCGCCGCCCCGCGCGAACGTCTCGCCCGAGTAGTTCGGCATCGCCCCGGAGCCGGAGATGAAGGCGCCGCCGTGGATCCAGACCAGGACGGGTCGGCGGGCGTCGTCAATGCCGGGCGTCCACACGTTGAGTGTCAGACAGTCCTCGTCGAAGGGCGCGAAGCCGTGGCCGCCGAGTATCGGGTCGCCCTCGCGGACGGCCTGCGGCGAACCGGGGCCGTACGCCGTCGTGTCGAGGGTGTCGCTCCATCCCCGGTGCGGCTGCGCGGGGCGCCACCGGAGGGGCCCGACGGGGGGTGCGGCGTACGGCACGCCCTTGAACACGGCCAGATCATCTTCGACGGCGCCGCGGATCGGGCCCGATCGCGTGTGTACGACGGGCGCGGTGCGGTCCTGGGTGAAGCCCATCCAGTGAGTCCTTCCAGGCCGGGATCGAGGGATCGAGGGATCCAAGGAACGAGGGAGTGGGGGTCGTGAGCCTCAGGGTATTGCGTAAATTTGGCGAGCGTCAATATTCTTCGATCAATCATCAAGTGGAGGCTCGCATGACGGCGTGGCGTATCGGTACGACGGTGATTCACAAGGTGCTGGAGGCGGAAGTCACCGTGCCCGTCGCGGGGGCCCTGCGGACGGACGACACCGCACTCTTGAAGAGGTACCCGTGGCCCGCTCCCGACTTCGCCAGGGCCGACGGGACCTTCGTGCTCTCGGTCCACGGGCTGGTCGTGGACACCGGTGCGCGCCGGATCCTCGTGGACACGGGTGTGGGCAATGCCCGGGCGTCGGTGCCGTTCCTGCGCATGCTGGACTCGACGTGGCTCGAAGACCTCGCCGCCCTCGGCTACCCTCCGGAATCGATCGACACGGTGGTGTGCACCCACCTCCACTTCGACCACATCGGGTGGAACACGCGCCTGGTGGAGGGGAAGTGGGTGCCCACGTTCCCCCGTGCACGCCACCTCGTCACCCGGGTGGAATGGGACCACTGGGCCGACGAGGGGGACGTCGGCCTCCACGACACGATGCAGCCCTTGATCGACGAGGGGCTCGTCGACTTCGTCGGGGACGACCACCAGGTGGCTGACGGCGTACGCCTGGAAGCCGCCCCCGGGCACACCCCGGGCCAGGTCGCGGTCGTGGTCGAATCCGGCGGGGAGCGCGCCGTGATCACCGGTGACCTGGTGCACCATCCGGTGCAGTTCATCGAACCGGACGTGGCCGGCCTCGCCGACACCGACGCGGTGCGGGCCGCTGCCACCCGGCGGGCATTCGTCGACCGGTACGCCGACACGGGAACGCTCGTGATCGGCACCCATTTCCCCGCCCCCACGGCCGGCCTGCTCCGGCGCGGCGGTGACGGGGGCGTGCGGTTCGTCGTGGACGGACCGCGCTGAACCGTGGGCTTCCGCCAGTTGACGTACGTCCTCGCCATCGTGGACCAGGGCGGTTTCCCCCGGGCGGCCGCTCGCGACGTCCGACCCGGGGGCCCGGGAGGCAGGCCCCCGACCCGATGTGTCCCGCGTCGTCAGAGACCCGACTCCTTGTGCCAGATGCGGCGGGATGCCGCGAGCGGGTCCTCGACGACCGACGGTTCGCTGTCCCAGAGGCGAGTCGTCGGCCGGTCCGTCGTGAAGGGTGCCCAGCCCGGATCCCCCGAGGCGGCGAAGGATGTCCAGGAGGCGCGGAGCAGTTCGGACAGGCGCGTGAAGTCCTGGGACGGGGCCTTGCCGCCGAACAGGAAGCCGGCCAGGGGTCCTCGCGTGTGGCCGAAGGTCGCCGGGATGTCCACGGTGTGACAGGCGCCGAGTGCCCCGCCGAAAGCCGGACTGCTCCACGTGAAGTCATAGAGCCACGCTCGTCCGCCCGACGCGGCGTGTGCCTCGGCCAACCACGTCGCGGGCATCCGGAACAACGCGTCCGAGAACATGGTGACGTACAGCTGGGGGTCGGTCAGATCCGGGTGGGCGCCGCGGTAGTCGGCTGCGGCCTGACGGCCGAGCCCCAGTCCATCGGCGACGGCACCGAGGTCGAGGTCGCGGATCTTCGCCGGGGGCTGCGCCGACTTCCGCTTCCGCGATGCCCGATCGCGGAATCCCGCGCGTGCCGCCGCGAACATCATGGGCAAGGCCTTGACCATCGCACCGAGTTCCATCTTGACGAGGCCGCGTCCCATCGCGAACAGCGTGAACTCGTCATGCGTGTAGCCGGAGATCAAGTCGACGTCACGTGCGCACCCCGAACGGAGGGCGAGCCATGGCTTGTCGACCACGGTGATGCCGTCGATGACGGGTGAGAACGCGGTGATGGCCTCGGGAGTCGTCCAGTTCGCCGGATCCGCCCTCATCGCGGGCAGAGGCTCGTCCTGAACCGCCAGCAGGGCTTCCGGGGACACGGAAGCCAGCGCGTCGAGGCTCACGCCGGCCGCTTCCCCGATCATCGTGGCGATCCGCCGGGCTTCCTCCTCGGGCAGGAAGCGCCCGGCCATGCTCTGCACGATGGCGCGACGGAACAGACCGCGCGCGCCGGGTGCGGTCAGCAGGGCGGCGACGGACGCGCCCCCGCCGGACTCGCCGAAGATCGTCACGTTGTCCGGGTCGCCGCCGAAGGCCGCGATGTTCTCCCGTACCCATGCGAGTGCGGCGGCCTGGTCGAGGAAGCCCCGGTTGGCGGGTGCCCCCGGTACGAAGCCGAACCCCTCGAATCCGACGCGGTAGTTGAACGTCACCATGACCACGCCACCCCGGGCGAGTACCTCGCCGTCGTAGCTCGGGTCGGCGGAATGGCCCGTCTTCCACCCGCCGCCGTAGATCCACACCATGACCGGCAGCCGGTCACCGGCGCTCCCCGGGGTCCAGACGTTCATGCTGAGGCAGTCCAGGCCGTCCTCCGGCGACCGAGGGCATTCCGGGAACCATCGGCAGCTGTGGCGGTGCGGCGCTGAAGGACGTGGCCGGACGGACACCGTCCCACGCGGGGACCGGAGCGGGGGCCTGGAACCTGAGGGGCCCTTCCGGGGGGAGGGCGTAGGGAATCCCCTTGAAGACCGACAGTCCGTCTTCGGCCGTTCCCTCGACCTTGCCGGTCGAGGTTTCGATGATGACACCCATGGGGTGGCTCCTTTCACGTGGACAGTCTGAGGACCGCGTCGAGCAGGCATTTCCCGCCGAACATCAGGTCGGTGATCCGGGTGTGCTCGTCAGGTGCGTGGATGAGTCGCATGACGTCCGCGTCACTGGCGGAGGGAAAGAATCCGACGACCTTCGTGTCGGGGAAGGCGCGGGCATCCGTGGCGGCCGGATTGATGTACGGCAGCACCCGTGCACCCGGTTCGTGGGCCGCGACGGTGTCGCCCAGAACCCGCAGGAGTCCCGGGTCGTCGTGCACGCCGTGGCTCACTCTGCCGTGCAGCAGCGACACCTCGGCACGGTCTCCGACCGCCCTCTGGACCTCCGCCACCCACCGGTCGGGCAGCTCGCCCGGAAGGAGGCGGCCGTCGAGCACCACGTCGGCTTCGACGGGCACGACGTTCTGGCGCTGCCCCGCGGACAGCACGGTGGGAGTGGCGGTGTTGTGCAGCCCGGCGACGACGAACTCCCGCAGGACGGGATCGATGGGCAGGCTGTGTGCCCGGTCCCAGGTCGGGTCCTTCAGCAGTTGCTCGATCGCCTCCGCGCCCGGGCCCGGATGCAGGTCCGCCAAGGTGCTGAGCATGCGCCGCGAGGTCGGCAGCAACACTGATTCCGGGGCGAACGCGCGCAGCCTCAACAGGGCCTCGGCCAGCCTGAAGACCGCCGACTCCGAGCGCGGGACGGAGGCGTGGCCGCCCGGTCCGCGAGCGGTGACCCGCATCCGGGCGCTGCCCTTCTCGGCCACCTGGACGGTGTAGACGGGGCCGCCGGGCGTCATGAAGCGCTGGCCGCCGCCTTCGTTGAACGCGAACTCGGCCTCGACGAGGCTGCGGTGGTTCTCCCACAGCCAGTAGGCCCCCAACCGGCTGCCGGCTTCCTCGTCGGCGGTGACCACCAGCAGCACGTCCCGCCGGAGCGGGGTCCGGTGCGCGGCGAGGAGTTGCATGATCAGCAGGCTCGCGGCGACTTGGCCCTTCATGTCGAGTGCCCCGCGGCCCCACACGCGGCCGTCGGCGACCTCGCCCGAGAAGGGGGGACGGCTCCATCCGCCGGGTGGGGCGCCGACCACGTCGGCGTGGCCCAGCAGCATGAGCGGTGGCTCCTGTCCGGTCCCGGGCAGCCGGGCGACCAGGTTGGCCCGTCCGGGCTCGGACTCCAGGACCTCGTGTGCGATACCGGAGAGGGACAGCTCGCGGGAGAGGTGGCGTGCGACGGCGATCTCATGGCCCGGAGGGTTCGAGGTGTCCAGGCGGATGAGCGCCGAAAGGTGGCTGACGAGGTGGTGTTCCTGGTCGGCCCAGGAGAAGGGCAGAGACATCGGCCGAGGTGAGGTGGACATCTGAGCTTCGAAGCCTCCGTGGCGTGATGCCGGATGCTGGGCGTTACAGGATGTTACACGTGTAACTACATCTGGGGTTCCTGTTTAGCATCGTCAGGCGCTCCGGGCCAGCCCGATGGCTCGGTGTGCTGTGAACCGTGACCTCCGCCGCCGCTGCGGAGGCGTCCGGTCGAAAAGAAATCCGTACGCCTCCACGGCGGGCGTAGCGTGCCCCCATGACGAACGCCAACGGCTACGAAGAGCGCATCGTGGAAGCCCGACAGGCGACCATGTCGGGCTGGGACTTCAGTTGGCTGGAGGGCCGGGCGCACGGTGAGGGGCCCTCGTGGGACTACGTGCGGCACGCCCGAGCCCTGCTCCCGCGCGCGCGAAGCCTCCTGGACGTCGACACCGGCGGCGGCGAACTCCTCGCCTCGCTCGCCCCGCTGCCGCCGCGGAGCGTGGCCACCGAGAACTGGGTGCCCAACCTCCGCCTGGCGCGGCAACACCTCGCTCCGCTGGGGGTGGAGGTCCACCGGGCATCGGGCTCGAACCTGCCGCCGGGTCCCTTCGACCTGATCCTCAACCGCCACGGATCGCTGGATGCGGCAAGCGTCCGCGCCGCACTCGCGCCGGGCGGCCGGCTCCTCACCCAGCAGGTGGGCGGCCGCAACCAGTTGGGACTGAACGAAGCCCTCGGCATCCCTTCGCCGGGCAACCCCGACGGGTGGACCCTGGGTGTCGCCGTACGGGCACTGGAAGACGCGGGCCTTCACGTGACCACGGCGCGAGAGGAGATGAGCCCCTACACCTTCCACGACATCGGGGCGGTGGTCTTTCAAGTGCGCGCCATCCCCTGGCAGTTCCCCGGATTCGAGCCCTCCGTGCATGAGCCGGCGCTACGCCGACTCGACCGGCACCTCAGAAGTGCGGGCGGATTCACCGTGCACGACCACCGGTTCCTGATCGAAGCGCAAGCGCGAAGTTGAGAATCGAGCTCAGCCGAGGGCCGGGCCGGCTGTGCCGCCCACCATCGTGGTCGGCCTCCTGCTGGCATGCGAAAGCCTGCCGGCGCGTTGTCCGCGAGGGTCCTCGAGGCGTCCAGCTCCCCCCGCGAAGCGCCGGGAGAGGTGGTGCGACCAGTGGCTTCCGGCTACCGAAATGGTTCCGCCAACCGTACGCACGCAGGGGCCGGGGTGGAATATTTCCGTCCGCTGCCGGTGGTGGGCATGACCTGGTGATCTTCGTGCGACGGCGGTGCAGAGGCCGGGAAATGGTTCAGGCCAATGATGGCCGTGGGGCCAGTGGGTTTGCAGTAACGCATGTGATTCGGCGGAGGAGTTCGTTAATTTGACGGGGCGTCAGGGGTCGATCAGCGACCCCCGCGCTTACTTGGGAGGTACCGTGATCAAGAAGATCTCGTCCCGCAAGCGCCACACCCTCGGCAGCGTCCTCGCCGCCGTCGGCCTCGCCGCGACCGCCCTCGTGGTGACGGCCCCCGCCGCGAGCGCCGGAGGCACCGGCTCGCTCGCGTGCAACCAGAACTGGTCCATCAGCTCCGGTCAGGGCTACGCCAACGGCCAGTGGTGCGACGGCAACACCCGGGTCTCGGGCACCGTCCACGACAACAACGCGGACGGCCGCTGCCCGTTCGTGCGCGGATACCTCTCGGGCGGCGGCTACCACGACAGCGCCTGGGCCGGCCCCAAGGGTGACTCCTCGCCGGTGAACCTCTACGCCCCTTCGGGCCAGACCTTCACTTCGCTGTCCATGAAGTACATCACCTGCTGAGTCGGACACAGACCGACACCGGCACGCGCACCCTCCCACTGCTTCGGGTGGTGGGAGGGTGCGCGTGCCGTCTTGAGGTTCGTCAGGCTCTGGCTTCCGGGGTGGTGGCCTGGTGGCGCGTGAACGGCGGGCCGTTCCTGTGGCGAACCTGCGGGCTTCCTCATGGGACCTTGAAGAACGCCTCCAGGCCGCCATTTTCGCTGGTCACCACCCTAGGCTCGGGGAACCGTCCTCCCCACTTCCCGCTGAGAGGTCCCCCAGGCATGAGCCGCAGCCGAACTCCCGGAATCCCGTCCCGCGTCGAGGCGCGACGGAAGAAGACGGTGCGCACGCGCATCGTGCTCTCCCTCACCGCGGCGGCCGCGGTGGTGGCGGTCGGGGTCGCGGTGGCCGACTCCGACGACGGCGCCGCACACGCCGGCGGACCGAAGTCCGGGGCGGCGGGCTCCGGTGGCGAGGAGGCGACGGCAACCCCCTCCGCCACCGCCCCCACGCTCACCGCCGACGCCGCGTCCGCGACCGGGGCACCGCCCGGCGGCTGCGTCTGGGCGACCGGCTGGGCCCGAGCCGGCCGGCGCGCGGGGCGGGGGAGCAGCGGCGGGAGGGATGCCACCCACGCGACCGAGAGGGGCGCCCGGCCCGCCAGGACCGCGGTGAGCACCAGCCAGCTGCCGCCGTCCCCGACCGCGGCGGCGAACAGGGCGAGCCGCCCGGGCTCGGTCCGGGTGAGGTCCAGGTCGGCGAGGATCCGGGCGAGCACCGGGAGGGCCGTGATGCTCAACGCGCAGCCCACGAACAGCACGAAGGAGAGTGGGTCCGCGCGCGGCCCGGCGAAGGCGAGCAGCCAGGTTGCGGCGACCGCGCCGACCGCGAACGGCACGAGCATCGACGCCTGGCTGACCAGCAGGGCCTGCGTCGCCGCGCCCCGCAGGCCCTGCCCGGCCAGCTCCCGCCCCACCCCGAACACGAAGAGGACCAGGCCGAGTTGGGCGAGCCCGTCCAGGAGCCGGAGCGAGGGGGCGGGGAACAGCCAGCCCGTGGCGGCCGGCGCGAAGTGCCCGAGCAGCGAGGGGCCGAGCGCCAGCCCCGCGCAGATCTCCCCGATGACCGGCGGCTGCCCGGCCCGCCGCGCGATCCGGCCGCCGAGGTGGGCGGCCGCGAGGATGACCGCCACGGCCAGGAAGAAGTGCCCCGTGGTGTCCAGATGGGGCACGGAGTCCGCCGCCCCGGAGGCTCCGCCCGTTCCGCCCGCTCCGCCCGCGAAGTGGACCGCCACGCCGCCGATCACGGCGGCGGGCACCAGCACGGTGCCCGCGAGGGCCCCCCAGAACCGTCGGCCGCGCATGGCCGCCTCCCCCCGCGTGTCGGGCCCCAGTGTCAGCACGGGGGCGCCGCGGGTGTCGAGTACGCCTGCCCCGAACTCCGACTCCGAACTCCGACTCCGAGCGCCGAACATCGCACGGCCGAAGCGGGCCGACGCCTGACCGGCATCCTGCCGGCCACCCCGCGCGCCTACGCCACGGAGGACGGGCCCGCGCGCCCGGCGGTGACGCCGGAACGCCCCGGCAGGTCGGCCGAGACCAGCGCGGCGGCTCCCGCGGGGTCGCCGGCCCCGCGCGCGAGCAGGAGCTCCACGTCGTACGCCGCCGACGTGCCGCGGGCGCCGAAGCCCAGGGCGAGCCCCGGGCCGAAGAGCTCCGCCGAGACGGCCGCGTCCAGGTCGGGCCGCAGCCGGTGCAGCGCGCACACCAACTCCCAGGCGGCCGCGTCCAGCCGGGCCCTGCGCACCGGATCGCACGCGTGCACGGCGGCGGTGACCCCGGCGCCTTCGGGCTCGTAGTCCAGCAACGCGGGCAGCAGCTCGGGGGCGCCCATGATCCGCGCCGCGTCGAAGGTGTGGACGTGCGCGCCGTCGGGGTGCGCGAGCAACTGCGCCAACAACGGGACGGCCCGCGGGTCGCGGCGCCGGGCGAGTCCGCGGACGCCCTCCTCCCGGACCTCGCGGTCCTCGTCGCCCGTGCGCTCCCAGAGCGCGGCGCGGACCTCGGGGCCGTCGGCCTCCAGCTGGAAGCCCAGGACGAACGTCGCCCGGTCGCGGACCCGCGGGTCCGCGTCACGGGTCAGCGCGAGGAGCGCGCGGACGGCGTCCGCGTCCGGCGGGCAGCCGGCCAGCCCCGCGAACGCTCCGGCCGCCTCCAGGCGCACCCGGTCGTCGGGATGCCCCGCGAGGACGGCGAGTGCGGGAACGGCGCGCCCGTCGGCCGTCCCGCCGAGCGCCTCCGCCAGGGCCCGCAGCACCCGTACGTCGCTCTCCCGCCGCGCCAGGGCGACCAGCGCGGTCGCCGCCCCGGCGCGCACCGATTCGTCCCGCTCGGCCGCCCGGCCCAGCAGCGCGCAGCCGCGCTCGCGCGCGGCCGGATCGCCGTCGCCCATTCGTGCCAGGCCGCGCGCCAGTGCCGGTGCGACGGGATTTGCCTCCCTACCTGATTCCATTCCGGCATCGTGGTGCACGAACCCGCGCCCGCGTGATCCGGGTTCGCACGTGCCCGGCGCATTTGCCATTGCCGGGAAAACGTCATGCTCCGGGTTATGCGATTTTCCTGGTACGGCACACGCATCTGACGGCCGAATTGATTTTCCGGGGCCTCTCGGAGCCAATCCGGAGGGGTGGGCGCCGGCACCCGGTGTTTCGACCGGTGAACGTCCGGCGCGCAGGACCCGCCGGACCCGCCGGACCCGCCGGGCGCGCGAGGGGCCGCGGTTCCGCCGATCCGGAACCGCGGCCCGTGCGCCGCGGCCTCACACCGGCTGATTGCCGTGCTTGCGCTCCGGCAGCGGGGCGTGCTTGGCCCGCAGCATCGCCAGCGAGCGGATCAGGACCTGCCGGGTCTCACCCGGATCGATGACGTCGTCCACGAGCCCGCGCTCCGCGGCGTAGTACGGATGCATGAGCTCGGCCTTGTACTGCTTGACCAGACGTTCTCGTGTCGCCTCGGGATCGTCGGACGAGGCGATCTCCTTGCGGAACACCACGTTCGCCGCGCCCTCCGCACCCATCACCGCGATCTCGTTGATGGGCCACGCGAAGGCCAGGTCGGCCCCGATGGACCGCGAGTCCATGACGATGTACGCGCCGCCGTAGGCCTTGCGGACGACCAGGGAGATCCGCGGGACCGTCGCGTTGCAGTACGCGTACAGCAGCTTGGCGCCGTGCCGGATGATGCCGTTGTGCTCCTGGTCGACGCCCGGCAGGAAGCCGGGCACGTCCACGAGCGTGAGCAGCGGGACGTTGAAGGCGTCGCAGGTCTGGACGAACCGCGCGGCCTTCTCGGAGCTGTGGATGTCCAGGACCCCGGCCAGGGCGGCCGGCTGGTTGGCGACGATGCCCACGACGTGTCCGTCGAGCCGGGCGAAGGCGCACACGACGTTCTGCGCCCAGGCCTCCTGCACCTCGAAGAACTCGCCGTCGTCGACGATCTCCTCGATCACCTTGCGCATGTCGTACGCCTGGCCGGGATCGGCCGGGACGATGCCGGCGAGGGCGTCGGTGCGGCGGTCGGCCGGGTCGTCGCCGCGGACCACCGGGGGCAGTTCGCGGTTGTTCTGGGGGAGCAGCGAGAGCAGGTAGCGGACGTCCTCGAGGCACTCCTCCTCGGAGTCGTGCGCGAACCCGGCGACGCCGGAGACGGAGGCGTGCACATCGGCGCCGCCGAGGCCGTTCTGGGTGATCTGCTCGCCCGTCACCGCGCGGACCACGTCCGGGCCGGTGATGAACATCTGCGAGGTCTCGCGGACCATGAACACGAAGTCCGTGAGCGCCGGGGAGTACGCCGCGCCGCCCGCGCACGGGCCGAGCATGACGCTGATCTGCGGGATCACCCCCGAGGCGCGGGTGTTGCGGCGGAAGATGCCGCCGTATCCGGCCAGGGCCGAGACGCCCTCCTGGATACGGGCGCCCGCACCGTCGTTCAGGGAGACCAGCGGGGCGCCGGCCTGCTCGGCGAGGTCCATCACCTTGTGGATCTTGGTGGCGTGGGCCTCGCCGAGTGCGCCGCCGAAGACCCGGAAGTCGTGGGCGTACGCGAAGACCGTCTTGCCGTGCACCAGGCCCCAGCCGATGACCACGCCGTCGCCGTGGGGCCTGCGGTGCTGGAGGCCGAAACCGGTCGCCCGGTGCCGGCGGAGCGGCTCGATCTCCGTGAACGTGCCTTCGTCAAAGAGGAGATCGAGCCGTTCGTAGGGGGTCAGCTTGCCCTTGGCGTGCTGCCGCTTCGTCGCCTCGGGATCCGGACCGCGGCTCACCTCGTCCTTCAGCCGGTTGAGTTCTGCGGTGGACCGGTGCAGGCTCGGCGAGGGAGCGAGCGTGGTCAGCAGTTCGTCGAAGGTCGTCATCGGCCCAAGCTAGGAACGACCCCTCAAAAGCCGTGGCCACGCGCCCTGGAGCCTGGCTCGAGCGGCGCTGCGGGCGGCCGCTGCTACGCGCGGCCACCGGCCATGTGCCGCCGGCCGCACGGCCACCGCTCCCCGGCCGCTGGTTCCCGGCCACCGCTCCCCGGCCGCGGCTACTCGGCCGCGGCCACGGGCTGGAGCACCCGGGGCATCCCGGCGCCGACCGGGTCGAACCGGTCGAGATCGCCCGAGAGCACGGCCTGGTGCAGCTGCTGGAGCGGCGCGGACGGTTCGAGCCCCAGTTCGCGCACCAAAGACCCCCGCAGCCTCTGGTACGCCTCGAGAGCCCGCCAGCCCCCGCCCGCCCGGTGCAGGGCGCGCATGAGCTGTCCGCAGAACCCCTCGTGGAGCGGATGGCGGGCCGCCAGCACCCGCAGTTCCGGGATCACCTCGGCATGGCGGCCGAGCCGGATGTCCGCCTCGATGCGCCGCTCCAGGGCGGCCGTGCGCTCCTCGTTGAGCCGCAGCACCTCGAGTTCCAGCACGGAACCCGCCCGTACGTCGACCAGCGCCGGGCCCTGCCACAGCGCGAGCGCGCGGCCGAGCAGTTCGGACGCGGCACGGTAGTCGCCGACGTCGTAGGCGGCCCGGCCGTGGCCGGCGAGCCTCTCGAACTCGTGGGCGTCGACCTGGCCCGGAGCCACCTGGAGCAGGTAGCCGCCGAACTGGGTGACGAGGACGTCCTTGGCGTCGAGCAGCGGATCCCCGTCGAGCGCTGCGCTGATCTTCCGGCGCAGCTGGAGGATGTACGTCTGCAGTGTGGTGGCCGCGCTGCGGGGGATGTCCTCGCCCCAGATCTCCTCCATCAGCGTGGGTACGGTGACGACCCGCTCGGCGTGGAGGGCGAGCAGCGCGAGCAGCTGCCTGGGCTTCGCGGCGCTCGGAACCACCGAGACGCCGCGCTCGTGGACGGCGAGCGACCCGAGTACTTTGATCTCCATGTGCGTGCTCCCCCTTGTCGGGCCACGGCCGCCGGCCAAACCCTGCGACGACCCTTTGGAGTCAGGTACGCAGACTCGCACCAAGGGGGCGCCGCGGCCCAGTGACCCACACATGAGGCGATTCATGAAAATGTCATAGGTGGCCGGTGACCGGTGCACTGCCGGTTCCATGAGGTCCCGCCCCAGACTCTCGACCCAGACAGACGTAAACGCAGCGCCGTTCGTCACAGGGGGAAGACATGAACGAGGCCCGGGACTATCTACGCTTCGCCGATCGCACCATGAGCACCGGACCTCAGCCCACGCCCGGACGGAGCTTCGACCGGGACCTCTCCTGGGCCTTGCTGGAGTTCGGCCTCGGAGCCGACGCAGTGGACTGGACGGCCGGCGCGACCGTCTCCATAGACGACCTGAGCGATGCTGCCGCCGCCGTCGGCAGCGCCGACTGGTGCATCCGCCCCTGCACGTGCGGCATGGGTGTCCCCTTCGCCGCTCAGGTGGCGGCGTGAGCCCGATACAGGAGCCCCTGGCGGGCCCCTTCGTCGCCTTCAAGCGCCACGTCAGAGCCGAGGCCGTGCCGGGCGAGGCCGCGTTCGTCCTGTCCGACAAGGGCGTGACCGTCCTGCGCGGCGGCGGGATCGAGAACCTCGTCCCGCTGCTCGACGGCAGCCGCACGCTCACCCAGTTGCTGAGGGACGCCTCCCGCAGCATGTCGATCGCCGAGGCGGGCCGGGCGCTGCGCAGCCTCGCCGAGGCCAACCTGGTGGGCTACCGGCACGCCGCCGATCTGACGGGCGAGGACACGGCCCTGGCCCAGGCCTACTGGGACCGCGCCGGCCTCGACGGGTACGAGGCGACGGCCGAGGTCGGCAGGGCGCCGGTGGCGGTGATCCCGGTCGGCGGGGTCGACACCACCGCGGCCCGCGCCGCCTGCAACGCCTCGGGGCTCAACGCGGTGGACGAGCACGCCGACGCCCCGCTGGCGCTCGTGCTGTGCTCGGACTACCTGGACCCGCAACTGCGGACCGTGGCGGCGCGCCTGCGGGTCCAGCGCCGGACCTGGCTGCTGGCCAGGCCCTTCGGCGCCGATCCCTGGACCGGACCGTTCTTCGCCCCGGACGGCAGCGGGCCCTGCTGGACCTGCCTGGCCCACCGGCTCTCCGAGCACCGCTTCAGCGAACTGCCCGTACAGCGCGCGCTGGGACTGGACGGACCCGCCGCGCGGCCGGCCCCGACCCTGTCCGCCGTGCGGTCCCTGGGACTGCACAGCGCCGTGCTGGAGATCTCCAAATGGCTCGCCGGACTGCGCTACCCGGAACAGCGGGCGGTCTGCGTCCTGGACAGCCTCAATCTGAGCACCGCCCACCACATGGTGATGCGCCGCCCGCAGTGCCCCGACTGCGGGGACCCCGCGATGGTCGCCGAGCGGACGGCACGGCCCGTGGCCCTGGTGTCCCGGCCTAAGGCCGAGGGCTCGGGCAGCAACGACCGCGCGATCTCCGCCGAGGGCATCCTCATCGAGAACCGCCGGCTGATCAGCCCGGTCACCGGCATCGTCACCAACGTCCGCCAGGTGCCGGGACTGCCCGACGGACTGCACGCCTACGACTCCGGCCACAACCTCGCCCTGCGCGGGCGCTCGCTCGCCGGGGTCCACGAGGTCCTGCGGGCCCGCAGCGGAGGCAAAGGGGCCACCGCCACCGAGGCGCGGGCGAGCGCCCTGTGCGAGGCGGCGGAACGGTACAGCGCCGCCCGCCAGGGCGATGAGCTCGTCATCCGGGACTCGCTGACGGGGCTGGGAGACCAGGCCCTGCACCCCAACGCCTACCAGTTGTTCGACGAGCGGCAGTACGCCGACCGGGAGCGCTGGAACGCGGTCGAGTCACCCTTCCACCGGGTCAGCGAACCCTTCGACCCGACGGCCGGGACCGACTGGACGCCGGTCTGGTCCCTCACCGCGGGGGTCCACCGGCTGCTCCCCACCTCCACCCTGTACTTCGGCGCGGGCGCGGGCGCGGGCGCGGGCGTCCGCGGCGACCACCTGTGGTCCGACTCCAACGGCAACGCGGCGGGCGGCAGCCTTGAGGACGCCGTCGTCCAGGGCGCCCTCGAACTCGTCGAGCGCGATGCCGTGGCCCTGTGGTGGTACAACCGGCTGCGCCTGCCGGGCCTCGACCTCGACGCCTTCGACGAGCCCTGGCTGGCGTCCACGCGATCCGCGCTGGAGCGGTCCGGCCGCCGGGTCTGGGCCCTGGACCTCACCTCCGACCTCGGCATCCCGGTCGTGGCGGTGGTGTCCCGGCACGACGCGGGGCCGGCCGACGGGTTCGTGTTCGGGTTCGGGGCGCACTTCGACCCGCGCCTGGCCCTGCGCAGGGCGCTCACCGAGATGGTGCAGATGCTTCCGGGCCGCGACGCCTCCGGTACGCCGCTGCCCGGCCAGCCGCAGTTGTTCCCCGATCCGGGGCAGAGTGCCCGGACGCCCGCCTCCTGGTCGTACGCCGGACGCCGCGAGGACCTCCTCGAAGACGTGCACCACATCCGGACCCTGCTGGAGTCGCACGGAATGGAACTCCTGGTCCTCGACCAGACGCGTCCGGACGTTGAAATTCCGGTTGTCAAGACCATCGTGCCGGGGTTGCGTCCCTTTTATGCCAGGTTCGCCCCGGGGAGGCTCTTCGACGTACCGCCGAGCCTCGGGCAGCGGGACGGTGCTCTCGCATTCGGGGAACTCAATCCGGTTCCACTGCCGTTGTAGATCGGGCAGGGCTGTCCGTTGCCTGCCCTTCACCTGGCCCGCTCGGCATATAGTGCGATCTCAGACTCTCCCGAATTGCGTACTGAGGAGTGAGCATATGACGGGCCGTTTCCGGACTGCGGACAACGACCTGACTCAGGGCGCGGGGCAAGCGGAAAGTTTAAGTCCGGACAAGCGCGGGCGACTTTCCGACATCCTGGCACCGCGTCTCGCCCAGGGCATCGTGATCACCGTCCTGACCGGGTACGGAATCATGACCCTGCTCAATGTCGAATTCGCCCTGCGCGGCCAGACCCGTGATCTCCTCATATGCGTGGCGGGCGTCCTGGTCCTCTACGGGGTTCAGATCGTCCTCACCCTGCCCCGGGCCCGGCGCTGGTCCACCGGCCGCAAATGCGGGGCCCTGGCCGTCCAGACCGTCCTCACCTTCTTCCCGCTGGTCGTGCTGAACACGGCCTGGGGCAGCGTGGCGGGACCGCTCAGCGCCTCGATCCTGCTGCTCCTGCCGCCCCGCGTCGCCTGGCCCGGCTTCGCGCTCATCACGGCCCTGGTGCTGGGCTGGGGGGTGAACAAGGGCGGCGGCACCGTCATGGACTTCGCCTACCTGGGCATCTCCACGGCTCTGACCGGACTCGTCGTCTACGGCCTCACCCGGCTCACCGACCTGGTCCGCGAAGTCCACGAGACCCGCGCCGAGATGGCCCGGATGGCCGTCACCCAAGAACGCCTGCGGTTCGCACGCGATCTGCACGACCTGCTGGGTTACAGCCTCTCCGCGATCTCGCTCAAGTGCGAGCTGGTCCAGCGCCTCGTGCCCGCCAACCCGGAGCGGGCGACCACCGAGATCATCTCGGTGCTCCAGGTCTCCCGGCAGGCGCTCGCGGACGTACGGCTGGTCGCCAGGGGCTACCGGTCCATGTCCCTGGCGACGGAGGCGGATTCGGTGGCCGACGTGATGGCCGCGGCCGATGTCGACGCCGTGGTGGACGTCGACTGCGGTCGGCTCCACCCTCTGGTGGACACTGTGCTCGCGACCGCCCTGCGCGAGGGAGTTACGAATATCCTCAGGCACAGCAAGGCGCAGAGCTGCACCATCCGGGCAGAGATCGTGGAGGAGACGGTGCGGCTGGTGCTCGACAACGACGGTGTGAGCGAGAGCCGCCCGTCGGATTCCGTGGACCGCGGCAGTGGGCTGGGGAATCTCGACATCCGGCTCACCGCCATCGGCGGCCGGCTGACCGCGGGTCCCGCCCCCGGTGGCCGGTTCCGCCTGACGGCCGAGGCACCACTCAGGCCTGTCACGGTCGATCAGACCGAGGCCCCGGAGCCACGGAGGAACGGGGTCGCCGGCATCACGCCGGCCGCGGTTCAGGACGCGGGGAGACCCGCCGCCTGAGCCGGCAAGGATTGAACGGGGGAACAACCAATGCTGACTCTGAAGATTCTTCTCGCCGAAGACGTGCACATGGTCCGCGGCGCGCTCGTCGCACTGTTGGAGATGGAGCCCGACTTCCAGGTGGTCGCCTCGGTCGACCGGGGCGACCTCATCCTGCCGTCCGCGCTGGAAACGCGCCCCGATGTCGCCATCATCGACATCGACCTGCCCGGCACCGACGGGCTGACGGCCGCCGCCGACCTGCACGAGAAGCTGCCGGACTGCCGCACGCTCATCCTGACCAGCCTCGGCAGGCCCGGCACCCTGCGCCGGGCGATGTCGGCCCGGGTCTCGGGGTTCCTGCTGAAGGACTCCCCGCCGGCCCGGCTGGCGCAGTCCGTACGGTCCGTCGCCGCGGGGCAGCGGGTCATCGACCCCGATCTCGCCCTCAGCGCCTGGGAGGCACCGGACAACCCGCTCTCGCCCAGGGAGACCCAGGTGCTCAGGCTGGCGGCCCGCGGTGCGGACACGGCCGAGATGGCCGTACAGCTCTTCCTCACCCAGGGCACCGTACGGAACTACCTGACGGCCATCGTGGACAAGCTCCGCGCACGCAACAGGATCGACGCCATCCGGATCGCGGAGGAGGCGGGCTGGATCCCGTAGCGTGCCCGCCGCGCTCAACCCAGGGCCAGCGGGCCCGCGTTGAGTGCGGAAAGGACCCCGGCCAGGTCCACCGCGTTCGTCTCGGGACCACGGCAGACCGCCAGACACTCGGGCCCCCGCGAACCGGCCATGCGCCGGAGGAACGGCATCAGCACGGCCTTGGGGCCGATCTCCACGACATGGCTCGGGGTCTGCTGGGCGAGCATCTGCCGCGCCGCGTCGACGAACCGCACCGGAGAGGTGATCTGGGCCGTCCAGTACGCGGCGTCCAGCGGTTCCTCGATCCTGCGCCCGTACACCGTGGAGTAGTACGGCACATGGGGCGCGGCACCCGCCAGATGCCGGGCGGCCGCCTCGAAGCGCGGGGTCACCGGTTCCATCAGCGGTGAGTGGAAGGCGTGGGTCACCTGGAGGAAGGCGCTGGCGATCCCGATCGCGGCCAGCCGGTCCCGGACCCGCTCCAGCCCCTCGATCTCGCCGGACAGCACGGTGGCCCGCGCCGCGTTGAAGGCTCCGATGGACACCCCCGGCTCGCTCGCGGCGGCCTCGGCCGCCTCGAAGGGATCGGCGCAGGTCGCCATCATCCCGCCCCCGGTGGGCAGGTACTGCATGTACATGCCCCGGAAGCACACCAGCCGGGCCGCGTCCTCCAGCGTCAGCGCGCCGGAGACGGCGGCCGCGGCGATCTCGCCGATGCCGTGGCCCAGCACGGCGACCGGGCGCACCTGCTCCTCCCGGAGCAGCGTCATCGCCAGCGCGTACTCGACGGCGAACAGCGCCGGCTGGGTCAGCGCCGTCTGGTGCACCCGCGGATCGCCGCCGAGGATCAGCTCGATGACGGACATGCCGAGGTAGGGGCGGATCGCCGCGTCGGCCTCCGCGAGGTGGTGCCGGTAGCCCGACAGGTGCTCGTACAGCGCGGCCGTCATCCGCGGGTGCTGGGAGCCCTGCCCGGTGAACACGAACGCGGCGCGCACCTGTCCGGGGCGCCGCCCCATGCCCTCCCGCATCGCGAGGAAGCGGGCCAGATCGCGGATGGTGGGATGGGCCCAGATGTCCGCCGGTTCCAGCAGCGGGCCGAATCTCTCCTCGATGTCACCGTAGAGTCCGAGCAGGCCGACCGAGTCGAGCCCCCATTCGGACAGCGGCTCGTCCGGGGGGACCTCCCGCCGTGCGTAGCCGCCGATCCGCTCGGCGAGCCACGTTGCGAAGACCCGCTCGTCAGGTTCGCCCGGTGCATCCGCGTTCACGTCCAGCTCCCTTCCGACTCGATGGCCGTACTGGCCGCGACTAGCGCGACGAACCGGCCGATGCCATCAGTTCCTTGTCGAGATGCTGGTACAGGGGCTGGATGCCGCCGCTGAGGAACAGCCGGCGCATCGCAGCCCGCTCCACCTTCCCGCTGGTGGTCCGCCGGACGGTGCCGGGACGCACCAGCAGGACCCCGCCCACCGCGATGTCGAACTCCTCGGCGAGGCAGCGCTGTACGTCCTTGGCGACCGCCTCCAGGTCCAGCGCGTAGCGCTCGTGCGTACGCAGCTCCTGGACCACGACGACGCGTTCGCGTTCGGCCGGCACGGCGAACGCCGTGCCCGTGCCGAAGAGGGTGCTGATCCGCTGCACCGCGTGTTCGAGGTCCTGTGGGTACAGATTGCGTCCGGCGACCACGATCATGTCCCGCAGCCTGCCGGTCACGTGGAGGCTCCCGTGGTGCAGGACACCCAGGTCACCCGTCCGCAGCTGGCAGCCCGCGCCGCCCGTCGAGGCCTCGAAGCGCTCCGCCGTGGCCGCGCGGTCGCGCCAGTAGCCCTGCGCGACCCCGGGTCCGGCCACCCAGATCTCACCGATCTTGCCGTCCGGGACCTCTTCGAGCGTCTCGGGGTCGACGATCCGCACCGTCGTGGCGGCCGTGTCGGGCGTGCCGCAGGACACCAGGGTGCGGACCGGTTTGCCCGGGCGCGGACCGCGCAGCTTGTGCTGCTCCAACGACTCGGCGTCCACCGTGAGCTCTTCGTCCGCCCCGGAGTCCGGTGCGGGGCCCCCCGTGACGATCAGGGTGGCCTCCGCGAGGCCGTACGCCGCGCGCATCGTTCCGGGGCGGAGCCCGGCGGAGGCGAACCGCTCGTGGAAGGACCGCAGGGTCCGGGGGCTCACCGGCTCCCCGCCGGAGACGGCGACCCGCCAGCGGGACAGGTCGAGACCGTCGAGCTGCTCGTCGGTGATCCGGCGCACGCACAGCTCGTACGCGAAGTCGGGGGCGCCGCTGACCTCGATGCCGTACCGGCTGACGGCCTCCAGCCAGCGCACGGGGCGTTTGACGAAGGCCTCCGGCTTCAGCAGCACCGAGGTGCCGCCGAGCCACAGCGGGTGCAGCAGCTGTCCGACCAGGCCCATGTCGTGGTGCAGCGGCAGCCAGCCGCCGATGCGGGCGCCGGGGCCCGTGCCCAGCAGCCGGCCCAGCGACTCCTGGTTGGCCAGCAGGTTCCCGTGGGTGACGACCACTCCGCGCGGGCTGCCGGTGGACCCCGAGGTGTACTGGAGGTAGGCGATCGTGTCCCGGTCGAGGTCCGGCAGCCGCCATTCGGTGTGGCCGGGCACCGCGTCGGCGGCGAGGCACAGGACGTGGCCGTGGCCCTGGAGGGCCAGCAGCCGGGAGACGTCGGGGGCCAGCGCGGCATCGGTGAGGACCGCGCAGGGGGCGGACTCCTTGACGATCCCGGTGACCCGCTCCTCGTGGTGGCCGCGGCCCCCGGTCACCGGGACCGGGACGGCTATGGCGCCCGAGTACAGGCAGGCGAGGAAGGAGACGGCGAACTGGCGGCGGGAGCCGTGGAGCAGCAGTACCCGCTCGCCGGCGGCACCGCGCTCCTGGAGCCAGCCGGCGAGCTCCCGGGCGGCGGCGTCCAGCGCCCGGTACGACACCGAGACGGCGCGGCCGCGCTCGTCGCTCTCCGGGAGCAGGACCAGCGCGTCGCGGTCGGGTGCCTGCCGCGTTCTGTCGAGCATCAGTTCGGTGAAACTTTGGTGGTGATCGGCCATTTCCGGGTCCCCCTGGCAATGTCTTGTGGGCGCGACAGGCACGCTTCGCCTCGGTGCCCGCTCCGCCCGGAGCAGGAACGTAGGTGCGCCGTCTCGAAGGCCGCTCGACCCTCGCTCAGGACGCTCGACCGTCACGGGGACCCTCCGGCCGGTGCTCCGGCCGCCGTTCGCGCGAGGGGCCCGGGATCAGGTCTGGGTGGCCCACCCGACGCGCGGGCGGCGGCGGCGCGTGCCGCCCCAGGGCACAGTGGGCGCCGTGGTCCCGTTCTCCCCGGCCTCGTCCGCCCCGAGGGCCCGCAGACGGGCGCACAGTACGGCGGTCAGCGCGGCGAGTTCCACGGCGTCCGGCCGTCCCCGCAGAACGGTGAACCGGATCTGCGCATCGTTGGACTCATCCATGCGTCCGATGCTGCGCCTTCGCCCTAGCAGGGCGCTCGCAGTCGGGTGCGTGCGCCGCAGGAGCGCCGCAGGAGCGCGGCAGGAGAGTGGCTGGAGTACGGGCGGACCGCGGCCGGAGCGCGGCGGGGGATCCGCCCGAGCCGCCGGTCAGGCAGCCCAGAGCAGCCGGGCGGGCTCCTCGGTGATCTGCGCCGAGGCCGAGAGCTTCGTCAGGCGGTCCAGGTAGCCGGCTCCGGACCGCACCTGCTCGCACCCCTCGGGATCCAGCCACCACAGCATCCCGGTGTACGCGTGCGGATCGGCCGCGGAGCGCAGCAGGCAGCTGCCCCCGAAGCCCGTGTCCGGTACGCACTGCCCGACCAGGGCGCCGAAGTCCAGCTCGAACTGCTCCGCTTCGCCCTCCAGCACGGCGTGTACGAAGACGACGCACGCGGCGTCCACGAGCTTGCCCCGGGCGGTCATCCGGCCCGCGCTGACCATGAGTTCGCTGTGCGCGGCCGTACACGTGCCGAGCCCGGGCAGCCGGGCGGCCGACTCCCCGCCCTCGTGCGAGACCTGGAGCAGCCGGTCCAGGGAACTCCACCGGTCGAGGTGCAGATACGTACCGGGACGGGTGATGGACTCCGCCGTCACCAGGGCCTCGAAGCCCTTGTGGGTTTCCCGTCGGCGGGCGTAGGCGACCAGCTCCCGCTCGAAGACGGCGGGATCGAGGGGAGTCGTCAGGCGCTCGATGACCGTCACCTGCGGGCCGCGCTCGTGTTGGGACATCGGCCGGACCCCCTCCTGCTTTCGTGCACGTGGAACGACTCTGCATGTCAGCACACCCTGCTTGAGTCCCACTCGAACGCGAGCGCGCGCGAGGGATCCTCAAGGCTCCGCCGAGCCGCAGGGACGACCGTGCCCTCCCGCTGTCAGAAGGGAAGTCACGACCATGCCCGATTCGAGCACGACCACCGGCACGCGTACCACCACAACAGCACACCCGTTCGCCGGGATCGTGCTCAGACGGGTGCTGCGGCCGCTGTGGAACGCCCTGGTGATCTACGGAACCCTGTGGCTGCCGACCGGTCAGTACCGCCTCCGCTACATGCCCGACGGAACCGTCGTCCCCCATCCGATAGACGAGCCGGAGGTGCCCGGCGGCGGCGATCGGATCCAGCCTGACCGGGAGACCTTGAGGGCCTCTTGAGCCGTGCCGGTTAAGCAGGACCCCGCGGGCCGCACACGAGGACGGAGAGCAGCCATGACGACGGTGGCGAACAGGGCGGACTCCTCGGAGGCCGCCGTTCAGGAACGCATCGCGCAACTCGAACACGACTTCGGTGATCTTGACGACCCGGGGAACCCGATGGGCGCGGAGCAGTTCCTCGCCGCCGACGAGCGCGGACGGCTGCTGCCGGCCGCCGAGCGGCTGCTCGACGGCTTCGGCCTCAACGCCGAGTTCGTTCCCAGGGAGCTCGGGGGCAGGCTCGACCGGATCGACGCCCTGTCCCGGGTGCTGCGCGCCGTGTTCCGGCGGGACGCGGCACTGGGGCTCGGCTACGGACTGAACTCCTACATGGCGTCCGTCATCATCTGGGCGGACGGTACGCCGGACCAGCGCCGGGACACCGCGGAACTGCTGCTGGGCGGCGGCCGGATGGCGTGCGCCTACCCGGAGCCCGCCCAGGGCAACGACTTCCTGGCCAATCGGCTCAGCGCGCGGCCGGACGGCGACGGCTACCTGCTGTCCGGCCGCAAGGAGGCCCTCAACGGAGTCGCCTCCGCCCAGTCGCTGCTGCTGTTCGCGCACACCCCGGGCGCCGGGGAGGGAGAGCTGAGCGCCTTCCTGATGCCGGGCCCCGACAGCCCGGCCGGCGCCAACCTGGGGCTCACGCCCCGGCGCCGGACCGTCGGCATCCGCGGCTGCGCGGTCCAAGGCCTGGAGTTCGACGGGCACCACGTCACCCGCGAGATGCTGGTCGGGGCGGCCGGCGCGGGCGCCCGGCTCGCGGAACGGGCCTTCCCGCTGACGCGCAGCACCGGCCTTTCCATGGCACTGGGCTGCGCCGACACCGCGCTGCGCACGACGACGGCCTTCGCACGCTCGCACCGCTCCCGCAGCCGGGCCTCGCTGCACACGGCCCGTACCCGCACCGCCCTGGTGGACGCCTTCACGGACCTGCTGATCTGCGACTGCGTCTCGCTGGTGGCCACCCGGTCGGTGCACCTGCTGCCCGGCGAGAGCCGGACGCTGGGCGCGGTCGCCAAATACCTCCTGCCGACCGTGCTCAACGAGGCCATCTACGACCTGTCGATCGTGCTCGGCGCCGAGTCCTATGCCAGGACCGGGAGTTACGGGATCTTCCAGAAGGCGGCCCGCGACCTGCCGATGATCGGCCTCGGCAGCGCGGGCACCGCCGCCAGCCGGGCGGTGATCATCGCCCAGCTGCTGTGGCTGCCGGAGCTGCCCGCGTCCTGCGGGGCGGAGGCGCCCGCCGCCCTGTTCCGGCCGTTCGACGCCGACCTTCCCCCGTACCGGCGGGAGGAGCTGGTGCCCGCACCCGAGGGTGATGCGCTGCTCGCCTCGCTCGCGCACTCGGCGCGGTACGCGTCCGTCGTCAGCGGGCCGCTGGGCGAGGCGCTCGCCGAAGCCGCGGCGGCGCTCACCGAGCAGCTGCGCGGGCTGCTGGACTCCTGCGCGGCGCTGACCGACCACCCGGCGGGCCGTCCGGTGAGCCCCCGCGCGTACGCCATGGCCGACCGGTACGCGCTGATCGCCGCGGGCGCGGCCTGCCTCGGCGTCTGGCGCCACCAGCGCGGGACCGGCGGCTTCCTCGCGGACCCCGCGTGGGTGGCGATGGCGCTGACCCGGATCGCGGGCCGGCTCGACCAGTCCGCGGCCCGCCCCCTGCCGCTCGGCGAGGAGCGCCTGCTCACCGAGCTGCTGCACCGCTTCGACGACGCCCGCAGCTACGACCTGTACGCGACCGCGATCGGCAGCTGACGCACGACCCCGGAGGTAGGACCATGAGCAACCCAGCGGCGGCGCAAACGAGCCCCACACGGCCCACGGAGGCGTGATGGAACGGCTGACGGAAGGCCCCTCGCATCCGGTGATGCGTCCGCTGCGGCAGCGCGGGCCCACGGAATCCTGGCAGCCGGTGCGCCACGAGATGGCCACCCGCGGCACCTGCGTCGTCTACGCGGCCGTCGGCGATTGGCTGCCGCCGGACCTGGACGCCCCCGCCCTGGCCGCCGACCTGGGCCCCGACGTCCGGCGGATGCGGCGGATGACCCATGCCCAGAACCGGGCCCGGTTCGTCGCCTCCAGGCTGCTGTTGAAATCGGCGGCCAGCGCCGTACTGGGCACGCGGCCCAGCGAACTGGAACTCGCCTACAAGATCGGCGGACGCCCGCACCTGCGCGGGATCGACCAGCTCGACGTCAGCCTCAGCCACACCGACGACCTGGTCGTCGTGGGCCTGACCCGGTTCGGCCGGATCGGCGTGGACACCGAGTCCACGGACCGCAGGATGCTCGACCTCGGCACGGAACGCCAAGCCTGCACCCCGCACGAGCTGGAGGCGCTGGAGCAGGTGCCGCTGGAGCGGCGCAACCGTGAGCTCGTGCGCCTGTGGACCCTCAAAGAGGCCTACAGCAAGGCCATCGGCCAGGGGCTGCGCTTCCGCTTCACCGAGTTCGGCTTCGGCCCGAACGACGAGGGGGTACGGATGCTCCGGCCCGACGGGACGCCGGGGACCGGCTGGGAATGGTCCTTCCACAGCTGGCAGACGGCCGACTCCTACACGGTCAGCGCCGCCCTCTACGATCCGGGATTCGACGCCCGCCACCGGTCCTCCGGAGTGCTGCCCCTGCTTCCGGTGCTCACCGACCCGCGCTCCAGCGCCAGTTGAGCCGGGGGCGAGGACCGGCGGTGACTCTCTGATCCCGCAGGCGGCCAGCCGCCGACCGCGGACCCGGTCAGTTTGGGAAGGGAGTCCGGATGCCTCGTTGTCTCGCGGTCCGTCCGCCGGCCGGTCCGGCCGGAATCCGGCTGTTCTGCTTCCACCACGCCGGCGCCGGCGCCATGACCTTCGCCGGGTGGAAGCGGGCCGTCGGCCCCGGGGTCTCCGTACTGCCGGTACGGCTGCCCGGCCGGGAGTCCCGGCTGCGGGAGCCCCGCGTCACCGACGGCGACCAGCTGATCCAGGAGCTCACCGAAGACCTCGGGGAGATCCTGGACGGGCCGGAACCCTACGCCTTCTACGGGCACAGCCTGGGCGCGATGGTCGCCTACCGGTTCGCCGAGCACCTCGTGCGCACCGGCCGGCGCCCGCCGCTGATGCTGCTGGTCGGTGCCAGTCCCGCACCCCAACTGCCCTCCGCCGTACTCGACGGGGCCCGCGCCCTGCGGCCCGACGCCCCGGACAAAGAGCTGCTCAAGGCACTCGGGGACGAGGACAGCCTGCCGCGGGAGCTGCTCGCGCGGCCCGGCTGGCTCAGCCTCACCCTGGACACCCTGCGGGCCGATCTGCGACTGGCCCGCAGTCTGCGGTCCGCACCGGTCGTCCCGTTGCCCTGCCCCGTCAGGGCCTTCGCGGGATCGGAGGACCCGCTGGTCTCCCCGGCCGAGGTCGGCGCCTGGGCCCAATGCACGACAGCGGGGTTCCGCATGCGGATCCTGCCGGGTGCCCACTTCTTCGTACGGGGCGACGAACTGCCCCGGCTCGTCGGGGAGGCACTGCACATCGAATCGGCGCTCGCCGAAGCCCCGCCGCTCGGGGCCGCGGCGAGCTGAGCCGCTCCGCCAGGGCGCGGCCGTGCGGCGCATCCCCGGGATGCGCCCCCAGGACGCGTCGTCAGGACGCGTCACCGAGGCGATCCCAACCCCCCAACCACGAGGAGCTGTTCAAGGCATGGACATCAGCGTGCTCGGTCCATTCCGAGCCACTCAGTCCGGTGTTCCCCTCCACCTGACCGCCGTCAAGCCGCGCAAGGTCTTCGCGCTGCTGGCCCTCCAGGCCGACCAGGTCGTCTCGGTGGCCTCGCTGGTGGAGGAGGTATGGGGAGAGAGCCCGCCGCGCAGTGTGCAGACCACCCTGCAGACGTACATCCTCCAGATCCGCCACCTCATCGGCGCCGCGCTCCGCGAGGAGCCGGCCGGTGCCGGACTGCCCCGCGGGGCCAAGAGCGTCCTGGTCACCGAGCCGGGCGGCTACCGGCTGGACACCCAGGGCGGGCTCATCGACGCGCAGGAGTTCGACGCGCTGTCCTCCGCGGGCCACCGTGCCCTCGACCACGGGGAGTGGCAGCAGGCGTCCGCGTACTTCGGACGCGCCCTCTCCCTGTGGCACGGGCGGGCGCTGGCCGACGTCCAGTGCGGCGTGCTCCTCGAAGCCGAGGCCACCCGCCTCGACGAATCGCGCATGAGCGTGCTTCACCGCCGAATCGAGGCGGATTTGAGGCTCGGCCGCCACCATGAGCTCATCGGCGAACTGTCCGGGCTCGCCGCCCGGCACCCCTTGCACGAGGCGCTGCACGAGCAGCTGATGCTCGCGCTGTACCGGGCCGGTCGGCGCAGTGACGCACTGATCGTCTACCGGCAGCTGCGCGCCTCCCTCAACCAGAGTCTGGGGCTCGACCCCTCACACAGCATCGAGTACCTGCACCGAGCGGTCCTCGACTCCTCGCCGCAGCTCGACCTGGAGGGAACCCGGATGCTGTCCGGTGTCTCGGGAATCCCGCTGCTGGCGAGGGCCAACTGATTCTCCTGAGAGGAATCATCGTGAGCGACATAACCCTGTCCGAACTCGGTGAGCTGCTGCTCGAGTGCGTCGGAGCGCCGGAGGAGGGAATGGCGTTCGAGGGCGATGAGGCCCTGGACACCCCGTTCCTCGAGTTCGGCTACGACTCCCTCGCCCTGCTTCAGGTCACCAGCGTGATCAACCGTACGTACGGCATCGTGCTGAACGACGACGCGGTCGCGGAGGCGGAGACCCCCCGCCTGCTGCTCGCACTGATCCGTACGGCTCCGCGGGCCGGAGCCGTACGGTGACCGACGCTCTTTCGGGTCCCGCCGGCTTCGCCGGCAAGCGGGTCGTCGTCACCGGCGCCACCCGCGGCATCGGCCGGGCGACGGCTCTCGCCTTCGCCCGGTCCGGTGCCCGGCTCGTCGTCTCGTACCGCAGCGACGGCGAGCTGGCCAAGGCACTGGGCGTCGAGCTGGAGCAGCTCGGCGCCGAGTTCGAGCTCGTCCAGGCCGATCTGACCACGCGCGAAGGCGCCGGACTGCTGGCCGCCACGGCCACGGAGCGGTTCGGCGGGGTCGACGTGCTGGTCAACAACCTCGGGGTCGACGGGCACGTGCCCTTCGGCAAGCTCTCCGAGGCGGAGTGGCACCGCGTGCTGGACCACAACGCCACGTCGGCGTACCTGGTGACGCAGGCGGTGCTGGAAACCATGGGGGACGCCGCCGCGGGCGGTGCGATCGTGAACATCGGCGCCTCGGTGGCCCTGCGGGGCCGGCCGTTCGGCGTCCACTACAGCACCTCCAAGGCCGCCCTGGTCGGGTTCACGCGCGCGCTCGCCAAGGAGCTCGGGCCGCGCGGGATCAGGGTCAACCTGGTCGCGCCCGGGGTCACCGAGACGGAACCGGGCGGCGGAATGCCCCCGCCGCTCGTCGCCAAGCTCACCGCGCTGACCGCGCTGGGGCGCCTCGGGCAACCGGAGGACGTGGCGGGGGCGGTGCTCTACCTCGCCGGGGACTCGGCCTCGTACGTCACCGGCACCACGATCGAAGTCGACGGAGGAATCTGATGCCCTACGCAGCCATCACGTACAAGGTCAAGCCCGGCCACGAGGACGAGATCGCGGCGATCTTCGCGGCGTTCGAGCGGGTCGACACACCCGACTTCGCGGGGGAGACCGGGGACGCGGCCGGCCGGCTGCTCGGCACCGCGGTGTTCGTCAAGGACGAGAACATCGTCCGGGTCATCCACTACGAAGGCGACTTCGCGGCGGTCGGCCGGCACATGTCCACGCAGAAGGGCGTCCACGTCCTGGAGGAGAAGCTGGCGCCGTTCCTCGCGGAGCAGCGGGACACCGCCGCGCCGCAGGACTTCGCGGAGTACTTCCGCAAGGCGATCATGCGCAGTGTCCAGCAGCTGACCGTCGACACCCACCCCGTGGGTGCCCCGGCGTCATGATCGAGGCGTTGGGCGTGGCGGCCCTGCTCGGCAGCGGCGTCACCGCGGGAGTGCTCTTCGCCGTCGCGCTGAGCGTCGTACCGGCGCTCTCCGCGATGCCGGCCGGCACGTACATCTACGCGCACAAGCTGCTGGGCCGGAACTGGGATCCCACGATGCCGGTCATCGTGCTCGGCAGCACCCTGGTCAACGGCGTGCTGGCCGTGCTGGCGGACGGCTCGGCGCGGCTGCTCTTCGGGGCCGCGGCCGTGCTGCTGCTGGGGGTCTCGGGGGTCTCCCACCTCTGCAACGTGCCGATCAACCGCCGGGTCAAGTCGATCACCGACGAGTCCGCGATCCCCTCGGACTGGGAGGACCCGCGCCCCTTGTGGCGGAGCTACCACCACCTGCGGACGGTTCTGGCCGTCCTGGCGCTGCTCGTCACGTCGGCGGGGGTGACTACGCTCTGACCGGCCGCGCCCCTCAGCGCACCGTGCCGGGAGGCCGGCCCCGTACCCACGGGGCCGGCCTCCCGGTGTTCGGCCCTCCCTGCGTCCGGAGAGTGCGCACCGCGCGGCCCGCAGGGCCCGTCCCGTACGGCGGGCCGGACAGCACGATGCCCCTGCGGTGGCGGCCTTCGACGGGCGAAGGCCGCGCAGGGGCAACCGATACGGGACCACCCGGCAGCCTGGGGAGAGGCTGCCGGGTGGTCCTTGCGTGCGGTGCGGGCCGCCGTCAGGCAGCCGACGCGGGGACGATGTGGCGGACGATCTCCGTCACGTTCATGCCGCCGCCCTTGCGGTACGGCTTCAGCCGCTGGCGGTGGACGACGTGGCGGGCGCTCAGCTCGAAGGCGCGGAACCGCGGTTCGTCCTCCCAGTCCGTGAGGACCCAGTAGACGCCCTCGTCCTCCGTGTCGCGCACCAGCGTCTGGCCGAGGTTCGCCGGCTCGCGGGAGATCGACTCGCCGATCTCCGACCAGGTCTGCTCGAAGTCCCGGGCCAGCTCGGGGAAGATCTCCATACGCAGGATCACTCGGTGGGTCATCGCTCCTCATGCCTTCCCAGCAGGCGCTCCATCGCGGAGCGCAGCGTGTTGCGGGTGAATACCGGGGCGTCGCCGCAACGCCAGGCGACCACCCCGTCGGGCCGTACCAGGACCGCACCCTGGGCGGTCACCCCGTACAGCTCCGGCCAGCGGTCGTCGAGGTCGGTCAGTTCCGAGCCGACTCCGTACACCGCCAGCGGTACGCCCAGTTCGTGCGAGACCGCGCGGGCCGCGTCCAGCCACGGGCCGTTGACGGGGCCCGTGAGCAGCACCGGCCGGTCCCCGAACAGGTCCAGGGCGGAGATCTCCGAGCCGCCCTTCAGCAGGCGCAGGTGCGGCGCCCGGCTGCCGGGCCGGCCGTGGTTCTGCGCGGACCACACCCCGTGCCCCGCCGGCATGCCCTCGTCCCAGGGCGTCACCGCGGAGGAGCTGTACCGCCAGGAGAGCCAGACCAGGGCGTCCTCGACGATGTCGGGGTGCGCGGGCTCCTGTTCGCGGCCGTCCAGGCGCACCCGGTCCTTCGATCGCAGCACCGCCTGCTCGACCGTCGCGGCGGAGACCGGGCGGCGCTCCTCGTCGTAGCTGTCCAGCAGGGCCGGGTCGGCCCAGCCGTCGATGACGGCGGAGAGCTTCCAGGCCAGGTTGTGGGCGTCCTGGATGCCCGTACTGGAACCGAAACCGCCGCTGGGCGGCATCACGTGCGCCGCGTCCCCGACCAGGAAGACCCGGCCGCCGCGGAACGAGGAGGCCGTGCGGGCCGCGCTCTCCCACGGGGAGGCGGAGAGGATCTCGGGCGCGAGGCCGGGGACACCGGCCGCCGCGCGGACCAGGTCCGCGCACCGCTGCGGGGTGAAGGACTCCAGCGGCTCCGACTCCGGGTCGTACACGAGGTGCAGCAGCCACTCGTCGGTGTTGTTGAGGGGCATCAGCGCGCCCCGCACTTGCTCGTTGAACACGTAGCACATCAGGAAGCGGCGGCCGGCGAACTGCTCGGTCAGGTCGGCGCGGAAGTGCACGTTCACGTAGTGGCCGAGCACCTCCCCGTCGAAGGGGATCCCCAGGGACTGGCGGACCCCGCTGTGGGCGCCGTCCGCCGCGACGAGGTAGCGGGCCTTGATCTCCCGCTCGGCGCCGGTGGCGCGGTCCCTGACGTACGCGGTGACCTCCTCGCCCTCGGGCCCCTCCTGATCGACGGAGAGCAGCTCGGTGTTGAACCGCAAGGCCACGCCGAGCCGCTCGGCGCGTCCCCGCAGCACGTCCTCCAGCTCGCCCTGGTGGCACAGCGCCCAGCCCGTCGGCGACAGCAGGCCGATGTCGGCCTGCACGTCCATGACGTACTTCTCGTCGAGCGTTCCGAGTTCCGGCCCGGCCAGTGAACCGGCCGTCACCACCCCGGAGTTCCCGGCGAGAAGGCGCGCCGAGGGCATGGCCCTGATCTCCTGCTCGACACCGGCCGAGCGCATCAGCTCCATGGCCCGCGGATGGACCCCGCGGGCGCGCGGGTGCCCGGAGAGCTCGGGCTGCCGCTCGACGAGCAGGCAGTCCACCCCCTGCTGGGCGAGGAAGACGGCAGTGGACAGCCCTGCCAGCCCCCCGCCGACCACGAGGACGTCGACGTTCCGGAGCGTGCTCCGGGTGGTACTCAGCACAGCCTCACACTCCCTACTGCGGTTGGTATTCCACGAGCACGGACGCGTCCTTGTCGCCGTCGCCCGCGGCGATCACGGCCGCGTACCGCTTCCGTACGACGTCCAGTACGGGCAGCTCTGCACCGAGCGCGGCCGCCGCCTCCTGCGCGATCCGGATGTCCTTCTCCATCAGCTCGGAGCGGAAGAAGGCCGGCTCGTAGGAGCGCTTGAGCATCAGATCGGCGCGGAAGCGCATCACCAGGGAGCTGAAGCCGCTGCCGGCGATCGCGCTGATCAGCTGGTCGCGGTCGAGGCCCGCGGCCACGCCGTAGCCGACGGACTCGGCGAGCGAGGCGACCTGCGCGCCGAGCAGGAGGTTGAGGATCAGCTTCATGGCGGCCGCGTTGCCCGGGGCCCCGACGTGCGTGACCTCGCTGCCTATCGCCTCCAGGACCGGGCGGGCGTCGTAGAGGTCCGCCGGGTCGCCGGAGACGTACACGCGCAACTGGCCCTTGCGGGCCTGGAGCGGGTTGCCGACGACACAGGCCTCGACGCGGCGCAGGCCCTTGTCCGCCAGGCGGACGGCGGCCTCGCGGGCGTAGCCCGGCGAGACCGTCGAGGTGTCGACGACGATGGTGCCGGGGGCCAGTACGGGCACCACCCGGCCGAACAGGATCTCCTCGACCGCCTTCTCGTCGGAGAGGCTCAGCACGACGATGTCGTGTCCGGCGGCGGCGCGCTCGGGTGCGTCGGCGAGCTTGGCACCCGCCTCGACGAGTCCGGCCGCCTTGGAGGCGGTCCGGTTGTAGACGGTCAGGGCGTACCCGGACTCCACCAGGCGGCCGGCCATGCCGCCGCCCATGTTGCCCAGGCCGATGAAGGCCAACTGTCGGTTGGTCATGGGAGGTTCTCTTTCGTTTCCGGGCCGGCTGCCGGTTCGGGAGTCCGGGGCGAGCGGCGTCGAGGGGTACGGCCGTGAAGCCGTCAGTACGCCGCGTCGACCTCGTAGAGGGCGAAGGGGGCGCTCGTACGGTTGTCGCGGAACGGCCGCAGCGGGGCGGTGTCCTCGCGGTGCTCCGCCCCCTCCTCCCAGACCTGGAAGGCGGCCATGGACTCCCAGCGGCTGACCACGACGAGCGCGGTCGGGTCGCCGGGGGACCTCAGCAGCTCGTTGCCGAGCATGCCGGGAACCCCCGCGAGCCGCTTGCTGACCAGGTGGTAGGCGTCCCGTACGGCGGCCAGCTGCTCCTCGTCGAAGGCCGCCTGGTAGACCAGGACCCTCACCTCACCGGGCATCGGCCGCAGCCTTGCCCTCGATGGTGGTGAGCACCTCCATGACGTGGAAGGAGCCGCCCTTGCGGAAGGGGTGCAGGGTCGCCCGGTGTTCGAGGTGTGCGGGGCTCTCCTCGAACTCGCGGAAACGCGGCTCGTCCGTCCAGTCGCTGATGATCACGAAGATCGTCTTGTCGCCGGCCGTGCGGGCGTCCTCGCGGGCGAGGGACTGGCCGAGGTTCGCCGGGTGACCGGTGACCGCATCGGTGCCCTCGTGCCAGGCCTTCTCGAAGTCGGCCTCCTTGCCGGGCTCGATCTCCATGCGGAGCATCACGCGGAAGGCCATCAGGAGATACCTCCGTCGACACCGATCGTGTTGCCGGTGACGTAGCGGGACAGGTCGCTGGCGAGCCACAGGATGGCGCCGGCCACCTCGTCGGGGGTGCCGAGCCGGCCCAGGGCGGTCTTCGCGCCGTACCGCTCCGACATCAGCTTCTGCTGGTCGGCCGGCATCGCGAAGAAGTTCTCGGTCTCGATGACGCCGAGCGCGACCACGTTGAAGCGGATGCCCTGCGGGCCGAACTCCTTGGCCAGCGAGCGGTTCAGGCCCACGAGCGCGGCCTTCGTGGTGGTGTAGTGCGCGCGCAGCGGGATGCCGGCGTCGACGGCGCGGGAGCCGATCGAGACGACGGAGGAGCCCTCGCCGAGCAGCGGCAGCGCGTTCTGGATGACCAGGTGGGCGCCGGTGATGTTGGTGGCGAGGATCCGGTTCCACTCGTCGAGCGGGAGGTCCTTGTACGGGACGTGGCTGATGGCGCCGGCGTTGTTGACCAGGAGGTCCAGGCGGCCGCCGGTCAGCTCGCCGACCTGCCGGAGCAGGCCCGCGATCTCCTCGGGCTGGGAGAGGTCGGCGCGCAGCACGTGGTGGGTGCCGCCGATCTCCTTCAGCTCGTTCTCCAGGGAGGTGACGAAGTCGCTTTCGCGCTGGTAGCAGGTGATGACGTCGACACCGGCGTGGGCGAGCGCCAGAACGACGCCTCGGCCGACACCGCGGGTGCCGCCGGTGACCAGGGCCTTCTTGCCCCGGAGTTCGAGGTCCATGGGTGTTCCTCCGTGAAGTTGCGTATCGAGGGAAAGCGGTGCGGCGGAGCGGGACGCCTCAGAGCAGGAAGCCCAGCGCCGTGCAGTTCAAGGCGAGCGCGGCGATGGTCAGCCAGCTGCGCCGGCGGTTCCAGGCACCCCAGACCTTGCGGGGGTCGCGCTCGGCGAAGTCGCCGGGCAGGTTGTCCGGGTCGAGGGTGCGCATCCACCGGTTGACCGGGACGTTCTTGATGACCGAGATGGCGGCCGTGACCAGGGCGAGCAGCGCCGCCGCGGCGAACAGGGTCCGTGCCCCGGCCACCGGCGCGCCGATCGCCAGCGCCACGTCACAGGCGATCGTGCCGACCAGGCAGATGGGCATCGCCGGGTCGTAGCGCGTTCCGAAGAACGCGTGCGCGTTGACGTAGCGGTCGGCGGGCAGCGAGGCCAGGTAGGGGAAGCCGCCGAGCTGGGTGCCGAAGAGGACTCCGGCGGCCAGCCCGTTGAGCAGCAGGACCAGCGGAGCGATGAAGGTCAGCACCGTCGGCTCCTCAGCGGACGAGGGCGCGGGCCTGGGCTTCGACCCGTTCCTTGATGAGGTCCATCTGGATCTTGGTGTTGCGGTTCAGGTACTCCGTCATGGCGTTGTCCGTGGCCGGGGCCTCGGGCTTCATGTGGAAGTCCTGGATCCAGCGCATCCGCACGCCGCCCGAGGGCTCCTGCGTGTACTCCCACGTGATGTGCATGTAGTCGAACGGGCCGGTCTCCACGCGCTGGGCAGAAACCGTGCGGGCCGCGGCGTCACCGGTGCGGCGCGAGACCCAGCTCCAGACGTTGCCGTCCTCGTCCGGGTGCATGGTCAGGCGGAAGACGATGGTGTCGTCGCCCTCCCGCTCGATCACCTCGGCGCTGGCGTACTCGCTGAACAGGTTCGGCCAGTTCGGGACGTCGTTGGTGATGTCCCAGACGACGTCCATGGGGGCGTCGATGACGATGAAGTTGTCGGTGTGTCCAGCCACGGTTCCGTGCTCCTCTGTGGTGTCTGCTCGGTTCGTGTCTTCAGGCGTGTCGGCCGTGTGGGGGGAGGTGCGCCGGGTCAGCGACCGAGGACGAGAGCGGAGGTGAAGCCTCCGTGACCGCGGGCCAGAACCAGTGCGTGGCGCAGGGGCTGCTCCCGGGGGGCTCCCGTGACCAGGTCGATCTCGAAGCCGGGTGCGAGCGTGCGGACGTGGGGGGTGTGGGGGATCACGCCCTCGCGCAGCGACAGCAGGGCGGTGGCGACGTCGAGCGGCGCGCCTCCGCCGTACAGCCGGCCGGTGAGCGTCTTCGGCGCGGTGACCGGGACGCCCCGGGGGCCGAAGATCGCGGTGATGGTGCGCGCCTCGTCGAGGTCGTCGGCGGGGACGCCCGCGGCGTCGGCGAAGACGACGTCGATGTCGGCCGGGGTGAGGCCGGCGTCGGCGATGGCGGCCTCGGCCGTGCGGCGCAGTGCGCGCGGCCGCTCGGACTCGGGCGCCGGGTCGAAGCCCGAGGCGTAGCCGAGGACCCGCCCGTAGGCGGTGGCGCCGCGCTCGTCGGCGGCCTCGGCGCTCTCCAGTACGAGGATCGCGCCGCCCTCTCCGGGCAGGTAGCCGGAGGCGTCGGCGTCGAACGGCACGTAGGCGCGCTCCGGGTCGGGGACCCGGGAGAGCTTGCCGTTGGTCAGCTGCGCGGTCAGGGCGTACGGGCACAGCGAGGCGTCCGTACCGCCGGTGACCACGAGCCGGGAACCCTTGCGGGTCAGGCGCCGGGCCTGGCCGATGGCGTCGAGTCCGCCGGCCTGCTCGCCCGCGAGCACTCCGCACGGGCCGCGCATCTTGTGCTTGATGGACACCTGGCCGGTGGTCGCCGCGTAGAACCAGGCGATCGACTGGTAGGCGCCGACCCAGCCCGGGTCGTTCTGGTAGAGCGCGGTCATCTCCTTCTGGCCGAACTCCGTGCCACCGGAGGACGAGGAGGTGACGACGGCCATCTCGTACTCGGGGATGGCGCCCAGATCGGCGCCCGAGTCCTCGAGGGCCGCCTCGCTGGCGGCCAGTGCGAGATGGGTCCAGTGGTCGGTCTGCGAGATGAGCCGGTTCGGCTTGACGGAGTCCTGGGCGCTGAAGCCCGGTACCTGTCCGGCGTGCTGGACCGGGTAGCTCGACGGGTCGAACCGGCCGATCCGACCGATCCCCGACTTCCCGGCGAGCACCGAGGCCCAGTGGGCCTCGACGCCGACACCGGTGGGAGCGAAGATCCCGAGTCCGGTGATCACCGGGGGGCGGTGGTCGGGGGAGGGGGCCATCATTCAGCTCCTTCCGGCCGCGGCCGCGGCGGAGCCGGGGCGCGCGAGCAGCATGGCCGTCTGGAAGCCGCCGAAGCCGCTGCCGACGGTGAGGACGACGTCCATGGAGTGGTCGCGGGCCGTGATCGGGACGTAGTCCAGATCGCAGAGCGGGTCCTTGGTCGTCAGGTTGGCGGTGGGCGGGACGACCTGCCGGTCGAGCGCCAGGGCGCTGGCCGCCACCTCGATGGAGCCGATGGCGCCCAGCGAGTGGCCGACCATCGACTTGATGGAGCTGACCGGGATGTCGTAGGCGTGGCTGCCCAGGCTCCGCTTGAACGCGGCCGTCTCGTGCCGGTCGTTCTGCAGGGTGCCCGAGCCGTGCGCGTTGATGTAGCCCACGGCGGTCGGGTCGATCTTGGCCTGGTTCAGGGCCACGCCGATGGCCTCGGCCATCTCGCGCCCGTCGGGCTTGAGACCGGTCATGTGGTACGCGTTGCTGCGCCCGGCGAAGCCGACGATCTCGGCGTAGATGCGGGCGCCGCGGGCGATGGCCGCCTCGCGCTCCTCGATGACCATGACGGCGGAGCCCTCGGCGAGCACGAAGCCGTCGCGCGTCCCGTCGAAGGGGCGCGACGCGTGCGCCGGGTCGTCGTTGTTCGCCGTGGTCGCCTTGATCGCGTCGAAACAGGCCGAGGTGATCGGCGAGATCGGCGCGTCGGTGGCGCCGGCGATGGCGACGTCCGCGGAGCCCTCCTCGATGAGCTGGACGGCGTGCCCGATGGAGTCCAGGCCCGAGGTGCAGCCGGTGGAGACCAGCGCGACCGGGCCCTCGGCCCCGACCTCCCAGGCGACCTCGGCCGCCAGGGTGGAGGGGATCATGTAGCCGTACAGGTGCGGGACGCCGTACTCGTGGTCGACGAGCCACTTGCGGCCGCTGTCGGAGAGGGTGACGTACTCCTCCTCCAGGCCCATCGTGCAGCCGACGGCCGAACCGATGGAGACCGTGAGCCGCTCGGGGGCCAGCGAGGAGAGCTGGATCCCGCTGTCCGCCACCGCCTCCCGGGCGGAGACGACGGCGAACTGCGCGGCGCGGTCCATCCGGCGGACCTGGCGCGGGGTCAGCCCCGAGGCGGCCGGGTCGAAGTCGACCTCGGCCGCGACCTGCGAGCGGAACGCGCCCGCGTTGAACAGGGAGATCCGCCGGGTGGCGGTGCGTCCCTCGGACAGCGTCCCCCAGAACGCCTCACGGCCCACCCCGCCCGGCACGACCGTGCCGATGCCGGTGATGACGGCCCGTCGGGTCACTTGGCACCGCCGACATCGGGGTTGGCCTGCTCGGGACGCTGGGCCACCTCGGTGTCGACGTGGCCGTACTCGGGGCTCGGCGCGAGCGGCGAGAGGTGGAAGGCGCAGCGGGCCGTGGTCTCGCCGACGTTGACCAGGCGGTGGCGCACGCCGATCGGGACCAGCAGCGAGTCGCCGGCGCCGAGGGTGAGCTTCTGGCCGTCGAGCGTCATCTCCAGCGTGCCGTCGACGACGTGCAGGAACTCCTCGGAGTACGGGTGGTAGTGCTCCGTGATCCAGTCGGCCGGGTCGAGGGTCATGACCCCGCCGAATCCGGAGGTGCAGCCCACGCTCTTGGGGCTGAGGGTGACGCGGATGTCACCGCCGCGCTTGGTGTTGGCCTCGACCTCGTCGGAAGCCACCTTCACGGTGCGGGAAATGGCGGTGGTCACTTGATCCGTCCTTCGTTCTTGGTCCAGATGTAGAAGGGGTCGGCCATCGCGTCCTTCGGCTCTTTCCAGTTCGGGTCGTACGGCTCGACGCACTCCGCGAGACGGGTGTTGATGTCGTCGTAGAGCGGGTGGCTGCGGGCGCGGTAGAGGTTCGCGTTGATGTCCTCGTCCGCCTCGACCAGGTGGAAGTACAGGCCGTGGAACTTGAAGAGGGTGCGGCGGGAGACGCCGATCATGTGCGGCAGCTCGGATTCGTCCGACTCGCCGAAGATCTTGGCGATGTCGTCCGTCTTCTCCGGCCGCAGCTTGGCGACGATCAAAGTGCGATGCACGGTGGGCCCTCCGAAGGGGTCGGTGGTTGCGAGGAAAGGTCTCACCGCGAACTGGAGGGTGGCTCGGCTTCCCCTCCAGCCCGGCTGGTGGGGAGAGTTCGAGCCAGGATCGAGCCGCGCCGGGTCCCCTGCCCGCGGACCGACCCACGACAGCGGAGGACCTTGCGATGGCATTCGCGGCGATCACGTACGACATCGAGCCGGGCTACGAGAAGGAGCTCACGGCGATCTTCCAGGACTTCAAGCGGGTGAGGAGCAGCCAGGTCAGGGACGAGTCGGGGCAGCAGGCCGGCACGCTGCTGGCGACGGCGGTCTTCCTCCGCGAGGACACGCTGGTGCGCGTCATCGAGTACACGGGCGAGCTGGACGCGGTCGCCCGCCACATGGCGACGCAGCCCGGCGTGCGCGATTTCGAGGCCAAGATCAAGCCGTACCTGAGCCGCCCGAGGGAGACGGACACGCCGGAGGGCTTCGTGGCGACCTTCCAGCGCAGCCTGCTGACCACGGTGGTGCAGTTCTCGAGCCGCGACGGGGTCCCGGCAGGGGCGTAGCGGAGCAACGAAAGAGGCGCGTGCCGGTCGTGAGGACGACCGGCACGCGCCTTCCCGCGCGCCCCGCGGGGCCGGGCGGGACTACCGCAAGGCGCTCTCCTTCGGCTCCGCGGGGCGCTGCGAGGACTCGCCCGCGGCCAGGTCCGGCTCGGCCGCGCGGGGGCGGGGGAGCGCGAACCGCAGGAGGGCCAGGGCCAGGACGTACATGACCAACTGGCCGGCCAGCGCCCAGGCGATCGCGGCCTGCGAGTACCCGGCCCCGCCCGCGATCCCGTAGAAGACCGTGCCCACGAGCGCGACCCCGGTGGCGCTGCCGACCTGGCCGAACGTGGAGAACACCCCGCTCGCCGAGCCGATCCCGCCGCGGGACATCGCGGACAGGGTGATGTTGTACAGCGGAGGGCTCAGCAGGCCCATGCCCACGCCGCACAGGACGAGGCCCGGCAGGATGTGCAGCGGGCGCAGCTCCGTGCCCCGGGTGACGGTCAGCCAGAGCAGCACCCCCGTGCCCGAGGCCAGCAGCAGCGCGCCGGCCTCCAGCATGGGCCGGCCCAGTTTCCCGGTCAGCGGGACCGAGGCCCCGGAGGCGACGGCCGCGGACAGCGCGAACGGCAGCAGCGTGAAGCCCGCCTCCTTCGCGCTGAAGCCGAGCCCGTCCTGCAGGTGCACCACGAACACCAGGAAGAAGGACGCGACCGCGCCCATCACCAGGAAGTTCACCGCCGCACCGGCCGGGAACGCCCGCCCCCGGAACAGCTCGGGCGCGAGCAGCGGCGTCCGCCCGGCCCGCTGCGCCCGCCGCTGCAACGGCGCCAGCAGCCCCAGCAGCACCGCGCCCGCGACGAACAGCGGGATCAGCCACAGCGGCCAGCCGATCTCACGCCCCTGCACCAGCGGGACCAGCAGCAGCAGCAGACCGGCGGTGGCCACCGCCACTCCCGCCAGATCCAGCTGCGCCCCCTTCGCCGCCCGCTCCACGGGCAGCCAGCGCGCCGCGAGCACCAGCGCGAGCGCGCCGATGGGCAGGTTGACGAGGAACACCGCGCGCCAGCCGAGGCCGAACAGGTCCGCGTGCGCGAGGAGTCCGCCCGCCACGGGACCGCCACAGGTCGCCGCCGCGATGACGGCGGCCTGCACCCCGAAGGCCGGGCCGCGCCGCTCCTTCGGGAACAGCAGCATGATCACCGGGGCGATCTGCGGGGCGAGGAGCGCCGCCGAGAACCCCTGCACCACACGGGCCGCGATGAGCGTGCCGGTGCCCGGGGCCGCCGCGCACAGCGCGGAGGCCGCGGTGAAGGCGACGATCCCCCACAGCACCAGCGGCCGCCGCCCGTAGGAGTCGCCGAGCCGGCCCGCGGTGACCAGCACGAGCGCGAAGGCCAGGCTGTATCCGGCGAGCATCCACTGCACGGCCGAGTCCGAGGCGCCGAGCCCGTCCTGGATGGAGGGCGCCGCGATGCTGACCACGGTCATGTCGAAGGTGTGCAGGAATCCTGCGAGCAGCACCGCGCCGAGCGCGAGCCAGGAGCTGCGCGGCACAGCGCTGTTCGCGCCTGTCGGGGGTCCGGTCACGGATTCACCCTCCTCTGGGTACGGGCGTACGGGCGTACGGGTGTACGGGGCGCGGGCCACGGGTCGTGCACGCGTCGGCGCACTCTCGGGTCCGGGCACCCAAGACCGCTCGAGGATCGTTCGGGCCCCGCCCGCGACCTGCGCGATCGACCGTCCCTCCAGTGCCGCGCGGTCGCGGCGCGACTGCGCCGCCGGATGCTGCCCGTACCAAAACCGACACATGAGGAGAGGTGGCAACGTGTCCGGTCTCGTTGGCTGGATCGACTTCGACAGGGACCTGCGCAGGCACCGGCCGGTTGCCACGGCGCTTGCCTCCACGCTGGCGCAGCGCGGCCCGGACGGCGAGGCGGTGTGGGTCGGGCAGCACGCCGCGCTCGGCGCCCGCCTGCTCACCGTGGACGGCGTGAAGGACGAGCAGCCGTACGTCGTGCGCGCGGGCGAGCATGAGATCGTCTCCGTCGTCACGGGCTGGCCGACCGGCACCGGGGCGATCCGCGCGGAGCTGGCCACGGCCGGCGTCACGCTGCCCGCCGACACCGGCCCCGCCGCCCTGGTGGCGTACGCCTACCGGGAGTGGGGCGCGGACTTCCTGGCGCGCCTGAACGGCTCCTGGGCGGTGGCGATCTGGGACGGCCGCACCGAGGAAGTGGTCCTCTCCCGCGACCACCTCGGCGGCCAGCCGCTGTACTGGACCCGCACCGCCACCGGCGTGGTGTTCGGCTCCGAGCGCAAGGTGCTCCTGGCCCACCCCGAGGTGGACCCGGTCGTCGACGCGGCCGGTCTGCGCGAGGCGGTCTCCCAGGCCCTGCCGCACGGCGGCATCTTCTCCGGCTTCGACCGGATCGGCGCCGCCGAGATCGCCCGCTACGGGCGCGGCGGCTGGCAGCGCGGCAAGTTCTGGGGCATCAGCACCCAGCCGCACACCGACGACTACGACACCACGGTCGCCAAGGTCCGCGAGATCCTCACGCGCAGCGTCGAGGACAACCTCACCGACGACCCCTCGCAGCTGCTGGTGATGCTCTCCGGCGGCATCGACTCCTCCGCCGTCGCCGGCCTCGCGGCCGATTCGCTGTCCCGCGCCGGCAAGGGCGCGCTGCGCACCTTCACCATCGGCTTCCAGCGCAGCGACTTCCAGGCCGATGTCATGCGCAGCACGCACGACACCCCGTTCGCCGAGGAGGTCGCCGGCCACATCGGCGCGAACCACACCCTCGTCGAGCTCGACACCGGCGACATCCTCGACCCGATCGTCCGGCTGGGCATGCTGAAGTCGAAGGACTTCCCGACCCGCCAGTACGACATGGACACCGCCCAGTACCTGACGGTGCAGCGCGCCGCGCAGGAGGGCTGCAAGGTCGTCTTCGCCGGCTACGGCGGCGACAAGTACTTCCAGGGCGCCACCTGGTACACGCACAAGGACCTCGTGCTGTCCGGCACCTTCCCGTGGGTCGCGCTCGCCCAGAAGCACGGCGCCGCCAACGGCTTCGGCACCGGGCTGTTCAACCAGGAGGCGCTGGCCGCGCTCGACTTCCAGACGTACTACAAGGACGTCTACGCGACCGCCGTCTCCGAGGTCGAGTACCTGCCGGAAGAGGACGAGTGGCAGCGCCACATGCGGCGCGTGGCCTACCTCATGAACACCCGGTTCGGCATCGACGCGGGCTCGTACTCCGCCGCCGGCCTCCAGCTCCGCACGCCGATCAACCACCCCGAGCTGGTGCAGTACGCGTACAACATCCCCAACGAGATGCACAACCGCCGCGGCATCGAGAAGGGCATCCTGCGGGCGGCCGTCGCCGACCTGATGCCCGAGTCGGTCCTCGACCGGCACCGCAGCGCGTCCCCGGTCTCCAACCACCCCGACTACCCCGCCGGGCTCCAGCGCGCGATCAAGGCGGTGCTCGCCGACCCGCAGGCGCCGGTGCGCCAGATCATGGACGTCGAGGCGGCCGCCGCGATCGCGTCCAGCCTGGAGCGGCTCACCAAGGACCGGATGGCCCGCGCGGACATCGAGATGATGCTCCAGCTCAACAACTGGCTGGACCACTACCGGGTGAGGCTGGCGCTGTGACCTCGCGCTCGGAACGCCTCGCCCGCCACATGGACGAGGCCGGGCTCGACGTGCTCGTCGCGACGTCCGCCGAGAACGTGCTGTACCTGACCGGGATCTCCAGCGTCGGCGGCCAGAACCACCCGTACAGCAGCAGGGCGCTCGCCGTGGTGACGCGCGAGCGCCCGGACGCGCCGTACTACGCCAGCTCGCGCAGCGACGTGGACCAGTTCCTCGACGCGACGACCGCCCTCAGCGGGGTCGTCGGCTACGGCACCTTCTTCCGGGAACTGCCGGACGGCATCGAACTCACCGACCGGGAAACGCGGTTCAAGGAGGTCGGGCACGACGCCGAACCGCCGCCGAACGCCCTGGCCGCCCTCGTGGGCATCCTCACCGGGGCGGGCCTGGCCAAGGCCCGGATCGGGATCGACGAGAACGCCGCGCCGCTCGGCTTCCTCGACCGGCTCGCCGAGGAGCTGCCGGGCAGCACGGTCCGCCCGGCCGGCGCCCTGCTCCAGCAGGTGCGCAAGGTCAAGACCGAGTCCGAGCTGCTGCGGATCGCCGAATCCGCGGCGGCCTCGGAGGCGGGCATCCGGGCGGCCGTCGCCATCGCCGCGGAGGGCGTCACCGAGCGGGATATGGTCAGGGAGTTCGAGACGGCGGTGGCCCGTGCGGGCGGCCGCCCCCGCTTCACCCTGATCAAGTTCGGCAGGGAGGCCGTCCTGGGCCAGACCCGACCGTCCGATGCCCCGCTGCGCCGGGGCGAGTCCATCTGGTTCGACGTCGGCTGCACGCACCGCGGCTACTGGTCCGACATCGCGCGCACCTTCAGCTTCGGCGAGCCCTCGGCGCGGCTGGTCTCCGTCTACGCGGCCATGCTGGCCGGAGAGCAGGCGGCCCTGGAGGGCGCCAAGCCCGGGATGACCGGCGGGGAGCTGTTCGACCTCACCGTCGACGCCGTCCGCGCGGCCGGGGTGCCGCACTACCGCAGGCAGCACGTCGGGCACGGCATCGGCGTGGAGATCTACGAACCCGTCCTCATCACGCCCGGCAACACGGACGTGATCGAGGAGGGAACCGTCGTCAACTCCGAGACGCCCTACTACGAGTTCGGCCTCGGCGGAGTCCACGTAGAGGACCCCTTCGTCGTCGACTCGGGCGGCAACCGGCTCCTGACCACGCTGGACCGCTCTCTCACCGTCATCGAATAGGAAGGTCCATGACTCCTCTCTCACGACGCGGGTTCCTGGGCGCCGTCGGCGTCACCTCCACCGGACTTGCGCTCCCCTTCGTCATCGGCCGGGACAACTCGGACGGCAAGAACGGCGAGGCAGCGAACCTCAAGTCCGCGGCGGCGGCGGCGATACCCGCCCACTTCACCCTGCCGTTCAAGACGCCCCAGGTGATCCAGCCGACCTCGTCGGTCGGCACCACCGACTACTTCGACGTCCGGGCGTACGCCACCACCGCGGAGATCCTTCCCGGTGTGCAGACGCCGATCTTCAGCTACAACGGAACCTTCCCGGGGCCGACCTTCAGCGTCCGCAAGGGCCGTACCGCCGTGGTGCGGACCAAGAACGACCTGCCGGTGCCCATCGTCACCCACCTGCACGGCGGGAAGACGCCCGCCGAGAGCGACGGCTATCCGACCGACTTCATCCTGCCCACCGCGGGCTGGGCCGCGAAGACGGGCGGCAGCGGCCACCACGCGGCGGCCGGCATGGCGATGGAGGGCACGACCGCCAACGGCAACCGGGACTACACGTACCCGAACGCCCAGCGGGCCTCCACCCTCTGGTACCACGACCACCGGATGGACTTCACGGGACCGCAGGTCTGGCGCGGCCTGGCCGGCTTCTACATAGTCCGGGACGACGAGGAGGAGGCGCTGCCGCTGCCCAAGGGCGCCCGCGACCTCCCCGTCATGATCATGGACAGGGCGTTCAACGCGGACGGCTCGCTGTCCTACCCGTCCATCGACCCGACGCTCAAGACCACCCCGGGCGTCACCGGCTCCGCGCACAACGGCATGACCGGCGACGTCATGCTCGTCAACGGCGTGCCGTGGCCGAAGCTGGACGTCCAGGGCGCCCGGTACCGGCTGCGGCTGCTCAACGGCTCCAACTCCCGCCGCTACCGCGTCAAGCTGAGCCCGGAGCCCTCCGGCTCCGACTCGTTCACCCTGATCGGCAGCGACGGCGGTCTGCTCGACAAGCCGCAGCAGATGGACTCGATCTACATGGTCCCCGGCGAGCGCTTCGACGTGATCGTCGACTTCGCCAAGTACGCGCCGGGCACCAAGGTCACCCTGAAGAACAGCCTGGGCGAGAGCGGTACCGACGAGATCATGCAGTTCGTCGTCGGCGCCAAGATCACCGACACCACGAGCGTCCCCGCGACGCTCTCCACCATCCAGCGGCTCGACCCGACGAAGGCCGTGCGCACCCGGTCCTTCCAGCTCGCCCGTGACTCCCAGAACGTCTACAAGATCAACGGTTTCCCGTTCAGCACCGACCGCAGCTGGGCCGATGTGAAGCGCGGGGACATCGAGATCTGGGAGTTCACCTCCACCACGCACCACCCGATCCACCTGCACCTGTCGCCCTTCCAGGTCTGGAAGCGCGGAAGCTCGACCACGGTCCAGCCGGAGGACGTCGGCTGGAAGGACACGGCACGGATGCAGCCGAACGAGAAGCTCAGCGTCCTCGTCCGCTTCGACGACTACACCGGCAAGTTCGTCTTCCACTGTCACAACCTCGAACACGAGGACATGGCGATGATGGCCAACTTCAACGTGACCTAGGACCCGGGTACGACAAGCGGGTACGACAAGCCGGGTACGACGAGTGGGGCCGCTGATCCCTTCGGATCAGCGGCCCCACTGCCGTCTCCCGCCGGCCTCAGCCGGCCCGCACCACCGCGGTCGCCAGCGCCTGCGCCACGGCCTGCGCGCGGTCCTGCGCCCGCTCGGGGGCGCCGGACGAGCGCCAGGCCACGAACCCGTCGGGGCGCACCAGCACCGCCCCGTCCGCCGTCACCGCGTACCGCTCGTACCAGCCGCGCTCGGAGAGGTCCTCCAGCTCCGTGCCGAAGCCGGCCGTGACCAGCCGCACCCCGGTCCGCTCCGAAGCCTCCGCGGCGGCCGCCCGCCAGTCGGTGCCGTCCGATCCGATGAGCAGGACGAACGAGGAGCCGTACACGTCCAGCACCGAACCGTTGCGGTCCTCGCCCCCCTCGCCGCCCCCGCGCAACAGCACCGGCACGTGCGGGGCCCGGGTGCCGGGCTCACCGCTCAGCTTCTCCGGCTCCCGGAACTGCGGCAGACCCGCCTCGGGCGCCACCGACGGATAGGAGTGTCCGAGCATCACCGCCAGCACCTCCACGGTGGCCTTGCGCTGCTCCTCCGTCGCCCGCCCGGAGCGCACCATCAGCCGGAGCTGCGCCTGCGCGATCGTCGCCTCCGCGACGGGCCGGCGCTCGGCGTCGTACGTGTCCAGCAGGCCCTCGCCGGCCTCGCCGCGCAGCACCGCCGCCAGCTTCCACGCCAGGTTGTGCGCGTCGTGGACACCGGTGTTGGCGCCGTAGCCGCCGATCGGCGGGATGACGTGCGCGGAGTCCCCGATCAGGAACGCGGAGCCGTCCCTGAACCGTTCGGCCGACAGGGCCGCCAGCTCCCAGGGCAGCACGCCGATGATCTCGACGTCGGCCGTCGGGTCGCCGATCGCGGAACGGACCAGCCGCACGCTCTCCTCGGTGGTGAAATCGTCCGGCGTCGCCCCCTCCTCCGGGTGGTACTGGAGGATCAGGGTGCCGCGTCCGAGGGTGTCGTCGTGGCCCAGGACGGCCCCGCTCAGCTCCTCGTTCTCGATCTGGCAGATGGAGAACCGGCGTCCGTCCAGCGGTCCTTCGAGGTCGGCGCGGAACAGGATGCTCACCTGGTGCTGGAGGGTGCCGCGGCCGGTGCGCCCGATCCCCAGCGCCTCGCGGACCGGGCTGCGCGCGCCGTCCGCGGCCACCAGCCAACGGGCCCGCAGCTGGCGCACCTCGTCCGTCGCGCGGTCCTTCAGCGTCGCGACGACCGGCCCCCCGGGCCCCTCGGGCCGGTCGAAGGAGACCAGCTCGGTCCCGAAGCGCAGATCCGCGCCGGCCCGGTCCGCCGCCTCGCGCACCAGCGGCTCCATGCGGTCCTGGCCCAGCGAGATCTGCCGGGACGGGGTCAGGGAGCTCAGGTCGCCGGGCTCCGGCAGCATCACCGCCTTCAGCTCCTTGCCCCGCAGCGACTCCACGGTCGCCTGGCGCCGGTGCCCCGCGTACCCCGCGGCGGCCTCCAGCACCGCCTCCTCGGCGCCCGCGGACCTGAACGCCTCCAGGGTCCGCGGGTACCACCCCCAGGCCCGGGGGTGGATCGAGGTCGAGGCGTGCCGTTCCACCAGCACGGCCCGCACCCCGTGGTGCCGGAGGAACAGCGCACAGCTCAGTCCGGTGATCCCTCCGCCCACGATCAGGACGTCCGTCAGCTCCTCGGGCTCCTTGCCCACGGCAGCTCTCCCTTCAGGTTCGCAAGCCGGGGCCTGGTACGGATCCGGCTCTACGGATGGTCGGCGCCGCTGCTGGAGAGGCTGTCCAGGGAAACTTGAGGTGGCCCGGTCAGCCTGTGGCTCCACTGTCGAAGGGAGTCCCTGCGGTGTCCGGAATAGCAGGATGGATCGACTACGAGCGCGACCTGCGGCGGGAACGGCCGACCCTGGTCGCCATGACCGCGGCCCTCGCCCAGCGCGGCCCGCTCGGGGAGCGCCTCTGGGTGTCCGAGACCGCCGCGATCGGCACCCGCTGGTCCGACGTCGCCGGAAACGGCGCCCCGGACCAGCCCTGGGTGTTCGAAGAAGACGGACGCACGGTGGTCACCGCCGCCGTCACCGGCGTTTTGCTGGAGCCCGAGCTGCTGCGGGCCGAGCTCGGCGTGACCGGGCCCTCGACCGACGCGGAGCTCGCCGGCCGCGCGTACCTGCGATGGGGCGAGCGTTTCGCCGAGCACCTCGACGGCGCCTTCGCCGTCGTCGTGTGGGACGCGCGCACCGCCGAACTGGTGGTGGCCCGCGACCGCATGGGCAACCAGCAGCTGTTCTACTACCGCCACGGCAGCGGCGTGCTGTTCGGCACCGAGCGCAAGGCGATCCTCGCGCACCCCGGAGTCGAGCCGGTCATCGACGCCGACGGCCTGCGCGAGCTGTTCTCGTACGCGGGCACCGCCGGCCACGGCATCCTCAAGGGCTTCCACCAGGTTCCGGCCGCCCACGTGCTGCGCCTGGGCAGCAAGGGCGAGACCTCGTACCGCTACTGGCAGCTCACCGCCGAAGAGCACCCGCACGACCAGGCGCAGACCATCGCCCACATCCGCAAGCTGCTGTCCGACTCGGTCCGCCGCAACCTCGGCGCGGGCGCCGTCCCCGGCGTCCTGCTCTCCGGCGGCATCGACTCCAGCGCGGTCACCGCGCTCGCCCACGAGGCGCTCGCCGAGCGCGGCGAGGGCCCGGTCCGCACCTTCACGGTCTCCTTCGGCGACGCCGGGGAGTTCAAGGAGGACGAGATCTGGGGCAGCCCCGACGCGCCGTTCGTCCAGTCCGTCGTCCGCCACCTCGGCGCCGAGCACACCGACCTGGTGCTCGACACCGCGGACATCATCGACCCGGCCGTCCGGGCCGCCGTCCTGCGCGCCAAGGACGTGCCGAGCCCGCTCGGCAACATGAACACCTCGCTGTACCTGCTCACCGGCGCCGTCCGCGAGCACGTCGGCGCGGTGCTCTCCGGCGAGATCGCCGACGCCGTCTTCGGCGGCTTCGCCTGGGTCCACAACAAGGAACTCGTCGAAGCGCCGACCCTCCCGTGGGTGGCCATGGCCCGCTTCGGCGGCGGCAGGCACGGCCTCGGCGGCGACCTCCTGGACCCGGCCCTGCTGGAGACGCTCGACCTCAACGGCTACTGCGGCGACGCCTACGCCGCCAGCATGGCCGAGGTCCCGCGCCTCGAAGGCGAGGAGGGCCAGACCCTGCGGATGCGGGAGATCACCTACTTCCACCTCACCCGCTGGCTGGAGACCCTGCTCAGCCACGACGAGTCCCTCGGCGCCGCCTCCGATCTCGGCACCCGGATGCCGTTCTGCGACTGGCGGCTGGTGCAGTACGCGTACAACGTGCCGTGGGCGCTCAAGAGCTTCGACGGCCGCGAGAAGTCCCTGCTGCGCGCCTCCGTCGCCGACCTGCTCCCGGAAGACGTCATCAACCGCGCCAAGAGCCCCTACCCGGTCACCCAGGACCCGGCCTACGGCCACGCCCTGTGCGAGGGCATGGCGGCGCTGCTCGCCGACCCGGCCGCGCCGGCCGCACCGCTCGCCAACGCCGCGGGCATCAAGGCCCTCATCGAGGACCCGTCCGTGCTCGACAGCGGCATGCGCGCCTGGGTCGCCCGCGCCAACGTCGAGATGCTGCTCGGCCTCAACGACTGGCTGCGCAGCTACGGCGTACGGGTGGAGCTCTGATGGCTGCCGCCTCCTCCGGGGCGCGGACCGCCCGCGGGGCCGCGACCGTCCTGGGCCGGGACGCGGGCCCGGGAGGCCGGATCGTCCGCGTCCTCGCGGGGGCCCTGGCCCTCACCCATCTGATCACCACCAAGGTTCCCGAGCGGAGCACCGGCGAGAACCTGGTCGCGGTCACCACCGCGGTCGGCATCGCCGTCGCCTTCACGGTCGCCCTCGCCCTGCTCAAGCCCCGGCTCACCAAGGGCATTTCACGCGGGCTGTCGGGCTGGCCCGGCGGTGCGCTGCTGCTGCTGCCGATGCTGATCTACCCGATCGGCGTGCTGCCGGACGGGCCCGCGCTGGGCGTCGCGCTCTACACCGAGCTCTCCGTGCTGATCGCGGGGCTGATCGGCTACGGCGGCCTCGAGCTGGCCGCCCTGCCGACACTGGCGCTCGGCTTCCGGCCGGTGCTGTACGGCCCGTTCAACGCCGTCGACCTCGCCGAGCGGGGTATGCGCAAGAGCCGGTACGGACGGGCCTCGCAGGCCGGTGGAGTGCTCGCGATCATCGGCCTCGGCTACTTCTGGACCGTGCCGCCGCTGGCCGCCGTACACGGCTCGGTCGGCGACGCCGTGTCCGGGCTGGGGGGTCTCGGCCCGGTCGCCGGTGCGCTGGTCATCGCCGCCGCCGCGCTGGTGGCCGTGCCCTTCAAGGGGCCGGCCCGGATCCGCCGGCTGCGTGCCGGAGCCCTCCTCCTGCTGGGCCTGGGCGGAGTGGTCGGGGCCCTCCCCGACGCGCTCTGGCCCGTCGTCATCCTGACCGGCCTGGTGGTCGGAGTCCTCCGGCTCAGCCGGGGCGCGCGGGACCGGAAGCCCGCCCTGCGGTCCATACCCGTACAGCCCGTGCCCGTCCAGCCCCCAACCGACCGGCCGGTGGCCGACCGTCCGACTGTCGAGACGTCTTCCACCGCCCGTTGAGACCGCCTGCGGAGCATCGCCTCATGGCAGAGAACACTCCTGAGACCACGCCGGGGAGCAAGCCCGGACACGACCGTACGGCGATCGCGGCCTGGATTCCGCAGCTCCGGCTGCGGCTGACCACCCCGAGGCTGGAGTTCCGGGTACCCGACGAGAGCGACCTGCGCGCACTCGCCGAACTCGTCGCCGAGCAGGGCATCCACGACCGCGGCACCGTGCCCTTCCAGGGCGGCTGGAGCGACGCGCCCCAGCAGGTCGTCGCCGGCCGCGTCCTGCAATACCTATGGAAGGGGCTCGCGCTCAGCCGTCCCGACTACTGGAACCTCGGCCTCGCCGTCTTCCTCGACGGCCGGCCCGTCGGCGTCCAGGGCCTCCAGGCCCGGCGCTTCCCCCAGCTGCGGGAGGTCGCCTCCGAGAGCTGGCTGGCCCGCGGACACCAAGGCCAGGGCCTGGGCACCGAGATGCGCGCGGCGGTACTGCGCCTGGCCTTCGAGGGCCTGGGCGCCGGACACGCCACCTCGGCCGTCTACGAGGACGGCGCCGCCGCCATCGCCGTCAACAAGAAGTACGGCTACCAGCCGGACGGCATCGAACTCACCGAGCGCCAGGGCAAGCCCACGGTGCTCACCCGCTGGCGCCTCACCCGCGACCAGTGGGAGCTGAGCGCGGCCGCCGAGGTGCCGACCGAGATCCACGGACTCGAGTTCTGCCGCGGCCTCTTCGGAATTACCGCACCCGACCACTCCTCCGCACCCCGGGAGCCGGCGTGATCCACAACTCCATCACCGACTGCATCGGCGCCACCCCGCTGGTCCGGCTCGGCCGACTCTTCCCGCAGCACGGCATCGAAGTGCTGGCCAAGCTGGAAATGCTCAACCCGGGCGGCAGCGTCAAGGACCGCTCGGCGCGCTACATCGTCGAACGCGGCATCCGGGACGGCATGATCCGCCGCGGCACCCGGATCGTCGAGAGCACCTCGGGCAACTTCGGCGTCGCGCTGGCCATGGTGGCCGTCCGCTACGGACTGCGGTTCACGGCCGTCGTCGACCCCAACGCCTCCCGCACCAACCTGCGCATCCTGCGCCAGTACGGCGCCGAGATCGAGATGGTCAGCGAGCCCGACCACGCGGGCGGCTACCTGCACACCCGGCTGGCCCGGGTGCAGGACCTGCTGGCCGACGACTCGGACGCCGTCTGGATCAACCAGTACGCCAACGAGCTCAACTGGGAGACGCACGCGGTCACCACCGCGCGCGAGGTCATCGAGGACTGCCCGGAACCCGTGGACGTCCTCGTCGCCGCCGTCAGCACCACCGGCACCCTGCACGGCCTCGCCCGCGGACTGCGCCGCGAATGGCCGGCCCTGAAGGTGGTGGCCGTCGACGCCGTCGGCTCGGTCATCTTCGGCACTCCGCCGGGCCCGCGGATGCTCCCGGGAGTCGGCTCCAGCCGGGTCCCCGAACTCCTCACCCCCGGCGAGATCGACCAGGTCGTGCACATCGACGACGCGGCCGCCATCCACGGCTGCCACCGGCTGCTGAGGCACGAGGCGATCTTCGCCGGCGGATCCTCCGGCTCCGTGGTCGCGGCCATCGAGGAGCTCCTGCCGGAGCTCCCGCGCCCCAGCCGGATCCTGACGCTGCTGGCCGACCGGGGAGAGCGCTACCTCGACCTCGTCTACACGGACGAGATGGCGATCGAGCACGACGAGCTCGCCTACTCCAGCCACTCCTGAGCCGGGCCACCGGTTCCTGCGGCCACTCCCGAGAAGCGCTGCGGCCGCCCGATGAGGGCGGGCGGCCGCAGCCCCCGGCTCCCGCGCCCGGACTCGACCGCGCCCGGACTCGAGCGCGCCTCCACCGCGGACCGAGCGGTACTCCACCGTCCTCGGCTGAAGTGGAAAGGCCGCCTATCCACCACTCCTGACCACAGCGACCACCAGACAGACGGCTGCACAGCCGACCGAGGGGAACCACCGTGGACGTGCTAGAACTCGCACGGCTCCAGTTCGCCATCACCGCAATCGCGCACTTCCTGTTCGTCTCCCTGACGCTCGGGCTGGTGGCCTACCTCGTGGTGATGCAGACGCGCTGGGCGATCACAGGCAAGGAAGAACACCGCAGGCAGACCCGCTTCTGGGGGCAGCTCTACGTCATCAACTACGCGCTGGGCATCGGCACCGGCATAGTGATGGAGTTCCAGTTCGGGCTCAGCTGGAGCGGGCTGACCCATTTCGTCGGCAACGTCTTCGGCGCGCCGCTCGCGATCGAGACCCTGGTGGCCTTCTTCGCCGAGTCGACCTTCCTGGGCCTGTGGATCTTCGGCTGGAACCGGATGGGCCGCAAGCTGCACACCCTGATGCTGTGGCTGGTGGCGCTCACCGCGTACTCCTCGATCTTCTTCGTGCTCACCGCCAACGGATTCCTCCAGCACCCCGTCGGCTACGAGATGAAGGACGGCAAGGCGGTCCTCACCGACTTCGGGGCCCTGCTCTCCAACACCAACGCCTTCTCCGCCTCGCTCCACATCGTGGCCGCGGCGCTGCTCACCGGATCCTTCTTCATCGTCGCCGTCAGCGCCTGGCACCTGCGCAGGAAGACCGGCCACGAGAAGTTCTTCTGGTCCTCGATGAAGCTCGCCCTGCCGCCCATCCCGGTCCTGGTCCTGGCGACCGCCGCGCTCGGCGGACTCCAGATCGGCTACTCGGTCAAGCAGACGCCGACCAAGTACGGGACGCGCTCCGAGCGGGCCCAGGCACTGGTGGAGACCTTCACCCAGAAGTTCGGCCCCGACAACTACTTCCCGCCGGGCTTCGCGCAGACCGCCGAGTTCGTGATGATCATCCCGGCGCTGTTCATGATGCTGGTGGCGGTCCTCGCCATCCCGTTCATGATCAAACGGAACCTGATCCGCCGCAAGGTGCTGCTCTGGTTCCTGACCGCGGGCCTGATCCTCCCGTACGTCTCCATGATCTCCGGCTGGATCTTCCGCGAGGTCGGCCGCCAGCCCTGGGCCGTCTACGGAGTGCTCAAGACCGAGGACGCGCTCACCCCGGGGCTCACCTCCGGCACCGTCCTCACCTCGCTGCTGGTCTTCGGCACCCTCGTCCTCGTCCTGCTCTTCGCCGACTGGGCGCTGCTCCTGCGCTTCGCCCGGCGAGGCCCCGACGGCGCGCAGCTGGGCCTCATCCCCGGCGACAAGTCCGTGCCCGTCGCTTCCGGCTCCGGCGCCGGCGCGGAACGGGTCTCCGAGAACTCCGCCCCGACCTTCTGACAGCGCTGGGAGTCTCAACGTGTGGCACAACATCTGGTACGCGCTGCTGGGGCTGCTCGTCGCGGGCTACCTCGCCCTGGACGGCATCACCATCGGCACCGGGATCATCGGCCGCTGGCTCGCCAAGGACGACCGCGACCGGCACACGGTCGCCGCGGCGACCGGACCCTTCTTCCTCGGCAACGAGGTCTGGCTGGTCGCGGCGGGCGGCATCATGATCGGCGGGTTCCCCGGCCTGGAGTCCACCGCCATCGCCGGGATGTACCCGGTCATCGTCTTCGCCGTCGCGAGCCTGCTCGTCCGGGAGGCCGCCGTGCAGTTCCGGCGCCGCCTGTCCGGCGCCCGCTGGCGGCGCCGCTGGGACGGCGTCGCCCATGTGGCCTGCGTGGTCCTCGCCCTCATGTGGGGCGCGCTGGGCGGCGCCCTGCTCGGCGCGGTGCCGGTCGTGGACGGTGAACTCCACGTCGACCTCGGCGTGCTGTTCCAGCCGCTGCCGATCCTGTCCGCGCTGACCGCCGTCGCCGTCTTCGCGCTGCACGGCGCGGTGTTCCTCGCCGTACGCACCGAAGGGCCGGTCTCCGGACGGGCCGCGGAGTTCGCCGCGAAGCTGGCGCCCGCCGCGACCGGCCTCGCCGTGCTCACCGCGATCACGGCCACCGCATTCGGCACCTCCCGCGACGGGCTGCTCAACCCGGTCTCCGCCGGGCTCGTCCTCGCCGCGGCCGTCGCGTCGCTGTGGCTGGTGCCGCGGCTGATCGCCGGCGGGGGCTGGAAGGCGCCGGTCGTCAGCGGGTTCGCCGCACTGTCCCCGGTGCTGCTGCTCGCCGCCGCCCACTACCCGCAGGTCATCGTCAGCAGCGCGGGCTCCGCGGAGCACATCTCGGTCGCCGAGGCCGCCGCCGATCCGTCCACGCTCAGCGTCGTGGGCCCCGTGGTGCTGCTGGTCTTCCCCGTACTGCTCGCCTTCCAGGCCATGCAGTGGTGGGCCTTCCGGGCCAAGGCCGACGACCGTTCCCCGGCGTACTTCTGATGGGACGCGTCCGCGCAGAGGCAAGCCGCCGGGCCCAGGGCCCGGCGGCTTCGCCGCGTCCGCTCACCGACCGGGAAGTACGCGGCCGCCTGCTCGGGGCGGCCGAAAGCACCCGGTCCGCCGGGCTGCTGGTGCTCACCGCGGTCGTCCTGGGCGCCACCGGAGTCATCGGGCAGGCCCTCGCCCTCGCCGTGCTCCTGGGCGAGGCCTTCTCCGGCGGGCCGACCCTCACCCCCGCACTGTGGGTCGCGGCGGCCGTCGCCCTGCGCGGAATCGCCGGCTGGCTCCAGGCCACCACCGCCCAGCGGGCCGCCGCGGAGATCAAACTCCGGCTGCGGACGGGGCTGTTGGCCGCGGCCGCGCGCAGGGTCTCCTACGAGGCCCGTGACCGTCGCACGGGCGAGAGCAGCACCCTGGTCACCCGGGGCCTCGACGCCCTCGACCCCTACCTCGTCGGCTACCTGCCGCAGATGCTCGCCGCCGCGCTCGTACCGACCGCGATCGTCGTCACGATGGCGCTCCACGACCCGCTCAGCGGGGTGATCCTCCTCGTCACCCTCCCCCTCATCCCCGTCTTCGGCGCGCTCGTCGGCCTGCACACCAGGGACGCCACGGAACGTCAGTGGGCGGCGCTCACCCGGCTCGGCGGACACTTCCTGGACGCCCTGCGCGGGCTGACGACCCTGCGCACGTTCGGCCGCGCGGAGGCCCAGGAGGCCATCGTCGGCGAGGTCGCCGAGCAGCACCGCAAGGCCACCATGGGCACGCTGCGCATCGCGTTCCTGTCGACGCTGGTCCTCGACACGGTCGCCACCCTGTCCGTGGCCCTGATCGCGGTCCCGGTGGGCCTGCGCCTGCTGGGCGGCTCCCTGGACCTCACCACGGCGCTGACCGTCCTGCTCCTGGCCCCCGAGGCCTACCTCCCGCTGCGCTCCCTGGGCAACCGCTTCCACGCGGCGACCGAGGGCATGACCGTGGCGAGGGAGGCGCTGGCCGAGCTGGACACCGCCGCATCCGCCTCCGCCTCCGCCCCCGCATCCGCGCCCGACTCCGTCTCCGCCTCCACCGCGGCCGCGGGCCGGACCGCTGCGGGAGGCACCGCCCCGGCCGCCCGGCCCATCCGCTTCGAGGGGGTCACGCTCCACCTGCCGGGACGCCCCCGCCCGGTCCTGTCCGACGTCTCGTTCGTCATCGCCCCCGGGGAGCGGGTCGCCCTCACGGGCCCCAGCGGCGCAGGCAAGTCGACGCTCCTCGCGCTGCTCCTCGGACTCGTCCAGCCGGACGAGGGCCGGATCCTCGCCGGCGGCCAGGACCTCGCCGAACTCGATCGGGACGGCTGGGACGACTGGCGGCGCACGATCGGCTGGGTGCCGCAGCGGCCGTACCTCTTCGACCGGACCGTCGCGGACAACATCAGGCTCGGAGACCCCGGGGCCACGGACGAAGAGGTCGAACGGGCCGCCCGGGCCGCCGCCGCGGACGGCTTCGTCCGCGCGCTGCCCGACGGCTACGCGACCCGCCTCGGCGCCCGCGGTACGGGACTCTCCGCGGGCCAGCGCCAACGCGTGGCGCTCGCCCGGGCGTTCCTGCGCGACGCGCCCCTGGTCCTGCTCGACGAGCCGACGGCCGGACTCGACAAGGAGAGCGAGGAGGCCGTCCTGGCCGCGAGCGAACGCCTGATCGCGGGCCGCACGGTCCTCGTGGTCGCCCACCGCCCCCGACTCCTGCACGGCGCCGACCGCCGATTCCACGTGTCCGAAGGAACCTTCAGGGAACGCGAGGTGCCCCGATGACCCCCGGCCGGACCAACGCCACCGCCCCGCCGGCAGCTCCGGCCGGCCCGCCGGCCGCGGGACCCGTCAAGGCGCTGTTCCTCGTGCTGCGCACCGCCGGCCCCTTGCGCACGCTCGCCCCCGCCGCCGCACTCGCGCTGGCCGCCGATCTCGGCGGGGTCGCCCTGATGACGCTCGCCGCCTGGCTCATCGCCCGCGCCGCCGAGCAGCCCGCCATGGGGGTCCTGTCCGTCGCCATCGTCGCCGTACGGGCGCTCGCCGTCACCCGCGGGCTGTTCCGGTACGGGGAGCGGCTCGCCGGGCACGACGCCGCGCTGCGCGCCGTGGCCAGGCTGCGGCGGCGGGTGTTCGGCTCGCTCGCGCGGCGGCCCGCCCACGAGGACGCCCGCACCGTACGGGACGCCGACACCGTCTCCCGGCTCGTCGCCGACGTCGACCTCGTCCAGGACGCCCTGCTGCGCGTCCTGCTGCCCGCCCTGTCCGCCGTCCTCGTCTCGGCCGCCGTGATCAGCGGTGCCGCACTCGTCTCCCCGGCCGCCGCCCTCGCCCTCGCCCTCGGCCTGGCTGCCGGCGGGGTGCTCCTGCCCGCGCTCACCGCCCTGGCCGCCGCCCGTGCGGACCGCCGCAGCGCCGACCTCCGCGCGGAACTCGCCGTGCACACCGTCGACCTGCTGGACGGCGCCGAAGACCTCGCCGTCTTCGGCGCGGCCGCCCGGGAGACCGACCGGGCCGTCGCCACCGCCCGCCGGCTCCGCGCCCACGACCGCGGAGCCGCGCTCCTGTCCGCCGTTTCCGTCGCCGCCCTGACCGTCGTACAGGGCGCCACCACCATCGCCGTGGCCCTCCTGTGCGCCGGCTCGACGTCCCCCGTGTGGGCCGTGGCCCTGCCCCTCCTCGCGCTGGCCTCCTTCGAGGTGCTGACCCCTCTCCCGGCGGCCGCCCAGCTGCTCGCGGACCTGACGGCCGGCGCCCGCCGCGTCCACGCGCTGCTGCGCGATCCGGCCCCGGTCAAGGACTCCGCGAGCACCGGCGGATTCTCTGGGGACGTGCGGCGCGCGCCCCCCCACGGCCCGGATGCTGGCCTCGCTGGCCGCCTGCGGCCACGTACACGCCCATCTGCTGACCGCGCCCCCGGGAGCCCCCTCGTGACCTCGACCGCTCCCGCCCCCTCCCCCGCCGGCCAGGTCCTGGAGGCCGCGCAGGCCGCGCTGGCCGCCGAGCACGCGGCCGCGTACGGCTACGGCGTGATCGGCGCCCGGACCTCGGGCGCCCCCCGCGCCGCCGAGGCCCGCGAGGCCTACGGCGGCCACCTCGCGCGCCGCGACGCGCTGGCCCGCACCGTGCGCGAGCTGGGCGGTTCCCCCCGTCCCGCGGAGGCGGCGTACACGCTGCCGTTCACCGTGCGCACGCCCGCCGACGCCGAGCGGCTGGCCGCCGTGATCGAGGAACGGGTGGCCGGGGCCTACTCCGACCTGGTGCGCGCGGCCGAGGGCCGGTTGCGCCGCGAGGCGGCTGACGCGCTGAGCGCCGCGGCCGTGCGCGCGGCACGCTGGCGTGGTGTCGGCGTAGCCTTCCCTGGGCTCACGGAACGCGCGTCCGCGGCGCAGAACTAGTGCGGAACCCGTGCGGGAGCGGCGCGCAAGCACGCGCGACGGGCCCGCGCACAGCTGAAAGGGACCACTCACGCATGGCTTTCGAACCGCCGCAGCGGCTCGTACGGGCGCTCGGCGAGCTGCCGGAGACGGCGCGGACCGCGGACTGGCTGGGGCAGTTGCCCGATCTGGCGGAGTCCGCGCTGGCCCGGCGGGGAGTGCAGGCCCAGCGGGTGCAGGCCCCCGGCGGCCGCAGCAGCCTGGTCGTCCTCGTCCGGTACGCCGACGGCACCCCGGCCGCGCTGAAGCTGGCCCCGCCGGCCGCCCGCCCCGGGCGGGAACTCGCCGCGCTGGCCCACTGGGGCGGATTCGGGGCCGTACGGGTCCTCGACACCCGCCACCACGAGGAGGACGGGGGGCTGCTGCTGGAGCGGCTCCACCCCGAGGTCTCGCTGCGGTCGCTGCCCGAGGCCAAGGCCCTGCTGGAGGCCTGCGGCACGCTGCGCAGGCTGTGGGTGGCCCCGGAGCCCGGACACGGCTGGGAGACGGTCACCGAGCGCACGGCCGCGCAGGCCGAGGTGCTCCGCAAGGCCCCCGCCGAGGCGGCAGAGCTGGCTTCGGCGGCGCTCGCCGCCCGTGAGGAGCTGACGGCGGCGCCGGCCGAGGAACTGCTGCTGCACGGGGCCTTCCGGCAGGGCAAGGTGCTCGCCGGCGAGCGGGCGCCTTGGCTGGCGGTGGGCCCGGATCCGATGGTCGGCGAGCGGGCGTACGACCTGGCGCGGCTGGTACGGGACCGCCTGGAGGACCAGGTGGCCTCCTCCGCGGGGGCCGCGGGCGCGCGGCGCCGGGTGAACAAGCTGGCCGACGCGCTGGAGGTGGACCGGGACCGGCTGCGGGGCTGGACGCTGTTCCGTGCGGTCGAGTCGGGCAACCGGGCGCTGGCCGCCGGACGGCGGCGGGAAGCGGAACAGTTGTTGGAGTTCGCGGGCTGGTTGTAGGGCATAAACCCTTCGGGGAGTCGTGCCCGGCAGGAGGCCGTCATGGTCCAGGAACTGCTGACAGCCGCGATCGCCGCGGGCGTGGGAGCCGCCGTCTACATGGGCGCCGCCGCCCGGGTGGTGAAGCAGTACGAGCGCGGTGTCGTCTTCCGCCTCGGCCGGCTCCGGGAGGGCATCCGCGGCCCCGGCTTCACGATGGTCCTCCCGCTGGTGGACCGGCTGCACAAGGTGAACCTGCAGATCGTGACGATGCCGGTGCCGGCCCAGGAGGGCATCACCCGGGACAACGTCACGGTGCGCGTGGACGCGGTGGTCTACTTCAAGGTCGTGGACGCGGCGAACGCGATCATCGCGGTGGAGGACTACCGCTTCGCGGTCTCCCAGATGGCCCAGACCTCGCTGCGGTCGATCATCGGCAAGTCCGACCTGGACGATCTGCTGTCCAACCGGGAGATGCTCAACCAGGGCCTGGAGCTGATGATCGACAGCCCGGCGGTGGGGTGGGGCGTGCAGATCGACCGGGTCGAGATCAAGGACGTCTCCCTGCCGGAGACGATGAAGCGGTCGATGGCCCGGCAGGCCGAGGCCGACCGCGAGCGCCGCGCCCGGGTCATCAACGCGGACGCGGAGCTCCAGGCCTCGCACAAGCTGGCCGAGGCGGCGGCGGTCATGTCGGACCAGCCGGCCGCGCTGCAGCTGCGCCTGCTCCAGACGGTGGTGGCGGTCGCGGCGGAGAAGAACTCCACCCTGGTCCTGCCGTTCCCGGTGGAGCTCCTGCGCTTCCTGGAGCGCGCGGCGCCGGCTGCGGCTCCGGCTCCAGCGGTGGCCCCGGTGGCGCCGCCGGGACCGGAGCCCGTACCGCCCGCCGCGGAGCCGGACGGGCGGCACGAGTAGCCGCCGCTCGGGGCTGCCCGCGGGGCTACGCGGTCAGGCGGGCCAGGGCTTCGGCGAGCGGGAGCTCCTCGCGGGTGCCCGTGGCGCGGTTCTGGAGCTCGACCACCGACTCCGCCGAGCGGCGGCCCGCCACCAGGATCCAGGGAACGCCGATCAGCTCCGCGTCCGTGAGCTTCACGCCCGGGGACAGGCCCGGCCGGTCGTCCAGGAGGACGCGCAGGCCCGCCTCCGCCAGGGACGCGGCCGCGGAATCCGCGAGCGCGAGCGGCACCGCCTTGCCCGCCGCCACCACGTGCACGTCCGCGGGGGCCACGGCCGCGGGCCAGCACAGCCCGCGCCCGTCGGCCGTCTGCTCGGCCAGCGCGGCCACCGCGCGCGAGACGCCGATGCCGTAGGAGCCCATCGTGACCCGGACCGGCTTGCCCTCCTTGCCGAGGACGTCGAGGCCGAAGGCGTCCGTGTACTTGCGGCCCAGCTGGAAGATGTGCCCGATCTCGATCGCCCGGTCCAGCCGCAGTCCCGCGCCGCACGAGGGGCAGGGGTCGCCCTCCTCGACGACCACCACGTCCAGGTACCGGTCCACCTCGAAGTCCCGCCCGCACACCACGTTCCGGGCGTGCGTGCCGGGCTTGTTGGCCCCCGTCACCCAGGAAGTGCCCGGCGCGATACGGGGGTCGGCGAGGTAGGGGACCTTCGCCAGGCCCTGCGGGCCCACGTAGCCCCGTACCAGGTCGGGCCGGTCGGCGAAGTCCTCGGCCGTCACCAACTCCACCACCGCCGGGGCCAGATGCTCGCCGAGCTTGCCCAGGTCGACCTCCCGGTCACCCGGTACGCCGACGGCCGTGATCTCACCGTCGACCTTGACGAGGAGGTTCTTCAGCGTCGCCGACGCGGGGATGCCGAGGTGCGCCGCCAGGGTCTCGATGGTGGGGGTGTCGGGGGTCGGGACCTCCTCCAGCGGACCGTGGTCCCCTTCGGCCGGGGTCAGGGCGAAGGTCACGGCTTCCGTGTTCGCCGCGTAGGCGCACGAGGGGCAGTCCACGAAGGTGTCCTCGCCCGCCGCGGCCGGCGCGAGGAACTCCTCCGACGCCGAGCCGCCCATCGCGCCCGACACCGCCGACACGATCCGGTGGTCGAGGCCGAGCCGCTCGAAGATCCGCTGGTAGGCCGCGCGGTGGAGGGCGTACGACTCGGCCAGCCCCTCGTCGGTCACGTCGAAGGAGTACGAGTCCTTCATGTGGAACTCGCGGCCGCGCAGGACGCCCGACCGGGGGCGCGCCTCGTCCCGGTACTTGATCTGGATCTGGTAGAGCATGACCGGCAGGTCCTTGTAGGACGTGCACTGGTCCTTGACCAGCAGGGTGAAGATCTCCTCGTGCGTGGGGCCGAGCAGGTAGTCCGCGCCCTTGCGGTCCTTGAGCCGGAACAGCAGGTCCCCGTACTCCGACCAGCGCCCGCTGATCTCGTACGGCTCCTTCGGCAGCAGCGCCGGGAGCAGCACCTCCTGCGCCCCGATCGCGTCCATCTCCTCGCGGACGATGCGCGAGACGTTGTCCAGGACCCGCTTGCCGAGCGGCAGCCAGCTCCACACCCCGGCGGAGGTGCGCCGGACGTAGCCGGCCCGGACCAGCAGGCGGTGGCTGAGGGTCTCGGCGTCGGCCGGGTCCTCGCGGAGGGTCTTGGCCATGAGGCGGGACATGCGCTGCACGTGTTGCGTTGACATGACGGGAGGCTACCGGGGCGGACCGGGCTCCGAAAAACGGTTTGGGGCGCTGCCCGGCGGCCGGTCCGCCGCCCGTCAGGGCCGGCGCAGGGGCAGCGGGGCGCCCATGACGGCGTACGGGAGGCTCGCGCTCGGGAAGTGGACCGGGCGGGCGAGATCGGCGTACCCAAGGGAGCGGTAGAGCCCCCGGGCGGGGCTCTCGACGTCGATCGCCGAGAGGATCGAGCGCGGCTCCTCGGCGGCGGCGGTGATCGTGGTGATGAGGGCGCGGCCGACGCCGCGGCCCTGGAAGCCGGGGTGGACGTGGAGTTCGGTGATCACGAAGGAGCCGTCGAGCCAGCCCTCGTGGCCGCCGGCCCGCAGGTAGGGCTCCACGACGCCCGACCACCAGTGCGCGCGGTCGTTGGGCATGCCGTAGACGAACCCGGCGAGCGCCCCGTCCTCGGTGAAGGCGCCGAGCGCGCGGGCACCGCGGCAGGTCATGTGGCGCTGGACGATGTAGCGCCGGATGCCGACCTCCTCCTCGCTGAGCCCGAAGGCCTCGGCCTGCACGCGCAGGGCCTCGTCGACCCGGTCGGCGAGGTCGAGGTGCCCGATCCGTAGTCCGGCGGGCCGGGCGGGGTCTTCTCCCCCGGGGGTTGGCAGCATGCGGTGACCTTACTGGGCCTCCCCGGCCTGCGGGTATGCCGCCCGGCGGGCTCGCGGGCCCAGAACGGGACGATCAGAACAGGACGCTCATGAACGCGCCGACCTCGCGGAAGCCGACCCGGCGGTAGGACGCGCGCGCGGCGGTGTTGAAGTCGTTCACGTAGAGGCTCACCACGGGGGCCACGTCCCTGAGCGCGTACGCGACGACGGCCGCCATCCCGGTCTCGGAGTGCCCGCGGCCGCGGAACTCGGGGGCCACCCACACCCCCTGGATCTGGCAGGCGCGGGGGGTGGCGGCGCCGATCTCGGCCTTGAAGACGACCTTGCCGTCCTCGACGCGGGCGAAGGAGCGGCCGGTGGCGACCAGCTCGGCGACCCGGGCCTGGTAGAGCAGGCCGCCGTCGCCCGCCATCGGGGAGATGCCGACCTCCTCCGTGAACATGGCCACGCAGGCGGGCATGATCAGGTCCATCTCGTCCTTGCGGATGCGGCGGACCTGCGCGTCCGCGGCGACCGCGTCGGACGGCTGCTCGATGATCATGAGCGGCTGGTGGGAGCGGACGTCGCGGGCCGGCCCCCAGCTGGGCTCCAGGAGCTGCCACAGCAGCCGGGTGGCCGCCGAGGGGCCGACGATGGAGGAGCAGCGGCGGCCGGTGCGGCGGGCGCGGTCGGCGAAGGCGCGGATGGCTTCGGGGCCGGCGCAGACGGGGACCAGGTTGGCGCCGGCGTAGCAGAGGGAGCGGAGCTCTCCGTCGGCGTACCAGCCCCACATCTCGCCGCCCAGGCGCCACGGATCGAGCCCGGCGACCTGGACCCGCGAGGTGACGAAGGCGTTCTCGACCGGCTCGCGTCCGAGGATGTCGAGCGCGGCGTCAAGATCACTGGGCTCTAGGACCCGGGTGGTGGTCTGCGTCAACACTGGGGCCTCACCATGCAAGTCTGCTGATCTCCGCACTGTACCCGGCGCGGCTCGCGGATGCCGCGCGGCCCCTGTGCGGCCCCGGCGAGGCCCCTCGGCGGCCCGCCGGGGACCCGGGCGGGCCCGCCCGGGCAAAGCGACGGGCCCGGCGCCGCCTGGGGCGGAGCCGGGCCCGTGGGAAAGCCGGGTGGGCCGCAGCACTAGACCCCGATCGCCACCGTCGGCTCGCCCGACATCACGCCGTCCTTCTCCATCTGCTCGGCGATCTTCAGCGCCTCTTCGATGAGGGTCTCCACGATCTTCGACTCGGGGACGGTCTTGATGACCTCGCCCTTCACGAAGATCTGGCCCTTGCCGTTGCCGGAGGCGACACCGAGGTCGGCCTCGCGGGCCTCGCCCGGGCCGTTCACGACGCAGCCCATGACGGCGACGCGCAGCGGGACCTCCATGCCCTCCAGGCCGGCCGTGACCTGCTCGGCCAGCTTGTAGACGTCCACCTGCGCGCGCCCGCACGACGGGCAGGACACGATCTCCAGGCGGCGCGGCTTGAGGTTCAGCGACTCCAGGATCTGGCGGCCGACCTTGATCTCCTCCACCGGCGGGGCCGACAGCGAGACGCGGATGGTGTCGCCGATGCCCTCGGAGAGCAGCGCGCCGAAGGCGACGGCGGACTTGATGGTGCCCTGGAAGGCCGGCCCGGCCTCGGTGACGCCGAGGTGCAGCGGGTACGTGCACTGGGCGGCCAGCTGGCGGTAGGCGTTGACCATGACGACCGGGTCGTTGTGCTTGACCGAGATCTTGATGTCGCTGAAGCCGTGCTCCTCGAAGAGGGAGGCCTCCCACAGCGCGGACTCGACCAGCGCCTCGGGGGTGGCCTTGCCGTACTTCTTCAGCAGCCGGGCGTCGAGCGAGCCCGCGTTCACGCCGATCCGGATCGGGGTCCCGGCGTCCTTGGCGGCCCGCGCGATCTCCTTGACCTTGTCGTCGAACTGCTTGATGTTGCCCGGGTTCACGCGGACCGCGGCGCAGCCGGCGTCGATCGCGGCGAACACGTACTTCGGCTGGAAGTGGATGTCGGCGATGACCGGGATGTTCGACTTCTTCGCGATCACGGCGAGCGCGTCGGCGTCGTCCTGCGTCGGGCAGGCCACGCGCACGATGTCGCAGCCGGAGGCGGTCAGCTCCGCGATCTGCTGGAGCGTGGCGCCGATGTCGGAGGTCCTGGTGGTGGTCATCGACTGCACCGAGATCTGTGCGTCGCCGCCGACGGCCACGGAACCGACCTGGATCTTGCGGCTGACCCTGCGGTCGGCGAGCTTCGCCGGCACGTCCGGCATTCCGAGAGAGATGGCAGTCATCTGCTGTGCAACCCCAAGGTGTGGATCAAGGTGGGTCAAGGTCCCGAAGTCGGCGGGCTCCAGCCTTCGAGATTACGCCAAGCAGCGCGTGCCCCTCGCATCGCGGGGGGCGTGCCACCCGTACGTAGGGAGCCGGGCACGAAGCGTGCCCGGCTCCCGACCGGATGAGGTAGGGGGCTCTGCGAGCCCCCGCGCCGACCGCTCGGTCAGGTGATCCTGATGGGGTTCACCACGTCCGCGGCCAGCACCAGCAGCGTGAAGCAGACGAAGACGGCCGCCACCACGTACGCGGCGGGCATCAGCTTCGCCACGTCGAAGGGGCCCGGGTCCGCGCGCCGGAAGACCCGCGCGAAGGCGCGCCGCGCCGACTCCCACAGGGCGCCGGCGATGTGCCCGCCGTCCAGGGGCAGCAGGGGCAGCATGTTGAAGAGGAAGAGGGAGAGGTTGAAGTAGCCGAGGACCCCGAGCATGATCGAGGCCCGCTGCTCCTTGGGGATGTCCAGGGTCGCGATGTCGGCGCTGATCCGGGCCGCGCCGACGATGCCCATCGGGGAGTCGGCCTCGCGCTCGCCGCCGTTGAACACGGCGTTCCACAGGGCCGGGACCTTGCCCGGGAGGTTGGCCAGGCCCTCCACGCTGGCCTCGACGACCTCCACGACGTGCTCCGCGGACTGGGTGAAGGTGAGCGGGGCGATCACGGTCTCCGCGCTGACGCCGAGGTAGCCGGCCGACACGTACTCGTCCTTGAGGTAGCCGCCGCGGCCGTCGGTCTTGGCGACGCGGTTCTCGACGAGGGTCGGGTGGAGCTCGATCCGCTGGCCGTCGCGCAGGACGGTGAGGGTGGCGGCGCCGATCGTGGTGCGGATGTTCCGCTGGAGGGCGTCCCAGTCCTCGACCGGCTTGCCGTCGAACGCCACGATCTTGTCGCCGACCCGCAGGCCCGCGCCCTTGGCCGGGGCCACCGGGTCGCCGTCCTGGCAGACCTTGCGCTTGTCGCTCTGCTTGAGGACGCAGTCGGTGACCGTCGCGACCTGGGTGGTCGTCTGCTGCACGCCGAAGGTCATCCACACGCCGAAGAAGATCGCCAGCGCCAGGACCAGGTTCATGAACGGTCCCGCGAACATCACGATCACGCGCTTCCAGGGCTTGCGCGTGTAGAAGAGCCGCGACTCGTCGCCCGGCTGCAGCTCCTCGTACGCCGCCGAGCGCGCGTCCTCGATCATCGAGCGGAACGGCGACGTCGAGCGGGCGGTGACCTTGCCGTCCTCGCCGGGCGGGAACATCCCGATCATGCGGATGTAGCCGCCCATCGGGATGGCCTTGAGCCCGTACTCGGTGTCGCCCTTCTTGCGGGACCAGATGGTCCGGCCGAAGCCGACCATGTACTGGGGCACGCGGATGCCGAAGAGCTTGGCCGTCGAGAGGTGGCCGAGCTCGTGCCAGGCGATGGAGAAGAGCAGCCCGACCACGAAGACGAGCACGCCGATCAGGTTGAGCAGGATGGTCATGCGCGCGCCTCCACTGCGGCCCGTGCCGCCGTCTCCCGTGCCCGGGCCCGGGCCCAGGTCTCCGCTTCAAGGACGTCCGTGACCGTGAGGGAAGTTCCCGCGGCGGGAGTCCCGTGTTCGTCGACCACGGCAGAGACCGTATCCATGATTGCTGTGAACGGCAGCCGACCGGCCAGGAAGGCCTCGACGCACTCCTCGTTCGCCGCATTGAACACGGCGGGCGCGGTACCGCCCAGGGCGCCCACGTGCCGGGCCAGGCCCACCGCCGGGAAGGCCTCGGTGTCCAGCGGGAAGAACTCCCACGTGGACGCCTTGGTCCAGTCGAAGGCGGGGGCCGCGTCGGGGATCCGCTGGGGCCAGCCGAGGCCGATCGCGATCGGGCCGCGCATGTCCGGCGGGGTGGCCTGGGCCAGCGTGGAGCCGTCCGTGAACTCCACCATCGAGTGGACGTATGACTGCGGGTGGACGACGACCTCGATGCGCTCGAAGGGGATGTCGTAGAGCAGGTGCGCCTCGATGACTTCGAGGCCCTTGTTGACCAGGGTCGCCGAGTTGATGGTGATCACCGGTCCCATGGCCCAGGTCGGGTGGGCGAGGGCGTCCTTGACGGTGACCGAGGCCAGCTCGGCGCGGGTGCGGCCGCGGAAGGGTCCGCCGGAGGCGGTGACGACGAGCTTCTGCACGTCCGCGCGGGTGCCGGCGGCGAGCGCCTGGAAGAGCGCCGCGTGCTCGGAGTCGACGGGGATGATCTGGCCGGGCTTCGCGAGGGCCTTGACCAGCGGGCCGCCGACGATCAGCGACTCCTTGTTGGCGAGGGCCAGGGTCCGGCCGGCCCGCAGCGCGGCGAGGGTGGGTGCGAGGCCGATGGAACCGGTGATGCCGTTGAGCACGGTGTGGCACTCGGAGGCGGCGAGCTCGGTCGCGGCGTCCGGCCCGGCGAGGATCTCGGGCAGCGGCTCACCGGCGCCGTACTGCGCGTCCAGCGCTTCCTTCAGGGCCGGTACGACGTCTTCGCGCGCGACGGCCACGGTGTTCACCCGCAGCAGCCTGGCCTGCTCGGCCAGCAGCGCGACCCGGCCGCCCGCGGCGGACAGCGCCGTGACCCGGAACCGGTCCGGGTTGCGCAGGGCCAGGTCGATGGCCTGGGTCCCGATGGAACCGGTGGAGCCGAGGATGACGATGTCCCGGCGGCCGGCCGCGGGGTCGAAGAGGAGGTGCGGATCGGCGAGGGGGGCTGGACGGTCGCTCATGCACCCATTGTTGCCGCAACTCAGGGGCGATTGGACACGGAACCCCCTTCGGTGATCCGCAGGAGGAGGTGCGGGAGCGTTCCCGCGAAGTCCGGCAGCGTACTGGCGGCCCGCCACCAGGCGTCCGGGTCCTCGCCGAGGGCCACGGCGAACAGCCGGTCGGCCTCTGCGCGGGCGGCGAGCACGGCCTCGGGCCGGTCGTAGCGGTCGGGGTGGTCCACGACGCCCAGCCAGTGGTCCTCGTCCAGGGCCCAGACGGCCGGGAGCTTGTGGCGGATCACGTCGACGCCGGTGAGCAGCCGGCGGTCCAGGCAGTCGCGGACCCACCGGACGTCCTCCTCGACGGTCTCCATCGGTACGGCGAGGCTGGCCAGGGCGAGCTCGCGCTCCACTCCCCCGGCGGGCCGCGGGGACGCCGGGGCGAGCCGGGCCACGGCCCGGTCCAGGCCGGGCAGGGGCGGCCCGTCCGGGGGCGCGGACAGGGTGCCGGCGGCGGTCCGGGAGGCGAGTTCGGTGAGCGGTCCGGGGAAGGTGTGGGCGTGGCGCAGCAGTTCGGCCCACAGGCGGGGGTCGTCCCCCAGCGGGGCCAGGGCGCGCCGCAGGGCCGTGTGCATCCCGGCCAGCTCGGTGAGGTTCCAGCGCAGTCCGCGGGTCGCGGGCAGGTCGGCGAGGAGCAGCGCGAGGCCGGCGGGGCGGACGTCGTCCACGAGCTCGGCCTGGGTGACCAGGCCCATCCGGACGGCGCGGACGGCGGGGCGGTACCAGGAGCGGCCGTACGAGCGGGCCGTGCGCAGGTCGAGCAGGCCCCGGGCGGCTCTGGGGGGCAGGCCGCCGCGGAGCAGCAGGGCCTCGGCCGAGCCGGGCGGGAGCGGTTCGCGGGCGTGCGCGAACCAGAGCAGCTCCGGGTCCGCCTCGTGCGGGAGCGCGAGGACGTCGAGGGGGATCCGCGGCCGGTGCGTGCCGTGCCGGCGCAGCAACAGGAGCAGCTCGTCCGAGGTCAGGGGTGCCGGGTCCGGGGCCGGTGCGGCGCGCGGGTCCCGGCCCAGTTCGGCGCGCAGGACGGGCAGCAGGGCGGGCGGGGTCCGGCGGGCGGCGTACCGCACCGGTCCGGGCAGGCCGGGCAGCGGGCGGCCCAGCACGTGGGGGTTGCGGGCCACCGACCGGCGGTCCTGGTCGCTGCCGTCGCGGAGCAGGAGGCTGACCGCGGAGGCGGGCAGCCGCTCGTCCCGGGTGAGGTGGGTGCGGGTGGCGGGGTCGACGCGCCCGATCAGGTTCGCCGCGATGTGCTCCGGTGCGTGGCGCAGTACGAGCGCCACGCACCAGGCGAGCCGCCTGCTGTCCCTGTGCTGGTCCATCGCCCCGTTCCTCGCCGTGTCCGCAGCCTGCCGTCCGGGCCGGTCACCAGAGTCGTACATCCGCCCGGCGTCCGGCGATCATCGCAGGTCAGCGCAGTGGTCGGTGCACGTTCTTCCGCGTCGAGGGGCCGGGAGAGGCATCGGCGATCCACGGGCCGTCGCCGGACGGGTCGAGGATGCCCTCCTCCAGCCAGGTGTAAGTGCCGGACAGGACGCCGGCGACCACCTTGCGGTCGAGGTCGTCGGTGTTGGCCCAGAGCCGGCCGAAGAGCTCCTCCACGCGCAGCCGGGACTGCCGGCAGAAGGCGTCGGCGAGCTGGTAGGCCTCGCGGCCGTGGTCGCCGGTGGCCCGCAGGTGCTCGGCGCGCACGCAGGCCGCGCTCATCGCGAAGAGCTCGGCGCCGATGTCGACGATCCGGCCGAGGAACCCCTGCTTGGTCTCCATCCGGCCCTGCCAGCGGGACATGGCGTAGAAGGTCGAACGGGCGAGTTTGCGCGAGCCCCGCTCGACGTAGCGCAGGTGGGTGGCGAGGTCGGGGTGGCCGTCGGGGTGGAAGGCCTTGTAGGTGCCGGGGACCTGGCCGGCTCCGGCGGCGAGCCGGGGCAGCCAGCGGGCGTAGAACCCGGCGGCGCGGGCGCCCGCCTTCGCCTTGTCGCCCAGGTCCTTCTCGGGGTCGATGAGGTCGCCGGCGACCGACAGGTGGGCGTCCACGGCCTCGCGGGCGATCAGCAAGTGCATGATCTCGGTGGATCCCTCGAAGATCCGGTTGATGCGCAGGTCGCGGAGCATCTGCTCGGCCGGGACGGCCCGCTCGCCGCGCGCCGCGAGCGATTCGGCGGTCTCGAAGCCGCGTCCGCCGCGGATCTGGACCAGTTCGTCAGCCATCAGGCAGGCCATCTCGGAGCCGTAGAGCTTGGCGAGGGCGGCCTCGATCCGGATGTCGTTGCGGTCCTCGTCGGCCATCTGCGAGGCGAGGTCGACCACGGCCTCCAGGGCGAAGGTGGTGGCGGCGATGAAGGAGATCTTGGCGCCGACGGCCTCGTGCAGGGCGACGGGCCGCCCCCACTGCTCGCGTACGCCGGACCACTCGCGGGCGATCTTCAGACACCACTTCCCGGCGCCGACGCACATGGCGGGCAGCGACAGCCGGCCGGTGTTCAGCGTGGTCAGGGCGATCTTCAGGCCGGCTCCCTCGGCGCCGATGCGCTGGGCGGCCGGAACCCTGACCTGGTGGAAGCGGGTGACGCCGTTCTCCAGGCCGCGCAGGCCCATGAAGGCGTTGCGGTGCTCGACGGTGATGCCCGGCGAGTCCGCCTCGACGACGAAGGCCGTGATGCCGCCCCGGTGGTTCTCGCTCCGGGGGACGCGGGCCATGACGACGAGCAGGTCGGCGACGACCCCGTTGGTGGTCCAGAGCTTCACGCCGTCCAGGACGTACGCGTCGTCCCCGTCCGGGACCGCGGTGGTGGCCAGCCGCGCCGGGTCGGAGCCGACGTCCGGCTCGGTGAGGAGGAAGGCGCTGATGGCGGTGGTGGCGCAGCGCGGCAGGTAGGCGTCCTTCTGCTCCTGCGTGCCGAACATCTTCAGCGGCTGGGGCACGCCGATCGACTGGTGGGCGGAGAGCAGGGCTCCGATGGCCGGGCTGACGGAGCCGACGAGGGCGAGCGCCTTGTTGTAGTACACCTGGGTGAGGCCGAGGCCCCCGTACTCGGTGCCGATCTTCATGCCGAGCGCGCCGAGCTCCTTGAGCCCGCGCACGGTCTCGTCGGGGATCTTCGCCTCGCGCTCGATGCGCGCCCCGTCGATGGAGGTCTCGCAGAACTCCTTCAGCCGGGCCAGGAAGGCCTCGCCCCGCCGGACGTCGTCCGCGGCGGGGGTGGGGTGCGGGTGGATCAGGTCGAGCCGGAACCGGCCGAGGAACAGCTCCTTGGCGAAGCTCGGCCGCTGCCAGTCCTGTTCCCGGGCCGCTTCCGCGACCTGCCGTGCCTCGCGCTCGGTCACCTTGGGCTGAACGGGCTGTGCGGGCTGTTCGGGCTGTACGGGCTGTACGGGCTGCGTGCCGCCTGGCTGTGTTGCGGACATGAGGGGACTCACCTCGCCGCCGAGAGTGGGGTGGTTACCGGTCGGTGCCACCAGTGAGTCGTACCCGTTTCGGGCGGCGGGGAAGCGACTGCAATGAGGGGACGGCGGATCCCCCGCGCGGCGGGCCGTGCGCTCAGCCGCCGGGTCGGGCCACGGCCAGGCGGGCGACCTGCGCCGCGTGGGGGACGAGGTAGAAGTGGTCGCCCTCGAAGACGTGGGACGTGAAGGCGCCCGCGGTGACCTTGGACCATTCCTCCGCGCCCAGGGGGGTGACGCGGGGATCGCGGTCACCCGTGAGGGCCATGACGCCCGCGCGCAGCAGTGGAGCGTCCTCGCGGCGGCGGTAGGCGTCGATCAGGCGGTAGTCGTTGCGCAGGACCGGCAGGAACAGCTCGCGCAGCTCCGGGTCGCTCCAGAGCGCCACGTTGGGGCCGCCCAGCGAGGTGACGGAGGCGATCAGGTCCTCGTCCGTCCGTGCAGTGACCGGGGCGGTGGGCGCGAGTCCGCGGCCCGAGACGCACAGGCGGGTGAAGTGGTCCGCGCCCGCGGCTTCGAGGCGCAGGAGGGTCTCGTACGCCACGGCCGCGCCCATGCTGTGGCCGAGGAGCACGGTGGGCACGGCGGGTTCGGCCAGGAGCTCCGCGGCGATGTGCGGCGACAGCGCGTCCATGGTCGGGATCAGCGGTTCGCCGAAGCGGCTCTCGCGCCCCGGGTACCGCACCGCCACGACGTCGACCGAGGGGTCCAGGTGCCGGGTCCAGTCGCGGAAGAAGCTCGCGCCGCCTCCCGCGTGCGGGAAGCAGACCAGGCGCAGGGCGGGGTCGGCGGTGGCACGGTGCCGGGCCAGGTAGGACATGTGCGACTCGATTCGTCAGACGGAGACCGACGGGTCCGACGATGTTCCCGCGGAGCCCGGGGAACCAACCGGGACCCGGCTGTTCCCGCAGGCTAGTGGGAGGGAAAAGGGGGACGGCCGGAGCCCCCGCACAGTAGGCTCCGGCCGTCGGCTTCTTGGCCGTACGAGTCCGCTCAGATGTCGAGGCCGCTGAGGACCAGGACCCGCTCGTAGGTGTAGTCGTCCATCGCGTAGCGCACGCCCTCGCGGCCCACACCGGACTGCTTGACCCCGCCGTACGGCATCTGGTCGGCGCGGTAGGACGGGACGTCGCCGACGATCACGCCGCCGACCTCCAGCTCGCGGTGGGCGCGGAAGGCGGTCTGGATGTTGCGGGTGAAGACGCCCGCCTGCAGGCCGAACTTCGAGTCGTTGACGGCGGCGAAGGCCTCGTCGGTGTTCTCGACCTTGCGCAGGGTCAGGACCGGCCCGAACACCTCTTCGGTGGCCAGCGTGACGCCCTCGGGCACCTCGGCGACGACGGTGGGCTCGTACGAGGCACCCTCGCGCTTGCCGCCCGTGAGCAGCTTGGCTCCGGCGGCGACGGCCTCGTCGACCCAGGACTCGACGCGCTTGGCGGCGTCCTCGGAGACCAGGGGGCCGACGTCGGTGGCCGAGTCGTTCGGGTCGCCGGTGACCTGCTCCTGGACCTTCGCGACGACCTTCTCGACCAGGCGGTCGTAGACGGCGGCGTCGGCGATGACGCGCTGCACGCCGATGCAGGACTGGCCGGCCTGGTAGTTCGAGAAGGTCGCGATGCGGGTCGCGGCCCAGTCGAGGTCGGCCTCCGAGGCCCAGTCCTCCAGGACGACGGCCGCGGCGTTGCCGCCGAGCTCCAGGGTGCAGTGCTTGTGGGGCACGGCCTGCTGGATGGCGTAGCCGACCTTGTCGGAACCGGTGAAGGAGATGACCGGCAGGCGCTCGTCCTTGACCAGCTCCGGCATCTTGTCGTTGGCGACGGTCAGCACGGACCAGGAGCCGGCCGGGAGATCGGTCTCGGCGAGCAGCTCACCGATGATCAGCGCGGAGAGCGGGGTGGCCGGGGCCGGCTTCAGGATGATCGGCGCGCCGACGGCGATGGCGGGGGCCACCTTGTGGGCGCACAGGTTCAGCGGGAAGTTGAAGGGCGCGATGCCGAGGACCGGGCCCTTGACGAAGCGGCGCGTCAGGGCGAGACGGCCGACGCCGCCGGCGTCGGTGTCGAGGCGCTGGGCCTCTCCGCCGTTGAAGCGGCGGGCCTCTTCGGAGGCGAAGCGGAACACGGACACCGCACGGCCGACCTCACCGCGGGCCCACTTGATGGGCTTGCCGTTCTCGGCGGAGATCAGCAGGGCGATCTCCTCGGTGCGCTCGGCCAGCCGGCGCGACACGTGGGCCAGGGCCTCGGCGCGTACGTGGGCCGGGGTCGCGGAGAACTCCGCCGTCACGGCGTGGGCCGCGGCCACCGCCTCTTCGACCTGGGCGTCGGTGGGGACGCTCACGGTACCGACGAGACGGCCGTCCCACGGGGAGTGGACGTCGAGGCTGTCGTCGCCGGTGGCCTGACGGCCGGCGAGCCAGAAGGCGTGGGTGGAAGTCATGCTGATCCCGGCCCTTCGGAGTGTGTGCGGTGGGCTTGTCCCCTCCACGGTAGGACTCCGTCACGGTTTCGGGGCTTGTCCGGGGTGGAGTACGCGCGTGGCGCGGCGCGCCGCTTTGTCAGTGTCGCCGCCGGCGCCCGGCGTGCGGGGTCACGCCGGGGCGGACGTGGCCTTCAGGGCGAGCCAGAGCTCCATGCGGACGTCCGGGTCGTCCAGGGAGCGGTCGAGGATCTCCTCCACCCGCCGCATCCGGTAGCGCAGCGTGTGGCGGTGGACCCCGAGGTCGGCCGCCGCCGCGTCCCACTGGCCGTGGCGCGAGAGCCAGGCCTGGAGCGAGGCCACCAGGTCGCCGCGGCCCTTCTCGTCGTGCTCGCGCAGCGCCCGCAGCGTGCCGTCCGCGAAGGCCTGTACCGCGTCGTCGGCCAGCAGCGGCAGGACCGAGCCGGCGGCGAGCTCCTCGTGCTCGACCATCGGGCGGCCGCGCCGCCGGGCCACGACGAGGGCCTGGTCGGCCTGCTTGAAGGCCGCCGCCACTCCGGAGGCCAGGGCCGGCGCCGACAGGCCGAGCACCAGTTCGTCCGGCTCCGGTTCGCCCGTCTCCCCGCCGCGGCGCGATTCCAGCGCCTCCGCGTGCTCCGAGCACGCCTGTACCGCCGAGCCCCCGTCGGCCGCCAGGACCACGAGGCGGCCCGGCTCCGGCACCACCAGCAGGGTCTCCCCGGTGCGCGCCGCCGCCGACTCCACGGCGTCGGCCAGCTGGGCCAGGCCCTGCGGCTGGGCGGTCCCCGTCAGCGCCGGCTCGGCGACGATGATCCGGAACGGCGCGTCCAGCAGGGCCCCGTACAGGTCCCCGGCCACGGCCTGCGCGTGCTCCGGCTGGCCGGCGAGCAGCATGCGCAGCACGGCCGCGCCGAGGCGGGACTCCGCGTCGTGCAGGGACCGGGAGCGTTCGGTGGTGAGCGTCAGCAGCGCCACCGCCGAGTGGACGGCGTAGCGCTCCGCCGTGCCGAGCGGGGCTCCGGTGCCGACCGCCAGGGCGCCCCGGGCCCGGCGCCCGGTGCCCAGGGACTGCAGCTCGACCCGGTCCTCGGAGCCGCCCACCACGGCGCTGGCGGGCGCGGGCCGCTCGCGCAGCCGCTCCACGTCGGGGGTCAGCCGGGCGGCCCGGCGCGCGGCCCAGTCGGGAGCGGCCGCGACGACGGCGCCCGAGGTGTCGTAGAGGGCGGCCCAGCCGTGCACGTGCGCCGCGAGCTTGGTCAGCAGCTCGGCGGGGCCGTCGGCGGACAGGGCGGCGCGCGTCAGCTCCCGCTGCGCCTCGAAGCCGGCGGTCACGGCCCGGTACTGGTCGGCGGCGAGGGCGGCGGAGACGGCCTTGCTGATGGCGAGGAAGGGGGTCCGGCGGGGCACCTCGAGCAGCGGCAGGTCCTCGGCGCGGGCGGCCTCGACCAGCGCCTCGGGCACGGCGTCGTAGTTGACGCCGACGGCGAAGCCGATGCCGACGACCCCGGCCGCCGCGAGCCTGCGCACGTAGCGCCGCATCTCCTCGGGGTCCTCCGCGTCGAGCTTCATCGCGGTGATGAGGAGCAGCTCCCCGCCCTCCATGTAGGGGACGGGGTCGGCGAGCTCGCTGACGTGGGCCCAGCGCACGGGGGTGTCGAGGCGGCCCTCCCCGGCCCGGACGCTGAGTTTGAGCGCCGAGTGCTGGACGAGCGAGGCGAGGGTGAGCGGCATGGGTACCGGGCGCCTTAGGGGAGGAGGAAGGTGCGGCGGCGAGGTGCCGACGGAGGATTCTCGCCGTGGAACACCACGTCGGATTTCGCCGTGTCGTATGAACGGCCCACCTTGATTCTGCCACCCCGTACGGTTCGCCTCAGCTCGTTCCCCCGAGCCGGACCAGCAGCGGCGCGGCGCGCTCGCCCCGGACGGAGGTGAGCGAGAGCACGGCATGGCCGGGGGGCACGGTGTTGGCGAGGGCGGACGCCGACCACCGCTCCCGCTCGACCTGCCGCACGGTGACGGCATCGGTGGTGACGGCCTTGCCGGTGACCATCTTGCGCAGCGAGTGCAGGGCCCTGGTCATGGGGCGGTCGGCGTAGACCGTCCGGCTGGTGACGTCCCGCGTCTCGACCAGCTCGGTCCCCCAGGCGTCGGCGAACCACTTGCCGTCCCAGGTGGTGACCCCGGAGAACGCCACCCGGCAGCCGACCGCGCCGAGCAGCGGGGTGCGCAGCGGTTCCGGTACGTCGTCCAGGGTGCGCAGCGTGAGCAGGACCCCCGCGTTCGCCGAGCGCAGCCGCTGGACGCCGCGCACCGCCTCGGGCGTGAGGGTGCGCGAGGCGTCGTCGAAGGCGAGGAAGGCGAAGAGGGAGCGGTCGGTGCGCGCCGCGACCGAGGCGTTGAACTGGGCGAGGAGCAGCCGGGCCAGCAGTCGGGAGGCGTCGGCGTGGCCGCGCTCGGGCAGGTCGACGCGGACCCGCACGGGGTGTTCGAGGGCGCGCGGGGAGAAGGGCCGGCCGGCTCCGGTGGTGTCGAAGAAGCCGTGGAAGGCGGGCCGGTCGAGCAGGGCCACCCGATCGGCGAGGACGGGCCCCGGATCGCCGTGGGCCCCGTACTGGCGGGTCCGGGCGTCGAGCTCGCGCAGCATGGCCTGCCGGCCGGAGCGCTCCAGCACCTCGCGCAGTGCCTCGACCGCGGCCGGCCGGCCCTCGAGGAGTTCCCGCAGCTCGGCCACGGTGGGGAAGCGGCCGTACGCGGCCCGGAAGGGGCCGATGAGCTGCGCGAGGGCCGTCGCCGAGCGGCGTACGTCGATGCCGGGCAGGTCGCCGACGAAGGCCTCGGCGAGCAGCGAGGCCGCTTCGTCGGGGTCGGCGGCGCCGCCGTAGAGGTCGAGGTCGTGGACGGAGGCGGGGTCGCCGAGCCGGACGACGATGTCGTAGGCCTCGTCGGGCCCGAGCGGCGTCCCGGCCGCGGCGACGGTGATGACGGCGGCCTCGCCGGCGAGGGCCTGGAGCATCAGCGATTCGACGACCGGACGGACCAGCCGGGCGGTCTTGCCCGCTCCCGAAGGGCCGACGGCGAGCATCGAGGTCCCCAGGACGGCGGGGTCCAGGGCCAGGCCGGTCCCCCGGCGCTCGAAGGGGTTGGGTTCGGCGTCGGTGACGCTCCCGAGGCGGACCTGGCCGACGACGAGGTCGTGGCGGGCCGTGCGGACGGGCAGGTCGCGGGCTCCGGAGGGGTGGCCGCAGGCGGCGGCGCCCTTGTCCCGTACGGCCTGGACGAAGGCGGCGCGCCGCCCGGGGTCGGCCAGCACGGAGTCCCAGGCCCGCCGGATGCGCACGTGGTCGACGTCGTTCATCCGCCCGGCGGCGGCTTCGGCGGCCAGCCGGTCGGCGGATTCCGGGAACCCGGCGGCGCGCAGCCGCGGCCAGTCGGCGGGGTCGTCCGCGAGGTCCGGCCCGGCCGGGTGGGCGGCGGGGGCTTCTGCGCCGGCGGGGCCGGCGAGGGCTCCGTGCACCAGTCCGGCCCAGTCGCCGAGCCGCCCGAAGAAGAGGATGACGGGGAGGTAGACCGCCGCGTAGAGGAGGTAGGTGACCAGCGAGCCGGCCGAGCCGCCGAGCTCCGCGTACGGCAGGTGCCCGAAGGCGAGGGGGTAGACCGGCAGGGTCTCGCTCACGATGAGCAGGGTCACGACGAGGGCGCCGATCAGGGCGCCGAGCGCGCGGTACCAGGGTCCGCGGGCCACGACGAGCCGGTCGAAGGCGGTCCGCCAGCCGCCGAGCCGGGCGAACCCGAAGAGGATCCCGCCGGTGACCAGCAGCTCGTAGAGCTCGGTCGCGGCCAGGCCCCGGTGGTCGACGGGCTCGCGCCGCAGCCCGTTGGTCCACCAGTCCTCGGGGGTGAAGAGGTCGAGCGGTACGCCCACCAGGGGCAGGGCCCCGCCCACGAAGAGGCGCCAGACCGCGAAGCAGATCACGAGCGAGATCGCGACCCGCTTGAGCAGGGAGGCGTCGGCCGCGTCGGGCCGGGGCGCGGCCGGGACGTAGGCGTGGCGCCAGACGCCGGGCCCCGCGTCCGGGCGGGGGACGCGCAGCCAGTCCGCGAGGGTGGGGCCCGCGGCCGGGGCCGCGCCCGGTGCCGCTGCCGGTCCCCCGGCCGGGGCGCGGCCCGGGGCCGCCGGGTCGTGTGCGGGCCTCGGCGGGAGGCCCGGCGGACCGGAAGGCGCCGGCGGCGCGGGCGGTCCCGGCGGCGCCGCCGGGCGGGGGACGTGCCCGGCGGCGCGCGGGGCCCGCTTCTCGTGCGTGCCGTGCGTGCCGTCGGTGTCCATGTAACCCCTGCCCCCTGCCCGTTACCGCACTGTGCTGCGGGCTCAATCTAGTGGGCGCCGCCGTCCCGCGACCCGCACCCGGTCATGATCCACAAGACACGCCCCGATTCCCTCCTATGGCCGTCGCGGACAAGGACACGCGGGCACCACTCCCGAACGGAGCATGCAGGACCCCGCCTCGCGGGCCTAGCCTGCGGACAAAGACACAAGTGCGTCCGAAAACACCCCCCAGGAGCCCCCCTATGACCGCTGTCCCGCAGGAGCGCCGCATCGTCACCGCGATCCCCGGCCCCAAGTCGCAGGAGCTGCAGGCCCGCCGCCTTTCGACGGTGGCCGGCGGCGTGGGCTCCGTGCTCCCCGTCTTCACGGCCCGCGCGGGCGGCGGCATCATCGAGGACGTCGACGGCAACCGCATGATCGACTTCGGCTCCGGCATCGCCGTGACCTCGGTCGGCGCCTCCGCCGAGGCCGTCGTGCGCCGCGCCACCGCGCAGCTCGCCGACTTCACCCACACCTGTTTCATGGTCACCCCCTACGAGGGCTACGTGGAGGTCTGCGAGGCCCTCGCCGAGCTCACCCCGGGTGACCACGCCAAGAAGTCGGCGCTGTTCAACTCCGGCGCCGAGGCCGTCGAGAACGCCGTCAAGATCGCCCGTTCGTACACCAAGCGCCAGGCCGTCGTCGTCTTCGACCACGGCTACCACGGCCGTACGAACCTCACGATGGCGCTGACCTCGAAGAACATGCCGTACAAGCAGGGCTTCGGCCCGTTCGCCCCCGAGGTCTACCGCGTCCCGGTCGCCTACGGCTACCGCTGGCCGACCGGCGCCGAGAACTGCGGCCCCGAGGCCGCCGCCCAGGCGATCGACCAGATCTCCAAGCAGATCGGCGCCGACAACGTCGCCGCGATCATCATCGAGCCGGTCCTCGGCGAGGGCGGCTTCATCGAGCCGGCCAAGGGCTTCCTCCCGGCGATCGTGAAGTTCGCCAACGACAACGGCATCGTCTTCGTCGCCGACGAGATCCAGTCCGGCTTCTGCCGCACCGGCCAGTGGTTCGCGTGCGAGGACGAGGGCATCGTCCCCGACCTGATCACGACCGCCAAGGGCATCGCGGGCGGTCTGCCGCTCGCCGCCGTGACCGGCCGCGCCGAGATGATGGACTCCGTGCACGGCGGCGGCCTGGGCGGTACGTACGGCGGCAACCCGGTGGCCTGCGCCGGTGCGCTCGGCTCCATCGAGACCATGAAGGAGCTCGACCTCAACGCCGCGGCGAAGAAGATCGAGTCCGTCATGAAGGCCCGTCTGACGGCCATGCAGGAGAAGTACGAGATCATCGGCGACATCCGCGGCCGCGGCGCCATGATCGCGATCGAGCTGGTGAAGGACCCCTCCTCCAAGACCCCGAACCCGGAGGCGGCCGGCGCGCTCGCCAAGGCCTGCCACGCCGAGGGCGTGCTCGTCCTCACCTGCGGCACCTACGGCAACGTGCTCCGCTTCCTTCCGCCGCTCGTCATCGGCGATGACCTGCTGAATGAGGGTCTGGACGTCATCGAGGCCGCGTTCGCGGCGCTCTGATCGAACGTCTGACACAAGCGGTAGAACGCGGGAGCACAATGCTCGATCACTTCTCGATCACTACCGCGGGTAACGGTCGGGCGCTGTGAAGAACGTGTGGGGGGCCGATGGCGGGAGCGTTTTCCGGCTGTCGGTCCCCCTTTCGCTGCCGTACGGTTTCTGCAGATGAGTGAGACACCCCGCTCCGGGGAAACCGGGAGCGACACCAGTACCGGGCTTCCCCAGCGCCGCACTGGGCATGCGTTCGCGCACACTCCTCACCGATCGGACGGCCGCTCGCCCCAAACCCCCCGGGGCGCCCGGCAACCCGATCCGGGCGGCCGTCCCGGAACCACCCCCCCTGTTCCGGGACGGCCGGCCATTCTCCTCGCCGCGCTCTGCGCCGCGCTCTTCGCCCTGATCACCTGGCAGGTCCTGGTGTCGGGCCCCCTGTTGACCCCGGACGCCCACCTCAGCCGCGCCCTCGTGCGCACCGTCCCGGACGCGGTCACCCAGCGCCTCTCCGACTTCGGCAACGTCCCGGTGGCCGTGCCCGTCCTGCTGCTCACGGTGCTCTACGCCGCCCGGCGCGGCGACCGCCGGGGCGCGGCGGCCGCGGCGGCGGCCATGGCCCTGGTGCCGGTCCTGGTCGTCCCGCTGAAGGAGTGGACCGGCCGGCCCGGCCCGCTGGAGCCCTGGGCCGCCGGCTACTACCCCTCGGGCCACACGGCCACGGCGTACGTGGCGTACACGGCCGCGGCCCTGCTCGTCGCCCCGCACCTGCGCCGGCGCCGCCGCTGGCCCCTGGCGCTCGCGGCCGCCCTCACCCTCCTGACGACGACGGGCCTGATCCTGCGCGGCTATCACTGGCCCCTGGACGTCCTGGCCAGCCTCCTGATGTGCACGCCGCTCCTGCTCGCGGTGCGCGCCGTCATCCACCGCCGTTCCCGGCCGACCCCACCAGGGCGATGAGCACCAGCAGGACGGCGGCGAGCATCGCGACGTCCCGGGGCTGCCAGCCCTGCTGGAGCGCGAGGACGAGGATCGCCGTCACCGCGTAGGGCCAGGAACGGCGCTTCTTCTCCTGCGGGTCGGGTGTGGTCACTGGGGGCTCCCGGAGTCGGTTCGGCTGGAGGCTCCACGGTCGGCAGCGCCGCGGTTGTCCGCTGTGCCGGTTCGGCAAAGCCGCAGCTCGTCCGCCGGAATCGGGGACAATGCCGTGGTGTCCGGCTGGACAACGACGAGGGCGGGTGGGAAATGGGGCGTCCACAGGGCGAGTTACGGGGGCGGACCGCGCAGGCCAACGCGCTGGCGCAGTGGCTCCGCACGGTGATCGGCCATGTTCCGGTACGCGAGTTGGAAGCCTCCCTGTACGTGGGCAAGAGCTCCTGGGCCGCCTACCGCAGCGGGAGCACCCTGATCACCGAGAAGCTGCTGGCCGAGGTCGTGGAGCGCTACATCCCCGACCCGGCGATGCGCGAGCGGCAGCGGGCCGAGGGCCTGCGCCTGCTGGCCGAGGCCGAGGAGGCGGGACAGCACCTCAAGGACACGGGCCGGCAGGCCGTGCTCGTGGTGCGCGAACGGCCCCGCGAGCCGCTCGCGGTGGCGCTGCTCAGGCTCGACGACGCGCGGCTGCTGCAGATGGAGGCGGTGCGCAAGCTCGCCGACTCCGAGAAGCAGTGCGCGCTGCTGGGCAGCACGGTGAAGGTCCTCCAGGACCGCTGCCTGGTGCTGGAGCAGGAGCGGGACCGCGCGCTGGAGGACCGGGCGCGGCTCCAGCGGGAGTTGGACCTGTCACTGGAGTACCGGCGGCAGGCCGGTGAGCAGTTGGAGCACGCCCGGCACGCCCGGTCGGCCGCGGAGCGGCTCGCGCTGACCGCCGACGAGCACGTGATGCGCGAGCGCATAGCCGTGGAGCGGCAGGCCGCCGATGCCACGCCGGCCGGGGATCCGGCGAACGCCCGGCGCGGCGCGGCCGGCGAGGACCTCGGGCTCGCTCCGCTCGACCAGATCGAGGCCGTTCTGCGCGCCTCCCGCGAGCAGTTGGAGGAGCAGGACGAGGAGCTCGACGACCTCCGCGGGCGCATGGGCGACGAGCGGGCGGAGAGCTCACAGGAGCCGCCCCCGATTGTCCGGGGATCGCTTCTGGACAACGAGATCACAGGTCAGCAGGGTGTTGTCCAGCCGGATCCGGTGGACGGGGCGGACGGGGCGGACCGGGCGGACACGGACGCGGGCTTCGACGTAGGCCCCGACTTCGACGTCGGCCCCGACTTCGACTTCGCACCGCCGGCCTGGTACACGCCGAAGGCGCGCACCCCTGCGCAGTCCGAAGCGGAAGCGGAAGCGGAACTCGAAGAGTTCACGATCGACTACACGCCGCCCGCCTGGTACACCGCGGGGACACTGCCGCAGCCGGTGGCGCCGGTCTCCGGCCCCGGCCACCGGGCGGTGCTGCGCTACCGCGCCGCCGACGGCTCCGTACAGCACCTCGTCCGCCACTCGGCGCCGGGAGTCGCGCACCCCGAGTGGCAGCTCTTCCACGCGCTGCGCGTCCTGAACGTGGCTCCGGAGCGGGTGCTGGGACTGCACACCGAGCTGGAGCCCTGCGACCTGCCCGGCGGCTACTGCGCCCGGATGGTCCGCGAGACCTGGCCGCAGGCCCACGTCTCGTACGACGTCCCGTACGGCGGGGACCTCCGGGGCCGCCAGGAGGGCATCCGGCGGCTACTGGCCTTCCCCGGCCGGGTCCGGACCGGTCCGGACCCACGCCGGGAGCCGCTTCCGGGACCCCCGGACGTGCCCTCGGGATCGGGGGCCGAATCCGCCGCGCAGAAGGTGTGGGAGGTCTTCGCCCCGGAGAACATCTTCCGCTTCGCCCTGGAGGACGCGTTGCGCGCGGGCGCGCCCGCGGTCGTCCGGGAGTACGTGGTGGCGGTGGGCCTGCCCCGGGACATGGGCCCGTTCTTCTGGTCCCAGCCCCAATCCGGGCGGCCCTGGCCCACCCTGGACGAGGTGGCGGCGCGCAGCGGCGTGCGCGCCCTCGACGGCCCGGCCGTCTCCCTCGTCGTGGGCCACGACTTCGGCAGGGCGCTGGGCGTCCAGTACGGAACCGCGCACATCGTGGCCGTACCGCTGGAAGCACAGGGGCAGGAGGGGCCTACGGAGCCGCAGCTCCCCCTGCAGTTCGTCAACTCGGGCCTGCCGGAGTTCGCGCACTGCATCGCGCTCCTCGGCAGGACGTGGCCGCTGCGCCAGGGCCTCACCCCGGAGCAGGCGGGGCGCTGGGCCGGCGATTTCCAGGCCGCGCTCGTGGAGCTGGATCCCCCGGCGCTGGCCTCGCCGGAGAACTGGTGGTCCCTGCTGCTGGAGCAGATGTGGGACGGGCTGCTGTGAGCGCGTGACCGGACCGGACCCGACCGAACCCGACCGGGCCGGACCGAACCCGACCGGCCCGGACCGGGGCCCGTGCGCCCCGACCGGTCCGGTCACGGCCCGCTCCGGCCGTCAGGAGCCGAAGTAGGCGTCGAAGTTCTTCGAGAACTCCCAGTTGCCGAAGCGGTCCCAGTTGATCGACCAGGTCATCAGGCCGCGCAGGGCGGGCCAGGTGCCGTGCGTCTGGTACGACCCGCAGCTCGTGCCCGCCTTCTTCGTCAGGCAGTCCAGCGCCTTGGTCACCTCCGCCGGGGAGGTGTGGCCGTTGCCCGCGTTGGTCGTCGCCGGGAGGCCGATGGCGATCTGGTCGGCGCGCAGCGGCGGGAAGACGCGGGCGGTGTTGCCGGCGACCGGGAAGCCGGTGAGCAGCATGTCGGTCATGGCGATGTGGAAGTCGGCGCCGCCCATGGAGTGGTACTGGTTGTCGAGGCCCATGATCGAGCCCGAGTTGTAGTCCTGGACGTGGAGCAGGGTCAGGTCGTCGCGCAGGGCGTGGATGACCGGGAGGTACGCGCCGGCGCGCGGGTCCTGGCCGCCCCAGGGGCCGGAACCGTAGTACTGGTAGCCCAGCTGGACGAAGAAGGTCTCGGGGGCCATGGTCAGGATGAAGTCCGGGCCGTACTTGGCCTTGAGGGTCTTCACCGCGGATATGAGGTTGACGATCACCGGGGTGGTGGGGTCGCGGAAGTCGGTGTCGCCGGTGGCCAGGGAGAGGGAGTGGCCCTCGAAGTCGATGTCGAGGCCGTTGAGCCCGTACTCGTCGATGATCTTGCTGACGGAGGAGACGAAGGTGTCGCGGGCGGCCGTCGTGCCCAGCTGGACCTGGCCGTTCTGGCCGCCGATCGAGATCAGCACCTTCTTGCCGGCGGCCTGCTTGGCCTTGACGGCCGCCTTGAACTCGGCGGCCGATTCGACGTTCGGGCACTCGCTCGCCGGGCACAGCCGGAAGCGGATGTCGCCGGAGGTCACCGAGGTCGGCTCGCCGAAGGCCAGGTTGATGACGTCCCACGAGGCGGGCACGTCGGCCATCCGGACGTAGCCGGAGCCGTTGGCGAAGCTGGCGTGCAGGTAGCCGACCAGCGCGTGGGCGGGCAGGCCGGGGTTGCCCGGGTTGCCCCCTCCGTTCGGCGTGGTGAGCGCCGTGGCGGCGCTCTTCGGGGATTCGCCGGCCGCGTTCACCGCGCTGACCTGGAAGGAGTAGGTCGTGGAGGCGGTGAGGCCGGTGACCGTCGCCGAAGTGCCGGTGACCGTGGCCGGGTTCGCCCCGTCGCGGTAGACCTTGTACGAGGTGGCACCGGCCGCGGCCGACCAGGAGAGGTCGGCCGAGGTCGAGGAGGGCGCGGACGCCGTCAGGCCGGTGGGGGCGGCCGGGATCTGGGGCTGGCCGGGTCCCGAGCCGCCGGGGTCGGGGCCGACGAGGCTGACGTCGTCCGTGAACTGCGGCGGCTGGCCGTACCAGCCCTGCGTGTACACGGTGACCGAGGTGGTGGCCGCGCCGGTGCGGAAGCTCGTGCTCAGCTGCTTCCAGGTGCCCGGGGTCTGCGTCCAGGTCTGCACGTCCGTGGTCCCGGTGCCGGTCGCGCCGAGGTAGACGTACGCGCCCTGCACCCAGGCGGTCAGGGTGTAGGCGGAGTCGGGTTTGACGGTGACGGTCTGGGAGCAGCGGGCGTTGTCCTGTCCGGCCGGGGTGCCCTTGAGGGCGGAACTCCCGCCGTGGACGGGGGTGCTGACGGCGGCTCCGCTGCCGGCCGTGCAGCTCCAGCCGTCGAGGCCGGCCTCGAAGCCGCCGTTGCGGACGAGGTCGGCGTCGGCCGCCGCGGCCTGCGGGCCGACGGCGAGGAGGCCGGCCGCCCCGAGGGCGGCGGCGGTAAGGAGGGAGAGGACCGAGCGTCTGGCGGTGCTTCGGGTGGGGCGCACAACTGCCTCCGGTACATGGGGGGATGGAGCCAGGCCGCGAAGGGGGGTGCGGCGGGGGAAGGCGCAGCGGCGCCCAAGATGGTCCAGACCAATCCTCTTGTCAAGACTTCCCGCCTCCCTGTCCCACGACGCGCGCCGCCGCCTCGTGCATGGCCAGCTCCAGGACCACCGGATCGGTGAGCGTGCCCAGCCCGTCCGGGACCACCAGCCAGCGCACCCCGCCGGTCGCCCGGCCGGGGTACGGGACCACGATCCAGGTGCCGCGTCCGGCTCCCCGTACGCCCGTCCCGATCCAGCGGGACGCCGTGCCCGCGGGCACGAAAAAGCCCAGCCGGGTGTCGCCGAAATCGGCGAGCACCGGGCCGGGCCGCTCCAGCAGCGAGGCCAGCACCTCCAGGGTGGCGTGCCCGAGCTCCCCGGGCAGGATCAGCACGTCCCACCGCCGGCCGGCGGGCAGCAGGGCGACCCCGAGGGGGTTGCGCTCCCACTCCCACCGGCAGGCCTCAGGGTCGGGTGCCACCGAGACCAGCCATTCCACTGCCGTCTTGTCCCCCGGGATCGCCATCGCCCGGCCTCCGCTCTCTCAATGTGTGTGGTGAGCAGTTCTCACCTGGGAGAGAGCGGGGCCGGGCGCGACTATGACGCGGGTTTCGTTACTCCGTGGTAGTGAATCGGGTCACAGCGCCGCGGCCGGGGTGCGCCCGGGGCGTGCGGACGTCTCTAACCCGATCAGCACACTGCCCCGGGGGGCGAGACGGGGCGGTGTCAGCTGTCGAAGCCGAGGCCGAGGCGGTCCAGGGTCTTCAGCCACAGGTTGCGGTGCCCGCCGAGGCGGTCAGCCCTGGCCAGCGACCACTTGGTCAGCGTGATCCCGGTCCAGGCGAAGGGCTCCGGCGGGAACGGCATCGGCTTGGTGCGCACCATCTCCAGCTCCGTGCGCTCGGTCGGCTCCCCGGAGAGGAGGTCCAGCATCACGTCGGCGCCGAAGCGGGTGGCTCCGACGCCCAGCCCGGTGAAGCCGGCCGCGTAGGCCACCTTCCCCGCGTGCGCGGTGCCGAAGAAGGCCGAGAAGCGGGAGCAGGTGTCGATGGCCCCGCCCCAGGCGTGGCTGAATTTCAGCCCTTCCAGCTGCGGGAAGCAGGTGAAGAAGTGCTCGGCGAGCTTGAGGTACGTCTCGGGCCGGTGGTCGTGCTCGGCGTCGAGCTTGCCGCCGTAGGGGTAGATGGCGTCGTAGCCGCCCCACAGGATCCGCCGGTCGGGGGTGATCCGGAAGTAGTGGAACTGGTTGGCGCTGTCGCCGATCCCCTGCCGGCTCTTCCAGCCGATCGAGGCGAGCTGCCCCTCGGTGAGCTGCTCGGTCATCAGCGCGTAGTCGTAGACCGGGACGGTCAGCGGGCGCACCCGCTTGACCAGCGACGGGAAGATGTTGGTGCCCAGCGCCACCCGGCGGGCGAAGATCCGCCCGTAGGGGGTCCGCACGGCCATCCCGGACCCCGAGCCGGCCAGGTCCAGCCCGCGCGTGTTCTCGTAGATCCGCACGCCCAGTTCCAGGCAGGCCCGCTTCAGGCCCCAGGCGAGCTTCGCCGGGTTGAGCATGGCGACGCCGTCGCGGTCCCAGATCCCGCCGAGGAAGGTCGGGGAGTCGACCTCCGCGCGCAGTGCGTCTTGATCCAGCCATTCGGAGCGGCCCGCGAAGCCCAGGCGCTCGGCCTCCGCGTGGAACTCGCGGAGCTCTTCGACCTGGTGCGGCTCGGTGGCCACGTCGATCTCACCGCTGCGCTCGAAGTCGCAGTCGATGCCGTAGCGGGCGACGGCGGCCTCGATCGCGTCGAGGTTGCGGGCGCCGAGCTCCTCCAGTTTCGCCAGCTCGTCCGGCCAGCGGGCCATCCCGTTGGCCAGGCCGTGGGTGAGGGAGGCGGCGCAGAAGCCGCCGTTGCGGCCCGAGGCGGCCCAGCCCGCCTCGTGCCCCTCGATCAGGACGACGTCCCGTGCGGGGTCGCGCTCCTTGGCGAGCAGCGCGGTCCACAGGCCGCTGTAGCCGCCGCCGATGACGAGCAGGTCGCAGTGCTCGTCGCCGGTGAGGGCGGGTTCGGCGGCGGGCTTGCCGGGGTCGTCCAGCCAGTACGAGACCGGCTTCGCTTCGGAAAGGGATCGTGCAGCGGTGCGCATGGCGTCTGGGGCCATGTCTTCCAACTCCCTACGGGTACGGCGAGGTGTTACTTGGGCTGTGCTTTCTTGCGGCGGTTGCCGACCATCTGGCCGGCCAGCACCACCAGGACGGCGATGACGAACATCGCCGTGCCGATGACGTTGATCTGGACGGGCGTACCGCGCTGGGCCGATCCCCACACGAACATGGGGAAGGTGACGGTGTTGCCCGAGTTGAAGTTGGTGATGATGAAGTCGTCGAAGGAGAGCGCGAAGGAGAGCAGCGCGCCTGCCGCGATGCCGGGGGCCGCGATCGGCAGGGTGACGCGCAGGAAGGTCTGCACGGGACCTGCGTAGAGGTCGCGGGCGGCTTCCTCCAGCCGGGGGTCCATGGAGAGCACGCGGGCCTTGACGGCGGCGACGACGAAGCTGAGGCAGAACATGACGTGGGCGATCAGGATCGTCCAGAAGCCCAGCTGGATGCCCATGTTGAGGAAGAGGGCGAGCAGCGAGGCGGCCATCACGATCTCGGGCATGGCCATCGGCATGAAGATCAGCGAGTTGACGGCCCCGCGCCCGCGGAAGCGGTAGCGGACCATCGCGAAGGCGATGGCGGTGCCCAGCACGGTCGCGCCGATGGTGGCCCAGACCGCGATCTGGAGCGAGAGGGACAGGGAGGCGCACATGTCGGCGACTCCGCAGGGGTCCTTCCACGCATCGAGGGAGAACTCCTGCCAGGCGTAGTTGAACCGCCCGGTGGGGTTGTTGAAGGAGAAGACCGTGACGACGACGTTCGGCAGGATCATGTAGGCGAGCGTGCCGAGCCCCGCGATCACGACGAGATTGCGGCGCAGCCAGGTGGTGGCGCTCTTCATCAGACCAGGTCCTCCGTCCCCGCTCGGCGGATGTAGATGGTGACCATGATCAGCACGATGGCCATGAGGATGAAGGACAGCGCGGCCGCCGTCGGGTAATCGAGGATGCGCAGGTACTGCGACTGGATGACGTTTCCGATCATCCGGGTGTCCGTAGATCCGAGCAGTTCGGCGTTGACGTAGTCGCCGCTCGCCGGGATGAAGGTGAGCAGGGTCCCGGAGACCACGCCCGGCATGGAGAGCGGGAACGTGACCTTGCGGAAGACCGTGGCGGGGCGGGCGTACAGGTCCCCGGCCGCCTCGTGGAGGCGGGTGTCGATGCGCTCCAGCGAGGTGTAGAGCGGCAGGATCATGAAGGGGAGGAAGTTGTACGTCAGACCGCAGACGACCGCGAGCGGCGTGGCGAGGACGCGGTCGCCCTGCGTCATGCCGAGCCAACTGGTGACGTCCAGGAAGCCGACGTTGTTCAGGACGGCGACGACCGGGCCGCCGTCGGCCAGGATCGTCTTCCAGGCGAGGGTGCGGATCAGGAAGCTGGTGAAGAACGGGGCGATGACCAGCACCAGCAGGAGGCCCCGCCAGCGGCCGGCCTTGAAGGCGATCAGGTAGGCCAGCGGGTACCCGAGCAGCAGGCACAGCGCCGTCGCGGTGCCGGCGTAGAGCAGGGAGCGCAGGAACTGCGGGTAGTAGTCGGTGAAGGCGTCCCAGTAGGTCTGGAAGTGCCAGGTGACCTTGAAGCCCTCTTCGAGGGAGCCGGTCTGCACCGAGGTCGAGGCCTGGTAGATCATCGGCAGCACGAAGAAGACGAGCAGCCACAGGATGCCCGGGAGCAGCAGCCAGTACGGGATCAGCCGCTTCTTCAGGGACGGCTTGTGGACCGGGGGCTCGCCCGGGGCGGGCGCCTGGGGCGGCGCGGCGGCGGCGGTGGTCACGCGCCCTCCTCGACCGTCTCGATGCCCGCGTCGATGTCCTGGGCCGCGTCCAGGCCGAAGGTGTGGTCCGGGTTCCAGTGCAGGATCACGTCGGCACCCGGGAGCAGGCGGGCGTCGCGCTCGATGTTCTGGACGTACACCTCGAGCTCGGGGCAGACCCGGCTGTCGATGACGAACTGGGTGGAGACGCCGATGAAGGAGGAGTCGGCGATCTTGCCCGCGACCTTGTTGCGGCCGGCCGCGATGGTGCCCTCCTCGTCCGCGTGGACCAGGGAGATCTTCTCCGGGCGCACCCCGACCAGCAGTTTTCCGCCGGCGCGGGGTGTGGTCGAACAGCGCGCCGCGGGGACGCGCAGCTTCGTGCCGGCAGAGCTGACCACGACGTCGGACGCGCCGGCTTCCAGGACCTCGGCCTCGATGAGGTTGGAGGTGCCGAGGAAGTTCGCCACGAAGGTCGTCTTCGGGTTCTCGTACAGCTCGGCGGGGGCGCCCAGCTGCTCGACGCGGCCGCCGTTCATCACGGCGACCGTGTCGGCCATGGTCATGGCCTCCTCCTGGTCGTGCGTGACGTGCACGAAGGTGATGCCGACCTCGGTCTGGATCCGCTTGAGCTCCAGCTGCATCTGGCGGCGCAGCTTGAGGTCGAGGGCGCCGAGCGGCTCGTCGAGGAGGAGGACCTGCGGGTGGTTGATCAGCGCCCGGGCGACGGCGACGCGCTGCTGCTGGCCGCCCGAGAGCTGGTGCGGCTTGCGCCGGGCGAACTGGCCGAGCTGGACCAGTTCCAGCATGTCGTCGACCTGCTTCTTGACGGACTTGATGCCGCGGCGGCGCAGTCCGAAGGCGATGTTCTCGGAGACGTCCAGGTGCGGGAAGAGGGCGTAGCTCTGGAAGACCGTGTTCACCGGGCGCTTGTACGGCGGCAGGTGCGTGACCTCGCGGTCGCCGAGGCTGACGGTGCCGGTGGAGGGCTCCTCCAGACCGGCGATCATGCGCAGGGTGGTGGTCTTCCCGCAGCCCGAGGCGCCGAGCAGGGCGAAGAAGGAGCCCTGGGGGATGGTGAGATCCAGCGGCTGCACGGCGGTGAAGGATCCGTAGTGCTTGCTGATCCCGGCGAGGCGGACGTCGCCGCCCGCGGTCTTGTCAGTCATGGGCCTGGGCCTTCGGTGGTGTGTCGTGGAAGGGGCAGGTGCCGGTACGGGCGCTGTTGCTGGTGGGGGGCAGCGGCGCGACCCGTCAGGCTCCGATGAGCTTGGCGAACTTCTCCTCGTACGCCGTCTCTTCCTCGCTGGTGAGGGAGCGGAAGGCGTGCGACTTGGCGGACATCGCCTTGTCGGGGACGATCAGGACGTTGTCCGCGAGTGCCGGGTCGATCTTGGCCAGCTCGTCCTTGACGCCCTCGACCGGGCAGACGTAGCTGATGAACGCGGCCAGCTGGGCGGCCACCGCCGGCTCGTAGTAGTAGTCGATGAGCTTCTCCGCGTTGGCCTTGTGCCGGGCCTTCACGGGGACCAGCAGGTTGTCGCTGGAGGTGATGTAGCCGGGGGCCGGGATCGCGTACTGGATGTCCGGGTTGCCGGCCTGCAGCTGGATGACGTCGCCGGCCCAGGCCAGGCAGGCTGCGAGGTCGCCCTTGTCGAGGTCCGAGGTGTAGTCGTTGCCGGTGAAGCGGCGGATCTGCTTCTTGTCCACGCCCTTTTGGAGCCGGCCGATCGCCTCGTCGTAGTCGGCGTCGGTGAAGTTCGCCGGGTCCTTGCCCAGGTCGAGGAGGGTCATCCCGACGCTGTCGCGCATCTCGGTGAGGAAGCCGACGCGGCCCTTGAGGGAGGGGTCGTCGAGCAGCTGGGTGACGGAGTCGACCTTCTTCCCGCCGGTCGCCTTGGTGTTGTAGGCGATGACGGTGTCGATGCCGGTCCACGGGTAGCTGTGCGCGCGGCCCGGGTCCCAGTCGGGGTTGCGGAACTGCGGGATCAGGTTGGCGTAGGCGTGCGGGAGGTGGGAAGGGTCCAGCTTCTGCGCCCAGCCGAGGCGGATGATGCGCGAGGCGAGCCAGTCGGTGACGACGATCAGGTCGCGGCCGGTGTCCTGGCCCGCCGCGAGCTGCGGGCGGATCTTGCCGAAGAACTCGACGTTGTCGTTGATGTCCTCGGTGTACTTGACCTTGATTCCGGTCCGCTTGGTGAACTCCTCCAGCGTGGGACGGGTCTTCTCGTCCTCGCTGGTGTCCATGTACTCGGTCCAGTTGGAGAAGTTGATCTCCTTCTCCTGGTCCGAGTGGTCGTCGGAGGCCACGGCGGGGCCGTCCGCGCGCTTGGCGGGCGGGATGCCGCAGCCGGCGAGCGCGGACAGGCCGCCGAGCGTGAGAGCGCCGACTCCGGAGGCGCGCAGCAGCGAACGGCGGGTGAGGGCCCCGCGCCCGCTGTCGATGCTGCGTCGCATCGCCGCGAGTTGCGCCGCCGAGAGGCGGTCGGGCTCGAACTGCTCCATGGGAGGTGCCCTTTCGGGATGGGTGCGGGCCGCTGGTCGGGCGGCTACTTGGCTATCGGTCCCCGAAGATCGTGCGGTGCCAGTCCTTCGCGGCGACCGCGGTGTTGTCGTACATCACGTGCTTGACCTGCGTGTACTCCTCGAAGGAGTAGGTGCTCATGTCCTTTCCGAAGCCACTGGCCTTGTAGCCCCCGTGGGGCATCTCGCTGATGATCGGAATGTGGTCGTTGATCCAGACGCAGCCCGCCTTGATCTCGCGGGTGGCGCGGTTCGCCCGGTAGACGTCGCGGCTCCAGGCGGAGGCGGCGAGGCCGTACGGGGTGTCGTTGGCCAGTGCGATGCCCTCGTCGTCGGTGTCGAAGGGCAGTACGACGAGGACCGGCCCGAAGATCTCGGACTGGACCACCTCGCTGTCCTGCGCGGCGCCGGAGATCAAGGTGGGCCGGTAGTACGCCCCGTCGGCCAGGTCGCCCCCGGGGATCTCGCCGCCGGTGACGACGGTGGCGTAGGAGCGGGCGCGCTCGACGAAGCCGGCGACCCGGTCGCGCTGGGCGTGCGACACCAGCGGGCCGAGGTCGGTGGACGGGTCGAAGGGGTCGCCGACGCGGACGGTGTCCATCAGCTCGGCGACCCGGGCGACGAAGGCGTCGTGCAGCGGGCGCTGGACGTAGGCGCGGGTGGCGGCCGTGCAGTCCTGGCCGGTGTTGATGAGGGAGGCGGCGACGGCGCCGTTGGCGGCGGCCTCCAGGTCGGCGTCGTCGAAGACCAGGAAGGGCGCCTTGCCGCCGAGCTCCAGGTGGAGCCGCTTGACGGTGGCGGTGGCGATCTCGGCGACCCGCTTGCCGATGGCGGTGGAACCGGTGAAGGAGGTCATGACCACGTCCGGGTGGCCGACCAGGTGCTCCCCCGCGTCCCGGCCGGCGCCGGTGACGATGTTGACCACGCCGTCGGGCAGGCCCGCCTCCTTGGCCGCCTGCGCGAACATCAGGGAGGTCAGCGGGGTGAGCTCGGCCGGCTTGAGGACGATGGTGTTGCCCGCGGCGATCGCCGGAAGGATCTTCCAGGCGGCCATCTGCAGCGGATAGTTCCACGGCGCGATGGAGCCCACGACCCCGATCGCCTCGCGGCGCACGTAGGAGGTGTGGTCCCCGGAGTACTCGCCCGCGGCCTGCCCCTGGAGGTGGCGTGCGGCGCCCGCGAAGAACGCGGTGTTGTCGATGGTCCCCGGCACGTCGAACTCCGTGGACAGCTTGACCGGCTTGCCGCACTGCAGGGACTCGGCGTACGCGAACTCCTCGGCCCGTTCGGCCAGTACGCCGGCCAGCCGGTGCAGCGCGTCGGAACGCTCGCCCGGGGTGGCGCCGGACCATCCGGGGAAGGCCCGCTTGGCGGCGGCGACGGCCGCGTCGACGTCCGCGGTGGAGGCCAGCTCGTAGGTGAGCACCTCCTCGCCCGTCGCCGGGTCGACCACTGTGTGTGACCGTCCGGAGGTTCCGGGCCGCAGCTGCCCGTCGATGTACTGCGCGCCCTCGGCGAAGCGGTCCTTGACCTGGACCTTGACCTGGAAGCGGTTGCCCATCACGCTCTCACGCTCTCCGTAGCTACAGTTCGAGCTAAAGCTCGAATTGAGTGCCGATCCTGGCAGAGGTGCACCCCTCGGCCAAGTGATTCCGTTGTTGCCTTTTGATTACGCGACGGAATCGGTCGACCATGTGTCGAGGCGCGCCCAAAAACCCGTACGAAGTGTCCGTGGCTCCTGCGAGACTCGCGTGCATGGAGATGATCGAGGAACTGATCGGGCAGGTCAGCCGGGGTGAGCGGGTGAAGTACCTGCCGTTCTGGGGACACCGTCCGCGGCCCGACGGGACGCTCGGCCCGAGCTGCCTCAGCCAGTGGTGGCCGTCCGTGTTCACCGTGGGTGACGTGCGGTACGCCACCGCCGAACACTGGATGATGGCCGGAAAGGCCCGCCTGTTCGAAGATCCGGAGGCGGAGCGCGCGGCGCTGGAAGCCAGGAGTCCTGCGGCCGCGAAGAAGGCCGGGCGGCTGGTGCGCGGCTTCGACGACGCGGTGTGGGAGCGGGAGCGGTTCGCGCTGGTCGTGGAGGGCAGCGTGCACAAGTTCGGCTCCGACCCGGCGCTGAAGTCCTATCTGCTCTCCACCGGCAAGCGGGTGCTCGTCGAGGCCAGTCCGATGGACCGGATCTGGGGCATCGGGCTCGCGGCCGACGACGAGCGGGCCCTGGACCCGGCGCGCTGGCGGGGGCTGAACCTGCTCGGCTTCGCCCTGATGGAGGCACGGGAGCAACTGCGCGCCGGGTAGGGGCGGCGGTGCGTTAATTCGATCGCGGCCGCCGGGGAGGGCGGCTAGCGTGATCCTCGTCCAGGTGCGAAGGCGAGACCTACTTCGACTCATAATCGGGCGGCCGCGGGTTCGAGTCCCGTCACCGGCTTCGGGCCGGTGTAGCTCAGCTGGTAGAGCACCTTGTGGTTTCGCCGAATCCGACCTCTGGACACCTACGTCACGCACCTCCCGGTGCGCATGGCTGCGGCTACTTCTTGCAGAAATCACGCCGCCGCCGCTTCTGATCTCGGGAGGCACGCGTGTGGAACGCCCGGTGCGCAGGCAGCGGCTACTTCCGGATCAACGGGTTGCGGGTTCGAGTCCCGCCCGGCTCCGGCCGGTAGCTCAATCGGATAGAGCAGTCGACACAGTCCGCCGCCGACTTCGATCTCGGGCGTTCCACACGTCACGCCTCCCCCCGTTCCACTGAATTCGGGGGGATTCACATGGCTCGTTTCAACCTGCGCCCGTCCAAGGCGGCCCCGGCCGCCGCTGTGGCGCCGCCCACCTCGCCCGTCACCTCGACCGGCGCCCGGGCCCGCAACCACCACGGCAGCCGCGGCTTCGTCCGCGACCCGCGTTCCGAGCTGTTCCTGCTCGCCGTCGCCAACTTCGTGACGCAGCGGACCACTTACGAGGACGGCGGGGACCGCGACGACCGCTTCGCCGCGCTCGTGCGCGAGCTCGCCGTGGAGGACCCCGCGTGGACGGCCGGCCTGCTCGGCTGGCTGCGCCGCGACGGCGGCATGCGTACGGCCTCGCTCGTCGGCGCCGCCGAGTACGTCAAGGCGCGGCTCGACGCCGCGGCGACCGGGGGTCCGTCGAACCGGCAGGTCGTGGACTCCGTGCTGCTGCGCGCGGACGAGCCCGGCGAGCTGCTCGCCTACTGGACCGCGACGTACGGGCGGGCCGTGCCCAAGCCCGTCAAGCGCGGGATCGCCGACGCGGTGCGCCGCCTCTACGGCGAGACCTCCCTCCTGAAGTACGACACCGCGTCCGCCCGGCGGGGGTACCGGTTCGGTGACGTCCTCAACCTCGTGCACGCCTCGCCCGACCCGGCCAAGCCCTGGCAGGGCGAGCTGTTCCGCCACGCCCTCGACCGCCGGCACCACCCGCAGGACGCCGAGGTCCCGGCGGGCAGCCGCACGCTGCTCGCGCACCGGGCCCTGATGGAGCTGCCCGTGGCCGAGCGCCGGGCCGTGGTCACCGCCGCGGACGGCGCCGAGCGGCTCGCCGCGGCGGGCATGACGTGGGAGACCCTCGCGGGCTGGCTGCAGGGGCCGATGGACGCGGCCGCCTGGGAGGCGGTCATCCCGTCCATGGGCGCGATGGCGCTGCTGCGCAACCTGCGCAACTTCGACCAGGCCGGAGTCTCGGACGAGGTCGCCGCGCGGGTCGCGGCGAAGGTCTCCGACCCGGAGACCGTCGCCCGGGCCCGGCAGTTCCCCTTCCGCTACCTGGCCGCCTATCAGCACGCGCCCTCGCTGCGCTGGGCGTACCCGCTGGAGCGGGCGCTCGGGCACTCGCTGGGCAACGTGCCGGCGCTGCCCGGCCGGACGCTGATCCTCGTGGACCGCTCGGGGTCGATGTGGTCACCGCTGTCGGACCGCTCGCAGCTGAACCGGGCGGACGCGGCGGCCGTCTTCGGCACGGCGCTGGCGCTGCGCGCCGAGCACGCGGACCTGGTGCAGTTCGGCACCGCCAGCAAGGCGGTCGCCTACGGCCCGGGCGAGTCGGTGCTCAAGGTGCTCGAGCGGTTCGGGGACCTCGGCGGCACCAACACGGCGGAGGCCGTGCGCGCGCACTACGAGGGGCACGACCGGGTGCTGATCGTCACCGACGAGCAGGCCACGTACTCCTCCGGCGGGGACCCGACCGCGCTCGTGCCGGACACCGTCCCGGTGTACACGTGGAACCTGGCCGGATACCGGGTCGGCCACGCGCCCTCCGGGTCCGCGAACCGGCACACCTTCGGCGGTCTCACCGACGCCGCCTTCCGCATGGTGTCCCTGATCGAGGACGGCCGGGACGCCGCGTGGCCGTGGGAGGCCGCGGACGCGCGGGCCTGACCGAGCCGACGCCCCGACGGGCCGGGCCGGGACACCACGTGTCCCGGCCCGGCCCGCTCTTCGTGGCCCGCTCTTCGTGGCCCGCTCTTCGTGGCCCGCTCTTCGTGGCCCGCTCTTCGCGCCCCCGCGCGCGGCTCAGTCCTGGTAGAGGACCTGTGTGTTCCTCGGTCCCGAGTACCCGCCCTCCGAGTCGGAGTCCGGGTCGCCGAATATGACGCCCACGACGATGAGCACGATCATCAGGCAGCTGATCGCGATGCCGACCGCGCCGGTGATGATGCCGGCCAGCGCCATGCCGCCGTTGTCCGCCTCGCCGCGCTTGGCCTTGCCCCGGCCGAGCACGCCGAAGATGACGGCGGGTACGCCGAACAGCAGGCCCAGGTAGCAGGTGACCACGGCGATGATCCCGAGCACGAGCGCCGTGACGCCGAAGCCGTTGCTCCGCTGCGGGTAGGCCGGGAATCCGCCCTGCCCCGGGTATCCGGGGTAGCCCTGGTACCCGCCGTACGGAGCCTGCGGGGCAGCCGGCTGGCCCGGGTAGCCGTACGGGGTCTGCGGCGCGGCCGGCGGGGCCGGGTAGCCGTACCCGGCCGGATCCGGCTGCGCCGGATACCCGTAGGCGGGCGTCGGCCCCGGCTGGGACGCGGGCACGGGCGCCTGCCCGGCCGGCGGCGCACCCGGCGGCATGCCGGCGCCGGGCATGCCCGCGACGGTCTGCTGGTCGTGGACCCCCGGCACGCCCTGCTGCTTCCCCAGGTCGACGGCGGGCCTCTCGGGCGGCGCCCAGGGGTCTCGCGGCTCAGGGCTCTGATCGGTCATACGGCGCCCCCCTCTCGTACAGCCATGCTAAGCGCTGCCTGCGACAGTCCGGGGCCTGCCTACGATGAAGGCGATCCGTCCGCACCGCGTCCCTCCGGAGGCACCCTCATGCCCGACCTGCACCCCTTCATCGCGGGGCTGCCCAAGGCCGAACTGCACGTCCACCACGTCGGCTCGGCTTCCCCGCGCATCGTGGCCGAACTCGCCTCCCGGCACCCCGACTCCAAGGTGCCCACCGATCCCGAGGCCCTCGCCGACTACTTCACCTTCACCGACTTCGCGCACTTCATCGAGGTCTACCTGTCGGTCGTCGACCTCGTCCGCACCCCCGCCGACGTACGCGACCTCACCTTCGAGGTCGCCCGCGACATGGCCCGGCAGAACATCCGCTACGCCGAGCTCACCATCACCCCGTACTCCTCCACCCGCCGCGGCATCGAGGAGAAGGCCTTCATGGAGGCCATCGAGGACGCCCGCAAGGCCGCCGAGAGCGAGCTCGGCGTCATCCTGCGCTGGTGCTTCGACATCCCCGGCGAAGCCGGTCTGGAGGCCGCCGCCGAGACCACCCGCCTCGCCGTCGACCTGCGCCCCGAAGGGCTCGTCTCCTTCGGCCTGGGCGGACCCGAGATCGGCGTGCCGCGCCCGCAGTTCAAGCCGTACTTCGACGCCGCCCGCGCCGCCGGCCTGCACAGCGTGCCGCACGCCGGTGAGACCACCGGCCCGGAGACCGTCTGGGACGCCATCCGCGAGTTGGGCGCCGAGCGCATCGGCCACGGCACCAGCTCCGTCCGTGATCCGGAGCTGCTCGCCTACCTCGCCGAGCACCGCATCGCGCTGGAGGTCTGCCCGACCTCCAACATCGCCACCCGCGCGGTCACCGACCTCGACCTCCACCCGGTCAAGGAGATGGTCGCGGCCGGCGTGCTCGTCACCATCAACAGCGACGACCCGCCGATGTTCGGCTCCGACCTGAACAACGAGTACGCGGTGGCCGCCCGGCTGCTGGACCTGGACGAGCGGGGCCTGGCCCAGCTCGCGAAGAACGCCGTCGAGGCCTCCTTCCTGGACCCGGCCGGCAAGGCGGAGCTCAGCGCCGAGATCGACACGTACACCTCCGCCTGGCTGGCCTCCTGACGCCTGCGCAGAATGGGGTGCATGCGCACCCTGACTGCCGTAGGCCACCGCGGGGATCCCTACCGCGTCCGCGAGAACACCCTCGCCTCGATCCGCTCCGCCTTCGACCGCGGGGCGGACGCGGTCGAGATCGACGTGCGACTGACCCGCGACGGGGTCCCCGTGCTGCTCCACGACGAGAAGCTCCAGCGGCTGTGGGGCCACGACGTGCGGCTCGACGCCGTCACGGCCCCGCAGCTGCGGGAGTTGGCGGGCGGCGGGGTTCCGACCCTGCGCGAGGCCCTGATGGCGGCCGGCCCGGGCCGGGTCATGGTCGATCTGCCCGGCGCGACGGCCGAGACCGTGCGCACCGTCGTCGGACAGGTCCGCGAGTGCGGGGCGCGCGACCGCACGTACTACTGCGCGGGGCCGGACACCATGCTGGCCGTGCGCGCCGCCGACCCCGGCGCCGAGATCGCGCTGACCTGGACCACGCTGGCGCCGCCGCGCCGGGTGCTGATCGACGCGGTGGCCCCGAGCTGGCTCAACTACCGTTTCGGGCTGGTCGGCCGGGAGCTGGTGGACGCCGTGCACCGGGACGGCCTGCTGGTGTCGGCCTGGACCCCGGACACCAAGCGGTCGATGCGCGCGCTGGTCGCGGCCGGCGTCGACTCGATCACGACGAACCGGGTGGACGTGCTGACGGCGGTGCGGGCCGGGTTCGGCCGGTGACGCGCGCCTGGGGGGAACTCGGCGCGCGGATCCGGCGGACCGATCCGCGCCGGCAGGACCTGGGGCTGACGCTGCTGGTGCAACTGGCCGTCACCATGCCGTTCGTGGTCCCCCGGTCGGACGACGTGCCGCCCGCGGACTGGGCCTCGTACGCGATGACCTCGCTCGGCGTGCTTCCGCTGGTCTGGCGGCGGCGGGCTCCGGTGGCGGTGCTGGTCGCGATCCTGTTGGCGGGCGGCGCGTACAAGCTGGCGATCGACGGTCCGGGGCAGCCGCTTCCGTACGCGGGCCTGCTCGCCCTCTACACGATCGCCCTGCAGTGCACGGCCCGCGTCCGCCTCGCGGTGGGCGCGCTCACGGTCCTCACGGTCGCCGTGTCGGTGGGCTGGAACACCGGGACCGCGCGCGAACTGCTCTTCACGCTCTTCGTGTCGGGCGCCGCCTACGCGCTGGGCCGGCTCCAGCACACGCGTCAGGCCTACCTGAGCGCGGTGGAGGACCGGGCGGCACAGCTGGAGCGGGCCAACCGGATCGAGGCGGAGCAGGCCGCCGCCCGCGAACGGGCCCGGATCGCCCGGGAGATGCACGACATCCTCTCGCACGCGGTCAGCATCATGATCGTGCAGGCGGAGGCCGGTCCGGTGGCGGTTCGCCGGGCCCCGGAGCGGGCCGAGGCCGCCTTCGACGCCATCGCGGACGCGGGCCGGGAGGCGATGACGCAGCTGCGCGGCATGCTGGGCGTGCTGCGGGAGGACGGTCCGGCGCCGCGCGAGCCCCAGCCGGGGGTCGCCGGACTGCCCGCGCTGCTGGACCGGGTGCGGATGGGCGGCCCGGAGGTCTCGTACGAACAGACCGGCCGGGTGCGGGAGCTGGCCCCGGCGGTGGACACCACCGTGTACCGGATCGTGCAGGAGGCGCTGACCAACGTGGTCAAGCACGCGGAGGCCGGGCGGGTGGCGGTACGCCTCCACCACGCGCCCCGGGAACTGGCGATCACGGTGACGGACGACGGTCGGGGTCCCGCGCCGGGCGGCTCGGGCGGGCACGGCGCGCGGGGCGGCCACGGGCTGATCGGCGTACGGGAGCGGGCCGCGGCCCACGGGGGCACGGCGGAGTCCGGGCCCGGGCCCGGCGGGCGGGGCTTCTCGCTGCGGGTGGTGCTTGTAACCTCGCCGCTGGAGGTGTGGAATTGACGATCCGTGTGGTGGTGGCCGATGACCAGGAGCTGGTGCGCAGCGGCTTCGCGATGATCCTCGACGTCCAGGACGACATCGAGGTGGTGGCGGAGGTCGGGGACGGCGCGGCCGCCGTGGAGGCGGTCAGCTCGCTGCGGCCCGACGTGGTGCTGCTGGACGTGCGGATGCCGGTGCTCGACGGGATCGCGGCGTGCCGGACCATCACGGCGCAGAGTGCGTGCCGCACGGTGATGCTGACGACCTTCGACTCGGACGAGTACGTGTACGAGGCGCTGCACGCGGGGGCGAGCGGTTTCCTGCTGAAGGACGTGCGGCGGGACGACCTGGTGCACGCGGTACGGGTGGTGGCGGCGGGCGAGTCGCTGCTGGCGCCCTCGGTGGCGCGGCGGCTGATCGAGGAGTACACGGCGGCGACGGCCCGGTCGGCGGGGGCGGCCGCGGGGGCGGCGCTGTCCGCCGAGCGGCTGGCGGTGCTGACGGCCCGGGAGCGGGAGACGCTGCTGCACCTGGGGCGGGGGCTGTCGAACGCGGAGATCGCGGTGGCGCTGACGGTGAGCGAGCACACGGTGAAATCGCATGTGGGCAACGTGCTGTCGAAGCTGGGGCTGCGGGACCGGATCCAGGCGGTGATCTGCGCGTACGAGACGGGGCTGATCGCGGCCGGCGCGGTGTCCGGCTCTGGGGTATCTCCCTCTGGGGAGTGAGGTGGCGGGGGTCTCCTCCCCCGCGGTGGTGAGTTGTCGTACCGGTGAAAACCCCTCTCGGTGGTGATCCGCAACCACCGCTCTGACCTGGAGCATTGAGGTCATCGGGGCGGCACCGCCCCGCGGATCTCACAGGGGGAAACCATGAACGCGACCACGCGCACGCTGCTCGCCGCCGCTCTGGTCCTGGGCGTCGCGGCCGGACCGGCCGTCGCGCACGCCGCTCCGGCGCCGGCCTCGGCATCGGCCTCGGCGCCGGTCTCGGCCTCGCCCTCGGCGCTGTTCTCGACACCGCCCGATGCGGCGGCTCTGGAGCGGGCGATCGCCGGCCTCGGCGCCGACCACAAGTACGCCACGGCCGCGTCGGTCCGGGTGAGCGGTCCGAGCGGCAGCTGGCGGGGCAGCTCGGGCGTCTCGGACGTCCGCACGGGGGCGGCGGCGATCGCCGACGGCCGCTTCCGGGCCGGTTCGGTGACGAAGACCTTCACGGCGGCGGTGGTGCTTCAGCTGGCCGCGGAGCGCAGGGTCGATCTCGACAGGCCGGTCCAGGAGTACCTGCCGGGCACCTTCCCCGAGAACTTCGAGCCGATCTCGGTGCGGCAGCTGCTGAACTACACGAGCGGCATCCGCGCCGCCGACGGTCCCGGCGATTCCTTCTCCGCCCAGTGGGAGCACCGCTTCGACGTGACCGACCCGCACGCGCAGATCGCGAACGCCCTGGCGAAGGGGCCGGAGAGCGCTCCCGGCGCGTTCCAGCACTACCAGAACATCAATTACACGCTGCTGGGCGTCCTGATCGAGAAGGTGACGGGCTCGACGTACGAGAAGGCGGTCGAGAAGCGGATCCTGAAGCCGCTGGGCCTGCGCCAGACCTCCCTCCCGGGCCGGACGCAGACGCGGATCCCCGGCCGGCACAACCTCGGCTACCAGGCGGTGCCGCTGCCGGGCGGGGGTAGCGAACTGCGCGACGTCAGCGTGTGGAACGTGTCCGACCGATGGGCCGCGGGGGACCTCATCTCCTCGACGGCGGACCTGGAGCGGTTCACGCGGGCGCTGTTCGCCGGGCGGATCGTGCCCCGGCCCCAGCTGGAGGAGATGTTCACCGTCCCCGAGGGGGCCCTGGAGTTCGGGTCCGCCACGACGCCCGCCTCGCGGACGGCGGGGATGCAGCGGCTGGTCCTCCCGGACGGCACCGTGGTCTACGGCAAGACCGGTGCCCGCCCCGGCTACAGCACCGGGATCGGCGGCGCGGGGGACGGGTCGCGGATCGTGGTCTTCACGGTCAACTCCAAGGACGCCAAGAGCGAGGACCCGAGCCCGGTGACCGGGGCGATAGTCGCCGCGTCCATGGCTAGGTAGCCGGGGCGGGCACGGGCATCCTCTCGGGCACAGGCTCGGGCATGGCCTCCAGGCGCTTGATCATGCGGCGCAGGACCAGCAGGGGGACCACCCCGAAGACGCCGAACGACATGTCGATCAGCGACCAATAGAAGGGGATGCCCCGGATGGGCCCGCAGATCAGGGCCAGCGGGATGATGCCGGCGCAGGCGATCATGCCGGCGTCGACGATCCAGATGTTGCGGACGGGGTCGCGGTGGACCCCGTAGAAGAACACGGCGATCACCAGGTGGGCGAAGGCCAGCCAGTCGGTGCCGTAGAGGAGGAAGGGGTATGCGGAGTCCGCCTGGTCCAGTCCGTCGCCGACCCGGCGCAGCCACTCGTTGTCCAGCAGGGCATTGGCCCAGCGGAGTTCGCTGACCAGGGGGAAGGCCGTGAGTCCACTGAGTACGAGGCAGACGAGGAACAGGGTCAACCAGGCACGGATCCGCCGCTGAAGGGCGCTTCTCTCGCTCATGGAAGGAAGACTATCCAGTTTTCTGAACACGTTCAGCACTTTCCCTGAACATGTTCAGTTCCGTGGCCGGACCGTGATCACGACTCCGCGCGGCCCCGCGCGCCTCACAGGCCGACGATGGCGTTCCAGCGCTTGGCGAGGGGACCCCGCTCGGCCGAGGAGATGTCGCGGGACACCACCAGCCGCTTGCGCATCTCCTCGTCGGGGAAGATCAGCGGGTTCTCGGCCAGTTCGGCGGTCTCCCTGTCGTCGGAGGAGGCCAGGACTTCGCGGGCGGCCGGGACGGGGCAGACGTAGTTGACGGAAGCGGCCAGCTCCGCGGCCACGGCGGGGTCGTAGTAGAAGTCGACCAGGGCCTCCGCGTTGGCCTTGTGCCGGGCGAGGTTGGGGATGAGCAGGCTCTCCGCCCAGAGCTCGGCACCCTCCTCGGGGATCACGAACTCGATGTCGGGGTTGTCGGCCTGCAGCTGGATCACGTCTCCGGAGTAGGCCTGGCAGGCCAGGACGTCGCCCTTGCTGAGATCGGAGGTGTAGTCGTTGCCGGTGAAGCGGCGGATGTGCTTCTTCTTCACCATGCTCTCGACCTGGTCGCACATCCGGTGGAAGTCGGACTCGGTCCACCGGGTCACGTCGACGCCGTTGCCCTGCATCAGCAGCGAGAAGGACTCGTCGAGGCCGGAGAGGAGCGTGACCTTGCCCGCCAGGTCCGGGTGCCACAGGTCCTTGACCGACTTGATCTCCCGGCCGAGCGCCTTGCGGTTGTAGGCGATGCCGGTGATCCCCGACTGCCAGGGGACGGTGTGCAGCCGGCCCTCGTCGAAGGCCGGGGAGCGCAGCTGGGGGTCCAGGTACTTGGCCACGTTGCCCTGCGCCGAACGGTCCATCTTCTGGGTCCAGCCCAGGTGGACGAAGCGGGCGGCCATCCAGTCGCTGACCACGACCACGTCGTGGCCGGTCTCCTGGTGGTTCATCAGCGCCGGACTGACCTTGCCGAAGAACTCGTCGTTGTCGTTGATCTCCTCGGAGTACCGGACCTCGATGCCGGTCTTCTCCGAGAAGGCGTCCAGCGTCGGCCGCCGGGTCTCGTCCTCGTCGTCGGTGTCGATGTAGAGCGGCCAGTTCGAGAAGGAGACGCTCCGGTCCCGGTCGGAGCGGTCCCGGCCCTCCCGCCGGCCCTCGGGGACGTATGCGGCGGGGACACCACAGCCGGTGAGGGCGGCCAGCAGGCCCGCGGCACCGAGGCCGCGCAGCGCCGCGCGGCGGGAGAAGGCGAGTTCAGGCATGGGCAAAGCCTCGGGGAACGCGAAGGGGCGGGCAATAGACATGTTGTCTACTGCCCGCCCCATCAAGGCCTTGCCCTGATCAGTGCGATCGGCGCCGCGGAAGGTCAGCCGTCGAGCGAGGTCATCACGTGCTTGATCCGCGTGTAGTCCTCGAAGCCGTAGGCGGAGAGGTCCTTGCCGTAGCCGGACTTCTTGTACCCGCCGTGGGGCATCTCGGCGACGAGCGGGATGTGGGTGTTGATCCACACGCAGCCGAAGTCGAGGTTCTTGGACATCCGCATCGCGCGGCCGTGGTCCTTGGTCCACACGGAGGAGGCGAGGGCGAACTCGACGTCGTTCGCGTACTGCAGGGCCTGGGCCTCGTCCGTGAAGGACTGGACCGTGATGACGGGGCCGAAGACCTCGTTCTGGATGATCTCGTCATCCTGCTTGAGGCCGGAGACCACGGTCGGGGCGTAGAAGTAGCCCTTCTCGCCGACCCGGTGGCCGCCCGCCTCGACCTTGGCGTGGGCGGGGAGGCGCTCGATGAAGCCCGCGACCTGCTTCAGCTGGTTCGGGTTGTTCAGCGCGCCGTAGAGCACGTCCTCGTCGTCCGGCTGCCCGGTCTTGGTGTCGGCCGCGTTCTTGGCCAGCGCCGCGACGAACTCGTCGTGGATCGACTCGTGGACCAGGACGCGGCAGGCCGCCGTACAGTCCTGGCCGGCGTTGAAGAAGCCCGCGACCGCGATGTCCTCGGCGGCCTTGGCGATGTCGGCGTCTTCGAAGACCACGACGGGGGCCTTGCCGCCGAGCTCCAGGTGGACGCGCTTGACGTCCTTGGAGGCGCTTTCGGCGACCTGCATGCCCGCGCGGACCGAGCCGGTGATGGAGGCCATCGCCGGGGTGCGGTGCTCGACCATGGCGCGGCCGGTCTCGCGGTCGCCGCAGACGACGTTGAAGACGCCCTCGGGCAGGATCGAGCCCATGATCTCCGCCATCAGGACGGTGGAGGCCGGGGTGGTGTCCGAGGGCTTGAGGACCACGGTGTTGCCCGCGGCGAGGGCCGGGGCGAACTTCCAGACGGCCATCATCATCGGGTAGTTCCACGGCGCGACCTGGGCGCAGACGCCGACCGGCTCACGGCGCACGATCGAGGTCATGCCCTCCATGTACTCGCCGGCCGAACGGCCCTCGAGCAGGCGCGCGGCGCCCGCGAAGAAGCGGATCTGGTCCACCATCGGCGGCAGCTCCTCGCTGGCCGTGAGGCCCAGCGGCTTGCCGGTGTTCTCCGACTCGGTGGCGACCAGCTCGTCGGCGCGCGCCTCGAAGGCGTCCGCGATCTTCAGCAGCGCCTTCTGGCGCTCGGAGGGGGTCGCGTCGCGCCAGGCCGGGAAGGCCGCCGCGGCGGCGGCCATGGCCTCGTCGACGTCCGCCTGGCCGGAGAGCGGGGCGGTCGCGTACGCCTCGCCCGTGGCGGGGTTGACCACCTCGGTGGTCCGCCCGTCGGCGGCGTCCTTGAACTCCCCGCCGATGTAGTTGCGCAGACGACGCAGTTCGGTGGTCACTACAGCCACACTCCTGATCACATGTCCAGTGGTTGAGACAGCTCCTCAGCCTATCCCCTTGGACGCCGTTTTCGACAGGCCCACCCACCACGAACTACGGAATCGGTGAGATCCGAGGTCCGAAACAACGAATTACATCGTTCTCGCCTTGCGGAACAGACGACTCCTCGTGCAGAGTGAGGTTGTGGTCAGTCGAAGCGCAGATTCCAGGAACAGACAACCGTCCCCTTCGGTCGATGCTGTGTCCCTGGCGATCATCGAGCAACTGCAGGAGGACGGTCGCCGTCCCTACGCAGCGATCGGCAAGGCCGTGGGCCTGTCCGAAGCGGCGGTGCGCCAGCGCGTACAGAAGCTGCTCGACCAGGGCGTCATGCAGATCGTCGCGGTCACCGACCCGCTCACCGTGGGGCTACGGCGCCAGGCGATGGTCGGCATCAACGTCGAGGGAGACCTCGACCCGGTGGCCGATGCTCTGACCGCCATGGCCGAGTGCGAGTACGTGGTGATGACCGCGGGCTCGTTCGACCTAATGGTGGAGATCGTCTGCGAGGACGACGACCACCTGCTCGAAACGATCAACAAGAAGATCCGCGCGCTCCCCGGCGTGCGATCAACCGAAAGCTTCGTTTACCTGAAGCTGAAGAAGCAGACCTACATGTGGGGAACGCGATAGCCGTGAGCCAGGACCTCTCCAAGACCGCCTACGACCACCTGTGGATGCACTTCACCCGCATGTCGTCGTACGAGAACTCGCCCGTACCCACCATCGTGCGGGGCGAGGGCACCTACATCTTCGACGACAAGGGCAAGCGCTACCTGGACGGTCTCGCCGGCCTGTTCGTGGTCAACGCAGGTCACGGCCGCAAGGAACTGGCCGAGGTCGCGTACAAGCAGGCGCAGCAACTCGCGTTCTTCCCCATCTGGTCGTACGCGCACCCCAAGGCCGTCGAGCTCGCCGAGCGTCTCGCGCACTACGCTCCGGGCGACCTGAACAAGGTCTTCTTCACCACCGGTGGCGGCGAGGCCGTCGAGACCGCGTGGAAGCTCGCCAAGCAGTACTTCAAGCTGCAGGGCAAGCACACCAAGTACAAGGTCATCTCCCGCGCGGTCGCCTACCACGGCACCCCGCAGGGCGCGCTGTCCATCACCGGCCTGCCGGCCCTCAAGGCCCCCTTCGAGCCGCTGGTCCCCGGCGCGCACAAGGTGGTCAACACCAACATCTACCGCGCCCCGATCTACGGCGACGACCCCGAGGCCTACGGCCGCTGGTGCGCCGACCAGATCGAGCAGGAGATCCTGTTCGAGGGCGCCGACACCGTCGCCGCCGTCTTCCTCGAGCCGGTACAGAACGCCGGCGGCTGCTTCCCGCCGCCGCCCGGGTACTTCCAGCGGGTCCGCGAGATCTGCGACGAGTACGACGTGCTGCTCGTCTCCGACGAGACGATCTGCGCCTTCGGCCGTCTGGGCACGATGTTCGCCTGTGACAAGTTCGACTACATCCCGGACATGATCACCTGCGCCAAGGGCATGACCTCGGGCTACTCCCCGATCGGTGCCTGCATCATCTCGGACAAGCTCGCCGAGCCGTTCTACAAGGGTGACAACACCTTCCTGCACGGCTACACCTTCGGCGGACACCCGGTGTCCTCCGCGGTGGCGCTCGCCAACCTCGACATCTTCGACAAGGAAGGCCTCAACCAGCACGTGCTGGACAACGAGGACGCCTTCCGCTCGACGCTGGAGAAGCTGCACGACCTGCCGATCGTCGGCGACGTCCGCGGCAACGGCTACTTCTACGGCATCGAGCTCGTCAAGGACAAGGCCACCAAGGAGTCCTTCACGGACGAGGAGACGGAGCGCGTGCTCTACGGCTTCCTCTCCAAGGCGCTCTTCGAGAACGGCTTGTACTGCCGCGCCGACGACCGTGGCGACCCGGTCATCCAGCTGGCCCCGCCGCTGATCGCCGACCAGGGCACCTTCGACGAGATCGAGGGCATCCTGCGCCGCGTGCTCACCGAGGCCTGGACCAAGCTCTAACCAGCGGCGTCCGCCGGCCGCGAGCGGCAGGCGGTTCTTCGCGCAGTAGTCCGACCACACGGCCCGGATCCCCCGTTCGAGTGAGAACGCGGGTGTCCGGGCCGTGTGCTGTCCGCATCCAAGGCGTTCATCTCTTTACATCTCATTGTGGCGCCAGTGACCAAGCTGGCTCCGCTTCGTTCCCCCGGACGGAGGTGTACGCCATGGTGGCTCCACCGGACAACGCTCCGCCAGACAACGCCCTGCCCCGCGAGGACGTCCTCTGGGCGCGGTCCCTTCACTACTCCCACAGGGGGTCCCCCCGGACGAAGTCTGGGGGAGGTTCGCCGGGCCTCATCGGGGTCTCGATCGGCGTCCGCGCGGGCGAGATCCTCGCCGTCACCGGCCCGCGCGGCAGCGGCAAGACCACCCTGCTGGGCTGCCTCTCCGGTCAGCTGCGGCCCGAACAGGGCGAGGTCTGGTTCAACAGCGTCCCCGTGCACACCATGGGGGCCCTGGCCCGCGAGCGGCTGCGCCGCGACCGGTTCGGCTGGATCGGCCCCGAGCCAGGGCTGCTGCCCGAGCTCCGGGTCTGGGAGAACGCCGCGCTGCCGCTGCTGATCGCCGGCGCGACCCACCGCAGTGCCAAACGGGCCGCCTGCGAATGGCTGGACCGCCTCGACATCAGCGCCTTCGCCCGCAAGCACCCCGACGCCCTCAACCGGGCCGAGTCCCAGCGCGTGGCCCTCGCCCGCGCCCTCGTGGGCGAGCCCGCCGTGATCTTCGCCGACGAGCCCACGGCCCCGCTGCACCGCGCCGAGCGCGCCCTGCTGCTCCGTACGCTCACCACCGCGGCCCGCTCGCACGGCATCACCGTCCTGCTGGCCACCCACGATGAGGAGACCGCCGCCGTCGCCGACCGGCGGGTCGCCCTGCTCGACGGCCGCCCCGCCGCGGCCGCCCCACACCGTGGCCGCCCCCCGGTCCCGGTCCCGGTCCCGCACCCGGGCCGGGGTCGGGGTCACGGCGGCGGCCCCACGGTGTCCTCGGCCAGGGCGGCCGCCTGGGCGGTGAGCCGGACCGGCAGGGCGGCCGGGCCCGGGGCCGGGGCCGAGACGCGGACCTGCCACAGGTCGCCCGTCCGCGACAGCTCCACACGCGCCCCGGGCGGAGCGGCGGCCCGCGCCGCCGCCACCGCCGCTTCGGCCGGCTCGGACCGGGCCGCCGCCCGGGCACCGGCCCGCGCGGCGTCCACGCACCGGATCTGGGAGGCGGCGGCCATCAGCGCCCACACCAGCAGCGCCGCGAACAGCACCAGCGCCGGAATCACCAAGGCCGCCTCCGCCGTCACATATCCCCCGTCAGAACGGCGCATCGAGTGCCTTCCCGATGGTCGACTGAAGTGCCGTCGAGACCACTTCGCTCGTCACCACCTTGTACAGAACGGCGGCGAACGCACACGCCGCGATCGTGCCCATGGCGTATTCTGAGGTGGACATTCCCGCGTCACCCGCGCGGCCCCTCAGCGCCGCCCGCACGCGAAACCAGATGATCCTCATGGCAACCTCCCGTTGATTCGGCTTTTTGACGTGATCTCAGATCGTGATTTCAGATGGTGATCTCGGATGGTGATCTCGGATGGTGATCCCAGAACGTGATCGCAGAAGGTGATCGGAGAGGGATGCTCCGGGTCGGTGTTTCAGGTTCCCGAGAGGAGCCCGGACGCCATTCCGATCACCACGGGCGCCACTCCGATCGCGAGGAATGCGGGGAGGAAGCACAGCCCCACCGGCGCGGTGACCAGGACCGCCGCCCGCTGCGCCCCGGCTCCCGCGCGGCGCGTCCGGTCCGCCCTGAGCGCCGCCGCGAGCCGGGAGACCGGTTCGGCCGCGGGAGCCCCCGTACGGGCGGAGCGCTCCAGGCATTCGGCCAGCCCGCGGGCACCCGGTATCTCCGCCAACCTCCCCCACGCGGCTCCCGGTTCTCCGCCGAGCCGCAGCTCCGCCCCGGCCAGGGCCAGCCGCTCGCCCACCGGGCCGCCCAGCGACTCGCCCACCACCTCGGCGGCGTCGACCGGCCCGGCTCCGGCCGCCAGGCAGGCGGCCAACAGGTCGGCGGCGAACGGGAGCTGACGCTCGATCTCCCCGGGATCCGCCCCCGAAGCCGGCCGGGGTCTCGCGAGCCATCTGCGGACCCCGAAGGCCGCGGCGCAGCCCGCCGCCGCTCCGAGGAGTCCGCCGATCAGCGCCCAGGCCACCGCCAGCGCCCCGACCGGCCCGGCCCACGCGGCCACCGCGCCGCGCAGCCCGGGTGCGAACGGCGGCCGGCGGCGCGCCGCCTCCACCGCGAGCAGGGCCGTGAGCCGCCGCCGGGCCGCCCGCTCCCGGATTCGCGCCGCCAGCGCCGAGCCCGTGCACAGGGCCGCCGCGAAGCACAGCGCCATCCCCAGGCTGTGGATCGCGAAGCCGCCCATCACCGCTCCCCCGTCCGTACGATCCGCCGGCACCACAGCAGCCCCAGGGCCTCCAGCGCCGTCCCCGCCAGCAGGCAGCCCCACCCGACCGGCGTGTGCAGCAGCACCCGCAGCGGATCGGCCCCCAGCCCGGTGCCGATCAGCAGACCGACCACCGGCAACAGGGCCAGCACCCCCGTCGTCGATCTGGCTCCCGCCAACTGGGCGCGCAGTGACTCCTCCCGGTCCCGCTCGGCCCGCAACGCCCCTTCCAGCCGGTCCAGTCCGGCGGCCAGCCCGGCGCCTCCGTCCACCGAGACCCGCCAGCAGGCCGCCATCCCGGCCAGCCCCTCCGCGCCGGGCTCCCGCGCCGCCTGGCGCAGCGCCCCGGGGACGTCCCCGCCGAAGGCCGCGGCCGCCAGGAGTCCGGCCTGGGCGGGTCCCGGACCGCCCGGGCCCGACACCGTGCGGCGCATGGCCGCGCTCAACGCCTGGCCGGGCTGGGCGCCGGAGCGCAGCTCGCCCACCACCGCACCGCACAGGGCCGCCACTTCGGCGGCCCGCGCCGACCGGGCCCGGGCCCGCTCCCTGGCCCGCAGCCACCGGCGCACCAGCGGCAGGGCCGCCGCCCCGGCCAGCAGCGGGATCACCGACCCGCCGAGTAGTGCGAGCACCAGACCGGCCCCCAGGCAGGCCCACTCCCGGCGGTGCGCCGCCCCGACCCGCACGGCGAGCAGCAGCCGCTCCCAGGGCGCGGGCCCGCCCGGTACCGCCGGACCCGCCCCGGCGAGCACCGCCTTGGCCCGCCGGGACACCCGGTCGCCGCCGGCCAGCGCCCAGGCGGCCGCCCCGGCGCACAGCACCCCGGCGAACACCGGCACCGGGAGCACCGCGGCCGCGCTCATCGGGCACCTCCGAGCAGCGGGCGCAGCCGCTCCCAGCCCCGTTCCCGTACGAATCCCCGCGCGGCCCAGCGCAGCGCCGGCACGGTGACCACGAGCCCGGCGGGGTCCCGCTCCAGCACGTGCACCTCGGCGACCCGGCGCCGGCCGGCCCGGTCCCGCACGAGGTGGACGACGAGGGTCAGCGCGGCCGCCAACTGGCTGTGCAGGGCGGCCCGGTCGAGCCCGGCGGCCGTCCCCAGGGCCTCCAGCCGGGCCGGTACGTGGGCGGCGGCATTCGCGTGGACCGTGCCGCAGCCTCCCTCGTGGCCCGTGTTGAGGGCGGCGAGCAGGTCCGCGACCTCGGCTCCCCGGACCTCGCCGACGACGAGCCGGTCGGGCCTCATCCGCAGCGCCTGGCGGACCAGGTCGGTGAGGGTGACCAGGCCGGCGCCCTCCTGATTGGCCGGTCGGGTCTCCAGCCGCACCACGTGCGGATGGTCGGGCCGGAGCTCGGCGGAGTCCTCGGCGAGCACGATCCGCTCGCCGGGACCGACCAGTCCCAGCAGGGTGCTGAGGAGGGTGGTCTTGCCGGTGCCCGTTCCGCCGGAGACCAGGAACGACAGACGGGCCTCCACCATGTCGCGCAGCAGCCGCTGTCCGCCGGGCGGCAGGGTCCCCGCGGCGACCAGCTCGTCCAGCGTGAACGCGCGCGGCCGCACCACCCGCAGGGACAGGCAGGCAGATCCGACGGCGACCGGGGGCAGTACGGCGTGCAGCCGGGTGCCGTCGGGCAGCCGGGCGTCCACCCAGGGCCGGGCGTCGTCGAGGCGGCGGCCGGCGACGGAGGCGAGGCGCTGGGCGAGCCTGCGCACGGCCTCGGCGTCGGCGAAGGTCACCCCGGTCAGTTCCAGCCCGCCGCCGCGGTCCACCCAGACCCGGTCGGGGGCGGCCACCAGCACGTCGGTGACCTCGGGGTCGGCGAGCAGTGCCTCCAGCGGGCCCGCGCCGACCAGTTCGGAGCGCAGTTCGGCGGCGGCGCCCAGCACCTCCGTGTCGCCCAGCAGCCTGCCCTGGGCCCGCAGTGCCGCCGCCACCCTCGCCGGGGTGGGTTCCGCCCCGCTCTCGGCGAGCCGTCGGCGCACCGCGTCGAGCAGTACGGCGCTCATGCCGTCACCACCCCTTGGGCGGAGCCGAGCGCGCGCTGCCAGAAGCCGTCGCAGAAGCGGGCCAGCGCGCCCCGCCCCTGCGATCCCGGCGGCTCGCCCTCGGCCACCCGTCCCGGCAGGCCGACCTCGACCGGTACCTCGCCGGCCAGCGGCGCGCCCAGCAGGGCGGCGACCGCCTCTGCGTCCAGTCCGCCGGGCACGCGGCCCCGTACGACCACGCGGACGTCCCGGGCCACCATCCGGACGCCGGCGGCCACCCGGGAGGCCGCGGCCACCGACCGCAGCTCGCCCGGCACCACCAGCAGCACCAGGTCCAGCTGTGCCAGGACCTCGGCCACGGCCTCGTCGACCCGGCGCGGCAGGTCGACCACGACGACCCCGCCCCGGCGGCGCGCGGCGGCCACCACCGACCGCATCGCGGCGGGCGGCACCACCACCCGGTCTCCCCGGTCCCAGCTGAGCACCCGCAGGGCGTGCAGTTCGGGCAGCGATTCCGCGAGGGCTCCTGCGCCGACCCTGCCGCGGGAACCCGCGAAGTCGGGCCAGCGCAGTCCTTCGGCGGTTTCCCCGCCGAGCAGGACGTCCATGCCGCCGCCGAGCGGGTCGCCGTCGATGAGGATGGTCCGCTCCCCGGCGCGGGCGGCCCGCAGGGCCAGGGCGCAGGCGAGGGTGGAGGCTCCGGCGCCGCCGCTGCCTCCGATCACCCCGACGGCGAGGGCGGGCCGCCCGGCCCCCTCCACGACATCGGCGATGCGGTCGACGAGCCGGCTCTCGGCGTCGGGGAGCGTCAGGACCTCCTCGGCGCCGATCTCCAGCGCCCGCTGCCACACGTGGGGGTCGTCCAGATCCCTGCCGACGAGGAAGACCCCGTCCCGCCGGGGTGCGCCGCGCACGTGCCGGGCGGCGTCGTCGCCGACGAGGACGAGCGGTGCGGACTCCCATCCGACGCCGGATGCGCTCCCGCCACCGGCATCACCACCGTCACCATCGGCTCCGCTTTGCTCCGGCACCGCCTGGTGCACATGCGGCTCGACCCCCGCGGCGGCGCACAGCCGCAGCAGATCGTCGAGCAGCAGCGGGTCCCCGGTGATGATCAACGGCCGTCCGCCGCCGGGCACTGGCCCCCCGACAGCGGGATGCCGGCCGTCCCCGCCCGCCACCACGAGGTTCCGGACTTCACACGACTTCGATCCAGCCACGATCTCCGCCTCCTTCTCACCGCATATCCAGCGCCGCGGACTTCGCGGCCGGAATCACCGTGACGGGATCGGGAAAAAGAAGTGGATCTTGCTCGAAAACTGTGGACAACCGGCCCTATGTGAATAGCCGGCTCACCCCAACAGGTGAGTTCCGGAGCGCGCCGGAACCGCTACGCTCTGTTACCGGTTCGAGGGGGTGAGGGTCTTCGCCACGCGGGCCCCGGGAAGACGAGGGGGTCCGAGGAGTGGGCACTTGGGGTCGAAGACGAGGACGCAAACCGCGTCCGGACATGCGACGACCCCCGCCGGGGGGGAGAGCGGGGGTCGTCCCCACGGTCCGACTCGGGGGGGGGAGGAGCCAGACCGGGTTAGCACGGTCGCGAACGATCCGTGACTTCCATGGTGTACCCGAGAGGCTTCTCAGGCAAACCCACGCGCCAGACTTTACGCCGAATGGTGGGCGCATATGCTCGGGTCGTGGAAAATCAGCCCTTGCCGCACTCCTTGCCTCGTACCGCAGCCTTCTTCGACCTGGACAAGACGGTCATTGCGAAGTCGAGCACTCTGACGTTCAGCAAGTCCTTCTACCAGGGCGGCCTGATCAACCGACGGGCCGTGCTGCGCACCGCCTACACGCAGTTCATCTATCTGGCCGGCGGCGCCGACCACGATCAGATGGAGCGGATGCGCGAGTACCTGTCCGCCCTCTGCAAGGGGTGGAACGTGCAGCAGGTCCGGGAGATCGTCGCCGAGACCCTGCACGACCTCATCGATCCGCTGATCTACGACGAGGCCGCATCCCTCATCGAAGCCCACCACACCGCGGGCCGCGACGTGGTCATCGTGTCCACCTCGGGCGCCGAAGTCGTCGAGCCCATCGGGGAGATGCTGGGCGCCGACCGCGTCGTCGCCACGCGGATGGTGGTCGGCGAGGACGGCTGCTTCACGGGCGAGATCGAGTACTACGCCTACGGCCCCACGAAGGCGGAGGCCGTGCGCGAGCTCGCGGAGTCCGAGGGGTACGACCTCGCGCGCTGCTACGCGTACAGCGACTCGGCCACCGACATCCCGATGCTCGAGGCGGTCGGCCACCCGCACGCGGTCAATCCCGACCGGGCGCTGCGGCGGGAGGCGCTGGCGCGGGAGTGGCCGGTACTGGTCTTCAACCGGCCGGTGCGGCTGAAGCAGCGGCTCCCCGGACTGTCGATGCCGACGCGGCCGGCCCTGGTCGCCGCGGCCGCGGTGGGCGCGGCCGCGGCCACCGCGGGGCTGGTCTGGTACGCGAGCCGGCGGCGGGCGCTGGCCGCGGCCACATCGGCCTGACCAGCGGCGATACCGGATGCCTGATTCGCACCAGGATGTCCCGTAAAGCAAAGAAATGCGGCCAGGGGTTTCGCTCGGCTCCGAAGCGGAGTACAAAGGAGTCAACGGCCCGCGAGACCAAAGAACATCCGAGAGGATCATCTTTAAAACGCAGTAAGGCCCACGGACCGAAGCATGAACGCCGAGCACCCACGCGACGTCGACCCGTCGATTACGGGCCAGCCGCACCAGGTGACGGGCAAAGTTCCCGACCTGATGGGCAATCTTCGAGGACGCTTGGTAACTGGGCGTGAATGCCAGCGGCGACACCAGAGCAACACGGGTGTCGCCGCAACCCTTTGCCCGGCGCCGGGCCTCAGGCCGCCGCGCCAGTCCTCAGGCCGCCGAGCCTCAGGCCGCGCCGCGCTGGAGCGCCTCGCAGACCGCCATCGATTCGCGGGCTCCGAGCTCGATCGCGCGGCCGCAGTGCGCGATCCAAGCCGCCATCCCCTCCGCGGTCCCCGAGACGTAGCCCCCGAAGGCCTCCAGGTACGCGTCCTTCCCCTGCTCGGCGTGACCGACCTCCCCCGGGCAGATCCCCTTCGGGTCCAAGCCGCTGTTGATCAGCACGATCCGCTCCGCGGTGCGCGCCACCAGGCCGTTGTACGAGCCGAAGGGGCGCAGGGCGAGCAGTTCGCCGTGCACCACCGCCGCCGTGACCAGCGCCGGGGCGGAGCCGCCCGCGATGATCAGGCCGGAGAGCCCTTCGAGGCGCCCCGCCACCTCCTGCGCGTCCGGGAGGGGGAGGGAGACCAGGGGCTCGTCCACCGGTTCGCCGGCGAGGCGGGGCCGGCCGACGACATCGCCCTGCGCCGTGGAACCCGAGGCCACCAGGTGGAGCCGCGCCAGGACCCGTAGCGGCGACTGGCGCCAGATGCTCAGCAATTGGCCCGCCTCCGCCGCCAGGCGCAGGGCGGCGCCCACCGTGCGGGCCTCCGCGTCCGAGCCGAAGTCGGTGCGGCGGCGGACCTCTTCCAGCGCCCAGTCGGCCCCGGACAGCGCCGCGCTCCCGCGCGCGCCGCGCAGCGCGGCCTCGGAGGTGATCTCCCCGGCGCGGCGGCGCATGACGCGGTGGCCGTAGACCCGGTCCACGGCCTTGCGTACGGAATCCACGGACTCGGCGACGCCCGGAAGACCGGCCAGCGGGGCGAGGGGGTCGGCGGCGGAGGCAGAAGCGCTACTCATAAGTAGGGAGCCTACGCACTGCTCCCCCATAGCACCGACCCCTCCTTGGAGTGGTCTTCTTCACTCAGGCACACAACACAAAGACACCGACCCACTACGCTTGGTGAACATGAAGATCGCTTTCGTGGGGAAGGGCGGCAGCGGCAAGACCACGCTGTCCTCCCTTTTCATCCGCCACCTCGCATCCAATGAAGCCCCCGTCGTCGCGGTGGACGCCGACATCAACCAGCACCTGGGCGCCGCGCTCGGGCTCAGCGAGGAGGAGGCGGCCGCGCTGCCCGCGCTGGGAGCGCACCTGCCCCTCATCAAGGACTACCTGCGGGGCTCCAACCCGCGCATCGCGTCCGCCGACACGATGATCAAGACCACTCCCCCCGGCGCCGGCTCCCGGCTGCTGCGCGTCGACGAGGACAACCCCGTCTACGAGGCCTGCGCGCGCACCCTGGTGCTGGACGGCGAACCCGTGCGGCTGATGGCCACGGGGCCGTTCACCGAGTCCGATCTGGGCGTGGCCTGCTACCACTCCAAGGTCGGCGCGGTCGAGCTCTGCCTCAACCATCTGGCCGACGGTCCGGACGAGTACGTGGTCGTCGACATGACGGCCGGCTCGGACTCCTTCGCCTCCGGCATGTTCACCCGCTTCGACGTGACCTTCCTGGTCGCCGAACCGACCCGCAAGGGCATCTCCGTCTACCGCCAGTACAAGGAGTACGCGCGGGACTTCGGAATCACGCTCAAGGTCGTCGGCAACAAGGTCCAGGGGCCGGAGGACATCGAGTTCCTGCAGGACGAGGCCGGCGAGGACCTGCTGGTCACCGTCGGGCACTCGGACTGGGTGCGGGCGATGGAGAAGGGCCGCCCGGCCGCCTTCGAGCTGCTGGAGGCGACGAACCGGCTGGCCCTGCAGTCCCTGCAGGACGCGGCCGACGACTCCTACGCGCAGCGCGACTGGGTCCGCTACACGGAGCAGATGGTCCACTTCCACCTGCGCAACGCCGAGAGCTGGGGCAACGCGAAGACCGGGGTGGACCTGGCGGAGCAGGTCGACCCCGGTTTCGTCCTGCGGGAGCACGCGGGCACGCAAACGGAAGCAGAGGCGGGGGCAGAGATGGGGGCGGAGGCAGAGGCGGAAGCCGGGGCCGGAGCCGGGGCCGGGGCCGTCGGGCTGCTCAGTCCTCGCTCTGACTCGCTTCGGCCGGCTCCGCAGCCGGCTTGACCTCGGCGGGGGCGGCCGGCTTGGCCGGCGGCCCCGCCGTCAGGAACTTGTTCCAGCCCTCCTTCGGCGCCTCGCCGACGTCGAGGGTGCGCATCCACTCCAGGGCCTTCGGGTCCTGGGCGTCCAGCCAGTCCGCCAGTTCGCGGAACGGAACGCAGCGGACCTCCTTCTGCGTGCACATGGTCTTGATGGAGTCCTCGACGGCGCGCATGTAGGTGCCGCCGTTCCAGGACTCGAAGTGGTTGCCGATGATCAGCGGCGCACGGTTGCCCTGGTAGGTCCGCTCGAAGGCCTTGACGAGGCCGTCGCGCATCTGCTCACCCCAGTACGCGTGCTGCGAGGGGTCGCCCTGCGTCGTCGTACCGGACTGGTTGACCAGGTAGTTGTAGTCCATGCTGAGCGTTTCGAAGGCCCGGCCCGGCATGGGGACCAGCTGCAGCGGGATGTCCCAGAGGCCGTCCGTCTTCTTCGGCCAGATCTGCTTGCTGATGCCGCTGGAGTCGTAGCGGAAGCCGCCCATCTCCTTCGCGGCCAGCATGAAGTTCTTCTGGCCCTCGAGGCACGGGGTGCGGGCCCCGATCATCTCCTTGTCGTAGTCGAACGGGAGCGCCTCCATGCCCTTGAGGGCGGGCGAGTTGGTCTTCCAGTTCTTGACGAACGACTTCGCCTGGTTGATCTCGCTCTTCCACTCCTCGACGGACCAGGTCCCGACGCCGCCCTCGGGTCCGCAGAAGTGGCCGTTGAAGTGGGTGCCGATCTCATTGCCCTCCAGCCAGGCGGCGCGCACCTGGGTGGCGGTGTCCTTGATGCCCTGCGGATCGCCGAAGCCGATGTCCGAGCGGCCCGAGGAATGCTGGGGCGCGGTGTAGAGGGAACGCTTCTCCTCCGGGAGCATGTACACGCCGCTGAGGAAGTAGGTCATGCGGGCGTTGTACTTCTTGCCCACGTCGCGGAAATGCGAGAAGAGCTTCTGGCTGTCCTCGCCCGCCCCGTCCCAGGAATAGACCACGAACTGCGGCGGCTTCTCGCCGGGCTTCAGCTTCTGCGCCTTCTGGACGTTCGGCTGCAGGCCGGTGTACGCCGTCGAGCCGTCGCCGATGAGCCGCTTGACGCTGCCGGGGGCCGGGCCTTCCGGGGCCGCGGCGCCCTTCTTGGCCGCCTGACCGCCCGGGGCCGGGCGGGAGCCGGGCTCCGAGGTGCTGCACCCGGCCACTCCCAAGACCAGTGCCGTGGCGACCAGACCGCCGGCGATCTTCTTCTTCGCGACCCTCTTCGCGGCCTTCTTCGTCGCCTTCTTCGTGGTGGCAGTCATCCGCCCACCTCTTCCCTCGCAGTGCCATCGCAGGACTTCCGCGCCGCAACGTCCCATGCGGTCCGTTTTAAGGAAGGTGTGACAAGCCGGACTAAATGCCTAATCACCCCTGGGTGCTAATTCCTAGGCCATTTGCCCGCATTCTCCACCACAGGGCTTTACTCTCCATTACCGTTCATTTACCTAGTGTTGATAATCCCGCCGCTTCATCCCTCCCCCGAGGAGACGGGACCCATGAAAGACATCTCCCCTCCGCCCACCGCCGAAGACCTCCGCAGCAACCGCCGCGCCCTCCCCGCCGACCTCTCGGCCTCCGTCGCCGTCTTCCTGATCGCCCTGCCGCTGTCCCTCGGCATCGCCCTGGCCACGGGCGCCCCCCTCCAGGCGGGACTCGTCGCCGCGGCGGCCGGCGGAATCGTGGCCGCGCGGCTCGGCGGCACTCCGCTCCAGGTGAGCGGTCCCGCGACCGGACTCACGGTCGTCACCGCCGAGTTGATCCAGCACTACGGATGGCGCACCACCTGTGCCATCACGGTGCTCGCCGGCTGCTGCCAGCTCGGCCTCGCCGCCCTGCGGACCGCCCGGTCGGCGCTGATGGTGAGCCCGGCCATCGTCCACGGCATGCTCGCCGGAGTCGGCGTGACGATCGCGCTGGCCCAGCTGCACATCGTGCTCGGCGGCACCCCGCAGAGCTCCGCGCTGGCCAATGTCCGCGGACTGCCGGACCAGTTGGCCGATCTGCACCCGGCCGCACTCGGAGTCAGCGTGATCACGCTGGCGGTACTGCTCTGCTGGCCGCGGCTGCCCGGGCGGGCGGGCCGGTCCCTGCGCAAGGTGCCGGCCGCGCTGGCCGCCGTCGCCGTGGCCACGGCCGTCGCCGCCCTCACCGGGCTGCGGCTCCCCCGGGTGGACCTGCCGTCCTGGCGCAGCCACGCGCTGCCCGAACTGCCCGAGGGGCCGGTCCTCGGCATCATCGCCGCCGTGCTGACCATCACCCTGGTCGGCAGTGTGGAATCCCTGCTCTCGGCCGTCGCCACCGACAAGCTGATCGCCGCCCAGCGCGGTACGGGCAACCGTCCGCCGCGGGCCGACCTGAACCGCGAACTGCGCGGGCAGGGCGCGGCGAACATCGTCTCCGGGGCACTGGGCGGCCTTCCCGTCGCCGGAGGCGCCGTCCGCAGCATGGCGAACGTCAAGTCGGGCGCCGTCAGCCGCCGGGCGTCCATGCTGAACGGCCTGTGGGTGCTGCTCGCGGCCGGGCTGCTGGTCCCCGTGCTCGACCTGATCCCGCTCGCCGCGCTGGCCGCCCTGGTGATGGCGGTGGGCGTGCAGATGGTGAGCGCCACGCATCTGCGTACGGTCACGCGGCACCGCGAGTTCGTGGTCTACGCGACGACCATCGCGGCCGTGGTGCTCGGCGGGGTCCTGGAGGGCGTGGCCATCGGCATCGCGGTGGCCGTGGCCCTGGCCCTGCACCGCCTCGCCAGGACCCGCATCACCACCGAGCGGCTCGACAGCGGGGTCCACCGGGTGTGGGCACGAGGCCAGTTGACGTTCCTCGCGGTGCCGAGGCTGAGCCGGGTGCTGAACCAGATCCCGCACGACGCGCACGCGGTCATCGAGCTCGACGGCTCGTTCATCGACCACGCCGCCTACGAGACGCTCCAGGACTGGCAGGACTCCCACCTGGCCCACGGCGGCTCGCTGGAGATCACCGGACGGTCGGGGGCCAGGATCGCCGAGGCCGAGCAGGCCCGGCGGGACGGGCTCACGGAGCCGGCCCATCGGGGTGCGCAGCGCGGGGACCACCAGTGCTGCCGGCCCTGGACGCCCTGGCAGAACCACTGCGACCACCGGAGCACGGTGGCCCGTACCGCCCAGACGGCGGCCGCGAGTGCTGACCCGCCCGCGACCCCGGCGGCGCAGGGCGGGCCCCGAAGGCGTGGCGCCGGTCAACTGGCCGACGGAATCAGCGCCTTCCAGCGGGACACCGCGCCGCACGTACGGGACGAGCTGGCCCGGCTGGCCCGCGAAGGCCAGCGGCCCTCGCAGCTCTTCCTCACCTGCGCCGACTCCCGTCTGGTGACCAGCATGATCACGGCCAGCGGTCCCGGCGACCTGTTCACCGTCCGCAACGTCGGCAATCTCGTCCCGCTGCCGGGAGCGGAGTCCACGGACGACTCGGTCGCGGCGGCCATCGAGTACGCCGTGGACGTCCTCCAGGTCGACAGCATCACCGTGTGCGGGCATTCGGGCTGCGGGGCCATGCAGGCGCTGCTCAACTCCTCGCCCGGGGTGCCGATGACACCGCTGAGGCGGTGGCTGCGGCACGGGCTGCCGAGTCTGGAGCGGATGGCCAGTCGCCATCACGCCTGGGCGCGGATCTCGGGCCGGCTGCCGGCGGACGCGGTGGAGCAGCTCTGCCTGACCAATGTGGTGCAGCAGCTGGAGCACCTGCGGGCCCACGAATCGGTGGCCCGGCGGCTCGCCGAGGGGTCGCTGGAGCTGCACGGGATGTACTTCCACGTCGGCGAGGCCCAGGCGTACCTGCTCTCGGAGGGGGAGGACTTCTTCGACTGCCGGGTCTTCGACACCGTCCGCGCGGCCGCGCTGCGCGGCTGACCGGCCCGAACCGATACCCTCCCGTATCCGTGCCACCGGGTGGCCCCTTTCCGCGCTCCGCAGCGGGAGGGGCCACTCGCGCGTGGGCCCAGCCGAGTAATAGGTCTACACCAATTCCCGACAACCTCTTGTCACCTGGGCCATTGACTGATGAGCTATGCCCGGGGACACAACCGGGGACACAACGGACACCCTGGGAAAGGGAGATGTCGTGAGCAACGAAAGCCTGGCCAATCTGCTCAAGGAGGAGCGGCGGTTCGCACCGCCCGCCGATCTGGCCGCCGCTGCCAATGTGACTGGGGCCGCGTACGCACAGGCCGACGCGGACCGGCTGGGCTTCTGGGCCGAGCAGGCGCGGCGGCTGAGCTGGGACACGGAGCCGACGGAGACGCTCGACTGGACGAACCCGCCCTTCGCGAAGTGGTTCGCGGACGGCAAGCTGAACGTCGCGTACAACTGCGTGGACCGCCACGTCGAGGCCGGCAACGGCGACCGCGTGGCCATCCACTTCGAGGGCGAGCCCGGTGACAGCCGCTCGATCACCTACGCCGAGCTCAAGGACGAGGTCTCCAAGGCCGCGAACGCCCTGACCGAGCTGGGCGTGCGGGCCGGCGACCGGGTCGCGGTCTACCTGCCGATGATCCCCGAGGCGGTCGTCGCGATGCTCGCGTGCGCCCGTGTCGGCGCCGCGCACTCCGTCGTCTTCGGCGGTTTCTCCGCCGATGCCGTGGCCTCCCGCATCCAGGACGCCGACGCGAAGCTGGTCATCACCTCCGACGGCGGATACCGCCGCGGCAAGCCCTCCGCACTGAAGCCCGCCATCGACGAGGCCGTCGCCAAGTGCCCGCAGGTCGAGCACGTCCTCGTGGTGCGCCGCACCGGCCAGGACACCGCCTTCACCGAGGGCCGCGACGTCTGGTGGCACGAGATCGTCGAGCGGCAGAGCGCCGAACACGCGCCGCAGGCCTTCGACGCCGAGCACCCGCTCTTCATCCTCTACACCTCGGGGACCACGGGTAAGCCCAAGGGCATCCTGCACACCTCCGGCGGCTACCTCACGCAGGCCTCGTACACCCACCACGCGGTGTTCGACCTGAAGCCGGAGAGCGACGTCTACTGGTGCACCGCCGACATCGGCTGGGTGACCGGGCACTCCTACATCGTCTACGGGCCGCTCGCCAACGGCGCCACCCAGGTGATGTACGAGGGCACGCCCGACACCCCGCACCAGGGCCGGTTCTGGGAGGTGGTGCAGAAGTACGGCGTCACCATCCTCTACACCGCGCCCACCGCGATCCGCACGTTCATGAAGTGGGGCGACGACATCCCCGCGAAGTTCGACCTCTCGAGCCTGCGCATCCTGGGCTCGGTCGGCGAGCCGATCAACCCCGAGGCCTGGATCTGGTACCGCAAGCACATCGGCGGCGACCGCTGTCCGATCGTCGACACGTGGTGGCAGACCGAGACCGGCGCGATGATGATCTCGCCGCTGCCGGGCGTCACCGAGACCAAGCCCGGCTCCGCGCAGCGTGCGCTGCCCGGCATCGGCGCCACCGTCGTGGACGACGAGGCGAACGAGGTCCCGAACGGCGGTGGCGGCTACCTGGTCCTCACCGAGCCGTGGCCCTCCATGCTCCGCACCATCTGGGGCGACGACCAGCGGTACATCGACACCTACTGGTCGCGCTTCGAGGGCAAGTACTTCGCGGGCGACGGCGCCAAGAAGGACGAGGACGGCGACATCTGGCTGCTCGGCCGCGTCGACGACGTGATGCTGGTGTCCGGCCACAACATCTCGACCACCGAGGTCGAGTCGGCGCTCGTCTCGCACCCCTCGGTCGCCGAGGCGGCGGTCGTCGGCGCGAACGACGAGACCACCGGCCAGGCCATCGTGGCCTTCGTCATCCTGCGCGGCAGCGCCTCCGAGACCGACACCCTGGTCGCGGAGCTGCGCAACCACGTCGGCGCCACGCTCGGCCCGATCGCCAAGCCCAAGCGGATCCTGCCGGTGCAGGAGCTGCCGAAAACCCGCTCGGGCAAGATCATGCGCCGTCTGCTGCGCGACGTGGCCGAGAACCGCGCGGTCGGTGACGTCACCACGCTCGCCGACTCCTCGGTCATGGACCTGATCCAGAACAAGCTGCCGTCCGCCGGCAGCGAGGACTGAGGTCCCGGCACCGCACCGCACCGCACGACACGGGAATGGGGCATCCGGCGCGCCGCGCCGGATGCCCCATTCGCACATAAAGTGATGATCGCCGGATACGCCCTTGCGTGTGCCCTGTAAAGTATCGGAAGCGTAAAGAACTACTCCACAGGGTGCGCCGGGAAGTCTGGTCGGCAACGTGCTTCGTCATGCCGTCCAACCACCCCGGAGGTGCCACCCGTGGCCGCGCCCACCCCCACCGACCACCAGAGCCGCAAGCTCCTCGGCCGCCTCTCGCTGCCCGAGCGCCGCTTCGTGGCCGATGCCCTGCGCGCCGAAACCGTCGGCGGCGTCCTGCTCCTCGTGGCCGCGATCGCAGCGCTCATCTGGGCGAACGTCCCGGCCATCGCGGCCGGCTACGACAGCGTCCGCTCCTTCCACATCGGCCCCGCCGCCCTCGGCCTGGACCTCTCGCTCCAGCACTGGGCGGCCGACGGCCTGCTCGCCATCTTCTTCTTCGTCGCCGGCATCGAGCTCAAGCGCGAGCTCGTCGCGGGCGACCTGCGCGACGCCAAGGCGGCCGCGCTCCCCGTGATCGCCGCCGTCTGCGGCATGGCCGCGCCCGCGCTGGTCTACGTACTGGTCAACGTGCTCGGCGACGGCTCCACGGACGGCTGGGCGGTCCCGACCGCCACCGACATCGCCTTCGCGCTCGCCGTCCTCGCCGTCATCGGCACCTCGCTGCCGTCCGCGCTGCGCGCGTTCCTCCTGACGCTGGCCGTCGTGGACGACCTGTTCGCCATCATGATCATCGCGGTGTTCTTCACCAGCGACATCAACTTCCTGGCGCTCGGTGGCGCGGTCGCGGGCCTGATCCTGTTCTGGTTCCTGCTCCGCGTGGACGTGCACGGCTGGTACGTCTACGTCCCCCTCGCCCTGGTGATCTGGGGCCTGATGTACAACAGCGGCGTCCACTCGACCATCGCCGGCGTGGCCATGGGCCTCATGCTGCGCTGCCACCGCAAGGAGGGCGAGCAGCACTCCCCCGGCGAGCACATCGAGCACCTGGTGCGGCCCGTCTCGGCCGGCCTCGCCGTCCCGCTCTTCGCCCTCTTCTCCGCGGGCGTGTCCCTGTCCGACGAGTCCATCGGCCAGGTCTTCAGCCGTCCCGAGCCCCTCGGCGTGGTCCTCGGCCTGGTCGTCGGCAAGACCGTCGGCATCTTCGGCGGCACCTGGCTGGCCGCCCGCTTCACCAAGGCGGAGCTGAACGACGACCTCGCCTGGCCGGACGTCTTCGCCGTCGCCTCGCTCGCCGGCATCGGCTTCACCGTCTCGCTCCTGATCGGCGAGCTCGCCTTCACCGACGACCCCGTCCTCACCGACGAGATCAAGGCCGCCGTCCTGATCGGGTCCCTGATCGCCGCGGTCTTCGCGGGCGTCCTCCTCAAGATGCGCAACCACAAGTACAGGGCGCTCACCGAGGCGGAGGAACTCGACGAGGACCTCGACGGCATCCCCGACATCTACGAGCAGGACAAGCCGGAGTACCACTTGCGGATGGCGAAGATCTACGAGGCCAAGGCCGCCGAGCACCTGCGCAGGGCCGAGGCGGCCTCGGCCGGCGCCGGTGAAGGGCCGGGCGGGTCCAGCGCCGACGGCGGCCGTCCGGCATGATCTGACTGACGACAGGACAGCCGTCGCCGACGGCCGACAGAGGGAGAGAGCGATGAGCGCAGTGGACCAAGGGGCGCCGGGAGCCGAGCGCACACTCGGCCAGCTGGTCGCCTCGGCCACCGCCGAGATGTCCGCCCTGGTGCACGACGAGATCGCCCTCGCCAAGGTGGAGATCAAGCAGGACGTCAAGCGCGCGGGGATCGGCAGCGGGGCCGCCATCGCCGCGGGAGTGCTCGTGCTCTTCTCCCTCCCCGTACTGAGTTTCGCCGCGGCCTACGGCATCCACAACCTCGGGCTCGGGCTGGCCTGGTCCTTCCTGATCGTCGGTGTGGCGTTCTGGCTGCTCGCGGGTCTGGTCGGACTGCTCGCCGTGGTGAAGTTCAAGAAGATCAAGCCGCCGACGAAGACCATCGAGTCCGTCAAGCAGACCGCCGCGCTCGTCGGGACGGCCAAGCCGCACGCGCGGTCGGTCAGTGACAAGGCCGTGGGTGTGGCACGCTCGTCGTCATGACAGCGCCCTCCCCGGAATCCGGTACGTCCGGCCCGTCCGGCACTCCTCCCACGACTGCCTCGGCGGTACGGATCGACGTGCCCGGCGGGCGGACGGTGACCCACCGGGACGTCGCGGCCAACGGAGCGCGGTTCCACGTCGCCGAGATGGGCGACGGGCCGCTGGTGCTGCTCCTGCACGGCTTCCCGCAGTTCTGGTGGACGTGGCGGCACCAGCTGACCGCGCTCGCCGACGCCGGCTACCGGGCGGTCGCGATGGACCTGCGCGGGGTGGGCGGCAGCGACCGCACCCCGCGCGGCTACGACCCGGCCAACCTGGCCCTCGACATCACCGGGGTCGTACGGTCCCTCGGCGAGCCCGACGCCGCCCTCGTGGGGCACGACCTGGGCGGCTACCTCGCCTGGACGGCGGCGGTGATGCGGCCCAAGCTGGTGCGCCGGCTGGTGGTGTCCTCGATGCCGCACCCGCGCCGCTGGCGCTCGGCGATGCTGTCCGACTTCGGGCAGACCCGGGCCAGTTCGCACATCTGGGGCTTCCAGCGGCCGTTCGTGCCGGAGCGTCAGCTCGTCGCGGACGACGGGGCGCTCGTCGGGGAGCTGATCCGGGACTGGTCGGGGCCCCGGCTGCCCGACGAGGACGACGTGGCGGTGTACCGGCGGGCGATGTGCATCCCGTCCACCGCGCACTGCTCGGTGGAGCCGTACCGCTGGATGATGCGGTCCATGGCCCGGCCCGACGGGCTGCAGTTCAACCGGCGCATGAAGCGCCCGGTGCGGGTGCCGACGCTGCACCTGCACGGCTCGCTCGATCCGGTGATGCGGACGCGGAGTGCGGCCGGGTCCGGGCAGTACGTCGAAGCCCCCTACCGCTGGCGGCTGTTCGACGGGCTCGGGCACTTCCCGCACGAGGAGGACCCGCTGGCCTTCTCGACCGAGCTGGTCAACTGGCTGAAGGACCCCGAGCCCGACCGCTGAACCCGGCCGCCGAGCCCGCCGCGGGCCGGGGCCGCCCCGGCCGGGCCGGGGCCGCCCGGCCGCCCGGCCACCCGTGCGCGGGGGCCGGTGACGCGTGAGGCGTGTTGTATGACAAGCATTCAATTGCCTGGCGCATAGGCCAATTGGCCGCCCTCAACGCGATTACGGACCTTGGGGCCCGGGCACAGCTCGGAGTATGGGCTTGACGCACGACTACGGTGACACCGCACACGAACGCCGCTCGACGGTTACGCCGGGCACGCACAGGGGGCACGGCCAGGACGGCCACGACCTCCGACTCGATATTCCGCGCATCCTGCGCCGGCGGGCCCGCTGGGTCTCGGCCCGGCTGCGGCACCAGCGCACGTAGACACCACCGGGGCCCGGTCCCGGGGGTGAGTCCGGGGCCGGGATCCGTCAGAGGGCGCAGCCCTGGCTCTCGACCCGCCGGTCGGCCGTCTTCCCGATCCTGATGTCGTCGCGGATCTCGTCCGCCGTCAGGGCGTAGCCGGTGTTGGGGTCGTCGAGGGACTTCGCGAAGACGACCCCGTAGACCTTGCCTTCGGGCGTCAGCAGCGGGCCGCCGGAGTTGCCCTGGCGGACCGTCGCGTACAGGGAGTAGACGTCCCGTCGCACGGTCCCCCGGTGGTAGATGTCCGGACCCTTGGCGTTGATGCGGCCGCGGACGCGCGCCGAGCGGACGTCGTACGCGCCGTTCTCCGGGAAGCCGGCGACGATCGCGTCGCCGCCGCTCGCCGCGTCCTTGTCCGTGAACTCCAGCGCGGGCGCCTTCAGCTTGGGCACGTCCAGGACGGCGATGTCCCGCTCCCAGTCGTAGAGCACGACCTTGCCGTCGTACAGCTTGCCCTCGCCGCCGATCTGCACGGTCGGCTCGCCGACCCCGCCGACCACGTGGGCGTTGGTCATCACCTTGCCCGGCGCGAAGACGAAGCCGGTGCCCTCCAGCACCTTGCTGCACGCGGGCGCGGTACCGACGACCTTCACGATCGACTGCTTGGCCTGCTCCGCCACGGGGCTGCGCGCGAGCAGCGGGTCGGGCGGCTTGACCTCGGTGATCGGCTCGTTGGAGAACGGGCTGAAGACCTGCGGGAAGCCGTTGCGGGCGAGGGTGGAGCTGAAGTCCGTGAACCAGGTGTTCGCCTGCGCGGGGAGGACCCGCGAGACGCCGAAGAGCACCTTGGAGTTGCGGACCTCCTTGCCCAGCGTGGGAATTGACGTGCCGGCGACCATGGACCCGATCAGCCAGGCCACCAGCAGCATCGCGGCCACGTTCACCAGGGCGCCGCCCGTCGCGTCGAGCGCGCGGGCCGGGGACCAGGTGATGTGGCGCCGGAGCTTGCCGCCCAGATGGGTCGTCAGCGCCTGCCCGATCGAGGCACAGATGATGATCACGATCACGGCGACGACCACGACCGTGGTGGACACCTGGGTGCCGTTGTCGGTGACCCGGTCCCAGATCAGGGGCAGCAGGGACACGGCGATGAGACCACCGCCGAGGAAGCCGATCACCGACAGGATGCCGACGACGAACCCCTGGCGGTAGCCGACGATCGCGAACCATACGGCGGCGAGCAGCAACAGGATGTCCAGCACGTTCACATGGGCCACCGTCTCATGCGCGCCAGTCGAGCGGGACTTCCCGGGACCGGTCCCAGGGGCGCTCCCAGCCGGCGAAATGCAGGATCCGGTCGATCACTCCGGCGGTAAAACCCCAGACCAGGGCCGACTCGACGGTGAAAGCCGGTCCTTGGAAGCCTCCGGGGTGCACGACGGTGACACGGTGCTCGGGGTCCGTGAGATCGGCCACGGGCACCGTGAAGACGCGGGCGGTCTCGGCCGGGTCGACGACGCCGACCGGGCTGGGGGCGCGCCACCAGCCCAGGACCGGGGTCACGACGAAGCCGCTGACCGGGATGTAGAGGCGGGGCAGCACGCCGAAGAGCTGGACCCCGGCCGGGTCGAGCCCGGTCTCCTCCTCGGCCTCGCGCAGCGCCGCGCGCAGCGGGCCGGTGGTGTGCGGGTCGCCGTCCTCGGGGTCGAGGGCGCCGCCGGGGAAGGAGGGCTGGCCGGGGTGCGAACGCAGGCTGCCGGCGCGCTCCATGAGCAGCAGCTCGGGGCCGCGGGGGCCCTCGCCGAAGAGGATCAGCACGGCGGACTGGCGGCCGCCGCCGTCCTCGGGCGGCAGGAAGCGGCTGAGCTGGGTGGGGCGCACCGTCCGGGCCGCCTCGACGACGGGGTCGAGCCAGCCGGGCAGGCCGCGGGTGCGCAGGGCCGTGCTCCCGCGCCGGCCGCTCGTGGCGCTGTGGCCGCCGTGGCCGCTGCGGGCGTCGTGGCCGCTGCGGCCGCTGTGGGCGTCGTGGCCGCTGTGGCCGCTGTGGGCGCTCTGGGCGTCGTACGGGGCCTCGTGCGCGGCGGCGGCGCGGGGCACGGCGGTGGCGTCCGCCCGGCGGTTCTGCGTGGCCTCACTCATAGGCACCCCTATCCGTGTTCCCCCACGCACCGCAAAACGCGGGGCGGGTACCGATTCGTTCCTTGCGGGTGCGGTGCTTCCCGGGCTACTGGCCCGGCCCGGGCTTCGCCGGGAGGCCCGGGTAGTCCGGCGGCGGGCTCAGGCGCTGCCCGGGCTGGCCGCCCTTCTCGTACTTCAGGAGCTTCGCGGCCTTCTCCGGATCGGTCTCGCCCTCCCCGTAGGCCGGGCAGAGCGGGGCGATCGGGCAGGCGCCGCAGGCGGGCTTGCGCGCATGGCAGATCCGGCGGCCGTGGAAGACGACGCGGTGCGAGAGCATCGTCCACTCGCTCTTGGGGAAGATCGCGCAGATCTCCGCCTCGACCTTCTCCGGGTCCTCCTGCCCGGTCCACTTCCAGCGCCGCACCAGCCGGCCGAAGTGGGTGTCGACCGTGATCCCGGGGACTCCGAAGGCGTTGCCGAGGACGACGTTGGCCGTTTTGCGGCCGACTCCGGGGAGCGTCACCAGGTCCTCGATCCGGCCCGGGACCTCGCCGCCGAAGTTGTCGCGCAGGGACTGCGAGAGGCCGAGGAGGGACTTGGCCTTCGCCCGGAAGAACCCGGTCGGCCGGATGATCTCCTCCAGCGCCTCGGGATCGGCTCCGGCCATGTCCTCGGGGGTCGGATAGGCCGCGAAGAGGGCCGGGGTCGTCTGGTTCACCCGAAGGTCGGTGGTCTGCGCGGACAGCACGGTGGCGACCAGCAGCTCGAAGGAGTTCCGGAAGTCGAGCTCGGGGTGGGCGTACGGGTAGACCTCCGCGAGCTCGCGGTTGATCCTGCGCGCCCGCCGCACCATCGCCAGGTGGCTCTCCGGCTTCGCCCCGGCCTTCTTGACCTTGCTCTCTGCCATCCCCGAAGGCTACGCCGCGGAGCCCGCCGCCCGTGGCCGGACGTGATCTCCGCCCCGCCGGGGTTTCTTGGCCGAAGTTTTGCCCTGAGGCGGGGGTGAACCCTCCGGAGGGGGCCAAGTCGAGGCATGTTCGCCCACGGCTGAATTCCGGGTCTCCGTCACTCCCCCGGAGCCCTTGGCCTGTGCTCTCACCGGCCTGTTGGACCCCGGGCCGGTCCGGGGCGGAGCGCCGACACCTCCCCAGGACCTCAGGTAACACCACCCCGATCGGCCTCTCGCCGCACAGCACACCCGTACGTCCGGCATCCTTGTGATGAACGTGATTGATCGCACTGTTTGAGCCGTCCGGCAAAATGGGGGAGCGATCCCCCGGCCGGTCGACATAGGAGAGAGACTCGTGGACGACGTACTGCGGCGTGCCCCGCTCTTCGCGGCGCTCGATGACGAGCAGGCCGCGGAGCTCCGCGCCTCCATGGGCGAGGTGACCCTCGCACGCGGTGACGCGCTGTTCCACGAGGGCGACCCCGGTGACCGGCTGTATGTCGTCACCGAGGGCAAGGTGAAACTGCACCGCACCTCCCCCGACGGCCGCGAGAACATGCTGGCCGTCCTCGGCCCCGGTGAGCTGATCGGCGAGCTGTCGCTGTTCGACCCCGGCCCGCGCACCGCCACCGCCACCGCGCTGACCGAGGTCAAGCTGCTGGGCCTGGGCCACGGCGACCTCCAGCCCTGGCTGAACGCGCGGCCCGAGGTGGCCACCGCGCTGCTGCGCGCCGTCGCCCGCCGCCTGCGCAAGACCAACGACCAGATGTCCGACCTGGTCTTCTCGGACGTACCGGGCCGCGTGGCCCGCGCCCTCCTCGACCTGTCGCGCCGCTTCGGCGTGCAGTCCGAGGAAGGCATCCACGTCGTGCACGACCTCACGCAGGAGGAGCTGGCGCAGCTCGTCGGCGCCTCGCGCGAGACCGTGAACAAGGCCCTGGCCGACTTCGCGGGCCGCGGATGGCTCCGCCTGGAGGCCCGCGCGGTCATCCTGCTGGACGTGGAGCGGCTCGCGAAGCGGTCTCGCTGACGCCGGTCCCAGCCGGTTGAGGGGTCCTGCCCGTCGGGCGGGGCCCCTTTTCGTGTCCGTGCGGCACCGTTCCGGGGGCTCCGCCCCCGCGCGCCCGCGCCTCGAACGCCGGCGGGGCCGGAAATGGGGGCACAGTGGACCCATGGAGCACAGGGGCCTCGACGCGTACGGGTACTTCGAGCGCGAAGGCTCGCTCGGGCAGGTGCGGGCCGAGTTCCGGGGGCTGGTCGCCGCCGTGCGGGAGCGGATCGCGGAGGCGTACGGGCGACGGCTCCACAGCGCCTACCTGTACGGGTCCGTGCCGCGCGGGACGGCCGTGCCCGGGCGCTCCGACCTGGACCTGCTGATCGCCCTGCAGCACGAGCCCTCGGACGAGGACCGCGACACCGCCGAGGTGCTGGCGCGCGGCCTCGACGAGGACTTCGCGGAGATCGACGGGGTCGGCATCCTGCTGTACGGCAAGGACCGGCTGCTGAGCGAGCAGGAACGATTCGACCTGGGCTGGTTCCTCGCCTGCCTGTGCACCCCGCTGCTCGGCGCCGACCTGGCCGAGCACCTGCCCCGCTACCGCCCCGACAGCCTGCTCGCCCGCGAGACCAACGGAGACCTGGCCGAGCTGCTGCCCCGGATGCGCGCCTGGGCCCAGGAGGCCGCCACTCCGCAGGAGTGCCGCAAGCTGTGCAGGAGCTTCTCCCGGCACCTGGTGCGGACCGGGTTCACCCTGGTCATGCCCCGGTGGGGCGGCTGGACCAGCGACCTCGCGGAGTCCGCCGAGGTCTTCGGGCGGTACTACCCCGGCCGCGCCGCCCAGATGCGGGCCGCGGCGGCCGCCGCACTGGACCCGGTGGCGGACCCGGCCGTCCTGCGCGGGTACGTGGAGGACCTCGGGCCGTGGCTCGCCGATGAGTACACGGCCCGGCACGGGACCAAGACGGCCCGGGCCCGGGCCACGGCCCAGGCCCCCGCCGAAGCCACGGGCTAGGCGGTCCCCGTCACTCGGAGCGCCCCGGGATCAGCCCGTGGTCCCGCAGGTACTCCAGCTGCGCCCGTACGGACCATTCGGCCGCGGGCCACAGCGAGCGGTCCACGTCCGCGTAGACGTGCGCGACGACCGCCTCGGGGGAGGTCAGCCCGTTCTCGACGGCCGTCTCGATCTGCGCGAGGCGGTGGGCTCGGTGGGCGAGGTAGAACTCGACCGCGCCCTGCGCGTCGTCCAGGACCGGCCCGTGGCCCGGGAGCACCGTGTGGACCCCGTCGTCGACCGTCAGGGAGCGCAGCCGGCGCAGGGAGTCCAGGTAGTCGCCCAGGCGCCCGTCCGGGTGCGCGACGACGGTGGTGCCGCGCCCCAGGATCGTGTCGCCGGTCAGGACCGCGCGGTCGGCCGGCAGGTGGAAGCAGAGCGAGTCGGCGGTGTGCCCGGGGGTCGGGACCACGCGCAGCTCCAGTCCGCCGGTGCGGATGACGTCCCCGGCGGCCAGGCCCTCGTCACCGAGGCGCACGGCGGGGTCGAGGGCGCGGACCTTCGTACGGGTCAGCTCGGCGAAGCGGGAGGCGCCCTCCGCGTGGTCGGGGTGGCCGTGGGTGAGGAGCGTGAGCGCGACCCGCTTGCCGGCCTCCTCGGCGGCGGTGACGACCGCCCGCAGGTGTACGTCGTCCAGCGGGCCGGGGTCGATGACGACGGCCAGGTCCGAGCCGGGCTCGGAGACGAGCCAGGTGTTGGTGCCGTCGAGGGTCATCGGGGAGGCGTTCGGGGCCAGGATGTTGACCGCGCGGGCGGTGGCGCGCCCGGAGACGACCGTTCCGCGGGGCTGGCCGGGCAGGGCGGCGGCATCGGTCATGCGGGGTCACCTCCACGGGGCGCGCGGCCGGAGAGGGTGACGCGCTTGGTGAACTCGTCGTGGCCCGGCCAGCTCAGCACGAGCTCGTCGCCCTCGAAGGCGGCCCGGGCCAGGACGGCGGTCAGGTCCTGCCCGGGGGCCGCGGCCAGCGCGTCGGCGGCGCTCGCGTACGGCTCCAGGGAGCGCAGGGTGGTGATGGTGGGCGGCATCATCAGCAGCTCGCCCTTGTCATAGCCTGCGGCGGCGTCGGCGGGGCGGATCCAGACCGTGCGGTCGGCCTCGGTGGAGGCGTTGCGGGTGCGCTGGCCGGCCGGGAGGGCCGCCACGAAGAACCAGGTGTCGTAGCGGCGCGGCTCGAACTCCGGGGTGATCCAGCGGGCCCACGCGCCGAGCAGGTCGGAGCGCAGGACCAGGCCCCGGCGGTCGAGGAACTCGGCGAAGGACAGCTCGCGGGCGACGAGGGCCGCGCGGGCAGCCTCCCAGTCGTCGCCGGTGGTGTCGCCCACGACGGTGCCCGCGGACTCGCCGGCGAGCAGGACCCCGGCCTCCTCGAAGGTCTCGCGGACGGCTCCGCAGACGATCGCCTGGGCGGTGGCGGGGTCGGTGCCCATCCGGTCGGCCCAGTCGCGGCGGCTCGGGCCGGCCCAGCCGATGCCGAGGTCCGCGTCGCGGGGGTCGACGCCGCCGCCGGGATAGGCGTACGCGCCGCCTGCGAAGGCCATGGAGGCGCGGCGGCGGAGCATGTGGACGGCGGGGCCGCTCTCGCCGTCCCGCAGCAGCATGACGGTGGCGGCGCGCTTGGGCGGGACCGGGACGAGGGCGCCCTCGTTGAGCGCGCGGATGCGGTCGGGCCACTCCGGCGGGTACCACTGGCCTCCGGCGGGGGGCTCGGGCTGCGGCTCGGGCTGCTGACCATGCTGACCATTCGGCATGGCGGGATGCTACGGCCATCCGGCCCGATGTTCGAGGGTCACCCGCTGCGGGGTGCGGTGGTCCGCGTGCGGAGCGGGGCTGCGGAAGCCCGGGTGCGGGCTGCGCCCGGCCTTCTGGGGCTCCGCCCCGGACCCCGCGCCTCGAACTCCCCCGGCTACCGCTGGGAGGTGCCCCCTGGCGGGGCTGGATCTGGCCGCGGCGTCGCCGAACGCAGGGGCCCCGGCGGGCCGACGGACGGAGTCCGGCGCAGCGGGCCGAAGCCCGGGAGGCCCGCCAGGGCCGAGGGGTGCGAGGGGTGCGTCAGGAAGGGAGGAGTTCGACCTGGATCTCGATCTCCACCGGGGCGTCGAGCGGGAGCACCGCCACGCCGACCGCGCTGCGGGCGTGGACGCCCTTGTCGCCGAGGACGGCGCCCAGCAGCTCGCTCGCGCCGTTCAACACGCCCGGCTGGGCGGTGAAGTCGGGTGCCGAGGCGATGAAGCCGACAACCTTCACGACACGCGCGATCTTGTCGAGGTCGCCGACGACGGACTTCACCGCGGCCAGCGCGTTGAGCGCGCAGGTCGCGGCCAGTTCCTTGGCCTGCTCCGCCGAGACCTCGGCGCCGACCTTGCCGGTGACCGGCAGGCTGCCGCGGACCATCGGGAGCTGGCCCGCGGTGTACACGTACGCGCCGGAGCGGACGGCCGGCTGGTACGTGGCCAGCGGCGGGACGACCTCGGGCAGAGTCAGGCCGAGCTCGGCCAGCTTCGCCTCGACGACACCGCTCATGCCGCCTTCTCCCTCTTCAGGTAGGCCACGAGCTGCTCGGGGTTGTTCGGCCCGGGTACGACCTGGACGAGCTCCCAGCCGTCTTCGCCCCAGGTGTCAAGGATCTGCTTGGTGGCGTGGACCAGCAGCGGGACGGTCGCGTATTCGAACTTCTTGGTCATGGGAGCGAGGGTAGTGCCTGCCGTGCGGCCCCCCGGCACCACCGCCGCCACCCCGGAGGAATTAGGCTCGGGCCCTGTGAGCAGGCTCCAGGTGGTCAGCGGCAAGGGCGGCACCGGCAAGACCACGGTCGCCGCCGCACTCGCGCTCGCCCTCGCACGCGAGGGCAGGCGGACACTTCTGGTGGAGGTCGAGGGCAGGCAGGGGCTCGCGCAGCTCTTCGGCGCGGAGGCGCTCCCGTACGAGGAGCGGAAGATCGCCGTGGCCTCGGGCGGCGGCGAGGTCTTCGCGCTCGCCATCGACGCGGAGCGGGCGCTGCTCGACTACCTCCAGATGTTCTACAAGCTCGGCTCGGCCGGGCGCGCCCTCAAGAAGCTCGGCGCCATCGATTTCGCGACGACCATCGCGCCGGGGCTGCGGGACGTGCTGCTGACGGGCAAGGCCTGCGAGGCGGTGCGCCGCAAGGACAAGGCCGGCCGGTTCGTCTACGACCACGTGATCATGGACGCTCCGCCGACCGGGCGGATCACCCGCTTCCTGAACGTCAACGACGAGGTGGCGGGCCTGGCCCGGTTCGGGCCCATCCACAACCAGGCGCAGGCCGTCATGAAGGTGCTCAAGTCCCCCGAGACGGCCGTGCACCTGGTCACCCTGCTGGAGGAGATGCCCGTGCAGGAGACCGCCGACGGGATCGCCGAACTGCGGGCGGCGGGCCTGCCGGTGGGGCGGGTCGTCGTCAACATGGTCCGGCCGCACCACCTCGACGAGGACGCCCTGCGCGCCGCCGCCGGGGAGCACCGCTCCGACGTGGCCAAGGCGCTGTCCCGGGCCGGCCTCGGCGGCGCCCGGCGCGGCGGTCTGGCCGAACGGCTGGTGGACCCGCTGCTCTTGCAGGCGGTGGAGCACGCGAGCCGGGTGGAGCTGGAGCGCGCCCAGCGCGCCGTACTGGAGGAGCTGGACGTGCCGGCGTACGAACTCCCCCTGCTCGGCGCGGGAATGGACCTGGCCGGGCTCTACGGGCTCGCCGCGGAGCTGCGCAAGCAGGTGGGCGAGGAATGAGCGAGGCCATGAACGCGAACATGGGGACGCCGCCGAGGCTGGCCGTGGACCGGCTGCTGGACGACCCGCGGACCCGGATCATCGTGTGCTGCGGGGCGGGCGGGGTCGGCAAGACCACGACGGCGGCGGCGCTCGGGGTGCGGGCGGCGGAGCGCGGGCGCAGGGTGGTCGTCCTGACCATCGACCCGGCGCGCAGGCTGGCCCAGTCGATGGGGATCGACTCGCTCGACAACACCCCGCGCAAGGTCACCGGGGTGTCGGGCGACGGCGGTGAACTGCACGCCATGATGCTCGACATGAAGCGGACCTTCGACGAGATCGTCGAGGGGCACTCGGATCCGGAGCGCGCGCAGGCCATCCTCGCCAACCCCTTCTACCAGTCCCTGTCGGCCGGCTTCGCGGGCACGCAGGAGTACATGGCGATGGAGAAGCTGGGACAGCTGCGGTCCCGGGACGACTGGGACCTGATCATCGTGGACACCCCGCCGAGCCGGTCCGCGCTGGACTTCCTGGACGCTCCGGGGCGCCTGGGGTCCTTCCTGGACGGGAAGTTCATCCGGGTGCTGATGGCTCCGGCGAAGGTCGGCGGCCGGGCGGGGATGAAGTTCCTCAATGTCGGCATGTCGATGATGACGGGCACGCTGAGCAAGCTGATGGGCGCCTCGCTGCTGAAGGACGTGCAGACCTTCGTGGCCGCCATGGACACCATGTTCGGCGGCTTCCGCACGCGCGCCGACGCGACGTTCCAGCTGCTGCAGGCTCCCGGTACGGCCTTCCTCGTGGTGGCGTCGCCCGAGGCGGACGCCCTGCGCGAGGCGGCGTACTTCGTGGAGCGGCTGGCCGCGGAGAAGATGCCGCTGGCCGGGCTCGTACTGAACCGGGTGCACGGCAGCGGCGCCGACCAGCTGTCCGCGGAGCGGGCGTTGGCGGCGGCGGAGAATCTTGAAGAAGGCGGCATTGTCGATCAGGAGTCCGGGAAAGCTGGACTTCGTGACTCTCCCGACACCGATTTCGACGCCGAAGGCGACGCGCACAACGACACCGACGCGCACGCCGAGACCGACGCGGACGTCGGCTCCGAAGCCGACGTGGACGAGATCACGGCGGGCCTGCTGCGCCTGCACGCGGAGCGCATGCAGGTGATCGCGCGCGAACGGCGCACGCGGGACCGCTTCACCTCGCTGCACCCCGAGGTGGCGGTAGCCGAAGTGGCCGCCCTGCCCGGCGATGTGCACGACCTCGCCGGGCTGCGGGCCATCGGAGAGCGACTCGCGGCCGGGGTGCCGGCCGGAGCGTAGGCGTCCGTACGAGGCCCCCGGTTCGGGGGCGGTCCGTACGCGGGATGGCTCGGGTGGTCTACCCGGCGGCCGCGTACCTCTCGTACGGAACGTCGATCTCCTCGTCGACATCCACGGTGAGGATGCCTGTACTGCGCTCGTACTCCGTGCGGGCGGTTTCGAGCAGTCGCCGCCACGAGGTGACGGTGGGACGCCGGCGCAGCAGCGCACGTCGTTCCCGCTCGGTCATTCCGCCCCACACGCCGAACTCGACACGATTGTCGAGCGCGTCGGCCAGGCACTCGGTCCGCACCGGACATCCGGTGCACACCGCCTTGGCCCTGTTCTGTGCCGCTCCTTGAACGAACAGTTCATCCGGATCGGTAGTGCGGCAGGCTGCCTGCGCACTCCAGTCGGTAACCCAGCCCATCCCGGCGCCGTCCTCTCCCGAATCGAGGCTCCCCCACGGCGGCAGCGGCATATTCACCGCTGCCAGTTGAGGACGTTACGGAAGGCGGGCACAGTGCAACACCCCCGACGGGCCCACACTTGAATGGTCCGAACGGACTATGGGTAAGCGGCAGATCACCCGACGGAGTGATCCTGCGACATGCCCGACCATTCCGGCGATTTGGGTGAAATCGGCGGGGCGACCTGATCACAGGAGGCGAGATTCGGACATGCGTCCACCCCATTCGGGAAGGGTGAAAAACAAGCCGAGGGGTTGATGTCCCACCGCACTGCTGTGACAGTTGAGGACAGCTTAGGCCAAGGCATTCGCGTGTGTCCGGCGAATGAGAACGTAGGCTGCCCTCATGGGAAAGAAGCGCTCGGGCGGCGGGGCCACGGGGCCCCAGCAGGCCGCCAAGTTCCTCGGTGTGTCCGTTCTCGCCGGAGTTGTACTCGCGGGCATCGCGATCCCGGGCGCAGGCGCCCTGGGTCTCGCGGCCAAGGGAACGGTCGAAGGGTTCGATGAGATCCCGGCCAATCTCAAGACGCCGCCGCTGAGTCAGCGCACCACGATTCTGGACTCCGAGGGTGGCTTGATCGCCACGGTCTATTCACGCGACCGGCAGGTGGTCCCCCTCACGGCCATCTCCCCGTACATGCAGAAGGCGATCGTCGCGATCGAGGATTCTCGTTTCTACGAGCACGGCGCGATCGACCTCAAGGGCATCCTGCGCGCGGTCAACCGCAATGCCCAGGAGGGCGGCGCGGCGCAGGGCGCCTCGACGCTGACGCAGCAGTACGTGAAGAACGTGTTCGTCGAGGAGGCCGGCGACGACGAGACGAAGGTGCGCGAGGCCCAGGAGAAGAGCCTCGGGCGCAAGATCCGCGAGCTGAAGTACTCGATCCAGGTCGAGGAGGAGCTCGGGAAGAAGAAGATCCTCGAGAACTACCTCAACATCACCTACTTCGGGCAGCAGGCCTACGGAATCGAATCCGCGGCCCAGCGCTACTTCAGCAAGCCGGCCAAGGACCTGACCCTGGAGGAGTCGGCGCTGCTGGCGGGCGTCGTGCAGTCGCCGAGCCGGTTCGACCCGGTGAACGACTCGCAGGAGGCGATGAAGCGCCGCAACGTGGTCCTGCAGCGCATGGCCGACACGAAGGACATCTCACAGGCCGAGGCGGACGCCGCGAAGGCCAAGCCGGTCACCCTGAAGGTGACCAAGCCCAAGAACGGCTGCATCACCGCCGTCAAGGGCGCCGGCTTCTACTGCGACTACGTGCGCAACACCTTCCTCGACGACGCCGCCTTCGGCAAGACGCGCGAGGAGCGGGCGAAGGTGTGGAACCAGGGCGGCCTCACGGTCCGCACGACCCTGGACCCGCAGTCGCAGGATTCGGTCAACGAGTCCATCAAGGACCACGTCGACCAGGACGACAAGGTCGCGACGGCCGTCACCCTCGTGCAGCCCGGCACCGGCCGGGTCCTGGCGATGGGCCAGTCCAAGCCGTACGGCTTCGGCAAGAACGAGACCCAGATCAACTTCTCGGTGGACAAGAAGATGGGCGGCTCGAACTTCGGCTTCCCGACCGGCTCCACCTTCAAGTCGTTCGTCGCGGCCGCCGCCATCGAGCGCGGTCTGCCGCCGACGAAGATGTACCAGGCCCCGTACGACATGGACTACCCGAGCCCGGTGCAGACCTGCGGCGACAAGCCCTGGGTCAACACGGGCAGCCCCAAGGCCCGGGTGGAGAACGAGACCGAGTCCGAGGTCGGCCCGTACGGGATGAAGGAGGCGATGGCCAAGTCGGTCAACACCTACTTCGTGGAGATGATCTCCGAGGTGGGCCTGTGCCCCGTCACCGACATGACCACCAAGCTCGGCGTGATCCCGGCCAACGGCGCCAAGCTCCCCGAGGTCCCGGCCATCGCGCTGGGCAGTGAGGGCATGTCCCCGCTGACCATGGCCAACGCCTACGCCACCTTCGCCAACCGCGGCGTGTACTGCACCCCGGTCGCCATCGAGTCGATCACCGACTCGCACGGCAAGGCGCTCACGGTGCCGAAGTCCAAGTGCGACCGCGCGATGTCGGAGCGGACCGCCGACACCATCAACACGCTGCTGCTCGGCGTGGTCGACTCCGGTACGGGCCAGCAGTCGGGTCTGACCGACCGGCAGAGCGCGGGCAAGACCGGTACGACCGACAGCCGCTACAACGCCTGGTTCGTCGGCTACACCCCGAACATGTCCGGCGCGACCTGGGTCGGTTCCGGCGGTGCGAAGCAGGTGTCGATGGAGAACATCACCATCGGCGGCCGGTACTACGACAAGGTCTTCGGCGGCGGGCTGCCCGGCCCGATCTGGAAGCAGGCGGTCTCGGGCGCGCTCTCGGGCCGCGAGGCGCCGGGCTTCACCACGGTGAACATCCCCGACACCCCGAGCCCGGCCGCGGGCGGCAAGCCCACCACGGGCAAGCCCAACAAGCCCGGCAAGCCGGGCCGCGACGGCAAGCCCGGCGACGGGCAGCCGGGCGGCCAGCAGACCGCCGGGGCCACGGGCGGGACCCCGGGCGGCAGCACGGGCGGCACCGACGACCCGCTCGGCGGGATCACCCTCCCCCCGGGCATCATCGGCGGCCGCGACTGAGCGGCGGCGCGCACCGACAAAGGGAGAGGGCCTCCACCGGATCGATCCGGTGGAGGCCCTCTCCCCTTGCCCTTCGCGTACTGCCGAGTACTGCGGCGTGCTGCGGCGTGCTGCGGCGTACTGCGACGTGCTGCTGCGTGCTGCCGTCGGTCAGAGCAGGTGCTTCTTGACCGCGGCGGCGACGCGCCCGCCCTCCGCCAGCCCGGCGACCTTCGGGTTCACGATCTTCATCACGGCGCCCATGGCCCGCGGCCCCTCGGCGCCCGTCGCCTTGGCCTCCTCGACGGCCTGCGCCACGATCGCGTCGATCTCGTCGTCGCTCAGTTGCTTGGGGAGGTAGGTGTCGAGGAACTCGCCCTCGGCGGTCTCGCGCGCGGCCTGCTCGGGACGGCCACCCTGCGCGAAGGCGTCCGCCGCCTCACGGCGCTTCTTCGCCTCCTTGGCGATCACCTTGAGGACTTCCTCGTCGGAGAGCACACGGGCTTCCTTGCCCGCGACCTCCTGGTTGGTGATGGCGGAGAGGGTCAGGCGCAGCGTGGACGAGTGCAGCTCGTTCCGCGCGCGGATGGCGGTGGTGAGGTCTTCCTGGAGCTTGGCCTTGAGCGTGGTCATGACCTGAGTCTGCCAGGTACGGAGCCTTCGGCGCCCGTCCGTTTCCGGGTGGGCCCGCCGGGTCTGCGAACATGAGGGCATGCGTGCGCGTTACGGAGTACCCCTGAAGGTCACCGCCGGCATCGCCGCGGCGGGAGCCGCCGGTCTGGCCTATGCCGCCGGCTTCGAAGCCCGGTCCTTCCGCCTGCGGCGGGTCACGGTGCCCGTGCTCCCGCAGGGGATGCGCCCGCTGCGCGTCCTGCAGGTGTCGGACATCCACATGGTCGGCGGGCAGCGCAAGAAGCGGGCCTGGCTGCAGTCGCTGGCCGGGCTGCGCCCCGACCTCGTCGTGAACACGGGCGACAACCTCTCCGACACGGAGGGCGTGCCGGAGGTGCTCGACGCGCTCGGCCCGCTGATGTCCTTCCCCGGCGTGTACGTCTTCGGGTCGAACGACTACTACGGCCCCCGGCTGCGCAACCCCGGGCGCTACCTGCTGGAGAAGACCCAGGGCCGGCACGGGCTGAACGGCAACGCGCCGGTCGTCGGCGCCGTCCACAACCCGTGGGAGGGGATGCGGGACGCCTTCGACGCGGCCGGCTGGCTGAACCTCACCAACACCCGTGCCCGGCTCAAGCTCGACGGGCTCGAGCTGGCCTTCACGGGACTGGACGACCCGCACATCAAGCGCGACCGGTACGAGAAGGTCGCGGGCGGGCCGGAGGAGGACGCGGACTTCTCGATGGCCGTCGTGCACGCCCCGTACCTGCGGGTCCTCGAAGCGTTCACCGCCGATCGCTACCCGCTGATCCTGGCCGGCCACACGCACGGCGGGCAGCTGTGCATCCCCTTCTACGGGGCGCTCGTCACCAACTGCGACCTGGACACGAAGCGGGTGAAGGGCCTCTCGGCGCACGAGGCGGAGGGGCACCGCTCGTACCTCCACGTGTCGGCGGGCTGCGGAACCAACCGCTTCACCCCGGTGCGGTTCGCGTGCCCGCCCGAAGCGACACTGCTGACACTGACTCCGAAGGCCTAACGCGGACCGGGCCGCCGGGTACGTTGACAGGATGATCACACCCGCCGCCCGGCGCCTGCCGACCGTCGTCTTCCGCGCGCTGATCGCGGCCGCGGCCTTGACCGGCCTCGTCATCGAGTGCGCGTACGGCAGCATGCCCGTGGTGCTGAGCTTCTTCACGATCTGGACGAACATCCTGGTCGCGGTGGTCTTCGCCCTCTCCGCGGTCCGCGTCCACCGGGGCGAGCCGGACGTCGGCCCGCTCTGGCGGGGCGGGGTCCTCCTCTTCATCCTGGTCACCGGGCTGGTCTTCCACCTGGTCCTGGCCAACCCGTCGAGCCCCTTCAACGTGGTCGAGGAGCTGGACGAACTGTCCGGGGCGAAGGCCGTCGCCAACCAGCTCCTCCACACGGTCACCCCCGTATGCGCGGTCCTGGACTTCCTCTTCCTGACCGCCCCGCGCACCCTGCGCCCGCGCCACGCCGCGCAGTGGCTGGCCTACCCGCTGGCCTACGTGGTCTTCGCGCTGGTCCGCGGTGCCCTCCTCGACCCCGGCGCCCCGGCCCGGTACACGTACCCCTTCATCGACGTAGCCCAGTACGGCTACGCCCGGGTCGCCCTGAACGCGCTGGTCCTGGGCATCGGCTTCTACGCGCTCGGCCTGGCCCTGGTCGCGGCGGACCGCCACCGGCCGCCACGTGAAAACCGGATTTCGTCTCCGGCCGAGGGTCCGCTAAAGTAATCGATGTCGCCAGGGCAGCAGCGCTGCAAGGGTGGACATCGGGGTGTAGCGCAGCTTGGCAGCGCGCTTCGTTCGGGACGAAGAGGTCGTGGGTTCAAATCCCGCCACCCCGACTTCGTAAGACCAGGTCAAGGGCTTGATCCGCATCGCGGGTCAGGCCCTTCCTGCATGTGTGGAGATCGCCCGGGAGAGATCCGGGAGAAGGGCTTGGCCGGCTTCTCCCGGGCGTCCTGAGCGAGCTCGCCCTTCGGGTCTTCTCCGCTCACCCGCCTGCCGGTTCGGGTGGGTCCGCCGAACCCGAGGTCCGTGCCCGAGGCGGCCCCTTCCGGACCGAGGTCCTCGCCGGTCTGGTCGTGGCGCTCGCCCTGATCCCGGAGGCGATCTCGTTCTCGATCATCGCCGGTGTGGATCCGGCGATCGGGCTGTTCGCCTCGTTCACGATGGCCGTCGTGATCGCGTTCACCGGCGGGCGGCCGGCGATGATCTCCGCCGCCACGGGCGCCGTGGCCCTCGTGATCGCGCCGCTGAACCGGCAGCACGGACTGGGCTACCTGGTCGCGGCGGTGATCATGGCCGGGGTCTTCCAGATCGTGCTGGGCGCGCTCGGCGTGGCGAAGCTGATGCGGTTCATCCCGCGTTCGGTGATGGTCGGCTTCGTCAACTCCCTCGCCATCCTGGTCTTCATGGCGCAGGTCCCCGAACTCCTCGGCGTTCCCTGGGCCGTCTATCCGCTGCTGGCGGCCGGGCTGGCGCTGATGGTGTTCTTCCCGAAGGCCACGAAGGCGGTCCCGGCCCCGCTCGTGTCCATCGTCGCCCTCACCGCGATCACCGTGGCCGCGGGCATCGCGGTCCCCACCGTCGGCGACAAGGGGGCGCTGCCGTCCGCGCTGCCGGTTCCCGGTCTGCCGGACGTTCCGTTCACCCTGGACACGCTGGCGCTCATCGCCCCGTACGCGCTGGCCATGGCGTTCGTCGGGCTGATGGAGTCGCTGATGACGGCGAAGCTCGTCGACGAGATCACCGACACCCGGTCCTCGAAGACGCGGGAGTCCATCGGCCAGGGTGTCGCGAACATCGTCACCGGCTTCTTCGGGGGCATGGGCGGCTGCGCGATGATCGGCCAGACGATGATCAACGTGAAGGTGTCGGGCGCCCGGACGCGGCTGTCGACCTTTCTCGCCGGTGCGTTCCTCATGGTGCTGTGCATCGTCTTCGGGCCGGTGGTCTCCGACATTCCCATGGCGGCCCTCGTCGCCGTCATGGTCATGGTCTGCTTCGCGACCTTCGACTGGCACTCGATCGCGCCGAAGACGCTGAAGCGGATGCCTGCCGGTGAGATCGTCGTCATGGCCGTCACCGTCGTGTGCGTGGTCCTCAGCCACAACCTGGCCGTGGGCGTCGTGGTGGGCTCCGTGACCGCGATGGTGATCTTCGCGAAGCGGGTCGCGCACCTGGCGAACGTCACCTCCGTCCTCGATCCGGACGGCGGCCAGGTCGTCTACTGCGTGACCGGCGAGCTGTTCTTCGCCTCCTCCAACGACCTGGTGGAGCAGTTCGACTACGCCGGCGACCCCGGCAGGGTGGTCATCGACCTCTCCGCCGCCCACATCTGGGACGCCTCCTCCGTGGCCGCGCTCGACGCGATCGAGCACCGGTACGCCCAGCGCGGCAAGAGCGTGGAGATCACCGGTCTGAACGGACCCAGTGCCCGCCTGCACCGGACGCTCAGCGGCGAGCTCGCCGCCGGGGGCTGAGGAGCCCCGCCCCGAAGCAGCGGGTCAGCGCGCGGGTCAGCGGGTGGGTCAGCGCGCGGGTTTGAGTTGGCGGAGGGTGTAGCCGCGGTGAGTCGGGTCCAGGGGTGCGGTGGCCGTCTTGAAGAGGTGTTCGGCCCGCTCGTAGGACAGGCGGCGACGGCCCGTGTCCGGGCACAGGTCGGCCGGTTCGGGGGTGCGGGCCGGGCCGGGGCGGCGGTCGGAGAGGAACACGGGGCCGCGGGTGCGGCCGGCCAGGAGCCCGGGCAGCAGCCGGGCGGTCCCGGAACGCCAGTTCAGCCAGGTGGTGCCCGTGCGGGCCCGGCGGTCGTCCAGGTCCAGGTCCTCGATGTTCAGTGACAGGGCGGCCTTCGCCCCGGACGCGGACTCGTGGAGGAGCCGCCACAGCGTCCGTTCGCGCAGCGGCAGGTCCGGGTCGGACCACAGGGCTTCGATTTCCGCCGGGTCCAGCGGGCGCGCCCGGGGGCGGGTCTCGGCGCGGCGCTCCAGCCCCGCCGCGAGGTCGTCCAGGCCGGCCCGGGCGCAGAAGGAGCGGACCGCCGACCGGTGCCGGTTCCAGGTGGTGGCCGCGGCCCCGCCCCACGCCGCCCCGAAGACCCGGGTCACCTGGCCGGCCGTCAGGGACGCGAGCGGCAGCTGGTCGCCGAGGGCCAGGCGCAGGCGGCGCAGGGTCTGCCCGTAGGAGCGGACCGTCGCGGCGTCGAGGTCGCCGCGGGCCAGGAAGGTCCGGGCGCTCTCGCCGAGGGTGGGCCCCGGAGGGCCGGTGGCGGCGCCCTCGGCGGCAACCTTGGCGGCGCTCTCCTGCGCACGCCGGTTCAGGAAGGCCCGCTCGGCGGCGTTCCTGGTGAGGGCGGCCGCCCGCTGGAACTCCAGGCGTGCCTCGCCGTGCCGGTCCAGGCGGGACAGCAGGTCGCCCCTGACGCTGGGCAGGAGGTGGTAGTCGCGCAGCGCGGGATCCGTGAGCAGGGAGTCGACGAGATCGAGCCCGGCCCGGGGCCCGTACGCCATGCCGAGCGCCACCGCCCGGTTGAGCTGCACGACCGCCGTGGGGAGCAGCCGGGCCAACGCCCCGTACAGGGTGGCGATCTGCTCCCAGTCGGTGTCCTCGCTGGTGCGTGCCTGGGCGTGGCAGACGGCGATGGCCGCCTGCAGGACGTACGGGCCGGGCGGCGCGCCGAGTTCCCGGGCGCGCAGCATCGCGGTGAAGCCGCGGCGGATGAGCAGCTGGTCCCAGCGCCCGCGGTTCTGCTCGTGCAGTTGGACGGGCTCGCCCGAGGGTCCGGTGCGCGCGGCCGAGCGGGACGCCTGGATCTCCATCAGCGCGACCAGCCCGTGCACCTCGGCCTCCCGCGGCGCCAGCTCGGCCAGCAGCCGGCCCAGCCGGAGGGCTTCCAGACAGAGGCCCGGGCGCATCAGGTCGTCGCCCGTGGTGGCGGAGTAACCCTCGTTGAAGATCAGGTAGATGACGTCCAGGACCGAGGCGAGGCGCTCGGCGAGCTCGGCGCCGGCCGGCAGCTCGAACGGCACGCGCTCCTCGGCCAGCGTCCGCTTGGCCCCGGCGATGCGCTGGGTGATCACCGGCGCGGTGGAGAGGAAGGCCCGCGCGATCTCCTCGGCCGTCAGGCCGCCGAGCAGCCGGAGCGTCAGTGCGGCCCGGGACTCGGCCGGCAGCACGGGGTGGCAGGAGATGAGCATCAGCCGCAGGACGTCGTCCTGTTCGGGGTCCTCGTCGGGGTCGTCGGAGGGGTTCCGGGAGGAGTTCCGGGAGGCTTCCTGGGACCTGACCAGCTCGTGGCCCAGCTCCTCCTGTTTGCGCGTCCGCAGCTCGGAGCGCCGGATGTGGTCCACGGCGCGGCGCTTGGCGATGGCCGTCAGCCAGGCCCCGGGGTTGTCCGGGACGCCCGAGGAGGGCCACTGCTCGAGTGCGGCGACGAGGGCGTCCTGGGCCAGTTCCTCGGCGAGGCCCACGTCGCGGACCATGCGCGTGAGGCCGGCGATGATCTTGGCCGACTCCAGTTTCCAGACCGCGTCGATCGTGCGATGGGCATCCGGCACAGGCCCGATGACACCATCCGCCCGGCTCGCCGGCAAGCCGGCGGGCCGGGCGGGCGGATGGTCCTCGGGGTCAGGAGCCCCGTCCGGGGCCGGTCAGGGGCCGGTCCGGGCCCCATCCGGAGCCCGTCAGGCGCCGTAGACCTGCTGAATCACGCTCTCGCCGTCGCCGACGATCCTGCGGAAGCGGCGGGCCAGCTCGACGGCCTCCTCCTTGGAGCGGACCTCGACCAGCGCGAAGCCGGCCACGGCCTCCTTGGCCTCGGCGAACGGGCCGTCCATGACCGTGATCTCGTCGCCGACCGAGGTCAGCCGGACGCCGCCCGGCTCCAGGCCGCCGGTGGCCAGCAGGACACCGGACGCCGTCAGCTCCTCGATGAACCTGCCCATCTCCGCGAACAGCTTCTCGTCGGGGGCGGCGTCGGTGGGCTTGGTCGTCATCAGGTAGCGCATGGGTCTCTCTCTTCTCTTCGTGGCTCTTCGTTGCTCTTCGGGGCTCTTCGGGGCTGCCGTGCTTCTGCCCCTACGTCGAACAGCCCCATGTGACAGGGAACGGATCCATTCCCTGTCACATCGCCGGATCGACGTGTCAGCGAGAACCCCGCACGACGAAGCCCGAGGGAGAGTCACCATGACCGCCGTCCAGATCCCCACCGCCCCCGCCGCCGGCACCGAAACCGCCGCCGCCTCCACCCGCGCACTGCTCGCCCTCGCGGTCGTGGCGCAGCCCCTGTGGGTGGTCGTGTCCCTGACCCAGGCCGCCACCCGCCAGGGTTACGACATCACCCGCCACCCGCTCAGCGCGCTGAGCAACGGCTCGCTCGGCTGGCTCCAGATCACCAACTTCGTGCTCGCCGGGGCCCTGGCCGCCATCGGGGCCACCGGCCTGCGCCGGGCCCTGCGCGGAACGCCCGGCGGTGTCTGGGCGCCGCGCCTGGTGCGGATCAGCGGTCTCGGCATGATCGCCGCGGGAGCCTTCGTGATGGACCCGGCCGACGGCTTCCCCGTCGGCACCCCCTACGGGATGCCCGCCACGCTCAGCTGGCACAGCTACGCCCACTTCGCCGCCGGGTCGGTCACCTTCACCGCGCTGATCGCCGCCTGCTACGTCCTGGGCCGCCACTTCAGCCGCGCCGGGGACCGCGGCCGCGCCATCGCCTCCCGCGTCGCCGGCACCGCGCTGCTGATCGGCAACGGCTGGGCGATGAGCGGCGGCAAGGCCGGCACCCTGACCCTGGCCGTCGGCGTGATCACCGCCATGGCCTGGATCACCACGGTCGCCGCACGCTGCCGCCGCGGCCTCTGAGCCCCGCCGGGAAAAGATCCCGTACCGCCGGAACCCCGGCCCTCCCTTCCGCGACTACCTGCGTGCGTGACATGACGCCGGTGGAAGCGGAAGCGGAGGGCTGTGGGATGGGCGGGCTGGACGTGCGCATGGAAGGGGTGGGGTGCCGCCACGGGCGGGTCGAGGCCGTGGCCGGCGTCGACCTGGAGATCGCGGCCGGTGAGCGCGTCGCCCTGACCGGGACCAACGGCTCGGGCAAGACCACGCTGCTGCGCGCCGTACTCGGGCTGCACCGGCAGGTCACCGGCTCGATCCTGGTCGGCGGCCGGCGCACCGACGCGGCCTGGCGGCGGCGGGCCTGCGCGTGGATCCCGCAGAAGCCCGCCGGCGGCCGCTTCCCCCTCCTGGGCGGCGAGCTGCTCGCCAGCAGCGGTGACCCCCGCGCGGCCGCCGAGGCCGCGGACCGCCTCGGTGTGGGGCCGCTGACCGGGCGGGCGCTGCACACCCTGTCCGGCGGGCAGTTGCAGCGGATGTACCTGGCCCGGGCCATCGGCTGCGTGGCGGCCGGGGCCGGGGTGCTGCTCGCCGACGAGCCCACCGCCGCCCTCGACTTCGCCGGACAGGACGAGGCGGCCGACGTACTGACCGCGCTGCCCGTGACCCTCGTCGTCGTCACGCACGACCGGGCGCTCGCCGAACGCTGCGACCGCGTACTGGAGATGGCCGCCGGCCGGCTGCGGGAGGTCCGGTGAGCACCACCCTGGCCGCCGGCGCCGACCTCGGCACCCTGCTGCAGCTGGCCGCCGTGCAGCGCGCGGGCTTCGCCCTGCTGCTGGCCGCCGTCGGGCTGCCGGTGGTCGGCGTGGTCATCGTCGGGCTGGACATCATGCCGGTGCGGTTCGCGATGATGCACGTCGCGCTGCTGGGCATCGCCGTCGGCCTGCTCACGGGGCTCGACCCCATGCTGTGCGCGCTGGTCGCGTGCGCCCTGGCCGGAGCGGGCGTCGCACCGCTGGCCCGGACGCCGGACGGGCTGTCCGGGGCGATGGGGCTGCTGATGAGCCTCGCGATCGCCGCCGCGCTGCTGATCCTGGCGGTCTCGGGGGTGAACGCCTCCGGCGCCTTCGCCCTGTTGTGGGGGTCGATCCTGTCCGTCGGCACCGCCGATCTCGTGGTGCTGGGGCTGCTGGCCGTCCTCGTACCGGGGCTTTTCTGGTGGCGGCGGCGCGATGTGGCGCTGCTGCTCTACGACCGGGAGCTCGCGCAGTGTTCGGGCGTCCCGGTGCGGGCGCTGACCGCCGTCCTGCTGGTGCTCGTCGCGGTCGCGGTGGCCGGGGCCATCAAGCTGACCGGCGCCCTGCTCGTCGACGCGCTGACCCTGCTGCCCGCCCTGGCCGCGCGCCGGCTGGGCACTTCGCTGAGGTCGATCACGGTGTGGGCGGTCGCGATCGGCGTCTTCGTGAACCTGACCGGCTTCCTCATCGCCCTCCGGCTGGACTGGCCTCCCGGTCCGGTCCTCGTCCTCACCGCGGGGATCCTCGTCCTCGCGGTCCATCTCGTTCCCGAACGGAGAATCAGCTCATGGCGCCCGCAATCCGCGTCCGCGGCACTTCCCTCCTCGCACTGAGCACGGCCCTGGGCCTGGCACTGGCCCTGGTGACCGGCTGCGGAGACAGCGACGGCAAGAGCGTCGGCGCCGGTGCCGGTGCCGACGCCCCCAAGGGCGGCAAGCCCGTCGTCGTCGTGACCACCACCTGGGAGGGCGCCTTCGCCAAGGCCGCCGGCGCCGAGGACGTCAAGGTGATCGTGCCGCAGTCGGTGCACCACGCGCCGGACTACGACCCCAAGCCCTCCGACCTCGCCGCCGTCGGCAAGGCGGACTTCGTGCTGTACGCGCCGTTCGAGCCGTACGCCGCGAAGATCAAGGAGGCCGCCGGCTCGAAGGCCGAGCTGGTCGAGGTGAACCTCGACAACGACGCCGACAAGGTCAAGGCCGAAGTCGCCCGGCTGGGCAAGCTGTTCGGCACCGAGGCCGCCGCCGCGAAGTGGACGGCCGACTTCGACACCGAGTACGGCCGGGTCTCCAAGGAGGTCCAGGCCTCGTGGCCCGGCGGGAAGAGCCCGGCGGTGGTGAGCCAGGTCTTCACGACCTGGTCCGCGAAGCTGGCCGGCGCCACCCCGGTCGGCACCTACGGCCCCGAGGCGGTCACCCCGGTACAGCTGGCCGAACTGTCCGCGAAGAAGCCGGCGCTGGTCCTGGACAACGCGCACATGTCGACGGGGACCGTCCTGCCCGACTCGGGCGCGAAGCAGGTGAAGATCGTCAACTATCCGGGCAAGGACCTCGACCTGCTGCCCGTCTACCGCAACGCGGCCGCCGAGTTGAAGAAGGCCATGGGCGCTCCGGCCTCCTGACGGCGGACGGGCAGGCAGACAGGGGCGGCGCGGTCCGGAACGGACCGCGCCGCCCCTGTGGGCGTTCCCCCTCCTACGCCACCGCCCCGGCCCGCACCAGGCGCTCGCGCAGGGCCGCTCGGTCGGGCTTGCCCGCCGGGGTCAGCGGCAGTTCCGCGACCACCAGGAGGCGTTCGGGGTGCTTGCGCGGCTCCAGGCCGCGCAGCGTGAGGTGTGCGCCCAGCGAGCCCAGGGTCGGGCTCTGCGCACCGCGCGGTACGACGCATGCGGCGAGCCGCTCGCCCATCAGCTCGTCCGGTACGCCGACGCACACGATGTCCCGCACCTGGGCGTGGGAGGACAGCTCCCGTTCGACCTCGGCGGGGCTGATGTTGGCGCCGCCGCGGATGACGACGTCCTTCAGCCGGCCGACCACGTGCAGGACGCCGTCCTTGTCGATGAGCCCCAGGTCTCCGGTGCGGACCCAGCCGTCGGGGGTGCGGTACCGGGCGTCCAGGTCGGGCGAGGCGACGTAGCACATGGGGGTCATGGGGCCGCGGGCGACGATCTCCCCGACCTCGCCGTCCGGGAGCCGTTCGTGCGTCTCGGTGTGGTTGATGCGGATGTCGGCGACCCGGGGGTCGGGGCGGCCGGCCGCGACGCCGGCTCCGTCCGCGTCCGATTCCGGGGCGGGCGAGCCCAGGCCGGTGTGGCAGTTGACCCCGTCGGCCGAGCCGTAGAGGTTGACCACCGGGCAGCCGAAGACGCGGCTCGCCTGCTCGGCCGTGGTCTCGTCGAGCGCGGCGCCGCCGAGGATCACGGCGGTGGGGGTGGGCAATGCGCGGGCGTCGGGGCCGGGGGCGGACGCGCCCGCCTCCGCTTCCGCCGTTTCCGCCGCCCCGTCCGTCTCCGGTTCCGCCGCTTCCGCCTCCGCTTCCGCCGCCTCCGACTCCAGGCGGTCGAGCATCATGCGGATCATCGTGGGCACGCCGAAGATGTGGGTGGGCCGGTGCTCGCGCACCGCCGCGAGGGCCGCCTCGGGGGTGAAGTGGTCGAGCACGACGAGGGTTCCGCCGTGCCGGGCGAGGGTGACCGCGGTGCCGCTGGAGCCGAAGGCGGAGGCGAGCGGTACGAGGAACAGGCAGCGGGGCGGGGTCCCGTCGGGCATCAGGGAGGCGAGGAAGTTGCCGCGGCCGCCGGCGAGCGCGTTGTGCGAGTACGCGATCATCTTCGGCTCCGCCTCCGAGCCCGACGACACCAGGATGCGGGCGGCGCTGTCGGGATCGGGCCGGACGGGGACGAAGTCGGCCGGGTCGGAGCGCAGCAGCGTGGCGAGCTGAATCGTTCCCTCGGGTTCCGTGCCCACCCGGCCGGCGGCGATCACGTGTCGCAGCGCGGGCAGTTCGGCGGCCAGGGCCAGCAGATCGGCCGCGTGCCGGTTGCCCCGGTGCTCCACGGAGGCGATGACCGCCACGGCCTCGGACCGGCGCAGCAGGCAGCGGGCCTCCGCTCCGCCGCGGCCGACGGGGAAGGGCAGGACGACCGCGCCGAGGGCGGCCAGGGCCAGGTCCGCGATGACGGCGTTGCGCCCGTTGGGGAGTTGCACCCCGACCACGTCCCCCGGCCGTATGCCGAGGTCCCGCAGTCCGGCGGCCAGACATCGCACCTTGCGGTCCAGCGCGGTGTAGCAGAGCTTGCCCTTGGCGTCGATGACCGCGGTGTGGTGCAGGTCGGCGATCTGGCGGGCGCGGAAGAGGCTGTAGAGGTCGAGGTCGGGACAGGTCCCGTCGACGGCCCAGGAACGGCGCAGGCCGGCGGGCAGCAGATCGTGCAGGGCGACGGTCATCGGAAGCTCCAGGGGTCGGGAACGGCGGGGGCACCGTGCGCGTCGCGGCTGATCGAGCCGCCGAAGCGCGGGTCGTGGTGCAGGTCGGCCAGGTCGGTGGTGACGGCGGTCGCGTGGAGTCCGCGCCCGCGCAGCGCGCGCAGGGCGTCCTCGGTGGGCAGGCCGGCGAGCCCGTGGGCGGCGGCGGCCGCCGCGCAGGCGCCGGCGTCCGCGTCGGCGGGGGCGATCCAGCCGTCGGCGGTCCGCAGGGGCGTACGGAATCCGGCGGGCCGCCGGGGGTTCTCCCCGCGCCGGGCCCGGCGCAGGGCCGGGAGGGTGAGCACGTCGGCGGCTCCCAGCAGCGAGGAGTCGACGCGCACCCCGCGCCCGGTGCGCTCGCGCAGCAGCAGCCCCGCGAGGACGGCCTCGGCGCCGAGCAGCCCGCCCAGTACGTCGAGCAGGGTCATCAGGGAGGGCGCGGGCACCTCGCCCTCGGAGCGGGCGGCCTCGCCGACCCCGGTGCGGGCCTGGACCATGAAGTCGGTGCCCATCGGGGCGTCGGTGATCCGGCCGGTCCCCCAGCCGCCGGTGTACGCGTACACGAGCGCGGGGTTGGCCGCCGCGAGGTCGTCGTGGTCGAGGCCCAGCTCGGCGGCCTTGCCCGGGGCCCAGTTGTGCAGGAAGACGTCGGCGTCGGCCGCCAGGTCCCGCAGCCGGAGCCGGTCCGCGGGCGACTTGATGTCCATCTCCACGGCCCGCTTGCCCCGGTTCAGCGCCAGCCAGCGGGCGGAGACGCCCGAGCAGGCCGGCGGCATGCCGCGCAGCGGGTCGCCGCCCGGCGGCTCGATGCGGACGACGTCGGCGCCGAGCAGCCCGAGCAGATGGGCCGCGAGCGGCGCCTGGATGCGGCGGCCGGCCTCCAGCACGGTCAGCCCGGCCAGCGGCTTCGCCGGCCGCGGGGCGGCGGGCACGGCGTGGGGCACGGCGGCGGGCACCGCATGGGGCAGGCCGCCGCCGGAGTCGTACGGGGCCAGGGTCCAGGGGGCGGCTCCGTCGTGTTCGGCGGCCCGCTCGGTCAGGCTCCGCAGCCGGCAGACCTCGGCTCCCGAGGCCGCCGCCGCGTCCCGGATCCGCTGCCAGCCGTGCGCGCGGGTGGTGGCGTGCAGGGCGTCGGGGAAGGGGGCGCACGCGGTGGCGTACCGGAACTGGAAGGGCCGCCAGCCCGCCCGTATCGCGTCGGCGGGGGCGTCCAGGGCCCGCCAGAATCCGGCCCAGGCGCCCGGGTCGAGGGTCTCCAGCTCGAAGAGGGTGCCGTCGGCGGCCGTGAAGGGGGGTCCGCCCGCGGCCAGTTCGGCGGCTTCGCCCTCATCCGCCCCGGTCGCCGCGAGGTACTGGGAGACGACCAGCAGCCCGGCCCGGTCGACGTAGGTGTCCACGCCGGCCGAGGAACCGCCCCTGGCCTGGGCGAGGAGGCCCGCGAGCAGGCCCTGGGTGGTCAGGACGGCCGCGGCACCGAGGGCGTAGTCGACGGCGAGGCCGCGCGGTTCGCCGTCGCGGCGGCCGTGGACGGCCATGATGCCGGTGGCGGCCTGCGCGGTCGCCTCGTCGGTGACGGCGCGGCCCGACAGGGTGTCCGCCGAGCCGTCCGGGGCCGCGGACCAGGCGATGGCGGCGGTGGCGGTGGCGGAGCCGCCGAAACCGCTGCCGGACCCGCCGCCGGACCCGCTGCCGCTACCGATGCCGGACCCGCTGCCGCCCAGTGTGATCCGGCCCGCCCGGTCGCCCTCCCGCGCGGCCGGACCCGTACCGGCGGCGGCCCCCAGCAGCCTCAGGTGCTCGGCCACCGGTCCGGTGAGGGCGGCCGGCCCCGAGGCGGTGAAGTGCAGGCCGTCGAGCGGCCGCGCGGTCTGGGTGACGGCTGGTGACGCCATGCCTCTCCTCTTCTCCCGGCTCCGGCGGTCGGCCGGCGCCGCTGGTGATCCGGGCGCGGGAACCAAGGGGCGGGCGCACCCGACCAGTTCCTCGGGGAGGCAGTCGGACTGCCGTTCCCACGGGTTCCCGGCGGGCTGGAGGAAAGTGGTGGAGATCCGAGTGGCGCAGAACCGAGGGCCGCGGGACCGGGCGACCCTCGGCCAAGGGGCGGCCCCCCGCCCCGAACGGCGCGGCCCTGACGCGCAGTTGAAGGACCGGGTCGCCGACTTCGTGCGCGAGCGGGTGATGCCCCGCGAGCCCGTGCTGGACGCGGGCGGGCCGGCCGCGGCGACCGCCCTGCGGGGGCTCCAGGACGAGGCGAGGGAGGCGGGCCTGTGGGCCCTGCCCCTCCCCGCCGAACTGGGCGGCCAGGGCCTCGGACTGGCCGCGTACGCCCTCCTCGCCGAGGCCGAGGGGGCGAGCGACCACGGGCCGGCGGCCCTGGGCTCGGCCCCGCTGCTGGACGCCACGATGCTGCTGCGCCACGGGAGCGACCGGGTGCGCGCCCTGTACCCCGCGCGGCTGACGGCCGGGGAGCTGCGGGCCTGCTACGCCATGACGGAGCCGGACGTGCCGGGCACCGACCCGTTCCTCACCGCCACCCGCGCCGTCGAACAGCCCGACGGGAGCTGGACGGTGAGCGGCCGCAAGTGGTTCACCTCGCACGCCGCCGAAGCCGGTCTGGTCACCGTCCTCGTCCGCACCGACGGCGGGCCGGGCGACCGCGCGGGGCTCTCCCTCCTCGTCGTCCCCACCTCGTCGCAGGGCTTCCGGGTGGTGCGCGAGCTGCCCGTGTTCGGCGCGTCCGGCCAGTGGGAGATCGAGTTCGACCGGGTCCGGGTGCCCGCCGACCACCTCCTCGGCGAGCGCGGCCGGGCCCTGGACATCGCCGGGGAACGGCTCCAGCTGGGCCGTACGCTGCGCTGCCTGCGCTGGCTCGGCCAGGCGCAGCGCGCCTTCGACCTCATGTGCGGGCGCGCGGGTTCCCGTACGGGCTCGCGCGGGCCGCTCGGCGGGCACCAGCTCGTCCAGCAGCACGTCTTCGAGGCGCTCCTCGCCCTGCGCACCACCCGCCCGCTCGTCCACGAGGCCGTGGCCAGGATCGACGCCGGGCTGGACGCGCACGTCGAGGTGGGCCTGGCCAAGGTGGCGGCGGCGCGCATGCTCCAGCTGGTGACGGACTCCGCGATCCAGGTCCACGGCGCGGCCGGCCTCGGCCCGGACACCGCCCTGCCCGCCCTCTACCGGTCGGGCCGCGCCGCCCGCATCCTCGACGGCCCGGACGAACTCCACATCACGTCGGTGGCGAGGCGGGTCCTGCGGGGGTACGGGGCGTAGCGCGGGCACGAGCGGCAGCGCGGGCACGAGCGGCAGCGCGGGCACGAGCGGCAGCGCGGGCACGAGCGGCAGCGCGGGCACGAGCGGCAGCGCGGGCACGAGCGGCAGCGCGGGCACGAGCGGCAGCGCGGGCACGCCCCGCAGCGCGGGCAAGAGCAGCGCGGGCACGAGCAGCGCGGGCACGCACCGCAGCGCCGGCGGTCAGACGTCCCGGATGTCGAGCCGGCCGGTCAGCTCGGCCAGTCCGAGCGCCAGGAAGAAGGTGCCCCACACCAGTTCGTGCCGGACCGCGATGCCCTTCCCGGCGTCGTAGCAGCCGTCCAGCAGCCTGCCGTCCGACAGGTGCGCTCCGGCCAGCCGCTCCAGGATCGCGGCCGCGCGGGCCGCGTACCGTGCGGCCCCCGGGCCCGGGACGCGGGCGAGCTTCAGCAGCGCGACGGCCGTCACGGCGGCCGCGGAGGTGTCCGACGGGCCCTCGGGCAGCGCCACGTCGGCCGGCGGGACGAGCGGCGCGCCGGGCCCCGCCCACGCGTCGGCCAGCCGCTCCGCGAGCTCCCGCGGACTCCCCGTCAGCAGCCCGGCCACGTCGGTCCGGTGCAGCGCGTCGGCCAGCGCCAGCAGTAGCCAGGCCCGGCCCCTGCTCCAGCCGACGGGCGGATCCCCGCAGGCCCGCCACCCCTCCCCCGCGGCGAAGCCCAGGGCGGGGACGAGCCCGGGACCCGGGGTGAGGCACAGGTCCAGATGGCGGGCCAGGTGGGAGGCGGCCGCCGCGGCGCCCCCGGGGCCGGCGGCGGCGAGGAGGGGGACCAGGCCCGGGACGCCGTCCACGCGGGCCAGCAGGCGGGGCCCGCCGAAGGCCGATCCCCAGGGGACCAGGCCCAGTTCCGCGTCCACGGCCGACAGGCAGGCCGCGGCCGCCCGCGTACGGAGCCCGGCGGCGGCGGGGTCGCCTGCCGCGAGCGCGGTGCCGTACCAGAGGATCAGCCCGCGCGTGGAGGTGTCCGCGTCCACCCAGCCGGCCAGCCGCGCGGTGCACGCGGAGGCGGCGGCCCGGTCGCCCGGGGCGCCGGTGTGCCGGGCGCGCAGCCACAGCAGCCCCGCCCAGAAGCCGCCGGCCCACGAGCCGCGGCCGGTGGTCGTCCAGCGGCCCGTCCCCGGGTCGGCGTACAGCGGGAACCGGTCGCCGGCCTCGGCCGCGCCGACGGCGACCCGGTCGAGGACGTCGGCCAGCGCCCGCCCCGCCCACGCGGGCCCGCTCACGCGGCGGCCGCCGCGGCCCGTGCGCGCCGCTCCCGCAGCGCCCACACCGTCGCCACGGCGCAGGCCAGGGCGAACTCGGCGGCGACCAGCAGCCAGCCCTCGCCGTAGCGGCCCGCGTCCGCGAGCGGGCCGAAGAGGGGCGGGCCCACGGCGAACCCGGTGAAGAATCCGGCGGCCACGAGCGCCGAGTCCTGGCCGGCCCGGCCGGGGGCGGAGCGCTGCATCACCAGCACCATCGAGACGGCGTTGGCCGATACGGCGAACACCCCGACGGCCACGGCGGCCACCCAGACCAGCGGCCCCGCGCTGAGCGCCGCCGCCAGCAGCACGGCCGCCCCGACCGATCCGGCCGCCAGCAGGCCCGGCAGCCACTGCGCGCGCCCCGGCCGGGCCGCCTTCGACCAGCCGATCCGGCCGCCGATGCCCGCGACGCCGAGCACCGCGACCAGGGCGCCGGCCGCAGTGGGGCCCATGTCGAGCCGCTGCGCGCCGAACAGGGCGACGTAGGTGTTCACCGAGGCGATCCCGGAGCCCAGGAAGAGGGAGAACACCGCCAGCCAGGCGATGTCGCCCCGGGGGACGAGCGAGGAGCGCGGCGCGGCGGGCTTCGCCGGAGGGTCTGCGGGCAGGGCGCGCAGCGCCCACAGGGCCGCCAGCGCGGCCGCGGCCGCCGCCGTCCACACGGCCCCGCGCCAGCCGGCCGTACCGGCCAGCGCCGTGAGCGGCAGCCCGGCCGCGAAGGCGCCGAGCTGGACGCCGGACTGCTTCATGCCGGTCACCGGCCCGCGCCGGGCGGGGGCCACGGCGGCGAGGATCGCCTTGTTGGTCGCCGGGTTGGCCAGGGCCTGGGGCACTCCGCCCAGCGCGACGGCGGCGAGGAGGAAGCCGGGGCCGGGTGCGGAGCCGATCAGCGCGAGCGTCGCGGCGGACACCGACAGGAGCAGGACGAGGGAGCGGCGCGGCCCGATCCGGTCCACCAGGCGGCCGCCGAACGGCGACAGCACGGCCGCCGTGCCGAATCCGATCGTGGTCGTCAGACCGAGCACGGCCGCCGAGACGCCCCACTCGGCCACCAGCCTGGGGCCGAGCGCGCCGAAGAGGAACAGCTGCAGCATCGAGAAGGCCATGGCGCCGGTGAGCAGGGCCGTCAGCATGCCCTCCGACCGCACCGCACCGCGCCGTACGGGTGTCCCTGGTGTCCCCGGTGTCCCTGGCGGCCCTGGTGTTCCCGGCATCCGAGGCCCCCCTGGCGCCTTCGCCGACGTACTGCGTTCCCCCACCGCGCGCTCCGTTCCCGCTGCCGGATCTCCGGTCCGCAGCAGGAGTCGGACGGGCGAACACCCCAGTTCCCGGGGGCGGTTGTGGTGTGTGACACATCCCGGCTAGAGCGGTGCATGAGAAATCCTGATGCACCCTGTCGCCGCCCCGGGGTCGGTGCAACGATGACTGCGCCATGACTCCGGGTCGGTGTTGCCGCGCGGTACGGGCTGCGATGTTCGCGGCCACCTGCGTGCTGCTCTCCTCCCTCGGGCACGTGCTCATGTCGGGGACGGCCGTCCCCCGGCGGGCGATGGCGGCGGCGTTCGCCGTCACCGCCGCGGCCGGCTGGATCCTCGCGGGACGCGAGCGCGGGCTGCCGGCGGTCATCTCGGCGACCGTCGCCGTCCAGGCCGCGCTGCACGGCGGGTTCTCGCTGGCCCAGGCGGTCGCGGACCGCTTCGCGGGCCGCCTCGCGGTCGTCCCGTCGGCGGCCGGTGCCGTGGGCGCGTCGGGCACTCCGGGGTCGCCCGCGGCCCCGGACTCGGCGGGCGGGCTGGTCGGGCGGTGGGTCCAGTACCTGCTCTGCTCCCCGCCCGTGCTCCCGCCGCGCCCGCCCGCTCCGGGCACGGGCGGCGGCGCGGGCGGCCACGCCCAGCACGCCATGCACTCCGTGCACGCGCTGACCGACGGCGCGGCCTCCATGACGGTGCCCGTGCCGTCACCGGCACCGATGTCGATGTCGATGTACACGTCCATGCCGACGCCGATGCCGATGGCGGGCGGGCACGACATGCTCTCCATGTCGCCGCTCGGCATGCTCGCCGCCCACCTCCTCGCCGCCCTCGTCTGCGGCCTCTGGCTCGCCTACGGGGAACGGGGCGCCTTCCGCGTCCTGCGTGCCTTCGCCGCCCGGATCCTCGTACCGCTGCGGCTGTTCTTCCGCCTCCCCGCGCCCGCGCACCGGCCGCGCGTCCGCTGCCGCCGGGACCACCGGGCCCGGCCCCTGCGCAACCTCCTGCTCGCCGACGCCCTCACCTCACGGGGTCCACCTCTCGGGACCGCTGTCGTCTGACAGCCGGCTCCCCGACGCGCGACGGGCCAGACCGCCCCGCGCCTCGGGCATCGGCCCTGCCGTTCGGCGGGCCGTACCCGTTCACGGGCTCCGAGGTGCCCCCGCACAGCGGCACCGGACCCGGATTCCCGGAAGGACCTCAGGCGATGACCCCTGCCCTGCTCACCCGCCCGACCGCCGCGCCTGTCCCTTATACCCCTTATACCCTTCCCACGTCTACCCCTTTCTAAGTCCCGGGGTCAGGGTCATCGGGGGGTCTCGGCTTCCGGGGTGAGGAGGTCCGCGATGTCCAGGACGTGGTAGCCGCGCATCGACGGGAGGCAGCTCCCGCGGACCGGGCCGATCGCCGAGGACCAAGCGGCCGGGATGGCGGGGGCGCCGGACATGGCTCCGGCGAGGGCGCCCGCCACCGCCGCCGTGGTGTCCGCGTCCCGGCCCATGTTGACGGCCATCAGGACCGAGCCGGAGAAGTCGCCCGCGCACGCGGCGAACGCGCCGAACGCCAGGCCCACCGCCTCCGGGGCCAGGTCCGTCCACGGATAGCCGCCGATCACCACCGCCGAGCGCACGGCCCGTTCGCCGCGCGGCGCGGCCGTGACCGCCCGGCGCAGGGAGCGCGCCGTCCAGGAGTCCGACGGGATGACCGACAGGGCGGCCGAGACGACCGAGGCCGGGGAGCCCCCGGCCATCGCCGCCGCGACGCCCGCCGCGACGGCCTGGCCGCCGTAGATGCCCTCGCCGTCGTGGCTGACGCAGCCGTCGATGGCGACCAGCCGCGCGGCCTCCGCCGGCCGGCCCGCCGCGAAGACGCCGAACGGGGCCGCGCGCATGGCGAGGCCGTCCGACCAGGCGTGGCGGTGCTGGGCCGAGATGGGGGCGGCCAGGCCCCGGCGGAGGTTCTCGAGGGTGCCGCGCTCGCTGAAGCCCGCGCCGCGGAACGGGCCCTCGTCCAGGTCCGCGATCCAGTGGTGCCACGCGCGTTCGACGTGCGCGACGGTGAGCGCCGATCCGTGGCGGGCCAGCAGCAGGCCCGAGAAGATCGCGTATTCCGTGTCGTCCGTGCCCGCCGGGTCGTCCGAGACGAAGCCCTCGATCCGGCCCCATTTGGCCCGGATCTCCGACGGCTTCATGTTCTCCGCGGGAGCGCCCAGCGCGTCACCCACCGCGAGTCCGAGAAGAGCGCCCCGGGCCCGTTCGAGGAGGACCTGCGGATTGCATGCAATCAGCTCCATGGCGCGCCTCTCCACTTGATGGGACTCATATTGAGCCCTTGGGGGATTTGTGCCATGGCATGTGGTTTGTCGCTCGTCGCGAAACACCCCGCCCGTGTCGCCGTCACCCGGTCGCCGACCCGCAAAACCCCAGGTAAGTACGGCCTTCCTTGCTGGCGGGCGGCAAAAATCGTGCGTAGTTTCGAGGTGTTCAGGGGGAGTGGGTGCCTGCGCGTCGAGCGTGGCGTAGCTCTGTGCGCCCACTCGTACAAAAGGGGAGATAGTCCGCATGTCCATCATTGACATCCAAGCACCGCTTCACACCGCCCACCGCGACAACCACACTCACCGCGACGTGAACGGTGGATGGCTGCGCCCGGCGGTCTTCGGCGCGATGGACGGGCTCGTCTCCAACCTCGCCCTGATGACCGGCGTGGCCGGCGGGGCCGTCGCCCCGCACGTCATCGCGGTCACCGGCCTGGCCGGTCTCGCGGCCGGCGCCTTCTCGATGGCCGCCGGCGAGTACACCTCCGTCGCCTCGCAGCGCGAGCTCGTGCTCGCGGAGCTGGAGATAGAGCGCCAGCAGCTGCGCAAGCACCCCGTCGACGAGATGGAGGAGCTGGCCGAGCTCTACGTGTCGCGCGGCGTCGAGCCCGCGCTGGCCCGCGAGGTGGCCATGCAGATGTCCCGCGACCCGGAGCAGGCGCTGGAGATCCACGCCCGCGAGGAGCTGGGGATCGACCCGGACGACCTGCCGTCGCCGATGGTCGCCGCCGTGTCCTCCTTCGGGTCGTTCGCGCTCGGCGCGCTCGTCCCGCTGCTGCCCTACCTGCTCGGCGCGGCCACCCTGTGGCCGGCGGTCCTGCTGGCGCTGCTGGGGCTCTTCGCCTGCGGTGCGGTCGTCTCCCGGGTCACGGCCCGGTCCTGGTGGTACAGCGGGATGCGCCAGCTCGTCCTGGGTGGCGCGGCCGCGGGTGTGACGTACATCCTGGGAACCTGGATCGGCGGAGCCGTAGGCTGACCGGGCAGGGAGTGAGACACTATGCAGTAGGCAACATAAGTAGCCAGTTACCCGGCGGTTTCGATCGCGTGTCCGTCGGGCATCAGACCTTGGGCGCCGGGCAATGAGGCCCGCCCCGCACCGGGACCTTCGTCCCGTGTCCCGATCGCAGGACACCCGCGAAAGTCCCCTCTTGTCTGTCCGGGCAGTGTCCGCATGCTGGAATGACATATCCGCTTCTCGGGATTGTCGTCATCATGTAATCTGCACGAAATTTCGCAGAGGGCCAACGTCGTCCCTCGGCTATGCACATATGCCACGACGACGACGGGAGAGCCGATGCGTTCCGCATCCACGCACTCCGCGACCGGCCTCAGCAACAACGCCTGGTCGCCCATGGACGGTCGCCCCGCCCAGCAGGGCATGTACGACCCGCGCAACGAGCACGACGCCTGCGGCGTCGGCTTTGTGGCCAACCTCACCGGCGAGGCCGGCCACACGCTGGTCGAGCAGGCGCTGACCGTATTGCGGAACCTCGAGCACCGAGGCGCCACCGGCTCCGAGCCCGACTCGGGCGACGGCGCCGGCATCCTCTCCCAGGTCCCGGACGCGTTCCTGCGCGACGTGGCCGGGTTCGACCTTCCCGAGGCCGGCGCGTACGCCGTCGGCATCGCCTTCCTCCCCGCCGACGGCACCGCACAGGCCGTCGCCGTGGAGCAGATCGAGGCCATCGCCGCCGAGGAGAACCTCACGGTCCTCGGCTGGCGCGAGGTCCCGGTCACCCCGGACCTGCTCGGCAACGGCGCCCGCGCCACCATGCCGGCCTTCTCGCAGCTGTTCGTCAGCAACGGGACGAGCGGCATCGAGCTGGACCGCAAGGCCTTCGTGCTGCGCAAGCGCGCCGAGCGCGAGGCCGGGGTCTACTTCCCGTCGCTCTCCGCGCGCACCATCGTCTACAAGGGCATGCTGACCACCGGCCAGCTCGAGCCCTTCTTCCCGGACCTCTCCGACCGCCGCTTCGCCTCGGCGATCGCCCTGGTCCACTCCCGGTTCTCGACGAACACCTTCCCGTCCTGGCCGCTCGCCCACCCGTACCGCTTCGTCGCGCACAACGGCGAGATCAACACGGTCAAGGGCAACCGGAACTGGATGAAGGCCCGCGAGTCCCAGCTGGCCTCCGGCCTCTTCGGCGAGGGCGCGCTCGAGCGGATCTTCCCGATCTGCACCCCGGACGCCTCCGACTCCGCCTCCTTCGACGAGGTCCTGGAGCTGCTCCACCTCGGCGGCCGGTCGCTGCCGCACAGCGTGCTGATGATGATCCCGGAGGCGTGGGAGAACCACACCTCCATGTCGCCGGCCCGCCGCGCGTTCTACAAGTACCACTCCACGCAGATGGAGCCGTGGGACGGCCCCGCCTGCGTCACCTTCACCGACGGCACCCAGGTCGGCGCGGTCCTCGACCGCAACGGCCTGCGCCCCGGCCGCTACTGGGTCACCGACGACGACTTCGTCGTGCTCTCCTCCGAGGTCGGCGTCCTGGACATCGACCCGGCCAAGGTCGTCCGCAAGGGCCGCCTGCAGCCCGGCAAGATGTTCCTCGTCGACACCGCCCAGAAGCGGATCATCGAAGACGACGAGATCAAGGACTCGCTGGCCGCCGAGCACCCGTACGCCGAATGGCTGGAGACGGGCGAGATCGAGCTGACGGACCTGCCCGAGCGTGAGCACATCGTGCACACCCACGCATCGGTCACCCGCCGCCAGCAGACCTTCGGCTACACCGAGGAAGAGCTCCGGATCATCCTCGCGCCGATGGCCCGCACCGCCGGCGAGCCACTCGGCTCCATGGGCACGGACTCCCCGATCGCGGCCCTGTCCGAGCGCCCCCGGCTGCTCTTCGACTACTTCACCCAGCTCTTCGCGCAGGTCACCAACCCGCCGCTGGACGCCATCCGCGAGGAGCTCGTCACCTCGCTGCTGTCCTCGCTCGGCCCGCAGGGCAACCTGCTCGAGCCGACCGCCGCGTCCTGCCGCAGCGTCACGCTGCCGTTCCCGGTGATCGACAACGACGAGCTCGCCAAGCTGATACACGTCAACGCCGACGGCGACATGCCGGGCATGAAGGCCGCCACCCTCTCGGGCCTGTACCGGGTCTCGGGCGGCGGCGACGCGCTGGCGGCCCGCCTCGAGGAGATCCGCGGGGAGGTCGACGCGGCCATCGAGAACGGCGCGCACCTGATCGTCCTCTCGGACCGCCACTCCGACGCCGAGCACGCGCCGATCCCGTCGCTGCTGCTCACCTCCGCCGTGCACCACCACCTCATCGCCACCAAGCAGCGCACCCAGGTGGGCCTGCTGGTCGAGGCCGGCGACGTCCGCGAGGTCCACCACGTCGCGCTGCTCATCGGCTACGGCGCGGCCGCGGTCAACCCGTACCTCGCCATGGAGTCCGTCGAGGACCTCCTGCGCGCCGGTACCTTCCTCTCCGGCCTGGAGCCGGAGCAGGCCATCAAGAACCTGATCTACGCGCTCGGCAAGGGCGTCCTGAAGGTCATGTCCAAGATGGGCATCTCCACCGTCGCCTCCTACCGCGGCGCCCAGGTGTTCGAGGCCGTCGGCCTGAACGAGGAGTTCGTCCAGGCGTACTTCCAGGGCACCGCCACCAAGATCGGCGGCGCCGGTCTGGACGTCATCGCCAAGGAGGTGGCCGCGCGCCACACCAAGGCGTACCCGGCCTCCGGCATCGCAGCCACGCACCGCGCGCTGGAGATCGGCGGCGAGTACCAGTGGCGCCGCGAGGGCGAGCCGCACCTGTTCGACCCGGACACGGTCTTCCGCCTGCAGCACGCCACGCGCAACCGCCGGTACGACATCTTCAAGCAGTACACCGACCGGGTGAACGAGCAGTCCGAGCGCCTGATGACGCTCCGCGGCCTTTTCGGGTTCAAGACCGACGAGTCAGGAGCCCGCCCGTCGATCTCCATCGACGAGGTCGAGTCGGTCGCCGACATCGTCAAGCGCTTCTCCACCGGCGCCATGTCGTACGGCTCCATCTCCAAGGAGGCGCACGAGACCCTCGCCATCGCCATGAACCAGTTGGGCGCCAAGTCCAACACCGGTGAGGGCGGCGAGGACCCGGACCGCCTGTACGACCCGGCGCGCCGCTCCTCCATCAAGCAGGTCGCCTCCGGCCGCTTCGGTGTGACGAGCGAGTACCTGGTCAACGCGGACGATATCCAGATCAAGATGGCGCAGGGCGCCAAGCCCGGCGAGGGCGGCCAGCTGCCCGGCCACAAGGTCTACCCGTGGGTCGCCAAGACCCGGCACTCCACCCCGGGCGTCGGCCTGATCTCCCCGCCGCCGCACCACGACATCTACTCCATCGAGGACCTGGCTCAGCTGATCCACGACCTCAAGAACGCCAACCCGGTCGCCCGCATCCACGTGAAGCTGGTCTCCGAGGTCGGCGTGGGTACGGTCGCGGCCGGTGTCTCCAAGGCCCACGCGGACGTCGTCCTCATCTCCGGCCACGACGGCGGTACGGGCGCCTCCCCGCTCACCTCGCTGAAGCACGCGGGCGGTCCCTGGGAGCTCGGCCTCGCCGAGACCCAGCAGACCCTGCTGCTCAACGGGCTGCGCGACCGCATCGTGGTCCAGACGGACGGCCAGCTCAAGACCGGCCGCGACGTCATCATCGCCGCGCTGCTCGGCGCCGAGGAGTTCGGTTTCGCGACCGCGCCGCTCGTCGTCTCCGGCTGCGTCATGATGCGCGTCTGCCACCTGGACACCTGCCCGGTCGGCATCGCCACCCAGAACCCGGTCCTGCGCGACCGGTTCTCCGGCAAGCCCGAGTTCGTCGTCAACTTCTTCGAGTTCATCGCGGAGGAGGTGCGCGAGCTCCTCGCCGAGCTGGGCTTCCGCACGATCGAGGAGGCCGTCGGCCACGCCGAGCTCCTCGACACCAGCAAGGCCGTCACGCACTGGAAGGCGCAGGGTCTCGACCTGGAGCCGCTCTTCTACGTGCCGGAGCTGCCCGAGGGCGCGGTCCGCCACGCCCTGATCGAGCAGGACCACGGCCTGGAGAAGGCGCTCGACAACGAGCTCATCCGCCTCGCCGCGGACGCGCTGAACGCCGACTCGGCCGAGACCGCGCTGCCGGTCCGCGCCCAGGTCGCGATCCGCAACATCAACCGCACGGTCGGCACCATGCTCGGCCACGAGGTCACGAAGAAGTTCGGCGGTGCGGGCCTGCCCGACAACACCATCGACCTGACCTTCACCGGCTCCGCCGGCCAGTCCTTCGGCGCCTTCCTGCCGAAGGGCGTGACCCTGCGCCTGGAGGGCGACGCCAACGACTACGTCGGCAAGGGCCTCTCCGGCGGCCGCGTCGTGGTCCGTCCCGACCGGGGCGCCGACCACCTGGCCGAGTACTCGACCATCGCGGGCAACACGATCGGCTACGGCGCCACCGGCGGCGAGCTGTTCCTGCGCGGCCGCACCGGCGAGCGCTTCTGCGTCCGCAACTCCGGCGCCCTGGTCGTCTCGGAAGGCGTGGGCGACCACGGCTGCGAGTACATGACCGGCGGCACCGCGGTCGTCCTCGGCGAGACGGGCCGCAACTTCGCGGCCGGCATGTCGGGCGGCGTCGCGTACGTCATCGACCTGGACCCGGCCAACGTCAACGTCGGCAACACGGGCGCGCTCGAAGCTCTGTCCGACACAGACTCCCAGTGGCTGCACGATGTGGTGCGCCGCCACGAGGAGGAGACCGGCTCGACCGTGGCCGCGAAGCTCCTGGCTGACTGGACCGCCTCGGCGGCCCGCTTCAGCAAGATCATTCCGACCACGTACAAGGCAGTGCTCGCCGCCAAGGACGCCGCTGAGCTCGCCGGACTCTCCGAGTCCGAGACCACGGAGAAGATGATGGAGGCGGCGACCAATGGCTGACCCGAAGGGCTTCCTCACCACCCCCCGCGAGACCGCCTGCACCCGTCCGGTGGCCGAGAGGCTGAAGGACTGGAACGAGGTCTACGTTCCGGGCTCGCTGCTCCCGATCATCAGCAAGCAGGCCGGCCGCTGCATGGACTGCGGCATCCCGTTCTGCCACAACGGCTGCCCGCTCGGGAACCTGATCCCGGAGTGGAACGACTTCGCGTACCGCGAGGACTGGACCGCCGCCTCCGAGCGCCTGCACGCGACGAACAACTTCCCGGAGTTCACCGGGCGGCTGTGCCCGGCGCCGTGCGAGTCCGCCTGCGTGCTCGGCATCAACCAGCCGGCCGTCACGATCAAGAACGTCGAAGTCTCGATCATCGACAAGGCGTGGGACAACGGCGACGTCACCCCGCAGGCGCCCGAGCGTCTGTCCGGCAAGACCGCCGCCGTCATCGGCTCCGGCCCGGCGGGTCTCGCCGCGGCCCAGCAGCTGACCCGGGCCGGCCACACCGTGGTGGTGTACGAGCGCGCCGACCGCGTCGGCGGCCTGCTGCGCTACGGCATCCCCGAGTTCAAGATGGAGAAGGTGCACATCAACCGCCGCATCGAGCAGATGCGCGCGGAGGGCACCAAGTTCCGCACCGGCGTCGAGGTCGGCCGCGACATCACCGCGACCGACCTGCGCAAGCGGTTCGACGCGGTGGTCATCGCGGCGGGCGCCACCGTCTCCCGCGACCTGCCGGTCCCGGGTCGCGAGCTCAAGGGCATCCACTTCGCGATGGAGTACCTCCCGCTCGCGAACAAGGTCCAGGAGGGCGACTTCATGGCGCCCCCCATCACGGCCGAGGGCAAGCACGTGGTCGTCATCGGCGGCGGTGACACCGGCGCGGACTGCGTGGGCACCGCCCACCGCCAGGGCGCGGCCTCGGTCACGCAGCTGGAGATCATGCCCCGCCCGTCGGAGGACCGGCCCACCGGCCAGCCCTGGCCGACGTTCCCCATGCTGTACAAGGTCACCTCGGCCCACGAGGAGGGCGGCGAGCGGATCTACTCCGTCTCCACCACCCACTTCGAGGGCGACGAGGACGGCAACGTCCAGGCCCTCCACCTGGTCGAGGTCGCCTTCGAGGGCGGCAAGCTCGTCCAGAAGCCCGGCACCGAGCGCGTCCTCCCCGCGCAGCTGGTCACCCTGGCGATGGGCTTCACCGGCACCGACCAGGAGAACGGCCTGACGGCGCAGTTCGGCCTGGCGATGGACGCGCGCGGCAACATCGAGCGCGACGCCTCCTACGCGACCAACGTCGACGGCGTCTTCGTCGCCGGCGACGCCGGCCGCGGCCAGTCGCTGATCGTCTGGGCCATCGCGGAAGGCCGCTCGGCCGCCCGCGGTGTGGACCGCTTCCTGACCGGCACCAGCGCCCTCCCGTACCCGGTCAAGCCGACGGACCGCTCGATCACCGTCTGATTCTCGACGCCGCGCTCGCACCGCTCGGCCGCAGGCGGCCTCCCGGGCTTCGCCCGGCTGCGCCGGCCTCCGGCCGTCGGAGTGGCGGCTGAGGTCTCTGCGGTACCCCCGGCTCGCCGGGACCCCTCATACGGTCCGTACAACGAAGTACGGCACTCGACACAACGCCCGCCACGTCCCCGACCAGGGGTGGCGGGCGTTGTGGCGTTCCGGGGGTGGTCAGGCTTCGGGCGTGAACTCGTACTGGAGCTCGTACAGGTGGCCTGCCTTCACCATCACGGTGACCTCGATCGGCTGTCCCTCCGCGCTGTAAACCGTACGGAGGGTCCGCAGGACGGGGAGGTCGCCGGGCAGCCGCAGTGCTGTGTACTGCTCCTGCGTCGCGACGCGGGCGGAGAGCCGGTCCACGCTGCGGTGGGGCGGGAAGCCGAGCTCGGTCAGCAGGGTCGGAGTGCCGCCCCGGATCCGGCGGGGATCCGCGAGAGCGGTGCCGCGAGCGAGGTCCGGCGGGTAGTACGAGCTCACCAGCTCGGCGGGTTCGTCTTCGATGGTGATCAGCTGGCGCCTGCACACGGCCGGCCTGCCCTCAGGGAGTCCGAGCGCGGCAGCGACATCACCGACGACGGGCACCTCTTCCACCGCCAGCAGGGTGCTGTGCGCCGCGCGGGCCGGTTCCGATGCTTCGGCGAGCCAGGGGTACGCCGCCCCGTCCACGGCCGGTGTCAGGGATCCGGCCGGGCGAACGGCCCGCTGGCGGGTGTCCCGTACGGTCACGGCCGAGCCCGCACGACCCAGGGCCAGCCCTTCGTCCTTGAGGAGCTGGACGGCCTTCTGGATCGTGGCGTTGGAGGCATCGAAGCGGGCCTTCAGCTGCGCGGTGGAAGGCAGCTTCGATCCAGGAGGGAGGCCGCCGCTCATGATCTCGTCACGGAGATCGGCGGCGATGCGGGCGTGGAGCGGCCGGGGGTCGGGTCCCGAGGCGTCGGCGCTGGACAGGGTCATGCGACCTCGATGTCGATCTCGTACCGCAACTGCTGGCGTCCGGCAGGCATGACCATCACGTCGGCCTGGATCGGCCGGCCCGCCGAGTCGTAGGTGGTCCGGGCGAGTTGAAGGACCGGTTCGCCCGGTCCGAGGCGCAGGTGCTCCCGCTCCTCGGCGCCCGGCATCCGGGCCGTCACGTTCTCGACGGCCCGTACGCCGATGTGTCCCAGCCCGGCCAGCAGGGTCACCGCGCCGCCCCGGATCTTTGCCGTGCCGGCCAGAGGGGTGCCTGCGGCGATGCCGGCAGGGTAATAGGTGTCGGTCAATTCGGTTGGCTCGCCGTCGAGTTCGATGATCCGGCGGCGGACGACGGCGGTCTCCCCGGTCGCGAGGTCGAGCATTCGGGCGACCTCGGCCGGGGCGCCGGCCTCACCGGCGTGCAGGATGCGCTGCGCGCCGCGACGGCCCGCCGCCTCGGCCTCGGCGGTCCAGGCGTCGGGTTCCCCGTCGGCGCGAGGGGTCAGGTACGGCATCGACGTGCTGGTCCATCCGCTGCCGCTCACGCTGCCTCCTGAGTGTCCGTCGTGCTCTGCCGGTGCCCACGTTAAGCGACACCTCTGCGCTATCCCAGCCTGCAGACCTTGCTGCTTTTCGCGAATAGCGATACGTTCTGTGAGGCCTTGGAAGCTCAGCGTTAAGGCGGTGGGGTGCTATGTCCTTGTCTCGGCAGCAGCGGTTCCCTCGGGCCCGTGCCTCGGTGCGCGCGGCCCGTCAGTTCGTAGGCGACACGCTTGGTGACTGGGGTGTGTGCGAGCGGCGGGACGACATACGGCTCTGCGTGTCCGAGCTCGCCACGAATGCAGTTCTGCACGGGGTCCCGCTGGGGCGGGAGTTTTCCGTGCGCCTGGAACGGGAGGGCGGGATCGTGACGATCGGGGTGCGCGACAGCGGCCCGGGTCGCCCCGTCGTGCAGCAGCCCGACCTCGGTGCTCCGAGCGGCCGGGGGCTGTGGCTGGTGGTCGAGCTCGCCGACGAGTTCCGGATCTGCGACGAACGGGTGGGCAAGACGATTTGGGCCGGGTTCAAGGTGGGCTCGGCGTGAGGTGAGTGACTGAGACACAACGCCCGCCACGTCCCCGACCAGGGGTGGCGGGCGTTGTGGCGTTCCGGGGTGGGGCCGTCCGTGGTGCCGAGCTGCGGGGAGGGTGGGGGCGGGTTATCAAGGGGGGTGAAGGCGAGCCCGGTAGGTATGGGGGTCGCCGCCCCCACGGTTGAGGAGTGCGTCTCGTGGAGTTCGAGGTCAATGGCGTCCCGTGCGCGGTGGACGTGGACGGTGATCCGGCCGCCGTGGAGGTGGTGCGGGAGCGGCTGGGGCTGACCGGGACCAAGCTGGTCTGCGCCGGCGGGGTGTGCGGGGCGTGCACGATCCAGGTCGACGGGGAGCCGCGGGTGGCGTGCCTGACGCCGGCGGTCCGGCTGGCCGGGCGGCGGGTCACGACGGTGGAGGGGCTGGCCGGTCACCCGGTCGGGCGTGCCTTCGCCGGTGAGGACGCCCTCCAGTGCGGCTACTGCACCCCCGGGTTCGTGGTCGAGGCGGCCGCGTTCTTCGAGCGGTGGCGGGCCGCGCACGGGCGGGCCAGGCCGGGGCGGGAGGAGATCGCGGAGGCGCTGGCGGGGCACCTGTGCCGGTGTGGGGCGTACGAGGGGATCTTCAGTGCCGTGGCGGCGGCCTGTGTGGGGGACTACGACGGGGAGGTGCCGGCGCCGCCGCGCGCCGAGGCGCCGGAGAAGGTCGACGGGTCCGCCCGGTACACCACCGACCACCGGCCCGAGGGGCTGCTGGAGGGGGTGATCATCCGCTCGCCGCACGCGCACGCGCACGTACGGTCCCTGGAGGCCGGGGACCTGCCGCTGGTGCCGCTGCTGCCCCCCGACGGGGTGGTGCGGTACGTCGGGCAGCCCGTGGCGGCGGTCGCCGCGGCGGACCGGGCCTCGGCGCGGGCGGCCGCCGAGCGGGTCAAGGTGGAGTACGAGGTGCTGCCGGCCGCCCTCGACGTGGGCCGGGCCCGGGCCGGCGAAGGGCCGCTGGTCTACGAGGACAAGGCGGCGCGCAAGCTGGCACCCGGCTCCGGAGAGGCTCCCCAGCTGGTGCCCGCCCGCTGGCGCGGCAACCGGCGCGGCCCGTCCGCCATGAGCAAGCGGCCCGCCACGGCCGTGCGCCGGATCATCGAGGGCCGGGAACGCAGCCCCGAGCGGGTGGTCGAGGGGCTGTTCACGACTGCCGCCCAGAGCCATACGCCGCTCGAACCGCACGCCTGCCTGGCCCACTGGGTCGACGGCGCCCTCCACCTGGAGGTGTCCACGCAGTCGGTGAAGCAGGTGGCCGAGCTCGCCGCCGAACGCTTCGGCGTGCCCGTCGAACGGGTCGTGGCACGGGCCGTCCACGTGGGCGGCGGCTTCGGCTGCAAGATGGGGCTCACCTCCGACGTCGTCGCCGCGGTGGAGCTGGCCCGGCTGCACGGCGCCCCGGTGCGGGTGGTGCTGGACCGGGACGAGGAGCTCACCGACGGTGGGTACCGGCCCGGCACGCGGATCCGGCTGGCGATGGCCGCGGACGCCGCCGGAGAGCTGAGCGCGCTGGCCATGGACGTGGACACCGACGGCGGAGTCTCGGTGGGCGGCACCGTGGCTGCGCTGGCCCGGTTCATGTACGGCAAGGCGCCGCGCAGGCTCCGCGACTTCGACATCGTCACGCACCGGCCGCCGGGCGCGCCCTTCCGCGGCCCGGGCGGACCCACGATGTGCTGGGCCCTGGAGCAGGCCGTCGACGAGATGGCCCACCGGCTCGGCGAGGATCCCATCGCGCTGCGCCGCCGCTGGGACGGCAACCCGAAGCGCCACGCCCTGTACGACCTGGCCGCCGCGCTCCCGGCCTGGTCGGGGACCCGCGGCGGCACCGGGCGGTTCCGCCGGGGCGTCGGGGTGGCAGCGGCCAACTGGCTGTACTTCCTCGACCCCGTCACCGAGGTCGAGCTCACCGTCGAGGACGGGATCGTCGTCGCCCGCTGCGCCGTGCAGGACATGGGCACGGGCTCGCGCACCGTACTGCGCCGGGCCGTCGCCGAAGGGCTCGGCGTGCCGGAGGAGAGGGTGCGTGCCGAGGTCGGGCACAGCGACACCGTCCACGGGCCCACCTCCGGCGGCAGCCGCACCACGCCGTCGATCGTGCCCGCGGCCGTGGACGCCGCCGAACGGCTGCGAGACGCGCTCGGCGCCGCTGACGGCGACGTGGCCTCCCGGTTGGGGCTTGCGAACGGCGTACGGGTCACCGGCCGGCGCCCCCGCGACCGCCGGGGCTTCGTGACCCCCCTCAACCTGACCATGGGCGGCGTGGCGATCGGCCGCGGCTTCACCGGATCGGTGCAGGTCGCCGAGGTGGAGGTGGACACCCGGCTCGGCCGGATCCGCCCGCTGCGCGTGTGGAGCGGCATCGCCGCGGGCCGCATCCACGAGGAACGGCTCGCCCGCAGCCAGTGCGAGGGCGCCGTCGTCCAGGGCGTCGGCTACGCCCTGTTCGAGGAGCGGCGCACCGACCCGGCCACCGGCCGGGTGCTGACCGACAACCTGGAGGACTACCGCGTCCCCGGCATTGGAGACACCCCCGAGATCACCGTCCACTTCCACCAGGAGGGCTTCGAACACGTCCCCGGCGGCGGAGTCGGCCTCGGCGAGATCGCCACCCTGCCGACCGCGGCCGCCCTGGCCAACGCGGTCCACGACGCCACCGGCCGGCGCCCGTACGACATGCCCATCCGACCCGACCGGCTCCTGGAAGGACTGGCTACGTGAGCACCGAGCCCACCCTCGCCGACCTCTCGGCCGCCGTCCTGGCCCGCGGCGGGGAGCTGCGCGCCGGTGGCACCGACACCACCGCCCGACAGCGCGGCGCGATCTCCCCGGGGCCGTTCACCGACCTCGACGGCGCGGACGGGCTGCACGGCTTCACCCCACTGCCCGGCGGCGGGCTGCGCGTCGGCGCGCTGACCACGCTCGCCACGCTGGCCACCGATCCGCGGGTGCGCTCCGGCTGGCCGGCCCTGGCACTGTCGGCCGGGACCGCGGCGACCCCGCAGGTTCGTGCCGCGGGCACGCTGAGCGGCAACCTGCTCCAGCGCAACCGCTGTTGGTACTACCGCAATCCGCACTTCAGCTGCCTCCAGAAGGGCGGCTCCGGCTGCCCCGCGCGCGAAGGCGACCACCATTTCGGCGTGGTCGCCGGCGATGGCCCCTGTGTCGCCCCGCACCCGTCGACCCTCGCGATGGCCCTGCTCACCTATGACGCCGAGGTCGAGGTCCACGGCGAATCGCCGCGTACCGTCGCTGACTTGTACGGGGACGGCGACCGGCTCCACCGTGCCGACCACCTGTTGGCGCCCGACCGCATCCTCACCGCGGTCCTGCTGCCGCCGTCCCTGCCGGGAGAACGAGCCGCCTGCCACCGGGCCACCAGCCGGGCCCACGCCGAATGGCCCCTGGTCGAGGCCACCGCCCGGCTCGTCCTGGACGGCGCCACGGTCACGCACGCCGCCGTAGCGGCGGGCGGCGTGGCTCGGGTTCCGCTGAGGCTGACGGAGGTGGAGGCCGTGCTGATCGGCCGTGAGGCCACCCCCGAGGTCCTGGCCGCGGCGGCCGCGACGGTCCTCGGCCGCTGCCGACCGCTGCCGCAGACCGCGTACAAGACCACGCTGTTCCGGGACACCGTGCTGGAGGTCCTGGAACGGGCCGCCGCCCCCGCCCCCACCGGTTAGCGTCCCGCCGGCCGTAGGGCCGCGCCTCCGGCCCTACGGCCGGCGAACCCGCGCCGTGGCCCGGTAGGCGGTCGGGGTGAGGCCGGTGGAGCGGACCAGGTGGGTGCGGAGGGAGTCGGCCGTGCCGAGGCCGCTCCGGGCGGCCACCTGGTCCACGGGGAGGGAGGTCGTCTCCAGGATCTCGCGGGCCCGGTGGAGACGCTGGTGCAGGAGCCACTGCAGGGGGCTGAGGCCCGTTTCGGAGCGGAAGCGGCGGGTCAGGGTGCGCATGCTCAGGCCCGCGTGCCGGGCCAGGTCGGTCAGGGTGGTCGGTTCGTGCAGGCGGGCCAGGGCCCAGGCGCGCGTCCCGGCGAGGGAGGTGTCGCCGTCGGCCGGGAGCGGGGTCTCGATGAACTGGGCCTGGCCGCCCGGCCGTGCGGGGGCGGCGACCACCAGGCGGGCGGTGGCGTTCGCCACGGCGGCCCCGTAGTCGCCGCGCACCATGTGCAGGCACAGGTCGATCCCCGCCGAGAGCCCCGCCGAGGTCAGCACCCCGTCGTCCTCGACGAACAGCACGCCCGGCACGATGTCGACCGCGGGGAAGCGCTCCCTGAACTCCTCCGACATGCTCCAGAAGGTCGTTGCGCGACGGGAATCGAGGAGACCGGCCTGCGCGAGGACGAATGCACCCGTGCAGATGGACGCGATGCGCCGCCCCCGCGCGGCGGCGGCCCGCAAGGCGTCCAGCACCCGCGGGTCCGCGCTGACCCGCGCGCCCGTCCCCGTGACCATCACGGTGTCGGCCCGCTCGATCGCCTCCATGCCGTGGCGCACGACGATGTCGATGCCGATCGCCGCAGTGACGACCCCGGGGGTGGGGGTGCAGACCGTCACCTCGTAGGCCGGGTCCTCCCCGATGCGCGTCGCGCCGAAGACCATCTCCGGGATCGACAGGTCGAAGGTGGTCACCGGGGGGACCGCGATGACCGTCACCCGGTGCGGACGGTGGGTCGGAGGAGGGGGCGTCATGGCTCGAATCTCCGGATGGCTGGCATTCAGGCCACTACTGTACGGCGCCGCCCGGAGCGAGAGTTGATCCATCGCGTGAACAACTCAGGCCTTCAGCAGGGGAGTACAGCCATGTCCGTGCACGTCATCACCGGCGCCGGCCCGATCGGCATCGCCACCGCCCGCATGCTCGCCGCGTCCGGCGAGCGGGTCCGTGTCGTCACCCGCAGTGGTGGTGGGCCCGAGCATCCGCTCGTCGAGCGGGTCGCCGCCGACATCACCGACACCGACCGCCTCACCGGGCTGCTCCGGGATGCGCGCACCCTCTACAACGCGGCCGCCCCCGCCTACCAGGACTGGCGCACCGCCTTCCCGCCGCTGGCGGCCTCCCTGCTCACCGCCGCCGGGCGGACCGGAACGGACTACGTGATGCTGGGGAACCTCTACGGGTACGGGCCAGTGGCGGAGCCCCTGACCCCCGGTCTGCCCCTGCGGCCGACCTCGGACAAGGGGCGCGTGCGCGCCGCGATGTGGGAGGAGGCCCTGGCCGCCCACGAGGCGGGGGGCGTGCGCGTCGCCGAGGTCCGGGGAAGCGACTTCCTCGGCGAAGGGGCGCTCTCGCTGTTCACCTGGACGGCCGTCCCGGCGGTGCTCGCGGGCACGGAGGCCGTGTTCCCGGTCGACCTGGACGAGGCGCACGCCTGGTCCTACGTGGGCGATGTGGCCCGTACCCTCATCGCGGTCGGCGGCCGGGAGGACGGCTGGGGCCGCGCCTGGCACGTGCCGTCCACCTCGGAGCTGTCCATCCGGGCGCTGGCGGGCCGGCTCGCCGAAGCCGCGGGTGCGCCCGGCCCGCGGCTGCGGCGCACGACGCCCGGGGAACTGGCCGCACTGGTGGCCCGGGACGCGGTGATGGCCGAGGTCCCGGAGATGGCGTACATGTACGACCGGGCGCTGCGCGTGGACGCCTCCGAGACCGAGCGCGTGCTCGGCGTACGGGCCACCGCGCTGGACCTCGTCCTCAAGGAGCTGGTGGAGAGCGGGAACTGAAGGCCGATGCCGGCCTTACCCGCGAGTATTGACTATTAGTCAATACAGCCTCACGCTCGGAGCGAGCCGTCGTCGTCTCTGGTGTGGGAGGTCGTCCCGTGCGTACCGATGAGGAACTGGGCCGGTTGAGCGCTGAGTTGGGAGGCGCCCGACCGCCCGCGTCGTTCGCGTCACTGGACGCCGGTGAGCTCGCGCGGCTCGCCGGAGCCCTGAAGGCGGAGCGGGTGCGCCAGGCCGAGGGGCTCGGCGAAGCCGCCGAGGAGGCCCTCAAGCTGGTGCCCGCCATCGCCCGCGGCGCCGTACGCAAGGTGCTGTTCCGGTGAGCCGCGCCGAAGTGGAGAAGATCGCCCGCCTGGTGGGCGTGGACGCCGGGGAGCTCGGCTTCCTGCGCGGGCTTCCGGACGAGGACGTACGGGCGTTCCGCGAGCAGGTCGGCGGCGTGCTGAACGACGGGGCGCCCGAGATGCTCGACCGGATCGCCGCCGCGACCAAGCTGGTCCCGGCCGGGGTGGCGGCCGCCATCTCGCAGAAGGCGCTCGGGCCCCGGCTGGCGGCCGCCGTGGCCGGCCGGCTGGAGGCGGGCCGGGCCGCGGACATCATCGAGAAGCTCCCCGTCCCCTTCACCGCGGAGGCCTGCGGGCACCTGGACCCCCGGAAGATCGCCGGGATCGTCGACCGGCTCGACGAGGGGCTCGTCGTCCGCATCGCCGTCACCCTCGCCGACCACCGGGACCACCTCACCATGGGCCGGTTCGTCGGCCACATGAGGGACCGGGTGCTGCGCCGGATCCTGGACCAGGTGGATGACGAGGCGGTGCTGCGCGCCGGCTTCTACGTCGACCTGCCCGACCGGCTGCCCCGGATCCTGGAGCTGATGGGCGACGAGCGGCTCGCCGCGGTGGTACGGGCCGCCGCTGCCTGCGGGCTCTGGGAGGAGGCCCTCGGCATCGCCGCGATGGTGGGAGGCGACCAGCGGCTGCGGATCGCCGAGCTCACCGCCCGCCTCGACGGGCCCGAGCTCGACTCGCTCGTGCGGGTGACGCACGCCGAGGGGCTGTGGGAGTCCCTGCTCCCGCTCGTCGCGCTGCTCGGCGAGGACGACCGGCTCGCCGTGGCCCGGCTGGGCTCCCTGCGCGATCCGGAGATCCTGGCCGGAGTGGTGCGGGCCGTCGTGGCGACCGCGCTGTGGGGCGCGTTCCTGCCGCTGGTCGGCGTGCTGCCCGAGGAGGCCCGCAAGGTGGTGGCGGACGCCGCCGCCGCGCTGGGCGACGCGGAGCTCGAGGGACTCGTGCGCGAGGTCGACAAGCAGGACCTGTGGGAGCTGGTGCTGCCGCTCGTCGAGCTCATGGAGGAGGCGGGCAAGGAGCGGATCTTCGCCCTTCCCGCCTTCCAGGACCAGCAGGGGTAAGGGGACGCCCGCTGGGCCGGACGGGCCAGTCGCGGGGCTTCTCCACTCGGAGGAGGGGCCCCGCATTCTGGTAACAGTGGGTCACATGTTGTCCTCCCACATGATGTTGAGCTGCCTGCTGGGCGCCGCGCTGCTCTCTCCCGTCCCCCTCGGGACCGGCGAACCGCCAGCCGGCGCAGCGAGCACCGAGCCGCGCACCGAGCCGGGCGCCGCCGACGGCCGTACGGTCGACTACCGCGGGCTGCGGCTCAGCGTCCCCGCCGACTGGCGGGTCGTCGACCTCGACCGGAACCCCGAGGCCTGCCTGCGCCTCGACCTGCCCACGCTCTACCTCGGGCACGCCGGCACCCAGGGCGAATGCGCGGCCGGCCGCGCCGCCGCCCCCCGCGCCGACACCCTGCACCTGGAACCCCTCGAAGGCGCCCCGCCGCGCGCCGACATCCCGACCGTCGGAGGGGACGAGGGCGACCCGCTGCCCAAGGTCCGGGGCGACAGCAACGAGCTCCGCTACGCACTGCGCCGCGCCGGGCTGATGGCCACCGTCTCCTACGCGACCACGCCCGAGTCCGTACGGGGCGTCCTCGGACGGGCCCGCGCGTTCCTCCCGCCCGCGGCCCCGGGCCCCGCACCCGCCGAGCCGGCCGTCGCGACCGGCCCGGGCCCCCGTACCGCCGTCCAGGAGCCCTACACCGGCGAGGGCTTCGACGCCTGCACCGCCCCCACCCAGCGGGCCATGGACGCCTGGCGCGGCGACTCCCCCTTCGGCGCCGTCGGCGTCTACATCGGCGGCCGCGCCCGGGCCTGCGCCCAGCCGCAGCTCACCGCCGGGTGGGTCGACCGGCAGACCGCGGCGGGCTGGCACCTGATGCCGATCTGGGTCGGCCCCCAGCCCTGGCACAGCTCCTCCACCGGCCTGTCCACCGACCCCTCCGAGGCCAATGAGCAGGGCCGGGCCGCCGCCGACGGCGCCGCCCAGGCGGCCAGGGCCCTGGGGCTGGCCGAGGGCACGGTCCTCTACAACGACGTGGAGAACTACACGGACCGGGCCACCTGGGACGCCCCGGTCGTCGCCTACCTCACCGCCTGGACGGTCCGGCTGCACGAACTGGACTACCGGGCGGCCGCCTACGTCTCGGCGAGCTCCGGGGCCAAGGCGCTGAGCGCGCACTACGCCCAGGCCCCGGAGGCCATGCCCGACGTGCTGTGGGTGGCCCGCTGGAACGGCGCGGCCTCCGTCTCCGACGCCGACCTGGGACTGCCCCAGGGCACCGGGCAGTGGGCCGGCGCGCGCCGGGCCCACCAGTTCCGGGGCGACCACGACGCCACGTACGGCGACGTGACGATCAACATCGACCGGAGCTGGGTGCACGTGGGCGAGCAGCAGGCCCCGAAGAAGGGCCGCCTGCCGCTCAGCTAGTGCTGTGGCCCAGTGCTGTGGCCCAGTGCGGTGACCGGAAGGGTCCACGGGGTCCGCCGGTCAGCCGGCCGGCGGCTCCTCGGGGACCGGCTTCTCGGGAACCGCCTCCTCGCGGACCGGCTCGTCGTCGTCTCCCCGGCGCAGGGTGCGCAGGCCGTGCTCCGGGGTCCACGAGCGCACCACGAGGTCGTCGCCCTCGACGCCGACGTGGACGACCTCCGTCAGCTCGGTGCGGAAGAGGTCGAAGGGGTGCGGGGACTCGGTCTCCTCCGCGTACCGGTGGAGCTCGGGCGGCTCCACGATCTCCACCGCCCGCCCGGCGATCCGCACGTCCCCGTCGGGCATCGTCTCTCCCGCGCCCGGATTGGTGTGCAGGGCGAAGCGCGGGTCGCGCCGCAGGTCCTTGCCCTTCATCGAGCCGGGCATCATGCCCAGCCACAGCTCGCCGCCGCGGATGTCGACATTGAGCCCGGTCGCGCGGGGGGACCCGTCCTTGCGCAGGGTCGCGAGGACGTGGTGCGGGAACTGCGCGAAGCGGGCCTCGACGGCCGCCGCGAAGTCCGGTTCCGCCGTCTCGAACACGGCCCAGTTGTTCGTCGTCATACGTCCATCAAAGCGCGAGGTGCCCCCGGCCGCCGCTCAGGCGCGCACGATGCCCGCCGCCCGGGCCGCCGCCAGCCATGCCGGGAACTCCCCGACCAGGCGGTCGTACAGCTCGGAGTCCGCGACGGTCCGCGGGTCCGGGCCGGCGTGGAAGTAGCCCGCGTTGTCCACGACCCGTTTGCCCGGGACGGGCAGTTCGTCCAGCCGCCGCAGGAAGTCGAACTGCGAGCTGCGCGTGTTCCCGAAGCCGACGAACTGCCAGAACAGCGGGAGAGCGGCCGCCTTGCACAGGTACTTCTCCGCGGCGAGCTTGTTGATCGGCCCGCCGTCGGTCTGGAAGACCACGAGCGCCGGAGCCGCGGAGCCCGAATCCAGGTAGTGGTCGATCACCGCGTCCATCGCCGCGTGGTAGGCCGTCTTGCCCATGTGGCCGAGGTGAGAGGGGATCTCGGTGAACCGCCGCCGGTATGCGCGTGTCGTCATCCAGATGTGCGGGCAGGCCCGACACCTGATTGGTACGGGCCTGCTCGCGGTAGCGCTGGTGGTACGGGCACATCGATCTGGAGTAGTCCAGGACCAGTTGGAGTTCTCTCCCGGATGAATCCGGAAGACTCTCCCTCGGATTGCTCCGAGGAGTTTGACAGGGCACGCCTGTCCGGCCACGACCCTCCCGGCCGCAGGAGCAAGTGCGAGACCTGCTCTGGTTGTTGGGGACTTGGTTATCGTCCGCAAACCATGCGGTGAGAGTAGCAGATGCTGTGTGCGTCAGCGTGCCGACAGCAGGCCGAGCAAGGCCGCCAGCCGTTCACGGTGCGCGGCCGGGGAGCCGAAGAGCTGCGCCGAGCCGTGCGCGCGCTTGAAGAACTCGTGCGCCTCGTGCTCCCAGGTGATGCCGATCCCGCCGTGCAGCTGGATCATCTCGCCCGCCACGTACGAGAAGGCCTCCGAACAGGCCGACTTGGCCGCGGCGGCCGGCGCCGGGGCCGCGTCCGCGGCGGCCGCCGCGAGCGCGAGCGAGCGGGCGCTCTCCACCGCGGTGTACATGTCGGCCAGCCGGTGCTTGATCGCCTGGAAGGAGCCGATGGGCCGTCCGAACTGCACCCGGTCCTTCGCGTACCGGACCGTCGCCTCCAGCGCCCGCGCCGCCGCCCCCGCCTGCTCGGCGGCGAGCGCGGTGCAGGCCAGGTCCCGGACCCGGGCCAGGACTCCGGCGCCGTCGGACGAGAGCAGCCGGGCCGGGGTCCGGTCCATGGTCAGCTCCGCGAGCGGCCGGGTCCGGTCCATGGTGGACCGTACGGTGAAGGCCGTCGGCGGGGCGGTGAGTTCGAACAGGCCCAGCCGGCCGCCGCCCTGGCCGGGCCCGGTGCCGGGCGTGGGGGCAGCGGTGGTGCCGGGCTCGGTCGCGGTGGCGAGGGTGGCGAAGGCCAGCAGCAGGGACGGCTCGCTCGGGCCGGTCAGTACGTACCGCTTGGCGCCCGTGAGCAGCCAGTCCGGCCCGGCCGGCTCCGCCCGGGCCGCCAGATCGCCGGCCTCCCAACTGCCGCGCCGGGCGCCCGGGGCCGGACCGGATCCCGTCTCCGGCCCGCCGTCGGGGCGCCCGCCCTCCTCCGCCCAGGCCAGCGCCCCCACGGCCGTCCCCTCCGCCAGCCCGGGCAGATGCCTCGCGCACGCCTCCCGGTCCCCGGCCGCCAGCAGCGCCCCCACCGTCAGCACCGCCGAGCCCAGATACGGTACGGGGCTCAGCGCGCGCCCCAGCTCCGCCCTGACCACCCCGACTTCGGCGGCCCCGCAGCCCAGGCCGCCGTACTCCTCGGGCACCGCCAGCGCGGCCGCGCCCACCTGGGCCGTCAGCGGGGCCCAGGCCGCGTGGCCGGGGTGGCGGGCGAGCACCGCCCGTACCGCGTCCCGCAGTTCCGCCTGCTCGGGGGTGGGCGCCAGTGTCCTCACGCCGACTCCCCCCGGGCCGCGCGGCGCAGCTCCGTCTTCAGCAGCTTGCCGCCCACGCCCCGCGGGAGCTCGGCCAGGCGGGTGAACCGCCGCGGCACCTTGAAATTGGCCAGCCGCTCCCGGGACCAGGCCGTCAGCTCGTCGGAGGTGACCGGCCCGGTGGTGACGACGTAGGCCACCCCGACCTCGCCGAGCCGCTCGTCGGGGGCCCCGACGACCGCGGCGTCGGTGATGGCGGGATGGGTGAGCAGCACGTTCTCCACCTCCGCGGGGTAGGCGTTGAAGCCGCCCACCACGTACATGTCCTTCAGCCGGTCGGTGATGGCGAGGTAGCCGCGCCCGTCCAGGACGCCGATGTCCCCGGTGCGCAGCCAGCCGCCGGGCAGCACCACCTCGGCGGTGGCCGCCGGGTCGTCCAGGTAGCCGGGGGTGACGTGGTAGCCGCGGACCTGCACCTCGCCCGGCTCCCCGGCGGCCAGCACCGCGCCGAGCGGGTCGGCGATCCGCACCTCGGTGCCGGGCAGCGGCGGTCCGACGGTGTGGGCGAGGGTCCGGGCGTCGGCGTCGGTGGGGCAGACGGAGACGACCCCGCCGGATTCGGTGAGCCCGTACGCGGTGAACACCTCCGGCGCGCCCAGTGCGGTGCGGATCTCCTCGACGAGGGAGGCGGGCACGGAGGCGGCCCCGGTGCCGGCCAGGCGCAGGGCGGAGAGGTCGTACGAGGTCCGGCGCGGGTGGCGGACCAGGCCGTGGAAGACGGTGGGCGGCCCCATCAGGCAGGTGACGCGCTCGGCGGCCATGCGCGCGAGGACGCGGTCGGCGTCGTAGACGGCCTCGGGGAGCATGGTGGCCCCGCGCAGCAGGCAGGCGAGCACGCCGGCCTTGTAGCCGAAGGTGTGGAAGAAGGGGTTGACCAGCAGGTACCGGTCGCCGGCGCGCAGGCCGACGAGGCCGGACCAGGAGGCGTAGAGCCGGACGGTCTGGCCGTGGGTGGTCATGACGCCCTTGGAACGGCCGGTGGTGCCGGAGGTGTAGAGGATGTCGCAGAGGTCCCCGGGGCGTACGGCGGCCGCGCGCGCGGCCCGCTCCTCCTCGGTGACGGACTCGCCGGCCCGCAGGTACGCCTCCCAGCCGAGGGTGGCGGCGGTCGTGGCGGCGCCGCCGCCTGGGCCTTCACCCCCTTCACCTCCTTCGCCTCCTTCACCCTCTTCGCCTCCTTCGCCGCGCAGGATCACGGTGGAGGCGAGTACCCCCAGGTCCTCGCCGGAGGCGTGCAGCGCGCGGGCGTAGTCGGTGCCGAGGAAGCCGCGCTCGGTGAAGAGCGCGCGGGCGCCGCTGCGCCGGATGACGTCCGCCGCCTCGGCGGGCTTGTAGCGGGTGTTGACCGGGACGAGGACGGCTCCGACGCCCACCGCGCCGAGGGCGGCGGTGATCCACCGGCGGCTGTTGGGGGCCCAGATCGCGACCCGGTCGCCGGGCCGGACGCCGTGGGCGATCGCGGCGCGGGCGGCCCGGTGGATCTCGGCGGCGAGCCGGGCGAAGGTCCAGCGGACCTCGCCGTCGGCGAGCGCCTCGAGCTCCCCGTGCGCCGCGGCGGCGTGGTCGGGGAGCCGGGCGAGCGTGGCGGGCGGCTGCGGCTGCGCCTGCTGTGGCCACGGCGGCTGCTGCGGGGGCGGTGGTGGCATCGGACCCTCCCTACTTGACGAGCGAGCGTGGGCGGTATCCAATCACAGGTGTTTCGGTTAGGCATATACCTAGTAGGAATAATCAGGGGAGGTTCTCATGTCCGACATGAAGTCGGTCCTGTCCAGCTTCTGCACCGGGGTCGCCGTCATCACGGCACGCGAAGCCGACGGCCGTCCCGTCGGGATGGCCGTGCAGTCCTTCTCGTCCGTTTCGCTGGACCCGCCGCTGGTCTGCTTCTGCCCGGCCCGTACGTCCACCACCTGGCCGAGGATCCAGGCCGCCGGCGCCTTCGCCGTCAACATCCTCGCCGCCGACCAGCAGGACCTGTGCCGCCGGTTCGCCGTCACCGGGGGCGACAAGTTCGCCGGCGTCGCCTGGCGCGCGGGCGGCAACGGCGCGCCCCTCCTGGACGGGGTGCTCGCCTCCGTCGCGTGCGATCTGGAGGCCGTCCTGGACGGCGGCGACCACGCCATCGCGCTCGGCCGGGTCACCGCCCTGGCGGCGCACCGCGAAGGCGCTCCGCTGCTCTACTTCCGGCGCGCCTACGGGCGCTTGCCGGCCGCGCCGGACTTCCCCGCCCCGTCGGGCTTCCCCGCCGTGCCCGGTCCGCCGGTCCCGGCGCCGCCCGGGTTCCGGCCCGCCGCCAGCGCCTCGATGTCGTCGAGCATGGCGGCGGCGAGGTCGCGCTCGGAGGCGTAGTAGCGCTCCGCCCACTTCAGGGTGAGCGTCGGGTACGCCCACGAGGCCTCGTCCTTGGCCCCGTCCGCGTCGGCCACCGCGCGCCGGCGCATCTTCTCCGCGAACTCCTGGTGCTGTACGAGGACTTCGCGCATCTGCTCCGGCTCCAGCAGGTGGCCCAGCCATAGCCGCAGCATCGGCCCGTGCTTGAGCACCGGCGGGTCGACGGGCGCCTCGCGCGCCCATTCCCGTACGGCCGCCATGCCCTCGCCGGTGATCCGGTACACGCGCTTGTCGCGGGTGCCGGTCTCCTGGGCGACCATCCGCGAGGAGGCGTAGCCGGCCTTCTCCAGCCGCTTGAGCTCGCTGTAGATCTGGCTGAAGGACGGGCTCCAGTAGAAGAAGCGCAGCGACCAGTCCGACCACTTCTTCAGGTCGTAGCCGGAGAGCTCCTCTCCGAAGGAGAGCAGCCCGAGCACAGCCCAGCTGGTTGCCGGGAGCGTGCGCTTGTTCGTCTCGTCTGCCGCCTGGTTCGCCACGCAGCGCAGTCTACGACCGGTCTTCGCGGTGACTCTTCCCCCGGTGAAGTATGACTGCTAGAAGTATTCCTAATCGAAATACATCGTTCACGTGCCGTGCCCGGTGCACGGCTGGGAGGTTCCCCATGAAGTTCTCGATGATCTTCGAGGCCCAGCTCGTCGACCCGACCCCCGAACGCGAACGCCAGGTCATCCACGACTGCGTCGAACAGGCCGTGTTCGCCGAGGAGATGGGCTTCGACCGGATCTGGGCCGTCGAGCACCATGCCCTCACCCAGTACGCCCACATGAGCGCCTCCGAGATCTTCCTGACCTGGGTCGCCGCCCGCACCCGGAGGATCCGCATCGGCCACGGCGTCGTGACCATGCCCTTCGGCTACCAGCACCCCGTGCGCGTCGCCGAACGCGCCGCCATGCTCGACGTGCTCTCCGGGGGCCGCGTCGACATCGGCGCCGGGCGCGGGGCCACCCGCCAGGAGATGTCCATGTACGGGGTCCGGCCCGAGGACACCTACCCGCAGATGGAAGAGGCGCTGCGGATCTTCTCCTCGGCCTGGCGCGAGGAGCGGTTCGAGTGGCACGGCTCCATCGACATCGGACCCGGCGCGATCCTGCCCCGCCCGGTCCAGGGCCCCCACCCGCCGCTCTTCATGGCCTGCTCCAAGCACGACACCCTCAAGCTCGCCGCCGAACTGGGCATCGGGGCACTGGTGATGGGCTTCGCCGGCGCCGACGACGTCCGCGCGATGCGCAAGGTGTACGACGAGGCCATCGCCACCCGCACCGGCGACCGCTTCGTCTCCACCGAGGTCAACGACCACCTCTCCGCCCTCTGCCCGACCATCGTCCTCGACGACGCGGAGCGCGCCCTGCGCCTGGGCACCCGCGGCCAGCGCTTCTTCGCCGAGTCCATCGCGCACTGGTACGGCAACGCCCCCGCGCCCACCGGCTACTCCGAGGAGGAGAGCGCCGAGGACCACGTGGCCGCCCTGGAGCGCGGCCGCGAGGAGCTCGTCGCCACACTGCACGAGGCGAACATCCCGGCCCGACCCGTGGACACCGGCACCTACAACGCCGAACATGCCTACGGAAACGCCGGGACCGCCATCGCCTACGTCGAGCGGCTGCGCGAGATCGGCGTCGACGAGGTCATGTGCCTGATCCAGATGGGCACCGTTCCGCAGGAGGCGTGCATGGAGACCATCCGCCAGTGGGGCGAGCACGTCATCCCGCACTTCCGCGCGCTGGAGGGCTGAACCGTGTCCGCAGGCTCCGTCCGTCTCGACGGCAAGGTCGTCGTCATCACCGGCGCAGGCCGCGGCCAGGGCGCCGCCGGGGCCCGGCTGTGCGCCGAGGCCGGCGCCCGGGTGGTCGTCACCGACGTCCGGGAGGAGGAGGGCCGCGAGGTCGCCGCCTCGCTGGGCGGCCAGGGGCTCTACGTGCGCCACGACGTGGCCGAGGCGGACAGCTGGGCGCAGGTGGTCCGCGAGGCCGTACGCGCCTTCGGGACCGTCTCGGCGCTCGTCAACAACGCGGCGCTGTGGCGCACGGCCCACGTGGAGCGCCAGGGCCTCGAGGACTTCGAGGCCCTGCTGCGGGTCAACCTGCTCGGCCCCTTCCTCGGCATCCAGGCGCTGGCCCCGGTGCTGCGCGCCGGCGGGGGCGGCTCGATCGTCAACGTCTCCTCCACCGCCGGACTCAAGGGCATCCCGGGCCACGCGGCGTACGGGTCGACCAAGTACGCGCTGCGCGGGCTGACGAAGTCGGCGGCGCTGGACCTGGCCGGGGACGGGATCAGGATCAACTCGGTCCATCCGGGGGCGATCGACACCCCGATGGTCAGCGGGGCGGTCGCGGGGCGGGACTGGTCGCACGTGCCGCTGGGGCGGATCGGGCGGCCCGAGGAGGTCGGGGAGCTGGTCCTCTTCCTCTGCTCGGACGCGTCCTCGTACATCACGGGGGCGGAGTTCACGGTCGACGGGGGGATGACGGCGCGATGAGCGACTCCATGGGCGTCACGATGGGCGGCTCCTTGTCCGGGGCGGCCCGCCGGCTGTGCGACGCGATGTCGGCAGGCTTCCCCGGGCCGGGCGACGTGGCGGCCCTGCGGGCCGCCGCCGCGGCGGGCCGGGATCCGGGCCGGGCAGCGGGCGTGGAGGTGGCCTCGGTGCGGGACGCGGTCGCGGACGGCGTCCCGGTCCGGATCTACGATCCCGCGCCGGGCGCCGCGGGCCGCCCCCTCGTCGCCTGGTTCCACGGCGGGGGCTGGGTGATGTGCGGCCTGGACACCCACGACGCGCTGTGCCGGGCGCTGGCCGCGGCCTCGGGCGCGGTGGTGGTCTCCGCGGACTACCGCCTCGCCCCCGAGCACCCGTGGCCGGCGGCGCCGGACGACGCGCTGACGGTGCTCCTGTGGGCCCGCGCGCGGGCCGCCGCACTGGGCTGCGACCCCGCGAGGCTGGTGGTCGCGGGGGACTCCAGCGGGGGCAACCTGGCGGCCGTGACCGCCCTGCGGGCCCCCGAACTGATCGCGGGCCAGCTGCTGTTCTACCCGCCGCTGGACGCGTCGATGGACTCGCCGTCGGTGGCCGGGTTCGGGGAGGGGTACTTCCACACGGCGGCCCACATGGCCTGGTACTGGGACCAGTACGTCGGCGGCGGCGACCCGGAACACCCGCACGTGTCCCCGCTCCGCGCCCCCGACCTGTCCGGTCTCCCGCGCACGCTGATCGTCCTCGCGGACTGCGACGTGCTGCGGGACGAGGGGCTGGCGTACGGGCGCCGGCTGGGGGAGGCGGGCGTGGACTGCGGCGTCCACCTGGTGCCCGGGGTCTTCCACGGCTTCCTGGGCCTGCCGCTCCCGGCCGCGGCCGGGGTGATCCGGGCGGCCGGGGCGTGGCTGGCGACCACGGCCACGGCCGCGAAGTAGAGGGGGGCTGGGCGGCCGGATTCGAACCGGCGTCCTTCCCTTAGCAAGGGATGCGCTGCCTCTGCGCTACGACCCAGCCCTTGCCCGAAGCTTAGCGCTGTGACCGGAAAGGTCCACCGGGTCGCGGCGCCCGGCACGGCACCTCGCCGCGGCCCCGGCCGCCGCGCACGCGGATATCCCCGGCATGATGTGCGCATGTCGATATCGGTCCCCGGGGTGCTGGCGCGCAACTCCCTCGCCCTGGCAGCGGAGTTCGCCGCCGTCCTGCTGCTGCGCGGCGACCCGTCGCACTGGCTGCCGGTCATGCTGGTGCTGTTCGCCTTCGTGTCCGGGGTGCCGAACGGTACCGAGGCCGGCTTCGTCCTGCGGACGGTGCTCGCGGGTGGGGCGGTGCTGATCGTGTGGTGCGGTGTCCGGGCCGGGGACGAGGTCCCCTGGCAGGTGCTGACCGGGGTCCTGGCCCTGATCCAGACGGTCGTGTTGACCCGGATCTCCCGCCGCTGACCGGTCCGCCGGCCGGTCAGCGGACCGGGGCGGAGGCTAGAGCCGCTCGATGATGGTGACGTTGGCCTGGCCGCCGCCCTCGCACATGGTCTGGAGGCCGAAGCGGCCTCCCGTGCGCTCCAGTTCGTGCAGGAGCGTCGTCATCAGCTTGACGCCCGTCGCGCCCAGGGGGTGGCCCAGGGCGATCGCGCCGCCGTTGACGTTGACCCGCTCCGGGTCCGCGCCGGTCTCCTTCAGCCAGGCCAGGGCCACCGGGGCGAAGGCCTCGTTGATCTCGACCAGGTCGATGTCCGAGAGGGACATGCCGGTCTTCTTCAGGGCGTAGGCCGTCGCCGGGATCGGCGCGGACAGCATGCGGATCGGGTCCTCGCCGCGGACCGACAGGTGGTGGATGCGGGCGCGCGGGCGCAGGCCGTGTTCCCGTACCGCCCGCTCGGAGGCCAGCAGCATCGCCGCCGCCCCGTCCGAGACCTGGGAGGAGACCGCCGCCGTGATCGTGCCGCCCTCCATGACCGGCTTCAGACCCGCCATCCTCTCCAACGTGGTGTCGCGGCGCGGGCCCTCGTCGACCGATACCCCGCCGTACGGCACGATCTCCCGCTCGAAGCGCCCCTCGTCGATCGCCCGCAGCGCCCGCTGGTGGGAGCGCAGGGCGAAGCGCTCCATGTCCTCCCGCGAGATGCCCCACTTCTCCGCGATCAGCTGGGCGCCGTGGAACTGGTTGATCGGGGAGTCCCCGTACCGTGCCCGCCACCCCGCCGACCCCAGGTACGGGCCTTCGGTGAAGCCCAGCGGCTCCGCCGCCTGCCGCGAGGCGAAGGCGATCGGGATCATCGACATGTTCTGGGTGCCGCCCGCGACCACCAGGTCCTGCGTTCCGGACATGACGCCCTGGGCCGCGAAGTGCACCGCCTGCTGCGACGATCCGCACTGCCGGTCGATGGTGACGCCCGGGACCTCCTCGGGGAGCCCCGCCGCCAGCCAGGCCGTGCGCGCGATGTCGCCCGCCTGCGGCCCCACCGTGTCGAGGCAGCCGAACACCACGTCCTCGACGGCCGCCGGGTCGATCCCGGACCGTTCGACGAGGGCCTTGAGGACGTGCGCCCCCAGGTCGGCCGGGTGGACCTCGGACAGGCCCCCCTTGCGCCGGCCCACCGGGGTGCGCACCGCTTCGACTATGTAGGCCTCGGGCATCAGAACTCCTCAGGGGTATGCGGGGTTACGTGCGTGTGGCGATGCCGTCCAGCACCATCGACAGGTACTGGCGGGCGATCTCCTCGGGACTGTGCTGGCCGCCCGGCCGGTACCAGGACGCCGCCACCCACACCGTGTCGCGCACGAAGCGGTAGGTGAGGCGAATGTCCAGGTCGGCGCGGAAGACCTCGGCGGCGACCCCGCGCTCCAGCGTCCCCAGCCACGCCTTCTCGAACTTGACCTGCGAGTCGGAGAGGTAGTGGAAGCGGGGCTGGGCGGAGAGGTGCCGGGATTCCTTCTGGTAGATCGCGACGGCGGCGCGGTGCCGGTCGATCTCCCGGAACGATTCGGTGACGAGGGCCTCGATGGTCTGCCGGGGTCCGAGACCGGCGGCGAGGACGGTGTCGTACCCCTCCCACAGCTCGTTCAGGAAGGCGGAGAGGATCTCGTCGAGCATCGATTCCTTGGAATCGAAGTGGTAGTAGAGGCTGCCGGCGAGCATCCCGGCGGCATCGGCGATCTTGCGGACGGTGGTGGCGTTGTAGCCCTGCGCGGCGAAGACCTCGGCGGCGGTGTCGAGGAGTTCGCGGCGGCGTTCGGGCGACGCCGTCACCTGGGGCTTCTTCTTGGCTGTCGGCTTGTTCGTTGGCACGCGCCCATTCTGGGCCAGCGGGAGCCGGGTCCGGTCGGCACGGCTTCCGCTAGGCGCGCTGACTGCTGACCGACACGGTCTCGCCCGTCATGTACGACGAGTAGCCGCTGGCCAGGAAGACGATGACGTTGGCGACCTCCCACGGTTCGGCGTACCGCCCGAAGGCCTCCCGGGCGGTGAGCTCGGCGAGCAGCTCCTCGCTGGTGACCTTCACCAGGTGCGGGTGCATGGCCAGGCTCGGGGCGACCGCGTTGATCCGTACGCCGAACTCCGCAGCCTCCAGCGCCGCGCAGCGGGTCAGCGCCATCACCCCGGCCTTGGCGGCGGCGTAGTGGGCCTGCCCGGTCTGGGCGCGCCAGCCGACGACGGAGGCGTTGTTGACGATGACCCCGCGCCCGGTGCCGGCGGCCCGCAGGGAGCGCATCGCGGCGCGGGTGCAGCGGAAGGTGCCGTTCAAGGTCACGTCCAGGACCCGCGACCACTGGTCGTCGGTCATGTCGACGAGGTTCGCCGTCCCGCCGAGGCCCGCGTTGTTGACGACGATGTCGAGGCCGCCGTGCGTCTGTTCGGCGAGCGCGAACAGCGCTTGGACCTGCTCCTCGTCGGTGACGTCGCAGGGCAGGGAGGCGACGCGGTCCGCGCCGAACTCCGCGGCCAGCGCGTCCTCGCTCTCCTTCAGGCGCCGGGCGTGGGCGTCGCTGACGATCACGCGGGCGCCCTCCTCCAGGAACCGCCGTGCGGTGGCCCCGCCGATGCCGGCTCCGGCGGCGGCGGTGATGACGGCCGTCCGGCCCGCCAGCAGCCCGTGCCCGGACACGTACTCGGGTGCGTTCACGCCCGTACCTCCTTGGGAAGGCCGAGGATGCGCTCGGCGAGGATGTTGCGCTGGATCTCGTCCGAGCCCGCGTAGATGGTGTCGGAGCGGGAGAAGAGGAAGAGCCGCTGCCAGTCGTCGAGGTCGTACGGGTCCCCGTGCGCGCCGGCGGCGACGAGCGAGGCGGCGCCGCACACGTCCATGGCCAGTTCGCCCAGGTCCCGGTGCCAGCGGGCCCAGTACAGCTTGGCGGCCGACGGGGCCGCGCCGGGCCGCAGGGCGCCGGCGCGCATGGTCTCCAGGCCGATCCAGGCCCGGACGAGCCGGTCGCGGATCAGCGGATCGGCCATCGCGCCGTTGCCGCGGGCCAGTTCGGCCAGGTTCTCCAGCTCGCGGCGGAAGCCGACCTGCTGGCCGAGGGTGGAGACGCCGCGCTCGAAGCCGAGGGTGGCCATGGCTACGGCCCAGCCCTCGCCGGGGGCACCCACGAGGTGGGCGGCGTCGGTGCGGGCCCCGTCGAAGAAGACCTCGTTGAACTCGCAGGTGCCCGTCAGCTGGGTGATCGGCCGGACCTCCACGCCCTCCTGGTCCATCGGGACCAGGAGGTAGGACAGTCCCGCGTGGCGCCGTGAGCCGGGCGAGGTGCGGGCCAGGACGAAGCACCACTGCGACTGATGGGCCAGCGAGGTCCAGATCTTCTGGCCGTCCACCACCCACACGCCGTCCACCAGGGCGGCCCGGGTGCGGACCCCCGCCAGGTCGGAGCCGGCGCCGGGCTCGCTGTAGCCCTGGCACCACAGTTCCTCCACGGCCCGGATGGGCGGCAGGAAGCGCCGCCGCTGCTCCTCGGTGCCGTGGGCGATGAGGGTGGGGCCGAGGAGCTGCTCGCCGATGTGGTTCACGCGCGCGGGCGCGTCGGCGAGGGCGTACTCCTCGTGGAAGGCGATCTGCTGCCCGGTGCTCGCGCCGCGGCCGCCGTATTCGACGGGCCAGCCGACGCAGGTCCAGCCGTGGGCCGCCATGTGCCGCTCCCAGGCGAGGCGTTCGTCGAAGGCCTCGTGCTCGCGGCCGGGTCCGCCGCGGCCCTTGAGGTCGGCGAACCCGCCGGTGAGGTGGGCCCGTAGCCAACTCCGAACCTCGGTGCGGAACTCCTCGACGCTGCTCATGGCCGTACGTTAACCTACCAAACACTTGTTAGGGAAGTTTGTGAAGGACGGAAGCTCCGTGAGCGAAGGAAGCCGGATGCCCGCTGCCCCCGACCCCGAGACGCCGGTGCTCTACGAGCGCCGCGGCCCGGTGGCGTACGTGACCATGAACCGCCCCCGCTACCGCAACGCGCAGAACAGCGCCATGACCTACGCGCTCGACGACGCCTTCTACCGGGCCGCCGACGACCCGGAGGTCAAGGTCGTGGTCCTGGCCGGCGCCGGCGAGCACTTCTCGGCGGGCCACGACATCGGCACCCCGGACCGCGACGCGCACCTGCCCTTCGAACGCCGCGCCGGCCTGTGGTGGGACCACTCGCGGCGCCCCGGCGCCGAATCCCGCTTCGCCCGCGAATCCGAGGTCTACCTCGGCATGTGCCGCCGCTGGCGCGAGCTGCCCAAACCCGTCATCGCCTCCGTCCACGGCGCGTGCGTGGCCGGCGGCCTGATGCTCGCCTGGGTCTGCGACCTCATCGTGGCGGGCGAGGACGCCTTCTTCGCGGACCCCGTCGTCCGCATGGGCATCCCGGGCGTCGAGTACTTCGCGCACCCGTGGGCGATGCCCCCGCGCATCGCGAAGGAGTTCCTGTACACCGGCGACCGGATGTCCGCCCGGCGCGCGTACGAGATCGGCATGGTCAACCGCGTCGTCGCACGGGCCGAACTGGCGCGGGAGACCGACCGCCTCGCCCTGCGGATCGCCGAGATGCCGAGCTTCGGCCTCGCCCTCACCAAGCGGGCGGTCAACCAGGCCGAGGACCTCCAGGGCCTGCACTCGGGCATGGACTCCGTCTTCGGCCTGCACCACCTCGCGCACGCCCACAACGCCGAGACGGCCGCGGACTCGCTCGGCGGCATGAACATAGCCGCCATGAAGGAGGCGAACAGCTGATGGACCTGAACCACGCGCCGGACGTCCAGGCCTTCCGCGCCGAAGCGCGCGCCTGGCTGGCCGCCCACGTCCCCGCCTCCCCCCTGCTCTCCCTGGAAACCGCGGAGGGATTCGCCGCCCACCGGGACTGGGAGGCCCTCCTGCACGCCCACCGCTGGTCGGTGGTCTCCTGGCCCGAGGAGTACGGCGGCCGCGGCGCCGGCATCGAGCACTGGCTGGTCTTCGAGGAGGAGTACTGGGCCGCCGGCGCCCCCGGCCGGGTCTCCCAGAACGGCATCAACCTCCTCGCCCCCACCCTCTTCGACCACGCCACGGACGAACAGCGCGCCCGCGTCCTGCCCTCCATGGCGAGCGGGGAGACGATCTGGGCCCAGGCCTGGTCCGAGCCGGAATCCGGCTCCGACCTCGCCTCCCTGAAGTCCCGGGCCGTGCGCACCGAGGGCGGCTGGCTGCTGTCCGGACAGAAGACCTGGTCCTCCCGGGCCGCCTTCGCCGACCGCGCCTTCGGCATCTTCCGCACCGACCCGGACGCCCCGAAACCGCACCAGGGGCTCACGTACCTGATGTTCGACCTGCGCGCCCCCGGCGTCACCGTGCGGCCCATCGGCCGGCTCGACGGCAAGCCCGCCTTCGCGGAGCTCTTCCTCGACGAGGTCTTCGTACCGGACGCGGACGTGATCGGCGAGCCCGGCCAGGGCTGGCGGATCGCCATGTCGACCACCGGCAACGAGCGCGGGCTCACCCTGCGCGCCCCCGGCCGCTTCCTCGCCGCCGCCGACCGCCTCGTCGGGCTCTGGCGCAGCACCGGCGACCCGGCGGACACCGCGCTCGGCGACCGGGTCGCGGACGCCGTGGTCGGCGCCCGCGCCTACCAGCTGTTCACCTGGGCCAACGCCTCCCGGTTCGCCGCCGGAGAGACCATCGGCGCCGAGTCCAGCCTCAACAAGGTCTTCTGGTCCCAGTACGACATCGCCCTGCACGAGACCGCCCTGGACCTGCTCGGCCCGCACGCGGAGCTCGCCGACGGCGCGTGGGCCGAACCCTGGGTCTTCTCGCTGGCCGGACCCATCTACGCGGGGACCAACGAGATCCAGCGCGACATCATCGCCGAGCGGCTGCTCGGCCTCCCGAAGGGCCGCCGCTGATGCGCTTCCTGCCGACCGAAGAACAGTCGGACTTCGCCCGCAGCCTGCACGGCCTGCTCGGCGCCTCGGACGTCCCGGCGGCCGTACGGGCCTGGGGCGCGGGCGACCACGCCCCCGGCCGGGCCCTGTGGACACGGCTCGCCGGGACCAGCCTGTTCGCCCTCGCCGTCGACGAGGCGTACGACGGGGTGGGCCCGCTCCCGCTGGAACTGTCGCTCGGCTTCGTGGAGCTGGGCCGCGCCGGAGTGCCGGGCCCGGCGGTGGAGACGGCCGCCGCCGCCGTCCTCCTCTCACGGCTCGGGGACGAGGCCCTCGCCAAGCGGTTCCTGCCCGGCCTCGCGGCGGGGGAGACCTCGGCCACGCTGACCCTCCCGGGCGCGGGACCGTACGCGCTGGACGCGGACGCGGCGACGCACCTGTTCACCGTGTCGCCGGCCGGGGAACTGCGCCTGGCCGGCCCCGGCCCGCTCCTGGCCTCCACCGACCCCGCCCGGCGCCTCTGCCTCCCGGAGGGCGGCGGCGAACTCCTGGCGGCCGGCCCGCACGTCACCGCGGCGGCCGCCGCCGCCGGAGACTGGGCACGGCTGCTGACGGCGGCCCAGTGCCTGGGCACCGGCGAGGCCCTGCTCGCCCGCACGGTGGAGTACGCCAAGCAGCGCACTCAGTTCGGCACCGCGATCGGCGGCTTCCAGGCGGTCAAGCACCGGCTCGCCGACACCCTGCTCGGCCTGGAGTTCGCCCGGCCGCTGCTGTGGGCGGCCGCCCTCTCCCTCGCCCCCGAGGAGGTCGCGGCGGCGAAGCTGACCGCGGGCGAGGCGGCGTACGCGGCGGCCATGACGGCCCTCCAGCTGCACGGCGCCGTCGGCTACACCGAGGAGCTCGACCTCTCGCTGTGGCTGCGCAAGGCCCGCCCGCTGCGCGACGCCTGGGGCACGCCGGCCCAGTGCCGGGCGGCGGTCCTCCAGGGGCTCGCGCGGTAGGTGCGGTAGGTACGGGGCGGGGCCGGTGTCCACCGCGGCGGACCCCGCCCGCCCGGGACCCCGTCCTGACAGGCCGTAGGCCCGGCCGGCTACGCCGCGCGGACCAGGCCGGCCTCGTGGGCCAGGATCGCGGCCTGGGTCCGGTTCGAGAGGTCCAGCTGCGTCAGGATCCGCGACACGTACGTCTTCACGCTCGCCGGTGACAGGTGCAGCGCCTGCGCTATCTGCTGGTTCGTACGGCCCTCGCCGACCAGCGCGAGGACGTCCCGTTCGCCGGGGGAGAGGGTGGAGAGCTGCTCGGTGTGGTCGGGGGTGCCGGTCCGGGTGTCCGCCCGCTCCAGCAGGGCCCGCATCACTCCGGGGGCCAGCGCGCTGCCGCCCGCCGCGACCGTGCGGATGCCGGCGAAGAGCTCCTCGGGGCGCAGGTCCTTCAACAGGAAGCCGGCCGCCCCCGCCCGCAGCGCGTCCAGGACCAGGTCGTCCGCCGTGTAGCCGGTGAGGACCAGGACCCGCGGCGGGTCCGGCAGCCGCAGCAGCCGCAGGGTCGCCTCCAGGCCGTCGACCCTCGGCATGACCAGGTCCATCAGCACCACGTCCGGCCGGTGCGTGCGCGCCAGCGGCACGGCCTCGGCCCCGTCGGCGGCCTCCGCGACCACCTCGATGCCGGGCGCGCTCCCCAGCAGGGTCACCAGCCCCGACCGTATGAGGCTCTGGTCGTCGACCACCATCACCCGGATCGCCATGTGACCCACCTCCCCTGAATCCCCGTCTCATCCCGGACATTACCGGCATATCGGGACCTCGGTCCCCACAACCCTCGCTCCCCAGTCCCCTTTTGCCGCCCCGCTTGTCCTCTTTAGGCGACTTCGGAGACCCCCTCTCCTCCCGGACGGTGGTGACCGAGGCCGAACGCACCGCCGCTCCATCCGCTCCACCGTCTCCACCCGATGCGCCGGCCTCGCCATGTCCCCGACGTCAGGAACCCCGCATGTCTCTCCCCTCTGCCCGCACCTTCGCCGGTCTCGTCGTCGCCGGCATCGCCGCCCCCGCCGCCGTGGGTCTCGTGGCACAGCCCGCGTCCGCCGCGTCGGTCGGCACGTGGGACAAGGTCGCCCAGTGCGAGTCCACCGGAAACTGGAGCATCAGTACCGGCAACGGCTACTACGGCGGCCTCCAGTTCTCCTCCGCCACGTGGGCGGAGTTCGGCGGCAAGCGGTACGCCCCGCAGGCCGACCGGGCCACCAAGGCGCAGCAGATCGCCGTCGCCGAGAAGGTCCTCGCGACCCAGGGCCCGGGCCCCTGGCCCGCCTGCGGCAAGCTCGCCGGCCTCCAGCGCGGCGGCCCGGCCCCCGAGGCGCCCAAGGCCCCCGCGGCCCCCAAGGCTCCCGCCGAGGGCACCGGCGCCTCCGCCGCCGGGAAGGCCTACAGCGTCGTCAGCGGCGACACCCTCGGCACGATCGGCTCCAAGCTGGGCATCGGCTGGCAGAAGCTGTACACCGACAACCGCTCCGTGATCGGTTCCGACCCGAACATGATCATCCCGGGCCAGCGCCTCGCGTACGGCTCCGGCTCCGGCGGCGGCTCCGACGCCCCCGCCGCACCGAAGCCCTCGAACTCCTCGAAGAGCGCCGGCGTCCTGCCCGTCTCCGGCGCCACCGTCTCCGCGCGATACCACCAGTCGGGCGGTTGGGCGGCCGGCCACCACACCGGCATCGACTTCGCGGTGTCCACCGGCACCCCGGTCAAGGCCGCCGCCGCCGGCACCGTCGTGTCCTCCGGCCGGCAGGGCGCCTACGGCAACGCCGTCGTCATCAAGCACGACGACGGCCGCCACACCCTCTCCGCCCACCTGTCCTCCGCGACCGCCTCCGCGGGCGAGCGCGTCCTGGCCGGCGAGCAGATCGGCCGGTCCGGCAACACCGGCAACTCCACCGGCCCGCACCTCCACTTCGAGGTCCGCTCCAGCAACAGCTACGGCGCCGACGTCAATCCCGTCACCTGGCTGAACGGCCTCGGCGTCTCCCTGTAGACACCGAGCCGGACCATCGGTGCGGCGTCCCCCCGGGATGCCCCTTCGGCGGAAGGCGGGCAACCTGGGGGGACGTTGTGACGCGCTTCGCGTCATTCATGTGCCCATGGGGGGGTGGTGGAGCCGTGCAGGCTGTGCCCGGTCGCGCCGGACAGCTCCTGGAACGCGGGCTGCGCACCCTGACCGGGGAGAGCGGCGGAGCGCCCGACCCGGTGCGCGCCCGCCGCACCGACATCTGCCTCGCCCTCCTGTGCGGGCTGCTCACCACCCTCAACCTCCACGACGTCCACCGCTTCGGCCTCGTCAGCGACTACCCCACGAGCCTGGCCGCCGGCTGGCTCGCGGCCGCCTCCCTGCTCTGGCGCCGCTCCCGCCCCTGGCTCCCGGCCCTCGTGGCCACCGCCGCGACCGTCGTCTCGGACGACCGCGGCCCCCTCGTCTTCGCCGCCTACGCCCTGGCCGCGTACGGCCGCGCCCACCGCTGGGGCGGGGTCCTGCTGATGGCCGTCGCCTACGCCGCCACCCGCGACCTCTTCCTGCCGCTCGGGTACGCCGGGCGCGACCCCGCCTCCTTCGTGCTCGGCTCCGTCCTCGTGCCCGCGCTGTACGGGGAGACGGTGCGGCGCAACCGGCGCGTCATGGCCGCGCTGCGCGAGCGGGCCCGCCAGGCCCACGCCGCCGTGGACCAGGCGGCCGACCTGGCCGTCGTACAGGAGCGCACCCGTTTGGCCCAGCGCACCCACGACGGCCTCGGCCACCGCCTCACCGCCCTCACGATGCAGGCCGCCGCCCTGCGCCTGGACGCCGGGGCCGACCCCCGCGTGCGGGAGGGGGCCGCGGCCGTGGAGGAATCGGCCCGGGCCGCGATGGCGGAGGTCAGGGAGGTGCTGGACATGCTCACCGACCCCGCGGGCAGCCGGTCCCACACCTCGCCCGTGGACGTCGGCCGCTTCCTCGGCTCCCTGGCGCGGAACATGCGGGCCACCGGCATGGAGATCACCCACCACACGCAGCCCGGCCTCGGGGCCTTCCCGGCGGCCGACGGGCGGCTGCTGCTGCGGATCGCCCGCGAGGGGCTCACCAACGCCGCGAAGTACGCCCCCGGCTCCGCCGTTCGGATGAATCTGTACACCGGGGACGGGGAGGTTCGCCTGGATGTGGTGAACACCGCGCCCGAGGGGGAACGGATCGTCCTCGACTCAGGCGGGATGGGCATTCCGGGGCTCCGGGCGGCCCTCGCGGAGGTGGGCGGCAGACTGCGCTCCGGGCCCGGTCGGGACGGAGGTCACATGCTCGCCGCGACACTCCCCGACCGACGTGTGCTAGCTTAGAGCTCGTTGCAGTTGTGGTACCCATGAACTTTATGTGCGCCTGACGGGAATGCTCCGACAGGCGCTTTTATTGTTTTGCCGGAATCTCCGGATGGGGCCCTTTGCCGCCTATTCAGGAGATTCAAAAATGGCACTTGGCACCGTGAAGTGGTTCAACTCGGAAAAGGGCTTCGGCTTCATCGAGCAGGACGGTGGCGGCCCGGACGTCTTCGCCCACTACTCGAACATCGCCACCCAGGGCTTCCGTGAGCTCAACGAGGGCCAGCGCGTGTCCTTCGACGTCACCCAGGGTCAGAAGGGCCCGCAGGCCGAGAACATCCTGCCTGCCTGACGTATTCAGCACGCCGGGGTCCGCACCGAGTAGGTGCGGGCCCCGGCTTGTCTGCTGTTTCGACCTGTTTGTAGCTTTTGTACGCAGTACCTGCCGGTTTCAGGAGGGCTTTCTCGCATGACCAGCTCCAGCTCCGCACGACCCAGCCGCCGCCCCACCCGGGGCCGAGGTGCGGCCCAGGGACGTCCGAAGGCTGGCGCGGGACGGCAGAAGTCCGCCCCCGTAGCCAGGCCCCAAGAATTCACCATGCCCGAACCGCTCACCCCGGCGCTGCCGCCGGTGGTCGCGTTCGAGGACATGGACATGCCCGAGGCGCTGCTGAAGACCCTCGCCGCCCAGGGCGTCACCGAGCCGTTCCCGATCCAGGCCGCGACCATCCCGAACTCCCTCGTCGGCCGCGACCTGCTCGGCCGCGGCCGCACCGGCTCCGGCAAGACGCTGGCCTTCGGCCTGGCGCTGCTGGCCCGGACCGCCGGCCGCCGCGCGCAGCCGAAGCAGCCGCTCGCCCTGGTCCTCGTACCGACCCGTGAGCTCGCGCAGCAGGTGACCGACGCGATGGCCCCGTACGCCACGGCCGTCAACCTGCGCATCACGACCGTCGTCGGCGGCATGTCGATCAACCGGCAGTCCGGCGCCCTGCGCCGCGGCGCCGAGGTGCTCGTCGCCACCCCCGGCCGTCTGAAGGACCTCATCGAGCGCGGTGACGCCGACCTCTCGCAGGTCTCCATCACGGTCCTCGACGAGGCCGACCAGATGACCGACATGGGCTTCATGCCGCAGGTCACCGCCCTGCTCAAGCAGGTCGAGCCCGAGGGCCAGACCATGCTGTTCTCGGCGACCCTCGACAAGAACATCGACAAGCTCGTCAAGATGTTCCTGCACGACCCGGTCGCCTTCTCCGTCGACCCGTCCGCCGGTGCGGTCAGCACGATGGAGCACCACGTCCTGTACGTCATGGACGAGACCGACAAGAAGGCCGTGGCCACGCGTATAGCCGCTCGCGACGGCCGGGTGATCATGTTCGTCGACACCAAGCGCGGCGTCGACCGCATGGTCAAGAAGCTCCTCGCCGACGGTGTCCGCGCCTCCGGCCTGCACGGCGGCCGCTCGCAGCCGCAGCGCAACCGGACCCTCGACTGGTTCAAGACGGGCGAGGTCACCGCACTGGTCGCCACCAACGTGGCCGCCCGCGGCATCCACATCGACGACCTCGACCTCGTCGTCAACGTGGACCCGCCGGTCGACCACAAGGACTACCTGCACCGCGGCGGCCGTACCGCCCGCGCCGGCGAGTCCGGCAGCGTCGTCACCCTGGTCCTGCCGGACCAGAAGCGCGACATGACCCGCCTGATGTCGGACGCGGGGATCTCCCCGCGCACCGCGCAGATCAAGTCCTCCGACGAGGAACTGGTCCGCATCACCGGCGCCAAGGAGCCCTCGGGCATCCCGGTCGTCATGGACGTGCCGCAGGCCACCCCGCCGCGCCAGCGCTCCGCCGGCCAGGCCGGCGGCGGCTCGGGCTCCGGCCAGCGCCGCCGCTCGGGCGGTGCGCGTACGGGTTCCGGCACGGGCGCGGCTCCGGCCGCCGGTGGCGGCCGCGGCCGCCGTACCGGCGGCGCGGGCGCGGCCGGCGGCCAGGCTCCGGCTTCCGGTTCGGGCCAGGCCCGCCGCGGCCAGGGCGGCCAGGGCGCGGCCGCGGGCGGCTCCGGCGAGCGCGGCCGGCGCACCGGGGGCGCCGCCTCCGGCGGCGCTGCCGCCGCGTCCGCCCGCAGCCGGGTGGGTGGCGCGGGCCAGGCCCGCCGCCGTTCCGCCTGACCGTCACGACGTACCGACCACCGCGCCGGGCAGCACTTCGCGTGCTGCCCGGCGCGGTGCTGTGTCCGGCGGCCTCCTGGTGGCGGCCACCGGACTACCGGATCACCGGACCAGCTTGTTCTGGAGCTTCGCCAGCGTCCGCAGGTCCAGGCCGAGGCCGTCCGTCAGGTAGCCGTAGAAGCTGCCGTAGTCGGCCTCCATCTGATCCGTCGCGGAGTCCAGGTAGTCCTGGCGGACCTCCTGGAGCGGGATCAGCAGGTCCGGGTTCTGCATCCGCCCGGACTGCTTGAGACCCGCCCGCACCTGGGCGTCGTACGCCCCGCGGAAGGTGTTCGAGGCCAGGTAGTCGCGCTCGGCGGTGTCCTGTGGGACGGCCAGGGCGCGCAGCAGGACGTAGCTCATCCAGCCCGTCCGGTCCTTGCCCGAGGTGCAGTGGTACAGGATCGGACCCTGCTTGCCGTCGGCGATCTCGCGCAGGGTGGTCGCGAACTGCGCCCGGTTCTCGGGGTTGGTCACGAACGCGCGGTAGATGTCGCGCATGTACGCCTCGGCGCGGCCGCCGCCGAGCATCTGCTCCTGCTTCACGGGGTCGCCGCTGCCTATCGCGCCGACCAGGGTCCCGTACAGGCCGAGGTCGTTGACCGGGCGGGCGGTGGAGGCCAGTCCGGCGGGCAGCTTGTCGGCGCCGTCGTACTGGACCTCCATCGGGATGCGGAAGTCGACGACCTTCGTGAGGCCGAGACCGGCGACGGCGGTGATGTCGGAGGCGGTCAGCTTGCCCAGTGCGTCGGAGCGGTAGACCAGGCCCTGGCGGACCTTTCCGCCGGTCCAGGTGCGGTAGCCGCCCAGGTCGCGGACGTTGACCGCGCCCTGGAGGGGGATCTGGCGGATCGTTTCCGCCGACTGCTGGTGCTGGTGGTGACGTGCGGGGGAGGCGCTGCTGGCCGGCGCGGCGTACGCGGTGGCGGGCAGGGTCCCGAGGGCTAGGGCGGAGGCGAGCACCGCGGTCGCCAGACGGATTCTTGCACGGCTCATCTGGGGCAACTCCTGTAACGGAGAAGGGGAATCACCCTGGTGGTGGCAGGGTGCCGGACGGGTGCGGGGGGATGAGGTGGGGGAGTGTGAGGCCGTGCAGTCCTTCCAGCACGGCGTGGGCCTCGGCCATGACGCGGGTGACGAGCTCCGCACAGGACGGCAGATCCTCGATCACGCCGGCGACCTGGCCCGATGCCATGACGCCGAGGTCCGTACGGCCCTCGACCATGGACGCCTTGAGGAGCATGGGGGTGTTCGCGGCGAGCAGCACCTGGCTCCAGGACAGGTCCTTGCCGTGTTTCATCGCGAGGCCGTCGCGGACCATCTGCGGCCACGACAGGCCCGAGAGCTTCTTGAAGCCGGCCGCGTGCCGCACGGCCTTGGCCAGCGCCCGCGCCCGGCCCGACCGCTCCAGGGAGGCGACGAGCTCGCTGCGCAGCATCCGGTGCGGGAGCCCGTCGACGGCCGTCGTGACGGTGACGTCCTTGACGCCGGCCTTCAGGTACTCGGCCTTGACGGCGTCCGGGACGGTCGAGTCGGAGGTGAGCAGGAACCGGGTGCCCATGGCGATGCCGGCGGCCCCGTAGGCCAGCGCCGCGATGAGTCCGCGGCCGTCGCTGAAGCCGCCCGCCGCGATCACCGGGATGTCCACCGCGTCCACCACCTGCGGAAGCAGCACGGTCGTGGCCACGTCACCGGTGTGCCCGCCGCCCTCGCCGCCCTGAACGATCACCGCGTCCGCGCCCCACGCCGCGACCTTCTCGGCGTGTCGGCGGGCCCCGATCGAGGGGATCACGACCACCCCGGCGTCCTTGAGCCGCGCGATCAGCTCCTTGGACGGGGCGAGCGCGAACGACGCCACCCGCACCCCCTCGTCGATGATCAGCTGGGCGCGCTCGGCCGCGTCCCCGGCGTCCGCCCGCAGGTTGACCCCGAACGGGGCGTCCGTACGGGACTTGACCTCGTGGACCGCGGAGCGCAGCTGGTCCATCGTCATCGTCGCCGAGGCCAGGATGCCGAGCGCCCCCGCTTCGGCCGCCGCCGTCACCAGGCGCGGACCCGCCACCCAGCCCATGCCCGTCTGCACGATCGGATGCCGGACCCCGACCAGCTTGGTGAATGCCGTCTCCATCGGATCAGACCCGCACTTCCCGGTCGCGCAGCCCCTTGGGGTCGATGACCTCGCGGATCAGCCGCAGCTCCTCGGCGCTCGGCTCCCGCGTGTACGGGACCTCCTCGGCCACGGCCAGCTCGAAGCCGGTGGCCGCCCGGACCTGCTCCACCGTGACGCCCGGGTGCAGGGAGGCCAGGCGCATCGAGCGGTCCGGGCCGCCGAAGTCGAAGACCCCGAGATCGCTGACCACCCGGGGGAGCCGGTGGAAGCGGGTCACCCCGGCCGCCTCGGCACGGTCGTGGCCCACGCCGCTCACCATGTCGACGCGCTCGACGAAGACCCGGGTGGAGTGCTTGGGGATCCAGTAGCTCACCGGGTTGTTCAGGGTGTTCACGGGCGCGCCGCGGACCCCGAGGAGCTGGCGGGCCGGCCGCTCCCAGTCGCCGATGCAGGAGATGTTCTGGTTGCCGAACCGGTCGATCTGGCTGGCGCCCATCATCACGTGCCGGTGTCCGCCGGTGACCATGGTCAGGTGGCGGCGGTACGGGAGCCAGCCCTCGGCCGTCCCGTCGAGCCCGACCAGCATGGCCTCGCCGTCGGTCAGCAGCAGGTCGGGGGAGAAGGTCCGCTTCGCCAGCCGGGCCCCGAAGGAGGGCACCAGGCCCATCGGGCTGGCCAGCACCTCGCCGTTGTCGCGCCAGGCCTCGGCGCAGGCGATCACGCAGTATTCGGCGCGGGTGGCGGTGTGCGTCGGCGTGCTGCTCGGCGTGCTGCTCGGCGTGGTGCTCACTTCTGCTCCTCGTGCCAGGCCTGGACGGCCGACTGGTAGGCGTGCTCGCTGCCGCCGGAGAGGAAGCGCCCGGCGAACTCGGGCCAGGGGGTGGTCGCGTACAGCTTCTGGAAGGCCTCGTCCCGGCCGTAGTCGGGGGCGCAGGAGGTGAAGTGGGCCCCGTTCGGGGTCTCCACGACCCCGGTCACCGAGTGGCGGCTGACCAGGAGGGACTGCGGGGGCCCGGCCTTGGAGAGCTCGGCGGTCTCGACGAGCTGCTCGCACGAGACGTACGCGGTGTCGGCGGCCTCGCAGAACAGGTCGTCGAAGTACGGGTCCGGGCCCAGGTACTGGGCGTTGCCGTGCCGGTCGGCGCGGTTGAGGTGGACCAGGGCCGCGTCCATGCGCAGGGCGGGGACGGCGACGAACTCCTCGCCGTCGGCGTAGGGCGAGGTCACGGTGCGCAGCTCGGGATTGACGCGCATGACGTCGGAGCCGAGGCCGGCGCGGACGGGGAGGAAGGACAGCCGGTTGGCGGCGGCGTGCAGGCCCCACATGAACATGGCCTCGTCGAGCTCGGTGAGGGGGAAGGCGCCGCTCTCGCGGGCGGCCCGGTAGTGCGGCTCCAGGGGGATGGAGTCGAGGGTGACGAAGGGCGTGACCAGCTTGGCGATCTTCCCGGCGGCGGCGAGCAGCCCGACGTCGGGGCCGCCGTAGGAGACCACGGTGAGATCGGTGACCTCGGAGCGCAGCAGGGCGCGGACCAGGGCCATGGGCTTGCGCCGCGAACCCCAGCCGCCGATGCCCACGGTCATCCCGCTGCGCAGCCGTCCGGCCACCTCGTCGGCGGTCATCGTCTTGTCGCTCTGGCCGGTCATGCCGGTCCCTCCTTGCCGAAGGTGTCGCGGACCCGGTCGGCGACCCCGCTGAGATTGGCCTCGAAGGTGAAGCCCTGTTCGAAGCGGTAGCTGCGGCGCACGTCCACCGGGTCGATGCCGTTGATGGCCGCCTTGGCGAGCCGGATGAGGTAGCCGTCCTTCTTGGCGATCTCGGCGGCCAGCTCCAGGGCCGCCGCCCGCAGTTCCCCGCGCGGGACCACCTTCCACACCGAGCCGTGGGCGTGCAGTTCGGCGGCGGTGGCGGTGCGCGAGGTGTAGTAGAGGGTGCGCATCAGGTGCTGCGGGACGAGCCGGGCCAGGTGGGTGGCGGCCCCGAGGGCGCCCCGGTCCAGCTCCGGCAGTCCGAAGGTCGCGTCGTCGGAGGCGACGATGGCGTCGGCGTTGCCGACGAGGCCGATCCCGCCGCCGAGGCAGAAGCCGTTCACGGCGGCCACGACCGGCACCTCGCACTCGTACACGGCGGCGAAGGCCTCGTAGCAGCCCCGGTTGGCGCCGATGAGCGAGGCGTGCCCGGTGTCGCGCTGCATCTCCTTGATGTCGACGCCGGCGTTGAAGCCGCGGCCTTCGGCGGCGAGGACCACGCACCTGACCTCGGGGTCCCGGCCGGCCGCGCGCAGGGCGTCGGCGAGGTCGTACCAGCCCTGCACGGGGAGCGCGTTGACGGGCGGGAAGTCGACTGTGACGAGTGCGATGCCCTTGTCGGGGCTTGAGGTGGAGACACCCATGAGCGGATCAGCTACCTTTCCACCAAACATTTGTTAGGTGAGGAAGGTAGCAGCCGATGGAGCTCAACGGGAGGGTTGTCGTCGTCACCGGCGGAACCCGGGGCGTCGGCGCCGGGATCGCGCGGTCGTTCCTCGCGGCGGGCGCCCAAGTCGTCGTCTGCGCGCGGCGGCCGCCGACGCAACCGGTCGAGGTGGAGGGCCGTTCCGCGTCCTACGCCGCCCTCGACCTGCGCAACCCCGCCGCCGTACAGGACTTCTTCGCGTCGGTCGCCCGGCGCCACGGACGCCTCGACTGCCTGGTCAACAACGCCGGCGGAACCCCGTACCGGCTGCTGGGGGAGGGCGAGGCGGAACGCCACGCGCGGGTCGTCGAGCTGAACCTGATCGCCCCGATAACCGCCTCGCTCGCCGCCCGCCCCTGGCTGCGGGAGGCGCGGGGCTCGGTCGTGATGATCGGCAGCGTCAGCGGGACCCGGCCCTCGCCGGGGACGGCGGCCTACGGGGCCGCGAAGGCGGGCCTGGAGAACCTGGCCCGCTCCATGGCCGTCGAGTGGGCCCCCGAGGTACGGGTCAACTCGCTGGTCCTGGGCATGGTGCGGACCGAGCTCTCGCACCTGCACTACGGCGACGAGAGCGGCATCGCGGCGGTCGGCGCGACCGTCCCGCTGGGACGGCTGGCCGAACCCTCGGACGTGGGCGACGCGGCGGTCTTCCTGGCCTCGGACCGGGCGCGGTACGTGAGCGGCGCGAGCCTGCTCGTGCACGGGGGCGGCGAGCGCCCGGCGTTTTTGGACGCGGCAACGGTGAACAAGGCGAACCAGACGAACCAGACGAACCAGACGAACCAGACGAACAAGGCGAACGAGGAGAGCTGACATGGGACTTGCCGAAGGCCGTGTGGTCATCGTGACGGGCGCCGGACGCGGACTGGGCCGGGCCCACGCGCTGGCCTTCGCCGCGGAGGGGGCCCGGGTCGTGGTCAACGACCTGGGAGTCGCACTGGACGGGCTCCCCGCGGCGGACAGCCCGGCGGCGCTCGTGGCCGACGAGATCCGGGCGGCCGGCGGGGAGGCGGTCGCGCACGGCGGGGACATCGCCACCTCGGACGGCGCGGCCTCCCTGGTCGAGACGGCCGTCTCGACGTTCGGGCGGCTGGACACCCTGGTCAACAACGCGGGGTTCCTGCGCGACCGGATGCTCGTGAACCTGGACGAGGACGACTGGGACGCGGTGATGCGGGTGCACCTCAAGGGGCACTTCCTGCCGCTGAAGCACGCGGCGGCCCACTGGCGGGCGGAGGCGAAGGAGGGCCGCCAGGTGGCCGCGCGGGTGATCAACACCTCTTCGGGGGCCGGGCTGCTGGGCTCGGTCGGCCAGGGCAACTACAGCGCGGCCAAGGCGGGCATCCTCGGCATGACCCTGGTCGCGGCGGCTGAGATGGGCCGCTACGGCGTCCAGGTCAACGCGATCGCCCCGGCCGCGCGCACCCGGATGACCGAGCAGGCCTTCGCGGACACCATGGCCGCCCCGCAGGCCGGGGCCTTCGACGCGATGGCCCCGGAGAACGTGTCCCCGCTCGTGGTGTGGCTGGGCTCGGACGCCTCGGCCGGGGTCACGGGCCGGGTCTTCGAGGCGGAGGGCGGCCGCATCACGGTGATGGAGGGCTGGCGGCCGGGTCCGACGGCGGACCGGGGCGCGCGGTGGACTCCGTCGGAGGCGGGGGAGGCGGCGGCGAAGCTGCTCGCCGACTCGGAGCGGCCGCAACCGGTGTACGGGGCCCGCTGACCGGGGCCGTCCGGCGGGCCCGGCCCCCGATGCCCGGCCCCCGATACCCGGCCCCGCGCCGGCCGCGTGTGAGAGCGGCCGGCGCGGGGCCGTTCTCCGTCAGCGCGTCGCGGGCTTCGGGGCGGGGGCCGCCGGGACCACATCGAAGTCGTACTCGTGGATCGTCCGCGCGAAGCCGCAGACGCCGTCCTTGCCGGCGTACCGGCCGTAGTCGAAGGCGAACCCCAGCCCGGCCTTGGACTTCGCATCGGCCCTGACGCGCATCCTGACGTCGGCTCGGGCGCCGGGCTTCAGGACCCCGCCGATCGTGGCGAACTTCGAGGCGTGGGGCATCGTCCGCCACTTCTTCGCGGCCTTGTCGTACCACTGCGTCGTGATCTTGAGCTCCGCGTACGTGTCGTACGCGGAGGCCGAGGCGTCCACGTTCGCGCCCACCGCCTTCAGCGGCGCCTTGGAGGTGTTGACCGAACGGAACGTGAAGGTGGACCAGGTCCCCGCGACGAGCCGGGTCGGGAAGCCCACCAGCTCGGAGGTGCTGCGCTCATCGGCCAGCGTCCACCCCGTGCAGGTGGCGAAGGGATCGGCGGCGACGGGAGCCGGCGCGGGCGGCTCGGCGGCGCTCGCGGCGGGCGCCGCGATCAGGAGGGCAGGTGCCACGACGGTCGTCGCGGCCAGGGTCGCCAGGGTGCGGCGGAGGTGGTTCATGGAACTCTTCCGGTTCTTCGGATTCTGCGGTCTGCGGGCGCGTCGCGCGCACCGCATCTAAGAGCCCCGAACCGCCCCGAAGGTTGCCCGGAGCAAACGGATTGCTCCGGATTCCTTTCCCGGCGGCCTTTCCCGGTGACCGGGAAAACGGCCTCCCGGCGCCGGAGGCGGTCCGTCTAGCCTCGCCGCACCGAATCCGCCCCTCCCCGCAAGGAGCGCACATGCTCTCGGACCGCCACCGGCTCCGCGTCGCTGAACTGCTGCGGTCCGCCGAGCACGGGCGGACCCCGGTCGCTCCGCTCAGCACCCGCTTCCCCGGCATCGACACCGAGGACGCGTACGAGATCCAGCTCCTCAACATCCGCCACCGCTGCGCGAACGGAGAGCGGATCACCGGCCACAAGGTCGGCCTGTCCTCCCCGGTCATGCAGGCCATGATGGGCGTCGACGAGCCCGACTACGGGCACCTGCTGGACGCGATGGAGCTGCGCCAGGACACCCCGGTCCCCACCGCCGCGTACTGCGCGCCGCGCGTCGAGGTCGAGATCGGCTTCGTGCTCGGCGCCGACCTCCCCGGCGAGGGCTGCACGACCGCCGACGTACTGGCCGCGACCGAGCGGGTCGTCCCCGCCCTGGAGCTCATCGACAGCCGGATCGCCGACTGGCGCATCGCCATCGCCGACACCATCGCCGACAACGCCTCCTCCGCCGGATACGCCATCGGGGAGGGACGCGACCCCCGCGAGCTCGACCTGAAGGCCGTCGAAGCCACCCTGACCTGCGGCGCGGACACCCTGGCGCGCGGCCGCGGCGACGCCGTCCTGGGGGACCCCGCCGCCTCCGTCGCCTGGCTCGCGCGCACCGTCGCCCGCTTCGGGGTCGGGCTGCGCAAGGGCCACCTCATCCTGCCCGGGTCCTGCACCCGCGCCGTGGACGTGGCCGCCGGGCGGACGTACACCGCCGAATTCACCGGGCTTGGCCCGGTGTCGCTCTCCTTCTCCTGAAGCTCTGAGGTGATCACGATCAAGACGAAAGCGACCGCCGCCATCGTCGGCTCCGGGAACATCGGAACCGACCTGCTCTACAAGCTCCAACGCTCCCCGTACATCGAGCCCCGCTGGATGATCGGCGTGGACCCCGACAGCGAGGGCCTCGCCCGCGCCCGCCGCGCCGGACTCGACGCCTCCCACGAGGGCGTCGACTGGCTGCTCGGGCAGGACGAGCTCCCCGACCTGGTCTTCGAGGCCACCTCCGCCTCCGTGCACCGGGCCAACGCCCCGCGCTACGCCGAACTCGGCATCAAGGCCGTCGACCTGACCCCCGCCGCCGTCGGCCCCGCCGTCATCCCGCCCGCGAACCTGACCGCCCACCTCGACCGGGCCAACGTCAACATGATCACCTGCGGCGGCCAGGCCACCATCCCCATGGTGTACGCCGTCTCCCGCGTGGTCCCCGTCGCCTACGCCGAGATCGTCGCCTCGGTGGCCTCCGTCTCGGCCGGCCCCGGCACCCGCGCCAACATCGACGAGTTCACGCGCACCACCGCCCGCGGCATCGAGGAGATCGGCGGCGCCGCCCGCGGCAAGGCCGTCATCATCCTCAACCCCGCCGACCCGCCGGTCATCATGCGCGACACCGTCTTCTGCGCGATCCCCGCCGACGCCGACCGGGGCGCCATCGCCGCCTCCGTCCAGCGCGTCGCCGCGGAGGTGGCCGCGTACGTACCCGGCTACCGGCTGTGCGCCGAGCCGCAGTTCGACGACCCCGACCCGCTGGGCGGCGGCACGGCCCGGGTCGCGATCTTCCTGGAGGTGGAGGGCGCCGGCGACTACTTGCCGCCCTACGCCGGAAACCTCGACATCATGACCGCCGCCGCCGCCAAGGTCGGCGAGGAGTTCGCGAAGGGAATGCTCGCGTGAGCACACGCACGACGTACTCCGACACCCTCGACATCCGCGTCACCGACTCCTCGCTGCGCGACGGATCGCACGCCAAGCGCCACCAGTTCACGGGGGAGGACGTCCGGTCGGTCGTCGCGGCCCTCGACGACGCCGGGGTCCCCGTCATCGAGGTCACCCACGGGGACGGCCTCGGCGGCTCCTCCTTCACCTACGGCTTCTCCAAGACCCCGGAACAGGAACTCATCAAGATCGCCGCCGACACGGCGGTGAACGCGAAGATCGCCTTCCTGATGCTGCCGGGCCTCGGCGTGAAGGACGACATCCGCGCCGCGCACGCGGGCGGCGGGCAGATCTGCCGGATCGCCACCCACTGCACCGAGGCCGACATCTCCGTCCAGCACTTCGGGCTGGCCCGCGCGACGGGCCTGGAGACCGTCGGATTCCTGATGATGGCCCACTCCACCACCCCCGAGAACCTCGCCCGCCAGGCCCGGATCATGGCCGACGCCGGCTGCCAGTGCGTGTACGTCGTCGACTCCGCGGGCGCCATGGTCATGGACGAGGTCACCGACCGGGTCGCCGCGCTCGTCGCCGAACTCGGCGACGACGCGCAGGTCGGCTTCCACGGACACGAGAACCTCGGCCTGGGCGTGGGCAACTCCGTCGCCGCCGTCCGGGCCGGCGCGCTCCAGATCGACGGCTCGACCCGCCGCCTCGGCGCGGGCGCCGGCAACACGCCCGTCGAGGCCTTCGCCGCCGTCTGCCTGAAGATGGGCATCCGCACCGGCATCGACGTCCTGAAGATCATCGACGCGGCCGAGGACGTGGTCCGCCCCGTCATGGACGAGGAGTGCCGGCTGGACCGCATGGCCCTGCTCATGGGCCACGCCGGCGTCTACTCCAGCTTCCTGCGGCACGCCTACCGGCAGGCCGGGCGCTACGGGGTCTCCGGCGCGCGGATCCTGCTGCGCGCGGGCGAACGCCGCCTCGTCGGCGGCCAGGAGGACCAGCTCATCGACATCGCCGTCGAACTCGCGGCCGAAGCCGCGCGAAGCGTCGGCGCGCCCGACCGCGCACCGCACGACACCACAACGAAGTGGAGGGCCACCACGTGACCGCGATCGAAGAAGAACCCCGTGTCATCGAAGCGGCGGCCGCGCCGACCCGGTTCGCCCGCGGCTGGCACTGCCTGGGACTCGCCTCCTCCTTCAAGGACGGCGCCCCGCACGAGGTCGAGGCCTTCGGGACCAAGCTCGTCGTCTTCCAGGGCGCCGACAGCGCGGAGCTCGCCGTCCTGAACGCCCACTGCCCCCACATGGGCGGCAACCTCGCCCACGGCACCGTCAAGGGCGACACCGTCGCCTGCCCCTTCCACGACTGGCGCTGGTCCGGCGACGGCCGCTGCGCCGCCGTCCCCTACGCCCGCCGCGTCCCGCCGCGCGCCAGGACCCGCGCCTGGACGGCCCTGGAGCAGAGCGGCCAGCTCTACGTCTGGCACGACCCCGAGGGCAACCCGCCCCCGCCCGAGGTCGCGATCCCCGTCATCGAGGGCGTCGGCGACCCCGAGTGGAGCGACTGGAGCTGGAACTCCCTGCGCGTCGAGAACTCCAACTGCCGCGAGATCGTCGACAACGTCGTCGACATGGCGCACTTCTACTACGTGCACTACGCCTTCCCGCACTACTTCAAGAACGTCTTCGACGGGCACGTCGCCACCCAGTACATGGAGTCCACCCCGCGCGGCGACGTCGACCTCGGCACCCTCTCCACCGGTGGCGGCCTGCGCTCGGACGCCTCGTACCACGGCCCCTCGTACATGATCGACCGGCTGTGGAGCGACGTCGGCGCAGGCGTCGAGCTCGAATCCGTCCTCGTCAACTGCCACTACCCGATCGACGAGAACAGCTTCGTGCTGATGTACGGGGCCATCGTCAAGAAGCTCCCCGGCATGAGCGACGAGCAGGCCGCCGAGGCGGCCCGGCTCACCTCCGAGGGCCTGGCCGTCGGCTTCGAGCAGGACGTCGATATCTGGAAGAACAAGACCCGCATCGACAACCCCCTGCTCACCGAGGAGGACGGCCCGGTCTACCAGCTCCGCCGCTGGTACGAGCAGTTCTACGTAGACGCCGCCGACGTCAAGGACGAGATGGTCCGACGCTTCGAGTTCGAGATCGACACCACCCGGGCCACCGCGGCCTGGAAGGCGGAGGTCGCCGAGAACCTCGCCCGCCGCGCGGCCGGGACCCGGTGATGACCCCGGTCGTGTGCGGGGAGTGCGGCGCCCGGGTGCTGTGCGAGAAGTTCAGCCCCGCCCACACCCAGATCCAGTGGACGGACGAGGCCGCCGTGCTCCCCGGGGGTTGCCCCCGCATCGCCGCCGCGGTCGCGGCGGGCCTGCCGAGCGGCGGCGTCCGCTCCTGCGGAGCCCTGCGCGAGGGCATCGAGGCGGCCGTCCTGGAGGGCCGCCGGGCTGCGCCGGCGCGCTTCCGATCTCCTCGCCCCCGGCCCTGGCCCTGTCCTTGACTACCCACTGACGCTGCCGACCACCGTCGCTGTGTTGGATGTCCGACTCGTGGATTCCCCAGTTGCCCGTCAGGTCCTCGATGAGGCGCTCGGCGATGGCGACCTTGTGCTCGACGGTGCGGGCCTGGCCCTCCTCGTCGATGGTCAGCGCGATCAGCGCGGCACCATGCTCCTGAGCAAGACGGGTCACCTTCGCGAAGCGGGAGTCGGGACCATCCCCGTCCTCGTAGTTCACCGAGTTGATGACCGCACGGCCGCCGATCTTCTCCAGACCCGCCCGCAGCACCGGAACCTCAGTCGAGTCCAGCACGATCGGCAACGTCGAAGCCGTAGCGAAACGGCCGGCCAGCTCCTGCATGTCGGCGACGCCGTCGCGCCCGACGTAGTCCACGCACAGGTCGAGCATGTGCGCGCCCTCGCGGATCTGATCGCGGACCATTTCCACGCAGTCGTCCCAGCGGGCGTCCAGCATGGCCTCGCGGAACTTCTTCGACCCGTTGGCGTTCGTGCGTTCGCCGATCGCCATGTACGAGATGTCCTGCCGGAACGGCACCGTCTGATACAGCGAGGAAGCACCCGGCTCCGGACGCGGATCCCGCACCGCAGGGCTCAGCTCACGGACGCGTTCCACGACCTGGCGCAGGTGCTCCGGCGTCGTTCCGCAGCAGCCACCCACCAGGGACAGCCCGTACTCGCGGACGAAGGTCTCCTGCGCATCGGCCAGCTCGGCTGCCGACAGCGGGTAGTGCGCCCCGTTCTTGCCCAGGACGGGCAGGCCGGCGTTGGGCATGCAGGAGAGCGGGATGCGTGAGTTCCGGGCGAGGTAGCGAAGGTGCTCGCTCATCTCCGCCGGACCCGTCGCGCAGTTCAGACCGATCATGTCGATGCCGAGCGGCTCCAGCGCCGTGAGCGCCGCACCGATCTCCGAGCCCAGCAGCATCGTGCCGGTCGTCTCCACCGTCACCGAGCAGATCAGCGGAACGGAGACACCCAGCGCCTCCATCGCGCGGCGAGCGCCGACGATCGAGGACTTCGTCTGCAGCAGGTCCTGGGTCGTCTCCACGAGCAGTGCGTCCGCGCCGCCCGTGATCAGGCCCTCCGCATTCACCTGATACGCATCACGGATCGTCGCGTAGTCGATGTGACCCAGCGTGGGGAGCTTCGTGCCCGGACCCATCGAGCCCAGGACCCAGCGCTGCTGCCCCGTCGAAGCCGTGAACTCGTCCGCGACCTCACGCGCGATCCGCGCGCCCGCCACCGACAGCTCCAGATTCCGGTCCGCGATGTCGTACTCGGCCAGCGCCGCATGGTTCGTGCCGAACGTGTTCGTCTCCACACAGTCGACACCCACCGCGAAGTACTCCCGGTGCACATTCGCCACGATGTCCGGACGCGTCACGTTCAAGATCTCGTTACAGCCCTCGAGCTGCTCGAAATCCTCCATCGTCGGATCCTGCGCCTGCAGCATCGTCCCCATCGCCCCGTCGGCCACCACCACCCGCGAGGCCAGCGCCTCGCGCAGGGCGGCGACCCGGGAGGTCTGGTCGCGGGTCACGACACACCCGCCGGGGACTGGGCCTGCCCGTACGTGCCGCCGACCTGCTCCAGCAGGGCGCTGCGGGAGGTCTCGTACTCCTGGGTGCCGACCGTCGCGAGGACGACGGTGGCCAGGGCGCAGCCCAGGCGTGCGGCGCCTTCGGGGCTCCAGCCCCAGACCGTGCCCGCGAGGAAGCCCGCGCGGAAGGCGTCGCCCGCGCCGGTCGGTTCGACGGGCCCGGCGGTGGGGACCGCCGGGACGGAGATCGGGGACTCGTCCTCGCGGGCGATGCGCGCTCCGTCGGCGCCGTGGGTGGTGATCCAGCTGCCGACGCGGGAGAGCACCTGGGGGGTGGTCCAGCCGGTCTTCTCCTGGAGCAGGGCGCTCTCGTACTCGTTGGTGAACAGGTAGCGGGCCCCGTCCACGAGGGCGCGGACCTCGGCCGGCTCCAGCCGGGCGAGCTGCTGCGAGGGATCCGCGGCGAACGGGATGCCGAGCGCCCGGCTCTCGTCCGTGTGGCGGAGCATCGCCGCCGGGTCGTTCGGGGAGACGACCACGAGGTCGAGTCCGCCGACCCGGCGGGCGACGGGGGCCAGCTCGATGCGGCGGGCCTCGCTCATGGCGCCCGCGTAGAAGGTGGCGATCTGGTTGTGGTCGTCGTCGGTGGTGCAGACGAAGCGTGCGGTGTGCAGCTCCTGGCTGACCAGCACGGATTCCGTGTCCACGCCGAAGGAGACGAGGCGCTCCGCCTCCGGGCCGTAGTCCGGTCCGACCGCGCCGACCAGCACGGGGTGCAGGCCGAGCGAGCCGAGCCCGAAGGCGATGTTGGCCGCCACTCCCCCTCGCCGGACCTCCAGGTGGTCGGCGAGGAAGGAGAGCGAGACCTTGTCCATCCGGTCGAGGATGATCTGGTCCGCGAACCGGCCGGGGAAGGACATCAGGTGGTCTACGGCGATCGAACCGGTGAGAGCGATCTTCACGGGGAGCTGCCTCTGTCTCGTCTTCGGGTCCGTCAGCGGCCGGCGGCGGCCTTGAGGGCCTCCGCGCGGTCGGTGCGTTCCCAGGTGAAGTCCGGCAGCTCGCGGCCGAAGTGGCCGTACGCGGCGGTCTGGGCGTAGATCGGGCGGAGCAGGTCGAGGTCGCGGATGATCGCGGCCGGGCGGAGGTCGAAGACCTCGGCGATGGCGTCCTCGATCTTCGCGGCGTCGACGGTGGCGGTGCCGAAGGTCTCGACGAACAGGCCGACGGGCTCGGCCTTGCCGATCGCGTACGCGACCTGGACCTCGCAGCGCGAGGCGAGCCCGGCGGCGACCACGTTCTTCGCGACCCAGCGCATCGCGTACGCGGCGGAGCGGTCGACCTTGGACGGGTCCTTGCCCGAGAAGGCGCCGCCGCCGTGGCGGGCCATGCCGCCGTACGTGTCGATGATGATCTTGCGGCCGGTCAGACCGGCGTCGCCCATCGGGCCGCCGATCTCGAAGCGCCCGGTCGGGTTGACCAGCAGCCGGTAGCCCGCGGTCTCCAGCTTGATGCCGTCGGCGGCGAGCCCGGCGAGGACGTGCTCGACGACCTGCTCGCGGATGTCGGGGGTGAGCAGCGCGTCCAGGTCGATGTCCGGGGCGTGCTGCGAGGACACGACGACGGTGTCGAGGCGGACGGGCTTGTCGCCGTCGTACTCGATGGTGACCTGGGTCTTGCCGTCGGGACGCAGGTAGGGCAGGACCCCGTCCTTGCGCACGTCGGTCAGCCGCTTGGAGAGGCGGTGGGCCAGGTGGATGGGCAGCGGCATCAGCTCGGGGGTCTCGTCGGTGGCGTAGCCGAACATCAGGCCCTGGTCGCCGGCGCCCTGCTGGTCGAGCTCGTCCCCCTCCTCCCCCGCGGCGCCCTCGACGCGCTGCTCGTAGGCGGTGTCGACGCCCTGCGCGATGTCGGGGGACTGCGCGCCGATGGACACCGACACGCCGCACGAGGCGCCGTCGAAGCCCTTGGCGGAGGAGTCGTAGCCGATCTCGAGGATCTTGTCGCGGACGAGCTGCGCGATCGGCGCGTACGCCGTCGTCGTCACCTCGCCGGCTATGTGGACCTGGCCGGTGGTGATGAGGGTTTCGACGGCCACGCGCGAGGTCGGGTCCTCGGTGAGGAGCGCGTCGAGGATGGTGTCGCTGATCTGGTCGGCGATCTTGTCGGGGTGGCCCTCGGTCACGGACTCCGAGGTGAAAAGGCGACGGGACACGGCACTCCCAGTGCGAGTCGGCGGCGGACTGACGAGAGCGGACAACAGCACTCGGGCAGGACCGGGACGGCGGACCCACCGACCGCGACTTTGTGGGTGTCCGCTTAAGCACCGCTTGCGTGAACCGTCAGATCAGGTGCCGCCAGATCTCCTTTTCCTCCTCGGACAATTCCTGAAGGCTGTCCCATTTCTCCGGATGGCCCGGCGGCGGGCCGCCGCCGGGCCGGATCGGGGGCCGGCCCGCACCCCATTCACCGGACCAGGCCGCATCGCGGTCCATGGGCGCGAGGGGCACCCACACTCCGCCGACGGCACCCAGCCCGGCGATGAAGGCCCACCACTTTCGATTGCGCATGCTGCCCTCCTGGGCCTGGAACAAAGACAGTTCACCGCTTCGAGCATGGCGGCAGCGGCTTGGCTTCCGCTTAAGGAGGAGTCGAGGCGGGTCCGCGCACGGACCGGCGCGGCCGCATGGCAAGCCCATGGCAATCGGAATCCGCGGGCATGGCGGGAGCGGGGCAGAACCCGTCGGTCACCGGCCGCACCCGGCAGGTTCTCGGCATGATTTCCCGGCTCCGGGACGCATTTTCCGGCCACGGCGGGCCTTTCGTTGACCGGCTTTCACACCGGCGGCTCTGATCCCTTTCATGCGTGCGCTCCACGACGGGATGCGCATTCCCGCCTCTTTCATCTCACGCCAATCAGGAGCAGCAGATGGGCAATCAGCAACTCGTCATGTGCGTCGTCGGCAACGGGCCCCGCGGACTGTCCGCGCTGGAGCGTGTCTGCGCGAACGCCTCCCAGTTCCCCGAAGTCGACGTGACCGTGCACGTGGTCGACCCGGAACAGCCAGGTCCGGGCAGAGTCTGGCGCGGGAGCCAGTCCCGTCATCTGCTGATGAACACCGTCGCCTCCCAGGTCACCCTCTTCACCGACGACACGGTGGAGATGGCGGGGCCGCTGGCCTCGGGGCCGAGCCTGTACGAATGGGCCCGGCTGATGACCCCACTGGAGCCCGGCGAGGGCGGCCTGGACGCGGACTTCCTCGCCGAGGCCCGCCGGCTCGGCCCCAACACCTACCCGACCCGCGGCTTCTACGGCCGCTACCTGGAGTGGGTCTTCCAGCACGTCGTGGCGCTGGCCCCGGCGCAGGTCGAGATCGTCGTGCACCACAGCCGCGCCGTCGCCCTCGACGACGGCGACGGCGGCGGGCGCAAGGACGGCCCGCAGACCGTACGGCTGGAGGACGGCACGGTGCTGGAGCACCTGGACGCCGTCATCCTCTCGCTCGGCCACGTCCCGGCCGAGGAGCCCGAGTGGCTGCTGCGGCTGCACGAGGAGGCGTCCGCGCTGGGCCTCGCCCACCACCTGCCGGTCAATCCCGCCGACACCGACCTGTCGGCCATCGGCGCGGGCGAGGCGGTGCTGCTGCGCGGCCTCGGCCTCAACTTCTTCGACTACATGGCCCTGTTCACGCACGGCCGGGGCGGCGTCTTCGAGGAGGACGGCGACCGGCTCGTCTACCGCCCCTCGGGGCTGGAGCCCCGGCTGTACGCGAGCTCCCGGCGCGGGATCCCGTACCACGCGCGCGGCGAGAACCAGAAGGGCGCCTTCGGCCGGCACGTGCCGCTGCTGCTCACCGAGGCCAAGGTCCGGGAGCTCCGCCGGCGTGCCGAGCTGAACGCGGGGCTCGACTTCCGTACGGAGATCTGGCCGCTGGTCGCCCGCGAGGCGGAGGCGGTCTACTACACCGCGCTGCTGGCCCGCGAGCACTCCCCGGCGTACGTCGACGCCTTCCGCGACCTGCTGCTGCGCACCGAGCGCGGCGGTGCGGCCGAGCGGCGGCTGCTCGCGGAGTTCGGTGTCGCGCCCGAGGACCACTGGGACTGGGAGCGGCTCTCGCAGCCGCACCTCGGCGTGGAGTTCGCGGGGCCCGACGCGTACCGGACGTGGCTGCTCGACCTGCTGCGGCGCGATGTCGCGGACGCGCTGGAGGGCAATGTCGCCGGACCGCTGAAGGCCGCGCTGGACGCCCTGCGCGACCTGCGCAACGAGATACGCCTGCTCGTCGACCACAACGGGCTGACCGCGGCCTCGCACCGCGACGACCTCGACCGCTGGTACACCCCGCTCAACGCCTTCCTCTCCATCGGCCCGCCGACCCGGCGCATCCAGGAGATGATCGCGCTGATCGAGGCCGGGGTGCTCGAGGTGACCGGTCCCGACATGCGGGTGGAACTCGACGCCGCGGGGCGCCGGTTCACCGCCTCCTCGGAGCGGGTCCCGGGCTCGCGGGTGCACGCGCGCGTGCTGATCGAGGCCCGGCTGCCCGACATCGACCTGCGCCGCACCGCCGACCCGCTGCTGCGGCACCTCAAGGCCACCGGGCAGTGCTCCGCCCACGTGGTCGACGGCCCGGGCCGCGAGACGTACCCGACGGGCGGGCTCGCGGTCACGCAGCGCCCGTACCACCTGATCGACGCGGCGGGCGAGCCGCACCCGCGCCGGTTCGCCTTCGGCGTGCCCACCGAGTCGGTGCACTGGGTGACGGCGGCCGGCATCCGGCCCGGCGTCAACTCCGTGACCCTCGGGGACTCGGACGCCCTCGCCCGCGCCGTGATCGCCCTGGCCGGCGTGCCGGCCAGAGCGGTGCCCGCGGCGCGCAGCGAGGTGGCGGGATGACCGACCTCGACTCCGGGCTGCTCTCCCCCGTCCGGGCGGGCACCCCGATCGAGCCGGTGACCGGCGACCTCGCCTGGCTGCAGGCGATGCTGGACGCGGAGACCGCCCTGGCCCGGGCGCAGGCCCGGATGGGACTGGTCCCCCGGGCGGCCGCCGAGACCATCACGAAGGCGGGCCGGGCCGGGGAGTTCGACCTGCGGGCCCTGGCCGAGGCCGCCAGGGGCGCGGCCAATCCGGTGGTGGGCGTCGTCCAGGCACTGACCGCGGCGGTGGCCGACGCCGACCCGGCCGCCGCCGACTACGTGCACCGCGGCTCCACCAGCCAGGACGTGCTGGACACGGCCACGATGCTGGTGGCGGCGCGCGCGCTGGCGGTGATCACCGCCGATCTGGAGCGCACCGCGGACTCGCTGGCCGTACTGGCCGCCGCGCACCGGGACACCCCGGCGGCCGGCCGGACCCTGACCCAGCACGCCGTGCCGACCACCTTCGGGCTGAAGGCGGCCGGCTGGCTGCAGGGGGTGCTCGACGCGCTGGAGCGGCTGCGGGCCCTGGAGCGCGGCGGGCTGCCGGTGGAACTGGGCGGCGCGGCGGGCACGTTGGCGGGCTATCTGGAGTACGCGCGGATCGACGCCCCGGACAGCTCGGCGGCCGATCCGGACCGCTACGTGGCCGAGCTGTTCGGCGCGTACGCGGACGAGCTGGGCCTCGCGGTGCCCGTCGCGCCGTGGCACACGGCCCGTACGCCGCTGGCCGATCTGGCCGCCGCGCTGACCCTGGCCTCCGGGGTGCTCGGCAAGATCGCCGTGGACGTGCAGTCGCTGTCGCGCACGGAGGTCGCGGAGGTCAGCGAGCCGGCCGCGCCGGGCCGCGGGGTCTCCTCGGCGATGCCGCAGAAGGTCAATCCGGTCCTGGCCACCTTGATCCGGTCGGCCGCGGCGCAGGTGCCGCTGCTGGCCGTGGGCGTGGCGCAGGCCCTGATCGCGGAGGACGAGCGGCCGGCGGGCGCCTGGCACGCGGAGTGGCAGCCGCTGCGGGAGTGCCTGCGGCTGGTGGGCGGGGCGGCGCACACGGCGGCCGAACTGACCGCGGGACTGCGGGTGCACGCCGACCGGATGGCGCACAACCTGCGGCTGACGGGCGCGCTGATCGTGGCCGAGCGGCTGGCCGCGGTGCTGGCCCCGGCCCTGGGGAAGGCGGCGGCGAAGGCCGTCGTCACCCGGGCCTCGCTGGAGTCCGCCGCGAGCGGCCGTCCGCTGGGCGAGCTGCTGGCCGGGGAGGCGGGGATCGCCGCCCGCTTCACCCGCGCGGAGCTGGACTCCTTCGCCGACCCGGCCCGCTACACCGGCGCGGCCGGGACCCTGGTGGACCGGGTCCTGGCCCGGCACCGGGAGCTCGTACCCGCCCGGTGACCCGGCCCGGCGCATGACGGAGGGGGCTGCCCGCAACCGGGCGGCCCCCTTCGCCGTACGACCCCCTCTGGGGAGGGGCGTGTGTTCAGCCGGGCCGGACCGCCTCGCACAGGTGGTCCGGCCCGGCGGGTCGTGACGCCGCGGCCTACGGGCGGGCCGCGAGCCCGGCCAGGGCGTGCTCGGCGAGGTGGCCGGCGAGCGCCTTGTCCAGCGGGCCGGTGCCCAGCAGCAGGCGGAACCAGATGGGGCCGAAGACCAGGTCGACCGCGGTGTCGAGGTCGATGTCGGCGCGGACCTGGCCCTGCTCCTGCGCGAGCTCGAAGCGGGCGCGGGCGACCGTGCGGTTGGGCCCGAAGACGTGCTTGAGGAAGAAGCCGGCGAGCCGCTCGTCGGTGTTCGCCTCGGCGGCCAGGGCCGCCAGGTGCGGGCCGATGCCCGGGGCGGCGAACAGCTCGACCACGGCGGTGAGCTGCGCCTCGAGGTCGGCGGCGATGTCACCGGTGCGGGGGAAGACCATGTGGGGTGCGACGGTGCGCAGCAGGGTCTCCACCACGACGAAGCTCTTCGCGGGCCAGCGGGCGCTGATGAGCCGCTCGTCGACGTCCGCGCGGGCGGCGATGTCGCCGAGGTCGAACTCCCGGTACGTGCGCTCCGCGCACAGCTCCAGGACGGCGGCGAAGACCGCTTCCTGAGCCTCGGGACCTATCACTGCTGCGGTGGACTGCTCCAGATTCGGCATACCGGCGAGCCTAGGTCGGGGCCTTCGCGCGGGAGCGTCCGCGCCTGTGGCAAGAACCTGTCAGACAGGGAGTCTCCACCGGAGGGTTCGCGCAGGTCACGTCGTACGCCCGCACACGCGGGCGGCCGGACCCCGAGGATCGGGATCCGGCCGCCCCGCGCATGCCGGAGCCGTTGACCGTCAGGTCGGTCAGCGCTCCAGCAGCGCCCGTACGCGCGGTACCGCGAGCTTCGCCGAGGCGATGGCCGCCTCGCTGCTCGGCCGCAGGTACAGCCAGTCGCCCGCGTACTCGATCGGTCCGGGGGCGCGCTGGATGAATCGCTTGCGCAGCGCGAGCGCCTCGGGCGGCGCGTCCGGCAGCGCGTGCTTCCAGCGGATGACGTCCGTGCCGACGCACGCCTCCTGGAGCCCGTCGATGAGAAGCCGCTCCCCCTCTTCGAGGACCAGGCGCGAGACGTCCTCGTCGCTCGCCTCGAAGAGGCCGGGGACCCGGCGGGGCGAGATGAGCAGGGACACCAGGCCCTTGCCGGCCGGCGCCCGCTCGGGGCACTTGTTGTGCTCGACGGTGCAGCCCGCCAGCAGCGGGCTCTCGCCCCGGGCGATCAGCGCCGCGTACAGCTTGGGCCCGAAGGTCGTGCGGCGCGGTTCGAGCGGCCGGTCGAGCATGCAGGCGACGCGCATCACCGGCGAGAAGGTGGAGGCCTCGAGGAACGCCCGCTCCTCGTCGGGGACGTCCGGGTAGATGGACGTGATCTGCGGGGAGGGCAGGGTGACCACGACGGCCCTGGCGGTGACGTCGGTGCCGTCCTCGAACATCAGCCGCGCCCCGGTGCCGTCCTCCTTGACGGTGCTCACGCGCTTGCCCACGTGCACGGTGAGCCGCTCGGCGAGCTTGCGGGCCATGGTGTCCTGGCCGTGCTTGTACGTCCGCCAGCGCAGGATGCCCTTGGTGCCGAGCATGATCGCCATCAGTGGGGCGGCCGTGGAGCGCTCGGGGGTCCAGCCGAAGGCGGAGGCGGAGATCGGCTCGAGCATCCGGTCCACGAGCTCGGGGTGGTACTCGCGGCCCAGCTCGGTGACGGTGCTGGTGCCGAAGATCGAGTCCTCGGGGTGCTCCGGGTCCAGGGCGCCCTTGCGGCCGGCCTTCGCCATCAGGCGCAGCATCTGCCCCCACGCGGCCGGGGAGAGTCCGGCCCTGGAGAGCGCGGACAGCGGGTGCCCCAGCCACGGGAAGGCCCGGCCGTCGCGCCACAGGGCCACGGGGGGCCTGATGCGGTGGACGTCGCCGGACTCCTGCAGGCCGAGCTCGCGGATGAGCTCCCAGGTGGAGGGGTAGCCGAAGGGGGCGAGCGTCTCGGCGCCGCGGTCGATCGTGTAGCCGTCGATGCGGCCGCAGCGCATGCGTCCGCCGGCTTCGGACTCGGACTCGAAGACCTCCACCCGGTAGCCGGCCTGGGCGAGGCGGTGGGCGGTGGTCAGACCGGCGATTCCCGCTCCGACGACGGCGACGTCGAGATCAGACATTGCTGCTCCTCAGCGAGTGGGCCCCCGCCGGGACCGGAGGGTTCTCACGGACGGGCTCGGCGGCCGGTGCGGGACCAGTACCGGCAACGGGGCCGGCAACGGGGCCGGCGGCGAGCTTCCCGGACCAGGGCCGGCGGCCCTCGGCCAAGAACTGGCGGCGCAGGAGCGTCATGTACGTCAGGTCCAGGACCAGGATGGTGAAGCCGAAGAAGGGCAGCAGCCAGCGGTCGGGGAACTGCCCGGCGAACATGATGGTGACGGTGAAGGTGCCCAGCAGCTTGGAGAGCGCCACGCCCATCGACTGACCCTTGGTGGAACGGCGCTTGCGGAGCAGGCCGATGTAGGCCGCGCTCATGAAGACGTTGATCCCCATGGCTCCGTAGATGCCGTAGAAGTCGGCGAACTCGCGTCCCAGCAGGACGTGGAAGAGCGTCGCGTATCCGACCAGGCCCAGGACCACCGCCGTGTACAGCTTCGGCCGGATCCTGGGGAACTCCTTGCGGCCGTACTTCAGCGCCTGGGCGAGGATGATGACGTCGAGGCCGAACCAGGCGACGAGCATCCACTTCTGGACCTCGGGTGTCGGCAGGACGAACCCGTAGGTGAGCTCCCAGCCGAAGTTGAGGGCCAGCGCGCCGAGCGGCATGCCGACGTGCTTGTCCACGGACGCCCGCCGGATCAGCGCCACGTACGCGTAGATCCACGCCAGGCCCTGGAACATCTCCAGCGGCCAGTAGAACCAGTCGGGGACCTCTCTCGGCGTGTGCATCGCCGGCGGGTTGGTCATGAATTCGATGAGGACGATTCCGTCCATGTGCTCGGTCTTTCCTTTCTTGTCCGGCGGGTGTCAGGTCCAGCGGCCGGTGCCGACGGATCGCTTCTCGCCGAGTACCTGCTCCAGCAGTTCGAGTCGGCGCACCTTCCAGGTGGCGGTGCGCGGAACGTCCTCCCAGCGGACGAGGACGGGCTCGGCCAGCGGGGGCAGCCCCTGGGTGGCGCGGAGCCACTCACCCTCGTCGAGGTGTCCGTCCCTCATGGACAGCACGGGGACGGGGAGTTGGCCGTGCACGCCGAGCACGGTCACGTCGATGGCCTTGTCGAGACGGTCGAGCAGGACGCTCTCCACCTCGATGCTGCTGCCGCCGGGGATGGTGTCGACCTCGCGGTCGACGAGGCGCAGCTTGCCGAAGCGGCCCCTGACGCCGACGTCCCCGGTGTTCCACCACTTGCCGTCGAGCTTCATCTCGTGGCGGTCCTCCTCACCGAGGTAGGTGAGGCAGCGGCCGCCCGAGGCGACCATGAGGATGCCGGGCTTGCCCCGCGGCTGGGTGCGGCCGGTGTCCGGATCGACGACCTTGACCTTGGCCAGGATCGGCACGGGCCGGCCGAGGTCGTTGGTGATGGCGGTGGGAGAGTCGGTCTTCTCGACCTTGCGCCGGGTGAACCACGCGATGCAGACCGGTCCGACCTCGCTCTGGCCCCAGCCCTGGCCCCAGATGACGCGCTTGTGGCCCGAGGCGGCGAGGAACTTGCGGACGGTGCGCGGGTGGACGGCGTCGAAGGTGCCGGCGAAGAGCCGGACCTGGCGGAACAGCTCGGGCCGGTCGTCGGCGAGCTCCTCCCAGCGCTGGAAGATGTTGGGGCACGCCTCGAGCGTGGTCGGCTTGTAGTCCTCCAGGGCGCGGGCGGCGTTCTCGACGGACGGGTCGGAGATCACCACGAGGGCCTTGGGCGCGAGCGCGAACTGGCCGGCGGTCCAGGAGACGTTGCGGGCGTGCGCGAAGGTCACGGAAGAGCCGACGATGTCGGTGCGCCTGCTCGCGACGACGGGGAAGCGGATGCGCTCCAGGCGGCTGGCGAGGCCCAGGATGGTGCGGCCCGAGTTGACCACCAGCTTGGGGACGCCGGTGGTGCCGGAGCTGTGGGTGATGATCATCGGCTCCTCGTCGGGGACGAGGTCGACGGGGGCCTCGGCGGCTCCCCGCAGGTCGTCCAGCGAGACGGAGTTCGGGGGCAGCGGCTCCTCGGGTCTGCCGATCACCACGACCCGTACGCCGGGGTCGGCCAGGTTGATCCCGGCCCGGTAGGCGCGGTCCAGCTCCTCGGCGCCGGCCACGATCAGCTGCGGCTTGAGGTTGTCGATCATCGAGCGGATGGAGGCGACGTTCTTCAGCGGCGCGAGCTGGGCGGGCAGCACGCCGATCCGGGCGGCGCCGGCGGCGAGCATGAGGGTGTCGTAGTGGTTGCGCTTGACGATCGCGATCCGGTCGCCCCGGCGGGCACCGGCCGCGTACAGCCAGGCGGCCGCGCGGCGCACGGTCTCGGCGAGGGAGGCGGCGTCGTGCCGGATGCCGCCCTCGGGGGCGATGTCGAAGGGGCGGTCGAGCAGCATGACCGTCTGGTGCCGCGCCTCCGCGTGCAGGTCGAACAGCAGACCGATGTTGGAGGTCCGGGATGTACTCATGTTGTTTCTCCCAGGAGACAGAGGTGGATGCCGCCGACCGCGGGGCCGGGGTCCGCCCTGTGCCCCACCGCCCGGTCTCCCGGGCGGCGAGGCACAGAGCACGACCAGGGTCGTCAGCGGGTGTTGGAGGCCAGCGGCGCCGCGGCGTTCGCGCCGTTCGCCGGCGGCTCTTCGCCCTCGTGGAGGCCGAAGCGCTGGTGCAGCTTGCGCAGCGGGCCGGGGGCCCACCAGTTGGCGCGTCCCATCAGCTTCATCGTGGCGGGCAGCAGCGCGCCGCGGATGATGGTGGCGTCCATGACGATGGCGAGGGTCAGGCCGAGGCCGATCGCCTTCATGTAGCTGATGCCCGAGGTGACCAGGACCACGAAGACCAGCGAGAGCAGCAGGGCCGCGTAGGTGACGACCTTGCCGACGCGCTCCAGACCGGAGGCGACCGCCAGCTCGTTGTCACCGGTGCGGTCGTACTCCTCCTTGATCCGGGACAGCATGAACACCTCGTAGTCCATGGACAGGGCGAAGGCGATCGTGAAGAGCATCACCGGCACGGTCCAGGTGATGGCGCCGGTCACGATGAAGTCGCCGACCAGTCCCTTGAGGTGGCCGTCCTGGAAGATGAAGACGAGGGCGCCGAAGGTGGCGGACAGGCTCAGGCCGGTGAGGAGCATCGCCTTGATCGGCAGCAGCACGCTTCCGGTGAGCAGGAAGAGCAGGACGAACATGCCGACGAACAGGATGAGGGCGGCCACCGGAAGGGTGTCCTCGAGCTGGTCGAAGGTGTCGACGCTGACGGCCGCGGGGCCGCCGACCTTGACGTCGAAGGGGGCCTTCGCGCCACGGACGTCCTGGACGAGCTCGTCGCCCTTGTCGCCGTACGGGTCCACGGCCGGGATGAGGGACAGGAAGGTGGAATCGGCGGCGGCGAAGCGGCCGTTGGCCTCGGTGGGCCCGGTGACCAGCTTGCCGCCGGTGTAGGAGCCGGTGAGGGCGTCGACGCGGGTCACGCCGGGGAGCGCGGACAGCTGCTCGGCGTAGGAGCCGATCTCGGCCGTCTTGGACTTCGGGTCACCGCTGCCGACGGCGACGATCTGCAGGGGCTGCTGCTCGCGGGAGTCGAAGTCCGCCTTGAGCTGCGCGGCCACCTGGGCCGACTTGGCGTCGGCGGGCAGCACGCTCTCGTCGGGCAGGCGCACGTTCATGTTCGCGGCCGGCAGGCCGAGCAGGACGACGAAGGCGAGGACGAGCACGGTGACCAGGACCGGGCGCTTCATGACCGCGGTCGAGGTGGTGTGCCAGAAGCCGCCGCCGTCCTTGGCGGGGTTCTCCTTGCGCTTGATGATCTTCCACTTGTCGATGCGCGGCCCGATCCACTTGAGCAGGGCCGGGACCAGCACGATCGTCGAGCCGGCGGCGAGCAGCGCGGTGGCGATGCAGCCGAAGGCCAGCGAGCGCAGCATCGTGAAGGGCAGTGCGAACAGGCCGAGGAAGGCGACCGCGACCGTCAGCGCGGAGAAGAGCACCGTGCGGCCGGCGGTGTGCATGGTGGCGCGGATGGCCTCGTTGATCTCCTTGCCGCGCCGCAGTTCCTCTCGGTAGCGGGTGACGAAGAGGAGGCTGTAGTCGATGCCCAGGCCGAGCCCCAGGAAGGTCGTGGTGCTCATGACCATGCTGGAGGTCTCGCTGAACATGGTGACGCCGAACAGCACGCCCATCGACAGCAGCATCGCGCTCATGGCGACGGCCAGCGGGAGCAGGGCGGCGATCACGCTGCCGAAGATGATCACGAGGACGAGGAGCACGAGCGGGAAGACCATGGAGTCGGCCTTGGCGCTGTCCTCGTTGGACTGGGTGGTGTTCTCCAGCCACATCATCGCGGAGCCGCCGGTCTTCACCTCCAGCCCCTCGACCTTGCCCGTGTACTCCTTGTCGATCTCCTTGATCCGGGCGATGACCTCGTCGAAGTCACCGTTGACCCGGCCCAGTACGAGGGCCTGGTTGCCCGACTTGGCGCGCAGGGCCGGGGCCTTGCCCGAGGTCCAGTAGGAGACCACGTTGGAGATCTCGGCCTCGCCGGCGATCTTCTCGGTGAGGGCGGCGCCCGCGGCGGCGACCGCGGGGTCGTCGACCCCGCGCTCGTCCTTCACCAGCAGGAGCAGGTTGGGTTCACCCTGCTTGAAGGTCTCACCCAGCTCGGCCGCGGCCTTGAAGGACTCGGTTCCGGTGGACTCGTATCCACCCATCGTGAGGCGCTTCTGCAGACCGCCCGCCGCGCCTCCGGCGAGGAGGACGACGAGCAAGGTCCAGAGCAGCACCTTCTTTGGCGAATTGAGAAGGACGCGGGAAAGACTCTCAAACATGGGATTCCCCTTTTTCGGAACGTAACTCCGACGTCATGCGGACGCGGAGAGCTTTCGGTTCAGCCAGCGCGAGGTGATCGCGTAGGCCTCGGGTGCGGTGCGGTGCACGTTGAGGGAGTGACCGGTCGCCGGGATGACGTGGGTCTCCAGCTCCGCCTCGGGGCCGTAGAAGCCCTCTTCGAAGGCGTGCACGGCCGCGCTGTCGGCGGCGAAGCCGACGTCCGCGCTGCTGAACAGCGCGTCGTGCTCACCGACCACGAGGAGCACGGGAACCTTGACCGCGAGCGAGTACTCGGGCAGGTAGGTCTGGGGCAGGCTCTCGCCCTCGCCGAGGGTGGCGGTGGCCTTGATGAGCTCGTCGTGCGCCGACAGCTCCGGGTCGATGCCCTGCGCGTGCTCGAGCATCCGGGCGCGCAGGCCCGGGCGCTGGGTCATGTACCACTGCGGCAGGTCCGGGTCGGCGATGACCGGGTCCTCGGCGCCCGGGTGGAAGAAGTTGATGACCTCGTCGTACAGCGGCGCCGTGGTGTGCAGCATGCCGGTGACGACCAGGGCGTCCACGTCCGCGTGGCGGGCGGCCTCGACGATGGCCAGGCCGGAGCCGAAGGAGTGGCCGACGGAGACGACCTTGGCGAAGGAGTGCCCGGCGGGGGTGCCGGAGCGGAGCTCCTGGATGACGTGGTGGATGGTCTCGACGTTGCTGTCGACGGTGACGTCGACGGCTGCCGGGCGGCTGCTGGCGCCGGTGCCGAGGCGGTCGAGGAGCAGCACCGCGTAGCCGGCGGCCAGCATGTGGGCGGCGTAGTCGTACGCGCCGGGCACGGTCCAGTAGCGGCGGTCGTAGGTGAGGCCCGCCAGCAGCACCTGGACGGTGTCGGACCCCTGCTCGGGGATCAGCAGCTCGCCGCGGAGCCGCCACTCGGTCTCCGGCGCCGCGGCGGGGCGCACGGTGAAGGTCAGGTCCTCGCGGACCGTGCCGCCGGACGCGGCCGGGGCCGGGGCCGCGTCCAGGTCCGCGGGGCGGATGGAGGTCGTGGTCATCGGGTTCTCCTTGAACTGCCGTGGATCGGAACGATGTCGGCGAGCGGCGTCGCGTCCCGCGCACCCGGCCCGCCCTGGGGCGGCCGTGCGGAGGAGCTCGCGGCCCGCGGTCCGGAAGAAGGGGTGAGGGCCCCCACCGGGGAGGTGCGGGCGGCCGCGCCGTGCGTGGTGCTCGGCGGGGCGGAGGGAACGGGCCGGCGCGGCCCGCGCAGGGCCGCGGCCAGGACCTTGGGCCGGAAGGCCGCGGTCGGTGTGACCAGCAGCTGGCCCAGTTCGAGGATCACGGTGGCGGCGGCACGGTTGACCGGGGCCACCGCGGCGACCTTGTCGACGTACCACTGCGCGATGCGGGTCTGCAGGTCGGGCGGGGACACCTCGGCGGCCCACGGGTACTTGAGGTCGGAGGTGGTGGCGATCTGCCACGCCCCGGCGGCCTGCCTGGCCAGCGCCTTGCGCAGCCGCCCGGCCAGACCGGGGGCGGCGCCGTGGTCGCGCAGCATCCGGTCGAGGACCAGCGCGCCCTGGACGGCGACCGACATGCCCTGCCCGTAGGAGGGGTTGAAGGCGGCCATCGCGTCGCCGACGACCAGGAACCGGTCGGGGGCGCGGCGCAGCTTCTCGTAGTGGCGCCAGCGGTTCTCGGTGCGGCCCGAGCCGTGGATGCGGCCCAGCAGGGTTGCGTCCCGGACGGCCTCGAACAGGACGGGATCGCGCAGGGACTTGACGGCGCGCAGGAAGCCGTCGAGGTCGGTGGGCGGGCGCTGCCCGCCACTGACGGACACCGACACCATCCACTTGCCGTCCTCGATGGGGTTGAGGATGCCCTGGCGCGGATTGTCGGGGGTGGCCATCAGCAGCATGCACGTCCAGTCGGCGGCATGGCCGGCCGGAGGGGCGAACACCGCGGTGGCGTAGGCGGTCTGCGCGTCGACGACGGTCTCGCGCGGAGCCTCGTAGCCCAGCTCCGCGAGCCATTCGGGGGCCCGGGACTTGCGGCCCGAGGCGTCGACGGTGAAGGCGGCGGCGATGAACCGCTCGGCGCCCCAGCCGGCCGGGGCCGCGCCGTCCCTGCCGCGCACCCGGACACCGGCGACGGTGGATCCGGGCCCGGCCTGGAGGGAGACCACCTCGTGCTCCTGCAGGAAGGTGACCTTCGGGTCGGTGCGCAGCCGTTCGCGGACGACCGAGTCGATGACGTCGCGGGTGCCGGTCATCATCGACAGGCCGGTGTCGAAGCGCGGGATCCAGCCGCCGGGGGCCATCAGCAGGATGTCCTCGGGCATGCGGACGCGGACCATGCCGCCGGCGATCAGCTCGCGTTCGATGCCCGGGAACAGCCGCTCCAGCCCCTGGTGGCCGGCGGCCATCAGGTTGTGGGCGTGCCGGGACTGGGCCACGCCCCGGCGCCACTGCGGGCCGTCCGGGAGCCGGTCGCGCTCGATGACCGTGACCCGGTCCATGGTGCGGGCCAGGGCGGCGGCCGCGGTGAGCCCGGCGAGGCTCGATCCGATGACGACGGCGTGGCCCTCGCCGGTGTCGGTGCCGGGGACCGCTGTGGTCGGACTCATCGGCTGCTCCCTCCTGCGTGCGTGGTGGCGGCCGCGGCCCTGGGGCGGGCCGCGAGGTCCCCGAGGACCGTGGGCAGGCCGTCCGCCACGGTGGGGTGGACAAGGCTCCAGCCGAGCTCGGTGCGGGCGCGGCGGTTGGAAACGCGGTACGAGGTGGTCAGCGAGGCCGCGACGGCCCCGCCAAGGGCGAGCGCGGCGAGCGGGCGCGGTACGCCCGAGACCTTGCGCACGCCGGTGGCGAACGCGATCCGCGCGGTGAACTGGGCGATCCGCAGCGGCTCGTCGTCGACGAGGTTGTACGAGCCGCCCGCGGGCGCCCGGTCCAGTGCGGCCACGTATCCGGCCGCGAGGTCCTCGACGTGGACGCAGCTCCAGTAGGCGCGGCCGTCGCCGATGTGGCGCAGCCGCCCGGAGCGGATCCGGTCGAGGAAGGCGGTCTTGAAGTTGCCGCAGGGCCCGTAGACGAACCCGGGGTGGAGCGTGACGGCGTCGAGCCCCCGCCCGGCCAGCGAACGCAGCAGGGCGGCCCCGGCCGCGTGGCCGACGCCCAGCGGGGCCGGGGTGTGCGGGGTGGACTCGTCGATCCACCGGTTGCCGTGGTCCCCGTACACGTAGGCGCCGCCGGTGTAGAGCAGCCTGCTGCCGTGGCGCAGGCAGGCCTCGGCGAGCGCCGAGGTCATGACCCGGTCCGCGGTGCGCAGGCCCGCCAGCCGGGTGGGGGTCAGCCGCCCGGTGACGCGCTGCTGCGCCGCGTGCACGACGGCGTCGTGCTGCTCGACGAGCCCGGTGTACGAGCCCGGCCGCAGCATGTCGCCGGCGTGCGGGATTGCCCCGGCGGCGGCCAGGTCCGCGGCGGCGGCCGAGGCCGGGTCGCGGACCAGGGCGGTCACCTCGCGGCCGGCCGCGAGCAGGGCGCGGGTGACCGCGCCGCCGACGAAGCCGGTGGCGCCGGTGACCAGGACCCGCTGCCGAGGGGTGCTCACAGGTGCTCGACCGTCGGGCCGGCGGGGATCTTCCGCCGGCAGTCGAGGACGTACGCGGCGTGCTGCGCGACCAGTTCGAGGTCGAACGCCGAGTGGTCGGTGAGCAGGACGACGGCGTCGGCGTCCGCGACTTCCTGCGCGGTGAGCTCGACGCGCGCCAGGCGCGGGTCGACCCCGTGGCCCTCGACGACGTGCGGGTCGACCGCGCGGACCTCGGCGCCCAGGCGCAGCAGGCCCTCGACGACGCGGGTGGCGGGCGATTCGCGGGCGTCGCCGGTGTCGGGCTTGTAGGCGAGGCCCAGCAGCAGGACGCGGGCGCCCTTCAGGGCCCGGCCGCGCTCGTTGAAGCCGTAGATGAGCCGCTGGACGACGTATCCGGGCATGTGGTCGTTGATGTGGTTGGCGAGCTCGACGAAGCGGAAGAGGCGGCCGACCTTCCGCTCCACCTGCCAGGACAGGTAGACCGGGTCCACGGGCAGGCAGTGGCCGCCGACGCCGGGGCCGGGGGTGAACTTCATGAAGCCGAACGGCTTGGTGGCCGCGGCGTCGATGGCCTCCCACACGTCGATGCCGAGGGTGTGCGCGTACATCGCGAGCTCGTTGACGAGGGCGATGTTGACGTGCCGGAAGGTGTTCTCGACGAGCTTGGTGAGCTCGGCGACCTTCGGGGAGCCGACCGGGACGGTGGTGTCGATCAGCCCGGCGTAGAAGGTGTCGATCGCGGCGAGGGAGGCCTCGTCGATGCCGGAGACCACCTTGGGGGTGCGCTCCAGCGTCCAGGTCCGGTTGCCCGGGTCGATGCGCTCGGGGCTGTAGCCGAGGTGGAAGTCGGTGCCCGCGGTCAGGCCCGAGAACTCCTCCAGGATCGGCGCGACGAGCTCCTCGGTCGTACCGGGGTAGGTCGTGGACTCCAGGACGATCGTGGCGCCCTGGCGCAGGAAGCGGCCGAGGATGCGGGCGGCCGACTCGATGTGGCTGAGGTCGGGCACGCCCTCGCGCAGCGGGGTGGGGACGCTGATCACGGCGACGTCGAAGCCGCCGAGCTCGCGCTCCTCGGTGGTGGGGCGGTAGGCCCCGGAGTCCAGGACCGCCTGGAGCCGCTCGGGGGCGACGTCCTCGACGAAGGACTCGCCGGCCGCGATGCGCTTGACGCGCTCCTCGCTGACGTCGAAGCCGACGACCGTGTGGCCCGCCTCGGCGGCGAGCATCGCAAGGGGCAGGCCGACGTAGCCCTGTCCCATGATGACGATCTTTGCCATCTGTCCGTTCCTTTGGTGGCCGGGTGGGTGGCCGTTGAGGGTGGGTTGACCGGCGGATCAGGTCCAGAGACCGGTGCCGAAGGTTTCCTGGGACTCCAGGACGCGCTGGCGCAGGTCGAAGCGGCGCACCTTCCAGGTGCCGGTGCGCGGGAAGTCCTCCCAGGCGATGACCCGCGGCTCGGCGAGCTCGGGCAGGTCGCGGGTGGCCGCGGCCCACTCCTGGTCGGTGAGGTCCGGTCCGGACAGGCTGATGACCGGGACGGGCAGGCCGCCGGGGTCGCCGAGGACGATGACCTCGGTGGCGCGCTCCAGGCGTTCGAGGAGGATCGACTCCAGCTCGATGCCGCTGACCCCGGGGATCAGGTCGACCTCGCGGTCGACGATGCGCAGGTTGCCGGTGCGTGAGCGCACACCCATGTCACCGGTGTTCCACCAGCCGTCCCAGGCCTTCTCCTGGTGCCGGTCGTCCTCGCCGAGGTAGGTCAGGCACAGGCCCTTGGTGCGGACGAGCACGACGCCCTGCTCCCCGGCGGGCACCGGCTTGCGGGTCTCCGGGTCGACGACCTTGACCTGCGTGACGAACGGGACCGGGCGGCCGACCACGTTGGTCACCGGATCCAGGGCGCCGGCGTTCTTGCGGATCTTGTTGCGGGAGTAGACGGCCATGGCCACCGGGCCGGTCTCGCTCTGGCCCCAGACCTGTCCCCACACGGGCCGGCGGACGTCGCTGGCCTCCATGAACTTCCGGACGGTCGGCGGGTGGATGGCGTCGAAGGTGTTGAGGTACGCGCGCACCCGCTTGAACGCCGCCGGGTGGGACTCGGTGAGCGGCTCCCAGCGCTGGTAGATGTTCGGGCAGGCCTCGAGGATCGTCGGGCGGTGCTCGGCGAGCATCGCGGCGGCGGTCTCCGGCTCGGAGCCGGCGAGGATGACCACCTTCTGCGGCGGGCGGGCCATCTGGGCGAAGGTCCAGGTGATGGCGCGTCCGTGGACGAAGGCGATGCAGGAGGCGAACACGTCGTCGGGACGCACCGCCAGCCCCGGGATCGGCATCGTCTCCAGCTTGGTGAGGACGCCGAGCAGGGTGTTCGGGGAGTGCACCACCAGCTTGGGGACGCCGGTGGTCCCCGAGGTGTGCGTGCAGATCATCGGCTCGTCCCGGCCGCGCAGGTCCACCGGCGGCACGTCCGCGCCGCTGAGGTCGGCGAGGCCGACGGCGTCGGGGGCGAGCGAGACGTCCCCGTCGATGGAGATCACCTGGGTCCCGGGACCGGTGAGCAGCACCCCCTCCTTGACGGCCGCGGCGAGCACGGAGTCGGAGGCGATCAGGACGCGCGGGGCGAACCGCTCCATCATCTGGGCCAGTACGCCGGGGGCGTTGGTGGCCGAGATCATGGCGGGCAGTGCCCCGATGCGGGCGGCGGCCGCGGCCAGGAGCACCACGTCGTGGTGGTTCTCCTTGATGATGGCGAGCCGGTCGCCGCGGCGCAGGCCGGCCAGGCGCAGCCGGCCGGACATGTCGGCGACGAGCGAGGCGAGGCGGGCCCCGTCGTACTGGCGGCCGGCGTCGGGAGCGATGTCGAAGGGCCGGTCGAGGTGCCATGCCGGCACGTCCGCGTCGGCGTATGCCTCGAACAGCGCGCCCAGGTTCTTGGGTCGCAGGTTCTTCTTCATACCCAGCCTTGTCTTCGTGGAAGTCGGGTCAGCGGACGGCGAGCAGGTTGGCGACGAGCAGCAGGGCCACGCCGAGGCGGTGGGCCTGGCCGCCGAGCTTGCGGGCGACCAGGACCTGCCCTTTGAGCAGTCCGGTGCGCAGTTGGTGGACGCGCAGGGCGATCACCGGGGCGAGCGCGAGGAGGAACCACCAGGGCACGGCGCCGACGGCGCAGGCCCAGAGGATCGCCGCGGTCTCGGCGAGGCTGAACGCGGCGATGACGGCGGCGTAGACGGGCGGCCGCAGCATGGTCGCGAGGTTCTTGCGGCCGGAGGCGATGTCGCCGTCGCGGTCGTTGATGTTGGAGTAGAGCGAGACGAGCACGCTCCACAGGCCGATGAGCACGGACTCCAGCAGGGCCAGTCCGGTCATCTCGCCGTGGACGAGGCCGAAGGGGATCACCGCGACCAGGCTGGTGCTCAGGATGAGCACCAGTTCCTGCCCGTAGCGGTGGCTCAGCCGCAGGCCGTAGGAGTACTGGACGCTGCCGCCGACCAGCACCGGCAGCAGGGCCAGGGCCCACAGCGGCCGGTGCGGTGCGATCAGGGCGCCCAGGACCGCCCAGGTGATGCCGAAGAGCAGGGCCGCGTAGCCGAACCCGAGGGCCTGGCGGACCGTCAGGTGTCCGTCCAGCAGGGGTTTGAGCTCACGGTTGCGCAACTGCGCCTGCGCGGGGTCGTAGTTGACGAGGTCGCTGCCGTCCCGGAAGCCGGTGACGTCGTCGAACGCGACGGCCGACGCGCAGACGCCGACCCAGCCGAGGGTGAGCACGACCAGCGTCAGCAGGACCCGGGGGTCCAGCCGCTCGTCCGGCGGCAGCATCGTCCACACGACCAGCGCGGCCAGGTAGTAGTCGAAGAACCTCAGCTTGGCCAGCTGCGCGTAGGCACGCGGACGGGTCATCCGCGGCGCTGCCGGGGGTGCGGGTGCCAGGGTGTCGGTCATGCCCTCTTCCTCCGCCGGTTCAGTTGCCGAGCGGCTTGCGGCCGGTGGTGGAGATCTGGACCTGGCTGAGCCAGTGGTGGGCGGGGTCGCCCATCTGCGCGATGGCCTCGTCGATGCGCTCGCGGGTCACCAGGCCCCCGGCGGTGATGCGGGTGGCCATGAACTCCAGCCACAGCTGGTAGTGGCGGGCCTGCACCGAGCCGCCCTCGACCATGACCACGCGGCCCTCGGCCTGCACGTCCTCCAGGCCGGTGCCCAGCGCGATGTGGTAGTCGACGTGGCCGCCGCGCGGGTCGTGGCCGGCCTCGCGCATCAGCCCGTATCCGGCGGCGCGCACGTCCTGGAGGAACTCCTCGGAGTGGGCGCTGCGGAAGAGGGTCGAGGAGTCGGTGTCCTCGAGGAAGAGGATGCCGCCGGGCTTGAGGGCGCCCACCAGCTTGGCGATCAGGGCCTCGCGCTCGGGCAGGTGCTGAATGACCATGCGGGCGTGTACGAGGTCGAAGGCGGCGGCGGGCAGCTCGTCCTCGCGCAGGTCGAGCTGGAGCACGCGCAGGGTCTCGTCCTGCTCGTCGATCAGGCGCTCGGGCTTGAGGTCGGCGGCGACCACCCGGCCGGTGGGGCCGACCAGGTGCGCGAGGCGGCGGGCCGCTGAGCCGGAGCCGAAGCCGACCTCCAGGCAGTGCCAGCCGGGGCCGACGCCGAGCCGCTCGAAGCGCTCGAAGGTGCCGGGGTCCCAGATGGCCTCGTTGGTGATCAGCCGCTCGGTCTCCTTGTCCCAGGCGGAGTCGAAGACGTACTCCTGCTGCTGGTCCGCTTCCGTGGTGACGGTCATGGGTCCTGGTCCTCCTGGGCCTAGGCGAAGAAATCGCAGATCGTGTCGGCTATGTGCTCGACCTCGGCGTCGGTCAGGTGCGGCCAGACCGGGATCGCGAGGTTGGACCGGCTGGCCCGGCGCGCGTTCGGCCAGTCGGCGCCCTGCGGCGCGAACGCGGCGAAGGCCGGCTGCAGCGGGAGCGGGGTCGGGTAGTAGACGTGCGAGCCGATGCCGTGCTCGCTCAGGTAGGCGCGCAGGTCCTCGCGCCGCGAGACCTGGATCGAGTACACGTAGTAGCAGCGGCCGTTGCGTCCGGCCGGCGGGGCCTTGACGTCCTCGTCGTGGAGCTCGGCGAAGCGCTCGGTGTAGTAGTCCGCGATCCGGGCCCGGCGCTCCAGGCGGTCGGGGAACCCGGCCAGCCGGTGCAGCTGGAAGCCCGCGAGGACCTCGTCGAAGCGGCTGTTGCGGCCGATGCGGTGGTGCAGGAAGCGGTTGACGCCGTCCTGCCCGTGGTTGCGCAGCATCTTGACGGCGGTGGCCAGTTCCGGGTCGTCCGTCAGGACCACCCCGCCCTCGCCGGCCGTGCCCAGGGCCTTGACCTGGAAGAAGGAGAAGACGCCGAGGGTGCCCCAGCGGCCGGCGGGCACACCGTCCAGGACCGCGCCCTGGGCGACCGCCGCGTCCTCGATGACCGGGATGCCGTGGCGCCGGGAGATGTCCGCGAACCGCGGCATGTCGGCCATGATCGAGAACAGGTGCGCGGGCATCAGCGCCTTGGTGCGCTCGGTGATCAGGCTCTCGGTGTGGTCGGGGTCCATGACCATCGTCCACGGGTCCACGTCGGCGAAGACGGGGGTGGCGCCGGCGTTGACCACGGCGGAGGCCACCGGCTGGCAGCAGAAGGCGGGGACGATGACCTCGTCGCCCGGACCGATGTCCAGGGCGCCGACGGCCAGTTCCAGCGCGCCCGTGCCGCTGCCGCAGGCGAGGACCGCGCCGGCCCCGGTCGCCTTCTTGATCTCCTCTTCGAACTCGGCCGTCCGGCGGCCGAGGATGAAGCGCTGCTCCGGATCGGTGCCGACGTCGAACAGCACCTTGAGCAGGGCGTCCTTGTCACCCTCGAACAGGTCCGGCGGGAAGAAGGGCAGGGTGTTCACGACTGGCTCCCGGTGAAGAAGTCCCGGATCGCGGCGACGACGGTGTCGAGCTGCTCCCCGGTCAGGTCGGGGTAGAAGGGCAGGGCCACGGCCGACGCGCAGGCGGCCTCGGCCACGGGGAAGTCGCCCGGTCCGTAGCCCAGGTGCGCGAAGCAGGGCTGTACGTGCAGGGGGATCGGGTAGTACGTCTCGGTGCCGATGCCCCGCGAGGCCAGGTGGGCGACCAGCTCGTCGCGGCGCTCGACCTCGATCTCGTACACGTAGAAGACCGCGTCGGTGGGGACCGCCCGCTCCACGACGGTGGGCAGGCGCAGGATGCCGGGCAGGCCCGACAGCCGCTCGTGGTAGGCCTGCGCGAGGCGCGCGCGGGCGGCGATGTCCTCGTCGAGGCGGGGCAGCTTGGCCATCAGCACGGCGGCCTGGATGTCGTCCATCTTGCTGTTGGTGCCGGAGGCGCCCGACAGGTTGGAGATGCCGGCGATGTGGTCGATGGTCTTGCCCATGCGGCCGTGGTGGCGCAGGATCTGCGCCGTCTCGGCGACCTCGTCGTCGTCGGTGAGGATCATCCCGGCGTCGCCGATCGCGCCGAGCGTCTTGGTGGGGAAGAAGGACAGCACCCCGCCCCTGCCGAGCAGGCCCGCGTGCTTGCCGTTCCAGCGCATGCCGATGCCCTCGGCGCTGTCCTCCAGGACGGTGATCCCGTGCCGGTCCGCGATCTCGGAGATCGCGTCCATGTCGGCGAGCTGGGTGAACAGGTGGGCGGGCATCACGGCCCGGGTGCGCTCGGTGATCGCCTTCTCGAAGGAGAGCGGGTCCATGGCGTACGTGACGGGGTCGATGTCCGCGAAGACGGGCACGGCCCCGATGGCGGCGACGGTGGTGGCGGTCGCGGCGAAGGTGAAGGCGGGGACGACGACCTCGTCGCCGCGCCGGACTCCGGCGGCGCGCAGCAGGATGACCAGGGCGTCGGTGCCGTTGTTGACCGCGATGGCGTGCTTGGCGCCGGTGTAGGCGGCGACGGCGCGCTCGAACTCCAGGCACTTGCGGCCGTGCGACCACTTGTTGCGGTCGAAGACGTCCTGCACGTGGGCGCTGATCGACGGCCACAGTGCGTCGAAGGTGGCCGCCTGGGTGAAGAACGGCACCCCCGGGTGCTCGCGGCCGCCGGGCTCGGCGGGAACTTCGACACTCTTCACGGCTGCTCCTTGGGAGACGTTGAGGGAGCTCCGGTCCGTCCCGGTGGTCACCCGCGCGGCCGGGCCGTCGACGGGGCCGTGCGCGGTGCGTACGGACCGGCAGTGCCCGGAGGCTTCGAGGGCGGCGGCCACCGTCCCGGCGGCGGCTTCGTCGCGGACCAGGAAGGCGCAGGTCGGGCCGGAGCCGCTGACCAGCGCGCCGAGCGCCCCGGCGTCGAGTCCGGCGCCCAGGGTGTCGGCCAGTTCGGGGCGCAGCCGCAGCGCGGCGCCCTCCAGGTCGTTGCGCAGCAGGGCGGCGAGCCGGTCCGGGTCCCCGGAGGCGAGGGCGGCCGCGAAGTCGGGCGCCGGGGCCAGCTCGGCCGGCGCGGGGGCCGCCGTGTCCGACTCGGCGAGCAGCAGGTCGTACTCGCGGAACACCCGCGGGGTGCTCAGCCCGCCCCGGGCTTCGGCGAACACCCAGTGGAAGCGGCCGGAGTCGGGCAGGGCGGTGAGCCGCTCGCCTCGCCCGGTGCCCACGGCGGTGCCGCCCATGAGAGCGAAGGCGACGTCGCTGCCGACCTCCGCGGCGACCTCGGCCAGCAGCGGGTCCTTCGGGTCCAGGCCCCACAGCGCGGCGCAGCCGACGATGGCGGCGGCCGCGTCGGCGCTGCCGCCGGCCATGCCGCCGGCGACCGGGATCCGCTTGTCGATGTGCAGGTGCACGCCGGGGTCGACGCCGATCCGCTCGGCGAGGAGGGCGGCCGCCGCGGCGGCGAGGTTGCGCCGGTCGGCGGGGACCGCCCCGATGTCCTCGCCTTCGAGCGTGACGGAGAGCTCGGGGGCGGGGGTGGCCGTGACGGTGTCGTGGAGCGACACCGCCTGGAAGACGCTGACGAGTTCGTGGTAGCCGTCCGGCCGGGTTCCGCCCACAGCGAGGTGGAGGTTGACCTTGGCCGGTACCTGGACCGTGACGCTCACCGTGCGGCGTCCCAGATCTCGATCATCAACGTGGCTGCTTCCTGTGTCGAAGGGTGTTCCGGCAGACCGTCGCCGACCGGAAGGACGGCGTCCGATGGGCGGCGCGGAGGCGGAATCCGTCCCGCCGCTGCCCTGGTGCCGAGAGTCTGCGGCGGCGTCCATGCGCCCGGCTAAAGCCATCTCGGCACCCGGCGTGACCTGCCCGTACGCCCTCCAGGACCGCCTGCGCGGCCTGCCGGAGGGGTAACCGGAACACCCCGGGGAGGGCGCGGGCGGCGACAGCAGTACCTGCCGTGCAACTTCGTGCCATCGCCGTGCGCTGGAACGGCGCGGGGCGCCCGGAGAAGCTGGACGGGCACGCCCGGACACCCCGCGGCCGGGGCCGGACCGAAGCTCTCCGCACGGAGCGGCGACGCACCCGAGCAAGGAGTGAGGATGTCTCGAACCGCGACACTCGAAAGGCTCGACCTGACAGCGGTCACCCGCCGGCTCGTCCACCTGCCGAAGGAGCCGTGGCTGCCCGGCCGCGGCGCGCCGGAGCCGGACGGGGAGCGTTTCGCGCTGTCCGGCGAACTGCCGGACGCGCCCTCCCTGTTCCGCGACGGCGCCGGGGGCCACGACACCCAGCTGTTCGTGGAGATCTTCCGGCAGCTGGGCCTGTCCCTCGGGTACCGCTACTTCCGGGTGCCCGCCGAGCGCGCCTGCCTGTTCGTCGGGCTCGACTGGGCCGTGGCCGATCCCGCCGTCTGGCGCCGCCGCGGACCGGGCGCGCACCTGGCGGTGGACGTCCGCGCCACGCCCACCACGACCACTCCGGGCGGGGCGCCGCGCGGGCTGCGGCTGGCCGCCGCCCTGCGCATCGACGGTGAGCCGGGCTGCACGGGCTCGGCCGAAGTCCTCTTCCTGCCCCCGGCGGTGGCCCGCGACCACCGTGCCACCAGCCGGCTGGCCGCCGTGTCCGCGGACGCTCCGCGCCCGTACGGTCCGCCCCGACCGCTCGCCGAGCCGGGCTCGGTCGGCCGCACCGACCCCGCCGACGTGGTGGTCCGCGCGCCCGTGACCCGCGGGGAGTCGTCCACCACCGCGCTCGTGATCGACCCCGGGCACCCGGTGTTCTTCCTGGACGGCGCCGACTCGGTCCCGGGCCTGCTCCTGGTGGAGGCGCTGCGGCAGTCCGCGGTGCTGGCCGCCGGCCGGAGCCACGGTTTCCGCCCGGAGCTCACCGCGCTGACCGCGCTGGCCGTGCGCTTCCGCGGGTTCGCGGAGCTGGACCTGCCGCTGAGCTGCACCGCGGTGGCCGGCCCGGTGCGCCCGGACGCGGCCGGGCGGGCGTCCGCGCCGATCCGGCTGACGGTCTCCCAGCTCGGCAAGGTCACCGCGGAGGCCGAGATCACCGCGGCCCGGGCCGCGTGATGACGAGCGCACCCGCCCCGGCGGGGCACGTCGGGCTCGGTGACGACCGCGACGCCGTCCCGGGCGGGGAGAGCCTGCGGTCGGTGGTCGAGAAGGTGCTGGGGGACGTACTGGCCCCCTGCCCGCCGCTCGGCGCGGGCTCCCCGATGCTGCACACCGGAGCCTTCGTGGTGGACCCGCCCTTCTACGGGGACGGGGACATCGGGCAGGTCGCCGTCTGCGGCACCGTCAACGAGATCGCGGCCGCGGGCGCCGAACCGGTGGCGCTGACCCTGTCCGTCATCGCCGAGGCCGGCCTGCCGCTGGCCCGGCTGGCCAGGGTGGCCGCCTCCGTACGGGACTGCGCGCGCGAGGCCGGCGTGGTGGTCTCCGCCGTGGACGTCCGCGCGGTGCGGGCGGGCGAGGCGGACCAGCTGTACCTCCAGACCACGGGCATCGGGGTCTTCCCGCAGGGCACGCCGCCGCGGAGCGCGGCGCGAGCCGGGGACCGGATCCTGCTGAGCGCCCCGCTGGGCGGCTACGGCGCCCACCTGCTGTCGGTGCGCGAGCTGCTCGGGTACGAGAGCATCATCAGCGGCGCCTGCGCCCCGCTGGCCTCGCTGCTCGCCCGGGTCCGCGGCCGCGTGCCGCCGGACGCGGTGCGGGCGGTGCGCCCGGTGGCGGGCGAGGGCCTGGCCCCGGTGCTGCGCGCGATGGCGCACGGGACGGCCTTCGACCTGCGCGTCGAGGAGCTCGCGCTGCCGGTCCGCCACGAGGTGCGCATCGCGCTGGACGCGCTGGGGGTCGCCCCCTGGCACGCCTCCAGCGCGAGCTGCCTGTGCCTGGTGGTGGCCGCGGACCGTGCCGAGGAGGTGCTCGAGGCGCTGCGCGGGCATCCGCTGGGCCGGGAGGCGGCCGACGTGGGCGTGGTGCTGCCCGGTACCGGAGCGGGTGTGGAGCTGGTGCGCGCCGACGGCTCCCGGGTGCCGCTCGCGGCCGAACAGGGCCCGCCCGCACGGCTGTCGTAGCCGGACGTGATCCAGCAGGACCCCCCGCCCGCACCGTTCCGGTGCGGGCGGAGCCATGTGCGGAGCCATGTGCGGGCGGGGAGCGGAGGCGGAGGGGGCGGGTCCGGGCCGGGCCGGCCGAGAGCGGAATGCTCCCGCTGCCTGGTTCCGGTCGTTTTCCGTACCGGACCGAGCTATTCACCACACCGGCCGCACCGATCCGGCTAACTTCATTCATCTCCTGCCGTTATTCAAACGTCGAGTTTCGGTCCTCTCCGTCGGAGGCCGCTTGTCAGGGAAAACCCTGACAGTAAAACAAGACACCCCGACAGCATTTACAGCCGAATACGTACACCCGTTCTCCGGAAATGAGAACGCGCACCCGAGGAGACCCGCCATGCGCAAGGAACCGCTGACGCCGGTACGGGCGGAAGAACTCGCCCTGCTGCGGCGCACGCTGCTCCTGGCACGGGAGTCCCCTCAAGTCACTCGCATCACGGGGGAGGCGTGGTCGGGCAAGACCCACCTGATGCGCCGGCTGTCGCAATCGGCACGACAGGAGGGCTGGACCGTCGCCTTCGGCAGCGTGCCGCGCCCGGGCCCCGCCCGCCCCTTCGAGGTGCTCGTCGACGCCCTCGACGAGCACCTCGGCCACGCCGGCGCCTCCCTGACCGCCGCGCTGGGCACCGCCCACACCCGGTGCCTGGCCGCATACTTCCCCTCGCTCGCCACCGCGCCCGGCGCCCCGCCCGCGGCCCCCGCGCCGCCGGACGCCTACGGCGCCGTCCGCGCCCTGCGGGCCCTGATCGAGATACTGGCGGGCGACGGCGGCCTGCTGCTGGCCCTGGACGACGTCCACCGCGCGAGCCCCGAGACCCTCGACTTCCTGACCCACCTGGTCCACCACCCGCCGCGGGCGCCGGTCCTGACGGTGTTCGCCCACCGCACCGGCGCCACCGCCCGGCACCTGTCCGCCGTCTCCCACGACAGCTCCCGGGTCCGCCACATCGCGCTGGCCCCGCTCGCCGACGACCGGGCGCGCACCCTGCTCCCGGCCGGCCTGGACCCGGTCACCGAAGCGCAGGCGCTGCGCGACGGCGCGGGCGTGCCCGGGCTGCTGCGGGCCCTGGCCCACGATCCCGCCACCGGGCCGCGCGCCGTCCCCGAACTGTCCCTCGGCGTACCGCCCCTGCTCCAGCACGGTCCGGTGGAGCTGCACTCCCTGTCCTCGCTGGGCTGGCGCACCGCCTGCGCGGCGGCCGTCGTGGGCTCCCCCTTCACCCCGGGCCAGGTCGCCGCGACCGCCCCGCTGCCCGAGGAGGAGGTGCGGCGCGGCCTGGACGAGCTGCACGCCGAAGGGCTGGTCGCCCCGGACGGCTCCGCACTGCGCTTCCGCTTCACCCGCCCCGTCCTGCGGGCCCTGCTCTACCACGCCTCCGGCGCGGGCTGGCGCGGCGCGGCCCGGCACCGGGCCGTCCTCGCGCTGCGCTCCGACCGCTCCCCGGCGGCCCGGTTCGCGCTGGCCGCGCACCTGGAGGACACCGATCCGCTCAGCGCGGCGGACGTGCGCGAGCTGAACCTGGCCGCACGGGAAGGGCTGTTCCGCCAGCCCGCCCGGTCCGTACGGGCGCTGCGCCGGGTGACGGCGTACCCGCAGGCCCCGCTGGAGTCCCATCTGCTGCTGCAGAAGGCCCTGGTGGTGGCCGGCGAGCCGGAGGAGGCGCTGCGCGGATACGCCGGGCTGTGGCCGCGCGTCCACGTGCTCTGGGCACCGGACGGACGCCACGACGCCCTGCTCTGGCAGGTCCGGGCGCTGCGGCTGCTCGGCCGGGGCGCCCGGGCCGGCGCGCTGCTCGACTCGGCCGGCTCCGGCTCCGGCTCCGGCTCCGGCTCCGGGCCCGCGGCCGGATCCGGGGCCGCCCGGGCCCAGGGCGGGGAACTGCTGGGCGAGCGGGCCGCGCTGGCCCTGGAGGCCGGCCTCCGGAACGATCCCGAGACCGGCCCGGCGACCGGCCCGGCGACGGGCGGCTCCGGCTGGGACTGCGCGCTGGAGGCCGCCCGCGGCGCCCTGCGCGAGGCGGGCCCGCCGCAGGATCCCGGCCACGCGCACGCCCTGGCCCGGCTGGCCGCCGTACAGGCCGCGGCCGGCGACCTGCCGGGCGCCGCCCGCAGCGCCCGCGGGGCCGCCCTGCTCCTGGACTCCCTCGACGACGACGGGTGCGCCCCCGTGTTGGAGGCGCTGCGCTGGCTGGGCTCCGCCGAGTCCGCGCTGGGCGACCCCGCGGCCCTGCGGCACGCCGAGCGCGGTGTCCGCCTGGCCCTGCACCACGGGCAGGCGTTCCTGCTGGGACAGCTGGCCACGGGCCTGGCCCGGGCCCGCCTGGCGGCCGGGGACCGCGCCGGGGCGGCCGCCGCCGCCGCTCTCGCGGCCGAGGCCGCACGCCGGGGCGGAGCCCCCGTACCGGCGCGCGAACCCGAGGCGGCAGCGGAACCCGGCATGGCCGGAATTCGGCAGCGGGTGTCCGGATATCAACTTGCCGACCAGGTCGAGGGCAGGCTCTCGGAACTCAGCCGCCGAGAGCTGGAAATAGCCGATCTGGTCGCCGACGGAAACACCAACCAGGGAATTGCCGCGCACCTCGACATCAGCGTGAAAACCGTGGAGACGTACATGAGCCGGATATTCAAGAAGCTCGGCGTCAATTCACGTTCCCAGGTAGCCCGCACCATCGGAAGAAATGACGGCCATTAACGGCCGGAACACCGGAATGCATTCGGGAGCTTATCGCCCGCGCGAAAACGGGCAAGAAAAAGCCCCGCCACTCGAACTTGGGGTTCCGAGGGCGGGGCTAATGGGCGACTCGACCGGTCGGGGGAACCGGGAGCGGAGGACCCACACCCAGAGAGTTCCACCCACCGCTTGTGAACGACTTAAGGCACCTTCCGGGATGTGAAAAAGAGCAGGCCCGCCAGTGTGGCGGGCCTGCTCTCGGCACGGGTCAAGCGGAACGTCAGCCCCAGCGCTCGTCCAGCGGGACCAGAACCGGCGGGGCCGACACGACGGCGGCGCTCACCGCCGGCCCGGTGGTGATCGCCTGCACGGAGCCCGCCCCCACGGACACCGCGACGCCGAACGCGATCAGAAGAGTCGCTGCCATGTTTCGAAGACCAAGGCCGTTCATACTTACCCCCAAGTTTGGTAAGGCCCGTTGTGGTTACGTCAATTAGTCTGCCGAGTTTCAATTGCGGACCCAACCCTTCCCCGCTGTCGTAAAGTTGCCTGGCAACTTGTTCTCGCAACCGGGGGGAGAAAAGCGAGATGCCCGAAAATGCCCTCACTGGGGCAGGTTTCGCCAAGCTGGACGATACGAGTGCGTCCGCATATCGGTACGCGGTTCTCCGCGGCCGCTACGTGCGGGCGGACGTGGCCGAGGAACTGGGGGTCAGCGCCGACCACGCCACACTCATAGAGGAGACCCTGCGGCGGCTGCACCTGTTGCGCCCGATGCCCGGCGAGCCCGATGCCCTGGTGCCCATCAGCCCGGGCGCCGCCGTGGTGGACCTGGTCGCCCCCGCCGAGAACGACATCCGCGAACTGCAGCAGTCCGTCAGCGAGGTGCGGACGGACATGCTCGCGCTGCTGCCCGCGTACTTCGAGAGCCGCCGCCGGCGCAACGAGGCCGAGGCCTTCGACGTCATCGCGGACATCAAGGCCCTGCAGTCCATGCTCGACGACTACGGCTCGCGCTGCCGCTTCGAGATCCTGACCGCCCAGCCCGGCGGGCCCCGCAGCTCCGAGATGCTGGAGCAGGCCCTCCCCCAGTCCCTGGGACGGCTGGACAAGGGGCTGCGGCTCAAGCAGCTCTACCAGCACACCGTCCGCAGCGACCTGGCCACCACCTCCTACGTCCGGTCCGTCACCGGCGCGGGCGCCGAGGTCCGCACCACCGACCAGATGATCGACCGCATGGTCATCTACGACCGCGAGATCGTCTTCCTGCCGGAACAGCACGTCAAGGACCGGATACCCGGCGCCGTGGTGGTCCGCGAACCCACCCTGGTCGCCTTCCTCTGCAAGGTGTACGACCACCTGTGGGCCGGGGCCGCCCCCTTCATCCCGGGGATGGAGGAGATCACCACCATCAACGACGAGCTCAAGCTGTCCATCGTCAAGCTGATGGCGGAGGGGCACAAGGACGAGCTCGTCGCCCGGCGCCTGGGCATGTCGGTCCGGACCGCCCGCCGCCACATCTCGCAGATCATGGCCGAGGTGGAGTCCACCAGCCGGTTCCAGGCGGGCTTCAACGTGGCCATGTCCGGCATGCTCGACGAGGGGGCCGGCGGCGACTCCGGCCGCGACGGCTCCCCGGGCCAGGGCCCCAAGTACGAGCAGTACTAACTGACACACAGGAAGCTGCCACCGCTGTCCGCTGGCCGCCCCTCCCGCCTCCCGGCAGTGTGAGCACCCGGGAGCCTCAACGGGAGGCGGCCGGGACGGGGGTGGGTCAGCATGAGCGGTACCGCACTCGCCGACTGGGAGGCCGCGGCCGGACGTTCCCCGGTCGTCGGCCGTTCCTCGGTCGCCGACTGGGACATCCCCCCGGACCGGGACGCACCCGTCCGGCGCTCCGCGCCCGGCGCCACCACCCGCCACCTGGTCCACCGCCCCCGCACCTGGGAGCACCACGGGCTGTCCCCGGTGGAGGACGCCTCGGAGGAGTTCGCGCTCGCCGCCGACCTCCCCCGCGACCACCCGCTCCTCAACGACGGCCCCGGACGGTTCCACGACATCCAGGCGGCCTCCGAGATGGTCCGCGAGGTGGGCGAGTTCATCGGCCAGTGCCACTTCGGCGTCCCGGCCAACCGCACCGGCATCTTCTACCGGTTCGGCATCGACGTCCCCGACCTGGCCGCCTGGCGGACCCGGCCCGGACCCGCGCGGCTGACCGCGACCCTGGTGGTGACCCCCGACAAGATGATCGGCGGGGTGCCGCGCGCCCTGGACTTCCGCACCGCCCTGGAGATCGACGACGTCCGGTGCGGGACCGGATCGGCCAACGTGGTGTTCCTGCCGCCCGTGCTGCGCCGCAGCCACCGCGAGCAGAGCCGCGCCACGGCCTTCGCCGCCGCGGGCGGGACGGGCCGGCCGGGCGGGACGCCCGCCGCCGACCCGGGCACCCTGGTGGACCCGGCCGACGTGGGACGCTCCGACCCGGCCAACGTCATGCTCCACGGCGCCTCGCGGCCCTCGCACGGCAGGCTCTCGGTGGGCGTGTCCGTACCCCCGCTGTGGCCCTCGGCCCAGGGTGCGGGCGACGGCCACGTGGCCGCCCTGGTCCTGCTGGAGACGCTGCGCCAGGCCTCGCTCCTGGCGGCCCTCGGCACCCATCAGCTGGCACCGGCGCGCTGTGCGCTCGCTTCCCTGCGGGTCCATTTCCGCGGCTACGCGGAGCCGGACCTGGCGATGCGCTGCGCGGCGGTGTCGGGAGTACTGGAGCACGACGGCCAGGGCCGGCGCCGGGCCCCGGTCACCCTCACCCTGACCCAGGCGGGCCGCACCGTGCTGGAGGCCGTCACCAAGGTGGTGGAGGACCACTAGTGCTGTGGCCGGGAAGGTTTGCCGGGGCGCGGTGTCCGGTGCGGTGCCTCTCCCCCAGCTACCGCTGGGAGGGGCCCCCGGGCGGAGGGCCGCCGCTTGTACTGGACGTACTTCGGTGGTCCGACAACGCGGCGAGGTGCCGTGCCGGGCGCCGCGACCCGGTGAACCTTTCCGGTCACAGCACTAGGCGGCCCGCCGCTCCCGCGCGCTCAGGCGGCCGCCGCCTCGGCGAGGGCCTCGTGGATCGCCTCGACCGCCTCGGCGTCGAGCATCGAGGTCACCTCGGTGTCCGGCGCGCCGGGGAATCCGGCGTCGTACACGGCGGCGCTCACGGTGAAGTCCACGCCCCCGCTGACCAGCGCGTAGGTGCGGAAGGACCACTCGTCCCCCTCCCCCGGCGTGCCGTCCGGGCTCAGCACCCGGATCCGCCCGCCGCCGCCCCGGCCGAAGCCGAACTCGGTGAAGCGGAACTGCATGCCCTGCCCGATCGCCTTGCTGTACGCCTCCTTGAGCGTCCACAGGCGCACCAGGTTCCGGTTGCGGTCCGCCTCGGCGAGGGCCGCGAGGTCCCTGCGCTCCTGCGGGGTGCAGATGTGCCGGTCCAGGCCCGGCCGGTAGAGCCGACGGGTGGCCCGTTCGGCGTCCACACCGATCAGCCCGCGGCTGGTCAGCGCGACGACGAGCAGCTCGCCGGTGTGGCTCAGGCTGATGTCGATCTGGTCGCAGCCGCGCAGGGAGGGGCGCCCGGTGGGGCCGTAGGCCAGCTCCAGGTCGGCGGCGTCGGCGGACAGCGCGCCGGCGGCCGCGTGCTTGAGCAGCAGCCGCGAAGCCGCGTACCGGCTGCGGATGTCGGGGTGCTCGATGTCCTCGAAGCGCGCCCAGTCCCGGCCCAGTACGGCGCGCAGCGCGGGCGCCCGCTCGTCACCGGGGCGCCAGTCCGCGAGGCGGCCGTACACCAGCACGCTGCCGTGCCGGCGCAGTTCGGCGCGCACCCGCTCCGCGTCCGCGCGGTCGCCCGGGCCGGCGACAGCGAGGGGCTCGCCCAGGGCCGGAGCGGTCACGGGGCGGGCCGCGCCCCGCGCGTGGCGAGGTGCACGACCAGGCGGTCGACGGTGGAGTGGTCCCAGACCCAGGCGGGTTCGAGGGAGATCCCGAAATCGTCCTCCACGTCACCGCACAGGCTCAGCGCGCCGACGGAGTCCAGCCCGTACTCGGCCAGCGGCACCGACGCGTCGATGCTGTCGGGGTGACGGCCGAGGTAGACGGCGAGCCGCTCAATCAGCCATCCGTACAGCGGCGCCGCGTTGCGCGACGGTACGGGGAAAGTCATGCCGGTGCTCCTTGGACGAGGGTCGGGTTCGGTACGGGGGGTCGGTACAGGGGGTCGGTACGGGGGTCGGTACGGGCGGCCGGTCAGCCGGGCACCGGCGCGTCGTACAGGTCGTAGCTGCGCCCCTCGCCGAAGCGGGCCAGCACCTCCCGGTGGACCCGGTCCGCGCAGCTCGCGGGCAGCTCCCCGGGGCGCAGGCCCAGCCGGCGCGCGACGCGGTGCAGGGCGGCCGCGGCCCAGGAGGGGTCCCCGAGGAAGGCGTCCCCGGCGGCGCGGGCGTGCCACCACACCCCGAGGACGGCGGCGCCGGCCAGCACCAGCGCGTGGCGGTCGCCCAGCGCGAACCAGGCGGGGCTGGTGGGGCGGCCCGCCTCCGGCGGGGGCAGCGCGAGCACCCGCCCGCGCAGATCGCGCAGTTCGCGGACGAGCAGGTCGGCCGGGGCGCGCAGGGCGCGCTCCTCGCGGGTGGTCCCGGGCACGGCGGCGGCGAAGGCCAGGAGGGAGGCGCTGAGGCTGTCGCGTCCCCCGGCCGGCACGAGGGCCCCGTACCGGAAGGGGGGCAGCGGACCCGCCGGGCGGAACAGCGCGGCCGGCGCCTCCTCCCCCGTGAACCAGGCGCCCCGGGCGAGGCTCCCCAGCTGCGGGACGACCGTGGCGCGGCAGGCCGCGGCCCCGGCGTGCCCGAGGCCGGCCGCGGGCACGTCGCGCAGGTGCTTGGCGAAGATCCCGACGGCGCCCTCGCGGGCGTACAGCTGCGATCCGAGCACCGTGGACAGGTCGTGCATCGTCTCGCTGAGCACCTTCGGCAGCAGTGCCGCGGCGGCCGCCGCGTACAGGCTGGTCTCGCCGGGCAGCAGGTGCAGGGCCCGGGCGGCGACGAGGGCGAGGCTGTCGCAGAGCAACAGGTCGGTGAAGGCGCCGGTGACGGTGGCCGCGACCTGGCGCGGGTCGGCCGCGGTCCCCGGCCCGCCGAGTCCGCCCGCGCCGCCCACTCCGCCCGCTCCGCCCGGCCCCTTGGCGCGGTCGACGCGCACGGCGGTGCGCAGGGCGGTGTCCCCGGCCGCCACCGCCAGCGAGGCCGTCAGGGTGCGGCTGATCTGGAAGGACCGCAGGGCCGTGCGCAGCCCGCTGCCGGGCGCGCCGAGCAGCGCGCCCTCGGGCACCGGGCAGCGGTCGAACTCCACGCCCGAGCGGAAGTAGCCGCGCAGTCCCACCGACGGCGGCCGCCCGGTGATCCGGTGGCGGTCCGCGGGCAGCCGGCGCGGGTCCAGCAGCAGCGCGCTGTGGCTGCCGCTGCCGCGTTCGTCGCCGGTGCGGCAGAACAGCACCAGGGCGTCCGCGCGCCGCACGTTGGTGACGACCGGCTTGGCGCCGGTCAGGGCGAGCCCGCCGCCGGCCCGCGGGACGATCCGGATGCCGCTGCGGGCCGAGTCGCCGGTGCGCGCGCTCTCGTGCTCGGCGACGGCCGCCTTCGAGCCCGCCAGCAGGAGGGCGGCGAGGTGGGCCCGCTGGTCGGCGCTGCCCGCCATCCACACGTCGGACGCGGCCGTGAAGGTGGTCGTGCCGTGGCCCGTGCCGAGGGCGACGTCCCGGCGGAAGACCGGCCGCGCGATCCGCACCAGGGATTCCACCGAGTCGAAGCGGCCGCCCAGTTCGCGCGGTACGAACTCCTCGTTCATGCCGAAGCCGTCGAGCACCGCCTCGGCCTCGGCGGAGGGCGTCGCGGCCCGGTCGGCCCGCAGCAGCGCCCGGTGTCCGGTCGGGTTGTCCGGCCGGCCGGGGTCGCCGAGCAGCCGTTCCAGGGCGGCGACGCGGTCGCGCACGGGCAGGGCCGCGACCGGGACAGGGACCGCGACCGGGACCACGCCGCCGGCGCCGGCCGGGACCGTGCCGCGCACGCCCCCGGGGGCCGTGCGGAGCCGGGTCCCGCTCACCACACGGTCCCCTGCGCCGTGCCGCCCACGGGTTGCAGCAGGTCGTTGCCGAGCACCGTGTTCCAGGGCCGGATCAGGCCCCGCACGTCCGGATCGAGCACCTCGTACACACCGGCGAGCTCCCCGGCGAGGAACAGCTCGCGCATCAGGGTGCGCCGGACCTTGCCGCTGGTGGTGCGGCGCACCGTGCCGGGCCGGACGAGCAGCACGTTGCCCCCCGGCACCTCGAAGTCCTGCCCGACCAGGGTCTGCACCCGGCGGGCCAGGATCCTCAACTGCTCCCAGTCCGTGTCCTGTTCGCGCACCTCCTGGAGGACCACGAGCTGCTCCCGCCCGGCGTCCACGGTGAACACGGCTCCGTGGCCGGCGGCGAAGGCCGGGGACAGCGCGCGGACGGCCCCCTCCACGTCCTGCGGGTAGAGGGTGCGCCCGCTCAGCACCGCGACCTCCTTCAGCCGCCCGGTGACGTACAGCTCCCCGTCGTCCAGGACGCCGAGGTCCCCGGTGCGCAGGAAGGGCCCCGACCCGCCGCGCGGTCCGGCCCCGAAGGCCTGCTCGGTCTCCTCCCGGTTGCGCCAGTAGCCCCGGGCCACGCTGTCGCCGCGCAGCTCGATCTCCCCCACCCGCCCCGGGGGCAGCTGCCGCCCGTCGGGTCCGGTGACGCGCAGCTCGTGCCCGCGCACGCGGCCGCTGCTCACGAGGGTGCGTACGGGCTCTCCCGCGCGGGCCGGGCGCAGCTCGTCGCGCTCCAGGGCCGCCGCGTCCACGGTGCGCCGGACCGGGCCTTCGCCGGGCACCCCGCCGGAGACGAAGAGGGTGGCCTCGGCCAGACCGTAGGCGGCGCACAGGCTCCCGGGCCGCAGCCCGGCGGCGGCGAACCGTTCCGCGAAGGCGTCCAGGGTCCGGTGGCGCACCGGTTCGGCCCCGTTGAGCGCGACCCGCCAGCGGGACAGGTCCAGCCCGGCGAGCTGCTCGTCGGTGACCCGCCGTACGCACAGGTCGTACGCGAAGTCGGGGGCGGAGCTGACCGTCGCCCCGTACGTGTCGATGGCCCGCAGCCAGCGCACCGGGCGCCGGACGAAGGAGGCGGCCGACATCTGCACCGAGGTGGCGCCCAGCCACAGCGGATGCAGCAGCTGACCGATCAGCCCCAGGTCGTGGTGGTGCGGCAGCCAGCTGGCGAAGCGGTCCTCGGGCGTGGTCCCGAAGGCTTCCCGGAAGGCCTCCTGGTTGGCCAGCAGGTTGCGGTGGCTGACCATCACCCCGCGCGGCCGCGAGGTGGAGCCGGAGGTGTACTGGAGGAAGGCCAGGTCGTCGGGGCCCGTGCCCGGGTCCTCGTACGCCCCGGGGCCCGGGTCGCCGGCCGCGCCGATCGCGTCGGTGGCCAGGCACACCACCTCGCCGCGGCCTGCCATCGCCAGCCACAGCGAGACCTCGGCGGCGTGGGCCGCGTCCGTCAGCACCACGCGCGCCCCGGTGTCCCGGAGGATGCCGGACACCCGCTGGAGCCGTTCGCCGCGGTCGCCGGGGAGCGGGGCGGGGACGGCAACCGCCCCCGCGTACAGGCAGCCGGTGAAGGCCCGCAGGAACTCGGCGCCCGGCGGGTGGAGGAGGAGGACCGGCTCGCCCGCGGCGCCCAGGGCGCGCAGCCGTACGGCGAGGGCGCGGGCCGCGGTGTCCAGCGCGGTGAAGGTCACGTGCTCCGCGGTGCCGTCGTCGTGGAGGAAGACGTGCGCGTCCGCCCCGCCGCGTTCCCCGGCGCGCTGCCGCACCACCTCGGTGAACGTCGAATGACTGGTCAAGGCCTGCCCCTTCGCGCCGTACCCGGGACACCGACGGGGCGCCGTGTGCCCCTTCTCCCAGGTGCCGCATCCTGCCCGCGGGGGCTAAAGCAGCCCTTGCGGCTGCCGCGCCGGCGGGGCGGAAATAGGGGGGTGCCTGTCCGAAGTGCGGGGGTCCGCCCGCCCTAGAGTGGGTGGACCAAGTGAGCGGGGGGGTTCACATGCGTTTTCGGGTTCTCGGTCCCATGGAAGTGCGTTCGGCCGGACCGGACGTGCGGGTGCTGACTCCGCGCGCCGCGAAGGTGCGCGTGGTCCTGGCGACCCTGCTGGTCCGCGTCAACGAGGTCGTCTCCGTCGACAGCCTCATCGACGAGCTGTGGGGCGAGCATCCGCCGCGCACCGCGATGACCACGCTCCAGGTGTACATATCGCAGCTGCGCAAGATGCTCCGGGACGCCGATCCGCAGGGCGGCGACGAGCTCCTGCTGACCCGCTCGCCCGGCTACCTGTTCCGCCTCGACCCCGGCCAGCTGGACCTCTCGGTCTTCGAGGACCTGCACGCCCGGGGCCGCGAGGCGCTGGCGGCCGGCGACCACGCCGGCGCCGCCGAACTGCAGCACCAGGCCCTGGCGCTGTGGCGCGGCCCGCTGCTGTCGGACACCCCGCACGGCTCGCTGCTGGACAGCATGGCCGTGCGGCTCAGCGAGGTCCGCACGGGCGCGCTGGAACAGCGGGTGCGCGCCGAGCTCCAGCTGGGCCGCCACCAGGAACTGCTGGGCGAGCTGCGGGCGTTGACCGCCGAGCTGCCGATGCACGAGGAATTCCACGCGCATCTCATGGTGGCCCTCTACCGCACCGGCCGGCAGGCCGACGCCCTGGGGACCTTCGCCACGCTGCGCCGCACCCTCGTCGACGACCTGGCCATCGAGCCGGGCCGGCAGATCCAGCAGCTGCACAGCCGCATCCTGACCGGCGACCCCGCGCTGCTGCGCCCCTCGGCCGCCACCGCGGCCGGGGCTTCCGCGGCCGCCCGGGCGCCCGGCCTTCCCGACCTTCCCGTGATCGAACTCCCGCAGCCCGACCCGCTGTTCACCGGCCGCGACGCGGAGCTCGGCGAGCTCGCGGCCCGGCTGGAGGGCGCACAGGCCGGCGGCTGCGTGCTGGTCAGCGGCCCGGCCGGGGCGGGCAAGACGGCCCTGGCCGCCGCCGCCGCGCAGCGGGCCGCCGCGGCCTTCCCCGACGGCCGGGTCCTGGTGCGGCTGCGCACCGGTACGGGCGCCCGGCCGGCCGGCGCCGACGCGCTGGCCGCCGCACTGCGGGCCTTCGGCACCACCGGCACGCTCCCCAAGACCGAGGACGAACTCACGGCGCTGCTGCTGCGCCTGACGGAGGGCCGCCGGATCCTGCTGGTCCTGGACGACGTGGCCTCGGCGGCGCAGCTGCGTCCGCTGCTGGCCGCGGCGGCGCACTGCGTGGTCCTGGCCACCTGCCGCGGGCTGCCCCGCGGCATGGCCGCGCTCGGCGTACAGGCCCTGCCGCTCGGCCCGCTCGGGCCGGCCGCGGGCCGCGCCCTGCTCGCGGACGACGAGGCGAGCGCGGAGCTCACCGAGCTGTGCGGCGGGCTGCCGCTGGCCCTGCGGGCGGTCGCCGCGCAGCTGGCCTCGCACCCGCGCTGGACCACCGCCACCCTGGCCGACCGGCTGCGGGCGCCGCGGAGCCGGCTCACGGAGCTGCGCGCGGCGGACGAGGAGTGCTACGGGGTACTGCGCGCGGCCTACGCGGAGGCGGCCGAGGCCGACCGGGCCGCGTTCCGGCTGCTGGGCGCCGTACCCGCGGGCCCGTTCAGTGCGGACACCGCGGCCGCCGTCCTCGGGCCGGTGTCGGCGCGGCCCGCCGACACCGGGGAATCCCTGGAGTCCCTGGTGGCGGCGGGCCTGCTGCTGGCCCTGCCCGAGGGCGGCTACCGGCTGCCCGAGCTGCTCGGGCTGCTGGCGGCCGAACGGCTCGCCGAGGAGGAGCCGGCCACGGTCGCGCACGGGGCCACGGCCCGGCTGTGCGAGGTGCTGGCCGGCGAGCTGGAGGCGGCGCAGCACGCCGGACACCTGGACGGGCTGCACCCCCTGCAGTGGTTCGAGCTGCGGGGTCCGGAGCTGGCGGACGCCCTCGTACGGGCACACCGCGCCGGGCTGTGGCCGCAGACGGTCCGGCTGGCGGACGGCATGGCGCCCTTCCTGGAGGCCCTGGCCGCCTGGGAGCTGTGGGAGCGCTGCCACACGGCGGCCCTGGACGCGGCCCGGCGGCTCGGCGACGCCGCCGCCGAAGCACGGCTGCTGCGCTCGCTCGGCGATCTGGCCTGGCAGTGCCGGCGCCTGGCGGAGGCCGGGGACCACTACCGGCAGGCGCTGCGCGCCGTCGAGAGCGCCGGACCCGTCGCGGCCGCCGAGACCGCCCCCGAGCGGGTGCGGGCCCTGGCCGGCCTGGTCGACCTGCGGTTGGACGAGGGCGAGCTGGCCGGTGCGGCGCAGCTCCTGGACCCGATGCTCGACGAGGTGCCCCAGGACGTCCGGGGCCGCTGGGAACTGAGCCGGGTGCAGGGCCTGCTGGCCGTGGAGACCCGGGTCCCCGGCGCGGCCGAGACGCACTTCCGCCAGTGCCTGACCCTGGCCTCGGCGCTGGGTGACCGGCGTCTGGAGTCCTACGCCCGGCGCTGGCTGAACCGGCTGGACGGCGGCGAGCACCGCGCGGACTGGTCGGAGGTCCGCCCCGGGGTCTGGCGGGCCCGGGCCACGACGGGCTGAGGCCGGGGACGACCGGAACGGAAAGGAAAGGGGGGCGCTGCCGATGGCAGCGCCCCCCTCGCGTTCCCGCTCCCCGTTCCCGGGCGGCCCGCTCAGCCCGCCTTCGCCGACTCGCGCTCCTCCGCCTGCGGGTCCATCTGCAGGTCCATCGGGAGCTCCTGCCGGCGGGTGATGTTCAGCTTCTTGTACGCGCGGGTCAGGTGCTGCTCCACCGTGCTCATGGTGATGTAGAGCTTCCCCGAGATCTCCCGGTTCGTGTACCCGTACGCGGCCAGCGCCGCCACCCTGCGCTCCGACTCGCTGAGCCGGCTCGCGTCCCCCACCGGGGCCCGGTCCTCGGCCGCGGCCGAGGGCACCACCCGGGTCTGCCCCGGCAGGATCTGCTCGCACAGCGGACCGGCCCCGCAGTCCGCGGCGAGCTGCCAGGCCCGCCGGGTGACCATCCCGGCCCGGGTGCCCTCGCCGACCAGCTGCAGGGAGCGGCCCAGATCGGCCAGGGCCCGCGCCAGTTCGAGGCGGTCCCCGGAGCCGCGCAGCTCCTCCACGGCCCGGCCCAGCACCTTGGGCCGCTGGGCGGGCTCGCCCACCGCGGCGCGCAGCCGCAGGGAGACCCCGTGCACGCGCGGGCTGCGCACCTCCGCCATCGACAGCTGCTCGGCCACGAACCGGTCGGCCTGCCGGTGCTCGCCCAGCTGGATCAGGGCCTCGGCGGCGTCGGTGCGCCACGGGGCGAACCGGGGCCGGTCCAGGTTCCACCGGCGGGCGAGGCGGCCCGCGTCGAGGAACTCGCCGACCGCGGCCTGCGGCCGGTGCGTGGCCAGGTAGTAGTGGCCGCGGGCCCGCAGGTAGCCGATGGCGTGCACACCGGCGAACAGCTCCTCGGGGACCGGCAGTTCCAGGCGGCGCGCGGCCTCGTCGTAGCGGCCCATGGCGGTGAGCGCCAGCACCTCGGTGGCCAGGGGCGCGAAGAGGAACACCGATCCGCGTCCCGCGACGGCGTTCACGGCCGCGGCCGCTTCCCGCGCCGCGCCCTCCAGGTCGCCGGTGCGCAGCAGCGCCTCGGCGTACAGGTGCCCGAACGCCGCGTACCAGCCGGGAGTGCGCACCGGATCGGTCTGCGCCCGGAGCTTCTGGCTCCATGCCGCGGCCCGGTCCGCCTGGTCGGCGTGGAGCAGGGTGCGGACGGCCTGGGCGAGCGGGTCGAAGGTGGTGTGCGCGAGCGGGGTGGCCTTCAGCAGCCGTTCCACGGCCGCGAGGTCGCCGGCCGTGCCGCCCGGGTGCGCCCACAGCGCGGCGCAGTCGCGCAGCCGGCCCGGGGCCGCCGCGGCCTGGTCCCGGCCGCCGGCGGGCGGCAGCGCGTAGAGCTGGCGCAGCGGGTCCTCCCGCGGCGCGGGCGGCTGCTCCCCCTCGGTGCTGTCGGGGGGGCGCGGGGCGGTGCGCTCGAAGGTCTCGGCGGCGCTCTCGATCCGGCCCTGCGAGACGAGCAGCCGGGCCAGCTGGCCCGCCTGGGCGGACGTCAGGGCCCCGGCCCGCATCGCGGCCAGCGGAGCGGCCAGGCACGCCTCGGCGGCGGCGGGGTCGCCGCGCCAGGTGACGGCGGCGAGCTGCAGGTCGATGTCCAGGCGCAGGGGCTCCTGCGCGCACAGTGCGCGGGCGCGGGTCAGGCAGGAGGCGGCGTACGACCAGTCGTCGTCGAGCAGGGCCCGGCGGGCCGCCTCGCGCAGCGCGGGCACCGCCCAGCCCTCGGCCGCCTCACACGACCCGGGCAGGTCGGCGGCGGCGAGCAGGTGCCCGGCCACCACCCCCGCGCCGGCCTGCCCGTCGTGCAGGGCGCGGGCCGCCTTCCCGTGCAGACGGGCGCGTTCGGCCGGGTCCGCGTCGTCCAGCACGGTCGCGGCGGCGGCCGGGTGCCGCAGCCGGTACCCGTCGGTGAGCCCGGTGCCGTCCAGGACGGACAGGGCGCCCCGGGCCGCGTGGACCGTGGTGCCGGCGAGCTCGCGGACGAGGCCGGCGGTGGCGTCCTCGCCGAGTACGGCGATGGCCGCGGCGAGCCGGCGCGCCTCGGGTCCGCTGCGCCGCAGGCAGACCGCGACGGCCTCGGCGAACGGGCCGCCGGGCAGCGGCGCGGGCCATCTGCGGGCCCCGCGCACCGGTACGGGGTACTCGGTGAGCAGCGCCTTGAGTAGCAGCGGGTTGCCTCCGGTGATCCGGTGCAGGTGCTCGGCGAAGGTGTCGGAGACCGGCGCGCCGGTGTGCCGGGCCAGCACCTCGGCGGTGGCGGCGAGGTCGAGGCAGCCGAGCCGGATCCAGCCGAAGCCCGGATGCCGCAGGAGCTCCGTACGGGCCCGGGAGTTCTGCGCGCCGCCCTGGCCGGGCGACTGCGCGAGGACCATCAGCAGCGGTACGCCCCGCAGGGAGCGCGCCAGGTGCAGCAGGTGGTCGAGCGAGGCGGCGTCCGCGTGGTGCAGGTCATCGACGCACACCATGACGGCGCCCCGGCCGGTGAGCTCCCGCAGCGCCTCCTCGAACGCATCGGCCGACGCGGCCCCTTCGCCCGCCGGCAGCGTGCCCGGCGGCAGCGTGCCCGCCGGCAGCGCCGCGAGGAGCCGGCGCAGCACCGCGTGCTCCGCGCCCTGCTCGCCGGGCGTCCCGGCGGCCCGCAGGACCGTGACCCCGCCCCGCACGGCCAGGTCCGCGAACTCCTGCACCAGCTCGGACTTCCCGCATCCGGCGGGCCCCTCCACGAGCGCGACGCCCGCCCCGCCCGATTCGCACGCCTTGAGCATCATGTCCAACCGCGCGAACGCGTCGTCCTTGTGCCAGAACACCACAGCAGCCTCCCCCGATCGCCCTGCACTGCCGTGGAGCCACGTTAGGAACCACGGCGGCGGAGCATCAGGGGAAACCGCTGGCCACAACCTGCGCGGCAGCAACTGCCCAACGGGGCCCGGCGGGGCCCGGCGGGGCCCCGCGGGGCCTTGCGGGGCCTTCCGGGCCCCGCGCCCGTCCTACTGCGCCGCCGTCGCCGCGGGGATGTCCACGCGGGCCGCCCGGCGGGCCGGCCAGAGCGAGGCGAGCAGCGCGCCGGCCAGGGCGAGCAGCACGCCGAGGGCGAGTCGTCCCCAGGGGACGACCAGGGCGTAGCCGGCGACGCTCTCGGCGAGGGTGCGGCCCAGCGCCCAGCCGGTGAAGACGCCCATGACGGTGCCGACGACCGCGCCCAGCGCGCCGACGAGCAGGGCTTCCGTACGGATCATCCGGGACACTCCGGCGCGCTCCATCCCGATGGCGCGGAGCGTGCCGATCTCCTTGCCCCGTTCGAGGACGGACAGGGCCAGGGTGTTGGCGATGCCCAGCGCCGCGATGACCAGGGCCATGCTGAGCAGGGCGTGGAAGACGTTCAGCTGGTCGCCGATGCCGCTGGTGTCCTCGGCCCGGATGGCGTCCTCGTCGAGGACGGACAGGGCGGGGTTGTCGCCGAGCGCCTTGACGATGCTCGCGAGCCCGGCCCTGCCCGGTCCGCCCGGCACGTCCACGACGATCGAGTCGGTGGTCGGCGCGGAGTCGTAGCGGGCGACGAGGGAGTCGGGCGCGGTGATGCTCGGCAGCAGGTTGCTCTGCTCGTCCGCGTGGTAGACGGCGCCGATGGTGACGGTGCCGTGCTGGTCCAGCCGCTCCACGGGGAGGGTCTGGCCGACCTTCCAGCCGTTCGCCCGGGCCTTGAAGTCGGCCACGGCGACCCGTCCTTCGGCCAGGCCGTCGAGGGATCCCTCGACCACGTCGTAGCGCAGCAGGCGGCCGATGGTGGCGGGGTCGACGCCGGTCAGGACGGAGGGGACGCCGCCGATCCGGTACTGGGTCGACTGGTTGAGCGGGCTGTACGCGGCGCCGGGCAGCCCCTTCAGGGGCTCGGCGGTGGCGGGGGTCATCCGCTGGCCGCCCGAGGCTCCCTTCACCAGGTAGTCGGCGGCGAGGTCCCGGGTGGTCGCGCCGTCGAGGTACCGCGTGGCGGAGGCGCCGAGCACGGACAGCCCCGAGGCCAGGGCCAGCGCGATGGCGAGCGCGGCGGCGGTGGCGCCGGTACGGCGCGGATCGCGCACGGTGTTGCGGGCGGCGAGGTCGCCGTGGACCGGGCTCAGCCGCGTCAGCAGCGGCCTGAGCAGCGCGACGAACGGCCGGGACAGGAGCGGGATCAGGACGGTCGCCCCGACCAGGGTCAGGGCGGCGCCGAGACCGATGACGGTCCGGGCGTCCATGGCGTCCTGCCCGGCGGGCAGGGCCCCGTACAGCACGGCGGCGGTGCCGCACAGCACGAGCGCGGCGCCGGCGGCGGTGCGCGGGGAGCCGGTGCGCGCGGGCTCCGCGGGCTCGGCCGCGCCGAGCGCGGCGACGGGCGGGATGGCCATGGCCCGGCGGATCGGGAGCCACGCGGCGATCACCGGCAGCGCGGTGCCGGCCGCCAGCGCGATGAGCACGGTGGACGGGAGGAGGACCAGCGGTGCCTCCGGGGCGCCGGCGGCGGCGAACAGCGCCTGGAGCAGGGCGGCGACCCCGGTGCCGGCGGCGATGCCGGCCACGGAGGCGATCAGGCCGACGAGGGCGGACTCGGCCAGCAGGCCGCGGCGCACCTGTCGGCGCGTGGCGCCGACGGCCCGCATCAGCGCCAGCTCCCTGGTGCGTCGGGAGACCAGCATGGTGAAGGTGTTGGAGATGAGGAAGGCGGACACGAAGAGGGCGACCGCCGCGAAGCCCACCATGATCTGGCTCATGGTGTCGCTGTCGCTGGAGGCGAGGTTCGCCTGGAGCCTGGCGAGTTGGGCCCCGGTGACCGCGCTGGTGCCCTCGGGCAGCACCTTCTCGACGGCGCCCAGGAGCCGGCCCGCATCGGTGCCGGGTGCGGCCGTGATCTCGATGTTCGTGTAGGCGCCGGGTGCGAGGAACAGCTTCTGGGCGGCGGCGTCGCCGAACAGCGTCAGGCTGCCCCCGGCGGGCCGCTTGGACGCATCGGTGCGGAAGACGCCGCTGAGCGTGTACGAGGCGGCGCCGGTGTTCGCGGCGACCCGTACGGTGTCGCCGACGCGGTAGCCGCCCTCGGCGGCGGAGTCCTCGTCGAGGGCGACGGAGTGCTCGCCGGTCGGACCGGACCCCTCGGTGAACCGGTAGGCGGGGTCGCCGCCGTCCTTGCCCGGGGCGAAGTTGCCGCCCCGGCGGGACGCGCCGTCCCCCAGCAGCCGGCCCTCGCGGTCGGGGACCGCGGCGAACCCGCTGACGCGGCCCGCGACGGCGGCGACGCCGGGCACTTCGGCCAGGACGGCCGCGGTGCGGGCGTCGAGGGTGGCCGGCGGGCGGCCGGGCACCGTGTCGGGTGCGACGTCGAGCGAGATGCGGTCGTAGCCGGCCACCGCCCGGTCGACGGCGGCCTGCTGGTGGCTGTCGCCGTAGACGAGGCTGCCGGTGATGAAGGTGACGCCGAGCATGACCGCGAACGCGGTCGTCAACAGGCGTGCCTTGTACGCGAACACGTTGCGCAGTGCGGTACGGAGCATGGGGGTGCGGTTCCTGGGAGACGGGCTCGGCGGCTGCGAGCGGTCGGCTGGTGCGGGGGCACGGCACAGACGGGCCGGGGACGGGCCTGGGGCGGGGCGGGTCAGCTGGTGCGCGGGCCGACGTCGAACGCCTTCATCCGGTCCAGGACCCGCTCCGCGGTGGGCCGCGCCATCTCGTCGACCAGGCGGCCGTCGGAGAGGAAGACCACGCTGTCGGCGTAGGCGGCGGCGACGGGGTCGTGGGTGACCATGACCACGGTCTGGCCCAGTTCGCGCACCGAGTCCCGCAGGAAGCCGAGGACTTCGGCCCCGGCACGGGAGTCGAGGTTGCCGGTGGGCTCGTCACCGAAGACGATCGCGGGCCGGGAGACCAGGGCGCGGGCCACCGCGACCCGCTGCTGCTGTCCGCCGGACAGCTGTCCGGGCCGGTGGTCCAGGCGCTGGGAGAGGCCGACCATGGCGACCACGCGGTCCAGCCACCGCCGGTCGGGCCGGCGGCCGGCGATGGTCAGCGGGAGGGTGATGTTCTCCAGCGCGGTCAGCGTCGGCAGCAGGTTGAACGCCTGGAAGACGAACCCGACCCGGTCGCGGCGCAACACGGTGAGCTGCCGGTCGTCGAGCGTGCTCAGCTCGGTGGTGCCGATCCGCACGGACCCGGAGCTCACCGAGTCGAGCCCGGCGGCGCAGTGCATCAGCGTGGACTTGCCGCAGCCGGAGGGGCCCATGATCGCGGTGAACCCGCCCTCCCGGAACTCGACGCTGACGCGGTCCAGCGCGACGACGCGGGTGTCGCCGCTGCCGTAGACCTTCGTCAGGTCTTCGGTGGCGGCCGCGATCCCGGCCGGCGTGTGGGGCGCGTACGGGGCAAGCGGTGCGGCGGTCACGGAGGACTCCTCTTCGGGTGCGGCGGGGTGCACTTCGAAGGGTGTCCGGGGCGCGTATCGGGATCCGGCGCGGCCGTGTACCGGTACCCGCTCGGCTTCGTATCGGTTGTGCCGGTGCCGGGCCGACCGGAGCCGCGGCCGGTACCGGTACCGGTACCGGTACCGGTCAGCCCGGCAGGCTCAGGGTGGCGACGGCCCCGCCGTCCGGCGCGTTGGCGAAGCGGAGCTCGGCGCCGAGCAGCCCGGCCTGCCCCAGGGCGATGGTCAGCCCCAGGCCGTGGCCCGATCCGCGCTCCGCCGCGCCCGTCCGGAAGCGGCGCGGGCCGTCGCGCAGCAGGTCCTCGGGGAAGCCGGGGCCGTGGTCGCGCACGACGACGGTGCGGTCCCCCACGGTGACCCGCACCGGGGTCCGTCCGTGCCGGTGGGCGTTGACGACGAGATTGGCGACGATCCGTTCGAGGCGGCGCGGATCGGTCTCCACGGTCCGGTCCGGCTCCGCGTCGGCGAGGGTGACCTCGAATCCGGTGCGGGCCACGGCCTCGGCGACGACCGCGCCGAGGGGGACGCGGGCGTGGACCGGCCGTTCGGCTCCGGCGTCCAGGCGGGAGATCTCCAGGAGGTCCTCGACCAGGCCGCGCAGATCGCGCACCCGGCCCCGGAGCAGGTCCTCCGTCTCGCCGGCCGGCAGCAGGTCGGCGGTGGCCAGCAGACCGCCGACGGGCGTGCGCAGCTCGTGGGCCACGTCCGCGGTGAACCGGCGCTCGTCGCGCAGCCGGCGGCCGAGGGTGTCGGCCATCAGGTCGACGGTGGCCGCGATGTCGTCCACCTCGTCGCGGCCCTTGGTGGGCCCGGTACGGGCGTCCAGGTCCCCGGCGGAGATCCGGCCCGCGGTCTCGGAGACCTGCCGCAGCCGGCGGCCGAGCAGGCCGGCTCCCCAGACCGCCAGGGGCGTGGCCGCCGCGAGGGCGATCAGCGAGGCCACCGCCATGGTCGCGTCGAGCCGGCGCAGCTCGTGGAGTTCCGAGCTCATGTTCATCCGGACGGCGAGGACCGGGCTGCCGGGTCCGCCGACGCGCTGGGCCCCCCAGACGCTCGGCCCCGCGTTGCCCTCGATGTGCCCGTCGTGGGCGGTGTGGCGCTCACCGTCGTCCGGGTCCCGCAGCGCGGCGGGCAGCCCGGCCGGATCGAGCGCGGCGCCGTCCGCGAGGGTTCCGGTGCTCCGGTAGGTGCTCATGGCCGAGTAGACGGTGTTGAAGGCCCGGGCCTCGGCCCGGGCGCGGATGTCCTGCGCGGTCCAGAGGTGGACGAGCACGCCCACCGCCGCCGCGACCAGGCATGCCGTGGCCGCGGCCAGTACGGCGATCCTCCAGCGCAGGGGAAGGCGGCGCGGCCGCGGGCCGCCGGAGGGGGCCACAGCGCCCACCTCGCTCACCTCGCTCACCTCGCTCACCGCCTGAGCTTGTAGCCGAAGCCGCGGACCGTCTCGATCCGGTCCCGGCCCAGCTTGCCGCGCAGCCGCTGCACGCACAGGTCCACGACCCGGCTGTCGCCGTCCCAGCCGTAGTCCCAGACGTTGCGCAGCAGGGTGTGCCGCTCCAGCACGATGCCCGGATGGGCGGCGAACTCCAGCAGCAGCTTCAGCTCGGTCGGGGTCAGCGCCACCGGGCTCCCGGAGACGGACACCTCCAGGCCGCCGGTGTCGATGGCCAGGTCGCCGAAGACCAGCGTCCGCCCCTCGGCCGGCCCGGGCTCCCCGTCCGCGGCCCGCCCGGGTGCCGGTGCGGGCGCGTAGGTCGCCCGCCGCAGCAGCGAGCGGATGCGCGCCACGAGCACGTAGGTGTCCACGGGCTTGACCACGTAGTCGTCCGCCCCCGCCTCCAGACCGGAGACGACGTCGAGCCCGTCGCCGCGGGCCGACATCATCAGGACGGGCACCAGGCTGGTCTCCCGGATCCTGCGGCACAGGCCGATCCCGTCCAGGCCGGGCAGCATCACGTCCAGGACCAGCAGGTCGAAGTCCTCGTCGCGGAAGAGCTCGAGGCCCGTGAGTCCGTCGGCGGCGACCCGCACCCGGTAGCCGTAGCGCTCCAGGGCGACGGCGAAGGACCGGCGCATCAGGTCGTCGTCCTCCACGAGCAGCACGCGGACGGGCGGCGCGGGGGCCGGGACGGGCACGGACACGGGCGGACGACTCCTGTTCGCAAGGGCCGGGCGGTCCAAGAGAACCCGGTGGCCGATAAAGAACGATAGGCCAGAAACCGGGCACGGCACCGGTGTCGCACGGTCCGAGGGACAACCGAGCGCTCCCGGATGCCCGACCGATACAAACGCCGGGACGCCCGGACGGCAGCCGAAGGATTCAGGCAGGGCCGAATCAATGGCGCGAGGCCCGCCGCGCGGGAACCACGCCCCCATGACCCGGACGACCTCGTCATCGCCACCAAGGTCGGACCGGGCCGCGACCCCTCGGGAGAGTGGCTGCCGCACGCCACCCCCGGGCAGCTGCGCGGCCAGGTCGAGGAGAACCTGCGCCAGCTCGGCCTCGACCACCTCGACGTGGTGAACCTGCGCATCGTCGGCACCGATTCGATCGCCGAACGCTTCGGCGCACTCGCCGAACTGCGCGAGGCCGGCCTCATCCGCCACCTGGGCCTGTCCAACGTCCGCCCCCACCACCTCGCCGAGGCCCTGGCCATCGCGCCGGTGGTGTGCGTCCAGAACATGTACGGCATCGGCGCCTCCCCCGAACAGGAGGAGCTCCTGCACATCTGCGGTGAACAGCGCATCGCGTTCGTGCCGTTCTACTCGATCGCCGGCGCCGGCCGCACGGCCGGCGCGACCACCGACGACAGCCCGGAGGTGGACGCCGTCGCCCGCGCCCACGGGGTGGGCGCGGCCCAGATCCGGCTGGCCTGGACCCTGCACCAGGGCCCCCACGTCCTCGCCATCCCCGGCACCGGAGACCCGGGCCACCTCGCCCAGAACGTGGCCGCCGCCACCCTCCGCCTCTCGGCCGACGAACTCACCACCCTGAACACCCCCGCCCAGCCGCCGGGGGCCTGGCCGGGGCTGGAGGTGCCGGGCGGCGTGGGCGGCGCGGTGCGGGCGAGGCTGTTGCTGTCCGGGGTCGGGCAGGGATCGGCGGGCGTCGTCCCGGGCGGGGTCGCGGGTCCGGCGGGGATGCCGGCGGCCGGGTCGAAGGGCGGCGGCACCTGGGGCGCGCGGTCCTGGGCGCCGTCGTCGCCGGTCTTGCGCTCGAGCCAGGTGTTGTCGGCCATGTTGACGATGACCAGGTTGTTGATCACCTGCACGGTCGGTTCGATGACGACGACCTGGGCGGGCTGGTAGCCCGCCCAGGCGTCGCCCTTGAGCACCGGGGCGCCCTTGGCCGCACGCGGTGCGAGCAGCGGGTTTCCGCAGGCGCAGCGGACGCGGGGCATTCCGTGGCCGTCCACGAGGACGGCGGTGCCCGCCTGCAGGACGGACTGGAAGGCGGTCGGGCCGCCGCCGGCGAAGCCGTGGTTGGTCACCCGGGTGTCGGCGCGCAGCACCACCGGGGTGAGACCGCGCAGGAACTCGGGGATGCCCTCCTGCTCCACCTGGGCGGCCTGGGCGAAGGCCCGGGCCTTGGCGTCGTCCTCGGTGAGGGACTGGACCTGCGCCTCGACGTCGCAGCTTCCGAGACGCTGCGTTCCGCCGTACAGGCCGGGGGTGGCCGCGTTGACGGTACGGATGCCCCGGCCGGTCGCGTTGGGCAGCGGGGGCTGGACGGGTGCCGACTCGCCGGTGGCGGAGGAGGTCGTGAAGGGATCGGGGCCTGCCGAGGCCACGGGCTGGAGGTGGACCTCCTGGCTCTCGGCGGCGGGGCCCTTGGTCTGCCCCTCGTCGCCGGAGGCCCCGCAGGCCGCGGCGAGCAGTCCGAGGACGGTGAAGAGGGCCGCACGGGCCGGTGCGTGACGACGCGGCGCCTGACGAGGTGTCGGTGCGTGCACGTTGCATCTCCCTTTTCGCCCCGGTTGCTCCCTCTTGTCTGCCGCATGCGGGCGGCCCCCGCAACCGGGGGAACGCGCGGGCCACCCCGCCGTCAACATGCTCAAGACACCCTCTGGGCCGGTCCCCCGGGGTGGCCGCGGGCAGCGGCCGCGCCGGATACTCGAGGGGATGGACTGGTTCACGGCGCCCGAATACTGGCTGGGTCGGCTGATCTTCCAGCGGGCCCTGGCCGGCGTCTACCTCGCCGCCTTCGCCGGGGCCGCCCTGCAGTTCCGGGCACTGATCGGGGCGCACGGCATGCTGCCCGTGCCGCGGCACGTGCGGCACGTGCCGCCGCGGCGCGCCCCGAGCCTGTTCCGGCTGCACTACTCCGACCGGTTCTTCGCCGCCTGCGCCTGGACGGGGGCGGCGCTCGCGGCGGCGCTCGCGGCGGGGGCCGGGGACGCCGTGCCGCTCGGCGCGGCGATGGCGATGTGGGCGGTGCTGTGGCTGCTCTACCTGTCCATCGTGAACGTGGGGCAGACCTGGTACTCCTTCGGCTGGGAGTCGCTGCTCCTCGAGGCGGGCTTCCTGGCCGTCTTCCTCGGCAACGCGCGGACCGGGCCGCCCGTGCTGGTGCTGTGGCTGCTGCGCTGGGCGGTCTTCCGGGTCGAGTTCGGCGCGGGGCTGATCAAGATGCGGGGCGACGCCTGCTGGCGCAAGCTCACCTGCCTGTACTTCCATCACGAGACGCAGCCGATGCCCGGGCCGCTGAGCTGGTTCTTCCACCATCTGCCGAAGCCGGTGCACCGGATGGAGTGCGCCGCCAACCACGTGACCCAGCTGGTCGTCCCGGTGCTGCTGTTCGCCCCGCAGCCGGTGGCCTCGTACGCGGCCCTGGCGATCGTGGCGACACAGCTGTGGCTGGTGCTGTCCGGGAACTTCGCCTGGCTGAACTGGCTGACGATCGCGCTCGCCGTCCCGGCCGTCGACTTCACGCGGCTGTCCTGGCTCCCCGTGCCCGGTGCGGACGCGGGGAGGCCGCCGGAGGCCGCCCACCGGGAGGGGCCGCTCTGGTACGCGGTCCTGGTCTGCGCGCTGACCGCACTGGTGCTGGTGCTCAGCCGGCACCCGGTGGCCAACATGCTGTCGCGCCGCCAGGTGATGAACCGGTCCTTCGACCCCCTCCACCTGGTCAACTCCTACGGGGCGTTCGGCACGGTGGGCCGGATCCGCGAGGAGGTGGTGGTGGAGGGCACCGCCGACCGGGTGCCCGCCGTGGACGGCGCCTGGCGGGAGTACGGATTCAAGGGGAAGCCGGGCGACGTGCGCCGCACGCCGCGCCAGTTCGCCCCGTACCACCTGCGCCTGGACTGGCTCATGTGGTTCGCGGCGCTCTCCCCCGACTACGCACGGGACTGGTTCGGGCCGTTCGTGGAGCGGCTGCTGGCGGGCGACCGGGACACCTTGCGGCTGATCCGCCACAACCCCTTCCCGGACGCCCCGCCGCGGTACGTCCGGGCCCGGCTGTACCGCTACCGCTTCACCACCTGGCGCGAGCTCCGCGAAACGGGCGCCTGGTGGCACCGGACGCTGGTCCGCGAGTACATGCCGCCGACCCGGCTCGCGGCCGCGCCCGGCTCCCACGGCGGCCGGGCGGGGCCGTCAGGACCTCCGGGGGCCTCAGAGGCCGAGTAGGGCGGCCTCCTGCTGCGGCGATATGCCCTTGGACGGCCGGTCGGGGCGCTGCGGGGCCACTCCGCCCAGCTCCTGGAGCCAGGTCCAGGTGTCGGCTACGGTCTCCTCGACCGGCCGGCACTTCAGGCCCGCCGCCAGCGCCTTGCCGACGTCCCCGCCGAACATGAAGTCGTGCTGCTCGCCCTCGTGGACCCAGATCGGCAGCTCGGTCCAGGGTTCCACGCCGGCTTCCTCGATCCGGGCCTGCTCGGTCCAGCGCAGCTCCGCGGCGCCGCCGGTCACCGCCGCGCAGGCCTCGAGGAGGCTGCCCATCGTGGCGTGGCCGACCGGTGACACGAGGTTGTACGGGCCGCCGAGCCCTGCTTCGGCCGCGTCCAGGGTCCAGCGCGCCAGGTCCCGCACGTCGACGTACTGGAGCGGGAGGCCGGGCCGGCCGGGGGCGAGCGTGGGGCCGCCCCGCGCGGTGCGGTTCAGCCACCAGGGCAGCCGGCCGACGTTCTCGTACGGGCCGAGGATGAGCCCGGCGCGGACCAGCAGGGCGCGGTCGCCGAAGGCGTCCACCGCGGCGATCTCGGCGCCGCGCTTGTCCTGCGCGTAGTCGGTGGCTTCTGCGTCGGGCGAGCCCTCGACGAGCGGGCCGTCCTCGTCGAGCCCGGCGGGGGCCGGGTAGGAGTACACCGACCGGCTGGATATGTAGGCGTACCGGCCGGTCCGGCCGGCGAGCAGCCGGGCGCTGTCGCGCACGGCGCTGGGGGCTCCGCCCCAGGTGTCGGCGACGAGGTCCCACTCCCCCTCGGCGAGGGCGGCCAGGCCGTCGGGGGCGGTGCGGTCCCCGTGCAGGGCCTTGGTGCCCGGCGGGGGCGCGTGGTGCCCGCGGTGGAAGACCGTCACTTCCCACCCGCGGCTCTGGGCGTCTTCGGTGATCGCGCGCCCGACGAATTCGGTCCCACCCAGCATCAGCAGCTTCATGTGGATCAGCGTGCCCGGTGCGCGGGGGGTGCGTAACCCGTGATCGCCCACAGCGATGACGCCGACGGCGTACGGCTTCGGGGAACTTCCGAGCCCCCGCCGCCGATCGTCGGCGCGGGGGCCCGGAGAGGCCTTCGAACTGCGGCGGCTAGTCGATGCCGGGCAGGATGTGCGGCTCAGCGAGGTCGTCCTCGTAACCCGCGAGGCGGATCGGGGCGGACCGGGCCCAGACCTCCAGGTTGCCGAGCGTCTCGGGGCGCTTGCTGCTCCTCGACCCCGTACGTTCTCTCGGTGCCTGGTCGGTCTTCGTCAGTTCTGGTGTCACCGCGCACTCCTTTGTGTCGCGTAACCCGGCAGGCGGGACCGCGAGCCGGTACAGGAATAAAGGGCTTCCGGACGCGGTGGCGCCTTGGTGGAGCGAGTGCCCGGGTAGGGCTCTCATGCGGATCACAGTACACATATGAGCGGACCCCCGCTCGATGGAAAGGTAAAATCCACGCTGGACCGCTTGTTTTCGCCGCGAATTCAGTAAGTCGTACGGCGGTACGCCACGGACGGCTGATCTGCTCGACGGCGCCGTACGGGTGAAATGCGGTCGGGCGACGGAGGGAGCGTCAGTGGCGGGGTCCGAGGTGCCGACGGTCGTCGGAAGCGTCGAGGAACTGATGGATCTGCTGCTGGCCGGCCATGCGGCGGGCCACGGGCTCCGCACGGCGGCGTCGCTGCGCCGCTCGCACCCCTTCGACAAGGAGCTCCAGGTCGCCGGGCTGGTGCACGGTCTGGGTCGGGCCGAGCCTACGGCGCGCGCGCTGCGCCCGCTCCTGGGCGAGCGGGTGGCCCGGCTGGTACGGCTGCAGGCGCCGGGTCCCGGAGCGCCGGGTCCCGGAGCGCCCGCGGACGCCGGAACGCCCGCGGACGCCGGCGCCGACGTCGAGGCCCTGAGGCTGGCGGTCGACACCGGCCGGGGCAGCGGCCCGGAAGCGGGCGTGCTCGAGGACTGGCGCCCGGTACTGGAACTGGTCGCGGCGGGGGCGTACGACCGAACGGGTTGAACGCGGCGCGCCCCCGGCCCCTCTCGGAAGGAGGGGCCGGGGGCGCGACGGGAAGGTCCGGGGGACCTGGGGGCGTGAGGACGGGCGGCCTACCAGTTGGCGGGCGCGTAGTCCTTCAGGAAGACGCCGAACAGGTCCTCGCCGAGCTCGCCGCGCACGATCGGGTCGTAGACGCGGGCCGCGCCGTCGACCAGGTCGAGGGGGGCGTGGAAACCCTCCTCGGCGAGGCGGATCTTGTCCGGGTGCGGGCGCTCGTCGGTGATCCAGCCGGTGTCGACGGCGGTCATCAGGATCTGGTCCTTCTGGAACATCTCCTGCGCGCTGGTGCGCGTGAGCATGTTCAGCGCGGCCTTGGCCATGTTGGTGTGCGGGTGGCCGGCGCCCTTGTAGCCGCGGCTGAAGACGCCCTCCATCGCGGAGACGTTGACGACGTACCTGCGGCCGGCCTCGGCGGCCGCCATAGCCGGGCGCAACTTGCTGATCAGGATGAACGGCGCGGTGGAGTTGCAGAGCTGCACTTCGAGGAGCTCGATCGGGTCCACCTCGGACACCGTCTGGATCCAGCTGTTGGTGTCGTGCAGGTCGGGGACCAGGCCGCCCGCGTCGATCGCGGTGCCGGCGGCGATCCGCTCCAGGGAGGCGGAGCCGGAGACGAGCGCCAGCTCGGTGATGTCCTGGGCGCTGAGCTTCTCGCCCTTGCCGGTGGGCAGGGCGGCGACGCGGTCGACGGTGCCGCTGCCGAAGGTGCCGATGACTTCGGAGCTCGGCAGCTCGCCGGCCGGCAGCGGGGCGTTCTCGGCGGCGACGAGCTCGCTGTAGGCGCCCGGGGAGCGGCGTACGGTCTGCGCGGCGTTGTTGATCAGGATGTCGAGCGGGCCCTCGGCGGCGACCGAGTCGGCCAGCGCGACCACCTGGGCCGGGTCACGCAGGTCGATGCCGACGATCTTCAGCCGGTGCAGCCACTCGGAGCTGTCGGGCATCGCCTTGAAGCGGCGGATCGCGTCGCCCGGGAAGCGGGTGGTGATGGTGGTGTGCGCGCCGTCGCGCAGCAGCCGCAGCGCGATGTACATGCCGATCTTGGCGCGGCCGCCGGTGAGCAGGGCGCGCCGGCCGGTCAGGTCGGTGCGGGCGTCGCGGCGCGCGTGGTTGAAGGCGGCGCAGTCCTGGCAGAGCTGGTGGTAGAACGCGTCGACCTCGACGTAGCGGGTCTTGCAGACGTAGCAGGAGCGCGGGCGCTGCAGTATCCCGGCGATCGGGCCCTTGGCGGCGGCGGTCAGGGCGTTGCCCTGGGTCTCGTCGTCGATGCGCTCGGCGGAGCCGGTCGCGGTCGCCTCGGTGACGGCCTTGTCGTTGGCGGTCTTGGCGGCGCGGCGGTCCTGGCGGCGGCGCTGCTTGACCGTCCGGTAGAGGCCGGCGGTGGCGCGGCGTACGGTGATGGCGTCCGGGTGGTCGACATCGAGCTTGTCGAGCTCGTCGAGCACGCTGAGGCAGAGGGCCAGCCGGTCGGGGTCGATGCCCGGCCCGTAGCCGTGCACGTGGTCCTGGCTGTCTTCGGTCACCGTCATGCCCGCTGCCGTTCCTTGATCACTCGTCCGCGTCCGCCTGCTGCGGAAGTCCTCAAAAGGGCTAGTGTACGGATCCCCCGCATCGGAAGACAAACCCGCTCCCGTGTACTGCGTACGGACTACTCCTCACGCCTGATGCGTGACCGAATGTAGGGGCCTGTAGGGGGAGGAATAGCTCCCCCTGGTCGGGCATTGTGACTTTTATGAGTGCCCTAGCCCTTTCGGCCCTGCTCTGCCTGGTGTCCGCGGTGGCCTACGCGGGCGGAGCCATCGTCCAGGAGCGGGTCGCGTCCGCCGCGACGAGCCGGCCCTACGCTCCCGTGCGCCAGGCCGGCTGGTACGCCGCCATCGCCCTGAACGGCTTCGGCGCGCTGCTGCACGTGGTCGCGCTGGCGTACGGGCCGCTGAGCCTGGTGCAGCCGCTCGGGGCACTCACCATCGTCTTCGCGCTGCCGATGGCGGCCGTTTTCGTCGGGCGCCGCTCCAGCGGCGCGGCCTGGCGCGGGGCCGTGCTGGCCACCGTCGGGCTGGCCGGGCTGCTGGCCCTGACGGGCGGGGGCGGCCGGGCCGAGCAGTCCTTGTCCGGCGCCGAACAGAGCACCCTGCTGGCCGCGACCGGCGCCGGGGTGGCGGTGCTGTTCCTCGCCGCCCGGAAGGTGCGGCGGGCCACGGTGCGCAGCGTGCTGCTGGCCGTGGCGGCCGGCGCGGCCTTCGGCATGGCCTCGGTGTTCACGAAGTCGGTGGCCGAGACCTTCGCCCCCGACGCGCTGGTCTCGCTGTGGCCGGAGCTGACCTCGGTCGCCGCGCTGGCCGGCGCCGGGCTGCTGCTGTCGCAGGCCGCCTACCGGGGGGCCGGGCTGACGGCGCCGCTGGCGACCGTGACGGTGGCCAACCCGGTGGTCGCGGCGGCGGTCGGCATCGCCATGTTCGACGAGGGCTTCCGGTACGGGGCGGCCGGCGCGGCCGCGGCGGTGGTGAGCGCCGCTCTGGCGGGGGCCGGGCTCGTCCTGCTCACCGTCGCTCCCCGGCGGGCCGAAGGGACCGTACCGGCGGGGAGCACTCGGGACGCGGCTGCGAACACGGCTCCGGCCACTGCTTCCGTCGCGGCTGTGGACACGGCTCCGGCTCCGGCTCCGGGCGCGGTCGTGGTCCCCGCCGGAGCGGAGGCCACGGCCGCGACGCCCGGCTCAGATGTGGACGCCGTGGGCCCGCAGGTACTTCAGCGGGTCGATGTCGGTGCCGTAGCCGGGCCCGCCGCGCACCTCGAAGTGCAAGTGCGGCCCGGTCGTGTTGCCGGTCGAGCCGGAGCGGCCGATGCGCTGCCCGCCGGAGACCGGCGAGCCGGCTTTGACGGCGAGCGCCGACAGGTGCGCGTACTGGGAGTACCGGCCGTCGGAGTGCCGGATGACGACCTGGTAGCCGTACGCACCGGCCCAGCCCGCTGAGACGACCTGGCCGTCGGAGACGGCCTTGACGGTGGTGCCCGTCGCGACCGGGAAGTCGACGCCGGTGTGGTAGCCGCTGGACCAGGAGGAACCGGCGACGCGGTAGGCGGTGCCGAGGCCCGCGTCGACGGGGGCGGAGAACCCTCCCGAGGCGGTTTCGTCCTTCTGCGCCGAGGCGGGCTGCGCCGCCGGCTTCTCGGCGGGCTTCGCGGCCGGTTTGTCAGCGGGCTTCTCGGCCGGCTTCTCGGCGGGCTTCTCCGACACCGGGGCCACGGGCTTGACCGGTTCCGCGGTGCGCGGCGGCTTCTCCGGGTTCTGGGAAGGCGGCGCGGCCGGCGCGGCTGGCGCCGCGGTCACGCGCAGGGTGAGCCGCTGCCCCGGGAAGATGAGGTCCGGATCCCCGCCCACGGTGGCCCGGTTGGTCTCGTACAGCGCCTGCCAGCCGCCCTCGACGTGCTGCTCGGTGGCGATCGCCGAGAGCGAGTCCCCCGGCGCGACCACATAGGGGTTGGGCAGCACCGAGGTCCCCGTCGGGCGGGGCGCGGACTTCGGCGGTGTGCTCCGCGGCGTGCTCGGCGGAGCGGCCGCCTTCTTCTCCTGGAGCTGGGCCTTCGTCTGCTGGACCGGGGTGACCGGTTTGGCCTGCGCGGGGAGGGCCGGGGCCGGTCCGCTGCGGCTCAGTCCGGCCTTCTTCCCGCAGACCGGCCAGGCCTGCGGGCCCTGCCCCTTCAGCACCTTCTCCGCGACCGCGATCTGCTGCTCCCTGGTCGCCAGGTCCGCGCGGGAGGCGTACGCCGCGCCGCCGAAGGCGCGCCAGGTGCTCTGGCTGAACTGGAGCCCGCCGTAGTAGCCGTTGCCGGTGTTGATGTGCCAGTTGCCCGTGGACTCGCAGGCCGCGACCTTGCTCCAGGTGTCCACCGAGGCGGCGTGCGCGGTTCCGGCGCCGATCAGGGGGAGCGCTATCCCCGCGCCACCGGCGGTGACCACGAGCGAGGCCCGGTTGATGCTGCTCGGCTGATACCGGCGGTGCCGGCCCCGTACACCCATGGGTGCCCCCACTGAAGACGTCAGGAACCGCACAACTTAACGCCGCGACCAGGGCATGACAAGGGCCACAACAAGACACGTCCGAGCGGTAGTTGATTACCCGCCAAAGGTAGGGGGGCCGTAAGGATCTCCGCCGGGGTAGCGTCGGTGTCCCGGCTCCGTCCGCACGTCGGAGCAGCACGCGGGCGTCACGCGCGCACTCGCCACGCACCACACGCGCGCACGCACCACGCGGGCATGACGGAAGCACCCCCGAACCACCCTCGAAGCACCCCCGAAGCACTCAGGAGCGCACCCCATGAGCAGCAGCACGGCCCAGATCGGCGTCACCGGTCTCGCGGTGATGGGCAGCAACCTCGCCCGGAACTTCGCGCGCAACGGATTCACCGTGGCCGTCCACAACCGCACCGCCGCCAAGACCACGGCGCTGGTGGAGGAGTTCGGGCACGAGGGCGCCTTCGTGCCCACCGGGTCCGCCAAGGAGTTCGTGGACGCGCTGGAGCGCCCGCGCCGTCTGATCATCATGGTGAAGGCCGGCGAGGCGACCGACGCCGTGATCCGCGAGTTCGCTCCGCTGCTGGAGCCGGGCGACGTCATCATCGACGGCGGCAACGCCCACTTCGAGGACACCCGTCGCCGCGAGAAGGAACTGCGCGAGCAGGGCCTGCACTTCGTGGGCGTCGGCATCTCGGGCGGCGAGGAGGGCGCGCTGCTCGGCCCGAGCATCATGCCGGGCGGCTCCGAGGAGTCGTACGCCTCGCTCGGCCCGCTGCTGGAGAAGATCTCCGCGAAGGCCGCCGACGGCACGCCCTGCACCTCGCACGTGGGACCCGACGGTGCCGGGCACTTCGTCAAGATGGTCCACAACGGCATCGAGTACGCCGACATGCAGCTCATCGCGGAGGCGTACCACCTGCTGCGCGAGGTCGCCGGCTACTCCCCCGCGAAGATCGCCGAGACCTTCCGCTCCTGGAACGAGGGCCGGCTGGACTCGTACCTGATCGAGATCACCGCCGAGGTGCTCGCCCACACGGACGCCGTGACCGGCCTGCCGTTCGTGGACGTGGTCGCCGACGCCGCCGAGCAGAAGGGCACGGGCCGCTGGACCGTGCAGATCGCCCTCGATCTGGGCGTCCCGGTGTCGGGCATCGCCGAGGCGGTCTTCGCCCGCGCGGTTTCGGGCCACGGCGAGCTGCGTACGGCCGCGCGGGACCTGGCCGGCCCGAAGGCCGCGCCGCTCTCCCCCGAGGCCGCGGCCGCCTTCGCCGCCCAGGTCGAGCAGGCGCTGTACGCCTCCAAGATCGTCTCGTACACCCAGGGCTTCCACCAGATCCAGGCCGGCAGCGAGGAGTACGGCTGGGGCGTGGACCCGGGCGCCGTGGCCTCCCTGTGGCGCGGCGGCTGCATCATCCGGGCCGCGTTCCTGGACCGGATCCGCGCCGCGTACGACGCCCGTCCGGAGCTGCCGAGCCTGCTGGCGGACGCCGGCTTCGCCGAGGAGATCGGGGCCGCGCAGGAGGGCTGGCGCGAGGTGCTGGTGGCGGCCGTCCGCCAGGGCATTCCGGTACCGGCCTTCGCGGCCTCGCTGGCGTACTACGACGCCCTGCGCTCGGAGCGGCTGCCGGCGGCGCTGACCCAGGGCCAGCGCGACTTCTTCGGGGCGCACACCTATCGGCGCACCGACCGCGAGGGCTCGTACCACACCCTGTGGAGCGGCGACCGCTCCGAGGTCCGTACGGCCTGACGCGTGCGCCTGACGCGCACACCTGACGCGTGCGGCGGCCCGGGCCCGGCGCGGCCGGGCGCCGGGCCGGTTCCGGCCGGGCCGCCGGTCGGTCGGTCAGCTCAGCGGCTCAGGTGCTCCGGCCGGTCAGCTCAGGGGCTCCGGCCCGGGCATCGGCGCGGGCCCCGGCGGCGGCGGGACCGGATCGGGCTCGGGCACCGGGCCGGGCGTCGGCGGCTCGGGCCGGGGCAGCGGCCCGGGATCGGGGAACGGCTTGGGCGCCGGTGCCGGGGCCGGATCGGGGAACGGGGGCTGTGTCATACCTCCACTCTGCCCCGGTCCCGCTTCTCCAGCGCGCCGGGCCGCGCCTATTTCCGCAGGGCGGCCGCGAGGCCCGAAGCCGGGCTGGTCAGGACCGGCGTGGAGGTGGTGGCCAGGGCGGCCGCTCCGGTCATGGAGACCTGCGCCAGGACGATGGCGTCCACATCCGCCAGGGCGTCGGCCGCGGCGGCCACCAGGCGCAGGGAGCCGGCCCCGTCACCCGCCGCGAAGCGGTCCCACGCCCCGTCGACCAGCAGGGTGCGGACGGACAGCGGCAGCCCGGCCTTCGCGGCCTCCTCCTCCAACAGCTCCACGGTCGGCGCGAGCGTCGACTCCACCGTGGCCAGTACGGCGATCCGCGGCCCGGTGCGGACCGCGTCGGCCGCCATCGGGCGGTCGACGCGGAGCACCGGGACGCCGAGGTCCTGGGCCAGGGTCTCGCCGACGGCCCCGAGGGTGGAGCAGGTGACCAGGACGGGCCCGCCGGATCCTTCGAGCAGCTCCCGCACGGCCGGGGCCTGCGACGCGGGCCCGAGCGCGCGGGCCCGCTCCAGCAACTGCGGCACCACCAGGTGGCGCAGCACCGCGCCGGGGTGGTGCCGGTCGCGCAGGGCGTCGAAGACCGGGACGTGCACGGGCGAGGTGTGCAGCAGGGTCAGGCCCGGCGCGGGCGGCGTCACCACAGGTCCGGGTCCGAGTCGAGCTGCGCCTTGGCGACGACGACGACCTCGGCCGGCGCCTCGGGCGCCTGGTCGGGGTGTTTGGCCGCCCAGCTCGCGGCATAGGGGCACAGCGGGACCACGGGCACGCCCTCGGCGGCCGCGATCCCGTAGAAGGCCTTCACCAGGTTCCCGGCGATGCCGCGGCCCTCGTGCCCCGGCTCGACGACGGTGTGGACCGCCACGAGTGCGCGGGGCTCCTCGGCGAGCACGAAGTAGGCGATGAAACCGACCACCGCCCCGCCCTCGGCGGCGAGCAGCCTCCCGGATGTGCGGTCGTCCACGATCTCGATCGGATCGGCCTGCGGCATGGTCCCCGACTCCCCTCAGACAGCCACCGCGTGGGGGCTGCGCTCCTGGTCCGTTCCCGGAACGGGGGCGGACGGATCCGCGCCCAGCTCGATGATGCGGTTGTCCGCGTCGACGTGCACGACGCGCGGCTTCAGCGCTCGCGCCTCGGCGTCCTCGACCTGCGCGTAGCTGATGAGGATGACCAGGTCGCCGGGGTGCACGAGGTGCGCGGCGGCCCCGTTGATCCCGATGACCCCCGAGCCCCGCTCGCCCTCGATGACGTACGTCTCCAGGCGGGCCCCGTTGGTGATGTCCACGATGTGCACGAGCTCGCCGGGCAGCAGGTCGGCCGCGTCCAGCAGATCGGCGTCGACGGTCACGGACCCCACGTAGTGGAGGTCGGCCTGGGTGACCGTGGCCCGGTGGATCTTGGACTTGAACATGGTCCGAAACATGAAGAAACTCCCGAAATGTATGCTCCCTGCCTGTTTTCCACAGGTCAAGGGCGGTCTCCGGAGCCTACAACGATTCGCATGTTCGGTCAGCTTTCCCCGGGTCTTTCAAGACTCATGCTGACCTACTGCTGACTTTTCCGACGCACCGTCAGGGCAGTGCAGCAGCTCTCCTGCACCCCGATCCCTACCGCGACGATGCCCCGCCGATACGCACTCGCGGCAGAAGACATCAGTGAGGCTATCTCTACACAGGGCGGGAACCGTTAATGCGAGTACCTCGCAACCGGAAAGGAGCAATTTCCCTCTATAGGGGGGTGAGCCATCCCTGGCATAGAGGTCACTGCTGCCCGGTACCGCCTCACGAAGGCGATTTCCCACCCGGGGTGGGTATCCGTCAGATCTGACGGATACCCACCCCCAGAACCACTCACACAAGCCCCAACACCCCCGGGACACAGAAGATCTCAAACGCGGTCTGAGGATCTTCCGGGTCTTCATGGTGGCGAAGACTCGCTGAAGCGCGAACGGGTGGCTCAGCATGTGCTGCGCCACCCACTTCTTCACGTCATGGCGTGGTCCTCTGGGACGTACTCGGGAACCACGCCGAGTAGCGCATCGACGGCCGCTCGCCCCTTGCCGCCGGCCCCGGGCATGAAGTGGGCGATGGGGTCGAGAGTGATGGTGGGGCTGGACTGGCCGAGCCATCGGGCGGGGGTGACCACGGACTCGCCGGCTTCGAGGACGATCGAGGCGTAAGCGTGCCGGAGCACGTGGAAGCCGTCCTTGCGAGGTGCCTGCCAGCGCTCGCCCTTCTCCCGCATCGGGATGACACCGACCTCCGCGAGGAGCGGCTTCCGGACCTCGACGTTGAAGATGTTGGCGCGGATCGCGTTGCCGTACGTCGTGGTCAGGACGAGCGGGAACGTCTGCTTGTCCCGCTCGGGCTCCGGACCACCCCACGGCAGCTCGACCTGGACGGCCGGGTGCTGGAGGAAGTAGGCGGCCAGTTCCTCGGCGACCGACGGAGGCATGTCGACGACGCGCGTCTTCCCGTCCTTGGGCAAGGTGAAGTACAGGCGACCATTGCGGATAGCGCCACGCTCGCAATCAACGTCCTCCGGGGAGAGGCCGAAGCCCCCTGGCGCAGCCCGCACCCGAGAGCGACGACGACCGCGATCCGGTCTTGCGGCCCTCAGCTACCCGCCAATGCAGCCGTGGTCCGCATACCGCGAGTGGGGCGACGCAATGAAGGCCTGGGTCAGCCGGGAGGGCCCCCTCAAGGGGCTTGCAAGGTCGCGGAGGCGAAGTTCCCGACGAAAAAGCTGGGGCCCTGCTGAACTCGTGTAAAAAGAGGAGCCCCGACGGCACTACCGACGTTTACCCCAGGCTCACCGGGCCGAAGCCTGGACCGCTCAACCGCCGCCGCCTCACAGGCTGGCATCGACAGCAGGCTCCGTGCCGAAGTAGCAGCCGCGGAGCACCTCCTTTCAGATCGTCCAGGGAGTCCGCAACGCTGCTGACGTCGAGACGGCTCCCTGCGGGCAGGCCGTCGCGGACGGGGGCGCGTGCCCGGGCCGTCGGGGTGCCTCAGGGATGGCGAGCGTGGTGACCTATGACGCAAGCGGCCAGAGAAGAGCTCGGCGTTGTCTTCGTCCATGGGTTCAAATCCTCCCCGGACACCTGGAATCACTTCCTGCGGCTGATCGACAGCGACCCGGACCCGTCCTTCGTGGCCCCCAAGACGTTCCGGTACGCGACGCGGCTGTGGAGCTTCAATCCGCTCCGCCGCATTCCCGACTTCGATGACGTAGCAGACAGCCTCAAGGGCTTCCTGGAATCCGAGACCTCGGACGTACGGGACCTGGTACTGGTGGCCCATAGCCAGGGTAGCCTCAACGTCCAGAGGTACCTGGCCCTGATGGTGACCGAGGGGCGCAGGATGGAGCTGCGCCGCATCCGCCGCATCGTGATGCTCGCGACCCCCAACAGCGGCTCCGCGTTTCTCGTCACTCTGCGCCGCAGCTGGTTGCGGAAGAACCCTCAAGTGGAGCAGCTCAACCCGCTGGTCAGCCAGATCAACCAGACCCGGCGCGTGGTGAACACCCAGATCGTGCACGCGCCCCTGGTCGCCGACCGCATACCGATGACGGCCTACGCCGGCGAGGAGGACGGCATCGTCGTGGCTGCATCGGCGTACGGCCCGTTCACCGATATCGGCGTCCTGCCCGGCGACCACTTCGGAATCCTGCGCCCCGACTCCCCCAGACACCGCTCGTACCTCGCCCTGAAGCGCGCGTTCCAGGCGGCCGCCGCCGACGCCCCGCCCGTGGAACGCGTGCGGACGGTCTCCGCGGCAGCCCTGGGCGTCCACGCCGCCCTCCCTCCGGGCGCTTCGGTCGGCCCCGTGCACCGAGGCCGCCGAGGACCTCGGACGCCTATCCGACAGCGCCTGGCGGCTCGACCTACGCAGGCAGTCGGTCCGACTCGGCTGCCGGGCCGTGCTTGCCGTGACACTCCACCGCCGCCCGGCAGCTCTTCCGCCGGATCGACGGCCCGCTCGACCCGGACCGCGCAGGGGCCGAGTGGATCGCCCGGCACATGGACATCACTGACACGAACGGCGTCGCCAGACTGCTCATGGCCTTCCGTGAGGCCGGTGCGGACAGGGCGTCCGCCGCATTGCTCGCGCGGGATCCTGTCGCCCACGCGGACCTGACCCGCCCGAACGCGGCCGAGAGCCTGCTGCGCGCCCTCCGAGGCAGCGGGGCTGACCAGGCCGCCGGCAACCTGGCCCGCCTGCTGGTCGACCGGGCCGGGATCACGGACCCCAAAGAGGCAGCGAAGCTGATCGAGAGCTCTGCCGGGTGGCCCCACCTACGGCGCAGGACCGATCCCGCGGCCTCCCTCCGCACTCAGGGACCCGGTGCTGGCATACGGCAGGCCGTCCGCGAGCCGGTTCCCGCGGAAGGGGGGACGTTCGGCCGCGACCCCGACGGAAGCCGCTCCCCGGCCTGGACCTGGCACGACATAGGCGTCCCCTCCGGCGATATATGAGCCAGGGATCGCTGACTAAAAGCCTCGTCGCCACGCCGCTGACCTGCGGAAACGCCAAGATGTCAGATGTCTGCAGGTCAAGTGCGTCCCGCACGCTACACCGGCACGCGTCAGAGCAAGGATGTTTAGGAACATCGATCCCCTCTGACGAGAAGGCCCCTTGCCTGCACTTCCGTGCGAACCAGGCCATTGTCACGCCGCAGAGCAGGCGCCGAATCGGACAGCCGCTTCGAAGTGTTCAGGGACTGACGCCGACCTACCTGATAGTGCATCAGGTAGGGGAGGACACAGGACGACTCGCAGTCCCCGAAAGCCCTCCCGGACCGGTCACGGACCGGATTTCCTGGTCAACGCCAACCGAACCCAGTGGATCACGCACGATCGCGGACGAGGGCTTCGCGCCCCTGCTCCTGATGTCGCCAGTCGGCATCACCCTCCCCGCAACCCGGCGACCCAGGTCGTCGCCAGCGCGGATTCGATCAGGTCTCGGGAAGCCTGTCCATTGACAGTGGAGGGCTGGAGGCGCCCGAACGCCCTGCGCAATAAGGCAAGCCGATCCTGATCCTTGATTGTTTCGGCCCCACGGTATCCCTCGACCTCGACCCTGCTGTCGTCGAAGACCGAGAAGCCGCCTCCCGGATGGACCGGGAGGCGAGCTCGGGCCGGGATGATCCCCAGAGACAGGACCGGCAGGTCCGTGGCCTCCAGCAGCCGGAGAAGCTGGGCTCGCATCTTCCGACCCGCCGAAATCGGTGTACAACGCCTGCTCACCCAGCAGGATGTGGACCGGCCTTCCTGGCCGATGTACTGCGCGCGAGCCGTGCGGGCAGCTACCCCTGCGTCGATGGCAGCTGGACAGCCGCAAACTCAAGCTCGACGGAGCCTCGACCACCGTCGGCGCGCTCTCCGCGGCCGAACCGTTGCTGGAACCGCCCGCCCGTTTCCCGCTGAGCTGGATCAGACCCGCGTCGTCGGCCCACAGGACTCGTCTCCTTCACCGGCAACCGCTACTCCGTCCCGCCCGGGCTGAACCGTTCCGGGTTCGGTAGAGATCTCAGATGTTGATTGTGACTGGGATTTCGTGGTGCTCAGGACCGGGTGCTGGTGGCCGCGTACTACCGCACGAACCTCATCATGAGGCAGCTCGCGCCGCTGTTCGGCTGCTCGCCGGCGACGGTGTGCCAGGGGATCCAGCGACTGCGGCCGCTGCTCGCGATCGAACCTGCCGCCCGCCCGGCCGACGCTGAACCTGACGGTACTGAAGCGGCCGGGGTGGGGCCGCCCGGTTGTGGGCATCCATCCCCCTGGAGGCACGACGGGCGGCGCCCCTTCCGGGCCCGAGCGGTGAGGGTCCCCTCCGGCGCGGAGGGGACTCTGACTCTCACACCCTGCTGACTTCCGCCACGATCCCCTGGGTTTGCTGGGCGGATACGGCGGTGGTCCGGGTCGTGATCAGGTCGCCGGCCTCGACGATCCCGCTGCCGTTGAGGTCGACGTGGACGCGGATGCCGTACGTCTCCCCAGGGTCCAGATCGTCCACGTCGACGCGGAAGGGAACACTGGCGCCGGGGGTGAGCTCCAGGTCCGTTTGCGACTGGCTCCCCGTGACGGTGGAGGGCGCGTCGCTCCGTGAGGTGCTGCGCACTTCCACCACCACCCGTGCCGCGCGGGTCGTGGGTGCGTCGGCAGGCATGGTCACCGTGCCGGTGACCGCGTAGCTCATGGTCCGGCCACCGAACTGGCCGGCCTCGGCGCCGTCCGTTCGGCGACGACGTTCTCGCCCACCCTGCTGGTCCGCTGGGATCCCATGGCGTCGAGGCGTGACAGAAGCCCGGCGACCGCGCTCGTGATCGGCAGCCCCGCGTGCTCCTCGGCGAACAGCCACTGACCAGCGGGGTTGACCTCGAAGAAGACGTACTGTCCGTCGGGCCGGCGGCGCAGGTCGACGGCGCCGTACACCAGCCCGAGGTGGCGCATGAGCCGGAGCAGCGTCGCAGTGAGGGCCGCCGGCAGGGTCACCGGCCGGACCTTGGACTCACCGATCACCATCCGCATGTCGACGGGATAGCTGGTGTCGGTGGCGTCGATCTCGGCCGCGAAGACGCGCTCGCCCACGATCGTGACGCGGAGATCGACCCCGGCCACGAACTCCTGGAAGATGACCGGGGCGTAGCGGACGGCCTCGAGATGCTCCAGGTCCTGTAGTCGCACGACTCTTGTTTCACGCCATGCCTCGGTGGTGGCGAGGAAGGACTTGAACACCGTGCGCCCGATTCCGACCTCGTCGACGAACCGCTGAGCTCGTTCGGGCTGATTGGTGACGAGAGTACGCGGCAGCGTCAGACCGACTCTGCGCGCGGCCTCCCACTGGTAGGGCTTGTGCTGGGCCATCCCGTCCAGGAGAGGGGGGTTGACCCAGGTGCAGTCCATCGCCTGGAAGAGACCGTGCAGCGCCTGGCCTGTCTCGCTGACCGCGAAATGGTGGTCCAGCGGGGAACCGAGCTTGGGGTCACAGGTGAAGGGCCGTACTCGCCTCCACCATGCCGCGTGGCACCGATCGAGCTCTGCGTGGCCGGCCGGGGTGGTGAGGGTCAGCTCTGGCCTCCCGACAAGGGGGTACTCGAGGTTGATCGCACCGCGTACGGGGAAATCAGCGAGGTCGATACGCAGAACCTCGCGCCCGGCCGCCTCCAGGTGGCTCATCACCGCCAGTGCGTGATCCTCCTCGTACGACACGATGAGGATCACTGCTGCGGCCCGGTAGAAACGCCACGGCCGAGCAGATAGTCGAGCCTGCCCACGAGTTGCGTGTGGTCCGCCATCACGGCGGTCATGCTCTGCTGGAGCCCGGCCACAGCCTCGGCGAGCCGGCCCACCTCAGCCGCGAGACCGTCGGCCTGGCCAACCAAGGACGGCGCCTGATGCCCTGTGGCCAGGATGTAAGGGCTGGTGGGTACCAGGGCAGGTGTCTGCAAGTCGATCCCCTTCGGCGGCTGGTCATGGGTCGGGTCCTTGGGCAGCTCCTTCAGCGTCCAGTCCTCGATGCGGTCCTTGGCCACTTCCTTGGACGTCTGAGGAGCGGGCGGATAGAGCGCGTGGACGCCCTCCACATCACCGTCGGACAGAAATTCACGCTGCCCCATGACGACGCCGGGGGGCAGCGGATGCCGCGGGACGATCGTCGGTTTCAACTCGTCGATGGCGAATGCGTTCCACCCGTAGTGCATGATCGACGAGAAGTCGTAGGGGCCGAAGTCGTCTCCGTCGCCACCCGCTTTGTAGAAGTTGTAGTGCTCGTCCGGCAGGATGTTGTCGAACTTGATCTCGATGAACAGATCGCGGTCTTCGCGGCTCTGCTCGTGCCACAGACCCACTGAGTGACCGATTTCGTGCATGGCGCTTCCGAGACCGCATCTCGGGCCGAGTTCGATCACCTGAAGCCCGCCCTTCCGCCCGACCGGAGAGCTGCACGAGTCGCCAGGGGTGAAGCGCACGAAGTCGGGGTACTGATCCGCGTTCGCGGGCGTGCGCAGGACAAAGCGGATGCGCGTGCGAAAGGTCCAGACATCAATGGCTCGTGTCACGCGTTCCAGGTTCGGCAGGGCGGGGTCAATTTCGTAGGGAATGAGCGCGTTGGGCCAGCGATAGTTCTCTCCCACGATTCCCACCGAGGCGAATACGCGGGACTCCATGTCGCCGGGTGCAGGAACGACGGCCTTCATCTCCTCGACCGTGCCGAGGACGATGTCGCCTTCGAAGATCGCCTTGCCGTTCACGTCGGCGAACATCAGCCCTTTGTGGCGGAACGTCGCCCCATCCACCAGCGCGGTCCCGGAGACGGGTCCGGTCCGGTACTCACCGCTGCCACGCACACCCGAGCCATACGTGTCCGGGGCACCGGTGTCCGAAGCAGCCCGCTTGCGGGAAGGAGCCTTCTTCGCGGAAGCGGAATTCTTCGCAGAGGCGGACTTCGTTCGGGCCGTGCTCGACTTCGACGCGGTCTTCTTCGCACCACGCCCCGGCTTCGACGGACTGGCGTTCATCACTCACCTCAGTGCCTGGGGGCTGTCTACCCATGTGTTCCACGTCCCGCCACTCGCCTAAAGCCCCCAATCAGGTGGCGTAACCAAGACTTCTCTGCGGCGAGGATGCAGATCACCGGGCATGCCCACTCACCCCTGAGGATGCGCCGCGACGCCCTCGGCGGGCCCATCGGGTGCACCAGGAATCGGGTGGTTCGGTCCGCGGGTGGTTCTCGTCAGTGGATCGTCGACGACGTGACAACGAGAATGGGCTCGTCGACGAAGTCGTGTGGGACGGAGACGGTCCGTGCGCCGGAGCTTGTGTTCACGGTCAGCACGACCGTGCTGTCCAGACCGGTGATGGCGGAGTCCACCGGGAGCGAGACGTGCACGAAGTCGACGGTGTGGGACGGGCTCAGCGTCAACGCGGGCACCGGGTCCCCTGGGTTGGCGATGAGCGTGATCTCCGCCTTGATGGTGCTGACACCCTCCGCCTCGAAGTTCAGCCCGGCCGCGTTCACCGTGAGCGGATGCTGCACCTCCTGCACGGTGTGGGTGTGGAACGCGAGGAAGGTCAGCATGTCTGCCTTCGGTAGCGGAGCGGCGACTTCCAGGGTGCGCGACACCTCCACCACCGTGCCGGAGCCGACGCCCTGGAGGGTGGTCGTCTGTCCAGCTTCGAGCACCCTGCCCCCGAGGGGCACGATCGGCGCCGGGCCCTGGCCGTCCCTGACATCTGCGCACTGGAGGAGCTTGAGGTCGAGTGGTCCCCGGTTCTCTGCCTGGGCGCTGGGCTGTGACCCGGGTTGCCGAGTGGTCACCAGGTCACCGCTGTGGGCGGTCCGGCGCAGGTTCAGCAGCAATTGGGTGCGCACGGGTTGGGGAAAGACGTCGTCGAGCCGGACCGCGATGGTGCCGAACAGCGGTGCCGGCCCCGGCGACGCGAGCTGTTGCAGGAACAGGTTGACGAGGGTCGCGGCCGGCGTGGGCCGGTCGTCGGAGATGTCGACGCCCACTTGGATGGTGGTGCCGTCGCCATCGGCGAAGGCAACCTGTCCGGCCGGGAAGCCTTGGAGGGTGGACGGAGTACGGGAGTCCAGCCCACTCGGCAGGGCGACGTGCAGGGTGCGTCCGACGGCCTCCGGGATACCGGTGACGTCCGCCCGTAGGCGGGCGATGTCGATAGGGTCGGCCATCGGACCGACCGTGAAGGTGAAGTGGAACCGGCAGCCGCTGAGGGAAGCGGGCGACTCGTCGACGATGGAGTCGAGGGCCGCGAGGGCGCCCTGCGCGGTGACGAGGATCCCGTAGGCGTCCGGAACAGCGATCACCGTGCCGCTGACCTGGCCGAAGAAGATGCGCTGGAGCGACGGGTACTTCGTCACGATGTCGCCGAGCGTCGTCAGTTCTCGGTACTCCGAACGCGGTCCCGCGAAGGCGTTGAGGTCGTTGCCGTCGATGATGGGCCGGGTCATGCCCTCTGCCGTGATAGTGAACCGGCTGCGGTGGTCATCGGTGTTGAAGTTGAGGCCGAGCGACAGGCTGCGGTGGAAGCGGGCGGTGCAGGGGAAGAAGACGTACGCGCCGATCCGGTCGATGAGGGACGGCTCAAAGGGAGCGCCCCCGGTGTCGCCGCCGTCACCGAAGACTTCGAACTGAAATCCCTGGAAGATCGGCCCGTGGACCGGGAAGCCGGTGTCGGGCGACGTCACGAGGGTCGTCTGGTATCCGGAGTAGGTCGGCTCGAACTCCAGCCGCAGCTCGCCGCGCCGGGTGAGGTGCACATAGGCGGCCTCGACCAGCGAACCGGACAGCTCGAAGGTGGCAGTGAAACTGGTCCCGCTGACCGTGGCCGTGCTGCCGATTACCGTATGGACGCTGACCGATCCGTCGGACTCCGTGATGGGCACGGCCAGCTTCACGACCGGCTGCAGGTCCGGCACGGGGTGCAGCTGCCCCGACTCGACGGAGGAGAGGACGCTGTCCGACAACACCTCCTTCAACGTCAGGGTGAGCGTGGCGCGGTTGAACGGTCCTCCGTCGGCGGCGACATCGCCGGGCTGGACGACGTCGAAAGCGAATTTCGGGTCCCGGGCGGGCAGGACGTACGACGGGAGGAACCACGTTGCCTCGGGAAAGGGGCCGAAGGCGAGCACATCGGGGGCAGAACTGCTCTCCAGGCGCGGGAGCAGCGGCACATCCGCAGGGAGTTCGGCGCTCCTGTTCTCGTTAAAGACCGAGTTGATGTGGTCTCCTGTCCGTCCCATCAGCCAGTGCTTCGGCTCCGCGACGAGGAATTCGTCGAACCCCTGCTCCATCTGTCCCATGGTGTCTTCCCGTCGGGATGATCCGTCGCGTCCCGGACGGGCGGTTCGGCCCGCCCGTCCGGGACATGCGGTCCGGTGGTGTCACGTGGTGACATTGGCGGCCGCGAGGACGTACCGGTTGATGGTCTCGATCTTGTCTGCGGGCGCTCTCGGCAACGGAGCGGGCAATTGCGGAATGTACTTGATCAGCCCTTCCGAGACGGGAACCCGAACCGGCTCCGAGGTCGAGTAGAAGACTGGCTCGTCGGTGAAGTTGGGCCCGAGCACCTCGACCGACATGGTGTAGCTGATCTCTTCCGCCAGGACGTACTTGTCGGAGTACACCTCCCACAACGCGTTCTTCACGTTGTCCTTGGTGACCACGATCGGCGGGAAGGTGTCGTCGCCGATGGTCGGCGTTATCTGGACGGTGATGTTGGACGGGAGCCGGACCGGAGACACCATGAAGCGCACGAACACGTAGCCGACCTGACTCGCGGTCATGACCGGGGCGTGGTCGGTGGTCAGTTCCTCGATCACGGCCACCGCCGGGTCGGTCGGGGCTATCGCCCGGGAGAGGTTGACCCGGGGGTCCTGCCCGTCGAAGATCAACTTACGCCGCAGCTTCACCTGGTCCGATGGCCAGCCGTCAACAGGGTTGTCCAGCCGCAAGAACGAGACGTTGACGAAGTCCCTGGCTGTCAGCTCCCGCCAGACGGCGGGCTTCTCCGCACCGGTCGGCTCCGTCTCGCCGGGTATGTAGTGCTGGCCGCTCGTCCGCATGGTCAGGTTGACCTGGCCATTCTCCATCGGCCTCGAGAAGTCGGGGTAGCCGGCCTCCAGCTGGACGGCCCTGAGCGGGCTCCTCAGTACGGTGCCGTCGGAGAGCTTCTCACTGAAGTTGACCTCGCAGAACCCGGCGACCTGGACCTTCTTGAAGAACTCGCCGATGTCGATGATGAACAGATACTTGTTCAGATCGGCCCGGACGGCAGGCAAGAGGTCGTTGAGGTTACCGCTGACGGTATGGCTCACGGCTACCGTCTGGTCGAGGACCAACTCCTGGCGGACGTGGACCCCATTGTGGGCATGCGTGGACTTGATCGACACGGCCGAGCCTCCGAACAGCCCGCTGAACCAACCGCGGTCGGCCGTCGCCTTGGAATCGCTCTTGGCGGGGTCGAAGTCGAAGATCTCGTGCTTGACCAGCTCGAGCGCCGTCTTTTTCATCTCGTTGACGTTCTCCTCCACCCATTTCTTGGTCTCCGCGTCGAGCACCGCATTGTTCTGCGTCATGTGCGTTTTGATGGCGCCGCTGGTGATGCACCTCTGGTATGCAAACTCCGCTTCGAGCGAGTTGATGCGGAACAGGCCGCCTGCGGAGACCGCGGCCGAGAAGGAGTCGAACACCTTGTCGATGTCGACATCCACTTCGATCGTGACACCGTTGATGTAGAAGGTTTCCTGGAGCGCGTTGGTGACCAGGAACGGCGGCGAGGCACCGGCCTTCAGCGCGCTCGCGATCTGGCCCGCGGCCGGCAGGTTACAACTGATCAGGAACGAGCAGATGCCCTGCGCCTCGATGCTGCCCTTCCCGCTGTGCTGGGCGGTCATGAGAATCTTTCCGCCCGTGACGACCGGATCCTGAACGGAACACACCACGGCGCTTTCCGTGATCGGAATGATGCCGAGCGACGGCTCCGGATCGTTGTCCTGAAAGTTGAAGAAGGGCCCGATCCGTGCCGGGATCTCGTGCTCCCGCTGCTTCAGCTTCTGAATCGCGCCGGTGATGACGCTGGGCGGAATGGCGAACGTCGTCGAGAACGCACAGAAGCCGCCGCCCAGTTCGGTGCCGGCCAGATCGCCGGGCGTGACGTGCGCCTCCTCCGACATCAGGCCCTTGAACAGGGTCATCTGGAAGTCGAAGTCTTGCGGGGAATCTTGCTTCCGCGCCAGGAAGACGCGGGCGGGCTGGAAGTAGTACTGAGTGGGCAGGCCCGCCTGCCGCAGCTCCGGATTGTGCGCGTCCGGGTACACCTGGAGCTGGAACGGTCTGCCGGTGTCGTCATTGACGGTGACGATGACGAAGTTCGGACCGAACAACGGCCCGACTCCCGATGCGAAGTCAGCCATGAGTGGAACCCCCTGCCGGAGGATCTAGCAGATCTGCTGGAGGAGTCACCCGGTACGGCCCGGCGCATCAAAAATCACCGCTCCCTCGTGGGCATGGAGGCCGGTCGACGGGTGCGCTGTGAAGTTACTTCGACTGTAGGCCCAACTCCCCTTGAACCGCCACCTGCCCAGATAGTTCGTTCGGCAACTGTCGGACGACCGAGCAATCTGTCCCGTACCGGTCAAGGAGATCGGCAGGCCCGCTTGACAGGGATTCAGGCATCCTCGAAGACCCCCTCCTCGGACGGATGCGTCATTCCCATCGTGTGGCCGTCGGTGACCTCTACGAAGTGGTGCAAGCTGGCACGCCGCTCGCCCGTGAACAGGACGGAGAATCGGTCCTGACACCCGCCAGATAAGCGTCGGCAGCATCATGCCGAGGCACGCCCCCCATCGCCCAACCCCGCCACCTCGACCCCGAACTCGGCCTCGCACGCACGACCGTCTCACCACACGGCCCAGGTCCCAGCGCAGCAAGAGTCGGCGAAGCCGCCCGGTCCGGAATGGTGTGCGGCATTCGCCGGCCAACTTCTCGCAAGGCCCCGCCGGCCACCAGTGACCGGGGCTCGTCCTCAGCGGTCGTGGTGGCGGGGCTTGAGTCGCCGCAGGGTGCAGCCGTCGCGGGTCAGGTCCAATGCCCTGGTGGGTGGCCTGATTGAAGACGTATTCGGCCCGCTCGTGGACGTCGGCCAGGCCGGGGCAGAGAACTGTCGCAGCCCGGTCGACTCGGAGGGCAAAGAATCTCTTCCTCCTGCACGACCAGCTCCGGCCCCTCCGGCCACCTGACCCTTCACCGCAATGGCGGTGAGGGGTCACCCCCGCGAATGCTCTCCTCCGAATGGGCGCAGCGGAAGCTCGGCAGCTGGGGAAACGCGGGCTGCGGGCCGCGACCTGCGCCGTTCCGGCCGCCCTCTCGTGGTGCTCCACATGGTTCAAAGGGCACGCCGGGATCTCCATACTCGGTCAGGGTTGGTCTCGGCCGGGGCCGCTCGGTGCTCCGCCACAGGGTTGCCGATCGAGGAGAACACGCATGGCCTTCGACGAGGACTTCGCAGCGGCGCTCGCGCAGCGTGGCATCCAGATGGATGCCGTCGACGTTCCCGCACCGGATGTGATCGGCGGTGCGCTCGACAACATCAACGGCTTCATGAGTGGCATGGACGACGCTGTACGCGAGGGGTTCGACGATAGTTCTCTCGAATTCACCGTGTGCTCGGTTCTGGCAGATCCATCGGTCAACATCGCACCTGAGATCTCCTCAATTCTCGCTGCCTACGACCGCACCCCGAACATGCGGCTCACGGAGCTTCTGCAGGCGACGCGCGAAACGCTCGACCAGGTGCAGGGTCAGGGCTAGGCACCGCTGGCGCCCGGTCAAAATCCGAACAGACGGGAGAAGAGATATGGCGATCGAGGAATTCGCTAACTGTTACGGTGCGCGGGTCCAGAACACGGTGGACACGATCATCGAGGACCTGCGCAACCTGGGGGCCGACGCGATCCGCCGGGTCGTCGAGTGGAATCGCAACCTGCGTGATTCCGACAGGGCCCTCGTGCTGGCGCTGGCGGGAATCGCGTCTGCGGTAGTCATCAAGATCCTGGAGAAGCTGCTCGGCCCCACGGCAGCCATCTGTTTCGTGGGGCTGCTCGGCGGTGCCTCGTGGGCGCTGCTGATCCGTTCGTTCACCGAGTGCGTGGACCAACTCTGACCGACCGGTCCGCGCCTGCGTCGCCAAGTTCGGCGCATTCCGCGCCCTTTGGTTGACGCACCAACTTTTCATGCACCGCATGACTGTCTCCGAGGTGCGCTCCAGGGCGGCCCGGATATGCTGGTAGTGGGGACGCGCGCTAGCGCGCGTGGCACTCGTCACATAGCGTCAAATCAAGTGGTCTGAAATCACCAAACGCACGCGTAGGGGTGACTCCCGTGGCGAAGTTCTGCACAACGCCCCGTGCCGCCGGTGCGCCCCGTTGGGCAGCGGCCAAGGTCGGCACGGTCGTCGAGTGGGTCGTCAGGCAGGAATACTGCTTCAGTAAGGGCGGATGTAACCCGTACCAACGTGGCGGCACCGGTACGGACTTCTTCGACGAGAGGTCCGATACGACACGGTGTCGATTCCTTGCGAGTTTCCTGGCCACCCGCCAGCAGCTGGATCCGGCGGACGAGGGATTCATCTCCGGCTCATGCGAGCAACGCAAGAAGCCCGTCGACTCGAGTGATGACGAGAACGAACGGTTCGCGGTGCCGGACATCATCACCCACGAACCAGACGTACGTATGGAGTTCTATGAGATCAAACCCAACTCTGCCGAGGGCAGGGAAGCCGCGCGGGCCAAGGTCGAGACGTTCCTGTCGCTGGTGGACTTCCTCGCCGTAGACAGACCGGACTTCAAGAAGTACGAAAAGGGAACGCGATTCAATCCCGATCGAACCATCACGTTCTACCAGCGCAACTATCTCGGCATCGTCCCTTGCAAGGCCTCCCTGCACTACAGGCGTGCGACGGAGCCCGAGATAGCTGAGGGCGTCATCGTCTACGAGATCTGCGCGGAGGTGGACGGGGAACTGCTTGAGTCGTTCGCCAAGGCGATCATCGTCTCAGCGGTCATCGCCGCGCTCGCCGCGCTGGCCGCCGCGGCCGTCATCATCTTCGGCGGCGGCGTGCTCGGGCCGGCGGTGCTCGTCTTCAACTCCCCCATGGGCGGTTCGGTCGGACCGAGCGGGGACAACGACCCCCAGGACGTCAGGTACGTCCAGGCGCTCCTCAACGACTGGCGGGCCAGTACGGGTGGATCGCTCATCGCTATCGACGGTTCGTTCAGCGAGGAATCGGCCGGTGCGCTCTCGGACTTCCAGAGCGTCGCCGGACTGGAGGACACCGCGGGCAGTCTGACGCCGGGCGACCCGACGGAGACCGAGCTGGAATCCACTCACCTCAACAACCTCATGGCCGCCGCGGACCTGAGCGAATTCCGGCCGGAGGGCCTCGGTGACGTCGTCTTCGGTCCGGATCCCGACGGCGTTGACACCGAGCTGGAGGAGGAACAGGATCTGCAGACCGCGTTCAACACTTTCGTCCAGCAGTACCTGCAAGATCTTCGCAACGTCGTGTAGCGCGGATCGCCGCGCCCTTTTCGAGGGTGCCCCTGGGGGGTGGAACGTATCCACTGCTGAGGAGTCGTCATGCCCATGCTGCTCATCAAGGGCTTCTACGACATCAAGGGGTCGCAGCCGGACGGGGACACAGTTCATTTCACGGCCGATGACCCGGCCGAGTGGGACCTCGTCGGTGGAGGCGGCGGCCGTGCCGTCGAGCACAGTGCGGTCGGGCGCGCGAAGCTGCGTCTGGACGCGGTCGACGCGCTCGAGACCCACTACGGCCCGTCCCGTGACCACCAGCCGCTCCAGTTCGCCCACGCCGCACGCGACGACCTGCTGACGTCGCTCGGCTTCACCGACGTCCAGCGGCAACCGGACGAGACCGTGACCGCCACCACCCCGGAAACGGTTCCCGGCTTCGTCCTCACCCGCGGCGCCGACGTCCACGGCCGCTGCATCGCCCTGGCCGGAGCCGGCGCTCCGCCCGGAACCAGCGGCCTCGAGATCGACGTGGACGTCGCCGTGCTGCGGACGACGGTCAATCACCATCTGCTCGTCGAGGGGTTGGCGTACCCCACCTTCTACCGGAGCCTGTTCACCAGTCTCCGTGCGGAGATGACCGCCGTGGCCGTGCAGGCACGGGACGCCCGCCGGGGTCTGTGGGCGAGCGACGTGACCACGACCGGAGCGAAGATCACAGGACTGAGCTCGCTGACCGACGACGTGGTGATCCTCCCCAAGCTGTTCCGCCGCACGCTGGACTACCTGCGCCTGGCCATGCCCCTATCGTGCTACCCCGCCTTCCTGGCCGGCGTCCAGGACCGGTACTCCGTCCTGTCCACCGGTGAGCGGCGCGCCGGCCTGCACCACATCGTCGAGGTGGCGAACGGGCACACCGTGAGGATGACGCACCAACCCGAGGACCTGGTCTTCGAGGACTCCTGACATTCCATCGATCGAAGCAGTTCCACAGCCCACCCGCCGTCCTACCCGACGGTCGACCACAGAATCAGGGGTTGCGATAACGCACGCCGGGCCGGACCGCGTGGTTCCCAGCAGACTCCGCGCCCCTCGTTCACGCTGAGTCCGTCGCACACCGTCGACTTCGTGCACGTGTCGCTGCCGGTGGACTCCGCCGTCAGAGGACTGGACAGCGCCGGCTGCCGACCCGGTGTTCCGCTGACGACGAGCCCCGCCGACACGAACTCCATTCACCGACAGGGGCGTGTGCCATGCCTGACAGCGTCTTCCCCGCAGGGCCGGTCTTCGGACCCGACTCGCTCGTGATCGACATCGACGACGGCGGGCCGGCGGATTCGGCTGTCGGCGTCCGTATCCGGCCCGATGCCCACAACACCGGTCTCGCGGCCGCAGGCGAACCCACCCGGTACTACTTCGAGCCGCCGCGAATGACCGTGGCGACCCGGTCCGGCAGCACCGACCTCGACTTCTCGGCCACCGTCATGCTCAAGGCCCCCGTGGGTCCCCACCCCGAGTACATCGGCGGTTCCTGCACCTTCTCGTGCACCGCCGCCCTGCCCGACGGCGCGGCGGCCCGCATCGTTGAGAAGCTCGCGGACCACGACCACCCCGATCCACCCGCCCGGATCGCCCCGTTGTTCGCCCACCGGGACGGGGGCCCCGCGCCCGAACTCCTCATGGTGCCGATCACCGCCAACACTGTGTCGTGCGTGGTCGAGCACCCGCCCACCGGCCCCGGCCCGCTGCTCATGAGCGTCCAAGGCGGAGCGGGGGGCGGCATCGACATTCAGGCACGCAGCTCGTTCCTGGTGTCCTTCAGCCCTGCCGCGGCCGAAGCGGTCGTGACCAACCTGCGGGACGCCGCCGCGCCACCGTTCCTCGTCCGCAACGTGCTCACCGAACAGTTCGACACCGGACAGGCGATCGTCCACACGGACGTTGACATCGACATCGAGAAACTGCACGAGGTTTTCGCGGCGGCCGTACCTCCCGGAGAATCGTGGCCCGGCGGTGACGCCGCAGGCGCCGCCTACCGTGCCGCTGTCGCGGTCGGCGCCGTGCGTACGCATGTGACCGAGACCCGCCCGGCCGGGACCGTGCTCGTAGACCCCTCCGTCGGCGCCTGGCTCAGCGACACCGACGAGCTCCGCAAGGCTGTCTTCCGCATGGCCAGGGAATCGCTTTTCGATGTCACCGCCGCCACCGCCCCCCAAGCCGGGCAGGACGAACCTCCCGCGCCCGGGTGGTGGGCCGAGGTCTTCGGCGACGCGCGGGTGACACTCAAGAGCGATCCGCCGACGGGCAGCGTGCACCTACAGGAGAGCCTGATCACGCATGGCACCGTCACCGTCGAGCACACGATCGAGGGCGGTCTGGCTGAGGTGGCCGCGGCGGCCCGGACCCAGCTGGACAAGTACCTGACCGTGATCGCCATCTGAGGATCGACGAAGAACTCAGCCCTGCGCGGCGGCCGCCAGCGCAGTGAGCACGCGGTGGGTCTTACTGTCAGGAAGCCCGGACAGCGTCACCCCTCGTTCGAGCACCGCTTCTTCGAGCTTGCGCAACTTGCGCTCGGCCCGTTCCTTGAACTCCTCCGCGTCGTCCCCGTCCTTGGGCTTCACACGGATCGAGGCCTCCAGGAAGTCCAGGCCGACGGCCGACCACGCCTCCAGGTCGACCTCCAGGTCGTCGAGCGGAACGTCGTCCACCTTCGTCGAGAAGATGGGCCCCAAAGTGACCAGTCCGTCCAAGTGGACGTCGCGCGCGCAGGCGTGCAGGAACTGGTCCTGCACCGCGTCGAGCAACGCGGAGGGATCGGCCCCGGGCTCCACCGCGGCCGGTAGTACCCCCGTCGGGTGACTGTGCACCAGGGAGGCCGCCAGCACGCGGCCGTTCCTTGACCAGTCCTCCTCGATCTTGTACGTAATCGGCTCCACTTCGAACGGGGCGGAGAACCGGCCGACCAGCTGTTCCCGGGTGCAGGGACGCAACTTGACGACCAAGTCATCCCGGCCACCACCGATCCTGAGCCGTACGATCACACCGGCGTCCAGGAGCGATACCTTCCCCTGAGCGACACCGGCCCGGTCCTCGGCGAACCAGATCCGACGCGTCATCAGCGCGCCCTGCGGGGCGCCGAGAGCCGACAGTGCCCCCGCCACGTCGCCCTCGATGTTGACCTTGATTTCGACCGGCAGCAGCTCCACGACATCGCTCCTGTACTCGTCTCGAGAGCCAGTGAAACCTTCCCTTCCAGGATATCGACACCGCCTCTGGGCCGCAGTCCGGATCTCTCGGACCCACTGTGTCCGGAAGCGGCTCGAGTGCGCGTGTGAGCAACACGCGGGCTTGACACAGTCGCAGGGCTTGAAGAGCGAGACCACGTCATGGGCGAGCTGTCGGGCCGTGCAGGGCAGCCTTCCGGTACAGGCCGGAAGGCCATCGGACCAGTCCTCAGCTGTCGCGCCCGTAGGTCAGCGCCGGCGGAACACAGGTCGACCTCATGCTGAGCGTTTGCTGACCTGGGACCCCACAACATGTCTCTGACCTACACGGATGCCCAGATATCAGGTGTTGGACTTGAACATGGTGCGAAGCATTTTGAACTCCTAGAAGACGGCTCCCTGCCAGCTTTCCGCAGGTCAAGGGCGTTCTTCACTGTACATCGGCACGCGTCAGATCGAAGTTTATTAGGAACATCGACCCCCTCTGGCGAGAGGGCTCCCTGCCTGCACTTCCATGCGAACCAGGCTGTCGTGACGCCGCCGACCAGGCGTACGAGCGGGGCATCCGGGGCCAGGAGATGGTTCTGGCCGACCACGTCGGCGAGGGTACGCGGGCGCAGCCGATCGGCCGGCGGGCGCGGCGGCTCGTCGCCGAACAAGGGCAGCGCGGGTTCGGTGTGGGTCATCGGATGCCCTGGCTCAGCGAGGCGTCCTTGGGCGGTGGGCCGTGGACGAGGTCGTAGGAGTGGCTGACCAGGTACTCGATCAGGTCGGCGGTGATGTCGGGGCCCGCGCCGACCGAGATCCAGTGCGCCTTGCTGAGATAGCGGCCCGGCACGATGCTCTCGTAGCGCATGCGTAGCGAACCGCCCTGCTCCGGCTCGCACTTGACGGTGATGATCTGGTCGGCAGGCTCGTCGGGGGCATCGGTGACGATCAGGAACACTTTGCCCGCCGTCTTGTAGACGTCGAGCTTCGGGGTGAAGGGGCGGTCGTGGCTGACGTCCGGGAGGCCGGTGGCCGTGCGGCGCGCGGTCCGCTGGATCCGGGCACCGGTGAGGGTCACCGCGCCCCCGCGCGGATGCCGAAGGTCTTCGGGTTCACGGGCTGCTTGGCCTTGGGGAGTCGGGCGACGACCAGCCGGTAGGAGTCGGCGACCAGGTCCTCGACCAGGTGCGGGTCGATCGAAGCACCGGGGGCGAGGGTGATCCCGTGCTTCTTGTTCATGTGGGAGCCGGTAGTGATGTCCGCGAGTGTCGCCCGCAGCGCTTCGGCCTCCCCCGGGCTGGACTTGAGGATGACGACCGGTCGGCCGGGCACCTCCGTCATGAGCATGAACACCTTGCCGTGGACCTTGAAGACCTCCCATTCAGGCCCGAACCGGTACTCCAGTGTGGCCATCGGCAGGCTCTCACCTCGCTCCTGGGCCGTCTCCTGCAGGGTCTGTCCATCCATCAGGGCAACCTCCCTTTCGTGTCCGGTGGTTGAGCATCGTTTCAGTCGAGTACGACGACGTGCTTGCCCGGGAACGCGCCGGACTCCAAGTCGGCCTGCGCCTCGCGGACGGATTCCAGGCCGTGATAGACCTTCGCGACGCGAACGTTCAGGCGTCCGTCGGCGACGGCGCGCAGCTGGTGGTCGAGGACGTCGGCAGGCAGGTCAGTGGCCGCGCCGCCGTACGCGGTCAGCCGTACCCCGTTCGGGATGAAGCCGAGGGGGCTGAAGTCCGGGATGGTCCACTCGTCCGCCAGCGCGCCGGTGAAGCAGACCGTGCCGTGGAGGCGGACCGCGCGCAGGGTGTCGTGCAGACGCCCGCAGCCGACCAGTTCCAAGGCCGCATCAACCCCGTCCGGGCAGATCTCCCGTACGGCATCGGCGATCTCACCGTCGTCGAAGACGGGGTGATCGACGCCGAGGTCGCGCAGCATGTCCGCGCGGTCGGGGCGGCGGGTGGTGGCCAGCACGGTGGCGCCCAGGTCCTTGGCCATGGCGGCGGCGGTCAGACCGACCGTGGACGTGCCGCCGCGGATCAGCAGAGTCTGTCCGGCACGCAGGTCCAGGCCGGTGGCCAGGGAGCCGTAGGCGGTCTGGACCATCTCCGGGAGCGCGCCGAGCGTCGCCCACGGCAGGTCCGAGGTGAAGGGGATGACCTGTCCGGCTGGGACCAGCACGTACCGGGCGTACGCCCCGTCGTAGGAGCGCCCCATCCCGCCCATCATGGTGGCTACCTGCTGGCCGGGGGTGAGGCCGCTGCCGGCGGGGGCCTCGTCGACCACCCCGGCGCACTCGATGCCGGGCACCCGCGGCAGCGTCACGTCGCGGCTGGACAGGCCCCGGCGGGTGGTCACCTCGGACTCGTTGATCCCGAACGCCTTGACCTTGATGCGGACCCATCCGGGGCGTACCGGGGGCACGGGCAGGTCCGTGGCGACGAGTTTGTCAATGCCACCCGGTTCAAAGACGACGATGGCGCGCATCGTGCGGGGCCCGGTCTCCTCGACACGGTTGGCCGGTTCGTTCATGGTGATTCCTCGGTTCGGCAATGCGGCGCTCGTTGGTCGATCGGTGACGCCGCCGTGCGCGTGGACCTTGGTCGGGCGGAGCCGGACGACCAGTTCGCCCGGAACGCCGTTGCGGGGGCCGAACTCTTCGGCCTGCTCCGTCCGCGCCGCCCCCTGCGGCAATTCGCGCTGCTCGCGGTCCCCTCACAAGCCCTTGAGGACGTATGCACCGTGACCGGCGCGTCACCGCCCCCGTGACGTCGCCGGCGCTGGATCTCGACGGGCTCAAGACCCCGGTCGAGGACGTCCGGCGGGGAACTGGGCGGGTGCGGTTATGCGCCTGGGTGCATGGCGTCGCGGACCAGGGCGGTGTCGACGAACTGCTCGAAGCGGACGATCTTTCCGCCGCGTACGACGAAGTGGTGGGCGACGCGCACGTTGAGCGGTTTGTTGGTGGCCTTGTTGGTGGCGGTGTAGCGGGCGAGGACGACGACGTTCTGGCCGTCGACGACGTAGGTGTCGTCGTGGGCGGCCCAGTCGTCCCAGGACTCGCCGAGCTGTTCCATGACGGCGGAGGTGACGCCGGTGGGGGTGCGGTAGGTGCCGGCCAGGGGGAAGCCGGCCATCTCGGTCCACTCCACGTCGTCGGCCAGGGTGGCCCGCAGGGCTTCGAGGTCGCCGTTGGCGGAGGCGACGTACTGGCGGCGCACCACATCGGCGGGGGCGGCGGAGGCGTGGAAGTCGGTGGTCTCCATGGGTTACGGCCTTTCTCAGATGGGGTCGGGGGTGCTGGTGGGGCACAGGCGGTAGGTGGGTACGCGCCTGGCTCCTGCGTAGCGTTGGAGCAACTGGTGGATGCCCGCGCCGCCGGCCGGCGCGATCAGGTACGCGGCGAGGTAGCCGTAGGTCCCCAGGAGCGCGGGGCCGAACTGGCGGGCGCGGGGCCGGCGGCCTGGGTGTCGCGGGCGGTGGTGCTCATGGGTTCTCGCTGGGCTCGGCGGGCACGGTCCGGCCTGCGTCCCGGCCGGACCGTGGTCGGGGTGGGTCAGCCCCAGGTCATTTCGCCCTTGGCGACCTTCGCGCCGAGCTGGGCCGCGATGAGCATGCCGGATCCGGGGTAGCGGGCGACCAGGGCGTTGGTCAGGGCCTCACCGTTGTCGGCCTTGTCCAGCTCGTCCTCGAAGGCGGTGAGGTAGTTCCGGGTGTAGGCGATCGGGCTCGCGTCGAGGGCGGCGGCAGTGGGCAGCCGGTGGCCGGGGACTGCGAAGGCGGGGTCGAGGGCCGTCATCTCGTCCAGCAGCTCGATCCACACGGCGCGGTCCTGGGGCTTGCCGGTGTCGGCGACCCAGACGTGCTCGTTCTGGAAGAGCAGGACGCCGGCGACGATCGCCCGGTGCTCGGCCTGCCACAGGTAGTGGCGGTCGGGCAGTCCCGGGTGGCCGCCCTTGAGCTGGAAGACGTGGCCTTCGAAGGTGAGGTCGCCGGTCAGTTCGGCCATCTCGACCAGGCGGGTGGGGCGGTTGGCGCCCACCGGCTCCCAGGCCTTGAGCTTGCCCTCGTACGCGGCCTTGATGTGCTCGATCACCAGCGGTGTCGCCAGGATCTCGGCATCGGGGAAGGCGTCGGCGATGACCTCGGCGCCCCAGTAGTAGTCGGGGTCGGCGTGGCTGATGAACACCTTGGTGAGGTTCTTGCCGGAGTCGAGGATCTCGGCGGCCAGCCGGTGTCCGTCGGCGCGGGTGAACCCGGTGTCGATGAGGAACGCGCCCTGCTCACCGGTGATGAGGGTTGCGGTCTTGTTCTTCGAGCCGACGGGGAAGTCCAGGTCGATGACCTTGAAGTCGAGAGTACTCATCATCATGTCCTTTGCCGGAAGCAGAGTGAGGGGTGCTGAGGTGTGAGGCTGGGTTGCCCGCCGTGTGGGTTCAGGTTCGCGCCGCCCGGGTGCGGGCGGCACCGACCGTGCCGGTGTGTCGGCCGGGATTCAGCGGCCGGATGCGGCCGACCGGGTGCGGGCGGCGCCGAACTGCTCCAGGAGGGTGTCGATCTTGTCGGGGCCGGCGTGGCCTACGGCGAGGACCGCGGTGCGGTCGCCGTCCTGGACCAGGAGGGTCGGGTAGGCGTTCGCGCCCAGAGCTGCTGCCCGCCGGAAGTCGGCCTCGGCCGCGAGGGAGGTGGCCGGTGCGGCGAGCGCGGAGCCGACCTCCAGCGCATCAAGGCCGGCTGCCGCGGCGATCCGGGTGAAGGTCTCGGGGTCGGACAGGCTCAGGCCGTCCTGGTAGAACGCGGCCTGTACGGCCATGGCCAGCTCCACCGCCCGCTCCGGGGCCGCCTGCCGCAGCGCCGCCGTGCCCCGGGCGGCGTCCTGGGAGTCCATGACGAACGAGCCGTCGGCGATCAGCCGCTCGTACCCGGCCCCGAACCCGACACCGGTCAGCTCGCTGATCTTGGCGTTCGCACCCTGGACGTAGCCGAACTCGCGGATCGGCACGGCCCGCTGCCCGGTGAACAAGCCGCCCGACACGACCTCGACGGGCAGTTCGGGGTGGCGCAGGGTGACCTCGGCCAGGGTGGGGGCAAAACCGTAGGACCAGCCGCAGTAGGCGTCGAAGACGTAGACGAGTTTCATGGGGAGGCCTTCGCAGAGGGAGTCGCTCCGCACCGAAGCGATGTACCTGCCTGAACAGTATCTGCCATGTCAGGTATTCCCGCATGGTGAAAGGCCCCCATCGTCGGGGCTTCCGCCCCCCTACCGCAGGCGGGGCAGGGCGTCCCGCGCCGAGTGGGACAGGATCCGCAGGCACTCCATGAACTGCTCCCTCGCCTCCTCGGGCAGCGGCGCCAGGAAATGGCGGCGGATGTTCTCCACGTGCACCCGGCTGGCCCGCACGACGATGTCCTCACCCCGCCCGGTGAGCCGTACCAGCTTGCCCCTGCGGTCCGCTGGGTCGTCGGCGCGCACCACCAGGCCGGCCGCCTCCATCCGGTCCACCAGGCGGGTCATCCCGCCCGTGGTCAGGACCCGCTCCTGCGCGATGGCCCGCATCGACATGCCCGAACCGCCCGCCCGTCCCACGATCAGCAGCACCTCGTACATCAGGTGACTGATCCCGAACTCCTCCTCGATCGCACCACCGAGCAGGTACTCCAGCCGCCCCGCGGCCCCCTGCAGCCGCCCGAACGCGAGCACCAGCTCGTCGTTCGCCGCCTCCTGCGCCGAACCGATCCCCGCACCTTCGCCCACCCGCCACACCCTTCGCTCGCCAGCTCCGCTCTCGGTACGATCATCGCCCCTCCCTGCCGCCCGGCACGCGGCAACGCCCTCCCAGGTGGGCGCCGGGGAGGGCTACTGCCGGGCGGGTCCGGCGGGTGACACGGACGGTAGCCAGGACCCACGCGCGACATCCATGTCATGAACGGCCCAGGAGCGGTCTCTCACCGAAACCTGGCACTACGCAGAACTCCGCCAAAGCGTCCGGCCGGAACTCGGATGACTGCTCGGGCGAGCAGGGGCAACGGTGCCCCCCGGGGGGGCATCCATGAGCCTGGTCAGAGGGTGACCGCCACCTCCAGCGGGTCCCATATACAGGACTTCGCCTTGTGGTTCCGGGCGACCGGGGCCGCCGACGTCGAGCCCGTCACCGCGACGACTGCTCGGCGCGCGCGGAACCCGCTCCGGGCCGGCAACCGACGCACGGCGAGGCGGCTGGTTGGCATCGAGCAATGCGTCACTTATGCGAGCGGCACCTTGGAAGGCTTGGAGCCGTCCGGGACCCGGTTGGCGATCGACTTCGCGTGGACCTCGTGGAAGGTGATGCCGAGGAACTCCGGGGGTGTCGAAGGTCCGGGTATGCACTGTGTCGGGGGGCGAAGAGTGCGGCGGGCCCGGCGGCGTCGGCGAGGTTGTTCCAGCGCACGAAGTCTGCTCAGCGGGCTTGGGGTTCGGGTTCCGGGGCGAGATGGCCGGGCCGGGGTGCACGGATGGCTGGCGCGGTTTCCGGGAGGCGGCGCAGGACGGGCAGGACGGCCAGGGCAGTGGCGGCGACCAGGGCGCCGGGGATCAGGGCCCAGCCGGTGGAGTCGACCAGGGCCTGGGAGGCGTAAGGGGTGAGTCCGCCGAAGAGGGCGGTGGCTGCGGTGGCGCCGAGCGCGAGGCCGCTGAGGCGCTGGGAGACGGGGAACTGTTCGGCGATCGCGGAGGCCGCGACCGCGCTGATGCCGCCTGCCACGCAGGCCAGGACGACCGCGCCGGTCAGTGCAGCGGCGAAGCTGCCCTGGGTCATGAGGCCGAACATGGCCGGCGGCAGGATCACCGCCAGGGCACCGAAGAGCGTGAGTGCGGGGCGGCGGCCGACCCGGTCGGACAGGACACCCGCGAACGGCGTGACGACGATGACGACGAGGGCCGCGATGGTCGACAGCCACAAGGCGTCGGACTCCCTGAAGCCGCTGACCGCGCCGAGGTAGGTGGGGACGTAGCTGATGCCGACGTAGTACGTCACCGAGCCGAGCGCCGAGATCGCGCACGTCCGGTAGAGCGCGGGGCGCTGGGTGCGCAGAGTGGTCATCAGTGGGCCCGCGCCCTTGGTGTCGGGCGGGGGCTGCTGCTCGAAGGCGGGGGATTCGCGCATGGTGGAGCGGGCGATCAGCACCGTGGTGGCGAGCAGCGCGCCGAACAGGAAGGGGATGCGCCACCCCCACGCGTCCAGGGCGGGACCGGGGACGAGGGTGACGGTGAGGGCAGTGACCCCGGCGGCGAGCAGCGCACCGATCTCGCTGGCGGCGGAGGCCAGCGAGGCGACCAGGCCGCGCCGGTGGGGTGCGGCGCCTTCGACCAGGTAGGCGGTGACGCCGGTGTACTCGCCACCGACGGCGAAGCCCATGACACAGCGCAGCAGCAACAGCAGAACCCCGGCGGCGGAGCCGATCTCGTCGCGGGTCGGGAGCAGGGCGGTGGCCAGCATCGCGGAGGTCATCACCGCCATCGAGCCGAGCAGCACCTTGCGGCGCCCGAGCCGGTCCCCGATGTGGCCGAAGGCCATCGCGCCGAGCGGGCGCATCAGGTAGGCGACGGCGAAGACCGCCAGGGTGATCAGGAGCGAGGTGGAGCCGGTGCCGAAGAACACCCGGGACAGCACGGTGGTCATGTACAGGTACAGCGTGAAGTCGTACCACTCCACGACGGTGGACAGGGCCGCCACCAGAATGGAGGACCGGGGCAGGACGGCTATCGCCTGAGCGGGCGGTGGGGGTGCGAGGGATTCCATGATGTGCCTTGCGGGAGGGCGGCAGCGCGGACCTGGACGGTTGCGTGGGAGGAGGAGGCGACTGTCTGCCTCACGGCGCCGGTACGGCGCCGATCTGCTGCATCACCCCGAGGAGATCGGGCTGGCCCCGTTCGCCGACGATCCGGCCGTCGGCCAGGTAGTAGAAGTTCATGGCCTGCACCGAGATCTTGTTGCCGGTCGCCGGGATCCCGAAGAATTCACCGTCGTGGGTTCCCCGCATGGTGAACCGCGCGGCGACCGTGTCGCCTTCGGTGACCGTCTCCTCCAGCGTCCACTGGACGTCCGGGAAGGCGCTGCGCATCATTCCGAGGACTTCCATGTACCCATCGGGCCCCCGCAGCGGTTCCGGGTGGCTGGGTGCGTGGAACACCGCGTCCGGAGAAATGACCTCGCGGGCGAGATCCTCGTTGCCCGTGTTGATGAACTCGACGAAGCGGTTCATCACTGACTCGGTGGACTGCGATTGCATCTAGTGCTGTGACCGGAAAGGTTCACCGGGTCGCGGCGCCCGGCACGGCACCTCGCCGCGTTGTCGGACCACCGAAGTACGTCCAGTACAAGCGGCGGCCCTCCGCCTTGCGATGCACCGCACCGGACACCGCGACCCGGCAAACCTTCCCGGCCACAGCACTAGCTGTGCCTCTCCAGAAACGTTTGGGCGGGTACCTACGAGCGTAACATCGAATCGATGTTCACATCGATTCGATGCACCTGTGCGAAGATGGACTCATGCTGGAACTCGCGATACTCGGCTTCCTCGCCGAGGGACCCCTGCCCGGACACGAGCTGCGCCGCCGCGTCTCACAGCTGACCGGCTATACGCGGCCGGTCAGCGACGGCAGCCTGTATCCGGCGATCAATCGCCTGACCAAGGCGGGCTTGATCGAGCGGCGCGCCGACCCGGCCGCGGGGGCGGCCCGGTACGTGCTCAGCCTGACCGCGGCCGGACGGGCCGACATGCTTCAGCGTCTGCGCGAGCCCGCCGACCACGAGATCACCGACTTCACCCGGTTCTACATCGTCCTGGCATTCCTCTCCCACCTGCCCGACGCAGCCGAACAGCACGCGGTGCTGAGCAGACGGCTGGAGTTCCTGGAAGAACCGGCGAGCTTCTTCTACGACCACGACCGGCCCCTGCGTGCCGAGGAGGTCGCCGACCCCTACCGGCGGGGCATGCTGCTCACCGCCCGCGCCACCAGTCGCGCGGAGCGGACCTGGCTGCGCGAAGCCCTCGGAGACGAAGCCCCCGTATTCGACACCGGACGCGCCGACAGCGATCCGCACGCACCCGCCGCTCCCGCCGCTCCCGCGAGCTGACTGTCCACGGAGGTACCCCCATGCTTGCTTCCTGGTACGACGACCAGGGCCCCGCCGCCGATGTCCTGCACGTCGGTGAACTCCCTGATCCCGCCCCCGGCCCCGGCGAGGTCCGCGTCCGTGTCACCGTCTCGGGAGTCAACCCCGGCGACACCAAGAAGCGGCGCGGCTGGCTCGGCTCGTCCATGCCCTACCCACGGGTGATCCCGCACAGCGACGCCGCCGGAGTCATCGACGCCGTGGGCGCCCAAGTCGACGCCCGCCGCGTCGGACAGCGGGTCTGGGTATACGGCGCCCAGTCCTACCGCCCCTTCGGTACAGCTGCTCAGTACACCGTCGTACCCGACCACCAAGCCGTACTTCTGCCCGACCATCTGACTGATGAGCTGGGGGCGAGCCTCGGCATCCCCGGTATCACCGCCCACCGCACCGTCTTCGCCGACGGCCCCGTCGACGGCCGACCGGTCCTGGTCCACGGAGTCCTCGGCGGCGTCGGCTCACTGGCCGCCCAGCTCGCCCACTGGGCCGGCGCCACCGTGATCGCCACCGTCCGCCGCACCGCGGACCTCGACCACGTCGACCCGGCCGTCGTCTCCCACGCCGTCGCCCTGGATACCGGCGACCCCGCCGCAGCCATCCGCTCGTACGCGCCGCAGGGGGTCGACCGGATCATCGAGGTCGCCCTGTCCGACAACGCCGACCTCGACAACGCCGTCGCCGCCAACAACGCCGTCATCGCCGCCTACGCCACCCGCACGGACCGCACCGAGATCCCCTTCTGGCCGCTGCTGTTCAACAACGTCACCCTGCGCCTGCTCGGCAGCGACGACTTCCCCGCCGAGGCCAAGCGCCAGGCCGCCCGCGACCTCACCTCCGCCGCCGCCGTCGGCGCCCTCACCATCGCCGTCGGCGACCGCTACCCGCTGGACGACATCGCCAAGGCCCACGACCACGTCGACGCCGGCGGTGGCCACGGCCGCATCCTGCTCACCATCCCCCAATAGCGCAGACGGAGTGCCGGCCGGCCACCGAGGGAGGGGCGTCGCGCCGGCGATGAAGCTTCTGGCGATCAGCTTCGCGCGTTCGCACGGCGTGCACTGGATGCGGGCCTTCCACCACCCGGGCAACGCTGCGGCCATCGGCATGAACCGGCGGCTGGGCTTCGTCGAGGCCGACGTGCCCGTCCGGGACGACGGATCGGGTCGGGCCGCGCTTCCCGGCCGGGCAACGGGACGACCTTGCGCGTGACCTTGACGCGCTACTCGGGCAGACCCATAGTGATGGCCACCGAGCCGCTCTCATCTACCGCGTGTCCTGGCTGAATTGATTGTTAGCGCTAACATTCGATCCTGCTTCCACCGTCCCCGCACTCCCGACGGGCTGGGCTCCACGGAACGGGCAGCAACCTCCCGCCCCGGGACGCAACGTCCGCGACCACCCGCGGGACCCGTTGCATCCCGTGGTCCGGGCGCCCCCGCCCAGCACTGCGACGGTGCATGCCGTGCCTGCCGAGAACGGCCGCCCGCCCCCACGCACCCTGGAGCGCAAATGACCGCAACAACCGGCCCCGGCCCCCACCCGTCGCGACGCCTGTTCCTCGGTATGGCCGCCACCGTCCCGCTGGCCCTGAGCGGCACGCTGGCCCTGGGCGCGCGGCCCGCCTACGCTGCCGACGCGGCCTACGTCATGGGCTACTTCACCGAGTCCGCGGCCTTGCTGGACGCCAACTACGGCCTGCACTTGGCCGTCAGCACCGACGGCCTGCGCTGGATGCCGCTCAACCAGAACAACCCCGTGGTGACCCCGACCGAGGGTGCGGGCGGCCTGCGTGATCCGTTCATCATGCGCAAGCAGGACGGCACCTTCGTCGTACTCGCCACCGACCTCAAGGGCTTCGACTGGGGCTACAACAGTCAGTACATCCACGTCTGGGACTCCGCGGACCTGCGCAGCCTCACGGGATACCGACGCCTCAAGCTGCACGACATGATCACCCACAGCTGGGCGCCCGAGACGTTCTGGGACGCCGGCCGGGGCGCGTACGGGATCATCTACTCGTCCGTCAATGCCAGCGGCCACGGCGTGATCATGGTGAACTACACCACCGACTTCCAGACGGTGTCGCCCCCGCAGGTTTTCTTCGATCCCGGCTACGACATCATCGACGGCAATCTGGCCGTGGGCGTCAACGGGGTCAACTACCTCTACCACAAGAGGGACGAGGCCCTGGTCGGCGCGCGGTCGACCACCCTCAATCCGGGCAGCTTCACGCCCTTCAGCACGGCGGCCGCTCACGGTGCCACCGAGGCGCCGACCCTGGTGAAATCCCTGACCTCCGGATCCTGGTACCTGTGGGGCGACACCTACTCGCCGAACGGCGTCTTCTACGCCTGGCAGAGCAACGACCTCGCCGCCGGCACCTGGACCCCGCTCGACCAGCGCCTCTACACCCAGCCGCTCAACTCCAAGCACTGCACCATCGCGACGATCACCACGAGTGAGTACGACAACCTCGTGGCGAAGTGGGGCAGCCCCGCCTGGAACCGGCTGAAGTCCTACAACTACCCCGACCGTTACGTCCGTCATGCCAACTCCGTCGGCCGGATCGATGTCTACCCGTTCGACCCGTACACCGACTCGCAGTGGAAACTCGTACGCGGCCTGGCCGACAGCGCGGGCGTGTCCTTCCAGTCGGTCAACTTCCCGACCCGCTACCTGCGGCACTCCAACTACGACCTGCGGCTGGAAGAGAACGACGGCACCGCGACCTTCGCCGCGGACGCCACGTTCCAAAGGACCGCCGGCCTGGCCGACTCCTCCTGGTCGTCCTTCCGTTCGCACAACTTCCCGACGCATTACATCCGGCACACCGGCTACGTCCTGCGCATCGACCCGATCGCCACCACCACGGAGAAGGCCGACGCCACCTTCCACGTCGGCTACTGACGGGGGTCGGCTCGGGCCTTTGGCTTCACGGCCGTTGGGAAACGCCGGCCCGGTCCCCTCGGGGTGAACCCGAAGGGACCAGGCGATGTCCGTGGGGAGATCGCCCAGGACGGGCCCGTCGACCGTACGCGGTGGGGCAGGGGGAGGTCCGGTTACGGAAGGTGAACGCGGGTGCGTGGCTTGACGCGCACCGCGCGGGGCCGGCTTCATGTGCCTACGAATGGGAGTGCTCCCGGCGGTGCGGTGCTTTGGTCTCCTGCCAGTAGTAGCTCCCCAGCGGGACGGTCGCGGTGCAGACACCGTCGGCGCCGGTGGTGCAGGTGGCGCCCACGGACGTGTCCGGGCGGCGCTACCGGTCTACAGAAGGCCGGAGATCAGCAGCGGGGTGGGGCGCAGCGATCGGCGCTGCCTCCTGCGGTGCGCCACACGTGGCGCCAGTTCCGTTAGATGCCCCGCATGGTGGCATCGGTGGAGTCTGCGAACAGCACCGACCCGGTCTCGTCCCGTGACCGCCGACGCCGGCGCGGAGGCCGACGGCCCGGCGCGCGCCACGGGTGGGTGGCGTTGCTGCCGGGCCGTCGGTCACTCACGCGGTCTCACTTCCCGCGCAAAGCCCCGCGGCGACGTCCGCGAAGCACCAGCACGCTGCCGGCGACGATGACCAGCAGGCCACCGAGGGCGCTGTAGGTGATGGTGTTGCTCACCCCGGTGGAAGCCAGGCCGCCGGACGTGCTGCCCGGGGTCGGCTGGCCGACGGGTACGCCGCGCTCCGCCTGCGCACGGGTGCCGGTCGTGCCGGAGGCGGTAACAACCGGCGTGGCGGCGGTCGGCGTGGGGGCGGGCGTCGGCTTGGCAGCGCCGGCGGTCCCCGACGCGGGCTTCAGCTGAAGAGTCGTGATCGAATACGGCGGCAGCGTCTGTGCGACCGCCGTACCCCGCTTCGCCGTCGTCAGGGCAGTATCTCCCTTGGCATACGAAACGGTCGTGACCGCCCCGGCGGCCGGGGTGAATCCGGCGTACGAGAGCGACACCGGCGCCGCGTTCTGCGGGCTCTTGTTGATCAGCATGACGTTCAGACCGCCGTTGCCGCTCCGCACCGCGTGCACGGCAACCGACGAGTTGCCCGAGGACGACTTGACCATGGTGTCGCCGGGCTGCGCCAGTGCGGTCAGCGAGCGGATGCCCCAGTAGGTGGGGAAGGGCGTGTCGCGCGGCGGTTGGCACTTCCCCCCGGCGCAGGTTCCAGCGGAGAGAATGCCCCCGTCCCGGTAGTCGGTCTCGCCGTGGACGGTGGTGGGTGCTTCGCCCGAGCCGTTGTGCAGGTTCCACCAGTCCACGTGGGTGGCACCCTGCTCGAACCAGGTCATGTAGGTGTCCGGCGCGAACAGGGCCGCGGCCTGGCTGGTCAAGGCGGGCGAGCCGACGGCGTCGGTCTCGGTGACCGCGATCTCCACCGAAGCGGCGCGCGAGCCCGCGTACTTGGCGATCAGCGAGCGCAGCGAGGACGTGGCACCGGCGATCCGCGAGGGGGTGTTCAGCAGGTCGGCCGTGGTGGTGCCGCCCGGATACCAGTGGACGATGACGAAGTCGATCGAGCTTGCCGCGATGGAGAGCACCGTGTGGTTCCAGTCGGCGCTGTCACCGGGAGCCTTCTCCTTGTCCGGCCAACCACCGGGGGTGGTGAGCACCGCTCCGATCTTCACCTTCGGGTCCACGGCCTTCATCGCCTTCGAGTAGGCGACCAGGTTCTTTCCGTACTCCTTCGGGCTCTTGTCGGCGTGGGTGTCGGTTTCCCAGCCCTTGCCGTTGCCGTAGTGCCCGTTGCCGTAGACCTCGTTGCCGATCTCCCAGTACTTCACGCCGTAACCTTTGTCGACGTTGGCGTACTTGACCCAGTCGGCGGCCTCCTGGGGGGTGCCGGAACCGTAGTTCGCGGTCAGGATCGGCTGGGCGCCGACCTTCTTCGCGGTGGCCATGAAGTGGTCGAAGTTGGTGTTGGAGGGGATCCAGCCGCTGCCGTCGCCGGAGGTGTGGGTCTTCCAGTGGTAGTCGTCCGCGCCGGAGCCGCCGGGATAGCGCAGTTGCCGGACTCCCGCGGCCTTCATCAGCGATGTCACCTTGGGGTCCCCCATGTGCTCGTCGCCGAAGCCCGTGTTGAGGCCGACACCACTTCTGGGCACCGTGCCCAAGGAGGTACCGGCATCCACACTGATGCGGACGGTCGGCGCGGCGCCCGCGCTGGGCGCCAGGGCGCCGACACCGGCCGAGGCGGCGAGCACCGCCACCGCCCCCACGACCAAATGCCGGAGAATCCGGCTACGGCGGGGCGTGCGATCCCGAGGCATCGGCTGCTCGGGGGATCTCGGGTTGCCTGGTGACATGTGGGGCTCCGATCGGGTGTTGACACAGAGGGTGTAGGGCCGCTGATCACGGCTCGCCCTCGTCGGTACACCCCTAAGTGGCCGGCCGGAGCGGAAGGGTTGCCGTTTCAAACATCTTTCGCCGAGACGCGGTCGCACCGTCTCACCGGACCCGGTGGCCCCGTGACACGCCCGGGCTGGTCCTTGCCGCCGGGGCCGCGGCCAAGAGCGCCACCTCGGAGCGTCCATCAGTAGGTGCCCGTCCTGGCGCTGGACAGCTTGTTCCCGTCCACCACCGCGTGACGCCACCGGTGGTGCCGCTCGTTGGGCCCGGGTGACAACTCCTCCCCCGCTCCCGTCCGACCCCGGCGACCGGCCGCACCCGGCGGCGGCCGCCGCGGGCTGCCACCGAAACTCCCCTTGCGCAGCAGGCAGGGGGAGTTTCGGTGGGCTTGAACCGGATACCGGTGTCAGCAGGAGGACTAGCCCGTGGAGCCGACGCGGACGAGCTTCCACTGCTGGTTCACTCCGCCCCAGTCCGAATACTGGACGATGCCGGTCCCGTCGGCGGAGGAGAAGCCCGGTACCTCGACGGCCTTCCCGCTGTTGCGGTTGATCAACCGGACGTATCCGTCCGGTGAGTCCACCAACCGGAACTGCTGGTTCACGCCACCGTGGTCGCTCCACTGGTGGATGGCGGCGTTGTCGGCCGTCGACCAGCCGGAGACGTCCAGCAGCTTGCCGGAGTGCCTCGCCTTCAACTGGTAGTAGCCGCCACCGGAGTCCACGAACTGGAACTGCTGGTTGGGCCCGTCGTACCGGGCCCACTGCGTGAGGGCGGCGCCGTCCGCGGAGCTCACGCCCGCCACGTCCAGTGCCTTGCCGCTGTTGCGGTTGACCATGACGTACCAGGCGTTGGTGTCCACAGGGGCCGCCGGCGCGTGCGCGCGCAACTCGAAGCGTTCCACCAGCACTCCGCCGCCGAGGGCCCGGGTGGCATGGTTGAAGACGGCGAAGCGGTAGCCCATGAAGAAATGAGGCCTCTCGCTCATGGTGAAGGCCGGGCCGAGCCGGGTGAAGGTGGTGCCGTCGGTGCTGTAGGAGAACGTCGCCTGACGGCCCGGCCCCGGGCTGATGTCGGCGGCGGCGCGCAGCCAGACGCGGCTGCCGGACGCGGGGAGGTCGGCGCGGGCCTGCTCGGTGCCGGTGCTGCTGGTGTTCCAGCTGGCGTCCATGGTCAGGCCGTCGACCATCACCAGCCTGCTGACGCCGCCCTGCCGCGTGACACCGATCCAGGCGGAGGAGTCCCGCAGCATCGCCAGCCCGGCCCGGTCGCCGTCCGCCATCCCGGAGCAGTCGAGCACGACGGTCGCGGTGGAGGCCGGGCCCTGGATGCGGCGGGTGAGGGTGTTACGGGCGCTGTAGAGGTCGTCGGTGACGGTGGCGGTCCTGAGGGTGAGCCCGTTGTTGACGGTGAACGCGGCGGTGTCGGGGTTGTGGTTCCACTCCCAGTACGGCGCCAGCGCCGTTCCCCGGAAGGTGTCGGCGCCGGTCATCGGCGGGAGCGGGTGCGGGGTGACCGGGTAGGGGTATGTCTCGCCCCACGTGCCGTTGACGGTCTGGAGCTCGGGCCAGCCCTCGGCGTTCCAGGTGACCGGGGCCAGGGCGGGGACGCGGCCGCCGGGATAGGCGTCGATGAAGCCCACGTAGTACCAGTCGCCGTTCGGGGTGTCGACCAGCGAGCCCTGGTGCGGTATGCCGCCGCCGGGGATCGGGCCGGGCAGGTCCAACAGCACCTCCCGCATCTTGTACGGGCCGAAGGGGCCTGATGTGGATTTCCAGATGTACTGGCCGTTGGGCGGGCGGGTGACGAAGATGTAGTAGTTCCCGTTGATCTTGTAGAAGCGGGAGCCCTCCATATAGTGGATCTCGTCGGGCTTGGTGAGCACGTGCTCGGACCTGACCTCGGTGCGCATGTCCGGGGAGAGCTGCGCGACGCGGATCTCGTTGGCGCCGTACGCCACGTACGGGGTGCCGTCGTCGTCGAAGAGCAGTCCCGCGTCGTAGTAATTGCTGCCGATCGCGGCGTGCCGGGTCCAGGGGCCCGCCGCGTTGGTGGCTCTGTATACGTACGACCGCTGCCCGCCGATCTGGCCCAGCCAGTAGAAGGTCCCGTCGCTGGGGCGGTGGCGCATCGAGGACGCATAGATGCCCTGGACGTACGCCCGTCCGCCGTTGAGGTCGTACGCGTCGCCGAAGTCGAGGACCGGCACCGAGTGGCCGATGAACTCCCAGTTGACCAGGTCGTAGGAGCGCAGGACGGGCGCGCCCGGCGAGAAGTGCATGGTCGAGCCGGTGTAGTAGTAAGCGTCGCCGACGCGGATGACCTCGAGGTCGGCGAAGTCCTGCCAGATCACCGGGTTGGTGAACCGCTCCTGCTGGGCCGTCGTGGCCGCCGCCGCGCTCGCGCCTATCACCGGCAGCGTGGTGCCCGCGACCAGGCCGACGGTGGCCGCCATGACTTTCCGTCGGCTGTGGGGGTGTTGGAGCCAGGACATACGAGATCAGCTTCCTCACGCGTGGGGGACCGAGAGCCGAAGTGTGAGCGTTAACATTTCCGAGGACGAACCGTGCAGGGGGTGATCTGGGCGTCCCTCAGCATGTGCAGGAGCAGCCAGAGTGTTTGTCATTTCTGTCTGCAAGAGGTCACCAAGGGGTAGCGAACGTTCCGCATCGGAACGAGCAAGGGGACCGAGGGCTGACCCAGGCCGGGCGGCGAGATGAAGCCGTCGCGCAAAGGCACTGGACAGGGTCGGGCACCGGGTTACCGGACCGGGCCCGACCCCGTGTTGGTTCAGCTCTTGCCGGTCAGGCGCCAGACCTGGTTCTTCTTGGTGGCCAGGGCACTGGCGGAGTCACAGGTCCACTGGTGGACCAATGCTCCGACGGCGGTGGAGATCCCGCTGACGTCCACGCACTTGCCGCTGTGCACCGCGACGAGCTGGTAGTCGTTGGCGGCGACATGCCGCAGCGTGAACTGCTGGTTCGTGTCGCCGTGGCAGGTCCACTGGTGGACCGCCGCGCCGTCGGCGGTGGAGACACCGCGGATGTCGAGGCACTTGCCGCTGTGGCGGTTCACCAGGGAGTAGGTGTCCGCCACCCCTGGCACCGGGCGGAAGTCGAACCGCTGCTCCTCACCGGCGCCGCAGGTGTACTGCCGGTACTGAGTGCCGTCGGCGGTGCTCTGGTTGGGGTCGTCCAGGCAGTGCCCGCTGTGCTGGGCGACGGCGGTTGACGAGAAGGCGGGCTGGCCGGTGGTGAACTGCCACCAGTTCATGTTGAACAGGTACCCGCTGCCACCGGCGAAGCTCAGGTACAGATCGTGGGTCCCGGTCGCACCGGTGACAGGGCACGAGACCGTGCTCCAGGTCTGCCAGCCTCCGGTGCCCGACACCGTGCAGGTCCCGGCCGTCGGCCCAGTAGCACTGTCCAGGTGCAGCTCAACTCGGCCGCCGCTGGTGTTTGAGGCCACCCTGGCGGTGAACGAGCCGGCACCGGTGCCGAATGCCACGCCCTTGACCTTGATGTAATCGCCGTTTTCAATCCAGCTGATGTTCATCCCGCCCTCGCTGGAGGGTTCGGTTTCGATGCCGCTGCCCCACGCGATGGACTCGGCTTCCTGGCGGACATAAGGATCGAGCGTGCCGGCCTGCGGCGCCCCGGCCGTCGTCATATTGATCGTCGGGATCGTTCCGTCAGCGTTGTAGGAAAACTTCTCCACTGCGACCGAGCGGGTGAAGCCGCCGCCGCCCGGGAGGGCGCCGTTGTGATAGAAGAAATACGAGTTGCCCTGAAAGTCCACGATGCCCGCGTGGTTGGTGAAGCTGTTGCCCTGGGCGGGCATGACTGTTCCACGGTAGGTCCACGGTCCGGTCGGGCTGGGTGCCGTGGAGTAGGCGATGAACTCCGAGCAGCACTTGGCGGCATACACCATGTAGTACAGGCCGTTCCGCTTGTAGACCCATGGTGCTTCTTCGTACAGCGTGGGACGGTCGGGGTTGTCGGTGCGGGACCCGAAGCCCTCGGTGGTGAGCGGAATTCTGACGGGGCTGCCTGCGTAGGACGTCATGTCCGCGTTCAGCTTGACGTACCAAAGGTTCGGGTTGCCCCAGTACAGGTAGGCCTGGCCGTCGTCGTCGATGAAGACGGTCGGGTCGATCTCGCTGTTCTCCACCAGCGGGTGGCCGAGGGCGTCCCGGAACGGGCCGGTGGGGCTGTCCGACACCGCCACGCCGATGGCGAATTGGCCGGTCGCCCGGACCGACACCGGCACGTACCAGTAGAACTTGCCGTCCCGTTCGACAGCCTGGCCCGCCCACGCGTTGGCACCCGCCCAGCTGAAGGTGTTCAGGCTGAGCGGTGAGCCGTGGTCGGTCCAGTTGACCATGTCGGCGGAGGACCACACCCGCCAGTCATTCATCACGAAGGAGGAGGTGGAGGTGTCCTCGTCGTGCCCGGTGTAGAGGTAGACCCGCCCGTTGTGCACCAGTGGGGCAGGGTCGGCGGTGTAGACGTGCTGCACGATCGGGTTGTCGGCCCTGGCCGCCGTGGGATGCACCGCGGCGGGAAGGACGACGAACGCCAATATGAGGATCATCAGCACCCAGGCTGCCCGGGCGAGGCTCGTACCGGCGGCGGGTGACCTCACTGCGGTCGGGTGAGCCGTTGCCCTGTGGACGGCGGTACTGGCCATGGTGTGATCCTTCCTGGTGCTGCGCGTCGGGGACTGAGCAGCTGGTCAGATGCGGAGGAGGGACGTTGCTGCGCTCGGGGTGTGGTCCGTGCGAACCGTGCGATGCGGACGGAGCCGCCGAGCGCTGGCGACCGTCAGACCGTCTTCGCCTACTCGGATGCCGGGCGGGCGGCCGCTGCCTGCACGGGAGTTGGTGGTGTCGGCCATCGTGCTGCCTTTCGGCCGTCCGGGCCGGTGACCGCGTCCCGCATCGGGGCGGTTGGTCATCTGGGTTGGTGCGCTGAACTGCGCGAACGGACTGTTTGTCCGGGGTGGCGGCAAGACGTGACCCCTGCGGGGTGGGGATGCCGGGCCTCCGGCGTATTGTTAGCGCTAACAACTTGAAAGTCGAACATCCGGTGTGTTGCAGGGAGAAAACCACGGCACATGAGAGGCCGTCAAGTACCCGCGTCGAAACCTGTCCGTCACTGAGGCGTCATCCGAATCTCGTCCTGTCAAAGTTGCTGACGGGACGGACGTGAGTTGCCGTACCGGCCGGGCCTGCTCACCCTGCAGCGCTGACCCGCCTGATCCACGGTGATCGCGATGTGGTGCGGTCCGCCGACGTGTAGACGAGCGGTTTACGGCGTGGGCAACTCCACCTGCTGACCGATACTCACCGCACCGAGGAACCCCAGCCGCGCATCGGCTGGGGTTCCTCATCCTGTGCGCAGGCGGTTTCAGGGCCCCCGGTTGGGGAGCCTGGACTGCCTGTCGTGACGGACATCTCAGCAGGGAGCGGCAGGACAGGCCGGAAGCGACGGCGGCGACACCAGCATCACCGTCAACGGCATCACCGTGACCGCGAACGGGGGCCGCGGAGGCAGTGCCTACGAAGCAGGCGCCGGCAGCGGCGGAACGGCGGCCCCTACGTCCTGGCGCCTGGGACCGGCACGCTGGCTCTTCTCTTCGCGTGACCCGGGCGGGCTCAGCCTTCCGCCGAGCCCGCCACGCCGGCTCCGGTCCGGAGCCGGACCCGTGTCACGTCGTTAGCGCTGCCGTGTCAGCAGACCCGGCCGGTAGGGCCATTGGCCGTATTCGCCGCCGGAGTTGGGGTCGCGTCCCTGGTAGAGGAACTGCAGGTTGCAGGGATCGACGGTGAAGGTCTGATCGGCGCTGGTGCGGATCAGTTCGCCATGGCTGATGTCGTTGGTCCAGGTGACGCCGCTGTTGGCCTTACCGGCGAAGGAGTTGCTCTCGGTCGCGGCCTGGGGTGTCCATGAGCCGTTCAGGCTGGTGGCCGTGAACGAGCGGAAGTAGCGGCCCTGCGAGCCCCTCGCCTCGACGAGCATGAGGTAGCGGTCCTGGCCCTGGAGCTTGTAGACCTGCGGGGCTTCGAACAGGTTGTCCGCCGTATCGCTCATGATCGTCGTGTAGTTCGAGCCGAAACTGCTCGGGAAGTTCCCGATCGGCATGCTGGCCCGGTAGATCTTGCCGTTGTCACCGGCGAAGAACAGGTACATGTTCGTGCCGTCGGCGATGAGCGTCTGGTCGATGGGGCCTGTGGTGGAGCCGGTGATGCTTCCGGTGAAGAGCACCTGCTGTGAGGACCAGCCATTGGGGTTGGACGGGTCGCTCGACGTCCGGTAGGAGAAGGCGCTCCCGCCTCCCCACTGGTAGGCGAGCACCCAGATGTTCTTCGGCGCGAAGTAGAAGAGCGTGGGCGCGACGACGGAGTTCGACATCGTGTTCTGGCTGGCCGAGGCCATCTCCGACCAGTTGGTGAACAGGCCGAAGTTCATCGAACCCCAGCCCGTTCCCGTTCCCGCGGCGCCGTGCGTCGTCGCATAGACGAGATGCTTGCCGTTGTAGGGAGCGACGGTGAAGTCCTTGAGCGACGCCCACCCGGCCTTGGGCTGCGCCAGTGCGCCCGTCGAGGTCCAGCGGTATGTCGACGGAAGAGCGCACGCACCGGGGTTGCCGGCACCGACCTTGACGAGCTGCCACTGCTGGTTGGTGCCGCCCCAGTCGTCGTACTGGACGACGTTCGCGTTGTCGGCGGTGGACCCGCCTTGTACCTCGAGAGCCTTGTTGCTGTGGCGCGCGATGAGCCTCACGTAGCCGTCCGAGCTGTCGGCCAGCCGCCACTGCTGGTTGGTCCCGTTCGCGTCGGCCCACTGGACGATCGAGGCGCCGTTCGCGGTGGAACCGTTCTGGACGTCCAGCACCTTGCCGGAGTGGCGGGACTTGATGCGGTAGTTACCGCCGCCGGAGTCGACGAACTGCCACTGCTGCTGGTTCTGATCGTTCCGGGTCCACTGGGTGATGCGGGCGCCGTCGCCGGTCGCCAGGTTGTAGACGTCCAGGGCCTTGCCGCTGTTGCGGTTGACCAGCACGTAGGAGGCGTTGGGGTCGACGGTCGCCGCGCTGGCGGGCTGGACACTGAGGAAGGTGGCCAGGAGCAGCAAGGGCGCGAGCACGGCGAGCAGACGTCGTCTCAGGTGGACCGGGGAGGGATGGCGAAACCACATCAGAAGGGCTCCTTCGGGAGGTGGGGGTGAGGTGACCCCGACGGACCGCGGAACGGCCGTATTGGGCGGTCGGGGACGGGATAGGTGTGAAGGCGGCCGCACATGCCGAAGCGTTGGTGCTCCGGACGCTCCAGTCGCGACACTTCGCCGTGGTCGAGGTGGGAGAGGTCTCCGGCCTTCAGCCGTTCCAGCTGACGGCCGGTCGTGACGGCTGCGGCCAGGGAGCCGTCACGCCAGCGGAGCCACCAGGCGTCCAGGAGCTCGCTTTTCAGGCAGTGGGCCGCGATGTGGAAATCCTGCAGCCCGCCTTCGCGCAAGGCCAGGAAACCCTCGACTGCCAGGTCTCGGCGGCGGCGCGCTGCCGCGGAGTGGTCACCGGTCAGGGCGGCCGCCTTCCGGCCTGGCTTTTATCCACTTCTGACTCTGCCGACGATCTGCCGTATCTCGTACGCGCGCGGCGGGAACGCGGCCGGATCCGACGAGCGCCTGGACCTGGCGCGTACGGCGGGCCAGCGGGTCAACGCCTACCTCGGGCCGGAGACCCACGACCGGCACTCCGTGACGTTCAGCCCCCGCAACGTGATCATCCACAGCGTCAGCGCGGCCCTGGAGATGAGCGACCAGACGAAGGCCCTTCGCCGTAACCGGGAGGCAGACCCCGCACCCAACGCGGTCCGTCCCCACCCCCGCCCCGGCCGATCTGCCGGCCTGGGCAGCCGAACACCGCCACACCCTGCACGGCCTCGTCACCGAACACGGCGCCGTACTCGTCCGCGGGCTCGGCCTGTGCGACGCCGGGCAGGTGGGCTCCGTCTTCGGCCGATTGACCCCCGCCCTGATGACCGACACCGAGGCCTTCGCCCCCCGTCAGACCTACGCCCCGGGCGTGTACTCCTCCACGGCGTGGCCCGCCAACCAGCCCATGTGCATGCACCACGAGCTCAGCTACGCCCACAGTCCTCCCGGTCTACTGCTGCTGGCCTGCCTGACGGCGCCCACCACGGGCGGGGCCACCGCCCTCGCGGATTCCGCCGCCGTCCTGGACGCACTGCCGCCGGAGCTCGTCCAGCGGTTCGAAGAGGAAGGCTGGCTGCTCACGCGCACCTACAACGACGACATCGGCGCATCCTGGACCGAGGCGTTCGCCGCCGACGACCGGGCGGGCGTCGAGGAGTACTGCCGCGCCAACGCCATCGAGTTCGCCTGGCAGGACGACGGCAGCTTGCGCACCCGCCAGCGCCGCCCCGCCGTGGTGCGCCATCCGGCCACCGGCCGGCGCTGCTGGTTCAACCAGGTCGCCTTCCTCAACGAGTGGACGCTGGCGCCCGAGGTACGGGAGTACCTCGTCGACGTCTACGGCCCCGAAGCCCTGCCGTTCAACACCCGCTTCGGAAACGGCGACCCGATCGGCGAGGACGTGGTCCAGCTGATCAACACGGTCTACGCCGAGCACACCATCCGCGAGCCGTGGCGGTCGGGCGACCTGATGCTCATCGACAACATCCGCACCGCCCACAGCAGGGAGCCGTTCGAGCCGCCGCGCGAGGTCCTCGTCGCCATGGCCGCCCCGCAACCCCCGGTCCCGGCCCCCGAGGGGAGCACCCGATGACCACGTCCCGCCCCACCGCCGCGCAGGCTCCGATCGCCGTGCCCCCGTTCGCCGTGATCCCCGGGGCCCAGGTCCAGCACACCCTCCAGGGCCAGGAACACCAGATCGTGGAGCTGATCGAGGCCACCTACCATCTCCACTCCGTCGGGGAGTCGGTGAACCCGCCGTCGTACTTCCTGCGCTTCCCCGACCGCCCGACCGCCCGCATCATCGCGCTGCCCGCATCGATCGGCGGGGAGGCGCGGGTGGACGGCCTCAAGTGGATCTCCAGCTTTCCCGACAACGTGCAGGCCGGCATCCCCAGGGCCTCGGCGGTGCTGATCCTCAACGACCACGACACCGGCTACCCGTTCGCCTGCCTGGAGAGCTCCATCATCAGCGCCACCCGAACAGCCGCGATGGCCGCATCAGCGGCCCACAGGCTCAGCCAAAGCCGCGGGACACGACCGGCCCGCGTCGGATTCTTCGGAACGGGCCTCATCGCCCGCTACATCCATGCCTTCCTGACCGCGACCGGCTGGTCCTTCGACGAGATCGGCGTGCACGACACCTCTGCCGACAGCGCAGCCGGCTTCCACAGCTACCTGCAAGACACCCACGAGACAACCCGGATCACCGTGCACGACAGCCCCGAGGAGCTGATCCGCTCCAGCGACCTGCTCGTCTTCGCCACCGTCGCCGGCCGGCCGCATGTCACCGACCCGGCATGGTTCGACCACAACCCCCTGGTCCTGCACGTGTCACTGCGCGACCTCGCCCCCGAAATCCTGCTCGCCTCGACCAACATCGTCGACGACATCGAGCACTGCCTCAAGGCCGACACCTCACCCCACCTGGCCGAACAGCTCACCGGGAACCGCGACTTCCTCACCGGCACGCTGCACGACGTCATGACCGGCCGCACGGCGGTGCCGCACGACCGGCCGGTGGTGTTCTCGCCTTTCGGCCTGGGAGTACTCGACCTCGCCGTCGGCAAACACGTCTACGACGAAGCCGCCCGCACGGGGCAACTGCACGTCATCGACGACTTCTTCCACGAACTGAGCCGATACGGGTGAACGGCCCGACACCGGACAGAGGCCGGGTCAATTCAGGCCAACTCGCTTGGAGGAGCACGTAGTCGGGAGGGCTCCTTTCGTCGTGGGCTGCGGGGGGCCGGCCGGCCCGCGGCGGCCCCGGCGGTCGGCCCGCGGTGATGCGCGTGAGGGGATTGACTGCTGGTCAGGTGGACCGCCGGCCGGTTCGGCGGTCACCGGTCGGGGGCGGCGTACCGAGAATCCCCCGGAGGGTCCGGCGCCGTCCGCGCCCGTCGCCGGCAGCCGCTCGCGGACTGGCCTGATCCCGGGCGGTGGCATCCGAGTGGCGGAATGCCTTCAGTAACGTCCCTGCTCCGGGGCATACTTTGATCAAGGCATATGCGTTCGGTGGTGTCCGTGCGGGGCACACCAACCCGGGCGGGATCTTGCCATGTTCGCAACCAGCATGCCGCGGCCGGCTGTGCCGCGCAGACCCGTGACGGCGCCGAGCGCGACGGGGGTCCGCGTCGTGTAGGAGCGGACCGATCCGGCCTCCGGGGCGGCGGGAGCGGTCACACCACTCCCGGGCGCATGCCCGGAAGGCTTCCCGAGCCCCTTTCCCAGAAGACCCGACCGGCTCCGTCCGGCGGTGCCTTCGTGATGTTCGGCGTGTTCCGGGTGGGCTGCGCAGGCGAGTTGCGGCGCCCCCGAAGCGGAGCGGGAACCGCCCTGCCCCCCGCGCGTCCTCCCTTGGTGGTCCCCGAGCGCCGCGGCGCGGCCGGATTCCCCGTGTGCGGTGCCGCGGTCGCGCGCGGCCCGCCCAGGGTTCGCCAACCACGGTCGCTTCCTACGTCAGTGAGCGGAGTTGTCTGATGCCGCCGTTCCCCGACCACGGGATGAGCCACCTCCCCTCGCGTGCCAGCGTCTTCGTCGGCCGGCGCCCCGAACTCCGCGCGGTCCGGGAGCTGCTCACCCGGGACCGCCCCGAACGGGGCCGGGCGACCCCGATCCTGGCGATCGACGGCGCCCCCGGCGTCGGCAAGAGCGCTCTCGCGCTGGAGCTGGCGCACGAGTCGCTGGACCGCTTCCCCGACGGTCAGCTCTACGTCGATCTCGGGGGATCCGGCGACAATCCGCTGAGCGCCTTCGACGTGCTCGCACAGCTGTTGCAGAGCCTGGGGGTCGAGCCGTCCGCCCTGCCGCTCGGCCTGGACTGCCGGGTGAGGCTCTACCGCAGCATGCTGCACGGCAAAAGGGTGCTCGTCGTACTGGACAACGCGCTGGACTCGCACCAGATACGGCCATTGATACCGCAGGGGTCAGCCTGTCTGATCGTCACCAGCCGGCAGCCGCAGCGTGGTCTGGTCGTCCGCTACGGCGCCCACCGCATCGGCCTGAAGCCGCTGGATCCGGACACCGCGGCGGACCTCCTGCTCCGGCTGACCGGGTCCGGGCACGGTGCGCGGCGGCCGTCCGCCGTCGACCGGCTCGTCGAGCTGTGCGGGTACCTGCCGCTGGGCATCAGGATCACCGCCGGGACCCTGCTCGGGGATCCGTACGGAAGTCCGGAGCGGCTGGCCGCGCAGTACGAGGACCCGGTCACCAGGCTGGACCTGCTGGCGGTCGACGGCGACGAGGAGATGAGCGTCCGCTCCGTGTTCGCGGCCAGCTACCGCGTCCTGCCCGACGATGTGGCCCGGCTGTTCCGGCTCCTGTGCAGGGCGGGCCTGGAGGAGGTCGGCCTGCTGTGCTCGCTGCGGCTCGCGGGCGCCACTGCCGCCGTGGCCTCGGGGCAGTTGGAGTCGCTGGTGGGCCATGGCCTGCTGGAGCGCGTCGGGCCCGAGCGCTACCGGATCAACGAGCTCGTGCGGATCTACGGGGCCGAACGCGCCGAGGCGCAGCCGGAGCCGGTCCACCTGCACGCGGCCCGTCTACGACACCCTCATGGCCGAACAACTCGAAACAGCCGTAGAACGCAACGGCAAGGGCGATCTGGGGGGCGCTGCTGAGCGGAAACGACACCTGGACCGTGCGTGGTCACGACGCGGTCCTTTCGCCGTGATCGACCGGATACTGCCGCGGTCCGTCTCCGCGTACGAAACCCACGCCGACTCGCAGGACGGCTTCCTCTTCCCCGAGGAGCGGGCGATCGTCGCCCGTGCCCTTCCGGGGCGGGTCCGGGAGTTCACGACGGGCCGGTACTGCGCCCGTCAGGCCCTGGCCTGCTTCGGCGTCCCGCCCGGGCCGATCCTCCGCGACGACCGCGGCGCGCCGCTGTGGCCGGACCGGATCAGGGGGTCGATCACCCATTGCCACAGTTACCGGGCCGCGGCGGTCGCCGAATCGTCGAGCATCGGGGCGATCGGCATCGACGCCGAGCCGCATGCCGCCCTGCCTCCCGGAGTGCTCGGAACGATCTCCGTGCCCCACGAAGCCGCGGACATCAGGGCCCTGTTGCGGGAGCGCCCCGGCATCAGATGGGACCGGCTGCCGTTCAGCGCCAAGGAGAGCGCGTACAAGGCGTGGCGGTATCCGCCGCCCGGGCCGGAGGGGGGCAGGGTCCAGAAGGACCTGGACTTCAAGGACATCGTCGTCTCGGGACGGTGGCTGGCCGGAGCGGACCTCCTCCTCACCGCGGTGGTCGTGCCGGCGGTGCCTGCCTGAAACGGGTTCCGGGCGGTGGTGCAGGCGGCCCTGCCCGGCGTACTCCCGTGCGCCCCCGTGTGCTCCTTCGGCGGCATCGGAGGTTCCGCATACGGTTCCGGGCCATGAGCGGAAACGCGATGGAACCGGCCACGCCGACGGAAATCAGCAGCCAGGCCTTGCCTCCCTCCGACCAGTGGTCCACGGTCCCGGTGGTGCCGGCGCCGGTCTGCCGCCTGGAGAACTTCCTCGGAGCGGAACGGGCCGGCTCCCTGCTGGAGTACGCGATCTCCCGGCAGGGCGACTTCAGCGCGGGGACGGTCGTGGACCCCCTTTCGGGCCAGGTGTCCCACAAGGGCCGCAGCTCCCTCGTCCTGCCCGTGACCAGCTCCGTGTTCAGCGCGCACCTCGCGGACTGTCTGCCCCTGGTCCAGGAGGTCCTCGGCCACCGGGCCGCGCTCACGCAGACCCTGACGGTCCTGACGGCGCACGGGGAAGGGGGGGCACTACGGACTGCACACGGACGCCTCACGGGTCCGTGACGTGAGCACGGCGCTGTCGGCGGTGTACTACCTCCACGGCACGCCCCGCGGCTTCGGCGGCGGTCAGCTCCGGCTGTACGACACCCTGCTCCACGCCGGCGGAGCACAGCCGGCGGAGTCCTACCGCACCGTCGAACCCGAGCACGACAGCATCGTGTTCTTCCCGGCCGGGGCCTTCCACGAGGTCGTCCCGTCCACCTGCCCGAGCGGGCGGTTCGCCGACCACCGTTTCACCCTCACGACGTGGATCAGCGGCGCGGAGCCCGCGGCCGCGGCGCCCGGCACCCCGTTCCCGGTGTGGCAGTGGATGGCCCGGGCGGCGGAACGCACCCGTCCGCTGGCAGGCGTCGCGCGCGATCACGACGGCGCCGGCCCCATCGCCCTGCCGGCCGCCGCACCGGCCACCCGCCTCACCCTCCCGGACCCGCGCACGGCCCCGTAGGAGGGGGATGGGGCCGTGCGCGAAGGTGACCGCCGGCTCGCCCGGGGACCGTCCGGGGCGGGCCGGCGATCGGCTCAGGGGCGGTCGGCGAGGTAGCCGCCCATGGTCTTGAAGTACTCGGACGCGGGCAGCTCGCGGCCGTCCTCGGTCCGTACGCGGGTGATGGCCAGGCCGTGGTTGCGACCCGTGCGGGCGTCGGCGCCGGCGACGATCACCACGCCCTCGCCCTCCCGGTAGAAGATGCGGCCGGGGGTGCCGCCGTACAGGCCCTCGGACAGGACGGCGGAGAGCACCTCCAGGCGCTTGCCCTTGTGGAAGGTGAACGCGGCCGGGTACGGCGCGGACTGGGCGCGGACCAGGCGCTCCAGGACCTCGGCGGGCCAGGACCAGTCGATCCGGATGTCCTCCTCGGCCCTCTTGTGGAAGAAGCTGGCCTGGGACCGGTCCTGCTTGGTGAACTCGGTCTGCCCGGAGGCGATCAGGTCGAGGGCGCCGATCGTGACCGGGGCGATGAGGTCGACCGTCTTGTGGAACAGGTCCGTGGCCGTGTCCGTCGGGCCCACGGCGACCGCGCGCTGGACGACGATGTCGCCGGCGTCGAGCTCCTCGTCCATCATGTGCGCCGTGACGCCCACTTCGGCCTCGCCGTTGATGAGGGCCCAGATCAGCGGGGAGAAGCCGGCGTACTTGGGCAGCAGCGAGTCGTGCACGTTGAGGGTGCCGTACCGCGGCAGCGTGTAGATGCGCGGCGGGATCCAGGTGCGCCAGTTGTTGGCGACGAGGATGTCCGGGTCGGCTTCCTTGAGCTTCTGGAACAGCTCCTCGTCGTCGGGACGGTTGCGGATGACGACCGGAACGCCGTGCTCCTCGGCGAGGTCGGCGACCGAGTCGCTCCAGATCTTCTCGTAGGCGTGCTCGCTCTTGGGGTGCGTCACGACCATCACCACGTCGTGCTCGGAGTCCAGGAGCGCCTTCAGGGTGCGATGGCCCCAGGTCTGATAGCCGAACATGACGACCCGCATCGGGGTTCCTCCTCAGAAGAGCACAATAACCAGAAGCAAGTAAAGCAAGGCTTACCTAACAGTGCAACAACCCCGATTCTGGGCTCTATTGACCCGAGTGTGGGCGTGTTGTCCGCTTTGCCTGGTCGACAGCCCGCCTGGATCAGGTTAGCTTTACCTAAGTTCCACTCGGCTGCCGGTCACCGGCGTGCCTGGACTCCCCCCTTTCCCCCACCTTGACAAGACGCCTGGCAGGCGGCTGTCCCGCACCAATGGGAGTGACATGTCACAGGCTCTTCCTGGCGACGCACCACTGATCCACGATCTGATCGGCATCGGCTTCGGGCCGTCGAACGTGGCCATGGCGATCGCGCTCAGCGAGCACAACGCGCGCGTCGGAAGGCAGGAGGCGGTCACCGCTCACTTCTTCGAGCAGCAGCCCCGCTTCGGGTGGCACCGCGGCATGCTCATCGACGACGCGACGATGCAAGTGTCCTTCATGAAGGACCTGGTGACGCTTCGGAACCCGACCAGCGAGTACAGCTTCCTCTGCTACCTGCAGAGCAAGGGCCGGCTGATCGACTTCGTCAACCACAAGAACCTGTTCCCGCTCCGCGTGGAGTTCCACGACTACCTCGAGTGGGCCGCGGCCAAGGTCGACGACATGGTCTCGTACGGCCACCAGGTCGTCTCCGTCGAGCCCGTCGTGCGTGACGGCGTGATCGAGTACCTCGACGTGACCGCGCGCTCCGGCGACGAGGTCGTCGTCCACCGGGCCCGCAACCTCATCGTCGGAACCGGGCTCCGCCCGGTCATGCCGGAGGGCGTCGAGCGGACCGAGCACGTCTGGCACAACACCGACCTGCTGTCGAAGGTGGACGGCCTGGAAGGCACCGAGCCCACCCGCTTCATCGTGGTCGGCGCCGGCCAGAGCGCCGCCGAGAACGTCGCCTACCTGCACCGCCGCTTCCCCCGGGCCGAGGTCTGCGCGGTCTTCTCCCGCTACGGCTACAGCCCCGCGGACGACAGCAGCTTCGCCAACCGGATCTTCGACCCCCAGGCGGTGGACGAGTACTTCTCGGCGCCCGAGGACATCAAGCGCCGGCTGATGGACTACCACGGCAACACCAACTACTCCGTGGTGGACATCGACCTCATCGACGACCTGTACCGGCAGTCGTACCAGGAGAAGGTGCTCGGCACCGAGCGGCTGCGCTTCCTGAACGTCTCGCGCCTGACGGGCGTGGAGGAGACGGCCGACGGGGTCCGCGCCACCGTCAAGTCCCTCGTCACCGGCGAGGAGAACGTGCTGGACGCCGACGTCGTGGTGTGCGCCACCGGCTACCAGCAGGCGGACGGCCTGGGCCTGCTCGGCGAGGTCGCCGACCGCTGCCACCGCGACGACCACGGCCGGGTCCGGGTCGAGCGCGACTACCGCGTGAGCACCGACCTCGAACTGCGCTGCGGCATCTACCTCCAGGGCGGCACCGAGCACACCCACGGCATCACCTCCTCGCTGCTGTCCAACACCGCGGTCCGCGTCGGCGAGATACTCGACTCGATCCTCGACCGGAACCTCAAGACCGTGCCCGACCAGGTCAGGCCGGTCGCCGGGGGAGCCGAAGGCGGAGCCCGCCAGCCGGCCATCTAGTGCTGTGACCGGCCCGTCGGCCCAGGCCCGCTGCCGTGTCTGTGGTGCGTTCGCACCGGCAGGCACGGCAGTAGTGTGCATGCAGCAGAACCCCGAGAAAGGAACGTCCGTGTCTCCTGGCACCCGTCGCCGCGCCGGCGGCCCGCCCGCCCACGGGCGCGTGATACCCAGGCGGCACACCGTCCGCGCCGGACGCACGGGATGACCCGCCTCGACACGGGCACGGCCACCGTGGAACGCCCGGCGCCCTCCCGGATCGCGGCGGCCCGGCGACGCCGGCTGGCGGGCCTGGCCACCATCCTCGCGGTCCTCCTGGTCGCGGCCGTGGTCTCCCTCGCGGTCGGTGCGCGCGCGCTGAGTCCCGCCGAGGCGTGGCACGGGCTGTTCGCGGCCCCGGACCCCGACCAGAAGGTCTCGGACGCCAGGCTCATCATGCAGACCGTGCGGGTGCCCCGTACGGTGCTCGCGATCGTGGCGGGCATCGCCCTGGGCGTCGGCGGGGCGCTGATCCAGGGGTACACGCGCAACCCCATCGCGGACACCGGCCTGCTGGGCGTGAACACCGGCGCCTCGTTCGCCGTCGTGTCGGCGATCTCCCTGCTCGGGCTCACCGACCCGTTCCAGTACGTCTGGTTCGCCTTCCTGGGCGCCGCGATCGCCGGTGTCGTCGTGTTCGGACTCTCCAGCATCGGCCGGGGCGCCGGCAATCCGCTGACGCTCGCCCTGGCCGGGCAGGGGGTCACGGTGTTCCTCATGGCGATGACCACGGCCGTGGCGTTGTCGGACAAGGCGGCGCTGAACGCCCTGCGGTTCTGGAACTCCGGCTCCGTCGCGGGCGTCCGCTTCGACGTCATCTGGCCGGTCACCGCGTTCATCGTGGTCGGGCTGGTGCTGGCCCTGGCCACCCTGCCCTCCGTCAACCTGCTCAACCTCGGTGACGACGTGGCGCGCGGACTGGGTGTCAACATCACCCTGATCCGGACCGTCGGCATCATCGCCATCACCCTGCTCGCGGGCGCGGCGACGGCGGCGTGCGGCCCCATCGCGTTCCTCGGACTCATGGTGGCGCACGTGGCCCGGCACCTGGCCGGGCCCGACTACCGCTGGCTGGTGCCCTACGCGGGTCTGCTCGGCGCGGTCGTCCTTCTGGTCTGCGACATCGTGGGGCGCGTGGTGGTGCGGCCGGGCGAACTGGACGCGGGTGTCCTCGTCGCCCTGCTCGGCGCCCCGTTCTTCGCGGTCCTGGTGTGGCGGGGAAAGTTCAAGAGCGCATGAACGTGACAGTGGTGAAGCGCCCGGTGGCGCCGGGCGTGCGGCTCGGCCGCGTGTCGTTCGTGTGGCGGCCCAGGATCGTGCTGGTCACGCTGCTGCTGATGGCCGCGGCCTTCCTGGTGTTCTGCCTGTCCATCGCCGTGGGGGACTTCCCCATCGGCCTGCCGCAGGTGGTCGCCACGCTCTTCGGCGGGGGCGAGCGGGTCGACGAGTTCGTGATCATGGACCTGCGCATGCCGCGGGCCCTGGCCGGGCTCGTCGTGGGCATCGCCCTGGGGATGTCCGGGGCGATCACCCAGTCCATCGCCCGCAATCCGCTGGCCAGTCCGGACATCCTGGGCATCACCGGAGGCGCCAGCGCGGTCGCGGTGTGCCTGGTGACGGTCTCGGGCGGGGCCACCGCCGCGGTCGTCAGCTCCGTGGGCCTGTCCGGGGCGGCGCTCGCGGGCGGTCTCGCCACCGGGCTGCTCGTGTACTTCATGGCGTGGCGGCGCGGGGTCGACGGCTTCCGGCTCATCCTCATCGGCCTCTCCGTGAGCGCCGTGATGGAGGCGGTCACGACCTGGCTGCTGGTCACCGCCGACATCAGGGACGTGGCGCGGGCCCAGGCGTGGCTGGTGGGCTCCCTGGACAACCGGTCGTGGGACGAGGTGGGGGTGGCCCTCTGGGGCACCGCGATCCTCGCGGTCGTCGTGGCGTGCGTCGCCTTCCAGTTCAAGCCGCTGCACTTCGGCGACGACGTGGCCGCCGGCCTCGGCGTCCGGTACGCGGTGGTACGGGCCGTCATGCTGCTCTGCGCCGTGCTCCTGGCCGGCTTCGCGGTGAGCGCGGCGGGACCGGTCCCGTTCGTCGCCATGGTGGCGCCGCAGGTGGCGATCCGTCTGACGAAGTGCCCCACACCGCCGCTGGTGGCGTCCGCCGTGGTGGGCGCGCTGCTGCTGATCGGCTCGGACCTGGTCGCCCGTACGGTACTTCCGATCAGCCTGCCCGTCGGCGTGGTCACCGCCGCGATCGGCGGCCCCTTCCTCATCTACCTCCTGGTGCGGGCGAACCGCCGCTAGATGGTAAAAAGGTTAGGCAAGCCTAAATAAGGGGGGGGCATGGTCGCTCAGCACATCACCGGGATCGAGTCCGGGGCCGGGTCCGGGATCGATTCCGGGACCGTGGACGGTGCGCGGCTGGCGGCCAAGGGCGTCACGGTCGGGTACGGCGATCGGACCGTGATCGACGCGCTGGACGTGTCGATCCCGCCGGGTGTGGTGACGACGATCATCGGCCCCAACGGCTGCGGCAAGTCGACCCTGTTGCGGACGCTGTCCCGGCTGCTCAAGCCGACCAGGGGATCGGTCGTGCTGGACGGCGAGGACATCGCCCGGCTCCGGACCAGGGACGTGGCGAAGAAGCTCGGCCTGCTGCCGCAGGCGCCGGTGGCCCCGGAGGGGCTCACGGTGGCCGACCTCGTGGCCAGGGGCCGCCACCCGCACCAGAGTTGGCTGCGGCAGTGGTCCTCGGACGACGCCTCCGTCGTGGAGCGCGCGCTGGCCATGACCGGGGTGGCCGACCTGGCCGACCGTCCCGTCGACGCGCTCTCCGGGGGTCAGCGGCAACGGGTCTGGATCTCGATGACCCTCGCCCAGGGCACCGACCTGCTGCTGCTCGACGAGCCCACCACCTACTTGGACCTGGCGCACGCCGTCGACGTGCTCGACCTGGTCGACGACCTGCACGAGTCGGGATGCACGGTGGTCATGGTGCTCCACGACCTCAACCTGGCCGCGCGCTACAGCGACAACCTGATCGTGATGAAGGCGGGTTCGGTCCTGGCGCAGGGTCACCCGCGCGATGTGCTGACCGCCGAGCTGCTGCTCGAGGCGTTCGGTCTGCGCGCCGTGGTGATCGACGATCCGGTGGGCGACCGGCCGCTCGTCGTGCCCATCGGCCGGACCCATGTCCAGAGTTCGGGCAACCGGAACGAGAGCCTCGCGACTTAGGCTAGGCTTACCTCACTTCCCCGGGGTACGGTTTGCCTGCCCTTATGTGGGGCCGCAGTGGACAGCACGAAAGCAAGGGATTCCGGATGCTCCTCGACCGAACGACACGTATGAAGCCCTGGCGGCGGCTGGCGGCAGGCGTGTCCGCCGCGGCCCTCGGTGTAGGCCTCCTCGCTGGATGCGGTTCCGACACGGCGGACAAGGACAAGAAGGACGACGCTGCCAACGCCCCGGCCGCCGCCGGTGCGTTCCCGGTCACCGTCGAGCACTTCTTCGGCTCCACCGAGGTCAAGAAGGCCCCGCAGCGGGTCGTGTCCGTCGGCTACACCGACGACCAGAACATCCTCGCGTTCGGCATCAAGCCGGTCGGCATGGTCGACCAGTACCCGAACCCGGCGGGTCAGAGCCCCGACATCAACACCCAGTGGCCCTGGGTGAAGGACAAGTGGGGCGAGACCAAGCCCGAGGTCATCATGAACAACGGTGACGCCGGCCCCAACTTCGAGAAGATCGCGGCCCTGCGCCCCGACCTGATCATCGCGGTCTACTCCGAGATCGACCAGGCCGCCTACGACAAGCTCTCGAAGATCGCCCCGACGGTCGGCCGCACCAAGGCCGAGAAGGAGCCCTTCAGCGCTCCGTGGTCGGACAACGCCCTCCACATCTCCAAGGCGCTCGGCAAGGCCGATGAGGGCAAGGCGATGGTCCAGGGCATCCAGGACAAGCTCGCCTCGGTGAAGAAGGCGCACCCCGAGTTCGCCACCCAGACCGCCGTCTCGCTGTCCTGGTACAAGGACGCGGTCAACCCCTTCACCACCACCGACGTGCGCGGCCAGCTCCTGACCGGCATGGGCTTCAAGGGCCAGGCCGAGATCGACAAGCTCGCCGACGGCAAGTTCTCCTTCGGGCTCTCCCCGGAGCGCATGGACCTCATCGACGTCGACCGCGTCTTCGTCATCAACGACAAGGCCGACACGGACGCGCTGAAGAAGTTCGACCTCTTCGCCAACCTGAAGGTCACCAAGGCCAACAAGGTGTCCTACCTGCTGGACAGCGAGGGCGCCGCGGCCGGCGCGGCCATGTCGCAGGCCACCCTGCCCTCCCTGCCCTTCGCCATCGACGAGCTCGTCAAGTCGGTCGGCTAGGTGTGAGCGCCACCGATACGCGTGTCGCCCCGGCAACCCTGCGCACGACGACCGGACGTGAAGCGGCCCGATGGGTGGCGGCGAACTGCCGCACGATGCCCTGGCTGACGTCCGCCGCCGTCCTCAGCACGGTTGCCGGTGCGGCGCTCCAGATGCTCCCCGTGCTGCTGCTCAGCCGGGTGGTCGACGGAGTGATCGGGGGCGAACCGCGTTCGATCCTGATCACGATCGGGGCCCTGATGGTGGCCGCCGCGCTTCTTGGCGCGGCGGCCACCGCCTTGTCGACCTACCTGATCGGGCGGCTCGGCGCCGACCTGCTCGCGCAACTGCGCGAAGGCGCCGTCCGCGCCGTGCTGGGCATGCCCAGCGCCCGGATCGAACAAGTGGGCCGCGGTGACGTGCTCTCCCGGGTCGGCGACGACGTCGCCGTCCTGTCCAAGGGCATCCGGTCCGCCATTCCCACGGTGTTCTCCGCCGGTGTGCTGGTGGCCATCGCCACGGTCGGCATGTTCGGGCTCGACTGGCGCCTCGGCCTGGCCGGCGCCTGTGCGCTGCCCGCCTACGCGCTGGCCCTGCGCTGGTACCTCCCCCGGTCCGCCCCGCTCTACCGGCAGCAGCGGGTCGCCCAGGCCGATCGCGCCCAGGCGCTGATCAGCGGTCTGAACGGCATCGAGACGGTGCGGGCGCACCGCCTGGAAGAGGCGTTCCGCGAGCGGGTGGAGGGCGACTCCCGGCGGGTGAAGGACCTCGGGATCGAGGTGTTCCGCTTCTTCGGCCGGTTCGTCGGCAGGGAGAACCGGGCCGAGTTCATCGGCCTGGCCCTGATCCTCGTGGTGGGCTACGTCCTGCTGGAGACCGGCTCCGCCACCCTCGGCGCGGTGTCGGCCGCGCCGCTGGTGTTCCACCGCCTGTTCACCCCGCTGGGCGCCATCATGTTCACCTTCGACGAGGCCCAGAAGTCGGGCGCGAGCCTGACCCGGCTCGTCGGAGTGCTGGCGGAGCCCGCGGAGGAGAGGCTGCTCGGCGACTCGGCCGCCGCGCCGGCGGACAACGCGTCGTACCCGGTGACGGTGAAGGGGCTGACCTTCGCCTACCCCGGCTCCGAGGAGCCGGTCCTGCGGGACGTCAGCCTGACGATCCCGGCGGGCGGCTCACTGGCCCTGGTGGGCGCCACGGGCGCCGGCAAGACGACCCTGGCCGCCCTCATCGCCGGCATCGGGACCCCCCAGGCCGGGTCGGTGCGCGTCGGGTCGACCGACCTCGCCGATCTGGACGAGGCCGGGGCGAGGTCGCTCGTGAGCATCCTGACCCAGGAGACGCACGTGTTCTCCGGTCCGCTCGCCGACGACCTGCGGCTGGCCGCGCCGGCGGCGACCGACGCCGAACTGACGGCCGCGCTGCGCACCGTGGGCGCGCAGGAGTGGGTCGAGGCGCTGCCCGACGGGCTGTACACCGCGGTCGGCGAGGGCGGTGAGCGGGCGGACGGCACCAGGGTCGCCCAGATCGCCCTGGCCCGGCTGGTGTTGGGCAGGGCGCCCGTGGTCGTGCTCGACGAGTCGACCGCGGAAGCGGGCAGCGAGGGCGCTGCCGAGCTGGAACGGGCCGTTCTGGCCGCCTGTTCGGGCCGGACCACGCTGTTCGTGGCCCACCGGCTGACCCAGGCGGTGGCGGCCGACCGGATCGCCGTGCTGGACGCGGGACGCGTCGTGGAACAGGGCACGCACGAGGAGTTGGTGGCCCTGGGAGGCCGCTACGCGCGACTCTGGCGGGCCTGGCGAGACGGTAGTTAGGTAACCCTAATTTAGGTTAGGCTAGCCTTCGTACCTTGGAAGGGTGTTGAGTCTTCAATGATGGAACCGAGCGCTCGTCTCGTGCTGATCTCTCCTACGCGCCTGGCCGACGTGCGCCGGCGCACCGGCGGCCACGCCGATCGGACCGTCGCCGAGGCCTGTGCCATCGGACTGTCGTTCTGGGCGACGGGCGAGAGCCCCGACGGCATCGACCTCACCCCGGGCACGCTGTTCGCGGACGTCCTCGGATGGGTCGACAACGGCGGCAGCGCACCGAGCGGTTGGGAGACCGGCGAAGCCGGCCCGGACGGCATCGGCATCGCCGTACCCGAGGGGGTCCTGGCGTCCGACGCGCAGCGCGCGCTGGACGACCTGGCGGACTTTCCGGACCGGCCCATCGGAACCATCGGCCCGTCCGACCCGGCGGAGCGACTCAAGACCCTGGCCGAGTGGAACGACACCGGGGCGGACCGGGTCCGGCCGACCATCGTGGAGATGTTCCGCGAGCAGGCGCGGCTCAGGCCGGACGCGGTCGCCATCATCGACGAAGACCGCTCGCTGACCTACCGCCAGGCGGCCGAGCTGTCCGCCCAGCTGGCCCACCACCTGATCGGACGCGGACTGGGCGCCGAGCAGGTCGTCGGCATCTCGCTCGGCCGCTCCGCCGACATGGTGATCGGCCTCCTCGGAGTGCTGCAGGCCGGCTGCGCCTTCGTACCGCTCGACCCGCAGTGGCCCGCCGCGCGCCGCGCCGTCGTCATCGACGACGCGCGGGTCGTGGTGCAGCTGAGCGGCTCCGGCGAGCACGACCCCGCCGAACCGGCCGCCGTCACCGTCGACCTCGACGACTGGCGGTACGCCGACCAGCCCACCGAGGGCACCGGAATCACCGCCCCCGGCAACTCCCTGGCCTACGTGATCTTCACGTCCGGTTCCACCGGCCGCCCCAAGGGCGCGATGATCCGCCACGAGGCGATCAGCGAGCGCCTGCTCTGGCAGGTCAACGAGATCCTGGGCTTCGGCCACGACGACGCGTCCCTGTTCAAGGCGCCGCTGTCCTTCGACATATCCATCAACGAGATCTTCCTCCCGCTCGTGTGCGGCGGCCGGCTCGTGGTCCTGCGGCCCGGCGGCGAACGCGATCCGCACCACCTGCTGAGCGTGATCGCCGAGCACCGCGTCACCTTCACCTACCTCGTCTCCTCCATGCTGGACGTCCTCCTGGAGATCGCGGGCGACTCCGACCGGCTCGACAGCATGCGCCACGTGTGGTGCGGCGGCGAGGTGCTCACCCCCGAGCTGTACGAGCGCTACCGCACCCGGCTCGACATCCCCATGTACCACGGCTACGGCCCGGCCGAGACGACCATCGGCGTCTCCCACGTCATCTACCGGGGCGAGGCCGAACGCCTGTCGACCTCGATCGGCAAGGCCAACCCCAACACCCAGCTGTACGTCCTCGACGACGAGCTGCGCCCGGTGCCGGTCGGCGTCGGCGGCGAGCTCTACGTGGGCGGCTTCCTCCTCGGCCGCGGATACGTCGGCGCACCCGGGCTGACCGCCTCGCGGTTCGTGGCGAACCCCTTCGCGGACGACGGCTCCCGCCTCTACCGGACCGGTGACCTCGCCCGGTTCGCCCCGGACGGATCGCTCGACTTCCTCGGCCGGGCCGACAACCAGATCAAGATCCGCGGCATGCGCCTGGAGCTCGAGGACGTCGAGGTCGGCCTCGCGGAGCACCCCGGGGTGCGGCACACCTGCGTCATCGCGAAGAAGAACAGCGCGGGCGGCACCTACCTCGTGGGGTACGTGATCCCGGCCGCCGACAGCGAGGGCCTGACGGCCGACGAGGTCAAGGCGTGGGCCGCCGGGCACATGGTCGAGTACATGGTGCCCGCCCACGTCGTCGTGATGACCGAGTTCCCGCTCACCGCGAACGGCAAGCTCGACCGCCGCGCACTGCCCGAACCCGAGATCGTCACCGGCTCGTTCCTGCGGCCCTCCACCGACGACGAGCGCGCGGTCTGCGCGGCCGTCGCCTCGGTACTGCGGCTGGAGGAGGTGGGCGTCGACCAGGACTTCTTCCAGCTCGGCGGCGACAGCATCCTCGCGATCTCGCTGCTGAGCGCGCTGCGCGAAGCGGGCCTCTACGTCACCGCGGGACAGATCTTCGCCAACAGCGTCCTGGGCGCGCTCGCGGCGGTGGCCGGCCGCGAGGACGTCGCCCGGGCGGACCACGCCGACGTCGCGACCGGTCCCGTCACGGGATCGCCCATCGTCCAGTGGCTCGGCCGCACCACCGACGCGATCGACGGCTTCGTGCAGGCGGTCGTGTTGAACACCCCGGCGGACCTCACCGCCGACGCCCTCGCCGCCGTCCTCGACTCCGTCGTGGCCCGGCACGACATGCTGCGCGCCCGGCTCGTCCGCGGCGAGCGCTGGAGCTTCGACATCCCGGAGGCCGAAGGGATCACCGCCGGCTGGCAGGAGAGCGACCTCCCGCTCGACGAGTGCGTCGCCCTCGCCACCGAAGCGCTGGACCCGGACAACGGCGTGATGCTGCGGTCCGTCTGGCGCCGTGAGGCACGCCAACTGGTCCTCGTCGCCCACCACGTGGTGGTCGACGGCGTGTCCTGGCGGGTCCTGATGGAGGACCTGGCCACGGCATGGCGCCAGACCTCCGCGGGCGAAGCCGTCGAACTGCCCGCGGTGGGCACGTCGTTCCGGCGCTGGACCCAGCTCCTGGGCGGCGCGGAGTTCGACGCGGACCGCACCCACTTCGAGCGCCCCCTGCCGGGACCCGACGCGCCGCTCGGCCGGCGGGCACCGTCCGAGGCCGACACGGTCGAGCGTGAGCGGGACCGGACCGTCACGGTCGGCCCCGAGGTCACCGCCGCGCTGCTGGGCGAGGTACCGGCGAAGTTCCACGCGGGCGTCAACGACGTCCTGCTGACCGCGCTCGCCGTCACCCTCGCCCGGTGGCGCCGCGACCGCGGCCAGGACCAGACCTTCGCCCACATCGAACTCGAGGGCCACGGACGCGAAGGACGCCACGTCGCGGGCCCCGCCGGCGTCGAGCCGGAACTGTCGCGGACCGTCGGCTGGTTCACGACCCTGTTCCCGGTGACCGTGGACCCCGGCCGGGCCGCCGACTTCACCGCCCCCGAGTACCTCGCGGCCGCCCTCAAGGCGGTCAAGGAGGACCTCGCCCGGGTCCCGAGCAACGGCGTCTCCTACGGCGCCCTGCGCTACCTGTCCGACGCCGCCTTCACGGCCCCCGCGCCCCAGGTCCTGTTCAACTACCTGGGCCGCTTCGACGCGGGCGCGTCCGGGGACTGGCAGCTCTGCGGAACCACCGGGCAGCTCGGCGAGAAGCGCGACCCGCGGATGCGCCTGCCGCGCGCCCTGGAGTTCAACGCGATCGCCGAACCCGCCGCCACCGGCGAGTACGAACTCGTCACCACCATCTCCTGGCCCGACGGGATGTTCACCGACGAGGACGTCGAGGCGATCGGCGGGTACTTCCGGGAGGCCCTCACCGCCCTGGCCGCGCTCGACGAAGGCGGCCACTCGCCCAGCGACTTCCCGCTGGTACGCCTGACGCAGGCCGACGTCGACGCCCTGGACGGCCCCGCCCTGCGCGCCGTCCTGCCCCTGACCCCGCTCCAGGAAGGCCTGTACTTCCACTCGGTCTTCGACGAGGACTCCGCGGGCAGCTACGTCGAACAGCAGCTGCTGACCCTGGAGGGCGAGCTCGACGCCGGCCGCCTCGCGGCCGCCGCCACCCGGCTCCTCGTCCTGTACCCGAACCTGGCCGCGCGGTTCCAGGCCCTCGCCGACGGCCGCGTCGTCTCCGTGCTGGAGAGCGGCGCCGAGGCGCCCTTCACCACGCTGGAGCGGCCCGGCATCACCGACGAGGAGCTCCACGCCCACGCCGAGCGGGACCGCCGCGCCGGATTCGACCTGGCCACCGGCCCGCTGATGCGGTTCACGCTGGTCCGCGACCCGGAATCGGGCCGCGACGTCCTGGTGCAGACCGTCCACCACATCATCGCCGACGGCTGGTCGGTGCCCGCGATGCTGCGCACGCTGCTCGCCGAGTACCACGCGCCGGGCAGCATGTACACGCTGAGCGGCTTCCCCGACTACGTCGGCTGGCTCGCCGGCCGCGACGCGGACGAGAGCGACCGGGTGTGGGGCGCCGAGCTCGCCGGGCTCCCCGGCCCCTCGCTGGTGGCCAGGGAGCACACCCCGTCCGACCGCTTCGCCGACACCTCCGTGGAACCGGCCGAAGACATCGACGCGGCCGTCCGCGCGGCCGGCGTGCCGCTGAGCGTGGCCGTGCACAGCGCCTGGGCACTGACCCTCGGCTCCATCCTGCACTCCGGCGACGTGGTCTTCGGTTCCACCGTCTCCGGCCGCGACGCGGACGTCCCCGGCATCGGTGACATGGTCGGCCTGTTCATCAACACCATCCCGCTGCGCGCCCGGTGGACCGCCGGCACCACGGCGGGCGAACTGCTCGCCTCGGTGCGCGAACACCAGGGCGCGGTCCTGCCGCACCAGCACGTCTCGCTGGCCCGGATCGGCCGCCAGGCCGGCGTCGGCCCCCTCTTCGACACCCTCGTGGTGTTCGACGTGGCGACCGACGTGGCCGCCCTGCGCCGGACCGGCGACACGCTGGCCATCACGGACCTCGTCAACGAGGGAGCCCCGCACTACCCGCTGACCCTCGTCGTGGAGCGGGCCCTCGACGGGCGCCCGCGCTTCAACCTGATCTACGACGGCGAACTGCTGCGCGAGAGCAGCGCCCAGGACATCCTCGGCCGCTTCGCGCACACCCTCACCGGCCTGCTCGCCCGGCCGGACGCCCCGGTCGGCGACCTCGTGCCCAAGGAGGGCAGGAGCCCCGCACGGATCACCCCGACCACCCTCGGCGGCCTGTTCGACGCCGCGGCGGACCGGGACCCGGCGGCCACCGCCGTCACCCAGTGCGCGCTCGACGGCACCACCCGGTCGCTGACCTACGGCGAACTGGCTGCCGCCAAGAACGAACTGGCCGCAGCCCTGCGCGCGGCCGGGGTCCGGCCGGGCCGGCGCGTGGCCGTGGCCGTCCCGCGCACCATCGAGCAGGTCGTCGCCCTGGTCGCGATCGTCAGCGCGGGCGGCGCCTACGTACCGCTCGACACGGCCTATCCGGACGGGCGCCTCGAGTACGTCCTCGCGGACGCCGCGCCGCAGGTCGTCCTCGTCGATCCCGGTCAGCGCGAACGCTTCACGGAGCTCCTGGACCGTGCGGGCGTCACCGCCCGCGTCCTCGTACAGGGCGACGAGCCGCACGCTTCAGCGGACGCCGAGGCGAACGCCCGGGACGGCGAGGCCGGCGAGGTCAGCTGGCACGACCCCGCCTACGTGATCTACACCTCCGGCTCCACCGGCAAGCCCAAGGGCGTCGTCGTCCCGCACTCCAGCGTGGTCGCGCTGCTCGCCAACACCCAGCCGGACATGGCCTTCGGCCCGGACGACGTGTGGGTGCAGTTCCACTCCTACTCCTTCGACTTCGCGGTCTGGGAGCTGTGGGGCGCCCTGGTCCACGGCGGCGAGCTGCTCGTCCCCGACTACGGGCTGACCCGCTCCCCGGTCGACTTCCACCGCCTGGTCCGCGAGCGCGGGGTGACCGTGCTCAACCAGACGCCCTCGGCCTTCTACCAGTTCGCCGAGGCCGATCGGCACGCCGGCCGGTCGCTCACCGGCCCGTCGCTCCCCGCCCTGCGCCGGGTCGTCTTCGGCGGCGAGGCGCTGGACCTCGGACGGCTGCGCGGCTGGGTCGAGCGGCACGGCGCCGCCTCGCCCGAGCTCGTCAACATGTACGGGATCACCGAGACGACCGTCCACGTGACCCACCGGGTGCTGACCGGTGAGGACTTCGCCTTCGGCGACGACGTGAGCCCCATCGGCGGCCCCATCCCGGGCCTGACCACCTACCTGCTCGACGACCGGCTCCAGCCGGTCGCTCCGGGTGTCGTGGGCGCCATCTACGTGGCCGGCGACCAGGTCTCCCTCGGCTACCTGGGCCGGCCGGGCCTCACCGCGGGCCGGTTCGTCGCGAACCCCTTCGCGGGCGACGGCTCCCGGATGTACCACACGGGCGACCTCGCGATCCGCACTCTCGACGGCGAGCTGGAGTTCACCGGCCGCGCCGACGACCAGGTGCAGCTCAAGGGCTTCCGCATCGAGCTCGGCGAGGTCGAGGCCGCGCTGCGGGACCTCGACGGCGTCGTCGACGTGGCCGTCACCGTGGCCGACAGCGGCGACCACCTGGTCGCCCACGTCGTGGGCCGGGTCCCCGGAGACCTCTCCGCCCTCCTCGCGGAGAAGCTGCCCGTACACATGGTGCCGGGCCGGGTCCTGCCCGTGGACGCCCTGCCGCTGACCGTCAACGGCAAGCTGGACCGCAAGGCCCTGATCGAGCGGGCCGCGCAGGACGACACCCCGGTGGCCGCCACCGGCTCCGCCGCGGACTCCGTACTCGCCCCGCTGGTCGCCATCTTCGCCGACACGCTGTCCCACCCCGACGCGGACGCCGACACCGACTTCTTCGGCGCCGGCGGCGACAGCATCATCGCCATCACCGTGGTCAACCGGGCCAGGGCGCTCGGCCTGCCGATCGCACCCCGCGACGTGTTCCTGCTGAAGACGCCGAGGGCGCTCGCCGAGCTCCTGGGCACGCGCACGCCGGCCCAGGCGTCCGCGCCCGCTCCCGCGCGCCGCGAGGACGGCCCGGTGGCCCCCACGCCGATCATCCTGCGCCAGCGCGAGCTGGGCGGCTCCCTCGCCCGGTTCGCCCAGGCCAGAACGCTGGACGTGGCCGAAGGCACCGCGCTCGCCGACATCGAGCGCGCCGCCGACGCCGTACTGGCCGCCCACCCGGCCCTGCGGATACGGCTGCGCACCGAGCACGGCGCGTGGACCCTGCGCACCGAACCCGCCCGCGAGGCCACCGTCGTCCACTCGGACGCGGCGGACGCGGCGGACGCCGCGAACGAGGCCGCCGGCCGGCTCGACCCCGAGACCGGGGACGTCATCGCCTTCACCTGGCTCGCGGCCACCGGCACCCTGGTGATCACCGTGCACCACATCGCGGTCGACGCGGTGTCCTGGCTGATCCTGCTGGACGACATGGCGGCCGCACTGCGCGGCGAGACCCTCGCACCGGCGACCACGTCCTACGCCGAGTACGCGGAGGCCCAGGTCCTGCGGTCCGTCGGCGACATCGCCGGCCTCGGACACTGGATCGACACCCTCCAGGCACCCCCGCTGCTGCCGGCCGTCGGCCCGCTGCGCGACACCACCGTGGTGCTCGACGCCGCCGTCAGCGACCGGGTGACGCGCACCGCGCCCGCCGCGCTCGGCGTCGCGCTCACCGAGCTGCTGTGCGGCGCCCTGCGCACCGCCCTGACGCGGATCCAGCCGGCACCCACCGATCTCGCGATCGAGCTGGAGCGCCACGGCCGGGTCGCGGTGGCGGAGCACCACGACTACACCCGCACGGTCGGCTGGTTCACCGCCATCGCGCCCGTCCGGCTCACCGCGCACACCGACCCGGTCGCGGCGGCCCGCGAGCTCGCCGAGCGCCAGCCGGACGAGTCCGGGCACCTGGCCTACGGCCGGCTCCGCCACCTCAACCCGCAGACGGCCCCGCTGCTGACCGCCCGTCCGCAGGTGCTGTTCAACTACCTCGGCCGGGGCAGCGAGTCCCAGGCGCTCCACATCACCGGCGCCGACCGGGACAGCCCGTACGCCGTGGAGGTCAACGCCTGGACCGACGCGGCCACCGGCAGCCTGCACGCGACCTTCACCCTCGCCGAGGAGATCCCCGACGAGCTCGCCGCGCACTGGCTGGACGCCCTGGAAGCCCTCGCGGAAGCCTCCGCGACCGCGGAGCGCACGGCGCCGGTCACCGCGCTCCAGCGGGGCCTGTACTTCCAGGCCCAGCTGGCGGGCTCGGCCGGACACTACGTCGCGCAGAGCTACTTCGCCCTCGACCGGCGCCTCGACACCGGAGCCCTGGCCGAGGCCATGGCCGTCGTCATGGCCCGGCACCCCGTCGTCGGCGCCGGCTTCTCCACCGACGACGACGGCAACCCGGTCCAGGTCCTCAAGGCGGGCCGCCGGGTCGGCGTCCACACGGTCGAGCTGTCGGGCGACGAGGAGGTCGAAGCCTTCCGCGTCCGGGACCGCAACACCGGATTCGACCCGGCCGAGCCGCCGCTGATCCGGCTCACCGTGGTCCGGCTGCCGGGCGGCCGCGACGGCCTGCTCCTCAGCTACCACCTGCTGCTGTGGGACGGCTGGTCCCGCGCGATCGTGCTGCGGGACCTCTTCGAGGCCTACCGGGCCGTACTCGCCGGCGAGCAGCCGGACGCGACCCAGGCCGAGCCGCGCTTCGAGGACCACGCCCGGGCGCTCGCCGCCAAGGACCCGGCCCTCTCGGAGCGGTTCTGGGCCGGGCACCTGGCCGGGCTCTCCGGCCCGACACTGCTCGCCGGACCGGCACCGTCCCTCTCGGACGACCTGCCGCCCGCGCTCGTCCACACGCTCACGGCCGAACAGTCCGACCTGCTGCGGGATACGGCCAAGGCGCACGGAGTCACCCTCAACTCGGTCCTCACCGGCGCCTTCGGCCTGCTCCTCGGCGCCCACACCGGCCGCGGCGACGCCGTGTTCGGCGTGACCGTCTCCGGCCGCGAGGGCGAGGGCCTGTCCGACATCGTCGGCGTGCTCCTCAACACCGTGCCCATGTGGACGCGGGCCCGGCCGGACGACACGGTCGGGGACTACCTGTCCGCCGTACAGGCGGCCCGGGTCGAAGCGATGGAGCACGAGCACCTGGGGCTCGGCGAGATCCAGCGGGCCAGCGGCCACGACACCCTGTTCGACAACCTGTTCGTGCTCCAGAACTTCCTGGACCTGGACGGGCTCGCCGAGATGAACGCCCGCCACGGCATCACCGAGGTGAAGTCGGACGATTCCACCCACTACCCGTTCACCTGGGTGGTCACGCCCGGCGACCGGCTCACCGTCAAGCTGGAGCACCGCCACGGCGACAGCGCCGACGCCCGCCGCCTCCTCGACGACTACGTCGGGGTCCTCCAGGACCTCGCCCGGTCCACCGGACCGGTCGGCGCGCTGCCCGGCCTCGGGCCGGTGCCCGAGCCCGCCGTCCGCACGGACATCGGCACCGACACGGTGGTCGACCGCTTCGACCGGGCCGCGGACCGCTCACCCGAGCGGATCGCGCTCGTCGCGCACGGCCGGAGCCTGACCTTCGCCGAACTCCAGGACCGCAGCCGCCTGCTGGCGGGCGTGCTCGCCGGCCGCGGCATCGGCCCGGAGAAGACCGTGGGCCTCGCGATCCCGCGCTCGCTGGACTGGATCGTGGCCCTGTTCGCCGTGCTGCGCACCGGAGCGGGATACGTACCGCTGGAGCTGGACCACCCGGACGAGCGGATCGCCACGATCGTCGCGGACGCCCGGCCCGAGGTGATCCTCACCGTCAGCGCCGTCTCGCCCCGGCTGACCGGCGAACTGATCGAACTGGACCGCCCCCTTCCCGAGGCCGAGCCGTTGGTGACGTTCGCACCGGACGACCCGAACCGGCTGCGGCACCCCGCGTACACGATCTACACCTCCGGTTCGACGGGGAAGCCCAAGGGCGTCGTGACCGAGTACGCCGGACTCACCAACATGCTGGTCAACCACCAGCGCCGGATCTTCGAACCGGTGCTGGCGGAGCACGGCGACCGGGTCTTCCGGATCGCGCACACCGTGTCCTTCGCCTTCGACATGTCGTGGGAGGAGCTTTTGTGGCTCGCCGACGGGCACGAGGTGCACATCTGCGACGAGGAACTGCGACGCGACGCACCCGCCCTGGTCGAGTACTCCCGCGAGCACGGGATCGACGTGGTCAACGTGACCCCGACGTACGCGCAGCAGCTGGTGGCCGAGGGCCTGCTCGACAACCCGGACCGGCGCCCCGCGCTGGTGCTGCTGGGCGGCGAGGCGGTCACCCCGACCCTGTGGCAGCGGCTCGCCGAGACCGAGGGGACCGTCGGCTACAACCTGTACGGACCCACCGAATACACCATCAACACCCTGGGAGTGGGCACCTTCGAGTGCGTGGACCCGGTGGTGGGCGTGGCGATCGACAACACCGAGGTGTTCGTCCTGGACCCGTGGCTGCGGCCGCTGCCGGACGGCGTCCCCGGTGAGCTCTACGTCTCCGGCATCGGCATCGCCCGCGGCTACCTCGGCCAGTCGGCCCAGACCGCGCACCGGTTCGTCGCGTCCCCGTTCGGGGCTCCCGGCGAGCGCATGTACCGCACCGGCGACCTGGTGATCAGGCGGCCGGACGGGAACCTGATGTACCTCGGCCGCACCGACCAGCAGGTCAAGATCCGCGGCCACCGGGTAGAACTGGGTGAGGTCGAGGCGGCGTTCGCCGCGCACCCGGCGGTGCGCTTCACCGCCGCGGTCGCCCAGCCCGACCCGCAGGTCGACGGCGCCCACCGACTGGCCGCGTACCTCGTACTGGCGGACGGTTTCGACCTGGCGGCCGTCGCCGCCGAGGTGGGCGCCGGACTGCCGGACTACATGCGTCCGACGCACTACGCTCAGGTCGACGCCATCCCGCTCACGGTGAACGGGAAGGCCGACACCAAGGCACTGCCGGAGCCCAAGCCGCTGGGAGCGCTGACCACTTCGGGCGAGCGCGGCCCGGAGACCGAGACCGAGACCCTGGTGTGCGAGTTCTTCGCCGAGGCCCTGGACCTGGACGACGACGAGGTGAGCGCGGTGAGCGACTTCACTTCCCTCGGGGGACACTCCATGCTGGCCGTACGGCTGGTCGGACTCCTGCGCCGGGAATTCGGCCCCGCCATCACCATCCGTGACCTGCTCACCCTGCGAACCCCCGAAGCGATTGCACGGCACCTTGATGACAACTCCTGACGACCGGGGATCCCGCCGCCCGGGATCCGACATCCTCCGCACCGCCATACGCCGCAACACCGGTGCCATGGTCTGGGGCACCGTCCTCATGGGCCTGTACCAGGCGGGCGAGACCGCTTTCCCGATCGCGCTCGGCCTGATCGTCGAGCACACGATGCGCGAGCGGAGCACGGAGGCGCTCGTCCTCTCGATCTCCGCGCTGGCCGTGATCATCACGACCGTGTCGCTGTCGTGGCGGTACGGGATGCGCATCCTGCAGAAGGCCAACACGACCGAGGCCCACCGCTGGCGGGTGCAGGTCGCGGCCTGCGGCCTCCAGCCGGTGGCCCGGGACGTGGACCTCAAGTCCGGCGAGGTGCTCACCATCGCCACCGAGGACGCCGACCAGACCGCCGACATCGTCGAGGTCGTGCCGATGCTGATCAGCTCCTCGGTCTCGGTGCTGATCGCGGCGGTCGCGCTGAGCCTGGCGGACCTGCGGCTCGGCCTGCTCGTCATGGTGGGAACGGCCCTGATCCTGTCTACCCTCAGCGTGATGTCCAAGCGGATCGGCAGCAGCACCAAGGAGCAGCAGGCCCGGGTGGCGCGGGCGGGGGCGAAGGTCGCCGACCTGATCACCGGTCTGCGCCCGCTGCACGGCTTCGGCGGCAACCACGCGGCCTTCCGGTCGTACCGGAAGGTCAGTACGGAGGCGAAGGAGCAGGCGATCACCGTCGCTCGCGTCAACGGCGTCTACACGGGCACCGCGCTGGGCCTGAACGCGACCCTCGCGGCCTCGGTGACCCTGACGGCCGGCTGGCTGGCCTTCGACGGGCAGATCAACATCGGCGAGCTCGTCATGGCCGTGGGCCTGGCGCAGTTCATCATGGAACCCCTCCGGCTGTTCTCGGACATGCCGAAGTACGTGATGATGGCCCGCGCTTCGGCGGAGCGGATGGCCCTGGTGCTCTCCGCCCCGCCGGTGGCGGCCCCGGGGACGGCGCGCCCGGCCCCCGGCGCGGACCTGGAGATCGACTGCGTCCGGTACGCGTCCCTCCAGGGCCTGAAGTTCCACGTCCCGGCGGGGGAGTTCACGGCGATCGCGGTCTACCAGCCGCGGGCGGCGGCGGAACTCGCGTCGATCCTGGCCCTGAACGTGCCGCCGGCCGCGTACGGGGGAGTGGTGCGGATCGGCGGGCAGGACCTCGCGGAACTGTCGGTCGAGGCGGTGCGCGAGCACATGCTGGTGAACCCGTACGACGGGGAGATCTTCGCGGGGACGCTGCGCACGAACATCGACCCGTCGGGCACCAGCCGTTCGGTGTCCGAGGCCGTCGAGGCGTCCATGCTGACCGATGTCGTCGCCCTGCACCGGCAGGGACTCGACCACGAGGTCCGCGACCGCGGCTCGAACCTCTCCGGGGGGCAGCGTCAGCGGCTGTCGCTGGCGCGGGCCCTGGCCGCGGACTCCGACGTGCTCGTCCTGCGCGACCCGACGACGGCCGTGGACGCGGTCACCGAGCAGCTCGTCGCACGCAACATCGCGGAGCTGCGCCGGGGCCGCACCACCGTCGTCATCACGAGCAGCCCGGCCCTGCTGGACGCCGCCGACCGGGTCCTCGTCCTGGACGAGGGGGTCGTCACCGCCGAGGGCACCCATCGCGAACTGCTGGCCACCGACCCGGCGTACTGCCTGGCGGTGACGCGGTGATCCGGTGACGCGGTGACCGCATGACAGAGGGGCCCGGGTGCACGGCGGATCGCCGCGCACCCGGGCCCCTCTGTCATGCGGTGTGTCAGGCCAGGGCCCAGGCGACATCACGGAGCAGGGCCTGTCGCCAGCCCGCCCGGTCGTGGCCCGACGCCGACCTGGAGATCCGCACGGTCGAACCGGCCTGCTCCGTCAGGGTCTCGACCAGCTCGCAGTGCGGGCGCATGCGCGTCTCGTGCTCTCCCAGGTCGAACGCGATCCGCAGCGTGGACGGGGCGGGGCGCTCGCGCAGGCGCGCGGCGATGGCGCCGCCGACCGGACCGCCCAGGGGGTCCGGCAGGTCCGCGGCCTCCGGCGTCCACCAGAACGACCCCGACTGGCAGGCGACGCGGGAGACCAGCTCCGGGAACTCCGTGGCCGCGTACATCGCGCTCAGTCCGCCGAGGCTCTGCCCGGCGACCACCAACCGGTTCAGGTCCGCGGGCACCCCGCACTCCGCCACCAGCGGCAGCAGTTCGTCCCGTACCGCCTCCCACAGCGCGGGCCGGCATCCGAACTCGGCCTGCCGGTCCTTGGTGGGCAGGAACACCAGCGTGGCCGGGGGCATGTCGCCGGCGTCGAAGGCCGCGTCGAAGGCGGTCACGGCCGGGTGCAGGTACAGCCAGTCGTCCCCGTCGAGCAGCAGGACCACCGGTCCGCCGCCGCCCACGGGGTGGACCCGTACGGTGCGCCGTCCGCCGAGCCGTTCGCTCGCCCAGCGGATCCGGGTGCGCGGCAGGGGCAGTACGTCGTCGGCGCCGACGGCCGGCCAGTACGGCTGGGGCGACGCGTCCGGAGTGGCGGCGATGGACCGGTCGGCGCCGGCCCGGACCGGGTTGAGCGGATCGGCGTACGACGATCCGTCATCCGCGAGGAACCGGTAGGTCACCCGGAGCCGGGCGGGCATGGGCACCTCGGCGTACCAGCAGTCCGTGTCGCGCCACCGGAGCAGCGCCACCGGATCCGACCAGCTTTCGAAATCGATGACCGTCGGGGTGCCGCGCCACAGGAACAGGGTGACCCAACCGCCGTCGCCGGAAGGCACGGACGCGGGAGCCGCGGCCGCCCAGAACTCGTCGGTGCCGGGCGTGCCGGGCAGGTCGAACGCGGCGAAGGGGCTCTCCGCGCCGTCCTCGGCCCGGACCCGTTCACGTGCGCGCATCGGTGCCTCCTTGTGAGGGGGAAGGGGAAACGTTAGGGTCTATAATTAGGCGAGCCTAACCTAAGTGTTGGGCTCTCTTCATTCCCGATCGACCTTCCCCGCGGGCACGGCACCCGCTGCCGGGCCGCGCGTCGCGCGCCCGCCGGTACCCGCCGGTCCCATCGGGCTCCTGGAGGAATCCAAGCATGAGCACCAACCCGTTCGACGATGCCGACGGCCGTTTCCTGGTCCTGGTGAACGACGAGGGCCAGCACTCCCTGTGGCCTTCCTTCACCAGTGTGCCCGGAGGGTGGACGATCGCCCTCGGGGAGACCACCCGCGACGCCTGCCTGGAGTACATCGAGTCCAGCTGGACCGACCTGCGCCCCCGGTCCCTCGCGGCGGCCGTCGACGCCTGATCCGGCCCGCCCCGGGCTGGCTGACCCCGGCGGGCAAACCCCTCGACGGCGGGCGGCTCCGCCTCGACCCGGCGCGCGTGACCCTGCGGACGGCGGCGGGGCGGTGGACGTCGGGCTCTAGGAGGTCGCACTCGCCGAGCCCGATCCGCTCGCGGTCGAGGAGGCCGCCCCGGTCTGGGCGTCACGGCAGGCAGTGGAAGCAGGGTCAGGAGAAATTAGGTTAGGCTAAGCTAAGTGAACGGCGGCCTCGTGTGGGGCCCGCGCGCACGCGGCATCGGGGGGAGGGGATCGTCATGGGCCTGCCGGCCATCGGCTCCTATCCCATGCCCGACCGCTCCGCCCTGCCCCGCGCCCGCGCGACCTGGGCCATCGACCCCGGCCGCGCCGCACTGCTCGTCCACGACATGCAGAACCACTTCGTGGGGGACCTCCCCACGGACCGGTCCCCGGTCGTGGAACTGGTGGAGAACATCGAGGCCCTTCGCGCCCTCGCCGCCGCCCTCGGCATGCCGGTCGTCTTCACGGCCGAGCCGGCCGCCCAGCCGCCGGGCCGGCGCGGTCTCGCCGCGGACATCTGGGGGCCGGGCATAGGCGACGGGACGGACGCCGCGATCATCCCGCCCCTCACCCCGCGGCCGGGCGAGCACGTCCTGGCCAACGTGCGCCACAACGCCTTCCTCCGCACCCACTTGGGGAGCCTGCTGCGCTCGGAAGGGCGCGACCAGCTCATCGTCTGCGGGGTCCACGCCCACCTCGGCGTCCTCCTGACCGCGGCGGACGCCTTCATGAACGACATCCAGCCCTTCGTGGTGGCCGACGCGGTGGCCGACTTCTCCGCCGAGGAGCACACGATGGCCCTGCGCTGGGCCGCCCGCAGCGCGGTCGTGTGCACGACCCAGACCCTGCTGCGCGACCTGCTGCTCAGCAGGGGGGCGCGAGATGTGCGCAAGGACGCGTGAGCGCGTCCCGCCGGCGGCCGCACCCCGGGCCCGGCCCGTGCCGGCGGCACCCCCACGAACAGAGAGAGAGCGCAACGACATGACCGTACGGGTCGCGGTGGCCGGTGCCAGCGGCTACGCGGGCGGGGAACTGCTCCGCCTGCTGACGTCGCATCCCGGCGTGGAGATCGGCGCGCTGACCGCGCACACCAGCGCGGGGCGTCCGCTGGGATCCGTGCAGCCGCAGCTGCCGGAGCTCGCCGACCGGATCCTCCTGGACACCTCGGCCGACTCCCTGCGCGGCCACGACGTGGTGTTCCTCGCCCTGCCCCACGGTCAATCGGCCGCCCTGGCCGCAGCGTTGGAGTCCGGCACGCTGATCGTGGACTGCGGCGCCGACTTCCGGCTGCGGGACCCGGCCGCCTGGGAGCGGTTCTACGGCTCCGCCCACGCCGGGACCTGGCCCTACGGCCTGCCCGAACTGCCCGGCGCCCGGGACGGGTTGCGGGGCGCCACCCGGATCGCCGTTCCCGGCTGCTATCCCACGGCCGTCACCCTGGCGCTGTTCCCCGCCTACGCGGCACGTCTGGTCGAGCCCGAGGCCGTCATCGTCGCCGCCAGCGGAACCTCCGGAGCCGGGCGCTCGCTCAAGACCCACCTCCTCGGCACCGAAGTGATGGGCTCCATGAGCCCGTACGGAGTCGGCGGCGGCCACCGGCACACCCCGGAGATCGCCCAGAACCTGTCCCTGACGGCCGGCGAGCACGTGACGGTGTCCTTCACCCCGGTGCTGGCGCCCATGCCCCGGGGCATCCTCGCCACCTGCTCGGCCCGGCTGCGCCCGGTCGCGGGAACCTCCGCGATCCCCTCGCAGGACCAGGTGCGGGCCGTGTTCGAAGCCGCGTACGCCGACGAGCCGTTCGTCCGCCTGCTGCCGCCCGGCCAGTGGCCCACCACGGCCGCCGTCCTCGGCTCGAACACCACCCAGGTGCAGATCGCCGTGGACCCGGACGCCCGCAGGCTGATCTGCGTGAGCGCCATCGACAACCTGACGAAGGGCACCGCCGGTGGCGCGGTGCAGAGCATGAACATAGCCCTCGGCCTGCCGGAACGGCTGGGCCTGCCCACGAATGGAGTGGCTCCGTGAGTGTGACCGCCGCCCGGGGATTCCTTGCCGGCGCAGTCAGCGCCGGAATCAAGGAGTCCGGTGATCCCGACCTGGCCCTGGTGGTGAACCGGGGGCCGTCCCGCGCCGCCGCCGGTGTCTTCACCTCGAACCGCGTGCAGGCCGCGCCCGTCCGCTGGTCCCGCCGCGCGCTCGCCGACGGGCGGATCTCCGCCGTCGTCCTCAACTCCGGCGGAGCGAACGCCTGTACGGGTCCCGGCGGCGCCGACGACGCGCGGGCGATGGCCGAGCACACGGGCCGCGCCGCGGACGTGGCCGCGGACGAGGTGGCGGTGTGCTCCACCGGCCTGATCGGCGTCCGGCTGCCGATGGACCGCGTGGAGTGCGGCATCGCCGCCGCGGCGGACCGGCTGTCCCCCGAGGGGGGCCGGGAGGCGGCCGTCGCGATCAAGACGACGGACTCGGTCCACAAGACGGCGGTGGCCGCCGGCGCCGGCTGGACGGTCGGCGGCATGGCGAAGGGCGCGGGCATGCTGGCCCCGGGCCTCGCCACCATGCTGGTCGTCCTGACCACGGACGCCGACGCGAGCGCCGAAGTGCTCGACGCGGCGCTGCGCGAGGCGGTGCGCACCACCTTCGACCGGGTGGACTCGGACGGCTGCATGTCCACCAACGACACCGTGCTGCTGCTCGCCTCGGGCGCCTCGGGCATCGCGCCCGCCCCCGGGGAGCTCACCGCGGCCGTGCACGCCGTCTGCCGTGACCTGGCGCTCCAACTGGTGGCGGACGCGGAGGGCGCGTCCAAGGAGATCGAGGTGGTGGTCGTCGGCGCGGCCTCGGAGGCGGACGCCGTCGAGGTGGGCCGCTCGGTGGCCCGCAACAACCTCCTCAAGTGCGCGCTGCACGGCGAGGACCCGAACTGGGGCCGGGTGCTGTCCGCGATCGGCACGACCTCGGCCGTCTTCGACGCGGACCGGCTGGACGTGGCGATCAACGGTGTCTGGGTGTGCCGGGACGGGGCCGAGGGCGAGCCCCGCGACAAGGTCGACCTGTCGGACCGCCGGATCACCATCACCGTGGACCTGCGCTCCGGTGACTCCCGCGCCGTCATCTGGACCAACGACCTGACGGCCGAGTACGTCCACGAGAACAGCGCCTACAGCTCGTGAGCGGGGCGGAGATGACGCGGACGAAGACGCAGATGCCGACGCAGATGCCGACTCAGACGACGGGTACGAGGACTCCGGCCGCCGTGCCGGCCGCCGAGGACCTGCCCTGGCTGGAGCAGCTTCAGGGCCGGACGGTCGTCGTCAAGTTCGGCGGCAACGCCATGGTGGACCCCTCCCTGCACCGGACGTTCGCCCAGGACGTGGTGGAACTCTGGCACGCGGGCCTGCGGCCCGTCGTCGTGCACGGCGGCGGACCCCAGATCAGCGCGCTGCTCGACCGGCTCGGCCTGGAGACGCGTTTCGAGGCGGGGCTGCGGGTGACCACGCCGGAGACGATGGACGTGGTGCGCATGGTGCTCACCGGCCAGGTCCAGCGCGAACTGGTCGGGGCCATCAACGCCCACGGGCCGTTCGCCGTGGGCATGTCGGGCGAGGACGCCCACACGATGACCGCCGTGCGACGCCCGGCCTGGGTGGACGGCCGGCCGGTGGACATCGGTCTGGTCGGCGAGATCGTCGCCGTGGACACGGCGACGATAGGCGCCCTGCTGGAGCAGGGCCGCATCCCCGTGGTCTCACCCGTCGCGCGCGGCGAGGACGGTCAGGTCTACAACGTCAACGCCGACCTCGCGGCATCGGCACTGGCCGTGGCCCTCGGGGCCGACCGGCTGGTGGTGATGACCGACGTCGAGGGGCTGTACGCGGACTGGCCGCACAGCACCGAGGTGATCGACCGCCTGACGGCCGGTGAGCTGGACGCGCTGCTGCCGGAGCTCGCGAGCGGCATGCTCCCCAAGATGGAGGGCTGCCTGCGCGCCGTACGGACCGGCGTCGCCAAGGCGCAGGTCATCGACGGTCGGGTGCCGCACGCGCTGCTGCGCGGAGTCTTCACCGAGGACGGACCCGGCACCACCGTGGTGCCGGACGACGTACCCGGGCCCGAGGGGTCCGGCGGCAGGGAGGACGGCGCGTGACCGCCGACGGCACGACACCGCTCGCCGACCGCTGGCGCGCGGTGATGATGGACACCTACGGCACGCCCCCGCTGGCACTCGTCAGGGGCGAGGGCAGCACGGTGTGGGACGAGGACGGCCGCGCGTACACCGACTTCACCGGCGGGATCGCCGTCAACGCCCTCGGGCACGCCCACCCGGCCCTGGTCTCGGCCGTGCGGGACCAGGTCGCCCGGCTCGGGCACGTGTCGAACCTGTTCGTCTCGCAGCCGGCCGTCGCGCTGGCCGAACGGCTGCTGGCCCTGCTGGACAGGCCGGGCCGGGTGTTCTTCGCGAACTCGGGCACCGAGGCGGTCGAGGCCGCGTTCAAGATCGCCCGCCGCACCGGGCGCCCGCACCTGGTCGCGACCGAGGGCGGGTTCCACGGGCGCACCATGGGGGCGCTGGCCCTCACCGGCCAGCCGTCCAAGCGCGACCCCTTCCGGCCCCTGCCCGCGGAGGTCACGCACGTTCCGTACGGCGATGCGCGGGCGCTCCGCGCGGCCGTCACGGAGCGCACGGCCGCGGTCTTCCTCGAACCGCTGCAGGGCGAGGCCGGAGTCGTCCCGGCGCCCGGGGGCTATCTGCGGGCGGCCCGCGAGATCACCCGCGCCACGGGCAGCCTGCTCGTCCTGGACGAGGTGCAGACCGGGATCGGCCGCACCGGCCACTGGTTCGCGCACCAGGCGGAGCCGGGGCTGGATCCGGATGTGATCACCCTGGCCAAGGGCCTGGGCGGCGGTCTGCCGATCGGCGCCGTGGTCGCCTTCGGTCGCGCCGCCGAGCTGCTGACCCCGGGTCAGCACGGATCCACCTTCGGCGGCAACCCGGTCGCGTGCGCGGCCGCCCTCGCGGTCCTGGAGACCATCGAGAAGGAGGGGCTGCTCGCCCATGCCGCGCGGGTGGGCGAGCGACTGAGGCTCGGCGTCGAGGCGCTGGCGCACCCCTTGGTCCGCGAGGTACGGGGCGCCGGCCTGCTCCTGGGCATCGCCCTGGCCGAGCCGGTCGCCGCGCGGGTCCAACGGTCCGCGCAGGACGCCGGGTTCCTCGTGAACGCGGCGGGCCCGGGCGTCGTACGGCTGGCTCCCGCCCTGACGCTGCCGCAGGAGCGGGCGGATGCCCTGGTGGCGGCCCTGCCCGCGGTGCTCGACGCCTCGTACGACGGGTAGCGGCGGGTGGCGGCGGGCCCGGTCCGCCGTTCCGCCCCGGGGCGGGTCCCTCACCGGGCCCGCCCCTTCGCCGTCCCGGACCTACAAGGCCCGGGACAGGACGCGTGCGCCGCGGCCGGGGTCGAGGGACAGTGCCCACTCGGCGGGCGCCAGGCTCGGGGAGGACGGGGCGAAACCGTGGCGCAGGAAGAGGCGGCCGCTGCCGGTGGTCGCGGTGAACAGGGCCGCCAGCGAACGGCCGCGCGCCCTGGCGAACGCGGCGTGCAGCAGGCGGGCGCCCGTGCCCGAGCCCTGCCGGTGGGCCGCGACGCAGAAGTTGTACAGCACGCCCGCGGCGGGGTGTTCGCGCAGCGCGACGCAGCCTTCGAGGGTGCCGTCGGGTGCTTGCGCGACGAGGAAGTCTGAGGCCCGGGAGAGGTAGACGGAGAGCGGGCGTTCGCGGAGCGCCCCCGCCTGGACGAACGGCCGGGAGAGGGCGGCGAGCGCCGGGCCGTCGTCCCGGCGTGCGGGGCGCACCGAGAACTCGGGGACCCCGTGCCACCGGGTGGCGGGGGTGCGGGACGGCAGGGTGGCGAGCGCGGCGGCAGGGGGCAGCGTGGCCGTGGTCAAGGTGTTCCTTCCTCGGTTCCGCCGTGCGCGGGTGCGCGGGTGCGGGGGTCTCCCGGACGAAGTCCGGGACGCCGGATCGGCGCGGGACCCCCGGCGGAACGGTCGAAGTAAGGTTAGCCTTACCTAGGTCGTTGGGCCAAGCCGACGCGCGCGGCGGCTACCCGCACGGACGGCCGGGGTAGGCCTCGCTCTCCGGCGTCCCCGCCTCGCGCATCCGGCGCATGACCTCCGCGAGGACCGCGTCGTCCACGTCGACGGGGATGTTGAACTCCCGGTCGAAGACCATGGAATCACCCGCGCCCGCGTGCCAGATCACCCAGCGCGGCGGCATGGCGGGCACCTCCCACAGCGGGGAGAACTGTTCCAGGACGTTCATCTGACTGCTCACAGCTTTCCCGCATCCGTCGTTTCGTGTCCGTCGACAAAGGTCGTCAGGACCTCGATGTCGCCGATCCGGGAGGGATCGACGTACCGCGGGTCGTCTCCCAGGACGACCAGGTCGGCGCGCTTGCCGGGGGTGAGGCTGCCGGCGCTGTCGTCCCACCGGCAGGCGTACGCACCGGCGACCGTGTAGGCGCGCAGCGCCTCCTCGACGGTGATCGCCTCGTCGGGCCCGATCCGCCGCCCGGAGGCGGAGGCGCGCTCGACCATGAACTGCACGGCCCTCAGCGGTGCCCCGTCGGTGACGGGGCGGTCCGAGCTGCCGACGAGCGTCACCCCGTGGTCCAGGAAACCCCGGCCCCGGTACATCCAGGGCGCCCGCTCCTCGCCCATCACGTCCGCGTAGTCGTCCCCGAAGGAGTGCAGGAAGGTCGGCTGGACGACCGCGCTCAGGCCCAGGCGCGCGAAGCGCGGAAGCTGGTCGGGGCGGATCAGCCCGGCGTGCTCGATCCGGTGCCGGGCGTCCGGCCGGGGCCGCAGGCGCTGTGCCCGTTCCAGCGCGTCGAGCGCGAGGTCGGCGGCCCGGTCGCCGATGGCGTGGACGGCGAGCTGCCAGCCGGCCAGGTGGCCGTCCACGATGAGCTGCGCGAGGCGGTCGGGGTCGTCCTGGAGCTGGCCGGTGTGGTCCGTGCCCGCGTACGGGGCGGTGAGCGCGGCCGTGCGGGCCATCATGCCGCCGTCGGTGTAGATCTTGAGTGCGCCCAGCGACAGCCAGTCGTCGCCGAACCCGGTGCGCATGCCCAGGTCCAGGGCGCGGGGGATGCCGTCGTCCCGCTGCGCGTCGCGGGGGGTCAGGGTGTCGCCCGCCGCCATGAGCTGGACCCGCAGGGGCAGCCTGCCCTGGTCCCGCAGCAGTTGGTAGGCGCCGAGCTCCACCGGGCTGTTGCCGAGCAGGCCGCCGCCGATGCCCGCCTCGGCGACGGCGGTCACGCCTTCGGCGAGGCAGGTGCGCGCCGCCCGCTCGACGGCGTCGGCGAGTTCGGCCTGCCCGTACGGCAGCCGGAGCCCGCGTGCGGCGGTCATGGCGCCCTCGGCCAGGAAGCCGTCCTGGTGCGGGACATCGGCCGGGAGCAGGGCGAGGACCGTGCTGTTCACGACGCATCCGTGGCCCGAGTCGTGCATCAGGAACACCTTGCGCCCGCGGCTGACCGTGTCCAGCTCGGCGGCGGTCAGGTGCCGTCCCAGGGCCCGCTGGTCGTAGCCCATCAGGTCAACCCACGTACCGGGCGCGGCCGTACGGGAGACCGCCTCGGCCACGACCGCCAGCACGTCCTCGACCCGCTCGCACGGGGCGACGCTCGGGGTGCTCTGCTTCAGTCCGGTCCAGGCCAGGTGGACATGGCTGTCGATGAACCCGGGCAGCACGGTGGCGCCCTGCACGTCGATGACCTCGCGGGCCGGAAGGGAGGTCACGGCCTCGTCCAGGCCGACGATGCGGCCCCGCCAGATGCCCAGGTCGCGGGCGACCGGGCGGGCCGGGTCCATGGTGAGGATGTTCGCGTTGGTCAGCCTCGAACACAGCAAGGGCAGTCCGTCCGTCGTAGGGGTCTCGGCCGCCCGATTCAACTTAGGCAAGCCTAACTGAACCCCCGGCGCACGGTCAACGCGCGTACCGCGACCCCTGCCCGGCGCCGGGATCCACGCATCCGGCAGGGGGCGGGAGTCGCTCGCGTAGGCTTGTTCTCCTTACGCGGGAGGGGCATTGAGCGCTGTCGTCTTTGTGCACGGGGTGGGCAAGCAGTATCTGAGCGAGGACTCGCTCGCGCGGGACGTCGTACCCGAACTGCTCGGTGGTGTGCGGCTCGCGGGCGGTCCGGTTCCGGCGCCCGACGACGTCGGAGTGGCGTTCTACGGGGACCTGTTCCGCCCCGCCGGCGCGCGGTCCGGCCAGGAGCCCCCGTACGACGCGGGCGACGTCGAGACGGAGGAGGAGTTCCGGCTCCTCATGGCCTGGTGGGCCGAAGCCGCCCGGACCGACCCGGGGGTACCGGATCCGGCGGAGTCGGGAACCCGCGGTGCGGGGGGCCTGCTGGTCTCGCAGGCGCTGCGGGTGAACGCGGTGCGGGCGGCGCTCGACGCGCTCACCGGCGCGGTGTTCCTGCGGGGGGTCCTCGACCGGGCGCTGATCGGGAGCCTCAAGCAGATGGCCGCGTACTTCTCGGACGACGACGTCCGCCGTGCCGCCCGGGCCAGGGTCGCGGCGCGGATCACACCCGAGACTCGGGTCGTCGTCGCCCATTCCCTCGGCTCGGTCGTCGCCTACGAGACGCTCTGCGACGAGGCGCACCACGGCGACCGGGACGTGCGCGCCCTGGTCACCCTCGGATCCCCGCTGGGCATGCGCGCCCTGGTCCTCGACCGCCTCCGGCCCGCTCCGACCGAGGGCCGCGCGGTGTGGCCGAAGCCGGTGCGGGACTGGACCAACATCGCCGACGCCACGGACATCGTGTCCCTCGTGCGCGAACTGAGCCCCGCGTACGGCGCGCGCGTGGTCGACAAGGCCGTCCACAACGGCAGCCACATGCACGACGCGACGCGCTACCTGACGGCCGTCGAGACCGGCCGGGCCATCGCGGCCGGGCTCGCACGGGAGCCACGGGCCCACTGATGCGCTACCTCATCGCGGCGGGCACGCGCCGGTACCGGGAGCATCCCGAACTGCCCCTGGTGCCCGATGACGTCGAAGCCGTGGTGGAGCTCTTCGGGTCGATGGGGTACGAGCGGGTACTGGCCTCCGTGTCGCGGGACCCGCACTCCGCCGACTTCGAGGACGCCCTGTCGGACTGGTGCGCCGCCCCGGGACTCACCGCGGACGACGTGGTCGTCGTCTACTACGCCGGGCACGGGGACCGGGCGCCCGTGGGGAACTACCGGCTCGCCTGCGCGGACACCACGTACGCCCGCCCGCGCTCGTGGCTGTCCCTGCCCAGCCTGGCCGAGGTGCTCGCCACCTCCCCCGTGCGCAACGTGCTGTTCATCGTCGACGCCTGCCACGCGGCGGCCGCCGGCGCCGAGATCGGCGCGGTGGCCAACGCCATCGTGGCCGGCCGGGGACGCGGGGAGGCGCTCGGCTCGGGCACCTGGCTGCTCGCCTCCGCGCGCCACCGGGACGCCGCGGTCGACGGCGCCTTCGTCGCCGAACTGGCCAAGGCCTGCGGGCAGGGGGAGGGCCCGTCGCAGCGCCACCTGGCGCCGGGGACCGTCGCCGACCGCGTCAACCGGTCGTTCACGGCGTCCGGACTGCGACAGCGGGCCGCGTGCTCCTCCGTCGACCAGGCGGAGCCGCCGCCCTTCTTCCCGAACCCCTCGTTCGACCCCGCGGCCGAGGTCACCGGCGACGGGCCCGTCAGCGGGGACACCTCCGACCTCTTCTCCCATTTCGAGCCGCGGGGGCGCGGGGTGGAGCAGGTGTACGACCCGGGGTCCTACTTCACGGGCCGGGAGCGGGCCCTGAGCGAGGCGCGGGCCCACCTCGCGGGAGAGGGCGGCGCGGGGCTCCTCGTCGTCACCGCGGACCCGGGCTCGGGCAAGTCCGCCGTACTGGGCCGCCTCGTCCTGGACGGGTGCACCGACGCGTCCGTCAACGCCCACCACCAGACCCTGGACGCGCTGGTGGCCCGGCTCGCGGCCGCGGCGGACGTACGGGCCGCCGGCCCCGCCGCCCTGTTCGCGGCCCTGGCCGACCGCCGTACGCCGTTCCGCGTCGTCGTCGACTCGCTCGACGAGGCCGGCCCGGGCGGTGACAAGGCCGAGGCGCGCCGCATCGCCTGGGAGCTGCTGCGCCCGCTCGCGGGGGTCGCCTGCGTCCGGCTCGTGGTCGGCTCGCGGCGCGAACTGCTGCCCCACACCGGGGACCGGGTGCCCGTCATCGACCTCGACGACAGCGCGTACGCCGAGGACACGGACACGGCCGAGTACGTCGCCCGGATCATCTGCGACACGGGCGCGCCCTACCGGGACCGGCCCGGCGTCGGGCGCCAGGTCGCGCGCGAGGTGGCCCGCCGGGCCGGACGCTGCTTCCTCGTCGCCCGCATGACCGCGAGCGCGCTGCTGCGCGGCCGGCCCGTGGACACCACCGTGCCGGGTTGGGCGGAGCAACTCCCCTCGGACGTGGGCGGGGCCTTCGAGACGTACCTCCAGCGGCTGCCGGCGGGGCGCTACGGCTCGACGATGGCGCTGCTCACGGCGCTGGCCTTCGGCGAGGGCAACGGACTGCCGCGCAAGATCTGGGTGCGGGTGGCGGCGCGGCTGTCCGGCCTCCCGCTCACCGAGGCGGACGTGGACGTGCTGCTGGAGGAGGACGGCTCGTACCTGGCCCATGCCGAGGTGGACGGGACGCGGTACTTCCGGCTGTACCACCAGGAACTGACGGACCACATGAAGAGCCGGGTGCTCAAGCACCGTGATCTCGCGGACGTCCAGGAGTGCTTCGTCGAAATCCTGCTGGGCCTGGTCCCGGGTCCGGGCCCGGGCGGCCCGGTCCCCGAGCGGGACTGGCCGCGGGCCCACCCCTATGTCCGGGCCCACCTGGCGACCCACGCGGCGGGTTCCGGGGCGCTGGACGACCTGATCGAGGACGCGGCGTTCGTGGTGAGCGCGGAGCGCTCGACGCTGCTGCCGGCGGTGCGGCACGCGAGGCGCAACCCGCTGCTGTCGATGGCGGTCGAACGCTACGGCTACCTCCTCGCGGGCCGGGCTCCCGACACCTCCGCCGACCCGGCCGGCCTGCTGGCCTTCGTGGCCGGCACGTACGGGCAGGAGGCCCTGGCCCGCCAGGCGGAGGGACTCTCGGCGTCCTTGGAGTACGTCCGTGTCGAGCCCCGCGCGATCACTCCGCACCGGGTGGTGGGACGGCACGACGGTGACGCGTACGCGATCAGGTCGATGAATCCGAACTGGACGATCGAAGACCTCGTGCTGCGCAACGGGGGGAGGGTGGTGCTGGCGGCTCCGCCCCGGGAGCCCCACGTGCACGTCTGGCTGCTCGACGATCCGTCCCAGTCGACGATCCTTCCCCACCCGGCGAGGGTGGTGGGCCTGGCGCTGCTCACGGACCGATCGGGGGGTTTCGAGGCGGTCACCCTCGACACCGAGGGCACGCTGCGGATCTGGGACGTGGAGCACCAGACGCTCGCCCGGTCCCTTCCGGACACCGGCTTCGAGTGGCTCTTCGACGCCGGGTTCCTCGCGGACGGGACAGCCGTCGCCGTCGTCGGGAACAGCGAGCGCGTGGCCGTGCTCTCCCTTCGGTCGGCGGAGCTCCTCGTGGAAGTGGACTGCCCCACTCCGAAGGGCCGCAGGTGGCACGACGAAGCCAGGGCCTCCGCCTGTCTCAGCCATGACGCGGACGGCCGCGTCAGCCTGCTCACCTGTGACGGGGTGCGGGGCCGGGTCGTGCTGCACGCGTTCGAGGGGGAACGGGTCGAGAGCGTGTTGCTGGAGGGTCTGACGCGCCCCCTGCTGATGGATCACCTCCACGGGCCGAACGGAACCCTCGCGGCCATCGCCGTCCCCACTGTCGAGATCACCCTTCTCGACCCGGGGTCGGGGAAGAGCAGGTCCATGCCGTTCGGAGGTTCCGAATGGCAGGTGCATTTGGCTGGATTCGCGTACGGCAGCCGTGCGGATCCGGTCCTTGTGGCGCAAGATCACGATCGCTTGCTGATCACGGACTTCGACGGCCCGACCCGGTGGACCGAGGCCGAGGACAACGGGGCGTCCGGCGCGATGCTCATGGCGCCCGTGACACACGAAGGGCGCCTCTACGCGCTGGTGGACGGCTTCGGGACCCATCCGTCCATGGTGGTCGACTGCGTCTCGGGTGACACGGTCGGCCCGCTGCTCCTGGGGCACGAAGGCGCTGTGTGCGGCTTGCGTCTCATCAGTGCTCCGGGAGCCGACGGACCCGACATGCTGGCCATCGGCAACGACGGAACCGCCAGGCTCTGGTCGTGGGGAGTGCACGAGGCGGGGACAGGAGGGACGCGATCCGGGATCGCCGATGGGGAGCTCCGCCAGATCGAACGCCTTCTCTCCTGGACGCAGGACCCCAGTGCGGCCCTGGCTCTGTCCGGAGGCTCCTTCATGAGGTTCGAGTCGCCCCTCGACGGCCGGAGGCCGAAGGGCGGCCCGCTCTCCTCCGCCGAGGCGGTCCAGCCCGGATATCGCCTGGAGGAGGAGGACTGCTTCGAAGATCCTGACGGTACGCTCCACTTCCTCGCCTGGGAATACGCGCCGGTCGTGGACGAGGCGGATGCCCAGGTGCCCGACGGGTCGCAGCGGCGGGTTCCGCTCTCGTTGCGCGTCTGGCACCGCGTTCGACCCGGAGGGTCCGTCGAGAGCACGTCCATCGATTGGCTCCTTCGTGGGGAAGACGACTCCCGCGGACAGCTCCTTCCGCCGGCCACCGGGCAGCCGCACAGCCGCGTCGTCGGATTCGATGGTGTGCACACCCGTGTGCGTCTCCTGAACGCTCCTGACGAGTCGTCGGAGTGGGTGAACCTCCCGTGGACCGTCGATGCCGAAAACGACTACGTCTGCTCGACCGTGTTCACGGTGCCCTCGGGCGACACGGTTCTCCTGGCGGGGTCCAGAGGGGTACAAGGAAGGGACCACAGCGTGGGTGGGCGCCTTCCCACGAGTGGCGCCGTCGATTCCGGTGCGGCCGGTGTGGATGCGGACGGGGAGAAGCCCCCGACGCTGGCCCGCATGTGGAACGTCGCCACAGGAGCTCCGCACGAGAGCCGAGAGCTTGAGCTCGCGCACGATGTCGTCCTGCTGGTGCCCGATCACGGTGCGGCCGGAACCCGCTGGGTCGCGCAGTACGGCCGAGACGGTGCGGCATCGGTCATCGATGTCGCGGGAAAGCGCCAGTACGCGGTCAGCCGGCCGAGCTCCACCACCAGGTCATTCCACGGGCCCGCTCACCCCTTCGAGCTCGGGCACTCCTTCTTCCTCCGCTGGGCCGTCACGGCAACGGGTGTACCGGTCCTGCTCTACCTGGACAGGGGCCGCCCGAGCGATGCGATCCCCGGTCCCGTGTCCGTATGGGATTCCGCTTCCCCCGACACGACCGGAAGCCTGCCCGTCCCCGCGACCCGCCTGCTCTGGACCGGGACAGCGCCCAGTGGTGAGGCGCTCGTCGCGGTCAGTGACGGGCAGGGGGTGGCCCTGTGTCATCTGCCCAGCTGCGAGAAAGTCTGGTCCGCGCCGCTGCCCGCGTTGGTGACCTCGCTGCGGGCGCTGCCGGGGAACCCGTTCCTCGACCTCGCCGTCGGGACCCAGCAGGGAGTGGTGTTCCTGCGCCCCCGGCTCTCCGCCGCCTGGCGCGAGCGCCTCGGCGTGGTCAGTGGCCGACCGGGAGTCCCGTCGGTTCCTTGATGCGCTTCATGATGATCTGGGAGTTGACCTCCGTGACGCCCGAGAGGGCCGTCAGCTTCTCGATCCAGAGGCGCTCGTACGCGCGGAGGTCCGCCACCGCGATGCGCAGGAGGCAGCCGGGGCTGCCGAAGAGGCGGTAGGCCTCGATGATGTCGGGAATGTCCTGGAGGGCCGCCTCGAACGCCTCGACCGCCTCGCGGTCGCGGCGGACCTCCACGGAGACCAGCACCTCGAAGCCGCGGTCCACGGCCTCGGGGGAGATCACCGCCCGGTAGCCCTGGATGACCCCGTCCTGTTCGAGCTGGCGCACCCGGCGCATGCAGGGGGAGGGGGTCAGGCCCACGCGCTGGGCCAGCTCCTGGTTGCTGAGCCGGCCATCGGCCTGGAGCTCGCGCAAGATTTCTCGATCGATCGCGTCCATGGCGCAATTATCGGCTATCCAGTATTGCGTGTGGGGTCGAATTCGCAATCGCGTTGCGCGTAGATCGGCCTACCATTGCGGTTTGTAGAAAATTTGTGCGGAGTTGTGTGAGAGGGAGGGCGGCCGTCATGGGACGCATCGTCGTCATCAGCACCGGCGGGACGATAGCCAGTCGCTGGCAGGGTTCCGGGTTCGCGGCCGACGCCGACGGGGCCGAGGTCATGGCGACCGCGCCGCTGCCCGAAGGCGTCACCATCGAGGTCGTCGACCTGTTCAGCGTCAACAGCCCCCGGCTGACCACCGCCCACCAGCTGACCCTGCTGCGGACCGTGCACGAGGTGCTGGCCGACCCCGGTGTGGAAGGCGTCGTCGTCACCCACGGCACCGACACGCTGGAGGAGTCGGCGTTCTTCGTCGACCTGCACCACCACGACGCCCGGTCGGTCGTCTTCACCGGTTCGCAGCGGCCCATGGGCGCGGCGGACGGTGACGGTCCCGGCAATCTCTACGATGCCCTGCTGACCGCGGCGACCACGCGGGGGCTCGGTGTCCTGATCGCCTTCGCGGGGCGCGTGCACGCCGCGCGCGGGACGGTCAAGACGCAGGCGGTGGCGCTGGACGCCTTCGCCGACCCGTCCAAGGAACTGCTCGGCAAGGTCGGCTTCGGGAAGGTCACCGTGCTGCGGAACCCGGTCCGGCCGGAGCCGCTGCCGCTGCCGGCGATGCCCGAGGAGCCGGAAGGGCCGCCGCGGGTGGACGTCGTCATGCACCACGCGAGCGGTGACCCGGTGCTGCTGAACGCCGCGGTGGCGGCGGGCGCACGGGGCATCGTGCTGGTCGGCACGGGGGCGGGGAACGCGACGCCGGAGATCGTGGACGCGGTGAAGGCCGCGATCGGGCAGGGCGTGCTGGTGGCGCTGACCACGAGGGTCGGCGCCGGGCCGGTGACGGAGATCTATACCCACGGGGGCGCGGTGGACCTGGTCGAGGCCGGGGCCGTGCCCACGGGTACGCTGAGGGCGCCCCAGGCGCGGATGGCGGTGCTCGCCGCACTGCTGGCCGGGGGCGACGCGGCGGAGCGGGCGGGAGTGCTGCGCCAGGCGCTGGCGGCCGGGGGGCCGGTGCTGGTCTCCGCCTGACGGCAGCACGTACCGGGGTTGGCGGCGGGCCGATGAGGAGCTGATGGCACAGCGGGGGGATGCCGGTCCGCCGGGGGGCGAGGCCGGCGGGACGGCAGCGCCACGGGCCGCCGGCACATGGGACTCGGCGCTGTCGTCGCAGGAGTTCGCGGCGGTCAAGGGCGTCGGGTTCGAGCCGGTCGGGCAGGTGCTCGGCACGGCCGTCTTCAACATGGGCTACACCGGGCAGTGGGGCTGCCCGGGCGCGTGGTCGGACGCGGGCGACACGCCGGCGCCGCCCTCGCCGTGGGCCTCGACCCTGTCGCAGTCGGTGCGCGCGATGTACGAGGCGCGCAGGCTGGCGCTGGCCCGCGCGGTGGCCGAGTGCCGCGCGCTCGGCGGCGACGGGATCGTCGGGGTGCGGCTGCGGATCGGCGAATTCCCGGCGGGAGGCCTGGAGTTCACGGCACTGGGCACCGCGGTGCGGGCCCGCTCGCGCATCCGGCCGGGCCGGCCCTTCACCTCGCACCTGACCGGCCAGGACTTCGCCAAGCTCCTGCACACCGGATGGGTTCCCACCGGACTCGCCTTCGGCATCGCGCACCGCATCCGGCACGACGACTGGCGCACCGCGGGCCGCACCCGCTGGACCGCCGGGAACCAGGAGGTCGACGGCTACACCCTGCTGGTCAACCGCGTCCGCCGGGACGCCCGCGCACAGTTGGCCCTCGACGCCGCGAAGCACGGCGGCGACGGTGTGGTGGTGGACGACGTGCGGTTGACGGTGGGCGAGAGCGAGTGCCCGGCGTACGCGTCCACGCGCGACCTCAGCGCCGAGGCGGTCTTCGTCGGGACCTCCATCGCCCGGTTCCGCCGCCCGCAGCGGCCCGCCGGGCCCAAGCCACTGACCATCATGAGACTGGAGCGCGAGCACTGACATGAGCGAGCGAACGGGGCGGGAACTGATCGGGGAAGCAGGGGGGCCGGCCGACGAGGGCCTGCCCGAGGACGCGATGCGGCGGCTCGCACAGCTCCAGCCGGGGGAGCGGGGCTCCCTGTTCACCTCCGACCTGAGCGTGAACGAGTTCCTGCTGGTGCGCGAGGTCGGCTTCCGCCCGCTCGGCCTGGTCCTCGGCTCCTCCGTCTACCACGTCGGCATCCAGCTCGGCCGCTGGTCGAAGAACCAGGAGCTGACCAAGCTCTCGCAGGCCATGTACGAGGCGCGGGAGCTGGCGATGAGCCGGATGGAGGCGGAGGCGAGCGCGCTGGGGGCGGACGGGATCGTGGGGGTCCGGCTGGACATCGAGTTCAAGGAGTTCGGCTCGGACATCGCCGAGTTCATCGCGGTCGGCACGGCCGTGAAGGCGGACGGCGCGGACCCGGGCCCGGGCGGGACCTGGCTCAACAACAAGGGCAAGCCGTTCACCTCGAACCTGTCCGGCCAGGACTTCTGGACGCTGGTCCGGGCCGGATACGCGCCCCTGGACATGGTCATGGGGTCGTGCGTCTACCACGTGGCGCACCAGCGCTTCGCCCAGGTGCTGAGCACCTCGGGCCGCAACGTCGAGATCGAACCGTTCACCCAGGCGCTCTACCACGCGCGCGAGCTGGCGATGAGCCGCATGCGGGCGGAGGGGCAGGCCCTGGAGGCCGAGGGGATCGTGGCCGTCGACCTGCGGCAGCACTCGCATTCCTGGGGCTCGCACACCACCGAGTTCTTCGCGATCGGGACGGCGGTGCGCCCGCTGCGCGAGGACCACGTCATCGACCGGCCGACCATGGTGCTGGGCCTCGATGGCTGAGCGGGAAGTGGAACTTCTGGCCGCTGCGCTGCGGCGGGACAGCGCGGACCTGGACCTGTACGTCAGGGTGCTCGCGGCGAACCTGGCGGACTCGCTGCCGCCCGGCACGGTGCGGATCGAGCGCAGGCGCTCCGTGGCGCAGCGGCTGGCCGGGCGCGAGGGCCCGGTCGCCGCACTGGACGTCGAGCTCGGGGAGCGGCGGCTCTCGCTGCGGACGGACCGGGGCCGGGTGGCCGGGGAGATCTGCCACACGGTGCGGGGCATCGTGCTCTCGAGGCGCCCCGTCGGCCTGGACGAGTGGATCGACGCCCTGGCCCGGTCCCTGGCCGAGGCCGCGGCCTCGAACGCCCGGGCCCGCGAGGCCGTCGAACGCTTCCTGGACGGGCCGCGGCCCTAGGAAGCGCCGGGCCCCGTGCGCCTAGGAAGCGGTGAACGCCGCCAGGAGGCGGTCCGCCGCCAGGGTGGGGGTCAAGGTGCCCGCCCGGACCGCCGATTCCAGGCCCGGGGCCAGGCCCCGTACGGCCGGGTTCGAGCGGAGGCGCTCCAGCAGTTCGTCACGGACCATCGACCAGGTCCACTCCACCTGCTGCGCCGCCCGCTTCGCCGTCAGACGACCGCCCGCGTCCAGCAGCACGCGGTGCTGTTCCAGGCGGTTCCAGACGTCCTCCAGGCCCGTCGACTCGCGGGCACTGCACGTCAGGACCGGCGGGGTCCACGCGGCGTCGGCCGGGTGCATCAGGCGCAGGGCTCCCGACAGCTCGCGCGCCGCCGACTTCGCGTCGCGCTCGTGCGGGCCGTCCGCCTTGTTCACCGCCAGGACGTCGGCCAGTTCCAGGACGCCCTTCTTGATGCCCTGGAGCTGGTCGCCCGTACGGGCCAGCGAGAGCAGGAGGAAGGAGTCGACCATGCCGGCGACCGTGGTCTCGGACTGGCCCACGCCCACGGTTTCGACGAGGACCACGTCGTAGCCCGCCGCCTCCATCACGATCATCGACTCGCGGGTGGCCTTCGCGACCCCGCCCAGCGTGCCCGCCGAGGGAGAGGGCCGCACGAAGGCCGCCGGATCGACGGCGAGGCGCTCCATCCGGGTCTTGTCGCCCAGGATGGAGCCGCCCGTGCGGGTGGACGAAGGGTCGACCGCGAGGACCGCCACCCGGTGGCCGAGCCCCGTCAGCATCGTGCCGAACGCGTCGATGAACGTGGACTTGCCCACGCCCGGCACGCCGCTGATGCCGATCCTGCGCGCCCGCCCCGCGTGCGGGAGGAGCTCCGTCAACAGCTGCTGCGCCAGCACCCGGTGCGCGGGCAGGGTGGACTCGACGAGGGTGATCGCGCGCGCGATGAACGCGCGCTTCCCGTCGAGTACGCCCTTCGTGTAAACGGCAACGTCGATCTTCGCCACCCGCGTCAGCCGCCTACAGCTCGTGGCCCAGGTCCGCGGCCAGCCGCGTCACCAGGTCGTGGGCGGCGTCCGGGATCACCGTTCCGGGCGGGAACACCGCCGTCGCACCCATTTCGAGGAGGGTGGGGACGTCCGCCGGCGGGATGACCCCGCCCACGACGATCATGATGTCCTCGCGCCCCTCCTCCGCCAGCGCCTCGCGCAGCGCCGGTACGAGGGTCAGGTGCCCGGCGGCCAGCGAGGAGACGCCCACCACGTGCACGTCCGCCTCGACGGCCTGGCGGGCCACCTCCCCCGGGGTCTGGAACAGCGGGCCGACGTCCACGTCGAAGCCCAGGTCGGCGAAGGCGGTCGCGATCACCTTCTGGCCGCGGTCGTGCCCGTCCTGGCCCATCTTGCAGACCAGGATGCGCGGACGGCGGCCCTCCGCCTCCTCGAACCGGTCGAGGAGCGCACGGGTGCGCTCCAGGGACGGAGACTCGCCTGCCTCGGTTCGGTACACACCCGAGATGGTACGGATCTGGCTCGCGTGCCGCCCGTACACCTTCTCGAGGGCGTCCGAGATCTCACCGACCGTCGCCTTCGCGCGCGCCGCGTCCACCGCGAGCGCCAGGAGGTTGCCCTCGCCGCGCTCCGCCGCGTTCGTCAGCGCCCGCAGGGTGTCCTGCGTGACCGCCTCGTCGCGCTCCTCGCGCAGCCGCCGCAGCTTGGCGATCTGCTGGGTGCGCACCGAGGAGTTGTCGACCTTCAGGACGTCGATCTGCTCGTCCGTCGCGACCCGGTACTTGTTCACGCCGATCACCGGCTGGCGGCCGGAGTCGATGCGGGCCTGCGTCCGGGCCGCCGCCTCCTCCACCCGGAGCTTGGGGATGCCCGCGTCGATGGCCTGCGCCATGCCGCCGGCCGCCTCGACCTCCTGGATGTGCTGCCAGGCGCGGCGGGCCAGGTCGTAGGTGAGCTTCTCGACGTACGCGCTCCCGCCCCAGGGGTCGATGGAGCGGCAGGTCCCCGACTCCTGCTGGAGCAGCAACTGGGTGTTGCGGGCGATGCGCGCGGAGAAGTCCGTCGGCAGCGCGAGCGCCTCGTCGAGGGCGTTGGTGTGCAGCGACTGCGTGTGGCCCTGGGTGGCCGCCATCGCCTCGATGCAGGTGCGCGTCACGTTGTTGAAGACGTCCTGTGCGGTCAGGGACCAGCCCGAGGTCTGCGAATGGGTGCGCAGCGAGAGGGACTTGGCGTTCTTCGGGTCGAACTGCTTGACCAGGCGCGCCCACAGCAGGCGGGCCGCGCGCAGCTTGGCGACCTCCATGAAGAAGTTCATGCCGATCGCCCAGAAGAAGGAGAGGCGCGGCGCGAAGGCGTCCACGTCCAGCCCGACGGCCTGGCCGGCCCGCAGGTACTCCACGCCGTCGGCGAGGGTGTAGGCCAGCTCCAGGTCGGCCGTGGCCCCGGCCTCCTGGATGTGGTAGCCGGAGATCGAGATGGAGTTGTACCGCGGCATCTTCTGCGAGGTGAAGGAGAAGATGTCCGAGATGATCCGCATCGAGGGCTTCGGCGGGTAGATGTAGGTGTTGCGGACCATGAACTCTTTGAGGATGTCGTTCTGGATGGTCCCGGCGAGCTTGTCGGGGGAGACGCCCTGCTCCTCCGCCGCCACGATGTAGAGGGCGAGGACCGGAAGCACCGCGCCGTTCATCGTCATCGACACGGTCATCTTGTCCAGCGGGATGCCGTCGAACAGCTGGCGCATGTCGTAGATCGAGTCGATCGCCACGCCCGCCATGCCGACGTCGCCGGTCACGCGCGGGTGGTCGCTGTCGTAGCCGCGGTGCGTGGGCAGGTCGAAGGCGATCGACAGGCCCTTCTGGCCCGACGCGAGGTTGCGCCGGTAGAAGGCGTTGGACTCCTCGGCCGTGGAGAAGCCCGCGTACTGCCGGATCGTCCAGGGCTGGTTGACGTACATCGTCGGGTACGGCCCGCGCAGGTACGGGGCCACGCCCGGGTAGGTGTGGAGGAAGTCCAGGCCCTCCAGGTCCCGGCCCGTGTACAGCGGCTGTACGCCGATGCCCTCGGGCGTCTCCCACAGCAGCTCGGCGGCGTCGGAGCCGGTGGACTCCTTCAGCGCCGTGCGCCACTGGTCCTCGGACCCGGCGGCCGGGGCCGCGCCGTCCAGCGCGAGTTCGGAGAAATCGGGGATCCCTGTGCTGCTCAAGACGGCACTCCCATCCGGTCGAGTACGGAGGACAGCACGGCGACCGCGTCGCAGCCCGCGAAGACGTACTCGTCCACGGCCGCCGCGGCGGTGCCGGGCTTGCCCGCGAGGAACACGGTGCTCGCGCCCGCCGAGCGCAGGGCCGCGACCACCGCCTCGGCCTGCTCCTCGTACAGCGCGTCGCTGGAGCAGAGCACGGCCATGCCGTCCGCGCCGCTCGCGGCGTACGCCGCCGCGGCCGTTTCCGGGGTCACCGACACCGGGTCGTGCACCGGGGTGACGCCGCCCGCCTGGAACAGGTTCGAGGCGAAGGTGGCACGGGCGGTGTGCGCGGCCGCCGGGCCCAGGGCCGCCAGGAAGATCGTGGGCCGGGCGCCCGTCGCCGCCAGGTGGGCGTCGCTGCGGGCGCGCAGGGCCTCGTACGCCTCGTCGCGCCGCACGCGCGGCAGTCCGCCGGTGAGCGGGGCCGGCGCGGGTTCGCGTACGACCGGCTTCTCGGAGAGGTGCGGGAACTCGCTGACCCCGGTGATCGGTTCGCGGCGCTTGGCCAGCTTCTTGGAGCGCTCCGCCCAGGTGGCGGCGAGGCGATCGGCGACCAGGCCGGAGCGCAGGGCGGCGGCCTGGCCGCCCGCCTTCTCCACGGTCTGGAAGAACTCCCAGGCCGCGTGGGCGAGTTCGTCCGTGAGCTGCTCGACGTAGTACGAGCCGCCGGCCGGGTCGATCACGCGGGCGAGGTGGGACTCCTCCAGCAGGATCGTGGAGGTGTTGCGGGAGATGCGGCGCGCGAACGCGTCGGCCAGTCCGAGCTCCTGGTCGAACGGGAGCACGGTGACCGCGTCCGCGCCGCCCACGCCCGCCGCCATGCAGGCGATGGTCGTGCGCAGCATGTTCACCCACGGGTCGCGGCGGGTCATCATCACCGGCGAGGTGACGGCGTGCTGGCGCTGGGCGCCGGCCGCGGGGGTCCCGCAGGCCTCGGCGACCCGGGCCCACAGGCGCCGGGCGGCGCGCAGCTTGGCGATCGTGAGGAACTGGTCGGCGGTCGCCGCGTAGCGGAACTCCAGCTGCCCGAAGGCCGCCTCCGCGGTGAGGCCCGCGCCGGTGAGGGCGCGCAGGTACGCGACCCCGGTGGCCAGGGAGAGCCCCAGCTCCTCGGCGGCGCTGCCGCCCGCCTCGTGGTAGGGCAGGGCGTCGACGGTCAGGGCGCGTACGTGGGGCCAGGCGGCCGTCTCCGCGGTGAGCGCGGCGGCTTCCGCCAGATCCAGGGCGCGGCCCGTGCGGGCCTCGTGGCCCAGCGGGTCGGCGCCGAGCGAGGCGCGGGCGGCCTCGGGGGCCACCCCGCGCTCGGTGTACAGCGCGAGCAACGCCCGCGCCGCCTCGGCGTACTGGGCCCCGGGGTCGAGGGAGACGGGCGCGAGGTCGAGGTAGACCCCCTCCAGGGCGCGGGCCAGGCCCTCGGCCGGGAGGCCGGCGTCGCCGACGGCCAGCCACAGCGAGGTGGTGCCGTTCTCCAGGTCGGCCAGGGCCGCCTCGTTCACCCGTACGGGATCGGTGCCGGCGATCCGCTGTCGGACGTCCCAGCCCGAGGCGGCGCCGCCCTCGGCACGTCCGCCCCGTACGAAGGGTGCGAAACCGGGGAAACCGGTGTCCGGGGAGGTTTCGGGCGCGGTGTACAGCGGGCGGGTGGTGAGCCCGTCCTCGAGCTTCGTGGACAACGCGTCTTCCGCTGCCTCGCCGGAAACTTCCTTGCCCGACTTGCGCAGGACGCCCTCTACAAGGCGCTGCCACTGCTCATGCGTCGCGTCAGGGAACTCGGCGGCCAAGGAGAGCCCGTCATCAGGCAGGACCGTCATGGCTCGAATGTTAGGGGGGTCCATGTGAACGACCTATAACCACCGGATGTGATCTCGCCCTCTCATGTGAGACGGGAGGGGTCACGGAAGAGCGGGGCGAGCAGGACGGTCGCGGAGGCTACCGGGAGTACGGCGGGCCCCGCGTGCGGGGCGACGATCCGCCGCCCGTAGCGGTCGGGGTCGCCGGCCGCCTCGCGGATCTCGTCGAGGTAGCCGTCGTGCAGGATCGCGGAGAGCTCGCTGACCACCATGACGGCCGGGTTGAACACGTCGAGGAGCAGGGCGGCGGCCCGGCCGACGGTACGGGCGCGTTCGCGCAGCAGCCGGTCGGCGCGGGGGTCGCCGGTGGCGGCCGCGTCGACGAGGAGGTTGACGGAGGGGTCCGGGACGATCCCGCGGCGCACGGCCTCGGCGCCGAGGACCGTGTCGGAGGCGCTCGCCTGGAGACAACCCGTACGGCCGCACGCGCAGGGGGTGGGCGAACCGGGGACGGGCAGGTGTGCGACGTCGCCGGCGGCGGCGCCGGGGCCCTGGTGCACGGTGCCCTCGATGCCGAAGGCGGCATCGACGACGTTGCCGATGAAGAGGTGGAGGAGGCTGGAGCGGGCCTCGGGGCGGCCGAAGAGGATCTCGGCGTGGGCGATGGCGCGGGCGTGGTTGTCGACGGAGACGGGCAGGCCGAGGCGGTCGCGGAGCCCGGCCGCGAGGGGGACGTCGCGCCAGCCGAGCGCGTCGTGGCGGACGACGGTGCCGTCGCCGGGGCGGACCCAGCCGCCGAGGGCCGCACCGAGGCCGAGGAGGGGCCGGTCGGTCCTGAACTCGCGCAGGAAGCGGTCGAGTTCGGTGGCGATGAGCTCGGGGAGCCGGTCGGGCGACTGCCCGGCGTGCGGGAAGGCCCGGCGGACGAGGACGCGGCCGCGGAGGTCGACGAGGCTGAAGGTGGAGGCGGGCACGCCGATGTGCAGGCCGGCGGCGAGGGGGCCGCCGACGGGGCCGGTGTGGAGGTCGAGGGGGATCCGGGGCCGGCCGGGACCGCCGGGACCGCCGGGCTCACCGGCCTCGCCCCGCGCCACGTCGCGGCCCTGGGCGTCGCCCGGACCTTCCAGAACCTGGCGCTCCCCCCGCACACCACGGTCGCCGACAGCCTGCTCCTGGGCCGCCACCGGCTGATGCGGTCGGGGTTCCTGGCCGCCGGACTCTCGGAGATGTATATAAGAGCCAGACGGTGTACACCGGCAAGGCCGGACCCGACGCCGCCGTGGACCGGGGCTGGCTGCTCGGCCACTTCAAGGAGCCCGGCGATCCGCGCCACAGCGAGGACGTGGAGATCAAGTGGGGCGTGCACCCCAAGGGTGACGAGCGGGCGCGGTGGGTGCGCGGCGAGTCCCGCACGGCGCTGCAGGTGCTGATCAGCGGCCGGTTCCGGCTGGAGTTCCCCGGCCGCAGCATCGTGCTCGCCGAACAGGGCGACTACGTCGTGTGGGGACGCGGCGTGGACCACTCCTGGTACGCGGAGGAGGACTCCGTGGTGCTCACCGTGCGCTGGCCCTCGCTGCCCGGCTACCGGACCGAGGACCAGTCCGGCCGGACCTCCGCTCCGAACCCCGTGTGACCATGGTCCCGCACCTGCCCGGCAGCCTGTGACGATGCCCACGAAGGCGGCCAACGATCACAGAACGCTGCGATCGTGAAGGTGTAGACCATATTTCGAGACGTTCAGCGTTCAGTGTTCAGGCGTTCTTTGCGACGGGCCGTTCCCCGGTGAAGATCCGAACCACCAGGGAGCTCGTCCGTTGGCAGCAATCGCACGGTGGTGCATGCGGCACCGCCTCGTCGTCGTCCTGCTCTGGAGCCTCGCGCTCGGCGGGACCGCCGCGGCCGCGGTCGGCGCGGGAACGGCGTTCTCCAACGACTACGAGGTCCCCGGCACCGAGTCCAGCAAGGCGCACGCCCTGCTCCGCGAGGGCTTCCACGGCCAGGGCGGCGATTCCGACACCATCGTGTGGCGGGCCCCGGACCACCAGAGCGTGCGTACGCCCGCCGTCGAGGAGCGCATGGCGCGGGCGCTCGACTCGATAGCGGCCCTGCCCGGCGTCGGATCGGTCGCGGGCCCCTACGGCACCGAACCCGAGAGCGCCGCCCGGATCAGCGCCGACGGACGGACCGCCTACGCCGTGGTCACCTTCGACCGGCAGGCCGACTCGGTCCCCAAGTCCGAGGCGAAGGCCGTGGTGGAGGCCGCGAAGAACCCGACGACCCAGGCCGACGGCCTCCAGGTCGAGCTCGGCGGCCGCGCCATCGGCCTCACGGAGGCGCCCGGCGCGCACCTCGCCGAAGCCATCGGCGTGGCCATCGCCGCCGTCGTGCTCTTCCTGGCCTTCGGCTCGCTGGCCGCGAGCCTGCTGCCCATCGCGACCGCGTTGGTCAGCGTCGGCACCGCCTATTTCGGCATCACCCTCCTCGGGCACGCGATGCCGGTCGCCGACTTCGCCCCGATGCTGGGCACCCTGGTGGGCCTCGGCGTGGGCATCGACTACGCGCTGTTCATCGTCACCCGCCACCGCAAGGGCCTCCAGCGCGGACTCCCGGTCGAGGAGGCCGCCGAGAACGCCGTCGCCACCACCGGCCGGGCCGTCGTCTTCGCCGGGGCCACCGTCTGCATCGCGCTGCTCGGGATGCTCGTGCTGCGGCTGAACTTCCTCAACGGCGTCGCGATAGCCGCCTCCCTCACCGTGGTCCTGACCGTCGCCGCCTCGGTGACCCTGCTGCCCGCTCTCCTCTCCTGCATCGGCGCGCGGGCCCTCTCGCGCCGTGAGCGCCGCAGACTGGCCGCCGAGGGCCCGCGGGCCGAGTCCGCCACCGGCTTCGCCGCCCGCTGGTCCGCCTTCGTCGAGCGCCACCCCAAGCTGCTCGGCATCCTGGCCACGGCGGTCATGGCGGTGCTGGCGCTGCCCATGCTCTCGCTCCACCTGGGCACCTCCGACCAGGGCAACAACCCGGCCACCTCCACCACCCGCAAGGCGTACGACCTGCTCGCGGACGGCTTCGGCCCGGGAACGAACGGCCCGCTGACCGTGGTCGCCCGCCTCGAAGGCGCCGGCGACCGACTGGCCGTGGACCGGCTGGCCGATTCGCTCCGCACGGCCGGGGGCGTGGCCTCCGCCGGACCGGCCGTCTTCAACCGGAGCGGCGAAACGGCCGTCATCACCGTCGTGCCGGACTCCCCGCCGCAGTCCCGGGCCACGAGCGACCTGGTCGACACGCTGCGCGAGGAGGTCATCCCGCGCGCCGCGCAAGGCAGCTCCATGCAGGTCCACGTGGGCGGCGTGACCGCCGGCTACGACGACTTCGCCGCCGTCATCATCGGCAAACTGCCGCTCTTCGTCGGGGTGGTCATCGCGCTGGGCTGCCTCCTGCTGCTGCTGGCCTTCCGCTCCATCGGCATCCCGCTCAAGGCGGCCGCCATGAACGTCGCCGCCGTCGCCTCCTCCTTCGGAGTCGTCGTCGCGGTCTTCCAGTGGGGCTGGGGCAGCGAACCGATGGGCCTGGGCAGCGCCGGCCCCATCGAGCCCTTCCTGCCGGTGATCATGGTCTCGGTGCTCTTCGGACTGTCCATGGACTATCAGGTCTTCCTCGTCAGCCGGATGTACGAGGAGTGGCTGGAGACCGGGGACAACAAGCGGGCCGTGCGCGTCGGCCTCACCGAGACCAGCCGGGTGATCAACTCGGCGGCGGTCATCATGATCTCCGTCTTCCTGGCCTTCGTGCTCAGCGGCGACCGGCTCATCGCCATGTTCGGCATCGCGCTGGCCGTGGCCGTCGCTCTCGACGCCTTCGTCCTGCGCACCCTCCTGGTCCCGGCCCTCATGCACATGCTCGGCGGCGCCAACTGGTGGCTGCCGGCCTGGCTGGACCGCCGGCTGCCGCGCATCAGCATCGAACCCCCCGAACGCCGGCCCCGTGCGACACTTCCGGCACAGCGGGCCGGCGCCTCCGCAGCCACGAGCGAGGACGGCAACGAGCCCGCCACAGCATCCCGGTGACGCGGTGAACCGCCGCCCGAACCCCAAGGACGAGCCCGCATGTTCTCGACAGACCTCGCCGAAGGCGCCCAGCTGTTCCCGCTGGAGATCCGGCACGCCGAGGAGCTCCTGGCGCACATGGACCGCGGCCGGGAACACATCGGTCGGTTCGTCGGACTGCCGGACGTCGTCGCCGACCTCGAAGGGGCCCGGTCCTACCTGGCCGCCTACGCGCAGAAGGCGGCCACCGACACCGGGCGGCTCTACGGCATCCGGGTCGACGGCGTCCTCGTCGGCGGGGTCCTCTTCCGCACCTTCGACACCGCGAGCGGCACCTGCGAGGCCGGCTGCTGGCTGGAGCCCGCCATGGTCGGCCGCGGCCTGGTGACCAAGGCCTGCCGGACCATCATCGACTGGGCCTTCCGGGAGCGCGGCATGCACCGCGTCGAGTGGCACGTCGCCTCCGGCAACAAGAAGAGCATCGCCGCCGCCGAGCGCCTCGGAATGACCCGCGAGGGCGTCCTGCGGGAGAACGACCTCTACCGCGGCGCCCGCCAGGACACCGAGATCTGGTCGGTCCTCGCCCACGAGTGGCCCCCGGCCCCGACCGCGTAACCGCGTCCCCGGCACCTGCCGTTGCCGCACCCGCCCCCGGGTCCCCCGAGGACCGCGGGCGGCCGGGTGCGGGCGGTCCCGCCGGATTCTCAGAAACCTCTCATACAAGCCGCCTACGGTGCCCCGCATGGACACCACGAAGACCCCCGCCCCGACCGCTCCCGAGGCGGACTCCCCGGCCGACCTGAAGAAGGCCGCCGCCGACGAGTCGACCGCCCCGGTCGCCGCCGACCCCGCCGTCGAGGAGATCCTCGACGAGGACCTCGAGGACGACCTCGACGACGAGCTCGACGCGCCCGCCGAGGGCGGCAGTGGCGTCGCGGCCGCGGCCTCGGCCGTCGTCGCCGCCGGTCTCGGCCTGATCGCCCTCAGCGGCAGCTGGGTCTCCCGCGTCGTGGCCGAGCGCACCACCCTCGTCGGCCAGATCGGCTCGGCCAACGCCACCAGCACCGAGGAGAAGATCGAGGCGCTGTACGGCAACGCCTGGCAGATCACCGCCCTGGTCAACGGTGTCCTGTCGACGATCGCGCTGCTCATCGCCGTCTTCGTCCTGGCCCGCCCCGCCTTCGGCGCCCCCGGCCGTACGCTCCCCACCTGGGTCCGTGCCGTGTCCTGGGCCGCCGTGGTCCTCGGCGCCCTCGGCGTGATCGTCTTCGGCGTCATGTACTTCCTCCCCCTCCCCAAGGCCGCTTAGACCTAGGCCGCCTAGGCACTGCCTTAGTCCGCTTCGGGGACCCGCGGCCCCGGACTAAGGACCCCCGGTCCGCCCGGATGCGGCATGCTCCCGATGCGCGGGTACCCCCTGGGAAGCGAATCTTGGATCACACCGAACGAGGTGCCGAGAAACGCAACCAGGGAGTACGAGATGTTCGAGTACGAGATCGCCACCGCCCGCCGCGAAGACCTCATCCGTGAGGCCGACGCGTACCGCCTGGTCCGGGAAGCGAAGAAGGCCCGCCGCGGCTCCTCTCGGTTCCAGGAATCCGAAGGGCCGGTGAGAAGCCTGCGGGGCAGCTTCACCCGCGCCGCGTAACCCGCGCCGCGAACCGCGTGAACGGCCGCGTGATGAGCAGCGCACCGATAACAAGTGCCGATGGGCAGGGCCTCTGTGCGATGCTCGGCGGCGTGGAAACCAGATCTGTCAGCCCGGTGTTCGTCGGCCGAGCCGACGAACTGGCCGTACTCACCGACGCCCTGACGCGCGCCACCGGCGGCCAAGAGCCGCAGGCACTGCTCGTCGGCGGCGAGGCCGGGGTCGGCAAGACCCGCCTCACCGAGGAGTTCCTCTGCGAGGCCGACCGCCGCGGCGCGGTCGTCGCCGTCGGAGGCTGTGTGGAGATCGGGGCGGAGGGCCTTCCCTTCGCCCCGTTTTCGACCGCCCTGCGCACCCTGCACCGGCTGCTCCCCGCCGAACTTGCCGCAGCGGCCGCCGGCCAGGAGGACGAGCTCGCCCGCATCCTCCCCGAACTCGGCGAGACCCCGCGCGGCCCCCACGACGAGGAGAGCACCGCCCGGCTCTTCGAGCTGACGGCCCGGATGCTGGAGCGGCTCGCCGCCGACCGCACCGTCGTCCTCGTCCTGGAAGACCTGCACTGGGCGGACACCTCCACCAGGCACCTGCTCTCGTACCTCTTCAGGGCGCTGGGCAGCGGCCGGCTCGTCCTGGTCGCCACCTACCGCGCCGACGACGTCCACCGCCGCCACCCGCTGCGCCCGCTCCTCGCCGAGCTGGACCGGCTGCGCACCGTCCAGCGCATCGAGGTGGCCCGCTTCAACCGCGCCGAGGTCCGCCGCCAGCTCGCCGGCATCCTCGCCTCCCAGCCCGACGAGGACTTCGTCGAATCGGTCTTCGACCGCTCCGACGGCAACGCCTTCTTCGTCGAGGAACTCGTCGCCTCCCGCTCCAGCGGCTGCGTCACCGGCCTCACCGAATCCCTGCGCGACCTCCTCCTCGTGCGCGTCGAAGTCCTCCCGGACGCCTCGCAGCGCGTCGTGCGCATCGTCGCCGAAGGCGGCTCCACGGTGGAGTACGGGCTGCTGCGCGCCGTCACCGGGCTCACCGAGGACGAGCTGATCGAAGCCCTGCGCGCGGCGGTCGGCGCCAACATCCTCCTCCCCACCTCCGACGGCGACGGCTACCGCTTCCGCCACTCCCTGGTCCGCGAGGCCGTCTCCGACGACCTGCTGCCCGGCGAGCGCGCCCGGGTCAACCGCCGCTACGCCGAGGCACTGGAGGCCGACGACTCGCTGGCCCGCGCCGAGGAGCGCGTCATCCGGCTCGCCAACTACTGGTACTACGCCAACGACGCCGTCAGGGCACTGCCCGCCGTCCTCGCCGCCTCGGTGGCCGCCCGCCGCCGGCACGCCTACGCCGAGCAGCTGCGCCTGCTGGAGCGGGCCATGGACCTGTGGGAGGGCGTACCGGAGGAGGTGCGCCGCGAACTGCGCCCGGCGGACTACACCGAGGTGTACCCGCCCTGCGGCTGCGACCCCGCGACCACCCCGCTGCAGCGCCTGGACCTGCTGGCCGAGGCCACCGTCGCGGCCCGCTTCGGCGGCGAACGCGAACGCGCCCTGAAGATCACCAAGATCGCGCTGCGCTCCCTCGACGACGGCCACGACCCGCTGCGCGCCGCCTGGTTCTGGACCGAGCGCTCCCGGCTCGTCGCCAGCCTCGCCCGCGGCGACGGCTGGGAGGAGCTCGCCACGGCACAGGAGCTCGTCCGCGGGCTGCCCCCGTCCCAGGTGCACGCCGAGGTCCTCGTCCGGGCCGCGAGCTGGGGCATGCTCCACGACCCGGGCCCCGACAACCTCGCCGCCGCCGAACGCGCCGTGGAGTACGCGCGGAAGGTCGGCGCCGAGGAGACGGAACTCAACGCCCGGATCACCGTCGGCACCCTGCTCACCGACGCCGGGGAAGCCGAGCGCGGTCTCGCCGAGCTGTACGCGGTCAAGGACCGGGCCGCCGAACTCGGCCTCGGCGTTCTGACGGGACGCGCTCATGTGAACCTCACCTCTCAGTTGGAAAGCATGGGCCGGTCCCGCGAAGCCGTGGAACTGGCAGAACAAGGTGCCGAACTGGTCAAGAAGTCCCAGCTGATGGACTCCGAGGCCTGGGTCCGCGGGAACCTGGCCGAGAGCCTCTACAGCCTCGGCCGCTGGGAGGAGGCCGCGAAGGAGGCCCGGCTCACCATGAGCCTCGTCAGCAGCGCCGCCCCGCGCGCCGCTGCCGCCGCACGCCTCTCCTACCTGGCCCTGGCCCGCGGCGAGATCACCGAGGCCGCCGGCCAGCTCACCGCCGCCCGCGCCCACTTCGGAGCGCACGACGGCCAGCCCCAGCACCGGATCCCGATGTTCCGCCTCGGGATCGGCGTGGCCGCGGGGGAGGGCCGGATCGCCGACGTCCGCACCCAGGTCGGCGAGGCAGTCGCCGACGGCTTCCCGCTCGGCCACCACCGCTACGCCTGGCCGCTGCTGCTCGCCGCCGCCACGGCCGAGGCCGACGCCCGGGGCCTGCCGTCCGCCGAAGCCGGCCGGGACCAGGCGCTCGCCGTCCTCGCCGCCGCCGCCCGCGCCCTGGAGGCCCCGGTCCCGGTGTGGGCCGCCCACGCCGAGTTCCTCCGGGCCGAGCTGCTGCGCGCCGAGGACCGGGACACCGTCGCCGACTGGACGGGCGTCGAGGAGTCGGTCCGCCCCTTGGAGCGCCCGTACCTGCTGGCCAGGGCCAGGCACCGGCTCGTGGAGGCCCTGCTCGCCGCCGGCGGCGACCGGGAGGCCGCGGCCGGGCTGCTCCGCGAGGCCCACACGACGGCGGAACAGCTCGGCGCCCGCCGGCTCCGCGAGGACCTGGCCCTGCTCGCCCGGCGCGCCCGGCTCCCGCTCACCCCCGTGCACACCGCCAAGGACGCTCCGCCGCCCGAAGTCGACCCCGTCGAGGCGCTGGGCCTGACCAGCCGCGAACGCGACGTGCTGCGCCTGGTCGCGGCGGGCCACACCAACCGCCAGATCGCCGAGGAGCTCTTCATCTCCCCGAAGACGGCAAGCGTGCACGTCTCGAACATCCTGGCGAAGCTGGGTGTCGCGGGCCGCGGCGAGGCGGCCGCCCTGGCCCACCGGCTACGGCTCTTCGGCCCGCCCGCCCCGAAGGCGGCCCACGCGACGCGCTAGTGCGGTGGACCTTCCCGGTCACAGCACTAGAGCCCCGGGTGCTCCTCCGGGTGCTCCTTGGGGCGTATGAGCACGGTGCCGGAGTCCAGATCTATCGGACCCTTTCCCGGGTCGCCGTCATTCACGTCGACCCGGGAGAGCTCCAGCCGCTTCTTCTCGTCGTCCGCGTGCTTGCGTCCCGGGCTGAAAATCTCCTCGATCATGTTGAACATCGCGCCCACCGTGCCTTTCGTCCCCCCGTCGGGGCCCGCCGGTCATCGCACCGTCAGTGTCAGGATCCTGTCGTCGCCCGATTCCGGCGACCCGCGCCCGTCCGTCTCGCTCGTGACCAGCAGCAGCTTGTCCCCGCCCAGGGCCACCACGGTCCGCAGGCGGCCGTACTCACCCTCCAGGAAGGCCTCGGGCTCCGCCACCGGGTTCGCCCCGGCCAGCGGAATCCGCCAGAGCCGCTGCCCCCTGAGCCCGGCCATCCAGACCGAGCCCTGCGCCCAGGCGATCCCGCTCGGCGAGGCCTGCTCGGTCTTCCACACCGCCACCGGATCGCGCATCCCCGGCTTTCCGGCCTTGCCCTCGGCCTCCGGCCAGCCGTAGTTCGCCCCGGGCTCGATCAGATTCAGCTCGTCCCAGGTGTTCTGGCCGAACTCGGCCGCCCACAGCCGTTTGTCCTTGTCCCAGGCGAGCCCCTGCACATTGCGGTGCCCGGAGGAGTAGACGACCGAATCGGCCTCCGGATTGCCGTGCACCGGCTGTCCGTCCGGGGTCATCCGCAGGATCTTGCCGCCCAGCGACTCCTTGTCCTGGGCCAGCCCGGTGTCCCCGGCCTCGCCCGTCCCGGCGTAGAGCATCTTGTCCGGGCCGAAGGCGATCCGCCCGCCGTTGTGGATCATCCCCTTGGGGATTCCCCGGAACACCGTGTCGGGTGCGCCCAACTGCTCTCCGACCGGTCTCTTGTCGTCATACCGGAGCCGGGCGATGCGGTTGTCGGACTCGGTCGTGAAGTACGCGTACACCATGCGGTCCGAGGCGAAGGAAGGGGACAGGGCCAGGCCCAGCAGCCCGCCCTCGCCGGCCGGGGCCACCCCGGGCACCTTGCCGACCTGGGTCACCTCGCCCGTGCCCACATCGACCCGGCTGATCGTCCCCTTGTCCCGCGAGGCGATCAGCAGGTTCCCGTCGGGCAGCGGAGCCACCCCCCACGGGGACTCCAGGCCCTTGGCGGCCACGCCCGTCACCGTCACCCCGCCCTTGGCCGGCGGGCCGGCCTCCGAGGGGGAGGCGGACGCCCCGCCGGAGGCCGCCGGCGCGGGGGAGGCCGCATCCGGTGACGAGCCTCCCGGCCGGGCCCCGGCGCCGCCCGGCGGCGAGCACCCCGCCGCCAACAGCGCCCCGCACCCGGCCAGGGCGAAGGCCGCCAGCACTCCGCGCGCCCCGGCCCGACCCGGCGCCGGGCCGCGCACCTGGTCCTGGCCCCAGTCCTGGCCCCAGTCCTGGCCCCGCTCCTGGCCCCAGTCCTGGACCCGGTCCTGGCTCCGCTCCTGGCCCCGCTCCCGGTCCTGATTCCGTTCGTATCGCATCGCCGTGCTCCCCTCCGGTCCTCCGATCGTGCCCTTCACATGACTCAACAGCCACGGCCGTTCCCGAAGTTCCGCCACTCGTACACTCGATCGAGTGGTCGTGGGTCGGCCCGGGCCTCAGCCCCGCGCCTCAGTCCCACGCCTCAGTCCCAGGCCCCCACCGGGTCCGGCAGTCCCGACAGCTCGGCCAGGTCCTCCGCGGTCAGCAGGACCTCCGCCGCCCGCGCGTTCTCCGCCGCCCAGCACGCCTGCCCGGTTCCGGGCACCGGAACCACCTGCGGACCCTGTGCCAGCACCCACGCCAGTGCCGCCTGCGCGGCCGTGACCCCGGGCCCGTGCCGCCGGGCCACCCGCCGCAGCCCCGCCACCAGCACCTGGTTCGCCGCCATCGCGTACGCCGTGAACAGCGGATGGCGGGCCCGCACGTCCTGCGCCTCGAACCCCTCGCCCGGGGTCAGCGTCCCGGTCAGGAACCCGCTCCCCAGCGGCATCGCAGCCAAGAACCCCACCCCGCGCGCCGCGCACCACGGCAGCAGGTGCCGCGCCGCCTGCGGCGACCACACCGACAGCTCCGCCTGCACCGCGCTCACCGGGAACACCTGCTGCGCCCGTTCCAGATGCCGCAGGGTCGCCCCGTACGACCGGTCCCCGAGCCGCCCCGCGCCCGGCCCGGTCCCGGCGCCCAGCGCGCAGAAGCCGAGCGCCCGCACCTTCCCCGCGCCCACCAGCTCCGCCAGCGCGCCCCACGACTCCTCCACCGGCACCTCCGGGTCCACCCGGTGCAGCTGGTACAGGTCTATGACGTCGGTGCGCAGCCTGCGCAGCGAGGCGTCGCAGGCCCGCCGCAGGTACCCGGGCCGGCCGTCCGCCACCACGTGCCGCCCGTCCGCCCGCAGCCCCGCCTTGGCGGACACGAAGGCGTCCTGGCGGCGCTCCCGCAGCACCCGCCCGAGCAGCAGCTCGTTCGTGTAAGGGCCGTACAGGTCGGCGGTGTCCAGCAGGTTCGCGCCCAGGTCCAGGGCCGTGTGCACCGTCCGCAACGAGTCCTCGCGCCGCCTGCGCGCAGGCGCGTACGCCCCGCTCATCGGCATGCACCCGAGTCCGACGGCGCCCACCGTCAGCGCCCCCGACCCGATCGACCTGCGCTCCACCCCTGCGTCCCCCTTGGTCCTCCCGGTCCGGCACACAAACTAACGGCTCGATCCGGATCCCCTGGCATAGCCTCCTGATCATGACTGCAGAGATTCCCGAGACCCTCGACGTATGGCTCCCCTTCCCCGCCGAGGAGATCGAGGGGCTGCCCGATGCCTTCCGCTACCGCCTCTGGGACGGCGAGGAGGCCTTCCCGGCCGATCCGGCCGCCTGCGTCTTCTACGTCACGCCGTACATGAAGTCCCCGGCCGTCACCCTGCGCCCGCTGCCCGCGATGGAGCGCCTGCGGGTCGTGCAGACCCTCACCGCCGGCATCGACCACGTCCTGGGCGGCCTCGGGGACCTCGGCCCCGGCGTACGGCTGTGCAACGCCCGCGGCGTCCACGAGGCGTCCACCGCCGAACTGGCGCTCACCTTGACCCTGGCCTCCCTGCGCGGGATCCCCGGCATGGTGCGCGGCCAGGACCGCGAGGAGTGGCGCTTCGGGTTCTACGAGGCCCTCGCGGACAAGTCCGTGCTGATCATCGGCTACGGGGCGATCGGCTCGGCCATCGAGGACCGCCTCGCGCCCTTCGAGTGCGAGCGGATCACCAGGGTCGCGCGGACGGCGCGCACGACGGCGCGCGGGCCGGTGCACGCCCTCGCCGACCTGCCCCAACTGCTGCCCCTGGCCGACGTGGTGATCCTCTCCACCCCGCTCACCGAACAGACGCGGGGACTGGCGGACGCGGAGTTCCTGCGCCGCATGAAGGACGGGGCGCTGCTGGTGAACGTGGCCCGCGGCCCCGTCGTCGACACCAAGTCGCTCCTGGCGGAGGCGGAGTCGGGCCGGCTGCGCGCCGCGCTGGACGTCACCGACCCGGAACCGCTGCCTTCAGGCCATCCGCTCTGGCATGCTCCGGGTGTCCTGATCACCCCCCATGTGGGCGGCAGCAGCTCGGCGTTCGAGCCCCGGGCCAAGCGCCTGGTGGCCCGCCAGCTCCGCCGCTTCGCCGCCGGATCGCCCGTGGAGAACACGGTGTTGATCACGGAGTGACGGCTGGTGCGCACGCTCCGCAGTCGTGCGGATGCGCCCGGTGGGCACAACTCCCCAGTTGGTGACGGAGCGTAGAGAAGCTATGTCCCTGAGTGACGAAAGTGGTGTATCGTCCGGAACAAGGGGCTGCGGCGCGGTGGTCTGGCGCTGGGGAAGTGATCGGACACTTTGGGGGGCGACGGGCGATGTACGGCCAATGGGTGAAGGATCCGGTGCGGCGAAGCGGCCGCAAACGACGGTGCCGGGACTGGGGCACGCCGAAACCAGCCAGCGAGGGGGACCGGTGAGTGCCCCGGGGGCGGCGCTCCTGACCCGTCGGCCCCTCGCGGGCGGCGGCAAGGGTCTGGCGATGCAGCTCCTCCTCGCGGTGGTCAGCAGCGGGTACGGCGTGGGCGCCGCCCTCGGCTGGGGCTCCAAGGAACTCGCCGATTTCATGGGCGACTTCGGGCTCAGCGCCGCCGGGCTGCTGGCGGCAGTCTCCTGCTTCACGTACGCGCGGGCCATCGACAGCCGCGAGCGCCCGGCCTGGCTGCTGTTCGCGTTCTCCTCGCTCATGGGCAGCTGCGGAAACGCCGTCTGGGGCTGGTACGAGGTGGTCCTCGGTGAGAGCGTGCCGAAGCCCTCCATCGCGGACTTCGCCTTCCTCTGCTTCGCACCGCCCGCCATCGTGGGCCTGCTCGTCCTCGCCAAGCGCCCCGTCACCAGAGCCGGCTGGGTCTGCCTCGGGCTCGACTCCTGGCTCATCGGCGGCTCCCTGCTCACCCTCTCCTGGAGCCTGGCCCTCGCCCACGCGGCGCGCACCGCCCAGACCGGGGCCCCCGGCAGCGTCCCGCGTGCGGCCCTCTCGCTGGCCTATCCGCTCCTGGACATCGCGCTCGTCTCGATGGTGCTGGTGCTGCACTTCCGCCGCTCCGAGACCAACCGCTCCGCCGTGAACACCGCCATCGCGGCCCTCTCGCTGACCGTGCTCAGCGACGCGCTGTTCACCTCGCCCCTGCTCAGCGCCGAGTACCAGTCCGGCCAGCTCCTCGATGCGGGCTGGTTCGCCGGCTCGCTCCTCCTCGCGTACGCGCCCTGGGGCGCCCGCCGGCTCCACCAGGGCCCCGAGTCCGTCGCCCACGCGCGCGCCGAGCGGCCGCACAGCCGCCCCATCACCGGCTCCCTGCCCGCCCTGACCCCGTACCTCGCGGCGGCCGTCTGCACCCTCGGCATCCTCTACAACGTGGTGGACGGCCGGAAGGTCGACCGGGTCGTCGTCTTCACCGGCTGCACGGTCGTCCTCGCCCTCGTCATCCGGCAGGGCATCATGCTCCTCGACAACATCGCGCTGACCCAGGAGCTGGCCCAGAAGGAGAACCACTTCCGCTCCCTGGTCCAGGGCTCCAGCGACGTCATCATGATCGCCGCGCCCACCGGGACCCTGCGCTACGTCAGCCCCGCCGCCGCCGGGGTCTACGGCCGCGAGGCGGAGGAGCTGGTCGGCACCGAGCTGGCCGCCCTGATCCACCCCGACGACCTGGGCCGCGTCGTCCACGAGGTGCGCCGCTTCCTGGCCGCCCCGCCCGCCGAGGAGCCGACCACCCGCATCGAGTGCCGGTTCAAGTCCGGCGAGGGCGAGTGGCTCAACGTGGAGTCCACCGTCAACCGCCATCAGGGCGGGCTCATCCTCAACAGCCGCGACGTCACCGAGCGGGTCAGGCTCCAGGCGCAGCTCCAGCACAGCGCCGAGCACGACCCGCTCACCGACCTCCCCAACCGGGCCCTGTTCACCCGCCGGGTCCGCCAGGCCCTGACCGGCCGGCGGGCCGGGGACCACAGCACCGCCGTGCTCTTCATCGACCTCGACGGCTTCAAAGCGGTCAACGACACCATCGGCCACCAGGCGGGCGACGAACTGCTCGTCGAGGCGGCCCGCCGGCTCCAGGACTCGGTCCGGTCCGGGGACACCGCGGCCCGCCTCGGCGGCGACGAGTTCGCCGCGCTGATCCTGGGCGACGGCAGCCGCGACCGCAGCGCCCGCGAGTACCTGGTCCACGAGATCGCCGACCGGCTGCGCACCACGCTTTCCCAGCCCTACCGGATCTCCGGCAGCGAGGTCCGGGTCGCGGCCAGCATCGGCGTGGCCTTCGCCGACCCCGGCATCACCCCTTCGGACCTCATGCGCAACGCGGATCTCGCGATGTACCGGGCCAAGGCGGGCGGCAAGGACCGGGTCGAGATGTACGCGCCGCAGATGCAGGCCGAAGTCGTCCGCAAGGCGGAGCTGGCCGGGCGGCTGCGCACCGCGCTGCACGAGGGCGAGTTCGCGCTGCTCCACCAGCCCGTGGTCTCCCTGGCCACCGGCGAGATCTCGGCCGTGGCGGCGCAGGCCCGGTGGCGCTCCGCCCAGGGGATCCTGTTCACGCCCGCCGAGTTCCTGCGGGTCGCCGAGTACAGCGAGGGCGGCCACCCGGGCCACCCGGCCCTGCCGGACGCCTCGCGCACCGCCGAGTTGGGGCGGTGGCTGCTGGAGGAGGCCGTCGGGCAGGCCGCCGAGCGGCACCGGGCCGGGCACGACGTACCCGTGGCCGTCCGGATGACCGCGCAGCGGCTGCTGGACCGGTCGATGCCGCTGGGCTCGGTGGAGGCCCTCCTCACGCGCAACGGGCTGCCGTCGGGGGCGCTCGTCCTGGAGCTCGCCGTGTCCGACCCCAGGGTGCCCTTCGACGACCTGGAGCGGCGCCTGGCGGCGCTGCGGCGGCTCGGGGTCCTGATCGCCCTCGACGGCTTCGGCAGCGGCTACGCGGCCATCAGCGCGCTGCGCAGGCTCCCGGTGGACATGCTCAAGCTCGACCGGGGCCTGGTCGAGGGCGTCGTCGAGTCCGCTCGCCTCCACAAGATCACCGCAGGTTTGTTGCGTATCGCAAACGACCTGGGCATGCAGTCGGTGGCGGAGGGCGTGGACCTGCCCGAGCAGGTGCTGGCCCTGCGCGCGATGGGCTGTACGCACGGGCAGGGGATGGCCTTCTCGGGCCCTCTCGACGAGTACAGGCTGCGGCGGGCGCTCGTGAGAGGTACGTTCCCAGTACCGGGCGGTGCGGCCCAGCCAGCATTGGCCGGTGGTTCCCCAGGGGGCTCGATGGCCATCCACAGAGGCTCACATAATGAGACGCCCGTCCCACCCGCTTGACATCACCCTCCCGCCGGAGGGAGGGTCAGTGCCATGCGCACCCGAATTCTCGTACTTGGAAAGCGCGTCGGCTGAAGCTGGGACCAGCATGTCCCCGCTCAACGCACCCGACGCGCTCCCCTCGCTTGCCTCCCGGCACGAGGGGTTTTTTGTTGCACTGGCAACGTCGAATCTCGTAAAACCCTCCTCGTAAAACCCTCAGCTTCGAGAAGAGAATGCCGATGACCGAGCAGGCCACCGGGGCCCACCATCCGCAGCCGCGGGCCCGTACCGGCGGACACCAGTCCGCCGCAGTTGAGCACGTCACGGGTGCGCAGTCCCTCATCCGCTCTCTCGAAGAGGTGGGGTGCGACACCGTCTTCGGCATCCCGGGCGGCGCCATCCTCCCCGCGTACGACCCGATGATGGACTCCAAGAAGGTCCGTCACATCCTGGTCCGCCACGAGCAGGGGGCCGGCCACGCCGCCACCGGCTACGCGCAGGCCACGGGCAAGGTCGGCGTCTGTATGGCCACGTCCGGCCCGGGCGCCACGAACCTGGTCACCCCGATCGCCGACGCGCACATGGACTCCGTCCCGCTCGTCGCCATCACCGGCCAGGTCTCCTCCAAGGCGATCGGCACGGACGCCTTCCAGGAGGCGGACATCGTCGGCATCACGATGCCGATCACCAAGCACAACTTCCTCGTCACCAAGGCCGAGGACATCCCGCGGACGATCGCCGAGGCCTTCCACATCGCCTCGACCGGCCGCCCCGGCCCGGTCCTGGTCGACATCGCCAAGGACGCCCTGCAGGCGAAGACCACCTTCTCGTGGCCGCCCGCCCAGGACCTCCCGGGCTACCGGCCGGTCACCAAGCCGCACGCCAAGCAGATCCGCGAGGCCGCCAAGCTCATCTGCCAGGCCAAGCGCCCGGTCCTGTACGTCGGCGGCGGCGTCATGAAGGCCGGCGCGACCGCCGAGCTGAAGGTCCTCGCCGAGCTGACCGGCGTTCCGGTCACCACCACCCTGATGGCGCTGGGCTCCTTCCCCGACAGCCACCCGCTGCACGTGGGCATGCCCGGCATGCACGGCGCGGTCACCGCCGTCACCGCCCTGCAGAAGGCCGACCTGCTGATCGCGCTCGGCACCCGCTTCGACGACCGCGTCACCGGCAAGCTGGACAGCTTCGCCCCGTTCGCCAAGATCATCCACGCGGACATCGACCCGGCCGAGATCGGCAAGAACCGCGTCGTCGACGTCCCGATCGTCGGTGACGCCCGCGAGGTCATCGCCGACCTGATCCAGGCGGTCCAGGCCGAGCACACCGAGGGCCACGCCGGCGACTACAGCGCCTGGTGGAAGGACCTCAGCCGCTGGCGCGACACGTACCCGCTGGGCTACGAGAAGCCCTCGGAGGACACGCTGTCGCCCCAGCAGGTCATCCAGCGCATCGGCCAGATGGCCCCCGAGCACACCATCTACGCGGCGGGCGTCGGCCAGCACCAGATGTGGGCCTCGCACTTCGTCAACTACGAAGAGCCCCGCACCTGGCTCAACTCCGGCGGCGCCGGAACCATGGGCTACGCGGTCCCGGCCGCGATGGGCGCCAAGGTCGGCATGCCCGACCGCACGGTCTGGGCGATCGACGGCGACGGCTGCTTCCAGATGACCAATCAGGAACTGACCACCTGTGCGCTGAACAACATCCCGATCAAGGTCGCGATCATCAACAACGGTGCGCTGGGCATGGTCCGCCAGTGGCAGACCCTCTTCTACAACCAGCGCTACTCCAACACCGTGCTGCACGCGGACGAGACGGGCCAGGACACGGCGGTCGGCTCCCAGCTCGGCGAGTCCAGCGCCCCCCGCAAGGGCACCCGCGTCCCGGACTTCGTCAAGCTGTCCGAGGCCATGGGCTGCGTGGCACTGCGCTGCGAGGACCCGGCCGACCTGGACCGGGTCATCGCCGAGGCCAACGCGATCAACGACCGTCCGGTCGTCGTCGACTTCATCGTCCACGAGGACGCCATGGTGTGGCCGATGGTCGCCGCCGGCACCTCGAACGACGAGGTCATGGCCGCCCGGGGCGTCCGTCCCGACTTCGGCGACAACGAAGACGACTGAGCCGAGAGAGCCTGAGAGAGAGAACGACTCACATGTCCAAGCACACGCTCTCCGTCCTGGTCGAGAACACGCCCGGCATCCTCGCCCGGATCGCCGCGCTGTTCTCCCGACGGGGGTTCAACATCGACTCCCTCGCGGTCGGTGTCACCGAGCACCCCGACATCTCGCGCATCACCATCGTCGTGAACGTCGAGGACCTCCCGCTGGAGCAGGTGACCAAGCAGCTCAACAAGCTGGTCAACGTGCTCAAGATCGTCGAGCTGGAGCAGCACAACGCCATCGAGCGCGAGCTCGTCCTGGTGAAGGTCCGCGCCGACAACGAGACGCGCTCGCAGATCGTCGAGATCGTCCAGCTGTTCCGCGCCAAGACCGTCGACGTCTCCCCGGAAGCCGTCACCATCGAGGCCACGGGCGGCACCGACAAGCTGGGCGCGATGCTCAAGATGCTGGAGCCCTTCGGCATCAAGGAGCTCGTCCAGTCCGGCACGATCGCCATAGGGCGCGGCGGCCGGTCCATCACGGACCGCAGCCTGCGCGCGCTCGACCGCAGCGCCTGAGCCGTCCGGGCCGCGTGCCGGCCCGGCGGCTGCCCGCTCGCTCGCTCGTATGGCGAGACCGAGAACCACGTATTCCGTTCCCCGCCGTACGGTGGGAGCAACACCAGCGCACCAAGGAGATATCCCAGTGGCCGAGCTGTTCTACGAGAACGACGCCGACCTGTCCATCATCCAGGGCCGCAAGGTCGCGGTCATCGGTTACGGCAGCCAGGGCCACGCCCATGCGCTGTCGCTCCGTGACTCCGGCGTCGACGTCGTCGTCGGCCTGCACGAGGGCTCGAAGTCCAAGGCCAAGGCCGAGGAGCAGGGCCTGAAGGTCCTGCCCGTCGCCGAGGCGGCGGCCTGGGCGAACGTCATCATGATCCTGACCCCGGACCCGCTCCAGGCCGAGATCTACGCCGAGTCCATCGAGCAGCACCTGGAAGAGGGCGACGCGCTCTTCTTCGGCCACGGCTTCAACGTCCGCTACGGCTTCATCACGCCCCCGGCCAACGTGGACGTCGCCCTGGTCGCCCCGAAGGGCCCGGGCCACCTGGTCCGCCGCCAGTACGAGGAAGGCCGCGGCGTGCCCTGCATCGCCGCCGTCGAGCAGGACTTCACCGGTTCCGCCTTCGCGCTCGCGCTCTCGTACGCGGCCGGCATCGGCGGCACCCGCGCCGGCGTCATCAAGACCACCTTCACCGAGGAGACCGAGACCGACCTGTTCGGTGAGCAGGCCGTCCTCTGCGGTGGCGCCTCCGCCCTGGTCAAGGCCGGTTTCGAGACCCTGACCGAGGCCGGCTACCAGCCGGAGATCGCGTACTTCGAGTGCCTGCACGAGCTGAAGCTCATCGTGGACCTCATGTACGAGGGCGGCCTGGAGAAGATGCGCTGGTCGGTCTCCGAGACCGCCGAGTGGGGCGACTACATCACCGGTCCCCGCATCATCACGGACGCCACCAAGGCCGAGATGAAGAAGGTCCTCGCGGAGATCCAGAACGGCGAGTTCGCCAACACCTGGATGGCCGAGTACAAGGCCGGCCTGCCGAAGTACAACGAGTACAAGAAGGCCGACGAGGCGCACCTGCTCGAGACCACCGGCAAGAAGCTGCGCAAGCTGATGAGCTGGGTCGACAACGACGAGAGCTGATCGCGCGCGGGGCGGGGCCGGGACGGTGCGTCCCGGCCCCGCCGCACATCGGGCGGGGATGCGGCACGGGCCCTGAAAACGGCCCGCTTGTCCACCCCGGCCAATCACGGACGGGTGATCCTTCCGTACAGGCGGAATTCCGTACGGGATCCGCCACTACACTGCTCAACACAACGCGTCAGGCCCACAGTGTCGTGCGTCTTCCACGCGGCTACCCCCTCCACCGCCTGCGGCCGTCGGGACGGCCGTCCGCACTGGACTTGTGAGGACCCACGTGAGCTCGAAACCTGTCGTACTCATCGCCGAAGAGCTGTCGCCCGCCACGGTGGACGCGCTCGGTCCGGACTTCGAGATCAGGCACGTCAACGGTGCCGACCGCGCGGAGCTGCTCCCCGCGATCGTCGACGTCGACGCGATCCTCGTCCGCTCCGCGACCAAGGTCGACGCCGAGGCCATCGCCGCCGCCAAGAAGCTGAAGGTCGTCGCCCGTGCGGGTGTCGGTCTGGACAACGTCGACGTGTCCGCCGCCACCAAGGCCGGCGTGATGGTCGTCAACGCCCCGACCTCCAACATCGTCACGGCCGCCGAGCTGGCCTGCGGCCTCCTCGTCGCCACCGCCCGCAACATCCCGCAGGCCAACACCGCTCTGAAGAACGGTGAGTGGAAGCGGAACAAGTACACGGGTGTCGAGCTCAGCGAGAAGACCCTGGGTGTCGTCGGCCTCGGCCGCATCGGCGTCCTGGTCGCCCAGCGCATGTCGGCCTTCGGCATGAAGATCGTCGCGTACGACCCCTACGTGCAGCCCGCGCGCGCCGCCCAGATGGGCGTCAAGATGCTGTCGCTGGACGAGCTCCTCGAGGTCGCCGACTTCATCACCGTGCACCTGCCCAAGACCCCCGAGACCCTCGGTCTCATCGGGGACGAGGCCCTGCACAAGGTGAAGCCGTCCGTGCGCATCGTCAACGCCGCCCGCGGCGGGATCGTGGACGAGGCCGCGCTGTACTCGGCCATCAAGGAGGGCCGCGTCGCCGGCGCCGGACTCGACGTGTACGCGAAGGAGCCCTGCACGGACTCCCCGCTGTTCGAGCTCGACCAGGTCGTCTGCACCCCGCACCTCGGCGCGTCCACGGACGAGGCCCAGGAGAAGGCCGGCGTCTCGGTCGCCAAGTCGGTGCGCCTCGCGCTCGCCGGCGAGCTCGTGCCGGACGCGGTCAACGTCCAGGGCGGCGTCATCGCCGAGGACGTCCGGCCGGGCCTGCCGCTCGCCGAGAAGCTCGGCCGCATCTTCACCGCCCTCGCGGGCGAGGTCGCGGTCCGCCTCGATGTCGAGGTCTGCGGCGAGATCACCCAGCACGACGTCAAGGTGCTCGAACTCTCCGCGCTCAAGGGTGTCTTCGAGGACGTCGTCGACGAGACGGTCTCCTACGTCAACGCCCCGCTGTTCGCGCAGGAGCGCGGTGTCGAGGTCCGCCTGACCACCTCGTCGGAGTCCCCGGACCACCGCAACGTGGTGACCGTGCGCGGCACCCTGTCGGACGGCCAGGAGGTCTCGGTCTCCGGCACGCTCGTGGGTCCCAAGCACCTGCAGAAGATCGTCGGCATCGGCGAGTACGACGTGGACCTGGCGCTCGCCGACCACATGATCGTCCTGCGTTACGCCGACCGCCCCGGCGTGGTCGGCGCCGTCGGCCGCATCCTCGGCGAGGCCGGCCTGAACATCGCGGGCATGCAGGTCGCCCGCGCCGAGGAGGGCGGCGAGGCGCTCGCCGTCCTCACGGTCGACGCCGAGGCCCCGGTGAACGTCCTCGCGGACATCGCCACCGAGATCGGCGCGGTCTCGGCCCGCACGGTCAGCCTCGGCTGAAGCCGAAGCCGAAGCCGAAGCCAAAGCTAAAGCCGAAGGGCCCGGGGGATTCCCCCGGGCCCTTTCGCGTGCCGCGCCCCGCGACCTTCTTACGTCGCTCAGTGCGCGAGGGCTTCGCCGGCCCGGGCCGGCTCCGCCGCGGCCGCGGCCGGGGCCTGGGCTCCGCGGCCCCGGAGCAGGGCCGCGGCGAGCACCGCCGCCGCGAGCAGCAGGACCGTACCGCCCCAGGCCGCGTACTGCATTCCGTGGACGAAGGCCTCCCGGGCCAGGGTCAGGACCTGTCCGCCGGCTTCGCCGCCGAGCTGCCGGGCGGCGGCCACCGCTCCGCCGAGCGTTTCCCGGACGGCGGGCTCGGAGCCGGCCAGGTCGGAGCGGTAGACGGCGGTGCCGAGGCTGCCCAGGACGGCCATGCCGAGGGCGCCGCCGAACTCCTGGCCCGTCTCCAGCAGGGAGGCGGCCGAGCCGGCCTTCTCGGCGGGGGCGGCGCCGAGCGCCATGTCGGAGACCAGCGACATCACGGTGACGATGCCGCAGGCGAGGACCCCCGCGCCGGTCAGCAGCAGCCACAGCGAGTCGGTGGAGACGAGGCCGATCAGGGCGAACCCGGCGGCGGCGAGGACGAAGCCGCCGGCGATGACGTACGCCCGGTCGGTCTTGTGGGCGAGGACGGCGCTGACCGGGGCGGCGGCGCCGATGGCGACCGAGGGGGCCAGGCTCCAGAGGGCGGCTTCCAGGGTGCCCATGCCGAGCACCGACTGCAGGTACTGGGTGGTGAAGTAGGCCGAGCCCATCATGGCGAAGGCGGCGATCGTGTTCAGGCCGATGCCGGCGCCGAAGCCCCGGCCCTGGAAGAGGGCCCGGGAGACCATGGCGTCGTCACGGGTGCGCTGGCGGCGGACGAAGGCGTACCCGAAGGCCAGGCCGACGGCGAGGCAGCCGGCGCGGAGCGGGGTGGGGCCCTCGGCGGCGATCTCCTTGAGGGCGTAGACCACCGGCAGTACCGCGGCCATGGACAGCGGCACGCTCAGCAGGTCGAAGCGGCCGGGGGCGGGGTCCTTGAACTCGGGGACCAGCACGGGGACCAGGGCGAGCAGGAGCAGCATCGCGGGCACGTTGACCAGGAAGACGGAGCCCCACCAGAAGTGGTTCAGCATCACCCCGCTCATCACCGATCCCAGTGCGATGCCGCCGGTCATGGCACCGGACCAGATCGCGATGGCCTTGCCGCGCTGCCGGTCGTCCTGGAAGAGGTTGCGGATGAGGGCGAGGGTGGACGGCATCAGGGTCGCGCCGCCGATGCCGAGCAGGACGCGGGCCGCGATGAGCATCTCGGCGCTGGTGGCGTAGGCGGCGCCGACGGAGGCGAGTCCGAAGGCGGCCGCGCCGGCCAGCAGCAGCTTGCGGCGCCCGATCCGGTCGCCCAGGGAGCCCATCGTGATCAGCAGGCCGGCCAGGGCGAAGGCGTAGCTGTCGAAGATCCAGAGCTGTTGGGTGGCGCTGGGGTCGAGCTCCCGGGTGATGGCCGGGATGGCGAAGTAGAGGACGGAGACGTCCATCGAGACCAGGAGCAGGGGGAGCAGGAGAACGGTGAAGGCGATCCATTCCCGGCGACCGGCCGGACGCGCTGCGGGGTTCGTCATGAGCAGCAATGTACAAGTGTCATAAACGACTGTCTAGTACGGATGTGTAGGACGGTCGTATGGAACGTTTGTCTTGGACGGGCGTCTTGGTTACCGTGACGGCATGGGACATCGCGAAGACTTGCTGGAAGGCGCCAAGAAGTGCCTGGTCGAGAAGGGTTTCGTGCGCACGACCGCACGCGACATCGTCAAGGCCTCCGGTGCGAACCTGGCCTCGATCGGCTACCACTACGGCTCCAAGGACGCCCTCATGACGGAGGCGTTCATCGCCGTCATCCAGGACTGGGGCGACCAGTTCACGGCCGGGGTGCGGGGGGAGGGCGGCTCGCTCGAGCGCTTCCGCTCGGTCTGGGACGGGGTGCACTCCGGGCGTGCGGAGTCCGGCCCGATCTGGGCGGCGAGCATGGAGGTCGCGCTGACCCCGGACCGGCTGCCCGAGCTGCGGACGATGCTCGCGGCCTCGCAGGGGGAGGGGCGCAAGGGGCTCGTCTCGATGTTCACCGGTGTCGCGGAGGAGGACCTCGGCGAGGAGGACCTGCGGACCACCGGCGCGTTCTACCAGGCCCTGCTGAACGGCTTCATGCTCCAGTGGCTCTTCGACCCCGCCTCGGCCGCGACGCCGGCGGACCTGACCGAGGGCATGCGGCGGGCCGTGGAGGCGATGGCGAAGGCGGCCCCGGCGGACGGACCGGCGGCCGGGGGCGAGGCCGCGAGCGGGGCCTGAGAGGGGCCTGAGCGGGGCCTGAGCGGAGCCGGAACCCCCGCCGCGGTGCCCGCGTCCCACCCCCTAACCGGTCCGATCTGAGGGGGAGTCGTGAGACGTGCGGTGACGGTGGTGGCGGTGTTCCTCGGGGTGCTCGTGGCGGCCGGATGCGGGGAGGCGGGACCCCCGCGGGCGGCTGCCGCGCCCGAACTCCGGCCCCGCATGGAGGAGGTGGCGCGCGCCTGGGAGGGCTCGGCCGAACTGAAGGAGTGGCGCGCGGGGTTCCACCTCCTGGAGGACCCGGTGCGGCTGCCGGCGGACGCCTTCCACGACGGGCGCGACAAGACCGCCTACGCGGAGCGGAACTTCGCCCTGCGCGGCGAACTGCCCGTGGGGGGCGGCCGATCCGCCCGGATCCGCTGGTCCGACGGTGCCACCCTCGACGTCACGGCACTGGGTGCGAGCGCCGCGTACGGGGCGCTCACCGGCGGGGCGCCCACCCGCGAGCACCCGCTGACCGTGACCGGCGCCCGGTTCGGCGAGCTGACCGTGAAGACCAGCCGCGGACCCGCCCTGGTCCCGGTCTGGTTCTTCGACCTGGAGGGGTACGGGGAGCCGCTCGCCCGAGTCGCCCTGGCCCGCGCCGAGCCGGCCGAGCCGCCGGTCGAGCCGATGGAACCGTCCGGCTCCACCACGGCGCTGACGGGCCACGGAGCCGCGGACCCCGGCGCCACGGCCTTCACCGTGGACGCCGGACACGGGGCCTGCGACGGCGGGGTCGCCGTCGAGGTGCTGGAGGGCGCCGACACGGTGGTCCTCGGCGGCCGGATCCTGCCCGGGCGGGAGCTCCCCGAGGGCGAGGGGTGCCCCGCGGTCCTGCTCGGGGCGACGGTCCCCGTGACGCTCTCCCGGCCGCTCGGAGGCCGGGTCCTGGTCGACGCGGTGTCCGGTGAGGCACTCGGCCACTCGGGCGGCGCCGTCCGCTGACCGGAGTCGCGGAAGGCGGGCCGCCGCCGCGGCAGGCGTCGGAGGCGGGAGCCCGGTCAGCCGTGCAGGCGGGCCGCCTTGAGGGACATGTGCAGGAGCAGGCGGTCCTCGCCCTCGTCCAGGTCCAGGCCGGTCAGCTGCTCCACCCGGGCGAGGCGGTAGTACAGGGTCTGGCGGTGGATGCCCAGGGCGGCCGCCGCCCGGCCCGCCTGGCCGGCGCAGTCCAGGAACACCTCGGCCGTCCGGGCCAGTTCGGGGTGCGCGGGGCCGAGCAGGGCCCGGGTCGCCGGATCGTCGAGCGCCTCCTCGGCGACGGCCGCCAGCATCCGGTACGGCCCGATCGCCGACCACTGCGCGACCGCCCCGAGCCGCGGCCGGGCGGCGGCGGCCCGGGCGGCGGACTCGGCCTGGCGCCACGCCGCGGGGAGCCCCGGGAGGGCCCGCACGGGATCGGACACCCCGGCGGTCATCCCGCCGGGGGGCGCCCCGGCTGCGGACACCCCTACGGCGGGCACCCCTGCGGCGCCCTTGCCGGGGTCGGCGGAGCCCGGGCCACTCGGGCTGCCAGCTCCGGCCGCTCCGCCCGCTCCGGCCGCGCGGGGCATCAGCCGCGAGATCGCCGTCATCGCCGGAGCCAGCGGGTCCGCGCCGCGCAGCCGGACCAGGACGGCCAGGACCTGGCGCCCCGGGGCGGCCGTGCCGTCCTGCCCGCGCGCCCCCGGGCCGGGCTCCTCCTCGCCGGCCCGCCGCCAGGGGACCACGCACACCGCCGCCGCCCCCGGGACCGAAGCCGGGGCCTCGCCGGGCCACGGGCTCACACAGACGGCCGCGTGCGGTCCGTCTCCGCCCGGACCGAGCGCCACCCGCAGCGCCGCCACGGCCATGTCCTGCTGCCAGCCCCGCCCGGCGGTGAGCACCGCGCGGAACTCCCGCGACAGGTCGGCCCCCGCCCTGGCCTCCTCCGCGAGGAGCAGTCCGATCCGCTGGGCCACCTCCATGGCCGCGGCCAGCGCCTCCGCGTCGGGGCCGGGGTCCCGGTCGAGGAGCCACACGTAGCCCTGGACGATGCCGCGGTAGCGCACCGGCAGGCAGATCCGGCCCCGGAAGACCCCGGCGTCCGGGGCCGCGGGGATCCGTACGGGCCCGGTGGCGCGGGCGATGCCGAAGCCCTCGAACCAGGAGCGGACGGCGGCCGTCGACTGGCGGGTGAGGATCGAGCGGGTCCGTACGGGGTCCATCGCGAGGTCGTCATCGCTGTCGTGCGCGCCGAAGGCGATGAGGCGGAAGTCCCGGTTCTCCAGCGTCGCCGGAGCGCCGAGCAGCGCCGAGATCTCATCCACCAGGTCCTGGTAATCGCCCTTCACCCGCACATTCTCCCACCCCCGGACCGGGCCTTCAGACAGATGTATGAGATCCGGGCCACGGATGCGTGACAGCTGTCGATGGCAGAGGATCGTGGAGATCCCTAGGTTTCACGGTGGTTTCACTTGCATTTTCCTTATGGCCCACGTCATCCCGGCGCAGGCCGTATGTCTGCTTCTGCCACCCCGTTGGAGGTGCCCCGTGCTGGGTCCCGCGATCCTCGCCGCCTCGCGCAGCGACAAGATGCGCCGAATCGTCTCTGCCGCCCCGGTGACCAAGCCCGTGGTGAACCGGTTCATCCCCGGTGAGACGGTCGACCAGGTCATCCCGATCGTCGAGGACCTCACGGCCAAGGGCCTGGAGGTGACCCTCGACGTCGTCGGCGAGGACATCACCACCGTGGAGCAGTCCCACGCCGCGCGCGACGCGTACCTCCAGCTCATCGAGCAGCTCGCCCACCTGGGCCTCGGCGAGACCGTCGAGATGTCCGTGAAGCTGTCGATGTTCGGCCAGGCGCTCGCGGGCGGCCACGAGCTCGCCCTCGCCAACGTCCGCCCGGTCGTCGAGGCCGCCGCCGCCATCGGCACCACCGTCACCCTGGACGCCGAGGACCACACCACCCTCGACTCGATGTTCGCCATCCACGAGGAGCTGCGCCGCGACTTCCCGCAGACCGGCTGCGTGATCCAGGCGTACCTCTTCCGCACCGAGGCCGACGCCCGCCGGCTGGCCGACGCCGGCAGCCGCGTACGGATCGTCAAGGGCGCCTACAAGGAGCCCGCCGAGGTCGCCTACCAGGACAAGGCCGAGATCGACCTGGCCTACGTCCGCATCATGCGGATCCTGATGGAGGGCGACGGCTACCCGATGATCGGGTCCCACGACCCGCGCCTGATCGCCATCGCCCAGGAGCTCGCCCGCACGGCGGGCCGCAAGCTCGACGAGTACGAGTTCCAGATGCTCTACGGCATCCGCGGCGAGGAGCACCTGCGGCTGGCCGCCGAGGGCCACCGGATGCGCGTCTACACGGCGTACGGGACCGACTGGTACGGCTACTTCATGCGGCGCCTCGCGGAGAAGCCGGCGAACCTCCTCTTCTTCCTCCGCTCGATGATCACCAAGAACTAGGTCCTGGCCCTGAACTAGGCCCTCCCACTAGCTCAAGGAGTTACCAGTCATATGGACGCTGTGACCCAGGTCCCCGTTCCCGTCAACGAGCCGATCCACTCGTACGCCCCCGGCACCCCGGAGCGCGCGCGCCTCGAAACGCAGCTGAAGCAGCTGTCCGAGAACCCGATCGACCTCCCGATGACGATCAACGGCGTCAAGCGGATGGGCGGCGGCGAGCGCTTCGACGTCGTGCAGCCGCACGACCACGCGTCGGTGCTCGGCACGTACGCGAACGCCACCCAGGCCGACGCGCAGGAGGCCGTCGACGCCGCCCTGGCCGCAGCCCCGGCCTGGCGCTCGATGTCCTTCGACGACCGCGCCGCGATCATCCTGCGCGCCGCCGAGCTGCTGTCCGGCCCGTGGCGCGAGAAGCTGGCCGCCTCCACGATGCTGGGCCAGTCCAAGACCGCGCAGCAGGCCGAGATCGACACCCCGTGCGAGCTCGTCGACTTCTGGCGCTTCAACGTCCACTTCGCCCGCCAGATCCTGGCCGAGCAGCCGGCCGCGAACTCCGCCGGCGTGTGGAACCGCAGCGACCACCGCCCGCTCGAGGGCTTCGTCTACGCGATCACGCCGTTCAACTTCACGGCCATCGCCGGCAACCTGCCGACCGCCCCCGCCCTCATGGGCAACGTGGTCGTGTGGAAGCCGTCCCCGACGCAGACCCACTCCGCGGTCCTCCTCATGGAGCTGCTGGAGGAGGCCGGCCTGCCGAAGGGCGTCATCAACCTGGTGACGGGCGACGGCATCGCGGTGTCGGAGGTGGCACTGAACCATCCCGAGCTGGCGGGCATCCACTTCACCGGCTCGACGAAGACCTTCCAGTACCTGTGGAAGACGGTCGGCAACAACATCGAGACGTACAAGTCCTACCCGCGCCTGGTCGGCGAGACCGGCGGCAAGGACTTCGTCGTCGCGCACCCGTCCGCGGACCGCGCGACCCTCAAGACCGCCCTGACCCGCGGCTCCTTCGAGTACCAGGGCCAGAAGTGCTCGGCGTCCTCCCGCGCCTACGTTCCGGCCTCGATCTGGAACGACGGCTTCAAGGAGGCCTTCGCGGCCGAGGTCGACGGCATCGCGATGGGCGACGTCCGCGACCTGGCGAACTTCATCGGCGCCGTCATCGACGAGCGGTCCTTTGCCAAGAACAAGGCCGCCATCGACCGGGCCGCCGCCGACCCGACCTGCGAGATCGTCGCGGGCGGCACGTACGACGACTCGAAGGGCTACTTCGTCCGCCCGACCGTCATCGCGTGCACCGACCCCGAGAACGAGGTCTTCACGACCGAGTACTTCGGCCCGATCCTGGCGATCCACGTCTACGACGACGCTGCCGCCGACGGGTTCGACACGATGCTCGCGCAGATGGAGTCCGTCTCGGCGTACGCGCTGACCGGCTCGATCATCGCCGGCGACCGCTACGCGGCCGCGGACGCGATGGAGAAGCTCCGCTTCGCGGCGGGCAACTTCTACATCAACGACAAGTCGACCGGCGCCGTCGTCGGCCAGCAGCCCTTCGGCGGCGGCCGCGCCTCGGGCACCAACGACAAGGCGGGCGCGGCGACCAACCTGCAGCGCTGGACCTCGACCCGCTCCATCAAGGAGACCCTGGTCGCGCCGACCGAGTACGGCTACCCCCACATGGGCTGATCCAGGCCCCGCTGAACCCCGCCCCCGTTCCGGTACCCCCAAGTCCGGAGCGGGGGCGGTTTCATGTCCGGAGGTCCGCCTAGACCTCCACGATGACCTGGTCCAGGGACTTGCGGACCAGGTCCGGGACCTCGCAGTCGGGGGAGGGGTAGCCGACCGGGATGACCGCGAAGGCCTTCTCGTTCTCCGGGCGGTCCAGGACGTGGGAGAGGAACCGCATCGGGCTCGGCGTGTGGATCAGGGCGGCCAGGCCGGAGAGGTGGAGGGCGGACAGCAGCATGCCGACCGCGATGCCGACCGACTCGTCGACGTAGTAGTGCTTGTGCTTCGTGCCGTCCTCGCCGAGCCAGTAGCGCTGCTGGAAGACCACGATCAGGGCCGGGGCGTCGGTGAGGTGGGTCTTCACGGCGTCCGTGCCGATGGGGCGCAGGGCCGCGAGCCATTCGTCGCCGAGCCGGCCGTCGTAGGACAGCTGCTCCTCCTGCTCCGCGGCGGCGCGGATCTGCCGCCGCACGGCGGGGTCCTTGACCAGGACGAACGTCCACGGCTGCTGGTGCGCGCCGGAGGGCGCGGTCGCGGCGCACGCGACGGCGTCCCGGACGACCTGCTCGGGCACGGGGTCGGGGGAGAAGTGGCGTACGGTCCTGCGCTCGTCCATCCGCGTCCGCAACTCGGCGGCGCGCGCGAGGGATTCCGCGCTCGGCATCCGCTCGGGGCGGTAGGGGGCGGCGCGGTAGGGCTGGCCGTGGATCGGGGTCCACTGCTGGGTATCGGGCGACATGGGCAGAGTCTGCCGAGGCAGTGGTCCAGACCGCCAGACCCGCGTCGGACGAATCCGGCCGGTGGGCGATATTTCGTGTCCGCATTCCGGATCCCGGGGCGGCGGAGCCCGCTTGGTACCGTCCCGGCATGGACGACTGGGACGCGGGGGCGGCACGGGCGGGACTGCGGCGGACGGCGGCACGGGACCCGGACTCCACGCGCGACGGCGCCGGCGGGCGGGCCGTGTTCCTTCGGCACACCTCGCAGGTCGGCGAAGGGGAGCTGCGGCGGGTGCGGGAGCTGCTCGACTCCGCCTTCGAAGGGGACTTCGGGGAAGAGGACTTCGAGCACGCGCTCGGCGGGATGCACGTGCTGGTGTACGAGGGCGAGGAGCTCGTCGCGCACGGGAGCGTCGTCCAGCGGCGGGTCCTGCACGCGGGGCGGGCGCTGCGCACCGGGTACGTCGAGGCCGTGGCCGTCCGCGCCGACCGGCGGCGGAGCGGGCTCGGCGGGGTGGTGATGCAGTCGCTGGAGGGGGTCCTCGCGCGGGCCTACCCGCTCGGGGCGCTCAGCGCGTCCGACGTCGGCGCCGCGCTGTACGCCGCGCGGGGCTGGCGGGTATGGGGCGGGGAGATCGGGGTGCTCGGGCCGGACGGGCCCGAGCGGCTCCCCGAGGAGGAGGGGTCGACGTACGTGTGGGCGCCGGACGGCGGGGTCCTGCCGGACCCCGCCGCCGGGCCGCTCCGCTTCGACTGGCGGGACGGCGACGTGCTCTAGTGCCGTGCCGTGCCGTGCCTGGCGCCGCGACCCGCGCCGCGACCCGGTGGGCCCTTCCGGCCACGGCACCGGCTGGACGGCCTGGCCGAGGGGCTAGCCGCTGATGCTCGGTGCGCCCGACTCGATGTGGCCCGTGTAGCGCCGCGACCAGGTGCCGTCGGAGTCGGCGAGGACCGTGAAGTCGTACCAGCCGCTGCTGTAGGCCACGGCGTTGAAGTAGTCCTCGCGCGAGGAGTTCGCCGGGACGGTGTACGTCCACGGGCCGTCCGTGCGGTAGGCGTTCGAGCGGATCGTGAAGGTGACCGGCGAGGCCGAGGAGTTGGTCATCTTGAAGTAGACCGCCGTCTTGCCGGTGCTCGCCTCCACCGCGAAGCGCGCCGCGACCTCGATCGACTTGCCCGCCTTCGACGCGTCGCCGATGAAGCGCCGCAGGAAGCGGTTCGGCCCGTACATCGAGATGTCGTACTTGCCGGAGCCGCTGCCGGTGCCGATGTTGAAGTAGTCCGTCGAGGTCGCGCCGGCGTCCACCGTGTACTGCCAGGCCGCCGTGTCCCGGTACTGGTGCGGGTGGATCGAGAAGTGCGCCGGCCGCTTCGCCTCCGTGCCCGCGTTCGTCATCGAGAACCAGGCCAGGATCTTGCCGGCGGCACCGAACTCGAAACGGTCCAGGTTCCCGTTGACCTGGTACGGAAGTGCCCGCGCGGGCCGCGTCCCGGCCTCCTGCACCGGCTGTGCGTTGTCCTGCGGCACCGGGTTGGGGAGCGGGCCGCAGGTCGCCTGGCCGATGACCTTGGCGGTGGACGGCAGGCCTGCGGGGACCCCGTAGACCGGGTGTGCGAAGTCGAAGACGCCCGTGAGGTCGCCGACCACCTTGCGGCGCCACGCGCTGATGTTGGGACAGGCGGCCGGGGTGCCCAGCGCGGCCGTCCACGTCTCCATGAAGCGCAGCACGGAGGTGTGGTCGAAGACCTCGGAGCTCACCCAGCCGCCGCGCGTCCACGGAGACATCACGATCATGGGGACGCGGAAGCCGAGCCCGATCGGGGTGCCGTCGATGTACTCGCCGGCCGTGCCGGGCGGGGCGACCGGCGGCGGGACGTGGTCGAAGAAGCCGTCGTTCTCGTCGTAGTTGAGGAAGAGGACGGTGGAGTCGAAGACCTCCGGGTTCGCCGAGAGCGCGCGGTAGACCAGGTCCACGAAGTGCGCGCCGTCGCCGGGCGGGGCGTACGGGTGCTCGGAGAAGGCCTCGTTCGCCACGACCCAGGAGACCTGGGGGAGGGTGCCGGCGACGACGTCCGCGCGGATGGCGGCGGCGATGTCGTCCGGGGTGGAGCCGGTGACCTTGGGCACGGAGCCCATGCCCCGGTCCCACAGCGGATTGCCGGGGGCCGCGTCCGTGAACTTCTTGAAGTAGGCGAGCCCGTTGTCCCCGTAGTTGTCCTGGGCGTTCTGGTAGACCTTCCAGCTCATCCCGGCGCGCTGCAGGGCCTCCGCGTACGTCTCCCAGGTCAGCCCGGACTCGTCGCCGCCGTCCTTGCTGCCCGCGTCGACCTTGCCGCTCCACAGGAAGGTGCGGTTGGGGCCGGTCGCGCTCAGGGTCGAGCAGAAGTAGGCGTCGCAGATGGTGTAGTTGTCGGCGAGGCCGTAGTGGAAGGGGATGTCGCCGCGGTCGAGGTAGCCGAGGGTGCGGGTGTTGCCGACGCCGGTGACGAAGTTGTCCATGCGGCCCTTGTTCCAGGCCGCGTGCTGCGAGTTCCAGCTGTGCGGGAGGTCGCCGTTGCACTGGGCGAGGGTCTCGCCGTCGACCCCGCCGGCCGGCGGGGTGGAGCTGAGCTTCCACGGGTACTGGCGGCCGCCCCAGTTGGGCTGGTTGAACATGCCCCAGCCGCCCGGGATGTTGCCTGCGGCGCGGTCGCCGAAACCGCGGACACCCTTCAGCTTGCCGAAGTAGTGGTCGAAGCTGCGGTTCTCCTGCATCAGGATCACCACGTGCTTCACGTCGGTGATGGTGCCGGAGGCGGCGGCCGCCGCCGAGGTCGGCGCGATCGCCGGGATGGCCGCCCCCGCCATCAGCCCGGCGCCGATTCCCACGAACCCTCTGCGGCTGATCGGTGTCACTGGCTACTCGCCTCCAACTCAAGTGCCCCGCTGGCACATTGACGGCAAGAGTGGCGGCAGCCGCGCCAAAGGTCTACATCCGTGCGGTAAGAACTCGGTGAACATCCGGATGGCCGGATTCAGACATCGAGCCGCACGAGCATTTTTCCCAGATTCTCCCCTCTGAGCATGCCCCGGAAGTCGTCCACCTTGTGATCGAATCCCTGGACAACGGTGGTGTCGGTGGAGATCAGGTCACTGCGCAGATGAGGGACCAGAAAGTCCTCCAGCTCGTCCTGCAGATTGGTGTGATTGCGAACCAATACCCCTTCCAGGCGCAGCGACTTGTGTACGACTTCGAAGGGGTTGCGGGGCGCGGCGGGGGAGCGGTCGCCGTTGTACATCGAGATCCCGCCGACCCACGCGATCCGCCCGTACTCGCGCAGGGCCGCGGTGCGGGTCAGGGCGGCGTACGCGGTCAGGCCGGTGCCGCCGAGGACCGAGAGGTACGCCTCCAGCGGGACGCCCTCGTGGCCGCGCAGCTTGCGGGTGCCGTCGGCGCCCAGGGTGACCTACACCCGGGCTTGGTGGCAGGCCCAGGACTGGATCCCGCGGGCCACCGTCAAGGCGGAGGACGACGGGATGGTCCTCACGATGGTCGGGCGCGGGCTCGGCATGGCGGTCCTGCCGGAGCTGTCGTTGCGGGAGGCGGGTGAGGCCGTCGAGATCACCGGTCTGGGCCCCTCGGGGCCCGTGAGACAGGTGGGATACGTCACCACGCCGGAACTGGCGAGGACGCTCGCCGTCAGGGCTCTGATCAGGGAACTCCGCTCCGCCAAGGCCTGAAGCGGAGCCGCGGTCGAGGTCCTTCCGAGGGGTTTCGCGTCTCAGATAGTAGGAAGTCCGAGTAATTGCGGAGACATACAGCGGGAGCTGGCTTACGTTGTAGAAGCCGAACGTCTCGCCGATCCGGCGAATGGCGGTCGAGAGCGCGCGCCCCGTCGCAGGCAACCCCTGCCGCGCACCGCTCCCCGCCTCTTCCGGCGCCTTGAAGGAACCCCTCATCCGTGGCCCCGCCACGCCGTGATCTCAAGGAGTCGATCACCATGACGCAGAACCCCGTCGCCGTCCGCCGCGCCCGGCGCTCCGCCGCCGCCGATGCCGACCGCAAGAACGCCGCCGCCGCCCTCCAGCGCGCCCTGGACCGCCGTGACAACGGCGGCTCGACCGGCCACTGAGCACGAGCCCGGCCCCGCACATATTGCGTCCACATGATGGACGCAATATGTCTGAGGGGTGGGACAAGGAGTACGGTTCCACCATGTCGACCAGCATCAATCTCGCAGTGATCCCCGGTGATGGCATCGGCCAGGAAGTCGTGGCTCAGGGCCTCAAGGTCCTTACCGCGGTCCTGCCCCAGGATGTGAAGCTGGAGACCAAGGAATACGACCTCGGCGCCCAGCGCTGGCACCGCACCGGTGAAACCCTCCCGGAGGCGGAGCTCGAGGCCCTCAAGCACCATGACGCGATCCTGCTGGGCGCCATCGGCGACCCCTCGGTCCCGTCGGGCGTCCTGGAGCGCGGTCTGCTGCTGAAGCTCCGCTTCGCCTTCGACCACTTCATCAACCTGCGCCCGTCGAAGCTCTTCCCCAACACGGCCACGCCGCTGGCAGGCCGTCCGGAGATCGACTTCGTCGTGGTCCGCGAGGGCACCGAGGGCCCGTACACCGGCAACGGCGGCAGCCTGCGCACCGGGACCCCGGCCGAGGTGGCCACCGAGGTCAGCATCAACACGGCGTACGGCGTCGAGCGCGTGGTCCGCGACGCGTACGAGCGGGCCAACGCCCGCCCGCGCAAGAAGCTGACCCTGGTCCACAAGAACAACGTCCTCGTGTACGCCGGCCACCTGTGGAAGAACATCTTCGACAAGGTCGGCCAGGAGTACCCCGGGGTCACCACCGACTACCTGCACGTCGACGCCGCGACGATCTTCTTCGTCACGCAGCCCGAGCGCTTCGACGTCATCGTCACGGACAACCTCTTCGGTGACATCCTCACCGACCTGGCCGCCGCCGTGACCGGCGGAATCGGCCTGGCCGCCTCCGGGAACATCAACCCGACCGGCGCCTTCCCGTCCATGTTCGAGCCCGTCCACGGCTCGGCCCCGGACATCGCCGGCACCGGCAAGGCCGACCCGACCGCGACGATCCTGTCGGTCGCCCTCCTCCTGCGCCACCTGGGCTACGAGGCCCAGGCCGCCCGCATCGAGGACGCGGTCTCCGCGGACCTGGCGGAGCGCGACGGCACCTTCCGCACCACCGACGAGATCGGCGACGCCCTCGCCGCTCGAGTAGCCGGCTGACCCGGTAGCCCCACCTCCAGGAAGCCGCCGGGTCGCGATCACCGCACCCGGCGGCTTTTCCTGTGCGGCCCCGGGTGTCACCATCTCCCCTGGGCCGCAAACACCCCGTTTCACCGAAGCCTCCTCCCGCGCGATAATCGAACGCGAGGCCGCGGACTACGGGGAAGCTCGGACGTCCTAGTACGCCGTGAGCGCGGTCCGCCATACACAACCGGTGAAGGACAAGCACTCATGACGACGCCCACGATCGAGCTGAAGCCCTCCTCGAACCCCCTGTCCGCCGCGGAGCGCGAGGCGATCCTGGCGAGCCCCGGCTTCGGCCGCCACTTCACCGACAACATGGTGACGATCAAGTGGACCGAGGGCCGCGGCTGGCACGACGCCGAGCTGGTCCCGTACGCGCCGCTGTCGATGGACCCGGCGAACATGACCCTGCACTACGCGCAGACGATCTTCGAGGGCCTCAAGGCCTACAAGCAGCCCGACGGCACCGTTGCCACCTTCCGCCCGCTGGCGAACGCCGAGCGGTTCCAGTCCTCGGCCCGCCGCATGGCGATGCCGGAGCTGCCGACCGAGCTGTTCATCGCGGCCTGCGACGCGCTGATCAAGCAGGACCGCGCCTGGGTGCCGGACTCCGGCGAGGCCTCGCTGTACCTGCGGCCGTTCATGTTCGCCTCCGAGGTCGGGCTCGGCGTCCGCCCGGCCAACGAGTTCCTCTTCATCGTCATCGCCTCGCCCGCCGGCGCCTACTTCCCCGGCGGCGTCAAGCCCGTCTCCGTCTGGCTCTCCGAGGAGTACGTGCGCGCGGCCAAGGGCGGCACCGGCGCCGCGAAGACCGGCGGCAACTACGCGGCCTCGCTCGTCGCGCAGGCCCAGGCCGCCGAGCACGGCTGCGACCAGGTGGTCTGGCTCGACGCCGTCGAGCACCGCTGGATCGAGGAGATGGGCGGGATGAACCTGTACTTCGTGTACGGGCAGGAGGACGGAGCACATCGGATCGTCACCCCCGAGCTCACCGGCTCGCTCCTTCCCGGCATCACCCGCGACTCCCTCCTCACCATCGCCCGCGACCTCGGCTACACCGCCGAAGAGGGCCGGATCACCACCGAGGACTGGAAGCGCGACAACGAGAACGGCACCCTGACCGAGGTCTTCGCCTGCGGCACCGCCGCCGTGATCACCCCGGTCGGCTCGGTCAAGTCCGAGCGCGCCAACTGGACCCAGGGCGACGGCGAGCCCGGCGAGGTCACCATGAAGCTCCGCAAGGCGCTGCTGGACCTCCAGACCGGCCACACCGCCGACACCCACGGCTGGATGCACCCGCTCGGCTAGAGCCGGCGAGCCCGTACGTACGAAGGCCCGCGCCCTCCTGACCACAGGGGGGCGCGGGCCTTCGTACGTACGGGGAAAGTCCTACGCGGCGACCGGCTCCTCGGCGGCTTCGGCCGGGGCCGCGGCGGGGGCGGTGCGGGCCGTCAGGGCCGTGTGGACCAGCCCGCCGGCCAGGCCGGACAGGACGAAGGAGCAGTCCACGCCACCGGTCAGGGCCAGCAGCGGACCCTCGTAGAACGGGGTGGTCACGGCGAGCAGGCCGACGCCCGCGCCGATCGCCCAGGAGAGGGTGGCCGGGACGTTCCAGCCGGCGCGGAACCAGTAGACCCCGCCCTTGGCGCGGCGGTTGAAGACCTGGAGGGCCTCGGCGTCGTAGTGGCCGCGGCAGCGCACGTGGCCGATGAGGGTGATCACGGCCCACGGGGTGCCGATCGCGGTCAGCAGCAGCACGAACGAGGTCATCGCGGCCTGTACGTCCCACTCGAAGGAGCCGACGAACACGAACGCGGTGGCCACGGCCGCGGCGATCACGGTGGTCGTGGTCCGGCTGGCCTTGGGGACGATGGCGTCGAGGTCGAGGCCCATGGAGTAGAGCATCAGCCCGGCGTTGCCGACCGATCCGGCCGCCGCGGCGACCAGCAGCGGAACCAGGTACCAGAACGGCGCGGCGTCGACCAGCGGACCGGCGTACTCGGCGCCGGCCCGGGCGGCGAGCGCCGTGTAGGTGCCGAAGAGCTGCGGGATCAGCAGTCCGGCGAGCAGGCCGAGCCCGGTGGACCAGAGCACCTTGCGGGAGCTGTGCCTGCGCGGGGAGATGTAGCGGGTGTAGTCGCCGAGCAGGGTGATGAAGGCGACGGGCCCGCTGAGCCCGGCGGCGACGGCGGCGAGCAGCCAGGTCGGCCAGAACGAGCCGAGCAGGTACGGGGTCTCCGGCGGGGCGGCGGAGGTGAAGTCCGGGGCGTAGGCGAAGACGCCGACGGCCAGCAGGACCACCATGCCGATGGACAGGACCTTGCTCATGCGCAGCAGCAGCCGGTAGCCGAAGACGGCTCCGACGACCGTGCACACGGCGAGCACGCCGTACATCACGGCCCGGGAGGCGCCGGTGTCCGGCAGCCCGGTGAGCCGGGACAGGGCGCCGACCATCACGTCGCCGCCGATCCACAGGGTCAGTGCGGTGTAGCCGAGCGAGAGCAGCAGGCCGACCACCGAGCCGACGAGCCGGCCGCGGACGCCGAACTGGGCTCCGCTGGAGGTGGAGAGGTTGGTCCCCGTGCGCAGGGAGACGAGCGCGAGCGGCGCGGTGAAGGCGATGCCGACGAGGGTGCCGGTCACGATGGCGGTGACCGACGGCCACAGACCCAGCCCGAAGGACGGGGGCAGCCAGCCGAAGACGATCACACCGAGGCAGAGATTGGAGCCGAGGAGGATCGAAATCAGGTCACGGGGACCGCTCGTCCGCTCCTCTTCCGGGATGGTGTCGACTCCGCGCTGTTCGATGGGCATGGGGGGACTCCCTTGGAAGGGCGGGGGGTGGCAACGCAATATTTGAGCGCCACTCAATGTGACCTAAGCCCAGGTCCCAGGTCAATGCTTCATTGCGGAGAAATGAAGAGTTAGAGTGATGCTCTAACCCATCGACTCAAAGGGTGGTGGATCGGCGTGCGGCTGACCCCAACGGAGCGCGACAGGCTGCTGCTGCGCAGCGCTGCGGAACTGGCCAGGGCCCGGCGGGCCCGCGGGCTGAAACTCAACGTCCCCGAGGCCACCGCGCTCATCGCGGACACGGTCTGCGAGGCCGCGCGCGACGGCAAGCGGCTCGCCGAGGCCATCGAGGAGGCCCGCTCGGTGCTGGGCCCCGGCGACGTCCTGCCCGGCGTCAGCGACGTGGTCACGGAGGTGCACGTGGAGGCCGTCTTCGACGACGGATCCCGCCTCGCGGTGGTCTCGTCCCCGATCCGGGGCGCCGTCGGCCTCGGCGAGCACGCCCCCGGCGCGGTCGTGCCCGGCCCCGGCGCCCCCCAGCCGGAGCCCGCCGTCCACCTGCACGTGCGCAACACCGCCTCCGTGCCGGTCAGCGTCACCTCGCACTTCCACTTCTTCGAGGCGAACCCGCGCCTTCACTTCGACCGCGCCGCCGCCTACGGCATGCGGCTGTGCGTGCCGGCGGGCTCCTCGGTCCGCTTCGACCCGGGCGGCGAGGCCGAGGTCGGCCTGGTCCCCATCGGCGGCGAGCGCATCGCCATCGGCTTCGCCGGACTGGTCGACGGCCCCCTCGACGCCCCGGGCGCCAAGGCCGAGGCCCTGCGCCGCGCGGCCGCCTGCGGCTACCTCGGCACGGATGCCACCGATGCCACCGATGTCACCGATGTCACCGACACCACCGACGCCACGGACGGAGACCAGGCGTGAGCAAGCAGACCCGGCACAGCGACCACTGCGCCCCCGGCAGTCGGCACATCGACCCGCACGAGTACGCCTCCGTCTTCGGCCCCCGCGCCGGGGACCGGGTCCGGCTCGGCGACTCCGGGCTGACCGTCTGCGTCGAGTCCGATTCCCAGAAGCCCGGCGACGAGTTCCTCGCCGGCTTCGGCAAGACCGCCCGCGACGGACTGCACCTGAAGGCCGCCGCCGTCCGCGACACCTGCGACGTGGTGATCAGCAACGTGCTGGTCATCGACGCCGTCCTCGGCATCCGCAAGGTCTCCATCGGCATCCGCGAGGGCCGCATCCACGCGATCGGCCGCGCCGGAAACCCGGACACCCTGGACGGGGTGGACGTCGTGGTCGGCACGGGCACGAGCATCGTCTCCGGCGAGGGCATGATCGCCACCGCCGGAGCCGTCGACACCCACGTGCACCTGCTGTCCCCGCGCATCATGGAGGCCTCGCTCGCGGCGGGCGTCACCACGATCATCGGCCAGGAGTTCGGCCCGGTCTGGGGCGTCGGAGTCAACTCCCCGTGGGCGCTCAAGCACGCCTTCAACGCCTTCGACGCCTGGCCCGTCAACATCGGCTTCCTCGCCCGCGGCTCCTCCTCCGACCCGGCCCCGCTGATCGAGGCGCTGGCCGAGGGCGGTGCGAGCGGCTTCAAGGTCCACGAGGACATGGGCGCCCACACCCGCGCCCTGGACACTGCCCTGCGGGTCGCGGAGGAGTACGACGTACAGGTCGCCCTGCACAGCGACGGCCTCAACGAGTGCCTGTCCGTCGAGGACACCCTGCGGGTGCTGGACGGCCGCACCATCCACGCCTTCCACATCGAGGGCTGCGGCGGCGGACACGTCCCCAACGTCCTGAAGATGGCCGGCGTGCCGAACGTGATCGGCTCCTCCACCAACCCCACCCTGCCCTTCGGCCGGGACGCGGTCGCCGAGCACTACGGCATGATCGTCTCCGTCCACGACCTCAAGCCGGACCTCCCCGGTGACGCCGCCATGGCCCGCGACCGGATCCGCGCGGGCACCATGGGCGCCGAGGACGTGCTGCACGACCTGGGCGCGATCGGCATCACCTCCTCCGACGCCCAGGGCATGGGCCGGGCCGGCGAGACGATCCGCCGCACCTTCGCCATGGCCGCGAAGATGAAGGGCGAGCTGGGTCCGCTGGCCGGCGACGGCGAGGGCGACGACAACGCCCGCGTCCTGCGCTACATGGCCAAGCTGACGATCAACCCGGCCATCGCCCACGGTCTGGCCCACGAGATCGGCTCCATCGAGATCGGCAAGCTCGCCGACATCGTGCTGTGGCGCCCCCAGTTCTTCGGCGCCAAGCCGCAGCTGGTCCTCAAGTCGGGCTTCCCGGCGTACGGGGTCACCGGCGACCCCAACGCCGCCACCGACACCTGCGAACCGCTGGTCCTCGGGCCGCAGTTCGGCTCGTACGGGGCCACGGCCGCCGACATCTCCGTCGCCTTCGTGTCGGCCGCCGCCGCGGCCCTCGGCAGCGACGAGATGCCCACCCGCAGGCGCCGCGTCGCCGTCCGCGGCACCCGCGGCATCGGCCCCGGCGACCTGCTCCTCAACTCCCGGGTGGGCGCGGTCGATGTGGACGCGCGCAGCGGACTCGTCTCCCTGGACGGGGAACCGCTGCGCTCCGAAGCCGCCGATTCGGTCTCCCTCAACCGCCTGTACTTCCTGTAAGTCAGCACAGCCCGTAAGGACCTCCTGCCATGACCGCACAGCCCGCGAACGACGGTTTCCGGATGCCCGCCGAGTGGATGCCCCACGAGCGCACCTGGATGGCCTGGCCCAGCCCCAACCCCACCTTCACCAACGAGCGGGAGCTCGCCGAGGCCCGCGAGGCCTGGGGCGCCGTCGCCCGCGCGGTGCTCGCGTACGAGCCCGTGACCCTCGTCGTCTCGCCCGGTGACGCCGAGAGCGCCCGCGCGGTCGTCGGCGACGGGGTCGAGCTGGTCGAGCGCGAGCTCGACGACGCCTGGATGCGCGACATCGGTCCGACCTTCGTCACCAACGACGCCGGCGAGCTGGCCGCCGTCGACTGGACCTTCAACGGCTGGGGCGCCCAGGAGTGGGCCCGCTGGGACCACGACTCGAAGATCGCCCGGGAGGTCTCCGGCATCGCCGGGACCCGCACCTACAGCACCGCCCTCGTCAACGAGGGCGGCGCCATCCACGTGGACGGCGAGGGCACCGTGCTCCTCACCGACACCGTGCAGCTGGGCAAGGGCCGCAACCCCGACTGGAGCCGCGAGCAGGTCGAGGCCGAGATCCACGCCCACCTGGGCACCACCAAGGCGATCTGGCTCCCGTACGGCCTGGCCGGCGACTACGGCACCTACGGCACCCAGGGCCACGTGGACATCGTCGCCGCCTTCGCCCGCCCCGGCGTGGTCATGGTCCACAGCCAGCCCGACCCGGCCCACCCGGACCACGAGCGCGGCAAGACCATCGCCGCCATCCTGCGCGCCTCCACCGACGCGCGGGGCCGGCGGCTGGAGGTCGTGGAGATCCCGGCGCCGACCGTGCTGGAGGAGGACGGCGAGTGGGTCGACTACTCCTACATCAACCACTACCTGTGCAACGGCGGCGTGGTCCTGTGCGCCTTCGACGACCCGCGCGACGAGGAGGCGGCGGAGATCTTCCGCGGTCTGTTCCCGGAGCGGACCGTGACGCTCGTCGACGCACGTACGATTTTCGCCGGGGGTGGCGGAATCCACTGCATCACCCAGCAGCAGCCGAAGGTCTGACCCGTCCGAGGGACGGGACGGGCGGACCAGAACGAGGAGTGGGCCATGGTGGCGGGTGAGGTACGTGCCGCGCGCAAGAACGCGCCGCCGCGCGAGGACGTCCTGGTCGCCGCCATGGCCACCATCGCCGAGCGCGGCCTGGACGGGCTGACCATGGCCGGCCTGGGCCGCCAGGTCGGCATGAGCAGCGGCCACCTCCTCTACTACTTCCGCACCAAGGACGAGCTCCTGCTGCAGACCCTGGAGTGGAGCGAGGCGGCGCTGGGCACCGAGCGCCGCGCCCTGCTGTCCCGCCGCGGCCCCGCGCGCGAGCGCCTGCAGGCGTACGTCGACCTGTACGTGCCCCAGGCCGCCCGGGACCCGCACTGGACGCTGTGGCTGGAAGTCTGGAACCGCTCGCAGAACGCCGGACCGGGGGAGCGGGAGCGCCAGGGGGCCATCGAGGGCGCCTGGCACCGCGACCTGGTGGCCCTGCTCGCCGAGGGCATCTCGCGCGGGGAGTTCCGTCCGGTCGACCCGGACCGCTTCGCGGCCCGGCTGCGGGCCCTGCTCGACGGCTTCAGCATCCAGGTCGCCGTCGGCCTGCCGGGGCTCTCCCGAGAGGGCATCCTGGACCACGTCCGCGAGTTCCTGAGCGAGGCGCTGACCCCGCGGCAGGCCCAGATCTGAGCCGGGTCCCGGCCTGGCGCGGCGATCGGCGTGCCCGCATTGTGAGATCCCCGTCCACCCGCGGCAGGCGGTATGGCACACTGCCGACGTGCCTGCTCAGCTCATGATTATGGACAGCAGCGCGCCGGTCCGCAGTGACCGCTGAACCGTGAAAGAACTTCGCGGAAGCGGCCATCGTGCCTCAGACCCGCGCGCAGACCTCTCGCACCCGCGAGAGGTCTTTTCGTTTTCCGGCCCCAAACATGCCGGGAGCGGGCAGCGCGCGATGATGGGGGCAGTGGAGGCGGCCTGCCCTGGGGCGGGCATCCGGAAACCACACATCCGACAGGAGTCAGATCAGCATGACGACGACAGAGGCGACTGAGTCGACTGCGCCGGCTACGGGCCCCGGCCTCCTCGATGACGGGTTTCACGTCTTCGACACGACCCTGCGCGACGGCGCCCAGCGTGAGGGCATCAACCTCACGGTCGCCGACAAGCTGACGATCGCCCGGCACCTGGACGACTTCGGGGTGGGGTTCATCGAGGGCGGCTGGCCCGGCGCCAACCCCCGCGACACCGAGTTCTTCTCCCGGGCCCGCGCGGAGATCGACTTCAAGCACGCCCAGCTCGTCGCCTTCGGCGCGACCCGCCGGGCGGGCGGCTCCGCCGCCACCGACCCGCAGGTCCGCGCGCTGCTCGAATCGGGCGCCCCGGTGATCACGCTGGTGGCCAAGTCCCACGACCGGCACGTCGAGCTCGCCCTGCGCACCACCCTCGACGAGAACCTCGAGATGGTCCGCGACACCGTCTCCCACCTGGTCGCCCAGGGCCGCCGGGTCTTCGTCGACTGCGAGCACTTCTTCGACGGCTACCGCGCCAACGCCGAGTACGCCAAGTCGGTCGTCCGCGTCGCCCACGAGGCCGGCGCCGACGTCGTCGTCCTGTGCGACACCAACGGCGGCATGCTGCCCGCGCAGATCACCGCGACCGTCGCGACCGTCCTCGCCGACACCGGCGCCCGCCTGGGCATCCACGCCCAGGACGACACCGGCTGCGCCGTGGCCAACACGCTGGCCGCCGTCGACGCCGGCGCCACCCACGTCCAGTGCACCGCGAACGGCTACGGCGAGCGGGTCGGCAACGCCAACCTCTTCCCGGTCGTCGCCGCGCTGGAGATCAAGTACGGCCGCACGGTCCTCCCGGTGGGCGCCCTCGCCGAGATGACCCGGATCTCGCACGCCATCGCGGAGGTCGTCAACCTCACCCCCTCCACGCACCAGCCGTACGTCGGCGTCTCCGCCTTCGCGCACAAGGCGGGCCTGCACGCCTCGGCCATCAAGGTCGACCCGGACCTGTACCAGCACATCGACCCGGAGCGGGTCGGCAACACCATGCGGATGCTGGTCTCCGACATGGCCGGCCGGGCCTCCATCGAGCTCAAGGGCAAGGAGCTCGGCGTCGAACTCGGCGGGGACCGCGCGCTGATCTCCCGCGTCGTCGAGCGGGTCAAGGAGCGCGAGCTCCAGGGCTACACCTACGAGGCCGCCGACGCCTCCTTCGAACTGCTGCTGCGGGCCGAGGCGGAGGGCCGGGCGCGCAAGTACTTCCGCATCGAGTCCTGGCGGGCCATCATCGAGGACCGCCCCGACGGCACGCACGCCAACGAGGCCACGGTGAAGCTGTGGGCCAAGGGCGAGCGGATCGTGGCGACGGCGGAGGGCAACGGCCCGGTCAACGCGCTGGACCGCGCGCTGCGGGTGGCGCTGGAGCGCTTCTACCCCCAGCTGGCGAAGTTCGAGCTGATCGACTACAAGGTCCGCATCCTGGAGGGCAAGCACGGCACCGAGTCCACGACGCGCGTGCTGGTCACCACGACGGACGGCTCCCGCGAGTGGAACACGGTCGGCGTCGCGCCGAACGTGATCGCGGCGTCCTGGCAGGCCCTGGAGGACGCCTTCACCTTCGGCCTCCTCCACGCGGGCGTGGAGCCGGCGGAGTAGGCCGGCGCCTTCCGGGCTTCGCCCAGCCGCCCCCCACCTCGCCGGACCGCGGTCCGGCGAGGTCCTCGGGGCGGGGGTCGATGGCCCTTATGTCCCGCTCACACAGGATTACACCCGTTCGGGTAGCGTCGTGAGTATGAGGACCAGGCTTATGTCCATACGTATGGGATCGCTGCTGGCCGGTCTGCTGCTGTCCCTGTCCGCGACCGCCCTCCTGGTCGCCCCGCAGGCATCCGCGGCCACCGGGACCACGGCCGTGGCGGAGGCCCTCAAGAAGGGCCCGGTCTACGTGGACCCCCGCGCCGAGGCGCAGCTGCCGCCGGCGCAGGCCGAGGCGCTCGCCAAGAAGATCAAGGACGCCGGGAAGCCGGTGTTCGTGGCCGTGCTGCCGGCCACCGCCGAGTTCCCCGCGGCCACCGTGCTCAAGACGGTCCGCACCGAGACCGGCATCACCGGGCTCTACGCGATCCGGCTCGGGGACGGCTTCAACGCCGGCGCGGACAAGGCGGTCATGCCGAACAACGCGGTCCGCAACCTGGTCGACGCCGTCAAGGCGGGCGCCCCGGTGGACGCGAGCACCGAGCTCAACACCTTCGTCGACCAGGCCCTGGCCCAGGCGAAGGGCAAGGCCCCCGCCTCCTGGAGCGGGGCGGGCGGCGCGGCGGCCGACAGCGGCGCCCCCGTCGGCGCACTGATCGGCCTCGGCGTCGTGGCCGCGGTCGGCGGCGGCGGTGCGTACGCGTTGGTCAAGCGCAACCGAAAGAAGAAGGAAGAGCTGCGCCGCGAGGCCGTCGCCCGGCTGGGCGTCGTCGTCGACGAGGACATCACGGCCTTCGGCGAGGAACTGGACCGCCTCGACTTCCACCCCGGCGAACCCGGCGCGGACGACGCCATGCGGGCCGACTACGGGCAGGGCCTCGACTCGTACGAGAAGGCCAAGCAGATCATGGCCTCGGTGCGGTACCCCGAGGAGGTCAAGGGGGTCACCCAGGCACTGGAGGACGGCCGGTACGCACTGGCCCGCCTCGACGCGCGCCGCCAGGGCCGGCCGCTGCCCGAGCGCCGTTCCCCCTGCTTCTTCGACCCGCGCCACGGGCCGAGCGCCGAGGACGCCGACTGGGCCCCGGCGGGCGGGGCCGCCCGTACCGTGCCGGTCTGCGCGGCCGACGCCGTACGGCTGCGCGACGGCCAGGACCCGGCGGTCCGCACCGTCGACACGGAGCACGGGCCGCGCCCCTACTACGACGCCGGCCCGGCGTACGGCCCCTGGGCCGGCGGCTACTTCGGCGGCGGCATCCTGCCGGGCCTGCTCATGGGCACGATGCTCGGTTCGATGATGTCCAGCCCGGCCTACGCCTCCGACTTCGGCGGCGGCAACGGCTACGACGGCGGCTTCGGGGGCGGGGACGTCTCCGGCGCCGACTTCAACCCGTCCGACTTCGGCGGCGGGGACTTCGGCGGCGGAGGCGGTTTCGACGGGGGCGACTTCTGAGCCGCCCCCGGTCCCGGAGGGTCAGGCCTGCTTGATCGCGGAGATGTCGAAGGTCAGCTTCACCTTGTCGCTGACCATCACACCGCCGGTCTCCAGGGCCGCGTTCCAGGTCAGGCCCCAGTCGGAGCGCAGGATCTCGGCGGAGCCCTCGAAGCCGACGCGCTCGTTGCCGTAGACGTCGGTGGCGGAGCCGTTGAACTCCAGGTCGATGGAGAGCGGGCGGGTCACGTCCTTGATGGTCAGCTCGCCGGTGATGCGGTACTTGTCGCCGCCGAGCTGGGCCGCCCGCGTCGAGCGGAAGGTCATCAGCGGGAAGGTCTCGGCGTCGAAGAAGTCGGCGGAGCGCAGGTGGCCGTCGCGGTCGCCGATGCCGGTGTCGACGGAGGCGATCTTCACGTCGATGGAGGCGGTGGAGCGGGACGGGTCGGCTCCGTCGAGGTGCAGGGCGCCCTCGTGGCCGGCGAAGGTGCCGCGGACGTTGGTGACCATCGCGTGGCGGACGGTGAAGCCGATGCTGCTGTGCGCGGCGTCGATGACGTAGTCGCCGGTGACGGCCGCGAGGGCCGGGTCCACGTCGAGCGTGGCGACGGCGCCGCCTTCCTGGGACTGCGCGGTCTGGTTGCGGCGGGTGAAGAGACCCATGACTTGCTCCTCGGTTCGGCACCCGGTCGGTGCTGTTGAACTTTCAACAAGAATGACGCTAGACCCATTCCGTTCAAATTTCAACTTCTAGGGTGCGTGTCGCCGGTTCGGCGGGCGCAGAGGGGGTCTTTGTTGGATCCGCACAAAGGACGAAGGTCCCGTCTGGCGGTGTCCGCTCATCCCTTCGTGGTTCTGTCCGGCCCGGACAGCGGAACACACGCGACACTGTGTGGATTCGACGGAGGGTTTTGGCGGTCCCGCTTCGTAAGGTCGGTACATGACCGTTGTGGACCAGATTCCGAGCGAGCCGACGGACGCCCGAGGGCGCGTGGCCGAGCTGCACGACCTGCGCGAGCAGGCGCGTCGCGGACCGAGCGACCGGGCGACCGAAGCCCAGCACGCCAAGGGCAAGCTCACCGCCCGTGAGCGCATCGCGCTGCTGCTCGACGAAGGTTCATTCAAGGAGGTCGAGCAGCTCCGCCGCCACCGCGCGACGGGCTTCGGCCTCGAGGCCAAGAAGCCGTACACCGACGGTGTCATCACCGGCTGGGGCACGGTCGAGGGCCGCACGGTCTTCGTCTACGCGCACGACTTCCGCATCTTCGGCGGCGCCCTGGGCGAGGCCCACGCCACGAAGATCCACAAGATCATGGACATGGCCATCGCGGCCGGTGCCCCGCTGGTCTCGCTCAACGACGGCGCCGGCGCCCGCATCCAGGAGGGTGTCTCCGCCCTCGCCGGCTACGGCGGCATCTTCCAGCGCAACACCAAGGCCTCGGGCGTCATCCCGCAGATCTCGGTCATGCTGGGCCCCTGCGCCGGCGGCGCCGCGTACTCCCCGGCGCTCACGGACTTCGTGTTCATGGTCCGCGAGACCTCGCAGATGTTCATCACCGGCCCGGACGTGGTCCGCGCGGTGACCGGCGAGGAGATCACCCAGAACGGCCTCGGCGGCGCGGACGTGCACGCCGAGACCTCGGGCGTCGCGCACTTCGCGTACGACGACGAGGAGACCTGCATCTCCGAGGTCCGCTACCTCATCACGATGCTCCCCTCCAACAACCGCGAGAACCCCCCGGTCCACGAGACCAGCGACCCGGCCGACCGTCGCTCGGAGGTCCTGCTCGACCTCGTGCCGGCCGACGGCAACCGCCCGTACGACATGCTCAAGGTGATCGAGGAGCTCGTCGACGAAGGCGACGTCCTGGAGATCCACGAGCGCTGGGCCCGCAACATCATCTGCGCGCTCGCGCGGATGGACGGCCAGGTCGTGGGCATCGTCGCCAACCAGCCCGGGCACCTCGCCGGGGTCCTGGACATCCACGCCTCCGAGAAGGCGGCGCGCTTCGTCCAGCTCTGCGACGCCTTCAACATCCCGATCATCACCCTCCTGGACGTCCCCGGCTTCCTGCCGGGCGTCGACCAGGAGCACGGCGGCATCATCCGGCACGGCGCCAAGCTGCTGTACGCGTACTGCAACGCGACGGTCCCGCGGATCTCGCTGATCCTGCGCAAGGCCTACGGCGGCGCCTACATCGTCATGGACTCCCAGTCCATCGGCGCCGACCTCACCTACGCCTGGCCCACCAACGAGATCGCCGTGATGGGCGCCGAGGGTGCCGCCAACGTCATCTTCCGCAAGCAGATCGCGGACGCCGAGGACCCCGAGGCCATGCGCGCGCGCATGGTCAAGGAGTACAAGGCCGAGCTGATGCACCCGTACTACGCGGCCGAGCGCGGCCTCGTCGACGACGTCATCGACCCCGCCGAGACCCGAGAGGTGCTCGTCGCCGCCCTCTCGATGCTCCGCAACAAGCACGCCGATCTGCCGTCCCGCAAGCACGGCAACCCGCCGCAGTAGACGTCGAAGGAGAAACGCCACCGATGAGCACCGCCACCGGCACCCTGCTGAAGGTCGAGAAGGGCCACGCCGAGCCCGAGGAGCTGGCCGCGATCACCGCGATCCTGCTCGCCCGCGCCGCCGCCACCCCCGAGGGCGTCACGGCCACCGTCCGCTCCCAGGCCGGCTGGCGCCGCCTCGAGCGCACCCCCGGCTTCCGCGGCCCCCGCAGCTGGCAGGGCTGAGCCCCGAGCACGGCGAGAGGCCCCGCACCCGTTCAGGGTGCGGGGCCTCTCGCGCATCCGGATCCGCCCGGCCGGGGCGGCCACGGCGAAGGCCCCCGCGTCCTCGGACACGGGGGCCTTCGCGCGCGCGTGCGCGTGCGCTACCGCAGGCGGGCCATGAGGGCGTGCTCGACCAGGGTGATGAGCGCGCTCTTGGCGTCTCCGCGGTGGCGGGCGTCGGTGGTGATGATGGGGGCGTCGGGGCCGATCTGCAGGGCCTCGCGGACTTCCTCCGGGGTGTACGGCTGGTGCCCGTCGAAGCCGTTGAGGGCGATGACGAACGGCAGGCCGCTGTTCTCGAAGTAGTCGACGGCGGGGAAGCAGTCGGCGAGACGGCGGGTGTCGACGAGGACGACGGCGCCGATCGCGCCGCGCACCAGGTCGTCCCACATGAACCAGAAGCGGTCCTGACCGGGGGTACCGAAGAGGTACAGGATCAGGTCCTGGTCCAGGGTGATGCGGCCGAAGTCCATGGCGACCGTGGTGGTCGTCTTGTCCCCGGTGTGGGTCAGGTCGTCGATGCCGGCGGAGGCGCTGGTCATCACGGCTTCGGTGCGCAGCGGGTTGATCTCGGAGACCGCGCCGACGAACGTGGTCTTGCCCACGCCGAAGCCGCCGGCCACCACGATCTTCGCGGAGGTGGTGGAGCGAGCAGGAGCCGCTCCGCCGTTAGAGCTTGCGAAGTCCACTGAGCACCCTTTCGAGCAGTGTCACATCTGGCTGGCCGCCGGCGGACTCGTCGCCGCCGGGCTGGTGGATGGCGACAAGGCCCGCCTCCGCCAGGTCGGCGACGAGGATCCGGGCGACGCCAAGGGGAATGGAGAGAAGTGCCGAGATCTCCGCGACGGATTTGATCTCCTGGCACAGACGGCAGATGCGCTGGTGCTCGGGCAACTGCCCTTGCAGACGCGCGGGATCGGCCGTGGTGCTGACCAGCGCCTCGATGGCGAGCTGGTAGCGCGGCCGGGTACGGCCGCCCGTCATCGCGTACGGGCGCACCAGCGGGTTGTGCGCCTGCGGGGCCTGCGGACGCGAGGAGCGCTGCGGCTGCTGCGAGGGCCGGTAAGGCTGCTGGGGCTGTCCGTACGGGTCTTGGGGCTGCTGTCCGTACGGCTGCTGCTGGTAGGGCTGCCGCTGGTAGGGCTGCCCGCCCGGATTGTGCTCCGGCGAGGGCCGATTGCTGGGAGTGGAGGGGAAGTTGAAGCGGTTCTGGTCGTGCCCACCCTGCGGCTGCTGCGCGCCGCCATAAGGATGTCCTCCGGGTGTTGTCACGTTTCCTCCTCCGACTCCAAGAACGCAGTACTCCCTGTGGAACCGCGCCACCGCACCCTATGGTGCGATGGCGCGAAACGCACTGCCTGTCTGCTAGTTGAGAAGGCTTCCCTGCAGTTCCGCGCGCAGGTCCGGGGTGAGGACCGTGCCCGCGCGATCCACCAGGAGGGCCATCTCGTAGCCCACGAGGCCGATGTCGCACTCGGGGTGCGCGAGCACCGCGAGCGAGGATCCGTCGGAGACGGACATCAGGAAGAGGAAGCCGCGGTCCATCTCGACCACGGTCTGGTTGACGGCGCCGCCCTCGAAGATGCGGGAGGCCCCTGCGGTCAGCGACGTCAGTCCGGAGGCCACGGCCGCCAGCTGGTCGGCGCGGTCGCGCGGGAATCCGTCGGACATCGCCAACAGGAGGCCGTCGGCGGAGACCACCACCGTGTGGGACACCCCAGGGGTGTTGTCCACGAAGTTGGTGATCAACCAGTTCAGGTTTTGCGCCGCCTGGCTCATCGCGCTCACACTAACGCTCCTGGTCATAGCTGTTACTTGACTGCTCGGATCCCGCGTTGCGGCCCTGCTGGACACCGCGCCGCAGGTTGCTCAACCTGCCGCGGACGTCCTCGGGGGCCCGGGAGACCTGGGGGCCGCCCTGCGGGGTCGTCTCCGCAGCACCCTCGACCAGGTTGGCCTTGGGCACTCGCCGAGGGAGACCGGACGGGGTGACCCCGCCCGCCTTCGGCTCGCGGAGTTTGGAGGCCTGCTGCCAGCGCTCGTCGTTGTTCGAGCGCCAGTCGGCAGGACCTTCCGGTACCTCCGGGGCCCGCTCCGGTTCAACGGGCCGCTGCTGACGCTGCGGCCGCTGTTCGAAGAGGGATCCGGTGGACTCCGCTTCCTGCTGCCCGGGCCGCTGCTGCTGCTGGCCGCCGCGTCGCGGCAGGCCCGCTCCGGTCACCTGGTGACCGGCGTCGGCAGCGGCGCCCGGACTGTCGAAGCCTACGCGTTCCCGGGGCGGTTCGGGAGCGGCGGGTGATTCCGATTCGGTCCCGTAATCCTGCTGGTAGGAGCCCGAGTAGGGGTTCTGCTCGGGCCACTCCGCCTGCGGGGACGGGGAAGCGTACCCACCGTCGTACGCCGGGAGGTCCTGTCGCTGATCCGTGTAATCGGCTTCCGGATAGGCGTACTCCTGCTGGGGGTACGCCTCGTATCCCTGCCCGTTCTGGACGGGCTCGTAACCGGGGTCGTAGCCCTGCGCGGGCTGCTGCTCGTAGCCCTGGTACGGCTGGTACGCGTGCTCCGGCTGGGGTTCCGGATACTCGGCCGCGGGCTCGCCGTACTCCGGCTGCGCCTGCGGGTAGCCGACCTGGGCCTCCAGAGCCGCGCGGCGCTCCTCGCGGCCCAGCGAGCGGCCCAGGGGGTCGGGCGCGGACTCGTCGGGGCCCGGGCGGTCGGCCCGGTGGACCTCGTAGCGCGAGTCGTCGAAGCCGAGCTCGGCCGCCGTGCGCTGCGGCGAGGCATGCTGGGCCTGCTGCTGCGGGATCATCGAGGAGACCGTGAAGTCGTCGTCCGGGATGCCCTCGCCACCGCCACCGTGGGTGATCGCGTCGGGGAGCATGACCAGCGAGGTGGTGCCGGCCGCCTCGCCCGAGGGGCGCAGCTGGACGCGGATGCCGTGCCGGTCGGCCAGCCGGCCGACCACGAACAGGCCCATGCGCTGCGAGATCGCGGCGTCCACGGTCGGCGGGTTGGCCAGCTTGTGGTTGATGTCCGCGAAGTCCTCGGCGGTGAGGCCGATTCCCTTGTCGTGGATCTCGACCATCACGCGGCCGTCGGGCAGACGCGTCGCGTTGACCCGGACCTTGGTCTGCGGGGAGGAGAACGTGGTGGCGTTCTCCAGCAGCTCGGCGAGCAGGTGCACGAGGTCGGTCACGGCCTGGCCGTGGATCTCGGCCTCGGAGACGCCCGACAGCTCGACGCGCTCGTACTGCTCCACCTCGGAGGAGGCGGCGCGCAGGACGTCGACGAGGGGGACGGGCTGGTCCCAGCGGCGGCCCGGTTCCTCACCCGCGAGGATGAGGAGGTTCTCGCCGTTGCGGCGCATACGGGTGGCCAGGTGGTCCAGGCGGAAGAGGTTCTCCAGCTGGTCCGGGTCGGCCTCGTTGTTCTCCAGCTCGGTGATGAGGGTCAGCTGGCCCTCGATCAGCGACTGGTTGCGCATGGAGAGGTTCGTGAAGATCGCGTTGACGTTGCCCCGCAGGAGCGCCTGCTCGGCGGCGAGCCGGACGGCCTCCCGGTGGACCTGGTCGAAGGCGCGGGCGACCTCGCCGATCTCGTCCTGGGAGTCGATCGGGATCGGCACCACGCGGGTGTCGACCTTGCCCGGGTCGGTGCGCGAGAGCTGGTCGACCAGCATCGGCAGCCGCTGCTCGGCGACGTCGAAGGCGGCACTGCGCAGCTTGCGCATCGCGCGGCCCATCTGGCGGGCCATCATGCCGGCCAGGATGAAGGCGGCGAGCAGGGCGACGACCACGATGGCGCCGGTGATGATCGCGTCGTTGCGGGCCTCGTCGGAGACGGTGACGGCGTCCTTGACGGCCTTGTCGAGGAGTTCCCTCTCGACCTCGGCGTAGCCGTCGAACTTGGCGGTCGCGGCGGCCTGCCAGGCCACGGCGGTGGTGCCGTTCGCGGCGAGGACTTCCTTGCGCTCGCCGCTGGCGATCGCCTCGGTCATGCCGGTGAGCGCGGAGTCGTTGACCACGGGCGGGGCCTTGAAGGGGGTGCCGGCCTGCTCCGCCGCCTGCTTGGCGGCCGCGAGCTTGGTGGCGCCCGCCGCGGACTGCTTGCCCATGACGTCCTTGAGGCGCTGCACGTCCTCTTCGGTGCCGGCGGCGACGTACTCGCCGATGGCTATCTCCTCGAGGTACGCGTACGAGGAGAAGGCGACCAGCTGTGCCTTGCGGATTTCCTCGTTCGTGTTGGGCCGCACCAGCAGGTGCGTGCCGACCGAGCGCTGCAGCGAGTTCGCGGCCTTGGACAGCTCGAGCGCGTAGACCATGCGGCCGTACGAGGTCACGTTGCCGGTGCCGAGGCCCAGCTCGTTGGAGAACTGCATGAGGTAGTGCTGGACCAGCACGTACCCCTCTTCGGTCGGGATCGGGCCGGCCGCCTTGGGCAGGGCCTTCTTCGCCGTCTCGATCTGCGGGAGGTAGGCCGTCTTGCGGACCTGCTCCAGCTTGGGCTCCTCCTGGCGGAAGAGTTCGAGGCGGCGCTCCATGCCCTGGCCCTCGGGCATGTCCTTGACGGCCTGGGCGAACTTCGCCTTGGCCGAGTCGGTGGCGGCGTACGCCTTCATGACCGGGTCGGACTCCCGCTGGCCCCGCAGCAGCGGGTCGGCCGTCAGGTCGCGCTCGTTGAGGAGGGCCTGGCCGTACTCGGCGGCGGCCTGGACGATGCGGGCCGTCTTCTCGGCGTTCTTGGCCTCGTCCCAGGTGTCGATGGACCCCTTCACCTGGAAGCCGCCCATGACCAGTCCGACGAGGACGGGCACGAGCAGGATGGCGTTCAGACGGGTCGGCACGCGCCAGTTGCGCGGCGAGAACCTGCTGGTGCTGCCGCCGCTCGTGGGCGCGTCCACGGGTACGTCGATGGGGGACGCGGCCGCGCGCGGCGGCGGGGTGAAGTTGCCGCGCGCGGGTTCATCCGCGGGGCTCGAGTTGCTTCGCCTCACTCGACCAACAACCTCTCGGCGGTGCTACTAGCTAGTTCGTTGAATTCCAGCACGGTTAACGGCCGTGTTCCAAACAGTTGAAATCGGCCGTTCCTAGAGCCTTATGCCCCACATAAAACGGACATAAAGAGCGTCCTGCGGCAAAAGTGGGGCCAGTTGTGAGCGCAGCGAGACCGGACGAACGCACCGTGTCGCCAACTTCCGGGAATTCTCCTTCGAAACGTTATGAACGAAGGGGGCGGGCCGTGTCGTATGACACAGCCCGCCCCCCAAAATCAGCCGGTGGAACTCTTTTTGCGCGGAGTATTACTTGAGCCGCGCCATGAGGGCGTGCTCGACGAGCGTGATGAGCGCGCTCTTGGCGTCTCCGCGGTGGCGGGCGTCGGTGGTGATGATGGGGGCGTCGGGGCCGATCTGCAGGGCCTCGCGGACTTCCTCCGGGGTGTACGGCTGGTGCCCCTCGAAGCCGTTGAGCGCCACGACGAACGGCAGGCCGCTGTTCTCGAAGTAGTCGACGGCGGGGAAGCAGTCGGCCAGGCGCCGCGTGTCGACCAGGACGATCGCCCCGATCGCGCCGCGCACCAGGTCGTCCCACATGAACCAGAAGCGGTCCTGACCGGGGGTACCGAAGAGGTACAGGATCAGGTCCTGGTCCAGGGTGATGCGGCCGAAGTCCATGGCGACCGTGGTGGGGTTCGGTGGCAGCTTCAGTTGTGAAAAAGAGACAGCGCCCGCCAGTGGGGGCTGGCGGCCCTGCGCGCCGACGAGGCCTGGGGCACCACCCGCGGTGACGGCGTCACCGTCGCCGTCCTGGACACCGGGGTCGACTCGGCCCACCCCGACCTGGCCGGCCACGTCCTGGAGGGCACGGACCTCGTCGGCATGGGCGCCGGCCGGGGCGACCGCGCCTGGGCCCGGCACGGCACCGCCATGGCCGGGATCATCGCCGGGCACGGCCACGGCCCGGACCGCCGCCAGGGTGTCCTCGGCCTCGCGCCGCAGGCGGAGATCCTCCCGGTCCGGGTGATCCTGGAGGAGGGCGACCCCGGCCGGAGCAAGGCCCGCGACAGCAAGGGCGGCGCGCTGGCCGAGGGCATCCGCTGGGCCGCCGACAACGGCGCCGACGTGATCAACCTCTCGCTGGGCGACGACAGCAGCTCCGCGCACCACGAGGCCGCCGAGGACGAGGCCGTCCAGTACGCCCTCGCCAAGGGCGTCGTCGTCGTGGCCTCCGCGGGCAACGGGGGCGAACAGGGCGACCGCGCCTCCTACCCGGCCGCCTACCCCGGAGTCATCGCCGTCACGGCCGTCGACCGCAAGGGCAGGAAGGCCGCCTTCTCCACCCGCAACTGGTACGCCACCGTCAGCGCCCCCGGCGTCGACATCGTCATCGCCGACCCGGACCGCTCCTACTACGAGGGCTGGGGCACGAGCGCGGCCTCCGCCTTCGTCTCCGGCGCGGTCGCCCTGGTCAAGTCCGCCCACCCCGACCTGTCCCCGGCGCAGATCAAGAAGCTGCTGGAGGACACCGCCTCCGACGCGCCCGCGGGCGGCCGCGACGACGCCCGCGGCTTCGGCCTCGTCGATCCGGTCGCCGCCCTGCAGGTCGCCGACGCGATGACCGCCGAGCCCCCGCGGCCCTCGCCGGCGGCCGCCGGGAGCACCTACTTCGGCCCCGGCCCCGAGCCGGTGCGCCGCCCCGAGCGCGGGGCCCGCCTCGGCGCCCCGGCCGGCGCGGCCGCCGGACTGGCGCTCCTCGTACTGGCCGGCGTACTGGCGCGGCGGCCCCGGGCCGCGCGGCCCGATAGGGTCGGGTAACTGTGGCGAACAAGAACATTCCCGACCCCGGTTTCTCCGACGACGACGGCTCCGCCGATCCCCGGCTGAGCGCGGCCCTGGCCGCCTGGGCCGAGGACAGAGGCAAGGAGCCCCAGGTGCTGGCCGCCCTCAAGGACGCCCGCCTGCTGGTGCCCGTCGTCGCCGTCCTCGGCGAGGTCGAGACCGACCCCGAGACCGGCCTCAAGCGCGAGAAGACCAGCGACATGGCCGTCCCCACCCTGCGGGCGGGGGACCGGCGGGCACTGCCCGCCTTCACCTCGATCGCCTCGCTGGCCCTCTGGGACCCGGCCGCCCGCCCGGTGGCGGTCCCGCTGCACCAGGCCCTGGCCGCAGCCGCCCACGAGAAGGCCGACACGCTCGTCCTGGACCTGTCCGGTCCGGTCACCTACCAGCTCACCGGCCCCGCCCTGCGCGCGCTCGCCGAAGGCCGCACGGACGCCGGGCCGCTCGCGGACCCAGCCGTGCGCGAGGCGGTACGGGCCGTCGTGGCCGCCGAGCCCGCGGTGCTCGCGGCCCACCTGGGCCCGGGCGGCGCGGACGCGGACGGCACCCTGGCGATCGTGCTGGCCGTCGGCCCGCAGGCCCAGGCGGCGGCCCGGCGGGTGGCCGAGGCCCTCGCGGCCGACGAGACCCTGCGCGCACGCCTCGTGGGCGGACTGGACCTGGCGCTGCTCCCGGAAGGGGCCCCGGCGCCGCCCGGCGAGCCCCTCTTCACGCGCTGAACCCCGCCCCGCGACGCAGAAGGCGACGGAGCACGCGACGCGGAACGCGACGCAGAAACGGAAAAGAGGACCCGACCGGCACGTTCCGGTCGGGTCCTCTCCTCGTTCCGCCGTCGCGGCTACGCGTACACGGGGCCGGTGAACTTCTCGCCCGGGCCCTGGCCCGGCTCGTCCTGCACCAGCGAGGCCTCGCGGAAGGCGAGCTGGAGGGACTTCAGGCCGTCGCGCAGCGGGGCCGCGTGGAAGGAGCTGATCTCGGTGGCGCTCGCGGTGACCAGGCCGGCGAGGGCGGTGATCAGCTTGCGGGCCTCGTCGAGGTCCTTGTACTCGGAATCGGGCTTGTCCAGGCCCAGGTTGACCGCCGCCGCGCTCAGCAGGTGGACGGCCACCGTGGTGATGACCTCGACGGCGGGCACGTCCGCGATGTCGCGGGTCATGTCGTCGTAGTCGGGAGCGGCCGGGGAAGCGGGAGTGGAACCGGGGGGCGTCGCGTCAGTCATGTGCCCCACGATATGCCGTGCGGCGGGCTTGCAACGCGGGTGCTAGTATGTACTTCGACCGGCCGGACACCTATGTGCCCGGCCACAAGTGGAGGCTCCGATTCTCCCACCCAGCCGCCCTCACGGGAGGCGGGTCACCGGTCAGGCGGTATCCATCGTTCCGTACGGACGATGGAAAGCCGCCCGATTTTGCGCCCCGCGGTTCGCACGCGACGGTGCTCCGGTTGTATTGGAGCCCCCGCCTGTGCCCGGCGGGGCTTTTTTCATTCTCCGCCGCGGTCGGTCTGACGGAAACAACGTCAGCGGCTGTCCTCCAGGCAGCCGTGTGGTGCTACCTAGGAGGATCCATCAGCACCGAGCCCCGCATCAACGACCGGATTCGCGTTCCCGAGGTACGACTCGTCGGCCCGAGCGGCGAGCAGGTCGGCATCGTGCCGCTTGCGAAGGCGCTTGAGCTCGCGCAGGAGTACGACCTCGACCTGGTCGAGGTCGCGGCGTCCGCACGCCCGCCGGTCTGCAAGCTCATGGACTACGGCAAGTTCAAGTACGAGTCGGCCATGAAGGCCCGTGAGGCGCGCAAGAACCAGGCGCACACGGTCATCAAGGAAATGAAGCTCCGGCCGAAGATCGACCCGCACGACTATGACACCAAGAAGGGTCACGTCGTTCGGTTCCTCAAGCAGGGCGACAAGGTCAAGATCACGATCATGTTCCGTGGTCGTGAGCAGTCCCGTCCGGAGCTCGGCTTCCGACTGCTCCAGCGCCTCGCGGCCGACGTCGAGGACCTGGGGTTCATCGAGTCGAACCCGAAGCAGGACGGCCGAAACATGATCATGGTTCTCGGTCCGCACAAGAAGAAGACCGAGGCGATGGCCGAAGCCCGCGAGGCGCAGGCCGCCCGCAAGGCCGAGCGCCAGGGCTACTCCCTGACCGACGACGAGGCCCTCATCGAGGACGCCGAGTTCGAGGCCGAGGACGCCGACATCGCGGCCACCGAGGTCACCGAGGTCGCGGAGGACGCTTCCGGCGAGGCGACCGAAGCGGCCGAGGCTGCCCCCGAAGAGGCAGAGGCCTCTCCCGAGGCTCCTACCCAGGCCTGATCCCGAGGCAGCCCGCCTCGGGTCACCACACAACATGACGCTCCCGCGAGCCGGCCCCCACCAGGGCCGGTGGGGGCGCCACCGACGAGGAGATAACGGCGCCATGCCGAAGAACAAGACGCACTCCGGGACCAAGAAGCGCTTCAAGATCACCGGCACCGGCAAGGTGCTCCGTGAGCGCGCCGGCAAGCGCCACCTGCTCGAGCACAAGTCGTCCCGTGTCACCCGCCGCCTGACCGGCACCGCGGAGATGGCCCCCGGCGACGCCAAGAAGATCAAGAAGCTTCTCGGCAAGTGACGTCCTCCGCTCCCCTTCCGGGAGCGGGAGCACGTCAAGACCGGGACCCCATCGAATTCGGGCCGTGTGAGGACTTCCACGGCCCCGCTACAAGGAGTACACAGTGGCACGCGTCAAGCGGGCAGTAAACGCGCACAAGAAGCGTCGGGCAATCCTCGAGGCTGCGAAGGGTTACCGCGGTCAGCGTTCGCGCCTGTACCGCAAGGCCAAGGAGCAGGTCACCCACTCCCTGGTCTACAACTTCAACGACCGCAAGAAGCGCAAGGGCGACTTCCGCCGCCTCTGGATCCAGCGCATCAACGCCGCTGCCCGCCAGAACGGCATGACGTACAACCGCCTCATCCAGGGTCTGAACGCCGCCAACATCGAGGTGGACCGCAAGATCCTCGCCGAGCTGGCCGTCAACGACCCCAACGCGTTCGCCGCGCTGGTCGAGGTCGCGCAGAAGGCCCTCCCGGCCGACGTCAACGCCCCGAAGGTCGCTGCCTAAGCAGCACGCCCTCAAGGCTGCAGTATCTTGCCCGGACCCGCAGGCCACGCGCCTGCGGGTCCGGTGCGTTCACCAACGAGTTCCACCCGCTGTACGTACGGAAGCGAGCCGACCGCCATGGGCACCCCCGCCGAGCTGATCTCCCCCCGATCCACGCGGGTGGCCGCCGCCAGGCGACTGGCGCGGCGCAACTTCCGCACCAAGGAGCGCCGCTTCCTCGCCGAGGGCCCGCAGGCCGTGCGCGAGGCCGTGGAGCACCGCGGCGCCGGCGGCGAACCGACCCTGATCGAGCTCTTCGCGAGCGTCGACGCGGCCGAGCGCTACGCCGACATCGTCGACGCCGCCTACACCGCCGGCGTCCGTGTCCACTACGCCTCCGACGAGGTGCTCGCCGAGGTCTCGCAGACGGTCACCCCGCAGGGCCTGGTCGGCGTCTGCCACTTCCTCGACTCCCCCTTCGAGGAGATCCTGGCGGCCCGGCCCAAGCTCGTCGCCGTCCTCGCGCACGTCCGCGACCCCGGCAACGCCGGTACGGTGCTGCGCTGCGCGGACGCCGCCGGAGCCGACGCCGTGGTGCTGACCGACGCCTCGGTGGACCTCTACAACCCCAAGTCGGTACGGGCCTCCGTGGGCTCCCTCTTCCACCTCCCGGTGGCCGTCGGCGTGCCCGTCGAGCAGGCCGTCGAGGGGCTGCGCGCGGCCGGCGTGCGGATCCTGGCCGCCGACGGGGCCGGCGAGGACGACCTCGACGCCGAGCTGGACGCGGGCACCATGGGCACCCCCTCGGCCTGGATCTTCGGCAACGAGGCCTGGGGCCTGCCCGAGGAGACGAGGGCGCTCGCCGACGCCGTGGTCCGGGTCCCGATCCACGGAAAGGCCGAGAGCCTGAACCTCGCGACGGCCGCCGCCGTGTGCCTCTACGCCTCCGCGCGTGCACAGCGGGCGCCCGGAGGGTGCCGCTCCGTGACCCCCAGCTAGTAATGTGGCCGCCCGGGGGCCCACTGCGCTACTCGGAGATGTGGGGTACGGGGACATGACCGTCGGTACGAACAGCTCGCCGGCAGCCGCCGAGGCGGCCGGCGCACCCATCCCGGCGACCGCGCCCCAGCGGGCCGGGACCGGCAAGGTGCCCGCGCAGCCCGCGTCCGCCCGGGCCGCCGCCGTCCAGGCCGCAACCGCCACCACCGCTGCCATCCACGCCCGGCCCGCGCACGTGAGCCCCGTAGGACCCGGGACCCCGGCCGATCCGCACACGGAGTTCGCCGGCCTCGGGATCGACCCCGACGACCTGCCCGACGGGCTCGTGATCGCCGACGCCACCGGCCGGGTCATCTGCTTCAACTCCGCCGCCGCCCGGATCACCGCCCGCGTGGCGTGCGAGGCGCTCGGCGAGGGGATCGAGCGCGCGCTGCCGCTGGAGGACCTCGAGGGGCGCCGCTGGTGGGCGCTGACCGACCCCTACGGCGGCCTCGCCACCCGGCGCGGACAGCCCGAGCGCAACCTCCTGCTCCCCGGCGGCCGCGAGGTGCTCGTCTCCGCCCGCTACGTGCGCACCCACCCCACCGGCCCGCTGCGCCGCCTCGTGGTCACCCTGCGGGGCACCGAGGCCCGCCGGCGCACCGAACGCAGCCACGCCGAGCTGATCGCCACCGTCGCGCACGAGCTGCGCTCCCCGCTGACCTCCGTCAAGGGGTTCACGGCGACCCTGCTCGCCAAGTGGGAGCGGTTCACCGACGACCAGAAGCGCCTGATGCTGGAGACCGTCGACGCCGACGCCAACCGCGTCACCCGGCTCATCACTGAGCTCCTGGACATCTCGCGCATCGACTCGGGCCGCCTCGAGGTGCGCCGCCAGCCGGTCGACATGGCCACCGCCGTGGGCCGCCACGTGCAGGCGCTGACCGCGAACGGGCAGGCCCCCGAGCGCTTCCTCGTCAGCGTGAGCCGGCCGCTGCCCGATCTGTGGGCGGACCCGGACAAAATTGACCAGATCCTCGGCAACCTGCTCGAAAATGCGGTGCGGCACGGCGAGGGAACGGTCACCATCGACGTAACGCCGACCAGCTTCGCGAACGCAGCGGGGAAGACCGAGAAGGGAACCGCCGTCACCGTGACCGACGAGGGCCCCGGAATCCCCGAAGAGTCGATGGGCCGCGTCTTCACCCGCTTCTGGCGGGGCAGCAAGCGCGGCGGCACCGGCCTCGGCCTGTACATCGTCAAGGGAATCGTGGAAGCCCACGGCGGCACCATCGCGGTCGGCCGCGGCCCCGGAGGCGGCGCCGAGTTCCGATTTATCCTGCCCGTCGCAGCCCCGGCGTACCTCACGCAGTAGTCCTGCGGAGCGTCTCGCCAGGCGGCCACGGGCTCCTTCACCCCCGGCGACCTTTAGACTCGACCTTTGGCACCCTTGTGTCCTTGTGCCGAGCGCGTCCTGCGCGTCGCGCGGGGGACCCACCAGCCAGCCATCGGAAGTACGGGAAGAGATGTCGGCACCGAACAAGTCGTACGACCCTGTTGAGGTCGAGGCACTGAAACCGGATGAGATCGAGCGCATGCGGGACGAGGCGCTCGCCGCCTTCGCCGCCGCCGGCGACCTCGACGAACTTCGCGAGGCGAAGACCGCGCACATGGGCGACCGCTCGCCCCTGGCGCTCGCCAACCGCGAGATCGGCGCGCTGCCCCCCCAGGCCAAGGCCACGGCGGGCAAGCTCGTGGGTCAGGCCCGCGGCGCCGTGAACAAGGCCTTCGGGGCCCGCACGGTCGCCCTCGAAGCCGAGCGCGACGAGCGCGTGCTGGTCGAGGAGGCGGTGGACGTCACGCTGCTCCACGACCGCGTGCCCGCCGGCGCCCGGCACCCCCTGACCACGCTGATGGACCGCATCGCGGACATCTTCGTGGCCATGGGGTACGAGGTCGCGGAGGGCCCCGAGGTCGAGGCGGAGTGGTTCAACTTCGACGCCCTCAACTTCACGCCCGACCACCCGGCGCGCCAGATGCAGGACACCTTCTTCGTCCGGGGGCCGGCAGGCACCGAGGGCGACGAGTCCGGCGTCGTGCTGCGCACCCACACCTCACCGGTGCAGGCGCGCTCACTGCTGGAGCGCAAGCCCCCCGTCTACATCGTGTGCCCGGGGCGGGTCTACCGCACCGACGAGCTCGACGCGACGCACACCCCGGTCTTCCACCAGGTCGAGCTGCTCGCCGTGGACGAGGGCCTGACCATGGCGGACCTCAAGGGCACCATGGACCACATGGTCCAGGAGCTGTTCGGCGAGGGCACCACCACGCGCCTGCGCCCGCACTTCTTCCCCTTCACCGAGCCGTCCGCCGAGATGGACATGCAGTGCTACGTGTGCCGCGGCGAGTCGGTGGGCAACCCCGACCGCCCGTGCCGCACCTGCTCCAGCGAGGGCTGGATCGAGCTCGGCGGCTGCGGCATGGTCAACCCCAAGGTGCTGACCGCCTGCGGCGTGGACCCGGAGAAGTACAGCGGGTTCGCCTTCGGCTTCGGCATCGAGCGGATGCTGATGTTCCGCCACAACGTAGAAGACATGCGAGACATGGTCGAGGGTGACGTCCGTTTCACCCGGCCGTTCGGGATGGAGATCTGATGCGGGTCCCGCTTTCTTGGCTGCGGGAGTACGTCGACCTCCCCGCCGGTGAAACCGGTCGCGACGTCGCGGCCAAGCTCGTCGACGCCGGCCTCGAGGTCGAGACCGTCGAGCAGCTCGGCGGCGGCCTCAAGGGCCCGCTCGTCGTCGGCCAGGTGCGAACCATCGAGGAGCTCGAAGGCTTCCGCAAGCCGATCCGCTTCTGCACCGTGGACGTCGGCGCCGCCAACGGCACCGGTGAGCCGCAGGAGATCGTCTGCGGCGCCCGGAACTTCTCCGTCGGCGACAAGGTCGTCGTGGTCCTGCCCGGCGCGGTGCTGCCCGGCGACTTCGCGATCGCCGCGCGCGAGACGTACGGCCGCACCTCGCACGGCATGATCTGCTCCGGCGACGAGCTGGGCATGGGCGACGACGGCACGCACGGCATCATCGTGCTGCCGCACGAGCACGAGGTCGGCACCGACGCGATCAAGCTCCTGGAGCTCGTCGACGAGGTCCTCGACATCGACATCACCCCGGACCGCGGCTACTGCATGTCCATGCGCGGTGTGGCCCGCGAGGCCGCCACCGCGTACGGCCTGCCGCTGCGCGACCCGGCGCTGCTCGACGTACCCGCGCCGAACTCGTACGGCTACGCCGTCAAGATCGACGACCCGCAGGGCTGCGACCGCTTCACCGCCCGCACGGTGACCGGCCTCGACCCCGAGGCGCGCTCCCCGATCTGGCTCACCCGGCGCCTGCAGAAGGCGGGCATGCGCCCGATCTCGCTCGCCGTCGACATCACCAACTACGTGATGCTCGAACTCGGCCAGCCGCTGCACGCCTACGACCGCTCGCGGATCGACGGCGCCATCGGCGTCCGCCGCGCCGAGCAGGGCGAGAAGCTCACCACCCTCGACGGGGTCAAGCGCACGCTCGACTCCGAGGATCTGGTGATCACCGACAACAGCGGCCCGATCGGGCTCGCCGGTGTCATGGGCGGCGCCGACACCGAGATCGCCGACTCCGTCACGACGCCTTTCGATCCTTCCGGGGCGACCGGCGCGGTCACCGGCACCACCGACGTGGTCGTCGAGGCCGCGCACTTCGACTCCGTGTCGATCTCGCGCACCGCCCGCCGCCTGAAGCTGTCCTCCGAGGCGTCCAAGCGCTTCGAGCGCGGCGTCGACCCGCAGGCCGCGGCCGCGGCCGCGCAGCGGACCGTGGACCTGCTGGTGCTGCTCGCCGGCGGCACCGCCGAGGCCGGCGTCACCGAGCTCACCGCCCCCGGTGCCCCGCGCACCATCGCGATGAGTGCGGACCACCCCGACAAGGTCGCGGGCATGGACTACGGCCGCGAGACCGTCGTACGCCGCCTCCAGGAGGTCGGCTGCGACGTCTACGGCCAGGACGAGCTCGTCGTCACCGTCCCCTCGTGGCGGCCCGACCTCGCCGAGCCCAACGATCTCGCCGAAGAGGTCATCCGGCTGGAGGGCTACGGAAACCTTCCCTCCACCCTCCCGCAGGTGCCGTCCGGCCGCGGTCTGACCGCCCGGCAGCAGCTGCACCGCCGGGTCGGCCGCGCGCTGGCCGGTGCGGGCTACGTCGAGGCGCTCAGCTACCCGTTCCTGGGCGAGGGCGTCTTCGACCAGCTCCAGCTGCCCGCGCACGACGCCTCCCGCCAGGTCGTCAAGCTGGTCAACCCGATCTCCGACGAGGAGCCGGCGCTGCGCACCACGCTGCTGCCGGGTCTGCTCGGCGCGCTGCGCCGCAACGACAGCCGGGGCAGCCACGACCTCGCGCTCTTCGAGACCGGCTCGGTGTTCCGGGCCGCCGCGCAGCCGGGTGTCGCCGTACGGCTGCCCGTCGACCGGCGTCCCACGAACGAGGAGATCGCCACCCTGAACGCGGCCCTGCCCGCACAGCCGCGCTACGCCGCGGTCGTGCTGGCCGGAGCCCGCGAGCAGGCCGGCTGGTGGGGCAAGGGCCGCCCGGCCGACTGGGCGGACGCGGTGCAGGCCGCGCGCTCGCTGGCCGTCGAGGCCGGTGCGGACCTCGTGGTGCGCCAGGGCCAGTACGGCCCCTGGCACCCGGGCCGCTGCGCCGAGCTGCTCGTCACCCTCGACGGGGTGGAGACGGTCATCGGCCACGCCGGTGAGCTGCACCCGCGCGTGGTCAAGGCGATGGGCCTGCCGGCCCGCACCAGCGCGATGGAGATCGACCTCGACCGCCTCGCGGCGGCCGGCGGCGAGGCGCTCCAGGCGCCCCGGATCTCCTCCTTCCCGGTGGCGACCCAGGACGTGGCGCTGATCGTCGACGCGTCGGTCCCGGCGTCTTCGGTGGAGGACGCGCTGCGCAAGGGCGCGGGCGAACTGCTGGAGTCGCTGAGGCTGTTCGACGTCTTCGAGGGCGAGCAGGTGGGCGAGGGCAAGAAGTCCCTGGCGTACGCGCTGCGCTTCCGTGCGGCGGACCGCACGCTGACGGCCGAGGAGTCGACGGCGGCCCGCGACGCGGCCGTCGCCCTGGCCGGAGAGCGCACCGGCGCGGTGCTGCGCGGAGCGTAACCCCGCGTTCCCCGGGCTCTGCCCGGACCCGCGCGTCAAGCGCCGGCGGGCTGGAAAATCCAGCTCCGCCGGCGCTTGACGCGTTTCGGGAAGGGGGACCACGCGGGCCGGGCCCGGTGGGTGGGCCCGGCGCGCGTTCGGTCCGGCTCGGCCGGGACCCGGCGACCAACCAGGCCCCGGCGGAGCCGAAGCGCGCCGCCCGCCTGCCGTGGAGTGTCGGGCAGACAACAGGACGGGCGGCGCGGTTGACGGGTCGTCGCACTGTACGAGGGGGAGCCGACGACCCTTGTCACCTCTTGGCGAGGCCCTTAAGTGAAGCGCTCGCGGGGCCCCCGGCGGCAGGGTGCGTATCGCATTTATGCGCGTACGGCGTTCACACCCCGTGTGAACCCCGCACCCACTAGCCTGAGTCCGACGAGCCCTTGGAGCGGCCCATGCAGCCCAATGCCCTGCTCGATGCCCTCCTCGCCGAGGCGGGCATGTCCCACGCAGGACTCGCCGCACACGTGAACCAGGCGGGCCGTACCCGCGGACTCGCCCTGCGCTACGAACACACCGCCGTGGCCCGGTGGTTGAAGGGCCAGCGCCCCCGCGGCCAGGTCCCGGACCTGATCTGCGAGGTGATCGGTGGCCGGCTGCGGCGCTCGCTGTCCCTCGACGACGCGGGCTTCGGGCTGCCGGGGCAGAGCACCGACCCGGGTCGTTGTGGCGGCACGGTCCCGCTCAGCGGCTTCGTCGACCGCGCCGCCGCCCTGTGGCGCTCCGACGACCACGGCCGCCAGTGCCTCGCCGCCGACGCCCTGACCGGCACGCCGGCCGTGATCCCGGTGTGGGAGTGGGAGAACCCGCCGGAGGACGCGGACGTCTCCCGCGACGGCCCGACCCGTGTCGGCCCCGAGCACATCGAGATCCTGCGGGCCGCCCGCGCGCACTACGAGCTGATGTACCGGCGGGCCGGCGGCGTGGCCACCCGCGACCGGATCGTGCGCTTCCTCGGCACCGAGACCGCCCCGATGCTGCGCGGGAGCTACTCCGACGGACTCGGCCGCAGCCTGTACCGGGCCGGCGGCTCCCTGGTGGCGGTGGCGGGGATCTGCGCGTACGACTCGGACGCGCACGGGCTGGCCCAGCGCTACTTCCACCAGGCCCTGCGCCTGGCCAAGGCGAGCGGGGACCGGGGGCTGGGGGCCTACGTGATCGCGCTGATCGTCAACCAGTGCCTGCACCTGCGGGAGTTCCGCCAGGCCGTGGCCTTCGCCGAGGCGGCCCTGCGCGCCGCGGGCCGCCACACGACCCCGGCGCTGGCCGCCGACCTGTACGCCATGCAGGCCAAGGCCTACGCCCAACTCGGCGACACCCGGGCCGCGTTGGCCTGCATCCGCAAGGCCGAGGCGGCCGCCGACCGGATCCGGCCCGGCACGGAGCCGGACGAGACGGGGTACGTACAGCCCGGGCTGGTGAACGTACAGGTGGCCGAGGCGCTGCTCGGTCTGGGGGACCTGCGGGCGGCCCACGAACAGGCCGCGGCCGCCGTCGGCACCCCCGCGCACGACCGGGGCCGGGTGCACCGCCTCGCGATGCTGTGCGAGATCCAGCTGCGCCAGGGCCAGGCCGACCAGGCGGTGGCGGCGGCGGCCGAAATGGCCGAGCGGGCCAGGGGGATGGAGTCGCTGCGGTTGCGCGACCGGCTCCGGACGGTCCGCGAACAACTGCTGACCAGCGGTTGTTCGGGCGCGGAGGAGACCGCGGAGCTCATCGACGGGGCGCTGCGCGTTCCCCTGTGACGGCTTGAACTGCTGCCATGTTTGCCACCTACTCGATCGGAAGGTGGCACAACCGTGCAGTGGACGAACTTGAGTGAGCAGACTGTGTACGCGAACCGTTGGTTCGACGTGAATCTCGCCGACGTGGAGCTCCCCGACGGCCGGCACCTGGACCACTTCGTGATCCGGCTGCGCCCGGTGGCCGTCGCCACGGCCGTCAACGGGGCCAATGAGGTGCTGCTGCTGTGGCGCCACCGCTTCATCACCGACAGCTGGGGCTGGGAGCTGCCCGCCGGGGTCGTCGAGGACGGCGAGTCGCTGGAGGCCGCCGCCGCCCGGGAGATGGAGGAGGAGTCGGGCTGGCGGCCCGGACCCCTGCACCATCTGATGACCGTCGAGCCGTCCAACGGGCTGACCGACGCCCGCCACCACCTCTACTGGGCGGACGGGGCCACCTACACCGGCCACCCCGAGGACGATTTCGAGTCCTCGCGCCGCGAGTGGGTACCGCTCAAGCTGGTGCCCGACATGATCGCGCGCGGCGAGGTCCCGGCCGCCAACATGGCGGCCGGGCTGCTGCTGTTGCACCACCTGCGGCTCGGCTGAGCCCGCGGGCGGTCAGGCGTACGGGTAGAAGCCCGAGCCGGTCTTGCGGCCGAGGCGGCCGGCGTCGACCATCCGCTGGAGCAGCGGGGGAGCCGCGTACAGGGGCTCCTTGAACTCCGCGTACATCGAGTCGGCCACCGAGGCCACCGTGTCCAGACCGATGAGGTCCGCGAGCTTCAGCGGGCCCATCGGGTGGGCGCAGCCCAGCTCCATGCCGTTGTCGATGTCCTCGCGGCTCGCGATGCCCGACTCGAACATCCGGATCGCGGACAGCAGGTACGGGATGAGGAGCGCGTTCACGACGAAGCCGGAACGGTCCTGGGCGCGGATCGCGTGCTTGCCCAGCGCGCCCCCGACCAGGGCCTCGGCCCGCTTGATCGTCTCGTCGCTGGTGGTCAGCGCCGGGATCAGCTCGACGAGCTGCTGCACCGGGGCCGGGTTGAAGAAGTGGATGCCGATGACCTGGTCGGGCCGCGAGGTGGCGACGGCCAGCTTGACCAGCGGGATCGAGGAGGTGTTGGAGGCGAGGATCGCGTCCGGGCGGGTGATCACCTGGTCGAGGACCTGGAAGATCTCCGTCTTGACCTGCTCGTTCTCGACGACGGCCTCGATGACCAGGTCGCGGTCGGCGAACTCGCCCAGGTCGGTGGTGAACGACAGGCGGGCCAGGGTCGCGTCCCGCTCCTCCTCGCTGATCTTGCCGCGTTCGGCGGCTCGCGTCAGCGAGGTGTGCAGGCGGGTCCGCCCGAGTTCGAGGGCCTCGCCGGTGGTCTCGGCGACCATCACCTCGAGACCGCTGCGGGCGAACACCTCCGCGATGCCCGCGCCCATCTGGCCACAGCCCACTACGCCGACGCGTGCGATGTCGTCTGGGAGGTCCGTCACATCGTGCCTTTCGCTGCTCTCCATCGCGGGTCCCCCGTACTCGTGCAGTGGTAACTGCGTTCCGGCGCCCGCCACGCCCCCCGACGTTACCCCCGTCCTTGCCCGGCGTGTCGGGCCGGGGCGGGCATGCTGGGCGGACACGCGGCAATGTCACGGAGCGGAACGGAGTCGTCGCATGGCGTACATCGGCAGGCGCGGAGTGCTGGCCGCGGCGGCGGGGGTGCTGGCCGCCGCGGCGACGGCGGCCCCCGCGAAGGCGGTCCGGCCGGGGCGGGAGCCCCGGGCGCCGAAGGCGGTCGCCGCGGACTTCCGCGGAATGTGGGTCGCCTCCGTGCAGAACGTGGACTGGCCCTCGGAGAGCGGGCTGTCCGCCGCCGAGCAGCGCGCCGAGCTGATCGGGCTCCTCGACACCGCCGTCGCCCGGCGCCTCAACGCGGTGATCCTCCAGGTCCGGCCCACCGCCGACGTGATGTGGCCCTCGGCGCGCGAGCCGTGGTCCCAGTGGCTCACCGGGGAGCAGGGCGTCGACCCCGGCTGGGACCCGCTCGGCACGGCCGTCGCCGAAGCGCACGCCCGGGGGCTGGAGCTGCACGCCTGGTTCAACCCGTACCGGGTGGCCAACCACACCGACCGGAGCCTGCTCGTCCCCGAGCACCCGGCCCGCCGGAACCGGGGCTGGACCGTCGCGTACGGCGGCAAGCTGTACTACAACCCCGGGCTGCCGGAGGTGCGGCGCTTCGTGCAGGAGGCCATGCTCGACGCCGTCGCCCGCTATCCCCTCGACGGGGTCCACTGGGACGACTACTTCTACCCGTACCCCGTCGAGGGCGAGGACTTCGACGACGACGACGCCTACGAGGAGTACGGCGGCTCCTTCGCGACCCGCGCGGACTGGCGCCGCCACAACACCGACACCCTGGTCCACGAGATGTCCGGGCGGCTGCGGGCGCTGCGCCCGGCGGTCCGCTTCGGCATCAGCCCCTTCGCGGTGTGGCGAAACTCCGACCGGGACCCGCTCGGTTCGCCGACGCAGGCGGGCGTCGCCACGTACGACGACCTGTACGCGGACACCCGCAAGTGGGTGCGCGAGGGCTGGATCGACTACATCGCGCCGCAGGCCTACTGGCAGCTGGGCCATCCGACCGCGGACTACGCCGACATCGTCCCCTGGTGGGCCCGGACCGTCGCGGGCACCGGCGTACGGCTCTACGTGGGGGAGGCGCTCTACCGTTGCGACGGGCAAAGCCCGACCGCCGCGTGGCGCGATCCCCGGGAGCTGTCGCGGCACGTGCGCTTCGCCCGCGGATACCCGGAGGTCCGCGGCCACGTCTACTTCTCGGCGAAGCAGGTGGCCGCGGACCCCAACGGGGCGATGGCCAGGGTGGTGGCCGACCACTACCCGGCCGCGGCTCCGCCGCGTTGAGCCGACGGGCCGCGCCGGTTCACTGCTCGTGTCCGTCCGGGTGCTTGACCACGCAGTCGGGCCCGGGGGACATGACGGCCTCGTGTCCGTCGTTGAAGCGGACCCGGTAGGGAGGGGTGCCGTTCTCTCCGAGCACCTGGGTGATCTCACCGACCTTGTCGTGCTGGCCCACGATCCTCCCGTGCTGAACCAGCTGGTCGCCCTCGGTCGCGCGCATAGCTGACCTCCTCGGTGGCGGTCCGATCCGGTGCTAGCAGTTTAGGTCGTTCCCTCACTGTTTGACCCGTTGGGTCACGGCGATGCAGACGAGGACCGCGCCGGCGGCGACGGGCGCGGCGGGGGACAGGTGCTCGCCGAGCAGCGCCACCGACCACACCAGGGTCAGCAGCGGCTGCGCGAGCTGGAGCTGGCTCGCGCGGGCCGCCCCGATCTCCGCCATGCCCCGGTACCAGACGTAGAGGCCGAGGAAGGTGGAGCCGACGGCCACCCAGACCAGCCCGGCCAGCCCGTGCGCGGTGAGGTGGACGGGCTCGTGCGCGAGCCCGATCGCGGAGCCGGCCAGGCCGATCGGCAGGCACAGCACCAGGGCCCAGCCGATCACCTGCCAGCCGGGCAGCACCCGGGCCAGGCGCCCGCCCTCGGTATACCCGGCCGCGCACACCAGCAGGGCGGCGAACAGCAGGGCGTCGCCGAAGGAGAGGGCGCCGCCGCTCTGGGCCAGGGTGAAGCCGAGGACGATGACGGCCCCGGCGACGGCCGCCGCCCAGAACCGGCGCGGCGGCCGGGCGCCGGTGCGCAGCGATGACACGACGGCGGTGGTCAGCGGCAGCAGGCCGACCACGACGGCGGCGTGGGAGGTGGTGGAGGTCCGCAGCGCCAGGGTGGTCAGCAGCGGGAAGCCGATGACGACACCGCCCGCGACGACGAGCAGGCCCGGCCAGTGCGCGCGGTCGGGGAGCGGTACGCGCCCGGCGAGCAAGCAGGTGCCCGCGGTCAGGCCCGCGAGGACGCAGCGCAGGGCGAAGAGCGACCAGGGGCCGAAGCTCTCCAGGCCCCAGGCGGTGGCGGGGAAGGTCAGCGAGAAGGCGACGACACCGGTGGAGGCGAGGGCGGTGCCCCCGCCGAACCGCCGCACGCGCGCGGCGCCTCGCGCCGGGCCCTGCTCCGTGTCCCGAACTGCTATCGCGGCGGGGAGGGTAGCGCTATTCTTTGCTGTCATGTACGAGCGTAGCAGTGTGGCGGAACTGGCGGAATCCCTGAGGTCCGAGCTCAACCGCTACCCGATGGGTGGAAAGCTGCCGTCCAGTCGGGCCTTGGTCGAACGCTTCCGCGTCAGCCCCGTCACCGTCTCCCGGGCCCTCGCCCAGCTGGCCGCCGAGGGGCTCGTACTCACCCGCCCCGGAGCGGGCGTCTTCCGCGCGCGGCCCCGTGCGCAGGCCCCCGAGCCGGGCGACACCTCCTGGCAGGCCGTCGCCCTCAGTGCGGAGGGGGCCGGCGACATCGTCCCGCGCTCCGTCGACGCCTCCGGGGTGCTGGTCACCCTCGCGGCCCCGCCGGCCGGGGTCATCGAACTCCACAGCGGCTACCTGCACCCCGTGCTCCAGCCGGAGCGGGCCATGGCCGCCGCCCTCGCCCGCGCCGGGCGGCGGCCCGGGGTGTGGGGGCGCCCGCCCGTGGAGGGGCTGCCGGAGCTGCGGGACTGGTTCGCCCGGGAGATCGGCGGAGCAGTCGGGGCCGCCGACGTCATGGTCACCGCCGGCGGCCAGAGCGCGCTCACCACCGCCCTGCGGGCGCTCGCCCCGCCCGGGGCGCCGATCCTCGTCGAATCCCCGACCTACCCCGGGCTGCTGGCCATCGCCCGCGCCTCCGGGTGCCGGCCCGTCCCCGTCCCGGTCGACGCGGACGGGGTCCGACCGGAGCTGCTGGCCGAGGCCTTCGAAGCCACCGGGGCGCGGGTGTTCGTATGCCAGCCGCTGTTCCAGAACCCGACCGGGTCGGTGCTGTCCGACGAGCGCCGCGCCGAGGTGCTGCGGATCGCGCGCGCCGCCGGGGCGTTCGTGGTGGAGGACGACTACGCGCGCGCCCTCGCCCACGAGGACGCCGGCCCGCTGCCCGCGACGCTCGCCTCCGAGGACCGCGACGGGGTGGTCGTGCACGTGCGGTCGCTGACCAAGGTCACCTCGCCCAGCCTGCGGGTGGGCGCGCTGGCCGCCCGCGGGCCGGTCCTGGACCGGCTGCGCGCCATCCAGGTCGTGGACAGCTTCTTCGTGCCGCGGCCGCTCCAGGAGGCGGCCCTCGAACTGGTCGGCGCACCCGCCTGGCCGCGCCACCTGAAGACCGTCGCCGCCGAGCTGCGCCACCGCCGCGACGTCCTCGCGGGGGCGCTGCGGCGGGAGCTGCCCTCACTGGAGGTGCCGCACCTTCCGCGCGGCGGATACCAGCTGTGGGCCCGGCCCGGCGGGGGCGGGGACGACGTGGCCTTCGTGGCGGCCGCCCTGCGCGCCGGGGTCGCCGTCGCGCCCGGGCGGCCGTACTTCTGCGCGGAACCGCCCGGTCCGTTCGTCCGGCTGAGCTTTGCCGGGGTCGGCGGCGCGGGCGAGCTGACCGAGGCCGTCCGGCGGCTGCGGGCCGCCTCGGGGGGCGCGGCCGACGGCGGGCTTCGTTCAGACGCTTGACCCCGTGCGACACGCGGATCACCATCGCCGCATGCATGTTCGGGTTTCGCTAGTCGCAGCAGCCCGTAGTACCTCGCTGCTCGCCGAGCGCTTCGACGACGACCGCCCCATCGACGTGGACGGCTGGCGCGCGGTGGAGTCCGCCGCGCGCGGGCTCGTGCCCCTGGGCTCGGCCGAGCTCCGCTACTGTTCGCCGACCTCGCGCAGCCGGGCCACCGGCGCGGCCCTCGGCTACGCGCCGATGGCCCAGCCCGCGCTGCGGGAGTGCGACATGGGCCGCTGGCGCGGGCTGACCCTGGCGGAGGTGGCGGCCCGCGAGCCGGCGGCCGTGGACCTCTGGCTCGCCGATCCCCGCGCCGCGCCGCACGGCGGGGAGTCGCTGCTGGCGTTCATCGCCCGGATCGGCGGCTGGCTGGACACCCGGCCGGCGGACGACGGGGGAGCGATCGTGGCGGTGGCGGAGCCTTCGGTGGTCCGCGCGGCACTCGTGTACGCCCTGAACGTGCCGCCGCTGACCTACTGGAACGTGGACGTCCGCCCCCTGTCCACGGTCACCCTGGCGGGCTGGCCGCGCCGCTGGCACCTCTCCCTCCAGGCGCCGGCGTAAACCCGTTGAGGGGCCCTCAGACCCCGGTCCGGCACCCGCTGGTCTTGGACGCGGCGGGCGGGGCCGAGGCCGGCTCAGAGGAGCGAGACGGGGGCGGTCGCGGCGGAGGGGAGGTAGATCCCCGCGATGCCCGCGTAGTTCGCCCGGTAGCCGCGCAGGATCTCGTCGAGCGGGATCGTCAGCCGGGCCGGGGTGTCGCAGCGGGCGGCACCGAACTGGTCGGTGACGGCGGTGCACAGGATCCGGCCGCCGAGGGTGGTGAAGGTGACCGGTACGCCGTCCAGCCCGGCCGGGGCGTCCGCGATCCGCACGGTGGTGCTGAGGTTCTTGACGCCGAACAGCAGCCCGTTCAGCTTCGCCGGACCGGCCGTCGCGAGGGTGGCCACGGCGGGCCGGACCTGCCCGGGCAGGTCGCAGACCTGGAGCGCCGGGGCGTAGACCTGCCCCGGGGGACAGGCCGTCACCGTGGCGATCCCGCCTCCGCACTGCACGTAGAACCGCTGGTCCTGCACCCTCGGCAGCCGCCCGGTGGCGCCGCCGGCGCACGAGCCCTCGGCGGCGGTGGCGGGCCCCGCCCCCGTGCCGAGGGCGACGACCGCCCCCGCGGCCAGTGCGGCGAGTCCCTTGCCGATGCGCAACAACACCCTTGCCCCCAGTTCAGTTGTTCACTCAGTGTGACGAAATGAATACGAAGTGACTATAGGGATGGGTGTGTGACGGACGCAATGACCCCCGGGCGCCGCTCGTGAGTGCGAATGCCGCTATGTTGAACGCGTTCAATATGGCTTCGGGTTCGGGGGAACGGTCATGGCGCACGTCGAGGCGGCGGAGGTTCGGACGGCAGGGGTTCGGACGGCAGGGGCGGCCCATGCGTGGCAGACCAAGATCGCGGCGGCCGCGTGCGCGCTGCCGCCGGTGCCCGGGCTGCTGATGCTCGCGCACGGCCTGCCGGCCCTCGCCTTCTTCGCCGCCGCCCTGCTGGCCGCCGCCCCGCTGGCCTTCCGGGGCCACCGGGCGGCCTTCGGGGCGGCCTGCGCGATCGCCGGGTGCCTGCTCCTGCCGACCGCCTTCTTCGGCTTCTACGACGGGTTCTTCATCTTCCTGTTCCCGGCCCTGGTCCTGCCGCTCGCCGTCTTCGCGGACCCCACCCGCCACCGGATCGGCGCATCGTTCGCGACGGGTGTCGCGTGCCTGCTGATCGCGGTGTCGGCGCTGATCCACGGGTGCGTCGTGGTGGTCCTCGCCCGATGAGTTCCTACGGAGCGCGCACGTCCGAGGCGTCGACCCAGTCGATCCGCGCGACGAGTCCGGAGCCGGGCGCGGAGCCGGGCGCGGAGCCGGGCGCGGAGCCGGGCGCGGAGCCGGACCCGGGCCCGGGGCCGGCGGCCTCGGCGGCCAGCAGGGCCCACTCGCGGCAGGCCGCCACGAGCTCGGGCCACGGCGCGCCCCAGTCGACCTCGGACGCCCAGTCGATGCCCCCGCCCGCGTGGGAGGCCCGCCGCTCGGCTCCGATCCGCAAGAGGCCGAAGCCGTACACCGCCTGACCGTGACCGGCCAGGTCCGAGACCGCCTCGGCCAGGTCGGCCACCGGCCAGGCCCGGCCGCCCTGCAAGGCCTCGTACCGTCGGGCCAGGGCGCCGGCGCGGGGCGGCAGCACCTCCCGGCGGCCGCCGAGCTCGGTGAGCGCCCAGCGCACCGCCTCGCCCTCGCACTCCAAGGGATCGACCCCGGTGCCGAGGAGGGACGCGTACAGGGCCAGCAGGCGCGGCACGGCCGCCCGGATCCCGAGCTCGCCGAGGGACTCGGCGGCCCACTGCCGGACGGTGGAGTCCGTGCTGTCCAGCAGGCCGGTCAGGACCTCGCCCGGCCGGGGGTCCTTCAGCGCGTTGAAGACGTCGACGGCGCAGAGCTGCCCGAAGGCGCCCAGGCCCGGCACGGCCGCGATCACCTGGTCAAGGACGCGCGGACCGAGGCGGATCAGCGCGTGCTGGGCGTCCTCGGCCTCTTCGCCCGTGTCCGAGTCCAGCAGCCGCACGAGGGCCCCGATCCCGGCGTCCGCACGCTCCACGGCGACCGGGATCAGCGGCCGCGGGGCTTGCCGCGCTTGCCGGTGGACTTGGCCACGGCCTTGCCGCTCTTGGGGCCGCCCGCCCGCGGGTTCTTGGCGGCCGGCTTGCCGCCCCCGCGGGGGGCCGGCTGGCGCTGCGGCTTCGCCTTGGCCTTGTCCTTGTCCTTCTTCTGCTCGGGCTCGGGCTGGGTGCGCCCGCGGCCGCGCGAGCTGTTGACGGTCCGGCCGCGCACGATGCCGATGAACTCCTCGACCAGCTCGGGGGTGTCCTCCGCCTCGGGCCAGGACAGTGCGACGCGCGACTCCGGCGCGTCCAGGAGCGTCCGGTAGGTGAGGTCCTTGCGGTGGTGCAGGCGCGCGAGCGACTGCGGGACCGCGAGGACTCCGATGCCCGCCGCCACCAGCTCGATCGCGTCGGCCGTCGTCTCGGGCCGCTCCCGCGCGGGCTTGCCCGGCAGCTGCTCCCAGTCGAGGGTGTCGTCGAGCGGGTGGAGCACGATCTCGTCCGCGAGGTCCGCGAGGGACAGCTCCTCGGCCGCCGCCGCGACGTGGTCCTTCGGGATCACCACGACCGTGGTCTCCGTGTACAGCGGGATCGCGCTGAGGTCCGTCCGGTCGATCGGCAGCCGCACGAAACCGGCGTCGGCGCCCTTGGCGCGCAGCAGGGCCGGAGCCTCGGCGGGGGTGACCGGCACGAGGGTCAGCGGGACGTCGGGCAGGCGTTCCTTCCAGATCCGCACCCACTTGGTGGGAGTCACCCCGGGGACGTAAGCGAGCTGGAACGACGGGGGCGCCACGGAGTCTGTCACCCGGCCAGATTACCGGCCGTGGTCGGAGGTGGTGCACACGCTCGATACCCTTGACCCCATGACGTCGCACCAGAGCGCCCAGACCATGAAGCCCGCGACCGCGGCGAAGAAGCTGGGTGTGTACCTCGAGGCCACCCCCGCCGAGTTCCAGGAGGGTGTCGTCTCGCGCACCGAGCTGGCCGCCCTCCAGGCCGAGCCGCCCCAGTGGCTGCAGGACCTGCGGAGCAACGGCCCGCACCCCCGTCCGGTGGTCGCGGCGAAGCTCGGCATCTCCATCGCCGGCCTGGCGCGCGGCGGCATCGCCGACGCGCTCACGACCGAGCAGATCGAGGCCCTGAAGCAGGACATGCCCGAGTGGCTCGTCAAGGAGCGCTCCACCCAGGCCGAGGTCCGCAAGGAGACCGTCCGCATCAAGCAGATGCAGGCCGAGAAGGCCGAGAAGCGGGCGCGCTCCTGACCTTCCAGGCCCGCTGCCCGGACCACCCCGGGGCCCCGCCCTTCGACGCCCGACCGGATCACCCGCAGTCCCCGTACCGCCGGGGCCGCGAGCCGGCGGGCGTTGTCCTGTTTCCGGGCCCTCCGGGCCTCTTTGCATAAACGTGCGTAGGTACGTATAGTCATGCCATCGAGGAGGAGGGTTTCCGATGGTGGTACGTGTAGCGGTGGCCGGTGCGAGCGGATACGCGGGCGGGGAAGTGCTGCGCCTGCTGCTGTCCCACCCCGAGGTCGAGATCGGCGCGCTGACCGGGAACTCCAACGCCGGGCAGCTGCTCGGCTCGCTCCAGCCGCACCTGGTGCCGCTCGCCGGACGCACCCTGGAGGCGACCACGCCCGAGGTGCTCGCCGGTCAGGGCCGTCGGCATGACGTCGTCTTCCTGGCCCTGCCGCACGGGCAGTCCGCCGCCGTCGCGGCCCGGCTCGGCGAGGACGTCCTCGTCGTCGACATGGGCGCGGACCACCGGCTCCGGGACTCCGCCGACTGGGACGAGTTCTACGGCGCCCCGCACGCCGGCACCTGGCCCTACGGCCTGCCCGAGCTGCCCGGAGCCCGCGCCGCGCTGGCCGGCTCCAAGCGCATCGCCGTGCCCGGGTGCTACCCGACCGCCGTCTCCCTCGCGCTCTTCCCGGCCTACGCCGCGCAGCTCGCCGAGCCCGAGGCGGTGATCGTCGCCGCCTCCGGCACCTCCGGCGCCGGCAAGGCCCTCAAGCCGAACCTGCTGGGCTCCGAGGTCATGGGCTCCATGAGCCCGTACGGGGTCGGCGGCGGCCACCGCCACACCCCCGAGATGGTGCAGAACCTCAGCCCCGTCGCCGGTACCCGGGTCTCGGTGTCCTTCACGCCGACGCTGGCGCCCATGCCCCGCGGCATCCTCGCCACGTGCTCCGCCAAGGCGCTGCCCGGCACCACCGCCGACGCGGTCCGCGCCGCGTACGAGAAAGCCTACGCGGACGAGCCCTTCGTGCACCTGCTGCCCGAGGGCCAGTGGCCGGCGACGGCGTCCGTCTACGGTTCCAACGCCGTTCAGGTGCAGGTCGCGTACGACGGGGCGGCACAGCGGATCATCGCGATCAGCGCCATCGACAACCTCACCAAGGGCACCGCCGGCGGCGCGGTGCAGAGCATGAACATCGCCCTCGGGCTCCCCGAGGCACTGGGTCTTTCCACGATCGGAGTCGCTCCGTGAGCGACGAACGGGCAGCCACCGGGCTGCGGACGAGGACGACGGCCGCACGGGCGCGCTGCGCGGGCGGAGAAGCGAACGAGGAGATGCAGTGAGCGTCACGGCAGCACAGGGGTTCACGGCGGCAGGCATCGCCGCCGGGATCAAGGCAAACGGCAATCCGGACCTGGCCCTCGTGGTCAACAACGGGCCGCGTCTGGCCGCCGCGGGCGTCTTCACCTCCAACCGCGTCAAGGCCGCTCCGGTCCACTGGTCCGAGCAGGTCCTGCGGGGCGCCGCCGTCAGCGCGGTGGTCCTCAACTCCGGCGGCGCCAACGCGTGCACCGGACCCAGGGGCTTCCAGGACACCCACGCCACCGCCGAGAAGGTCGCCGAGGCCCTCGGCGGAGAGGTCAACGCCGGCGAGGTCGCCGTCGCGTCCACCGGCCTGATCGGCGTCCTGCTGCCCATGGACAAGCTGCTGCCCGGCATCGGGACCGCGGTCGCCGCGCTCTCCGCCGACGGCGGCGAGGCCGCCGCCATCGCCATCAAGACCACGGACACCGTGCACAAGACGGCCGTGGCGACCAAGGACGGCTGGACCGTCGGCGGCATGGCCAAGGGCGCGGGCATGCTCGCCCCCGGCCTGGCCACCATGCTCGTCGTCCTCACCACCGACGCCGACCTGGACAGCGCCACCCTCGACAAGGCGCTGCGCTCCGCGACCCGCACCACCTTCGACCGGGTCGACTCCGACGGCTGCATGTCCACCAACGACACGGTGCTGCTGCTCGCCTCGGGCGCGTCCGGCCGGGTGCCGGCGTACGAGGAGTTCGCGGAAGCCGTGCGCACGGTCTGCGACGACCTGGCCCGCCAGCTGATCGGCGACGCCGAGGGCGCCAGCAAGGACATCCGCATCGAGGTCGTCGGCGCGGCCACCGAGGACGACGCGGTCGAGGTCGGCCGGTCCATCGCCCGCAACAACCTGCTCAAGTGCGCCATCCACGGCGAGGACCCGAACTGGGGCCGCGTCCTGTCCGCGATCGGCACCACGAAGGCGGCCTTCGACCCGGACCGGCTGAACGTGGCCATCAACGGCGTCTGGGTCTGCAAGAACGGCTCCGTCGGCGAGGACCGCGACCTGGTCTCGATGAAGGACCGCGAGGTCCGCATCACCGCCGACCTGGCCACCGGGTCCGAGTCCGCGGTCATCTGGGCCAACGACCTGACCGCCGAGTACGTCCACGAGAACAGCGCGTACTCCTCATGAGTACCGCACGCAGGCACACCGCGCTGCCCAAGGCCGAGATCCTCATCGAGGCCCTGCCCTGGCTGACCCGCCACAACGGCAAGGTCGTCGTCATCAAGTTCGGCGGGAACGCCATGATCGACGAGGACCTGAAGGCGGCCTTCGCCCAGGACGTCGTCTTCCTGCGCCAGGCCGGCCTCAAGCCCGTCGTCGTGCACGGCGGCGGTCCGCAGATCAACGCCCAGCTGGACAAGCAGGGCCTGGTCAGCGAGTTCAAGGCGGGCCTGCGGGTCACCACGCCGGAGGCGATGGACGTCGTGCGCATGGTGCTGGCCGGGCAGGTCCAGCGCGAGCTGGTCGGGCTGCTCAACCAGCACGGGCCGCTCGCCGTCGGCATGACCGGCGAGGACGCCCACACCATCACCGCCACCAAGCACACCCCCGAGATCGACGGCGAGAGCGTCGACATCGGGCGGGTCGGCGAGATCACCGCCATCGACACGGGCGCGATCGAGGCCCTGCTGGCGGACGGCCGGATCCCGGTCATCTCCTCCATCGCGCGCAGCGCCGACGACCACCACGTCTACAACGTGAACGCCGACACGGCGGCCGCGGCCCTCGCGGCGGCGCTCGGCGCCGAGACGCTGATGGTCCTCACCGACGTGGAGGGGCTGTACGCGGACTGGCCGAACAGCGACGAGGTCATCAGCCGGCTCACCGTCAGCCAGCTGGAGAAGCTGCTGCCCGAGCTGTCCAGCGGCATGGTCCCGAAGATGGAGGGCTGCCTGCACGCCGTCCGCAACGGGGTGACCACCGCCCGAGTGATCGACGGCCGGGTCCAGCACTCGATCCTGCTCGAGATCTTCACCGACGAGGGAATCGGCACGATGGTCGTGCCCGACGCACAGGGAGGGGAACCCGCATGACCGGAAACCAGGCCACCAGCAACCAGCACTTCGCCGCCCGCTGGCAGGGCGCGCTGACCAACAACTACGGCACCCCCGCGCTGGCCCTCGTACGCGGTGAGGGCGCACAGGTCTGGGACGCGGACGGCAAGCAGTACACCGACTTCGTCGGCGGCATCGCGGTCAACGCCCTCGGCCACGCCCACCCGGCGATCGTCGAGGCCGTCACGGCCCAGGTCTCCACCCTCGGCCACGTCTCCAACCTCTACGCCTCCGAGCCGGTCCTCGCGCTCGGCGAACGGCTGCTCCAGCTCTTCGGGCGCACCGGCAAGATTTTCTTCTGCAACTCCGGTGCCGAGGCCGTCGAAGCCGCCTTCAAGATCGGCCGGCTGACCGGGCGGACCCACATGGTCGCCACCGACGGCGGCTTCCACGGCCGCACCATGGGCGCCCTCGCGCTCACCGGCCAGCCCAAGAAGCAAGCCCCCTTCCTGCCCCTGCCCGGAGACGTCACCCACGTCCCGTACGGCGACGTGGAGGCCCTGCGGGCCGCCGTCACCGAAGAGACCGCGCTCGTGGTCATCGAGCCGATCCAGGGCGAGAACGGCGTCGTCGTGCCGCCGGCCGGCTATCTGACGGCCGCCCGCGAGATCACCCGGGCCACCGGCACCCTGCTCGTCCTCGACGAGGTGCAGACCGGCATCGGACGCTGCGGCCAGTGGTTCGAACACCAGGCCCACGAAAGTGTCGAGCCCGATCTCGTCACACTCGCGAAGGGCCTCGGCGGCGGTCTGCCGATCGGCGCCGTGGCCGCCTTCGGCCCCGTGGCCGACCTGCTCCAGCCGGGCCAGCACGGCACCACCTTCGGGGGCAACCCCGTCGCGTGTGCCGCAGGCCTCGCCGTCATCGAGACCATCGCCGCCGAAGGCCTCCTCGACCGGGTCAAGGAGCGGGGCGAGCGGCTGCGCGGCGGAATCGAAGGATCCGCACACCCTCTCGTCTCCCACGTCCGCGGCGCCGGCCTCCTGCTGGGTATCGTGCTGACCGAGCCGCTCGCGCCGCAGGTGCAGCGCGCGGCTCAGGACGCCGGCTTCCTGGTCAACGCGCCCGCCCCCGACGTCGTACGGCTGATGCCGCCGTTCGTACTGTCCGAGGCCGAGGTGGACGCGTTCCTGCGGGCCCTGCCCGGCGTGCTGGACGCGGCGAAGTCCGCCGCGGACGTGGACGGATGATGAACCGGGGAATGGGACGACGATGAGTCAGGCGCAGGAACACGAGCAGAACAGCCAGTCCGTTCCGCAGACCCGCACCGCCCGCCACCGCCGGATCGTGGACATCCTCAACCGGCAGCCGGTCCGCTCCCAGAGCCAGCTGGCCAAGCTGCTCGCCGACGACGGGCTGAGCGTCACCCAGGCGACGCTCAGCCGCGACCTCGACGAGCTCGGCGCGGTGAAGATCCGCAACACCGGCGGCGAGCTGATCTACGCGGTGCCCAGCGAGGGCGGCTTCCGCACCCCGCAGGCGCCGCTCGGCGAGTCGGCGAAGGAGGAGCGCATGCGGCGCCTCTCCGGCGAACTGCTGATCTCGGCGGAGGCCTCCGCGAACCTCGTGGTCCTGCGCACCCCGCCCGGTGCGGCCCAGTTCCTCGCCTCGGCGATCGACCAGGCCGAGCTCCAGGCGATCCTCGGCACGATCGCGGGCGACGACACCCTGATGCTGATCAGCCGCGACCCCGCGGGCGGCCAGGCCCTGGCCGACCACCTGCTGAGGCTGGCCCAGAAGGAGAGCTGAGCCCGGCGGCCCGCCCGCGCGGATCAGTACCGGGTGACCGCCAGTGCGCCCGACTCCGTGCCGATCGCGATGTGCGGGTGGCGGCGCGGGTTCGCCCAGCGCAGGATCGCGCGCATGGCCCCCTCGGGGACCGAGACGCAGCCGGCCGTCGCGCCCTTGCCGTCGACGTGCAGGAAGATGCCCGCGCCCCGGCCCCGTACGGGGCGGTCGTAGTTGAAGGCGATGACCAGCGCGTGCGCGTACTGCTTCGTGTACGAGACCAGGTGCTCGGCCTCGCCCGGCGCGCAGTCCGCGGGCAGCGGCTCCACCCAGCGGTTGTAGCTGCCCGAGGCGTTGTCCTGGCACCACCAGGAGGCGGGAGTCACCCGCCGGTAGCCGTACTCCGTCCCGGCCGGGGCGTGCGCGATGCCGAAGGCGTAGGGGAGCGCGTACAGGCCCGCCGGCGTGGTGTTCGTGCCCTGGACCCGGGACCCGCCCGCGGTCAGGCCGTTCGCGCCGAAGCGGGCGGGCGCGCCGCCGGCCTCGTACCAGCGCCCCGCCCGCAGGTCCCACCACGTCAGGCGGCCCGTCGTGGACCCGGGGGCGGGGGCGACCGCGGTGATCAGCTGGCTGCCGCCGCCGGTGTCGGCGAGACGGGCGGGCAGCGGCGGATCGCCTTGGGGCAGCAGGCTGGTGACGATCAGTGAGGCGAGGGCGACAGCGGTACGCAGCACATGTCAGACGGTACGGGGCGGAAGGGGCAGCGGCAGCGCAGGCAGGCCGTCGACGCTCACCCCGATGAACTCCTTCTTCTCGCAGTACGCGTTGAACTCCTCGTCCGTCTTGCGGCCGAAGTACTCCGCGTGGAGGGTGCGCTCGCCCTGGTACTCCATGAAGGGGATGGCGTAGCCGCACACGTCGGCGATCCGCGTGGCCTTGACGACGATGACCGCCCGCGCGGCGGGCCCGTCGGCCTCCCCGAACAGCTCGACGAGCCCGTCCCAGCGCGGGTCGTCGCGGAAGACCGCCTCGCCGTCCCCGTGGATGCGCACGATGTTCGGCGGCCCGCTGAACGCGCACCACATCAGCGTGATGCGGCCGTTCTCGCGGACGTGGGCGATGGTCTCGGCGCCGCTGCCGCCGAAGTCCAGATAGGCGAGGGTCGTTTCGTCGATGACGACGAGGGTCCCGGCGCGGCCCTTGGGGGAGAGGTTGACGTGGCCGTCACCGGCCAGCGGGGCGGTGGCGGTGAAGAAGATCGGCTGCTCCTCGATGAACGTGCGAAGTCGGCCGTCTATGCGTTCGTAGAGCTTTCCCATGACAGGATTATCGCCCCAGGTCCCTGGTCCACCCGGAGGGGCTCAGTCGGTGAGCCCGAGGCGGGACCGGCGCACCCCCAGCTCGTGGTCGCCGAACAGGTGCGCGGACCGCTCGAGCAGGCCGGCCAGTTCGGGCAGGTCCGCGTCCCCCAGGCGCAGCGTGGCCTGCCAGTTCCAGCCGACGACGACCGCCCGGGCCATGGTGCGCAGCGCCGGGTCGGGGTCCGTCGCCACGGTCACCGCGGCCCGCAGTCCGTCGATCCCGTCCCGCGCGCGCAGCAGCCGGAAGGCGGACCGCCGCACGTGCGGGGGCCGTTCGTGCCCGAGGCGCTCGCTGAGGTGGCCGTGGTCCAGCCGCCGCGCCACCGGGAGCAGGCTCAGCGCGGCCTCGCGGGCCACCGATGCCGACGGGTCGTCCAGCAGGGGGAGCAGGAGCGTGTCGTCGGTGGCGTCGTCGAGTCGGCGCAGCCCGGCCACGGCGGCGGCCCGCACCGCGCCGTGGGGGTGGTCGAGCAGGGAGCGCAGCAGCGGGGTGTCCGCCCGCTTCGCGCACTCGGAGAAGCCGGTCACCGCGTACGGGGAGAGCGGCCCGGGAGCCGTGACCAGCGCGAGGTAGCGAGCGGACGGGTCCCCGCCGCCCTGGGAAACGAGCCAGCGCGCGCAGGCCCGTACGAGTCCGGAGCGGTCGGTGAGGTGCCGCCCGGCCTCCCCGGCCCGCCCGGCGCCGCGCAGGGCGGTGACCCCGGCGGCCCGGACCATCGGGCCGTGTCCGTCGAGCAGGGTGTCGATCGCCTCGTGGTCCGGCCCGTCGGTGGCCAGCGCCCGCAGTGCGGCGTCGGTCCACAGCCTCGCCGTGGCCGGGTCGGGCTCACCGGCGGCCCGCCGCGCGAGCTCCCGTACGCCGGTCCCCCCGGCGGCGACGGTCAGCCGTGCGGCGAACCGGCGGGTCGGCGGGTCGGCGCTGTCGTGCAGTGCGGTGTGGGCGGCGAGGACGACGGAAGCCGAGCCGGGTTCCGTGCGCAGCGCGGTCTCGAACCGCTTCAGCACCCAGGCGCCCTGCTCGCGCCGGCCGAGCCGCAGGACGAGTGGGGTCAGCGCGGTCAGCGTGCCCACGGGGTCGGCGGCCAGCGCCCGGTCCAGCAGCCGCCGGGCGCGTTCGCGCACGGGCCACACCCAGTCGGCGGTCCGGATCGCGATGAGCTCCGGCGGCGCCGGAGCCCCGCCGAGGGCCGCCTCGCCGAGCGCTTCCTCGCGGACGTATCCGGAGGGGTGGCAGAGCCGTACCTCGGGGTCGGGCAGCAGCGGCATCCGGCCCGCGTGCCGGATCCGCTGCTCGAAGGCCAGCCACGCGTCGGGCCCGGCCCCGGGGAGCAGCGGTCGCGGGACGGCCTCGTCGCGCAGCAGCGCGTCCGCCGCCGCGTGCCCCTCCTGCGTGTCGTGCGGCCGTCCGGTGCTCATGGGCCCTCCCTGGTGGTGTGCGGATCACCGAGCCTATGCGGGTGCCGGTCTCCTCGCCCCTGATATTCGGGCAGGTCAGGGCATTGCGGCGGAGGTCGATTGACGAAACATACGGAGTACTGCATAGTTATGCCTGTTGGATGCACCCTGTGAGGAGGAACCCCGTGGCCGAGCGCGTCGTACTCGCCTATTCAGGCGGTCTGGACACCTCCGTCGCCATCGGCTGGATCGCCGAGGAGACGGGCGCCGAGGTCATCGCCGTCGCGGTGGACGTCGGCCAGGGCGGCGAGGACCTGGACGTCATCCGCAAGCGGGCGCTCGCCTGCGGCGCGGTCGAGGCCGAGGTCGCGGACGCCAAGGACGAGTTCGCCGACGAGTACTGCCTTCCGGCGATCAAGGCGAACGCCCTCTACATGGACCGCTACCCGCTGGTCTCCGCCCTGTCGCGGCCGGCCATCGTCAAGCACCTCGTCGCCGCCGCCCGCAAGCACGGCGCATCGGTCGTCGCCCACGGCTGCACCGGCAAGGGCAACGACCAGGTCCGCTTCGAGGCCGGCATCGCCGCACTCGGCCCCGACCTCAAGTGCATCGCCCCGGTCCGCGACTACGCGATGACCCGCGACAAGGCCATCGCCTTCGCCGAGAAGGCCGACCTGCCGATCGCCACCACCAAGAAGTCCCCGTACTCCATCGACCAGAACGTCTTCGGACGCGCCGTCGAGACGGGGTTCCTGGAGGACATCTGGAACGCGCCGATCGAGGACATCTACGAGTACACCGCGAACCCGGCGCTGCCCCGCGAGGCCGACGAGGTCGTCATCTCCTTCAAGGAGGGCGTCCCGGTTGCCATCGACGGCAAGCCCGTCACCGTGCTCCAGGCCATCCAGCAGCTCAACGCCCGCGCCGGCGCCCAGGGAGTCGGCCGGATCGACATCGTCGAGGACCGCCTCGTCGGCATCAAATCCCGCGAGGTGTACGAGGCTCCCGGCGCGATCGCCCTGATCACCGCCCATCAGGAGCTCGAGAACGTCACCGTCGAGCGCGAGCTGGCCCGCTACAAGCGGCAGGTCGAGCAGCGCTGGGGCGAGATGGTCTACGACGGCCTGTGGTTCTCCCCGCTCAAGCGGGCGCTGGACGGTTTCGTCAACGAGGCCAACCAGCACGTCAGCGGCGACATCCGGATGACCCTCCACGGCGGCCGCGCCGTCGTCACCGGCCGCAAGTCCGACGAGTCGCTGTACGACTTCAACCTCGCGACCTACGACTCGGGCGACACCTTCGACCAGTCGAAGGCCCAGGGATTCATCGAGATCTTCGGCCTGTCCTCGAAGATCGCCGCCCGCCGCGACCTCGCCTGATCCGAACGCGGCACCCACCGTCTCCCCGTTACCTCCGCGACGGGGAGGCGGTTGCACATCCAAAGCCTTATTTGAGGAGCAGTAGCTGTGAGCAGCAACAACGGTGGTGACGTCCGGCTCTGGGGCGCCCGGTTCGCCGACGGTCCCGCCGAGGCCCTCGCGAAGCTCTCCGCGTCGGTCCACTTCGACTGGCGCCTGGCCCCGTACGACATCGCGGGCTCCAAGGCCCACGCCCGCGCGCTCGCCAAGGCGGGCCTGCTCACGGCCGACGAGCTCGGCCGCATGATCGCGGGCCTGGATCAGCTCGCGGTCGACGTGGCGGACGGCTCCTTCACCGGCACCATCGCCGACGAGGACGTCCACACCGCCCTGGAGCGGGGCCTGCTGGAACGGCTCGGCGCCGACCTCGGCGGCAAGCTGCGCGCCGGCCGGTCGCGCAACGACCAGATCGCCACCCTCTTCCGGATGTACCTGCGCGACCACGCCAGGATCATCGGCGGCCTGGTCGCCGAGCTCCAGGACGCGCTGGTCGGCCTGGCCGAGGCGCACGCCGAGGTGGCCATGCCGGGCCGCACCCACCTGCAGCACGCGCAGCCGGTGCTCTTCGCCCACCACGTACTGGCCCACGTGCAGGCCCTGTCCCGGGACGCGGAGCGGCTGCGCCAGTGGGACACCCGGACCGCGGTCTCCCCGTACGGCTCGGGGGCCCTGGCCGGTTCCTCGCTGGGTCTGGACCCGGAGCAGGTCGCCGCCGACCTGGGCTTCGAGCGCGGCTCGGTCGGCAACTCCATCGACGGCACGGCCTCGCGGGACTTCGTCGCCGAGTTCGCCTTCGTCACCGCGATGATCGGGATCAACCTGTCCCGGATCGCGGAGGAGATCATCATCTGGAACACGAAGGAGTTCTCCTTCGTGACCCTGCACGACGCCTTCTCGACCGGGTCGTCGATCATGCCGCAGAAGAAGAACCCGGACATCGCCGAGCTGGCGCGCGGCAAGTCGGGCCGCCTCATCGGCAACCTGACCGGCCTGCTCGCCACCCTGAAGGCGCTGCCGCTGGCCTACAACCGCGACCTCCAGGAGGACAAGGAGCCGGTCTTCGACTCCTGCGACACCCTGGAAGTCCTGCTGCCCGCCTTCACCGGGATGATGGCCACCCTCACGGTCAACCGGGAGCGGATGGAGGAGCTGGCGCCGGCGGGCTTCTCGCTCGCCACCGACATCGCGGAGTGGCTGGTCAAGCAGGGCGTGCCCTTCCGGGTCGCGCACGAGGTGGCCGGCGGGTGCGTCAAGGAGTGCGAGGCGCTCGGGATCGAGCTCGACGAGCTCACGGACGAGCAGTTCGCGAAGATCTCCGAGCACCTGACGCCGGAGGTCCGCACGGTCCTCAACGTGAAGGGCGCGCTGGCCTCCCGCAACGGCCGGGGCGGCACCGCCCCGTCGGCCGTCGCGATCCAGCTCACCGAGCTGAAGGCGGACCTGGTCATCCAGCACGCCTGGGCGGCGCACAAGAACTAGTGCGGTGACCGGAGGGGCGGCCGGAGCCTTCGGGCCCGACCGCCCCTCCGGCATGTCCGGGGGCGGTCATCGAATGACGGTCAGTTGCCAATCGTCCCCGTCCCCGTCCAGTCCGTGAGGGCTTCGAAGTCCGCCCGGACCAGGCCGATCCGCTCGTCGATGCGCAGCAGCAGGGTGTCCGCGGGGTGGTGCCGGTCCGCGTACGCGCGGTCCGCGTCCGTGATGTCGTCGTCGATCCAGGCGAAGGGCCGCCCTGCCGCGTACTCCAGGACGTACTGCGTCTTCCAGAAGGTGCCCTCCGGCGCCCGGCCGTGCATCGTCGGCCAGTCGATGAACGGGAGCCGGGGCAGGCCCAGGTGCGGGCCTATCCAGCCGTTCGCCTCGTCCTTCCACGTCGTGGCCCAGACGAGCTCGTACGCGTCCGTGAGCGCGAGCAGCTCCGTCCCGTGGTCCGGATTCAGCCAGACCCGCAGGGGCTTCGCGCGCTCCGCCTCCGTCCAGCCCGTCGGGCGCATCCGGTGGGTGGCGTACCCCTCCGGGCGGCGCTGGGGCTTGGCCGCGTAGGGGTTCAGCGGGCTTATGCAGGCATGAGACACGTCCGGCCAATTCCCGCGGACGCTGAGTGCATGGGCAAGAGACGTCCCAGACCGCTATGGCACGAACGGGCCTGAACCAGATACCTGGACGCCGCCGGCCTACGGGAAGTTGTCGTCGCTCACGCGAGATCCTGTCGGAGCTAACGGCGCGGTCGAGGAAAAGGCGCTTCGCACAGTGGTCTATCCAGTGGTAGCTACAGGACCCACATCGGCGCGAAGCTCAGCAGGAGCCTCTTCCGGCCACGTCTGTCGAAGTCGACGACTGCTTGGGTCTCCGCTCCGGTTCCACTCACACCGACCACCGTTCCGATGCCAAAGATTTTGTGCTTGACTCGGTCGCCGATGTCCACAGTGCTTGACACGGCTGGCACGCGCGGCGAGGGAGCCCTGCCCAAGAACCGAAGTTCTTGGCCATCAGGGTCGCCGTCCGTTTCTGGCGGCTGGAAAGAAGGGCCGAGAGACCACCAGTTGACGGACGGTCGCTTTTCGCTGCTCGGGGTGCCGGCGTCTTCCCGCTCTCTACCGACTGCCTTGTCTTCGGCAGACGATGTTTGCATCGAAGTATGGGTGTCTTGCTGCCAGATGGGCAGATCCATGGCAGTACGGATCCCCGTACGGCCGGCTGGCAGCTGTACCTCGGTCAGCGCGGGCGTGGTCAGCAGTTCGAGGAGCTGCTGTGCAGTGGGGCGATCTGCGGGGCGTTTATCCAGGCAGTCCGTTAGGAGTCGGGAGAGAGCTACTGATGTCCCGACAAGGTCAGGCTCCTCATGGACAACTCGGTACAGCAGGGCGTGGGCTGAGCCATCGAAGCCAAAGGGACCGCGACCGGTTGCTGCGTAAGCCAGAACTGACCCCAGGGAGAAGATGTCGCTCGCTGTGTCTACCGTGGCCCCCACGGCCTGCTCGGGTGACATGAACGCGGGGGTCCCGACCACGCTGCCTGTGCTCGTCAGCGCAGTGCCACCATCAAGCGCCTTTGCGATGCCGAAGTCGAGGACTCGCGGCCCCTCATCGGTCATAAGAATGTTGGACGGTTTCAGGTCCCTATGCACGAGACCGACGCCGTGGATGTCCACGAGTGCCTCTGCAAGCCCTGCTCCCAGCCTCCGGACCTGCGGCTCCGCTAACGGTCCGTCCCTGCCCATCAGAGTCCCCAGGTCAGGCGCATCGATATATGCGCTGGCCACCCAAGGCACCTCAGCGTCCGGATCAGCATCGACTACAGCTGCCGTCCAGAACCCGCCCACGCGCCGGGCCGCCTCAATCTCGCGCCGAAAGCGGCGGCGGAAACCGGGTACTCCCGTGAGCTCGGAACGTACGACCTTCACTGCCACAGGGCGGCCGCTGGGTGACCGTCCCAGATACACGCACCCCATACCGCCAGTGCCTAGCCTGCCGACCAACTTGTAAGGCCCGATGCTGGTCGGGTCACCTCCAAGGAGCGCGTCCACCGTTTCCCCCGAGCTCTCGGTCATGCAAGGGCACGTCGGCAGCAGTATCTTCGATTCACAGCCTGACGCACCACCCGAGCTGGAAGGCCAACTCACTGGCGAGTCTGCGGTAGTAGATGAGGATGCAGGCGATGCTCTTCCTATGGCCCGTGATGGGTGCGCGCCCGTGCCGGAAGCGTGCGGACGTTCTCACCGTCTTGGAGGGCTGCGCGGAGACGCTGGAGTTCGTCGTGCTGTTCGACGAGCCGGGAGAGCGCCAGTGTCTTGAACTCGGCCGCTTCGGACGCTTCCTGCTTCATTCGCGAGAGTCGCCCCTTCAAGCTGGCTACCTCGGCTTTGAGACGGTCGATCTGGGCGAGGCGGGGGTCGGGCTCGCCAGTCACCTCTCGGACCCTGCCCAGCCGGTTCTCGAACTCTTCCTTGATGTGGGGGTAGGTGCGGTACAGCGTGGCCCGGGGGACAGCGGCGAGGATGCTGAGGGACTTGATGTCGCACCGCAGGCCCTCGGGGATGTCCCCGGCCATGAGCTGATCCATGGCGGCCCTCAAACGACTTTCCGCGGCGGCGCGGCGGTTATTCGGCACTGGGTGTCTCCTCACCGGCCACGGCGGAGTCGATGGATTCCACGATCCGCATGGATCGCTCGTAGGTCTGCTGGGCGCGTTGACGCTCCGGCGCGGACAGCCGGGGGTTGCCGAGGAACACAGCTCGGGTGTTCTCGGCGTGGTCGGCCCATGCTTGCCGGTGCTGGGGGTGATGGGTGGCTTGGGGGCAGCGAGCGGAGTCGCACATGCCGAGAAGAGGCTCGCTGGCGTTCGGAGTGCCGGCCATAGTGAGGCACAGGGCCTTGGCGGGGTCGGTGAACCAGCAGTAGTTCGCCACGCCGATGTGGAGTGTCTTCGCCTTGGTCTTGAGCAGTTTCTCCACGCGACGGTCGTCGGCGACGGTGGCGGGGCCGGGCTCGTGTCCGGCGAGGGAGTGGTCGACGCTTTGGAAGGCGGCGATCAGGTCGCGTGCGCCTCGGCCGGAGGGGAGGGTGCCTTGCTGGTAGTCGTGGTAGGCGGCGAGCGTGAGCCGGGTGTGTTCGACTTCCTCTTCGGCCCGGACCTCGGCGAGGAACGCGGCCTGGTGTCCGCCCGGTCGGGCGGTGTAGCCCTCGGTGGTGGCCACCGAGACGTGCTTCAGGTGCCACTTTGTGGCCAGGAGGCCGTGGGGGCGCTGGGCAATCGACAGAGCGAGGGTGCGACGTAGGGCCCGCGGGTGGACCGGACCATCGGGGATCGGGGTGAGGCCGAGATGCTGTCCGAGGGGACCGTTGATCCAGTCCCGGAGCGCGGTGTACCTGTTGGCGGAGTTGTTGGCGACGGGGAAGATCAGGTCCCCGAGGTCCGTGCCGCCGAGGCCTTCGGCGGCTCCGACAGCGCGGTGTACATCTTCGATGACCACCCATGAGTCGGGCACTCCGCCGAACTTCTCACCCTTGACGCGGCGGGAGTCCAGCCAGCGGCGGGAGCCGTAGGCGCGGTCTTCACTGCGGCGGCAGCCATGCGTGAGTTCGGCCAGCTCTGAGGTCCGCATGCCAGACAGCGCCGAGGTGAGGTAGTAGGCAGCGGAAGTGACGGCGAACACCATGCTGTCCAGGGTGAAGTGATTCATAGGGAGGGCCCAGGGGACGGGCTCTTCGTCATCGGCGCGGGGCACCGCCGCTGTGTCACGGCACCACGAGTTCTCGGTGCCACAGGCAGCGACCCATGCCTCCAACTGGGGCCGGAGCCGGTCCAGATCCCGTTTGGTAGAGGAAAGCGAAAGGAAGTCCTTGGTGAAGGACATGTGGGCGAGCGTGAGGAGGGGATCGCTGACGTCCCAACCCGAGTTAAGTCTGCGGGAGATGCCAGAGGGGGCAGCACGGGGGGCCGGGATTCCGGCTGCGATACACCGCTCGATTTCGGCGATGACGAGCGGGTGGTGTTCGACGCGGAGGGACGACCGGATGCTGCCCCGGCGGGCGATGGTCTGCCGGGCGCGGGTGGCTTCCTTGACGAGATGGGGGCTGATCGTGTCGACGAGGTAGGAGGCGCCGGCGAGGAGGGGCCGCAGGATGTCGTCTGGGACGGCGGGGGTCTGGTTGGTGTCGGGACGCTGGTATCCGGCCACCTGGGCGGCGGTGCGGTCGCCCCATGGGCGGAAGCCCGTCGGGTAGGCGTCGGGCAGCAGCGGTGCGTACGCGGCCAGGGCCTGAGCAGTGAGAACGAAACCTGCGATGGTGCCGGGGGTGACCGGCTGGCAGGGGTCGGTGCGGCCGACGGAGACGACGGGCAGGTATGCGTCACAGTGCCGCTGGTGGATCTGTTGGAGGCCGGTGAGTCCCGCCTCGGTGAGGTGGTTGAACCAGGCTGTGAGGCGGACGAGTTCGTGTCGGAGCGTCTGCAGGGCGAGAGGGGAGCGGTATGCCTGCGGGAGGACGGCGACGGACGGGTGGGTGGGCACGAGGCGGGCCATCAAGTAGGTGCGTGCGACCGATCGCCAGGTCGGGTTGGTGACCTGGGTGAAGTTCAGGATCTGCTCGCTGCGCGGCCAGGACGCCGGGGCGTCGGCGACGCAGGTCAGGTCCCAGATGTCCTGGTCGAAGTGGGGGCGGCGAGCGCCGGGCCGAGTGCGGTATCCAGCAGTCTGGAGGATGTCCAAGCCGGTGAAGGGACTGTGACCGGCGCCGGCGGTCAGAGCGTCGGATCTGGTCACGGGATCTCCTCCGGTTGCAGGACCGCGAACCCGTTTTCGGTGGCGGCCCGGATCGCTGTCGTGCTGAAACGGGGCAGCAGGTCGGTACTGAGCCTGTCGGCGTAGGGGCCGAAGATGGCCAGGAACTGGGCATTCGTCATGTGCCGTTCCTGATCGGCGAAATAGCGTTGGAGACGCAGCAGGTTGGGCAGGTGCCGGGGGGTGAACACGGCGAGCGGGCATAGCAGGCACACCCAGGGACGGGCTGGGCAGGCGGTTCCGGCCGGGGCGTGGGGGCTGTTGTAGAGACTGGCGCAAGAGGCGACGAACACGTCCTGTTCGCCGGCCAGTAGCCGCTGGACGGCGTCGCCGTCGAGTCCGGCGTCCGCAACGAGGCGGGGGAAGTCGGCAGCAAACCGGGCGGCGTCTTGGCTGGTGGCGATGACCGGCGGCGCGGCCTTGCGGCGGATGTCGCGCTGAGCTTCCTCGATGACTCCCTCGATGGCCTCCACCTGGGCGGGGGTGTGGTGGTGGAGGTAGTGATCGCCTTCGATCGCCGGGGTGTGGTTGGGGTCGATGGTGGTGCGTCCGGTCCAGGCGGAGCGGTCGCGCCTGTGATGGCAGGTCGTACGAATCCGGCCGCCGTGTGGGGCCATGGGCTGGCCGTTGTCGTCGGTCAGGCCGACGGTCTTCGCCCACTTGATCCGCTGCCATGGGGTGCGGGGATGCCCGGACAGCGCCGTGCCGTTGTAGTTGATCCACATGGAGTCGGAGAGTTCTCCGGCATGCTCGCGCAGAGACGCGGAGTGGGCGAGCCACTGGTCCAGGAGCCGTACGGCGGGGCCGCGCAGGTTGAGGGCTTCGCGGGCGGTCCGACCCTTGCGGTAGGACAGCAGGCCCGTGGCGGGGCCGGTGTGCGCGAAGTCGGGTACGGAAAGGGTGTCGATACCGTCGGGCACGGCGCCGGTCAGCATGGCCAGCCGGAGGTTGTAGACGAGTGCCGTATACCCGGATGGGAACAGGGCGTTGCGAAACTCCAGGACCGCGGTTGTGATCGCCCAAGGAGCTCCGGGGATCATCGCGCGGATCGCGCGAACCGGCACGGGGCCAGTTCTACGGATCAGCCAGGCCAGATTGTCCCGGGTGATGCCGTGGGCGATCGGGTCGGCCCCGCGTTCAGCGGATTCCAGAGCCTTGAGGTGATCCTGCCAGGCGGTGTCGATGGCGGTGCGGGCGGCTTGATCGATGCGCCGCCATTCTGCATCGCTGTAGGGCCGATGAGGGGTGGACCCGGCCTGCTGGTTGATCGGCCTTCCTTCGAGGTGGGCTCGGATGCTGGCGTGGAGGGTGCCGCCGTCGGTGAGGAAGCCATTGAGAGTGATGCGGCTGTGCCGCTCGAATGTGAATCCGAACTTCAGCCAGTAGGAAGTGAGTTGTGTCGCAGTGAGACCGGAGAGAGTGCCGGTGAAACCGGTCTCGTGCAGGTAGCGGGCGAGGTGCCGGGCACAGCGGACAGCGTGCCGGGCATCGCGGTAGGTGCGGATCGGGCCGTTGGGATGGGCGGCTGCAGTAAGTCCTCGAGCGAGGTCGCCGGCCAGTACCGAGTCGGGCAGCTCGTAGAGCGTGCCGAGGTAAGGCCGCTGACCCGGGAGCGTGTACTGAACGGCGAGCGGCTGTCGGATTTCAGCGGGCATCGGTGTCCTGGAATTCTGCGTCGGCTTCCCGGCGGGCGACCGGGTCGGGGTCGGCGTCCTCGTATGCCTGGCGGAAGATCCGCTGGGTGTCCAGGAGATGGAGGTACACCTGGGTGGTGGCGACGCTGGCATGGCCGAGGAGGTCCCGCAGGATCAGCAGGGGATCGGCCTTGGTGAGGTAGAGAGCCATGGCGTCGTCATCGCCGGTGTCGAGGACCAGGCGGGCTGCCTGCTGGTAGTAGCCCCGCACCAGCTTTTCAAGGGTGGCCATAGCCATCGTGTGGCGTGTCATGTGGGGGTGGACGTGCGGAAACGCGGGTTCCCACCGATCGCGGATGCGGGCGGAGGTCCGGCGGAGGGTGGTCGCCCAGTCCAGGAACGGCGAGCCGTCGGACTGGACGGCGAGGAGGGCGCTTCCGCCGCGGGGGCCGACGAGGCGGAGCCGTTCGGCCGGAGTCAGCAGGTGCCAGCGGCGGTAGGTGCCGTTGAGGTAGGCGCCCTCGTACGTCGGGTTTTCTACGTGGAGGGCGTGGATGGGGCGCCATCGGGAGCCGTTTACGTGGGTGGCCCGTTCCAGCGTCGCGTAGTCGTGGACGCGGGCCAGGGTGTCGTACTCCACCCAGGTCTGTCGGCCCTTGCTGCCCTTGGTGGTCGGAGGCGCGAGCGACAACGGGACGGGGACGGTGGTGCGCTGGCGGGGCAGGGGAGGGATCTCCCAGGGTGTGAGGAGCCGCCATTCTCGGAGCCGCAGGCCGGTGGAGATCGCAAGCGAGCCACCGGCGGCGTTCCTGCCGGTCTCGCGGCCCCGAAACGTGTGGTCGGGTTCGCCGTCCGGGTCGTTGCCCGCGAGAGCGTTGACCAGCAGCTCGGAGTACGGCCGCTCCAGGTACCTGCGGGTGGCGTGCCGTCTGGCACCCCGGACGGTGGCGAGGTTACGGGCGGTCTCCACTCGTACGCCGTCAGGGCGCAGGTAGGAACCCATGGCGTAGGAGAACGGGACCTCCTGACAGTGCCCCTCGCTCACGGCCCACCGGTAGAACGCCGCGATGGTCTTGACCGCAAGGTTCCAGCTGGACGCGCCGAGCCGAACTTCCAGCGGGCCGGACAGGCGATGCTCGGAGTACAGGGACAGGCCGTCGCGCAGCCGCTGGCGGTCGGAGAACAAGGCGATGCTATGGGCGGACAGGAATTCGGCCCAGGGCTTGAGCTGTAGGGCGTAGGTCTTCCACGAGTTCTCGGCGGGGGCTCCGCTGATCGGCAGCTCCCGCAGCCAGCGGTTGATGAGTGTCACCGGTCGGGGACCGTTCTCGTCCTCGAAGCGGAGATCATCGTCCACGAGAACCGGCATGCCGTCGCGGTTGAGCGGCGGGGCGGAGAGGTTCCAATCCTCCCCACCAGCTTTGGAGAAGTAGAAGAGAATCACCACTGCACGGTAGTTGGGACGTATTCAGATGTGCCCGATATCTACGAAACTGCCAGCCATGTGACGGTTGTTGATGTAGTGCGACCGTGTTGGTGTCTCATGGGTGACAGTTCCGCTGTCGCCGGGCTTGGCGGGCGCGGTGGTGGAGGTTGCCCGCGGCTTGCGTTTCCAGGCTGGTCTGCGATTCGAACGTCCAGGCGTCGCCGAGGCTGCGACCGCCCCGGCGCATCATCGTGCCGGATGGCAGTGGGATCGTCCCCGGCCGCGGCCGGGGCGCCTTCCCGTTCGCCATGGTGATCATCGGGGCGATCCCGGAGGGTAGCCACTCGCTGACGACCCTCCGGCAGCGTGAGACACGCGCACGCGCAGGACGTAGAGGTCTTGGGCAGGCTGCCGAGTGAGACAGCGAGACGGGATCAAACCGCACGGATAAGCGGGCCGTCCACGTCGATCAGGAGCAGGGGCTTCTTCGGGTCCATCCCGGCAGGATCGCCTTCCGGGAGCCCGATCGGCAGCCCATTTATCGATCCAATGAGACATCAACGTCTCATTCGGGTTATGCTTGTCTCATGGCCATGGATCGTGACCAGGTGCTCCGCGACGCGGCCGCCCTGCTCTCCCGCAAATCGACCGCCACGATGGACGAGGTCGCCCGCGCCGCCGGAATCGGCCGCGCGACCCTCCACCGGCACTTCGCCGGGCGCGACGCCCTCGTACGGGCGCTCGAAGAGCTCGGCATCCGGGAGTTCGAGGTGGCGTTCGACAACGCCCGCCTCGAGGAGGACACGGCGGTGGACGCGCTGGGGCGGCTCATCGCCGAGGCCGAGCCCAACGCCGAACTGCTGGCCTTCCTCGTCACCGAGAACCAGCTCTTCGAGGGCGACCAGGTCAACGAGGGCTGGTCCCGGCTCGACGCCCGCGTCGGCGCGCTCTTCCGGCGCGGCCAGCAGGAGGGCGACATCCGGATCGACCTGAGCCCCGCCTGGCTCACCGAGGCCCTTTACAGCCTCATCGGCGCCTGCGCCTGGGCCGTCATGGACGGCCGGGTCGCGGCCAAGGACTTCCAGTACATGATCACCGAGTTGCTGCTCGGTGGCGCACGACGGAGTGTGGAGAAATGAGCCGTACCGAACAGCTGACCCAGGCGAAGGGGGCGGAGGGCAGGGGCTCCGGGCGCTGGATCGCGCTCTCCGTGCTCGTCCTGGCCGTGCTGCTGGTCGCGGTCGACGCCACCGTACTCGGTCTCGCCACGCCCGCCCTCAGTGAGGACCTCAAGCCGTCCGGCACCCAGCTGCTGTGGATCGGCGACATCTACTCCTTCGTCATCGCCGGCCTGCTCGTCTCCATGGGCTCCCTCGGTGACCGCATCGGTCGCAAGAAGCTCCTCCTCGTCGGCGCGGCCGCCTTCGGCGCCGTCTCGGTCCTCAACGCCTACGCGACCAGCCCCGAGATGATGATCCTCGCCCGGGCCCTGCTCGGCGTGGCCGGCGCGACCCTGATGCCCTCCACCCTCGCGCTGATCCGCAACATCTTCCACGACCCCAAGGAGCGCAGCCTCGCCATCGGCATCTGGGGCGCCACAGCCTCCGCGGGCGCGGCCGTCGGACCGGTCGTCGGCGGAGCCCTGCTCCAGCACTTCTGGTGGGGTTCGGTCTTCCTCATCAACCTCCCCGTGATGATCGTCCTGGTCATCGTCGGCATCAAGCTGCTGCCCGAGTCCAAGAACCCCGTCGCCGGTCCCTGGGACCTGGTCAGCGTCGGGCTCTCCCTGGTAGGCATCATCGGAGTCGTATACGCCGTCAAGCAGGTCGCCACCCACGGCATGGGCTGGGAGGTGTGGGCCGCCGCCGTCATCGGAGCGGGCGCGCTCTACACCTTCGTACGCCGCCAGTTCACCCTGACCGCCCCCCTCCTCGACATGCGGCTCTTCAAGCACCGCGGCTTCTCCGGCGCGGTCCTCGCCGACCTGCTCACCGTCTTCGGCCTGTCCGGACTGGTCTTCTTCCTCTCCCAGTTCCTCCAGCTCGTCCAGGGCCGCGAGCCGCTGGAAGCCGGCCTCGCCGAGCTGCCCGCCGCCGTCGGCGCGGTGGTCACCGGTCTGGCCGCGGGCCGCTGCGCCCGCAAGTACGGGGTACGGGTCATCGTGACGGGAGGCCTCGCCGCCATCGGCGTCGCGCTGGCCGCGCTCACCGTCATCCACAAGGAGACCGGCTACCCGCTGCTCGGCGCGGCCCTGCTCATCGTGGGCCTCGGCGCCGGCTTCTCCTTCACCGTCACCGCCGACGTGATCCTCTCCAGCGTGCCCAAGGAGCAGGCGGGATCGGCCTCGGCCGTCTCCGAAACCGCGTACGAACTGGGCGCGGCCCTCGGCATCGCCCTGCTCGGCTCGGTCGTCACCGGCGTCTACCAGGGCTTCACCGCCCCGGCCTCCGTCTCCGGCCCGGTGGCCGACGCCGCCCACGAATCCCTCGGCGGCGCCGTCGAAGCGGCCAAGACGCTCGACCCGGAGACCGCCTCGCAGATGGTCGGGGCCGCCCAGGAGGCCTTCGTGGACGGCCTGCGGCTGGCCTCCGGCGTCGGCGCGGCCGTCCTGCTGGCCACCGCCGCGGCCGCCTGGTTCCTCCTCAAGGGCCAGGAGCTCCAGGACGGCCTCGAGCACTGACGTCGCGCCAGGCCGTGGTGTCCCGTGCGGAGTTGACAGTCCGTGGAAGCGCGGGACACCATCCCGGCGATGGAGATCACCGATCTGACCCCGGCAGAACGCCGCGTACGGGACGCCTTCCCGCGCGGAGAGCGCGTCGACTTCAGGGAGGACCCCGACGAGGACGCCTCCGACGGGATCGGCTGGGGCCCCGAGCGGACGGTGCGCGCCGAAGTCATCACGGCCTTTCTGCTGGGCGGGAGTTCCGCCGACGGGCAGGTCGCCGGCCTCAACGTCAGGGGCGCCCGGATCACCGGCAAGCTGGACCTCAAGTACGCCGTCGTCGAGCACGCGATCCGGCTGCGCGGCTGCTGGTTCGAGCGCAAACCCCTCGTCTACGGGGCCCAGTTGCGCGCCCTGGTCCTGAGCGACTCGGCGCTGCCCGGACTGACCGGGACCTCCGTGAGCATCGACGTCGTCCTGCGGATGCCCTGCTGCAAGATCACCGGGCCCGTCCGGCTCTCCGGCGCCCGGATAGCCGGCGGCCTCTTCCTCCAGCGGGCGGTCATCGGCGCGCCCGGCCCCGCCGAAGAGGCCCAGGAGCCGCCGCTCCAGCTCAATCACGCCGACATCGGCACCGACATCATCGCCATGGACCTCACCGTCCACGGCCAGACGCGCATCAACGGCGCCACCGTCGGCGGCCAGATCAACCTCAACGGATCCCGCCTGCTCGCCCCCGGCGGCATCGCCCTGCACGCCGAGAACCTGACGGTCGGCACCGACCTGCGGGGCCACCGGATGGAGGCCCGCGGCCTGGTCAACCTGACGGGCTCCCGCATACCGGGCCAGCTCTACCTGGGCCACTCAGTCTTCGACAACCCCGGCGGGGTAGCCCTGCGCGCCTCCAGCTGCGTCATCGGCGAGGTCTGGCTGAACCGCTGCGACAAGATCCGCGGGCTGGTGAGCATGCGCCGCTCCCAGTTCGACATGCTGCTCGTGCCGCCCGGGACCTGGCCGGAGAAGATCCGCATCGACGGGCTGACCTACCGCACCCTGGCCCCGCACCTGCCCGCCGAGGAGCGGCTGCCCGCCCTGGAGCGCGAGGAGTCGGGCTACCTCCCGTACGCCTACGAACAGCTCACCTCGGCCTACCGCACGGTCGGCGACGAGGCGTCCGCCCGGACCGTGCAACTCGCCAAGCTGCGCCGCCACCGCCGGACCCTGCCCCGGCACGCCAGGTTCTGGGGGGTGCTCCAGGACGCCACCGTGGGCTACGGCTTCCGGCCGCTGCGCGCCGCGGGCTGGCTGCTGGCGCTGCTGGTCACGGGAACGGTCGCGTACGGGCTCCACCCGCCCCGGGAGCTGAAGCCGGGGGAGGCGCCGGAGTTCAACCCGCTCTTCTACACGATTGACCTGATGCTGCCGATCATCGGCTTCGGCCAGGAGGCGCCGTTCGCACCGGACGGCTGGTACCAGTGGCTGTCGTACCTGCTGATCGTGACCGGCTGGATCCTCGCCACGACGACCGCGGCGGGCGTCAGCCGGTCACTGCAGCGGCAGTGACCGGCAGCAGGCGGCGGCAGGGGCGCTACGCGGCCTTGGCCTTCGTCGCGTACATGTCCACGTACTCCTGGCCCGAGAGCCGCATGACCTCGGCCATCACCGAGTCGGTGACGGCGCGCAGCACGTAGCGGTCGCGGTCCATGCCCTCGTAGCGGGAGAACTCCATCGGCTCGCCGAAGCGGACGGTGACCCGGCCCGGGCGCGGCATGCCGGCGCCGCCGGGCTGCAGCTTGTCGGTGCCGATCATCGCGAAGGGGACGACGGGCGCGCCGGTCATCAGGGTCAGGCGGGCGATGCCGGTGCGGCCGCGGTAGAGGCGGCCGTCGGGGGAGCGGGTGCCCTCGGGGTAGATGCCGAAGATCTTGCCCTCTTCGAGGATCCGGCGGCCGGTCATCAGGGCGGCGACTCCGCCGTTGGCCCCGTCGCGGTCGACGGGGATCATGCCGGCGCCGGTGAAGAACCAGGCCATGGCCCGGCCCTTGATCCCCTTGCCCGTGACGTACTCGTCCTTGCCGATGAAGTGGACCGTGCGGTCGCAGACCAGCGGCAGGATCATCGAGTCGATGAAGGTGAGGTGGTTGCCCGCCAGGATCACCGGCCCGGTGCCCGGAATGTTCTCGATGCCCTCCACACGGGTGCGGAACATCAGGCGCATGACGGGTCCGACGGTGGCTTTGATGAGCGCGGTACGGAACAACGTGGGCCCTCCGGCATCGAAAAGCGGTTTCGCGCACCCACCACACGGCGGTAGTGCAGGTGAGGACGATACTCGCGGGTCAGCTCTGATCGCACATCGGGTTCACGAGGTGGATACGCAGTGTTGACGCGCGTTCGCGCCAAGTTCGGCCCGTGCACCCCCGCGCGCCACCGCCGCTTGCCTACCATCGGCACGCGAAATCGGGCCGCAGGACCCGGAGATCCCGGGACACCCGGCCCTTACGCGATGGGGAGTGGCACTCATGACGCAGGGTGGGGCAGCACGGCGCACGGTACTGGGTGCGGCCGTCATGGCGGCGGGCGGGGCCTTCGGCGGTCTCGCGGCGGGAGCGGGACCGGCCGCGGCGGCGGAGCGCGGCCGCGGCGGCGGATCCGGCGGGTACCGGGACCTGCCCGTGCCGACGGTCATCGGGCACCGGGGGGCCAGCGGCTACCGGCCCGAGCACACGATCGCCTCCTACCAACTCGCGCTCGACCTCGGCGCCGACGTGGTGGAGCAGGACCTCGTGCCCACCAAGGACGGCCACCTGGTGTGCCGCCACGAGAACGAGATCGGGGGCACCACCGACGTCGCCGACCACCCCGCCTTCGCCGCGCGCAAGACCACCAAGACCGTCGACGGGGTCTCGGTCACCGGCTGGTTCACCGAGGACTTCACGATCGCCGAGCTGAAGACCCTGCGCGCGAAGGAGCGCATCCCCGCCGTCCGCCAGCGCAACACGCTCTACGACGGCCGCTGGGACGTGCCCACCTTCGAGGAGGTGCTGCGCTGGGCCGACCGCGAGGGCAAGCGGCGCGGCAAGCGCGTCTGGCTGCACGTCGAGACGAAGCACCCCACCTACTTCCGGGGCCTGGGCCTCGGCCTGGAGGAGCCCCTCGCCCGGCTGCTGCGCCGCCACGGCCGCGACGGGCGCGGCGCCCCGCTCTTCCTGCAGTCCTTCGAGCCCTCCAGCATCCAGCGGCTCTCCCGGCTGGTCTCCGCCCCGCGCGTGGTGCTCTTCTCCGCGGCGGGCACCCGCCCCTGGGACTTCGAAGCGGCCAAGGACCCCCGTACGGTCGCCGACCTCGTCAAGCCCGAGGGGCTGAAGTGGATCGCCGGCTTCGCCCAGGGCATCGGGCCGACCATGGACCTGATCCTGCCGCGCGACGCGGCGGGCCGGCTCGGCGCCCCCACCACGCTGGTCGCGGACGCCCACGCGCAGGGGCTGATCCTGCACCCCTACACGGCGCGCAACGAGAACAGCTTCCTGCCGGCCGAGTACCGCAAGGGCACCGACCCCGCGGCGTACGGCGACGCCTTCGGCGCCTTCCGCACGTACTTCGAGCAGGGCATCGACGGGATCTTCACCGACCAGCCCGACACCGGGCTGCTCGCCGCCGAGGCCTACCGCCCGGGCCGGGGCGTCAACCCGTAACCGCGGGCCCTCGTACGAGTGGGCCGGGCCCGGCGGGGAAACCGCCGGGCCCGGCCCACTCGTCCCGCCCGGCATGGACCCGCTGAAGGCTGAACTCGCCGACCTGTTAGTGAAGCTCCGCCCGCTGCTCCGGGCCGAGGCCGCCGCGGAGACCGCGGGCACCGGAGTGGACGCCGCCGATCTGGAACAAGCCGTCTGGGTCAGGCTGCTGGAGAACCGCCGCACCCCCGCGGAGCCCGTCGACTGGCTGCGCCGGGCGGTGCGGGCGGAGGCCCGCCTGGTCCGCCGCCGGGTCCGGCGCGAAGTTCCGTACGGCCACCGCGATCACTCCGAGGACGCCGAGGACGGCGGGGCCGGCGGGGCCGGTGGTGCTACGGGCGGCGCCGCCCGTAGCACCACCGGGACGGAACCGGAAGACGCCCTCCTGCACGGCGAGGAGAACAGGGCCCTCCGATCGGCGGTCGCCCGATTGCCCGGGCGGTGTCCGGAGCTCATGAGGGCACTTATGTCGCCCAGGGACCTCACTTACCGTGAAATCGCAGGAGAGTTGGGTATCTCACAAGGAAGTTTGGGGCCCGTCCGTTCCCGATGCCTGGGATGTCTGCGCAGAATGCTGGCCGTAGAGGTTGCGGCTCCGGCCCTGCGGGGAATGGAGCGGTAGACCACAGGGCCACCAGGTGAGCGGGAGGCATGCGCACATGGGCATGAGCGTGACCATTTCGGCGGCAGTTGCCGAGGATGCCGAGCAGATCATCAAGCTGCAGTACCTGGCGTTCCAGAGCGAGGCCGAGCTGTACGGCAACTACCGCATCCAGCCGCTCACCCAGTCCCTGGACTCCCTCAAGGAGGAGCTGGCCTCGGACACCGTCCTGGTGGCCCGGCTCGGGGACGAGATCGTCGGGGCCGTGCGCGGAAACGTGGACGAAGAGGGCACCGGCAAGATCGCCAAGCTCTGCGTCCACCCGCGCCTCCAGGGCCACGGGCTCGGCGCCCGGCTGCTGACCGCGGTCGAGCAGGTCCTCGCCGGCCACGACGGGACCACCCGCTTCCGGCTGCACACCGGCCACAAGAGCGAGTCGAACCTGCGGCTCTACCGCAAGGCCGGCTACACCCAGGTCGGCGGGCGCACCGCGTCCGACGGCGTCCGCCTGGTGATCCTGGAGAAGGAGGCCAAGGAGGCCACCGACTTCGCGGTCAGCGCGTAGGAACCCCTGACCGCCGGGCGCCCCGCACCGGGCGTCCGGCGCTCGGGTGTCCGGCGCTCAGCGCTTCGCGCGCAGCCAGAGCATCCCGGTGACGGGAAGGACCACCGGGATGAAGAGGTAGCCCATCCCGAAGTCCGACCACACGGTCGCGTCGGGGAAGGCCTCGGGCCGCAGCAGGGTCCAGGTCCCGACGGTGAGCACGCCGGCCAGCTCGGCGGCGCAGCAGATCCGCGCCGCCTTGCGGGCCGTCTCCCCGCCGCGGACCAGTGAGTACGTGATGAAGGCGTAGACCAGGGCGGCCGCGGCCGACAGCGAGTACGCCAGCGGGGCCCGGTCGAACTCGGTGGAGATCTGGTAGAGCGACCGGGAGACCGCGCCGACGGTGATCACTCCGTAGAGCCAGACCAGCAGCACCCCCGGCCCGCTCACCAGGCGCCGCCGCTCGGCGGCGGGCCCGGCGGCGTCCGCGCCCGTGTTCGTGTCCGTGTCAGGCACCGGTGCTTCCCCAGATGTCGTAGAGCCGTACTTCCAGCACGGCGAGGACGACGGCGCCCGCGGCCACCGTCACCGAACCCCACTTGGTCCGCTCGGTCACCGAGAGCATCGCGGCGGCCGGGACGGCGGCGAAGGACCCCAGCAGGTAGGCCACGAAGAGCACCGTCCCCTGCCCGGGCTTCTCGCCCCGGGCGAGCTGGACCAGGCCGATCACCAGCTGGGCCAGGACCAGTACGGTCACCACCGCCATGCCGATGAAGTGCCAGTCCTTGGTCGGCTGGTCGCGCGAGGCGGCGAAACCGCACCAGGCGGCGAGGGCGAGTGCGGCCACGCCGATGGCGACCGTCAGGGCGTCGAGCATGCAGCGAGGGTATTACGGGCCGAAAGACCCGATGCGCTCACCCCTGCTCCGGGGCCTTCCTGGAGGGCATGAAGCTGCAAGGGAGCCACGGAACCGCTTTTCGGCGCGCTGCTGTTCGACAACGACGGCACGCCCGTCTCCTCCATGGAGTCGGTGCACCAGTGCTGGACCCTCCCCCAGACTCCGTCCGGGGGGACCCCTGGCCGGGGAGTTCGGGATCGCCGAGGAGGCCTTCGGGGCCGTGGTCACCTCGGCCACCCTCCCCCAGCTACCGCTGGGAGGTGCCCCCTGGCTCGCCGAGGCCCGGCTGCGCGAGGCCGGCATCGAGTGCCCGGAGCTGGTGGCCGCCGACGACATCACCCGCGGCAAGCCCGATCCGGAGCCCTTCCTGCTGGCGGCCGCCGGCTCGGCGTGGATCCGGCCCGCTGCGCGGTCTTCGAGGACGCCCCGGCGGGGCTGGCCGCGGGCCGTGCGGCGGGCATGACGACCGTGGCCTTGACCACAACGCACGCGGCCGCCGAGCTCAACGCCGACGTGGTCGTGAGGGACCTCTCGGCCGTGTCCGTGCTGGTCGGAGCCGATGGGATGACGATTGAGACGGACGACCGCCCCTGACCGCTGTTGTCCGCTATGCGGTCGAAATCCGTCCGGTATTCGGACAGCGTTGATCGGTGACGGGGAACGTCTGGTTTACTGGGGCCCATGACCACGACGAGCAGCCGCACCCTTGCGACCGAGGCGACGATGACGCCCGGTGCTCGTTGTATGTGTCGAATGTGCGCCTTCTGAGGGCCCCCTTCCCGCAGTCTCGCGCCCCGAAGCGAGACCGGCCGAGCTTCCTCCGGCACTCCCGTGCGACCCGGATCGCTCCTGCCCCGCGCATGCGTTGACACCGCCGTTTTCCGACGGTTCGACCCGTATCGCGTCCCCAGATGTTTGCCCCGTGCCCGGCACCCGCTGCGCCGCGCACTCGACAGCGACGGAAATCCTGTGATCACCACATCGGGCCTCACGAAGGTCTACCAGTCCCGTGGCCGCGAGGTCACCGCCCTGGACGGCGTCGACCTGCACGTCCGCCAGGGCGAGGTCTACGGAGTCATCGGCCAGAGCGGCGCCGGCAAGTCCTCCCTGATCCGCTGCGTGAACCTGCTGGAGCGCCCCACCGCCGGCACCGTGAGCGTCGACGGGGTCGACCTCACCGCGCTCGCCGGCCGGGGCCGCCGCGCCGGCAAGGAGCTCCGAGAGGCCCGCAGTCGCATCGGCATGGTCTTCCAGCACTTCAACCTGCTGTCCTCGCGCACCGTCCAGGGCAACATCGAACTGCCCCTGGAGATCCTCGGCGTCTCCGGCCGGGAACGCTCCCGCAAGGCCGCCGAACTCCTCGACCTCGTCGGCCTCACGGACAAGGCCAAGGCCTACCCCGGCCAGCTCTCCGGCGGCCAGAAGCAGCGCGTCGGCATCGCCCGCGCCCTGGCCGGCGACCCCAAGGTGCTGCTCTCCGACGAGGCCACCAGCGCCCTGGACCCCGAGACCACCCGCCAGATCCTCCAGCTGCTGCGCGACCTCAACCGCCAGCTCGGCCTGACCGTGCTGCTCATCACGCACGAGATGGACGTGGTCAAGTCCGTCTGCGACTCGGCCGCGCTGATGAAGCGGGGGCGGATCGTCGAGTCCGGCACCGTCACCGAGCTGCTGGCCACCCCCGGGTCCCAGCTCGCCCACGAACTGTTCCCGCTGACCGGCGCCGCGACCACCGCGGAGCACACGGTCATCGACGTCACCTTCCACGGCGACACCGCGACCCGGCCGGTCATCTCCCAGCTGGCCCGCACCTACAACATCGACATCTCGATCCTCGGCGCCGCGATGGACACCGTCGCGGGCAAGCAGATCGGCCGCATGCGCATCGAGCTGCCCGGCCGCTACGAGGACAACGTCGTGCCCGTCGGATTCCTGCGCGAGCAGGGCCTGCAGGTGGACGTGGTGCACTCCGTTGCCGATGCGGCAGACGCGGTGGACGTGGACGGCGAACTCGCCGAGCTGGTCAAGGATGGTGCGAAGTGACCTGGTCCGAAATGCAGCCGCTGCTCACGCAGGGCACCTTCGACACCCTCTACATGGTGCTGTGGTCCGCCCTGGTGACCGTGCTCGGCGGCCTGCCGATCGGCATCCTGCTGGTGCTCACCGACAAGGGCGGCCTGCTCCAGAACCGCGCGGTCAACAAGGTGCTCGGCGTGATCGTGAACATGGGCCGCTCGCTGCCCTTCATCATCCTGCTGATCTTCCTGATACCGGTCACCACGGCGATCGTGGGCACCTTCATCGGCCCCACCGCCATGATCGTCCCGCTCGCCATCGGCGCCATCCCCTTCTTCGCCCGGCTCGTGGAGACCGCGGTCCGCGAGGTGGACCACGGGCTGGTCGAAGCCGTCGAGTCCATGGGCGGAGGCATCCCGACCCTGGTCGGCAAGGTGCTCCTCCCGCAGGCCCTGCCCTCCCTGATCGCGGCCGTCACCACGACCGTGATCACCCTGATCGGCTACTCGGCCATGGCCGGCGCGGTCGGCGGCGAAGGGCTCGGCTCCAAGGCCATCACCTACGGCTTCCAGCGCTTCGAGACCGGCTTCATGGTCGCGACCGTCGTCGTGCTGATCGTGCTCGTCACGGTGATCCAGCTCCTCGGCGACGGCGTGGTACGCCTCCTCGCGCGCCGGGGTCGGACAGCCTGATCCGGGCCTGAGCCGGACATTCACCAACTTTTTCCCAGAAAGCCCGCACTTGTCGTGCTTGGGCCGTCCTTCACACAGCAAGAAGCAAGAAAGGCACTCTTCGTGCGCAAGAACATCAAGCTCACCGCCCTCGCCGCCACCGCCGCCGCGCTCACCCTCTCCCTGAGCGCCTGCGGCAGCTCCTCGGACCCGTCCTCCACCAAGGCCGACGGCGGCAAGGTCGACGAGAGCAAGCCCCTGGTCATCGCGGCGTCCCCGACCCCGCACGCCGACATCCTGAAGTTCGTCAAGGACAACCTGGCGGCCAAGGAGGGCCTCAAGCTGGAGGTCAAGGAGTTCACGGACTACGTCCTGCCGAACACCGCCACCCAGCAGGGCCAGGTCGACGCGAACTACTTCCAGCACGTGCCGTACCTCGACGACTTCAACAAGAAGAACGGCACCGACATCGTGCCCGTCGTGAACGTGCACCTGGAGCCGCTGGGCCTCTACTCCAAGAAGGTCAAGGCCCTCACCGACATCAAGGCCGGCCAGACCATCGCTGTCCCCAACGACCCCACCAACGAGGGCCGCGCGCTCCAGCTGCTCGCCGCGAACAAGCTGATCACCCTCAAGGAGGGCGTCGGCACCGGCGCCAAGCTGTCGGACATCACCGACAAGAAGGGCCTGGAGTTCAAGGAGCTGGAGGCCGCCACGGTCCCGCGCGCCCTGAACGACGTGGACGCCGCCGTCATCAACGGCAACTACGCCATCGAGGCCAAGCTCGTCCCGGCCAAGGACGCGCTCGTCCTGGAGAAGGCCGAGGGCAACCCGTACGCCAACATCCTCGCGGTCAAGAACGGCAAGCAGGACGACCCGCGGATCCAGAAGCTCGCCAAGCTCCTGAACTCCGACGAGGTCAAGAAGTTCATCACCGACAAGTACGAGGGCTCGGTCATCCCCGCCTTCGGCAAGCCGGCCGCCTGATCATCCCCTCCCGGCCCCGCCGGGCCGTCCGGCCCCGTACGCCCCACCGGTGTACGGGGCCGGCCGCTGCCCGCTTCCGGGCAGCCCGGCCCTGCACATCCCCAGGCCGATGCTGCATGCTGTGGCCTACGACCCGCGGCAGCGGTCCGCACGAACGGGCCCGCACCACGGTCGCCTCGCACCACGGTCGCACCACGGTCTCAGGCTTGGAGCTGCGCATGACTACCACCTTCCCGGACGTCACCATCAGCACGGACCGGCTGGTGCTGCGCCCCTTCGAGGAAGAAGACGTCACCGCGCTCACCGAGATGATGAACGACGAGCACATCACCGCCTGGACCGCGGTCCCGCACCCCTACACCAGCGCCGACGCCGTCGAGTGGGCCACCAGAGCCGCCCACGAGGAGCGCACCGGCGGCCGCGGCATCGTCTTCGCCGTCACCGAGTTCCTCACCCACCGCCTGGTCGGCATCGTCCACCTGCAGGGCACCGACTGGCGCCTGCGCGCCACCGAGGTCGGCTACGTGACCGCCCCCTGGGCCCGCGGCGAGGGCTACGCCAGCGAGTCCGTACGCGCCGTCGCCCGCTGGCTCTTCCGCGAGCAGGGCTTCGAACGCCTCGAACTGCGCACCGCCGCCGACAACACCGCGTCCCAGCAGGTGGCCCAGAAGGTCGGTTGCATCAGCGAAGGCGTGCTGCGCAGCGCGTGCATAGTGCGCGTCCAGAACCCCGACGGCTCCTGGTCCGACGGCCGCAGCGACCTCATCGTCTGGGGCCTGGTCCCCGAAGACCTCGACGACGAGGGCGACGAGTACGCGGACGGGTACGCCGACGGCTACTCCGGCGAGTACGCGTCGGGCTACTCCACCGACTACTCGGCCGACTACTCCATCGAGCACTCCACCGGGTACGGCGGCAGCGGGATCCGCGCGTCCGACGCGAACGGCTACGCCGTCTCGTCCGACCGGAACTGACCCGATGACCAGGTAGTCTCACCGTGCCCCCACCCCCCGAAGGCCACGGGGAGCGGCTGCGCGGGGGGCATGCCGGGAGGCGTGGGCCTGCCGTAGCTGCCCTGCTGGTAGGTCGTGTGCTGGTACTCCGGAGGCGCGGTGAAGGTGGGCTCCGGCGGCCGGATGCGGGGCATCGCGGCGACGGCCTTGGAGAGCTCTTCCGGGGTGGTGCAGGCGGGTTCCTGACGGGAGGCGGTGGCCCCGTCGTTGGCGAGGGCGCGCATGGCGAGCTCGCCCAGGCCGCGGTGGACTCCGGCGCGGACCTGGTCGGGGGCGATCAGGCCGACGCCCTTGGGCAGGCCGGTGAGGCCGTACGCGTCGTTCTCGTACGGCCAGCGCTGGGTGAGGGCGGCGTACAGCAGGGCGCCGATGGCCTCGGTGTCCGCGCGCTGCGGGGTCTCGCTGGTGATGCCGCGCAGGGCGGCGTTCACGGCGAGGCCGCGGATGCGGTACTGGCCCGAGGAGGTGCGCAGTATGGCGCTGGGGGTCAGGCGCAGGTGCGCCAGGCCCTCGCGGTGCGCGGCGGTCATGGCCTGGGAGACCTGGCTGACCAGCTGGTAGGCCTCGTGCGGCTCCATGGGGCCCGCCGCGAGGACCGCGGTGAGCTCCGTGGCGTCGGGCAGCCACTCGTGGACGACGTAGACGAGGTCGTTCTCCTCCACGGCGTCGAGGACCTGGACGAACCGGGGGTCGCCGAGCAGGGCGGAGGAGCGGGCGGCGGCCAGGACCGCGCGGGCCCGGGCGTGGTCGGCGGGCAGCAGGTGGACACCCACCGCCCTGCGCAGCTTCTCGTCCATCGCGCGCCAGCTGCTGAATCCGTCCACACGGGTGACGCACTCTTCGAGCCGGTAGCGTCTGGCGAGCTTGTGACCGCTGTGGAGTTCGGGAGCGGCCGCAGGTGCCGCGTTCCTGCGCTCGCCGTCCTTTTCGGGCATGGATCCGTCCGCGGCTCGTCCGTTCTGGGTGTCCACCCCGTCGGCCGTGGCCTTGACCGCCTCAGCGGCCGGCGGCTCGTCGCCGCCGTTGTCGGCCACGTCGACGGCAGCCGTGCTACGTTCCGCCACCGTCGTCCCTGCCTCCCCATCCGTTACGCGCTGTCGGCCATCCTGCGAAGCCATGCCAATTGTGCCCACAGTCCGGCGCTCTGCACGACACGCTAGGGAAGGGGATGGTTGTGCGCATCAGCGCCCCAGGCGTCCGCGCACCATTCCGACCATCGCGTTGAGTTCTTCGATGCGCATCCGCTTGGCGGAGACGATGAACACCGCGGCCAGCGCGATAGCGCCGGCCACCAGCGCGGTGAGCGAACCGAGCGCACCGTTGCCGAGGAAGCGCAGCACCGCGAAGGCGACCGCGCCGGCCACGGCGGCGGCGGGGACGCAGGCGCCGATGAGACGGGTGTAGGTGCGCATCACGTGCGCCCCGTCGAGGTCGCCGCCGAGGCGGGTGCGCAGCCGGCGCCAGGCGACGCCGACGCCCACCGCGTAGCCGAGGCCGTATGCGGCGGCCATGCCGACGACGGCCCAGCGGGCCGGCAGGACGAAGAAGGCGGCGGTGGAGACGCCCGCGTTGACGGCGGCGACGATGACCGTGTTGTAGAAGGGGGTCCGGGTGTCCTCGTAGGCGTAGAAGCCGCGCAGGACGACGTACTGGACCGAGTACGGGATCAGGCCGAGGCCGAAGGCCATCAGGATGAAGCCGATGTTCTGGGCGCTCTCCGCGCCGGAACCGGCGTAGAGCAGGCCTGCCATCGGGACGCCCAGCGCGAGGAACGCGAAGGCGCAGGGCACGATCGCGACGGCCGAGGTGCGCAGGCCGTAGGAGATGTCGTCGCGGACGGCGGCGGCGTCGCCGTCGTGGGCGGAGCGCGAGATGCGGGGCAGGACCGCGGTCATGACGGAGACGGTGATGATGGCCTGCGGCATCTGCCAGAGCAGCAGGGCGTAGTTGTAGCCGGTGATGCCGGTGCCGCCGTGGCCCTGCTTGTCGGCGACCTCGCCCGCCCAGGTGGCGAGCTGCGTGACGACGATCAGTCCGAGCTGGTTGGCGAGGACGAAGAAGAACGTCCACTTCGCCAGGCCGGCGGCCTTGCCGAGGCCGTGGCCCTTCCAGTCGAAGCGCAGCCGCGGCTTGAAGCCGGCGTCGCGCAGGTAGGGAACCATCGCCAGGGACTGGACGACCAGGCCGAGCAGGGTGCCCAGGCCCAGCAGCCGGACGCCGTCGGGGGTGATGCCGGCCTCGGTGACGCCGGTGGTGGTGAAGCCGCCGAAGGCCCAGATGAAGGCGCTGAAGGTGGCGATGACGACGATGTTGTTGAGGACCGGGGTCCACATCATGGCGCCGAACCGGCCGCGGGCGTTGAGGATCTGACCGAGGACCACGTGCACGCCCATGAAGAACATGGTGGGCAGGCAGTAGTGGGCGAAGGCGACGGCGACGTCCAGGCGCTGCGGATCGTCGGCGATCTTCTGCGACATCATGCCGATGAACAGCGGGGCCGCGAGGACGCAGATGGTGGTGACGGCGCCCAGCAGGACGATGACGAGGGTGAGCAGCCGGTTGGCGTAGGCCTCTCCCCCGTCCTCGTCGTTCTTCATCGCGCGCACCAGCTGCGGGATGAAGACCGCGTTGAGGGCGCCGCCGCCGACCAGTACGTAGATCATCGTCGGCAGGGTGTTGGCGACCTGGTAGCTGTCGTTGAGGGTGGCCACGCCGATGGCTCCGGCGATCACCAGAGTCCGCATGAAGCCGGTGATGCGGGAGACGATCGTGCCGGCGGCCATCAGGGCGCTGGACTTCAGCAGGCTGGAGGCGCGTCCGGCGGGCTTGCTCGGCGCCGGTGCGGCGACGGGCGCGTCCTCCGCCGGGGTGCGCGGTGCGGCCTCCTGGTCCCGGTAGAGGTGTGCGAAGGCGTCCGGCTGGGGCTCCTGGCCGGCGGCCTTGGTGACGAGGGAGTCCACGCCGACGAACTGCGTGGTGGTGGCGTGGTCGCCGTAGGGCAGGTGCCGGGAGGGGCCGTCCGGCTCGGGCGGCGGGGTCTGGGCCCAGACCCGCGGGTCGGGGGCGTAGGAGGGGGCCTGCGGAGCCGCGTAGAGCGGGCCGGGCTCCTGGAAGGTCCCGGGCGGCGGCGGCGGGTGCGAGGCCCGGTCGTAGAGGACCTCGGCCACCGGGTCCTGGGCCGACAGGTCCTGTGACCGGTACGGGTCGTAGGCGTAGGCGTCCTGGACATACGGGTCGTGGTCCGGCGCGGGCGCGGGCGCGGGAACCTGCCCCGGCACCGGGGCGCCGGGGGCAGTGCCCTGGGAGGGCGCGGGCCCGCCAGTGCCCTGCGCGCGGTCACCTTCGTACGGCGCGTTCATCGAAACCCCACCTCATCGTCCCCAGGCCGACCGGCCACGGCGTCGCTCAACGGTCCACTGTCTCACCCGTGCCGGACGGGTCCGCGCTTTGCGGTCCGGTGTCCGGGGACTCGTCACTCTGCTGCGTGCTCTCCTCCACGGCGGCGCGCGCCGCGACGCGCTTGCGGCTGGCGTACATCTTGATGCCGGCCAGCACGAGCAGGAGGACGCCGCCGGCGATGACGAGCATGACGGTGGGGGTCACTTCGGTCGCCTCGACCGTGAACGTGCGTGCCTTGCCGTAGGGGACGCCGTCGGTCGTGAAGAGCTGCGCGGTCACCTCGACGGGGCCGCTCGCGGTGGCGTTGGCGGGGAACTTCACGGTCTGGCTGTGCCCGCCCTGGACCGCGACTTCTTCCTCGGCCTGGCCGCTGTCGCCGAACATCAGGCGGGTCGGGTTGGCGGACTGCACGCGCAGGACGAGGTTGCGGGTGTCCTGGACCAGGCTGTTCTGCACGCTGACCGGGATCGTCGCGCTGTGCCCGGAGAGGGTGGCGTCGGACTTGGGGATGACCCTGACCTTCTCGGTGAGGCCGATCAGGTACTTCTGCACCTGGTCCCGGTAGTCCAGGGCCGGGCCGGGGCGGTCGCGCCAAGAGGCGGACATCTCCCGGTTGGTGGTGTTGCCGAAGGGGATCTCGACGCGGTCGGGCGCGGTCAGGATCACCTTGAAGTGGTCGAGGGTGTTCTCAGTGCTGCGGATCTTCTCGAAGGCGGAGACCGGCAGTTCCTGCTTGCTGAGCTCCTCGGGGTACTGGCCCGCGCCCGGGACCTGGGTGGCGGCGCGCGGGTCGGGCGTCGCGGCGGCGGCCGCCTCCAGGTCGGAGGGCTGGGTCCAGCGGCCCGGCTGCAGGCCCCGGATGGCGGCGGCCATCGTCTGTGCCTGGCTGGCGGACGGCATCCGCTGGGGAGCCACGACGAAGCTGCGCTGGTTGTCGGTCTTCTGCAGGTTCAGGGCGAGCGTGTGGGCGAGGAAGCGCTGGATCGCGAGCGCGGAGTTCCCGGCATCGAGCATGTCGCCCTGGAAGGCGGTGGAGAGCTCTGCGTCGGAGACCACGGCCGTGGTGCCCGCACCGATGGGGCGGGCCGCCGAGGGGGTGTAGCCCAGCGCGCCGGTCTCCTGGAGGCTGTCGCTGCGGGTCAGGACGTTGTGGGCGCCGGCCGAAGTCGCGACGTTGACGATGGACGGGTCGATCGCCCCGTCCACCGGCCAGGAGAAATCGGTGGTCGCGGGGACGTGCAGGACGGTCTCGACGGCCTGCTTCGCCTTGTCGGTGGCCGGCCGGAGCTGGCCCAGCGTGCCGGAGACGTCCTTGCCGCGGTGGGCGAGCGAGGCGATGTCGGGGTCCGCGAAGGGCAGCGCGACGACCTTCTTGCCCTGGACGGCGCTCTCCAGCGCGCTCAGCCACTGTTCGGCGACGGCCTTGTTCTTGCCCTGGACGGTCCGGCCGTCGGGGGTGCGGATCCGGTAGCCCTTGGTCATGGCGTCGACCGTGTAGAGCAGGTCCGGATCGATCACCCAGGTGATCGGCAGATCCTTGCCGAGCGAGACCATCTGCTCCAGGCGCCCGCCGGGCCGAAGCTCGTCGGCCAGGCTGTCGTCGAGGAAGACGGGGGTCTGGAGCTCGTCCGAGCCGGTCTCCGCGGTCAGGTGCGTGGTGGAGATCAGCGGCCACACGTACGAGATCTGCGAGCGCTTGGCCGCGGCTTCCGGCTGCCAGGGCAGGAAGGTCCGCTGGATGCCGAGGACCTGCTCGTACGGGCGGCCCTCGGTCTCCCCGGACAGCGAGACGCCCAGCTGGTAGACGCCGTCCTTGTCGAGCTCCAGCTTGTTCACCGGAACCTTGAGGGTGAAGGGCTGGGAGACCTTCGAGGGCAGCGAATCGATCTTCACGGCGAATTCGGCACCGACCTCGGCGGGGTCCGCCCCGGCCCGGAAGGCGCCGCGATCCGCTGCCTCGTCGATGGAGCTGCGGTCCCCCAGCGCCGGGCCGACCCGCAAGCCCACGTGCGCGTCGGTGATCTTCTCGCGGCCGTTGTTGACCACGGTGCCGGAGATCGTGAGGGTGTCGCCCTTGACCGGGGCGGTGGGCGTCAGGCCGTCGAGCCGGATGTCGACGGCCGCGGCGGCCTCCGCGGCCTGGGCCTCGGGGGCGGGTGAGTAGACCAGGGCGGCGAGGACCGGGGTTCCGGCGAGCAGGACGACCGCGCGCCGCAACCAGCGCTTGCGGGCAGGAGCGGGGGGCGCCCCCTGGATGTCTGCCGCCTCGGCCACGCGCTCCCCCGGTCCCTCGAAGTGTCAGTGGTCGTCGTTTGTGCGTCCACGCATGGTAACGAGGCCCGCTGTGCGCGAGTGCCGCGCCTTGCTCCACATGATCGGGTCCGGCCCGGTGCCGCCGTGGGCCGGGGTGGCCGTAAACGCGGGAGCTCCGGGCGGGCCGGGCACGTACCCTTTTCTGTTGTGCCGAACGCCAACGAAGACAATCCCAGTGTCCTGAGTCAGGGGCAGGCCCGCGCGGTGAGCGAACTGCTGCGGATCGCCCCCGTCGCCGACGAGCTCGGCCGCCGTTTCCAGGCGGCGGGCTTCCGCCTCGCCCTGGTCGGCGGGTCCGTCCGCGACGCGCTGCTCGGGCGCCTCGGCAATGACCTCGACTTCACCACCGACGCCCGCCCCGAGGACGTTCTCAAGATCATCAGGCCGTGGGCCGACTCGGTCTGGGACGTCGGCATCGCCTTCGGCACGGTCGGTGCGCAGAAGCTCGCCCGCGTCGAAGACGTTGATCGGAACTTCCAGATCGAGGTCACCACCTACCGCTCGGAGTCCTACGACCGGACCTCGCGCAAGCCGGAGGTCTCCTACGGTGACTCGATCGAGGAAGACCTCGTCCGCCGTGACTTCACGGTGAACGCGATGGCCGTCGCGCTCCCCGAGAAGGAATTCGTGGACCCGCACGGCGGCCTGGAGGACCTCAGGGCCGGTGTGCTGCGCACCCCGGGCACTCCGGAGGACTCCTTCTCCGACGATCCGCTGCGCATGCTGCGGGCGGCCCGGTTCGCCGCCCAGCTCGACTTCGAGGTCGCCCCCGACGTGGTGGCGGCGATGAAGGCCATGTCCGGCCGGATCGAGATCGTGTCGGCGGAGCGGGTCCAGGGCGAGCTGAACAAGCTGCTCCTGTCCGCGCACCCGCGCAAGGGCCTCGGCCTGCTCGTGGACACCGGGCTGGCCGACCACGTGCTGCCCGAGCTGCCCGCGCTGCGTCTGGAGAGTGACGAGCACCACCGGCACAAGGACGTCTACGACCACTCGTTGATCGTGCTGGAGCAGGCGATCGCACTCGAGGAGGACGGCCCGGACCTGGTGCTGCGGCTCGCGGCCCTGCTGCACGACATCGGCAAGCCGCGCACCCGGAGGTTCGAGAGCGACGGACGGGTCTCCTTCCACCACCACGAGATGGTGGGCGCGAAGATGACCAAGAAGCGCATGACCGCGCTGAAGTACTCCAACGACATGGTCAAGGACGTGTCCCGGCTGGTCGAGCTGCACCTGCGGTTCCACGGCTACGGGGACGGGGAGTGGACCGACTCGGCGGTGCGCCGCTACGTCCGCGACGCCGGCCCGCTGCTGGAGCGGCTGCACAAGCTGACGCGCTCCGACTGCACCACGCGCAACAAGCGCAAGGCGAACGCGCTCTCCCGCACTTACGACGGGCTGGAGGAGCGCATCGCCCAGTTGCAGGAGCGGGAGGAGCTGGACGCGATCCGCCCCGACCTGGACGGCAACGAGATCATGCAGGTGCTGGACGTCGGCCCCGGCCCGGTGATCGGCAAGGCGTACGCCTTCCTGCTGGAGCTGCGGCTGGAGAACGGGCCGGTGGGGCGCGACGAGGCGGTCGCCGCCCTCAAGGAGTGGTGGGCGGCCCAGGACGCCTGAGCAGGCCCTCCCGGGCCGGGGACACGGGCGTCCGCCTGGTCGGAGGGCCGTGGTGGTCGGGGTCGGTCGGTGTTTCACGTGAAACATCGGCCGGCGGACTCGGGCGCGCTCCGGTCAGGGCGATGTTTCACGTGAAACATCGCCCTGCCGCATGAGGAAGGCCGCGATCGCGGCATAGAGCGCGGCCACGCCGACGATCAGCGGGACGGACTGCCCGTCGAGGGGGAGCACGAGCGAGGCCACGGCGGCGGCGCCGACGAAGGCGACGTTGAAGAGCACGTCGTAGACGGAGAAGACCCGGCCGCGGAAGGCGTCGTCCACCTGGGACTGCACGACGGTGTCGGTGGAGATCTTGGCGCCCTGGGTGGCGAGGCCCAGCACGAAGGCCGCGGCGAGCATCGGTCCGGGGGCGAAGAACAGCCCCAGTGCGGGGACCAGGACGGCGGAACCGGCGGCGCAGGCGGTGATCCAGCCGCGCGTGCCCAGCCGGTCCACCAGCCACGGCGTGATGACGGCGGCGGCGAAGAACCCGGCCCCCGAGACCCCCACCGCGACGCCCAGCAGGGCCAGGCCTTCGGCCTCGTCGGCCGACCAGGAGTAGCGGCAGAGCGTCAGCAGCGTGACGGTCAGCGCTCCGTAGCAGAACCGCATCAGGGTCATGGCGGTGAGTGCCTGGGCGGCCGACCGCCTGGCCGCCAGGTGCCGGAGCCCTTCGGCCATGCCCCGGACGGCGATGGCGACGCCCTCGGCGACCGTCGGGTCGATCCGGCCGGGAGGGTGGTCGGGCCCGAGGAGGCGGACGGCGAGGCGCAGGGAGGCCAGGGCGGCGCACAGGTAGAAGCCGGCTGCCAGGAGGACGACGAGGGCGTCGGAGCCGGCGGCCAGTGCCCGGACGAGGAAGGCCAGTCCCCCGCCGCCGACGGCCGCGAGCGTTCCGGCGGTGGGCGAGAGGGCGTTCGCGGTGACCAGCTGGCCGGGGCCGACGACATGGGGCAGGGAGGCTGCGAGTCCGGCGAGGACGAAGCGGTTGACGGCCGTCACGGACAGGGCCGAGGCGTAGAAGAGCCAGTCGGGCACGTGGGCGACGATCAGCATGCCGGTGACACAGGCGAGGAAGGCCCGCAGCAGGTTGCCGTAGAGGAAGACCTGGCGGCGGGGCCAGCGGTCCAGCAGCACCCCGGCGAAGGGCCCGATCACGGAGTAGGGCAGCAGGAGCACCGCCATGGCGGAGGCGATGGCCGCGGGCGAGGCCTGCTTCTCCGGGGAGAAGACGACGTAGGTGGCCAGTGCGACCTGGTAGACGCCGTCGGCCGCCTGCGAGAGAAGCCGTACGGCCAGCAGGTTGCGGAAGTCCCGCAGACGCAGGAGTACGCGCAGATCACGTACGACAGCCATGAGGAAAAGGGTCACATACGCGGAGGGTCCCCGGGCGCATTGCCCGGGGACCCTCCGCGGAAGAACAGCCGAAGTCCAGGTGTCGTCAAGGACCCTTGGGGTTCGGCGGTCGGGGCGCGACTTAGCGCTCGACCTCGCCCTTGATGAACTTCTCGACGTTCGCGTAAGCCTCGTCGTCGAAGTACTGCACCGGCGGGGACTTCATGAAGTAGCTCGACGCCGACAGGATCGGGCCGCCGATACCGCGGTCCTTGGCGATCTTCGCGGCGCGCAGGGCGTCGATGATGACACCGGCGGAGTTCGGGGAGTCCCACACCTCGAGCTTGTACTCGAGGTTCAGCGGGACGTCGCCGAAGGCGCGACCCTCGAGGCGGACGTAGGCCCACTTGCGGTCGTCGAGCCACGCGACGTAGTCGGACGGGCCGATGTGGACGTTCTTCTCGCCGAGATCACGGTCGGGGATCTGCGAGGTGACGGCCTGCGTCTTGGAGATCTTCTTCGACTCGAGGCGGTCGCGCTCGAGCATGTTCTTGAAGTCCATGTTGCCGCCGACGTTGAGCTGCATGGTGCGCTCGAGTCGGACACCGCGGTCTTCGAACAGCTTCGCCATCACGCGGTGCGTGATGGTGGCGCCGACCTGGGACTTGATGTCGTCGCCGACGATCGGGACACCGGCCTCGGTAAACTTGTCAGCCCACTCCTTGGTGCCGGCGATGAAGACCGGGAGGGCGTTGACGAAGGCGACCTTGGCGTCGATGGCGGCCTGGGCGTAGAACTTCGCCGCAGCCTCGGAACCGACGGGCAGGTAGCAGATCAGGACGTCGACCTGACGGTCCTTGAGGATCTGGACGATGTCGACCGGGGTCTCGGTCGACTCCTCGATGGTCTCGCGGTAGTACTTGCCCAGGCCGTCCAGGGTGTGGCCGCGCTGAACGGTCACACCCGCACTCGGGACGTCGCAGATCTTGATGGTGTTGTTCTCGCTGGCGCCGATGGCGTCCGAAAGGTCGAGGCCGACCTTCTTCGCGTCGACGTCGAACGCGGCGACGAACTCGATGTCACGCACGTGGTAGTCGCCGAACTGGACGTGCATCAGACCGGGGACCTTGGCCGCCGGGTCGGCGTCCTTGTAGTACTCGACGCCCTGCACCAGCGAGGCGGCGCAGTTGCCTACGCCGACGATGGCTACGCGAACCGAACCCATTCCGGTTGCTCCCTGTTTGTTCTCGGACGAGGCCTGCGAGATGCAGGCCTCACTTTGCAGTTTCGTCGGACGGACCGGGTCGTCTCTGATCCCGTCCCGCCCGCTCACTTTCGATGAGCTCGTTCAGCCAGCGCACTTCGCGCTCCACGGATTCCATTCCGTGGCGTTGCAGCTCGAGCGTGTAGTCGTCGAGCCGCTCGCGTGTGCGGGCGATCGAGGCGCTCATCTTCTCCAGGCGCTCCTCAAGCCGGCTGCGACGGCCTTCCAGCACCCGCATCCGTACTTCCCGTTCGGTCTGGCCGAAGAAAGCGAAGCGGGCGGCGAAGGACTCGTCCTCCCAGGCATCGGGGCCCGTGTGGGAGAGGAGCTCTTCGAAGTGCTCCTTGCCTGCCGCCGTCAACCGGTAGACGATCTTGGCGCGGCGCCCTGCGAGTGAAGCGGCGAGAGCGTCTTCCGGGGCGTTGCCCGGTTCTTCGATCAACCAACCGTTGGTGACGAGCGTCTTGAGGCAGGGGTAGAGCGTTCCGTAGCTGAACGCTCTGAACACCCCCAGCGAGGTGTTGAGCCGCTTGCGCAGCTCGTAGCCGTGCATGGGGGATTCGCGAAGCAGGCCCAGGACGGCGAACTCGAGGATGCCTGAGCGCCTGCTCATCCGCCTGTCCTTCCCCCGCCTCGGAGTCATTATGTCGAGCTGATGTATCGGCTCGATACATCCAGACGATAGAACGGGTGGCCCCCGGCTACAAGTGGCGACACGGTGACCGGCGTCACATCGCCAATTCGTGCGGTGCAAGTTGCCTGTTTTGGGGTGAACTTCGGCACTGATTGGCTTTTGGGCGTGCGTAGTCTGTGCGCCATGACACCGGGGGGACCGGAACTCACCTGCCGCTTCCAGGCCACTCGCCTGCCCGAGGAGTAGTCGTTCGATGAGCGAGCACCGCCGCAAACAGCAGCAGCCCCAGGGTGGGGGCCGCGCCGCTGCCCGCCGGGCTGCCCAGCAGCGCCCCGGACGGGGTGCCGAGTCCGGACGCGACGTGCCCACCGCGTCGCCCAGCGGACCGTACGGGGACGAGCCGGGGCACGGCAGCAGCCGTGCGGACGGCCGCAGATCCGCCGGCCGAGGCACGGCGGGACGGGGCCGGGGCGCCGCCCAGGCCGGACGCGGCACGGGCCGCCCGGACAAGCGGTTCATCAACTACCCGCGCTCGGACAGGGACGGCTGGAAGCGCTTCGTCCCGTCCTGGAAGCTCGTGGGCGGCACGGCCCTGGGCTTCTTCGCGATCATCACGGCAGGTGCCGGCATCGGCATCGCCTCGGTGAACACGCCGGACGCGAACAAGATGGCCGAGGCGCAGAACAACGTCTTCTACTGGGCCGACGACACCCAGATGGTCGCGACCGGCGGGTCCGTCAACCGCCAGATCGTGCCCATCGGCAAGATCCCCCGGTCGATGCAGAACGCCGTGATCGCCGCGGAGAACGAGTCCTTCGAGTCGGACAAGGGCGTCGACCCGATGGGCATCACCCGTGCCGTGTGGAACATGGCCAAGGGCGGATCCACCCAGGGCGGCTCGACGATCACCCAGCAGTACGTGAAGAACACGTACCTGGACTCCGACCAGACGCTCAAGCGCAAGGTCACCGAGCTCTTCATCTCGATAAAGCTCGGTGTCACCGCGGAGAAGAACACGATCCTCGCGGGCTACCTCAACACCGCCTACTACGGGCGTGACGCCTACGGGATCCAGGCGGCCTCCCGGGCCTACTTCGGGAAGGACTGCCAGGACCTGACCCCGTCCGAGGGCGCCTTCCTGGCTTCGGTGCTGAAGGGTCCCAACCTCTACAACCCGGACGGCGGCATCGGCACCGCGGCCACGCCCGAGCTGAACACCGCGCGAGCCCAGGAGCGCTGGGCCTGGGTCCTGGACCGCGAGGTCAAGGTCGGCCGCATGCAGCAGGCCGAGCGGGACCAGTACAAGGAGTTCCCCAAGCTCATCGAGTCGGCGCAGGCCCGCAACATGTCCGGGCAGATCGGCTACATGGTCGACACGGCCAAGGCCTACGTCATGAAGACCGCGAACCTCACGGTCGACGACCTGGCCAAGGGCGGCTACCAGATCCACACCACCTTCGAGAAGCCTCGGGTCGACGCGCTGGTCAAGGCCGTCGAGGAGACCCGCGACCGGATCATCGACGAGAAGAAGCGGCCCGAGACGGACACCTTCGTCCAGTTCGGCGCGGCCTCGGTGGACGTGAAGACCGGAGCCCTCGTCGCCCTGTACGGCGGTCCCGGCATGGACAAGAAGCACTTCAACAACAACGCCAACACCTCGGGTGTCCAGGTCGGCTCGACCTGGAAGCCCTTCGTGCTGGCGGCGGCCATGCAGTACGGCACCCAGAACTCCAGCGGCGCGGGGATCTCGGCCGACAGCAAGTACATGGCCAACGACCTCACGGTGATCAACAACCGTGACGGCCAGCCGCTGCGCGACAAGGCCGGCAAGCCGTTCAAGCAGAAGAACGAGAGCCCGACCGCCTACGGCTACGTGACCCTGAACGAGGCGATGGAGAAGTCCATCAACGTTCCGTTCGCCCAGCTCGTCTTCGATGTCGGCCACAGCAAGGTCAGGGAAGTCGCCAAGGCCACGGGCATCCTCGAGGAGTCGATGGACCCGAACGCCAACGCCTCCTTCGCGCTCGGCACCTCGACCCCCAGCGCCATCCGGATGGCCGACTCGTACGCCACCTTCGCCGCCTCGGGCACCCACCACGAGCCGTTCTCGGTGCGCAGCGTCCAGCGCGACGGCAAGGACCTGGCGAACTTCGAGGCCCCCAAGGCGCAGCAGGCCATGGACAATCTGATCGCGGACAACATCACCAAGGTCCTCCAGAACGTCGTGGAGAACGGCACCGGCAAGAAGGCCAAGGGCCTGAACCGGCCGGCCGCCGGCAAGACCGGTACCACCGATGAGAACATGTCGGCCTGGTTCGTCGGCTACACGCCCGAGCTGTCCACCTCCGTGACCCTGTTCCGCTCGGACCCCGCCGCGCAGAAGAAGGAACTGATCTCCATGAAGGGCGTGGCCGGCATCCCGTCGCTCCACGGTGGAGACATCCCGGCCGAGATCTGGACGAAGTACATGAAGGACGCGCTCGACGGGGTCCCGGTGAAGGACTTCCCGGAGCCGGACAAGATCCCTGTCATCGCGGACGCCTCCGGTGCCCCCTCCCCCAGTCCCTCGATCACCCCCTCGCCCTCGATGTCGGTGCCGGCCTCGCCGTCGCCCCAGCAGTCCCCGGCCTCCCCGTCCCCGTCGAAGGGCGGCAAGCCCTCCTGCCGGCCGTGGGAGATCTGCGACCCGGACGAACCGAGCCCCGGCGCCTCCACGTCGACGTCCCCCTCACCCAGCAAAACACCGGGCAGACCCGGTGGGGCGACGAACAGCGGCGGCAGCGGAGGCTTCCCGATAGGGGGCTCCACGGGCGGCTGACCGGCCGCCCCACGCCACGGACGCGCAGGGCCGTCGCACTTGGTGCGACGGCCCTCTCGCATGTCCGGCGCGGTACGGCAGGATGTGCGCATGACGAAGGTGCACGAGGACAGCCCCGTACTGCCCACCCAGCAGGACGAGGTGGCGGCCGCCGGGAGCGAGCTCATCGGCGGCCCACTGGGCCGCCACGCGCGGCTGGGAGGCCAGTGGCTGACCCCGGTGCGCGTCGTGGTGCTCGTCGCCCTGGGGATGTTCGCGCTCGGCATGGTGCAGAAGCTGCCGTGCTACGACTGGGCGTGGTTCCGCGGGGCCGGCTCCCAGTACACCCACGCCTGCTACTCGGACATCCCGCACCTCTACGTCGTACGCGGCTTCGCCGACGGCCTCACGCCGTACTTCGACCGCATCCCCGGCGACATGCAGTTCCTGGAGTACCCGGTGCTCACCGGGCTCTTCATGGAGATCGCCTCCTGGATGACCCCCGGCAGCGGCTCCATGCAGCACCGGGAGCAGATGTACTGGATGGTCAACGCGGGCATGCTGATGGTCTGCGCCGTCGTGATCGCCGTGTGCGTCGCCCGCACCCACCGCCGCCGGCCGTGGGACGCGCTGCTCTTCGCCCTCGCGCCCGCCTTCGCGCTCACCGCGACCATCAACTGGGACCTGCTGGCCATCGCACTGACGGCGGCCGCCATGCTCATGTGGTCGCGGAGCCGGCCGCTCGCCTTCGGCATCCTGATCGGGCTGGCCACCGCGGCCAAGCTCTACCCCGTACTGCTGCTCGGAGCCGTGTTCGTGCTCTGCTGGCGGGCCGGGAAGTGGCGTGCGTTCGGCGCGGCGGTCGGTGGCGCCGCCGCCTCCTGGCTCGTGGTGAACCTGCCGGTCATGCTCTTCGCCTGGGAGGGCTGGCAGAAGTTCTACACCTTCAGCCAGGAGCGGCCGATCGACTTCGGCTCCGTGTGGCTGCTGATCTCCCAGCGCTCCGGCAATCCGCTGGAGGGCGCCAACACCTACGCGACGGGCCTGACGCTGCTGCTGTGCGCCGGCATCGCGGCGCTCGCCCTGATGGCGCCGCGCCGCCCCCGGTTCGCGCAGCTGGCCTTCCTGCTGGTGGCCGCCTTCATCCTGGTCAACAAGGTCTACTCGCCCCAGTACGTGCTCTGGCTCATCCCGCTCGCGGCGCTGGCCCGGCCGCGCTGGCGGGACTTCCTGATCTGGCAGGCCGGTGAGGTCGCCTACTTCCTGGGGATCTGGTTCTACCTCGCCTACACGACCAGCGGGGACAAGCACCAGGGCCTGCCCCTGGAGGGCTACCAGCTGGCGATCACCGCCCACCTGCTGTGCACGCTCTACCTGTGCGCCGTCGTCGTGCGCGACATCCTGCTGCCCGAGCGGGACGTGGTGCGGCGCGACGGCTCCGACGACCCCTCGGGCGGCGTCCTGGACGGCGCCGAGGACGTCTTCACGCTGGCGCAGACGCCGAAGGCGCCGTGGGAGACGGCGCCTTCGGAGGGACAGCGGGTCGACTGGGGCGCGGCCCCCAGGGACTGACTCAGGCGTCGAGCGCCCGGTCGAACTGCGTGGTGGTGTGGCGCAGGTGCGCCACCAGCTCGTCGCCGACCTTGGGCTCGGGAGAGTCCGAGGGCACGAAGAGGATCGACACCTGCATGTGCGGGGGCTCGGCGAACCAGCGCTGCTTGCCCGCCCACACGAAGGGCGACAGGTTGCGGTTGACCGTGGCCAGCCCGGCCCGGGCGACGCCCTTGGCCCGCGGCATCACCCCGTGCAGCGCCTTGGGCGCCTCCAGCCCGACCCCGTGCGAGGTGCCGCCGGCGACGACGACGAGCCAGCCGTCGGAGGCGGCCTTCTGCTGGCGGTAGCCGAAGCGGTCGCCCTTGGCGACGCGGGTGACGTCGAGGACGGCGCCGCGGTACTCGGTCGCGTCGTGGTCGCCCAGCCACAGCCGGGTGCCGATGCGGGCCCGGAAGCGGGTCTGGGGGAACTGCTGCCGAAGCCGCGCCAGCTCCTCGGCCTTGAGGTGGCTGACGAACATGGTGTGCAGCGGCAGCCGGGCCGCGCGGAGCCGGTCCATCCAGCCGATGACCTCCTCGACGGCGTCGGAGCCGTCCGGGCGGTCCAGCGGCAGGTGGAGGGCGAAGCCCTCCAGCCGGACGTCCTCGATCGCCGCGTGCAGCTGGCCGAGGTCCTGCTCGGAGATGCCGTGGCGGCGCATCGAGCTCATGCACTCGATGACCACGCGGGCGCCGACCAGGCCGCGGACCCCGTCCACCGAGGACACCGAGCGGATGACCCGGTCCGGCAGCGGCACCGGCTCCTCACCGCGCCGGAACGGGGTGAGGACGAGCAGGTCGCCGCCGAAGTGGTCCTTGATGCTGGCGGCCTCGTACGTCGTTCCGACGGCCAGGACGTCGGCGCCCATCCGGGTGGCCTCCTCGCAGAGGCGCTCGTGGCCGAAGCCGTAGCCGTTGCCCTTGCAGACCGGGATCATCCCGGGGAACTGGTCCTGGATCTGCTTCTGGTGCGCACGCCAGCGCGCGGTGTCGACGTAGAGCGTGAGCGCCATGCCCGTCCGGAACCTCTCTCGAAAAGCTGCGTGGTGCAGCGGTGCGGTGTGTGGGGAAGGGGGATCAGCGGCGCGACATATACATGTCGAGCGCCTTGTGCAGCAGCTTGTTGAGCGGGAAGTCCCACTCGCCCACGTACTCGACGGCCTCGCCGCCCGTGCCGACCTTGAACTGGATCAGCCCGAACAGGTGGTCGTTCTCGTCCAGGGTGTCACTGATGCCGCGCAGGTCGTAGACGCTTGCGCCGAGCGCGTAGGAATCGCGCAGCATGCGCCACTGCATCGCGTTCGAGGGGCGGACCTCGCGCTTGTGGTTGGCGGAGGCGCCGTAGGAGTACCAGACGTGCTGGCCGACGGTGAGCATCGTGGCGGCGGCCAGCGGCTCCCCCTCGTGCTTGGCGATGTACAGCCGCATCCGGTTGGGGTCCTCGGAGTTGAGGGCCGTCCACTGGCGCTGGAAGTAGCTGAGCGGGCGCGGGCGGAACTTGTCGCGTTCGGCCGTGATCTCGTACAGCTGCTGCCAGACCGGCAGGTCCTCGTAGCCGCCCTGGACGACCTCGACGCCGGCCTTCTCGGCCTTCTTGATGTTGCGGCGCCACAGCTGGTTGAAGCCCTTGAGGACGTCGTCCAGCGAGCGGTTGGCCAGCGGGACCTGGAAGACGTAGCGGGGCTGCACGTCGCCGAAGCCGGCGCCCCCGTCCTCGGCCTGCTGCCAGCCCATGCGGCGCAGTTTGTCGGAGACCTCGAAGGCGCGGGGCTCGATGTGCGAAGCCTCCACGTCGCGCAGGCGCTTGACCTCGGGGTCCTGGATTCCGGCCTTGATGGCGGTGGAGTTCCAGCGCCGGATGACGACCGGCGGGCCCATCTTCACGGTGAAGGCGCCCTGCTGCTTGAGGTGCGCCAGCATCGGCTGGAGCCACTCGTCGAGATTGGGGGCGTACCAGTTGATGACCGGGCCCTCGGGGAGGTACGCGAGGTACCGCTTCACCTTGGGCAGCTGGCGGTACAACACGAGGGCCGCGCCGACGAGTTCACCGGAGTCGTCGAACCATCCGAGGTTCTCCGAACGCCACTCGTTCTTCACGTCGGCCCACGCCGGGACCTGGCAGTGGCTCGCCGAGGGCAGGCTCTGGAGATAGCCCAGATGCTGCTCTCGGCTGATGGTCCTCAGGGACAGGCTCATGCGGGGCGTCTCCTCCGGCGGCTTCGCTGGCTATGGCGCGAAGCCTACTGCGACAGGGGCGCCACCCATCTGGGGGACAGGCCGGGCCTGGGCCGGTGGAGGCCGGCGCCCCGTCGCGGAGGCACCCGGTCAGCCCAGCCAGCCGCCGAAGAGACCGCCGTGGGCCATGCCCAGGAAGAAGCCGAAGCCCGAGGCGCCGAGGCCGATGATCAACGCGAAGCGCTCGCGTGTCGTCGCGGAGATGAACTGTCCGTAGGCGCCGGTGAGGATCCCGATCAGTCCGGTCCAGGAGCTGAGCAGGTGGAGGTTGTGGAAGAACGCGGTGACGAACGCCACGGCGCCGAGGATCAGGGTGACCGCCACCAGGGTGTCCTGGAGCGGATGGGGCTTGCCGTCGGTCGCGAAGAGCGAGATGGAGGACTGGCGTCGCATTGCCTGTGCCATCGGAAGGCACCTCCTGGCTGCAGCAGAGCGGTGCTGCGGTCCGCCTCCGGCAGGAGCCGGGGGCCTAGCACCGAGCACACCCGATGCATACAGATTGTGGCCTCCTGGCGCCGGATTTCAACCGGAAGGAGTCGAGGAGGTAGTCTGTACAGCTGCGCGGTGTCTGCTCTGCAGATGCCGTGCGCACGCATCACGACCCTCCTGCCACGGAACGACCGTGGCCGCTGAGTCCAAAGGAGGTGGGTTCCACATGCGTCACTACGAAGTGATGGTCATCCTCGACCCCGATCTCGAGGAGCGCGCTGTCTCCCCGCTGATCGAGAACTTCCTTTCTGTCGTCCGTGAGGGCAACGGAAAGGTCGAGAAGGTCGACACCTGGGGCCGTCGTCGTCTCGCTTACGAGATCAAGAAGAAGCCCGAGGGCATCTACTCGGTCATCGACCTCCAGGCCGAGCCTGCGGTCGTCAAGGAGCTTGACCGACAGATGAACCTGAACGAGTCGGTTCTCCGGACCAAGGTCCTCCGCCCCGAGACCCACTGAACTTCGGTTCAGCGGTAATCGGGACCGAGTAGCACAGCAGCCCAGCAGCAATCCCCGCCGAGAGGTTCATCCATGGCAGGCGAGACCGTCATCACGGTCGTCGGCAATCTCGTCGACGACCCCGAGCTGCGCTTCACCCCCTCGGGTGCGGCGGTCGCGAAGTTCCGTGTCGCGTCCACTCCCCGCACCTTCGACAAGCAGACCAATGAGTGGAAGGACGGCGAAAGCCTGTTCCTGACCTGCTCGGTCTGGCGTCAGGCGGCTGAAAACGTCGCCGAGTCCCTTCAGCGGGGCATGCGCGTCATCGTGCAGGGCCGGCTGAAGCAGCGGTCCTACGAAGACCGTGAGGGTGTCAAGCGCACGGTCTACGAGCTGGACGTCGAGGAAGTCGGCCCCAGCTTGAAGAACGCCACGTCCAAGGTCACCAAGACCACTGGTCGCGGTGGTCAGGGCGGATACGGCGGCGGTGGCGGCGGTCAGCAGCAGGGCGGCGGCGGTGGCAACTGGGGCGGAGCCCCGGGTGGCGCCGCTCCCCAGGGCGGCGGAGCTCCCTCCGACGACCCGTGGTCGTCCAGTGCGCCGGCCGGCGGCCAGCAGCAGGGTGGCGGCGGTGGCGGTTGGGGCGGAAGCTCCGGCGGCTCCGGCGGCTCCGGCGGTGGCTACTCGGACGAGCCGCCCTTCTAGGGCAGCTCGCACCCCCACTTCTTGATTTCACAGGAGAGACACAATGGCGAAGCCGCCTGTGCGCAAGCCTAAGAAGAAGGTCTGCGCGTTCTGCAAGGACAAGACCGTGTACGTGGACTACAAGGACACGAACATGCTGCGGAAGTTCATTTCCGACCGTGGCAAGATCCGTGCCCGCCGCGTCACCGGCAACTGCACGCAGCACCAGCGTGACGTCGCCACGGCAGTCAAGAACAGCCGTGAGATGGCACTGCTGCCCTACACGTCCACCGCGCGATAAGGAAAGGGTGACCGAATAATGAAGATCATCCTGACCCACGAGGTCACTGGCCTCGGCACCGCCGGCGATGTCGTCGACGTCAAGGACGGCTACGCTCGCAACTACCTGGTCCCGCGTGGTTTCGCGATCCGCTGGACCAAGGGTGGCGAGAAGGACGTGGCGCAGATCCGCCGCGCCCGCAAGATCCACGAGATCGCGACGATCGAGCAGGCCAACGAGTTCAAGGCCAAGCTCGAGTCCGTCAAGGTCCGTCTGGCCACCCGCGCGGGTGACGCCGGTCGTCTCTTCGGTTCCGTGACTCCCTCTGACATCGCCACGGCGATCGAGGCGTCCGGTGGCCCGAAGGTCGACAAGCGCCGCGTCGAGCTGGGCTCCCCGATCAAGACCCTCGGTTCGTACCAGGTCTCCGTGCGTCTGCACGCCGACGTGGCCGCGAACGTGGGCATCGAGGTCGTCGCCGCCTAAGGGCTGCGCATGAAGGGCCGCACCCCTGTGGGGGTGCGGCCCTTCATCGTTCCCGGCGCGGCCGGTGTTTCACGTGAAACAGCACTCTGTTTCACGTGAAACACCGGCCCTGGCCCCTCCGTGCTCCCGAGGGGTGGTCTACCGGGTCGCCCCTGCGATCAGCCAGCGGCCCGAGCGGGCGCGCAGCTGGAGGGTGACCATCCGGACCAGCATCATCAGCGTCATGGCGCACCAGAGGGCCGTCAGGCCGCCTCCCATGGCCGGTACGAGCAGTGCGGCCGGGGCGAAGACGGCGAGAGTCACCAGCATGGCCCAGGCCAGGTAGGGCCCGTCGCCGGCGCCCATCAAGACGCCGTCGAGGATGAAGACGATGCCGGAGACGGGCTGGGAGACGGCCACCACGAGCAGGGCCGGCAGCAGGGCGCTCTCGACCGCCGGGTCGCTCGTGAAGAGCGGGATGAAGACGGGGCGGGCGATGATCACCAGGACGCCCAGGACGATGCCGGAGACGACCCCCCACTGCACCATGCGCCGGCAGACGGCCCTGGCGCCCTCCGTGTCCCCCGCGCCGAGGTAGCGGCCGATGATGGCCTGCCCGGCGATGGCGATGGCGTCCAGGGCGAAGGCCAGCAGGCTCCACAGCGAGAGCAGGATCTGGTGGGCGGCGATGTCGGCGTCCCCGAGGCGGGCGGCCACGCCGGTCGCGATCATCAGGACGCCGCGCAGGGACAGCGTACGGATCAGCAGGGGTGCGCCGGCCTGTGCGCAGGCCCGGATGCCCGCGGCGTCGGGGCGCAGGGAGGCGCCGTGCCGGCGGGCGCCGCGGACGACCACGAAGAGGTAGGCGGCGGCCATGGCGCACTGTGCGATCACCGTGCCCCAGGCGGAGCCGGCGATGCCGAGGTCGGCGCCGTAGACGAGTGCGACGTTCAGTACCCCGTTGAGGGCGAAGCCGCCGATCGCGACGTAGAGCGGGGTCCGGGTGTCCTGGAGGCCGCGGATGACTCCGGTGGCGGCCAGCACCACGAGCATCGCCGGGATGCCGAGGGCGGAGATCCGCAGATAGGTGACCGCGTACTGGGCCACCGCGTCGGAGGCTCCGAAGAGGGAGACCAGGGAGGGTGACGTGGGCAGCAGGAGGACGATGACGGCCGCGCCGAGGAGCAGGGCGAGCCAGATGCCGTCCATGCCCTGCCGGATGGCTGCCTGGAGGTCGCCCGCGCCGACGCGGCGGGACACGGCCGCGGTGGTGGCGTAGGCGAGGAAGATGAAGACGCTCACGCCGGTGGCGAGCAGCGCCGCGGCGATGCCGAGACCGGCCAGCTGGGGTGTGCCGAGGTGCCCCACGATGGCGCTGTCGGCCATCACGAAGAGGGGTTCGGCGACGAGTGCGCCGAAGGCGGGGAGCGCGAGCGCGAAGATCTCGCGGTCGTGTTGTCTCGGGGCAGCCTTCGGTGCTGCGGTGGCCTGTCTCATGTGCTCAATCTAATCTTCCACAGGTAATAGACACAAGGCCTTTTGGATCCTTACCGACGCGCTGATTCGCGCGTTCGTCCCACCTCATTGGAGGCGATCTTGAGACAGTGGCGAAGAATTTTCTGCCGCCCGCTCTCCTGAGGGAGAACTTGCAGGTCAAGTGGGGTGACGGGTGGGGTCGGGTGATTTTGTCCACAGCGTCGTCCCCCGGTCCGTACACAGCTTCCGGGGACTTACCCACAGCATTGGCGCCGTCATCCACACCTCATCCACACAGCCTGTGGATAACAAGATTGGCTGACGTCGCTCCCGGCTCTACCGTGGTTCGTTGCCCGACTCGCCGAAAGCCGATCCGGGTGCCCCAAATGTCAGAGCCGTGTCGTAGAAAGAGTGACACGGCGAGGTCCGCGCAGCGGACGGGAGGAGGCGGCCCGGTGAGCATGCCCGAGCCCATGGACGACCCTTGGGCCGACAGCGGTCCAGGAGACCGTCTGCCCGCCCGCTCGCGCCGCGGTGGCGAAGGCCGCGGCCGCGGGGACGAACAGCAGGACCGAGGCCGCGAGGGGGGATCCTGGGACGGCGGCGGCGGAGGCTTCGAGCGCGTCCCGCCCCAGGACCTCGATGCCGAGCAGTCCGTCCTGGGCGGCATGCTGCTGTCCAAGGACGCCATCGCCGACGTGGTCGAGGTGCTCAAGGGGCACGACTTCTACCGCCCGTCGCACGAGACGATCTACCAGGCCATCCTCGACCTGTACGCCAAGGGCGAGCCTGCCGACCCGATCACCGTCAGCGCCGAGCTGACCCGGCGCGGGGAGATCAGCAAGGTCGGCGGGGCCCCGTACCTGCACACCCTGGTCCAGTCCGTCCCGACGGCGGCGAACGCCGAGTACTACGCGGAGATCGTCCACGAGCGGGCGGTCCTGCGCCGCTTGGTCGCCGCGGGTACGAAGATCACACAGATGGGCTACGCCGCCGACGGGGACGTCGACGAGATCGTCAACAGCGCACAGGCAGAGATCTACGCCGTCACCGAGCAGCGGACCTCCGAGGACTACCTGCCGCTCGGCGACATCATGGAAGGCGCCCTCGACGAGATCGAGGCGATCGGATCGCGCAGCGGACAGATGTCGGGCGTCCCGACCGGCTTCACGGACCTGGACTCGCTGACCAACGGCCTGCACCCGGGTCAGATGATCGTCATCGCCGCCCGTCCCGCGATGGGCAAGTCCACGCTCGCGCTGGACTTCGCGCGCGCCTGCTCCATCAAGGCCAACCTGCCCAGCGTCATCTTCTCCCTCGAAATGGGGCGCAACGAGATCGCGATGCGCCTGCTCTCGGCAGAGGCCCGCGTCGCGCTGCACCACATGCGCTCCGGCACGATGACGGACGACGACTGGACCCGGCTGGCCCGCCGGATGCCCGACGTCTCCGCGGCCCCGCTCTACATCGACGACTCGCCGAACCTGTCGATGATGGAGATCCGCGCGAAGTGCCGCCGCCTCAAGCAGCGCAACGACCTCTCGCTCGTCGTCATCGACTATCTCCAGCTGATGCAGTCGGGCGGCTCGCGCCGGCCCGAGAGCCGTCAGCAGGAGGTCTCGGACATGTCGCGAAACCTGAAGCTCCTGGCGAAGGAGCTGGAGGTCCCGGTGATCGCGCTGTCCCAGCTGAACCGTGGGCCCGAGCAGCGCACCGACAAGAAGCCGATGGTCTCCGACCTGCGTGAGTCCGGCTCGATCGAGCAGGACGCCGACATGGTGATCCTGCTGCACCGCGAGGACGCGTACGAGAAGGAGTCCCCGCGCGCGGGCGAGGCGGACCTGATCGTCGCGAAGCACCGAAACGGCCCGACGGCAACGATCACGGTGGCCTTCCAGGGCCACTATTCCCGCTTCGTGGACATGGCCAACACGTAGCATCCGCTGTATGGATGCCACATCAGAAGATCTTGTCCTCCTTCCCGCGACCCGGCGGGCCCTCGCCCACCGGATCGCGGTCGCACAGCGCGACGGCCGGGCTCCGTCCCTGGTGGCGGCCGTGGTGCGGGGCGGAGAGGTGGTCTGGGAGGGCTCCCGAACCATGGTCGAGGGGCACGGGCCCGACGGGAACGTGCAGTACCGGATCGGGTCGATCACCAAGACGTTCACCGCCGTTCTGGTGATGCGGCTGCGGGACGAGGGGCTGCTCCGGCTCGGCGACCCGGTGGAGAAGTTCCTTCCCGGAACGGGCGTCGGCGAGGTGACCGTGGGCCAACTGCTCAGCCATACGAGCGGGTTGGCCGCCGAGTCGCCCGGCGAGTGGTGGGAGCGGACCGCCGGCACACTGCGCCCGGAGCTCTCCGACGTCCTGGGCGAGCAGCCCTTCCGCTTCGAGCCCGGGCTGCGCCACCACTACTCCAACCCCGGTTACACGCTCCTGGGTTCGCTCGTGGAAGCCCTGCGCGGCAAGCCGTGGGAAGAGGCGCTCCGGGCCGAGGTGCTGGAACCGCTGGGGATGGAGCGCACGACGGCGCAGCCGGTGTCCCCGCACGCGGGCGGCTGGGCGGTGCACCCGTGGGCGGACGTGATGATGCCGGAGCCGCTGGAAGACCTCGGACTCATGGCCCCGGCCGGGCAGTTGTGGTCCACCACCGGCGATCTGGCGAAGTTCGCCGCTTTCCTGGTACGGGGCGACGCGCGCGTGCTGAGCGCCGAGTCGCTGCGGGAGATGCGGACATCGGCCACTCCCCCGGAGCCGGGCCTGGCCGAGCTCGGCTACGGACTCGGGCTGCAGCTCGCGCAGAGCGGCGGGCGCCGCCTCAGCGGCCACACCGGCTCGCTGCCGGGCTTCCTCGCGGTCCTGTGGCTGAGCGAGGCGGACGACGTGGCCGCGGTGGTGCTGGCCAACTGCACCTCGGGGGTGCCGGTCTCGACGGTCGCGGCCGATCTGGTGGCGATCGTCGCGGAGGCGGAGCCGCGCGTGCCCGAGCCGTGGCGGCCGCTGCGGGAGGCCGATCTGGTCGCCCTGGAACTGTGCGGCCCCTGGTACTGGGGTACGTCCGCCCAGGCCGTGCGGCTGACCTATGAGGGGTTCCTGGAGCTGGGACCGGTGGGCGGGAACGGCCGGTCCGCCCGCTTCCGGCCGGAGCCGGACGGCAGCTGGACGGGCCTGAACGGCTACTACGCGGGCGAGAGCCTGCGGGCCGTGCGGCGGCCGGACGGGTCGGTGAGCCATCTCGACCTCGGCTCGTTCGTGTTCACGCGCGAGCCGTACGATCCCGGTGCCCCGGTGCCCGGCGGGGTCGACCCGCAGGGCTGGCGGGGCATCGGCTGACGGCCCGGATGGACCGCACCCGGATGGACCGCACCCGCCTCACCCCGCTGCCTCCCCCGTCCCCTCCGACGCCACGAGTTCGCGTTCCAGCGGGGTGCGCATGCGCGGGGTGACGCGGGCCTCCCCCACCCAGGCGCCGAGCCGGGCGGCCTCGGCGGCGATCGCCCGCTCGGCGGCGCGGCCCGGATCGCCCAGCAGCCGGTGGACGATGGCGCCGTCCGCGCGCTGGGCCCATCCGCCGACGATCTCGCCGTTCCACCACACGGTGGGGCCGATGTTGCCGGCGTAGTCGAAGAGGGCCGGGCGGTGGGCGGGATCGAGGTGGAAGCCGCGGTCCGCCCACCCCATCGCACTGGGGTCGAGAGCGGGCAGCAGGGCCGCCCAGGGCTCCGGGGCGGGTTCGGGCCCGGTGTCCCCGGGGCCGACGAGCGCAGTGGTGCCGTCCTCGAGCCGGACCTCGTCCGGGCCCACCGAGGCGAGTGCCTTGCGCACGTCGGTGAGGGTCCAGCCCGTCCACCACTTGAGGTCGGCCTCGGTGGCCGGACCGTAGGCGTGCAGCCAGCGGCGGGCGACCTCGGCGCGGGCCTCGGCCGGGGGCACGGCGGACCAGGGCTCGGCGTGCACCCAGCGGTACTGGCTGGAGGTCCACGACCCCCGGGGCCGGTCCCGGCGGATCCGGCCGTCCGCGGCCAGCAGGCGGATGACGCGGGTGGCGACGCCCCTCTCCGTCTCGTACTTCTGACCCCGGTTGATGGTGACCTTCTCCCGAAGGACCGGTACGGCGGCCGAGAGCTGGCCGCCGGTCGAGGGGCCGCGGGCGTCGAGTGCGTCGAGCGCGGCGCTCTCGGCCCGGGCCAGCCAGTCGGCGTCGAAGCCCTGGCCGTCCTCGGCGAGCTGCTTGAGGAGGTGCGGCGTTCCTTCGCGGCGATGGCCCGGGCCGTGGAGGAGTCGACGTACGGGGCGAGGCCGGTGGAGACGGCGAAGAGGGTGTTGCGCATGCTGAGCAGCCGCACGAGGCTCACCTCCTCGTACAGCGCCCGCTCGATCGAGAGGGGATCGCTTTCGCCCAGCCGGGCGCGGGCCGAGAGGAAGACGGTCGAGGCATCGGTGGCGTGGAGGGCGACCACCGCGTCCGCGGCCCGGGCCACGTCGGCGGCGCGGGCCGAGGGCGCGAGGCGGTGCCGTCGGCCGAGGCGGTGGCGGCGCTCCGCGGTGGTGATGAGGGGAAGGCTGCTCATCCTCCCGATCGTAGGCCGGGCCGCCGACAGCGCCCCGGCCCACACCCGGTCGCTCAGAGCTGGAGTTTGAACCCGACGTGGGACGCGGTGAAGCCGAGCCGCTCGTAGAAGCGGTGGGCGTCGGTGCGGGTCACGTCGGAGGTGAGCTGGACGAGCGTGCAGCCCTCCGCGCGGGACCGCTCGACCGCCCATTCGACGAACCGGGTGCCGAGGCCGCTGCCGCGCTCGTCGGCGTGGACGCGTACGCCCTCGATGATCGAACGCGTACTCCCCTTGCGGGAAAGTCCGGGGATGATCGTCAGCTGGAGGGTGCCGACCACGCGGCCCTCGCGGACGGCGACGACCACGTGCTGGCGGGGGTCGTCCACCAGCAGTTTGAGCGCCTCCGCGTAGGGGGTGAGATCGTCCGGGGACTCCCGGGCGGCACCGAGCGGGTCGTCGGCCAGCATGGCGACGATCGCCGGCAGGTCCGCCTCCACGGCCGGACGGATGAGCAGGCCGGAAGGGATGTCGGTCATGGTCTGATGCTCCTCGCTCAGCCCGCGGCCACGGTGAGGGGGGCCCAGCGGCGGGTCCAGTCGCCGGGCAGGCCGGGGATGTCCCGCGTCATGACGGTGTTGAACGCGACGGAGTCCAGGCCCCGGTCCTTGAGCCAGTCGAGCAGTTCCTCGTGGCGGACGTCGACATCGGTGCGCAGGGGCCGTTCGGTGGTCGCGGCGAGTGCGGTCACCAGGGCCCGGGCCGCGGCGGTGTCCCGGGCGACCAGCGGTCCGACGACATGGGTCTGCATGTTGGGCCAGAGGGCGCCGTAGCCGGTCAGCTCGCCGGCGGAGTCCTCGGAGACGAACAGCCGGTCCGTGAAGGCGGGCAGCCGGGTGATCAGATGCGTCCGGTCGGCACCGAAGACCTCGGCGTCCAGGCGGAGGATCGCCGGGATGTCCTCGGCGGTGGCCGGCCGGACCCTACCGGCGCCCGTAGTGCCCGTCGCGTCCGGGGCGGCGTCCGACTCGGGACGGAAGACCCCCCGGAGCATCTCGGCGCGGCCGGTGGTGTCGAAGCCGAGCTCCTCGTAGAGGGGGCGGCCGTAGGGAGTGGCGTGCAGGGTGAGGGGGACGCCCTTGAGGAGGTCGTCGCAGATGTACGTCATCAGGCGCCGGCCCAGGCCCTGGCGGGCGTATCGGTCGGCGACGAGAACCATGCCGATGGCGGCGAGTTCGGGATCCGCCAGGGGAGGCCCGTACCGGGTGACCACGCAGGCCGCGGCCAGTCCCTGCCCGTCGGGGGCGTCGATGCCGTAGCCGCGCCCGGCGGTGAGCAGCAGCCCCCATTTGTGGTCCTCGCGGGGCCAGCCGCGGTCTTCGGAGAGATCGGCGCAGTGGCGGAGATCGTCCACGGTCAGTGCGCGGATCGGGAGGTCGATCAGGTGTGGAGGTGTCACGGACCAAGCGTGGTTCATCGGCAGGGGCCCAGTCCAGGGGATTTGGTGGATGTTTCACGTGAAACATCGACCCTGTTTCACGTGAAACATCGCGGGCGGCGGAGGTACTAACCTCGACGGCCATGACCCTCCTGCACCTCTTCGACCTCGACGGGACCCTGATGCACGGCACGTCGGCGCCGGTCGAGATCTCCCGGCAGCTCGGGCTGTCGGCCGAGATCGCCGCGCTCGAGCTGAGCTTCGCCGCACAGGAGACCAGCCCGCACCAGTTCGCGCTGGCGGTCCGGGAGCTCTGGACGGGGCTGACTCCGGCGCACGTCCGGGCGGCCTTCGACGGCGCGCCCTGGCTCACCGGGATCAGGGAGGTCTGGCAGGAGATCCGGGAGCGCGGGGACTACTGCGCGGTGGTCTCGCTGTCGCCGTCCTTCTTCGTGGAGCTCCTGCTGGAGTGGGGCGCGCACGCCGCGCACGGCTCGGTCTTCCCCGAGGTGCCCTTCACGCGACCCGTGGACGTGGCGGGGATCCTGACGCCCGAGCGCAAGGTGATGATCGCCGACCGGCTGTGCGAGCGGTTCGGGGTGAGCCGGGCTGACTGTGTCGCGTACGGGGACTCCGGCACCGATGTGGCGCTCTTCGACGTCGTGCCGCTCGCGGTCGCGGTGAACGCCCGGCCGTTCCTGGCGGAGCGCGCGACGCACGTCTACGAGGGGCGGGACCTGCGGGAGGCATACCAGCTGACTTGGGTGTCACGCACGGGAGTTGAGGCATCTTAAGGGGAAAGTGGGTTCGAAACGCGGATTTCCCGCATTTCCCCGCAGGCTCTGGGGCGGGCTGGCACGCTGTGAAACCCGGAACCACGGATTCGAAGGCCGTGGCGTGTGCAGACCTACCGAGATGTTCGAAGCGAGGCACCGCATGGACGCTCCGCCCACCAGATCGGCAAGACGGGGGACAGCCCGGATACCGTCCGGGGACGGTGCGCCCGAGCCCTCCCCCGATGCCGTGCTCATCCGCCGGACCCTCGCGGAGATCGCACCCGTCGCCGACAAGGTGACCTCCTACTTCTACGCCCTGGTGTTCACGGGACACCCGGAACTGCGGGGCATGTTCCCCGCGGCGATGGACGTACAGCGTGACCGGCTGCTGAAGGCCCTGCTGACGGCCGCCGAGCACATCGACGACCCGGAGGTGCTCACCGCCTACCTGCGCCGGCTGGGCACCGGGCACCGCAAGTACGGCACCCAGCCGGCGCACTACCCCCCGGTGGGAGAAGCCCTGATCGGCGCGCTGGCCCGGTACGCGGAGTCCAGCTGGGGGCCGGAGACCGAGGCCGCGTGGGCCCGGGCGTACACCGCGATCTCCCAGATCATGATCGACGCGGCGGCCGAGGCCGAGACCGAGGCGCCGCCGTGGTGGCATGCGGAGGTGGTCTCGCACGATCTGCGCACGTCCGACATCGCGGTGCTCACCGTCCGCCCCGACCAGCCGTACCCCTTCCTCGCGGGCCAGTACACGAGCCTGGAGACCCCGTGGTGGCCGAGGGTGTGGCGGCACTACTCCTTCGCCTCGGCCCCGCGCGCGGACGGCCTGCTGTCCTTCCACGTCAAGGCCGTTCCGGCGGGATGGGTCTCCAACGCGCTCGTACGGCACGCCCGGCCGGGCGACGTACTGCGGCTGGGGCCGCCGGCGGGGTCGATGGTGGTCGACCACACCACCGACAACGGCATGCTCTGCCTGGGCGGCGGCACCGGCATCGCCCCGATCAAGGCCCTGATCGAGGACGTGGCCGAACACGGCGAACGGCGGCCGGTCGAGGTGTTCTTCGGGGCGCGCAGCGACAACGACCTGTACGACAAGGACACGTTGCTGGGGCTGCAGCGCTCGCACCCCTGGCTGTCGGTGCGCCCGGTGGTCTGCGCGGAGGGGCTGGCCGGACAGCTGCCGCAGGCCGTCGGCACCCACGGGCCCTGGAGCTCCTACGACGCCTTCGTCTCGGGGCCGGCGGCGATGATCCGCAGCGGGGTGGACGCGCTGAAGCGGATCGGAATCCCCGGGGAGCGCATCCTGCACGACGCGGTGGAAGAGCTGGCGGGCGTCGCCGGCTGATTCCGGCAGGCGCCCGCGGTCGGTCGGGATCGGTCGAGGCCGGTCGTGGTCGGCCCACCTCGGGCCGGGATCAGCCCAGGTCGGGGGCGTGCATCGCGCGCACGCCCTCGATGTTGCCGTCGAGGTAGTGGCGCAGGGACAGCGGGACGAGGTGGACGGCCGCGATGCCGACGCGGCTGAAGGGCACGCGCACGATCTCGTACTCGCCCTCCGGCTCGTCGATCTCGGGGCCGTGCCGCTGGCTGGGGTCCATGGATTCGAGGTGGCAGACGAAGAAGTGCTGGACCTTGACGCCGGTCACCCCTCTGTCGGCGATGTGCTCGACGGTGTCGACGAAACAGGGCACGACATCGGTGATCTTCGCGCCGAGTTCCTCGTGGAGCTCGCGGTGGAGGGCTTCGACGACGGTGGGGTCCGAGGATTCCACGCCCCCGCCGGGGGTGAGCCAGTACGGGTCGATGCCGGGCTTGGTGCGCTTGATGAGGATCAGGTCGTCACCGTCGAGCAGGATCGCGCGGGCGGTGCGTTTGACCACTGGACGTTCGGTCATGGGAGAAGAGTGGCCCAGACTTCCGCTTCTGAAACGCGTGCCCTCGAAACACGCGCGCACACGGGGTCCGAGGGACCGGGAGCCGGGAGGTCCGAGCCGCCGGGCGGGAGGCTCGGACCGTCTGTCCGGCGGCTGTTCAGGCGTCCCCGAGCGCCGCGTCGAGGGCCCGCAGCACGTCGGCGACCAGGTCCTCCGTGTCCTCGGCCCCGGCGGAGAAGCGGATGAACCCCTCCGGCACGGCGTCGCCGCCCCACCGCCGGCGCCGCTCCGCCGTGGAGCGCACCCCGCCGAAGCTGGTGGCGTCCTCGACGAGGTGCAGCGAGGCCATGAACCGTTCCGCGTGCGCGCGGTCGGGCAGGGTGAAGGAGACGATCGAGCCGAAGCCGCGCATCTGGCGCGCCGCCGTCTTGTGGGACGGGTCCGAGGGCAGGCCCGGGTAGCGCAGCCCGGTGACGTCGGTGCGGTCGCCGAGGGCCTCCGCGACGGCCAGCGCGTTGGCCCACTGCCGCTGGGCGCGCAGCTGGATGGTGGACAGGGAGCGGTGCGCGAGCCAGGCCTCCATGGGGCCGGGGATCGCGCCGACCACCTTGCGCCAGCGCCGGATGCCCGCGGCGAGCTCCGCGTCCCGGCAGACGACGTAGCCGAGCAGCAGGTCCCCGTGGCCGGTCAGGCCCTTGGTGCCGCTGGCCACCGAGAAATCGGCCCCCAGCTCGAGGGGCCGCTGGCCGAGCGGGGTCGCGAGGGTGTTGTCGACGGCGACCAGGGCTCCGCCGGCGTGCGCCGCGTCCACGAGGCGCCGCACGTCGCAGACGTCGAGCCCGGGGTTGGAGGGGGTCTCCAGCCACAGCAGCCGGGCTCCGCCGAGGACGGAGAGCTGGGCGTCCTCGCCGGTGGGGGCGGTGCGCACGTGGACTCCGTACGCCTCCAACTGCTCCCGGACGAGCGGCAGGACCTGGTAGCCGTCGTCGGGCAGCACGACGGTGTCGCCGGCGCGCGCCTGGGAGAGCAGGACGGCGGAGACGGCGGCCATGCCCGAGGCGAAGACGACGGTGTCGGCCCCGTCCAGCCCGGGGGCCTCCAGTTCCCCGATGGCCCGCTCCAGCAGGGTCCAGGTGGGGTTGGTGTCGCGGCCGTAGGCATAGGGGCCGTCCACGTCTCCGGGGAGGTGGAAGTGGGCGGCGAAGACCGGCCCGGGCAGGGGCGGCTCGTTCTTGACGGGCTCGGGCAGGCCGGCGCGGACGGCCACGGTGCCGTCGCCGAACGGCCGCGGCCGGCGGGGCGCGCTGTCGGGTGCGCTCATGGGGTGTGCTCCTTCACGGCTTCGCGTACGGCGTCCAGCAGGCCGGGGCTCGCCGCCTCGACCAGGCCCAGGCACTCCTCGAATCCGGCGAGGGAGCCGTAGTAGGGATCGGGTACGTCGCCCCGCGCGGCCGGGGCCGCCGGGTCGTAGGACCGCAGCAGCCGGACCTTGGCGGCGTCCTGCGGGGTGGGGGCGAGCGCCCTCAGGTCCCGGACGTGGCCGACGTCGAGCGCGATGACGAGATCGAGCCCGGCGAACCAGGAGGCCCGGAACTGGCGGGCCCGGTGGTCCTGTTCGTACCCGGCGGCCTCGAGGACGGCGACGGTGCGCGGATCGGCGCCGTCCCCCTCGTGCCAGCCGCCGGTGCCGGCGCTGTCGACCCCGACCAGGCCCGCGAGCCCGGCGTCGGCCACGTGGGCGCGGAAGACCGACTCGGCCATGGGCGAGCGGCAGATGTTGCCGGTGCAGACGAAGCACACGCGGTACACGGGCGGCCGCTTCAGTTCTTGTCGGGCAGGACCATGTTCACGGCCCAGGAGACGATGGAGATGATCAGGGCGCCGACGACGGCGGTCCAGAAGCCGTCGACGTGGAAGCTGAGGTCGAACTGATCGGCCAGCCACGAGGTCAGCAGCAGCATCGCCGCGTTCACCACGAGGGTGAACAGTCCGAGGGTGAGGATGAAGAGGGGCAGTGAGAACAGCTTCACCACGGGCTTGACGATGAAGTTGACCAGGCCGAAGATCAGCGCGACCAGCAGCAGCGTGACGGTGCGGCGGCCCAGGCTGCTGCCGTCGTCCAGCGTGATGCCCGCGAGGAGCCAGATGGCGACGGCCAGGGCCGCGGCGTTGGCGAGGGTCTTGAGTACGAAGTTCGTCATGTGTCCGATCGTTGCAGAGATGATCCCGGTGGAACATCAGCTGATCTGCGGATGCTCGGGGCACGAGAGAGCACAAGGGGTGCAAAAACGATGAAGGCCTTCCGGCTGACCGAGCTCGAGGCCGAGCGCGCCGCGAACGAGGGTGCCTACCTGCAGTTCCTGCGCGAGCGGAACATGTCGGTCGGGCTCTACGCGCTGGACGCAGGGCAGACCGATCCGCAACAGCCCCACGGCCAGGACGAGGTGTACTTCGTCGTGAGCGGCCGGGCGTCCATCACCGTCGGGGAGGAGACGACGACGGTGGCCAACGGGAGCGTGGTGTACGTCCCGGCGGGGGTGCCGCACAAGTTCCACCACATCACCGAGAACCTCAAGGTGATGGTGGTCTTCTCCCCGCCGGAGGGGTGAACCGGCAGGCTGGGTGAGGGTTCGGGGCCCGGTCCCCCTAGGGGTCGGATCAGGGGACTGCGGGGGCTCGCGGGCCCCCGCGGGCGCCCGTGGCCTCCTAGCATCGAAAGCAGGAAGTCACGGACAAGGAAGAGGTTGGGACATGGAAGGCATCCGAGGGATATTCGAGGGCACGCCCTGGTGGGTCAAGTGGGTCGCCACTCCGCTGCTGGTGCTCTTCGTCTTCGGCGGTGTGATCACCACCGTCCTGGGCGCGCTGATCAGCTTCCTCTTCAAGGGGCTCCTCCTCGTGGCCCTCGTCGGCGGTCTGATCTTCGTCGTGAAGAAGTTCTCCGGCGGCCGCTCCAAGTCTTCCGCCGGAGAGTGGTAGGACGCACGCGACCGGGGCGGCACCGGGTTAACCCAGGCGAGGGAACGTGAAGCACTAAACCGCTCACAGCCCGGGAATCGGCGGATAGAGTGGCAATCTGTGCCGTTCCCTGGGCACCGAAAGCCGGTACTGCCGCCCTGACCAGCGGTTCTTTCAAACAGCCGCCGAGCACGACCCCCAGGAGTCACGGCGCACGCGGGGGCGGCCCCCGCAGGGTGGGCCCCTCCGGCCCGCCGCCACGCCTGGGGGTGAGCTTTTGTCTTCGGTTCACAACGCCGTGCCGACCCTGATCGGTTCGGTGCAGAGGGCGCTGAGGCTGCTCGAAGCTGTGGGCTCCCATAGCGAGGGAGCCCCGGCCAAACAGCTGGCGCGCGAGGCCGGGCTCCCGCTTCCCACCGCGTACCACCTGCTGCGCACCCTGACGCACGAGGGCTATCTGCGCAGGGAGAGCGGCGTCTTCGTCCTGGGGGACGCCGCGGGCCGGCTGGCCGGTGGCGGGCTTCAGCAGAAACGTCGCAGCATGATCCTCGACTCCCTCGCGCACTTCCGCGACGCGGTCGGGGCCCCCGTCTACTTCGCGGTCTACCGCGAGGGTGAGATCGAAGTCGTCGGCGTATCGGACACCGCGGCCCACCCGGCCTGCGAGGAGTGGGCCGACTTCCGCGAGACCGGCCACGCGCACGCCATCGGGCAGTGCCTGCTCGGCCAGCTCGACGAGAAGACGCGCAAGGACTACTACGACCGGCACCCGGTCGAGGCCGTCACCCCCTACACCGTCCGGGATCTCCACGCCCTCGAGCAGCGGATCGGCTCCATGGAGCGGATGCAGCCGGTGACTGAGCGTCAGGAGTACTCCCTCGGCACGGTGTGCGCGGCCATCCCCATCACCGCGGGCGATACGGCCGCGACCATGGCGATTTCTCTCCCTGTGCACCAAGAGGATCGATTGCTCTATGCGGTCGATCGACTACGGAGTGAAGTAGGCGCGCTGTTGAGCACCCTCTCGTTCTCTATCAGTATCTGAAAACTCACTCCTTGTGATCTGCAAGCGCTTACACCACTCTTGTCAAGAGGGCCTTGGGGGATCATTCCTGGCCACTTCCACTACAGCGGGGTAAGCAATGCGCGAGTCGGTACAGGCAGAGGTCATGATGAGCTTCCTCGTTTCCGAGGAACTCTCGTTCCGGATCCCGGTGGAGCTCCGGTACGAGGCTCGGGACCCCTACGCGGTCCGCCTGACCTTCCACCTTCCCGGAGACGCTCCCGTCACGTGGGCGTTCGGCCGGGAACTTCTTCTCGACGGCATCAACAAGCCGTGCGGCGACGGTGACGTCCACATCGCTCCGACCGACCCGGAGGAGCTGTCCGATGTCCACATCCGACTGCAGGTGGGCGCGGACCGGGCCCTCTTCCGGGCGAGCGCGGCGCCACTCGTGGCGTTCCTGGACCGCACCGACCGAATCGTTCCGCTCGGCCAGGAGCGCAACCTCGGGGACTTCGAGGAGAACCTCGACGAGGCGCTCGACAAAATCCTGGCCGAATCCCAGCAGAACGAGCAGAACGCGGGCTGACGGCGACGCCGTGCGTACGCGGCGCCGCATGTACGCGCACCGGCCTCACGACCCGACGGATTTACGCACCACCGCACACGAGTGACACCGCATCACGGCTCAGCGTGCCGACGCGCTGAGTGCTCCGCATTGCCGTTCCCCGCGACCGGCCGTGTGCGCGGCCTGACCAGTCGCGCCCGCCGGTCCGCCCCTTCAACGCTTGCGCCGCCGGCCCCGGCCGCCGCGCTGCGGCCCCGCGGCCGCCGCGGCCGCCGGGCCCGGCGTGCGGTCGGCGGACACCACCAGCGCGGCCAGCGCCGTCGTCACGGGTACCGAGGCGACCAGTCCGATCGAGCCCACGAGGGTCCGTACGATCTCCTCCGCGACCAGCTCGCTGTTGGCCACCGAACCCATACTGCTGTTCGCGATCGAGAACAGCAGGAGGAGCGGCAGCGCCGCGCCCGCATAGGCCAGTACCAAGGTGTTGACCACGGAGGCGATGTGGTCGCGACCGATCCGGATGCCTGCCCGGTACAGGCCTCGCGGACCCATCGAGGGGTCGGCCTGGTGGAGTTCCCAGACCGCGGACGTCTGGGTGACCGTCACGTCGTCGAGTACGCCCAGCGATCCGATGATGACACCCGCAAGCAGCAAACCGCTCATGTCGATGTCGGGGTAGAGCCCGTGGATCAGCCCGGTGTTGTCGTCGGTGTTGCCGCTGAGGACCGCCCAGTCGATGAACAGCGAGCCCAGCAGGCCGATCAGCAGCAGTGAGACGAGGGTGCCGAGGACCGCGACCGAGGTGCGGGCGGTCAGGCCGTGGCACATGTAGAGCGCGATCAACATGATCGCGCTGGCCCCGACCACCGCCACGACCAGCGGGTTCGATCCCTGAAGGATCGCCGGGAGGATGAAGAGGGTCAGTACGGCGAAGCTGACGGCCAGCGCGATGAGCGCGAACAGCCCGCGCATCCGCCCGACGAGGACGACGGCGAGGGCGAAGATGCCGGCCAGTACGGCCATGGGGAGCTTGCGGTTCACGTCGATCACGGAGTACTGGAGGTCCCGCGGCGCGTCCGGCGCGTAGGCGACCACCACTTCCTGGCCGTTCGTCAACTGGCGTGGCGCGCCGGGCTGGACGATCTCGACGAACTCGCGTCCCTTGTCCGGGCCGCTGCCGACCGCGACGGTGGCCTTCTTGCAGTCGCCGGTCTGGGAGGCCACGGCTTCGCGGCCCTCGGGGGTCGAGGTGTCGCCCGTGGCGGGCACCTGTGCCACGTTCACGGATTTGCAGTCGACCTGCTCCAGCGAGACGACCTTGCCCTGCTGGGTCTGCCGGTCGAATCCCACCCCGGTGCGCTCGTGGCCCGGGGCGCCGCCCGGCCACAGCACCGCCATGCCGATCACCACGGCGGTGGCGAAGGGGATCAGCACGGCCGCGATCACCTTCCGCAGGTGCTTCGACACGGGGGCCGCGGGGCCATGGCTGTGGGAGTGTCCGTGGGAGTGCCCCGGCTCCGGGTGCGCGTGGCCGGTGTGACCGGCGGGATCCGAGGGATCTGTGGGCTCGGTGGGGGGATGCGGCGAGGACGTCACCGGCTGATCATCGCAACAGATGAGGGGGCCCACTGTTCAGCACGCCACAGATGACGCTAGCGTGGGGGCTACTTTGCACAACGCGGGAGCTCGGAGCACCGGGCTGAGAGGGCGCTGATCACCGTACGCACATCAGAGATGTGTACGGGAAGAGGCTGCGTCGACCGCCGAACCTGTTACCGGGTAATGCCGGCGTAGGGAGATCAGGTCTCATGACCATTCAGGACGCACGCACGCCTGCCGTCAGCCAGGACGCCGACGGCCAGACCGAGCGCCAGCCCGGCTGGCACAAGGGATACCTGGCGGGCTCCCGGCCCGACATCCGGGTGCCGGTCCGCCAGGTCCACCTCACCAACGGCAAGGACGTGACGCTCTACGACACGTCCGGGCCGTACACCGACCCGCAGACCGAGACCGACGTCCGCCGCGGCCTGGCGCCGCTGCGCGAGAACTGGATCATCGGCCGCGGCGACACCGAGGAGTACGCGGGCCGTCCCGTGCGCCCCGAGGACGACGGCATCAAGCACACCTCGCCGCGCGGTGGCCTCAAGAACCTCGACGCGGTCTTCCCGGGTCGCCCGCGCCAGCCCCGCCGGGGCCGTGGCGGCGCCGCCGTCACGCAGCTCGCGTACGCCCGCCGGGGCGAGATCACCCCGGAGATGGAGTACGTCGCGATCCGCGAGAACGTCTCCCCCGAGGTCGTCCGCGAGGAGATCGCCGCAGGTCGCGCGGTCATGCCGGTGAACGTGAACCACCCCGAGATCGAGCCGATGATCATCGGCAAGCGGTTCCTGGTGAAGGTCAACGCCAACATCGGCAACTCCGCCGTCACCTCCTCGATCGAGGAGGAGGTCGACAAGATGACCTGGGCGACCAAGTGGGGCGCCGACACGGTCATGGACCTCTCGACCGGCCGCAACATCCACACCACCCGCGAGTGGGTGCTGCGCAACTCTCCCGTTCCGATCGGCACCGTGCCGCTGTACCAGGCGCTGGAGAAGGTCGACGGCCGTGCCGAGGACCTGACCTGGGAGATCTACAAGGACACGGTCATCGAGCAGGCCGAGCAGGGCGTCGACTACATGACGGTCCACGCCGGCGTGCTGCTGTCGTACGTGCCGCTGACCGCGCGCCGCAAGACCGGCATCGTCTCGCGCGGCGGTTCGATCATGGCAGCGTGGTGCCTGGCACACCACAAGGAGAACTTCCTCTACACGAACTTCGAGGAGCTCTGCGAGATCCTCGCGACGTACGACGTCACCTACTCGCTGGGTGACGGGCTGCGTCCCGGTTCGATCGCGGACGCCAACGACGCGGCGCAGTTCGCGGAGCTGAAGACGCTGGGCGAGCTGAACACGATCGCCAAGCGGTACAACGTGCAGACGATGATCGAGGGCCCCGGGCACGTCCCGATGCACAAGATCAAGGAGAACATCGACCTTCAGCAGGAGATCTGCGAGGAGGCGCCGTTCTACACGCTCGGCCCGCTGACCACGGACGTCGCGCCCGCCTACGACCACATCACCTCGGGCATCGGCGCCGCGATGATCGCCTGGTGGGGCACCGCGATGCTCTGCTACGTCACGCCCAAGGAGCACCTGGGCCTGCCGAACCGCGACGACGTGAAGACCGGCGTCATCACGTACAAGATCGCGGCGCACGCGGCAGACCTGGCCAAGGGCCACCCGGGCGCCCAGGAGTGGGACGACGCCCTGTCGGACGCGCGGTTCGAGTTCCGCTGGGAGGACCAGTTCAACCTGGCCCTCGACCCGGACACGGCCCGTGAGTTCCACGACGAGACCCTCCCGGCCGAACCGGCGAAGACCGCGCACTTCTGCTCCATGTGCGGTCCGAAGTTCTGCTCGATGAAGATCTCGCAGGACATCCGCCGGCAGCACGGCGGCGACCTCAAGGCCGAGGAGATCCAGGCGGGCATGGCGGAGAAGTCCGCCGAGTTCGCGGCCGCGGGCAACCGCGTGTACCTCCCGCTGGCCGACTGACCCCGTCGGACCGACCGGCCCGCGACCTTCATGGGGGGAGTCGCGGGCCGCTGTCGTTACTGGGGTGCGCCTGTTCGCTGGGCCGCGCGGAGGCGCTCGACCTGCTGGGCGATGAGGTCGGCTGGGAACGATGAGGTTCCGCCCACGTTGAGCGCCGAGAAGGACGCGATGGTGTTGCCCGTCCGCACGACGACGAACGTCTTGTTTCCGGTCCAACCCTCGCCTTCGTAGGTCCGGCAGGAGGAGAGCGACTGCTTGAGATCCGCGAAGCGCCGCTCGGCTCGCCGTTCTTTGAAGGCGACAGCCTTCAGCTGCGCCGGCGTCAGCGGTGCCACCGCCACCGTCCCCTCGGCCGAGGGGACGGGAGACGGTGTCCCAGAAGATCTCGCAGGACATCCGCCGCTCAGCGCGCCCGCTGCTTCTTCAGGATGCAGCGCTCGCCGTGGTCGGGATCGCCGATGTACGTCCACAGCGTCGGGGCCGCGGTCGTGCCGGTCGCCTCGTACTGGGTGCTCGCTTCATCCGGGCCGAAGGCGATGCGCACGGTCGACTGCGGTGGCCCGCCCCCGATCGGTGTGTCCGAGTCCGTGTCCCAGGTGCCTGTGCCCGTCCTGACCGGGGTGGGATCGGATCCGGAACCCGCCCCGCTCTCGGGGTCGGAGTAGTCGCCACAGGCGGATGAGGCACTGAACGTCCCGTCCCCGGCCAGGACGAGGCTGCCGCCCCGTTCGTCCGTCCACACTCCCGCCAGCTCGGCATCGGTCAGCACGACGGCGTCGCCCGGAGCTCCCGGGACCCAAAGCCGTCCCAGGGCGATCAGCGCGACCAGCAGCACCGGCGCGAGGACGGTTGCCAGGACTGCCAGCGCGGCGCAGCCCAAGGCTCCGGTGCAACCACCGATGGCGAGCCACTTGCCGAGTCGCCGGTGCGGGACGGGGCTCCACGGCGCGGTGGGCCGGTGGCCGGCAGTCGACATGGGCTTTCCTCGGTCTTGGCGTCGGCCACGGTTCCGGCCGCCAACGCCATCATCCACGGCCCCCGGCTACGCAGCAGCGGGGGGTCCGTCGATCTGACCTCAGGTCGGGCGGCGCACACGCCGGCCCGCTTTCGACCCGGCACTAGGCGGGTGAGTGCTCCGATGTTTCACGTGAAACAGGGACCGATGTTTCACGTGAAACACGGCTCACCGCGAAGTCCCGATTGGCTTCGGTCTGGCGCCGGTAGGACTCCGGCAGATCGGGCAGGGCCAGCAGTCGGTCGCAGGCGCGCAGCGAGGCGGACATGTCCCCCACCCAATACGCGGTGATGGAGTGCTCGAAGAGCAGCCCCCACCGGTACACCCACGGCTGGACGAAGAGCAGGTCCTCCGGCTCCGGCCGGTCCAGAACCGCCCTGGTGATCGCGTGCGCGGTGTGGTGGCGCCCCAGCAGGCGCAGCCTGGAAGCGAGTTCGTAGCAGGCCTCCAGGCGGGCAGGCCGGGACTCCCAGGCCCGGGAGAGGGCGTCCAGGGCTGCGGGGTGGTCCCCGGACTCGCCGTTCAGGACGCCGACTTGGAGCAGGGCGAAGTAGACCTCCTCGTTCCACCCGCCCATGGCCGCGCGGCGCTCGTAGAGGCGGATGGCCTCGGCGGTGTCGCCCATGTCGCGCATCGTCTGGGCGAGGTAGAAGACGGTGCGGGGGTTCGACGGGTCCCGCAGCAGTTCTGCGCCGAGCAGGCGCGCGTCCCGCTCGAACTTGTCGTGTCGGGAGCCGCCGTCCGCGTAGTCCTCGATCACCAGTGCGTCCAGGTTCTCCTGGATTCCGGGGCGCTGGTCGTTCTCGTCGGGGCGGTCGCAGGTGAGGTACTCGTGGGTGACGCCCTCGTACCGCCAGGGAAGGCCGGCGCGGACCAGGCGTTTGATCCGGTACTCGGTCGTGCCCTCGTGGCGCAGCATGTACGAGTCCGCGGTGAGCGGGGGCAGCCGGCCGGTGCGGCGCAGGACGAGGTCGGCGTCGAGGAGCAGCAGGTAGTCGGCCTTGCCGCGGGCATGGCCGATGTTCAGGCTCCGGTTGTGCCCGAAGTTCGTCCAGGGCTCCTCGCGGAGTTCTCCGGGGATGCCGCGCAATGCTTCGCGGACGAGGTCCTGGGTGCCGTCGGTGGAACCCGTGTCGGAGATGACCCAGGTGTCGATGAGGTCCCGCACGGAGTCGAGGCAGCGCTCGATGACGGCGGCCTCGTTCTTCACGATCATGCAGAGGCAAATGGTCGGCTTCACGGCGGCTGACCCTAGGGACGGCCTTCGGCCGGGCGGGTGCGCCGCGCCGGTGTGTGGCCCCGAGTGGCCGTGTCCCGGGCGGCCAAGTGGCCGTGCGCGCTGCTCCGTTCCGCTGACCGATGGGCGCGCCGGTCGGACTCGGGAGATTCGGATCCTCAGGATGGCCCGCGGAGCCTGGTCTTGTTTCCGGGCTTCGTAGGTTCATTCGATCCGGTGTGCGCGAGGAGCGGTAGATGAGTTCTGAGAAGAAGGCCCGTACGTACCTGGGGCCGGTGCCCCGACGGGCCGGGTGGCTGGTGGGAGGCACGTTCGCCTCGGTGGCCCTGGTGCTGGCGGGAATGGCGTCCCCGGCCGTCGGGCTGGCCGCGGCGTCCGGAAATTCGGACTCCTGCAAGTCCGGGCAGCACAGGCCGGACGCCACCCGGGCCCAGGACGCGGCTGTCGAGACCGTGCAGCTGGATCGCGACGACAAGTGCAAGGTGGGCCCGACCGGCCCACGGGGTCCGCGCGGACCCAAGGGGCAAACGGGTAACACGGGACCGACGGGTCCGCGCGGCTACACCGGTCCGACCGGCCCGACCGGTCCGACGGGTACGGCGGGCACCAACGGTCTGACGGGTCCGACCGGTCCGACGGGTACGGCGGGCACCAACGGTCTGACGGGTCCGACCGGTCCCACCGGCCCGCGGGGCGCCAGCGGCGTGTGTTACGACGTCGACGCCCACCGGCCCGCGGCATCTCGCGAGGTCAAGGCGGTGCTCTCGGCAGGCGTCACCTACGCCGGCATCCGCGACCTGCAGCCCAACGTGACCCCCTGGCGCTGGTACGACCTGACCACTACGGGGGAGACCTACCCCGAAGACGCGTGTGCGGTGTCGATCTCCGAGCAGGCCAACATCGTCAACGTCGAGGTGCTGACCACGGGTGGCCTCGTCTACGAGACCTCCTGCGACATCGACCCCGGTACTCCGGACGCACTCGTCTGCACCGGGGTGTGGGCGGCAGCGAGTCCTCAGCCCACCCCGGGTGCGAACGGCCTGGCCCGGTTCGCGCACAAGGCGCTGAGCAGGGAGGACCGCAACATCAAGCCCGTGGAGACCAAGTAGCGGGAAGTCACCGCGGCTCGGACTCCGGGCCGCCGAAGTCCGGGCTGGTGAAGTCCGGAGACGAGTAGCCGGGACGGGGACCCTCCGAAGGGGCCCCGGGGCTGGTGAAATCGGGCCGGGTGTATCCCAGGTTGGGGATGCGCCCGGCCCCCGGTTTGCGCTGGGTCGGAAGCGCGGCAGCCGCGCTGGGGTCGGCCAGCGCGTCCCGCAGGAACGGCATGATGCCGCGCTCCAGCAGGGCGTTGCGCCAGGCTTCCCGGGCCCGCGCCACCTCGTCGGGCACCGCTTCGGTCTCGTCCGCCACGACCTCGGTGGAACTGTTGCGGACCGCCGTCACCAGCAGGCCGATGACGGCGAAGAGCAGGGCCGCGGCCGTGAGCCCGCCGAAGAGCCAGCCCGCCGTCAGCATCGTTTCGGCGAAGGCGGGTTCGGGCTCGATCATCTTCAGGATGTAGCCCACCATCAGGAAGATCAGCATGGCGGTGCCGGCCAGGACCGGCGCGAGGACCGCGACCACGGCACTGACGCCCGCGCCGCCTCCCGTGCCCTGTCCGCCGCCCTCCTCCGCCGTGGTTCCGGGCGTGGACAGGATCTCGTCCTGCCGCTGCTTGCGGACCTTCACGTAGTGGTCGTACTCGGCCGCCGCCGCGGCTGTCAGCAGCGCGGTGGCCCCCATGGCCATGGTGCGCAGCTGTTCGGCGTTCAGCCGTTCGCCTATGGAGGCGAGCTCGGGCCGGTCGTTCGCTGTGCGCAGCGCCTCTTCGAGGAGCCGATCGAACTCCGGTCGGTCTTCGGTGAGCAGGTGCGGAGCGCTGGTCATGTGCATCCCCCGATGCTCCGTAGAAGCCGGTATGCCCGCGTAGACCCGGGCGCCGGCACAAACGGAGGAGAGCCTGCTACGGATAGAGCGATGGTAGAGCGCCCATGCCGTGCCTTGACAGGGGCTTTCCGGAAATACCCTGCTCCGGGAAGCCCTAGTCGTTCAGCGGGAGTTGTACGACGAGCAGTTTGCCCGCCATGGTGACACCGCCGTCCATGGCGATGGCCAGGCCTTCCGCGTAGACGTGGGGGCCCACCACGGCCTCCGGACCGCGCGACGCGTCGCCGTCCTCGGTGCCCACCTCGCCCAGCAGGTACGGGATGGGACTGTGCCCGTGCACGACGCGGCTGCCGCCGTAGGTGCCGAGGAGCTCGCGGACGGCAGCGGGGCCGCTGTCCTCGTCCCGGAAGGCGAAGCGCTTGGTGAACTTGCGGAACAGGTCCCAGGTGATGTCGGCGTCGTTGCGGTTGAGCAGCTCGTGGATGGTGTCGTTCACGTCCTCGACCGAGTCGCCGTAGTCGAGGTAGGCGGTGGTGTCGGAGTGCAGGAGCAGGTGGTCCTCCACGAGGACCGCCGCGTCCAGCCGGGACATCCACTGCAGGTGGACGTCCTGGAGGCGCTCCATGTCGGTGCGCTGCCCGCCGTTGAGGAGCCAGGCCGCCTGGAAGGTGGCGGTGCCGGCGCCGGAGGCGACGGGCGTGTCGCCGAACCGCTTGGCGCCGATGAGGAGCAGCTCGTGGTTGCCCATGAGCGCCTTGCAGTAGCCGCCGGCGGCGGCGGCCTCGGCGGAGAGCCGCATGACGAGGTCGATGACCCCGATGCCGTCGGGGCCGCGATCGGTGAAGTCGCCGAGGAACCAGAGCCGGGCGTTGCCGGCGGACCAGTTGTGGTCGGCGTCGATGAGCCCCTGCGCCCGCAGCTCGGTGACGAGTTCGTCGAGGTAGCCGTGGACGTCGCCGACGACGTAGAGCGGGCCCGGGCCGTCCGCCGAGGCTTCCTGGGGGACGTACTGGACCTGGACGGTGTCACCGGGGCCGCCGAGGGCGCCGAGCCCGATGACGGGCAGGTCCCGCTGCGTCGGGGTGTAGCCCTCGTCGGGCTCGTCCTCCTCCGCGGCGTGGCCCATGGCGCGCACGGGTTCGCCGTAGCCATGTCCGTAGCCGTACCCGTGCTGTGGGGGGACGGGAGCCGGGGGCTGGTCGTAGTACGCGGGGTACGCGCCGTGGACGGAGGCGGCACCGGGAAGCCCGGTCGGCGCCGCGATCACGGCATGCGGGGCTGGTTCGGCGACCGGCAACCGGAAGTCCCGCTCGGTGTCAGTCCGCACCGCGGGTCCCTGACCGGCCCCCTGAGTCATCGACCCCTCCACCACCGTCGCGCTGCCGTACACCTGCGGACCCTTCCGCCTCCGGGGCGGAGGGTCCGTGATGTCGTGCGCCCATCATAGGAATGCAGCTCGCGCTCTGTGACGCACCAGGGGTGGTGAATCCTGTCCGGAGCCGTTCGTTCCTGGTGTTTTCTCCCGATATCGGTGTTGCTGAAATCCTCGGCGGGGCCGGCGGCCCCGCCGGTGGGCCGGCGTGGTGGTCAGTCCTGCGCCGGGGAGCGGGGCGGACTGACGGTCGTACGGGGCTGCCTGCGCTGGGAGGAGGTGCGGATGATCAGCTCGGTCGGGACGACTTGTTCGACGGGGCCACCCGTGTCGACGCCCTCGATGGCGTCGATGAGCAGCTGTACGACGGCGGTGCCGATGCGGCGCGGTTTGAGGGACAGGGTGGTGATGGGCGGTTCGGTGTTGGCGTACACGGTGGATTCGCTGCAGCACACGAGCAGCAGGTCTTCGGGAACGCGCAGGCCGTAGCGCCGGGCGGCGGCCAGCAGGTCGGTGCCGTTGGGGTCGAAGAGCCCGTAGACGGCATCGGGCCGGTCGGGCCGGGCGAGCAGCCGGTCGGCGGCGACGGCGCCGGCGCACGGATCGTGGGCGGGGTAGGACTCGTAGACGGGATCCTGGCCCACGCGCTCGCACCAGTTCAGGTAGGCGGTGGTGGAGAGCCGGGTGTAGGTGTCGGTGGTGGTGCCGGTCAGCAGCCCGATGCGGCGGGCGCCGGCGGCGGCGAGGTGGTCGAGGAGGCCCAGTACGGCGGCCTCGTGATCGTTGTCGACCCACGCGGTGACGGGGAGTGAACCGGCCGGGCGGCCGTCCGAGACCACGGGCAGGCCCTGGCGGACCAGTTCGGTGACGACGGGATCGTGGTCGGAGGGGTCGATGACGACGGTGCCGTCGAGGGCCACGTTGGACCAGACGTCGTGTCGGGAGGTGGCGGGGAGGATGACGAGGGCGTAGCCGCGAGCGAGCGCGGCGGAGGTGGCGGCCCTGGCCATCTCGGCGAAGTACGCGAATTCGGTGAAGGTGAAAGGTTCATCCCCGTACGTAGTCACGGTCAGGCCGATGAGGCCCGACTTGCCGGTACGGAGGGTGCGGGCCGCCGCGGAGGGGCGGTAGCCCAGCCGGTCTGCGACTTCGCGAACGTGGCGGCGGGTGGCGTCCGGCAGCCGCCCCTTGCCATTGAGCGCGTCGGAGACGGTCGTGATCGAGACGCCCGCCGCGGCGGCCACGTCCCTGATGCCGGCCCGGCTTTGTCGGCCGGCGGCCCGCCGGGTGGTCTCGGTCCGGCTCACCTGATGCTTCCCTGCTGCTGTCATGGCGTGCCGATAGTAGGGCTCGGTGGCCCGGGTGGTCCGGATGCATATGCAGGCGTTGACAGGCACGATTCTGCACGGTTCGCCACCCCCAATGACCTTGGAAATAGAGGTGTTTGGTTGCGGAGAGTGTCGGGTGCACTTGTCGTCGGGCCCGGGCATGCCAAAACGGACCGCTCTCGGGCCGGTCTCAACTCACCTGTACGAGGGACGCGCGCCACGGCGCAGGCCACCGGCGCACGCATATATGCGTGCGCTCTCCCGCATTCCTGGCGCCTGCCGTTCTCGGATGGACGGAATCCTCATAAGGTGAGGAGTATTGAGTCGACGGCGACGTCGTACGGGATGGTCGAGGAGGACCTGCGGTGAGCGAGAAGAGCCCGAGGCTGCGCGCCGAGCTGGACGGCATCCCCACCTACAAGCCCGGGAGGCCCGCCGCGGCGGGCGGTCCCGTGGCGTTCAAGCTGTCCTCGAACGAGAACCCGTACCCGCCCCTGCCTGGGGTGCTGGAGAGCGTGGTCGCGGCGGCCGGCCAGTTCAACCGCTACCCGGACATGGCGTGCACGGGTCTGGCGAACGAGCTCGCGGAGCGGTTCGGGGTTCCGGTCGAGCACATCGCCACCGGCACCGGATCCGTCGGGGTCGCCCAGTCGCTGATCCAGTCGACGGCGGGCCCCGGCGACGAGGTCATCTACGCCTGGCGGTCTTTCGAGGCTTATCCGATCATCGTGCAGATCTCGGGTGCGACGTCCGTCCAGGTCCCGCTGACCGACGGCGACGTGCACGACCTGGACGCCATGTTCGACGCGATCACCGAACGCACCCGGCTGATCTTCGTCTGCAACCCCAACAACCCCACCGGCACCGCCGTCCGCCGTGCCGAGCTGGAGCGCTTCCTGGACCGGGTGCCCTCGGACATCCTGATCGTCCTCGACGAGGCGTACAAGGAGTTTGTCCGCGACGCGGAGGTGCCGGACGGCATCGAGCTCTACCGCACCCGCCCGAACGTCGCGGTGCTGCGCACGTTCTCCAAGGCGTACGGGCTCGCGGGCCTGCGCGTGGGCTTCGCGGTGGCACACGAGCCGGTGGCCGCGGCGCTGCGCAAGACGGCGGTGCCCTTCGGCGTCAGCCAGCTCGCCCAGGACGCGGCGGTCGCCTCCCTGCGGGCCGAGGACGAGCTGATGGGCCGGGTCGGGTCGCTGGTGAGCGAGCGCACTCGGGTCCACGGGACGCTGCTGGCCCAGGGCTGGACGGTCGTGCCCGATACGCAGGCCAACTTCGTGTGGATGCGGCTCGGGGAGCGGACCGCCGACTTCGCGGCGGCCTGCGAGAAGGCCGGAGTGGTGGTCCGGCCCTTCGCGGGCGAGGGCCTGCGGGTCACGATCGGCGAGCCGGAGGCGAACGACCTCTTCCTGAACACGGCGGCGGCGTTCTTCAAGGAGTTCTAGCCGGGGCGGGCCTCCCGGCCCGGGCCCCGTCCGCCCGGGCGGGGCAGGGCGGGGCAAGGCAGGGCAGGGCCTAGGCCAGTTCCACCCGGATGGGGTCGCCGTCGCGGACGGTGGCCAGCAGGCGGGGGTCGCCGTCGAAGGAGCCGAGCACGTTGCAGGGGCTCGCCAGGCGGCTCTCGCCACCGCGGGAGATCGGCGTCGGACCGTAGGGCAGCGCGAGCGCGTCGCCCTCGGTCCAGAACGCGACGGTGCCCGGCTCGACGACCTGGCGGGCGTCGTCCTCCAGCGCCACGGAGACGCCGGTGTCGAAATAGACCTCCTCGCCCCAGGTGTTGGCGGAGGCGGAAATCGGGAGTGCCCCGGCGAGCGCCTTGGCGGTCGGGGTCTCGTCGAGGGTCGCGGTGAGGTGGCCCGCGGGCCACAGGATTCGAATCTTCATGGCTCGCATTCAACAATCTGTTGAATGTATTCGCTAGAGGTACCCCCCCTGGAAGACGCCGACAGCAGTACGACATAATGCTTGTGAATGTGAACGCGTTCACAAGCGTGTCCTGCTTCCTCCCGGATTGAGTGGGATACAAGAGACAAACTGCGGCTGTGACCACGGGCGAAACGAAGGAGACGACGACGTGGACCTAGCTCTGGCGCCAGAGACCCTGGCGCGATGGCAGTTCGGTATTACCACCGTCTATCACTTCCTCTTCGTCCCCCTGACGATCTCGCTGGCCGCGCTCGTCGCGATCTTGCAGACCGCCTGGGTGCGTTCGGAAAAGGAGAAGTACCTCAAGGCCACCAAGTTCTGGGGCAAGCTCTTCCTGATCAACATCGCGATGGGTGTCGTCACCGGCATCGTCCAGGAGTTCCAGTTCGGCATGAACTGGTCGGACTACTCGCGGTTCGTCGGTGACATCTTCGGAGCCCCGCTGGCCTTCGAGGCGCTCATCGCCTTCTTCTTCGAGTCCACCTTCATCGGCCTGTGGATCTTCGGGTGGGACAAGCTGCCGAAGAAGATCCACCTGGCCTGCATCTGGATGGTCTCCATCGGCACCATCCTCTCGGCGTACTTCATCCTCGCGGCGAACTCCTGGATGCAGCACCCGGTCGGCTACCGGATCAACGAGGAGCGCGGCCGGGCCGAGCTCACCGACTTCTGGCTGGTGCTCACCCAGAACACCGCGCTGACCCAGTTCTTCCACACGATGACCGCGGCCTTCCTGGTGGGCGGCGCGTTCATGGTCGGCATCGCCGCCTTCCACCTCGCCCGCAAGAGGCACGTCCCGGTCATGCGGACCTCGCTGCGGCTCGGCCTGGTCGTCATGATCATCGCCGGCCTGGGCACCGCCATCAGCGGAGACCTGCTCGGCAAGGTGATGTTCAAGCAGCAGCCGATGAAGATGGCCGCCGCCGAGGCGCTTTGGGACGGCGAGGCGCCCGCACCCTTCTCGGTCTTCGCCTACGGCGACGTCGAGCAGGGCCACAACAAGGTCGCCATAGAGATCCCGGGCCTGCTGTCCTTCCTGGCCAACGACGACTTCACCTCGTTCGTCCCGGGCATCAACGACGTGAACAAGGCCGAGCAGGAGAAGTTCGGGCCCGGGGACTACCGGCCCAACATCCCCGTCGCCTACTGGGGCTTCCGCTGGATGATCGGCTTCGGCATGGCCTCCCTCGGCGTGGGCATGCTGGGGCTCTGGCTCACCCGCAAGAAGTTCATGCTGCCGCCGGGGCTGCGCACCGGTGAGAACGAGGTCCCGCACCTGGTCCTCTTCAAGAAGGCCCTGAGCCCCAAGTTCACCCACTGGTACTGGATCGTCGCCCTGTGGACCATGGGCTTCCCGCTCATCGCCAACTCCTGGGGCTGGATCTTCACCGAGATGGGCCGCCAGCCCTGGGTGGTCTACGGAGTGCTGCGCACGAGGGACGCGGTCTCGCCGCACGTCTCCCAGGGCGAGGTGCTCACGTCGATGATCGGCTTCACGCTGCTCTACGCCGTGCTCGCCGTGATCGAGGTCAAGCTCCTCGTGAAGTACGTCAAGATCGGCCCGCCCGAGCTCACCGAGGCCGACCTCAACCCGCCCACCAAGATCGGCGGGGACGACAAGAACCCTGACCGGCCGATGGCCTTCTCGTACTGAGGCTGGGGAGACCACACCATGCAACTCCACGACGTCTGGTTCGTGCTCATCGCCGTCCTGTGGATCGGCTACTTCTTCCTGGAGGGCTTCGACTTCGGAGTCGGCGTACTGACCAAGCTGCTGGCCCGCGACCGCAAGGAGAAGCGGGTCCTGATCAACACGATCGGGCCCGTGTGGGACGGCAACGAGGTCTGGCTGCTCACGGCCGGCGGCGCGACCTTCGCCGCCTTCCCCGAGTGGTACGCCACCCTCTTCTCCGGCTTCTACCTCCCGCTCCTGATCATCCTGATCTGCCTCATCATCCGCGGCGTCGCCTTCGAGTACCGGCACAAGCGGCCCGAGGACAAGTGGCAGACCAACTGGGAACACGCGATCTTCTGGACCTCGCTGATCCCCGCGTTCCTGTGGGGCGTGGCCTTCGCCAACATCGTGCGCGGTGTGAAGATCGACCAGGACATGGAGTACGTCGGAAACTTCCTCGACCTGCTCAACGTCTACTCGATCCTCGGCGGCCTGGTCACCCTCAGCCTGTTCACCTTCCACGGCACGGTGTTCACCTCGCTCAAGACGGTCGGTGACATCCGGGACCGCTCGCGCAAGCTGGCCCTGCGGCTCGGTGCGGTGACCGCCGTCCTGGCGCTCGCCTTCCTGATCTGGACCCAGGTCTCGCGCGGAGACGGCTGGAGCCTCGTGGCGATGACCGTCGCGGTCCTCGCACTGCTCGGGGCGCTCGGCTTCAACTTCAAGGGCCGGGAGGGCTGGGCGTTCGCCCTGTCGGGGGTCACCATCGCGGCCGCCGTCGCGATGCTGTTCCTGACGCTCTTCCCGAACGTCATGCCGTCCTCGCTGAACGACGCCTGGAACCTCACGGTCACCAACGCCTCGTCCAGCCCGTACACCCTGAAGATCATGACCTGGTGCGCGGGAGTGGCGACCCCGTTGGTCCTGCTCTACCAGTCCTGGACGTACTGGGTGTTCCGCAAGCGCATCGGCACCCAGCACATCGCCGACGCGCACTGAGTCCGATCCGCCCGTCCCGTCCCGCCCGATCCTGCCTGGGGGATGTTTCACGTGAAACCGATCGACCCGCGCCTGCTTCGGTACGCCCGTTCCACCCGCCTCTTCCTGGGGGCGGTGGTGGCCCTCGGGCTCGCCGGGGCGGGGCTGGTCGTCGGCCAGGCGATGCTGATCGCCGAGATCGTGGTCGGTGCCTTCGAGGACGGTCTGGACGGCGGGGCCCTGCGGACCCCCCTGCTGCTGCTCGCGGCGGTGGCCTGCGGCCGGGGCCTGGTCGCCTGGCTGACGGAGCTGGCCGCACACAGGGCGAGCGCGGCGGTCAAGTCGGAACTGCGGGGCCGGCTGCTGGAGCGGGCCGCGGATCTGGGCCCCGGCTGGCTGAGCGGCCAGCGGACCGGCTCCCTCGTGGCCCTGGCCACGCGGGGCGTGGACGCGCTCGACGACTACTTCTCCCGCTACCTGCCCCAGCTGGGACTCGCGATCGTGGTCCCCGTCGCGGTGCTCGCCCGGATCGTCACCGAGGACTGGGTGTCGGCGGCGATCATCGTGGTCACCCTGCCGCTGATCCCGGCCTTCATGATCCTCATCGGGATGGCCACCCAGTCCCGGATGGACCGCCAGTGGCGGCTGCTGTCCCGCCTGTCGGGGCACTTCCTCGACGTGGTGGCCGGCCTGCCGACCCTGAAGGTCTTCGGCCGGGCGAAGGCGCAGGCGGAGTCCATCCGCAAGATCACCGATGACTACCGCCAGGCGACCATGCGCACGCTGCGCATCGCGTTCCTGTCCTCGTTCGCGCTCGAGCTGCTGGCGACCCTGTCGGTGGCACTGGTCGCCGTGACGATCGGCATGCGGCTGGTCCACGGGGAGCTGGACCTGTACACGGGGCTCGTCATCCTGGTGCTGGCGCCCGAGGCGTACCTTCCGCTGCGCCAGGTCGGGGCGCAGTACCACGCGGCGGCGGAGGGACTGGCCGCCGCCGAAGAGATCTTCGAAGTCCTGGAGACCCCGGTCTCCGTGCCGGCCGGGAGGGCCGCCGTCGCTGCCTCGGGGCTGCGGATCGAGCTCGACGGCGTGGCGGTCCGCCACCAGGGCCGGGGCGAGGACTCCCCCGGACCGGTCTCGCTCTCCGTGGGACCGGGCGAATGCGTGGCTCTCACCGGGCCGAGCGGAGCGGGCAAGTCCACGCTGCTCCAGGTGCTGCTGGGATTCGTGGCGCCGAGCGCGGGCCGGGTGCGGATCGACGGCGCGGACCTGGCCGGGCTGTCGGCCGAGCAGTGGCGCGAGCGGATCGCGTGGGTGCCGCAGCGGCCCCACCTGTTCGCCGGGACGATCGCGGAGAACGTCCGGCTGGCTCGGCCGGGGGCGACCGACGACGAAGTGACCGCCGCGCTGGAGGACGCCGGGGCCTGGGAGTTCGTACGGGTCCTGCCGCGCGGTGCGCGGACGGCGCTCGGCGAGGGCGGGGTCGGGCTGTCCGCCGGGCAGCGCCAGCGTCTCGCGCTGGCGCGGGCCTTCCTGGCGGACCGGCCGGTGCTGCTTCTGGACGAGCCCACGGCGGCGCTGGACGGCGAGACCGAGGCGGCCGTCGTGGAGGCCGTACGCCGGCTCGCGGTGGGCCGGACCGTGCTGCTCGTGGTGCACCGGCCGGCGCTGCTGGCGCTGGCCGACCGCGTCGTACGCGTCGGGACCGGCGCCGAGGGGCCCTCCCCCGTGCCGGGCCTCGCGGCATCGGCCGCCCTTCCCGCGCCGGGTGTTCAAGCGCCCGGTGTTCCCGCGCCCGCCGGGGGCGCGGCTCCGGCGCCCGGCGCCGGGCCGGGAGTGGGGCCGGGAGTGGGGCCGGCCGATCCCGGGGAGTGGATCCTCGGGGCCACCGCGGAACGGACGGACCGCAAGGGCGCGGCGGACGCCGGCGGGCAGGACCCGCTCAGGCGGGTCCGCGGGGTGGCCAAGGCCTGGCAGGGACGGTTCAGGCTCGGGCTGTTGCTCGGGGCACTGGCCGTCGGGTGCGGCGTCGGGCTGATGGCCGTCTCCGGATGGCTGATCTCGCGGGCCTCCGAACAGCCGCCCGTGCTCTACCTGATGGTGGCCGTCACCGCCACGCGCGCCTTCGGCCTGGGCCGTGCCGTCTTCCGTTACGCGGAGCGGCTCGTCTCCCACGACGCGGTGCTGCGCATGCTCGCCGACCTGCGCGTGTCCGTGTACCGCCGGCTGGAGCGCATCGCGCCCGCCGGACTGCGCGCCCAGCGGCGCGGCGATCTGCTGACCCGGCTGGTGGCCGACGCCGACGCCCTGCAGGACTACTGGCTGCGCTGGCTGCTGCCCGTCGGCACCGCCGTGCTCGTCGGGACCGGTTCGGTCGCCTTCACCGCCTGGCTGCTGCCCGGGGCCGGGGCCGTCCTCGCCGTCGGCCTGCTCGCCGCCGGGGTCGGGGTACCGCTGCTCAGCGCCGTCTGCGCGCACCGTACCGAGCGCCGGCTCGCGCCCGCCCGGGGCGAGCTCGCCACCCGTGTGGCCGATCTGCTCACCGGGACCGCCGAGCTGACCGTCGCCGGCGCGCTGGGCGGCCGGAAGGCCGCCGCGAAGGACAGCGACCGCACGCTGACCGGGATCGCCGCCCGCGCGGCCGCCGTCACCGGACTCGGGAGCGGTCTGTCCGCCCTGGTGTGCGGACTGACCGTGGTGGGCGCGGCCGCCGTCGGTGCGGGTGCCGTCGCGGGGGGCCGGCTGTCCGGGGTCGCCATGGCCGTCGTGGTCCTGACCCCGCTCGCCGCGTTCGAGGCCGTCACCGGGCTTCCGCAGGCCGTCCAGTACCGCCAGCGGGTCCGCCGCAGCGCCGAGCGGGTCTACGAGGTCATCGACGCGCCCGTTCCGGTCGCCGAGCCGGAGCGGCCGCTGAAGCTGCCCGCCTCGCCCTTCCCGCTGCGGCTGTCCGGACTCGCCGCCCGCCACCCCGGGCAGGAGCGCGACGCGCTGCACGGGCTCGATCTGACCTTGGAGGCGGGCCGCCGGATCGCTGTCGTCGGCCCCTCGGGATCCGGCAAGACCACGCTGGCGCAGGTCCTGCTGCGCTTCCTGGACCAGCACGAGGGCTCGTACACCCTGGGCGGGACCGACGCGCGCGCGGTCGACGGCGACGACGTGCGCCGGGTCGTGGGCCTGTGCGCCCAGGACGCGCACATCTTCGACAGTTCGGTACGCGAGAACCTGCTCCTGGCCCGGCCCGGGGCGAGCGAGGCACAACTGCGGGAGGCGCTCGCGGCGGCCCGGCTCCTGGAGTGGGCCGACGGGCTCCCGGACGGGCTGGACACGCTGGTCGGGGAGCACGGCGAGCGGATCTCGGGCGGCCAGCGCCAGCGCCTGGCGCTGGCGCGGGCACTGCTCGCGGACTTCCCGGTCCTCGTCCTGGACGAGCCGGCCGAGCACCTGGACCTGGCGACCGCCGACGCGCTGACGGCGGATCTGCTGGCGGCGACCGAGGGCCGCACCACCGTGCTGATCACGCACCGGCTGGCCGGGCTGGAGGAGGTCGACGAGGTGCTCGTCCTGGACCGCGGAGCGGTGGTCCAGCGCGGTGCGTACGCGGAGCTGGCCGCCGCCGAAGGGCCGCTGCGCAGGCTGCTGGAGCGCGAGCGGGAAGCGGACGCGACGACGGCCGGTTTCCTCCAGTCCCGACTCACTCTCGACTTTCCTCGCTAATCCGGACTAACTAGGCTCAAGGGCATGTCAGCGCAGCAGTCCCAGGAAACGCCCGAGTCAGCTCCGGAGCCCGCGCCGCGGCAGCCCGACCCACTGGAGGCCGCGACCGCCGCCACCCGGAGTCTCCAGGGGCTGTCCACCGAGCTCACGGCCCGGGTGCCGCAGCTGCTGGAGGCCATGCGGTCGGTGGGTACCGGCCTCGAACTGCACTCCACACTGGACCGGATCTGCGAGACGGCCGCCGAACTCGCCGACGCCCGCTACGCGGCCATCGGCGTCGTCGACACCGAAGGCCGGGGGCTCTCGGACTTCGTCACCTTCGGGATCAGCGACGCGCTGGCGAAGAAGATCGGGCACCGCCCGGACGGGAAGCGCGGGCTGCTCGGCGCGCTGATCTCGCACCCCGACACGGTGCACCTCGCCGATCTGACCAAGGACCCGCGCTCGGCGGGCTTCCCCGCGCACCACCCGCCCATGAAGACCTTCCTCGGCGTTCCGATCCGGGTGCAGGGGGAGATCTTCGGAAACCTCTACCTCGCTGAGAAGAACGGCGGCGGCGAGTTCAACGACTACGACGTCCACATGGTCCGGGTGCTGGCCACCGAGGCGGGCATCGCCATCGGCAACGCCCGGCTCTACGAGGCCGCCACCCAGCGCGAGCGCTGGATCGACGGCTCCGTCGCCGTCACCACCGCCCTGCTGTCGGGCGGGGACGCGGACGACGCACTGGCGGTCGTCGCCGAACAGGCCCGCCGGCTCGCCGATTCCGCCGCGGGGATCGTCATGCTGCCGGCCGAGGAGGGCGGCATGGAGATCGTCGCGGTCTCCGCCGAGAACCCGGCCACCTCCCTCGGCGTCGTCATCCCGGCCGAGAGCCCCGTGGTGGCCAGGCTGCTGGAGGGCGAGCCGGTCTTCGTGGACGACGCCTCCTCGGACCCGCGCATGATCAGCCGGCTGACCAGCCAGTACGGGGCCTGCATGATGCTGCCCCTGCACAGCGGCGGCCGGGTGCTGGGTGCGCTCGTCACGCCCCGGGCGCGCGGCAAGCGGCCGTTCAGCGAGGCCGAGCGGACCCTGGCCACGCAGTTCGCCTCCCAGGCGGCCCTGGCACTGATGATGGCGGAGGCCCAGCGAGACCGGGAGCGCCTCGCCGTCTTCGAGGACCGCGACCGGATCGCCCGCGATCTGCACGACCTCGTCATCCAGCGGCTCTTCGCCACCGGGATGATGCTGGAAGGCGCCCAGCGCCGGTCCGTCGTGCCCGAGGTACGCGACGGGGTCGGCAAGGCCGTGGACGAGCTGGACGTGACGATCCAGGAGATCCGCACCGCGATCTTCGCGCTCCAGCAGGGTCCGGCGGAAGCGCCCTCGGGTCTGCGCACCAGGGTGCTGCGGGAGATCAACATGGCAGCCGTGCCGCTGGGCTTCAAGCCCGCGCACCGCTTCCTCGGCCCGATCGACGCGGTCGTCGGCGAGCTGGTCGGCAAGAACCTGATCGCCGCCCTGCGCGAGGCCCTGTCCAACGCGTTCCGGCACGCGGAGGCCTCCCGGATCGAGGTGGTGCTCGACTCCACCGTCACCCTGGCCGACGGGCGGCCAGGGGTCCGGCTGGAGGTCGCCGACGACGGGGTGGGCATCCCGGAGGGCGGGCGCCGCAGCGGGCTGCGGAACCTGCGCCGGCGGGCCGAGTCCCTCGGCGGTGCCAGCTCGTACGGCCCCGGCCTCGGCGAGGAGGGCGGCGGGACCACCCTGGTGTGGGAGGCCCCGCTCTAGACCCGAGAAGCCCCCCTGGACCGCTGCCAAGGCTCTGGACTTACGGCTGGGCGCCGGCGGCCCGTTCGGCCAGGATGCGCTCGATGACGAGGGCGACGCCGTCCTCGTTGTTGGCGACCGTGCGGCCCGACGCGGCCGCGATCACGTCCGGATGGGCGTTGCCCATCGCGTAGGAGGTGCCGGCCCAGCCGAGCATCTCCACGTCGTTCGGCATGTCCCCGAAGGCGACCACCTCGGCCGGTGAGATCCCGCGCTCCTCGCAGCACAGCGCCAGGGTGCTGGCTTTGGAGACGCCCGGGCCACTGATCTCCAGCAGGGAGGTCGGGCTGGAACGGGTGATCGAGGCGTACGCGTCGGCGACGGAGCGGGCCAGTGCCAGGAACTCGTCCGGAGCCAGCTCGGCGTGGTGGGCCAGCACCTTGAGGACGGGCGCCGAATCGTCGTCCGAGGCCTCGTCGAGCAGCTGCTCGGCGGTGGCGACATTGCCGCCCGGGTCCTGGAAGAACGGCGGGTAGGTGGGCTCGTAGTTGATGCCCGTGGTCATCTCCACGGCGAAGGAGGTGCCCGGGGCGGCGGCCCGCAGGGCCTCCACCACCTTGAGTGCCGTGATCCGTGGCAGTGGCCTGACCTGCACGAACTCCCGGCCGGTGGGCTCCGAGCCCATGGCGTGCAGATCGACGACGGCGGCGCCGTTCGCGCAGATCGCCAGGCCGTGACCCTGAACGTGGTCGCTGACGACGCCCATCCAGCGGGCCGGGCGGCCGGTCACGAAGAACACCGCGATGCCGGCTTCCTCGGCGGCCGCGAGCGCGGCGACGGTGCGCCGCGAGACGGACTTGTCGTCGTGCAGCAGGGTGCCGTCGAGGTCGGTGGCGATGAGCCGGGTCACGGGGGAGGGAGAAGGGTGCGGCGGGGTGGTACGGGGGCGGGGGCGCCACGTGGTTTCCGCCGCGGGAGTCGTAGGAGCCGGTCAGCGCGTAGAGCGTGGCGAGGGCCCGCTCGGTCTGGGTCGCGTTGGCGGACTGCCCGACCCCGGTCCAGCCGTAGTAGGTGACCACGTCGGCGGCGGCCAGCTCCGCCGCCAGCGCCCGGATCTCGCGCTCGGGGATCCAAGTGGTGGCCGCGACCCGGTCCGGTGTCCACTCGGCGCAGGCCCGCGCGTACCGCTCGAAGGCGGGCGCGCACTCGACGGGTCCGGTGGCGGTGTCGACGCCGAAGGTCCCGCGCAGGGCGAAGCGCTCGGGGGCGACGGCGGCGCGGGCGGTGTCGTACGCCTCGGGCCGCCCGGCGGTCTCGTCCATGACGACGAAGCCCTGTCCGCCGCCGGGCAGTTCGCCGGCCCGCAGGAAGCGGCCGGTGTCGGCGCGCACGAGGAGCGGGGCGTTGGTCCAGGCGCGGACGAAGGCGCTGTCGTAGCCGCCGGTCTCGATGAGGAGGTGCGCGAGGCCGAGGGCGAGGGCGGCGTCGGTGCCGGGCCGTACGCGCAGCCAGTGGTCGGCGGAGAGCGCGCTGGTGGAGCGGCGGGGGTCGACGACGGCGAGCTTCATGCCGTTCGCGTGGGCCGCGGAGGCTGCGGCGGACTGCGCCAGCCAGGTCTTGGCCGGGTTGAAGCCCCACAGCAGGGCCAGGTCGGTGTGCGCGTAGTCGGGCGGGGGTATCGGGGAGCCGAAGGTGAAGGCGTGCGCGACGTCCTTGTGCCAGTTGCAGATCTCGGCGCTGTAGACGGTGTTCGGGCTGCCGAAGAGGCGGACGAACCGCTCGATCCACTCGGTGGCGTCGGAGACCGAGGTGCCCGACGGAGTCGCGACGCCGAAGGCGACGGCCTCGGGGCCGCTCTCGGCCGCGATCGCGGCGGTCTTCGAGGCGATCTCGTCCATGGCCTCGGCCCAGGAGATGGCCTCCCAGCCCGGGTCCGGGTCGGACTTGGGGCGGGTTCGGCGCAGCGGCGTGGTGAGCCGGGCCGTGCTGTGCGCGAGCTCCGGGGCCGACCGGCCCTTGGGGCACATGGCGGCGCCGGTGGGATGGGCGGGATCGGGGCGGACGCCGGTCAGCCGGCCGTCCTCGATGGTGAACACCGCACCGCACCGCGACTTGCACAGCGTGCAGTAGCCGTGCTTCTCCTGAACCTTGCCGACCATGTCCGAGCACCTCCGGCTGCGGCGGCTCCGTCGCCGTCCCCTCCATGAGACACCCGCTTTGATCGATCATCGAGTCGCCGGAAGTCACCTCGGCCGGGCCCTTGGGCCCGGCTCCGGCCTGTGGGCATCACGGAGAGTGAAGGCGCTGTCCCACCTCGCCGTCACTCCGAACGGGAGGGCAGGGGGCCCGCCCGGTGTCAGCGGCCGGCGGCCGGCGCGCGCAGGTGTGCCAGGTAGGCGTCCGGGTCGGGGCCGTACCCCTGGTCCTGGGCTCCGTGGCGGACGTGGGCCAGCTCGCCGCCGGGGCCGATGCGCAGCATGGTGGTGGCCGCGTGGGGGGCGGCGGGGTCGCGCAGGGCGGGAGCGGTCCAGGGCGACGGGCGGATGCCGGCGCGGACGGGCACCAGCAGCGTGACCAGTTCTTCGCGCAGCAGGGTGAACGCGGTCCGCAGGGCGGCCGGTTCCAGGTCGAGTTCCGGGCCGAGGTCGCTCCAGACGGCGTCGTCATGGACCCACAGGGCGACCTCCTGACCGGTGGGGCGTCCCTTGACCGCGTTGACGGCCCCGGGGTTGGTGGCGGTGACGACGTAGGGTCTGGTCCGGATCCAGCCGGTGGCCCAGCCGCTCGGCGAGCGCGCGCAGTACGCGCCGGCCGGCGAGGTGGGGCAGCACCACGGTCGGCGCGAGGCCCAGGAGCCGCTCGGGGTCGTAGGGCAGGAAGAGCAGTTGCTCGGTGGCGACCATTCCGCTGCGCTCGGCCATGCCCAGCCACGAACAGGCCGCGACCCGCGCCCCGGTCTCGAGTGCGGCCAGGGTGTCGGCCAGGCCGAGGTCGTTGTGGAGGTGCGAGACCAGGACCGTCTGCGGTCCGGCGCCGGTGGCGACCCGCCGGAAGAGGTCCCGGGTCTGGCCGGGCAGCAGGTCGCCGACGGTGTCGGCCAGGACGATCGCGGCCGCCCCCTGCGCCGTCATCCTGCCGGCGCACTCGGCGACCAGGGCGTGGTCCGCGCGCGGGGTGTCCACCAGGCAGACGTCCACGGCCGTGCCGTCCGCGCGGTCCACGGGATCCTTGACCACGTCCAGGCCCCGGTCCAGGGCCGTGCGGGCGTCGCTGTGCACCAAGGCGCGGGCGGTGGCTTCCGAAGCGGCCACGATGACCATGATCGGGCCGTGCGCGGCACCGCGGACGGCGCTCAGCGCGAGCCGTGCATCCTGCGGCTTGGCCCGGCAGATCACGGACGGGCTCACCGACTCCTGCGCCTCCAGGGCGACTTGCCGGGTCACCTCGAACTCCCGCCCGCACACGGAGGGGAAGCCCGCGGCGAAGACCACGCGCCGGGGGCCGTCGGCCCCGAACACCGCGCCCTGCTCACGGGCGAGCCGGACCCGGAAGCCGACGCTCATCAAGGTCTTCGCCTGCGCGCCGTCCCGCGCCGGCTCCTCGAACAGGACGACCCGGCCGGCCCCGGCCGACTCCCGTACCACGTCCACCGTGGACAACTACCGCACTTCGCCCGGGTCTAGGCCGTCTCTTTCGGATCTTGCCGGGCCCGCGACGCCCGGCACCGCGCCTGGCCGCGTTGTCGGGACGCCCGAGTACGTCCAGTACACGCAGCGCCCCTCCGCCTTGCCAGGCACGGCACCAGACGCCGCGGGCTCGGCCGACAAGATCCGAAAGAGACGGCCTAGAGGGCCCGCACCTGGTCGGCCTGCGGACCGCGCTGCCCCTGGGTGATCTCGAACTCCACGCGCTGGTTCTCCTCCAGGTTCCGGAACCCGGATCCCTGGATCGCGCTGAAGTGCACGAAGACGTCGGCGCCGCCCCCGTCCGGGGAGATGAAGCCGAAGCCCTTCTCGCCGTTGAACCACTTCACAGTCCCCTGAGCCATGCCCAACCCCTCGTTTCACGACGCCGAGCACGCGACCCGCACCCGACCGCAGGCACATCCTCCCCAGCCCGTGACGAACGAAACAGCCGGGTCGCGCAAGTCTTTCAGGTCTGTTCACCCCCGCGTGACCTGCACCTTCCCCGAGCGATGAGGTGCGGCCGGTCGAATGGACACCGCAGAGGTCTGGACCACCTCAGACGCGCCAAACACATGGCCGATTCGCACTGTTGGCCCTCTCGCAACAATTGGTCTATACCTTTGACGCTATGCTGGCCACCTGAAACGGGCGGATAAAAACAGCCGTGGGGGGCTTTATGACCTTGTCTCATCTTCCGCAACCTCCTTCCGACGAAGAGCTCTACTGGTACTTCGGCCCGCAACGACGCTGGGTCCTCATCAGCACCTCGCTCGCCTTCGTCTTCACCGCCGCGACCATGTTCACGTTCGCGCTGCGCACCCCGGCCCTGTGGGCCTTCCTCGCCGTCCTCGGGCTCAACGTCGTCGCCCTCGCCCTCTCCTCGGTGAACAGCCTGCGCCAGCGCCGGCTGACCCGGCCCTCGCACGAGGTGCTCGTCCACGCCTGGCAGCCCGCCCGACTGCCCAGCGTGGACCTGTACTTGCCCACCTGCGGCGAACCGCTCCCGGTCCTGGAGAACGCCTACCGCGCCGTCGCGGCCGTCGACTGGCCCGGCGCGCTGACCACGTGGGTCCTGGACGACGCCGACCGTCCCGAAGTCGCCGCGCTGGCCGCCTCGTACGGCTACGAGTACGTCGTGCGCCCGGACCGCGGACACCTGAAGAAGGCCGGCAACCTCAACCACGCGCTGACCCTGAGCGGCGCCGAGTTCATCGCCATCCTCGACGCCGACTTCGCCCCCAGGGCGGACTTCCTGCACCACCTCGTCCCGTACCTGGCCGACCCCGCGGTCGGCATCGTGCAGAGCCCGCAGTGCTTCGACACCGACGAGACCATGGACTGGATCCAGCGCGCCGCGGGCTCCGCCCAGGAGTGGTTCTTCCGCTGGATCCAGCCCTCCCGGGACGCGAGCGACGCCGCCATCTGCTGCGGCAGCAACGCCGTTTACCGGCGCAGCGCCATCGACCTGGCCGGCGGCTTCGCCCGCCTCGACCACAGCGAGGACCTGTACACCGGCCTCGCCCTGCACGAACAGGGGTTCCGCACCCTGTACGTACCGGTGCTCGTCGCCAAGGGCACCTCCCCCGACCGGGTCACGTCCTTCGTCAACCAGCAGTACCGGTGGGCGATGGGCAACCTGCACCTGATCGGCACCCCCGTCCTGCGGCGCATGGGCGCGCCCTGGCGGATGCGCCTGTGCTTCTACGAGGGCGTCGTCGGCTACCTGGCCGCCGCCGTGAACACCTTCGCGGCCCCGCTGCCGCCCCTGGTGCTGATGTTCTGGTACCCGGACGACATCCGGCCCTGGCACGTCCTGCCGCTGCTCGCCCCGCTGTGGCTGTGGCACGTGCTGCTGCCCCGGATCAGCCGGACCCGCTGGCGGATCGAGGTGATCCGGGCGAACGTCCTGACCAGCGTCGCCGCCGCCACCGCCTTCCTGCACACCCTGCGCGGCCGCAGCGCCGACTGGGTTCCCACCGGCACCCGGAGCTCCGGCTCCTCCGGCGGGATGGCCCGCCGGGTGGTGGGCGTGTCCCTGCTCTGGCTCGTCCTCTCCAACGGCGCGGCCGGCGCGGGCCTCGCTCTGGCCGTGGCCCGCAACGGCTGGGAGCCCAACTGGGGCCTGCTCCTCTACTTCTTCGTGCAGTGCCAGATCAACGGCCCGCTGATCCGCGACCTCATCACCGAGCTGCGCCCGGCGCCCGCCCCCGGGCGCGCGAAGACGGCCGCCGCCCGAAGCACCACCGAAGGCACCGCCCCGGTTGCGGGCGCCGCCCGCCGGCGCAGCCCCGTACGGGCCTTCGCGCGCCCGGGCACCGGTCTGCTGCCCCGGCGCTGGCCCGAGACCCTCGCCGCTTCGGCGGTCCTCCTGCTCACCGGCCTGCTGGCATCCGGGTGGGTCAACCCGATGCTTCCCTGGCTGAGTTGAAAGGCTTCACCACCATGCCGTTCCCCATGGCACCCGGCGCGCGCAGCGACCGCCGGTCCGCCTCCACCCCGCCGCCCGGACCCCCGGCGTCCCCGTCGCCCTCCGGCGGCGAGTCCGGGCCCAGCCCGCACCGGTCCGCGTTCCGGCCCGACATCGAGGGACTGCGCGCCGTCGCCGTCCTCGCGGTACTCGCCTTCCACGCCGGGATCCCCGGCCTCGCGGGCGGCTTCGTCGGCGTGGACGTCTTCTTCGTCGTCTCCGGCTACCTCATCACCGGCCTCCTCGTCCGGGAGGCGGTCACCACCGGCCGGATCCGGCTCCTGGACTTCTTCTCCCGGCGCGCGCGCAGGCTCCTGCCGTCCGCCGCCGTCGTCCTCGGCGCGGTGGCCCTGGCCGGGGCCTGGCTGACCGTCCCGCTGCGCCGCGCGGACCTGGAGAACGACGTAGCCGCCGCGGCGCTCTCCGCCGCCAACTGGCGGTTCATCGCCCAGCAGACCGACTACCTGGCCGCCGGACACGACCAGAGCCCCCTGCTGCACTTCTGGTCCCTCGCCGTCGAGGAGCAGTTCTACCTCCTCTGGGCGCCGCTGCTCGCCCTGATCGTGCTCGCCGCGGCCCGGGCGGTACGCCGCGGTCGCGCCGTGCGCTCCGCCGTGGCCCTCGCCACCGCGCCGCTGGTCCTCCTCTCGTTCGCGCTGTCCCTGCACTGGACGGACCACTCCGCCTCGCTCGCCTACCTCGCGACGCCCTCGCGGGTCTGGCAGTTCGGCGTCGGCGCCCTGCTCGCCCTGCTCCCCTGGCACCTCATGCGCGGCCCGCGGCCGCTGCGGCTGCTGTGCGGCTGGGCCGGGGGCGCCGCGATCGTCTGGTGCGCCGTTTCGTACGACACCTCCACGCCCTACCCCGGCTACGCGGCCCTCGTGCCGACCCTGGGCACCGCTGCCGTCATCCTCGCCGCGATACCCGGCCGGGGCGAGCGCAACGCGATGGGCTCCCACGGGGTCGGCCGGCTGCTCGCGGGCCGGGCGCCCCGGGCGGTGGGGCGGCTCTCCTACAACCTGTACCTGTGGCACTGGCCGGTGCTCGTCCTCGCCGAGGCCCGGTTCGGCAGCCAGGGCTGGCCGGTGAAGACCGCGCTCACGCTGGCGGCCGCACTGCCGGCCTACGCGACCATGCGCTGGGTCGAGCAGCCGCTGCGCCGCAGCCGGACGGTCTCCGAACTCCCGCGCCGCGGGCTGTCGGTGGGCATCACGGCCATCGTGCTGCCCATCGTGCTCGCACTCGTCGTGGGCACCACGACACTGAACCTGCTGGGTCCGGCCACACCGGTCGAGGTGAACGGCCTGCCCCCGGGCGCCGCCTCCGGCCCCCACCTGCTCGCCCGGACCGCCGGGACTCCGCTCGGGGACGGACCCGTGGTCCCCGGCCCCGCCCAGGCCCGCAAGGACTTCCCGCCGGACGGGGCCTGCGAGGTGGCCCCGGCCGTGACCCGCAGCCCCGACTGCCTGTTCGGCGCGGTGGACAGCCCGGACCGGATCGTCCTGCTCGGCGACTCGCACGCCGGCCAGTGGTTCTCCTCGGTGCTGGCCATGGCCTCGCAACGGGGCTGGGCCCTGCAGGAGTTCGTCAAGCAGGGCTGCCCGCTGCCGCACCTGGCCGTCGACAACCCGCAGCTCGGCCGCGCCTACCGGGAGTGCGACACCTGGCGGGCCGATACCCTGGAGCGGCTGCGGCAGCAGCCGAAGCCCCGCCTCATCGTGATCTCCTCGCTCAACCGCTACACCTCCGATGCCGGGCTGCTGGCCGAGGCCTGGGACAAGACCCTCGAGCCGCTGCGGGCGATCGGCGCGCCGATCGTCTACATCGAGGACACCCCCGCGCCCGGCACGGACGTCCCCGCCTGCGTCTCCGGCAGCCCCGGCACACCCGGCGCCTGCGCGTTCAGCCGTACGGGCGCCCAGCAGCCCGATCCGCTGGCCCGGCGGATCGCCTCCGGCGCGCTGCCCGGCGTACTCGGGGTCAGTGTGAACCAGGTGCTGTGCCCGGGTGACGGGCCGACCTGCCCGGCCGTCCTGGACCGCATCCTGCTCTACCGGGACGACTCCCACCTGACCAATGTCGCGGCCGTCGTCCTGACCCCCCGCCTCGAGCGGCTGTTCACGGAGTCCGGGGCGCTGCCCGCCCTGACCGCGTCCGCCACGCCCGGGGCGGCGGGGTGGACCCAGCTGCTGCGGGACGACTTCGACGGCCCCTCGGGCAGCCGCCCCTCGGCCGCGCACTGGGTGTACGACACCGGGACCTGCTATCCGGGGTGCCCCGCACCCCAGTGGGGCACCGGCGAGATCGAGACCATGACCGACTCGACCGACAACGTCCGCCTCGACGGCAAGGGCGCGCTGGAGATCGTCCCCACCCGTAAGGACGGGCAGTGGAGTTCGGGCCGGATCGAGACCAGGCGCTCGGACTTCGCCCCGCCCCCCGGCGGGACGCTGCGCATCGAGGCCTCGATCGCCCTGCCCGACGTGACCGGGGCGAAGGCGGCGGGCTACTGGCCGGCGTTCTGGACCCTCGGGGCACCGCTGCGCGACGGGTACACGGGCTGGCCGGGCATCGGTGAACTCGACGTCATGGAGTCCGTCAACGGGCGGGACAGCGTCTTCGCGACCATGCACTGCGGGATCCTGCAGGGCGGCCCGTGCCAGGAGCCGGCCGGTCTGACCTCGGGCCCCCAGCCCTGCGACGGCTGCCGTGCGGGGTTCCGCTCGTACGCCGTCGAGGTCGACCTCGCCCCCGGGGCCGAGGAGGTGCGCTGGTACCTGGACGGCCGCGTGCACCACCGGGTGGCCGCCTCCCGGATGGACCCGGAGACCTGGAAGCGGGCGGTGGACCACGGACTGTTCCTGATCCTCAACGTGGCCATCGGCGGCAGCCTGCCGCTGGCCGACGGCGCGAGCCCGGGCCCGGAAACCGAGCCGGGCCACGCGATGCGGGTCGACCAGGTCACCGTCTCCAGCCGGGCGCGTCCCGTGTAGGACACCGCGCCGGAACGGGCGCGTACCGGCGCGCTCGTCCCGGCGCGCTCGTCCCGGCCCGGCGGGGGAAGGTGGGACAGTGGAGGCATGTGCGGCAGATACGCCTCCTCCCGGGCCCCGCAGGACCTCGCGGGCCTCTTCGACGCCCAGCTCGCCCCCGACCGCCCCGATCGGGGCGTCGGGCCCTCGTGGAACGTGGCTCCCACCGACGACGTTTGGGCCGTCCTGGAACGCGCCGCCCGGGACACCGGCGAGGTCCAGCGGCGGCTGCGCCCGGTGCGGTGGGGCCTGGTGCCGTCCTGGGCCAAGGACCCGGCGGTGGGATCACGCATGATCAACGCGCGGGTGGAGACCGTCCACGAGAAGCCGGCCTTCCGGCGCGCCCTGGCCAAACGCCGGTGCCTGCTGCCCGCGGACGGCTTCTACGAGTGGGTGGCCGTGCCCGCCACCGCGTCCGCGAAGGCGTACAAGCAGCCGTACTTCATCCGGCCCGAGGCCGGCTCCGTCATGGCGATGGCCGGGCTCTACGAGTTCTGGCGCGACCCGGCCGTCGCCGACGGGGACGATCCGGACGCCTGGCTCACCACGGCCACGATCATCACCACGGAAGCCACCGACGCGGCGGGCAGGATCCACCCCAGGATGCCGCTCGCCCTCGATCCCGGCGACTACGAGGCCTGGCTCGACCCCTCCCACGAGGACACGGCCGGCCTCCGCGCCCTCCTCCACACCCCCGGCGACGGCCGCCTCACGGTGACCGCCGTCTCGACCGCGGTCAACAGCGTCCGCAACAACGGCCCCCACCTCCTCGAACCGGCCACCTAGTGCTGTGACCAGAAAGGTCCACCGGGCCGGCCTCAGCGTCGTGCCCGGCGCTCGCGGCGCGGTCGGGGGTCCGGGCTGCCCTCCGGGCGGACCTGGCTCTTGAGCGCCCTGGTCAGCCAGCCGCCGACGACGATCAGCGCGACGCCCAGCCACCACAGATGGCCGTCGAAGACCAGTACGGCGATGCCGATCGGCACCAGGAGCCCGGCCATGGGCAGCAGCATCGAGGACAGGGGCGGTGCGGGCTCCCCCGCGCGGGCCCGGGCGCGGACGACGTCCGGGTACCACTGGGTGAAGCGCAGGGCCCCGATGATGGTGAGGACCTGGATGATCCACCCCGTCCAGATGTTGTTCGGGTTGCGCAGCACGAGGTCGCCGTACGCCCCCGCGACGGCATTGATCAGAAAGGCCAGCCCCCAGACCCCGGTGATCGTGTAATTCGTCCGCTTGAACGCGGGCGTGTCCCAGAACTGCCGGTCGACCTGCTCGCGGGCGTACTGGAGGGTGAAGGGCACCCTGACCAGCATGGAGCCGAACGCGATGGCCACCAGGGCGAGGTTGGAGACCTCGCCCGCGTACGTCTCCAACCAGCGCCGCGTGCCCTCGCTCGCGAAGATCCCGACGACCGTCAGGACGCTGAAGAACACGACGTCGCAGAGCTCCAGGATCTTCAGGGAGGAACCGGGGTTCATCAGGCGGCCGCCGATGACGAGGCAGACAGAGATGGCGAGGGCCAGTGCGACGGACCACTCGAAGCGTCCGGGCCCCACGACGAGGGCGAAGACGATCCAGGGGGACAGTCCCGCGAACGGGCTTTCCAGGAACTGCGCCATCCTGCTCGTCGCGCGGGCATCAGCTGTGTGCGCCATGGATCCGACCCTCCTGTAGCGGCCAGCAGCCTGTCGTCGCCCCTTTCCAACGTACGCCGACTCCGCGAAGCGCACGTCTCGTGCGCGAGCGCCCGCGAGGCCCTACGCGGAGGTGAACGGAGAACTCGCGGCGAGGGAGGCGCGGAACGGGTGGCGGTCGGCCCGGTGGACGGACCGGTCGGCCCGGCGGCTCGCCGGCCCGGCACAGCCCGCGGCTCGATTCCGCTCGGACATTCGTACGAGTACGGTCGCCGATTTGGCGTTTTACGGCATGTTCGGCACGACGATCCGTCATTCGGCCATCGCCACCCGGCGGCCGCTGCGATGCTTCCGCCGGTATCACCGGTCCGTCGGCCTTCCGCCGGGTCCCGGGATGCCGGCGACCGGCACCGGCGTACGCGACGGGCGCTCCGGTTCGTCGTACGGAAGCGTCCTGCCGCGGCTTCCCAGGAGTCTTCGCCTCCAGCCGCTGCCGGGCGGAGGCGAGAGGGGGAGACTTCGATGTCTTCGACTGCTGTGTTACACGCACCGGGGGCCCGGTGGCGGCACCGGCTGCTGGCGGTGGCCGCGTCGTCCGCGCTGGCCGCGGGCGGCCTGACGGTCGTGGCGGGACCGGCGTCGGCGGACGGGGTGTGCGCGGCCCCCGTCGTGACGGGCTCCACCACCACGATCACCTGCTCCGCGGGCGGCACCGGAAGCATCACCGTGCCCGACAGCGTCTCCAGCGGTGTGGTGACCCTCGACGGCGCCGGCGGCGGGAACGCCGGCGACGGCACTCCGGGCGGCAAGGGCGCACACCTGGTCGCGACCGTCCCCGTCACGCCCGGGCAGACGTTCGACGTCACCGTCGGCAAGCGCGGCGCCAACGGCGCCCCGAGCCCGCAGTTCGGCGTACCCGGCTCCGGCGGCGCGCTGGTGGCGCTGACCACGGCCGTCAACACTCCCCTGCTGACCGCCGGTTCGGGCGGCGGGGCGGGCGGACCGGGCATCGGCTCCCCCGCCTACCAAGGGGCGGCCGGCGGCAACAGCGGCAGCGCGGGCACCGACGGCAACGGGCTGCTCCCCGACGCGCAGGGCGGCACGGGCGGCGGCCCGGGCACCCAGTTCGCCGGCGGCGCGGCGGGCCTCGGCGGGCCCGGCGCGGACAACGAGGGCCCGAACGGCTCCCCGGGCGCCTACCCGAACGGCGCCGGCGGCAGCGCCGGCCAGGGCGTGTTCAGCCCGACGGGCGCCGGCGGCCGCGGCGGGGCCGGGTACGGCGGCGGCGGCCGCGGCGGAGCCGGCGGAAGACACGGCGCCACCGGGGGTGGCGGCGGAGGCGGGGGCGGCGGATCCAGCCTGGTCTCCGGAACGGTTCCCGGCTCGTCCGTCACCCTGACCGAAGGGGCCAACGCCGGAGACGGCCGCATCGTGTTCGTCTTCAACCGGAACGCGCCCACGGTCACCTCCGTCAGCCCGGACACCGGACTCGCGGGCGGCGGCACGGCGGTGACGGTCACCGGCACCGATCTGGCGGGCGCCGCCCTCACCTTCGGCCCCGGCAACCCCGCCACCGGCGTCACCTGCACCGCGACGTCGTGCACCGCGACCTCACCGGCGGGCTCCGGGACCGTCGACGTACAGGCCACCACCTCGGGCGGCACCAGCACCCCGTCCCCCGCGGGCCGGTTCGCCTACATTCCGGTACCCGCGGTGACCTCGATCAGCCCGTCCACCGGCACGACGGACGGCGGCACCGTGGTCACGGTGGGCGGCACCGGCCTGAGCGGCGCCACCGCGCTGACCTTCGGCCCCGGCAGTCCGGCCACCGGCCTGTCGTGCACCGCCACCACGTGCACCGCCACCGCACCCGCACACGCCGCGGGCCCCGTGGACGTCCAGGTCACCACGCCCGGCGGCACCAGCGCCGTGGCCGCGGCGGGCCGGTACACCTACCAGCTCCCGCCCGCCGACATCGACGTCGACCTGACCGCGCAGCCGGGGCTGAGCCTCCTGGTCCCGTACATCACCTACACCCTCACCGCCCGCAACACCGGGCCCGGCACGGTCACTTCGGCCACGCTCACCGCGAGCCTCCCGCCGGGCGCCTCCGCGAACGGCCTGTCCTCCGGGTGCACCACCAGCGGGTCCACGGTGACCTGCGCCTACGGCACGATCGCCGCCGGTTCCAGCACCGGCAAGACGTTCCGCGTACCGCTGCACCTGCTCTCGCTCGGCCAGATCTCGGTCACCGGCACCCGTACGGTCTCCGCGCCGGTCGACCCCAACGCGCTCAACGACAGCGCGACCGCCACCTGCACCGTCATCTCCGTCCTCCTGGTCAACTGCCCCTGACGAACCCGCACCCGCCCCCAGCGGGACCTCCGCGGGAACCCGCCGGCCCGCCTCCCCAGGAGGCGGGCCGGCGCCCGGTCGCGCTCACCCGTCGCCGGGTACCGGAGCCCGCTCGTACGAGTGCGGGGTGCGCAGCCAGAACCGGCGCAGGTCCGCCACCGCCCCGCCGGCCTCCGGGCCGAGGTGGTCGGCCAGTACGTCCGAGCCGAGCCAGCCACTCCCGATCGTCGTTCACCCAGCGGCGCGCGGCCGGCACGGCCGCGCGATGTCGGGCGGCACCGCGCGATGTCCGGCTCGACGCCTGTCTCCCCGTGGCGGTCAGAGCATGATGAGCAGACGCGTCTTCGCCTTGAGCTTCCTGTTCACCGAGCGGCTCTGCACGTACACCTCCAGCTCGGGGTTGTGCCCCGCCTTCACGGAGACGGTCCCCCGGATGCCCGTGCCGAACAGCAGGCTGCGCGCCGCGTCGCCCGTGTACGCGCGGTCGGTGTCCCTCTCGACCACGACGACCTCCTTGTCGGGCTGGACCTGGACCCGGGTGCCGAGCTGGTAGTAGCACGATCCGCGCTCGTACGTCACGTCCGGGTGCGCGTCGACGAAGGACCGGATCCCGGCCTCCTCCTCGACCTTCAGGAGCCGGTACTTGTCGGCCGGGACCGGTTCGAGGTTCGCCCGCACCTCGTCGACGGAGAGGTCCTGGCCGACCGCGAACAGGTTCTTCGTGCCGCGCACGCCCTTCTCGCGGCCGCGCAGGAAGCTGGTGGCGGCGGCACGGACGGTGCCGATGGCCTCCTCGACGCCCTCCTGGGAGTCCGCGTTCCAGATGGCGATGTTCCCGGCCGGGAAGCCGTAGTTCTGGGCGGTCCGCTTCGCCAGGGAGTTCGGCACGAGGATCGCGGAGGTCCAGTGGTCCGGAAGCGCGCCCATCCGCGCCGCGATCCGCTCGAGCCAGGGGCCGAGGACGGCCCGGTTGCCGTCGTGCCGCCGAATGCCGCCGGAGGCGTTCTCCTCGCCGTCCGTCACCACGATCTGGAGGAAGCTGTGCTCGCCGTACTCCTCCCAGATGTGGTCCAGGTCGTCCAGGGACTTCAAGGAGGCTTCGATGAGGGCCGTGGCGCCGTTGTTGACCTTGTAGAGGCCCCGCATGGACGGCAGGTGCTTCACGTCCATGTCCCAGACCAGGTTCTCCACCCGGTGGTCGAAGGAGTAGAGGCTGATCCGGGTCTCGTGGCCGAGCTTGTCCGATTCGGCCTTCAATCCCGACACGAACTCATCGACGACGCGCACGAGTTGATCCTGGTGCGGCCGCATGGAACCCGAACAGTCCACTACCAGCGCGACGTGGTTCACCTTGTGCTGGATCTTGTTGGCAGACATGGTTCTGCTCCTTTTCCGCAGCTCCCCGAGTGATGTCTCCACACTATGGGGAGGCACTGACAACGGAGTTTGACGGACGGTCACCCATGCCCGGCGGCCCGCCGGCCCGGGTCGCGGCACCGGAAAGGGCGCAGCCCCGGGCAGGCACTCCGAGGAGCGCCGGCCCGGGGCTGTCGGCTCGCGACCCGCGACCTGAGGTCAGCGGGTGGCGAGGAGCTGGAGCGTGTCGATCACGCGGTTCGAGAAGCCCCACTCGTTGTCGTACCAGGCGACCACCTTGATGTGGCGGCCCTCGACGCGGGTGAGCTCGGAGTCGAAGATCGACGAGGCGGGGTTGCCCGTGATGTCGGACGACACGAGCGGGTCGTCCGAGTACTCGAGCACGCCGGCGAGCGGACCCTGCGCCGCCTTGCGGTACGCCTCCAGCACGTCCTCGCGCGTCACGTCGCGGGCGACGGTGGTGTTGAGCTCGACGATCGACCCCACCGGAACCGGTACGCGGATCGAGTCGCCCGAGAGCTTCCCCTCGAGGTTCGGCAGCACGAGGCCGATCGCCTTGGCGGCGCCGGTCGTGGTCGGCACGATGTTCACGGCGGCGGCGCGGGCGCGCCGGGGGTCGCGGTGCGGACCGTCCTGCAGGTTCTGCTCCTGCGTGTAGGCGTGCACCGTCGTCATGAAGCCGTGCTCGATGCCCGCGAGCTCGTCCAGCACCGCGGCCAGCGGGGCGAGCGCGTTGGTCGTGCACGAGGCGTTCGAAACGATCGTGTGCAGGGCCGGGTCGTACTTGTCGCTGTTCACGCCGAACGCGAGCGTGATGTCCGCGCCGTCCGCCGGCGCGCTGACCAGTACCTTCTTGGCACCCGCGTCGATGTGCGCGCGGGCGGCCTTCGCCGAGGTGAAGCGGCCGGTCGCCTCGAGCACGATGTCGACACCGAGCTCGGCCCAGGGCAGCTGCGCCGGCTCGCGCTCGGCGAGCACCTTGATGCGGCGGCCGTCGACGACGAGGACGTCGCCGTCCACGCTCACCGGACGGCCGAGCCGGCCGGACGTCGTGTCGTACGCGAGCAGGCGCGCGAGGGTGGTCGGCTCGCTGAGGTCGTTGACCGCGACGATCTCGAGGTCGCTGTCGCGTTCGAGCAGCGCGCGCAGCACGTTGCGTCCGATGCGGCCGAATCCGTTGATGGCGATACGAGTCATGATGTGTGCCCCTGTCCCTGTCCCTTTGGGTTCGCCACCAGGTTCGCGCGCCGCGGCCTCCGGGGACAGCGGCGAGATCGCCACGGTCCGCAAGGATCGCGCCACTCTGCCGCGGGAGCGCGTTCTGTGCCCCGTTTGGACTGCGGGCCGTGGACTGCGGGCCGGGGCCAGCCCCCGGGTCACTCGCCCCGGGCGAAGGTGCGCCGGTACTCGCTCGGCGTGGTGCGCAGGATGTGCTGGAAGTGGAGCCGCAGGTTCGAGCCGGTGCCGAGGCCGACGTCCGCGGCGATCTGCTCGACGCTCCGCTCCGAACGCTCCAGCAGCTCGCGGGCCACGTCGATGCGGGCGCGCATCACCCACTGCATCGGTGTGTACCCGGTGTCCTCGGCGAAGCGCCGCGAGAACGTGCGCGGCGACACCGCCGCGTGCCGGGCGAGCACCTCCAGGGTCAGGGGTTCGCCGAGCCGGTGCAGCGCCCATTCGCGGGTGGCGGCGAACCGCTCGCCGAGCGGCTCGGGCACACTGCGCGGCACGTACTGCGCCTGGCCGCCGCTGCGGTAGGGGGCCGCGACCAGCCGCCGGGCCGTGTGGTTCGACGCGGCCACGCCGAGGTCGGTGCGCAGGACGTGCAGGCACAGGTCGATGCCCGAGGCGGCGCCGGCCGATGTCAGCACGCTGCCCTCGTCGACGAACAGGACGTTCTCGTCGACCCTGATCAGCGGCCACTTCGCCGCGAGCGCCCGCGTGTAGTGCCAGTGCGTCGTGGCGCGCCTGCCGTCGAGCAGGCCGGTGGCGGCGAGCGCGAAGGCTCCCGTGGAGATGGCCGCGAGCCGCGCACCCCGGTCGTGGGCGGCGACCAGCGCGTCGACGACGGCGGGCGGCGGGTCGTCTCGGTCCGGGAACCGGTAGCCGGGGACGAAGACGGTGTCGGCCCATTCGAGGGCGTCGAGGCCGTGGGCGACGGAGTACGACAGTCCGTCACCACCGGTCACGAGTCCGGGCTCGGCGCCGCACACCCGTACCTCGTACGGCATGCTCGCGCGGGTCGTGAAAACCTGCGCGGGGATGCCGACGTCGAGGGGTTTCGCGCCCTCGAGGACGAGGACGGCGACGTGGTGGGGGCGGGAGATCGGCACGGGACGAGCGTACGCGGCGGCGCGCGGGCCCCCGGCGCCACGACGCGGCCCCCCGGCCCCCTCGGCCCCCTCGGCCGCCGTGCGTCGATGATCGGTAGTGTCTCGGTAGTCCGACGACGTGGCCCCGCACGATGCGGGGCGAGGACCAGGGGGCGGTCGCAGTCATGAGCAGCACCATCGAGGCAGGGCCCGACGGGACCGAACCGGGCCCCGGCGTGGTCGTCGGGGAGCGGCGCCGGCTGATCAACCTCGCCTACCGGCTGCTCGGTTCACTGGCCGAGGCCGAGGACGCCGTACAGGAGACGTACGCGCGCTGGTACGCCATGTCGCGCCGGCAGCAGGAGGCCGTCGAGTCTCCCGGAGCCTGGCTCACGACCGTGGCCGGCCGCATCTGCCTGGACGTCCTCGGCTCGGCGCGCGCACGGCGCGAGCGCTACGTCGGCTCGTGGATCCCCGAGCCGCTGCCCGACCGCACGGAATGGTTCAGCGGGCGGGCCGGTGGCGGCGGTGGCGAGCCGGCCGATCCCGCCGACCACGTCACCCTGGACGAGTCGGTGGGCATGGCCTTCCTCGTCGTACTGGAGGCGATGACGCCGGCCGAACGCGTGGCGTTCGTCCTGCACGACGTCTTCCGGTACCCCTTCGCCGAGATCGCCGGGATCGTCGGGCGCACTCCGGCGGCCTGCCGGCAGCTGGCCTCCTCGGCCCGTCGGCGCGTCCGGGCCGAGCGGGTGCCGGCGGGTCCGACGGCCGGACAGGCCGGTGTGGTGCGGCACTTCAAGGAGGCGTGGGAGGCCAGGGACATCGAGGCCCTCGTCGGCCTCCTCGACCCGAACGCCGCGATGGTCGCCGACGGCGGCGGCCTGGTCGGCACCGTCCTGCGCCCGGTCGAGGGCAGCAAGCTGATCGCCCAGTACCTGATCCACATCGCGGACAAGGCGCCCGGGCTCACGCTCCTGGAACGGACGGTCAACGGCCGGCCCGGCCTGGTGGCCCAGTACGCCGGGGTCACCGTCACCGTGGCGGCGTTCGACCTCGCCGGCGACCGCGTCACCCGCATCTGGGCGGTCCGCAACCCGGAGAAGCTCCGCCCGTGGACCGAGCACGGACGGAACCTCCCGCCGGACACCTAGTGCTAGGCCGTTCCGGCCCGGCGTGACATGCCGCCTTCGGCGTAATGGGAGCGCCGGGCCGTCGCAGCGCTGCACGCTTGGGGCCCCGCCGGCGCGGACGGGTGGGGACGCGACACCGAAAGGCCCGGATGACCGGTCTCGCTGACTCCCGAGCACGACGCGGCGGGCGGGCGCGGGAACTCGCGCGGACCGAGGGCCCGGCGGCGGCCCGCATCGTGGTCACCGTCACCGTCGCCTGGCAGGTCGCGCTGTGGCTGGGGGCCGACCAGCCACCGGTGTTCGCGGCGATCGTCCCGCTGGTGGCCCTGCGCGGCGATCCGATGACGGCCCTGGGCACCTCGCTGCGGCGGACCCTGGGCGTGGTGGCGGGCGTGGTGATCGGGATCGTCGTCCTGAACGTGCTGAGTCCCTCGACCGTCGCGCTGGCCCTGGTGGTGGCCCTGGGCCTGGGCGTCGGAATGGTCCTGCGGGCCGGCGGCGGGCTGAACATCCAGGTGGCGGCGTCGTCGCTGCTGGTCTTCGCCAGCACCTCCCCCGACGCGTACGCGCTGCACCGCGTCTGGGAGACCGCGGAGGGCGCGGCCGTGACGATCCTGCTCGCGCCGCTGCTGTGGCCGCCCGACCCCCACCGCATCCTGGGGGCCGTCAGCGAGGACTGCCGTGCACGCCTGGCCCAGGCCCTCACCGGCACCGCGGCGGCCCTGCGCCCCGACCGGGCCGCGGCCCTCGACAACCTCTCCCAGGTGAACGCGGACGTCGAGGCGGTGCACGCCGGCGCGGCGCGGGCCCGCGAGGCCGAACGCGCCATGAGGTTCAACCCCCTGCGCCGGCGTCAGCGCGAGACCGTACGGCTCCAAGCCCAGGCCATCGACACCGCCGACCGCCTCGCGGCGCACGTGGCGACGTGGGCCGGGGAGGTCGCCGTGTTCGCCGGCCGGGAAGACCTCGCCGCGGACCTCGTCCGGGCCGGTGCCCGGCTCCCCGAACCGGCCGCGCTCACGGCGCGCGCCATCGGGCACGCCCTGTCCGGAGGCGATCCCCTGCCCGCCGTGGCGACCGCGCGCACCGGCCTGGCCGCGTACGCCCGCGCGGACTCCCGGCCGGTCGCCGTCGCCCTGCGCCGCCCCCTCCACCGGATCCTCGACGAGCTCGACCGTACGTCTCCGCGCCAGGACGACACCGCCCACGGCTAGTGCTGTGACCGGTGTTCAGGACGGGGCGAAGAGCTTTTCGAGGACGTGTGCCACGCCGTCCTCCTCGTTGGACACCGTGTGCCGCGGCACCGCGGAGCGCACGTCCGGGTGGGCGTTGGCCATGGCGTAGCCGGCGCCCGCCCATTTCAGGATGGTCAGGTCGTTGGGCATGTCGCCGAAGGCGACGACCTCGTCGGCCGTGATGCCGCGCTGGGCGCACAACGCCGAGAGGGTGCCGGCCTTGGTGACGCCCGGCGCGCTGATCTCCAGCAGGCCACGGCCCCCGGAGTGGGTGAACTGCGCCTGGCCGCCCGCCGTTCTCTCCGCGACGGCGAGCAGGAAGTCCGCGTCCCGGAGGGCCGACCAGGCGAGCAGCTTGACGATGGCGACTTCCGTCAGCCACAGGTCCGTCAGGGACGGTACGGGCGATTCGACGTCGGCGCCTCCCGAGAACCGGTGCAGGTACGCCGGCTCGTACAGGACCCGGCCGCCGCTCTCCACGGCGAAGCCCAGATCCGGCACGGCCTGCGACAGCACGGCGGCCACGCCGCGGGCGACGTCCACGGGCAGGGCGCGCGACTCGACGACGCTGCGCGTCGCGACGTCGTAGACGAGCGCGCCGTTGCTGCACACCGCCGTGCCGACGATGCCGGTCGCGGCGGCGAGCACGTCCACGTACCGGGGCGGCCGGGCGGTGACGAAGACGACCTCGGCGCCGGCGTCCGAGGCGGTGCGCAGCGCGCGGAGCGTGCGGATCGAGAGGCTGCCGTCGTTGCGCAGGAGCGTGCCGTCGAGATCGGTGGCGATCAGCCGGGGAGGATTCATCGCTCGATGTTACGGAACCGCACGGACGCCCACAGCACTCCAAAGGCTCCCTTATGGATGCGTGTCATTTGAATGAACTCGCTTATGATCGGGTGTCAGTGACGGCGTACGGGAGCGGGAGCGTGGCGCGGGCATGAAGACGATCGGGCTGATCGGCGGGATGAGCTGGGAGTCGACGGCCGAGTACTACCGGATCCTCAACGAGCGCACGCGCGAGCGGCTCGGCGGGCTCCACTCCGCCCGCTGCGTGCTCTACTCCGTGGACTTCGCGGAGATCGAGCAGTTGCAGGTCCAGGGGCGGTGGGCGGAGGCGGGCGAGGTGCTGGCCGGGGCCGCCCGGTCGCTGGAGGCCGCGGGAGCGGATCTGCTGCTCATCTGCACCAACACCATGCACAAGGTGGCCGACCGCGTCGAGGCGGCCACTTCGCTCCCGCTGCTCCACCTCGCGGACACCACGGCAGCCGCCGTCCGCGCCGCCGGTCTGAGCCGGGTGGGGCTGCTGGGCACCGCGTTCACCATGGAGCAGGACTTCTACCGCGGCCGCCTGGAAGCGGGCGGGCTCGACGTCCGCGTTCCGGACCCCGAGGGGCGCGCGCTCGTGCACCGGGTGATCTACGAGGAGCTCTGCCTCGGCGTCGTCCGCGAGCAGTCGCGCGCGGCCTACCGCCGGGTCGTCGAAGACCTCGTCGCCGGGGGCGCCGAGGGCGTTGTCCTGGGGTGCACCGAGATCGAACTCCTCATCGGCCCCGGGGACAGCCCCGTACCGGTCTTCCCCACCGCCCGCCTGCACGCTGAGGCGGCGGTCGACGCGGCCCTGACCGGACCCGCCGGCTGAGCGGGCCGAAGGGGCGACAGGCCGACGGGCCGCTCAGCCGACGGGATGACGGGCCGACGGGATGACGCGGATGACCGGGCCGGCCGTCCCCGACCCGCACCGGCCGGCCCCAACCGGCCCCGGCCCGCGCCGAATTCGCGCGACAGGACGCGCCTGCTCTGGAAGGCTTCGGAACCGGAACAAGCGGTGGCGACGACGGGCGATGTGCGATCGATGGGGTTCACACTCGAAGGACCGGTCCTGGAAGGCCGGCTCGTACGCCTGGAGCCACTGGGCCACCGGCACGCGGCGGACCTGGCCCTGGCGGCCGAGGAGGACCGGGCCTCCTACGGGTTCACCTGGGTGCCCGCGGCAGCCACCGTCGGGGGATACGTCGACGCCCAGCTCGCCCGGGCCGCCGCCGGGAAGCTGGCCCCGTACGCGCAGGTGGACCGGGCGTCGGGACGCGCCGTCGGGGTCACGGCCTACTGGGATCCCAGGCCGTGGCCGACCGGAGACGGCCTGTACGCGATCGAGGTCGGTTTCACCTGGCTCGCGGGGTCGGCCCAGGGGACGGGCGTCAACACCGAAGCCAAGTACCTGCTGTTCCGGCACGCCTTCGAGAACTGGGCGGTGGAACGCCTGGATTTGAAGACCGATGCCCGCAACGCCCGCTCACGGGCGGCCATCGAAGGCGTGGGCGCGCGCTTCGAGGGCGTGCTGCGCAATTGGTCCCGGTCCTGGGCGCCGGGCGAGGACGGCCGGCTCCGCGACTCCGCGATCTTTTCGATCACCTCGACGGAATGGCCGGACTGCCGGTCGGTGCTGGAGCGGCGGATCGCCCGCGCCCTCGAACACCGCCGGGTCGGCGGGGAGCTCCCCGTCCGGGCCTGAGCGGCCGGGCCGTCAGACCCTGTCGGCCCCGGCCCGCCACACGGTACGGAGCAGTTCGGCGGTGGCCGGCGCCTGGGCGAGCCCCGCACCGTACGCCGGTTCCCAGCGCGCCAGGTCCTGCAGGTCCGCGCCGAAGGCCCGTACCGCGTCCGGGTCCGGCCCGACGGCCACCACGGTCCGCGCCGCGACGGCCGACAGCTGCCGTTCGAGCCGCTCGCGTGGGAACAGGTGCGCCATCGGCTCGATGACGACGAGCGTGCGGGCGCCGGCCGCGAGGTCCGCGTTCGGCCCCGCGCGCAGGGCTCCGTCCATGTACCGCCGCCCCCGGACGGCCACGGGCGGCTCCGCCCCGGGGAACGCGCTGCTCGCGGCCACCGCGTGCACCAGCGGCACGCCGCTCGTGCGGTCCCACACCACGGGCTTCCCGGTGGCCGCGTCCACGGCGGTGATCAACAGCCTCCGGTCCGGCCAGGCGTCCGCGCCGATGAGGGCGCTCCGCCCCGCGAGCAGCGCCTGCTCGGCGGCGTCGGCGTCGGACCCGGCGGCGGCGTCCGAACGGGACCGGGCTTCGGCGTGGTCGAGGGCGATCCGGCCGATCCGACGGCGGGCCTCCCCTGGTTCCAGGCCCTCCCCGAGCACGGTGAACACGGCGCCCATGACGGCCCCGTCCACCGCGTTCCGGGGCTCCCGCGGCCCCGGCCCGCGCTCCGGTGCGGCGAGCCGGTCGAGGTCCTGACCGGTGGTCAGCAGTGCGCCGACCAGCGCGCCGGCCGACGTGCCGACGGTCAGGTCGGCCTCGCCGAGATCGACCCCGCCGCGGCGCAGTCCGGCGGCCAGTCCCGTCATCCAGGCCGTGCCGACCGGCCCTCCCGGGCCCAGTACGAGCGTCCGTTCGAAGATGGCTCCGGTGTCGTGGTTCACGGCTTCGTCCCCTGTCGTCTGGTGCTGTGGCCAACACGGGCGACCGTAGGACCTCAACCGAAGTTCAGGTCAACCGGTCCACGGGGTCGGGGGTCCTGTCCTCCGCGCGTGCGCCGAGGTAGGACTCCAGCCCGGCGGCCCCGGTGAGCAGTGCGCGCCCGCGGGCCGACAGCCGGGTCCGCCAGTCGCCGAGGGCCGCCTCCAGCGGCTCCGGCCCGCCGGCCGCCCGTACCCGGTCGAGCAGCGGGGCGATCTGCTGCGGCAAGTAGCCGCCCCGTCTGAGCTGATGGGCCAGCCGTGCGTCCCGTACGTCGGCCTCGCCGTAGACCCGGTACCCGGTCTCCGGGTCGCGGCGCGGCCGCACCAGCCCGGCGCGCTCCCACTTGCGCAGCGTCGCGGGCCGGATCCCGAGCCGGCCCGCCAGCGGCCCGATGAACGTCCCGCCGGGACCGGCCGCCGTGTAGGGCCCGGGCTCGGCACGGGACTCCAGGCCGCGCAGGGCGTGCTCGACCGACTGGAGGGTCCGCCGGTCCTCCAGGTGCTCGGCGTGGCTCTCGTCGATGAGGCCGAGTGCTTCGTCGAGGAGGTCCCCGTTCACCGCGCGCATGATCGACGCCGCCCTCTGGTGGCCGTGTCCGGGCACCAGCGCGAGGAACGCGTCCAGGGCCCGCGCGTGCAGCGGGGCGTAGGTGCGGTATCCGTGGGGCGTGCGCCCGGCGGCCGGGAGGATGCCGGCCGCCTCGTAGTTCCTGACAGCCTGCGTGGACAGGCCGTGTCCGCGTGCCAGATCGACCGGCCTGAGCCGGTCGTCCCTTTGTCTTTGAGGGTTCTGCATCATCGACCTGCCCAGATCTGCCACAAGTCTCAACCGGAGGTTCAAGGATAGTGTTGAGGGCATGGCTTTTGGAATCAAGGACACCGCGCGCGCCGTCGATGCCGCCGCCGTCATGGGGATGTTCCCGTGCCGCCCCCGGCTGCTCGCCCTGGGCGAGCCCACGCACGGCGAGGACACCCTGCTCGATCTGCGCAACGAACTCTTCCGGCAGCTCGTCGAGCGGGAGGGCTACCGGACGATCGCGATCGAGAGCGACTGCATGGCGGGCCTGGTCGTGGACGCGTACGTCGCCTCGGGCGAGGGCAGCCTCGACGAGGTCATGGAGCGCGGATTCAGCCACGGGTTCGGCGCGTCCGCGGCCAACCGCGAACTCGTGCGCTGGATGCGCGCCCACAACGCCGACCGGCCCGCGGCGGAGCGGGTCCGCTTCGCCGGCATCGACGGCCCGATGGAGATCACCGGCGCCGGGAGCCCCCGGCAGGCGCTCACCGCGCTCCACGAGCACCTCGCGGCCCATGGGGACAAGGGCCTGCTCCCCTGCTCCGCGCACACGCTCGACCGCCTGCTCGGCGACGACGACCGGTGGACCGAGCCGGCCGCGATAATGGACCCGTCCCGGGCCCTCGGGCAGTCGGCCGAGGTGAGGGAACTGCGGCTGCTCGCGGACGACATGGTGGCGCTGCTCGACATGCAGACGCCGCACCTGATCACGGCGGGCTCACGGGACGACTGGGACCGGGCCCGCCTCCACGGGCGCACGGCGACCGGCCTGCTGCGCTACCACTTCTGGATGGGCGACACGTCGCCGAGCCGCATGTCGCGGCTGATGGCGCTGCGCGACGGGATGATGGCCGACAACCTCCTCGCCCTCGCCGAACGGGGCCCGGCGCTGGTCCACGCCCACAACCGGCATCTCCAGCGGGAGGTGAGCACGGTGCGGATGGGCGAGCTGCCACTGGAGTGGTGGAGCGCCGGCGCGATCGTGAGCGCCCGGCTGGGTGAGCAGTACGCCTTCCTTGCCACGGCGGTCGGCACGATCCGCCACCACGGAGTGGACGTACCGGAGCCGGACACCCTGGAAGGGGTCCTGTACGCGCTCCCGGAGGACGTCTGTGTCGTGGACGCCGCCTTGCTGGCCGACGCCCTCGGCGACGAGCGGCCCGTCCCCCGCGCGTCCCCCTACTTCGGCTACTTCCCGCTGGACCCGGCGCACTTGGCCGAAAACGACGGGATCATGTTCGTCAAGGACCTCCCTCCGAGCTAGGCCGCCGTCTCTTTCGGATCTTGCCGGGCCGGCGTGCCGGCGTCCGTGCCGTTGCCGCCTCCCACGGATGTCGCAGGGCCCGCGCACGGCCGTAAAATGGGTGCGGGGGTGGTGGCCATGAGCGAGGAAATCGAGGGCGCTGCCGAGGAGTTCGAGCGGGCGGTCAGCCGGCTGCGCGGCGAGCTGCGGTCCGTCGCGGCCCGGGTCTCCCCCGGCGTCGAACCCCGCGCCGAGGAGCGGACCGCCGACCGGCACACCGCGGGCGGCGCGATGGGCAAGCGGTTCTCGATGTCCCTGTTCCTGGCCGAAACATCCTACGAGTCCGCTGTCGGCGCCGCCGCCGACGCGTTCGCCGCGGCGGGCTGGCGCACCGAGTCCCGCCGGTCCTTCCACGGGCATCCTTTCCTCAGGGCCACGCGCGAGGGGTTCGAGGCGGGTGTCGGCGCCGCGGGCCGCACCCTGCGGATCTCGGGCCAGACACCCGTGGTGTGGATCCACGCGCAGTGGGTACGTCCGCCGCGCGCGGCCACCCCGGAGACGCTGAAGCCCGGCTACCGGCTGTGCGCCGTGTGCGAGGGCTGGGGCTCGTGCCGCGCGTGCGAGGGCCTGGGCTTCGTGAACAGCCGGAGGTGCGCGGAGTGCGGGCTCGGGATGGACTGCCCGGACTGCCGGGGCACCGGGCAGGAGCGCGTGCGCCGGGTAGCCGGCGGCCGCTGACTCTCCTCGCCACTTTCAACGTATAGCGCACCAGGGGGCTTGCGGCAAGACCCCTGCCCTCCCGCAGAATCGCCGATCGTAGGCATGAGCGGCGGATGTTGATGGGAGTGCACGTTGATCGACGTGATCATTGCAGGCGGTGGACCGACCGGGTTGATGCTGGCGGGCGAGCTGCGGCTGGCCGGGGTGCGCACCGTCGTGCTCGAGAAGCTGGCCGAGCCGACCCTGCAGTCGCGCGGGCAGGGCCTGCACGCGCGCAGCGTGGAGATGATGGACCAGCGCGGCCTGCTGGACCGGTTCTCCGCGGTCAGTGAGAGGTTCCGGGTCGGCGGTCTCTTCGGCGGCGTCATGAAAGCGTGGCCGGACGGGCTGGACACGGCTCACGCGTACGGCCTGGCCGTCCCCCAGCCGGTCACCGAGCGGCTGCTCGAAGAGCGCGCCCTCGAACTCGGCACGGAGATCCGGCGCGGTTGCGAAGTGGTGGGGCTGAACCAGGACGAGGACGGGGTGAGCGTCACTCTGGCGGACGGTACGCGGCTGCGCTCGCGCTACCTCGTCGGCTGTGACGGCGGCCGCAGTGCGGTGCGCAAACTGATCGGCGTCGGTTTCCCCGGCGAGCCCGCCAAGGTCGAGACGCTGCTGGGCGAGATGGAGCTCACCGAGGATCCGGCGGTGATCGCCGCCGCCGGCGCGGAGGTCAACAAGACCCAGCCGCGGTTCGGGGCGGCCCCCCTCGGGAACGGGGTGTACCGCGTCGTCGCGCCCGCCGCCGGCGTGGCCGAGGACCGTACGGCCGCACCCACGCTCGACGAGTTCAAGGAGCGGCTGCGGGCCTTCACGGGCAGCGACTTCGGCGCGCACTCGCCGCGCTGGCTGTCCCGGTTCGGCGACGCCACCCGGCAGGCCGAGCGGTACCGGGCCGGCCGGGTGCTGCTGGCCGGGGACGCGGCGCACATCCACCCGCCGACCGGCGGGCAGGGGCTCAACCTCGGTGTGCAGGACGCGTTCAACCTCGGCTGGAAGCTGGCCGCCGAGGTCCGCGGCTGGGCGCCCGAGGGGCTCCTGGACAGCTACCACACCGAGCGGCACCCGGTGGGCGCGGCCGTGCTGGACAACACCCGTGCGCAGATCACCCTGATGGGGAGCGATCCGGGCGCGACCGCACTGCGCGCGCTGTTCTCGAAGCTGATGGACTTCGAGGAGGTGAACCGGTACGTGACCGGGATGATCACCGCGGTCGATGTCCGCTACGACGTGGGCGAGGGCCACGAACTGCTCGGCCGGCGGCTGCGGGACGTGGAACTGAAGCAGGGCCGCCTGTACGGGCTGATGCACGGCGGCCGCGGACTCCTCCTCGACCAGACCGGCCGCCTGTCGGTGGCGGGCTGGGCGGACCGGATCGACCACGTGGTCGACGTCAGCGAGGAGCTGCGCGAACGGGAGGTGCCCGCCGTGCTGTTGCGGCCCGACGGCCATGTGGTGTGGGTCGGTGAGGACCAGCGGGATCTGCTGGCCCGCCTGCCGCGGTGGTTCGGCGCCGCCACGGTCTGACCGCCCGGCGGCCGCGGTCATCGCGCGAGGAACTCCGCGACGGCCCCCACGAAGCGGTCGGCGTCGTCGAGCCAGGGGTAGTGTCCGGCTCCCGGCTGCACCACGAGCGCCGCGTCGGGGAACAGCTCCGCGAACTCGGCCGTCGTGGCGGGCGGGCTGTTGAGGTCGAAGCTCCCGGTGAGCAGCAGGACGGGGGCCCCGTGGCCGGCAAGCGCGGCCCGGGTGCCCTCCGGGTCGAAGGCGCCCTCGGCCGCGAACCCGGCCACGGCTTCCGTGTTGCTCGGCCGGCCGGCCGCGTGGTGTTCCCGCGCGGCCTCGTCCCACCGGCCGCAGAAGAAGGGGGCGATGGCGTCCCAGTCGCTGCCCGTTCCCCCGGTGATCGCTTCCAGCGCGGCGAACGCCGCCGGGAACCACGGCTCCCCCTGCCGCGACAGGGCGACCTCCCGTCGGGTCTCTCCCGCGATCGCGATGCCCACGGCGCGGGCACCGGGGCCGATCAGCGCGAGCCTGCCGGCCCTCTCCGGGTACCGGGCCGCGTACTGCGCGGCGATGTTCGCGCCGGCGGAGTGGCCGAGCAGGTCCGTCCGGGCCAGTCCGAGGTGCTCGCGCAGCGCCTCGACGTCGTCGACCAGCCGGTCGCACCGGTAGGAGGAGGTGTCTTCGGGAACCGCGGATCCGCCGGTGCCGCGAAGGTCCAGGACGATCAGGCGGCGGTGGGCGGACAGGCCGCCGAGATCCCCGAGGTAAGCGGAGTCCGCGGGACCTCCCGGGATGCAGACGAGCGGGTCGCCGTGGCCGGTCGCGCGGTAGGCGAGCCGGGTTCCGTCAGGGGCGGTGAAAGTGGGCATGACCGGGATCCTGCCATCCACAACCGGGTCGTACAACCCGGTTGTACAACCCGGTTATGCGGGCAGGGCGCCTGGTGTATAACTGGGTTGTGGCAGCCGACGAGAGCACGTACCGGACCCCCGAGACGCTGACCGAGGAACAGGCCGGGCGGATGCTCGCCGGCATGAACGAGGTCATCCGCGCCGGCGAGGAGATGCGCGCGCTGCGCGCCGAGATGATCAAGGTGTTCGCGAGCCTCGGCTGGACGCAGGAGCGCATCGCGCAGCTGACCGGCATGAGCCAGCCCGCCGTGTCCAAGCAGGTGGCGAAGCACCGGACCGAGGCCCCGGAGCCCCCGATGGGGCTGTCCCTCGACCAGGACGACGCGCCGTGGCTCGAGGGGCGGCTGTGGGGGCTCGCCGAGGTGCTCTCCGAAGCCTTCGGGGAGGCGGCGAGCTGCACCCCCTGCGTCGACGCCCTCGCCCGGGGGAGGAAGCGCCTCACGCCCCAGAACGTCGACGCGCTGCGCCGCCTCGTCGAAGCGGACCTGAGGGAACACCGGGCGGAGCTGCCCACCGGCTGCCGCGCCGCGTACGACGAGATCAGCCGCGGCCTCGACCTCCCCTCCGGAGCCGCCGCCACCGGGCCCGCGGCCGTGCGCCGCTCGCTCGCCCACCGGATCCAGCGCGACCGGATCGCTCAAGGCGCCTGAGCCGCTCCCGCGAAGCCCTCCGGGTTCTTCGGGTTCTTCGGGGTCCCTCCGGGTCCTCAGGGTCCGCCGGGGTGGTCCTCCGCTCTCACCCTCCCGACAACCGGTACGCGTCGAGCGCGAGGGTGAGCGCGATCAGGTCCCGGGGCCGCGACAGCGAGCGCGAGGTCACGTGCTCCAGCCTGCGCAGGCGGTTGAAGACCGTGTTGCGGTGGCAGTACAGGCGGCCGGCCGCCCGGCCGGCCGAACCCTCCGCGGCCAGCCAGGCGTCCAGGGTCTCGAGCAGCATCGCCCGGTCCGCCGGATCCAGCTCCAGCAGCGGTCCCAGTACCGACAGGACCAGTTCCGCCGAGAGCTCCGGCTGGCGGACCACCAGGGCCGTGGGCAGCCGGTCGGTCAGCTGCACCAGGGTCCGCTCGTCCTGCCCGCAGGTCCGCAGCGCCGTCTCCGCCAGCCGCCGTGCCCGGCCCAGTTCGGCCAGGCCCTCCACGGCCGGGCTGATCCCGCCCGGCCCCGGACAGCGGTCGGCCAGCTCCACCGCCAGATCGGCCGGCGAGCAGTCGCCCAAGGCAACGACCGCCAGCTCCCGTTCCGTGCGCATCCGCCAGAACAGGCGCATCCCGCGCGCCGCCGCCACCCGGTGCACGGCGTCGCCCCGGTCCGCGGGCAGCACCACCACCGCGTACCTCCCCTGCTCCGGCAGGTCCAGGGCCAGCGCCACCTGGGCGGCCAGCCCGGGCGACGCGTCCCCCTCCAGGAGCGCGTCCAGCAGGGCCTGCACCCTCTCGTCGCTGCGCCGGCGCATCTCCAGCTCCGCCGTCCGGTAGGCCTCGGCGGTCGCGGTCGCCTGCTGTTCGATCCCCGCCCACATGGCCCCGGCCGCACGCGCCAGTACGGGCAGCGCCTCCGGGTCCTTCTCGGTGACGATGTCCAGCAGGGCGTCCCAGGTGAGCCGCCCCGCCCTGCGGTACGCGTAGAGCAGCAGGTCCAGCGGAAGCCCCTGCTCGGCCCGCCTGCGGCCCAGCTCCTCGGCGTACGCGAGGTCCTTGCGCGGCGCGGACCTCCGCGCCGCGAACGCCTCGATCCCGTAGTGCATGGCCTCGCTGACCTGCTGCCAGTGCTCGTCCCGGGGCACGGCGAGGTCGAACAGCGGCGAGTGCTTCGCCAGGTCCTCGATGAGCTGGTCGGTGAGTCCGGGGATGCCGGCGATCAGTACGTCCGCTGCCGACAGCAGGACCGACCATTCCTGTTCCGTGCGCGTTCTGCGTCCGCCCATGGGCGCCGAGGATGTCATCCGCATCCGCCCCCGTCAGCGGCCCGCGCAACAGGTCTGTGCGTTTGCACAACGCGGTTCGGCCGCCGCTGGTCATCCGCAGCGATTCCGCTTCCGACCGTGGACGGCGGCCCTGCCCGGTGCTGGTCTGTGCGCCAGCACAAGGTCCCGCGGAGGAGAAGAACAGAGGAGAAGGGAGAGTACGTGGCTTCGCTACAGGTGCGTGCGCTGTCGGCCGGCTACGGGCCGGTCCGGGCGCTGCGCGCCGTATCGCTCGACGTGCCCGCCGGAGCGGTGGTCGTCGTCCTGGGCGGGAACGGGGCCGGAAAGTCGACGCTGCTGCGCGCCGTGTCCCGGACGCTCCCGTTCCACCGGGGCGCCGTGACGGAGGGGACCATCAGCTTCGACGGCAGGCCGCTCGACGGGCTCGGCCCGGACCGGGTGGTCGCCGCCGGTGTGGTGCAGGTTCCCGAGGGGCGGCAGGTGTTCACGCGGATGACCGTCGCGGACAATCTCCGCGCCGGGGCGCTGGGCGGCCGTTCGGGGTCCCGCGCGGACACCGCCCGGTCCCTCGCCCGGGTGCACGAGCTGTTCCCCGTACTGGCCGAGCGGGCGCGCCAGCGCGCCGGCCTGCTGTCCGGCGGCGAGCAGCAGATGCTCGCCCTGGGCCGGGCGCTGATGGCCCGCCCCCGCCTGCTGCTCCTCGACGAGCCCACCCTCGGGCTGGCCCCCAAGATGGCCTCCGCCATCGCGGAGACCGTCACCGAGATCAACGCCTCCGGCACTTCGGTGCTCCTCGTCGAACAGAACGCGGCCCTGGCCCTGCGCCTGTCCTCCCACGCCTACGTGCTGGAGGTCGGCGAGGTCACCCTGGACGGCCCGGCCGCGGAGCTGGCCGCCTCGGACGAGGTCCGCCGACGCTATCTCGGCATCACCGACGAGGCCGCGCCCTCGCGGGCACCGGCCGGGGCGCAGGCACCTGACGGGGCGCCCCGCACGCTGCGCAGGTGGTCCGCGTGACCGGGTCCTGGTCGCCTCCCCCGCCGCTCGAGGTCAGCGGGGTCACCGTCCGCTTCGCGGGCCTGACCGCCCTCGACTCCGTCTCCTTCACCGTGGACCCCGGCAGCGTCCACGCCGTCATCGGGCCCAACGGGGCGGGCAAGTCGACCTGCTTCAACGTGCTCTCCGGGGTGTACCGGGCCACCGCCGGCAGCGTCCGCTTCGGGACCGCCGAGCTCACCGGCCTCGCCCCGCACGACGTCGCGGCCCTGGGCGTCGCCCGGACCTTCCAGAACCTGGCGCTCCCCCCGCACACCACGGTCGCCGACAGCCTGCTCCTGGGCCGCCACCGGCTGATGCGGTCGGGGTTCCTGGCCGCCGGACTGCGGCTGCCGGCCGCCGCGCGCGAGGACCGCCTGCACCGTGAACGCGTACGGGAGATCGCCGCGTTCGTCGGCCTGGAGGGCGACCTCGGGGCGCCGGCGGGCTCGCTCCCGTACGGAAAGCAGAAGCTCGTCGAGCTCGCCCGGGCCCTGTGCATGGAGCCCCGGCTGCTGCTCCTGGACGAACCCGTCGCCGGCATGACCGCGGACGAGCGCCACCGCACGGCCGCCGTCATCGCCGGCGTCCGTGACGGCCTCGGAATCTCGATCGTGCTGGTCGAACACGACATGGGGGTGGTGATGCGGCTCGCGGACGCGGTGACCGTACTCGACTTCGGCAGGCGCATCGGCGGCGGGACCCCCGCGCAGGTGCAGAACGACCCCGCGGTGATCCGCGCGTACCTCGGAGAGGAGGACCCGGCCGCGTGAGCACCTTCCTCGAACTGCTCTTCGGCGGAATTTCGATGGGCAGCGTCTACGCGCTCATCGCCCTCGGCTTCGTGATCATCTTCAAGGCCACCGAGGTGGTCAACTTCGCCCACGCCTCGCTCCTGCTGGCCGGCGGGTACGTCACGGCGACCCTGCACGAGGAGATCGGTTTCTGGCCCGCCCTCGCTGCCGGCACCCTGGCGGCCGCCGCGGTCGGCGCGGCGATCGAGTTCCTGGTGATGCGGCGCTACCGGGGTCAGGACCAGAGCGTGCTGGCCATCGTCACCATCGGCGTCGACATCCTCCTCATCACCGACCTCACCCGGCGCATCGGCACCGACGTGCTCCCGCTCGGCGACCCGTGGGGCGACCGCGTCGTGCACCTGGGCCCCGTCACGCTGGCCGAGACCCGGATCGCCGCCATCCTGGCCGCCGGTCTGCTGATCACCGTCTTCCTGCTCGTGTTCCGCCACACCTCGTGGGGGGTGGCGATGCGGGCCGCCGCCGAGAAGCCCGAGACCGCCGCGCTGATGGGCGTGCGCCTGGGCCGGGTCTCGCTCGCGGCCTGGGCGGTGGCCGGGGCACTGGCCGCCGTCGCCGCGCTCTTCCTGACGGTCTTCCCGACGCCCGGCCTGGAGCGCGCCACCTCCCTGGCCGCGCTCAAGGCCTTCCCCGCGGCGATCCTGGGCGGCCTCGACTCCACGACCGGCGCACTGGCCGGCGGCCTGATCGTCGGGGTCACGGAGGCGCTGGCCACCGGGTACCAGGGCCAGCTGGCCTTCCTCGGCCGGGGCATCGGCGACCTCGCGCCGTACGTGGTGATGGTCGCCGTCCTCCTGGTCCGCCCGGCCGGTCTGTTCGGTACGAAGGAGCTCGCCCGTGTCTGAGACCACGACCGCCCGGCCCGGGCGGCTCCGGGCCCGGACGGTGTCGGCGGCCGTCCTCGGCGCGGTGCTGCTGGCGCTGCCCTTCTACCTCGACCGGTTCTGGCTGCAGGCAGGGCTCTTCGCCATGGCCGCGGCCATCGGCGCCATCGGGCTCAACCTGCTGACCGGAGCCACCGGACAGCTGTCCATGGGCCACGCCTTCTTCCTCGCCGTCGGCGCGTACGGCTACTGCGCGCTGGCCGGGGACGGCAGCACGGTCGGGGGCCACACCCTCGTCGGGCTCGGCCTGCCCAGCTGGCTCGCCGCCCTCCTCGCCGTGGCGGTGGCCGGGGCGGCGGGCGGTCTGTTCAGCCCGATCGCGGGCCGTCTGAGCGGCGCGTACCTCGGTATCGCCACCCTCGCGCTGATCTTCATCGGCCAGCACCTGCTCTTCAACGCGACCAGTCTGACCGGCGGCTTCAACGGCCGTGCCGTGGAGCCGCTGTCCCTCTTCGGCCTCACCTTCGACGACACCGAGACGGTCGTCGCCGCCGTCCCCCTGCAGTCGGCCGAGAAGCTCTGGTACGTGGCCCTGGCCGCCCTCGTCTGCGGCGCCCTGTTCGCGCGCGGGATCCTGCGGGGCCGGCCCGGCCGTGCCATGAACGCCCTGCGCGACCACCGCATCGCCGCCGGGGTGATGGGAGTGCCGGTGGCCCGGACCCGGGCGGCCGTGTTCGTCCTGTCGTCCATGTACGCCGGGCTGGCCGGCGTACTGCTCGCCCTGGTCTTCCAGCGCACCGTGCCCGACTACTTCGGCATGGTCCTGTCCCTGGAGTACCTGGCCATGATCGTCATCGGCGGCCTGGGCACGGTCGCGGGCGCCGTGGTCGGTGCGGCCTTCGTCTCCCTGCTCCCCGCGATCCTCACCCGCTACAGCGACGCCCTCCCCCTGGTGTCCGCCCCCGGAACCGGCGGGGTCTCCCCGGGCGAGGCCTCCCGCTACCTCTACGGCGCCGCCGTCGTCGCGGTCGTCCTCTTCCTGCCCGGCGGCCTCTCCCGCATCAGCGGCACCATCCGCATCTCCCGGACCCGGACCTCACTCCCCAAGGAGCCCACGTGAACAGAAGCAGGCTCGGCACCGCGGCCCTGGCGGCCGCCCTCGTCCTGACCGGCGCCGCCGGGTGCAGCAGCAAGGCCAAGAGCGGTTCCGAGGACAAGCCCGCGGCCGGCGGGGTCAAGGCCGGCGCCGGGGTGAGCGACACGGCCATCCGGCTCGGCGCGCTCACCGACATGACCGGCGTCTACGCCTCGCTCGGCAAGAGCGTCACCCAGGGCCAGCAGCTCTGGGCGAAGCAGACGAACGCGGCCGGCGGCATCTGCGGCCGCACGATCGAGCTGACGGTGCGCGACCACGGGTACGACCCACAGAAGGCCCTGGCCGCCTACACCGAGCTGGAGCCCACGGTGCTGGGCTTCACCCAGTTCATCGGCTCCCCGTTCGTCGCCGCCGTCAAGCAGCGGATCGACGGCCAGGACAAGGCCCTGGTGATCCCGCAGGCCTGGTCCGCCTCGCTGCTGGGCAGCCCGTACATCCGCACGGTGGGCGCGACGTACGACATCGAGACCATCAACGCCATCGGCTATCTGCTCGACCAGAAGCGGATCGCCTCGGGCGACAAGGTCGGGCACGTCTACTTCGAGGGCGATTACGGCGAGAACGCGCTCACCGGGGCCAAGCACGCGGCCAAGGAGGCCGGGCTGACCATCGTCGAACAGAAGATCAAGCCGACCGACAACGACATGACGGCCCAGGTCGCCGCCCTCAAGCAGGCCGGGGTCAAGGCCGTGGTCATCAGCGCCGGCCCCCGCCAGGCCGCCTCGCTCGTCGGGGTCGCGGCGGCAGGCGGGTGGAACGTGCCGTTCGTGGGCAACAACTCTGCCTTCTCCCCCCAGTTGCTGGCCACTCCCGCGGGCGCGGCCCTGCAGAAGGACTACTACGTCGCCTCCTCGGCCCTGCCGATCGGCTCGCCCGAGGCGGGTCCGGCCGCCCTCGCCGGCGCGTACAAGGCGGAGTACCCGGACGCCGGCCTCGACAACGGCGTGGTGGCCGGATTCACCGCCGGCTCGCTGTTCGGTGAGGTACTGAAGAAGGCCTGCGCCGACAAGGACCTGACCCGCGAGGGGATCCGCAAGGCGCTGCTGAGCCTGAACTCCCACGACAACGGCTTCGGCATCACCCACGACTTCTCGGACCCCAAGGCCCCTTCCACCCGGCAGAGCGTGATCCTGAAGCCGGACGCCACGGTTCCCGGCGGCATGAAGGTGGTGAAGGAGGCCGCGACGGCGCCGGCCGCCGCGAAGTTCGCGCCCACCCCCTGAGGGAGCGCCACCGGGGCCGTGCCAGGTCCCGCCCCGGCCGGGGCGGGACCTGGCACGGTCCGCGGACCGGCTCCGTGACAGGCTGAGGGCATGCCGACGAGCCGAGCGAACACGTCCGACCACCACACCACAGGCCTCAGTGCGGCCGGGCTCCCCGCCGCGGGCCTCGACACCACCGGCCTCCACACCGGCGGCCTCCGCCCCTGGTCGGACGGCGTCCCGGTGCACGGCGACCTCATGGCGGCGAAGGCGCTCGTCTACGACCCCTGCCGGTTCGCCTGCTCGCAGCCGGTGCCCGAAGCCGAGGGCGCCGCGTACGCTGCGCACGCCTTCACCCTCGACGGGCTCCGCGTCCGGTTCCGCGCCGCCAAGACCACCCCGACGAAGGCCGGGCAGTTCGTCACCGTGTGGCAGCGGTCCCCGGCCGGACCCATCCGGCCGTTCGACGCCGCCGACCCCGTCGACCTCTTCGTCATCGCCACCCGCGAGCCCGGCCGCTCCGGCCAGTTCGTCTTCCCCGTCGCCGCGCTCCTGCGGCACGGAGTCGTATCGGCGGACGGCGTCGGCGGCAAGCGCGCCTTCCGCGTCTACCCGCCCTGGGTGACCACGGCCAACCGGCAGGCGGGCCTGGCCCAGGCATGGCAGCTGGAGCACTTCCTGCACGTGCCCCAGGACGCGCCCGCCGACCGGGAGCGCGCCAGGACGCTCTACCGCCCGTAGGTCCTACGGAACACCCTCCTCGATCTCCCCGCCGTGCCTGGCCAGGGCGATCACTCCGGCGCCGATCAGGACAAGGCCGAGCAGCTGGGGGACCAACCACCAGTGGCCCCGCAGGTGTTCCTCGTACAGCAGCACGCCGAGCGCCACGCTCACGCCCGCGTCGCCGAGGGTCAGCGCCGGCTGTGAGGCCACCAGCGGGCCGCCCTGCATGGCGTGTTCGAGGAGCAGCAGGGCGCAGATGCCGGTCGCGCCGAAGGCGTACGTCTCCCAGGTCGTCAGGAAACCGCCGATGCCGTCCTCGTCGAGCACGTGCACGGCCGATTTCATCAGGGCCGCCGTGAGCGCGTAGCAGACGGCCGTGGCCGCCCCGAGGCAGCCGGCCCGCATCCGGCCGGGGGGCCGCCGCAGCCCGACCGCCGACAGCAGCGCCACCGCCACCGCGCACGCCGCCAGCGCCAGGACCCAGCGGTCGAAGGGGACGTGCGTGCGGTTCCCGGACGGCGAGGCGGCCCCCAGCGCGATCCCGAGCCCGGCCACCACCGCGGCGACGGCGAGCCACACCGCCCCGGGCAGCCGGCTGCGCGCCACCAGCGAGGCGATGAGCAGCGCGAACGGCAACTCCAGTACGAACAAGGGCTGTACGAGGGCCAGCGCACCGGTGGCGAGCGCCGCGGCCTGGCCGGCGCCGGCCGCGATCACCGCCAGGATCCCGCCGATCCACACGGGACGGCGCAGCAGGTCGAGGACGAGACCGAACCGGAAGCCGTCGCTCTGAGGCACGGTGAGCGCCGCCCGCCGCTGGAGCACGGTCCCGAGCGCGTTGCTGAGCGCCGCGAACAGCGCGAAGAGGACCGGCAGTACGAAGCCCATGCCCCGATCCTCACCGCATCCGCCGCGGCGCCCCCGCCCCGACACCGCCGCGCGCCCACCGGGTGCCGCTCATTCCCCCGACCGGTCCCACGGTCAGCCGCGGCCGAAGCGGTGCCAGGGGCGGGAGCGTACCGTTTCGGGCGCCGAGGTCGGTGGTGCCGAAGTCGGGGAGCCCGCTGCCGCGGGGACCGGGACGTGGAGGATTCCGGCCAGTTCCTCGCAGAGCGATCGGCCCAGCCGGGCAGCGTTCGCCTCGAGGGCGTACACCGCGTACTCCGACAGACCCGCTTTCCACAACGCGACGGCGAAATCCCGGTAGAGCTCGGGAAACATCCACCCGGCACCCCGGACGACGGTATGGGCCTCCCCGGTCAGCGAGTCGTCGCGCAGGCGTCTGAGCAGCTGGATCACCTCCGCGACCGGAGCGGCCCGGGTGAACTTCCCCAGCGCTTCCTCGACCTGACGGCCGAGCCCCGCGGCGGTCATGGCACTGACGGCCGCTTCGGGCAGGGCATGGCCCCGCACGATGCCCAGGACGGCATCCGACGACAACTCCCCGACCGCGTTCCGCACCGGGCTGTCGGCCGACCGCAGTAGCCCCGACAGCACGGCGGTATCGAGCCTGGAGCTCGCCTGGAGGTAGCTCAGGCGTCGTACCGCCGCCAACGGATCGGCGGCCGCCAGCTGGCCCAGGACGACGTGGGCCACGTCATGGGCACCGGCAGCCCTCAGCTGCCTGAGCACCTCGGCGAGCGGACCGTTGGGGAGAGCGGCCAGCCGCCCGCTCACCTCCCGGTGGTCCCTGCCCGCCGCGTGCAGTGCCCGGATGAGCTCGACGCGCCGCGCGTCGTAGTCCCAGGACGCCGTGTGGCCGTGCTGGGAGACGGGGCTCTCGGGCAGGGCTTCCAGTACCCGGGACCGGTCCCTCGGGCTGCCCAGCTCCTCCAGCAGGATCAGCAGTTCCGCGATCTGCGCTCCGGGGCGGCGCGCGGCATCGCTCAGGAGCCGGATGGCGTCGAGCGGACGGCCCATCGCCCGGAGCGCCTCGACCAGGGCGACGGTCTGTGCCACGGGGTGCGCCTCGGCCGCCTCCTGCAGCAGGTACAGCATCGCCTCCTCGTGGCCGTCGCCCCGCAGCACGTCGGCCAGCACGACGACGGCCTCCACCGACAGCCAGGTGGCCGCCTGCCCCAGCACCTCCAGGGCCCGCTCCCTCATCCCGGCCGCCCACAACCCGTCGCACAGCCGCGCGATCCCCTCGGCCGTCGCGGACTCCCCGACGGCCAGGCGCAGCAGTCGCCGCGCGTCCTCCGGTCGGATCCTCTCGCCCAACAGCTTGAGCACGCGCACCAGTTCCGCGGGGCGCCAGACGACCACGGACGGCGTCCGGAGGTAGAGCTCAAGGGCCTCGGCCTGGCGCCCGATCGTCAGCAGTGCTCCGGCCAGCCGCGTGGCCTCCTCCTCCGAGGACGTGGCCGCCGCGTGCAGGACGCGTTCGGCTTCGGCATCCAGCTCGGCCGACCAGAAGGCCCCGGCCAGCCCGAGGATGGTCTCGGTCGACCGGAGGCGGCCGATCGCCGTCGTCAGCAGCAGTTCCGCTTCGCGGGCCTGCCCGGCTGCGCGCAGGGCCTTGACGGTCCCCGCGACGTCCTCCGCGGCCCGCTCGGCCGCCAGCAGGGCCAACCGCTCCGGGTCGTGTCCGTGGTCCGCCGTGTGCAGCGCGACGACGCAGGCCGCGAGGTCGTAAGGGTCCCGCTCGGCCGCCGCGGCGGCCAGGACTCCCTGCGCCTCCTCGTCCCGCGCCCCGGCGCGCAGTACCCAGACCAGCGCCGCCACTTCCTGGGCCGGGCGCAGTACGGCTGCCAGTGTCAGGAGTCGCTCCGCCGATGCGGGGTCCGTGTCCCGCAGGCGGGCGGCGTACTCGGCGATCTCGCTGGGCCGCGCGCGCAGCACGGGGCGCAGGTCGTCCGGCACGGGGTGGGCCGGGCGCGGCTCCGGACGGGCGGCGGGGCCGATCCCGTAGCGGTTGCGCGCGAAGGCGATGCGGCTGGTGTTGCTCACCCGCTGCTGCGGGATCGGCCGCCCCTTCGCCCTCAGTTCGGCGAGCATGTGGTCGTAGACCCGGCCGACCTCGATGACCTGGCCGCCGCCGGGCAGGCCGTGCTCCAGCAGGTGGATGAGCTCGCCGGTGAAGGCCGTGTACGGCTCGTCGTCCAGCCACAGGGCCTCGCGGGTGGCGGCGGACGCGGTCAGCAGGTACGAACCGGCGATCCGCGTCTGTTCCGCGAGCGCCACGGATTCGGTCGTGGAGCCGCCCATGGCGCCGGCCATGGCCAGTCCGCTGTAACAGCAGTCCAGGATGACGACCTTGTTCAGCTTGCCGGAGGCCTGGCGGATCTCCCTGCGCAGTTCCTCGTAGCGGAGCGACGAGTAGGACCGCTCCGGGTCCGAGGAGGGCAGGGTCAGCAGCAGTTCGTCGGAGTCCGGATCGCTGAGGCCGTGGCCCGCGTAGTACACGAGGAGCGTGTCCGTGGCCCGTTGGGCGGCTTCCCGGACGGCGTCCAGGACCTGCCCGGCCGACGACGGCTCGGGCAGGCGCACACAGTGGCCCGGCGGCAGGCCCCAGATGCCCGGGTCCTCCAGCAACCGGCCCAGCTGTACGAGGTTGTTGGCGACCGGGGGAATGTCCCCCAGCCCCGTACCGGCATAGGTGGAGGTCCCGATGAGGACCGCGTACGAGGCATGGGGGTCGGCGAGTTCCACGGCTAACCGTCTCCCGGGGCCGCCGTGTCCGGTGCCGCGGGGAGCGCGGGGGGATCGGGTGCTCCGAGGGGAGCGGCCGCCGGGGGCTCGGACAGTGCCGCGATCAGCGCGCGCACGGCCTCGTCCGAGCCGTTCTCCAAGGTCACCGACACCCCGTCGGAGGCCCGGGTGAAGGTGAGGGCGGCCCGGCCGCGGCGCGCTCGGCGCCACGTGGCGTAGGCCAGGGCGAAGTTGGCGACGGCCATCGTATGGGTCAGCACCACGTTGACGACTTCCAGGCCGCCGCCCATGGACCCGGTCGGCGGCTCGCCGGAGAGCCACACCTCGTCCGGCCCGTCTTCGTCGGCGCGCAGCCAGCGGAAGAGGTCGCGCAGCTCCGCGGCCTCGTCGGTGTCGGACACTCCGATCGTCAGCTGCACTCTTCCGTCCCCCGTCCGGCAGGCATCGACTCCCGGCCGATCCTCGCACAACTCCCTTGGCTTCGGAGGCGGTCGAATCGGCCGGGACCGGGTTCGCGGGCGGGGTCTCAGACCACCGTCACCGGGTGGCGGACGACCGCGTCGAAGAGGTAGCCCTGGGTGTTGTGGGCGGCCGTCGCGGGCTGCGTGCGGCCGGTGGCGTCCGTGGCCCGGGCCAGCAGGGCCGTCGCCCCCGGGGTCCGCGGGGTCCACGGCAGCGACCAGCGCACCCAGCCGCCCCGGCGCGGGACGTCGTGGAGCCGGGCCCGCCGCCACCGGGCGCCTCCGTCGGTGCTGACCTCCACCTGGTGCACCGGGGCCGCGCCGGACCAGGAGCGTCCGGTCAGCAGCTTCGTGCGGTGCGCGGGCACGGTCGCGCCCAGCTCCAGCTCGAAGGCGCTCTTGAGGGTCTGCCGGGTCAGGGGCGCGCTGCCCTGCGGCGGATGGTCGGGCCCGAACAGCCGGTACAGGTCGGTGTTCCACGGCGTGTACAGAGGCTGCCCGCTCACCTCGATGTCCCCGACCCACTTGATCGAGGAGATCCCGATCCAGTCCGGAACGACCACCCGGACCGGCCCGCCGTGGTCGGCCGGCAGCGGCTCGCCGTTCATCTCGTACGCGAGGATGACGTCGTCCAGCGCCTTCGACACCGGCAGCGGGCGCCGCACCCGCCCCAGGTTCACGCCGTTGGTGACCACCTCGTCGTCCAGGCCCCGGGGCAGCACGTCCACGGCCGCGCGGGTCACCCCGGCCCGCCGCAGCACGTCGGACAGCCGGGCCCCGCGCCAGCGGGCCACGCCGATCGCGCCGAGGGTCCACGCCGTCCCGGTCACCGTCTGGCCCTGCTGGGTGGTGTAGAAGCTCCGGCCGTTGCCCGCGCACTCGATGAACAGCGTCCGCTCGACGGCGGGCAGCGCGCGCAGCCGGTCGTACGAGAACTCCACCGGCCCGCCGGACAGCGCGTCGCCCCACACCTTCAGCCGCCAGCCGGCCTGGTCGAGGCGCGGAGTGGCGGTGTGGTTGCGCACGAAGAACCGGTCGACGGGGGTCAGTTGGCCCGTGCCGCGCAGCGAGGCGAACTTCGTCTCCGCGTTGGTGCCCCGGATCGTGAACAGTTCGGGCGGCAGCGGCTTCACGATCCCGGGCAGCACGGCGGTGGCGGCGGAGCCCGCCGCCGGCACGGCCTGCCCGGCTCCGGCGGCTTCCGCGGCCTCCGCTGCTTCGGCGGCTCCGGCGGCGCCCAGGCCGAGGGTGCCGGCCGCGGCTCCCGCCGCGAAGAGCCTGAGCAGGTCGCGGCGGTCCACTCCGGCCGAGCGGGCGCGGCCGCGCGCCCACTGGCGCAGGCGCGCACGGTCGTACTGGCTCTCGTCGGACAGGTCGAGGGGCATGGCGGGACACTCCTTGATCGCGATTCCCGACGGACCCTAGGAGTCGGGCCCCGCGCACGGGAACCGCCTCGCCGCGATGGCCACGAACCTGCAACACGGCCGCAATGCCGGACCGGGATCGGCGGGGGCTCGGTGCCGGTCGCGGGGCGGTGCCGGTCTCGGCGCGGTGCCGGGCGCGCCTCCGTGTCACACCGCAGGGCCGCCGCCGGGAACCACCAGGCCGCTCTCGTACGCCGCCACCACGGCCTGCGCCCGGCTTTCCAGTCCCAACTTGCTCATCGTGCGGTTGACGTGGCTCTTCACCGTCGCCTCGCTGATGAACAGCCGCCAGGCGATGTCCGCGTTCGCCAGCCCCCGGCCGACCAGCTCCAGTACCTCGACCTCCCGTCCGGTCAGCGCCTCGAGCGCCTCGGCGCCCGTACCGCGCCGGTCGCCGGCGCCGCCGTCGCGGCCGGTGCCCCGCAGGGCGAACGCCTCGACGAGCCGCCGCGTGACCGTCGGCGCGAAGAGCGCGTCGCCGCTGCCCACGGCGGTGATCGCGGCGAGCAGGCGCCGCGGACCCGAGTCCTTGAGCAGGAAGCCGGAGGCGCCGGCCTTCAGCGCCCCGTAGACGTACTCGTCGAGGTCGAAGGTGGTGAGGATGAGCACGCGCGGCTGGGGCGGCGGGACCTCGGCGAGGATCCTGGCGGTGGCGGTGATGCCGTCCGTGCCGGGCATCCGGATGTCCATGAGGACGACGTCCGGCCGGGTGAGGAGGGCGAGTTCGACCGCTTCGGCGCCGTCCGCGGCCTGACCGGCGACCTGGAATCCGGGTGCGGCCTCGAGCAGGCCCACGAGGCCGGCCCGGATGAGGAACTGGTCGTCGGCCACGAGCACCCTGAGCGGCGAGGATCCGCTCATGCCGGGCGCTCGTCCCGGGGTACGGTCCGCGCGGAGGTCGGCAGGGTGAGGCACACCGCGTACCCTCCCCCGCCGCGGGGCCCGATGCCGATCGTCCCCCCGTAGAGCTTGGCCCGCTCGCGCATGCCGATCAGTCCGTGCCCGCTCCCCGGAGCCGCTCCGGCCGGACGCCCTCCCTCGGCGTTCCCCTGCCCCCGCCCGGCGCCGTCGTCGGTGACGGTGACGCTTATGTGGTTGGGCCGGTAGTCGAGTTCGACGCTCACGCTGGCGTGCCGGGCGTGCTTGATCACATTGGTGAGCGCCTCCTGGACCACCCGGTACGCGCACAGCTCCACCCCCGGGGCCAGCGCCCTCGGTTCGCCGGTGACCCGCAGCTCGACCGGTACCCCGACGGCCCGGACCCGCTCGGCCATCTCCGCCAGCCGGGACAGCCCCGGCATCGGCTCGTCACGGTCTCCCGTCCCGGCCCAGCCGAGCCCGTCCTCGGGGTCGTCGGTCCGCAACAGCCGCAGCATCCGCCGGAGTTCGTCGAGCGCCTCGGCGCTGGTGTCCTCGATGGTGTTCAGAGCGGCGAGCGCGGTGGCGGGCGCGGAGGAGAACACGAAGCCGGCCAGGCCGGCCTGCACCGAGATGACGGCCATGTGGTGGGCCACGATGTCATGCAACTCCCTTGCAATGCGCCCGCGTTCCTCCGCGACCTCCCGGCGGGCCCGCTCGTCCCGCTCCAGCCGCAGCTGCCGGGCCAGGTCGGTCGAGCGGCGGGCCATCAGCCCGAACCGCCAGAGCACCGCCGGGAAGACGACGGCCTGGGCGACGACGGCGGCCATGGAGCCGCCGCCGGGTCCGTTCCCGAGGAGGCCTCCGTAGATCCAGATGGCGCCCATCAGGGCGGCGCACGCGAGTGAGGTCCGCCGTGGGCAGAGCGCCGCGACCGTGTACACGGCGAGCATGGGACCGAGGCAGTTGACCACGGGCCAGTAACCGGCGGTGACGTACACGCACCACGAGAGCTGCACGAACAGGCACACCGCGAGGGGCGCCTTCGTCCGGACGGCGCCCGGCACGTTGACCAGCCCCACGAGCAGGTACGCCGCGAGGTCGAGCTCCGGCCAGCCCTGCTGCGCCGCCTCCTGGCCCAGGAGCACGGCGACACCGGTCTGCGCGACGGCCGTCAGCACGTCCATGGAAGAGGGGCGGATCCGCATCGCCGCAGCGTAGCCCGAAGATCGCGAACGCACCTCCGACCCGGTCCGGGAGAACGGCCCGATGACGAGGGTCCGGGAGCGGAGGTACGAGGCCGCGTGTCAGGCCGCGTGCGCGAGGACCCGCTCGATGGAGTCTCGTACCGCGTCGTCGGTCTCGTCGACCAGATGCCGGCCCAAGGCCTCCCTGTGCCCGGGCGCCATATGCCACTTCCCCTGGTCGGTGGTGATCATCAGGACGGCCGCGAGCGAGCGGATCTCGGGGACGGGATCCGCGAGTGCCGCGCCGAGCAGGTCCCGGCCGGGTTCCCCCTGGGCGGCCAGGGAGCGGAGGATCGCCTCGCGGACTTGTGAGTGGGGCTCCCCCCTCAGCGCCCGCAGCAGGGTGTCCGGGAGGTCGGCACTCGGGTCCGGGAGGGTGGCGAAGGTGTGGGCGGCGGCCCGGCGCCTCGTCGCGCGTCGGTCCTCCAGGAGGGTGGCCACGAGCTCGGCCTCGCTGCCGGCCATCTGGTCGGCGAAGCGGTGGAGGTTGCGGTGTCCGGCCAGGACGAAATCGAGCCACCGCTCGTACCAGGACAGGAAGTCGGAGTCGGCGTGGAAGCGGGGAGCGAAGAACCCCTCGTCGTTGGCCTCGACCAGGCGGCCCCGCCCGGGGCCCGTGACGACGAGCGCCGTGAAATCGCTGCAGCCTCGGTGGACGACCGTGAGGGTGCCGGGGAACGAGCCCGTGAAGTCGCCCCGGCCATCGAGGCCATCGGGGTCCGGGTCGGGGACGATCGGGAACGGTTCGGTGAGCCGCTGCGCACCGCCCCGGCCGACCCACCGCTCCATCGGCAGCAGACCGTACGTGGGGCCGTACCCGCCGTGCCCGATGCGGGTGAGGAACTGCCGGAACTCCTCGGGCAGCCGGACCCCGTGGCTGTCCTCGAAAGCCGAGATCTGCGCCTCGGTCAGCACGGGGCCGAGAACGACCTTCTCCGTGTCCGGGAGTTCGGAAAGCTTGGTGCGGATCCGGTTGATCGTCGCGTCCACAGGTACTTCTTCTCACGTCGGAAGGGAGTGCTGGAACGAGTATCCAGGAGACCCGTCCCGCCCGACGATCCGGGGCCGAAGCCTGTCGGGCCGGAGCCGTCCGGACCGGAGCCCTCCGGGCCGGCCGGTGTCGGCCGGCCGGCCCGGAGGCGGCCTCGTCAGACGAGGTCGAACCGGTCCAGGTTCATCACCTTGTCCCAGGCGGCGACGAAGTCCCTGACGAACTTCTCCTTCGCGTCGTCGCTCGCGTAGACCTCGGCGAGCGCGCGCAACTCCGAGTTCGACCCGAAGACCAGGTCCGCGCGGCTGCCGGTCCACTTGACCGCGCCCGTCGCGGAGTCGCGGCCCTCGAAGGTGTTCGCGTCCTCGGACGTCGCCTTCCACGTCGTGCCCAGGTCGAGCAGGTTGACGAAGAAGTCGTTCGTCAGCGAACCGGGGGTCGTGGTCAGGACGCCGAGCGCCGACTGCTGGTGGTTCGCGCCCAGGACGCGCAGGCCGCCGACGAGGACCGTCAGCTCGGGGGCGCTCAGGTTGAGCAGGTTCGCCTTGTCGAGCAGCAGGAACTCGGCCGGCAGCCGGTTGCCCTTGCCGAGGTAGTTGCGGAACCCGTCGGCGGTCGGCTCGATCGCGGCGAACGACTCCACGTCGGTCTGCTCCTGCGAAGCGTCCACACGGCCGGGCGTGAAGGGGACCTCCACCGTGATGCCGGCGTCCCTGGCCGCCTGCTCGACGCCCGCGGCGCCGGCGAGCACCACCAGGTCGGCCAGCGAGATCTGCTTGCCGCCGCCGTGCGCCGAGTTGAAGGACTCGCGTACGCCTTCGAGGGCGCGCAGCACCGTCGCGAGCTCGTCGGGCTCGTTGACCTCCCAGCCGATCTGCGGCTGGAGGCGGACGCGCGCGCCGTTGGCGCCGCCGCGCTTGTCGCTGCCGCGGAAGGAGGAGGCCGAGGCCCACGCCGTGGACACGAGCCGGGACACGGACAGGTCCAGGGCGAGGACCTCCCGCTTGAGGGCGGCGACGTCCTCGGCGTCGACGAGCGCGTGGGTCACGGCCGGGAGCGGGTCCTGCCACAGCAGCGTCTCGGCCGGGACCTCGGGGCCGAGGTAGCGGACCACGGGGCCCATGTCGCGGTGGGTCAGCTTGAACCACGCGCGGGCGAAGGCGTCCGCGAACTCGGCCGGGTTCTCGTGGAAGCGGCGCGAGATCTGCTCGTACGCCGGGTCGAAGCGCAGCGACAGGTCGGTCGTGAGCATCGTCGGGGCGTGGCTCTTCGACGGGTCGTGCGCGTCGGGTACGGTGCCCGCTCCGGCGCCGCCCTTCGGCCGCCACTGGTGGGCGCCGGCGGGGCTCTTGAACTGCTCCCACTCGTAGCCGAACAGGATGTCGAAGAAGGTGTTGTCCCAGGTGATCGGGGTGTTCGTCCAGATCCCCTCGAGACCGCTGGTGATCGCGTCGCCGCCCTTGCCGGTACCGAAGGAGTTGGCCCAGCCGAAGCCCTGCGCCTCGATCGGGGCGGCCTCGGGGTCGTCGCCGACGCTCTCCGCGGGGCCCGCGCCGTGGGTCTTGCCGAAGGTGTGGCCGCCCGCGATCAGGGCGACCGTCTCCTCGTCGTTCATGGCCATCCGGCGGAAGGTCTCGCGGATGTCGCGGGCCGCGGCGATCGGGTCCGGGGTGCCGTTCGGGCCCTCGGGGTTGACGTAGATGAGGCCCATCTGGACCGCGCCGAGGGGGCTCTCCAGCTCGCGGTCCCCGGTGTAGCGCTCGTCGTCGAGCCAGGTGGTCTCGGGGCCCCAGTAGACGTCCTCGTCGGGCTCCCAGACGTCCGCGCGGCCGCCGCCGAAGCCGAAGGTCTCGAAGCCCATCGTCTCCAGGGCGACGTTGCCGGTGAGGATCATGAGGTCGGCCCAGGACAGGCTCTGGCCGTACTTCTTCTTGACCGGCCACAGCAGGCGGCGGGCCTTGTCGAGGTTGCCGTTGTCCGGCCAGCTGTTGAGCGGCGCGAAGCGCTGCTGGCCGGCCCCGGCGCCGCCGCGGCCGTCGCTGATCCGGTAGGTGCCGGCGCTGTGCCAGGCCATGCGGATCATGAGCGGGCCGTAGTGGCCGAAGTCGGCCGGCCACCAGTCCTGCGAGGTGGTCAGCACCTGCGCGATGTCCCGCTTCACGGCCGGGAGGTCGAGCGTGTTGAACGCCGCCGCGTAGTCGAACTGTTCACCGAGGGGGTTGGCCACGGCGGGGTTCTTGGCGAGGATCTTCAGGTTGAGGCGCTCCGGCCACCACTGCCGGTTTCCGCCGCCCTGGGTCGGGTGCGGGGCGCGCTCGTGCGCGACGGGGCAGCCCCCCGAGCCCTCCGCCTTCGCGTCCGTGACGATTGCATCGTGGTTCTCAGACATGGAAATCCTTCCGGACCGGACCATGCGGTCACGGTGATCAGGAACTGCATGTGGTGGAACATTCGGGGTACGGGGCCCTTGTGCCGGGGCCCGGTTTCGCGGTTCGTCCTGGCGCCGGGGTAGGTCACGTCCAGTCTCCCGCGCCTCTGGAGTCTTCCTGTCCCTTGGCTATCGACGAAACCGATCCTACGATGGACGCAATCCAAGTCAAGAAAGACACCAAGGCCACACGCAGTCGGATTCCGGACGTCCGCCGGTAGTTTTCGGGGTATCCCGCCGAACCTGAAGGGGTTGAGCCGACATGAGTGACCTGTTGGAACGGCTGCGAGGACGCGGCTGGCGGATGACGTCGCAGCGGCGTGTGGTCGCGGAGGTGCTCGACGGCGACCACGTACACCTCACCGCCGACGAGGTGCACGCCCGGGCGGTGGAGCGGCTGCCGGAGATCTCCCGGGCCACGGTCTACAACGCCCTGGGCGAGCTGGTCTCCCTCGGCGAGGTCCTGGAGGTCACCTCCGACGGCCGGGCGAAGCGCTACGACCCGAACGCCCACCATCCGCACCAGCACCTGGTCTGCTCCGGCTGCGGCCTGATCCGCGACGTCCACCCGAGCGGCGACCCGCTGGCAGACCTCCCGGACGCGCAGCGGTTCGGCTTCACGGTGTCCGGGGTCGAGGTCACGTACCGCGGGCTGTGCGGCTCCTGCGCGTGAACCGAGCGACGGTCCAACGGGAACGAGTTCCGGGGAGAACGACAAAGGCGAAGAGGTAGACCCACTCTTCGCCACTCTCAATTTATAGCGCACAGGGGGGCTTGCGGCAAGGCCCCCGGGCTCGGGCAGAATCGCGGGCCGAGGCCGGCACCCGTACCGGAACACGGGTGCGCACGCCGCCACCGTCATGGCGGCGACCTCGGATCGGAGCTGATGCATGACCACCGTGACCACCAGTGCGTTCGACCTTCCCGACCACCTCTCCCCCAAGGCCGACCCGGCCCTGACCGGCCGGGACGAGCAGCATTTCGCCGCCATCTCCGAGAGCCTCGAACAGTCCATCGCCGAACTGTCCGACCGGCTCGAGGCCACGCGCAAGGCGCCCGGCGGCGTCGGCCGGGAGGCGATGGACCGCGACGCGGAGATCCACCGCCTGAGCAGTCGCCTGCGCACCCTGCGCCGCTTCGGCCTGGACCTGTGCCTGGGGCACATCGTCCCGGCGGACGACTCCGAGCCCGTCTACATCGGCCGCCTCGGACTCACCGACAGCACGGGGCGCCGGCTGCTGCTCGACTGGCGCTCCCCCGCCGCCGAGCCGTTCTTCGCGGCGACGCACGCCAAGCCGATGGGCATGGCGAGCCGCCGCAGGTACCGCTGGACGCGCGGCCGGATCAGCGACTACTGGGACGAGGTGTTCACCGCCGACGGGCTCGAGGGGCACGCGGCGCTCGACGACCAGTCCGCGTTCATCGCCAGCCTGGGCGGCAACCGGTCGGCCCGCATGCGCGACGTGCTCGCCACCATCCAGGCCGATCAGGACGCGGTCATCCGCGCCGGGTCCCGCGGCGCCCTCGTCGTCGACGGCGGTCCGGGCACGGGCAAGACCGTCGTCGCCCTGCACCGCGCCGCCCATCTCCTCTACGCGGACCCGCGCCTCGGCCACCGCAAGGGCGGCGTGCTGTTCGTCGGTCCGCACCAGCCCTACCTGGCGTACGTCGCCGACGTGCTGCCGAGCCTCGGCGAGGAGGGCGTGCAGACCTGCACCCTGCGCGACCTCGTCGCGGAGGGGGCCGGCGCGGTGATCGAGAGCGATCCGGACGTGGCGCGGCTGAAGTCCTCCGCCGGCCTGGTACGGGCGATCGAGGCGGCCGTCGCCCTCTATGAGGAGCCGCCCACCGAGGGGATCACGGTCTCCAGCCACTGGACCGACATCTGGCTCGGCCCCGAAGACTGGGCGGCGGCGTTCGAGGCGGTGGAACCGGGCACTCCGCACAACGAGGCGCGCGACCAGGTCCGGGAGGAGCTGCTCGCGATCCTGATGGACAGGGACGACAGCGGCGTCTCGCCCCAGCTGCTGCGGAGGTCCCTGCTGCAGGACCGGGAGCTGATCACGACGCTCAACCGCGCGTGGCCGATGCTGGAGGCGGCCGACCTCGTCGGAGATCTGTGGTCGGTGCCCGCCTACCTGCGCAAGTGCGCTCCCTGGCTCGCCCCCGACGAGGTCCGCGCGCTGCGGCGCGCGGACGCGCAGGCCTGGACGGTGTCGGACCTGCCGCTCCTGGACGCGGCACGGCAGCGGCTCGGCGACCCGGAGGCGTCACGGCGCAAGCGTCGGCACGAAGCCGCCGTCGCCGCCGAGCGGGCGCGCAGGGCCGACGTCATCGACCGCCTGCTCCAGGACACCCAGATCACCGAGGACGAGGGCGCGATGGGGATGCTGCAGGGGAGGGACATGCAGGACGCCCTGATCGACGAGAGCGCGCTGCCCGGCGGCGAACCGGACCTGCTCGCGGGCCCGTTCGCCCACGTCATCGTGGACGAGGCCCAGGAACTGACCGACGCCGAGTGGCAGATGCTCCTGCTGCGCTGCCCGTCGCGGAGCTTCACCATCGTCGGCGACCGCGCGCAGGCCCGGCACGGGTTCACGGAGTCGTGGCACGAACGCCTGGAGCGGGTCGGGCTCGACCGGATCGAGGTGGCCTCGCTCGGCATCAACTACCGCACGCCCGAAGAGGTGATGGCGGAGGCCGAGCTGGTGATCCGCGCCGCGCTCCCGGACGCCAACGTACCGACGTCCATCCGCAGCAGCGGCATCCCCGTCGCGTACGGGTCGACCGCGGACCTGGAGCCCGTCCTCGACGGGTGGCTCGCCGCCCATGCGGAGGGGGTCGCCTGCGTGATCAGCAGCGACGGCGCCGGGGGCGGGAAGCTCCCGGAGACCTCACGCGTCCGGTCACTGACGCCGGAGCTGACGAAGGGGCTCGAGTTCGACCTGGTCGTCCTGATCGACCCGGAGACCTTCGGCGAGGGCATCGAGGGAGCCGTCGACCGCTACGTCGCGATGACCCGCGCGACCCAGCGGCTCGTCGTCCTCACGAGCCCCTGACGCCGACGCCGGTATCACCCCGGGGCTGCTCCGCGCCCCGGGGCGGCGGCCGCTTCCGGGGCCGCTTCCGGGGCCGCTTCCGCAGGCTCCGTCCGGGACGCGCCCAGCCGTAGGGTCACGGCGGCCGCGGCTCCCGCCGCCAGGCCGAAGGTCAGCGCCGCCGGGACGCCGCCGCCGATGCCGGCGAACAGCGGCAGCAGCCCCCACCGGGTGCCCGTCCCGTCCGTGGCGACCCGTAGCAGCTGGACGGCCAGCAGCCCGAGGACGGTCGCGCAGACCGCGCCCACCGCCATCGCCGGGACGGTGGCACGGGTGAGCAGCGCGGGCAGTGCGCGCAGAGCCCACCACACCACGGCGAGCAGCAGCACGTCCGCGGTCCTGGCCAGGAGCCAGTCACCGAGCGGCACGCCCGCCGGGCTGTCCCAGGCGCCGAGCAGCAGCCACTGGCGCAGCAGGTCGCCCGGATCGGCGAGCAGCCCGGCGCCCGGGGAGACCGTCTGTATCTCGGCGGCGACCGGGTGGTACGAGAGCACCAGCAGGGACAAGGCGATCACGGCGGTCCCGACCGTGGCGGCCATCCGGGCGGACCGTGCGGGCACCGCGTTCAGGGCCGGGGCCCGGGCCGGGACCTGGGCCGGGACCTGGGATGGGACCTGGGATGGGACCTGGGATGGGGCCGGACGGTCGGCCCCCTTGAGCGCGGCGCGCGCCACGACCACGGTCACCGCGGCCGCGACCAGCGAGGTGGCCACGAGGACCTGCCGCCCGGAGTCGATCACGCTCGCCAGCTGGGGCAGGAAGCGATAGCTGCCGTGCCCGAACGAGGCGATCATCCAGGGCGCCGAGACGGCCATCGCCAGGGTCCCGGCGACCAGGCCCCAGGCCCACACCGCGAGCAGCGCGGCCGCCGTCCGGCCGCGCACCGGCGGCAGTCCGCGGATCAGGAGCATCGCCCCGGGTACGAAGAAGGCGAAGAGCGCGGCGAACCGGATCTGGAGCGAGGTGGTGTACAGCCCGAGGTAGCGGGCGCTCCCCGTCCCCGCGGCTCCTCCGGTCTCCCCGGGCAGGTCCGTGCCGAGGTTGAGCACGGGCGGAGGATCGTACGACCACGGGATGAGCCAGCGGTCCAGCTCGGCGGTGGCCCGGTCGCCGATCGCCCCGGACGCACCCCGCAGGTGCAGCGCGTGCGCACTCGCCCCGGCCCACCACAGGAGCGCCACGAGCAGCAGCCTCCGGCCAATGCCGGTACCGCCGTACGCCGGTGTGCCATTCGATGTCCCCCGCCTCGACCACTCATCCGGTGAATCCCCTGGCCATGAGCGTACGAGCCGCCGCTGACAGGGCACTCACGGGGGCCGTGACCGTGATCCCCTCCCGGACCGGAGAATAGGTTGGCCCGCGTGAACTCGCCCGTACGGAGCTACCGGTACGTGGGGCCGCCCGATCTGCGGACGCTCGTCCGGCCGGGCGCGGAGGGCCGGAGCATCCGCTCGGCGGGGAGATGACCTTCGGCCCGCGGTCGCGGGCCGGCCGGTGGGCGGTCGTCGATGTCAGCCCGTCTCCGTCTCCGGCTTCGTCTCCAGGTCGCCGGTCGGCTGTCGGCGGTTGCGCCGTCAGTCGGTTTTGGTGGCGAGGGGTTCGTGGCCGGGGTAGACGTGGCCGGGGGTCACGATGCCGGTGACCGCCTCGCCGAAGAGCGTGCTGGGCTCCTGGCCGTCGGTCTGGCTGTCGGTGTTGAGGAGGATGACCATCGTCGCCTGTGCCTCGGGCAGGTAGACGGGCAGGACCTCGTACCCGGGGATCGAGCCGTTGTGGCCGATCCAGCCCTGGATGTTGAAGATGCCCAGCCCGTAGCCGTCGCCCGGGATGTTCATCGGGGTGGTCTTCAGCCGTTCGGCCTGGGTCGCGGGCTTGAGCAGCGTCCCGGTGGCGAGGGTGCGCGCCCAGCTGCGCAGGTCCTCCAGGTCGGAGATCATCGCTCCGGCGGCGAAGGCCCAGGAGGGGTTCCAGTGGGTCGAGTCCACGGTCTTGCCCGAGGCCGTCTGGTCCGTGTAGCCGTGCGCGTACGGTTCCGGCAGGGCGGCGCTGGTGGGGAAGACGGTGCTGCGCAGGCCCGCCGGTTCCAGGACGTCCTGCTTGATGACCTCGTGGAGCGGCCTGCCGGTGATCTTCTCGATCACCAGGCCGAGCAGGACCAGGTTGGTGTTGGAGTAGTCGAACTCCGCGCCGGGCGCGAACTGCACCGGGTGCTTGAAGGAGTAGTCGAGCAACTGCCGCGGCGCGATGCTCTGTTCCGGATCGGCTTGGAGCTTCTTGATGAAGTCCGCGTCTTCGCTGTAGTTGAAGAGCCCGCTGCGCATGCCCGCCAGTTCGCGCAGGGTGATGAGGTCCCCGTTCGGAACGCCCGGGATGTACGTGCCGATCGGGTCGTCCAGGCCGACCTTCCCCTGATCGACCAGTTGGAGGAGGGCGGTGACCGTGAACGTCTTGGTCTCGCTGCCGATGCGGACGTGGAGGTCCGTCTTCATCGGCGCGCCGGTCGCCTTGTCCGCGACGCCGAAGGCCTTCACGTAGCTGCCCTTGCCGGGGGCCCACAGCCCGACGGTCACGCCCGGCACCTTCGTATCGCGCATGACCTGGCGCACGGCCGCGTCCAGTTGCGCCGCGACGGCGGGCGTGAGCTCCACGAAGCCCGTATCGGCGTCCGGGGACGGGGCGGCGGAAGTGGACGGGGCGGGTGCGGTGGCTCCGTACGCGGAGCCCGCGGCCACCGGGGCGATGAGCAGGCCGACCGCGACGGCGGCCGCGCAGGCCCGGCGCAGCCGGACGTGGGTTGGATTCACGGCAAGGTCTCCTGTCGTCCGCGGACCCAGGCAACAGGACCAGCCTAGGCCCGCCCCGGCACGGTCGCGCGGCGAGCCGTCCGCGGCCGCGGCCTCCCCCTCAGGCGTGCCGGATCGGGGCGTCGGCCGCCGGATCGAGACACCAGTCGAGGAGCGACGGCCAGGCTCCGTAGCCCGCGTCCATGCCCAGGTGGCCGCCGCCCGACAGGACGTCGACCGGCAGGCCGAGGGGCGCCGCGTACGCGGCCGCCGCGCCTTCCGGGCAGCAGGGATCGTCGTCCCCGGCGACGAGCCGCGTGTACCCGGCGGCCGCCGCGAGTTGTGCGGGCGTCACCTCGGGAGCGGCGAATCCCGCGATCTCCGGGTTCTGTTCCAGGAAGCCCGAGGACGGCGGGGCGACGAGGAGCACCTGGTCGACGGGGACCGGTACGGCGTCGCGGGCCGCCGCGCGCAGCCACAGCAGGCAGGCCAGGCTGTGGCAGACGACGGTGTACCGCTCCGCGCGCGGCCCGTCCAGCCGGGTGCGCAGTTCGGACAGCCAGCGCTCCGGATCGGGCCGGTCCGGAGCGGGGAGTTGGGGGTAGTCGACCGCGTGCCCCAGCTCGGTGAGCCGGCCGGCCAGCCAGTGCTGCCAGTGTCCGGCGGGGCGGCGGTTCTGCCATCCGTGCAGCAGCAGGAAGCCCCGCCCGGTCGAAGTCCGGTTCATGGTCTCTTTTCACTGTCCGTGGGAAGGGGTCCGGGCGCCGCCCGACGGGCGGCCCGAGGTGATTGTGGGCATGGCCGGGAATGCAGGTCCAGTTAATCTTTCCGGATGGAACAGGTAAGGAACGCCTTCACCGTCGACCTGCGCAGATTGGCTGTGCTGCGGGAGCTGGACCGCCGCGGCAGTCTGGCGCGTACGGCTGAGGCCCTGCGGCTGACGCCGTCCGCCGTCTCGCAGCAGGTGGCCGCCCTGTCCCGGGAGGTCGGCGTCGCGCTGATCGAGCGCGAGGGGCGCGGGGTCCGGCTGACCGGCCAGGCACGCGTGCTGCTGGAGCACGCCGCCACGATCGCCGCGCAGTGGGAACGGGCGCGCGCCGATCTCGCCGCCTGGCAGGAGGGCCGGCGCGGAGCCGTGACGATCGGCGCCTTCTCCAGCGCCATCACCGGGCTGCTGCCGGCCGCGCTGCGCCGGTTGTCCGAGCACCACCCGGACGTCCGCGTCATGGTCGTCGAGGGGGAGCCGCCGGACCTCTTCACCCGTCTCGACGGCGGAGAGGTGGACATCGCCGTGGCCGTGGACTTCGCCGCAGCGCCGCCGCACACCGACCGCCGCTACAGCCGGGTCGACCTGCTGGCCGACACCCTGGACCTGGCCCTTCCCCTGGGCCACCCGTGCGCGGGCCAGGAGCACGTGTCGCTACGGGACCTCGCGGCCGATCCCTGGATCGCAGGTGATCCCGGCAGCTGCTGCGGGGCGATCACCCGGTCCCTGTGCGCCGCGAACGGCTTCACCCCCGACATCCGCCACGCCGTCAACGACTGGACCTCGCTCGCCGCCCTCGTCGAGGCGGGCATGGGCGTCGCGCTCGTCCCGAGACTCGTCCAGCCGCTCCACCGCCCCGGCCTCGTCCTGCGCTCGCCCGCCGGCCCGGCGCCCACCCGGCACGTGTTCGCGGCCGTCCGCGCCGGATCCGACGACGACCCGGTCCTGACCTCCGTCCTGGAGCACCTGCGGGCAGCGGCCGCCGGATGACCGGATGACGGGGCGGCCGGACGACCGGGCGGCCGGATGGCCGGCGGCCGGGCCGGCGCCGCGAGACCGCGGCCCGTCCGTATCCCCCGGGCTGAACCGTGTCTTCCGCCTCCCGGGCCTGAGAGCATCCCCGTATGACGAAGCACTCCCTCTCCCGCGCGGCGCTCGCGCTCGCCTTCTCCGCCGCCCTCGTGGGCCTGTCCGCGCAGGCGTCCCCGGCCGCCGTCCAGACCGACTCCCGCGCTCCGCTGGGCTCGTGCAACGGCTGCTGGCCCAGCGGCGCCGTCGTCGCGATGGGCAGCGGCTGGGGGCAGGACTACCCCGACGCGCTCCCGCTGGGGGACGGTGTCTGGCTCTGACCGCTCCGCGCGGTGACGCGCGGTGCCGGGCGGCAGCGGGCAGTGAGACGCGGTGCCGGGCGGCAGCGGTCAGGCCCGATCCGTGCGGGACCCCCTGAGACCGGTCACCGCCGTCCACCAGGCCGCGGTGACCGCTCCGTGGGCCACGGCCGTCGCCTCCGCGAGGTGCTCGGGCAGGATCAGGGGCGCGCCGACGTGGACGTGTACGCGCGGGCGGCGGGCCGGGGCCGTGAGGACTCCGGCGATCTGCTTGGCCGTCGTGCCCGAGCTGATGCGGCGGGCGCCCGCCTGGCCGACCGGCCGGACGGGCGCGCCCGTGGTCCGGGCCAGCCGGGCCAGACCGCTGCGGAAGGGCAGGGGCGCGGCCTCCCCCGAGTCCCTGCGCACGGGGATCGCGCCTTCCCCGTAGATCAGTACGCACCGCCCCGCGGCCAGCGCCCCGGCGGCTGCGTCGAGGGCCTCGGCCGCGCGGGACGTGCCCCGGCGGACCGGAATGTGCCCTTCGCGGGCGAGCGCGCCCCCGAGCACCGGGACCCGCCAGAGCCCGGCCGCGGCCATGACCACCGGCTCGACTCCGAGCCGGCGCAGCGCGGCGACCACGACGACCGGGTCCGCCAGGCTGGTGTGGTTGGCGACGAGGACGGTCCCGCCCGCGATCGGCCCGGCGGCGTCCGCCGTGACGGTCATGCGCCCGAACACTTGGGCCAGGGTGGTGGCGATGCGGCTGATCACGGGAGCTCGTACCTCCGGGGTGTGCGGACTTCGTGTCCCCAGGGTGTCGGCGAGGGGCGGCCCAGGCATGAGTCGCCGTACTCAACCCGGCCTGGGTAGTGCCCGGTACGCCGGGCGGCCGTCACTGACGCGGGACGGCGATGCCGGCGGCGCGCAGGTTCGCCTCGACCAGCGTGTTCAACCGGGCGATGGACGGTGCCTGGTCCTCCCGGTGGTGGTTGACCACTCCGTACCGCGAGGCGGCGTCGGAGTGGTTCCGAAACCCTGCCGGCATCTCCAGCAGCGCGCGGTGCGTCAGCAGCTTGCCGGTCAGCGCGGACGCCAGCTCCTCGATCCGCGGGTCGTCCGGATCCCAGGACCGCGCCTCCCAGCCGCGCTTGGTCAGCTCGACGTGCTCCGGGTCGTCGAGGGAGTGTTCGAGCCGGGCCAGGAAGCTGTCGAAGACCTCCGGAACCAGCGCCCGGGCCAGGACCAGGGCCTCCCGTTGGCCGGCCACGTAGTCGGGACCGAAGCCGAGATCGGCGAGTCGGTCCAAGACCGCGCAGGCCCGGTCGGGCAGCAGGACCCGGTTGCCGTGGGCGAGCCGGTGCAGCGTGTCGCGGCGCCCGGTCAGGTCCTCGATCCGTTCGGTGAGCCGTCGGCGGACGTCGTCCAGGGCGGCGGCGAACCGCTCGGGATCGGCATCGAGCAGGTCACCGATCTCGGCCAGCGGCACGCCGGCTCCGGCCAGGGTCCGGACCTGGACCATCCGGAGCAGGTCGGCGGACCCGTATCGCCGGTAGCCGGAACGGTCGCGGCCCGGCTCGGCGACCAGGCCGAGCCGGTGGTAGTGCCGCACCGTCTTGATCGTGACGCCGACGAACGCCGCCGCCTGACCGATCGTGAGCCCGCCCGCCATCGGCACGGCACCTCTCCGTTCCGGTCCACCACCACGACCGGTGTTGACCTTCACCTTGGGTCAAGGTACAGGCTCCTCGCACGGCCGCCGCGGGATCGACCACGGCGGACAAGTGCACCAGGGGACAAGGGGACAAGGGGATTCATGATGGGAACGAGCAACAGCGGCTTCTCCGAAGCCGGGCTGCGCAAGCTGCACGACGTACTGGCACGGCACGTCGAGTCCAAGAGGATTCCCGGGCTCGTCGCCCTGGTCGGCCGCGGTGGCCGGACGCACGTCGAAGCGCTCGGGACGATGCGCCACGACGGTGGCGCGCCGATGCGCCGGGACACGATCTTCCGGATGGCGTCCACGTCCAAGCCGGTCACGATGGCGGCGGCGATGGTCCTGCTCGACGAGTGCCGACTGCGGCTGGACGACCCGGTGGACCCGTGGCTGCCCGAACTCGCCGGCCGCCGCGTGCTGAAGCGGCCCGACGGCCCGCTGGACGACACCGTGCCGGCCCGGCGGCCGATCACCGTACGGGACCTGCTGACCTCCACGTTCGGGCTCGGCCTGGATTTCGAGCTGATGGACTCCCCGATCAGGGCCGCGACCTTCGAGCGCCTCGACTACAGCGTGGCGTCCGGGCCGGCGCCCGAGCCGGACGAGTGGATGCGCCGCCTCGGCGAACTGCCGCTCTCCTACCAGCCCGGTGAGCGCTGGCAGTACGACCTCGCCAACGAGGTGGCCGGCGTACTGGTCGCCAGGGTCGCGGGCGAGCCGCTGGAGACGTTCCTGCGCGAACGCGTCCTCGATCCGCTGGGGATGGAGGACACCGCCTTCCACGTGCCCGTCGGCAAGATCGACCGGCTGCCGCCCCTCTACGGGCCCGATCCGCAGACCGGGGAGTTCCTCGTGTGGGACGAGGCGGAAGGCGGAAGGACGAGCCGGCCTCCGGCCTTCCAGGGCGCCGGCGGCGGACTGGTCTCCACCGTCGACGACTACCACGCCTACTTCAGGATGCTGCTGAACCACGGCCTGCACGGCAGCGAACGGATCCTGTCCCGGGCCGCCGTCGAGCTGATGACCACCAACCGCCTCACGCCCGGACAGCAGGCCGCCCGGGACACGATGTACGGGAACATCGCCCACATGACGGCCGGCCAGGGACTGCACGGGGGCTGGGGATTCGGGACGGCGGTACGCACGCATCGCGGCGGCTACGCGCCCGTCGGCCAGTTCGGCTGGGACGGCGGTACCGGCACCACCGCCTACGCCGACCCGGAGAACCGGCTCACCGGAGTCCTGCTCACCCAGGTCGGGATGTCCACCCCGGACTCACCGCGGCTCATCCACGACTTCTGGAACACGCTCTACCAGGCCATCGACGACTGACGACGGACTCGGCCGGCCGTGGCCGCCGGCGTCCCCCGGTCCTCGGGCACCAGACGGTGCCCGAGGACCGGGAAGCAGGCAGCCGGAGCTGCTCAGTTGTTGGACCCCACCGTGTTGTTGAGGCCCGCGTTGAAGACGTCATCGGCGGCGAACTGCGTCCAGTCGCCGAAGACGAAGGTGTAAGACGTCTCGGAGGGAGCGTTGACGGTCACATCGGCAGCGGCGACCGAGGCACCGCCGAGGATGATGACACCGGCGGCGACGACGGAGAGCGCGGAGCGAACGGAACGCATGGATCCACCTTTCGAGGGGCAATGGGCACAACAGAACCTAGAGAGGTGTCGCCCGCCTGTCCCGGCGCACGGCCGGGCCGGACCGAGAGCCAGCCGATTGGCCGAACCGAGCCGGAACGCCCTCACCGCCCTCACCGCGGAGCTGTTGCCGCACCGGCGGGCGACCCGGTACGCCGGGCCCTCCTCGTGCGGTGCCGGCTGCCCGACCGGTACCGGGCGGAGGTCTCGGACCCACGGACGGTTTCTCCGCTGCCCGACCCCGGGCCGGCAGACCGGTCCCCCGTCATTCGTTCGAACGAGCCCCGCGATGGTCCGCGAACTCCCCGGAACGGAGGAGGAGTTGGAGAAGCGGCCCGGGAGCCCGCAGCGGCAGGTAGTGATCGGCATCGGCGACCACCTCCAGCCGTGCGCCGGGGATGCCGTCGGCGAGACGCCCGGCGATGACGCCGATCTCCGGGTGGTCGTGATCGCCGACGACCACCGTCGTCGGCACCTCGATCCGGTCCAGACGGTCGACAGCGGCCTCGGCCGGGTCGAGCGCGTGTCCCTTCTCGGCGGCGACTCCGGTTTCGGCGTTCTCCCGCACCATGGGCTCGATGACCTCGAAGCCCGGGGCCCGGTCGCCCAGACTCGCCCAGAGCGCGAGCTCCAGCTCCGCGATGCGGCCGCCGGCCGATCCACGACACGCCGCAGCGTACGCATCCGTCTCAGGACTCCGGGGCCACGCGTGCCCGCCGGCGGACGCCGCGATCAGCGTCAGCGACCGGACCCGCTCGGGGTGTTCCAGGGTGAAATCGAGCGCGACCTCGCCTCCCATGCTCAGGCCGACGAGACCCGCGGTCCGGAAGTCGAACCGGTCCAGGACCGCCAACAGGTCGTCCTCGTAGCGGAACGGCGCGGTCGGAAGCGTCGAGCGCCCATGCCCCCTGGCGTCGTAACGAACCACGGTGTGGTGCCGTGCCAGCGCGGCGAAGACACCGTTCCACAGGCGGCTGTCGTGAACCGATCCGTGGAGCAGGACGAGCGGCGGGCCGTCCCCCGCCTTCTCGGCCCAGATGCGGCTTCCCCCGGCGACGGGGATCAACTCGGTCGTCATGCCCCCGATTCGATCACAGCTCTACAACTACGTGGACGCCGGCCACCACGGCTGGCTCGGCTGGGACGACAACTTCGGCGCCTCCGCGGAGATGTTCAAGCAGGCCGCCACGGCCGAGGGCGCCAGGCTCGCCGACGTGCACGGGTTCATCGTCAACACGGCCAACTACAGCGCACTGAAGGAGGACCACTTCAGGATCGAGGACTCCGTCAACGGGACGTCCGTACGCCAGTCGAAGTGGGTGGACTGGAACCGGTACACGGACGAGCTCTCCTACGCCCAGGCCATGCGGGGCAAGCTGGTCTCCCTGGGCTTCGACGCCAGCCTCGGCATGCTGATCGACACCTCCCGCAACGGCTGGGGCGGCACGGCCCGGCCGGCCGGACCCGGCGCCCAGACGAGCGTGGACACGTACGTCGACGGCGGCCGCTACGACCGGCGCATCCACCTCGGCAACTGGTGCAACCAGTCGGGGGCCGGGCTCGGCGAGAGGCCCCAGGCGGCGCCGGCCGCGGGCATCGACGCGTACGTGTGGATCAAGCCGCCGGGCGAGTCGGACGGCGCGAGCAAGGAGATCCCGAACAACGAGGGCAAGGGCTTCGACCGGATGTGCGACCCGGCGTACACGGGCAACGCGCGCAACGCGCGCAACGGCATGTCGGGGTCCCTCCCGAACGCGCCGCTCTCGGGCCAGTGGTTCTCGGCACAGTTCCAGGAGCTCATGAAGAACGCCCACCCGGCGCTGTGACGCGCGGCAGGTGAGCAGCCCGGCGCCGTGGGGAGTCTCCGGACCCCCCGCGGCTCCGGGCCCCGGGTCGGGCCCCGGGTCGGGCCCCGTCCAGGCCCTGTCCAGGCCACGCTCAGGCCCCGCTCAGGAAGAGTCCCGCACGATCAGTTCCGTCGGGAGGACCCGGCGGGTCTCCTCGCCCTTCCCGCGCGCCGTCGCGGAACCGGTCGCCGCGACCTCCCCGATCTTCTCGAGCAGCAGCCGCGTCATCGTGCGGCCCATCTCCTCGATCGGCTGGCGCACGCTGGTCAGGGGCGGGTCCATCAGGCGGGCCACCGTCGAGTCGTCGACCCCGACGAGGGCGACGTCCTCGGGGACCCGGCGTCCGGCCTCGCGCAGCACACCGCGCGCGCCGGCCGCCATCACGTCGGAGGCGGCGAAGACCGCGTCCAGGCCGGGGGCGCGCTCCAGCAGCTCGCGCATCGCCAGCCGGCCGCCCTCCTCGGTGAAGTCCCCGGTCGCCACGAGCGACTCGTCCGGCGCGATGCCCGCCTCGGCGAGCCCCGCGCGGTAGCCGCCCAGGCGCGCCCGGGCCACGTACATGTCGAGCGGCCCGCTGATGGTCGCGATCCTGCCCCTGCCCCGCCCCACGAGGTGGGCGACGGCCGCCCGGCCCGCGCCCATGTTGTCGGAGTCCACGTAGTCGACGGGCTCGGCCTCGGAGCGCCGGCCGTTCATGACGACCGGCAGGCCCAGCTCGGCGATCCGGTCGGGCAGCGGGTCGTCCCCGTGGACGGACGCCAGCAGTACGCCGTCGACCCGCTGGGCGGCCAGATAGTGTTCGAAGCGCTGCCGCTCCGCCTCGGTCCGGACCAGGGTGAGCAGCAGCTGCTTGTCGGCTTCGGCGAGCTCGGCGCTGACCCCTCGGATCAGGTCGAGGAAGTAGGGCTCCGAGAAGAGCCGGGCCTCGGTCTCCGGGATGACGAGGGCGACCGCGTCGGTCCGGCTGCCGGCCAGCGCCCTGGCCGCCTGGTTGGGTACGTAGCCGAGCTCGGCTACGGCACGCGCGACGGCTTCCTTGGCCTGCTCGCTCACCCGTGGCGAGCCGTTGATGACCCGGGAGACCGTGCCCCGGCCGACGCCGGCCAGGGCCGCGACCTCTTCCAGGGTGGGCCTGCCGTTCTGCCGTCCGCTCACGACTCTCGAACTCCCCTCGTGCGACATCGCGCTCCGCGCCGGTACCCGCCGGGACGAGCCCGTACGAGCCGGCCCGGTCGGCTGATCAGGTAGGACGGTGGATCCCGCCCCCGTCCTCCGCGGAACACGTTACGCCGACCGAGGAAGTGGGAGCGCTCCCACGCTACCTCTGATCACCTCGCGACGCCACGACCGCGATCACCGCCCGACGGGGCGGGGCGCGGCAGGGGCCCGGCGTACGCCCCATCCCTCCGCGCGAGGAATTCACGTTCCTCTCTTGACACTCACCCCCACCAAGCAGCAACCTTCCGGCAACGACGTGGGAGCGCTCCCACTCTTGTGGTCGAGAACAACCTTCACATCGGGTCCTGGCGGGCCCTCGCCGAGCCGCGAACAGCCCGCTGGATCGCCTGTCACACAAAGAGCACCACCTTGGACGAGGAGAGTGGCATGCGCACTTCCAGCAGCAGACACGGAGGCGGACGCGGACCCGGACAGGGACGCCGAACCGTGATCGCGGCGGTCGCCGTCGTGGCGACCGGCACCGCCCTGCTCACCGGCTGCGGCAGCGACGGCGACAGCGGCGCCGCGGACGGCGGCGCGGCGGGCGGCGAGCAGATCACGCTGCGGATCGGCACCTTCGGTTCCTTCGGCTACGACGACGCGACCGGGGCCAAGCTCTACGCCGAGTACGAGAAGACCCACCCGAACATCAAGATCGAAGAGTCGAACGTCGCGGACGGCCAGAAGTACTGGGACACGCTCAAGCTGCGGCTCTCGCGCGACAGCGGGCTCGCGGACATCCAGGCCCTGGAGGTGGGCTACATCGCGGAGGCGACCGGTCCCGCCATGGCGGACAAGTGGACCGACCTCGGCACGACGGGCGGCGCCGACCTCGGCGCGTTCCTCGACTGGAAGGTCAAGCAGGCCACCACGGGCGACGGCAAGGTCATCGGCCTCGGCACGGACATCGGCCCGATGGCCATCTGCTACAACAAGGACCTCTTCGCCCAGGCCAAGCTCCCGACGGACCGCACCGAGGTCGCGGGGCTCTGGGCGGGCGACTGGGCGAAGTTCATCGAGACCGGCGAGGCGTACAAGAAGAACGCCCCGGCCGGGACCGCCTTCCACGACTCCGCCAGCGGCCTGTTCAACGCGGTGATCTCCAGCCAGCCCGTGCAGTACGCGAACACCAAGGGCGAGCTGGACTACGAGAACAGCCCGGGCGTGAAGAAGGCGTGGGACACCGCCGTGGCGGCGGCGAAGGGCGAACTGACGGGCAAGCCCTGACGCGCGCGTGTGGGCAAGCCCAGGAAACCCGCGAGTGCAAGGTGTGTGCAGCGGCGCGCTGCGGCGGAGTGATCACCGGTCAGGGCGGCCGCGTTCCGTTAGGCGTGGGGATCGCCCAGGAGCGGGGGCGGGGTGCGCGGGGGCGGCCACAGCCTGTGTTGTTAGCGCTAACAAGACTGCGGTCGATGCGACCAGGCGTTTCACGGCGTCTCCTCGGGGGTGGAGGTCACACGGGGCGGGTCAGCCCTTGGTGGCGCCCGCTGTCAGTCCGCCGATCAGCTGCCGCTCGGCGACGGCGTAGAAGGCGAGGGCGGGGACCATGGCGAGCACGATGTAGGCGAGGACGAGTGCGTAGTCGGTCGAGTACTGGCCCTGGAACTGCTGGACGCCGACCGGGATCGTCTGCCATTGGGGGTCGTTGAACACCAGCAGCGGCAGGAAGAAGTTGTTCCAGCTCGCGACGATCGCGAGCACCGAGACCGTGCCGAGCGCCGGACGTGCCATCGGCAGCAGGATCTTCCAGAAGAAGCGGAACTTGCCGCAGCCGTCCATGACGGCCGCCTCCTCTACCTCTGCGGGGATGGTCCGGAAGAACCCGCGCAGAATGATGATCGTCATCGGGAGCCCGAAGGCCGCCTGCGGGAGGATCACTCCGAGCGGGTTGTCGAGCAGGTCGAAGTTGCGCAGCAGCAGGAACAGCGGCAGGACGGCCACCGCGAACGGGAACATGAGCCCGATCGTGAACAGCGTGTAGAACAGCTCTCTGCCCCGGAAGGCGTAGCGGGCCAGTACGAACGCCGCCATCGCGGAGACCGCCACCGTGCAGCATGCCGTGCCGATCGCGATGCCCGCGCTGTTGGCGATCTGCCGCCAGAACATTCCGTCGCCGAGGATGCCGGTGTAATTGCCGGTCTTCCAGTGCTCGGGCAGCCCGAACGGGTTGGTCGTCAGCTCGCCGGTGCTCTTGAACCCGGAGATCACCGCGTAGACCAGCGGCACGACGACGAACGCGCCGATCAGCCAGACCACGGCGTGCAGCGACAGACCGCGGGCCGTTCTGCGGGCGTTCACAGGCCACCTCCCGTGGTGACGGCCCCGCTCAGGTCACGGCGCAGAACGTACCGCTGGTAGAAGAGGGAGAAGATCAGACTGATCATGAACAGCACCACGCTGATCGCACTGGCGTAGCCGACCTGGTAGCGCTTGAATCCGAACTGGAACATCGAGATCGCCATCGTCTCGGAGGAGTGGTTGGGCCCGCCCGCGGTCATGACCCAGACGAGGTCGAAGAGCTGGATGGCGCCGATGACCGAAAGGAAGACGCTGATCCGGATCGTCGGGCCGAGCAACGGCAGCGTCACGTGCCGGAAGCGCTGCCAGGCGCCGGCGCCGTCGATGGAGGCGGCCTCGAGGATCTCGCCCGGGATGCTTTGCAGCCCGGCGAGGAAGAGCATCATGTGGAACCCGAAGTACTTCCAGGTCATGACGACGAACAGGGTCGGCATGACCGTCGAGGGGTCGGCGAGCCACTTTCCCTGCAACCCCTCCAGGCCGAGGGCGCCCGCGAGATGGTCGGCCATGCCGCCACCGGGAAGGAAGATCATCGTGAAGAGGACCGCCGTGACCACTTCGGACAGGATGTACGGCGCGAAGAACAGCATCCGGTAGACGGCCCGGCCGCGCAGCCTCTGGTTGAGCAGGACGGCGGTGAACAGCGCGAACGGCAACTGCACCGTGATCGACAGCGTGATCAGGTACACCCCGCGCTCCAGATCACCGAGGAAGACCTGATCCCGGAAGAGGGTGGCGTAGTTCCCGAAGCCGACGAACTCCTCCAGGGGGCCGACCCCGCCCCACTTGAAGAAGCCGGTGTAGACGGCGACCGCGATCGGGGCGAGGACGAAGACGAGGAAGAGGACCAGAGCCGGGACGAGGAACCAGGCGACCGACGCCCAGCCTGCCAAACCGCGCAGGAGCGACCGTGCCGGGGCGGGCGGGCCCACCGGTCCGGCGTCCTGCGTCCGCTCCTTGGTCAGGGTGGACACGGAGCTAGGCACCCTTCGCAGCCTCGGTTATCGACTTGGTGACCTGCTCGGGCGTCTTCTTGCCCGCGATGAGGTCGGCGACGCTGTCGTTGACCTCCTGGCCGACCGCCGGCGGGTAGGCCTGGTCGAGGTAGAGCTGGAATCCCGTCGCCTTGACCAGGCTGTCGGCCACCGCCTTCCTGTTGGGGTCGGTGAGCTGGCTCTCCGCGCCCTTGACCACCGGCAGATAGCCGTTGGAGGCCAGCAGCTTGGACTCGTTCTCCAGAACGAGGAACTTCAGGAAGTCCAGGGCCTCCTTCGGGGCGCCCTTGCGCAGCGCGAAGCCGCCGCCGCCCCCCAACACCTCGGTGGCCCGGCCGACTCCGCCATCGACCGTCGGGAAGGGGAAGAAGCCCAGGTCCGCTCCGAGGTCGGCGCCCGCGTCCTTCTGCACCGACGGTCCCCACTGCCCCATCAGCTCCATGGCGGCCTGGCCGTTGCCCATGGTCGCGGCCTGGCCGCCGGGGGTGGCGTAGCCGGCGCCGAGGAAGGCGGTCTGGAACGGCTGGAGGTCGACCAGCTCCTTGAGGTGGGTGCCTGCCTGGACGAAGCCGGCGCCGGTGAAGTCCTTGGTGATCGCTGCCTGCTGCAGCGCGGGAAGGCCTGCGACGCGCATCGCGAGGTAGGCCCAGTAGTAGTGGCCGGGCCATTTCTCCTTGCCCGCGAGGGCGATCGGAGTGACACCCGCCGCCTTGAGCTTCTTGACGTCTTCGAGGAGCTCGGCCCAGGTGGCCGGCGGAGCGGTGATCCCGGCCTTGGCGAAGAGCTTCTTGTTGTACCAGAAGCCGACCATGCCGACGTCGTAGGGCACCCCGTAGGTCCGGCCCTCGAACTGATAGGCCTGCAGCGAGACCGGGGTGAGCTCGGACGACCAGCCGAACACGTCGGTGAGGTCCTCGACCAGCCCCGCGTCGACCTGCTGCTGCAGCACGCCGCCGCCCCAGGTCTGGAAGACGTCGGGGAGCTTGCCCGACGAGGTGATGGCCGTCAGCTTGGACTTGAACGCCTCGTTCTCCAACGAGGTGGTCTTGATCGTGATGTTCGGGTGGGCGGCCGTGAACGCCGAGGAGATCTGCGGGAAGAGGGACTTTCCCGGCTCCGTCGTGGCGATGTTCCACCACGCGAAGGCCACCTTGCCGTCGGCCGCCGGCCCCGAGCCGGAGTCCCCGCCGCCGCAGGCCGCGGTCAGCGAGACGGACAGAGCGGTCAGGCCCGAGAGCGCGAGGAAGCTTCGTCGGCTCGGGGGTGTGCTGGCCATGGGACCTCCGGGGTGGGGAATGCGGTTCGATTTCGAAACTGTTTCGCAACATCCTCGATTCGGTGCTGCCACAAACTAGGAACGCGCGGCCCCCCGGTCAAGCCTTCTTACTGAATTCCCCTCTGCCTCAGCGCACTTGGAGCTTGACAACCTGGTCGCGCCGACCGGAAACTCTTCGAAAGTTTGCGATACCCGTCGTCAGCCCAGAACGTCCACACAGAGGAGAGAAGTTGAGCGAGCAGCGTCCGACCCTGGCCCTCATCGCCGCGGAGGCAGGGGTGTCCCAGGCCACCGTGTCGAAGGTGGTCAACGGTCGCTCCGATGTCGCACCCTCGACACGCGAACGGATCGAGGGCCTGCTGCGCTCCCACAACTACCTCCACCCCGGTGGGCAGGCGAGGGCCCGCAGGTCCGGCCTGGTCGACCTGATCATCGGCGGTCTGGACAGCGCGTGGGCGGTGGAGATACTGCGCGGTGTCGAGGCCGAGTGCGCCCAGCGGAGCGTCGGCACCGTCGTGTCGCTCGTCCCGCCGGGCGAGGCCACGCCGTCGAGCTGGGCCGCCCTGCCGGTCCTGCACCACAGCGACGGCGTCATCCTCGTCACCGCCTCGGTCACCCAGGCCCAGCGTGCCCAGGTCGAACAGGCCGGGGTGGCGCTGGTGGTCATCGACCCGATCGACCTGCCGGGCAACGGTGTGCCGAGCATCGGCGCCACCAACTGGGCGGGCGGCCTCGCCGCCACCGAGCACCTGCTGGAGCTGGGGCACCGCCGGATCGCCGCGATCGGCGGGCGCAAGGAGATGCTCTGCAGCCAGGCCCGCATCGACGGGTACCGCGCCGCGCTGGAGCGGGCCGGGATCGAGGTCGACCGCGACCTGATCCGGTTCGGCGACTTCCAGCACGAGGGCGGGTTCCGGCGCGCCCAGGAACTGCTCGCCCTTCCCGAGCCCCCGACCGCCATCTTCGCCGGCAGCGACCAGCAGGCGATGGGCGTCTACGAAGCCGCCCGGCAGGGCGGGCTGAGCATCCCCCAGGACCTCAGCGTGGTCGGCTTCGACGACCTGCCGATGTGCGAATGGCTGTCACCGCCGCTGACGACGGTGCGCCAGCCGCTGGAGGAGATGGGCCGGCTCGCCGCCCGCACACTTTTCCAGCTCCTGGACGGCCAGCCCCTGGTCAGCCCCCGGATGGAGCTCTCGACCGAGCTCAAGGTCCGGCTCTCCACCGCCCCGCCCCGTCTCTAGTGCTGTGACCGGAAAGGTCCACCGGGTCGCGGCGCCCGGCACGGCACCTCGCCGCGTTGTCGGACCACACCGGTACGTCCAGTACGAGGCGTGGTCCTCCGCCTTGCGAAGCACCGCACCGAACACCGCGACCCGGCAAACCTTCCCGGCCACAGCACTAGGTCGTGTCGTCGAAGTCCCTAGGAGAACTCCTTGACCGAGCCCTGGCGTGACCCCCTCATACCCGTGTCCGTACGAGTCGCCGATCTGCTGAAACGGATGACGCTGGAAGAGAAGGCGGGTCAGCTCACCGGATTCTGGGCGCTGCCCTCGGATCCGGGGACACCGGTCGCGCCGATGGAGGACGATTCCGGCGAGTCCGCGCCCGGCCTGGACGACATCGTCGCCCACGGGCTCGGCCAGCTCACCCGGGTGTACGGCACCGCGCCGATCGCCGCGGAGGCCGGGATGGAGCGGCTCGCCTCGCTCCAGCGGCAGGTGACCGGATCCGGCCGGTTCGGGATCCCGGCGGTCGCTCACGAGGAGTGCCTGACCGGGTTCATGACGTTCGGGGCGACGGTCTTCCCCGGGCCACTGGCCTGGGGAGCCTCCTTCGATCCCGGGCTCGTGCGCCGGATGGCCGCTGCCATCGGGGCGGGGATGCGGCAGGTCGGCGTCCACCAAGGGCTGGCTCCGGTGCTCGACGTGGTCCGCGACTACCGGTGGGGCAGGACCGAGGAGTGCATCGGCGAGGATCCCTATCTCGTCGGAGCGATCGGCACCGCCTACGTGCAGGGTTTGGAGGGCGCCGGGATCGTGGCGACGCTCAAGCACTTCGCCGGGTACTCGGCCTCGCGCGGCGGCCGGAACATGGCCCCCGTCTCCTCGGGGCCGCGCGAGTTCGCCGACGTACTGGTCGAGCCCTTCGTACGGGCGCTGCGCGAGGGGGGCGCCCGGTCGGTGATGAACAGCTACACCGACGTGGACGGCGTCCCGGTGGCCGCCGATCCACGGCTGCTGACCGAACTGCTGAGGGGTGAGCTCGGTTTCAGTGGTGTGGTCGTCGCCGACTACTACGCCGTCTCCTTCCTGGAGACCCGGCACGGCGTCACCGGATCGCGGGGCGCGGCCGGCTCGCTGGCGTTGACCGCCGGAATCGACGTCGAGCTGCCCACGGCCCGCTGCTACGGCGAGCCGCTGACCGAACTCGTCCGGTCGGGAGTCGTGTCCGAGGAACTCATCGATCGGGCCGCGGAACGGGTCCTGCTGCAGAAGGCCGAGCTCGGCCTGCTCGACCCCGGCTGGGAACCCGTCAAGCCCGAGCCGGTCGACCTCGACCCGCCGGAAAACCGGGCATTGGCCAGGCTCCTGGCCGAACGGTCCACCGTGCTGCTCGCCAACGACGGCATCCTGCCGCTGCGGCCGTGCCGGGTCGCGATCAGCGGGCCGTACGCGGACGACCCCCAGTCCTTCCTCGGCTGCTACTCCTTCCCCAACCACGTCGCGCTGCCCGGCGACCTCGGGCTGCACATCCCGACGCTCGGTGAGGCGCTCACCGCTGGCGGGTTCGCAGTCACCGACGACGATCCGGACGTGAACGTGCTGGTACTCGGGGACCGGGCCGGCATGTTCGGCCGGGGCACCTCCGGAGAAGGCTGCGACGCCGAGACCCTCGACCTGCCCGGCGACCAGGCCGCGCTCGCCGACACCGTTCTGGACTCCGGGGTGCCGACCGTTCTGGTCCTCGTCTCCGGACGGCCCTACGCACTCGGCACGCTGGCCGAGCGCGCATCGGCCGTGGTGCAGGCCTTCTTCCCCGGCGAGGAGGGCGGGACGGCGCTGGCCCGGATCATCAGCGGGGCCGCGGAACCGTCCGGGCGGCTGCCCGTCTCCATCCCCCGCCAGGCCGGCGGCCAGCCCGGCACCTACCTGCACGCCCGGCTAGGCGGGCACACCGAATGGAGCTCGGTGGACCCGACCCCGCTGTTCCCCTTCGGGCACGGGCTGAGCTGGACCAGCTTCACCTGCTCGGAGCTCTCCGTGGATCCCGTCGCCGCGACGGACGGGGCCGTCTCCGTTTCGGTCACCGTGCGCAACGTCGGCGAGGTGGCCGGGACCGAAGTGGTCCAGCTGTACCTCTCCGATCCCGTGGCGTCCGTCGTCCGGCCGCAGCGGTGGCTCGCCGGATTCGCCAGGGTCGAGCTGCGGCCGGGCGCGGCCGCCCGGGTCACCTTCTCGGTCCATGCCGACCGGACCTCCTTCACCGGGCTGGACCTGCGCAGAAGAGTGGAGCCCGGGGAGATCGGCGTGGCCGTCGGACGGTCCAGCGGCGATCTTCCGCTCCACGGCTCCTTCACTCTGGAGGGCCCCGTACGCCACCCCGCGGCCGACCGGGTGCTGTCCGTTCCGGTCGAGATCGTCCCGGTTCCATGACCACGTCGTGCGATGACCCCGTCTTCGGTGATCCCGTGCTGCCCGGGTTCCGGCCCGACCCGTCCGTCTGCCGGGTGGGAGCGGACCACTACCTGGTGACGTCCAGCTTCGAATGGTTCCCCGGCCTGCCCGTGTTCCACAGCCGCGATCTCGTGAACTGGCGGCGCATCGGCTCCGCGCTCGACCGGGCGTCCCAGCTCGACCTCGACGGGTGCGAGCCCTCACGGGGTCTGTTCGCACCGACGATCCGGCACCATGACGGGGTCTTCCACCTCGTCTGCACGCTGATGGACGGCCCCGGCCATTTCGTCGTCACGGCGACCGACCCGGCGGGGCCGTGGTCGGAACCCCAATGGTTGGAGGGCGAGGGCTTCGACCCTTCGCTGTTCTTCGACGACGGACCGGACGAGGGCGAAGGGCAGGGGGACGGGGAGGGCGACGGCGACCGGGACGGCGACGGCGACGGCCGGGCCTGGTTCACGGCCGCACGAGTCGTGGACGAGGCCGCGGGCCGCACCGAGATCTGGATGCGCGAATACCTCCCCCGGGAACGACGGCTGACGGGACCCGAGTACGTCCTGTGGTCGGGGAGCCACCCCGACGCCCGATGGTCGGAGGCCCCGCACCTCTACCAGACCGGCGGCACCTACCTATTGGTCACCGCCGAGGGCGGCACCGATGTGGACCACAGCGTGGTGGCCGCCCGCTCCACCCGCGTGACCGGCCCCTACGAGGGCGCCCCCGGCAATCCGGTGCTACCGCCCGCCAAGGGTCCGGTCACCTGCACCGGGCACGCCGACCTCGTCCAAACCCCGAACGGCGACTGGCGGGCCGTCCTCCTGGGCGTCCGCCCCGGCTCCGCCCTCGGCCGCGAGACCTTCCTCAGCCGGATCACCTGGGACGCGGGCTGGCCGGTCTTCTCCCCCGTCGCCCACACGGACCTCCGCCGCCCCGTCCACGACGACTTCGCCACGCTCGGCGCGGACTGGAGCACCCTGCGCACCCCACCCGCGCGGTTCTGGACCACCGGCGACGGGCTCCGCCTCCAGCTCCGCCCCGAACGCCTGGGCGAGCGCACCACCCCTTCCCTCCTGGCCCGCCCACAGGAGCAGCCCGACTGCGACGTCTCCACCGAGCTGCGCTTCGCCCCCACCGCACCGGAGGAACAGGCGGGCCTCGCCGTGGTCCTGGACGACGAGGCCCATCTCCTCTTCCTCCGCACCGCGGAAGGACTCATCCTCCGCCGCGGGGCCGAGGTCCTGGCCGGCGTTCGGGTCCCCCCGGGCCCCGTTCGCCTGGGGGTCCGCATCCGCGGGCTCAGCCACACCTTCGCCCACGCGGCGCCCGACGGAGCCTGGCAGGACCTGACCACCGTCGAAGCCACCTTCCTGACCCCGCTGTTCACCAGCATCCAGCTCGGCCTCTACGCCACCTCCAACGGTCGTCCCTCCACCAACCAAGCCCATTTCACGTCGTTCGACATCACGTACCCGGCCCCACCGGAACCGCCGGGCAGGCGCTGACATCGCTGGCGCCGCGGGCAGGTGGTGGTCAGCCTCCGCCACCTGCCCGTTCGCGCCTCGCGTCCCGCCCAGACGACCCCCGTTGACCTCGGTGGACGTGGCCGCGATGTACGCCGCCGGAGCGGACCGATCGCCCGGACCAACTGCGCGCGGTGCGCGGGACGGCCCTGCCGCCGCCGCCCGTCGAAAGTATTGACACGTCAATTGTGAGCGTTAACACTCGTGCGCAGCAGGCAGCCGCCGCGCCGACCTCACAGCCCCCGGTCGAAGCCCGACAGGCCATGTGCGCGGCGCCCCCATCCCCCACGGACCACGGAGTTCGCCATGCCGGTTCCCCCCTTAAGCCGCCGCGCCATGATCAAGGCGACCGGCGTCGCGGCCGTGGCCGCCGCTGTCGGCCCCGTACTGGGCACCGTCTCCGCGGCGGCGCAGACACCCCCGGTCAGGTCCGACTTCGGAGTGTCGACGTTCCCGTTCGACCTGGGTCAGGTCCAGCTCACCAGCAGCCGCTGGCTCGACAATCAGAACCGCACCCTGGCCTATCTCCGCTTCATCGACGTCGACCGCCTGCTGTACAACTTCCGCGCCAACCACCGGCTCTCCACCAACGCCGCGGCCCCGACCGGAGGATGGGACGACCCGGCGTTCCCCTTCCGCACCCACGTGCAGGGCCACTTCCTCACGGCATGGGCCCAGGCCTACGCCGCGGTCGGGGACACCACCTGCCGCGACAAGGCCGACCGCATGGTGGCCGAACTCGCCAAGTGCCAAGCCAACAACTCCACCGCGGGCTTCTCCGCCGGCTACCTGTCGGGCTTTCCCGAGGCCGACTTCACCAGCCTCGAAGCAGGCACACTGAACAACGGCAACGTCCCGTACTACTGCGTCCACAAGACCATGGCCGGTCTGCTCGACGTGTGGCGCCTCATCGGCAACACGCAGGCCCGCGACGTGCTCCTCGCGCTCGCCGGCTGGGTCGACCGGCGCACCGCAGCGCTCAGCCAGAGCAGGATGCAGTCGTTGATGGGCGTCGAGTTCGGCGGCATGAACGAGGTGCTGGCCGACCTCCACCAACAGACCGGCGACGCACGCTGGCTGACCACCGCCCAGCGGTTCGACCACGCGGCGGTCTTCGACCCCCTCGCCGCGAACCTGGACCAGCTGAACGGTCTGCACGCCAACACGCAGGTGCCCAAGTGGATCGGAGCCGTCCGCGAGTACAAGGCCACCGGGACGACCCGCTACCGCGACATCGCCGCCAACGCGTGGACGATCTGCACCACCTCGCACACGTACGCCATCGGCGGCAACAGCCAGGCGGAACACTTCCGAGCCCCGAACGCCATCTCCGGCTTCCTCGTCCCCGACACCTGCGAGCTCTGCAACTCCTACAACATGCTCAAGCTGACCCGAGAACTGTGGCAGCTGGACCCCGGCCGGGCGTCGTACTTCGACTTCTACGAGAAGGCACTGCTCAACCACGTCATCGGCGCCCAGAACCCGGCCGACCCCCACGGGCACGTCACCTACTTCACCCCCCTCAACCCGGGCGGCCGCCGTGGCAAGGGCCCGGCCTGGGGCGGCGGCACCTGGAGCACCGACTACGGCACGTTCTGGTGCTGCCAGGGAACGGGCATCGAGTCCAACACGAAGCTGATGGACTCCATCTACTTCCACGACGGCAGCACCACCCTCACCGTGAACCTGTTCCTCCCCTCCGTCCTGAGCTGGACCCAGCGAGGCATCACCGTCACCCAGACCACCTCCTACCCGGCAGACGACACCACGACGCTCAAGGTCACCGGCGGCGTCGGCGGGACCTGGTCGATGCGCGTCCGCATCCCCGGATGGACTTCGGGCGCCACCCTCAGCGTCAACGGCGTCGCCCAGGCCGTCACTGCCAGTCCGGGCAGCTACGCCACGCTCACCCGGTCCTGGACCTCGGGCGACACCGTCACCGTGAAGCTCCCCATGCGCGTGGCCCTCCAGGCCGCCAACGACAGCCCCGGTGTCGCGGCGATCACGTACGGCCCCGCCGTCCTCGCCGGCAACTACGGCAGCACCACGCTGTCCTCCCTCCCGGCCCTGGACCCCTCTTCGATCACCCGAACCAGCAGCACCGCCCTCGCCTTCACGGCCACCGCCAACGGGACGAAGGTCGACCTCGCCCCCTTCCACGACGCCCAGGGCTTCAACTACAGCGTCTACTGGCGGACCGACAGTCCCGGCTTCCGTCTCGTCAACGCGGCCAGCGGGCTCGTCCTCGGCATCCGGAACATGTCCACCGCCGACGGGGGCCTCGCCCTGCAGTGGACCGACTCCGGCACCGCCGACCACGTCTGGACCCTCCTCGTGGACGGCACCGCACTGCGGCTGCGCAACCTCAACAGCGGCAAGGTCCTCGGCGTGAAGGACATGTCCACCGCCGACAACGCCCCGGTCCTCCAGTGGGCCGACACCGGCACCGCCGACCACCGTTGGACCGTCGTCGACGCCGGCAACGGCTACCACAAGCTTCAAAACGTCCACACCGGCAAGCTGCTGGGCATCGAAGGCGGCTCCACCGCCAACGGCGCCGCAGCCGTACAGGTGCCCGACACCGGCGCCCCCGCCGGCCAGTGGCAGTTCGTCCCCGACGGCGCCAGGCGCATCCAGAACGTCGCCAGCGGGCGGGTACTCGGTGTGCGGGACATGTCCACCGCCGACGGCGGCCTCGCCATCCAGTGGGACGACAACGGCACCGCCGACCATCTCTGGACGGCCGTAATCGACACCGGCGGCCACTTGCGCCTGCGCAACTCCCACAGCGGCAAGGTCCTCGCCGTGGAGAACGGCGACACCGCCAACGGCGCCCGGATCGTCCAGTGGGCGGACAACGGCGCCGCCGACCACCGGTGGCGCCTGCGCCACGGCGGCGGCGACACCTTCAGGATCCAGTGCGCCAACAGCGGCCGCGTCCTCGGCGTCTCCGGCGCCTCCACCACCCAGGGAGCACAGACCGTCCTCTGGGACGACAACGGCACCAGCGACCACCTGTGGCGATTCATCTGACCCGGCGCCGAGTCTCCCGATCGCCGCAGGCCGATCGCGGCGACGGGAAATCGAGTGGGAGGCGCTCCCGTCAGATCGGGCCGGCCCTGCCGGAAGCGCCCGCCGATCAGGCCGACGCGGGCAGATCGGGGGCGGACTCGCGCACGGTCAGGCGGGTCGGGAGGATCAGCGGGGTGGGGCGGTGTCCTTCGATGGCACTGACCAGCATCCTGGCCATCTCCTGGCCCAGCGCCCGCACCGGCTGATGGACCGTGGTCAGCGGCGGGCTGGTGTGCCGGGCGCTCGCCAGGTCGTTGAAGCCGATCACCGCGACGTCCTCGGGAACCCGGAGCCCCCGTTCCCGCAAGGTGCGCAGAGCGCCGATGGCCATCGCGTCGGAGGCCGCGAACACCGCGTCGGGATCGGGGTGCGCCCGGAGCAGTCGCTCCATCGCCTCGGCGCCGCCGTCCTCGGTGAACTGCCCGGGCTCGACACCGAGCAGCGGCAGGCCGGACAGCGTCAGACCGTCGGTGAACCCCTCCTCCCGCGCGACGGAGGCCCTGGTGTCCACCTGTCCGGTGATCATGACGGGGCGTCGGCGGCCGGTGCGCGCGAAGTGCTCGGCGGCCAGGCGGGCGCCGCCCCGGTTGTCGGCGTCCACGTACCAGGTGGGCTCGCCGGTGAGCGGGAGTCCGCCGAAGACGACGGGGAGATCGACCTCCTCGCCCAGGCGTCCCAGCGGATCGTCGCCCCGCAGCGCCATCAGCATGACGCCGTCGGCCCGGCGGGAGCGCAGCAACCGCTCGAACCTCTCCCGGCCGCGCGGGGTGTTGGCCAGCAGCAGGATCAGTTCCAGTTCGGTCTGCTCCAGCGCCGCGCTGACGCCGACGATGACCTCCGCGAAGAACGGATCCGCGAACAGCCCCGGCTCGTCGCTGGAGACCGCCAGCACCACCGCTCCGACCCTGCGGCTCGCGAGGGCCTGCGCGGAGGGGTTGGGCACGAAGTCCAGTTCGCGCACCGCCCGTTGGACCGCCTCCCGCTTGGCGCGGCTGACGTGCGGGGCGTTGTTTATCACCCGGGAGGCCGCAGTGCGCGACACACCGGCACGTGCGGCCACCTCGTCGAGAGTCGGCATGCGCTTGTGTGACGGCTCCATGGAAGAACTGCTCCTCGCGCTCACGCGGACGGCCAACAGCGGCCATGATTCCATGCGCCGTCCCGACTTCGGACCTGCGCGCGGACGATGCCGTTGGTCTCGATTTGGTAGCGCTTCCAACTTGTCGCGCCCCACCGGCCCCCAGCGGTACTTCCGTGTTCAACCTCTTGACACACCCTGACGACCCGCCCAATCATCCCATCAGCGCTGTCCCGCCCCTCATCAAAACTGGAAGCGCTTCCACTTCCCCACCCCACCGGAGGAAGAACCATGCGCAAGCCCGTCCGAGCCACATCCGCCCTGCTGGCCGGTGTCCTAGCCGCCGGCCTCGCCGTGATCAACGCGGGCCCGGCGTACGCCGCCGACCCGACCACCATGACCAGCGGCTTCTACGCCGACCCCGACAACTCCGCCCTGCGGTGGACCAACGCGAACCCCGGCGACGGGCGGGCGGCGGCGATCCGGACGTCCATCGCCAACACCCCGGCAGCCCGCTGGTTCGGGAACTGGAGCGGCGACATCGGCACGGCAACCGGCGCCTACGTCGGCCGCGCGGACTCCTACGACAAGCTGCCGATCCTGGTCGCGTACAACATCCCCCACCGGGACATCTGCGCCGGTCACTCCGGCGGCGGCGCGGGGAGCCGCGCCGCGTACGACGCCTGGATCGCCGCCTTCGCCAGTGGCATCGGCAGCCGCCCGGCCGTCGTCGTCCTCGAACCCGACGCGCTCGGCCACGAGAGCTGCATGACGGCCGCCCAGATCGCCGAGCGCAACGCCATGCTGAAGAACGCGATCGACCAGTTCAAGGCCAAGGCACCCAACACCTGGGTCTACCTCGACGCCGGGAACCCCGGCTGGGTCGACGCCACCACCATGGCGCGCCAGCTCGCCGCCGCCGGTGTCGGCGGGGCACGCGGCTTCGTGCTGAACGTCTCCAACTACTTCACCACCGGCCAGAACACCTCCTACGGCAATGCGGTCAACTCCGCCCTGGGCTCATACGGCTACACCAAGCCGTTCGTCGTCGACACCAGCCGCAACGGCAACGGTTCCAACGGCCAGTGGTGCAACCCCGCAGGCCGCCGGATCGGCACTCCCAGCCAGCGCGGCGGCGGTGCCGAGATGCTGCTGTGGATCAAGGTCCCCGGCGAGTCCGACGGCAACTGCGGCGTCGGGGCCGGCTCCTCGGCCGGGCAGTTCCTGCCGGAGGTCGCCTACAAGATGATCTACGGCTACTGACCCCCCTTCCCTCGCCGAAGGCCGAACCCCTACCGAAGGAACCCCGTGCGCATCCCCCTGCACCGATTAGCCCTGGCAGCGAGCGCGCTCGCGCTGCTCCTCGGCGCCGCCGCCCCGGCCTCTGCCGAGGCGAGCTCCGCGCCGGCCTCCCACACGCTTCCCACGAACACCCGCTTCTACGTCGATCCCGACAGCGACGCAGCCCACCAGGCCGTCACCGACTTCCTTCACCGGGACTTCGAGGGCGCCAAGTCCATGGCGAAGCTGGCCAGTTGGCCAGAGGCTGCCTGGTTCACCGACGGCACCCCGGAGCAGGTCGAATCCCGCGTACGCGACCTGGTGCGCCGAGCCGAGCGAACCCGGACGGTTCCCGTCCTGGTGGCCTACAACATCCCGCTGCGCGACTGCTCCCAGTACTCCTCCGGCGGTGCGCAGTCGGACGCCGAGTACCAGGCCTGGATCAGCGCCTTCGCCCGGGGGCTCGGCCGCAGCAAGGCCGTCGTCATTCTCGAACCGGACGGGCTGGCCAACCTCCCCTCCGACTGCGGTCCCGGCAGCGACCCCACCGGCGCGATCACCACAGGACGCTTCGCCGACCTCAACCACGCGATCGACGCCCTGGGGCGGCAGCCGAACAGCGTCGTCTACCTGGACGCCGGCAACAGCCACTGGCGCAGCGTCGGCGACATCGCACAACGCCTCCTCCAGGCCGGCGTCACCCGCACCCAGGGCTTCTCGCTGAACGTCTCCAACTATCTGGCCACCGGCCTGTCCACCCACTACGGCACCTGGGTCTCCCAGTGCCTGTGGTTCGCCACCAAGGGCCCGGACTGGGCCAGGGGGCACGCCGACTGGTGCGCGAGCCAGTACTACTCACCCGCAGCGCCGAACGACGGGCAGCCGGGAAACTCCGTGAACGTGGACGATCCGTCCACGTGGCACTGGACCGACCGCTGGTTCCAGCAGAACGTCGGTACCCCGCCCACGCAGGAGCTCACCCACCTGGTCGTCGACACGAGCCGCAACGGCCAGGGCGCCTGGACCCCGCCCGCGGGCAAGTACAGCGGCGACCCGCAAACCTGGTGCAACGCCCCGGGTCGCGGCGTCGGCGACCGGCCGACCGCGAACACCGGCGTCCCGCTCGTCGACGCCTACCTGTGGATCAAGACGGTTGGTCAGTCCGACGGCCAGTGCAACCGCGGCATCCCGGGCGGCACCATCGACCCGGAGTACGGCATCGTCGATCCCGCGGCCGGCGTGTGGTGGCCGGAGCAGGCCAAGTCCCTCGTCCGGAACGCCAACCCCGCACTGGGGTTCAACACGGGCGTGCGCTGACCTAGGCCGCCGTGACCAGGCCGCCATTACCGGCGATGCCGACTGAAGGAAATGCTCGTTTACAGCTTTCCGTCAGATCCCGATTGAATTGTCCTCATCGAAATACTTTCGATGAGGACAATTCAATGAAAAGGGACCACTAAGCGCCCCCGAGAGACAGATTATCGAAATGCTTTCGAAACTCTTGACTTGTTTCGGCTGGGTTTCCAGACTGATGGGCGAGGCGGTGTGGCCCGTCCGTGTCCGGTTCCGGGCGCCGTCCTCGGATCTCTACGCGCTCATGAGCGTCCCTTTCCCATGGACGCGGGCGTCGTTCACGCGGATTCACCATGCCGCGATCCAACCCTTCCGCGATTTCTTTCTGGAGGCTCATTCATGGGCTCACAAGCCATTCCCCCACCCACCGTCCGCCGGAAGACCGGCGGCCTGTGTGCGGCCCTGGTCGTCGGCGTCCTCGGTGCGGCCGCCGCGCTGGTGGCGCCGACGTCACACGCCGCCGAGAGCACGCTCGGCAGCGCGGCGGCGCAGAGCGGCCGGTACTTCGGTACCGCCATCGCCTCGGGCAGGCTGGGCGACTCGGCGTACACGACGATCGCCGGCCGCGAGTTCAACTCGGTGACGCCCGAGAACGAGATGAAGATCGACGCCACCGAACCCCAGCAGGGCCAGTTCAACTTCGCCGCCGGCGACCGCGTCTACAACTGGGCGGTGCAGAACGGCAAGCAGGTACGCGGCCACACCCTGGCCTGGCACTCCCAGCAGCCCGGCTGGATGCAGAACCTCAGCGGCAGCACGCTGCGCCAGGCGATGACCAGCCACATCAACGGCGTGATGGCCCATTACAAGGGCAAGATCGGCCAGTGGGACGTCGTGAACGAGGCCTTCGAGGACGGCACTTCGGGAGCCCGGCGCAACTCCAACCTGCAGCGGACCGGCAACGACTGGATCGAGGTCGCCTTCCGCACCGCGCGCGCCGCCGACCCGGCCGCCAAGCTCTGCTACAACGACTACAACGTCGAGAACTGGACCTGGGCCAAGACCCAGGCCATGTACGCCATGGTCCGGGACTTCAAGCAGCGCGGCGTACCGATCGACTGCGTCGGCTTCCAGTCGCACTTCAACAGCGACAGCCCCTACAACAGCAACTTCCGTACCACCCTGCAGAGTTTCGCCGCCCTCGGCGTCGATGTGGCCGTCACGGAGCTCGACATCCAGGGCGCCTCGGGCACGACCTACGCCAACGTGACCAACGACTGCCTGGCCGTCCCGCGCTGCCTCGGCATCACCGTCTGGGGGGTGCGCGACACCGACTCCTGGCGACCGGAGCACTCGCCGCTGCTGTTCAACGGTGACGGCAGCAAGAAGGCCGCCTACTCCTCCGTCCTCAACGCACTCAACGCCGGATCCTCTACTCCCACTCCGACCCCTTCGCCCGGTTCTGGACAGATCAAGGGCGTCGGGTCGGGCCGCTGCCTGGACGTGCCCGGTGCCAGCACCACCGACGGCACCCAGCTCAACCTGTGGGACTGCAACAACCGCACCAACCAGCAGTGGTCGCACACCGCCGCAGGCGAGCTCAGGGTCTACGGCAACAAGTGCCTGGACGCCGCCGGCACCGGCAGCGGCACCAAGGTCCAGATCTACAGCTGCTGGGGTGGCGACAACCAGAAATGGCGCCTCAACTCCGACGGATCCATCGTCGGAGTCCAGTCCGGCCTCTGCCTCGACGCCGCCGGCAACAACACCGCCAACGGCACCCTGATCCAGCTCTACTCCTGCTCGAACGGCAGCAACCAGCGCTGGACCCGCACCTGACGACCTGCCCTGGCCAAGGGGCACAGTTCCCGTAGTGACACGCCCCGCACCATGGAGTGGAGCCAGGATGATCCTGGCTCCACTCCGCCGTCTGTCCGACGCGCTCCGCCCTCTGCACCTGGTCGGCGGGCGGACGGAGCATGACGAGCTTTCAGGAGCAGAGTGCACCGCCCAGCGTGTAGCGCGCCGGGATCGCGTTGGTACCCGAGTACGTCGCCTGGAAGCCGAAGCTCACGCTGCCGCCGGGTGCCAGCGTGCCGTTCCACCCGGCGTCCCGGGCGGTGACCGTGCTGCCCGACTGGCTCACCGTGGCGTTCCAGCCGTTGGTGATCCGCTGATCGCCCGCGAAGCTCCAGCCGAGGGTCCACCCGGAGATCGCCGAGGCTCCGGTGTTCTTCACCGTCACCGTCGCCGTGAAACCGTTGCCCCAGGCGTTGTCGATCCGGTACGCCACCGCGCAGGAAGCCGCCGACGCGTCGTCGTCCGCCTCCGTCGCCGTGAACGTCGCCGACTGCACTCCAGGACCACCGACCGTGAACGTCGCGCTGCCCGACGACGCGTCGGCGTCCTGCGCGGCGAGGACCGAAACCTGCTGCGCCGTCGCCCAGTCGGCCGGGGTGAACACCAAGGTCGCGGCTGCCGACAGGTCTTCGTCGCCGGAGTTCCGGGCCACCGTCACCGTCACGTTCTGCGTGGGCGCGGCCGAGAGCCGCACGCCCACCGGCGCCGAGCCGCCCTCCGGGACCGTCACGGCCGCCGGTGCGACCTGGACCACGGGCACCGCCGGAGCGCTGCGCCGCTCAGCCGCGAAGGCCGCCAGCCAGGCCAGCGAGGCGTTCCAGTTGATGGCCACCTCGTTGGTGGAGTACGAGCCGATGTCGTCCACGTAGCACGCCGCCGGTGCGCAGCCCGCCAGCTTCTCCTTGGCCACCGGGTCCTCCAGCCTGGCGTTCGGCCCTCCCGCGAAGGAACCGGCCGGCGGGTGCGGCAGCGAGGCGTCGTTCTGATGCGCCCAGAACCGGTGGTGCTGGTTCTCGGAGTAGCGGTCGCCGTAGCCGGTGATGTAGGAGAGGTCGAGCGCGTTGCGGCCGAGCAGTCAGTCCAGGGACTCCAACGCTCCGGCCCGGTAACGCTGTTGCCCGGTGATCTCGTACGCGACGGCCAGCACCATCGCGTTGTTGGTGACTGAGCTGTTGGAGCCCCACACGTACCCGGTGGCGGGGAGCGGCACCGCGTAGCCCTGTCCGGACATGGTGGACAGGTGGCCATCGGCCGCCGTGGTCAGCAGGCCGCGCAGCCGGGACACGTCGTCGGCGGGCAGGGTCACGCCGGGGATCGTGGCGAGGGTGATGCGGCCGGGCGTCGCGGTGCCGCCCCACCAGAACGCGTCGACGGGCTTGGTGTGGTGCGGGGAAGAGGTGACGGCGTCCCGGTATTGGGACTCGCCCGTGGTGGCCAGGAGTTCCGCCGCCGCCCAGTAGAACTCGTCGGAGACGTCGGCGTCCTCGTACGCACCGCCGCCGGTGTTGTCGCTCGCCAGGGCGAGCACGTTCGGGTTGGCCTTGGCGGCCGTCCAGGCGCGGCGGGCCGCGTCCAGGCAGCGCGCGGCGAACGCGGCGTCGTACGGCGCGTACACCCGGGCACACTGCGCGGCCGAGGCCGCCAGGTTCAGCGTCGCGGCGGTCGACGGCTTGTGCAACTCACGCTGTTCGGAGTCGAGTTCGGGCCGGGTCGGCAGGGCAGTCCACTTGGCGTCGTGCATCTTGTGGAAGGCCATCCCGGCCATCGGCTTCCCGGCCGGGACCTGCATCCGCAGCAGGAACTCCAGTTCCCAACGGGCCTCGTCCAGCACGTCCGGCGTCCCGTTGCCGCGCTCCGGCACCCTCAGCGTCGCGTCGCCGAGCGCCGCGTCGCCGCCCGAACGGCGGGCCCTTTCGAAGGAGTTGACCATCTCCCAGACGGAGATTCCCCCGTTGACCACGTACTTGCCCTGGTCGCCCGCGTCGTACCAGCCGCCGCGCACGTCCAGTTGGTAGTCGCACACCCCGGCCTGGCAGGGGACGCCGGTGTCGCCCTTGTTCGGGGCGACGCCCAGGTGCCCGGCGGGGCGGGCGTACGCGCTGCCGCCCGCCAGGGCGGCGTCGATCGCGATACCGCTGCGCTGCTGGTAGAAGAACGACATGCTGTCGGCGCGCAGTCCGTCGTACAGCGATGCGGAGATGTCGAAGGGGTGGCTGGTCTGGCCGCCGACGACCAGGGTGTAGCCAGTGCCGGTGCCGGTGTACGCGCCGAAGTCCACCAGGTGCGTGGACTGGCCGGACGCCTGGTCGGCGCCGCGCACCGTGGTGGCGCCCGAGGCGGCCACCGCGCCGGAGGCGTCGCGCAGTTGCCAGGCGAGCGGGGCGGTCGCGGAGCTGGCCACGGTGGCCCGCTTGGGGCCGTCGGGCAGGTAGCCGAGCTGGTTGACCCGGACGGGCGTGTCGGCAGCGGCTGCCACGGTGGCGGCAGCCGCGACCGGAACGGTCAGGGCGGTCGCGGACAGGCCGCCAGCGGCCAGCGCGAGGCCGGCGAGCACGGCGGCCGCGCGACGTGGCACGCCGCGGGCGGAGGTGACAGGAGGCACAGTGAAGCCTTCCTCGGGGGGTGGGGGGCGGAGTGGGAGCGCTCCCAATGAAGCCAGGCGCCGGACTGCACCGTCAAGATGCCTGAACCAAGAGGGAGTTGACCCGCCTTTCGCCGAGGCGGGCCGACTGCCACGACGGCGGCTTCAGATGTTCGGGGTGTGAGGGGCGTTGCCGTAGTAGGCGTCCGGTCCGTGCTTGCGGGTGAAGTGCCGGTCCAGCAGGTGCTTCGGCGGTTCGGAGGCTTCCCCGAGACGGGACCCCAGCGCCAGCGTGTGCAGTGCCATCTCCGCCACGGCCTCGCAGACGACGGCGTTCTCCAGCGCCGCCTTCGCGGTGGCACCCCAGGTGAAGGGTCCGTGTCGTGAGACGAGCGCTCCGGGGACCTCGTCGGCCCGCCGGGGGTCGCCGTCGAGCCGGGCGACGATCACCTGTCCGGTGTTGTACTCGTAGTCCCGCGCGCACTGCTCGGCGGTGAGGTCCTCCGTCACGGGAACGGGCCCGTTGAAGGTGTCGGCGTGCGTCGTGCCGAGTACGGGGATCGGGCGGCGCGCCTGGGCGAAGGCGACGGCGTGCGTCGAGTGCGTGTGGGTGACGCCCCCGATGGAGGGGAAGGCCCGGTAGAGGCACCGGTGGGTTTCGGTGTCGGTGGACGGCCTCAGGTGCCCCTCGACTACCCGCCCGTCCTCCAGCGCCACCACCACCAGGTCCTCCTCGGCGAGGTCGGCGTAGGAGACCCCGGACGGCTTGATGACGAAGACGCCGGCCTCCCGGTCCACTCCGCTGACGTTTCCCCAGGTGAGGGTGGCGAGACCGGCCTCCGGGATGCGCAGGTTGGCCGCGAGGACCTCACGACGGAGGTCCCCCAGGAAGTTCTCGCTCACTACGCTCTCACCGTCTCTCCGGCATGCGCGGCGGGTTTCTCCGGGACCACTGTCCGGCAGGCCCCGCGGTCGCGCATGAGTGGGCTGGACCGATCGGGGCGCAGCAGGCATCGCGACTGGCCTACCTGGGCGGCCCCGATCAGATTGTGAGCGCTAACAAGCTGCAATCTCAAGAGGTACGAGCAGATTCCTGCCCGCAACAAGCGATCAACGCTGCATAATGTGAACGCCAACATCTACACCTGGTCGACAATCCTCCGGTCGGTCCGAGATGTGTGCGGGCCGCGGCTGGTTCGGTACCTTGAGGGAAGGCCGCTCGATGAGGAAAGGAAGAGAGTTGACCCAGCTCCCAGACGTCTCGCGAGCGCCCACGATGACGGACGTCGCGCGCGTCGCCGGCGTGTCCCATCAGACCGTTTCGCGGGTGCTCAGCGACCACCCGAACGTCAGCGCCAAGACCCGGGCCGCGGTGACTCAGGTCATCGAGCAGCTGGGGTACCGCCGCAATTCGGCGGCCAGGGCTCTGGCCACCCGCCGGACCCACACGCTGGGCGTCATCGCGGTGAACACCACTCTGCACGGCCCCGCCAGCACCGTGGCGGGAGTGCAGGAGGCCGCTCGGGACCGCGGCTACCTGACGTCCGCCGTCACGCTTCGGACCGCCACGCAGACGGCTCTCGCCGAGGCCATGCAGCACCTCGCCGGATGGGGCGTGGAGGGCATCGTCGCCGTCACTCCGCAACGCGCCGCGGTGCGCGCCCTGGCGGCATTGGAGGCACCGTGCCCCGTGGTCACCGTGGAAGGCGGCCACACCCTCGACCTGCCGGGGGTGTCGCTGGACCAGAACCTCGGTGCCCGCATGATCACGGAGCACCTTCTCGCGTCGGGCCACGCCACGGTGTGGCACGTGGCGGGCCCCCCCGACTGGCTCGAGAGCGAGGCCCGCACACAGGGGTGGGAGGACGCGCTGCGCGATGCCGGCGCCGAGGTGCCGCCCGTGCTGCGAGGCGACTGGAGTCCACTGTCGGGATACCAGGCCGGCCAGCAGCTGGCGGGGCGGGTCCTGGCATCACGAGGGCAGGGAGCCGGCCTCACCGCGGTGTTCGTCGCCAACGACCAGATGGCCCTCGGTGTCCTACGGGCCCTGCGGGAAGCGGGCCTGCGGACGCCCGAGGACGTGGCGGTCGCCGGCTTCGACGACATCCCCGAGGCGGAGTTCTTCCCGCCCCCGCTGACGACGATCCGCCAGGACTTCGCCTCGCTCGGCCGCGACAGCATCGGGCTGCTCCTGGACCACATCGAGGGCAGGACCGACGAGTCGACCCACCTGGTGGTGGCGCCCGAGCTCATCGTGCGCGCCAGCACGGCCCGCAGGATCGCTCCCCCCGGCGAATGACCCCCACATGCCCGGCGGTTGACCCCTCTCGCAGGAGCCCGGGCCCCGGGGGCACCTTCGTACGCGGGAAACCGGGCGCAGGCACCAAAGCCGCTGTCCGGTGCCCCCCGGCACCGGACAGCGGCTACGGCCGCCGCCACCCCTCTCAGGCGGCGACCGTGGTGAAACTGTGGATCGTGGTCGACCGGTACAGCTCGCCCGGGCGCAGGACGACCGTCGGGTAGTCGGGACGGTTCGGGGAGTCCGGGAAGTGCTGGGTCTCCAGCGCGACCCCCGCGTAGGCGTGGTACGGCCTGCCTGCCTTGCCCGTGATGTCACCGGTCAGGCCTTGCGCGGTGTAGACCTGGATGCCCGGTTCCGTGGTGCGCACCTCCATGCGGCGGCCGGATGCGGGGGCGTACAGCACAGCGGCCTTACGAGGACTGTCTCGCCGGGCGTCGCCGAGGACCCAATTGTGATCGAAGCCTCCGCCGGCGAGGACCAGTTGCGCATCCGTATGGGTCAAGGCGTCGGAGAGACGCCGGTGCCGACGGAGGTCGAACGGGGTGTCGCTGACCGGGCGGTGGGAGCCGTCGGGGATCAACTCGGCGTCGACAGGGGTGTAGAGGGGGGCCGCGACCTGGAGGTGGTGGGCCAGGACGTTGCCGCGCCCCTCCCCTTCGAGGTTCCAGTAGGCGTGGTTGGTGAGGTTGACGATCGTCGGGGCGTCGGCGACCGCCTGGTACGACATCGTCAGGTTGTCGTCGCGGTCCAGCGTGTAGGTGAGGCGCACGTTCAGGGCACCGGGGAATCCCTGGTCGCCGTCGGGGCTGTGCAGGAACAGACGGACACCGGTGCGGTGCGCCGAGTGGAAGGGTTCGCACCGCCACAGGCGCTGGTCGAACCCGTCGGGACCACCGTGCAATGTGTGCCCGGTCTCCTGGGTGGCGAGCCGGTGGGTGACGCCGTCGACTACGAGCCCGCCGCGTGCGATGCGGTTGGCGTAGCGGCCCACCGTCGCACCGAAGTAGCGTGCGGAACCCTCGCAGGCGGCGGGGTCGCGGGGCGCGAGCACCACGTCAGCGGTGTGGCCCCAGCGGTCCGGCAGGATCAGTGAACGGAGCCGGGCGCCGCGCGTGTGGACCTCGGCACGGGCCCGGCCGGGGAAGCCGAACCGCCACCTCTCCCCCGTTCCGCCATCGTCCAGACGCAGGGGGCGGGCCGTCCGCGGACAGGCGGCCGTCTGCCCGGGCTCGGCGGCCTGGTCGACAGATTCGTAGGCGTGTTCCATGACGGCATTCCCTGGAAGTCGGTCCACCGGATGCGCGCCGGGACCAAGCTGTGATCGCGGCACGCGAACGCGGTGGCACGGGCGGGTGGGCTGCGGAGCCGGAGTCAGTCGGCGGCGGGGCGGCGGCCGCTCATCAGGCGTTGCAGCACGATGAACACGAGCAGCAGGGCACCGATGACGATCCGGGTCCACCAGGAGCTGAGCGTGCCCTGGAAGTTGACGACCGTCTGGATCATGCCGAGGACGAGCACGCCGAGGGCGGTGCCCAGGACGAAGCCGGAACCGCCGGTCAGCAGCGTGCCGCCGATCACGGTGGCTGCGATCGCGTCGAGTTCCATGCCCATGGCGTGGAGGGCGTAGCCGGAGAGCATGTAAAAGGTCAGCAGCAGGCCGCCGAGTGCGGAGCACAGGCCGCTGACGGCGTATGCGGCGATCTTGGTGGAGCCCGTCGGAAGACCCATCAGCCGAGCGGAGGACTCGTTGCCGCCCAGCGCGTACACGTTGCGGCCGAAGCGCGTGTGGTGCAGGACGACGAAGGCGATCACCAGCACGGCCAGGGCGATGACCACCGGGATCGAGACGAACAGTCCTCCCGGGCCGTACAGCCGGGTCTGCGCGATTCCCGCCGTCGTGGGGTCGCTGATCGTGATGGATTCGGTGCTGATCGTGTAGCAGAGCCCGCGGGCGAGGAACATGCCGGCCAGGGTGACGATGAACGGCTGGATCTCGAAGGTGTGGATGATCCAGCCCATGAGCGTCCCGCTCCCGGCGCCGACGAGCAGGACCAGGGGGATGACGGTGGCCAGGGGCCAGCCGTGCGACTCGACCAGCCAGGCGGTGAGCATGGTCGACAGGGCCACCATGGAGCCGACGGACAGATCGATGCCGCCGGTGAGGATGACGAAGGTCGCCCCGACCGCGACGACCAGGAGGAATCCGTTGTCGATCAGCAGGTTCAGTACGACTTGCGCGGAGAGGAAGCCCTCGTAGCGCACCGATCCGACGCTGAACATGACGGCCAGCAGGACGGCTGTGACGATCAGTGGGATACGGGTGCGGGTGCGCGGGGACACGGTCGCGAAGGGGCGGGTGAGGTGCGCGGCGACGCTCGCGATGCCGGTACTCATGCGCGTACCTCCTGCTGCTGCGGGGCGGCGCCCGCCGGGGTGTGGGATCGGGGAGTGGCCGCCCCGCGGCGGCGCAGGACCTTGGACCGGAAGACCGGGGACTGCACGAGGCAGACGACGATGACGACGAAGGCCTTGAAGACGAGGGTGGTCTCGGGTGGGACGCCGAGGGTGTAGACGGTGGTGGAGAGGGTCTGGATGATCAGGGCGCCCAGGACGGTGCCGCCGAGGGAGAAGCGTCCTCCGGTCAGTGCGGTGCCGCCGACGACGACGGCGAGGATCGCGTCGAGTTCGATCCACAGGCCGGCGTTGTTGCCGTCGGCGCTGGAGACGTTGGAGCTGATCATCAACCCGGCGACGGCCGCGCACAGCGCGCTGAAGACGTAGACCAGGGCGAGGAGACCGCCTGCCCGGATGCCGACCAGGCGGCTCGCGGCGGGGTTGCCGCCGACGGACTCGATCAGCATGCCGAGTGCGCTGCGGCGGGTGACGAGGGCGGTGAGCGCGACGAGGGCTGCCGCAAGGAGGACGGCGAACGGGAAGGTCAGCCAGTAGCCCCCGCCGATCATTTTGTAGGGGGCGCTGGTCACCGTGACGATCTGACCGCCCGTGATCAGCTGGGCGACGCCGCGGCCCGCGACCATGAGGATCAAGGTGGCCACGATGGGCTGCACGCCCAGCCCGGACACCAGGAAGCCGTTGGCCAGGCCCAGTACGAGGGCGACGCCGAGCGCGAGGGCGACGGCCGTGAGCAGGGTGGCGACGCTGCCGGGATGCGCGGCGGTGGAGATGTGCCCGCAGGCGAGGGCGCCGGCGATGGCGACGGTGGAACCCACCGAGAGGTCGATCCCGCGGGTGGCGATGACCAGGGTCATGCCGAGCGCCACCAGGATGAGTGGCGCACCGAACTGGAGGATGTCGATGAGGCTGCCGTAGAGGTGGCCGTCGCGCACGCGGACGGAGAAGAAGTCGTGGTGGAACGCGAGGTTGCCGAGGAGCAGGGCGAGCAGGATGAGCGCGGGCCACAGCAGGCGGTGGCCGGCCAGCCGTCTCCCGATCGCGGCGGCCGCCTCGGACTTGGCGGGCTGGGTGGTCATGAGTCCGTTCCGGTGGCGATGGTCGTGAGGAGGCGTTCGGGCGTGACGGTGTCGTCGTTCGCGAGGGTGGCCACCATGCGGTGGTCGCGGAGCACGGCGATGCGGTGGCTCAGGCGCAGGACCTCTTCGAGTTCCGCCGAGATGAACAGCACGGCGGTGCCTTCGCCCGCCAGGCGGGCCACGAGTTTCTGGATCTCCGCCTTGGCCCCGATGTCGATGCCCCGGGTGGGTTCGTCGAGGATCAGGAGCCGGGGTGCGGTCAGCAGCCAGCGGGCGAGGAGGACCTTCTGCTGGTTGCCTCCGCTGAGGTGGCGCACCTGCGCTTCGGGGTCGGCGGGGCGGATGTCCAGGGCCTCTGTCCAGTGCCGCGCCAGTTCGTCCTGTTTCGCACGGGCCAGCGGCCTGGTCCAGCCGCGGGCGGCCTGCAGGGCGAGGACGATGTTCTCGCGGACCGTGAGCTCGCCCACCAGTCCCTCGGACTTGCGGTTCTCGGAACAGAACGCGATGCCCCGGGCGATGGCGTGGCGGGGGCTGCGCAGGACCACCTTCTCGCCCTCGATGCTCACTTCTCCGGCGTCCGCGCTGTCCGCGCCGAACAGGAGGCGCGCCACCTCGGTGCGGCCCGAGCCCAGGAGGCCGGCCAGTCCGATGACCTCGCCGGGATGGATGTCGAGGTCGTACGGTTCGATCGAGCCCGTACGGGTCAGCTGTCGCGCCTGGAGGAACGGCTCGCCGGCCGCCCGCTCGGCCGCTTCCTCGTGGGCACGGCCGGACAGCTGGTCGAGGGTGGCCAGTTCTCCGCCGATCATGCGCTGTACCAGCGTCACCGGCGTGAGTTCCCCGATCGGGTACTCGCCTTCCAGCCGGCCGTTGCGCAGGATGGTGACGCGGTCGCAGAGATCGAATACCTGGTCGAGGAAGTGCGTGACGAACAGGATGGCCACACCGCGGTCCCGCAGGCGCCGTACCAACGCGAAGAGCTGGGCGACCTCCTCGCGATCCAGGCTGGAGGTGGGTTCGTCCAGCACGAGCACCTTCGCCGAGACGTCCACCGCCCGGACGATGGCGACCAGTTGCTGCACCGCCAGGGAGTGCGAATCGAGCAGACTGGTGACGTCCAGATCGAGGTCGAGTTCCGTCAGCAGCTCTGCCGCCCGCTGCCGCATCGCGGACCAGTGGATGAGACCGAACCGGCGCGGTTCGCGCCCGATGAGGATGTTCTCGGCCACCGAGATGTTCGGGCAGAGGTTGACCTCCTGATAAACGGTGCTGATTCCGGCCTGTTGCGCCTGGAGGGGGTCCGTGAACGCGTGGGGCCGGCCGTCCACGAGGATGGCGCCGCCGTCGGCGGGGTGGACACCGGTGAGCACCTTGATCAAGGTGGACTTCCCGGCGCCGTTCTCGCCCATCAGGGCGTGCACCTCACCGGGGAAGAGCCGCAGGGCGACTCCGTCGAGGGCGAGCACGCCCGGGAACCGCTTGCGGATGTCGTGGGCTTCCAGGACCGGCCGCGGGCCGCCGGCGCCCGTGGCCGGCGGGGTGGACGGATGCGTCATCCGCCCTCCTCTCATGTGTGGGGTGGTGGAGCGGGCTCCGGAGGGTGAAGGAGGCACCGGAGCCGGGCCTCCTCCGGCACCAAAACCTGTCGCGTCAGTAGTTCCGGGACGGCAGGGCGGCCGCGGCCTTGTCCTGCGGGAAGACGCCCTCCTGGGTCTCGACCCGGGTCGGCACGCTCTCCCCCGCCACGACCTTCTTGGCCAGCTCCATCAGCTGGTCGCCGAGCATCGGGTTGCACTCCACCACGACGTTGATCTTGCCCTCGGTCATGGCGACGAAGGCGTCCTTGATTCCGTCCACCGAGATCACCTTGATGTCCGTACCGGGCTTCTTGCCGGACTCCTCGATGGCCTGGATGGCGCCGAGGGCCATGTCGTCGTTGTGGGCGTAGAGGACGTCGATGTCCTTCTGGGACTTCAGGAACGCCTGCATGACCTCCTTGCCCTTGGCGCGGGTGAAGTCGCCCGTCTGCGAAGCGACGATCTTGAACTTGCCGTCGGCACGGATGGCATCGGCGAAGCCGGCCTTGCGGTCGTTGGCGGGTGCTGAGCCCGTGGTGCCCTGGAGCTCGACGATGTTGACCGGGCCCTGTTCGTTCGCGTACGCGCCGGTCAGCCACTCGCCCGCGGACTTGCCCTCCTTGACGAAGTCCGAGCCCAGGAAGGTCTTGTAGAGGGAGGTGTCCTTGGTGTCCACGGCCCGGTCGGTGAGGATGACCGGGATGCCCGCGTCCTTGGCCTCCTTGAGCACCGTGTCCCAGCCGGACTCCACGACCGGCGAGAAGGCGATCACATCGACCTTCTGCTGGATGAAGGTGCGGATCGCCTTGATCTGGTTCTCCTGCTTCTGCTGCGCGTCGGAGAACTTGAGTTCGATCCCGGCCTTCTTCGCCGCCTCCTGGACGGACTTGGTGTTGGCGGTACGCCAACCGCTCTCGGCGCCGACCTGGGCGAAGCCCATGGTGATCGTGCCGCCGGAGCCCGTCTTGGCCCCGGAGGCCGGGGCGGAGGCGGGGCCCTCGGTCGAGCAGGCGGTCAGCGCCGAGGAGGCGAGAAGGGCGACGGTGAGGACGAGGGCTGCTCTGCGAGCCATGACGGGTGTCCTTTCGGGGGCTACGGATGAGGCTCCACACGGCCGGTGCCGGGCTGTGCCCGCGGTCAGGAGCGTGGCGGGGCCGGGGGCGGGGCGACAGGAGCGGGATGCCCTTGAGGGGGCGCCGTCGCATTGTGAGCGCTAACAAGCTGGGTTCTCAACCCCTTTGCACGCGTTACCTGTCCGTTACCGCGTCACGTGCGGCAACAAGGCGGACTCCGTCCGTTCGCGCGACCATCGACCCCGCTACTCGAATCGGAGACCTCAACCCGCCCCGAATCAACCAAACATCAAGGCGAGGCCCCGTATGCGAAGGCCGCCGGGCCAAGGGGGCCTCCCACATGATCCACGCAGACCTCTTGCCTATCGACATTGTTAGCGCTCACACTGCAAGCTCATCGGATCCTCCGCCGACCGCCAGGATGGTCGGGACGGCATCTCCGGCTGCCGGGCCGCGCCGCGTGCCGCCCACGGCTCCTTCGAAAGGCACTCTGTTGACGTCACCCCATCTCCTCGCGCCCACCCCTCCTTCCGAGGAATCGGAGCAGTACACGGTCGGCGTCGACTTCGGCACGCTGTCGGGCCGCGCCGTGGTGGTGCGGGTTCGCGACGGTCAGGAACTGGCCGCGGCGGTCCACGCCTACCGGCACGGCGTCATCGACCGGTACCTGCCGCACGGCGGTGCGCCGCTGCCTCCGGACTGGGCCCTGCAACACCCCCAGGACTGGCGGGACGTACTGCGTCACGCCGTCCCGCAGGCCCTGGCGGCGGCGGGGATCGATCCCGCCGCGGTGATCGGCATCGCCACCGACTTCACCGCCTGCACCGTCCTGCCCACGCTGGCCGACGGGACTCCCCTCGCCGAGACCGAGCTCGCCGGACGGCCGCACGCGTGGCCCAAGCTGTGGAAGCACCACTCCGCCCAGTCCCATGCCGACCGCATCAACGAACTCGCCCACGCCCGTGGGGAGAAGTGGATCGCCCGCTACGGCGGCCGGATCTCCGCCGAGTGGCAGTTCGCGAAGGCGCTCCAGGTCCTGGAGGAGGATCCGCTCGTCTACGAAAGCTGCGCGCGGTGGATCGAAGCCGCCGACTGGATCGTGTGGCAGCTCACCGGAACCGAGTCCCGCAACGCCTGCACCGCCGGATACAAGGGCATCCACCAGGACGGCGCCTACCCGAGCGAGGAGTACCTGGCCGCGCTGAACCCCCGGTTCGCCGACTTCGCACGCACCCGCCTCGAATTCCCCCTCTCCGCTCTGGGCTCACGAGTGGGCTCGCTCAGTACGGTGGCGGCAGCGTGGACAGGGCTGCGCCCCGGCATCGCCGTGGCCGCGGGCAACGTCGACGCCCATGTCACCGCGGCGGCGGCCCAGGCCGTCGAGGACGGACAACTGCTCGCCATCATGGGGACCTCCACCTGCCACGTCGTGAACGCCCCCGTCCTTGCCGACGTCCCCGGCATCTGCGGTGTCGTGGGCGGCGGGATCGTCGAGGGAACCTACGGCTACGAGGCCGGCCAGAGCGCGGTCGGCGACATCTTCGCCTGGGTACTGGACCAAGGCGTCCCGTCGGACTACCTCGCCGAGGCCGCCGACCGCGGCGAGGACCTGCACACCCTGCTGACCCGGAAGGCCGCCGGCCAGCCGGTCGGCGGACACGGACTGGTCGCCCTCGACTGGCTGAACGGCAACCGTTCGGTCCTCGTCGACCACCACCTCTCCGGAGTCATCGTGGGTCTCACCCTCGCGACCCGCCCCGAGGACGTCTACCGCGCACTGCTCGAAGCCACCGCGTTCGGCACCCGCGTCATCGTGGAGACCCTGGAAGCAGGCGGCGTACCGGTCCACGAGTTCATCGTCGCCGGCGGACTGGCCAAGAACGAACTGCTGATGCAGATCTACTCCGACGTGCTGCGCCGCCCCGTCTCCCTCGCGGCGTCCGACCAGGGCCCCGCCCTCGGGTCGGCCATCCACGCCGCCGTAGCCGCCGGCGCGCACAGCGACGTACGGACGGCCACCGCCGCCATGGGGCGCCGACTGCCGGCCGTCTACCTGCCCGACGCCTCCCGGGCCGACGCTTACGACGCCCTCTTCGCCGAATACCGGCTCCTGCACGACCACTTCGCCACTGATGGCCTGCTGCACCGCCTGAGGCACATCCGCGACACGACCCACACCGCGGGCTGACCCCCGCCCCCGTTTTCGTTCCCGAATCCCCACCCGCGCGCCGCCCTCGCCAGCGCTGCGGGACGTCACCTTCAGGAGTCCATGTGCCCAGCCGAACATTCCCCGCCCAGGAGATCTGGTTCCTCACCGGCAGCCAAGGCCTGTACGGGGAGGAGACACTGAAGCAGGTCGCCGAACAGTCGCGGCAGATAGCCACCGCGCTGGCCGACGCCTCCGGCATTCCCGCGCGTGTGGTGTGGAAGCCGGTACTGACCGACGCCGACGCCATCCGCCGGGTGTGCCTCGACGCGAACGCCGACGACCGGTGCATCGGGCTCATCGCCTGGATGCACACCTTCTCGCCGGCCAAGATGTGGATCGCCGGACTGGACGCGCTACGCAAGCCGTTGCTGCACCTCCACACGCAGTCGAACGTGGCCCTGCCCTGGGACACCATCGACATGGACTTCATGAACCTCAACCAAGCCGCCCACGGAGACCGCGAGTTCGGGCACATCCAGACCCGTCTCGGCGTACCCCGCAAGACCGTAGCCGGCCACGTCACCGATCCGATGACGAGCGCACGCGTCGCGGTCTGGGCGCGGGCGGCCGCCGCAAGATCCGAACTGGCCACCCTCAAGGTCGCCCGCTTCGGCGACAACATGCGCGACGTGGCCGTCACCGAGGGCGACAAGGTCGAGGCCCAGCTGCGCTTCGGCGTCTCCGTCAACACCTACGGCGTCAACGACCTGGTGGAGGTCGTCGACGGCGCGGACGAGACCGAGGTGGCTTCCCTCGTCGAGGAGTACGCCGACCTGTACGACCTGGCGCCGGAACTGCGACCGGGCGGCGAACGGCACGACGCGCTGCGTTACGCGGCCCGCATCGAAGCCGGCCTGCGCACCTTCCTCGAAACGGGCGGCTTCGGAGCCTTCACCACCAACTTCGAGGACCTGGGCGGACTGCGCCAGCTGCCCGGCCTCGCCGTGCAGCGGCTCATGGCCCAGGGGTACGGCTTCGGAGGAGAGGGCGACTGGAAGACCGCCGTCCTGCTGCGCGCCCTCAAAGTGGCTGCCGCCGGCCTCCCGGGCGGCACCTCTTTCATGGAGGACTACACCTACGACCTGACACCCGGCAACGAGCTCATCCTCGGTGCGCACATGCTGGAAGTCTGCCCCACCATCGCCGCCGCCAGGCCCAGCTGCGAGATCCACCCCCTCGGCATCGGCGGGCGGGAGGACCCGGTGCGCCTGGTGTTCGACGCGGCCCCCGGCCCGGCCGTGGTGGTCGGGCTCGCCGACCTCGGCGACCGCTTCCGCCTGATCGCCAACGACATCGACGTGGTGGCGCCCCCTCACCCGCTGCCCGCCCTGCCCGTTGCCCGCGCGGTCTGGCGGCCCCGCCCCGACCTGCGGACCTCCACCGAATCCTGGCTGACGGCCGGAGGACCGCACCACACCGTCCTCAGCACCGCCCTGACCTCCGACCACCTCGACGACCTAGCGGAAATGCTCCGCCTGGAACTCGCCCTCATCGACGAGACCACCGCCCCGAGGCAGTTCCGGCGCGATCTCCGCTGGAACCAGGCGTACTACCGGCTGGCACTGGGGCTGTGAACCGCTCGAAGCCCGGGGCCTCCCGCCGTCACCCGTAACGACGCCGCCCGGGGTTCCGGGAGAGCGGGTGACGGATGGACGCGTAGAGGCCGGGCAGGCCCTTGCGGGCTGCCCGGGTTCCACGGTGAGGGAGAAGGGCTCGACGGCGTGGGAGTCCCGGCCCGCAGCTCTTGCTGACGTCGCGCAACGCAATGGAACGACTCATAACGATCCGCCCGGAGCTGGGGTTGGCGGGGATGGGGGACGAGCCGCTTTCGAGTCTGGACTCGAAGCCGCGCGGCCATCTGCGGGCCGTGATCTCCCGGCTGACCGCCGAACTGGGCGTCACCACCGTGCATGTGACGCACGATCAACCCGAGGCCAGGTCTCTCGGCCGCGTGGCGGTCATGCGCGGCGGCGTCCTCCAGCAGCCGTGGTGCGCACCGGACCCCATGTCCGGGTGCGGGCGGGCGCCCAGATTCCACTGCTGGGTCGATCTGGGGCAGCTGTACGTGTTCGATCACGCCCGGCGCCGGGCCGGCCGGGCGTCCTGGCACGGTGAGCCTTTCCGGTCACAGCACAAGTCAGCGGATGGGCAGGCGGGTGGGGTCGGCGATGATCTGTTGGACCGTCGACCATGCCGCACCCAGGACCGGTCCGCGGCGCCCCAGGGCGGAGGGGCGTACCGCCTCCGGGTTCCAGGGCCGGACGGTGACCCTCGCCGCCAGTTCGGCGCGTACCGACGGGAGGAGCCAGTCGGCGAGTTCGGTGTAGGCGCCGCCCAGCACGAGGCCGTCCGGGTCGATCAGGTTCACCGCCGAGGTCAGGGCGAGGCCCAGGGCCCGCCCTGCGCGGTCCAGGGCGCGCAGGGTCGCGGCGTCCCCGGCGGCTGCCCGCTCGGCGAGCAGGGCCACCGGGTCGCCGACGTGTCCCAGCCCGGCCTCGCGCAGTACGGCCGCTTCGCCCGCGTACTGCTCCAGGCAGCCGCGTGCCCCGCAGGCGCAAGGGGCGCCCTCCGGGTGGACGGGCAGGTGCCCGAGTTCGCCCGCGAAGCCGCGGGCGCCCCGGAACAGCTGCCCGCCGATGACCAGTGCGGCGCCGATTCCGGCCTCGGCGGAGACGTGTACGAAGGTCTCGGCGGGGTTGCCCCGGTGCCACTGCTCGGCCAGCGCCCCGAGGTTGGCTTCGTTCTCCGGCTCGGGCGCGGTATCGGGGTCGGGCCAGTGGTCGGCGGGGCGGACGGCTTGCCAGCCGAGGTTGGGAGCGTTCGCGACCAGTCCGCCCGGCTCGTTCGGCACCACCCCCGGCACGGCCAGGACGCGTCCCTCGACGCGCAGGCCGAGGGCCGCGGCCTCGGACTCCGCTTCGGCGCCCAGCGCGGCGGCCTCCGCCAGCACCTCTCCGGCCGGCCGGCCCGCGTTGGCCCGCTCCACGCGACGCCAGACCCGGGGTTCACCGCGCAGGTCCACGACGCACGCGGCGAGATGGGTGACGCCGATCTCCAGGCCGAGGCCCGCGGGACCCCGGTCGTTCAGGGCCAGCGCCCGTCCGGGACGGCCGACCCGTCCGCTGGGCGCGGTCTCCGTCTCGGTCAGCGCTCCCCGGCCAATGAGCTCGTCGACCATGGAGGAGACGGCCGGCCTGGTCAGGCCCGTGTGCCCGGCCACGTCCGCCCGGGAGAGCGGTCCGTGCGCGGCGACCACGCCGATCACCACCGCGAGGTTCCGCCGGCGCATCCCCTGCTGCGAGGCGGGCTCGACTTCCATGCCGCCGCTCGCCCTGCCGGTCCCCGTCATCGACCCGACCCTCCTATCGTTCTCCCGGCGGGACCTCCTGCAGGGCCCGCGCCCGCCGCAGCGTACTGGTGATCCGTTCGAGCGTGTCGTCGTCACGGGGTACGGGCTCCAGTACCCGGCCCTCTGCGGTCCGCCAGCGCCGGGCGACGGCGTCGGCGGGCTCACCGGTGAGCAGTGCGGCGGCCTGGGCGGCGGCCCCGAGCGCGACCAGTTCCCGGGCTTCGGGCACCTGGACCGCTCGTCCGGACAGTCGTAGGACCGTCCTCTGCCAGGCCCTGCCGCGAGCTCCGCCGCCGATCAGCAGCAGTGGTTCGTCGGGGGCGGGGCTCTCGCCTCCGGCACGCAGCACGTCGTCCAGGGCCGCGAGCAGGGCGTGGGCGGCTCCGTCGTAGGCGGCCTGGAGCAGCCGGCCCGGGGTGGTGTCGTGGCGCAGGCCGTGGACCAGGCCGGAAGCGCCCGGGAGGTCGGGGGTGCGCTCGCCGTCCAGGTAGGGAAGCACCACCACCGTGCCGCCGCTCTCGACGTCCTCGCGGTCGCGGCCGACGAGGGCGGCGAAGCGGTCGACGGCGAGGGTGCAGTTGAGCGTGCAGGCGAGCGGCAGCCAGCCGCCGAGGGCATCGGCGAAGCCGGCGACGGTTCCGCTCGGGTCGGCGGGCCGGGTCCGGCCGACGGCATAGACGGTGCCGGAGGTACCGAGGCTCAGCACCGGACGTCCGGGGGGCAGGCCCAGGCCGAGGGCGGCGGCCATGTTGTCGCCGGTCCCGGTCGCCACCAGTGCGCCCTCGCGCAGCGGCATCCCGGCCCGGACGACGCCTGCCCGGGCTCCCGGCGCCAGGACCTGCGGCAGCAGCCCGGGGTCGAGGCCGATCCGGCCGAGGACGTCCTGGTCGTAGCCGTCCGGGCCCCACCAGCCGGTTCCCGACGCGTCCCCGCGGTCCGTCACCGCCTCACCGGTCAGCCGCTCCGTCAGGAAGTCGTGGGGAAGCCGGACGGCTGCGACGCGGTCGGCGGCGGCACGCTCGTTCGTGTGCAGCCAGGCCCACTTGGCGGCCGTGAAGGCGGCCGTGGGGACGCTTCCGGTGCGGCGGGCGAGCTCTGCCGCGCCGAACGCGGCCGCGAGTTCGGCGGCCTGCGGGGCGGAGCGGACGTCGTTCCAGAGCAGTGCCGGGCGCACCGGCCGTCCGGCCGCGTCGAGGGTGACCAGGCCGTGCTGCTGGCCGGCGATCGAGCAGGCGGCGGCGCGATCGGCCCGGCCGGTGCCCGTCATGGCCTCGCCGAGCGCCCGCCACCACTGTTCGGGGTCGCTCTCGCGTCCGGCGCCCGCGCTGACGGCGTGAGCGGCGCGGCCCTCGCCCAGGACGGCGCCGGTGTCCAGGTCGACGGCGAGGGCCTTGGTGGCCTGGGTCGAGCTGTCGACACCGATCACGACACGCTGAGCAGACATGCGTTCCTCCGGTGGGGTTCCTTCTGGCGTGTCCGCATACTAATTTGTTTTTCGCCATTACAAATAGTCCTCGGCCCAGATCCGGAGCGCCTCATGACCAGCGACCCGCTCGTCCCCACCCCCGCGCACAGGTTCACCTTCGGCCTGTGGACCGTCGGCTGGCAGGGCCGGGACCCCTTCGGCGACGCCACCCGACCCGCCCTCGACCCGGTCGAGAGCGTGGAGCGGCTGGCCGGGCTCGGCGCCTACGGCGTCACGTTCCACGACGACGACCTGATCCCCTTCGGCGCCGGCGAGGCCGCCCGCGAGCAGGCGGTCAAGCGTTTTCGCACCGCACTCGACACGGCCGGGCTGAAGGTCCCGATGGCCACCACCAACCTCTTCACCCACCCGGTGTTCAAGGACGGCGCCTTCACCGCGAACGACCGGGACGTACGCCGGTACGCGCTCCGCAAGACGATCCGCAACATCGACCTGGCCGTGGAACTCGGCGCCTCGGTCTACGTCGCCTGGGGCGGCCGCGAAGGCGCGGAGTCGGGCGCGGCCAAGGACGTGCGCTCCGCCCTCGACCGACTGAAGGAGGCCTTCGACCTGCTGGGCGAGTACGTCGAGAACCAGGGATACGACCTGCGCTTCGCGATCGAACCCAAGCCCAACGAGCCGCGCGGCGACATCCTGCTGCCCACCATCGGCCACGCCCTGGCGTTCATCAACGAGCTGGAGCGGCCCGAGCGGGTCGGCCTCAACCCGGAGGTCGGCCACGAGCAGATGGCCGGGCTGAACTTCCCGCACGGCATCGCCCAGGCCCTGTGGCACGACAAGCTGTTCCACATCGACCTCAACGGCCAGACGGGCATCAAGTACGACCAGGACCTGCGCTTCGGTGCGGGCGACCTGCGCCAGGCCTTCTGGCTGGTCGACCTGCTGGAGTCGGCCGGCTACGACGGCCCCCGTCACTTCGACTTCAAGCCGCCGCGCACCGAGGACTCCGCCGGCGTCTGGGCTTCGGCGGCCGGCTGCATGCGCAACTACCTGCTCCTGGCGGAGCGCGCCCGCGCCTTCCGGACCGATCCGGAGGTCCGGGCCGCGCTCGCCGCCTCCCGGCTGCCCGAACTGGCCCTCCCCACCGCCGCGGACGGCCTGGCCGGGCTGCTGGCCGACCCGACCGCCTTCGAAGCATTCGACGTCGACGCCGCCGCCCGCCACGGCATGGCCTTCGAGCACCTGGACCAGCTCGCCCTCGAACACCTCCTCGGTGCCCGCTGAGCCGGTGTACCCAAGAGCCGGGCCGTGGCGTTCCACGGCCCGGCTCCGCTACGCCTTGGCCGCCGGTACAGGATGAGGAACCCCAGCCGATGCGCGGCTGGGGTTCCTCGGTGCGGCGAGCATCGGTCAGCAGGTGGAGTTGCCCACGCCGTAAACCGCTCGTCTACGCGTCGACGGACCGCACCCCATCGCGATCACCGCGGTTCAGGCGGGTCAGCGCTGCAGGGTGAGCAGACCCGGCCGGTACGGCAGCTTCAGGTAGTCGGTGCCCTCCGGTGTGTTGGTGGGGAGGCCCTGGTAGAGGAACTGCAGGTTGCAGGGATCGATGGTCATGGTCTGATCGGGGTTGTTGCGGACCAGGTCACCGTGGCTGACGCCCTTGGCCCAGGTGGAACCGCTGTTGGCCTGACCCGCGAAGGGGCTGCTCTCGCTGCCGGCCTGGACGGTCCACGGACCGTTCAGGCTGGAGGCGGTGAACGAGCGGAAGTAGCGGTTCGAACCCTGCGCCTCAACGATCATGAGGTACTGGTTCCGGCCCTGGACCTTGTAGACCTCCGGCGCCTCGAACAGAAGGTCCGTCGCGTCGCTCATGACCGTCGTGTACGAGGAGCCGAAGTTGCCCGGGAAGTTCCCGATCGGCATGCTCGCCCGGTAGATCTTGCCGTTGTCGGCGGCGAAGAACAGGTACATGTTCTGGTCATCGGCGATCATGGTCGGGTCGATCGGGGCGTCCCTCCGGTCCCCGGGTCCCACGGGCAGGCTGCCGGTGAACAGCGGCTGCGCGGCGGACCAGCCGTTGGGGTTGGTGGGGTCGCTGGACGTGCGGTAGTAGAGCGGCCACTGACTCCACTGGGACACCATCACCCAGACGTTCTTGGGCGCGAAGTAGAACAGTTCGGGCGCCACCGCGGGCTCGTTCATCCCGGTCTGGGTGGCCGCCCCCATGTCCGACCAGTTCGTGAAGGGACTGAACGCCGTCGAGCCCCACGCCGTTCCGCTGGAGGTGGTCGCGTAGACCAGGTGCTTGCCGTTGTACGTGGTGGTGCTGAAGTCTTTCAGCGCGAGCTGCCCGTTCGCCGGCTGCGCCAGCGGAGCCGTCGAGGTCCACCGGTAGGTCGACGGAAGAGCACACGCGTTGCTCGCCCCGGACAGGCCGGTCCACTTCTGGTTGGTGCCAGCGTGGCACGACCAGATCTGCACCCCCGTGCCGTTGGCCGTACCCCAGCCCGAGACCTCCAGGCACAGCCCGGACCGCACGCCGACGATCGTCCCGTCGGGGTTCACCCGCCACTGCTGGTTCTCACTGCCGTCGCACGTCCAGATCTGCACCGGGGTCCCGGACGTGGTGGCGCCGCCCCGGACATCCAGGCACTTGTTGCCGTACACGGTCAGCTGGCTGCTGTCCGTCAACGTCCACTGCTGGTTGATTCCACCGTGGCAGTCCCAGATGTGCACGTTTGCGCCGTCGGACTGACTGAAGCCCGCCACATCGAGACAGCGGCCGGAAGCAACACCGCGCAAGTCGCTGGTGGTGGCCGCCTGAGCCGGGCCGGCGACGAGCAGCGCCGCCAACGCCGCCAGGGCGGCAACCGCGGCGGCGAGCACCGCGGACAGGTGTCTGCGGCTGGAACTCTGTCTGCGCATTGAGATCTCCTTTGTGACCGGATGAGCCGTCACGCGGTTCAGGCAGGGGCGACCTGTCCTCGGCACCTGCGGATCCGGCTGGATCGGGCACGGCGCGTCGGAGCGGCGGCAAGGTGTGGCCCCTGGGGTGGTGGGGGACGCCGGAGCATTGTTAGCGCTAACAATTTGCAGTTCGCACATCGGCGTTGGAGGCAGGAGACCAGGGGCCTGAGCGACTGTCAAGATCTTCTGCAAGAATCCGTCGGATCACTGAAGCAGAATCAGGACGGTCAACCGCAGGGGGATTTGCTGGAGTTGAGGCCCAGCAAGTCGGCCTCAACCCGTAGCGGCACGGCACTGCCCACCTGAAGTCAAGCGACCCTGCCCGCGCACGATTCCCTCCGCCGGCTCGTCGTCACACTGTTCCCGCAGACGACCTCGCCGAGGTTGCCTTACAAGGCGATCGAGTCGCGAATCCCCATGGGCGGTCGAGTCGTCGCGGGGCTCCGGGCGGCCAAGTTGCCTAAGCCATACCAACCGCAACAGGCAACGAGCCATACCCAGAGCCCCTGGGCTCCGGCGGTCCTACGAATGAGCGGTCCGAACCCGCAGTAAAAACGTAAGACCAGGCAACCAACCCCGGGCGCCCAGGTCGCGTACGCCGCGGCGGCCGAGACCGAGCAGCAAGTACCGTGCCTGGTAGCCGCCTCAGGCCCCGGATCTGTTCTCCACCGCAGCCATGGGACCCTCAGCCGGCTGCTGGATCCGACCGCGACGTGCGGCACGGAACCGACATGCCGGGCGGGGCGGGCCCCGCGAAACCCCGTCACACTCCCGTCCTCGAGCAGACGAACGGCCGACGGTAGGCTGGCGGGTGCCCAGAACCAAGATCCGGTCCACTCGTGGATACGCCTCACCCCAGCCGCAGAAGCCGCCGCTTGCGGTCAGCCCGCCCCGGACGTGCTCGATGGGCGGTCGCATCGCGGAGAACGGCGATCCCCCGCAACTTCGTTGCCCCAACGGCGATCCGAACAGACCCTTGACGGCACACTTGTGAGCGTTAACACTCAGGTATCGCCAGGCCGGAGCCGCCGCGAACCCGGACTTCACACAGTGCGAGGAGACGACTCCCGGCCGGCCCCGCTCGACCGCTTCCGGCTTCTCCCAACCGGGTCGCACCGTGCCGGTCGCGGAACATCACTGGAGGAACTGTGCGGAAGCTTTCAGCGGGCCTTGTCACCCTGGGTCTGACGCTGTCGCTGGCAGCCTGCGGCCAGAGCGCCAACGGAGCAGGCGAGGGTGGGGCCGGCGGGGAGGTCAAAGGCGGCCTCGTCGGCATCGCGATGCCGACCAAGTCGTCGGAGCGCTGGATCAACGACGGCAACAACATGGTCAAGGAGTTCCAGGCCAAGGGTTACAAGACCGATCTCCAGTACGGCGACAACGTCGTGGAGAACCAGGTCTCCCAGGTGGAGAACATGATCACCAAGGGCGCCAAGCTGCTGGTGATCGCCGCCATCGACGGTTCCTCGCTCACCAACGTGCTGCAGAAGGCCGCCGACGCCCACATCCCCGTCATCTCCTACGACCGGCTGATCCGCGGCACCGGGAACGTCGACTACTACGCGACCTTCGACAACCACAAGGTCGGCGTCCTCCAGGGCAGTTACATCGTCGACAAGCTCGGCCTCAAGGACGGCAAGGGCCCGTTCAACATCGAGCTGTTCGCCGGCTCGCCGGACGACAACAACGCCACGTTCTTCTTCAACGGTGCGATGAGCGTCCTCAAGCCGTACATCGACGACAAGAAGCTGGTCGTGCAGAGCGGCCAGACCTCCTTCAACCAGATCGCCACGCTGCGCTGGGACGGCGGCCTCGCCCAGTCCCGGATGGACAACCTGCTGAGCAAGTCGTACACCGCCGCCCGCGTCGACGCCGTGCTCTCGCCGTACGACGGCATCTCGATCGGCATCATCTCCTCGCTCAAGGGCGTCGGCTACGGTGCCGGCCAGCCCATTCCCGTCGTCACGGGCCAGGACGGCGAGCTGGCCTCGGTGAAGTCGATCATCGCGGGCGAGCAGACCCAGACCGTCTACAAGGACACCCGCCAACTGGCCAAGTCCGCAGTCCAGATGGGCGACGCGCTGCTGACGGGCGGCAAGCCCGAGGTCAACGACACCGGCCAGTACAACAACGGCGTCAAGACCGTACCGGCGCAGCTGCTCCAGCCGGTCAGCGTCGACAAGGAGAACTACCAGAAGGTCCTGGTGGACAGCGGCCAGTACACCGCGGACCAGCTCAAGTAGCCCACGGAGCCCGACCGACGGGTCCGGCGACGACGAAACGGCGGTGCGACGCCCACGGGACCGCCCGGCGCCGCACCGCCCCGATGATACGGATGCACAACCATGGCCCGACCCGTTCTCGAGATGCGGTCAATCAGCAAGACGTTTCCCGGTGTGAAGGCCCTCTCCGAAGTCAACCTCACCGTCACCGCGGGTGAGGTGCACGCCGTCTGCGGTGAGAACGGCGCCGGCAAGTCCACGCTGATGAAGGTACTCAGCGGGGTCCACCCCCATGGCGGCTACCAGGGCGAGATCTACTTCGAGGGCGAGCCCTGCCGCTTCAAGGACATCCGGGCCAGCGAGCAGCGCGGCATCGTGATCATCCACCAGGAACTCGCGCTGGTGCCCTACCTGTCCATCGCCGAGAACATCTTCCTCGGCAACGAGCACGCCACCCGGGGCGTCATCAGCTGGCACAAGACGCTGACCCACGCCGCCGCACTGATCCGGCAGGTCGGACTCGACGAGAGCCCGCACACCAGGATCGCCGATCTCGGCGTGGGCAAACAGCAGTTGGTCGAGATCGCCAAGGCGCTCGCCAAGAAGGTCAAACTGCTCATCCTGGACGAGCCGACGGCCGCCCTGAACGACGAGGACAGCCGCAAGCTGCTCGACCTGATCCTCGAACTCAAGGCGCAGGGCATCTCCTGCATCCTCATCTCGCACAAGCTGAACGAAATCGCCCGGGTCGCCGATGCCGTCACCATCCTGCGCGACGGGCGGACCATCGAGACGATCGCGATCGGTCCCGAGGGCATCTCCGAGGAGCGGATCATCCGCGGCATGGTCGGCCGCGACCTGGAACACCGCTACCCCGAGCGCGCCTCCGAGATCGGCGAGGTCGCCTTCGAGATCGAGGACTGGAGCGTCCAACACCCGATCGACCACCGGCGCAAGGTGGTCGACGGCGTCTCGCTCAACGTCCGTCGAGGCGAGATCGTCGGCATCGCCGGCCTCATGGGCGCCGGCCGCACCGAACTGGCCATGAGCGTCTTCGGCCGCTCGTACGGGCGATGGACCGGCGGCCGGGTGCGGCTGGACGGCCGGGAGATCCGTACCCGGACGGTGCCGGAGGCGATCGGGCACGGCATCGCATACGTGACCGAGGACCGCAAGCAGCTCGGCCTCAACCTGGGCGACGACATCAGCCGGAACATCTCTCTGAGCGCCCTCGGCAAGGTCGCCCGGCGGGGCTGGGTCGACCGGCACGAGGAGGCGAGGGTCGCCGAATCGTTCCGGCGGACCATGAACATCAAGGCCCCCTCGGTGTTCGCGGAGACCGGCAAACTCAGCGGCGGCAACCAGCAGAAGGTCGTCCTCAGCAAGTGGATCTTCGCCGAGCCGGACGTGCTGATACTCGACGAACCCACCCGGGGCATCGACATCGGCGCCAAGGCGGAGATCTACACCGTCATCGCCGAACTCGCCGCCCAGGGCAAGGCGGTGCTCGTCATCTCCTCCGAACTCCCCGAACTCCTGGGCATGTGCGACCGGATCTACACCATGGCCGCAGGCCGGATCACCGGTGAGGTCAACCGCGCGGACGCCACCCAGGAATCCCTCATGCGGCTCATGACCATGAGCGCGGCATACCCCGACAAGCAGGTGTGAGGCATGGCCCAGACCAAGACCACCCCAGACACCACGCCCCGCACACCGGAGACCGGCCGACGACCGTCGGCCGGTGCCGTACTGGCCCGAGCGCTGCGCGGCAACCTGCGCCAGTACGGGATGCTGCTCGCGCTGGCGCTGATCGTGCTGTTGTTCCAGTTCTGGACGGGCGGCATCCTGCTCCAGCCGCTCAACATCACCAATCTGATCCAGCAGAACGGCTACATCCTCATCCTGGCCATCGGCATGATGATCGTGATCATCGCCGGGCACATCGACCTGTCGGTCGGGTCGCTCGCCGCCTTCGTCGGGGCGGCCGCGGCGGTGATGATGGTCAAACACCACGCGCCGTGGCCCGTGGCGCTGGTGGCCGCGCTGCTGATCGGGGCTCTCGCCGGAGCCTGGCAAGGGTTCTGGATCGCCTATCTCGGGATCCCCTCGTTCATCGTCACGCTGGCCGGCATGCTGCTGTTCCGCGGTGGGACCCAGATCCTCCTTCAGGGCCAGTCGGTGGCGCCGTTCCCCAAGGGCTTCCAGAACATCAGCAGCGGCTTCCTCCCCGTGGTCGGCCCCCACACCAACTACCACAACCTCACCCTGCTACTGGGCTTCGTGGTGCTGGCCGTCGCGATCCTGCAGGAGGTGCGCGGACGGCGGCGGGCCGCCTCGTACGGGCTGGAACCGCTCCCGGCCGGTCTGTTCCTGGTGAAGCTCGGCGCGATCACCGCGGCCGTGGTGGCCTTCACGCTGCTGCTGGCCAGCTACCACGGGGTGCCGATCGTTCTGCTGATCCTCGGCGTCCTGCTGGTCGGCTTCGGATACGTGATGCGCAACTCGATCCTCGGCCGGCACACCTACGCCATCGGCGGAAACGAGGCGGCGGCGAGGCTGTCCGGGGTGAAGAGCAAGCGGGTCGTCTTCCTGGCCTTCGTGAACATGGGCGTCCTCGCGGCCCTGGCCGGGATGGTCTTCGCCGCGCGGCTCAACGCAGGTACGCCGCAGGCCGGCATCAACTTCGAGCTGGAGGCGATCGCCGCCGCCTTCATCGGCGGCGCCTCCGCGAGCGGCGGTGTGGGAACCGTCATCGGCGCGCTCACCGGCGGTCTGGTGCTGGGCGTACTGAACAACGGCATGTCGCTGGTCGGCGTGGGCACGGACTACCAGCAGGTGATCAAGGGCCTGGTACTGCTCGCGGCCGTCGGCTTCGACGTCTACAACAAGCGCAAGGCCGGAGGCTGACCCTGCCCCTCCTCGGCTCGGCGCCGCCGCCCGCAGGAGGAGGGACCACTCGCCTACCGGGAGCCCGCCTCCTGCGGCTCCGCTCGCGCGTCGACGATCCGCTCGAAGAAGAACTCGTGCTTGAGGAAGGAGACGTCGTACTCATGACCCGGGTACGGCGGGATCAGCTGAGCGGCTGGATCAGCCGCCAGCCCGCCCGGAGCGCCGCCACCCCCGACTCGTACGGCGGCTCGTCGCCGTCGCCCGTGGTCGGCGAGGTGCGGCCCGTGCCGTCGTACCGCGACCAGCCCACGACATGGGAGTCCGGCGCCGAGGTGGCCAAGTAGAGGACCAGCACCTGCTGCCGCAGCACCGGCGCGGCGCCTTGCGCCCGCTCGGGGAGAATCGCTCCGGTCGTCATGCCTGTGCCGTCCAGCCCATTTCCCGGACTCCCTCGCTCAGTGAGCGGACCGATACGGGACACCGCTGCCCGACCGCCCTGAACGACCCGCCGCGCGCCCGCTTCCTACCGTCGGCAACCTTTTCGCGTCCTGCGGCGACCAGGCAGTGCACCTCGACTCGGATCTTCGAACGGACGGACATGCAGACTGCACGGCAGGCCGCGCGGCAGCGCAGGCGTAGACACAGGCTGATGCTGGGGACGGCAGTGATACTGACCGTCGCGGGCGTCCTCATCTGCCTGGTGACGGCCATGCTCCCCGGCCCCAAGGCCGGGGCCGGGGCGCCGGCCGACATGGCCGCCCCCGCCGCCACCCTGGCGGGAACCACGCCCTCGGCCCCGACGAGCCCCACGCCCCCGGCGGATAGCTCGCATGCCGCGGCGACCCCGAGCACGGCCGTCGCAGCGACCACCGCGGCGACGCCACCGCCTTCGGCTAAGGAGGCCCCACCGGCGGCGTCCACCCCGGCACCGTCGGCGGGACGCATCCAGCCCGAGACCACCTACAAGGCCGTCGCCACCGCCTACGCCGCCGCCGACGGCAACGGCGCCTGCCTGTTCGGCCCGAGCGACGACCTCATGATCGCGGCGATGAACACCACCGACTACGAGTCGTCCAGGGCCTGTGGCGCGTACGTGCGCGTCCGCGCCGCGAACGGCGCCTCGATCACGGTCCGGATCACCAACGAATGCCCGCTCCCCTGCGCGCCCGGACAACTGGACCTCAGCGAACAGGCCTTCGCGAAACTGGCCGAGCTCAAGGTCGGCCGCATCCCGATCACCTGGAGCCTGGTGAGCCCCCGCACGTCCGACACCCTCTCCCTCCGGTACAAGACCGGGTCCAGCGCCCACTGGTGCGGCATCCAGGTGATCGACCACCGGAATCCGGTCGCACGGCTGGAGGTACGCACCGGCAAGGGCTGGCGGAAGCTGCCCCGTACCGACTACAACTACTTCCTCTCCGCCGACGGCGGTGGGTGCGGCGGCGCGATGAGGATCACCGACATCTACGGAGAGCAGTTGACGGTCGACGGGACCGCGCTGCTGCCGAACGTCGCACAACCGACCAGGGTCCAGTTCGCCGCGCACTGAGACTCACCGCGGCGGGGGGCGGAGCCGGGGCACGCCGCATCGGCGCGCCCCGGCCAACCGGGCACTGGTACGCTGCCGCCCGGATGTTAGCGCACACATTTTGCGGAGGGGACGACCACCGGACATGGTCCTCGATGACGCGTCCGCGGAGTTCCACGACTTCTTCGAACGCCACTACGCCGAACTCGCCCGGTTCGCCCGTCTCCTGACGGGCGAGGCGGACGGCGCCGACGATCTGGCCGCGGACGCCCTGCTCGCGCTGTGGCAGCGCTGGGACCGGCTGCGCCAGGCCGAGTACCCGCTCGCCTACGCCCGTGGCGTGGTCGCCAACCTGGCACGGTCGCGGATCCGCAGCACGGTGCGCGAGCGCCGCCGGATCGCCCTGTTCTGGTCCCGCGGTGCGGAGCCGTTGCACGGTCCGGACGTGGCCGGCGTGGTGGACGTGCGGACCGCTCTCGCCCGGTTGCCGTTCCGGAAGCGGTCGTGCGTGGTCCTGCGGCATGCCTTCGACCTGTCCGAGAAGGACACCGCTCTGGCGCTCGGAATATCGGTCGGTACGGTGAAGAGCCAGACCTCGAAGGGAATGGCCGAGCTGGAACGGATGCTGGGCAGCACAGGAGCAGCCGGGGAACTGTTGGCGGGGAGGAGGAGCCGTTGAACGAGGAACTCACCAGGCGGCTGCGCGCGGCCGCCGAGGCCCACCAGCCCGACCGTGCCCGGATCCTGGCACGCGTGGAACGCGGCATGTCCGGTGCCCCCGTCCGCCACCGCGAGTCTTCGGGCGCGAGGCCCTGGCCCAGGATCGCACTCGCTTCCCTGGCCGCGGCCGGCACTCTGGCGGTCGGCGGCTTCGCCGTCGCCGCCATCGTCCAGTCGCCGCCGGCCCGGCCGGATGTCTCGGCCACCCCCGCCGCGCCCTCCGTGCCGTCCGGGACTCCCCGGCCGACACCATCGGCGCCCGCCACCGGCCGCCCGACCACGCCGGACCGTTCGTCCCCGACGGACCCCAGCCCTTCGGCGTCAGGCGCCGCGGGCTCTGCCCGGCCTGGCAGCGCACACGTCCAGGACGGGCCTCTGTCGTCGGCCGGCTCCTTGGGCGCGAACAGCAACAGCTTCTGGGCGCAGAGCAACATCACCCTCAAGTCCACCCAGCCGCTCACCGCACTCACCGTGGAACTGCGCATCACGCAGACCGGCGCAGTGCAGAGCACCGGCAGCTGGCGGACGCTGCCCGCCGAGGATTTCACCGTCACCGTGCAGAACGAGGGCGGAGCAGTGGTCTACCGCTGGATCCTCAAGCCGGGCCGCACGGTACCGGCCGGACAGCATGTCTTCGCCGGCCAGTACAACCACGCCGCCGGCGCACGCGAGGTCGAGCACGACGGCTACCGCGTCGACGCCGGCGGTCCCCGCGGCGCCCTCTCGGTCTGGGGCGGCTTCACCCCGGCACGATGAGGCCGTGCCGCTTCCCCGGCCCGTGGGTGGCACGGCGCTGAGCGCCGTACGCCCACGGGCCGGGAGGATCAGGACAGGTCGCCGTACACCACGCCACGGCCGTAGCCGCCCAGGTAGACCCGCCCGTACACGTCGGGGTCGCCACTGATGACGCTGATGGCGCTGCCACCGAACTGGTGCTGGTCGTCGTTGATCCGGACCCAGGCCGAGCCGCCGTCGGTTGAACGGAACAGCCCGGTGACGCCCTTCACCTTCCCGCTGAGGTAGAGCGCCTGGTACCGGGCACCCGGGGCCGGCTTGCCGAAGCCGACGCCGCTCGCCTGCTCCACGCCGCCGAGCTTGCCGAAGCTCTTCCCCCCGTTGGTGGAGTGCAGGAGTCCATTGCCCCCGCCGGCGATCCACAGGTCACCTGCGATGCCCGGAACCGCCTTGAGCTGCCCGCTGCCCAGACCGGTGGCCCGGGCGGTGAAGTTCTTTCCGCCGTCGGTGCTGGCGTACAAGGTGCCGCCGCTGAGGGCGTAGAAGGTGTTCGCCGCCGAACGGTCGGCCACCACGGCCGTGTTCTCGGGCAGACCGGAGGCCGCCGTCCAGGCCGAGCCGCGGTTGGTCGAGGAGTACGGAACCTGCCCATCAGGGGCCCACACCACGGCGACGCCGTCCGCCGAGACGGCCACGGAACCGCCGCCCGCGTCGCGCACCGGCGCCGTGGCGAACGGCGCCCAGTCGGCTCCGCCGTCGGCCGAGTAGGCGCCGTGCTGCTCGCCACCGAGACCGACCCGCACCATGAACCGCGGCTTCGACTGGGCGAAGTCGATACCCGTGGTGTTGGTGAACAGCGGCCCGGACAGCGCCTTGGCGGGCACCTTGGTGAGGTCCTCGTGCCGGAAGCCGCTGACATCGCCGAGCGCACTGATCAGGGGAAGACCAGGGGGCTTGATCAGCCCGAGCGTCGCGGTCTCCTCCAACCCCTTCGCCGGGATGGTCCAGTGCGTCGCCCGCCCGCTGTCCGCCGCGGTCACGTCGTGGCTACCCCACATCCCCGATCCCGTGCCGTACAGCACGTGCCCGGAATCGAAGGGGTCGATGGCCAGGGCGCCCATCCAGTGACCGATGCCGGTGCCCACGTACGGCGCTGCGGAGCTGTCCCGGACCGAGGTCGCGCCGAGCGCCTTCCAGGAGGTGCCGCCGTCGGCCGACCGGTAGATCTCGTCCGAGGGCCACCAGCGGTCCAGCGTGGTGACCATCACCGTGGACGGGCGCTGCGGATCGACCGCCAGGCCGGCGAACCCGTAGCCGCCACTGGACGGCGAGATGTTCTTCCAGCCCCCGGTGGACGGCGTGTGCTTCCACACCGAACCGGCCGTCACGCCGTTCGGGCCCGGCGCGTTGGTGTACGTCAGGTACAGCGAGCCGTCGCCGGACAGCACACCGTGCTGCGGCAGCAGCCCCTTCGGCTGGCCGGGCACGGCCTGCCAGGTGCTGCCACCGTCGGTGGAGCGGTACAGCGAGGTGGTCTTGTCGGCCACCCCGACGTAGATCGTCCGGCTGCCGGACGGGCCGAAGGTCACGAAGGAGAGGCCGACGCCGCTGCTCGCACCGTTCTTCACGGGGAAGCTGCCGACCTGGCTCCACGTCACGCCGTAGTCGGTGCTGCGCCAGAGCCCGTTCTTGCGGGTACCCAGGTAGAGCGTGCCGTGATCGGACGGGTCCACCACCAGCCGCTCGCCCATGGACCGGCCGTCCTCGTTGCCGCCCAGTTTGAACGGCAGATCGGTGCGCTGGAACGTCCTGCCCTGGTCCCTGGAGCGCAGGATCGCGCCGTTGCCCGCCCAGTCGTTGGTGTAGGTGCCGCTCGCGAGGTACAGGCGGTTCGGGTCGACCGGGTCGGTCGCCAGACTCTCGATTCCCAGCAGGTTCCAGTCGGCTCCGCCGATCCAGTCGGTCAAGGAGGTCCACCGGGCGGCGGTCGCGTCCCAGCGGTAGGCGCCGCCGATGTCGGTCCGTGCGTACAGCAGGTCCTTGCGGGCGGGGTTGAAGACCAGCCCGGTGACGAACCCGCCACCGACGATCTGCGCGTTGTGCCAGGTGTACCTGCCCGAGCCGCCCGCCTTCACCAGCTTCCACCGCTGGTTGGTGCCCCCATGGTCCGCGTACTGGATGAGCGGCACGCCGTCGCCGCTGGAGCCGCCCCACACGTCCAGCACCATGCCGCTGCTCCGCGAGACGATCTTCACCGCCGCACCGCCGGCCTTCTCGATCTTCCACTGCTGCGCGGCCTCGCCGTGGCCGGACTGCTGCTCGATGGCGGCCGCCGACTGTATGGAGGCACCCCGCACACCGAGGACCTTCTTGCTGCTGCGGTTCTCCAGCTCGTAGTAGCCGTCCCCCGTCGGCCTCAGCCGCCAGTGCTGACTCGCGGCACCGGCCACGCGGCTCTGCTGCCGTGTCCAGGCGCCGTCCGACGTGTCCGCGCCGGGCACGTCCAGCACCTTGTCGCTGCGCACGGACACCACCTCGTAATAGGCGTCGGAATCCAACGTCGCGGCCTTCGAGTCGGCCTGCACGAACAGCAGGTAGGGGCCGAGCACACCGGGCACGCCCAGCGCCAGACCCATCGTCGTCCAGCGCCGGCGGTGGCGTCCACGCGTACGTCGCGCGCCACCGGCCGCGCGCGTGCGCCGACCGCGACCGTGCGCGGTGGGATCCGTCTCGTTCATGGGGGGCTCCTCGCTCCGAGCCTGCCTCGCACACCGGTTCTGGTCAGCGGTGCGCAGCAGCATGCGGCGGTGTGATCGGACGATCCGTGGGTGTGATCGTCTTCGGGTCGCCCGTCAGTCGCCACAGCTCCGCAAAAGGTTGCCGCCCGCCGAACCGACGGCAGGCCAGGGCGATCTTCCGCAGGGCCGGCAGCAGTGGCGTCGGCCTTCAACACGCATCTCAAAGCGGAACGGGTGGGCAGGACAGGGCAGGGGAAGGGACCACCGGACGGTGATCATCTGGATCACCTGCGGGTTCTTCGGTTCATCGGGCAGCCACGAGCAACCGGCGGACCAAGGTCGCGGGCCAGGTACGGGGCTACCGCCAGAAGCCGGGTCGCGGTGTTCGGTGCGGTGCCTCTCCCCCAGCTACCGCCGGGAGGGGCCCCCGGGCGGAGGGCCGCCGCTTGTACTGGACGTACTTCGGTGGTCCGACAACGCGGCGAGGTGCCGTGCCGGGCGCCGCGACCCGGTGAACCTTTCCGGTCACGGCACTAGCCGCCGATGCGGGCTACCAGGAGGGCTACGTCGTCGTCGGCCGCCGCCGGGACGAGGTGGGTGATCAGCGAGTCGCACACGTGGTCCAGGTGCCGCTGGGGATCTCCGAGCAGGCGCGTCAGCTCCGCGAGCCGCTCGTCGAGGTCGCTGCCGCGGGCTTCGATCAGTCCGTCGGTGTAGAGCACGAGGAGGCTGCCGGGGGGTACGTCGAACTCGGCGGGGGTGAAGGCGACGCCCCCGACGCCCAGGGGGACTCCGGGCGGGGTGTCCAGGAGCCGGACCCTGCCGTCGGGCAGGACGAGCGCGGGCGGCGGGTGGCCGGCCCGGGTGACCGTGCAGTGCCCGGTGGCCGGGTCGCAGACCACGTACAGGAACGTGGCCAGCATCGGCTCGGCGAGGTCGCCGAGGACGTCTTCCAGCTGGTGCAGCAGCCGTACGGGAGGCAGGTCGAGGCGTGCGAGGGCCCGTACGGAGGCGGCCAGCCGGCCCATGACCGCGGCCGCGGCGATGCCGTGCCCCATGACGTCGCCGATGAGCAGGGCCGCCTTGCCGCCGGCCAGGGGCAGGACGTCGTACCAGTCGCCGCCGACCTCGTTCACATCGCTCGCGGGGAGGTAGCGGTGACTGACCGCGATGCCGGGCGGCGCGGTGACGTGCTGCGGGAGCATGCTGCGCTGGAGGATGACCGCGGTCTCGTGCTCGCGGTGGTAGAGCCGGGCGTTGTCGATGCTGAGCGCGGCGCGGGCGGCGAGCTCGCCGGCGAGGGTGACGTCCTCGGCTCCGAAGGGCCCGATCGGGCGGGTGCGGTAGAAGGTGGCGACGCCGATCACCGTCTCCCGGGCCACCAGCGGTGCCATGGCGAACGAGTGCACTCCCAGCTCGACCAGTTGGCTGGGTTTGGCCGAGTGCCGGGCGGCGGAGGCGGCGGTCTCCTCGTCGAGGCGGGCGATCAGGAAGGGCTGCCGGGCGGCGAGGACCTGGGTGTAGGGGGCGTTGGCGGGGAAGACGAGCGTCCTGCCGAGGGGGGCGAGGACGTCGGTCACCGCGGATCCGGACAGCGGGGCCTTGCCGAGGCGCCGCAGGGCGGCCCCGCCGGTCAGCCCCATGCCGGGCTCGTCCCCGTTGGCCAGCACGTCCAGGACGTCCACGGTGACGGCGTCGGCGAGGCGCGGTACGGCGAGATCGGCGAGCTCCTGAGCGGTGCGCTCCAGGTCGAGGCTGGAGCCGACGCGCATGCTGGCCTCGCTGAGCAGGGCGAGCCTGCTCCGTCCCGCTTCGGCTTCGACGTGGTCGCGCTGCTGCTCGGTGATGTCGACGAGGGAGGCGATGACGCCGATGGCCATGCGGGCGGGATCCTCCACCCGGACGTAGGAGCATGACCACACCCGGTCGTGGTCCGGTTCGGCCGGTGTGCGTCCGACCCGGCGGCGGTCGAGGACCGGCCGGCCGGTCTCCAGCACCTCCAGCATGGCCTCCTCCATCTCGCGGGCGTTCACCTCCGGGAGGATCTGGGCCAGCCTGCGTCCCACGTGCGCCGATTCCGGCAGCCCGTTCATGGCTTCGAGTGCGGCGTTGACCTGCAGGAACCTCAGCTGTGTGTCGAGGATGGCGATGCCGACCGGGGAGCGGGCGAACAGGCCGTCCCACACCGCCGAGGATCCCCGGATGCGCCGGGCGGCGTGGGCGTCGGCGGCGAAGACCAGGACCGAGGCCGTGCCGTGCCGGCGGTCGGACACCGGGGAGGCCCAGATCTCCACCTCCAGCGGGTGCCCGTCGCGGTGCCAGGCGGTCACGGTGCCCATCACGCCCCGGCCGGTGGCCGCGGCTTCCCACAGGGAGCGGCCCAGGCTGCGGTCGGATCCGGGGTGGAGGAGGTCGGCGATGTTGTGGCCCAGCATCTGCGGCGGGGCGTATCCGAGCAGTTCCTGCGCGACCTGGTTCCAGCGCACGATGGTTCCGTCGGCGCCGGTGGCCATCAGCGCGACCGGCAGGGAGCCCAGCCATCCGCCGGCGGCCTGCGCGGCCCCGCTGATCAGCTCCTCTACCGGGACGTGCCCGTTCATCCGGCACCGTCCCGGAACCGTGTCTCCACGCAACCATCGTCTGCCGGTCCGCGCGGCGCCGCCTCCCCACACCACCGGCGGGGCGCTTCCCCGGGCGGGGCGGGCCTCAGCGCGGGGGTGCGACCAGGCCGGCCTCGTAGGCGAGGATGACCAGCTGGACCCGGTCGCGCGCGTCGAGCTTGGTGAAGAGGCGGGCCAGGTGGGCCTTGGCGGTGGCCACGGATATGGAGAGCCGGGCGGCGATCTCGGCGTTGGACAGGCCGCGGCCGACGAGGGTGAGGACCTCGCGCTCCCGGTCGGTGACGGCGTCGGCCACCGATCGGCGGGCGGAGGAATCCGGGCGGGCTGAGGGTCCGGCGGGTTCCGGGCGGGCGGCGAACTCCTCGATGAGGCGGCGGGTGACGCTCGGCGCGATCAGGGCGTCACCGGCGGCGACGACCCGGACACCGTCGATGATCGTCTCCAGCGGCATGTCCTTGACGAGGAAGCCGCTCGCCCCGGCGCGCAGCGCGCCGTAGACGTACTCGTCGTCGTCGAAGGTGGTGAGGACCAGGACGCGGGTCCGCGACTCCGGATCCGCGTGGATCCGGCGGGTGGCCTCGATGCCGTCCGTACCGGGCATGCGGATGTCCATGATGGCGACGTCCGGGCGCAGCCGCCGGACCAGTTCCACCGCCTCCCCGCCGTCCCCGGCCTCCCCCACCACCTCCAGGCCCGGGGTGTCGGCGATGAGGACGCGCAGGCCCGTACGGATCAGGGGCTGGTCGTCGACCAGGACGACGCGGATCACCGGGCCCCCGCTCCGGGCGCCGGCAGCCGGGCCGCCACCCGGAAGCCGCCTTCCGGGCCCGGTCCGGCGCTGAACTCCCCGCGGAGCAGGCCGACGCGTTCCCGCATGCCGGCGATGCCGTATCCGGAGCCCGCGACGGCGCCGCCGGACCCGAGGTCGACGATGTCGACGGCCAGCGCGTCCTCGCGGTAGTCGAGGGTCACGCTGCACTCCCGGGTGCCGGAATGCCGCACCACGTTGGTGACCGCTTCCTGGACGATGCGGAAGGCCGCCAGGTCGACGTCGGGGGGCAGGTCCCGCCGGTCCCCCCGCCAGCGGACGTCGACCCGGACCCCGGCCGCCCCGGTCCGGCCGACCAGTCGGCCGAGGGCGGCCAGGCCCGGCAGCGGGTCCAGCGGTGCGGGCTCCCGCTCGCCGGCGCGCAGGGTGCCGAGCATCCGGCGCAGCCCGGCGAGGGTCTCGCGGCTGGTGGCCTCGATGGCCTCGAGCGCGTTGCGGGTCTCGGCGGGCTGGGTGTCCATGACCCGGCTGCCCACGCCGGCCTGGATGGCGATGATGCCGATGTTGTGCGCGACCATGTCGTGCAGCTCCCGCGCGATCCGCAGCCGCTCGGCCGTGACCGCCTGCCGCGTGGCCTGGGCGCGCAGGGTGTCCGCGTGCGCCCGGTTCTGATGGATCGTGTTGCCGATCAGCCAGGCGATGACCACGGTCGAGGCCAGGCCGGCGGGCACGGAGGGGTTGAGGACCTGGCCGCGTACGAGCGTCCAGACCGAGTAGCCGGCCAGCACGCCGACCGGGAGCACTCCGGCGAGGACCGAGACCCGCCGCGGGCGGGTCGCCGCGGTGTAGCCCACGGCCGCGTCGGCCAGGAGGAAGAGGACGAACGGCGTCTCGCGCACCTGCATCCCGAGCGAGAACACGGTGCCGGCCAGTGCGATGCCCACGGCCGCCAGGGGCGTGCGGGTCAGCACCAGCGCCCCCAGGGTCGTGACCAGGGCGGTGACCGTGAGCGGCGCGTCCTCGATGTTGCCGTGGTAGTCGACCAGATGCCGCAGCTCGTTCGGCCGTTGGACCATGCGCAGCGCGATGAGGGCCGACCAGAAGGCCGCCACCCACAGGCCCGGCGGCACGCGTCTGAGCAGGGTCGGACGGGAAGTGGCGGTCATCGGCCGATCCTATCGACGCGCTCCCGGCCGGGCATCGGCCCACGGGCTTAATCCCCCGGGCCACAGGCGGAGTTCACAAGTGTGGGCCACGGGCCGATGCCGGCCCCCTGCCCGTCCCCGCAGTGTGGACCCGTGATCGAATCCACCGGACTGACCAAGCGGTACGGCGATGCCGTCGCCGTCGACCATCTGACCTTCACCGTGGAGCCGGGCGAAGTCACCGGCTTCCTCGGCCCGAACGGCGCCGGCAAATCCACCACCCTGCGGATGATCCTGGGCCTGAACGCCCCCACCAGCGGGTCCGTCACCGTGGACGGGGTGCCCTTCTCGCGGCGCCCGCGCGGGCTGCGCCACGTCGGCGCGCTGCTCGACGCCCAGGACGTGCACGGCGGGCGCAGCGCGCGGGCGCACCTGTCCGCCCTGGCCCGCGGCAACCGCATTCCGGCGGCCCGGGTCGGGGAGGTCCTGGCGGAGGTCGGGCTGGCGAAGGCGGCGGGACGCCGGATCGGCGGGTTCTCCCTCGGGATGAAACAGCGGCTCGGCATCGCGGGCGCCCTGCTCGGCGATCCGCCGGTGCTGCTGTTCGACGAACCGCTGAACGGGCTGGACCCCGAGGGCGTGCTGTGGCTGCGCGGGCTGCTGCGCCGGCTGGCGTCCGAGGGGCGCACCGTGCTGGTCTCCAGCCACATGATGGCCGAGATGGAGCACACCGCCGACCGGCTCCTCGTCATCGGGCGGGGCCGGCTGATCGCCCACGAGAGCCTGGCGGACTTCTCGGCCCGCGACGCCGGCCCGGGCGTCAGCATCTCGACGCCCGGCCTCGCGGCCCTGGAGCCCCTGCTGATCGCTGAGGGCGCGTCGGTGCGCCGGGAGGGCGACGGGGCGGCCCGGGTCGGCGGGCTGACCGCGGCCCGGATCGGGGACCTCGCGCACCGGAACGGCATCGTGCTGCACGAACTCGCCACCCACGCCTCGTCCTTGGAGTCGGCGTTCATGGCCCTCACCGCGGACAGCGTCGAATACCTCGCGGGAGGAGCCCGATGAGCACGGTGACGTCTCCCGGTACGGGGCGGGCGGGGCGGCCGGGGCGGGCGGCCGCATCCGCGGCCGGGTTCGGCGACCTCCTCGCCGCCGAGTGGATCAAGATGCGCTCGCTCCGGTCGACGTACTGGGTGCTCGCCCTCAGCGCCGTCGTGGCCGTCGCGGCCAATGTGAACGGCGTGCACTCCGACCTGCCGTACATAGACCGGCCGAGGTCCCCGCTGCCCGGCATGCCCGTGTACGCGTACGATCCGCTGTTCCACGGCCTGGGCTCCATCGCGATCGCCGTGATGGCACTGGCCGCGGCCTCCTTCGGAGCCATCACGGTCTTCGGCGAGTACTCCACCGGAATGATCCGCACCACGTTCGCCGCGGTCCCCGACCGGCGTGCGGTGATCACGGCCAAGGTGGCCCTCGTCGCGGGGGTGTCTCTGGTCCTCGGCGCGGTCGTCTCCGCGGCCTCGTTCTTCACCACCAACGCGATGCTGGCCTCCCGGCACGTCGGCCTCTCGATCCAGGACCCCGGCTGCTTGCGGGCCGTGGCGGCGTACGCGCTGGTCGTCCCGGTCTGCGCGCTCATCGGGATGGCGTTCGGCAGCGTCCTGCGGCACGCCACCGCCTCGATCGTCGCCGTCGTGACCACGCTGTTCATCCTGCCCATGCTCTTCGGCGGCGACCGGTACCGGTTCCTGAAGGAGATCGGGAACCACCTGCCGCTCGCCGCCCAGACCCGGCTGGCGCTGAGGCCCGGCTCCTCGACCACCCTGGGCGCCCACCCGGGCACGATCGCGGGCTCCTGGACCGCGCTGGCCGTCTGGGCGGTCGTCTCGGTGGCCGTCTGCGTGGTCGTCGTGCGGCGCCGCGACGTCTGAGACCGGCCGCCCCCGGCGGGGGGCGGCCGGTCCGTGCCGTCACGGCCGGGCGGCGGCCGTCACAGCTTGCGGCAGAGCAGGGCGTCCGGGGTCTTGCCCTTGGCCCACGCGCCGGTGAAGGCGAGACCCGCGGCGTACTCGTCCGTCGCGCACTGCCCCTTGAAGTTGCCGTACGCGAACTCTCCGCCCGGGCCGGCGGCCGGCCGGGCGTCGCCCCGGTCGAACCAGACGGTGCGGCCGCTCGTCCCGAGGGGCCTTTCGGCCTGGGCGCACAGGACCGCGGAGACCGCCTGTCCCCGCACGCTGTAGCCGGTCATGAACTGGCCCGGCCCGCACTGGTACTTGGTGTAGCCACCGGCCCAGTCGCCCTGCTGTACGTGGCGTTCGTCGCGCACGGCGGTCGGCGCCGGGCCGGCGGCGGCCGGGCCGGCGGCCCCCGCGTCGGTGCACAGCCCGCGCCCGTCGCGGTGGGCCAGGCCGACGAGCCGCTGGCCGTCGGGGCACACCCCCTTGCGGGCTCCCTGGTCCCAGTCGCCGAGGGCCCGTACGCGCGCCGACTGGACCGCGTCGGCGTGGTCAAGGTTGAGCATGTCCCAGGTGTCGGACACCTCGACCGGGCCGCTCTTCTGCGGCGCGGTGACGAGCCGGTTCCAGTGGGCGGCGCGCCAGTCGGCGCCGTCCAGGATGCCGGAACGGCGGCCGCTCTCGTCGAAGTTCAGGATCGACCAGCTGCCGTGTCCGGTCCAGCCGACCAGGGGCCAGTAGGCGAAGTCGGCGTCCGTGGCGATCAGGTGGTCCACGAAGTTGCCGAACCAGGCGCGCGCCCGCGGGTCGGCCTCGTCGCTGCCCGTGCCGAACTCGCTGATCCACAGCGGCGCCGTGAAGTGGCTGCCCGTGTCGGACGTGACGTAGAACGCCTGGCGCCCCAGGGTCGCGAACAGGTCCGCGCGGGACAGGTCCTGGTAGCGGGGGTCGTGGGTCTCGCCCATGCCGGTCGCACCGGTGTGGTTCGGGCCGGTGTAGCCGTAGAAGTGCGCCGCGTACACCAGCTTGTTCGAGGCGACGAGGGTGTGCGAGAGGGTGCGCACCGGTTCGAGCGTGGGACGGCCGTGGGGCAGTCCGTCGGCCGGGATGCCCTGCCAGTTGATGCCTTCGACGACCACCAGGAGGTCGGGGTTGGCCTCGGTGAGGAGGCGGTCGCCGAGGCGCTGGGACGCGGCCCACCAGTCGTGGTCGTTGCCCCAGTTCCAGTTGGCGTCGTCGGTGACGGTGCGGCGGACCTCGTTGTAGAGGTCGGCTCCGACGACGCGCTTGTCGTCCTTGTAGCGGCGGGCGAGGGCGATCCAGTCCTCCTCCCACCGCGCGGTGCTCTGGCTGGTGTTCCAGCGTTCGTTGCCGTCCAGGCCGCAGCAGAAGCGCGAGGTGTTGGTGTGGTTGTTGAGGATCACCGCGAAGCCCTCGGCCGTGGTGGCGGCGATGACGGCGTCGAAGACCTGGAGGGGGGTCTTGCCCCGTAGCTCCGGGTTGGCCGCGACCGAGGCGTCGGAGACGGGCCGCTGGTCGTGCAGCATCTCGTTCGAGAAGGGCAGCCGGACGCTGTTGATGCCCAGGGCGTGGAATCCGGCGAGGATCCGCGGGATCGGAGCGCGGTCCAGGCCGAGCGGCATCTGGTCGGCCTTCTCGCCGTCGTGGTGTGCGGCCGGATCGTTGATGTCACCGGATCCGCTCCACGACCCCTGGGCGCCTTGCCAGTTCGCCGACTTCAACTTGAAGCGGTTGCCGTCGGCGTCGACGACGTAGCGGCCCCGGGTGCTCAGGGGCGGCCGCCAGGAATCGGACAGGGCGGCCGTCGCGGAGCCGGGCGCGGAGCCGGGCACGGAGCCGGGCACGGACGCGGCGGCGGGAGCCGCGCCGAGTGCTCCGAGCAGCAGCGACGCGGCGAGTGCCGCGTGCGGTAAGAGTCTTCTCACAGTGTCCTCCGGAGTGTTGGGGCGGACGTGCGTGCTGAAGCGGTGGTGCGGTCGGATTCCGGCGCGGGCCGCGGTGGCCGGCCGGGCCGTCCCCTTCGGATCTCGCGGGCCCGGCAAGATCCGAAAGGGACGGCCTAACGCCGGGACGGGTCGCCGGGCTTCGGCGCGAGCACTAGTGCTGTGGCCGGAAAGGTTTGCCGGGTCGCGGTGTTCGGTGCGGTGCCTCTCCCCCAGCTACCGCCGGGAGGGGCCCCCGGGCGGAGGGCCGCCGCTCGTACTGGACGTACTTCGGTGGTCCGACAACGCGGCGAGGTGCCGTGCCGGGCGCCGCGACCCGGTGAACCTTTCCGGTCACAGCACTAGCCGGCGGGCGCCCGCGGCGGGGGTGGCTTCGAGGATGTGCGGAGGGCGGTGGCCGGCTGCCGCGAAGGCCTCCGTGACGGACCGGCCCACCGCGTCCTGGCGCCCGGCCTCCACCAGGGCGATCACCGAGCCGCCGAAGCCCCCTCCGGTCATCCGGGCGCCGGGCGCGCCGGCGGCCAGCGCCGCGGTCACCACGAGGTCGGTTTCCGGGCAGGAGACCCGGTAGTCGTCGCGCAGCGAGGCGTGGCCGGCGGTGAGGATCGGGCCCAGGGCCGCCGCGTCGCCCTCCTCCAGCCGGGAGACGGCCTCGCCGACCCGGGCGTTCTCGGTCACCACGTGGCGCACCAGGGGGGCCAGTTCCGCCGGCAGGGCCCGCAGGGCCCGCGGGAGTTCCGCGGCGGGCAGATCGCGCAGGGCGGGCAGCCCTAGCAGCGCGGCGGCCCGTTCGCAGCCCGCGCGCAGGGAGGCGTAGGCCCCGTCCCCGAGGTCGTGGGTGACCCGGGTGTCGATCACCAGCAGCCGCAGCCCCTGGCCCAGCAGGTCGAAGGGCACCTGCCGGTGGCTCTCCGGGCTGCGGGCGTCGAGGTGGAGGGCGGCCTCGGCGGTGCAGCAGACGGAGGCCATCTGGTCCATGATCCCGCAGGGGACGCCGGCGAAGCCGTTCTCCGCGCGCTGCGCGATCCGGGCCAGTTCGGGTCCGGTCAGGGCCAGGCGGTACAGCTCGTCGTAGGCCACGGCGACCGCGCACTCCAGTGCGGCGGAGGAGGAGAGGCCGGCGCCGGTGGGCACGGTGCTGTCGAAGTGGAGGTCGGCGCCGCCGATCCCGTACCCCGCTCCGGCGAGTGCCCACAGGACGCCGGCCGGGTAGGAGGTCCAGCCCGTCACGACTCCCGGGGCCAGATCGGCGACCACCAGGTCGGTGATCCGGCCGTCGCCCTGCGCGCTGTGCAGCCGCAGCCGCCCGTCCGTCCGGGCGCGTGCGGCGAGCAGGGTGGTCTGCGGGAGGGCCATCGGGAGGGCGAAGCCGTCGTTGTAGTCGGTGTGTTCGCCAATGAGGTTGACCCGGCCCGGCGCCGCCCAGACCCCGTCCGGGGAGGCGCCGTAGAGCTGGTGGAAGGCGTCCGCGGCCCGGGCGGCCCGGCTGTGCTCGTCTTCCGGCTGAGCGGTCCGGTTCACGCCAGGGCCTCCCGAAGTCTGCGCGCGGCCGCCTCGGGGGCCACGTCGTTGATGAACGCCTCCGTCCCGGACTCCGTCCCGGCGAGGAACTTGAGCTTGTCGGCGGTCCGGCGGACGGTGAACAGTTCGAGGTGCAGGGCCAGTTCCCCGCCCTGGGTGCGGGGCGCCTGGTGCCATGCGGAGATGTACGGCGTGGGGGTCGGCCCCTGCGGCTGCCCCGGTACGGGGAACAGCCGGTCGAAGCGGCGCAGCAGGTCCAGGTAGACGCCCGGGAACTCGGCGCGCTCGGCCTCGGTGAGGCAGGTCAGGTCGGGGACGCGGCGGTGCGGGTAGAGGTGGACCTCGTACGGCCAGCGGGCGGCGTACGGCACGAAGGCGGTCCAGTGATCCCCGGCGGTCACCACCCGCTCGGTGGCGGCGCGGGCTCCCGTCAGCAGGTCCTCGAAGAGGTTGCGGCCGGTGGTGGCGCGGTGGGCGGCCGCGGCGGCCGTCATCTTGGCGGTGCGCGGCGTGACGAAGGGGAAGGCGTAGATCTGGCCGTGCGGGTGGGCGAGCGTCACGCCGATCTCGGCCCCGCGGTTCTCGAAGCAGTACACCTGCTCGACGCCGGGGAGGGCGGAGAGCTCCGCGGTGCGGTCGGTCCACGCGTCCAGGACCAGGCGGGCGGCGGCGGGGGTGAGGTCGGCGAAGGCGGCCTCGTGGTCCGGGGTGAAGCAGACGACCTCGCAGCGTCCGGCCTCGCCCGCGAGGGAGGGGAAGCGGTTCTCGAAGACGGCGACCTCGTAGTCGGCGGCGGGGATCTCGCCGAGCCGGCCGTCCCGGGAGGGGCACAGCGGGCACTCGCCGGCGGGCGGGTGGTAGGTGCGGGCCTGCCGGTGGGAGGCGATCGTGATCCAGTCGCCGGTCGCCTCGTCGCGCCGCAGTTCCGGGTGACTGCTCACGCGGTCCAGCGGGCGCTGGTCGGGGGCGTCGCGCACGGCGCTCTCGTCGTGGTCGAAGTAGATCAGTTCACGGCCGTCCGCGAGTTTCGCGAGGGTCTTCTTCACACGCCAAGATTAAACAGTTCCGCAAGTAAATCAACAGTCTGGCGTGATCATTCCTTCAGAAACAAACAGCACGCCCATGCTATGTTGTTGCTTTCCGACCGGTTTTCCCCATACCCGGGAGTGATCTCGTGGCCGAGCAGGCTGCGCAGCTGGCCCACCAGCGACGCGCGTTCATCCTCGACGCGGTGCGCCGCGACGGCTCGGTGCGGGTGGCCGACCTGGTCGGACTGCTCGGCGTCTCCGACATGACGGTCCGCCGGGACCTGGACGCGCTCGCCCGCGGCGGCGCCGTGGAGAAGGTGCACGGCGGCGCCGTCGCCACCGTCCAGGCCAGCGGACACGAGCCCGGATTCGACGCCAAGTCCGATCTGGAGGGGGCCGCAAAGGCCGCCATCGCGGCGACGGCCGCGACCCTGGTGGAACCGGGCAGCGTGGTCGCGGTCTCGGGCGGCACCACCGCGTACGCCGTCGCCGCCCGGCTGCTCGGCGTTCCGCGGCTCACCATCGTCACCAACTCCCTGCCCGTCGCCGAGCTGGTGCGGGCCGCCGGCCAGGGCGGCGGGGGCGCGGCCCCCACCCTGCTGCTCACCGGCGGCTCCCCCACCCCCTCGGCCGCGCTGGTCGGCCCGCTCGCCGACCTGGTGATCGGCTCCCTCCACGTGGACCTGCTGGTCCTGGGCGCGCACGGGGTGACCGAAGAGGCCGGGCTGACCACGCCCAACCTCACGGAGGCCCAGACCAACCGGGCCCTGGTCGCCTCGGCACGGCGGATCGCCGTCGTGGCCGACCACAGCAAGTGGGGAGTGGTCGGGCTCAGCGGGTTCGCGGCGCTGGACCGCGCCGACTGGTTCGTCACGGACGCGGGCATGCCGGCCGCGGCCCGCGCCGTCCTCGCGGAGAGCGTGGGCGAACTGATGGTGGCGGGCGCGGAGGCCTAGGCCTCCGGAGCCGGTTGCGCAGGGGCAGGTTGCGCAGGAGCCGGTTGCGCCGGGGCGGGTCCGGTGGTGGCCCGGATGACCAGCTCGGGGTCGAACAGCAGCTCCCCCGTCGGCACGTCCCTGTTGCTGACCAGGGCCAGCACGCTGCGGCCCACCTCCAGCGCGAGCCGGTCGGCGGGCTGGCGCACCGTGGTCAGGGGCGGATCGGTGAACTCGGTGATGGCCGAACCGTCGTAGCCCACGACGGAGACGTCACCGGGCACCGTGCGGCCCTGGCGGCGGACGCCGCGGATCGCGCCGAGGGCCATGTAGTCGCTGGCCGCGACGATCGCGGTGGCGCCGAGCGCCAGCAGCGGGCCGACGGCGGCCTGGCCGCCCTCCACCGTGTAGGACTGGCGGACCACCCAGCGCTCCGGCTCCTCGATGCCGCGCTTGGCCATGGCCTCCAGGAAGCCCCGTACCCGGCGGTCGGCGGGCTGGTTGCCCGCCGGACCCGAGGCCATCCCGATCCGGCGGTGGCCCAGCCGGTGGAGGTGGTCGACGGCCAGTTCCGCCGCGAGCGCGTCGTCCGTGGAGAAGACCGGGGTGGGCACGCCGTCGGCGAACTCCCCGTTGATCCCCACGTAGGGGACCCTGCGCTGGCGCAGCAGTTCGTACGTCTCGGTGTCGGCGCCCTCGACGGTGTTGGACGCGGACAGGAAGACGACCGCGGCGACCCCCTTGTCGACGAGCGCGGAGATGAAGTCCCGCTCCTGCACCCCACCCGGGAAGGCGGGACACAGGACCGTCTTCAGTCCGTGCGGGGCGAGCGCCGACTCGATGCGCTCGGCCACGTCCGCGAAGAACGGGTTCGACACGAACTCGGTGATCACGGCCACCAGTTGGCCCTGCGTCTGCCGTTCGTAGCCGACCTCCGCCATGGCCTGTTCGACCGCGTCGCGGGTCTTCTTCGACACGCCCTGGCGTCGGTTGATCACCCGGCTGACGGTCGCCTCGCTGACCTGGGCTCGAGCTGCGACCTCGGTGATCCCGACCTTCATCGCGGTCCTTCCGTGATCGTGAGCGATGCCAGACCGCCGCGCGGCACCGCCAGCGAGCGAGCTCCCTCCGCCAGGAACGACGGCGGACCGTCCATGATACGGCCGTCCGGCCCGTGGACCACTCCCTCGACCCGGGCCGAGGGCTGCCGCCGGGTCCACCCCGGATGTCCCACCAGCACCCGCACGGGGGTGCCTACCCGCGTGCGCACGCCGGCGGGCGCGTACGCCTCCGGGAAGGTGCGCAGCACCGCCACGTTCGGGCGGTGGCGGGCCAGCGCGATCCCGTCCGGCACGTCGGGATCGTCGACGAACTCCCGGTACGCCTCGTCCAGTACGACCAGGACGCGGGCCGGTAGGCGGTCGGAGATGTGTATAATGGACGGGTGTGCGGGCCGCCTTCGTCTACTTGTTGATCTTGGCGAGCAGGAGGTTGGGGTCCTTCTGGGTTGTGTAGGCGGCGCTGGGCACGTAGGCGGTTCCCTTGCGCACGGCTACGGAAGTGGGGTTCGACAGGCCGTCGGCCTCGGTGAGTACGACCTTGTGCTTGCCGCCGGAGGTCACGAAGGAGACTTCGTTGGCGGGGTTGCGGGCGATGAGGAAGTCGTCGCGGTGCCCGGTGAAGGTGAAGTCGTCAAGGCCGGTGCCGAGCCCGGCTGCTTTGGTCTGGATGGGGCCGGCGGAGCCGTGCCCTCGGAGGGGAATGCGTACGACGGTTCCGCGGTCGTAGTTGCTGACCCAGACGGCGCCGTGGTGGACCTTGATGCCGTTGGCGCCGATGAATCCGGCCGGGTTCAGGTCGGTGCCCTTCGCCCACTCGGCGGGTGTTCCGCCGTGTACCGGGACGCGCCAGATGGTGCCGAGCGCGGAGTCGGCGGAGTAGAGGGTGCCGGTGTGGGGGTCGAGGGCCAGGCCGTTGGGCAGGCCGTCGGCCGGCAGGGCCGCGATCCGTTCGGGTGTGCCTCCGGGGACGAGCCGCCAGATGCCGGTCAGGTCGGCGGTGCCGGTGGCGTAGCTGACGTACAGGGTTCCGTCGTGGTCCCTGACGATGCCGCCGAGCAGCGGGGTCCCGACCGCGGGCGTGGTGGCGCCGGCGGGGCGCTCGGGGAGCGTGGCCAGGATCTGGGTGTGGCCGTCGAGGCCGATCCGGGCGATCTGCCGGCCGCCGGTGAGGGTGACGTCGGCGGAGCCGTCGGGCTCAAGGGTGATGTTCTCCGGCATCTGTCCCTTGGTGATGTCGAGGTGCACCAGGACGCGGGGGTCCGACAAAGGCGGTGCGACGGCTGCGGCCGGGACGGCGGACGCGAATAGGGCCAGGCCGACGGCGGCGGCACTGAGGGCGGCCGCGTGGGCGAGACGGGCTGAGCGGATCAAGGTGTCTCCTGTGTGTGGGTGTTCAGCGGAAGCCGGGCGCCGACCCGGGGCGTTCGGCAGGTTTTCGTCATGACAAGCACGGCCCGCCCGTGGGGTGTCCTGCCAGGAGGTCACCCGGACGGATTCCGCCCGGTCGGCGGACAGCAGCCTGGACCAGTGCCAACGGCGTCTGCGGACGGAAGGACAACCCGGGATGTGCACGGGTGGTTCGCGGCCGTGGGTCTTGATGGGGTACGTCAGAGACGGGTGTATCGGTGCCACATGGAGCGCGGTGAGGTATCGGGCGGGTCTGCCGGGCGCCAGTTGTCTGCGAGGAGTGCGGTCAGGTCGTCGCGGTTGATTCCGGCGGGCACGGCGATGCTCGCGCGCCGGGCGGGTGCGGCGCGTACGAGAAGGGTGGCGCCGGGAGCGGCGAGTGTGTCGACGGTGTGTGCCCAGCCGGGCCGGTCGGCGGCGGCGATTCCGTGCAGGCAGCCGTTGTCGAGGATGAGCCCGACCGTGGCGGCCGTCCGCCGTCCGGAAGTGATCTCCTCGGCCCGTGTGACGTCGGCGACGAGCCAGTCGACGGTGCCGTCGGGATCCAGGCGGCGTGCGGCGGTGATGGCGGCGGGAATGTAGTCGATGGCGGTGACCTGCCAGCCGTGTGCGGCCAGATAGCGGGCCTGTTCGCCGGTACCGCAGCCGAGGTCCACAGTCCGGCCCGCCGGCAAGGCCTCGGGGCCCACTACAAGATCCTGCACAGCGGTGGGAATGTCGGTGTGCTGCCAGGGGAGGGTACCGAGCCGGTACAGCAGCCGGTAGGTGCGCTTCATGACAACCGTCCAATGTTCGGTGGCTCCGTGTCCCTGACCCGCGCCGGGGTGGGCCTGGCCGCCTGCGGGGGGAAACGCCGCGGTGTGGATGAACGGCGAGCCACGGGGGCCTTTCGCGTGGCTCGCCGTCAGGACCGGGGCTGCGGCCCCGGCGGCGGGGTGCGGACTCAGCGGGGCGGCAGCAGCGGGGCGAGGACTTCGCGCGGTGTGGTGGTGCCGTGCTCGATGGCTGCGCCGTCTTCGAACGCCACGTGACCGGAGGCGATGCCGGAGTACATCTCCCCGTAGAGTTCCGCGGCCTGCTGGGGGAATCCCATCCCGATGAATGCGGCGGCCGCGTCTTCGGCCGGGGCGGGGGCAAGGGGTACCGGCTTGCCCAGGAGGTCGGACAGTGCCGAAGCAACGTCCTGGGGTGAGTACCGCTCAGGTCCGCCAACCGACCTGACCCGCAGGCCCTGGGCCGGGTGGAGGAGGGAGTCGGCGACGAAGGCGCCGATGTCGGCGGTGGCGATCGTGTCCATCGCCGTGTCGGGCGCCAGGAACGCGGGCAGCACGCCGTGCTCGAGCGCGACGGGCAGAACCGGGGCCCAGTTCTCCAGGAAGTACGCGGCCCGCACCAGCGTGAGGTTCCGTGCGACCGGCTTCAGCGCCTCCTCGGCCCAGTGGACGGTGACGATCGGGCCGGTCCCGGAGTCGTGCTGCGCGCCCATGGAGGAGAGGAGCACGGTGTGCGCCACTGCGCTGTCCTTGACCGCGGTGGCGAGGGAGGCGATGAGCTCCCGGCTCGCTTGGAGGAAGTCGGGCACGGAGAAGTTCGGCGGGACCATCAAGAACGCCCCGGCCGCGCCGGTGAGCACGTTGGTCAGGGCCGCGGTGTCGGTCAGGTCCAGCACCGCGGCCTCGGCGCCTTGATCGCGCCACTGCTGGGCCTTCTCCTGGGTGCGGACGATGACGGTGACCGGCTTGCCAGCCTTGATCAGGGCGTGAGCGGCGGCTGATCCGACGTTGCCGGTGGCTCCTGCGATGACATACATGGGGTGTTCCTCTTGTCGGTTCTGCATGTGGGGGGGTGGGGGGATGTGTCTCGGTTTGGGTCCCGCAATCCAGACGGTAGGCGGGCACCGTTGCGGCCGCCTGTTCAGTCGAAGCTGGGTGCGGCGGTGCGGGAGCGTTTGAGCTCGTAGAAGCCGGGGGTGGCTGCGACCAGCAGCGTGCCGTCCCAGAGCCTGGCCGCGGCCTCGCCCCGGGGGGCCGGGGTGACGATCGGGCCGAAGAAGGCGATCTGCTCGCCGTCCGCCCCGGGGACCGCGATGACCGGGGTGCCGACGTCCTGGCCGACCTTGTCTATGCCTGCCTTGTGGGAGGCGCGCACCTCGGCGTCGTAGGTGTCCTTGTCCGCGTAATAGATCAGGTCCGCGGGCAAGCCGACGTCGTCGAGCGCGCCCGCGATCGCCTCGATGGTCGCGCCCTCGCCCCGGTTGTGGATACGGGTTCCGAGCGCGGTGTAAAGGTCACCGACGGCCTCGGCGCCGTGCAGCTCCCTGGCCGCGGTCACCACGCGCACCGGGCGCCAGCCTGTGGGGCCGAGCAGCTCTCGGTACTGCTCGGGGAGCTCGTCGAGCTTGTCCTCGTTGAGAACGGCGAGGCTCATCACGTTCCAGCGGACCTCGATGTCGCGCACCTTCTCGACCTCGGACATCCAGCGGGACGTCATCCAAGCCCAGGGGCACAGCGGGTCGAACCAGAAGTCGACGGGGGTCTTTTCGTTCTCGGACATGTCTTTCCTTCAGCGTCGGGGGTATCAGTGCTCGGCGGGCAGCCGGCGCGGGTGGAACCACAGCAGCGCGCCGATGAAGAGCACCGGGGCGAAGGCCGCAGTGGTCACCTGGCTCAAGGTCAGGCTGCCTGCCGCCAGGTAGCCGAGGGTCGCTATCCAGTCGATGGCCTGGATGACGATCATCGTGTTGATCCAGCCGACCCGTTCGCGTGGTGCCCGCGCTGCGTGGAACATGCCGTAGGCGTAGCCGAGGAATCGGGCGGCCATCATCGCGAACAGTCAGTTCGCCCACGACGGCGCCGCCGGGCCCAGGCCCATCAGGTCGGCGGTCATACCGGGTGCCACCAGGAACGATGCCCCCAGCAGCAGCTGGAAGACTCCGGTGATGATCAGGGTGACGCGTAGCGCGCGCATGAGTGGTGTTCCGTTCGTGACGTTGGATGACGATCAGGCGTCAATGAATATACAGATAAATCATTGCCGCTCACAACGATAGTATGACATAACCGTGGGGGCTGCTAACGTTGACACGTGAACAACAAGCAGCCCGACCGGCGCATCGTCAGCACGGCCCTCTTGCTCTCCAAGCTGGGATCCGCGATGGAGCGGCGCTTGGCCGTCGCTCTGGACGCGATGGAGTTGCGTACCAAGCACATGGGCGCACTGACCGTGCTGTGCGCCCACGGCGCGATCTCACAACAGGCCCTCGCCGAGAAGCTCGGAGTCGACGCCAGCGCCGTCGTCGCCATCGTCGATGACCTTGAACGCGACCGGCTGGCTAGCCGGGAACGAGACCCGCAGGACAGGCGTCGCTACGCGGTTCACGTCACGCAGGCCGGCCGGGAGACCCTGGCCCGCGCGTCCGAACTGGTCGTCCAGGTCGACGATGCCGTGTTCGCCGGCCTCAGCAGCCGCGAGCGAGAGCAGTTGCTGGCGCTGCTCCTGCGTGTGGCGGAGTCCGACCCGGACCTCGACCGCCTGATTCGCTCGGGTGCCATGACGGAACCACCGGCCGACCAGCACGCTCACCCGTCGCGACGCAGCTGAACCGACCGGCCGGACCCGTGTTTCGCGGCGCCCACGTGACATGACGGCCGGGCCCTCAGCACACCTGCGACCAACCGCACGACGAAAACGGCCCGCCGATCCAACAGGCCGGGTCGTTTTCGGTAGGGGACCTCTACATCAACGGCAGCGGCGGGGCCTTCGACATCAACACCAAGTCGCGCACCGCCCGCGGGCGCGCCGTTCCCATCCCGGCGAACTTCGCGAGCTTCAACGGGACCGACTTCGCGAGCGACCTGAACCGGGACGGACCTGGGGATGGCGGTGAGAATCGTGGGATTCAGCCGGATGTGGGGTGCCTTGAGGATCTACTGCTCGTAGAGGGCGTCGTACGCACCCCGAGCGGTGTCGGACTGTCGGGTGTCCTGAGCCACGGCCCATTGGCGTGTCGCCCGATCGACGGCGATGGTGGTCCACAACCCGCCGCCGTCCTCGTCGCTGAGGTGGATCAGCAGCGTGTGGGCGTCGTGCTCGACGCGCAGCCGATGCCGCGGATTCGTCTGCTCGTGGAGACCTCGCACGGCACTGCCACCAGTGCTGTCCGCGGCGATGAACGAGGTCCACCGCTGCCGGCCGGAAGGCCGGACGGGTCTGGCGTCACCTGCTGGATGCCGTGCCACGGCCACACCTTTCTGGTAAGGATGCGCCGGATGATGCAACCGAGGTCTGCATCACAGGCTGACCAAGCAGCCAGGATAGGCGCCACGTATGCCTCAAAACTGGTAAATTCCGCTCGGCTGCAGACGGATCATCCCATTTGCGTCACATATCGGAAGGTCATTCGACCTCCTAGACCAACCCCGATGCCGCCCTTCCCCGTGGAGCCCGCCGGGTCGACCGCCCCGACAGCCCGGCTCCGGGCTCGTCCACGGTCACGGTCCGCGGCGGCCGGTGTCCGCGCTCGTTGAGCTGGGCGAGTTCGTGTTCGTAGTCGACGGCGATGGCGCCGTAGTAGGTGACCACCTGGCTGCGGGCCGCGGAGATGTGCGCCAGCACCTCGGCGTCGACCTCGCGGCCGGCGCCGCGCAGTTCGTCCACGGCCAGGTCCACTACTGGGACCCTCCCAGGCGAAGCCGGATGCGACCTGACGAGACAGGTCGCATCCGGTCGGCGCATGCGCTGAGTGTGGTCAGAGGGTGGTGATGACCTGGTCGGCGGTCAGGCGCGGCAGGCGCGGGAACCAGGCGTCCGGGCCGGGGTGGCCGATGTTGACGACGACCAGGGAGTGGTGGCGTCCGTCGGCGAAGAATTCCTTGTCCACGCCGGCCGCATCGAAGCCGGTCATGGGTCCCGCGGCGAGTCCTGCGGCGCGGATGCCGAGGATGACGTAACCGACCTGGATGAGCGCGTTGAACCGGGCGGAGTCGGCGCGCATCTCATCGTCGGCGAACATGTCCTTGGCTCCGGGGAAGTGGGGGAAGAGCGCCGGCAGGTGCTCGTGGAACGCTGTGTCAGCGGCAAGAATCGCGACCATCGGGGCTCCGGCGGTCTTCTTCCGGTTTCCCTCGGCGAGGTGCGGGGCGAGGCGGGCGCGGCTTTCCCGCGTCTCCAGGACGAGCATGCGCAGCGGCTGCTGGTTCATGGCGGTGGGCGCGTATTGCACCAGGTCGTAGACAGCTTCCAGCTGTGCCGCGGTGACTGGCGCGTCCGTGAAGGTGTTGGCCGTACGGGCCTCGCGGAACAGCAGGTCCTGGGCGGCCATGTCGAGGGTGAGCAGCTCGGTGCGGTCGGACGTGGCGGTGGTCATCGATGAGTTCTCCTCGGGAGGCGGCGCCTGGCCGCGCGCTTCGGCGGACAACCGCTGACTGCTCTCGCAGTATCTGCGGTTGCAGATGAATCTAGACCGCCCGGCAGGCCTCCCCGAGGGTCCTCGGACCCTGATCCTGTAGCCGACCGTCCCTTACTCCGCCGGGCCTCAGTCCCGCCCGGCGCTGTTCCACCGGTCGAGGCGGACGAGCGCAGACGTCATCACCCGGCGCTCCTCCTCGGTGAGCGGATCCAGCAGGTATCCGTGCAACCGCGGCGCATGCACGGCAAGCGCCTCCCGCAGTAGCGCCTCGCCCTTCTTGGTGACGGACACCCTCACCGCCCGGCGGTCGTCCGGATCGGGGCCGCGGACCAGCAGGCCGTCACGCTCCATCCGATCGACGAATCGGGTGAACCCCCCCGAGCTGAATGCCATCTCCTCGGCCAGCACCGTCATACGGGCCGCCCCTCCGGGATGCCGCGCCAAGCGCAGCAGCACCTCGAACTGCTCGCGGTTTACCCCTGCCTCGGCAAGGTCCCTCACCGCCCGAGACAGGACGACATGTGTCGCTCGCAGCATCTGCCCGAGCAGGATCACAGCCTCATCGTCGAGCAGCCCATCAAAACGGTCATCCATGCCCACCATGCTCACATGGCGCAAAGCCGGTGCCCGCCCCGGCCGCGTGATCGCCGGAGGGAAGGTGCTTTCGGTCACTATCGCGTTATGGGAATGAAACTCGACAGTGCGATGGGCCTCAATCTGGAGGGCATCCGCGACGGGAACATCCACGAGGCCGTTGTGCGCGGCGAGCCGGCACTTGCCGTCAACGAACTCAGCATCCCGCGGTCTGAGGAACGGGCCACACAGGGCCGTTCGGCTGCCGGCGGGTGACCAAAGACCTCTTCACCGCGGACCGGGCCGATCGTAAATTTTCCTTGCGTCCGCAGATATTGCGAGCGCAGGCATATTGTGAATCTCGGATCGCCTGACGGGCTCTGCTACTTCGGGCCTGCGCCCGCAGCAGACGGGTGCGGACGTTCGGATCACGCACACAACTCCACGGAGGACCCCCATGACGCAGTCCACTCCGTCCACGGCCGGAAAGATCACCACGCAGAACTACGGTGGCACCACCATCCACACCTACACCAGCCCCGAGGACAGCCTGCTGGCCAACACGCAGATCGTGGAGACCTCGGCGGGCCTGGTGATCTTCGACGCCAACCTGTTCACCAAGTACGCCGGCGAGATCGCCGACTACGCCCAGAGTCTGGGCAGTCCGGTCGAGCGCATCGTGCTGTCACACATCCACCCCGACCACTGGTCCGGTCTGGGAGTACTCCACGAACGCTTCCCGGACGCGCCGATCTACGCCTTCCCGGAGGTGACTTCGTACATCGCGGCCAACGGGCAGGCCATCCTGGACTCGCGTAACGAGTTCTTCCACGGGGCCGCCGCCGCGACACCCACCCTTCCGACGCATGAACTCTCCGAAGAAGCCACCGAGATCGGTGGCGTGACCTTCATCTTCGAGAAGGTGCTGGAGGGTGAGGCCGAATGGGGGACAGTCGTCAAGATGCCCGACCAGCACGTGCTGATGGCCTTCGACACGGTGGCCTCGCCGAACACCCACATGTTCACCGTGGACGGCAACTTCGAATCGTGGATCGGCCACCTGATGGACTTCCAGGAGCTGCCCGAGCAGGGCTACACCACCATCCTGGTGGGACACGGACAGACCACGGACTTCGACGTCCTGGACGACAACATCGCCTACCTGCGCAGCGCGAGCGCCACGCACCAGGCGTCGAAGACGCCGGAGGAATTCGCCACCCGGGTCAAGGCCGAATACCCGTCCTACTACACCGGTTCGTGGGTTGACTTCATCTCGCTCATGCTCTATGGAGTCATCAACCCCTGACCGGTTGCGGATGCTCGTGCCGGTCCACACCGGGCTGGCCAAGCCGATCCGGCGAGCTGCTGTGGACTCAGCACGTCGATGAGGGCGGCGTAGGCGCCCCGCGTGTCGCTGGGGCGGGTACGCCGGCGGACCAGGCCGGTCTTCTCCAGCTGCGTGATCTGGTAGGTCAGCCCGCTCTTGGCGGTGTGCAGGGCACCGGCGAGCCCGGTCGTACGTATCTCGCCGCTCTCGGCGTCGGCCAGCCGGACCAGAACCTCGAACGGCACATGACGGCCCCGCCTCGTCCTTGAGCTGCTGCTCGACGCGCCGGTTCACCAGGGCCCCCTGGTGGCCAGGAAGCTCTTCCAGGCCCGCATCTCGTCCTCATTCAGCCACGCCGCCGCAACCATGACATCCACCGTACCAACCAGTTGTTCAAATTTGAACCATCCACGCCAGTGAATGTCGTTCAAATTCGAACTAAATGCCTGGCTGACCAGAGCGGAGCCGCCCCATGAACGGGATTCCCACCACCGACCTCCCCCGCGCGGAGATACGCACGCGGGTCACCGTGCCGCTGCGCTTCGGCGACGGGTACGCGGTCGAGGCCGAGATGATGACCTTCCGCGGTCTGGTCGACGGCCGGGAGCACCTCGCCCTCGCCCTTGGCGCCCCCGCGCCCGGCAGCGCGCCGCTGGTGCGGCTGCACTCCGAGTGCCTGACCGGGGATGTCTTCGGCTCCGCCCGCTGTGACTGCGGCCCCCAGCTGCGCGAAGCCGTCGAGCGCATCGCCGCCACCGGCGGATACCTGCTCTACCTCCGCCAGGAGGGCCGCGGCATCGGCCTGTACAACAAGCTCGACGCCTACGCCCTGCAGGACCAGGGCCTGGACACCTACGAGGCGAACACCGCCCTGGGCCTGCCCGAGGACGCCCGCGACTACACCGCCGCCGCCCAGATCCTCACCGCCCTCGGCGCGCAGTCACTGGACCTGCTCTCCAACAATCCCGACAAGGCCGCCCAGCTGACCGCCCTCGGCATCCGGGTGCGAGACCGCGTGCGCACCGGTGTCCACGTCACCGGCGACAACCTGCGCTACCTGCACGCCAAGGCCGACCACACCCACCACACCATCGACCTGGACCGCCTGCCCGCACAGGTGGCTCAGGCACGCTGTGGCGCCTGAACCCGGCAGCGTCGACCGCCGCTCGCCCCGTACGAGGAGGACGCACATGACCACGCAGGCCTCCGGTCGCATGCCGAGTCTCTACCTGAGCCACGGCGGCCCCAACCTGCTGGAGGATGCCCACTGGCCCGGTCAGCTGGCAGCCTGGTCCGACCAGATGCCGCGGCCCAAGGCCATCCTCATGGTGTCCGCGCACTGGGAGGAGGCCCCGCTCGCCCTCGGCGCCACCACCACCGTCCCGCTGATCTACGACTTCTGGGGCTTCCCCGAGCACTACTACCGGCTGCGCTACCCCGCCCCCGGAGCCCCCGAGCTGGCCGACACCGTCCGCAAGCTCCTGCGCGCCCCGGGCATGCCCGTGGCGGACCTGCCTGAGCGCGGCCTGGACCACGGCGCGTACATCCCGCTGATGCACATGCACCCCGAGGCGGACGTCCCGGTACTGCAGATATCCCTGCCGAGCCTGGACACCACCAAGCTGATGGACATCGGACGCAGGCTCGCCCCGCTGCGCGACGAGGGCTACCTGATCATCAACAGCGGATCCTTCACCCACAACCTGCGCGCCCTGAACCCCGGAAACAAGGCCCCGGCCGTGATGGCCGAGTTCGACGACTGGGGCAGACGCGCCATCGACGCCGGCGACGTGGACGCCCTCCTCGACTTCCAGCACAAGGCCCCCGGCGCCACATTCACCCACCCGCGCGTAGAGCACTTCGTACCGCTCGCCGTCACGCTCGGCACCGCAGAGGACCAACTGGACTCCCGCCGTCAGGTCATCGATGGCACCTGGCTGGGCCTGTCCAAGCGGTCCGTCCAGTACGGCTGACCCCCCGCCCCGCACCGCGCGATACCACGGCCCACACCTTGCACGCCTCACAACACAGGAGTCTGCGATGCCCTCATCCATCGCCCATGTCGCAACTGACGCCGCCGCACGTTACGCCAAGCAACTGGCCTCCCACCTCGGCCGGAAGATACCGGCCGAGACACTCCCGGACGGCGCGATCAAGCTCAACTTCCCCTTCGGTCACGGCGTCCTCACCCCGCAGCCCACCGAGCTCGTCCTGCTCGCCACCGCGGACGACACCCACGCCCTGGAGCAGGTACAGGACGTACTGGGCCGTCACCTCGAACGCTTCGGGCAGCGCAACGAGCTCACCGTCACCTGGCAGAGCGAGAGCACGCCCGGGCAGGCCGGTTGACCACCAGCCCGGCGAAAGCGCCGAACGGGGGCTGCCACAGTGCGGCGCTCGCCACGACAAGGAAGACGGCCATGCCCCGCCCCCACGTTCTGCTGAGTGTCGCCACTTCACTCGACGGATACATCGACGACACGCAACCCGAGCGCCTCCTGCTGAGCAACAGGGAAGACTTCGACCGTGTCGACCAGGTCCGCGCCGAGTCCGACGCGATCCTCATCGGCGCCGGCACCATCCGAAATGACAACCCCCGCCTGCTGGTCAACAGCGAGCAGCGCCGGAAAGAACGCATCGCCCGGGGCCGCCCCGAGCACCCCCTGAAGGTCACGGTCTCCGGCAGCGGTGACCTGGACCCGCAGGCACGGTTCTGGCACCACGGCGGAGCGAAGATCGCCTACACGACCGACGAGGGAGCGGGAAGGGTGCGGGCCCGGCTCGGCGGGCTTGGCGAAGTCGTCTCCCTCGGCCCCACCGTCGACTTCGCCGCACTCCTGGACGACCTGGGGGAACGCGGCGTCGACCGGCTCATGGCCGAAGGCGGCAGCCGCATCCACGCCACCCTCCTCTCCCAGGGTCTGGCCGACGAGATCCAACTCGCCATCGCACCCCTCCTGGTCGGCGATCCGCAAGCACCGCGCTTCCTCGGCCCAGCCAGCCACCCCCACGGACAAGGCCACCGCATGACGCTCGCAGAGACCAGGACCGTCGGCGACATGGTGCTGCTGCGCTACCTGCCCCAACAGGAAGACCCCCGTTGAACCCCAATCTCCCCTGGACAGACATCGACTACCAGTGGATGCATCAGAGCCATCGAACTCTCCCACCACTGCCCGCCGTCGAAGGGAGCCTTCAGTGTCGGCGCGGTCATCGTCGATGAGGGCGGGCAGGAAATCGCCCACGGCTTCTCCCGCCAAGGCGGCGACCCGCTCGTACACGCGGAGGAAGCCGCGCCGGCACGCGTCTCAATTACCGCAACGAAAGCATCGGCGAGGACGGGAGCGGCGGTCAAGGCCCGGGATCCGCAAAGTGGGCTCCAGGCTGACCTTCCGCCATCCCGGAGCCGTCCCGGTGTCGCCGACCGGTCGGCACCTACACCGCATCTCCGCCTCCCCGGCCGGACCGCTGCCGGGGCCACCGTCGGGGCTGCCGTCCGGATCGCCGCCGGGCACCCGGGCGGGAAAGAGCATCCTCGCCACCGAGCGGTAGTGGCGGATATGACGCAGGGACACCACGACCGCGGCTTTCCAGCGGCTCAAGCGTGGCGGGGAGGAGCACGGAGAGGTGCGGAAGAGGCCGGCCGGACCCTGACTGACCGTTGGGATGAGTGGGCATTCAAGCTCGGGCTGTGGGCGACTCCCGCTGTCATGGGCATCTATGGCTTCACCTGGTATCCCACGGCGAAAGACGAACAAGGACACCAGATCCGGGTCGGGGAAAAACTGGCCCATCCTCGTCGACCCGGACACCCGGGCATGCCCGGTCGTGTAGGGGCCGAGATGGCCGCACACAGAGGCACGTCAGGCGTTCGCTGACCCTCCCCTCGTAGCGTAGAGACCATGACCGGAGGGGAGGTCAGTCCGGCGCAGCCGGAAGGGTTCGGGGTTCTTCGGGCGCTCAAGGAGGAGGACCTTGTCCTCGCGATTCCCTGCGGGCGTGTATCGGAGGGTGCGGGCGCTCCTGTCGCCGTACGCCGCGCTTCGCCCGCCTCGGTCCGCGGCTACCTCGGCGTACACGCCGAAGAGCAAGGGTGCGAGCGAGGACGACTCCACCCGCAGTCGCCCCCTGCTGAGTCTCGGGCCGCCCGCGTCCGGGGCGCCGATCGCGACGCGGCCATCCCAGCTTGCTGGTCACCCGACGCGTCCCCGACCACACTTCGGAACCGGAGTACCCAAGGCCACAACCGGCCTGGTGCTCAGGTTCGCTTCTCCGCCTGGATTCGTGCCACGTAGGCGGCGGCCTGGGAGCGACGCTCCATGCGCAGCTTGGAGAGCAGGCTGGAGACGTAGTTCTTGATGGTCTTCTCCGCCAGGTGGAGCCGCTCGCCGATCATGCGGTTCGTCAGCCCCTCGCCGATCAGGTCGAGGATCTTCCGCTCCTGCTCGGTGAGGTTGGACAGGCGGTCGTCGCCTTTGCCGCTCTTGCCTCCGCGCAGCCGCTCCAGCACCCGCGCGGTGGCCACGGGATCAAGCAGCGACTTGCCGGCCGCCACGTCCCGTACGGCCTTGAGCAGCTCATTGCCGCGGATCGCCTTCAGTACGTAACCCGAGGCGCCCGCCATGATCGCGTCGAACAGCGCCTCGTCGTCGGCGAACGAGGTCAGCATCAGACACTTGATGTCCTCGTTCTGGGAGCGCACCTCGCGGCACACCTCCACGCCGCTGCCGTCCGGCAGGCGCACGTCCAGCACCGCCACATCGGGCCGCGTCGCCGGGATCCGCACGAGCGCGTCAGCAGCCGTAGCCGCCTCACCCACGACCTCGATGTCGTCTTCACTGGTGAGCAGCTCATAGACACCTCGCCGGACCACTTCATGGTCATCCAGGAGGAATACGGAGATTTTTCCAGCTGTGCCCACAGATAAAGCTTCGCACACTCATCCTCTGCTTGAATGCCCACCGGCCATGGCGCTGCCGGCGAGGGGCCTCGGCACTGGACGAGGAGGTAGGCGTCGAACGTGCGTGCGCCAAGGACCCTACGGGTGTGCGCGAGGGTCTTGAGTATTGCTCTCGGCTTTTACGAGGCGAGGCGGCACGCACCCCGCGGGGGAGCCTCATCCTCGGTGGGCACGTTCAGGCGAGTTCGTAGAGGCTGGTCCAGTCAAGCGCTTCGACTGCCTCGCGTTGCACCCCGTCTGCGGCCGCCTGCGCGGCCGTCACCGCATCTCCTAGCGTCAGCACGAGATGGTCGTAGATCGGGTGATCGTATGAAGTGCTGGTGGTGTGGGCTGGGCTGCTCATAGCTACACGCCCCTTTGCAGTAGTAATGTCAGTCGCTGTCGGGTTCTGGACTGACGCATGCGTTGCGCTGCTCCGGTTCCGCACTGTAAGCCGGTGATCGAGGCCAATGTCAAGCGAGACAGGGATGCGGGAAGCGTCTTGGTGACATAAGCCAAGGTTGAGTTGAATCCTTCATGTGGAGGCCCAAACCTCGGCATGGCGTTTGTCACTGCAATGGTCGATGCTATCGGCGCCGATTGAACCGTGGCCAGTTTGTTGCGCTGCCCGCGCCGGGGCCGGATGCTGACCCACCCCCAGAGTGAGCTCGCCGGGCGGCTGGCCGAGCAGGCGGCGTTGCCTTCGCGCAGCCACATCGCCAGACACTCCGACGTGGTCGCGCACCACGCCGCGAGCGGATGGAACCCGAACGTCTTCTTGAACGTGGCCGATGCCCGCTCCTTCTTCGACGCGGCGGTGATGATCGTGGCGTCGAGGTCGATGACCACCCAGTTGTGCAGCCGCTTCCCGGCGATGGTCAGCCAGGGGAAACCACTCAGCCGCAGATGCAGCAGTGACCACACGTGGCGGCGCACCCGCGCCCGCACCTTGGCGATCTTCGCCAGCGCCTCGGCGTCCACCGCGGCCAGCGCGCGGTACATCGTGGAGTCGGACACCGCCGACCCGAACAGCCCCCGGTGGTGGTCCTGGACCGCCTCCGCGTCGGACAGGTTCACCGCCCCGAGCGCGATCGCGACGGCCAGCTGGACCACGGTCACCGCACGGTCACGCCAGTCGGCACCGCTGCCCACGGGCAGCACCTCAGCAAGTCCGGCGGTCAGCCCCACCCGGTCAGCGAGCCGGCGTAACAACACCGCCCCGGCGTGCCCGATCAGCCCCCGGCCGTCCGCGGCCACGGTCAGCCGACGGTCCCACCCAGTAGTCTCTCTCACCAGAAAGGTGCCCCCTGATCCCTGCAGTGATGCGAACTCGAGACTCACATCGTTGCAGCTCAGGAGGCACCTTTCGCTGTTGATCAGTCAGATCGACCTACTCCGCTGAATACCCAGGGTTAACGAGCGGCGAACCAGGTGCCGAGTAACTCGCGAGTAGGCGGTCCGGCAAGAAGCGGGCTACCGATCGCGGCGTGCGGGCACTTCACCTGTCCGGCTGACCGGCCTGGTCCCGCGCCCGTAGGCTCCGCAGGCATGACCGTAACCGTCACCGCTCTGCCTACGGAGCAGCAACTACGCGCGCTCGCCGCATTCGCCGCTGAGCGGATGGAGGAGATCACAGCGTGTTGAAGCAGCGGGTCCCGGAGCTCGCGGACGAGTCCAGGATCGCTGATGCCGAGCTGATCCTGCGTGTTCCCGAGGTTCTGATCACCGCCGTCGACTGCTTCGCTCGCGTGTTGTTGGAGATGCTGGAGGGCCCGTTCTCCGATCGGGGGGCAGTTGGAAGGGCCTGGCGGAGCCTGCTGAACACCTGCTCCATCTAGCGTGAGCATGCCGCGCTGCCCGTCGGCCTCCGCGGCGTTTTCGCCACCGCTGAGCCTGCGACGGTCTGAACGGCGTGTGGTGCCGGTTCAGATGTGCCGCTCGATTCATGCGGCCTGGGTGGTGCCCGCATAGGTCTGGCCCCGGAGAGGTACGTCGCCGGGGCCCACGCCGAGACACGTTGATCGGACTGCGTATCGAGCCGAGCGGGATCCTGGCCGTCGGGCGGGGGGATGTACCGCCGGCCAGGCCCCCTGGCCCCTCCCCGTAACGTGCCCCCCGAATTACGCGGAATGCGGGTTCTCGGGTGGGTCGGGACCTGTCTGTGGCAGGCACGATGCGGCCATCCGGTGATCTTGAAGGAATCGCCCAGTTCGGTGGTGCCTTCGATGGTGGCGCCGAGCGCGCCGGAGGCTCCCGAGTTTCACCATTCGGCTCGATTGACAGGACCGCCCGGTGGTGATGACGGTGACCACGATGAAGCCGGTGAGGCCGAGTGCGCCGAGCGGGGCCTGGGCGTTGAGCTCTATCCGCTTGCAGGAGGCGGCCTGTTCGGCCGGGTCCCTGACGGTTGAGCAGGGCAGGGGTGTTCATCGGGCGTCCGGCCCCTCGTCGTTGCCCGCGAAGCGAGCTACGGGGGGCGAGTCGTCGGGGAGCCCGCTGCCGATGGCGGCCCCGGGCTTTCCCCTGCGGAAGACCGCGCAGGCCAGCGTGACCGCCGAGCCGGCCACTGCCCAGGCGGCGAGCACCAGCATGGGTCCGGCCGCGTCGTTGCCCTTGAAGTAGGCGATGGAGCGCGCGGCGTACGTGCCCGCGCCCGGGGGCAGGGCCGGGCCGATGGCCTTCCAGAACGGTGGGAGCAGGGGGTACGGGTAGGCGCCGCCTGCGCTCGGGTTGCCGAAGACGACGACGAGCAGGATCGTCAGGCCGATGCCGATCACGCCCGCGAGGCCCTGGAAGGCCAGGGTGATCGCGCCGACGGCGAAGACGATCAGGGTGCCGAGGCCCCACAGGCCCAGGATGCTGCCGGGCAGCGCGTCCAGGATCGGGTCGGCGATGACCGCGCCGAGCAGTCCGGCGGCAATCGCGTACGCGAGCAGCGTGCCGAGCCGGATGATGGCGCGGTGGGTGTTGGCGGGGCGTGCGCCGGCGCTGATCGCGAGGATCGCGGCGCACAGGTAGCCGCCGACGCACCAGCCGACGACTAGGTAGAAGGAGCTCAGTCCGCGTCCGTCGCCGGCGGCGGCCGGGGCCACGTCGGTGACCTGGACGGTGCGTCCCTGGCTCTTCTCGACCAGGCCGACGACCTCTTCGAGGGCCTGCGACAGGGAGGCTCCGGCGCCGCTCGCGATGAGCAGTTGGTCGGTTTTGCCGGCCGGGTCGATGACCAGCGCGCCGTCCACGTCCCGGTTCTGGATCTGCTGGATCGCCGTCGCCTCGTCCTTGACGGTGCGGGGATCGAGCGGTTTGCCGGGCAGCGCGGCGAGCTGTTTCGCGGACTGCTCGGCGAGGGGTGCGAGGGGGGCGGTCACGGCGATCGGGATCTCGCTGGGTTTGGGGTGGTGGAAGGCCCCGATGTAGGAGGTGATGAAGGCGAGCTGGAGGGCCAGCACCCCCAGGACCAGCAGGGCTGCCCGGGTGGTCACGGCGTCCTTGATCTCGGAGAGGAAACCGGCTGATGGGCGGGCTGTGGGCTGTGGGGTGTGCTCTGTCATACCCTCACACTCGGCGTGTCTGGGGCGGGTCGCAGTAGGGGCGGGCCGAATGGCTGACGGGAATCCGCTCCGGTCATACCGGTGGTAGGAATAGGTCTGCTTAGACCCCGGGAAGGGATGTCTTTAGGGGCGCACTGCGTTCGACAGGTCGTCCAGGGCGTCTGCGAGGAGTGTCACGCGGCTGAAGAGGACCGCGGAGTCGGGGGTGTCACAGGGTGGGAGGGCGGCCCGTACCGGCGTCCAGTCCGGTACCTTCCGCTCGCGGATCTGCCTCGCCGCCTGCTCGGTCGCGGTGCGCAGTACGGCCGCCAGGTTGCCCGCGCCGGGGACGGGGGCCTGGCCACGCTCCGGCAAGTACGCCTCCAATAGCATCGCGTTGCGGCCCAGCAGGGCCAGAGCTTGGCCCGCGTCGTCGGCCGCGGCCCGGGACAGGCCGCGGTGGCGTACCGGTTCGCCTGAGGCCCGCTCCACCGCGTCATGCCAGGCGATGCGAGCCTCCCGTACGGCCAGCAGCGCCTCGCGCACGTCGGCTCGGCGGGCGCCCGGGGGATCTGCGTACTGGCTGAGAACGACGGCTGCGTAGCGCCCGTTCGCCGCCAGCCAGTCGGCGAGGCGAGGACGGAGCCGTGGGGTCTCCCAGGCCGGGTAGAGCGCGTACGCGGCCATGGCCAGGAGTCCGCCGATGAGGGTCAGCGCGACCCGGTCGGTCACGGTCTGGTCCCAGCGCCCTCCGGCCATGCCGAGGAGGAAGACGACGTACGCGGAGACGAAGACCTGCGAGACGGCGTAGCCGGTGCGCATCAGGACGTACACCAGGCCTGCACTGATCACCGCGAGGAACCCGGAGAGGTATGTGCCAGGCTGGGCGAGCTGCACGATGCCGGTGGCGAGGGCGACCCCGACGAGGGTGCCGCCGAAGCGGCCGACGGCGCGTGAATAGGTTTGAGTGAAGTCGGGGCGCATGACCATCACGGACGCCATGGGAGCCCAGTACGTGTGGCCGAAGGGCAGCGCGTGGCCGATGAGATAGCCGGCCGGGACGACCGCCGAGACCCGCATGGCGTGCCGGAAGACCGGTGAGGCGGGGCGCAGTTCGGCGCGGACTGCCTTCAGTGCGAGCGGGATCAGCCGGGGCAGCGTGGGCCGCAGCATCGCTTCTTCGGGAGGCGCGCTCCCTGTTCCAGGGGCGGCGGTTTCCAGCACATCGTCGAGCAGGGCGGCCAGGCGCCCGGCGGCCCGGTGCGCGGCCCCGGTCAGCAGGTCCCCGGTGTCGGACGACTTGAGCACGGCGAGGGCCGGCCCGGGGACTCCTACCGGCTGCCCGTGCCGGATCGCGTGGGCGGACGTGTCGAGCACCGTGGCGGCAGCCGCGAGGAGGTCACGCACCCGGTCGCGGGCCGGACCTTCTTCGGGGGCGCCTGCGGCGGGGTCGGCGAGCAGCGCCAACACCAGCCGGATATGTTCGGCGAGCCCGCGGGCGCCGTGCAGTTCGCCGGGGCGGCGGCGGGCCTGGCTGCGGGTGACTGCGGCCGCGGCGCGGGCGGTCATCAGCGGCTGCGGGTCGAAAGGGGCGACCGGGTCGTGGCGCAGCCGGCGGGCGTAGTCGGCCTCTGCGGCCAGGGCGTCCGCGAGGGCGTCGCGCTGCGCGCCCCATCGGCGGACCGGCAGCAGGACGATGAGGGCGGCCTGTACCACACCGCCCGCGGCGATCAGCGCGGCATGCCCGGCGGCCTGCGCGACGGAGGTCGGCAGGGTGACAGTGACCAGCAGGATCGCCACGTTGCTGGAGGCGATGATCCCAGTGGTCGGTCCGGCCACCCAGGCCATTGCGGCGGCGAAGGTCCACACCGTGAGCAGTGCGAGGACGGCCGCGGTGTGCGAGGAGCCGACGAGATAGCCGATGAACGTGCTGGCCGCGAGGGTCAGTCCGGAAGCGAGGGCAAGCACCGGGCGCGGGCGCCAGCTCTGCTGGAAGGTGGCGATGGCGGCCATGAAGGCGCCGAAGGCCGAGCTGGCGGCGGCGCCCGGGCCGAGCAGGGCCAGGCTGACACCGATGACGATCGCGAGCCCGGCGGCGCCGCGAAGTGCGATCAGCGGTTCCAGGCGGGTCCGCTCGACCTTCAATCCGGACCGGGCGGTCTCCTTCAGCGCCCTGAGCCAGCTCATATCCAGAGAGTAGTTGTGTTCAGGGATTTCTTCAGATTCCTACGGTTCGTCCGGATGGCGATTCCATGCGGTGATCAGCGCCCGCCCGCCCCCGCCTCAACGCAGAAGTGGCTCCTCGCCTCCTTCGTCGTGACCCCGACCACACTGACGCCGGGAGGTGGTGATTCACGAGTATGTACGGGGGAAGTCCGTGTCCGGCGCTCGAGCGGGAGGCACCTGGGCAGGATCCGCCTTTAGGACAGCAAGGCCGCCTTCACTGTCGAGCACGTCGAGCTGGAGTAAGTGGACACCCTGCGCCAGCGACAACGTAGCCCGCCCTCAGCCCGTACGGATTCCACGCTGCCACGGGCACTCACCACTCGCTCGGCTGGTCCTGTCTCCGCGTGGCCGCTCTCACACCGCCATTCCCGGGTGCACCACACGTGTCCGCGTCGCGTATCAGCCGAAAGGCGGAGGGTCGTCCCGAGATAAGGGGACTTTCGCATGGACTCCCATGCCGGGCCGGGGGGCAGGATCGGAGCGGGGGAGGGGCACCCTCTGAGGGCGCCCCTGCCGCGGCTGCGGCTGGCTCCTCCTCCACATCAAGGAATAGCTCATGCACCAGGGGACACCTATCCCTGCGCTGTCGCAGTCCTTTGCCGCACGCGCCCGTGACGACGTCGCCGACCTGATTCATCGGCAGGCTCCGCGCACGTCCGGTCGCGTAATCGACGATGCGCTCCTCGTCGTCTCGGAATTGGTCACCAACGCGGTTCGCCACGGGGGCGGGATCGCTGCCTTCGCTCCCATCATCCGGGGCAACCGGCTCGTGCTCCACGTAGCCGACCACAGCGAACAGCAGCCTGTCAGCCCGGATCGGACGCCGGAATGGCCAGCAGAGGGTGGGTACGGCTGGTCGATCGTCCGGAATCTCGCCGATTCGGTGAATGTCAGCCGTAGACCACAGGGCGGCAAGGACATCTGCGTCGCTCTCTCACTCCTTGGCCATGGAGGCACCAAGGCCGCAGAGATGAGCGGGCTCTGACGTGCAGTGAGCCGCCGGCGTGAGAAGGGTCGTTTGGCCGACGGCTGGAGGGCTGCGAACGGGCGCTCCGCACCCCAGGTCCTGGGCTGGAACGCTGGTCGGCGGTCCGGCGCAGCCCGAAGGGGTCGGGGTTCTTCGGGCGCTCAAGGAGGAGGACCTTGTCCTCGCGATTCCCTGGCGGCGTGTATCGGAGGGTGCGGGCGCTCCTGTCGCCGTACGCCCTCGCTTCGCCCGTCTCGGTCCGCGGCTATCTCAGGGGACACGCCGAAGAGGAAAAGCGCGAGGCCGTTTCCGCCCGCGGTCGACACCTCCTGCTGCATCTCAGGCTGCCCGCGTCCGGGGCGCTGGTCGTGACGCGGCCGGCCCAGCTTGCTGGTCACCCGACGCGTCCCCGACCAGTTCCGGAACCGGGAGTGCCCAAGGCCACAACCGGCCGGGCGCTCACGTTCCCTTCTCCGCCTGGATCCCGTGCCACGTAGGCTGCGGCCTGGGAGCGGCGCTCCATGCCCAGCTTGGAGAGCAGGCTCGAGACGTAGTTCTCACGGGCCGCGCCCCGGTCGGCCAGGGCCCGAAAACCTTGGTACCGATGACGTCCTCTTCGCCGAGGACGGGACCGTAGGCAGTGTGGGCGACCGGCCGCCAGAACACTTCCTTGAGAACATCGACTTCGCACGCGCCGCCGGTAAGTGGATCAGTTACCTGGAAACGGGCCGGCAGCGGGGCGATCTCGACCACGGCCACCTGCCAGCCCCGTCTCATGAGTCCGTCACACACGGTCGGGGTGATCTCCTCCATCGGGGTAGCGGACTCGGTGGCGACGTCCAGGTGGCTGACCCGCTCCAGGAGCTGGTGGGTCTGCACGGCGTAGCCGCCGGTAAGGACGAGAGGGAAGGGCGAGCCGAACGCGAGCACGTCGGCGAGCAGCCGGGCGTGCAGATCCGACATCTTCACGCCGCGGCCTACTCCCGCAGCTGGGGAAAGGCGTCCTCCCACACCTCCCGCACGGTGGGGCCGGTAAGGGTGCGCAGCACCGGCCACAGGCTGGAGAGCAGGTCGGCGTTCAGGAATCGGCACAGGTCCTCGTGGGTGCCCTCGGCGAGGACCGTCCGGTACAGGCCCATGCGCTGCCGCGGCTGGTCCAGGTCGAAGGCGCACAGCCCGGACCACACCACGTGCAGCGGGAGCTCGACGACCCCGTGCACGGGCCCGGTCAGCTCAGCCAGACGGGTCGGCAACCGCTGGGCGAACTTCACCCTGTACAGAGCCGCATCGTCACGCATCGGGGACAGACATGGCACCGAGCATCCCCCGACCTGACACCAAACTGCATCCCTCACCCGCAGAGATCAAGGTGTCACTACACAGCGCAGCCAGAGCGGACCGTACGTCACAAGGCTCTGTTGGTTGAGCATCGGGCCCGGCGGAGTCCGTCACCAGGGGTCGGCCTCGCTGTTGAAATACTCGTGGGCGAGGTAGCCCGGGTTGCCGGACTCGCTGAGTGCCAGCACCAGGTCCTCCTTGCTGCGGAAAATGGTGCAGCAGGCCGCCCTGGGTGATCTGGTAGTCGTCGTCGCGGCGCGCGCGGCCCGCGCCCTGGACGCCGGCTGCGACCAGTTCGCCGGCGAGCAGTGCGCGGAGGACGTGAACGAGACCCTCGCGGCCCCGTACGGCGAGGTCGTCGCCGACCCGGCCGAGGCGGACCTTAACGGTGCTGCGCCTGCGCACCCCGTACGAACCGCACGGACACGTCCTCGAGTCCTTTCTCTACTCGGGCTCGCTGGCCTTCCCTGAGCCGGAGCTCGCAGGTCCTGGTCCGGGCCTCCTGGACCGGGTCCCGACCCTGGTCTGCATCAACCTGGAGCCACTTGGTGATTCAGCGTGGGTGCGTCAAGGGCGTCAGGCGGCCGACGTGGAGGTGCTGCTCGTGCTCGACGACGTCGCGGAGGACGAAGCGACAGGAACAGCGGCAATGGTCAACATCGTGGGGCTGGCGAGATCGAGGCCGGCTCCGAGGCGCTGGGGGCCGCCGGCGAGGACGAGATCACGGTCCGGCTCGGGGACTTCGGCGCCAGCTTCGAACGCAGTGCCAGCAGGGTGACCAGGGCGAGCGCGGTGGCCGCCATGGGCACCAGGAAGCCGTACGAGGATCCGTTGGCGTCCGCCAGGCGGCCGGCCACGGTCACGGCGCCGGCCTGCCCGAAGGCGACCGCTCCGGTGAGCCAGGTGAAGGCCTCGGTCCGGGAGGCGGCCGGGACCAGTCGCTCGATCATCGTGTAGCCCGCGATCAGCGCGGGGGCGATGCACAAGCCCACCACCAGGCCGAGCGCGCCCAGCAGGATCGGGGAGTCCACGGCCCACAGCACGGACGCGGCGGCGGTGAGGCCGACGTAGCCCAGGAGCAGGCGGCGGCGCGGGCCGACCTTCCAGGCGATAGTGCCGCAGACTATGCCCGCGATCATGATGCCGCCCGCGAAGACGCCGTACAGCAGGCCGTTCGCGCCGGGGTTGCCGATCTCGTTGGAGAACGCGGCGAGCGAGATCAGCATGCCGCCGAAGACAGCGCCGATGCCGACGAAGGCCACGATCAGGACGCGCAGGCCGGGGAAGGACAGCGCGGAGGCATGCTTCTCACCGCCCGCGAGGCGGGGGACGGGCTTGGGCTGGGTGGAGCGCTGCGCGGCGAACAGCAGACCGCCGGCGAGCGTCAGGGCCGCCTCGGTGATCAGACCGGCCGAGGGATGGACCGAGGTGGACAGGAACGTCGTGAGGACCGGGCCGACGACGAAGGTGAGCTCGTCGGTGACGGACTCGAAGGCGGTGGCCGTGGGCAGCAGCGGGGAGCCCTCCAGCTTGGCGGCCCAGCGGGACCGGACCATGGGCCCGACCTGCGGGACCGAGGCACCGGCGGGAATCGCGGCCAGCGCGAGCGCCCACAGCGGCGCGCCGGCCAGGGCCAGCCAGGTCAGGGCGCTGACGGCGGCGGCGTGCGCGAAGACGACCGGGACCAGAACAGCGCTCTGGCCGCGCCGGTCGGCGAGCTTGCCGATCTGCGGGGCGCACAGGGCCATGGAGACACCGGTGACGGTGGCGACGATTCCGGCGTCACCGTACGAGCCGGTGGTGTGCTGGACGAGAAGGACGATGCCGATGGTCAGCATCGCGAAGGGCTGCCGGGCGGCGAACCCGGGGAGCAGGAAGCTGAGGGCGCCGGGCGTGCGAAGGAGCTGGCGGTAGCCGGGGCGGGCGTTCCCGTCGGTCGTGGCCGCGGTTGTCACGGGCTGGCCTTTCCGCTGCCTGGGAAAGCTCCCCGCCTGCCGGACAGTGCGCAGCCTTGTGAGCGAGTCGCACCCGTCCATGCGGGAGCCCCGAGAGCTGTCCTCTTGCGCAGAACCGAGTGCCGCCTGGGCGCCCACGTACTGGAGGGTGCCACGGCCGCTTTGCGGTCGCGCCAGCTCCGCGTCAGGCAGAGTTGGTTCGATGTGGCGTACCTTCATAATACAGGTAAATCCTTCAAGGTGTCTTGTGATTACACCCACAAACTGCACCTGCACCTGCGATTAGCTCGATTTTCACCTTCCAGGGGCCCAGAAGCAGGCCACCGGTCAACGCATAACTAGAAGTGGCTGAATATGAGCATCGATCTCAGGCGAAGCCCGTCAGGACAACCCTCCAGAAGCCCCTCCGACTTGTGATGGCCATGGTCAATCCCCGGGATTTCTGTGGAGATCTGACCGGGGTGGGTGCTTCCTTACACCAGGTGGTGGTGGCTGTTCGACGGCCGCAGACACCGTGACCCTGGTACCTGACCCCACCCCCTGGGCGGGGCCATTCCGCGTTACCGGATTCCGGGGGCGGGAGAGTGGGGCGCATACAGTCGGCACGCCCTGAGGGCAGCAGGGTCAATGTGTTCTCGACGTCGTCGACGTCGTCGACAGCGTCAGGCTGTCGGAGGCGGACGGTCCTGATGGCTGGGAAGTCCAGACCAGTGCATCCCCGTGATATCACCAGCCGGTGATCGCGCCCCCAGCCACTGATCCGACCGGGGCCTACCGTTCGCGACGGTCCGTCGGCCCTTCTTCCTGCGTCGACGTCGGCTCGTGGTGTTCGCGTTGAGTGAGGAGGTCCTGGAGCTGGGTGATGATCTGGGCGGCGCGGTCCTTGCCGGTGGGGATGTCGGAGCCGCGGAGGGCGTCGGTGACGCTTTGGAGCTGGGCCGTGACGTCTCTCTCGTAGGCCTGTTCGTCTTCGATGATGCCTCCGGGTTGGCGTAGGCCGACGGTCTTGTCGATGACTTTGCCGATGGCGGCGGTCATGACGAAGGAGAAGAGTCCGAGGACGACGACGGCGATGAGCTGTCGGCCCAGGAGGTCCCAGGATCCTCCGTAGAAGAGGCCTTTCTTGCCGGTGACGGCGCCGGTGGCGGCGAGGCCGGCCATCACCATGCCGAACAGGCCGCCCCAGCCGTGGATGCCGACGACGTCGAGGGTGTCGTCGACGCCGAGGCGGTACTTCCAGCTGATGGCGAAGGCACAGGTCAGACCGGCGAGGAAGCCGGTGATCGTGGCCCAGACGGGGGTGATGCCTGCGGCCAGCGGGGTCATGGAGACCATGCCGGTTACAGCGCCCATGCACATGTCGAGGAGGGTGACATGCCGGGTGCGCCAGAAGCTGGTGACCGCCCAGCCCGCCATCGCGGCTCCGGCGGCGAACTGGGTGTTGAGGAGCGCCATGGCAGTGGAGCCGGGCCCGGTGAGGTAGGAGCCGGCGTTGAAGCCAAACCAGCCAAACCACAGCAGGGCCAAGCCGATCACGACGAGCGGCAGGTTGTGCGGTCGGATGGTCTGGCGCTCGAAGTCCTTGCGTTTTCCGGCGACGATGGCGAGGGCGAGGCCGGCGGCGCCGGAGCTGAGTTCGACGACGGTGCCGCCGGAGAAGTCGACGGCGCCGACCTGGCGGGCGACCCAGCCTGCGGGGTCGAAGACCCAGTGCGCCATGGGGATGTAGACGAGCAGGGTCCAGACGATGACGAAGACGATCCAGCCGCCCATCTTTGCGCGCCCCGCGACCGAGCCGCTGATCAGGGCGACGGTGACGATGGCGAAACACATGTGGAACATGGAGTAGATGACAGTTGGCACGTCGCCGGTCTTGCTGGTCAGGCCGATGCCGTGCATGAAGGCGTGATCGAGGGTGCCGATGACGCCGAGGCCTCCCGCATCGGGGCCGAAGGCGAGGGTGTAGCCGACGGCCCACCAGATGAGGGTGACGAAGGCGACGCACACGAAGCACATCTTGAGCATGGCGATGATCTGACCGGTCTTGACCATGCCGCCATAGAAGAAGGCCAGTCCCGGGGCCATGAGGAGGACCATGGCACTGGCCATCATCAGCCAGGCGGTGTTGCCGGAGTCGAAGAGGGTGTTCATGACTGGACCTCACATGGGAGGGGCACGGCGGGCCGTCGGCGGGTGATCACTTCTCGCGCTCCCGTCGCTCCAGGACGTGGAGGACGTCGCTGAGGAGTCCGGTTTCGTCCCGGCGGTCCGCGACCGCGACGGTGGCGGTTGCGTGTGGAGCGTCGAGGCGGGCCTGGATCTCATCCAGCGTCGCGTTGTCGTAGGCGATCTCCTCCTCCCTCCCGGGGACGTCCTCGTACTCCTCCCGGGTACGGAAGCCGACCGTGCCGTCGATGGCCTTGGCGATGAGCCAGGTAACGACGAAGGAGTAGGTGCCGCAGGCCAGTACGGCGACGGCCTGGCGCCAGAGCAGGTCGAGGCCGCCGCCGTAGAAGAGGCCCTTCTTTCCACTCATCGCGGCCGTGGCGAAGAAGCCGATGGACAGTACGCCGACGATGCCGCCCCAGCCGTGGACGCCGACCACATCGAGGGTGTCGTCGACACCGATGCGGTACTTGAGGTTGATGGCGAAGGCGCAGACGACGCCTGCGGTGAAGCCGATACAGACGGCGCCCAGAGAGGAGACCTCACCGCAGGCCGGGGTGATGGCGACCATTCCGGCGACGGCGGCCGAGGCCACGCCCAGCATTTCGACTTTGCCGTGCTGGAACCGTTCGACGATGGGCCAGCCGATCATCGCCGCGCAGGCGGCGAGCTGGGTGTTGAGGAAGGCGGTGGGCGCTCCGCCCGCGTCCTGGAGGGCGGAGCCGGCGTTGAAGCCGAACCAGCCGAACCACAGGAGCGCCAGGCCGATCACGACGAGCGGCAGGTTGTGCGGGCGGATCGGCTGTCGCTCGAAGTCTCTTCGTTTGCGCAGGGCGATGGCCACGGCCAGGCCGGCGGCGCCGGAGTTGAGCTCGACGGGCAGGCCGCCGGCGAAGTCGAGAGCGCCCAGGTCGGCCTGGATCCAGCCGTCGGGGGCGAACACCCAATGTGCCATGGGCACGTACACGAGCAGCGCCCAGACGACGACGAAGACGAGCCAGCCCCGCATGGTGGCCCGGCCGGCGATGGAGCCACTGATCAGCGCGACGGTGATGATCGCGAAGGACATCTGGAAGCAGGCGAAGACGGTGGCCGGGATGGTGTTGTGCAGCTCGTTCATCCCGACACCGCGGAAGAAGACGTGGTCGAGGTTGCCAAGCAAGCCGGCGCCGATGTCGGGGCCGAAAGCCAGCGAGTAGCCGACCGCGAGCCACAGGAGTGTGACCAGCGCAAGGCAGGCGAAGCTCATCTTGAGCATCACCAGGACGTGCTGGGTGCGGACCATCCCGCCGTAGAAGAAGGCGAGGCCGGGGGTCATCAGCAGCACCATCGCGGTGCTGGTCATGAGCCAGGCACTGTCGCCGGTGTCGAGGGAAGCGGCCAAGAGCAAGGGGGTACTCCCGTGGAGTGCGGCGGCCCCCGGCCGCCGGCCGGGGCGGGTCGGTCAGGTCTTTCGCATGGCGGGTGCGGGCACGCCGATCAGCAGCCGCCGCACCGCGTCCCAGACCGCCGTCAGCGCCCGGGTCACCGCCTCGGTGCGGTCACCCAGGACACGGACCCAGGCTCCGCACTCCTGCGGCAGCACGCTGACGCCGTAGGCGAGTTCCGTCCCGGCCAGGGTGCCGTGGAGCAGGTTGGCCAGCTCGCGGGCGGGCGCGAGCGGGCTCACGGCGAAGAAGCAGGCCATCACGGAGTGGCCAGCCAGCACGGCGGGTCCGTCGACAGCGCAGTCGCCGGGCCCGCCGGGCTCCAGTCGCACGGTGTCCAGAGCCACCAACTCGCCGCCGGGCCTGCGCAGTTCGAGGTCGGAGGCGAAAACCTGGTAGGCGTTGCGCTCTCCGTGCGCCAGTCGGCCGGTCAGGACGGTCTCGCTCGCCAGCACGGTGGCGGTGGGGTCGGCGGTGATCACCGTGCGCTGGTAGAAGCGCGAGTCGACGTAGGGGATGACCGGGTCCGGGAGGTACTCCACGTACGCGTCCGGTCCGGCGGTCAGGAAGGTCTGCGCGACGGCGTAGTCGTGCTCCATCCGGTAGACCTTGGTGGCCGCCTGAGTGGTCACGTGCCCCGAGGTGCCCGGGCCGAAGGTCAGGTCGGTGCGCAGCCGGTCGGCCTGCACGACGCCGCCGCCGGTCGACATCAGGAAGGTGATCGGGAGATCGGGGCGGTACGGGTCGAAGTACAGCGGCCGCATGATCTGCAGCGGGGACTTCTGGTAGTGCCGCACCAGCTCGGTCCGCCCGCCGACCCGCTCGAAGCCCAGCTCCAGCAGGCCGACCTTGCCCGGTCGCCCGACGCCCAGGGTGTCCGGCGCGGAGGCGTGCCGGAGCACCTCGAGGGGGACGCGCGGGGGCTCGTAGTGGGCCCCGTCCAGCCGCGCGGGCGGGATGAGGGTGTGGGGCGGGTCGGCCACGACGCTCACGCCGGTACCCGGCGGAAGGACTCGATGAAGGTCGCGATCTCCTCCAGTCCCTGCCCGGTGAGGCAGTTGGTCAGGACGACGGGGCGCCCCTCGCGCACGTGGTGGGCGTCGCGCTCCATCACTCCGAGGTCGCAGCGCACGTACTGGGCAATGTCGATCTTGTTGATGACCAGCAGGTCGGACTCGGTGATGCCGGGGCCGCGCTTGCGGGGCATCTTCTCGCCCTCGGCGGTGTCCAGGACGAAGAGGAAGAGGTCGACCAGGACCGGGCTGAAGGTGAGGGTGAGGTTGTCGCCGCCCGACTCGTAGAGCAGGGTGTCGACATCGGGGAACCGCTCCAGCATCTCGGCGCCCGCGGCCAGGTTCATCGTCGGGTCGTCGCGCACGGCGGTGTGCGGGCACGCGCCGGTCTCCACGCCCACGACGCGCTCGGGGTCGAGCACCCCGGCCAGGGTGCGGCGTACGTGATGGGCGTCCTCCTGGGTGTAGATGTCGTTCGTGATCACGGCGGGCCGGTGGCCGCGCGCGATGAGCACCGGCACCAGGGCCTCGATCAGCGCCGTCTTGCCGGAGCCGACGGGGCCGCCGACGCCGACGCGCAGGACGTTGTCCTCGTTCATCACAAGTCACATGCCTTCTGGATTTCGGATTTCGGATTCCGGATAACAAGGGTCGAGCGGGTTGGAGTACCTGCCGGTTGGCGATCCGGCGCATCTCAGGTGGCGAACAGCCGTGCCTCTGCCCGCTCGTGACGGCCCGACATCACATCTGCCATCGGAACGCACCCGCCGAGATCTGCGAGTTCGCGGCGCAGGGCGGCCTCCGCCACCTCCTCGATGACGGGTGCGATCCCGCGCAGCACCACCTGTGCCTTGCGGTGGTCCGTGAGCCGCAGCCGCAGCGCGGCGCCGGTGAAGCTGGCCGAGTACGCGAACAGATCGCTCACGACAGCCTGTTCGGCCGGGACCCCGGCGGCCGCGTACGCGACCCCGGCGGCCACGGCCTGCGAGCCGGGAGCCCGCTTGGCGGCCACGAGCTCCGCGTACCGTTCGAGGGGCTCCCCGCCGACGCACTCACGGGCGATGTCCAGCAACTGGCGGCCGGTACGGGTGGCGGCGCGGCGCAGCCCCTCGTTCAGCTTGGCCGCGTTCAGCCGCTGGTCGGTCTCGGCCAGCGCCTCCCAGTCCCCGGCCAGCGCGGCCCGGTGGGCCAGCGCCAGCGCGGTGGCGTCGGAAGGCCCCACCGAATGCCGCAGCAGGTCGGCCAGCAGCCCCGGTACGCCCTCGGGGGTCACGGCCTTGGCCTGGGCGTAGCCCTCCAGGCCGTGGGAGAGCGTGTAGAAGCCGCTGGGAAAGGCCGAGTCGGTGAGCTGGAGGCTGACCAGCAGGGCCTGTACCGAAGCCACGGCCAGGGGTTTCACGGCATTGCTCATACCAGGTAGAACAGGTGGTTCAGGGGAAGTTCCCGAGCCGGTTCGATGGTGGCCGGCACCCCGTCGAGGGCGACCTTGTAGGTCTCCGGGTCGACAGTGATCTCCGGGAGGGCGTCGTTGCGGACCATGTGCTGCTTGCCGACCGTGCGGCAGTGCCTGACCGGCAGGACCCTGCTGTCCAGGCCGAGCTTCTGCGGAACGCCGAGGTCGATGGCGGCCTGTGACATGAAGGAGACCCGGGTGGCCTGCTTGGCCTTGCCGTACGCGCCGAACATCGGCCGGTAGTAGACCGGTTGCGGGGTCGGGAGCGAGGCGTTCGGGTCACCCATCAGCGCCCAGTTGATCAGTCCGCCCTTGATGACCATCTTCGGCTTGGCGGCGAAGGAGCCGATCGGCCACAGCACGACGTCGGCGAGCTTGCCCGCCTCCAGGGAGCCGATGTGGTCGGCCGTGCCCGAGGCGATCGCCGGGTTGATCGTGATCTTGGCGAGGTAGCGCAGTACGCGGAAGTTGTCGTTGCGCTCGGTGTCGCCGTCGAGCTTCCCGCGCTGGTCCTTGCAGTGGTGCGCGGTCTGGAAGGCCCTGGTCCAGGACTCGCCGATCCGCCCCATGGCCTGGGAGTCGGAGGAGAAGATCGAGATGACCCCCTCGTCGTGCAGCACGGTCTCGGCGGCGATCGTCTCGGCGCGCACCCGGGAGTCCGCGAAGGAGACGTCCTCCGGGATGTCGTGCGAGAGGTGGTGGCAGACCATCACCATGTCGAGCAGCTCGTCGACGGAGTTCACCGTGTACGGCAGCGTCGGGTTGGTCGAGGACGGCAGGACGTTGGGTTCGCCCGCGACCCGCATGATGTCGGGAGCGTGACCGCCGCCCGCGCCCTCGGTGTGGAAGGTGTGGATGGTGCGCCCGTCGATGGCCGAGCGGGTGTCCTCGAAGAAGCCGGACTCGTTCAGGGTGTCGGTGTGCACCGCGACCTGGACGTCGTAGGCGTCGGCCACGTCCAGGGCCTTGCTCAGGGCCGCGGGGGTGGTGCCCCAGTCCTCGTGCACCTTCAGGCCGCAGACGCCCGCCTCGACCTGCTCGATCAGCGCTTCCGGCAGCGAGCCGTTGCCCTTGCCCAGCAGGCCGACATTGACCGGCATGTCCTCGACGGCCTGGTACATCCGGCCGATGTTCCACGGTCCCGGCGTGCACGTGGTGCCGTTGGTGCCGTCGGAGGGGCCGGTGCCGCCGCCGATGAGCGTGGTGATGCCGTTGGACAGACCGTGCTCGGCCTGCTGCGGGGCGATGAAGTGGATGTGGGTGTCGATGCCGCCGGCCGTGGCGATCAGGTGCTCGCCGGAGATGACCTCGGTGCCGGGCCCGATGACCAGCTTGGGGTGGACCCCGGACTGGGTGTGCGGGTTGCCGGACTTGCCGAGACCCGCGATGAACCCGTCCTTGATGCCGAGGTCGCCCTTGACCACACCCAGGATCGCGTCCATGACCACCACGTTGGTGATGACCAGGTCGAGGGCCCCCTGCAGGTTCGTGGCCTGCGGGTCCTGGGCCATGCCGTCGCGGATGCCCTTGCCGCCGCCGTAGACGGCCTCGTCGCCGTAGTGGCCCTCGTTGTGGTCCTTCTCGACCTCGACGACCAGATTGGTGTCCGCCAGGTGGAAGCGGTCGCCGACGGTCGGACCGAACAGGTCGGTGTACTGCTTGCGGCTCAGGACAGCCATCTCTACTTGTCGCCCTTCTTGTGGGACTTGCTCTTCTTGCCGTCCTCGGCCTTGGCGTCGTGGCTGTCCCCGGCGCCGGCCGCGCGGGGCTCGGTCTCGGCGTGGACGTCCTCGATGCGGGCGCCCTTGAAGCCGAGTTCGACCGCCCGGCGCAGCGCGCGGATGCGGGTGTCGGCGGAGCCGAGACCGCCGTCGACGAGGGAGCTGAAGCCGATGAGGCGGCCGTGGCCGCTGTAGGCGGTGAGTTCGACCTCGCGGGTGTCGCCCGGCTCGAAGCGGACGCCGGTGCCGGCGGGGAGGTCGAGGTGCATGCCGTAGGCGGCGTTGCGGTCGAAATCGAGTGCTCGGTTGACCTCGAAGAAGTGGTAGTGCGAGCCGACCTGGACGGCGCGGTCACCGGTGTTGGAAACGGTGACCTTGGCCTTGCGGCGGCCGGCGTTGATCTCTACGGAGCCTTCGCCGTAAAGGTATGTGGCGCCACCTGACATGGTGGTACTTCCCTTCCGGAGGGGGACTGGGGGGTGCGTGCCGTCTCAGACGTGCGAGTGATCGTGCCCGTGCTCGGGGGTGGCTGTGGGCCCGTGGGTGTGGTGGCCGCCGGGGCCGTGGGTGTGGGCGAAGCCGTGCCCGTGTTCGGCGTCCAGGCCTGCCGCGATGCCGTCGTCGCCATGGGCCAGTCGATGGAGGGCGTCGGCGCAGCGGGCGCTGAGGATCCCGTCGACCGCTGCCCGGCTCAGCAGCGGGCCGAGGTCCGTGGTGTCCGGTGTGTCGGTGACGGCCCCGGGCGGGGGCGGCCCGAATGCCGCGCGCACGGTGGCGATACGGTCGGCGCCCAGGAGACGGCAGCGATCGATGCCTTCCGCGACGTCGGGGTCACCGCAGTCGAAGGCGACTTCCACCCATCGGTGGTGGCCGTACTGGCGCACCAGGCGGGCGACACGGAACAGGTCCGCGTCCTCGAACGGACCGGCCGCCGGCGCGGTGACCAGGACGGCCGTAGCGGCGGTGCGCGGTGCGCCGCCCGCTGCGGCCCGTAGCCAGCCCACCAGGTGGTCCATGCTGCCGAACGGATCGGACAGGACGATCCGGCCCCGGTTCGCCTCCCCGTCCTGGGCGATCCACTGGAGGGAGCGAGCAGTGTCGGCAACCAGCCTGGGGTCGCGGCCGAGGGTCATCGGCACCACACACACCCGGTCCTGGCCACTGTCGGCCAGGACGCGCCGCACCATTTCAGTGAGGGGGCGTCCGGCACCGGTCACTTCACGCCCCCCGGGAGCAGCCCACGCCGCCAGGTCCGCTCCCCCGCGGCTTTCGTGTCCGCCGACCAGGACCACGTGCCCTGTCCGGCTCGGTACCGGTGTCCAGGCGGGGAGGGTGGTCGTCACGCGCCGACCGGATCGTGGCAGGAGACCAGCTTGGTGCCGTCGACGAACGCGGCCTCGACCTGCAGCAGCGGCAGCATGCCGCGGACGCCGTTCATGACGTCCGCGCCGCTGACCACCTGCTTGCCCAGTTCCATGCACTCGGCCACGGTCTTGCCGTCTCGCGCGCCCTCCAGGATGGCCTCGCTGATCAACGCGCAGGCTTCGCTGAAGTTGAGCTTGACGCCCCGGTCCCGCCGCTTACGCGCCAGGTCGGCCACGACGTAGATCCAGAGCTTGTCCATCTCACGGGGAGCGAGATTCATCGGCCACACTCACTTTCAGGCACGTTTCGGACACTTCAGGGGCCTCCGGGCTCTGGGGAGGCCGGATCAGGAACACAGGTGCGGTTCAGAGGTGGTTCACGTGCGGCGCAGCCGGGGGATAGCCGGGACCGCAGCGAGGAAGACGATGGACGTCAGGACGAACGGCCAGGTGAAGGTGTGACCGCCGAAGGGCCCGAAGAAGGAGTTCATCGCCGAGGTCAGCGCGGTCGCCGCGCCGGCGCCCGCGACCGCGTAGGCGAAGCTGACGGCGCTGGGAGCGACGAACACCCCGCACAGCGCCATGGCAACCAGCACCGCGTTGTAGCCCATCAGTCCCTGGGCGACGCCCGCGGCCGGGGCGCCAAGCATCCAGGAGACGAGCAGACCAGTCGCACTGCCGACGCAGGCCATCGCCCCGGCCAGCCGGTTCGCCACGAAAATCCCGGCCAGGAAGAGCAGCCCGACGTACCACTGCGGCATGAAGAAGATCTGGCCGACATTCGCCAGAAAACCGTGCCAGATGTCGCTCCAGCTGAGCGAGCTGGTTCCGCTGGCGGCTTCAGGAAGGGCCGCGAGGTCTTGGCCCGCGTGCCACACATTCGCGAAGCCGGGTGCCGCGACGGTCATGACGGACGCCACCAGGCAGAAGGGCAGAGTAAAGGTGGGAAGGTTCCACGAGCTCATGAACGTCGCCACCGCTGATGTCACCACGACCACCAGACTCGAACCGGCCACGGCGAGAAGAAAGGTGGAGAGATGGCCGGCACCGAGAAAGACAGCGAAGGCCGTGGCGACCAGACAGCCGTTGAAGCCGCGCAGACCCGCGGCGACCAACTTGCGGTCGATGCCGAGCAGATAGGCGGTCGCGGTTCCCACCGCGGCGCCGAGCAGCCCGTACAGGCCGAACTGCCAACCCGACGCGAACAACGCCGCGACGAAGAACAACCCGCACAGGGCGCTCGGCATGAAGTCCACCTGGGCAACACCCCGCAGGACCTCCAGCACGAACTTCATCGGCTGCCGATCAGCCAGACCGGAGGCGGAGGGACCGGACCCCTGCGGGTCCGTCACAGCATCAGGTGTTACAGCCACCGTACGCACCCCTGGTGAATCGTTCGCCGGGCCGCCACGAACACGGCGCGCCTGGACACCAAAGCCGTCCCGGAGCGTCACAAAGTGAGGCGGCGAATCAAGACGCTAACACCACACGCAGAATATCCAAGTCCGGCATGCCGCCATTCGGCCGATCCGAAAAGGAATCAATAATTACGACTATTACCGCCCCCACTATTGCGAGACATTCGCAATACTGGGGGCATTCCAGGAAAGGTGAGTCATCGACTCGGCGGCAGGCGTTCGCCTTGTACTACAGCCGGAGATATTGAGGGCTGGCGATCGGCGAGATGGGCCGGGACCCCGGTGCCGGCCGAGCTGGTCGAAGCCGGCGGCGTGACGGGTGTCGGTGTGGGTGTCGGCCCCACCAAAGACGTACGGGCGCTGATCGGTCATGGCGGCAGTGCCGGCCCTTCCTCGCGGATTGCCCAGGGGAGCGCGCACCAGTCGAGCAGGAGGACAGAGCAGTGACGAGGGCATGGCGCCCAGGCTCCTGACTTGCTCTCAAGCGCCCGACCGGTTGTGCGCTGTGATGCCCCGGGCCGGGTCGACAAATCTCCGGAATGACAGCCTGAAAGAGCGTCAGCTTCGATGCGGGTCAGATCCGGAGCGGCACTGAGCCATACTCGGCTTCGGCGGTCAGCGACCCCACTTACCAGGCCGTCAACCCGTGAGACCCACACTCACGGATCCGACAGGAACGCCAAGAACGCAGGCCCTCGCACTCACCCTCGGATGATCTCTAGTGCCTCGTCGCGGACCTTGGCCATGGTGGCCGCGTCACGTGCTTCTGCGTTCAGCCGCAGCAGGGGCTCGGTGTTGGAGGGCCTGACGTTGAACCACCAGTCGGCGGCTGTCACGGTCAGCCCGTCGAGTTCGTCGAGGGTGATTCCCTCACGGCCCGCGTAGGCGGCCTTCAGGGCGGCCAGCCGGCCGTTCTGGTTGTCGACCGTGGAGTTGATCTCACCCGAGTCGGCGTAGCGGTCGTAGGAGGCAACCATCGCGGACAGCGGCCCGTCCTGGCTGCCCAGCGCCGCCAGCACGTGCAGCGCGGCGAGCATGCCGGTGTCGGCGTTCCAGAAGTCACGGAAGTAGTAGTGCGCGGAGTGTTCGCCGCCGAAGATCGCTCCGGCCTGGGCCATCTCCCGTTTGATGAAGGAGTGCCCCACCCTGGTGCGGAGTGGGGTGCCGCCGTGCTCACGGATCACCTCTGGCACGGACCAGGAGGTAATCAGGTTGTGGATGATGACGCCGGAGCCGCCGTTGCGGGCCAGCTCCCGGGCCGCCACGAGCGCGGTGATCGCCGAGGGTGACACCGGGTCGCCGTGTTCGTCGACCACGAAGCAGCGGTCCGCGTCCCCGTCGAAAGCGATGCCCAGGTCGGCGCTCTCTTCCCAGACCCGATTCTGCAGATCCACGATGTTGGCCGGGTCGAGCGGATTGGCCTCATGGTTGGGGAAGGTGCCGTCCAGCTCGAAATACATCGGCACCAGGTCCAGCGGCAGGCCCGCGAACACGGTCGGCACGGTGTGCCCGCCCATCCCGTTGCCCGCGTCCACGACCACCTTCAGCGGGCGGATTGACGTCAGATCCACCAGAGAGCGCAGGTAGGCGGCGTAGCCGTCGAGGGTGTCGCCCGTGATGACCGTGCCCGTCACCACGGCCGGCGTCGGGGCGCCCGATTCCTGCCAGGCCTCCACCAGTGCACGGATCTGCGAGAGGCCGGTGTCCTGGCCCACCGGGGCGGCGCCCGCCCGGCACATCTTGATCCCATTGTAGCGGGCCGGGTTGTGGGAGGCGGTGAACATCGCTCCCGGCAGATCCAGCACCCCCGACGCGTAGTACAGCTGATCCGTCGAGCACAGTCCGATCAGTGTCACGTCCGCACCCTGGCATGCCGCTCCCTGCGCGAACGCCGCCGACAGACCGGGCGAAGAGGGCCGCATGTCATGTCCGATCACGATTGCATCGGTGCCCACGACCTGTACGAACGCCGCCCCGAACAGTTCGGCCAGCGACTCGTCCCACTGATCGGGTACCACCCCCCGCACGTCGTAGGCCTTCACCAGCTGCGACAGATCAGTCACGGGAATCACCGCATTCTTGAGTGGTGCTGAGCCAGACGGCGGCGTCCGGCGGGAGGGTGCGCCCGCGCAGAGGGGCGCTGCTTATTGCAGGGCGGCCCGGCAGGCCTAGGGTGTCGAGGGGCAGCGGGTCCGGGCCGAGGTTCACCGCGCACGCCAAGTCGCCGCGTTGGAAGGCGAGAAAGGAGTCGGCGGGAGCGGAGTGCCAGCGCAGGGCGGCGCTGTGGGTGTCGGCTGGGTGGTCGCGGCGCAGGCGCAGTGCGCTGCGGTAGAGGGAGAGCGTGGAGTGCGGGTCGGCCCGCTGGGCCTCGACCGTGTGGGTGTCCCACTCTTGCGGCTGGGGCAGCCAGCAGTCGTCCGGGGAGGCCGTGGTGAAGCCGTAGGGCGGCCGGCTACCGGACCAGGGGATCGGGGCGCGAGCTCCGTCGCGCCCTCGGTCGGTGTGTCCGGAGCGTTCCCAGAGCGGGTCGCGGATGCGGTCGTCGGGGACAGAGGCCTGGGGCAGGCCGAGTTCTTCGCCCTGGTAGAGGCAGACGGCTCCGGGAAGGGCCAGCATGAGCAGGGCCGCGGAGCGGGCCCGCAGCTCGGATCCGTAGCGGGTGACGGGGCGTACCGCGTCATGGCTGGAGAGGACCCAGGCGACGGGTGCGCCGACCGAGGCGGTGGCCGCGAGGGAGTCGTCGATGACTCGGCGCAGTGCCTGTGCCTGCCAGGGGGCTTCCAGGAAGGCGAAGTTGAAGGCCTGCTGCATTTCGTCCGGGCGTACGTACCGGGCGAGGCGGTCCGGTGCGAAGACGGCGGACTCGGCCACCATGACGCGGTCCTTGGGGTCCACGGCGCCCGGCGGCGCAGGGTGGGTGTCGAGGAGGGTGCGCCACTCGCGGTAGAGGGGGTGCAGTTCCTCCTGGTCGTAGTAGGGCATGAGGTGGTTACGCAGGGGGTCCCGGTGCTGGCCGGGGCCGGCGTCCGGCAGCCCCTGAGCCTTGAATAGGGCGTGCGCCACATCGACGCGGAAGCCGTCTACGCCCCGGTCCAGCCAGAAGCGCAGCACATCGGTGAAGTCAGAACGTACCTGGGGATTGCGCCAGTTGAGGTCGGGCTGCTCGGGTGCGTGCAGATGGAGGTACCAGTGGTCCTCGGCGTCGATACGGGTCCAGGCTGGGCCGCCGAAAGCCGACTGCCAGTCGTTGGGAGGCAGGGAGCCGCCTGGTCCTTTGCCGGGTCGCAAGAGGTAGCGGTCGCGGGCCGCGGAGCCCGGCTTTGTCGCCAGTGCGTCGCGGAACCACGGGTGGGAGTCGGAGGTGTGGTTGGGGACCAGGTCGACGATGACCTTCAAGCCGAGGTCGTGGGCGCGCTCGGTGAGCGTGTCGAAGTCGTCGAGAGTGCCGAGGTCCGGGCTGATGCCGGTGTAGTCGGCGATGTCGTAGCCGCCGTCGGCGAGCGGGGACGGGTAGCAGGGGGTGATCCACACGGCGTCTGCGCCCAGGTCGCTGAGGTGGTCGAGGTGTTCGGTCACGCCCGGCAGGTCGCCGGTCCCGTCGCCGTCTGAGTCGGCGAAGGACCGGGGATAGACCTCGTAGCAGACGGAGTGCCGCCACCAGGTCATGGTGCGCCCGTTGACCGGAGGTTGGCGACCCCCGCGACTCGCAGGCCGGGCAGGCCGGCCGCGGCGTCCAGGGCATACGCCCCGCACGGTCCGCAGCCGACCGGTCCGAGGCCGAGGGCCGGCGTCGTCATGCGGTGCGCTCCAGGAGAGCGACTCCGATGTGGGCGTCGGCCATGCCGTAGAAGACATACAGCTTGCCGTCGACCTCCTCGATGGCAGTGGGGAAGACCACGTTCGGGACGGTGCCGGAACGCTCCTGCTCCGTCTCGGGTGCCATCAGCGGCCGGTCGGAGCGGGCGATCACCTGGGACGGGTCGGCCGGGTCGAGGATCATCGCGCCGGCGGCGTAGGACACCTTCTGGTTCTGCTCGAAGGGGTCGGCGATGGAGCCGGAGACGCCGTGGTGGATGAGCAGCCAGCCCTCCTCGACACGGATCGGGGCCGGACCGCTGCCGATCTTCAGGGCCTCCCAGGGGTACTCGGAGAGAGCCACCAGGCGGTGCTGGCGGGGGCGGGTGAGGGCGCTGATGTCCTGCTCGACCTCGGCGACCGGGACGTAGGAGATCCAGATGCCAGGGCGCTCGTCGGTGAGGCCTGCGGGGAGGTGGACGCCCTCGCCGGGGCGGAACCATCCGAGGTCCCACATGGGGCGGTGCAGCATCGCGTACGCCATGTCGCCGTCGGGGCCGGGTACCGGCTCGGGGAAGTGGACGACGTCCTTGTTGGGGAAGAGGTTGAGGTCGGTGTCGAGGTCCGGCTGGTAGGCGAACTGGATGGGGCCGAGCCGGGTCCAGTCCGTGAGGTTCTCGGAGACGGCGAGGGCCGGCTTGGGGCCGAGCGGGCCGTAGGCGACGTACGACATGACGTGCCGGCCGAGGGACGGAATCCATGTGATGCGGGGGTCCTCGACGCCGGCGTTGTTCTTGCCGCGCTCCCAGCCCTCGTCGGGGGCGAGGACCACGCCGCGTCGCTCCACGCCGGAGGGGACGCCGTCGGTGAAGGTGACCTCGGCGAGGCCGACGCGGGAGACATTGCCGTCGGAGACCAGGCGCGGCAGCAGGTGCAGTTTGCCGTCGGGGGTGCGTCCCGAGGCGGGGTTGAGGACGCCCTCGGCCTCATTGGCCTCGCCCGGCAGCGGCGACATGATGACGCCCTTGCGGACCAGACGGAAGGGAATGTGCGTGGGGGTGGGGGTGCTCATGCGGGTTTAGCCCTTTACTCCGGAGTCGATGTCGGTCGAGGTGAAGTGGCGCTGGAAGAGAACGAACAGTGCCACGGCGGGGGCGGCCAACGCGCAGGCGCCGGCCATCAGTGCGCCGGTCGGATTGGCGACCGTGCCCTGAAGGTTGTTGAGGAAGCTGGCCAGCGACACTGCCAGCGGCTGCATTTCCGCGTTCTTGGTGACCAGGAAGGGCCAGAGGAATTCGTTCCAGGGGCCGATGAAGGTCAGCAGCACGCCGGTGAGCAGCGCGGGCCGGGCCATCGGGATCGCGATCCGGGTGAGAATCCGCAGCTCGCCCGCCCCGTCGATGCGGGCCGCTTCGAAGAGTGAGGCGGGCATCTGGAGGAAGAACTGGCGGAAGAGGAAGACCGCCGTCGAGTTGATCGCGAACGGCAATATCATGCCGAGGTAGGTGTCGCCGAGGCCGTAGTCGCGGACCACCAGGACGTACAGCGGGAGCATCAGCAGCTGGAACGGAACCATCTGGACCAGCAGAAGCGTGGCGAAGAGGGTGCCGCGCCCGCGGAAGTGCAGCTGGGCCAGGGCGTATCCGGCGAGCAGTCCGAAGACCAGGGTGCACAGGACTACGCCGAAGGTCATGATCCCTGAGTTGAGAAGCGAACGTCCCAGCGAGATGGCGCTGTTGATCGCTGCATAATTGGCCCCGGTGAAGTCGCCGGGGACCGTGGAGGAGAGGTCGCTTGTGGTGGTCTTCCGCAGCGACCCGACCACCATGTAGTAGAAGGGGAAGAGGAAGGCGACGGCGCCGGTCAGGAGGATCAGGAGCTGGACGGCGCGGCCCAGCCGACCGCGGCGCCGCGGGGACCTGGTGGTGGTGCTCACGGTGTCAGTTGCCCCTCTCGGTGAGCTTGCGGGAGACCAGGGAAACGATGAGGACGAACGTCACCAGGACGACGCCGAGCGCGGCCGCGAAGTCGGGATGCCCCTGCTCCATGCCCTTCTGGTACATGAGCAGTACCGGGGAGACGGAGGCGTGGTCGGGACCGCCGCCTCCGGTGAGCAGGTAGGGCTCGCTGAAGAGGTTGGCGCCGGTGATGATCGCGAGGATGGCGACCAGGGTGGTGGCGTGGCGGACGCCGGGCACCGTGATGGAGAAGAACTGGCGGATGCGGCCCGCTCCGTCGACGGACGAGGCCTCGTAGAGCTCCTTGCCCACGTTCTGCAACGCGGCGAGATAGAGCATCACGAAGAAGCCGAGCTGTTTCCAGGTGACGAAGAAGGCGATCATCGGCATCGCGAGATGCGAGTTGACCAGCCAGGAAGGGTCGGGGGCGTGATCGCCGAGCAGATTGTTGATCAGCCCGTCGGTGCCGAAGAGGAACTGCCAGACCGCGACCAGGGCCACACTCGCCGTGATGTACGGCAGGTAGTAGGCGGCCCGGAAGAAGGACCGGAACGGCAGCTTGGCGTTGAGCGCCGAGGCGAGGACCATCGAGAGCCCCACGGTCAGCGGCACATTGATGACCAGGAAGATCAGGATGTTGAGGAAGGCGCGGGCGACCACCGGATCGGTGAAGACGGCCTGGTAGTTGGCGAGCCCCACCCAGGGGGTGTCGACGCCGGCGCCGGGGGCGGTGAAGTAGAAGCGGTGGAAGGAGATCCACACCGTGTAGCCGAGAGGGACCGCGAAGACTGCGAGGATGAACAGCGCGTACGGAGTGACGAACAGCGCGCCGATCCGGGAAGTACCGTGCCGTGCCGTCGCCTTGGCATGCTTTGGGTTCATAACGGGCCTCAGTTCTCCGCGAGGATCTTGGAGATCTGGTCGGCGGCATCGTGCAGGGCGGAATCGATGGGCTCACGTCCGAAGACCACCGAGCGGGTCCAGGAGTTGCGGAACGCCTGCCACACTTCGGTTGATCCGGGCACATTGGGGACCTCGACGACGCGCTCGGCCTGGTCGGCGAAGGCCTTGTACGAGGGGTTCTTCTCGAGCCAGTCGGAATAGGTGGAGGCAAGGTTCGTGCGCAGCGGCATCTGTCCGGTGGCGGCGAGGAACTTGCCGTCTTGTTCCTTCGATGTGGCGAACTTCAGTACATCCCAGGCGGTGGCCCGGTTCTCGCAGGAGCTGTACATTCCGACGGACTTCTCGTCGCTGAAGGTGTGCACCTGGTCCGCGGGCCGGCCGTCGGAGGTCGGCACCGGGACAACGCCCCAGTCCACACTGTCCTTGTAAGCGGCCACGGCCCAGGGACCGACGGTGGACATCGCGGTCCTGTGCTCGCCGAAGGCGTCGCCCGGGTAGGACTCCTGCGGGGCGAGATTCTCCGCGTACATCTGCCGCCAGAAGTCGGCGACCTTGCGGCCTGCCGCCGAGTCGAACTGCGGCTTGCCGTCCTCGACGAGCGGCTTGCCGCCGCTCTCTGCGATGAAGGCCGGATAGAAGTCGTACCAGGACTGGAAGAACTCACTGCTCGGGGCGGGCCAGATGGCGGCCTTGGCGGCGCCGCTCTTGACTATCTTCCGGGAGCTCTCCAGGAAGTCGTCGTAGGTGGCGAGCTTGGGGTGCTCCGGATCGAGGCCGGCCGTCTTGAAGATCTCCTTGTTGTAGAGGATCATCCCGGGGTTGCTCTTCCACGGCAGCTGGTAGTAGTCGCCGTCCGCTGAGCGGTACTGGTCGGCGAGCGAGCCGCTGCGCTCCTCGATGTACTCCTTGCCATCGGGGAACGTGCTCAGGGGGACCAGTCCCGCCTGTTTCTCGAACTGTGGCACGACCGACGGCGCGGTGTTGAACACCAGGCAGGCGCTGGTACCCGCGATGATCGAGGCACTGAGCGCCTCTTCCGAGGTCTTGCCCGCCGGAATGTTCTGCGCTGTGATCCGCTGATCGGGGTGCAGCTCATTCCACTCGGCGATCATCTCGTTGCCCCACTTCACCTCGTGGGCGTTGTTCGACAGCCAGACGGTGATCGGGCCACGCGATGTGGCCGCCTTGGCCGCGTCAGGCCCCGACCGGCCGCAGGCCGTAACCGTGCCCGCCAGGGCGAGCACGAGCAGCGTGTACGCCGTTCTCTTCAGCATGGTTTCTCCGAACTGTGCGCGTCCGACATCGTTGCCGGACGGATCCCCCGATCGCCCCCAGTCCCCGTTGTCACGACCCGCTCCACGCCTACACGTGGGGAGCGGGGCCGAGCGAACCGCGCGGAACAAAGCCGGCCGGCGGCAGTCGCACATCGGCGGCGCCTCCGTCGGCGATCACCGTTTCCAGTGCGCGGGCGGCCGCCGCCCCCCAGCCCTGGGCGTCCGAACGGGCGGAGGCCAGGGGCGGGTTGGTGTACTGGGCGAGCGGCGTGTCGTCGTAACCGACGACGGACAGCCGCTCGGGCACCGCGACACTGAGTTCCTGGGCGACGGCCAGGCCCGCGGTGGCGGCCAGGTCATTGCCGTAGACGATCGCCGTGGGTGGTTCGTCCAGTGCCAGCAGCTCACGGGTGGCACCGGCACCGCCCTCAGCGGTGAAGCCACCGGGGCGCAACGGCCCCTCGGGCAGGCCAAGTTCGTGAAGGGTGTGCGCCCAGGCGGCACGGCGGCTCTGCGCGTGCCGGAACTCCTGGGGGCCCTCAACGTGGGCGATCCTGCGGTGGCCCAGTGCGGCCAGTCGGCGAACCGCGGCGACGAAGGCCGGCCGGTCGTCGAGTTCTACCGCGCACAGCCCTTCGGCCCACTCAGGGCGGCCCACCACGACTGCGGGCAGACCGAGTTCGGCCACCAGAGCCGGACGCGGATCATCTTGGCGGAGGTCGGTCAGCAGGACACCGTCGACACGACGGCCCGCGGCGAGACCCTCGTACACACCCCGCTCCTCTTCGGCCGTGGTGAGGCGCAGCACCAGAGCGTCGCCGCGCTCGGCGAGGACCGACCCCACTCCGGCGATGAAGGCCGGGAAGAAAGGGTCCGCGCCGATGTGTCCGGGCTCTCGTGTCAGCACCAGGCCGAGGGCGCCCGCCTTGCCGAGGGACAGCGCCCGCGCCGCTCTGCTCGGCGTCCAGCCCAGCTCGTCGGCGGCAGCCAGGATCCGCGCCTTGGTCTCCACGGCCAGACCCGGCCGGCCATTGAACGCGAAGGACACCGAGCTGCGGGAGACACCGGCACGCCGCGCCACATCAGCGATGGTGGGCCTTCGTCCCATGATGCCTCCCAGAGAGTTCCAACCGGCGGAGAAGACTCCATTTAAACCGGTTCAAACGATCCGGCAGATGCGACTAAATCGGTTTGTATGGGTGAAGTCAAGGCCGGGACGGCACCGGTCCGATGCTCGGGACGAACTGCGAAACAAAGAGGGACACTCGCCCCCACATCTCGGGACCAAGGCCCGCAGACGCGGCCCCACCGCCCGGGAAACCTGGACACAGCACTGCGAAATACCCGTTCAGGGGCTTCCGCCTCGCCTTTACCTGGATCGCCCGGCACGTACCGCCGGTGAAGGGAAACCGCCGCCATGGCCGGCATCACTTTCGACAATGTCTCGCTCACCTACCCGGGAGCAGACTCCCCCACGGTCAAGAACCTCGATCTGGAAATCGGGGACGGCGAGTTCCTCGTTCTGGTCGGCCCGTCCGGCTGCGGAAAGTCCACCACCCTGCGGATGCTCGCGGGGCTTGAGGATGTCACCGAGGGCGCCATTCGCATCGGTGAGCGCGATGTGACGCACCTGCCGCCTAAAGACCGCGACATCTCGATGGTCTTCCAGAACTACGCGCTCTACCCCCACATGACGGTCGCGCAGAACATGGGCTTCGCCCTCAAGATCGCCAAGATGGACAAGGCAGAGATCGACAAGCGGGTCAACGAGGCCGCGAGGGTCCTCGACCTGGAGGAGTACCTGGCCCGAAAGCCCAAAGCGCTCTCCGGCGGCCAGCGGCAGCGCGTCGCCATGGGGCGGGCCATCGTCCGCGAACCGCAGGTCTTCCTGATGGACGAGCCACTTTCCAACCTCGACGCCAAACTGCGCGTGCAGACCCGCGCCGAGATCGCCTCGCTGCAGCGCCGCCTCGGAACCACCACGGTGTACGTCACCCACGACCAGGTCGAGGCCATGACGATGGCTGACCGCGTGGCGGTCCTCAAGGACGGAATCCTGCAGCAATGCGACGTGCCGCGCGTGATGTACGACCGGCCCGCCAATAAGTTCGTAGCCGGCTTCATCGGCTCCCCAGCCATGAACCTGATCTCGCTGCCGCTCAGCAATGAGGGCATCCACTTCGGCGGCAGCCTCATCGCGCTCAGCCCGCAGGCGCGCGCCGCCGCGGGCGGGAACACGGTGACCCTGGGCATACGGCCCGAGCACCTGGACTTCCACGCCAAACACAGCGACAAGGGCCTGCCGGTGACCTTCTTTACCGTGGAGGAACTGGGCTCCGAGGGCTTCGCCTACGGACATCTGGACCTCGGCCGCGGGCGGCAGGAACCGATGACCGTGCGCACATTCGGTCGCGAGGCGGGCCTACGCGACCAGACGGTGCGCGTTATTCCGCGGGCCAACGAGCTCCACCTCTTCTCCGATGTGACCGGGCAACGCCTCCCTAGCTGACGTCGGTCATAGCGCCCGTCCCCACCTCCTATGAAGGTGTTGACAGCCACTCAAGATGGCACTGTCAACTTGTGCCAGCGCCCGTCGGCCCTGGCCAGGATCAGGCGCGCCGACGTTGTCAACTTGGTAGAGCACCGCTCCCACAAGAGGCTGAACAACCGGGCGGAGAACTCCCACCAACCCACCCGGCAACGCGAAGAGATCGGTGCTTGGACCTTGCGGCAACTGGTGCGGGGCGTCACCGCGAACTGCCTGCCACACTCAAGCAACGGCATTGCGTGCCGGGCGGGAAGCGGGCGACGGTGATGGTTAGCCCTAACTCGTCGCAGAAGGCGGCGAGATCCATCTTGAACAGGTGGGAGTCGGCGGCGTTCGCTCCGCCGGCGTCAGCGGTGATCAGCAGTCGGCCAGCACCCGGGTAGTCGGTCCGTCCCTGGTCGTTCCATCAGCGGCGCAGGCTGCGGTGTTACGGTCGGGCACTTGGCTGCCGGCCTGGGTCTTGGCCGTGCCCTGCAGGCTGAATCCCATCTTCCGCAGCAGCCTGCCGACCATCGGAGTGCTGATGGGGTGCCCGGCGCTGGTCAGCTCCCGGGCCAGGTCCCGCAGCGAGGCGGTGGTCCACCGCAGTGGCGAGACCGGGTCGCCGACCTTTCGCGGCCCGATCGGCGATTCGAGGACTTTGACCAGACCGGGATCAGATTCGGCAGCAAATTTACGGCCGCCGCCGGGCCGGCGTACCTGCCCCAGCGGCGCCGTCCCGCGAGCGAGTTCGGCACGTCCCTGCGAGATGGTTGACACGGATACCTCCGCCAGCCTGGCCACAGCTATGGTCCCGCCGTGCCCCAGCGCCTCGGCCTCGGAGGCCAGATATAAACGGCGCTGCCCCTCATCCAAGTGCGGCAGCAGCGCTGCGAACTTCATGTCCAGGACTGCCAAGGTCTCGTTCAATATCCCCATAACAGCCCAGATGTCGTGTGATACACCGTATTGAGATCGAAATCGTCAGTAGTTTCCTACGGCTCCCTACCGAGTGGACGGCCTTGCGGCCATGCCGACGCAGTCGACATAAGAGTGCCCGGCTCCCGGGCGCGGTGCCCTGGAGCCGGGTGGACGGGATCAGGGGCCGTCAGATACCGAAGGCGGCGGGGTACTGGATGGTGCCGGTCGGGGCCGAGCGGGTGTCATCCAGGGCCATGGCCATCATTGCCTCGTCGGGCACCTCGAAGGGTGCGCGGATGCCGAAGCGGGAGGCCGGGGTGAAGCCGAACCTGGGATAGTAGTCGACGTGCCCGAGGACGAGTACGAGGTTTTCGCCCATCGTCCGGGCGGCATCGAGTGCGGCGCGGATGGCGGCGGAGCCGGCGCCCGTGCGCTGGGCCGAGGGCAGCACCGCGCACGGGGCCAGTGCGAGGGCGGGCTCCCCGTCGACGTGGCAGCGGGTGAGCAGCGCGTGGCCGACCAGGGTGCCGTCGGACGCCTCGGTGACCATGGACAGTCCCTCGATCCATGCCTTGGGGTCAGCGCGCAGGGCGTCAACGAGATCGGCTTCCCCGGCGGAGGGGAAGGCGGCGAGGTTGATCTCGCGGACCGCGGCGATGTCGGTGGTGGTCTCGGGGCGTGTGGTCCAGGGGGTCATGGTGGTTCCGTTCTCGGGTCGGTGAGGGGTGTTGTCGTGGGGGTGGAGGATGTAGCCGGCGTAGTTGTAGTCGCTGCCGTGCTCGCGGCGCAGAGCGATCTCTTCGCGCAGGGCCGTAAGGGCCTCGGTCATGCCGGGCCGGTCTGGGGCGGCCCGGTAGATCCGCTCTGTGAGCGGGGTGTAGTACTCGTTCCACCAGTCGCTTTCGGGCAGAGGCCAGTGGGCGCCGACCCGGTAGTCACAAGCTTGGGCGGCATCAGTGTTCGCGGCGCTGGTGCGCAGCGGGTAGGCCGCGTTCCAGTAGGTGCGGGCCTGTGCGGAGGGGTTGGGGGTGGTCCATTCGATTTCGGTGACGACGAGGGTGCCGCCGGGGGCGAGGAGCCGGTGCCAGGCTCGCAAGGCGGTGTCGAAGCCGATGTTGTAGACCGCACCTTCGGCCCAGATCACATCGAAGCTGTGGTCGGGGAAGCGCAGTTGGTCCATCGAGCAGTTGACCGTTGTGATCCGTTCGCCGATGCCCCGGCGTGTGGCTTCGGCGGCGAGTGCGTCCAGGACCGGCTGGTGCAGGTCGACCGCGGTGACGTGCGCGTCGGCCTCGTCAGCCAGCAGCAGGGCGGAGCGGCCGGGGCCGCAGCCTGCGTCCAGGATCCGTGGGTGCGCGGGCAGTGGTCCGGCCAGCTCCAGAAGTCGCCGGGTGGTGGCGTCCGAGCCGGGGCCATGCCGGGGCAGCTGGTCAAGAAGGGTGAGGAACGCCTCCGTCAGCGGATCCTGGCCGGTGTCGTGTGAGGGAAGGTCGGCGAGGTTCATACCTGGCGCTCCCGGAACTGGTAGGTGGCGCGCAGACTCTGCGCGATGGACTTCTTGGTGCCCTCCCGGCCCGCACGCAGGCGGGCATCCGTACGGGAGGCGGCATACGCGTTCTCCCGCAGCAGCCGCTGGTAGCTGTCCAGGCGGCGCTGGGGCAGCTCTCCGGCACTGACGGCGGCCAGAACCGCACAACCCGGCTCGCTTTCGTGAGCGCAGCCGGTGAACCGGCATCCCTGGGCGAGCTGTTCGATCTCCGCGAAGGTCTGCTCCAGCCCGTCCTGGGCGTCGTGTAGGCCGATGGCGCGTAGGCCGGGGGTGTCGAGCAGGACCCCGCCGGTGGGCAGGGGGAGCATCTCGCGCCATGCGGTGGTGTGCCGGCCCTTGCCGTCCGTGGCACGGACGGCGCCGGTGGCCAGCCGGTCCTCACCCAGCAACCGGTTGCCGAGCGTGGACTTGCCTGCGCCCGAGGGACCCAGCAGCACAATGGTGCCGTGGATGACGGCTGCCATGGTGTCCATGCCCTCACCGGACAGGGCGCTGGTGACCAGCACGTCGACACCGGGTGCCAGCTCGGACACCTCGCCTGCGGCCGCTGGTGCGTCGGCGCATGCGTCGGCCTTGGTGAGCACCACGATCGGCTGGGCGCCGCTGTCCCAGGCCAGGGCGAGCATGCGTTCGGTCCGTCCGTGCTTGAGCGGGGCGGTCAGCGACACCGTCACGACGACCGTATCGACGTTGGCGGCCAGGACCTGGCCGTGGGAGGTACGCGAAGCCGAGGAGCGGACCAGGGCGGTACGCCGTTCCAGTACCGCGTCCACCACTGGAGCATGGCCCGGCGCGGCGGGGCGCAGGGCGGCCCAGTCGCCCGTGCACGGCACCGACAGCGGATCAGCGGAGAGCGGGATTTCCGCACGGACCGGACCTGCGTCGGTGACGGCCTCGCACAGGCCGCGCTCGGCCCGTACAATCCGCGCCGGCATCAGCCCGGCAGCCCGGTAGGAGGTGAAGGCGTGCGCGCACGCCGCATCCCAGCCGAAGTCCACCAGGGAATGCGGCTGTGGAATGAGAAGGAAAGAAGGTTGAGACAACGTAGAGACCCTTGAACAAGGACCCCGAACATACGTGAATCGCTAGCCTCCCGTCGCGAGCTCACCGGCTCGGGCAGGGGCGTAAACGTCAGGTCAGACCGGGGCCCGGGACGTGAGGATGGTCCGGCGGGCACTGCATTCAGCAGCGGCCTCTACGACAGTCATCAACTCACCTCCCACTTCTGGTCCCGCAGTCGACCCGTTGTCTCTGCTCAGACAACGCTAGCACGCCTCCGCACCCCCCTTTACCGATGGGCGGTACTCACCGGACGGGCTCCCCAGCGGCGACCCGTCTGCTGTCCCCAGGAGCCGGCTCTAGATCCCGGAGAACACCGTGAGGTAACTGGCGATCCCCGCCACCATTTTTCCTTCCGTGAGGGCGTGCACGAGTTCGGCTCCGGCCTGGGCGACCGCGACGACGAAGCGCAGGTCGAAGAAGAGTTCCAGGCTGGTGGCGGTGCGGTGGGGCTCATCGCTGGGCCGTGCGGTCATCCTGCACCAACGCGAACGGTCTGGGAGCAGGCTCGGTGCTCATCGCGGGGATGGTTCTCCTGGCAGGGGTGCGAGTGGCGGGTTCAGGAGGTGGAACGGTGTCTCGCACGAGGAACGGGCCGCGCGACGGCGGATCATCGGTACGGTGCGGGCTTCCGGCCGGCTGGGCGGAGGCGGCCTGGGGATGTGGCGTGAGCGCGACGGCGGGGAGTGGAAGGCCACGGCCGGCGAGATCGCGGAGGATCTGGTGTTGCCGGAGGTGCCGCACCAGGTGGCAGCCGCCTTTCGCCCGCCCCTGGCCAAGTCCGGGAGCCAGCGTCCTCGCCGCGTCGAGGAGGTCCGCATCGTCACCGGCGATGATCGGACCACCGCCCCGGCTCTCCTTCCACGCCAACACTCCTGTCATGTACGGCTCAGAAACAGTCCGTAACTTGTTCCTTAACGTCGGGCTTGATCATCAGCGTCCGTCAGGTCGCTCGTTCGGGTGATCGCCGGACATGGGTACGGCCTTCTCGTGATCCTGAACTCAGCGACGAGATCAGAGTGTTCACGAAGAAGGCCGTGGTGGTGAGTGTGCTGGAACGGGTCGGCGAGCGGGACGCATTCGAGGAACTGTCACACTTCCGAACCGACTTTTACGGGTGCTTGTCAGCGCGTGCGGACGCCTTCTTCGAGCTCACCGACGCGCTTCTGTGCTCGGACGGGCCGGTGAAGACGCCGGTGGAGCTGTCGCTGACTGTTGAGCACCGCCGCAGCTACGGCTCCTTGTACGCGGCGCTCAACGACGGTCGCCTCGATGTCGAGCGGCTGCGTGACCTGCTGGTCTCGGTGCCGCTGCCACGCTTCGAGGGGCGGATCGTGCTGTCCGTGGACGTCTCGCCGTGGCTCCGATCGGATGCGGCGTGCTCACCGGAGCGGCTGTTTTGCCACGTTCACGGCCGGTCCCGCAGTACCGCTCAGATCATCCCGGGCTGGCCGTACTCCCTGGTCGCAGCCCTGTCCCCGGGCCCATCGTCGTGGACCGCGGTCCTGGACGCGGTCCGCCTGGGCCCCGAGGACGACGCCACCGCTGTCACCGCCGCCCAGCTGCGCGCGGTGGTCGAGCGCCTGGTCCGTGCCGGCCAGTGGCGGACTGGCGACCGGGACATGCTGGTCGTGATGGACGCCGGCTACGACGTGACCCGCCTGGCGTGGGTGCTGCGGGATCTGCCCGTCGAACTGGTCGGCCGGCTGCGCTCCGACCGGGTGCTGAGGGTTCCGCCACGGCCGCTGTCCTTCACCTACCAGCCCCTGGGACGCCCACGGAAGCACGGCCTGGAACTGCGGCTGGCCAAGCCGAGACCTGGCCCGAGCCCGCATTGGTGACGGTCAACGACACCGACCGCTACGGCAAGGCCCGCACCCAGTCCTGGGACCGGGTCCACCCCCGGCTGACCCACCGCTCCTCGTGGATCGACCACGACGGCGATCTCCCCCTGGTCGAGGGCACCCTGATCCGCCTCAAAGTCCAGCGCCTGCCCGGCGATCGCGACGCACCGCCGTTGTGGCTGTGGTCCTCGAAAACCGGCGCCACCACCACCGACGTGGACCAGGCCTGGGCCTGCTACCTACGCCGCTTCGATCTTGAACACACTTTTCGCTACTTCAAACAGGACCTCGGCTGGACCCGCCCGCGCCTGCGCAGCCCACAGGCGGCTGACCGCTGGACCTGGCTCGTGATCGTCGCCCACACGCAACTCCGCCTCGCCGCCCCAGCCACCGCTGACCACCGCAAGCCCTGGGAGAAGACCACCCACGCCGGCACCGCCAGGACCCCGACGCGCGTTCGTCGAGCATTCCGGAACATCCGACCCCATCTCGCCAACCCGGCCAGAGTTCCGAAATCCACCCGACCCGGACCTGGACGGCCCCCCGGGTCCAAGAACCGCCGCCCTGCCACCCGCTACGACGTGGGAAAAACCATCAAGCGCCCGGAGTCACTGATCGAACGCGATCAAGCCCGACGTTAAGGAACAAGCGTAACGGGCGTGGTACTCGGTCATGAAGTTCGAGGACCAGGAACCGAACTTCTTCGAGTCCGACGCGCACGCGGTGCCCTGGCGCGGATGCCCATGTTTGTGCCCAGGGCGAAAAGCGCGAGAAGCAGGCGCCGTTGGAGAGTGGCGCGGTCGATGCGCTCGCAGGTGGCGACCGAGGTGCCCTTGTCGTCGACGACGGCCTCGCGCCAGTCCTTGCGTAGGACGCCGTCCATCAGCACCACATCGCCGACGTCGTAGAAGCGGGTCTTGCCGTCGACGTCGGCGTACTTGGTCAGCAGAGCAAGCGCGTCCATCACCGGCCGGTAGGTGGTGTTGTTGCACTTGAAGCCCAGAGTGTTCAGCAGCGGCGGCAGCATCTGCCGGTAGTACGAGCTGTACGACGAGCGCAGCGTGGTGCGGACCTTGGCCTTGAACGCCCTCTCGTTCGCCTTGGCCTCCGCGACCAGGTCGCGCAGCGTCTTCTCACCTACCACCGGGTACAGCACCGTGCGCACGGTCCCCTCCGGCTGGCCCACCGCCGCATCAGCGAGGCGGAAGAGGATGCCCTCCTTGCCCCTCACCTTCTTCAGCTCCGCCGTCAGCTGCCGCTCCACCCGTCGCTCGGCACGGGCATTGATCTTGTGGACCAGAGCAACGAGCAGTTCCACCAGAGCGTCGGTGATCTCCGCCTGACGAGACGTGCACAGCGCGGCCAGTAGCGTGGTCCGCACGTCCTCGCCCGCGTCGCGGAAGTCCGAGGGGTACATCTTGATCGCCCGCGCCCGCCATGCGGCCACCAGCTTCTCCGAGCAGTCCGAGAACATCCCCTCCGGCAAGCCAAGCTGGCGTACGGCGGTCAACTTGGTGATCTCCGTCAGGAGCGAATCCAGGCCCACGGCGCCCGGGTCCCGCTCCAGCGAGGCCAGCAGTGCGGTGCCGTCCTCGTTGCCCTCCGCCACCAGGTCCAGCAGGCGGCGGGCGCACGCCTCGCCCAGGCGTGCGACGGTCTGCGTACAGAAGACGCGGTCAGCCCGCGCCCGTGCCGCGGCCACGATCCGCTCGATACGCCCGGGGGCTCGATGCGGTCGCTGCGGCACTGCACGAGCAGGGCCTCGCGCAGCCGGTCCTCCACCAAGAAGCCGATCCGGGTGGAGCGTTCCGAGGGCCACAGGGCCCGCCGGAGGTGGCGACCCGCCGCGTCGTCCAAGCGTTCCTGCGCTGGTGCGTCGAACACCAGGCAATGCCCCGCTTGAGGATCCCCACCATCCGCACCGACAACCCGGCTCCGATCAGCCAGCACCGCCGCATCGCCCTGATCGGCAAGGTCATGACCAGCGACGATCTCCCGCTCATGGAACGGATCGCCGCCGCGCTGATCCTTCTCTATGCCCAACCGGTCCGACGTCTGGTCCGGCTCACCGTCCACGACGTCCAGCACGACACCGGCCAGGTCGCACTCCGCCTCGGCGATCCGCCCACACCAGTCCCCGAGCCCTTCGCCGGCATGCTCCTCGACTACGTACTCAACGGACGACCGAACAGGCCCAACGGCACCCTCCCCGGCAGCGGCTGGCTCTTCCCCGGACGCCGGGCCGGACAGCCCATGGACCCCGCCACCCTCGGCAAACGACTCACCGCCGCAGGTATCCCCACCCTCCACGGCCGGACCGCCACCCTGCGACAGCTCGTCCTCCAAGCACCGCCGTCGGTCGTTGCGGGGATGCTCGGCTACCACGCCGTCCACACCGAGGCCGTCGCCGCCCAAGCTGGAGGAATCTGGAAGAAGTACGCCCCCGGTGACCACACACGGTGACCTCACAGGCCGTCAGCTACAAGAACATCGACCACCCGATCACAGACTCCTACCGATAGCACACTTCGTGCACCTCCGGGGCGGCACGGACCGTGAACTCTTGCCCCGCCGCCTGCGCGAGCTCCAGGCCAGCAACCGCGCCGATCAGCAGGATCCACACTGGCAGCGGCTCTACGCCTCACGCTCCGGCATCGAGGGCACCATGAACGAGCTCGTCAACGGCCATCAGATGCGCCGCTGCCGCCACCACGGCGTGTCCAAGGCCCACGTCCAGCACGTCCTGATCGCGATCGCCGTCAACATCGAACGCCTCAGCACCCAGGAACCGGCAGTCTCCACCTACCGCCCCCGCTCACCGACGGCGTTCCAGCAGTACCTCGACGAGAACGAATTGCCCCGGCCCCGCTGGTGGCGCCAAGGGCAATGGTCAAGAAATCTCGAGATCCCCGACAGAGTCCCTCATTGGGTCATTCGGCCCTAATGTCAGCCACGAATGCATCAGGGGTGACTGATGTGAGAGCATCAGTACAGGCTGACATCAGTAAATACTGATATGACGGCCCCGCTCCGCACGCCTTTGGGGGGTGCCCCCGTCGACTACAGCTCCCCCGATGGCCCATCACGTGGCGGCGCACGTCACCTCTCCACACCGAAAGCGAGTCCCCTCATGACCACGACCGAACCCGGCCCGGCCGTACAGCCGCCGGGCGCCGAGAATCCGTCGATCGTGGGCGAGCTGTCCACTCTGGACCGCTTCCTGGCCGTGTGGATCCTGCTGGCCATGGGCGTCGGCCTGGGGCTCGGCCGGCTCGTCCCCGGCCTGAACGACGCGCTGGCGAAGGTCGAGGTCGGCGGCATCTCCCTGCCCATCGGGATCGGCCTGCTGGTCATGATGTACCCGGTGCTGGCCAAGGTCCGCTACGACAAGCTCGACGCGGTCACCGGCGACCGCAAGCTGATGGCGTCCTCGCTGGCCATCAACTGGATCGTCGGTCCGGCACTCATGTTCGCGCTGGCGTGGATCTTCCTGCCGGACCTGCCCGAGTACCGGACCGGGCTGATCATCGTGGGCCTGGCCCGGTGTATCGCCGTGGTCATCATCTGGAACGACCTCGCCTGCGGTGACCGCGAGGCCGCCGCCGTCCTGGTCGCTCTGAACTCGGTCTTCCAGGTCATCGCCTTCGGCGCGCTGGGATGGTTCTACCTCGACCTGCTGCCCCGCTGGCTCGGGCTCGGTGACGGTCAGGGCCTGGACGTTCCGGTCTGGCACATCGCGCTCAACGTGATCGTGTTCCTGGGCATCCCGCTCCTCGCGGGCTTCCTCACCCGCCGCATCGGCGAGAAGAAGCTCGGACGCACCGCCTACGAGGCGGAGTTCCTGCCGAAGATCGGGCCCTGGGCCCTGTACGGCCTGCTCTTCACGATCGTCATCCTCTTCGCCCTGCAGGGCAGGACCATCACCTCGCAGCCCCTGGACGTGGCCCGTATCGCGCTGCCGCTCCTCGTCTACTTCGCCGTGATGTGGTTCGGCACCTTCGCCCTCGGCAAGGCCATCGGCCTCGCCTACGACCGCACCGCCACCCTCGCCTTCACCGCCGCCGGCAACAACTTCGAGCTGGCCATCGCCGTCGCCATCGCCACCTTCGGCGTCACCTCCGGCCAGGCCCTCTCCGGCGTCGTCGGCCCCCTCATCGAGGTCCCGGTCCTGATCGGCCTGGTCTACGTATCCCTGGCCTGGCGCAAGAGGTTTGCGGCGGGCCGGGTGGCGACCCGGGGAGAGTCCCGCTGATGCACTGCCTCGACTGCCACACGCAAGGGACCGCAACCCCGTCAGTCGGCATCTGCCGCAGCTGCGGCGCCGCCGTGTGCGCCAACCACGCACGGGTCGTCGCTTACGAGATCCGCAGGCGCCCCCTCCTCGCGCCGCCCAGCGAGACTCCGGCCCGGAGCGTGCGCTGCTTCCCGTGCGCAGGGGCCGACAGGCGCTGACCAGCCCAAACAACCGCCATCACCCACCTATCAACAGCAAATACTGTTGATAGGTGCGGGTGGTGGTGTTAGGGTCGGGGGTATGACAACGACTCTTCCGGTCGCGGTGACGACCCCGGCGGCCCTGCTCTCCGAGGGCGATCGGGCCCGTCTCCTGGCCCCGAAGCTGCGAGCCCTGGGGGACGAGACCCGCCTGACACTGATGCTGCTGATCGCCGAGCGTCCGCGCACGGTCAAGGAGCTCCAGGAGGCCACCGGGCTGAGCCAGACCCTGGTCAGCCACCACCTGGCACCCCTGCGCGAGCAGGAGCTGATCAGCTCCAAGCCCCGCGGGCGGAGCAACGTCTACTCCCTGTGCTGCGCCGAGCTGGGTGGCCCCGTCCAGCTGCTCGCCAGCCTCGCGGCCCAGGCCCCCGAGGGCGCTGCGTCCTGTCAGTGAAGTGACCTGAGCCGGGCGACCGCCCGGCCCCCGTACAGCCCCAAGACTGAACTCCCCCTCCCCACCGGCAGCGTCCGCGCCGGTGGGACGGCACAGCGATGTCTGCAAGCCCTGAGGTGCACCACCCGTGAACCACGTCCTCGAAGTACTCCAGACGTTCGCCGTCATCACCGGGGAACTCGTCGCGCTCTTCGTCGCGATCGCCTTCCTCGTCACCCTGCTGATGCGCAGAGCGGGCCCGGAGAAGCTGGCCCAGTGGCTGGGCGGCAGCCACCTGAAGGGCATGGTCAAGGGCACAGCCTTCGGCGCGCTCACCCCCTTCTGCTCCTGTTCGACGATCCCGGTCCTGGCCGGAATCCTGCGCGCGGGAGTGCCCTTCTCCACCGCCGTGGCCTTCCTGATCGCCTCGCCGATCATGGACCCGTTCGTGTTCGTGGCCATCGGCGCCCTGTTCGGCTGGAAGATGGCCGTCAGCTTCACCGCGGTCGCCGCGGTCGGCACCCTGCTCATCGCGCACGGCATGCACCGCGCCGGCTTCGCCGGACAGGTCAAGCGCGTAAGGGTCACCGGTAGCCAGGAGAAGGCATACGTGCCCTGGCGCGGCCTGCGCGCCGAACTCCCCGGCGCCTGGCGCGAGGCCGTGATCGAGCTGAAGCCCATGGTCAAGCCGATGCTGATCGGCGTATCGATCGGCGCGCTGATCTACGGGGCCGTGCCCACCGACCTCATGGCCGCCGTCGCCGGTGACGGCAAGTGGTACGCCATCCCGCTCGCCGCACTGATCGCCATCCCCCTCTACATGCGGGCCGAGACCGCCCTGCCCATCGGCTTCGCCCTGATGGAACGCGGCATGAACCTCGGAGCCGTCTTCGCCTTCGTCATCGCAGCGGCCGCCATCAGCCCGCCCGAACTGACCCTGCTCACGAAGCTGTTCAAGCCCAAGCTGCTGACCACCTTCGCCACCTCGGTCTTCGCCCTCGCGCTGGCCGGCGGATTCCTCGTCCCCCTCGTCGCCTGACCAAGCCCGCAGACCCTGCTTCCCTTCAACCCCGTCCAGGAGACAGACCTCATGAGCACCAAGACCGGCCTCTTCGTCAAGCTCTTCGGCAAGTCCGACAACAAGCCCGCCTCCGACTGCTGCGACGTCCAGATCATCGAAGAGGACGAGACCGTCCCCCAGCAGCAGCGCGCCGAATCCCGCTCCGACTCCGACAGCTGATCCGCGTACCGGCCGCCTCCACGGCAGATGGCAGGGAACCCCACCAACGATCCGGTGGGGTTCCCTGCCATCTGCCGTGTCGGTTCAGCGGCCCAGCAGCTCGGCGACCTCGCGGGGGGAGTCGCGGGCGGGGCGCCCGACACCGATGAGGGTGGCGGAGGCGGGGCCGGTCCAGTCTCCGTAGCCGAGCAAGTGCAGGCGCGGCTCATCGACGGCGCGGGTGCCGGCGGTGGAGATGTGGCCGCGGGTGCCCCGCAGGCGCAGAGAGGCGAAGTGCGCGAGAGCGGGGCGGAAGCCGGTGCACCAGATGACCGCGTCGGCTACGGCCCTGGCGCCGTCGACCCATTCCACACCGGTGGCGGTGAGGCGGGTGAACATCGGCTTCGCTGCCAGGAGTCCGGCGTCGCGGGCGGCGCGGACCGGGGGCACGGCCACGATGTCGCCGAGGGAGGCGACACCGCCGGTGTCGGTGCGGCCCGCGTCGAGTGCCTGGCGGCGGGCGGTGGCGGCATCGAAGAGCGCCCGGCCGTCGATGTCGTCGGCGAGGTAGCGGGGCGGGCGCTGGGTGACCCAGGTCAGCGCGGTGGTGGGCGCGAGGTCGGCGGCGATCTGGGCTCCGGAGTTCCCGCCGCCCACCACGATCACACGCTGACCGGCGAACTCGGCCGGGCTGCGGTACTGCACGGTGTGAAGCTGGCGTCCCTCGAACTCGCGCCGGCCCGCAACAGCGGGCAGGAACGGACGGGTCCAGGTTCCGGTGGCGCTGATGACCGCGCGGGCCCGCCAGTCACCGCAGTCGGTCTCCACACGCAGGAAGTCGCCATCGCGGTGGACGGCATCGACCCACACACCCCGCTGGACGGGAAGCTCGTACCGCTTCTCGTAGTCCGCGAGGTACGAGACCACGTGCGCGGCGTCAGGGTAGAACTCACCCTCCTGCGCGGGCATGAAGCGGCCCGGCAGGGAGGAGTAGGCGGCCGGGGAGAACAGGTGCAGGGATTCCCAGGTGTGCTGCCAGGCCCCGCCGGGCGCCGTCTGGGCGTCGAGGATGACGAACTCGATGCCCAGACGACGCAGGTGGTAGCCGGCGGCGAGCCCTGCTTGGCCGCCGCCGATCACCACCACATCCGCGTGCCGCGTCATGCCGCGGGCACTCCGGTGTCCGTCGTGCCTCGCATGAAGATGAGCGCCACCAGGGCCAGGCCCACCACCGCGCCCACGAGCTGCACGCCGACGAACGCCGGAACCGAGGCGGGAGCGATGCCCGCGAAGGTATCCGTGAAGGCGCGGCCAATCGTGACGGCCGGGTTGGCGAAGGAGGTGGAGGAGGTGAACCAGTACGCGGCGCCGATGTACGAGGCGACCGCGACGGGTGCGAAGCGCAGCCGGTCGGTGCGGGCCAGGCCGAAGATCAGCACGACCAGACCGGCGGTAGCGACAACCTCGCCGAGCAGCAGGTTCCCGGCCGAGCGGTCGTGGGTCGCCCACTTCACCAGGGGCTCGCTGAACATCGCGTCGGCCAGGATCGCCCCCGCGATGGCGCCGGTGATCTGGGCGGGCACGTAGGCGGCCAGCTCGCGGGCGGTGACTCCGCCGCCGGTGCGGCGGGTGGTCCACCACTCGGCGAGGCTGACCGCCGGGTTGAAGTGGGCTCCAGAGACCGGGCCGAGGAGGGCGATCAGGACGCCGAGGCCGAAGACCGTGGCGGTGGAGTTGGCCAGCAGCTGCAGCGCGACGTCCTGGGTGAGCTTCGTTGCCTGGATGCCGGACCCGACGGCGATCGCGACCAGCGCGGCCGTTCCGACGAGTTCGGCTGCCGCGCGGGCCACCAGCGGAATGGCGGGCGGGCTCGCGCCGGGTGCGGGCTGGGGCGCGTCGGCGGGTATCGCGGTTACCGCTGCGGGCGCGTCGGCGACGGGCTCGGTGACGGACAACGGTTCTCCTCGGGCAGGTGAGGGGCAAAGCGGACTATGGGCAGGACCGCTTGATGTTCGCTTCGGAAGTGGCACGCGCGGCCTGCGCGAGCCCGGCGAACTGACCGGCGAGGGCCTCGATGACTTCCGGGCGGAGCTTGTAGTAGATGAATCGGCCGCACGGTTCGGTCTCCACGACCCCGGCCTCTCTGAGCACCTTCAGGTGGTTGGAGAGGTTGGTCTGCTTGGCGCCGGTCTCTTCCACGAGGTGCGTGGTGCACAGCGTCTCGCGGGAGAGCAGGGTCACGATCTGAAGCCTGAGGGGGTCTGCCAGGACTCGGATCAGTTCAGTGTCGACTGACGTCATCATGTGCTGATACTGTCACATCAGCTGGGGCTGACACCAGCGTGAGCTGACTTTATTGGCTCCTTTGAACAGGATCGCCATGCCCACGCCCTCCTCACCCCTCCTGCCGGACGAACGCCTGGCCGCGGGGGCTGCCCGCCTCGCCACCCGGTACGCCGGCCGCTTCGCGCCGGAAACCGTGCTGGGCCTGCTCGCCGAGCACGCCCGGATCCGTACGCACGTGGTCGTGCTGGCGGAACGGCTGACCGCCGAGCGCCTGGACGCCCTCGCCCACACCCAAGGGCTGACGAGCGGCCCGACGCGAGTCCTGTTCGTGTGCAGCCACAACGCGGGCCGCTCCCAGATGGCCGCCGCCCTCCTCGCACCACCGAGCGGGCGAACGCGTCACCGTCTCCTCAGCGGGCACCCACCCCGCCGACGAGGTGGAGCCGCGCATCGCCCAGGCCCTCACCGAGGCGGGCGCGGACCTTCTCGACGCCTACCCCAAGCCTTTGACCTCGGAAGTCGTCGAGGCCGCCGACATCGTGATCACGATGGGCTGCGGCGACGCCTGCCCCGTCGTGCCCGGCCGCCGCTACCTCGACTGGCCCGTCGCCGACCCCGACGGCGCACCGATCGCCGTCGTACGAAACATCCGCGACGCCATCGACGCCCACATCAGCGAGCTCCTCACCCAGCTCGCCCCCTGAAGCCCCCGCACACCCCCACCGCAGTCGCCTCACCCCAAGGAAGAAACAGATGTCCTCCGCTCCTGCCGCCTCCGTCCTGTTCGTCTGCATCCACAACGCGGGCCGCTCCCAGATGGCCGCCGGGTTCCTGCGCCACCTCGCCGGCGACCGCGTCGAGGTCCGCTCCGCCGGCTCGGTCCCCGGAGAGCAGATCAACCCCTCGGCCGTCGCCGCCATGGCCGAGCTGGGCATCGACATCTCCGACCAGAAGCCGAAGGTCCTCACTCCGGAGGCCGCCCAGGCGTCCGACTACATCATCACGATGGGCTGCGGCGACGCCTGCCCGTACTTCCCCGGCAAGACGTACCTCGACTGGCAGCTGGAGGACCCGGCAGGCCAGGGCGTCGAGGCCGTCCGCCCCATCCGCGACGAGATCAAGGGCCTCATCGAGGGCCTGATCGCGGAGATCGACGCCAAGAAGCAGGCCTGACCCCGTGACCGACGTGACGACCACCGCCGCCGACGGCATACGCAACGTCATCATCATCGGCTCCGACCCCGCCGGATACACCGCCGCCCTCCACACCGCCCGCGCACAGCTGAAGCCCTTGCTGTTCGGCAGCTCGATCTTCGTCGGCGGCTCGCTTCCGGCTCGGGTTCGGAGCAGTCGCGGGCTCTCCCATCCCGGCCTGTCCCGCAGACTGTGCACGGCTGTGCCCCCGAGGGCCTTGGGTGCTCTCGGGGGCACAGTCTTTTCCGTTTTCTACCACCAGCAGGGCCAGCAGTGGCAGCACCACGTGCTGACGTGCACGTACACGCTCACGACGACATCCATCCTGATCACCTCCTCCCTCCCCCGGAATCCCCCCGAGTGGGCCGTCGCCTGGGTCAGGTTGTGGCGATGGCCAGATCTGAGGTGGCGTGCGCGATGTCGGTGTGGACGCCCGCGGTGACCTTGTAGGAGCAGCGGGCCACCAGCAGGTCCCCGTCGTTGGCCGTATTGGCCGCCAGGCTCGGGAAGTCCGCGCGAAGCTGCTCGCGGCGGACATCGTGGGTGGGGGTAAGGGGGATGGCCAGGGTCTGGGTGCCGATGACCTGGTTGGTGGTGAGGTTGGTGACGGTCACGATCAGGCGGTGGGCGTTGGCGAAACCGTTCAGCTCGGCGCCGATCTCGATGTCCGCGATGACGTCGTACGGGCCGCCGGTGGTGATGGTGTCGGCGGTGAACAGGGTGCCGTCGTCCGCGAAGCACAACTGCTTCACGCTGGCGTCCCAGGTACCAGTAGGCATGTCGCTCGTGTCCCCTTCCCTTGCGAGGGCCCCTGGCAGGGGCTCCCGTTCCCCCGTTGTCCCACCACACCCACGGGAGCGGTAACGGCTCACGGCAGGGGAGCGCGGAAGCCCGTGGGCGGCGAGAAGGTGAACGGGCGCCGGTACACGCTCCGGGCGGAGGTTGAGCATGGTGGGGTCGTCGTTGATGGCCGGGGTCTGGCGGATCGCGTCGAGGACGGGCTGGATGAGCTTCATGCCCTCGCGGGCGCGGCGGTCCAGAGCTATTCACCCTCATGCTCGCGTCGGGCACCCACCGGTTCTCCGCCCTGTGCGACGCGGTTGCGGGCATCACCCCCCAAGGCCCTGACCGTCAACCTCCGCGAGACCGAACGGGACGGCCTGGTCGACCGCAAGGTGTACGCCGAGGTGCCGCCGCGTACCGAGACAGCCCTCACGTCGTTGCGCGACGGCGCGATCGGCCCCTTCGCCGCGATCCGGAACTGGGCCGAGAGCCAGGCGGCCGAGTTCCACCGTGTGATCGGTGCGACGGAGCGCGGGCGGGTCAGGCGAAGGCCGTCTTGAGGGCGGTCCAGGCGACCTTCGGGTCGGAGAGGCCGTGGTAGATCGGCGGGATCTCCCGGTCGATGCCGAAATGGTGGTAGACGGCCATCATGGCGCTGCGCACCGAGTACTCGACGGTGAAGACGACACCCTCGGGGATCTCGACGAACTGCCCGAGGAAGGCGAAGTTCTCGGCGCCGTCGGGGATCACCAGCGGGCGGTCCTCGACGACCCTGCGCTGGAACTGCGCGTCGATGTAGGGCATCTGGACCGTGGTGACCTTCGTCGTCCGGTGGACCTCGTCGGCGATGTCGTCGAATCCGAGATGGCCGAGCAGCTCGTCCAGGATTTCGGCGCCGGTGCAGTCGTCCATCTTCTTGGGCACGTGGTCGCCGGGTACATCTCCGAACAGCGAGTAGCCCCAGAGCGTGTAGGTGTTCTCCTTCTGGTGCGCGAAGTGCGGCTGCGCGGGGACCACGATCGACAGCAGCCACCGTGAGTCCTTCCACGTCATCAGCGCGCCCTCGCCCGGCACGTTGTCCGTGTAGGCCTGGATGCGGTCCAGCAGCGTGCGGCTGCTCATCGTGAGCGTGAACGACTGCCACTTGGTCTCGTCGATGTTTCCGCAGAATGCCGTGGGGCGCCCGAAGTCGTCGGCCTTCTTGGCGATCGTCTCCCAGAGCTGCCAGGAGCCGTCGCGTTTGTCCCGGATGAGCGGCGCCACCGTGTTGCTGTCGCCGTAGGTGGTGTCGGAGGTCATCGAGCCGTTGGTGATGAACACGTAGTCGTCGGGGCCGAGGTCGATGATCTCGGTGTTCCCCTCGCCGCGGTCGAGGTGGATCCGCGATGCCCGCCTGGCCCGCGCCCCCGCGAACTCGATGTCGGTGACGGTCACTCCGAAGTCGGGATGCACCCCTTGGCTCTCCACCCACGACTGGATGGGCCGGATCACCGAGTCGTACTGGTTGTACTTGCTCCGCCGCACGGGAGACAGGGTGTGGAGTTGATCGAACATGTGGGCGAAACGCAGGAAGTAGCGTTTGAGCTCGATGGCGGAGTGCCAGTTCTGGAACGCGAACGTGGTGCGCCACATGCACCAGAAGTTGGACTCGAAGAAGTGCGGCTGGAAGAAGTCGTCGATGCGGCGCGCACCGATGACGCGCTCGGGCAGGGCCAGCAGCCGCGTCAGGTCGGCCCGGTCGCGGGCGTCGAGGCCGAGCTTGGAGGCGTCCGGGATGGACCGGTCCTTCAGGATGATCCGAGCCTTGGCGTTGGTCGGGTGTGCCGTGTTGAACGCGTGGAACTCATCGAGGACCGAGACGGTGGGATTCTCCAGTGAGGGGACCGTCGCCAGGAGGTCCCACAGGCAGACGTAGTACATGGTCTCGAACATCCGGCCGCCGCGTGTGACGTAGCCGCCTTCGGGTGTCGGCGCGGGCGCGCCGTCCATCGAGCCCCCGGCGATCCGGATCTGCTCCAGTACGTGGATGTTCTCCCCGCGCACACCCGCGTCGCGGATCAGGAACGCGGCCGCGGCCAGACTCCCGACCCCGCCCCCGACGAGATAGACCTGCGAGTTCGCCGAAGCCGCCATGATGAACCTTCCAGATGCCACAGATGTTGCCAATCATCGGAAATCGGAGCCTAGGTCGCGCCGGCACCGGTTGCCCTGTGACGCTCAGAGCACCAGCCCCGAATGGGGGGTTCTTCGGCCGGACGGCCCCGACCAGAGGCGCCCGTGGGGTGTCCGCCCACGGCGTCACCGCGCAGCGGTACAGGGTGGTGGAGGCTCCCGCCACCTCGGACCTGCGTGCCGTCGAGGCGTCCAACTATGCCTCTGCCACGACCGCACGGCGGGGCCAGAGGTTGGCGCGTTCCATTCCGGAAGCAAAGCGGCGTCGACCAACCTGTTCTCCTGTTCGAGATCAGTGAACTGGGCGGGTAGTAGCTGACTTTCGCTTCGCGTAAGCGCGTCAGCCCTCTCGACCGGTTCCGGTCGAGAGGGCTGACGCACCTGGGTGTTCAGGCGGGCGTCAGAACTTGAGGCTCCAGGCATCGAGGTAGCCGGAGTCGCCGCTGTACCAGTCGGTGACCTTCAGCTTCCAGGTGCCGTTGGCGGTCTCGGAGGAGGCGTTGACGGTGTAGGTGGCGAGGATGTTGTCGGCGCTGTCCCAGCCGTCGATGTTCTTGAGGCGGTAGCTGGTGCCGTCGGGGGCGATGAGGTCGATGATGACGTCACCGCGGTAGGTGTGCTTGATGTCGACGGCGACCTTGAGTGTGGTGGGGGCGTTGCCGCTGAGGCCGGTGACGGGGATGGAGCTGGTCACGTTGCCGGGGTCGGGGATGTTGAGGTTGGTGGTGTTCTCGAAGTAGCTTCCGCCGCCGGCGTTGTTGACGGTCCAGGTGAAGCTCTCGCTGTCGGAGGGGCCGGTGCTGTCGGTGGCGGTGATGGTGACCGTGCTGGTTGCGGCGGTGGTCGGGGTTCCGGAGATGAGTCCGGTCGAGGTGTTGAGGGTCAGGCCGGCGGGGAGGCCGGTGGCGCTGTAGGTGAGGGTGCCGCCGGCGGTGGTGGTGGCCTGGATCTGGAGACTGGCGGCGGTGTTGACGGTGCTGGTCTGGTTGCCGGGGTTGGTGACGGTCACTCCGCTGACAGGGGTGCCGGCCACGGCGCGGGCGGTCTTGTCGGCGTCGGCGAGGCCCGCTCCGCAGCCTCCGGAGCAGGTGCCCGGCATGGGCCGGGTGTTGGCCTTCATGGTCGATTCGACCTGGGCCGGGGTCATGGCCTTCTCGCCGAGCATGAGAGCGGCGAGGCCGGCGACGTGCGGGGAGGCCATGCTGGTGCCGCGGTAGAAGGCGTAGGACTCGGCGGCCGGGCCCTGTGCGCCGCTGTTGAGCGTGGACAGGATGCGGCCCGGGTCGTCGGCAGCGCTGCCGTCGCCGCCGGGGGCGGCGAGGTCGATCTTGGCTCCGAAGTTGGAGTAAGAGGCGCGGTTGCCGGCCCGGTCCGAGGCGGCGACCGAGATCACGTTGTTGCAGCTGGCCGGGGTGAAGCCGGAGACGTCCTTGTTGGAGTTGCCCGCCGCGACGACCACGGAGGTGCCGCGGGAGACGGCGCTGCTGATGGCGTTCTGGGTGGTGGAGTCGCAGGCCGCCTCGCCGCCGAGGCTCATGTTGATGACCTTGGCGGGGGTGGAGTTGGCGGGCACCCCGCTGACGGTGCCGCCCGAGGCCCAGATGATGGCATCGGCAATGTCGGCGGAGGTGGCTCCGCAGCGGCCGAGGACGCGGACGGGCTGGATCTTGGCGTTGTACGCGATACCGGCCACGCCCTTGCCGTTACCCGTGACAGCGGCGATCGTGCCGGCTACGTGGGTGCCGTGCCAGGAGGAGTTGCGGGCCTGCCCGAAGGTGCAGTCGCCGGCCTTGGACCCGTCGCCGGGGTCGGCGGAGTCGGCGTCGCGGCCATCGCCATCGTTGGCGTTGTTGGCGTCGGAGATGAAGTCGTAGCCGGGGATGACGTTGGCGGCCAGGTCCGAGTGGGCGACGTAGCCGGTGTCGATCACGGCGACGGTGACGCCAGATCCTCGCTTGGTCGCGACGTCCCAGGCGGTGTCCACCTTCATCCCGGCAGCGGCCTCGTGGAAGTCCCACTGCTCGTTGTATCGGGTGTCATTCGGGGTGGAGAACGCCTGCAGGACGGTGTTCGGTTCGACGAAGGCGACATCGTCGCGCGCCGCGAACCGCTCCATCAGGCGCCCGGCCTGCTCCGGGCTCAGCGTTCCCGGAGTCTTCACCAGCACCCCGCCGGTGGCCAGCCGCCGCTCGAGCCCGGCCTGCCGCTTGTCGGCCTTCGCGACCGCCGCGACTGCCTTCGTGGCCTCCGCGTCGGAGCCGGCGGCTGCGGTGCCCTGGCGGAAGCCGACGATGAACCCGTCGTAGGTGCCGGCGGCGGGTAGGACGGGGATCTTCAGGGCCTGCGCCGGTGCCTGGCCGGGGCTGGCGGCAGCCGGTACGGCCTGGGCGCCGAGCAGCGCGGCGGTGGCGACGACACCGGTGGTGATCGCGATGGATATCCGGCCGCGCTTGCGGCCGAGAGCGGATCGCATGTGGCTCCTCATGGGTACGGGAAGACCCGGTCCGCACGCGTCGTCACCACCTCGGCGCATCTCAGCCTTCGGTGGTTCGGACCGCGCTTTGAAAACGGGGCCGCCGATCTGGAAGTGCACAGGGGCGAGGCAACGGCGACCCTCCGCCCGGAGAGGGCTGCGGATGGGCGCGGGGCCGGACACACACCCCCCACGGGCGTACCGGACCTCATCACGGATTCTCGCGCCCATGCTGTAAACAGCAGTTACGATCGCCGTTACCTCGCTTGGTGGCGAGTCTGCTGTCGGCCCTCGAAGAACGTCAAGAGGATGAACGCAAGCTGCTCCAACCGGAGTTGGAGCAGCCCGGCGCCAGGTGCCGCAATCCGGAATTTGGGGAGGGCCTAATATGACGGGCATGTCCGACGATGCGTTCCCCCTGGGCGCCGATGTGGCCGGGATCGGCTCCCGGATCCTGCGTCTGCGCACCCTGCGCCAAGCGACCCAGGCTCACTTGGCCGGGGATGCCTTCACCCGTGCCTACGTGTCGTCGATTGAAGGGGGCAAGCGCACCCCGTCCCCCCGCGCTACCTCCCATTTCGCCGAGCGGCTCGGCGTCACCATGGAAGACCTTTGCTACCCGTACGAGCCCGGCCAACGGCGGGATCTGCGGAACTCGCTCGCCGAAGCCCGGCTCACTCTTTCCCGGGGCGAAGTGGCGCAGGCGTCCGAGGCGTACCAGGAGGTGGTCTGCGCCGCAGGCCTGCACGACGACCCGGAGCTCGACGCCGCGGGCCACTGCGGGCTGGGACTGGCCGCCCGGCACCAGGGGGACCCTGACCGGGCCCTAATGCTGTTCACCAAGGCCGAAGAACTGCTGGCCGGGCAGCCCCTGAACGTCCGACTGCCCGCCGTGATGGGCCGGATGGGAGCTCTGTTCGCCCGCGGCGCGATCACCGACGCGCTCGCGCTGGCGGAGGACCAGCTGCGCACAGCACAGCAGACCGGACAGATCGCGGCGCAGTTCGCACTGCGCGCCGCGACCGTCCTGCCACTGGTTGAGCGAGGCGACATCGACCAGGCCGCTGCCGCTGCCGCCGCCGCACTGGCGATCGCCCCGCAGGTGAAGGATCCCGACGTCCTGGCACAGGGCTACTACCACGTCAATCGCGTACTGGCCGCTCAGGCTCGGTACGAGGAAGCCGAACAAGTGCTCACCCGGGCGGTAGCCCTGTACGGGCACCTGCGGCTGCGCACCGAGGTCGGCATGTGCCACTTCGCCCAGGGCTACCTCTCCGCCCGCCGGGGAGACCTCCATCAAGCCGAGGAGCGCCTGCGCCACGCGGCAGCCGTCTTCGCGGAAACCAAGGCCCTGCCCCGCCAGGTCAATGCCACCGCGGAACTCGCCGAAGTCCTGCGCCGGATGGGCGATACCGAGAAGGCCGGCGCCCTGGTGGAGGAGTGCCGCGCTCTGTCGCACGACTACCACGACCCGGAACAGGCCGCGGAGCTGGACCGCATCGGCGCGCACATCGCCGTGGACCGCGCCGACGACGCCGGCGCCGAGGCACTCTTCCACGGGGCGATCGACCGCTACCAGGCCATAGGAGCCACGCTTGAAGTCGCCACGACCTGCCGGATCCTCGGAGACCAAATGATCCAGTGGGGGCGCACCGGCGAAGCCGCGGTCGTCTACCGGCGCGGGCTGATGGCTCTGGAGAGTACATAGCCACCCCAAAGCCCTCCGGTCTTTCTCAATCGGGTCATACCAGTACTGATCATGCCGCAGGTCCAACCCGTCTGAAGTGCAGGTCTCTTGACGCGCCGCCAGACGGACGGCAGACTTCCACCCGGCGGGGTAACAGTCACCGATAGTCCTGTTGACAGATGCGGCGCGCCTGCCGGGTTCTCCACACCGATGCCGTCCCAAAGGTGAGACTCGGACCTGCGGGCGTCACGGCCTTCGGGGGGCAACAGGCATCGTTCGGGCCGCTGTTACCCCGCCCGCCCCACCCGGCACTACACATGTTAGGTGGTCGGCAGCGTCAGATGGTTATAAGAGACAGGTCGTACTCCATGCCGAAGAACGGGTTGGGTTCACCTGTATAGGGGTCGATTCCGGACTCCCGGCGTCGTTGTTCCTCGCGCCAGTGGACGAAGTGCGGAGCGGGCTCGCCCCACAGCGACCCATCGCTGAGCGGGCACTTGTCGAAGGCTTCGGCGAACAGACGGTGGAGGAACTCCACCATTCCGCAGTCGTAGATCTTCCAGTGGGGCCGGCCGTGCCGTTCCCACACGATCACCGGCCACTTGTCGGGGTCCTCGTCAACGGCGACCCAGCAGAGGATGTCGGCTCCGCAGCTGACACCCCAAGCGATGACGGAATCAGGGCCGGCGGTGACTCCGTCGGAACCTCCTTCGGTCGCCCAGATGTGTCGCATGCCGGCGGTCTCGCCCGCCATGCTCCCGATTCCCGGGCCCTCTGGTGGCTGCGGGGTCGCTTCGGGAGTGAGAACGCCGAACGCGTCGTCGATGCCTCCGGCGCCGTATGCGGCCATGAAGGCCCTGTAGTCGGACGGAAACCCGACTCGCCAAGCTCGTCGCAGCTCGTCCCAGTCCACCTGCTCATCCGCACCATCATGGGCCGACATGACGGACAGGAGCGCGGTGAGATGTATTTCCTCAGATGGCATGGCCCCTCCAGCACTGCGCTTCTTTTGGCGCAACCTTTCTGGCGTCACCGACATCGGGTTCCCGGGGGCGTGAGAACGAGGCAGGGCAGCTGCCGCTTCGGGCGAGCACTTGCGACAGTCGGGGCTCCAGTGCTGCGAGGCCCGGGTCTCGGCTGCATGTTGTGCGAGGAGGGCTGCCTATGTGCTGCGCGAGAAGACTGCGGCAGCGCAGGAGCGACTGGCCCGCCTGACGATCACACGCGGGACGCAGCCTTCCCTCACGGGCGAACGAAGGCCACGCTGACGACGACCACACAGAGCCTCCACCGCAGGAGCAGAGCCCGTCAGAGAGCCAGAACCCCTCGAATGGCCCGCGAGCGGATGCCGGTGCTGATGACCGGGGCAGGGCAGGAGTTGAAAGACCAGGACATCGCCGACCCGCAATAGGCCCATAGGTGCTCGGGGTGCCGCATCGTCCAGTCGGTGATCCGGCGGATTCCTGGGGCGACGGGCGGACGCCGGCGATGGCCTCGTCGAAGGGTCTTGCGGTTCAGCGGGGCGATCCGGATCTGCGTCACAGGCGCCAGCGCGTGCTGACGGTGGAGGTGAGGCTCGCACGGCGTTGCGCCGACTGCCGGGAACTCCCGCTCCCCCAGCCGCCGCGACTCGTCTCGATCGCTCCGGTGCCTTCGATCCCGGTTCGCCGGTTCCGGAGTTCTTGCGCCGCCTCGGAGGCTGACGCTTGGCCGGCCCCGCGCGCGGGGGGCCGGCCAAGCCACCCATGCGGGTGCCGGCGCGATCGGCGGGCCGGACCTCCGGCCCGCCCGGACTCACCTGCCTGTCAGACGCCGAAGTCGGCGACGATCCCGGTCAGGCCGGAGGCGTACCCCTGGCCCACGGCGCGGAACTTCCATTCGGCGCCGTTGCGGTAGAGCTCGCCGAAGATCATCGCGGTCTCGGTTGCGGCGTCCTCGGAGAGGTCGTAGCGGGCGAGTTCGGCGCCGCCGGCCTGGTTGACGACGCGGATGAAGGCGTTGCGGACCTGGCCGAAGCTGTGGCCGCGGGCCTCCGCGTCGTGGATGGAGACCGGGAAAACGATCTTCTGGATGTCCGCCGGGACGGCGGCGAGGTCGACCTTGACCACCTCGTCGTCGCCCTCGCCCTCACCGGTGAGGTTGTCGCCGGTGTGCTCGACGGAGCCGTCGGGGCTCTTCAGGTTGTTGTAGAAGACGAAGTGCCCGCTGGAGGGCACCTTGCCGGACTCCCCCACCAGCAGGGCGCTGGCGTCGAGGTCGTAGTCGGTGCCGGTGGTCGTACGGACGTCCCAGCCCAGGCCGACCAGTACCGCGGTCAGGCCCGGCGCCTCCTTGCTCAGCGAGACATTGCCGCCCTTGGACAGGCTCACACCCATGTCGTATCCCTCTCGCGGCCGAAGCCGGTAGCCGAGTAGCCGAAACAGAAAACCACACTAATGTAGAAGTTTGGCCTGGTCGCGTGGGCGCGGCCGTGCACTCCCGCAGAGGTCCATCAGTACGGTGATCCGCGCCGCGGAGGCAGACGGGGGTTGGGGCTAGCTGGAGGCGCAGGCGCAGGTGCCGGCCGCGCCGCGCCGCTCCGGGCTCCGGGCTCCGGGCTCCGGGCTCCGGGCTCCGGGCTCCGGGCTCCGGGCTCCGGGCTCCGGGCTCCGGGCTCCGGGCTCCGGGCTCCGGGCTCCGGGCTCCGGGCTCCGGGCTCCGGGGCCGACGTGCGCGGGCACCCTGGGGTGGGTCAAATCAGCCGGTGGGGATGACGTCGGCGCGGGCGAAGCGGGTGCCGATCACGGCTTCGTGGAGGTGTGACCGGCGATGGCGCGGTCGCCTTCGGTGCCCGGACACCCCCCATTGACCAAGAGGGCGTAGACCTGATGGTCAGTCCTGCCCGAGTGCGTATGCCGGATATGGCAAGAGCGATCCGTTGTGGTCCCGCTGATCTCTGGTGCCGATGGGGCGAAGCCGGTCTTGGCCAGGACGCGGCCGGAGGCGGGGTTGTCGGGATGGTGCATGGCCTCCATGGTCGGGGAGCGGCGCCGTACGGAGATGAGGCCGACCACGTCGTCCCCCGCGAGGATGGCCCAGCTCCACTGCGCACGGGGGTTCTGGGCGGCTCGGGCGAGTGCGGCCCGGATCTTCTCGCGCGCCTCGTCCGGGGTGAGGGGCTCGCCGACGGTCTCGTTCGTCGGGCATCGACGCAAGGCGAACGTACGGGCCGGGGTGCTCCTTTGGGTACGCAGGCGGCCCCCGGCGCTGGGCGCGGACCCCGGTTCGGTGCAGCGGATGGAAGCGACGATGGACGCGGCGGATCGTCGCGGTCGGCTTCGGCAACCGCGTGGACGGGCCGTAACCGGTGTCCCGGTTGGGTGCACTCCCGGGACACCGGACAGGTGCTCGTCTGGGCGCTGGGCTTCCCTCCGCAGGGGCCTGATGCGGACGCGGTCTTCACCGCGGTGTTCGACGGCGGCATTCAGGCATTCAGGACGGGTCTGCGGGAGATTCGAGGTCCTTCGGGCTCACCCCCATGACGGGGCCCAGGTGTGCGGCACCGAACTGTGGCGCTTCCACCGGGTGCTCGGGAGGTTCCGCGACAAGCCGTCCGTGTTCAGCGGGCGCGACAGCCGCGCCGACCGGGATGATGCTCGGCATGACATTCGAGCATCCCGCTGAGAAGAACGAGGACGGCCACGTCGGTCCGTTCGAGAGGCTGGCCGAGCTGGCCTCCAACTTCACGAGTTCGGCCGCCTTCTTCGTGGTGTGCGTGGCCCTGGTGGTCAACGTCGTGGTCGTGCACGTCCTGCATCTGTCCCAGAGCTGGCAGCACCTGGCGGGCGATGCCGTGGCCTCCGTCGCCCTGCTCCTGCTGGCCCTGCTGAAGAACTCCGAACGGCGGGCCGAGCACGCCATCCAGCGCAAGCTGGACGCCATCGCCGCCGCGCTGCTGGAACAGCACTCGGGCAAGCCCGGCACGGCGCACGAGGAACTGGCGAAGGCGATCGGGATCGAGCAGCGTCAGTAGGACCGACCGACGTGGAAAAGACGCGGGGGCCTCGCGTCGGCCGAAGGAGGCGGGGAGGTTCCGAGATGTGAGCCGGTGTCCGGTGCTGTTGCAGGTGCGGCGGGGCCGCCGTGCCTGCGACGCCTATCGCTCCAGAGCCCCACGGGCATTGCGGAGTCCTCTCCGGGCCTCGCCCAGCCTCTCCCTGAACCGGGTGATCGCCTCGGGATCGTCACCCCGCAACGCATCCTTGAGGTCGTTCTCCCGCCCGAGCACCTCGTGCTCCGCCTTGAGGAGCCGCTGCTCGGATTCCTTGCGCTGTTGCGCGGCCTCGTCGCCCATCGTCATCTCTACCTCAGGTCGAGTTACCCCAGCCACACAGCTCGCTCGCCACAGACGCAAACTCCGTAAGCCCGGCACACAGCAGACACCATGCCCCCAAGATCTACCAGCTTCCCCACTGGTCAGAGGCATGACCCGGCTCAGGAAGACGGACAGCCACCGCCAGCGGCCTACCGCCCGTCGCGCACGCGGGGCCCCGGCGAGTACGACCGAGGCGAAGCATCGCCGCGAAACGGACCGACCCGGAGTCGCCGTGCGGGTCGAGCCGCGGCCTTGGGGGGACTGCCGGGGGAAGGGGAAAGAGGTCCCGCATCCCCTCGCGGCGGGCGGCGATGTGCGCTGTGTGCGTGGGGTGTGCGCACGGGATGCGCGGCGAATGAGCGTTCAGTAACAGCCAGTTGAGGGGTCGTTACATTCGGGGATCGCTTCGCGATTCTGGAGGTGAGGGCTGCGGGAGGACAGCGGCGCTCACCTAAATCCAGGGGGAAACGACGTGCGACGCACACCTCAGATCAGGCGGAACGGAGCGAGAGCGGGGTCCGCGGCCGTTCTTGCCGCCTTCGCTCTCGTGGCCGGGCTCACCACCCCGCTCATCACACCTGCCGCGGCTGCCGGTGCCGCTTCCCCGGCCGGGGAAGCGGGGGGCGCCGGAGCCGACGGGCTCACCCGGCTCACCCTCGTCACCGGCGACCGGGTCACCGTGGACGGCGCCGGGCGTCCCGTCGCGTTCCAGCCCGCGCCAGGGCGCGAGAAGATCGCCGTCTCCGTGGAGCGGGACAACGGGTGCACCAGCCTCGTCCCCGCCGACGTGCGGGGGCTCGTCCTGGCGGGGCGGCTCGACGCCCGGCTGTTCGACATCACCGAGCTCAGCCGGGCCGAGTACCGCCGGGCTCGGGGCAGCGGTGACCGGGTGCGGCTGATCGTCAGCTACGAGAAGGGGTTCGCGCCCGCCGGGCGGTCGGCCGTGCGAGGTGGCGGCGGGCTCCAGGTGGACCGTACGTACGCGTTCCTCGGCGCCGACGCGGTCAGCGCGAGCTCCGCGGGGGCGGCCGCCGCCTGGCAGGCGCTGACCGGCACGCGGGCCCTGACCGGCACGCAGGCGCCCGGCCTGGCCCGTGGCGGGGATCCCGGTCTGGCTCCCGGGATCGCGAAGGTCTGGCTGGACTCCGTACGGTCCGCGACCCTCGACAAGACCACCCGGCAGATCGGGGCCGACCGGGCCTGGGAGGCCGGGTACAACGGCGCCGGCGTGAAGATCGCCGTGCTGGACACCGGAGTCGACTCCACCCACTCCGACCTCGTCGGGAAGGTCGTGGCGGAGCAGAACTTCACCGTTTCCGAGGACCCGAAGGACCGGCACGGGCACGGCACCCACGTGGCCTCGATCGCGGCGGGCACGGGCGCCAAGTCGGGCGGGAAGTTCAAGGGGGTGGCCCCCGGTGCCTCGATCATCAACGGCAAGGTCCTCGACGACCAGGGCTACGGCGACGACTCCGAGATCATCGCCGGCATGGAATGGGCCGTCGCCCAGGGCGCGCAGGTCGTCAACCTGAGCCTCGCCGGCGCCGACTACCCCGGCGTCGACCCCCTCGAAGAGGCCGTGAACAAGCTGAGCGCCGAGCACGGCGTGCTGTTCGCCATCGCGGCCGGCAACAGGGGCGAGTACGGATCCGCCACCGTGGACTCCCCCGGCAGCGCGGACGCCGCGCTGACCGTGGGCGCGGTCGACGACTCCGACGTCCTGGCCCCCTTCTCCGGCACCGGCCCGCGCCTCGGCGACGGGGCGATCAAGCCGGACGTCACCGCGCCGGGCGTCGACGTCACGGCGGCGGCCCTGTCCGGTGGCGGCGAGGGCGGTGATCCGGACGGCTACGTCTCGATGTCCGGCACCTCGATGGCCACCCCGCACGCCGCAGGCGCGGCAGCGCTGCTCAAGCAGCAGCACCCCGGGTGGACCGGCTCCGACCTCAAGAGCGTCCTGACCGGGTCCACGAAGCCGGGGGCCTACGGCGCGTTCCAGCAGGGCAGCGGCCGGATCTCCGTCGCCAACGCGCTGCGCCAGCCGCTCGCCGCCGCACCCCAGTCGCTGTCCTACGCCGCCCAGGCGTGGCCGCACCACGACGACACTCCGGAGAAGAAGCAGCTGACCTACCGGAACCTGGGCACCGACCCGGTCGTTCTCGACCTGTCGGGGGACGCCACCGGCCCGGACGGCAGTACGGCACCGGCCGGCTTCCTCGCGTTCGACGCGCCCCGGGTGACCGTCCCGGCGGGCGGCAGCGCCTCGGTGGGCATCACGGTCGACTCCCGGCTCGGCGGTCTGCCGCCCGGCACCTACACGGGGTACGTGGTCGCGAGCGGCCCGGGCGGGCAGAGCGTCCGTACCGGGATGGCCATCGAGATCGAGGCGGAAGCGTACGACCTGACCGTCAAGCACATCGGGCGCGACGGCAAGGAGCCCACGGCCTACCGGGCCGCGCTCAAGGGGATGACGGGTGGGGGCGCCGACCGGGAGTTCTGGTGGGTCGGCGGGACCGTGAGCGGCGAGGAGGGGAGCGGCGAGAAGGGGAGCGACACGCACACGCTGCGGGTGCCCCCCGGCTCGTACATGCTGGACTCGAACTTCTACGTGGACGTGAACGACGCTTCCAAGGGCATCGACTGGCTGGCGCAGCCGCGCCTGGACATCACCGGTGACACCACCCTGAACGTCGACGCGCGCACCGCCAAGCCCGTGGACATCACCGTGCCCTCGAGGTCCGCCACCCTCTCGTCCGCCTCGCTCGGCTACGACCTGCGGCTGCCCACGGCCTCCCGGGGCTTCGGGATGTGGGTCATGGACCTCACCGGGCTGCGCACCGCGCACTTGGGCCCGGACGTGACCTCCGGCGCCGCCCCCGTGGACGAGCGGCGGGAACAGAACATGACGGGACGGAGCACGGCGGGACAGAGCATGGATCCGGTCCCGGTCACCACCCTGGTCCAGCAGTGGGACGCGCACTGGACGGACGGCGCGGCGGAGGAGTACCACCTCGTCTCGGGCGGCCCGGTACAGCGGCTGGCCACCGGCTACGTGAAGCACGTGGGGCGGAGCGAGCTCGCGACGGTCGCGGTCGAGCAGGGCTCCTCGGCGGCCGGCAAGCAGGGCGAGGTCGTCGCACGGGGCGTGCTGCCCGGCGGCGTCGGGGAGAGTGCCGCCTACGTCGCGCGGCCGCTGCCGGGCTCGGTGAAGCTCCATCTGTCGGCGAGGGAGGGGGTGTTGTGGCACCTGGCCACGGTGCAGTGGGGGACGGACGCGGACGGCTTCCCCGTCCAGGAGAACGAGTACGCGGGCGGACCGGTCGCCTACCAGGCGGGGCGGACCTACCGGGAGCGGTTCGCCGCCGGGGTGTTCGGCCCGCGCATGGCGCCCGAACAGGGACACGCGCTGTTCCGCAGGGGCGACGACCTGTTCGGCGGGCCGCCGCTGCTGTCGGACGGGGCCGGCCACACCGGCCGCGACTTCGTCGGCCAGGGCGAGACCGTCCTGTACCGCGACGGCAAGGTCATGGGCACGCAGGACGTGGAGCTGTCCGACTCGGGGGGCTTCACCCTCCCGGCGGCGAACGCCGCGTACAAGCTGGTCACCTCGTTCACCCGGCCGGAGACGGTGGCGCGGACCTCGACCAAGGTGACCGCCACCTGGTGGTTCCGTTCGAAGACGACGCCCGAGGACAAGAAGGTCACGGTCCCCGTCTCGACCGTGCACTTCAGCCCGGAGCTGTCCCTGAGGGGTACGTCGCCGGCTGACCGGAAGGTCCGCGTCCCGGTGACCGTCCTCGGCGGCAAGTCGAAGTCCCTCACGGTCCAGGTCTCCTACGACGACGGCCGCACCTGGCGGACCGTCCCGGTGACGTCCGGCGCGGCGACGGTCAAGAACCCGGCGAAGGGCGGCCACGTCTCCCTCCGGGGCACGGTGACCGACGCCTCGGGCAACAGGTCGGAGATCACGGTCACCCGGGCCTACCTGACGGCCTGACCGGTGCGGTGGGGTGCGGTGCGGTGCGTGCGCCCGCGCCCTTGGAACACAGGCCCTCAGGGGCTTGACGCGGGCCTGCGGACCCGCCCCGAGTGGGGCGGTTCCGCAGGCCCGCGGTCGCGCTCAGGGCTGCCGGGAGCTGGGGCCGGGGCCGCACCGGCTTGGGCATGACGGCGTCCACGGGCATCCCTTCGGTGCTGCTCGCAGCATCTCAAGGCCGAAGCCGGCGCTATTTCTCCGCGAGGACGGGGTCGATCATCGAGCGCAGCTTCTCGGCGTTGACCGCCGCCAGCATGCGGGCGGCGATCTTGCCGTCCCTGTCGAGGATGATCGTGGACGGAATGGCGTTCGGGTTGAGCGAGCCCCCGGGGAAGCGGAGCAGTAGCTTTCCATCCGGGTTGAAGAGGCTCGGGTAGGTGATCCCGTAGGTCTCTTCGAAGGCGGCGGCGTTCTCCTTGGTGTTGTCGCGGATGTTGATGCCGACGAAGGCGGCGGGCTGTCCGGCGGCCTCCAGTTCCTTGGAGACCTGCGCGAAGTACGGGGCCTCCCCCCGGCACGGCCTGCACCAGGAACCCCAGACGTTGAGGACGACGACCTTGCCCTTGAGCTCGGTGGTGTCCAGCGTCTTGCCGTCGACGGTCTCGCCGTCGAGCTTGGGTGCCTCGATGCGGTCGGCCTTGGCCGCGGTGGAGATGCCGTTGGAGCCCGTCACGTAGTTGCCGCCGGCGGAGCCGGCGGAGCCGGCGGACTTGGCCCCGCCCGCATCGCACGCCGCGAGGGTCAGGGCGCCGGCGAGGGCCGCCGCGGTCAGCAGGGCAGTGCGGCCGCTGACCGAGCGGCTGCGACGGGGGGCGCGGCTGAGGCTCATCGGAAAAGTTTCGCATGAGCCCGCGCGCGATCCGCCGTGCCCCCGAGTCCGCCCAACCCATGGCCCTCGGCGACGCGAAACGCGGCCACGAGCTGCGCGGCAAACGCCTCGGCATCGTTCTCAGCGGGACCCCGCGGCATGGTCCACGGTCGTCATCGTCCATCGTCCATCGGCCTCGAAGCCTCACGCTGCCCCGCTGGGGCGGACGACCTCGCGCGGCCCCAGCCTGAGCTACCGCGCGGCCCGCAATGCCGCCGCGATCTCGGTGACTTCCAAGTCGACGACGACCTCCTCGCCCTCCCATACGCCGCGCGAGGTGATGGCCAAGCCGATGAAGGCGAGCTCGGCGGCATCGTCGCGCAGCGCGTACTCTTCGCGGCTCTCGTCTGCGACCCCACCCAGTTCGTCGCGATCCCAGGCGGCAACGGCCGACTCGCCAACGGACCGCGGCAACCGCACGCTGATCCGGCCGATCTGGGGATCGAGATGAGCCCCGATCGCCGCCAGCACGGTCCGGTCCTGCTGATACCTCACATGCTCCTCGCGATCTTCCACAAGGCGAGGGTACCCAGGCGGCCCAGGCCGTCTCTTTCGGATCTTGTCGGCCGAGCCCGCAGCGCCTGGTGCCGTGCCTGGCAAGGCGGAGGGGCGCTCCGTGTACTGGACGTACTCGTGGACGATCGCGGCGCGCCGCTCTTCGTCGAGGCCGGCCACCTCGACGCGGGGTCGCCCCGCCTTCTCGTACGGCTTCCGCGTCTCGGCGGCGTCACCGGTCAGACGGTGCAGCGCGTACACGGCCCACAGCTTCGCCTCCTCGGTCGGCGCCTCGGCCAGGTAGGCGCGCAGCCGTTCGGGGTCGGTCAGGAGCGCCTGGGCGCGGTAGGCGACGCCCCGGTCGCCAGTGGGCGAGCGCGCCGGTCATGTCCCCGCCTCCTCGATGGCGCATACGGGCTGCGACGGAGCGGTCCTCGGGCCTGGCCCCGCCGAGTTCGGCCGGCACCGACTCGACCCCGCGCCGGGCGGCCAGTGCGTCCAGCCCGGCCCCGCCGGTCTCCCGCCGGTGACGCCACGGGCTGAAGGCGAGCGTCGCCAGGTCCCTCGCCGCCGTACGGTCGCCGAGCGCACCGCGCGCCTCGAGGACCGCCTCGGCCATGCCGTACGAGTTCTCCCGCATCCGGTCCTCGTGCTGCAGCCGGGGCAGCAGCTCCGGCCGGTCCGCGAGGAGGTGCTAGGCGGCACCGGTTCCTCGCCGCCGTGAACGGGGAACTCGGCGAGCTGCGGGCGCCGGGGCGCTGAATCTCCGGCGGCCCGCATCCGTGGCCGCCCTTACCGGAGAAGACAGGGGTACGAACAAACGGCGCCGGCCCTCCTGGCTGTCGCAACACCCCTCGTCTCATCTCTCTCAATGATTGAGATTGTCAACTGTTGAGACAGATCTCCAGGAGCTTCATGTCCGCCTCACCACGCTTCACCCGATGGCTGATCCCCGTCATCCTGCTCGTCGCATGGCTGCTCGTCGGAGGCGGGCTGGGTCCGTACGCGGGCAAGCTCGGCGAGGTGGCCACCAACGATCAGACCGCGTTCCTGCCCCGCAGTGCCGAATCCACCCAGGTCGTCGAGGCGCAGAAGGCCTTCCGGCAGGACGAGACCCTGCCGGCGGTCGTGGTGTGGACGGCGAAGACGCCGGGCGCGAAGCCGGGTCCCCAGCAGCAGGAGGAAGCCACGCGGGCCTTGGCCGGTCTGGGCGACGCCGACTTCGTGGCCGGTCCTTCCTCCGCCGCCGCCCTCTCCGCCGACGGCCAGGCGCTGCAAGGCGTCGTACAGCTCAAGCCCGACCTCGGAGAGGAGTTGCCCCGCGCCTTGGAGGAGATCGCGGCGGCCGCGGGCAAGGTCCCCGGGACCGTCGCACAGGTGGCCGGCCCCGCGGCGAGCCAAGCCGATCTCGCCGATGCGTTCGCCGGGATCGACGGGCTCCTGCTGGCCGTTGCCCTGATCGCGGTCCTGCTCATCCTGCTGGTGGTCTACCGCAGCCTGCTGCTCCCCGTGGTGATCATCGTCGGGGCCGTGTTCTCCCTGGGACTCGCCTGCGCGATCGTCTACGTGCTGGCCGACCGGGGCGTCGTCCGCGTCGACGGGCAGGTACAGGGCATCCTCTCGATCCTCGTGATCGGTGCGGCCACCGACTACTCCCTGCTGCTCACAGCACGCTTCCGCGAGGAGCTCCAGGCCCGCTCGGACCGATTCGCCGCCGTACGGGCGGCCCTGCGCCGGTCGGTCGGCCCCATCACGGCGAGCGCGGGCACCGTCGCCCTCGGCCTGCTCGCCCTGCTGTTGAGCGACCTCACCAACAACCGCGCCCTCGGCCCGGTGGGGGCGATCGGCATCGTGTGCGCGGTCTTGAGCACCCTCACCTTCCTGCCCGCCGTCCTCGTCCTGCTGGGCCGCGCCGCCTACTGGCCCGCCAAGATCCGCCACACCGCTGACGACACCACAGGCCGCGGCATCTGGGAGACCGTGGCGGCCTGGGTGGACCGCGCCCCGCGCAAGGTCTGGGCCCTCAGTCTCGCCCTGCTCCTGGCCTGCGCCGCGTTCGCCCCCACGCTCAACGCCAAAGGCGTGCCGCTGGACGAAATCTTCGTGAACGACGCCCCGTCGGTGGCCGCACAGCAGACCCTGAGCGAGCACTTCCCCGGCGGATCGGGCAATCCGGCCGTCGTGATCGCGGACGCCGACCAGCTCGCCCAGGTCACGCGGGCGGCCGGGCAGACCGAAGGCGTCGCCGCCGTCACTCCCGTCACCGCACCGGGCCCGGCGGGCGGCACCCCGCTCGTGGCGGACGGGAAGATCCGCCTCAACGCCACGCTCGAGGCACCCTCGGACAGCAGGGCCGCACAGCAGACCGTCGTCCGACTGCGTCAGGCGGTTCACGCCGTACCGGACGCCGACGCGATCGTCGGCGGCTACAGCGCGCAGCAGTACGACACCCAGCGCACGGCCGAGCAGGACCGCACACTCATCATCCCCGTCGTCCTGGTGATCATCCTGATCATCCTCGTCGGGCTGCTGCGCTCGGTGCTGATGCCCCTGCTCCTGGTCACCACCGTCGCCCTCAGCTTCGTCGCGACCCTGGGCATCTCGGCGATCGTGTTCCAGCAGCTCCTCGGGTTCAGTGGGACGGACTCCTCCGTACCGCTCTACGGCTTCGTGTTCCTGGTGGCCCTCGGGGTCGACTACAACATCTTCCTGATGACCCGCGTCCGCGAGGAGTCCCTTCTGCACGGCGCCCGCCAGGGAGTGCTGCGGGGACTGGTGGCCACCGGCGGCGTGATCACCTCCGCGGGTGTCGTCCTCGCCGCGACGTTCGCCGCGCTCGGCGTGATCCCGCTGGCGTTCATGCTCCAGATCGCCTTCATCGTGGCTTTCGGCGTGCTCCTCGACACCCTCCTGGTCCGGTCCCTCCTGGTACCGGCCCTCGTCCGGGACATCGGCCCGGCCGCATGGTGGCCCGGCGCCCTCAGTCGCGCCGCCCACCAGGACGATCGGCACTGAACCCATCCGCCCACGACGTTCCGCACGGTCCACGGCGACGCCTCGATGTTCACCGGGGGCTGGAAGAACTTCCAGCACCGCGGCGATGACGTCCCCGACCACGGTCTCGGTCGGGGACGTCATCGTGCCTCACTCGGCGTGCGGGTGGGTCGGAATCAGCCGCACTGCAGGCCGAGCTGCGCGCTCGCGACGGCCGTGTCGAGCTTCTGCAGGTCCGGGGTGAGCTTGGTCAGGGCATCGGCCCCGGTGGTGTCGCCGGGCAGGTCGTCGTACGCCTTCTTCACGTCGTTGGCCGCGGACTTGATCGCGTCCTTCTGGGCGGCGTTGAACTGCGCGGTGGACTCGGCGACGGTCTTCCAGTCGTCCTGGACGGCGTTGTGCGCGTCCTTGATCTGGTCCTTCGTGGCGGTCGCCGGGTCGAGCGTGCGCAACTTCGCGTTGTCGGCCTTGAGTTCGGTCAAGCTGCTGCACAGCTCCTTGGTCGCGTCGTCAGTGGGCTCGGCGGAGGCCGAGGCGGCCCCGCCGGCCACGAGAAGCGCTGCGGCGGCCGTGCTCACGGCCGTGGCGAGAAGTCGGTTCATCTGCGATGCACCCCTTCGGGAAAGACGCCCCCTGATCCAGCCCCCACTCGTACCAAGCTGGCACAGGGCCACCGGGCCCGCATCCGCACACCACACCTCCACCACGCCGGCACTCCGGACGAAACCGCAGGTCAGCAGGGGTTCACAGCTCGCCAAGCGGTGAAGATGTTGCAGAACTCGCGCATCGTGCGGCCGGAAAGCTTGTGTCGGGGGCACCGATTCATTCGTACATGCTTTCGCATCACGTTAAGTGGGGATGCGTACCGCGCAGGGGGCCGCGCGTCCTGCGGATCCTGCCATCGGTGACATGAGTTGCGCGGAACTGGAAACCAGCGGGGCATGAGAAGCGCCTCGCACGCCCGCCGTGATGACGAACGCACACGCACACGCGCACGCAAGGACACCGGCAAGGACCAGGACGCGGGGCCGACCGAACCGAGTGAACCGGCCCAACCGGCGGAGAAGGGGGCTCCCGAGACGCCCTCCGGGCTGCCGAGGCGGCAGTGGTGGGCCGTACTGCGCGGAACGGCCAGGGAGTTCACCGACGACGAGCTGAGCGACCGCGCCGCGGCGCTGACCTACTTCGGGGTGCTGGCCGTCTTCCCCGCCCTCCTGGTCCTCGTTTCCCTCCTGGGGATCGCCGGCGAGGCTACGACCGCGAAGGTGCTGGACAACCTGCAGAGGCTGGCCCCCGGATCGGCCCGGGACCTCATCAGCGACGCGGTCGCGCAGTTGCAGGGCCGAAGCGGCGTCGGTTCCATGCTGGCGATGGTCGGCCTGGCCATCGCGCTCTGGTCCGCCTCCGGCTACGTCGCCGCGTTCATCCGCGCCTCGAACGCCGTCTACGACGTGCCCGAGGGCCGGCCGGTGTGGAAGACCCTGCCCCTCCGCCTGGCGCTCACCCTGACGCTGATGGTCCTCGCCACCGCCAGCGCGCTCATCGTGGTCTTCACCGGCGGTCTGGCGCGGCAGGCGGGCCTGGTCCTGGGAATCGGCGACGGCGCACTGACGGTGTGGTCGATCGCGAAATGGCCGGTGCTCGTGTTCCTCGTCACGATCATGATCGCGCTGCTGTACTGGGCCTCACCGAACGCCAAGGGCCGCGGCTGGAAATGGGTGACGCCCGGCAGCCTGCTGGCCCTGGTGATCTGGCTGGCCGCCTCGGCCGGCTTCGCGTTCTACGTCGCCAACTTCGCCTCCTACAACAAGACGTACGGAGCCGTCGCGGGCGTCGTCGTCTTCCTGGTGTGGCTGTGGATCACCAACCTGGCCATCATCCTCGGGCTGGAATTCGACTCGGAACTGGCCCGCCAGCGCGCGATCGCCGGCGGACTGCCCAAGGACCGGGAGCCCTACGTCGAGCCCCGCGACACCCGCACCTGGAGCGACAAGGAGCGCCGCCGCATGGCATGACCCCGGTGGGCGGGACGTTTCCCGGCCGTGGCGCTCGTCGGCAACCGGCGGTGGAAGCCGAAGGCCGCGGCGCCGCGCGCCGGCGAAGGCGATGCCCGTCGAGCACTGGCCTCGCGCGCCGATGGGGCGGGGCCGGACCGTGGATCGGTCCGGCCCCGCCCCATCGGCGGCATTCGCGGTGGCGGGGGCGGTGCCGCCCCGGGCCTGCCGTAGGCCGTCGCCTCAGCCGATGAAGCCACCGTAGTAGCCGCCGATCCGGCTGTAGTAGTCCGTGTCCCCGATGTGCTTCTCGCTGGAGAACTCGGGAGCCGCCTTGATCTGCTCCTTGGTGCGGTCGACGTAGATCTTCTCTTCCTCCACGTCGACGTGGGTGACCGTACCCGCGGGCAGGAGCACCTCCCGGCCGAAGATCCACGGTCCGGTGTCCACCACGAGGTAGGAGGAGCCGACCTCGTCGGAGTGCTTGCTCACCTTGCCGATGCCCCCGTCGGCCGCCTCGACCTTGAACCCGCTCAGGTCGATCGCCTCCAGTCGGCCCGAAGTCTCGCGGTAGCTCCACACGTTCACGTTCACGGGTGTCTCCCTCTTCTGTGCGTCGGCGCGCCCGCTCCCCCGGTCCGACGGGTCACGGGCGCCTCTGTCGACGACCGCCTGCCCGACGGTCCCGATCTCACACGTCGACCTCGCGACGGGGCGCCCGCGGCGCCCTCACGTCGGCCAGGTGCCGGTGAAACGCCGGGTCACGACGGCGCCGGACCGGTCGACACCGGCCTTGACGACGGCGAAGATCACGCCCTGGATGGCGGCCGCGATGAGCACCTCCGTCCAGGAACGGTCCTCGTCGGTGGCGCTCGGGGCTTCGTCCTGCCCTTCGATCAGCTTCCAGGCCTTCTTGAACGCCATACCCGCGAGCAGGCCGCTGACGGAACCCAGAGCCAGCCCGACCGGCTTGTACGCGCCCTTCGACACCTTCACTTGTGCCCCCGACCGTGACGTACCCACAGGATGACGGCGAGGACGACCCCGAAGGCGATCAACGGGACCCGGTTGGCCCGGGCCGTGGTCGCCACCTGGCCCGCCGTGTCCAGTACGGGTTCGGCCGTCTTTCCCCTCACCAGCCGTGCGGCCTGCTCCTTCACCGCGGCAGCCGCCTCCACGGCGTGGGCCGCCGTCTCCTTGGCCTGGGCCTTTACGTCGGTTCCGCCCGCGAGGGCCTCGACGGTCCGGGTCAGCCCGGCACGGGTGTGCTCCATCCGGTGGCGCAGCTCTCCAGGGGAAAGGGAGGAGGTGAATCCGTTGCTGCGGGAGTGGTTCTTCATCGGTGTTCGTCTCCTTGGTCTCGGCCTCGTCTGCCCGTGTCGTGCGCCGGCCAGGCGGACTTGTGACTCCACGCGTGCTCAGTCACGCAAGAACGACTCCTCCGGCAAGCGGAGGACGTTCGCCTGAACACCGTCTGCCCCGCCGTTTGGCTCTCACGCCCGAACGGTCTGGTGGTCGGACCGGCTGCGGCTTCCGGGAAGCAGCCGCCTCTGCGCACTCGTGTCTGAAACCTTGCCGAGTGGGTAGCCGGTCGAGGGGAGGCGCCACGAATGAAACACAGTGACTGGATGCTCACCGCCGGTGAACGCGGGAACACCGCCACCCGGGTCGACAGCCGCCACCCCGACGGAGCCGCCTGGACCCGCGGCAACGAGGCGCGCCCGCTCGTGCACGGCGCCACGTACTTCGCGGAGCTCCTGCGGAACATCCGGGCCCAGCGGCGCGGCGACCTCCTCTTCTTCACGGACTGGCGCGGCGACCCCGACGAACGGCTCGACGGCGAGGGCACGGAGGTCGGCGCCGTCCTGGCGGACGCGGCCGCGCGCGGCGTGCTCGTCAAGGGCCTGCTCTGGCGCTCCCACCTGGATGGATTGCGGTTCAGCGAGAGCGAGAACCGGCACCTCGGGGAGGAGATCGCGGCGGCGGGCGGTGAATGCCTGCTCGACATGCGGGTCCGCCCCGGAGGGAGCCACCACCAGAAGCTGGTCGTCCTGCGCCACCCCGGCCGCCCTGCCCTGGACGTGGCCTACGTCGGCGGGATCGACCTGTGCCACAGCCGCAACGACGACGCCTCGCACCACGGGGATCCGCAGGCCATGCCCCTGGCGGCCGCGTACGGCCCCCGGCCTCCTTGGCACGACGTCCAGATGGCCGTCCGGGGACCGGCCGTCGGTGACATCGAGGCCGGCTTCCGCGAGCGCTGGGAGGATCCGGCCGCCTTGAGCCGCAGCCCGCTCGTGAAGCTGCGGGCGCTCATCAACGGGGAGGACACCTACGCGGATCCCATCCCGCCGCAGCTCCCCGACCCCCCGCCCTGCGGCAACCAGACCGTTCAGGTGCTGCGCACCTACCCGAACCGGCTGCTGCGCGGCTACCCCTTCGCGCCGGACGGAGAGCGCAGCGTCGCGCGCAGCTACCTCAAGGCGTTGAAGCGGGCCAGGCGGCTCATCTACCTGGAGGACCAGTACCTCTGGTCCCCGGAGGTGGTGGAGTCCTTCGCCCTGGCGCTGCGCGAGAACCCCGAACTCCGCCTGATCGCCGTGATACCCAGCGTTCCCGACCAGGACGGACGGCTGTCCGGGCCCATGAACCTGGTCGGAAGGGTCCAGGCGCTGGACAAACTGCGCGAGGCGGGTGGCGGACGGGTGGCGGTCTACGGGCTGGAGAACCGCGCGGGCACGCCGGTCTACGTGCACGCCAAGGTGTGCGCCGTCGACGACGTGTGGGCCACGATCGGATCCGACAACATCAACCTGCGGTCCTGGACCCATGACTCGGAACTCAACTGCGCCGTCCTGGACGACGACGTGGACTCCCGCGCGCCCGCCGATCCCGCCGGGTTGGGTGACGGTGCCCGCCGCTTCGCGAGGGAGCTGCGGCTGAGGCTCTCCCGCGAGCACCTCGACGTGCCCGAGCCCGACTCCCCCGACTCCCCCGGCGGCCCGGACTCCCCGTGTGACCCGGACCCGCTCTGCGACCCGGTACGGGCCTTCGAGGCGTTCGCCGCGAGCGCTGCCGCGCTGGACGCCTGGCACGAGGGCGGCGGCCGCGGCCCGAAGCCGCCCGGCCGACTGCGTGCCTACCGTCCGCCCGACCTCTCGTACGCCAAGCGGCGCTTCACGATGCCGCTGTACCGGCTGCTCGTCGACCCGGACGGCCGCACGTTCGGCCTTCGGCGGCGCAACGCGTTCTGAACTCGGCCGGGGACGGTGTCCTGCCGGATGGACGGGGCTGGTGATCAGCCGGCGGTCCCGGTGGTCCCGGCGACCTCCGGGACGGGGTCTTCACCCCCCGCTGCCCCGCTCGACCGGGATCCACAGCTGGGAGCCGGTCTCCGCTCCGACCTCCACCGGCTGCGTCCGCAGCAGCTCCGGCCCCGGCCGGCTCGTGTACGGGTTCGAGGGGAACCACTGCGTGAACACGTCCCGCCACAGCTCCTGGAGGGCGCTCGGATAGGGCCCGCGGTTGTCGAAGACCGCCCAGGTGCCGGCCGGCACGTCGAGGGCGTCGAGCTCCTCGGTCGCCGCCTCGGTCGCCGTCTCGGGACCGGTCACCGCGCCGATCCAGTAGTCCACCTCGGCGCCCTCCTCCCGGCTGTCGGTCAGGTGCACCACCGCCGACAGGATCCCCTCCGGCTCCCGGTCCGCCAGCGACTTCATCCGTACGATCGCCTGCTCGTCCAGGCTCGCCAGGTGCGCCGCGGCGGCCGCGTTGAGCCCTTCGTGCACGAGGGGGACCCGGGCCTTCCTCCCGACGACCCGGAACGACTCCTTCTCCACGATCCGGTACCGCATGGCCGTACTGCCTTCGACGACGACGCGGAAGGACATGCGGGGCTGTGCCGTGAGCACCGCACCCGTGCGGCGGGCCTCGCCCGGCCCGATGCCGTGCACCGACCGGAACGCCCGGGCGAACGCCTCGCCCGAGCCGTACCCGTAGCGCACCGCGACATCGAGCAGCGTCAGCTCCCCGGCCAGCACGTCGGCCCCGGCGAGCGTCATCCGCCGGCGCCGCACGTAGACCGGGAGGGGCATCCCGGCGAGCGCGGAGAACAGCCGCCGGAAGTGGTACTCCGACACCGCGGCGATCCGGGCCACCTCGGCCATGTCGATCTCCCGGTCGAGGCAGGTCTCCAGGTGGTCCAGCGCCTGATTCAGCCGCTCCAGCACGCCGTCCGTCCTTCCTCCGTGTGTCCCCATCGTGTCTCCACGATCGCGTCCCGCCCGACAAAACCGGTGCGGGAATTGTGGGGCAGGAGGCCCTGGCGCCACCTGAGGCTTACACCCATGACAGACATTAAGGGATTTTGTGAGCCCCGTTTCGCCCCGGTCCGGGAGGCACTCGCAGCTCTGCTCGACAAGGACGACGTGGGCGCCTCGGCGGCCGTCTACGTCGACGGCGAGCCGGTGGTCGACATCTGGGGCGGGTACGCCGATGCGGACCGTTCCGTCAGCTGGGAGCGCGACACGCTCACCGGAGTGAACTCGACGACCAAGAACATGACCGCCCTGTGTGCGCTGATCCTGGCCGACCGGGGCCTGCTCGACCTGTCCGCGCCGGTCGCCGCCTATTGGCCGGAGTTCGCCGCTGCCGGCAAGGAAGGCGTGTTGGTGCGGCACGTGCTGTCGCACACGGCGGGGCTGCCGGATCTGTCCGGGCTGAGGGCGGTCGAGGAGCTCTACGACGGGGAAAGCGTGACGGCAGGGCTGGCGGCGCAGGCGCCCGAATGGGAACCGGGAACGGCCGCCGGCTATCACGCACTCACCTTCGGATTCCTCGTGGGTGAGATCGTCCGCCGCATCACCGGCCGCGGCCTCGGCGAGTTCTTCGCGGAGGAGGTGGCCAAGCCGCTGGGCGCGGATTTCCACATCGGGCTCTCCGCGGAGCACGACCACCGCGTCGCACCCCTCATCCCGCCGCCGTCATTGACCGACGAGTACGCCGCCAGCGCGCCGCCCGGACCGGACGGCGCACGCCGGGAGAACACCGGTGCCGTCATCCGGGTCAGGGACGTCAACTCCTCGGCCTGGCGCCGTGCGCAGATCCCTGCGGTGAACGGCTTCGGCAACGCTCGCTCGGTCGCCCTCGTCCAGTCGGTACTGGCGAACCAGGGAACGGCGGGCGGTGTGCGACTGCTGTCCCCGCGGGGTTGCGAACCCGCGCGGCAGGAGGTTTTCAGCGGCGAGGACCGCGTTCTGCGGACGCCGATGTCCTGGACGGCGGGCTTCGGCAAGTTCGGCAACACCTTCGGCTGGGGCGGCTGGGGCGGCTCACTGGTCGTGAGCGACCCCGACGCACGCATGACGGTGGCGTACGTCATGAACCGGATGATCGACCGCGAGCGGCAGGAGGACAACCGCGGCATGGAAATCGTGATGGCCGCGTACAGCGGACTGCACTGACAGCGCGACGGCGGCTACGACTACGAGTCCTGCTCGAACAAGGACGGCTGGCGAACTCCCGGCTGACACTCCGCGACTGAACGCCGGAGCCCCCGGGGGAAGCCGTGTCCGGAGCGAATGCCGGTGTGTCGGCTGACACCGGCCGCGGGCAGGTGGGGTGAGATGGCAGGACGCGGCGAGCGGACGAGGCGATGGGTTTTCCCGGCCCGGCACGTCACCACCGTGGTCGACAACACAGGAGGAGCACATGGCTCAGCTGCTGAGGGTCCAGAACTTCAACGTCTCGAGTGACGGGATCGGTGCCGGTGAGGACCAGACCCTCGAGAGGCCGTTCGGTCATGTCGATCCCGGAAGGCTGTTCGCCTGGGCCGGCGCCACGGCGAGCTGGCCCATGCGCACCGCCCCCGGGGGGAGCCGGGGGCTGGACGACTACCTCACGCGGGACTACCCCCGCAACATCGGCGCCGAGATCATGGGCCGCAACAAGTTCGGTCCCCAGCGCGGGCCCTGGCAGAACCACGAGTGGCAGGGGTGGTGGGGTGACGAACCCCCGTTCCACACCCCGGTGTTCGTGCTGACTCACCACCACCGTCCTTCGCTCACGCTTTCCGACACCACGTTCCACTTCGTCGACGGGGACCCTGCCACCGTCCTCGAACAGGCCCGGGAGGCGGCACGGGGCAAGGACGTCCGGCTCGGCGGCGGAGCCACGACCATTCGGCAGTTCCTCGACGCCGACCTCGTCGACACCCTGCACGTGGCGGTCTCGCCGATGAAGCTCGGGTCCGGAGTGCGGCTCTGGGAGTCCCCCGACGAACTGCTCGACCGGTTCCACCTGGAGGTCGTCCCCAGCCCCAGCGGGGTGGCGCACCACCTGTTCTGGCGGAAGTGACCGGCCCGGGGTCAGACGGACGGGGAACCGGTGTAGTCGTATCCCCGGTAGCCGTGCCCGTCCTCGTGCCAGTCCAGGTACAGGACCGCGTCACCGAGGGCGCCGGGGCCGGCGCGGTGGCGGATGGTCGGGGTGCGGTAGCTCCCGTTGCGGTCCCCGTTTGAGGTGGCCTTCTCCATCCGCTCCTCCAGCTCCGGGAAGTCCTTCTCCGCCACGACGGGGTCGGTGCCCTCGCGGGACCGCTTGATCTGCACCCGCGCCTTGGCCCCGTCGAAGATCGTCGCGTCGGTGGTGGAGTAGAAGGCGGGTCCGTCCCACCTGATGTCGGCGTACGCGTACACGGTGGCCCCGGAGCGCGCTGCGCACACCGACACGGTCACCTCCCAGTTGTCGGGCCAGGGGCCGGAGTACCCGGCATCGTCGATCGACTTGGTGCCGCTGGAGCACGTGTAGCGCGGCGTGGCGGAGGCCGGGGACGCGGAGGCCGGGGACGCGGAGGCGGAGACCGCGCACGCGAGTACGACCACCGCCGCCGCCGCTACCGGCACCGGGTGTGTGGACATCTTCATGCCCGTTCAAAGCCGTCGGTGCCCGGAACGACACGGGCTGGTGCCCGAGACCACCCCCACGCGCAGGACCGCGGGATGCGTGCCCGAACCCGGACGTGGAGTCGCCCGTCCCCCGTCCCCCGTCGCCCGTGTCGGCGTCGGGCCTACGCCGGTGGGGTGGCAGCGCCGTTCAGGCAGCGGTCGAGGAGTGCGCGCATGCGGGGGACGGGGAGGGACGGGTTGGCCGCGGCGCCTTCCGCGGTCCGGGGGTTGACGAGGAGCGCCTCCAGGGCATCCGGCGTCAGGCTCGGGTTGGCGGCGGCCGCCCGGCACACCGACTCGTCGGGGTCGTCCACCGGGGGGTCGGACAGGGTGGGAGCGGCCGCGGCCAGGGCCCGCACCTCTGGATCCGGGTGGCCGACGAGGGGGGTCAGGCCGGTGCGGGGGAACGCGGGCAGGGTCAGCAGGTGCGGACGGTGGGCCGGGCGGGTGACGAAGACGTCCAGGAGGAGGTGGGGCGGAGCCAACGGGTGGTGGCAGGCCAGCCGGATCCGTACCTCCTCGTCTTCGTCCCGCGCGAGGGTCGCGACGAGTTCTGCGGGCAGGCCGGGCCGGCTCGCCGCGACCCGGCGCAGCACCGGTTCCTCGGACGTCGCGCAGGCGGCGAGCCATTCGGGGGACGGCTCGGTGGCCGACTCGGTGATCGGGCCGGTCCAGTCCGGACCGTGCCCGATGACCCCGTAGATCGCCCAGTACTCGGCCCAGGTGCGGGGGAAGGGGTGGAGGCGGGCGCGCATCCGCACGTCCTGGTCCGGGTCCTCCCTCAGTTCGGCGACCAGGTCCGGTGCCAGGTCGGGCCGGGCGGCGGCCATCTCGCGGATCTTCGCCTCGGGGTGGCGGGCGAGCCGGGCAACGGCGTCGGCCGGGATGTGACGGTTCCAGGTCAGGGGGTGCACCTCGTCATCCGCGAAGCACTGCTCGATGAGCGCCGGGGACAGGGCGCACCTGCCGAGGAAGAACGACCTGCTGTGCGAGCCGATGGACGGCAGCGTGGCCTCCACCCGCTCCGGGTCCAGCTCCCAACTGTGCTCCTGCGCCGCTTCCCGTACCGCGGGGACGGCGTCGTCGAGCAGGGCCTCCCGCTGTCCAGGGGTGAGCGACTGCCACTCCCAGGCGGCGCGTTCGCGAATCTCCGGGTGCTCGTGCCCGGCCATGGAGCGGTGGAAGGACAGGGGGATCTGCCGCGAGGAGCTGAGCTCCTGGACGATCTCGTGTTCGGTGAGCATGCCGTCCTCGCCCCCGTCCTGGGCGGTCAGGAGGGTGACGAGGATGTCGTCCGGCAGCGGTCGGACCCGTCGGGGGCGGGGGCGGGGGCCGGCAGCGAGCCGATAGCGGACGATCCCCGACTGGTCCGTGGCCAAGGGGGCGAGTCGCGCGGGGTCGACGTGCCGGTTGAGGGCGAGGGCGCCGCGGATCTTCCTGCCCGGATGGCGCAGGGCCGCGTCGATGGCGGCGTCGGGCAGGTCGCGGCCCTCGCACATCAACAGGCCGGCCTCACCGGCCACTTCACCCATCAGGCGTATCAGTACATCGGAGGGAGCCGCCGGATTGAAGGCGATGCCGCGCAGCCACGGTTCACGGAGAAGATCAGACACCGCGCCATCCTGCCACCTCCGCGGGACCCCCCTGGGCCCGTCGGGTGGCGACCGGGCCCCGTGACGGCGGCTCCCCGGGCGCTACAAGGGGGCGTTGGCGGTGGCTGACCCGTCGGTTTCCGGGCCGGACGGGGGCTCTGTCAACTGCTCGCGCAGATAGTTCCAGACCACCGCGATCAGTGCCGCCGCCGGAACCGCCAGCAGGCTGCCGACCACTCCGGCCAGACTGCCGCCCAGCGTCACCGCCAACAGGATCACCGCCGCGTGAAGTCCGAGACCGCGGCTCTGGATCATCGGCTGGAACACATTGCCCTCCAACTGCTGCACCACGATGATGATCGCCAGCACGATCAGCGCGTCCGTCAGACCGTTCGAGACGAGCGCGATGAGCACCGCGACGAGGCCGGCGAACAGGGCACCCACGATCGGCACGAACGCGGACACGAAGGTCAGCACCGCCAGCGGCAGCACCAGGGGAACACCGACGATCCACAGGCCCAGCCCGATGAAGACGGCATCGAGCAGACCGACGAACGCCTGGGAGCGGACGAACGAACCGAGCGTCTCCCAGCCGCGCTCGGCGACCACGGGGACATCGGTGGCGAGCCGGCCGGGGAGCTGACGGGTGAGCCACGGCAGGAACCGCGGGCCGTCCTTGAGGAAGAAGAACATCAGGAAGAGGGCCAAGACGGCGGTGACGAGACCGCTGAAGACGGTGCTCACGCCGGTGGCGACCGTGGAGACCGTGGTGCCGACGCTGTGCTGGACCCGGTCGACCGCGGCGTCGAACGCCCCTGTGATCTGGGCGTCGCCGATGTTCAGCGGCGGCCCGGCAGCCCACTCGCGCAGCTGCTGGATCCCCTTGACCACGCCGTCGCCCAGCTCGCCGGACTGTGACGCCACCGGTACGGCGATCAGCGCCACGACGCCCGCGGCGACGGCGAGGAACAGTACGGTCACCACGGACGCGGCCAGGGCCGGGGGCCACCCGCGCCGGCGCAGGAAGGCGGCCAGCGGCCACGTCAGCGTGGTGAGGAAGAGGGCCACTATCAGCGGCCAGAGCACCGACCACATCCGACCCAGGAGCCACAACGCCACGGCGGCCATCACGAGGACCAGCAGCAACTCGGCGGAGACCCGCGCGGATGCCCGCAGCGCGGACGCGGTCTTATCGGAACTCAACGTGTCAGACATGGACTCACCCTATGGGCCGCACCGACACCGACACCGCCCGCGACGGGGAACGCGATGCGTGCGCATGTCTGCGAGGCATCCCGTACGTCCTCCATGGCTACGGGGCCGGGCAACTCCTGTCGCTGGAGCAGTACGTGGCGGGTCAGCGGTAGGGGCTCCAGCGTCCGAGGCGTGCCATCAGTTTGCGTGCGGCGTTCTCGTCGAGTCCGAGGGCGGCTGCCGCCTGTGCGGTGTCGAGGTCGTTGGCGGTGCCGCGGGCGGCCCAGTATCCGACGCGTTCGGCAGTGACCTCCAGTCGGCGAACCGCCCGTACGGCCGCGACCGGAGAGGTCTTGGCCAGTTTGTCGATCTCCTCCTCCAGCCGCTCCAACAGCGTGGTGACGATCTCCGGCAGGGGGACGGTCGTCGCCTCGACCCGGACGGTGTGCACGTCCCAGTCCTGGACGCACGCGTCCGCCTGCTCGTCCCCGCCGTCCACCAGGTCCTGGTCGCCGATCGCCGTCCAGTCCAGGCGGTGTTCGGGGCCGGCCCAGCCGCAGGAACACACCGCGCGCAGCGCGGCCGCGCGCGGTACGTGGGTCCAGCGGCCGTCGTAGACGCTCCACTGCGACACCGGCTCGCCGCCCCCGCCGGAACCGCTGTCGAAGTACACGGGCGACGGAACGGTGCCGTCGGCGAGGAGCACCCCGACCGCGCCCTCGTGAGATGTGCCGAACTCCTCCATCGTCCACGCCTCGCGCCTGCTCACAACGCCCTCCTCGACCGACTCCGTGCTCGTGCGGCCTGCTCTCCCGGCCGCCTGAACACGACGATGCCGCAGTGTGGGCTTCGGGTAGGCCGGTATTCACGAAATGACGTCGCCGTCCGCGTCCGTCATCACCTTGCCGGGGCCCGCCCGCACAGGCCTGGGCCCGGCCCCCTGCCGGGTGTCCCTTGGCGCTGACGGTCGCACGCCGCCGTGCTCAGCTCGTGGCTGTCGGACTCCCCTCGGCCTCGACCTGACGCCACGTGACGGCAGCGCCGGCATCGCCGGCGAGGCTCTCCCGGACGTCGCGATAGAGGTCGTCCAGCGACAGGACTCCGCCGCTCGGCTGCTCGGGCGGCCCGGCCCACGTAGCAGGCGTCGATGAAGACGATCAGGTTGCCGGCACGGGCTTGGGAGAGCTGGTGCACCGCCTGAGCGGTACCCGGCAGCGGGGGCAGGTCCGCGTACGACTCGGCTCCGATGATCAGCGCCCGCGAAGCCTGCCGGTGGACCGACACCTTGCCGGTGGAGCGCGCGGGAGCGTCGGGCGGTCCCGTGCGCGGCCCGTGCGGCTCCGGAGCCGCGCGGGCCATGGTTCCGCCCCCGGGATCGTCGTCGGGGCCTCCGTCAGGGCCGTCGTCGGGGCCTGCGTCGGGATCGCTCCGCGCGTCTTCCGCGTCGACCGGGTGAGCGGGCATCGGCAACGGACCGACCAGCAGGCCGGGCTCCGGCACGGCTTCCCGCAGTACTGCCTGCCACAGACCGTCGAAACGATCGCGCTCCACCTCCTCGTCCGCACGCCAGCAGAGCACGGAGAGGTGGCGAACGATGCCCAGGAGCACCCGCAGGTTGGGGAGTTCGTCAGCGGTGAACACGCGGTAGACGGTGCTGCGGGCGACCGGACTGGTCCCCGCGTCCTGTGAGAGACCGCCGGTGATGTGACCGAGCGACGGCCATCCCGCGCGGGCATTCAGCTCATGGAGCTCGTGGTTGGGCGTCCGACAGTTTCGGGAGCTGGCTCGCCACACCGAAGGGCCAGACCTTCCGCTGGTCCGTCACCACGGTGCTCGCCGTGGTCGCCGTCGCCGCCGGCTGCGGCGGAAGGTGAGGGATCACGGAGTCGGCGACGACAACGACCGCGGCGGAGTCGGGCCGGACAGAGGCATGTGCGCGGAACGCCACGTCGGATTGCCGCCAGCACCGACTGCCGCCGTCTCGTTTTATTGAACCAGCAACCAATAGCGAGGGAGAGCACATGAACGGCAAGGCGGTTCTGGTGACGGGTGGCAGCCGGGGCATCGGTGCGGCGATCGCACTGGCGATGGCCGAGGCGGGAGCCGATGTGGCCATCACCTACACGGCGAACGAAGCCGCGGCCAAGGAAGTGGTCCGCGGGATCGAGGCCCTCGGACGCCGAGGCGCCGCCGTCAGGGCGGACGCGGGCGATGTCGGTGACGCCGCCGGCTCCGTGGACTGGGCGGCGCAGACGTTCGGCCGGCTCGACGTGCTGGTCAACAACGCCGGCGTGGGCGTCCTGGGCCCGCTCGCCGGGCTGACGCTGGCCGACGTCGACCGCGTGCTCGCGGTCAACGTACGGGGCGCGTTCCTCGCCTCGCAGGCGGCAGCGGGCCACATGGGCCAGGGAGGCCGGATCATCACCATCGGCACCTGCATGACCCAGCGGGTACCGGGGCCCGGCGGAACGCTGTACGCGATGAGCAAGTCGGCGCTGACCGGGCTCACCAAGGCCCTCGCCCGGGAGCTCGGCGGACGGGGCATCACCGCCAACATCGTCCACCCCGGACCGGTCGACACCGACATGAACCCGGCCGACGGACCCTACGCGGACCCCCAGGCCGCGATGACGGCCCTCGGCCGGTTCGGCCGGCCGGAGGAGATCGCGGCCACGGTCGCCTTCCTCGCCGGAGACGGAGCCGCCTACATCACCGGCTCCGAATTCTCCGTCGACGGCGGGCACGCGGCCTGACGGAGCCGGGCAGCGCCCCGTGCCGTTCGCCTCGCCGTCTTCGGCAGGGCGAAAGGCGCGGGGCTTCGGCCACTTCACAGCCTGGCGGCCAGCCAGGCGGTCACAGCCGCGGTGGCGGCGAGCCCGGCATTGAGTGCGATCCGGCGGTCTCCGCCGGTCAGGTGGACGGCGATCGCACCGGGTTCATGGTTCCCGTTCGTGGGCCACCGGTTCGCGCAGGCCCCGTCGATTGCGTCGATCGCCAGACGGGGTGCCCGGCACGATCGAGTGCACCGCCGGTGTCCAAGACCCATCCCGCGACACGGATACCCCGTGGGTATCGTTGCAGGATGGAGCACATGGAGCACATGGAGCTACGGACCCTGCGCTACTTCGTGGCGGTCGCCGAGGAGCTCCACTTCGGCCGGGCCGCCACCCGCCTGCACATGAGCCAGCCGCCGCTGAGCCGTGCGATCAAGCGGTTGGAAGCCGAGGTCGGGGCTCTGCTGTTCACCCGCTCGTCCGCCGGCGTCACGCTCACCGCGGTGGGCACGGTGCTGCTCGACGAGGCGCGGGCCCTGCTCGCCCATGCCGACCGTGTCCGTGTACGCGTGAGCGCGGCGGCCGGCGTCGCGACCCTCACCGTCGGCATCCTGGGCGACGGCACCGACCCGGGCTTGTCCCGGCTGGCCGACTCCTACCGCCGAAGCCATCCCGGCGTCGACATCCGCATCCGCGACACCGATCTGACCGACCCGACGTGCGGACTGCGCGCCCGGACGGTCGACGTCGCCGTGACCCGGGCGCCGTTCGACGAGACGGCCCTGACCGTGCGTACGCTGCGGACCGATCCGGTGGGCGTGGTCCTGCGCGCCGACGATCCGCTGGCACCTCGCGACCGGCTGCGGCTGGCCGAACTGGGCGACCGCCGCTGGTTCCAGTTCCCGCGAGGCACCGACCCCGTCTGGCAGTCGTACTGGAACGGCGGCCGGCCGCGCGAGGGGCCGGTGGTGCGCGCCGTCCAGGAATGCCTGCAGGCCGTGCTGTGGAACGGCACCGTCGGGCTGGCCCCGCTCGGACACGAACTGCCCGCCGAGTTCGTCGTGGTGCCGCTCGTCGACATGGCGCCGAGCCGGGTGGTGGCGGTGTGGAACGAAGGCTCTGCCAACCCGTTGATCCGGTCCTTCATCGGGATCGCGACGGCCGCGTACCGCCGCTGAGCACCGCTGAGCACCGCCGTCCGTCCGGTGCCGCCGCGGCTCGTGAGGGATTCGAACACTGCGCTCGGGTCTGCCGCTCTGCTGGTTAGGATCCCGACATGGGTGGACCAGCGTTGGTGATCGAGTTGGCCGAGGCGGTTCCGGCCGAGGTTGTCGAGCGGCTCCGGGGCTTCCTGGAGGACTCTTCGGCCTGGTTCGAGGAGAAGCGCCCCGGCGGCTACGACCTCAACGTGTTCGCTGACCGGCTCGGGGCCGCGGACCCGGGTGAGATCGACGGGCGCCGGCCGTTCCTGGTCCATGTCATGGGGCCCGGGAACGGGGACGAGGACATCTTCGAGGCCGAGCACGCGGATGACCCCGACCTGGAACCCCTCATCGGCTTCGCTCCGACACACGCGGTGGGCGTCATCGCCGGGTGCAACAGGCCGATCGACCACATCACCACGGCCCTGCTGACGGCCGCCGTCATGGACGTGGTCGGCGGCGTCGCCGCTGCTGAGCTCCTTGACGGGCAGGTCGCGGTCGTGGACGGGCTTCCGGGTGTGCTCGCGATGACGGACGGCCCGTTGCCGGAGGTGTACGGCACGGCGGAGTTCCTGCGTGCGTGGGCCTCTCAACCGGGCTTCCGGCTTCTCAAGTAGTCGGGCCCGAGGGCGTGGTCGCCGAGTCGGCGCCGCGATCGGCCGACTCGCACCGCGCTTCCGCGATCGCCGCCGCCCGGTGGGGTATACGTCGTCGGGCTGACCCGATGCCGGCGAAGGAAGTGGTTTCCGTGGAGCGTACGACCTGCTGTGTGGTGGGAGGCGGGCCCGCCGGGATGGTGCTGGCCCTGCTGCTGGCCCGGGCCGGGGTGGAGGTCACCGTACTGGAGAAGCACGGCGACTTCCTGCGCGATTTCCGCGGCGACACCGTGCACCCGTCCACCCTGTCGCTGCTGGACGACATCGGCCTCGCCGTACGGTTCGCCCGGCTGCCGCAGCGGCGCGTGACCTCGGTGCAGTTGCCCATCGGGCCGGACCGCTCCCTCGTCACGGTCGGGAACATCGGGGCGCTGCACGGGAAGTACAACTACATCGCGATGGTGCCGCAGTGGGACCTGCTCGACCTGCTCGCCGACGAGGCGGGCAAGGAGCCTTCCTTCCGGCTGCGCATGGACACGGAGGCGACGTCCTTCCTGATGGAAGGCGGCCGGGTCGCGGGCGTGCGGTACCGCACCGCGAACGGCGCCGAGGGCGAGCTCAGGGCCACACTGACGGTGGCCTGCGACGGCCGCGGATCCTTCGCCAGGGTGCTGCCCGAGCTCGGCCTGGAGAGCTTCCCGTGCCCGATGGACGCCTGGTGGTTCCGGCTGCCGCGCCATGAGAGCGATCCCAGCGGGCTCGTGGGAGGCCTGAGCGAGCGGTTCTTCAGCGCGCTCATCGACCGCGGGGACTACTGGCAGTGCGCGGGCCTCATCCCGAAGGGGACCGATGCAGAGCGCCGCGCCGAAGGCCTGGACCGGTTCATGGCCCAGTTCACACAGGCCGTCCCGTGGCTGGCCGACCGGGAGCACTCGGTCGCCTCCTGGGACGAGGTCAAGCTGCTCGACGTACGGCTGGACCGGCTGCGCCGCTGGCACCGGCCGGGACTGCTGTGCATCGGCGACGCCGCGCACGCCATGTCGCCGGTCTTCGGCATCGGCATCAACCTCGCCGTGCAGGACGCGGTGGCCGCGGCCCGCCACCTCGTGGAACCGCTGCGCGCGGGGACGGTCGGGCTGCACGACGTGCGCCGCGTACAGCTCCGCCGCATGCCCACGACCGTGGCGACCCAGGGCCTGCAGCGCCTGGCCCACGCCCAGGTCATCGAACCCCTGCTGGCCGGGCGCGTCGCGTTCGGCCACCTGCAGGTGGCGAAGCGGCTGACGGAGCTCGTCACCGACTCGCGGTGGCTGAACCGGGTGCCGGCCTACTTCATCGCGTACGGGGCGCTGCGCGAGCGGCCGCCGGCGCAATCGATCCGCGGCGGCGCCACGGTGCGGGGGGCGTCCCGCGCGGCGCGACCGTGCTGATCGGCTCGGCCGTCGCCGACCGGGACCCGGGGCGGTTCCCGGATCCCGGAACCGGGAACCGGGAACCCGACCGTACGAGTTCCGTCGTCAGTCGTCGCGCGGCAACGAAAGGTCGCTGTCGATGCCGGTGACGACCGGCGGCCCGAGCGGGGCTTCGGACGTCGCGATCCCCGCTTCCTCCAGCGCGGTCGAGACGAGCCTCGTGGCGTCGAGTTCCGCCTCGTAGCGGTCCGGGGCGTCCACTTCGAGGCGGATGGAGAACGTACCGCCCTCGTTGAGCGTGAGGAGGTCCAAGCCCCGGCTCTCACTGACGTCGGTGTGCTGTGAGGCCAGTTCCCGTTCGAGGTCCGAGCGCTCCGAGTCGGTGATGCCCGAGATGAACGTGCCGGGAACGGTGATGACGAAGGTGGTCATGGCGACTCCTCGTTTGGTCCGGAGCTTGGATGTCGTCCTCCTGCCCTCGTTCTGCCTCATGAACCCGTAGGGGGCGGGTCCGGGCGTCCCGGTCGCGGGCCGGTCCCGTACCGGTCCCGTGCCCGTCCCGTGCCCGCCGTCCGGCCGTTCAGTACGCTGGCGGCATGCGTACGCGCCCCACCCTGAGCTGGACCCCGACCGCGGACCTGCCACCCGGCACCACGGACCCGGGCCCGGTCGCCGACGCGCTGCGGGCCGGCGGGGTGCTGGTGCTCAGCGGGGCCGGGATGTCCACGGAGTCGGGCATCCCCGACTACCGGGGCGAGCGCGGAAGCCTGCGCCGGCACACGCCCATGACCTACCAGGAGTTCACCGCCAGCGCTCAGGCCCGGCGCCGGTACTGGGCGCGCGGCCACCTCGGCTGGCGGACGTTCGGGCACGCGAGGCCCAACGCCGGGCACCGGGCCGTCGCGGCGTTCGGGCTGTCCGGGATGGTCTCGGGCGTGATCACCCAGAACGTCGACGGCCTGCACCAGGCCGCCGGCAGCGAGGGAGTGGTGGAACTCCACGGAAGCCTGGACCGGGTCGTCTGCCTGTCCTGCGGCGCCCTCAGCGCCCGCCGTGAACTCGCCCGGCGGCTGGAGGAGGCCAACGCGGGCTTCGAGCCGGTGGCCGCCGGACTGAACCCGGACGGTGACGCCGACCTCACCGACGAGCAGGTCGGGGACTTCCGCCCGGTGCCCTGTGCGACGTGCGGGGGAGTCCTCAAGCCGGACGTGGTGTTCTTCGGCGAGTCCGTGCCGCCGGTGCGGGTCGGGCGCTGCCGCGAACTGGTCGACGCGGCGACCTCTTTGCTCGTACTGGGTTCCTCGCTGACGGTGATGTCCGGGCTCAGGTTCGTCCGCCAGGCGGCCGAGGCCGGGAAGCCCGTACTGATCGTCAACCGGGATCCGACCCGCGGCGACCGCCACGCCGTCACGCGGATCGCGCTCCCCCTGGGGGCGACGCTCACGACCCTGGCCGAACGGTTGGACGTTCCCGTCGCCCCTTGAGGGGCAGCCCGGGGCCGGTCGACGGCCCGGGGCCCGCGACCTGGTCAGCGCAAGGGGCGCGCGGTGACCCCGTGGGGCGGCTCCTGGCCGGCCCCGGTGGCCAGGACGCGCACTTCCGATCGGTCGCTGATCTCCGCCTGGATGATGCCGGTGGCGTCCTCGTACACGGGATGGCCTCCCGGCCCCGTCCGGCCGGTGACGGTCACCTCCACGGTGTCCGGGCCGCCCTCGCCCCCGTCGGGGAACACCAGCTCGAACGCGCGCCGGATCCCGCCCGCCGGATCGTTCACCACCGGATGCGCGGCGGGTCGGGGTGCTCCGCCGAGGTCGCCGCCGAGGTTTTCGGCGTTGGCGTTGGCGTTCGCGACCCGCTCGGGGTCGGACGGCGGCGCGGTCGAGCCCGTGCCCACCCGGGATGCGGCCCCCGGGGCCCGCCCGTGATCATCGACGACTCCGCCCCGGTGCTGCGGAGGAGACGCCTTCGCGGGACCGTCGGGAGCGGGGCGTACGCCTTCTGCCGCTTCTCCCATCCTTCTCTCCCATCTGCGCTGGTGGCCCCTCACCCGCTCCGACCTCCGCCTCGGCGCCCGTCGGGCAGTCCTCGGCCTGCGGGTGGTCGTGGTGATCCGTCGGTCCGGGCACCCGCCACCACAGGCGACGCGGGCAGCCGGAATGCGTCCGTCCCTTCCATCCTGCGCCGCCGGACCGGTGGTGTCGATCGCAAGTGGGCCGGCCCCCGGCCAGCCGAATCGATCAGGACATCCATTCTTGACCTGTGGGTCAAGAATGGATAGCGTGCGGTCATGGGCAGGCCGAGGAACTTCGAACCGGACGCGGTCATCGCACAGGCGATGGAGGCGTTCTGGACCAACGGCTACGCCGGCACCTCCCCGGCCGATCTCGCCGCGGCCACCGGTGTGGCCAAGGGCAGCCTGTACCACGCCTTCGGATCCAAGCGCGAGCTGTTCGGCAAGGCCCTCGAGCTCTACGATCGCGCCGGCTCCGAGATGACCGAGGAGTTCCTCGCACGGCCGAGCTCGACCAAGCAGTGCATCCGCGACTACCTGACCCTCCTCGTGGACACGGACCTGAACGGGCCGGTCAGGCGCGGCTGCCTGGGCGCCAACACCGCCCTGGAGCTCGGCGGGCGGGACGCGGAGGCCACCCAGGCGGTCCACCGCATGGGGCAGCACACCATCCAGCACCTCACCGCCCGCATCGAGCAGGGGCAGCGCGACGGCGATGTCGCCCCCGAGGTCGACGCCAGGGCGCAGGCGCAGTTCCTCCTGAACACCATCGTGGGGCTGCGCGTCATGGCCAAGACCTTCGACAGGCCGACCCTTCACGGGATCATCGACACCGCCCTGGCGGGCCTCTGACCCGCCGTGCCCCGACGGGGGCATTTTTTACGCCCTGATTCTTGACCTGTGGGTCAAGAAAACCTCCAGCCCAAGAAAGCCACCCCAAGAAGGAGAGTCATGGACCTCGGAATCAACGGAAAGACCGCTCTCGTCACCGGCGCGGGCCGCGGCATCGGCCTCGCCATCACCCAGGCACTGGCCGCGGAGGGCGTCAGGGTGGTGGGCGCCGCGCGCACCATCACCCCCGAGCTGGAGAAGGCCGCCGCCGCCACCGTGTCGGTCGACCTGAGCACGCGCGACGGGGCGACGAAGGTGGTCGAGGAGGCGATCGACGCGGTCGGCGGGATCGACTTCCTCGTCAACAACGTCGGCGCGGGCGATCCGGACGCGCTGTCCCTGGGCGGCTTCCTCGACGTGGACGACGAGCAGTGGCAGACCATCTTCGACCTCAACCTGTTCAGCGCGGTCTGGACGACCCGGGCTGCGTTGCCGAGCATCCTGGAGCGCAGGGGGGCGATCGTCAACATCTCGTCGATCAACGCCCGCGTGCCCGCCGGTTCACCGGTCGGCTACGCGGAGGCCAAGGCGGCACTGAACCAGCTGAGCAAGCGGCTCAGCGAGGAACTGGCACCGCGCGGCGTGCGCGTCAACACCGTCTCCCCCGGTGTCGTCGCGAGCCCGCTGTGGACCGACCCGAACGGCTTCGGCGGCAAGGTGGCCGAGGCCTACGGCGTCAGCCACGGCGATCTGCTCGCGAACATTCCCGGGCAGTTCGGCCTCGCGTCGGGACGCATCACCACACCCGAAGAGGTGGCCGACCTGGTCGCCTTCCTGCTGTCCGAACGCGCCGCCAACATCCACGGCGCCGACCACGTCATCGACGGCGGCACCCTCAAGGCCGGCTAGCCCGGCCGGGCCGGGCTGACCGGCTCTCACGGATCGTGCCCGGCACCGGTTCCACGGTGCCGCCGTGCCGGGCGCGTTCGGCCGCGAGGACCGCGAGGTGGCCGGCCAGGGACTCGCGCGCGCCGGACGTGACGAGGCCGCGGTCCCCGGTGGCGACGGCTCCCACGAAGGCGTCCATCAGTCCCGCGTCGCCTCCGCCGTGGCCGTCAGCGGCCGTCACCCCGCCCTGCCCGGCGGGCGTGACGGTTTCCTCGGCGCGGGTGAGGAAGTCGTACACGCGGATGGTCTCGCCGTCGCCGGTCAGCTCGCCGCGCGTGCCGAAGATCCGGGTGCGGCGGTTGGTCAACTCGGTGAAGGCGGTCATGGTGAAGGTGGCGGTGGCCCCGCCGGGGAACTCCATGGCGACGACCTGGTGGTCGACGACGTCGTTGTCACAGGCGTACACGCACCGGCCGTACGGGCCGGTGCGCAGGGCATCGTCGAGCACGGAGGGGGTGAACTCGTCCACGACGACGCTGAGCGGCCAGACATGCTCTCCCCGGTCGAGCATGCCGCCGTACAGCCGCCGGGCGGAGTACGGGCAGCCGGGCTCGACGGCGCAGTCCGGGCAGCGGTCGGCGGCGCCGGCGGGCCGGTTGGCCGCGGTGAAGTGGGACAGGCGGCCGAAGCTGGACACCCGGGCGGGCGGGCTGCCGATGATGTACTGCAACCAGTCCAGGTCGTGGCAGGACTTGGCCATGAGCATGGAGGTCGACTCGTCGTGGCGGCGCCAGTTGCCGCGCACGAAGGAGTGCGCCTGGTGCCAGAAGCCGACGGGCTCCAGGTGCTGGACACTGACGATGTCACCGATCCGCCCGGAGTCGACGAGCTGTTTGAGGGTGCGCGTGTAAGGGGTGTAGCGCAGCACGTGACCGACGGCGAGCATCACCCCGGACCTCTCGACGGCCGCGACGATCTCCCGGCACCCGTCCTCGTCGAGGGCCATCGGCTTCTCCAACAGGATGGGGTAGCCGAGGGCGGCGAAGGCCACGGCCGGTTCCACGTGCAGCCTGTCGGGCGTGCAGATGAGCACCGCGTCAGCGATCTTGCCGCGGGCGAGGACGTCCTTCCAGTCGGCGACCGCGCCCTCGGGAGCGATGCCGTGCGTCGCCGCGAAGCGGGTACGGCGCACCTCGCGGGGTTCGGCGACGGCGACGACGGTCGCACGGTCCGGGTGGTCAAGGGCCCACCGGGCGTATCCGGTTCCGCGTTCACCGGCGCCGATGACGAGCAGCGAGACAGGTGGCATGCGGCGACCATAACGCGGGGGCCGTCAGCCGATCCTCATGCTCGCGAACTGAACGTTTCGATCATTCGTTCAGATGCTCTTGACGGTCAAGATTCATGAGCGAATGATTCGACTCGTTCAGCCCACTCCCCGAGGAGCGGGCCTGGCGAACCCCACCGAAGACGGGAGCCGACCCTTGTCGCCCTCACCCAGCAGCCCCCGGCGCCGCGTCCTGGTCGTAGGCATCGACGGCGTCCGCCTCGACCTGCTCCGGGCCGTACCGACACCGCACCTCGACGCGGTCGCCGACGCCGGATTCCTCGGCCGGATCGAGATCGACGAGGCCACGCCCACGATGTCGGGCCCGTGCTGGACCACCATCGCCACCGGCGTGGGCGTGGCCAAGCACGGCGTGTACGGCAACCACTTCGGGGGCAATCGGCTGGACGTCTTCCCGGACTTCGCCACGCGCCTGGCACAGGAGGACGGCCGCAAGACCTTCGTGGCCGGCGGCTGGGAGCCCCTGTTCCTCGCGCGGCAGGGCGGCCCGCTGTTCGCCGCCCCCGGCCGTCTCTCCTACATCGCTCCGCGCGCCGACACGAGCGAGGACTGGGACGCCTGCGACGACCAGGTCACCGACGACGCCGTCCGCGTCCTGGCCACCGACGACCCCGAGGTCTCCTTCGTCTACCTCGGCGCGGTGGACGAGACCGGCCACCTGCTCGGCTGTGGCAGCGCCTACCTGCGGGCCATCGAGCGGGCCGACGAACGCCTCGGCAGACTGCTCACCGCCGTCCGCTCGCGCCCCGTGTACGCCCGCGAGTCCTGGACGGTGATCGCCGTCACCGACCACGGCCACCGGGACGAAGGCGGTCACGGTGGACGCACCCCGCAGGAGCGGAGCGCCTGGGTCGCCTGCTGCGGACCGGACATCCCCGCGCGACCCCCCTCCCGCCCGCTGCGCTTCGAGGACGTCGCCGTCCAGGTCTACGCCTCCCTCGGCCGCGCGGCCGACTCGCACCGGACGCCCGACGGCAGCGCCCTCTCCACGCCCGCATCCGCGCCCCTCACCCCCGCCCCGGCCGGCTCCCCCGTCATGTCCCTGACCGTCCAGTCGCCCGGTCTGGCCTGCTCCTGGAGCGCGCCGCTGCGCGTCGCCGCCCCGGGCACGGTGGGGCTCGACCCCTCCTCCGTCACCTCCGGCGCCCCGCCGACCTGTTCGCCGGGCGCCCGGAGCACGCTGCGGCTGCTTCCCGACGGAAGTCTGGTCCGGGAGCTCGAAAACAGCGCGAGCGCCCCGCTCACGTACCGCCGGAGATGATTATTTCGATGTCAATAAGCCTGTAAGTAAAGCTTGTTGCGTCCTGCAACTCCCCCGCACACTGCGGCACATGGAGCCGTTGAAGGTAGTGGCACAGCTGTGGGAGCGGATCGGGGCGCGCGACTGGGACGGGCTGGCTCCGCTGATCGCCGAGGACGCGGTGATCGAATGGCCCGTCAGCGGCGAACGCATCGTCGGGCGGGCCAATTTCATATCCGTCCTCAGCGATGAGGACTACGCGGACGAGAGATCCGTGGAAGTGCTGCGGATCCTCGGTGACGGCGATCTCGTCGTCACCGAGGTGGAGATACCCCAGGACCACGTCGTCTACCGCGCCGTCTCCCTGTGGACCGTGCGGGGCGGGGAGATCGTGGGCGCGCGGGAGTACTGGACGAGCCCCGGCCAGGACCCGGCCCCCCGCTGGCGCGCGGGGTACGTCGAACCGCTCGGCGAGCCGCTCGACGGCCCGGTGCCCGGCTACCCGGCTCCCGGCCCGTTTCCCTTGTCCCGGATGGCGGACTGACCCTCTTTCAGCCTGCCCCCTCCCTCCCTGAGTAGCCCCTGTCATACCTGAGGGCTACTTGGGAAGACCGCTCTCCAGCGGGACGCCGACCATGGCCTCCGCTTCCTAATTTCGTGACCAGAGAAGAACGCAGCACCGCCCCTCTGGCACGAACGAAGGAACGGACCCATGAGCCGCCGCCCCACCGCACGTCCCGACAGCCGCCGCAGCGGCCGTCCGCGCCGCACGCTGCTGGCCGGGCTCGTCGCCGCGGCCGTCGTGTTCCCCGTCTCCGCCGCCGCGTCTCCCCGGATACCCGCCCCGGCTCCCGCCGTTCTCGCCGAGACCGCCTCGTTCCCCGACCGGTACGCCGCGAATCTCGCGAACCTCTCCGAGGCCGCCGGGATGGCCCAGGACGCCGGCCGCAGCGGCCGTGCCGCGAAGCTGCGGGCCATGGAGGCGGACGGCGGCGCCCGGTTCCTCGTCTTCGACGGGCGCGGCACGGGCCGCGCGACAGAGGTCTTCGGCGACCTGGAGAGCGCCGACCGGATCACCGTCCTGGTCCCCGGTTCGGACACGACGCTGGACACCTACCAGAGGTTCCGTACCGGGGCGGTCGCTCTGCAGCAGCGCCTCCAGGCCGAGCATCCGCGCTCCGCCGTGGTCGCCTGGCTCGGGTATGACACCCCCGGCACGGTCAGCCCGTCCGTCCTGACCACCGACCGCGCGGACGAGGCCGCGGCGGAACTGGAGCCGTTCCTCGCCCGCTTGGAGCGCATCACCGTCGCGGACGCCCGGCTCTCGCTGCTCTGCCACTCCTACGGTTCCGTCGTCTGCTCCCGCACCGGGACAGGTCCCAAGGTCACCGATGTCGCACTGTTCGGCAGCCCCGGCACGGGGGCGGACTCCGCCGGGGATCTGCCGACCCGGGCCCGGGTCTGGGCCGGTCGGGGCGCCGGCGACTGGATCGCGAACGTCCCGCACGTCCGCGTCGCCGGCATCGGCTTCGGCGTGGATCCCGTGGACCCGGCCTTCGGCGCCCTTCCCTTCACGGCCGGCTCCGGCGGGCACAGCGACTACCTCAAGCCGGGCACCGAGTCCCTGGACGGCCTGGCCGGGATCGTGCTCGGCACCTCCCCGGCGGCCCGTCCCGCGCCCGCCACCGCGCCCGTCACCGCCCACGTCACGGCGCCCGCCACCGCGCACGTCACCCCGTCAGCCGTCACCGCTCCGGAGGCCTCCCATGCGCTCGCGTAAGCCGCACTCCCGTTGGTCCGCCCTCGCGGACCGCATCGACGCCGGCACCCCCGCCCACCGGGACCGGGCCGTGGACGCTCTCAGGGCCTTCGCCATCCTCGGTGTCGTGCTGGGGCACTGGCTGGTCACCGCGCTCACCAGCGTCGACGGCGGCCTGCGGACCACCAGTCCGCTGGCCCACATGAGCGCACTGGCCCCGGTCTCCTGGGTGTTCCAGACCCTGGCCGTCTTCTTCCTCGTCGGCGGCCACGTCGCCGCCCAGGGGTACGAGTCGGCGCGTGGGCGCGGAGTCTCCTACGGCCGGTGGGTCGGGCAACGGCTGGGCAGGCTGTTCCGGCCCGTCGCCGCCGTCCTCGTCCTCTGGACCGTCGCGGCCTCGGGGATGCTGCTCGGCGGGGTCGGCACGGACACCGTCCACACCCTGCTCAAGCTCGTCCTCTCCCCCTTGTGGTTCCTGCTCGTCTTCGCCGTGCTCACCGCCGCGACCCCGCTCGTCTCCCGGCTCAGCCCCTGGTGGCCGCTGGCCGCCGTGGCCGCCGTCGATGTCTGGCGCTTCGGGCTCGACGGGCCGGAGTGGATCGGCTGGGTCAATGTGGCCGCCGGCTGGCTCGTCCCCTACACCCTGGGCGCCGCCTGGTCGCGGGGCGCGTTCTCCCGGCGCACCCCGGCGGCCCTGCTGCTGGGCGGCGGGGTCGCCGCCACGGCCGCGCTGATCATCTGGGGCGGGTACCCGGCGTCCATGGTCGGCGTCCCGGGGGCCGCGATGTCGAACCTGAACCCGCCGACGCTGGCCGCCGTCGCGTTCGGTCTGGCCCAGTGCGGGCTGGCGCTGCTGCTGCGGGAGCAGCTGGCCCGGGCGATGAGCCGGCCGCGCGCCTGGGCGAAGGTGGCCCTGGTGAACCTGTCCGCCATGACCGTCTTCCTGTGGCACCAGACCGCGATGATGGCCGTCACCTCCCTGGGGCTGCTGGTCTCCTCGGACCTGCCCGGGCTGCACACCGTGCCCGACTCTGGGCGCTGGATAGCCGTCCGGCTGCTCTGGCTGCCGGTGTTCGCGGCCGCGCTGGCCGTCTGCTGGGCCGCGTTCCGCACCTACGAGCAGGGCGGCCGCCGGCCCGAGAAGCGCGGCCCGCGCGGGCGTTCCCCGCAGCCGGTCACGGCCTCGAGGATCGTCGCCTCGTCCATGCCGGCCGCGGGGAAGACCGCGCTCGCCGCCGCCGATGGCCCGGCGGCGCCCCGGAAGGAGGAAGTCCGTGCCTAGTGCTGTGGCCGGGAAGGTTTGCCGGGTCGCGGCGAGGTGCCGTGCCGGGCGCCGCGACCCGGCGGACCTTCCCGGTCACAGCACTAGGCTGGGCGGCGTGAACGATCAGAGCGAGCCCCCGGCCCCGACCGGTGCGGGCTCTGGTGGCCGCCTCGCCAGGACCTCGGCCGTGGTGCGGAGCGTGGCCCGGGACCTGCTCGACCTGAAGTCCGATCCGCTGCCGAAGATGTCGCGGCCGCGGTGGCTGGCCTGGCTCCCGCATGTGGCGCTCGTCTATCTCGCCGCGTTCTTCTGCTCGATCACCCTGAACCAGATCAACGACCACTACAAGGTGACGGGCCCCTCCGCCCTGCTGCTGTCGATCCTGGTCGGTTTGTCCGTCCTGGTCGCCATGCGGCGGCCGCTGGCCGGGTACTGGCTCGGCCTGAGCGCGGCGGCCCTGGTCGCCTGGATGATCCACGACCACGTCGGGCAGGGCCAGAGCTGGCCCTGGCTGCCCGCCGGGATGTTCGCCTTCGCCCCGGTGCTGCTGCTGGTGGCCCTGCGCGTACCGCCCCGGGTGACCGTCGGGGCCGTCGCCGTCGCCGCCGTCTGCACCGGGCTGGCCGAGGCCCTCTTCAAGCCCGGCCAGGCGGGCAGCAGCGCCCCCGGGGCCGTCCTCCTCTTCGCCTTCACCGGCCTCCTCGGGTACGCCCTGCGCTCGACGCGGCTGGCCCGCACCCAACTCGTCGAGCAGGAGACCCTCACCGAGGAGGAGCGCGCCCGGCGCACCCTGCTGGAGGAGCGCAGCCGGATCGCCCGCGAGCTGCACGACGTCGTGGCCCACCACATGTCGGTGATCTCCATCCAGGCTCAGGTGGCCCCCTACCTCGTGGAGAACCCGTCGGAGGAGCTCAAGGAGAACCTGGCCGGCATCCGCGCGAACGCCTTGGAGGCGCTGACGGAGCTGCGGCGCGTGCTCGGCGTCCTGCGCTCCGAGCAGCCGGACGATCCCGGCGCGCCCCACCATCCGCAGCCCACGCTGGCCGAGTTGGACGGCCTCGTGGACAACGTGCGGGGGGCAGGGCTGGATGTCACCACGGAGATCGCGGGCGTCCGCCGGCCACTGTCCCCGGGCGTGGAGCTCACCGCGTACCGGATCGTGCAGGAGGCGCTGAGCAACTGCCTGCGGTACGCACCGGGTTCCCGGGTGGAGGTCGGGCTCGCCTACGGGCCGCGCGAGCTGCACCTGTGCGTCGCCAACTCCGCGCCGACCCGGCCGGTCCCGCCGTCGCCCGGAGCGGGGCACGGGCTGCTGGGGATGCGGGAGCGGGCGGGCATGCTGGGGGGCGAGCTGGCCGCCGGCCCCCGCCCCGGTGGGGGGTACGAGGTGAGCGCCGTGCTTCCCGTCGACCCCGTGTCCGCGGGCGGCGGTCTCCCACCCGCCGCCGGCACGAAGAAGGAGGAGGAGGACTCATGACCGCCCCGACCGCTCCGATCAAGGTGATGATCGCCGACGACCAGATGATGGTCCGGCAGGGCTTCACCGTGCTGCTCAACGCCCAGCCCGACATCGAAGTCGTCGGCCAGGCGGTCGACGGCGCCGAGGCCGTGGCGAAGGTGGCCGAGCTCGCGCCGGACGTGGTCCTGATGGACATCCGCATGCCCGGGATGGGCGGCATCGAGGCCACCTCCCTCATCACCGGCGCCCCCGGCTCCACGGTGAAGGTGCTGGTGCTCACCACCTTCGACCTCGACGAGTACGTGTATGAGGCGCTGCGCGCCGGCGCCTCGGGCTTCCTCCTCAAGGACGCCTCGGCCAATCAGCTGGCGGAGGCGGTCCGTGTGATCGCGGCCGGGGAGGCGCTCCTCGCGCCGAACATCACCAAGCGCCTGATCACCGAGTTCTCCCGGCTGGGGGCTCCGAGAGCGCCCTCGAGGGCGCGGATCGACGAGCTGACCGGCCGGGAGACGGAGGTGCTGTCGCTGGTCGCACAGGGCATGTCGAATGCGGAGATCGCCGGGCACCTGGTCCTGGCCGAGCAGACGGTGAAGACGCACGTGGGCCGGATCCTGGTGAAGCTGGGCCTGCGGGACCGCACGCAGGCCGCGGTGTTCGCGTACGAGACGGGTCTGATCCGTCCGACGGGCTACTGAAACGGCCCGGGTAGTACTTGAGGGGGACCCCGGGAAATCCCCTTCAGCGGCGACGCGGGCGAGGTGGCGGGCAACCTACCGTGGAGAACATGAGCGAGACGACCCCCGGGGCCACCCCCCGGACACCCGAGATCCGGCTGGCTTCGGGCCTCATCCAGAGCCTGCGCCAGGATCTGATCACCGATGCCTTCGCCTACCGTCCGCTTCCCCCCATGCGCCCGGACGGGCGGCTGATCCGGCGGCTCCCGCAGCGGATACGGGCGGAGGCCGCGCACCTGCCGCATGCGGCCCTGTGTGTCGTGGCGTTCTTCACGGTGACCTTCACGGCCGCCACCAGCAGCATGCCCGCGGCCGGCCTGGTGATGGGACTGCTGACGGCGGCCCCCATCCTGATGACCCTGGTGCGTCCCGTGGGCGCCTTCTGGGCCGCCGTGGCCGTCACACTGCTCTTCTCCGTCATCGATTCCTCGGATCCCAACTGGCCCTGGTCCCCGACGATGTTCGTCTCGTACCTCGTGACGATCACCGTCGTCGCGATGCGGACCAAGCCCCGGACCGCGGGCTGGATGTGGCTGGTCACGGTGGCGATCGGCACCGGGCTGTCCGTCGTGGTGCTCGGGCACGGCAACTCCGTCACCGTCGGCCCGATGGCCTTCGTGTCGGCGATCGCCCTGCTGACGGTCAGCGTCCGCAACATCCGCAAGCAGGCGGAGCGGGAAGTGTCCGCGCAGCAGGAGGTCACGGCCGTGGAGCGGGACCGGCGGACGCTGCTGGAGGAGCGGACCACGATCGCGCGGGAGCTGCACGACGTGGTCGCCCACCACATGTCGGTGGTGGCCATCCAGGCGGAGGCCGCGCCCTACCGGGTGAAGAATCCGCCGCCGGAGCTGGAGGCGGCCTTCGTCACCATCCGGGAGAACGCGGTGGCGGCCCTGACCGAGCTGCGCCGGGTGCTGGGCGTGGTGCGCTCCGCCGACTACGAGGCGCCGGACGCCCCGCAGCCCTCGCTGGCCTCGCTGGACGGGCTGCTGGCCAATGTGCGCGAAGCCGGGCTGAGCGTGGACAAGACGGTGACGGGCTCCGTGCGCGAGCTGCCGCCGGGCGTGGAGCTGTCGGCCTACCGGATCATCCAGGAGGCCCTGAGCAACACCCTGCGGCACGCACCGGGCGCGGTGGCCGCGGTCGAAGTGTCGTACGTACTGGGCGGCCTGGGCATACGCATCGTCAATGAGGCGGCGACCGGGGACGTCCGGCCCTCCCCGGGGTCCGGGCAGGGGATCACCGGGATGCGCGAGCGGGTGGCCATGCTGGAAGGGGAGATGACGGCCGGGGAGAGGGCCTCCGGAGGGTACGAGGTGGCGGTGTTCATACCCGTGTCCAGCAGCCGCCCGGAGCCGGCGAAGGACCCGGCATGACGATCAGAGTGCTCATCGTCGATGACCAGATGATGGTCCGGGAGGGCTTCTCCGTCCTGCTGAACGCGATGGACGGCATCGAGGTGGTCGGGGAGGCGGTGAACGGACGGGAGGCCATCGCGCAGGTGGCGGCGCTGCGGCCGGACGTGGTGCTGATGGACATCCGGATGCCGGAGATGAACGGCCTGGAGGCGACGCGGGAGATCGTGGCCGCCGACACGAACGCGAAGGTGCTGGTCCTGACGACCTTCGACCTCGACGAGTACGTGTACCAGGCGTTGCGGGCCGGGGCCTCCGGGTTCCTCCTCAAGGACGCCTCAGCCCGGCAACTGGCCGACGGGGTAAGGGTGGTGGCCGCCGGAGAGGCGCTGCTGGCCCCCTCGGTGACCAAACGGCTCATCACCGAGTTCTCCAAGCTGTCGGACGTCCGGACGCATGCGGGCGCGGCGGCGGTCTCGGAGCTGACGGAGCGGGAGACGGAGGTGCTGGTGCTGATCGCGCAGGGGCTGTCCAACGCGGAGATCGCGGACCGTCTGATCATCGCCGAGTCCACGATCAAGACGCACGTGAGCCGGATCCTGGTGAAGCTGGGCCTGCGGGACCGCACGCAGGCCGCGGTGTTCGCCTACGAGACCCGGCTGGTGACCCCCTCTTAGCCGGATCCGAAAAGTTGTCCACAGCTGTGGACAACTTTTCGGAAATCGGCGGGCGCGTGCGAAGGCCGCGGCGAACAGCGTCCCGGTGGCGCCGACGCCGAGCACGAGCGCGAACGGGCCCGCACGCCCCACCACCGCTGCTACCGAAGGCTCCTGACGGTTCGTCTCCTCCTCGCGGGTCGGGCGAAAGCCTGGCTCCCGCTCTGGCCCCCGCGAGCGTCTCCCTCGGCGGCGGCAGGGGCAGTGGCGTGGCGGTCAGTGGCGTGGCGGCCAGTGGATCAAGCTTCGCGCAGGACCTGACCCCGGAAGAGGCCCTGGTCATGGCCGTGACCCCTGGCGGGCGAAGCCGTCCTGGTACCAGGTCTCCACCGCCGACCGCATGATCCACCCCGACAACGAGCGCCGCATGGCCGCCCGCATGGATCCCCGCAGGACCGTCGAGCTCGACGCGAGCCACGCCTCCCTGGCGTCCCTCCCGGGCCCGGTCTGCGACCTCATCGAGTCGGCCGCCCGAGGCTGACGGCCGCGCCCCGCCGCCAAAGCGCGCGCGCCAGGCCCAGCTCGCGGGCGAGCGGGGCCCAGACGACGGCCCCCGGGCCCGGATCCCCGGCCAGCCACACCCAGCACTCCGCCGACGGGGGCGCGAGGGCCGACGGCGCCGGGGCCGGATCCGTGCGGGGCCGGGCCCGCGGCGACAGCACCCGCCGGCCGAGCGGCCCCAGGGTCAGCACGTGGCGGCCGCCGTCGAGGACGAGCAGCGGCGCCGGCCCGCTCCCCCGCAGCACCCGCGCCTCGTACGGGGTCCAGCGCAGCCCCTGGGTCCGCAGGATGCGGGACACGCGCCGGGCGGCGTACAGCTCCCGGAGCGCGAAGAGCACCGGGAGGCACAGCAGCCCCAGCAGTACCGCCTGAAGCGGCGCGGGGCGGGTCACCAGCGCCCCGATCAGCGCGGGCCAGCACAGCGCCGGCAGCACGCAGATCAGCGTGGCGTCCTGGCGCCAGTCGCCGAGCGCGTCGCGGACGGCCGCCTCGTCCGGGGGCCCGGGCCCGTCCACCTCGTGGAGCCGGCCCGGACCAGGCTGGTGCACCACCGCTTCCGCCTCCTCCGCCGCGCACCGGCCCCCGGGCCGCTCAGCGCTGCAACGGCAGTGTCAGGCCCCACGCCGCCGGGCACAAGGTCCACGTACGGCGCCGGACCGGACCGGTGACGGCCGCGTCGGCCCGGTAGCGGAAGTCCGCCCCGGACACGGTCACGGCGGCCGCCCGCGCGCGCACCACGGACCCCCCGTCCGGGCCCTCTCCCGCGCCCAGCCGCACCACGACGTCCGCCAGCCCGTCGCCCTCCCGCGCCGACACGCAGACGTCCTCCACCAGCCGGTCCACGTCCGCCAGGAGCACCCCGTCGGCCTCCACGCGCAGCCGGTGGCCGCCCGTAGCCGCGGACCCCGCCCCCGGCGGGCGCACCAGCGTGCGGACCAGCGAGCGGTACGCGCTCCACACCGACGGCCCGGACGGCCGCGGCACGGCCCGGACGGGCGGGATCGCGACCCCGCCCAGCACCACCCCGTCGCTGTCGTCGACGAGGAGGTCCCGCATGCCGACGGTCCCGTCCAGGACCGCGCGGGCGGCCGACACGGCCGAAAGCGGCACGCCGAGGCGCCTCGCCAGTCCGAGTGACCCCGCGGGCCCCACGGGAATCAGCGAAACGGCCCCCTCGGAGAGCGCCCGCTCCCGGTGCAGCAGACCGACGGCCCGCACGAGCGCCCGGTCGTCGCCCACGATCACCGGCCGGCGATGGCCCCGGCGGGCCAAGGCCCGCGCAAACTCCTCCTGCGAGTCCGGGAGGCAGATTTTCGCCGCGGCTCCGGCTGACAGGACATCTTTCGCGATTCGCACGGACTCGCCGTCAAGACGGCGGGCGACCGGGTCGACGAGCACGAGCAGGCCGCCTACCGGCGCGCCCGCATGGCTCATGGTGGGCTCTGGAGCCGACACCTCGGTCCTTCCTCGGGTAGCATCTTTGTGCAAGAGGCCCTTGCGCTATTGCGCCAGGGCCTTCGTCTATTCCGGGGTACCGGTCCGACGGCTCAGCCTGCGGTGTACATCGTCGTACGCCCCCTGACCTTGGACATGCCCCATCCGGAAGAGGTGTACGCCTGTGCCCGCTCTTGTGCTGCTCGGAGCTCAGTGGGGTGACGAGGGCAAGGGAAAGGCCACCGACCTGCTCGGTGGATCCGTTGACTATGTAGTGCGCTATCAGGGCGGCAACAACGCCGGCCACACGGTCGTCGTGGGCGACCAGAAGTACGCGCTGCACCTTCTCCCTTCCGGCATCCTCTCCCCCGGATGCACCCCGGTCATCGGCAACGGTGTCGTCATCGACCCGGCCGTCCTGCTCTCCGAGCTGCGCGGCCTGAACGAGCGCGGCATCGATACCTCCAAGCTGCTGGTCAGCGGCAACGCGCACGTGATCACGCCGTACAACGTCACCCTCGACAAGGTCGGCGAGCGCTTCCTCGGCAAGCGCAAGATCGGTACGACCGGCCGCGGCATCGGACCGACCTACGCGGACAAGATCAACCGCGTCGGCATCCGGATCCAGGACCTCTACGACGAGTCGATCCTCACCCAGAAGGTCGAAGCGGCGCTCGAGGGCAAGAACCAGCTCCTCACGAAGCTGTACAACCGCCGTGCGATCGAGTCGGCGCAGATCGTCGAAGAGCTCCTCGGGTACGCGGAGCAGATCAAGCAGTACGTCGCCGACACCACCCTGATCATCAACAACGCGCTCGACGAGGACAAGGTCGTGCTCTTCGAGGGCGGCCAGGGCACGCTGCTCGACGTCGACCACGGCACGTACCCCTTCGTCACCTCGTCCAACCCGACCGCCGGTGGCGCCTGCACCGGCGCCGGCGTCGGCCCGACGAAGATCAGCCGCGTCATCGGCATCCTGAAGGCGTACACGACCCGCGTCGGCGCCGGCCCGTTCCCGACCGAGCTGTTCGACGCGGACGGCGAGGCCCTGCGCCGCATCGGCGGCGAGCGCGGTGTGACCACCGGCCGCGACCGCCGCTGCGGCTGGTTCGACGCCCCGATCGCCCGCTACGCGACCCGCGTCAACGGCCTGACGGACTTCTTCCTCACCAAGCTGGACGTGCTGACCGGCTGGGAGGAGATCCCGGTCTGCGTCGCGTACGAGATCGACGGCAAGCGCGTCGAGGAGCTCCCGTACTCGCAGACGGACTTCCACCACGCGAAGCCGATCTACGAGAACTTCCCCGGCTGGTCCGAGGACATCACCAAGGCCAAGACCTTCGCGGACCTCCCGAAGAACGCCCAGGCGTACGTCAAGGCCCTCGAGGAGATGTCGGGCGCCCCGATCTCCGCGATCGGCGTCGGCCCCGGCCGCACCGAGACGATCGAGATCAACTCGTTCCTCTAGGCACGAGGCAATCGGGAGGGGCGGTGCGCACCGTACGGTGCGCACCGCCCCTTCCGTGTGTCCGGTGCTCACCGGCCGGGCGGATCAGTCCTTCTGGTAGATCCCGAGGCTGTCGACGACCACGTCGACGGACTGCCAGCCCTGGTTCCAGAAGTCGATGACGTCACCCTTGCCACCGGACGTCTGGACCAGGTTCGGGACGGTCTGGCCGGCCGTCCAGTTCAGGGACGAGGAGACGGGCCGGGCCGGTGTGACCTGCGTGCCCTTCTGGTAGTCGGGCCAGGTGTTCGGGTCCGGGGACACCGACAGGAAGCCCACGTCGCGCGTGTTGGTGACCGTGACGTTCAGTGCCCAGCCGTCGACGGGCGAGGCCGAGTCGCCCATGAGCGGCAGCGGGAGGTACTCGCGGGCCGCCACCGGCCCGGCCTTGCGGTACCAGGTGTCCTCGCGGGTGTCGATCAGCCGGTACGGCCCGATCGGCCACAACGCCGCCTGGCTGTCGGGGCTGTAGTAGCCGACGACGTCGATCACCACGTCCGCGGGCTGCCAGCTGCCGTTGCGGACGACGATCTTCCCGTCGGGGCCGACCGGCACGATCACCGAGTTGGCGACGGTCTGGCCGGCGGCGAAGTTCACGCTGGACGTGGACGGCGCCTGCTGCCCGCCGGGGTAGACGGTCAGGTGACCGGCTTCCTTCGGGTTCGTGACGGTCAGGTTGAGCGCCACGGCGGTGGCGCCCTTCGGGACACCGTTGCGGTCGGCGACCGTGACGCCGAGGTTCGCCTGCCCGGCGACCTGGCCCTTCGGCGCGCCCAGGCCCGAGCGGGTGTCGACGGCACGGACCGGGGACAGCGTGGTGTAGCCGCTGGCCGAGGACGCGGTGAAGTAGCCGGTGACGTCCGCGATCAGGTCGACCGGGGCCCAGCCCCCGTTGACCAGGTGCACCCAGCCGTCCTTGACCTGCACGATGACCAGGTTCGGGACGCTCTGGCCCGCGGTGTAGTTGAGGTTCGACGTCTCGGGATCGACGTAGTCCCGGCCGGGCTGGACCGCGATGTGGCCCGCCTCGGTGGTGTTGGTGACCGTGACGTTGAGGACCACGGCGGTGACCCCCGCGGGAATCGCGCCGGTGCCGCCGATCTTCAGGGACACGCTGCCCCGACCGCCGACCTTGGCCTTCGCCCCGCCGATGCCCGCGCGGGTGTCCAGCAGCCGGGCGGGTGCGACCGGGGTGAACTCGCCACCCGCCGTCACGACCTCGATCTGGTTCACGGCCTGGACGTTGTTCTTGGTGTCCTTCACCGTGACCGTGACGGTGTACGCGCCGACCTCGGCGTACGTGTGGACGAGGTTGCGGTGGTCCCCGCCGGAGGCGGTGGGGTTCTCCGTGACGCCGTCACCCCAGGAGACGGTGACATCGAGATCGGCGCCCGCACCCGTGACGGCGGTCACCAAGTCGATCTTGTGCGCGCTGACGGCGTAGGCGTCCAGCTCGATCACGGGGGCGGCCTGGCCGGCCGCGCCCTGCGCCCGCGCGCTCGCGCCCTTCCCGGTCTCGGCGCCGGCCGACGGCGTGACGACCGTACGGTCGCCGGCGCTGTGGAAGGTCTCGGACGTGGGCCCCCCGGCCCGGTCCGCGGTCGTTCCGGGTGCGGCCACCCCGTGGGCGGCGGGAGCGGCGGGACCCGCCGCCTGAGCCGTCCCGGGTACGAGCCCCACACCCGCCGCCACCAGGGCAGCGGAAACTACGAGTCGGCGATTGCGCACCGGCCCCCTATTTTCGTTCGGCAGTCGATCAAGTTCGAAAGCCAGGTCAGCGTACATAACCCCTTTCCGGCCAGATCCGGCGGCCGGAAAGGCTCGGAAGCGAACACGATGAAGGTCCCGGCCGATCGTGGGATCGGGCGGGACCTTCCGGCGTTTCAGGCGGGGATGCCCGTCAGTTGGAGCCGTAGTAGCCGAACATGTCGACGATCAGGTCCGCGGTGCCGAAGCTCTGGTTCCAGAAGTCCACGACCCCGTGCTCGCCGGCGCTCGCCTGCACCAGGTTCGGGACCGTCTGGCCCGGGGTCCAGTTCAGCGTGGAGGAGACGGGGCGCTGGGGCTCCTCCGCGGTGCCGTTCTCGTAGTCCTCCCACGCGTTCGGGTCCGGGGAGACCGAGAGGAAGCCGGTGTCGGTCGGGTTGGTGACCGTCGTGTTCAGGACGTAGCCCTCCACGCCCTCCCCGTCCGAGATCTGCATGCGCAGGTAGGCGCGGGCCGGCGCCGGGCCCACGGGGCCGTACTCCGGGTCCCGGCTGTCGAAGATGCGGCCCGGCTCGAAGGGGACGAACGCGGCCTTGCTCTCCGGGCTGTAGTAGCCGACGACGTCGACGATGACGTCGGCGCCCAGCCAGCTGCCGTTGCGGACGCTGATCTTCCCGTCGGGGCCGACCGGCACGATCACCGAGTTGGCGACGGTCTGGCCGGCGGTGAAGTTCAGGTTGGACGTGCTGGGCACCGCGCCGCCGCTCGGGAAGGCCGTCAGGTGGCCGGCCTCGCGCGGGTTGGTGACGGTCACGTTGAGGGCGACGGCGGTGGCGGTCTGCGGGACCCCGCCCAGGCCGTTGATCTGGGTGGAGAAGGTCCCGTAGCCGGGGACCTGGCCCTTGGCGGTGCCCAGGCCGCTGCGGCTGTCGACGAAGCGGGTCGGGGCCAGCGAGGTGTAGCCGCTCGCGGCGCTCTGGGTGAAGTACCCGGTCACGTCCGCGATCAGGTCGATCGGCTGCCAGCCGCCGTTGAACAGCTCCACGTAGCCGTCCTCGCCGACCGGCACGATCACCAGGTTCGGGACGGACTGGCCGGCGGTGTAGTTGACGTTCGACGTGTCCGGACGCTCGGAGCCCTTGCCGGGGAAGACGGTGACGTGCCCGGCCTCGGTCGTGTTGGTGACCGTGACGTTGAGGGCGACCGCGGTGGCGCCCTGCGGGATCTGCGCGTTCTGGGCGATCTTCACGCGTACGCTGCTGCGCGCGCCGACCTTGGTCTTCGCCGCGCCCGTCCCGGAGCGGGTGTCCAGCAGGCGGGTGGGGGCGTGCGGGGTGAAGTCCGAGCCCATCAGCGTGACGGCGAGCTGGTTGAACGCCTCCACCTTGTTGGCGGCGTCCTTCACGGTGACCTTGGCGGTGTACGCGCCGCTCTTCTTGTAGACGTGGTGGTAGTTCTCCGCCAGGCTGCCCGTCGTCTGGACCACGTCCTCGGTCCCGTCGCCCCAGGCGATGGTGACCGTGAGCGGCACGTCGGCGCTCTGCACGGCGACCGACAGCCAGGCGCCGAGCGCGGAGTTGCTGAAGCCGTCGAGCTCGACCTTCAGGTCCGGGTTGCCCGCGTCCGCCGACTGCGCGGCCGCCATCCCCTTGGCGGCGGGCAGCGTCGTGCGGACCGTGCGGTCCGCCGGGCTGGAGAAGGTCTTCTTGGCGCCTTCCAGGGCCTTGTCGAAGTCCGCGTCCACATCGGGAACGGCGACCGAGCGGCCGTCGGACGTGACCGGATCGGCCTGGGCCGCGCTCGGTACGAGGCCTACGCCCGCCGCGATGAGAGCGGCGGAAAACATGAGTCGGTGATTGCGCACCGGCCCCCCCTTTTTCTGCTGAACACCTGAACCGGTTCGAAAGTGTGCTCAGCGTACAGAGGGACATACCGCTCCCCTCCCGCACCCCGTGACCAGGCCTTACGGCCGGTCCCGGGGCGCGGACGGGATCGGCTACTTGGTCTCGTAATAGCCGAAGATGTCGACGATCAGGTCGGCGTCCTCCCAGCCCTGGTTCCAGAAGTCGACGATTCCGGTGTTCCCGGAGCTCGCCTGGACCAGGTTCGGGACGGTCTTGCCCGCCGTCCAGTTCAGCGTGGAGGCGACCGGCCGGTCGGGCCAGCGGTTCGTCCCGTTCGCGTAGTCCTCCGCGGTGTTCGGGTCCGGCGCGACCGACAGGAAGCCGTCGCCGACGGTGTTGGTGACCGTGGTGTTCAGCACGTAGCCCGCGATGCCCTCCTCCCCCGGGGAGAAGTGGCTGGAGACGTAGCCGCGCGCGGGCGCCTGGCCCTTGCCCCAGGCGCGGGTGTCGAGCCACCGCGCCGGCTTCTTGAGCGGCACGAAGGAGCCGGAGCTGTCCTTGCCGTAGGTGCCGACGAGGTCGACGACCACGTCGGTCGGCTGCCAGGCGCCGTTGCGGATGGTGACCGAGCCGTCGGCCGCGACCGGCACGATCACCGAGTTGGCGACGGTCTGCCCGGTCTTGAAGTTCACGTTCGAGGTGGTGGGCGCCGACTGGTCGCTCGGGTAGGCGGTCAGGTGGCCGTCCTCGCGCGGATTGGTGACCGTCACGTTGAGCGCGATGGCCGTGTGGAGCCCGGCAGGCATCTGGATCTTGAAGGAGCCCTGTCCGGCCAGCTGGCCGCGCTGGGTGCCGATGCCCGAGCGGGTGTCGACGATGCGGGCGGGGTCCCTCGGCGTGTAGCCGCTCGCGGCCTTGCGGCCGAAGTAGCCGGTGACGTCCGCGAGCAGGTCGACCGGCTCCCAGCCGCCGTTGTACAGCTCGACGTAGCCGTCCTTGCCGACCGGCACGATCACCAGGTTCGGCACGGTCTGACCGGCCTCGAAGTTGACGTTCGAGGTGGTCGGGCGCTCGCCGCCCGAGGGGAAGGCCGTCACGTGGCCCGCACTGGTGGCGTTGGTGACGGTGAGGTTGAGGGCCACCGCGGTGACGCCCTCGGGGATCTTGCCGTTGCCGGCGATCTTCACGCGGGACGTGGCGTACGGGGCCACCTTGGCCTTCGCGGCGCCCGTGCCGTTACGGGTGTCCAGCAGGCGGGTCGGCCCGTACGGGGTGAAGTCCGAGCCCGCGGTCTGCACCTCGAGCACGTTGGAGACCTCGGCGTTGTTCACCGGGTCCTTCACCGTGATCTTGACGTTGTACTCGCCGAGCTTCGCGTACGCGTGCGTGTGCTGGAGCACCGCCGAGCCGTACGGGTCGGCCTGGTCGCTCTGCCCGTCGCCCCAGTCGATGACGACGTTGAGCGAGGCGTTCGCGCTGTTGACCGTGGTCGTCAGCGCGAAACCGTGCGCGGAGACGGCCTTGGCCTCCAGCACGATGCCGAGGTCGGGGTTGCCCTCCGCGGCCTGCGCGGCCACGGCGGCGCCCTTGGCGGCGTTCAGGGGCTTGCGGACCGTGCGGTCCTTGGGGCTGGTGAAGGTCTGGAACCCGGCCGAGGCCTTGTCCAGGTCGCTGATGGCGGGCGAGGCCACCTTGTGGACGCCCGGCTTGACCGGATCGGCCGCGTGGGCCGTGACCGGTATGAGTCCTGCTCCGGCCGCCGTGACGATGGCGGCAGCGGACATTACGAGACGGCGATTGCGCACCGGCCCCCCATTTTTTGAACACGCTCAGGATGAAATCCCGCTCAGCGTACAGACCCGGCCGGGCATGATCACCCGGGTATCCACGAGGCGGGGGGAGTTGGCCCGGATACGTCCCCGACTGGCCGGTTCGCCAGGCGTCCGCCGGCCCTACCAGGCCAGCTGCGAGAGCTCCTCCGCGACCACCGCGCACGCGTCCGCCGCCGGGTCGATGAGCGGGAAGTGGCCGACACCGTCCAGCAGGGTCAGGCCCACCGTCTCCCCCGCCCGCGCGGCCGCCGCCACGTACGCCTCGGACACCGCCTCCGGGACCACGATGTCGCCACGGCCCTGGACCACCGCCGTCGCGATGCCCGTCGGGAGCAGCGCCGCCGGGTCGGCGTATGGGCGGCGCTCGGCGAAGACGGCCTCGCCGCCGAGCAGTTGCGCCGAAGCTCCGCCGCACACCCCGAGCTCCTGCGCCACCGCGAAGTCCGCGATGGGGGCCAGCGCCACCACCCCGCGCAGCAGCGGCGGGGACGGCAGCCGCCAGCCGGCCGGGGCGTCCGGCGGGAGCACGTGCCGGGCCGCGGCCCACAGGGCGAGGTGGCCGCCCGCCGAGTGGCCGGTCAGCACCGTGCGCCGGGGGTCGGCCTGCGGCAGGGCGGCGGCGGCCAGGTCCGGCAGGGCGTCCATCGCGGCGGCCACGTCGTCGAAGGTCTCCGGCCAGCGGCCCGCGACGGGGCCGGCCGCGTCCTGGTGGGGCAGGGAACTGCCGCGCCGGTACTCGACGTTGGCGACGGCGAAACCCCGGCGGGCCAGGAAGTCAGCGAAGGGGGTGATGTGGTGGCGGTCGTACGGGGCGCGCCAGGCGCCGCCGTGCAGGACGACCACCAGCGGGGCGGACCGGGCGGAGCCGTCGGCCCTTTCGCCGCGCGGGGCGTAGAAGTCGACGATCTGGTCGGGGTGTTCCCCGTAGGCCGCCGTGGCGTCGGGGGCGACCGGCGGATGAGAGAAGGCCGAGGCGGCCTCGGCGGCGTCCCGTTCGACTGCGGGGTCCGTCATCGGCTCAACCTCCGGTAACGCATGGGACAGGGGGGACAGATGTTCCGGTGTACCCGGCAGAGCGGGACCGTATCAGGCTGGAACGGGCCCATCCGTGGCGGGCCGGGCGGATATGGGCGCGGGCGGGGCCGAAGCCCCGCCCGCGCGCTGATGTGACGTTTCGCTACCTGGTGCTACCAGGTCACCCGAAAATGTGACCCAACGTGCGGGCCGCGCGCTCCGCGTCGGCGAAACCGACGTACAGCGGGGTGAAGCCGAAGCGCAGGATGTCGGGGGCCCGGAAGTCCCCGATCACGCCCCGGGATATGAGCTCGCGCATGACCTCGGCCGCGTTCTCCGTCCGCAGGGAGACCTGGCTGGCCCGCTGCCCGTGCCCGGTGGGGGTGACGAGTTCGACCCTGCCGTCGGGGACGTACGCCGCCACGCACTCGAGGAAGAAGTCGGTCAGCGCGAGCGACTTCGCCCGGACGTCCTCGACCGCGACCCCGTCCCAGGCGTCGAGGGCGGCCTCCAGGGCGAGCAGGGAGAGGATGTCGGGCGTCCCGACCCGGCCCCGGACCACGCCGGGCGCCGCCTCGTAGGACGGGGTCATCGCGAACGGCTCCGCGTGGCCGTTCCAGCCGGGCAGCGGGGAGTCGAAGGCGGCCTGGTGGCGGGCGGCGATGTACAGGTACGCGGGGGCGCCGGGGCCGCCGTTGAGGTACTTGTACGAGCATCCGACCGCGAGGTCCACCCCGTGCGCGTCGAGGTCGACGGGCAGGGCGCCGGCCGTGTGGCACAGGTCCCAGACGATGACCGCGCCCGCCGCGTGGGCGGCGGCGGTCAGGGCCGGGAGGTCGTGCAGGCGCCCGGTGCGGTAGTCGGCGTGGTTGAGGAGGACGACGGCGGTGTCGGCCGTCATCGCCTCCGCCGCCCGGGCCGGGTCCACCGGGACGACCCGCAGGCCCGTCATCCGGGCCGCCGATTCGGCGATGTAGCCGTCGGTGGGGAAGGTGGCGGCGTCCACGAGCATCTCGACGCGGCCGGGCGCGGCGAGGCGGGCCGCGCCGACCAGGGCCTTGAACAGGTTGACGCTGGTGGAGTCGCCGACGACCACCTGGCCGGGGGCCGCGCCGAGCAGCGGGGCCACCCGGTCGCCGACCCGCTCGGGGGCGTTCCACCAGTTGGCTTCGCCCTCGGTCCAGGAGCGGATGAGGCGGGCGCCCCACTGCTCCGTGACGACCTCCGCGAGGCGGGCCGCGACGCCCGCCGGGAGGGCGCCGAGGCTGTTGCCGTCGAGGTAGACGACGCCGTCGGGGAGGGTGAAGCGGTCGCGGAGCTTGGCGAGGGGGTCCGCCGCGTCCAGGGCTTCGGCGCGGGCGGACAGGGTCGGCTCAGACATGGCTGCGCGCCGTCCAGAGCTCCGGGAAGACGTTCTTCGTGGCCCGCTTCTCCAGCCAGGTCACGCCGGCCGAGCCGCCCGTGCCCGTCTTGGCGCCCATCGCGCGGCGGGTGGCGACCAGGTGGTCGTTGCGCCAGCGCCAGACCAGCTCCGCGACGTCCGTCAGGACCTCGCCGAGCCGGTGCAGGTCCGGGTGGGCGTCCGGGGTCGCGTACAGGGAGGTCCAGGCGGCCTCCACCTCGGGCGAGGGCTCGTGGCGCCGGGCCGGGTCGCGGTCGAGGACGTCGGCCGGGACCGCCAGACCGCGGCGGGCGAGCAGGCGCAGCACCTCGTCGTAGAGGCTGGGCTCGTGGAGGGCCTTCTCCAGCTCCGCGTGGACGCGCGGCGCGCCGCGGTGCGGGACCAGCATGGAGGCGGACTTCTCGCCGAGCAGGAACTCCATCCGGCGGTACATCGCCGACTGGAAGCCGGAACCCTCGCCGAGGGCGGCGCGGTACGAGTTGAACTGGCCCGGGGTCAGCTGGGCGAGGGGGCGCCAGGAGGCGTTCAGGGCCTCCAGCTCGCGGAGGGATCGTTTCAGCGCGTCCATCGCGACGGGGAGGTCGTCCTCGCGGAGCGCCTGCGCGGCGGTCTCCCACTCGTGGACGATGACCGTGAACCACAGCTCCATGACCTGGGTGGTGACCAGGAAGACCATCTCGCCCGGGTCGTCCGAGCGCAGGTGCTGGAGGTGGGTGAGGACGTCCGCCTGGACGTAGTCCTCGTAGGGGGTCGTGCCGGCGAAGTCGAGGTTCGGGGTGTCCGAACCGCCGTCTCCGGAGGCATCAAGGGCGTGCGACATCGCTGTCTCCTCGATACGTGCTTCCGGGTAGCGGTCCGCTCCTTCCGGTGAGGTGAGTGGAGCTCCGGTCCCCTGTCCGCATCATAAGACCGTCGTGCCGCAGGGCTTCAATAGTGAGTGGCGTACGTCACGTCCGGCGACCGGGGCCGGGCCGGACGGGTCCGAGGACCCCGCCCGGCGCCGGACCCGCCCGGCCGCGTGCGGCGTCAGGCGCCGAGGACGTCCGCGGCCGTCTCGGAGGAGTCGCGCAGGAAGGTCGAGCAGCGCTCGTACTCCTCCTTCTCCTCGATCGCGCCGGCCGCGCGGGCCAGGGCGTTCAGGGCGCGCAGGAAGCCGCGGTTCGGCTCGTGCTCCCACGGCACCGGGCCGTGGCCCTTCCAGCCCGCGCGGCGCAGCGCGTCGAGGCCGCGGTGGTAGCCCGTGCGGGCGTACGCGTACGACTCGACCGTGCGGCCGGCCTCGAAGGCCTCGTCGGCGAGGAGGGCCCAGGCCAGGGAGGAGGTCGGGTGCGCGGCGGCCACCTCGACGGCGGGCGTGCCGGCGGCGATGGCCGCGCGGCCCGGCTCGTCGGGGAGGTGGGTGGGGGCGGGGCCCCCGAGGAGGTTCTGGTGAATGGACATGCCCACAGTCTGGGGTATCGCGGCATGCGCGAAGGGCCCGGCCCCGCCGTCCGAAGACGGCGGGCCCGGGCCCTCGCGCACGGCTCGGCGCCCCGGGTTGCGAGCGCACGGCTCGAGACTCGGGACGCCGGGCGACTACTTGAGCTTGGTGCCCGTGGAACGCAGGTTCGCGCAGGCCTCGGTGACGCGCGCGGCCATGCCGGCCTCGGCGGCCTTGCCCCACGTGCGGGGGTCGTACTTCGACTTGGTGCCGACCTCGCCGTCGACCTTCAGGACCGCGTCGTAGTTGCGGAACATGTGGTCCACGACCGGGCGGGTGAACGCGTACTGGGTGTCGGTGTCGAGGTTCATCTTCACGACGCCGTTCTCCAGCGCGGTGGCGATCTCCTCGGCCGTGGAGCCCGAGCCGCCGTGGAAGACGAAGTCGAACGGCGAGGACTTGCCGTACTTCTCGCCGACGCCGGCCTGGAGGTCCTTGAGGAGCTCGGGGCGCAGGACCACGTTGCCCGGCTTGTAGACGCCGTGCACGTTGCCGAAGGAGGCGGCCAGCAGGTAGCGGCCCTTCTCGCCCAGGCCCAGGGCCTCGGCGGTGCGCAGCGCGTCGTCGACGGTGGTGTACAGCTCGTCGTTGATCTCGTGGCTGACGCCGTCCTCCTCGCCGCCGGTCGGGGTGATCTCGACCTCGAGGATGATCTTCGCGGCGGCGGCCTTGGCCAGCAGCTCCTGGCCGATGGCCAGGTTGTCGGCGAGGGTTTCGGCGGAGCCGTCCCACATGTGCGACTGGAAGAGCGGGTTCAGGCCGCGGGCCACGCGCTCGGCGGAGATCTCGATCAGCGGACGGACGTAGGTGTCCAGCTTGTCCTTGGGGCAGTGGTCCGTGTGCAGCGCGACGGTGATGTCGTACTTGGCGGCCACGATGTGCGCGAACTCGGCCAGGGCGGCGGCGCCGGTGACCATGTCCTTGTTGTACTGGCCACCCAGGAACTCCGCACCACCGGTGGAGATCTGGATGATGCCGTCGCTCTCGGCCTCCGCGAAGCCGCGCAGCGCAGCGTGCAGGGTCTGGGTCGAGGTCACGTTGATCGCCGGGTAGGCAAACTTGCCTGCCTTCGCCCGGTCGAGCATCTCGTTGTAGACCTCGGGGGTTGCGATGGGCATCTGTCCGCTCCTTGGATGTGCGGGGAGTGTGCTTATTGCGGGCCCTGACCTGGGGGCGACGTTGCCGTCGGGCCCATCTTTCCAGACTCGGCGGCACACTCCACCTCGGTGACGGCGCGACATGGATCCGGCCGGGTGGAGTGTTTCACGTGAAACACTCCACCCGGCCGGAAAAGCCCAGGTCAGCAGCGGTCGGTGCGCTGCGCCGCGGGGCTTGGGGACCTAAGTCACCAGTTGCGTGAAACGCCCCCTGCTCTTCTCAGAGGCCGAGATCGTCCAGCTGGTAGCCGGTGAGGTAGGGCAGGCCGGCCGCGGCGATGGCGTCGGCCGCACCCCGGTCGACGATCGTCGCGACGGCGACGACCTCGCCGCCGGCCTCGCGGACCGCCTCGACGGCGGTCAGCGGGGAACCGCCGGTGGTCGAGGTGTCCTCGACGACCAGGCAGCGCTTGCCCTTCACGTCGGTGCCCTCGATACGGCGCTGCATGCCGTGCGCCTTCTGCGCCTTGCGGACGACGAAGGCGTCCAGGGTCGCGCCGCGCGCGGCGGAGGCGTGCAGCATCGAGGTGGCGACCGGGTCGGCGCCCAGGGTCAGGCCGCCGACGCAGTCGAACTCCAGGTCGGCGGTGAGGTCGAGCATGACCTGCCCGACCATCGGGGCCGCCTTGCCGTCGAGGGTCACCCGGCGGAGGTCGATGTAGTAGTCGGCCTCGAGGCCGGAGGACAGGATCACCTTGCCGTGCACGACGGCCTTGTCCTTGATCTGCTGCAGAAGCTCATCGCGTACGTCACTCATGGGCACGAGCTTAGTGGGGCCGGGAAAGGCCCCTAAGCCAGGCGCCGCCAGCTCCAGGTCGTGGAGATCTCCAGCGGGTCCACCGGGGTGACCAGGTGCGGGAGGCTGTTCAGGCCGTTCGGCGGGCCGGACTGCGGCTCCACGCAGACGGCCTCGGGCTCCTCGTCGTAGACGACCACCCATTCGGAGCGGCTGGCGACCTTCAACTCCAGCGCGCCGGGCCACGTCAGGGTGACGTCCACGCCGTAGGGCATGCCGAAGCAGTCGTCCCACGGGCCGGTCTTCGGGTCGATCCGGTTGCCGGTGGGCAGGTGGTCGGCGCCGCGCTCCTCCTGCCAGGCGGCGTCGAAGGCGATGCGCACGTCCTCGCCGCCGTTGCCGAGGTTGCGGTGGAACCAGGGGTGCCAGCCGGCCTGCGCCGGGAAGGAGTCCTCGTACGTCTCGATGCCCATGGTCAGGGTCAGCGCGTCCTCGCCGAGCTCGAAGATCTGCGTGACGAGCCCGTCGTACGGCCAGGGGTCGGCGAGCGGGTACGTGAACGCGGCCTCGGTGGCGGTCGCGCGGGCGGGGCGCCAGGCGGCGTCGCGGCCGAAGCCGTGGATGGCGTGCGGCGGGTGGTTGAGCGGCAGCTGGTGCAGGGTCGCGCCGTCCTGGAACTGCCCGTTCCTGGTGCGGCCGCACCAGGGGACCATCGGGAAGGAGCCGTAGTGGTCCCCTTGCCTCAGCAGCTCCGTCCCGTCGACGCGCAGACTGCTGATCCGGCAGCCGTTCTCCTGGTCGATGGTCACCTCGGCGCCGCCGGCGCGCAGTTGCGTACTCATGCCATGACCTTAGCCAGGTCGGCGGGGTGTTCAGGGCCGCACGGTGCGGCGCGTGGTCAGCGGCGGCGGCGCAGGGCCCGGCCCAGGAGGACGGCCGATGCGACGGCGACGGCGGCTGCCGGGGCGATCCAGCGCAGGTTCGCGCCCGCCGCGGCGGAGGTGGGGGCGGGGACCGGGGCGTAGCGGCCGCGCGGCGGGGCGTGGTCGACCTCCTCCGCGCTGCGGCCGATCATCGTGCGGCGGGCGTGGGCGGCCTCCGCGGGCGGGCGCGGGGGGCCGCCGAGGTCCCCGAGGGCGGCGCCTTCGAAGGTGCCGTCGAGGAACGGGTCGAGCGAGGGGGGCGGGACCTCGGTGTCGAAAACGGAGGCGGTGACCTCGGTGATGTCGAGGTCGGCGTCCGCGTCCGGACCGGGGTCCAGATCGGAGTCCAGGCCCGGGTCCACGTCGAGGTCGGCGTCGAGGTCGGCGTCGAGGTCGGCGTCGAGGTCGGCCGCACGGTCGGCCGCACGGTCGGCGCCGAGGTCCGCGGCCGGGGCCGCGGCCCCGGAATCCTGGCGCGCTTCGGGCGCTTCGCGCTCCTCGGGCGCGTCGGTGACCGCGAGCGCCGCCAGGTGTCCGGCGGCCCGGTCGAGGAGGCGGTGCGCGGCCGTGGCGGCCGCTTCCGGGGCGAAGGCGGCGGCCCGGCCGTCGGCGGCGCCCTCGGCGGTGAACTCCAGCCGGGTGCCGCCGTCCGCCTCGGTCAGGCGCAGCTCGAGGGAGAGCTTCACGCTGCCGCTGCCCCGCACCTCCGTGCCCTCGCCGGAGAGGGTGAAGCGGTCGGGGTCCCGCTCGGTGACGGTCAGGGCGCCCCGGTAGGTCACGGTGTGCCCGCCGACCCGCACCTTAAGCCGGCCGGACAGCGGCCCGGCCCCGGTGTCGGCGTCCTGCTGGAGTCCCGGTACGCAGCGCGCCACCCGGGCGGGATCGCGCAGCACGGCGCGGACGTCGGCGGCGGGGACCGGAACGAACACCTGATGCTCCATGCGCTCGAGCCTACCGACGCGGCCGCTTCCCGTCAGTGAGGCGGCGAAGTCAATGACCCCGGGCCCCGGGCGGCACCCGTCACCCGTCACCCGTCCTCCGGCATCGGGGCGGGTTACGAGTACCTCGGGTGCGGGAGCGTCGACGGCGGCAGGCCCGGCATGCGGACCCGTTCCGCGTCGCGGGCGGCGTCGCCGAGGGACTGCGTGGACAGTGAGCGCAGCGCGGGCGTGTCCCGGTCCACGCGCAGTCGGGGGACTCCCTCGCGGGCGGCGAGGACGAAGCCCCAGTCCTGCGGCGGCGGCGCGGCGGCGGCGCCGAGCGCCCGGTCGGGCCCGGCGGCGAAGCCCGAGAGGCGGCCGCCCGCGCTGTAGGGGGCGGTGCTCAGGCCCGCGGCGCGCAGGGTGGCCTCGACGGTCCAGTAGCTGCGGGGCCTGGTGGCGAACGGTCCGGCGTGGACGGCGAGGCGCCCGCCGGGGCGCAGGGCCCGGGCGGCCAGCCCGTAGAACTCCTGCGAGTACAGCTTCGTGCTGGGGGTGATGCCGGGGTCGGGCAGGTCGGAGACGATGACGTCGAAGCGACCGTGTGCGGCGGGTCCGCGCAGCCAGCGGAAGGCGTCCTGGCTGACGACGCCGAGCCGCGGGTCCTCGTACGCCCGGCCGTTGAGCGCGGAGAGCATCGGGTCGGTGCGGGCGAGGTGTACGACGCCGGGGTCGAGCTCGACGACGGTGACGGAGGCGACGTCGCGGTAGCGCAGTACCTCGCGGGCGGCGAGGCCGTCTCCGCCGCCGAGGACCAGCACGCGGGTGTGCGAGCCGGTCATGGCGGGGTGGACGAGGGCCTCGTGGTAGCGGTACTCGTCGTAGCCGCTGACCCGCAGGCGGCCGTCGAGGAAGAGGTCGAGGGAGCGCGGCGAGCCGGTCGCGGGGCCGGTGAGGACGAGTTCCTGGACGCCGGTCTGCACGGCGACGCGGACCTCGCCGCCGTAGACGGCGCGGCGGGCCACGCGTTCGAAGTCGTCGGCGAAGACGGTGGCACAGCCCAGGACGGTGAGGACGGCGAGGTTGGCGGCGACGAGCAGCCAGCGGGCGCGGCGGCTCAGGTCCCGGCGGAAGAGCCACAAGACGAGGCCGCCGCCGACGAGGGCGTTGACGGTTCCGGTGAGCACGGCGCCGGAGAGCTGGCCGAGGACGGGCAGGAGCAGGAAGGGGAAGGCGAGGCCGCCGACGAGGGCGCCGACGTAGTCGGCGGCGAACAGGTCGGCGACGGCGCCGCCCGCGTCCTGTCTGCGGATCCGCTGGATGAGCACCATCAGGAGCGGGATCTCGGCGCCGATGAGGACGCCGATGGCGAAGGAGAAGGCGACGAGCGCGAGCCGGGACTCCCCCAGCCAGGCGAAGCTGGCGTAGAGGGCCATGGCGGAGAGGCCGCCCAGGAGGGCGAGGGCTGCCTCGATGGCGGCGAAGCCGAAGGCGGGGCGGTTGCGCAGCGCCTTGGCGAGCAGGGATCCGACGCCCATGGCGAAGACCATGACGGACAGCACGACCGACGCCTGGGTGACGGAGTCCCCGATGAGGTAGGAGCCGAGGGCGAGCAGCTCCAGTTCGTATACGAGCCCGCAGGCGGCGCAGACGAACACGGTGGCCAGGACGAGGAGTCGGCCGGTCCTCGGCCGTACGGGAAGGGCAGCCGGGACGCGGGCCGCTCCGCGCGGCTCCGGAGCCGGGAGGCGGCGCCACCGGGTGCGCAGCACCCCGCGCGGGGCGGAACGGTCGATCATGAAGCGAACCGTACGTCACCGCCTGCTCGCATCCGGTCACCCACATGGGTGTAAGTGGCGCACTGGTTGGGGCAGTTGGCGTAACCGCTCGGCAACCCCCGGCTCCCGTGCCCCCGCGGCGCCCCCGCCGGAGCCGGGGACGCGGAAGCCGGGGACGCGGGAGCCGGAGACGCCGGAGACGCCGGAGCCGGGCCTACCGGACCCGGGGACCTGGGAGCCCGGGGACTAGATCAGCGCCGGCGATTCGACGGAGGACGCGAAGGGAGCTCCCGCGGAGGCCCCGACGGGAGCTCCGAAGGTGCCGGCCGCCGCCGTGGCCGCGGCGGCGGCCGCCGCGCCCGCCGCCCCCATCCGTACGCCGACCCGGGTGCGGGTCGCCACCAGCTGTCCTTCCTGCGGGTACGCGTGCCAGGTCCGCCACCGGACCTGGCCCTCGTAGCGCTGCGCGAGCATGGCGGTGAAGGCGTGCGGGCTGCCGGGGAAGGTCCCGGCGAGCCCGTTCGGGTGATCGGCCACCAGAGCGAGCAGCTCCTGCGCCCGCCCGGCGAAGGAGCCGCGCGAGAGGGTCTCGACCCGGGCGGCGAACTCGTACTCCCATTCGCCGACCCGCTTGGCCACGCCGAGCGGGAGGGGGGTGCTGCTGCCGGGCATGCAGGCGACGGTCTCCGAACAGAACACGTCACCCTCCTCCAGAAGCACCTGGTGGGAGGCTCCGAGGAGGCGCAACTCCACTTTCGCGCCACCAAGTTCGAGGTTCAGTACGGCCAGGGCGGGCAGCCGGTCCCGACCCAGGGCCCAGGCGAGATCGGCTGCACGCGTGTCGGTATAGGTGGTCTGGAGGGTCGTGAGCATGAGTCGGCTCCGCAAACGCGCGAGGGAGATGGGCCGGGGCCCGCCAGCGGTAGTCAACGGGTGGGGGACACCGGCACGGGTCCACAGGAAGTCCAGGGAGGTCCGAGGACTGGTCTACTCAACCGAGGGAATCATGAAAGGCACGGCACTCACAGCGTTTTTACCCAACTTGACGGGGTTTACATCCCCTCGGGGGCTCCACAGTTCACGTGTTCAACAACATGCCGCCCGTACGCCGTAATGCGCGGCCCCGTCGCCCCGAACAAGAAGACGCCCGACGGAAGTTGTCCCCGGCGGGCGTCTCTTGTATTCCCGCGGCGGAGGCCACGGATCCATGCTGCCCCGTGTCAGCTGGAACCGCATCCTCCGCCGCCGCAGGACGAGGACGATCCACAGGAGGACGAGGAGCCGCAGGAGGACGAGGAGGACCCGCAGGAGGACGTCGAGGATCCGCCGCCACTGCTGCTGCCGCCCACCCACCAGCTGCTGGTGGCGGCGCTGTCGGACCCGCCCGAACCGCCCGACGTGTACCCGCTGCATGCCGCGCGGACCGCCGCCACCGCGATGAAGCCGATGCCGACAACCACGGCGACGCCGACCAAGACCAGGACGACCACCATGCTCGTCCCCCCTTCCGTCTGACCCCCGGTTTCCCGGGTGCGGAATCCCCTGTTGTCCCGCGTACCGGGGGGATGCCCTCGGGCAGCACGGCCCAAAGCACACTTGAGCAAGTCCAGAGGTTGCCCACAGGATGGCGCCCATGAGCGCTCCCGAACGCACCAACCGCCCCTTCCTCAACCGCAAGCTGGCGGCCTTCGGCACGACGATCTTCGCGGAGATGTCCGCGCTGGCCGCCTCCACCGGGGCGATCAACCTCGGCCAGGGGTTCCCCGACACCGACGGCCCGGTCGAGATCGCCGAAGCGGCGGCGCGCGCGGTCCTCGACGGCCGGGGCAACCAGTACCCGCCGGGTCCCGGCGTCCCGGAGCTGCGCGGCGCGATCGCCGCCCACCAGCAGCGCTTCTACGGCCTGGCCTACGACCCCGACACCGAGGTCCTGGTCACGGCGGGCGCCACGGAGGCCATCGCGGCCACCCTGCTGGCCCTCCTGGAGCCGGGCGACGAGGTCATCGCCCTGGAGCCCTTCTACGACTCGTACGCCGCCTGCATCGCGATGGCCGGCGCGGTCCGCGTCCCGCTGACCCTGCGCGCCCCCGATTTCCGCCTGGACGTCGACGCGCTGAAGGCGGCGGTCACCCCGCGCACCCGCCTCCTCCTCCTGAACACCCCGCACAACCCGACGGGCACGGTCCTCACCCCCGCCGAGCTGGCCGCGGTCGCGGAGCTGGCCGTCTCCCGCGACCTGCTGGTCATCACGGACGAGGTGTACGAGCACCTGGTCTTCGAGGGCGCCCACACCCCGCTGGCCGGCCTGCCGGGCATGCGCGAGCGCACGGTCACCATCTCCTCCGCCGGCAAGACCTTCTCCTTCACCGGCTGGAAGGTCGGCTGGGTGACCGGGACCCCGGAGCTGGTGACGGCGGTCCGCTCGGCGAAGCAGTTCCTCACCTACGTCTCCTCCGGCCCCTTCCAGTACGCGATCGCCGAGGCGCTGGCCCTGCCGGACTCGTACTTCACGTCCTTCCGCGCCGACCTGGCCGCGAAGCGCGACCTGCTGGCCGACGGCCTCGCGGCGGCCGGCTTCGAGGTCTACCGCCCGCAGGGCACGTACTTCATCACCACGGACATCACCCCGCTCGGCGAGAAGGACGGCCTGGCCTTCTGCCGGGCGCTGCCCGAACGCTGCGGGGTGGTCGCGATCCCGAACCAGGTCTTCTACGACGACAAGCAGGCGGGCGCCACCCAGGTCAGGTGGGCCTTCTGCAAGCAGACGTCCGTCCTGGAGGAAGCGGTGAACCGCCTGCGCCGCCTCTGAGCGGTGCGCGGCGGCGGAGGCCCGGGGCCGCCCCGGCGCGCTGCGGCGGGGCGGCTCCGGGGTCAGGCCGGGAGGGCGTAGTCGAACCAGATGTGGTGGACGCCGTTCTCGTCGACGCGCAGGCCGCCCGCGCCCGTGATGCCCTTCAGGGCGGCCGTGCCGCTGCCCGGGACGATCGCGAAGTGTTCGGCGCCGCGGGTGGGGCCGCCGTCCGTGGCGTCCGAGTGGACGAAGTTGAAGGCTCCCTCGCGGCCGGCGAGGGAGCCTTCGAAGGATTCCATCGCCACGTAGCTGCCGACGCCCGTCTCCTGGTCGAAGGCGGCCGTGAAGAGCGTGGCCGAGCGGCCCGTGAGGCTCTCGCCCTCGTAGTGTTTCTCCATCGTCGCGACTCCGACCGGGAGCCCGGTTTCCACGGCGGGCTCCGGGGCGAGCGGTGCCGGGGTGAAGCTGACGACCTCGAACGTGCCGGAAGCTCTCATCATCCGATGAGCGTACTCAGGCGAGACCAGGAAAGTCGGGATGCATGGCGACGCTGTCGAGCAGCGGCATACGGACCGGGCGCGAGGGGCGCGACGGGCACGGTGAGCCCGGCGGGCGCGGCCTGCACGGCCGGGCGCCCGGCGCGCTCGTCGCCCTCGGGGTGTACGCCGCCGTCCGCGGGGCCGGTGTGCTGGCGGTCGCCGTGGCCGCCTGGTGGACCGGGCGCAGCCCCGTACGCGTGCTCGGCGAGTCCTGGGACTCCACCTGGTACCTGCGGATCGCCGAGAACGGCTACGGGCGCACCCAGATCTGGCCCGGGATCGGCTCCGTGCAGAGCGACTCCGCCTTCTTCCCGCTCTACCCCGTCCTCATCCGCTGCGCCTCCGCGGTGCTGCCCGGCTCCCTGGCCGTCGCCGCGCTCGCCGTCGCCTGGCTCGCCGCCGGAGCGGCCGCCGTCGGGGTGTACCGGGTCGGGGCGCACCTGCTGGGGGCCCGCGCCGGGCTGCTCCTCGTCGCGCTGTGGGCCGTGCTGCCGCACGCCCTCATGCTGACCCTCGCCTACACCGAGGCCCTGCTGACCGCCTTCGCCGCCTGGGCCCTGTACGCGCTGCTGCGCGGCCGCTGGGGGTGGGCGGCGGGTCTGGCCGTGCTCGCCGGGCTGACCCGGCCCACCGGGATCGCGGTCGCCGCCGCCGTGGTGGTGAGCGCCGCCTGGGAGCTCTGGCGGCGGCGGGGCCGCGCGCCCGCGGTGTGGGCCGCCGCGCTGGCGGCGCCGGCGGGCTGGGCCTCGTACGTCCTGCTGGTCGGCGTGCGCCGGGGCGATCCGCTCGGCGGGTACTTCGCCGTGCAGAGCGGCTGGGGCTCGCGCTTCGACTTCGGGGCCGGCGCGGTCGCCTCCGCGCGGCACGCGCTGGGCGGCGGGAACGTGGAGCTCGCCACCCACGTGACGGTGGTGCTGCTGGTGGCCGCGCTGGTGCTGGCGGGCCTGCTGGCGGCGGACCGCTCGACCCCGCTGCCGCTGCTCGTGTACACCGGCGTGCTGCTGGTGATGACCTACGGCGGCGCCGGGTTCTTCGAGTCGAAGCCGCGCTTCCTGCTGCCCGCGTTCCCCCTGCTGCTGCCGGTGGCGGCCCTCATGGCGAAAGCCCGGCCGCGCACCGCGGTCGTGGTGACCGCGGTGCTGGCCGGGCTCAGCTACGGATACGGGCCGTACCTGCTGCTCGCGTCCGGAGTGGCGCCGTGAGGGCGGCCTGAGACCTAGTTGGTCTCGGCGGCGCCGTCGCCGTCCTCGTCGCCTTCGGCCTTCTCGGCGGAGTCCGCCGAGTCGACGGCCTGCTCCAGTCCGAACTGCTCGACGAGCCACTTGTCGAACTCGATCGACGCGCGGACCCAGCTGACCGTGGAGGACACGAAGTGCTCCAGGTTCACGCCGGTGCCGATCAGCATCTGCGCCTCGCCGATGAGGCGGACGGAGCCGTCGTCGTGCGTGTGGCTGTAGACCTTGGGCCACAGCGTGCGGCGGTTCCAGTCGTCGATCGACTCGAGGAGCTGGGGCTTCTCGTCGATCTTGTGCGGGCGGTCGTAGAAGGTCCGCACGGAGAAGACCTGCTGCTCGTCCTCGCCGCGGAACATGAAGTACGTGCGGAAGTCCTCCCACGGCGCCGCGAGGTCACCCTCGTCGTCGACGACGTACTTGAGCTCCATCTGCTCCAGGAGCTGCTTCACGAGGTCCTGGTCGGGGACGACGGGGCCCGCCGGTCCTGTGGCCTGCGGATCGGGCTGCTGCCCTCCGAAGTTCGGAATCGAGGCCGGGTCGATGCTCACCGTGTGACTTCCCTTCGTGCGGATGCGGCCATCCTCCCCCATCGCGCCCACCCCGTGTCCACCCCCGCAGCCACGATCCGCTCCGGGCGGACAGGAGTAGGCCCGCCGTAAGGGGGACGGATGGCCGTTCAAGGGATTTTGCGCGTGCGGCGGGGGCCCAGGCCCTGGGGCCCCAGGGCCGCAGCCCCGTACGGGGCTGCGGGCGTCCTCAGGGGGTCAGAGGACCTTGCCGACCAACAGGCCTTCGCCCGCCACGTCGACGCGGACCGTGTCCCCGTCCTTGACCTCGCCGGAGAGGATCTCCTTGGCCAGCCGGTCGCCGATCGCCGTCTGGATCAGGCGGCGCAGCGGCCGGGCGCCGTACGCCGGGTCGTAGCCCTTGTCCGCCAGCCAGGCCAGGGCCGCGGGCGTGACGTCCAGGGTGAGCCGGCGGTCGGCCAGCCGCCTGGCGAGGCGGCCGATCTGGATCTCCGCGATGTGGGCCAGCTCGGCCTGGCTGAGCGCGGAGAAGACCACCATGTCATCGAGCCGGTTCAGGAACTCCGGCTTGAAGGAGGCCCTCACCACGTCCAGGACCTTGGCCTTCTGCTCCTCCGCCGCCGTGGCCGGGTCCATCGAACCCGGCCCGCTCAGGAACTGGCTGCCCAGGTTCGAGGTCAGGATCAGGATGGCGTTGCGGAAGTCCACGGTCCGTCCCTGGCCGTCCGTGAGGCGGCCGTCGTCGAGGACCTGGAGCAGGACGTCGAAGACCTCCGGGTGGGCCTTCTCCACCTCGTCCAGCAGGACCACCGAGTACGGGCGCCGGCGCACGGCCTCCGTCAGCTGGCCGCCCTCCTCGTAGCCCACGTACCCGGGCGGCGCCCCGACGAGGCGGGCGACGCTGTGCTTCTCGCCGTACTCCGACATGTCGATCCGGACCATGGCCCGCTCGTCGTCGAACAGGAAGTCCGCCAGCGCCTTGGCCAGCTCCGTCTTGCCCACGCCCGTCGGGCCGAGGAAGAGGAACGAGCCGGTCGGCCGGTCCGGGTCGGAGATGCCCGCGCGGGTGCGGCGCACGGCGTCCGAGACGGCGCGCACGGCCTCGCCCTGGCCGATCAGGCGGCGGCCCAGCTCGTCCTCCATGCGCAGGAGCTTCTGGGTCTCGCCCTCCAGCAGGCGGCCGGCCGGGATGCCCGTCCAGGCGCCCACCACGTCGGCGATGTCGTCCGGGCCGACCTCGTCCTTGACCATCGTGTCCTTGGACACCTCGGCCTCGGCCTCGGTGGCCTCCGCCAGCTCGCGCTCGAGCGCCGGGATCTCCCCGTAGAGCAGCTGGGAGGCGGTGTCGAAGTCGCCGTCGCGCTGGGCCCGCTCGGCCTGGCCGCGCAGGTCGTCCAGCCGCTCCTTGAGCTCGCCGACCCGGTTGAGGGACTGCTTCTCCTTCTCCCAGCGGGCGGTGAGGCCCCGCAGGTCCTCCTCCTTGTCCGCGAGGTCCTTGCGGATCTTCTCCAGGCGTTCGCGGGAGGCGGGGTCCGACTCGTTGTTCAGGGCCAGCTCCTCCATCCGCAGGCGGTCCACGGAGCGCTGGAGCTCGTCGATCTCCAGCGGCGAGGAGTCGATCTCCATGCGCAGCCGGGACGCGGCCTCGTCGACGAGGTCGATGGCCTTGTCGGGCAGGAAGCGGGAGGTGATGTACCGGTCGGAGAGGGTGGCCGCGGCGACCAGCGCGCTGTCGTTGATGACGACCTTGTGGTGGGCCTCGTAGCGGCCCTTGAGCCCGCGCAGGATCGCGATGGTGTCCTCGACGGACGGCTCGGCGACCAGCACCTGCTGGAAGCGCCGCTCCAGCGCCGGGTCCTTCTCGATCCGCTCGCGGTACTCGTCGAGGGTGGTCGCGCCGACCATGCGCAGCTCGCCGCGGGCCAGCATGGGCTTGAGCATGTTGCCCGCGTCCATGGCGGAGTCCCCGCCGGCGCCCGCGCCGACGACGGTGTGCAGCTCGTCGATGAAGGTGATGATCTGGCCGTCGCTGGACTTGATCTCCGCGAGGACGGTCTTGAGGCGCTCCTCGAACTCGCCGCGGTACTTGGCGCCGGCGACCATCGCGCCGAGGTCGAGGGAGACGAGCCGCTTGTTCTTCAGGGACTCGGGGACGTCGCCCTTGACGATGCGCTGGGCCAGGCCCTCGACGACGGCGGTCTTGCCGACGCCGGGCTCGCCGATGAGCACCGGGTTGTTCTTCGTACGGCGGGAGAGGACCTGGACGACGCGCCGGATCTCCTGGTCCCGGCCGATGACCGGGTCGAGCTTGCCCTCGCGGGCCGCGGCCGTGAAGTCGGTGCCGAACTTCTCCAGGGCCTTGTACTGGCCCTCGGGGTCGGGGGAGGTCACCCGCCGCCCTCCTCTTGCGTTCTCGAATGCGGACAGCAGCTTCTTCGCGGTCGCGCCCTGGTCGGAAAGGAGCTCGCCGGCCGCGCCGCCCTTGGCGGCCAGCGCGATGAGCAGGTGCTCGGTGGAGAGGTACTCGTCGCCGAGCTTCCCGGCCCGCGCGTCGGCCTCGGCCAGTACGGCGAGCAGCTCGCGCGTGGGCTGCGGGGGCGCGACCGTGGAGCCCGTGACGCTGGGCAGGGCGGCGAGCAGCCGCTCGGCCCCGGCCCGCACGGCGACCTGGTCTGCGTCGGTCGCGGCCAGCAGGTCGGTGATGTTCTCGTTGTCCTCGCCGGCGAGCAGCGCCAGCAGCAGGTGCGCGGGCGTCAGGTCCGCGTGCCCGTCCTTGACGGCCCTGCTGGTGGCCGCGTTCAGCGCGTCCCGGCTCCTGTTGGTCAGCTCGGCGTCCACGGGCGGCTTCTCCTCTCCCTGCGGTCAGTGCGCAGCTTGCCTGCTTGCGTGTAGTTCACACGCATAACCTGCATAAAGTTGAGTCTATTCCACTCAAGGCCGAAGATCGTACCCTTCGCACATGCCGGCAACCACCACAGCCCATGACGTACTCAACCCGACGCCCGAGTACCTCGCCTTCTGGCGGGAGCGGCACGTCTGCACCCTGACGACCCCGCGTCCCGACGGCTCGCCGCACGTGGTCCCGGTGGGCGTGACGTACGACCCGGAGGCCGGGCTGGCACGGGTGATCAGCAACAAGCACAGCAAGAAGGTCCGCAACGTGCTGGCGGCGCAGGACACGGGCGCCGTCCCGCGGGACGGGGTCCGGGTCGCGGTGTGCCAGATGGAGGGGCGCCGCTGGGCGACCCTGGAGGGCCGCGCGGTGGTCCGTACGGACGAGGCCTCGGTCGCGGAGGCGGTACGGCGCTACGCGGAGCGGTACGGGCGGACGCCGTCGCCGAACCCGGACCGGGTGGTCATGGAGATCACCCTGGACCGGGCCATGGGGCGGGCGTAGGCGGGCACCGGGGGGGGTACCAGATGTACACAGGATGAGTCGCCGGCAGCGTCAGATGTGTACAAGAGCCAGGCCCACACGGCCCCCACCGGGCGGCACGGCCGGAAGCCTGTCCTCCGGCCCACCGCACCTGGAAGCATCCCGCGCATGAAGACGTTCGTGCGCGCCGCCGCCACCGCCCTGTTCCTGTCCACCGCCGCCCTGGGCCTCTCCCTGCCCACGGCCGGCGCGGCCCCCGCCGCCGACTGCGCCACGTGCATCCACACCACCGCCGATCTCGGCCCGGCCTGGTCGGGCCAGACCGCCCCGGCGGGCAGCTGCACCTCGTGCTGGCCGTCCGGCGCCGTCACCCAGCCCCGCGGGAACGCCGGCCACGCCCACGCGTAGCCGCGGCGCGGGGACCGTGCGCGGTGTCATCCGCAACCCGGCAGGTCGACGTCGGCAGCCCCGTTGCCGGAGCGAACGGCAAGAGGCCCCCTCGCTCCGTGAGGAGCGAGGGGGCCTCGGGATCCGGGGGTCGTCGTGGCCGCCCCGTCCGCCGGTTTAGATGTCGCGGAAGATCTCGATCTGTGCGCCCACCGAGTTGAGGCGTTCCGCCAGTTCCTCGTAGCCGCGGTTGATGACGTAGACGTTGCGCAGGACCGAGGTGCCCTCGGCCGCCATCATCGCCAGGAGGACGACCACCGCCGGGCGCAGGGCCGGCGGGCACATCATCTCCGCCGCGCGCCAGCGGGTGGGGCCCTCGACCAGGACGCGGTGCGGGTCCAGGAGCTGGAGGCGACCGCCGAGGCGGTTGAGGTCCGTCAGGTAGATGGCCCGGTTGTCGTACACCCAGTCGTGGATCAGGGTCTGACCCTGGGCCACGGCCGCGATGGCGGCGAAGAACGGGACGTTGTCGATGTTCAGCCCGGGGAAGGGCATCGGGTGGATCTTGTCGATCGGCGCTTCGAGCTTCGACGGGCGGACGGTGAGGTCCACCAGGCGGGTGCGGCCGTTGTCCGCCGTGTACTCGGGGGAGCGGTCGTGGTCGAGGCCCATCTCCTCCAGGACCGCGAGCTCGATCTCCATGAACTCGATCGGCACCCGGCGGATGGTCAGCTCGGACTCGGTGACCACGGCCGCGGCCAGCAGGCTCATCGCCTCGACCGGGTCCTCGGAGGGGGAGTAGTCCACGTCCACGTCGATGTTCGGGACGCCGTGGACCGTCAGGGTCGTGGTGCCGACGCCGTCGACCCGGACGCCGAGCGCCTCCAGGAAGAAGCACAGGTCCTGGACCATGTAGTTGGAGGAGGCGTTGCGGATGACCGTGGTCCCGTCGTGCCGGGCGGCGGCCAGCAGCGCGTTCTCGGTGACGGTGTCCCCGCGCTCGGTCAGCACGATCGGGCGGTCCGGGGAGACCCCGGCCTCGACCTGGGCGTGGTAGATGCCCTCGGTCGCGGTGATGTCCAGGCCGAAGCGGCGCAGGGCGATCATGTGCGGCTCGATGGTGCGGGTGCCGAGGTCGCAGCCGCCCGCGTACGGCAGCTTGAAGTGGTCCATCCGGTGCAGGAGGGGACCCAGGAACATGATGATGCTGCGGGTCCGGCGGGCCGCGTCCGCGTCCATGGCGTCCATGTCGAGGCGGGCGGGCGGTACGAGTTCCAGGTCGACGCCGTCGTTGATCCAGCGGGTGCGGACACCGATGGAGTTCAGGACCTCCAGGAGGCGGTAGACCTCCTCGATCCGGGCGACCCGCCTCAGCACCGTGCGGCCCTTGTTGAGCAGTGAGGCGCACAGCAGGGCGACGCACGCGTTCTTGCTCGTCTTGACGTCGATGGCGCCGGACAGCCGGCGGCCGCCGACCACGCGCAGGTGCATCGGACCGGCGTAGCCCAGGGAGACGATTTCGCTGTCGAGGGCTTCCCCGATGCGGGCGATCATCTCAAGGCTGATGTTCTGGTTGCCGCGCTCGATCCGGTTCACGGCACTCTGGCTGGTGCCGAGTGCGTCGGCGAGCTGACTCTGTGTCCAGCCACGGTGCTGCCGGGCGTCACGGATGAGCTTGCCGATGCGTACGAGGTAGTCGTCTGCCATGGCTGCACCGTATCTCAGATATGAGATCGCGCTCGCGTCGGGTGTGCCATACGGGTGTTACCGGCCGTCAGCTCCCGTGGCGGGTCGGCGTGCGCCGTGGTGACCGGTTGCTCCCGTTCGCGCGACCATCATGCGTTTTGCGGGCATCCACCCCGATCGGTCCCCGAGTCCGGCGCCGCCGGCGCCGGGCGGCCTCGACGGTGGACAGGGCGCTCCGGCCCGGTCGGCCGGGGGAGCGCCCGCGGGCGCCGCGCGTTCCCCGCGGCGTCGCGGGGAACGCGGGCAGTTCGGCGGTCCGGGTCGGCTGGAGGAGGATCTCCAGGTGGCGCAGCTGCCGGGCCAGGGCCTCCTTGAACTCGGCGCCGGCCACCACCGCTTCGGGGGTCCCGCCGCAGGCCTCGCGCGCCGCGTTCCGCACGCCTGGGAACAGGAAGTGGAATTGACCCCTCAGTGCCCGCTGGGTGCCGCCTCAGTGCCCGCAGGCGTGGTGCCGACCGCCCCCGTGGACCGCCGCGTACGAGGCCGGGTACGAGGCCGGCCGCGGGCCCGCCGCCGCGGCCCGGGCCACCCGCGCCGAAGCCGCCCGCCCCGACGTCGAATCCGCGTCGTGCACCACGCGTCCGCCGACCAGGGTCATCCGTACCTCCGTCCCGCCGATGTCGGCCACGGGACAGCGCGTCACGTCCCGGTCCAGCACCACCAGGTCCGCCGCCTTGCCCACCTCGACCGTGCCGGTCAGCTCCTCCTGGCGCAGCTGCCACGCAGTCCCCGACGTGTGCATCCGCAAGACGGTCTCCCGGCTCAGCCCCTCCTGCTCCCGGTACAACTCGCCCGCCCCGAACACGCCCTGCCGGTCGATCGCCGTCCGCAGCTGGTTCCACACCTGGAGGGCGTCCACCGGCCAGTCGGAGCCGCCCGCCAGCCGCGCGCCCGCCTTCTCCAGGCTGCGCGCCGGGTACATCCACCGGTGCCGCCGGGGCCCGATGTAGGGGAGCAGCGCCTCCATCGTCCAGGTGTCCCGCGCCGCCCACTGGAGCTGCATGCACGCCGCGACGCCCAGCTGCGCGAAGCGCCGCAGGTCCGCGGGGTCCACGAGCTGCAGGTGGGCCACCGCGTTGCGGGCGTCCCGGTGGCCCGTCACCCGCCGGGCGTACGCGTACCCGTCCAGGGCGGTGCGCACCGCCCGGTCTCCGAGGCCGTGGGCGTGCATCTGCCAGCCGGCCCGGTTGAAGGCGGCGCTGAGCCGGCCGTAGTCCGCCGCCGAGGTGTAGAGCTCGCCCCGGTTCGCGGTCGGCTTCCCCTTCCCGTCGAGGTACGGCTCCAGCAGGGCGGCCGTCTGCGCGGGGTACTCGATGACCCCGTCCAGGAAGACCTTGACCGTCCCGAACCGGAGCCCCGGCACCCCGTCCGCGGACCCGAACTCCCGCCGCAGGCCCCGTGCGTAGGCCAGCGAGCCCGCCGGGTCCTTGGCCTGCTCCGCGTCCAGCCGGATCGCGGGGACGATCCGCTGCGGCAGGGCGCCCGCCGCGGAGAGCGCCTGGTAGAGCTCCAGCTCGCGCCGCCCGACCAGGGCGTCCATCATCGTGGTGACCCCGGAGGCGGCCGCCAGCCGCAGCACCTCGGTGCAGGCCGCGACCAGTTCGGCCCGCGTGTGCTCCGGTACGTGCCGCTTCACCAGCCCCTGCGCGTCGTCCTTGAGGACGCCCGTGGGCTGTCCGTCCGCGCCCTTGACCACCTTGCCGCCGACCGGGTCGGGGGTGGCCGCCGTGATCCCGGCGACGTCCAGGGCCCGCCGGTTGGCCCACAGGTTGTGCCCGTCGCCGCCGACGAGGACGACGGGCCGCCGGGTCGGGAGCGCGTCCAGCACCGTGTGGTGCGGGCTGGTGCCCACGGGGAGCAGCCCGACCGGGTTCCAGTCCTCGACCACCAGCCAGCGGTCGGGTTCGGCGCCGGCGCCGCCGGTGTCGGCCAGGAAGCCGGTCAGGATCTCCCGGAGCTGCTCCGGGGTGGTCTCCGCGCCGTCCAGGGAGGGGCTCAGCGAGCGCTCGCCGGCGCCCAGCGGGTGGACGTGGCCGTCGTGGATCCCGCTCATCACCGTGTTGCCGCGGGCGTCGACCACCTCGGTGTCCCGGCCGGCGTACCGGCGCAGCGCCTCGTCGGTCCCGGTGGCCAGGATCCTGCCGTCCCGGCCGACGGCGACGGCCCGCACGGGCCCCCGGCCGCCGGTCCCGGTGAACACCGAGGCGTTGCGGACCACCAGGGCGGCCGAACCGCGCCCGCCGGAAGCGGCCCCGGAGGCGGCTCCGGAAGCGGCCCCGGGGGCGGCCGCGGCGGGTCCCGCACCCAGCAGGCCCGCCGCGCCGACGGCTCCGGCGGCCGCGAGGAGCCCCCGGCGGGACAGCGGGGCCGGCGGGGCCGCCGAGGAGGCCGAGGACGCCGGGGCCGGGGGAGCCCCGGCGGAGGAAGAAGACTGCATGCCCACTCCAAAGGTTGGTGTGGGCAGGACGCTGTTTGATTAAGGCGTTAACCAGAAGCCGCATCCGGCGACGGAATCCGTACGATGGCGGCGTGTCAGCGCCCGTTCCCGTCTCCGGTCCGCGGCCCGGTGCCATGCCGGCGCCCGCGCCCGTGCCCGGTCCGACCCTCGCCGACGTCGCGCGCGCCGCCGAGGTGTCCACGGCGACCGTCTCGCACGCGCTCAACGGCACCGGCCGGCTCGGCGAGTCGACCCGCCGCCGGGTGCGCGAGGTGGCCGGGGCCCTGGGCTACGGCGCCCGGCGCGGCCCGCACAGCCGCAGCCTCGGCGTCGCCGTGACCACGTACGCCGGTTTCGCCTGGGACTTCGCGCGGATCGCCTACTTCTCCCGGCTCCTCACCGCCGCCACCTCGGCCGCGCACGCCCACGGCTACGCCCTGACCACGCTGCCCGCCGACCGGGGCGCCGAGCCGCTGTGGCACAACCTCGCGGTGGACGGGATGCTCCTGCTCGACACCCCGGCCGACGACCCGGTGCTGCGCGCGCTGCGGGCGCGGGGCCTGCCCGTGGTCTTCGACGGGCGCCCGCCCGATCCCCGGCCGCAGGACGTGTGGGTGGACAACGACCACACCGCGACCACCCGCGAGGTGCTGGACCACCTCGCGGAGTCCGGTGCCCGGCGGATCGCCCTGCACTCGGCGTACGGCCGGGAGCACTACACCGCGGCCGTCACCTCGGCCTACGAGCAGTGGTGCGCCGAGCGCGGCCGGACTCCGCTCGTGGTCCCCTTCGACCCGAACGACGCGGCCGGGCACGCCTTCGACTCCGCGTTCGAGGGCCCGGACCGGCCCGACGCCGTCCACTGCGCGTACGACCCGGGGGGACGGCAGGTGCTGGCCGCCGCCGCGCGCCACGGCCTTCGGATACCCGGCCGCCCGTCCGCGGACGGGAGCGGGCTGGACGGCCTGCTGCTGGTGTGCGCCAGCGAGGATCCGGCGTACGCCGAGAACGAACCCCCAGTGACCACCGTCACTTTCGATCCGGACCGGATCGCCGCCACGGCGGTCTCAGCCCTGGTCAAGCTCGTCGAATCCGGACACGCGAAATCGCCCGGCCAGCTGACCGTGCGGGCGGGGCTGAGGGTGCGTGCCTCGTCCCGGCCCCCTCGCATGTACTAGAGTTATCTCGACATCGAGATATCTGCCCCGGACGTACCGCAGCCGTCCCGCTGGTAAGGGTTACCTAACTTAGCCTCACCTTAGCGGATTGGCCAGAGTGCCTCGCGGCAGGATTGCGGTAATACGCGCGAATTCATGCATGAAGGAGACTGTCGTGTCGGCGAACAGCTTCGACGCCCGCAGCACGCTGCAGGTGGGCGACGAGTCGTACGAGATCTTCAAGCTGGACAAGGTCGAGGGCTCCGCCCGCCTTCCCTACAGCCTGAAGGTCCTGCTGGAGAACCTGCTCCGTACCGAGGACGGCGCGAACATCACCGCCGACCACATCCGGTCGCTCGGCAACTGGGACTCGCAGGCCCAGCCCAGCGAGGAGATCCAGTTCACGCCGGCCCGCGTGATCATGCAGGACTTCACCGGCGTCCCCTGCGTCGTGGACCTCGCCACCATGCGCGAGGCCGTGAAGGCCCTCGGCGGCGACCCGGCGAAGATCAACCCGCTCTCGCCCGCCGAGATGGTCATCGACCACTCGGTCATCGCCGACAAGTTCGGCACGGCCGACGCGTTCGCGCAGAACGTCGAGCTGGAGTACGGCCGCAACAAGGAGCGCTACCAGTTCCTGCGCTGGGGCCAGACCGCCTTCGACGACTTCAAGGTGGTCCCCCCGGGCACCGGCATCGTCCACCAGGTCAACATCGAGCACCTGGCCCGCACGGTCATGGTCCGAAACGGCCAGGCGTACCCCGACACCCTCGTCGGCACCGACTCGCACACCACGATGGTCAACGGCCTGGGCGTACTGGGCTGGGGCGTCGGCGGCATCGAGGCCGAGGCCGCGATGCTCGGCCAGCCGGTCTCCATGCTGATCCCGCGCGTCGTGGGCTTCAAGCTGACCGGCGAGCTGCCGGCCGGCACCACCGCCACCGACCTCGTGCTGACCATCACCGAGATGCTCCGCAAGCACGGTGTCGTCGGCAAGTTCGTCGAGTTCTACGGTGTGGGCGTCGCCGCCACCTCCCTCGCGAACCGCGCCACCATCGGCAACATGTCGCCGGAGTTCGGTTCCACCGCCGCCATCTTCCCGATCGACGACGAGACCCTGAAGTACCTGCGCCTGACCGGCCGCGACGCCCAGCAGGTCGCGCTCGTCGAGGCCTACGCCAAGGCCCAGGGCGTGTGGCTGGACCCGGCCGCCGAGCCGGACTTCTCCGAGAGGCTGGAGCTCGACCTCTCCACGGTCGTCCCCTCCATCGCCGGCCCGAAGCGCCCGCAGGACCGCATCGTCCTCGCGAACGCCTCCCAGCAGTTCGCCCAGGACGTGCGCAACTACGTCAACGACGACGAGGAGTCCGGCAAGGAGTCCTTCCCGGCGTCCGACTCGCCGACGTCCACCAACGGCGTGCCCACCAAGCCGACCCCGGTGACCCTGGCCGACGGCACCTCCTTCGAGATCGACCACGGCGCCGTCACGGTCGCCGCGATCACCTCGTGCACCAACACCTCGAACCCCTACGTCATGGTCGCCGCGGCGCTCGTGGCGAAGAAGGCCGTCGAGAAGGGCCTCACCCGCAAGCCGTGGGTCAAGACCACCCTGGCCCCGGGCTCGAAGGTCGTCACCGACTACTTCGACAAGGCCGGCCTGACCCCCTACCTCGACAAGATGGGCTTCAACCTCGTCGGGTACGGCTGCACCACCTGCATCGGCAACTCGGGTCCGCTGGAGGAGGAGATCTCCAAGGCGATCAACGACGCCGACCTCGCGGTCACCTCGGTCCTCTCGGGCAACCGCAACTTCGAGGGCCGCATCAACCCCGACGTCAAGATGAACTACCTGGCCTCCCCGCCGCTGGTCGTCGCGTACGCCATCGCGGGCTCCATGAAGGTGGACATCACCAAGGACGCCATCGCCACGGACTCCGAGGGCAAGCCGGTCTTCCTCGCGGACATCTGGCCCACCGAGGCCGAGGTCAACGACGTCGTCGCGAACGCGATCGGCGAGGACATGTTCAACAAGTCCTACCAGGACGTCTTCGCGGGTGACGCCCAGTGGCAGGCGCTGGAGATCCCGACCGGCAACACCTTCGAGTGGGACCCGCAGTCCACCTACGTGCGCAAGCCCCCCTACTTCGAGGGCATGACGATGGAGACCACCCCGGTCTCCGACATCGCCGGCGCGCGCGTGCTGGCGAAGCTGGGCGACTCGGTCACCACCGACCACATCTCCCCGGCCGGTGCGATCAAGGCCGACACCCCGGCCGGCAAGTACCTCACGGAGCACGGCGTCGAGCGCCGCGACTTCAACTCGTACGGTTCCCGCCGAGGCAACCACGAGGTCATGATCCGCGGCACGTTCGCGAACATTCGCCTTCGCAACCAGATCGCCGCGGGCACCGAGGGCGGCTTCACCCGCGACTTCACCGTCGACGGCGCGCCGGTCGCCTTCATCTACGACGCCTCGCAGAACTACCAGGCCGCCGGCATCCCGCTGGTCATCCTGGCGGGCAAGGAGTACGGCTCCGGCTCGTCCCGCGACTGGGCGGCCAAGGGCACCGCGCTGCTCGGCGTCAAGGCCGTCATCGCGGAGTCCTACGAGCGCATCCACCGCTCCAACCTGATCGGCATGGGCGTCCTGCCCCTGCAGTTCCCCGAGGGCGCCACGGCGGCCTCCCTGGGCCTCTCCGGCGAGGAGACCTTCGCCTTCACCGGAGTGGAGGAGCTGAACGACGGCACCACCCCGCGCACGGTCAAGGTGACCACCGACACCGGCGTGGAGTTCGACGCGGTCGTCCGCATCGACACCCCCGGTGAGGCGGACTACTACCGCAACGGCGGCATCATGCAGTACGTGCTCCGCAACCTCATCCGTGGATAAGCACAGCCGCGGCTGAGCACATACCGGCACCAAAGGGCCGTACCCCCGTTAAGGGGGTACGGCCCTTCCGTTTCTGCGGGCGGCTCCGACGGGCCAGGTCAGGTGACGGTGAGGTCTCAACTCGGAAAAGCCGGGGCCCATACCGGCACATGATCTTGCTCACAGGAGCGGAAGTGGACTATACCTGTGCCCGTCCGGGTCACCGCGAAACGAGCGGCTCCGGACGGGGGGATGGCGGGGACCTGCGGTGATGTCCGCTGGGCGGCAGCAGTCGCACTTTCCTTCCTCCTTCACACTCCTGACGAAGGCGAGGACTTGAGCATGGGATCCACCTCCGCCCACGGCGAGAACAGCAACGGTGAGGGCTTCGGCCGCCGGGACCTGATCAAGCGCTCCGCGGCACTCGGCCTGATCGCCGTCCCGACGATGAGCTTCCTGTCCGCGTGCGCTTCCGGCTCCGACGAGACGACCAAGGGCAACGAGTCCAAGGTGGCCGTCACCAAGGAGAACCCGTTCGGCGTCGCCAAGGGCGGCAAGCTCGACGTCGTGGTCTTCAAGGGCGGCTACGGCGACGACTACGCCAAGGCCTGGGAAGCGGCGTTCGACAAGAAGTGGGGCACCACGTCCTCGCACCTCTCCACCCAGGAGATCACCTCCAAGCTGCAGCCGCGCTTCAACGGCGGCAACCCGCCGGACGTCGTCGACGACTCGGGCGCCCAGCAGATCAAGCTGGACGTGCTCGTCAAGGGCGACCAGCTCACCGACCTCACCGTGGTGCTCGACGCCCCCTCGCTCGACGACCCGAGCAAGAAGGTCCGGGACACCCTGATGCCCGGGACCATCGAAAGCGGCATGGTCGGCGGCAAGTTCGTCGCGCTGCAGTACGTCTACACCGTCTGGGGCCTGTGGTACTCGGGCAAGCTCTTCAAGGAGAAGGGCTGGACCGCGCCGAAGACCTGGCCCGAGTTCATGGACATCTGTCAGAAGGCCAAGGCGGCCGGCATCGGCGGCTTGGCCCACCAGGGCAAGTACCCGTACTACATCAACGTCGCCATCATGGACCTGATCGCCAAGAAGGGCGGCCTGGATGCCATGAAGGCGATCGACAACCTCGAGCCGAACGCCTTCGCGGACAACCCGGTCGCGCTGGAGGCCGTCGAAGCGATCTACGAGATCGTCGAGAAGGACCTGCTGATGCCGGGCACCAACGGCCTGACGCACACCGAGTCCCAGACCCAGTGGAACCAGGGCAAGGCCGCCTTCATCACCTCCGGCTCCTGGCTGGAGAACGAGCAGCTCAAGCAGACCCCGGAAGACTTCGACATGCAGTTCCTGCCGATGCCGGTGCTGCCCGGGAGCAAGCTGCCCTTCGAGGCCATCCGCGCCGGCGCCGGCGAGCCCTTCATCGTCCCGGAGAAGGCCGCCAACAAGGCCGGCGGCCTGGAGTTCCTCCGCTCGATGCTGTCGCGCGAGTGGTCGACCCTCTTCGCCCAGCAGGCCAACTCCCTCACCGTCCTCAAGGACGGCGTGGACCCGACGGTCAAGCTCCGCGCGGGTACGCAGTCCGCCGTCACCGCGCTCAAGGCGGCGGGGGACAATACCTTCAACTACCGCTACGCGGACTGGTACAGCGAGATGGGCACGGAGCTGGAGAACGCGTCCAATGAGCTGATGGCCAAGCGCATCCAGCCCAAGGAATGGATCAAGCGGGCCCAGGCTGCGGTAGACAAGGCCACGAAGGACCCGAACGCCAAGAACAACAAGCGCAGCTGACACCCGCGTCCACCGGTCACCCGGAAACACCAGGGACGGACACCATGAGCCACGTAGCAAACAGCAAAGGGCGGGGCGGCTTCATCGCCGGCTTCCTCATCCTGCCCCTTGCGCTGTACCTGACCTTTGTCATCTGGCCGTACATTCAGACGTTCGGCTATTCCTTCACCAACTGGACGGGTCAGTCACCGACTTTCGACTTCGTCGGTCTGGACAACTACTCGGCCCTGCTGAAGGACGAGGTCTTCCGCGGCGCGCTGCTGCACAACCTGCTGCTCCTGGTGTTCGTCCCGACGGTCACCATCCTGATCTCCCTGTTCTTCGCCTTCATGCTGAACGCCGGCGGGCGCAGCGGGGCCGGCGGAGTCAAGGGGGTCGCGGGCTCCGCCCTCTACAAGGTGATCTACTTCTTCCCGCAGGTCCTCTCCCTCGCGATCCTCGCGGTGCTCTTCGGAGCCGTGTACCGCAGTGACGAGGGAGGGCTGCTGAATGGATTCCTCACCAAACTGGGCCTGGTCGACCCGGCCCACCCCATCGAATGGCTCAACCAGCCCAACTTCGTCCTCTGGTGCCTGCTGCTCGTGGTCGTCTGGCACGGGGTCGGCTTCTACCTCGTCCTGTTCTCGGCCGCCATGCAGTCGGTCCCCAAGGACATCTACGAAGCCGCACTCCTCGACGGCGCGGGGCGCGCCCAGACCTTCTTCAAGGTCACGCTGCCCCTGCTGTGGGATTCTGTGCAGACCTCCGCGGTCTATCTGGGCATCGCCGCGATGGACATGTTCGTCCTCGTGTCGACCATGACCTCGGGCCAGTTCGGCGGCGGACCGGACCACCACAGCGAGGTCATGGCGACGGTGCTGATGCGTAACTTCCTCTACTTCGGCAAGGCCGGCTACGCCTGTGCCATGGGGGTCGTCATGCTCGTCCTCACCCTGATCCTCTCCGCCATCACGCTGCGGGCCACTCGCCGCGAGCACGTCGAGTTCTAGCGGGAGACCACGATGACCACAGTTGTCAAAGCACCGGGCGAGGCGGCGGCCGAGAAGCGCTCCGCCGCCTCCGGGCAGCCCCGCGGGAAGAGCAAGAGCGGCTCCGACGGAATGGTCCTGAACGTCTTCTCCCACGGCTTCCTCGCCGTGTGGGGGATACTGATCATCCTGCCGCTGATCTGGCTGGTGCTCGGATCGTTCAAGACCGACGTGCAGATCGGCGAATCGGCCCTGAGCTGGCCGGCCAACTGGCACTTCGACGCCTTCCCCCGCGCCTGGGACAAGGGCATCGGGAGCTACTTCGCCAACACGCTGATCGTGATGGTGTTCTCGGTTCCGCTGACGATGCTGCTCGGCTCGATGGCCGCGTACGTCCTGGCCCGCTACCCCTTCCGGGGCAACCGGCCGATCTACTACTTCTTCGTCAGCGGGGCCATGTTCCCGGTCTTCCTGGCGCTCGTCCCGCTGTTCTTCATGGTGAAGCGGCTGGACATGCTCAACACCTTCCAGGGCCTGATCCTGGTGTACGTGGCGTACTCGATGCCGTTCACCGTCTTCTTCATGCACTCGTTCTTCAGGACGCTGCCGACGGCCGTGCACGAGGCGGCGGTGATCGACGGGGCCTCGCACACCCGGATCTTCTTCCAGGTGATGATGCCGATGGCCAAGCCCGGCCTGATCAGCGTCGGGATATTCAATGTCCTGGGGCAGTGGAACCAGTACATCCTGCCCTCCGTACTGATGCAGCCGCAGACCGGATCCGACCCCGAGCGCTACATGCTCACCCAGGGCCTGATCCAGCTGCAGTACCAGATGGGCTACGAGACGGACCTGCCGGTGCTGTTCGCCGGTGTGACCATCGCGATGATCCCCATGCTGGTGGTCTACCTGTCCTTCCAGCGCCAGATCCAGGCCGGCCTGACCTCCGCCACGCTCAAGTAGCGTCAGGCCGAGGCCGACGGATCGGGCACGACCGACCAGCTGACCGCCGAGACCGGGGGTCCCCCCGGCCGAAGGCTGGGGGCGGGTCGAGCGAGAGGTTGCTGACGGCTTCCTCCAGCATCCGGCCCCCCTCGCCCTCGGCGGTCAGCAGTGCGGACACCGTCACCAGGCCGGCCCTCGGGCCGTCCTGGCTGCTGATCGAGCGCAGCTGGTAGCCCGGCCGGCCCAGTGCGTCGACCAGCCGGTGGCGGATGTGGGCCTCCTCCGCCTCCAGGCACACGGCCTCGAAGTGGAAGTCGGTCGCCACCTCGGCCCCGCCGCCCGGCTCGCGGTCCATGCGCCGGCCCAGCGGGCGCAGCAGGAGGTTCGCCCCCACCACGCCCACCGTGCCGAAGGCCGCCAGGAGGAACATCCCGGTGCCGGCGAGGCAGCCCACGGCCGCCGAACACCACAGGGTGGCGGCCGTGTTCAGGCCCCGGACGCTCAGCCCGTCGCGCATGATCACGCCGGCGCCGAGGAAGCCGATCCCCGAGACGATCTGGGCGGCGACCCGCGAGCCGTCGTACTGGACCTCCGAGACCTCGCTCATGAACCCGTACTGCGAGAGCAGCACGAACAGCGCGGCTCCGCCCGCCACCAGGGCGTTGGTCCGCAGGCCCGCCATCCGGGCCCGCCACTGCCGTTCCAGGCCGATCGCCGCCCCGAATCCGAGCGCCGCGGCCAGGTGTCCGGCCATCTCCCATTCGGTGGGCATCATCGGCCCTCCTCCCTTCTTCTCACGGCTCTCGCAGCCGGGTCCCGTCAGAGCCCGCTCCCGGCAGGGCCGGCCTGCGTCAGAGCCAGGTGCCGAACTTGCGGATGTACACGGTCTTCAGCAGCTGCGTGAGCGTGCAGTACGCGAGCAGCACGCCGATCAGCCACGGGAAGTAGCTCGCGGGCAGGGGTACGAAGCCCAGCGAGGCGGCCAGCGGCGAGAAGGGCAGGAAGAGCCCGGTCAGCACCGCGAGGACGGTCATCACCATCACCGGCCAGGACGCGCGGGACTGGATGAAGGGGATCTTGCGGGTACGGATCATGTGGACGACCAGGGTCTGCGAAAGCAGGCCCTCGATGAACCAGCCGGACTGGAAGAGCGCCGCGTGCGCCTCGGTGTTGGCGGCGAACACGTTCCACATGATGACGAACATCGCGATGTCGAAGATCGAGCTGATGGGGCCGATGCAGAGCATGAAGCGGCCGATGCCCTTGGCGTCCCAGTTGCGGGGCTTGCGCAGGTACTCCTCGTCCATCCGGTCCCACGGCGTGGCCAGCTGGGCGATGTCGTAGACCAGGTTCTGGACCAGCAGCATGATCGCGAGCATCGGCTGGAAGGGGATGAAGGCGCTCGCCACCAGGACCGAGAAGACGTTGCCGAAGTTCGAGCTGGCCGTCATCTTGATGTACTTGATGGTGTTGCCGAAGGTGGTCCGGCCCTGGATCACTCCCTGCTCCAGGACGGTCAGGTCCTTCTCCAGCAGGATGATGTCGGCGGACTCCTTGGCGATGTCGACCGCGGTGTCCACGGAGATGCCGACGTCCGCGTCGCGCAGCGCGGCCGCGTCGTTGATGCCGTCCCCGAGGAAGCCGACCGTGTGGCCGTCGGCCTGCAGCGCCCGGACGATCCGGGCCTTCTGGACCGGGTTGACCTTGGCGAAGACCGTCGTACGGGCGGCCAGTTCGCGCAGCGCCACGTCGTCGAGGGCGTCGATCTCGGTGCCGCCGACCACGTGGCCGACGGTGAGGCCGACATCGGCGCAGACCCGGGCGGCGACGAGCTCGTTGTCGCCGGTCACCACCTTCACGGCGATGCCCTTGTCCGCGAGGCCCTGCAGGGCCCGGGCGGCGTCGGCCTTCGGCGGGTCGAGGAAGGCGAGGAAGCCGACCAGGGTGAGCTGGTCCTCGTCGGCGACCGTGTAGGTGTCGCGCGGGGCGGCGATCGTGCGGGTGGCGACGGCGAGGACGCGCAGGCCCCGGCGGTTGTTGTCTTCCGCGATGCGGGTGGCGCGGCGGCGCAGCTGCTCGGTGAGCTCGACCTTCCGGCCGCGGTCCGTCATGTGGGTGCACAGGGCGAGGACTTCCTCGACCGCACCCTTGGTGATCATGACGTGCTCGGAGCGGCCGGGGCCGCCGACGATGTTGTTGCGGCTCAGGACCACGGACATCCGGCGCCGGGCGAAGTCGAAGGGGATCTCGTCGACCATCGAGAACCGGGCATCGACGACAACCTCCTCGGCCTCGTCCACGCGGTTGATGACCGCCTGGTCCATCAGGTTCTTCAGACCGGTCTGGAAGTGCGAGTTGAGGTAGCCGTACTCCAGGACCTCGTTGTCGTCGTTGCCGTGCACGTCCAGGTAGCGGTCCAGGACGATCCGGTCCTCGGTGAGGGTGCCGGTCTTGTCCGTGCAGAGCACGTCCATGGCGCCCAGGTTCTGGATCGCGTTGAGCCGCTTGACGACGACCTTGCGCCGGGACATGGCGACGGCGCCGCGCGCCAGGTTCGCGGAGACCACCATCGGCAGCATCTCGGGGGTCAGGCCGACCGCCACGGCGATGCCGAGGAGGAAGGCGGCCTCCCAGTCGCCCTTGGTGAAGCCGTTGATCATGAAGACGACGGGGACCATCACCAGCATGAAGCGGATCAGCAGGAAGCTGACCTTGCGCACACCGGTGTCGAAATTGGTCTCCGGACGCTCGCCGACCAGGGATCCGGCCATCGAGCCGAAGTAGGTGTCGGAGCCCGTGGCGACGACGACCCCGGTGGCGGTCCCGGAGGTCACCGAGGTGCCCATCAGGCAGATGTTGTCGGCCTCGACGGGGTCGGTGGTCTCGAACTGGCCGAGGTCGTCCGCGCGGGTGTCGGCCTTGGCGACGGGCAGGGACTCGCCGGACAGCGCGGCCTGGCTGACCATCAGGTCCTTGGAGGTGATCAGCCGCAGGTCGGCCGGGATCAGGTCGCCGGCGGCCAGTTTGACCACGTCACCGGGGACCACCCGGTCCATCGGGATCTCGAAGGTGGTGGCGCCCGAGCCGCTGCCGGCCCTGCGCTGCACCGCGCAGGTGGTGGTGACGAGCTTCTTCAGGGCGTCGGCGGCCCGGCCCGAGCGGTACTCCTGCCAGAAGCGCAGCACTCCGCTGATCCCGACCATCACCGAGAGGATGATGACGCCCGGGTCGGCCGGGTCCTGCCAGTACATGACGGCGGCCAGGAAGACCAGGACCCCGATGAAGGGGTTCCAGTACGCCTTCGCCAGCTGGAACCACCAGCGCGGGGCGCGCTCCCGCGCGACGGTGTTCGAGCCGTGCCGCTCCAGGCGCAGGGCGGCCTCGGTGTGGGTGAGGCCGTTGCGGGTCGCGGCCAGTTCCTGCAGGACCTGGGGTCCGGTGGCGGCGCTGGAGCGGGCGAGCCGTTCGCCGGCCGCACGGGTACGGGCCTCCAGTTCGGCGGCCTTGCGCTCGCGGCGGGCCTTGCCCGGCGGTGCGAGCTTCGCGGGGGTGCGAGGGGTGAGCATGGTCATGACGAAAACCTCCCTCCACGGTGTCCGGGCAGCGCGAAGCCGAGCGGTCACGTGGAGTGATCATGGGTCGGCGCGGGGTGGCACGTACGGCCACGGGGTACGCCGGTGGGCATGGGGAGTCCCCCGGACGAAGCCCGGAGGCGCATGCCGGACGGAAGCGTCAGGGCATGCGGAAGGGGTCACGAAGATGAATGCAGAAACGCACGGGGGCGACATCGGGCCGCGGCCGTGCACACTCGAAGAGAGGGCGGACGCTCAGAAGAGGTCGGGAGAGGTCAGCCGCAGAGAGCGCTGCAAGGACTTCGATCGGGACTCATCCCGAACACCTCCTTGCGTAGCGCTGTCATGACAGAGGGCGCCCGATCCGGCCGCGAAAGCCTGTGGAAGGCCGGGAAGATCGGCGCCTCGGCGACCGTAGCACGATCCGGATGGAGGTTTCTCTCATACTTATGACCGGTAGTGGCTGATTCGTACTGCGTCGGCCTCTTGACGTCTTGAGGCGTAAAGGCTCGACTTAAGGTTCACAAGTTGGAGAGACGCCGGGGTCTCGGAGCACGCAGCCGCGACGGCCCCGGCCGGGGGGCGACGGCTGGCCGTCGCTTATGGGCAGGAGTGGATGAGTCGTGCAGACTCCCGGATCGCAGTCTTCACTGCATCGCGCGAATCTGGAGCGCGTCGTACGGGCGGTGCGGCTCGCGGGTTCGCTGACCCAGGCGGAGATCGCCCGGAGCACCGGGCTGTCGGCGGCCACGGTCTCCAACATCGTGCGCGAGCTCAAGGAGGCCGGGACCGTCGAGGTCACGGACACCTCGGCCGGCGGCCGGCGGGCGCGCAGCGTCTCGCTCAGCGGTGACGCGGGCATCGTCATCGGCGTCGACTTCGGCCACACCCATCTGAGGGTGGCCGTCGGCAACCTGGCCCACCAGGTGCTGGCCGAGGAGGCCGAGCCGCTGGATGTGGACGCCTCCTGGGTGGAGGGCTTCGACCGGGCGGAATCCCTGGTCGGACGGCTGATCGCGGGCATCGGGGTCGGCCGCGACAAGGTCATCGGTGTCGGGCTCGGCGTACCGGGCCCCATCGACGTGGAGTCCGGAACCCTCGGATCCACCGCGATCCTGCCGGGCTGGGCCGGGATCAACCCGCGCCAGGAGCTCTCGCGGCGCCTGGGCGTGCCCGTGTACGTGGACAACGACGCGAACCTCGGGGCGCTCGGGGAACTGGTGTGGGGGAGCGGCAGGGGAGTCAAAGACCTCGCCTACATCAAGGTGGCCAGCGGCGTCGGCGCCGGGCTGGTCATCAACGGTCAGATCTACCGGGGGCCGGGGGGCACCGCCGGGGAGATCGGGCACATCACGCTGGACGAATCGGGCCCCGTCTGCCGCTGCGGCAACCGCGGCTGCCTGGAGACCTTCGCCGCCGCCCGGTACGTGCTGCCGCTCCTGCAGAGCAGCCACGGACCGGAGTTGACGATGGAGCGGGTCGTGGAGCTGGCCCGGGAGGGCGACCCCGGCTGCCGCCGGGTCATCACCGACGTGGGCCGCCACATCGGCAGCGGAGTGGCCAGCCTGTGCAACCTCCTGAACCCGAGCCGGGTGGTCCTGGGCGGCTCGCTGGCCGATGCCGGCGAGCTGGTGCTGGCGCCCATCCGCGAGTCCGTGGGGAGGTACGCGATCCCCAGCGCGGCCCGGCAGTTGTCGGTCCTCACCGGGTCGCTGGGCGGGCGCGCGGAGGTACTGGGAGCACTGGCCCTCGTACTCAGCGAGATGGGCGATTCGACGCTTTTGGCGGAAAATAGTAGTGGGGTGCGAGCTCCAGCCCTCTTGTCTTCAGTTAGATAACGGATGGCACCGTTGTCATCTCGTTAAGGATTCACTCCTTGACGACAAACTTGCGGCCGGGGTTGACTCACATCCACCTCGGCCGCAGCGTTGCGGCCTCGTCAGGGAGGTTCAAGTAATGAACACGCGTATGCGCAGAGCCGCCGTAGCCGTCGCCGCCAGCGCCATGGCCGTTTCGCTCGCCGCTTGCGGCAGTGCGAAGGAGTCCGGCGACAAGAAGGACTCCACCGCCACCGTCAAGGGCAACGCGATCAAGGTCGGCCTGCTCCTGCCGGAGAACCAGACCGCGCGCTACGAGAAGTTCGACAAGCCGCTCATCGAGAAGGCCGTCGCCGATCTCACCGCCGGCAAGGGCACCGTGGTCTACGCCAACGCCAAGCAGGACGCGACCACGCAGAACTCCCAGGTCGACACGATGATCACCAACAAGGTGAACGTCCTGATCATCGACGCGGTCGACTCCAAGGCCATCGCGGGCTCGGTCAAGAAGGCGAAGGAGGCCGGCATCCCGGTCGTCGCCTACGACCGCCTGGCGGAGGGCCCGATCGACGCCTACACCTCCTTCGACAACGAAGAGGTCGGCAAGGTCCAGGGCAAGGCGCTGCTGGAGGCCCTGGGCGACAAGGCCAAGGACGGCCAGATCGTCATGATGAACGGGTCCGTCACCGACCCGAACGCCGCGCTGTTCAAGAAGGGCGCGCACTCCGTCCTCGACGGCAAGGTGAACATCGGCAAGGAGTACGACACCGTCGAGTGGAAGCCGGAGAACGCCAACACCAACATGGCGGCCGCGCTTTCCGCGCTCGGCAAGGAGAAGGTCATCGGCGTCTACTCCGCCAATGACGGCATGGCCGGTGGCATCATCACGGCCCTCAAGGCGGCCGGCGTGCCCACCCTGCCCCCGGTCACGGGCCAGGACGCCGAACTCGCCGGTGTGCAGCGGATCGTGGCGGGCGAGCAGTTCATGAGCGTCTACAAGCCGTACGCCCCCGAGGCCGAGGCCGCCGCGAAGATGGCCGTCGCCCTCGCCAAGGGCGACTCGATCGCCACCGTCGCCACCGGCAAGGTCGACAGCCCCACCGCCAAGGGCGTTCCGTCCCTGCTGATCCCGGTCGTCTCGCTGACCAAGGCGAACGTCAAGGACACCGTCATCCGGGACAACGTCTACACGGCCGACGAGATCTGCACCGACAAGTACGCGGCCGCCTGCGCCACCCTCGGCCTGAAGTAAGGCCCCGCCGCTCGGTCCGCCGAGCCGGCCCCCATTCCTGTCCGGCGTTCCCGCCTCCACAATCCCGCCACTGGCGGGGCGCCGGACAGAAACGATTCTTCCCCCCCCCAGTTCCCCCGTGGTCCTGCTCTTTTGCACGACATCCCCGCCGGTCAGGCGGCAAGGAGATGGTTCATGTGTCCGCTGCGCCCGTACTGGCGTTGCGAGGGGTCTCGAAGCGGTTCGGCGCCGTTCAGGCCCTCACCGACGTAGAACTCGAGATCCACTCCGGCGAGGTGGTCGCCCTCGTCGGCGACAACGGCGCCGGTAAGTCCACGCTGGTCAAGACGATCGCCGGCGTGCACCCCATCGATGACGGCGTCATCGAGTGGGAGGGCCGCCCGGTCTCGATCACCAAGCCCCACGACGCCCAGAACCTGGGCATTGCGACGGTCTACCAGGACCTCGCGCTGTGCGACAACATCGATGTCGTCGGCAACCTCTTCCTGGGCCGCGAGCTCAAGCGGCGCGGCATCCTCGACGAGGTGGAGATGGAGCGGCGCGCCCGCGAGCTCCTGACCACCCTGTCCATCCGGATCCCCAGCGTCCGCATCCCGATCGCCTCGCTCTCCGGCGGCCAGCGCCAGACCGTGGCGATCGCCCGCTCCATGCTGGGCGAGCCGCAGCTCGTGATCCTCGACGAGCCCACCGCCGCCCTCGGCGTCGAGCAGACCGCACAGGTCCTCGACCTGGTCGAGCGGCTGCGCGAGCGCGGCCACGCCGTCATCCTCATCAGCCACAACATGGCCGATGTGAAGGCCGTGGCCGACAAGGTCGCCGTCCTGCGGCTGGGCCGCAACAACGGAGTCTTCTCCGTGAAGGACACGTCGCAGGAAGAGATCATCTCCGCCATCACCGGGGCCACGGACAACGCCGTGACCCGCCGGGCGGCCCGCACCGGGGAGGCCCGCAAGTGAGCACCCAGCACATAGACCCCGTCAACCCGGCCGCCGCGCACGACGCCATCCCGGCCGTGGACCCGCGACTGCTCGTCCGCGAGCAGGGCTTCGCCGGGTACGTGCACGAGTTCGGGCGCAAGCTCAAGGCCGGCGACCTGGGCTCCGTGCCCGTCGTCCTCGGCCTGATCATCATCTGGAGCATCTTCCAGGGCCTGAACTCGAACTTCCTCGGCCCCGAGAACCTCACCAACATCGCGATCACGATGACGGCCACCGGCATGATGGCGGTCGGCATCATCTTCGTCCTGCTGCTCGGCGAGATCGACCTCTCGGTCGGCTCGGTCAGCGGCGTCTCGGGCGCGATCGTCGCGGTCCTCTCGGTCACCAACGGCGTCAACGAATGGCTGGCCATCCTCGCGGCGGTCACCGGAGGCGCCCTGATCGGCTCCCTCCACGGCTTCTTCTTCGCCAAGATCGGCGCCCCGGCCTTCGCCGTCACCCTGTCGGGCCTGCTCTTCTGGTCCGGCGCCATGCTGCAGATCCTCGGCAGCAACGGCACGATCAACCTCGACTCCGAGGGCGTGGTCGGGCACCTGACGACGTACTTCTTCTCGGACGTGGTCGTCGGCTACGGGCTCGCCGGACTCGCGGTGGCGGGGTACTTCGCCGCCACGTTCTTCGACGCGCGCCGCCGCGAGGCCGCGGGCGTCCCCTCCCGGCCGGTCGGCGAGATCGTGCTGCGCACCGGGCTCCTCGCGGTGTTCACCTTCGGTCCCGCCGTCGTGTTCAACCAGTACAAGGGCCTGCCGCTCGCGGTGGTGCTCTTCCTGCTGGCCCTGGTCGGCACGGACTTCGTGCTGCGGCGCACCACCTTCGGCCGCCAGATCTTCGCGCTCGGCGGCAGCGTCGAGGCCTCCCGGCGCGCGGGCATCAACGTCAACCGGGTCCGGATCACGGTCTTCGCGGTCGCCGGCACCTTCGCGGCGATCGGCGGCCTCTTCTGGGCCTCCAAGATCGCGGCGGCCAACCAGAGCGCCGGCGCCGGCGACCTGCTGATGAACGTGATCGCGGCGGCCGTCATCGGCGGCACCAGCCTCTTCGGCGGCCGCGGCCGGACCTGGAACGCCCTCCTCGGCGTCATGGTCATCACCTCCATCCAGTACGGTCTGGCCCTGGAGGGAATCGCCACGCCGATCCAGTACATGATCACCGGTGCGGTACTGCTCGCCACCGTGGTGATCGACTCGATCACCCGCAAGACGCAGAAGACGGCCGGACGGGCCTGAACCGAGCGTTCTGCGAGTGACCAGGCGGTAAGAACCGTCACAGTGCCCGGTGCCACTACGTGTGGTGCCGGGCACCTATGCGTAGCCGTTTACGTACACCTGTACGGGTATACGCCCGTTCGGTGGGTGTGACTTCGCGCGGCTGTGTACAGGTATGACAAAGGTGTGACCCGACCGGTACCGCCCGATGATGCCCGCCGTGAGCGGAACATTAGACTCGACAGACCAGCAAGCAACTGCAAGGAGGCACGGGTGCTGCTGACCCGCATCAAGGGACCGCGCGATCTGGACCGGCTCAGCCAGGAGGAGCTCGACCAGCTCGCCGCCGAGATCAGGTCCTTCCTCGTCGACGCCGTGTCCAAGACAGGCGGGCACCTCGGCCCCAACCTCGGTGTGGTCGAGCTGACGATCGCCCTGCACCGGGTCTTCGACTCGCCCAAGGACAAGGTCCTCTTCGACACCGGCCACCAGGCCTACGTCCACAAGCTGCTCACCGGCCGCCAGGACTTCGGGAACCTGCGCTCGAAGGGCGGCCTCTCGGGCTACCCCTCGCGCGCCGAGTCCGACCACGACGTGATCGAGAACTCGCACGCCTCCACCGTGCTGGGCTGGGCCGACGGCATCGCCAAGGCCAACGAGGTGCTCGGCCGCGAGGACCACCACGTCGCCGCGGTCATCGGTGACGGCGCCCTGACCGGCGGAATGGCCTGGGAGGCGCTGAACAACATCGCCGCCGCCAAGGACCGCCCCCTGGTCATCGTCGTCAACGACAACGAGCGCTCCTACGGCCCGACCATCGGCGGCCTCGCCAACCACCTGGCCACCCTGCGCACCACGGACGGCTACGAGCGCTTCCTGGCCCGCGGCAAGGACCTGCTGGAGCGGACCCCGGTCGTCGGGAAGCCGCTCTACGAGACCCTGCACGGAGCCAAGAAGGGCCTCAAGGACTTCATCGCCCCGCAGGGCATGTTCGAGGACCTGGGCCTGAAGTACATCGGGCCGATCGACGGCCACGACATCGAGGCCCTGGAATCGGCCCTGCAGCGCGCCAAGCGCTTCAGCGGACCGGTCATCGTCCACTGCCTCACCCAGAAGGGCCGCGGCTACGAGCCGGCCGTCCAGGACGAGGCGGACCGCTTCCACGCGGTCGGCGTCATCCACCCGGACACCGGCCTGCCCGTCAGCACCGACGCCGCCAGCTGGACCTCCGTCTTCGCCGACGAGATGGTCAAGCTCGGCAAGGAGCGCAAGGACATCGTCGCCATCACCGCGGCCATGCTCCAGCCCGTCGGCCTGAAGAAGTTCGCGGACGCCTACCCGGACCGGATCTTCGACGTCGGCATCGCCGAGCAGCACGGCGCCACCTCGGCGGCGGGCCTGGCGACCGGCGGCGCCCACCCGGTCTTCGCGGTGTACGCGACCTTCCTCAACCGCGCCTTCGACCAGGTCCTGATGGACGTGGCCCTGCACAAGTGCGGAGTCACCTTCGTCCTGGACCGCGCCGGCGTCACCGGCACCGACGGCGCCTCCCACAACGGCATGTGGGACATGTCCATCCTCCAGGTCGTCCCCGGCCTGCGCCTGGCCGCCCCGCGCGACGCGGAGCAGCTGCGGGCCCAGCTGAACGAGGCCGTCCTGGTGAAGGACGCGCCGACCGTGGTGCGCTTCTCCAAGGGCGTCGTCGGCCCGGCCGTCCCGGCCGTCGGCAAGATCGGCGGGATGGACGTGCTGCGCCGTCCGGCCGAGGAGGTCACCCGTCCGGACGTACTGCTCGTCTCGGTCGGCGCACTCGCCCCGATGTGCCTGGAGATCGCCGACCTCCTCGACAAGCAGGGCATCTCCACGACCGTGGTCGACCCCCGCTGGGTCAAGCCGGTGGACGAGGCCCTGGCCCCGCTCGCCGACCGCCACCGCGTGGTCGTCACCGTCGAGGACAACAGCCGCGCCGGCGGTGTGGGCTCCGCCGTCGCGCAGGCACTGCGGGACGCGGGAGTTGACGTGCCGCTGCGCGACTTCGGCATCCCGTCGCGGTTCCTGGACCACGCCACGCGCAAGGAGGTCATGGCCGAGATCGGTCTGACCGCTCCGGACATCGCGCGGCAGGTCACCGGCCTGGTGGCCAAGCTGGACGGGCGCTACGAGAGCGAGCAGGCCGCCGTCGTCGACTGACGGCTTCCGGTCAGCGCCGACGGCGGCTGATCATCTGCGGTTGCACGCCACGGGCCGGAAGGTTCACCCTTGAAAGGTGGGCCTTCCGGCCCGTCTCGTTTCGATGCGGGCTCTCCTGGGAGGTGCGTCGGTGAGTACGAATCTGAACAGCCCCTTCCGTACCAAATCCGTCGAACAGTCCATCCTCGACACCGAAGAGCCGGAACACGCGCTCAAGAAATCCCTGTCCGCCTGGGACCTGACCGTCTTCGGCGTCGGCGTCATCATCGGCACCGGCATCTTCGTCCTCACGGGCAAGGTCGCCAAGGAGACCGCCGGACCCGCCACCGCCCTCGCGTTCGTCGCCGCCGGAATCGTCTGCGCGCTCGCCGCCCTGTGCTACGCCGAGTTCGCCTCGACGGTGCCGGTGGCCGGGTCGGCGTACACCTTCTCCTACGCCTCGATCGGCGAGCTGCCGGCCTGGATCATCGGCTGGGACCTGGTCCTGGAGTTCGCGCTCGGCACCGCCGTCGTCGCGGTCGGCTGGTCGGGCTACGTGCGCTCGCTCATGGACAACGCGGGCATCCACCTGCCGGCCTCGCTCCAGGGGCCCGACGTGCAGGGCGGCACCTTCGACGTGCTCGCCTTCGTCCTGGTCCTGGTCCTCACCGCGATCCTCGTCGTCGGGGTGAAGCTCTCCGCGCGGATCACCGGGGTCGTCGTCGCGATCAAGGTCACGGTGGTCCTCATCGTGATCATCGCGGGTCTGTTCTTCATCACGAAGTCCAACTACGACCCGTTCATCCCGCCGGCCAAGCCCCAGGAGGGCGGCTCCGGGTTCGACGCCCCGCTCGTCCAGCTGATCTTCGGCTACGAGCCCACCAACTTCGGCATCATGGGCATCTTCACCGCCGCCTCCGTCGTCTTCTTCGCCTTCATCGGCTTCGACGTGGTGGCCACCGCGGCCGAGGAGACCAAGCTGCCGCAGAAGGACATGCCGCGCGGCATCCTCGGCTCACTGATCATCTGCACCGTGCTCTACGTGGCGGTCTCGATCGTGGTGACCGGCATGCAGAACTACAAGGACCTCTCCACCAGCGCCCCGCTGGCCGACGCCTTCAAATCCGCCGGCCACCCGGTCTTCGGCGGCATCATCAGCTTCGGCGCGGCCGTCGGCCTGACCACCGTCTGCATGATCCTGCTGCTGGGCCAGACCAGGGTGTTCTTCGCCATGAGCCGCGACGGACTGCTGCCGCGCTTCTTCTCGCGGACCCACCCGAAGTTCCGCACGCCCTACCGGCCGACGATCCTGCTCGGCGTGATCATCGCGATCGTCGCCGGATTCACCAGCATCAACGAACTGGCGACCCTGGTGAACATCGGCACGCTCTTCGCCTTCGTCGTCGTGGCGCTCGGCGTGATCGTCCTGCGCCGCACCCGCCCCGACCTGCACCGGGCCTTCCGCACCCCGTGGGTGCCGTTCGTTCCCATCGTGTCGATCGCCGCGTCGGTCTGGCTGATGCTCAACCTGCCGGCCGAGACCTGGCTGCGCTTCGGGATCTGGATGGTCATCGGCTTCGTCGTCTACTTCCTCTACGGGAAGTCGCACAGCCGGCTGGGACGGGGCGAGGGCATGACCGCGAACCCGGCGCGCGAGGGCCGCTGAGCGTCTCCTACGGTGGCGGCATGGACATCTCCGTGCGCCTCGAACCCTGGGCGGAAGACGACTTCTGGCTCCTGCTCCGCAAGAACGAGCCGGTCATGACCGCACACCTCGGCGGTCCCGAGAGCGAGGCCAAGCTCCGGGACCGCCACCGGCGCTACCTCGCGCTGAGCGCCCGGGAGCCGGGGGCCGGGCGGATGTTCCGGGTCGTCGCCGACGGCGAGAGCGTGGGCAGCATCGGCTTCTGGGAGCGGGTCTGGAACGAGGAGGAGGTCTACGAGGCCGGCTGGGCCGTCCTCCCCGAATTCCAGGGCCGGGGCCTCGCGGCGGCGGCCGCCCGCGCGCTCGTCGTCCACGCCGGGGCCCACGGCACCCGCCGGCACCTGCACGCCTTCCCGGGCGTCGACCACCCCGCCTCCGCCGCGGTCTGCCGGGCGGCGGGCTTCGAACTCCGCGGCGAGGTCCGGTTCGAGTACCCGCCGGGGACCTGGCACATGAGCGGCGACTGGCGCGCGGTGCTCGGGGGCGGCGGACACGGCGGAGCCTCGTAGCAGCGGGGCCGGTCGCGGAGCCGCCGGGGCTCCGCGACCGGCCCCGGGAGCCGGAGTCGCCGAGTTGCCGTCAGCCGCCGGTGGCCGGGGACTTCTTGGCTGCGGCCGGGACCGGCCGGTCCGTGCGCAGGGCCTCCCACAACTGGCCGGCCTGCGGCTCGGCGACGACGACGCGGTTGCGGTCCACCTTGTCGTAGGCGACCGGCAGCATGATCGTCTCCAGGGTGTCGGGATCCACGCCCTTCATGCTCTGAGCGAAGTCCGACAGACCCTTGAGGGAGCCGAGTTCGGAGTCGGTGGTGAGCGCCTTGGTGCCGGCGTCGGCGAGCTTGTAGAGACGGGTCGGGTTGCCGAGGGCGTCCTGCTGCTTGATCTCGGACAGCATCGCCATCATGAACTGCTGCTGCAGGCCTATGCGTCCCAGGTCGCTGCCGTCGCCGTAGCCGTAGCGGGTACGGACGAACTTGAGCGACTCGGTGCCGTCGAGGCGGTGCGTGCCCGCGTCGAGCTTCAGGCCGCCCTTCCCGCCGTCGATGGGCTTGTCGAGGGTGACGGTCACTCCGCCGAGCGCGTCCACCAGACCCTTGAAGCCGGCGAAGTCCACCTCCACCAGGTGGTCGACGCGGATGCCCGACATCTGCTCCACGGCCTTGACGGTGCAGGCCGGGCCGGCGATGGAGTAGACGGAGTTGAACATGACGCGGTTGGCGGTCGAGACCGTCTTGCCTTCGCGGTCCTTGCACTCGGGACGGGTGACGAGGGTGTCGCGCGGGATGCTCACCGCGGTCGCCTTCGTTCGTCCCTCGGGTATGTGCATGAGCATCGCGGTGTCCGAGCGGGCGCCGCTGACGTCACCGTGGTCGAGGTCGCCGTTGGCGCCGGCGCGCGAGTCGGAGCCGAGGACGAGGACGTTCTGCCCGCTGGCGGGAACCTTCGCCGGGCGGTTGTCGACACCGATCGCTTGGTCCAGGTCGACGCTGTCGATGTTGCCGTTGAGGTGGCTATACGCCCACCAGCCGGTGCCGCCGGCCGCGAGGACGAGGGCCGTCAGTGCCAACAGCACGATCCGCAGGACGCGCCTGCCACGCCTCGGCCGGCGCCGGGACGAAGGGGAGGGGGCCGGGGACTGGTCGGTCATGGGGGCAGCGTCCTTCTGTTATTGATGGGGTGCATCATAAGACATACTTTCTACTGGCTGAATTTCTTGGGGTGAATCGCTCCCCGCTCGCACGGCGGACAGCAATCGTCGAAAGGGTGGAAACCGGTTTGAATCGAGGCAAGGGTGGTAGCCGAGCCGCTTACCCCGCTCGCGGGACCACGGATTCCGGCACCGGTGGATCGGGCCCCCTGAGATCGTCGCCCCCTTCCGGGAACTGGTTGTTCAAGGGAGTCGACGGCCGCCTGACGGCCTACGCCTGCGGACCGCGCGGCCTGCTGCGCTGGACCGAGGCCCCCGCTCCCTTCGCCGGCTGGACGGGCCCCGAGGCCTTCGAAGTTCCCGGCTGGACCGGCCCCTTGGCCATGGCGCAGAGCCGTGAGGGGTACGTGCACTTCGTGGCCGTGACGCAGGCGCCGGACGGCTCGGGCGCCACGGAGATCTCCGTGGCCACCCAGTTCCAGTCCGGCCGCGGCATCACCGACTGGCACCGCCTCGGGACTCCCGCCGTATCCGGTGGCCCCGCCGGCGACAGCCTGGCCGGCCCGCCGCGCATCGTCGTCAACCAGCGCTCCGGTTCCACGCACGTCATCGTCTCCCTGCGGCACGGTGGCATCCTGCGCCGCAGCCGCAACGAGGCGGGCGTGTGGGGTGGCTGGAAACAGCTGGCCCCGCAGCCGTACGAGGGGCACGTGATCCCGCTGATGCCCGCAGGCGGCCAGCTGGAGCTGCTCGCCCTGGGGCCGGCCGGTGCCGACCGCTGGGCGGGCATCGGCCAGGGCCGGTTCCAGCTCGCCGACCGAATCTCCTCGCCCGTCGTCCCGGGCAGCTCGGCCGTCTGCGAGACGGGCCCGCGCAGGGTGACGTACTTCTGGCGCTACCCGGGTGACGGCTCCCTGGTCGCCTGGCGGGCGGCCCAGCCCGGAGTCCAGGGAGGCCTGATGGGCCTCGGCGGCGCCGGAGGCCGGGGCATCCCGGGTGTGGTCCGGGCCGTCATCGGCGGCTACGACTGCACGGTGATCGCGCAGTCCGCTGCGGACGGCGGCATCGAACTCACCGCCTACGTCACCGAGAACGAGAGCTACGGCACCTGGTGGGCCTCCCTCGCAGGCCGTGGCGCCGAGGCACCCCAGGTGGCCGTCGACCCGGCCGGCCGCATCGTCGTGGCCGCCTTCGACGAGGACGGCGCACTGGTCGTCGCCCGCCAGGACACCACCCAGGAGGGCCTGGCGTTCGGCCCCTGGCACACCCCGGCCTGAGCCCCGCGGCCGGGCCACCGGACCGGGTCCGGCGGCGCCCCGGGGTGGTGGGGGCAGGAGGGCAGGGGGTCAGGAACGGCCCGGCAGCGGTGTGCGCTGGGCGACCTCGACACTGAGACCGCCGGACCGCGTGTAGTGGGGAGCGGCAACGAGCTCCAGCCCCGGGGCACCGGGCGCGGGCGCGATCCGTACCGGCATCCGGGCCGTCGTATCGACATCGGCGGAGCGGCGGGAGCCGAGCCGCACCTCCTGCGTCACGCCCTCGAAGCCGACCGCGAGGAAGAGGTCCCAGACGCCCGGCGCGAGAGGTCGGCCCGCAGAGGTCTGCGCCAGGTCGACCCGGGCCGAGAAGCGCCCCATCGCCCGGGAGTTGCCCTTGGCGTTGGCCAGGGTTTCGTCGCGGCGGCCCGTCACGGAGAAGACTTCCTCCCGCGCGCCGGAACGCTCGCGCAGTACCACCCGGGTGGTGCGGTCCTTCGTCGACAGCTGCTCGAAGAAGCCGAAGCCGTCCAGCAGCATGACCGGCCCGTCCCAGCGGACCTTCTGCAACTGGTGGCTGACCGTCATGTCACCGGTGATGTCGAACAGTTCGTCCGGCAGACCCACTTGCGGGTCGCGGAAGAACGGCAGCGTCGTGAACACCCGTCCGTTCTCCACCGTCTTGCGGACGGGCGGGCGGTCCCTGTCCGCTTCGAAGGCGGCCATGGCCCGTGCCTCGGCGAAGCGGCCCTGTTCGAGCAGCGCGAAACGCACCGCCACCATGCGCGTCACAAGTGCGAGCGCCCCGGGTGAGACCTGGGTGCGCAGCACCTCGGCGGCGGCCCACAGCGTCTGGTCACGCTCCGTCGGATCCATGTCCGACAACAGCGCGGAAGCGGTCGCCTTGCCAAGCTCCACTTCCAGGTGCCGCGCGTGGAGCCGGTCCCGGCGCGGTCCCTGCTCCAGCTGCGAGCCGACCAGCGCGAGCATCCTCGATACCAGGGTGACCCGGTCCGGCAGGGTCGCCTCGGCCGGCGCCGAGGGACCCTTGACCACGCAGGTCGCGTCGCCGACGACCGAGACGTTGTCCGCCCCGATGAAAGCGGAGGCGGTGAACACCTGGTCGTCGCCTATCGGCATGTCGGTGGGGAAGACCAGCCCGCGGCGCTGAAGCAGGCTGGTGCGGAACAGCTTGTCCGGGGTCAGCGACCAGTAGACGCGTGAGGAGTGCACGTCGGCGTAGGCCTGGTTCTTGCGGAACATCGAGGTGGCGACCTTGTGCCGGCCCGAGCTCTCCAGCTTTCCGAGTACCACGTCGGCCTCGTACGCGTCGGCCGCCGCCACCATCCGCTCCAGAGCGTCGGGAGCCAGCCGGTCCGTGGCCTCCAGGAAGATGACGTACCGTCCCCGGACCTGGCTCAGCGCCCAGTTCCGGGCCGCCGCCGGGCTCAGCCCGCGCGATACCTGGCCCATTCGCACGAACACCGGGTACTGGTGCGCCGCGCGGGCCAGGACGCTCCCGCTCTCGTCCGTGGATCCGTCGTCGACGGCGATGATCTCCAGCCGGTCCGTGCCGATCGACTGCCCGAGGACCGAGGCCAGGCAGGTTTCGAGTGCGGCGGCCCGGTCACGGACGCGGATCGCGACCGTCACGTCCTTGACGCCGGTGGCGCGCACGACGTCTGTGTTCATGATCTCGTGATCCTCGTTCAGTTCAGCTGGGACCGGTCGGTGCGGGGCCACGCCATCTCACCGCTGAGTTCCGGCCGCTGCCAGGGGCGCGGGGCGCTGTTGGCGGGGTGTTCCGGGAATGCGCCGGGAGTGTGTTCCAGGGAGCCCACGAAGACGTTCACATGAGAGGTCAGCTCCCCGCCCCCAGGGGTGGCCACCGTGTACTCGAAGCGGTCGTAGCCGACCGTGCCCGCGGCGGGCGAGTAGGTGACCGATCCGTCGTACGACAGCTGTGCGTCCCCGCCCCGCGGCTGCGTCACCGAGAGGGCGTTGCTCCCCCGCGGGGCCGCCGACAGCACGTTGACCGTACCCGGGCGGCCCGGCCCGGTGGTGATCCGCAGGCCCCGGGCGACGGGCCGGCGCACCGGCAGCGGCTCGGCGTCGAGGCGGCCCGTGCGCAGGAGCTTGCGGCCCGACGCGTCCGGGATCCCCACGGACATCTGGCACCGGATGACCTGCGCCGCGGACGGGTCCTTGACGCGCAGGTGCAGGACGCCCGTACTGGTCTCGTCCTCATCGGTCCGGACCCGGAACCAGCGCTGTCGGGGGAAGTATTCGAGCCCCTGCGTGCCGATGATCTCGCCGGAGTCGGCCAGCGGTTCCTCCAGTAGGTACGCGCAGCCCCGGGACACGCCCCGGTCGGCGGCCACGGACAGGGCGAACTGGACGGTCTCGCCCGGAGTTGCCCCGAACCGGGGGTCGGCCGAGCTGTACAGGGCCGCGTAGACGGCGCCCTGGGCCGGGTCCTCGCCGGTGGCCCGGCCGCGGCGGAGGAGGTTCACGTGCGGGACTCCTTGACGGCCGGGGTCCCGGACATCCGGGACTCGGTGCGGTGCGCGTACGTCTCCTCGTCCAGCCAGCCCAGTTCCCCGTACGAGAACCGGCCGCGTTCGAGGCCGTGGACCCAGTGGGCCGGGACGACGCCTTGTTCGGTCAGTGCGCGGGCGACGAAGCGGGCGCACTCGATCGCGCCCTCGGCCCGCAGGTGCAGGTCGTCCGCGTCCTGGACCTCGTCGAGCAGGGGTTCACCCGGCCGCCTGTGTGCGAAGGCGCCCTTGGAACCCTCCGGCCCGAGCTCCTCCCACCACTGCAGGCTCTGGCCGTACAGGTCGATGAAGGGGACGTGCTCGTCCTCGGCCAGCAGCCGGGCCGCCAACGGGTAGTCGCCCAGGAAGCGGGCGGCGTTGCCGTGCGCGTCGAGACGGCGCCGCTCGTACGGCAACAGGATCACGGGATGGGCCTGCCGCTCGCGCGCACCGTGCACGTAGGCGGCCAGTTCTTCCTGGAAGGTGGAGAACGGCTTCGTGTGCAGATCCGGGTCGGTCTTCGCGTCGATCGGGCCGAAGCCGAACAGGAGGTAGTCGCCCGGCTCCAGGTCGTCCAGGATCGACTGGAGGCGCCCGCTCCCGCGGAAGCTCTTCGAGCTCGCGCGTGCGTGCGCGCAGTCGACGACCTCGACCGCGGCGGTGAGGAACAGGGGCAGTGCCTGGGCCCAGCCCGCCATCGGCATGTGGTGGTAAGGCCGCGTCACGGTCTGGGAGTCGCCGGCCACGAAGATCCTCCGCGGCCGGCCCTGCTGCTGTACGGGTGCGTCCGTCACGCCTAGACCTCCTCGTCCCCCGTGGTCTGGATCAGCACGGACGCCAGCGCCGCCTCGAACGCGGAACGCTGCGCCGCGTTCGTGGTCGGGTCCTGCTTGCGTACGTCGATGACGTGGCCGGTCATCTCCGACAGCAGGACGTCCAGGGAGGTCAGGGCCACCGCCTCGGAGGTCAGCAGGGAGTCCGTGGGTTCTTGTCCGAAGGCCTTGGTCCGCATCGGGGTGGCCGTGCGCTCCGGGTTCACGCAGTTGACGCGGACGTGGTCCTCGGCCCATTCGTCGGCGAGGGCCTGGGTCAGGTTGACCATGGCGGCCTTGGTCGACGAGTACAGGCTGTACTTGGCACGGCCGCGAGTGTAGCTGCTGGAGGTGAACAGCAGCAGCTGGCCCTCGGTCTCGCTCAGGTACTTGTACGCGGTCCGCGCGATGTTCACGGGGGCGAGGTAGTTGACCTCGAGCGCCTCGCGGATCGTCTCGTTGTCGGTCTCGTCGAGGCGCCCGACGCGCAGCACGCCGGCGGTGTTGACGACGAAGTCGATACGGCCGGTCTCGGCGTAGGCCCCGGCCATCGCGTCCTCGATGTGGTCGAGGTTCTCCACGTGGGTGCCGGTCGTGGAGCGGCCCAGGGCGAAGACGCGGGCCCCGAAACCCTCGGCGATGCGCGCGATGTCGGCACCGATGCCGTACGAGCCGCCGAACACGACCATGGTCTTGCCGGACAGCTGCTCGCGGTAGGCGGCCTCCCCGGCCTGCGCGGGCGCGGCGTGGGAGGCCAGCTGGAAGAGCTTGTCGGCGATGAAGACGTCGACCGGCTGGGTGACCTTCATGTTGTACTCGTCGCCCGTGACCAGGTGGACCGGGACGTCGGGCAGGTACTTGACCACCACGGAGCAGTCGTCGGTCGCGTGGAAATACGGGTCCGAGGCGGCCTGCTCGTACGCCGCCCGGATGGTGGAGAGCCGGAAGCCCTGCGGGGTCTGGCCGCGGCGCAGCCGGGAGCGGTCGGGTACCTCGGTGATGAACTCGCCGTCGTCGCCGTGGGTCCGGGTCACGATGACGGTGTCGGAGGACGGGATGGCGACGTCGACGGCCTGGTAGCGCTCCAGGGACTCGACGCACTCCCGGACCACGCGCTGCGAGAGCAGCGGGCGCACCGCGTCGTGGAAGAGGAGGTTGCAGTCCCCCCCTTCGCCCAGTCCCTCGGCGGCGGCGCGGATGGCGATGCGAGTGGTCTCGCTGCGGGTGGCACCGCCGGCCAGTACCCGGGTCACCTTGCTCAGCCCGGCCCGCTCGACGATGCGCTTCGCGTCCTCCACGTAGTCGGGCGTCATGAGGAGGATGATCTCGTCCACGTCCGGCGCCGTCTCGAAGATGTGCATGGTGTGCTCAAGGATCGACTTTCCGGCGATCTTGAGCAACTGCTTCGGTATTTCGAGCCCGATGCGCTGGCCAGTACCCCCGGCGAGAACGACGGCGATGGTATGGCGGGGGGTGGGGCTGGACGACACGGTCGCCTTCTTCCTGAGCTGAACGGGCCATGGCAGTGGCAGTTGAGACTGTCGGGCGGAGTGCGGAGCCGCCGGTTACGCGAGGTGGTGCGCCTCGTCGGGCTCTTCGATGGGGAAGTCGAGGAGCCCGCGCCGGTAGAGGTTGCTCGCGGCGGCGTCGAAGCGGACGATCGAGGGCGGGTACTCCTCGCCCAGGAGGTACTCCTTGAGCTGCTCCCGGTAGGGCGCCATGAAGTCCTCGGCCGGCTTCAGCATCGCCTCGATGGCCTGGGTCAGGCCGTTGCAGTCGGCGTCCAGGAGGTACGAGGCGTACGCGGTGCGCTGCTCGTTGCGGAACTCCTGGTCGGGCAGACCTTCGAGGTTGAAGATCGCGTACGGCTTCAGGGTGGCGATGAAGTCGGACACGACGCTCGACATGTCGCCGATGAGCAGGTCGGAATGGTTGAAGCAGTCGTACAGGGCCGGGATCCGCTCGGTCACCGCGTGGTGCGCGGCTTCGGGCATCGCGCTCCAGTACAGCACTCCGGCCTGGTTGCGGCTCCGCCGGATGCGGGCGGTCCGCTCCTCTTCGGTGAGGTCCGGGTACTTGGAGCGGACACCGCGCTCGGAGAGGTCCGCGATGCGCTGGTCGATCCGGGCCAGCTTCTTGGCCGCGGCCTTGGAGTCGGTGACCTTGCGGCCGAAGCGCCGGGCGTTGTCCTCTTCGAGGAGGGCGATGATGCGCCGGTGCGCGGCGGCGGCCTCGGCGGAACGCGAGCCGGTGAGCGGGTGCGGCTTGTAGATGATCCGGATGTCGAGCTCGTGGTCGAGCAGGGCCTGGATCAGCTTCTCGCCCGCCGGGATGACCGAGGTGTAGCAGGCGTCGTCGGTCCAGCCCTCCCAGGTGGGGGCGTAGATGACGGTGGGCGCGGGGTTCGCGGCCCTGCCGGTCCAGCGCTGCAGGGGCATCAGCTGGGGGCGGCCGACCTCGACGATCTGGTTGTGCGTGACGGCGTGCTTGATGCGCTCGTAGCGGTCGCGGCCGGCGCGGCCGGCCACCCAGATCTCGTCGAAGACCTTGCTGACGCGGTTGCTGCTGGCGAGCTTGTCGCTGTCGCCGTGGCCGATGAAGACGTGCTTGACCTCGGCCCGCTGGAGCATGTGCACGTTCTTGCCCGCGTTGCCGGGGTAGAGGGCCACACGCAGTTCGTTCATCTCGATGCGCGCGAGATTGTCCGCCTTCGGGACGCAGATCACCGGTACGGACGTGGCGTCGAGGTAGCGCAGGGTCGCCCGCTCGCGCAGCACGATGATGGGCCGCAGCTCCAGCGACTCCAGCGACTCCAGCCACATGTTGACCTGGTACATGAAGTCTTTGGAGATGGCGGCGAAGGTGAAGTAGAGAGCGACCTGCGGGCGGTATTCGGCCAGCTGGAGGTTGAGTTCGTCGAGGGCCTCGTCGGCTGTGGGCAGCTTGAGCGCGTTGCGCGCGTCGGGCAGCAGCACCAGCAGGGAGAGGTAGGCGAGGAAGACGGTGGCGATCATGCCGTACGTGACGAAGCGCCAGTTGTCGGTCGTGATGGTGGCGAGGGCGCCACCCACCAGCGGTATGTCCAGGTGCAGGGTCTTGCGTACGTGCTTGTCCACCAGGAACGGGTGTGGCATACGGCGGATGCCGAGTGCCTCCAGGTCCAGTCCGCGGGTGGTGAAGGGCAGCTCGTTGCGCTGTTTGCGCACGTGTTTGAGGAGCGCGCCGTACGCGAGCTGGAGCACGAAGAGGAGGAGCAGGCCGATGGTCGTCATCTGCGCCACGAACGACTTGATGTCGGCGATGGCCCCGCACAGGCCCAGCAGCAGGAACTGGCGTATGAGGAAGCGCATGGTCAGGCCGAAGCGCGAGTCGCGCAGCCGGACCAGGGTCGTCGAATCGGTGTTGTGGAGCAGCAGGTCGGCCAGGTAGCTGATGGCTGCGCAGTAGGCGAACAGCGTGACGGACGGCAGTGCGACGGCCACCATCATTCCGAGGAAGCTGAGGATGAGCCCAGAGGTGATCAGTACGCCCATGGCGGCGCGCAGTCTGTTCGAGCCCATCGTTGGGAGCCTCTCCCATGGAGGTATAAGGATTGTGCCGGAGTGTCGGAGTAGTATAAGCAGCCATATGGACAACTCCGGAACAGCCGGTGAACCTCAGGTCAAGGATATCGGGCGCGTGTCGTGCGAGTTGTGACCTTGGGCCTCGGGATGCGGGCCCTTCACTGCGCGAAGCTGTACACCGTCAGCTCTCTTGCGTCCCTGGCCTTTACGGAAAATCCCACGCACAAAGCCGGGTTCGGCCCCGCCGTGCTGACCGCGATTCCCTCCGGCTCCCGGTAGGGGAGGTGCCGCGCCGCCGTCACGAGGCGGCGGCCCCGAGCCTCACCCGTACGGACGTCAATTGCGGAGACATAGGTATTGCCGTCCGATTTAGGCGGATTGTCGCCGTTCTTTCCGGTGTAAGGCTCACCGGTCAGCACGTAGACGAAGTCGCCGTGCAGTGCGCAGCCCTGGAACCACTCCTCTTCCTTTACCTGCACACCGGCCTGGAGCGTGTGCGCGGCCTCGAAGCGGCCGGCCAGGAAGTCCGTCATCCCGTACACCGAGAACCGGTGCTCCTCCCCTTTCTGGTGGCTCACCAGAACCCGGCCGCCGGCCAGGTCGAGTGCGGGGGAGACGTCGGAGGCGCCCGGAACCGGGTCGTAGTGGGCCACGGTCGGGTTGCTGCCGTCGAGCAGGGCGCCGTCCCTGAACAGGACGCGGGCCACCGAGCGGCCGTAGCCGCTTTCGGGGTCGGGCTTGCTCTCCACCCATATGAGCGTGGACTTGCCCACGGGCTCGATGCCGAAGGAAATGCCGTGTCCGAAGCCGCGCAGATACATGTGACCGCGCGGCTGCCCGGAACTGCTCATCCGGGTCAGGCACATATCGCCCGCCGTCTTGCGGTCTGCGGAACTGACCGGCTCCTTCTCGCCGTTGAGCTGCAAGCCGCCTTGAATGCCCTGAAGGGTGTAGACCAATCCCTTGGAGTCGTCGAATGCGAACGACTGAGGCCCGGTGGTGTTGAAAAGCGGCGAAGGTGCCAACATTTCGGCGGCTGTTCGCATATCGAACATTCCGGCAATTGGTGGAGAGTCGTCTTCGGGTGGGGCGCTCTTGGTGCGGAGTCGCCAGCCGAGACCGCCCACGGCCATGCCGGCGGCCGCCGTACCGCCCGCGAACAGGAGAGTCCGGCGGCTGAAAGGTTCTCTGCTGTCCGCCATGCCGGTATTCTGCCAGCCTTTCGAGGCTGGTCCGGCCCCGGATCCCTCCGCCTCCGGCAGCGGCGGCCGCCGCCTCCGCAACGGCGGACGCCCGCCCCCGGTGAGGGGGACGGGCGTCCGGACCGCGTCGGCTACACCGCGCGCGGAGACCTCAGACCGGAACGCTCGCCAGGCCGGGGGCCAGGAACTTCTTGCCGTTCACGCGCTCGGAGACGCCCTCGCGGTCCAGGTACGGCGTGACGCCGCCCAGGTGGAAGGGCCAGCCGGCGCCCGTGATGAGGCAGAGGTCGATGTCCTGGGCCTCGGCCACGACACCCTCCTCCAGCATCAGGCCGATCTCCTGCGCCACCGCGTCGAGGACGCGGTCGCGGACCTGCTCCTCGGTCAGGACGACATCGCCCTGGACGAGGAGGGCGGCGACCTCGGGGTCCAGCTCCGGCTTGAAGCCGTTCTCTGCGGAGTAGACGTAGAAGCCGCGCTTGCCGGCCTTGACGACGGCCGCCAGGTTCGGGGAGACGGTGAAGCGCTCCGGGAAGGCGCGGTTCAGGGTCTCGGAGACGTGCAGGCCGATCGCCGGGCCCACGAGCTCCAGCAGCACCAGCGGGGACATCGGCAGGCCGAGCGGCTCGATGGCCTTCTCGGCGGTGACCACCGGGGTGCCCTCGTCGATGACGTTCTGGATCTCGCCCATGAAGCGGGTCAGGATGCGGTTCACGACGAACGCCGGGGCGTCCTTGGTGAGGACCGCGGTCTTCTTCAGCTTCCGCGCCACACCGAAGGCCGTGGCCAGCGAGGCGTCGTCGGTCTGCTCGCCGCGGACGATCTCCAGCAGCGGGAGGATCGCGACCGGGTTGAAGAAGTGGAAGCCGACCACGCGCTCCGGGTGCTGGAGCTTGGAGGCCATCTCGGAGACCGACAGCGAGGAGGTGTTGGTGGCGAGGATCGCGTGCGCCGGGGCGACCGCCTCGACCTCCGCGAACACCTTCTGCTTGACGGACATCTCCTCGAACACGGCCTCGATGATGAAGTCCGCGTCCGCGAAGCCCTCGGCCTTGTCCAGGACACCCGTCACCAGGGCGGTCAGGCGGTTGGCCTTGTCCTGGTTGATGCGGCCCTTGCCCAGCAGCTTCTGGATCTCGGCCCGGACGTAGCCCACGCCCTTGTCCACGCGCTCCTGGTCGATGTCGGTGAGGACCACCGGCACCTCCAGGCGGCGCAGGAACAGCAGCGCCAGCTGCGAGGCCATCAGGCCCGCGCCGACGACGCCGACCTTGGTGACCGGGCGGGCCAGCGCCTTGTCCGGCGCGCCGGCCGGGCGCTTGGCGCGCTTCTGGACCAGGTTGAAGGCGTAGATGCCGGAGCGCAGTTCGCCGCCCATGATGAGGTCCGCGAGCGCGGTGTCCTCGGCGTCGAAGCCCTTCTGCAGGTCGCCGTCCTTGGCCGCCTCGATGATCTCCAGCGCGCGGTAGGCGGCCGGGGCCGCGCCGTGCACCTTGGAGTCGGCGATGAAGCGGCCGCGGGCGACCGCCGCGTCCCAGGCCTCGCCGCGGTCGATCTCGTCGCGTACGACCTCGGTGGTGCCGTTGAGCACGTTCGCGGTCCAGAGCAGCGACTGCTCCAGGAAGTCCGCGCCCTCGAACAGCGCGTCCGCGATGCCGAGCTCGAAGACCTGCTTGCCCCTCAGCTGCCGGTTCTGGTTCAGCGAGTTCTCGATGATGACCGAGACCGCGCGGTCCGCGCCGATCAGGTTCGGCAGCAGGGCGCAGCCGCCCCAGCCGGGAACCAGGCCGAGGAAGACCTCGGGCAGCGAGAAGGCCGGGATGGCCTTGGAGACGGTGCGGTAGGTGCAGTGCAGACCGACCTCGACACCGCCGCCCATCGCCGCGCCGTTGTAGTAGGCGAAGGTGGGGACGGCCAGCGCGGCCAGGCGCTTGAAGACGTCGTGGCCGCCCTTGCCGATGGCGAGCGCCTCGTCGTGCTTCTTCAGCAGCTCGACGCCCTTGAGGTCGGCGCCGACCGCGAAGATGAACGGCTTGCCGGTCAGACCGGCGCCGACGATGGAGCCCGCGATGGCCTCCTGCTCGACCTGGTCGATCGCCGCGTTCAGGTTGGCGAGGGACTGCGGGCCGAAGGTGGTCGGCTTGGTGTGGTCCAGGCCGTTGTCCAGCGTGATGAGCGCGAAGCGCCCGGCGCCGAAGGGCAGGTCCAGGTGGCGCACGAGCGCGCGCGTGACGACCTCGTCCGGGAACAGCTCGGCCGCGCCCTTGAGGAGCTCAGTGGTGGTGGTGCTCACTTGCTGTCTCCCTCGGCGGTGAAGTTCGGGTTCTCCCAGACGACCGTGGCGCCCATGCCGAAGCCGACGCACATGGTGGTCAGGCCGTAGCGGACCTCCGGCTGCTCCTCGAACTGGCGGGCCAGCTGGGTCATCAGACGGACGCCGGAGGAGGCGAGCGGGTGGCCGAAGGCGATGGCGCCGCCGTACTGGTTGACGCGGGCGTCGTCGTCGGCGATGCCGTAGTGCTCCAGGAACGCGAGGACCTGGACCGCGAAGGCCTCGTTGACCTCGAAGAGGCCGATGTCGTCGATCGTCAGACCGGCCTGCGCCAGGGCCTTCTCGGTGGCCGGGATCGGACCGTAGCCCATGACCTCGGGCTCGACACCCGCGAAGGAGTACGAGACCAGGCGCATCTTGACCGGGAGGTTGTTCTCGCGGGCGAAGTCCTCGGACGCGATGATCGCGGCGGTGGCACCGTCGTTGAGACCGGCGGCGTTGCCCGCGGTGACGTTGCCGTGGACCCGGAACGGGGTCTTGAGGCCCGCCAGGTTCTCCAGGGTGGTCCCCGGACGCATCGGCTCGTCGGCGGTGACCAGGCCCCAGCCCGTCTCACCGGCCGCCTCGTTGTTGTTGCGGACCGAGATCGGGACCAGGTCCTGCTGGATCTTGCCGTCGGCGTACGCCTTGGCGGCCTTCTCCTGCGAGCGCACGGCGTACTCGTCGGCGCGGAGCTTGGTGATCGTCGGGTACCGGTCGTGCAGGTTCTCGGCGGTCATGCCCATGAACAGGGCGGACTCGTCGACCAGCTTCTCGGAGACGAAGCGCGGGTTCGGGTCGACGCCCTCGCCCATGGGGTGGCGGCCCATGTGCTCGACACCGCCGGCGAGGGCGACGTCGTACGCACCGAAGGCCACGCCGCCCGCGACGGCGGTCACGGCGGTGAGCGCGCCGGCGCACATGCGGTCGATGGAGTACCCGGGGACGGACTGCGGGAGGCCCGCGAGAATGCCGGCCGTACGGCCCAGCGTCAGGCCCTGGTCGCCGATCTGCGTGGTCGCGGCGATGGCGACCTCGTCGATCTTCGCGGGGTCCAGGTCCGGGTTGCGGCGCAGCAGCTCCCGGATCGCCTTGACGACGAGATCGTCGGCGCGGGTCTCGTTGTAGATGCCCTTCGGGCCCGCCTTGCCGAACGGGGTGCGGACGCCGTCGACGAAGACGACGTCCCTGACGGTACGAGGCACGTTGGCTCTCCTCCAGGTGCGGGGGTGCACTGCTGCGCGGGGGGCGTGCCCATGGACTGAGCGCCCGCTCACCTCTCCATGCTACTTGCCGGTAACCGGCATGCACAGCCCCCCTGGAAGGAGCGGCGAAGGTCACACTCCGCCGCGCCCTTCCTCGCGGCCCCGGCGCTACCCGAGCAGGACCCGTCGGCGGGTCCGCGGCTCGGGGGGCCGGGCCGGGCCGAGCTCATGGCGGCGGCCATGGGGGACGAGGAGCGGACCGTGTCCGCCACGAAGGCGCGGCGGCGGACGCCCAGGGTGCGCAGCGCCGGGCCGTGGTCCACCGCGACCAGGGCGGCCGCGCCGGCGAGCAGGGCCCGCCAGGCCAGGGCCGCCGCCCGCCGGGCGGGGGCGGGCAGGGGCGCCAGGGCCTCGCGCAGGCGCAGGCAGTGGAAGGGGACGTGGCGCACCTCGTCGGCGTGGATCCGGCCCGCCACCTCCGAGGTCAGCGGGTCGGCGGCTCCGTCGCGCACCGCCTCGTAGTACCGCAGGGCGACCGCCTCCGCGACCATCAGTACCAGCAGCTCCACCTTCAGCCCGAGCAGCCTGCGCAGCCCGACGAAGGCGGCGTCGCTCCAGTGGCCGGCCAGGGTCCCCCCGCCCTCGGCCTTCAGGAGCAGGGCCAGCATCCGCGCGTGGTTCTGCTCCTCCGCCACGAAGAGCCGTACGGCCCGCGCGTACACCGGATCGCCCGCCCGCTCGGCCTTGGCGGCCAGCTCGGCGCCGTCCCCGCCTTCTCCCAGCTGGAACCGCTGCAGGCTTCCGGTGAGCTCCGCGGGGAGCGTCGTGACCCGGCTCCAGTCCGGATCGCCCCGCTCGGCCCGCCGCTCGCGCTCGGCCTCGAACTCGGCCACCCACTCCTCGTATCCCCACCCATGTTTGATCACGTTCAAAAACTACAAGACTTTGAGCGTGTTCAAAAGATGCGCGGACGTGACTCTTCGACGAGACCGGGACGCGCAAGAGCCCCCCGTCCACAGGACGGGGGGCTCTTGCGTGGAATCACGGGCGGCGGGCCGGGGCCGGGGCCCGGGCGCGACGCCTCAGTCGGCCGGATCCGGCTCCGGCTCGGGTGGCAGCGTCGTCGCCAGCGCCGTCGTCAGCGCCGCCGTCACCTGTTCGATCTGCCACGGGCGGGCCCCGTAGCCCGCCAGTGCCTCGGCCACCGCGTCGGGCTCCAGGCGCTCCGGCGGCTCCCAGCACAGCCGGCGGACCGTGTCGGGGGTGATCAGGTTCTCCTGGGGCAGGTTCAGCCCCTCCGCCAGCGCCGACACGGCCGTGCGGGCCGCCGCGAGGCGTGCCGCGGCCTCCGGGTCCTTGTCCGCCCAGGAGCGCGGCGGCGGGGGGCCGGCCGGGGTCGCCCCCGGCTGCGGCAGCTCGCTCTCGGGCAGGGCCTTCGCCCGTTCCACGGCGGCCATCCACTGGTCCAGCTGGCGCCGGCCCATGCGCTGCCCGTATCCGGGCAGCGCCGAGAGCGCGTGCACGGTCAGCGGCAGGGCGAGCGCGGCCTCGACGATCGCGCCGTCACCCAGCACCTTGCCCGGTGACACGTCGCGGCGCTGCGCGATCCGGTCCCGGGACTCCCACAGCTCCCGTACGACGGCCATCTGCCGGCGCCGGCGCACCTTGTGCATGCCGGAGGTGCGGCGCCAAGGGTCCTTGCGGGGCGGCGCGGGCGGCGCGGAGGCGATGGCGTCGAACTCCTGACGGGCCCACTCCAGCTTGCCCTGCCGGTCCAGCTCCTTCTCCAGCGCGTCGCGCAGGTCCACGAGCAGCTCGACATCGAGCGCGGCATAGCGCAGCCACGGCTCGGGGAGCGGCCGGGTGGACCAGTCGACGGCGGAGTGGCCCTTCTCCAGCACGTAGCCGAGTACGCCCTCGACCATCGCGCCGAGCCCGACCCGGGGGAAGCCGGCGAGGCGTCCGGCGAGCTCGGTGTCGAACAGGGAGGTGGGCGTCATGCCTATTTCGCGCAGGCACGGAAGGTCCTGGGTGGCCGCGTGCAGGATCCACTCGGTACCGGAGAGGGCCTCGCCCAGGGAGGAGAGGTCGGGGCAGCCCACCGGGTCGATCAGCGCGGAGCCCGCGCCTTCGCGGCGCAGCTGCACCAGGTAGGCGCGCTGGCCGTAGCGGTAGCCGGAGGCGCGCTCGGCGTCCACGGCGACGGGTCCGGTGCCCGCGGCGAAGGCCGCGACCACCTCGGCGAGCGCCTCGGCGTCGGCGACCACCGGCGGGATGCCCTCGCGGGGCTCGAGCAAGGGGATGGGCAGCCCGTCGGACGAAACCTCGTCGTCCGGGGGGCCGCCCCCGGTGGTGGTGCGCAGGCCTGCTGCGGTTTCTTGGGCGTCGGTCACTGGTCAAGGGTATCCGTGCATGCGACGCGCCCGTCGCCGGAACGTTCCGGCGACGGGCGCGAAGGGGAAGGACGGACGTTTCCCCGGGTTCTCCGGTTGTTGGCCCGGGGTCTCGCGGGCGGTATCGGCCGGGTCAGTGGATGATCCCGGTGCGCAGGGCGACGGCGACCATCCCGGCCCGGTCGCCGGTGCCCAGCTTGCGGGCGATCCGTGCGAGGTGGGACTTGACGGTCAGGGCGGACAGGCCCATCGAGACTCCGATGGCCTTGTTGGACTGGCCCTCCGCGACGAGGCGCAGGACCTCGACCTCGCGGCCGGAGAGCTCGCGGTAGCCGCCCGGGTGGCTCGGGGCACCCGGGGGGCGGCGGTGCATACGGGCCGCGGCGGCGCCGATGGGGGCGGCGCCGGGCCGGGACGGGAGCCCGATGTTGGTCCGGGTGCCGGTGACGACGTAGCCCTTCACTCCGCCCGCGAGGGCGTTGCGCACGGCGCCGATGTCGTCGGCGGCGGACAGGGCCAGGCCGTTCGGCCAACCGGCGGCGCGGGCCTCGGAGAGCAGGGTGAGACCGGAACCGTCGGGCAGGTGTACGTCGGCCACGCAGATGTCGCGCGGGCTGCCGATGCGTGGACGGGCCTCCGCGATGGACGAAGCCTCGATCACGTCACGTACGCCGAGTGCCCACAAATGGCGGGTCACGGTGGAGCGCACGCGCGGGTCGGCCACGACGACCATGGCCGTCGGCTTGTTCGGGCGGTAGGCGACCAGGCTTGCGGGCTGCTCGAGAAGAACGGACACCTAGGCCTCCTGGGGGAGTGGCGGGACGGCCGGCTGGGGGAAGGAAGCCGGTGCGAACCGTGCGGATGGTCACTGACTCTTTCGGCACGTCACCCGCCCGGCTTTAGGGAATGATCACGATTTGGTGAGTAACAATTCGGGCAATTCGGACGCACGATCGATCATAGGGTGATCAGAAGCCCGCAAGGGACGCCCCGTTCCGACATTCGGCCGAGGGTTTGGTCGCCTGTTCGAGGGGCTCGGGACGCCCGTCCGGCCGCTCCGCGGTCGATCGCGGAGCCGGGGCCCGCCCCCGCCCCGCCCGGCCGCGCGCACGGCCGGACGGGCCCGGTGGGAGGCTCTGCGGGTCTGGTGGGAGGCCGTGCGGACCTGGTGGGAGGCCGTGCGGACCGCTCCTCCGTGCTATCCCTTCGGGTGGTGCGGACCGCGCCGCTGGGGCAGCGAGACCACCCCGGTCACCGTCTCCGTCGGCCCGACCGGAGGCAGCCCCGCGATCTGGCACAGGAGTTCGCACCACGCCGCCAGGTGTGCGGAGGTGTCCGGCACCCCGCCCACACCCTCGCGCGGCGTCCAGGAAGCCCTGATCTCGATCTGTGTCGCCGGCCGGCGCTCGCCGAGCCCGCCGAAGTAGTGCGAGGCGGCCATGGTCACGGTCCCGCTCGCCTCCCCGTACGTCAGCCCGCGCGCGTCCAGCGCCCCGGTCAGCCAGGACCAGCACACCTCGGGGAGGAGCGGGTCCACGGCCATCTCCGGCTCCAGTTCCGCCCGTACGAGCGTCACCAGCCGGAAGGTGCCCTGCCAGGCGTCGTGCCCGGCCGGGTCGTGCAGGAGGATGAGCCGGCCGTCGGCCAGGTCCTCCTCGCCGTCCACGACCGCCGCCTCCAGCGCGTAGGCGTGCGGTGCCAGTCTCTGTGGCGGCTTGGTGGGGTCGATCTCGATCCCCTGCCGCAGCCTCGCCTTCTTCAAGCCGTCGACCGCCCGCCGGAACGGGAGCGGGACGGAGCTCTCCTTCGCGCTGTCCGCACCGTCAGCGCCATCTGAAAATCGTCCCTGAGCCGCAGCCATGCGGGGAAGACTAGGCGGAACGGGCGCCCGTACGGCGCAGGGACACCCGCGCCGGGCCGGGCACTTCTTCATACGTGCGAAGATTTGAGTCGTGAGCGCCAACACCCGCCCCACGGGCACGCCGAGCCAGACGTACGATTCCGCCTTCCTCAAGGCGTGCCGGCGCGAGCCGGTACCGCACACGCCCGTGTGGTTCATGCGGCAGGCGGGTCGCTCCCTCCCCGAGTACCGCAAGGTGCGCGAGGGCACGCAGATGCTGGAATCCTGCATGCGGCCCGACCTGGTCACCGAGATCACGCTGCAGCCGGTCCGGCGCCACAACGTGGACGCGGCGATCTTCTTCTCCGACATCGTGGTCCCGCTGAAGGCCATCGGCATCGACCTGGACATCAAGCCGGGCATCGGCCCGGTCGTCGCCCAGCCGATCCGCCGCCGCGAGGACCTCGCACAGCTGCGCGACCTCACCCCGGAGGACGTCTCGTACGTCACCGAGGCGATCGGCATGCTCACGGGTGAACTGGGCTCCACGCCGTTGATCGGTTTCGCGGGTGCGCCCTTCACCCTCGCGAGCTACCTCGTCGAGGGCGGCCCGTCCAAGAACCACGAGCACACCAAGGCCCTCATGTACGGGGACCCGGAGCTGTGGGCCGACCTGCTCGACCGACTCGCGGAGATCACCTCGGCCTTCCTCAAGGTCCAGATCGAGGCCGGCGCCTCGGCGGTCCAGCTCTTCGACTCCTGGGTCGGCGCGCTCGCCCCGGCGGACTACCGCCGCTCGGTGATGCCGGCCTCCGCGAAGGTCCTCCAGTCCGTCGCCTCGTACGGCGTCCCGCGCATCCACTTCGGCGTGGGCACGGGCGAGCTCCTCGGCCTCATGGGCGAGGCCGGCGCGGACGTCATGGGCGTCGACTACCGGGTCTCGCTGGACGAGGCCGTCCACCGGGTCGGCCCCGGCAAGGCGCTCCAGGGCAACCTGGACCCGGCGGTGCTCTTCTCCACTCCCGAAGCGGTGGAGACCAAGACCCGCGAGGTCCTGGACGCGGCGGCCGGCCTGGAAGGCCACATCTTCAACCTGGGCCACGGCGTCCTCCCGACGACGAACCCGGACGCCCTGACCCGCCTGGTGGACTACGTCCACACGCAGACGGCGGTCTAGCGGAACGGCCCGCGGGGCTCAGACCCCGGCCGCCCGCACCGCGGTCACCGTTTTGCGGGCGGCCACCAGGACCGGGTCCCAGACCGGGGAGAACGGCGGGGCGTAGCCCAGGTCCAGGGAGACGACCTGGTCCACCGTCATGCCGGCCGTCAGGGCCACCGCGGCGATGTCCACCCGCTTCGCGGAGCCCGCGCCGCCGACGATCTGGACTCCCAGGAGGCGGCCCGTGCGGTGCTCCGCGAGCATCTTGACCGTCATCTCCTCGGCCCCCGGGTAGTAGCCCGCCGTGTTCGTCGAGCGGATGGTCGCCGTGACGAAGCGGAGCCCGACGGCCAGCGCGTCCCGCTCGCGCAGCCCCGTACGCGCGATCTCCAGCTCGCAGACCTTGCTCACGGCCGTGCCCACCACCCCGGGGAACGTCGCGTAGCCGCCGCCCGCGTTCGAGCCGATGACCTGGCCGTGCTTGTTGGCGTGCGTGCCCAGCGGGATGTGCCGCATGCCGCCCGACACCAGGTCCAGGACCTCCACGCAGTCCCCGCCCGCCCAGATGTCCGCTTGGCCGCGGACCCGCATCGACAGGTCCGTCAGCAGGCCGCCCGACTCGCCGAGCGGCAGGCCCGCCGCGCGCGCCAGCGCCGTGCGCGGCTCCACGCCGATGCCCAGGACCACGACGTCCGCCGGGTACTCCTCGCCCGAGGCCGTGGCCACCGCGCGGGCCCGGCCCTCCTCGTCGGTGAGGATCTTCGACGCCTCGGCGCGGGCGACCGTACGGATCCCCATGCCGTTCATCGCGCTGTGGACGAGAGCGCCCATGTCCGGGTCCAGCGTGGACATCGGCTGCTCGCCCCGGTGTAGCACGGTGACCTCGAAGCCCCGCCCGACCAGGGCTTCCGCCATCTCCACGCCGATGTAGCCGGCGCCGACCACGACCGCCCGGCGGCCCTCGGTCCGCTCCAGAGCGTCCATCAGGCGCTGGCCGTCGTCCAGGCTCTGGACCCCGTACACCCCGTGCGCGCCGATGCCGGGCAGCCGCGGGCGGACCGGGCGGGCGCCGGTGGCGAGGACGAGCTTGTCGTACCCCGTCCAGTACTCGGCGCCCGATACGAGGTCCCGGGCGCGCACCCGCCGCCCCGCGAGGTCCAGTTCCACGACCTCCGTCCGCGTCCGCAGGTCGATGTCCCGCTCGCGGTGCTCCTCGGGCGTCCGGGCGATCAGCTCGTCCCGGCCGCCGACCAGGCCGCCGATCCAGTACGGGATCCCGCACGCGGAGTACGAGGTGAAGTGCCCCCGCTCGAAGGCGGTGATCTCCAGCTCCGCCGGCCCCTTGAGCCGCCGGGCCTGTGACGCGGCGGACATCCCCGCCGCGTCACCGCCGACCACCACCAGCCGTTCCCTGGCACTCGCCATCGCCCGTACCGTCCTTCCCCGCCGCCCGATGCCTGCGGGGCCCACGCTACGGGCGAATGGGTGTTCAGTCCCGGACGTCCGCGGCGGGGGCCGCCGGATCCGCCGGATCCGCGGGGCCCGCAGGGCTTCCGGCCGGCGGCCGGGGGGTCTGCCCCACCGGACCGGCCTGCGCCGGAAGTCGGCGCTCCGGCGCGCCCGGCTTCGGCTTCGCCGGCCGCCACGTGCGGAACTGCCGGAAGCAGAACAGCAGGAACGCGCCCGCCAACAGGAACGGGGAGGCCGCGGCGAGAGCCATCAGCAGGTACAGGACCACGGCGGCGAAGGCCTTCCAGCCGCCGGCCAGTGCGTCGGTGAAGCCCGGATCCGCCTTCTTCGGCTCCTTCGCCGCCTCCTTCGCCGGCTCCGAGAACGTCAGCGTGATCGTGCCGAGCGAGGTCTGGTCCTTCAGCGCCGTCTGCTGCGCGAGCAACGACTCCAGATCGGCCTGCCGCTTGCTGAGTTCGGCCTCCAGCGTGACCACCTCGCCCAGACTCGAGGCCTTCTCCATCAGCTCGCGCACCCGGCCCACGCTCGCCCGCTGCGAGGTGACCCGGCTGTCGACGTCCGCGACCTTCTGCGTCACGTCCTGCGCCTCGACCTTGCGTTCGAGCAGCTTCCCGCTGCCCTCCATGGCGGCCAGCACCGCGTCGAAGCGCCCGGCGGGCACCCGCAGGGTCACGGTCGAGGTCATCGCCCCGTCGTGGCCGCGGCCGGTGGTCTCGTTGCCCACGTAACCGCCCGCGCCCTCCGCCGCCGTGCGGGCCCCGGCCGCCGCCTTCTGGGCGTCCGCCGTCTCCACGCCCAGCGTCGCCGTGCGGATGATCTGCGTGCGTGCGGGGGCCTGCGGCTGGTCCTTGTCCGAGGACGGCGCCGGTGCGCCCGTCGCGGCCGACGCGGCGGCCGGGCCCTTCCCGGCGGCCTCCCGCTGCCGCGGAGCCGCCGCGTCGGCCACCGATTCATCCGACTTGGCGCCGCTCCCGGCCGCGGAGCAGCCGGTGAGCGCGAGGGCCCCGGTCAGGGAGAGCGCGGCCAGGGCCGTCGCGGTGCGCCGCCCGTACCCCCCGTACCCTCCGAACCGTCTGTGCTGGGTGCGCTGGGTGTGCATCGTCGGGTACCCCCCGGGAATCGCCGGACGCGCGGCCGGACCGCCGCGCTGGTGTCGACGTTCTGACGTTCCCGGCCCCGCCGCGGGTTTCGCACGCGCGGCCTCGAGGTGGTCCCGAACCGGTCACGGTCAGGCCTCGGTGATCACTCCGTGGGGGGTCTGAGACGATGTGTCCATGCACGGAGCGGACATGCGTACGGACCGGCCGGGCCCCGCCGGCCACGTCGTCGTCATCGGCGGCGGCATCGCGGGCCTCGCGGCAGCCCACCGGCTGCTCGCCGACGGCGTCCGCGTCACGCTCCTGGAGGCCGGCCCGCGCCTCGGCGGCAAGCTGTTCGCCGGCGAGCTGGCCGGCCTGCCCGTGGACCTCGGCGCCGAATCCGTGCTCGCCCGCCGCCCCGAAGCCCTCGAACTGGCCCGCGCCACCGGCCTCGGCGACGCCCTGCAGCCCCCCGCCACCGCCACCGCCCACCTGTGGACCCGCGGCGAGCTGCGGCCCATGCCGCGCGGCCACGTCATGGGCGTCCCCGGCGACCTGGGCCCGCTCGCCGCCTCCGGAGTGCTCTCCGCCGAGGGCCTGGCCCGGATCGGGGCCGAAGCCGAGCTGGCCCCCGCCGAGATCGGCGAGGACGTGGCCGTCGGCGAGTACGTCGCCGCCCGCCTCGGCCACGAGGTCGTCGACCGGCTCGTGGAGCCGCTGCTCGGCGGGGTCTACGCCGGCAACGCCTACCGCATCTCGATGCGCGCCGCCGTCCCCCAGCTCTTCGAGGCCGCCCGTACGCACGCCTCCCTGGGCGAGGGCGTACGGGAACTGCAGCGCCGGGCGGCCGGAGCCGGGCAGGCCGGTCCCGTCTTCTCCGGCATCGACGGCGGCATCGGCCGGCTCCCGCTCGCCGTCGCCGCGGCCTGCCGGGCGGCCGGAGCCCGCCTCCTCACCGACACCCCCGCGCGCGAGCTGACCCGTACCGCGACCGGCTGGCGCGTGCTCGCGGGCGCCCCCGACAGCCCGGGCGGCGCCGAGGTCATCGAGGCCGACGGCATCGTGCTGGCCACCCCGGCCGGACCCGCCGCCCGCCTCCTCGACCGGCTCGCGCCCGCCGCGGCCGCGGAGCTGCGCGGGGTCGAGTACGCCTCCATGGCCCTGGTCACGATGGCCTTCCGGCGCTCCGAGCTGCCGGCCGCCATCGCCGGGGGCGGCGCGAGCGGCTTCCTCGTACCGCCCGTGGACGGCCGGACGATCAAGGCGTCGACCTTCTCCAGCAACAAGTGGGCCTGGGCCGGCACCGATCCCGAGCTCTTCCTGCTGCGCACCTCCGTCGGCCGCCACGGCGACGAGCGCGACCTGGGCCGCTCCGACGAGGAACTGGTCGACGTCTCCCGCGCCGACCTCGCCGACGCCGTGGGCCTCGCGGCGGCCGCCCGCCCGGTCGCCTCCACCGTCACGCGCTGGGACGGCGGCCTGCCCCAGTACCCCGTGGGCCACCTCGGCCGGGTGGCCCGGATCCGCGCCGCCGTGGCGGCCCTCCCGGGACTCGCGGTGTGCGGTGCGCTGTACGACGGGGTCGGGATCCCGGCCTGCATCGCGAGCGCCGGCAAGGCCGCTGACGTGGTGATGGCCACGTTGGGGCCCGGTGGGGTACCCCTGGCACAGACCACTGATCAGCGCACGGGACAATAGGCACATGACTGCACCAGAGAAGATTCCCAACGCGGGGAAGAAGGCGAAGGACCTCAACGAGGTCATCCGCTACACCCTGTGGTCCGTCTTCAAGCTGAAGGACGTCCTCCCCGAGAACCGCGCCGGCTTCGCCGACGAGGTCCAGGAGCTGTTCGACCAGCTGGCCGCCAAGGACATCACCGTCCGCGGCACCTATGACGTCTCCGGCCTGCGGGCCGACGCGGACATCATGATCTGGTGGCACGCGGAGACCTCCGACGAGCTGCAGAGCGCCTACAACCTGTTCCGCCGCACCAAGCTGGGCCGCGCCCTGGAGCCGGTCTGGTCGAACATGGCCCTGCACCGCCCGGCCGAGTTCAACAAGTCGCACATCCCGGCCTTCCTGGCCGACGAGACGCCGCGCGACTACGTCAGCGTCTACCCCTTCGTGCGCAGCTACGACTGGTACCTGCTGCCCGACGAGGACCGCCGCCGCATGCTCAAGGACCACGGCATGATGGCCCGCGGCTACCCCGACGTGCGCGCCAACACCGTCGCCTCCTTCTCGCTCGGCGACTACGAATGGCTGCTGGCCTTCGAGGCCGACGAGCTGTACCGCATCGTCGACCTCATGCGCCACCTGCGCGCCTCCGAGGCCCGTATGCACGTCCGCGAAGAGGTGCCCTTCTACACCGGACGCCGCAAGTCCGTCGCCGATCTGGTGGCCGGACTCGCCTGAGACCTCCCCTGGGGGGAAGGACCGGAGGACCTGACCTGCGTCCTCCGGTGATCGGGAGGCCCTGCCCCCGAATCGACGCAGCCGGAGATCCCGCCCGGAAGTTCAGACGACTGGCGGCAGCAGTGCCCTGGGGTGCCCCTGGGCGGACGCTGCCCGGTCGTCCAGCGACACCGGTGCGGGCTCCGGATGCGGCGCACAGGTGGCATCCCCGCCCGAGGTGTCACCCGTCAGCAAGTACCGCTCCACGTGGGCGTCCACGCAGTCGTTGCGTCCGCCGACCACCCCGTGGGTGCCGGCCCCCTCCTCCGTCACCAGCCCCGCCCGCGGCCCGAGCCGCCGCCGGAGCTCCAGCGCCCCCGCGTACGGGGTCGCGCCGTCCCGCTCCGCCGCGACGACCAGCGTGCCGGGCAGCACCCCGGCCGCCCCGGCCGGCCGAGCGCCCACGTCGACCGGCCGCTGCCGCTCGCGCACCGGCCAGAAGGCGCAGGGCAGGTTCAGGAAGGCGTTGGTCCAGGTCTCGAAGGGGGCCGTGCGGGCCAGTTCCGTGTTGTCGCGGTCCCAGGTCTCCCAGTCGGCGGGCCAGGGGGCGTCGTTGCACAGCGTCGCCGTGTACACGGCGGTCGCGTTCTCGTCCTCGGCGGCCATCGCCGGATCCGGGGCGGCGAGCTCGACGAGCGGGCCCGGATCGCCGCGCAGGAAGGCCGCCAGCGCCGCCGCGCGGCCCGGCCAGACCTCGTCGTAGTACGCGGCCCGCAGGTACGCCGAGTGCAGCTGCCCGGTGCCGACCACCCCGCCCGCCGGCTCGCGGGCGAGCGCGGCCCGGACCCGGTCGTAGGAGGCCTGCACGGCGCCCGGGGTGCCGCCCAGCCCGTACACGGAGTGGTGGCGGGCCGCCCAGGCGCGGAAATCGGCCCAGCGGCGCTCGAAGCCGGGCGCCTGGGCGAGGTTGTCGGCGTACCAGACGCGCCGGGGATCGGGATCGACGGCCGAGTCGAAGACCATCCGGCGGACGTGGCCCGGATGGAGCGTGGCGTACACCGCCCCCAGGTACGTGCCGTACGAGGCCCCCATGAAGCTCAGCTTCGGCTCGCCGAGGGCGGCCCGCAGCACGTGCAGGTCGCGGACGTTGTTCAGGGTCGTGTAGGACGCGAGGCCGGCGCCGGTGCGGCGCGCGCAGCCCCGGGCGTACTCCCGGGCCTCGGCGACGCGCCGCCGCTTGTACGCGGGGTCCGGTTCGGCGGGCGGGGCCTGGGAGGGGGCGCGCGCGTGGTCCGCCGGGTCCTGGCAGGACACCGGGGGCCCCGAGCGGCCGACCCCGCGCGGGGCGTAACCGACGAGGTCGTAGGCGGCGGCCACGCGCCGCCACTCGGGCAGGCCGGCCACGAGCGGGAAGAACATGCCGTTCCCGCCGGGCCCGCCGGGGTTGTACACGAGCGCGCCCTGCCGCACGGCGCCGCCGGCCCCGGTGGCGCCGACCCGGCTGACCGTGATGCCGATCTGCGCTCCGTCGGGCCGCGCGTAGTCGAGGGGCACCCGGAGCGTGGCGCACCGCACGTCCGGAGCGAGACCCTCGACGACCGCGCAGGGCCCGAAGTCCAGCCCGCGCCCCGCGAGGGGGCTGCCCGGGGCCGCGCGGGCGGCGGCCGCCGCCCGCCGGGCGACGAGCTCGGCCCCGGCGGCTTCGGCGGCGGCCGTCGCCGTGGCGGCGGAGCCCGGGGGCGGGGGAGGGCCCTCGGCCGTGGCCGCCGCGGCGGGCGGACCCGCCAGGACGGAAGTCAGCGCGAGGACCAGTGTGGTGCGGCGCCCTCGGATCGTCCCGCGCATGACGGACCCTCATCTCTTCGGATGGTCCGATGAGATCCGGCGAGCGGCCCCCTGTACAGGATCACCGGCCGGTGTCGCGCTCAATGCCCCCGTTGCCGCGGAATCGGCCCCCGCCTGCCGTACGCGAGCGCCGCCCGCACCTCGGGGTCGTCGACCGCGCGCGGCCCCCGCAGGGCCACCGCGGCGAGCGAGCCCCGGCCGCCCCGCTCCTGCTCCAGCTCCACGAGGAGCCGCCGGCCGGCGGGGGAGGCCCAGGAGGAGTGCGCGTGCCCCTCGACGCGGGCGATGGCCAGGCACCCCAGGGCCAGGATCAGCGGCAGCGAGAACCAGCACAGGACGATCGTGGTCGTGGTCCCGGGCGTCGGCACGCACAGCGCGGCCACCGTCATGGCCAGTACCAGTCCGGTGGCCCGGCGGACCGACCGGATCCCCTCGCCGATGTCCTGCCGGGTCCCGGCGCGCAGCGCGAGGCCCGCCTCGCCCAGCCGGTCCGCGAGGTCCCGTACGGCCGGATCCCGCTCCGCGACCGCCCGTACGGACACCACCGGCTCCTGGCCGTCCGGCCCGAACGCCCCGAGCACGGACCGCTCGTGCGGATCGCGCCCCACCGGGTCGAGCACGGTGGCCCAGCCGGTGTGCGCGAGCAGCAGCCGCCGCTGGCGCTGCATCGAGAGCAGCGTCAGCTCGGCCACCCGCCGCGGGCCGCCGGCCAGGTACGCGGCCTCGTACAGGCTGAGCTCGTCGTGACGCGGGCGCCCGTCGGCGGGCGGCCCGTCGGCGGGCTCCGCGGTTTCGCCGGCGGCTCTCAGGAGGCGGGTGCACGCGATCAGCACCCCTGCCCAGGCCAAGAGCAGGAACAGGACCCAGAACATGCCCGATTTCTACAAGATGTGGAAGCCCGGGCATAGGGCTCTGCCGAGGTGTGAGCAGCTCGTGACGGGTCCGTGATGGGAGGTCAGGAACTGCTGCTGCAACTGGAACCGGACGAACTGCTGCAACTCGAACCGCTGGAACTGCTGCCGGAACAGCTGGAACCGCCGCCGGAGGAGCCGCAGCTCGATCCCGACGAGCAGCCGCTGCCGCCCGAGGAGCCGCAGCTCGACCCCGATCCGCAGCCCGACCCGCCGGATCCTCCCGACCCGCCGCCGTCGGAGCCCGCGCACCAGACGACCGGAACCAGCTCGGCTCCGGACCCCCAAGCAGGCTCTGAGCTGCCGGTACGCGGACGGGACTGGGCCGCGGCCAGCCGGGTCCCGCGGGCCGCCGGCACCAGTTGCTCGCGCAGGTAGGGGTCGCGCAGGCCGCGCAGCCCGAACAACGAGGTCTGGACGTACGGGCTCTGGTCGGTCCGGTAGTGGGCGCGGATGTCGCGCAGGGCCGCCGCCCCCGCCCCGGTGATCCGCTGCCGGGCGCGCGAGGCGCCGACGGCGGCCGCGATGATTCCGGCCAGCAGAACGGGGAACACCTCGGCGATGAACGGCACGTGGAAGTCGCCGGAGCCCGCGTACAGGGCGAGGGCGACGAAGGTGAGCGGCAGCGACAGGATCAGCAGCACCCCGCACACGGACGCCTGGATCACCCCGTGGTGGTACTGCGCGCGCCGCCCGCCGGGCGCGGCGATCAGCCCGCGGGCGGCCAGCGCGTCGCCGGTCTCCTGGACGGCCGGGTCCCGCATGGCGGCGTACCGGATCTGGTAGAGCCAGCCGGACGCCGCGCCCCGGTGGGCCTGGAGCACGGCCCGTTCGGCGGGATCGGTCGCCCGCACCCCGGGCCGCAGCTGGACGATGCCCGGCCCGCCGACCACCATCCGGCCGTCGCAGAGCAGGGAGACGAGCGCGGCATCCACCACCGCGCCGGGGCCGCCCGCCATGAAGGCGGCCTCGGACAGGTCGTGCAGCCGGGGAGCGGGGCCGAAGGTGGAGGGCTGCGCGCGCCGCAGACCGCGCACCAGGAGGGCGGTGGAGGTGATGACGCCGATCCAGATGCCGAGGGCGAGGAGGTCGAAGAAGTTCATGCCGCTCTCCCCGCCAGCGCGCGGGCCCAGCGCACGATGCGGCGCGGCGGCCGCGCCCCGGCCCGGTCCTGCCACCAGAGCGTGAGCCGGCGCCGTGCCGCGGGATCGGCGGGCAGGTCCCGGATCAGCAGGTGCTCGGCGAAGTCCAGCGCGTCGCGCCGGTACCCGGAGGCCATCGGCCGGTGCCGGGCGTAGTCGAGGAAGGCCTTGCGGTACGGCTCCTGCCCGCCCAGGATCCCGGGCAGCTCGGGGGCCAGCCGGGCCACGACCCCGGCCCGCTTGGCCGCCAGCGCCCGGGCCTGGACCCGGACCCGCTGCCGGTCGAACCCCTCGGGCACGGGCGTGCCGGCCACCAGGGCCGACAGGAGCGCGGCCTGGCCGAGGCCGACCCGCGTCCGCGCCTTGTCCAGCGCCGTGCCGCCGGGTCCCGCGGGCCCGGCGGACGGGCGCGCCGGGACATCCGTGCCGGCAGCCGCCACGGCATCCGGCGCGGCGTCCGGTGCGGCAGCCGCCGTGGCACCCGCCACGGCATCCGGTGCGGTGTCCGGCAGGGGCCGGGACGGGGTCCCGGCACGGTCCAGGACCCCCCGGATCGCGGTGAGTTCCCCGGCCAGCTCCCCGTCCGGCGGGAAGTCGTCGTCCCGCTCCAGGAGCACCCCCGGCGGGTCCACCCGGGCGCGGAGCTGCGCCAGCACGTCCAGCACCACCTCCGGCACCGGGTGCGCGTGGGTGTCGTGCCACACCCCGCCCCGCTCCACGCCCCCGGCGACGTGCACGTACGCCAGCGCCTCCAGCGGGATCCCGTCCAGCACGGCGGCCGGGTCCTCCCCGCGGTTCACCCGGTTGGTGTGCAGGTTGGCCACGTCGATGAGCAGCCGCACGCCGGTCCGCTCGACGAGCTCCGTCAGGAACTGCCCCTCCGTGAGCTCCTCGCCGGGCCAGGCCAGCAGCGCGGCGATGTTCTCCAGCGCGAGCGGCACCGGCAGCGCGTCCTGTGCGATGCGCACGTTCTCGCAGAGCACGTCCAGCGCGTCCCGCGTCCGCGCCACGGGCAGCAGGTGCCCGGCCTCCAGCGCCGGCGCGGCCCCCAGCGCGGAGGTCCGTACGAAGGCGATGTGCTCGGTGACGATCGGCGCCCCCAGCGCCACCGCCCGCTCGGCGAGCGCGGCCAGCTTCGCCGGGTCCGGCCGGTCGGCGCCGCCGAGTCCGAGCGAGACCCCGTGGGGCACGACGCGGACCCCGCGGTCGAGCAGCCGCCGCAGCGGCTCCGGCAGGTGGCCGGGGCAGATGTTCTCGGCCACCACCTCGACCCAGTCCAGCCCCGGCAGGCCTTCCACCGCTTCCGCGATCTCCGGCCGCCATCCGATGCCCACCCCCAGGTGTGCCATGGGCTTCATGTCCCCTCGCCCCCGCTCGTCGGTCCGTGTGTCGATGTCATGGCCCCGTCGGAGTCGAGCCAACCGCCGAGGAGGACGTTCAGAGCAACATTTGAGGTTCCCGGCGGCGCTGGTGCTGTGACCGGAAAGGTCCACCGGGTCACGGCACTAGAGCCGTGCCCGCAGTGCGGGATGGTCCGCGACCACGGTGCAGGAACCCGGTGCGATCTCCGTGAACCCCGCGTCCCGCACCACCGGCAGGCCGCTCGCGGACAGCTCCGGCCAGCGCTCGCGCGGGGCCGTGCGCACGGCCAGCCGGAAGCCGGCGTCCCGCCAGGCGGCGCGCTCCGCGCCGGTCAGCTCCCACCAGGCCAGCTGCGCGCCGTGCCCGGCCTGGGCCATCGCCTTGCCGGCGGACATCTCCACGTCCGGGTTGAGCCACAGCACCGGCAGTCCGGGCTCCGCGGGGGCGGCCGGCTCCGGATCGTCCAGCTCGGTGCCCGACACCTGGAGCTTGGCGAGCTCCTTGGGCCAGCCGTCGAGCGGGACCGGCGGGAAGACCCGTACCTCCGAGGCTCCGCCCCGCACCGTGACGCCCGGCAGGGTGCCGGCCTTGCGCCACTCCGCCCCGCGCGCCCGGCGGACCACCTTGCGGATCCGCGCGTCCTGCCAGTCCCGCACGGCCTCGGCCCACTCGCCGCCGTCGGCCGACCGCTCGTCCGTGAGCAGTACCAGCACCGCGCGCGCCGCCGTCTCCAGGGCGTCCGTACGGGCCGGCGGCCCGGTCTTCTCGATCCGCACCACCAGCGGCAGCACGAACTGCGGGGCCTCGTCGCGGGCGATCCGCTCCTGCCGGAACGGGCTGTCCGCCCCGACGGCGGGTACCCCTGTGTGCGCTTGCGCGTCCTCGGTGCTCATCCGGCCGATTCTGCCAGCCCGCACCGACAGGGACGGCGGGGCAGGGGGCGGGCCGGTCCCGGCCGGGGCTGAGTACGCTCGTACCCGTGGACCCGATCGAGCAGGACGCCTCCTACTGCCCCGCCCCCGCGGCCCCCGCCGGGCGGGTGGCCGGGCCGCCGTACGCCGACTGCGTGCAGTGCGGCAAGCCCACCGAGTACGGGGTCGCGACCCCGGGCGTGGTGCTGTGCCCGGTGTGCGAGTGGCAGGAAGCGCAGCGCACGGCCTGCTCCGGCTGAACCCGCGGCGCGGCCGCCGCGGTTCCGTCGCTTCGCGCCGCTGCCCGCGCTACCGGGAACTTGGCCAGTGCTCTGCCCTTTAGGGAGGGGAGCGGAAGTCAATTCCCGATGAGCTCGGACACCTTGACGAACCGGTAGCCGCGCTTGCGCAGCTCCGGGACGATCTTCCGGATGGCCTCCTCGGTGACCGGGGCGGCGCTGCGCGTGCAGTGCATGACCACGACCGATCCGGGCTTCACCCCGGACAGCACCTGCTCGGCCACCGCGTCGGGATCCTTCGCGAAGGCGTCCCCGCTGACCACGTCCCACTGGACGGCCGTGACCTTGGCCGTGGAGATCGCCCGCAGCGCCTGGTCGTCGTAGCAGCCGCCGGGGAAGCGGAAGTACGGGACGGTGTTGACGGCCCCCGCCTTGCGGAAGGCCTCGAAGGCCCGGTCCACGTCGGCGCGGGCGGCGGCCTCGTCGAGGGTGGGGAGCCCGTAGCAGGGGGACTTGAAGGCGTGGTGGCTGTACGAGTGGTTCGCGATCTCGAAGTTCGGATCGGTGCCGATGGACTTCGCCTGGTCCGGGTACTGCTCGGCCCAGCGGCCCGTCATGAAGACCGTCGAGGGCACCTTGAGCGTGCGCAGCGTGGAGATCAGCTGCGGGTTGTCGAAGTGCTCCCCGTCCGCCGCGCGCGGCCCCTGGTCGGAGGTCATGTCGGCGTCGAAGGTCAGCGCCACGGTCTTGTCGGTCCGCTGCTTCGCCCGCTCGAAGACGGGGGTCAGGCCGTTCGGCCCGGGCGCCATCGTCGGCGCCTTCCCGGGGGCGCCCGCCTGCGGCGGGGCGGGCTGGGGGGCGGCGGAGGCGCCGGGGGCGCCCGCGGAGCCGCTCGGGGCGGCCGCCGGCGGGGACGGGGAGGCCGAGGCCCCCATACGGGCCCGGCTGCCGGCGTCCGGCGTACCGGCGCCGCCCCCGCACGCGGCGAGGGCGGCACCGAGGGCTGCCACGGCCGCGACGGCAGCCGTACTGCGCAGTGAGATGGTCACATGCGCAAAATATATGACTATGTGGCAAGTAGGCGTGCGCGGCACTCCTGCACGTCGAAGTCGGCCTCGGGATACCGCGGAGCGATGCCCTCCAAGTGCTCCAGCAGCAGTGTGCTGATCGCCCAGTTGCGGTACCACTTGCGGTCCGAGGGGACGACGTACCACGGCGCGGCGTCCGTGGAGCAGCGCTCCAGGGCCAGCTCGTACGCCTGCTGGTACGCGGGCCACGCGGCGCGCTCCTCGATGTCGCCCGGGGTGAACTTCCAGTGCTTCTCGGGGTTGTCGAGCCGCTCGAGGAGCCGCTTGCGCTGCTCCTCGTAGCTGATGTGGAGGAAGACCTTCAGCACGCTCACGCCGTCGTCGGCGAGGGACTTCTCGAACCGGTTGATCTGCGCGTAGCGGCGGCCCAGCTGACTGCGCGGCACCAGCTCGCGGACGCGGGCGATGAGGACGTCCTCGTAGTGCGAACGGTCGAAGATGCCGATCTCGCCCGGCTGGGGGAGCGCCTTCATGACGCGCCAGAGGAAGGGGTGGTTCTGCTCCTCGGGCGTGGGCGCCTTGAAGGCCTTGATCCGGCAGCCGGAGGGGTTGAACAGGCCGATCACGTGCTTGACCGTGCCGCCCTTGCCGCTGGTGTCCATGCCCTGGAGGACGAGCAGGACGCGGCGGCGGTCGCCCGCGGTGCTGGCGGCGTAGAGCCGCTCCTGGAGGGAGGCGAGCCCCTCGGCCATCTGCGCGGTGGCCGCCACGCCGGCCGCCTTGTCGGTGGGACCGGCCGGGGTGGCGCCGGGGTGGAAGCCGGCGAGGTCGACGCGCTCGCCGGCGGGGACGCGGAGCAGCGGGCCCAGGAGGGCGCCCGAGCCGTGGCCGGAGGCCTTGCGGGAGCCCTTGGGGGCCTTGGCTCCCTCGGCGGAGATGCGGAGCAGTTCGCGCAGGGAGAGGGGCTTGGGCTTGGGGTCGGGCTTCTTCTCGCCCTTGGCGGGCGGCGCGGCCGCCTCCTGGGCGGGCTTCGCGTCCTTGGCGTCCTTGGCCGCCTTCCGGGCCTCCTGGGCCTTCTCGCCCTTCGCGCCCTTGGCAGGGTTCTCGGCCTTCTCGGCCTTCTCGGCCTTCTCGGCCTTCTCGGCCTTCTCGGCCTTCTCGGCCTTGGCCGCCTTCGCCCCGGCCTTCGCGGGACCGGCGGGCGCGGAGGCCTTGGCGCGCTTCGGTGGCTTCGCTTCCTTCGCCGGCTTCGTACTGTCCTTCTTGGCCACCGCTACCTACCTCGATCCCGTCGACTCCATACGATCTTCCAGTACGGCGGCGGGGACCGCGAGGTGGCGAAAGACCGGTTCCGACGGGCCGGAGGGCGGCGGGGGACACGCCTTAGGTCACCTCCAGGGGCCCGTCACGGCGAAGGTGGTGCCGGGCGCGTACGCGTTGACGTACATCGTCCGGGCGTCCGGCGAGAAGGTGACGCCCGCGAACTCCCCCCACTCCGAGGCCCCCGGCCCGCCGATGTCGTCCGCGTTGCGGGCCACCGGGTAGACCTCGCCGCCGGGGGTCACCCCGAAGACGTACTGCGCGCCGCCGCCGTCCTCGCACACCATCAGGCCGCCGTCCGGGGCCAGGCAGATGTTGTCGGGGGAGTCGCCGGGCAGCCGGACGTCGGCGGCCGGGCCGAACACCACGTCCAGCCGGATCAGGGCGCGCGCGGGGTCGTAGAACCAGACCTGGCCGTGGTGGTCGGCGGGGGAGCCCTCGCGGGTGCGGGAGTAGCTGGAGACGAAGTAGACGCCCTCGCCGCCCCAGTAGCAGCCCTCCAGCTTCTGCGCGTGGGTGATCCCGCCGGGTCCGAAGTCCTGGAGCCGGATCGGGGTCGCGGCCGCCGACGGGTCCGGTACGGGGACCCACTCCACCGGGAACCGGGCCCCGGGTTCGTCCACCGCCGCCAGGTTCGCCAGTCCGGGGACGCGCATCGCCTCGAGCCGGCCGCCGGCGCGCAGGGAGCCGGGGCCGCCGAGCGGGCGGGCGGGCAGGAACCGGTAGAAGAGGCCGAAGGGTTCGACGAAGGCGTCCTCGGTCTCGTAGACCACTCCGAGGTACGGGTCGACGGCGACGGCCTCGTGCGCGAAGCGGCCCATCGCGGTGAGCGGGACCGCGCCGGAGCGCTGGGGGTCGGCGGGGTCGACCTCGAAGACGTAGCCGTGGTCGCGGGCGTAGCCGGCGGTGCCCGCCCGGTCCTCGGTCTCCTCGCAGGACAGCCAGGTGTTCCAAGGGGTACGGCCGCCCGCGCAGTTGACGGCGGTGCCGGCGAGGGCGACGCGTTCGGAGGTGACCCGGCCCGCCGGGTCGAGGTCGAGCAGGGTGCAGCCGCCGAGTGCGTACGGGTCGTAGGTGAGCCCTTCGACGGGCGGCACGCGCAGGGCGGCGGTGGTCCGGTTCTCGTGGTTGCGGACCAGCTTGACGCGGCCCTGTCCGGCGCCGAAGGCGGCCATGCCGTCGCAGTTGCCCGGGACCCTGCCCTCACCGGAGAGCAGCGGGTCGCCGGCGCGCGAGAGCACCCGGTACGTGAACCCGGCCGGCAGGTCGAGCAGCCCGGCGGGGTCGGCCACGAGCGGGCCGTAGCCGCGGGCGACGAACGCGTCGTCGTCCAGACCCGGCACCTCGCCCTCGACGGTGAGGTGGATCCCGGTGATGCCCTTGCCCGGCACGAAGGTGACGGCGGCCGAGGTGGTCAGCTTCACCGGCGGGTGGCCGGCCTTCGCGAGACCGTTCGAGAAGGCCATGTTGAAGCAGCTGGAGTGCGCGGCGGCGATGAGCTCCTCCGGGCTGGTGCGCCCGTTCGCCTCCTCGTCGGTCCGGGCGGGCCAGGAGACGGGGTAGCTGCCGAGGCCGGAGGAGTCGAGCGTGACGACGCCCTTGCCTTCGAACAGGTCGCCTTCCCAGACGGCGTGTGCGTTGCGTGTGGCAGCCATGGTGGATCCCTTCGCGGAAGTGGAAACGGCCGGCCCGTGGAACGGGCCGACGTCACCAAACCTACTGGGACACCAGGGGCTTCGCGTCGCGTGCCAGCGCGGTGAGCCGCGAGATGGCCCGGAAGTACTTCTTGCGGTAGCCGCCGTTCAGCATCTCTTCACTGAAGAGCTTGTCGAAGGGGACCCCGGACGCCAGCACCGGTATCTCGCGGTCGTACAGGCGGTCCGCGAGGACGACCAGGCGCAGCGCGGTCGACTGGTCCGGGACCGGGCCGACGTCGGTGAGGCAGACGGCCGCTATCCCGTCGGTCAGGGCCCCGTAGCGGCTCGGGTGGACCCGGGCGAGGTGCTCGAGGAGGCCGGGGAAGTCGTCCAGGCTCGCGCCGGGGGTCGCGTAGGCGGCCTTGGCCACCTGCTCGTCCGAGAAGGGCGCCGGGGCCTCGGGCAGGCCGCGGTGGCGGTAGTCCTGGCCGTCGATGCGCAGCGGCCGGAAGTGGGCGGAGAGCCCCTGGATCTCGCGCAGGAAGTCGGCGGAGGCGAAGCGGCCCTCGCCGAGCTTGCCGGGCAGGGTGTTGGAGGTGGCGGCCAGCGCCACGCCCTGCTCGACGAGGCGGCTGAGCAGCGAGGAGACGAGCACGGTGTCGCCCGGGTCGTCGAGCTCGAACTCGTCGATGCACAGGAGCCGGTGCCCGCCCAGGGTCTGCACGGTCTGCTGGAAGCCGAGCGCACCGACCAGGTTGGTCAGCTCCACGAAGGTGCCGAAGGCCTTGAGCGCGGGCTCGGCCGGGGTGGCGTGCCAGAGGGAGGCCAGCAGGTGGGTCTTGCCGACGCCGTACCCGCCGTCGAGGTAGACCCCGCGCGGACCGGCGGCGGCCGCGGCCTTCGGTGCCCTGGAGAACCAGCGGCGCTTGCCGGCGCCGGTGGCGTGGGCGCCGCCGAGGCCCGCGGCGAAGCCGACCAGGACGGTGACGGCCTCGGACTGGCTCGGCTGGGCCGGGTCCGGGTCGTAGGTGTCGAAGCGCACCGAGTCGAAGCGCGGGGGCGGCACCATCTCGGCCACGAGCCGTTCGGCCGGCACCCGCGGCGCGCGGGCACAGAGGGCCTGCGGGCCCACGTCGACTATCGGGGGCTGCCCGGAGGCTGACGCTGAGGGCGAGAGTGATGTTGACACAGCTCTTAACTCTACGGGGCGTGGCACACTGCACCGATGCGACGCCTGTTCCCTGTGACCGATCAGACATCAGCAGACGAGACCGACCGGGAGTGGTCGCTGGACGAGCTCGCCGAGGCGTACGCGTACCCCTCCCTCGGTCCGGACCGCCACTGGCTGCGGGCCAACATGGTGTCCACCCTGGACGGCGCGGCCCAGCACGACGGTCGTTCGCAGCCCATCTCCGGCGAGACCGACATGCGGATCTTCGGCACCCTGCGGGCGCTGGCCGATGTGGTGGTCGTCGGTGCGGAAACGGTTCGCCAGGAGGGCTACCGCCCCGCACGGGCCCGGGACGCCTTCGCGGCCCGCCGCAGCGCCGCCGGCCAGGGCCCCGCCGCCGCCATCGCGGTGGTCACGGCGAGCATGGACCTGGACTTCTCGCTGCCGCTGTTCACCTCCCCGCTCGTGCCCACGCTGGTGCTCACCGGGGCCGCCGCACCGGCGGACCGGGTGGCCCGGGCCCAGGAGGCCGGGGCCGAGGTCGTGGTGGCCGGCGAAGGGGCCGGCGTGGACCCGGCCCGCGCCGTACGGGTGCTCGCGGACCGGGGGCTGCGCCGCCAGCTCACCGAGGGCGGACCCCGGCTGCTGGGCCAGTTCGTGGCCGCCGGCGTGCTGGACGAGCTGTGTCTGACGATCTCGCCGATGCTCACGGCGGGTGACGCCCAGCGGATCTCCGCAGGGCCTTCCGTCACGGTTCCGCACCGGCTGGCGCCGGCCTGTCTGCTGGAAGAGGCCGGGTTTCTCTTCACGCGTTACCGTCGGATCTGACAAGGAGCGGAATTTATCGTTCCGCTTTGCTTCCGCTGGGCACATATCTGGGCAGGATGACTGGGCAGGGCCCCGTGCGACAGCGGGGCAGGATGGTTTCCGCAGGGGCCGGCCGGCCGGCCTCGGCCCACGAAGGAGAGGGCGTCCGTGTTCACGAGCGTATTGATGATCGAGCAGCCGCTGACCCCCGTCGACGTGGACTTCGTCACCACCCTCCACGGCGACGAGTCGGTCTCCTTCGTCGTCCTCATGCAACCCCGCGGCGACCGGGACCGGCTGCTGCGCGCCATCGACGACGTAGCGCTCGGTGAGCTTCCCGAGGCCATCCGAGAGGGCGACGAACCGGAGGGCGAGGCCGCCCGGGGCCCCGCCGAACTGGCGCTCGAGCACTCCCTGGCCTCCCTGCGCGCCAAGGGCGCCAAGGCCGTCGGGCAGATCATCGAGGACCACCCGCTGGACCACCTCAGGGCGGTGGTGGAGGAGACCGCCGCCGACGAGGTGATCGTGCTGACCGCCCCGCACTACGTCGAGGAGTTCTTCCACCGGGACTGGGCTTCCCGGGCGCGCCACAAGGTCGGCGTTCCGGTGCTCAAGCTCTTCGCCCACAAGGAATAGGGTGGAGTCCGCTGAACCTCCGTGCTGAGCGGACGGGACCCAGCGGACCGCACGCCCTCGATCCTGGAGCTACCTGAATGAAGCCCGGCCTGCCGACCGCCATGGAACGGCCCCACTTCATCGGCATCGGCGGCGCCGGCATGTCCGGCATCGCGAAGATCCTGGCCCAGCGCGGCGCGCAGGTGGCCGGCAGCGACGCCCGTGACTCCGAGACCGCCCAGGCGCTGCGCGCCCACGGCGCCACGGTCCACATCGGGCACGCCGCCGGCCACCTCGCCCCCGACGCCACCTGCGTGGTCGTCTCCAGCGCCATCCGCGCCGACAACCCCGAGCTGGCCCGCGCCGCCGAGCTCGGCATCCCGGTCGTGCACCGCTCCGACGCCCTGGCCGGGCTGATGGACGGCCTGCGCCCGATCGCCGTCGCCGGCACCCACGGCAAGACCACCACCACCTCGATGCTGGCCGTCTCCCTCTCGGCGCTGGGCCTGGACCCCTCGTACGCCATCGGCGGCGACCTCGACGCCCCCGGCTCCAACGCCCACCACGGCGAGGGCGACATCTTCGTCGCCGAGGCGGACGAGAGCGACCGCAGCTTCCACACGTACACGCCGCAGGTCGCGATCATCCTCAACGCCGAGCTCGACCACCACGCGAACTACGCGTCGATGGAAGAGATCTACGAGTCCTTCGAGACCTTCGTCGGCAAGATCCCCGAGGGCGGCACCCTGGTCATCGCCCACGGCCAGGCCGGCGCCGCCGAGATCGCCGGCCGGGTCCGCGGCAACGACGGGCTGAAGGTGGTCACGTACGGCGAGGAGCCCGAGGCCGACGTCCGGATCACGAAGATCACCCCGCGCGGGCTGACCAGCGAGGTCACGGTCGTCATCGACGGCCGGATGCTCACCTTCACGGTCTCGGTGCCCGGCCGCCACTACGCGCACAACGCCGTCGCGGCCCTCGCCGCCGGTGTCGCGCTCGGCATCCCCGCGCACAACCTGGCCTCCGCCCTCGGCAAGTACACCGGGGTCAAGCGCCGCCTCCAGCTCAAGGGCGAGGCCGCCGGAGTCCAGGTCATCGACTCCTACGCGCACCACCCGACCGAGATGACCGCCGACCTGGAGGCCATCCGCGGCGCCGCCGGGGACGCCCGCATCCTGGTCGTCTTCCAGCCGCACCTCTTCTCCCGCACCCAGGAGCTCGGCCGGGAGATGGGCCGGGCGCTCGGGCTGGCCGACGCCTCCGTGGTCCTCGACATCTACCCCGCCCGCGAGGACCCGATCCCCGGGGTCACCAGCGAGATCATCATCGACGCCGCCCGGGCGGCGGGCGCCGACGTCACCCCCGAGCACGACAAGGGCGCCGTCGCCGACGTCGTCGCGGGAATGGCCAAGCCCGGCGATCTCGTTCTCACCATGGGCGCGGGCGACGTCACGGACCTGGGGCCCCAGATCCTCGCCCGCCTGTCCAGCTGACGGTTCTCAGGGAGCGCACAAGTCATGTCGTACGAGGTAGAGAAGACGGACGAGCAGTGGCAGGCGGAGCTGACCCCGTCCGAGTACCAGGTGCTGCGCCTCGCCGGCACCGAGCCCGCCTTCCGCGGTGAGTACACGGACACCAAGACCGAGGGCGTCTACTCCTGCCGCGGCTGCGGCTCCGAGCTGTTCCGCTCCACGGAGAAGTTCGAGTCGCACTGCGGCTGGCCCTCCTTCTACGACCCGAAGGACTCCGACGCGGTCGAGCTGAAGGCGGACGTCGCGCACGGCATGGTCCGCACCGAGGTGCTCTGCGCGAAGTGCGGCTCGCACCTGGGCCACGTCTTCGAGGGCGAGGGCTACCCGACGCCCACGGACCAGCGCTACTGCATCAACAGCATCTCCCTGCGCCTGGTTCCGGACGAGGGCTGACAGGCTCGGCCACCGTAGACGACTGCGCGTCCCGCAGAGCCTTGAGCCCCGGCACCGATGGTTGCCGGGGCTCTCGTGCCGGCTCCCCCGGCGCGCCCGCGCCTACGCGGGCAGCGCGGGGAGCACGACCAGCGAGCCGTCCTTGTTGCGGGCGATCTCAATCGCCACGTCGGTCGTGGGGCTGTTGACCACGACGCCGTCGCCCAGCTTGTGAAGCCCGTTGGCCGCGCGCAGTAGGCGATCGACGTCACCGATGTGCATCACGGGCAGCAAACCGGACGTGCGGGCCAGCTCCAGCGCCGACAGGCGCGCCAGGACCCCGGCGATGCTCGACTCCAGTGTGGCGAGGCGCTGGTGGTCGGCCTTGAGGAGGCGGGTGAAGTTCGCGAACAAGTTGTCAGGGTCGCCCTGGGCGTGCTCGACGGCCTGCAGGACGATGACCCGCCGCTTCAGCGCGATGGCCAAGGCAGCGAGTTCGAGGTGGGTGCGGAACTTGCCGCCGTGGTCGTCGACGCCGGGGAACGACTTGTTCAGCGTGCCGATCTCGACGGGCTTGCCGTCGGGCAGCTTGTCGAGTGCGCTCTGCCACTTGGCAAGGCGGCGGTCAGTGGCGGCCAGTGCCTTGCTGATGGCATGCACGGCCGAGTCCAGGCCCAGCGAGGCACCGAGCTTGCCCTGGTCGAGCAGGACGGCGGTTGCCTTCTCAATGGCATCGCGGCAGCCGTCGAGTTCGTTGCGCTCGTCAGCGAGCTTCTCTTCGTGCAGTTGCTCCAGCAGTTCCGTGATGCGTTCGACAGCCAGCTGGCGCTGGTAGTCGGCATTCGCGCTCACGCCCACCGCTATGGCCATGAGCACGAGCGGCGCGGCCACGGTGAGCGCCGCGCTGCCGACGGCCGCGACGCCGGCCGTCGCACCGGCTCCACCGACCGCGCCTGCCGCTGCCGCTTTACCGACCGGCACGAACGTCGCCTGGGCGGTGATGCCCGTTGAGTTCATGAGTGCTCCGTGGATGCCACCGGCCGCCACCTTCGACGCCATCGGGCGGACGATGCCCTGACCGAGCTGGGCGACGACCTTCGCGGGAACCACCATGCGATACAGGCCTTCGCCGGCAGCGGTCGCCGTAGCCGCCACAGAGGAACCTTGCGCCGATTGCGTGATGAGCTTCGACAGGTGCTTCGCCAAAGGACTCGCGGCATCGAGCGGGATACCTCGGCTGCGGTCGAGCTTGTCGGGCAGCGGATGCGCCTCAAGTGTGGCAATCGGCTCATTGGCCAGGCCGGCCAGCACACTGCGCAGTTCAGCCAGGCGCTCAGCCGTCATCGGCTCGTCTCCGGCCAATGCGGGCACCCGGACGTCACCGGTAGCCAGCGTCCACACCGGAATCATTGCCCCGCGGTCGTCAGTCATCGTCTCCCCTTGTTTTCCCACGGCAGCCTACGGCTGGTGCCCGGCAAGAACGCGACCGCACCAGGGCGAGGGCTACCCGACGCCCACGGACCAGCGCTACTGCACCAACAGCATCTCCCGCGCCGCCGGGCCGCCGTGTGATCCCTAGGATGGCAACCAGCGGTTCACCGACGGAGGCTGGCGGGGGAGATGGACGAGAACTCTTATGCGGAGCGGCAGGACGTGGTGCGGCGGCAGCCGCCGGACTGGACACCGGTCGACGACCACCTGCTGTACACCTGTGCCGTGGTGCACGACCTCGTGCACGGGCGGCTCTCCGCCCGTCCCCCGGTGCCTTCCCGGGTGCGCCTGGCCCCCGGCGAACTGCCGCTCGCCTCGGGCCCGGCGACGCGCTACACCTGGCGGGCCCTGGGCAACGGCTCCTACCAGCAGAGCAGCGTGGTCGCCTTCGGCGGCACCGGCTTCGTCCTCGGCAGCATGGCCGCCTCGGCGCTCGGCAACGCCGCCCGCCGCAACCGGGCCGCGGCCGACGCGCAGCCCCGCTGGGCGAGCGACGGCCCGGGCGAGCTGACCGTCACCGACCGGCGCGCCTACTTCGGGCACCCGCAGAGCTACCTGGACCTGAACTGGTCGGGACTGGCCACCATGGACCTGGTCGGGGCGGACGTCTTCGAGTGCGGGTTCCAGAACGTGGACGGGGGCGGGTTCCTCAGCGTCCGCGTCCAGTCGCTGTGGGCCTCGCTGATGTTCGCGCTCGCCGCGCACAGCGCCTTCCCGGCCCATCCCCGGCTGCTCAACGGCGGCTGGCTGCCGCCGGGCTTCGAGGCGCGCTGCGCGGCGGCCGGCCGGGTCTGCCCCCAGGTCCGGTGATCAGGTGATCGGGTGAGTCGGTGAGCGGGTGAGCCGGTGAGCCGGTGAGCCGGTGAGACGAAACCCCGGGGTGTGAGGGGTGGTGGTGCGGGGCGGGGACCGCGGGCGGCATGTGGCGAGAAGGTGGCCGTGAGGTGTGGACCGGCGTACGAGGGCTTCCGTTTTCCAGGTGTACGGCCCACTGTCACGAAAGCAACGCCGACCGGTACCCCGGGGCCGCTGTTCTTGGGGCGCCCCCCGACACCCCCGCACCGTCTCACCGACAGAGGTCGTCACGCCATGGCAGAGCTCAACCGCCGCAGGTTCCTGCAGATCGCCGGCGGTACCGCCGCGATCACGATGCTGAACGAGAGCATCGCGCGCGCCGCCGCGATACCGGCGCAGGGCGCCACCGGAACCATCCAGGACATCGAGCACATCGTCGTCCTCATGCAGGAGAACCGGTCCTTCGACCAGTACTTCGGCTCGATGAAGGGCGTACGGGGCTTCGGTGACCCGCGTCCGGTCCTGCAGGACAACGGCAAGTCCGTCTTCCACCAGTCCAACGGGACGAAGGACATCCTCCCCTTCAACCCCCAGGTCAACGACCTCGGCATGCAGTTCGTCGAGGGCCTGAACCACGACTGGGCCGGCGGCCACGCGGCGTACAACAACGGCAAGTACGACAAGTGGGTGCCGGCCAAGACGGCGACGACCATGTCGTACATGAAGCGGAACGACATCCCGTTCCACTACGCGCTCGCCGACGCCTTCACCGTGTGCGACGCCTACCACTGCTCCTTCATCGGCGCCACGGACCCCAACCGCTACTACATGTGGTCGGGACACACGGGCAACGACGGCACCGGCGGCGGCCCGGTCCTCGGCAACCAGGAGGCCGGCTACGGCTGGAAGACCTACCCCGAGCGCCTGGAGGCGGCCGGGGTGTCCTGGAAGGTCTACCAGGACATCGGCGACGGCCTGAACGCGGCCGGCCACTGGGGCTGGATCGGCGACGCCTTCCGCGGCAACTACGGCGACAACTCGCTGCTGTACTTCAACTCCTACCGCAACGCCCAGCCGGGCAGCGCCCTGTACGAGAAGGCCCGTACGGGCACCAACGCCAAGGCGGGCGAAGGCTACTTCGACAAGCTGCGCGCGGACGTGGTGGGCGGCACGCTGCCGCAGGTCTCGTGGATCGCGGCGCCCGAGGCGTTCAGCGAGCACCCGAACTGGCCCACGAACTTCGGCGCCTGGTACATCTCGCAGGTGCTCGACGCGCTGACGGCCAACCCCGACGTGTGGGCGAAGACGGCCTTCCTCATCACCTACGACGAGAACGACGGCTTCTTCGACCACGTCGTGCCGCCGTACCCGCCCACCTCCGCGGCGTGGGGCCTGTCCACCGCCGACGTCACGAAGGACCTGTACGCCGGGGGCGGCGGCTACGCGGCCGGCCCCTACGGGCTGGGCCCGCGCGTCCCGATGATCGTGGTCTCCCCGTGGAGCAAGGGCGGCTACGTCTGCTCCGAGACCTTCGACCACACCTCGGTGATCCGCTTCATGGAGAAGCGGTTCGGCGTGCAGGAGCCCAACATCTCGCCGTGGCGGCGCGCGGTCTGCGGCGACCTGACCTCGGCCTTCGACTTCAGCCGGGCGGACGCGTCCCCGGCGGCCCTGCCCTCGACGGCCGCGTACGTCCCGGCGGACCACAACACCCACCCGTCCTACCACCCGGTCCCGCCGGCGACCGGCGCCCTGCCCAAGCAGGAGGCGGGCGCGAAGCCGACGCGCGCGCTCGGCTACCAGCCGTACGCGGACGGCAAGGCCACCGTCTCCACCGGCAAGTTCACCCTGACCTTCTCCTCCGGACCCTCCCTCGGCGCCCATTTCCACAGCACCTCGGGCAACCGCACGGACGGCCCGTGGCCCTACACGGTCGAGGCGGGCAAGACCCTGTCGGACACCTGGAGCACGAGCGGCTCCACCGGGAACCAGGTCAACCTCACGGTCTGGGGCCCGAACGGCTTCCTGCGCACGTGGAAGGGCCCGGCGAAGAAGGCCGGCCCCGAGGTCACGGCCCGCCACGACGCGGCCACCGGCAACCTCAAGCTGACGCTGGCCAACTCCGGTACGGCGGCGGTCAACCTCACGGTGACCAACGCCTACGGAGGCGCGGCCCAGGTCCTGCGCGTCGCGGCGGGCGGCACGGTCGCGCACACGGTGAACCTGTCCGGCACGGCCCGCTGGTACGACGTCACGGTCGTCTCCGACGCGGACGCCACCTTCCTGCGCCGCTTCGCCGGCCACGTGGAAACGGGCGCGACGGGCGTCTCGGACCCGGCGATCAAGACCGTCTGACGCGGTCGGCCGGTACGCGCAGCAGCCGCCGCTCCAGGACCGGGAGGTCAGCGGGGCGGTGGCTGCGGGCGTGGCGCGGCAGGAGCTCGCGGCCTGTGTCCGGGACCCGGACGCGCACCACGGGGGGAAGGTGCCGGCGTCACGGTGTGATGGTAGGCCCGGTGGGCAGAACGTACGGCGGCAATTCTTTCAGCCCCGTCACCGAGGGAGAACGCATGGCCATCGCCCACCGCAGGATCGGCACCGGCCCCGTCCGCATCATCGTGCTGCACGACTGGTTCGGCACGTCCACCAACTGGGGCTCCGTGCTGGAGTACCTGGACCCGCGGGAGTTCTCGTACGCCTTCCTCGACTACCGGGGCTACGGCGACCGCCGGGACGTCCCCGGCCGCCACAACCTCGCCGAGATCGCCGACGACGTCCTCGCGCTCGCCGACGAGCTCGGCTGGGACACCTTCTCCCTCCTCGGGCACTCCATGGGCGGCAAGGCCATGCAGCAGGTCCTCGTCCGCGCCCCCGAGCGCGTGGAGAAGCTGGTCGGGATCAACCCCGTCCCCGCGGCCCCCTACGAGATGGACGACGCGACCCGCGCGCTGTTCTACGGGGCCGCCGAGAACGCCGGGAACCGCCGCGCCATCCTCGACGTCGTCACCGGCCACCGCGCGAGCCCGCGCTGGCTGGACCTGATGGTCGAGCACTCGCTGGCCGTGTCCCGCCCCGAGGCCTTCGCCGCGTACCTCGCGAGCTGGCAGCCGCTGGACCTGTCCGCCGCCGTGAAGGGCAGCACCGTCCCGGTCCTGGTCCTCGTCGGCGAGTACGACCTCGCGCTCACCGTCGACGTCATGCGGGCCACCTGGCAGGTCTGGTACCCCGACTGCCGCATCCACCCGCTGCCCGGCGCCGGCCACTACCCGCCGCACGAGAGCCCGGTGGCCTTCGCGACCGAGGTCGAGGCCTTCCTGCGCGGCTAGTGCCGTGGCCGGGAAGGTTTGCCGGGTCGCGGTGTCCGGTGCGGTGCATCTCCCCCAGCTACCGCTGGGAGGGGCCCCCGGGCGGAGGGCCGCCGCTTGTACTGGACGTACTTCGGTGGTCCGACAACGCGGCGAGGTGCCGTGCCGGGCGCCGTGACCCGGTGGACCTTTCCGGTCACGGCACTAGTGCTGTGACTTCGGCAGCAGGCGGTCGATCAGGGCGAGGGCGATGGCCGACACGATGAAGGCCACGTGCACGATCACCTGCCACATCGTCTGCTGCCACACCCACGTGTCCCCGGAGATCTCGATGAAGGACTTCAGGAGGTGGATCGAGGAGATGCCGATGATGGCGGTGGCCAGTTTCACCTTCAGGACGTTCGCGTTGACGTGGCTGAGCCATTCCGGCTCGTCGGGGTGGTCCTTGAGGTTGACCCTGGCCACGAAGGTCTCGTAGCCGCCGACGATCACCATCAGCAGCAGGTTGGCGACCATCACCACGTCCACCAGGCCCAGGACCATCAGCATGGTCGTGGTCTCCGTGAGGGCGCCGATGTCCCCGACCAGGTGGGCGACGTCCTTGAGGAAGACCCAGACGTAGACCACCTGGGCCACGATCAGGCCCAGGTAGAGCGGCAGCTGGAGCCAGCGGCTCAGGAACATCAGGGCGCCGATGCTGTCTCTTATACCCCTCTGCCGCTGCCGCCGATCTACCCCTGGTAAGCTCTGCACGCGCCCGCCCCGGCGCACCCCGTCCCCGGCCGGCCAGGCCCTACGCCGGTGTCCGGAAGCCGATCGTCGGGACCGCCCGGCGCCGGCTGGCCGGGGCGTGGCCGGGCGGGACCAGGTCGTCGAGGAAGCCGTACAGCCCGCGCAGCTCCTGCGGGGCGGTGCGCCACCAGGCGGCCACCTCCGGCCAGCCCGGGGCCGACAGCGAGCCGCCGAACTCCTGCACCGACAGGGCGGCGGTCAGGCCCGCGAAGGCGAGCCGGTCCGCCAGCGGCCACCCGGCGAGGGTGCCGGTGAGGAAGCCCGCCACGTACACGTCGCCCGCGCCGGTGGGGTCGAGGGCGTCGACCGCGATCGCCGGGACCTGGGCCGTCTCCCCGGTCCGCCCGTCCACCGCGTACGAGCCCTCGGCGCCCATCGTGACCACCGCGATCGGGACCTTCTCGGCCAGCGCCCGGGCCGCCGCGAGCGGACAGTCGGTGCGGGTGTAGGCCATCGCCTCCCCCGCGTTGGGCAGGAACGCCTCGCAGTGCTCCAGGTCGGCCAGCGCCCCCAGGTCCCACTGGCCGCTCTCGTCCCACCCGACGTCGGCGAAGACCCGCGCCCCGTGCCGGGCCGCCTCGGCGACCCACGGCTCGCCGCCGCCCGGGCCGAGGGAGGCCACGGCCGCCCGGGTGCGGGGCGGGATCCGCGGGAACGGCCCGGGGCCCGGCGGTGGCGGGGCCTCGTGGCCGTGCGAGACCATCGTGCGCTCGCCCTCGTACGCCATCGAGACGGTGACGGGGCTGTGCCAGCCGGGGACGGTCCGTGACATCGACAGGTCAATGCCCTCGCCCTGCTCGAGGGCGTCCCAGCAGTACTCGCCGTAGTGGTCGTCCCCGAAGGCGGCCGCGAGGGAGGTGCGCAGGCCGAGCCGCGCGAGGGCGGTGGCCATGTTGGCGACGCCGCCGGGGCTGGACCCCATGCCGCGCGCCCAGGACTCCGTGCCGCGCACGGGGGCCGAGTCGAGTCCGGTGAAGATGATGTCGAGGAAGACGGTGCCGGTCAGGAAGACGTCGCAGCCCGGCTCTTGGGGATCGCGCAGCGGACCGAGCGGGTCCAAGGCGGCGGCACGGCTGTCCCGGCTGGTGCGACTGCTCACGATGTACTCCCCGTTCGGCGCGTATCGCTGGAATCGGTTCTGCTGGACGGTCTTGGCGGGTCGTTTCTTCAATGGGGTTAACACACGCCCGCCGTGCGGCCCCTCCCTCCCGGGTGGACCCGGAATACAGTGTGACGCAGATCACCCCCTGAACGCCCTTCTCGGAAGATCCGGCCGCTTGGTAAACATGAGCTCCCGCGCACGTGCGGAATCTCATGTTCCACCTGCGTCACCTGGACCACCCGTGTACGACCGCACCTCCGCGCCGCCCGCCTCCTGGCCGCTCGTCGCGCTCTTCACCGCCGGCTACGTCGCCCCGTACCTCCTGCCCACCGTGGTCGGCCGGCTCGACGCGCACCTCCCGCTGAGCCCCGCGCAGGCCGGACTGATCGGCTCGGTCCTGCTGCTGGGCTCGGCCGCCGCCGGTTTCACCCTGGCCTCCCGCATCCCCCGCCGCGGTCCGCGCCCGCTGGCCCGGCTCGGGCTGCTGCTGGCCGTCCTCGGCTACGGCACCGCGGCCGCCACCCCCCTGCTCCCGCTCGTCATCGCGGGCGCCGTCGTCGGCGGCTTCGGCTCGGGCACGGCGACCGCCGTGGCCGCCTCGGGGATCGCGGCGCAGCGCGACCCGCACCGCACCTCCTCGCTCGGCCTGCTGTCGGTGTCGGCGACCGCCGGGGCCCTGTACCTGACCCTGCCGCGGCTCGGCGGCGGCCACGGGCTGCCCTTCGCCGCGATCGCGCTGGTGGCGGCCGCGTGCTGGCCCGCGACGGGCCGCCTCGACGGCCCGGGTACGGCGGCCGCCCGCGCCGTACGGGCCCGCGGGCGGCTGCCGTACCCGCGGGCCGGGGTGGTGCTGGCCGGCGCTCTGATGCTGTGGTCGCTGGCCCAGAACGCCCTGTGGGGGGTCAGCGGCCGCATCGGCGCGCAGCAGGCGGGCCTGTCCGAGGTCACCCTCGGCATCGTCTTCGCCGCCGCGCTCGGCGCCGGGCTGCTCGGGGTCACCGCCGCCTCGGCGCTGGGCGCCCGCCTGGGCCGGGCGGTCCCGGTGGGCGCGGGCACGGCGGTCATCGCCTGCTGCGTGGTGCTGGCCTCCCGCGCGCAGGGCCTCGGCGCTTTCGCCGCCGGGGAGATCCTGTGGAACGCGGTCTACCCGGTCGTGCTCTCCTACGCCATCGGCCTCGCGGCCGCCCTCGACCCGCGCGGCCGCTGGGCCGTCCTGGTCGGCTCGGCGTCCTCGCTCGGAGTGGCCTGCGGGCCCGTCACCGGGAGCCTGCTCGCCGAAGGCGCGGGGTTCCCGGGCATGGGCCTGGTCCTCGGCGGCCTGCTGCTGGCCGTGGCCGGGCCGATGGCCGCGGTCGCCCTGCACGTCGGCGGACGCCCGCTGGTCCCCGGTTCGGTGCGGCGGCGCGGCGGGGCCCCGGCGGCCGTGCTCGCCGCCGGCGCGGGCGCCCCGACGGGCGCGGTGCCGAGGGTCGGCGCCCCGGAGCTGAAGGTCGTCGAGCTCGCGGAGCTCGCCGTACGCCCGGCCCGCTCCGCCCGCCCGCTGCGGCTGCCCCCGCTCCGCGTGCTGCTGCTCTCCCCGGCGGCGGCCCGCCGGAGCCGGGCGCCGGCCGCGTCAGGCTCCCGCGCCCGCCGCTGATCCGCGGTCGGGGCCGGGGCCGGGGAGGCCCCGCCGGATCCGGGGCGGGCCTCCCGGCCCGGGAACCGTACGGGTGCGCCGTCACACCCGCTTCGGCACGGGAACCCGTACGAGGTCGGCGGCGATCGTGAGCTCGCCCTCGAAGCCGGCCGCGCGGGCCTGGCGTTCGAACTCCGACGGGTCCGGGTAGCGCTGCGAGAAGTGCGTCAGCACCAGGTGCCGCACGCCCGCGTCGCGCGCCACCCCGGCCGCCTGGCCAGCGGTGAGGTGCCCGTGGTCGGTGGCGAGGCGGACGTCCTCGTCGAGGAACGTCGACTCGATCACCAGCATGTCGCAGGCCGCCGCGAGGGTTTCGACGCCCTCGCAGAGGCGGGTGTCCATCACGAAGGCGAACCGCTGCCCGGGGCGCGGCTCGCTGACGTCGTCGAGGGTGACCTCGCCGAGGCGGCCCTCGCGCTGGATCCGGCCCACGTCGGGCCCCTTGATCCCGTGCCGCGCGAGCAGTTCGGGCCGTATCCGGCGCCCGTCGGGCTCCGTGACCCGGTAGCCGAAGGACTCCACCGGGTGCGAGAGCCGTACGGCGTCCAGGGTGTAGGTGTCCGTGCGTGCCAGCACCCCGTCCGCGGCCACCGGTTCCTCGGTGATCTCCACGGTCTCGCGGTAGGCCGTGGCGTACCGCAGCCGGTCGAAGAACTTCTGTCCGGAGGCCGGGTAGTGGGCGCTGACGGGGTGCGGGACCCGGTCGAGGTTGATGCGCTGGATCACCCCGGCGAGGCCGAGGCTGTGGTCACCGTGGAAGTGGGTGACGCAGATCCGGTCGATGTCGTGCGCGGCCACCCCGGCGCGCAGCATCTGGCGCTGGGTGCCCTCGCCGGGATCGAAGAGGATGCCCTGGCCGTCCCAGCGCAGCAGGTAGCCGTTGTGGTTGCGGTGGCGGGTGGGGACCTGGCTGGCGGTGCCGAGCACCACGAATTCGCGTACGGACACGGTTTATCCCGGGGGCCACTCGAAGCCGCGGCCGCCCAGCACGTGCGCGTGGGCGTGGAAGACGACCTGGCCGGCGCCGGCGCCCGTGTTGAAGACGAGCCGGTAGCCGCGGCCTTCGAGCTTCTCGTCGAGGGCGACCTGGCCGGCCTCGCGCAGTACGTCGGCGGCGATCTGGGGTTCGGCGGCCGCGAGGGAGGCGGCGTCGGGGTAGTGCGCCTTCGGGATGACGAGGACGTGGGTGGGCGCCTGCGGGTTGATGTCCCGGAAGGCGACGGTCGTCTCGGTCTCGCGGACGACGGTCGCCGGGATGTTCCCTGCGACGATCTTGCAGAACAGGCAGTCGGCCTGCGGTTCCCCGGCCATTGCTGAGCCCTTCGTGACAGTGATCGGTTCCGGCATCGTATCGACCGCCGCGGACCGGGCCCGTCAGGCCGTCCGCCGGGGGCGGCCGTCGCTCCGCGGGCCGGCCCGTCGGGACCAGCGGCCCGTCAGGACCAGCGGCCCGTCCTGGCGAGCAGGACCGCGGCGGCGGCCGTGCCGGCCGTGGAGGTGCGCAGGACCGAGGGGCCCAGCCGGTACGGGTGCGCGCCGGCCTCCGCGAAGGCGGCGAGCTCCTCCGGGGAGACCCCGCCCTCGGGGCCGACCACCAGGACGACGGAGCCCGCGGCGGGCAGTTCCGCCGTGGCCAGGGCCCCCGAGGGGGTGTCGCGGTCCTCGTGCAGGACCACCGCGAGGTCGGCCCCGGCGAGCAGCGCCGCGACCTGCTTGGTCGTCGCGGCCTCCGCGACTTCGGGGAAGCGGACCCGGCGGGACTGCTTGCCGGACTCCCGGGCGGTGGCCCGCCACTTCGCGAGGGACTTGGCACCCCGGTCGCCGCGCCACTGGGTGATGCAGCGCGAGGCCTGCCAGGGCACGATCGCGTCGACGCCGGTCTCCGTCATGGTCTCGACGGCGACCTCGCCGCGGTCTCCCTTGGGCAGGGCCTGGACGACGGTGATCCGGACGGCCGGCTCGGCCTCCTCGAAGACCCCGGACACGGAGACGACGAGGCGGTCCTTGCCCTCGGCGGCCTTCACGACGGCCTCGGCCCAGCCTCCCCGGCCGTCGGCGAGGACCAGGGCCTCGCCCGGGGCCAGTCGCTTCACGGAGACCGCGTGCCGGCCCTCGGGGCCGTCCAGGACGAACTCCGGCCCCGCGGGGACCTCTTCGACCACGAACACGGGGGCGGTCATGACGCACTCCTCATCTGCATTGTCTTCAACGCGTGCTGCGCGGCGGCGAGTTCCGCGGCGAGCACCTCCACCAGTTCCCCGGCCGGCATCGCCCGCGCCAGCCGGTGCCCCTGGCCCGCCCACAGGGCCATGCCCTGCGGGTCCCCGGCCGCGGCGGCCGCTTTGCGCAGCGGCGAGGTGAGGTGGTGGACCTGCGGGTAGGCGGCCGGGGCGTAGGGGCCGTGCTCGCGCATGAACCGGTTGACCAGTCCCCGGGCGGGACGCCCGGAGAAGGCCCGGGTCAGTTCCGTCCGGACGAACAGCGGGTCGGTCAGCGCCTTCTTGTGCAGCGGGTCGGCGCCGGACTCCGGGCAGGCCAGGAAGGCGGTGCCGAGCTGCGCGGCCTCCGCGCCGGCCGCGAGCATCGCGGCGATCTGCGAGCCGCGCATCAGGCCGCCCGCCGCGATGATCGGCAGGGCCACCGCTTCGCGCACCTGCGCCACGAGCGCGAGCAGGCCGACGCCGGCCGTGCCGTCGGCCTGCGGGTCGTCGCGGTGGGTGCCCTGGTGGCCGCCGGCCTCCATGCCCTGGACGCAGACGGCGTCCGCTCCGGCGCTCTGCGCGGCGCGGGCCTCCTCGACCGAGGTCACGGTGGCGATCGTGTACGTGCCGACCTTGCGCAGGCAGGTGAAGGCCGCGGGCGAGGGCAGTCCGAAGGTGAACGAGACCACGGGGACCGGGTCTTCGATGAGGATGGCGAGTTTCGCGTCGTAGCCGTCGTCGCAGGTGCCGAGGAGGTCCTCCTCCGCGAGGGAGATCTCGTACCAGCTGGCCTCGCCGGCGAGCTGCCCGCGGTACACCTCCAGCGCGGCCGGATCCACGGCGGAGGCCTGCGGCATGAAGAGGTTGACTCCGAAGGGGCGGCGGGTGAGCGCACGCAGCCGCTTGATCTCCTGGTACATGCCGTCGGCGGTTTTGTAGCCTCCGGCCAGGAAGCCCAGTCCGCCCGCTTCGCACACGGCGGCCGCGAGCGGCGGGCAGGACGCGCCGCCCGCCATGGGCGCCTGCACGATCGGGTACACGAAGAGACCGTTCGGTGCGGAGGACATGTGCTGCATCGTGCCATGTCCCGCTCACGGGACCGAATCACGGCATTCGCCTGGCATAGTCCCTTCGCCGGATCGGCGAAAACCCGTCGGCACCTGCGCCGCGAGCCCGGTCCGGGGCATCCCCGGACCGGGCTCGCAGGTGTTCTCGTACGCGCTCGCGCGGGTGGCTCAGCGGCCGTTGAAGGCGTCCTTCAGGCGGCTGAACAGCCCCTGCTGGCCCGGCGCGAACTGGCCGAGCGGCCGCTCTTCGCCGCGCAGCTTCGCCAGCTGGCGCAGCAGGTCCTCCTGCGCCGGGTCCAGCTTGCTGGGGGTGGTGACCTCGACGTGCACGATCAGGTCGCCGCGCCCGCCGCCGCGCAGGTGCGTGACGCCCCGGCCGTGCAGCGGGATCGCCTGGCCGGACTGGGTGCCGGGCCGGATGTCGATCTCCTCCAGGCCGTCCAGCGTCTCCAGCGGGCACTTGGTGCCCAGGGACGCCGCGGTCATCGGGATGGTGACCGTGCAGTGCAGGTCGTCCCCGCGCCGCTGGAAGGTCGGGTGCGGCAGCTCGTGGATCTCCACGTAGAGGTCGCCGGCGGGGCCGCCGCCGGGGCCGACCTCGCCCTCGCCCGCGAGCTGGATCCGGGTGCCGTTCTCGACACCGGCCGGGATCTTGACCGTGAGGCTGCGGCGGGAGCGGACCCGGCCGTCGCCCGCGCACTCGGGGCACGGGGTCGGGACCACGGTGCCGAAGCCCTGGCACTGCGGGCAGGGGCGCGAGGTCATGACCTGGCCCAGGAAGGACCGGGTGACCTGCGAGACTTCGCCGCGGCCGCGGCACATGTCACACGTCTGCGCCGAGGTGCCGGGTGCGGCGCCCTCACCGGAGCAGGTGGTGCAGACGACGGCCGTGTCGACCTGGATGTCCTTGGTGGTGCCGAAGGCGGCCTCGTCCAGCTCCAGGTCGAGGCGGATCATGGCGTCCTGGCCGCGGCGGGTCCGCGAGCGCGGTCCGCGCTGCGAGGACTGGCCGAAGAAGGCGTCCATGATGTCGGAGAAGTTGCCGAAGCCGCCCGCTCCGAATCCGCCCGCGCCGCCGCCGCCTCCCGAGGAGGACAGCGGGTCGCCGCCGAGGTCGAAGACCTGCTTCTTCTGCGGGTCCGAGAGCACCTCGTAGGCCGCGTTGATCTCCTTGAAGCGCTCCTGCGTCTTCGGGTCCGGATTCACGTCCGGGTGGAGTTCGCGCGCCAGGCGGCGGAAGGCCTTCTTGATCTCGTCCTGCGATGCGTCGCGGCGCACGCCGAGAACGGCGTAGTAGTCCGTGGCCACTTACGACTCCGCCAGGATCTGTCCGACGTAACGTGCCACTGCGCGTACCGCTCCCATCGTTCCGGGGTAGTCCATGCGGGTCGGTCCGACCACGCCGAGTTTGGCGACTGCTTCGCCGCCCGAACCGTAGCCGACCGAGACGACGGACGTGGAGTTCAGTCCCTCGTAGGCATTCTCATGCCCGATCTTTACGGCCATTCCCGACTCACTGGCCTCGCCCAGCAGCTTGAGGAGCACGACCTGCTCCTCCAGCGCTTCGAGCACCGGCCTGATCGTCAGGGGAAAATCGTGTCCGAACCGGGTGAGGTTGGCGGTGCCGCCGATCATCAGCCGCTCCTCCGCCTCCTCCACCAGCGTTTCGAGGAGGGTGTCGAGGACGGCCTTGACCGTCACCCGGTCATCGGTGTCGAAGGACTCCGGAAGGTCCTGCACCAGCGGCGGCACGTCGGTGAACCGGCGGCCGACGACACGGCTGTTGAGGCGGGCCCGCAGATCGGCGAGCGAGGCCTCCCCGAAGGGGGTCTGGCAGTCGACGAGCCGCTGCTCGACCCGGCCGGTGTCCGTGATGAGCACGAGCATCAGGCGGGCCGGGGCCAGCGAGAGCAGCTCCACGTGCCGGACGGTGGACCGGGTCAGGCTCGGGTACTGGACGACCGCGACCTGCCGGGTCAGCTGCGCGAGCAGCCGCACGGTCCGGCCGACGACGTCGTCGAGGTCGACGGCGCCGTCGAGGAAGTTCTGGATGGCCCGGCGCTCGGGCGTCGACAGCGGTTTGACCCCCGCCAGCCTGTCGACGAAGAGCCGGTAGCCCTTGTCGGTGGGGATCCGGCCGGCGCTGGTGTGGGGCTGGGCGATGTAGCCCTCTTCCTCCAGCACGGCCATGTCGTTGCGCACGGTGGCGGGCGAGACGCCGAGGCGGTGCCGCTCGGTGAGCGCCTTGGAGCCGACCGGCTCCTCCGTCCCGACGTAGTCCTGGACGATGGCGCGCAGCACTTCGAGTCTGCGTTCGCTGAGCATCGCGCACACCTCCATCGTTTCCGTCGTTCGCGGCTCGCACTGTTTGGCACTCTGCGCGTTCGAGTGCCAGAGATCCCCCGGTCAGTGTACGGCGGGGTGGTGCACCCGTAGCAAGGGCGGCCCGCCAAGGTAGCGTCGCGGTATGGACGTGCGTTGGGAAGAGGCGGGCTGGGAACGGCTCACCGATCGGGCCGGCCGGCGGCGGCTGCCGGTGTGGGATTGCACGGTGGGACTGGTGGTGGGCGACGATTCGGCCCTCCTGATCGACCCCGGCTCCTCGGTCCGGGAGGGTGCCCTCGTACGGGCCGAGGCGGAGCGGCTGGCGGGCCGGCGCGTGACCCATATCGCATTCACACACGGACATTTCGACCACGTGCTGGGCGGTGCGGTGTTCGCGGGGGCGGAGGTCTACGGACCCGTCGGCCTGGACACCCTGCTGTCCGTCAGCCATGACGACCTGCGGGCCGACGCGGTCCGGCACGGTCTGGCGCCGGCCGAGGCCGCCGAGGCGGTGGACCTGCTGGTGGTCCCCCGGCACCTGGTGTCGGGCGAGTGGACGCTCGACCTGGGCGGCGTACAGGTGCTGCTGGCGAACGTGGGCCCCGGGCACACCCGGCACGACCTGGCCGCCTTCGTCCCGGGCGGCGGGCAGGAGGTCGTCTTCTGCGGCGACCTCGTCGAGGAGTCGGGCGAACCCCAGGCCGGCCCGGACTCCGTTCCGCGGCAGTGGCCGGCGGCGCTCGACCGGCTGCTCGCCCTGGGCGGGGACGACGCGCTGTACGTGCCGGGTCACGGAGCGGTGGTCGACGCGGCCTTCGTCCGTGCGCAACGCGCCACACTGGCGGCCCGCTTCGGCGTGTCGGGCACCTGATCGCGCCGGCTCTCCTACCCTCGGCCGGATGCGTGAGTACTCCCCCGACCTGACCCCGCAGTGGAAGCGCGCCAAGCCCGTCCCGGAGGTGCCGGCCGATCCCGACCTGGTGGTCGAGGTGGCGGGTACGGACTTCTGCGGCGCGGTGGTGGGCTGCGAGGCGGGCACCGTCACCCTGGAGGACCGCTTCGGCAAGCGGCGCGTCTTCCCGCTGGAGCCGCGCGGCTTCCTCCTGGACGGTGCGGTGGTCACCCTGACCCGCCCCGTCCGCGGGCCCGCCGCCCCGCTGCGCACCGCCTCCGGCTCGCTGGCCGTCCCCGGGGCGCGGGCGCGGGTGGCCCGGGCGGGCCGGATCTACGTGGAGGGCCGCCACGACGCCGAGCTGGTGGAGCGGGTCTGGGGCGACGACCTGCGCATCGAGGGCGTGGTGGTCGAGTACCTGGAGGGCATCGACGACCTCCCGTCGGTGGTCGCGGACTTCGCCCCGGGCCCGGACGCCCGCCTCGGGGTCCTGGTGGACCACCTGGTGCCGGGCTCGAAGGAGTCCCGCATCGCGGCGTCGGTCACTTCGGCGGACGTCCTGATCGTGGGCCACCCGTACGTCGACGTCTGGCAGGCGGTGAAACCGTCCGCGCTGGGCATCCGGGAGTGGCCGGTCATCCCGCGCGGCCAGGACTGGAAGACGGGCATCTGCCGGGCCCTGGGCTGGCCGGAGAACACCGGCGCCGCCTGGCAGCACATCCTGTCCCGCGTGACCTCGTACAAGGACCTGGAGCCGGTCCTGCTGGGCCGCGTCGAGGAGCTGATCGACTTCGTTACGGCCGGCGGTACTTCTTGAATTTCGGGAGGGTGCCGAATTCGCCGGTCCCCAGCTCGACGTCCAGGACGGCCAAGGGGACGGGATCTCCGAACTTCGGCAGGCGCACCCCGATCCGCCCGGGTGCGCTCCCCCGAGCGGTCAGTCGACCAGGTCCCGGACCACCGCGTCGGCCAGGAGGCGGCCGCGCAGGGTCAGGACGGCCCGCCCGGCCTCGTACGGGGCGGTTTCGAGCAGGCCGTCGGCCAGGGCCTTGCGGGAGGCCGTGAGCCCCGCCGGAGCCAGCAGGGACAGCGGGACGCCGTCCACGAGCCGCAGCTCCAGCAGGATCCGCTCGACCCGGCGGTCCTCCGCCGAGAGGAGCTCGCGCCCGGCGCCGGGCGACCGTCCTTCCGCCAGCGCAGCGGCGTACGCGCCGGGGTGCTTCACGTTCCACCACCGCACCCCGCCCACGTGCGAGTGGGCTCCGGGGCCCGCGCCCCACCAGTCGGCCCCGCGCCAGTACAGCTCGTTGTGCAGGCACCGCCCGGCCTCGGACGTGGCCCAGTTCGAGACCTCGTACCAGGAGTACCCGGCCCCGGCCATCACCGAGTCGAGGATCAGGTACCGGTCCGCGTGGACGTCGTCGTCCGTCATCGGGACCTCGCCCCGCCGGATCCGCCGCGCGAGCTGGGTTCCCTCCTCCACGATCAGCGCGTAGGCGCTGATGTGGTCCGGCCCGGCCCCGAGCGCCGCCGTCAGCGACGCCCGCCAGTCCTCGTCCGATTCCCCCGGCGTGCCGTAGATCAGGTCCAGGTTCACGTGCTCGAAGCCCGCGGCCCGCGCCTCCGCGACGCACGCCTCCGGCCGGCCGGGGGTGTGGGTGCGGTCCAGGACCTTCAGGACGTGCTGCTTCGCGCTCTGCATGCCGAAGGAGATCCGGTTGAAGCCGCCGGCCCGCAGCTCCGCGAGGTACTCCGGGTTCACCGACTCCGGGTTCGCCTCGGTGGTGACCTCGGCGTCCTCGGCCAGCCCGAACTCCTCGCGGATCGCCGCGAGCATCCGTACGAGGTCGCGCGCGGGCAGCAGCGTGGGCGTACCGCCGCCCACGAACACCGTCCGCACGGCCCGGGGGTCGTCCCCGAGGACCTTGCGGGCCAGCCTGACCTCGTCGATCAGGGTGTCCGCGTAGTTCTCCCGGGAGGCGAGCACGCCTCCGGTGCCCCGCAGCTCGGTGGCCGTGTAGGTGTTGAAGTCGCAGTACCCGCAGCGCGTGGCGCAGTACGGGACGTGCAGGTAGAACCCGAGCGGCCGCTCCCCGGCTCCCGCCAGGGCGTGGAGCGGCAGCGAGCCGTCTTCGGGCATGGGTTCACCGTCGGGCAGTGCGGAAGGCATGCCCCCATTGTCCCGCACCGATCCAGCCCCGGCCCCGCCGGCGTCTGAGGCCCGGGGTCCGGGGCGGAGCCCCGGGAAGCCGGGCCGCAGGAGCACGCGGCGGGCAGCGTCAGCCCCGAGGCGCGGGGCCCGCCCGCACGGGGGCGGGGTTCCGGGGGGCGGTCCGCCGCCCCGCCCCGCCAAGCCCGCCGCGGGCGGCTTCGCGCTACGCCTCGCGCGACCCCTCGTACATCTCCTCGATCAGGTGCTTGAACTCACGCTCGACGACCGGACGCTTCAGCTTGAGGCTGGGGGTCAGGTCGCCGTGCTCCACGTCGAGGTCGCGCGGCAGGAGGCGGAACTTCTTGACCGTCTGCCAGCGCTGGAGCCCCTCGTTGAGGGTCTGGACGTACGTCTCGATGAGCCGGCCGGTCTCGGGGGCCGCCAGGACCTGCGAGTACGTCTTGCCCTCCAGCCCGTTCTCGGCGGCCCACACCAGGATGGAGGGCTCGTCGAGGGCGATGAGGGCGGAGCAGAAGTTCCGGTCGGCGCCGTGGACGACGATGCTGGAGACGTACGGGCAGATCGCCTTGAACTGGCCCTCGATCTCCGCCGGGGCGACGTACTTGCCGCCCGAGGTCTTGATCAGGTCCTTCTTGCGGTCCGTGATGCGCAGGTAGCCGTCCGCCGACAGCTCGCCGATGTCTCCGGTGTGCAGCCAGCCGTCGGCCTCCAGGACCTCGGCGGTCTTCTCGGGCTGCCCGTGGTAGCCCTGCATGATGCCGGGGCCGCGCAGCAGGACCTCGCCGTCGTCGGCGATGCGCACCTCGGTGCCGGGGAGCGGCTTGCCGACCGTGCCGGTGCGGTAGGCCTCGCCGGGGTTGACGAAGGAGGCGGCGCTGGACTCGGTGAGCCCGTAGCCCTCCAGGATGTGGATGCCGGCGCCCGAGAAGAAGTACCCGATGTCGGGGGCGAGGGCGGAGGCGCCGGAGACGGCGGCGCGCAGGTTGCCGCCGAAGGCCTCGCGGAGCTTGGAGTAGACGAGCGCGTCGGCGATCTTGTGCTTGGTGGTGAGGCCGAGGGGGGCGCTCGCGCGGCCGGTGCGGCGGAAGTTGTCCTGGGTGACCTTCGCGTACTCGCGAGCGACGCCCACGGACCACTGGAAGATCTTGTACTTGGCGCCGCCGCCGGCCCGGGCCTTGGCCGCGACCCCGTTGTAGACCTTCTCGAAGATGCGCGGGACGGCCGCCATGTACGTCGGCTGGACGATCGGCAGGTTCTCGATGATCTTGTCGATGCGGCCGTCGACGGCGGTGACGTGCCCGACCTCGATCTGGCCGGAGGTGAGCACCTTGCCGAAGACGTGCGCGAGCGGCAGCCAGAGGTACTGGACGTCGTCCTTGGTGATCAGGCCCGTGGCGACGGTGGCCTTGGCCATGTACGACCAGTTGTCGTGCGGCAGCCGCACGCCCTTGGGGCGGCCGGTGGTGCCGGAGGTGTAGATGAGGGTGGCGAGCTGCTCGGCGGTGATGGCCGCGATCCGCTCCTTGACCGCCTCGGGGTGCTTGGCGAGGTACTCCCGGCCGCGCGCCTCGAGGTCCGCGAGCGAGAGCACCCAGCCCTCGGGGTCGTCCTCGGCCGGCTCCACGCCGGTGGCGTCCACGACCACGACGTGGATGAGGGCGGGCAGCTCGGCGCGCCGCTCGCGGGCCTTGGCCAGCTGAGCGGCGTCCTCGGCGATCAGGATCCGGCTCTCGGAGTCGGAGAGGATGAACGCCGACTCCTCCGCGTTCGTGCTCGGGTAGATCGTGGTCACGGCGCCGCCGGCGCACATCACGCCGAGGTCGGCCAGGATCCACTCGACCCGGGTGTTGGAGGCCAGCGCGACGCGCTGCTCCGGCTGGATCCCGAGGTCGACGAGGCCCGCCGCGATGGCGAAAACCCGCTCGGCGGACTGTCCCCAGCTGAGCGACTTCCACTCGTCCGGGCCGCCGCGGCCGTCCGCCGCGGGGACGGGGTAGCGGTAGGCCTCACCGTCGGGCGTGGCGGCGACTCGCTCCAGGAAGAGGGTCGCCACGGTGGGCGGACGGTTCTCGATCAAGGTCTGTGTGTCGCTCACGGACATCCTCCGGACCACGCGGCAGGGCCTGTTCATCACAGGGGCGGACTGACTGGGTGGTGGGTCAGGGTGGGTGGCTGAGTCAGGGCTTGGCAGCACCCGACACAGAAAACTGGCGAGTAACCAACGAGCAGTGATCAGACTAGGGTCCCTCCGCCTGGCGCGTAAGAGGCCCTGGGGCGCCGATTCATAACGAAGCGGAGCGGGCCCCGAAAACGGAGCAGGCCCCCGTGCCGGAGCACGGGGGCCTGTCCCACTTCCCGGGGGCTACTTCTTCTTGCCGCTGGACTCGTCGCTGGAGAGGACGGCGATGAAGGCTTCCTGCGGAACCTCCACGGAGCCGACCATCTTCATCCGCTTCTTGCCTTCCTTCTGCTTCTCCAGCAGCTTCCGCTTGCGGGAGATGTCACCGCCGTAGCACTTGGCCAGGACGTCCTTGCGGATGGCGCGGATGGTCTCGCGCGCGATGACGCGGGAGCCGACGGCCGCCTGGATCGGGATCTCGAAGGCCTGCCGCGGGATGAGCTCGCGCAGCTTGGCGACGAGGCGCACGCCGTAGGCGTAGGCGGCGTCCTTGTGGCAGACGGCGGAGAAGGCGTCGACCTTGTCGCCGTGCAGCAGGATGTCGACCTTGACCAGGCTGCCCGACTGCTCGCCGGTGGGCTCGTAGTCGAGGGAGGCGTAACCGCGCGTCTTGGACTTCAGCTGGTCGAAGAAGTCGAAGACGATCTCCGCGAGCGGGAGCGTGTAGCGGATCTCGACCCGGTCCTCGGAGAGGTAGTCCATCCCGAGGAGGGTGCCGCGGCGCTGCTGGCAGAGCTCCATGATCGCGCCGATGAACTCGGAGGGCGCGAGCAGGGTGGCCCGGACGACCGGCTCGAACACGTCCGAGATCTTGCCCTCGGGGAACTCGCTCGGGTTGGTGACGGAGACTTCCTTGCCGTCCTCCATGACGACGCGGTAGACCACGTTCGGCGCGGTGGCGATCAGGTCGAGACCGAACTCGCGCTCCAGGCGCTCGCGCACCACGTCCAGGTGGAGCAGGCCGAGGAAACCGACGCGGAAGCCGAAGCCCAGGGCTGCCGAGGTCTCCGGCTCGTACACGAGCGCGGCGTCGTTGAGCTGGAGCTTGTCCAGGGCCTCGCGCAGGTCCGGGTAGTCCGAGCCGTCGAGCGGGTACAGGCCCGAGAAGACCATCGGACGCGGGTCCTTGTAGCCGCCGAGGGCCTCGGTCGCGCCGTTGTGCAGGCTGGTGATGGTGTCACCGACCTTGGACTGGCGGACGTCCTTCACGCCGGTGATGATGTAGCCGACCTCGCCGACGCCGATGCCGTCGGCCGGGGTCATCTCCGGGGAGGAGACGCCGATCTCCAGCAGCTCGTGCGTGGCTCCGGTGGACATCATCCGGATGCGCTCGCGCTTGTTGAGCTGGCCGTCGACCACACGCACGTACGTGACGACACCGCGGTACGAGTCGTACACGGAGTCGAAGATCATGGCGCGGGCGGGGGCGTCCTTGGGGCCGACCGGGGCCGGGACCGTGGCGACGATCTTGTCGAGCAGCACGTCCACGCCGAGACCGGTCTTCGCGGAGACCCGCAGGACGTCCTCGGGCTGGCAGCCGACCAGGTTCGCGAGCTCCTCGGCGAACTTCTCCGGCTGCGCGGCCGGCAGGTCGATCTTGTTCAGGACCGGGACGATCGCCAGGTCCTTCTCCATCGCCAGGTACAGGTTGGCGAGGGTCTGCGCCTCGATGCCCTGGGCCGCGTCCACCAGGAGGACCGTGCCCTCGCAGGCCGCCAGGGAGCGCGAGACCTCGTAGGTGAAGTCGACGTGCCCGGGGGTGTCGATCATGTTGAGGATGTGGGTCTTGCCCAGGTCCTCGCCCGTGTTCGGCGCCCACGGCAGTCGGACCGCCTGGGACTTGATCGTGATGCCGCGCTCACGCTCGATGTCCATGCGGTCGAGGTACTGGGCGCGCATCTGCCGCGAGTCCACCACACCGGTGAGCTGGAGCATCCGGTCGGCAAGCGTCGACTTGCCGTGGTCGATGTGCGCGATGATGCAGAAATTGCGGATCAGCGCCGGGTCGGTACGGCTCGGCTCGGGCACGTGGCTGGGGATCGCGGGCACGCAGTGTCCTGATTCTCGGGTCGCAGTCGGAACGAAGTGGGCTTCGGTCTGCGCGAAGTCGGATCTGTACGCAGGCTCCCATGGTCCCATGGAAGCGGGAGTGCGCTCGGTTTGGGCCGGTGGGAGCGTGCCTGGTAGCCTGGGCAGCTGTGTCTCGTGTGCCCTCTAAGCTTTCGTGACACAAATCCGAAGATCAAATCTCTGAACCTGCAAAGGCTCTTTCGTGGCGAACATCAAGTCCCAGGTCAAGCGCAACAAGACGAACGAGAAGGCTCGCCTTCGCAACAAGGCCGTCAAGTCCTCGCTCAAGACCGCGATCCGCAAGGCCCGTGAGGCCGTCGTCGCCGGTGACGTCGAGAAGGCCACCGTGGCCTCCCGCGACGCCTCCCGCGCGCTCGACAAGGCCGTCTCGAAGGGTGTCATCCACAAGAACGCCGCCGCCAACAAGAAGTCGGCGCTGGCGATCAAGGTTGCCTCCCTTCAGGGCTGAGCCCCTGATGTGATCGCCGGGTAGGGATCCAGCGGGCCCTCTCTCCCGCTCCCGACCGGCACCCCGCGCCGCACACGAAGCGTTCGCCACGCGGGTGCGGTGCAACCCAGCAGCAACCGAAGGCCCCGGCCGCAGCCCTCCCCAGGGCGACGCCCGGGGCTTTCGCGTTCCCCGGCCGGGCCTCAGCCCCGCTGCGGGCGCGCCGCCCGCGCCACGGCGACGACCGCCTTCTCCAGCGCGTACTCGGGATCATCGCCGCCGCCCTTGACCCCCGCATCGGCCGCCGCCACCGCCCGCAGCGCGTCCGCGACACCGTCCGCCGACCATCCCCGCATCTGCTGCCGGACCCGGTCGATCTTCCACGGCGGCATGCCCAGGTCCCGCGCGAGGTCTCCCGGACGGGCTCCCCGGGGGGCCGAGGCCAGCTTGCCGATCGCCCGGACCGCCTGGGCCAGCGCGCTGGTGATCAGGACCGGCGCCACCCCGGTGGACAGGGACCAGCGCAGGGCCTCCAGCGCCTCCGCGGCCCGTCCCTCGACCGCCCGGTCGGCGACCGTGAAGCTCGACGCCTCCGCCCGGCCGGTGTAGTACCGCCCGACGACGGCCTCGTCGATCGTGCCCTCGACATCGGCGCACAGCTGCGCGGCCGCGCTCGCCAGCTCCCGCAGGTCGCTGCCGATCGCGTCGACCAGCGTCTGGCAGGCCTCGGGCGTCGCGGAACGGCCCAGCGCGCGGAACTCGCCCCGTACGAACGCCAGCCGGTCCGCCGGCTTCGTCATCTTCGGGCAGGCGATCTCCCGGGCACCCGCCTTGCGCGCGGCGTCCAGCAGGCTCTTGCCCTTGACGCCGCCCGCGTGCAGGAGGACGAGGCTGATCTCCTCGTACGGAGCGGCGAGGTACGCCTTGACCTCCTTGACCGTTTCCGCGGACAGGTCGTGCGCGTTGCGCACGACCAGCACCTTGCGCTCCGAGAAGAGCGAGGGGCTGGTGAGCTCGGACAGCGTGCCCGGCTGCAGCTGCTCCGACATGAGGTCGCGCACGTCCGTATCGGCGTCGGCGGCGCGGGCCGCCGTCACCACCTCCCGCACGGCGCGGTCGAGCAGCAGATCCTCCTGCCCCACCGCGAGGGTGATCGGGGCGAGCGGATCGTCGGTGGAATTCTTCCTGGTGGCCATCGGATCCAGCATCCCACGCCGTACCGACAGCCCCCCGCTCCGCGGCCGCCCGCACGTGCCCGAGAATGGCCGGGTGAACGTGCGACATGTACTGGTCCTGCCCGACCGCGACGCCGCCGAGGAGGTGGCGCGGGAGGCGGTCGACCGCTTCGGCCTCCCCGAGGAGCCCCAACTGGTCCGTGACGCCCTCGCCGGTGAGGACGACGCCGAGGACGCCCAGTGGCTGGTGGTCCTGGAGGACCCGCGCGAACGGCTCGACGCCACGGCCCTGGACGACCTCGCCGGCGAGTACGACGGCTGGCTCGAAGCCCCGTAGCCGCCCGCCGGGTCAGGCCTTGTGCACGATCTGGGCGTCCAGCGCCACTTCCACGCTCGATCCGATCGCCGCGATCCCGTGCGCCAGCATCGACTGCCAGTTCAGCGTGAAGTCCTCGCGGTGCAGCTCGGTGGTGGCCCGGCACGCCGACCGGGGCTCGCCCTCCAAGCCCGTGCCCAGGCCCAGGTACTGGGCGTCCAGGGTCACGGAGCGGCTGACCCCGTGCAGGGTGAGGGCGCCGGCCACGGACCACCGGCTGCCGCTGCGGTGGATGAACCGCTCGCTGTAGAACTCCACCGTCGGGTGGCGGGCAGCGTCCAGGAAGTCCGCGGAGCGCAGGTGGTCGTCCCGCATCCGCAGTCCCGTGTCGATGCTCGCCGCGTCGATGATCACGTGCATGGAGGAGTCCTCCATCCGGTCGGCTATCCGCACCGCGCCGGCGAAGGTGTTGAACCGGCCGTTGATCCGGGCGAAGCCGATGTGCCGGGCCGAGAACGCGATCGACGAGTGCGCCGGGTCGAGCTCCCAGTGGCCGGGCTGCGGCAGCAGCGGCGGCTCCACCGCGTCGAGGACGATCTCCCCCGTGCCGGGCTGCGCCGAGTCCCCCACCAGCGTCGCACCGTGGAAGGACGCGAAGCCCTCGGCCGTGACGGAAAGCCGGTACTCGCCCGCCGGCACGGCCACCGTGAACCCTCCGTACGGGTCGGTCTCCCCGCTGACGATCCGCCGGCCGATCGGGTCGGTCACCTCGAACTTGGCCTGCCGGACGGGCTGGTGGACCGTGTCGAGGACCCGGCAGCTGAGCAGCCGCGCCGTATGAGGAAGCGTCAGTGTCGCGGAGGTCCGGGGACTGGCGCTCGTGGCCGTCCCCGTCCCCCGTCTGCGACTGAACATGGTTCGTGCACCCCCGTGCTGTGTGGACTTGGACCGCTCTGGCGGAAACGCATTCGATCACGCTGTCGGGTTGGGGGCAAACAGAGTGGTCACGCCCGGTATGCCCGCGCCGGGTCCGTCGCCGGATGGCCGGGAATGCCCGCAGTCCCGAGCCGCTGCCCGCCACGGCGACCGAACCGTCCTCGTCCGTGCGCAGCACGGCCGCCCCCAGCGCCCGCAGCCGCGCGAGCGTACCGGCCGCCGGGTGGCCGTACCGGTTGCCCCCGCCGACCGGGACGATCGCCAGGCGGGGCCGGATCCGCTCGTGGAGGCCGGGGTCCTGGTGGGCGCTGCCGTGGTGGGCGACCTTCAGGACATCGACCGGCGCCAGTTCCGGATGGCTCGTCAACAGCGCCTGCTGCGCCTCTGGTTCGAGGTCGCCGAGCATCAGGACGCTCAGGCCGCCCGTGCGCACCAACAGGGCCACGCTCGCGTCGTTCGGCCCCTCCGGGGGCGGGTGCCCGGCCGGTGGCCACAGCACCCGCCATTCCACCGGACCGGACCGGCGCCGCTCCCCCTCCACGGCGGTGACGACGGGAATCCCGGCGGCCGCCGCCGTCCGCCGCACGAACCGCGCCTGCCCGGCGGGCTCTTGCAGCCCGGTGACTTGCACCACACCCACCGAGCGGCCCCTCAGCACCCCCACCAGCCCGCCCACGTGGTCGGTGTGAAAGTGCGTCAGCACGAGCATCGGCACCCGCTTCACCCCCAGTGCGCGCAGGCACGCGTCCACCGGACCCGGCTCGGGGCCCGCGTCCACCACCACGGCCGTGCCCGGGGCGACGGCGAGCACGGCGGCGTCCCCCTGGCCGACCGCGCACTGCGCGTAGCTCCAGCCCGGCGGCGGCCAGCCCTTGACCGTACGGGTCAACAGCGGCGGCCTCAGCACCGCGAGGAGCAGCGCCGCGGCCACGGCGCAGACGACCCACCGACTGCGGCGCCGGCGGCCGAACCGGATGCCGAGCCCCACCAGGGCCAGGGTGACGGCGGCGAGCAGGAACCCCCCGCCCACCCCGCCGGGCCAGCCCAGCTCCGCCCCGGGCAGCCTCGCGCCGCCCCGGGCCACGGCGGCGATCCACCCGGCCGGCACCCCCGCGCACCAGGCGAGGAGCTCGGCCGCCGGCCGGTACAGCGGGGCCGCCGCCAGTGCGGCGAACCCCAGGACCGTCGCGGGGCCCGCGGCCAGTTCGGCCAGCAGATTGCACGGCACCGCCACCAGGCTCACCCGGGCCGACAGGACGGCCACGACGGGCGCGCACACCGCCTGGGCGGCCGCGGCGGCCGCCAGCGCCTCCGCCGGGCGCGGACGTACCCCGCGCCCGCGCAGGGCCGCGCTCCACCGGGGGGCGAGGGTCAGCAGGGCTCCGGTGGCCAGGACCGAGAGGAGGAATCCGGGGCTGCGGGCCAGCCACGGGTCGTAGAGCACGAGCAGCAGGACGGCCGCGGCCAGCGCCGGGATGAGGGATCTGCGCCGCCCGGTGGCGATGGCCAGCAGGGTGACCGCCCCGCAGGCCGCCGCCCGCAGCACGCTCGGCTCGGGCCGGCACACCACCACGAAGGCCAGAGTGAGCGCCGCCCCGCCCAGGGCGGTCGCCCGCAGCGAGAGCCCGAGGCGCGGTGCCAGGCCGCCCCGCTCCGCCTGCTGCGCCCGGGCCGGGGACCCGATGAGCAGGAAGAGCACCACGGTCAGGTTGGAGCCCGAGACGGCCAGCAGGTGCAGCAGGTCGGTGGCCCGGAACGCCTCGTACAGGTCGGGCTCCACGCGGGAGGTGTCCCCGACGACCAGCCCCGGCAGCAGCGCCCTGGCGTCCGGCGCCAGCCCGTCGGTGACCTCGCGCAGCCCGGCCCGCAGCTGCCCTGCGATCCGCTGCGCGGTGTCCGGACCCCCGGTCACCCTCGGCGGGGTGTCCCCGGCCGGGCGGAGCAGGGCGATCGCCCGCTCCCCGCCGCGGGCCGGGGCCAGCCGGACGACCGCCTCGACCCGGGTCGAGGGCTGCAGCCGGGTCCATCCCGGATGTCCCGCCAGCACCCGCACGGGGGTCTCGACCCGCGTCCGCACGCCGTCGGGCGCGGTCACCCGGGTCACCACCGCGTCGAGTACCGCCACGGGCGGCCCGCTCCCGCTCCGGGCGGCCCGCGGATCGGATCCGACGGTGAGCTCGACGAGTACGCGGGCGTGCTCCCGGGCCAGCTCCTCGACCGGCCCCGCTCGCGCCTCGGCCCGCTGGAGCCCCGCCACCCCGGCCGCGGCGGCCGCGCAGAGCAGGGCGGCCGCCGCGGCCGCCACGGCCTTCCTGGACGGCTCGGGGCGCCGACGTCCGGCCAGCACCAGCAGCCCGGCTCCGAACGCCCCCAGGGCCGCCGCGGACAGGCTCCGGGCGGCCGGTGCGCCGAGGGCGACGGCGGCCGCCGCCCAGGCAACCGCCGCGGGCCCGGCCAGGCGCAGATCCGCAGGGCGCGGATCCGCAGGGCGCGCGTCCGCCACGTCACGGACGGGCCGGTCCGGCTCCGCTCCCCCGGCCCGGCTCACGGCCGCACCAGCTTCCGCAGGTCGGCGAAGCGCCGCTCGCCGATCCCGTTGACCTGCCGGAGCTCTTCGACCGTGCGGAAACCCCCGCGAGCCGTGCGGAAGTCCACGATGTGCTGCGCGAGGACCGGCCCGACCCCCGGCAGGCCGTCCAACTGCTCGGCCGTCGCCGTGCCGAGGCTCAGCGGCCCGGCGGGCGGGCCGCCCCCGCCCGCCGGCGGCGGCGCCGGGGCCCCGACCAGCACCTGCTCGCCGTCCGTCAGGACCCGGGCCCGGTTGAGCGCGGTGGTGTCCGTCCCGGGCCGCACGCCCCCGGCGGCGACCAGGGCGTCCTCCACCCGCGAACCCGCGGGCAGTCTGCGCACCCCCGGATCCCGGACCTTGCCGCTGACGTCGACCAGGATCGGCCCGGACCCCCCGCCGGCGGAGGCGGGCAGGGCGGCCGCGGCCGGCGCGGGCACGGGCGACACCAGGGCCGGAGCGGTCACCGGCCTCGGCCTGGCCGACCAGTACTGCTGTCCCGCGAACCCGACCGCCAGGGCCAGCACGACCGAGACGGCCACCACCGTGCGCGGCTCCACCCCGCAGCGGGCCTGCAGCCACAGCGGCAGCCGCTCCCGCACCGCGAGCCGCCCCGCGACCCCGGCGGGCAGCACCTCCTCCCCGGCCAAGGGCACGGCCGCAGGCGGAGGCACGGGCGGAGGCGGCACAGGCGGAGGCAGGTCCACAGCCACCGGCGGAGCCGGGAAGGGGGGCGACGGCAACGGTGACGGCACCGCCCGGCCGGCGCCGAGCAGCGCCTCGGCCCTGCGGCGCACGGCCGCCGGCTCGGAACCACCGGCGGGCGGGCGCCGTCGGTGACGCAGACGGCTGTCGGAGAGCCGGGAACGGCCGGGGCCGCCACCGGCGCCGGCGGGACGCGGAGTACGACTGCGAGTGTGAATACGAGCGCGAAGAGTCATGCCACGACCGTAGGACCGCAGCCGGAACGCCGTTCGGAACCTTCAATTCCGGTGGATGACGGACCCGTTGTGGATAACTCCGTCACCCGAACCGGTGATCAGCGCGGGGAGACGACCGCCGCCAGCAGCCCCGGCCCGGTGTGCGCGCCGATCACCGCACCGACCTCGCTGACGTGCAGCTCGACCAGCCCCGGGATCCGCTCCCGGAGCCGCTGCGCGAGCTTCTCCGCACGCTCCGGGGCCGCCAGGTGGTGCACGGCCACGTCGACGGCGCCGGACCCGGCGCGCTCCACGGCGAGCTCTTCCAGCCGCGCGATGGCCTTGGACGCCGTCCGCACCTTCTCCAGCATCTCGATCCGCCCGCCGTCCAGCGTCAGCAGCGGCTTGACCGCGAGCGCCGAACCGAGCAGGGCCTGCGCGGCGCCGATCCGCCCGCCGCGGCGGAGGTAGTCGAGGGTGTCGACGTAGAAGTACGCGGACATCCCGGCGGCCCGCTTCTCGGCGGCCGCGACGGCCTCGTCCACGGATCCGCCGGCCTCGGCCACCTCGGCGGCGGCCAGGGCGCAGAAGCCGAGGGCCATCGCGACCATGCCGGTGTCCACGACGCGGACCGGCACCGGGGCGGTCTTCGCGGCGAGCACGGCGGCGTCGTAGGTGCCGGAGAACTCGGCGGACAGGTGCAGGCTGACGATGCCGGTCGCACCGGCATCGGCGGCCGCCCGGTAGGCCCGGACGAAGTCCTCGGGGCTGGGGCGGGAGGTGGTGACCGAGCGGCGCTTCTGCAGCGCCAGGGCGAGGCTCCGGGCCGAGATCTCCGTGCCCTCTTCGAGGGCCTCGCCGCCGAGGACCACGGTCAGCGGGACGGAGGTGATTCCGTGCCGCGACATGGCCGGTTGGGGCAGGTAGGCCGTGGAATCGGTGACGATCGCGACATGGCGGGACATGAGGCGGAGGTTACCGGGAGCCGGGGTGTTCCGGCAGCCCGGGCCCTCCTCGGGGGCCCCGGCCGCCGGTCCGGGGGTCAGGTCGTCGTCTCCGGGCGGGGCGACTTCTGCCAGGGGTACTGCGGTGCCGCGACGGGCTGCGCCAGCGCCGCCGGGGGCGTCACGGGCGTCTGCGGGGCGCCCCAGGAGCCGGTCGCAGGGGCAGCGGGGGAAGCCTGCGGGGACCCCGGGAACGCGAGGTCGTCGATCGACTCGCGGGACCAGTCCCGCAGGGCTCCCGACTCGACCTCGATCTGGTCCGACAGCGCGGACAGATCGTCCGCGGCGAAGCGGCGGGCACGGTCGCGCGCCGCCCAGCGCAGCGAGTCGGACGCCTCCGTGATCTTCGCCGTGCGCTCCCGCAGGTCCGGCAGGCTCGCCTCCGTGCGCTTGCGGTCCGGCTCGGCCTCCAGCCGCTTCAGCTCGTCGTCCAGCTCGTGCCCGTGGGCGCTCAGCCGCTCGAACAGCCCCAGCGACTCCTTGAGGGAGGCATCCGTCTGGACCCCTTGGTACAGCGCCTGCTGCGTGGCCCGCATCGACGTCCGCAGGTCCAGCCGCAGCTGCGCCAGCGCCCCCGCGACTCCCACCTGGCCGAAGCTGCGCGCCCTCAGGGTGGTGTCCTCCACGGTGCGGCGGGCCTGGGTGATGGTCCGGTCCACGCCGCGCTTGGCGGCTCCGACCACCTTCACCGTCGCATAGACACCGAGCCCCAAGAAGGCGAACAGCAGCACCAGGGCCACGATGATAAAGACCGCCTCCATGAGGTTCCCTTCCCCAGCCGATTGCTCCCTTCCACCGTAAACGCCACGGGCAGGCCGCGGGTTCCCATCGAACCCCCAACCTGCCCGTACGGGAATACCCTTAGACGCGTCAGACGACGATGTTCACCAGCTTCGGCGCGCGCACGATCACCTTGCGGATCTCGGCACCGCCCAGCGCCGCCACGACCGCCGCGTCACCCAGCGCCAGCTGCTCCAGGTCCGCGTCGGAGATCGTCGGCGACACCTCCAGGCGGGCCTTGACCTTGCCCTTGATCTGGACGACGCACGTGACGCTCTCGTCCACGACGTACGCCGGGTCCGCGACCGGGAAGTCCTGGTGGACGACCGACTCGCCGTGGCCCAGGCGCTGCCACAGCTCCTCCGCGATGTGCGGCGCCAGCGGGGCGACCAGCAGCACCAGCCGCTCCGCGACCGAGCGCTCCAGCGGCCGGCCCGCCTTCGTCAGGGCGTTGTTCAGCTCGGTGATCTTCGCGATGGCCGTGTTGAAGCGCAGCCCCGCCAGATCGCCGCCGACCCCGTCGATGGCCTTGTGCAGCGCGCGCAGGGTGTCCTCGCCGGGCTCGGCGTCGACGACCGTCACCACGCCTGTCTCCTCGTCCACCACGTTGCGCCACAGGCGCTGCAGCAGCCGGTACTGGCCGACGACGGCGCGCGTGTCCCACGGGCGCGAGACGTCCAGCGGGCCCATCGCCATCTCGTACAGGCGCAGGGTGTCCGCGCCGTACTCCGCGCACATCTCGTCCGGCGTGACGGCGTTCTTCAGGGACTTGCCCATCTTGCCGTGCTCGCGCTTGACGGGTTCTCCCTGGTGGAAGTAGCCGCCGTCGCGCTCCTCAACCTCGGCCGCCGGGACGTACACGCCGCGCGCGTCCGTGTACGCGTACGCCTGGATCATGCCCTGGTTGAACAGCTTGTGGAACGGCTCCACCGACGAGACGTGCCCCAGGTCGAACAGGACCTTGGACCAGAACCGCGCGTACAGCAGGTGCAGCACGGCGTGCTCGGCGCCGCCCACGTACAGGTCGACGCCGCCGTGCGGCTGGCCCTCGCGCGGACCCATCCAGTACTGCTCGATCTGCGGGTCCACCAGGGCCGACGCGTTGTTCGGGTCCAGGTAGCGCAGCTCGTACCAGCAGGAACCGGCCCAGTTCGGCATGGTGTTGGTCTCGCGCCGGTACGGGCGCACGCCCCGCCCGTCGCCCAGGTCCAGCTCGACGTTGACCCAGTCCGCGTTCCGCGACAGCGGGGTCTCGGGCTTGGAGGCGGCGTCGTCGGGCTCGAAGGTGCGCGGCGAGTAGTCCTCGACCTCCGGCAGCTCCAGCGGCAGCATCGACGCGGGCAGGGAGTGCGCGACGCCGTCCTCGTCGTAGACGATCGGGAAGGGCTCGCCCCAGTAGCGCTGGCGGCTGAACAGCCAGTCGCGCAGCCGGAAGTTGACGGTCCCCTCGCCGATGCCGCGCTCGGCCAGCCAGTCGGTGATCGCGGCCTTCGCCTCGACGACGCCCAGGCCGTCCAGCGAGACGCCCTCGCCCGTGGAGTTGACGATCGTGCCGTCGTAGGAGGAGAACGCGTCGTCCCACTCGGCCGGGTCGGCGTCGCGGTCGTCCGTGGGCCGGACGACGCAGCGCACCGGCAGCTCGAAGGCGCGCGCGAACTCGAAGTCGCGGCTGTCGTGCGCCGGTACGGCCATGATCGCGCCGGTGCCGTAGCCCATCAGCACGTAGTCCGCGATGAAGACCGGGACCAGGTCGCCGCTGACCGGGTTCGTCGCGTAGGCGCCGGTGAAGACGCCGGTCTTGTCCTTGGCCTCGGCCTGCCGCTCGACGTCGGACTTCGAGGCTGCCTGCTTGCGGTACGCGTCCACGGCCTCGGCGGGGGTCGCGTTGCCGCCGGTCCACAGCTGGTGGGTGCCCTCGGGCCACTCGGCCGGGACGATCTTCGAGACCAGCTCGTGCTCGGGCGCCAGCACCATGTAGGTGGCGCCGAACAGCGTGTCGGGGCGCGTGGTGAACACGGTGATGGCGTCGCCGCCGACCGCGAAGTCGACGCGGGCGCCCTCGCTGCGGCCGATCCAGTTCCGCTGCTGCAGCTTGATGGCCTCGGGCCAGTCCAGCGCGTCCAGGTCGTCGATCAGGCGGTCGGCGTAGGCCGTGATCCGCATGTTCCACTGGCTCAGCTTGGACTTGAAGACGGGGAAGTTGCCGCGCTCGGACCGGTTGTCGGCGGTGACCTCCTCGTTGGCCAGCACGGTGCCCAGCCCGGGGCACCAGTTGACGGGCGCGTCGGAGGAGTACGCCAGCCGGTGCTCGTTCAGTACGTCGGCCCGCTCGCCCGCGTCCAGCGCGGCCCAGGAGACGCCGCCGGGCAGCTCGCGCGAGCCGTCCTCGAAGGCGGCGACCAGCTCGGCGATCGGGCGGGCCCTCTTCGCCTCGGCGTCGTACCAGGAGTTGTAGATCTGCAGGAAGATCCACTGCGTCCACTTGTAGTAGTCCGGGTCGATCGTGGCGAACGAGCGGCGCTTGTCGTGGCCCAGGCCCAGCCGGCGCAGCTGGACCTTCATGTTCTCGATGTTCGCCTCGGTCGACACGCGCGGGTGCGTTCCGGTCTGCACGGCGTACTGCTCGGCCGGCAGGCCGAAGGCGTCGAAGCCCAGGGTGTGCAGGACGTTGTGGCCGGTCATCCGCTGGTGGCGGGCGTAGACGTCGGTGGCGATGTACCCCAGCGGGTGGCCGACGTGCAGGCCCGCGCCCGAGGGGTACGGGAACATGTCCATGATGAACTTCTTGGGCCGCGCCACGACCGCCGCTGCCTGTGAAGACTCGGCACCGGCCAGGTCACCGGTCGGGTTCGGGGCCTCGTAGGTGCCCTGGGCGTCCCATACGTCCTGCCAGCGTGCCTCGATGTCGGCGGCCATGGCAGCCGTGTAGCGGTGCGCCTCGGCCGCCTCGGGGGCCGGGGTGTTCGTCTCGCTCATGATTTCTGAAGCTCCATCGATCGTCTCTGCCGTCTCTGCCTGCCCAAACGAAAAAACCCCTCGCACAGGAGGGGGCGCCGCGCCGAGGCCGACCGTCTCGTGGGGTCGGTGCTGTTCAGCGCGGCTCGGTAAGCAGGAGGCGTACGGCACGCATGGCGCCAGGGTACCGCAGCGGCCCGCGCGGACGCCGCGTCCTTCCGGTCCGCGGACGCACGACGAGAAGCGGGCCACCCGATCCGGGTGGCCCGCTTCTTCACTGTGGAGCTATGGAGAATTGAACTCCAGACCTCCTGCATGCCATGCAGGCGCTCTACCAACTGAGCTATAGCCCCTTGTCTTGCCTGCCGCTTCGCTCTCCGTTTCCGGTTCCCCTTGGCGACGTCCCAAACATTACACGGTCATGGCCCTGGTCCAAAAATCGGTTTCCGCCGACCTGGGGCCATGCCCGTTTTGACCCATATCGTCAGGCACGGGCGAACTGGTAGAAGCGCTTCAGCGTGCAGTGCTCATCGAGCAGCCGGCCGTAGATCGGCTCGCCCTCCAGCTCGCGGTAGGTCTCGATCGGGTCGCCTTTTATGATCAGCGCCCGCGCGCATTCCTCGCACCAGTACTGGTAGTCGGGGTTGATCGGCTCCATGTCCCGCACGATCGGCGTGCCGTTGTTGCACCAGTCGCACCGCCGCCGGTGTGCACCCATCCGTCAGCGACTCCCTCCCGCGTCGGACCGTCGTCGTCCCCCTCCGGCCGTCCGATTCTGCCATGCCGGTGCGCGCCTGGGCAGCTGGGGACAAAAGCAAAGATCCCGCCCCCTGTTGGGGACGGGATCTTGATTGTGGAGCTATGGAGAATTGAACTCCAGACCTCCTGCATGCCATGCAGGCGCTCTACCAACTGAGCTATAGCCCCGCTCTCCGCGAACGCTCCCCCCGTTTCCGGTGTTCTGCGCTGCGAACAAGAAGAACTCTAGCCTGTGACCAGCCGGAAAGTGAAATCCGGGTGGCAGCGGGGCGGAAGCCACCCCGGGACGATGTCAGTCGTCGTCGCCGAGCACCGGTTCCGGCAACGTGCCGGCGTTGTGCTCCATCAGACGCCAGCCGCGCGCGCCCTCACCGAGGACGGACCAGCAGCAGTTGGAGAGCCCGCCCAGGCCCTCCCAGTAGTACGAGTCCAGGCCCAGCAGGCGGCCGATCGTCGTACGGATCGTGCCGCCGTGGCTGACCACGACGAGCGTGCCGCCCACGGGCAGCCGGCCGGCGTGTTCCAGCACCACCGGCGCGGCCCGGTCGGCGACCTCGGTCTCCAGCTCACCGCCGCCGCGGCGGACCGCCTCGCCGCGCTTCCACGCCGCGTACTGCTCGCCGTACTTCTCGAGGATCTCGTTGTGCGTGAGGCCCTGCCACTCGCCGGCGTACGTCTCGCGCAGCGCCTCGTCGTGCGTCACGGGCAGGCCGGTGACGGCCGCCAGCTCGGCGGCCGTGGCCGCGGCCCGCTGGAGGTCCGAGGCGACGATGGCATCGGGGCTCAGGGACGCGAGCAGCCGGGCGGCGCGGCGCGCCTGCGCCACACCGTCCTCGGTCAGCTCGATGTCCGTCGAGCCCTGGAAGCGGCGCTCCAGATTCCACGAGGTCTGGCCGTGCCGCCAGAGGACGATCTTCCGGCCGGTCCCGCCCGGAGTGGTCGTACCGTCGAGGTTCGTGCCGTGGTGGGTGGTGCTCAGAACAGATCACCGTCCAGTTCGTCGTCGCCCTGCGTCGCGCGCAGCTGGGCGTGCTCCTCGGCCTTGCCCTTGGTGAGCTTGGCGTCCTCGGGGAGGTCGATCTCGGGGCAGTCCTTCCACAGGCGCTCCAGCGCGTAGAAGACGCGCTCCTCGCTGTGCTGCACGTGGACGACGATGTCGATGTAGTCGAGCAGGATCCAGCGGGCGTCGCGGTCGCCCTCGCGGCGAACCGGCTTCGCGCCGAGTTCCTTGAGCAGACGCTCCTCGATCTCGTCCACGATCGACTTGACCTGGCGGTCGTTGGGCGCCGAGGCGAGCAGGAAGGCGTCGGTGATCGACAGCACGTCGCTGACGTCGTACGCGATGATGTCGTGCGCGAGCCGGTCGGCCGCGGCCTGGGCGGCGGCGGTGATGAGCTCGATGGAGCGGTCCGTGGCGGTCACTGGCCATGCTTTCGGGTTGGCGGGCAGATCCTTACAAGGGTCTCATGTACCGCCGTCACCGCCCGCGCGCAGCGACCCGCGCGGGCGGAAGCGCACCTCACAGGCGCGGCAGCAGAAGGCTCAGGACGGTTTGTAATCCTTGCCCAGGGTCACCACGACGTCCGCGTTGACCGCGTTCTCGGCCTTCTTCACGACCGTCTCGGGCAGCCCCAGCGTCTTGGCGACCTCGATCGCCTTGTCCCGCTGGGCGTCGTCCTGGTAAGTGATCTGCGACCCGGGCGCGGGCTTGTCGGACTTGCCGCCGTCCACCAGGGTGTAGCCGCCGTTGACCAGGGCCGCCTTCGCCGCCGTCTGGCTCTTCTCGTCGCCGCTGGCGTCCTTCAGGCCCACCCTGGGGGCCGCGCCGGGCTGGGAATCCGTGGCCGAGCCGCCGAGGACCTCCTTGACGACCTTCTTGTTGGCGTCGTCCGTGAGGCCGCCGTCGGGCTTCAGGGCGAGGACATCGGTGCGGTAGGCGCCCACCTTGGCGTGCTCCCCGAGCTTGGACAGCAGCGCGCCGAGGCTCTGCGCGTTCAGCGCCGGGTCCAGGATCTGGCCGGTGGTCTCGACGGTCATGGCCGCCGACTTCGGATCGCCGGGCACCTTGCGCAGCAGGGCGAACAGGACCTTGCCGAAGCGGTCCAGCTGCTTGGCCTCGGGCTCGCCCGGGGCCCGGTACGTGGCGTACGCGACGGCCATGGCACCGCTGAGGCTCTGCTTCTGGCCCTGGCCGACGGCGGGGGCCTTCACCGAGTCGTCCGCCGGGACCGCCGCGTCGGTGTCGACCTCGATGCCGCCGACCAGCTCCACGAAGTTTTCCAGGAAGGGGGTGTCCAGGCGCCAGGTGCCGCCGATGTGGGTGCCGAGGACCGAGTCGAGGGACTCCCGTACGCCCAGGCCACCGCCCTCGACGGCCTTGCCCAGCTGGGTGCCGGTGCCGTCGTCCTTGGTGACGTTCAGCCCGTTCGGCACCAGCACGGTGGCGCCCTGCTTGGTGGTGACGTTGTCGACGAGCAGCGCCGTGGAGGTGCCGCCCTTCTTGGTGTTGTGCAGGTGGACGACGATCATGTCGCGCTTCTGCGGACCGCTGGCGGCCGCGCCGCCCGATCCCTTGCCGGGACCCTCCAGGAACGGCAGCTTGCCCGCGTACCAGAGGTACCCCAGGCCGCAGGCGACGAAGACGGCCAGCACCACGATCAGCGCGACCACGCGGTTGCGGCCGCGCCGGCGGGCTTCCTCGCGGCGCTCGGTGCGGCTCTCGGTGAAGGCGAGCCAGTCGATGACGTCCTCGGACTCCTCGTCCTGCTGGTCGAGGAAGGCGAACTGCTCGGTGCGGTACGAGGGCCCCTGCCCGGCCGGACCCTCCGCCCGGCGGGGCTCCGGGACCTGCGCGGCGGCCGGCCGGAACTCCGGCTCGGGTGCGGGCGCGGGAGCCGGTGCCGGCTCACGGGCCGGCGCCTCCGGGGCGGACTGCTGCGGGATCCACTGCTGGGTGGCCTGGGTGTCGTACCCGTAGGGCTGGGCCGGGGGGTACTCCTGCTGCTGCGGCTGCTGCGCGTAGTACTGCTGCGGCTGCTGCGGCTGCTGCGGCTGCTGCGGCTGGCGGCCGTAGGCCTGGTGGTCGTAGCCGTACTGCTGCTCGTACGGGGACTGCTCGTACTGGGGCTGGTCGTACTGGGGCTGCTCGTACTGCTGCTGCGGCTGCGGCTCGTACTGCTGCGACTGCTGCTCGTACCGCTGCTGCTCGTACGGAGGGGCGGGGGCGGGCTGCGCGGGCACCTGGCCGTACACCGGCCGCCCGTACGCGTCGTAGCCGACGAGCTGCTGCTCCTGGCTCGCGTACGGGTCGTACGGCTCCTGTCGGTCGTTCACCGCGGGGCCCCTCTCTCCGGAAGCTCAGGCTCCCCGGTACAGCTCACGCTTGTCGATGTAGCGGACCACGCCGTCGGGCACCAAGTACCAGACAGGATCCCCCTTGGCGACGCGTGCGCGGCAGTCCGTGGACGAAATGGCCAGCGCGGGCACCTCGACGAGGGAGACACCGCCCTCGGGCAGGCCGTCGTCGGTGAGGACGTGGCCGGGCCGGGTGACGCCGATGAAGTGGGCGAGGGCGAAGAGCTCGTCGGCGTTCCGCCAGGTCAGGATCTGGGCGAGGGCGTCGGCGCCGGTGATGAAGAACAGGTCGGCGTCGTCGTTGAGCGCGCTCAGGTCCCGCAGGGTGTCGATGGTGTACGTCGGTCCGCCGCGGTCGATGTCGATCCGGCTCACCGAGAACTGCGGGTTCGAGGCGGTCGCGATGACCGTCATCAGATACCGGTCCTCGGCCGACGACACGGCGCGCTGCGACTTCTGCCACGGCTCACCGGTCGGTACGAACATCACCTCGTCGAGGTGGAACAGTGCGGCCACCTCGCTGGCGGCCACCAGGTGTCCGTGGTGGATCGGATCGAACGTCCCGCCCATCACGCCGAGCCGGCGCTTGACCGGGCCGGTAGGCACTTCCTGCTCTCCCATGAGCGCAGAGCCTACTGGCCCGGTGGCGCGGCGGGGACCCGCCTCCGGGCGCGTGCGCGGTGCGCGGGATTCAGCGGTCGCGGTTCAGGCGCGTGGTGACCCACAGCAGCAGCAGGAGGATGGCGAAGGCTGCGCCGCCGGTCAGGTACGGGTTGAGGCTGTCGTGGTTGCCGCCGTGCTGCTCGGCGCCCTCCGAGGCGAGGACGACCAGGGTGTGGGCGGTGGAGGCGAGGCTCATCAGGCAGGTACCTATCGAGTCGGGGAGCGGGCGGAGACTTCGCTCACATCGTATGCGGGGGCCTGGGGCACGCTCACGCCGACTCAGGCGTTGGAGAGGATAGACGGACCGACAGACGGACGGACCAACGGGGAGGGCGCTATGACGGGGACGGGCTTCGAGAAGGCACCGGCACGGGACCGCAGGAGGTTTCCCGGTATTTCCTCACGGGCGTACGAGCATCCGGCGGACCGCTCGGCGCTGGTGGCCCTGCGCAAGCTGACCGGCTTCGACACGGTCTTCAAGGCGCTGAGCGGGCTGCTGCCGGAGCGCAGTCTGCGACTGCTCTTCCTGTCGGACTCCGTCCGGGTGGGCGAGACGCAGTTCCCGCACCTGCACGCGATGCTCCTCGACGCCTGCTACATCCTGGACCTGGAGAAGGTCCCGCAGATGTACGTGCAGCAGGACCCCAAGCCGAACGCCATGTGCATCGGGCTGGACGAGCCGATCATCGTGGTCACCACCGCCCTCGTCGAGCTGCTCGACGAGGAGGAGATGCGGGCGGTGGTGGGCCACGAGGTGGGCCACGCCCTGTCGGGGCACGCCGTGTACCGCACGATCCTGCTCTTCCTGACGACCCTCGCGCTCAAGATCGCGTGGATCCCGCTGGGCAATGTGGCGATCATGGCGCTCGTGACCGCGCTGCGCGAGTGGTTCCGCAAGTCGGAGCTTTCGGCGGACCGGGCGGGTCTGCTGGTGGGACAGGACGTGCACGCCTCGATGCGCGGACTGATGAAGCTCGCGGGCGGCAACCACCTCCACGAGATGAACGTCGACGCGTTCCTCGCCCAGGCCGACGAGTACGAGAAGAGCGGCGACCTGCGCGACTCCGTGCTGAAGATCCTCAATGTGCTGCCCCGGACGCACCCCTTCACGACGGTGCGGGCGGCCGAGCTGAAGAAGTGGTCGCAGAACCGGGACTACCAGCGGATCATGGACGGCCACTATCCGCGGCGCGAGGAGGACAAGGACACCTCGGTGACCGACTCCTTCCGGCAGTCCGCCTCGCACTACGCCGACTCGGTGCGCACCAGCAAGGACCCGCTGATGAAGCTGGTCGGCGACCTCGCCGGCGGCACCGCGGACCTGGGCGGCAAGCTCCGGGACAAGTTCACGGGAGCGGGCGCGGGCTCGAGCGCGGGCTCCGGCGCGGGCTCGGGCTCGGCCGGCAGCGGGGACAAGGGCACGGACAGGGACCGGGACCGGGACAACGACGGGAACGGGGACGCCGGCCGGGGCGGGGCTACGGGGCAGGGCTGACGCCCTGCTCCGGGGAGGCCGTCGGCGCCATGACCCCGCACAGCCCGGCCGAGCGCCGCGGCTGCCCGCTGGCGTACGGATCGCTCGCGGCCGGGCCGACGGTGGTCGGCCCGGCGCCGGCCGGCAGCGGGCGGAAGCCCGCAGCCGGGTCGGCGGAGCAGTCCTGCGGTCCGGCCATGACGTAGGCCGTGACCAGCTCCGCCCGCCGGGCCGTGAGGTCGTCGCGGTCGAAGCGCAGTTTCAGCTCACGCCGGACGGTGAAGAGCGAGGAGCCGTCCGCGGCGGCCGGCAGGCCGGTGGCCGGGCGCACGGCGTAGACGAAGGTGTGGTCGGTGGTCACTTCCAGCACGTTCGGGCCTGCCTCGTGGAAGGCGAGCACTCCGCTGACCCGGACCCTGGTGTCGGCCACGACCGCGACGGCGGGGTCGAAGCGGACCAGCCAGCCCGTGACGGCGTGCCGCCCGTCACCGGACGGCGCGAGCACGCTCTGGTCGAACTGCGTCAGCTGGGCGGGATCGAGCAGGACCCGCACCGGCCGGGAGGCCGTCGCGGACAGCACGTCGGGGTCCAGTGAGGACTGCACCAGGTAGTCCTTGGCGATGGTCAGCGCGGCGAGCACCTGGCTGTCGGTGAAGTGGTGGGTGCGGCGCACGGCGGGCAGGTTGATCCCGGCCGCCCCGACGCGGTAGTGCGCTGCCGGGCTCTTCGCGTACAGGTCGGCGGGCCGGCCGCCCGGTACGGGTTCGGTGGGCGCGAGCGGGACGACGGTGCTGCTGAGCGCCTCCGCCGGGCCTTCGGCGGGTGGCACGTAGGGGTTGCGCAGCCCCATGTAGACGGCGGCGGCGAGCGCCAGGGTGATGCACAGCACGATGACGCGGCCCTGCCGGGCCGCCGACGCGCCGCCGCGCGGTCCGGCGGCACCCGCGCCCGACCAGAACGACCGGCTGCGTACGGCGCGGGCGTGCTCGCCCATGCGTTCCTGCGCCGAGAACTCCTGGAGCCGGGCAGCCCGGACGAAGTCGTCGTCGAACACGACCGATCGGTACTCGTCCGACCGGAAGTCGTCGTCGCCCCCTTCGGTGCCTCCGGGGGTGCCGTTGGTGCCGCTGGGTGGATCTCCTGACACGGCCATCGCTTCTCCCCGCTGTCCCCGCTTCAGAGAAGCCCCCGGCTCCGGCGAAAGGGAGCGGGGTCTACCTTCAGGGTTGGCGGCCGACGCGGTCCATAAACTTGCCCGCACCGGCGACTTCGCCCATCGGGGTGCTGGCGGGCGCCGGAGCGGGTTCGGCGTCGCTCGCGGCGCTGCGGTAGACGGCGCTGAAGGCGAGCGCGATCATGCCGAGGCCCATCACGAAGGCGAGGATCCAGGCGACCGGGCGCAGCCAGGGCGAGCGTCCCCGGTAGGGGCGCAGGCTGCCGCCGTACGCGCCGTAGGGGCCGTCCGGGTACCCGAAGCCGTGGCCGTGGTCCCAGCCCGAGTCGTCGGACCGGTGGCCGTCGGGAGGGGAGTACGCGTACGCGTCGTAGTCCTCGTCGCCCGTCCAGCCGCCGGCGAAGGCGGCGCGGGCGGCCTCGGCCGCCTCGGCGCGCGCCCGGTCGCCGGCCCGCTGGCGCTCCGCGGCGCTCGGTTCACGGATCTCGGCGTTCCGGACGAAGTCCTCGTCGAACACCACGGAGGCGAAGTCCTTGTCCGCGCCTCCGCGGTCGTCGTCGGGCTCCCCGTCGTCCGGGAACGGTTTGCCCCCCACGTCGTCCGGCACGGGACCAGCGTAGACCTGAGGGACACCTTTGGGCAGGGTGTGCGCCGAAATCCGGCCACACGGTGTTCAGGGGTCGGTTACCGTACGTGACCGTCGCCGGTGACGATGTACTTGGTCGAGGTGAGCTCCGGAAGCCCCATGGGGCCCCGGGCGTGCAGCTTCTGGGTGGAGATGCCGATCTCCGCACCGAAGCCGAACTGACCACCGTCCGTGAACCGGGTGGAGGCGTTCACGGCAACCGTCGTCGAGTCGACCAGCTGGGTGAAGCGGCGCGCGGCGGCCTGCGAGGTGGTGACGATCGCCTCGGTGTGGCCGGAGGTCCAGCGGCGGATGTGGGCGACGGCGTCGTCGAGGGAGTCGACGACCCCGGCGGCGATGTCGTAGGAGAGGTACTCGGCGGCCCAGTCCTCGTCGGTGGCGGGGAGCGCGGTGACCTTGGTGCCTTCGGCGTACGAGAGCACCTCGCCGTCGCCGTGGACGGTCACGCCGGCTTCGGCGAGTGCGTCCAGGGCCAGCGGCAGGAAGGCGGCGGCGATGTCCCGGTGGACGAGGAGGGTCTCGGCCGAGTTGCAGACCGAGGGCCGCTGGGCCTTGGAGTTGATCAGGATGTCCACGGCCATGGCCAGGTCGGCCTGGGCGTCCACGTAGACGTGGCAGTTGCCGGTACCGGTCTCGATGACCGGGACGATGGACTCCTCGACCACGGTCTTGATGAGGGAGGCGCCGCCGCGCGGGATGAGCACGTCGACGAGGCCGCGGGCGCGCATCAGCTCGCGGACGGAGTCGCGGGACTCACCGGGGACGAGCTGGATCGCGTCGGCGGGCAGACCGGCCCCGGAGATGGCGTCCCGCAGGATGCCGACGAGGGCCGTGTTGGAGGCGTAGGCGGAGGAGGAGCCGCGCAGCAGGACGGCGTTGCCGGACTTCAGGCAGAGGGCGGCGGCGTCGACGGTGACGTTGGGGCGTGCCTCGTAGATGATGCCGACGACGCCGAGCGGGACACGGATCTGGCGCAGGTCGATGCCGTTGGGGAGGGTGGAGCCGCGGACGACCTCGCCGACGGGGTCGGGCAGTGCCGCGACGTCGCGCACGTCGGAGGCGATGGCCTTGACGCGCTCGGGGGTGAGGGTCAGGCGGTCGATGACGGTCTCGCTCGTCCCGGCCTCGCGGGCCTTGGCCGTGTCGACGGCGTTGGCCTCGACGATCTCGGCGGTACGGGCCTCCAGCGCGTCGGCGATGGCCAGCAGGGCGGTGTCCTTGGCGGACCGCGGGAGCGGGGCGATGGCCGCGGCGGCGGTGCGGGCGGCTTGCGCGGTGGCGATCACGGGCGAGGTGGTGGCATCGAGCGAGGTCATGCGGCCAGGGTAATCCCCGCCCCGGCCGGGCCGGATGGGGTTCCACCCCCCGAGACGGCCGCCTCCTTGGCACACCGCCCCCGGCGCCGGGCGCGTCAGTAGGGGTGCACGCCCACCGGGTGGGCCGGGGGCGGGCCGTAGCCCTCGGCGACGCGCTGGTGGTAGGTGGCCCGGTCGATGACCTCCAGGCCGACGATCTCCCAGGGCGGCAGCTTCGCCGAGGAGCGGTGCTCGCCCCACAGCCGCAGAGCGACGGCCGCCGCGTCGTGGAGGTCGCGGGCCTCCTCCCAGTAGCGGATTTCCGCGTGGTCGTCGGCGTACCGGCTGGTCAGCAGGAAGGGGTGGTCGTGGGCGAGCTGCTCCAGCCCGCGTCGGACCTCGCACAGCGGCGCCGGCTTCCCGGAGACGCTCAGGGTGATGTGCCACAGACGGGAGGAGTCCCGGTCCTCCCCGCTCCCGCCGATGTCACCGTCCCCGGTGCCGACGCTGGTCAGCGCTCGTCTCACCAGCCGCCTCCTCGTCCCGCGCCATTGCCTGTCCGCCCCTCACAGTTGACCAGTCCTCGGCCCACCGCGCGGCGGTTTTGCCGAACCTCAGCCCTGCAGCAGGACCAGATCGTCCCGGTGGACGACCTCCCGCTCGTACTCGGGTCCGAGTTCGCGCGCGAGCTCGCGCGTGGAGCGGCCGAGGAGCCGCGGAAGCTCCTTGGCGTCGAAGTTGACGAGGCCGCGGGCGACGGCCCGGCCGTCGGTCGAGCGCAGTTCGACGGGGTCGCCGGCGACGAAGTCGCCCTCGACCGAGGCGATGCCCGCGGGCAGCAGCGAGCTGCCGCGCTCGGTGACCGCGCGGACGGCTCCGTCGTCCAGGACGAGGTGCCCCTGCGGGGTCGACGCGTGCTGGAGCCAGAGCAGCCGGTCGGTGGACCGGCGCCCGGTGGAGTGGAACAGGGTGCCCGTCTCCCGCCCGGCCAGGGCGTCCGCGGCCTGGCTGGCCGAGGTCAGGACGACGGGGATGCCGGCCGCCGCGGCGATCCGCGCGGCCTCGACCTTGGTGGCCATGCCGCCGGTGCCGACACCCGCCTTGCCGACGCTGCCGATGGTGACGTGGGCGATGTCCTCGGGGCCGCGCACCTCGTCGATGCGGCTGGTGCCGGGCTGGGCCGGGTCCCCGTCGTAGAGGCCGTCCACGTCCGAGAGGAGCACGAGGAGGTCGGCGCGGACGAGGTGGGCCACGAGCGCGGCGAGGCGGTCGTTGTCGCCGAAGCGGATCTCGTCGGTGGCGACGGTGTCGTTCTCGTTGACGACGGGCAGGGCGCCCATGGCCAGGAGCTGGTCCAGGGTCCGGTAGGCGTTGCGGTAGTGCGCGCGCCGGCTGGTGTCGTCGGTGGTGAGCAGCACCTGGCCGACGCGGATCCCGTACCGGGCGAAGGAGGCGGTGTACCGGGCGACGAGCAGGCCCTGCCCGACGCTGGCGGCGGCCTGCTGGCGGGCCAGGTCCGTGGGGCGGCGGTGCAGGCCGAGCGGGGAGAGCCCGGCGGCGATGGCTCCGCTGGAGACCAGGACGATCTCCTTCTCGCCGCCGCCGCGCGCCTTGGCCAGTACGTCGACCAGGGCGTCCACCCGGTCGGCGTCGAGTCCGCCGGTGGCCGTGGTCAGGGAGGAGGATCCGACCTTGACCACGATCCTGCGCGCGTCGAGCACACCCTGCCTAGCCGCTGACACGTCTGTCCCCTTGCCCCTCGCCTTGCCCGACCCTGCCCGCTCAATCTACGGGGTGGCCGGGCGGGGCCGCCCTCCGGTTTCAGACCGTGGACGGCTTGCGGGCCTGCTCCGCTTCCCCGGCCTGGTCCCCGGTGCCCGGGATGAGGATCTTGCGGGACAGGACGAAGGTGAACGGGATGGCCAGGACCGCGGCGACCAGCGGCGCGATCTTGGTGTTCATGCCCGCCCAGGTCACCAGGGCGTACAGGCCGGCGGACTGGATCACGTAGTTCGTGATGTTGGTCAGCGGGAAGAGCAGGAACTTCTTCCAGGTCGGCCGGGTGCGGTAGGTGAAGTAGGTGTTCATGAAGAACGAGCCGACCATCGCCAGCACGAAGGCGAGGGTGTAGGCGGCGAAGTACGGCATGAACGGGTGCAGGATCAGGTACAGCACGAAGAAGGTGCCGGTGTTGACCCCGCCGACCAGCGCGAACCGGAAGATCTGGCCGAGCTGCGTCCTGCGGTCCGGCTTGGCCGGGTCGCGGGGGGTGTCGCGGGGGGTTTCGGGCTTGTTCCGCATCAGCTGCTGCGCTCCGCGATCACGCTCTCGGGCACCGCGGTGCCGCTGGTCTTCCGGATGTCCTCGGCGGCCCGCACGTCGCGGGGCAGGGGCTCCGTGCCGTGCGACTCCTTGACGAGGAAGTGCGGCCGGCGCTTGGTCTCGTAGTAGATGCGGCCGATGTACTCGCCGATCAGCCCCAGCATGATCATCTGAACGCCGCCGAGGCCGACGATGATCGCGACGAGGGTGACGTAGCCCGGGGAGGTCACGCCCTGGGTCATCGCGATGACCGCGATCGACAGGGCGTACAGCGCCGTCAGGGCCACCAGCGAGACGCCCGCCCAGATGGCGATGCGCAGCGGCCGGTTGTTGAACGAGATCAGCCCGTCCATGCCGTAGTTCACCAGGGAGCCGAACTTCCACTTCGTCTCGCCGGCCTCGCGCTGCGCGTTGCGGTAGTCGAAGTGGACGGTGTCGAAACCGATCCAGGAGAAGAGGCCCTTGGAGAAGCGGTTGTACTCGGGCAGCGACAGCAGGGCGTCCACGGCCGGGCGCGACAGCAGCCGGAAGTCGCCGACGCCGTCGGTGAGCTCCACGTCGACCCACCGGTTGATGCCCCGGTAGTAGAGGCGGCTCAGCGCGGTGCGGACCTTCTTGTCGCCCTCGCGCGTGCGGCGGGCGATGATCTGGTCGTGTCCCAGCCGGTAGTAGTCGAGCATGGTGGCGATGAGCTCCGGCGGGTGCTGGAGGTCCGCGTCCATGATGACCACCGCGTCGCCGGTCGCCTCGCGCAGGCCGGCGAGCATGCCGGCCTCCTTGCCGAAGTTCCGGCTGAAGGAGACGTAGCGGGTCTGGTCGGCGTACTGGGCCGCGATCTTGCGGAGCTTGCCGAGGGTGCCGTCGCGGCTGCCGTCGTCGACGTAGCAGACCTCGTACTCGACGGGGAGGGCGTCCAGGACCTTGCGGATCTCCGTGTCGAAGCTGTCGATGACGGCTTCCTCGTTGTAGCAAGGGACTACTACGGACAGCTTCATGAACACTTCCTGCGGGTCCGAACGGGTGATTGTCGGCGACCGGACCTGCCACTCACCTCTTCCTTAGAAGTATGCACGCCGGTCGCGGGGCTGCCGGGGGCGAGTGCGGCACACGGTAGCTTTGACTGGATAAGCGGAATGAATCAAAGGGATCGAGGTGCACGTGCCTGACGTCTCCGTGGTCGTCATCGTCTACAACGACGCAGAGCGTCTGCCGACAGCCGTCCAGTCGGTTTTGGACCAGACTCTGCACGGGGTCGAAGTCGTGATCGTCGACGACTGCAGCAAGGACCGGTCCTACGCGGTCGCCCAGGAGCTCGAGTCCGCGCATCCGGGGAGGGTGCGCGCCTTCCGGCTGCCGGAGAACAGCGGGGGCTGCGGCGCCCCCCGCAACCACGGCATCAAACAGGCCGTCGGCGAGTACGTCATGTTCCTGGACAGCGACGACGTTCTCGAACGCAACGCCTGCCGCAACATGCTCGACGCCGCCCGTCGGACCGGCTCCGACCTGGTCTCGGGCATGTGCGTCCGCGTGCACCTGGACAACCGGTGGGGCAAGACCACCGAGTGGTACCCGTGGATCTACGCGCGCACCCGCACGCTGGAGTCGATCACCGAGTTCCCCGACCTGCTGGTTTACGACACCCTCTCCACGAACAAGTGCTACCGGCGCGCGTTCCTGCTGGAACAGGGCCTGGAGTTCCCGGTCGGCATCCACTACGAGGACCTGCTCTTCTCCGCCCAGGCCTACGTCGCCGCCCGCCGCATCACGCTCATCCCGAACCACGTCTACTTCTGGAACGTGATCGAGAAGGCCGCTGCGAAGTCGATCAGCAACCGGCGCCACGAGATCGAGAACTTCGTCCACCGGATGGAGATCCACCGCCGCGTCGACGAGCTGCTGGCCGCCAAGGGCCACACCGAGATCAAGTCCGCGAAGGACGCCAAGTTCCTCAAGCACGACCTGGTGCTGCACCTGCGGGACCTGCCCCTGCTCGGTGACGCCTACCGCCAGGAGTTCGCCCGGCTCGCCAACGGCTACCTGGCCGGCATCGACCCGGCCGCGTACGAGCACGTCACGAACCTCCAGGCCATCTGCGCCTACCTGCTGGGCAAGCAGGACTGGGACAACCTCCTCCCGGCCGCCGACGCCATGACCAACAAGGGCCGGCTCACCTCCCCGCTCGCCGAGCGCGACGGCCGCGTCTACTGGTGCGCCGCCCATCTCGACGACGCCGAGGGCCGGCGGATACTGGACGTCACCGACCAGGGCTTCGCCACCACGGCGCTCACCTCCCTCGCCCTGGGCAACCGCCTCACCTCGTACGAGGACGACGGCCGCGGCACCGTCACGCTGTCGGGCGCCGTCGTGAACCCGCTGGGCCGCATCCGTCCCGAAGCGGAACTGAAGGCCTCGCTCGAATTCCGAGCCCGCCGGCAGATCGGGGTCCGCTCCTTCAGCTTCCCGGTGTCAACCGTGCGCCACGCCGGTGACACGATCGAGTGGAACGTCACGGCCGACATCGGGAGCACCGTCCGCCCCTTCGGCATCATCGACGCCGTCTGGGACGTACGCCTGAAGTTGACGGCCGGCGGCTCCCGGCTGACCACCCGCGTCTCCGTCGGCGGCGTCGATCTGGAGAAGGCGGCCCGGCTGCGCGTGCGCCCCCGCCTGACCCGGCTGGTCTCCGACCGCTTCGAGCCCGAGGTGACCAAAAAGGGCAACCTCTCCTACGTCCTGACCGCCGAGGGCGCCGCGGCCGTGCGCACTCAGACGCTGATCAACAGCGCGATGCACGGCAAGGCCGCCGGCCTGGTCAAGCGGGGTCTGCGCAAGGCACTGCGGACCCGCCGCAACCTCGGCTCGGGCGAGCAGAAGGTCAAGGTCTACCACGAGGTCTTCTCGAAGCTGCCGGTCAAGAAGGGCACCGTCGTCTTCGAGAGCCACATGGGCAAGCAGTACAGCGACAGCCCGAAGGCGATCTACGAGGAGATGGTGCGCCAGGGCGTGCCCTTCGAGGCGATCTGGTCGTACGCGGGCGGCAAGCCCACGGGCTTCCCCAAGGGCGCCACCCTGGTGCGGCGCTGGAGCTGGCCGTACCTGCGCGCCCTGGCCCAGGCCGAGTACTGGGTCGACAACCAGGGCTTCCCGCTGGCGCTGACCAAGCGCCCGGGGACCACGTACATCCAGACCTGGCACGGCTCCGCGCTCAAGCGGATGGGCTTCCACGAGCCCCGCACCAAGGCCCAGGACCGGGCCGGCCAGCGCCGCTTCCAGGCGGCCGTCGACCGCTTCGACCACTTCCTGATCCGCTCCGAGCACGACGCGCGCACTCTCGCCAAGGGCTTCCGGCTGCGCGACGAGGTGCTGCTGCGCACGGGCTACCCGCGCAACGACGCCCTGGTCGCGGCGCACCGCTCCGAGGCGCACAGCGGCGAGCGGGTGCGCGGGCCGCTGGCCGGCGAGTTCGGGATCGACCCGGAGAAGAAGGTGCTGCTGTACGCGCCCACCTTCCGGGCGAACGCGGACGGCGCGGTCGAGGGGTTCGAGTTCCCCTTCGACGTGGAGGAGTTCGCCGACCGGCTCGGCGACCGCTTCACGCTGCTGGTGCGCACCCACTACCTCAACAGCGTCACGCTGCCGCCGTCCGTCGCCGGCCGGGTCATCGACGTGTCCAAGCACCACGACATCACGCCGCTGCTCGCCCTCGCCGACGGGCTGATCACCGACTACTCGTCCGTGATGTTCGACTACGCGGTCCTGGACCGGCCGATGCTGTTCTTCGCCTACGACTACGAGAAGTACGCGAACGACATCCGCGGCACCTACTTCGACCTGAAGGAGAAGGCCCCGGGCCCGGTCGTGGCCACGGCGGACGAACTGCTGCAGGCCCTCGCCGCGTTCGACGAGGCGGACGCCAAGTACGCCGAGGCGCGCCAGCGCTTCCTCACCGAGTTCGGCGAGTACGACCGCGGGGACGCGGCCGCCCGGATCGTCGAGAAGTTCTTCACCAGGAGCGGCAAGTGAGCACACGGACCGCCTCCGGGCAGGCCATCCAGGCCGCGGAACAGGGCCCCGTCGGCGGACGGGACATCTTCCTCGTCTCCAACAGCGTCGACGAGCTCGGCGGCGTGACGACCTGGTCGCACCAGATGGCCCGGCTGTTCAGCGAGCGCGGGCACCGGGTGCACGTGGTGGGTATCGCCCCCGTCGCCGAGGAGATCCGGCAGAAGCTGCCCGCCGAACTGCCGTACGCGACGACCACGCTGTACGACGCGGCGCCCCCCGCGGCGCGCCGGCTGCACGGCATCAAGGGCCGCCTCAACGCGCCCGAGCGGCGCCGCCAGTCGGTCCGCCGGGCGAAGATGCGGGCCAAGGCGGAGCAGCTGAACGAGCTGCTGCGCGCGGCCCGTCCCGGGGGCGTCCTGATCGTGACCCAGGTCTGGGCGATGGAGTGGGTGGCCCTCGCCGACACCAAGGGGTTCACCGTCATCGGCATGAGCCACGAGTCTTTCGAGGCCAGCCAGAAGTCCACCCGGGGACAGCGGGTCCGCCGCCTCTACGCGGACGTCGACCGGATGCTCGTGCTGACCCCCGAGGACGCGGACCTCTGGATCCGGGCGGGCATGGAGAACGTCGCCAGCATGCCGAACCCGCTGCCGTTCATGCCCGACTCCCCCGCGCCGCGCACCGAGAAGGTCGTGGCGAGCGTCGGCCGCCTCGCCTTCGAGAAGGGCGTGGACCTGCTGCTCGACGCGTGGGCGGACGCGGCGCCGCAGCACCCCGGCTGGATCCTGCGGATCTACGGGGCCGGCGTGGAGGAGCCCGTGCTGCGGGCGCACGCCGCCGAGCTCGGAGTCGAGGACTCCGTGGAATGGATGGGCAGCACCGACGACGTGCTGGGCGCGCTGCGCGGGGCCTCCGTCTTCGCGCAGGCCTCGCGCGCCGAGGGGTTCCCGATCACGCTGCTGGAGGCGATGGCGGCGGGCGTACCGGTGGCCGCCTTCGACTGCGCGCCGGGCGTGCGGGAAATCGTGGAGCACGGCGAGGACGGGCTGCTGGCCCGGCTCGGCAACACGATGGAGCTCGCCGGGCAGCTGAACCTGCTGATGTCCGACCGCGAACTGCGCGACCGGCTCGGCGACACCGCCTTCCGCCACGTGCAGCGCTATTCCAGCGCCGAGATCACCGACCGGTGGGAAGGGCTGTTCTCCTTCCTGGAGCGCTGATCCCGACGGGCTGGTCCCGTCACCGCGTACGAAGCCGCCCGCCCCGGTCGTTTCCGGGGCGGGCGGCTTCGTACGCGGTGACGGCCCGCGCGGGCGGCGCCGGTGGCGCCGCCCGCCTCGGCGGGTCAGGCCTTGGTGCGGGCCTCCCAGCCCTCCCAGGCCGAGGTGATCATCTCGCGCACGTCGTGGCGGGCCTTCCAGCCCAGCTCGGCCGTGATCCGGTCGGCGGAGGCGACGACCTTCGCCGGGTCGCCGGCCCGCCGCGGGGAGACCGCGGGCGCGTAGGCGGCATCGGTGTGCCCGGTGGTCTCGTTCACGATCTCGACCATCTCGCGGACGGAAACGCCCTCGCCGCGGCCGATGTTGACCGTCAGGTCCTTGTACTCGCCCTGCGCGCCCCACTCGACGAGCTTGCGGGCCGCCACGACGTGGGCCTCCGCGAGGTCCGCGACGTGGATGTAGTCGCGGATGCAGGTGCCGTCCGGGGTCGGGTAGTCGTCGCCGAAGATCCGGGCGCCCTCGCCCTTGTCGAAGCGCTCGAAGATCATCGGGACCAGGTTGAAGACCCCGGTGTCGGCGAGCTGCGGGGTGGCGGCGCCCGCCACGTTGAAGTAGCGCAGGCAGGCGGTGGAGATCCCGTGGGCCTTGCCCGCGGCGCGGACCAGCCACTCGCCGGCCAGCTTCGTCTCGCCGTACGGGCTCAGCGGCAGGCAGGGGGTGTCCTCGGTGACGAGGTCGACGTCGGGCATCCCGTACACGGACGCGGAGGAGGAGAAGAGGAAGTTGCGGACGCCGGCGGCGGCCACGGCCCCGAGCAGGACCGTGAGGCCGTGCACGTTCTCGTGGTAGTAGTGCAGCGGCTTCTCGACGGACTCGCCGACCTGCTTCTTGCCCGCGAGGTGGACCACGCCGGTGATCTCGTACCGGGCGAAGGTCTCGTCCAGGACCTGCCGGTCCAGCACGGAACCGACCACCAGCGGTACGCCTTCCGGGACGCGGTCGGCGTTGCCCGTGGAGAGGTCGTCGACCACCACGACCTCCTCGCCCGCGAGCAGCATCGCGCGGACGACGTGCGCCCCGATGTAACCGGCACCACCAGTGATCAGGAACGTCATGCGTAACTCCTTAGTTCTCTGTCGTGTCTCTTGCCGCGGCGGACCGCGACCGGCCGCAGTCGTCCGCAGTCGGCCGCGGCCGGGCCTTGGACCTAGCGGACCCTCCTGCGGACCCGGTACATGCGACTGCGCGCGAGGCTCGCGACTCCCGCGGCACCCGGCGCGAGCCGCAGCGCCAGCGATCCGCCGGCCGTGCGGTAAGGCTGGGCCAACAGCACACCGTACCGGCTGCTGGGCAGCATCCGCCGGTGCAGCAGGCTGCCCAGGGGGCGCGGGGAGGTGAGCAGGGAGCTCCCGTCGGCGCACTCCACGCCCACCTTCACGTCCCAGGCCTGCATCCCGCGCCGGCCCTCGCCGCGCCCGAGGGCGGCCAGCGTGGTCAGCCGGAAGGGCAGCTCCGCGGTCCAGTGGCCGCCGTCCGCCGAGGGGGTCAGCGCGACCGGCTCGGAGACCAGCGGCTTGCCGGGGTCGCCCCGGGGCAGGAAGCGCAGCTGGACGGTGCGCGGGCCGGCCGCGGCGAGGCGTCCGTAGAAGTCGTGCACGCGCAGCCGGATCCCGGCGTAGCCGCTCGGCTCGGCGTCGACGGTGACGGGGAGCTCGCTGGTCGCGAGCCCGTCCAGCCCGTCCAGCTCCACCGGCAGGGTCCCGCTCCACACCGGTGTCCCGTCGGCGCCGGTCGCGTACGGGGGAAGCAGCCGGGGCGGGTCGGCCGCGAAGCGGGTGAGGCGGAGGAGGTCGTCGGGTGCGGGCGGGGCCTCGGTGGCGCGCAGCACCCGTACGATCCAGCGCGCGTGTGCACCGGCGGCCTCGATGTCGGCGTCGGCGAAACCGGCGAGGTAATCGCGGGTCAGCCGCCACCAGGCGGACTGGTACTCGGGGTCCTTGCCGAGCTCGCGCAGGTACATGCGCAGGTCGTACTCGAGGAATTTGACCTGGCAGGCGCGGCCCAGCAGGGGCGAGGACCCGGTGATGACGCGGGAGGCCGTGCGGTGGGCCTCCACACGGGCCCGCCAGTTGCCGACGTCCTTGCGGTCCAGGGAGATCGACACCCGGGCGGCGTCGCGGCGCACGTGCCACACGTAGACGAGGTCGCCGATCACCGCGATGCGCGGGGCGGCGGCGAGCACGCGGGCGGTGAAGACGAAGTCCTCGTAGACGAACCGGCCGTCGGGGAAGCGGATCCCGTGCTCGTCCAGGAACGCCCGGTCGTACAGCTTGTTGACGCAGAGGGTGTCGCGGACCAGCTCCGGCCGGTCGGCGGGGGTCTCGATGACCTCGCCCGGGGTGTACAGGCCGGGCACCCAGGGCACGTCGCGGCCCTCGGGCAGCTCCCTGCGCACACAGGCGCCGACGGTGACCGGCGCCCGGTGCTCCCCGGCGGCGCGCACCAGTGCGTCGACCGCACCCGGGGGCAGGACGTCGTCACTGTCCAGGAACAGGACGTACGGGGCGCTCGCGGCAGCGATCCCGTCATTGCGCGGGGTGCCGCAGCCCCCGCTGTTCTCCGTGCGGCGCACGACCTTCAGGCGGGGGTGGCGGGCTGCCAGCTCGTCCAGCACCTGCGCGGTGCCGTCGGCTGAGGCATCGTCGACCGCGATCACTTCGGCGACAACCGGACCCTGGGCGAGGGCCGAGGAAACGGCCTCGCCCACCAGCCTGGCGTCGTTGTACGCGATCACCACGACGGAGACTGTGGGGGTTTGGGTGCTCGTCACCCGTGGATCCTAGGCCACCCGGGTAAACACAGCTTCAAGATCACCCCACGGAAGGGGCGGGAAGCGGAATCCCGCGGGCCGACGGGATCCGGACCGTGAGCACGGCCCGGATCCCGACGGGGACCGATCAGAAGGGACGGAACTCGTCGTACTCCTTCTGCGCGGTGTCCCGCTCGGCTTCCTTCTCCTTGCGGCGCGTGGTGGCCGGACGCGGCGCCTCGAGGCGGTGGTCCTCACCGCGGCGGCCCAGCATCTCGGCGCCGGCCATCATGGTCGGCTCCCAGTCGAAGACGACCGCGTTCTCGTCGGACCCGATGGCGACGCCGTCGCCGGCACGGGCACCGGCCTTGCGCAGCGCCTCCTCGACACCGAGGCGGTTGAGACGGTCCGCGAGGTAGCCGACGGCCTCGTCGATGTTGAAGTCGGTCTGGCGGACCCAGCGCTCCGGCTTCTCGCCGCGCACCCGGTAGACGTCCTCGACCTCGTCGTAGGTGATGGTGAAGCCGCTGTCGTCCACGGCCTTCGGGCGGATGACGATACGGGTCGCCTCCTCCTTCGGCTTGCGGGCGCGGGACTTCGCGATGACCTCGGCGAGGAAGAAGGACAGCTCCTTGAGACCCGTGCGCGAGAGCGCGGAGACCTCGAAGACCTTGTAGCCGCGGGCCTCCAGGTCCGGGCGGACCATGTCGGCGAGCTCCTGGCCGTCCGGGATGTCGACCTTGTTCAGGACGACGAGCCGCGGGCGCTTCTCCAGGCCGGCACCGTAGAGCCGGAGCTCTTCCTCGATGGCGTCGAGGTCGGCGACCGGGTCGCGGTCGGACTCCAGGGTGGCGGTGTCCAGGACGTGCACGAGGATCGAGCAGCGCTCGACGTGGCGCAGGAACTCCAGGCCGAGGCCCTTGCCCTGGCTGGCGCCCGGGATGAGGCCCGGGACGTCGGCGATCGTGTAGACCGTCGAGCCGGCGGTGACGACGCCCAGGTTCGGGACGAGGGTGGTGAAGGGATAGTCCGCGATCTTCGGCTTGGCCGCGGAGAGCACCGAGATCAGCGAGGACTTGCCCGCGCTCGGGAAACCGACCAGCGCCACGTCGGCGACGGTCTTGAGCTCCAGGATGACGTCGCCGCCGGTGCCGGGGACGCCGAGGAGCGCGAAGCCGGGCGCCTTGCGGCGGGCGGAGGACAGCGCGGCGTTGCCGAGGCCGCCGCGGCCGCCCTCGGCGGCCACGTAGGTGGTGCCCTGGCCGACGAGGTCGGCGAGGACGTTGCCCTCCTTGTCGAGGACGACGGTGCCGTCCGGCACGGGCAGGACCAGGTCCTGGCCGTCCTTGCCGGAGCGGTTGCCGCCCTCGCCGGGCTTGCCGCTGGTGGCCTTGCGGTGGGGGCTGTGGTGGTAGTCCAGCAGGGTGGTGACAGCCTGCTCCACCACCAGGATGACGTCGCCGCCACGGCCGCCGTTGCCGCCATCGGGGCCGCCGAGCGGCTTGAACTTCTCCCGGTGAACGGAGGCGCAGCCGTGGCCCCCGTTACCCGCGGCGACGTGCAGCTCGACGCGGTCCACGAAGGTGGTCATGGGTGATCCTCCAGATACATACGGGAATGTCCCGGGCAGGCCTTGCTGCCCATTAAACGTGTCTATGTGACAACGCGCCGAGGGCGGACCTCTCTTCCCGGCTCGCGCCGGGAAGAGTTGAGATCCGCCCTCGGGATGTTTCGGGTACTACTGGTTCAGCGGAAGCTGAATCAGGCAGCCGGAACGATGTTGACGACCTTGCGGCCACGGTGCGTGCCGAACTGGACCGAACCGGCCAGCAGCGCGAACAGCGTGTCGTCGCCACCACGACCGACACCCGAACCGGGGTGGAAGTGGGTGCCGCGCTGGCGGACGAGGATCTCACCAGCGGAAACGACCTGACCGCCGAAGCGCTTCACGCCGAGCCGCTGAGCATTGGAATCGCGCCCGTTCCGGGTGGACGATGCGCCCTTCTTGTGTGCCATGTCTCAGTCCCTCTTACTTCGCAGCCGCGGGGATACCGGTGACCTTGATCGCCGTGTACTGCTGGCGGTGACCCTGGCGACGGCGGTAGCCGGTCTTGTTCTTGTAACGCAGGATGTCGATCTTGACGCCCTTGTGGTGGTCCACGATCTCAGCCGTGACCTTGACGCCGGCCAGGACCCACGGGTCGCTGGTCACGGCTTCGCCGTCGACAACGAGCAGGGTCGAGAGCTCGACCGTGTCGCCAACCTTGGCGGTGGGAATCTTGTCAACCTCAACGATGTCACCGACAGCAACCTTGTGCTGGCGGCCACCGCTGCGCACGATGGCGTACACGCGGATCTCTCTCTCACTCGGGGCGGGTACTCCTGAAGCCAGCCGCTCAGGCAGGACCCGCCACGAGGGCAGGACCACACCGATCCGGATTGGACGAGCGGCCTCTCCCGCACGTGGTGCTCAGCGGGAGGAAGGTGCTCAGGAGTGCGGCGCGTTTTAAACGTAATCGTCTAAGACACGCCGACGGTCTAGGTTACGGGGCCGGTACCGGAGGGTCAAACCGGGTCCCGCAAGGCCGTGGGCCCCGCCTCTCGGCGGGGCCCACGGCGTTGGAGCGGATCAGGCTTCGGTCGGAGCCGAGACGGAGGGCAGCGTCTGCTGCTCGGCCGCCGCGGTCTTCTTCGTCGCCCGCTTCGCAACGGTCTTCTTCGCGGCCGTCTTGGCCGTCGCCGCCTTCTTGGCGACGGTCTTCTTGGCGGTCGCCGCCTTCTTGGCCGGGGCCTTCTTCGCCGCGGTCGTCGTCGCCTTCTTGGCGGCCGTCTTGCGGACCGCCTTCTTGGCGGGAGCCGCCGGGGCGGCCTCCTCGACGACGGCCTCGGCCGGGGCCTCCACCGGGGCCTCCACGGGCGCCTCGACGACCAGCACGGCCGCCTCCGCGCCCGCCGGGGAACCGGCCGGTGCGGTGGCCTTACGGGTGGCACGGCGGCGCGGACGGGCCGGTGCGGCCTCGGCCACGGGCTCCGCCGGGGCCTCCACGACGACCGGCGCGGGCTCGGGCTCGACCTCGGGCAGGGCGACCTCGGCCACGACGGCCTCGGCGACCGGCTCCGGGGCCTGGACGGCCTCGGCCGGGGCACCCGCCGAGGCGGTGGCCTTACGGGTGGCACGGCGGCGGGTGCGGCCCTTGGGGGCCTCCTCCACGACCGGCTCCACGACGGCGGCCTCGACCTCGGGCAGGGCGACTTCGAGGACCTCGACCAGCTCGGCCTCGGGCAGGGCGACCGGCTCGGCGACCGGCTCCGCCACGGGGGCGGGAGCCGGGACAGCCGCACCGCGCGGGGCGCCCGCCGGAGCGGTCGCCTTGCGGGTGGCGCGGCGGCGGTTGCGGCGGCCGCTGACGCCCGCGGCGGCCTCGGCCTCGGCCGGGCTGCCGTAGAGCTCCTCGTCGGCGACGAAGGCCGGCTCGGGCAGCGCGAACGGCGCGGCGACCTCGGCAGCCAACTCGGCCTCGGACTCGACCTCGTAGACATCGCTCTCGGCGGTGTCCACGGCCTCGGTCTCGTGGTCGTGGTCGTGCTCGTGCCCGCCGGCCTGGCCGCCGCGGCGCTTGGAACGCTTGCCGTTGCCACCGCCGCCGACCACGGTCGGGGTCTCCATGTGCACGATCACACCGCGGCCGTTGCAGTGGACGCAGGTCTCGGAGAAGGACTCCAGCAGACCCTGGCCCACCCGCTTGCGGGTCATCTGGACCAGGCCCAGCGAGGTGACCTCGGCCACCTGGTGCTTGGTGCGGTCACGGCCCAGGCACTCCAGCATGCGCCGCAGGACCAGGTCGCGGTTGGACTCCAGGACCATGTCGATGAAGTCGATGACCACGATGCCGCCGAGGTCGCGCAGCCGCAGCTGGCGCACGATCTCCTCGGCCGCCTCCAGGTTGTTCCTGGTGACGGTCTCCTCGAGGTTGCCGCCCTGACCGGTGAACTTGCCGGTGTTGACGTCGATGACGATCATCGCCTCGGTCTTGTCGATCACAAGCGAGCCGCCCGAGGGCAGCCACACCTTGCGGTCGAGCGCCTTGGCGAGCTGCTCGTCGATCCGGTACGTCGCGAAGACGTCGACCTCGGAGGTCCAGCGCGACAGCCGGTCGGACAGGTCCGGAGCCACGTGGTTCACGTAGCCGTGGATGGTCTCCCAGGCGCCGTCACCGCTGACGATGACCTTCGAGAAGTCCTCGTTGAAGATGTCGCGCACGACGCGGACGGTCATGTCCGGCTCGCCGTACAGGAGGCTCGGCGAAGAGGTCGAGATCATCTTCGACTTCTTCTGGATGTCCTCCCACTGGGCCTGCAGGCGCTCGACGTCGCGGCGCAGCTCGTCCTCGCTCGCGCCCTCGGCGGCGGTGCGCACGATGACGCCCGCGTCCTCGGGGACGATCTTCTTGAGGATGGTCTTCAGGCGCGCGCGCTCGGTGTCGGGCAGCTTGCGGCTGATGCCGGTCATCGAGCCCTCGGGCACGTAGACCAGGTAGCGGCCGGGCAGCGAGACCTGGCTGGTCAGGCGGGCGCCCTTGTGGCCGATCGGGTCCTTGGTGACCTGCACCAGGACCGACTGGCCGGACTTGAGGGCGGACTCGATGCGGCGCGGCCCGTGGGCCATGCCGAGCGCCTCGAAGTTGACCTCGCCGGCGTACAGGACCGCGTTGCGGCCCTTGCCGATGTCGATGAAGGCGGCCTCCATCGACGGCAGCACGTTCTGGACCTTGCCCAGGTAGACGTTGCCGACGTACGAGGTGGCTTCTTCCTTGTTGACGTAGTGCTCGACGAGCACGTTGTCCTCGAGGACGCCGATCTGGGTGCGCTCGCCGGCCTGGCGGACGACCATGACGCGCTCGACGGCCTCGCGGCGGGCCAGGAACTCGGCCTCCGTGATGATCGGGACGCGGCGGCGGCCCTGCTCGCGGCCCTCGCGGCGGCGCTGCTTCTTCGCCTCGAGACGGGTCGAGCCCTTGATGGACTGGACCTCGTCGGAGGAGGTGGACAGGGCCTCGACGCGCTCGCGCGCCGGACGCGGCTCGCGGACCTTGACGACCGTGCGCACACCGTCGTCCTCGCCCGCCTCGGCGTCCGTACCGCCGTCACCGCTGCGGCGACGACGACGACGGCGACGACGGCTGGAGCTGGAGCCGAGCGGCCCGTTGTCCTCGTCCTCTTCGGCGTCTTCCTCGTCCGCCTCCTCGGCGGACTCGGTCTCGGCCTCCTCCTCGGCGGACTCGTCGAGGTCGGCGGTCTCACCGCGGCGGCGGCGACGGCCACCGCGACGGCGGCGGCGCGACGGGCGGTCGCCCGACTCGTCGCTGTCGTCCTCGTCGAGCTCGGCTGCCTCGGACTCCTCCTCGACCAGCTCTACGTCGGCCAGCGTGACCGGGCCGGACGGCGCGGCCGGGGCCTGGACCTCAGCGGCGACGGGCTCGGCGGCGCCGCGGCCACGGCGGCGGCGACGGCCGGCGGGCTGCGCGACGGGAGCCTCGACGACCTCGGCCTCGAGCTCGGCGTCCTCGTCCTCCTCGGCCTCGTCCACCGAAGCGGCGGCGGCAGCGGCGGCCATGGCAGCGGTCTCCGGGGTCTGGAACATCGGCTCGGCGAAGACCGGGGCCTGGAACACGGCGACGGCGGGGCGCGCCGCGCGGCGGCCGCCCCTGGCCGGCGCCGGGGCGGCGGGCTCCTCGGCGGGGGCCGCGGCCACGGGCTGCGCCGGGGCGGCGGCCGGGGTCGTGGTGGTACGGGTGGCGCGGCGGCGGCCGCCGCGCTTCGGGGAGTCCACGGCGTCGGCGACGGTGACGGTGGCCTTGCCGGCCGCGGCCGCCGGGGCGGCGGCCTCCTCGACGACGGCTTCGGCGGCGGGCGCCTCGGGGGCGGTCACGGCGCGGGTGGCACGGCGACGGGATCGCGGCGCGGGAGCGGCGGCCTCCTCGACGGCAGGAGCGGCCGGAGCCTCGACCACGACCGGCGCGGCCTCGGCGACCGGCGCCTCGGGGGCGGTCACGGCGCGGGTGGCACGGCGACGGGCACGCGGCGCGGGGGCAGCGGCCTCCTCGACGGCCGGAGCCTCGACCACGGCGGCCGGAGCCTCGGGAGCGGCCGGCGCGGCCTCCGCGACCGGCGCCTCGGGGGCGGTCACGGCGCGGGTCGCACGGCGACGGGTACGAGCCGGGGCGGCGGCCGGAGCGGCCTCCTCGGCGGGAGCGGCCTCGGCAGCCGGGGCGGCGGTTTCGGCGGCGGGCGCCTCGGGGGCGGCCACGGCACGGGTGGCACGGCGACGGGCACGCGGCGCGGGGGCGGCGGCCTCCTCGACGGCGGGAGCGGCCGGAGCCTCGGCCACGACCGGCGCGGCCTCGACGACCGGCGCCTCGGGGGCGGCCACGGCGCGGGTCGCACGGCGACGGGTACGAGCCGGGGCGGCGGCCGGAGCGGCCTCCTCGGCGGGAGCGGCCTCGGCCGCAGGAGCCGGAGCGGCCTCGGCGGGCGTCACGGCGCCGCCGGGCGGGCCGGCCGGCCGGGAAGCGGCACGCCGGCGCCTGCGCGGAGGCAGGTTGTCACTCGGGCTGCCGGTGTCGGCGGCTGCGCTGTTGGCGGTGTTGTCGTTTTCGTTGTTGAGCATGCGGGGTTTCTCCCGTCACGCTCCCGGGCGCCGCGGCTGACTTCCGGTCCGGCACGGCTCCGCACGATGAGCGAGGAGCCGGCCTCCGGGGCGCGTTCGCCACACGGGAGCTCAGTTCAATGGCCGCCGGTTCCGTACGTGGTAGTCCGTACGGCCTGGCGGAAGTCTTCAAGTCTGTGCGCGGCCCGACCCAGGTGGCTCCCGAGTGCCAGGGCTGCGCGACGACGACGATCCCTACGCGGAGGGACCTTCCGGCGCCTTCGCGTCGGCGGCTACGGCGGCCGTGGGTGGGGCCGTCGTCGCAGCTTCGCGGTCGGGCGCGAGCGGGTCGGTCACCGTGCCGGACTCCTCATCGAAGAGCCCCTGCGCCAGCCTGGTCACCGCTGCGGGGACCGGCGGCGTTAGGTCGGCCACGGTTCGGAGACCGGACAGGACGTCGTCGGGTCGCACGGCAGGTGTCAGATGCCGAACAACCAGCCGCAGTATCGCACAAGCATTGTCCAGGGGCCTATCAGCCGCCGCGGTGGCCGAAGTGGGAACCACTTCCAGACTGACCACGGCGCCGCGCGTGTCGAAGGTCCGCATGCCGTTCTTGGTGCGGCGCTGGACCTCCACGCTCTCGGCGGCGAGGAAGGCCTCGACGGCCCGCTCGGTGTCCGCGGGCTCCACGCCGTCCAGGCGCAGCTCCCAGACGGAGGCCGTCAGCCGGTCGGCGAGACCGGAGGTGTGGGCCTCCACGGCGTCGATGATGTCGAGGCCGAGCGGCATCGATTCGTCGAGCAGTTCGCGGAGCTTCGCCGGGTCGCGGCGCTCCGCGAGGGCGATCTCCAGGTACTCGGCCTCGCTGCCGGTCCCGGTCGGGGCGGCGTTCGCGTACGAGACGCGCGGGTGCGGGGTGAAGCCCGCCGAGTACGCCATGGGCACCTCGGAGCGGCGCAGTGCCCGCTCGAAGGCGCGCTGGAAGTCCCGGTGACTGGTGAACCGGAGGCGGCCGCGCTTGGTGTAGCGCAGTCGAATGCGCTGCACCACCGGTGCGGGAGGCGGGCCTTCGGGCTGTCGCTTGCCCAGTGGTTCTTCTCCTTGTGCGGGGCTCCGCGCTCGCGCGTCGCCCTGAGGTCTGTGGGGCCTGCCGGCCACGCCGTGCCCGCCGGCTCACCCCTGCGTTTTGTACAGGGGGCTCTCGGGGGCGGGCGCGTCGCCTGCGGCTCTGTTACTACCCAGAGTACGCGCCCGTGACCTCGCCGGTTCCCGGGGCGGGCCACCGAACAGCGCCCTCCGTACGTCGGCCCGCGCCTCGCGGACCGCGAGGCGGGAGGTGTGCCACAGGGCGCGCAGGGTGCGGCCGACGGGGGCGATGGCCTGCCGGTGCACCGCGCGGGCCGCGCGGCGGACGGCGTTCGCGGCGGGAGTGAGCACGTGGCGGAGCAGCCAGGCGGCGGGCCGCACGACGAGCCACCGCCAGATCCGGACGAGCCCGCGCCCCAGCGCCCGGCTCGCGCGGCCCGCGAGGTGCCAGGCGCTGACGAGCAGCCGACCGAGCGGGGCGAGCAGGTAGGCGTACAGCCCCCGGCAGACCGGGGCGAGGACGTACCGCCACAGCGCGGCCCAGGGCCAGACGAACACCGCCATGACCAGCCAGGTCACGACGGCCGCGATCCCCCGGGCCAGCCAGAGCAGTCCGTGCCCGAGCGGGACCAGGAGGTACCGCCACAGCGCCCGCGCCGGCAGGACCACCAGGTACCGCACGCCGCCGGCGACCAGCCGGGCGGTCCCGCGCCCGACCGGCGCGAGCACGTACTCCCAGAGCGGCACCAGCACGTACCGCCACAGCCCGGTCGCCAGCACCCGGCCGGCCCACCCGAGCGCCCGGCCCGCCGGCCGCAGCAGGTAGGCGAGGACGGCCTGCCCCACGGGGACCATGACGTACCGCCAGAGCCCCACCCAGGGCCAATAGAAGACCAGCTTGAGCAGTCCCCCGACCAGCCACCCGATCCCGCGCAGCACCGGCAGCACGGCCTGTTCGTGGAACCAGCGCAGCCCCCGCCCCACCGGTCCGAGGACGCTGCGGTTCAGCAGCCGCGCGAACGCGACGAGCAGGTCCCAGACCACCCGTACGGGCAGCACGATCAGCACGGCCACGATCTTCACGGGGATCCGCACGACCCCGACCAGGCACCCGTCACCCTGCGGCAACGGCTGCGACTTCTCCAGTTCCATGCCCCTAAGGACACACCACGCCCCCGCGCCGTTCCCCGGGGCCTCCCCTTCACATGAATGTGCCCCCCACCGTTCCCGGTGGGGGGCACAGACGGGGCGGGCCTCAGCCCCGGGTCACTTCACCACCGACAGCGGCAGCAGCTTCTTGCCCGTCGGGCCGATCTGGATGCTCGTATCGAGCTGAGGACACACGCCGCAGTCGAAGCACGGGGTCCAGCGGCAGTCCTCGACCTCGGTTTCGTCGAGGGCGTCCTGCCAGTCCTCCCAGAGCCAGTCCTTGTCGAGGCCCGAGTCCAGGTGGTCCCAGGGCAGGACCTCCTCGTAGGTGCGCTCGCGCGTCGTGTACCAGGCCACGTCCACGCCGTGGGCCGGCAGCGTCTTCTCCGCCGCCTGCATCCAGCGGTCGTACGAGAAGTGCTCGCGCCAGCCGTCGAAGCGGCCGCCCGACTCGTACACGGCGCGGATGACGTCGCCGACGCGGCGGTCGCCGCGGGACAGCAGGCCCTCGACGACGCCCGGCTTGCCGTCGTGGTAGCGGAAGCCGATGGAGCGCCCGTACTTCTTGTCCCCGCGGAGCTTGTCCCGGAGCTTGCCCAGGCGGGCGTCCGTCTCCTCCGCCGACAGCTGCGGCGCCCACTGGAACGGGGTGTGCGGCTTCGGCACGAACCCGCCGATCGACACCGTGCAGCGGATGTCGTTCTGGCCGGAGACCTCGCGGCCCTTGGCGATGACGTTGACCGCCATGTCGCCGATCTGGAGCACGTCCTCATCGGTCTCGGTCGGCAGGCCGACCATGAAGTACAGCTTCACCTGGCGCCAGCCGTTGCCGTACGCCGTGGCGACCGTGCGGATCAGGTCCTCTTCCGAGACCATCTTGTTGATGACCTTGCGCATGCGCTCGGAGCCGCCCTCGGGGGCGAAGGTCAGACCGGACCGGCGGCCGTTGCGGGTCAGCTCGTTCGCGAGGTCGACGTTGAAGGCGTCCACGCGGGTCGACGGGAGGGACAGGCCCACCTTGTCGTCCGCGTAGCGGTCGGCCAGGCCCTTGGCGATGTCCGCGATCTCGGTGTGGTCGGCCGAGGACAGGGACAGGAGGCCGACCTCTTCGAAGCCCGTCGCCTTGAGGCCGCGCTCCACCATCTCGCCGATGCCGGTGATGCTTCGCTCCCGCACGGGGCGCGTGATCATGCCGGCCTGGCAGAAACGGCAGCCGCGGGTGCAGCCGCGGAAGATCTCCACGGACATGCGCTCGTGGACGGTCTCGGCGAGCGGGACCAGGGGCTGCTTGGGGTAGGGCCATTCGTCGAGGTCCATGACCGTGTGCTTGGACACGCGCCACGGCACGCCGGAGCGGTTCGGGACGACACGGCCGATGCGGCCGTCCGGCAGGTACTCCACGTCGTAGAAGCCCGGCACGTAGACGCCGCCGGTCTTCGCGAGGCGCAGGAGGACCTCCTCGCGCCCGCCCGGCCTGCCCTCGGCCTTCCACGCGCGGATGATCTCGGTCATGTCGAGCACGGCCTGCTCGCCGTCGCCGATGATCGCGCAGTCGATGAACTCGGCGATCGGCTCGGGGTTGAAGGCCGCGTGGCCGCCCGCGAGCACGATGGGGTGGTCGACCGTACGGTTCCTCGCCTCGAGCGGGATGCCCGCGAGGTCCAGGGCCGTCAGCATGTTCGTGTAGCCGAGCTCGGTGGAGAAGGAGAGCCCGAAGACGTCGAAGTCCCCGACCGGACGGTGGGAGTCGACGGTGAACTGCGGCACCTTGTGCTCGCGCATCAGCTCTTCGAGGTCCGGCCACACGCTGTACGTGCGCTCCGCGAGCACGCCCTCGCGCTCGTTCAGCACCTCGTACAGGATCATGACGCCCTGGTTGGGTAGCCCGACCTCGTACGCGTCCGGGTACATGAGCGCCCAGCGCACGTCGGCGCTGTCCCAGGGCTTGACGGTCGAGTTGAGCTCACCGCCGACGTACTGGATCGGCTTCTGGACGTGCGGAAGCAAAGCCTCGAGCTGAGGGAAGACCGACTCGGTCATCACGCGACTTTCTGAAGCGGGCAGGGGGCGACTCTCAAGCGTACCCCGAGGGCCGGTAGCCCCCCGCCCGAAGATCAGCCGCGCAGCGCCCCCGCCTGAGCCGCGGTTCCCGCCCACACCTCGGGCAGTTCCCGCTCGCGACGGGCGGACAGAGCTTCCTCGCGGGCGTAGAGCACGCCCCAGGTGAAGGCCGACTCCCCCGCGCCGGCCGACTGGACCCCGAGTCCGCGCAGGGCCTCGCGGGCGACGACGCTGTCCTGGTGGTCGCCGAGCAGGTTCTGCACCGCCTTCACCGCCTTGGCCAGGCGCCGCGCGGGCTTGCCGAGGGCGGGCGCCGCCGCCTCCGCCGCGTACCGGGCACGCTTCGCCGCCTTGCGGGCTTCGTGCAGGGCCAGGTCGCGCGGCTCCCCCGGGTCCAGGGCCAGGGCGCCTTCGACCCGGTCGGCGAGGCGCCCGTAGTCGGCGAGGACCGCGGCGGACAGGGCCGTCTCGGCGGGCCGGCCGGCGGCCTTCCGCAGGGGCGGGTCGGCCAGCAGGGCGTCGAGGGCGTCCAGCAGGGCCACGTACCGCCTGCTGTCGAGGGCGGCCAGGGCGGCCCTGCGCGAGCCGGTGCGGCGGGTGGTGTGCCAGATCTTCAGGCGGCCGCCGACCGGGCCCAGCCGCAGGGTGCGCGGGAGCTCGCCGAGGCGGGTCTGGATCCGCTCCAGCAGGACTTCCTGATCGCGGTCGATGCCGAGCTCCGCGGCGAGCCAGCGCAGCTCCTCGCCGACGGGTCCGGTCTCGGCGGGGTCGAGGACGCGTCGGTAGGTCTTGAAGGCGCTGCGCAGCCGCCGGGTGGCGACGCGCATCTGGTGGACGGAGTCGGGCAGGCCGCGGCGGACTGCGGGGTCCTGGGCGATCAGGGTGTCGCGCTGTTCGTGCAGGTACGCGAGGACGTACGCGCCGGTCGCGCCCCCGGCGGGGTCGGGCGGCCCGGGGCGCGCCGGGGGCCGCGCGCCGGTCTCGTCCAGCGCGCGGGCGAGCTTCGAGGGCGCGTCCGAGACGCGCAGTCCGGCCTTGCGGAAGGCCTTCTCGACGGCGTCGAGCAGTTCGGGGTCGATGCCGTCGGCGAGTTCCACCTCGACCTCGGTCCAGGCGGCGGTGGCGCCCTGGCGCTCGGCGCGCACGGCGTCGGTGGACAGTTCCGCGAGGAGGGCTCCGCCGGCGTCCAGGAGATGGCTGACCTTGCGCGAGGACAGGAGCCTGACCTGCGGTTCCAGCGGGGCGTCGCGGAGGCGTGAGCGCAGCAGGGCGGTCAGCGCGGGCGGCACGGTGTCGCTGAGGGGGGTGGTGATCTCGTCGCGGACCCCGGGGGCGACGGGCAGTTTGAGGTGCCAGCCGGCGTCCTTGCCGCCGGTGCGGCGGCGCAGGGTGAGCCCGTCGGCGGCGAGCCGCTGGTCGGGGGTGTCGTAGTAGACGGCGTCGAGGTCGACGGTGCCCTGGTCGGCGACGGCCGCGATGGCGGCCGTGCCCGTCAGGTCCGGCACCCCGCGCCGGGCCTGCTTGACCGTGGAGAACTCGAACTTCCGCTCGATCTCGCGCTTCGTATCCGCCATGAATCGAACTTAGTCCTGAACGGACGGCCACGTGAAGGCGAACGGGGAGAGCGGCCGAAAGCGGCCCCCGGTCGTCCGGTCAGGCCGACATCGGCCGCTGCACCCTGATCGACTGGAGCAGCCCGATGGCCACCCACACGGCGAACATCGACGATCCTCCGTACGAGACGAACGGCAGCGGGAGCCCGGCCACCGGCATGATGCCCAGGGTCATGCCGATGTTCTCGAAGGACTGGAAGGCGAACCAGGCGATGATCCCGGCGCACACGATCGTCCCGTACAGCTCGGTGGTCTCGCGGGCGATGACGCAGGCCCGCCAGAGGATGACGCCGAGCAGCACGAGGATGAGCCCCGCGCCGACGAAGCCGAGCTCCTCGCCCGCGACCGTGAAGACGAAGTCGGTCTGCTGCTCCGGCACGAACTGGCCGGTGGTCTGCGAGCCCTTGAAGAGCCCGGAGCCGGTCAGTCCCCCGGAGCCGATCGCGATGCGCGCCTGGTTGGTGTTGTAGCCGACGCCGGCGGGGTCGAGCTCGGGGTTGGCGAAGGCCGCGAAGCGGTTGATCTGGTACTCGTCGAGGATGCCGAGCTGCCAGATCAGGATGGCGCCGGCGGCGCCCGAGCCGAGTAGGCCGACCACCCAGCGGTTGGAGGCGCCGGAGGCCAGCAGGACGCCGAGCACGATGACGACCATGACCATGACGGAGCCGAGGTCGGGCATCAGCATGACGATGCCCATCGGGGCGGCGGCGAGGCAGAGCGCCTTGACGACCGTGCGGTGGTCGGGGTGGACGAGGTCGCCCGCGTCCACCCGGGCCGCGAGCAGCATCGCCATGCCCAGGATGATCGTGATCTTCACGAACTCGGAGGGCTGGAGCGAGAAGCCGCCGCCGATGACGATCCAGGCGTGGGCGCCGTTGATGGTGGCGCCGAGCGGGGTGAGCACGGCGAGGATCAGCACCACGGAGAGCCCGTACAGGATCGGTACGGCGCCGCGCAGGGTGCGGTGGCCGAGCCAGACGGTGGCGATCATCAGCACGAGGCCGATGCCGGTGTTCATGGCGTGCCGGAAGAGGAAGTAGTACGGATCGCCGTTGTTCAGCGAGGTCCGGTTGCGGGTCGCCGACCACACCAGCAGGGCGCCGAGGAGGGAGAGCGCGAGCGCGGAGAGGAGTATCGGCCAGTCGAGGCGGCGCACCACGGAGTCGCGCGCGGTGAGCTTGGCCATCGCCCCGCGCTCCGGCGCGTACCGGGATACGGAGAACTTGTTCGCGGTCTGCATGTCTGTTTCGGTCCTCAGTCGTGCTGCGCGGGGCGCGCGGCGGGCGGGCCGGCGAGCGCGGGCGGCGCCAGCTCCTCCGGGGACGGCGGCACGTACGGCCGGATCTCGGGGGAGTCGATGGAGCCGTCGGGGCGGATCCTGGGCAGTTTCGCCTCGGGTCCCAGCAGCAGGGCCTTCTTCACGTCCTGCTTGCCGGCCATGTCGAGGCCGTAGATGGCGTTGTAGATGTTGCGGACGGCGGGGCCGGAGGCTCCGGAGCCGGTGCCGCCCTGCGAGATCGTCATGACGATCGTGAAGTCGTCGGTGTAGGTCGCCAGCCACGAGGTGGTCTGCTTGCCGTAGACCTGGGCGGTGCCGGTCTTGGCCCGCATCGGGATCTTGTCCAGCGGCCAGCCGCCGAACCGCCAGGCGGCGGTGCCGCCGGGCTCGACGACCATGCGCAGGCCCTTGTCGAGGTCCCTGACGGTCTGGGCGTCGATCGGCAGCCTGCCGTGGGACCTGGGCTTGATCATCTCGACGTGCTTGCCGTCGGGGCTGATCACCGCCTTGCCGACCGTGGGGTCGTAGAGCGTGCCCCCGTTGCTGATGGCGGAGTACGCGGTGGCCATCTGGATGGGCGTGACGAGGACGTCGCCCTGGCCGATGGCGAAGTTGATGCTGTCGAACGCCTTCAGCTGGTTGCCTTCGAGACAGCTCTCGTAGGCGATCTGCTCGACGTAGGTGCCGCCCTTCTTGCCCTGCTTGCACCAGGAGTCCTTGTTGGCCGCCCAGAAGTTCTTCTTCCACCGGCGGTCGGGGATGCGGCCGGTGACCTCGTTCGGCAGATCGATCCCGGTCTCGGAGCCGAGGCCGAATTCACGGGCGGTCCGGTAGAACCAGTCGTGGGCGTCCTTCTTGGGCTTCAGGCCGCCGTCGCGCTGCCACTCCTTGTGCCCGAGGGCGTAGAAGACGGTGTTGCAAGAGAACTTGAGGGCCTCGCCGAGGCTGATGGGGCCGTGCCCCTTCGACTCGAAGTTCGCGAAGCTCCGGTTGCCCATGCTGTAGGAAGCGCTGCAGTTGTACTTGTCGTCGAAGGCGTAACCGGCCCGCACGGCCGCGCTCGCCGACACCACCTTGAAGATGGAGCCCGCGGGGGCCTGGCCCTGGATGGACCGGTTGAGCAGCGGGTAGTTGGAGTTCTTGCTGGTGAGGTTGGCGTAGTCCTTGGCGGAGATTCCACCGACCCAGGCGTTGGGGTCGTAGTCGGGTTGCGAGGCCATCGCGACGACGCGGCCGGTCTTGGTCTCCATGACGACGACGGCGCCCGAGTCGGCCTCGTACTTGCGGCCGGTGATCTTGTCGGTCTCCTGGCGAACGGTCTTCATCGCCTGCTGCAGCTCGAATTCCGCGACGGACTGGACCCGGGCGTCGATGCTGGTGACGAGGGTGGATCCGGCGACGCCGGGGTCGGACTGGGTCTGGTGCATGACCCGGCCGAGGTTGTCGACCTCGTACGAGGTGACTTGCGCCTTGCCGCGCAGGTACTTGTCATACGTGCGTTCGATCCCGGAGCGGCCCACCTGATCGGATCGCAGGTGCGGCGAGTCGGTGTCCTTGGCCTTCTGGATCTCCTCGTCGGTGACCGGCGAGAGATAGCCGAGCACCTGTGCGGTGCGGGCCCCGGCGGGTGCCGGGTAGCGGCGGACGGCGGTGGGCTCCGCGGTGACGCCGGGAAAGTCCTCCGGGCGTTCGCGGAGCTGCAGCGCCTGCTGCGTGGTGGCTTCGAGCGTGATCGGAATCGGCTGGTACGGGGAGCCGTTCCAGCAGGGCGCCGGGGTCTCGGAGTCGCAGAGGCGGACTTTCTCCATGACCTCCTTGGGGGTCATGTCCAGGACGCCGGCGAGGCGGGTCATGACGCCCTTGCCCCGGTCCTTCATCTTCATCAGCGCCGTGCGGCTGGCGGAGACGACCAGGCGGGTCTCGTTGTCGGCGAGCGGAACCCCGCGGGCGTCGAGGACCGCCCCGCGCACAGCGGGCTGGACGACCCGCTGGACGTGGTTGCTCCTCGCCTCGTGGTAGTACTCGTCGCCGTTGCGGATCTGGAGGTACCACAGGCGCCCGCCGAGGGTGAGCAGCAGGGAGAAGACGAGGACCTGCATGATCACCAGCCGGATCCGCACCCGGGAGGTGCGGCCGGTCTCAGGAATGTTGGTCACGCGGACTCCTCCCTCACAGCTTCTTGACGCTCTTCACACCCTTGATGCCCTTGACGCCCTTTATCCGGCCGGCCCGGTTGGCACGGCTGCGGGCGGTCTTCATCCGCAGGCCGCCGCGCTGGCTGCCGATCCGCAGTCCGGTGCCGCCGGCCAGCCAGCCGGAGGCGATGTCCTTGCCGGCCGGGGGCCCGCCGTTGGCGTCGACGGCCATCGGGTCGTTCTCGGCGCGGCGGGCCAGGGCCATGATGAACGGCACGGTGAAGGGCGCGAGCAGCAGGTCGTAGAGGACCGCGGTGAAGAGCAGTCCGGTCAGGCCCACGTGGCGGGCGGCGGTGTCGCCGACCAGGGCGCCGACGCCCGCGTAGAGCAACGTGGAGGCGAAGGCGGCGCCGACGACGGTGAGCATCGGGCCCCAGGCGGAGCGGAACCGCCCGGTGTCGGGGCGGACCAGGCCGGCGACGTAGCCGATGACGCAGAGCACGAGCGCGTAGCGTCCGGCGGCGTGGTCGGCGGGCGGGGCCAGGTCGGTGAGGAGGCCGGCGGCGAAGCCGATGAGGGCGCCGCTGACGCATCCGTACACGAGTGCGAGGGCGACGACGGTGAGGAGGACCAGGTCGGGGACGGCTCCGGGAAGTCGGAGCCGGCCCAGGATGGAGACCTGGACGACGAGGGCGACGACGACGAGCGTGCCCGAGAGCAGGATCCGGTTGAAGCGCATGGTGGTCGGCTCCTAGTCGTCGGCCGGCTTGCCGGGCGCGCTGGCCGACGGCGTGACCGTGACGGTGACCGTCGGGGTGGGCTTGGGCGCCTCGGGCTTGGGCGGCAGTACGGCGTCGCGCGGGTCCTCGCGCGGGGGCATCACCACGACGCCGACGATGTCCAGGCGCGAGAAGCCGACGAAGGGGCGGACCCAGACGGTACGGGTCAGGTCGCCGCGCGAGGGGTCGACCTTGACCACCTCGCCGATCGGGACGCCGGGGACGAAGGGCTTGTTGCCGCGCGAGCCGAAGGTGACGAGGCGGTCACCTTCGTTGATCTTGGCCTTGCCGTTGAGCATCTGCACGGACAGCGAGCGGTCGCCCTGTCCGGTGGCGAAGCCGAGTTCGCCGGTCTTCTCCAGCCGGGTGCCGACGGTGAAGTCGGGGTCGTTGGCGAGGACCACGGTGGCGGTGTCGGGGCCGACGGTGGCGACGCGTCCGACGAGTCCGTCCCCGTTCAGGACGGTCATGTCACGCTCGATGCCGTCCTTGCTGCCGGCGTCGATGGTGACGGTCCAGGAGAAGCCCTGGGCCGCTCCTATGGCGATGACCTCGGCGCCCTTGATGCCGTACTGCCCGGCGCCCGCCCGCTTGAGCATCTCGTCGAGCTCGCGGATCCGGCTGCGGGTCTGGTCGTCGCTGCCGAGCTTGGCCTTCAGTGCCGCGTTCTCGCGCTCCAGCGAGGCGATGCGGTTGTGCCGCTCGCCGGAGTCCCGTACCGCCCCTATGGCGTTGGCGACCGGGTCGACACCCCTCGCCACGCCCTTCTCGACCGGCCCGAAGACCGCTGCGGCGGCCTGCCGGGCACCGTCGACCGGCGACTCCTCGCCCGTCCTGATGTCCACCGTGATCAATGCGAACGCGATGGCGATCAGAAGCACCAGGAGCAGCCGGCTTTCTCGTGTGTCCCTCACGTGCGGCGGCCGTGCCTTCCTCATAGTTACCTGTGCGGCGAAGCCGCTCCGGTGGAGCCGGGGCTCGCAACGGGCCGTGCGGCAAAGCCGCTCCGGTGGAGCCGGGGCTCGCAACGGACCTTGCCTGTATATCAACGATCCGCCGCACGGGCCCGGTAGCACCCGTACGGCGGATCATTTGTGTTCCACCGGCCGGCGGCGGGGCGACTCAGCGTCGGGGCTGGGCGTCCAGGACCTGCTGGAGCGCCTCGAACTCCTCGACGCACTTGCCGGATCCGAGGGCGACGGAGTCGAGCGGGTCCTCGGCGATGTGGATGGGCATGCCCGTCTCGCGGCGCAGCCGCTCGTCGAGGCCGCGCAGCAGGGCGCCGCCACCGGTGAGGACGATGCCGCGGTCCATGATGTCGCCGGAGAGCTCCGGCGGGCACTTGTCGAGGGTGGTCTTGACCGCGTCGACGATGGCGTTGACCGGCTCCTCGATCGCCTTGCGGACCTCGGCAGCCGAGATCACGACGGTCTTGGGCAGCCCGGAGACCAGGTCGCGGCCGCGGATCTCGGTGTGCTCGTCCTTGTCGAGGTCGTACGCCGACCCGATGGTGATCTTGATCTGCTCGGCGGTGCGCTCGCCGAGGAGGAGCGAGTACTCCTTCTTGATGTGCTGGATGATCGCGTTGTCCAGCTCGTCTCCGGCCACCCGGATGGACTGTGCCGTGACGATTCCGCCGAGGGAGATGACGGCCACCTCGGTGGTGCCGCCACCGATGTCCACGACCATGTTGCCGGTGGCCTCGTGGACGGGCAGGCCCGCGCCGATGGCGGCGGCCATGGGCTCCTCGATGATGTGCACCTGGCGGGCGCCGGCCTGCGTGGACGCCTCGATGACGGCGCGGCGCTCCACTCCCGTGATGCCGGAGGGCACGCAGACCACAACGCGCGGACGGGCCAGGTAGCGGCGCTTGTGGATCTTGAGGATGAAGTACCGGAGCATTCGCTCGGTGATCTCGAAGTCGGCGATTACGCCGTCCTTGAGGGGCCGAACGGCGACGATGTTGCCGGGTGTGCGCCCGATCATCTTCTTCGCCTCGGTGCCGACCGCCAGGATGCCGCCGGTGTTCGTGTTGATGGCGACCACGGACGGCTCGTTCAGGACGATTCCCCGGCCCCTCACGTACACCAGCGTGTTGGCGGTCCCGAGGTCGATCGCCATGTCACGGCCGATGAACGACATGTAGTTCCCCTTGTTCCCCATGAGGAGCGTCTGGCCTTCCAGTTGATAGCGGCTGCTGTCAGGTCGGCGAGGTGGGTGTGTGGGTGGAGGCCCCATCGTAGTGCCGCAAGTACGGACACCGCGCGACGGGACTCCGGCAAGCCCGCCGGAATGGATACCCGCCCCCTTAGTGGTGACGTCGTGTCCTGTCGATGCGTTCCCGGATATGTCCGGTAATACCAAAGGGCGACCGAAATTACTTCGGTCGCCCCAGGTCATGAGCGCTATTCGGCTGATGTTGCGTCAGTGAAGAGTGATCACAGCGCGGGGAAGAACAGCTTCAGCTCGCGCTCCGCGGACTCCTCGGAATCCGAGGCGTGGATCAGGTTCTCCCGGGTGACGGTGCCGAAATCGCCCCGGATGGAACCGGGTGCCGCGGCGATCGGGTCGGTGGGGCCGGCCAGCTGGCGGACACCCTCGATCACGCGTTCCCCTTCGACGACCAGGGCGACGACGGGACCGCTCGCCATGAAGCCCATGAGCGGCTCGTAGAACACCTTGCCCTTGTGCTCGCCGTAGTGCGCCTCCAGGGTCTCCTGGTCCAGCGTGCGCAGCTCCAGCGCGGCAATGGTCCAGCCGGCCTTCCGCTCGATGCGGCCGACGATCTCGCCGATCAGGCCGCGACGGACGGCGTCGGGCTTGAGGAGGACGAGCGTGCGCTGGGTCATGTGGGTAACTCCTTGCGGCATACGGGTGCGGTCCGACGAGGCTACAGGGGACCGGGACCCCGCCGGGGCGGGGCCTTCGCGGGCCCCTTCCCCGAGCGTCCGGCTACGCCTCGGTCCGGGCTTCCGCCTGGGCCGCCCAGCCCGCCTTGATCGTGTCGATCCTGCGCCCGTAGTGGACCGAGCACCACCACAGGCCCGCGAACACCGCGCCCAGGAAGAACATCGTCGGGACCACGAAGCCGCTCAGGATCAGGCCGATCTGCAGGGCCCAGCCGATCTGCACGGCACCCGGCCGCGACAGCATCCCGCACAGCAGGACCGACAGCAGCATCACGGCCCCGCACACCGACCAGACCGCCGCCTGGCCCAGGTCCGGGTCCTTCATGGCCACCAGACCCGCGAACCCCACCACGAAGAACTCGCCGATCAGCGTCGAAGCACACAGCGTGCGCATTCCCTCAGCCCCTCTTCAGCAGCAGGCGGGCCTCGCCCACCGTGATCACGGACCCGGTCACCAGGACCCCGGCCCCTCCGTACTCCGCCTCTTCCTCCGCCAGGGTGATCGCCGCCTCCAGGGCGTCGTCCAGCCGCGGCTCCACCTGCACCCGGTCCGACCCGAAGACCTCGATCGCGACGGCCGCCAGGTCGTCGGCGGACATCGCCCGGTGGCTGGTGTTCTCCGTGATCACGACCTCGGCGAAGATCGGCTCGAAGGCCTCGAACAGCCCCCGCGCGTCCTTGCCCTCGCTCGCGCCCACGACCCCGATCAGCCGGCTGAAGCCGAAGGCCTCGGTCACCGCCTCCGCCGTGACCAGCGCCCCGGCCGGGTTGTGCGCCGCGTCCAGGACCACCGTCGGACTGCGCCGCACGACCTCCATGCGGCCCGGCGAGGTCACCGAGGCGAACGCCTTGCGCACCGTGTCCGCGTCCAGCACCCGCGCGTGGTCCGCGCCGACCCCGAAGAAGGCCTCGACCGCGGCCAGCGCCACCGCCGCGTTGTGCGCCATGTGGGCGCCGTGCAGCGGCAGGAAGATCCCGTCGTACTCGCCGCCCAGGCCGCGCAGCGTCAGCTGCTGCCCGCCCACCGCGACCTCGCGGCTGACGACGCCGAACTCCATGCCCTCGCGGGCCACCGTCGCGTCGACCTCGACGGCCTTCTTCAGCAGCACCTGCGCCGCGTCCACCGGCTGCTGCGCCAGGATCACGGTGGCGCCCTGCTTGATGACCCCGCCCTTCTCCGTGGCGATCTCACCGGGCGTGGAGCCGAGCCGGTCCGTGTGGTCCAGGCTGATCGGGGTGACCACCGAGACCGCGCCGTCGATCACGTTCGTCGCGTCCCAGGTGCCGCCCATGCCGACCTCGACCACGGCCGCGTCCACCGGGGCGTCCGCGAAGGCCGCGTAGGCCATGCCGGTGAGGACCTCGAAGAACGACAGCCGGAACTCCTCGGCCGCGTCCACCATCTCCACGTACGGCTTGATGTCGTGGTAGGTCTCGACGAACCGCTCGGCGGTGATCGGCGCCCCGTCCAGGCTGATCCGCTCGGTGACCGACTGCACGTGCGGGCTGGTGTAGCGGCCGGTGCGCAGCTCGAAGGCGTTCAGCAGCGACTCGATCATGCGGGCGGTGCTCGTCTTGCCGTTGGTGCCGGTGACGTGGATGGAGGGGTACGCGCGCTGCGGCTCGCCCAGGACGTCCATCAGCGCGGCGATCCGCGTGACGGACGGCTCCAGTTTGGTCTCGCCCCAGCGGCCGGCCAGCTCCTCCTCCACCTCCCGCAGCGCCTCGGCCACCTCGGGATCGGCGGGCACGTCGGGCACCGGCTCGCCCTGGGGTGGACCGGACTGCGCGCGCAGGGTCCGGCTGCCCGCAGCGATCACCGCCAGGTCGGGGTCGCGGTCGGACTCTTCCGCCACGATCTGGTCGAACTCGTCGAAGCGGTCATCGTGGCTCTCGGGCTGCTGCTCACTCACGGGACCAGTCTACGGACGAAGGCCGCCAGGACTTTCGGCCCGGTCGCTTCAGGACCTTCGGCGGCGAATGCGACCGGATCGTTATGCAAGCCTTGCGGGCAGGAGATAGGGGAATAAATGCCGCAGGCGCGCAGTGAAAAAACGGGGCCCGACAAGACACCTTCCAGCCGCGACATAGGGATCGACCTGGGCACCGCCAACACCCTCGTCTACGCACGCGGACACGGAATCGTCCTCAATGAGCCGTCCGTGGTGGCGGTCAGGGCCGGCACGACCACGGCCCTCGCCGTCGGCAAGGAAGCCAAGGAGACCATCGGCCGCACCCCCGGCTCCATCACCGCCATCCGCCCGCTGAAGGACGGCGTGATCTGCGACTACGAGGCCGCCGAGGAGATGATCCGGCACTTCGTCCGCAAGGCCGTCCCCGGTCGGCGGGTGCGCACCCGCATGGTGATCTGCGTTCCGTCCGGGGTCACCCCGGTCGAGCGGCGGGCCATCGTGCACGCCTCCACCCGGGCCGGCGCCAAGACCGTCCACCTCATCGAGGAACCCATGGCCGCGGCGATCGGAGCCGGGCTGCCGGTGTCCGAACCGCGCGGGTCGATGGTCGTAGACATCGGCGGCGGCACCTCGGAGGTCGCCGTCATCTCGCTGGGCGGCATCGTCACCTCCCAGTCGCTGCGGGTCGGCGGCGACCGGCTGGACGCCGCGATCATGGACTACGTCCGCAAGGAGCACGCCCTGCTCATCGGCGAGCGCACCGCCGAGGACGTCAAGGTGGCCATCGGCTCGGCCTGGCCGGTGCCCGACCGGCCGGAGCTGGAGACCCGCACCTTCACCGTGCGGGGCCGCGAGAAGGTCGGCGGCATGCCCAAGACCCTCGAGCTCGGCGCGGCCGACGTGCGGGCGGCCCTCGACGAGCCCGTCGAGGCGATCATCGCCGCGGTGCGCACCACCTTGGAGGAGTGCCCGCCCGAGCTGTCCGGCGACGTCATGGAGCACGGCATCGTCCTGACCGGCGGCGGCGCGCTGCTGCCCGGCCTGGACCTGCGGATGGCCTCCGCGACCGGGATCCCGGTCTTCGTCGCGGACAACCCGCTGGACTGCGTGGCCCTGGGCTCGGGCCGGTGCGTGGAGGACATGGACACGCTCAGCAGCCTGCTGGCACCGGCGAAGGCCTAGCCCTTCGGGAGGGTGGCGACGACCTCGTACGCGTCGTCCGTGCGCGTCGCCGTCAGGGTCCCGCCCAGGCTGCGCACGCGTTCGGACATGCTCGCGGTCCCCGAGCCCGCCGAGACCGGGGCCCGGGTCGGGTTGCGCTCCGGCAGCCCGTTGCTCACGGCGATCCGCAGCTGCGGCCCGTCCGCCGTGATGGACACCTCGATGGTCTCGCCGCGGGCGTGCTTGGCGGCGTTGGTCAGGCACTCCTGCACCACGCGGTAGACCGCCGCCTGCCGCAGCGGCGACAGCCCGTGCACGTCCGGATCCAGATGGAGCCGTACGGGGGAACCCGCGCGCCCGCTCTCCTGCGCGAGGGCCGCCAGCCCCTCCACGCCCGGGGTCGCGGCCCGCTCCCCGCGCTGCACGATGATCTCGTTGAGCACCAGGTGGGCCCGGCGGGCGGTGTCGGCGAGCTCTTCGAAGTCCTTCGCGTACGCCGTCTCGCGCGCCCGCATCGACAGCACCTCGGAGCGGACGGTGAGCAGGGTCAGCTCGCGCCCGACGAAGTCGTGGACGTCGCGGGCGACGGAGGTCCGCTCCTGCTGGACGGCCTGCAGCACGGCGGACTCGGCGCGCCGGGTGTCCAGCTCGCGCACGAGGTCGTGGCGGTAGGCGGCGATGCCGACGGCCGAGGCAAGGACGCCGATGGGCACGACGAGGCTGAGGAAGGAGCTGAGCGTCTCGGCCCGCGGCTCGGACCAGCCGGGCACGGCGAACGCCACCAGCGCGAAGGCCACGTACCCGAGGGTGGCCAGGACTCCGGCGCGGCGCCCCCGGTAGCGGCCGACGGAGTACAGGGCGAACTGGATCAGGGTGAGCTCGTGCAGCCAGCCGATGAAGAGCAGTGCGGTGAGGTACGCCACCCAGGGAGCGCGCCGCCGCACCAGCAGGCTGAGGCAGCCCGCGGCGAGCACGACGGCGGCGAGCGGGCCGGTCAGGGAGTTGTCGGCGGCGGCCAGACCCGGCAGGTCCAGCGCCATCAGGGCGAAACACCCGCTTGCCGTGAGCATGTCCATCGCCCGCGGTGACCCGGCCCAGCTCCCGGTGAAGCGGCGGCCGGAGGCCGCGGCCCAGTGGAGCGCCGAGGCGACGGGCTTGACGTGCATGCCACCCATCATCCGTGGTCACCGGACCGGATCCGCGACGGCGCCGCCCCGCGGCCAGTGACATACGGCACTTCGGATGTGTCCGGACATGGCCGGATGGCCCTGCCGCCGCGGCACCCCGTTTCGTAGCGTGAAAGGAATGAGCCCCCGAACCAGCCCCGGCAAGATCCCCGGGCATCCCGGCCCCGACCGCCCCTCCCCGGGGCTCCCGCTGCTCCTGCTCATCGGCGGCGTGATCGGCACGCTGGCCTCCGGCATCCTCACCTACGACCGCATCCGCACCCTGGAGGACCCGCTCTTCACCCCGGGCTGCAACGTCAACGCGGTCCTGAGCTGCGGCGACGTGATGACCACCTGGCAGGGCAACCTGCTCGGCTTCCCCAACATGCTGCTCGGCATCGCCGGCTTCGCGGCGCTCGCGGGGCTGGGCGCGGCCCTGGTGGCCGGCGCGGTGTTCCCGCGGTGGCTGTGGCGCGGGCTGTGGGTGGGGATCGCGGGCGGCTTCGCCTTCACGCTGTGGCTGATCAGCCAGTGCCTGTACGTGATCGGGGCGCTGTGCCCGTGGTGCATGGTCGTCTGGGCGGTGGTCATCCCGCTGTTCTGGTACGTCACCCGCCACCTGGCCCCGGCCTGCTCCCGGCTGCGGGCGCTCCCCCACTGGCTGGTGCCGCTGGCCGCGTACGGGGTGCTCACCGCGCTGATCCTGACGGAGTTCGGCGAGCGGCTGCTGTGACGCCGGGCCCCTGACGGGGAACAGATACCGCGAAGGCCCTCACGTCGACCGACGGCGTGGGGGCCTTCGCATGCGCGCTGCCTAAGCGGCGGGCAGGGTGTCCAGCTGGACCTTGAGCCGGGCGATGTCGGCCTCGGCCTTGGTCAGACGGCCCTTGATCTTGTCCACGACGTTGTCGGGGGCCTTGGCGATGAACGCCTCGTTCCCGAGCTTCGCCTCGGCCTGCTGCTTCTCCTTCTCGGCGGCGGCCAGGTCCTTGCTCAGCCGCTTGCGCTCCGCCTCCACGTCGATGGTGCCCGACAGGTCGAGCGCGATGGTGGCTCCGCCGACCGGGAGGGTCGCGGTGGCGCTGAAGTCGTCACCCTGCGGCTGGAGGCGCAGCACCTGGCGGATGGCGGCCTCGTGGGCGGCCAGCGCGGTGGCCGACAGGTCCAGGCGGGCCGGGACCTTCTGCTTGTCGTCGAGGCCCTGCTCCTTGCGGAACCGGCGGACCTCCCTGACCAGGCTCTGGACGGCCTCGATCTCGGCCTCGGCGGCCGCGTCGCGGAAACCGCCCGGGGCGTCAGCCCCAGGAACGGACACAGCCTTCGGCCAGTCGGCGATCACCAGGGACTCGCCGCCGGTCAGCGTGGTCCACAGCGTCTCGGTGACGAAGGGGACCACCGGGTGCAGCAGCCGCAGCATGACGTCGAGGACCTCGCCGAGGACCCGGCCCGAGACCTTGGCCTGCTCGCCGCCCGCGAAGAAGGTCGTCTTCGACAGCTCGACGTACCAGTCGAAGACCTCGTCCCACGCGAAGTGGTAGAGGGCGTCGGCCAGCTTCGAGAACTGGTAGTCCTCGTAGTACGCGTCGACCTGCGCGACCGTCTTGTTCAGACGGGACAGCACCCAGCGGTCGGTGGCGGACAGCTCCTCGACCGGCGGCAGCTCGCCCTCGATCGTGGCGCCGTTCATCATCGCGAAGCGGGTGGCGTTCCAGATCTTGTTGGCGAACTTGCTGGAGGCCTGGACCCAGTCCTCGCCGATCGGGACGTCGGTGCCGGGGTTGGCGCCCTTGGCCAGGGTGAACCGGACGGCGTCGGAGCCGTACTTGTCCATCCAGTCCAGCGGGTCGACGACGTTGCCGGCGGACTTCGACATCTTCTTGCCGCGCTCGTCGCGGACCAGGCCGGTCAGCGCGATCGTCTTGAAGGGCGCCTCGCCGTCCATGGCGTACAGGCCGAACATCATCATCCGGGCGACCCAGAAGAAGATGATGTCGTGGCCGGTGAGCAGGACGTCGGTGGAGTAGAACTTCTCCAGGTCCGGGGTCTTCTCCGGCCAGCCCAGCGTCGAGAAGGGCCACAGGCCGGAGGAGAACCAGGTGTCGAGGACGTCGGTGTCCTGGACCCAGCCCTCGCCGGTGGGCGCCTCGTCGTCGGGTCCGACGCAGACGACCTCGCCGGCCGGGCCGTACCAGATCGGGATGCGGTGGCCCCACCACAGCTGGCGCGAGATGCACCAGTCGTTGAGGTTGTCGACCCAGTCGAAGTAGCGCTTCGACATCTCCTCGGGGTGGATCGAGACCCGGCCGTCGCGCACCGCGTCGCCGGCGGCCTTGGCCAGCGTCTCGACCTTGACCCACCACTGGAGGGACAGGCGGGGCTCGACGGTGGTGGAACAGCGCGAGCAGTGCCCGACGGAGTGCATGTACGGACGCTTCTCGGCGACGATCCGGCCCTGCTCGCGCAGCGCGCCGACGACCGCGGAGCGGGCTTCGAAGCGGTCCAGGCCGAGGAAGGGGCCGTGGACGGTGATGACGCCGCGCTCGTCCATGATCGTCATGTTGGCCAGGCCGTGGCGCTGCCCGATCGCGAAGTCGTTCGGGTCGTGCGCCGGGGTCACCTTGACGCAGCCGGTGCCGAACTCCGGGTCGACGTGGGTGTCCGCGACGACCGGGATGGAGCGGTCGGTGAGCGGCAGCTTGATGAGCTTGCCGACCAGGTGCTTGTAGCGCTCGTCGTCCGGGTGGACCGCGATGGCCGTGTCACCGAGCATCGTCTCGGCACGCGTGGTCGCGACGACGAGCGTGTCGTCGCCCTCGCCGTACTTGATGGAGACGAGCTCGCCCGCGTCCTCCTGGTACTCCACCTCGATGTCGGAGATGGCCGTCAGACAGCGGGGGCACCAGTTGATGATGCGCTCGGCACGGTAGATGAGCTCGTCGTCGTAGAGCTTCTTGAAGATCGTCTGGACGGCCTTGGAGAGGCCCTCGTCCATGGTGAAGCGCTCACGGGACCAGTCGACGCCGTCGCCGAGACGGCGCATCTGGCCGAGGATCTTGCCGCCGTACTCTTCCTTCCACTGCCAGACCCGCTCGACGAACTCCTCGCGGCCCAGGTCGTGGCGGGACTTGCCCTCCTCGGCGAGCTGCTGCTCGACCTTGTTCTGGGTGGCGATACCGGCGTGGTCCATGCCGGGCAGCCACAGCGACTCGAAGCCCTGCATGCGCTTGCGGCGGGTCAGGGCGTCCATCAGCGTGTGCTGGAAGGCGTGCCCCAGGTGCAGGGAGCCGGTGACGTTCGGCGGCGGGATGACGATGGTGTACGCGGGCTTCTCGCTCGCGGCATCGGCCGTGAAGTACCCACGCTCTACCCAGCGCTCATAGAGCTTCCCCTCTACCTCGGCCGGCGCGTAGGCAGTCGGCAGTTCGGAGTCGGGGCGGCTGGGTGTCTGCGTGTTCTCGGTCACGAGCCACAGTTTAGAGCGGTAACAGTCCAGTCATGAAACCGGCTTTCCCAGGACCCGGCGCCCTTCGCGGCGCCGCCTTCCGCCAGGATGTGTGGGACGCATAAAGCAACCTCATGGGGGGACGCGGGATGAGCTACAACCAGCCGGGGCCATATGGAGGCCAGCAGCCGCAGCAGCCCGGGCCTTACGGGCAGCAGCCGCAGCAGCCGCCGGGGCAGCCTGGGCAGCCGGGGCCCTACGGGCAGCAGCCCGGGCCGTACGGCCAGCAGCCCGGCGCGCAGCCCGGCTACGGGTACCCGCAGCAGGCCCCTCAGGGAGTGCCGCAGCAGGGCTACCCGCAGCAGCAGCCCCCGTACGGCGGCTACCAGCAGCCTGCCCCGTACGGCGGCACGCCCCCGAAGAAGTCCAAGGCCGGCGTGATCATCGCCGTGGTCCTGGCGGTCGCCGTGATCGGCGGCGCCGGCTGGTACTTCACGGCGGGCGGCGGCGCGGGCGCCTCGATCTCGGCCGACACCAAGGGCTACAAGCTGGTGGCTCCGGCGACGGTGGACGACTTCAAGAAGGACCCGAAGTACAAGGACCCCGATTTCAGCGACAAGGACAAGAAGGAAGCCGAAGGGGTCGGCATCAAGAACCCCACCCAGGTGGGCATGAACTACCAGGCCGGTGACCCGAAGAACCCGCTGACCACCAAGGGCCTGAACTTCTCGGGGCTCTACGGCGACGTCACCGACCCGGAGAAGTCCGTGGACGCGTACTTCGCCATGGCCAAGCTCAACGCGGCCAAGGACGGTTCCACGAAGGTGGAGTTGGTCGGAAGCCCCCAGGCGAAGACCCCGGCGGGCTTCAAGGGCGCGGTGCTGAAGTGCCAGGAGATGAAGCTCATCTCCACGAGCACCACGGAGAAGGGGCCGAAGGAGTTCACCGTGCCGATCTGCGTGTGGGGTGACTACAGCACCCTCAGCATGGTCGGCGCCACCGACGTGGCGTCGATCCTGGCCGGCAAGCCGGGCTACACCCTGGACCAGACCGCGGAGCTCGCCGCGAAGCTCTACAACACCGCCCGCGTCAAGAAGTAGCGGGGACGGACGGCACGGCCACACACGCAGAAGGGGCGCCCCAGTCGGGGGCGCCCCTTCTGCGTGTGTTCCGGCGTACTACGCCGACTTCTCGTGCGGGCCCTGGTCCTTCGGGACGATCCGCGGGACCAGCGTCGGGTTGACGTTGGAGCGGACGACATCGGCGCTGATGACCACGCGGGCCACGTCCTTGCGGGACGGGACCTCGTACATCACCGACATCAGGACCTCTTCCATGATGGCGCGCAGGCCTCGCGCGCCGGTCTGGCGGAGGATCGCCTGGTCCGCGATGGCTTCCAGCGCCTCGCGCTCGAAGTCCAGCTCCACACCGTCGAGTTCGAACAGCCGCTGGTACTGCTTCACCAGGGCGTTGCGCGGCTCGATGAGGATCTGGAGCAGGGCCTCGCGGTCCAGGTTGTGGACCGAGGTGATGACCGGGAGACGGCCGATGAACTCGGGGATCATCCCGAACTTCACCAGGTCCTCCGGCATGACCTCCTGGAACTGGTTGCTCGCCTCGATCTCGCGCTTCGAGCGGATCGTCGCCCCGAAGCCGATGCCCTTGGCGCCGGCGCGGGACTCGATGATCCGCTCCAGGCCGGAGAAGGCGCCGCCCACGATGAACAGCACGTTCGTCGTGTCGATCTGGATGAATTCCTGGTGCGGGTGCTTGCGGCCGCCCTGCGGCGGTACGGAAGCGGTCGTGCCTTCCAGGATCTTCAGGAGGGCCTGCTGCACGCCCTCACCGCTCACGTCGCGCGTGATCGACGGGTTCTCGCTCTTGCGGGCGACCTTGTCGATCTCGTCGATGTAGATGATCCCGGTCTCGGCCTTCTTGACGTCGTAGTCCGCCGCCTGGATCAGCTTGAGCAGGATGTTCTCGACGTCCTCGCCGACGTACCCGGCCTCCGTCAGCGCCGTCGCGTCGGCGATGGCGAACGGAACGTTGAGCATGCGGGCGAGCGTCTGGGCCAGCAGCGTCTTGCCCGAGCCCGTGGGGCCCAGCAGGAGGATGTTGGACTTCGCGAGCTCGATCGCGTCGTCCCGGCCCGTCCCGCCGCCGTTCTCGCCGGCCTGGACGCGCTTGTAGTGGTTGTACACAGCGACGGAGAGCGCCTTCTTCGCCGGCTCCTGGCCGACGACGTAGCTCTCCAGGAACTCGTAGATCTCACGGGGCTTGGGAAGTTCTTCCCAGCGAACCTCGGAAGTCTCCGCGAGCTCCTCTTCGATGATCTCGTTGCAGAGGTCGATGCACTCGTCGCAGATGTACACACCGGGTCCCGCGATGAGCTTCTTCACCTGCTTCTGGCTCTTTCCGCAGAACGAGCACTTGAGCAGGTCGCCGCCGTCACCGATGCGTGCCACGAGGTGCTTCCCCTTCGCCTGGGAGACGCCTGGTTCAGCGCTCCTGGTGCCTCATATCCGACGGTACCTTGCCGGGGGCCCCGTGCGGGGCCCCCTTGACGTGGTTCACATCGCCCAATCCGGCGACGTGCCCACGCCAACAGTCGGCAAGGATCAGTGCGAAGTCTTGCGGGTGGCGACGACCTGGTCGATCAGGCCGTACGCCAGCGCGTCCTGCGCCGTCAGGATCTTGTCGCGCTCGATGTCGTCGCGGATCTTCTCGATCGGCGTCGAGGAGTGCTTGGCCAGCATGTTCTCGAGCTGGTCGCGCATGCGCAGGATCTCGTTGGCCGCGATCTCCAGGTCGGAGAGCTGCTCGCGGCCGGTGCCACCCGAGGGCTGGTGGATCAGCACGCGGGCGTTCGGCAGCGCCATGCGCTTGCCGGGGGCGCCGGCGGCCAGCAGGACGGCGGCGGCGGAGGCCGCCTGGCCCATGCAGACCGTCGAGATGTCCGGCTTCACGAACTGCATCGTGTCGTAGATCGCCGTCAGCGCGGTGAAGGAGCCGCCGGGGCTGTTGATGTAGAGGTAGATGTCGCGGTCCGGGTCCATCGACTCCAGGCACAGCAGCTGCGCCATGACGTCGTTGGCGGAGGCGTCGTCGATCTGCACGCCGAGGAAGATGATGCGCTCCTCGAAGAGCTTCGCGTACGGGTCGTACTCGCGCACGCCCTGCGAGGTGCGCTCGACGAAGCGCGGCACGACGTAGCGGTTGTCCACCGGCGCGCCGGTGTAGAGGCCGCTCGCGGGAGAAAGGTTGTTCAGGTGCATCTGGGTGTTCACCATCCTGGTGGCGTTCTGCGGGCTGAGGCTTGCCTGGTGCGGGCGGGCGTACGAGCTCCCGAGCGGGATCTCGCGCGCCGGGGCCGGGATCAGGCCCCGGTGCCACCGCCACCCGGGACCAGCGACGCGGCGGAGATGATCTCGTCGATGAGGCCGTAAGCCTTGGCCTCTTCCGCCGTGTACCAGCGGTCGCGGTCGCCGTCGCGGATGATCGTCTCCACGCTCTGGCCGGAGTGGTGGGCCGTGATCTCAGCCATGCGCTGCTTCGTGCGCAGCAGGTACTGGGCCTGGATCTTGATGTCCGAGGCGGTGCCACCGATGCCGGCGGAGCCCTGGTGCATCAGGATGTCGGTGTTCGGGAGCGAGAAGCGCTTGCCCGCGGTGCCGCCGGTGAGCAGGAACTGGCCCATCGAGGCCGCCATGCCCATACCGATGGTGACGACGTCGTTCGGGATGTACTGCATGGTGTCGTAGACCGCCATGCCGGCCGTCACCGAGCCACCGGGGCTGTTGATGTACAGGTAGATGTCCTTCTCCGGCTCGGCGGCCAGGAGGAGGAGCTGGGCGGTGATCTTGTTGGCGATGTCGTCGTCGACCTGCTGGCCGAGGAAGATGATGCGCTCGCCGAGCAGCCGGTTGTAGACATGGTCGCCGAGGCCGCCACCGATGGACGGCTCACCCGCGGCGTAAGGCTTCAGATTCGTCACGTATCCACCTGCTCGTCTCCGACGGCCATGTGCCGTCTCAGCGTCTCGTTCTGGGGCTCGGACCAACCGGTGCGGACGATGCCCGCCGGCGTCGGGTACTCCCGTGCCCTCGTATTCATGGACCCTAACGCGCAGGTAGGACAACGCCATCCCGCTTCCCGAACTGTTCGCTCGGAGCGCAAGGTCCCGGACCCTTCCCGGAGGTCCCTCAACGGGCAAAGCCGAAGGGCCCGGACGCGACGGCGTACGGGCCCTTCGGGCCATGCTCGGGTACTGCTCCGCGGGGGTTGACCCGGGTGTTACTTGGCCTCGTCGGCGGCGATCTCGCCGTCGGCCTCGACCACGTTCTCGACGGTCTCGGCGGCCTGCTCGACCGCGTTCTCGTCGTCCTCGTCGTCAGAGAGGTCGACGACCTCACCGTTGGTGTCGGTCACCTTGGCGACCTCGACGACGGCCGCGAGGGCCTTGCCGCGGGCGACCTCGCCGACGAGCATCGGAACCTGGCCGCCCTCGACGACGGCCTGGGCGAACTGGTCGGGGGACATGCCGGAGGAGGCAGCACGCCGCATGAGGTGCTCGGTGAGCTCCTCCTGGTTGACGTTCAGCTTCTCCTTGTTGACGAGCTCGTCGAGGACGAACTGCGTCTTGATGCCCTTGATCGCCTGCTCGGCGGTCTCGGCGTCGAACTCCTCGACCGTCTTGCCCTGGATCTCGAGGTACTTCTCGATGGAGAGACCCATCTGGCCGAGCTGGTGGTGCTCGAGGTTGTGCTTGCGGGTCTGGACCTCGTCCGCGAGGAGCTTCTCGGGGATCGGGACCTCGATGAGCTCCAGCAGCTTCTCCAGGACGCGCTCCTGGGCCTGCGTGGCCTGGTCGTACTGCTTCATGTTCTCGAGGCGCTTGCGGCTGTCGGCCTTCAGCTCCTCGAGGGTGTCGAACTCGCTGGCCATGCCGGCGAACTCGTCGTCCAGCTCCGGCAGCTCACGGGCGGAGACCTTGGTGACCTTGACGGTGACCTCGGCGTCCTGGCCCTCGGCGGAGCCGCCCTTCAGCTGGGAGGTGAAGGTGGCCTCGCCACCGGCCTCCAGGCCCTTGACGGCCTCGTCGATGCCTTCGAGCAGCTCGCCCGAGCCGATGGTGTAGGAGACGTCCTGGGCGACACCGTCCTCCAGCACCTCGCCGGCGACCTTGGCCTCGAGGTCGATCGTGACGACGTCGCCGTCCTGGGCGGCGCGCTCGACGTCCTTGGTGGACGCGAAGCGGCCGCGCAGCTGCTCGACCGACTTCTCGACGTCCTCGTCGGAGACCTCGATGGCGTCCACGGTGACCTCGATGCCGGAGTAGTCCGGGATCTCGATCGCGGGACGGATGTCGACCTCGGCGGTGAAGGCCAGCAGCTCGCCGTCCTTCAGCTCCGTGATGTCGACGTCGGGCTGGCCCAGCGGGTTCAGGTCGGCCTCGTTGACGGCCTCGGTGTAGAACTTCGGGAGGGCGTCGTTGACGGCCTCCTCCAGCACCGCACCGCGGCCGAAGCGCTGGTCGATGACGCGGGCCGGGATCTTGCCCTTGCGGAAGCCCTTCACCGTGACCTGCTGGTTGATCTTCTTGTAGGCCGCGTCGAGGCTGTCCTTGAGCTCCTCGAAGGGCACCTCAACAGTGAGCCGAACCCGAGTCGGGTTCAGGGTCTCCACGGCGCTCTTCACGGTTCGGTCTCCTTGTGGCTGACTGCGGGGGTCTCTGCTGTCGCCGCGACTCAGCGGTTTTCAGCGGATCGGGCCCGGTACATCAGACACACGGGCACGCAGCTTGCATAGTAGCCGCAAGCGGCAATCAGCCCACAACGCGATCATCGATGCGGTCTCGATGAGGGTGCGCGCGGCCGGGCGGAAGCCGTGGGGAAGGGGAGGCGCCGAGGGGAGACACAGCCCCCTCCGGGCGCTTCCTGCTGGTCGGGGTGGCCGGATTCGAACCGACGACCTTCCGCTCCCAAAGCGGACGCGCTACCAAGCTGCGCCACACCCCGTCGGTGCGACACGTAGGGTACATGCCCGAAGACCCTCCGCCGTGCGGAGTTTCGGCGAAAGCGCCACCACTCGCGCACCCGGGCCCGAAATGCGGTGTGCGATCCGCCGCCCCGACCCGCTAGGATGCTGTCCGTGCCGAGGTCCCAGGACCTCCGTCACACGTCATGCGGGTGTAGCTCAATGGTAGAGCACTAGTCTTCCAAACTAGCTACGCGGGTTCGATTCCCGTCACCCGCTCAGAGACACAAAGGGCCAGGTCAGAGGACATCTCCTCGACCTGGCCCTTCGTCGTTCCCAGGGCTGCGCCACGGTGGTGGGCCCGGTGCTGGCGCCGAGCTTGTCGGCACACCAGCGCCGCACGAGGGGCGTCGTGACGGTCAGGGTGGACCCGCGTACGCGATCTACGCGGGAGAACCTCCTACGGCCCCTGATCACGCTCGACCCCGAACCGGGCAGGACACCGGCCAGAGCCGCTCCGCTGACCGCGTGGCTTGCTGACGGGCCCGAGGTGGTGCGGCCGGCCGGGTTTGGGGTGTAGGGGAGGCCACGCATTGACCAGGCTGCCCCCAGAGCGCGTCCCGGGTCCGCAGGGAGGATCGTGGAAGGAGGCCCCTAAACGCGCCTGCGTCCGCCCTCGCGCCGGGCACCACTCGGACGGCGACGTCGGCAGCCGCACCACCAATCCGGGAGGCACACCATGCGTAAGGTCATTGACTGCAGGGACTACCCCAGCGAGGCCAAGTGCAGCCTGACCATCACGGGCGAGGAAGAAGAAGTAGTCCGGGCGGCCACCGAGCACTCCGTGTCCGTACACAGCGAGGTCGACACACCGGAGTTCCGCGCCATGCTGCGGACCATGCTGAAGGACGAGGCGCCGCAGCACGCCTGACATCCAAGGCCCGCCTCCCGGAGGCGGGGCATGCATGGTGAACTGCAAACTGCGTCCTACTCGTGCGCTGACCGGTCGCCGTGTCCTTCGCGTGCCAGGTTGGGCGGCGGCGGGCGGGGAGTAGCGGGCAACGGCAGCACGGGGGCTGGGAACGCGCAGGTCAGCGGCACCGCGGGTCAGGGTCGATGTGGGTGAGCGATCTTCCAGACTAGCTGCGCGGGTTCGGTTTCCATCACCCGCTCTGAAGTCGAAAGGGCCAGGTCAGAGGATGTTTCCTCGACTCGATCTGGCCCTTCGTCGTTCACGGGGGGCGCGGTGCTGCCGGGGCGGGCGGCGCGCTCGGGGGTTCAGAGTTTGATGCCGGCGATCGTGTCCGCTAGGGAGTTCAGGAAGCGGTTGACGTCCGGGGCGATGGAGCTGGACGCGAGGAAGAAGCCGAAGAGGACCGCGACGACCGCGGGGCCGGCCTTGAGGTGGTTACCGCGAACGAGCACCACCAGGATGATCGCCAACAGAACCACCACTGACAGAGAAATGGCCACTTCTGATCACACCTTCGGTCGTCCCCTGGTCGGCCCGGGGGACGGCCTGGCGTACCCCCACATGGACCATCCTCCCACCAACACGCCCCGGCTATCCGTCCCGTGACGAATCGGCAGTGGCCCGTTCGCGTCAGGGCGCGGCGATGCCCAGCAGCGAGCGGACATACGCGTACTTCGCGGACAGCCTGTCCCGGGTGGGCGCGTCGAGGACCGCGAGGCGGGCCGGGTCCGCGTTGTGCGCGAGGTCGGCCTCCTTGACCAGGCGGGCGCCGGGCGTGGCGAGGATGCGGGCCGTGTACCCCTCGACCGGTTCCCCGGGGCGCTTCGTGAGCGCCAGGACCATGGCCTTGACGTGCGGGGGGAGCGCGGCGGAGGCCAGCCAGTCGGGGCTGAGCGCATCGTCCTCGATCGCGTCGTGGAGCCAGGCCGCCGCCTGCTGTTCGGCGGTGCCGCCGCGGGCGCGGACGCCCTCGGCGACGGCCGCGAGGTGCTCCGCGTACGGCCGGCCGGCCTTGTCCGTCTGGCCCTCGTGCGCGGTGCGGGCCAGGGCTTCGACCTCTATGAGTGTCAGGGGCTGTTCCGTCATCCGAGCTCCTTCGCCGCCGTGCGCAAGGCCTGCGCGACCCGGCGTACATCTGCCTGGGTGGTACGCCAGTTGGAGAACGCCGCGCGCAGGGCGGGGGTTCCCGCGTACGTCGTGGGGGTGACGAAGACCTCGGACCCGGCCGCTTCGCGCAGGGCCGTCAGGCGGGCGGGGGTGGGCCGTTCGGCGAGGGTGAAGCAGACGACGTTCAGCCGGACCGGGGCGAGGACCGTGAAGGACGGTTCCGCGGCGAGCGTCTCGCCCAGCGCGCGGGCGCAGGCGATGTCCCGCTCGACGATCTCGCGGTGGCCCTCGCGGCCGTAGGCGCGCAGCGTGAACCAGGCGGCCAGGGCCCGCAGTCGGTGGGAGTTCTCGGGGGTGAGGTGGACCAGGTCGGGGTTCTCGCCGAGGGGGCCGAGGTAGGCGGCGGCGTTCTGGAAGACGCGGGCTTGCAGGTCTCGGCGGCGGGTGAACTGGACGGCGCTGTCGTAGGGGACGTTGAGCCACTTGTGCAGGTCGACGCAGACGGAGTCGGAGGCGTCGAGGCCCGCGGTGAGGTGGGCGTGTTCCGGGGAGAGCGCGGCGAAGGCGCCGAAGGCGGCGTCCGTGTGCAGCCAGAAGTCGTGGCGTTCGCGCAGGGCGGTGATGGCCCGGAGGTCGTCGAAGTCCACGGTGTTGACGGTGCCGGCGTTGGCGACGACGACGGCGGGGCGTCCGGGCGCGTCGGCGAGCGCGCGTTCCAGGGCGGCCGGGTCGACGGCCTCGCGGCCCGGGAGGGTCGGTACGGGGACCAGGGCGCGGCGGCCGAGGCCGAGGACGGAGAGGGCCTTGGCGATGGAGGAGTGCGGGGCGCCGGAGAGGACCCGGACCGGGCCGAGGGCGGCCGCGCCGTCCTCGGCCGGGGAGACGCCGAGGCGTTCGCCGAGCCATTCGCGGGCGATGGCGAGGCCGGTGGTGTTGGACATGGTGGCGCCGCTGACGAAGGTGCCGGTGTGGGCGTCGGAGAGGTGGAAGAGGTCGCGGAGCCAGGTGACGGTTTCGCGTTCGAGGTCCTGGCCGGCGCCGTCCAGGGCGGAGTTGGAGTTCTGGTCGTGGGCGGCGGTGAGCCAGTCGCCCGCCAGGGCGGCGGGGGTGGCGCCGCCGGTGACGAAGCCGAGGTAGCGGGGGCCGGCGGAGGCGGACAGGCGCGGGGCCCAGCGGGCGGCGAAGGCGGCGAGGGCCGCCTCCGTGCCGGTGCCGTGTTCGGGCAGGGCTTCGGGCTCCCGCGGCGGCCCGTCCGGGGGCGGCGGTACGACGGGACGCGCGTCCAGGGCCGCCAGGGCCGCGGCGGCCGCGTCGCGGGTGGCGTCGAGGAGGTCGGGGAGGCGGGCGAGGTCGGCGGCGAGCGTGCGGTCCATGGGCGCACGGTAGGGGCCGCCGGGCCCGGCGGCCCGGGCCAATCGCGCCCGGGTGGCCTTCGGGCCCACGCTCCGGGGCGGGAGGATGGGCGCGCCCGCCCAGGCCGCCTCGTCGGGGGCGCCCGCGTGGGCCAGGTCGCCGGCCAACTCGGCGGTGTAGAAGGCGACGTTGCGGGCGAAGTGCGGATCCTGGAGGTCCGCCGCCCGGCGCGCGTGCCGGGCCGCGCGGGCGTGCTCGCCGAGCGCCGCCCAGCAGCGGGACTCCAGGGACTCCAGCTCGGCCTCGCCGAAGAAGGACATCCACTCCGGGTCCGCCGCCGCGGGGCCCCGCGAGAACTCCGTGTGCGCCCGGGTCAGCGCCTCCTCGCAGGCCTTGCGGTCCGCGAGCCCCGCCCAGCCCCCGGCCTCCCGCAGGGCCAGCAGGGACAGCAGCCGCGGGGACCCGAGGGCCCGGGCGGCGCGGCGGCCCGCCTGGGCCGCCCGTACCGACTCGCGGGGACGCCCGCAGTCCCGGGCGAGGAAGGCCATGTTGCTGAACGCGTGGGCCTCCAGGGCGGCGTCCCCCGCCACCCGGGCCGTGGCGAGCGCCTCCGCGTAGTGCGAGCGGGCGTCGTCGAAGCGGCCCGAGTCGTGTGCGAGCCAGCCGACCGAGACGGCCAGCTCGCCCGCGCCCGCGTGCAGCCGGTCCTCGGTGGACTGGCGGGTGGCCCCCGCGTCGAGCAACGCGTAGGCGGTGCGCAGCGGTTCCGCGGCCCGCCGGTACAGGGCGTCCGCCCCGTGCCGGTCGTCCAGCAGCCGGATCTGGCGTACGGCGTCCTCGACCGCGGCCGCCTCGGACTCGCCGGCGCGGGAGGGGAGCCGGCGGGTGTCGCCGAGCAGGGTGAGGCTGAGCGTCGCGGCCGCCACGGTCGCGGAGCCGCCCGCCATGAACGCGCGACGCAGCACGTCGCTCTCCTTGGAACGCGAAGGGGAACCGGCGGTGGGGCGCCGGGTGAAGGGGGAGAACGGCGAGGAGGGCGAGGGACGTTCGCGCTGCGCGAGCCGGCCGCGGACGCTCTCGCGCGGGGAGAAGCCGAGATCGGCCAGGGTGCGGCCGGGGAACATGTGGAGGAAGACCCGCTCGTAGGCGTAGTTGGGGCAGCGGATCTCGCCGGACTCGACCCGGCCGACGTAACGGGCGTCGCAGGAAACCGTTTCTCCGATTTCCTTCGCCGCCCTGCGCACCATCGCGGCGAACTCGGCCGGGGAGTGCTGACCGCGCAGCCGCCGGAAGGGGGTGTTGGGTGAGTGGGGGGACGCCGCCATCAGTTCCCTTGCTCTCTGGTAGTTTCCCTCTGCCCCGCTAAGGGGTCGGCTCGGGCTGGACCGCAGCCCTCGGGTTGGAAGCCCCCCTCCGTGTAGGTGGGGGAGCGGAGTCACGGACGTGGCCTCTCTGGCTGCGAACCATCCCCATGACGGGTGAGCTTCAGCGGCATGAAAGTACCGCTGGAGCTGGGATGCCCACCCCGGGTTTGGCTACAAAACGGATATCTCACCCGCGATCCGCCATGAACTGCCATCCTTTGCAGCGTCTTGCCGCCGCACCTGTTGACGCCCCCGTGCGTTGAACCCATGCGGAGTGGGAGGAAGCTTCCTGGCTTCCGGCATCCACTCCCGCGAGGTTCGTACGCGGATCGAGGAGGGGTTCCCTTGGTGGAGGGCGGCATGGAGAGCACTGGAACGAACACCGCGCCCGAGCCCGGCGCGCCCCTGATCACCGGCTCATACCTGATCACCGGCGCGCCCTCGGTCGCCGGAGCCCCGGACCTCGTCACCGTGCCCACCCGGCAGGGCCTGGAGGCCGTCGACATCATCCGCCGGGCCGCCGGCCAGGCCAGCGCCAGCCGGGCCGGCGGCGTCGGCCCGGTCCTGCACGACGGCTCCGGCAGCACCCTCGGCTTCCTCGTCCCGCCCGGCACCGCCGACGCCTGGGACCTCCCGGGCAGCGCCTGTACGCACACCAACGGGCGCGGCATGCGCTTCGGCGACACCTCGCCGACCGCGGGCGACACCGGCTGGCTGCTGCCGCCGGAGGCCGTCGGGCCGGTCACCGATCCGGAGGTGCTGCGCGCGGCACTCGGCGAGGCGGCCCGGCTGATCGAGGCCGCCGACAACTGCCGCTGACCCCCCACGGTCCCTGACCAGCCATAATGAGGACGTGGCAGGCAAGGGCAAGGACAAGCGGCGCGGGCGCGACACCTCCGAGGCGCAGCTCGGGCAGGTGGACGGCGGCCAGGCCGTGCTGGAGCCCGACCGGGAGCGGTCGCGCGCCTGGACCCTGCTGATCGACGGCGCCCCGCAGTCGCACGTGGACCTGGACGACCCCGGACACCTGGACTTCTCCTACCAGCGCCGGATCGGCCACCTGATCGACCTCGTCGCGCCCGCCCGCCAGCCCCTGAACGTCCTCCACCTCGGCGGCGGCGCCTTCACCCTCGCGCGCTACACGGCCGCCGCGCGCCCCCGCTCGACGCAGCAGGTCGTGGAGATCGACGCCGGGCTCGTGGCCTTCGTACGGGAGCACCTGCCGCTGGACCCGCAGGCGCGCATCCGGGTCCGGTCGGTCGACGCCCGGGCCGGGCTGGCCAAGATCCCCGACGGCTGGGCCGACCTGGTGATCGCGGACGTGTTCAGCGGCGCCCGCACCCCCGCGCACCTGACGAGCACCGAGTTCCTGGACGACGTACGCCGGGCCCTGGCGCCGGGCGGCTGGTACGTGGCGAACCTCGCGGACGGGCCGCCCCTCACCCACCTGCGGGGCCAGATCGCGACGGCCGCGTCGCGCTTCACGGAGCTGGCGCTCGCCGCCGATCCGGTGGTGTGGCGGGGCAAACGATTCGGCAACGCCGTCCTGGTGGCCGCCGACCGTGAGCTCCCGCTCGCCGAGTTCACCCGCCGCGTCGCGAGCGACCCGCACCCCGGCCGGGTCGAACACGGCCGCGCCCTCATCGATTTCGCGGGCGGCGCCGTCCCCGTCTCGGACGCCTCGGCGGTCGCCTCGCCGGAGCCCCCGCCGTCGGTCTTCCGCTGACCCTCGGCTCGGGGGTCGCTCAGCTCGGGGGTCGCTCGGCTCAGGGGTCGACGATCTCCACCAGCGGGGGGTGGTCGTGCCACGTGCAGAACACCGACACCTCCCGGCCGTCGCGGGTGAAGGTGACGCGGATCCAGGACTCGTGCTTCCACACCTGCATCCGCCAGCCGGCCGCCGGGGTCGCCGAGACCAGCTCGCCCGAGGAGGCGCCGAGGTCGAAGACGACCCGCCCGCCGGAGACGCTGTACGACTTCACGTTCCCGCTCGCGCCCGCGCCGCCCTGACCGTTCGAACGCGCGGCGGGCGCCGGCCGCGACGGCGGCGTCGACGCCTTGGCGGAGGCGGACGGGGCGGACTCCGAGGGGGACGCCGGGGCGGAGGCCGAGGGCGAGGAGGACGGGTCCGGGTCCGGGGGCAGCGCCTGGTGCGTCGAGGAGGAGAGCGGCCGCGTGGTCAGCGGCACCGCGAGCGGGGGATCGTAGGCCGTGCCGGACATGACCGTGTGCACGCCCCACCACGACAGCGTCACCGCAGCCCCGGTCGCCAGCGTCCACGCTCCCGCATGGCTGACTGCTCTACCGACATGTCCTCGTCGCATCGGGGGACATCCTGCCCCACCCGTCCCAGACCTGGACCGGCACCCTCGGGCATCCCCCGAATGGGCTACGGTGCGGGCCATGGCTAGTGTGCTCGTGGTCGAGGACGACCAGTTCGTACGTTCCGCCCTCATCCGGCACCTGACCGAGGCCTCGCACACCGTGCGCAGCGTCGGCACCGCCCTGGAGGCACTGCGCGAGGTCGCGCACCACCGCTTCGACGTGGTCATCCTCGACCTCGGGCTGCCCGACCTGGACGGGTCCGAGGCGCTGAAGATGCTGCGCGGCATCACCGATGTGCCCGTGATCATCGCGACTGCCCGGGACGACGAGGCGGAGATCGTCCGGCTGCTCAACGACGGCGCCGACGACTACCTGACCAAACCCTTCTCCGTGGAGCACCTCTCCGCCCGGATGGCCGCCGTGCTGCGCCGCGCGCGCTCCGCCGCCGGGGCCGAGCCGCCCTCGCGGGTCCTGCGCGTCGGCGGCCTGGCCATCGACCCGCTGCGGCGCCAGGCCGAGCTGGACGGGACGGTACTGGACCTCACGCGGCGGGAGTTCGACCTGCTGGCCTTCCTCGCGGGGCGGCCGGGCGTGGTCGTGGCCCGCCGGGAGCTGCTCGCGGAGGTCTGGCAGCAGTCCTACGGCGACGACCAGACCATCGACGTCCACCTGTCGTGGCTGCGCCGCAAGCTCGGCGAGACCGCCGCGAGCCCGCGCTACCTGCACACGCTGCGGGGTGTGGGAGTCAAGCTGGAGCCGCCTCAGTGAGCGGCGCACGCGCGGCCACCGGGCCGCGGGCGGGCACGACGGCCGCACCTCCGCGCCGCGCGGGCGACCGCGACGACAGCCGCTGCCGCGGCGGAGCGAGCCGACGGAGATGAGGTGGGCGCTGGTCAAGGTGTGCCTCGCGGTCACCGTCATGGTGGTCGTGGCGTTCGCCGTGCCGCTCGGGCTGGTCGTCCAGGAGATGGCCAGCGACCGGGCGTTCTCCAACGCCGAGCGGCAGGCCGCCACCATCGGGCCGACGCTGTCGATCACGACGGACCCGGTCCAGCTGCGCAAGGCGGTGGAGTCCACGCAGATGGGCGCCGCCCGGCGGATGGCCGTGCACGTCCCGGCCGTCGCAGACACCCCGCGCGTGGACATCGGCGACGGCTGGGCCGGGGAGCACGCCGTCGCCGAGACCCGGCGGATCGGGCGGGCGGCCACGGCCCCGGTGTCGGGCGGCGGCTCGGCGCTGCTCCAGCCCATCGCGCTCGGCTCCGGGGACATCGCGGTGGTGGAGATCCTCGTCCCGGAGAGCGAGGTCAGCAACGGCGTCGCCACCGCCTGGGTGGTCCTCGCGGGCGTCGGCCTCGCCCTGGTCGTGGGCTCGGTGGCGGTGGCGGACCGGCTCGGCGCCCGCCTGGTGCGGCCGGCCGAGCGGCTCGCGGACGCCGCGCACCGGCTGGGCGAGGGACGGCTGGGCGCGCGGGTCCCCGAGGAGGGGCCGAAGGAACTCCGCTCGGCGGCCGTCGCGTTCAACTCGATGGCGGACCAGGTGGTGGAGCTCCTCGCCAACGAGCGGGAGTTGGCCGCCGACCTCTCGCACCGGCTGCGGACGCCGCTGACGGTGCTGCGGCTCAACGCGGCCTCGCTCGGCGACGGTCCGGCGGCGGAGCAGACCCGGGCGGCCGTGGAGCAACTGGAGCGCGAGGTCGACACGATCATCCGTACGGCCCGCGAGCAGCGCGCGCCCGCCTCCGCCACGGGCGGCGGCGGTGCCGGCTGCGACGCCTCCGAGGTGATCCGCGACCGGATGGACTTCTGGTCGGCGCTGGCGGAGGACGAGGGCCGGGAGGTGCGGCTCGCGGGGGTCGACCGCACGGTACGGATCCCCGTGGCCCGGCCCGAGCTCGCGGCCGCGCTGGACGCCATGCTCGGCAACGTCTTCCGGCACACCCCGGAGGGCACTCCCTTCGCGGTGGACGTCCACGACGCGGGGGACGCGGTGATCGTGCTCGTCTCGGACGCGGGGGGCGGCATCGCCGATCCGGACGCGGCCCTGCGGCGCGGCAACGACGGCGGCCGGGACGGTTCGACGGGCCTCGGCCTGGACATCGTGCGGCGCGTCGCCGAATCGACGGGCGGTGACGTGCGGCTGGGGCGCTCGGTGCTCGGCGGCACCGAGGTGCGGGTGTGGATCGCCCTGGACGGCCGCACGCGGGGCGGGTCCGCCCGCGCGGGGCGCGGCCGGCGCAAGCGGCGGGGCGACTGACGGCACGGGCGACCGGCGGGGACCCCGCGGGGCGACCGGCCGCGCGGGTGGCTGACCGTGCGGGTGGCTGACCGTGCGGGTGGCTGACCGTGCGGGGCAACCGACGTAACCCCGGAGCGGTCGGGGGCGCGCCGCGCGCCCGGTATGTCCCCATGTCGATACGGTCCGCGCCATGGACACCCTCATCTTCGGCGGCCTCCTCGCCACCCTGATCGCGATGTACCGGGACGCGTCGCGGTTCGTGGTGCTCGGTGCCTGGTGGCTGATGCTGCTCGCCGTGATCCTGCTGATGGCGCACCACATCACCAGCGGCCTCGCCCTCACCCTGAGCTACTGACGGTGGCCGCGATGTCCAGCCTCCTCCCGGAGGCGCCGCTGGAGGGCGGGCTGCTGGGGCGCGTCCAGTACTGGTTCGCGTGCGCCTTCGCCATCGGCTGGACGGGTGTGGTCTGCGGCGGGCTCTTCTACCAGTTCGGGCTGTGGGAGTACCCGTGCCCGCTCTGCATCGTGCAGCGGATGTTCATGCTGCTGGCGGCGATCGGGGCCGGGCACGTCATCCGTACGGCGCTGACGCACGGGGCGGTCACCGGCCGCGACTACATGATGGGCTGGGGCCTCACGCTCGTCGCGGTGATCGCGGGCTCCTTCGCCTCGTGGCGCCAGACGATGCTGCACATCCTGCCGGGCGACAAGGGGTTCGGGAGCGAGGTGTTCGGCCTGCACCTGTACGTATGGGCGTGGATCCTCTTCCAGGCCTCGGTGGTCGCCGTCGGGATCGTCCTCGCCTTCGCCCACTCCACGGCCGACCGGGTCATTCCGGCCGACGGGCCGGGTGCGTACCGCACGGTGGGGCTGGCCGCGCTGTGGTTCCTGGGGCTGGTGATCGCCGTGAACATCGTGGCGGTCTTCCTCGAAGAGGGATTCCACTGGTTCCTCCCGGACGACCCCTCGCGCTACCAGTTCTTCCACGATGTGGGGATCATCGACTAGTGCCGTGCCGTGCCGTGCCGGGCGCCGTGACCCGGTGAACCCTGCCCGTCACAGCACTAGCGGAGGTTGGCGGGGAGTCGACGCCGCCCGCGCGCGAACGCGGCGGAACTGCTTGAGTACTCGCGCCCGCACCCCTATCGGATGGGAACCCGCCATGCGCTACGCAGTTCTCGGCACCGGCATCGTCGGCCGTACGGTGGCCGCCCGGCTGCTCTCCCTGGACCACGAGGTCGTCATCGGCACCCGCGACCCCGTGGCCACCCTCGCCCGCGGCGAGTACGCCGAGTGGCAGGCGGCCCACCCGCGAGCGGGGCTCGCCCGCTTCGCGGAAGCGGCGCGCGGCGGCGAGACGCTGGTCAACGCCACGGGCGGGCGGGTCAGCGTGGCCGCCCTGACGGCGGCGGACGCCTCGCACCTGGACGGCAAGATCCTGATCGACATCGCGAACCCGCTGGACTTCTCGCACGGCTTCCCGCCGGGGCTCGACCCGGTGGACGGCGACAGCCTGGGCGAGCTGATCCAGCGGACCTTCCCGGGGCTGCGCGTGGTCAAGACGCTGAACACGATGAACTGCCAGGTCATGGTCGACCCGGCCAGGGTTCCCGGCGACCACACCGTCTTCCTCTCGGGCGAGGACGCCGAGGCGAAGAAGGCCGTGCGCGAGCTCCTGTACTCCTTCGACTGGCGCGAGCACACCGTCATCGACCTGGGCGGGATCGAGACGGCGCGCGGCACGGAGATGCTGCTGCCGATCTGGCTCCGGCTGATGGGGGCCCTCGGCCACACGGACTTCAACTTCCACATCCAGGGCGCGCGGCGTACGGAGCCGGGCCCGCAGGTCTGACCCGGGGCCGGGCTCCGGGGGGCCGGGGTGCCCCTCAGTCAGTCGGTGGCGCTCGAGGCCAGCCGCTCGGCCTGGGCGCGGCCGACCTCGGCGGCGCGGTGCAGGTAGTCGCCGATGACGGCGAGCTCGGCGTCGGAGTAGCCCTCCAGTACGGCGCCGAAGGCGCGGCCCGGGGTCTCCCAGGCCGCGCCGATCCGGTCGCGGGCGGCGGGGGCGAGGGCGACGAGGGAGCGGCGGCGGTCGTTCGGGTCGGCGCGGCGCTCGACGATGCCGGCCTTGACCAGGCGGTCGACGAGCCGGGTAGCCGAACCGGACGTCAGGCCGGTGAGGCGGGCGACGTCACCGGTGCTGACCGGTTCGGGCTCCATGTCGAGGAGGGCGACGCACTGCAGGTCGGTGGGGTGCAGGCCGACGTGGTCGGCCATGGCCTGGCTGAAGAGCGAGTAGTCGGCGTAGTGCCGCTGGCTTTCGGTGACGATGCGCGCGAGCAGCTCGGCGCGGGTCCACTCCGCACTCGAACGGGGGTTGTTGGTTGACATCGGCTTCTCCGTGCTTCAAATTTGTCTGTGTGACACAGGAAATGCGTAACGCAGAGAATGTGTCACACGGAATCTGTGTCACGTCCTCAGTCTAGAACAGGAACGAGAACAGGAAGAAGCCATGTCGAAGATCCTCGTCACCGGCGGCCGCGGCGCCGTCGCCCGCGGTCTCACCGCCCTCCTCGCCACCGACGGCGTCCCGCACCGCCTCGCATCCCGCGAGCCCGACAAACCCGGCACCGTCCACTGCGACCTCCCACCACCTGACCGTGCCTGACGGGCCCCGGGTACGCGAAAGGCCCCGCTCCGCTTTCGCGGAACGAGGCCTTCTCGCAGGGTGAGTGACGGGACTTGAACCCGCGGCCACCTGGACCACAACCAGGTGCTCTACCAACTGAGCTACACCCACCATGTCCGGTCGGAAAACCGACCGGCCGAAGAAAAGGTTACAGGGTCCGGGAGGGTGCTCGCTCCCCCCTTTCCCCGTGCCCCTCGCTGTCGGGTACTACGGGGTGCTACGCGCCGGGGACGACGTGCTTGGCGGCGATGGTCCGCGCCGTGTCCGAGTCCGGACCGGGCTGCGGCACGAAGACGGCCTCCCGGTAGTAGCGCAGCTCGGCGATGGACTCCTTGATGTCCGCGAGCGCCCGGTGGTTGCCGTTCTTCGGGGGGCTGTTGAAGTACGCGCGCGGGTACCAGCGGCGCGCCAGCTCCTTGATCGAGGAGACGTCCACGATCCGGTAGTGCAGGTACCCCTCCAGCGCGGCCATGTCGCGCAGCAGGAAACCGCGGTCGGTGCCGACCGTGTTTCCGCAGAGCGGGGCCTTGCGGGGGTCCTTCACGTGTTCCCGTACGTAGGCCAGGACCTGCGCCTCGGCGTCCGCGAGGGTGGTCCCGCCGGCCAGCTCTTCGAGCAGGCCGGAGGAGGTGTGCATCTCGCGCACCACGTCGGGCATGGTCTCCAGGGCCGCGTCCGGCGGGCGGATCACGATGTCCACGCCTTCGCCGAGCACGTTGAGCTCCGAGTCGGTGACCAGTGCGGCCACCTCGATAAGTGCGTCGTCCGTCAACGAGAGCCCGGTCATCTCGCAGTCGATCCACACCATGCGATCGTTCATGCGCCCCACCTTATGCGGAAGGTCCCCCACATCGGTGACCGCCGATGCGGGGGACCTTCTTCGAGCGATGCCCGCAAGGGGCTACGCGTGCTCGCGCAGCACCCGCCCGGGGGCGTACAGCTCCGTCACCGTGGGACCGGCCGCGGCCAGTGCGGCCGCGGTCCGCTGGGGCTGAGGAGTGCGCTGGTGCGGTACCGGCGACTCCGACAGCTGCGCCACCTGGGCCACGTCCGCCTGCGGGCGACGGGCCCGGTAGGCGGAGCGGTAGGCGGCCGGGGAGGACCCCAGCTGGCGGCGGAAGTGCCCGCGCAGCGCGACCGGCGAACGGAACCCGCAGCGTCCGGCGACCTCGTCGACCGAGTAGTCGGAGGTCTCGAGCAGCCGCTGTGCCTGGAGCACCCGCTGGGTGATCAGCCACTGCAGCGGTGCGCTGCCGGTGAGCGAGCGGAACCGCCGGTCGAAGGTGCGCCTGCTCATGTAGGCGCGGGCGGCGAGCGTCTCCACGTCGAACTGCTCGTGGAGGTGCTCCAGTGCCCAGGCGACGACCTCGGCCAGCGGGTCGGCGCCGATCTCCTCCGGCAGAGACCGGTCGAGATAGCGCTCCTGGCCACCCGTGCGGCGCGGCGGCACGACGAGTCGACGGGCCAGCGCACCGGCCGCCTCGCTGCCGTGGTCCGTGCGCACGATGTGCAGGCACAGGTCAATTCCGGCCGCGGTGCCCGCGGACGTCAGCACATCGCCGTCGTCGACGAACAGCTCGCGCGGATCGACGTGGACGGACGGGTAGCGCTTGGCCAGCGTCGGCGCGTACATCCAGTGCGTCGTCGCGGGCCGGCCGTCCAGCAGACCCGCGGCGGCGAGCACGAATGCCCCCGTGCACAGTCCGACGATCCGGGCACCCTCCTCGTGCGCCAGACGCAGTGCGTCGAGCGCCTCCGGCGGCGGCGGTGAGGTGATGGAACGCCACGCGGGCACGACGACCGTGCCTGCCCGGGCGATCGCCTCCAACCCGTATGGCGCGGTCAGCTCGAGTCCGCCGGTGGTCCTCAGTGGACCGTCTTCACCGGCGCAGACGAGCAATCGATAGCGTGGAACTCCCGCGTCCTGCCGGTCAATGCCGAACACGGAAAGTGGAATGGAGCTCTCGAAGATCGGCCCGCCGCTGAAGAGCAGCACCGCGACGATCTCCCTGCGGCGACGCCCCGCGAGCTTCCTGCCGTCTACGACGACGGCGGTGGAATCCTGGCTCATGGCGCTAAGCCCCCCTTGGGTGTCGCGACTCCTTGGTCTGGTCGCACCTGCACGTTTCCCCTCGGCCTTGCACGTGGCTCCCCCGCCGTAAATACATGATCGAATCTACTGCGTCCCGTGGTGTCGGCGTGACAAGTTCAGCACGCAGCGCTATGTCGACTTGGCAACTTGGCGAAAAGTATTCGATCAGGAAGCGTTCCACTCCGCCACCCGCGAGGGAAGCGCACTGTCCGGCCATGGCCAGTACTCATAGGGTCAGGGACCCCCTGTGGCGGACTAGTCGCTGATGGTGAGGAGGTTGGGGGGACATTCCGGCAAGGGGGGTGACCTGCCGGGAAGTTGGCTGAAAACGTGCGGGTGTGGATGTGCGAATCGGTCAGTCGTGAGGGGGCAAACCGGCGGAACCGTGACATCCCCGGTGCACGGAGCCCCCGGCGCGCGAGTGCCGGCCCCGGTGGGCGGGCGCGGCGCGGTCCTCCACGGGCACCCGGGCGGCATTCCGCTCCTCCTTCTCCGAGTGCCGCAGCAGCACCCGGCAGGCGGCCGTGACGGCGGCCAGGCCGAGCGTGGCCACCGCTGCCCCGCCGAACGAGGTCCCGTAGACGACCAGGACGACCGGGACGAGCAGGCAGCTGAAAGCCGCCCAGCGCACCACGTCACCCGCGGGGTCGTCATGAGTACGTCTGGCGGGGTGCACGGAAGAGTGAAGAGGGGGAGGCGACATGTGGACGGACTGCTTCGGCTGAGCGGGCGACTGAGCGGGCTGGACGGGGTGAACCGGATGACCGGGCACGGCGTGCTCCCTGCGGGCTCTTCCTGGACGGTCGGACTCGTGTCCAACGCCGGGCGGAGCGGCTCGGTCACTGCGCGCACGGGTGGCGCCTACCCGGGACGGAGTCATTCGTCACTGCCTGTAGGGGACAGCGGCCATTGCCAAGGCGGCGGCGCTGCGGCATGCTCCCTTGGACGCTCTCCAAGGGCGGCATGCCCTGTGCAGCACAGGAGTGTCGCCGTACCCTGGTGGGTATGGCTTGGGAAGATGCTTCCCGGACAGAGCTCGGTCACACTGAGTTGCCATTCCCGGAATCTTCACCGCTAGAACCGTCGCTTCCGCCTACTGTCGCCACGCCGCCTTGTCCCTTCCCCCGAGGACCTCTTCGTCGAGACACCCATGGCCGGTCACGAATTCTCCGAACCTGCGGACCGCAAGCGCAAACACCTCGCCGATACTGAATCGGCCGACCTGCGCGCGGTGGAACAACCACGTCATCCCTGCGACCCGGCCTTCCGGCACGGGGTCGTGGTGGGCTTCGACGGATCCACGTCCAGCGAGCGCGCCCTCGCGTACGCGATCGGGATGGCCCGTCGCTCAGGATCCGGTCTGATCATCGTCCATGTGGCGAACCGGCTGCCCACCACCGTGTGGGCCGGCTGCGAGCCGCCGGTCTTCGTGGACGTGCCGGACCACCGCACCGAGGTGCTGGGCCTGGAGCTGGCGTGCGCCGACTACCTCTCCGAGGTCCCGTGGATCCTCGTCGAGCGCGGCGGGGACATCTGCCACGAGCTGGAGGAGGTCGGCCGGGAGTATTCGGCGGACGCCATCGTGGTCGGCTCCACGCACGGGATCGTCGGCCGGATCTTCGGCTCGGTGGCGGGCCGGCTGGCGAAGCGGGCGCAGCGACCCGTCGTTGTCATCCCGTAACCGACCGTATGTCGATTGTGTGGTTGTGAACCCCCTTGTAAGGGGTAGATAAAGGCTGCTGGGACGCAGCAAACAACTGCAGATCGAAGGGAGCCCGCCGTGGACAATGGTGTCTCTGCGGGAAGCACGGCCTCGACTTCGACCCTCGGGCACATCGCCCTGGGTCTCACCCTTCTCGCGTTCGGTATCGGCCACACCGGGATCATCGGCGGTGTGACCGTGGCCAACTCCGTGTCGCTCGCGACCTTCCTCGGCGGCCTCGCCCTGTTCGTCCTCGGGATCCTCGAATACCGCGGCGGCAACGGCTTCAACGGCACGGCCTTCGCGGGTCTCGGAGCCTTCTGGTTCACCTGGGCCAACGGCGCCGACGGAAAGGTTTCGGCACACGCGGCCGGACTGTTCCTCGTCCTGTTCGCCATGCTCGCGCTGACCCTCACCGCCGCGGCCTCGGGCGGACTGTTCGGCCAGGGCGTGTACGGCCTGTTCACCCTCTCGCTCGTACTCCTGGCGATAGGCACCTTCGCCGAGACCGACGGGCTGGCCAAGGCGGCCGGCTGGGTGGCGGCACTGTCCGGACTGCTGGCCTGGTACGGGGCCACCGCGGCCCTGGCGAGCTGGCCGATGGCGGTCGGCAAGGGCTCGCGCGGCGCGGTCGCCGCGAGCTGAGGAACCCGGCACGCAGCTCACGTGAGGCCCCCGGTACCCACCGGGGGCCTCACGCGTGCCGGCCTCGCTCACGTGCGGGTCGGCTACTCGACGGTGACGGACTTCGCCAGGTTGCGCGGCTTGTCGATGTCCCGGCCCAGGGCCAGGGCGGTGTGGTACGCCAGCAGCTGCAGCGGGATGCCCATCAGGATCGGGTCCAGCTCGTCCTCGTTCTTGGGCACGAGGATGGTGTGGTCGGCCTTCTCCTGCTTGGTGTGGGCGACGGCCAGGATCCGGCCGCTGCGGGCCTTGATCTCCTCCAGCGCCGCGCGGTTCTTCTCCAGCAGGTCGTCGTCCGGGACGATCGCGACCGTCGGCAGCGACGGCTCGATCAGGGCGAGCGGGCCGTGCTTGAGCTCGGAGGCCGGGTAGGCCTCGGCGTGGATGTAGGAGATCTCCTTGAGCTTCAGGGAGGCCTCCAGGGCCACCGGGTAGCCCCGGACGCGGCCGATGAACATCATCGACTTGGCCTCGGCGTACTCGGCGGCCAGCGTCTTGATGTCCTCCTCGCCGTCGAGGATCTCCTGGATCTGCGCGGGCAGCTTGCGCAGGCCGTCGATGATCCGCTTGCCGTCGGTGACGGACAGGTCGCGGATGCGGCCCAGGTGCACGGCGAGCAGCGCGAAGGCCACGACCGTGTTGGTGAAGCACTTGGTGGAGACGACGCAGACCTCGGGGCCGGCGTGCACGTACACGCCGCCGTCGGCCGCGCGGGCGATCGCGGAGCCGACCACGTTGACCACGCCGAGGACGCGGGCGCCCTTGCGCTTGAGCTCCTGCACGGCCGCCAGCACGTCGTAGGTCTCACCGGACTGGGAGACCGCGATGTAGAGGGTGTCGGGGTCCACGACCGGGTTGCGGTAGCGGAACTCGGAGGCCGGCTCGGCGTCGGCGGGGATCCGGGCCAGGCTCTCGATGAGACCGGCGCCGATCAGGCCGGCGTGGTACGAGGTGCCGCAGCCCAGGATCTTGACCCGGCGGATGCCGCGCGCCTCGCGCGGGTCCAGGTTCAGGCCGCCCAGGTGGACGGTGTTGAAGCGGTCGTCGATCCGGCCGCGCAGGACGCGGTCGACCGCGTCCGCCTGCTCGGAGATCTCCTTGTGCATGTACGTGTCGTGGCCGCCCATGTCGTAGGAGGCGGCCTCCCACTCCACGGTCTCGGGCGTGGCGGTGGTCGTCGTGCCGGAGGTGGTGTAGGTCCGGAAGTCGTCGGCCTTCAGGGTCGCCATCTCGCCGTCGTCGAGGGTGACGATCTGGCGGGTGTGGGCGACGAGCGCGGCGATGTCCGAGGCGACGAACATCTCCTTCTCGCCGATGCCGAGGACGACGGGGGAGCCGTTGCGGGCCACGACGATGCGGTCGGAGAAGTCGGCGTGCATGACGGCGATGCCGTAGGTGCCCTCGACGACCTTCAGCGCCTCGCGGACCTTCTCCTCCAGGGTGTCGGCCTGGGCGCGGGAGATCAGGTGCACGAGCACCTCGGTGTCGGTCTCCGAGAGGAAGACGACCCCGTCGGCCTCCAGCTTGGCGCGCAGCTCGGAGGCGTTGTCGACGATGCCGTTGTGGACGACGGCGACCTTGTTGTCGGCGTCCAGGTGCGGGTGGGAGTTGATGTCGCTCGGGGCGCCGTGGGTGGCCCAGCGGGTGTGGGCGATGCCCGTGGTGCCGGCGAAGCGCTTGGGCACCCGGGACTCCAGCTCGCGTACGCGGCCCTTGGCCTTGACGACCTTCAGGGTCGCGGCCTTCGGGCTGTTGACGACGATGCCCGCGGAGTCGTAGCCGCGGTACTCCAGTCGCTGCAGGCCCTCCAGCAGCAGCGGTGCCACGTCACGCTTGCCGATGTAACCCACGATTCCGCACATAAGGTCTTTCCCCTCCTGGAGTTCGAATGCTCTTTTGCCACTGCCCGCCCCGCCGTGGCCGGTCAGCCGTAGACGATGCGGCGCAGCTGCCGGAGCGAGAGCTCCGGGGGCGCCACGGCGCGGTGCGGCAGTTCGGCCGCGATCCGCTCGAAGATGTCCGCGTTGACCGCGCCGCCGGACTGGAGCTCACGGTGGCGGCGGCGGACGAACTCCTCGGTGCTCTCGTCGAAGTATGCGAGCACGTCGAGAACCACTCGGGCGGCCTCGCCCCGCTGGAGCGAGGTGCTGCGCACCAAGTGGTCGACGAGGTCGTCGTGCGACGGGCGGTGGTCGGGCATCCGTCGATATTGGCGGTCAGAGCCGCAGAACGCAAAGATCCTGCCCGAAATCGGGCAGGATCATGCTGGTCTGGACCAACGGAGTGGTCAATTCCGGTCTTGGTTGATCAGAAACGTCCCAAAACTGCCGCTTTCGCCGTGGCGAACTCCTCGGCCGTGAGGATGCCCGCCTGGTGCAGCTCTCCGAGCTCGCGCAGCCGCCGCAGCAGGGCGTCGTGGTCCGCCGCCCCGGCCACGGCCGGCTCCGCCGCGGGACCGGCGGCCGGGGCGGCCGCCAGGGCCTGCTTCGGCTCGGACCCCGAACCGGGACCGAGATCCGGACCGGGGCCGGGATCGGGCGCCGCCGGGTGCGGCATGCGTACGGCCACGGCCGCCGCGACCAGCGCCATCAGCGGGTCCTTCTTGAAGCCGAACAGCTCCACCGTGTGCGGGTCGTACTTCGGTGCGGCGCTCTGCGGGGCACCGGCCAGGACGAAGCGGATCCACCCGTTCTCCAGCCCCCGTGACGGAGCCCACTCCACCGACCGCAGGTCCGCGACCCGGAACTCGCGCGCGCCGCCGGATCGTTTGGCCTCCTCCGTCGTCCAGTTCCAGTCCAGCGACACCCGGTCCCCGTCGAAGGCCACCGTCCCGTCGCCCGCGCCGACCGTGATCGGCACGGCGGGGCCGGGCACCAGGTAGGAGTCCGCGGGCCCGGGGTCCACCTGGTCCAGCAGCAGGGCGTTGCGCACCTCGTCCACGAAGTACTCCGCCACCCCCGACCGGTCCGACTCCACGGTCAGCCGGTACGGATCGGAGGCCTCCGGCAGCCGCCCGCCCGTCACCTGGAGCAGCGGGTCGGCGCCGTCACGCAGCCGCAGGCGCAGCCGGCCCGCCTTGCGCCCCGGTTCGTAGGAGACTCCGGCCAGCGCGCGCAGCGGCACGACCACCTCGCCGAGCGTCTGGCGCAGCAGTCCCACCCCCTTGTCGCGGCCCGGCACGATGCGCACCGCGTCCCCGTCGAAGGTCCATGTGCCGTCCTTCTGGATGATTTCCGCCATCCTCGGATTCTCGCACCGCCCGAACGCCCTCCTTCCGGGCCCAGTTGGCCTATACCTGTGCGCATGAGAGTCCCGCGACGCACCCTCGCCGCCCTCCTCGTCCTCGCCGCCGTCCCCGCGGCCGCCTCCTGCACCGCCGCCCGCGGCGACGACGCCCGGCCCGGCGACGAACCCCCCGCCGCGCTCGCCCCCTACGAACGGCTCCTGCCGGCGCCCGCCTCCGCGCACGCCGAAGGCCCGGGGTACGCCTTCGGGCCGGGCACGGTCATCCGTACCGGCCCGACCGGCGACGAGGAGGTCCGCAAGGTCGGCGAACTCCTCGCCGAGCAGCTGCGGGGGCCCAGCGGGCTGCCGCTGCCCGTGGTGGACGGCGCCGAGGGCGACGGGATCCGCCTCAGGCTCGACGGGGCGGCCGAGGACGCGGGGGGGGAGGGGTACCGGCTGGAGTCCCGACCCGGCGGGGTCACGCTCACCGCCCGCACGCCCGCCGGGCTCTTCCACGCCGGCCAGACGCTGCGCCAGCTGCTGCCGGTGTCCGGCCCGGGGACGGTGCCGGGCGGGACGGTCACCGACGCGCCGCGCTTCGCGTACCGGGGGGCGATGCTCGACATCGCCCGCCACTTCTTCACGGTGGAGCAGGTGAAGAGGTACGTGGACCAGCTCGCCCAGTACAAGGTCAACACCCTGCACCTGCACCTGACCGACGACCAGGGGTGGCGCATCGCGATCGACTCCTGGCCGCGGCTCGCGCAGGTCGGGGGCGCCGGCGAGGTCGGCGGCGGGCCCGGCGGCCACTGGACGAAGGACGACTACCGGGAGCTGGTGGCCTACGCGGGGGAGCGGTACGTGGACGTGGTCCCGGAGATCGACATGCCGGGGCACGTGAACGCGGCGCAGGCCGCCTACGCGGAGCTGAACTGCGACGGCAAGGCGCGCGAGCCCTACACCGGGATCAAGGTCGGCTTCAGCTCGCTGTGCGTCGGCGAGGAGCGGACCTACGAGTTCATCGACCAGGTGCTGGGCGAGCTCGCGGAGCTGACCCCGGGCACGTACCTGCACATCGGCGGCGACGAGGCGCACTCCACGCCGGCGGCGGACTACGCGGCCTTCATGGACCGGGCGCAGGCGGTGGTGGCGAAGCACGGCAAGACGGTGGTGGCCTGGCACCAGCTGGCGACGGCCCGTCCGGCCGGGGGCGCGGTGCTCCAGTACTGGGGACACGACCGCACCCCGGCGCCGGAGAAGGCGGCCGTCGTCGCGGCGGCCAAGGCGGGGAACCCGGTGATCCTGTCCCCGGCGGACCGGCTGTACCTGGACATGAAGTACGACAAGGCGACGAAGCCGGGGCTGGCCTGGGCGGGGTACGTGCCGGTGCGCAGGGCCTACGACTGGGACCCGGGGAGCTACCTGGCCGGTGGGCTCCCGGAGTCCGCGGTCCTGGGCGTGGAGGCGCCGCTGTGGACCGAGACGGTCGCGACCCGCCTCGACCTCGAGCTCCTGGCCTTCCCGAGGGTGCTGGGCCTGGCGGAGCTGGGCTGGTCCCCGGCCGCGGCCCGCGACTGGGACTCCTACCGGCTGCGCCTGGCGGCCCAGGGCCCGCGCCTCGACGCCCAGGACGTCAACTACCACCGGGCCCCGGACGTGCCCTGGTCGTAGCGCGGCCCGGAGCGCCGCGGCCGCTGCCGGGGCCGGGTCGGGCCGGGGTCAGCCGGCCAGTCGGTCAGCCGGTCTTCTTGGCGTTCTGGAGGGCCTTCGCGAGGTCTTCCAGGATCTGCGCGCACTTCTCGTACGAGTAGATCGGCTCGGTCACGCGGGGGGTGACCTGGCCGGCCTTGACGGCGGGCAGCTCGGCCCAGGTCGGCTTGGCCTTCAGCTCGGTCGGCTGGAGGGTGCCGGTGCGGTTGTCGAGGAGGACGACGTCGGCCTTGTACTTGCCGGCGTTCTCCCAGCTGAGGCTCTCGAAGAAGCCGCCCTCGTCCGTCGTCTCCGGGGTGACGAACTCGACGCCGAGCGACTGGAAGTACTTCAGGTCGGCGGAGGTGTCGGGGGTGGAGATGTAGAACAGGTCGGCGGAGCCGGAGCCGACGAGCACCTTGATGCCCGGGTTCGCCTTGGTGGCCTCGCGGAGCTTCGCGGAGGCCGCCTCGAAGCGGGCCTTGCCGTCGACGGCCTTCTTGGAGTTCAGGTCGGCGCCCAGGGACTCGGCGAGGGCCGCGGTGCGGGCCAGGGCCTTGTCCATCGAGACGTCGCGGCCCACGCTGACCGCGGCGGCCGGGGCGAGCTTGAAGATCTTGTCCTTGGAGGCCTCCGGCACGTACCAGTACGTGCCGTCCCAGGTGTTGGTGACCAGCAGGTCGGGCTGGAGCGCGGCGTACTTCTCGACGTTGAACTCGTCGTAGACGTTGCCGAGGATCTCGACCTTGGAGATGTCCATCGAACCGGCCTGGACGTCGGGCTTGCCGTCGGCGGTCTTCGTCGGACCGAAGACGCCCTTGACCTTGACGCCGTAGTCGTACAGCGCGGCGGCGGTGCCGGTGAAGGCGACGATGTTCTTCGGCCTCGACTTCGCGGTCAGGGGCTGCTGGGAGAGGTCGTCCTGGAAGCTCCAGGAACCCGAGCCCGTGCCCTTGTCGCCCGATCCGTCCTTCGCGGAGCCGTTGCCGCCGCAGGCGGTGAGCGCGGCGACCAGGCCGAGGGCGCCGCCTGCCGCGATGAGGCCGCGGCGGGTGAGGAGGGAGGATCGGGATCTGGGCATGGCAGTGTCCGCTTTCATGCGTGCGAGGTGGCGGTGGAGCCGTCGAAGGAAAGTTAGCCTAACCTTACCTGAACGTGGTGAGGGGCCCCGAGTGCTCGGGGCCCCCTCGTCCGCGGTCCGCGGTCCGCGAACGGCGAACGGCGAACTGTGAACGGCGAACTGTGAACTGCGGACTTGCGGTGTGCGCACGGCCGTCGGTCAGGCGGAGAGCCCCAGTTCACGGGCGATCAGCATGCGCTGCACCTCGCTCGTGCCCTCGCCGATCTCCAGGATCTTCGAATCGCGCCACATGCGGGCCACCGGGTACTCGTTCATGAACCCGTAGCCGCCGTGGATCTGCGTGGCGTCGCGCGCGTTGTCGACGGCCACCGTCGAGGAGTACAGCTTCGCGATGGCCGCCTCCTTCTTGAACGGCTCTCCGGCCACGAGCCGGGAGGCCGCGTCGCGCCAGCCGATCCGGGCCATGTGCGCGCGCATCTCCATGTCCGCCAGCTTGAACTGGATGGCCTGGTTGTCGCCGATCGCCTTGCCGAAGGCGTGCCGCTCCTTCGCGTACTTGACCGACTCGTCCACGCAGCCCTGCGCGAGCCCGGTGGCGAGCGCCGAGATGGCGATGCGGCCCTCGTCGAGGATCCGCAGGAACTGGGCGTAACCGCGGCCCTCCTCGCCGACCAGGTTGGCGAGCGGGACCCGTACGTCCTGGAAGGCCAGTTCGCGGGTGTCCGAGGAGTTCCAGCCCACCTTGGAGTACGGGGCGGCCACCGTGAAGCCGGGGGTGCCGGACGGGACGATGATCGAGGAGATCTCGGGGCGGCCGCCCGCCTTGCGGCCCGTCACGGCGGTGACGGTGACCAGACCGGTGATGTCCGTACCGGAGTTGGTGATGAAGCACTTGGAGCCGTTGATGACCCACTCGTCGCCGTCCCGGACGGCGGTCGTGCGGGTGCCGCCCGCGTCGGAGCCCGCGCCGGGCTCGGTCAGGCCGAAGGCGCCCAGGACCTCCCCGGAGCACATCTTCGGCAGCCACTGCCGCTTCTGCTCCTCGGTGCCGAAGAGGTAGAGGGGCATCGCGCCCAGCGAGACGCCCGCCTCCAGGGTGATGGCGACCGAGGAGTCGACGCGGGCGAGCTCCTCCAGGGCGATGCCGAGGGCGAGGTAGTCGCCGCCCATGCCGCCGTACTCCTCGGGGAAGGGCAGGCCGAACAGGCCCATGCGGCCCATCTCGGCGACGATCTCGTACGGGAACTCGTGCCGCTCGTACAGGTCGCCGATCTTCGGTGCCACGACATCGTGCGCGAACGCCTCGACGGTGCGGCGGAGTTCCTCGTGCTCGGGGGTGAGCCGGTGGTCGAGGGCCATGGTCTTCGTTACTCCTTGTGGGAGAGGGCGCGGACGGTACGGGAGGGGCTGGGTCGCCCCAACCGCTCGGCCATCCACACGCTCGTGGCGGTGAGGGCGGCCAGATCGACCCCGGTCTCGACGCCGAGGCCGTCGAGCATCCAGACGAGGTCCTCGGTCGCGAGATTGCCGGTGGCGCTCTTGGCGTACGGGCATCCGCCGAGGCCGCCGGCGGAGGCGTCGACGGTGGTCACGCCGTGCTGGAGCGCGGCGAGGGTGTTGGACAGGGCCTGGCCGTAGGTGTCGTGGAAGTGCACGCCGATCCGGTCGGTGCCGACGCCCTCCTCGTTGAGCGCGGAGAGGAGGGTCCGCACGTGTCCCGGGGTGGCGACGCCGATGGTGTCGCCGAGGCTCAGCTCGTCACAGCCGAGGTCGAGCAGGGCCTTGGCGACGCCGACCACCTGGTGGACCGGGACCGGCCCCTCCCAGGGGTCGCCGAAGCACATCGAGAGATAGCCGCGCACGTGCGCCCCGTGCTCCTTGGCCCGGGCCACGACGGGCTCGAACATGGCGAGGGACTCGGCGACGGTGCGGTTGAGGTTGCGCGAGGCGAAGGTCTCGGTGGCCGAACCGAACACGGCGATACGGGTGGCACCGAGCGCGAGCGCGCGGTCGAGGCCGCGCTCGTTGGGCACGAGGACGGGCAGCGCGGCCTTCACGTCGGCGAGGAGCGGGAACAGTTCCTCGGCGTCGGCCAGCTGGGGGACCCACTTGGGGTGCACGAAGCTGGTGGCCTCGATGGTGGTGAGCCCGGCGGCGGCCAGCCGGTGGACGAACTCGGCCTTGACGGCGGTGGGGACGGCCGTCTTCTCGTTCTGCAGCCCGTCGCGGGCGCCGACCTCGTGGATGCGGACGCGCGCCGGGAGTCCGGCCGCGGGGACGGTCATGGGCAGCCCGTTCACTTGGCCTCCTCCTCGGTCGCGGGGGTGACCACGGCCAGGACCTGGTCCATGGCGACGGTGGTGCCGGGGGTGACGTCGATTTCGGTGACGGTGCCGGCGTGCGGGGCGGAGATGACGTGCTCCATCTTCATGGCCTCGACGACGAGCAGGCTCTGCCCGGCGATGACCGTGTCCCCCACGGCCACCTTGACGACGGTGACGGTGCCGGGCATCGGCGCGGCGAGGGTTCCGGCGCCGGTGTGCCCCCGGCCGCTGAGGGCTGCTGCCACGGGGTCGTGGTCCTGGACGTGCCAGGAGTCGCCGTCGCGCCCGAGCCAGGTCCCCTCCGGGGAGGTGGCGTGGCTGAACCGGTGGGTGACCCCGTCGAGTTCGACCGTGAGCCGATCGGAGGTCAGCTCGACGATCCGTCCCCGGGCCGGTGCGCTGGGGGCGTCGCCGTCGAGTGCAGGTGCGAGGAGCAGTTCTGTGTCAGAACCGGACGGCCGGGTGCGGATCGTGACCGGGTCCTGGCCCGGGAGGCGGAAGTGGTGGACCGTCCAGGCGGGCGTCCCGCCGAGGCGCCAGCCGTTGGCGGAGTCGAACGGGTCGACCCACCTCTTCGGCCCGTCCGGCGTTCGAGGACCGGGGTCCGGGGCGGAGCCCCGGTTTCGGGAAGGGGCGGGGTGGGGGAAAGAAGCCCCGGCCAGCAGCGCAGCAGCCGCGTACACCTCGTCCGGGATGCCGTCCGGGAGGAGCTCGGCGAGGTCCCGCTCGACCAGGCCCGTGTCCAGGTCCCCGGACACCACGTCCGGGTGGGCCAGCAGGCGGCGCAGGAAGCCCGTGTTGGTCTGGACCCCCAGGATCACCGTGTCCGCCAGAGCCCCCCGCAGCAAGCGCAGCGCACTGGCCCGGTCGGGACCGTAGGCGATGACCTTCGAAAGCATCGGGTCGTACGTGGACCCGGTGTCGACGCCTGCCGTCAGCCCGGAGTCCGTACGGACGGAGCCGCCCGAGGGCTCGGACAGGGCCAGCACCCTGCCCCCGGAGGGCAGGAACCCCCGCGCCGGATCTTCCGCGCAGACGCGGGCCTCGATCGCGTGGCCCGTCAGCCGGACCTCCGACTGGTCGAAGCCCAGCTCCGCGCCCGCCGCCACCCGCAGCTGCTGCTCGACCAGGTCCAGCCCGGTGACCAGCTCCGTCACCGGGTGCTCGACCTGGAGGCGGGTGTTCATCTCCATGAAGTAGTACGAGGACGGGTCGGAGCCCGGCACGATGAACTCCACCGTGCCCGCGCCGACGTAGCCGCACGAGCGCGCCGCCTCCACGGCCGCCGCGCCCATCGACTCCCGCAGCTCCGGCGTCAGCAGGACCGAGGGGGCCTCCTCGATCACCTTCTGGTGGCGCCGCTGGAGCGAGCACTCGCGCTCGCCGAGGTGCACCACGTTCCCGTGGGCGTCCGCCAGCACCTGGATCTCGATGTGCCGGGGCCGGTCCACCCAGCGCTCCACGAGCAGCGTGTCGTCCCCGAAGGAGGAGCGCGCCTCGCGCCGTGCCGCCGCGATCTCCTCGCCCAGCAGCCCGGGCTCCCGGACCAGCCGCATGCCCTTGCCGCCGCCGCCCGCCGAGGGCTTCAGCAGCACCGGCATGCCGATCTTCTCGGCCGCGGCGACCAGTTCGGCGTCCGACAGCCCGCTGCCCGATGAGCCGGGGACCACGGGCACGCCCGCCGCCTTCACCGTCTCCTTCGCGCGGATCTTGTCGCCCATCAGGGAGATCGCGGAAGCCGGCGGCCCGATGAAGGCCAGGCCCGCCTGCGCGCACGCGGCGGCGAAGGCCGCGTTCTCCGCGAGGAAGCCGTAGCCGGGGTGGACGGCCTCGGCGCCCGTGCGCCGGGCGGCGTCCAGGAGCCGCTCCACGGACAGGTAGCTCTCGGCCGCGGCCGCCGGGCCGATCCGTACGGCCGTGTCGGCCTCGCGTACGTGCCGGGCGTCCGCGTCCGCGTCGCTGAAGACGGCGACGGAGCGGATGCCGAGCTCTCGCAGGGTGCGGATGACCCGGACCGCGATCTCGCCCCGGTTGGCGACCAGAACAGTGCTGAACATCAGTGAGGTCCTCACATCACACGTCACATGCGGAAGATGCCGAAGCCGCGATCGCCCAGCGGGGCGTTCGCGCACGCGGTCAGGGCCAGTCCCAGCACCTGCCGGGTCTCCATCGGGTCGATGACCCCGTCGTCCCACAGCCGGGCCGTCGCGTAGTAGGCGTTGCCCTGCGTCTCGTACTGCGCCCGGACCGGGGCCTTGAAGGCCTCCTCATCCTCGGCGGGCCACTCCTGGCCCGCGCCCTCGATCTGGTCCCGCTTGACCGTCGCCAGGACCGAAGCGGCCTGCTCGCCGCCCATCACGGAGATCTTGGCGTTGGGCCACATCCACAGGAAGCGCGGTGAATAGGCGCGCCCGCACATGGAGTAGTTGCCGGCGCCGTAGCTGCCGCCGACCACGACCGTCAGCTTCGGGACCCGGGTGCAGGCCACGGCCGTGACCATCTTGGCGCCGTGCTTGGCGATGCCGCCGGCCTCGTAGTCCCGGCCGACCATGAAGCCGGAGATGTTCTGGAGGAAGAGGAGCGGGATGCCGCGCTGGTCGCACAGTTCGATGAAGTGCGCGCCCTTCTGGGCCGATTCGGAGAACAGGATGCCGTTGTTGGCGACGATCCCGACCGGGTGGCCGTGGATCCGGGCGAAGCCGGTGACCAAGGTCTGCCCGAACTCGGCCTTGAACTCCTGGAACCGGGAGCCGTCCGTGATCCGGGCGATGATCTCGCGGGCGTCGTAGGGGGTGCGGGAGTCGACCGGGACCGCGCCGTAGAGCCCGTACGGGTCCACCTTGGGTTCCTCGGGCGCCTCCACCGACCAGGGCAGGGCCCCGCGGTCGGGCAGGGTCGCCACGATGTTCCGTACGATCCGCAGCGCGTGCGCGTCGTCCTCCGCGAGGTGGTCGGTGACGCCGGAGGTCCGGGAGTGGACCTCGCCGCCGCCCAGCTCCTCGGCCGTGACGACCTCTCCGGTGGCGGCCTTCACCAGCGGCGGGCCGCCGAGGAAGATGGTGCCCTGACCGCGCACGATGACGGCCTCGTCGCTCATCGCGGGGACGTACGCGCCGCCCGCCGTGCAGGAGCCGAGGACGGCGGCGATCTGCGGGATGCCGGCCCCCGACATGCGGGCCTGGTTGTAGAAGATGCGGCCGAAGTGGTCCCGGTCGGGGAAGACCTCGTCCTGCATGGGGAGGAAGGCGCCGCCGGAGTCGACGAGGTAGAGGCAGGGGAGACGATTCTCCAGGGCCACTTCCTGGGCGCGCAGGTGCTTCTTGACGGTCATCGGGTAGTACGTGCCGCCCTTGACGGTGGCGTCGTTCGCGACGATCACGCACTCGCGGCCGCTGACCCGGCCGATGCCGGCGATCACGCCCGCGGCCGGCGCCGAGCCCCCGTACATCCCCTCGGCGGCCAGCGGGGCCAGCTCCAGGAAGGGGGACCCGGGGTCGAGGAGGGCGTCCACGCGGTCGCGCGGGAGCAGCTTTCCGCGGGCGGTGTGGCGGGCGCGGGCCTTCTCCCCGCCGCCGAGCCGGGCCGCCTCCAGCCGGGCGCGCAGGCCCTCGGCGAGCTCGCGGTGGGCGGCCTCGTTGGCCCGCCAGGCATCGGACGCCGGGTCGGCGGCGCTCGTCAGCACTGGTGCCTGCTGCATCGGTCGAGCTCCCTTGCTCGGTACACGCTTGTTAATGAGCGTTAACGCATGTGGGACTTAGGTTAACGACCGCTAACGGCCCTGTCTAGAATGGATTCCCATGAGCACCAGAGCGGCCGCCCCGACCCGTCGCGAGCAGATCCTCAGCGAGGCTGCCCGCCTCTTCGCCGCGCGCGGCTTCCACGGCGTCGGCGTGGACGAGATAGGGGCCGCCGTGGGCATCAGCGGCCCCGGCCTGTACCGGCACTTCGCGGGCAAGGACGCCATGCTCGCCGAACTGCTCGTCGGCATCAGCGAACGGCTGCTGACCGGCGGCCGCCGGCGTACGGAGGAGGCCGCCGGCGACCCGTCCGGCGTACTGGCCTCCCTCATCGAGGGCCACATCGACTTCGCGCTCGACGACCGGGCGCTGATCACCCTCCACGACCGGGAGCTCGACCGGCTGCGCGAGGCCGACCGCAAGCTCGTACGGCAGCTCCAGCGGCAGTACGTGGAGCTGTGGGTCGACGTCGTACGGGAACTGCACCCCGAGGTGGGCGAGGCGGAGGTGCGCGTCTGCGTCCACGCGGTCTTCGGCCTGCTGAACTCCACCCCGCACCTGGCCGCCCTGGGCCGGGACGCGACGGAGTCGCTGCTGCGCAGGCTCGCGAACGGGGCGTTCGGGGCGCTGTCGGGATGAGGCCGCGTGTCCGCCGATCGGGATGGAGCGGACGGCTGCGCCCGCGCGGCGGCAGAATGGGCCGTATGCCGAAGCCGATAGAGACGCCTGTCCCCAGCCGCGCCGAACTCATCGACCACCTGGTCCGGACGCGGATCGCGGGGGACGTGGCGACCCCGCGCGACAACAACCTGTCCCACTACCGCAAGCTCGCCAACGGCGACCGGCACTACTGGCTGGGCCTGGAACTGGGCGACCGCTGGAGCGACGAGCAGGACGTGCTCGCGGTGATGGCGGAGCGCTGCGGGGTCGTGGACGACGCCGCGTACCGCTTCGGCCAGGACACCATCGACCCCGAACTCACCGTGGCCGGCCTGGACCGGCTGGCGGCACGGCTGCGCAAGGCCGCGCTCGACCGGCAGAGGGTGCTGCTGGCCACCGGGCACCCGGGCGGCCTGCTGGACGTCCACCGGGCCACGGCCGACGCGCTGCGCGCGGCGGGCTGCGAGATCGTGGTGATCCCGCGGGGCCTGACGGCGGACGAGGGCTCGGTGTGGCAGTTCGCGGACGTCGCCGTCCTGGAGCGCGGCGCGACGCTGTGGCACACGCACTCCCCGGAGCCGATGGCGGCGATCCTGGACGGCCTGGCCGCGCACGGCCGCCCCCAGCCCGACCTGGTCGTCGCCGACCACGGCTGGGCGGGCTGCGCGGCGCAGCGCGGGCTGGATGCCGTGGGGTACGCGGACTGCAACGATCCGGCGCTGTTCCTGGCGGAGGCCGAGGGCACCCTCCAGGTGGCGGTTCCGCTGGACGACCACGTCCGCGACCCGCGGTTCTACGACCCGATGGTGGCCTACCTCCTGGACGCGGCGGGCCTGCTCCCTTCCTGACGCGCCGCTCGCGCGGTGCGCCGCCGCTGCCGGGGACCGGCCCCCGGCCCCCCGCGCCTCACACGCCGGCGGGGCCGGCCGGCGGCGGCGTGGGCGTCGGCGTCGGGTCCAGGTAGACCCGGCGGACCGCCGGGAAGCGCTCCCGGAGCTGCGCCTCGGCGACCTCGCACGCCGCCTCCACCTGCGCGGCGGACGCCAGGTCGTGGAAGTCGATCTTCGCCGCGATCAGCACCTCCGCCGGCCCCTGCACCAGCGTGGTCAGCTCCAGCACCGCCTCGATGTGCGGCACCGACAGGAGCTCCTCCCGTACCTCCGCCCGCATCGCGGCCGGCAGCGGCCGCCCGATCAGGTACCGCGCGTTCGAGCGGCCCAGCTCCCACGCCACCCACACCAGCAGCAGCCCGATCAGCAGCGAGGCCACCCCGTCGTACGCGCCCGACCCGGTGAGCTGGGCGCCCAGCAGGCCGCCCGCCGCCAGCGCCAGGCCGATCAGCGCGGCCACGTTCTCCAGCAGGACGGCCTTCACCGCCGTGTCCGGGGTGTGTTTCACGTACAGTCCCAGCGGCGCCCGCATCCGCTCGGCCTCGCCCTTGACCTGCCGCCAGGCGACCAGCAGCGAGTAGCCCTCCAGCAGGGCGGCGACGGCGAGGATCACGTAGGACACCGTCGGGTTCCCCGGGTCCTCCCCGTGGACCAGCGTGTGGATGCCGTCGTAGATCGCGAACACCGCGCCCCCGACGAAGGTGGCGATCGAGGCCAGCAGCGCCCAGATGTACCGCTCGGGCCCGTAGCCCAGCGGGTGCGCCTCGTCGGCCGGCTTCGCGCTGCGCTTGAGGGAGGCCAGCAGCATCACCTCGGTGACGGTGTCGGCCACCGAGTGCGCGGCCTCGGAGAGCATCGCGCTCGATCCGCTGATGACCCCGCCGACCGCCTTGGCGGCGGCGATGCCGAGGTTCGTGACCACGGCCACGATGACCGTGCCGACGCTCTCTTCTTCGTTCGCGCCACTGCTGGACATGAAGTGACGGTACGTCGGACGGCCCCGTTACGCGCGCGGGACGCGCACCACGCCCTCCTGGATGACCGTCACGGCCAGCCGGCCGTCCTGGGTCCAGATCCGGGCCTGGCCCAGTCCCCGGCCCGCGGCCGCCGAGGGCGACTCCTGGTCGTACAGCAGCCACTCGTCGGCGCGGAACGGCCGGTGGAACCACATCGCGTGGTCCAGGGAGGCGCCGACCACGTCGCCCACCGCCCAGCCGCCGCGGCCGTGCGCGAGCAGCACCGAGTCGAGCAGGGTCATGTCGGAGACGTACGTGGCCAGGCAGGTGTGGAGCAGCGGATCGGCGCTGTCGAGCTTGCCGGCGGTACGGAACCACACCTGCGAGCGCGGTTCGACGGGCTCGCCGACGCTGCCCCAGGGCGGGACCGTCGCGTACCGCAGGTCCACGGCCGCGCGCGCGTCGATCAGCCGCTCCACCGTGCCGGGGTCGCGGAAGATCTCGCGGTAGAGCGGGAGCGACTCGGCGGCCGTCGGCAGGGTCTCCGGATCGGGCGCGTCCGGCATCGCGGCCTGGTGGTCGAGGCCCTCCTCGTACGTCTGGAAGGACGCGGAGAGGTGGAAGATCGGCTGCCCGTGCTGGACGGCGACGACCCGGCGGGTGGTGAAGGAGCGCCCGTCGCGGATCCGGTCGACCGAGTAGACGATCGGCGCGCCGGGGTCGCCGGCGCGCAGGAAGTACGAGTGCAGCGAGTGCGCGGTGCGGTCCTCGGGCACGGTGCGGCCGGCGGCGACCAGGGCCTGGGCCGCGACCTGGCCGCCGAAGACCCGCGGTACCAGCGCCGAGCGGCTGGTACCGCGGAAGATGTTCTCCTCGATCTGCTCCAGATCGAGCAGGTCGAGGAGCGTCGTCAGTGCCTCGTTCATGGGGGTAAGGCTAGGTGCCCTACAGGCCCATCGACTTGGCGATGATGGACTTCATGACCTCGCTGGTGCCGCCGTAGATGCGGTTCACGCGGTTGTCGGCGTACAGGCGGGCGATCGGGTACTCGTTCATGTAGCCGTAGCCGCCGTGCAGCTGGAGGCACTTGTCGATGACGCGGTGCGCGACCTCGGTGCAGAACAGCTTCGCGGACGCGGCCTCGGCGGCGGTGAGCTCACCGGCGTCCAGGGCTTCCAGGGCGCGGTCGGCGACGGCCTCGGCCGCGTCCACCTCGGCCTGGCAGGAGGCCAGTTCGAACTTGGTGTTCTGGAAGTGCGCGACCGGCTTGCCGAAGACGGTGCGGTCCGTGACGTACTGCTGGGCGAACCGGACGGCCGCCTTGGCCTGGGCGTACGCGCCGAAGGCGATGCCCCAGCGTTCGGACGGCAGGTTGGCGCCGAGGTAGTGGAAGCCCTTGTTCTCCTCGCCCATGAGGTCCTCGACGGGCACCTTCACGTCGACGAACGCCAGCTCGGCGGTGTCGGAGGTGCGCAGGCCCAGCTTGTCCAGCTTGCGGCCGATCGAGTAGCCCTCGGACTTGGTGTCCACGGCGAAGAGGGAGATGCCGAAGCGGCGGTCGTCCTCGCGCGGGGAGGAGGTGCGGGCGCAGACGATGACGCGGTCGGCGTGGACGCCGCCCGTGATGAAGGTCTTGGAGCCGTTGAGGACGTAGTGCGTGCCGTCCTCGGAGAGCTTCGCGGTGGTCTTCATGCCCGCGACGTCGGAGCCGGTGCCCGGCTCGGTCATCGCGAGGGCCCACATCTCCTCGCCGGTGACGAACTTCGGCAGGTAGCGCTTCTTCTGCTCGTCCGTGGAGAGCATCTTGATGTAGGGGAGGGCGAGCAGCACGTGCACGCCGGAACCGCCGAAGTTCACGCCCGCGCGCGAGGTCTCCTCGTAGAGGACGGCCTCGAACTTGTGCGTGTCCAGGCCCGCGCCGCCGAACTCCTCGGGCACGTTGATGCCGAAGACGCCCAGGTCGCCGAGCTTGTAGTAGAACTCGCGCGGGGCCTGGCCGGCCGCGAACCACTCGTCGTAGACCGGGACGACCTCGGCCTCGATGAAGGCGCGGATGGTCTCGCGGAACGCCTCGTGGTCCTCGTTGAACACCGTACGGCGCACGGCCGACTCCCTTCGTCGCGGCAGTCAGCCGCCCCAATCTAAGCGCTTGCTCAGATTAAGTTACCGGCGAGTTGTCGATTCTGTCCAGAGATGCAGCCGGGATCGCGGGGAGAGGGTCGCCACACGGCAGCGCGACGGCCGCCCGGCCGCGTGCGACGGCCGGGCGGCTTCGAGGCGTACGGGCGGCTTCGAGCTGTACGCGGCGGGGTCTACCGCCCGGCCGCTCCCTCCCGCCCCGCCGTGGACACCGGCTGCGGCCGGGGCCCGGGGGCGCCGGGCAGCGCGTACGCCTGCCGGGAGGCGCACGTCCAGATCACCGGATGGACCACGCCCCCGGCGTCCTGGGCGGCGCCGCCGACCCGGTCGTCGTCCGAGGCCGCGTACGCGGTGCTGTAGTTCTGGACGCCGCCGATCCCGGGCAGGACGCGCATCGGGCCGCTGCCCGTCCAGTACTCCGCCATGGACGCGGGCAGGTCCGGGTAGCCGGGGTAGGGGTAGGAGAAGTCGGCCACGCCGACCGTGACCCCGCCGGCCGGGCTGATGTCCTCGAAGCTGCTGCCCACGGAGCCGGAGGCCGGCGGCGCGTCGACGGGAGCGCCGCCGGGGGTGCTCCACACGACCCCGTGCTCCTGGCCGCCGCCGTCGGGCCGGTGGCGGCCGACGGTCCGGCCGGACTCGTCCATCGCCAAGGCCGTGTAGCCGTCCGTCGGGACGCCGCCGGTCGCGAGCAGCGAGGGGGCGGCGGCCGGGTCGGCGGGCCAGTGGGCGCCCCGGCCGTAGTTGAACGGGCCGGAGGGGACGTAGGCGTTCCCGGTGATCTGCCCGGCGTTGTTCACGGCGGACATGAGGGTGACGGTGGATCCGGCGGGCGCGGGCAGCTCGCGGCGGACCCGGCCGCCGGCCGACCACCGCACGCCGACGGTCTGCCCGCGGGCCTCGTCCCGGAACCTGCCGACGATCACGCCCCGGTTGTTGACGCCGACGGCCGAGTCCCCGCCCGGCAGCAGCGTGACGGCGGCCGCGCCCGCCTGGTAGCTGAAGGCCCGTGCGCCCGCGTCCGTGAAGACCACCTCGCCGACCATGAGGCCGTGCCGGTTGACGCCCAGCACCCGGCCCGCGCCGTTCGAGCCGGGCGGCAGCGGTACGGCGAAAACCTCCGTCCCGACCCAGTAGGCCGGGGCGGCCCCGCTCCTGCCGACGGCCAGCCGCGAGGACCCGGGCGCGATGGCGGTGACCTCGGTCCGGCGCACCCACGGGCTCGGATGCGGATCGTCCGCGCGGGGCAGCTTCCCCAGTACCTGGACGGACGGCTTGCAGCGTGCGGCGACCGCCTCCTGAGCGGCCCCCGTCTGAGCGGCCCCCGTCTGAGCGGCCACCGCCTGAGCGGCTCCCGCCGGAGTGGCGAGTACGGGAGCGGCCAGGGTGAGCGCGGCGAGGAAACTCCCCGCCGCCGTGAGGCCGTTGCGCATCGTTCTCGTTCCCATGGATCCCCCCGGATCGACAGCGTGCGAGATGCGAGAGCTGACTGGTCGGGGGACATCCTTGCCGTAATGGACAGCGGCGGACAGATCGGATCCGGACATCGGGCGGGCGCCGCTGACCCCGGGGGGCCGGCGTCAGCCGGAGGGCGCTTCCGGCGGAGCGGCCGACCGGCGCAGGGCGAACCACAGCTCCATCCGGGTGTCCGGGTCGTCGAGGTCGGTGCCCAGCAGGCCGGCGGCGCGGGCGACGCGCTGGCGGACGGTGTTGCGGTGGACGCCGAGCGCGGCCGCCGCGCGGTCCCAGCTGCCGTGGTGGGCCAGCCAGGCGCGCAGGGTGTCGCGCAGGACGGGGGAGAGGGGCCCGAGCAGGGCTTCGGCGTGGGCGCGCGCCTCGGCCTCGCCGACCAGGCCCGCGAAGCCGGGGTCCGTGTGCCGGGCCATCGGGGTGCGGGCCGCCTCGGCGCGCTCCAGGGCCCGGCCGGCCTGCGCGTCGGCGCCGGGCAGGGCGTCGGGCGCCGCCGCCGCGCTCACCCCCAGCCGCCAGCCGGGCTGCGGGGCCGGATCCCGGTCGGTGAGCAGGCGTACGCCGTCCTCGCGCGGGTCCAGCAGTACGGTGCCCAGCGCCGCCGCCAGGGCCTGCGGATCCCCGGAGCCCCGGGCGTGGACGGCGTACCAGGGCCCGGGGCCGACCGCTTCGCCCGGAGCCGCGCCGAGCAGCAGCCGGGTCAGCGCGGCGGCCTGCGCCCCGGCCGGGCGGCGGGTGAGCAGGGTCAGCAGCACGGCCGCCACCGAGGCGACGGTGTGGTCCCCGGGGGCCCGCGAAGGCGTGGCCAGGGCGAGGGCCCGGCCGTCGCCCAGGGCATGGGCGGCGAGGTGGAGCTCGCCGTGCGCGGCGGTGGCGGTGGCCGCGGAGCCGGGCGCCACGCGGCGGGCGAGCGCGGCGAGCGCGGCCAGCACCTCGGGGCCGGGCAGGGGCCCGGCGTGGACACCGGGGTCGGCGGGCGCGGGGCCGGGGAGCGCGGAGGGTCCGGAGGGTCCGGAGGGTCCGGAAGGCGCGGCGGGCGCGGCGGGCGCGGGGCCGGGATCCGGCGCGGCGGCCCCCGGGGGCCGCGCCGGGTCGGTGGGGAGCAGTCCGGCCCAGCCGCCCAGGGCGGCGGCCAGTCGGCGCAGGACCGCCGGGACCGGGTCCGGGCGGGCGGCGGCCGCGGCCAGCGACTGCTGGGCCTCGGTGACCCGGCGGAGCTCGGCGGTGCGGGCCCGCGCCATCAGCCGCCAGACGCTCCGGCCGACCGCCGTGAACGGGGTCCCGGGCGGCACCTCGACCAGGGGCAGCCCGTGGCGGGCACAGGCCTCGACGAGGGACCGCGGCACGGTCTCGTGCACCGGGGTCACGCCGAAGCCGAGGGCCGCGGTCCCGGCCCGGACCAGCCGGGAGACGTACTCCCCGGCGTCCGTGCCCCCGCCCTCCCGGTCCGCCCCCGCGAGCCCCGCGCCGGCCGTCAGCAGCAGCTCGCCACCCAGCAGGTACGGCGACGGGTCCGCCATCTCCGAGGCGTGCACGCCGTGCACCTCGCCCTCGGCCGGCCCGGCCAGGTGCCGCAGCCCCAGCTCGTGGTCGGCCAGCAGCCTGCCGAGCGCCACCGGCGGGGTGGGAGGGGCTTCCATGGATACTCCGTACACATCAGGGGAGCCAGATGGATGAAACGTACACTTCGCGCCTCCCGGGTGTCGGCTTACGCTCGAAGCACCGCACCCGCAGGAACCCGCAGTACCTCCAGAAGGGCACCCCCTCATGAGCACGCAGCCGCGCGGCCCCGTCGACTCCTCCCGCATCCCGCGCTACGCGGGCCCCGCGACCTTCGCCCGGCTGCCCCGCCTGGACGAGGTCGGCGGCAAGGCGGACGTGGCCGTCGTCGGCGTGCCCTTCGACTCGGGCGTCTCCTACCGCCCCGGCGCCCGCTTCGGCGGCAACGCCATCCGCGAGGCCTCGCGCCTGCTGCGCCCGTACAACCCCGCGCAGGACGCCTCCCCCTTCGCGCTGGCGCAGGTGGCGGACGCCGGTGACATCGCGGCGAACCCCTTCAACATCAACGAGGCCGTCGACACGATCGAGGCCGCGGCCGACGAGCTGATCGGCAACGGCTCCCGCCTGATGACCCTCGGCGGCGACCACACCATCGCGCTCCCGCTGCTGCGCTCCGTCGCCAAGAAGCACGGTCCGGTGGCCCTGCTCCACTTCGACGCGCACCTGGACACCTGGGACACCTACTTCGGCGCCGAGTACACGCACGGCACGCCGTTCCGCCGCGCCGTCGAGGAGGGCATCCTCGACACGGAGGCGCTGTCCCACGTCGGCACCCGCGGCCCGCTGTACGGCAAGCAGGACCTGGACGACGACGCCAAGATGGGCTTCGGCATCGTCACCTCGGCCGACGTCTACCGGCGCGGCGCCGACGAGGTCGCGGACCAGCTGCGCCAGCGCATCGGCGACCGCCCGCTGTACATCTCGATCGACATCGACGTGCTGGACCCGGCGCACGCGCCCGGTACGGGCACGCCGGAGGCCGGCGGCATGACCTCGCGCGAGCTGCTGGAGATCATCCGAGGCCTCTCCTCCTGCAACCTGGTTTCGGCGGACGTCGTCGAGGTGGCCCCGGCGTACGATCACGCGGAGATCACCTCGGTCGCGGCCTCGCACACCGCGTACGAGCTGACCACGATCATGAGCCGTCAGATCGCTGCGGCACGCGGCGCCAATTAGGCACAGCGCGCAGGCGAAGGCGAACCCGAAGGGCAAGTAAGAGAAGTGACGCACGACCACGACCTGGTACTCCGTCCCACCGAAGCCCAGAAGGCGGCCGCGCTCGCGCCGCCGCCGGGCCGGACGGGCGGGGACCTGGTCGTGGAGACGCTGCGTTCGCTCGGCGCGACCACCGTCTTCGGCCTGCCGGGGCAGCACGCGCTGGGCCTCTTCGACGCGGTCGGCCGCTCGGACCTGCGCCTGGTCGGGCTGCGCACGGAGAACAACGCGGGCTTCGCCGCCGACGCCTACGGCCGGATGACCGGAGAGGCGCCCCCCCTCCTGCTGTCCACCGGCCCGGGCGCGCTGATGGCGCTGCCCGCCCTCGCCGAGGCGGCGGCGGCATCCGCCCCGGTCCTGGCGATCTCCTCCCAGGTCCCGACCCCGGGGCTGGGCGGCGGGCGGCGCGGGCACCTGCACGAGCTGCGGGACCAGGCGGCGTCCTTCCGGGACGTCGTCAAGTCCGTGCACACCGCCCGGACCCCGTCCCAGATCCCGTCGGTGATCGCCGAGGCGTGGGAGTCGGCGCTGACGGCTCCGCACGGGCCGGTGTGGGTGGAGATCCCGGAGGACGTCCTGCGGGCGGAAACGGTGATCCCGCAGGTCACGGGCATGGACGCGACCCCGCACGAACTGGCCCCGCGCCCGGAGCTCACGGCGCTGGCCGCGCACTGGCTGGAGAACGCCGAGCGCCCGGTGATCATCGCGGGCGGCGGGGTGATCCGCGCGGACGCGGCGGGCAAGCTCAAGCAACTGGCGGAACGCCTGAACGCGCCGGTCGTCACCACCTTCGGCGGCAAGGGCGCGTTCCCCTGGACCCACCCGCTCTCGCTCCAGTCCTGGCTGGAGGACCGCCACATGACGGACTTCCTGGAGGACGCGGACGTCCTGCTGGTGGTCGGCTCGGGGCTGGGGGAACTCTCCTCGAACTACCACACGTTCTTCCCGGAGGGCCGGGTCGTCCAGATCGAGGCGGACCTCGGCAAGCTGGAGTCCAACCACGCGGCCCTGGGCATCCACGCGGACGCCCGCCTGGCCCTGCAGGCGCTCCTGGAGACGGTCGCCGAGCGCGCGGACGCGGGTGCTCCGGAGCGGGTCCGCGCGCTCGTGTCCGCCATCGCGGCCCGCCTGGCCACCCAGGACGTGGGGCTGGAGCAGCGGCTCCTGACCTCGATCCGCGCGGCCCTGCCCCCGCGCTCCCCGTCCTTCTGGGACATGACGATCCTGTCGTACTGGGCCTGGTCGGCCTTCGACGCCAAGCACCCCAACACCATGCACTCGGCGCAGGGCGCGGGCGGCCTCGGCTACGCCTTCCCGGCGGCCCTCGGCGCGTGCGTGGCGGAGCCCGGCACCCCGGTCCTCGCGGTCTCCGGCGACGGCGGCGCGATGTACTCGATCGCCGACCTGGCCACGGCCCGCCAGCACGACCTGGACGTCACCTGGCTGATCGTGGACGACGGCGGCTACGGCATCCTGCGCGAGTACGGCTGCGAGACGGGCACGTCCCTGACCCGCCCCGACTTCGTCGCCCTGGCGGCGGCCTTCGACGTCCCGGCGCAGACGACCACCCCGGAGTCCCTCCGCGAGGACCTGAAGAAGTCCCTGGCCACCCCGGGCCCCTCCCTCCTGGTCCTCCCGACCACCCTCAAGATGTTCGCCCCGACGCATCTCTGAGGGCGGTGCGTCAGGCGGCTTCGTGCGCGTGCGCGGTGAAGACGACCTGTGAGGTTTCCCCGACGAGCTTGAGGTTCAGCTCAGACTCCATAGCCCGCGCCAGCCGTGCCAGCAGCGGCACGGTCGGCACGGTGCCGCCGAGCTCCAGCTTGGACACCTGCGGCTGCGTCATCCCGGCCCGCCGCGCCAGCTCGGTCTGTGAGATCCCGAGCTCGGTCCGCCGGTCGTAGACGGCCTGCCCGAGATCCCAAGCCAGCCGGATCTCCTCACGGTGCTTGGTCACCTCCGGACTCTCAGAGAAGCCCTGGGCGACCTTCTTGTCCCGGGCAATCTTCCAATGTGCGTGGCTCACCATCAGGGGCTCCTTCCTACGGTTCACGGCTGAACACGTCGTGGGCGGGTTCGTGCTGCGCTTCACAGATCGCCTTCGCCAGCTTGGCGCGCGCAACTTCGGCGTCTTCGCGCTGCCGCGTTTTGCGGAAGACGGTCAGCAGAACCGCCCGGCGCCCTGGGGCCAGCCAATACGAGATTCTGACAGCGTCCCGACTCGGGCCGATGTCGAATCGCAATTCCCGGACGCCGTTACCCAGGTAGCGGGAGTGAGGTTCGCCGAGCGTGGTCGCATCAGTGGAGAGACGGACGGCTGCGTGCTCGGCTGCCCTGTAGTCCGCGTCGGAGAGGTTCATCAGCCAAAGCCGGACCTCCGGTTCGAGCTCGATGTCGAATGGGTCATCCATACATCGGAACGTATAGATGCTTCAGTGTATGACGGACAGGAACGGGAAGGAATCCCTCGTGTGAGTGAGGACCGCATGAAAAGTGACGGCGCCCCAAGTCAGCCCAAGTGCCAGCGCATCGCTGCCGCGCTGAAGGCCGCCATCGAGGCCGGCGAGTACGGTCCCGGCGACCGGCTGCCCGGCGAGAACGACCTCATGGCCACCTATGGCGTCGCCCGGATGACCGCGCGGCAGGCGCTGGGCGTGCTCCAGTCCGAGGGGCTGACCGAAGCCCGCAAGGGGGCCGGAGTCTTCGTCCGGGAGTTCCGGCGGATCCGGCGGCGCGGGATTCAGCGGCTGGCCGAAGACGTCTGGGGTGAGGGTCGGTCCATCTGGGCCGCCGACACCGAGGATCGGGAACCCGTCGTCGAGCCGCTCTCCGTCACGGAGGAGGCTGCGCCCGAGGCCATCGCCGCACTGCTCGGCCTGAGCGACGGGACGGCCGTCGTCCGCCGCCGCAGGTTCCTGCTCGACGGGAAGCCCGTCATGTTCGCGACCTCGTACCTCGACGCCGCCCTCGTCGCGGGGACGCCCATCACCGAGCCCGACACCGGCCCCGGCGGGATCTACGCCCGGCTCGCCGAGCTCGGGCAGAAGCCGGCCCGGTTCCGCGAGGAGGTTCGCTCGCGGATGCCCACCACCGAGGAGGCCGCGAGCCTCGGGCTGGCCGCCGGGACGCCCGTCGTCCTGGTCGCCCGTACCGCCTTCGCCGCCGGCGGACGGGTCGTCGAGGTCAACGAGATGGTCCTCGACGCCTCCGCGTACGTCCTGGAGTACGAGTTCGACTCTCCCTAGTGCTGTGACCGGAAAGGTCCACCGGGTCGCGGCGCCCGGCACGGCACCTCGCCGCGTTGTCGGACCACACCGGTACGTCCAGTACGAGGCGTGGCCCTCCGCCTTGCGAGGCACCGCACCGGACACCGCGACCCGGCAAACCTTTCCGGCCACAGCACTAGAGCCGTCCACCCCGAATGGTCCTAGCCACCTCGCCCACCCTCGCGTAAACCCGTTCGATTGTTGCGGCGGGATGAAATCCGCCGGTCGGAGCGTTGGGGCTTCCGGTAGGGCAGGACGAACGGGGAGGCAGCACGTGGCTACGGCGGCGGCGGGAACGGCGGCTGGGGACAAACAGGGGTGGGGGCGGCGGCTCGCCGCCTACACCTGGCGCTACAAGCTCAACGTGCTGCTCGCGCTCGGGTCCTCGCTCGGCGGCATGGCCGTCATGGCGCTCGTCCCGCTCGTCACCAAGGTGATCCTCGACGACGTCATCGGCGACAAGACCAAGCCCATGGGGCCCTGGGCCGGGATGCTCATAGGCGCCGCCGTGATCGTCTACGTGCTGACCTACATACGCCGGTACTACGGCGGGCGCCTCGCCCTCGACGTGCAGCACGACCTGCGCACCGACATGTACGACACCATCGCCCGGCTGGACGGCCGCAGGCAGGACGAGCTGTCCACCGGACAGGTCGTCGGGCGGGCCACCAGTGACCTCCAGCTGATCCAAGGGCTGCTCTTCATGCTGCCCATGACCATCGGGAACTTCCTGCTCTTCGGGATATCCCTCGGGATCATGCTGTGGCTGTCGCCGCTGCTGACCGTCGTCGCGCTGCTCATGGCCCCCGCCCTGTGGTTCATCGCCAAGCGCAGCCGCAAGAAGCTCTTCCCCGCCACCTGGTACGCCCAGAGCCAGGCCGCCGCCGTCGCCACCGTCGTCGACGGGGCCGTCACCGGCGTCCGCGTGGTCAAGGGCTTCGGCCAGGAGCAGCAGGAGACCGGCAAGCTCCGCGACGCCGGCCGCCGGCTCTTCGCCGGGCGGATGCGCAACATCCGGCTGAACTCGCGCTACACCCCCGCCCTGCAGGCCGTACCCGCCCTCGGGCAGGTCGCCATGCTGGCCCTCGGCGGGTGGATGGCCACCAAGGGGCAGGTCACCCTCGGTACCTTCGTCGCCTTCTCGACCTACCTCGCCCAGCTCGTCGGACCCGTCCGCATGCTCGCCATGGTGCTCACCGTCGGCCAGCAGGCCCGCGCCGGCGCCGAGCGGGTGTTCGAGCTCATCGACACCGAGCCCGCCATCCGGGAGGGGAGCGAGGAGCTTCCCGCCGATGCGCCCGCCACCGTCGAGTTCGAGGACGTGCGGTTCGGGTACGACCCCGAGCGGCCGGTCCTCGACGGGTTCTCCCTGCGCATCCGGGAGGGGGAGACCGTCGCCCTCGTCGGCTCCTCCGGCAGCGGCAAGTCCACCGTCTCCCTCCTCCTGCCCCGCTTCTACGACGCCGACCGCGGCACCGTCCGCGTCGGCGGCCGGGACGTGCGCGAGCTGACCTACGACTCGCTGCGCGACGTGATCGGGCTGGTGCCCGAGGACTCCTTCCTCTTCTCCGACACCATCCGCGCCAACATCGCCTACGGGCACCCGGGCGCGACGGACGAACAGGTCGAGGCCGCCGTCCGCGCCGCCCAGGCCGAAGGCTTCATCCGGGCCCTCCCCGCCGGGTACGACACCAAGGTCGGCGAGCAGGGCCTGACCCTCTCCGGCGGACAGCGCCAGCGCATCGCGCTCGCCCGCGCCATCCTCACCGACCCGCGCCTGCTGCTCCTGGACGACGCGACCTCCGCCGTCGACGCCCGCGTCGAGCACGAGATCCACGAGGCGCTGCGGTCCGTCATGGCCGGCCGCACCACCCTGCTCATCGCCCACCGCCGCTCCACGCTCGGGCTCGCCGACCGGATCGCCGTACTGGACCACGGGCGGCTCGCCGACATCGGTACGCACGAGGAACTGGAGCGCCGCTGCGCCCTGTACCGACGGCTGCTGACCGACCCGGACGCCCTCGGCGCCGGCTCGCCGCGCACCCCCGACGCGGCCGCGATGGGCGAGTTCGAGCGCGAGCTCGACCGGAACATCGAGCGGGACATCGAACTCGAAGCCGAGATCGACTCCGAGCCCGTCAACGCCAAGCGCCGGGTGGCCGGCGGGATCACCCCCGAGCTCTGGCAGCGCCAGGAGGAGGCGGACGAGCGGACCACCGCCCCCGCCGGCATGCCCGCCACCCCCGAACTGCTCGCCCAGGTGGCCGCGCTGCCGCCCGCCGACGACACCCCGCAGGTGGACGAGGCCCGGGCCGAGTCCGCCGAGGACAGCTACAACCTGCGCCGCCTGCTCCGCGGCTTCTGGGCCCCGCTCGCGATATCCCTGGGCCTGGTCGCCCTGGATGCCGGCTCCGGGCTGCTCCTGCCCATCCTGATCCGCAACGGCATCGACGAGGGCGTCGAACAGGCCGCCCTCGGCGCCGTCTGGCTGGCCTCGGCCCTCGCGCTGGGCGTCGTACTCGCTCAGTGGGCCGCGCAGTTCGCCGAGACCCGGATGACCGGCCGCACCGGCGAGCGCGTGCTCTACGCGCTGCGCGTCAAGATCTTCGCCCAGCTCCAGCGCCTCGGCCTCGACTTCTACGAGCGCGAGCTCACCGGCAAGATCATGACCCGGATGACCACCGACGTGGACGCCCTGTCCAGTTTCCTGCAGACCGGGCTCGTCACCGCCGTCGTCTCCGTCCTCACCTTCTTCGGCATCCTGATCGCCCTGCTCGTCCTGGACGTCGAGCTGGCGCTGATCGTCTTCGCCACCCTGCCCGTCCTGATCCTCGGCACGATCGTCTTCCGCCGCAGGTCGGTCGCCGCGTACGAGCTCGCCCGCGACCGGGTCGGCCTGGTCAACGCCGACCTCCAGGAGTCGGTGGCCGGGCTGCGCATCGTCCAGGCCTTCCGCCGCCAGCGTGCCGGCGCCGCCCGCTTCGCCGAGCGCAGCGACTCCTACCGCGAGGCCCGGGTCCGCGGCCAGTGGCTGATATCCGTCTACTTCCCCTTCGTCCAGCTGCTGTCCTCCGGGGCCGCGGCCGCCGTGCTGATCGTCGGCGCGGGCCGGGTGGGGGCCGGCACGCTCACCACGGGCGCGCTGGTCGCGTACCTGCTCTACATCGACCTGTTCTTCGCCCCCGTGCAGCAGCTCTCCCAGGTCTTCGACGGCTACCAGCAGGCCACCGTCTCCCTCGGCCGGATCCAGGGCCTGCTGCGCGAACCGACGAGCACGCCCCGCGCCGCCGCCCCCCGCGAGGTGCCGCGGCTGCGCGGCGAGATCGCCTTCGAGGGGGTCCACTTCGGCTACGGCACCGCCGAGGAGCGCGGCGAGAAGGAGCAGGCGCTGGCCGGAATCAGCCTGCGCATCCCCGCCGGGCAGACGGTCGCCTTCGTCGGCGAGACCGGGGCCGGCAAGTCCACGCTGGTCAAGATGGTGGCCCGGTTCTACGATCCGACGTCCGGCCGGGTCACCGCCGACGGGGTGGACCTGCGCGAGCTGGACCTGACGGGCTACCGGCACCGGCTGGGGGTCGTCCCCCAGGAGCCGTACCTCTTCCCGGGCACGGTCCGCGACGCCATCGCCTACGGGCGGCCCGAGGCGGGCGACGCCGAGGTGGAGGCCGCCGCGCACGCGGTCGGCGCCCACGACATGATCGCCACCCTGGACGGCGGCTACCTGCACGCCGTCACCGAACGCGGCCGCAACCTCTCCGCGGGTCAGCGCCAGCTGATCGCGCTGGCCCGCGCCGAGCTCGTCGACCCCGACGTGCTGCTGCTCGACGAGGCCACCGCCGCCCTCGACCTGGCGACCGAGGCCCTGGTCAACCAGGCCACCGAGCGGCTCGCGGGCAAGCGGACCACCCTGGTCGTGGCGCACCGCCTGACGACCGCCGCGCGCGCCGACCGGGTCGTGGTCATGGACCGCGGCCGGGTGGCCGAGGACGGCACCCACGCCGAACTGCTGGCCCGCGGCGGCCGCTACGCGGAGCTGTGGCGCACCTTCGTCGGAGAGGACGAGCCGGCCGCCGCGGCCTGAACCCTTCCGGTCGCGGCGCCAGGGGTCAGAGCTCGCCGAAGAGCAGGTTTCCCGGGGCGTCCTCCTCGGTGCCGGTGTAGTACTCGCGCACCGCGCCGAGGAGTTCGTCCACGGTCAGCGTGCCGTCCCCGTCCGCGTCGATCCGCCGGAAGAGCGCCTCGGCGTCCGCGTGGCTCAGCCGCGTGTCGAAGGCCTCCTGCGCCTTGTGGAACTCCTCCGGGCTGATGCGCCCGTCGCCGTCGGTGTCGACGATCGTGAGGATCGCCTGCACCATCGGGCGGAACGAGCGGTCGTAGGCGGGCCCGCCCTGCGCGTACAGCCGGGTCATGCCCGCCTTGTACTCCTCGGGCGTGACCTTGCCGTCCCGGTCCAGGTCCAGCTCGGTGAACAGCTCCTGCCAGAAATCGACGAGCCCGCCCATCACCAGCGTCGCCTTGGGCGAGGTGGCCGGCTCCGCGAGGGCCGACAGCAGGCGGGAGCCGAGCCCGATGATGTCGTGCTCGTCGATGACCCGGTCCTCGTTGACGTCCATGTGGGCGAAGGCGCGGTCCAGCTTGCGGTCGAGCAGGTCGTTCGTCATTTCAGTTGCCTTTCGCGGCTACGGTGCGGGGTCCTGCGGTCACCTACCGTAGTGTCCCTGGTGATCGCGAACTCCCGTTGTCCCGCTAGGAAGTTGTGGATGCACTCTTACGAGGTATGGGTGGCCGGCGCCGAAGAGCCCGGCACCCGTTGGGTCTACTGGCCCCGGGTGGGTCAACTGCTGCGCGAGCCCTATGAGGTGCTCGGCCTCAAGGCCCGGCTGGAGCGCGGCGAGGACCTGCCGTACGACGACCGCCTGCTCGCCGGCCGCGTCGCCATGTCCACCCCCGAGCAGGGCCTGCGCGCCCTGGCCGCCGCCCGCGCCGCCCAGCCGGGATGGGCGCGGATCCCGCTCGCCGACCGGCTGGAGCTGCTGCACGCGGTCCACCGCGCCGTCATCGAGCGCCGTGAGGAGCTGACCGGCCTGCTGGTCGCCGAAGGCCACCCCGTACGGCTGGCAGCCTGGGAGCTGGCCTCGGTGGCCGCCTCGTTCCACCCGGACTCCGTCGCCGACTTCGCCGGGCGGCTGCGCGAGCCCGAGCGGACCGCGGCGGGCCGGCGGATCCGCATGGTGCGCAAGCCGGACGGGGTGGTGTGCCTGAGCCCGCCGCGCAACGCGCCGACCTCGAACTCCTTCTACGGGGCGATGGCGCTCGCGGCGGGCAACAGCCTGGTCGTCAACGCGCCGCCGACCGCCCCGCTGGGCGTCAGCTTCGTCTACCGGGAGATCGTGGCCCCGGCCCTGGAACGCCTCGGAGCGCCGCCCGGCACCCTGAGCGTGCTCTCCACGCACGCCCGCGCCGCGGTGCGCCAGTGGCTGGACAGCCCCGACTGCGACGACCTCGTCTTCTTCGGCGGCTCCGAGCAGGGCCTCAAGCTGGAGCGCGAGTGCGTGGCCGCGGGGAAGAAGCCCGTACTCGAACTGTCCGGGAACGACGGCGTGCTGGTGTGGCGCGACGCCGAGACCGACCTCGCCGCGCGGGCGCTGTGCGAGCGGTTCTACGGCTCCGGCCAGATCTGTATGACCCCCAAGTTCGCGATCGTCCACCCGGAGGCGGCGGACCGGCTGCTGAAGGAGCTGGTGGAGCGGGTGCGGGGGATCCGCCCGGGACCGCCGGAGGACCCGGAGACGGTGCTGAGCCCGGTGGTCAAGCGGGCGGAGTTCGCCGAGTTCCTCGACGAGGTGCTGGCGGCCGGCGGGGAGCTGCTGTGCGGCGGCGAGCTCGTGGACGTCGACGACGTGCCGGCCGCGGCCGGGCCGTTCATCCGCCCGGCGGTCGTCCGGGTGGACGGGCTGGCCGCCGCCGGCCGGCTGCGCGCCTTCCGCGAGGAGACCTTCTTCCCGCTGCTGTGCGTGGTCGTGCCCGGGGAGCCGGTCCGGCTGGAGGAGGCCTTCGCGTTCCTCAACGCCAACCGCTACGGGCTGCGCAACTCCCTGTGGACGCGGGACGAGCGGGTCGTCGAGCGGTTCTGCGAGGAGGTGGTCAACGGCGGCATGCTGAAGGTCAACGACTCGCACATCGGCTGCCTGCCGGTGCTCCCGTACAACGGTGGCACGGGCGCGACGGGCGGGGTCTTCGGCGAGGCCAACCAGCCCGCCGTGCGCACCACCCACCTCCAGTCGATCGCCGTCGCCACCCTGGTCAGCCCCCGGGAGTCCGTCTTCGACCACGCGGCGGGGGCGTTCGACCGCGCGGCGGGCGCGGAGTGAGCCCGGTGGGCCGCGGTCCCCGCCCACCGGTCTGAAGTCCTTGTCCCCTGCAACCTTTCGCGGCGGTCGGGCGTCGTACGTGCGTACGCGCGTTGTACGTACGACCGTCGGGGGGGCAGTGTGTTGAAGGCGCGGAAGCGGGGCGGCCGGTGGGCCGTCCGCCTGGGTGTGTTCACCGCGGCGCTGTGGACGCTCGCGGGCGTGCTGCTCGTGGCGCAGCCCGCGCACGCGGCGACCGGGGGGTGCGAGGGGCGGCGGGCGGCGACGCTGCCGTTCCCCGCGGGGGAGGTGCGGGTCTACAAGACCCGCGACCAGGCCTGCGCGGTGGCGGTCGCCCATGACCCCGGCCGGCGCCGCGCGATGTCGGTGAGCATCCAGCCGCGCGGCGGGTACCCGGTCCGCGATTCCGGACCATTCACCCGTTATGCCGGACCGGTCACCGTCCACGCGATCCACCGCTGCGTGTATGTAAAGGGGAGCGTGGGGGCCGGATCTGTCGATTCCGGCTGGATACTGTGCTGATGGAGCGGCCCAACTAGGTCTGTTCAGGCGCGTGTTGCCCCGGCTAGGTTCACGGCGACCGAAGTGAACTAAGGGGAGGGTGAATGCGCAAGAAGCTCGGATGGCTGCTGTCGCTCGTGGTGCTCATCGGCACCATGGGTGCGGCCGGCACCGCGGCACAAGCGGCCACCGCCGCGGAGCCTGCCGCCGCCACGGAGACCACCGCCGCCACGGACATCAAGGACCAGATCCTCGCGGTACCGGGGATGAGCCTGATCGAGGAGAAGCCGTACCCCGGCTACCGCTTCTTCGTACTGAACTACGAGCAGCCGGTCGACCACCGCGCGCCGTGGAAGGGCACCTTCAAGCAGCGCCTGACCCTGCTGCACAAGGACGTCTCCCGGCCCACGGTGTTCTTCACCTCCGGCTACAACGTCAACACCAGCCCGCGGCGCAGTGAGCCGACGACCATCGTCGACGGCAACCAGGTGTCCATGGAGTATCGGTTCTTCACCCCCTCCCGGCCCGACCCGGCCAACTGGGCGAAGCTGGACATCTGGCAGGCCGCCAGCGACCAGCACCGGGTCTTCACCGCACTGAAGAGGATCTACAAGAAGAACTGGCTCGCCACCGGCGGCAGCAAGGGCGGGATGACGGCCACCTACTTCGAGCGGTTCTACCCGCGCGACATGGACGGCGTCGTCGCGTACGTCGCCCCCAACGACGTGGTGAACAAGGAGGACTCGGCCTACGACCGGTTCTTCGCCCAGGTCGGTACCAAGGAGTGCCGCGACAGGCTGAACGCGGTGCAGCGCGAGGCGCTCGTGCGCCGCGTGCCGCTGGAGGCCAAGTACGCGGCCGCCGCCGCCGAGAACGGCTGGACCTTCACCACCGTCGGCAACCTCGACAAGGCCTACGAGGCCGTCGTGCTCGACTACGTGTGGGCCTTCTGGCAGTACAGCCTGCTCGCCGACTGCTCCGCCGTCCCGGCGGCCGCGACCGCGAGCGACCAGGAGATCTGGGACACGATCGACGCGATCTCCGGCTTCTCGGCCTACGCCGACCAGGGCCTGGAGACGTACACGCCGTACTACTACCAGGCGGGCACGCAGCTCGGCTCGCCCGACATCAAGCAGCCCCACCTGGGCAAGCTGAGCCGCTACGGCTACCAGCCGCCGCGCAACTTCGTCCCCCGCGACATCCCCATGGACTTCCAGCCGGGGGCCATGCGGGACGTGGACACCTGGGTCCGGCACCACGCGAACCAGATGCTCTTCGTCTACGGGCAGAACGACCCGTGGGGCGCCGAGCCGTTCCACCTCGGCCACGGGGCGCGCGACAGCTACGTGATGACCGCGCCGGGCGCCAACCACGGGGCCAACGTCGCCAAGCTCCAGGAGGGCGAGAGGGCGCTGGCCACCGCGAAGATCCTGCAGTGGGCCGGGGTGGCCCCGGCCGCCACGCTCACCGGCCCGGCCAAGGCCGAGCCGCTGGCGAAGCCGGACGCGCAGCTCGACCAGCGCGACCTGCAGCGCGAGCCGATGCTGCGGCCGTAGCCGCGGCTCCCGCTGGGCCCCCGGCTAGTACGTCAGCCCGTGGCCCAGCGGGTAGCGGCCCGGCACGGGCACCGGGAGGCGCCCGGTCGGCCGCAGGGTCCCCGTGACCACGCGGGCCGCCGCCCGCAGCTCCGCGTCCGTCCAGGTGTACGTCGCCAGCTCGGCGGCGCACCGCGGCAGCCGGGCCGGATCGTACGGATTGCGGATCGCCACGAGGACCACCGGCACCCCGGTGGCCAGCAGCTCCGTGACCAGGTCGCGCTGCGGGCTCGGCCCCTCCGGGACGTTGTACGTGCACACGAGCACCGCCGCGTTCCCCGCCGCGAGGGCCACCGCGCGGCCGGGCGGCAGCGCCGTCGCCCGGCAGCCCAGCGCGGACAGCTCCCGGGCCAGCACCACCGTGGGGGGACCCGTGGTGCCCGTGGGGGAGAGCGGGTCGGTCCCCGTGACCAGGAGCCGAGGCCGGTCCGCCGCGTCCAGCGGCAACAGGCCGTCCGCGTTGGCCAGCAGGGTCGTCGTCCGGCCCGCGATCTCCTCGGCCGCGGCCAGGTGCGAGGGGATCCCGACGGCCGCGTCCACCGCCCCGGCCGTGGCCGCCGGGGCCGCCGGGACCACGCCCGGGGCCTGGTCGAACAGCCCCCGGCGTTCCTTGAGTTCCAGGATCCGCAGCACCGACTCCTCGATCCGGGCCCGCGTCAGCTCACCCGATTCCACGGCCGCCAGCACGCTGCGGTGGGCGAGCCCCAGGTCCGGCGGGTTCAGCAGCTGGTCGCAGCCCGCCTTGAGGGCCAGCACCGGGACCCGGTCGTCCCCGTACTTCTGGCGCACCCCGGCCATGTCGAGGGCGTCGGTGACCACCACCCCCCGGAAGCCCAGGCGTTCGCGCAGGATGCCGGTGACGATGGGCCTCGACAGGGTCGCCGGATCCCCCGAGGGATCGAGCGCGGGGAAGACGATGTGCGCCGTCATGACCACGTCCACGCCGGCCCGGACGGCCGCCCGGAACGGCGGCTCGTCCAGTTCCTCCCACTGCGCCCGGGTGTGCTTCATCAGCGGCAGCCCGACATGGCTGTCGGTGCCGGTGTCCCCGTGCCCCGGGAAGTGCTTCACGGTGGCGGCCACCCCCGCGCCCTGGTAGCCGCGGACCTGGGCCACGACCAGGTCCGCCACCGCGTGCGGGTCGGCGCCGAAGGACCGTACGCCGATGACCGGGTTGGCCGGGTCCACGTTCACGTCGGCCACCGGCGCGTAGTTGTGCCGGATGCCCATCGCGGCCAGCTCCGCGCCCGCGACGCGCGCGGCCCGGCGGGCCTGGGCCGTCGCACCGTCGCCGTCGGGGGCCACGGCCCCCAGCGCCATGGCGCCCGGCAGCAGGGTCGCGGGCCTGCCGATCCGGGCGACGGCCCCGTGCTCCTGGTCGACGGAGAGCAGCAGCGGGATGCCCGCGCCGGATTCCGCGGCCGCCTGCTGGAGGCCGGCCGACAGCTCGGCGACCTGGTGCGGGGTACGGGTGTTGTGCGCCCAGCCGAAGTAGACGATCCCGCCCAGGTGGTAGCGGGAGACCAGCTCGGCGGCGGTGCGCACCCCGAAGTTCTGCTGGTTGAGGGCGGCGTCCGCGGGGTCGGGCCCGGTCGCCGAATGCCCGTACGCACGGGACACGAAGAGCTGCCCGACCAGTTCGGCCAGGCTCATCCGGGCCATGGTCGCGCGCGGCCGGGCCCGGGCGGAGCCGCGCCCCGGCGGACGGTCGCCCGGCCTCGCGTCGTCGGGCAGGGGGCCGCGCGCGGCCGGTCCGCCGGGGGTTCCGGAAGGGCCGACGGCGGCCGAGACGGCCCCCGCGGCGGTGACGGCGGCGACGGCGGCCGCGGTGAGCAGGGACCGGCGGGAGGCTTGGTACGGCACGCGCCGGACGCTACTGCGGGACTACGCCTTCAGAGCGACGGACACTCCTCAGGTCCCCCGGACGGGGGGCCAAGCGGTCTCGGGGAAGTGGGCGGCGCGGAGGCGTGCCTCACTTCCCCGAGACCGCTTAGCCGGGCCCAGTGCTCCTGGATGGTCCGCACGGCCTCGGTGATCGCCGGCCGGCGGGCCGCCCCGGTCCGCCACGCGGCGTACAACCGGCGTACGGGGCCCGGGTCCAGGGGTACGGCCACCGCCCCCGGCGGCAGCTCCCCGGTGCCCAGCCGGGGTACGACGGCCACCCCGAGCCCGGCGGCGACCAGCGCGACGACGGTGTGGTTCTCCTCGGCGACGTGCGTGATGTCGGGTTCGAACCCGGCCGTGCGCAGGGTGCGTACGAGCCAGTCGTGGCAGACCCGGCCGGGCGGCTGGCACACCCACCGCTCCCCGCCCAGGTCCGATCGGTGGATGACGGAGCGGGAGGTGAACGGGTGCCCGGCCGGCACCACGAGGTCGCAGCGGTCGTCGCCGATCACGGCCTGCTCGACGCCGTCGGGCGCGGGCAGCGGGGCGATGTCCCAGTCGTGGGTGACGGCCAGGTCCGTGATGCCGCGGGCCACCAGGTCCATCGACAGGTGCGGGTTGACCTCGGTGAGCCGGGTGTCCAGGGCCGGGTGGCGGCGCGCGAGGTCGGCGAGGACCCCGGGGAGCAGGCCGCGGGCGGCCGAGGCGAAGGCGGCGATCCGCAGCCGGCCGACGGGCTGGCCGCGGGACTCCTCCAGGGTGGTCTCCGCCCGCTCCGCGATGGCCAGCAGCTGCTCGGCCGTGGCGGCCAGCAGTTTGGCCTCCTCGGTGAGCGCGACCCCGCGGCCGTGGCGTTCGAGGAGGGTGGTGCGGGTCTCCCGCTCCAGCTTGGAGATCTGCTGGGAGACGGCGGAGGGCGTGTAGCCGAGTGCGGCGGCGGCCGCCCCGACCGAGCCGTGGACGGAGACGGCATGGAGGGCGCGCAGCCGTGAGAGGTCCAGCATGCCGGCAGCCTACGGCGCCCGGTGCCGCCGGTGGATGAAGCATCACTAATTCCGATACTGAAGACATCGGCGCTGGTGCTGAACGGTCGCGGCCCCGATGCTCGGAGCATGCGACCCATTCACACCGCCCTCGCGGTTCTCGTAGCCGCCGTCTGGGGTTTCAACTTCGTCGTCATCGAGATCGGGCTCGGCACCTTCCCCCCGCTGCTGCTGTCCGCGCTGCGCTTCCTGGTCGCCGCGATCCCGGCGGTCTTCTTCGTCGGCAAGCCCAAGGTGGCGTGGAAGTGGGTGATCGCGGTCGGAGTGGTGCTCGGGATCGTGAAGTTCGGGCTGCTGTTCACGGGGATGGACCGCGGGATGCCGGCCGGCCTGTCCTCGCTGGTGCTCCAGGCCCAGGCGGTGTTCACCGCCGTGTTCGCGGCGGTCGTGCTCAAGGAGCGGCCGGGCCGGGTGCGGATCGCCGGCATGGCCGTGGCCTTCGTGGGGATCGGCGTGGCCGCCGTGGACGAGGGCGCCTCCGGCCCGGTGCTGGGCTTCACGATGGTGATCGCGGCCGCCGCGTGCTGGGGCGTCTCCAACGTCCTGACCCGCAAGGCGTCCCCGCCCGACGCGCTGAACTTCATGGTCTGGGTGAGCGTGGTGCCGGTGCTGCCGCTGGCCGCGCTGTCGCTGCTGCTGGAAGGCCCGGAGCGGGACCTGGCCGCGCTGCGCGGGCTGGACTGGAGCGGCGTGGGCGTCATCGTGTACCTCGCCTGGATCACCACGGTGTTCGGGTTCGGGGCGTGGGGGTTCCTGCTGCGCCGCTACCCCGCCTCCTCCGTGGCCCCCTTCTCGCTCCTGGTCCCCGTCTTCGGGATGACCTCGGCGGCCGTGGTGCTGGGGGAGCAGGTGAGCGGGCTGCGCTGGGTGGCGGCGGTGCTGCTGGTGGGCGGTGTGGCGGTGACCTCGCTGGTCCCCTCGAAGTCCCGGCCCGCGGCCGGACCGGCCCCGGCCCCGGCCGTGGCTCCGGCCCCGGCGGCGACGGCGACGGCGCCCGAGGGTCAGGACGCGGCCGTCCGCGTCCCCTGACCCGCGGATCCGCCGGGGCCGGCGCGGATCAGTTGCCTCCGAAGGGCTCCTTGCCCAGCAGATATCCGGCGTGCAGCCGGTTGCGGGCGCCGATGCTCTTCATGATGTTCGCGATGTGCCGCTGGCAATTCCGCAGGGAAATCCCGACGACATGGGCTATCCGATTGTCCGACTCGCCCTGGATGAGCAGGGAAACGATCGTCTGCTGGATGTCCGAGGTGATCGCGGCACGAGCCGGGCGGTCGGTTTCCGGGACGAATTTCTCCCCCGCGCTCCAGGCCCGCTCGAAAGCCTCCGCAATGAATGAGACAAGGTGTCTGTTTCTCGATACCGCCGCCCCGTGGGATCCGTCCATGAGCGGCAGTATCGCCACTTCCCGGTCGAAGACGATGCAGCGCGGAAAACCGCCGGCGAGCGTGCAGACTTCCGCGCCGAGCGGTGTGAACCGCTCGACGAAGGACATCGTGACCGGGCTGAACCGGGCCGTGTGCTGGTAAAGGGTCCGCATCCGCACCCCCCGCCGCAGCAGCCGTTCGGTGCGCTCCAGGCTCTCGTCGAGCACCCCCTCGTCCCGCGCCCCGCCGGGCTGGGAGGTCAGCACCTCGGCGCGGCAGCCTTCGGCCAGGCCGTTGATGAGCTGGCGGACATCGTGGACCCCGGGGATGACCTCCAGTGAGTTGTCGTCCTCCAAGTGCTCGGTCTTGAGCGTCAACTCATCGAGATCTCCCCGGAGATGGTCGATGAAGGCCTGTATCTCGTTGAGGCCGTGCTGCGCCGGGTTGAGGACCTTGATGCGCGCGTGGTCCACGGGGTACGGGGTGTAGATCCCCGTGTCCGGGCACTTGCTCAGCAGCCCGAGGTCCCCCAGGGCGTCGGCGGCTTCCTCCACGTCGGCGGCGTCCATGTCCAGTGCCTCGCACGCGGATTCGCGCGTTGTACCCGGTGTCAGGGCCACGAACCGGTAGAGGCGGTTCCCGTCAGCGGTCAGCTGAGGCACGGGAAAAGGATGGACTTGTCTGGTTGAGTTCAATTCATCCCCCTGTCATGTTTTCGCCAGCGGCAACATGATCCCAGAAGGGGATGGATACGGAAGTCGTCCCACCGGCAGGATGAAGGCGAAGCTGATCCGGACCGCGGAAAAGATTCTGGAGGGGCAGGTAAGCATGCCACGTATAGCGAGATCCCTTCTCGCCATTGCGGCAACTGTCGCGGTGTCCGTCTTCCTTGCTCCGTCGACAAGTGGTATGGCCCCGGTGGCCGCCACTGGTCCGGATCGGGTAGTCAACGATCTCGGCTGGGGATGAGATGCCTCGAAGTAAGTCGTACAACACGTACTCCAACCTGCAGCGACCCGAGTTCCGCAAGCGAGTGGACGACCTCCTGCTGAAGTTCGAGCGGGACTTCTACGAGCGCAGCGCGGGCGCCGACGGCATGCTCGACAAGGACAAGTTCGACCTCGACCTGTACAAGCGGCACAACGTCGAGACGATGATCCGCATCGGTCTCAAGCGCGCCGTCGACCCGCTCATCGCCAACTACTGGGCCACCCGCGACCCGCAGCTCTGCAAGGAGTGGGGGCTGTACGGCGCGGAGGAGGGCCGCCACGACCGCATGTTCGCCGGCGACCTGCACAAGGTGGGCATGACGGACGAGGAGATCTACGCGATCCGTCCGACCTTCGCCACCGAGCTGCTCAACGGCTACTTCTACTACACGATGGCCACCGAGGGTCCGCTCGCGGCCATGATCAGCGGCTTCTACCTGGAGTACATCGCGGGCAAGACCCAGCCCGACTGGCTCAACATCATGGAGCAGCACGTCGGGGCCGCCAACACCAAGGGCGCCCGCGCCCACCTGGCCCTCGACGAGGACGACGACCACGTGGACATGGTCTGGAACCTCATCATGCGGGTCGTCAAGGACGAGGACGACGAAGAGCGCTTCGTCGAGCACCTCATCAAGATCAACTCCCTGTTCGTCTCCTACTTCGTCGAGGTCTACGCCGCCACCGTGCTCGGCGCCGGCGCCGACCTCTCGCTGCTGACCCAGGCGGCCCCGGCCGCCGCCGTCCAGACCAACCTGCAGACGCAGGCCACGGCCTCGGTCTAGCAGGCCCGGTCCGGCCGGTCAGCCTGATCCGGCCGGTCAGCCCGGTCCGACCGGTCAGCCCGGTCCGACACGCAAGTCGCCACCTCCGCAAGCCGGCGATCCCGGACATTGCGCTCCCAGATGTCCGCACCGCCCCGGCGGGGCCGTGCGCGCGGTGTCCGGGGTCCGGCTGCCTCTCCCGTCCACTCACCAAGGAAGACGACGATGCACTATTCATGGCCTCGCGAGCTGTCCGAGCAGGACATGCGCGAAATGATCGAGCTGATGGACGCCGTGGCGGTCAAGGAGATGACCCTCGGCTTCTACGAACCCGTAGGGCTGGAGAAGGGCCTCCCGCTGATGCGGGCCTTCGAGGCCGACCTGCGGAAGGGGGCCGTCGACCTCCTCCACGTCCGCAACGACGAAGGCCGCATCGTCGGCATGGTGACCCTCGCCCGGGCGCCGCTGCCGGCCCGCCGCCACATCGTCGAGATGCGCCGCTGCGTCGTCGCCCCCGACTACCGCGGGCAGTTCCTGCTCGAGGGCTGGGCCGAGGCCCTGCGCAAGGTCGGCGAGATGGGATGCGACGTCATCACGCTCGAAGTCCGCGACGACGGCCCCTCCGTGCTCTGGCAGCGCCTGGGCTTCCGCGAGTACGGCCGGCTGCCCGACTACGCCCGCGCCGACGAACGCCCCGTCACCGGCTTCTACATGTACGCCCGGCTCGCCGACATCACGGCCCACTTCGAGGCCACCGGCAGCTGGCTGCACGAGATCGAGTCCGACCGCGTGGCCGCGTAGCGAGCCCGGCTCCGCACCGCCCGCACACCGGCTGAACGTACGGGCACACCCCCGCGCCGCCCCGCGCACCCTCGCGGCGCACTCGCACCACACCTGACGCGCCTCCGAGCGCCCCTCCCGGCCGTCGGCGCCCCATCGGGGCCGCCCGGCACGGTGCCACCGCCAACGCCCCGCCACCGGCGGGCGGATCCCCTCCTCCCCACGGGCAGCGGCCCGACGGCCGCGCCCACGCGGCGCCCGCCGCGCCCCGCCCCGCACCCCGCGCACCCACCCCGGCAGAGCGCGCTTCCGCACGCCCCCGGCCGGGTCCATCCGACACACCGGTCCACCGAAGGGCACAGCCATGTCGAAGATCGCCGTCCTCACCAACGACCTCCAGTACGAACTGGTCGAGAAGAACCCCGAGCGCGTCGCCGCCGTCGAGGCCGCGACCCCGCACTTCACCGGGTTCCTCGACGAGATGCGCCGCCGCGGCCACCACATCTTCCACCTGCAGCTGGTCAACGACCCGGACGACCCGAACGCCGAGCGCTACGACGGCTACCTCCCGGTCACCCGCGGCACCCACGGCGCCGACGTCATCGAGGCGTTCCTCGCCCCCGAGGACGTCGTCATGGAGAAGAGCAAGGACTCGGGCTTCTACGAGACCGACCTGCACGAGCGCCTCCAGGCCCTCGGCGTCGACACCGTCCTGATCACCGGCATGCAGACGCAGATCTGCGTCCAGACCACCGCCGCCGACGCCTTCTTCCGCGGCTACAACATCTGGGTCCCGTCCGACTGCGTCGTCTCGGCCCGCCTGGACGACAAGCAGCGCGCCCTGGACTGGCTCGAGGGCTACTGCGCCACCGTGACCGACTCCTCCGAGGTCCTGCGCGTCCTGGACGCCGAGGGCGGTCTGCCCCGCAAGAACATCAAGACCCCGTGACCGCGCCCCACTCGACGCAGCCCCTCTCCGCAAAGGAACCGGCATGACCACGAGCGTGGACCCCACCCAGTACATCGTTCTCGACCACGGCACCGGCGCGAAGCTCAGCCAGGACCTGGTCCAGCTGATCGCACAGACCCTCGGCGACGTGTACGTCGGCATCATGGAGGACAGTGCGGTCCTCAAGATCGAGGGCGACCGCATCGCGATGACCACCGACTCCTTCGTGATCGACCCGCCGTTCTTCGGCAACGGGGACATCGGGAAGATCGCGGTCTGCGGCACCGTCAACGACCTGGCCGTGGCGGGCGCCCGGCCCAAGTACCTCACCCTCGGCATGATCCTGGAGACCGGGCTGCCCATACCCAAGCTCGTCCAGGTCCTGGAGTCGATCCGCGACACCGCCCGCGAGGCCGACGTACAGATCGTCGGAGGTGACACCAAGGTCGTCCGCAAGGGCGAGGCCGACCAGATCTACCTCAACACCGCGGGCGTCGGGGTCTTCGAGCGCGAGCCGCTCACCATGACCGACGTGCGCCCCGGCGACAAGGTGATCCTCAGCGGCCCCATCGGCAACCACACCGTCCACCTGCTCTCCATCCGCGAGGGCCTCGGCTTCGAACAGCGCGTGGACAGCGACTGCGCCCCGCTCAACGGCCTCGTCGAAACGGTGCTCTCCACCGTCCCCGCCGGCGCCGTCCGCTCGATGCGCGACGTCACCCGCGGCGGCCTGACGGCGGTGCTCCACGAGTACGCCCACAAGCTCGGCCGCACCATCCGCGTCGCCCAGGACGACCTGCCCATCCAGCACGAGACCGCGATGGCCGCCGACATGCTCGGCATCAACCCCCTCCACTGCGCCAACGAGGGCTGCCTGGCGGTCTTCGTGGACCCGGAGGCCGAGGCCGAGGTGCTGGCCGCCCTGCGCTCCCTGCCCTACGGCAAGCACGCGGTGACCATCGGCGAGATCTCCGAGGACACCGAGGGCCTGGTCCTGCTGCGCGACAAGGAGGGTCGCGAGACCCAGCTGGAGGAGCTGCTCGGCGCAGAGCTCCCCCGGCTCTGCTGAGAAGGGCCGGGGAGACCGCCATGAGCATCGATCAGAGCGCAGAGCCCGCAGTGTGCACGGAGGAGTGGCGCATCCGCGTCACCGGCGTGGTCCAGGGCGTCGGCTACCGGCCCTTCGTCTACAAGCTGGCCCGCGAACTCGGCCTGTCCGGCTGGGTCCGCAACGACCCCGAGGGCGTGCTGGTGGAGGCGTCCGGACCGGTCGCCGCCCTGGAGGAGTTCGCGGCCGGCCTGAGCGGCCGCGCCCCCGAGCTCGCCCGGGTGGACGAAGTCCGTCCCACCCGGGACCTGGCCCCGGGGAGCGTGCCCCCCGGCCCGTTCACCATCGTGCACAGCGAGCACACCGGAGCCCGGTCCGCGCTGCTCCCGGCGGACACCCACGTGTGTGGCGACTGCCAGGCGGAACTTCGGGACCCGAAGGACCGCCGGCACCGCTACCCCTTCATCAACTGCACCAACTGCGGGCCCCGGTACTCCATCATCCAGGACCTGCCGTACGACCGTCCGATGACCACCATGGCCTCCTTCACCATGTGCGCGGACTGCAAGAACGAGTACGAAGACCCCATGGACCGGCGCTACCACGCGCAGCCCAACGCGTGCCCGGACTGCGGCCCCCGGCTGGTGCTCCAGGACCGCGAGGGGAACACGGCCGAAGGGGACGAGGCCCTCCTGGGGGCCGCCCGGGTGCTCGCGGACGGCGGGATCGCGGCCATGAAGAGCGTCGGCGGCTTCCACCTCGTGGTGGACGCGACGAACGCGGAGGCCGTGGCCCTGCTGCGCAGCCGCAAGCGCCGCGACTCCAAGCCCTTCGCGGTGATGGTCCGCGACCTCGTCACGGCGCAGGGCCTCGTGGACCTCTCCGAAGAGGAGATCGACATCCTGCGCTCGCCGGCCCGGCCGATCCTGCTGGCGCGCAAGCGCCCCGGCTCCCTCCCGGAGTCGGTGGCGCCGCGCAACCCCAACCTGGGGATCATGCTGCCGTCGGCACCCCACCACCACCTGCTGCTGGACGAGCCCGGCCTCGAGGCCCTCGTCGCCACCAGCGGCAACATCTCCGGCTACCCCATCGCCTACCGCAACGAGGAGGCGCTGGAGCAGCTCTTCGAGATCGCGGACGTCATCCTCTACCACGACCGCGACATCGAGATCCGCGTGGACGACTCGGTCGTCCGCCTCTCGGCCCACCCCGAACTCGACAAGCCGCTCCTCCAGTTCATCCGGCGGGCCCGCGGCTACGCCCCCTACCCGGTGGACGTCGGCCGCGAGGTCGCCCCCGTGGTCGCCCTCGGAGCCGAGCTGAAGACGACCGTCGCCCTCACCAACGGCTCCCGGGTCTTCCTCAGCCAGCACATCGGCGACCTCAAGAACGACGAGACCTTCGCCGCGCACCACCGCACCGCCCGGCACCTCGCACAGCTCTACGCGCTGAAGCCGGAGATCACCGCGCACGACATGCACCCGCAGTTCCGCTCCACCCGCGCCGCCCTGGACGACGACGGCACGGGCCCGGCCGGCCCCACCGTGGAAGTCCAGCACCACCACGCGCACATGGCCTCCTGCATGGCGGAGAACCACGTGAGCGGCACCACCCTCGGCGTCATATTCGACGGCTTCGGCTACGGCGAGGACGGCACGGTGTGGGGCGGGGAGTTCCTCCTCGGGGACTTCGCCTCCTTCCGCCGCGTCGGCCGGATGCGCGGACTGCCGCTGATCGGCGGGGACCAGGCCGTGCGCGAACCCATCCGCACGGGGTACGCCCTCGCCCTCGACGCCTTCGACGGGGACCAGGACCGGGCCCTGGCCGGCTTCCCCGCCCTCGCCACCCTCGACGCACAGCGGCGCCAGGTCTTCGCGACCATGGCGGCCCGCGGCATCAACTCCCCGCCGACCTCCAGCATGGGCCGCCTCTTCGACGGGGCCGCCGCCCTGGCCGGAGTGTGCGCCAAAGCCGAGTACGAGGCACAGGGCCCGATCGAACTGGAAGGACTCCTGGGCCGCGACGCGACCCGGGAGGAGGGGCCGGAGTACCGCTTCGGCGCCTACGCGGCGGACGGCCTCACCGAGGTGGACCCGCGGCCCGTGATCCGGGCCATGGCCGCCGACATCGCCGCCGGACTGCCCACGGATCGGATCAGCCGCAGGTTCCACACGGCCGTCGTCGAGATGGTCCGGGAGCGCTGCAAGGCCCTGCGGGAGGAGACCGGGGTCAACCAGGTCGCCCTCTCCGGAGGCGTGTTCCTCAACGAATTCCTGCTGCTCAACTGTCTGACCGGGCTGACCGCCGACGGTTTCGACACCTACGTCCAGCGGCTCGTGCCGACCAACGACGGAGGGATCGCCCTCGGTCAGGTCATGGTCGCCGACGCCCGCTCACACCTGAGGAAGTGAAGACGTGACCACCCTCACGCCGGACGACATGTACGCCTTCGTCAAGGAGCGCGAGTCGGGCGCCCGGACCTACGCCAACGCCTTCGGCCAGATCCTCACCGAGGGCCGCGGCGCGCGGATCCGTGACGGACACGGCCGCGAGTACCTCGACTGCCTCGCCGCGGCGGGCACCCTCGCCCTGGGGCACAACCACCCCGAGGTGCTGCGCGAGGTCGCGCGGTACCTCTCCTCCGGTCAGGTCCAGCAGGCGCTGGACCTGACCACCCCCGCCAAGTACGAGTACCTCCAGGCCCTGTACGCACGGCTGCCCGGCACCATGGCCGACCACTTCAAGACGCAGTTCTGCGGGCCCGCGGGCACCGACGCCACCGAGGCGGCCATCAAGCTGTTCAAGACCGCGACGGGCCGCCGGACGGTGCTGTCCTTCCACGGCGCCTACCACGGGATGACGGCGGGGGCGCTCGCGCTCACCGGCAACCTGGGCGCCAAGGAGGCCGTGCCCTCCCTCATGCCGGACGTCCACCACCTGCCCTACCCCTACGACTACCGCTGCCCGTTCGGCATCGGCGGCGAGGCGGGCGTCCGGGCCGGCCTGACCTACATCGAGCGGCTGCTCACCGACCCGGAGAGCGGCATCACCAAGCCGGCCGCCGTCTTCGTCGAGGCGGTCCAGGGCGAGGGCGGGGTCATCCCCGCGCCGCCGGCCTGGCTGCGGGGGCTGCGGGAGATCACCGCCCGGCTGGACATCCCGCTGGTCCTGGACGAGATCCAGGCGGGCTTCGGGCGCACCGGCACCATGTGGGCCTTCGAGGAGTCCGGGATCGAGCCGGACGCCGTACTGGTCTCCAAGGCGGCCGGCGGCGGCTTCCCGCTGTCGATGCTGCTCTACCACGGCAAGTACGACTCCTGGTCGCCCGGCGCCCACGCGGGCACCTTCCGCGGCAACCAGATCGCGCTCGTCGCCGGACTCGCCGCCATGCGGGTCACGGAGTCCGAGGGCCTGATCGAGAAGGCCGTCGCCAAGGGCGAGTTGATCGCGGAACTGCTGGGCCGCCTCGCCGCGGTCCACCCCGAGATCGGCCAGGTCCGCGGCCGGGGCCTGATGTGGGGCATCGAGATCGTGGACCCGCTCGGCCGGGCCGACGCGCTCGGCGCCCTGCCCGCCGACGGAGCCCGCGCCAAGCGCGTCAAGCGGGCCTGCCTGGATCACGGGCTGCTGCTGGAGAGCGGCGGCCGCCACGGCGCCGTGCTCCGCCTCCTGCCGCCACTGATCATCACCGAGGGCGAGATCCACGAGATGGCGGCGGCTCTGGAGAAAGCTCTGATCGACTGCGCCTGAGCGGCAACGGCCGGTTCGGCACGACAGGGCACGGATCCGCGAACGGCGGATCCACGAACGCGAGGACAGGGACATGACCACGGGAACGAGCAGCGGTCAGTGGCGGGTCGACTTCGACGCGGAGGTCGTCTTCAGCAACGGCGGCGCCTTGCAGACCCAGGGATTCCGGCTGGACATCCCCGGTGACGACATCGCCGACGGGGAGCTCGGCGAACTGCTGGTGCGCCACCTCGGACTGCTGATGGTCGGCAGCACGAAGATCACGCGCCGGGAGCTGCTCCAGGAGCCGCACAAGGGCTCCCGCCACACCGCCGCCCCCGGCTCGGGCCGCCGCACCGCCGACCTGACCGGCCCCGCGACCAGGGCCGCCTGGCCCGCGGCTCCCGGCGGCGGCGCACCGGCCCTGGCCGGCCTGGTGGACCTGCCCGTGGTCCTGCTGCGACTCCTCGGAGCCGGGCGGCCGGTCGCCGACCGGCTCGCGCTGGCCCCCTTCGACCTCGCCGGACACGCCGTCGTGGTGCAGACCGGCCGCCAGGACGGCCCGTACCTCACCGAGGACGCGGTGGAACTGCTCGCCGGGCAGGGCGCGGCCCTCGTGGCGACCGACAGCCGGCAGGGCGACGGACCGGTGGCGCGGGCACTCGCCGCCGCCGGCCTGCCCGCCCTCACGGGCCTGACCGGCCTGGAGGAACTCCCGGCGACCGGGGTCCGGCTGCACGCCGTGCCGTTCCCCGGCCCGGACGACACATTGATCAGGGTCTACGGAGTGACAGATGACCAGCACTGAGCAAGTCGGCTTACCGGCGGCCGGCGCCGCGGCGGGCACCGTCCCCGCGGCGGCGGACACCGCCCCCGCGCAGACGGGCACCGTCCCCGCGGCGGCCCGGCGGCCCCGCAGGGAACTGGCCGCCGCCACCGTCGGCTCGGTGGTCGAGGCCTACGACTGGACCATCTACGGCATCCTGGCCCCCTACTTCGCCGAGGCGCTCTTCCCCGGCTCCTCGCCCACCGCCAAACTCATCGCCGCCTACCTGGGCTTCGCCCTCGGCTTCCTGGTCCGGCCCCTGGGCAGCGTGCTCATCGGCCGCCTCACCGACACCCGCGGCCGGCGCTACGGACTGACCCTCACCGTCGGCCTCATCGCGGCCGGCTCCCTGCTCCTGGCCGTCGTACCCGGATACGCCTCCATCGGCCTGGCCGCCCCGCTCCTGGTGGTCGGCGCCCGGCTGGTGCAGGGGCTCTCGGTGGGAGCGGAGAACCCGAGCGTGGCCGCGTACGTCACCGAGACCGCCCCGGCCGGGCGGCGCTACTTCTACAGCGCCGTCTCCTACGCGGGCGTGGTGCTGGGCAGCGCGCTGTCCTTCATCGTGATGAACGTCCTGCTCGGGGTGTTCGGGGAGAGCGGGGTCGAGGACGGCGGCTGGCGCTACGGCTTCGTCTTCGGCGGCCTGCTCGGCCTCACCGCCCTGTGGATCCGGCGCGGCGCGGCGGAGAGCGCCGCCTTCACGGCCGCCGCCGCCAAGGCGCCGAGCCCCTGGCCGGTGCTCCGCTCCCACCTCGGAAGCCTCGCCGTGGTGTTCGCCATCACCTCCGGCGCCACCACCGCCTTCTACTTCGTCACCGTCGACTTCCCGTCCTACGCGGCCAGCGCGGGCGCCGCCACCAAGGAGGAGACCTCCGCGGCCCTGCTGCTGGGCATGGCGGCCCTGCTGGCCGCGATGCTCGGCGGCGGCAAGGCCGCGGACCGGTTCGGCGCCCTGCCCGTCCTGCGCACCGGCTTCGCCGGGCTCGCCCTGGGCACCGTCCCGCTGCTGGCGGCCATGACCTCCGGCCGGGTGCCCGTCCAACTGGTCACCGTGGTCCTGCTCTTCCTGCTGGGCCTGCCGCTCGCCGTGAGCAACGTCTTCGCCGGCCGGATGTTCCCGACGGCCGTGCGCGCCGTGGCGGTGGGCCTGCCCACCGCGGCCGCGATCAGCCTCTTCGGCGGCACCTTCCCGATGCTCGCGGAGCTGCTGCGCTCGGCAGGGCACAACGACTGGCTGCCGTGGTGGCCCGCACTCACCGCCGCGGCGGCGCTGGCCGCCTCATGGGGTGTACGCGAGCACCCCACGTCCTCCGTAACCCCTCATGTCTGAGAAGGACGCCATGACTGCACTGCTCGATGGTCTCGACTCGCTGATGCCGGCCCTTGAAGCCGACTATCGCGAACTGCACGCACACCCCGAACTCGCCTTCCAGGAGAAGCGGACCGCCGCGCTCGTCGCCGAGCGGCTGGCCGCCCAGGGCGGCTGGGAGATCACCACCGGCGTCGGCCGCACCGGCGTGGTCGCCGTTCTCCGCAACGGCGACGGACCCGTGGCCATGCTGCGCGCCGACATGGACGCGCTGCCCGTCAAGGAGGCCACCGGACTGCCGTACGCGAGCACGGAGACCGCCACCGACGACACGGGCGCCGAGGTGCCGGTGATGCACGCCTGCGGACACGATCTGCACGTGGCCGCCCTGATCGGGACCTGCGAGCTGTTCGCCCGCAACCGGGAGGCCTGGCGGGGCACCGTCGTCGCCGTCTTCCAGCCGGGCGAGGAGAGCGGCTACGGCGCCCGCGAGATGGTCGAGGACGGCCTCTTCGAGCGGTTCCCGCGCCCCGACGTCATCCTCGGCTCGCACGTGGGACCCGGCCCGGTCGGACTCGTCGCGACCCTGCCCGGCACGGTCATGGGCGCCACCGACTCCATCACCGTCAAGCTCTTCGGGCGCGGCGGCCACGGCTCCAAGCCCGAGGCCGCGGTGGACCCGGTGGTCATGGCCGCCTCCCTGGTGCTGCGGCTCCAGACGGTGGTCTCCCGCGAGGTCGCCGCCCAGGAACCGGTGGTGCTCACCGTCGGCAAGCTGCAGGCCGGCACCACCGCCGCGGTCATACCCGACACCGCCGAGCTCGGCATCAACGTCCGCACCAGCTCCGCCCCGGTGCGCGAGAAGGTGCTCGCGGCCATCGAGCGCCTGGCGCGCGCCGAGTCGGCCGCCGCCGGAGCGACCGCCGACCCGGAGATCACCTCCGTCTACCACCTGCCGATGACGGTCAACGACACGGCGAGCGCCGAGCGGGTCGCCCAGGCCCACCGCGACCACTTCGGGGCCGGCGCCGTCATGACCATGGGCCCGACCACCGCCAGCGAGGACTTCGGACTCCTCGCCACCGCGGCCGGAGTCCCCTCGGTGTACTGGTTCTACGGCGGCCTCGACCCGCAGGCCTTCGGCGAGGCCTTCGCGGCCGGCCGGCTGGAGGACCTCCCGCAGAACCACTCGTCCACCTTCGCGCCCGTCGCCGGACCCGCGCTGTCCGTGGGCGTCCGCACGATGGCCACGGCCGCCCTGCCCTGGCTCGCCGCCGAGACCGCCCAGCCCGCCGAGACCTCTGAGACCTCCGAGGTGCCCGAGACCGCCGAGGCCGCCGCGGCCGTGCAGCCGGGAGAGGAGGGCCGGAGCGCATGAACGGCGACCGCCCCCACATCCTCGTCCTGCACCGTTGGCGGGACACCCACGCGCACTACACCGACTACCTCGACCACGCCGCCGCCCACGTCACCTACGTGAGCACCGAGCTCGGCCGCGCCTCGCTGCCCCCGGCCGCCGCCGCGGTCGTCGCCGTGGGGCTGACCGACGACCTGCCCGCCGTGCGCGCGGCCGTCACCGGCCTCGCCGCCCGTTTCGGCACCCCGGCCCGGCTCGTCGCCCTCAACGAGGGAGACCTCGACACGGCCGCGCTGATCCGCGAGGAGTTCGCGATCCCCGGCCAGCACACCGCCGAACTGGCCGTCTTCCGCGACAAGCTGACGATGTGCCGCACGGCGGCGGCCGCCGGGCTGCCCGTACCGGCCTTCGCCCCGGCGCCCGACCCGGCCGCGGTGACCGACTTCGGCGAAGCCCACGGCTGGCCGGTGGTCGTCAAACCGCACCGGGGCACCGCCAGCCGGGGCGTGGTCCGGGTGGACCGCGCCGAGGACGTGGCCGAGGTGGCGGGCCTGGCCGCCGCCCTGGCCGGGGAGCCGTACCTCGTCCAGAGCTACGTGGACGGGCCGATCCTGCACATCGACGGCCTGTGGGAGGGCGATTCGCTGGGCAGCTGGACGGTCTCCCGCTACGTCGGCGGCACCTGCGCCGACTTCACCCAGGGCACCTGGCTCGGCTCCGTGGAGGAGGACGACCCCGCGCTCCTGGAGGCCACGGAGGCCTTCGCCGCGGCCGTCGGCGCCGCCCTCGGCGGCACCCGGCCGTGGGTCTTCCACCTGGAGGCCTTCGTCACCGCGGCGCCCGACGGCGGGCCCGCGCTGGTCTTCCTCGAATGCGGGGCCCGGGTGGGCGGCGGCGAGATCCCCTTCACCTGGCGCGACGTCCACGGCGTCGACCTGATGGCCGCCGCCGTCGACATCCAGCTCGGCCTGACCCCGGTCCTGCCGCCCCTGAAGACCGGCGAGGTCGGCGGCTACCTGCTCCTCCCGCTGCCGGTGCCCGCCCCCTGCCGGGTGGAGGCCGCCGGCTGGGTGGGCACGCCCCGGCCGGGCCGCCTCCCGTACGCCGTCCTGCACACCCCGGTCGGCGACGTGGCCCCGGCGATCAGCGGCTACGAGCACGTCGGCACCCGCTTCCGCTTCCGCGGCCCCTCCACCCGGGAGGTCGAGGCGGCCATCACCGAGGCCGCGAACGGCTTCCGGCTGACCTGCGTACCGGCCGCCGGCCCGCCCGACCCGCAGAACTGACACACGGCGCGCCGCGCGGACCAGCCCGCGGCGCGCCCCTCCCCAGCACCCCCCGTCTTGGCGGGGCCAAGGCACCACGCCCCGCATCGGAAAGGAACACACCGTGGTCTTCACCTCTGAACGCCAGCGCGTCATCCTCGTCGGCAGCCGCATACGCCAGTACCGCGAATACGCCCTGGCCTCCCTCGCCCAGCACTACGAGGTGACGCTCGTCGCGCCTGAGGCGCCCACCTGGCAGGCCCGCTACGTGGAGACCCACCGGATCGCGGACACCACGGACGCCGCCAAGCTGTACGCACCGGTCGCCGACCTGCGCGGCGAGGTCGCGAACGCCGCGATCGTCACCTGGGACGAGTGGTCCCTCGTCGCCGTGTCCTCGGTCGCCAAGAAGCTGGGCATGCGGTCCATGGACCCCGCGGCCGCCCGCATCTGCCGCGACAAGTACGCCACCCGCCAGGCCCTGGAAGCCGCCGGCATGGCCGCCGTCCGCTACATCCCGGCCACCACCGAGGACGAGGCCGTCGCCGCCGCCGAGACCATCGGCTTCCCCGTGGTCGTCAAGCCCCGCACCCTCGGCGGCAGCTTCGGCGTCATGATGGCCCGCGACGTCGACGGCCTGCGCCGGGCCTTCAAGCTCGCCTCCACCAGCCGCCTGCGCGGCGCCGGCACCACCGCCTCCGTCCTGATCGAGGAGTTCGTCGAAGGCCCCGAACTCAGCGTGGACAGCGTCGTCGTGGACGGCGTCGCCACCCCGGTGGCAGTGGCCCGCAAGCGCCTGGGCGCCCACCCGTACTTCGAGGAGGTCGGCCACCTCGTCACCGACTGGCGCGACGAGCCGTGGGCGGACGCCGTCACCGAACTGGTCCAGGGGTCCCACCGCGCGGCCGGCGTCGACTACGGCGTCACCCACACCGAACTGCGCGTCGCCGCGGACGGCCCCCGGCTGATCGAGCTCAACGGCCGCCTCGGCGGCGACCTCATCCCGCACCTGAACAAGCTGGCCACCGGGGTGGACCTGCCCCTGGCCGCCGCCCGGATCGCCTTCGAGGAGACCCCCGACATCACCCCGACGCACTCCAAGAGCGCCGAGGTCCGCTTCCTCTACCCGGCCTACGACGGAGCCGTCGACCGGGTCGTGCTGCCCGCGCCCGAGGACGTCGAGGACCTGGTCGAGGCGATCGCCCTGGTGGAGCCCGGCGACGAGCTGCTGCTCCCGCCGCGCGGCCTGACCCCCCGCTCCGCGGCCCTCATCGCGGTGAGCGACAGCCCCGCCGGGACCCGCCGCGCCCTGGACCGGGCCGAGGAGCTCTCCCGTACCGAGGTCTCCGGAGTCGCCGCACACCGCCTGGGCGCCCGCGTGGAGAACGCCGTGACCCGCCGCTTCTTCGACCACGAGCGCACCTCCCGGCGGATGACCGTCTCCGGCGTCCGGGGCGTGGAGCGCTTCCGCACCGGCGCCGGCGGCGGCGAGGGCCTCAACCGCCCCGTCTTCCTCAGCGCCACGGACGTCGCCACCCTCGAGCACGACCTCGGCGGCCTCTTCGAACTGCTGAAGGCGGTGCCCGCCCGGCTCTTCGACGGCGACCTGCGCGCCTTCGCCAAGGCCGTCGGAATGTCCCCGACCCAGGCCGACCTGGTCCTGCGGGGCTCCTCCGACGAGCTCGCCCCGCTCTCCCGCGCCGACCTGTACCGCGAGACCGGCGGCTTCCGCGTCATGGAGCTCAACACCGGCTCCTCGCTCGGCGGCTGGCAGATGGGCGAGTTCGCCCGCGCCCTGGTCCAGGACGAGGAGTTCGTGAAGTTCGCGGACGCCGAGGGCCTGGTCTACCCCGACCCGCTCGCCCGCATCACCGAGGTGCTGCGCCGCCAGGCGCCCTCCCTCGAAGGCGCCCTGCGCCCGCTGCTCGCCATCACCGACTGGCCCGAGGGCTTCGAGAAGTCCAAGTGCTGGATGGACTTCGTCGTCCCGGCCTTCGAGCGGCTCGGCTTCGAGCCCGTCGTCTGCCACCTCGGCGACTTCGCGTACGAGGACGGCAACGTCCTGCACCGCGGCCGCAAGGTCGACGTGGTCTACCGGATGTTCCTGCCCGGCGAAATGCCGGACGAGCCCCGCACCTACGACCTCGTCAACCCGCTGCTCGACGCCGTCGAGGCCGGCCGCGTCGAGCTGTTCGCCCCGCTGGACTGCGAGCTGTACGGCAACAAGGGCAGCCTCGCGATGCTCAGCGACGAGCGCAACCGCGGGTTCTTCACCGAGGAGGAGCGCGAACTGATCGACCGGATCCTGCCCTGGACCCGGTTCGTGCGCGACGAGAAGGTCACCTTCGACGGCGAGAAGATCGACCTGCTGCCCTACGCCATCGCCAACAAGGACCACCTCGTCCTCAAGCCCACGCTGCTCTACGGCGGCGTCGGCGTGACCCCCGGCTGGACCACCGACCAGAAGGAGTGGGTGGCCAAGCTGCGGCAGGCCACGGACGGCCCGTTCGTCCTGCAGCACCGGCTGCTGCCGACCACCGAGCGGTTCCTCTCCGAGGACGGCGAGAGCTGCGAGGACATGGCCGTCGCCTACGGGACCCTGATGGTCGACGGGCGCTACGCCGGCACCCTGGCCCGCGGCGTCACCGACCCGGCCGTGGGCATCGTCAGCATGCTGCGCGGCGCACAGATCGGCTGTGCCTTCCACGTCGACCCGGCCGCCGGGGTGGTGGAAGCCAAGTGACCGACATCGGGAACGGAGCCGCCGAGGCGCTGGAGGAGGCGCCGGCCGGCCCCCCGGCCGGCGCCGGGAACTCCACGCTCTGGCGGGACCCGGAATTCCTCAAGTTCTGGTCCGGGGAGGCGATCTCACAGGTCGGGGCCCAGGTCACGACCCTGGCACTGCCGCTCACCGCGGTGCTCACGCTCGACGCCAGCTCCTCGCAGGTGGGCTTCGTCAACGCGGCCTCCTACGCCCCGTTCCTGATGGTCACCCTCCTGGTCGGCGTCTGGGTCGACCGGGTGCGCCGCAGGCCCCTGATGATCATGGCCAACGTGGGGCGCGCGCTGCTGGTCAGCGCGGTACCGCTGCTGGCCGTGCTCGACCTGCTGCGCATCGAGTACGTCTACGTCGCCGCGCTGCTCGTCGGCACCCTGACCGTGGTCTTCGACGTCTCCTACCAGTCGTACCTGCCGACCCTGGTCGGCAAGGAGCACCTGGTGGAGGGCAACAGCAAGCTCCAGGGCACCAGTTCGCTGGCCCAGATCGGCGGTCCCGGACTGGCCGGCCTGCTCGTCGGCTGGGTCACGGCCCCCTACGCGCTGCTGATCAACGGGATCTCGTACCTGGTGTCCGTGCTCACGCTGCTCGCGGTACGGCGCACCGAACCGGCGCCGGAGCCCCAGCAGGAGCGGACCGGCATCCGCACGAGCATCAAGCAGGGCGTCCGGATCATCTGGGACAGCGCCCACCTGCGGGCCTGCGCCCTCCAGTCCGGGCTGTACAACCTGTGCTGGATGTCGCTCCAGACGGTGTTCGTGCTGTACGCGGCCCGCACGCTCGGCATCTCGCCCGGGGGCATCGGCCTGCTGCTGGGCACCGGCGCGGTGGGCTCCCTGGTCGGCTCGATGTTCGCGCAGCGGCTCAAGCGCAGGATCGGGCTCGGCCCGGCCATCCTGGCGGCCCTGCTGCTGTGCTGCCTGGCGCCCGTGGCCATCCCGGCGGCCCCGGCGAACGGCGGTGCGCCCTCGATCGCCCTGTTCGTCGCCGCCTTCGCCCTGATCGGCGCGGGCGGCACCATCGCCAACATCCACATCATCTCCCTGCGCCAGTCCATGACCCCGGACCACCTCCTGGGCCGGATGAACGCCGGCTACCGGTTCGTCTCCTGGGGGACGCTCCCGCTCGGCGCCCTGCTGGGCGGCTGGCTCGGCGACCTCATCGGGCTGCGGGAGACCTTGTTCGTCACGGCCGCGGTCTTCCTGACCGCGGTCCTGGTGGTCCTGAAGTCGCCGGTGTGGCGCCTGAAGGACTTCCCGGCGCAGATCGGCGCGGAGCCGCGGAAGGTGGAGGCAAGGTGACCCCCGTGACCCCGGCGACCCCGGCCACGACGGCGACGACGGCGCTCCCGGCGATGACGGCGCTCCCGGCGACGACGGTGCCCCCGGCGGCCCGCGGCATCGGGGAACTGCTCGCCCGCCGCACCGGCTGGGGCCGCTCCGACGCGGTGAGCCGGATCCTGGCGGCCGCCGGCGCGCCCGGAGTGCTCTCGATGGCCGGGGGCATCCCGGCGCCCGACAGCTTCCCCGTGGCCCGGCTCGCCGAGGCGACCGAGCGGCTGTTCGCCCGCTCCGCCGTGCCGGCGCTCCAGTACGCCCCCACGGACGGCATCGCCCCGATGCTCGAGGTGATCGCGGCGCGGGCCACCGCGACCGGCGCTCCCGTCACGCCCGACCGGGTGATGGTCACCGCCGGCAGCCAGCAGGGCCTCGACCTCGTCGCCCAGACCCTCATCGACGAGGGCGACGAGGTGGCGCTGGACGACCCCAGCTACCTGGGCGCCGTACAGGTCTTCCGGCGGGCCGGCGCCCGGCTGCTGCCGGTGCCCGCGGACGCGGACGGCATGCGCACCGACGTGCTGGAGGAGCGCCTGGCCGCCGGCGCCCGGCCCAAACTGGTCTACGTCGTACCGCACTTCCACAACCCCACCGGGGCGGTCCTCTCCGCGGAGCGGCGCCGCCACCTGGCCGCGCTGGCCGAGCGGTACGGCTTCCTGGTGGTCGAGGACGACCCGTACGGCGACCTGGCCTTCGAGGGCGGCCGGCTGCCGTCCACCGACGTCCACAGCGACCGGGTGGTCCGGCTGATGAGCCTGTCCAAGACGGTCTGCCCGGGCCTGCGGGTGGCCGGCCTGGTCGCGCCCGCCGATCTGATCGGGGAGCTGATCGCCGCCAAGCAGTGCGGCGACCTGCAGACCAACACCTTCGGCCAGTACCTGCTCGTCGACCTGCTGGGGGACCCGGAGTTCCTGCCGGCCCACCTGGCGGGACTGCGCACGCTCTACGGCGGGCGGGCGCGGGACATGGAGGCGCTGCTGCGCGAGCGCCTGCCCTGGCTGGACTTCGAGCGGCCGCGCGGCGGCCTCTTCTTCTGGTGCCGGCTGACCGACCCCCGGGTCGGCTCCGAGGCGCTGTACGCGCACGCGCTCGCGCGGGGCGTGGCCATCGTGCCCGGTACGCCCTTCTGCATCGAGGAGGACGGCTCGCGCGTGCTGCGGCTGTCCTTCGCCTCGCTGGACGAGGCGCAGCGCCGGGAGGGCGTCTCACGGCTGGCCGACGCCTGGGAGAAGGCGCTCGCCGACGGTTCCTGACGGCCCGATCACGCACGCGCGCCACCCACGGGTGACCCCCGTCCGCACGACCGCACCGCGTCCATCCCGCGCGGCGCGCATCCGCACAGTCCGCATCCCGCACTGTCCGCACCCCTGAAGGAGCAAGGCCGTGACAACCACGTCCCCCGCACCGGTGACCGCCGACGTTCTGGTGGCCCGGCTGTTCCAGGTGATCGACACCCGCTCGTGGGACCGGCTCGGCGAGGTCTTCTCGCCGGACGCCGTTTACGAGCGACCGGGCTACCCCGCGCTGGAGGGCCTCGAGCGCATCCGCCGCTTCTACGAGCACGAGCGGATCATCACCTCGGGCGCGCACGAGGTGAGCCAGGTGACCGGCGGGCTGGCCGCGGCCGCCTGCTGGGGCCGCTTCCGGGGCGCCGACAAGAGCGGCACGGCCCTGGACGAGGCCTTCGCCGACACCTACCTCGTCCGCGACGGCAGGATCGAGCACCGCAAGACGTTCTTCTACCGTCCCGCGATCTGACGCGGGGCCGGGTGGGTCCGGCTCCGTGTCGGGTCCGGACCGCCGGGGGGCGGCCCGGACCACCGCGTTCGACGCGGCCCCGGTCCCGGACCGGGACCGGGACCGGGGCCGCGTCGGCCGTACGGGTGAACGCGCGGCGCCCGGCTGCTCGCCGGGGCCGCCCGGCGGGACTACTTCTTGCCGCCGCCGAGGATCTGGCCCAGCAGGTCGCCGAGGCTGCCGCCGGCCGCCGGGGCGCCCGCGCCGGCCGCGCCGCCCGCGCCCGCGGCTCCTGCCGCGCCCGGTACCGCTCCGGGGGAGGGGATGGCCGATTCGGCGCCGCCGGCCTGCGGGGCCGCGCCGCCGCCCGCGCCCCGGCCCGCCGCGCGCTTGGCGAAGACGGCCAGCAGCACCGGGATCAGCAGCTCGATGACGCGGGCGATGGTGGGCGCGGGGATGCCCGTCTTCTTGGAGACGGCGTTGGCCACGGGCTTGCTGACCTTGGCGAGGACCCCGGCCATCATCCCGCCGCCGAGCATGCCGCCGAGGCCGCCGCCGAGGGTGGCCACGCCTTCCAGCGGGGCCTCGGTCACCTCGGCGAAGGCCTGGCGGACCTCGTTGCCGTCGTCGTCATCGGCGTCGGCCTTCTGCTGGAGGTCGCCGGTCATCGCACCGACGGTGGCCGTGACGGTGTCGCGGGCGCCGTTGGCGTCGGTGCCGAGGAGTCCGGCGATCTCGGTCAGCCGGTCGTCGCCGAGTTCGCTCAGCACGTCGTCCTGGAATGAAGGTTCGCTCATGCCTGAAACGCTACTTCTGTGGCGATTTACCGGCACCTTGGGTCGCGCCGGGATCACCCTTGGGTAATGGAGAGGTAAAGGTGTGCATCCGCGTGCAACCACCGGCGGGGGTCGCGGGTCGTATGGTGCGTCGGCACTTCCGGGGAGGGATCTGGGGGGATCGGGAAGTCCGACGAGGGAGGGGTAACCGTGAGGGGGTCCGGCCGGAAGGTCGGACCTCCTTTTGGTTTCCGGGGCCCGTCCGGGAGTTGTCCACAGGGGCCGCGGGCTGTCGGCGCCGGACGGTAGCTTTCGTGCCATGACTACCAACGCGGCGGTGTCGTCGGCAGTGGTCGAGGGGGTGCTCGAGCGCATCACCTACGCCAATGAGGAGAGCGGCTACACGATCGCCCGGGTCGACACCGGCCGGGGCGCGGGCGATCTGCTCACCGTCGTGGGCTCCCTGCTGGGGGCCCAGCCGGGTGAATCGCTGCGCATGGAGGGCCGTTGGGGCTCCCACCCGCAGTACGGCAGGCAGTTCACCGTCGAGAACTACACGACCCTGCTGCCCGCGACCATCCAGGGCATCCGGCGCTACCTGGGCTCCGGCCTGATCAAGGGCATCGGCCCGAAGATCGCCGACCGGATCGTGGAGCACTTCGGCACCGACACCCTGGACGTCATCGAGGAGCAGCCGAAGCGGCTGATCGAAGTGCCCGGGCTCGGCCCCAAGCGGACCAGGATGATCGGCGCCGCCTGGGAGGAGCAGAAGGCCATCAAGGAGGTCATGGTCTTCCTCCAGGGGGTCGGCGTCTCCACCTCCATCGCGGTCCGCATCTACAAGAAGTACGCCGACGCCTCCATCTCCGTGGTGAAGAACCAGCCGTACCGGCTCGCCGCCGACGTCTGGGGCATCGGCTTCCTCACCGCCGACCGGATCGCGCAGGCCGTCGGCATCCCGCACGACAGCCCCGAGCGGGTCAAGGCGGGCCTCCAGTACGCCCTGTCCCAGTCCACCGACCAGGGGCACTGCTTCCTGCCCGAGGACCGGCTCATCTCCGACGGGGTCAAGCTGCTCCAGGTGGACACCGGGCTGGTCATCGACTGCCTGGCCGAGCTCGCCGCCGATCCCGAAGGGGTCGTACGGGAATCCGTACCGGATCCGGCGGGCGGACCGGACCTCACCGCGGTGTACCTGGTGCCGTTCCACCGCGCCGAGCTGTCCCTGGTCGGCCAGGTGCGCCGGCTCCTGAACACGGAGGAGGACCGGATGCCGGCCTTCCAGGACGTGGACTGGGACAAGGCCCTGGGCTGGCTCGCCGGCCGGACCGGCGCGAAACTGGCCCCCGGGCAGCGGGACGCGGTCCGTCTCGCCCTCACCCGCCGGGTCGCGGTCCTCACGGGCGGGCCGGGCTGCGGCAAGTCCTTCACCGTCCGCTCGATCGTGGAGCTGGCCCGCGCCAAGAAGGCCAAGGTGGTGCTCGCCGCCCCCACCGGCCGCGCGGCGAAGCGGCTGGCCGAGCTCACGGGGGCCGAGGCCTCCACCGTCCACCGGCTGCTGGAACTCAAACCCGGCGGGGACGCGGCGTACGACCGGGAGCGGCCGCTCGACGCGGACCTCGTCGTCGTCGACGAGGCCTCGATGCTCGACCTGCTGCTGGCGAACAAGCTGGTCAAGGCCGTGGCACCAGGCGCCCACCTGCTGCTCGTCGGGGACGTGGACCAGCTGCCCTCGGTCGGCGCGGGGGAGGTGCTGCGCGATCTCCTCGCCGAGGGCGGGCCGGTCCCCGCCGTCCGGCTGACCACCATCTTCCGCCAGGCCCAGCAGTCCGGCGTGGTCACCAACGCCCACCGGATCAACACCGGCCTGCCGCCGATCACCGACGGGCTGCCCGACTTCTTCCTCTTCCCCGAAGAGGACACCGAAGAGGCCGGAAAGCTCGCCGTCGACGTCGCCGCACGACGTATTCCGGCCAGATTCGGGCTCGACCCGCGGCGCGACATCCAGGTCCTCGCCCCCATGCACCGGGGCCCGGCCGGCGCGGGGAACCTCAACGGCCTGCTCCAGCAGGCCATCACCCCCGCCCGGCCGAACCTGCCCGAGAAACGGTTCGGCGGCCGCGTCTTCCGGGTGGGCGACAAGGTCACCCAGATCCGCAACAACTACGACAAGGGCGCCAACGGCGTCTTCAACGGCACCGTCGGCGTGGTCACCGGCCTCGACCTGGACGAACAGCGCCTGACGGTGCGCACGGACGAAGACGAGGAAGTGGCCTACGAGTTCGGCGAGCTCGATGAGCTCGCCCACGCGTACGCCGTCACCATCCACCGCTCCCAGGGGAGCGAATACCCGGCCGTCGTGATCCCCGTCACCACCGGGGCTTGGATGATGCTCCAGCGAAATCTGCTCTACACGGCGGTGACCAGGGCGAAGAAACTGGTCGTCCTCGTCGGGTCCCGCAAAGCCCTTGCCCAGGCGGTGCGTACGGTTTCCGCAGGCAGGAGGTACACAGCCGTCGCCGCTCGGCTCTCGGGACGCATACCGGTGGGAAACATCACCTAGATGATCGATCATTTGGGGTATCCGGCACCGGTGCCGAGGGGGCAGGATGAGCAGCTTGAAGGCACTCAGTGCCGTCAAAAACACCAAACCCCGACCCCGAGTGCACTCACCTGTGCCAAATGGGGGAAGGTAGAGGCAGTCAGGGCACCTCGAAGAAGAGGCACTACGTCGGTGAGGGATGACGTGAGCGACAACTCTGTAGTACTGCGGTACGCGGACGGTGAATACACCTACCCGGTGGTCGAGAGCACCGTTGGCGACCAGGGCTTCGACATCGCGAAGCTCCGGGCTCAGACCGGGCTGGTCACCCTGGACAGCGGCTACGGAAACACCGCCGCCTATAAGTCCGCCATTACCTACCTCGACGGTGAGCGGGGCATCCTGCGCTACCGCGGGTACCCGATCGAGCAGCTGGCGGAGCGCTCGACCTTCATCGAGGTCGCCTACCTGCTGATCAACGGGGAGCTGCCGACCGTCGACCAGCTCGCGTCGTTCCGCAACGAGATCACCCAGCACACGCTGCTGCACGAGGACGTCAAGCGGTTCTACGACGGCTTCCCGCGTGACGCGCACCCGATGGCGATGCTCTCCTCCGTGGTCAGCGCGCTGTCGACGTTCTACCAGGACAGCCACAACCCGTTCGACGAGAAGCAGCGCCACCTCTCGACGATCCGGCTGCTGGCCAAGCTCCCGACGATCGCGGCGTACGCGTACAAGAAGTCGGTCGGCCACCCGGTGGTCTACCCGCGCAACGACCTCGGCTACACCGAGAACTTCCTGCGCATGGTCTTCTCCGTGCCGGCCCAGGAGTACGACCTGGACCCGGTCGTGGTCGCGGCGCTCGACAAGCTGCTGATCCTGCACGCGGACCACGAGCAGAACTGCTCGACCTCCACCGTGCGCCTGGTCGGCTCCTCGCAGGCGAACATGTTCGCCTCGATCTCCGCCGGCATCTCGGCCCTGTGGGGCCCGCTGCACGGTGGCGCCAACCAGTCCGTCCTCGAGATGCTCGAGGGCATCAAGAACGACGGCGGCGATGTCGACGCCTTCATCCGCAAGGTGAAGAACAAGGAAGACGGCGTCCGCCTCATGGGCTTCGGACACCGCGTCTACAAGAGCTTCGACCCCCGGGCGAAGATCATCAAGGCTGCGGCGCACGACGTCCTCTCGGCGCTCGGCAAGGACGACGAGCTGCTCGACATCGCGCTCAAGCTGGAAGAGCACGCGCTGGCCGACGACTACTTCGTCGAGCGCAACCTCTACCCGAACGTGGACTTCTACACCGGTCTGATCTACCGGGCCATGGGCTTCCCGACCGAGATGTTCACCGTGCTCTTCGCGATCGGCCGGCTGCCCGGCTGGATCGCCCAGTGGCACGAGATGATCAAGGAGCCCGGCTCCCGCATCGGCCGTCCGCGCCAGATCTACACCGGCGAGGTCCTGCGCGACTTCGTCCCGGTCGAGAACCGCTGACCCGAGTCTCCCCGCCGCGGCGCCCCCCCCGGCGCCGCGGGACCGCGCATCCGCGGCCTCACAAGGAAAAGCGCCCCGCCATCGATCCCCCCACGGGTCGAAGGTCGGGGCGCTTTCCTTGCCCCGGAACGGATTCCCCCCACGGGACCCGGACCGGGTGTCTGTGTGGAGCGCGCGGGGCGCGCTCCGTCGGGTGTCTGCCGGGACCCGTACGGGTCGGGAGGGCCGCTCAGAGCTTCCCCAGGGCACGCGTCCCGGCCGGCCGATGCCGCAGGCGTCCCCCAAGACCCCCGAGAACGCCCCCCAGACGTTCCTGGCATCGCCCCATTAGACCCACGGGCCTGCCCGATGGTTACGTTGCGATCGCTGTGATCTGCGTCTCGTGTGAAGGAATCGTGTGGGACCCGCGAAGGGCGCCCACTAGCGGAAGGACCGCAGCCGCAGGCTGTTGGTCACCACGAAGACCGAGGAGAAGGCCATCGCGGCCCCCGCGATCATCGGGTTGAGCAGTCCGGCGGCCGCCAGCGGCAGCGCCGCGACGTTGTAGCCGAAGGCCCAGAACAGGTTGCCCTTGATGGTGGCCAGGGTCCGGCGGGAGAGCCGGATCGCGTCCGCCGCGACCCGCAGGTCGCCCCGTACGAGGGTCAGGTCCGCGGCCTCGATCGCCGCGTCGGTCCCGGTGCCCATCGCCAGGCCCAGGTCGGCCTGGGCCAGCGCGGCCGCGTCGTTGACCCCGTCGCCGACCATGGCGACCGTACGGCCCTCGGCCTGCAAGCGGCGTACGACGTCCACCTTGTCCTGCGGGAGGACCTCGGCGATGACCTCGTCGATGCCCACCGCGCGGGCCACCGTCTCGGCGACGGCCTTGTTGTCCCCGGTCAGCAGGACCGGGGTCAGACCCAGGGCCCGCAGCCGGGACACCGCCTCGGCGCTGGTCTCCTTGACCGCGTCGGCCACGGTCAGCACCCCGCGCGCCTCCCCGTCCCAGGCGACCAGCACGGCGGTGGAGCCGGCGGCCTCGGCGGCTTCCTTGGCGTCCGCGAGGGCGGCCGGCAGGGCGATCGACCAGTCGGCCAGCAGCTTCTCGCGGCCCACCAGCACGGCATGGCCGTCGACCACGCCCTGGACGCCGAGGCCGGCGACGTTCTCGAACCCCTCGGGTACGGGCAGTTCCCCGGCCCGCCCCGCGGCTCCCGTGGCGATGGCGCGGGCGATCGGGTGCTCGGAGGCGTGCTCCAGGGCGCCGGCCAGCCGCAGCAGTTCGGTCTCGTCCACACCCTCGGCGGCGTGCACGCCCGACAGGGTCATCCGGCCCGTGGTCACGGTCCCGGTCTTGTCCAGGACGACGGTGTCCACGCGGCGGGTGGACTCCAGCACCTCGGGTCCCTTGATCAGGATGCCGAGCTGCGCGCCCCGCCCGGTGCCGACCATCAGCGCGGTCGGGGTGGCCAGGCCCAGGGCGCACGGGCAGGCGATGATCAGGACGGCCACGGCGGCGGTGAAGGCGGCCGTCGGGTCGTCCGTGAGCAGCATCCAGGTCACCCAGGTGCCCAGGGCCAGGAGGAGGACGATCGGCACGAAGACGCCGGAGATCCGGTCGGCGAGGCGCTGCACCTCGGCCTTGCCGTTCTGCGCGTCCTCGACGAGCCGGGCCATCCGGGCGAGCTGGGTGTCGGAGCCGACGCGGGTGGCCTCGACGACCAGGCGGCCCGACGTGTTCACGGTGGCGCCGGTGACGGTGTCGCCCACGGCGACCTCGACGGGGACGGACTCGCCGGTCAGCATGGAGGCGTCCACGGCGGAGCTGCCCTCGACGACGGTGCCGTCGGTGGCGATCTTCTCGCCGGGCCGGACGACGAACCGGTCGCCGACGGCGAGCGAGCCCACGGGGACGCGCACCTCGGCGCCGCCGCGCAGTACGGCCACGTCCTTGGCGCCGAGGCGCATCAGGGCCTTGAGGGCCGCGCCGGCCTTCCGCTTCGAGCGGGCCTCGAGGTAGCGGCCGAGCAGGATGAAGGCGACGACCCCGGCCGCCACCTCCAGGTAGATCGCCGAGGAGCCGTCGGCGCGCGAGCCGGTGAGGTCGAATCCGTGCCGCATGCCGGGCATCCCGGCGTGGCCGAAGAACAGGGCCCACAGCGACCAGGTGAAGGCGGCCAGCGTGCCGACGGAGACCAGGGTGTCCATGGTGGCGGCGCCGTGCCGGGCGTTGGTCCAGGCGGCCTTGTGGAAGGGCAGGGCGCCCCAGACGACCACGGGGGAGGCGAGGGTGAGCGAGAGCCACTGCCAGTTGTCGAACTGCAGGGCCGGGACCATCGCGAGCAGGACGACGGGCAGGGCGAGCGCGGCGGAGACCAGGAGCCGCTCGCGCAGCGCGGCCAGCTCGGGGTCCCGTGCCTCCCGCGACTCGGCGGCCTGCGGCTCGGGCCCGGTCTCGGGCTCCGGGGGCGGGGGCTCCTCGGCGGTGTAGCCGGTCTTGACGACGGTCGCGATGAGGTCGGAGACCTGCACTCCGCCGCCGTAGGACACCTTGGCCTTCTCGGTGGCGTAGTTCACCGAGGCGGTGACCCCGTCCATCCGGTTCAGCTTCTTCTCGATGCGGGCCGCGCAGGAGGCGCAGGTCATCCCGCCGATGGTCAGCTCGACCTCGGCGGGGCCGGCGGCCGCTGCCGCCGCTGCTCCCGCTATGGGTCCGTCGTGCACGGTGCTGCTGCTCATGATCCGGGCTCCAGGGGGTGGGCCGGGCCGTACGGAACCAGTATGAGCTGGCCGGTACGGCCCGGCGGGGCTGTGCCGAAGAGATGCGTGCCGAAGGGGCGTGGCAAGGGGACGTGCCCGAGGGGCGTGCCCGAGGGGCGTGCCGAGGGGGAAGGTGCTCAGGCCTGGTCGGCGAGCTCGTACCCGGCCTCGTCCACGGCGGCGCGCACATCGGCCTCGGCCAGCGGGGCGGCCGAGACCACGGTGACCTCGCCGGTGGCCGCGACGGCCTTGACCGAGCTGACGCCCGCCAGGGCGGAGAGCTCGGTGGTCACCGCGCCCTCGCAGTGCCCGCAGGTCATGCCCGTCACCCGGTAGACGGCGGTGGTCTGGGTGTCCGTGTCGGCGCTCATGTCGTTCTCCTCTTCAAGGGCGTTTCCGGGCGCCGGAAGGCGGCGGATCGTTCCACCGTCCTCCCGACTCTCGAAGACTATACCCCTAGGGGGTATCGAAGCGAGCACCCCGGGGATCTTTTGCCGAGACCCTCGCGCGCGGGGCTGTGGAGTGGACAATCCGGGTGAACCGTATGTAAATGGCACGCATGGCGCACTCGGGGATCACTCTCATCCTGATCATGTCGATCGCGGTGCTGGCCCCCGTGCTGGCGTACGGCATCGCGCGCTGGCTCCCCGTACCGCTGGTGATCTTCGAGATCCTGCTGGGCGTCCTGGTCGGGCCCGATGTCCTCGGCTGGGCGCAGACCGGCGAGGTGATCGACGTCCTGAGCGAGCTCGGCCTTGCCATGCTGATCTTCCTGGCCGGCTACGAGATCCAGTTCGACCAGGTCAAGGGCGACACCCTGAAACGCTCGGTGTGGGCCTGGGTGATCGCCCTCGGGCTGGGGCTCGGCGTCGGGATCCTGCTCGCGAACGGCGGGGGATTCGACCAGGGGGTCTACATCGGCACGGCGCTCACCAGCACGGCCCTGGGGACGATCCTGCCGGTCCTGCGGGACGCGGGGGACCTTAAGAGCCGGTTCGGCTCCGTGATGATGGCGGTGGGCGCGGTCGGCGAGTTCGGGCCGATCATCGCGATGGCGCTGCTGCTCAGCGGGCGGGCGCCGGGCCGCTCGGCGGCGCTGCTGATCGCCTTCGCGGTGCTGACGGCGGCGGCCGTGTTCTGGGCGCTGCGGCCCAGGGCGCCCTGGTTCTCCCGCGTCATCGCCAAGACCCTGCACAGCAGCGGACAGTTCGCGGTGCGGCTGGTGGTGCTGGTGCTCGTGGCGTTCCTGGCGCTGGCCGAGGTGCTCGGCCTCGACGTGCTGCTCGGGGCCTTCGCCGCCGGACTGATCATCCGGCTGGTGCTGAACGGGGCCGCCCCGGAGAGCAGCGGGGCCGTGCTGTCGAAGGTGGAGGCCATGGGCTTCGGGTTCCTGGTGCCGCTGTTCTTCGTGGTCACCGGGATCGAGTTCGACCTGGACGCCCTGCTCAGCGGCGGCCGGGTGCTCCTGCTGCTGCCGGTCTTCCTGTTGCTGTTCCTCCTCGTGCGAGGACTTCCCCTGTGGCTGCTGGCCCCCCGGGACCTGGGGCGCGGGGACCGGTCGGCGCTGGTCCTGTTCGGCTCCACGGCGCTGCCGCTGGTGGTCGCGATCACCACCCTGGGGGTGCAGGACGGGAAGCTGGGCTCGGGTGAGGCGGCGGCGCTGGTCGGGGCCGGGATGGTCTCCGTGCTGGTGTTCCCGCTGGTGGGGCTGAGGCTGCGGGCGGGTTCCCGTTCCGGCTCCGGCTCCGACTTCGACTCCGGCTCCGGCTCCGGCTCCGGCTCCGGCTCCGGCTCCGGCTCCGGCTCCGGCTCTGGTTCGGGCTCGGCCGGGGCCGGGGGGCGGGTCAGCGAGGAGGAGGCGTGGTGATCACCGGGTCCAGGTAGCGGAGCAGGACGGTCTTCAGCTCCGCGACGTACGCGGCCCGCTCGTCGCCCTCGCTGGCCAGGATCAGCTCGAGCGCAGTCTTGACGATGCCGAGCACCATGTGGGCGACGTGGGTGAGGTCGGCGGGGTGACCGGCCGGGGTGGCCGGACCGGCGGGGGCCCCGGCCGCGGCGGGTGTGACGCAGGCCCGCAGCACCTCCTCGACGCGGGTCAGCATCCCGGTGTGCAGCTCGTCGTGCTCCTGGGCGATCCCGGGGACGCCGGAGCCGTGCATGAGCGCCCAGAAGGCCGGGTTCTCGCAGTTGAAGGCGATGACCGGGTCCAGGACCGCGTCGAGCAGCTCGGGCAGCGGCCGGTCCAGGTTCTCGGGGAGGAAGGCCTGGCCGTGCGCCTCGTGGGCGCGCTGGAGCAGCTGGCCGCCCAGCTCGACGGCGATCGCCTCCTTGTTCGGGAAGAACTGGTAGAGCGTGCCCGGGGACACGCCGGCCTCGCGCGCGATCGCGTTGGTGCTGGCGGCGGCGTAGCCGGTACGGCAGAACACCCCGGCGGCGGCCGCCAGGAGCTGGGCGATCCGGCGCTCTCCGCGGGCCTGGCGGCGGCGCGGCGCGGGTTCGGCGGCAGCCCCTTCCGGAACCGATTCACCCGCTTTGTCCGCGCTCGTGGTCCGAGAGCTCTCCCGCATGTCCAATCCCTTGCTTCCCGTGGGTGATTGACAAACACGAGAGGTCGCTCGCATTCTTGGGTAACGCGAGCGACTGCTCGTGTTTGCCAGTCTAAGTGGCCTGGCAACCACGGTGAAGGGGACACCGAGACATGTCCGAAGTCAAAAAACCGCCGTCGCCCGTGGAGGGCGGCCGGTGGACCCGGTTCGTCACCGCACGGCCGAGGCTCTCGCTGCTCCTCGCCCTGGTGGTCACGGCACTGGCCGTCTTCGCGGGCGGCGGAGTCGCCGACCGCCTGGGCAGCGGAGGCTGGGAGGACCCCGGAGCGCGGTCCACCTACGCCACCGAGGCCCTGGAGCGCGAGTTCCCGGGGTCCCAGTCCAATCTGCTGCTCCTCGTCGACGCGGGGGCCGAGGTGGGGCCGGCCGGGGTGGACGACCCCGCCGTCGTCGCCGAGGCACAGCGGCTCGCCACGGAACTCGCCGCCGAGCAGGGAGTGATCGGCGTCGGCTCGTACTGGCAGACGCGGCTGCCCGCCCTGCGCTCCACGGATGGCAGGCAGGCGCTCGTCGTCGCCCGGGTGCCCGGTGACGACAAGGCCGTCAACGCCGTGCTCGACCGGATCGCCCCGCACTACCGGGGCGAGCACGGCCCCGTGAAGGTCTCCCTCGGCGGACCGGCCGCCGTCCAGCGCGAGGTGACGACCACCATCCAGGAGGACCTGCTGCGCGCCGAGCTGATCGCCCTGCCGGTGACGCTCGTCCTGCTCGTCCTCGTCTTCGGCAGTGCCATCGCAGCCCTGCTGCCCCTCGGCGTCGGCATCGTGGCCATCATCGGCACCAATGCCGTGCTGCGCGGCCTCACCGAGCTCACCGACGTCTCGGTCTTCGCGCAGAACCTCACCACCGCGCTCGGGCTCGGACTCGCCGTCGACTACGCCCTGTTCATCGTCCGCAGGTTCCGCGAGGAGCTGGCCGCCGGGCGCGACCCGGTGGCCGCCGTCGGGGTCACCCTGCGCACCGCCGGGCGCACGGTGCTGTTCTCGGCGCTGACCGTCGCCGTCTCCCTGTCGGCCATGCTCTTCTTCCCGATGTACTTCCTGCGCTCCTTCGCCTACGCCGGGGTCGCGGTGGTCCTGCTCGCCGCGGCGGCCGCGCTCATCCTGCTCCCCGCCGCGCTGGTGCTGCTCGGGGACCGGGTCAACTCCCTGGACCTGCGGCGGCTGTGGCAGCGCGGCCGGCCGGCCCGGGGACCCGCTTCCCCGGCCGAGGGCGGGCGGGGATGGGCCCGGCTGACGGCCCTGGTGATGCGCAGGGCCCCGCTGTTCGCGGTGGCCACCACGGCCGGACTGCTGCTCCTAGGGCTGCCGTTCCTCGGGGTGAAGTTCGGCACCGTGGACGACCGGCAGCTGCCGAAGACCGCCGAATCGCATGTGGTGCAGCAGCAGATCCGCGAGGGCTTCGCGGGCGCCCCCGGAGGCGCTCTGACCGTACTGGCCGAGGGTGCGTCCGGTCCCGCGCTCGACGGCTACATGCGGGAGGTCGGAGCCCTGCCCGGAGTGGTCCGGGTGGACGGGCCCGTGAGCTCGCCCTCCGGCGGCGCGTACGCCTACTTCTCGGTGCTCACCGAGGGCGAGGCCGTGGGGCAGGAGGCCCAGGACCTGGTCGGCCAAGTGAGGAAGGTGGAGGCGCCCTTCGAGACCGCCGTGACCGGACAGGCGGCCGTGCTCGTCGATGCCCGCAAGGCCATCGCCGATGAACTGCCCCTGGCCCTGGCCCTCGTGGTGGCGGCGACGCTGCTCCTGGTCTTCCTGCTCACCGGCAGCCTGCTGATACCGCTCCAGGCGGTCCTGCTCAACGCGCTGAGCCTGACGGCGATGTTCGGGGCCGTGGTGTGGGTCTTCCAGGAGGGGCACCTCTCCGGACCGCTCGCCTTCACCTCCACGGGAGACATCGAGACCACACTTCCCGTGCTGATGTTCTGCATCGCCTTCGGACTCTCCATGGACTACGGGGTGTTCCTCATATCCCGGATCAAGGAGGAGTACGACCGGACCGGAGACCACGAGGGCTCGGTGCGCGCCGGACTGGCCCGCACGGGCGGACTGATCACCGCGGCGGCCGTGATCCTGGCGGTGGTGATGGTCGCCATCGGCAGCTCGCGGGTGACCAACACCAAGATGCTGGGCCTGGGGATCGCGCTGGCCGTGCTCATGGACGCGATGGTCGTCCGGAGCCTGCTGGTCCCGGCGGTCATGAAGCTGACCGGGAAGGCCACCTGGTGGGCGCCGGCCCCGCTGCGCAGGGCGCACGAGCGGTTCGGGCTGAGCGAGGGGGAGCCCGCCGTGCGCGCACCGGAGGCCGAGGAGCCGGAGCGGATACCCGCGGCCAGCCACTAGCCGCCGGCTGCGGGCTGCGGGCCGCACGGAGCCTGTGCGGACGGGGCCCGGGAGGGTCCCGTCCGTGGCCCGCGAACGCCGGGGTCAGTCCTCGCGGCGTCCCCGGTTGCCGGGCCGACGGGCCACCCAGGTCCGGATGGTGTCGGCGTACCAGTAGGGCTTGCCGCCCTCCACATGGTCGGGCGGCGGCAGCAGCCCGTGCTTGCGGTAGGAGCGCACGGTGTCCGGCTGTACCCGGATGTGGGCGGCGATCTCCTTGTACGACCACAGCTGTCGGTCGCTCATCCTCGACACCTCCTTGTCCACGCCGCGGGGGCCGGCCGGGAGGCCGTCGGGGGAGCCGGCGCGTGGACACTGACGATCACTCAGGTTGTGCCCGGAGAACGACGCACGGTGAGGGCAGGGGAGGGCCTGTCGACCGGCTGTGACGGAAAACCCGCGTAATGGGGACATGCGTGACAGAAGGGGGATCCCTGTGACACGCACGGCACACAAGGCACATGCGGCACACGCGGCGCGTGCGGCTCAGCGGTAGAGGGCCGGGCGCTCCACCTGCTCCACGAGGGTCCGTACGCCGCTGCGCGCCGCGGCCAGGCCCGCCTCGGAGACGGCCGCCGCCGCGTAACCGTCCCACGCGTCGGGGCCGTCCACCCGGCCCCGCGCGGCCGCGGTCACCCAGTGCCTGAGCTGGCGGTCGTAGGCGTCGGAGAACCGCACCGTGAAGTCCTGGTCGATCTCCCCGCCCCACCGGCCCGCCGCCTGGACGATCATCGCGTGGCCGTCGCCGATCCGGGCACTGCCGGACTCACCGACCGCCTCGCACTGCACCTGGTAGCCGAAACCGCAGTTGACGAAGATCTCCACGTCCACGACGGCGCCGCCCGAGGTCTCCATGAGGACGAGGCGCGGATCGCGCAGCCCCTCGGGGGCGGCGGAGGTGGGCGTCGGGGAGAGCACGGTCACGGCGGTGATCTCCTGCCCGAGCAGCCAGCGGGCCGCGTCCACCTCGTGCACGACCGAGTCGCTGATCAGCATGTCGCTCGTGAAGAAGGACGGTGAGGCGGCGTTGCGGTGCCGGCAGTGCAGGAAGAGCGGCCGCCCGATGCCGCCCGCGTCGAGCAGCTCCTTGAGCCGCGCGTACTCGGCGTCGTAGCGCCGCATGAAGCCGACCTGGACGAGCCGGCGGCCCAGCCGCGCCTCGGCCTCCATGATCCGCAGGGCGCCCGCCGGATCCGGGGTCAGCGGCTTCTCGCAGAGCACCGGCAACTGCCGTTCCAGCGCGTGCAGGATCGCTTCCTCGTGGGCGGGCCCGGGCGAGGCGATCAGTACGGCGTCCACCCCAGGCGCGGCTATCGCGGCCGCCGGATCGGTGTGCGCGCCCGCCCCCTCCAGCCCGGCCGCGACCTCCTTGACCCGGTCCCCGTCGGGGTCGGCCACGGCCACCACCCGGGCCCCGCCCACCGTCCGTCCGAAGCGGCGGACGTGGTCGGACCCCATCTTCCCGGTGCCGATGACGGCGATGCCGAGCGTGCTGGTCATGTCGTGTTCCTCCGTGGGGGATCTGGTCGGCGCGGGTTCGGTCAGCGGGGTTCGGTCAGCGGGCGCCGCAGGAGCGCAGATGGGCGCGGGTGCGGCGGGCGATCGGCAGCGGGCGGTCGGGCGGGCACGGGTACATGTCCTGCTCCACGATCGCGAACAGGTCCACGCCGAGCCGCTGGGCGGCCGCCAGCACCGGCTCCAGCGCGGGCACCCCGGCGGGCGGCTCGCACATCACCCCGCGGGCCACGGCCGGCCCGAAGGGCACCTCGTCCGCGATGACTTCGGCGAGGATCCGGGGATCCACCTGCTTGAGGTGGAGGTAGCCGATCCGCTCCCCGAAGGCCTCGATGGCCTGGACGCTGTCGCCGCCGCAGTACGCGTAGTGCCCGGTGTCCAGGCACAGGGAGACCAGCTCCGGATCCGTCGCGTCGAGGAAGCGGGCCACGTTCCCGGGGGTGTCGATGTGCGTGTCGGCGTGCGGGTGGACGACGATCTTCAGCCCGTAGCGGTCCTGGACAAGCCGCCCCAGCCGCTCCGTCTGCGTGGTGAGTTCACGCCAGCCGGCGGGGGTGAGCGTGCGGTCCTCCAGCACCTCGCCGGTCTTGTCGTCCCGCCAGAAGGACGGGATCACGACGAGGTGCGCCGCGCCCATGGCGCGGGTGAGCTCCGCGATCCGCGACACGTGCTCCCAGGTGTCCTCCCACACGGCGGGCCCGTGATGGAGTCCGGTGAAGACGGTTCCGGCCGAAACCCGCAGGCCGCGCTTGGCCACCTCGTCGGCGAGCCGGGCGGGATCGGTCGGGAGGTAGCCGTACGGCCCGAGTTCGATCCACTCGTACCCGGCGTCGGAGACCTCGTCGAGGAACCGCTCCCACGGGGTCTGCGCGGGATCGTCGGGGAACCAGACACCCCAGGAATCCGGAGCCGAACCGATGCGGATACGGGTCAACGCGGGCGGTGAGGACGTCATGCGGCCACCTTAAAGTGCGAGGCTCGGAGGAACGGGGAGCGTGCGGTCGGCAGGAAGGGTGTGGTGATGGCTGGGGACGCGGCGGCTTTCGACCTGATCACGATGGGACGGATCGGGGTGGATCTCTACCCGCTGAAGACGGGCGTACCGCTGGGGGAGGCGGACACCTTCGGGAAGTTCCTGGGAGGTTCGCCCACCAACGTGGCGGTCGCGGCCGCCCGGCTGGGGCGGCGGACGGCGGTGATCACCCGGACCGGTGCGGATCCCTTCGGGGCGTACCTCCGCGCGGAGCTGCGCGGGTTCGGGGTGGACGACCGTTGGGTGGGGGAGGTGCCGGCCTACCCGACGCCGGTGACCTTCTGCGAGATCTTCCCGCCGGACGATTTCCCGCTGTACTTCTACCGCTACCCGAAGGCCCCCGATCTGGAGATCGGCGCGGCGGAGCTGGACCTGGAGGCGGTCCGGGCGGCGCGCGTGTTCTGGATGACCGGTACGGGGCTCAGCGCGGAGCCGAGCCGCACGGCCACGCTGGCCGCGCTGGAGGCGCGCGCGAAGGCCGGCACCACGGTGTTCGACCTGGACTGGCGGCCGATGCTGTGGCCCGCCGGGGCCGGGTCCGGGTCCGGGTCCGGGTCCGGTGACGGGGCCGGGAGCGGGGACGCGCAGCCGGGGGAGTGGTACCGGCGGGCGCTCGGGCTCGCAACGGTGGCCGTGGGCAACGCCGAGGAGTGCGCGATCGCCACCGGCGAAAGCGAGCCGTACGCGGCCGCGCGGGCCCTGCTCGCGGCCGGGGTGGAGCTGGCGGTGGTGAAACGGGGCCCGCGGGGCGTGCTCGCCGTCCACCGCGACGGGACGGTGGTGGAGGCCGCGCCGGTGCCGGTGACGGTCGTCAACGGGCTCGGGGCCGGAGACGCCTTCGGCGGCGCCCTGTGCCACGGACTGCTCGCGGGATGGGAGTTGGAGCGGACGGTCCGCTTCGCGAACGCGGCCGGGGCGATCGTGGCCTCGCGGCTGGCCTGTTCGACGGCGATGCCGTTCGAGGGAGAAGTGGAGGAGGTGCTGTCGTCATGCCGGTGACCGCTTCGCACGCGATGGAGTGGACGAGGCTGCTCGTGCTCGACCTCGCGCCGGGGGAGGCGTACGCGCACGCGTGCGGGGACGCGGAATGGATCGTGCTCCCCCTGGCCGGCGCCTGCGAGGTCCGCTGCGCGGAGCCTTCCCCCCGCCTCGACCGTGCGGTCGTACTCGGGCCCGAGCTGATCCCGAAGGGGCCGGCGCCGGGGAGCCGGCCGGGCTGGGTACGGCTCCGGCCGGTGCGGACGAGGCCGGCGGAGCGGACGGCGGGGGCGGCTCCGCCGCGGGGGACGCGGCGCCGGCGACCTTGCCGTCCGGGCCGATGAAGACCGGGCTGCCCCCGGGCACCAGGCCCAGCTCGTGCGCCCGCCGCTGCAGCGCGTCCGGCGCCGAGTAGCCGTCCACGTCCCGCTGCAGCGCCTGCTCCTCGTCCGTGAGCACGGTGGTCTCCTTGCGCAGCTTGCTCAGCTGGAAGGAGCCCTGGTTCAGTGCCGAGTTCAGCAGCAGCAGGCTGATCAGCCCGCCGCCGAGCAGCGCGACCACCAGCAGGACGAACGGCGTGCGCGCCGCCTGTCCGGCCGGGCTCCCGGCCAGGACCCGCCCGAAGCGTCCCCCGCGTGGACTCACAGCCGCGCCTCCCGGATCCGTTCCACCCCGCGGAAGCGGGCCGGCGCGGCACGCCGGTTCTCCGCGATCTCCTCCTCCGTCGGCAGTTCCGCGCCGCGCGTGAGGAGCTTCAGCTTCGGCTGGTACTTCTCCGGTACGACCGGCAGCCCGGGCGGGGCCGTGTTGGCCGCGCCGGCCGCGAAGACCTGCTTGACGAGGCGGTCCTCCAGCGAGTGGTAGGAGAGCACCGCGATCCGCCCGCCGACCGCGATCCGGTCCACCGCGGCCGGGATGGCCCGCTCCAGTCCGGACAGCTCGCCGTTGACCTCGATGCGCAGCGCCTGGAAGGTGCGCTTGGCGGGGTTGCCGCCGGTCCGCTTCGCCGCCTGCGGGAGGGAGTCGCGGATCAGTTCGACCAGGCGCGCGCTGTTGGTGAAGGGGTTTTTGTCCCGCTCGCGCACGACGGCGGACACGATCCGCTTGGCCTGCTTCTCCTCGCCGTACTGGCGCAGGATGCGGACCAGCTCGCCGGGCGCGTAGGTGTTGAGCACCTCGGCCGCGCTGATGCCGGTCGTCTGGTCCATCCGCATGTCCAGCGGCGCGTCCTGCGCGTAGGCGAAGCCGCGGTCGGCCTCGTCCAACTGCATGGAGGAGACGCCGAGGTCGAAGAGGATGCCCTGGACGGCGGGGATGCGCAGGCCGTCCAGTACGTCGGCCAGGTCCGCGTAGATGGCGTGGACGAGGGTGGCCCGGTCGCCGAAGGGCGCCAGGCGCTCCCCGGAGAGGCGCAGGGCCTCCTTGTCGCGGTCCAGGCCGATCAGGTGGGCCTCGGGGAACCGGGTCAGCAGGGCCTCGCTGTGGCCGCCGAGGCCGAGGGTGCAGTCGACGACGACGGCCCCGGGCCTCTCCAGTGCCGGGGCCAACAGGTCCAGGCACCGCTGGAGCATCACCGGGACGTGTCGGGACTCGCTAGTCAAAGCGCCCTCTCAGATAACGGCGCGGCAGGCATACGCCGCGCCGCGCACGCGGAGTCTTACCAAAGTGGCCGGGCGGCCGCTTTCGGGCCGGGCTCCGGCCGGTTTCGCGTCACTTTAGTGCAACGGTCGCCGCGGTCAACGAACCGCCCCGCGCGCCGTGCGCCGCTCTCCCGACGAACCGGCGAACGCCCCGAATCACCCGGATGGGCGCCTGCCCCTCACCCCTGTGGGTTAGCTCACAACAAGGCGTCGTGACCTTCTTTGTCCACCCTCACTCAATGCCCGGACGTGCTGTGACCACTAACGTCGTACCCATGACGACTTCCGTACCCGTGCCCGCCGAGTCCGCCGTCAAGGTCACCGGCGACCGTTCCGTCACCGACCGGCTGGTGGCATCGAACCGCGACTACGCCGCGGAATTCACCGATCCCGGCATGGACGCCCGCCCCGTCCTCCACGTGGCCGTCGTGGCCTGTATGGACGCCCGCCTCGACCTGCACGCCGCCCTCGGCCTGGAGCTTGGTGACTGTCACACGATCCGCAACGCCGGCGGCGTGGTCACCGACGACACCATCCGCTCCCTCACCATCAGCCAGCGGGCGCTGGGCACCCGCACGGTGATACTCATCCACCACACCGGCTGTGGCCTCGAAAGCCTGACCGAGGACTTCCGCCACGAGCTGGAGGACGAGGTCGGGCAGCGCCCCGCCTGGGCCGTCGAGGCCTTCCGGGACGTGGACCAGGACGTCCGCCAGTCCATGCAGCGGGTCCGCACGAACCCCTTCCTCCCCCACAAGGACGATGTGCGAGGCTTCGTCTTCGACGTGCACACCGGGCTCCTGAGGGAGATCGATCCCACCTCGTGAGTGACACGGGACCGCAACGCCGTCAAGAATGCGGGGAGACGTCACCCGGAGGACCTCCGGGCCGGTGTCCGCACTCTCGCTTTTCTGAGGTGTTTCGGGGTGGGCCGGTCCGTGCCATGCGCGCGTCGGCCCTGGGATTGGGTCGAGGAGAACCAGGTGACCACGTATGACGACCGAGCGAGCCTCGCGGATCTGACGAGCACGGCGCAGCGGGTGCGGGATTCGGTCGAGAGCGTGATCGAGGGCAAGCCCGAAGTGGTCCGCCTCGCGCTGACCGTCCTGCTCGCCGAGGGCCACCTGCTGATCGAGGACGTGCCGGGCGTCGGCAAGACCATGCTGGCCAAGGCGCTCGCCAAGTCCATCGACTGCTCGGTGCAGCGCATCCAGTTCACGCCGGACCTGCTGCCCTCGGACATCACCGGCGTCAGCATCTACGACCAGCAGCGCCGGGAGTTCGAGTTCAAGCCGGGCGCGATCTTCGCGCAGATCGTCATCGGCGACGAGATCAACCGCGCCTCCCCCAAGACCCAGTCCGCGCTGCTGGAGTCGATGGAGGAGCGCCAGGTCACCATCGACGGCACCACCTACACGCTGCCGACCCCCTTCATGGTCGTCGCCACGCAGAACCCGGTGGAGATGGAGGGCACCTACCCGCTGCCCGAGGCCCAGCGCGACCGCTTCATGGCCCGGGTCTCCGTCGGCTACCCCAGCCCCGACGCCGAGCTGCGGATGCTCGACGTGCACGGCGGGCTCTCCCCGCTGGAGGACCTGACCTCGGTCGCGCACGCCCACGACATCGTCAAGCTCATCGAGGCCGTCCGCGAGGTGTACGTGGCCGCGCCGGTCCGGCGGTACGTCGTCGACCTGGTCTCCGCCACCCGCAGCCACCCGGACCTGCGCCTGGGCGCCTCGCCCCGCGCCACCCTGCACCTGCTGCGCGCCGTGAAGGCCTCCGCCGCCCTGGCCGGCCGGGACTACGTCCTGCCCGACGACGTCCAGGCGCTGGCCGGTCCGGTCCTCGCGCACCGGCTGCTGCCGACCGCGCAGGCCCAGCTGAGCCGGCGCACCGCCGAGCAGGTCGTCTCCGACATCCTGCAGCGCACCCCCGTGCCGGCCGCGCCCGCGCGCGGCGAGATGCCGCCCGGCGCGGGCATCCGGGGCTTCTGATGAGCGCCGGTGCCCCGCACGGCGCCGGCGGCCCGGACGCGCGGGAAGGCGGCGGGTTCCGCGCGTCGCTGGCCGGGCTGACCACCCGCGGCCGCTCCTTCCTGGCCGCCGGGGTCGCGGCCGCGCTGTGCGCGTACGTCCTGGGCCAGTCGGAGCTGCTCCGGGTCGGCCTGCTGCTCGCCGTACTGCCGCTGATCTGTGTCCTGGCCCTGCACCGCACCCGCCACCGGGTCTCCGGCAGCCGCCGGCTGAACCCGATGCGGGTGCCCGCCGGTGCCGAGGCCCGGGTGCAGCTGCGCGTGGACAACACCTCCCGGATGCCCACCGGCCTGCTGATGCTCCAGGACCGGGTGCCCTACGTGCTCGGCCCGCGGCCCCGCTTCGTCCTGGACCGGGTGGAGCCGGGCGGCCGCCGCGAGGTGTCCTACCGGGTCCGCTCCGACCTGCGCGGGTGCTATCCGCTGGGCCCCCTGCAACTGCGCCTCTCCGACCCCTTCGGGCTGGTCGAGCTGACCCGCTCCTTCTCCGCCTACGACACCCTCACGGTCATCCCGCGCACCGAGGCGCTGCCGGTGGTCCGCTTCACCGGCGAGTCCTCCGGCTACGGCGACGGCAGCCGCCGCTCGCTGGCCCTGGCCGGCGAGGACGACGTGATCCCGCGCGGCTACCGGCGCGGCGACGACCTGCGCCGGGTGCACTGGCGCTCCACGGCCCGCTACGGCGAGCTGATGGTGCGCCGCGAGGAGCAGCCGCAGCGCAGCCGGGCCACCGTGCTGCTGGACACCCGGCGCCTCGCCTTCGAGGGCGCCGGCCCCGACTCGGCCTTCGAGTGGGCCGTCTCGGGCACCGCTTCGGCCCTGGTGCACCTGTTGGAGCAGGGCTTCTCGGTGCGGCTGCTGACCGACACCGGGGACTGCGTGCCCCGCGAGGGCGGCGGCTTCACCTCCGGCGGGCAGGAGTCCGCGGAGGCCGCGGGGCTGATGATGGACACCCTCGCGGTGGTCTCCCACTCCGACGGCGCCGGGCTGTCCCGCGCGTACGACGCGGTCCGGGGCAGCGGGACGGGCAGCGGTTTCGGCGGAGCCGGCGGTGACGGGCTCCTCATCGCCTTCTTCGGAGACCTGGACGACGTACAGACGGAACTGGCGGCCAAGATGTGCCGCCGCAGCGGAGGGGCCGTGGCGTTCGTACTGGACTCCGCGGACTGGTCCGGGCGGCCGCCCGGGCTGGCCTCAGTGATGGCGCAGGGGCTGCCTCCGCTCCAGGAGCGCCTCGGCAGGCTGCGGGACGCGGGCTGGACCGCGCTGGCCGCCCCGCCCGGGGTGGCCTTCGGGGAGCTGTGGCGCCAGGCCGGCCACGCCCCGATCGGGACGGGCGGCGGTTCGGGTTCGGCGGGGGGCTGGGGATGAGCGGGCGGGCGAGACTGACGGTCTTCGCGGCTCTGGCGACGCTGTTCACCGCCTGGTCGCTGAATCCGCTGGTGGAGGCGGGCAGCTGGCTGCCGCAGTCGGCGGCGCTGCTGGCGCTGCAGAGCGGCGTGGGCGCCGGGGCGCGGCGGGTGCCGCTGGCCCGGTCGCTGACCGTGGCGGCGCAGCTGCTCGTATCGCTGCTGGCGCTCATGCTGCTGTTCGGCGGGAAGGCGCGGACCTCGTCCGGCGACGGGCTGCTGTCCTACCTGGTGACGGACTTCGGAGCCCTGTTCGAGCAGGGCTTCCGGGACGTGAACGAGTTCGCGATCCCGGCGCCGCTGACGGACGGGATCCGGCTGCTGCTGGTGTGCGGGGTGCTGCTGATCGGGCTGCTCGTGGACCTGCTGGCGGTGACGCTGCGGATGGCCGCGGCGGCCGGGCTGCCGCTGCTCGCCCTGTACTCGGTGGCGGCGGGCCTGTCGGGCGCGGCCTCGGCCTCCGGGGGCGCCTCCTGGTTCACGTTCCTGCTGGCGGGCTGCGGCTACCTGCTGCTGTTGCTGGCCGAGGGCCGCGACCGGCTCGCGCAGTGGGGCCGGGTCTTCGGCGCGGCTGCGCCGTCGTCACGCGGCAAGGTCGCGGCGGGTTACTCGAGCGGCGGGCAGGCGCTCGCGCCCGTGCGGACCGGGCGCCGGATCGGCGCGCTCGCGCTGGGTCTGGCGCTGGCGGTGCCGGCGGTGCTGCCCGCGCTGGGCGGGGGCGTGCTGGGCACGGGCGGTACGGGCGAGGGCGAGGGGACGGGGGTCGGTCCCTCGATCCAGGCGGTCAATCCGCTGGTCTCGCTGCAGTCCAGCCTGAACGCCCAGGACAACCGGGTGGTGCTGAAGTACCGCACGAACAGCCCGCAGCTGAGCGAGCAGTACCTGCGGATCCTTGCGCTCGACGAGTTCAACGGCGTCAAGTGGGAGGCCTCGGGGCGGGCCCTGACGGACGTTCCGAAGCGGATGCCGAACCCGCCGGGGGTGAGCGGCCCGGTGCTGGCGGACGCGACCGAGGTGGTCACCAGCGTCTCCTCGGCGCAGACGTACGCGCAGCGCTACCTGCCGATGCCGTACCCGGCGACGCAGGTGGACATCGGCGGCAAGTGGCGGTTCGAGCCGGTCGGGCGGACGCTCGTCGGGGACCAGCTGGGCAAGGACAACTTCCAAAACGCCCAGGGCGCGCAGTACACCGTGCGGAGCCTGCTGCTGAAGCCGACTTCGGACCAGCTGCGCAAGGCGCCCGCACCGAACCCGGCGATCAAGGCCGAGTACACGAAGCTGCCGGACAACCTGCCGGAGATCGTCGTCAAGACGGCCCGCGAGGTCACGCGGGGCGCGCCGGACGACTACACGGCGGCGGTCAAGCTCCAGGACTACTTCGCGGTCTCCGGCGGCTTCCGCTACGACACGAAGGTGTCCTCGGGCACGGGTTCGCAGGCCATCGCGCGGTTCCTCGCCGACAAGGAGGGCTTCTGCGTCCACTTCGCCTTCTCGATGGCCTCGATGGCGCGCTCGGTCGGCATCCCGGCGCGGGTCGCGGTCGGGTTCACGCCCGGCGAGAAGCAGTCGGACGGCAGCATCAACGTCTCCATGCGGGACGCGCACGCCTGGCCGGAGCTGTACTTCGAGGGCGTGGGCTGGACCCGCTTCGAGCCGACGCCCCGCTCGGGCATCACGGTGCCGGACTACAGCCGGCCCGAGGCCCCGCAGAACGAGCCGTCGGCGCCGGCGCCGGCGCCGTCCGCGAGTGCGGCGCAGCCCTCGGCCGGGCCGTCGAAGGAGGAGGACTGCCCGCCGGACCAGAAGAAGCTGGGCGAGTGCGGTCCGGCCGCGCCGGGCCAGAACGCGGGCGCGGGCGGCGACGGCCCGTCCGCGGGCACCGTCCTGGGCTGGACCGCCGCCGGTCTGCTCGTCCTGGCGCTACCGCTGCTCCCGTTCGTGTGGCGGGGGCGGCTGCGGGCGCGGCGGCTCGGCGCGGGCGACGTCCTGGCCGCCTGGCACGAGCTCGGGGACGCGGCCTGGGACGTGGGGATCCCGCCGGACGAGGCGCTGTCCCCGCGGGGTGCGGCGGACCGGCTGGTGGAGCTGGGCCGGCTGGAGCCGGAGGCGGCCGCTGCCGTACGCCGCCTCGCGGGCGCGGTGGAGCACGCGCTGTACGCCCCGCCGGGCGCGGAGCCCTCGTACGGGGCCGCGGGGCCGGACGTGCTGCTGGCGCGGGCGGGCCTGCTCGCCGGCGTCTCCCGCACGACCCGGCTGCGGGCGCTGTTCCTCCCCCGCTCGGGAGCCCGTGTGCGCTGGGCCGCCTCGGCCCGCTGGACGTCCTTGACGGGGCGGGCCGCATCCTGGGCGACCCGGACCAGGGCCCGCCTTCCCCTGCGGGACCGAGGCTGACGGCGGGGCTGGATTTTCAGCCCCGCCGGCGATGGAGGCGCGGGGGTCCGGGGGCCGGCCCCCGGCAACGGCGCCGCACACGGTAACGACGGCATGGCAGGCCGGGCCTCGTACCCCGAACGAAGAAGCGGCCAGCGCCGGGGCTCGATCCCCCCGAGCCCCGGCGCCCGCCGTGTTCCCACCCCACCGGTCAGAGAGACCCGGTCCGCACCTGCCGCCCCGTGCCGGCGGTGCGAACCGGGTCCCTGTCCGTCGCCCCCAGTCTGTCGTCCCGCAGGTCGGGGCCCATCCGCGCGCGTACTCATTTCCGCGCCTAGGTACGGATACTCAGCCGGCCCACCGGTTCGCCGCACCGGTTCGCCGCACCGGTTCGCCCCACCGGTTCGCCCCACCGGTTCGCCCCACCCTTTCGCACCACCCTTTCTACGCGGCCGCCGCGTCCCGGCGGCACCGCCGATCGGGTCTCACCCGTCAGCGGTTCCCGCTCACCCGCCCCCGCAGCAGCAGCGACAGCGCCGAGTGCACGTCGTCCAGCGACCGCTCGCTCTGGAACGACTGCCAGTCCAGCGCCGCGACCAGCACCATGCCCACCAGGGCGGCGGCGGTCAGCGGGACGTCGATCTCCGCGCTCAGCTCGCCCCGCTCCACGCCTTCGCGCAGCACCGTCTCCACGACGGCGACCGCCTCGCGCCGGACGACCATCAGGGTGGACTGCCAGGTGCGGTTGGTCCGCCACAGCTCGGCGACGTAGAGCTGGGTGAAGGCGGGGTACCGGTCGATGAACACCAGTCCGGCCCGGATCATCGCGTCGAGCGCCTCGACCCGGGTCCCGCCCCGCTCCTCGGTGGATTCCGCCGCGGTCCGCAGGGACTCGGTGAGCAGCCCGACCCCGTGCCGCAGCAGCTCCTCGAAGAGGTCGTTCTTGCTGGCGAAGTTGTAGTAGACGGTGCCCTTCGCCACGCCCGCCCGTTCGGCGATCTCGTCGACCGTGGTCGCCGAGAACCCCTGCTCCGCGATGAGGGTGACGGCTGCTTCGTAGAGCTTCTGCCGTGTGGCCTGGCGGCGGCCGCCGCCCGCGGCCGTACCGGTGTTGCTGCTTTCCATGGCGCTGATTCTCACAGGTCGGCCGCTCTTCACCGGCTACAGGCTCAGTTCCGGATGCAGCCGGTCCATCGTCCACACCTGCTTGCCGCGGGCGGCGAGCGCGGTGAGGGCGAGGGCGCCGACCGTGAAGGCCGTCAGGACGGCGCAGCCCTGCCAGACCGGGGCGAGGTCGCCGCCGGTGATGAGCCGGCGCAGGCTCTCGACCACGTACGACATCGGCAGGTAGGGGTGGATGGCGTTGAAGAACTCCGGGCTGGTCTGGACGGGGTAGGTGCCGCCGGCCGAGGTCAGCTGGAGCATCAGGACGGCCAGCACCAGGATCCGCCCGGCGGCGCCGAACTTGGCGTTGAGCCACTGGACGATCGCGGCGAAGCAGCCGGTGACCAGCATCAGGAAGGCCACGGTGAGCGCCGGGCGGGCCATCTCCAGGCCGAGCCCCCAGTGGAGTACGGACATCAGCGCGGCCACCTGCGCGGCGCCGAGCCCGGCCACGGGCAGCCAGCCGGCGAGGGCGATCCGCCAGGGGGAGGCGCCCGCGGCGAGCGCCCGCCGGTTCAGCGGGGCGATCAGCATGTAGGCGACCATCGCGCCGACCCACAGGGAGAGCGGGATGAAGTACGGGGCGAAGCCGGTGCCGTAGTTGGGTGCCTTGTGCAGGGACTGGTTGGCGAGGCGGACCGGGTCGGCCATCACCTCGGTGCGGGTGTCGCGCTGCTGCTGGTCGTAGTCGGGGATCCGGCCGGCGCCGTCGTGCAGGCCGCCGGCGAGCTCGCCGTTGCCGTCCACGAGCTTGACCAGGCCGCCGTCGAGGCTGTGGGCGCCGTCGCCGAGCTTGCCGACGCCCTCACCGAGGGCGCCGGAGCCGTCCGTGGCGGTGCCGATGCCGGTGTGCAGCTTGGCCATGCCGGTGGCGACCTTGTGGGCGCCGTCGTTGAGGGCGTTGACCTGGGTGACGGCCGCTTCGAGGTCGGCGGAGAGGGCAGGGGCCTTGGCGGCGACCTTGCGGGCCTCGCGCTCGAGGTCGGCGAGCTGCTTGCGGAGCGTGCCGAGGTCGCCGCCGGTGTCCTTGACGAGCGTGTTGACGTCGCCCGCGAGCTCGGCTGCCTCGGCGGCGTCGTCCTTGAGCTTCTTGAGCTGAGGGCAGGTGGCGGGCACCGGCGTGGCGCCGGGGGTGCAGGTCTTCGCGTAGACGTCGGCGGCTCCGGTGGAGACGCGCTGGGTGACGGTGGCGGCGGCGGGGGCCGCCTTGGCGAAGGTGTCGAGGTGGTTGCCGACGACCTTGGCGGTGTCGGCGACGAGTTCGGCGCTGTCCGCGAGCTGCTTGGGGTCCTTGAGGAAGGGGCGGGCCGTGTCGGCGACGCCGCCCACCTTGTCGGCGAGCCGCTGGGTGCCCGACGCGATGTCCTTCGTACCGGTCTCGAGCTGTCCGGCGGCGCCGTTCAGCTTCTTCAGGCCGCCGGTGATCTCGCCGTTCTTCTCCTTCGCCGTGTCCAGGCCGTCGGCGAGGTCCTTGGCGCCCTGCTGTGCCTTGCCGGCGCCGTCGGTGAGCTTGTCGGCGCCGTCGGCCGCCTCGGCGGTCTTGTCGTGGAGGTCGGAGAAGTTGACGAAGATCTTGTCGAGGAACCCGCGGGAGGCGTTGGTGGACGCCGCCGAGCGGACCTCGGAGAACACGGTGCGCGAGATCGAGCCGACGATGTAGTTGTTCGCGTCGTTCGTGCGGACCTGGAGGGCTCCGGTGGCGGGGTCCTCGCCGCCGCTGGAGGCGATCTTCGTGCTGAAGTCGGCGGGCATGGTGAGGGAGAGGTAGTAGGTGCCGTTCTCCAGCCCCTTCGCCGCTTCCTCGGCGCTCACCTCGCGCCAGTCGAAGGTCTTGCTGTCGTGCAGTTTGCGGGTGATCTCGTCGCCCGCCTCCACCCGCTTGCCGTCGACGGTCGCGCCCTGGTCGGAGTTGACGAGGGCGACGGGCACCTTGTCGAGGCGGCTGTAGGGGTCCCAGAAGGACCACAGGTACAGCGCCCCGTAGAGCAGCGGCAGGAGCAGCAGCGCGACGAGGGCGGCCCGGGGCAGCTTCCCCCGCCCGAACCGCTTCAGCTCAAGCGCGGCCAGCTTCGGCGAGCGCATCGTCGTCCCCCTTCGTGTGGTCGTTCTTCTCTTCGTCGTGGGGCCGGGGCACGGTGACGGGCTCCGCCGCCGGATCGGCGGTGGCCGGGACGGTCCGCAGGACCGTCGCGTCGGCGGGTGCCTCGCCGCACACGGCGAGGACGGTGGTCCCGCGGGCGGCGAGGGAACGGAGCAGGTCCCAGGCCTCGGCGCGCTCGGCGCCCGAGAGCTTGAGGTCGAGGTCGTCCACGGCCAGCAGGCGCGGCGAGCCGAGCAGCGCGAGGGCCACCGACAGCCGTACGGACTCCAGCCGTTCCAGGTCGCGCACGGAGGTGCGCGGGCCCTTGGGCAGGGTCGCGACGTCCAGTCCGGCGGCGGCCAGGGCGCCCTCGATCCGGGCCGCGGCGGAGGCGCGGCGCTCGCCGCGCGGGCGGAGCAGGGCGCGGACGGGGCCCTCGTAGCGGCGCTGGAGGAGCGCGCCCTCGCGCAGCTGCTCGGCGACGGTGAGGGCCTGGTCGAGGTCGTTGACCCCGGGCACCGGGCCGAGGGCGGCGACGCGGCGGACCGCGGCCATCCTCTTCGGCAGCCGGTGGCGGCCGATCTCGGCGTGGCCCTCGGTGGCCTTCATCCGGCCGGTGAGGGCGAGGAGCAGACAGGTGCGGCCGCTTCCGGAGGGGCCTTGGACCGCGATGAGCGAGCCGGGCGCCGCGTCGATCCCGATGCCCCGGAACACCCAGCCGCGCGGGCCCTTGAGTCCGAAGTCCTCGGCTTTGACGGCCGCGCCGTGCGGGCTGTCCACACCGTCCTCCTTCTTTTGAACTGACCAGTCAGTTCAAAAACTAGCATCTTCGGTGACATCCGGTGTGCGGTGGGGGGCAGTTGCCCGCCCGACCCCCGGATACGGGGGCGAAAGCCCAGGTCAGAGCGATTGTCAGTGGCTGCCGTCACGATGGGGACACGTACAGAGGCAAGACGGCACAGACCGCACGGAGCCACACCAGGCAGCGCAAAAGCGCACGCAACGACAGGAGGTTCGTCATGGCCACACCGTCCCCGTCCCCTGTCCACCCCGTCCCGCGGAAGTCGGCGGCACCCCCCGCCGCTCTCGATCTGCTCGTCAAGGCCCACGAGGGCCTGGCCGAAGCCGCCCGGCTGACCCGGTCCAACGAGCGGTACGCCACCGCCCATCTCGCCGCGCTGCGCGCCGCCGCGGCCGTGCTCGCCGCGCGCGGGCGGCCCGAGCCGGTGAACCCGCGGCGCAGGCCCCGGATCCGCAGCGCGTGGGAGGTGCTCCCGGAGATAGCGCCCGAACTGACCGAGTGGAGCGCCCTCTTCGCCTCCGGCGCGGCCCGCCGCGCGCGGGCCGAGGCGGGGATAGCGGGCGCGGCCACCGGCCGGGACGCGGATGATCTGGTGCGTGCGGTGGAGATGTTCCTGCGCCTGGTGGAGCGGATGCTCTCGCTCCGGCCGGTCTCGCCCGCGGGCCCCCCGCAGGGCCTGCCGCTGCCGCGCACGGAGCGTCCTGACGCGGGATGACCTGCCCGGCAGCCGGAGGCCATAGGGTGGGCACGGACCGCTCACCCTCCCCCGGCTGCCGCCGGGAGGTGCCCCCCTACGCCGAGGAGCCATCAGCCGTGTCGGACACTTCCCGCCCCCGCGCCTCCCTCCGCACCGCCGTGGTGTGGGAGGTCCTCAAGGAGGCGCTCGACCGCCGGGTGAAGGCGACCGGGCGGGACGTGCTGGACGTGCTGGACACGGGCGGCGGCACCGGCAAGTTCGCCGTGCCGGTGGCCCGCCTCGGCCACCGGGTCACCGTGGTCGACCCCAGCCCGAACGCACTGTTCGGGCTGGAGCGCCGGGTCGCCGAAGCCGGCGTGGCCGACCTGGTCCGCGGTGTGCAGGGCGACGCCCAGGGCCTGCTCGATGTCGTCGATCCGGGCGCGTACGACGTGGTGGTCTGCCACGGCGTACTGGAGTACGTGGACGATCCGGCCGAAGGCGTGGCCAACGCGGTGGCGGCCCTGCGCCCCGGCGGCATCCTCAGCCTCCTGGGCGCCGGGCTCGGCGGGGCCGTCCTGGCCCGCGCGCTCGCCGGGCACTTCACCGAGGCCCGTACGGCCCTCACCGACCCGGCCGGCCGGTGGGGAGCGGGCGACCCGGTGCCGCGCCGCTTCACCGCCGAGCAGCTCTCCGCACTCGTGGGCGACGCCGGTCTGACGGTCGGCGCGGTCCACGGCGTCCGGATCTTCGCGGACCTGGTCCCGGGCGTTCTGGTGGACACCGAGCCCGGCGCCGTCGAGGCCCTGCTGCGCCTCGAAGAGGCCGCCGCCGAGCTGCCCGCCTTCCACGCGGTGGCCACCCAGCTGCACGTCCTGGGTGAGAAGCCCGCCTGATCTGCGAACCTTCCGTGAACGCGGTGCGCCACTCACCCTACGAATCGGCGCCGTGACCCGTATGATCGGGGTCAGCGACCGGCATGCCGAGCGGACCTCCGGGGAATAACGCCCTCAAGGACCGCTCGCAGGGCGGTACGGCTTCGCGCAACACAGGCTTCAAGAGGGCACTGCGCTTTCCTCAGGCAGTACTTTTTAAGGGCAGTGTTTTTAGAACGTGGCGTAGAGGGCGGGTATCACGGGGGCGATTCCCCGCCTATCCTGAAGGGGACCCCTGGTCGCTACCCCCCGCGACCGACGGATGAGGAGGACTCCCGTGCCGCTCTCGGAGCACGAGCAGCGAATGCTCGAGCAGATGGAGCGAGCGCTGTACGCCGAAGATCCCAAATTCGCTACAGCGCTTGAGGGAAGCGGACTGCGCACGTACACCCGGCGACGGGTCTACCAGGCAGTCGCAGGCATCGTGGTGGGTATCGCGCTCCTCATGACCGGTGTGATCGTGCCGAACGTGCTCTGGATCAGCGTGGTGGGGTTCCTCGTCATGCTGGGCTGTACGGTTCTCGTGGTCACCGGTTGGCGCAAGGCACCCAGGCCTGGTGAGCAGCCCGCCTCCGGTAGTGCAGGCGGTTCGGCCCAAGGCCAGAACCGGCAGCGTCGGTCGATGATGACCCGGATCGAGGAACGGTGGCAGCGCCGCCGTGACGAACAGGGGCAGTAGGCCCCGGTGAACAGACTCGGGTGAGGGGACGGCCGCCGGAAGGCGGCCGTCCCCTCACCGCTGTCCGCGCCGCCCCGCACCGCGCCCCGGCCCTCCTCCTGCTTCCGGCCGCCGGGCGCCCCCGTGCGGCATGATGACCGGGTGAGTGTCCTCCCCCTGGTCTTCACCAGCGGCTGGGCCAGCGGGGTCAACGCCTACGCGGTGGTCCTCCTGCTCGGCATCTTCGGCGCGACCGGCCTGACCGACGAGGTCCCCGCCTCCCTGCAGCGCACCGACGTGCTGATCGTCGCGGCGGTGCTCTTCCTCTGTGAGGCGGTGGCCGACAAGATCCCGTACGTGGACTCCGTCTGGGACGCGGTCCACACCGTGATCCGCCCGGTGGCCGGAGCGGTGGTCGGCGCCCTGCTGGCCGGGCAGAGCGGCTCGCTCTCCGACATCACCGCCGGCGCGGTCGGCGGCACCACCGCGCTGGCCAGCCATTTCGTCAAAGCCGGCACCCGCATGGCGATCAACACCTCGCCCGAGCCGTTCAGCAACGTCGTCATGAGCACCGCCGAGGACCTCGGCGTGGGCGGGATCATCACCTTCGCGATGTTCAATCCGCAGGCCGCCGCGATCATCTGCGCCGTCCTGCTGGTCACCGGACTCGCCCTGCTGATCTACCTCTGGGCCCGGATCCGCCGCTTCCTGCGCCGCCGGGCCCAGCGCCGCGAGGAGAAGCGACTCGCTTCCGAAGTGGCCCGCGTCGCTCGATAGGCTCACCCGCATGGCAGGAATTGCGGTGATCGGCGCCGGGATGGGCGCGATGGCTACGGCGGCCCGGCTGGCCGTGGCGGGGCATCAGGTGACGGTGTACGAGCGCGGGGCGACCTACGGCGGCGCCGTCGGACGCCACGAGCGCGACGGCTTCGTCTTCGACACCGGCCCCGGGCTGCTGCACCTGCCCGCCGTCTACCGGGATCTGTTCGTCAAGACCGGCAAGCGGCCGCTGGAGGAGTGCGCCGAGCTGGTCCAGGTCGACCCGGCCGTCCGGCACGTGCTCCCGGACGGCCGTACCGTCACCCTTCCGGGCGCCTCGCACGGCGGCGCCGCGGCCGTCCTCGACGAGGCCTTCGGCCCGGGCGCGGGCGAGCGCTGGAGCGCGGTCCTGGGCCGGGCCCGGGACGCCTGGGACGCCACCCGCCGCCCGCTGCTGGAGGAGCCGCTGCTCCCCGACCCGCGGGCACTGGGCCGCGACCCCTATCCCGCGCTCCGCGGCAGCGGGCTGCTGCGCCGCCGGCCTCCCACCCTGGCCGAGGTCGCCGCGCGCGAGCTCGGCGGTGACGGCCTCGGCGGACTGCTCGCCGAGCGGGTGCGCGCGTACGGGATCGACCCGCGGACCGCGCCCGCCTCCGCGGCGGTGCTGCCCTACATGGAGCAGACCTTCGGCAGCTGGTACGTGCGCGGCGGGATGCGGGAGCTGGCCACCGCCGTGTACGAGCGGTGCCTGGAGCGCAAGGTCGGCTTCGTCTTCGGCGCCGAGGTCCGGGAGGTGCTCGTACGCGAGGACCGCGCGGCCGGGCTGCTGCTCGCCGACGGCGGCGCGGTGGAAGCCGACCGCGTGGTCTGCGCGGTCGACCCGGGGCCGCTGCGGATCCCCCTCGGCCCGGGCGCCGCGCCCGGCCGTCCGGCCGGATCCGCCCGCTGGTACACCCTGTTCGCCGGGCTGCGCGGGGCCCGCGAGGACGGGGCCGCGCACCGGACGATGCCGGCCGGTCCGCAGCCCGACCGGACGGTGACCGTGCTGCGCCCCGACGACCCCGCCACCCGGCCCGACGCGGACCACGAGGCGGTCACCGTGCACGCCGTGGTGACCGGCGGGGGGCCCGCCCCGTCCGCCGAGGAGCTGCTGGACGCGGCCGCCCGCGCCGTCCCCGGGCTGCGGGAGCGGCTGCTGTGGCACGAGCTGCGCACCCCGGCCGACATCGAGGCGGCCACCGGGGCCGCGGCGGGCGCCGTACCCGCCCCTTCCCTGGCCGGGGCCGGGGGCCGGCTGCTCCACCCCGCGAACACCACCGCCGTGCCGGGGCTCTACCTCGCCGGCGGCTGGGCGCACCCCGGCGGCGGGCTGGCGCACGCGGGCATGACGGGGGCCCTGGTGGCCGGACTGATCGTGGAGGGCGCGGAGTTCCGCGGCTCCCGCTAATGCTGTGACGGGGGCCCCGGCAGGGGCCCTTGCGGGGTCTAGTAGCGGTACTGCTCGTACTCGCCGGTGCCCTGGTACGGGTACTGCTGCTGCTCGTCCTGCGGGTAGGGCTGGCCGGCCCCGTCGGTGGAGCGCTGCTGCGGGACCCAGACCCCGCCGGGCGGGGTGTCCATGGAGTACTGCTGATCCTGCTGCTGGGAGGCCGCGTACGGGTCCGGGGCGTAGCCGCCGTACGGGGTCTGGTCGCCGTACGGCGGCTGGGGGGCGACGGCCCCGCCGGTGCCGATGTACGGGTCCGAGTAGGCGGCGTAGACCTGCTGCTCGCCGGGGGCCGGATAGCCGGTGGTGTAGTCGTAGCCGCCCTGGCCCTGCGGGTCGTAGTAGGCCGCGTACTGGTGGGCGTCCTGCTCGGCCGTGGTGAACGGCGAGGCGAAGGCGGCGGTGCTCTGGACGCTCTGGATCCCGTACGAGCCGGTCTCCTCGGGCACCGGCTGCGTGGCGTAGAACTCCTGGGCCCCGGCGCCTTCGGAACCGGCGCCGGACGCGGCGGCGGACTCGGCGAACTCCGCGTACCGCTCGGGGTCGCCGTCCCCGTCGGCCGCCGTCTCGGGGCCGTACTCCAGCGCGGTCACCTGGAGCGCGGGCTCCTTGCGCGGTCCGCCCGCGGCCCGCCGGCGCCGGTTCTGCGGCGCGGCGGCCGCGGGCTTGTCCCGGCGCAGTGCCCAGCCGGCGACGAAGCCCTTGCGGAAGGAGAGGGTCACCAGGGTCTGGCCGATCGCGAACGCGACCGCGCCGGCGCCGATGACGAGCACGGACGGCAGGACGACGCCGGCCACGACGCAGACGAAGCCGGCGAAGGCGAGCAGGCGCCAGCGCAGTCGGGCCTTGTACTGCATCAGGACCTCGGCAAGCAGCCACAGCGCGACGAAACCGAACGCGATGTAGAGGACCGTCATTCCCACGCGGGGCCCCTCTCGGTGCGGCCGACCACCCAGGAACGGGGTCGGCCGATCAGGCCCGCTGGTGCAGGCCCAGGTTCTCGTAGATCTCGAGAGTCGCCGTGGAGTTGTTCAGCGTGATGAAGTGCAGCCCCGGGACACCCTCGGACAGCAGCCGCGCGCAGAACTCCGTGGCGAACTCGATGCCAATGGAGCGTACAGCGGCCGGATCGTCCTTGACGGCGAGCATGCGCTCTTTCACGGCTGCGGGGAAGACCGCGGTACTGAGTTGCGGAAGCCGGTCGAGCTGCTTGATGCCCACAACAGGCATGACCTCGGGGATGATCGGGGTCTCGCAGCCCGCCTTCTCGACGCTGTCGCGCAGCCGCAGATAATTCTCCGGGTGGAAGAACATCTGGGTGATCGCGTAGTCGGCGCCCGCGCGGCACTTGTCCACGAAGTGCCGGATGTCCGTGTCCCAGTCCGTGGAGCGGGGGTGCATCTCGGGAAAGGCCGCGACGCCGACGCAGAAGTCGCCGGACTCCTTGACCAGCCGGACCAGGTCGGCCGCGTAGTGCACCCCTTCCGGGTGCGCCACCCACTCGCCCATGGGGTTGCCCGGCGGGTCTCCGCGCACGACGAGCATGTTCCGGATGCCCGCGTCGGCGAACTGCCCGATGACGTTGCGCAGCTCGGCGATCGAGTGGTCGACGGCGGTGAGGTGCGCGACCGGGGTCAGGGTGGTGTCCGCGGCGATCTGCTCGGTGGCCCGGACGGTGCCGCCGCGGGTGGACCCGCCGGCCCCGTAGGTGACGGAGACGAAGCTCGGGGCCACCGCCTCGACCCGGCGCAGCGCGTTCCAGAGGTTGCGCTCGCCCTTCTCCGTCTTGGGGGCCCAGAACTCGAAGGAGTACGAGCGCCCGGACGCGAGGAGGTCTCGGACCGTGTGCGCACGATCCGACCAGCTGGAAGCGGTACCAAGGGCCATACCGGCAGGTTAGACGCGGTCATGTGGACGCCGAAGCGGTGTCCACGCTTTGGACACGAAAATGAGACGGCCGCTCGGTGAAGTGGCCGGAGTGACGTCTTGAGGGGGACCTGGAGGGGGACCTAGGCGAGCCGGGCGCGGACCCGCTTGGCCAGGTCGGCGGCGGCGCCGCCGGGGTCGGAGGCCTCGGTCAGGGCGCGTACGACCACGACGCGGGAGGCTCCGGCGTCGAGCACCTCGTCCAGGTTCGCCGCGTCGATCCCGCCGATGGCGAACCACGGCCGGGCCTGCGCGAGCGAGGCCGCGTGGCGCACGAGGCCGAGTCCGGGGGCGTGGCGGCCGGGCTTCGTGGGGGTGGGCCAGCAGGGGCCGGTGCAGAAGTAGTCGACGCCGGGCTCGGCGGCGGCCGCGTCGACCTCGGCCTCGGAGTGGCAGGAGCGGCCGATGAGGACCTCGCCGCCGAGGATGGCGCGGGCGGCGGGCACGGGGATGTCGCCCTGCCCGAGGTGCAGCACGTCGGAGCCGATGGCGTGCGCGACGTCGGCGCGGTCGTTGACGGCGAGCAGCCTGCCGTGGCGGCGGGCCGCGTCGGCGAAGACCTGGAGGTGCTCCAGCTCCTCGCCCGCCTCCATGCCCTTGTCGCGGAGCTGGACGATGTCGACGCCGCCGGCGAGCACGGCGTCGAGGAACTGGGGGAGGTCGCCCTGCCGCTTGCGGGCGTCCGTGCACAGGTAGAGCCGGGCATCGGACAACTGGGCGGCGATGGCGGACATGGGTACCCCCGGGTGGTGTGTCGTACGAACGCGGTGCGCGGACCCGGTGGGGGCCCGCGCACCGCGCGTGGCGTCGTGCCGCGTGTACGGCTGCTGGTTGCTGCGGAATCAGGTCAGATGGCGAGCGCCTGAGCGCGACGCTTCACCTCCGTGCCGCGATTCTCGCTCAGCGCCTGCACCGGGGTGCCGGGCAGGGTGTCGTCGACGGTGAACAGCCACTCCAGGATCTCCGTGTCGGTGAACCGGTCGTCGCGGAGCACGGTCAGCAGGCCGACCAGGCCCTTGACGATCTTGTCCCCGTCGATGAAGGCGGCGGGTACCTGGAGGGAGCGGTTCTCGCCGCGGCGCACCGCGAGCAGCTGACCTTCCTTGACCAGCTGGCGAACCTTGGTCACTTCGATGTCGAGCATCTCCGCGATGTCGGGGAGGTACAGCCAGGCGGGAACAAGGGCATCGATCTTTGCGTCAATCTCGGTCACGGGCACAAGCCTGCCATCTCGGACTCGCTGCCGGTACCCGGGCGGCCCCGTCCGGGGGTCCGCCGGGGGTCCGCCCGGGTCCGCCGGGGGGCCGGCGCCCCTTTCCCCGCCCGCTCCCCGGCACCCCGCCCGCCCGTTTCCGCTACGGCTGGAGCACCGTCGACTTCAGCGCGACCGCCGGGTCGGCGACCTTCGCCGGGTCCACCCGCGCGCCCGACTCGACGAGGCGGCGGCCCTGGGCCAGGTCGCGGGGGCGGCCCACCGCGAGGACGGCGACCAGCCGGCCCTCGCGCAGCCAGCACACGGACCAGGTGGCGGCGGCCGGGTCGCCGCGCCACAGCAGCGTGTCCGCGGCGCCGTGGTGGCCGGCGTACTGCACGAACCGGCCGAACTGCTCGGACCAGAAGTACGGCACCGGGTCGTAGCTCTGCTCGCCGGCCGGCGGCTCGGCCGGGTCCGCACCGGCCGGGTCCGCACCGGCGGGGGCCGCGGCCATGATGTTCGCCGCCACCGCCCGCGGCCCCTGCAGCGCGTTGTCCCAGTGGTGCACGAGCAGCCGCTCCCCGTACCGCCCGGAGGGGAACGACGCGCAGTCCCCCACGGCGTACACCCCGGGCACCGAGGTGCGCAGGTGCTCGTCGGCGACGACCGCCCCGTCCGGGCCCAGCTCGACCCCCGAACCCGCCAGCCAGTCCGTCGCGGGCCGGGCGCCGATGCCCACCACGACCGCGCCGGCCGGCAGTTCCCGCCCGTCCGCCAGCAGCACGCGGCCCGCCTCGACGGAGGCCACCCGCGCGCCCGTCAGCAGCGCGGCGCCCGCCTCGGCGTACCAGCGGCCCATCGGCTCGGCGACCTCCGCCGGCAGCGCGCCCGCCAGGACCCGCTCGGCCGCCTCGACCACGGTCACCTCGCAGCCGGCCTCGCGGGCGGCCGTGGCGAACTCCGCGCCGATCCAGCCCGCGCCGACCACCACCACGGCGGAACCCGCCGCGAGCACGGGCCGCAGCCTGGCCGCGTCGTCCAGGGTGCGCAGCAGGTGCACGCCCGGGACGCCCTCCGCTCCGGGCAGGGTCAGCGGCCGCGCGCCCGTCGCCAGTACGAGGGCCCCGTACGGGACCGGGCCCGCGCCGGTGTCCACCTCGTGCGCGGCGGCCCGCAGGCCGGTGACCTCGACGCCGAGGCGCAGCTCGATGTCCAGCCCTTCGAAGTCGACGTCGAAGGCCGAGTCCTCGGCCTTGCCGAGGAGCACCGCCTTGGACAGCGGCGGCCGGTCGTAGGGCTGGTGGGGTTCGGCGCCCAGCAGGGTGACGGGGCCGGTCCAGCCCTGTTCCCGGAGGGCGACCGCGGTCTGGACGCCGGCCATGCCGGCGCCTACGACGACGACGCCGCGTCGCACGTGTTCCGTCTGTTGCGTCTGCTCGCTCACACGGCCCAGCCTAATCATCTGACGGTCCGTCAGGAATAGGGGGCGGGGACCGGGTGCGGACGGACCGCCCGCCCCGGCAGCGGGGAGGCAGCCTTACCCGCCGTCGGGCTCGGCGTTACTCTGGCACCGAACCTATCGCGGGAGTCCGGGCGCACCGGGCTGAGAGGGAGGCTGGCCGGCCTCCGACCGTACGAACCTGATCCGGGTCATGCCGGCGAAGGGAGGGGCTGGACGCCCATGCATTCATCCAGGAAGAGCCGGAGTCCCGGCTACGACGTCCTCGTCATCGGGGGCGGCATCATCGGCCTGGTCACCGCCTGGCGGGCGGCCCGGAGCGGGCTGCGCACCGCACTGGCCGATCCGGCGCCCGGCGGCGGCGCCGCCCGGGTCGCGGCGGGCATGCTCGCCGCCGTCACCGAGCTGCACTACGGCGAGGAGACGCTGCTCGGGCTGAACGTGGCCTCCGCCGCGCGCTACCCGGATTTCGCCGCCGAACTCGCCGAGGCCAGCGGCGGCATGGACATCGGCTACCGGGCCTGCGGCACCCTCGCCGTGGCCCTCGACGCCGACGACCGCCTCCACCTGCGCGAACTGCACGCCCTCCAGCGCCGCTGCGGCCTGGAGTCGCAGTGGCTGACCGGCCGGGAGTGCCGCCGCCTGGAGCCGATGCTGGCCCCGGGCGTACGCGGCGGCCTGCGCGTGGACGGCGACCACCAGGTCGACCCGCGCCGCCTCGCGGCCGCGCTGCTGGCCGCGTGCGAGCGGGCCGGGGTCGCGATCCACCGGGCGAACGCGGCACGGCTGCTGACCGCCGCCGACCGGGCCTCGGGCGCGGTCCTCGACGACGCCGGAGCCACGGAGCTGCTCGCCGACCAGGTGGTGCTGGCCGCGGGCTCGCTCAGCGGGCGCCTGGACGGCGTACCGCCCGAGGTCGTGGCGCCCGTACGGCCGGTGAAGGGCCAGGTGCTGCGGCTCGCGGTACCGCCGGCGTACGCGCCGTTCCTGTCCCGGACGGTACGGGCCGTCGTGCGCGGCAGCCACGTCTACCTGGTGCCGCGCGAGAACGGCGAGCTCGTCGTCGGCGCCACCAGCGAGGAGCTCGGCTGGGACACCACCGTCACCGCGGGCGGGGTCTACGAGCTGCTGCGCGACGCCCACGAGCTGGTCCCCGGCATCACCGAGCTCCCGCTGGTGGAGACCCGGGCGGGGCTGCGGCCCGGCTCGCCGGACAACGCCCCGCTGCTCGGCCCGACCGAGCTGCCGGGCCTGCACCTGGCCACCGGGCACTACCGCAACGGGGTCCTGCTGACCCCGCTGACCGGGGACGTCATGGCGGAACTGCTGACCACCGGCGAACTCCCCGAGATCGCCCGCCCCTTCACCCCCCGTCGTTTCGCCCGCACGCGGCAGGAGTCGTACGCATGACCATTTCCGTCAACGGCGAGCAGCGCGAGATCGCGGCCGGAACCACCCTCGGAGCGGTGGTCGCCACCCTGACCCAGGCCACGAAGGGGGTCGCGGCGGCCCTGAACGAGACCGTGGTGCCGCGCGGCCAGTGGTCCCTCACCTCGGTGCGCGACGGCGACCGCGTCGAGGTCCTCACCGCGGTCCAGGGAGGCTGAGCCCGATGGCCTACCTGCCCGACATGCCCGATGCGCCCGACGACGCCTTCACCCTGGCCGGCCGGACCTTCTCCTCGCGCCTGATCATGGGCACGGGAGGGGCGCCGAGCCTGGACATCCTGGAACGGGCGCTGGTGGCCTCCGGCACCGAGCTCACGACGGTGGCGATGCGCCGGCTGGACCCGACGGTGCAGGGCTCCGTCCTGTCCGTCCTGAACCGGCTCGGGATCGCCGTACTGCCGAACACGGCGGGCTGCTTCACGGCGGGCGAGGCGGTGCTCACCGCCCGGCTGGCCCGCGAGGCCCTCGGCACGGACTGGATCAAGCTGGAGGTCGTCGCGGACGAGCGGACGCTCCTGCCGGACGGGGTGGAACTGCTCGACGCCGCCGAAGTGCTGGTGGACGAGGGCTTCACGGTCCTGCCCTACACGAACGACGACCCGGTGCTCGCGCGCAAGCTGGAGGACGTGGGCTGTGCGGCGATCATGCCGCTGGGGTCTCCGATCGGCTCCGGGATGGGCATCCGCAACCCGCACAACTTCGAGCTGATCGCGGAGCGGGCCGGGGTTCCGGTGATCCTGGACGCGGGGGCCGGGACGGCCTCGGACGTGGCCCTGGCCATGGAACTGGGCTGCTCGGCGGTGATGCTCGCCTCCGCGGTGACCCGTGCGCAGCTGCCCGTGCTGATGGCGGCGGCGATGCGGGACGCCGTGACGGCGGGCCGCCTGGCGCACCGCGCGGGACGGATCCCGGAGCGACGCTTCGCGGAGGCCTCCTCCCCGGTGGAGGGCCGCGCCGCCCTCGACCCCGAGCGCCCGGCGTTCTGAACCGGTGCCGCGGGCCGGGACGGCGCCCGGCGCCGGCTCGGCCCCGGCGCCCACGTCACAGCTGCGCTGCAACGGACGGGGACCCTGGTCCGACCCGGGCGGGGCCCTCGTAGAATCGCCGGGTGGACACGACCCTGGATGACCCGCTCGTCGGGCAGACGCTCGACGGCCGCTACCGCGTGGACGCCCGTATCGCGGCCGGCGGCATGGCCACGGTCTACCGGGCCGTCGACACCCGCCTCGACCGGGTGCTCGCGCTGAAGGTGATGCATCCGGCGCTCGCCGCCGACGGCTCCTTCGTCGACCGGTTCATCCGGGAGGCGAAGTCCGTGGCGCGCCTCGCCCACCCCAACGTGGTGGCCGTCTTCGACCAGGGCACGCACGGCCCGTACACGTACCTCGCCATGGAGTACGTCTCCGGCTGCACCCTGCGCGACGTGCTGCGCGAGCGCGGCGCGCTGCAGCCGCGCGCGGCCCTCGACATTCTGGAGCCGGTCCTCGCCGCCCTGGGCGCCGCGCACCGGGCCGGCTTCGTGCACCGCGACATGAAGCCCGAGAACGTGCTGATCGGCGATGACGGCCGGGTCAAGGTGGCCGACTTCGGGCTGGTCCGATCGGTCGGCTCCGTCACGAACACCACCGGCTCCGTCCTCGGCACCGTCTCCTACCTCGCGCCCGAGCAGATCGAGAACGGCGTCACCGACACCCGCGTGGACGTCTACGCCTGCGGTGTCGTGCTCTACGAGATGCTCACCGGCTCGAAGCCGCACACCGGCGACAGTCCCGCGCAGGTGCTCTACCGGCACCTGGGCGAGGACGTCCCGCCCCCGTCGGCGGCCGTCCCCGGGCTGCCGGCCGCGCTGGACGAGCTCGTCGCGTACGCCACCGCGCGCAATCCCGAGCTGCGGCCCCACGACGCCGCCGCCCTCCTCGGGCTGGTCCTGGAGGCCCGCGCGCAGCTCGGCGAGGCCGAGCTGGACGCCGTGCCCCCGCAGGCGCGCACCCAGGAGCGGACCGCCGCCGAGGACCGCACCAGCGTGATCCCGCGGCCGGTCGCATCGCACTCCGAGCCCCTGTCCCACACCTCCCGGCTGGCGTCCCCGCCGCTGCCCCCGGCCCCCTCGCGGCGGCGGCCCCGTCGGCGCGGGCTGCTGCTCGCGGTGGTCGGCGTCCTGCTCTGCCTGGGTCTCGGCACGGGCGTCTGGTACATCAGTTCCGGCCAGTTCACCCAGGTCCCGAATCTGCTCGGCAAGACCGAGGCGGACGCCAGGTCCCGGCTGTCGGACGCCGGTCTCGGTGTGAAGCGGGTGGACCGCAAGTTCAGCGACTCCTTCGCCAAGGGGACGGTGATGAACACCGATCCCCCGGGCGGCAAGCGCGTCCGCGGCAACGGCGCGGTGTCGCTCACCATCTCGCGCGGGCCCGAGGTCGTCGCCGTGCCCGACCTGAAGGGCAAGCCCCTGGAGGCGGCGAAGGCGGAGCTGACCTCGGCCGGCCTGGCCGTCGGGGCGCTCACGCAGGCCTTCAGCCAGGACGTCGCCCAGGGCTCGGTGATCAGCACGGACCCGCCGGACGGCCAGAAGCGGCCCCTGGACACGGAGGTCAAGCTCCTGGTCAGCAAGGGCCGACCGGTGCCGGTGCCCAGTGTGGCGGGCAAGCCCGTCGACCAGGCCCGCTCCCTCCTGGAGGACCTCGGGCTGAAGGTGGCGACGGCCCCCGAGCAGGTCAACTCCCCCTCCCCCGCCGGTGCGGTCGCCAACCAGTCGGTCGCCGCCGGGAGCCAGGCCGCGACCGGTGACACGGTCACGCTCACCGTCTCCAAGGGCCCGCGCCAGATCCCGGTGCCGGACGTCACCGGCCAGGAAGTGGACGCGGCCCGCAAGACCCTGGAGGGGCTGGGCTTCAAGGTGAGGGTCGAGAAGCCCTTCCTCTCCTTCAGCAGCACCATCGACGCCCAGTCGGTGCCCGCCGGCCAGAACGCCGCCGAGGGCAGCACCATCACCATCAGGACCAAGGGGCTGTAACACCACGCCATGAGCAATTCGATGAGCCGCAATCCCGTGGGCGGGCACGTCCCCGTCGCCGGCGGGCTCGCCTCGGTCGGGCTGGCCTACGCCCGCGAGATGGGCGCGGAGGCCGTGCAGGTCTTCGTCGCCAATCCGCGCGGCTGGGCCACCCCGCTCGGCAATCCGGCGCAGGACCAGCTGTTCCGCGAGGCGTGTGCCGCCGAGGGGATCCCGGCGTACGTCCACGCGCCGTACCTGATCAACTTCGGCTCGCACACCGAGGCGACCGTCGAGAAGTCGGTGGAGTCGCTGCGGCACTCGCTGCGCCGGGCCCGCGCGATCGGCGCGCTCGGGGTGGTCGTGCACACCGGCTCGGCGACCGGGGGCCGCCCGCGCGAGGCGGCGTACGCGCAGGTCAGGGAGCACATGCTGCCGCTGCTGGACGAGCTGACGCACGATGACGACCCGTTCCTGCTGCTGGAGTCCACGGCCGGGCAGGGCTCCTCGCTGTGTTCGACCGCCGAGGAGTTCGGCCCGTATTTCGACGCCCTCGACCGCCATCCGATGCTCGGGATCTGCCTGGACACGTGCCACATCTTCGCGGCCGGACACGACCTCGCGGAGCCGGGCGGCACGAAGCAGACGCTGGACCTGCTGGTGGACACGGTGGGCGAGGGCCGGCTGAAGCTGGTGCACGCCAACGACTCCAAGGAGGGCGTGGGCGCCCACAAGGACCGGCACGAGAACATCGGGCAGGGCCACATCGGCCGGGACGCCTTCGCCGAGCTGTTCACGCATCCGGCGATGGAGGGCGTGCCGCTGATCACGGAGACGCCCGGCGGCAAGGAGGGCCACGCGGCGGACGTGGCACTGCTCAAGGAGCTCCGCGGGCCCGCCTGACGCGTTGGGGATCCGCGCGGCCGGCGTGGACCTCCGTACGGCCGTCCGGATGCGGCCGGCGGCGGACGCGGTCGTCCACCCGCACCACCGGGCTACAGCTCGGGGCCGTCCCCCGGCTCCTCCTGGTAGGAGTAGCGCTGCTCCCGCCAGGGGTCGCCGATGTTGTGGTAGCCGCGCTCCTCCCAGAAGCCGCGGCGGTCGGCGGTCATGTACTCGATGCCGCGGACCCACTTGGGGCCCTTCCAGGCGTACAGGTGCGGCACGACGAGCCGCAGCGGGAAACCGTGCTCGGCGGTGAGCAGCTCACCGCCCTCGTGGGTGGCGAAGACGGCCCGCCCGGAGGCGAAGTCGGCGAGGCGCATGTTGGAGCTGAAGCCGTACTCGGCCCACACCATCACGTGCGTGACCTGCGGGGACGGCGGGGCGAGGTCGAGGACGGTGCGCGTGAGCACGCCGCCCCACTCGGCGCCGGGCATGCTGAACTTCGTCACGCAGTGCAGGTCCGCCACGACGGACTCGAACGGCAGCGCCGCGAACTCCTCGTGGTTCCAGCAGTGCTTGTCACCGTCGGCCGTCGCGCCGAAGACGCGGAACTCCCAGCGGTCCGGCTTGAACTTGGGAACGGGCCCGTAGTGGGTGACCGGCCAGCCGCGCTGCAGCCTCTGCCCCGGGGGAAGCTCCAGTTGTTCTGATCCCGGAGATTCCCGGCTTTCCGGCTGACCCATACCTCCATGGTGACAGACTTGGCAGGGTGGTCATGACCAGGTACGGCCCGATTCGGGCAAGTCACGGCAACTCCCACTAAGGAGGCACTTACTGGACGGCTTCCTGCGGCGGTGCAAGGATGCGCGCACCTGCCCCGTCACATTGCTGACATTGCCTGGAAGGAGCCTCTGCGATGCAGGGCGACCCCGAGGTCCTTGAGTTTCTCAACGAGCAGCTGACCGGCGAGCTTACGGCCATCAACCAGTACTGGCTCCACTACCGGATCCAGGACAACAAGGGCTGGACGAAGCTCGCCAAGTACACGCGTGAAGAGTCCATCGATGAGATGAAGCACGCGGACAAGATCACCGAGCGCATCCTGATGCTCGACGGTCTCCCGAACTACCAGCGCCTCTTCCACGTGCGCGTGGGCCAGACGCTGACGGAGATGTTCCAGGCGGACCGACAGGTCGAGGTCGAGGCGATCGACCGCCTCAAGCGCGGCATCGAGGTCATGCGCGGCAAGGGTGACGTCACCTCGGCGCGGCTCTTCGAGGAGATCCTGGAGGACGAGGAGCACCACATCGACTACCTCGACACCCAGCTGGAGCTCATCGAGTCCATCGGCGAGGCGCTCTACATCGCGCAGCTCATCGAGCAGCCCAGCTAGCAGCCCGGCCGGCGGGCGCGGGCCGCGCGGTACGCGAGGGCCCTACGCGGCTTCGGCGAGCTCCGCACCGACCGGTACCAGCGGGTCGGCGGCGAGCACGGTGGCCACCTCGCCCTTCTCCAGCAGCTCCCGGCGGGGGCACGCACCGCGTCCGAGAAGACCCTGGATGGTGCGCACGCAGGAGCCGCAGTCGGTGCCGGCCTTGGTGGCCGAGGCGATCTGGCGGGGCGTGCAGGCCCCGGCGGCCGCGTGGTCCTTGACCTGCCTGTCGGTGATCCCGAAGCAAGAGCAGACGTACACGCGGTTCACCTCCCTGGCGAGGAATGGTTCGGCCAGCCATCCCCTATTCGGTGAGGCTTACCTAACCATACCCAAACTTAGGGTCCCCTAAAAGGGCCGGATACGACGATGGGGCGCGGATCACATTCGATCCGCGCCCCACCGTCATGAGGTGCTCACAGCGAGCTGTCCGCCTACTGGTCCCGGTACATCTCCGCGACCAAGAACGCCAGGTCCAGGGACTGGCTGCGGTTCAGGCGCGGGTCACAGGCCGTCTCGTAGCGCTGGTGGAGGTCGTCGACGAAGATCTCGTCGCCGCCGCCCACGCACTCGGTGACGTCGTCACCGGTGAGCTCGACGTGGATGCCGCCCGGGTGGGTGCCGAGGCCCTTGTGGACCTCGAAGAAGCCCTTGACCTCGTCGAGCACGTCGTCGAAACGGCGCGTCTTGTGGCCGGAAGCCGCCTCGAAGGTGTTGCCGTGCATCGGGTCGGTGACCCACGCGACGGTCGCGCCGGAGGCGGTGACCTTCTCGACCAGCTCGGGGAGCTTGTCGCGGACCTTGTCGGCGCCCATGCGGACGACGAAGGTCAGCCGGCCCGGCTCGCGCTCGGGGTCCAGGCGGTCGATGTAGGTCAGCGCCTCGTCCACCGTGGTGGTGGGGCCGAGCTTGATGCCGATCGGGTTGGCGATCTGCGAGCAGAACTCGATGTGCGCGTGGTCCAGCTGGCGGGTGCGCTCACCGATCCAGACCATGTGGCCCGAGGTGTCGTACAGCCGGCCGGTGCGGGAGTCCGTACGGGTGAGGGCGCCCTCGTAGTCGAGGAGCAGCGCCTCGTGGGAGGCGTAGAACTCGACGGCCTTGAACTCGGCCGGGTCGGTGCCGCACGCCTTCATGAAGTTCAGCGCGTTGTCGATCTCCCGCGCGAGCTGCTCGTAGCGCTGCCCGGACGGGGAGGACTTCACGAAGTCCTGGTTCCAGGCGTGCACCTGGCGCAGGTCGGCGTAGCCGCCGGTGGTGAAGGCGCGCACCAGGTTCAGCGTCGAGGCGGAGGCGTGGTACATCCGCTTCAGCCGCTCGGGGTCCGGGATCCGGGCCTCTTCGGTGAAGGGGAAGCCGTTGACGGAGTCGCCGCGGTAGGTCGGCAGGGTGATGCCGTCGCGGGTCTCGGTGTCCTTGGAGCGCGGCTTGGAGTACTGGCCCGCGATGCGGCCGACCTTGACGACCGGCACGGAGGCCGCGTACGTCAGGACGGCACTCATCTGGAGCAGCGTCTTCAGCTTGGCGCGGATGTGGTCGGCGGAGACGGCATCGAAGGCCTCGGCGCAGTCGCCGCCCTGCAGCAGGAACGCCTCGCCCTTGGCGACGGCTCCCAGACGGGCGCGCAGCTGGTCGCACTCACCCGCGAAAACGAGCGGAGGATACGACTCGAGGTCCGCGACGACAGCGCGCAGGGCCTCGGCATCGGGGTACGAAGGCTGCTGCGCCGCGGGAAGGTCTCGCCAGGTCGCCTTGAAGGCGGGGGCTTGGGTTTCAGCGTTCACGGTCACCCCACACACATTACGGCGTCACACGGCACGCCCGGCCCGACGACCACTACGTGAGACGGATGTCTCTCACTGTGTTACCCACCCGTTCACCCGCACCAGTGGGCTAGGGTTCACGCCATGTACGCGCACTCGAACAAGAACTGGTGGTGGCCCGCTCCCGGCGGCCCACTTCTCGCGCGTACCTGAAGACACGAGCGAAGCGAAGGCCGCCCCGAGGGGCGGCCTTCGCTGTTTTCGCGGAGCCCCGGCCGTCCCTCCACCACCCGGAAGGACGCCCCCTCCATGTCGATGCCCATGGACCCCAGCCGACTGCTCGACCTGCACGCGCTGCTGGACGACTCGGCCCCGCCGTTCGCCCTGCTGCGCCGCCGCACCCCCGGCCGCGACCACGACACCGTCGAGGTCCTGATCGGCCCGGTCCACGAGGCCGAGCACCTCGCCGACCTCCCCGTCGGCGAGCGGCCCGCGCTGGCCCTCGTCCCCTTCCGCCAGATGCGGGAGCGCGGGTTCGACGTGCGCGACGACGGCACGCCGCTGAGCGTGCTGGTCGCGGACGAGGCGTACGAGATCCCGCTCGCCGAGGCGCTGGCCGCCCTCCCGGACCACGAGGTGCGGGTCGACGGAGGCGGCTTCGACGTCCCCGACGAGGAGTACGCGGCCACCGTCCGGCGCGTCATCGAGGACGAGATCGGGCGGGGCGAAGGCGCGAACTTCGTCATCCGGCGCACCTACGGGGGCCGGATCGAGGGCTTCGGCCGCGCCGACGCGCTCGCGCTGTTCCGGCGGCTGCTGGAGGGCGAGCGGGGCGCGTACTGGACCTACGTGGTCCACACCGGGGACCGCACCCTCGTCGGGGCCAGCCCCGAGGTGCACGTGCGGATGTCCGGCGGCACCGTCGTGATGAACCCGATCAGCGGTACGTACCGGTATCCGGCCGAGGGCCCCTCCGTGGAGTCCGTGCTGTCCTTCCTCGGGGACCGCAAGGAGACCGAGGAGCTGTCCATGGTCGTCGACGAGGAACTGAAGATGATGTGCACGGTCGGCGACATGGGCGGGGTCGTCGTCGGGCCCCGGCTCAAGGAGATGGCGCACCTCGCGCACACCGAGTACGAACTGCGCGGCCGGTCCTCACTGGACGTGCGGGAGGTCCTGAAGGAGACCATGTTCGCGGCCACGGTGACCGGGTCGCCGGTCCAGAACGCCTGCCGGGTCATCGAGCGGTACGAGACCGGGGGCCGGGCCTACTACGCGGGCGCGCTGGCCCTGCTGGGCCTCGACGCCGCCGGCGCGCAGACGCTGGACTCGCCGATCCTGATCCGCACGGCGGACATCGCCGCGGACGGCGCGCTGCGGGTGCCGGTCGGGGCCACGCTGGTCCGGCACTCCGACCCGGCGGGCGAGGTCGCCGAGACCCACGCGAAGGCGGCGGGCGTGCTCGCGGCGCTGGGGGTGCGCCCGGCGGCGGTCCGGCCCTCCTTCGCGGGGGCCCGGCTGGCCGACGACCCCCGGGTCCAGGCGGCACTGGCGGCTCGCCGCGAGGACCTGGCGCCGTTCTGGCTCCGGATGCAGGAGCGGCCGGCCGCGGTGACGGGCCACGCACTGGTGGTGGACGGCGAGGACACCTTCACCTCGATGCTGGGGCACGTGCTGCGGGTGGCCGGGCTGGAGGTGACCGTACGCCGCTACGACGATCCGGGTCTGCGCGCGGCGGCCCTGGCCTGGGACGGGCCGATCGTGCTCGGCCCCGGCCCGGGCGACCCGGCGGACTTCGGGGATCCGAAGATCCGCACGATGCGCGAGCTGACCGCGGAGCTGCTGGCCGGGCACCGGGGCGGGCTGCTCGGGGTCTGCCTGAGCCACCAGCTGCTGGCCGCCGAGCTCGGGCTGCCGCTCGTCCGCAAGGCCGAGCCCGCGCAGGGGGCGCAGACGCGGATCCCGTACTTCGGCGGGGCGCAGGAGGTCGTCGGGTTCTACAACACGTACGCGGCGCACTGCTCCGCGGAGCGGGAGCGGTCCCTGGCCCTTCGGGGCATCGAGGTCTCCCGGGACCCCGCCACGGGCGAGGTCCACGCGCTGCGCTCCGCGGCGGGGGGCTTCGCGGGGGTCCAGTTCCACCCGGAGTCGGTCCTGACCCTCCGCGGCGCGGAGCTGGTCCGCGACCTGATCGCGGGCCTCCGCGTGGCCGCTGCCCGCGGATAGCCCCGGACCCGCTGCCCGGACCCGCTGCCCGGACCCGTCCCCCGGGGCTCCGCCGGACGGAGTCCGGCGCAGCGCCGCGAAGCCGGAGAGGCCCCCCGGGGCCGAACCGCGCGAGCGGCGCGTCAAGAGGGAGAGTGCGGCGCGTCAAGAAGGAGAGAGGGTGTTCTCCGAGCGGCGGCCCGCCAGGTAGTCCGCGACGTTGGCGACCGTGGTGTCGATGATCTGGCCCACCGCGTCGCGGGTGTAGTACGCCTGGTGGGAGGTGACGACCACGTTCGGGAAGGTGATCAGCCGCGCCAGGGTGTCGTCCTCGACCACCACCAGGGACTTGTCCAGGAAGAAGAGCCCCGCCTCCGCCTCGTACACGTCCAGACCGACCCCGGCGAAGCGTCCGGACCGCAGCTCCGTGACCAGCGCGTCCGTGTCCACCAGGCCGCCCCGGCTGGAGTTCACCAGGATCGCGTCGTCCTTCATCGTCTTCAGCGCCTCGGGGCCGATGATGTGGTGCGTGGACTCCAGCAGCGGGACGTGCAGGCTGATCAGGTCCGAGGACGCGAACAGCTCGTCCTTGTCCACGTACTTCATGCCCAGCTCCACGCACGCCGGGTTCTGCGCCACGTCCCAGCCCAGCAGGTTCATCCCGAAGCCGTGCGCGATCCGGGTGAACGCCTCGCCGATCTTGCCGGTTCCGAGGACGCCCACGGTGCGGCCGCGCATGTCGCGGCCCATCAGGCCGTTGAGGCGGAAGTCGAAGTCCCGCGTCCGGTTCGAGGCGCGGACGATCCGCCGGTTCACGGCCATGGCCAGGGTCCACGCGAACTCGGCCACCGAGTACGGGGAGTAGTACGACACCCGGCTGACCGTCAGGCCGAGCCGGCGCGCGACCTCCAGGTCGATGTTGTTGAAGCCGGTGGAGCGCTGGGCGATCATCTTGGTGCCGCCCGCCGCCAGGGTCTGCAGCACCCGGCCGTTCAGGTCGGCGTTCACGCTCGAGGACACGATCTCGTACCCGGCCGCGATGGGGGCGGTGTCCTCGCTCAGGAAGACGTCCAGGCAGCGCACCTCGTGCTGTCCCGCGAAGGCCTTCTCGATGAGCGGCTTCTCGTCCCCTTGCACCCCGAATGCCAGGATTTCCACGTTCGCTCCCGTGCTGCGCCAAAATGCTCGGACCATGGGTCGTCTGTCACCATACGACCCACGGTCCGCCTTCGCGCTCCGGCTCAGCCGAAGAACACTCCGGCCTCCTTGTACAGCGCCGGGTCCACCGTCTTGAGCTTCGCCGTGGCCTCGGCGATCGGCACGCGCACGATGTCCGTCCCCTTCAGCGCGACCATCTTGCCGAAGTCCCCGTCGCGCACGGCGTCGATCGCGTGCAGCCCGAACCGGGTCGCGAGCCACCGGTCGAACGCGCTCGGCGTGCCGCCCCGCTGGACGTGCCCGAGCACCGTCGTACGGGCCTCCTTGCCGGTCCGCGCCTCGATCTCCTTGGCCAGCCACTCGCCCACGCCCGACAGCCGGACGTGCCCGAAGGAGTCCTTCGTCCCGTCCTTGAGCACCATCTCGCCGTCCTTGGGCATCGCACCCTCGGCGACGCACACGATCGGCGCGTAGCTCGCCTTGAACCGCGAGGTCACCCAGGCGCACACCTGGTCCACGTCGAAGCGCTGCTCGGGGATGAGGATGACGTTGGCGCCGCCCGCGAGCCCCGAGTGCAGGGCGATCCAGCCGGCGTGCCGGCCCATCACCTCGACGACCAGGACGCGCATGTGCGATTCGGCGGTGGTGTGCAGCCGGTCGATGGCCTCGGTGGCGATGCCGACCGCGGTGTCGAAGCCGAAGGTGTAGTCGGTGGCCGACAGGTCGTTGTCGATGGTCTTCGGGACCCCGACGCACGGGATTCCGTACTCCTCGTACAGTTTCGCGGCCACGCCCAGGGTGTCTTCGCCGCCGATCGCGACGAGCGCGTCGACCTCGTACTTGGCGAGGTTCTCCTTGATCAGGCGGACGCCGTCGTCCAGCTTGAACGGGTTGGTGCGCGAGGAGCCGAGGATGGTGCCGCCGCGCGGCAGGATCCCGCGGACGGCGGGGATGTCGAGCGGGACGGTGCGGCCCTCGACCGCGCCGCGCCAGCCGTCCCGGAACCCGACGAACTCGTAGGCGTACTCCTGCACGCCCTTGCGCACGACGCTGCGGATCACCGCGTTGAGTCCGGGGCAGTCCCCGCCGCCCGTCAGCACTCCGACCTTCATGGAATTTCCCTTCGCCACAGGGCCCGCTGAGGCCGCAGGGCCCGCATGACGGTCACGCTAGTGGTGACTCAGGTCACAGCAAGACCTGAGAAAGGGTCAATTCCGGTGGAATTACGGGATGTTGCGTACGCCTGTTCACTCGTACGAGGAATTGTTCACCCCTTACGCGTCGTCGAGGCCCCGCTCGATCGCGTAGCGGACGAGCTCCACCCGGTTGTGCAGCTGGAGCTTGCCCAGGGTGTTCTGCACGTGGTTCTGCACCGTGCGGTGGGAGATGACGAGGCGCTCCGCGATCTGCTTGTACGAGAGTCCCTTGGCCACCAGCCGCAGCACCTCGGTCTCGCGGTCGGTCAGCTGCGGGGCCTTCGGCTCGTCGGCGGCGGCCGGCGCGGGGTCGGTGGCCAGGCGCCGGTACTCGCCGAGGACCAGGCCGGCCAGGCCCGGGGTGAAGACGGGGTCGCCGGCCGCCGTGCGGCGGACGGCGTCGATGAGCTCCTGGGCCCCGGCCGACTTCAGCAGGTAGCCGGTCGCGCCGGACTTCACCGCCTCCAGTACGTCGGCGTGCTCGCCGCTCGCGGACAGGACCAGGACCCGCAGCGCCGGGTCGGCGCCGACCAGCTCCTTGCAGACCTGGACCCCGGGCATGCCCGGCAGGTTGAGGTCGAGGACGAGCACGTGCGGGGCGGCGGCGCGGGCCCGGCGCAGCGCCTCCGGGCCGTCGCCCGCGGTGGCCACCAGGTCGAAGCCGGCGGCGGCCAGGTCGCGGGCGACCGCGTCCCGCCACATCGGGTGGTCGTCGACGACCATGACCTTGATGCCGGCGTTGTCGCCGCCCCGGCCGGTCTCGCTGTGCTCGATCACTGGGTGCTCCCCCTCGGTACTTTCAGTTCCACTTCGGTGCCCTGTCCGGGGACGGACACCAGCTCGGCGCTGCCGCCGAGGTCCCGCAGCCGGCCCCGGATGGACAGGGCCACGCCCATCCGGCCCTCGCCCTCGGCCTGGTCGAGCCGGCCCGCCGGGATGCCCGGGCCGTCGTCGCGGACGGTCACGATCACCTCGTCGCCCCAGTCCTCGACCAGGATCCAGGCGCTGGCCCCCTCGCCGGCGTGCTTGCGCACGTTGTCCAGGGCCGCCCCGACCGCCGCGGCCAGCTCCTTCGCCGCGGGCACCGGCAGCGGCACCGGGGCGCCCGGCTCCGCGAAGCTCACCCGGGAGCCGGCGTGCGGGGCGAGGAGCGTCCGCAGGTCCAGCTCGCCCTCGTCGGCGCCGGGTTCCTCCACCTCGTACGCGGCCACGAGCGCGCCGAGCGACTCGTCGCCGGAGATCCTGGAGGGCCGCGCCAGCCCGCTGGAGACCAAGGTGCGCAGCGCGACCTCCTGGTCCCCCGCCATCCGGCCGAGCTCCGCGGCCTCCCCGCCCAGTTCGGTGCCCCGCCGCTGGACCATGGCGAGGACCTGGAGGACCCCGTCGTGGATGTCGCGGGCGAGGCGTTCGCGCTCGCGGGTGGCGGCCTCGATCTCCAGGGCACGGGCGAGCGTGGCCTCACTGGCCCGGGCGACCTCGACGACGTAGCCGATGGCGACGGAGGCGACCCAGACCAGCAGCACGTTGTGCAGGGTGTCCCGGGTGGGCTCGCCCCGCTGGACCAGGTTGGCGGCGGCGACGAAGGTGGAGGCGAAACAGGCCCAGCGCCAGCCGCCCTTGATGGCGAAGGCCAGGACGGCGCCCGCCGTCCATATGGACGGCAGGGTGGGTCCGCCGGCCGCGATCCGCTCGTGGGTGTCCGCGAGCGGGGTGAGCAGGATGCCCACGCAGGCGACGGTGAGGTCGGCGCACAGGAACCGCTTGGTGCAGCTGGCGGCGTTCGCCACCTTGGGGGAGGTGAGCAGGGTCCAGCCGGCGAGGACGGCGAGATAGCAGACCGCGATCCAGGGGCGGTCGAACTTGTTGTGGGCGAAGGCGAACAGCAGTACCGCGTAGACCATGGTGAGCAGCCGGTAGGCCGTCAGGGCACGCCACAGCGGCTGTTCGACCGACATGCGTACGACGCGCTCGCGCTTCGCCATCTCCCCCACCCCGTACGGGCGGTGCGCGCCCGCGTGCTGTTACTTGTCGGTGTCCGCGGCCTTGTCGGCCGCGTGCGCCTTCTCCGCCTTCTCGGCCTTCTCGCTCTTGGCCACGGCCTTCTCCGCGTCGGCGATCTGCCGCTTCGCGGCCGTCGCGTAGATGTCCACGTACTCCTGGCCGGAGAGCTTCATGATCTCGTACATGACCTCGTCGGTCACCGAGCGGAGGATGAAGCGGTCCCCGTCCATGCCCTGGTAGCGGCTGAAGTCCAGCGGCTTTCCGATCCGGATACCCGGACGCATCAGCTTCGGAACCACCTTGCCGGGCGGCTGGATCTTCTCCGTGTCGATCATCGCGACGGGGATGACGGGCGCACCGGTGGCCAGCGCCACCCGGGCGAGCCCGCCGGGCTTGCCGCGGTAGAGCCTGCCGTCGGGTGAACGCGTCCCCTCGGGGTAGATGCCGAACAGCTCCCCGCGCTCGATGACGTCGATGCCGCTCTTGATCGCGGCCTCGCCGGCCCCGCGCGCGCCGGAGCGGTCCACGGGCAGCTGGCCGACGCCCTTGAAGAAGGCCGCCGTCAGCCTGCCCTTGACCCCCGGGGAGGTGAAGTACTCCGCCTTCGCGATGAAGGTCACCTTCCGGTCCAGCACGGCCGGGAGGAAGAAGGAGTCGGAGAAGGACAGGTGGTTGCTCGCGAGGATCGCCGGCCCCTCCGCGGGAATGTTCTCGAGGCCCTCCACCCACGGCCTGAAGGCGAGCTTCAGGGAACCGCCGATCGAGAACTTCATTGCGCCGTAGATCAACTCGAAAGCCTTCCTGTGTCTGTCGAACAGACCTTAACCGTTCCTGGCGATGTCGGCCGCTGCCGGTCGAGTCGCCGCAAGCCGGGCCGGGCCGGCCGTCTCCCCGCGAGCCGGCGACCGCCGACGGCGATCGCCGGACGCCCGGCCTCGATCCGTCGCTCCACTCCGGCCGGACGCGCGGTCGAGGATCTGCAACCGGCACTGCTTCCGAGCACGTTCGGCCCGGCTCGGGCATCCCCGTACACCACCCGCCCGACGGCCGCGGGGCACGGATGCCCGGGCCCGCGCCCGCAGCGGCCCGACGACCCTGGTCGGTGCCACCCCTGTCGCGTACGGTGAAGTCACACAGCGCTACGCACCCCCCACCCCCCTTCGAAGGAGACCCTGGTGCCCGTCCTCCCTGGAGCCGAGCCGTTCCGCCACGAGGGCGGAAAGGTCGGCGTCCTCCTCTGCCACGGCTTCACCGGTTCCCCGCAGTCGATGCGCCCCTGGGCGGACCATCTGGCCGCGCGAGGTCTGACGGTGTCGCTGCCCCTGCTGCCCGGGCACGGGACGCGCTGGCAGGACATGCAGCTCACGGGATGGCAGGACTGGTACGCCGAGGTGGACCGCGCGCTGCGGGAGCTGCTGGAGAGCTGCGAGCAGGTGTTCGTCTTCGGGCTGTCCATGGGCGGCGCGCTGACGCTGCGGCTGGCGGCGAAGCACGGGGACTCGATCAGCGGGATCGTTCTCGTCAACCCGGTCAACAAGGTCCACGACCCGCTGGCCGTCGCCCTTCCGGTGGTCAAGCACTTCGTGCGGTCGACGCCGGGCATCGCGAGCGACATCGCCAAGCAGGGCTCGGAGGAGGTCGGCTACGACCGGATCCCGACCCGGGCCGCGCACTCGCTGCGCAAGTTCCTGCAGATGCTGGACACCGAGCTGCCGCAGGTGACGCAGCCGCTGCTGCTCCTGCACAGCCCGCAGGACCACGTCGTACGCCCGGCCGACTCGGCGCGGATCCTGGCGCGGGTCTCCTCCACCGACGTCACCGAGACCCTGCTGGAACAGAGCTACCACGTCGCGACGTTGGACCATGACGCGGAGCGCATCTTCGCGGACAGTTACGCGTTCGTCGGTCGACTGGCGGAGAGCGTGGGCAGGGAGGGGGCGGCCAGCGGTGGCTGAACACGAGGAGTCCGCCGGGGGCGTACCCCCGCTGGACGAGGAGGCGGCGTGGGCGGCGATCGTCGCCGGGTACGGACAGGAGCCCGCGGACCCGCCGGGCTCGAGACCGTTCCGGCCGATCGAGAACCTGCTCCTGCCGGAGGATGACGTGGCACCGCTCGAAGCCGGGAGCCCCGGCGAGCCGAAGGGTCCGGAAGTCCAGGAGGCCGAGGAAGCCCCCGACCCCCCAGAGGCCCCGGCGGCCCCGGCGGCCGCCCTGGGCAGTTCCGTGGTGTTCGCCCCGGGCGTCGGAATGGCCGGGCCGCGGGACCACTCGCTGGCCGACCCGGACGACCTGCCCGACTCCGCCAAGGACGAGGGCCACTTCGTGCCCCCGGAGCCGGACCTGCCGGAGGCCGACGCGACCTCGAAGTTCGCCTGGCTCGCGGTGGTGGGCGGACCGGTGCTGCTGCTCCTGGCGGTGCTGCTCCAGTGGGACATGACGTGGTGGCTGACCACTCTGGGCATCGGCGGCTTCCTGGGCGGCTTCGCGACGCTGGTGGCGCGCATGTCCCAGGGTGACGACGAGGACGACGACCCGGGCCGCGGCGCGGTCGTCTAGTCAGGGACGGAGGAGCCGGCCTACACCGCCGGGAGGCGGAGGGCGGCCAGGACCGGGAGGTGGTCCGTGGCCGCCAGCAGGTCCGCGGACGTGACTCCCGGCAGGCCGGCCGGGACACCGCAGGCCAGTACCTGGACCCCCCGCGTGGCGAAGACCGCGTCGATCCGCCGCGACGGCGCCCCCGGCGGGAACGTGGCCGCGCCGCCCCACGGCGCCACCGCCCGGCAGTCCTGGAGCGCCTGCGCCAGCCGCCCGAACGCGGCGCCGTCCGGGCCCTCGTTCAGGTCGCCCGCCGCGATCGCGTACGGGGTGTCCATCGAGGCGACCCGGTCCAGCAGCAGACCCGCCTGGGCCTGCCTCTCCCGCCTCTCCAGCGACAGGTGGGCGCTGACCACGCCCACCCGGGCCGCCCCGAAGCGGACCACGGCGGTCGCGAAGCCCCTGCGGTGGCGCCCCGGCGTCAGGGGCAGCAGCACGTCCTCGGTCCGCTCCACGAAGGCCCGCAGCGAGCACAGGAGCAGCGGCCCCGCCGCCGTCGCGCCGCCCGACAGGACCACGAGGCCGCTCTTCTTGGCGAGCCGCGCGGCGTGCTTGCGCCACCGGAAGAACCGCGGCGCCTCCTGTACGCACACCAGGTCGGGCGCGCAGGCGCGGATCACCCGGGCCAGCGCGTCCTCGTCGTCGCGCAGCGAGCGGACGTTGTAGGAGAGCACCCGGATCACGGCGGAACCATCGGCTTCGGTACGGGAGTTGGGCAGCTCGGCGAGTTCCATACCGGGAAACATAACCAGACTGCCCGCCGCACCCGGGAGGGCACGGCGGGCAGCGGGGCGAATCGGGACGGGGGTCAGCCCTGGCGGGCCAGGTCCGCCGCGCCGACCAGGCCGGCTCGGCCGCCCAGCTGCGCCGCGAGCACCTGGGCGTGCGGCCGCCAGGCGCCGCCGATCAGCCAGCGCTTGAAGGACTTGCGGATCGGGTCGAGGACCAGGTCGCCCTCGTCGGAGACGCCGCCGCCGACGATGAACGCCGAGGGGTCGAAGAGCGAGGCCAGGTCCGCGAGGCCGGCGCCGGCCCAGCGGGCGAGTTCGCGGAAGGAGTCGACGGCCACCAGGTCGCCCTGGCGGGCGGCCTCGCTGATGTGCTTGCCCTCGATGCCCTCGGGGGTGCCGTCGCCGAGTGCGAGCAGGACCGTCGCGTTCTCGGGGGTCGCGTTGGCGCGCTGCTTCGCGTACCGGACGAGCGCCCGCCCGGAGGCGTACTGCTCCCAGCAGCCCTGGCTGCCGCAGCCGCACAGCAGGCCGTCCGGGACGACCCGGATGTGGCCGAATTCGGCGGCGACGCCGAAGCGTCCGCGCCGGAGCTTGTTGCCGATGATGATGCCGCCGCCCAGGCCCGTGCCGAGCGTGATGCAGATGACGTCCTCGTGGCCCTGGCCGGCGCCGAAGCGGTACTCGCCCCAGGCCGCGCAGTTTGCGTCGTTCTCGACGACCACGGGCAGGCCGATGCGCTGCTCGACCTTGTCCTTGAGCGGCTCGTGGCGCCAGTTGATGTTCGGCGCGAAGAGCACGGTCGCGCGCTTGTCGTCGACGTATCCGGCGGCGCCGATGCCCACCGCGTCGATGGTGTGGTTGCTGCTGACCTCGGACACTGCGGCGCAGATCGCGTCCGTCACTCCGTCCGGTGTCGGCGGGGTGGGCACCTTGTACGTCTCAAGGATGGTGCCGTCTTCGTCGACCACGCCGGCCGCGATCTTCGTGCCGCCGATGTCGACGCCGATGGTGAGTCCCATTAGTCCCTCGGTTTCCGGTCAAACCCCGCCGCCGCCAACGGTACCCGAGTGGGGAAGAGGATCAGTCGAGATCGATGCGCTCGGCGGGGGCGCCGCCGCCCTCGCCCTCGTCCTTGCCCTCGTCCTTGCCGCGGGGCCGCTCGCCGGACGGATTGCCCGACGGATTGCCTGGGTGGTCGCCGGAGGGCTTGCCCGGCCGGTCGCGGGGCTCCTCGCGCGTCCAGCGGCGCTCGTGGCCCTCGACCGCCGAGCGGTAGGCGGCGAGCAGCTCCGAACCGGCGGCCGCGAGGTGGTCGAAGACCTCGGGGTTGCGCTCGATGACGGGCTTGGCGGCGGTCTTCGCCTGGTTGACGAACTGCCGGACGGCGCCCTGGGCGGCGACGCCGAGGAGCGGGTTGTTCAGCGCCGAGACCTTGTCGGCGACGGCCTCGAACAGCTTGAAGAGCTCTTCGGCGGCGGTCCCGTTCCCGGCCCCGGATCCGGCGCCCTGCTCCGACCTGCGGCGTTCCTTCTCCGCGGCGAGGTCCTCGGCGCAGGCCTCCGCCCAGGCGTTCTCGTCGGCGGAGGCGTCGGTGGGTCGGTCGGTGGCCTCGCTCATGGCGGACTCTCCTGCGGCGGCGGCTGGGCGTGCGGGTGCGTACTACCTTCGACGGTACCCGAACGGCGGTACGGGGCCGCGTGCCGGTGTCAGCCCGTCCGCGGCCACAGGCCGGGGTCCGGGGTGAAGCGGATGCGGAGCTCGCCGGCGGTGAGGGCGGCGCCGGAGACCGTGCAGCGGCGCAGCACCGCGGGCAGCGGAACGATCCTGCGGTACGGGCCCACCGTGAGCAGCAGCTCGTCGCCGCGCCGGATCAGGTCGAGCTCGGGCTTCTCGGCCCGGGGCAGGGGGATGCTCCAGAGCAGCACCCCGTCCTCGGCGAGCCGGTCCTCGACGGCCCAGTCGGGGCGCGGCGCCGTGGCGGCGGCCGGGGCGGGGGCCAGGGCCGCCAGGTCCTCGGGGCCCCGCGGGTCCCGCCCGAGGTGGGGTACGCGCAGCACCGGGAGGCCTTCCTCGCCGGCCCACCGGGCGGCGTACTCCTCCTGCTGGGCGGCGAGTCCCGCGAGCCAGGGGTCGGCTGACCCGCCGGGCAGCATCCGGTTGGCCACGAGCGCGGAGACGGGCAGCTGCTGCAGCGCGAGTCCGAGCCGGCCGAGGCGCAGCGCGGCGTCGGCGGCGGGTCCGGGCTCCGCGACGAGCCGGACCGAGGTGGTGGGCGCCTCCACGACGGCCTGGACGGCCGCCAGCTCCTCGTCCCAGCGGGCGGCGGCCTCGTACAGCCACTGCGCGGGCATGGGCACCCCGGCGAGCTGGGCCAGTACGGGGCGCAGGGCGCGGGCGGCCTGGCGCTCGGCGGGGAGCAGCCGGGCGAGGTAGCGGCGCAGCTGGGCGGGGAGGGCGAGGGTGGCCACCGCCTGGTGCAGCGGGGGCATGTCGACGACGACGAGGTCGGTGCCGGGCTCGGCGGCGGCCCGGCGCAGGGCGCGGAGCAGGGCGAACTGTTCGGCGCCGGGCAGTTCGGTGAGCTCGTCGGCGCCGAGCGGGCGGGCGCCGAGCATCCCGAGGAGCGCGGAGCCGCGCTCTTGCAGCGAGACGAGCTCCTGGCGGAACTCCTCGCCGGAGTCGACGCGGGCGACGCGCAGGCTGCCCTGGGGGGCGGCGGGCGGGTCGCCCGGGTCGGCGCTGAGCAGCAGCACGCGGTGCCCTTGCCGTGCGGCGGCGAGCGCGGTGGCGGCCGCGACGGTGCTCCGCCCCGCCCCTCCGGGGCCGGTGACGAGGAGGGTGTGCATGGTGCTCCTAGTGCTGTGGCCGGGGGGCCGGCCCGGACCCGCGCCTCGAGCGCCGGCGGGGCTGTGTTTCAGCCCGTCCGGCGTGTGAGGACCGGGTCCGGGCAGCGCCCGGGGAGGTGCTACGCGGCCTCGACCCGCTTCTTCAGGCCGGCCAGCGCCCGGTCGATGATGACCTTCTCCGCCTTGCGCTTGATCATGCCCAGCATCGGGATCTTGACGTCCACGGTCAGCTGGTAGGTGACCTCGGTCCGCGTCCCGTCGCCCAGCGGCGCCAGCAGGTACGAGCCGTCCAGCTGCCGCAGCATCTGGGACTTGTCCAGCGTCCAGCTGACCACGTTCTCGGCCGGCCAGGTGTACGCCAGCGTGTGGTCGTCCTTGATCGCGCCCGCGTCGAGCAGCAGCCTGACCTTCTGGGCCCGGCCCTCGGCGTCGGTGCCCAGCACCTCGGCCTCCTTCACCTCGCCGGTCCACTCGGGGTAGCGGGCGAAGTCGGCGATCACGGCCATGACGTCGGCAGGTGACGCCTCGATCGTGATGCTCGAGCTGGTGTGTTCCGCCATCGCGGTCGCTCCTCCGGGGAGTGTTCGAGGAAGTGTGCGGACGGCCCCAGGGGCCCAGGCCGCCGCGTGAAGGCTATCGCGCGGCCGGGCTTCACCACTCCAGGGCCCACGGCCTTCCCGTGGCCGCGAAGTGGCCGACGTTCACGCACTCGGTGGAGCCGATCCGCATCCGCCGGGCCAGCGGCTGGTGGACGTGGCCGAAGAGGGCGTACCGCGGCCGCATCCGGCGGATCGCGGCGAGCAGCGCGCCGCTCCCCCGCTCGAAGCGCCGGGCCACCGTGTCGTAGCAGAGCTCCGGGACCTCCGGCGGGATGTGCGAGCACAGCACGTCGACGTCGCCCAGGGCCTCCACCTTGGCGGCGTACTCCTCCTCGGGCACCTCGTACGGCGTGCGCATCGGGGAGGGCAGCCCGCCGCCGACGAAGCCGAAGACCCGCCCGCCGATCTCGGCGCGCTGCCCGTCGAGCACGGTCAGGCCGGGGCCCGCGTACTCGGCCCACAGGGCGGGGATGTCGACGTTGCCGTAGGTGGCGTAGGTGGGCCGGGGGAAGGCGGCGAACATCTCCGCGTACTGGCGCCGCACCGCGCCCTCGACCAGCCGTTCCCGGTCCAGCCCGGCCCACAGCCCGCGGGCGAACTCGCGGGCCTCCTCGAAGCGGCGCGCGGTGCGCAGTTCGACGATGCGGTCGGCGTTCTCGACGCCGAAGAGGTCGGGGAAGATGCCGCGCGAGTGGTCGGCGTAGTCGAGGAAGAGGACGAGGTCGCCGAGGCAGATCAGCGCGTCGGCGCCTTCCCCGGCCCGGGCGAGCGCCTCGGTGTTGCCGTGGACGTCGCTGACCACATGGATCCTTGTCCCGCTCTTCGTGCCACCCATGCCCGCCACCCTAGGGGCGCTTGGGCGCGGCTGGTGGCGAATCGGGCCAGGCGGCCGGACCTGCGGTTACTTCCGAGTCGCAAACGGGGTCGACTACTGTCGGCAGGACACGGCCGCGGCATGTGACGGAGGGAACATCTGGCCGGTTCCCTCTATCCGGAACCCACTACCGGTGGGTAACGTCCGGTCGGTCCACATGGTGGCGATGGCGCCCAGAGGAGCAGCAGTCTTGCGCGAGTTCAGCCTTCCGGCCCTGTACGAGGTCCCGTCGGACGGGAACCTGACGGATCTCATCCGCCGCAACGCCGCTCAGCATCCCGACACCGCCGTCATGGCGCGCAAGGTCGACGGCAAGTGGCAGGACGTCTCGGCGACGCAGTTCCTCGCCGAGGTCCGCGCCGCGGCGAAGGGTCTGATCGCGGCCGGCATCCGGCCCGGCGACCGCGTCGCCCTGATCTCCCGCACCCGCTACGAGTGGGTGCTGGTCGACTTCGCGATCTGGAGCGCGGGCGCCGTCACCGTCCCCGTGTACGAGACCAGCTCCCCCGAGCAGATCCAGTGGATCCTCGGCGACTCCGGCGCGGTCGCCGCGATCGTCGAGAGCCCCGGGCACAGCGCGGCCGTGGAAGCGCTGCGCGACCGGCTGCCGGAGCTGCGCGAGGTCTGGGAGATCGAGCGCGGCGCGCTGGCGACGCTGGAGAACGCGGGCGTCGGGGTCACCGACGCCGAGGTCGACGAGCGCAGCGGCCTGGCCAATGCCGACGACCCGGCCACCATCGTCTACACCTCGGGCACCACCGGCCGCCCCAAGGGCTGCGTGCTGACCCACCGCAACTTCTTCGCCGAGTGCGGCAACGCCGTGGAGCGACTGAAGCCGCTGTTCAAGACCGGCGAGTGCTCGGTGCTGCTCTTCCTTCCGGCCGCGCACGTCTTCGGGCGCCTGGTGGAGGTGGCGGCCGTGCTGGCGCCGATCCGGCTGGGCTGCGTACCGGACATCAAGAACCTCACGGACGAGCTGCAGTCCTTCAGGCCGACGCTGATCCTCGGTGTGCCGCGGGTCTTCGAGAAGGTCTACAACTCGGCGCGCGCCAAGGCGCAGGCCGACGGCAAGGGCAAGATCTTCGACGCGGCGGCCGAGACGGCGATCGCGTACAGCCGCGCGCTGGACACCCCGCGCGGGCCGTCCTTCGGGCTGAAGCTCAAGCACAAGGTCTTCACGAAGCTGGTCTACAGCAAGCTGCACGCGGTCCTCGGCGGGCGCGGCGAGTACGCGATCTCCGGCGGGGCCCCGCTGGGCGAGCGGCTCGGGCACTTCTTCCGGGGCATCGGCTTCACGGTGCTGGAGGGCTACGGCCTGACGGAGTCCTGCGCGGCCACCACCTTCAACCCGTGGGACAAGCAGAAGATCGGTACGGTCGGCCAGCCCATGCCGGGCTCCGTGGTGCGCATCGCGGACGACGGCGAGGTGCTGCTGCACGGCGAGCAGATCTTCCAGGGGTACTGGAAGAACGAGACGGCCACCGCCGACGCGCTGACCGACGGCTGGTTCCACACGGGCGACGTCGGCACGCTCGACGAGGACGGCTACCTCACGATCACCGGGCGCAAGAAGGAGCTCATCGTCACTGCGGGCGGCAAGAACGTGGCGCCCGCGGTGATCGAGGACCGGATCCGGGCGCACGCGCTGGTCGCGGAGTGCATGGTGGTCGGCGACGCGCGGCCGTTCGTGGCCGCGCTGGTCACCATCGACGAGGAGTTCCTCGGCCGGTGGGCGGCGGAGCACGGCAAGCCGGCCGGTGTGACGGCGGCGGAGCTGCGGGAGGACGCGGACCTCATCGCCGCCGTCCAGAAGGCCGTGGACGACGGCAACGCGGCGGTTTCCAAGGCGGAATCGGTGCGGAAATTCCGCATTCTTCCCTCCCAGTTCACGGAGGAGTCCGGGCACGTCACGCCTTCGCTGAAGCTGAAGCGGAATGTCGTGGCGAAGGACTTCGCGGACGAGATCGAAGCGCTCTACCGGGGCTGACGGCCCGGCGGGGGCTTAGCGCGGGTCCTCGGCGAGGACCCGCGCCATGTTCCGTTCCGCAAGCGCGGTGACGGTCACGAAGGGGTTCACGCCGAGCGATCCGGGGATCAGCGAGCTGTCGGTGGCGTAGAGGCCCTGGTAGCCCTTGACGCGGCCGAAGTCGTCGGTCGCGTCACCGAGGACGCAGCCGCCCAGCGGGTGGTAGGTGAAGTCGTCGGCGAAGTTCTTGTTGTCGCCGAACAGGTCGTAGCGGTAGATGGTGAAGTTGGCCCGGTTGATCCGGTCGAAGAGTCGCTTGGCGGCCTGGACCGACGGGGTGTTCTGGTCCCGGGTCCACTGGAGCTTCGCCGAGTCGCTGGCCGCGTCGTAGGTGAAGCGCCCGCGCTCCGGGTTCTTGGTGATGGCCAGGTACATCGAGATCCAGTGCTCGAACCCCATCGGGAGCGGGGCGATCTCGGCGAAGACCGGGTTCGAGGCGTTGTCCCAGTCGTCGATGCCGAGGGCGGGCATGGTGGCCTGGTTGGCGCCGACCGTGTCCCACAGGTGGTTGGCGCGGGCGGTCATGACGTTGCCGTTGGGGCCCCAGCCGAGGCCCACCTTGTCGTTCAGGGCGGGCAGCGTGCCGGTCTCGCGGGCGCGCAGCAGGATCTCGGTGGTGCCGAGGCTGCCGGCGCCGAGGAAGAGCTGCTTGCAGCCGAGTTCGCGGACCTGGGTGACGCGGCCGGTGAGGTCGCTGGTCTGGACGGTGAGGACGTAGCCTCCGGCCGGGTCCTGCCGTACGCCGACCACGCGCTGCATGGTCTCGATGGTGACGTTGCCGGTGCCGAGGGCGGCGGCGAGGTAGGTCTTGTCGACGCTCTTCTTGCCGTGGTTGTTTCCGTAGATGACCTCGCCGGCGAGCGCGGACTTCGCGGCGGTGCCGGCGGCCTCGCGCTTCATGTACGCGAAGTCGTAGACGTTGGGGACGAAGGTGGTCCGCAGACCGGCCTTCTGGGCGTGCTTGCGGGAGATCCGGGCGAAGCGGTACCACTCGGTGGACTCGAACCAGGCCGGGTCGATGTCGTTGACCCCGAGCATGGCGCGGGCGCGGGGGTAGTACGTGCCGTACATCTCGTCGGCGTCCACCCGGGGCATGACCTCGGTGAAGTACGAGCGCTTCGGCGTGGGCGCCATGCCGCCGTTGACGAGGGAGCCGCCGCCGACGCCGCGGCCCACGTACACCGACATGTCCCCGTAGTTCACGCGGTCCAGGACGCCGGGGTACGGGCTGATGTTGCGGTTGACCACGTCCAGCCAGAGGAACTGGGCGAGCGGGGCCTCGGTGCGGTTGCGGAACCACATGGAGCGCTGGTCGGGGGCGGAGGTGGAGGGGAAGACCTTCCCGTCGGGCCCGGGGGTGTCCCAGAGCCGTCCCATCTCCAGCACGACGGTCCGCACCCCGGCCTGCCCGAGGCGCAGCGCGGCGACGGCCGAACCGTAGCCGGAGCCGACGACGATGGCGGGGGCGTAGTGCGCGGCCGCGGGTTCGGCGGCGGCCGCGGACTGCAGGCCGATGCGGGTGAAGCCGAGGGCCGCCGCCGTCTGCAGGGCGCCGATCCCCAGAAGATGACGGCGCGTCAGTTTGGGTGTCATGGCGGCATGATGGGGCGGATGCCCCGATACCCCCAGAGTCCGTGCTGACATATATCTGAGTGACGGTCAGCCATGGCCGGTCCTCACCCCTTCTGCTACCGGAAGGGCCCTGGGCGGGCTCTCAGAGCAGCTCGCGCAGCCGGTCCGCCAGCAGGTCCCAGCGCCACTTCTCCTCGACCCAGGCCCGGCCGCGCTCGCCCATGCGGCGGCGCAGGTCGGGGTCCCGGAGCAGGGCCACGACGCGGTCCGCCGCGTCCGCCGGGGCGCCGCCGGGCACCACCCAGCCCGTCTCCCCGTCCAGCACCGCGTCCGGGGCCCCGCCCGAGTCGCCCGCGACCACGGGCAGGCCCGTCGCGGAGGCTTCGAGGTAGACGATGCCCAGGCCCTCCACGTCCAGCCCGCCCCGCCGGGTGCGGCACGGCATCGCGAAGACGTCGCCCGCGCCGTAGTGGGCGGGCAGTTCCGACCACGGGACCGCGCCCGTGAAGACCACCGAGGAGGCGACCCCCGTGGCGGCGGCCAGCTTGCGCAGGTCCGCCCCGTACGGGCCGCCGCCCACGACGAGCAGCACCGCGTCGGGCACCGCCGCCAGGATCCGCGGCATCGCCTCGATCAGGGTGTCCTGGCCCTTGCGGGGGACGAGGCGCGAGACGCACACCACGACCGGCCGGTCCGACAGCCCGAGCCGGGCCCGGACCGCGTCCCCGCCCGACCCGGGGTGGAAGGTCTTCTCGTCGACTCCGGGCGGGAGCTGCGCCATCCGCGCCGCCGCCCGGTCCGTCACGGCCGAGGCGATCCGCGAACGCGTGTACTCGCCCAGGTAGGTCAGCGTGTCCGTGCCCTCGCCGATGCGCCGCAGCAGCTGCCTGGCGCCCGGCAGCTGGGCCCAGCCCGCCTCGTGCCCGTGCGTGGTCGCCACGATCCGCCGGGCGCCGGCCCGGCGCAGCGCGGGGCCCATCAGGCCGAGCGGGGCCGCGGCCCCGAACCACACGGACTCGCAGCCGTGTTCGCGCAGCAGGCCCACCGCCCGCCGGGTCACCCTCGGGGTGGGCAGCAGCATCGTCGTCCGGTCGCGCACGACCTGGAAGGGCTGCTCCGCGTCGAAGGCGGCGGTGGCTTCCCGGCCCTCGGCGGAGTGCTTCCAGGTGGAGGCGTAGACGACGACGCGGTCGGGGTCCAGCCGCAGCGCCATGTTGTGGAGGAAGGCCTGGATGCCCCCCGGCCGCGGCGGGAAGTCGTTGGTCACGATCAGCGTCTTGTGCATCGCTTCGCGACCCTACCGGAGCTCGCGGGCGAGCTCGCGGCGCCAGGCTCCGGCCAGCCCGTCGGCGTCCGTCCCGAGGACCTCCTCCAAGGCCGCGGGCAGCGGCTCGCTCCCGGCCTTCGCGTACAGGTCGACGAGCGCGGCGTCGCCCCACGTGCCCGCGATGAGCCGGCAGGCCATCCAGGAGCCCTCGTACGCCCTCGCCAGCGCCTCCGCGTCCCCTCCGAAGGCGAAGGCCCCGTCGGCGGGGAGCGCGCCCGGCAGGTCCCCGCGCCGCACCGCCCGGGCGAGCGCCGGGGCGGCCTCGGCGGGGGTCCGCTGTCCGCCCCGGTACGCCGCCCAGTCCGCGAAGCCCTCGGAGAGCCACAGCGGGGTCCGCCCCGTGGTCGCGGCGCGGGTGGCGACGTGGGTGGTCTCGTGGGTCAGGATGACCTGGCGGCCCTCCGCCGTGAGCTGGGCGTACCCCTCCGGGTTGACGACGACCCGGTCGGCGGGGGCCGGCCCGGGGCCGGTCCGCCCGGTGGTGACGGCGCCCAGGCCCCGGTACTCGGCGGCCGGCCGGCCCAGCAGCGCCGCCATCGCGTCGAGGGTGCCGGGGACGAGCACCACGACCCGGCCGGCCCACGGCCGCGGCCAGGCGGCGCTCGCGGCGGGCACCGCCACGTCGGCCTCCCGCGCGATCGCGGACAGGGCGGCGGAGCTCTGGCCGGCCCCGCCGAGCACCAGGGCGTACGTCCCGCGCTCCACGGTCACCGGACCCTGGTCCCACAGCTGGGGCGCGGCGCCCGGGGCGGGCCGGTCGGCCACCACCTTCCAGGAGTCCGCGTCCCGGGCGAGCTCGACCTCGCGGTCCGATCCGGCGGGGGCCGCGGTGTCGTAGCCGGTGAGCCGGTAGCCCAGCCGGGCCCGCGCGAAGGCCCGTACGCCTTCCTCCCGGACCGAGGTGACCTCGTAGGACCAGTCCTCCAGCGGGACCGCCGCGAGCCGCTCGGGCGGGGCCGCCGACCAGGCGGCGACGGCGCCGCGCACCGCCCGCTCCGTGGCGCCCGCCGGACGGGAAGCGGAACCGGAAGCGGAACCGGAGTCGCAGCCGGCGAGCGGCACGCACAGCAGGAGCAGCGGCAGTGCGCGCGGAAGGAGGCGGCACAGCCGGCCAAGGCCCGGGAACATCACCCGATCGTACGCAGGAGGACCCTCAGGGCCGCGTCACCGAGGACACCGGCATCATCCCGACCGGGTCGTAGCGCACCCGCGCTCCCGGGTACGGGGCGTGCACCACCTGGCCGTTGCCCACGTACATGCCGACGTGGCTGGCGTCCGAGCGGTACGTCACGAGGTCGCCCGGGCGCGCCTCCGAGAGGGAGACCCGCTGCCCGGCGTGCCGCTGCGCCTGCGAGGTGCGCGGCAGTGCGACGCCCGCCTGGCGGTAGGACCACACCATCAGCCCGGAGCAGTCGAATCCGGTGGGGCCGGTGGAACCCCACACGTAGGGCCGGCCGACGGCGGAGCGGGCCGCCATCACGGCGGTGGCGGCGCGGCCGGAGGAGGGGCCCTGGGAGGCGGCGCCGGGCAGGTCCGGCAGGCCCTCGGGACGGCCGCCGGAGCGCGAGGCGCGCTCGAAGTCGGCGCGCTCCTCGGTGGGCATCGCGTTGAGCAGCCGGCGGGCGGCGGCGAGCTTGGCGGTGACGGCGCGCTTCTCCTTCGCCACCTCGGCGCGCAGGGCGTCGAGTTCGGCGAGTTTGCGGGAGGCGTCCTGGCGCTCCTGGCCGAGCCGGCGCTGCTCGGAGCGCAGTTCGTCCAGCCGGCGGGCCTGGCGGCCGGTCAGCCGGTCGAGGGCGGAGGCCTTGGCGAGGTACTCGTCGGGGTCGTCGGAGAGCATCAGCTCGACCGCGGGGTCGATGCCGCCCGCCCGGTACTGGGCTCCGGCGTAGGCGCCGAGCACCCCGCGCATGGTGTTGATGCGGTCCTGGCCGCGGGCCACCGCGTCCTGGACCCGGCCGACTTCGGTGCGCAGCCCGTCGGCCTTCTCGCCCGCCTGGTTGAAGCGCTCGGTGGCCTGCTCGGCCTCCTCGAAGAGCCGGTCGACCTGGGCGCGGGCGCCGGCCGGGGGCTCGAGCGGGAGGCCCGGGGCCGCACTCGCGGGTGCGCCCGTCATGGCGACCGCCGCTCCTGCCGCGGCGGCGGTGAGGACGGTGACCTTCGTGTTCCGGTCGAGGACGCTGGGCCCGGACCGGCGATGGGACGCCACGTGAGAACCGCTCCCTTCCGCTGCGCGGGACCGGGTCCGCCCCCCGTGGACGGCCGTGTGCCGGGTTCCGCGGTGGCAGACAGTAGCGGCGCCGGAGGGTGCCGGCCAACGTCCTCGACGGGCACGCACAGTGACGCCCCGCCGGAGACGCAGGTCACCGGCGGGGCGTGTGGTCAGATCGGGGCTCCGTAATTCGCCCGGATGGGCGGTGTGCGGCGCGTCCCCCGCGGACCGGGGGCGGGGCGGGCGTCAGCTGCCGACGCGGACCCCGTACGCGAATCCGCTGAGGGATCCGTACAGGACGCCGGCGCTGGGGTTGGCGGCGTGGAAGACCTTGCCGTTGCCCGCGTACAGCCCGACGTGCTGGAGGTTCGAGTAGAAGACCAGGTCTCCGGGCTGGAGCTCGCTCAGGCTGATCTTCGGGCCTTCCTTGACCTGGTCGAAGGTGGTGCGGCCGATGGTGATGCCGGCCTGCTTGTAGGCCCACTGCGTGAGGCCGGAGCAGTCGAACGCGTTCGGGCCGGTGCCGCCGCGGACGTAGGCCTTGCCGTTCTTGGTCACGGCGGCCCGCAGCGCGTCCGCCGCCCGTCCCGAGCCCTTCACGTTGCTGAGCTCGGCCTGCTCGGCCGCGCTGCCGCTCTCCTTCTTGGCCTCCTCCTTGAGCTGCGCGCGCTCCTGCGCGGTCAGCGAGTTGAGGAGGGCCTGGGCCTCGGCGAGCTTGTCCGTCGAGACCTTCTTCTTCTCGGCCAGCTCCTTGCGGGTGGCGTCGAGGTCGGCGAGCTTGCCGGCGGCCTCCTGGCGCTGCTGCGCGAGGCTGCGCTGCTTGGCCTGGATCTTCTGGACCGACTCGACCTGCTTGCCGCTCAGCTGCTCCAGCGTGGAGGCCTTGTCGAGGTAGTTGTCCGGGTCGGCGGAGAGGAACAGCGCGAGGGACTGGTCTATGCCACCGGTGCGGTACTGGGCGTTGGCCATCGAACCTATGGTGCCGCGCAGGGTGTTGAGCTCGCCCTGGCCGCGGGCGACCTGGTCCTGGAGCTGCCCGATCTCCTTCTCGAGGGCGTCCTGGCGCGTCTGGGCGCCGTTGAACTTCTCGGTCGCCTGCTCCGCCTCTTCGTAGAGGGCGTCGACTTTGGTCTTGACCTCGTCCTTGCTCGGCTTCGCCGGGGCGGCGTTGGCGGCCTGGCCGGAGAGGACCACGGCGGCGGCGGCGGTGACGGTGAGCACGGTCGCGCGAGTGCGGGTCGGCTGCTTGGGTCGACGGTGGGACGCCACGAAGGCGAGCTCCTTCTTCCTCGAGCCGCCGAAGAACGCAAGCTCGGCGACACCTTCGCTGTCACCCCGAATGAGTGAACTACCGCACGAAGGTTTGAGGTGACCCTAGTGACCCTTCTGTGATCAGTTCAAATCCTGCCGGGAAAAATTTCGCCCTCCGACCAGCTTCTTTACCAAGAGCGCACGCTCTGTGCCGACGACTTGACGGTCCGTCCCCCCGATCACATGCCAATTCCGGCATCAGGGCCACCCGTTACGAAACGCGCGAAAGCCGCTTCAGCAACAAGGCGGACGTCACCGGCCGCGCACCCGCCTTGGCCACCCCGTCGGCGACCTCCCGGTCCGTGGAGACCACGACCACCGGCCGGCCGGGCGGCTCGGCACGCACCAGCTGGCGGATCAGCTCGTCCGCGGTCACCCCGGCCTTGGAGAACAGCACCCGCACCCCGCGCGGCGGCGCGAGCAGCACCGGGGCCGCCAGCTCCGCCCCGTCGAAGACACAGGTCATCTCGGCGCCCGTCTGCGCGGCGAGCATCGACAGCCCGCCCAGCAGCCGCAGCCGCTGCTTCTCCAGCGGCATCGTCGGGTAGCCGGTCTTGGTGACGTTGTAGCCGTCGATCACCAGGTGCGCCTGGGGCAGCGCCAACAGCTGGTCCAGCAGCGCCGGGTCGGTCTCCGACAGGGCGCGCGCCGCGATGTCCTTGGGGGTCATCCGGCCCGGCTCCACCGCCTCCACCGTGTCGGCGGGCCGGGTGGACACCGGCGGCAGTGCGAGCTCCCGGCGCAGCCCCGCGGCCGCGTCCAGCACGGTGTCCAGCAGCAGCCGCAGCCGCATGTCCTCGATGCTGCGCCCCTCGCGGGTGGCCCGGCGCGAGGTCTCCAGCGCCGTCTCCACCTCCGCGAGGCGGGACTTGAGCCGCCGGCTCTCGCTCTCGGCGGTGATCACCTGCGCGGCCGCCTCGGCACGGATGCCGTCGATCTCGGCGTTGAGCTTGCGCAGGGCCGCGTCGCCCCGCTTGACGTCGCTCAGGGCGCTGCGCAGCTTGCGCTGAAGCGATTCCGCTTCCTTGCGCGCCGCGTCCAGATCGGCCCGCACCTGGTCGCCGCCCGCGCGCTGCGACTCCCGTACGTGGGCCAGCTCCTCGCGGAGCCGGTCCATCTCCCGGCGCGCCTCCTCGTCGACCCGCTCGGCGTCGGCGCGCTGCGCCTCCTCGCCGGCGGCGGCCACGAGCTTGGCCCAGCCGGCCGGCCGCAGGACGTAGGCGGCGGCCGCCACGTCCAGCGGGTCGGCGGCGGCGGGCGGGGCGCCCGACTCCAGCGCCCCGGCCAGCTCGGCCTGCGCCTCGCGGAGCTTCTCGGCGACCCGGCCGCGGAAGACGGGGTCGCTCTCCACGGCCGTGGCCATGGCATTGCCCGCGAACTTGGCGCGCCGGGTCGGGGTGAACCGCGCGTACTGGCGCAGTTGCGCCGGGAGGTCGGCGACCGTCAGACCGCCGAAGGCGTCCGAGACGAGCGCGACGACCCGGCGCCGCACGCCTTCCGGCAGCGGGCGGTCGAGCACCTCGGCGGCGTCGCCGGCCGCGTCGGCCGGCTCAGCGCCGCTTGCTGGCTCCACAATCCGTCACCCCTACCGTCATTCACCTGAGGGCGGGGCTCCGTCAGGAGTCCGCGCCCGGCCTGTCCACGAGCTCGATCTGGTCCACCGCGTTGCACCAACGGCAGCGCACCGACTCGATGGTCTCATTGACCACCTCGCGCTCCTCGACCTTGGGCTCCCCGGCGAGGTCCAGGTGGACGTACTCGACGACCTTCGACGAACGGGTGACGTCGAAGCGCGTGAGGTTGCCGCACAGGGTGCAGCGCCACCGGGTGGTGTCGGTCGGCAGGGGAACCGTCATCAGGCCGTTCTCTCCTTCGGTTCGCGCACACGGCCGCGCCGTGTGCGCGCGTGCGTGCGTAGCTCGTAACCCTACGGCCTGCCGCGCTCGCGGGCGGGCCCGGCTGGGTCATGCTCGGTCGCATGATCGTAAGGTGGCGGGCCGTACGCGAGGCCGCGCGGGGACCGGTGGTCACCCACGCGCTGATCGCCGGCTGCTGTGTGGTGTTCGTGCTGAGCCCGGCGTCGGGGCTCAATCCGGTCTACGGGACGGATGATGAGCTGCTGGCGACGGGGACGGCGTACTTCCGGCGCTGGGGCGTGGTCCCGGACGAGCTGTTCGCGGGCGGCGGCAGGGCGCTGCTGACCCCGCTGACGGCCCTGTTCGTGCACGGCAGCTGGCTCCACCTGCTGGGCAACATGCTCTTCCTCTTCGTCTTCGGGGCGATGACGGAGCAGCGCATGGGCCGGGCGGGGTTCCTCTGCTTCTACGTCTGTACGGGCTACCTGGCCCTGGCCGCGTACGCGGCGGCGAACGCCTCCTCCGACCAGACCCTCGTCGGGGCCTCCGGGGCGATCTCAGCGGTGCTGGGGGCCTTCCTGTGCCTGTTCCCCGGGGCGCGCGTGACGAGCCTGTTCCCGTTCCTCTTCTTCGTGCCGCTGCGGTTCCCCGCGTGGATCGTCCTACTGTTCTGGTTCGCCCTGCAGTGGCTGGCGGCGCACCGGGCGGGAAGCGGTCCGGGCGTGGCCTATCTGGCCCACGTGGTGGGCTTCTCGGTGGGCTTCCTCTACGCGTGGGTGCGCTACAGGCGTGGGGCTAGAGTGAGGCGGACAGTGCCCGCAGGCGAGGGAGACAGCCAACCGTGATCACCGCACTCGTGCTCATCAAGACCAGCGTGGACCGGATCCCCGAGATCGCCGAGGCCATCGCCGCGCTGGAGAACGTCAGCGAGGTCTACTCCGTGACGGGCACCTACGACCTGATCGCGCTGGTCCGCGTGGCCCGCCACGAGGCCCTGGCGGACGTCATCCCGGGCCGCATCAGCAAGATCCCGGGCGTCGAGGCCACGGACACGCACGTCGCGTTCCGCACGTACTCCCAGCACGACCTGGAAGCGGCCTTCGCGATCGGCCTGGACGCGTAGCGGTTCGCCGTCCGGCGGCTCACAGTTCCGGCAGGGACCAGGCCCTGCTCACGAGGTCGCCCGCCACAGGGGCAGCGGCTCGCCGACGGAAGCCCGCAGGGTCGGTATCGGGTCCCAGTACGTCATGCCCGGCAGCCTGTCAGACGGCCGGGACGCAGCGGCCCTCTTCGGTGCGGTACTGCCACTTCGCGCCGTCCGCGACGAGCTCCTTGACCGCGCGGACGAAGCGCTCCACGTGCTCGTCGGGGGTGCCGGCGCCGAAGCTGACGCGGATCGCGTTCAGCGAGCGCTCCCCCGGGGCCGCCTCCGGGGCGCCGCACTCGCCCGGCTCCTGCGGCTCGCTGCCGAGCAGGGTGCGGACCAGCGGGTGGGCGCAGAACAGACCGTCGCGCACGCCGATCCCGTACTCGGCGGAGAGCGCGGCGGCGAAGTGGGAGCTGTTCCAGCCGTCCACCACGAAGGAGATGACGCCGACGCGGGGGGCGTCGTCGCCGAAGAGGGACAGGACGCGGACCGCCGGGACCTCGGCCAGGCCGTCCCGGACCTTGGCGATGAGGTGCCGCTCGCGGGCGACAAGGCTGTCGAAGCCCGCCTCGTTCAGCGCCTTGCAGGCGGCGGCGATGGAGTAGACGCCGATGACGTTCGGGGAGCCGGCCTCGTGGCGGGCGGCGGTGGTGTGCCACTCGACGTCGACGCCGCCGGCATCCTCCCCGCTGACGCGTCGCGTCACCTTGCGGGAGGCGCCGCCGCCGGCCAGGTACGGCTCGGCCTGCTGGAGCCAGTCCGCGCGGCCGGCGAGCACGCCCGAGCCGAAGGGCGCGTAGAGCTTGTGCCCGGAGAAGGCGACCCAGTCGACGTCGAGGTCCTGGACCGAGACGGGGTGGTGCGGGGCCAGCTGGGCGGCGTCCAGGACGATGCGGGCGCCGTGGGCGTGGGCGACGGCGGCGAGCTCCTTGACGGGCCACAGCTCGCCGGTGACGTTGGAGGCGCCGGTGACGCAGACCAGGGCGGGGCCGTGGCCCCCTTCAATTGATGCGGTGCGGTCGGCGAGCGCCCGCTCCAGGGTGGCGACGGCCTCGTCCGGGGTGCGGGGGGCGTTGAGGTAGGTGACCTGCGCGTTCGTCCAGGGCAGCAGCGAGGCGTGGTGCTCGGTCTCGAAGACGAAGACCTGGCAGTCGGCGGGCACGACGGCGGCGAGCAGGTTGAGGGAGTCGGTGGTGGACCGGGTGAAGATCACCTGGTCGGTGGGGCGGCAGTCCAGGAACTCGGCGACGGTGACGCGGCTCTGCTCGAACAGGTCGGTGGAGAGCTGCGAGAGGTACCCGGCGCCGCGGTGCACGCTGCCGTAGTACGGGGCGTAGGCGGCCACGTCGTCCCAGACGCGCTGCAGGGCGGGGGCGCTGGCCGCGTAGTCGAGGGCGGCGTAGGTGACTTCGCCGCCGGTGACGAGCGGCACGGTGACGTCGCGGCCGAGGACCGGAAGCGGCTCGGCACAGGCGGGGTCGACGGTGACGGCGGTGGTGACGGCGGCGGCGGCGGTCGCGATGGTGCTGGTCGCGGCGGCGTTCAGGGTCGCGGACATGGCGGTATCTCCCGGCAGGCAGGGGTGAATGGCTTCGAAAATGCCCGTACGCGGGTACGGCGCTGCGGCCGTCCGGGGGTACGGGAGTGCCTCGGAGTCGGGTGGCGTACTCGGGGTACGCAAAAGTGACCCTGTTCCGAGGGTTTAAGAAGGGGCTGAGTCGCCCTATCGCATTCGCTTGCTCACGGAAAACGCTCCTCGAGAGACCAGGACCCCTGGTGTTCGAGGGATCCGCGCTTGCCGTAGACCTCACTGCCCACGACCTGGTCATCACCCGGGGCACCCCGCCACGGAAGGAGGGTTGCCGGACAGCAAGCCGGGGCCAAAACGCTGTCACTCGTGACCTGCTGAGCATCCTGCCACAAGATCCCGCCGACGCAAGACCCCGGTCCACATGGCGGACCGGGGTCTCCTGTTCCACGCCGTGCTCGGAGCGCGAACCCGCGAACCCCGCGCCGGCCGCTCAGGCGTTGCTCGCCGCCACCCAGCGCGCCAGCGACTCGCGGGCCGCGCCCGAGTCGATCGCCCCGGCCGCCCGCGCGACGCCCGCCGCGAGCTGCTCCTCCAGCGTGCCCGTGCCCGGGTCGAGGGCGACCAGGGCAGCCGCCGAGTTCAGCAGGACCGCGTCGCGGACCGGGCCGGGCTCGCCGGCCAGCAGGCGGCGGGCGACGTCCGCGTTGTACGAGGCGTCCTCGCCGCGGAGCGCGGAGACGTCGACCAGTTGGATGCCGATGTCGCGCGGGTCGAAGGACTGCTCCGTGACCCCGCCGTCGCGGACCCACCAGACCCGCGAGGTAGCCGTGGTGGTGAGCTCGTCGAGGCCGTCGTCGCCGCGGAAGACCAGCGCCGAGGAGCCGCGCTCCGCCAGCACGCCCGCCACGATCGGGGCGATCCGGGCGTCGGCGACACCGGTGGCCTGCGCCCGCACCTTGGCCGGGTTCGTCAGCGGGCCGAGGAAGTTGAAGGTCGTCCGGATGCCCAGCTCCTTGCGGGCCGCGGCCACGTGCCGCAGCGCGGGGTGGAACTTGACCGCGAAGCAGAAGGTGATCCCGGCCTCCTCGACGACCTCGGCGACCCGCGCCGGGGTCAGGTCGAGGTTGACGCCCAGCTTCTCCAGGACGTCCGAGGACCCGCTGGCCGAGGAGGAGGCCCGGTTGCCGTGCTTGACCACCTTGGCGCCCGTACCGGCCACGACGATCGCCGACATGGTGGAGATGTTGACCGTCTTGGCGCCGTCGCCGCCGGTGCCGACGATGTCCACCGTCCGGCCCGGCACCTCGATCAGGTTCGCGTGCGCGTACATCGCCCGGACGAGGCCGGTGATCTCCGCGACCGTCTCCCCCTTGGCCCGCAGCGCGACCGCGAAACCGGCGATCTGGGCGTCGGTGGCCTCTCCCCGCATGATCCGGTCCATGGCCCAGGCCGAGTCGTCGGCGCCGAGGTCCCGGCCGGACAGCAGGGCTTCGAGCACACCCGGCCAGCCGCGGGCCGCCACGCTGTCGCCGCCTGCCGGGGTCACCACGTTCATGGTCCGCTCCTGCTGCTGGTCTGGATGCCCAGTCGAATGGGAAGGCCTTCAGCCTATCCAGCCCCGGAGACCGCAATGAGCCCCGTCCCGAAGGGCGGACACGCGGGACCGGAACTCGGCCACCGCGCACGCGCGCGAGCCGGGCCCCGTTCTCCGGGGCCCGGCTCGCCTTCGCACACCGCGGTCAGCCCGGTCAGTGCGGCCAGTGCGGTCAGCGCGGTTCCACCCGCATGGGCAGGGGCCCGGTGGACAGGCTCATGTGCGGCCTCGGCTTGACGCGCGTGCCGGGCACGGGGCGCAGCCGCCACTTGGACGCGATGGCCGCCAGCGCCAGCGTGGCCTCGGTGATGCCGAAGACGTCGCCGATGCACTTGCGGCTGCCCGCGCCGAACGGCACGTAGGCGCCGCGGGCCACGTCCTTGGCCCGGTCGGGGAGCCAGCGGTCCGGATCGAAGTGCTCCGGCCGGGGGAACAGCCCGGGGATCCGGTGCACCACGTACGGGCTGATGATGATGTCGTCGCCCGGCATGAGCGGGACACCCCCCAGCTCGGTGGCCGTGGTCGTGGTCCGGGTGTAGATCCAGGCCGGCGGGTACAGCCGCAGGGTCTCGGTGAAGACCCGCTGCGTGTACCGCAGCTCGGGGATGTCCTTGAACTCGGGGAACCGCTCCCCCGGACCCCCCAGCACGTGGTCCAGCTCGGCGTGCAGCCGCGACTCCGCCTCCGGGTTCTGCGCGAGCAGGTGCAGCGCCCAGGTCAGGGCGGAGGCCGTGGTCTCGATGCCGGCCAGCAGCAGGGTCATGACCTGGTCGTGGACCTCCTGGTCGGAGAGCTTCTCGCCGCTCTCCGGGTCCTCGGCCGCGAGCAGGGCCGACACCAGGTCGCCGCGGTCCCGGTCCGAGGTGCGGTAGTCCTCGACGATCCCGTCGATCAGCTCGTGCATCTGCTCCAGCGCCCGCGCGAACTCCCGGTTGGCCGGGGTCGGCAGCTTGCCCAGCAGGCCCGTCGGATCCACCGCGTTGCGGTAGGCGCCGCGGACGATGACCGGCAGGCAGTGCTGGATGACCGCGACCGCGTGCGGGGCGATGTCGAGGGCGAACAGGGCCCGCGCCGTGATCCGGGCGGTCAGCGCCTGGGTCACCTCGTTGACGTCGACGACCTGGCCGGCCGTCCACGTGCCGGCCTGCGCCTCCACCTCCTCCTGCATCACGTGCGCGTACGTGGCGATGCGGGCCGGGTGGAAGGCCGGCTGCACCAGCCGGCGCTGGCGCTTGTGGTCGGCCCAGTCCGAGGTGATCAGGCCGTTGCCGAGGATCGGCCGGGCCTTCTCCTTCATCGGACCGCCCGTGTCGAAGACGCGGGCGTTCAGCAGCACCTGCTGGATGAGCTCCGGGTGGCAGGGCAGGAAGGTGCGCTTGCCGCCGATCCGCAGTTCGACCAGGTCTCCGTGGCGCGGCAGCGAGGACAGGAACCGGACGGGGTCCCTGCCCATGGACAGCGCGTTGCCGAGCAGCGGGAGCGCGCCCGGTGCCCGGGCCACCCGCCACTCGCGGGTCGCCGTCTTGTCCCGCAGCGTCTTCATCCGTCGGTGTCCTTCGTCGTGCGGCGGCGCGGTTCGCACCTCATGGGCAGGGGCCCGGGCTCCAGCGTGGCCTTGGGCTGCGGGCGCAGTTCCGTACCGGGTACGGGCCTCAGGCGCCAGCCGTTCGCGATGGTGCTGACGATGAGCGTGGTCTCGGCCAGCGCCAGGACGTCCCCGATGCACTTGTGGGCGCCGTGGCCGAAGGGCACGAGCGCACCCCGGGGGACCTCCGCGAGGCGGGGCGGGAGCCAGCGCTCGGGGTCGAAGCGCTCCGGGTCGGGGAACAGCTCCGCGTTGTGGTGCAGCGCGTAGGAGCTGTACATGATCATCGTTCCCTCGGCGATCCGGTGGCCGCCGATCTCCACGTCCTGCGCGGCCACCCGCATCGACAGCCAGGACGGCGGGTAGAGCCGCAGGGCCTCGGTGATGACCCCCTTGGTGTACGGGAGGTCCGGCAGGTCGTCGAAGAGCGCCGGGCGGCCGTCGAGCACCCGGTCGATCTCGTCCTGCATCCGGCGCTCCGCCTCGGGGTGGCGGCCCAGCAGGTGGAAGACGAAGGCGAGGGTGGAGGCGGTCGTCTCGCTGCCCGCGACGAGGAAGGTGACCACCTGGTCGAGGATCTGGGCCTCGCTCAGGCGCTCCCCGGTCTGCGGGTGCTCCACGTTCAGCAGGATGGAGAGCAGGTCCTCGTCCCCGCCCTCGTGGCCCCGCCGCGCCTTGATCATCTCGTCGACGATCTCCCGGAGCCTGCGGTTGGACTCGTCGTAGCGCCGGTTGCCGGGCGTGGGCAGTTTCTCCATGACGCCGACGGGCGCGACGGTCCGCTTGTAGATGCCCTGGGACACGGTGCGCAGGCACTCGCGGGCCTCGTCCGTGGTGGCGTCGTCCAGCCCGGCGGAGAACAGGGTCCGCGCGGCGACGCGCATCAGCAGGACGTGCATCGCGTCGGAGACGTCCAGGACCTGCCCGGGCTCCCACGACTCGATGGTCCGGGCCGTGTCCGCGGCCACCGAGTTCGTGTACGCGGCGAGCCTGGCCGGCTGGAACGCGGGCTGGATCAGGCGGCGCTGGCGGCGGTGCTCCTCGCCGCGGGAGACCGAGAGGCTGTTGCCGAGCAGCTGCCTGGCCTTGTCGAACACGCCTCCCTTGTCGTACGTGCGGGGGCTGAGCAGGATGTGCCGGACCAGGTCCGGGTGGCAGGCGAGGTAGGCCCGCTTGGGCCCGAGCCTGAGCTCCACCAGGTCGCCGTGGGCCGGCAGGGACGCGAGGAAGCCGAGCGGGTCCTTCCAGAGCGCGAGGGTGTGCCCGAGCAGGGGGACGGCGCCGGGCGCCTTGGCCACGGTCCAGTCGCGCGTGTCCGCGGCGGGCGCGTGGGAGACCGAGGGGGCCGGGGCCGGCATCTGGACGCCTTTCACTGGATCCGCGAGTTGACGTCGTTGACGGCCGCCTTGTAGCGCTTGTTGCTGGTCGTCCAGATGAAGTTGCCGTAGATGAGGTCGAGCATCACGTCGCGGGAGACCGGGTCGAACTCCTTGATGCACCGGACGTCCTCCTCGATGTCCGCGAGGCGGGCGTCGAAGAACTCCTTGAACGCGCGCTCGTCGGCGACGTCGCAGAGCCGGAAGCAGTTGGTGACCTGCCCGAGGGCGATCTCCCTGTCGTAGGAGTAGAAGTCGTTGACGATCGCCAGTCCGCGCGTGGTCATCCGGGCGGCGAGCCCGCTCTTGGCGTGCTCGGAGAAGTCCGCGTGGCGGTAGATCTGGTAGGACATCTTCATCCAGAAGTCCACGCCGACGTCGGTCACCCGGAACCGGAAGTACTGCTCGGGGGAGGTCTCGCACAGGACCCGTTTGATGTCCGAGTCCCGGAACATGTTGTCGCTCACGACGAAGGCGCGGGCCGCCTCGTAGGCGAACCAGACCTCGTCCGGCTCGTAGTAGTGCTCGCAGATCTTGCGGATCTCCGGCAGGAAGGCGTCGAAGTCGTGCAGGGCCGGGTCCATGTCGTCCCACACGAAGGTCACGCAGTTGAGGATGCAGACCGCCTTGAAGGCTTCGACGTCCTGCACGTGGCGGGCGCTCTGGGACCAGCGGACCACGTCCATGTACGAGATCCAGCGCTCGTCCGAGATGTTCTTCCCGAGCGGCGCCACCGCGCGGTTGCACGCGTCGATGACCTCCCGCAGCTGTGCCCCGTCGAGCTCGACCATGGTGGGCCGGTGGTCGAAGTCGCGGGCGAAGAGGTCGCGGAAGCGCTCGGTGCTCTCCGCCCAGTAACGCATCATGCTGGTGGTCGTCATGAGTTCCTCGCAGTGGCCGTACCGGCGATGTCCGTCAGGTCGCGGATCGCCTCCTGGGTGAACGGAGATCCTTCGAGGGCGGCGACCGCACGGGCGCGGCGCTCCTCGATCATCTGCTCGACGCCCTCGCGGGCACCGGTCGCGGCGAAGAGCGCGCGCGCTTCCTCCGCGTCCGCCTCGTCGAGCAGCGGGTTGCCGATGAGCGCCCGCAGCCGGGCCTCCTGCTCCGCGTCCGCGGCGCCCAGCGCGAGGGCGACGAGCGTGGTGCGCTTGCCCTCGCGGAGGTCGTCGAGCCGGGACTTGCCGGTCAGCCGCGGGTCGCCGTACACGCCGAGGAGGTCGTCGCGCAGTTGGAAGGCCTCGCCCAGCGGCAGGGCGTAACGGGTGAAGGCCTCCATGGCCGCGGCGTCCGCGCCGGCCAGGGCCGCGCCGATGTGCAGGGGGCGCTCGATGGTGTACTTCGCCGTCTTGAACCGGTTGACCAGCAGCGTCGCCTCGACGTCGGTGCTGAGTTCACCGGTGGCCCGCAGGTCGAGGTACTGGCCGAGCATGACCTCGGTGCGCATCTCGGCGACGACCCGCAGCACGGGCAGGAGCCGGTCCTCGGCCGCCGCGCCCTTGAAGAGCAGTTCGTCCGACCAGATCAGGGCGAGGTCGCCGACGAGGATCGCGGCGTTCTCCCCGAGCCGGTCGCGCCGGCCCGGTTCCCGGTCGCCGTGGCCGGAAGCCAGGGCCTGGTGGATGGTGGGGCGTCCCCGGCGGGTGTCGCTCTGGTCCATCACGTCGTCGTGGATCAGTGTGAAGGCGTGGAACATCTCCAGAGAGGCCGCGACGCGGAACAGTGCTTCCGTGCCGGCACCGCCTCCGACAGCCTTCCAGCCGATCGCGCAGAGCAGCGGGCGCAGGCGCTTGCCCTCGGAGGTGAAGTCCCGGAGCAGCTCCGCCAGGCTGCGCAGTTCCGGTCTGTCGTTGGCGTTGCCCTTGGCGGTGAGGAAGTCCTCCAGGACTGCGCCCACCGCCGTGCGGACCGTGTCCGCGCTCATGGGCGTGTCGGTGGCTATCGGAACAGTGATGGGACTGCCCCCTCTCGTGTCTCTTGGCAGGTTCTGGTGCCGTGAGAAGCCTGGGGGCAGGCGCTAAAGCGGTGACGAAGCCATGGAAAAACACGCGTGCCCCGCTGGAAACCAGCGGGGCACGCGTGCGTCTGTGGCGACTGGGGAGGTCAGTGGTGGCCGTGGCCGCTCTGGATCTCCTTGTACTCCTCCACGGTGGGCTTCTGGATCTGGCTGCCCTCCGCGTAGAACCCCTTGCTCAGCTTCGCCTTGAGCTTCTCGAGCGGCTTCACCTTGCGCTCGACACCGTTCTCGTCGACCGTCGGGCCGAGCTCGATCGGCGCGTACTGCTCGTGCGCGGTCAGCTGGTGCAGCTTGCCCTGCGAGAGCGGCTCGTGGATCTCGACGAACTCACCGTGCGGCAGGCGCTTGATGACGCCGGTCTCGCGACCGTGCAGCACCTTGTCGTGGTCCCGGCGCTGGAGGCCGAGGCAGATCCGCTTGGTGACGATGAAGGCGAGGACCGGGACGACGAAGAAGCCGATCCGGACGAACCAGGTGATCGAGTTGATCGACAGGTGGAAGTACTGGGCGAACAGGTCGTTGCCGCCGCCGATGAGGAGCACGATGTACTCCGCGATCCAGGCGACACCGAAGGCCGTACGGGTCGGGACGTTGCGCGGGCGGTCCAGGATGTGGTGCTCGCGCTTGTCCCCGGTGACCCACGACTCGATGAACGGCCAGACGGCGATGGCGCCGAGCACCAGCGGGAAGAGCAGCAGTGGGATGAACACGCCCAGGACGAGCGTGTGGCCCCACAGGTTGATCTCCCAGCCCGGCATGGCACGGATCAGGCCTTCGGGCATGCCCATGTACCAGTCGGGCTGCGCACCGGTGGACACGTGGTCCGGGCGGTACGGGCCGATGGCCCAGATCGGGTTGATCGACGCGATCGCCGAGACGGCCGCGATGATGCCGAAGTTCAGGAAGAAGAAGCCTCCGGCCTTGGCCGCGTAGACCGGCAGCAGCGGCAGGCCGACGACGTTCTTCTCGGTCTTGCCCGGACCCGCGAACTGGGTGTGCTTGTGGTACACGACGAGGATCAGGTGGGCCACCAGCAGGCCCATCATGATGCCCGGCAGCAGCAGGATGTGGACCGAGTAGAACCGGGAGACGAAGTCGCCGCCCGGGAACTCGCCGCCGAAGAGGAAGAACGAGATGTACGTGCCGACGACCGGCACGGACAGGATCGCGCCCTGCATGAAGCGGACACCGGTGCCCGAGAGCAGGTCGTCCGGCAGGGAGTAACCGGTGAAACCGGTGAACATGCCGAGGACCAGCAGGAGGAAGCCGAAGATCCAGTTGATCTCGCGCGGCTTGCGGAACGCGCCGGTGAAGAACACGCGCATCATGTGCACGAGCATCGCCGCGACGAAGATCAGCGCCGCCCAGTGGTGGATCTGGCGCATGAGCAGACCACCGCGGACGTCGAAGCTGATGTCCAGCGTCGAGGCGAAGGCCTCGGACATCGTGACGCCCTGCATGGGGACGTACGAGCCGTGGTAGACGACCTCGTTCATGCTCGGGTGGAAGAACAGCGTCAGGTACACACCCGTGAGGATGATGATGATGAAGCTGAACAGGCAGATCTCACCGAGCATGAAGGACCAGTGGTCCGGGAAGATCTTGCGCAGGCCGGCCTTGCCCAGGCTGTGAATGCCCATCCGGCCGTCGATCCAGTCGGTGACACGTTCACCGGCCGGAGCCTTGCGCTCGTTGGTTTCTGTGGCAGTGCTCATCCGCGCTCCCAGAATGCAGGACCGACGGGCTCTTCGAAGTCGCTGAGCGCCTCGAGGAAACCTTCGTCATTGACGCCGATCCGCAGCTGCGGGAGCGCGTGACCAGCCGGGCCGAAGATGACTCGGGCGCCGTCGGAGAGGTCGAAGGTGGACTGGTGGCACGGGCAGAGCACGTGGTGCGTCTGCTGCTCGTACAGGCTGATGGGGCAGCCGACGTGGGTGCAGATCTTGGAGTAGGCCACGATGCCGTCGTGGGACCACTCCAGTTCCTGCTTGTCCTTGATGTCCTCCGGCTTGATGCGGACGATCATCAGGGCGGCCTTGGCGATCTGCACCTGGAAGTCGTGCGCGTCCTCCTCCAGGCCTTCCGGCATGGCGAAGGTCAGCGAACCGACGAGCACGTCCTCGGGACGCAGCGGCTCCATCGTGTTCTGGTTGATGAGCAGCTTGCCCTTGGCCCAGATCGTCTTGCGGAGCTTGTCCTCGGGCAGCGGGCCCAGGTCGCGCAGGATCACGACGGCGGAGAGCGGCAGCATGGCCAGCGCACCGAGCAGCGTGTTGCGGATCAGCGGCCGACGGCCGATGCCCGACTCGCGGGCGCCGTCCTTGAAGTTCTGCTTGGCCTTGGCGCGCGCCTCGGGCGTGGCCGCGATGTTGTGGCGCTCTTCGGCGATCTCCACGTCGGACATCAGGGTGCGGGCCCAGTGGACCGCACCCGCGCCGATGCAGAAGAGCGCCGTGCCCAGGGTCATGCCCAGGGCGAAGTTGAGCGCGCTCACCTTCCCGATGGGGAAGATGTAAACGATCTTGTCGACCGGGAGGATCACGAACGAGGCGATGAACCCGATCGTGGCCAGCATCGACAGGGTGAACAGCATGGCCACCGTGCGCTCGGAGCGCTTCGCGGCCCGCTCGTCGATGTCCTGGATGCGCGGCCTGTGAACCGGCAGACCCGGGTCCGCGAACGGATCGTCCGCCACTGCCACGCCACCGTGGTGCGCGTCGCCCTGCTCGCTCGGCAGGTGCTTCTCTTCGGGAATGTCTTGGCTACTCATGACTTCTTGGCCTTAGCGGTGTGGGCCGCGACCCAGACGGCGACAGCGATCAGCGCACCCAGAGCGAAGACCCAGCCGAACAGGCCCTCGGAGACGGGGCCGAGGCCACCGAGCTTGAGGCCGCCGGGGTTGGTCGACTTTTCGCCGTTGACGTTCTGGAGGTACGCGATGATGTCCTTCTTCTGCTTCTCCGGCATGGTGCTGTCCGGGAAGGAGGGCATGTTCTGCGGGCCGGTGAGCATGGCCTCGTAGATGTGCTTCGGCTCGACGCCATCGAGGTTCGGGGCGTACTTGCCGTTCGTCAGCGCGCCGCCCTCACCGGTGAAGTTGTGACACTGCGCGCAGTTGTTGCGGAACAGCTCACCACCCTTGGCGATGTCGGCGCCGGCCGGGTCGTACTGCTTCTCGTGCGGCGTGATCGGACCGGCACCGAGGGACGCGATGTACGCGGCCAGCTGGTCGGTCTGCGCCTGCGTGTAGATGACGGGCTTCTTCGGCACCTGGGCGCCGGGCTGCTGGGCGGGCATGCGGCCCGTGCTCACCTGGAAGTCGACGGCTGCGGAGCCGACGCCGACCAGGCTCGGGCCGTCAGAGGAACCCTGACCGCCGGTTCCGTGGCAGCTTGCGCAGCCGACGGCGTAGAGCTTCTGGCCCTCCTCGATGGCGAGGGACTGGGCGGTTTCGTCGGCCTGCGCATTGCCCGCGGGCGCGAAGGCGGCGTACAGCCCCCCAGTGACCGCCAGCGCGAAGAGTAGAACGACGACCGCCGCCAGCGGATGGCGTCGTCGTGCGGAGAGCTTTTTCACGGATTACCCCGGGTGTCAGGATCTTCTGCGTCGGTGTTTCTGGATGGAGTGCCGGGTCGGGCCCGGCGACGTTCTCGCTACTTGATCAGGTAGATCGTCGCGAAGAGGCCGATCCAGACGACATCGACGAAGTGCCAGTAGTAGGACACGACGATGGCCGACGTGGCCTGTTCGTGGGTGAACCTCTTGGCCGCGTACGTCCGGCCGAGGACCAGCAGGAAGGCGATGAGACCGCCCGTCACGTGCAGCCCGTGGAACCCGGTGGTCAGGTAGAACACCGATCCGTACGGTCCGGACGAGAGGCTCATGCCCTCGTGCTTGACCAGCTCGGTGTACTCGAACACCTGGCCGCCAATGAAGATCGCACCCATGACGAACGTGATGATGAACCACGTCCTGAGCTTCTTCACGTCACCCCGCTCGGCGGCGAACACGCCGAGCTGGCAGGTGAGCGAAGACAGCACCAGGATCGTCGTGTTCGTCGCCGAGAACGGAAGGTTCAGGAAGTCAGCCTGTTCCTTCCAGTACTCGGGTCCTGTCACGGATCGCAGGGTGAAGTACATCGCGAAGAGGGCCGCGAAGAACATCAGCTCGGAACTCAACCAGATGATGGTTCCGACGCTGACGAGGTTCGGCCTGTTGACCGTCGGGTGCGCGTGCCCGGTATCTACTGTCGTTGCTGTCGCCACGACCGACATTATGTCGGTCCCTTATCCCGCCCTCACCCCGGGGGGTGCCGTTCGGAGTGTCAGGGCCGTGTGCAAGGCCCGAACGGCCCATCAGATCGCCCCCGAACGTCTGATCACAAGGGTGTGCGAACCGATGTTGACCGCGGGTCGGACGGAGTAGCATCCCGCGCAACATCAGCGTTTTTCACGGGACACGTGGAGGAACGAAATGCGGGCGACTGCGCGGGTTCTGGTCTACAGCGACGACGCGGGCACCCGGGAGCAGGTGCGGCTGGCGGCCGGGCGCAGGCCGGCCTCCGACCTGCCGCCGGTGGAGTTCCTGGAGTGCGCGACCCTTCCGGCCGTCCTCAAGGAGTTGGACGCGGGCGGCATCGACGTGTGCGTCCTGGACGGCGAGGCGGTTCCGGCCGGGGGCATGGGCGTGTGCCGGCAGATCAAGGACGAGATCTTCCGGTGTCCGCCGGTGCTGCTCCTGATGGGCCGTCCGCAGGACGCCTGGCTGGCCACGTGGAGCCGTGCGGACGCCGCCGTCACCCTTCCGGTGGATCCGGTGGACTTCGCGCAGGCCCTGGCGGGTCTGCTGCGCGCGCGGCTGTCTCCGGCGGCTTAGGCCGTCCCTTTCGGATCTCGCAGGGCCCGCGGGCCCTGCGGGCCCCACAGGGGCCGTACGGGCGCAGGACGGGGCGCGGGAGCCCGTACGGTCCGTACGGGCTCCCGCGCCCCGGTGGCGGACCCTGGGGGCCCTCCCGCCCCGGTGGTTACACCTGGGGGCGCAGCCGGGCGTGGTCGATCGGGCTGCGGCCCTCCTGGGTGCCCTTGAGGAGGGCGCTGCCCTGGCGCCAGTCCTTCCAGTCGACGTTCCAGTCGCCGAAGCCGTTGCCGAAGTTGTCCATGTCGTCGCCGATGCTGTTGATCACCTTGACGATGTCGCCCTCGGTGATGTTCTCGTAGAACCAGGCGGCGTTGCCCGTGCTCATGCCGGTGCAGCCGTGGCTGACGTTCTCGTAGCCCTGGGAGCCGACGGACCACGGCGCGGCGTGGACGTATTCACCACTCCAGGTGACGCGAGTCGCGTAGTAGACGGGCAGGTTGTAGTACTCGCTGCCGCCGATGCCGACCGTGTCGCCGCGCATCTGGACGTAGTACTGCTTGCCGAGCACCACCTTGACGCCGTTGCGGGTGGAGAAGCCCGGCTTTCCGGTGGTCACCGGAATGGTGTTGATCACTTCTCCGTTGCGCCTGAACGTGAGGTAGTGCGAGGAGGCGTCCGTGGTGACCTCGACGCGGTCGCCGATCTCCAGCTTCAGCGGCTTGGCCGCGGCCCCGTGGAAGTCGTCGGAGATCTTGACGCCCTCCAGATTGCTCCGTACGGACACCGTGGTGTTGGCGGGCCAGTACTCCTTGGGCCGGTAGTGGACCGTCTTGTCGTCCACCCAGTACCAGGCGCCCTCGACGCCGGAGGGCGCGTCGACGACCAGGCCCCGCTCGATGATCGCGCGGGCGGCCTTGTCCTTCACGGGTTCGTCGAGCGTGGCCGTCAGGGGCTGTCCGACGCCGTACTTGCCCTCGTCCGGGCCGAACTCGACCTTGAGGACCTTCTTGGCCGGAGTGGTGTCGAAGGTGAGCGTGCGCTGCCCCGGGGCTCCCCGGTCGTCCTCCGTGCTCACGAGGACGGTGTAGCGGACGCCCGCGGCCATCGGGACGGTGCTGTGCCACCGGTCTCCCGAGGCGGACAACTCCCCCGCCAGGCGGCGGCCGTGGGTGTCCACGGCGCTCACGTCGGTGATCCGGCCGTCGCCGCTCTTGGCGGTGACCTCCAGGGGCCGGTCGGGGTCGACGGGCCGACCGCCCGAGGACTGGTTGAAGGCGACCAGATCGCCCGCGTCGTGAGGGCGGGCGGACAGCGGGTTGTCATCGGACCCGCATGCGGTGGCGCCGGCCCCGAGGGACGCGACCAGCAGGGAGCAGCCGATGACCGTCCAAAGACGCGGTGATTGCTTCATGGGTCCAACGCTATGAAGATATGACAATTACGGCGCGCGGGGTGACTGCAAACGAGGGGCCCGGACTCCTCCGTTAGAGGTGTCCGGGCCCCACGTGTCAGGCTGCGGTCTCACGTCGCGCCGGCGCGGTGGGCGGCGGACGCGGGTGCGGCTACTGGTTCTGGTTCTCGCCGCGGTAGTACTCGTACACCCAGCCCCACAGGCCGATCAGGATGATCGGGGCCGAGAAGTACATGAGCCACCATCCGAAGATGACGCCCATGAAGGCGAGCGCTCCGCCGATGCCCAGGGAGAGCGGCTGCCAGCTGTGCGGGGCGAAGAACCCCAGCTCGCCGGCCTCGTCGGCGACGTCGGCCTCCAGGTTGTCCTGGGCCATCTCGTCCACGCGCTTGGCCGTGAAGGCCAGGTAGTAGCCGATCATGACCGTCAGACCGAAGGTCAGGAACAGTGCGGTGGTGCCGACGGGCTCCTTCGACCACACGCCGTACACGACGGCCATGATCAGAACGAAGAAGGAGAGCCAGAGGAACATCTTGCCCTGGATCTTCACTTGCCGGCCTCCTTGCCGCCGGTGACTGCCTTGGTGCCGGCGTCGTGGTCCGCGAGGTGGTCGAGGGCCGCGATCTCCGGGTGGTGCAGGTCGAACGCCGGGGACTCGGAACGGATCCGCGGCAGGGTGAGGAAGTTGTGCCGCGGCGGCGGGCAGGACGTCGCCCACTCGAGCGAACGGCCGTAACCCCACGGGTCGTCGACCTCGATCTTCTTGCCGTACTTCGCCGTCTTCCAGACGTTGTACATGAACGGCAGCATCGACAGGCCCAGCAGGAACGAGCTGATCGTGGAGATCGTGTTCAGCGCGGTGAAGCCGTCGGCCGCGAGGTAGTCCGCGTAACGACGCGGCATGCCCTCGACACCCAGCCAGTGCTGCACCAGGAAGGTGCCGTGGAAGCCGACGAACAGCGTCCAGAAAGTGATCTTGCCGAGGCGCTCGTCCAGCATCTTGCCCGTGAACTTCGGCCACCAGAAGTGGAAGCCGGAGAACATCGCGAAGACCACGGTGCCGAAGATGACGTAGTGGAAGTGCGCGACGACGAAGTACGAGTCGGAGACGTGGAAGTCCATCGGGGGCGAGGCCAGGATGACGCCGGTCAGACCACCGAAGGTGAAGGTGATCAGGAAGCCGACGGCCCAGAGCATCGGGGTCTCGAAGGACAGCGAGCCCTTCCACATGGTGCCGATCCAGTTGAAGAACTTCACACCGGTCGGTACCGCGATCAGGAAGGTCATGAAGGAGAAGAACGGCAGCAGCACACCGCCGGTGACGTACATGTGGTGGGCCCACACCGTCACCGAGAGGCCGGCGATCGAGATCGTCGCGGCGATCAGGCCGATGTAACCGAACATCGGCTTGCGCGAGAAGACCGGGATGACCTCGGAGATGATGCCGAAGAACGGCAGCGCGATGATGTACACCTCTGGGTGTCCGAAGAACCAGAAGAGGTGTTGCCACAGCAAGGCGCCGCCATTGGCCGGGTCGAAGATGTGCGCACCGAACTTCCGGTCGGCCTCCAGCGCGAAGAGCGCGGCGGCCAGCACCGGGAAGGCGAGCAGGACCAGGACACCGGTCAGGAGCACGTTCCAGGTGAAGATCGGCATGCGGAACATCGTCATGCCGGGGGCGCGCATGCAGATGATCGTGGTGATGAAGTTGACCGAGCCGAGGATCGTGCCGAAGCCCGAGAAGGCCAGACCCATGATCCACATGTCGGCGCCGATGCCCGGCGAGCGGACCGCGTCCGACAGCGGGGAGTAGGCGAACCAGCCGAAGTCGGCGGCACCCGAGGGGGTGACGAAGCCGGCCACCGCGATGGTCGAGCCGAAGAGGTACAGCCAGTACGCGAACATGTTCAGCCGCGGGAACGCCACGTCGGGCGCGCCGATCTGCAGCGGCATGATCCAGTTCGCGAAGCCCGCGAAGAGCGGGGTGGCGAACATCAGCAGCATGATCGTGCCATGCATGGTGAACGCCTGGTTGAACTGCTCGTTCGACATGATCTGCGTGCCCGGACGGGCCAGCTCGGCGCGCATGAAGAGCGCCATGATCCCGCCGATGATGAAGAACACGAACGACGTGATCAGGTACATCGTGCCGATGGTCTTGTGGTCGGTCGTGGTCATCCACTTCACGACGACATTGCCCGGCTGCTTGCGCCGTACCGGCAGCTCGTTCTCATACGAGTCGGCGGCGGCACCCTGGGATTCGTTGAGGATGCTCACAGTTTGTTCACTTCCGCATTCCGGGCCGGGTCGGTCTGCTGGATGCCGGCCGGGAGGTAGCCGGTCTGACCCTTCTCGGCCAGCTCCTTCAGGTGCGCCTTGTACGCCTCCGGGGAGACGACCTTGACGTTGAAGAGCATCCGGGAGTGGTCGACGCCGCAGAGCTCGGCGCACTTGCCCATGAAGGTGCCCTCTTGGGACGGGGTGACCTCGAAGACGTTGGTGTGGCCCGGGATGACGTCCTGCTTGAACAGGAAGGGGACCACCCAGAAGGAGTGGATGACGTCGTTCGACGACAGGATGAAGCGGACCTTCTCGCCCACGGGCAGCCAGAGGGTCGGCCCCGGGTTGTTGGTCTCCGGGTTCCGGTCGCTGGGGACGCCCTTGGTGTAGACGCCTTCGGCGCCCGCGGGGAAGTCCTTGGTGAAGCGGTCCGGGATGGAGGCGAGTTCCTTCGGAACCTCGCCCGCCTTCGGGGTCGCCGGGTCGCCGTCGACGTCCTCGACGTAGTTGAAGCCCCAGCTCCACTGGTAGCCGACCACGTTGATCGTGTGGTCCGGCTTGGCGGAGAGGGAGAGCAGCTTCGACTCGTCACGCGCGGTGAAGTAGAAGAGCACCGAGACGATGATGAGCGGGACCACGGTGTACAGCGCCTCGATGGGCATGTTGTACCGGGTCTGCGCGGGGACCTCGATCTTCGTCCGGCTGCGCCGGTGGAAGATGACGGACCACATGATCAGGCCCCACACCAGGATGCCCGTGATCAGCGCGGCCGCCCAGGAGCCCTGCCAGAGGGAGAGGATGCGCGGCGCCTCCTCGGTGACCGGAGTGGGCATTCCGAGGCGGGGGAAGCTTTTCCAGTTGTACGAGCAACCAGTGGCGGTCGCCAGAACCGCGCCCGCAGTCAGCGCCTGCAGCAGCTTCCGCCGCATCGGGCGCCGCGGCGAGCGGTCGGAGCCGTAGGGACTCACGTAGCGCCTTCCCGAGAGTCTCGGCCCGCGCGGCCGGCCGCGGCCGTGTTCAGGTCGGTCGCCGGCCCTGACGCAGGCAGGGGTTTGGATGTTTATGCGGACCAAACCCTACTGGACGCTATTTGGGGTCGCGCGGGGAGGGTGCCCAACGCGCCGTTACTGACCCCGAAGGGATGGATCCGCCGTACGGGGGACGGCCCAACCGGCCCCGAATGGCGGCCTCCCGAGGACAACTGACGCCCCCTGACCTCGGCCGACGGCCGGGCCGGCGCGGCCGCCGGTTAGCGTGGCCGGATGCCGTACTTCGACACCGCGTCCGCCGCCCCGCTGCACCCCGTGGCACGCCAGGCCCTCCAGGCCTCCCTTGACGAGGGCTGGGCCGATCCGGCCCGGCTGTACCGCGAAGGGCGGCGGGCCAGGCTGCTGCTGGACGCCGCGCGGGAGGCGGCGGCGGAAGCGGTGGGATGCCGCCCCGACGAGCTCTCGTTCACTCCTTCGGGGACGCACGCGGTTCACTCGGGCGTGGCGGGGGTGCTCGCGGGACGCCGGCGCGTCGGCGGGCATCTGGTCGTATCGGCGGTCGAACACAGTTCTGTACTGCACGCGGCGGAGGTTCACGCGGCGGGCGGCGGGACGGTCGACGAGGTCCCGGTGGACCGGCTCGGCCGGGTGGCCGCGGCCGGCTACGGGCAACTCCTGGGCCCGTCCACGGCGCTGGCCTGCCTCCAGTCGGCCAACCACGAGGTGGGCACGGTCCAGCCGGTGGCCGAGGTCGCCGAGGTCTGCGCCGCCGCCGGGGTCCCGCTGCTCGTGGACGCGGCGCAGTCGCTGGGGTGGGGGCCGGTTCCGGCGGGCTGGTCCGTCCTGTGCGCGAGCGCCCACAAATGGGGCGGCCCGCCCGGGGTGGGGCTGCTGGCGGTCCGCAAGGGTGTCCGGTTCTCGCCCCAAGGCCCGCTCGACGAAAGGGAGTCGGGGCGCTCCCCCGGCTTCGTCAACCTTCCGGCGGTCGTCGCGGCGGCCGCCTCCCTGCGGGCGGTGCGCGCCGAGGCGGACGCGGAGGCGGCCCGCCTGCGGGTGCTGGTGGACCGGTTGCGCCGGCGGGTCGCCCGCCTGGTGCCGGACGTGGAGGTGGCGGGCCACCCCGACCTGCGCCTCCCGCACCTGGTCACCTTCTCGTGCCTGTACGTCGACGGCGAGACGCTGCTCCACGAGTTGGACCGCGCGGGCTACTCCGTCTCCTCCGGCTCCTCGTGCACCAGCTCGACCCTGACCCCGTCCCACGTCCTGCGGGCGATGGGGGTGCTGTCGGAGGGGAACGTACGGGTGTCCCTGCCGCCCGGTACGACGGCGGCCGAGGTCAACGGCTTCCTGGAGGTCCTGCCGGGGCTCGTGGCGGGGGTCCGCAGCCGGCTCGGCGCCGTGGAGGAGGCGCCGGCCGCGCCGGACGCGCAGTCGCTGGAGCTGGACGCGCTCGGGCTGCGGTGCCCGCAGCCCGTCATCGAACTGGCGCGGGCGATCGGCCGGGTGCCGGTGGGGGGCACGGTGACGGTGCTGTCGGACGACGAGGTCGCCCGGCTGGACATCCCGGCGTGGTGTTCGATGCGGGGTCAGGTCTACGTGGGCGAGAGCGCCCGCGAGCGGGGCGTCGCGTACACGGTCCGTCGGGCGGTGTGACCGCGGGCGGGGCCGGAAGCATCCGGCCCCGCCCGCAGCACTAGGCGTGCGGGGCTACGCGGCGAGGTGCGCCTGGACCTCCGCCGCGGCGGAGTCCCCGTAGGCCTTCGTGAAGCGCTCCATGAAGTGCGCCCGGGCCAGGGTGTACTCCTGCGTGCCCAGGGTCTCGATGACGAGCGTGGCCAGCATGCAGCCGACCTGCGCCGCGCGCTCCAGGCCGACGCCCCAGCCCAGGCCGGTCAGGAAGCCCGCGCGGAACGCGTCGCCGACGCCCGTCGGGTCCACCTTCGCGGTCTCCTCCGGGCAGCCCACGACGATCGGGTCGTGGCCGACCCGCTCGATCCGGACGCCGTTCGAGCCCAGCGTGGTGACCCGGGTGCCGACCTTGGCGAGGATCTCCGCGTCCGTCCAGCCGGACTTCGACTCGATGAGGCCCTTCTCGTACTCGTTCGAGAAGAGGTACGTCGCGCCCTCCATCAGGGTGCGGATGTTCGCGCCGTCCATGCGGGCGATCTGCTGCGAGAAGTCCGCGGCGAAGGGGATGCCGCGCGTGCGGCACTCCTCCGTGTGGCGCAGCATCGCCTCGGGGTCGTCCGCGCCGATCAGGACGAGGTCCAGGCCCCCGACCCGGTCGGCGACCGCCTTCAGCTCGATCAGGCGGGCCTCGCTCATCGCGCCCGTGTAGAAGGAGCCGATCTGGTTGTGGTCGGAGTCCGTGGTGCACACGAAGCGCGCGGTGTGCAGCACCTCGGAGATCCGGACCGACGCGGTGTCGACGCCGTGCCGGTCCAGCCAGGCGCGGTACTCGTCGAAGTCGTAGCCGGCCGCGCCGACGAGGACCGGGCGGGTGCCGAGCTGCCCCATGCCGAAGCAGATGTTCGGGCCGACGCCGCCCCGCCGTACGTCGAGGTTGTCGACGAGGAAGGAGAGGGAGACCGTGTGCAGCTGGTCCGCGACCAGCTGGTCGGCGAAGCGGCCGGGGAAGGTCATGAGGTGGTCGGTGGCGATGGAGCCGGTGACTGCGATGCGCACGGCGTGGATGCTCCTGCGGAGGACGGCGAGGGGACATTCAAAACTACCCGGTCGGCGGCGTGCGGCCGACCGGCAGAAACTACCCCGTAGTAGGCCTTTCTTCGCCCGCCGTGCCGTGCCTACCGTGCCCCATGACCTACACCGATGGCTTCGGGTACGCCGATCTCGCCGACGCGCGCCCCGGTTTCGCCCGGCTGCTGGGCGACTGCGCCCGGATGGCCCCGCACTGGCGGGTCTCCGCGGACCCCCGCCCCGCCCGGGTGGCGCCCTCCCAGATCCACGGGATCCGCGTCCCGGCGGCCTCGGCGCGCCTGATCGCCTCCACGGCGGCCTACGGCGACTGAGCCGGGCCCGAGCCCGGATTTTGGAGCCGGATTCGGAGTCCGGAGCCCGGAGTCCGGGGCTCCGGTGGAACCGGATCCGCGCCTGTTCCGTCACACCCGCATCACCCACGGCGGGACGGGCAAAGGAGCGATGCGGTGACCAGCGAACAACCCGGCACATCCGGCACACCCGACACGACACGCGCCACACCACGGCGGCCGGCCTGGGTGGTCGGCTCGATCGCCGCGGCCGTCCTGCTCACCGGCGGCGGCACGGCGTACTGGGCGTCGACCGCGCACGGGGACGGGCGCAAGGGGGACAGCGCGGCCTCGGCGCCCCGCGACGCGGCCGCTCCGACCGGGCCCGGCATCGCACCCGGCGAGCCCGACCCCGCCGGTGACGGGGTCACCTACACGGCCGACGTCACACTGCCCGACGGCCCGGGGACCGCTCCGGCCTTCGCCGCGCGCGGCGAGGTGGCCTCGGCCGAGGTGGCCCGGCTCGCCGCGGCCCTCGGGCTCTCCGGCGCGCCCCGGCTGACCGGTGAGCTCTGGCAGGTCGGGGAGGGCGCCGACGGGTCCGGGCCCCTGCTCACGGTGAACCGCAAGGCTCCCGGAACCTGGAACTTCTCCCGCTTCCAGGTGGGCGGGACCGGGGACGACTGCGTGCGCGGCAAGGACACCTGCGGCCCGGCCACGCTCCCCCAGGGCGGGGCCGCGGACTCCCCCGGCGCCGCGGGCTCCCCCGGCTCCGCCGCGGGCAGCCCGGTCTCCGAGGAGGCCGCCAAGGCCGCCGCCGCGCCCGTGCTGGCGGCGGCCGGCCAGGGCGGGGCCAGGCTCGACGCGCGGCTCGTCCAGGGCTCGGTGCGGGTGGTGAGCGCCGACCCGGTGGTCGGCGGACTGCCCACGCAGGGCTGGTCCACCCGGATCGGCGTCGGGGCGGACTCCAAGGTGGTGACGGGCAGCGGCGAGCTGACGGCCCCCGTACGGGCCGCCGAGCAGCCGGTGACCGGCGCGGTCGACGCACTGGCCCGGCTGAACGACAAGGGCAGGGGGGCCGACGGCACCGGCCCCGGCCCCAGCGCGTGCGCCACGAGCGTGCCGCTGGCTCCGGACACCCCGGTCGGCGCCACGGACACGCTGCCCTGCAACCCGGAGCCGCGGCCGATGAAGCCGCCGCGGACGGAGTCGGTGCGGGGCGCCGAGCTCGGGCTGGTGGCGGGCACGGTCGACGGGGGCCGGGGGCTGGTCCCGGCCTGGCTGTTCGAGGTGGCGGGCAAGGACGGCGGTCCGGGCCGCACGGTGGCCCAGCCGGCGGCCGTGGCCGAGGATCCCCCGGCGTCGGCACCGCCCGCGGCGGGGCGGACCGTACCGGGATTCTCGTACTCCGAGGCCGACCGGACGCTGACGGTGAACTTCTGGGGCGGGGTGTGCAGCACGTACGCCCTGGAGGTCCGGGAGCAGCCGGAGACGGTGATGACCAGGATCACGGACACCCCGAACAAGCCCGGCCAGTCCTGCATCATGATCGCGCAGGAGATGACGGTGACGGCGAAGCTCCAGCAGCCACTCGGGGACCGCAAGGTGATCGACGCGACCACGGGCAAGCCGCTGGCCCGGCAGTAGCCCGCGGACGCCGGCGCCGCAGCCACGGCACGCACGAGAGGGGCCCGCCGCCGGATGTCTCCGGCGGCGGGCCCCTCTCGCGGTCCCGTCAGGCTTAGCTGAAGGAGTCGCCGCAGGCGCAGGAGCCCGTGGCGTTCGGGTTGTCGATCGTGAAGCCCTGCTTCTCGATGGTGTCGACGAAGTCGATCGACGCACCGTGGAGGTAGGGGGAGCTCATCCGGTCGGTGACGACCTTGACGCCGTCGAAGTCCTTCACGACGTCGCCGTCGAGGGAGCGCTCGTCGAAGAAGAGCTGGTAGCGCAGGCCCGAGCAGCCACCGGGCTGGACGGCTACGCGCAGGGCCAGGTCTTCACGGCCTTCCTGCCCCAGCAGGGTCCTGACCTTCTCGGCGGCGGCGTCGGACAGGAGGATGCCGTCGCTCACGGTGGTCTTTTCGTCCTGTACGGACATCTGCATTCACTCCCGAAGTGGGCGGCTCCCCGCGCGGCGGCGGGGAAACGTCGGACTCTTGCCGTCGGTGGCAACGAGCGGGACCTCGGATTCATTCCGGGGCCCGACGCTTGTCTCAGATATTCCATGCTCGCACACCGCCGCGCGGCGGGGACCCCTATCGCGGGCGAGTGCCCCCCACCCCCGGCGGGCGAATTCGTCACATCGACACTATCGGCATCGTCAAAGTGACGTGAAGCGGTTATGATAGATAACGTCAAATAGACGAGAAGTCGCAGTGATGTCGAACGCGATGTCTTCAGAAGTCCCTTGTCGCAGAACAGAAAGGGTGCGTGTCGTGACCACCGCCCAGCCTTTGGACGTCCAGCCGACGCCCCTCGCCTTGCTGCTGCTCGGCCGCGAAGCCGACCCCAAGAGCGAGCGCGGGGTGGAGTGCCCCGGCGATCTGCCTTCGCCGTCCGACCCGGACCTGGTGGCGCGCGCCCGCGCCGCCAAGGAGAAGCTCGGGGACAAGGTCTTCATCCTCGGCCACCACTACCAGCGTGACGAGGTCATCGAGTTCGCCGACGTCACCGGCGACTCCTTCAAGCTCGCCAAGGACGCGGCCGCCAGGCCGGAGGCCGAGTACATCGTCTTCTGCGGCGTCCACTTCATGGCCGAGTCCGCGGACATCCTCACCTCGGACGACCAGAAGGTCGTCCTGCCCGACCTCGCGGCCGGCTGCTCGATGGCCGACATGGCCACCGCCGAGCAGGTCGCGGAGTGCTGGGACGTGCTGACCGAGGCCGGCGTCGCCGGCAGCACGGTCCCCGTCTCGTACATGAACTCCTCGGCCGACATCAAGGCCTTCACCGGCAAGCACGGCGGCACGATCTGTACGTCGTCCAACGCCAAGAAGGCCCTGGAGTGGGCGTTCGAGCAGGGCGAGAAGATCCTCTTCCTCCCGGACCAGCACCTGGGCCGCAACACCGCCGTCCGCGACATGGGCCTGTCGCTGGACGACTGCGTGCTCTACAACCCGCACAAGCCGAACGGCGGCCTGACCGCCGAGCAGCTGCGGAACGCCAAGATGATCCTGTGGCGCGGGCACTGCTCCGTGCACGGCCGCTTCTCGGTCGACTCGGTGAACGACGTGCGCGCCCGCATCCCCGGCGTGAACGTGCTGGTCCACCCGGAGTGCAAGCACGAGGTCGTGGCGGCCGCGGACTACGTCGGCTCCACCGAGTACATCATCAAGGCGCTGGAGGCGGCCCCGGCCGGCTCCAAGTGGGCCATCGGCACCGAGCTGAACCTCGTACAGCGCCTGGCGAACCGTTTCGCCACGGAGGACAAGGAGGTCGTCTTCCTCGACAAGACGGTCTGCTTCTGCTCGACGATGAACCGCATCGACCTCCCCCACCTGGTGTGGACCCTGGAGTCCCTGGCCGAGGGCAACCTCGTCAACCAGATCCAGGTCGACAAGGAGACCGAGAGCTTCGCGAAGCTCGCCCTGGAGCGGATGCTCGCGCTTCCGTAGCCCGCGGCCCGCACGCCGTGACGCCCGAAGGGCCGCCCCTCCGCGGAGGGGCGGCCCTTCGGCGTGTACGGGTTCCCGCGCGGGTCAGACCTTGACGGGGCTCTCGTCCTCCGAGGAGGCGGACGGGGCCGGGACCACGGTCAGCCGGGCCGTCTTCTTCGCGCTGCGGCGCTCCTTGCGGAGCTCCAGCATCGTGTAGAGGGTGGGCACCAGGAGCAGCGTCAGCAGGGTGGAGCTGATCAGGCCGCCGATGACGACCACCGCGAGCGGCTGCGAGATGAAGCCGCCCTCGCCGGTGATGCCCAGCGCCATCGGGAGCAGCGCGAAGATCGTCGCCAGTGCCGTCATCAGGATCGGGCGCAGTCGGTGCCGGCCGCCCTCGACGACCGCCTCGACCACGCCGTAGCCCTGGGCCCGGTACTGGTTGACCAGGTCGATCAGGACGATCGCGTTGGTCACCACGATGCCGATGAGCATCAGCATGCCGATCATCGCCGGGACGCCCAGCGGGGTGCCGGTGATCAGGAGCAGGCCGAGCGCGCCGGTGGCCGCGAACGGGATGGAGACCAGCAGGATCAGCGGCTGCACCAGCGAGCGGAAGGTCGCGACCAGCAGCATGAACACGATCGCGATGGCCGCGAGCATGGCCAGGCCCAGCTGCCCGAAGGCCTCGCTCTGGTCCTGTCCGACGCCGCCGATGGAGGCGGTGGTGCCCGCGGGCAGGTCCAGGGCGTCGATCTTCGACTGCAGGGCGGCGCTGATGGCGCCGGTGTTGTCGCCGACCGGCTTCGCGGTGATGGTGGCGGCGCGGGCGCCGTCGATCCGGGTCATCGCGACCGGGCCGGGGACCTCCTTGACCTCGGCGATGTCGCCGAGCTTGACCGGGCCGACGGGCAGCGCCTGCAGCTGGGCCAGGGTGGCGGCCGGCTGCGCGGACTTGATGACGATGTCCCGCTCGGTGTCGTCCAGTACTGCCTTGCCCGCCGGGTTGCCCCGTACGGCCTGGCCGACGATGGCGCCGAGCGCGGCCTGGTTCAGGCCGAGTTCCGCGGCCTTGGGGGTCGCGGTGACCGAGATCCGGGGCACGGACTGGGACAGGTCGCTCTGGACGTCGGTGACGTCGTCGAGCTCGGCCACCTCGGCGCGGACCTGCTCGGCCGCCTGGGCCAGGACGGCCCCGTCACCGGCCTTGACGACGACGCTGAGGTTCTGGCTGCCGAAGCCGTCACCGGCCGCGATGGTGGTGTCGCCGATGCCGTCGAGCCCCTTGAGGGCGGTCTCGATGTGCTTCTTGGCGGCGTCGGCGTCCTCCGCGCTGTCGAGCGTGACCTGGTAGGAGGCCTGGTTGGAGCCCGTACCGCCGCCGAAGGCGGCCATGAAGCCGGAGGAGCCCACGGTGACCTGGTAGTCCTTGACCCCGTCGGTCTCGGAGAGGACCTGCTCCACCTTGCGGCTCGCCTCGTCGGCGGCGGCCAGCGAGGTGCCCGGGGGCAGCTGCTGCTTGATGCTCAGGACTTCCTGCTCGCCCTGGTCGAAGAAGTTGGTCTTGAGCAGCGGGGTCATGCCCAGCGTCGCGACGAGGACCACGACGGCGACGGCCAGGGTGGCGAGCCGGCGGCGGGTGACCAGGCCCAGCGCCCGTACGTAGAACTGCTGGAGCTTGCTGCGGGACTCCTTCTCCTCGGCCTCGCGGCGGGCCTTGTCGATGCTCGCGGCGTCCCCCTCGGTGACGCCCTTGGGCGCGCGCAGGAACCAGTACGAGAGCACCGGCACGACCGTGAGGGAGACGATCAGCGAGGCCAGCAGGGCCGCGGTGACGGTGATCGAGAACGGGCCGAAGAACTGGCCGACCATGCCGCCCACGAAGGCGATGGGCAGGAAGACGGCCACGGTGGTGAGCGTGGAGGAGGTGACCGCGCCGGCCACCTCCTTGACCGCGGTGATGATCGCGCTCTGTCGCTCCTCGCCGTAGCCGAGGTGGCGCTTGATGTTCTCCAGGACCACGATCGAGTCGTCGACGACGCGGCCGATGGCGATGGTCAGCGCGCCGAGCGTCAGCATGTTGAGGGACAGGTCGCGGGTCCACAGCACGATCAGCGCGAGGACGACGGACAGCGGGATGGAGACCGCGGTGACCAGCGTCGAGCGCAGCGAGCCGAGGAAGACCAGGATCACGATGACCGCGAAGACCAGGCCGAGCAGGCCCTCGGTGGTCAGACCCGAGATGGACTTGGCGACGGGCGGGCCCTGGTCGCTGACCACGGTCAGGTCGGCGCCGGAGCCGAGGGTGGAGCGGAGCTCGGGCAGCTTGTCCTTGACCGAGTCCGAGATGGCGACGGCGCTGCCGTCCTTGTCCATGGTCAGGACCAGGGCGAGGCTGGGCTTGCCGTTGGTGCGGGTGATGGAGTCGGCCTTGGCCGGCTCCTGCTTCACGCTCGCCACGTCGCCGAGGCGGACGGCCGGCTTGCCGGGTCCGGGGGTGAGGCGCAGGTCTTCGAGCTGGGCGAGCGAGGTGTAGCCGGAACCGACGCGCACGGTGCGGTTCTTGCCCGCCTCGTCGAAGGAGCCGGCGGGGACGGTGGCGCCGCCCGCCTGGAGGCCCTGGGCCAGGGCCGAGCCGTCGAGGCCGGCGGCGGCGAGCTTGGCGTCGTCCGGGGTGACGGTGACCTGGAGGTCCTGGACGCCGTTGACGGTGACCTGGCCGACGCCCGCGATGTCCTCCAGGACGGGGATGACGGACTTGTTCAGCTGGTCGGCGAGCGCCTGCTGGTCCTTGTCGGAGGTGACGGCGAGGACCACGGTCGGCATGTCGTCGGTGGAGCCGGCGATCACCTGCGGGTCCACGGCGGCGGGCAGCCGGACGCGGGCCCGGTTGACGGCCTGCTGCACGTCGGCGACGAGCTGCTTGGTGCCGTCGTCGCCGTACTCGAAGGTCGCCATGATGACGGCGTTGCCCTCGCTGGCGGTGGAGGTGATGCCGGTGATGCCGTCGACGCCCTTGAGCATGGCTTCGATCGGTTCGACGACCTGCTTCTCCACCACGTCGGGCGAGGCGCCCTGGTAGGGCGCGAGCACGGACACCATCGGCAGGTCGATGGAGGGCAGCAGCTGCTGCTTGAGCTGCGGGATGGCTATGGCGCCGAAGAGGAGCGCGACGAGCGACACGAGGCCGATCAGCGCCCTTTGGGCCAGGCTGAAGCGGGACAGCCGGAACATGGGTATGGGGATCTCTCTGCAGTGACGTGGGTGACGTCTGTGAAGTCATGCCGTCGGGCACACTCGAAGCCCCCTCAGCTTTTCGTGTGCGCGGGCACCACAGCGTCGGCCCCAGGTCCCGTCCTTACCCGGGGCATACCGCGTCCGCAGTAGGCGGGGCTACTGCGACTACTCAGCCCTGGGCCGGACTAGTCCCGATTCGTACGCGATGACCACCAATTGGGCACGGTCGCGGGCGCCCAGTTTCGCCATGGCCCGGTTCACGTGCGTCTTGACGGTGAGCGGGCTGACCTCCAGCCGGCCGGCGATCTCGTCGTTGGACAGGCCCGCCGCGACGAGGACCAGGACCTCGCGCTCGCGTCCGGTCAGCGCGGCCAGCCGCTTCGCGTGCGCGGCGGTGGCGATCGTGTCGGCGGCGCCGCCGCCCTGGGCGAGGAAGGTGGCGATGAGCCCCTTGGTGGCGGCCGGGGAGAGCAGTGCGTCGCCGGCGGCCGCGACGCGGATGGCGTTGAGCAGCTCATCGGGCTCGGCGCCCTTGCCGAGGAAGCCGGAGGCGCCCGCCCGCAGGGCCGCCACGACGTACTCGTCGACCTCGAAGGTCGTCAGCATCACCACGCGTACGGCGGCCAGTTCGGGATCGGCGCTGATCAGGCGGGTGGCGGCGAGGCCGTCGGTGCCGGGCATCCGGATGTCCATGAGCACGACGTCGGGCTGCAGCCCGCGCGCCAGCTCGAAGGCCTGCGCGCCGTCGGAGGCCTCTCCGACGACGCACATGTCGGGCTCGGAGTCGACGAGCACCTTGAACGCGCTGCGCAGCAGTGCCTGGTCGTCGGCGAGCAGCACCGTGATGGGCGCCAGGTCCGGGGCTGGGGTCGGGGGCGGGGTCTCTTCCACGCCCCGACCCTACGTCGTCCCCGCGCGGCCGGGCTCAGCCCAACCGGGTCGGAGCCTGCCCGGGGAGGTGGCCGGCGCCCTGCGCCGGGACGTAGCCCATGGCCGGCTCCGGGACGTAGCCGGCGGTCAGCGCGGGGGCGTGGCCCATGGCCGACACGGGGGCGTAACCGGCGGTCTGCGCGGCGACGTAGCCCATGGCCGGCTCCGGGACGTAGCCGGCGGTCCGTCCCGGGGCGGAGACGGCCACCGGTACCGCGGGCGCGGTCTCGGCGGGGGACGCGGCGGGCAGCGGGAGCCTGCGGACCACCTCGACGCTGACGTTCTCGAACTTCGCGGTGAAGAACACGGTCGCGGCCAGTTCGGTCCCCGAAGCCTGGCCCTGGGCGACCACCCTCGGCCGGCGCGCCGTACGGTCCACCCCGGGCACCGAGTTGCGGCCGAACCGGACCGAACGCATCACGCCGTCGGCCCGGATGTTCAGGAAGAGGTCCCAGGTGCCGGGGAGGATCGGCCCTCCGTCGATGGCCGCGAAGTCCACGCCCACCTCGAAGCCGCCCGGGGCGGCGCCCGAGGTGGCGCCCGGCTCGGACGCGGGGAGCGCGGTGACCGGAACCAGGTGCTCCAGGCCGGTCTCGCGCTGCCTCAGCACCAGTTCGGTGCCCATCTGCCCGGTCCCGATGGGGGCGATGCGCCCGTGGCCTGTGAGGTGGAGCCGGCTGCCCTTCCACGCCACGGAGTCGAGCCGGTGCACCACCTTGAGGGTGTCGGTGATGTCGTAGAGGGCATCCGGGAGCCCTACGGCGGCGTCGCGGAAGAGCGGGAAGAGGCGGTACACGCGGTCGTTCTCGGCGAGGTGCCGCGGCGGGTTCTTCTCCGGGTTGTGGGCGGCGAGGTGCTCGAAGGCCTCCATCGCCCCGTACAGGAAGCAGTACATCCGGATCCGGTCGATGTGCGGGAGCTCCGCGTACATGTCGGGGGTCCAGTACGCGTCGCACATCGCCTTGCAGCGCCAGTACACCTCGGCGGCGAAGTCGGGCCGGGCCGCGCGCGCCCGTGCGGCCGCCGCCATCGGCCTGCGGACCAGGGCGCGGAAGTGGCGCCCCAGCATCCTGCGGCGTCCCACCGGATCCTGCACCGCGTCCGAGACCATCCGCATCGCGCGATCGATGTACTCGACGGTCTCCCACGCGGTCCGGGGCCTCGCGGAGATGTTGCCGCCGTCCGGGCGCTTGCGCAGGAAGTAGCAGTCATAGTCCCCGACCACCGATATCTTGCGCGCGGCGAGGAACGCGGCGGTCATGAAGATCTGGTCCTCGCCGTACCAGAGGTCCTCCGGGTAGCGGATCCGGCCGCGCTCCAGGACCTCGCGCCGGATGAGCTTGAAGGTCCGCAGGTCCCGGTACACCTCCGAGGTGTACAGGTCCGCGCTGTCGGTGTGCCGGTACGCCTTCTCCGAGACGGCCCGGCCCAGTCCGACGTGCCGGCCCACGACCACGTCGCTGTCCTGGCGGTCGGCCGTGGCCACCATGCGCTCCAGCGCCTCCGTGCCGAGGTAGTCGTCGGCGTCGACCACGTGGACGTAGCGGCCGCGGGCCATGCCGAGGGCCCGGTTGCGGGGCGCGCTCGCGCCGCCCGAGTTCGCCTGGTGCACGACCTGGATCTGCGGATGGCGGGCGGCGTAGCGGTCCAGCTCGGCACCGCTGCCGTCCGTGGAGCCGTCGTCGACGACGATCAATTCGATGCGTTCGAGGCCGATGCTCTGGGTCACGACCGATTCGAGGCACTCCCCGAGGTACGGCATCGCGTTGTAGACGGCGATGATCACGGATACGTCGGGGGTGAACTCTCGGTGCATATTGAAGGACTATAAACGACCAATAAGGTTCACCTACGGGTACCCCAAGGGCTTCACCCCAGGGCCAGGACCACCAGGGCCGTCGTGGCCGACAGCTCGGCCAGGGCTCCGAAGACGTCGCCCGTGACCCCGTCGAAGCGGCGTACGCAGCGGCGGAGCAGGAGCTCGGCCGCCAGCAGGGCCGCGAGGACCGCCGCCGCGTACTGGCCGGCGTGCGGCAGGCCCAGCGGGAGCGCGGCCGCGGCGGCCAGCACCACCGTGACCGCGGCGATCGCGGCGGCCGCGGCGCGCGGGACCGCGCCGGCGACGGCCGCGCCGAGCCCGCCGGGGCGGGCCGGCGGGACTCCGTCGCGGGAGGCCAAGGTCATGGCGAGGCGGGCCGTGACGGCGGCGACCACGGCGGCGAGGGCGCCCCGGACCCAGCTGTCGGCGTAGACGTTCGACAGCGCCGCGACCTGCACCAGCAGGACGAACACCAGGGCCACCACCCCGAAGGGCCCGATGTCGGACTGCTTCATGATGCGCAGCGCCGCCTCGGCCGGCTTGGCGCTGCCCAGTCCGTCGACCGTGTCGGCGAGGCCGTCCAGGTGCAGGGCGCGGGTCAGGGCCGCCGGCACGGCGACGGTGACGGCCGCGGCCAGCAGCGGGCCGCCGCCGCACAGCAGCAGGAGCACGCCGGGCACGGCGGCGAGGAGTCCCACGACGAGCCCGGCCAACGGGGCGCAGGCCATGCCGGTGCGGGCGGCCGGGCGGTCCCAGCGGGTGATGCGGGCGGGCAGCACGGTGAGCGTCCCGAAGGCGAAGCGCACCCCGTCGAGCAGGGAGGCCCGGTCCGGGGGAGGCATGGGAGGGGACACTGCGTGATTCGTCGGAGACCTAGGAGTTAATAGACAGAAGATTGGAGTAGGCGCGCCACAACCCGGGCACCGACCTCGACGAGGCCGTCGGCGCCCCCGCCCGGCACCCCGAGGGCAACCTGACCCGGGACGTCCCGCGGCGCTACGGCGACCCGGAGGCCACCGGCGAGGTCGTCGTCGAGGGCCTCTACCGCATCGGCCGGCAGAACCCCGCGGCCGGCGCCTTCCCCGACGTGGAGTCGATGCGGGGCATGCGGCCCCGCGCCGTGGAGTGGGGGCGCGGGTGGGACGCGCGGGTCGGCGGGGGGCGGGGGCGAGAGGCGGTGGGCCACGAAGGCGGGGGTGCCGGGCCGGGCGGCCGGCGGCGGGCATCACGGCCCGCGCGACCTTGTCCGGTTCAACCACTGGACACGGACATCACAACGACGCCATCGTGGTCAGGTCCACGATGGCGTCGCTGTGTGGGGGTAGCGCCTGAGCGATCTGCGACGACGGGGGAATCGCTTCAGGCACTGCGGGGGGTGGCTGCGGATTCGGGCTCGAATAGCTGATGATCACGCTGGTCCAGATTGACGAAGACCATGCCGTACCGGATTTCGCAGCGGACGGGCTGCGGGGCGCCGCGCGGGCGACGCAGACACCGGTAGGCCCGGACGTCCTCGTCTTCCTCTCGCACGACGATGATCGGCTGACCGAAGAGGGTGACCTTCAACGAGTCACCGGCATAGGGAATGGCACTGGTGAGATCGATGAACTGCCAGCCTGAGCGGTACGCTGAGGCCATCTCGCGGCGGAAGCCGCTGTCGTCGGGGGTCATCAGTCCCAGCCAAGGTCGTGGGTGGATGCGGCGGAGGCCGTACCGAGCTCGTGGGGAGTGGTGTCCCAGCCGAGATCGGGCCTGCCTATCGTCCCCGCTGTCGTCTCGGTGCCCCCCACGTCCCCGCCGACGGCGCTGACTGCCCCAAAGACCGCAACGGCGGAGAACCCAATGGCAAGTACCGAGCGAAGCATTCTCTTGTACATGGTCGGCTTCGTCCTCACTTGATGGAAATCTTCTCCCCCGCGTGTCAGACGATGGCTCATTCGGGCACGTCACTGCCACAGGGACGATGCATCATGTTCTTGCATGTTCAGGACCCTGGGGGGTGGAGATTTGCCCAGAAGCGACACAAAACCGACACATCCCCACCCCGTCACGTCCATGTGCGCCGAGGGGACGCGGCTCTACACGGCGGCGCTGAGCACCGGCCGGGTGGCTCGGACCGAGGTGGAGCACGCCCCCTGCCTGCTCGAATTCGCTCTCCTGAGACCCGACCCGGATGACGCGAACCAGCTGCGCGCGGTTCCCCCGTCCGTCGCACTCGCACAACGACTGCACCCGCTCGAACGGGAAATTCAGGACCGGCGCCGGGACACCATAGATCTCACCGACGCATTCGAGCCGTTTCTGACCATCAGCGCCCAGAGCCCCTCGAACACCCACGCCATCACCGTGCTGGAGGGTTTCGACCAGATCCACGCCGCCCTGGACCTGGCCACCGCCGAGTGCCACACCGAGGTGCTGACCGTGCAACCGGGCGGGGCCCGGTCCACGTCCGTCCTCACCGAGGCACTGGAGCGCGCCGCCCCCCTGGTCAACCGCGGGGTCCGGATCCGGACGCTCTACCAGCACACGGTGCGGCACAGCCAGGGCACGCTCGCGTACGTGGACCGGATCTCCGCCGGGAAGGTGGAGATCCGCACGCTCGAAGAACTGATAGAGCGTCTCATGATCTTCGACCGCACGGTGGCCTTCATCCCGACGAGCGACGACCGCCGCACGGCCCTGGAGCTGCGCCACCCGGGGCTGGTCGACTACCTCATCAAGGTGTTCGAGCAGCTGTGGCACCGCGCCGTGCCCCTGACGGCGGAGGTGACGTACCGGCACACCCCCGGTGGCATCTCCGGCGTGCAGCGCTCCATCGCCCAGCTCCTCATCGAGGGGCACGTGGACGAGGCCATCGCGCGCCGGCTGGGGATGAACGTACGGACCTGCCGGGCCCACATCGCCAAACTGGCGGCCTCCCTGGGCAGCGGCAGCCGGGCCCAGCTCGGCTTCCTCATCGCCCAGTCCGGAATCCTGGAGGACCACGACCTCTGAGGAACGCGAGCGGCGCCCCGCCCCGGCTTCTCGGCCGGGGCGGGGCGCCGCTTCGTGGTGCGGTCGTCTTCGGCTCCCGCTATCCGATGCCGAGGAAGGTGTGCCAGTTGTCCTCGTCCCGGCCGGCCGGTCCGCCGACGACGGCCGCCCCGCCCTGGATGAGCCACTGGTTGCCGGTGGTGCCGACGCCCCAGATGTCGGCGATCCCGTCACCGTTGGCGTCGGGGCTGCCCAGGACGCGCGGGTACTCGGCGCGGCCCCATCCGGTGGTGGCGTACGTGTGGTCCACGCCGCCCTCGGCGTTCGCCGCGAACTGCAGCGAGGTCAGATCGGCCCCGCCGTTGACGCCCGCCTTGCCCTTGCGCAGCGCCAGACCGCGGTTGGCGTTGGCGTTGTCGCGGAAGAGCAGGTCGGGGATCTTGTCGCCCGACACGTCGCGGACGCCGACGATGTCACGGGCCGCCCAGCCGGTGGCCATCTTCCGGTACGAGGCGAAGCTCGACCCGGTGTAGCCGGAGAACGCCCAGAAGCCGTCCGCGTCCAGGGCGAACAGGTCGCCCAGGCCGTCGCCGTCGATGTCCTCGGTGACGACGATCTGCCGGAAGGTGGCCGGATCGGGCGCGCTGATGGGGAGCTGCATCTCCTGGCGGCGGCCCACGTCGAACTGGCCGGTGCCGGTCCCCGGGTAGATGTACATCTTCCCGTCGGGCATCACCGCGATCAGGTCGGTCAGGCCGTCGCCCGGGTGCCAGTCGGTGGCGTGCCCGATCAGCGCGGCCTTGCCGGTGGCCGCGTCCTTCCAGTAGCCGGGCGCGACCGGCTTGCCGTTCTCCACGGCGCCCGGGATGAAGGCGTCGGTGTCGCCCTGCTTGTCACCGGCGTAGGTGCGCAGGTTGCCGTCCTTGTCGATGGCCAGCAGGTCGGGCGAGCCGTCACCGGTCACGTCGCCGGGGGTGTCGGTACCGGGGCGGGCCTGGACGTAGAAGAGGTACTCGGTCGGCACGGAGATGTTGCCGGCCTTGTTGACGGTGCGGACGTACAGGACGTTCGGTCCGGCGGTGTCGACCTGGAGCTTGATGGAGGCCAGGTCGTTCTGCCACGGCGTGACCTTGTTCTCCCAGGTGGGGTGGTTCAGGCTCCACTGGTACTCGCGGATGTCCGCGGCCGCGGTGCCGTTGCCGAGGACCTCGATCAACTGGTCGGGAGTGCTCGCCGGGTTCAGGCTCCACTCGGCTCCGTCGGGTCCCGGCGCGGGGAAGTGGGAGGAGCGGACGGCCGGGTTGGCGGGCGCCGTGTGGTCGATGGTGAAGGTGCACCAGCCCGGGGAGCCGGAGTCGGCCGGACCGGAGCCCGGCGACCACCATCCGTCCGCGTCCTGGGCGCGCGCCAGCCAGTAGTACTTGCGGCCCGAGGTGAACTTGGCGAAGGGCACGCTGCGGGTGACCACGCCTGAGCTGTTCACCTGCATCCACTCGTTCCAGACGTTCGCGCCGCTGACCGCGTCCCAGACCTCCAGCTGCAGCAGCTTGAGGTTGCCGTCGCGGTCGCTGCCCTTGATCTGGAACGACACGTCCGTCTTGCCGATGCTCGTCCCCGTGCCGCTCGTCAGGCACGGGCCACCGGGCGAGGTGCTCATGTTCGTCGCCACCGGGGTGTCCGGCCGGGAGTTGTACGTGATCTCGATGTACGGGGCGCTCTCACCGTTGGCGAGGATCTTCTTCCAGTAGTACGAGTCCGACTCGTTCGGCGCCTTGAAGCCGAGCGCCAGCTGCGTCCAGCCGCTGCTCGCCGCCTGCGTCACCAGGCCCTTGATGTCCGGGGCCACCCAGTTGTCCGGGCACGAGGAGTTGTAGCCGTAACCCGCGTCCTCTTCCGCGACCTTGTTCCCCCACCAGCCGGTGGTGTTGTTCCAGTTCGACGACGAGGTGACCAGGTGCGTCGAGTAGATGTCCATCTTCTTGCGCGAGCACGACCACGAATAGGTCTGCAAGGCGCGCACGGTGGCCGTCTGGATACCGGCGCCGTGCAGCTCATTGCCGAAGGCGAAGTTGAAGATCGAACGAGAAGTGCCGCCGGAGTCCGCCTCGTATCCGACACGGGCCTCGTTCGTGCCCGACGCGTTGTAGTTCTGTCCGTTGTAGAAACTGGTGCTTCCCGCCGTCTTGTAGAGCAGCGACCAGGCGTTCTTGCGCCCCTTGAACGAGGGGTCGACGAACACCGGGAACACGGTGTCCGCGGCGTTCAGCAGCGTCGTATCGGGCTTCAGCGACAGCGTGCCCTCCGCGAAGGAGGCCGCGGCGACCGAGAGGTGCGCGCCCTCCGCGCCCGCCAGGCCGGGCAGGCCCAGGGTGGGGTGGTCCTTCGCGGCCGCCGGGGCCTTCCACGCCGGGACGTCGTCCGTGGTGCGGACCTTGCCGGAGGAGTCCCACATGAGCGGGGACGGCGAACCGGCGACCTCTTCGCCCTTGTCGTCGCGCGCCGAGAGCGAGCCGGACTCCGCGTCGAGCTGGAACGACAGGTCGGGCGAGGCGAGCCGGTAGTTCAGCTCGGCCAGCAGCGGGTCCGCGGCCGCCTGCTTGTCCTTGACCACGAGGAGGTGCGAGTAGCCGCCGTCCTGGGCGGTCATCAGCAGGTCGATGCCGGGGCGCACGTTCTCGTACAGGGCGCGCGGGCCGTCGACGACCGGCTCGGGCAGCACGCCCGGCCAGCTCACCGTCATCTCGTGCCCGTCCACGCCCAGGCGCACCAGCTCCGTCCACACCTGGCCGGGCGCGTCCACCGTCAGGGCCGATCGCACGACGCCGCGCGAGGCCCGGTCGTCGCCGGCCGCGGCGCCGGCGGTCCCGGCCGTCCCGGCGGTCCCGGCGCTGAAGACGACGCTCCCGTTGACGGCTTTGGCGGCGTAACCGGCCGCGGTCTTGCCGAGGTTGGTGTCGATGGACTTCCACTGGTCGCCCACCTTGGCGCGCACCGCGGAGCTGGAGATGTTCTTCCTGAACACGCCGTCGGGCTGCGCCCAGGTCGTCGTGTTGGAGCTCCGGTCCGCCGTGACCTCGACGTCCTTGCCGCTCTCCGCGGCCCGCTCGCGCGCCTCGGACGCCGTGACCGGGGCACCGGCCCCCCGGGCGGCGGGCTTCTTCCCCCGGTCGCCGTCCCCGCCCACCTGCACGCCGACCGGTACGGCCACCGCCAGCGCGAGCAGCGCGGCCATTCCGCCCATATTCCGGCGGCGCCGGAACCACCGGGGTTTCGGTGGTTCGTCGGCCACGACCGCCACCTCGGTCTCGGAATCGCTGACAAGCATTTCTACTTCTCCCCCTCGGGCGCCAAATCGAACGCACGCATTCCACTTTGCCGTTTGATGACAAAAGTGCGACCCGATCATGGACTATCCATCGGCGCAAAACACCCCCCAACTGGCCGACTTCCAGAGGCCGGTGACACTGAATCACCCGGTTTTCACCAACATATGAATCTCATTGAGTGATTAAGGCCACTCCAACCCCGGTTGCGGTGGACTTCGGCCGACCAATCCCTCCAAGATCTGCTGGCAATTTGTCAATCCTTTGCCGTCCGGGTGTCCGATAACCGGACGGCAGCGGTATGGGGGGAAACATGTCGCCCTTTGCGGCGCGTAATTTGCGCCTGCCCGGAAACGGGAAGGCGCGCAAACACATGGCACGCACCGGAGTCACGCTCTCCGTGGTGCTGCTGGCCACTCTGCTGCCGGCGCAGGCCTGGGCGGCGACGCCCGGCCCACGCTCGGGAGTCCAGCTGCCCGACCTTCAGGCCGATCTGAAGGCCAAGCTGGACAAGGTCGAGGCCGCGAAACTGGAGGGCTGGGCGGGCGCCCCCGGGCAGCCCCCGGCGGGGTACGAACCTTCCAAGGTGACGCCTCCGGCGGCCGGTTCGGCCGACGTCGCGCTCAGCGCCGGCAGCGGAACCGCCCTGGTGAAGGCGGGCACGCTGCCCATCAGCATCGGCAAGGCCTCGCCCACGGAGAGCAACCCGACCCCGCCCGCCCCATCGGGCACCTGGGCGGTGTCCGTCGAAGCCCGCACGGCCACGGAGGCCGCCGGCCTCGACGGCGCGATCATCAAGGTCACGCCGCCGGCCGAAGGCTCGACCCCGGTCGACGTGCAGCTGGACTACAAGCAGTTCGAGGACCTCTACGGCACCGAGTGGTCCACGCGTCTGGAGCTCAAGCAGCTCCCCGCGTGCTTCCTGACGACGCCTCTGGTTCCCGAGTGCAGCGCCGCAAAGCACATCCCCAGCACCAACGACCCCGCCACGGGCACCGTCCGCGCGACCGTCGATCCGGCCACCGCGCCGGGCCAGGGCATGCGCACCATGGCCGTCGGCGGCGGCGGTCCCACCGTGCTGGCCGCCACGGACTCCGCTTCCGGCGCGGGCGGCACGTACAAGGCCACCTCCCTCTCCCCGTCCGGCACTTGGACGGCCGGCGGCAGCGGCGGCGGTTTCTCCTGGAGCTACCCCCTCGGTGTCCCGGCGCCCCCGGCGGGCCCGGAGCCGAAGATCTCCCTGTCCTACGGCTCCCAGGCGGTGGACGGCAAGACCTCCGTCGCCAACGGCCAGGCCTCGTGGATCGGTGACGGCTGGGACTACCACCCGGGCTTCGTCGAGCGGCGCTACCGCTCCTGCTCGGCCGACCTGAAGAACGCGCCGAACAACGACAACAGCACGGACAAGAAGAAGAACGACCTGTGCTGGGCCGGCGACAACATGGTGATGTCGCTCGGCGGCAGCAGCACCGAGCTGGTCCACGACACGGCCACCGGCGCCTGGATCCCCGCCAACGACGACGGCTCCAAGGTCGAGCGCAAGACCGACGCGAACGTCGCCAACGGCGCGAAGGACGGCGAGTACTGGCAGGTCACCGCTCGCGACGGCACCAAGTACTTCTTCGGCCGCCACGACGTGGACGGCGCCGGCACCCGGGCCGTCACGGACTCGGTCTTCAACGTCCCCGTGTTCGGCAACCACACCGGCGAGCCCTGCCACGCGACCGCGTTCGCGGACTCCTCCTGCAAGCAGGCCTGGCGCTGGAACCTCGACTACGTCGAGGACGTCCACGGCAACGCCCTGATCATCGACTGGAAGCGGGAAGAGAACCGCTACTCCAAGAACGAGAAGGTCAAGGAGAAGAACAAGGACCAGGTCGGCTACATCCGCGGCGGCTACCCCTCGCAGATCTCCTACGGCCTGCGCTCGGACAACCTCTCCGGCCCCCCGGCCGCCAAGGTCGAGTTCACCGTGGCCGAGCGCTGCAAGGCGGAGGGCGCCACGAAGTGCGAGGACGCCGAGTTCACCTCGAAGAACTACGAGCTCAAGCAGCCCTGGTGGGACACCCCGTCCACGCTGAACTGCACGTTCACCGATGAGACCTGCTACGTCTCGGTCCCCAGCTTCTGGACCCGCAAGCGCCTGACCGGCATCACCACCTACGGCCAGCGCACCGAGGGCACCACCGACCTGTCCAAGGTCGACACGTGGACGCTGGACCAGTCGTTCCCCAAGCAGCGCACCGACACCCACCCGCCGCTGTGGCTGGAGTCGATCACGCGCACCGGCTACGGCACGAAGAAGGACGAGAACGGCAACCAGCTCAGCGCCTCGCTGCCGGCCGTCTCCTTCCTCGCCAACGTCCAGGACATGCCCAACCGCGTCGCGAAGAGCGCCAACGACGCCACCCCGGACTACGACCGCCTCCGTGTGGAGACCATCCGCAACGAGACCGGCGGCGAGGTCTACGTCGACTACTCCGCCCCGTGCGCGGTCGGCACGACCCACCCGAAGCCCGAGGAGAACACCACCCGCTGCTTCCCCAACCACTGGTCCCCGGACGGTGAGCTGGAGACTCCGCCGCTGGAGTGGTTCAACAAGTACCTCGTCGACAGCGTCACCGAGAAGGACCGCGTCGCCCGGCAGCCCGACGTCACCACCAGCTACACCTACGAGGGCGCCGCCGCCTGGGCCAAGGACGACGACGAGTTCACCAAGCCCGAACTGCGCACCTACAACCAGTGGCGCGGCTACGCCTCGGTCGTCACGACCAAGGGCGTCACCGCGAACGCGGGCATGGCGGACGCCACCGAGCAGTCCCAGTCCCGGAGCCGCTACTTCCGCGGCATGTCCGGCGACGCGGGCCGCGCGGTGATCACCGTCAAGGACTCCACCAACACCGAGACCCTCGGTGAGGACCTGTCCCAGTACCAGGGCAAGGTCGCGGAGACCATCACGTACACCAAGGCGGGGGCGGGCGCCACGGTCGCCGGCCGCGACCTGACCTGGTACGAGTTCAAGAAGACGGGCTCGCGGCCGCGGGACGGCACCACCCCCCTCGAAGCCTTCCGCGTCGACACCTCGCGGACCGACGGGTACGAGGCGATCAGCAACGGCGGGATGCGCCTGACGCGTGCCACCGACACCTTCGAGCCCACCTACGGCCTGAAGACCACCGCGCAGACCGAAGTCATGACCTCGAACGGCTCCGGCGGCTGGACGGTGAACGACCAGAGCTGCACCACCACCGAATACGTCCACAACACGGCCAAGCACCTGATCGGCCTGCCGCAGAAGGTCCGCGCCACGTCCGGCACCTGTGCGCAGGCGGCCACGGGCACCGTCCTGTCCAACACCCGCACCTCGTACGACGCCCTGAACGCCTTCGGCACCGCTCCGGTCAAGGGCCTGCCCTTCCAGACGGACACCCAGGACGGAGCGGGCACCGGCTGGATCAACACGGGGCGCTTCGAGTACGACGCCCTCGGCCGCGTGGTCAAGTCCTACGACCCCGCCGGCAACGCGCTCAGCACGACGTTCACCCCGGCGACCGGTCCGGTCTTCACCCAGACCTCAACCAACACGCTGACCCACAAGTCGTCCACGAAGTTCGACCCGGGCCGCAGTGCGGTCCTGGAGGTCACGGACCAGAACAACCGCAAGGTCACCACTCAGTACGACCCCCTGGGCCGTACCTCCGCGGTGTGGACGCCGTCCCAGAACCCGGCCATCGACAAGGCCCGGCAGACCTTCGAGTACCAGATCACCGAGCACGACCCCCCGGCCGTGACCTCTCGCACCCTGCGGGACAACGGCACCTACGAGAGCTCCATCGAGATCTACGACGGCCTGCTGCGCCCGCGTCAGACCCAGACGGAAGCCATCGGCGGCGGCCGCGTGGTCAGCGACAAACTGTTCGGCGAGAACGGCACCGTCCGCCGGGCAAACAACGGCTACTACGCGGTGGGGGAGCCGGACAAGAACATCTTCGTCCCGGAGACGGACTTCCACGTCCCCAACGCCACCGTGACCGCCTATGACGGTCAGGGCCGCCCGGTACTCAACACCACGCTGTACGAGGGCACTGCGCACCACTCCGACGTCATCACGCACGGCGGTGACTGGACCATCACACGCAGCGGGATGTCCGCCAACGGTTCCGCTCCGCTGGCGGGCAGCCAGGCCACCAAGACCTGGACCGACGTGCTGAACCGCACGACGCTGGTCCAGAAGTACACGGCCACCGATCTGACCACCTGGAACGACACCGCGTACGCGTACGACGTGCGCGGCAACCTGAGCAAGGTCAGCGACTCGGTCGGCAACGACTGGACGTACTCGCACGACGCCCGTGGCCGCTTGGTCGCATCCACCGACCCGGACATGGGCAGTGCCTCGTTCGGCTACAACGACCTCGACCAGGAGATCTGGGCCGAGAACGCGGCCGGCAAGCGGACCTACAGCACCTACGACAAGCTCGGTCGCAAGACCGAGTCGCGCGAGGACACCGCGACCGGACTCCTGACGGCATCGTGGACCTACGACACCCTGACCGGAGGAAAGGGCAAGCCCGTCTCGGCCACGTCGCACGTCAACGGGGCGGCGTACAAGACCGAGACCACCGGCTACGACAGCGAGTACCGCCCCACCGGGACGAAGCTCACCATCCCCGACACCGCCGCCACCAAGGGACTGGCCGGCACCTACGCCTACACCAGCACCTACACCCCCACGGGCCGGCTGCAGTCGACGACTCTTCCCTCAACCCCGGGTGGCCTCGCGGCCGAGAAGCTGATCACCCGGTACAACGCCGACGGCCTGCCCGAGACCATGTCGGGCCTGTCCTGGTACACGGCGGACACGGTCTACAGCCCCTTCGCCGAGGTCCTGCGCACCGCGTCGGGCAAGGCCCCTAACCGGGTGTGGACGACCAATCTGCACGACCCGAACACCGGTCGCGTCACACAGTCGATCTCCGACCGCGAGACGCCGGGCGATCACCGGCTCTCGGCACTGTCATACACCTATGACGTGGTGGGCAACCCGACCTCGATCACGGACACCCGGCCGGGTGGCTTGATCGACCGGCAGTGCTTCTCCTACAGCCCGATGGGCCAGCTCACCAAAGCCTGGACCGGCAAGACCGCCGCGTGCACGGGGCCCTCGCTCAGCGACGTCACCGCCGGCCCGGACGGTGACGGGTACTGGCAGGAGTACGAGTTCGACAAGATCGGCAACCGCACCAAGCTGGTGAACCGCAACCTCACCAACTCGGCACTGGACCAGACGTCGACGTACACCTACGGCGTCGATCCCCCCGGCGGCAGCCAGCTCCTGTCCAAGACCCGGCCCCACGCCCTCACCAAGGTGGAGAGGAAGCAGGGCACCACGCTGCTCTCCCAGTCCACCTACGAGTACGACGCCACCGGAAACACCAAGACCCGGAAGATCGACGCGGACACCCAGACCCTGAACTGGGACCGCAGCAACAAGCTCACCTCGGCCACCAGCCCGGGCATCGGGGCCGTCTCCGTCACCGGCCTGGCCGGCAAATGCCTCGACGTGGCCGAAGGCTCCAACGCGGACGGCACCGCCGTCCAGCTGTACCCGTGCAACGAGACCCGCGCCCAGCAGTGGCGCCTGACCGGCGACACCGTTCGCGCGCTCGACAAGTGCCTCACCGCGGACGGCCTCTACGCCCGCCTGTCCACCTGTGACGGGAGCCCCAAGCAGAAGTTCACGTACCGCGCCGGCGACAAGTCGCTCTACAACGCGGCGGCCAACGCCTGTATCACCGTCCCCAACGACAACCCGGTCGACGGCAACGACCTGCACGTCTTCACCTGCACCGCGAACGCCGCCGCCCAGCAGTGGACCTTCACCGACAGCACCACCACCTACATCTACGGCGCGGACGGAAACCGCATCATCGAGGAGACCGGCAGCAGCCGCACCCTCTACCTCGGCGAGACCGAGGTCACCGTCAACAAGGCCGGCGAGGCGGTCGACGCCGTCCGCTACTACGGCAGCGCCGGCGCCCCGACCACGGTGCGCCAGACCCGCGGCAGTGCCACCGCCCACAAACTGACGGTCCTGCTGGCCGACCACCACAACACCGCCACCATCTCGGTCGAGCAGAAGACCGGGCAGCCGGTGACCCGGCGCAAGTCCGACCCGTACGGCAACCAGCGTGGTGCGATGGCCACCAACTGGTCCGGCAGCCGCACCTTCCTCGGCACCGGTGTCGAGGACAGCACCACGGGCCTGACCCACATCGGCGCCCGCGAGTACGAACCGACCACCGGACGCTTCATCTCCGTCGACCCGGTCATCGACATCACCAACCCGCTCCAGATGAACGGGTACAACTACGCCAACAACAACCCCGTCTCGCAGATGGACCCGACCGGGCTCGAAAGCTGCTACGGACACGGGTACTGCGGGGGCGGCGGCGGAACCAACGGAGGGTACTACGAGGACGAGCCCGACGATCCAGAGGACGTCGAGCCCGTGGAAGCCGCCGTCACTGTCACCGTCGACAGCTACGGCGACACCCACCTCAACGGTGGGCGCCTCCCGTCCGCGAAGGAACTGGCAGTCCGCTACGCGGGGGACAAGAAGACCTACCAGGAGCGGCTGAAGTTCTGGCTGAGCACATCGCGGTGCTTCAACATCGACAGCCAGGACTCCTTCTGCGACGGCGCTGCGGCTCTCGGCCTGTTCTCGTACGAGAGGTCCCCCGGGGCGGCTCTCGTCGGCGACTTCCTCCTGCTCGTCATCGCCCCCGACGCGGCCGCTTGGGTGGCCTGTGCCACCCTGTCCGCGAAGGGCTGCTTGACCGCTGCGATGGACCTGCCTTGGGCGAAGTGGGCCAAGGCGATCAAGATCATCGGTGAGGCGAGGAGGATGGACAAGGCGATCGCCTTGGACAAGGCCGGCCCGCCGAAGCCACGAGCCGCCGCTGCCGGAGCGGAGGACTTCATCAAGCTCAAGATCATTGCCAAGCGCTACGGCGGAAAGAGCCTTGACGATGCCTTCGGCAAGGGAAAGCTGTGGGGCAACAACAAGAAGAGGACTAGCCCCGACGGGGTGCCGGGCAACGAGGACCTCATGAACCCGGAGCAGCTCGCGAAGGTCAAGAAAAACTACCTTCGCCGGGACATCGAGGCTGTCCGCGACGGCTACCGAAAGATCGCGAAGGACTCCAAGGATGCCGGCCGCGAAAACCCGAGCGCCAAACCCCGGGCGGACTTGATGGACTACTACCTGGAGAACTGGTGACCAAGTGCCGACTGTGAAATTCATCGTCCAAGCCGGACCGAACACCCCGCTCACGGTCCAGTTCGAACCCCAGGGAACGGAATTCGAACTCGCTCCCGGTGACTACCTCACCGTCGAATGGCCCGTTCCCGGGAAGGGCGGGCTGCTGGGTGGAGTGACCCACGAGCCGGACCGCCTGACACTCAGCGAGCCCGAGGGCGGCACGGCGCGGCTCTGGAACTCTCGCGGCAAGGAACTCCCGGTCTTCGGCTACTAGCCGAGGCCCAGCGGAGGGCCCCGAGTCCGCATGGCAGTCCCGTAAGCGAGAAGGCCCCGCCCGGATCATCCGGGCGGGGCCTTCTTCGTGCGTGCTGCGCGCGCGTGCGGGCGGGCCGCGCTCAGTCCAGGGGGCGCTTCGGGGTCGGGCGCCAGACCACCAGGGCGCTGCCCGGTGCCGGGGCCTGGTACGGGACCAGGTCGCGGCGGTACGAGGCGTGGACCTGGGCCTCGCGCTGCTGCAGGACGGCGGCCGCGCCGTCGACCGCGCTGGAGAGTTCGGCCACGCGCTGCTGGAGCGCGGCGACCTGGTTCTCCAGCTCGATGATCCGCTTGATGCCAGCCAGGTTGATGCCCTCGTCCTGCGACAGGGCCTGCACCGTGCGGAGCAGTTCGATGTCGCGGGCCGAATAGCGCCGGCCGCGCCCGGCCGTGCGGTCCGGCGAGACCAGGCCGAGGCGGTCGTACTGGCGCAGGGTCTGCGGATGCAGGCCCGAGAGCTGGGCGGCCACCGAGATCACGTAGACCGGGGTCTCGTCCGTGAGCTGGTAGTGGCTCCTGCGGCGGCCGTCCATGTCATGCTCCCTTCGCGGACTCGAACAGCGCGGAGCGCGGGTCGTGCGACGCCGTCGCCTCGCGGTACAGCTCCAGGGCCTCGCGGGCCTTGTCGTTGAGCTCGGCCTCGGCCGGGACCGCGACCTCCACCGTGACGAGCAGGTCGCCGCGGGTGCCGTCCTTGCGGACCGCTCCCTTGCCGCGGGCCCGCATCGTACGGCCGCCCGGGGTGCCCGGGGGCAGCTTCAGCGTCACCGAGGGGCCGTTCAAGGTCGGAACCTTGATCTCGGCTCCCAGCGCCGCTTCCGCGAACGTCACCGGGACGGTCACCGTCAGGTTGTCGTCCTTGCGGCCGAAGACCGGGTGCGCGTCGACGTGCACGACGACGTAGAGGTCGCCGGAGGGGCCGCCGCGCTCGCCCGGAGCGCCCTTGCCGCGCAGCCGGATCCGCTGGGAGTCGGAGACCCCCGCCGGGATCCGGACCTGCATGGTCCGGGAGGACCGGGCCCGGCCGCTGCCCTTGCAGACCTCGCAGGGGTGCTCGGCGATGAGCCCGCGGCCCTTGCAGTCCGCGCAGGGGTCGGTCAGCGAGAAGCCGCCGCCGCTGCCGCGCGAGACCTGGCCGGTGCCGACGCAGGTCGGGCACACGCGGGGCGTGCCGTTCTTGTCGCCGGTGCCCGAGCAGGCCTTGCAGGGCGACTGCGAGGACATCCGGAGCGGGACCGTGGCCCCGTCCACCGCCTCCGTGAAGGAGAGGGTGACCTCCGACTCGATGTCCTGGCCGCGCCGCGGCTGGACGCGGGTCCCCGCGCCGGCGCTCGCGCCGCCGCGGTTGAAGAGCCCGCCGAAGACGTCGCCCAGGCCGCCGCCGAAGCCGCCGCCCGCGCCGCCCGGCTGCTGGCCTCCGAAGAGGTCGCCGAGGTCGAAGTTGAACGAGCCGCCGCCGGCCCCGCCGGGGCCGGGGCGGAAGCCGCCGTTCCCGAAGAGGGCGCGGGCCTCGTCGTACTCCTTGCGCTTCTTGGCGTCGCCGAGGATGTCGTTCGCCTCGGAGATCTCCTTGAAGCGCTCCTCGGCCGAGGCGTCGCCCTTGTTGGCGTCCGGGTGGAACTCGCGGGCGAGCTTCCGGTACGCCTTCTTGATCTCGGCCTCGGTGGCGTCCTTCGGGACACCGAGGACCTTGTAGTAGTCCTTCTCGACGAAGTCCTTCGTGCTCATCCCCGGTGTCCCTCCTCTCGTGCCTCTTGTCCTACTGGTCCTGCTGGTCCTGCTGGTCCCACGTGTTCAGCGTCAGCCCTCGTCGGGGGCATCCGCGTCCTTGGCCGACAGGTCCGACGGGTCCGACGGGGCCTGGGCCTCCGCCGCCTCGGACTTCGGCGCCGTGCCCGGCTGGGGCTCGGCCACCGCGACCCGCGCGGGGCGGATCGTGCGCTCGCCGATCCGGTAGCCCGGCTGCAGGATCGCCACGCAGGTGTCCTCGGTGACGTCCGGCGCGTACGAGTGCATCAGGGCCTCGTGGATCGTCGGGTCGAAGGGCTCGCCCTCCTTGCCGAACTGCTGCAGGCCCATCTTGGCCGCGGCGGTCTCCAGCGATTCGGCCACCGACTTGAAGCCGCCGACCAGCTCGCCATGTTCCCGCGCCCGGCCGATGTCGTCCAGGGTCGGGAGCAGTTCCGTCAGGAGGGACGCGACCGCGATCTCCTTGACGGCGATCCGGTCCCGCTCCACGCGACGGCGGTAGTTCTGGTACTCCGCCTGGAGCCGCTGCAGGTCCGCGGTGCGCTCACCGAGCGCGGTGCGGGCCTGGTCCAGCTGGGCGAGCAGTGCCACATCCGCGCTTACGTCCCCGGCCGGAGCCGCCGACTTCTCCTTCGAGGAGTCGGCGGTCTTCGGCTCGGCGGCCGCGTCGTCCGCGCCCGCGCCGGTGGGGACTTCGGGCTTCTCGTCGAAGCCCGGGGTCTCCTCCGACATCAGGCAGCGCCGCCCTTCGGCTTCTCGTCGTCGACGATCTCGGCGTCGACGACGTCGTCGTCGGCGGCCTTGGACTCGCCCGCGTCACCGGCGCCGCCGGCCGCGCCCTGGGCGGCCTGCGCGTCGGCGTAGATCGCCTGGCCCAGCTTCTGGCTGACCGCTCCGAGCTTCTCGGTCGCGGTGCGGATCTCGGCGGTGTCCTCGCCCTTGAGCTTTTCCTTCAGCTCGTCGATGGACGCCTGGACCTCGTCCTTGACCTCGGCCGGGACCTTGTCCTCGTTGTCCTTGACGAACTTCTCCGTCTGGTAGACGAGCTGCTCGCCCTGGTTGCGGGACTCGGCCGCCTCCTTGCGGCGGGAGTCCTCGTCCGCGTACTGCTCGGCCTCCTGGCGCATGCGGTCGACCTCGTCCTTGGCGAGCGAGGAGCCGCCGGTGACGGTCATCTTCTGCTCCTTGCCCGTGCCGAGGTCCTTCGCGGTCACGTGCATGATGCCGTTCGCGTCGATGTCGAAGGAGACCTCGATCTGCGGGACGCCACGCGGGGCCGGCGGCAGGCCGGTCAGCTCGAACATGCCGAGCTTCTTGTTGTACGCCGCGATCTCGCGCTCGCCCTGGTAGACCTGGATCTGCACGGACGGCTGGTTGTCCTCGGCCGTCGTGAAGATCTCGGACCGCTTGGTCGGGATCGTGGTGTTGCGCTCGATGAGCTTGGTCATGATGCCGCCCTTGGTTTCGATACCGAGGGACAGCGGGGTCACGTCGAGGAGCAGGACGTCCTTGACCTCACCCTTGAGAACGCCCGCCTGGAGGGTCGCGCCGAGGGCGACGACCTCGTCCGGGTTGACGCCCTTGTTGGCGTCCTGACCGCCGGTGAGCTCCTTGACGAGCTCGGCGACGGCCGGCATGCGGGTGGAGCCGCCGACCAGGACCACGTGGTCGATCTCGGACAGGTTGATGCCCGCGTCCTTGATGACGTTGTGGAACGGGTTCTTGCAGCGGTCGAGCAGGTCCGCGGTCAGCTGCTGGAACTGGGCGCGCGTGAGCTTCTCGTCCAGGTGCAGCGGGCCCTCGGCCGAAGCCGTGATGTAGGGCAGGTTGATCGAGGTCTCCGTGGAGGAGGACAGCTCGATCTTCGCCTTCTCGGCGGCCTCGCGCAGACGCTGGAGCGCCATCTTGTCCTTGGCCAGGTCGACGCCGTGGCCGTTCTGGAACTGCTTCACCAGGTAGTCGACGACGCGCTGGTCCCAGTCGTCGCCACCGAGGTGGTTGTCACCGTTGGTGGCCTTCACCTCGACGACGCCGTCGCCGATCTCGAGGAGCGAGACGTCGAAGGTGCCGCCACCGAGGTCGAAGACGAGAATGGTCTGGTCGTCCTTGTCGAGGCCGTACGCCAGGGCGGCGGCGGTCGGCTCGTTGACGATGCGAAGGACGTTCAGACCCGCGATCTCGCCGGCCTCCTTCGTCGCCTGGCGCTCGGAGTCGTTGAAGTAGGCCGGGACGGTGATGACCGCGTCCGTGACCTTCTCGCCCAGGTACGCCTCGGCGTCGCGCTTCAGCTTCTGCAGGATGAAGGCGCTCATCTGCTGCGGGTTGAAGTCCTTGCCATCCAGGTTGATCTTCCAGTCAGTGCCCATGTGGCGCTTGACGGAGCGGATGGTCCGGTCCACGTTCGTGACCGCCTGGCGCTTGGCCACCTCGCCGACGAGGACCTCGCCGTTCTTGGCGAAGGCGACGACGGACGGCGTGGTCCTGGCGCCCTCGGCGTTGGTGATGACGGTGGGCTCGCCGCCTTCCAGAACGCTGACGACGGAGTTAGTGGTGCCCAGGTCGATGCCGACCGCACGTGCCATTTTGATTCCTCCAGCTGACTTGAGTGGAACAGGCTCAAGAATGCACCAACCCGGACCGCCCGTCAACAGAGCTGAGTCGAGGGGGCTCAACCTTTAGGCGTTCCTTACGCGCAAGGCGGCCGAGCGGGGGACCCTCGCGGAACCGCGCAGCGCGGCGCACCGGCTTCCCCCGGCCCGTGGGGCACGGTGCCCCCATGCACCTGCCGATCGCCGTGCCCGTCTGGCGGGCCCCCTCCGCCAAGCGCACCCTCGACCTGGCCGGCGCGCTCCTCCTGCTGGCGCTGCTCGCGGTGCCGCTGACCCTGCTCGCCGGCCTGCTGTACGCGGCCCAGGGCGCGCGGGTCCTCGTACGCGAACCGGCGGCCGGGCTGGGCGGGCGGCCGTACCGGACCTGGCGGTTCCGGGTCGGCAAGGGCCGGGCCGGGGCGGCGCTGGAACGCTGCGCGCTGGACGGGCTGCCCCAGCTGATCAACGTGGCGCGCGGGGAGATGTCGCTGGTCGGGCCGCGCCCCGGGAACAGCGCGTCGGACCGGCCCGACCGGCTCCTCGTACGGCCCGGGATGACCGGGCTGTGGCAGGTGAGCGCGCGTTCGGACCTGCCGTGGGAGGAGATGGACCTGCTGGACCGGCACTATGTGGAGAACCACTGGCTGGGGATGGACCTGGAGATCCTCGCGCAGACCCCGCGGGCGGCCTGGCGGCACAGGCGGGCCTGAGACCCGGGGAGTGCCCGAGGTGCGGGCGAGCGACGCAGATCACCGCGCGCTCGGCTACATTGCGGCGTCGGGACTGGGTAACCTCAAGCCTTGACTGGATAAGTTACCGCTTAGTAAGTGCCGCCCGAGGAGCCCTTCCATGCAACTCGCCGCGATCATCGTGTCGCTGGTCCTGACCGTGGTCGGTGTCGCGCTGCTCGCCCGAGCCGTGGCGCAGATCTACCGCTTCGTGAAGCTCGGACAACCCGTACCGGCCGGCAGCCGTACGGACGATCCGAAGGCACGAACGCTCACCCTGGTCCGGGAGTTCCTCGGCCACAGCCGGATGAACCGCTGGGGCCTCGTCGGCTTCGCGCACTGGTTCGTCGCGATCGGCTTCCTGACCCTGCCGCCCACCCTGGTCCAGGCGTTCGGACAGCTCTTCCAGGCGGACTGGCTGCTGCCGATCGTCGGCGACTTCCTGCCCTTCGAGCTCTACACCGAGTTCATCGGCCTGATGACGGTCGTGGGCATCCTCGTGCTGATGGCGATCCGACTGCTGTCGCTGCCCTCCCGGGCCGGCCGCAAGTCGCGCTTCGCCGGCTCGAAGTCCTGGCAGGCGTACTTCGTCGAGTACGTCATCCTCACCATCGGCCTCGCCATCCTGTGCCTGCGCGGCCTCGAGGGCGCGATCCACCACGTCGAGGGCTACGAGCCCGCCTACTTCGCCTCGTACCCGCTGGTGCTGGCCTTCAAGGGCCTCACCTTCAGCGGACTGCAGCACGCGATCTACATCACCGCGATGATCAAGATCGGCGTCTCCATGATCTGGATGATCGTGGTCTCGCTGAACACCAACATGGGCGTGGCCTGGCACCGCTTCCTCGGCTTCCCGAACATCTGGTTCAAGCGCAACGCGGACGGCGCCGTGGCGCTCGGCGCGCTGCAGCCGATGACCAGCGGCGGCAAGGTCATCGACTTCGAAGACCCGGGCGAGGACGACGTCTTCGGCGTCTCGCAGGTCGAGCAGTTCTCGTGGAAGGGCATCCTCGACTTCTCCACGTGCACCGAGTGCGGTCGCTGCCAGTCGCAGTGCCCGGCCTGGAACACGGGCAAGCCGCTGTCCCCGAAGCTCCTGATCATGTCGCTGCGCGACCACGCGCACGCCAAGGCCCCGTACCTGCTGGCCGGCGGCGGCAAGGACATGGAGGGCAACGAGAAGGCCACGGCGGAGCAGCTGAAGGACGTCCCCGCGGCCGCCCTCGCCGAGGCCGAGCGCCCGCTGATCGGCACGGCCGAGGAGAACGGCGTCATCGACCCGGACGTGCTGTGGTCCTGCACCACGTGCGGCGCGTGCGTCGAGCAGTGCCCGGTCGACATCGAGCACATCGACCACATCGTCGACATGCGGCGCTACCAGGTGATGATCGAGAGCGCGTTCCCGTCGGAGGCGGGCACGATGCTCAAGAACCTGGAGAAGAAGGGCAACCCCTGGGGCCTCGCGAAGAAGCAGCGCGTCGAGTGGACCAAGGAGGTGGACTTCGAGGTCCCGATCATCGGCAAGGACGCGGAGGACCTCTCCGAGTTCGACTACCTCTACTGGGTCGGCTGCGCCGGCGCGCTGGAGGACCGGGCGAAGAAGACCACGAAGGCCTTCGCGGAGCTGCTGAACATCGCGGGCGTCAAGTTCGCGATCATGGGCGGCGACGAGAAGTGCACGGGTGACTCCCCGCGCCGCCTGGGCAACGAGCCGCTGTTCCAGCAGCTCGCGCAGGAGAACGTCGCGATGCTGAACATGGCGTTCGGCGAGGATGACGAGGACCCGGAGACGAAGAAGCCGAAGTCGGCGAAGCGCATCGTCTCCACCTGCCCGCACTGCTTCAACACCATCGCGAACGAGTACCCGCAGCTGGGCGGCGAGTACGAGGTCATCCACCACACGCAGCTGCTCCAGCACCTGATCGACGAGGGCCGCCTCACCCCGGTCACCCCGGTCGACGGGCTCATCACGTACCACGACCCCTGCTACCTGGGCCGGCACAACAAGGTCTACACGCCGCCGCGCGAGATCATGTCGGCCGTGCCGGGCCTGCGGCAGCAGGAGATGCACCGCCACAAGGAGCGGGGCTTCTGCTGCGGCGCCGGTGGCGCGCGGATGTGGATGGAGGAGCGGATCGGCAAGCGCATCAACAACGAGCGCGTCGACGAGGCCCTGTCCCTGAACCCGGACATCGTGTCGACGGCGTGCCCGTTCTGCCTGGTGATGCTGACCGACTCGGTGAACGGCAAGAAGAACGACGGCCAGGCGAAGGAGCACGTCCAGGTCGTGGACGTGGCGCAGCTGCTGCTGGAATCGGTGAAGATCCCGGAGCCGGTGGAAGAGCCGGAGCCGGTGGCGGAACCGGTGGCTGCGGAGGCGGTTGCTGCGGAGCCGGTGGCCGAGGCGCCTGCGGCTGCGGCTGCGGCTACGGCTGCGGAGCCCGTGGCAGAGGCGGAGCCGGAGCCTGCGGCGAAGCCCGAGGCGGCTGCGAAGCCCGTCGCGGAGGCCCCGGCCGAGCCGGGGACCGAAGCCGGGGCGAAGTAGCCCGCGCGGCGACGTACAGCGGAACGGCCCGCCCCCTGTGGGGGCGGGCCGTTCCGCTGTACGGGGTCCGGGGTCCGGGGCGGATCAGGACCGGTCGCTCCGGCTGCGGCGCAGCATCGCGAAGCCCAGGCCCGCGGCACCGAGCGCGGCCATGCCGCCGCCGGCGGCGAGGAGCAGCGAGTCGTCACCGGCGGCGGCCACCGGCATGACACCCTCCGCACCGGCCTTCACGCCGCCCTTGGGCACGACCCGGTCGCCGGCCTTCGCCGTGTCGGCCGCCGCGTCCGTCACCACGGGCTGGACGACGGGCTTGACCACGGGCTGAACCACGGGCTGGACCGCAGGCCGCTTGGCGGGCTGCTTCCCGTCCTTGGCGACCTCGTACCTCTCGATCAGCTTGCCGGTGGCGAAGTCGTACACCCAGCTGTTCCCGCCGTTGTTGCCGTCGATGACGACGAACTTCACGCGCTTCCCGTCCTGGACGAGCTTGTACGTCCAGCCGTCGTTCACCGCGTTCGGGTGCTTCAGATCGATCGTCCCGAGGAGGTTCCCGTTCGGCATCGAGATCTCGACGCGCTTGCCGTTCGGACTGTCGATCAGCCTCGCGTTCCGCCCGTCGGGCATGGCGACCTGTACCGAGTTCTCCACCTTCTCCACCGGCTTCGGCTTCGGCTTCGGCTTCGGCTTCGGCTTGGGCGTCGCACCCTCGACCCACGAGGTGACGGTGCCGTTCGGCTGGAGGACCACGTGCAGGCCGTTGTTCTGGCCGTACGCCGCCGCGCCGCCCTTGCTGACCAGGGTGTCGAGCTTGACGTCGCCGGAGAAGACGTCGGCCTCGAAGTGGCCGTCGCCGAACTTGTACACCTTGGCGACCGACCCGTCGGCCAGCTTCACGGTCGTGACGTACGCCCGGACCGACGGCGTCACGGTCGGCGTGGTGGGCGGGACGCTCGGGTCCACCTGCGGGTCCACCTGCGGATCGACCTGCGGGTCCACCCGCGGCTGGTCGGCGCCGGCGCCGGGCACGGCCTGGGGCTCCGGGGCGGCCGGAGAGTCCGCGAAGGCGGATCCGACCGGAAGGGCCAGGACGACGGCCGCACCGGCGACGACGGCGGCGGTACGGAGGGTGGTGCGGCGGCGGGGGCTGCGCATTTCGGGGCTCTTCTCATGCTCGTACGTGCTCATACGCACCCATACGCACTCATACGCACTCGTGCGTGCTTCGCGGGCTGCGGCGACACCAACGAAGCTACGGGCCCGGTATGTCCGTATTCCATCGAGCGTGTAACGGGGATCAACAGACTGCCGCGCAGCCGCGTAACCCACCCTGAGAAGCCTCTCCAGGACCCCCTAGGGGATGTCACAGGTCAGCCGCAAAGGGGGCCACTTCCGGCACCTCGGCCACCGGGCCGCTCCGGAGCGGGTACTTTCGATCACGTGGCTGGATTCAGGATCGGACGCGGCCGGGACAACAACCGCACCCCGCAACAACCCCCGCGGCAGCAGCCGTACGGTCAGCAGCAGGCGCCCCACCAGGCGCCCCAGCAGCCCGCACCGTACGGCCAGCAGCCCTACGCCCCCCAGCAGTGGCCGCAGCAGGCCGCCCCCGGGGGCCACGGCGAGCCCGAGTACTTCGACCCGCACGCGGGTCCCGGCCCGGGACCCGGCTACGGCCAGGACCCCGGGTACGGGCACGGCGGCGGAAACCCGGGCGACGCCCCGGGGCACACCCGCGCCTTCGTCTTCGGCGAGGACCCGTACCCGTACAACCAGGGCGGGACCTACCAGGCCGGCGCGGCCCAGGCCGCCGCCCCCACCGGTCCGCGGCTGCCGTGGAAGGAACTGCTGCGCGGCATCGTGACGCGGCCGGGGCCGACCTTCCTCCAGATGCGTGACTACGCCGTCTGGGGGCCGGCGCTGATCGTGACCTTCCTCTACGGGCTGCTCGCGGTCTTCGGCCTCGACGACACCCGCAAGGACGTCCTCAACGCGACCCTGCCGAACGCCATCCCGATCGTGCTGTCGGCGGGCGTGGCCTTCGTGATCTGCGGCCTGATCCTCGGCACCGTCACCCACACGCTGGCCCGCCAGCTGGGCGGCGACGGGGCGTGGCAGCCGACGGTGGGCCTGTCGATGCTGGTCATGAGCCTCACCGACGTGCCTCGCCTGCTGTTCGCGATGTTCCTGAGCGGCGACAACATGCTCGTCCAGGTGCTGGGCTGGGCCACCTGGGTGGCGGCCGGCGCGCTCTTCACCTCGCTCGTCGCCAAATCGCACGACCTGCCGTGGCCGAAGGCGCTGGGCGCGTCCGCGATCCAGCTGGTGGCCCTGCTGTCGATCATCAAGCTGGGCACGATCTGACGTGACCGTGACGAAGGGGCCCGCCACGCTTTCCGGCGCGGCGGGCCCCTTCGCACGAACATCAACCCTCAGGCGTCGAGAACCTGACCCTCACGCTTCACGACGGGCGGTTCGACCGACCAGGGGAAGTTGATCCACTCGTCGGTCTTCTTCCACACGTACTCGCACTTCACGAGCGAGTGGGACTTCTCGTAGATGACGGCCGACCGGACCTCGGCGACGTGCCCGAGGCAGAAGTCGTGGACCAGCTTCAGCGTCTTGCCGGTGTCGGCGACGTCGTCGGCGATCAGCACCTTCTTGTCGGTGAAGTCGATCGCCTCGGGCACGGGCGCGAGCATGACCGGCATCTCCAGGGTGGTGCCGACGCCGGTGTAGAACTCCACGTTCACCAGGTGGATGTTCTTGCAGTCCAGCGCGTACGCCAGCCCGCCGGCGACGAACACCCCGCCCCGGGCGATGCTCAGGATGATGTCGGGCTCGTAGCCGTCGTCGGCGATGGTCTGCGCCAGCTCGCGCACGGCCCGCCCGAATCCCTCGTAGTCAAGGTTCTCGCGCACTGCGCCACTCACTCCGTCACTCATGCCTCGTGCCTCACCTGGGTCCGGTGGAAGTTCTGGAAGGACCGCGAGGCCGTCGGGCCGCGCTGGCCCTGGTACCGCGATCCGTACCGCTCGCTCCCGTACGGGAACTCCGCGGGCGAGCTGAGCCGGAACAGGCACAGCTGCCCGATCTTCATACCCGGCCAGAGCTTGATCGGCAGCGTGGCGAGGTTCGACAGCTCGAGGGTCACGTGGCCGGAGAACCCGGGGTCGATGAAGCCGGCGGTCGAATGCGTCACCAGACCGAGGCGGCCCAGGCTGGACTTCCCCTCCAGTCTGGAGGCGATGTCGTCGGGCAGCGAGATGACCTCGTAGGTCGAGGCGAGTACGAACTCACCCGGGTGGAGGATGAACGCCTCGTCCCCGTCCGGCTCGACCATCCGGGTCAGATCCGCCTGCTCGGTGGCGGGGTCGATGTGGGCGTAGCGGTGGTTCTCGAAGACCCGGAAGAACCGGTCGAGACGTACATCGATGCTGGAGGGCTGCACCATCGACTCGTCGAAGGGGTCGATGCGAACCCGTCCGCAGTCGATCTCGGCCCGGATGTCTTTATCAGAGAGAAGCACGTCCCGAGGATACGCAGAGCGCGCGGGCCGCCCCAATCGAGGCGGACCCCCGCGCGCCGGTGTCTACCGCTTCGCCGCCGCTCCCACGGGCACGGCGTGCCGCAGGCGCGCGCAGCGCGGACACCGCAGCAGCCGACCCGGCCCGATCCGGCCGGCACCGAGGTGCTGCAGCGGGAACGAAGCGGTGCTGAATACGTGCCCTTCGGCACAACGGACGACGGTGTGCTCCATCGAGTCCCTTTCCCCAACCAGCCGTACTGCGACGAATCGCCACATTAGGGGATGAACGAGACCCACTCCAGCCGCCACTCCAGCGGTCGCCGCGCACGCATACGGTACGCCCCAACTCCCGCCCCCACGACCCTCCGTGCACCCCACACGCGAAGGCGACCCCGCGGTGAATTCACCGGGGGCCGATCATGGGGTAGGGTGAGGAACGATACGGCTCCGGACAACTGGACCGATATGCGGATGTAGTTTAATGGTAGAACATGAGCTTCCCAAGCTTATAGCGCGGGTTCGATTCCCGTCATCCGCTCTTACAAGAAGGCCCAGGTCAGCGACCTGGGCCTTCTTCGTTGTCTAGACCTCTCAGCCCTTGCCGTGCCCTCCGCGTGCCCCAACTCGCGGGAATCGCCTGCTCGGAGGGGTCGCGGCGCACCACATCGGCCACCTCAAGCCCAGGTCGTCTCGAATCGCGAGACGCCTTTCGTGTGACCTGCACCACACTCGGGCGGCTTTGTGTGAATTCGCTTCCACAAAGCCGCCGTTGGCGGCAAGTCCCTAGTGGGCATGCCCGTCGTTGTGGGTCGGTGCAGGCGAAGAGGGCTTCGGCGTGGGAGAGGCGCCCTGGGCAGGGGTAGTCGGTACGGGTGCGGTCGGTTCGGGGGCGGAGCCGTGGCTGTCTGCCGGTTCCCCTTCGGTTCCATGGCTGTGCCCGCCGCCCGGGGCGCCTTCCATCGAGGCGGCGACCTCGCGCAGGCCGAAGAGGGCGAGGGCCGCCACGGCGAGGACGGCGAGTCCCACAAGGCCGAAGATCCGGTGCCAGGGCGTGTCTGCGTCCTTGATGACGTAGGCGACGAAGGAGACGACCAGACCGGCGGGGACGAGGACGGCGCCGCGGGCAGGGAAGTCGTCGAAGTGCTGGAGGCCGCCGCTCAGCATGCCGATGCCGAACGAGAGCAGCAGCGAGGAGCCGATCACGGCCAGCATGCGCGGGAGCCCGGGACGCTCCCGGGTAAGGAGGAACTCGTTGAGGACCGTCGCCGCGAGGAAGACGAGGGCGCCGTAGACGGCGATTCGGGTGTAGCGGTCGGGGTCGAGCGGGTGGTGGACGACCGCGCCGCTGATGAGGCCGGCGCCGACGAAGTAGCCGACGTATCCGAGGTAGCGGGCGGCGAACGACCGCTTGCGGGAGGAGTGCTGCTTGCGCCGGGCGGCCCGCCCCACGGCGGGAGGGGCGGGCGCGGCGTCTGGGGTCCGGGCGCCGAGGAGCTGGGTGGAGGTCATGTGCGAGTTCCTTGGGTGCTGCGGGCGGGGCTCATCGCTGACGAACCCGCTGTGGGGCGGGCCGGGGTCGACAACGAGAGTCAGGGCAGATCAGGGCAAAGCGCCCAGATCTATACCTGTTGCACCACTGAGCCGAGGGAACTGTGCAAGGAAGGAAGGCTTGCCGGGAAGGTCCGGCACCAGGACTGCGGCGTCGTCCCGGCGTCGGCGGGAGCCAGCTCCGCGAGGGGGACCAGTGGCGGGCCGGGCAGGTCGCAGCCCTGCTGCAGGTGGATGGTGGCGCACGCCGCGGCGGGGTGGGAGTGCCCGCTGTCGTGGTCGCGCCCGTCGGACGTCTCGTCGTGGTCGGGCCGGGCACCTTCGGTCTCCGCGAGCGCCGGGTGGGGCACTGCGACGCCGCCACCGGTGACATGCGCGGAGGCGCTTTCGGCTCCGGCGGCGTGCGTGTAGAGGAAGGCGAACAGCAGGGCGGCCAGCCACAGCAGCCGCAGCGGGCCCGCCGGGCGGCGGGTCCGCCTCGTGCTGAAAGCAGCCCGGGCCGTGACCATGCCGGGACCCTATCCGGCTGTCATCTCCCACTGTCCGGCAGCCCCGTTGTTGATCACACGAATTGGGGATCTTGTCCGGTTCAGGGAACCGCGGTGCTCGGCCCTGATGGAGCAGGGCGGCGAGGTCGCCGCCCTGCCGCTGTCAGCCTGTCTTGAGCATGGTGCGCATCTGGGCGATCTCGGCGGTCTGGGAGGTGATGATGTCGTCGGCCAGGGCCTTGGCGGGGTTGTAGGCGCCCTGTTGCTTCTCCGTCTTGGCCATGTCGATGGCGCCTTCGTGGTGCTCGATCATCATGGTCAGGAACATGGTGTCGAAGGCGTTGCCCTTGGCGTTGCCGAGCTGGTTCATGTCCTGGTCGTTCATCATCCCGGGCATGCCGGAGTCGCCGTGGCCCATGCCGTCCATGCTGGTGCCGGTGGGGACCTTCTCGCCCCACTCCTTGAGCCAGCCGGACATGGTCTCGATCTCCGGGGCCTGGGCCTTCTTGATTTTCTCCGCGAGTGTCTTGACGTCGGCGGAGGCGCCGTGGGTGGCGACCATGTCGGACATCAGGATGGCCTGACGGTGGTGGGGGATCATCCCCTGCGCGAAGGTGACGTCCGCCTGGTTGTGCCGGTCGGCCTCCGTCGACGCCGGGGCGGTCGTGGTCGCGGGAGTGGTTCCGGCCGTGTTCGCGCTGTTGTCGCTGCCGCACGCGGCCAGGACCAGGCCGGCGGCGACCGCGGTGGCCGCCAGGGCCGCGCGGTGCGGCAGGGATCGGTTCGTGTTCATTTCGTTGGGCTCCAGTGATCGGATGCGGGAAGGAAGGGCTGGGCCGTCCGTGGCCTGCGCCTCGGGCGCGTGCCACAGGAGGAGCCCCTATATCCGCAGGATCTGGAGTTCGGCGAGCATGGGTGGCGCCCGCCCGCCAGCGGGCTCGTAGGCCGGCGCGAGCGGCAGCGCGGCCGAGGCGTCGGCGATGCCGCTCGGCATGCCGGTGAGGGGCGCGGTGTCCGGCGCGGCGATGCCGGGGGATCCGGGCAGGGCCGCGGATGCGCACATCTGGTCCGCGTGTCCGCCGTGGCGGGTCGGGCCCGGGTCATCGTCGGGGCACAGGTACTGCGGGCCGGCCTGCGCCGCCGCCACGTGGTGGGACATGTGCTCGGTGCCGCCCGTCGACGGCAGCGCGGCGGCAGTGCCCAGAGCGTGCATGCCGAGCAGCCCGAGGGTGAGTCCGAGAACGAGCAGCAGCCTGAGCCGCGGCATCGGCTGGGGCTGCGGCGGGGTGCGGGGCTCGCGGACGGTCACATTTCCCACCGTAGGCCGCACTCGTACCCGGCGCGCGACCTGGGCCAGGTCACCGGCCATTGCCATCACCTCCATCCGCCGGGGCCGTAGGGGCCGGGCGTGGCAGGTGGAGGCGTTTGAGGGCGAGGGCGTTGACGGCGACGATGATGCTGGATCCGGACATGGACAGTGCCGCGATCTCGGGGCGCAGGATCAGGCCGGTGGCGGGTTCGAAGACGCCTGCGGCGATGGGCAGGGCGATGGCGTTGTAGCCGATGGCCCAGCCGAGGTTCTGGCGCATCTTGCGCAGGGTGCCCCTGCCGATGCGCAGGGCGGTGGGGACGTCGAGGGGGTCGGAGCGCATCAGGACGAGGTCTGCGGTCTCGATGGCGACGTCGGTGCCGGCGCCGATGGCGATGCCGAGGTCGGCCTGGGCGAGGGCGGGTGCGTCGTTGACGCCGTCGCCGACCATGGCGACCTTGCGGCCGCCGTGCTGGAGCTCGGCGATGGTGGCGGCCTTGTCGCCGGGCAGGACCTCGGCGATGACGGTGTCGATGCCCAGGCGCTGCGCGATCCGTTCGGCGGTGGCCTGGTTGTCGCCGGTGAGCATGACGACCTCGATGCCGAGGGCGTGCAGTTCGCGTACGGCAGCCTGGGAGGTCTCCCGGGGTGCGTCGGCGATGCCGATGAGGGCGGCGGCCTGGCCGTCGACAGCGGCGATGACGACGGTGCGGCCGGTGGCCGCGAGGTCGTCCCGCCGGGCGGCCAGAGGACCGAGGTCCACGCCTTCGCGTTCGGCCAGCCGGCGGTTGCCCACGGCGACCCGGTGGCCGTCCACCACGGCGGTCGCCCCGTGGCCGGGAACGTTCTCGAAGTGCCGGGCCTGCGCCGGCCCGACGCCGCGCGACTCGGCGTGGCGTACGACCGCCTCGGCCAGCGGGTGCTCGGACTCCCGCTCGACCGCCGCGACCAGCCGCAGGATCTCGTCCTCGTCTCGGCCGGGTGCGGTGATCACCTCGGTGACCTCGGGTTCGCCCTTGGTGAGGGTGCCGGTCTTGTCCATCACCACGGTCTGGATCCCGGCGGACGTCTCCAGGGCCATCGCGTTCTTGAACAGAACTCCCCGCTTGGCCCCCAGGCCGGTGCCGACCATGATCGCGGTGGGAGTGGCCAGGCCCAGCGCGTCCGGACAGGTGATGACGACCACCGTGATCGCGAAGAGCATCGCGCTGCTGAAGGGGCGGTCGGTGGCCAGCAGCCAGACGGCGAGGGTGAGCGCACCGCCGATGAGGGCGACGAAGACCAGCCAGAATGCGGCTCGGTCGGCGAGCCGCTGGCCCGGCGCCTTCGAATTCTGGGCCTCCTGGACCAGCTTGACGATCTGGGCCAGTGCCGTGTCCGCGCCCACCCTGGTCGCCCGTACCCGCAGGGTGCCGTTGGCGTTGAGGGTCGCACCGACCACGGCGGAGCCCGGCGCCTTGTGCACCGGCAGGCTCTCCCCCGTCACCGTCGACTCGTCGACCTCGCTCTCGCCCTCCTCCACGACCCCGTCCGCGGCGATCTTCGTTCCGGGGCGTACGAGCAGCAGGTCACCGACGGCCACCTCGGCGGTGGCGACCTCGACAGGTTCGCCGTCCCGCAGGACGACGGCCTTGGGCGGGGCGAGGTCCAGCAGGGCGCGGATCGCGTCGTTGGCGCCTCCGCGGGCGCGCATCTCGAACCAGTGGCCGAGCAGGACGAAGGACGCCAGCACGGTGGCGGCCTCGTAGAAGACGTCCCCGCCGCCGGTGAGCGTGACGATGAGGGAGTACAGCCAGCCCGCGCCGACGGCGACCGCCACCAGCACCATCATGTCCAGCGTCCGGGCGCGCAGCGCCCGTACGGCGCCGACGAAGAAGATCGAGCACGAGTAGAAGATCACCGGCAGGCTCAGCAGGAGCGCCCACACGTCCTGGCGGAGCCCGAACGGCACGGGCACGTGCCAGCCGAAGACCTCCTCGCCGATCGGGGACCAGATCACGATCGGAATGGAGAAGATCACCGCGACGAGGAAGCGGTTGCGCATGTCGGCGGCCATCGCCGCCATCGACATCCCCGCATGGCCGCCATGACCGTGATGGCCGTCATCCTCCACCGTCGCCTCGTGGGGCGAGTGCATGACCTCTGGCTCGTGCCCCACGTGCGCGGGCCGCACGGCTTCGGGCGCTCGCGCGGGGCCGGGCGGGTCAGGCTCGTCCATCGGGTCGCAGATGTGCGACGGCACCGACTGGCCGGCGCAGTGGTAGCCGCACTCGGTCACCCAGCCGCGCAGCTCGGCCAGTGAGGTCCGCGTCGGGTCGAAGACGACGGTGGCCGACTGCGCCACGGGGTTGACCTCGACGTCCAGGACCCCCGGCCGGCGGCCCAGAACAGCGGCGACGGTGTTCTGCTGACTGGCACGCACCATGCCCCGCACGTCCAGCACCGCCGTGCTCCGATCCTTTCGCGGATCGCTTGGTCCAAGTCCTGGCGGGTGCCTCATGCGCGTTCAGCTCCTGGGCGCGTACGTGCTCATCCATGTAAACGGTTCGCCTGCCAGCAGCCTGCGGCGGTCGCAGCCGCGCCGCAACGGCTGATACGGCACGCGGGCGCATGACGGCGCGGAAGGGGAGCAGGGCGACGTTCCCGTGACAGCGGTGTCAGTCGGGACGTGCCCGCCTCCCGCCCCCTGCCAGGCGGTCACTTCCGTCGGGGCCTGGGATGGTCGTCGTGCCTGCGGTCCATGTCCTCCATTTCCTGCATGTCGTGGCCGTCCCTGTTGTCGCGCATGCCTCGCATCATGAAGAACATCATCAGCGGGCACATGGCAATGATCGCGATCCAGGCCAGGGCCGCCAGCGGGATTCCCAGTGCGAGGGCTCCGACCAGAACGATCGCCGCGGCGATGGCGTATAGGCCGTAATTGCGGTTGGTGTTCACGGCGTCTCGCTTTCCTCGGGGGAGGGCGGGAGCGTGCTGTGCCCGCGCGTCCTCATGGTTGAGGGTCGGGACCGGCCCGGCGCAGGGCGCCGAGGCGGCGACGGTAGTCGTCCTCGTCGATCTCGCCACGAGCGAGCCGGGCGGCAAGGACCTGCTCGGGACTCGGCGTCGCAGGCACGTGGGTGTGCTCGTGGGGGCGGGCGATAGCCCGGAAGAGCAGCACCGCAACGGTGATGATCAGCGCCCAGAACAGGATCATGCCGACCGACATCGCGAACCAGCCCCAGCCGCTGACGTCGTGGTTGTACCAGAACATCACGACCGATCACCTCCCGACGGCCACGAAAGCCTTCACTCACATCGTCCAGCGCCGCCCCGCTCCTGGCATGGGCCGAATGGTCCCTGACGACGGGCCACGCAGTCCCTTGAATGGGTTCCGATGCCGAGTGGCCTCGCCGACGCACGGGGCGGAGGCAATTCCCTTGCCTCCGCCCCTGCCGGTCATGCTTCCCGCGCGAGCTGCGGCTTCGGCGGCGCCTTCTGGCGGGCGGCGCGGACCCGTGCGTCGATGCCTCCGGCGACCTCCTGCTGACGTTCGTCGTCGGAGTGCTGGTAGATCATCGCGGCCTTCTCCGAGGACTGGCCGGCGCGGACCATCGTGTCCTTGAGGGTCGCGCCGGACTGCGTGGAGAGGGTGTGGCCGGTGTGGCGCAGGTCGTAGAAGCGGAAGTCCTTCGGCAGTCCGACCTTCGCGCGGGCCTTGGCCCACTTGCGGCCGAAGGACGTGCGCCGGAACGGTGCTCCCTTCTCCCCCACGAACAGCAGGCCGTCGGGCTCCTTCTCCGCGAACCAGTCCAGGTGCCGCTTGACCTCCATGTAGAGGAAGGCCGGCAGGTGGATGGTGCGGACGCCCGCCGCCGACTTGGTGTCGCCCTCGACGCGGCGGCCGGTGTTCAGCTCCGGGGCCGCCTCCGTGATCCGTACGGCGAGGGGGTCCAGGGTGACCGAGGTCCGGCGCAGGGCCGCCTGCTCCTCTGGGCGCATCGGGCCGTAGGCGCAGAAGTAGACCATCAGCCGCCAGCGCGGGCCCATGGCCTCGGCGAGGGCGTCGACCTGGGCGACGGTCGCGGTCGAGCGCTCCTTGGCCTGTTCGCTGCCCGCGCCCCTGATGCGGCACGGGTTGCGGCGGATCAGCTCGTCGTCGGTCGCCGTCTCCATGATGGCCCTCAGTAGCCGGTAGCACTTGGCCACCGTCGTGGCGCCGGTGACGGTCAGGCGCTCGGCCCGCCAAGTTCGCACGGTCGGCGGGGTGATCTCGTCCAGGTCGAGGTCACCGAAGCCGGGGAGGACGTGCAGGCGCAGGAGCCGGCGGTAGAGCTCGTCCGTGGTGGCGGCGAGGCCCCGCTCGTCCACCCACTTGAGCGCGTACTCCTCGAAGTTGACCTTGCCCACGTCGGGGTCGGTCCAGTGGTTGCGCTGGATGTCCGCCTTGGTGAGGGTCAGCCAGTCCTGCGCGTCCGTCTTCGTCGCGAAGGTCTCCGGAGCCGTGCGCCGACTACCGTCGGGCGCCCAGTACCGGGCCTGCCAACGGCCGGACGGGAGCTGGCGGGTGGTGCCGAATTCGCGCCGCCGCTGCGGCTTGCGGGCCGCCATCAGGCCGCCTTCCCGAAGCGGGAACGGGCGTCGCGGAGGGTGGGGACGGTGCTCGCGTCGATGTACGCGGACAGGACGCTGTCGGCGATGCGGACGTGCTTGCCGAACTTGGCGTAGCCGATGCGGCGTTCCTGGATGAGGCGCCGGATGAAGCGCACACCGGTGCCGAGGCGTTCGGCGGCCTGCTCCACGGTGAGGAAGGTGTCGGGGGTGGTCACCTCCTTCGCGGTGCGCGGGCGCTGGGTGGAGGTGTGGGGTATCGCCTGGTGGCGCAAGCAGTGCTCCGGTTTCTGGCCGGGCTGGGCGGGGGCGGCAACCCCCTGAGCCGGCCGGTGTGTCGTTCAGGGATGGGATGGGCGGTACTACGGCTGCGACCTGGGGGTTTGCGGGCCCAGGGCAGCGGAGTGGAGAGGGGTGCGGCTACGCGCCGGGAGGTGGCCCGTACCGCTCCGTGTTGATCTTCACCAGCTCGGCGGCGATGGCGTTGGAGACCATCGCGTCGGCCTCGGCGCTGATCTCCGGATGGTCGGCCAGGTATGCGGAGAGCTCGTCCCGAGCCTTAGTGGCTTCGGAGCTGGCGCGCGCGGAGGCCCGATAGGTGGCCACCACGTTGTCGATGAGCTCCATGGCGCGGCCCATGGCCGCCAGGCTCGGCGGCCCGACGAAGTTGCTGAGCGGGACGCCGAAGATCTCGGCGAAGCCGATGGCCTCGTCGAGGTTGATCCGGCGCTTGCGGTTCTCGATGCGCCAGACCGCGGACGGATTCATGTCGAAACCCGACTCGTTGAGCAGGTCGGACAGCGCGGTGGTGCTCCAACCGCGCTTCTCTCGCTCCAGCTTGATCCGCACGGCGGCGTTCTCCTCGCCGCTGAGCAGCACCCCCTCGGGGGCGTCGCTCTCGTCGTCCGGCATCACCCCTCCTTCCTGTTGCTGCGGCGGCCACAGTTTCGCGGCATGCCAAAACCATACATCACCTTCTGCGGTTCGCATAGATCTCTGCGAACCGCATAATCTGTGGTACGATTCGATCATCCCCAGAAGACCGCAGCGATCCCCTGGAGCCCGCCATCCCGTAGCCAGACATGCAAAAAGCCCCCCGGTGGTCCAACACCGAGGGGCCCAAAGCGCAAACCTCACGCCGCCCATCCCTGAACGACTGACCTGCGAGGCCGGGATTGCCGTCCCATGTGGCCCGCACGTAGAGGAGCTTCTTGTCCAGTATGGACGACCCCGCGCCGAACCCGCCACACCTCGCCGCGACCGACATGACCGCCGTGCCGCCGTACGACTCGGACGCGGAGGCCGCGGTCTTGGGCGCCTGCATGTTCAGCGCCGACATCATCGACGCGGTCCGCAACCTCCTTGAGGGGCCGGACTTCTACCGCCCCGCGCACGAGACTGTGTGGCGGGCGATCCTGGCCCTGCGCAGCGAGGACAAGCCGACCGACCCGATCGTGCTCGCCGACCGGCTGCGGGAGCAGGACGACCTGAATCGCATCGGAGGCGCGTCCTACCTCCACCAACTCGCGCAGGCCACACCTTCGGTCGGCGGCGCGATCCACTACGCCGGGATCGTGCGGAGGAAGGCGGACCTGCGGCGCCTGCGCGCCTCCGGCATGCGCACCGTGCAGCGGACTATGGAGCCGGGCGCCGACCCCGACTCGATCCGCAGCGAGGTCGCGGCCGAGGTCCGCGCCGAGGGCGAGCGCGCCCTGGCGTCCGGACAGGGACGGCTATCCCGGTTCATAACCGACGGGTGGAGCTTCGTCACCGAATCCGGTGCCGACACCGACCCGCTGTGGGGCACCCGCGAGCAGACCGCCTGGTCCTCCGGGGAGAGCCTGATGATCGTCGGCGCTCCCGGCGTCGGCAAGACGACCCTCGCGCACCAGGTGATCTTCGCCCGCCTGGGCCTGGCCGACAGCGTCCTGGACATGCCGGTCGCACCGGGCAAGCGGGTGCTGTACCTGGCGCTGGACCGGTACAAGCAGATCGCCCGCGCCCTGGCCCGCCGCATCAAGCCCGAGCACGAGACGCGGTTGCGCGACGGGCTGGCCGTCTGGCAGGGCCCGCTGCCCGCGACGCTCGACAAGGAGCCCGACCTCCTTGCCGACCTCGCCAATGCCCACGGGGCCGACACGATCGTGATCGACAGCCTGAAGGACGCGGTGAGCACCCTGGTCGACGACGCCCTCGGCGTCGCGTACAACAACGCCCGCCAACGGGCCATGCGCGAAGGGGTCGAGGTCCTGGAACTGCACCACCAGCGCAAGGCCGGCGAGGGCACACCGCGCGCCCAGAAGCCCACCCTGGACCGGGTGTACGGCTCCACGCACATCGTCTCCGGCGCGGGCAGCGTCCTGTACGTGGGCGGAGAGGCCGGCGACCTCGCCGTCACGCTCCACCACCTCAAGACCCCCACCGGGGAGATAGGCCCGCTCCAGGTCATCCACGACCACGAGCGCGGCACCACCAGGGTCGACCCCGCGCTGGATCCCGTCGAGATCCTCCGGGGGCGCCCCGACGGACTGACCGTCCGCGAACTCGCCCTCATCCAGAGCGGCGAGAACAACCCCGACCGCGCCGCCACCGAGAAGGCCCGTCGCACCCTGGACCGCCTCGTCAAGACCGGACTCGCGGTCAAGGCCGAAGGCGCCGCAGGCGGCAGCGGAGGCGGCCAGCAGGCCCGCTACCGCGCCTCCGTCAGGCACATCGGCGCCGTCTCCTAGCTCCGCGGTCGGGGCCTGCGAACCGTGCACGGGGGCGTACACGCGCCCCCGGGGCACGCCCCCGCCCACACGGTTTCGCCGACGTACACGATTCACACAAACCCGCAGGTCAGACGATCACGCACGCGTACGCCGTACACGTGCCAGAGCGTTCACGCGCGAGCCCCCCTTTAGAAGGGGGCTCGCGTGTACGCCCCCTCCGTGAACGCCGTGATCGCCTCCGCAGAAACCCACACGGAGCACCCTTCTGAGCACCAACAACGCCCCCGTCTCCCACCCCCGCTCCAGCACCCAGGCTGCCGGGAAGTACGTCCTCGTCGTAGCGGGAGCATTCATCCTCGTGCTGACCGCTGCCGCGTTCTGGCTCTCGTACGCGCACCTGGCCGAGGTCGCCGGACGCCACGGCCTGGCGGTCTCCCCCATACGCCAGTGGGCCTGGCCGGCGACCCTGGACACCTTCATCGTCATCGGCGAGCTGCTCATGCTCCATGCCGGCCTTCGCCGGGAGCCGGACGGCTGGGCGATCGCGCTGACCGCTGCCGGGTCGGTGGGCTCCATCGCGCTCAACGTGGCCGGGGTCAGCGGCAGCGGGGACACCCCGGTCCCCGTCCTCGACTACGTGGTCGCCGCCGTCCCGCCGACTGCTGCGCTGCTCGCCTTCGGCGTCCTGATGCGTCAGGTGCACCGCCTCGTCGCAATGCCGGATCCGGGTGCCAGCAGCCCGCCCGAGGTCTCCCTCCCCGACGCCACAAACTCTGTGGTCAACCGCGACAACCCCTTGGTGGACTCCGGAACCGCCCCCCTACCCGAGTCCCCCTCGTCCGCTCCCAGCGGCCTCCGCCACGGTGAGAGCACTCCCACGGAACAAGCGGCCGTCAGCACAGTGGCGCAAGGCGTCGAGCAAGTGGCGGAATCCCGGACCCCGCCGAAAAAGCGCGCCGGTCGCAAAGCCACCGTCCCGCTCGACGAGCTCCTCGTCATCGCGCGCAACGCCCCGACCGGACGCAATGGCCGCGCCTCCAGCCGCCACATCGAGAAAGCCGTACGCGCACACGGACTGCCCATCGGCCGGGACCGCCGGGACGAACTCACCCTTCAGGTACAGGCCGAGCTCGACGAGGCAACCAGCACCACCTGAGGCATACCCGACTGGCCCCGAACCAGCCGGTCCGACCACCTCCACGACAGGAGCAGCACCCGCACATGCACGACTACGAGAAGCCCCCACTCATCGGCCAGCAGCCGACCCCCACCCCAGCAAACAGCGCAGCAAGTTGGAGGTTCGGACACTCCCCCGTCGGGGGCGCGTCCGAACCGGAGCCCGCCCCGGGGGTGGCGGGCTCCGTCCCGCGCCAGGGGGCACGGGACGGAAAGGCGGCGGCCGAGGGCGGACCGCAGCCTGCCAAGCGCCGGGGCAAGCCCCGGCCCCGAGCCAGCGAGCAGCGCCTCGCACGAAGCGTCCGCCTCAGCGAGCCAGAGCTCGCGCTCGCCTCCGCCGGCGCAGCGGCCGTCGGCATGACCCTGGCCGGCTTCCTCGCGCACAGCACACTCGCCGCTGCCCGCGACCTGAGCCGCACCGCTGCCGTCATCGCCACCGAGCAGGACGTCCTCACCACCCTGTTCGCACTGCGCCGCCAGCTCGGCATCGCGAACAACAACCTCAACCAGACGGCCAAAGCCCTGCACCTGGGCATCGCCCCCGAAGGACTCGACGACACCATCGCCGCCGTCCGCCGCGCCGTCGAGGACATCCGCCAGCTGACGACCCGCATGATCAACCCCGAAGGAACCCAGACCGCTTGATCCCCTCCATCCACAAGCAGGGCGGCGACACCGCCGGTCTGCTCGCCTACCTCTTTGGCGCCGGCCGGACCGAGGAGCACGTCGACCCTCACCTGGTCGCCTCCTTCGACGGCCTCGCCCCTGACCCCGGCCGCGACCTCGGCGCCACCGAGGAGGATCTCCAGCAGCTCCTCGACGAACCCCTCCACCTGCTCCCTGCGGGCACCCGACCGGACAAGCACGTCTGGCACGCCTCCGTCAGAAGCGCCCCCGGCGACCGCACGCTCACCGACGCCGAGTGGGCGGACATCGCCCGCCGCGTCATCGCCGCCACCGGCATCGACCCTGGCGACGGTGCGGGCTGCCGTTGGGCGGCCATCCGCCACGCCGACGACCACGTCCACCTCATCGCCACCCTCGTACGCGAAGACGGCCGCAAGCCTGACCACCACCGCTCCGGCAAGCGCGCCCAGGCGGAATGCCGTCGCATCGAGGCCGACTACGACCTCTACCGTGTGGCGCCCGGGGACGGGACCGCAGCCAAGCGCCCCACCAGCGCCGAACGCCACAAAGCCCAGCGACAGGGCCGGGACCGTACCGCCCGCGAGGAACTGCGCGAGACCGTCCGCCGCGCTGCAGCGGGTACCGGGTCGGAGGCGGAGTTCTTCGACCGCGTCGCCTCCGCCGGCCTCCTCGTCAAGCGCCGGATAGCCCCCTCCGGCGACACCCTCGGCTACACCGTCGCCCTGCCCGAGGACCGCAACAAGGACGGTGCGCCCGTCCACTACTCGGGGTCCAAGCTCGCGCCCGACCTCTCCCTGCCCCGCCTCCGCGAACGCTGGACGGGCGCACAGGCCCGGCCTACGCCCGCCCAGGCAAGCCGTCCCGCATCCGCTCGTCGCCGCGCCACGGGAGCTGTCTGGCAGGCGGTGCTCCTCATCGATCACGGTGACGACGGAACCGTGGCCGCCCAGCTCGCCGCCGCCGGCGAAGTCCTCGACGCCCTCGCCAAGACCTCCGCCGCCCACACCCGCACCCAGCTGCGGCATGCGGCCACGGCCTTCGAGCGGGCGGCCCGCTCCCACGTGCGCGCCGAACGCGGCCAGGACGAGGCCCTGCGCCAAGCTGCCCGCGATCTCGTGCACAGCGGTCCGGCCCTGGGGCGGGGCCAGGACGGTGCCACGGGCGCGATGCTGATCGACATGGCGTTCTTCCTCGCCGTAGCGGCCTCCGCCTGGCACGCCAAGAAGAACCACGCCCAGCAGGCCGTCGCCGCCCTCCAGGCAGCCGACCACCTCCGGGCCGCCTACGAAGCCGCCGCGGCCCAGCCCATGACCCTCCTCCAGCAGCGGGGCCGCCACATGTCCCGGCCCCTGCAAGACCGGCAAGCAGCGGCCCTGCGCCACGCCATCCCCGACCTGGCGGAACAGATCCTGGCCGAACCCGGCTGGCCCGGCCTGGCGGCCACCCTCGCCTACGCCCAGGCCGCTGGCCACAGCCCCGCCGACCTGCTCGCCGAAGCAGCCCAGCAGAGGGAGTTGGGCAGCGCCACCTCTATCAGCGAAGTCCTCGTCTGGCGGCTTCGGCACCTTGCGCAGCTACCCGCCGACCCCGTCACCGCGCCCTCCGGCATCGCGCGCACCGGCAGCGTCCAGGCCCCGCCGTCCACCACACGGACGACCGTCAAGGCCGCCGGCGACAACGCTCGCCGTCGCTGAGCCGACCCATCGCGGCGCCGCTTATATCCGACGATCCAGGATTATCGAATTCCCGGATCCTGCGGAGCATTGAAGGCACCACCAGCAATCGCCCCGCAAGGAATCCTCGTATGCCCAAACCAAATTCCGACCCGGAATCATCGTGCCCGAAGCGCGGCACGAGCATCCAGGCTCACCCCGCTGCTCCCACCTGGCCTCTCGGCACAGGGCGGCCGACCGCCCAGGCTGCACACCGCTTCCGTCACCGCTGACCGGAGCGCGCGGCGCAACATAGCCGACGATCCCCGGTCAGCCAAACCGGGGAATCTCCAGACACTTGAAACAACGCCCTTCCCGCACACTTTCGAGGAGCACTCGCATGCCTGAAACCGAAATCCGACCCGCCGTCGTCGCCCTCCTCTGCGACTCGGACTTCAAATACCGGCGCGACACCAAAACCTGGTCCCACATAGACGGCCGCCCCTTCACCAAGGAGGAGCAGACCACCGCCTTGCACGCCACGCGCGACGAGTTCGAAGAGTTCGCCGCGCAGCACACTCGCTACATGGAGTACCTGCGGACGACGGAGGAAGCCCCGGAAGCCCTCCAGCGGTTCCTCGCCCCGTTCATGGATCAACTCACGAAGAAGACCCTCGGCAATGCCGTCGAGCTCACGGGTGAGGCCGAAAGGGCCCAGCTGGACCAGCTGCTTGGCCGAATGACCGAGCCCCCTCGCCGCTTCACCGCGTACACCTTCTGACCAACACCACCCACCGGGGCCAACGCGATTCCGCGTTGGCCCCGGTGGCATGTCCGCATGGCGTACGGCTAGGCCACGACCCCAGCTCCGAGCGTGCCGGCGCCGATGGCGCCCCGTAGGACGCGGGCGATCTCCTCGGGCTTGAGGTCGATGCCGTCGAGCCCCTCCACGGTCAGCGGGATCTCCTCCAGCGCGTACTCGCCACGGCCCTCGGCGGTGAACTCGGGGCCGGTCCGGTCCTCGAAGGACCATGTCGCGATGCGGGCGAGGTAGAAGAGCTGACGCTCGGTGTCGGACTCCGTCGTGTGCAGGAGGCGGACGATGTCGGCCTTCCCCGCGATCTCTTCGTGGATCTCCCGGTGGAGGGCGGCCTCCCGGGACTCGTCGCTCTCCTCGACCCCGCCGCCGGGGAGCACCCAGTACATGGGGATTCCGGGCTTGGTGCGGCGGATGACCAGCATCGTGTCGGCCGCGGTGACGAGGACGGCTCGGACTCGTTCGATCATGTTGGTCTGTCTCCTTGGTTGTTGACGCTCAGCGAGGAAGGATGCCCGTCACTTCCTCCGCGCGCTGGCGCAACAGTGGAGCCAGCTCCCTGTACCAGCCGCGGCCGACGGCCTGGAGCATTTCGGCGAGGGCGACCTGTTCGCCGATCCGGCCGGCGGGTGTGTCCAGGACGTCGGCGAACTCGGTGCGGATGCGTGCGGCGACGGCGGGGACGCGGAGGCTGTTGACGTAGAGCATGGCCGGGTCGTAGCCGACAGGAACGGCGCCCCAGCGTTCCCAGTCGAGGATGACTAGGGGGTGGTGGGTGAGGTTGGCCCACTGGAGATCGGCGTGCCCGGTGACGCGTTCGGTGATGGTCGGCGCGGGGATGCCGAGGAACTCGGGGAACACGCGGTCCGCCCAGGACTGACGGATGGTCTCGCGGGGCGGCTCGGCAGCGCTGAGGGCGTCCAGGCTCTCCCGCAGCGTCGCCCACCAGGAGCCCGGGAGACCTGGGTCCTCCGTGAGGTCGGGGGTTTCCGGGGAGATGACGGGCTGGGCGATGTAGTCGATCAGCTCGGCCTCGAAGACGTACTCCCCACCCTCCCATCGGTACAGGTCGTGAAGGTGGGGGCGGGACACCTTGTCCGAAACCCGTTCCTCGGCGAGCGCGATGCCCTCGTTCCGGGTGGTGGGGGTCTTGGCAGCTTCGCCGCAGTGGACGCGGAGCCAGTGGCCGTTCTCGGTGCGGGAGCCGACGGTCCGGCCGAGCCATCCCCAGGACAGCGGGCCCGTCGGAGCGGTGGCCAGATGTGAGGATGCGGTGGCGAGGGCGTCCTCCATGCGGGCCCTGGTGATCTCATCCTTGGGCGAGTACATCGATGACCCTCCTGAGCTGGTCCGGTTCGAGCGGCGAGGCGATGGCCTCCTTGGCGGCCTTCCAGTGCTGCGGCGTACTGGCGGACAGCAGTACCACGTCCAGGCTCGGGCAGGACGCCGCAGTCAGGAGGCAGGCGGCGGCCGTGCTGGTGCCGGGTCGGATGAACTCGGCGAGTTCGGGTGTGGCCAAGTCGAGGAGTTCGCCGCCATGCAGGGGTGAGGAGCCGAATGTGAGCAGGCCGGCGGCGCGAGCCTGGACGAGCGGGCCCCGCCCGCCGAGGGCGAGCGCGATCGGGCGGACCATGACGAGGCTGACCGGCTGCTGGATCGCGCCGAGGTGGTGTTCACCCGATCCGGCGGCCTCTTTGGCCAGGCCGAGGAGTTCGGGGACGGTGAATGCCTCGTGCTGGAAGCCGGACCAGGTGGCCACTCCGTATCCGGCGATGCGGCCTTCGGCGGCGTACTCCTCCAGCTCGCAGAACACGTCGCGCAGCCGGGCGTGCAGCACCCCACGGTCCTGGTGGGCGTGCTCGGGGTTGTGGACGAACACGATGTCGGCGCGGCCCAGGGTCGCGAGGGAGCGATCGGTCTGCCAGCGGGCGAAGCCGGGGTGGAGGCTGTGGCCGACTGCGGCTTCCCCGGGTGGGAGGACTCCGGCCGCCACTGCGGCCTCGCCTTCCTGCTGGGTGAAGAAGCCAGTCTTCGTCGCGATCATGGCGCGGGGGTGGTCGGCGATGACCGGGCCGAGTGCCTGGTGGGCCGTGGCGTAGTTGGGTGCGGTGTCCAGCCACACCAGCCCGTCGGAACACGCCGCGCGCGCCGGCTCCTCGACAGCGCGCACCCGGTACGTCCCGAGGCCGAGGGCGGCGGTCACCTGGGTGCCCCGATCACGGCGGCGGCCTGTCCGCCGACCAGAGCCGAGACGATCTCAGCGCTCTGGGCGACGGTGAGGCCGGATGCGGCGGCGAGGTCCCCGAGCGTGACCGGCGGCCCGCCGGCCAGGCGGTGCAGCAGCGGTGCGGCGCGCAGTGCGAAGGTCCACTCGCGCCCGGCGCCGGAGAAGGTCACCGCCTCGGCGTCCTGGTCCACCCGGGCGCGGGGCACGGTGACCTGGACGGTGATCCCGGGCTCGGGCGGAACGGTCGCCAGGTGCGGCAGGGAAAGGCGCGGGTGCCCCGGGTGTGTGGTGTCCAGCGACCTCTCCCACCGGTCCAGAACCGCCGGGTCCTCCAGAGCGGACAGCACCTCCTTGCGTACGGCGCCCAGGTAGTCCGCCCGCTTTTCGGGCGTGCCGAAGCGGGGGACGTCGGAGCGGACGGTTGCGCTGGTCCGGAGGTCGTCGCACAGCCATCCCAGGAACTCCGCACCGGTCTGCGTGGCCAGCCCGAAGGTGAGGTGGAGCGATGCGGTGCCCTGGTCGGCGCTCACCGCGTGCCACCAGCCGCGCGGGAGGTAGAGGAGATCGCCGGGCGTCAGGACGATGTCCGCGATCGGCTCGCCCGTCGGGGCCTCGGGAGCTTCGACGTCGCGCCAGGCGGGGGCCTGCCGGGTGGGTCCGTAGATCTTCCACCGCTTGGAGCCTTCGAGTTGGAGGACCACGACGTCGTGGTCGTCCCAGTGGGTACCGAAGCCCTCTTCGGACGTCCAGGAGGCGTACGCGTTGGCCTGGACGGGGGTCCGGAAGAACCGTTCGAGGCCGGCGGCGGCTGCCCGGACGGGCGGGTGGATCTGGTCGATCGCGTCGATGACGAGGGACGCCCCCTCGGCGAGGCGCGCGTGGAACTCCGTCGGCTGAGGCTGGTACCAGGACACCCCGCGCCGGTTCGTGCGCAGGACGGAGTACGCCGTCGCGGGGACGGCCTCCCCCGCGCGGGAGAGTCGCATGCGGGGCGGCTCCAGCCGGTGCGCGGCGACGATCTCGTTGATGTCGTCCCAGGTCAACAGGGTGGGAACGGCGGCGCCGGCTGAACGGATCACTGCGTGGGCGCGGAAACACGTCTGGGCGAGGAACGTGTCCCCGCCCAGACGCTGCGCCCACGATGCGGAATCAATCACCGTGGGTCTCCTCGGTCGATCAGGTGTCGTTCATGTCCGACTTGCCACCGGTGTTGTCCGAAGCCTCTTCGGCGCGCGACCGCGCCGCGTTGATCCGGCGGACACCGATCAGCAGACCACTGGCCTGCTCGGTGGGAGCGTTCTCGTTCATCCCGTACTCCTTCCTGATCCTTGATGTGGCCCGCAGGGGTTCCTGCGGGAAATCTGGGGGCGGGGATGGTGCTGCGCGTGCACCCGCGGTGTCAGGGCGCGGTGTCGCCGGCGAGGGCGAGAGTGACCACCAGGACGCAGGTGGCCGCGATGTAGATCAGGACTGCGAGCTGCTGGCGCCATCCCCGCAGGGCCCTGCGGTTCAGCCTCGCTCCAGGCTGGAGGGGTCCTTGACGATCCACTCCGAGCCTCCGCCCTCGGGCCGGGCGAAGACCGCGTTCGCGTACGAGACGCGGGTGGCCGGGTCTTCGTACTCGCCGATGAACTGGACGATGCCCCGCCGGTTCTCCAGCGGGTCGAAGACCGGCGTTCCTTCGCTGACCCAGCCGGGCATGGTCTGACGCTGGCGCGGACGGATCTGAGGGGCCACGGCTCTCTCCTTGGGCTCGGGCTGGCTCTTCGCTCCGGGGGACGCAGCGGGCCGCAGGTGCGACATGGGGTACGGCCTTGCGGCCCGCTGCGAGGGGGAGGCCGCCTTTCCCGGGCGGCTGTGACCAGTCAACTGCCGTACGCGTTTGGATGGATGGGCCAGAAGGCATGGCCATTCCGGGGACATGGCCAGGTTTTATGGCCAGGCTGGGATCAGGGCTCTGCCGACGGTCGGGGGATGGCGATGATGACCACGAACGAGGGCGACGGTGTGGAGCCGATCGGGCCGCTGCTGCGGCGCCTGCGCATGGCCGGCGGACGCACGCAGGAGGGTCTGGCGGCCGATCTCTCCGTGCGCCGGGGGTACCCGCTGGAGCAGGGCGCGGTCTCCAGGTGGGAGACCCACGAGCGGCTGCCCGACCCGGCTTCACGGGCGCTGCTGGCCGCGGAGTTCGGCGTACCGGAGGAGGAGCTCCGTCGGGCTGTCGCTCTCGCCCGACGCCTTCGCCGACAGGAGCAGAAGGACCAGACCGACCAGGAGAACGAAGTGTTCGACCGCCGCGGATTCATGACGGCTTCGGCCGGCGCCGGGATCGCCGTCATACAGCCCTCTTCTCTGCTCTCATCAGGACGGAGGATCGGAGCAGACGTCCCACGGCAGTTGAGCCAGCGCACCGCCCGGCTCCGGCGCCTCGACGACTTCGTGGGCGGTGGCGACACCTACCAGATGTACGTCCGCGAGCTGGCGACCACGACCCGTCTGGCCGACGAGGGGGTCTACAGCGAGGCGACCGGCAGGGGACTGCGGGGAATCATCGCCGAACAGGCCCAACTCGCAGGCTGGGCGGCATACGACGCGGGCCAGTACGAGGAGGCCCGCGGGCACTACATGACCGCCCTGGCCGCATCACGCACGGCCCAGGACAGCTCCCTGGAAGGCAACTCGCTGGCCTTCCTCGCGTACCTGGAATGGACCGTGGGCGGCGACTCCGGGATCCGCTTCGCCACGGCCGCGTACGAGGCGCTCGGTCCGGGGACGGCACCCGTCGTACGGGCACTGCTGGCCGACCGACTGGCCTGGCAGCACGCGACCTCGGGGAACGCCCGGGAAGCGGACTACGCCCTGGGCCTCGCCGAGGAGGCGATCCACGAGCCCGGCGACGAGCCGGGCCCCGACTGGGCGTACTGGGTGGACCACGACGAGATCGCGATCATGACGGGCAGGTGCTGGTCGGAGCTGCACCGGCCCCTGCGGGCGATCCCGGCCCTGGAGGACGCCCTGGGCCGGTACGACGACTCCCGGTCCCGAGACAAGGCGCTCTACCTGTCGTGGCTGGCGGCGGCCTACCTGGACGCCGGCGAGATCGAGCACGCGACCGTGATCACGACCCGGGTGTTCGACCTCTCCGAGGGACTCGCGTCGATCCGGCCGATGGTGCGGGCCCGCCTGATGGTCAAGCGACTGGAGCCCCACCGGTCCATCGCCCCGGTCGGTGCGCTGCTGGAACGGGCCAAGGGCTAGCGGGTGGCCCGCGTGATCCAGTCCAGGTACTCGGCACGGCCGGCGTCGATGGTGAAGGCGATGACCTCGGGCGAGTCGTAGGGATGGTTGTCCGCCAGGTGCTTCTCCAGCGCTTCGCGCCGGTCACCGGCCGTACGGAAGGTCACCTGGAACTCAGTCCCCTCGGAGACCTGTCCGAGGTGCCGGTACGTCGTCTCGATGGGCCCGGTCACCTGCCCGGAAGCGGCCAGATTCGCCTCCACTGCTGAGCGCGACAGCTTCCGCGCGGCGTCCTGATTGTCCACGGTCGTGATCACGATCAAGAAGTCAGCCATGGGGGCAACGTACCTGGCCTGACGCTGCGTTGGCTTGCACAGGCCATTGATTCCGGCGAGATCGACGAGAACCGATCACGCCGGGCGCCCCGCACGACCCCAGCACCTTTACGCGCTCCTGGCCAAACGGGTGACGCGAGCCTTTACCGCGCCTGCCGGAACCCTACTTTCGGAGCATGTACCTGAAGAACGGGAAGAACGATCACCGCATGACCAACCCCGGCATCGACCTCGACGCACTCCCTCCGGACACCCTCGTCACCCAGAAGGCCTGGCCAGTTCCCGCCTCGACTGCGACGCCATGAGCCGGTACAGCCCCCAGCGGAGCGCGTGACTCGTGGGACGGGTGCAGGCAAAGGATCAGGCGGCGGCCTCCGCCTCGACAGGCAGGTCGGCCAGACGCCATTCCAGCATGCCGTCGGTGAGTCGCAGGGCCTTGCGGCCGTGCTGGTGGAGCAGGCGTACGGCGTCGTGGGCGAGGACGCAGTAGGCGCCGCGGCAGTACGCGACGACCTCGACGTCGTCCGGTAGTTCGGCGATGCGCTCGGCGAGTTCCTCGACCGGGATGGAGATCGCGCCGGGAATGTGGCCTGCGGCGTATTCCTCGGCCGGGCGGACGTCGAGGACGACGACTTCGCCCGCTTGGGCGCGGGCCCGTAGTTCCTCTCGGTCGACCTCTTCCGCTGCGTCCGTGCCGAGGTATGCGGTGCGAGCCGGTTCGACGGCGGCCTGGTGGGTTTGGGCGACCTGGCGCAGGAGGGCGTAGAGGGCAGCGACGTCGTCGCCGGCGAGGCGGTAGTGGATCCGTACCCCCTCTCGGCGGGTGGCGACGAGTCCGGCCTGCTTGAGGGTCTGCAGGTGCGCCGAGGCCGTGGTCAGGTTCAGTCCGGCCGCCTTGGCGAGCGCGTCCACCGTGCGCTCGCCCTGCGCCAGCAGGTCGAGCAGTTCCAAGCGCTTCCCGCTGCTCAGTGCCTTGCCCGTGAGGGCGAAAGCGTCGTACAGGGCCGACTTGCGTACGGCATCTCCCATGGCATCCTCCATAGATCCATGGAATATTGTATCCGTGGATGGGCGCTGGAACCACCGAGCCCCTACCGTGTCACCTGGAGGACCTGATGGGCTTCGCCGACGATCAATTGATACCGCTGGTCGACGAGGGGCTGGGAAACAGCTCCTACCTCGTCGACCTCGGTGACGGACGCGCCCTCGCGGTGGACGCGAGCCGGGACCTGCGCGCACTGCGGGCCGCTGCCGGACGGCGGCGGCTGCGGGTGGCGTACGCGGCCGACACCCACCTGCACGCCGATTTCCTCTCCGGCGCCGTCCAGCTCGCGCACGACGACGACGCGACGGTCCTGGCCTCGGCAGCCGGCCACCGCGCCTTCCCGCACACGCCCCTCGCCGACGGCGACGAGACCGACCTCGGCGGCCTGACCCTCCGCGCGCTGGCCACCCCCGGCCACACCGACGAACACCTCTCCTTCCTGCTCCTGGACGGCACCCGCGAGCTGGGCGTCTTCACCGGGGGTTCGCTGATCGTCGGCTCAGCCGCGCGCACCGACCTCCTCGGCGCCGACCGCGCCGAGGAGCTGGCCCGTGCCCAGTACCGGTCGTTGGGGCGCCTGGCCGAGCTGCCGGACAGCACGGCGGTCTGGCCCACCCACGGCGCGGGCTCGTTCTGCTCCGCCCCTCCCGGCGCCGAGCGCACCACAACCATCGGTGACCAGCGTCGGGCCAACCCGCTGCTCGCTGCGCCGGACGAGGACGCCTTCGTGCGGCAGCTGCTGGGGAGTCTCGGTTCCTACCCGGCGTACTTCGACCGGCTCGGTGAGGTGAACCGGCGCGGGCCCGCGGTCCTAGGGTCCGCGCCCACGCTCGCCCCGCTCACGGTGGCCGAGGTCCGCGGCCTCCTCGGCCAGGGCGCTCAGCTCGTCGACGTCCGCTCCGTCGCCGATTTCGCCGCAGGCCACATACCCGGCGCGATCTCCAACCCGCTACGCGGGCAGTTCGCCACCTGGCTCGGCTGGCTGCTGCCCGACGACAGCCCGCTCGTGTTCGTCACCTCCCCCGGTCAGGACCTCGCGGAGCTCACCTGGCAGGCCCTGAAGATCGGATACGAGCGGCTGGCCGGGCACCTCGAAGGCGGCATGGACGCCTGGACCACCGCCGGGGGACAGCGCCAGAGCATCGAACTGCTCACCGCCGACCGCATCGGGGGCCGGCCCGTACTGGACATCCGCCAGCGTGCGGAACACACCGCGGGGCACATCGCTGACGCGGTCCACATCGAACTCGGCGATCTCGCAGCCCGCTCAGGCGAGGCTCCGGCCGGCGCCGTGGTGGCCTGCGGTCACGGCGAGCGCGCCATGACGGCCGCCAGCCTCCTGCAGCGCGCCGGGCAGCGGGATCTCGCCGTCCTCGACGGCGGCCCGGGTGACTGGGCCAAGGCCACCGGCCGCCCCCTGCAGGAGGGGGCGTGAGCATCCACGCAAGCGGCGATTCCAGTACCGGCATACGGCTCGGACTGCGGGCCAACCTCCCCCAGTTCGCCCTGCTCGTCGCGGTCAACGCGCTCGTCGGCGGGATGCTCGGCCAGGAACGCACCGTCCTGCCACTGCTCGCCGACGACGTCTTCCACCTCTCCGCCTACACCGCCGCCCTCACCTACATCGTGGCGTTCGGCGCGACGAAGGCCGTCACCAACTTCTTCGCCGGGACCTGGTCGGACCGGTACGGCCGCAAACCGGTCCTGATCGCCGGATGGCTGATCGCCCTGCCCGTGCCCGCGATGCTGGCCTGGGGCCCGTCCTGGGGCTGGATCATCGCCGCGAACATCCTGCTCGGCATCAACCAGGGCCTGACCTGGTCCACCACCGTCATCATGAAGATCGACCTGGCCGGCCCCGAACGCCGGGGACTCGCCATGGGCTTCAACGAAGCCGCCGGATACGGCGCCGTCGCCGCGACCGCCATGGCCACCGGCGCCATCGCCGAACACGCCGGACTACGCCCAGCACCGTTCCTGCTCGGGGCCGCCTACGTCGTCCTGGCTCTGGGCCTGTCCGTCTTCGCCGTACGCGAGACCCGCGACCACGCCCGCCTCGAGGCCGACCGCCACACCAACCCCACGGGCGGCGGCCACGACGGGGAACTCACCACCGGGCAAATCGCCCGCCTGACCAGCCTCCGCGACAAAGCCCTTTCGGCCGCAAGCCAGGCCGGCCTCGTCAACAACCTCAACGACGCCCTCGCCTGGGGCATCTTCCCCCTGCTCTTCGCCGCCCACGGCCTGTCCATCGCCCAGATCGGCATCCTCGCCGCCCTCTACCCCGCCGTCTGGGGCGCAGGACAGATGCTCACCGGCTGGTGGTCCGACCACATCGGCCGCAAACACCTCATCACCGCGGGCATGCTGCTCCAGGCCGCCGCCATCGCCCTCGTCGCCGCCGGCACCACCTTCGGCGTCTGGGCCACCGCGCAAATCCTGCTGGGCATCGGCACCGCCCTGGTCTACCCCACCCTGCTCGCCATCATCGGCGACGTCGCCCACCCCGCGTGGCGAGCCCGCGCCGTCGGCGTCTACCGGCTCTGGCGGGACGGCGGCTTCGCCGTCGGCGCCCTCCTCGCCGGCGTCCTCGCCGACGCCTACGGCCTGACCACCGCCATCTACGCCATCGCCGCCCTCACCGCCGCCTCCGGCCTCCTCGTCGCCGTCCGCATGTACGAAACACACCCCCGCACCTGACCACCACACCGTCGAGGTTCCCCAGCCACACGAGGCGCCGGGGCACCTGTCGGCGTCGCCGCACCTCCCGGTGACGACACGCTACGCCGGGGCGCGTGCCACTACGCCGGTCAAGGCGGTCAGGCCGCGTTCCCCGTATGGCCGCTCATCCGTTCCTCCATGTGTCCGAAGAACACCTCGGGCGGCGTCACTCCAGCCGTCACCCTGGCGAACTCGTCCTGCGCCGACGGGCTCTGGGACACCGCGAGGAGCAGCTGCTCCATCTCGGGAGGCGGCGGCTCCAACGTTGCGAACTCCGCCGTGAATTCGTACATGCTCATGACCTGGGCATCCCTCGCCTCCTGGGTCGCCCGCATGGCTTCGTCGAAGGGCTGCCGTCCGTCGAGTGTGTCGCCCAGTGCCCGGGCGCACCGCTCCGCATCCCGGAAGGCGTCCTGGATGCCCTGGGCGGTGATGGGGTCCTTCAGGTATCCGGCATCGCCGACCAGCACCCAGCCTGGGCCGTAGGGCTTGCGGAAGTAGTTGGGGATGGCCATGCCCAGGAACCGCTCGGCCCGGGTGGCGGCCGAGACCCGCTCGGCGAAGGCCGGCGCCAGGGCCAGCGTCGCACGGTAATTGCCTTCGACGTCCGCACGGTTGGCCTCGAAGTCACGCATCGGCCAGGCGCAGATGAGCAGTGTCAGATCGTCGTTGGTGGGCCAGGCGGCGAAGGCCCGGTCCCCGCGGTCGTACGCCTCGAACGTCCCGCGCATCGGAAGCCCGGACCAGTAGGTGTAGTAGTAGGCGTTGATCTTCGGTTTCTCCGCGTAGCCGACGGCGCCCACCGCCTTCGCGACCGACGAGTGGAGTCCGTCCGCGCCCACGACGAACCGGGCGTACTCGGTGACGGTCCTCCCGTCCTTGCCGTGGCCCTTGATACCGGTCACCGTGTCCCCGTCGGTCAAGATCTCCTCGACGGTGAACCCCTGGCGCACCTCGGCACCGGACTCCGCCGCAGCGTCGATGAGGATCTCGTCCAGGACGGTGCGTCGCGGTGCGTACGAGGCGTCGAAGCCCTCTCCGGCCGGCGAACCCGTGATGGTGAAGGGGCCGAGGTCAAACGCGTAGGTGTCGATGGGCGGGCAACCGGTCTCGACCACCCGATCCAGCAACCCCCAACGCTCCAGCGCGGCGAGGCCCGGCGGGTGGATCAGATGGGTGGAGATCGTGTCGCTCGGAAACGTCGCCCGGTCGACCAGGAGGACCCTGTGTCCGAGGCGGGCGAGAAGCATGGCGGTCGGTGCCCCTGCGCAGCGTCCACCGACGACGATCACGTCGTGGTCGCGGGTGCCGGTGTCGGTGCCAGTCGCGCCGGCTGCACTGGACATGGCCCCACCTGCCCATCGGTCGGCACCGCCCTCCCGGCTCCTGATCCGGTCGATCAGGAGCCGGGAGGCCCACCCGTCGTCGCGATGCGGTTTCGGCCCCCTTCCACGCTAGACCAGGCTCGGCTTCGGGGCCCGCCGGAGCACGTCGAGGAGGTTGCGGAGACCTTCACCGCGATCCCGTCAGTGGTGTCCCGGAAACACGGGAGCTACGCGGACGAGCAGCCCGCATCGAGGGCTGAACACGCCGGCCTGTGCCTACGTGACCGGTGACAGGCCTGGACGCCGGACGGCGGCGGGCTGGTGGTCGTGTTGCGGATCGGATGCGAGCCCGCAGGATGGGTCTTGGAAGTCGGGTCGGCAGCTCGTCGAGTCCCGGCCCTGGGTCCGAGGCCAACCTGGCGCCCGACCAAGCCGGATGTGTTGGCCTGGATCTCGACGAGAGTGGAAGGTAGCCACTACATGCCGGAAGCCACATCAGCGCTGCGGTACGAGACGTTGTGCTTGCGCCGGTCAGGTCTGACCCGCGACCTGCCGGCCGGCACTCCGCCAGAGCTCCAGTGGGTGGTCAACACCGCGACACTGATCCTCGGTGAGCGTGACGCCGCGCTGGTCGACACGTTCCTCACCGTCGAACAGAACCAGCAGCTCGTCGACTGGGTGAAGGCCCACGACCGCAACCTGGCCTACGTCTACATCACGCATGGCCATGGCGACCACGGCTTCGGCGTGAAGCAGCTCCTCGAGGCATTTCCCGAGGCCAAGGCGATCTCGACCGCCGCAGCCGTGGCCAAGGCGAGGTTCGAGGGCACACCGCCCTACGTCGACACCTTCTGGACCTCGCGTTTCCCTGGGCAGGTCCCGCTGCCCCAGGTCTTCCCGGAAGTCCTTGAAGGCGACACCTTCACCCTCGAAGGCCATGAGCTACGGGCAGTGGAGACCGGCTTCACCGACTGCGAGGGCAGCACCGCGCTGTGGGCGGCGGACCTGCGGCTGGTCGTCGCCGGCGATGTCGCCTACAACGGCATCCACCAGTACCTGGGCGAGACCACCACCGCGTCACGCGAGGAGTGGATGCGCGCCACCGACACGCTCGCCGCACTCGACCCCGCCTACGTCGTCGCCGGCCACAAGAACCCCGACCTGCCCGACGACCCGAAGATCCTGGCCGAGACCAAGCAGTACCTGGCGGACTTCAACCGGCTCGACGCCGAGACCAAGACTGCGGCCGAACTGTACGAGGCGATGCTCGCCCTGTACCCGACCCGGGCGAACCCGGGCTCACTCTGGGGTGGAGCAAAGCGGGCCAAGGCGTCATCGCAGTAACGTCACGCCCGGCCAACGACAGACTGCCGACGCTCAGACTCGCCTGCCGGGGCCACTCGGGAGCCGAAGCCCCTGACCCAGAGACCAGCCCTCGGCATCGCACAGGTCGAGCCGCCCAGCGAAGCAGCGATTGCGCTTGCAAGGTCCCCTCTCGGGCATGCCGTCGTTGGGCCTCGGCATCGCCGGTATCGCCACCTGGGTCGAACCCTCGCCGGGCGTGTGCCGGGTACATGCCCCAACCGTGCCCTTAAGGACGGTCAGCAGCGGTCAGAAGGGGATCGCGGAGGGGCTCTACGAAGAACACCCCAGGAACTGTTTGTGCAGGTCAGGTGCCATCTCCACACGCTCCGCGCAGTAGATTCCCAAGCTTATAGCGCGGGTTCGATTCCCGTCATCCGCTCCACAGCAAAGCCCCAGGTCAGCGACCTGGGGCTTGTTTGTTGCCCAGATTCTGTTGGGCTCTTACCATCAGTGCCCTCGCGGGACGTCAGGTTGGGCCCCAAGGACCTACTCGATGTCGAGTGGCTGCCGTCAGTCGTCTTCCACAGGGAGGCCGACGTGCCGCGCCAGCCGGTGTCAGGTCACGCCGCTGGGTCCATCAGGTGTGCAGACGGCTGTTGGGTCCGTCCTGGTCGCCGGCGCTCTCGTCGTTGAACCAGTAGTCACCGGCGGCCAGGTACCGGAAGGAATGCGTGCTCTTGCTCGGCAGTTCGACCGTGACGGCCCGTTTTCCGTCTTTGCGCGGCCGCAGGGTGTGGGTACCGGGCTGCCAGTCGTTGAAGTCGCCCACCACGCTGACCGGGCCGGGCGGGGTGTCGGCGGGCAGGACGAAGGTGACCTCCGTGCGGTCCTTGCGCAGCGTGCGCTCCAGCATGAGACGGGCTCCTGACAGCAGGGGGCGGGTGGGAATCGCGCCCATCCTCGGCGCCGAAGGGACGGCCCGCCTTCCGACGCCGCCACACCGAGGACGGGTGTCACCCGTAAGCCACACCAGGTAGGCGAGATGATGCAGATTGTCACTATGCGTGTCAGCGTGATCCGCGAGGAATCCAACCCCACGGATCTGGAGGAGTCTCTGTCATGGGCGATTCACAGGACAGGCATCAGGAGCCGGGCAAGGGCCGCGAGGCGCAGGAGCATCATCGCCCCGGTGACCCCGCGCACCCCCAGCCGGGCAAGGCGTCCCGCGAGCAGGGACAGAAGCAGGGCCGGAAGGAGACTTCGCGCCGCCGCGAGGACGACCTGTTGCGCGAGGAAGACCTGCACGACGAGTCGCTCTGACCAGAGCACCACTCACCCACACACCCAGAGCCCGGCCGCGGGAGTGTCAGGGCTGGACCCGGGCGATGAGCAGGGCGACGTTGTCGTGGTCGCCGGGGCGACGCAGGGCGTGGAGGAGCATGTCGCAGGTCTCCTCCAGGGATCGCGGCGGCGTTGCGAGGAGGGCGAGGAGGGCGTTCAGGCGTTCGTCGATGGCCTGGTCGCGGGTTTCGACCAGGCCATCGGTGTAGAGGACCAGTTGGTCGCCCGGGTACAGATCGAACGTGGTGGTGTGGAAGAGGATCCCGCCGACACCGAGAGGGACCGCGGTGGGCAGTTCCAGTAGTTTGGGCGGCCGTCCGCGACGCATCAACACGGGGGGCATGTGCCCCGCGTTGGAGATGAGGCAGCGGGTGTGGCGGGGGTCGTAGACCGCGTAGACGCAGGTCGTGATGGTCTGCCCCATGGGTTCGGTCAGGCGGTCGAGGTGACGCAGTACCTGCGCGGGGTCGAGGTCGAGTTCGGCCAGTGTGCGGGTCGCGGTGCGGAGCTGACCCATGGTTGCGGCGGCGCTGATGCCGCTGCCCATGACGTCGCCGACGACGAGGGCGGTCTTGTCGCCCGTCAGGGGGATGACGTCGAACCAGTCGCCGCCGACCTCGTCCGCCGCTTGGGCGGGCTTATAGCGGTAGGCGATGTCCAGGCCGGGCGGGTCCGGCGGCTCCTGAAGGAGGAGGCTGCGCTGGAGGGTGAGGGCGGTTTTGCGTGCCTGCTGGTACCAGCGTGCGTTGTCGATGCACACGGCGGCCCGCGCGGCCAGCTCGCCGGCCAGGACCTCGTCGTCGGCCGTGAACGGTTCCGGATTGCGCAGGCGCTTGAGGTCGAGGGCACCGAGGACTTCGCCGCGGGCGATGAGCGGCACGGCCAGGTAGGAGTGGAGGCCTGCGGCGGCCAGCATGCCGACGGCTTCGGGACTGCGGGCGATGCGGATCAGGTCATCGGCGTCCACGCGCGGCACGCGGACCGGGCGGCCGGTGTTCACGCACCGGGTGACCAGCCGGTCGGCGTCGTAGCGTGCCACCTCACCCGGCGGATCGGCCGCGCGCACCGCGTCGGTGGGGTACGCGGCAGCCACGGCCAGGGCCCTGAACACCGCTGACCCTTCGTGTACGGCAACGGCTGCCCGGCTGTGCAGGATGCTGTCGAGCACGTCCACCGCGGCCACGTCGGCCAGCTCCGGCACGGAGACCTCGGCGAATTCGCGGGCGGTCTGGTCGAGATCGAGCGTGGTCCCGATGCGCAGGGAGGCATCGGCTACGAGCGCGAGGCGCTGCCGGGCCCGGGCGGCCTCGGCTTTGTCGCGATGCCGCTCACTGACGTCGACGACGGACGTCGCGACGCCGAGCACCTTCCCGTTGGAAGCCTCCAGCCGGTAGAAGGACACCGACCACACGTGCTCACGGTCGGGGTCGGCCGGGGTGCGCAGCTTTGGACTCGCGGTCAAGGATCGGGATTCCGTCGGCCAGAACGTCACGCATCGCGGACTCGATGGCCTCGGCGTCCAAGAAGGGCAATGCCTCGCGGACGTTCCGGCCGACGTGCTCGGCAGCCGGCAGACCGTTGATACGTTCCAGCGCCGGATTGACGGTCACGTACCGCAGATCGGTGTCTATCACCGCCAGCCCGATCGGGGACTGCGAAATCAGCCGGGTGGACAGCGCCAGATCCCGCTCCACCCGCCGCAACGTCGCCTGGTCGGTGGCCAGGCCCAGGGCATAGACGCCTTTCCGGCCGTCCTCCAGCCGCATGTTCCGAACTCCACCAGCCGCGTGCCGCCATCCTTGTGCCGCACGGGAAACACGCCCGCCCAGCTCCCCCCGCCCGCCATGACCCGAGCGAACAGGTCGACCACCAGCTCCAGGTGCTGCTCGTGGACCGTAGCCGGCCCGCGAACCGGCCGAGAGCCTCAGCAGAGGTGTATCCGAACAGCTCCTCGGCCTGCGGGCTCCACAAGGTGATCCGCCCGTCCGCGTCGAGCACCACGGCCGCCACCTTCAGGACATCCAGTAGCCCACCGGGCTCGGGGGAATCACCATCCGACGGCTGGCCGGGGTAGGCCGGGAAGGGTTCGGTTGCGCGCATCCCGGGACTCCTTCCACCCGCTGCCCGCGACTCCCATCCTCCCTCCCCCACAGCCGACCCCGCACCTCTGTACGAGCAGCGAGGCGGAGTCAGCCATCTGAGTCCGCCCGTTCACGGGGTGCAGCCGCACCTCACCGCTGTTCGGTGCCGATGCCGACGCCGGTGCCCGGTCGGCGAGCTGCGCGAGCCCGCCGTTTCGCGAAACTCCGGCCGCCCGGTGCACCGCCCGCCGGAAAATGGCTGGTCACGCCGGTCAGACTCCACCGAACGGGCGTACAGTGAAAGCACTGGGAGTACTTCGCGCACCGGCTTTCACGCGGGTGTCGTTCCTGGCGATCGCCTAATGTCCGGGCTGCCGACGGGCAGTCCGGAGGCAGGTCCGCATCATGACCAAGACCCTCGACCGGACCGCGCCCCGCAACCTCGCCACAGAGCTCCCGGCCCGCTTGTCCCTCGCACCGAAGACCATGCTCGCCGGCCAGCTGGACGGGGCCTGGTGGCCCCACTCCCGCGACCTCACGACCGAGCTCCCCGCGCTGGCCGCCGCCCTGGAGGAACCCTGGGGACGCATCACCCGCGTCACCGTGAACCCCGTCCACTGGGCTGCGGTACCGCACACGGTGCCCGCTGACGGGCGCACGCTGCACGTGGGCTGGTTCACCGAACAGGACCCCGACAAACTGATCCTGCTCTCCTACACCGTCGGGCGCTGGGACCTCCTCGTCATCCCGCCCGAGACCGAGCCCGCCGCCGCGGCCCGGCTCATGACCGCCGCCGCGATCCCCGGCAGCGACCTCACCGCGAGCGTCCTGATGGCCAACGAAGCCGCCATCGGGCGCGGTATCCGCGACGACGCCCGGCGCCAGGAAGCCGGCTGGGAGAGCGAAGGCGGAGCCTGCATGTCCCCCTTCGGAAATCCGATCGACCGCCGCACCCTCCCACTGCCCGGGAACGGCTGGAGGTGAGCTCCGTGGAGACCCTCGTCCTCATCGCCGTGACCATCCTCGCGGCCGGCATCGGAATGCGCCTGATCCACCTGCTCAACGCCCAGCACGACGCCCGGATCGAGGCCTACAACTTCAGCGACCCCCTGCCGAGGCCTCCCGGCCTGCCGGACGACACCAGTCGTCGAGCCCACCACACGGATGCCGACCGGTGAGGAACAGACTTTCCTCCGACCAGGGGCAGCGGACGGGGGCGCCACGGCGCCCCCACCCGCCGGCTCCTCGCCCACCACGAAGGGAACACGCCCACGTGAAGTACATCGAGACCCAGACACTGCCGTCGCTCGGGCACGCCGAGGTACGGATCATCGCGCACGCGCCCGAAGCCGCCCGAGCGGTCGCAGAAGCACTGCGCGGCTGCTTCGCCGGCGCGGAACAGCGCAGCTATCCCGGCCTCGACGGCAACACCCGCCTCCACCTCACCGTGGACACGGCAAGACCCGCCGGCCCCGCCCGCTCCTGGCTGGCCGCCAGCCGGACCCCCGTCTGCACCGGCACCCACTCCGACGAGACCTGAGAACCCCACGGACCCCGGAGTCCACCCCCGCACACGAGAGGACGCGGTCATGGCCACACTGCGCGAACGCAAGACCTACCGCGACCAGGTGCTCCGGGTCCTGTACGAAGCCGTCGAAGGCAACCGCCTCCTCGGCATCACCGGAGCACAGCTACGGCGCGACCTCCACGTACCGGAACAGGACCTGGCCGCCGCCTGCACCTACCTGGCGGGCGAAGGCCTGATCACCGTCGACTGGGAACCGGGCAACACCCCCTCGATGGTCACCCTCACCCACGAAGGAATCCGACACATGGAATCCGAGGAGGAAGAGCACGGCTGAACCCCTCGCACACGTGAAGAGGGTCTGGCGCCTGGGTACGGGAACTTCAGTTCCGCGTCCCCCTCACAGCCGGAAGGTTCCACGGCATCAAGCCGACGGATACGTGCCCCATCCGTGCCCTTCGGAGGGGTGAACAACGGTCACCACGGGGCAGGACGGACCCTCGCCACAGGTCGCTCATCAGGGTGTTTTCGCAGCTCAGAGCCCTACAGATGCGCTGCGCATCATAGATTCCCAAGCTTATAGCGCGGGTTCGATTCCCGTCATCCGCTCCAGGACAAAGCCCCAGGTCAGCGACCTGGGGCTTTGTCGTGCACAGACCTGTCTAGCCTCGCTGGGCTTGCTCATGACCCCGCTCCTGCACATGCCCGAAGACCTGGCCAACTGGGCCGCCTGTACGCATGGTTCGGAGCCACCGCCCACCCGCCGGCCCGAGCACGGTCGCCGGCAGCCCCCTCCGGCCTGCATGACGGCGAAGAGCGTGCATGCTCAGCTTGTGGGGAGCGGGAGCCTCAGCCGGATCGGGGGACCTTCACGGGTCGGATCGTCCAGGACGAGTACAACGGCGGTCGGTCGGCGGTCCGCGGTGGCGGTGACGGCACGGTATTCATCGAAGTGCGGGGGTGTGCCGCTTCCTCCGCCGGAGATTTCCTCGGGGTCGTCCGTGTCGGGAGCGTGCTCGAAGAGAAGTCTCAGGGGCTGCCGCGGCCAGGGATCGGGGAAGTCGGATGCGCCCGGGCGGCGCGTGGCGTGGGCGGCGACGTGGCAGCCTCCGGGGGAGGACACGACCCCGCTGTGCCGAACGGTCCACTCGGCGTCCTCGTGCACGACAGCCCCCGGGAGCAGGAGGCGCAGGCAGGCGCCCGGTTCGGTGTCGGGTTCGGCGAGCCCGTTGAGTGCGTACTGCTCGTCTCGGTCGGGGAGCAGGATGCGGGCGGCGCTTCCGGGAGTGTCCGGGAGGATGAGCTGGGACAGACGGGCCCGCGGTGGGCCGAGGAGGGTCAGCTCGTCGGCCGCGATCGGGGCCGCGTCCGGGACGGGTACGAAGCAGACGGGCTCCGGGGCCCGGTCAGGATCGGCGGCCACTACGGATCCGACGAGGAGTTCCGTCCCTGAGGGCGTCTGCTCGGCGAACAACCAGACGGCGCCGTCCGCCCCGTCGGCCGGCGGCCGGAGCCACCCCAGCCCCTCAGATGTGGGCGTCGTCAATTCGAGCACCCCAGCTTCGCCGGAGATGACTTGCCGCCCCCATGGAAGGCACCGTTCTGGACGTAGGCCCTTGCCTCCGTCACGTACCACCGAGCAGCGGAACTCTTCTTGCAGGGCGTTGCGAACCAGATACGGGAGACCCTCCAGTTGTCCTCCTTACGGTCGCTTCGGCGCCAGACGGTCACCTCACGGTCCGCACACCGCTCGCAAGCCCGGCTCAGGAGGCGGACCTCCAGCCACTTCGGGGCCCAGTCAGGGCGTGAGTCGCACGTGTGATCCGCATAGCCGTGGATCCGCCCCTCGGCATCCAGCGTCGGAGCGTACTCGTTGACTTGGCAGATGAACTTGCCCGCACGGGGCTCAGGGGGTGACGGTTCCGCGTGGACGGTCCCACTCAGGGACGAGACGAGCAGGACTGTGGTGGCGAGGGCCAAAACGCGTCGCATGGGCAGTGCGTCCTCATCATCGAGAAGCCGATTCCCGGACCCTAGCGTCGCTTCGAGACGAAAAAGTAGGAATCTACCCGGATGGCCCCGTACGTGCTGCTCGGCATCTCGGCAGGACCGTGCCACAACGTGCCAGCAGGAGCGGCAACCAGCGGTCAGCAAGGGCTACACCGGAAGCAGTCACACCAGACAGAAGATGGGCGTTCGCGCAGGTCACGGGGTTGGCCGGGGCCAAGTGTCGGGTGATTCCCAAACTTATAGCGCGGGTTCGATTCCCGTCATCCGCTCTTGCAAGAGGGCCCAGGTCGGCGACCTGGCCCTCTTCGCTGTCTAGACCTATCCGGCCTCGCCGCACCCTCCGCATGCCATAAGTGCCCTCACAGGACGTCAGATTGGACCCCGAGCCGCCACTGAGTGCGGCGGGGGGCCGAAGAGTCCCGAATGCCGGGACGGAGATTCATGCGACTTGGGCCACACGTCGAGGCTGCGGTCCCGGGCGCCTACCCGTGGTCGGCCTCGGCAGCGCGCAGCCAATAGCACGATTCATTCGTAAACGGGGAGTTCCCGCGATTCCCCTCCCCGCAGGTGAGCGGGCCAGGGAGAGTCCTGAGCCATAATCGATCTTGCAGGACCTACGGAAGAGCCTTCAACTGCGCAGGATCAGCCCGTGGCCGCTGCTGCACTCCGCGCTCCGCAGGGACACGGGCGCACTGGCCCGCCCGTGGCTGGAGCGGCCCGCCTGGCTTCTGTCGCCTTCCGCTGGGGCCCCGTCTCACCCCGACGTCGCGGATGCCGCCCTGGTGGCCGACGTACGCGGCGCGGTCGCCTGCATCATCGGCCAGGAGATCGTCAACGCCACCCCGTGCACTTGCTCCCGCCGATCACGATGTCATGCAGCCACGAGCACGCCGCGCTCCCCGGCACCGCCAGCATCAGCCCGAAGACCCTCTACGCCGTGATCGACAAAATCCGGGCGTCCCTCGCCCGCTCCGGCATCACCAAGCTCGTGATCACCAATGGCCACAGATTGGGGCTCGACGCCGGCGAAAAGGTGGCGGATCTAGATCATTTCGTTACGAATTCTGAGTGCGGCTTGTGGCCTGGTCGATCTCGGTATCGAGTGCCAAGGCGGCCGTGATGAGGGCGAGGTGGGTGAAGGCCTGGGGAAAGTTGCCGAGCTGTTCGCCCGTGGGGCCGATCTCCTCGGCGAACAGGCCGACGTGGTTGGCGTAGGTGAGCATCTTGTCGAAGGCGTACCGGGCCTCTTCGAGTCGTCCCGCCCTGGCGAGGGCATAGACGAACAGGAAGCTGCACAGGGAGAAGGTGCCTTCGGAACCTCGCAGGCCGTCGGGCGAGGCGGCTGGGTCATAGCGGTAGACGAGGCTGTCGGAGACGAGTTCGGTGGCCATGGCGTCAAGGGTGGAGAGCCAGCGCGGATCCGTCGGTGCGATGAAGCCGACGAGCGGCATCAGCAGCAGAGAGGCGTCCAGGACGGTGCTGCCGTAATGCTGGACGAACGCCCGGCGTTCCTCGCTCCAGCCACGGGTCATGATCTGGTCCATGATCGTGTCGCGTGCCGTCGTCCAGCGGATCAGGTCCGCGGGCCGGGCGTTGGCCGTGGCCTGGCGGATGCCGCGGTCGAAGGCGACCCAGCACATGAGGCGGCTGTAGGTGAAGTCCTTCTGGCCGCCGCGGGTCTCCCAGATGCCCTCGTCGGGGCGGTCCCAGTTCTCGCAGAGCCAGTCCAGCAGGCCTGCGAAGCGCTGCCAGCCGTCGTAGCCGACGACGTCGGAGACCTGACCGGCCTGGGCGAGGGCGTAGACGGCCTCGCCGTAGATGTCTAGCTGGAGTTGGCCGACGGCGCCATTGCCCGCGCGGACGGGGGCCGAGGCACGCCAGCCTTCGAGGTGGTGGAGGACCTCCTCGTCCAGGTACGGGTCTCCGTCGAGGCGGTACATGATCTGCAGGGGTTCGCCGTTGGGGGCGGGGCCGTCCTTGAGCCGCTGTCCGAGCCAGCTGCGGAAGGCGTTCGCTTCTTCGGTGAAGCCGAGGTCGCGCATGGCACGGACCGAGAGGGAGGCGTCGCGGACCCAGGTGTAGCGGTAGTCCCAGTTGCGCTCGCCGCCCTCCTGCTCGGGCAGCCCCATGGTGGCGGCGGCGATCGGTGCGCTGGTAGGAGCGTAGGTGAGGAGCTTGAGGGTGATGGCGGAGCGGTTGACCATCTGCTGCCACCGGCCCCCGTAGCGGCTGCGTCCGATCCAGCCGTGCCAGAAGCGGCGCACGGCTGTGAACTTCTCCACCATGTCGGCCATGGTTACCAGCGGTGGGGCTGCACTTCGAGTGTCACAGACCGTCAGGGTGACGGCTGCGTGCTCGCCGGCTTTCAGGGTGATGGTGGCGCGCACATCGTCGCCGTCGGCCTCCAGCGGCACGGGCCCGACGGCCTGCAGGTGCGCGGTGGTACCCGGTCCCTCGAAGTGCGCGGTGGCCCCGTCCAAGGCCAGGCCGTGCGCTTGCCGTCCGTAGTCGAAGCGCGGGCGGCACTCCAGCGTGAAGCGTACGGTCCCTCGTACGACCCGCAGGAAGCGCACGACCTGGTGGCGGTCGGTGACGGTGTGCGGTTCGTGCACCGGCATGAAGTCGACGACCTCGCCTACGCCCTCGGGGGTGAGGAAACGCGTGATCAGGACGGCGGTGTCGGCCAGGTAGAGCTGGCGGGTGGTGACGCCGGGCTGAGCGGACGCGTTGCCGGGGTCGTCGCCGGTGAGGGCAGGGGCGTCCGCGGTGATGGCGAAGTATCCTCCGCGGGCGTGGTCGAGCAGGCCGGCGAAGATGCTGGGCGAGTCGAAGCGCGGCGAGCAGAACCAGTTGAGTACGCCCGAGGAGGAGACGAGAGCGCAGGTCTGAAGGTCTCCGATGAGGCCGTGCTCGGCAATCGGCGGGTAGTGGCGCATCGGCTCTCCAAGGCTGACAGGGGCTGCCCGGCCGGGCAGCGGCGGGAGTGGGGTCGGGCACGCGGTGGCGAGGATGACGAGGGAGAGCGCGGCTATGCGCTGAGCCCGCTGAGGGCGTCGCCTGTGTACTTGGTGCCGAGGATGACCAGCACGGTGGTCATGATGGCGGTGTTGTGCCGGGCCATCCCTTGCTTCCAGTCGGCGAGTATCCGCGTGGCCTTGTCTCCGCCGAGGAGGTAGACGGCCACGGGCAAGGTGGTGCACACGGACGCGATGAGCACCATCAGGACGGCCGCGACGGCCTTGCCACCGCTGTCGGCGGTGCTGGAGGCGACGGACACGGCGCCGCCGACGGCGAGGACGAGGTTCTTCGGGTTGGCCACGGCGAGTGCGGCGGCGAGACCGGCGGATTTACCGGGTGTGAACCGGTCGATCGTCTTCATCCAGCCGGGCGGTTCGGCTTCGTGGCCTTCCCGGGGCCGCTTCCTCCACTGCTTGAGGCCCATGAGGAGGAAGAGCAGACCCAGGGCGAGCTTCAGCCACAGGGTCCAGGTCGCGGCCCCGCCGCCGGCTCGCACGGACTTGGCGCCTACCGACGCCAGCACGATCGCGGTGACCAGTACCGCGAGGGAGAAGGTCCATCCAGCGGCGAACGCGACGCCGTTGAGGCGGCCCCGCGGTGTGGTGAGCATGAGGATGACGGCGATCAGCGGCAGGGGCGAGATGGCGATGCCGACGGCGGAGGTCAGCATCTGCCCGATGGCGTCACCCACGGCGGGCTCCTTCTCCTTCGGTCAGACTGCGCGGGAGCCGGGGCGGCTGCTGTCGGTACACAGGGCCCAGATGACGAAGACGCCGATGGCGATTGAGACGATGGCCCAGATCGGCGTGTAGGGCAGCCACATGAAGTTCACGACCACGCTGAAGGCGGCCAGCGCCACGCCCATCGCGCGTGCCCAGCCAGCACCCTTGAGGAGGCCGGCACCGACGATGACCAGGACGACGCCGAGGATGAGGTGGATCCAGCCCCATGCCGTCACGTCGAACTTGAAGACGTAGTCGCCCAGGCGGGAGTAGACGTCGTCCTCGGCGATCCCGGCGATCCCCTTGATCACACCGAGGACACCGTCCACGAGAAGGAGGACAGCGGCGAACACCGTTCCGCCTGCCGCCCAGACGCTCTGACTGTCGTAGGGCCGGTTGGAGGCGGGGCTGGGGGGCTGGGGGATCGTCTGCTGGGCCACGGGAAGCTCCTTGGCCTGAGGGAACGCCAGTTCAGGCGCAACCTCATCCTCCAGGGTGGGTGGGGGAGGTGATACCGAGGCGCGGCCGTTCGGGTGAATTTTCCCCCAGTGCGGCAGTTCCTGATTCCGTGGGGCTGGCTGTCACGCATTGGGCCCACCCCGGGGTGAGTGCCCACCGTCGGGCGTAGCTCACAGGGCGCGCCGAGGCGACGCAGCCTCGATCGTGACGCCAAAACCACCAAACCGGGCATATTCGTGTGAATCGGGTTCTACTGGATGAGCGGTCGGGCGCCATCGCCGGGGCGGGAAGAGGGCTGCGGGACGACTTCGCGGCCCGACCAAGGAGGAGCAGACAGGTGGACGTACCCACCAGGGAACACCCCCCTCCCATCCCCAACTCCCCTGCCGGTCCTCCACCCGTGCTGCGAGCGGTGGCCCGGTGGAGCGCTGTGCTGCCGCTCGTCGCCGGGCTCGTGGCCGCCACCGTCGTAGTCGCCGCACTGTTGCGCTCAGCCGTGGTCCCCCTACTCCTCGCTGCCCTGATCACAGCGCGACTTGAGCCCGCCGACCGCTTCCTGCGCCGGGCCGGCCTCGCCCCGGGGATCCCGAGACGACAGGAGCTGGTCGACAGATGAAGGGCACGCCGACCCCCGCGGCGCGGCCGGTCGCCTCCTGGCTGCCGGGCTACCGCAAGAAGTGGCTGCGAGGCGACACCCTGGGGGCGCTGACGGCGTGGGCGCTGATCGTCCCCGAGTGCGTGGCGTATGCCCAGATCGCGGGAGTGCCGCCGCAGAACGCCTTCTACGCCGCCCCTGTCGCCCTGCTCGTCTATGCCCTCGTGGGGCGGTCCAATTTCCTCGTCGTCGGGGCGACCTCGGCGGCCGCGGTCCTGTCCGCGGCGACGGTCGCCGAGATCAGCGCCGATCCGGCTGACGCCGTCGGCCTGTCTGCCGCGCTCGCGGTCATCGTCGGCGCCGTGCTGCTGGTCGCGGGGCTCGCCAGACTGGGCTTCATCACCAATTTCCTCGCCGAGCCGGCCCTGGTGGGCTTCCTGTTCGGGATGGCCCTGACGATCGTCGTGCGCCAGGCCGCGAAGCTCACGGGCGTCTCCAGCGGGGACGGGAACTTCTTCGAACGCCTGTGGACCGTTCTGCGCCAGGCCCCGAAATGGTCACTGACAACCCTGGCGGTCGCGATCGTGGCCCTGGTGCTGCTGTTCCTGCTGGAGCGCTGGTTGCCCCGGCTGCCGGCCGCCTTGATCGTACTGATCCTGGGGCTGGCAGCGTCGTCCCTGCTGCGGCTGGACGACCACGGGGTGGAGACGGTCGGGAAGATCCCCGCGGCCGTTCCCGTGCCGCACCTGCCCGGAGTTCCGGCCGAGGACTGGATCGCCCTGGCCGGCGGGGCACTCGGCGTCGCCCTGGTGGTCTTCGCCGAAGCCTTCAGCATCGCCAACCGCTTCGCCCGTGAGCACGGTCAGGAAGTCGATGCCAACCGCGAAATGGCCGCCGTGGGCCTCAGCAACATCGCCGTCGGCTTCGTACGCGGCTTCGTCGTCTCGGGCAGCGCCTCGCGCAGCGCCGCGGCTGCGGGGGCCGGCGGCCGCACGCCCATGGTGTCGGTCATCGCGGCCGCCCTGATCCTACTGACCGGCGCCTTCCTCACCCCGCTCTTCACCGACCTGCCCGAACCCGTACTGGGCGCCATCGTCATCGTCGCGGTCCGAGGATTCCTGAAGACCTCGGAACTGCGACGCTACGCACGCCTGGACCGGCCCAGCCTCTGGGTTGCCCTCACAGCCCTCCTCGGAGTCCTCCTCTTCGACCTCCTCCCCGGCCTCCTCCTGGCAGTCGCACTCTCACTGATCCTGTTCATCGCCGCCGCCAGCCGCCGCAACCTCGCGGTCCTCGGCACGCTGCCCGGAAGCACGCTGTACGTGGACACCGCCGAACACCCCGACGCGACGACCGTTCCCGGAGTGCTCGTCGTCCGCCCGGACGGCAGCCTCTTCTTCGGCAACGTCAACCGCGTCCGCCTCGCCGTCAGGGACCAGCTGGGGGAGGCGGACCCCGCTCCTCGCGCCGTCGTACTGGACCTGTCGGGCAGCTTCCAGCTCGGCATCCCCGTCCTGGACACCCTCGACGAACTGCGCGAGGAACTGGAACGGCAAGGCGCCGGCCTGCACGTGGCGCACCTGCGTGCCCGCGCCGCCCAGGAGTTCTCCCGGCATCCCCTCCACGACCATCTGGGACCCGGGCGCATCCACCGCACCGTGGACGACGCCGTCACGGCTGCCGGCGGACCGCAACAACGGGGGACCGGTCCGCCCGGTCCGTAGCACCCGAGAAGGCGTCCGGTTCCGCGGCCACCGTGACCGCAAAGCCGCCTGAGCACGTGCGAACACATTCGCGGCATGTCAGTTTTGTGGAGAAAAGATCCATCGCGCCGATCATTTCGAGCTCAAAGCCGACAGCGCCAACCGGAGACCTCCCGAAGAACGGAAACGACGCATGAGCACCCTGCCCTTCGAGGACATGACGGACTTCGACAACGCAGACCGGGGCTTCATCGCCTCCCTGACCCCAGCCGTTGTCACCGCGGCCGACGGCCGTGTCGTCTACGACAACGACGCTTACGCCTTCCTCAAGGGCGACTGCCCCGACACGGCGAACCCCAGTCTTTGGCGTCAGGCCCAGCTCTGTGCGAAGCAAGGCCTCTACCGGGTCACCGAACGCGTCTACCAGGTCCGGGGACTCGACCTCTCCAACATGACGATCGTCGAGGGTGAACGTGGCGTCATCGTCATCGATCCCCTGATCTCCGCCGAAACAGCCGCCGCGGCCCTCGCCCTCTACCGTGAACACCGCGGCGACCGCCCCGTCACCGGCCTCATCTACACGCACTCCCACGGCGACCACTTCGGTGGCAGCCGCGGCGTCCTTCCGGCCGGACTCGAAGAAGGGGTCCCCATCCTCGCCCCCGCCGGCTTCCTCGAACACGCGGTCAGCGAGAACGTCTACGCCGGCAACGCCATGACCCGCCGCGCCGTCTTCATGTACGGCGACCGCCTGCCCAAGGCGCCCGACGGCCAGATCAGCGCCGGCCTGGGCATGACCACCTCCACCGGCACCATGACCCTCATCCCGCCCACACGCGACATCACCCGGACTGGCCAGGAAGAATCGGTCGACGGCGTCCGGATCGTCTTCCAACTCACCCCCGGTACCGAAGCACCGGCGGAAATGAACTTCCTCTTCCCCGACCTGCGCGCCCTGTGCCTGGCAGAGAACGCCACCCACAACATGCACAACATCCTGACGCTGCGGGGCGCTGTGGTCCGCGACGCCCGGATCTGGGCCCGCTACCTGGACGAGGCGATGGACTACTTCGAGGGCCGCTACGACGTCGCCTTCGCCTCGCACCACTGGCCCACCTGGGGCCAGGCGAACGTCGAGGCATTCCTCACCGCCCAGCGCGACCTGTACGCCTACCTGCACGACCAGACCCTGCGCATGCTCAACTCCGGCCTCACCGGACCGGAAATCGCAGAAGAGATGAAGCTCCCACCGGCCCTCGAGAACGCCTGGCACGCGCGCGGGTATTACGGGTCCCTCTCCCACAACGTCAAGGCCATCTACCAGCGCTACCTCGGCTGGTTCGACGGCAACGCCGCCCACCTCTGGGAACACCCGCCCGTCGAACTCGCCAAGCGCTACGTCGACATCGCGGGCGGCCCGGAACAGGCACTGGCAAAGGCCCGTGCCTACGTGGAAGCCGGGGACCTGCGCTTCGCGGCCACCCTCCTCAACCACATCGTCTTCGCTGACGCCACCAACAGCGACGCGAAGGACCTGCTGGCCGGGGTCTACGACACGCTCGGTCAGGGTGCCGAGAACGGTACCTGGCGCAACTTCTACCTCACCGCCGCACTCGAACTGCGCCAGGGCGAGAGCCCCATCCTGCTGGACATGTCGAACCCCGAAATGGCGGTCGCGCTCACCACCGACATGCTCCTGGACTCCCTCGCCGTCCGCATCTACGGCCCGAGCGCCTGGGAGGAGGACCTCACCATCGACCTCGCCCTCACCGACGAGGGCAACCGCCACCGCCTCACCCTCCACAACGGCGCCCTGACCCACCGCAGCGCCCCGCTCGGTGATTCCCCCAAGAGCCCCGCGGCCCTCACCCTGACCCTCACCAAGCCCGAGCTCCTCGGCATCCTCGCAGGCAGGGGTCTCGCCGGGGGCGGGACGACAGGAGACCCGGCAGTCCTGGAGCGGCTCTTCTCCCACCTCACGGAACCGGACAGGTCCTTCCCCGTCGTCACGCCGTGACCACGGCGAGCACCCGGACCGCCCCGTGCGGTCCGGGTGCTCGTGCCCCGCCTCAGTAGCGAAGCGCCGTACCCGTCTCCGCCACGACCGTGCCGGACAGCTTGTGTGTACTGCGCGCGGACGCCTGCGCCACGCCGTTCCCGGGCACATCCGAGACCGTCACCACGACCGTGTCGAGCAGGTTTCCGCTCTCGTCCTTCATGTTCACCTGCACTGCGAACGACTTCGTCGAACCGTCCGTGTTCTGCACGGAGACGGGGACCGTGGCGTAACCCTCCCCGTCCGTCGAGGGCGCACCCAAAGTCACCTCCTCCTTCGCGTCCACACCGTCTTTGATCTGCCCGAGCTTGTCCTTCGCCACGGCGGCGGCGGACGCCGCCGCGTCCGAAGCCTCGGACGCGGCGGAGGAGACCACACCCCCGGCGGACGCCACAGCCGATGCCGCCTTCGACGCCGCACTGCCCGGATCGCTGTTCTCACCCGAGCATCCCGCCGCACCAAATGCCAGCGTCGCCACGACCACACCGGTCAGGCCACGCATCCAGACAATCGTCATCAAGCCTCCCAAGCTCTTCGTCCAGCCCAGTCAAGGCTCTGACCGCCCCGATGCGGGGTACTACATGCGAGGCATCCGAGTGACGGCGCACTGACGCGGCGGGATCCGGCCGAATCGAGGCGGCCGCACTTGTGCGGCATGGTGCAGCTCTCTGACCAGGCGTTGCCGGACCTCGGCGGACCGAGCGGGATGGCCCGGCACGATCTTGCCTGGACTATTTATCCGCCGGTTGTCCGACCGCTTGCGGACGCAACTCGAAAGCCGGTCCGCTGGTCGGGGCTGTTCCTTGGCGGTTTTCGGCTCAGGTGAGACGACGCTATGGCCGTACGGTCAGGGCCGTGCCCCAGTCGTGCCCTTAGGGGCGGTCAGCAGCGGTCAAAGCCGGTTGCCAGAGGCTCCCCCGGCGGGACCCTTCAGGATAGGAAATCGCAGGTCAGAGACCATGTGAGCCAGCCGCGCGCCATAGATTCCCAAGCTTATAGCGCGGGTTCGATTCCCGTCATCCGCTCCATGACAAAGCCCCAGGTCAGTGACCTGGGGCTTTTGTGTTGCCTAGACCTATTCAGGAGTCCCGCACCACTTGTGCACCACCTTGACGGCGACGAGGTCGCGGGCCTTCGGCTGTTCTCACGTCGTCGCAGGCGGAGACAAGAACGCGTACATGGCCTGGCCGTCCGCCCGGGCGCCCTCGTCGGCCAGTTGACGCCAAGCTGCATGCTGCGGCTCGCTCAAGGCCTTCGCGAACGCGAGCTTCTTACGGTCGCCCTTGTCGAGTTGATCTCTGAGTTGCAGCGGATTGGCGGGCAACGAGAGCAAGAACGCCAGATCGCGGTAGTGCCGCTCCGGTGAAGCGGTCTTGATGCTCACCGCTGCAGCCTTCGCCACGATCGCCCCCAACAGGCTGGGGCGACGGATCCGGCCGGTCCGCGGCCCCAGTTGCACACTCACAGCCTCGGTTCTCCGCGCAGCCTGACGGCCCCCTGGCACCTCCAGCGTGCGACCGGGCGGCGTCGTTGTGAGGTCTGCACGGGGGCCGAGGTTGTCAGGCGCCAGCAGATCCACCACCAACCGCTGTGGCTCCACACCGCGCTGATAGCGGTGCAACAGATTGCCCTGCGGCGACATGCCGGCGGGGGAGAATCCGAGCCGTTCCAGCGCCGCAACCAAACGGCGCAAGCTCTGCTGGTCCGACTGCACGTCAGCCAGGACATCCAGGTCGGCGCTCGCCGCCGGTGGGGTCCGACCGTGCTCCAGGCCGTGCAGGAGCACCATCTGCCCACCGATCAGCGACCAGGCGTCCGGCACCTGCTCCGCAAGGTCGAACAGCACGCCCCACAACTCCACCAGCGGGCTGGTGAACAGGTCCGACTCCAGTCGTACGTCGGGCAGATCAGCCGCCATGATCACACCTTCCGAGGCTGCGCGTAGCGAGCCAGCAGAGACTCAAGCAACCCGGCTGCGGCAGCGTCGGCTCGGCCCTCATGGCGGTCCAGCAAGTCGGCCGCCACCACTGAGGCGGGGACGTCACGGCCCTGCCCGGGCGTTTCAGACCTTGAGGTCAGGAACGGCCACATCTCCGCCGGGGGGATTCGGACCGAGACATTGCCCCGCTCTTCGTCACGGACCATGCCGAACTCGGCTTCCAGCTTGTCAAGCCTGTCGGGATGTACGTAGATCTCCGCACGCCCGAGAGCGACGTAGTCCGCCCCCGCCTGCGCCGCGGCGCTCGCTCCCCCCCTCACCACATCCTGAGCGGCGAGCAGAACCGGCAGTACGCCTGAATGAACGCGGTACGAGCGAACCTCGGCGCGGGCGGCAAGAAGCTCCTGGAGCAGGTCCGGAGCCAGTTGCCCGTGGGCAAGGAGATTCCGCAACCGCATCCGCACCCGGGACTTCTCGGCATCGGACAGACTCACCGGCTGATGGCCGTCCAGCACCGCCAGAACGCCCCAGGCATTGCGGGCCGACAGCGGTCTCCGCGAACGAGGGCCACGGTCCTTGCGATCCCGGACGCTGTCCCCTGCGACCAGCCAACGACCACCGACTCGTTGCCCTTGGAGCTTTCCGTCATGCAGCAACTGACGAACACGGGAGTCGTCCACCCCGAGCAGGGCCGCAGCCTGTTTCACCGACAGCAATTCCATGACCACCTCCTTGCGCCTCCTCTCACGGACCAAGGAGAGAACACGCAACCAGTCTCTCGCCCCGGTCCCCTTGCGTCAACTCTCACGGTTTCGGGAGGCAAGGCGCAATCACCGACGCGGCGACGCACGATCTACCTCTGTGGCACGTGGCCCTCAGCAGCACCGCACTCCCCGATTGCGGGCGTGACGTGGGCCCCGCCGCGAAGTGTCGAACCCTTGGCGATTCGCCTACCGAGTGGGGGAAGTGCCCCATCCCGCCAATCCGGCAGACACGTGCCCCATCCGTGCCCTGCGGAGCGGTGAACAGCGGTCCATACGGGCACGCGCAGACCCTCGCGGCAGCTCGCTCAGCGGGCTGTTTTCGCAGGTCAGGCGCCTTACAGATAGCCCGCCCGCCATAGATTCCCAAGCCTATAGCGCGGGTTCGATTCCCGTCATCCGCTCTTGCAAGAAGGCCCAGGTCAGTGACCTGGGCCTTCTTCGTTGTCTCAATCCTTCAGGCCTCGCCCCGGAGTCCGGGTGGCCCAACTCCCGGGAAGGCCCGGGCCGTTTGCCGGGCGACGGGGTTGGGCCAAGGCGTGGGACAGGTCGTTGAGGTGGTCGAGGGCGAGGCCGGCTCCCTGGCGGGCGGGCTGGTCAGGTGGTTCCTCGGTGTCCCAGGCGGCGAGGGCCTGTTCCAGGTCCTGCCACTGGGGGACCCGGTGCGCGAGGAGTGCTGCGCGGCCCTGTTGCGTGGTGTGGCGGAGGGCTTCGGCGAGGTGGGCGGCGGCCGGTACGGGGTGTTCGGGGAGCTGGGCTTCGATGAGCATGGCGGTGCGGCCGAGGCGGCGCAGGGCGTGGGTGGCCTCGTCGGCCGCCGCGTCGGACAGGCCGCGGTGGCGTACCGGTTCGAAGGTGGCCTTGGCGAGGGCGTCCCGCCAGGCGGCCCAGGCCGTGCGGACGTCGAGCAGGGCCCGGGTGAGCTCGGCAGGGGGGCGTCGGGGGTCGGCGTGGTGGTCGAGCGCGGCGGCGGCGTACCGGCCGGCGGCGTCGAGCCAGTCCGCGAGGCGGGCGTGCAGTGCGGGGGTCTCCCAGGCCGGGTAGAGGGCGTAGGCGGCCATGGCGAGCGCGCCGCCGAGCACGGTGAGCAGGACGCGGTCCGGGACTGTCTGGGTCCAGGGCTCGCCGGCCATGGCGAGCAGGAAGACGACGTAGCCGGAGGCGCAGGCGAGTACGAGGCCGTACCCGGAGTACATGAACAGGTAGACGAGGCCGGCGCAGATGACTGTCAGGATCGCGCAGGCCGCGGTGCCGGGATGGGTGAGCTGCACGATGCCGGTGGCCAGTGCGGCCCCGACGAGCGTGCCGCCGATGCGTCCGATGGCGCGGGAGTAGGTGAGCGAGAACTCCGGGCGCATCACCATGAGGGAGGCCAGCGGGGCCCAGTAGTTGTGGCCGAGCGGGAGTTGGGCGCTGATGACGTAGCAGAGCGTCACGACGGTGCAGAGGCGGATCGCGTGGCGGAGGACCGGTGACGCGGGGCGCCGGAACTGGTCGCGCATCTGGCGCAGGGCGGCCGGGACGCGGCGGTGCAGGGCGGGGCGCAGTAGCGGTTCCTCCGCCCCGGCGGTGTGCCGGCTGTCGGTGGTCTCGACGAGGTCGGTGAGGAGGGCGACGAGGCGGGCGGCGGTGCGGCGGGCTGCTCCGGGGAGCGGATCGTCGGCGGTGTCCGGGCTCGTGAGGGCGGTCCGCGCGGCGGGCGGGACGCGGACGGGGCCGCTCCGGCGGACGGCACGGGCGGCGGCGTCCAGTACGAGGCCTGCTCCATCGAGGAGTTCGCGGATCCGGTCGCGTGCGGCTCCCCGCCCGGGTACGCCCGGGGCCGGGTCCGCCAGTGCGGCGAGGACCGGGCGGAGGCGTTCGGCGAGGGCCAGGGTGCCGTGGAGTTCGGCGGGCCCGCGGCGTGCCTCCCGGGGGGTGACGGCGACGGCGAGCCGGGCGGTCATGAGCGGCTGCGGGTCGTTGAGGGCTACGGGGTCCTCGCGCAGCCGTCGGGCGTAGTCGGCCTCGGAGGCCAGCGCGTCGGCGAGCGCGTCGCGGCGGGCGCCCCAGCGGCGTACCGGGAGCAGGAGGGTCAGCAGGACGGGGACCATCCCGCCCAGCGCGGTCATCGCGGCCTGGCCGGTGGCGTGGGCGAGCGAGCCGGCCAGGGTGGCGGGGACCAGCATGACCGCGACGGTCGGCGTGGCGATCCCGCCGACCGTGGGCCCTGCGGCCCAGGACAGGCCGGCCAGGAACGTCCACACCGCCAGGACCAGCGGGAACAGCGGTGACTCGGCTCCGACGAGATGGCCGAGGAACACGGCGGCGGCCAGCGAGATCCCGGAGGCCAGGGCCAGCACGGGACTGGGCCGCCAGCTGCGCTGATAGGTGGCGATGGAGCCCAGGAACGTACCGAGTCCGGCGCTCAGCGCGACGGCCTGGTCGAAGAGAGCGAGGCTGACGGCCATGACGGCTGCCAGCCCGGCGGCGTCACGCAGGACGCGGACGGGTTCGAGGCGCCTCCGCTCGGCCCGCAGGCCCGTATGGGCGGTCGCCTTCAGCGCGCGCAACCAGTGCGGGGAGCCGGGGCTGTCCTCGATACCGGGCAAGGCGACCTCTCGGACGGACGGCCGACGTGGGTTGAGCAGTACGGCCAGTTGAGTACGGCCAGTTGAGTACGGCCGGGCAGCTTCTTCGTTCGGTTTCGGATGATACCTGTGCATTTACGCATCACCCGGACGTCGCGGCGCCGCACATGCCTCCCGCGTGAGTGGCGCACCACCCGCCGGAGCACGGCCTCGGGGGCGTCCAGCCCTGCCGTCCGGCCCACGAAGTCAGGACTTGAGGCTAAACGAAAACGGTTTCCAATAGTGTTGAGTGGTGAGGTGAGCCAAGCCAAAGATGCGCAGCATGCCGGCCGCCGCCGTCACCCCCGCGGCCTCGCGACCCTTGCCATGACCGAGATGTGGGAGCGATTCAGCCTGTGCGGCACGGTCGCGATCCTCGTCCACTTCCTCTCCGCCTCCGCTTCGCACGGCGGCATGGGGCTCGCCGAGGGGACCTCCGAGGCCGTCGAGGGCGTCTACCTGGCGATGATCGCCCTGCTCGCCCTGCCCGGCGGCTGGATCGCAGACCGGCTCCTCGGCGCCCGTCGCGCGGTCCTGTGGGGCGGCCTCGTCATCATGGCCGGGCACCTTTCCCTGGCCGTCCCCGGCCGCGCCTTCGTCTGGCCGGGCCTGGCCCTGATCGCCATCGGCACGGGCCTGCTCAAGGCGAACATCTCCACCATGGTCGGCCGCCTCTACGCACGGGAGGACGACCAGCGCCGCGACGCCGGCTACGCGCTCTTCTACATGGGCATCAACGTCGGCGCGGTCATCGCGCCGCTGGTCGTGGGATACCTCGGCGAGGAGGTCAACTGGCACCTGGGCTTCGGCGCCGCCGCCGTCGGCATGGCGTTCGGCCTCGCCCAGTACGTCATCGGCGGACGCAAGGTGCCCGCACTGCGGGACGAGCCCGTCGACCAACTCACGCCGGCCGAGCGCCGCAAACTCGTACGCGGCGTCGCCTACGGTCTCACGGGTGCGGGCATCCTCTTCGGGACCCTGGTCCTCCTGCACGCCTGCAGCATCGACAACGTCACGTTCCTGCTCACGGTGCTCGCCGTGGCCGTCCCGGCGGGCTACATCTTCTCGATGCTCCGCAGCCCGAAGATCACCGCCGCCGAGCGGATCCGGTTCAAGGGGTACATCTGGCTGTTCGTCGCGGCGGCGCTGTTCTGGGCGGTCTACGTACAGATAGGCAACGAGCTGAACCTGTTCGCCGCCAAGAAGACCGACCTCAGCCTCTTCGGCTGGCGCATGCCGGCGAGTTGGACCCAGTCGCTCCCCTACCTGTTCGTGATCCTGCTCGCCCCGCTCTTCGCCTCCTTCTGGGTGCGCAGGGGCCGGCGGATGAGCACGCCGCTGAAGTTCGCCGTCGCGCTGATCCTGGCGGGCATCTCGTTCGTGGTGATGTCCGCGGCCTCCTCGATCGCCTCCGGCGGGGTGCGGGTATCGCTGATGTGGCTGGTGGGCGTGTACGTCATCCAGGTCACGGGCGAGATGTGCCTGAGCCCGGTCGGCCTCTCGGTGACGCCGAAGCTGGCACCGAAGGCCTACGCCAACCAGATGATGGGCGTGTGGCTGCTCGCCATGGCGAGCGGCCAGGCCATCGGCGGCCAACTGCCGCGCCTCGCACACTCGGTGATGAGCCAGAGCGCGAACTTCCTCTGGCAGGGCGGCCTGCTGGTCGTGGCGGGCGCCACGATGTCGCTGTTCACCCGCCGCCTGAAGCAGCAGATGGGCGAGAACCCCCCGGCTGCCGGAGCCGCCCCACTGACGGCAGCGGCCTGACGGCCGGGGACCCGGCCCGACTCCTTGCCGCAGCAATCCCGGGCGCAGCCGCGTACGGCCGATGGCACCTCGCAGACGGTCCGGCGGCTCAGATCCCTTCACGGGGGCCACCGTGAAGGACGTGCCCCAACCGTGCCCTTAGGGGCGGCCAACAGCGGTCAAGACCGGAGCACGGATAGGCCCCGATGGAAACCCAGCAGGGCCGATTTTCGCAGGTCAGGAGCCGTACGAGAACGTTCCGCGCATGGATTCCCAAGCTTATAGCGCGGGTTCGATTCCCGTCATCCGCTCTTGCAAGAAGGCCCAGGTCAGCGACCTGGGCCTTCTTCGTTGTCTGGACCTCTCCCGGCCCGCGTGCCATTCGCGTGCCATAACTGCCCTGACGGCGCTCCAGATTGCTCGCCGAGTCGCTGCCGGCCGGAACCGACCGGGCGGACCGGGCCTCTCCGACTGGCACCTCCCGCCGTCCTACGGCGCCGCCGAAACCGGGTCGGCGCTTGCCCCGCACCGTGCCGGCCGCACCGCCACCCCGGCGCTCCTGGATTCCCGGCGCGCCGACGGCGGCCTGCTGGAATTCCACCCCGGACACCCTGGCCTCGACGACCTGGACAGCGCAGTCTCCCGGCGCGCACACCACCGTCGGGGCGAGGACTACCCGAGTGACACTCCAGCCGACCGCCCGGGGGCGTGCCCCATCCCTGCCTTCAGAGCGGTGAACATGCCGAGGGTGATGAGCCGCCGTTGCACTCCCCGGTGTTCGTCATGACCCACCACCGGCGTCCTTCGTTCACACTGAACCGCAGTTGTTCCGGCGGGCCGGAGGCCAGCTCAGGGAGCGGTCTGTGCACGACCGCACCTAGCTCGCGAGCGCCTTGAACAGGCCGCGGATCTCGTCCTCGTCCGCGATCACCGGCAGGGTGTCGAAGTAGAGCTCCCACTCGCCCTTCGGGCCGATGCGCTCGACGATCCCGAAGGGGATGTCGGTGCCCTTGGGGTCGGTGCCCTTGGGGTCGGTCATCGTGCCGTGCCACTCGATGTAGGTGGTGGTGCGGCCGAAGGCGACCTGGCCCGCCTTGAACTCGACGTCGGCGTTCTCGAACAGTCGCTGCAGGTAGGCGGTCTTGCCCTCCCGGGTGGTCAGCGACCGGTCCAGGCCGGGCCCGGCCAGCTTGGCGTTGCCGGTACGGGCGGCCAGCGCGGCAGCGTCCCCGCTGTTCCAGGCGGCGAGGCGGGCGGGGATTTCCTGGGCGTGGAACCGGTCGGGGGCCGCTCCGCGCGGGCCGGGGCCGGCCGGGTCGGCGATGCCGGCGAAGAGGGGGCGGGGCCGCTGAGACTCGGGCAAGACCTGGAACAGCTCGTAGCGGTCGTAGTAGCGGCGGGCCTGGATGGTCTTGCCGTCATCGCCGAGGACGTTGCGGGCGATCTGCGGGTAGCTGACCTTGTGGCCCTTGAGGGTGACCGTGTTCTGCTGGCCGAACATCATCACGGCGCCGTCGGCGACCACGTTCGTGCCGCGGTAGCGGAGGTCCGGCACAAGGCGGAGTGAGTTGCTGATCGAGGCGCCGATCACTTCGTGGCCGCGCTGGGGCTTGCCGCCGGCCTCCCAGAGGCTGGCCTCCTCGTCGAAGATGTCCAGGTAGGTCTGGAGGCTGGGGGCCTCGCCGAAGACGATCTGCCGCTTCATGAATGCGCAGGCGTTCGGGGTGATCCGCCCTTCGAGCCGGTCTACCTTCTCGCGGACCTCGGCGCACTCGCCGCCCTCGGCGGTGGCGGTGGCCGGCGCGGCACCGATGGTGAGGCCTGCGAGGAGAGTGGCCGCCGCGAACACTCCGGTGCGCGTGTACCGCCGCATGTTCATGTCGTTCCCCGTTCGTGATCGCTTGATCGCTTCGATGGACCAAGCTTCTTCGAGGGCGCCAGAGAGAACGATTACCTCAGGGGTAATGACGGGCAGTTGACAGTGCGGATGACGACCGACCACGGATGACAGGCACGGGCACGGACCAGGTTCCGGTAGGTGCGTCCAGGCCGAGCCGACCCGCCGACCCGCCGACCCGCCGACCCGCCGACCCGCCGCCACCGGATACCGGCATACGACACCGGAGGTGGCGGCCTTCGCCTGCCCCGGCGGCCCCGCCATGGACATCCACGGCCTCGACCGCCGCCGCACCCTCGCCAGCACACCTTTTGGTGGGCCTCACTTGACGACAGGCGACCCGCACAGCTTCTGGTGGAGGCCGAGGCCGGCCAGGCCTTCTGGCTGCGCGGACTCGGTGACCAAGAAGGCTGGGACCCCATGGCCCGGTCGCAGCGACTCCCTACGGAGCGCCACCTGCGCCCGCGTCACGGGCTTCCGGATGCGAAGCCGCCGATCCCACAATCCCGTCCAAGCAGTTCGGGCCCGGCCCGACGCGCCCTGTCCGCTTTGACGGCGCGACAGATTCGCATGTGCGTGCGAGACGTTTCCACCTTCCTGACATTCCGTCACCCATGCAGACCTATTTTTCTGATATACGGCCTATTGCTCTGAAATATGCGTGAGTACTACCGGGTAACGGCGTATCACTACCTCTGGCAGGGAGCCGCTCGGCGGCCCCTGCTCAGGGTGAGCCTTCGCGAGGGATCGCAGGTAGGGGGCCCTCCGCCCTGGCCAGTGATCGTCACGAGCGGCCGTGGTTCTCCTTCGGGAGGACTGAGGCGCCAAGCAACAGAAAGGTCCTGCTATGGCATTGGATGCCATTCGGTCGGATCCGCCCGACCGAACGCCTCAACGCAGAGTGCTCAAACGGGGAGCCATCTTCCTGCTGCCCACCGCGCTCTTTGCGGCGGCCACCCTGGTCCCGAGCTTCGCTCACGCCGCGGAAGCTCCCGTGGGGCTGGGGACCGCCACCAACTACGCGGTTCTGGCCGGTTCGACGGTCACCAACACGAACACCCCCACCATCATCAACGGCGACCTGGGACTCTATCCGGGCACATCGGTGACCGGCTTTCCGCCCGGCATCGTCAACGGAGTGCAGCGCATCGCCCCCAACGCCGCCGCCCTTCAGGCGAAGAACGACCTCGTCACCGCCTACAACGACGCGGCAGGCCGGGGACCAGGGAACGTGCTCGCTTCGGCCGAGATCGGCGGACTCACGCTGGCGCCCGGCGTCTACACAGCCCCGTCGACCGTGGGCATCACCGGCACGGTCACTCTCGACGGCCAGAACGACCCCGCCTCCGTCTTCATCTTCCGGATCCCCTCGACCCTGATCACGGCTCCGGCGAGTGTCGTGGCCTTCATCAACGGAGCGAACGCCTGCAACGTGTTCTGGCAGGTGGGCAGCTCCGCCACCATCGACACGACCTCCCAGTTCAAGGGCAACATCCTGGCCCTGGAGTCCATCTCGGTGAACACCGGCGCCGTGATCGAAGGCCGCGCCCTCGCGCGCAACGGCGCGGTCACGCTGGACAACAACACCATTACGAGGGCGGCTTGCGCCGTTGGCCCGCCGGGGCCTCCCGGACCGACAGGTTCGCCCGGCCCCACGGGTTCGCCCGGCCCCACGGGTTCGCCCGGTCCCACGGGTTCGCCCGGACCGACCGGCGCTCCTGGCCCTGACGGCTCGCCCGGTCCGACCGGCTCGCCCGGCCCTGACGGCTCGCCCGGCCCGACCGGCCCGCCCGGCCCTGACGGCTCGCCCGGCCCGACCGGCTCGCCCGGCGCCCCTGGCCCGACCGGCAGCCCTGGCCCGATCGGCAGTCCCGGCCCGACCGGCAGCCCCGGTCCGACCGGCAGTCCCGGCCCTGACGGCTCGCCCGGTGCCCCCGGCAGCCCCGGCCCGACCGGCGCTCCCGGCCCCACCGGCAGCCCCGGACCGGCCGGCTCGCCCGGCCCGGTCGGCAGCTCCGGACCCGTCGGCGCACCCGGACCCGCAGGACCCGCTGGGCCCGCCGGACCCGCCGGACCCGCGGGACCCGCAGGACCCGCCGGACCTGCAGGGCCCAAGGGGCCGCGCGGCGACAAGGGTGGAAAGGGTGACCACGGCGAGCACGGCCACGGGCACCACGACCACGACCACGACGAGGGCGGACCGGGCCACGGTCACGACGACGAGGACGAGGACGACGGCGAGCACGGCCACGGCCACGACGGGCCCGACGACGGCGGACCCGGCCACGGTCACGGTCACGGCAACCACGGCAAGCCTCCAGGGGCCGGCTTCCTGCCGGGCAACCTCGACGGTGTTCTGGGCCCCATGGGTGCCGGCCACACGGCCAAGAGCGTCAACTTCGCCCACGTGAGCGCCGCTACCCGCCAGCAGCCGGAGGGAGCATCGCCCGTACTCGCCGCGAACCACGCGAGCAGCGGGCTCGGCATCTTGCCCGTCTCCGCAGCCGCCCTCGCCTTCCTCGGAGTCTCGGTCCTCTTCACCATGAAGAGAGTCCGACGTACGGCGACTCGACAGGACTAGCCCATCGCGGACGTGACCACCTCACGCCCTGAGCCATCGGAGGCCTGGGCTGACGCTCGGTCACGCGCACGCGGCGCCCTGTCAGCCGTTCGGCGGCTGAGCCCCTGGACTCGTCGTCCAGGGGCTCGGTGACCCTCGGGGGACCCAGGTCCGGACCCAGGTCCGGCGGCTCAGAACAACCCGCGCAGGGAGAGGAGTTGGAGGTGAGGAATCATCCGGCGGCCGGATTCACGGACGGACTGGCCGTCAGGACATCGAGGGGCAGGGTGCCTGCACGCACTGAACTCCCTGCCCTGGCCGGCGGGGGTCAGGCCGGAATTCCGTATGGCCGTACGTCGTGACGACTGCGGCGACGAAATGCCGCGTACGGTCCGGGCCCAGCGCCTGGGCCTGCAAGTGCGCATACATATCGCTGTAGAGCCGCACGTCGGATCGTTTCTCCAGATAGAGGTCGCTGGTGAACCTTTCCAGATACACCACGCTCACATCGGTGGCGTCGGCAAATTCGAGCAGCGCGAACTGTCCCGAGACACCCGGATGCGCACCCACATCGTGAGGGAGGACCTGCAGGGTGATGTGCGGCTGGGCGCTGAGGTTGATCAAATGGTCCAGCTGTTCGCGCATGACCTCACGACTGCCCACGACGCGCCGCAGCGCCGATTCGTCCAGTACGGCCCATAAGCGCAGCGGGTTGCGCAGGGCATCCAGCCGGCTCTGACGCCGCAGCCGCACCTGGAGACGCGTGGCGGCCTGTTCGGCCGTGGCGTGAGGGATCGTTCCTGCGATGACCGCCTGGGCGTAGGCGGGAGTCTGCAGCAGGCCGGGGATCACCATGGGCTCGTAGACACGGATCGCGGCCGCCTCGGCCTCCAGGCCGATGTAGGCGCCGTACGAGATATCGCCGTAGGAGTTCCACCAGCCCTGCTGACCCGATTCCTTGGCCAGTTGCATCAGGTGGTCAACGCGCCGCTGGTCCTGGACTCCGTACAGCCCGCAGAGATCGCGCACGTCGCGCGGCTTGATGAGTCGGCGGCCGTTCTCCAGCAGGCTGATCTTGGGCTGGGAGATCAGCAGGCGTTCCGCCACCTGCTGCGTCGTCATTCCGCTGATCTCCCGAAGCCGGCGCAGCTCCGACCCCAGTCGGCGTCTGCTGACGGTGGGATTCACAGTGACGCCCACGGGACGCGTACCTCCGCTCCAAAAAACCTTGCACTGGCGAACAGACTGCCACGGCCGGGGCCGCCGGATCCGCCTTGGCTCCGTGTCGTACACGGTGATTCACGTCGAGCGAAGAACGACCATAATTCTCATTCTCCGCACCCGGCCGGCCATATTTTCCGGTTCAAATTAACAGGAATCCGAATACCGTCTCGAGGCGACCCGGATAATCGAAAATCCCCCCGAATCGGCCGCACCCCGATGCAGCTTTCTGCGCAATATGCCAGCGGCAGAGAGCCCGCCCCGCATGATCGCGGCCCACTCACGGGAGTTGGCACCTCGATCACGCCAAATGTCACCGCTGCCCAGGCCGACGCGGCCGCACCGCACGACATCAGGGCCGTGGCCGTGGCCAGCTCCAAGCACGGCGCCCCGTATTCCTACGCGCCGGGACCCGAGCGCTTCGACGGCTCCGGCCTGCCGCTCTACGCCTTCCGGTACACCGGCCAAGGCTGCCTCGTCCGCAGTCATCGCGGAAGCGTCCGCTACGGGGCGCTGCCTGATCTCGCCGGCTTCGGCGAACCCGCTTCGGCGTTGCCCTTGTCACGATCGCCGTCACGCCCATGTCCCTGATGCCGGAAGTTCGCCACAGGCATAGCCTGATAGATGGGTCATTGCACTCTCACGTGCCGCGGCCCGGAAGGGCGGCCCCGGCGTGTGAATGTGCCGGGGCCGTTGTGTCACCGTCGCCGCGCCACAGGGAGCACCGGCCGCGACGTTCTGCAACCGTGCCCCATGCATGCCCTTCGGAGCGGTGAACAGCGGTCAATTCGGGTATGGATGGACCCTGGCGACACACCTCTCGCCCAGGTCAGCGACCTGGGCCTTCTCCGTTGTCCAGACCCATTCAGGAGTCCCGCACCACTTGCGCCCCACTTGACGCCTGACCGGCCTGGTCAACGACCTTCCGCCGAGCGGCCCGCACCATCCCATCCAGCCCACCGGTGACCTCCCTCTGACGCTCGTGGTCCGAGTGTTGGTGGATTCGGCGCGGCCTTCTCCGAGGACTGCGACGTGGCAACCGTGGTCGGCGTATTCGGCGCCGCCGGATGGTGGGATCGCCACTCACGGATGTGGGGCGGAGTGAGCTGGTCAAGGTTCCAGCTCCCCCGGGAACAGCACCAGGTGCAGTCGGCAGTAGCCGCGGTGCAACTCCTCCGTGAGCAAGCCGACTCTGGGTTCGGCAACGCGCTTCGTTACGTACTCCTCGGAGGTGACCGCTCCGGGTCCGGGTCCCGCCGGGCGCCCCGGCGTCAGGTCTGCCTCGGCCTGGGAGAGAGCCACGCCTCTGCGACGCCTGCGTCAGTGGGCGGGATGGCCGATGGTGGGGCGTTGTTCGAGGGTGATGTCCAGGCCGCGGACGCTGTAGTGGTCGGCCGGGGCGAAGCCGGCGCGCTTGAGGAGCTGTTCTTGGACGGCAGTGGTCTGGATGGCGGCTTGGCGGGCGTCGGCGGAGAGGTGGTTGCAGGTGATGCGCCAGACGCGGGAGGTGTGGGCCAGTCGCCGTTGCAGGACGGCCGGGTCGGCGGGGAGGTGGTTCAGGGCTCCGAGTTCGGCGGCTGTCCGAGTCGTGCCCAGGTCGGGGTGGCCCGTGAACGCCTCCTTGAAGGCGATGCCGATCAGCCCGCACCGGCCTCCGCTGAAGAGGACGGCGTCGCCGGGGGTGTCGTGCGTGCGCAGGGTGCTGATCACGGCGTGGCTGTCCCAGGGGCGGCTGCCCTCCTGGCGGATGGCGAGGTGGGACGCGGCGAGGGGGACCGCTGCGAGGAGCGCGAACAGCAGTCGTAGGCGGGAGGGGGCGACGGCGAAGGCCGTCGCGAGCAGGAGTGCCAGGGCCGGCAGGCAGAACAGCAAGTAGCGGTAGGAGAAGAGGGGGTGGCCGAGGGAGACGGCCGCGAGGAGCAGCGGGGGCACGACCAGCCAGGGCACGCCGACGGCGAGGGCCAGGGGCGGGGCGTTGCGCCGGCGGACCACGAGGAGGATCAGGGCCGTGAGGGCGGTGCAGGTGAGCAGGAGCTTCAGTGCGGAGGGGAGGGTGTCCTGGCCGGGGGTGAGGAGCCAGGTGAAGTAGTTGAACGGGGTCCCGGCGGTGACCGGCGCGGCTTCGCCGACGGCGGAGCGCTGGGCGGAGGCGAGGATCAACAACGGGACGACGGCGGCGATGCCCGCGGCCTGGGCCAGCAGGAAGCGTACGACGCTGCGGCGGCCGGGGCGCCGCAGGGCGATGGTGGCCGCGTGGGCGGCCACCAGCAGCAGTCCCAGCACGTTCAACCAGCCGAGCAGGGCGATCAGCACGGCATAGCCGGCCGGCCGACGGACCCGCGAGTCACTGGACAGGGCCTTCACCAGGGCACCCGTGGCCAGTACCGCCACGGCCATGACGAAAGCGAAGGAGCGGGCCTCCTGCGCGTACCGCGACGCGGTGGGCAGTACGGCGAGCAGCAGCCCCGCGCAGAGTCCGAGGTGGGGGCCGCCGAGCAGCCGTCCCAGCCACGAAAGGCCCGCTGCCGCGACGGCCACCGCCACCGCGGAAGGCAGCCGCATCGTGAACTCGCTGACCCCGGCCACCTGCCCGACCAGGTACATCAGCACGTAGTGCAGGCCGTGCACCGCATCGACGTGCCCCATCAGCTCCATCAGTTGCGGCCAAGTCCGCCGCGCCACATCGATGGTGACGATTTCATCGGTCCACGCGGAGGGGTCCGTGTTCCCCCATGCCCGAGGCCGAGCCCGACGACCGGGGGCGCCCACCCGGCCGCGCGCATCCAGAAGGCACGGCCGGCGGACGCGCCGGGTATGACGGGCATGGCGGGTTGGGGCGAGGTGGCTGTCACGGTGACGCTTTCGTCGCTGGTACACCCGCACCCGGCGGTGCTGGGACGGGCGGCGAACAGCGTCACGTGTGACACCGGGCAGGATGCACCCCCACAGGCGGTACATTATGTGCAAAACGGATCTTACGGCCAAAATGGCAGTGGGGTGCGCCCCTCGCCCCCGGGGACCGGCTCTGGAACGTCCCCGTGCGGTCCGGGGCGTAGACGCCCGTGCCCGGTCAGCTGCCGGAGTACGTTTTCGCAGGTCAGGCGCCAGATGACCTAGATGTTGGCACGCCGCCGCGCCACGTAGCGGAGCAGGGACCAGATCGCCGCGGCGTTGGCCAGGGCGCTGACCAGGATCACGGCGCAGAAGCCGAGTCCGACCCACATCGAGGGGTCGTCGGCCATGGAGGTGTCCGGGGCCACCCAGTCCGCGGGGAGCGGGTCCGACTCCGAGGGGAAGTCCGTGGGCAGCTTCGCGGGCGGCTCGGAGCCCTCGTACTGGGGGTCGAAGGGCGTGTCCGAGTCCGGGGCGTCCGGCGCGGGTACGAGGAACGAGAGCAGCAGGAGGCTGACCGGCGCCGTGGCCAGGATCGGGAAGACCCCGAACATCCCGCTGTCCCCGTTCCACTGGCCGATCGCGAAGTAGACCAGCAGCGCGGCCACCAGTGCCAGGTACGCACCGGGCACCCACATCTCAGCCTTCGACCAGCGCCGCACCATGACGTTCCCCGTTCCCGTTCCACGTTCCGCTTCGTTCGTTCTGTTGCCAGTCTCGAAGCTGCCGGGTCCCGCCACCTGAGTACGCCTACTCATCCTGATCGGCCCTGAGTACCTGGTCAGAGCCGTGCACGGAGCGGGCCGCCACGCCGGGGACGCCGCGCACCGCATGTCCTTCCGAGCGCGCCCTAGTACCAGCCCTAGTACCAAGGGCGGGCGTCGGGGGTGGGCAGCGGGCGGAGGTTCGTCCAGCGTGCGAGCAGGCGGTCGGCCAGGGCGGAGCTGAGGCGGCCGACGGCGTGCAGGTGGTCGTGGTCGCGGGTCATGTCGGCGACCACGCCCAGGCGGTGGACGAGCCGCTCGCGGGCGGAGACGTAGCCCCACTTGAAGTCCTCGGCGGGGACCCGGGCGAGCTGGTCGGCCGTTCCGCGGTGGGCCCGCTCGACGAGCGCGTCGCCCTGGATCAGCCAGCCCGCGCACGCGTCGGCGAGGTCACCCGGCACGTCCTTCCCGGTGAGGCCGCGCCAGGTGGTCCGGTAGACGTCCTCGACCTCCGTGAGGGGGGCCGCGGTGACCGACATGGCACACCAGCAGGTGGGGAAGCCGATGCGGAAGTAGGCGAGTTCGATCAGGCCGTTGCCGAGCGAGGCCCGCTCGAAGTCGACGAATCGGACGCCGTCGGCGGTGCGCAGATCATTGCCGGGGCAGGGGTCGCCGTGCAGCAGCGCATGGTGTGGTGCGGGGTCCAACCGCTCCAGGAGACCGCCGAGTTCATCGGGAACCGTGGACGGTACGGGTACGTCGAGCGCCCCGACCAGGGCGAGGAAGGACTCCGCGTCGGTGGCCGTGGGCCCCGACGAGACCGGTAGCGCGCCCGCGTCGGCGGGTCCGGTCAGGGCGTGCAGCCGGGCGAGCGACTCGGCGTACCCCGGCATCCAGTCGGCCGTCTTGCCGAGGTCGTCCAAGTGCTCGAGGACCATGACCCGCGAGGACGGGTCCGTGGCGAGGACCGCGGGGGCCACGGCGGGCCCGGCGGCCCGACCCGCCAGGCGAAGCCCGGCGAGCTCCCGCGCGAAGCGCGTGTTCGCGTCGGCGCCCGTGTCCCCGCCGTCGGTGATCTGCTTGACGATCACCAGCCGCTGGTCGGCCAGCCGCACCCGCCACACCCGTGACCGCGGACTGCTGTCCAGGAGCTTGGCCTGCTCGGGGGTGCCCACGGTGGAGCGCAGCGCCTCGTTGAACGGAAGACGGTTCGGCATGCCGACGAGCGTAGCCGCAGCTTCGCACGCGCGAGCGGGCGCGCGGCGGAGGGCGGGCGGCGGAGCGCGGGCGCCGGTCGGCCCTCCGGGGGACTCACAATCCGGTGCGGTGTTTCGTCGAAGTTCCGAGGGCCGGAGCGGGCCAGGGGAACCAGGGGGAACCAGGGGGCGGTCGCAGCCATGAGCAGCACATCCGGGGCAGGGCACGACGGGGCCGATCCGGACCTGAGCGCGGTCGTCGAGGAGCGGCGCCGGCTGATCAACCTCGGCTACCGGCTGCTCGGTTCGCTGGCCGAGGCCGAGGACGCCGTGCAGGAGACGTACGCGCGCTGGTACGCCATGTCGCGCCGGCAGCAGGAGGCCGTCGAGTCGCCCGGAGCCTGGCTCACGACGGTGGCCGGCCGCATCTGCCTGGACGTGCTCGGCTCGGCGCGGGTCCGGCGCGAGCGCTACGTCGGCTCGTGGATCCCCGAGCCGCTGCCCGACCGTACGGAATGGTTCAGCGGGCGGGCCGGTGGCGGCGGCAGGGGCGAGCAGGCCGATCCCGCCGACCACGTCACCCTGGACGAGTCGGTGGGCATGGCCTTCCTCGTCGTACTGGAGTCGATGACGCCCGCCGAACGCGTGGCGTTCGTCCTGCACGACGTCTTCCGGTACCCCTTCGCCGAGATCGCCGGGATCGTCGGCCGCACTCCGGCGGCCTGCCGGCAGCTGGCGTCCTCGGCCCGCCGGCGCGTGCGCGCCGCACGGGCTCCGGCGGCCGCGACGGCCGGACAGGCCGTCGTGGTACGGCACTTCAAGGAGGCGTGGGAGGCCAAGGACATCGAGGCCCTCGTCAGCCTCCTCGACCCCGACGCCACGATGACCTCCGACGGCGGCGGCCTGGCCGGCACCGTCCTGCACCCGGTCGAGGGCAGCGAGCGCATCGCCGAGTACCTGATCCACATCGCCGAGAAGGCGCCCGGGCTGACGCTCCTGGAGCGGACGGTCAACGGCGGGCCGGGCCTGGTGGCCCAGCACGCCGGGGTCACCGTGACCGTGGCGGCGTTCAGCCTCGCCGGCGACCGCGTCACCCGCATCTGGGCGGTCCGCAACCCGGAGAAGCTCCGCCCGTGGACCGGGAACGGACAGAGCTGACGTTCGGCGCCGACTCCCCCGTTCATGCCCCCCGTTCATGCCCCCTGCCCACGTCCGCCGCCACGTCCGCCTCCACGTTCGCCGCCACCTTCACGTCCACGTATGGGAGCCATCGCACATGCGCATACGACTTCTCCAGGGGCTCGCCCTGCTCGCCACCGGCCTGCTCGCCGGCGCGTTCGGCTACGGCGCGGCCAACCTCGTCCCCACCTTCAACGCGGTGCCGCTCGACATGCGCCTGTCGTTCCACGCCGAACTGATGAAGATGAACGGCATCACCATGCAGGCGGCGATGGCCGTGTCGACGCTGAGCTCCCTCGCCCTCGCGACCCTGACACGGGGCCGCCCCCGGCTGATCGCGGGGGCGGCAGGTCTGCTGACCCTCTCGTCCTTCCTGATCACCCGGTTCGGCAACGTGCCGATCAACGGCCGGATCAAGGAATGGGCCCGCACCTCGGCACCGGCCGATCACGCGGAAACCCTGCGGCTCTGGGAACTCTTCAACAACCTGCGTACGTTGACCGCGCTCACGGCGTTCGTCCTGCTGATCGCCCTCGCCCTGTGGCAGTCACCGACGGCCCGGCCCGGGATCAGCCGCTGCCCATGACGGGGGTCTCACGTGATCGGTTGCGGCCGATCGCGCAGGTGCGGGAGCCGAGCCGGCCACTTCGGCGCTGCCCGCGCTGCCCGCGCTGCGGCGAACCGCTCACCATCGTCGGTTGCGCCGTCACCCCCGCCCCGGGTACGGGCGCGAGGTTGGTGGTGACCAGGGTGGGGAGGTGGTGCTCACCGCGCCAGGCCAGCAGCCGGAAGGTGATTTCCTCGTTCCACTCGGACGACTTGCCGGCGCCGAGGTCGTCCAGGAGCAGCAGCGGCACCCGGGCGATGTCGCGCAGGAGCCATTCGACGTCCACGCCACTGCGCTGGCGCATCTGTCCGAAGAGATCGACGGCCTTGATGGCGTGCCAGCGGACCGCGCACCCCGCGGCGGTGAGCGAGCGGATCGCCCCGTATGCCTGGCGGGTCTTGCCCGCGCCGGTGTTGCCCCACAGCAGCAGCGAAGGCCCGCCGGCGATCACACGGCGCCCGCCGCTGCCCCAGTGGGGGTTGTGATCATCGGCGTTCGGCGCGGTCGCCCTCTCGGCGATGGTCCGCACCCAGGTCATGACCGCCGGGTGGTCTGCGAATGCGTCCCGGTAGTCGGCCGGGATCCGCCGCTGCGCTGCCTCCAGAGCCGGGATCGGCTCCGGGGTGTCCGGTAGGGCCGGAGTGGTGGCATCGATGCCGCGGGCGGCGAGTTGGGCGGCGAGTCGGGCCTGCAGGCGGTCGGAGACGGCGGGCTGCGGGTCGGCGAGACGGTAGCGGCTCACAGGCTTCCTCCGAACGTGGTGGGCGCGGGCGCCGGGTTGAAGTAGGGCCTGTAGGCGGATCCGGTGCTGGCCCATGGCCCCGCGCCGGAGGCGGACGATGACGGAGAGCCTGCGTGCTGCGGTGAGGCGTTGACGACCTGGTTCACCAGGCTGGGCAGCACGCTGGGATGCAGGCCCTTGTCACGCAGCAGGCCCATGGCGGCGCGGATGTCGCTGGGCGCGAAGTCCTCGTCGAGGAGCATCTTGATCTTCCGGCCGAGCAGTCCTCGTATGTCACTCGGAGGCTTCTGCCGGCAGTCCTTTACGTACTCGGCCACCAGGTCCTTGGCGGACACCTTCTCCGAGACGCTGCCAGCCGCTGGCGCCTGGCGCCCCGTAGGTACAGATCCAGGATCCAAGATCCTAGATCCAGACGACGAGCCCTCGCGCATTTGTGTCGAGCCCTCGTCGAAACCCGCCTGACCTGCGGTTTTACCGGAGAGGTCGGAAAGCGTCTCCTGCCGGGGCTCCGGAGCGGATCGCGGTGCGGTGCCGACGCCGGCGGGTGCGGGGTCTGGCTCCGCCGCAGGCGCGGAATCGGGCGAAACCGGCTGATCGAGTACTCGACGAGTATTCGTCGAATCCTGCGAGGCGCTACCGGAAAGCCCGGCGGCCGTGGTCGGCGCCGACGCCCTGGCGGGCGAGGGGGAGGCAGGGCAGGCCGCGCTGCCGCACTCGCTGCACAGCCGGTCGGCCTGGTGCACGGGGCATCGGGGCATGCGCGACGCGGAGGGCCGGTCGATCTTCTGGTGCTTCTCCCACTTCACGAAGTGCAGGTAGTCCTTGTCGTCGCACCCGGTGTAGCGGCAGATGATGCCGGCGGCGGCCAGCTGGTCGAGGTCCCTGGCCACATGGGCAGGCGTGTGCTCGATACGCAGTGCCCACACGAATCCGGCGATGATCGCCGGATGGGCGAGGAACCGTCCGCTGTCATCGGCCTGGGTGAGCAGTCCGGCGAAGGTCACCATCGCGGTGACATCGCACGAAGCGAGGTCTTCCGACCAGAACATCTCGGGCTTGATAGTTCGGATGCGGGCCATCAGGCAGCACCCCCCTGCTGGCGGGTTGCGGGGTCGGCCGTATGCTCCGGTCTTTTGCGCGCGGCGGTCGCCATGCGACACTCTCCTCTGGTGTGACCCGCCGTACCGGTGTGCCCGTGAGAAGGTCCGGTTCGGCGATGTTGGGTGGCTGTCCGCTCATTCGTGGGCGGTCGTGCTGCCAGAAGCGTCCGGCGTCTGAGAGTTCCCGCTCTCGGGCGCCGTCGCTGTTTCTGGGCTCAGCCAGCCCGTAAGGTCCATCCGCTGCGCATCCAGTCCCCCCTCCAAGTCCTCTGCCGGGCCTGGTGACCGGCGAGCGACGACGAACATACGTAGAACCAGCCGGAATACCTAGACATTGCTCTAGAACTCCTCACAGGTCACGACATGCATCCTGACCAGCGCCGATCTCCCGGATGACAAGACAGTCACGGGACTAGGCGACCTGGCCGGCGGCCGGTACCGTTCGTTGAGTCGAAGTTATCCGCGTTCGGCGAACCGCACAAGTGGCTAAAACTAGGTTTCCTGAATACAGTGAACCCAGGACGGGATCGAAGGGAGGAGGGGCATGCCGGCACGTATCTTCGATGGACAGCGTGTACGCGCGCTCCGTCGCTCTGCCGAGCTGACGCAGGAGGCTTTGGCGACCGTGGTGGGAGTCCAGGGAACCAGCGTGACCGCGTGGGAGAGGGGTACGAGTCATCCGGATCCGGAGAGGCTCCCCGCTCTCGCTCGTGCGCTGGGCCAGCCGCTCGGAGACCTGTTCCCGCGTGATGGCCTGCCGACCTTGGCGGACCTGAGGGCCGATGCCGGGTTCTTCCAGAACGAGGTGCCGGGGCTCCTGGGCACCAAGTCCGCTGGCCCTGTGGCGAACGCGGAGCGGGCCAAGCGGCGGCTCTCGGGTGTCTTTGTTGAACCGCTGGCCAAGGCGTACGGCGTGAGTGTCGAGCAGCTGATGGCAGCGCAGGAGCGCTCGTTCGGGATCGAGGTGCCGGAGCCTCACCCCGAGGTTCCCACGAGCCTGGCCGAGAAGATGCGGTATCTCCTGGAGAACCCGGACGACGGCAGCACGCCACCCTCGGATGCGCAGATCGCGCGCGCGGTCAACGCCTACGTGGGAGCCCAGGTGCTCTCTGCGGCCGGAGTTGCGGACCTGCGGAACGGCGTGGTGACCGAGGCGTCCCCACCGGTGCTGGAGGGACTGTCGGCTGCCTTCGGAGTCAGCGCCCTCTTCTTCCGGAGCCGCGATGTGGTCAAGAGGCAGGTCGCCGAAGGGCTGACCCTGCTCGCGAACGTGCAGGCCGGCAAGATCCGCGGTTTGAAGGGGCGACAGATGGGGCCCGAGGGGCTGCCCACCGAAGTCATGGCCCTGATCAACAACATCGTCGCGGAAATCGAAGAGCGGGGCCTGCCCAGCGCCTGACGGCGCCGGGCAAAGCCCCGCTTGGTAGTTCCCTGCGTCTAAGCGGCCTGGTGCTGGCGGCCGTTGGTGAAGACGGCACGTACCGCGCTCAGGGCGGACAGCTCTTCGAGCGGGTTGCCGTCGACCAGGAGGAGGTCGGCGCTGTAGCCGGGGGCGATGCGGCCGGTCTGGTCACCTACGCCGAGGGCCGCCGCAGCCTCGGTGGTGGCCATGGCCAGGATTCGGTCGCGGGAGACGCCGAGGTGCTCGTAAAACCCGAGGGCGCCCACGATCCCGTCGAATCCGGCGCGCTGGACGCCGGCGTCGGTGCCAGCGATCAGACGGGCTCCTGCCTCGGCCATCCGCTGCACGAGCGCGAACATGGCGGCGGCCTTCTCCTCGCCGAAGAAGCGGGGGAGCATCCGCCAGTGCGGGCTCACGGCCGGGCAGACGTAGATCCCCTTCTCGACGATCTGTGCCAGGACGTCCTCGCGGAGGTCGAAGCCGTCCTCGGTCATCCAGGTGCAGTGCTCGATGGTGTCGACACCGGAGGCCACCGCGTCGGTGATGGCATCGGTGCCGTGCGCGTGCGCGGCCACCTTCAGGCCAGCCTGGTGGGCCTCTTCGACTACGACGGCGAGCTCGTCTGCGCCGAACTGGCTCTTCCAGCTGGGGGCCCCGCCCTTGGTGAGTCCGCCGCCACCGGCCATGACCTTGACGACCTTGGCACCGTCGGCGACGTTGCGGCGCACGAGGGCGCGGGCCTCGTCGGCGTTGGAGACCTCGCCTCCGAGGAACCAGCAGTGTCCTCCGGGCGGAGTGACGGGGGCACCGGCTCCGATGATGCGGGGACCCGTCGCGGTGCCGGCGGCGATTTCCTGGGCGAGGCGCAGCGCGAGGCCTCCGCGGTCGCCGAGGTCGCGGGCCGTGGTGACGCCGGTGGCCAGCAGCTGGTCGGCGCGCTTGCGCATCCCCTCCAGCAGGTCCTCGTCGCTGGCTTCCTGCATGGTGGCCACGGGGTCCGCGCCGGCGTCGAAGACCAAGTGGACGTGGGCGTCGATGAGGCCGGGCAGCAGGGTGGAGTCCGGGAAGTCCTGGCGCGGCTCGTCGCTGCCTGCCTGGGCTTCGATGTCGGCGCGCAGGCCGACGGCCGTGATGATGCCGTCCCGGACGAGTACAGCGCCGTCGGTTACGTCGGCGTCTCCGGTGAGGATGCGGCCAGCTGTGATCAGCATCGGGATTCTCTTTCCGTGAAGGGTGGTCAGGCGGCGCGGAGGGCGTCGGAGAGGGCGAACAGGTGGGCGGCGTCAGCACCGGCGCTGTCGATCTCGGGCACGGCCAGCGGAATCACCGGCTGGGCTTCCTCGGACCCGTGGACGTCTGCGGCCGCTGCCGAGCGGAGCCGGTTGGCCAGGATGGTCGCGTCCATGGCCAGGAGGTCCTCCGTCGTCAGGTCGCCCATGAGGGGGCTGATACGGACCAGCCCGTCTCGACACTCGACCACGCGGCGGTGGTAGAGGCGGTGCACGCCACGCACACCCCAGGTTTCGAGCACAGTCGCCCGCGAGCCGAGGACGGTCTCGGGGAACCGGTCGGACAAGAGCACCCAGAGGGGTTCGAGGCGCCGGTACCCGCGGCGGTGCTGCCGCCACACCCGCAGAGCCGACAGGCGGCTGCGGGCGCCGGAGTACGAAACGCCGACGACGAAGAGGAGGATGGACAGGACCAGCAGCATCGCGACGACGGACATCAGTCCCTTCGGCACGGTGCCGCCCTGCCACCGGGTTGCCACGAAGACCGCGCGGACAGCACAGGCCGCGGCCATGGCCAGCAGCCCGACCGCGGTGATCCAGAGGCCGGTGGAGTGCGGACGCGGTGAAAGCCGGGCGTAGCGGACCGTCCAGATGCCTGCGGCGCCCAGGGCGTAGGTCAAGTACAGGCCGGCGACGCCGTAGAACGCGGCGAGCTGGGTGATCGTCATGTCCGCGGTCGAGAAGGATCCGGCGAACACCTCGTGGGGCACCGTCGTGGCCGAGATGATGAGAACGGCCGCGACCCCGAGTACGAGGAGCGCCTCGCGACGTGCCCGACGCCTACTCGTTGTCCGGTCGGCCGATGAGTAGAGGTAGAAGCACATCAGGAAGTACACCGTGCCGAGCAGCAGGATGTTCTGGATGAGCTTGGCCGCGCCGTGGCCGGCGACGGTGTCCACGCCACTGGCTCCGCCCGGCATCGCCACCGGATAGGACAGGGCCGCGCACACGAGGCACAGGGTGACGGAGCGTAGGGCGCCATCCCGGGGTGCCTTCGTGAGCTGGTAGACCTTCCACGCAACGGCGGCGGTGAGGACGAGGAGGAACAGGATCGTCATCACAGCCACCCCTGCCGGTCACCCAGGGCCAGGTTCACGCTGCGCACGGCCGGATCGGCGGCCGGCGGAGGACCGACCTGCTCCAGGACGGACGCCCACTCCATGATGATCGTGGCCGCCTTCTCCACCTGACACTCCTCCTTGTCGAGGTACGAGCACCGCCCGCCCTCCAGTCCAAACCCTGGGGTGAGGTCTCCCCAGGGGGAGGCCTGTGGTCCGTCGGCCTTTAGGTGACACAGCTCGTGCAGGATGATGTGGTCCTGGTGGAGCTGGGTCGTGCGCTCCTGGACGACGATGACGTCGGCGTCCGGGAGGTCGAGCCAGAACCCCACGGGCCCCGGCATCGGTAGCGGAACGCGTCGAATCAGAATGGGTCGATCGCGCTGGGCTGCCAGCGCGCTCCGAAGCTCGTCGATGCGCAGCGGGGGCTGCACGCCGAGCTCTTGGAGCTCCAGGCGGATCCGCTTACGAAGCTGCCTGTCCGCCACGCGGTCCGCTCGCCCTGCAAGGGTGAAGGCCCCTGGTCGGCGCAGAGGCCAGGGCCGCACCTGGCGATCGGTGTTGCTGTGGGGACGTGTGTCCCCGGTTCGCCACCACATAGGTCCCTCGTCAGCCAGTGGTCGTCCGCCACACCCGCAGGCGTGGCGATCGACACCGGTGCTATCGCTTGTATGTTCGATATCCGAGGCGGACGCCACAGCAGTGGGGGTACGGCTCGGTTTTGTCCTGCTGTCTGAGGGGCGGGGTTCGCCGCCGGTCAAGCGGTACCCCTGCGCCCTGCGAGCCTCTCCACCCAGCGACTCCGCTGGGCTCGTGCTCGGGGTTCTGCGGAAGACGCATCTCCGCATGGCCTGGCCGGTGGAGGTCACGGAAGAAGGCCCTGCTGAACCCGTGATTCCACCTGCTTGATCGAACCGTACGTCATCTCTGGAGTGGATTGATCACCGGCTTCGGGGAGGGCAATAGGACCCGAAAAGCCAGGCAAGATCGAAAACGCCTATTCGATCATCGAATCCCATGGAGCATGCCGTAGTGAAACCTATCTGACCTGCCGTTATTTGACGGATGGCTTGGCAGGTTCGCGGAAAGTGTGCACCAGTGGATTCGTTATGAATCCGAAACAGGGCACTCCCGGGGCCTGCTGTTGAAACGGTGCGATTCGGGCATAGTGGAACCTTTGTGGTGATCTCGAATTGCGTGACACAGGTCGCATCCACATGAATGTGGAAGTGAATTAACCTGACGTCATGGCTACCGCGATCACCGAAACCGAAGCCTTCGCTGGCTTCTGGTCTGAATACCACTTGGCCACGCTGACCACGTTGCGTTCTGATGGAACTCCGCATGTAGTGCCCGTTGGTGTGACTTACGACCACGACGCGGGCGTCGCGCGTGTCATCACGCGAAAGAGCAGCGTGAAAATCGCCAACATCCTTGCCGCGCTTCCGGGAGAGGCGAGAGTCGCGATATCGCAGGTAGCGGGTCCGAGATGGCTGACCATCGAGGGTGTAGCCGAAGTTCGAACTGCAGAAGATGAGGTTGCGAACGCTGTCGATCGCTATGCGGATCGATACGGTCGCCGCCCCGCTCCAGACCCTGAGCGCGTGCTGGTAGAGATAACCCCTGTGCGCGCCATGGGGCTGCTGGAGATTCCATCCCGTCCGTGAGGCCCGCGTCGCTTCCCCCTACGTGGAGGTGGCGTTCCCCCCCATTTTCCTGGCGGGATTTCTTGGATCTCCGGTCGTGCGGCGCTGCTTGAGATTTGCGACAGGGGTCGATTCGTGGGGGCGATCTGTGGAATCCGCGGTTTCTAGGGCTACTTGGTCACGCAATCAGCTCAAGATTCCTGATGCGAAGTCGAGATGCAGGCAGTTCGCGATCCCCTTGCGGCGGGTGGGTGTTCGCCGCGTCCGCCCCGGTCGGTCTGGTGCTACCTCAGTCGGCGTAGGCCAGCGGATGTCCGATGGGTACGTGCACGTTCCCGTCCTTCGCCGAAGCGTTCCACGGTATCGACAGCCCCGCCGAGACAACGCCGGGTCAACATTCAACACCTGTTCGAGTGAGGTGTATTGGCGCTGTAGTCGTCAGCCCGGAGCGAACCCGCACCGGGAGGGATGCCTACCTCCGGCGCCCCACATCCGCCCGGTCTGCACGGCGGTACGTCCCTCCTGGTCACCCAGGGTCAGGCCAGCGATGGCAGGATGCCGCAGGGCCACCGTCCGAGCCAGAACGCGGCGGCCGAGGGATGGTTCTCGGCTTCGGTGGAGCCGTCGTGCAGCAGGTACTCGGTGGGGGCCACATAGCCCTCGCCGGGAGCGAGGCGGATCCGGAAGACGCGAATGGACCGGCCGCTTGCGACGTAGGAGCGGTAGTCGTCCGTGTGGGGATAGCGTTGGGTGGAATCGGCCGGGTGAACGGCCCGGCACACTGCTTGAGCGTCGATGTTGCCGAGGATGATGTATCGAGTGCCGGGGCCAAGGTTGAGACAGAGCCTCCGGCGCCCGGTGTGCTTCTCGGCGTACGGGAGTTTGTCCCAGTTGTCGAGGTGGAGCCCGAGCAGCCGACCGGTCGCGTAGTTCTCGGTGGTAGTGATCATGTCGGGCTTGGCGAGGGCCTGGCCGAGGTACACCGCGTCCGGATCGCCCAGGGAGCGAGGCAGGTCTTCGAGCGGGAGTCCTCCCCGGTACGAGGGCTGGACGATCTCCACCAGGGTGCTGTCCAGGGGTCGGCGCGGCGCGGTGACTGCCCTGATGTCTGCATCGGCCATGGGGCGCCACTGCCCGGTGGGGACGACCGCACCAGGTTCGTGGCTGGTCTCCTCGGGGCGGGTGGTGCGGACGGTGGAGACCTCGCAGCGGGCACGGAGCGCGGCTGGGTCGCGGAAGGCGATGTGCAGGGGCACGGGGTCCTCCCGGTCAGTCGTCACCGATGGTGATGTCGAGTTCGTTCACGAGGGCCTCGGCGAGGTGGGTCTGCTGACCGGCGTCGATGCGTACCTTCGCGAGGTTGGCGACGCCGCGGATCTGGGAGAGGTCGTTCTCGCGCAGGTCAGCGCCTCGGTAGCGGCCGGCTCGGAACTCGGTGAGCCTGAACTGGCAGTCGGAGAACACGACGTCGGACAGGTCGCAGTCGGTGAACGTGGCCTCGGTGAGGACGCAGCCGATGAAGGCGACGGGGCCGGTGGCGCGCACCCTGTCGAAGGTGGCGTAGTCGAACTTGCAGCCTTCGAACAGGACGTCATCGAGGACTAGGCCGTCCAGGGCGGCGCCCATCAGCTTGGTGTCGCGGACGTGGACGCGGGTCAGCTTGCTCTCGGCCCAGCGTGCCGAGCCGAGGTCGCTCCCGGTGATCTCGACGCCGTGGAGGTTGACCGACTCCAGCTCGGTGCGCTGTGCGTGGATGCCGGTGATCCGACCGGTGATGAGGTGGGTCTCCGCGAGGTCGAGTGAGCGCAGGCTGGCGGCGCCGTAGGCGAAGTCCTGGACGGTGCCGCGGGTGCTGTTGAGGCTGTCGACGTTGCTCAGGTAGAGGCCGGGCTCGTCCAGCTCGGGCAGGGTGATCGTGGTGCGGCCGAAGGCGCGGGTGGCCATGGTGCTCCTTGTCGTTGGGGCGGCCCCGCGCTGTGGCAGGACCGCCCCGGTACGTGGTGGGGCTACTTGCTCTTGCTCCAGTCGTCCCAGGTGGGCCGGTTGTCGAAGGCCGGGGTTGGGTTGTCCCAGGTGGGGCGGTTGTCGAACGTGGCGAGGGGCAGGGCGGGGGTGTTCTCCCAGCGGGCGACGGCCGAGGTGCCGGCGGCCTCCAGGAGGGATTCGAATCCCTCCGCCAAGTCCATCACGAGCGAGGCGGCGTCAGTGGGCGTGTGTACGGACATGTCGCGTGACTCCTTCGAGTAGGGCGATTTTGGCGGTGGTGCAGTACTGGGTCCTGGTCCCGTCGAACCGGCCGTCGTGCTCGAAGTACCGGTTCGCGGCATGGGCGCCCCCGCAGAAGGCAAAGGAGGGACAGGCGGCGCGGCACGCGTCCACGCCCTGCCAGAACTCGGTGATCCAGGGCGTGCGTGCTTCGGCCTCGGCCACGAGGACGTCCAGGCCGTCTTTCAGGACGTTGCCGGTGGTGAAGTCACCGAACCGGGTGTCGGTGAAGCCGGCCAGCTCGGGAGAGAGCAGGACCACCCCGCCGTCATAGGCGATGGTGGGCATCGGATCCCAGGGGGCTGAAGCCGGCGTGGGGGGCGTGGCGTGGCCGCCGAGGACGGCGCCGGCGAAGTTGAGGACCCGCTGGATCTCCCGTAGCCGGATTGCCGGGTTGGCCCGCCAGGCGTCTGCGAGGGCGGCCCAGAACTCGGTCGCGCGCACGGGGTCGGGGCCCTTGGCCCCGCGGTTGACTCCCTCTTCCTCTTCGACGTTGACGCCGAGGGTGGTGACGCCCAGGTCGGCGAAGAACTCGTAGAAGCGGGCCGCGTTCTCGGGGTCGGGGTCGGAGACAACCGCGATGGCGGAGACCGGGATGCCGTGGTGGCGCAGGCGCTCGATGCCCCGCATGGTGACGCGGAACCCGGGGTGGCCGGCAAGGGTGACCCGGTGGGTGTTCATGTCCTCGGGCCCATCGATGCTGACGCCGACGCGCACCTGGTGCTCCAGCAGGAACTCGCACCACGCGTCATCCACCAACGCCGCGTTCGTCTGGACGCTGTGCTTGACGCCCTTGAAAGGGGCCATGAGTGCGGCCAGGTGGGTGCGGCCCGTGGCGAGGGGCTCTCCGCCGTGCCAGACGACCTCGAAGGCCGGATCGTCGGCCGCCCAGGCGTTGACCGGCTTGGCCACCGCCTCCGCGACCTCGACCGGCATCAGGTGACTCATCTTGCGGAACGGCAGGTAGCAGTACGTGCAGTCCATGGGGAGGCATTTCGTCGTCGGCTGCATGATCACGGACCGGGGTCGGGTCGCGAGCCGTAACGCACTGTGCATGGTGCTCCTCTCGATCGGGTTCGAGTGGTGCGGCCCCGCCCGGAGGGATCGTGCAGGCCGGGGTTCCGGGCGGGCAGTCACGCGAGCTTCAGCGGGCGTCGGCCTGACGGAGGGCCTGGTGGTCGGTGACGACCCACTCGGCGCCGCCCCCTTCGGGCCGCAGGAACACGGCGTCGGGGACGATGCGATGGGTCCGGGGGTCGTTCCACTCGCCGACGAACTGCACGACCGCTTCGCAGTCCTTGGAGGGGTCGTAGATCCGGGCGCCCTCGAAGAGCCATGCCGGGCGCCGGCTCACGCCGTGCCGTCCGCGGCGGCGTCCCGCAGGAACCGCTCCAGGCCGCGCTCGGCGCGGGCTTGCAGGGAGGGGCTGGGGTCGGGGATGTCGAACGGGTCGTCCCACGGCGCGTACTCGGGCTGGTGCCGCACCGCGCTGTCCGTCGTCCCGGCGGAGAGCCGGGCGGGCACGTCCTCGGCTGGCATGAGGGTGGTGAGCGAGGCGGTCCAGCCGTCCTCGCCTCCGCCCTCGGGGCACAGGCGGTAGACCGTGGTTCCCGTGTCCTCAGGGACGTCTATGACCACGCCCGTGCGAGAGGTGGCGGTGTCGTACGCGAGGTCTCCGCGCAGGGGCCAGCGAGGGTCGGGATCGTCAGGCTGCTGTCGTCGTACGCGGTCATGGTCAGTGCGACGCGTAGAGGTCATGTTGCGGACCGTAGGTGGCCCGCTACAGGTGAATATGATTCCGTGGAATACCCGCAGGTCAGTCCAGGGAAAAGCGGCTGGTCATGCCGCGTAGCCGCTGGCGGGTAGCTACCCGCTCGGCATAGATGATCTTACGCAACGTTGCCCGCGCGACGGGATGGTTGCGGACCAGCTGCGGGGCGATGCGCTCAGCGGCCTCCAGCTCGGTCAGGGCCTGATCGCGGTTGCCGTCCCAGAGCCACGCGCGGGCGAGGTCCATGTGGTGGTGGCCGAGGCGGGAGTTGGGAAGGACCGCGATGTGTGCGGGGTCTGCCTCCCGGTTCAGGCGAAGGGCCTTCGTCTGGTCGCTCATCTCCAGGGCCGCGCTGACACTGTGGATGATCACGTTGCCGAGGCTGAACGTCACCGAGTGCCGGTCGTGGATCTCCGGCCCGACGTAGGCATTGACCCGCTCGCCCGCCGTACGCGCCAGGGCCAGGCGCTCGTCGGATCCGGCCACGTTCCCGCCGCGCGCGTACGAGATCGCGGCCCGCAAGTGCAGGGCGCCCCACATCCGCAGAGCGAGAGGGTCGCCGGCCTCGTACTCGGCCTCGATGCCGGCGAGGGCCTTGTCCCCGAGGGCGAGCGCGTCGTTCCAGTCGGCGGAGGCCCAGGTGTCCCACATCCGCATCCACAGAGCCATGGCGGGCATCACCGGGTCTCCGGAGAGCTGCGCGGACCACGTGGCCCGCTCGCAGGCCATCGCGACCAACTCAGGATGGCCGAGAGCGTGGGCGGCGGTGTGGGCGAACTTGCAGGCCACCGCGTAGATCGCGTAGGCCTCTTCGCGCTCGTGGCCGGTGGACGCCTCGGCGAGGGCGCGGGCTTCCCGCAGCATGTCCGGGAGCTCGCTCAGCACTGCACCGTTCGCCGCGGCGTCGCGCAGGCGGAGCAGGCGCTTCATGTCGTGCCACAGCACCTCGGAGGGGCGCGGGGTCCCGTCGAAGACGGGCGCCAGGTCGTACCGGCGCAGCTCGCGCAGGATGGAGGCGGCGGACACCTGCCACTTCGTCTCGGCCCCGCCCCCCGTGTACGGTCGCTCGATCAGAGTGTTCGGATGGCAGTGCAGTGCGGCGGCCACGGCGTTGATCAGCCCGGCCCGGTCCAGCTCGATCCGGCCCTTCTCCAGCTTCGATACCCAGCCCTGCGTCCGGCCGAGCGCGGCTGCGAGATCGGCCTGGGTCATCCCGACGGAAAGCCTCTGACGCCGGACCCGCTGCCCGATCCGCTCCTGCTCCTCGATGTACCCGCTCACACCCACCACCCCGATCTGCGACCGCCTCTGACGCGAAGGTACCGCCGAGACACGGTACGAGGCGGCCTTTGGCCAAGGGATCCCACACCGCGAGAAGCTGTATCGGGATGCGCAGAACACCCGTTTGGTGTCAGCCGGCGAGCGGGATCTCCGCGAGGGACTCCCAGGTCATGCGCCAGCCTCCGGTATCCGGTGCGATGTCGTAGCGGACGTTCAGCAGGTGGACGGCATCGACTCGCAGCGAGGCGCGACGGGGGGTGATGGTGTTGCGGAGAGTGCTGTTGAGGGTGTCGGAGTCGGCGGAGTCGTAGGAGTAGCCGAGGGACATGTGTGGCCGCCCGCCGTTGTGCTGCAAGGCCGCGGCTCCCCGGGTAGTGCGGATCGCGGAACGTACGCGTTCCGTCAAGGCGATGAATTCCTCGTCGGGCCACACGTCGAGTACCGCGCCAGCGACGTTGCCGATGGGCGGTCCCACCTCGGTGTCGAAGGGAGCCACCGTGGCGAGTTCCTTGCGCAGGGCAGCGATTAGGTCCCGCCGCCCGGCTGCGCTGATGCCGGCGGAGGCCGTGTCGGCGATCATCTCCACGGTGAGGTGCAGGGTTCCGGGGTCACCGGCCTGAGCCGGGCAGGCAGGATCGATGGGGTGGTCCATCAGCACGGGGCGGCAGGCGTGGGCCAGGGCCAGCAGGTCCTCGTCCATGCCGGAGCGAGGCAGTACGTAGACGTGGAGGACTCCCATCCCTTCGACCCACTGCTCCCCGCCACCGAACTTGGGCGTGAACCGGCGCATGAGACCTCCAGCTACTTCGTGGCTTGCACTCCCCAACAGGGAACCTATCGGCCGCCGTGCCCGGTGCGGTGGCTCCTGCCGTAATGGCCGGAATCACCCACGTGGGTATCGACCTGGTGCGCCAGACCCCGGCACGACCAAGGGGCCAAGCCCGAAGGTGGAGCACTGCTTGGGGGTGCGGGCCGACGGCTCGCTGAGACGCGCCGCCTTCTCCAGCAAGGCGGTCACCGATCAGCGAAGATGATCGACTGTCAGTGCCGGCTGCGACGCTGGTGGCATGCCACGCATGCAGAGAAAGGGCTTCCACGACGCCCTCATGGCGCAGTGGGCCGAGGGAACTGACACCGAGGCGGCACGCGCCAAGGCCATAGCCGATCTGCGGGCCGGCGCCGTGCCGCCGTGGGGGCACAAACACGAGGAAATCGTCCTGACGTCCTACCTGGTCAGGGAGCGGCTGCGCAGGGAGCTGCCAGACCCGGAGCGCGAGGGCGGCCGACTTTACGTCCTGGGATTCCAAGGCCTCCGCCCTGTGGTGAAGGTCGGAACCACCAGCAACCCCGAGCGGCAGTTCAACGCGTACGAGATCCAGGCGCGCAACCTCGGCTTCGCTCTCGTTGACGGGTGGGTCTCGGAGCCCCTGGGAACGAGGAAGGAGGTCTTCGGGCAGGAGGCGTACATCCTTGAGAGCCTGCACTTCGTCCTGAACGGACACCTCATCGGCGGCCGCATCTTCGAGTGGTTCCATGGCCACGACTTCCAACGGATCAAGGAACTCGTACAGGAACCGGACCAGCTCGTCATGGAGCGCTTCGGAGCACCAGCCAAGCCCACGGCACCGGGGCCCGGTGAGTGAACGATCGGTGACCTAGCCCCCGGAGGGCTACGGGGGTATTGGCTTCGCACAGCTGCGAGTCAGATGAAGCGCGCTGCTGGAGACTCGTGGACCGATTTCCCCTCTTGCGGTTCCGTCGGCGAAGGGCTTCTCGCGGTCGCCACGGAAATCCGGGCGATGAGGTCGAAGAAGCTCTCTATCTGATCATTCCTCGCAGTTGGGCCGGATGTTTGTGGATGCCTGCGGCCCACACCGGGGGCCCGGCAAGATGAGGCCCATGTCTGACAACGCGAGTCCCTGCCTTGACCTGGAGATGAGCCTCCTGCTCCCTTCCTCGGCGCCGGCCACCTGGGGGGCTGCGGTCCACGAAGCAGCGCGACTTTTGGTCGGAATCAACTATCCAATTCATCAAGGCAGTTGGGACCTGCGTGCTCTGTCCTTCGTCCTGTACTCCCGAACGTACGCTGGACGGCCTCCCCAGGAGGTGGCCCTCAGTGATCTTCGCGCGGCGTTCTCCGGCCCCGCCGACCGTGAGCCGGGGATCATTGGGGAGATCGACGAGGCGCTCACGGCGACGGGGCAGGGCTACGACACTCGCGCCCACAAGAGCATGCCGCTATGGAGCATCTTCCGAGAGATCTGTGACCGGTACGGCGACCGCATCCGCGGGAGCGCGCTGGCCGACGATATCGAGCCCCCAGTGCCCGGTCCGTCCCCGATGCGTGCCGCCGCCCAGCGCCTTGCCGAGGTCTTCGCCGAATACCCGGCGAAGGCCCGCGACGCGGCTACTGTCCCGGAGATCGCCTCTGCCCCCCTCCTCCTGGAGTCCCAGCGGATCCAGGTCGTGACGGGCAGCAGCGTCAGACGCCTCTCCTGCGCCCAGGGCTGCGAGATCGTCGCTCTGCGTGTGGACGGCCCCGAGGCGATCCAGGTGTGCAGCCAGGGGCACGAGTCGAGAGATTGGGAGCTGGACGCCGTCCGGGCACGGTTGGCGTTTGCACGCACCACTGGTGCCCTCCCATCCGCAGCTGGCACCTTCCAGGTTCAAGAGCTGCGGATCGCGTCTACGACGCTGCCCCGGGACAGCGACCCGGAGGAGATCAACGTGTTCCTCCGTCCCCAGCCCGAGCTCTTCGGACGTGAAGGCGTCCTCGATCGGCTGCGGCGCCTGGTGGATCGCCCCTCATGATCCCTCGGCCCGACCTGACTCAGAGGGGCCGGTGGTGCACCACCGGCCAGTCCTCGGCGCCCAGGCTCGGCTCGCGCTGGCCGAGATGCGGAGGGTAGGCGCTCAGACGGATGTAGTACTCCGTGGAGATGATCGACTCCCGTACGTCTGCGGGGAGGCGGGCGAGGATCCCGGGCAGAGGGCGCTCGCGGGCCACCTCGCTGCGGTGGGAGAGAATGGCCGCCCACTTTTCGGTGAGGAAGCCGCTCACATCGACGGTTGCCGTGATGTGTCCGTCCGGTACCGACAGCACCTCCTTCCCGACCCGCGACAACAGCGCGCCCAGCTCGCCCACCCCCGAGTCGGGGTGGGTGGCCGCGTACAGGGCGGCAGGCTGCCACGGGGCGCCCGCCTCCGGGTACTGGTGTTCCAGGCCTGCTGCGTGGAAGGCCAGGACGGCCGCTTGATGGGTGCGGATGTGGTCGGGGTGGCCGGTCAACTGGCCGTAGGCGTCATGGGTCAACACCAGCTGTGGCCTTACGGCGCGGATGTGTCCGACGAGCATCCCCACGACCTCGTCGATGGGGGCGTCACACAGCCTCGGCCGGCCGGGTGCGGAGTCGGGGATGCGGGCGTCGGCGTAGCCGAGCATCCGGGGCTCGCCGGCGCCCAGAACCTTCAGTGCGTCGGCGAGTTCGGCGGCCCGGTGACTGTCCGGGGACCAGGTCGCGGTGACGACCGCGGTGTCGGCACCGGCTGCGGCGTGCTGCGCGAGCACGCCGCCGGCGAGGAGTGACTCGTCGTCGGGGTGGGCGAAGACCCCGAGGAGGGACGGCTGCCACAGGGCGGGCGGTGAGTTCATGGGCGTAGAACCCTTCTGGAACGTGTGACTCGGCGTGGGTCTGACACGGGCGGGAAGAATCCGGTTATGCAGTCCCGGGGCCGGAGGGGTGGAAGGCGGCCGCGGCTGGATGGTCGAGCGGGAGGCTCGGATTCCACGCGGTCAGGCACTGAGCGCTCGGCACGAACAGAGGCTGCGGCAGCGCGTCCCGGGGCCAGAACCTCCAGGCTCCGATGGTCTCTTCGCGCTGCAGCGGTACGCCGGACCACCGGGTGACCAGGACGGGCACTGTCACCCGGACGATGTCACCCACCCGGTCCAGGAGGGTGCCCAGCACGACGGTGTCGGCGACATCGGCCACGAGGCCGGCCTCCTCGTGGAGTTCGCGTACGGCGGCCTCGGCGAAGGTCTCGCCGGGCTCAACGGATCCACCCGGCATTTCGAAGGTCCCACCCTGGTGTTGGCCTAGGAGGACACCATCCGGACCGTGGATGATCACGCCGACCCCCACGACCGCGCGCGGAGGCGGTGGAGTGCTGGTGCGCTGGCGGCTCGGCACCCTCTGTGGCCGCCGGGCCTCGTACAGCCGGTAGGAGGCCTGGTTGTCCGGCTGCGGCGCGTCGATCGCCGTGGCCTTCTCCAGGGTGAGGCCGTGCTCGACCAGGAGGTCTTCCCACAGCTGGGTGGTCAGGACCCACATGTGGACGGGGTGGGTCTGGTCGGTGCCGGGCAGTCGCAGGATCTCTGGGCGTGGGGTGGCGGCCGTGGAGGGTCCGGCCCCAGCGGAGTTGGTGTGCAGTGCAGAGAACAGGAGGCGCCCACCGGGCTTCAGGGCATTGCCCAGCGCGGGCAAGAGCCGGTTGGGGTCCAGGAAGGGCAGGCCGTTGACGGAGTAGATGAGGTCGTACGGGGCTGCGTCCCGTAGGTGGGCGACGGCGTCGGCGCACACGAAGCGGAGCCCGGGAGTGGTCGGGTACCGGGTGACGGCGCGCTCGTGCTGGGTGGGGGAGGCGTCCACGCCGGTGACGTCGGCGCCCAGGGCGGCCAGGCGGGCGGCGTGCCGGCCCACTCCGCTGCCGAGGTCGAGGATGCGGAGCCCTGCCACGTCCCCGAGGCTCTCGATGCCGGGCCCGGTGTCGGTGACGCCCCAGTCCCACCGCTCGATCTCCGGCAGGTCCGGGCGGACGGTGAGCTGGTGCGCCCCGTAGGTGGTCCAGGTTTCGACGGTCTGGTTCTCGATGTCCATCAGCATGTCCTCCAGCAGGGTGGGGTGGGTCAGGGGTGCAGGGCGTAGCAGCGGAGTACGTCAAGGTCGTGTGTGCGGACGACGGACCAGCCCGCGGTGAGGATCTCGGCCTCGGCCGGGCTGATGCCGAGGCTTTGGAGCGGGTCGTTGTTCTCCCGGCGGCCGGTGATCTCGGCGACGACCCAGAAGGTTCCGCCGGGTACCAGGAGGCGGCGGACTCGGTTGACGAAGGCGGCCTTGTCGTCGAGCCACCGGTAGACCAGGCGGCAGGTGATGACCGCGTACGCGGGATCCGGCAGACAGGTCAGGTCGTCCGCCCCGACGTCGACGCATCTCCACAGCGGTCCGGGCATCTCCGGGGAGTCCTGGGCAGCGGCGAGGGCGAGGGCACTGGGGGAGCAGTCGATCCCGGTGGTCTGATAGCCCCGCTGGTGGTGGAGGTGGCGGGTCAGGGTGCCGTCGCCGCAGCCGATGTCGAGGGCCGGTCGCCCCCGGCCGGGTCCCAGGCGCTGGTCCATCAGCCGGGTCTCGGCGTCGTCGAGCTGTCGGTAGCGGCGGCCTTGGGCCCAGTGGGGGTCCCAGTACGCGGCGGTCGAGGTCGAGGTCGTTGTCACGGACATCCTTCGCGGGCGGAGGGCAGGGCTGGGCGCGGGGGCGGGGCGGGCATGTCCCGCATGGTGCGGACAGGGGAGAGGAGCAGGATGGCGACGGGGACGAGTTGGAAGAGCGCGCCGATCGTGAGGGTCGTGCGTACGCCGAGGTAGAGGGCCAGGGCGCCGGCGGCCGCGGCGGCGAGCGGGCGGATGCCGGCGGTCATCGTGGTGCTGGCGGCTTGCATCCGCCCTTGGAAGCCGGGCTCGCAAATGGTCTGCCGGAGGGAACGTTGACTCGTTCCGGACGCGGTGGCCCAGAAGAGCTGGACGGCTAGGACCAGGGCGAGGGCGGTCTGCCAGCGCAGGCCGGGCCCGGCGAGCAGGAGGGGTACTTGTGCCAGGGGGCTGACGGCGAATCCGATGATGATCGTCGGCCCGATGCCGATGCGGGAGGCGATCTTCGGGGCGAGGAGCGCTCCGGCCAGACTGCCGACCCCTCCAATGCCCATGATCACGCCGAACGCCGTCGGGGTGACGGCGAGGACGGCGAGCAGGTAGTACGCCCAGTAGGTGTTCATGATCGCCAGCCCGAAGCTGAGCGTGGACAGCGCTGTGATCACCGTGCGGATGGTCGGCTGCCCGGCCACGTAGTGCAGTCCCTCACGGATGTCCCGTGCGAGGCTGCGCCGGCCCTGGGGCCGCGCGGTGGCGGGCTCGGGGGTGCGGATGCGCCAGACCAGGAAGGCCGAGACGAGGTGGGACAGGGCATCGACGATCACCGAGCGGGCCGCGCCGACGGCGGCGATCAGCGCGGCGCCCAGGTTGTTCCCAATGCTGTCGGCGACCGACGAGGCAGCGCCTAGGCGGGAGTTCGCGCGCTGGAGGAGGTGGGGTTCGACGAGGACGGGCAGGTAGCTGATCGAAGCCGCGCCGTGCACGATCTTGGCGATGCCGAGGACGACGGCGACCGCGTACAGCTGCCCGATGGTGAGCATTCCGGACACGGCGGCGGCCGGGATGGTCGCGAGGGCCAGCGCGGCCGTGATGTCGGCGCCGATCATCTGGGGGCGCTTGCGGTGGCGGTCGGAGAGCGCGCCGGCCGGGAGCGCGACGATCGCGTTCGGCAGCTGGCCGAGGAAGGCGAGGACGGCGATCTGGAGGGTGGAGGCGTGCAGCACGAGCACGGCCAGGGTGGGGATCGCGACGGCGCTGACCGCCGATCCCGACAAGCTCGCGCATTCGCTCGCGACCAGCAGCCGCAGGGCCGGCGAAGTCCACCGCGGGGCCTTCACCATCTGGGCGGGGGTCGTCACCGGCCTCCACCGTCCCGGAGGCTTTGGGGAGCCTTGCTCATGATCCGCTCTCCCTCATCAGCCGGTCCAGGGTCCGCCGGCCCCGGGCCGTGACGAGCTCGTCACCGTTGTCCGGGCCCCAGGCCAGGCAGTTGACCGCGTCCAGCACGGTCAGGCAGCGCAGGGCGTGCCGCTCGCCGTCGGTGAGGGCGCGCCCGTAGGACGAGAGGAACGCCCGCTCGCGGTCCGGATGGTCGACCCACTGGGTGACCGCCAGGATGGCCAGGTCCTGGACACGGGCGGCAGGCCGGGTCCTTTCGAAGTCGATGAGGACCAGACCGGATGGGGACCACAGCCAGTTCCTGGGCTTTCACTAGGCTTCCCAGAGTTGTCGGGTAATCGGCTCATGGCTCGCCCTTGGAGAAGTGATGTGGGATCGCTGGAGTGTCGAGTTCTACGACTTTCTGAAGCCGCCGCCGTCCTTGGGTGAGGGCATGCTCGGAGGATTCGGTGATCTGCACGACCGGGCGGCGAGGAACGGAGCTCAGCATGGCACGCCGGTCCTGTTCACTGTCTCGGGCTTTGCCGATCCAGGCGTGAATCTGTTCTTTCGCGTCTCGCCGATGAAGGGGCGCGGGGCCCGGACTTGGAAGCGGTACGCGTACACGCTGGTCGTGTGGTTGAACTTCCTGCAGGTGTTCGGAAAGGGCTGGCGGGAGGCGACAGCGCGGGACGTGGAGGCGTTCAAGGACTGGCGCCTGACCGATGTACGCAATGACGACCGGATCAAGGCGGCCAGCTTCGACACGGACCGTGCCGCTCTGAACACCTTCTACACCTGGGCGTTCGGGAAGTACGGGGTCCAGAACCCGGTGTCCGGGGTCGCCCTGGCATCGAACTCCGGCGGCCGTTCTGGACAGGGGGTCGGTCCTGGAGGAGAGCGGCGCGATGGGCTCCGGCCAGCGGGTTCACGTGGTCGGCAGGTGAAGTGGATGCTGCGTGCGCCCTTCGAGCAGTGGCGGGACATCGGTCTGCGCGGCTACGGCTTCGACGGGTTGCGCAGAGCTGGCTGGTCGGGACCGAACGAGGACCGGGATGCGGTCTTCATCGACGGGTTGTACGGCACGGGGCTGCGCCTTCAGGAGTGGGGAAGCGTCCTGGACGTAGAGATGCCATGTTCCGCTGGAGGCCGTCTTGCGCGGGCCTGGTTGGCGGCGGCGTGCGTGAAGGGCGCCAAGGAGGGGCGGTGGTACCGAATACCGAGGGCGGTGCTGCGGGAGATCGAGGGCTACGCCGACCCGTTGGAGGGTTCCCGGACGCAGGCGATACGCCGAGCCCAACGGCGAGGGACCTACGAGAAGATCCCGTATAAGCGGGTGGTCCGTGGCTACAACGCCCGAAGCCGGCTGCTGTATCTGGAGAGCGAGGGATCGCTCTCGGTAGACGTGCTGGGCCCCGACGAGCGCCGTCTGCTGTTCCGGCGCACCGCGTCTGGGCTGGAGCCGTTGGCACTGTGGCTGTCGCCGAACGGGATGCCGAAGAAGTTCGAGGGCTGGGAGGACACGTTCACGGCTGCCAACGAACGGATTCAGCGGGTCTGGGCGCAGGCGGGGGGTGAGGGGCTCGTTCCGTTGTGGTGCCGACCGCACATGTGCCGGCACTCCTTCGCCCTCAAGTGGTATTCGCTGCTCTCGACGGTGTGGCAGCCCCAGCTGGACGGGTTCACCGAGCAGGAACTTCTCGACATCCGGGAGATGTTCGGCGGCGTGTGGTACGCGCTGTCCCTCATGTTGGGGCACGCAGACCCGTCCACAACGCGGGACACGTACCTGGAGCCGTTCACCGCGCTGCAGGTCGACTACTTGATGGAGTTGCTGGACAGCGAGGAGACCCAAGCGGTCGAGGCGCTGATCCGCACCGTGGCGGAGCAGGGTGGACGGACGCTGACCAGCGTCGCTCGTCCGGCCGCCCACGTTCAGACGGGGGGCCGGGCGTGAGCGGGGGAGGGCGCGGCGGGCGCCAGGCGGGCATGCCGCCGAGCGACTGGCGGCCTCCGGAGCGGCTGCTGGAGGCATCGGGGGGTACTGCGGTGCGCGTCATCGAGGAGTCCGGCGCCCGGTCGCGGGTCTTCGACTTCGCCAACATCCAGGACCCCAAGGGGAAGCGAGTCGTGATTGATGAGGGCCTGCAGCGCTGGTTCGCCTCCGCCTTTGCGGAACGTACTTCGCCGCGTTCGGGCGTGAAGCGGGTGAGAGGGGCCGAGAGCCTCTACTCGGTACTGTCCTGGCTCGCCCGCTACTTCTCCGTCCAGAGTCCGACCGTCCGGGGGCCGGGCGACGTCACTGAGGCGCACGTGCTGGAGCTGTGGACGCACACGGAAGGACGAAACGCCGCCTCGCAGTGCACCCACCTTCATCGGCTCCGGCAGCTGTGGCGCGATGACGAGAAGCTGTCGAAGGAGGTGCGAGACGCGCTGTACAAGGAGCGGATGCCGGAGGTGACGGAGCTTTCCGACGTCCCGGAATATGACGACGACGCCATGCAGCGGATCATGGTCGCCCTGCGGCACGACATTCGGGTGGCGCGGGACCGCATTCGGGCTGGCCAGGATCTCCTGGCCCGTTACCGAGCCGGACAGGTCGGATCAGGGCATCCAGACCACGAGCTCGGCATGCTGCTGGACGTCTTCGAGCGCACTGGTGATCTTCCACGCGCGCCTGGAGGCACGATGGTGAGGGTGGTGTGGAAGCTGGGAGGAACCCAGGAGATCACTCGGCGGTTGTGCCTTTCCTCAAGGGAGTTGACGGCGTTCGGCCTGTTGCTGACGGCCTTGACCGCGGAGAACTTCGGCACGGTGGCGGCTTGGCCCGCCGCGCACTACCGTCCAGATGGTGGAGTCGAGGGAGTTCCCCAGATCGCGCTGATCGAGGCATCCAAGCCCCGGCGAGGCCCGGAGCGCGAGCACATGGTGACACCCGTGGAAGATGTGCCGGAAGAACTGGCCGTTCTGCTGGTCGCCGATGATCCAGAGCCCCGACTGTTTCGTTCCCCGCTTCGGGTCTACCAGCTGCTGTTGGACCTGACTCAGCTCGCCAGGCGTCACGGCGGCCACAGCTCGGCCTTCGCCGGATTCCGGACGCAGACATCCGGAGCGAAACGCTGGACGCGTGGGGCCGACGCCAAGAACATCGCCCGATGGTCCGTTCAGCACGGATTTCCTACCAAGGAGCCCACGAAGGACGGAGTCGAGCCGGTGGAGGCGCGGCGGCTGCGGCAGACCGGCATCGAGCGCAAGCGGCGCCCGGTGGCCCACACCCGGTCCACCATGAACGACCTCTACCTCGCCCGCAGCAAGGATGTCGCCACCCAGTCCCGCGTCGTCGTCGCGGACGCACTGCGCTCCCAAGTCGCCGCTGCCCGCAAGCGACGCAGTATCGCCGTACTGCCGGCCGCGCTGGTTGCCCGGGCGGCCTCCGATCTGGAGGGCGCTGCCCGGGACGCCGGGCTGGATCCTACGGTCCTTCAACGTCTGGTCTCCGGTGAACAGGACACCGTCCTGGCGGGGTGCACCGATCACCTCAACAGCCCTGGGGCCCCTCCGGGCGAACCCTGCGCGGAATCGTTCCTGGCTTGCCTGGGATGCGAGAACGCCCGCGCGCTGCCCCACCAACTCCCCTTGCAAATAGCCGCTCTGGACCAAATGAGCATCCTGAAGGTTCACACCGATGTGGCGACGTGGAACGCGCGACACGCGGTGCACCATGAGCGACTCGAGGACCTGGTGGGGCAGTACCACCAGTCCGAGCAGGACCAGGCACGCCGGCGGCTCACCGGGCGCCAGTCGGAAATGATCAACGACCTGATGGCCGGACGGATGGACCTGCGATGACCACGGCCAATGACGGTGCCGCTACCTTGCCGTCGCTACTGAGCGAGCTTGCGGACAGGGAAGTGCTCCATACCCGGTCTCTGCGGCACGGAACCGACCGCGCGGCACTGTCGAGGGTCGGGGATCGCGTCTGGTCGCTGGCGGAAGCGCAGCCGGACCAGCACACCCAATCGATCACGCTCCATTGGTCGACGTACCCGAACCTGCTGGAATACGACTTCCGGGTCTTCATCCTGGCGACCCTCGACAGCCCGTACCCGCCCGCTCTGGGCAGGTTCACGGGGATCGACCAGGCGAGCGTCTCCACGGTGAGCAATTGGTTCAAGCGCCTGCGCGTCTTTGCGACCTGGCTGCGGCATCGTGGCATCGATCGGCTCTACGAAGTGAACGACCGTGATCTCGACCTGTATCTGGATCATGTCCGGTCCATCCAGGCCAGCACGGGCACGCGCCGTCAGCTCTTCAGTGCGGTTCGGGCCGTGTGGGCCTATGCGCCGTATTTGCCTCCGGAATGCCGTATGTCCGTCGCGGAGCCGTGGCAGGGGCGCTCTCCGGGCGAGCTCGCGGAGGACATCCAGACCGGCCGCGGCAACAAGACCGCGAGGATCGCGGTGGACACGATGATCCCCCTGCTGGACTGGGCCCTGCGGATCGTCGAAGACATCGGCCCGGATGTCCGTGACGCCTGGCGAGAGTTCCGTCAGCTGTACACCGGAACCCATCCCGGGCAGGCGCGGTTCGCCGGGCTGCCGCGCACCGAGCGCATGAACCTCTTCCTCCGAGATGCGCACCGCACGGGTGTCGCACTGCCAGGAGAGCCCGAGGACCCCGGCGCGATCGACTACAAGTACCTGGCCTGCCTCCTCGGGCTTCCCGTGCTGTCCAATTCCCTCGGCCTCGGGCCACGTTCGATCGCCGAAGCCTCCGGGATTCCGGTGGCCGGGGGCTTCTTCGTCGGTAGTGTCACTGGTCAGGTCGACGGGCGCCCGTGGAGGGACAAACCGATCACCGCGTCCGAACTCCCCGAGCTCGTCTGGGTGGTGACGGCGGCATGCTTCGTCATCGTGTCCTATCTGTCGGGTATGCGCCCCGGGGAAGTGTCCAATCTCCGCCGCGGCTGCCGTGCGGAGGATCCCGATTCCGGGGAGCTGCTGGTGCTCGGGCACCGCGGCAAGGGCCACAACCGCACCGCGGCCGAGTCACACAGACCGGCCAGCCGCCCCTGGGCCGTCGTCCGCCCCGTACACCAGGCCATCGACCTGCTGGAGACGCTCCACGCAACCGACCTGATCTTCCCGACCCGCCTGCCCGGCAGCAGCGGCCGCAAGAGTCGTCGAATGGGCACCCTGACGTGGGGCTCCAGCAAGACCATCCGTGAACTGCAGAGGCTCCAGGACTGGGTGAACTCCACCTTCACCCCCGCCGATGGCACAGCGGCAATTCCTCCAGATCCCATCAAGCACCTGCACGGGTCGCGCTTCCGCCGCACCCTCGCGTACTTCATCGTCCGCCGACCCCGCGGCCTCATCGCCGCCGCCCTGCAGTACGGCCATCTCAAGACGAAAGTCACTCTGAACTACGCTGCCACCGGCGACGATTCCTGGCTGGACGACGTCGCTGTGGAGCGACTGGAGATGGTCCTCGAACAGTCCGAGGACGACTGGACCCGTCTGGATGAGGACAACGAGCACGTCAGCGGTCCGGCCGCAGCCGAGTACCGGCGCCGCACCGCTGGCGCAGCGACCTTCCTCGGCCGCACCGTACGCGCGCAGGCGAGCGTCAAGCGGCTCCTTGAACAGAGCGACACCGACATTCATCACGGCGAAGCCATGACGTGCGTTCATCGTGCCGAAACCGCCGAGTGCCGCAAGGAGAAGCTGCTGCTGGGCCTGCCCGCCGACGATGGGCCCGACGAATCGCTGTGTCACAGCACCTGCGCCAACCTTGCCTACACCGACCGGGACATCGCCGATCACCGCAGGCGACTGCCCGTCCTGGAAGCCGAGGCTCATGACCCGATGACGCCACGTCCGCGCCGGGACCGAGCTGCCGCAAAAGCGGCGCAGATCTGCGCGGTGATCGAGCGGCACGAGACGTCACGTCCGGAAGTTACGCACATGGAAGGCGGTCGGGTCGCATGACGCGGAAGAACCGAGACCGGGAAGCCGAACGTCAGGAAATACGCGCCGCCGCAGAACGCCTTCTGGCTGGGACGCCCCTGCGCTCGCCCGTCGGAAAGCTCACGGGGACAGAGCTGATCGCCGAGTGCGGGCTCCGGCGCGACGTCGTCTACGGCGATCACAAGGAGCTCGTGGACGAGTTCCGGGCACGGGCCAAAGCGCAGAACTTCACTCCGCAGGTTGTCCAGAGCATGGCCGACGAGAACATCGTGCTGCGCGAAGCCCTGGCGAAGATCAAGGCGGAACTCGCAGCGGAGCGAGAACGGGTTCACGCCCTGGTACGCGCTGCCACCGAGCTGTCCCTGGAGCTGGAGCAGACCCGCGAAGAGCTCGCAGCGGTGCAACAGGTCACCCGGCTTCCGGGTCCGCGAGGAACTGGACGAATTCCCGGCTGAAGCTCGGCACATTCCACGGTGCGGTCAGGTTGGGCAGCGTCGGGCCACGGCGTCGGGGACCTCGCGGGTATTCGGGCTTGGTACATCGGTACAGCGGCTATCGGTGAGATTGATCACGGTCCGGGCGGCCTTCGCGCTTCTGCGCTGGTTGCGTCGGCTGCGTATCCGCTGGGACATCCGCGCCGACATCCACCAGGCCTTCCTCACCCTCGGCTGCGCAATCATCTGCTGGCGGCGCCTCAGAAAACAGTGCTGATCTGAGCCCTCAGCCCGAACCAGCGACCAGTGCCTCGCCGAGCGGGGTGCGCCGGTAGAGCACCGACCGTCCGGACCGGGCGCGAACGAGCAGCCCCGCGCCTCGCAGGATGGCGAGGTGGTCTCCTACCGCGCCGGGTGCCATGGCGAGGCTTCGGGCGAGATGGCTGGTACTGGCCGGGGCGTCCAGCGCCAACAGCAGCCGGGCTCGGGCCCGGCCGACCAGAGCGGTCAGCGCGTCCGGTTGGGGGACGCTCTCCTGTTCGCCCCACAGGGCGGCGGTGCCGCGGGCACGGTAGACCAAGGTCCTGGGCCAGGGGTCTTCCATTTGGGCGGCGATATGCCCGACGATGGCCGAAGGGATCAGCAGGAGCCCGTCGCCGGCGAGGCGGACTGTTCCGCCTCGGAAGAAGCCGATCTCGATACCGCCGGCGCGCCAGGCGACGCCCGAGTGCAGGCTCTCGATGGCCGCGGCCCATCCGTGTTCGCCGATCACACCCACCCGGTGCACGACATCGCGCTCACAGATCGCGCGCAGCTGCGGCCAGTCCGCGGCGAGCAGCTCGTGCCACGCCTGGTCCATCGCCTCGGCGATCCTGGAGACGGCATCCGCCGAGTCCAGCACTGCGCGTACGCGGGGATCACGGGCGGACGGGCCGGTCGCGGTGGCGGCGAATTCGTGGCGGGCCGCTTCCAGCGGTGTGGCCCGGATCACGGCCAGGTCGTCAGCCCAGGTCTGGATGAGGCCGCGCGGGGGCGGGGCGACGAAGTTCGGTCCGCCTTGCGGGGCCTGCAGCGCGAGGGCGGCGTCCAGTTCGGTCTCGCGGCGAAGCCGTTCAAAGGCCGGCATGAGCCGGGCGGCCCAGGCTCGCGGCAGCGGCTGGCCTTGGCCGGCGAGCGAGCGCAGCAGCAAACAGAGGTCCAGTGCAGGCGACAGCGCGAAGCGGCTGCGCAGCAGGTCCTCGACGGAGACTTCGAAGCGCAGCACCCTGCGACGCTACCGCAGGACGTCCGTTCCGATTCGTCGAGCGACGAATCATTGTTGGGTGGGGTGGGCGCACGGCGAGGCTGGGCGTCATGACCCCAACCGCCGAGCCCGCGCAGGGCAACCACCGTGCCACCTACCGGGAGGTGCTGGCCGAGCCGCGATTCCGGCTGCTCTTCTCAACCCGCACCGTCGCGATCACTGCGGACGCGCTGCGTATCACCACGTTCTCGGTGCTGGTCTTCTCGGCCACCGGCTCTGCGCTGCTGAGCGCACTGGCCTTCGGCATCGGCTTCATCCCGCAGCTGTTCGGCTCGCTGCTGCTGGGCTCACTGGCCGACCGACTGCCGCCCCGCGCGCTCATCACCGGCGGCTACGCCTTGACGTGCGCCGCCGCCCTGCTGCTCGCCCTCGTGCGGATGCCGATCGCGGCAAGCCTCGGTGTCGTGGCGCTGGTCGCCCTCGCCACACCGGTGTTTCACGGCGCGTCGAGTCGGCTGGTCGCGCAGTCGCTGGAGGGCGACGCCTATGTACTGGGCCGCTCACTGAACAACATCGCCTCCTCCGGCGCGCAATTGTTCGGTCTGGCGCTGGGAGGCGCGGCCGTTGCGGTACTCGGCCCACACCGGGCACTCGCGGTAAGCGCCGCCCTCTACCTCGGTTGCGCGCTCGCTATCCGCATCCGGCTACCCCGGCTGCAGCCGGGAGAGTTCGGCGTCACACCCGGCAGCGCTCGGGGCGACGGCGGGGCCGTCCGGGCAAGCCTGCACGGTGCCGGCCGGCTGCTGCGCGGACGCACGGTGCGACGACTGATGCTGGCCCAGTGGCTACCGACCGGCTTCGTAGCGGGCGCGGAAGGTCTGATCGTCGCCTACGCAGGAGGACGCCACTTCGCGCCCGGCTGGTACGCGGTGCTGATGGGCTGTCTGCCGGTCGGCATGCTTGTCGGCGACCTGCTGGTGGGCCGACTCCTCCGGCCACTCACCCGGGAGCGACTGGTAGTCCCGTTGATTGCGCTGATGGGACTGCCGCTGGTCGGCTTCGCTGCCGAGCCCGGAGTGGGCGTCTCGTCCTGTCTGCTGCTGCTCTGCGGCTTCGGATTCGCCTATGGTCTCGGCTTGCAACGGCCGTTCCTGGATGCCCTGCCGCAGGATGGTCAGGGCCAGGCCTTCGGTCTGCTCGGCTCCGGCGGCATGACGCTACAGGGCGTCGGGCCGGCGTGCTTCGGGTTGGTGGCCGCAGGCATCGGAACAGGCGGCGCAATCGCCCTGGCAGGTGGCGCGGCGGCGCTTACCGCCGGCTGGATTCTCACCTGGCACCCGCCCACCTCCCCGGTCCCCGTCCCGAACTACTCAACGGGATCGGAGAACGGCACCGAACAGCATGCGTGTAGTTCTCCTGCGCAGTAACCGCCGCAGGTCGAGTCACCACCACACCCGTCGGTCACGCCCAGGCCCTCAGCCTGATCACCGCCCCCGAACTGCGCCAGAGCCTGTACGACGTCCACGCCCACGCACTCACCCTGTATCCACCCCGAGCTCTGCGGCCTAGCGCATCTCGCTGCTACCCCGCCAACCGACGACACCAGCCGTACGGGCGTGCGAGGCTCGCACCATGACGACGGAGAGCAGCCAGGAGTACGGGAAGCACAAGAAGTTCCGCCAGTTTGTCGACTGCCCGCGCTGCGGCTACACCGACTTTCCTCCCGGCCAACTCAATGAGGAACAAACGATTGAGACCCGGACGTGCGAGGACTGCGGCACGGAGGTAGAAACAGAACCATTCTTTACCGCGCCTCCAGGCGAAGCCACCCACACCTTCGATAGCTGAGATCCCTGGGCCAAAGTCCCGACAACTTCGAACCCGACAGTCGACTTGCCTAATGAAGGTACTGGTTGTCGCCGTGGATGTATCCGACGGGAACCGGCCCGACGTGGCGCAGCTGGGCGGCGTGGTCGCGGACCAGCTGCTGCTCGCCGTCGGTGAGTCTGTCTCCGGCGCGGGTCAGGTACTTCTCCGCCCCGTCGGCGGCGGCCTCCAGAGAGGCTTCGGCTTCCACCCGATCGGCACGGCAGAGCTCCCCGGCCTCGTGCAGCCGGGCACACAGCGCCCCAGCTTGCTGGTGGACGGCCCGCCAGTCGCCGGCGGACAGGCTGAGCGCCTTCGCCGGGGTACCGGGGACCGCGGTGAGCAGCAGGGCCAGGTCCTCGGCCCGGCTGTCGATGAGGCTGGGTGCCCGGCTGTGCCCGAGGGCGGGGACGACATGCCTGTATGCGCGGGTCTCACGGGTGAAGAACTTCTCGCTCGGCGAGACCTTCACGTACCGGTGCACGCCGTCAGCGCCCTCCACCTCCCACACTCGGGAGCGGTCCCAGTCGTGCGAGGCGTCGCGTACGGAGACGATGGACCCGATCCGCTGCTCCGCCCACCCCCGCACCGCCGGCGGCAGTAGCTTCGGCTGCCTCATCGGACGGACCTCCTACTGGGGCGCTCGGATCCCGAAGGGCCGCATGCAGGGCCGTCGGATGTGGTGAGGTGGGGGAGCAACGAGTTCTCCTTGCTGGGTCGGCCACGACGGACGACGGTGGGTCGGGCGGGGGTGGAGCCGGTCAGCGGTCCTGGGAGAGGGCGAGGAGCTCGGCGAAGGTCCCGCCGCCGTGGACAAGATCGTCGTAGCGGCCCTGTTCGGAGATCCGACCGTCTTCCAGCACGATGATGTGGTCCGCGATCTTCGTGTTTTCCAGCCGGTGGGTGACCATGATCGTGATCCGGTCGGCGGCGATGGCCTTGATCTGCTCGAAGATCAGATGCTCACCACGCGGGTCCATCTGAGAAGTCGGCTCGTCCAAGATCAACAACTCGGGCTTGCGGTACAGGGCCCGGGCGCACGCCTCGCGCTGCCACTCCCCGCCGGAGAAAGTGATGCCTCCCCAGATATCGCGGGCCTGGAGGGTGTTCAGCCCGTTGGGGAGGTCTTCGACGGCTTTGCGCAGGCCGACCGCGTCGATGGCCTCCCATACGGGTCCGTCGTCGTGGGTGTGCGGCTGGCCGAGGGTGATGTTCTCGCGAACCGGCCACGGCCACTTGGCGAACTCCTGCGGCACCAGGCCGGTACGTGCCCAGACGCTGGCCGGGTCGGTGTCAGCGAGGTCGCTACCGTTCCAGGTGACCCTGCCCTTGTCGCAGAGGTAGATACCGGTGATCAGGCGCGACAGGGTCGACTTCCCGGAGCCGTTCGCTCCGACGATTGCGAGGATCTGGCCGCGCTCCAGGGTGAGGGAGACGCCGTCGACCGCAGGCTTGTCCTTCCCGGGGTACTGGTAGGAGACCTCTTCGAGCCGGATCTGCTGGACCGAGCCGGTGATCTCGCCCGGTCCGCGCTGGGGCGTAAGGGCGGCGGCCTCGTCGAGGAAGGACTGCATGTCGGTGAGATAGAGGCTGGTGTGGAAGATGGCGGCGCCGTTGATGACAACCTGGGACAGGGCGGCGAGTGCGGTCTGGACGGCGATGACGGCCGTGGCGGCGATGGCGGGTTCGATCCGGCCGGTCACGGCGAGCCAGGCGAGCGCCCCCCACGTTGCGAGGAGGAAGACGCCGCCGGCCAGCGCGGAGAGCAGGGAGATCCGCAAGGTCCGCGGTGCGGCGGCCAGGTTCCGCCGGTCGCACCGGTCGGACAGGGCCCGGTACCAGTAGACGAGGTAGTCGGTCATCGAGTTGGCACGAACCTCGTCCCCATACTGGGATGCGGTGGCCCACCAGCGCATCATCCCGCGCACGTTGCGGTCGGAGATGTTCGAGTAGTGGATCTCGTAGTCGACACGGGCGGTCAGCACAGCTCCGATGCCGGCGGGGAGTACGGCGAGGAGCAGCAGGGGCAACATCATGACGTTGAGCAGGGACAGGACGCTGCCGGCGGTGACCAGGCGGATCAGGGAGGACATGAAGCGCTGGGCGTCGGTGACCATCACGTGGGTGCGGACCACCCCCATCTCGGCCGCCTCCTGCCGGTCGGAGAAGCCGTCCCCGGCGTAGGCCGAGGCCTCGACCCGGCAGACCGCCTCGACCAGGGCGCTGTCCGTCTCCGAGGTGAGCAGCGGGGTGATCCGTCGGGCGGCGTAGGTGGCCACGGCCCCTGCGACGCGGTTCATCGTGGCGGCGAGCGCGACCACGAGCAGCGCGGGCAACGCTCCGTGAAGACGGTCGCCGGCACTGCCGGCGCCGAGTACGGGCCCCATCGCGCGGGCGGTGGCGGCCAGCAGCACCGCGGCGGATACGCCCGTGATGACCTGGCACCCGATCAGGAGCCGTACGGCCTGCCGGTCGGTCTGCCACGACAGCCGGCCGATGCGGGCCAGGACCGACGGGAGCGTGGCGCACAGCTTCTGGAAGGAGACCTCGGCGAGTGGGTTGACGGAATACTGCCCGCTGTAGGTGATCTCCGCCGGAGGCGGCGGAGGCGGAGCACCGGCCGGTTTGCTGTGTGCTTCGGACGTGGTCATCGGGTCCCCCTGGATCGCCGGTCGGACGCTGTCGGAAGCTCAACGACAGCCTCCATTTTTCGAACACACGTTTTTCGGTCGGCCCCGAACTCCCGGAATAGAGCGCCGGGCGGACCGTGGGAACTACACCGATCCGCTCCCGACAACGGCGCTGCCACCAAAGGTGGTTGGCCGAATCGCCGACGTTTCCAAGCGCCGCAAGGCCACGGGTGAGTTGGAGCGGATCGGGCTGGGCTCGCTTGTAGGGTGCAGGGCCTCTCGACGGCCACGGCCCCCTGGGGAGCTGACTGCTCGCCCGAGCGGGCGCGGCGTTGGGCTTCCGATTCGCCCGCTCACCCATTTGGGGTATCGCTCGGAAATGGTTCTGCATGACGGAAAGCGAGTTGTCGGGGTGCGGAATGACGCTGCGGTCGGCAATGCGCTGACGTGAGTACCGGCTTCGGTCGGGGTGCCGTGGCCGCCCAGCTCTGCACGCAACGGATAGGGGAGAGGCGAGAGCCGTGAAGTGAACCAGGGGACATTTCCAAGCCTGTACTCTGACGCCCAATCTCCCCCTGACAACAAAGGTGACGCACTGTGAAGACCGAAGCGCCGGTGAGCGACTTCTACTGCAACAAGGTCCTCAGCGGGCTGGTGGAAATCCAGCCGGTGGTCGAGACGGAGCGGGTGCTCGCCTTCCACCACACCAACCCGTCGTATCCAGTGCACATCGTGGTGATTCCGAAGGCGCACGTTCCCTCGCTCACGGACCTCGGCGACGCGGACCCCGGCTTGGTATACGAAGTGGTCGAGGTGGTCCGTGAAGTCGCGGCCATGGTGGAGAAGGAGCACGGTTCGTGTTCCGTCAACACGAACCTGGGGCTCTACCAGGAGTCGAAGCACATGCACTGGCACGTGTACTACCGCGGGGAGAGCGAGAGCGAGATCCTCGGCATGTACGGCCACCACGACCGCTGACCTCAGCGCCGTACAGCGGCTGGCCTTGCAGCGGCCAGGGTCAGCCGGGCAACCGCGGAGGCGGCTTCACGGGCATGGCGTGCCATGTCGTCCGGGTCCGCCCCGCGCGCGGTTCCCCGGAGCTTGCCGCAGGCCTGTACGAGAGGCTGCCCGTCGGCCAGGGCCTCGTCGGCTACGACGACGCAACGGGCCGGATTCCGTTCGGCGTACGCGGCGGCGTTTTCGATCTGGTCGCCGCGGCTGACGGACGTGGGCAGCGGCACGAGCACGGCCGGGATGGCGAGAGCTTCGAGTTCGGCGAGGGTGGTTGCGCCGGCGCGGCCGATGACGGTGTCGGCCAGGTGCAGGGCGTCGTTCATGTCCTGGTGCAGGTATTCGAACTGCCAGTACCCGGCCCGTCCTTCGAGGCTGGGGTTCAGGTTGCCCTTGCCGCAGATGTGAAGGACCGCGTACTGGTCGCGCAGGGCGTCGAGTTGGGCGCGGACGGCCTTGTTGACGCGCTGGGAGCCGCTGCTGCCGCAGAAGACGAGCAGCACCCGGGTGCTCCCGGGTACCCCGAGGCGGTTGCGGAGGCCGGCGGGGTCTGCCGTGGTGAGGTCCGATCGGAGCGGGAGCCCGGTGATCTCCGCCTTGGCGGATAGCCAGCGCGGGGTTTCGGGGGCCGGCGTCGTGCTGAAGCAGACGGTGTCGGCGAGGCGCGCGAGAATGCGGTTGGCGAGTCCGAGGGAGCGGTCGGACTCGTGGATCACGATGGGGACCTTGCACAGCCAGGCGGCCACGCCGACCGGGACCGACACGTACGAGCCCTTGGAGAACAGGGCGTCGGGGCGCTCCGAGCGCATCACGCGCCAGGCGGCGGCCACCCCGCGTGCGACGGTGAGGGGCATGAGGAGGTTGCTCCACGAGCGGTGGCGCTTCAGCCCGGCGGCGGGCACTGCCCGAAAGGGCAGGCCGGCGCGCTCGGCGTACTCGCTTTCGATGCTGCCGCTGCGGCCGATGAACACGAGCTGGGCTCCGGAGGCGGCGAGCTGGTCGGCCACGGCCAGGGCGGGGACGACGTGGCCGGCGCTCGCGCCACCGGTGATAGCGATCTTCACAGTATTCCCATTCGAGTTCTGTGCGGCACGCTGCAGCCGCACCCACCGGCAGAATTGAATTGTGTGTCTGGTCGGGTCGACTGGATTCGAACCAGTTCCTCGACAACGCTTTTGCCGTGCTCCACCAGTTGAGCTACGACCCGTTTGAGTTGCAACGATGGCGACTATATGGCTGGCTATCTCGGCACGTCAACGGTGGGATGGGAATTGACTGGCGTGAATGTCGGAGGGTCCTGATAATTCGAGGCAGCCCGAATTGGCGTCGCTCGTAATCGGAATTCGAGCGACGCCACGTTCGGTTAGTGGCCTGTTTGCTCTATTGGCGTGTGCTGCAGATTTGGTGAACGGTGCTGGGTTCGGTGGTTGTGGTGCGACCGGTCCAGCGGTTGGTGATCTCGACTTCGTCGTCGTTGTGTCGGGGGGAGATCAGGGCGTGGTGCGGCAGGCCCAGGAGTCGGGCGTAGCGGAGCTTGTCGCCGGCGGGCAGGTGCCGGTCGTCGATGAGCAAGCTCACTCCGTGGGTGCGGAGTTGGCGGACGAGCTGGTCGGTGCGTTCGCGCATGGCGGGGAGGTCGGCGCGCAGGACGGTGAGGTGCAGGTCGGCGGGTCCGGTGCCGGCCTTCCAGCGCAGGCCGTGGTGGTCTCGGTGGATTTCGGCGGTGGTCTGGAGGCAGCGGGTGATGCCGATGCCGGAGCAGGCCATCCAGGGCGTCTGGGCGGCGCCGTGCTCGTCGGTGAAGGCCAGGTTCATGGGGGCGGAGTACTGGCGGCCGAGTTCGAAGACATGGGCGACTTCGACCGCGTGGGTGTCGCTGTACTGGCCCTGGTGGCAGCGCACGCAGGTGGATCCGGGCGTGGCCTGGTGGAGGTCGGTGCCCGAGGGCGTGATGGCCAGCAGGCCGCGCCCGCCGTCCCAGGACATGGAGGTGCGCAGTCCGTCGGCCCCGTCGGAGATGGCGAACTTCTCCAGGGTGCTGACGGAGGTGTCGAAGAGGAGGACGGTGCCCGGGGCTCGGGCGGCGGTCCAGGGGGTGAGGGTGCCGGCCGGGGTGCCGTACAGCTCCGGAAGTAGGTCGGGGTCCAGGAGGGTGACGTGGGTGGCGCCGGTGGCTTCGGCGAGTTTGCGGGCGCTGACCTGGAGGTCGGAGCGGATGGCGACGGCGGTGGGCCGGCGACTGCCGTCGGGGCCGGTCGCGGCGAAGACGATGACGTTGACGACGGGTTCCCCCGTGTGGGGTGCGGGCTTGGAGCTGAGGACGGCGGCGTCTCCTCGGTTGCCGCAGTGCCTGCAGGCCAGGATGGTGCTCTGCCCGCTGTCGCCGAGGAGGAGGTGCTCGGTACTGGGGCCGGCGGAGATGCTGCCCCCGTCGGCGGGGGCTTGGAAAGTGCCGGTCAGGCCCATTCCGGTGAGGGCGGCCGCGCACGCGTCGTTGAGGAAGCGGGTCGAAGTCCGCATCGCCTCGGGGCTGGCATCGAAGGTGTAGCAGTCGGCCATCGTGAACTCGCGGGAGCGCATGAGGCCGCCGCGGGGGGAGAGCTCGTCGCGGAACTTGGTGGTGCTGAGGAAGAGGCGGGCGGGCAGATCCCGGAAGGACCGCAGGCGGTCGCGGACCGTGGCGGTGGCGATCTCCTCGGAGGTCGGCGCCAGGCACATGTCCTCGCCGCTGCGGCTGCGGGAGGTCAGGAGGGCTCCCTCCCGCTGGTAGGCGTCCCAGCGCCCTGTCTCCTTCCACAGCCTGCTGCTCTGCAGGGTGGGGAAGGAGACCGTGTGGGCGCCGCGTTCCTCGAAGGCCCGGCGGGCGATGGAGGACAGGCGGTCGTGAACCCTTAGTCCGAGGGGCAGGAGGGTGAAGACACCGCTGGCGGCTGTGGCGGAGACGAGGCCGAGGGAGTCGAGGAGCTCCATCGTGGTGGATCCGGGGTCGGCGGCGCGGGGGCGGACCGGAGGCCACAGGGTGCTGGTGTAGAGGGGGGTGTCATGCACGGGTTGCTCCGATCACCGTGTCGGACAGGGCGCCGAGGCGGTCGGCGGTGGCGGCGATGTCGTGCTGGCGGCTGTTGTCGGCGGCGGACTGGCGGAGGATCGGGCGCAGGTGCGGGTTGGCGGCCACACAGTCGATGACCGCGGCCAGTGCATGGCTGTCACCCGGCGGGTAGGACAGGCCGCCGTGGCCGAGGGTGGCGCCGAGGCCCGGTACGTCGCTGTAGAGGATCGGGAGGCCGTGGGCCTGGGCTTCGATCGCTACGAGCCCGTACGCCTCCAGGGTGCGGGTCGTGAACACGAAGGCGTCGAAGGCCCGGAAGCGGGCCCACAGGTCGGCGCGGGGGGCGAAGGGTTCGAACGTGACCCGGTGTGCGAGGCCGTGGTGCTGCACGCGGGCCTGGAGCGCGGGCAGTTCGGGTCCGCTGCCGATGACGGTGAGGTGGTGCGGCTCCCGGGTGGCGGCGAGCGCGTCGATGGCGGTGATGGTCGACTTGTTGTCGTCCAGGCGCCCGGCGTGCAGGAGCCGCAGGACGCTGCCGGTGGTGGGCTCCGTGGTGGGGGCCGCAGGGAGCGGGATGCCCCACGGGACGGTGACCAGCCGGTCCGCGTACAGGTTCCCGGTCAGGGTGTTCACCTGGTCGGCCATGGCCTGGTTGGGGACGGCGACCGCCGTGCTGGCGGCGACGATCTCGTGGAGCACCGTGCGGGCCTGGCCAATCTCGGTGGCCACGATGATGTCCGTGCCGTGCGCGATCGAGATCAGGGGGATGGCGCCGGCCGCGCGGGCGAAGGCCAGGGCCAGGCCGAAGCCGAGGTGCTGGGCGTGGATGAGGTCCGGCTCCGCCCGGGTGAGGAGCTGGGCCACCTCGCTGGTCAGGGAGTCGGCGTACCGCTCGAAGCCGGGGCCGTACGGTGCCTTCTGGGAGGCGAGGGGGACGGTCTCTTCGAAGCGGTGCTTCCAGGTGCCGGAGCCGGGCAACGCGGCGAACGTGGTGTGGAAGCGGTCACTGAGGCGCGGATAGGTGTCGTTGCACCAGATAGTCGAGCCGCAGGAGGGCTCCAGCGGCAGGTCGATGCCGGTGAGGATGCGGTGTCGGCTCACGCGCTCGCTCCGGTGGATGCGGTCGGGAGGTAGGTGTCCAGTCCGGTGCGCAGCATCGCGGCCAGCCCGGCCCAGCCGGTCGCCGCTACCGCGTCGATGAACGAGAGGCAGGGGATGAAGCCCTGCTGGGGCCATGCCTGTCCGTACTGGGGGTGCCGGTCTGCGAACTCGTTCCAGACCACGGAGATGCCGTGCCCGGCCAGGGCGTCGGTGTCGAGGTAGCCGCGGGTGCCCGAACCGGCCCACAGCACGTGCTCGTCGGCCTGGGCGGCGATCTGGGCCAGCCGCACCGACTTGCCGCTGTCGGCCGTCGTGTCCATGTCGGAGGTGAGCCGCAGGCGGGCGTGGGAGCCGAGCGCGGTCGCGATCTGGTTGATGAGGTCGACGTTCAGGTCCAGGAGCCAGCGGTGGCCGCCGCCGAGGGCGGGACCAAGGACGTTCAGCGCCTCCTCGACGTACGGGGTGCGCGCGTAGGCTAGGCGGACGCGGCGCAGCAGGCTGTCGGGGTCGAAACTGTCGGCAAGGCGGGTGTCGCGGATCAGCTGGCCCGAGGCGCGGACGACGGGGACCGTGAGCCAGGCCGGCCCGTCGGGGGTCTTGATGCGGTTGCGGTTGAGGAACCCGCCCTCGGTGTACTGCACGTCGTCGAACAGGGCGACGGTGGTGCAGCCGAGGAGGGCTTCGCAGAAACCCAGCCACGGGGCGAACCCGGGCTGCTCGATGTAGATCACGAAAGCTCCAATCCGAGGGCCGGGTGGGAGAGGGTGAGCAGCGGTGTCTCGAACGCCTCGAAGGAACGGCCCGCCGCAGCGGCGGCCGGGCGCAGCCGCCACCCGGCGTCGGCGGCGCGGTGGCGGGTGTACTCCTCGCCGAGGTACCAGCGTCCGGCCTGGCTCTGATGCGCTTGCAGGGCCTTGATCTTGTCGTCGAGGACATCGGTGATGTCGACGAGGACGGTCGGCGCGAACTGGGATCGCGGTGCGTGGGGTTCGCCGTACAGGACGGTGCGGCACGTGCTGACCCGGGTGGCCGCGTTCGAGGCCGCCACAGCTACCGCGAGGTGGTCTTGGTGGTCGTTGGCCACCCGTGGGCTGTGGGTGATCAGCGTGGTGCAGCCGGATCGGACGAGCTCCCCTTCTAGGAGGGAGATCATGTGCCGGTCCGCGGTCAGGGCCCCGTCTTCCAGGCCGAGGCCGGACAGCTCGATACCGGTACCCGCCCATGCCGCAGCGGATTCGACGGCGCGGTCCTCCGGCCTCAGCCGCCGTCCCGCCTCGCTGTCCGCGACCGAGACGCCGTTCGCGCCGTGGGTGGCGGTCAGGATGCTGACGCGGGCGCCGGCCTGGCGGAGCCGAAGGAGGGTTCCACCACAGAGCAGTTCCGCGTCGTCGGGGTGGGCCACGACGGCGACCACGTGCTCGCGCGCATCGCCTTGGGGCCCGGGCACGGCGGTCACCGGTCCTCGAAGTCGCGGTAGGACTGGGAGGGCATGGGCCCGGTGCTGTTCTGGTACTTGCCGTCGTAGAGGACGATCTCGCCGGTGGTCTCCCAGAAGGTGACCTGGCCGATCGGCATGCCGGGATAGATCAGGACCGGGGCTCCCGAGCAGTGCAGTTGGAGGGTCAGCTGACCGTAGGACCCGAGATCGATCAGGTCCGCGGTCACATGGACGAACAGTCCCAGGCGCGCGATGGAGGATTTGGCGCGGATGATGGGGACCACGGTGTCGCTGCCGATCCGCTCCAGCGTCGGTGCGAGGTAGATGCGGTCCGGGGACAGCACCATTCCGTCCGTGGGGATCGGGTGTACTTCGAAGGCGTTCTCCCTGGCGCAGTCGAGGACTTCGGCGGTGTACCAGCCGATGGTGTCCCCGAGGTGGAAGTCCAGGCTGTTGGGCTGGATGAGGGTGGGGTCGTAGGGCGAGACCTTGATCTCGCCGCGTTCGATGCGGGCATGGATCTCGGGGCCGGTGAGGATCACGCGGCGACCTCCCGTACGTGGGTGCCGGCGGCTGCGTGGGGCGAACAGGGGGAAGGCTCGCTGAGGGACCCGTAATAGCCGCCATAGGGCACGATCCGGCCCCGAGGCCGCCAGAAACTGACCTGCCCGATCCGCATGCCCGCGTACACGCGCAGCGGCTGCACGACGACGATCTCCAGGGTCCACTGGTGGATGGCGCCGAGCTGGCCGAGGTCCGCGGAGACCTGGAGGTAGGTGCCGAGCCGCCCTATCGAGGAACGGCCGATCAGACTCGTCACGAACTCGGCGCTGCCGATCCGCTCCACCGTCACGCCCAGGTAGAGGGTGCGGGGCTGCAGGACGTAGCCGCCGGGGCCGATCTCGATGCTCTCGGTCTCAGCTTCGCGGCGCGGGTCTACGGGGCTGCCGACCAGGGTCTTCAGCGTGCTGCCGAGGCGGTAGTTGTAGCTGTTGGGGTTCAGGAGAGCCGGGTCGAACGGATCGATGGTGATCGCCCCCGACGCGACCGCGTCCCGGACCGCGGGACCGGTGAGGATCACAGGACGCCTCCGACATAGGTCTGCTGCAGGAGCCGCCTCTCGTCCGGGGCGACCGTCTCCTGGCCCAGGCCGAGCGGCATGCGGCCGTGGGCGTAGCGGTGCTGGTCGAAGACGAGCAGCTGGCCGGGCAGCAGGCGCACCGCGATGCGCTGGTGCTCGACACAGGCGACGAGTCGGCCGAAGGCATCCGCAATGCGCCGCTGGTCGGCGTCGTTCGCCAGGAGTTCGCCCCGTTCCAGATGCGGCTGCATCTTCGCGGTGAACCGGACCGGCCCTTCCCCGCCGGCCGGAGGAAGGACCGCGAACCGCTCCAGGCTGGATCCGACTCCGTGTACGCCCTCGTCGGTGAAGTACGAGTAGACCGGCTCGGACAGCAGCCTGCGGTCAACGTCGGTGAGGCTCTCGACGGCCGCCCACATGTCGGCCAGGGCCGATGCGCCGCCGCCACGCGGGTCCGAGCGCACGCAGTACAGGGCGATATAGCGGGGCATCAGGGTCCGGTCGACGAGGTCGACGTGGAGCCGGTTCTCACCCACACCGTGCGTGCGCCCCGGGTCGGCGTCGGTGCGAACGCTCAGCGTGCTCCAGCATCCGTCCTGCGGGTACACCGCCAGAACCGGGCCCAGGGCGGAGAGCAGGCTGAGCCCCAGCTCCATGTTGAGGGCGTGTGCGGCCGGGTCCTCGAAGGCGATCAGGGCCCGGCCGTTCCCGGCCCCGGACAGGTGATCGGTGAAGTCCCGCGGAGCCGTCGCGCCCCGCGTCAGGTCTCGGCTCGGAAGAGGGCTGAAGTCGTTCATGGGGACGTCTCCTCGGTGAGGCGGGTGAGGATGCCGCGCAGGGTGCACGGCGGGTCGGCCGGCCGGTATGACAGGCCCAGCCGGTCGGCGAGGTAGCGGGTGGTGGAGACGACGGCCGGTTCTGCCGGCGGCGTCTCGGGGGCGCTCGTCACGTCCTCACCGAGCACGGAGGCCAGGTTGGCCAGAGCCCGCGCGTCCTGCAGGCCGTCGAGGACGACGATGTCGCTGTCGAAGGGCGCGCAGTTCAGCAGGTCGATACGCAGGACGTCCGCGGGCAGGCCGGTGCGCAGGCTGAAGGTGTTGACGAGGAAGGCGCCGGCCTTGGTTTCGCCCACGGCTTGTCGCGCGAGGGCACGAGCGGCGTGCTCGCGGTCCGGCAGCGGCATGGGCAGCGTGCCGACGCGGTCCGACCCCCAGCGGAGGAAGGCGTCGACATCCTCCGCGAGCCCTTCGGCCGGCTCGGTGCCGGAGCTGAACGTGTCGATCGTGACGCGGTGGGAGCCCACCTTGTCCAGGCCCAGGCGCAGCAGCCCCATGCCGGTCTCCGGCGCCTTGGCGACGTGCCGGCCGCGGGAGCACCAGTGGGAGGACGGGCTGTGGCAGTGGCCGGCGATGACCACCGTGAGGGGCCAGTCCTGGTCCTGGTCGGTGATGTCGTGCGCGAACCCGGAGTGGCTGACGCCGACGACGAGGTCCGCACCGGCCTCCAGGAGCCGGTCCCGCTCTGCCGCGATCAGCTCGGCGGTCGGCTCCGCGTAGGTGAATCCGGACCGCTCCGAGCGCGGGACCGCGTTGAAGGCCTGCCGGCCGAGGTAGCCGACGATGCCGATGGCCAGCTCGCGGCCGCGCAGCACCAGACCGCTCTCCCACCTCCCACGGAAAGACGCCGGCGGGCGCAGGTTCGCACAGACCAGGGGAGGGAACAGGTCAGGGCGGTCCAGGCTCATCAGGTCGGCGAGGTCGTGGTTCCCGGGCACGACCGCGTCGTAGTGCTCACGGAGGATCCGCTCTTCGACCCGGCCCCCGGAGAACTCGTGGAAGGCGTTGCCACCGAAGAAGTCGCCGGCGTCCACGACCAGGGCCCCGGCCTGCCTCCGCTCACGCAGGGCGGCCAGCATCTCGGCGCCGTCGGGAACGGAGGAGTGGAAGCAGCCGGTCGCGATCAGCTCTTGCATGTTCCTCAGCCCCGCTCGATCGCCACGACACGAAGAACGGACGGCGCCGACGGCCAGAAGTCGGAGCGGGAAATGCCATCGACCTCCTCCAGCCGAAGGCCGCCGCCTTCCTCGTCGAGCTGCGCCATGGTCTGCCGGGTGATCACGACCAGCCCCCGCTCCACCCGCAGCGACGTGAAGACGTGCCGGATCAGAGCTGTGGAGAGGTCGGCGTCGAAGGGCATGATCGCCAGGAGGTGCGTCCCGGCAGCCAGGCCCCCGTCCAGGTCGACGGCCCGGACATCGGCGATGGTCACTCGCGTGCCCTCGCCGAAGCCGGAGAGTCGGCCGGTCAGGTGGGCCCCCAGCCGGTCGTCCTTCTCCACCGCCCACAGGGGGTGCCCGGCACTGGCCGCGGCAAGCGACAGGGTCCCCAGCCCAGCGCCGACTTCCAGTACAGGCCGACCCTTGGGGATGGCAGCGGATGCGAGCAAGCGCAGCGCCGCGTCCTCATGGCGCAGGAAGTACTGGCCCAAGTCCGCCCGTGTGGTGAAGCCCGCCGCTGCGACAGCCTCTGCCGCCGAGGGGGCCGACGGCTCCGCCAGGCCCCGGGCCGGTGCGATCTCGATCAACTCGGTTGTCCCTTCAAGGAGCAGCGCAAGGACACGCCGCGAGGGGGAACTGCATGGAGGGAATGGCAAGGCCGGATACGGGGAGAGGCCGGTCTGGGCCTCGTGCCGCTTGGCGTGTGCGTCACAGGAAACCGGTCCCGCAGGCTTTGCGGGAGGCGAACTAGGGGGGCGAACTCACCACGAACCAATGCGCCCCCAGCACCTGGCGCCCTACGCTCAAATCCACCTTCGAAGCACGGGCGCGACACTCGAACAGGGAGGGACCCGTGGCAGGCAGCCAACGGCGGGCAAGACAGCCGAACGAACCGCTGGCGCGACTCATCACGGCCGCGGGAGCCAGCCACATCTCGCTGGCCGCGCAGATCAACAAGATCGCGGCAGCGGCCGGCGTCGTCACCCGCTACGAGAAGACCAGCGTCGCCAATTGGGTGAATCTGGGGATGATCCCCCGGGGCCGGGCTCCGGAGTTCGTGGCCGCTGCGCTGCAAGAACGCCTCGGTCGGCCTGTCAGTCTCCAGGAAATCGGTATGTACCGCCGTGAACGAGGCGACGCCGACATGGGGTTGGATTTCGCACGCGACCCCGCCGACGCCGTACACGTCGCCGCGACCTACTGGAGAACCGTGGACCGCCGAAAGCTCATCACCACCGGATTCGCCGTATCCGCATACGCCACCCCGGTGATGCGCTGGATGACCACGCCGGCCGACCCGGCGGTCACCCACCAGGGCGGCCAGCGAGTGGGACGCGGGGATGTAGAGGACCTCTGGCAGGCCGCCGAGGACGCGCGGCTGTGGGATTCCCGGTACGGAGGCGGAAACGGGAAGGCGAACTCGGTCACCGAATGCCTCAAGCTCAAGGCGGCCCCGCTGCTTACGGGTACCTACACCGAGACGGTGGGCAAAGAACTGTTCACCGCCACCGCCGAGCTCTCCCGCGTCGTCGGATGGAGTGCCTTCGACATGGGACAGCACGAACTCGCGCAGCGCCATTTCGTCCAGGCCCTGCGCCTGGCCCGGGCCGCCGGAGACGTCCAGACCGGCTGCTACGTCCTGACCACCATGTCCCTGCAGACGTTCCTGCGAGGATTCCCCCGCGAAGCGGCGGACATGGCCGAAGGCGCCTACGAGCGGGCCAAGGGGCACGCGGCACCCCGAGTGCTCGCCTTCGCGAAGCTCGCCCAGGCCCGCGCCCACGCCCGAGAGGGCGACGCCCGGGCGGCGGGCGCTGCGCTGGCGCTCTCCGAGAGCCTCCTCGACTCGATCGGGCCTCACACCCAAGATCCCGAATGGCTCGCCTACTTCACCCACGCTCGCCTGGCCACCGACGCAACCGAGATCTACCGGGACCTGGCCAACCCGAAGGCCGCACTCACCTGGGCCCGGCAGGCAGATGCCATGCCCGCCGGCCGCTTCACCCGAGCAGTCGGCATCCGCCTCGCCGTCCTCGCCACCAGCCACCTCCAGGCCCGCGACCTCACCCAGGGCCTCCAACTCGGAACCCAGGCACTGCAGGTGCTCCGTCAGGTCCACTCCAGCCGCGCCCACGGCTACGTCCGCGACATCACCACGGCCCTGGCCCCCTGGCGGGCCGAGCCCCAGGTAGCCGACTTCACCCACCAGGCCCGTACGGCGCTCGCGGCAACCGCGTAAATTGCCCACAGCCGTAGCTGAGGACGCAGTACCACCGATGCCGCGGGCCCGAAAGCGTTCGGACATGAGCGGCCACTTCCTCTCTGGCGGGCCTCGCAGGTTCGCTGGGCGGTATGAGGACGGGGGCTTCAGCCGCGCGTGAAGGCCAGGAAGACACGAAGGGCGGCGGCCAGTCGGGCGGTGTGCCACAACCCGAGCAGGCTGGTATCGGGAAGCGGTGCGTGGACGGCCTCCCGGAGGAGGAGGACGGCATGCCGGACACGGTCCGGCGGCCCGACGGTGGTCCCGGCGCAGGCCGTCAGAAGCTGGACGGCCATCTCCCGCAGGCTCTCCCACCGTGCTGCGACTTCCTCGGGCGGCAGGAAGCGACGGTGGCGCCAGCAGTTGTGGGCTTCATGCATCGCCTGGCGGACCACCGCCGGCGCGGGACGCTTCCCGCTCGCGGAGGAAGGAAGCACCGCGTTGGGACGTGGGGCGAGCAGGTGCGCCGAGGCCAGGACCAGGGCCGGGCGTCCCCGTGTCCGGGCCACCCACCCTTCGTGCTCCAGAAGCTGCAAAGCTTCGGTGACCAGCCTCACGTCCGAGGCGCAGTAGTTGCCGAGCTCGTCGGCGCCGGGGAGCCTGTCCCCAGGCAGGTAGAGGCCGAACGCGAACGAGTCGAGCAGCCGGTCGGCGAGGTGGCGGACCCGGCCCGTTCGCTCATCAGGTGCTCCACAGACTGTGGTGCGGTGGTGGGACGCGATCAGCACGCCGACGGCGGACAGGTCCGCGAAAGCGAGCCGGACCAGCTCTGCGGGCACGCCGAGGTCAACAGCTGTCGTCTCCCGGCTCAGCTGCATCCCCGGCGCGTACCGGCGGCTTGCGACGTGTGCGGCGATCCGATCCGCGATCTCCGCGACCGGAGGGCAGGGCGGAGCGCTGGTCTCCAGAGCGACGAGCAGAGTGTGGACGGCCTTTGCACCGGCACGGATCTGTGCCACCACGGAGAGGTCGGTATCGCTCTGGTCGGCATCGTTGATGAGGCCGGCCCATCGGGCGGTGTCACTGGGCGATCCGGCGGCCGCCTCGGCCCTTTCGAGGGCCTGTGGCATCCAGAGGCACACCGTCGAGCGGATCCACGCCGCATACCCGGCGGCATGCGTCTCGATCAGCAGCGAGCCCCGGTTTGCCATATCGAGGGCGCGACGAATGTCGAAGCTCAGGCACTCTGGCGTGGTGCTGGCCTCCGGGAGCGGCATGGGTTGGGTGGGGCTGGCCGGGTCCGGCAGGCCCGCTGGAGGGGGCACGACGGCGCGGGAGCCGCCAGCCGCGGGGAGGGTCATTGCGTGCACGAGACCTCCTCCGGGACGGTTGAGCGTCTAGGTGTAGGGCGCTCACGGAGGTAGAGACCGGGTCCGTGGGGCCCACCCAGCCGGTACCGAAGGAGACCGGACGAGATGAAGGGCCGGGCCGCGCGGTGTACTCGTGTCGTCTCGACCCCGAGGTCCAGAGCGATCAGCCCATGGGGGAGGGCCTGACCGGGCCGGTAGGCCAGGGCCGTCTCTTCGATCAGGTTGGTGATGGCCACATCGTCGGGGTGCGGCTGCCCTGGCGGCACTACGATCAGCCTGGTGCCGGCGAAGGCGAGGTCACCGCGCTGTTCGAGCACACCGAGCGCGGCTGCGGCCAGCGATTGTGAAAGCCCGAGCTGGGAGCCGAGGGCCCGGGCCGCCTGCGCTCGCGATGCCCTCCGCGGCACGGTCACGGGAGTCTCGCGCAGGTGCCGTCGTATTGAGAGGACGGCTACCGCCAGGCGTCTCAGCCGGGCCGGGGAGTCCTTGGAGACACGAATGCGGTGTCCACCCGACACGCCGGTGGAGCTAGGGAGGTCGGTGTCATTCACGGTCAGCCCTGCCCCTCCGCGTTGGGGCCCGCTCCGTGCGCGAGGTAGTCGGCGGTCTGCTTGGCCAAAGGCACGAGCCCGATATCGGCCCGCAGGCGCTCCGCAGCTTCAACGTCCTTGATCGCGTACGGGCGCAGCGTGCGGGGGTTGACCTGGGTTCCGTAGGTCTGGGGCACGGACATGGTCACGGCGCAGACATCGACGACGTGGGCGAAGAACTGCTCCGGGAGTTCGCCGCTCTCGACGGCCGGTTTCATCATGTCGCGGCACTGGAACAGGAAGGCCGGCTCCTGACAGACCAGCAGGATCCGTACGGCGTGGACGGCGGCCTCGTCACCGACCAGCCCGGCCGTCGGCCACCCGTGTGCGGCCACGATCTTCTTCAGGCCGTCGGCATTGGTCCGCCGAACCAGGTGCAGTTCCTTCTCCCGATGCTTCGAGGGGATCCGCCAGGCAATCAGCTGGGCTCGGCGTTCAGCACGCCCCATCTCCGTCAGCTGGTGCGCGACTGCGGCCAGGGGGATGGTGACCGTGGTGGTGGGAGGGATCATGCGGCACCGGCCAGTGTGGGGAGCGGGCGGTGCGGGGCGATGATCTGCCCGTTCGGAAGCAGGGCGCCGGTGTCGTCGAAGATCAGCAAGCCGTTGCACCGGCGGCCCCACCCCTGTGAGACGGCCTGGGTCACGAGCTGGGCCTGGTCCCGGTCCGCGGAGTCGGCGTCCGGGCAGCGGGGTTTGTGCTGGCACATGGGAAGTCCTCGGTCGAAGGGGCGCGGCGGGCGCCGGGGTCCGTGTTCGAGTGATCTGGTTCGGGTGTCCGGCCTCTACGGGGTGTCGCCGGCGAGGTCGAGGATCTCCTCCGCGCAGGCAGCGAGGAGACGCAGGTAGCCCAGCTCGGTGCGGGCCACTGCCGGGGCGTGGAGCAACCGGTGGGCGCGGAGGAGGGCGTTGTCCATCGCGGTCTCTTCCGCCCGCCCCGACTCCACCGCCTTCTGGTGGATCGCCCGGAGACGCGGTCCGCAGCTGCCGAGCGTGCCTAGAACTTCCTGGAGTTCCAAGATCAGGGACGGGATCTCGTGGGCCCCGGGGGCCGAGGGCCCGGCTACCCGGTCCAGGGCGTCCCAAGTGCGGGCGGCTTCTGACAGTGCGGTCAGCTCTCGGGCGCACGCGAGGCCGTTGATGAGGAGAAGGAAGCCCTCCGGCGGACTCGGTCTTGGAAGGGTGGAGACGGACACGACGGCTCCTTGGAGAAACGGTTGAGGGGCTAGCTGGTGAGGGTGCTGGCCATGGCGGTCCGCAGGAGCGGCAAGAGGCAGCCGCCGTCGCTCAAAGTGGCGGGCGTCGGTTCGTCGAGTGCCCAGGGCCAGGTGTCCCAGCGCGAGCCACCCGAGGGCGGGAGCGCGATGCGGCCACCCGGACCGGACTCCACACGGACGCCGGCCACTCCGATCAAGGGAGCAGCGGTGCCCGGGGCGACGAGCAGCACTGTCTCGCCTGTCCCGTACACGAGGGAGGGCACGGGAGCGGGGTCCTGGCCACGCCGATCGGCCAAGACCAGGAGGTCCGCCCCCAGGACGGCGGGCACGATCACCGCGTCGAACGCGGAGCAGGTCGTCTGCAGTTCGAGACGACCAGGTGCCTCCTGCACGAGGGCGAGAGCGCGGTGTGCGGAGACGATGTCGCTACCCACGATCAGCGGCCAGGCAAGCACGTCCTCGTAGGCGGACACCAGGGCTGGGACGTTCCGGCTGATTGGAGGCCAGTGAGAGGCCCGAAGTGGTGTCACGGTGTGCCTCCTCCAACTGCTGCTGGTGTGTGGACCTGGCTCGGGGCTACCTGGGGAAAGCCGATCGGCATCGGGAAGCGGGGGGTGCCCAGGGCACGGAGGCACACACGGTTTCCGGTAAAGGCGGTGCGTGCGTGGAGCCATCGGTAGTTGTCGATCAGGTAGCCCTGGCCCGCTTCGAGGGTGAGGCGCTGTTGTACGGCGTTGATGGCCTGTCTGAGCTGGGGGAGGTACCCACTGATGAGGGGGCTGAATGCGGCAAGGGAGTCTTGCCGCAGCCGGATCGAAGTTCGTTGGCCGGGATGCCGGGTGAAGACCTGGGACGGGTGGCCCCCGCCGTCGCCGTAGAAGACGGTGTTGGGGAGGGTGAGTGCCTCCAGGGCCGCGGGGGAGCGCTCGGCGAGATAGCCGTGGACGGCTTGGCCGTCGGTCAGGATCACTTCGCCGCCGGTGGTTGCGGGGCGCAGGCACACCAAGAGCATCAGCCGTGGCGGATGTGGCTCGCTGGACCGCTCGGTATGAGGCAGAAGTTCACCGTTGCCCAGTCCGCCCAGGCCCGACTGCTGGGACCGGCGGCCGATGTCCTGGATGGTGGTGAGTTCGTCCGAGTCGCTGTCGCGGTGGGGTTCCAACCTCATCACGCGCTGCGCGAGGGCGAGTACAGCGGTGCGAGTCGTCAGGCCCTCGATGGTGGCCAGGCCCTGGCTCTGGAGCCGGGAGGTTATGCCACGGGGCTGCTCAGGAAGGGGTCGGGGCGCGCGGTGTGCATCGAACAGGCTGAGCGTCGGCATCGACGTGCTCCTCATGCGGTGGGCGGTGCGCCCAGGGTCTGGACAGGCGGCCAGATGCGTAAAGCGACAGGTTGTCGACTCGGACATACGCGACAGGCTGAGTCGCCGCCACGAGCGCGGTGCTACGTTCCGAAGGACAACCCCGCCACCACTTCTCCGGGACGGTCGATGTACAAGCCCTCGCTGTGGCCCGTGTCCGTCAAGGGCGTTGCTCTCGACTCGAAGGACCGGGTGCTGCTGCTCAAGAACGAAAGATCCGAGTGGGAACTCCCGGGCGGCCGCTTGGAGGTTGGTGCCGAAGGAGGCGGTTCGGCACCTGCCGACGACAGTCCCACCAAGGCTCTGGAGCGTGAGATCGCCGAAGAGACCGGCTGGGTGGTCACGGCCGGCACCGAGCTGGCTGGCGGTACGTGGATCTACGAGCCGCTCCCGGGCCGCCGCGTCCTGATCGTCACCTACGGCTGCACGGTCCTGACCCCCGACCGTGATCCGGCACTGAGTCACGAGCACAAGGAGATCGGTCTGTTCCGTCGCTCCGAAGTCGACGCTCTGAACATGCCTGTCGGCTACAAGCAGTCGATCGCGGCCTGGTACGGACATCCGCAGAGGTAACCCGCCATGTACACCCCGCAGAAGACAGGCGAGCGGCCACGACGATCGCCCCGGTTCGTCTCCTGGCATTGGGCGACTCCTGAAGCCCAGGCCATCCTCGCCACACGGAACCTGTCCGCGATCCTGAAGTACCACCGGCGTGTCCATGGCGACAGCCAGACTCAGACCGGTGAACTCCTCGGCTACGACAAGACGTACGTCTCCGCCCTGGAACTCGGAAAGCGGCACCTCAACGACGTCGGCAGTCTGCGCCACGTCGCTGAACGCCTCTCCCTGCCCCCACACGTTCTTGGCGTCACCGACCCCGCCGACGCGGACCACCGCGCGATGCTTCAGTTCGGCCAATCCACCGTCCGTCTGGCCGAGATCGCTCGCCAGTCCGGGCACGCCACCGAAGCCGTCGCGGAACTCTGGCCGCTCGTCGCCCGACTCGAAGCCCGGGCCCGCGATGGGAACACTGAACGAGAGGTCCTGCGCCTCCTCGCCCATGCTCGCCTGGGCCTGGGCACGGCCCTCGGCAACGTGCTGCCGGAGGAGCGCCTGGCCACCGCCGCGCACTGGACAGCGCAGAGCCTGGACGTCGTGCGCATCTTCGATGACCCGGCGCTCACAACCACGGCTCTCCGCATGCACGGAAACGAGCTGCGAAAGTCGGGCCTGGTCGGCGCTGCCGTCCACCGCCTTGTTCATGCTGCGGCCGTGGCCCCGAACCTGTCCGAGCGCGCGGCCGTCCTGCCGCTCCTCGCACGAGCCGCCGGATCCCTCGGCAACCAGACCCTCTTCGACCGCACTATCGAGGAGGCACACCAGCTCCTCGACGAGGTAGACCACACGAGCCTGGTCAACCCCACGGCCCTCTACGAGATCCATCTGCGGGGCCTTATCGCCACCGGCAGGGCAGACGACGCGATACGGCGCGCCGAAGCCGCCGCGCCCACCTCGACCATCTCGATCGCACCCCAGTGGCGCGTCATCGAACTCATCACCACCGGCCGTGTCCGGCTCCTCGCCGGAGACCAGCGCGGCGCCACCGAACTGCTCGTGGGCGCCGTACGTGAAGCGCGCGCCCAACGCCTCCCACACCAGCTCCAGCGCGTCCTGCGCGCCGCTGGCGACGCCCTCCCGGATGCCCACGAATCCGCCGAACAGGCATTGACCCAACTGCGCACGGAGATGGCCGCATAGAGAAGAAGTCGAACCGCGGTGGCCTCGGGGTCCACCGGTCGCACGGTTCGAAGGATCTCTTCCGCACATCGAACGTTCCCTTCATTCCGTGGGCTGGACTTCTGAGGCCCCATCAGGCTCAGGCGGTAGGTAAGAGTCGCCACGGCCCACGTGGGCCTCAACCGGCGCACCCGCCGGATACGGCGCATGCGGCGACAGATTTTGGGAATCCCGCGGATTCTCCGGCGCATCCGCCGGAGAATCGTGGGAACCCGAGGTGCTGCTGGGCGGCGCCCCCTGATCGGAGCCCACGTGACGACACCAGCGCCTCCTCACCGGCCAAGCTGTGCGCGCGCTATCCGTGTCCGCGAAGAGCGCGCCGGCCGGTCCCACCACGACATCGCCGGCCTGATCCACCGGCATTGCGGGGTCTCGGCTCTCCGGGCCTACCGCTTGGCCCTTGGCAAGACGCTGGCCGTAGCTGGTCGGGAGGTTCGAGCCTTGGCTTTGAACCACGACCCCGAAGGACCCCGGGTCGAGGGCGACCAGCTGAGCTCTTGGGAAACTGGCGGCCGAGAACCGCGTAAGGCCGTCGTCTCGGTGCTGTGCGAGTACTACGGCGCGACGGCAAGCGCACTTGGGCTCTCTGGCGAGCCGCCGGCTCCCGGCTACACCGGGGAGGCGCTGCTCCCAGTCCCTGCCGTTCCGAGCTCCTCGTCACTGGGAGACCGCGTTGATGCCGCACGGCGGTCGACTAACTCGACCCTCGCGGCGGGTACAGTCGCCGGCGGGCAGATCGACCTCCTGGACGAGCGACTCCTACTTCTCCGGAGGCAGTACCTCTACACGCCCCCGGAAGCCATGCTGACCCAGCTGCTGGAGGAACTCGACGACGTCGAGAGCCTGGTGCGCGAGCGGCAGACGACCTCCGTTCACGTCCGCCTGACTGAGATGACGGCACTTCTGGCCACACTGATCGCCGATTCCCTCATGAAACTCGGCGACCTGCGTCGAAGCGGCGTCTGGTACGAGACTGCTCGCTTCGCCGCGGAGGAGAGCGGCAACCTGGATCTGCGTGCCCGGGTCCGGGCACAAGCCGCGATGCTGCCGTACTACTACGGCCCCCTCGATACCGCCATCGCACTCGCCCGCGAGGCGCGACTGCTCACCCGGGGCCGGCCGACCGTAACAGCAGCGTTCGCCACGATGGCGGAAGCGAGGGCTCTTGCCCAGGTCGGAGACGGCGCGCAAGCGGAACTCCGGCTCAGAGAAGCGGCGACGATGTACGAGCGCCTGCCCACTGGGGCCGATGACGATGCGTTCACCTTCCCGCGGCGCCGGTACCTGCTCTACCTCAGCGGTACGTACACCGCCCTCGGCCGCAGCTCGGCCGCGATGAAGACCCAGGCCGAAGCACTCGCCCTTTACCCGGCGCAGACCGGGATCGACCCCTCGCTCCTTCGACTGGAGACCGCCATCTGCCTGGCCATGGGCCGCAGCGCGACCGAGGCCTGCCAGTTGGCCACGGCCGTCTTCCTTGAGGTGCCGGAAGAGCACCGGACTCCCATCATCGGGGCACGGGCCCGCGGGGTGATCGAAAAGCTACCGGGAGCGAACGGTCGGTCCCGTGCGGCGATGGAGCTACGCGAGCTCCTGTCACTCCCAGCCGGGCCGAGGTGACAGCTGGGCCGATCATCGGACAGATTGACCCCCATGACTGCATCGTCGACAGCACCCGGCGGCTACACAGAAGCGGACATGTGGAGCATCCTGCGCCAGGCCTGCGAGGTGGTTGGCCTCAACGCCGAGGGCGCCGAAGTGCTTCGCGGACACACCAACGCCGTCCTGCGCCTCCATCATCACCCGGTCGTCGTCAAGATCGCTCGGCTCGGGACTCCGCCCGAAGCTACGGAGCGCACGGTGCGGTTCACCCGATGGTTGATGGATGCCGGGTTCCCCACGGCGCCTCTTCTGGAATGTGACCAGCCGGTCCTCGTCGACGGGCAGCACGCGGCAACGTTCTGGGTCTACCTACCGCAGCCCACGGCCTCGGTGACTGCGGAGCAACTGGCCAAGCCGCTCCAGATGCTGCATACCCTAGGCCGCCCTCCCTTTGCGCTTCCCGAGCACGACAACGTACGCGCGATACGGCGGTCGCTCGCGGTCACCACTACCCTTCCCGCTGCCGATCTCCACTTCCTGTCCTCGCGTGCCGATCAACTTGAGGGGGCGCTCGAAGACGTCGTATTCGAGTATCCGCCGGGTGTTATCCAGGGCGACCCACAACATCGAAATGCCCTCCACACCGGTGGATCAGCCGTACTGTGCGACTGGGACACCGCGGCAATTGGTCAACCCGAATGGGACCTTGTCACGGTGGAGGTGCACTCGCGGCGATTTGGATACGGCAAGGAGCACTACGACGAGTTCGCCGCAGCATATGGATTCGACGTGACTCGATGGCCGGGATACGAAACGCTCCGTGATCTCAGAGAACTACGCATGATCACGACCAACGCCAGAAAGGCTCGTCACACGCCGGGCAGCATCCACGAAGTCGAGCGCCGGGTTCAGGGTCTTAGGCGAGCCGAAGCGGGTCTCCCCTGGCGGATCCTTTGACGCGGGAATGCGAACTGTCCACTGGTACACGCGCTTACTGGACGTTGCTGTTGTGCCACTCGGCGAGCAGGACTCGGACCGCGTTGCCGTAGCCCCGGGCCCGTTCCCAGACTTGGTACCGATCGGTATGGAGCCGGTGTGCCTCGCCCTCCATACCGGGGCGGATCCGGAGGCTGGCAGGTACCCCGAGTTGGTCGGAGTCGTGACCGGACTCGATGACTTCGTACAAGACAGCGGAACCCCGGACGTTCCTTGCCTGGCTGCTCAGACCCAGAAGCTTCGTCCATGAGGCGACGGAAGCAACAGCTGGATGATCGCTCGGCATCCCCAAGGCCCACTCAGGTCCGCTGCCGGGGATGCTCCGCCAGATAGCTCCAGGTCCATGGACCGCACCGACCCACCAATGCGGTGCCCCGGGGCCCACAGGCCATGGTCGGACCAGCCGCATAGGGGGCCGTCGATCCGAGGCTGCCCGCCGAAGCAGCAGGCCGGCGGCTCGAAGATAGGCCACATCGCATGTCTTGCTACGGGCTTGCAGCGCCGAGTGAGTGGCGCCCCGGTGGCTGCGGGTCCCGCTAGCGGCCTTCGTGGAGGCGAGCGCCTCGCGTGCCGAGGAAGCCCGTTCAAGTGCCATTTCGGATAGCTGCCCAATCTTATCCAACTGGCCCAGCGATCGGGCCCAGGACGATTCCACGGTCCGCATGCGCCGACTCTCCTTACTTGCTCGGTCGAGATGCAAACTGAATTCGCTTACGGCAGACGCCAATTATGCCCAAATGACTGGCGCCTTCTGTTGGGGCATGTCAACCTACAACACCCCCGTCAACCACCATCCAGGCAAGATCGCATGTAACCCGTGCTGTGCTCGGATCGCGAGCCGGATGCAGATCCAAGGAAAGCCGCTGCCTAAGCCCCTCTTGCTGTCCATTCGCCTGACCGCCCCACTCCTCTTCGTGCTTGGGGGCGCATGCGCAGTGATCGGGCAACAGAACCATGACCACCTGTCCGTGGCCACGGCTCTATGCCTGATCGTGTCCTCGGCTGGCCTCATCGCCCATGACCTGACCCAGGGCCGCTATCGGCGCGACCGAGACGTACTTGTTCACGTGGCTGCGAATCCCGGAGTCACTGCAGAACAGATCGCCAGTTCCTTGAAGATCGCTGACAGGGCAGTGGTAGCCGTCCTGGCCCGGCTCGTGGGGGACGGGCTGGTGGTGCAGGCAGATGAAGACTCGCCAGCGCGCGGATCGTACAGGCTGGTTGGTTGACGTCGGCCATGCCGTACCGCTCCGCCGAAGGCGATACATAGCCGATGATCCCCGGTCAGCCAAACCGGGGATTCTCCAGACCATTGAAGAAGTTCGCATCGGCTGCTTGGCGGTGGACCGCAGCGAACAGCCTGACCGATGCCCGGAACGCGGTGTTCAGGGATCCGTGCGGAGTCGGCCTGCCCCCGAAAGCGGGTGCGCAGCGCCTCTCCCCGTGGATCCCTGCGCACTCGGCCGGCGCGAACCACCAGCACTACTCGTGAGGATTCCTGCCAGTGCACCCTCTTGCGATATCTCCTGCCCAAAACGTCCAGTCGTCTCTCCTTTGCGGGCCGCCACACGCCTTCGAGTGGGAGCTGCTCTGTGCGCCGTTTTGGGTGGGGGTGCAGAGTGAGGGGGCGTGATCGGCATGATGAGCTGATGACTGTTCCCGAGATTCTTACAGAACTGAAAGGTGTCTCCCGTAGGACATTCTATCGATGGCGAGAAATGGGGACCGGCCCCACTTCATTCAAGCTCCCTAATGGTGAACTTCGTGTTTGGCGTAGCGCATTTGTGGAATGGCTCGAAGATCGAGAGAGGTATGCGGCTTGAAGACAACTGATGTGCTTATTTGGGGCGTCAGGGTTAAGTCGCGCCAGGGGAAGGACACCTACGAGGTCCGCTGGAGGGTGGGCGACCGCCCCATTTCTCGATCGCGTCGCACGAAGGGGCTCGCCGACAAGTTGCGGGCGCAGCTGCTCATGGCCCAGGAGGCTGGCGAGCAGTTCGACACCGACACAGGACTCCCGTCTTCGATGGAGGAGAAGGCGCCGGCCCGCACTTGGTACGACTTTGCGCTGGACTACTTGCGGATGAAGTGGCCGCACTGCTCTCCTAATTACCGCGATGAAATCAACGAGGCACTGACCGGGGTAACGAAGGCCCTCATGCCCAAGAAGCCCGGTCGGCCGTCGGATGTCGCGATGCAGCGTGCGCTCCGGGATTGGGCTTTCATATTGCCCGGTCCGGATGAGCGGGACGTCCCTCCGGAGATTCTGGTTGTACTCGAATGGATCTCCAAGAATTCGCCCCCACTCGAAGATCTTTCCAAGCCTGCGGTCACGCGAGGCGTTCTGGATGCGTTGACCCTGAAGCTCGATGGTGAGGCGGCGGCGGGGGAGACGATAAAGCGGAAGCGCAAGGTGTTCGTAAATGCCTTGAATTATGCCGCCGAATTGGGGGAGTTCGCCGAGAACCCGATCAAGTCGGTCTCCTGGCAGAAGCCGCCCCGAATTATCCAAGTCGACCCGCGGGTCGTAGCCAACCCGCGTCAGGCGGGCAACCTGCTTGGAGCCGTCTCGTATGTGGGGGGCTATGGGCGCGCCAGAGGCAGGCGTCTGGTCGGCCTGTTCGCGGGCATGTACTACGCCGGCCTGCGTCCGGCCGAAGCTGTGGGCGTCGCGCTCCCCGACTGCACACTGCCCAGCGAGGGCTGGGGGGAAGCGGTGCTGCACCGGACCAGGCCCACGGTCGGGAAGAAGTGGACCAGGAGCGGCGAGGTCCACGACGACCGGGGGCTGAAGAATCGCGATCCGGCGGACGTGCGGCGAGCTCCACTGCCCCCCGCGCTCGTCGCGATCTGGCGAGACAGCATCGACACGTTTGGCACGGCTGACGACGGGCGTCTCTTTTTCAACGAACGTGGTGGTCTGGTTGGATCATCCACATATTCTCGCGTTTGGGGCGAGGCTCGTGGCCTCGGCCTTCCGCCGGAGCTTGTCAACAGCCCACTGGCAGACGTTCCCTATGACCTTCGCCACTCTGCGCTCTCCACGTGGCTGAACGCCGGGCTCGATCCGACCGAGGTCGCCGAGCGTGCAGGTAACAGCGTGGAGGTCCTGCTGGCCAGGTATGCCAAATGCCTCCATGGGCGGCATGTTGTGGCCAATCAGCGCATCGACGACCTACTGCGCGAATATGAGTGATGATCGTCACATCCGACGCCCCGGGGCCACCGCCTCGGGGCGTTTCCTATGTGACGGTTCATCGGGTACGTGGGTGAATGTCCGATCCCACGTATGTCCCACGAGGCGTGTCCTACGGGTGCTTTCACTCGAACACGGCTGCATATGACTGCAGGCCCCCTGATCCGGCTAGTTGCCTGATCAGAGGGCCTATTAGGCACCTGAACTGCGGTGCCCCCGGCAGGATTCGAACCTGCGCACACGGCTCCGGAGGCCGTTGCTCTATCCCCTGAGCTACGGGGGCGCTGTCGCTGGTGTTGCGGCGACGGGTTGAACACTACCAGCATCCGGACGGTGATCAGGAACGGATTCCCGGGGAGGGGGAGGTGGGTCGCCCGGAGGGGGTGGAAGTGGCAAAAACCCGGACGCGGGGGCCGGGGCCGACCTACTCTCGAGTTGTGTCGGGCGCCTCGGGCCGGGTGCTTGTTGTCGATGACAACAAGGTCATCCGGCAGCTGATCAGGGTCAATCTCGAGCTGGAGGGCTTCGAGGTCGTGACCGCGAACGATGGTGTCGAGTGCCTGGACGTGGTGCACCACGTGCAGCCCGATGTGATCACTCTTGATGTGGTCATGCCCCGTCTGGACGGTTTCGGGGCGGCCGCGCAGTTGCGGGCCGATCCCCGGACGCGGCACCTGCCCGTTGCGATCGTGAGCGCCTGCACGCAGTACGAGGTCGAGGCCGGGATCGCCGCAGGCGTGGACGCCTTCCTCGCCAAGCCCTTCGAACCCGCCGAGCTGGTGCGCGTCGTGCGCCGGCTCATCGAGCGGCGGGACCGGAGGGAGCGGAAAGGGGCTCCCGCCGGGAGGGGGAGGGGCTGATCGGCCGCGTCCGTGGTGGGCGCATCCTTGACCCCTCTGTTCACAGGTCTGTTCGCGGGGCTGTTCACATGGCGAAACCGTTCGCGTGACCTGGGGGCTTCTCGCCTAGGCTGAGCACGTGACCCCCGCTGACCTCTCCCGTGTCGTCGTGCGCGCCCTGCGCTGCGCCGTCGAGGACGGGGAGCTGCCCGACGGGGTGGTCGTGCCCGAGCGGGTCGTCGTCGAGCGGACCAGGCCCGGGGGAGTGGGGGATTACGCGTCCCCCGTTGCTTTCGGAGTGGCCAAGAGCGGTGGAGTCGCGCCCCGTGGAGTGGCCGAGGTGCTGGCCCCCCGGCTGGCGGGACTGCCCGGGATCGACCGCGTCGAGATCACCGGCGCCGGGTTCCTGAACTTCCTACTCGCCGCTGCTCCCGTCCGGGAGTTCGTGCGGAGTGTTCGCGCGGACGGCGAGCGGTACGGGTTCGCCCCCGGTGCTCCCCCCGCGCTGGACGTGGCCATGCCCACGTCCGCCGGTCGCTCCCGTGCGGACGTCGTGCGGCTCGCCGTGCTGCGGATCGAGCTCAGCCAGGGGCGGGAGGCGACCCCCGGCGGATCCGTCGCACCCGTCGCCAAGCGGGACGGGGATGTCGTCTCCGTCTACGGGGCCGGCGCCGCCGCCTGGGCGATGCTCTGCGTTCCCGCGCAGGAGACCCCCGTCTTTCCCGCGTCGCTCCTCGTACAGGACGAGTCCAGCGAGTTCTTCCGCGTACGGTACGCCCGCGACCGCGCCCGCGCGCTGACCCGCAATGCCCGGCAGCTCGGGTTCGACGCGCTGCCCGGCGAGCCCGGCGACGGTGCCGAAGCCCTGCTCGGGGCCCTCGCCGACCACCCCCTCGTGCTCGAGGCCGCCGCGCACCACCGTGCGCCCGAGCGGCTCGTCCGGCAGCTCGTCGTGCTCGCCGACGCCCTGCTCGACTTCCAGTACGGCGTCCTGCCCAAGGGCGACGAGAAACCCTCGGCCGCCCACCGCGCCCGGCTGGCCCTTGCCGAAGCCGCCGGGACGGTGCTGGCCGGCGGCCTGGCCCTGCTCGGCATAGACGCGATAGACGCGCCCGACCACCTGTGATGCGGATGTAGGGGACGAATGCCGTCCGTACCGTCCGGATGATTGCGAAGAGAGAGTTTCGATGAGCCGTTCCGCCCACCCCGCCGGGCCCCGCCACGCCGATGTCATGCCCGAGGGCCACTACTCCCCGCCGCCCGCCGACCTCAACGCCCTCGACGAGAAGATCTGGGCGCGGACGGTCAGCCGGAACGACGACGGAGTCGTGACCGTGGGCGGGATCGAAGTCACCAAGCTCGCCGAGGAGTTCGGGACGCCCGCCTACTTCCTCGACGAGGAGGACTTCCGCGCCCGCTGCCGTGCCTGGGCGCACGCCTTCGGGCCGGACGCCGACGTGTTCTACGCCGGCAAGGCGTTCCTCTCCAAGGCCGTCGTGAAGTGGCTGAAGGAGGAGGGGCTCAACCTCGACGTCTGCTCCGGCGGGGAGCTCGCCACCGCGCTGGCCGCCGGGATGCCCGCCGGCCGGATCGCCTTCCACGGCAACAACAAGTCCACCGCCGAGATCACCCGCGCCATCGAGGCCGGCGTCGGCCGCATCGTGCTGGACTCCTTCCAGGAGATCGCCCGCGTCGCGCACATCGCCCGCGAGCACGGCGTGCGCCAGCCCGTGCAGATCCGGGTGACGGTCGGCGTCGAGGCGCACACCCACGAGTTCATCGCCACCGCGCACGAGGACCAGAAGTTCGGGATCGCCGTCGCCGACGGGTCCGCCGCCGAGGCCGTACGGCGCGCGCTCGGGCACGACAGCCTGGAGCTGCTCGGCGTCCACTCGCACATCGGCTCGCAGATCTTCGACATGGCGGGCTTCGAGGTCTCCGCGAAGCGGGTCGTGCGGCTGCTGGCCGCCGTGCGCGACGAGCACGGGGTGGAACTGCCCGAGATCGACCTCGGCGGCGGACTGGGCATCGCCTACACCTCCGGCGACGACCCCCGCGAGCCGCACGAGATCGCCAAGGCCCTGCACGAGATCGTCGCCCGCGAGTGCGAGGCGTCCGGCCTGCGCGCCCCGCGGATCTCCGTCGAGCCCGGACGGGCCATCGTCGGCCCGACCGCCTTCACCCTCTACGAGGTCGGGACGATCAAGCCGCTCGAGGGACTGCGGACGTACGTCTCCGTCGACGGGGGCATGTCCGACAACATCCGCACCGCCCTCTACGACGCGGAGTACTCCGTCATCCTCGTCTCGCGCACGTCCGACGCCGAGCCCGTGCTCGTGCGCGTCGTCGGCAAGCACTGCGAGAGCGGCGACATCGTCGTCAAGGACGCGTTCCTGCCCGCCGACCTCGCCCCCGGGGACCTCCTCGCGGTCCCGGCCACCGGCGCCTACTGCCGCTCGATGGCCAGCAACTACAACCACGCGCTCCGTCCGCCCGTCGTCGCCGTGCGCGACGGCGCGGCCCGTGTCATCGTCCGTCGGGAGACGGAGGAGGATCTCCTGCGTCTCGACCTCGGATGATCCGCATTCTTCTGGGGGAAGCCCCCCAGACCTCCAAATAGGTGTCTCACTCAATGGACCGAGGGTGGAAACTGTTGTCCATTGAGTGAGACTGGTTCACACCTGGGATGCAAACCGCTCACCAGGTACTGATGTGAAGATCGAAAGGCGTAGGTCGAATGATGCGTACGCGTCCGCTGAAGGTGGCGCTGCTGGGCTGTGGAGTGGTCGGCTCAGAGGTGGCTCGCATCATGACGACGCACGCCGACGATCTGACAGCCAGGATCGGCGCGCCCGTCGAGCTCGCCGGCGTGGCTGTGCGCCGTCCCTCCAAGGTGCGCGAGGGCATCGACCCGGCCCTCATCACCACCGATGCGACGGCGCTGCTCAAACGCGGTGACATCGACATCGCCATCGAGGTCATTGGCGGCATCGAGCCGGCCCGCACCCTGATCACCACCGCCTTCGAGCACGGCATCTCCGTCGTCTCGGCGAACAAGGCGCTGCTCGCGCAGGACGGCGCCGCGCTGCACGCCGCCGCCGAGCGGCACGGGCTGGACCTGTACTACGAGGCCGCCGTCGCCGGCGCGATCCCGCTGGTCCGCCCGATGCGCGAGTCCCTCGCGGGCGACAAGATCAACCGGGTGATGGGCATCGTCAACGGCACGACGAACTTCATCCTCGACAAGATGGACTCCACCGGCGCCGGGTACCAGGAGGCCCTCGACGAGGCCACCGCCCTCGGGTACGCCGAGGCCGACCCCACCGCCGATGTCGAGGGCTACGACGCCGCCGCCAAGGCCGCGATCCTGGCCGGCATCGCCTTCCACACCCGGGTGCGCCTCGACGACGTCTACCGTGAGGGCATGACCGAGGTCAGTGCCGCGGACTTCGCGTCCGCCAAGCGCATGGGCTGCACCATCAAGCTCCTCGCCATCCTGGAGCGCGCCGCCGACGGCGAGTCCGTCACCGCGCGCGTCCACCCGGCGATGATCCCGCTGACCCACCCGCTGGCTTCCGTCCGGGAGGCGTACAACGCCGTCTTCGTCGAGGCGGAGGCCGCCGGGCGGCTCATGTTCTACGGGCCCGGCGCGGGCGGTTCTCCGACCGCGTCGGCGGTCCTGGGCGACCTCGTCGCCGTCTGCCGCAACAAGCTCGCCGAGGCAAAGGGGCCGGGCGAGTCGGCGTACACCCAGCTGCCGGTCAGCCCCATGGGGGATGTCGTCACCCGCTACCACATCAGCCTCGATGTGGCGGACAAGCCGGGCGTCCTCGCCCAGGTGGCGACCACCTTCGCGGAGCACGGTGTCTCGATCGACACCGTCCGACAGCAGGGAAAGGACGGCGAGGCCTCCCTCGTCGTCGTCACTCACCGCGCACCCGACGCCGCCCTCTCCGGGACCGTCGAGGCGCTGCGGAAGCTGGACACCGTCCGCGGTGTCGCCAGCATCATGCGTGTTGAAGGGGAGTAAGGGCCCATGAGCAGCAATCGCACCCACCAGTGGCGCGGCATCATCGAGGAGTACCGGGACCGCCTGCCGGTCACGGACAAGACCCCGGTGGTCACGCTCCGCGAGGGCGGCACTCCCCTCGTCCCCGCGCAGGTGCTCTCCGAGCGCACCGGCTGCGAGGTACACCTCAAGGTCGAGGGGGCCAACCCCACCGGGTCCTTCAAGGACCGCGGCATGACCATGGCGATCACCAAGGCCAAGGAGGACGGCGCCAAGGCCGTCATCTGCGCCTCCACGGGCAACACCTCGGCCTCCGCCGCCGCCTACGCGGTGCGCGCCGGGATGGTCTGCGCCGTCCTCGTGCCCCGCGGCAAGATCGCGCTGGGCAAGATGGGCCAGGCGCTCGTGCACGGCGCCAAGATCCTCCAGGTCGACGGGAACTTCGACGACTGCCTGGACCTGGCCCGCTCGCTGTCCGACAACTACCCGGTGGCGCTGGTCAATTCCGTCAACCCGGTACGCATCGAGGGCCAGAAGACGGCCGCGTTCGAGATCGTTGACGCGCTCGGCGACGCCCCCGACATCCACGTGCTGCCCGTCGGCAACGCCGGCAACATCACCGCGTACTGGAAGGGCTTCAAGGAGTACAAGGCCGACGGCCTGGCCTCCCGTACGCCCCGCGTGTGGGGTTTCCAGGCCTCGGGTTCGGCGCCCATCGTGCGCGGCGAGATCGTCAAGGAGCCGCACACCATCGCCACCGCGATCCGCATCGGCAACCCGGCCTCGTGGGACTACGCCCTGCAGGCCCGGGACGAGTCGGGCGGCTTCATCGACGAGGTGACGGACCGCCAGATCCTGGCCGCCTACCGCCTGTTGGCGGCCCAGGAGGGGGTCTTCGTCGAGCCGGCGTCGGCCGCTTCCGTGGCCGGCCTGCTCAAGGCCGCCGAGCTCGGTCTGGTCGACCCCGGCCAGAAGATCGTCTGCACCGTCACCGGCAACGGCCTGAAGGACCCCGACTGGGCGGTCGCCGGCGCTCCGCAGCCGATCACCATTCCGGTGGACGCCGAGGCCGCCGCCGTGCGCCTCGGTCTCGTCTGACCGGAAAGCGCGAAAGCGGCCGAAGCAACCGAAACGCCCGCAGTATCCGAAGTATCCGAAACACCCGCAGTATCCGTAACACCCGCAGTATCCGCAGTGGTCGAGTGGCCGGATTCCGGAAGTCTTTCGAAGGCTGAGGAATCCGGCAACTCGGGCCGTACAGCACCAAAATCCCCGCGCGAACCCGGTGTGACCGACGGGAGCCCACGACACGCATCGTGCGCCTGCTGTGCGCCCTATGTCGGATGAGAACCTTCCTTCGATACGCTGTACTTACATCCGCCGCCGCGCATATGACCGCGGTGCTGCCCACGGGGCCTTCGGGTGTCGTACGTTCTCCAGTACATTCGCAGCGAGCCAGCGAAGATCTCGTCTCGCACAGTCACAAGGAGTGTCATCGGACGATGGCCGGTCCAGCTTTCCGCGCCGCCGCCGTACGGGTGCGCGTCCCCGCCAGCAGTGCCAACCTCGGCCCGGGCTTCGACGCCTTCGGCCTGGCCCTGGGGCTCTACGACGACGTCGTCGTCCGCGTGGCCGATTCCGGCCTGAACATCGACATCGCGGGTGAAGGTGCCGAGACCCTCCCGCGGGACGAGAGCCACCTCCTCGTACGTTCCATGCGCACCGCCTTCGACCTGCTGGGCGGCCAGCCGCGCGGCCTCGAGGTCGTCTGCGCCAACCGCATCCCGCACGGCCGCGGCCTCGGCTCCTCCTCCGCCGCCATCTGCGCGGGGATCGTCGCCGCCCGCGCCGTGACCATAGGCGGAGAGGCCAAGCTCGACGACGTGGCGCTCCTCGAGCTCGCCACCGAGATCGAGGGCCACCCCGACAACGTCGCCGCCTGTCTGCTCGGCGGCTTCACCCTCGCGTGGATGGACGGCGGCAGCGCCAAGGCGATCCGTATGGAGCCCGCCGATTCCATCGTTCCGGTGGTCTTCGTCCCCTCCAAGGCGGTCCTGACGGAGACCGCGCGCGGCCTGCTGCCGCGCACCGTCCCGCACGTGGACGCCGCCGTCAACGCGGGCCGCGCGGGTCTGCTCGTGGAGGCCCTGACCAGGCGTCCCGAGTTCCTGCTGCCGGCCACCGAGGACCGCCTCCACCAGGAGTACCGTTCCCCGGCGATGCCCGAGAGCGTGGCGCTCGTGGCCCGGCTGCGGGCGGACGGCATTCCCGCTGTGATCTCCGGCGCGGGCCCCACGGTCCTCGCGCTGGTCGACAACGGCGCGGCCGACAAGGTCGCGCGGCTCGCGGGCGAGGGGTGGGCGGCCAACCGCCTCGCACTCGACGCCGCGGGCGCGAGCGTACTTCCGCTGGGCACCCAGGGCGGCTGAAGAGTGCTGTAGGACATGCCGGCCAGGGGCGGGCGGCCGGGGCAGGCCGCCCGCACGGAAGGGCTCGATCGCCGGTGATGGAGAGGGGGAATGTCTGTTGGATCCGGTAGTGTTAATCTCAAGTGCGCATCCGAAGCCGCCATGGCTTGGTGCTCAGTGTCCCTATCAGGGACCACCTTTCTTCCGGGAGCCTCCCCGACTGCTTTGACCACTGCCAGCAGTTTCGAGCAACGCTCCGGAATCGGCGTGACATTCCCACGCTTCCAGCTCGGGGGCTTCTCGCCGGAACCACCCACGTACATGCACGTTTCTCTCCGCCGCATTTCTGCCGGCGGACCACCGCCCCGGCTGCGGCCCATGCCTCATCGAGTCACGGACTGCCGTCGGACAGCACAACCGGTCGCCGAGCCAGACAGGCCGACGTCCGCTCCAGGGAAGGACCCTTCGTGAGCGACACCACCGATCTGATGGGCGCTGCCGACACCAATGTCGACACCAGTGCCCCCGCCGCGGGCGCCGCGACCAAGCGTCGCCGCTCCGGCACCGGCCTTGATGGCATGGTCCTGGCCGAGCTGCAGCAGGTCGCGTCGGGCCTCGGCATCAGGGGCACCGCGCGGATGCGCAAGGGCCAGCTGATCGAGGTCATCAAGGAGGCGCAGGCGGGCAGCAGTGCCCCCAAGGCCGCGGCCTCCGCCGCCGCTGCCGCGCCCGCCGACACCGCCGAGGCCAAGCCGAAGCGCCGTGCCACCAGCAAGGCCCGTACGGGCGAGACCGCCGCCCCGGCGCCCGCCGAGAAGACCGCCGCACCGGCGCAGACCGACATCCCGGGCCAGCCGGCCAGCGAGGACGCCCCGGTCGGCGAGCGTCGCCGCCGCCGTGCCACCGCCCCCTCCGGCAGCCCCGAGGGTTCGGCCCCCGCGGCCGTGCAGGTCGAGCAGAAGACCGAGACCGCCCCGGCCGCGCAGACCGAGGCCAAGGCCGAAGCGGCCACGGCCGTCTCCGGCCAGGCCGCTCAGGCGCAGGACGGCGAAGGCCGCGGCCGGCGCGACCGCCGTGAGCGCGGCAACGACCGTGCCGAGCGCGGCGAGCGCGGCGAGCGCCAGGGCCGCCGTGACCGCGGTGCCAAGGCCGACGACCAGGGCCAGGGCGCCCAGGGTCAGAGCCAGGGCGGTCAGAGCCAGGGCGGTCAGGGCCAGGGCGGCCAGGGCCAGGGCGGTCAGGGCCAGCAGGGCGGCCGCCAGGACCGGACCGACCGTCAGGACCGCCAGCAGGGCGGCCGCGGTCAGGGCCAGGGCGGCCAGGGTCAGCAGGGCGGCCGTCAGGACCGGGACCGTCAGGACAACGGCCCGCAGGACGACTTCGACGAGGACGGCCGTCGCGGCCGTCGCGGCCGCTACCGCGACCGCCGTGGCCGTCGCGGGCGCGACGAGTTCGCCCCGGTCGAGACTCCGGTCGCCGACGACGACGTCCTGATCCCCGTCGCGGGCATCCTCGACATCCTCGACAACTACGCGTTCATCCGGACTTCGGGCTACCTGCCCGGCCCGAACGACGTGTACGTCTCCCTCGCCCAGGTCCGCAAGGCCGGTCTGCGCAAGGGCGACCACACCACCGGTGCGGTCCGCCAGCCCAAGGACGGCGAGCGCCGCGAGAAGTTCAACGCGCTCGTGCGTCTGGACTCCGTCAACGGCATGGCGCCCGAATCCGGCCGCGGTCGCCCGGAGTTCCAGAAGCTGACCCCGCTCTACCCGCAGGACCGGCTCCGTCTGGAGACCGACCCGGGCGTGCTGACCACCCGCATCATCGACCTCGTGTCGCCGATCGGTAAGGGCCAGCGCGGTCTGATCGTGGCTCCGCCGAAGACCGGTAAGACCATGATCATGCAGGCGATCGCCAACGCGATCACGGTCAACAACCCCGAGTGCCACCTGATGGTCGTCCTGGTCGACGAGCGTCCGGAAGAGGTCACCGACATGCAGCGGTCGGTGAAGGGCGAGGTCATCTCCTCGACCTTCGACCGCCCGGCCGAGGACCACACCACCGTCGCCGAGCTGGCCATCGAGCGCGCCAAGCGTCTCGTCGAGCTCGGCCACGACGTGGTCGTCCTGCTGGACTCCATCACCCGCCTGGGACGCGCGTACAACCTCGCCGCCCCCGCCTCCGGCCGCATCCTGTCCGGTGGTGTCGACTCGACCGCGCTCTACCCGCCGAAGCGCTTCTTCGGTGCCGCGCGCAACATCGAGGACGGCGGCTCGCTGACCATCCTGGCCACCGCGCTGGTCGACACCGGCTCGCGCATGGACGAGGTGATCTTCGAGGAGTTCAAGGGCACCGGCAACATGGAGCTCAAGCTCGACCGGAAGCTCGCCGACAAGCGCATCTTCCCGGCCGTGGACGTGGACCCCTCGGGCACCCGCAAGGAGGAGATCCTCCTCAACAGCGAGGAGCTCGCCATCGTCTGGAAGCTGCGCCGGGTGCTGCACGCGCTCGACTCGCAGCAGGCCATCGAGCTGCTCCTCGACAAGATGAAGCAGACGAAGTCGAACGCCGAGTTCCTCATGCAGATCGCGAAGACGACCCCGTCGGGCAAGAACGACGACTGACGTCGCCTCGTGGCACCTGCCTGACGCCGCGTTCGCACACCACGACCGCCCCCGCCGCACTCGCGGCGGGGGCGGTCGTGGTGTGCGCCACACTCCGCACCCGGCGCAGCCGCCCGCGCCGCCTCGCGCCCGCAGGGGAAACCGCAGGTAAGGCGGGACTTGCGCGGTGTTCATCCCGGCAGGTCCCATTCTTCGGATTGGTTCCGGTACGCCATGGACCGTGGAACCCTTGAGGACTTCCGCCCGTCTGTGTCAGAGGGACCGGGGACACCGAACCGAGGACGGGCAGGCAGAGGAGAGCATGAGCCAAGACAGTACGGGCCGGGGCCGCAGGGCCGCCGCGGGCCGGCGCCGACGCAAGCCGGCCACCCGCCGCAGGGCCGTCGTCATCGCCGCGTGGGCGGCAGCGGGCGTCCTCCTGCTCGGCGGGGCGGGGCTCGGCTACTTCTACTTCAAGCTCAACGGCAACCTGAAGACCGTCGACATCGACGCCGCGCTCGGCAAGGACCGCCCGCAGAACGTGAACAACGGCTCGATGGACATCCTCGTCCTCGGATCCGACTCCCGCGGCGGCGACAACGCCGAGTACGGCCAGGACGACGGCGGCTCCGCCCGCTCCGACACCGCGATGATCGTCCACCTCAACGAGGGCCACACCAAGGCCGGCGTCATATCGATACCCCGCGACACCCTGGTGACCCGGCCCGCCTGCAAGGCGGCGGACGGCAAGACGGACCCGGGCGGCATCCGGAAGATGTTCAACGAGTCGTTCACCGTCGGCGGGGCCGCCTGCACGGTCGCGACCGTGGAGAAGATGTCGGGGATCCGCATGGACCACTACCTCGAGGTCGACTTCACCGGCTTCAAGAAGATCATCGACAACCTCGGCGGCGTCGAGGTGACGACCACCAAGCCGATCAAGGACCCGTACAGCCACCTCGATCTGGCGGCCGGCACCAACAGGCTGGACGGAGAGCAGGCCCTCGGCCTGGTCCGCACCCGCCACGGCGTGGGCGACGGCGGCGACCTCGGCCGAATACAGCTCCAGCAGGCCTTCATCAAGGCCCTGATCAAGCAGGTCAAGGGCATCGGCGTCTTCGACAACCCGAAGCGGCTGCTCGACCTCGCCGACACCGCCACCAAGGCGCTCACCACCGACAAGGCGCTGGGCGACGTGAAGTCCCTCATGGGCTTCGCCCAGGGCCTCCAGGGCATCGGCCCGGAGAACATGCAGATGATCACCCTGCCGGTGACCGGGGACACCCGCGACCCCAACCGCGTCGTACCGCTCACCGCGGAGTCCAAGATGGTCTGGGACGCCCTGCTGGCCGACCGGGACATCCCCGCCGAGGCCACGGCGAACTCGGCCGGCGACAAGGGCACGGCCGGTTCCGTCGTCCGCTAGTGCTGTGACCGGGAAGGTTTGCCGGGTCGCGGTGTCCGGTGCGGTGCATCTCCCCCAGCTACCGCCGGGAGGGGCCCCCGGGCGGAGGACCACGCCTCGTACTGGACGTACCGGTGTGGTCCGACAACGCGGCGAGGTGCCGTGCCGGGCGCCGCGACCCGGCGGACCTTTCCGGTCACAGCACTAGTGCTGTGCCCGCGCGCACGCACCGTAGGCCCCGGCCACGCACCGGCAGACCGCCTGCTCAGGCGGGTTCCGGCGGGCCGAGGAATAGACGGCGGCCCCCCTCCGTTGAGGGAGGCGTCCTCAGAATTTTGACAGGCAGCCCGGTCCTGGCAGACTGGTCTGTCGGCCCCGGTTCACGCAGCGCGCAATTCGGCTCCTGCGACCCGGCGCCCTCCCGAATCTAGGAGACACCTTGAAGCGCGATGTTCACCCCCAGTACGTCGAGACCCAGGTCAGCTGCACCTGTGGCGCGTCGTTCACCACCCGTAGCACCCTGACCGAGGGCTCCATCCGAGCCGAGGTCTGCTCCGAGTGCCACCCGTTCTACACGGGCAAGCAGAAGATCCTCGACACCGGTGGCCGTGTGGCCCGCTTCGAGGCCCGCTTCGGCAAGGCTGCACAGAAGTAGCGAGCCTCCGGCGCCGGATCCCGGCTGCACCCTGTTGCTACGGGGGCAGCCGGACCGGCGCCTTTCGCGTCCCGCAGCCCTTTTCTTCACTTTCACCATCAGGAGCCCCCGATGTTCGAGGCGGTCGAGGAACTGATCGGCGAGCACGCCGATCTTGAGAAGAAGCTCGCCGACCCTTCGGTCCACTCGGATCAGGCCAACGCGCGCAAGCTCAACAAGCGCTACGCGGAGCTGACTCCGATCGTCGCGACCTTCCGTGCCTGGAAGCAGTCCGCCGAGGACATCGAGACGGCGAAGGAGTACGCGGCCGTCGACCCGGACTTCGTGGCGGAGGTCAAGGAACTGAGCGCCCAGCGCGAAGAGCTCACCGAGAAGCTCCGCCTGCTGCTCGTCCCGCGCGACCCCAGCGACGACAAGGACGTGCTCCTCGAGGTCAAGGCGGGCGCGGGCGGCGACGAGTCGGCCCTGTTCGCCGGCGACCTGCTGCGCATGTACCTGCGCTACGCCGAGCGCGTGGGCTGGAAGACCGAGATCATCGACGCCACCGAGTCCGAGCTCGGCGGCTACAAGGACGTCCAGGTCTCCGTCCGCACCAAGGGCGGCAACGGCGCGACCGAGCCCGGCCAGGGCGTCTGGGCCCGCCTGAAGTACGAGGGCGGCGTGCACCGCGTCCAGCGCGTTCCGGCCACCGAGTCCCAGGGCCGCATCCACACCTCCGCCGCCGGCGTGCTCGTCACCCCGGAAGCCGAGGAGGTGGAGGTCGAGGTCAACATGAACGACCTCCGCATCGACGTGTACCGCTCCTCGGGCCCCGGCGGCCAGTCCGTCAACACCACCGACTCGGCCGTGCGCATCACGCACCTGCCGACCGGCGTGGTCGCCTCCTGCCAGAACGAGAAGAGCCAGCTCCAGAACAAGGAGCAGGCGATGCGCATCCTGCGCTCGCGCCTGCTGGCCGCAGCGCAGGAAGCCGCCGAGCAGGAGGCCTCCGACGTGCGCCGCAGCCAGGTGCGCTCCGTGGACCGCTCCGAGAAGATCCGTACGTACAACTACCCGGAAAACCGGATCTCGGACCACCGGACCGGCTTCAAGGCGTACAACTTGGACCAGGTGCTCGACGGGGACCTCGATTCGGTCATCCAGGCCTGTGTCGACACGGACTCCGCCGCCAAGCTCGCGTCCGCGCGCTGAGTCCCTCCGCAGCATCCCCGCACGACCCCGCGGGACCCCCCGCACCACCCCCCGTACGACAGCAGCCCGGAGGACCAGCGTGAACTTGCTGCTTGCCGAGGTGGCCCAGGCCACCCAGCGGCTGGCCGCCGCCGGCGTGCCCTCACCGCGCTTCGACGCGGAGGAGCTCGCGGCCTACGTGCACGGCGTCAAGCGGGGGGAACTGCACCACGTCAAGGACGCGGACTTCGACGCCCGCTACTGGGAGGCCGTCGCCCGCCGCGAGGCGCGCGAGCCGCTCCAGCACATCACCGGCCGCGCCTTCTTCCGCTATCTGGAGCTCCAGGTCGGGCCCGGGGTCTTCGTGCCCCGGCCCGAGACCGAGTCGGTCGTGGACTGGGCCATACAGGCCGTCCGGGCGATGGACGTCGTCGAACCGCTGATCGTGGACCTGTGCACCGGGTCGGGCGCCATCGCGCTCGCCATGGCGCAGGAGGTCCCGCGCTCGCGCGTGCACGCCGTCGAGCTGTCCGAGGACGCCCTGCGGTGGACCCGCAAGAACGCCGAGGGCTCCCGGGTCAACGTCCACCAGGGCAACGCGCTCAGCGCCCTGCCCGAGCTGGACGGGCAGGTCGACCTGGTCATCTCCAACCCGCCGTACATCCCGCTCACCGAGTGGGAGTACGTCGCCCCCGAGGCCCGGGACCACGACCCCGAGATGGCGCTGTTCTCCGGCGAGGACGGCCTCGACACCATCCGCGGGATCGAGCGCACGGCCCACCGCCTGCTGCGGCCCGGCGGCATCGTCGTCATCGAGCACGCCGACACCCAGGGCGGCCAGGTCCCGTGGATCTTCGCCGAGGAGCGGGGCTGGGCCGACGCCGCCGACCACCCCGACCTCAACAACCGCCCGCGCTTCGCGACCGCCCGCAAGGCCATGCCGTGACCGGCGCTGCTTTGACCGGCGCAGCCCGCGCGAGGATTCCCGCCACCCCCCTGCTGCACGAGGAGGCCCGCTGATGGCCCGGCGATACGACTGCAACGACGCGACGGACCGCAAGACGGGCCTGCGCGAAGCCGCGTCCGCCGTGCGCCGCGGCGAGCTCGTCGTGCTGCCCACCGACACCCTGTACGGGATCGGCGCGGACGCCTTCAGCGCGGAGGCCGTCGGCGACCTGCTCGCCGCCAAGGGGCGCGGCCGCAACATGCCCACCCCCGTGCTCATCGGCTCCCCGAACACCCTGCACGGCCTGGTCACGGACTTCTCCGAGCAGGCGTGGGAGCTCGTCGACGCCTTCTGGCCGGGTGCGCTGACGCTCGTCGCCAAGCACCAGCCCTCGCTGGCGTGGGACCTGGGGGAGACCGGCGGGACCGTGGCCGTACGCATGCCCCTGCACCCCGTCGCGATCGAGCTGCTGACCGAGGTCGGCCCGATGGCGGTGTCCTCGGCGAACCTGACCGGGCACCCGGCGCCGGAGGACTGCGACGCCGCGCGCGAGATGCTGGGCGACTCCGTGTCCGTGTACCTGGACGGCGGGCCGACCCCGGGCATCCAGCCGTCGTCGATCGTCGACGTCACCGGGAAGGTTCCCGTCCTGCTGCGCGAGGGCGCGCTGACCGCCGAGCAGCTGCGGGAGGTCGTACCCGACCTCGAGGTGGCCCCGTGAGCCCTGAGGGGCGTGGCATAGCCGGGGGAACCGACACCTTCCGCATACTCCACGTCAGCACCGGCAACGTGTGCCGCTCGCCCATCACCGAGCGGTTGACGCGGCATGCGCTGTCGCACCGGCTCGGCGCGCCCGTCACGGGTGACCTGATCGTGGAGAGCGCGGGCACCTGGGGCCACGAGGGCGCGCCCATGGAGGCCAACGCGGCCGCCGTGCTGGCGGACTTCGGGGCGGACGCGTCGGGGTTCACCGGGCGGGAGCTGCTGGACGAGCACGTCATCCGGGCGGACCTGGTGCTGACCGCCACGCGCGACCACCGTGCGCAGGTCATCTCGATGGGGCACTCGGCGGGACTGCGGACCTTCACGCTGAAGGAGTTCACCCGGCTGGTCCGGGCGATAGACCCGGCGACGCTGCCGCCGCTGGACGAGGGCATGGTGGAGCGGGCGCGGGCGCTGGTACGGGCCGCCGCCGCGCTGCGCGGGTGGCTGCTGGCGCCGTCCCCGGACGCGGACGAGGTGTACGACCCGTACGGGGCGCCGATCACCTTCTTCCGCTCGATCGGCGACGAGATCAACCAGGCGCTGGACCCGGTGGTCACGGCCCTGACGGGCGTCACCGCCTCCCGCTGAGCCGCGCCGCCGCTGCCGGGGCCGCCGCCCCCGAACCCCCGCTCCCCGAACGCCGCGGTGGCCGGATCCGGCCGCTGCCGCCCGCGGAGCTCCGGCGGACTTCGCGCCGCGATGCGCGATGCGCGGGCTCGGCCTACAGTGGCTGGTACCCGGTACCCCCTGGAGTCGTGCCATGAGCGTCATCACCGAGCCCACGGACCTGCTGCGGCAGCAGGACCCGCAGATGGCGGACGTGCTCGCCGGAGAGGCGCAGCGCCAGGCGGGGTCCCTGCAGCTGATCGCCGCCGAGAACTTCACCTCGACCGCCGTGCTCACCGCGCTCGGGTCGGCGCTCGCCAACAAGTACGCCGAGGGCTATCCCGGCGCCCGCCACCACGGCGGCTGCGAGTACGCGGACCTCGCCGAGCGGATCGCCGTCGAGCGGGCCAGCGCCCTCTTCGGGGCCGAGCACGCCAACGTGCAGCCGCACTCCGGATCGGCCGCCGTGCTGGCGGCCTACGCCGCCCTGCTGCGGCCCGGGGACACCGTGCTGGCCATGGGGCTGCCCTCCGGGGGACACCTCACCCACGGGTCGCCCGCGAACTTCTCCGGGCGCTGGTTCGACTTCGTCGGCTACGGCGTCGACGCCGGGACCGGGCTCATCGACTACCTCCAGGTGCAGGAGCTCGCGCACACGCACCGGCCCAAGGCCATCGTGTGCGGGTCCATCTCCTACCCGAGGCATCCCGAGTACTCCGTCTTCCGGGAGATCGCCGACGAGGTCGGCGCCTTCCTCATCGCCGACGCAGCCCACCCCATCGGTCTCGTGGCCGGCGGGGCCGCGCCCAGCCCCGTGCCCTACGCCGACGTCGTCTGCGCCACCACGCACAAGGTGCTCCGGGGCCCGCGCGGCGGGATGATCCTGTGCGGGGCCGAGTTCGCGGAGCGGATCGACCGGGCGGTGTTCCCCTTCACCCAGGGCGGTGCCCAGATGCACACCATCGCCGCCAAGGCGGTGGCCTTCGGCGAGGCGGCGGGTCCGGCCTTCACCTCGTACGCGCACCGGGTGGTCGCCAACGCCCGGACCCTGGCCGACGCGCTCGCCGCCCGCGGCTTCGCGATCACGACCGGCGGGACGGACACGCACCTGATCACCGCGGACCCCGCGCCGCTGGGCCTCGACGGCCCCACCGCCCGGGGCCGGCTCGCCGCCTCCGGGATCGTGCTGGACACCTGCGCCCTTCCGTACGGGGACCAGCGCGGGATCCGCCTCGGCACCGCGGCAGTGACCACGCAGGGCATGGGCGGGCCGCAGATGGTCCGGATCGCGGAGCTGTTCACGGCCGCGCTGGCCGGCGGGGAGCCCGCGAAGATCCGCAGGGAAGTCAACGAGCTGGTGATCGGTTTTCCACCGTATGGGGTTCAATAGGGACAAGGAGGATGTACCGCAACCGGGATAGCGCCCCCGTGCGTCCCCGACAGCGAGTACATCGCAGCTAGTGTGTGGGGCTGAGATGGCCGGCGATACATCTGGGGCAGCCCGTGCGTGAATATCTGCTGACGCTTTGCGTCACGGTCGCGGTGACCTACCTGCTCACCGGGCCCGTGCGGAAGTTCGCGATCGCGGTCGGTGCGATGCCCGAGATCCGCGCCCGCGACGTGCACCGCGAGCCCACTCCGCGGCTCGGCGGCATCGCCATGTTCGGCGGACTGTGCGCGGGGCTGCTGGTCGCCGACCACCTGCAGAACCTCAACGGCGTCTTCGAGCTGTCGAACGAGCCGCGCGCCCTGCTCTCCGGGGCGGCCCTGATCTGGCTGGTCGGCGTGCTCGACGACAAGTTCGAGCTCGACGCCCTGATCAAGCTCGGCGCGCAGATGATCTCCGCCGGCGTGATGTGCATGCAGGGTCTGACCATCCTGTGGATCCCGGTCCCGGGGGTCGGATCGGTCTCGCTCACCCCCTGGCAGGGCAACCTGCTCACCGTGGCCCTCGTCGTGATCACCATCAACGCGGTGAACTTCGTGGACGGCCTCGACGGCCTGGCCGCCGGCATGGTCTGCATCGCGACCTGTGCCTTCTTCCTCTACGCGTACCGGATCTGGTTCGGCTACGGGATCGAGGCGGCCGCGCCCGCGACGCTCTTCGCCGCCATCCTGATGGGCATGTGCCTGGGCTTCCTGCCGCACAACATGCACCCCGCCCGGATCTTCATGGGCGACTCCGGCTCGATGCTCATCGGCCTGGTGCTGGCCGCCGCCGCCATCTCCATCACCGGGCAGGTGGACCCGGACGCGATGGCGCTGTTCGCGGGCGGCGAGCGCAACGCGACCCACGCGATGCTGCCGGTCTTCATCCCGCTGATCCTGCCCCTGACGATCATCGCGATCCCGATGGCGGACCTGGTCCTGGCCGTCGTACGGCGCACCTGGAAGGGGCAGTCGCCGTTCGCGGCGGACCGCGGGCACCTGCACCACCGGCTGCTGGAGCTCGGGCATTCGCACAGCCGCGCGGTGCTCATCATGTACTTCTGGTCAGGACTGATCGCCTTCGGCGCCGTGGCGTACTCGGTGCACTCCACCTCGATGTGGATCGTCCTCGCGATCGCCGGGCTGAGCGCCGTGGGCCTGCTCCTGCTCCTGCTGCCGCGCTTCACCCCGCGGACCCCGCGGTGGGCGGAGCGGCTGGTCCCGCCGCGCTACCGGCACGCGGAACGGGCGGCCGAGGCGGCCCTGCTGGACGCCTCCGCGGTGGAGCCGGAGCCGGTGAGGCCGATCGCGGCGGGTGTGGCGGGCGTCAACGGGGCGACCGCGGTAGGCCCCCGTTCGCGCTTCCCCGACCGGCGCAAGGCCGAGTCCTCCCGCTGACACGATGAGCGCATGTCGGACATGAACTCCCTTTACCAGGCAACCCGCCTCGCTGTCGCGCACACACGGGCGGGTTAGCCCTCATGTGTGACAGTCGGCACACTCCATGAGTAAAGCTCTCATCAAATACTTTGTGATACCGTTCACTAAACCCGGCGACAGAGCCGAAGGACCGTAGTGCGACGGTCCATTGGCCCGAGGTCCTCACTCGGACCGGGCTTACGCTCGTCCCGTACGAGTCCCGTGCCCCCACCACCACGCGGAGCAAACCGCCATGCGGTCAGATGACGTCCGATCCCTCCTGCAAACCGCCGTACCCACGGCTGTCGCCGGCGCTCTCGCCGCCGTCATCAGTGGGCTGGTGGCCGGTGGCAAGGGGGCCGTGGGCGCCGTCGTCGCGACGGTGGTGGTGATGCTGTTCATGGGCATCGGGTTCCTCGTGCTGCAGCGCACGGCGAAATCACTGCCGCACCTGTTCCAGGCCATGGGGCTCATGCTCTACACGGCCCAGATCCTGGCGCTCTTCGTCTTTCTCGCCGTGTTCAAGAACACCACCCTGTTCCACCCCAAGGCCTTCGCGATCACGCTCGTCGCCACCACCCTCGTGTGGATCGGCGCACAGGCGCGTGCTCATATGAAGGCCAAGATCCTTTACGTCGAACCGGACTCGATGAAGGGCGACAAGCCCGAGAATTCGGGGCCCAAGTCGTGAGGGGTAGGGCCGGAATAAGTGTGCGTTCGAGATGCTGCTATCGTCCGGTTCCAACTGCGGCACTGCGGGCGCGGGCATCTGAGCTGACGCCTGTTCCATCGCGAGGCTCGATGCCTGACTGCCGCCCCACCATCCGTTACACCAGTCCAGTGCCGAACCGCGGCTGCTCGCCGCGCCGACACAACGAGGTTGCCGTACCTATGCGCCACGCTGAAGGAGCCCTGCGGTGAGTGCTGCTGACATGACGCTCGCCTTCGATATCAACTGTCATTTCGAAGACGGCACTGGCTGCGGCTTCCCGGGCCCGACCCTGTACTCGTTCCTGTTCGAGCCGATCTTCGGTGACGCCGACACCAACCTGTACTTCAACAAGACGATGCTGCTCGCCCTGCTGGGCTCGGTCATCATCGTCGGCTTCTTCTGGGCCGCGTTCCGGAAGCCGAAGGTCGTCCCGGGCAAGTTGCAGATGGTCGCCGAGGCGGGCTACGACTTCGTACGCCGCGGCATCGTCTACGAGACGCTCGGCAAGAAGGAAGGCGAGAAGTACGTCCCCTTCATGGTCGCGACGTTCTTCTTCGTCTGGATCATGAACCTGTGGTCGATCGTGCCGCTCGCCCAGTTCCCGATCACCGCGGTCATCGCGTACCCGGCCGGCCTCGCCCTCGTCATCTACGTCATGTGGATGTCGGTGACCTTCAAGCGCCACGGCTTCGTCGGCGGCTTCAAGAACATCACCGGCTACGACAAGTCCCTCGGCGCGGTGCTGCCGCTGGTCATGGTGATCGAGTTCTTCTCGAACGTCCTGGTCCGCCCCTTCACCCACGCGGTCCGACTGTTCGCCAACATGTTCGCCGGTCACACGCTGCTGCTGCTGTTCACCATCGCCAGCTGGTACCTGCTGAACGGGATCGGCATCGCGTACGCGGGCGTCTCGTTCGTCATGGTCATCGTGATGACCGCATTCGAACTCTTCATCCAGGCTGTCCAGGCGTACGTCTTCGTCCTCCTGGCCTGCAGCTTCCTGCAGGGCGCGCTCGCCGAGCACCACTGAGCGAGTTCGCTCCGCAAACCCCCCGAATCGTCCGGTGGCCAACCCCCACCGGTCCATGAAAGAGAAGGAAGAACTGGCATGTCCCAGACCCTTGCTGCCGTCACCGGTTCCCTCAGCTCCGTTGGCTACGGCCTCGCGGCGATCGGCCCCGGCGTCGGCGTCGGCATCATCTTCGGTAACGGCACCCAGGCTCTTGCCCGTCAGCCCGAAGCTGCCGGTCTGATCCGCGCCAACCAGATCCTCGGCTTCGCCTTCTGTGAGGCGCTCGCCCTCATCGGTCTGGTCATGCCGTTCGTCTACGCCTGACGAACACGACTAGTCCGAATCGACGAAAGGCACTGATGTGAACCTCCTGGTTCTCGCGGCCGAGGAGCCGGGCAACCCGCTCCTCCCGCCGATCCCCGAGCTCGTCATCGGTCTGATCGCCTTCGTCATCGTCTTCGGCTTCCTCGCGAAGAAGCTCCTCCCGAACATCAACAAGGTTCTGGACGAGCGCCACGCGGCGATCGAAGGCGGTATCGAAAAGGCTGAGGCCGCTCAGACCGAGGCTCAGAGCGTTCTGGAGCAGTACAAGGCCCAGCTCGCCGAAGCCCGGCACGAGGCCGCTCGCCTGCGCCAGGACGCCCTGGAGCAGGGCACTGCGCTCAAGGAAGAACTCCGCGCAGAGGGCCAGCGGCAGCGTGAGGAGATCATCGCTGCCGGTCACGCCCAGATCGAGGCCGACCGCAAGGCCGCCTCTTCGGCGCTCCGCCAGGACGTGGGCAAGCTCGCCACCGACCTGGCCGGAAAGCTCGTCGGCGAGTCCCTCGAGGACCACGCCCGGCAGAGCCGCACGATCGACCGCTTCCTCAGCGAGCTCGAGGAGAAGGCCGAGGCCGCCCGATGAACGGAGCGAGCCGCGACGCGCTGGCCACCGCCCGCGAGCGTCTCGACGCGCTGACGGACAACACGTCCGTCGACGCGACGAAGCTCGCCGGCGAGCTGGCGGCCGTCACCGCGCTGCTCGACCGTGAGGTCTCGCTGCGTCGGGTCATCACCGACCCGGCGCAGTCCGGCGAGGCCAAGGCCGAGCTGGCCGGTCGTCTGCTCGGCGGCCAGGTGGGCGGGGAAACCCTCGACCTGGTGTCCGGCATGGTCCGGTCCCGCTGGTCGCGCTCCCGTGACCTGGTGGACTCGCTGGAGAGGCTGGCGGACACCGCCGACCTCACCGCGGCGGAGAGCGCCGGCTCCCTCGACGACGTCGAGGACGAGCTGTTCCGGTTCGGCCGGATCGTCTCTTCGAGCACCGAGCTGCGCGCCGCGCTGACCGACCGGTCGGCGAGCGTCTCCGCCAAGAGCACGCTGCTGCGCAGCCTGCTCGGCGGCAAGGCGAACGCCGTCACCGAGCGTCTGGTCACGCGTCTCGTCACGCACCCGCGTGGACGTAGCCTGGAAGCGGGACTCGAATCCCTCTCCACGCTCGCCGCCGAGCGCCGTGGCCGCAGGGTCGCCACCGTGACCAGTGCGGTTCCGCTCAGCGACGTGCAGAAGCAGCGTCTCGGCGCGGTGCTGGCCAAGCTCTACGGCCGCCCGATGCACCTGAACCTCGACGTGGACCCGACGGTCCTCGGCGGGATCTCGGTGCGGGTGGGCGACGAGGTCATCGACGGCACCATCGCGGACCGCATCGAAGAGGCGTCCCGTCGCATGGCCGGCTGACCAGCCACCAACTAGAACAAAGCATTCCTAGCGGCCCGGTTGGGCCGTGCAGAACTTGCAGAAGATTCCTGGGGGTCGCCCCCAGACCCCAAAGAAGCTTCAGGCCCAACAAGGAGAGCAGGGAACCCAGATGGCGGAGCTCACGATCCGGCCGGAGGAGATCCGGGACGCACTGGAGAACTTCGTCCAGTCGTACCAGCCGGACGCGGCCTCGCGCGAGGAGGTCGGCACGGTCAGCGCTGCCGGCGACGGCATCGCGAAGGTGGAGGGTCTGCCCTCCGCCATGGCGAACGAGCTGCTGAAGTTCGAGGACGGAACCCTTGGTCTCGCCCTGAACCTCGACGAGCGCGAGATCGGTGCGGTCGTCCTCGGCGAGTTCAGCGGTATCGAGGAGGGCCAGCCGGTGCAGCGCACCGGTGAGGTGCTCTCCGTCGGCGTCGGCGAGGGTTACCTCGGCCGCGTTGTCGACCCGCTCGGCAACCCGATCGACGGCCTCGGCGAGATCGCAACCGAGGGCCGCCGCGCCCTCGAGCTGCAGGCCCCCGGCGTCATGGTCCGCAAGTCGGTCCACGAGCCGATGCAGACCGGCTACAAGGCCATCGACGCGATGGTGCCGGTCGGCCGTGGTCAGCGTCAGCTGATCATCGGTGACCGTCAGACCGGCAAGACCGCTCTTGCCGTCGACACGATCATCAACCAGCGCGACAACTGGCGCTCGGGCGACGTGAACAAGCAGGTTCGCTGCATCTACGTCGCCATCGGCCAGAAGGGCTCGACCATCGCGTCCGTTCGCGGCGCCCTGGAAGACGCCGGCGCGCTCGAGTACACGACGATCGTCGCCGCCCCGGCGTCCGACCCGGCCGGCTTCAAGTACCTGGCGCCGTACACCGGTTCGGCCATCGGCCAGCACTGGATGTACGCCGGCAAGCACGTCCTGATCATCTTCGATGACCTGTCGAAGCAGGCCGACGCCTACCGCGCCGTGTCGCTGCTGCTGCGCCGTCCGCCGGGCCGCGAGGCCTACCCGGGCGACGTCTTCTACTTGCACTCCCGTCTGCTGGAGCGCTGCGCGAAGCTCTCCGACGACATGGGCGCCGGTTCGATGACCGGTCTGCCGATCGTCGAGACCAAGGCGAACGACGTGTCGGCGTTCATCCCGACCAACGTCATCTCCATCACCGACGGCCAGTGCTTCCTTGAGTCCGACCTGTTCAACGCGGGCCAGCGCCCGGCGCTGAACGTCGGTATCTCGGTCTCCCGCGTCGGTGGCTCGGCCCAGCACAAGGCCATGAAGCAGGTTTCCGGCCGTCTGCGCCTGGACCTAGCCCAGTACCGCGAGCTGGAGGCGTTCGCCGCCTTCGGTTCCGACCTGGACGCCGCGTCGAAGTCCTCGCTGGAGCGCGGCAAGCGTCTGGTCGAGCTGCTGAAGCAGGGCCAGTACCAGCCGATGCCCGTCGAGGAGCAGGTCATCTCCGTCTGGGCCGGTACCACCGGCAAGATGGACGAGGTCCCGGTCAACGACATCCGTCGCTTCGAGTCGGAGCTGCTGGAGCACCTGCGCGTCTCGCGCAAGGACCTCCTCACCTCCATCGCGGACGGCGGCAAGATGTCGGACGACACCCTTACCTCCATCGCTGACGCCATCGCTGACTTCAAGCGTGGGTTCGAGACCTCGGACGGCAAGCTGCTGGGCGAGGACGCGCCGGCCGTCAACGTCTCCAAGTGACGACGGAAGGAAGCTGACTCATGGGAGCGCAGCTCCGGGTCTACAAGCGTCGTATCCGTGCCGTCACGGCGACCAAGAAGATCACCAAGGCGATGGAAATGATCGCCGCCTCGCGCATCGTCAAGGCACAGCGCAAGGTGGCGGCATCGATGCCGTACGCGACCGAGCTCACCCGTGCGGTGACCGCGGTGGCGACCGGTTCGAACACCAAGCACGCCCTGACGACCGAGGTCGAGGCACCGGTGCGTGCCGCGGTCCTGCTCATCACGAGCGACCGCGGTCTGGCCGGCGGCTACTCCTCGAACGCCATCAAGCAGGCGGAGCGGCTCACCGAGCGGCTGCGCGGCGAGGGCAAGGAGGTCGACACGTACATCGTCGGCCGTAAGGGTGTCGCCTACTACGGGTTCCGCGAGCGCAAGGTCGCGGAGTCGTGGACCGGCTTCACCGACAGCCCGGCCTACGCCGACGCCAAGCGCGTCGCGGCGCCGCTGATCGAGGCCATCCAGACGGTTACGGCCGAGGGTGGCGTCGACGAGCTGCACATCGTCTACACGGAATTCGTGTCGATGATGACGCAGAACGCGGTGGACGGCCGGATGCTGCCGCTCAGCCTCGACCAGGCTGCGGAGGAGAGCGGCGCGAAGGGCGAGATCCTTCCGCTGTTCGACTTCGAGCCGTCGGCGGAGGACGTCCTCGACGCCCTTCTGCCGCGCTACGTCGAGAGCCGCATCTACAACGCACTGCTGCAGTCGGCCGCTTCCGAGCACGCCGCCCGCCGCCGCGCGATGAAGTCGGCTACCGACAACGCCGGGGATCTCATCAAGAGTCTCTCCCGGCTTGCCAACGCGGCCCGCCAGGCCGAAATCACCCAGGAAATCAGCGAGATCGTCGGTGGCGCCAGCGCCATGGCAGACGCGACCGCGGGGAGTGACAAGTAATGACGACCACTGTTGAGACGGCCGCCGCCACGGGCCGCGTCGCCCGGGTCATCGGCCCGGTCGTCGACGTGGAGTTCCCCGTCGACGCGATGCCCGAGATCTACAACGCGCTGAAGGTCCAGGTGGCCGACCCGGCCCAGGACGGCGAGCTGAAGACGCTGACCCTGGAAGTCGCCCAGCACCTGGGTGACGGCCTGGTCCGCACCATCTCCATGCAGCCCACCGACGGTCTGGTCCGCCAGGCCACGGTGATCAACACGGGCGAGGGCATCACCGTCCCCGTCGGTGACTTCACCAAGGGCAAGGTGTTCAACACCCTCGGTGAGGTGCTGAACTACCCGGAGGAGAACGCCAACGTCACCGAGCGCTGGCCGATCCACCGCAAGGCGCCCCGCTTCGACGAGCTCGAGTCGAAGACGGAGATGTTCGAGACCGGCGTCAAGGTCATCGACCTTCTCACCCCGTACGTCAAGGGTGGAAAGATCGGTCTGTTCGGTGGTGCCGGTGTCGGCAAGACCGTTCTGATCCAGGAAATGATCTACCGCGTGGCCAACAACCACGATGGTGTGTCGGTCTTCGCGGGCGTCGGTGAGCGTACCCGTGAGGGCAACGACCTCATCGAGGAGATGGCCGAGTCCGGCGTCATCGACAAGACGGCGCTTGTCTTCGGTCAGATGGACGAGCCCCCGGGCACCCGTCTTCGCGTCGCGCTGGCCGGTCTGACCATGGCGGAGTACTTCCGCGATGTTCAGAAGCAGGACGTGCTCTTCTTCATCGACAACATCTTCCGTTACACCCAGGCCGGTTCGGAGGTGTCGACCCTTCTGGGCCGCATGCCGTCCGCCGTGGGTTACCAGCCGAACCTGGCTGACGAGATGGGTCTGCTGCAGGAGCGCATCACCTCGACCCGCGGTCACTCGATCACCTCGATGCAGGCGATCTACGTCCCCGCGGACGACCTGACCGACCCGGCGCCGGCCACCACCTTCGCCCACCTCGACGCGACGACGGTTCTTTCCCGTCCGATCTCCGAGAAGGGCATCTACCCGGCCGTGGACCCGCTGGACTCGACGTCCCGCATCCTCGACCCGCGGTACATCGCGGCGGACCACTACGCCACGGCGATGCGCGTCAAGGGGATCCTGCAGAAGTACAAGGACCTCCAGGACATCATCGCGATCCTCGGTATCGACGAGCTGGGCGAGGAGGACAAGCTCGTTGTCCACCGTGCCCGTCGTGTCGAGCGCTTCCTGTCGCAGAACACCCACGTCGCCAAGCAGTTCACCGGCGTGGACGGTTCGGACGTTCCGCTCGAGGAGTCCATCGTCGCCTTCAACGCGATCTGCGACGGAGACTACGACCACTTCCCCGAGCAGGCGTTCTTCCTGTGCGGTGGCATTGAGGACCTCAAGGCCAACGCCAAGGAGCTGGGCGTCTCCTAAAGCCGGGCTCGCGTTTGAGCACAGCTGATTGACGGAGAGGGGCGGGTGTGTCCCGTCCCTCTCCCCACGCCCATTAGAATTTGACCCAACACCCGGCTTTCCCGCCGGGTGGTGACCCGAGGAGCCACCTTGGCTGCTGAGCTGCACGTCGAGCTGGTCGCGGCGGACCGGAGTGTCTGGTCCGGCGAGGCCACCCTGGTTGTCGCCCGCACCACGTCCGGCGACATCGGCGTCATGCCCGGTCACCAGCCGCTTCTCGGTGTGCTGGAATCGGGCCCGGTGACCATCCGCACCAGCGGGGGCGACACTGTCGTCGCCGCGGTGCACGGCGGTTTCATCTCGTTCGCGGACAACAAGCTGTCCCTGCTGGCCGAGATCGCCGAGCTTGCCGACGAGATCGATGTCGAGCGGGCGGAGCGGGCACTGGAGCGCGCGAAGGCGGAGACCGATTCGGTCTCCGAGCGTCGCGCCGATGTCCGGCTGCGCGCGGTTTCGGGGCGCTGAGCCCCGGTACCGGTAAGAGTTTCAAACCTCAGCCGCGGCCTGTTCCGGAACTTTTCGGACCGGGTCGCGGCTGAGGCGATGCAGGTCGCCCCCAGACTCCGTCTGGTAGGAGCTCCGTCGGTTGAGGTTTTCGATGAGCGAGGAGGTCGGTGAAAGATGCTCCTCGCTCTGCTTGTGAGCGGCCTGTCCGTAGTGGCCCTGGTGGTGGTCGGGCTGTTTGTCTTCGGACTGCGCCGCAGGCTGATCCAGCGCTCCGGCGGCACCTTCGACTGCAGCCTGCGCTGGGGCGTGGCCGAGGAGCCCGACGTCTCCGGCAAGGGCTGGGTGTACGGGGTCGCCCGCTACAGCGGTGACCGCATCGACTGGTTCCGCGTCTTCAGCTACTCCCCGCGGCCGCGCCGGCTGCTGGAGCGGTCCTCCATCGAGGTCATCGCCCGCCGTGCGCCCGAGGGCGAGGAGGAGCTGGCCCTGCTCTCCGACGCCGTCGTACTCGGCTGCGTCCACCGCGGCACCCGGCTGGAGCTGGCGATGAGCGATGACGCGCTGACCGGTTTCCTGGCCTGGCTCGAGGCGGCTCCGCCCGGGCAGCGGGTGAACGTCGCCTGAGGGCGCGTACGACCCGCGGAACGTGGAGAAGCCGGGGAGAGGGGGGCGGACCCCTCTCCCCGGCTTCGTCTTTTCACCGGGCGTCGTTCAGAAGCCGTGCGCGCGGGGCTTACTGAAGGCCGGTGTGGACCGCGGTGGCCAGCTCGCCGTTGCCGGTGTCGCCGCTGAACTCCCAGTAGAAGGCGCCCTTGAGGCCCTGCTGCTTCACCCAGCTCATCTTCCCGGCGATGGTGGCGGGGGTGTCGTAGCTCCACCAGTTGCTGCCGCACTTGGCGTACGCCGTGCCGGCGATGGTGCCGGTCGAGGGGCAGCTGTTCTTGAGGACCTTGTAGTCCTCGATGCCCTGCTCGTAGGTGCCCGGGGCCGGTCCGGTGGCGGTGCCGCCGGGCGTGGCCTGGGTGACGCCGGTCCAGCCCCGGCCGTAGAAGCCGATGCCGAGGTTGAGCTTGGAGCCGGCGATGCCCTTGCCCTTGAGCTTGGTGATCGCGGCCTCGGAGTTGAACCCGGCGATCGGGATGCCGGTGTACGAGGTGAGCGGGGAGTGCGGGGCCGTCGGGCCCTGCGCCGCCCACGCGCCGAAGAAGTCGTACGTCATGACGTTGTAGAAGTCGACGTGCTGTGCGGCGCCCGCGTAGTCCGCGACGTCGAGCTTGCCGCCGTTGGAGCCGTCGGCGGAGATCGCCGCGGTGACCAGGTTGCTGCCGCCGAACTTCGCGCGCAGCGCCGAGAGCACGTTCTTCAGGGAGGCGGCCCCGCTGGTGTCGCAGGTCAGGCCGCACGCGTTCGGGTACTCCCAGTCGATGTCGATGCCGTCGAACACGTCGGCCCAGCGCGGGTCCTCGACCAGGTCGTAGCAGGACTGGGCGAAGGCGGCCGGGTTGGCCGCGGCCTGGCCGAAGCCGCCGGACCAGGTCCAGCCGCCGAAGGAGTACAGGACCTTGATGTTCGGGTACTTCTTCTTCAGCTGGCGCAGCTGGTTGAAGTTGCCCGCGACCGGCTGGTCCCAGGTGTCGGCGGTGCCGGAGACGCTGGAGGAGGCGTCGTAGGTCTTCTGGTAGTCGGCGTAGGCGTCACCGATCGTGCACTTGCCGCCCTGGACGTTGCCGAAGGCGTAGTTGATGTGCGTGATCTTCGCGGCGGTGCCGGAGGTGACCAGGTTCTTCACGTGGTAGTTGCGCTGGTAGACGCCCCAGTTCGTGAAGTAGCCGAGCTTGACCGCGGCGCCGGGGTTGCCGGGGTCCGGGTCGGGCGGGGTGGTGGTGCCGGTGGTGGTCACCGAGACGGAACCGGAGGAGGGACCGGTCTGGTCGATGGTGTCGCGGGCGGTGACCGTGTAGCCGTACGTCGTGCCCTTGGTCAGGCCCGAGTCGGTGTACGAGGGGGACGTGACGGTGGCGACCTTGGCGCCGCCGCGGTAGACGTCGTAGTTCTTGACGCCCTTGTCGTCGGTGGCCGCGGCCCAGCCGAGGGTCACGGAGGTGTCGGTGACGCCGCTGGCCGTGGGGGTGCCGGGGGCGCTGGGCGGATTGTCGGTGGGGGTGGTGCCGCCGTCACAGCTGCCGCCGTTGACCTTGCAGCCGCTGGGGGCGCCGCCGCCGGTGCCGTTGAAGCCGAAGCTGATGGTGGCGCCCGGGGCGAGGGTGCCGTTCCAGCCAACGTTCTTTCCGGTCCAGTGGGTGCCGGAGCTGGTGACGGTGGCGTCCCAGGCGGAGGTGACGGCGGTGCCGGACGGGTAGTCCCACTCCACGGTCCAGCTGCTGAGGGTGGTCGTGCCGGTGTTCTTCACCGTCCACTTGCCCTCGAAGCCGGAGCCCCAGTCGGAGACCTTGGTGTACGTCGCCGTCGCCGAGGCGGCTGCCGCGGCGGGGCCGGCGACGGCCACGAGTCCGGCGAGGGGCAGGGTGAGGACGGCCAGGGCGGCCGCGACTCTTCGAAGCAGTGGTGCGCGTCGTGGGGGTGCTGTGCTCAAGGGTGCTCCTCCGAGGTCCGCCGCGGCCGTGGGGACGGCCGCGGCATGGGGGTGGGACCTGCGCCGCCCGTGAGCGCGCCGCATGACTTTTTGTCATGACACGCTCACCACAGTTGTGCGTGAGAGTAGAAAGGTCTGGACCAACCGTCAAGAGGTCCAGACCTTACGGAAAACCCGGGGAGTCGTTTCCGGCCGGATTCCCGCTAGAGCCCCAACTCCTGTGCCAACACCGCTGCTTGGACCCGGCTGCGAAGCTCCAGCTTCGCCAGGAGCCTGCTGACGTGCGTCTTCGCCGTGGCCTCCGCCATCTCCAGGCGCACCGCGATCTCCGCGTTCGACAAGCCCTCGCCCAGGCACCCCAGCACTTCCCGCTCGCGCCGGGTCAGTGACTCCACCGCCGCCGGCACGGGCACCCGTACGGGCCGCGGAGCCGCGAACTCCGCGATCAGCCGCCGGGTCACCGCCGGCGCGATCAGGCCCTCCCCGCGCGCGACCGTCCGTACCGCCGTGATCAGCTCCGCCGCGTCCGCGTCCTTCAGCAGGAAGCCGGCCGCGCCCGCGCGCAGCGCCCCGAAGACGTACTCGTCCAGGTCGAACGTGGTCAGGACGAGGACGTCGGCCAGGCCCTCCGCGACCACCTGGCGGGTCGCCGAGACCCCGTCCAGGCGCGGCATCTGCACGTCCATGAGCACCAGGTCCGGCCGCAGCTCCCGGGCCAGGCGCACCGCCTCCTCCCCGTCGGCCGCCTCGCCCACCACCTCGATGTCGCCCGCGCTGCGCAGGATCAGGACCAGCCCGGACCGCACCGCGCCCTGGTCCTCCGCCACCACTACCCTGACCGTCGTCACGTCCGCACCGCCCTCTCCCGTGCGGGCAGCGTGGCCCGCACCCGCCACACCGACTCCTCGCGCCCCGCCCGGAACTCCCCGCCGAGCAGCTCCGCCCGCTCCCGCATGCCGATCAGCCCCGCCCCGGACCCCGGCGCGCGGGGGCCGGGGCGCTCCCCGTACGGGGAGTCCACGCGGACGCTCAGCACCCCGCCCTCCGCGCCGTCCAGGCAGACCCGGACCCGGACCGTGCCCGGGGCGGCGTGTTTGAGGGCGTTCGTCAGCGATTCCTGGACGATCCGGTACGCCGCCAGCTCCACGGGGGCCGGCAGCGGCTCCCCGGGCGGCCGGTCGTCCAGGAGCACGAAGTCCAGGTCGCTCGCGGCGCCGTTGACGCGGGCCTGCCCCAGCAGGACCTCCAGCCCGTCGAGCGACGGCGTGGCGGCCGCCTCCTGCTCCGCGCCCGCGTCCCGCAGCAGCCCGATCAGCCGGCGCATTTCGGCCAGTCCTTGGACGCTGTTCTCCCGGATCACCCCGAGGGCCTCGCGGCTGGTGGCGGGGGAGTCGATGGAGAGCGCGGCGGTGGAGTGGATGGCGATCGCGGAGAGGTGGTTGGCCACCATGTCGTGCAGTTCGCGGGCCATCCGGGCGCGCTCGGCGACGACCGCCTGCGACCGGTCCATCTCGGCCAGCAGCGCGGTCTGCTCGGCGCGCAGCCGGGCGGCGACCGCGGCCTCGCGGTGGTTGCGCAGGGTGGCGCCGGTCAGCGCCGGACCGAAGCTCACGATGCCGGTGACCACGCCGATCAGCAGGGCCTGCGGGGTGCGCAGCCAGGCTACGGAGGCGATGGTGACGGCCACGGTGATCAGGCCGGTGGTCACCGGGAGACGGCGGGCCATGGCGGGTTTGCCGTAGACGACGGCCGCGTACATCAGGTCCGTGAAGATCAGGACGGTGGCCAGATTCCCCACGGTGAACTGGTCGGCGATCAGTCCGGCGGTGCCGACGGCGAGGGTCAGCCGGGGCGCGCTGCGGCGCAGCAGCTCCATCGCGCCGAGGGCGAAGAGGGGGACGAGCGCGGCCCAGGCGGGGAGCAGGTCCCGGGTGGCGGAGCTGTGCACCCCGAGCGACCACAGGACCAGGCCGGCAGCCACGCTGGCCACCGCGAGCAGGACGTCGTCACGGTGCGGGGGCGGGATCTTCGGGGTCACGGTCCCATCCAACAGGGTGAGGCGGGGCCGGGCATCGCCATCGGGGCCGAGGAGCGCTACATCGAAAGGTGCAGTGCGGCTCCCGCGCCTTTCGTCACCGGTGACGAGGAATCGGCGCCGACCGGGCGGGAAGCTGGAGACGTCCCCCCACCGCAGGAACGGAGAGTCCCGTGCTCGTCACCCTGATCATCGTCTGCGAAGTCGGCTTCTGGGTCCTGCTGACCGGCGGCCTGGCCCTGCGCTACCTCGCGAAGATGCCGAAGACCGGCGCGGCCGTCCTGCTGTGCGAGCCGCTGCTGGAACTGGTGCTGCTCGCGGCCACCGCCGTGGACCTGCGCGGCGGCGCCGAGCCGGACTGGAAGCACGGGCTCGCCGCGCTGTACATCGGCTACACCGTGGCCTACGGGCACTACACGGTGCGCTGGCTCGACGGCCACGCGGCGTACCGCCTGGCCGGGGGCCCGAAGCCGGTCGGCGCCGGGTACGGCTGGGCGCGGGCCGTCCACGAGTGGAAGCTGGTCGCCCGGACCCTCCTCGCCGCCGCCGTCGCGGCCGGACTGCTGCAGGCCGCGATCTGGTACGTCGGCGGCGCGGCGGACACCGGCCCGCTGCGCGGGTGGCAGCTCACGGGGCTGCGGATGACCGGCATCCACGCGCTGATCGCCGTCGCGTACACGGTGTGGCCGAAGCGGGCGCCGGCGAAGGCCCCCCTGGAGGCCGCCCGCCGGGAAAGCACCCGGGACAGCAGCCGGGAAAGCACCCGGGACAGCAGTCGCTAGCGGTCCCCGCCCGGGACCCACAGGACGTCCCCGACCTCCTTGTTGGCCGTACGGGCCAGGATGAACAGGAGGTCGGAGAGGCGGTTGAGGTAGGTGGCCGTCAGCGGGTTCATCACCTCGGCGTGCGCCTCCAGCGCGGCCCAGGTGGAGCGCTCGGCGCGGCGGACCACCGTGCAGGCCTGGTGGAGGAGGGCGGCGCCGGGGGTGCCGCCGGGGAGGATGAAGCTGCGGAGCTTCTCCAGCTGCTCGTTGAAGGAGTCGCAGTCCGCCTCCAGCTTGTCGATGTAGAACTGCTCGACGCGCAGCGGCGGATACTCCGGGTTCTCCACGACCGGGGTGCAGAGGTCGGCGCCGACGTCGAAGAGGTCGTTCTGCACCCGGACCAGGACCTTCACGACGTCGGCGGGCAGCGAGCCGAGTGCGATCGCCGTCCCGATGGCCGCGTTGGCCTCGTTGGCGTCGGCGTAGGCGGAGATCCGCAGATCGGTCTTGGCCGTACGGCTCATGTCGCCGAGGGCGGTCGTGCCCTTGTCGCCGGTGCGGGTGTAGATGCGCGTGAGGTTCACCATGCCGCCAGCGTAGTGCGGGCCAACTGCGGCCCTCCGGCGCACTGCTGGGCCGTCCCGGTGTGATGTCCGTCATCTGAGACGTGACGCGTGTTACTTCGCGGTCACTCCGCCCTTCCCGGGCGCTAGTCTCCGCCGGAGAACGAACGAGGCTGTGCCGTATTCGAAAGCGTGGGGTGTGCAGTGGCTGGGAAGCTCGCCGTCATCGGTGCCGGACTGATGGGTTCCGGAATCGCGCAGGTCTCCGCTCAGGCGGGATGGGACGTCGTGCTGCGCGATGTCACCGATGCCGCTCTGACCCGCGGGACCGACGGGATCAAGGCCTCGTACGACAGGTTCGTCTCCAAGGGCAAGCTGACCGCCGAGGACGCGGAGGCGGCCCTCGCCCGGATCACGACGACCACCGAGCTCGAAGCGGTCTCCGACGCCGACATCGTCGTCGAGGCCGTCTTCGAGAAGCTCGAGATCAAGCACGAGATCTTCCGCGCGCTCGACAAGCTCGTGCGCGAAGACGCGATCCTCGCCTCCAACACCTCCGCCATCCCGATCACCAAGATCGCGGCCGTGACGGAGCGTCCGGAGCGGGTCGTCGGCGCGCACTTCTTCTCGCCCGTCCCGATGATGCAGCTGTGCGAGCTCGTGCGCGGCTACAAGACGAGCGACGAAACCCTCGCCACCACGAGGGCGTTCGCCGAGTCCGTCGGCAAGACCTGCATCGTCGTCAACCGCGATGTCGCCGGTTTCGTGACGACCCGTCTCATTTCGGCCCTGGTCGTCGAAGCCGCGAAGCTGTACGAATCGGGCGTAGCCTCCGCCGAGGACATCGACATCGCCTGCAAGCTCGGCTTCGGGCACGCGATGGGCCCGCTGGCCACCGCCGACCTCACCGGCGTCGACATCCTGCTGCACGCCACCGGCAACATCTACACCGAGACGCAGGACGAGAAGTTCGCGCCGCCGGAGCTGATGCGCCGCATGGTGGACGCCGGCGACCTCGGCCGCAAGAGCGGCCAGGGCTTCTACAAGCACTGACCACCAGTTCGAACGCCGGCACCCCAAAGGGTGAATTTGGTATCGGTTCGCTCACGGTCGGCAACTTCCCTGCCCCTGGGGCAGTCAGTTGAAGTGAGAGTTGCCGACCACGGACCAGTCGGACCATACGCACGCAGTACCGCACTGCCGGGAGCACACATGCACATCAGGGGCGACCACGCCGAACTCGCTGTCGGGGGCCGCCTCGACGTGCGCAGCGCGGCGGACGCCCGTACGGCCCTGCACTCCGCCCTCGACAACGGCCACGGGGACCTCGTGCTGGACCTCACCGGGCTCGACTCCTGGGACGCGACCGGCCTCGGCGTGATCATGGGAGCACACCGCCGGGCCGGCCGGACCGGCCGGCGGCTCGTCCTGCGCGGGGTGCCGCCGCAGATGCAGCGGCTGCTCGTCGCCACCCGGCTGCACCGGATCCTCGCGATCGAGGGCGGCCTGGAAGCGGAATCCCTGCCGCGGGTCTGATCCGGCCGGAATCTCCCGCGACATTTCCTGCGGAAACGTAACGGTCCGGTGGTGAAGGCACCCCGGCGGTTCCCGCGCCGCCGGGCACGGTCTAGGGTTCGGGCGGAAACCGGACCAGTAGCGACAGCGGCGTGTGCGAAGGCCGGGCGATACGACGGCGCACGGCGCGATCGGGGGACTTGGTCATGGACCGCACACAAGGGCAGGCCGATCCGGCTCAGCAGCCCGCACGAGTGGTGACGCTGACCACCGGGGACTTCACCCTCACGGTGAACCCCGTCGACGGCAGCGAGATCGAGCCGACCCACCGCCCCGGCGGCGAGAGCGACCCCGTCCCCGCCCGGCGCACACCCGCCGCCCGGGCCTCCAGAGCCGCCGCGGCGCGCCCGCCCGTACCGCCGGGGGCCCCGGCCGGACGGCTGCTGCTGGGCCGCGAGGAGGAGCGCGAGCGCCTCGTACGCCTCCTGGCCCGCGGCCGCTCCGTACGGCTGACCGGACCGCCCGGATCCGGGCGCACCGCCCTGCTCGACGCCATCGCCGACGACTGCGCGGACATCGCCCCCGACGGGGTCGTCCGGCTCAGCGGATACGGGCACCAGCAGCCCGGCGAACTCCTCCACGCGCTGTACGCCACCGTCTGCGAGGCCACGGCCGAACGCCCCGACCGCGACCGGCTCCTCGCCCGGGTGCGGGAGATCGGCGCCGTCGTCCTCCTCGACGACCTCGACATGGGCGGCCCCGCCCTCGACGAACTGCTGCGGGCCACGCCGGAGTGCGCCTACCTGCTGGCCGCCACCCCCGACACCCGGGCCCCCTCCGAGGACTCGCACCTCGAAGAGGTCTTCCTCGGCGGACTGAGCCGCACCGACTGCGTGGCCCTGCTCGAAGCGGGCACCGGCCGGGTCCTCGACGAGGCGGAGACCGCCTGGGCGGCCGACCTGCGCTTCGCCTCCGAAGGGCTGCCGCTGCGCTTCGTCCAGGCCGCGGCGCTGCTGCGCCGGCGCGACGAGCTGAACCGGGCCGGCGCCGAGGACGAGGACGAGGAGCCCGGCGTCTTCGAGGAACGGCCCCGCGACACCGTCTTCGTGCCGCTGCCGACCCTGGCCGAGGGCGCCGCTCCGGCGGAACTGCTGGCCTCGCGGGTCAGCGAGTCCGGGCGGGCCGCGCTGCGGATCGCCTGCGCGCTGGGCGGGGAGCTGCCGCACCACGCGCACCTGCCGGCGCTGGTCGGGGACACGCACGCCGACACGGCCGTCGGGGAACTGCTCGACTGCGGCCTGCTGACCCCCGTCGGCACGCGCTACCGGCTCGCCGCCGGGGTCGCGCGGCAGCTGGAGGAGGTCGGGTACGGGGACACCGCGGCCGAGGAGGCCCGTACGGCCGCCCGGCACTACGCCTGGTGGACCGGACACACCTCGGTGACCCCGGAGCGCGTCGCGGCCGAGGCGGACGCGATACTCGCCGCGCTCGCCGGCGCGGACGTGGTGGCGGCCGTCCTGCTGGCCCGGACGGCTGCCCCGGCGTTCGCGGCCTCGCTGCACTGGGAGGCGTGGGAGCGGGTGCTGCGCGCGGGCGCGGAGGCCGCGCGCAAGGCCGGGGAGGTCGCCGAACAGGCGTACTTCCACCACGAACTGGGCGTACTGGCCCTGTGCGAGGGCCGCATCGACCGGGCGCGGGCCGAGCTGGAGGCCTCGATCGGGCTGCGCGGCGCGCTGGCCGACAAGCGGGGCACCGTGGCGGGCCGCCGGGCCCTGGCCCTGGTGACCGACCGGGAGGCGGCCGGAGTGCACGTCTCGCCGCCGCTGCGGCTGGCCCCGCCGGCCCCGGCTGCGGCCGGCGCCGCGGGGAGCGGACTGGCGGCCCTGACCGGCCCGACCACGGTGCTCCCGGTGGCCGCGCTGCCTCCGGTGTCGCCGCTGACTCCCGCCGCGCCGAAGACCACGAAGACCACGAAGGCCCCGGCGGCCCCCGTGCCTCCGGTGGCCCCTGCGCCCCTGGTGTCCGCTGTGACCCCGGTGGCTCCCGTGTCCCCGGTGGTTCCCGGGCTCGTGCCGGCCCCCGCCGACCCGTCGGGCCCGGAAGCGGTCACCACGGTGGTGCCGGCGGTGGTGCCCGCGGGCTCGGTCTCGCCCACGACGCTGGCCGAGGTCTTCGAGGACGCCTTCCCGCTCACGCCGGAACCGGCCGAAGCGCCGCGGCCGGCGCCCCGGCCGAAGCCGCGGCCCAGCCGCAAGCCGCTGCTCCTGGCCGCGGCCGGGGCGCTGACGGTGGTGGTGCTGGGTGCGGTGGTCGCGCTGGCGATGAGCTCCGACGAGACGCCCCCGCCGACCCAGGGGCCGGGCGCCTCGACGACCCCGACCGCGGGGGACCCGGTCACGGCGCCGAGCGATCCGGGCCCGAGCGGGAACGATCCTGCACCGGAACCGGACACGTCGTCACCGGGCGCGGAGGAGCCGAGCGCCACGCCGTCGCCGAAGAAGTCCACCACGCGCAAGCCCTCGCCGACCCCGCAGCCCTCGGGCTCGACGGGCCCGGTCGTCCCGCCGGTGACCCCGCCGACGGACACGCCCACCACGCCGACGCCCACCCCGACGCCGACCCCGACGCCCACCCCGACGGGGGAGACCGGCGGGACCGGAACGTCCACGGGCACGACGACGGGAACGACGGGCGGCACGCCGTGACCGGCCCGGACGGGACGACCGACGGCGCCTAGAACAGGCGGAGCTTGTCGTCCTCGATGCCGCGCATGGCGTTGTAGTCGAGGACGACGCAGTCCATGCCGCGGTCGTTCGCCAGGACGCGGGCCTGGGGCTTGATCTCCTGGGCCGCGAACACGCCCTTGACGGGCGCCAGGTGCGGGTCTCGGTTCAGGAGCTCCAGGTAGCGCGTGAGCTGCTCCACGCCGTCGATCTCACCGCGCCGCTTGATCTCCACCGCGACCGTCGCGCCCGAACCGTCCCGGCACAGGATGTCCACCGGGCCGATCGCGGTCATGTACTCGCGGCGGATCAGCGTGTAGCCCTCGCCGAGGGTGTCGATCCGGTCGGCCAGGAGCTCCTGCAGGTGGGCCTCGACGCCGTCCTTGATCAGGCCCGGGTCGATGCCCAGCTCGTGCGAGGAGTCGTGGAGGACTTCCTCCATGGTGATGATGAGCTTCTCGCCCGCCTTGTTGATGACGGTCCAGACGCCGGCTTCGTCACCGGTCCCCTCCTTGAGGGTGCACGGCGGCGACATCCAGTTGAGCGGTTTGTACGCCCGGTCGTCCGCGTGGATCGAGACACTGCCGTCGGCCTTCACGAGGATCAGACGGGGTGCCGAGGGCAGATGGGCGGTGAGCCGGCCCGCGTAATCGACGGAGCAGCGGGCAATGACGAGACGCATGGTCGGCAACGCTACTCGACCGATGGGCCTGCACGCGATTCGCCCCCGAAAGCCCCGTTCGCGGATGGCGCGTTGTATGCGCATTCTCCTGGTGCGGTCCCCACCGGGCGCCTACCGTGGTGAGCGGGAGGTTGCGACGCGTGCACACTGCGTCGCGATCTCCGTCCCTGCCCGTAAGACTCCGGTCACCCAATCGGCCGGGGTCGCGAGAGGAGAACCCATGTCGCTCGACGTCTCACCGGCCCTACTCGAACAGGCCGAGCGAGGCGAGGTCGACGAAGCCGCTTTCGTCGACTGCGTCCGGACCTCCCTGCCCTACGCATGGGAGATGATCAGCTCGTTGGTGGCCCAGCTGAAGGTCGACGGCGGACAGTTCGCCGACAACCAGACGCCGCCGCCCGACGAGCAGGCGCGTGGCCAACTGCTGCGCGCTCTCGCGAGCGACGCGATACGGGGTGCGCTGCAGCGCCACTTCGGAGTGCGCCTGGCATTCCAGAACTGTCACCGGCTGGCGGTCTTCCCGCTGGATTCCTCGGTGGACGACCGGCTGGCCAAGTTCACTTCGATCCGCGGTCAGCTGCTCAACCAGTCGCCGGAGCTGCGCGACTGTTAGCACGGCCCCGTAGGCGCACGCCCCGTTCGTCAGCGCACGATCCGCACATGTGACCGTGTACGACCGGTATCCCGCTGCCGCTCCGGTGCCAACGGAGCGGCAGCCCTGGTCTCAGCCGAGCCGGGGCACGACTTCGGTGCCGAGCCTGCGGAGGTTCTCCTCCGTCGCGGCGAGGTCCCCCGAGCCTTCCGTCAGCAGGGCGAACCGCGTGATGCCCGTACGTTCCGAGGTGGCCGCCAGCCGGTCCGCCGCCAGCTCCGGGGTGCCCACGGGGTGCAGGTCGCACAACAGCTCGGTGTACGCGACCGGGTCGCGCATCGCGCGCCGGCGGCCGTCCACCGTCACGTGCGCGTCCAGCCCCTGCTTGAGCCAGCCCGGCATCGACTTCATCAGCGTTTCCCGGGCGTCCGCCGTCCGGTCCGCCAGCTGGCACACCCCGGCCGACACGTGGTCCGCCTCGGGCGAGCGGCCCGCGGCCCGCGCCGTGCGCCGCCACAGGTCGACCATCGCGGCCTTGTCCTCGTCACCGCAGTGCATGCCGAGCAGCATGGGCAGACCGCGCTCCGCGGCCAGCCGGACCGATGCGGGGGAGGTGCAGGCGACGATCACTTCCGGCCCCTTCCCGTCCCCGTCCAGAGCCTCCGACGGGCGCGGTACGACGGCCACCTCGCGGAAGCCGTACCGCCCGCCGGGGCCCCGCAGATCCGGCTGCACAGCCGCCTGCGCGGCCGCCGGGGACCCCGCTCCCGACCCCGCCCCCACCCGAGGCTCGGCCAGCCAGCGGCGCAGCAGGTCCAGGTCCTCCTGGAAGCGGTTCTCGTACGCGTCGAGGCCGCCCCCGAAGACCTCCAGGTCCACCCAGGGGCCGCCCCGGCCGACGCCGAGGGAGAACCGTCCCTCCGAGGTCAGGTGCAGCAGGGCCGCCTGCTCGCCCAGGGCCACCGGGTGCGTGTTCGGCAGCACGCTGACCGCCGTGCCCACGCGCAGCCGGCGGGTGCGGCCCAGCATCAGGGCCGCCAGGGTCACCGCCGAGGGGCAGACCCCGTACGGGACGAAGTGGTGCTCGGCGAGCCAGACCGAGTCGAGCCCGGTCTCCTCGGCCACCTCGGCGGTCCGCACCGCCCGGTGCAGTGCCTCTCCCTGACCCTGGCCAGGGAACTGGGCTGCCAGTACAAACGCTCCTACACGCATCGCCTTTAGCCTCCTCGCGGCTGACGCGGCCTCCCCCAGGCGGACCGGTTTTCTTACCGGCAACAACGTCTGACACGTGCCAAAGGCACGGCCTGACAGGAAAGTTATTGGGATTGTCGGGCCAGTCACGTATTGCGGATGGTCGTCCTTCGGCCACCCTGCGGGTACCCCGGCTCGCTGCGCGTAGTCTGGGAGAAAGTCACTGCCGTCCGCCCATCCGTGAGGTATACGTGTCACCGCGCCACAACCGCCCCAGGGGCGGCGAGAATCCAGCCGATCGTTCGGACCAGGCCTCGGGCCCGGGCAGTCTGGACCGGTACGGGCTGGAGCGCATGGAGGAGTACCAGGGCGAGGACTGGAAGGTCCGGCACGTCGCGGGCGCGAGCGCGGCGGGCAAGCGGTACCGCTGCCCCGGATGCGACCAGGAGATCCCCTCCGGCACCCCGCACCTGGTGGCCTGGCCGGAGTACGGCGGCGTCGACGACCGCAGGCACTGGCACAAGGCCTGCTGGAACGCGAAGGACCGCCGCACCTCCAAGGTGCAGCGGTCCCGCAACGCTCCCAAGCACTGAGCCGGCCCCGGACGTCCCGGTCAGGTCGGGTCCGGTCGGGGCCCGTCGGGTCCCGTCCCGTCAGGTCCGTCCTAGACGTCCCGGCGGCCGGTCACCACGTACGAGGCGGCGACCGCCGCGCCCGTCACCAGCAGGATCAGCACCAGGTGGCTCAGGCTGCCCGGGGCCGTGATGCCGTCCGCGACCACGGCGCCGTCCGCGGCCGGCTCGCTGCCGCCGGCGGGCAGCCCGAACAGCTGCATCAGCGCCATGGGCGCGTTGTACTGGATCATGGCCCGGCCGACCGGGGCGAGGGCCTCCCAGATGCTGAACACGGCCCCTATGACCGGCGGCAGGGTGACGATGCCCAGCATCAGGGCGATCGCGCCCGCGGAATGCCGCACCAGCGCCCCGATAGCCAGGGACAGCACGCCGAGCAGGGTGACGTAGAAGCTGCCCAGGAGCCCGGAGACCCACTCGGAGCCGGAGTGCGTCCCCGAGGCCGAGCCGCCGTGCAGGATCGAGGCGGTCAGCCCGACCAGGGCGACCGACCCGGCGGTGGTGAGGAAGGCCGCGGTGCCGAAGACGAGGTACTTCGCGGTCAGCACCCGGTACCGGTCGGGGGCCGCCGTGAAGGTGGTGCGGACCAGGCCGGTGCCGTATTCGGAGGTCACGGTCAGCACCCCGAGCACCATCACCGACAGCTGCCCGACGAGCAGGCCGAAGAGGGAGGGGGCGATGAACGGCATCTGCTCGTAGTCCAGGTCCCGGGTCTGCAGGATCACCGCGCCGCCGATGCCGACGACGAGCAGCACCAGCGAGCCGAGCGTCCACATCGTGGAGCGGACCGAGATCAGCTTCGTCCACTCCGAGGCCACCGCGTGCCCCAGGTGCGGCCGCGTGGCCGGCAGCGGGGAGCTGTAGCCCTGCGGGGCCGGCTCCCCGGCGGTCGCGGTGGTGGGGGCGGTCATCGGGTGTCCTCGGGCTCGTGGGCGGGCGTGCGCACCGGTTCCTGGGGCTGGGCGGGGCCGGGGGAGGGCGCGGCCCCGGCGAGCTCGCCCGGGCTGCCGGGCATCAGGAACGGCCGCCCGTCCGTCCCGGGCGGCGGGGGCGCGAAGAACCCGGCCTGCGGGACCTCGACGGCGGCGGCCGCCGCCTCCTCCTCCCACTTCGGGACGGACAGCGGCTCGGGCTCCCACAGCTCGGCCCGGGGGTCCTCGGTGGAGGTGTACTCGACGGAGGACTGCGTCATCCGCATGTAGGCCTCCTCCAGCGAGGCCCGGTGCGGCGACAGCTCCCACAGCCGTACGCCGGCGGCGTGCGCGAGGTCCGAGATCCGGGCCAGCTCCAGCCCGGTCACCCGCAGCGCCCCGTCGGGCTCCTTGAGCACCCGGCCCCCCGCCCTGCTGAGGACGGAGCCCAGGGTGTCCCAGCCGTCGGGGTCGGTGTCGGCCGTGCGGACCCGCGCGAATCCGGCCGAGTTGTGCGTGATGAAGTCCGCGGTGCTCATGTCGGCCAGCAGCCGGCCCCGGCCGATCACGATCAGGTGGTCGGCGGTCAGCGCCATCTCGCTCATCAGGTGCGAGGAGACGAAGACGGTGCGGCCCTCGGCGGCGAGCCGGCGCATCAGGTTGCGGACCCAGAGGATGCCCTCGGGGTCGAGCCCGTTGACCGGCTCGTCGAAGAGCACCACCTGCGGGTCTCCGAGCAGGGCGGTCGCGATGCCCAGCCGCTGGCCCATGCCGAGCGAGAAGCCCTTCGTGCGCTGCCGGGCGACGTCCTGGAGGCCCACGACGCCCAGGACCTCATCGACCCGCTTCTCGGGGATCCCGGAGAGCTGGGCGATGGACAGGAGGTGGGTGCGGGCCCGGCGGCCGCCGTGCACGGCCTTGGCGTCGAGCAGGGCGCCGACGTGCCGCTGGGCGTTGGCCAGCTCACGGAAGGGCAGGCCGTTGATGGTGACCCGGCCGGAGGTGGGGCGGTCCAGGCCGAGGACCAGGCGCATGGTGGTGGACTTCCCGGAGCCGTTGGGCCCCAGGAATCCCGTCACGTGACCGGGCCTGACCTGGAAGGACAGGTCGTCGACGGCGGTCTTCGCGCCGAAGCGCTTGGTCAGCCCGACTGCCTCGATCATGTGCTCTGCCCCTTGCCAGGCCGGGGCGAGTTTCGCCCCTGTAAGGGTTAAGAGGATAACGAGGTTCCTACGGTTCCGTCCCGGGCCTGATCCCTGAGCTGCCCCTGAGATCGACCCGGGCATTCCCCGTAGTACCTCAGGCGTCCCTCTTCCTGAGGACGAGGTAGCCGCCGAGAACGGCCGCCAGCACCCACAGGGCCATGATCCCGAAGCCGCCCCAGGGTCCGTAGGGCACCTTCTCGCTGCCCATCGCCCCCGGGATCACCTGCATGACCTTGGATCCGGCCTGGTCGGGGAAGTACTGGGCGACCTTCCGGGTCGCCGGCACCGCTCCGAGGATGTTCGAGACCAGGAGGAAGAACGGCATCAGGATGCCCAGCGAGAGCATCGAGCTGCGCAGCATGGTGGCCACGCCCATGGAGAACAGCGCGAGCATCCCCATGTACAGCCCGGCGCCGAAGACGGCGCGCAGGACGTTCGGCTCGCTGATGGCGATGCTCCGGTCGCCCAGGATCGCCTGTCCGAGGAAGAAGGACGCGAAGCTGGTGATCAGGCCCACGGCCAGCGCGAGCCCGGTGGCGACGAGCAGCTTTCCGGCCAGGAAGGACCCGCGCCGCGGTACCGCGGCCAGGGAGGTGCGGATCATGCCCGAGCTGTACTCGGTGCCCACGACGAGCACACCGAAGACGATCATCGCGAGCTGGCCCAGGGACATGCCCGCGAAGCTGGCCAGGGTCGGGTCGAAGGTGGCCTGCTCCTGCGGGGGCATGTCCTCGAAGGACGAGTTGATGAAGACGCAGATCAAGGAGCTGATGCCGACCGTGACGAGGGCGGCGGCGGCCAGGGTCCAGAGGGTGGAGGCGACGGAGCGGATCTTGGTCCACTCGGACTGCAGGACGGCGGGGAAGGAGGACATGGTCACTCGCCGCCCTTGTGCTTCGCGTCGAAACCGGCGCCCCAGGCGGGCACGTCGGCCGGCCGGGCCGGGTTGTCGGGAGCCATGCCCGGTGCGTGGGCGTGGTACTCGACGGAGTCCGCCGTCATGCGCATGAACGCTTCCTCCAGTGAAGCCCGTTGCGGGCTGAGTTCGTGCAGCACGATCTGGTGCTGGGCGGCCAGCTCGCCGAGCCGCTCCGCGCCCGCGCCGTCGATCTCCAGCGCGCCGGTGGCCGGGACGCTGATCGCGTCGATCCCGGCGTCGTGCAGGACGTCCTTCAGCCGTTCCTGCTGCGGCGAGCGCATGCGGACGTAACTGCGGGAGTTCTGCTGGATGAAATCGGCCATGGACAGGTCGGCCAGCAGCTTTCCTTGTCCGATGACCACCAAATGCTCTGCGGTCAGCGCCATTTCGCTCATCAGGTGAGAGGAAACGAAGATCGTCCTTCCCTCTGCCGCGAGCCCCTTCATGAGATTGCGGATCCAGAGAATTCCCTCCGGGTCCAGACCATTGACGGGTTCGTCGAACATCAGGATCTCCGGGTCACCGAGCAGCGCGGAGGCGATTCCGAGCCGCTGGCCCATGCCCAGCGAAAATCCTTTCGACTTCTTGTGCGCCACGGCCGTCAGGCCGACCAGGTCGAGCACCTCGGAGACCCGGCTGCGCGGAATCCGGTTCGACTGCGCAAGACAGAGAAGGTTGTTGTACGCGCTGCGGCCGCCGTTCATCGCCTTCGCGTCCAGCAGTGCCCCGATGTACTTCAGTGGCTCCGGCAGGTCCCGGTAGTGCTTCCCGTCGATCCTGACCGTCCCGCTGGTCGGGTTGTCGAGGTCGAGCATCATGCGCATGGTCGTGGACTTGCCCGCCCCGTTGGGGCCGAGGAAGCCGGTCACCACCCCCGGTCTGACCTGGAAGCTGAGGTGGTCCACGGCGGTCTTCGCGCCGAATCGTTTCGTAAGGCCCTCAAGCTCGATCATTCCGCCACGCTAGAACGCCGAAGGGCCCCACGCCACCTCTTGGAGGTGGCGCGGGGCCCCGGGTGTCGAAGCGGAGTACTGCCCTCCGCGACTAGCGGCTCTGCTGCGCGGGAACGCCGCGGGTGACCGGCTCGTCGTCGATCGGCGCGGAGGCGGCCGCGACCGCGGCACCCGTCAGCGTCGCCAGCATCTCGCGGACGTTGGTGAGCTGCGCGTTGATCGAGTCGCGGCGGTTGGTGAGCGCCGCCAGCTCGCGCTCGGACTCGCTGCGGATCCGGTCGGCCTTCGCGTTGGCGTCGGCCACGATGTCCTCGGCCTGGCGCTGCGCGGTCTCCACGGTCTGGCGGGCGCGGCGCTCGGCGTCCGTACGGAGCTTCTCGGCCTCCAGGCGCAGCTGCTCCGCGCGGTGCTCGATCTCCGCCAAGCGCTTCTCGGCCTTGGCCTGGCGGCCCGCCAGGTCGCGCTCGGACTGCTCGCGGCGCTTGGCCAGGTTGGTCTCGAAGTCCGCGGCGGCCTGGGCGGCCTTGGCGCGGGTCTCCTCGAAGAGCGCGTCGGCCTCCTCGCGCTTGGAGGCCGCGTCCTTCTGGGCCTCGTTGCGCAGGGTGGAGGCGTCGCCCTTGGCCTTCTCGACGATCCGGACGCCCTCGTCCTCGGCGGTCGACTTCCGGTCGGCGGCGAACGACTCGGCGTCGTTGCGCACCTGCTGGGCGGCCGACTCGGCGAGCTCGCGGTGCTGCTCGGCCGCGCGACGGGCCTCCTCGCGCAGGTCCTTCGCCTCCTCCTCGGCCAGGCGCAGGATCTTCTCGACCCGGGCGCCGAGGCCGGCGTACGACGGCTCGGCGTCGTTCACCTGGGCCTGGGCGTTCTGCGTCTCGAGGTGCAACTCCTCGATCCGCTTTTCCAGAGAGTTGATTCGTCCGAGGGCGCTGTCACGGTCGGAGACCAGCTTGGTGATGCGGTCGTCCACCTGACCGCGGTCGTAACCACGCCGCACGAGCTCGAAGCCGAAGGGGGAGGAAGTGTCGCTCATGGGGTTCCTGTCGAATGAGACCGATGAGGTACTACGCGAGGTGTTAGGTGTTAAGGGGAATCCTAGGCGCCAGGACGGCGTGTCATCGAGTCAATCCACGTTTGATCTGGACAATGACACCCCTTTTGAGTGGCAAGGCGCCAGAACGCTTGTCACTCGTTCGCCTGAACCTCCATCAGGAGCACACATCCAGGCGCACTGACTAGCCCTCTGACGTCTTGCCACCCGAACGAGTGGAACCCGCTGTCGCACCGGCCTTCACGCCCCCCGCGCCCTGGCCGCCGACCCCGGGCTTCGTGCCACCCGAAGGCGCCTCGAATGATTCCAACGCCTCAAGAACGTCCTGGACACGGGAGATCTCCGCCTGAATGTCCTCACGGCGCCGCACCAGGACTTCGAGCTCGCGCCGGCCCCCGTCGACGAGCCGCTCGGCCTCCGCGGTCGCCTCCGCGAGGCGGCCTTCGGCCACCCGCACCAGCTCGGCCTTCTTCTGCTCGGCCTCCTTGAGCAGCGCCTCCGCCTTGCGCACCGCGGCGATGCGGACCTTGCTCGCCTCGCTGCTCGCGTCCGACACCAGCTCCTTGGCCTTCGCCTCGGCCTCGACGCTCTGCTCGGTCGCCGCCCGCACCAGCTTGTCCACGCGCTCGCCGGCCGACTTCATCTGCTCGGCCGACTCCCGGCGGGCCCGCTCGTGCAGCTCCTCGACCTCCGCCTCGACGCGGCCGCGCAGCTCCTCCGCCCGCTCCCTTATGGCCGACGCGTCGGTGCGCGCCCCCACCAGCAGCTCGTCGGCGTCCGTACGGGCCTTCTCCACCAGGGAGTTGCCCTCGACGGTCGCCTCGGACGTGATCCGCGCGGCTTCCTTGCGCGCCGCGTCGACCATCGCGTCCGCCTGCTCCTCGGCCGCCGTGGTGGCGGCCAGGGCCTGCTTCTGCGCGTCCCCGGTCAGCTTCTCGGCCTCCGAGGAAGCCTCCGTGATGAGCCGGTCGACCTGCGTCGCGGCCTCGCTGCGGCGCTTGTTGGCCTCCTCGCGGGCCTCGTCCAGCAGCCGCTCCGACTCCGCGCGGGCCTCGGCCCGTACGCGCTCCGCCTCGGTGGCGGCCTCCGCCTTGACCCGCTCGGCCCCGGACCGGGTGCGGGTGGCGTGCTCCTGCGCCGAGGACAGTGCCTCGGACGCCTCGGCGCGCAGCCGCTCGGCCTCGTTCGCCGCTTCCGCGACCGTGCGCTCGTTGTCCTTGCGCGTCTGCTCGGTGAGCCGGTCCGTCTCCGCGACGGCCTCCCCGACCAGGTGGTCGGCCTGCTCGGCGGCCTCGGTGCGGATCCGGCCCGCCTCGGCGCGCGCCTCGTCCAGCGTCCGCTCGGACTCCCGCTCGGCGCCCGCCAGCGTCTCGTTGGCCGCGACCGTGACCCGGTCCGCCTCCGCGGTGGCCTCGCCGATGATCCGGCCGCCCTCCGCGCGGGCGTCGTCCAGCACGCCCGCCGCCTCGGCACGCAGCCGGCCCGCTTCCGCCAACGCCTCGCCGACGGTCGCCTCGTTGGCCGCGCGGGTCTCGTCGACCAGCCGGTCGCCCTCGGTCCGCGCGTCGACCAGGATCCCCGTCGCGTCCCGCTCGGCCCCGGCCAGCGTCTGCGCCGCCTGGGCCGTGAGCCGCTCCGCCTCGGCGCGGGCCGTGTCCAGCACGGCCGCCGCCTCGGTGCGCAGGCCCTCGGCCGCGGTCTCGGCCGCGCCGACGGTCAGCGCGTTCGCCGCGCGGGTCTCCTCGGTGTGCCGCTCGGCTTCCGCGGTGGCCTCGGAGACCAGCCGGTCGGCCTGCTCCGCCGCCTCCGTGCGCAGCCGGTTCGCCTCCGACCGGGCCTCGTCCAACGTGCCCGCCGCCTCGGCGCGGGCCGCCTCGGAGGCGGCCTCGGCCTCGGCCGTGAGGCGCGCAGCCTCCTGCTCGGCCGCGGCGACGGTCAGCGCGTTCGCCGCGCGGGTCTCCTCGGTGTGCCGTTCGGCCTCCGCCGTCGCCTCCGCGACGATCCGGCCGCCCTCGGCGCGCGCGGCCTCCAGGGCCTCCGCCGCCTCGCCGCGGATCCGGTTCGCGTCCTCCCGGGCGTCCGCCTTCGTACGGGCGGCGTCGCGCTCGGAGGCGGCCAGCGCGTCCGTGGCCTCCGTACGCACCCGCTGCGCGTACTCCGCGGTGTCGGTGCGCAACTGCTCGGACTCGGCGATCGCGTCGCCGACCGTCCGCTCGGCCAGGGCCTTCGCCGCGTCCGTCTCGGTGCGCGCCTCGCCGCGGATCCGGTTCGCGTCCTCGGTGGCCCGCTCCCGCTCCGCGTACGCGTCGGCGCGCACCCGGTCGGCCTCTTCCCCGGCCTCCGTCTTCGTACGGTCGGCCGCGTGCTCGGCCGCGCTGCGCAGCCCCGCGACCTCTTCCTCGGCCTGCTCGTGCAGCCCGGCCACGGAGTCGTGCACCTGCTGGGCGGTGGCCTCGGCGGCCGCGACCACCTCGGACGCGCGCCGCTCGGCCTCCTCGGTGAGCCAGACCGCCTCGGCCTGGGCCTCCTCGGAGCGCTTGCGCGCCTGGGCGAGGAGCTCCTCGCTCTCCTCCCGGGCCTGCGCCCGCTCGCTCTCCGCGTCCGTGCGCGCCGAGGCCAGGGTCTCCTCGGACTCCCGGCGCCGCCGCGCGGCCTCCTCCTGGGCGGCGGCCAGCGCTTCCGCGGCCTCCTGCCCGACCCGCTCGGCGGCGGCCTTGGCCTCCGCGCGCAGCCGGTCGGCGGTCTCCTGCGCCTCCGTGCGCAGCCGCTCCGCCTCGGCCTCGGCCTCGCCGGTCAGCCGCACCGCGGCCTGCTCGGCCTCGGCGCGGGCCCGGCCGGCGTCCTGCGCCGCGTCCGTGCGCAGCTGGTCGGCTTCCGCCTCCGACTGCGCCTGCAGGGCGCGGATCCGCTCCGCGGACTCCGCGCGCAGCCGGTCGCTCTCCTCGGTGGTCTCCCTGCGGATGTTCTCCGCGGCCGCCCGGGCGTCGCGCAGGGTCTGCTCGGCCGTCGTGAGGCGGCCCTCGGCATCCGTGTGCAGGCGGACGAGCTCTTCGTCGGCCTCGGCCCGCTTCGCGGCCAGCGCCTGCTCGGTCTCCTGGCGCCGCACGGCCGCCGCGGCGTCCGCCTCGGCCCGGACCGACTCGGCCTGCTCCTCGGCCTCCGCGCGCAGCCGCTCGGCTTCGGCGCGGGTCCGCTCCAGGGTCTCCTCGGCCTGCTTGCGCAGCGTGGTGGCCCGCTCGACGGCCTCGCCGCGGACCCGCTCGCTCTCGGTGTTCGCGCTGCCGCGCACCTCGTCGGCGTCGGCCCGGGCCTTGCCCAGCAGCTCCTCGGCGGTGCGGGCCGCCTCCTCGATCTGGTGGACCGCCTCGCGGCGGGCCTCGCCGCGGATCCGCTCGCCCTCGGCGACGGCCTCCGCGCGCAGCTGCTCGGCCTCGCCGCGCAGCCGGCGGGCCTCTTCCTGGAGTTCGACCGTACGGGCCCGGTACTCCTCCGTGTCGTCCTTCGCGGCGCCCTTGAGCTCATCGGCCGTGGCCGCGGCCTGGGCACCCAGCCGCTCGGCCTCCGCCTCGGCCTCGCCGCGGATCCGCTCGGCCTCCTCGGACGCCGCCCGGGTGGTGGCGCGGGCGTCCTCCGAGGCCTTGTTCAGGACTTCCTCGGCGGTGCGGGCGGCCTTCGCCAGCTGGGCCGCCGTGTCCTCGGCAGCCGCCGTACGGGCCTGCTCGCCGGCCTCGGTGCGCAGCCGCTCCGCGGATCCGCGGGCATCGGCCAGCAACTGCTCGGCCTCGGCCTTGAGGACCTCGGCCTCCTTGGTGGCCTGGCCGACGAGCCGGGCCACCTGCTCCTTGGCCGTGCGGGTGCGCTGCTCGTTGACGGATTCCGCGGAGGCGAGCTGCCGTGCGGCGCTCTCCTTGGACTCGGCCAGCAGCTTCTCCGCGGCCGCGCGGGCCTCGCGCAGGGCCGCGTCGGCCTCCTGGGTGCGCTGTTCGGCGACCCGGCCCAGGTCCATCGTCTGCTGCCGGGTCTGCTCGGCCTCGGCGGACGTGGTGGAGCGCAGCCGCTCCGCGTGCTCGGTGGCCTCCTGGGCCTGCGCGGAGGCGGCGGTCAGCAGCCGCTCGGCCTCCTTGCGGGCGCGCAGCAGGGTGGACTCGGCCTCGGCGCGCGTCGCCTCGTTCTCGGCGGCGAGCCGGCGGGTGGCCTCGGAGGCGACCCGGGCGGCCTCGGCGCGGGCGGCGTTCAGGGTCTGCTCGGCCTCGGCGCGGGACTCGTCCATGAGCCGGCGGGCCTGCGACTCGGTGCGGGCGCGCAACTGCTCGGCCCAGGCCACGTTCTCGTTGACGTGGGCTTCCACCGTCTGGCGGCGCTCGCCCAGCTCCTGGTCCAGGCGCTGGCGGCGGTTGACGGCCTCGGCGTGCAGTTCGGCCTGCAGGCGCGCCTGGTGCTCGGCGTGCTCCTGGAGGATGCGCTGGGTCTGCGCCCGTACGTCGCGCAGCTCGCGCTCGGCGTCGGAACGCATCTGGTCGGCCTGGATCTGGGCATTGCGGAGCAGCTGCTCCGCCTGGTAGCCCATGTCCGCGCCGTCGTAGGCGGGGCGGGACGCCAGGTTGCGGCGTACCTCGTGGAGCTTGGCGCGCAGCACTTCGACCTGGTACCCCAGGTCATCGGCGTGCTGGACGGCCTTCCCGCGTTCCTTCTTCAGCCGCTCCATCTCGGCTTCGAAGAGCGAGAGATGGTCGGCCTCGGCCTGATGGCTCTCCTGGCTTTCGTAGCCCCGCACAGCGCGGTCCCATCCGTCCCCTGGTCGCAAGCTCACTCCCAAATGAGCATCGTCCGCCCGCTGAACGACGCCCCCGGGGAATGGTGTCAGATGGCGGGGCTGGGGATACAGGCCCCGACCCCGTCTCCGCACCGAACCCCGGCCGAGCCAGAGCCACTCTACCGGCCGGGGAAACGGGACATCAGTGGTCGGGGTTGCTCGTGACCAGTTCGGTCAGGACTCCGTGGCAGTCCTTGGGGTGCAGGAAGGTGATCTGAGACCCCATCGAACCCGTGCGGGGCTGGTCGTAGAGGACCCGGACGCCCTTGCCGCGGATGGCCTCCGAGTCGCCCTGGACGTCCTCGGTGCCGAAGGCGATGTGGTGGACGCCCTCGCCGTTCTTGGCCAGCCACTTGCCGACCGCGGAGTCCTCGCGGGTGGGCTCGAGGAGCTGGAGGTAGGAGGCGCCGCCGTCGGAGGTCTCGTTGATCTTGAGCATGGCCTCGCGGACGCCCTGCTCCTCGTTGACCTCGGAGTGGAACACCTCGAACCCGTAGGTGGCACGGTAGAACTCAACCGTCTTGTCCAGGTCGAAGCAGGCGATCCCGATGTGGTCGATTCTTGTCAGCATGGACACAGTGCAGCGCTCCGGAGGTGGTTACGCAACGTGCGCGCGATCACACTGACGGGCCGATGACGGCACGGGTACCGCTCAGTACATTCGGGTAAACCCTCGTTCACTCCTCATCTTCAAGGGGCTGTGCTCCATGTCCGGAACGAACAACACCACGTCAGTGATCGTCGCCGGGGCCCGCACGCCCATGGGACGGCTGCTGGGCTCGCTGAAGTCCTTCTCGGGCGCCGACCTCGGCGGCTTCGCCATCAAGTCCGCGCTGGAGCGGGCCGGGATCTCCGGCGACCAGGTCCAGTACGTGATCATGGGCCAGGTGCTCCAGGCCGGCGCGGGACAGATCCCCGCCCGCCAGGCCGCCGTCAAGGCCGGCATCCCGATGAACGTGCCCGCGCTCACCATCAACAAGGTGTGCCTGTCGGGCCTCGACGCCATCGCCCTGGCCGACCAGCTCATCCGCGCCGGCGAGTTCGACATCGTGGTCGCGGGCGGCCAGGAGTCCATGACCAACGCCCCGCACCTGCTGCCGAAGTCCCGCGAGGGCTTCAAGTACGGCGCCATCGAGATGCTCGACGCGATGGCCTACGACGGCCTCACCGACGCCTTCGAGAACATCCCGATGGGCCTGTCCACCGAGACGCACAACACCCGCCTGGGCATCGAGCGGGCCCCGCAGGACGCGTTCGCGGCCACCTCCCACCAGCGGGCCGCCGCCGCGCAGAAGAACGGCGTCTTCGAGGCCGAGATCACCCCGGTCGAGATCCCGCAGCGCAAGGGCGAGCCCGTGGTGTTCTCGCAGGACGAGGGCATCCGTGCCGAGACGACGGTGGAGTCCCTCGGCAAGCTGCGTCCGGCCTTCGCCAAGGACGGCACCATCACCGCCGGCACCTCCTCGCAGATCAGCGACGGCGCGGCCGCCGTGGTCGTGATGAGCAAGGCCAAGGCCGAGGAGCTGGGCCTGGAGTGGCTCGCCGAGATCGGCGCCCACGGCAACGTGGCCGGCCCGGACAACTCGCTCCAGTCGCAGCCGTCCAACGCGATCCTGCACGCCCTGAAGAAGGAGGGCCTGGGCGTCGAGGACCTGGACCTGATCGAGATCAACGAGGCCTTCGCGGCGGTCGCCGTGCAGTCAATGAAGGACCTCGGCGTGACCCCGGAAAAGGTGAACGTCAACGGCGGCGCCATCGCCCTGGGCCACCCGATCGGCATGTCCGGCGCCCGCGTGGTGCTGCACCTGGCGCTGGAGCTCAAGCGCCGCGGCGGCGGGGTCGGCGCGGCCGCGCTGTGCGGCGGCGGCGGGCAGGGCGACGCCCTGATCGTCCGCGTCCCCTAGTGGACGGGCGGCCGGACGGCCGGCCGCCCGACCGCACCCGTACCCGTACGAGACCCGCGGGACCCGCGGGACCCGCGAGAACGAAGGAGCGCAGCACGTATGACGGCGGTGGACGTCCCCCAGCTGGTGGCCCAGGCCCGTGAGGGCAGGCCGCGAGCGGTCGCCCGGCTGATCTCGCTGGTCGAGGGGGCGTCCCCGCAGCTGCGCGAGGTGATGGCGGCGCTGGCGCCGCTCACGGGCAACGCGTACGTGGTGGGCCTCACGGGCTCCCCGGGCGTCGGCAAGTCCACGACCACCTCGGCGCTGGTGTCCGCCTACCGGCAGGCCGGCAAGCGGGTCGGCGTGCTCGCCGTCGACCCGTCCTCGCCGTTCAGCGGGGGCGCGCTGCTCGGCGACCGGGTGCGGATGTCCGACCATGCCTCCGACCCGGGGGTGTACATCCGCTCCATGGCCACCCGCGGGCACCTGGGCGGCCTGGCCTGGGCCGCCCCGCAGGCGATCCGGGTGCTGGACGCGGCCGGCTGCGAGGTGATCCTGGTCGAAACGGTCGGGGTCGGGCAGTCGGAGGTGGAGATCGCCGCGCAGGCCGACACCTCGGTGGTGATGCTGGCCCCCGGGATGGGCGACGGGATCCAGGCCGCGAAGGCGGGCATCCTGGAGATCGGCGACGTCTACGTGGTGAACAAGGCCGACCGGGACGGCGCGGACGCCACCGCCCGGGAGCTGAACCACATGCTGAGCCTGGGGGAGTCCCGGGGCAAGGGCGACTGGCGGCCGCCGATCGTGAAGACGGTCGCGGCCCGGGGCACGGGCATCGACGAGCTGGTCGAGGCGCTGGAGAAGCACCGGGCGTGGATGGACGAGCGCGGGGTGCTGGCGGAGCGCCGCACGGCCCGGGCGGCGCGCGAGGTCGAGACGATCACGATCACCGCTCTGCGGGCGCGGCTGGCGGACCTGCGCGGCGACGCCCACCTCGACGCCCTGGCGGCGCGGGTCGCGGCGGGCGAGCTCGATCCGTACGCGGCCTCGGACGCGCTGCTCGCGACCCTGACGGAACCGGCGGAACCGGATGCGGAGCCCGCGGGCCGGTCATAGACTGGCGAACGCCCGGAATGCCCCGACGCAGGGAGGTTTCATGGCGAAGCGCGGCAACAAGAAGCGAGCCCGCAAGAAGAAGAAGGCCAACCACGGAAAGCGTCCCAACGCCTGACCGTGAGGACTGACCACACACGGAAGCCGCACCCCGTCCGCGGGGTGCGGCTTCCGTGTGCGGGGCTCAGCGGGGCTCAGTTGTTCCCGTCGTTGTCGTTCTCGTCGCTGTTGTCGTCCGAGTCGGACTGGGTCGCGGTGGCCTTGCCCGAGGTCGGGTCCACGTGCACGTTCTGCGTCCCGGAGGCGGTCTTGACCTCGACGTTCCAGTAGCGCTCGGTGCCGCTGCCGTTGTTGTCGTCGTCGTCCCAGCTCACCGACCAGACGGTGCCCGCGTGGGCCGCGAGGGCGGCCTTCATGGCCTCCTGGGCGGTGAACTTCGCGGCGATCAGGGCGGCGTCCTCGGCGCCGTCGTCATCGTTCTGGTCGGTGTTCTCGACGGTGACCGTGCCGCTGGGTTCGTCGACGAGCAGCTCCGTGTTGCTGCCGTCCTTGCCGATCACGTTCACGTGCCAGACCGAGCCGTCCTTGTCGAGGGACTCGATGACTCCGGGATGGCTCTTGAGGGCCGCTGTGGCGGCCCCGTCGGCATCGACCGCGGCGCGCAGGAGCGCGGAGACGGAGACGGCACCAGCTCCGGTGGTGGACGCGACGGCGGCCGCCACCGGCCCCGCCACCAGCAGGACCGCGGCGGCCGCGGCCGCCGAGACGTACAGGGTGCGCTTCATGGCTTGACCTCCTCAGGCCGGCCATGGCGCTTACGGTTGCTCGGCGGCGGCCGGCGAGCGAGCGTTACCGCCCATTCTCCGGCCTCCGGCCGAGGACCGCGCCCCGGGCCCGTCCGGGCCCGTCCGGGCCCGGGTTCGGGCCCCGGGTCAGGCCCCGGGTTCGGGCCCCGGGTCAGGCCCCGGGTTCGGGCCCCTGGTTCAGGCTCCCGGTCAGGCCTTGCCGCGGCCCGCGCGCAGATGGTCCGCGACCGGGCCGAGCGCGGCGCGCAGGGCCGCGATGGCGTCCGGCGGGAGCAGGTCGATGAAGTGCCGGCGCACGGACGCCACGTGGTGCGGGGCGACCTTGCGCATCATCTCCATGCCCTCGGGGGTGAGGACGGCGTAGAGCCCCCGGCGGTCGGACTCGCAGTTCATGCGCCGGACCAGGCCCGCGGATTCCATGCGGGTGATCTGGTGGGAGAGCCTGCTCTTGGACTGCAGGGTCGACGTCGCGAGGTCGCTCATCCGCATCCGGTGGTCCTCGGACTCGGAGAGGTTCACGAGGATCTCGTAGTCGTTGTTGGTGAGCCCGAAGGGCTGGAGATCCTTCTCCAGCTGGTGCATCAGCAGTCTGCTGACGTCCAGGTGGGTGCGCCAGGCGCACTGTTCGGCGTCGTTCAGCCAGCTCGTGGCCGTCTCGGTCTCGATGGTCTCCATGAAAGAACTCTACCTAAGAAGTTGAATTGCGTACAAAGCTACGAGCGGCCTGGCACGGGAGGGGCCCCTAGAGGCCGAAGCGGCGCTGGAGATCACCCAGCTGCCCCGGCATCCGCGGAACGCCCAGCTGCCCGAGCGGACCCTGGCCGGCCCCCGGGACGCCCTGGGCGTTGCCCGTGGCCGCTCCGGCGCCCACGGCCCCGACCGCCTGCTCCGCCATCAGCATCTCCGAGGACTGCAGCAGCACGGTCCCGGCCCCGACGAACTCGAACTGGTGCTCCTCGCCCGAGGAGCCCCCGATGCCCGTCAGCGAGCGCAGGCCCCCGATCACGCCCGCCATGTACCCGTGGTCGTAGTGGTGGCAGGGGGAGGGGCAGTCCGCCCACCCCACCAACGCCTGCGGGTCCACGCGCAGCGGCGGCTCCATGAACACCACCGGCCCGTTCGAAGCCGCCACGAACTTCCCGGTCCCGATCAGGGTGAGGAAGCCCGGCACGATCGACTGCTTGAGCGCGAGCGTGGGCTCGTAGGCGAGCAGGTTGCCCGACCTGATGGTCAGGTTCCCCTTGTCCAGGTCGTACGAGTTCACGTCGAAGGCCCGGTCGGCGAGCAGCATCTTGCCCTGGCCCTCGGCGACCACCCAGTCGCTCGCGTGCAGCGGCGAGTGGAAGCTGGTGCGCAGCAGCCGGTCGAAGCGGCCGTGGCCGATGCCGTTGAACTCGATGCGCCCGTAGTAGGCGATCATCTTGCCCTTCTGCAGGAACCACTGGCTCCCCTTGAGCTCCACGCAGAAGGTGTAGGCGTTGACGTTGTCGTCGGACGGCAGGGTGTACGGGTCGAAGACCGTCGGGGCTCCCGGCCCGGCGGTCACGGGGCCAAAGTTCACAGTTTCTCCTCCGAGGCCTGTACGTACACCGCGCCCTGTCCGGACAGCTCCAGCTGGAACGCCTCGCCCGAGCCGCGCCCCACCATGTCGCGCCACCCCAGCGCCGTGGACAGCTTGTTGCGGACCTCGCCGTGGTGGGCGACGTAGGCCTGCGGGTCCACGTGGACGGGCCGCTGCGGGGTGATCGGCAGCTGGATGACCCCGCCGTGGGCCATCACGGCCACCGAGCCGTGGCCCTTGAGGGTGGTGGTGAACAGGCCCTGCCCGCTCACCTGGCCGCGCACCATGCCCATGACCCCGCCCTGCGAGCCCATGAACATCGTGCCCTGCTGCAGGGTGCCGTCGAAGGCGAGCAGCCGGTCCGCCTCCACGTACAGGGTCTCGCCGGTCAGGCTGATCACCTGGATGTGGTGGCCGCCGTGGCCGAACATCACGGTGCCGCTGCCCTCGACCTCCATCAGCGGGGTCTGCTCGTTCGCCACGCGGCGCCCGATCATGCCCATCACACCGCCCTGGCCGCCGGTCAGGCTCGGGGTGAAGGAGACCTCGCCGCGGTACGCGAGCATCGCGCCGCGCTGGCTGTACATCTTCTGCCCGGGTACGACCTGGGCCTCGACCATCTTCGAGTTGATCTCGCGGAACGGCATCAGACGTCGCCCCCGATGGTGTTGCGCTCGCTGGGCTGCACGTACACCAGGCCCTCGCCCTCGAAGCGGATCTGGAAGGACTCGCCCGAGCCCTCGCCGATCAGCGTGCGGAAGTTCACACCGGACTGGAAGGACTGCTGGAGGTTGCCGGTGTGCGCGATGTACGCCCCCGGGTCGACGGAGAGCGGGTACTGGGCGCTGACGCGCAGCACCACCGCCGGGCCGTCGGACACGATCGCCGCCTGCCCGCTGCCCTCGACGGTCGTGGTGAACAGGCCGTTGCCCGTCGTCGCACCGCGCAGGCCGGTGAAGGACGTGCCGGTGCGCAGGCCGGAGTCGGTGCACAGCAGGTTGCTGGACTCGACGTACAGCTTGTCGCCTTGCAGATCGACCAGATTGATCTCGCTCGCCCGGTCGGCGAAGAAGCAGGTGCCGTGACCCTGCACTTCCATCACGGTCATCTGCTCGCCGGTGAGCCGCCGGGTCACCATGCCGCGGAGGCCTTCGCCGCCGCCTGTCATCTTTTTGAAGGCCATCTGGCCGTCGTACGCGACCATGGAGCCGTTTTTCGCTTTCACGGCGTCCCCGGTCAGGTCGACGGCGAGCACCTTGCTGCCTTGAAGTCGGAACTGAGCCACGGGAAGACGTTATCCGCAGCGGGCGGGACCGAACAGGGCCCGTTGGCCGATATCCGTCCCGATCCACCGGGAACGGGCCCCGCCACAAGATCGGCCGGGGCGGCTGAGACACTGGGACGGACCCCCGGCATCCACCCCGAAGGCTCCCCGTGGACATCAAGACCGCTTCCGCCCTGCACCGGCTGCGCCTCATCTCCGTACCGGAGGCGCTGTCGTTCCCGGCGCTGCTGATCTTCGGGTCGGTGCTGAGCCGGATCTCGGACATCGACTACCTGATGATGCCGCTCGGCATCCTCCACGGGATCCTGTTCGTCATCTACGCGGTGCTCCTGCTGGATGTCTGGATCACGGTGAAGTGGCCCCTGAAGAAGGTCGTGCTGTTCTTCCTGCTGGCGCTGGTGCCCTTCGGCGGGCTCTACGGCGACCGGCTGCTCAAGCGCGACGAGGCGGCGGGCGTGCTCGCGGCCCGTGCCCGTGAGGCGGCCCGCGCATGATGATCGCGTTCTCGGTGACCCCGCTGGGCGTCGGCGAGGAGGTCGGCGAGTACGTCGCCGACGCCGTCCGCGTCGTACGGGAGTCCGGGCTGCCGAACCGCACGGACGCCATGTTCACCACCATCGAAGGCGAGTGGGACGAGGTGATGGACGTGGTGAAGCGCGCGGTGGCGGCCGTGGAGGCGCGTGCACCGCGCGTCTCGGTGGTGATGAAGGTCGACATCCGCCCGGGCGTCACCGACGGACTCACGTCGAAGGTCGAAACGGTCGAGCGGCACCTCGCCGCCGGCTGACGCGCTCAGACTGCCTGGACGTGCACATCGGTCGGATTCGGTACGGCCAGATATGCGGCGATGTCCTCCGGGTCGCTGGTGAAGATCACCGCACTCGGGGGCCACACCTGGGCCAACACGGGCCCGAGGCACCCGTACGGCCCTGTGCGGGAGGACACGAAACGGAACCGCCCGCTCGGCCGAATCCAGATCGACACCTTCGCGAAACTCCCCTTACGTGGGGGTATCGCCTCGGTTTCGAGCACTGGAGGGACCGTGCCGCCGGACGCCTTCGACTACGAGACCCACAGCCTCCTCGCCGGCCCGTACGGGGAGCCGGATCCCACGGCCGCCTACCGGGTGGAGTACCGCTCCCTGCTCTCGCGCGAAGAGCTCCGCACCCGAATACGGGCCGTCGTCCTCATGACGCTCGCCCCGCTCGCCGCCGCCGGCCTGCTCCTCTACCTCGTCTGGCCGTCCCACTGGACCGTCCGCGAGGGCGGTGACCGCTGGCTCGTCCGGCTCGACGCCGTGATGCTCGGATCCATCGCCCTGATCATGCTCTTCACGCTGGTCAACGTGGTCTCGATCGCCCACGCCACGATGGTCGCCCGGGACCCGGTCCCCGTCCCCGCCGAACCCGGCACCCGCGTCGCCTTCCTCACCACCTACGTGCCCGGCAAGGAGCCGCTCGCCATGGCGGCCGCCACCTTGCGCGGCGCGGTGGGGATCCGCCACGACGGACCGCTCGACGTCTGGCTGCTCGACGAGGGCGACGACGCCGGGGCCAAGGAGCTGTGCGCGGAGCTCGGCGTGCACCACTTCACCCGCAAGGGCGTCGCCGAGTGGAACACCGCCCGGGGCGCGCACCGGGCGAGGACCAAGCACGGCAACTACAACTCCTGGCTGGCCCGGCACGGCGACGCCTACGACTTCCTCGCCTCCGTCGACACCGACCACGTACCGCTCCCGAACTACCTGGAGCGGATGCTCGGCTTCTTCCGCGACCCCGACACCGCCTTCGTCGTCGGCCCGCAGGTCTACGGCAACTACACCGCCTCCGTGACCAAGGCGGCCGAGTCCCAGCAGTACCTCTTCCACGCCCTGATCCAGCGCGCGGGCAACCGCTACGGCGCCCCCATGTTCGTCGGCACCAACAACGCCGTGCGGATCGCGGCCCTGCAGCAGGTCGGCGGGCTCTACGACTCCCTCACCGAGGACATGGCGACCGGCTTCGAGCTGCACCGCCGCCGCAACCCCGCCACCGGGCGGTTCTGGCGCTCCGTCTACACCCCCGACGTGCTCGCCGTGGGGGAGGGGCCGACCACGTGGACCGACTTCTTCACGCAGCAGCTGCGCTGGTCGAGGGGGACGTACGAGACCCTGCTGAGGCAGTACTGGCGCGGCTGCTTGCGGATGCCTCCGGGCCGCTGGCTCAACTACACCCTGATGCTCGTCTACTACCCGATGACCGCCGTCAACTGGCTGCTCGGCATCCTCAGCTGCGTCCTCTACCTGTGGTTCGGCGCCTCCGGGACCCAGGTCTCCTCCGAGGTCTGGCTGATGCTCTACACCGACGCCGCCGCCCTCCAGGTCGGCCTGTACCTGTGGAACCGCCGCCACAACGTCTCGCCCCACGAGCCCGCCGGATCCGGCGGGCTGGCCGGCATGGCGATGTCCGCGGTCTGCGCGCCCGTCTACCTCAAGTCCCTCGGCTCGGCGCTGCTGCGCACCGAGGGCCGTTTCATCGTCACCCCCAAGGGCGGCGGCGCCAGCACCGACCGCCCGGCGGCCTTCCGCCTCCACCTGCTGTGGGCCGCCGTGCTCGCCGTCTCGCTCGCGGCCTCCGTGCGCTACGACCACACGCACGCGGCCATGCGCGTCTGGGCGGTCCTCGCGCTGGCCGTCGCCCTCGCACCGCCCGCGGTGTGGGCCGCGACGGTGCTGCGGGCCCGGGCGGCCGGGCCCGCGCGGGGCCGGGAGCCCGAGCCGGGCCGGGAGCCCGAGCCGGGCCGGGAGCCCGAGCCGGGCGGGGAGCCGGAGCCGGCGTTCGCGACGGGCACGGGAGGGAACTGAGCCATGGCCCACCGCCCTTCGAAGCAGTTCAGGAAGACGGCCCTGGGCACCGGCGCCGTCGCCCTGCTGGTCGCGCTCAACGCCCCCGCGGCGCTCTCCTTCGCCGAGGGCAGGTACCACTCGTACAAGATCGGACAGTCCAGCTACCGCGTGCAGTACGGCTCGTGGGCACTGGTCGGGCTGCCCGACGAGTACAAGATCAACGCCATGCACGCGGCGCTGCTGCGCACCGGCAAGGTGCTGCTGATCGCCGGCTCCGGCAACGACCAGAGGAACTTCGACAAGGGCACCTTCTCCACCGTCCTGTGGGACCCGGCGGACGACACCTTCAAGAAGATCCCGACCCCGGAGGACTTCTTCTGCTCCGGGCACAGCCAGCTGCCCGACGGACAACTGCTCGTCGCGGGCGGGACCGCGCGCTACGAGGTGCTGGGCGGGAAGGTGACCCGCGGGGGCGGCCGCATGCGGGTCAAGAACGAGAGCCCGGACAAGGCGGTGAGACTGCCGAAGGGGACCGTCTTCCGGTCCCCGTCCGGCGTGGAGTACGTCTCGAAGTTCGAGGTCTCCGTCCCCAAGGCCACCCGGCGGTTCGAGATCGCCTACGGGAGCGGCGGGCGGATGATGCCGTGGCAGACGAAGGTGGTGGCCGCCGAGGCCAGGGTCTTCGTCGAGGCCGTGGAGGAGGGCGCCGCGGGGCTGACGACCCAGGCCGCGCAGTACGCGGTGGCGGGCCTCACCGGCGGGGACGCCCGCAACGTCTACGGGCTCGCCGAGCGGCTCAGCGCCGACAAGCAGGACTTCCAGGGCATCAAGTCCGCCTACGAGTTCGACCCGGTGGCGGAGAAGTACGTCCCCGTCGACCCGATGAGGGACGCCCGCTGGTACCCGACGCTGGTGGGGCTGGAGGACGGGCGGGTGCTCGCCGTGTCCGGGCTCAACGACGTGGGCGACGTCGTGCCGGGCGACAACGAGTACTACGACCCGCGGACGAAGAAGTGGAGCAAGGGGCCCTTCCGCTACTTCCCGACCTACCCGTCCCTCTTCCTCACCCAGGGCGGCAAACTGCTCTACACCGGGTCCAACGCGGGCTACGGCCCCAAGGACAAGGGCCGCGAGCCGGGGGTGTGGGACCTGCGCACGAACGTGTTCCGCAAGGTCGCCGGACTGGCCGACCCGGACCAGCTGGAGACCTCCTCGTCCGTGCTGCTGGCCCCGGCCCAGGACCAGAAGGTGATGGTGCTCGGCGGCGGCGGGGTCGGCGAGTCCGGGCTGGCGACGGCCCGGACGGCGGTCGTGGACCTCAAGCAGGACACCCCGGTCTTCCGCTCGACCGCCCGGCTGCCCCGCGGCGTGCGCTACCTCAACAGCGTGCTGCTGCCCGACGACTCCGTCTTCACCACCGGGGGCTCCGCCGATTACCGGGGCCGCGGCGCGAGCGACATCCGCAAGGCGCAGTTCTACTACCCGCGCACCGACACCTTCGTGCCCGCGGCCGACCCGACGGTGGGCCGCAACTACCACTCCGAGGCGCTGCTGCTGCCTGACGGGCGGGTGGCGACCTTCGGCTCCGACCCGCTCTTCGCGGACAAGGACAACACCAGGCTGGGCAGGTTCGAACACCGGCTGGAGGTGTACACCCCGCCCTACCTCCACCGGGACCCGGCGCTGCGGCCGGTGCTGGGGAAGGGGCCCGAGGAGGTCGGGCTCGGCGGCTCCGCCACCTTCGAGGCGCCGGGGGCGGAGCGGATCGAGCGGGCCCGGCTGATGCGGCCGAGCGCCGTCACGCACACCACGGACGTGGAGCAGCGGTCGGTCGAGCTCGGGCTGGCGAAGACGGCGGGCGCGGTGACGGTCACCGTGCCGAAGGACCCGACGCTGGTTCCGCCCGGCTGGTACATGCTCTTCGTGACCGACGCGGACGGGACCCCGTCGGTGGCCAAGTGGGTCCGGGTGCGGGAGGCTCCCGCACCCGCCGCGGAGCCGGAGTCCGGGGACGGCTGGATGGGCTCGCCGAGGGACCGGTCGCCACGCTCCCCGCAAGGCTAGTGCTGTGACCGGAAAGGTTCACCGGGTCGCGGCGCCCGGCACGGCACCTCGCCGCGTTGTCGGACCACACCGGTACGTCCAGTACGAGGCGTGGTCCTCCGCCTTGCGATGCACCGCACCGAACACCGCGACCCGGCAAACCTTTCCGGCCACAGCACTAGGCCGACTTAGTCCGTGGAGCGGCGGGCCAGGCCGAGGGCGTAGTCCGGCCACCAGGTGCCGGACCGCGGGCCGCCGCGGCACGGGCCGTCGGACTCTCCGGGCCGCTTGATCCAGAGGTACGCGTCCACGAGCGGGTCGCCCGTCACGTCGGTCGGCGGCGTGCCCAGCGCCCGGCCCGGCGGGTTGCACCAGGACTCCTGCCGGCTGCCGCGCAGCGGGCCCTCGCCGTTGCGGCTGGTGTCGATGACGAAGTGCTTCCCCTTGGCGGCCTCGGAGATCGCGGCGCCGTACTCCCGGCCGGCCGCGCTGGGCTGGAAGTTGGAGACGTTGAGGGAGAAGCCGTCGGCGCGCTCCAGCCCGGCCTTGTAGAGGGGGCCGACCAGTTTCCCGGGGTCAGGGATCCAGTCCGGGTTGCCGGCGTCCAGGTAGACCTTGGTGTTCTTGTTGCGCTTGAGCCGGTCGACGGCCTCGGAGAGCAGTTGGAGGCGCTCGCCGTGGTGGCCGGCCGGGGTGCAGCCGTCGACCATGTGCGGGACCGCGTCCGGCTCCAGGATGACCAGGGCCTTCGTGTCCGCGATGTTGTCGGCGAAGGCACCGATCCAGCGGCGGTAGGCGGTGGCGTCCCGGGCTCCGCCGGCCGAGTGCAGGCCGCAGTCGCGGTACGGGATGTTGTACGCGGTGAGGACGAGGGTGCGGCCGGCCGCGCGGGCGCTCGCGCGGGCCCGGCGGATCTCGGGGCCGGGATCGTCCCCGGATCCCCACAGGGCCATCGGCCGGTCCGAGATCCGGCGCAGCACCTGGGCGTCGCTGTTGCGGCCCTGCGCCTCCCAGGCGGCGACCTGCCGGGCGGCGTCGCTCTGGGGGTCCACCCAGAACGGGGACTCGTCGACGATGCCGACGGCCGCGGGGCGGACGGGGGGGGCGGTCCCTCGCCGGCCGGCCGGGCCCTGCCCGCCGTCGCCCCGCTCGTCCCCTCCGGCGCCATGGCCGCCGCCGCCGCCACCCGGGTCAACTACCGGCTCGACGGCGCGCTGAACGCCACGGCCGCGCCCGCGGCGGCTGGTCTCCCCGCCGAGAGCCTCCAGGTGAGCTACGACGACTTCGGTCTGGCGAAGGGTGCCCGTCGAGGACGGCCTGCCGGGCGGTCTCGGCCGGATTGGGATCCGAGGCGAGGTTGTCGCGGTCGCGGTTCTCGATGGCGCGGGCCTCCACCCGGAGCAGGTCACGGGCCCACTCGACACCGACTTGAAGGGTGTGGGCGAGGCGGTTCGGGCTCCAGCCCTGGGCGCTCGCGCAGCGGGTGAGGGTCCTGCGCCCCAGTCGGCTCAGCTGGGTGTCCCGGCCCTGGGTCGCGGCCTTCGTGGTCGCCGCCTCGGCCGCTTCGGTCCTCACCGCCCCTCATCCAAGCCAGGCCGCCACCCCGCGGGCCGCCACCCCGAACGCTTCCGCGAAGGAGGCCGCCGACCTGCCCACGGGCTGGTCCACAGTCGTCAATGCCGGCAGCGGCAAGTGCCTGGACGCGCGGTCGGCCGCGACCGCGAACGGAACGGCGGTGCAGCAGTACTCCTGCAACAACAGCACCGCGCAGCAGTGGAGCTTCACGCCGACCAGCGACGGCTTCGTGCGGATCGGCAACCGCAATGCGAGCAATCAGGTCGTCGACGTGAGCGACACCTCCTCGGCCGACAACGCCGCCGTGCACCTCTGGGCGTACGGCGGCGGCAACAACCAGCAGTGGCAGGCCGTCGACGAGGGTGGCGGCGCGTACCACTTCGTCAACCGCCACAGCGGCAAATGCCTGGACGTCCCGGCCGCCTCGACGGCCGACAGCGTCCAGCTGGTGCAGTACACCTGCAACGGCACGGCGGCCCAGCGCTTCCAGGTGGCGCCCGTGAACACCGCGCCCGGGGATGTCGACCTCGGCCCGAACGTGGTCGTCTTTGACCCGTCGATGCCGTCGTCCACCATCCAGAGCCGGCTGAACTCCGTCTTCCAGCAGCAGGAGACCAACCAGTTCGGCTCCCAGCGTTACGCCGTGATGTTCAAGCCGGGTACGTACAGCAACGACGTCAACGTCGGCTTCTACACCCAGGTCCTCGGCCTCGGCCAGTCGCCCGACTCGGTGACGATCAACGGCGCCGTGCACGTGGAGGCGGACTGGTTCCCTCCGCAGAACGCCACCCAGAACTTCTGGCGCGGCGCAGAGAACCTGTCGGTGAACCCGACCGGTGGCACCGACCGGTGGGCGGTCTCGCAGGCGTCCGGGTACCGGCGCATGCACGTCCGCGGCAACCTCGAGCTGAGCGACGGCGGCTGGGCCAGTGGCGGATTCATGGCCGACAGCAAGATCGACGGACAGGTCCGGTCCGGCACCCAGCAGCAGTGGCTGACCCGCAACTCCCAGCTAGGCAGCTGGACCGGTTCCAACTGGAACATGGTGTTCGTCGGCAGCCAGGGCGTGCCGGGCAACACCTTCCCCAATCCGCCGTACACGACGGTGAACCAGACGCCGACGGTCCGTGAGAAGCCCTTCCTGTACGTGGACAGCGCGGGCGCGTACAAGGTGTTCGTACCGTCCCTGCGAACCAACTCCATGGCCACCAGCTGGGCGAACGGGAGCGCGGCGGGCAGCTCGCTCAGCATGGACCAGTTCTACGTCGTCAAGGCCGGAGCAACGGCCGCACAGATCAACGCCGCACTGGCCGAGGGTAAGAACCTGCTGGTCACCCCCGGTGTCTACCACCTCAGCCAGACCTTGAAGGTAACCCGCCCCGACACCGTCGTCCTCGGTCTCGGCCTCGCCACTTTCATTCCTGACAACGGTGTCACGGCCATGACGGTCGCCGATGTCGACGGCGTGAAGGTCGCAGGTGTCCTCTTCGATGCCGGAACCACCAACTCGCAGACGCTGATGGAGGTCGGCCCGGCCGGCGCTGCCGCGAACCACGCGGCGAACCCCACCTCTCTGCACGACGTCTACTTCCGGGTCGGTGGCGCCGCCGTCGGCAAGGCGACGACGAGCCTGGTGGTCAACAGCGATCACGTCATCGGCGACCACATGTGGATCTGGCGCGGCGACCACGGCAGCGGCATCGGCTGGAACAGCAACACGGCCGACACCGGACTCGTGGTCAACGGCGACAGCGTCACCATGTACGGCCTGTTCGTCGAGCACTACCAGAAGCACCAGACCATCTGGAACGGCAACGGCGGGCGGACGTACTTCTACCAGAACGAGATGCCGTACGACCCACCGAACCAGGCCGCCTGGATGAACGGGTCCACCCAGGGCTACTCGGCGTACAAGGTCGCGAACTCGGTCACCAGCCACCAGGCCTACGGGCTCGGCAGCTACTGCTACTTCAACGTCAATCCGAGCGTGACCGCCGAGCGTGCCTTCGAGGCCCCCAACAACCCGAACGTGCGCTTCCAGAACATGGTGACCGTCTCGCTCGGCGGCACCGGGACCATCCGGCACGTCATCAACGATCGGGGCGGACCCTCCAACGCGTCCACCAACGTGGCCAACCTGGTGAGCTACCCGTGAGGCGGTTCGCGGCACGGCTGCTGATCCCGTTGGCCTTGGCGCTGGGGCTGACCGCCCCGGCTCACGCCGGACTCAAGGCCTCCGCGAACGGAGGCGTGAACGACTACCAGGTCGTCCTGTTCCTGGACGACGCACCCAAGACCAACACCTGGGGGCCGACCACGGCGGTGCTGCGCGCGGAGGACCGGACGCACCCCTCGACCACCGGGCTGCCCGCGACGTTCACCTCGGCGGTCAGCGAGTGGTACGGCTGGTCGAACGACCTGCGCGCCAACGCGAACATCAAGGTCCTGGCATCGGTCGACCCGACGAGCTTCCCCCTGGGCACGGACCCGAACCAGTCCTGGTACAGCGGCTACTACCCGATACTCTGGACCAACACCCAGTACAAGATGTTGTACGCCAACTTCGGGCACAACGCCATGGACTACGGCTCCAACACCCGGCTGTCCTCGACCTTCGCGAGCCCCACACAGAACGGCTTCCTGATCGACGGGCTCAAGTGGCTCGGCGGAGTGGCCGGCAGTCCTGCGCCGACCGACCCGATCTCAGAGACCACGTGGTACTCACTGGCCGACAGCGCGAACGGCGCCCGCGTCGACGCGCGAGCGGCGGCCACGGCCAACGGCACGGCGATCCAGCAGTACACCTGCAACGGGACCACGGCCCAGCAGTTACGGGAAGCCCCGGGCCGCTACCACTTCACCGCGCGGCACAGCGGCAAGTGCCTGAGCACCACAAGTAGTGCGGCGAACGGCGTGCAGCTGGTGCAGCGCGCCTGCGACAACTCGGCCGCCCAGAGCTTCCACCTGACCGCTCACCCCTGAGGCTCCGCCTCCCCCTGATATCCACGTTCGGAAGTTCAGCTTGCCGCCCGGGGTGTCCCCGGGCGGCACAGGCTCCGCCCTGCCTCCCGTGGCAAGACTCCGCGCAGTGCCGCTGCATCACGGGGCAGCCGCCGGAACCAGGGTCGCTCGCTGGGATGCCCGATGTTGACCACCAAGGTCGACTGCAGGTGTCGGTCTGGGAAGAACTCCGCATCGAGTCCTGCGAAGATCGCGGCAGGATGTGCTGGGGCGGGGCGTCACCCCTGGGCGAGCAGCGGATCGTACGCCCGTGACCGCTGGCGGCCGGTCATGAAGGACAGGAACTCCTTGACGAACGCGCTCCGCGAGTAGGCGGTACTGCCGGGCTCCTCCGGGTCGCGGTGGAATCCGGTACGGAACAGCGCCCGGTACTCGTCGGCGTCGATGGACTGGTCGCCGTCCCTGTCCGTGGCGTCGAACAGGACGTCGGCGAGCCTGATCAGAGCCGCCCCGGCCAGGCCGGGTACGGCTGCCGCGTACTCCTCGGCGCTGACACGGCCGTCACCGTCGCGGTCCAGGGCCGTCTGCAGCTCCTTCCACCAGGCGGCGTACGCGTCGTACAGCCTGGTTTCCTCGGGCTCGTCCAGGTCGAGCCGGTGGGAGAGCTCGCGGGCCATGGCGGCGAGGTCCGGCCACTCCAGATAGCCGTCGCCGGTCTGGTCCAGCACCGTACGGAAGAACTCCTCGGCGGTGCGCCCGGGCCGGGGAGCAGCGGCGGGCTCGCGCTGGTCGGGAATCGGCGTGAGTAGCCTGATCAGCGCTCCGGCCCGCTTGACCCCGTCGCGCACGGCGCCTACGGCCCTGGCCCGGGGGTCGTCGCTGTCCGGTGACAGGGTCAACAGACCGGCGATCTCTTCGGCCCGGATCCACCCGTCGGGCAGGAAACGCGCCAGGCCGGCGACCAGGTAGGCCCCCTGTGCCATAGTGCGGGCGCCGGGGAAGTCGGGCAGCCCCGCGCGACGGCGGAGGGATTCGGGGAGCGACGCGACGGTGATGGCCCCGATGACCGGCCCGGCGACCGCCCGACCGGCCGCCCAGACCGTGGGCAGGTCTTCCAGCAGGGCAGGCGCGGGGAGGTGGTCGAACAGCTTGTAGAGGATGATGCGCAGCGCCTCGGTGTTCTCCAGTTCCTCGTCGACCACACGGTCGTAGTAGCCCCAGAACTCCTGCAAGGTGGCCGGGAGGTGACCGGCCTCGTCCCCCATGGCCGCGAGGAACTCCTGGAACTCGCGGTACAAGCCCTCCATGGTGTCCTGTTCCAGCGGCTGGCCGCCGAGCCGGAACATGGTGACGGCGCTCTCGAAGAGGGTGGCCACCACCCAGGCCCGGACGTGCGGGTCCATGGCGTCGTAGTGCCGGTTACGGGCATCGGTGCCGCTCAGCCGCGCGTGCAGCCGGTTCAGGCGTGCCGCTTCGCGGGCTCGAACCGCGTCATCGGCGCCGCACATGCGCTGCATGCTCAGGAAGGTGTTGTGCAGCCGCCGCCACGGATGTGCCACGAAGGTCGAGTTCTCGATCAGGGCGGCGCCGATCTGCGGATGCGCTGCCTCCAGCACGGTCGCCCGGACCATGGCCAGGGCCCAGCGGGGATCGTTGAAGAACTCGCGGAACCGGGACTCCGGGCCGGATGCGGCCTGCTCGCCGCCAGGTAAGGCGAATTCGGAGTCGGCGGTGGAGTCGGTGGGGGACGGCGAGCCGGTAGTGGTCACGCTGTGGGAGCTCCGTTCAGGGACGGTGCGACGCCGCCGAACCGGCGGTCGCGCTGCTGGTAGGTGGGCAGGCACTCCACGAAGTGCGCCGCGCGGAAGTCGGGCCACAGGACGGACGGGAAGACCCACTCGGCATAGGCGATCTGCCACAGCATGAAGTTCGAGACGCGCTGCTCGCCCGAGGTCCGGATGGCGAGGTCCACGTCCGGGGTGTCGGGGAAGGGGAGATGGGCGGCGAAGGTCTCCTCGGTCAGGCCGTCGGCCGCCACACCGCTCCGGATGAGCGACCGCGCCGCCTCGACGATGTCCCGGCGCCCGCCGTGATCGAAGGCCACGGTCAGGGTCATGCCCCGGTTGGCCCCGGTGAGCGTCATCAGATCGTCGAAGTCCCGCGCCAGGGCCGCGGGAACCCTCGGGTCCGACAGCCCCAGGACGCGGCAGCGGATGCCCCGGGCGTGCAACAGCGGTGCGTGTTTGCGCACCACCCGCCGCACCAGGTGCATGAGGAAGTCGACCTCCTCGCCCGGGCGTCCCCAGTTCTCCGTGGAGAACGCGTACAGGCTCAGCCACTTCACCCCGGCCGACCGGGCCGCCTCGATGACGTCGATCACCGTCGCCTCCGCCGCACGGTGGCCCGCCGTGCGCGGCAGGGCCCGCTGCGCTGCCCACCGGCCGTTCCCGTCCATCACGCACGCGACGTGCCGCGGCACGCTCCGGCGCCGCCCCCCGCCTTGCGCCGGCAGTGCGGCCGTGCCGCCGACGCCTCCCTCAACCCCCACGCGCCTGCCTTCCGTTGCCGCCGTGCTCACGAACGGCCGTGTGCCCGCACCTGAGCACGGCACGCCCTTGTCCTGAGCATCGACTGATCGACAAGCAGCAGGATGCAGGACCGCGGACCGGGGGGCGCGGGGCTTCCCGCCCGTTCACTCCTACGTGCGCCCGGCCTCCGACGGAGCCGGGGCGGCGGGGATGGCCGGCCACCAAGCGGCTGTCGCTCTCGGGATGTCAGAGGTTGGGCGGCCGCGACGGCTCTCCCGATTGAGTGCACAGGGAGTTCCCACTCCGGTTCCCGTGCTGGTCCGGTGCTGGTTCAGGCGTCCTGTGCACCGAAAAGCTGCAGGTGGTAGCTCTGGTCGGATGAGTTGTCGTACCACTCGATGGTGGTCCCGATGAGACTGGCGGCGACGATCCGCCGGATTCCGGATGGAGCCTGCGGGTCGGTACCGGTGGAGGCCATGTGCACCACTTCCAGGGTGTCTGCGGGAACGTCGGGTGTGGGCACAACGTAGAAGTCCGCAGGTCAGCGGTATATGTGGCGCGTCATCACAATCAACCCCACCTGAGCGTGCCGCACCACCACACGGCCCGAACCGATCCCGTCGGACCACTCCGGACGCGAGTGGGAAGTCCCTGCCGGAATTGCAGAGTTGCGCCTGTTTTGCGGATGCGGTGCTGACTACGCAGCGTTGAACAGGACACGTTTGGGGTCGAGTCGGCGCAAAGTGGAAGCTGCAGAGAAACCACGCCTCTAACGCCGGAGCGGCGTAGTTCGGGGAAGCCCAGGTGCGGTCCTTGAGGCCACTCGACCTACCGGCTGCCACATCCGTTCGTCGATTGGTGACGAGCAACGCCGACGCTGGACGGGGTGATCCGGCGGCGGGCGGACGTTGGGGCGAACGGGCCTGGTGCGAGCAGTTGGCTTTCGCTCGGGGGTGGCCGGCGGGAGCTCTCGGCAGGGACCTTCGGCCCTGATGAGGTCCTGATGGGCCCTCTCCTGTCAGGCGTCGCGGTGTCAGCGTAGAGCTGCCCCCAAGTAAGCAGTCGGCGAGGAGGAATCATGAAGAGCAACACCAGCGGTCCGGAACTCGGGTCGGTCATCGTCGGGGTCGACGGGTCCGAGCCGGCCCGGTGGGCGGCGCTCTGGGCCTCGGACGAGGCCGCTCGGCGCCGGCGCCCCCTGCACATCGTGTACGGGTCCGATGTCGACGGCCGGGTCCTCGGCCTATCGAACGAGGACATGGAGCGGGTCCGCGCCGCAGGGCGTGAACTGCTGGCGGGTACGGCCGAGGCTGTGCAGGCCCGGCATCCCGCGCTCTCGGTCACGACGGAGTTCAGTCGCAGCGGGCCTGCCATGAGCCTGCGCCTGGCCGCAAGTACGCGCGGCACCCTCGTCGTCGGCAATCGGGGACGGGCCGGCTTCAGCTCCTTGGCTCTGGGCTCGGTCGGCCTCAAGGTCGCGGCGGAGGCCCGCACGCCCGTGATCGTCGTCCGGGGGAGCGAGGACGAGCCCCTGCACGGCGTCGTGCTGGCCGCGGTACGCGACGAGCGCGACCTCGATTGCGTCCGTCACGCCGCGCGCGCAGCCGAGCTGCGCAAGGCCTCACTGAGGCTGCTGCACGTACAGGGCGTCCTGGAGTACGTAGGCTCCGCGGCGAGAGCGCTCGACGGCCTGGACAAGGATGCAGGCCGCCCTGCGCAGGCCTTGGCGGCCGTCGCTGAGCGGATCCGGGAGGAGTATCCCTCGCTGACGGTCCACGCCGATGCGGAGAAGAGCGTGTCCGTGGCCGGAGTGCTGGTGGAGGCGTCCCGCCACGCGGACCTGCTGGTCATCGGCGGGCGCCGTTCGCCCGGCCACATCGGCCACACCCTGGGGCGCGTGACGCACAGCCTCGTGCACCATGCGCACTGCCCCGTCGAACTCATCCCCCGGCACGGCGACGAACACAGGAGTGAGGCGTCATGACCACCACCGAAGCCGGCGAAATCCTCGTCCGCATCGACCCGGCGGAGAACTGGTACGTGTCTTTGGCACGGGCTGCCGCCGAGGCCGAACAGCGCGGGCTGGGGCTTCGGCTCGTCTTGACCGCAGCCCCGCAAAAGGATCCGCCCCGCGTTGACGAGAGCCGAGGCGCCACCACCAGCTGACGCGGCCGGTGCCCTCAAGAGGTGGAGCGGTGCGGTGAGGAAGACGTGCACCGCGACGAATGCGACGACGGCTGACCCCAGTAGCACCCCGCGCACGCCGAGCCCGGCCGGTTGTAGTCACCCGGCCGGGCTCAGTGACGCCTTCCGTCTCATTGCGTGGGCAGGTCCACGCGGGAGCGGGAAGGTGGCGAGGGGTGAGTGAGCGCCTGCGTGGTGTCCTCTCTCCGTGGTCCGAGCGGGCAGGTCTTGCAGCGGCACGAGGCCCGTCGCCGCGCCCGCTGCGCCCGCGGGGGCGGCGACGACGGTCTGGTGCGGCTCCGCCTCAGGGGTGCGGTATGACCGCGACCGGCGCTGTGGAGTGGTGGAGGACGGCGTGGGCGACTGGGCCGAGGTGGGTGCCGATGGCCGAGCGGCGGATCCGTCGGCCGACGACCACCAGCGAGGCGTCCGCCGAGGCCTCGACGAGCTGGCCGGCGGCCTGTCCGACGGAGCAGACCTCTTCGACGCGGACCTGGGGGTACTTGCCGCGCCAAGGCCGCAGTGCGTCACCGAGCGCGGTTGCCGTGCCGGCCGCCATGCCGTCCCGTACCTCGGGGGCGAGCAGCGCCGGGTCGAAGGAGAAGGCGGGCGGCATGCTCCAGCCGTGGATCACACGCAGCGGGGCCCGACGTGCGGCCGCCGCGTCGAAGGCGTGGTCGAGGAGCTCGTCACACGGGCGGGAGAGGTCCAGCCCGAGCACGACCGGTCGGTAGGTCCCCTCCTGCGGCCCGTTGCCGTCGGGTGCCTCCTGGTAGGGGGTGTCCATCCAGGTGCCGGACCGCACGACCACGACCGGGCGCTCGGCGTGGGCGAGTACGGCCTGGGACACGGATCCCACGAGGAAGCCGGCCACCGCCCCCAGCCCACGTGAGCCGAGCACCAGAACCTCGGCTTCCTGCGCGGCGGCGGCCAGTACGGTCAGCGGCCGCCCGTCCACCTGCTCCGTGGTGATCTCCAGGCCGGGGTGTCGCTCGGCCAACTGCCGAGAAGTCTCCCGTGGGATGCGCTCGCCCCAGTACTGGGGCGACGGTGTGGCCCCGGTCCGCGACGCGTAGCCGTAGGACGGTACCCATTCCTCCACCGCGTGCAACAGCTTGAGCGGGAGCCGGCGCAGCCGCGCCTCCCGGGCGGCCCACTCGGCGGCGGCAAGCGATGCGGGGGATCCGTCGAGGCCCGCGATGACCTTACGTGACATGGTGTTTCCTCCAGAAACGGGAACGACAGAGAGCGACCGCCGTCGGCGGTGTGTGTTACACCCTTCTGCTCCGGGCAGTGGGGGAGCGATGGTCCAGGTGGCCCCGGGGACTGGGTCAAACGTCCCCTGCCGCCCGGCCGGACGTTGACTTCACGAGGCACGGAGGTGATCACGCCAGTCACCGAGGACCCTCACGCGAAGCTGCCCGTGTCCCCCCGGCGGGAACGCGGGCAACGGCAGTACAGAGCGCCGTGGGTGGTCAGTTGTGCGGGATGAGCGCCACTGGGGTCCGGCAGCGGTGCAGGACTGCGCGGGTCACACTTCCGGTGTGGGGCCCGAGCCTGGAGTCCCGGTTTCGGCGGCCTATGACGACGAGGCCGGCCGCGTGGGAGGCCTCCAGTATCCGCCGGGCGGGGTGGCCGGGGCGGATCTCCCCGGTGACGTGCAGGCCGGGGAACGAAGGCCGCCACTGTTCGAGCACCTGGGCCAGAGTTCGTGCCGTCGCCGCGGCCGCCGCGCCGGGCGCCGTCGCCGCCGCTGCCTCCACCGCATCGGGGCCGTATCCACGCGGGGCATGCGGGCTGTGTACGACGCGAAGGGGTACGCCGAGCCGGTGGGCCTGGGAGAAGGCGTAGTCCAGCACTTCGTCGCACGGATGTGAGAGATCCAGGCCGAGGACGACGTCGCCGCCCGGCATCGGATCGGGACCCGGGACCAGGACGACAGGGTGCCGGGTACGGGCGACCACGGACAGGGCCACCGAACCGACGACGAACCCGGCGACCCCGCCCTGACCGCGGGAGCCGAGCACCAGCAGCTCGGACTCCTCTGCGGCCTCGCACAGCACCGCGGCCGGCTCGCCGCACCGCTGCTGCGCGAGCACATCCAGGCCCGGATGCGTACGCCGTATCCGCTCGGCCGTGGTGCGCGGATCCGACTCGCTCAGGCCGTGTCGGGTGCGGGAGCCGATGAGCGGTGAATGAACGTCCGGTTCCAGGCTCCACACGTGCAGGAGACGCAGTGCGAGATCGCGCCGGTGCGCTTCGACCGCGGCCCAGGTGACGGAGGCGAGGCTCTCGCGGGATCCGTCGAGACCGACGGTGATCACCCGAGGGCGGGAGGGGACCCTGCGCTGGGGCAGGGGAGCTGCCAACGGGTGGGACATGGAGGGGGTCTCCGGATCTGGAAAGGGCGAGTCGTACTCCGCAGGCGGGCGACGGCTCAGGCGAAGACGGCCCTGAGGGCGCGCAGCGCCGTCATCGGGTCGGACAGCGCGTGGTAGACGGCCGGGATCTCCTTGTCGACCCCCAGCAGCCCGTACACCGCGCGCATGGCCCCGCGGACTGCGTACTCGACGGTGAAGACGACGTCCTCGGGGATCTCGGTGAACTGGCCGAGGAAGGCGAAGTTGGCTGACCCGGAGGGGATCACCAGCGGCCGGTCGTGAAGGTCCCGCCGCTCGAACTGGCTGGTGATGTAGGGCATCATCACGGTGGTGACCACAGTGGTGGCGCACACCTCGTCCGCGATGTCACCGAAGCCGAAGTGCCCGAGCAGTTCGGTGAGGATCTCCTGCCCAGTGGCCTCCGACATCTTCTTGCCGGTCACCTCGCCCGGCTCATCCACGAACAGTCCGTACCCCCACAGGGTGTAGACCCCCTCGGGCTGGCCGTCGAAGTGCGGCTGGTGGGGCACGGCCACCGACATCAGCCAGCGGGAGTCCTTGAACGTCATCAGCGCTCCAGTGCCAGGGGCGTTGCCGGAGAACTCCTCGATCCGCTTGAGCAGGGCGGGGCTGCGCATCGTCAGGGTGAACGACTCCCACTTGGCCTCGTCCACGTTGCCGTTGAAGGCGCTGGGACGGCCGAAGTCAGGGGCCTTGCGGGCCAGTGTCTCCCACAGGTTCCAGGCGCCGTCCCGCTTGTCGCGGACGAGCTCGGGAACGCTGTCGTCGCTTCCGTAGGACGCGTCGGCCGTCATGGAGCCGAGGGTGATGAACGCGTAGTCCTGCGGCCCGAGTCCGTAGGTCTCGGGGACGCCGTCCCGCTCGAAGAGGATCCGCTCGGCCCGGCGCCCGCCCCCGTCGACGACGGCGAACTCCACGTCGGTCACCCGGACTCCGTGCTCGATCCGGACACCCTGCCGCTCCAGCCACTCCTGGACCGGCCGGACGATCGAGTCGTACTGGTTCAGTCGAGTGCGCCGCACCCCGGCGAGCGTGTGGATGCGGGGGAGTTCCTGGAGGAAGCGCAGGAAGTAGCGCTTGAGCTCGATGGCACTGTGCCAGTTCTGGAAGGCGAAGGTGGTGCGCCACATCGTCCAGAAGTTGGTGGTGAAGAAGTGTGCGGAGAAGAAGTCCTCGATCCGGCGCGCCCCGATGACGGACTCGGGCAGGGCGAGCAGGCGGGCCATCTCCACCCGGTCCGTGGTGGTGAAGCCCAGCTGGGAGGCATCGAGGATGCGGCCGTCGGCGTCGATGAGCCGGGCGTTGGCGTGCGTGAGCCAGCGGGCGTTGAAATCCTCTGTCTCCTGCAGAACGGACACGGCTTCGTCGTCGAGCGTGGGGATCGACTTCAGGAGGTTCCACAGGCAGACGTAAGCCTCGTCCTCCAGCATCCGCCCGCCCCTGGTGACGTAGCCGTCGCCCGGGGCGCCGCTGCCGTCGAGTGCGCCGCCTGTCTTCGGCAGTTCCTCCAGGATGCGGATGTTCTCGCCAGGCATCCCCACGTCCCGTACGAGGAAGACCGCTGCGGCCAGCGAGGCGATTCCGCCACCGACCACGTACGCCCGGGACTGTGATGCGTTCGCCATGTTCGTGCCCTTCGTCGGGCGGGGGGATTCCTCGCCGCTGAACTCAGTCAACTCCCGTGCCGGCGAAGCTCGCAGGGGCCGACTGGTCCCGCTGCCGGGGCCGTTGGTCCCTGCGACGTGCTCCCCGCCGAGCCGCCTGCCGCCGAGCCGCGCACCGCCGGGAGTGGGACTCCGGCGGTGTGCCGCAGCACGAGAGCCACGGCTCGCGGCGCCCGGCAGGGCGAAACGGAGCTGGGTCCTGTCACTCGCCATCCTGTGGCCGGGACGGCCGTGTTCGGGGTGGCCGCAAAGAGCACGGGGGTGTTCTACCGTGCGGGAGAGGTCAGGCCGTATTGGCCGTCGTGCCTCTGGTAGAGGACACATCCTCGACCCGTGGCCGAGTCGACGAGGAAGACGAAGGCGAGCCCCGTGATACGCAGGCGCTCGACGGCCTCGTCGACGCCGCACTCGGGGGTGGCGGCCGAGCTCACGCTCAACAGGGGGGCCGGCTTCGTACTGCTGGCTGTCCTCGCCTGCCGAGGCCACGCGGTACCCGCGGGTCAGCCCCTGGCGGTAGACGATGCAGTCGGCTCCCGACGTCGTGTCGGTGAACAACCAGAAGTCGTGGTTCATGGCCTCCATGTCGATGACGGCGTCTTCGGGCGTCTGTTGTCCCAGGCTGAATGCCTTCTGCCGCAGGATGTGGGGTTCCTTGATCGGCGGCTGGTGGGGGCCGGGGTGGTGTCCGTGAACGCGGTTCTCCCTCGATGCCACCGCACCGCCGGTACCGGTGCGGTGTTCCCGTCCGCCGTGCTGCCGGGTGCGGACCAGGCGGGCGGCCAGTCGCTCCTGCAGGAGATCGACCGCCTCGAACATGGTCTCCGCGGCACAGCGGGCGCGCACCGGGTGCCCGTTCACGTCCACTACGGCCTGGGCGATGGCAGGGCGGCTCGCCGATGGGTTTGCCGCCTGGGTGAGCTTGGCCCGAACGGCAAGAATCGGCGACCCCACGTGTGCGATCGCCGCCAGCATCTTCGCTTGGGCGTACTCGGACGCGCCCTCAGGCACCGTCCCCGCTCACTCACCAAGACGTCAATGGTTGGAGTGGACCTGAGATGGCTCATGCGAATTCCTCCTTGGTCGGCATCAGCCTCGCTTCGCCCCACCCTCTCCGGGCAGTGCCATCCGTCCCGGCCTGGGGGCCCACCCGTACCTGGGCACAAAGCCGGCAGGACCTACCGGCAGGACCTATCAGCAGGCACCCAGGGCTTCTTCGGTCTGGAGCCGAGGGTATTCACAGGCCGGACATCCCTCCCGTACCGCCGTTCTGACGGTCCAGGCACGTGGTGGCGGTGAACGTGTTCCCCGCCTGACGTCATGTCGCCGCTCCTCGCAGTTGCGTTGAACCACCTTGGCCTGAGGGCCGTTTGGCCCCCCGGTGCGGGCCGTTCGCCCCCGTGGCCCCCGCCCGCCGCGCAGGCACATTGGCCATGGGCAGGCGCACGGCCTGCCGTGAGGAAAGGTTCTACGTCATGGCTCTCCACCAGCACCGTCAGCCGGGGATGCCCTTCGCGGGGTGGCGGAACACCGCCTCGGCCACAGCTTCGTCCGACAGCGCGGCTCATGACCTCGCCGCGCCTGTGACCGTCGCGCGCATCGCGGCAACGACGCGCCTGCTGACCTCGTTCACGTTCCTCTGGGCCTTCGGTGACAAGGCGTTCGGCTGGGGATACGCGACCCCGGCGGGCAAGGGGTGGATCGACGGCGGGTCTCCCACCAAGGGCTTCCTGAGTCATGTCTCCGCCGGACCGCTGGAGGGGACCTTCCATGCCTGGGCCGGGGCAGCCTGGGCCGACTGGGCTTTCATGCTGGGGCTACTCGGCATCGGCATCGCCTTGGCGAGCGGTGTCGCCCTGCGGGCCGCGGCTGCTGCGGGCACCGTGATGATGGCGCTCATGTGGGCTGCGGAGTGGCCCCCGGCCCAGCACCTCTCGGACGGCAGCCTCAGCATGTCGACGAATCCGCTGGTGGACTATCACATCCTGTACGCGGTCGTCTTGGTGATGCTGGCGGTGATCGGCGCCGGGCGCACGTGGGGGCTGGGTACCCTCTGGCAGAGCCTGCCCCTCGTCCGCCGCAACCGGTGGCTCCTGTAACGGATTCGGGGGATCCGGGGCCGCCGCGACCAGCCCGCCCCGGATCGGCGCGGTCCTGAACCGGATAAGAAGGCGTGGCTCTTGAAAGCGGCGACCACCCGGGGTGGTCGTCGAGGGTCTTGCCGAGGTCGATGGCCGAGCGAGGATCGCCCCCCGACCCGTTGCCGACCAGTTCGGTTGTCCCGGCTGTGATCGGGGCATCGAACGTGGTTCAGGTTTGAAGCGGTGGCGCTGAAGCCGCTCGGCGGATTCGCCGGCCACCTCCGCCAGAACCTCGCCGCCGTCACCGCCGGATCGACACCGCCCTGGTCCTCCAGCAGGGCCTTCACTGACGTTGCCGCCACGTCCCCCGTCCACGGATTACCTGCGCCCGTCCAAGGAGTTGCTGACCGCCGTACCCGACCACGCGGCCACGCTCGGGAAGGACTGAACCCCGGCGGACGAAGAAGCGGATTGCCGAGTGGGCCATCAGTGAGGAGCGCGATGCCGCCAAGCGGATGGCAGTCCCTGGCGCCGCCCGAGCTGCGGGGATACCGCCGGTCCTGGCTCGGGCGGGACGCATTGGCGGGTGTCACCGGCGCCGGGCCGGCGCTCGCAGTGTCGGCATGGGGACGCCGACGGGGCCAGGTGGTCGGCGCGACCATCGGGATCGGGGCCGTCAACTTCATCGCCCTGGGTTGGTCTCCGGCAGCGCCGCTTCGCTTCGTCAGCCCGGACCACCAATGCACGCCGGGCGACGCGTTGGCCCGAGGCCAGGTGTTGTGGACGCAGTTGGGTGGCGTGGCCGGGGTCGGGGTGCTGGGGCTCGTACTGGGCCGTGCTCTGCTGGTGGGGCGGGACCTCGCCCCGTAGAGGTCAGGTGGACGGCATGCCTTCGAGGTGGCAGTTCACGCTGACGACGCCCTCGACGGCTTGGGAGAGGCGGGTTGCCACGGGGATGAGTTGGGTGTCGCGGACGCTTCCCGTGAGGGTAGCGACACCATGCGTGACATCGACCTTGACGCCTCGATGCGAGACGGGGAAGAGACGGTCGACGACCTCGCCGCGGATTTCGGCTGCGAGGTCGTCATCGGGACGGAGGAAGACCTTGAGCAGGTCGGCGCGGCTGACGATGCCCCCCAGGGTTCCGTCGGCGTCGACGACCGGCAGGCGCTTGATGTGCCGGCTGACCATGAGGGGGGCGGCCTGGGGGAGCGTGGCGTTGGCGCGGATGGTGACGGCGGGGCTGGTCATCAGTTCCTCCGCGCGGACCGAGCCGGCCTTGGCGGTGTCGCCGAGGCGTCGGAACTGCTCGATCATGCCGGGGCGGTGTTCGTGGAACTCCTCCTTGGGCAACAGGTCGGCTTCGGAGACCACGCCGACGACGCGGCCTTCGCCAGCTTCTCCCAGTTGCGCCGCCGCAGGTCCGCGAAACCCTGGAAGAGACCGCAGTCGACGAGGATCCGGGCGTGGTCGCTCTCGACCAGGAAGCCGATCACGGTCGACGCGGGCGCCGACACGAGCCAGGTGCTGCAGACGATGCAGGATCACCGGATCCGGCGCGTCCCGGTCATCGCCGAACACCGTCTCGTCGGGATGATCGGCGAGGCTGATCTTGCCCGGCACCTGTCCGACGAGCAGGTGGGCCACTTCGTCGAGACGATCTGCGCACAACGTTAGCCGCAGTGGGTCGCCTTGCCGGAGGCTATTCGTGCGCGATGACGGCGACGGGTGCCTTGGCGTGGTGGAGGACCGCGTGGGTGACCGGGCCGATGTGCGTGCCGATCGAGGACCGTCGGATGCGGCGGCCGACGACGATGAGACCCGCTTCGGAGCCGCCGTCGAGGAGCTCCGTAGAGGCGTGGCCCGCGCTCGCTCGAGAGGTGACGTCTACAGCCGGGTACTTGTCCCGCCAGGGCTTCAGGACGTCTTCCATAGACGCCTTCGCGCTCATCTCGAGCTGGGCGTGGACTCTCGGATCGTACGCCGCTCCGTATCCCACCAGCGGAGGCATCGACCAGCTGTGCCGGACACGGAGGGCGCAGGCCCGGCGCGCCGCTTCCTCGAAGGCGAAGGCGAGGAGCGCATCGCAGGGCCCGCCGATGTCGACGCCCACCACCACGTCACGGGGTGCGTGCCGGCCGTCCGGGTGCGGCGCCGTGTCTTCGCTGGCCCGCACCATGACAACCGGCCGCACCGTCGCCTGAATGACAGCCATGCCGACGGATCCGAGGACGAACCCCGTGACGGTGCCCAGTCCCCGAGAGCCGAGGACGATCATGCTGGCACCGGCTGCGACGGCGGCGAGCATGGCGGCCGGCTTGCCGTCGAATGACCGGATGTCGACCTCCAGTTCGCGGTGCCTGGTGCGCAGCTCGTCGGCTGCCTCGTTCAGAAGTGCCTGGGACCAGTGGCGGCGCACATCGTCCGTGGCGACAGGAATGTCGAACGGCGTCGACCATTCCTCGGCGTGGACGAGGTGGAGTGGCACGCCGCGCAGAAGGGCCTCCCGTGCCGCCCAATGGGCGGCCGCGATGCTTTCTGCGGATCCGTCGAGGCCGACGAGGATGCGATCGTTCATGATGACTTCTCTCAGGCAGGGGCCCGCGCGGGCTCGGGATGTTCGTCTCCGCCCATGTCGAGGCGGAACGGCGGGTACGCATCGGTCATGAGACTGGAGTAGGCCGCGACGCGCAGCACCCAGCGGTTCAGCCCGATGATGAGATCGAAGAGGGGTTCGGGGCCGAGGCTGAACGGGGGGTACCGGTCGGTGCCGAGCGCGCCGTACGCGTCGTACGAGACGCGCCACGACCAGCGCAGGACACCAAGGTTGAAATCGAACAGTGCGCGCGGGTAGCGCTCGGTGAAGAGGACGGCGAAGAACGCGATCACGCTGACCACGAGGAAGGCGATCCAGAGGAAGGCCAGCACGATGTAGTGGGGGATCGCCAGCACCCATTTGACCAGCCACAGCCACCGTGACAGGGGACTGTCCAACCGCGCCGACACGATGACCGGTCGCGGGATACCCATGGCACTGGTCATGTACGTCAACTCCTTCAGGCGGAGGTCGTGTCGTCGATCGCGTATCCGAGGTGCTGGGTGACGGATACCACGCCGTCCACGGTGCGGCAGAGCCGTTCGATCAACGGGATGAGGCTCTTGAAGTCGACGGTTCCGTGCAGTTCGACCCGGCCCTCGGTGACCCCTACGGTGATGGCTGTGGGGCTCTGACGCAGGCCGAGGTCGAGTACGTCACCCGTGATCTCGTGACGGATGTCCTCGTCGTCCCGGAGGAAGATCCGCAGCAGGTCCCGTCGGCTGACGATGCCGATCAGTACGTCCGATGCGTCCACGACCAGGAGCCGCTTGACCCCCTGTGCTTCCATCAGCCTGGCGGCTTCGGCGACGGTCCAGTCGGGCCTGGTACACACGGGGGGCGAGGACATCAGCTCCTCGGCGCGCGTACCCGCGGCTTTGTCCTCCTGCCACGCCTCCCGTTCGGGCAGCGACTGGAAATAGTCTCCTTGGCCTGCGGACTTTGGCAGCAGGTCCCGTTCCGAGATCACGCCGAGCGGATGGCCGGCCTGGTCGACGACCGGGACGGCCGACACGTGGTGTTCCGTCAGGGTTCGGGCGATCTCCTTGAAGGGAGCGTTGCTGGGGACGGTGACGACCTCGCGGGTCATCAGCTCGCGAACTTCTCGATGCCTCATGCTCTTCTCCTACCGCTCAGTGGCTGTTCGCGCGTCGACCGACATGTCGTCCTGTTCGTAGTTGAGCCGGTTGACCACGTCCACGACGCCGTCGACGCTCTGACACAGGCGCAGCACGATGGGGATCAGGCTGTGGCGGCTCACGGTGCCGCTGAGGGTCACGAGACCGTCGGTGACCTCGACGGTCAGTGAAGAGGGCCTGAGCCCGAGGGCGCGGGTCAGCACGTCTTCGAGGATTTCCTCCTGGATCGCATGGTCCCTGCGCAGGAAGAGCTGGAGCAGGTCGCTGCGGCTCAGGATGCCGATCAGCCGGCCGGTGGCGTCCACGACGGGCAGTCTCTTGACCTGGTGTTTGCGCATGACGCGTGCCGCACGGACGACACTCCATTCGGGCTGGGCGGTGATGGCGGGGCTGGTCATGACATCGGCAGCGGTGTTCGAGCCATTGCCGGAGCCGGGCCTGCGGAGCAGGTCGGCTTCGGACACGACGCCCACGGGCCGCTCGGCCTCGTCCACGACGGGAACGGCCGAGATGTCGAATTCCTTCAGGAGACGGGCGATTTCCTTGAACGGGGTGCCGCGCCGGACACTGACGGCTGTGGGCGTCATCAGGCCGGCGACGCTGCGGTGCCTCATGGCCGGCCTCCTTCACGCGGGGACTTCTGATCCGAGGCGCATCGCAGTGACGTCCACGACGCCCGGCACGGTGCGTACGACACGCACCAGCACGTCCTTCAGAGGCGGGTCGTGGACGGAACCGTCCAGCTGGACTATGCCGTTGGCCACGTGGACCTGCACCATCGCCGAGCCGGCGGGGATGAGCTCGGCCATGATCAGTTCGCGGAGTTCCTCCGCGATGTCCGCGTCGGGGCGGAGGTAGATCTTGAGGAGGTCGCCCCGGCTGACCACGCCGACGAGGCGGCCGTCGGCATCGATGACGGGGAGCCGCTTGAGGTGACCGCGGGCCATCAGGCGGGCAGCGCTGGCGATGCTGGCGTCCTTGGTCACGGTGACGGCCGGTACGGTCATCAGCTGGCCGGCGGTGACGGCCCGGGACTCGTCCGCGCCCTGGGCCTTGAGCAGCAGATCCGCTTCGGACACCACGCCGGCGACCCGACCTTCCTCCGACAGGACGGGCAGAGCGCTGATCCGCCACTGCCGCATGGCCTCCACGATCTCCTTGAACGGTGCTCCTCGGTCGACCGAGATGACGGCGTGGGTCATCACGTCGTCGACGGTGCGCAGGTGCTTCATGATCCCTCCAGAACGGCGTCCTGATACATCCGAGCGTCGATGTCACCGCCCGTTGGTGGTAGGGCCGTCAGGGGGCCACTGGGGGCTGACCGGCCCTATGGCCCATGAGTAAAGGGTGCTTTCATGCAATTGACGGAAAGAGTCCCTGAGAGGATGCGGAGAAGCGGCTGATGGCCGTGCACCGCGCAATCGGGATCCGCGAGAAGCGGGCGGGCTCTTTCCGCCCTTTGCCGCGAGGGGTCAATGGGTGGCACGGTTCGGACCGCCGGCCGGAGACAGGTCGTCAACGGCGTAACTGAGGACTTGGTCCACGCTGACGACACCGTCGACCCACCGGCACAGTCGTTCGACAACCGGAATGGTGGACCGCTCCTCGACCCGGCCGCTCAAGGAGACGACTCCTTCCCGCACGCCCACCGCAATGGCGCCCGGGGCCATCCGCAGGGTCCGGACCAGTACGTCGTCGACGATTTCATCGCGTATGGCGTTGTCGCGGCGGAGCATGGGGCGTAGCAGGTCTGATCGGCTGACGATGCCCACCAGCGTTCCGGTTTCGTCGATCACCGGCAGGCGCTTGACACCCCGCTCGTGCAGGAAGCGCGCCGTCTCGACGATTCCCCACTCCGGCCGGGCGGTCAGTACGGGGGTGGACATCAGATCGCCGGCCGTGCGGGCATCCAAGGAGGCGCGGTCCATGGACGCCTCAGCGTGCATGGGGTCACGCCCTTCGGAATCCGGCAGGCCGGCCTGCCTGAGGAGCAGGTCGGCTTCGGAGACGATGCCGATCGGATGGTGGCGGGTGTCAACGACGGGCAGGGCCGAGACGCCGTTGTGGTCAAGGCTCCAGGCGACTGCTTTGAGTGACGCTTCGGGGCTGGCGGTGGCCACGGCCCTGGTCATGACGTCCGCGACAGTGCGATGGGACATGGTCCGATCTCCTTGGGGACGAGGCCGTCAGTCGTGAGCGATGACCGCGATAGGAGCCGCGGCATGGTGCAGGACCGCATGGGTCACCGACCCCAGATGCACTCCGAGAGGCGAGCGGCGCAGATGCCGCCCGACCACGACGAGGTCCGCGCCCGCCGCGGCCTGGACGAGCTGTCGGCCCGCAGGCCCCATGAATGCCTTGGTGGTGACGGTCACGGAGGGGAACTTGTGGCGCCACGGCAACAGCATGTCGTCCAGCATCTGGGTGACGCTCAGGCCGACCTCCCGTTCGTTCTCCGGGTCGGAGAAGGGTGCGTACTGGTACATGGAAGGCATCTTCCAGCCGTGGACCGCGCGCAGGCCGCAGCCCCGGCGGGCCGCTTCTTCGAAGGCGAAGGCCAGGACCCTGTCGGCCGCCTCGTGGATGTCGACACCCAGGACGATCTCTCCGTACGTTGTGGGTCCGGGCTCGTCGGGTTCGTCCGGGACCCGGACGAGTGTCACCGGGGTTTTGGTGGCCACGAGCGTCGACATGCTCACCGATCCGATGAGGAAGCCGGCCAGGCCACCCATCCCACGTGAGCCGAGCACGAGCAGCCCGGCGTCGGCCGCCTCAGCGGCCAGGGCTGCCGCAGGCCTGCCGGCGAGGCACCTCGTGGAGACATCCAGGCCCGCGTTCCGACGTCGTACATCCTCCAGGGCCTCGGTGAGCGCTTCGTCGGCCCACCGGTCGGCTCCCTCACGGCCCCACCCTGGAATCGCGGGGCTGATCGGCCAATCGACGGCGTGGACGAGCCGCAGCGGGACCTCCCGCAGGGCCGCCTCCCGGGCTCCCCAGCGGGCCGCTGCCAGGCTCTCGGGAGAGCCGTCGACGCCAACGGTCACATGGTGCTTCATGGTGAGAACCTCCTTGTGCGGCGCGGGGCCGCGGTTCTCTTCCAGCGTTGTCCACGGTGCAGTGCCCGACGAGGGGCCATGTGGCCCCACGTGGGACCGATCAGTCCCGCATAGCCAATGAAATCCGTTGCCCCGGTGTGCCGCCAGAGCAACGGATTCGTGCAGCATTGCCACCGGCTTGCCCGCATTCCGCTCGCGCATCCACGTCGTCGGCCGTGGCGGTCACCAGGACATCCCAAGGGCGCTGCGATGCGATGCAGTGGGCAGGGAGTCATCGACGCGAGCCGTCAGACGGGGGGCGACGGCGATCACGCCATCGAGCCGGCCGGTGAGGCGGATCAGGACCGGAATCTGGCTCTGTGCCTCCAGCCGGCCCTCCAGGGTGACGATGCCGTCGACCACGTGGACGGTTACCGCTTTCGGGCGCAGCCCCATGGTGTCCATGAGTATGTCCTCGACCACGTGGTGTCGTATCTCCGCGTCGGGTCGCAGGAAGAGGCTGAGCAGGTCGCGGCGCGTGACGATGCCTACGAGGCGGGCCTCGTCGTCCACGACAGGCAGGCGCTCGACGCCTCTGCGGGCCATCAGGCGGGCGGCTCCTGCCGCGGCCTCGTCGGCGCGAACGCTGATCGCCGGTGCCGACATGATCTCACCGGCGGTGAAGATCACCTTCGACGGGAACGTGGCTTCCTCCCGGCCGGCGTCAGGCGCATCGCTCACGAGTGGATGCCCCGCGGCTTCTCGGTCGATCAGGTCTCTCTCTGAGACGACGCCCAGGACGTGGTCCTCGTCGTCGAGGACCGGCAGCCTGCTGATGTCGTGCTGTGCGAGCAGCTTCGCGACATCCTTGAAAGAGGTGGAGGTGACGACCGAGACGACCTCGTCGGTCATCAGTGGACCGCAGCGAAGCGCTGAGACTGCTCGGCACGGTATCGCTGGGACGCATCGTCTTCACCGAGCACGCTCTTCCGGCCGTGCGGCCGGTCAACCATCTCGTGGACGGGGAGGGAATCGTCGTCCGCCTGCAGGGTGGCGGAGAGGTCTCTTCGCTCCTGGCGACGCCCGATGCGCCTGCGGTCGTCGTCACCTACTACGAGGCCGATGTCATCGACCCTGAGACCCGCCTCGGCTGGAGCGTCGTCGTCACCGGATACGCCTCTCTGATCGGCGACGGCAACGAGGCGGACGGGTACGAGGCGTTGCTGCTGCCGTCGGTGAGTCAGACGATGACCAAGGCAGTGCGTATCAGGCCCGATCTCGTCACAGGGTTCCGGCTTGAGACCGAGCCCTCACACGCTACCCCCGTCACCTCTCCGTGACGCGCGAAGGCGCCCGGAGTCGACCAAGCCACTGATGACCGCCGTCGCCGTGAATCCGTCGACGGCCGGGAATCCGGGCCGGGGCACCCTCTGCTGCCAGGTAGTTGGCGGCGCGCCAGTGGGCGTCGAGCTCCGGGATCGGGTACGCGGTCCTGTTTCCGCTCCTGCTCGCGGGGGCCGGGACGTTCGTCGGCTGAGCCGATGCCGACACTCTGCGCTCGCCCGGCTGCCGCCGGGAGGGGATGACCGGCCCCCGGGAAGGGACTGTCGGCCCCTATGGGGCAACGCCCGTCGCGACGAAGGTGAGTTCAGCGGCACCGGTCCCCCCGGCCGGTGCCGCTCCCCTGCCGATCGACCCCGATGCTCCGGCATCAGTACGGAGGACAGACTCGTGAAGCGCACCCTGGTGGTCGGAGTGGACGGATCCCCTCAGAGCCGGGCCGCGGCGGACTGGGCCGCACGGGAGGCCGTACGGCGCGACCTGCCCCTGCACGTGGTCCACGCCTGGCTGTGGCAGCCGCTCGCAGCCCCGATCGTCCAGGACCGCGACACCGAAGCCCACCGCGCCGATAACGTTCTGAAGGAGGTCGAGGGCGAGCTCACCCACCGGTACCCGGAGCTGGCCCTCACCGCGGAGGTGCTCTCCGACGCGCCCGTGCCGGCTCTGCTGCGCGCGGCCAAGGACGCGGAGTTGCTGGTGCTCGGCACGCGCGGGCACGGAGCTCTGGTCGGGTTCCTGCTGGGCTCCTACGGGCGGCAGGTGATCGCGGCCGCCGAGTGCCCCGTCGTCTCCGTACGCTCCGCGCACGGCCGGCCGGTGGCCGTACCGGAGGAGGGTGAGGTCGTCGTCGGGCAGCAGGGCGGCGTGCAGGAGTCCGCCGAGGTACTGCGCGTCGCCTTCGAGGCCGCCGCGGCGAGGAAGGTACCGCTGCGTGCGGTCCGAGCCTGGAGCCTGCCCCCGGTCTACGGGTACAGCCCCGGGTCGATGTGGATCGCCGACCAGTTCGGTGGCCTGGAGCCGTACGAGAAGGCCGCGCTGGAGCAGGCGCTGGAGCCGTGGCGGCTGAAGTACCCGGAGGTCGAAGTCGTCACGCACGTGGAGCAGGGCAGTGGCGGCCACGTGCTGCTGACCGCGGCCTCGGACGCGCAGCTGCTCGTCGTCGGCCGCCGGGTCCGCGAATCGGCGGTGGGCGCGCACATCGGGTCCGTGGCCCATGCCGTCCTGCACCACGCGGTCTGTCCTGTCGCCGTGGTCCCGCACGCCTGACCCGGCCTGGGTCAGGAAGGAGGCCGGGCACGCGACTGTACGGCGTGCCCGGCCCCGCCGCGTGCCCAGCCATCGCGTGCCCAGCCACCGGGTGCCCGGTCGCCGACTATTCGGCGGACGGGACGGGGTGCTGCCTCGGCGGGATCAGCGTGTGGCTGGCGATCACCGCTGCCTGGACGCGACGCTCCACCCCCAGCTTGGTGAACAGGCGCGAGATGATGTTCTTGACGGTCTTCTCGGCGAGGTACAGCCGCTGGCCGATCTCCCGGTTGGTGAGCCCCTCGCTGACCATGACGAGGATCTCCTTCTCCCGGTCGGTGAAGCCGGGCAGACCCGGGACCTGGTCTTCCTTGGGTACGTCGCCGCGCATGCGGGCCATCAGCCGGGTCGTGGCTCCCGGATCGAGCATGGACTGGCCGGCCGCGACCGTACGGACGGCGGTGACCAGGTCGGTGCCGGTGATCTGCTTCAGCACGTAACCGGAGGCGCCGGCCATCACCGCGTCCAGGAGGGCCTCCTCGTCGTCGAACGAGGTGAGCATCAGGCAGGCCAGCTCGGGCATCCGCGAGCGCAGTTCGCGGCACACGCTCACGCCGTCGCCGTCCTGGAGCCGTACGTCGAGGATCGCCACCTGGGGACGCAGTGCGGGGATGCGGATCAGAGCCTGTTCCGCCGTGCCCGCCTCACCGATCACGTTCAGGTCCGGCTCCGCGTCCAGCAGATCGTGCACCCCGCGGCGTACGACTTCGTGGTCGTCGAGGAGGAAGACCGTGATCGGCGGCTTGATGGGGGAGGGGGCACCGTTGTCGTTCATGACGCAACTCCTTCGCCTGGGATCGTCCGGGGCGCCCGAACTCCCGCATCCTGCCTGGCGAAGGGGCCGAACGGACAGGGCCGATAGGCCCTCATCCACCTGCTTCCCCGCGGAGGTAGGCACCATGGGAAGGGGACCTTCGGCCCTTCGCGGGGGGCACATGGGCCTTCCCGGGACCGGTCCGTGTCCGGTGAGCTGGTGCCGCACGGGGAAAGGGGCGGCTCGACCGCAGGGCCGCACGCAGCGTGGAGGTTCCATGACGACCACCTTGATCGACTTGAGGGCCGCGGCGAGGAACGACGGCGACGTGCGCGTCACCTTGGCCGGAGAACTCGACTTCCACACGGCGGGGCTGGTGGAGCCCCGCCTCACCCATCTCGCAGCATCCGGTCACCGCAGCCTCGTCCTGGACCTGTCCGGGATCTCCTTCTGCGACAGCTCGGGAATCGACCTCTTCATGCGTGTGCACCACCGCTGCCGCTTGGCCGGAACCCGGCTCCGGCTGTGTGGCGTGCCGCCTCTGGTGGCCAAGTCGATACGGGTGCTCGGCGCCGACCGTGTGCTGCGGCTCGCAGTGGCCTGATCAGGGCGGTAGCCGAAACCGGTCCCCGGGTCGGGACCATCCGGCCCTGGTTCTCGTGGTGCTCGAGAGGGAGGCTGGTGGCCCGGAAGCCGCAAGGACCGATCGATACCGGAGGAGGTGCGCAGCATGGACGAGGACGGCGGCATACGGCGCACTGATGGTCAGGACGGCGATGCGACGGCCACCCGGCGCATGCGGGAGCTCGACAGGGCGGAGGCGCTCAGACTGGTGGCGACGGTGTCCCTGGGGCGCATCGTCTTCACGCAGCACGCTCTGCCGGCGGTCCGTCCGGTCAACCACCTCGTCGAGGGCGAGGACATCGTCGTGCGGATCCACGACGACGGGGCACTCGCCTCCCTCGTGGCTCCGGCCGATGTCCCCGGCGTGGTGGTCGCCTACGAAGCGGACGCCATCGATCCCGTCACCCACCTCGGCTGGAGCGTCGTCGTCACCGGTTACGCGTGCCCGGTGACCGATGCCGATGAGGTGGCCCGGTTCGCTTCCCTGCTGCGTCCCTGGGTGGGACACCCCATGGCCGGAGCCCTGAGGATCCGCCCCGACCTCGTCACCGGATTCCGGCTGGAGGCGGAGCGGACGATGCAGGAGCCGGCCGGCCTGGGGTGATCGCGTCGGGGCCGTCAGCTCCCGGTGGGGAGCGGCGCCCGCCAAACGAGCCGGCTGCCCCCCTCGTCGGGGCTGTCCACGGTGAAGGATCCGCCCAGGCTCTGCGCCCGGTCGTCGAGGTTGCGCAGACCGCTTCTGCGGCCCTGGGCCGGGATGCCCCTGCCGTTGTCGGAGACCGTCAGCACGATCTCGCCCGGTTCTGCCTTGAGCGCCACGGCGACCCTGGTCGCCCCCGCGTGGCGCGCGGCGTTGCTCAGGAGCTCGCCCAGCGCCGCCATGGCGTGGTCGGCGATCTCGGACGGGACGTCCGTATCGAGCAGGCCCTCCATGCTCAGGCGCGGCGGATGGCCGAGCGTGGTGGCCGCTTCGCCGACGGCCCGGGCCGCGCGGGCCCGCAGACCCGGTCCGCTCTCGCGGTCCTTGGTGCGCAGACCGAAGATCGTCGAGCGGATGATCTTGATCGTTTCGTCCAGGTCCTCGACGGCGCGGCTGACGCGTTCGGCGGCCCCTTCGTGCTCGACGAGCCGTGCGGCGCTCTGGAGGGTCATTCCGGTGGCGAAGAGCCGCTGGATGGCCAGGTCGTGCAGGTCCCGCGCGATCCGGTCGCGTTCCTCCAGCAGCGCTATCTGCTCCGCGTCCCGGCGCCGCTCCGCCAGCTCCAGGGCGATCGCCGCCTGTCCCGCGAAGGCGACGAGCGGCTCGAGCTCGTGCTCGCCGAAGGCGGGTTCGCCGGCCGGGCGGGCGAGCAGCAGTACGCCCCTGCTCTCCCTGCCGGCGGTGCCCAGCGGGACCGCGACGGCGGGACCCAGCCCGCCCTGTGCCTGGGAATCGGCCGGGTAGCGGTCGTCGTCCGAGGCGTGCAGGACCGTGACGGGTTGCCCGGTCCGGTGCGCGGTCCCCGAGAGGGTTCCCGCGTAGGGCACGACGAGTCCCTGCCTGGCCTTGCTGTCCGCACCGGCGGCGAACTCCACGATCAGCCCCTCGGCGCCGGGAACCGGCATGGAGATGTCCGCGATCCGGGCCCCCGTGATCTCCTGGGCCCGCAGGGCGATGAGCTCCAGCACCGCCGGACGGGAACTGCCCGACAGCAGGCTCTCGGTGATCTCCGCGTTGGCCTTCAGCCATCGCTGCTGCCGCTGCGATCCCTCGTAGAGCCGGGCGTTGTCGATCGCCACGCCCGCCGCCACCGAGAGGGTGGAGATCACCGTCTCGTCCTCGGTGTCGAAATCGAACCCGCCCCGCTTGTCGGTCAGGTAGAGATTCCCGAACACCTCGTCCCGCACCCGGATCGGTACGCCGAGGAACGTGCGCATGGGCGGGTGGTGCGGCGGAAACCCGTACGACGAGGAGTGGGCACCGAGATCAGTGAGGCGCAAGGGCTCCGGGTGGTGGATGACCTCCCCGAGCAGGCCGTGACCGGCCGGCAGGGGACCGATTTCGGCGATGGCCTCCTCGTCGAGCCCCACGGTCAGGAACTGCGACAGGGTGCGGCCGTCGGGGCCGATGACCCCGAGCGCCCCGTAGTCGGCGTCGACGAGCAGGGCCGCGGCCTCCACGATCCGCCGCAGCACTTGGGCCAGATCCAGCTCCCGGCCCACCGAGACGACGGCCTCCAGCAGGCTGTGCACCCGGTCCCGGGTGCCGCGCACGGCGTCGATGCGTACTTGGAGCTCGTCGAGCAGCTCGTCCAGCCGCATCCGAGGCACTTGCGTCAACGGATCCCCCACACCCACGTGTTTCCCCTTCGCTGCCCGCCCCGTCCGGAGCCAGGCTATCGGCACGGCCGGGCCCGATGGGGCATCCACCTGCGGTCACTGCGGACGGGGAGCGCACGTCAGGTGAGAGCTGGCGGTGAGAGCCGTGCCGGCTCCTCGACACACCTGTGCGAAGCGCGACGCATCCTTGCGCGGAGGTGCGTGCCGTGACCGACTTGAACGCAGCACTGGACGGCGAGAGGGACGGTGGCGGCGATGGGTCTCAAGAAGGCGGTCTACGAGAGAGAGCTGCTGCGGCTCCAGACGGAGCTGGTCAAGCTCCAGGAGTGGACTCGCGTGGAAGGTGCCCGTCTGGTCGTCGTCTTCGAGGGCCGTGACGCCGCGGGCAAGGGGGGCACGATCAAGCGCGTCGCCGAGCACCTGAACCCCCGTGTCGCGCGCATCGCGGCCCTGCCCACGCCGACCGGTCGGGAGCGTTCCCAGTGGTACTTCCAGCGGTACGTCGAGCATCTGCCCGCCGCCGGCGAGATCGTCCTCTTCGACCGCAGCTGGTACAACCGCGCCGGAGTGGAGCACGTCATGGGGTTCTGCACGCCCGCCGAACACCAGCGCTTCCTGCGCCAGTGCCCCGTGTTCGAACGGATGCTGGTCGAGGACGGGATCCTGCTCCGCAAGTACTGGTTCTCCGTCAGCGACGCGGTGCAGGAGGAGCGGTTCCGGCGCCGCGCGGAGGACCCGCTGCGCCGGTGGAAACTCTCCCCGATGGATCTGGAGTCCCTCACGCGCTGGGAGGCGTACTCGAGGGCCAAGGACGAGATGCTCGTCCACACGGACACGGCCGATGCCCCGTGGTACGTGGTCGAGAGCGACGACAAGCGCAGCGCGCGGCTCAACATGATGGCCCACCTGCTGGCCTCGGTTCCCTACGAGGACGTGGCCGTACCGTCGCTGACCTTGCCGCCGAGGCCGCCGTCCACGGGCTACGAGCGTCCGTCCAAGGACCTGCAGACCGCCGTACCCGACCACGCGGCCACCCTCGGGAAGGACTGAACCAAGCCCGGTCACCGGCGGGCGAGGCCGAGCGGACCGTCAGAAGGAGCGCGATGTCGACAAGCGGAAGGCCGTCCCAGGCACCCACGGGCCTCCGGGGGTACCACCGGTCCTGGCTCGGGCGGGACGCCTTGGCGGGTGTCACCGTCGCCGCGTACCTGGTGCCGCAGGTCATGGCGTACGCGGGTGTGGCCGGGCTGCCGCCGGTCGCCGGACTCTGGGCGGTCCTGCCGGCCATGGTCCTCTACGCCCTGATCGGTTCCTCGCGGCTGCTGTCGGTCGGACCCGAGTCGACCACGGCACTGATGACCGCCGTTGCCGTGGGACCGCTCGCCGCCGGCGATCCGGGCCGGTACGCGGTGCTCGCTGCGGCCCTCGCCGTGGTCGTCGGCCTGGTCTCGTTGGCCGCTTGGGCCGTGCGGCTCGGGTTCCTCGCCGGCCTGCTCTCACGGCCCGTGCTCGTCGGCTACCTCGCCGGCGTCGCACTGATCATGATCATTGATCAGCTGCCCCGGCTCACCGGAGTGCGCACGACCAGTTCGGGCTTCTTCCCGCAGCTGTACTCCTTCGTCCGGCACGTCCCGGACGTCGACTGGCCGACCGCCGGGGTGGCCGCTGCTGCTCTCGCGCTGCTCCTGGTGGCGCCGAAGTGCTGGCGCACGGTGCCGCGCCCCTTGTTGGCCCTGGTCCTCGCCACGGCAGCCGTGGCGGCATTCGGGCTGGACGACCGGTACGGGATTTCCGTGATCGGATCCGTGCCCTCCGGCCTGCCGGTGCCCTCGCTGCCACCGCTCGGCGACCTGCCCCGGCTGTTGGTCCCGGCGCTGGGTGTGCTGCTCGTCGGCTACTCGGACGTGATCCTGACCGCCCGAGCCTTCGCCGATCGCGGCGATCCGGTCCCGCTGGACCCCAACCGTGAACTCCTGGCCCTGGGAGCGGCGAACCTGGGGGCAGGTGTCCTGCACGGGTTCCCGGTCAGCAGCAGCGCGAGCCGCACCGCCCTGGCGCAGTCGTCGAAGGCGCGGAGCCAGGCGTACTCCCTGTTCGCCGCGGTCGCGGTACTGATGGTCCTGCTCTTCCTGGGCCCCCTCCTGGCCCACACGCCGAGCGCCGTCCTCGGCGCCATCGTCGTCTATGCCGCCGTCCGGCTGATCGAGGTGGCCGAATTCCGGCGCCTCGCCGCCTTCCGTCGCCGCGAACTCCTGCTGGCCCTGGGCTGTCTCCTGGGCGTCCTGGCGCTCGGCATCCTGTACGGCGTCCTCGTCGCGGTCGCCCTCTCCGTCGTCGAGCTGCTGGCCCGGGTGGCACGTCCGCACGACGCGGTGGAAGGCCTGGTGCCCGGGCTGGCGGGCATGCACGACGTGGACGACTACCCGACGGCGCGGACCGTTCCCGGGCTCGTGGTCTACCGGTACGACTCACCGCTGTTCTTCGCCAACGCGGAGGACTTCCGTCGGCGCGCCCTGGCGGCGGTCGACGAACAGAGCCGTCCGGTCCGCTGGTTCGTCCTCAACGCGGAGGCGAACGTCGAAGTGGACATCACCGCTCTGGACGCCGTCGAAGCACTGCGCCAGGAGCTCGTGCACCGCGGCATCGTCTTCGCCCTGGCCCGCGTCAAGCAGGAACTCCGCGAGGACCTGGACGCGTTCGGCCTGACGACCTCGGTCGGCGCGGAACGCATCTACCCGACCCTGCCCATGGCCCTGGGGGCCTACCGGGCCTGGAGTCACGAGGCGGGGCCCGCGCCGGAATGAACCGAAGCTACCGGTCTGCGTCCGCCTCGCCGTGCACGTAACGCAGTACCCTCCGAGCGCCGTCCCAGCTGCGGCAGACGACGAGGGTCACGTCGTTGCCGGCGATGCACCCCATGACCTCCAGATGCGGGGCCGAGTCGAGCCGTGTGGCCAGGTACCGGGCCCCACCCGCCGGCGTGTGGAGCACCAGGGTCAGACGGGCTTGCTCCGTCCTGGCCCTCTGTCCCTGGGGTTCTCCTGGGGTACATCCGGCGCTCAAGAAGCCCTTCCGGTCCCTTGCTGCTCCAGGGACGTGGCGACGGCGAGCGCCAGCATGCCGACGGCCAGCAAGCCCGCCATGTCATTCACCGACTTTCGTGTCATGCCCGGATCCGTATTTCCGTGCTCGCCCCGACCGTCCCGGCTACCAGGAGTGTCCGAGCAGGTACCCAACGTCCCTTCGGAGAGGCGAACGGCCCCTCGGCGGGATGTGCCCGCTTCGTCGGGGCGCGGAGCAGCGGGCCGACCGGCCCCATGAAGGGCCGTCCGGCCCCTCTCGGACGCGGAGCGGTACAGCCAGTGTGAGAACAGAGCACGGTACCGCCGAGGAGGCTGGTGGCAGTCATGGGTTCCTATGTGTACGACTTCGCCGAGGGCGGCCGGGACATGGCCGATCTACTCGGAGGCAAGGGCGCGAACCTCGCGGAGATGGCACGCATGGGCCTGCCCGTACCGCCTGGTTTCACCATCACGACCGAGGCCTGCCGCGCCTTCCTGGCTACCGGTGAGCTGCCCGCGGGCCTGGACCGCGAGGTCGTCGAGCACCTGGCGGCGCTCGAGCGGGCTGCCGGCAAACGGTTGGGACAGGTGGACGACCCGCTGCTCCTCTCGGTCAGGTCGGGGGCGAGGTTCTCCATGCCGGGCATGATGGAGACCATCCTGGACATCGGTCTGAACGACCTCTCGGTGCTCGGCCTGGCCAAGGTCCCCGACCGGGAGCGGTTCGCGTGGGATTCCTACCGCCGCCTCGTGCAGATGTTCGGGAGTACGGTCATGGGCGTCGACGGTTCGCTCTTCGAAGACGTGCTCCGCCGGGTCAAGGATCAGCACCGCGTCGTAGACGACTCCCAACTGGACGTCTGTGACCTCATGCGGATCGTCGAAATGTTCAAGGACCTCGTCCTCGAACGTACTGGGAGTGAGTTTCCGCAAGACCCGACCGAGCAGCTGCGGCAGGCGATCCTCGCCGTCTTCGCGTCGTGGAACGGTGACCGCGCACGCCTCTACCGTCGCCGCGAGCACATTCCGGACGGTCTCGGGACAGCGGTCAACATCCAGCGCATGGTCTTCGGGAACCTCGGCTCCGATTCCGGCAGTGGGGTCGCGTTCACGCGCGACCCGGCCACCGGGCGCCCCGGCCTGTACGGCGACTACCTTCCCAATGCCCAGGGCGAGGACGTCGTCTCCGGTGTCCGCGACGCCGTACCGCTGCAGGAGCTGGCCACGCTCGACCCGGTCTCGTTCGCCCGGCTGCGCGGCTACATGGGGCAGCTCGAAACGCACTACCGAGACCTGTGCGACATCGAGTTCACGATCGAGCACGGCGTCCTGTGGATGCTGCAGACCCGTGTCGGGAAGCGCACCGCGCAGGCGGCCTTCAGCATCGCCTCCCAACTGGCCGACGAGGGCCTCATCTCCACTGACGAAGCGCTTGCCCGCGTCGACGGCGACATGCTGGCGCGGCTGATGTTCCCCCGGTTCGACGCAGGCGTCGCGGCTCCCGTGCTCACACGCGGTATCCCGGCCTCGCCCGGCGCGGCCGTGGGCGTGGTCGTCTTCGACTCCTCGGAGGCGGTTCGGCGGGCCGCCGCCGGAGAGGAAGTCGTGCTCGTACGGCAGGAGACCACGCCCGACGACCTCCCGGGCATGGTCGCCGCCCAGGCGGTGCTCACGAGCCGGGGCGGCAAGACCAGCCACGCGGCGGTGGTGGCGCGCGGCATGGGCAAGGTCTGCGTCTGCGGGGCCGACGCACTGTCCATCGACCCGGGGGCACGCCGCTTCTCCGTCGGCGACGTCGTCGTCTCCGAGGGCGAGACCATCTCCGTGGACGGCTTCGAAGGCCTCGTCCGCCTCGGCGCGGTACCGCTGGTCGACTCCGCGGTCATGCGCTACTTCGAGGCGGGCTCACCCGCGCCGGACGCCACCGCGCAGGAGGGCGTACCCGAGGTGCACCGCCTCATGGAGCACGCCGATGCCACCCGACGCCTGGAGATACGGGCGAACGCCGACACACCGCAGGACGCGGCTCGAGCCCGCCGATTCGGCGCACAAGGCATAGGGCTGTGCCGTACGGAGCACATGTTCCTCGGGGACCGCCGTCCACTGGTGGAGGCCATGATCCTCGCGCCCACGGACACCGATCGCGAGGCCGCACTGGCCGCACTCCTGCCGTTGCAGCGCGACGACTTCACCGGAATCCTCGCCGCCATGGACGGCCTGCCCGTGACCATCCGGCTGCTCGACCCGCCTCTGCACGAGTTCCTGCCCGACCGGACGGACCTGGCCGTACGCCTTGCCCGGGACGAAGCACTGGGCCGGACACGGACTCCCCACGACACCGAACTGTTGGCGGCAGTCACCCGCATGCACGAGGAGAACCCGATGCTCGGCCTGCGGGGCGTCCGGCTGGGTCTCGTGAAACGGGGCCTGGTAGGCATGCAGGCGCGTGCCATCGCAGAGGCCGTCGTCGCCCGCAAGCGGGCGGGAGGCGATCCGCGTGCCGAGATCATGGTCCCGCTCGTCGGCGCGGTCGAGGAGCTTCAACTCGTCCGGCAAGAAGTGGAGGAGGTGCTGTCCACGGTCGCGCGCGAGACGGGAGTCCCGGTGACCTGCCCGATCGGAACCATGATCGAGCTGCCCAGAGCAGCCCTGACGGCCGGCCGTATCGCGAGCCAGGCGGAGTTCTTCTCCTTCGGAACGAACGACCTGACGCAGACCACATGGGGCTTCTCCCGCGACGACGTCGAGGCGGAGTTCTTCTCCGCCTATCTCGACAAAGGAATCTTCGAGACCTCCCCGTTCGAGACGATCGACCGGGAAGGAGTCGGACGCCTGGTGGAGATCGCGGTCCGTGAGGGGCGTGCGGCTCGACCTGACCTCAAGATCGGCGTCTGCGGCGAGCACGGCGGAGACCCGAATTCCGTGCACTTCTTCCACGAGGCCGGACTCGACTACGTCTCCTGCTCGCCGTTCCGCGTCCCGGTCGCCCGTCTGGAGGCCGGCCGCGCGTCCCTGCCGACACGGTGTGCGGACGCGACGAAATGACACGCTCACCGACCCAGCCGGGGCCTCGCCCTCAAGGTGACAGGGGCGGGCTCGTTGCTTACTCCGCGGAACGAGGAGCACGTCATGTCCGCGCGAGCGCGAGCGGCCCGGGCCCTCACCTCCAGCACCACCTCCGTCGTGAACGCGCTAGGCATGCTGGAAGGCGTGGTCAGCCGCAGCGACCTCCTCAAGATGTTCCTGCGGCCCGACGAGGAGCTCGAGGAGGAGATTCGCCAGACCGCGCTCACCGAACTGGCACCCGGCGTGACCTTGGACTTCGCCGTACAGGACGGCGTCGTCACCCTGCGCGGCCCGCTGCGGGACCGGGCCCTGGTCCCCCTGCTCGCACGGGCGATCCGCACGGTCGAGGGCGTCGTGGACGTCCGGATGGAGCTGGAGGGCACTATCGCTGTCTAGCTTCGCTTCTCGTCGGCCGCAGGGTGTGTTGCGCGTCTTCCTGAGACAATTCGGGTGAAAATGTGCAGCACATGGACCGAGCCAGGGGCGATCATGTCCGACGATCCGAACGCCTCCGCAGAGGCGCCGATCAAGGTGTTCCTCCTCGATGACCACGAGGTGGTCCGGCGCGGGCTGCACGACCTTCTGGACGCAGAGCCGGACATCACGGTCGTGGGTGAAGCCGGCACCGCCGAGCAGGCGCTCGCCCGCGGGCCGGCGCTCCGTCCGGACGTCGCCGTACTCGACGTGCGGCTGCCCGACAGCGACGGCATCACCGTCTGCCGCGAGCTGCGCTCGCGCATGCCGGGGCTGGCCTGTCTGATGCTGACCTCGTTCGACGACGAGGACGCCTTGCTGGACGCGATCATGGCGGGGGCCGCCGGGTACGTGCTGAAGCAGATCAAGGGCGCTGACCTGGTCTCGGCCGTACGCACGGTCGCCACCGGCCAGTCCATGCTGGACCCTGCGACCACCGCCCGTCTGATGCGCTCCCTGCGCGACCCGGAAGCGGCGAGGGCGCCGGAGGACGCCCGCCTGGCGGCTCTGTCCGAACGGGAGCGGGCCGTCTTGGAGCTCATCGGCGAGGGCCTCACCAACCGGCAGATCGCCAAGCAGCTCTACCTGTCCGAGAAGACGGTCAAGAACCACATCTCGCGGTTGCTGGGCAAGCTCGGAGTGGAGCGGCGGGTCCAGGCGGCCGTGATCGCCGCCCAGGTCCACGAGCACGACGCCGGGACGGCGAAGCCGTAGGTACGTCTGACGACGGTCACCGCGCCGGCGGGACCAGAGGTACCTGCCACTGGAGGCGCGTACCCCGCTCCCCGTCGCCCAGCGCCGCAATCTCCATCCGGCCGCTGAGCCTTTCGGCACGCTCCGCCAGGTTCCTCAGTCCGCTGCGCCGACCGCCAACGGGCAAGCCCACCCCGTTGTCAGTGACCGTGATCGTCAGGTTCCCCTCGGCCGCAGCGATCGAGACCTCCACGCGCGTGGCCCCGGCATGGCGCGCGACGTTGGTGAGAGCCTCCCCCACCACGGCGAGGACCTCGTCCGCGACGGCGGACGGTACGTCGGTGTCGATCAGACCTTCCATCCGCAGGGCCGGGGCGAAGCCGAGGGCCGCAGCCGCCTCGTCCAGGGCCTTGACGGCGCGGGAGCGCAGCTTGGACGCCTCACCGGGGGCTTCGTGCTCGCGGAGTCCGAAGATGGTCGATCGGATGATCTTGATGGTCGCGTCGAGGTCGTCCACGGCGCGCGCGAGGCGTTCGGACGCCTGAGGGTGGTCGACGAAGCGCTGGGCGCTCTGGAGGGTCATGCCGGTGGCGAAGAGGCGTTGGATGGCCAGGTCGTGCAGGTCACGGGCGATGCGGTCGTGGTCCTCCAGCAGGCTCATCTGCTCGGCGTCGTGGCGCCGGTCGGCAAGCTCCAGGGCGAGGGCGGCCTGGCTCGCAAACCCCGGAAGTGCGGCGACTTCCGCGGTGGCGAACACGGGGCGACCGTGCCGCCGGGCCAGCATCAGGACGCCGCTCAAGCTTTCCTTGGTGCCGACGGTGACGGCGACCGCCGGGCCGAAGCCCGTCCACCGTTCGGGGTGCACGGTGACGCGCTCGTCGGTCGCCACGTCGGGGACCGTGATGAGGCCGTTGCGGGCCAGTGCGGCCTCGGCGAGCGTGCCCTGGGTACTGGGCAGGACGATCCCCCGGTGCGCCTCTGCTCCTTCCCCTAGGGCGAGGGAGCCTCGCAGTTCACCGGCGGATCCGAGCAGGTAGAAGACGCCCATGTCGGCGCGGGTGATGTCCTTGGCCCGCTCCAGCATGCCCTCGAGGACTTCGTTCTCGGGCGCTCCGGAGAGCAGGGCGCTGGTGATGTCGGCGCTGGCCTCCAGCCAGCGCTCGCGCAGCCGGACCTCCTCGAAGAGCCGGGCGTTCTCGATGGCGATGCCGGCCGCGACGGCGAGGGTGGACAGGACCGCTTCGTCCTCGGCGTCGAAGTCGGCTCCGCCGCGCTTCTCGGTCAGATAGAGGTTGCCGAAGACCTCCTCGCGGACCCGGATCGGGACACCGAGGAAGGAGTGCATCGGCGGGTGGTGGTCGGGGAACCCGTACGAGGCCGGGTGCTCGGACAGCTCCGACAGCCGCAGTGGTTCGGGGTGGCGGATCAGCTCGCCGAGGATGCCGTGGCCGGAGGGCAGGTCTCCGATCTGTGCGCGGAGGGCGTCACTGATGCCGACGGGAAGGAACTCGGCCAGTTTCTTGTCGTTCCCGATGACTCCGAGGGCCCCGTATTCGGCGTCCACGAGCACTACGGCGGCCTCGACGATGCCTTGCAGGACCTGCGGGAGGTCGAGTTCCCGGCCCACGGACATGACGGCTTCGAGCAGACCGTTCAGCCGGTCCCGCGTGCCCCTGACCTCGTCGATCCGCACCTGGAGCTCGTCCAGCAGTTCGTCGAGCCGCAGTCGAGGAACACCGCTCCGAGTGGGCTGTTCCCCTGTGCTCATGCCCGCCTCCGGCAGGAAGGGATGGCGAGACGGCCATCACTTCCACGGTATCTCCGGTCGGGGCGCCCGGCCTTTCCACTCAACGGGAGGCCACTGCCCCGTCCGACTTCTCCCCGTGTCGCGGCGTACCGGTTTCGTCGTGCAGTTGGCGGACGTGGGCGTCCGGGCCGGGGAAGAACACGGTGGTACGGCCGGTGTCGGACCAGCGCGTCGCGCTGTACCCGGGCGTGCGTGGCCGAGAGAGCGGAGAGCGCGGCGACCGCGCGGTCCGCCCGGACCTCCTGGGTGACACCCACGGTCGTGTTGAAGACGACCACCAGGCCGATGACGACGGCCTTTCGCTCACGCGGGACCGGCTGCTGCGTGAACACAGCACGCTCGACATCAGCACCCACGGCACTGAGGGACTCGCGCCCTCCAAGGTCCTCGCCGCGTCTGCGGCAGAGGCGGACCTGCTCGTCCTCGGCTCTCGAGCACTCGGCGCTGTCGCCGGATTCATCGTGGGCTCGACCGCCTCGGCGACCCTTCCCGAGACCGACACACCCGTCGTACTCGTGCGCTCCGTCGACGGCCGAGACCAACCGCCCGGGCACACGGACGATGCCGGACCGGTGGTGCTCGGAGTGGACCTGCGCAGCAACTGCGACCGGCTCCTCGCCTTCGCCTGCGAGGAAGCGGACCGGCGGGCCTGCCCTCTCGTCGTCGTACACGGCTGGTCGCTCCCGCCGGTCTTCTCCTACGCTCCCGCCCTCGATCCCGGCGTCGAGAAGGAAATGGCCGACGGACTCGAGACCACGCTGCGCGAGCTGCTGAACCCCTGGACGCAGATGTACCCGCAACTCGCCGTCGACGCACGCGTCGTCATCGGCCGGCCCGCCATCCAGATCCTGGACGCGGCGTCCGGCGCTGCACTCGTCGTGGTCGGCCGGCGTATCCGTCGCCCGGCACTCGGTGCCCGCATCGGCCCCATCGCCCACGCGGTGATGCACCACGCCACCTCACCGGTCGCCGTCGTGGCGCACGACTGAGGCCGCACAGACAGGAACAGCCCCGTGACCGCAACATACTTCGACCCCGATACCGTCATACGGCTCGTCGGCGACGCCGTCACCGCCCCGTCCATGCACAACGCCCAGCCGTGGAAGTTCGTGTTCCCTATAGGCGGCGGTGCCCTCGCTCTGTACGGCGATCCGGAACGCGCCATGACCCGAACCGACCCGAATCACCGTGGCCTCCACCTCGGTTGCGCCGCGGCACTGTTCAACCTGCGTGTGTCCGCGGCCTGGATCGGTCTCCCGGTTCGCGTGCAGCTCCTGCCCGACGACGCCGAACCATGGCCGCTCGCCACGGTGACCATCGACGAATCGACGGGCACGGACCGCGAGCTGGCCTCCTTGCACGACGCCCTCCGGCGTCGGCACACCAACCGGTAAGCCCCAGCCGATCGCACAGCTCGCCGCGCCGGGGCACGGGTGCTCCCTGGAGCGCGGACAGCAGATCGAGCGTTTCCGCTCCGGAGAGTTCCGGGTAAAGGCGCAGTTCACCCGGCAGGTACCCCAGATGCGGAGCCACCCTGCTGTGATCGGCTACCGGGTCCAGCCCGAGCACCCGAACGCGCCCCTCGGTCGGCCGGAGCAGCCCGGTCAGGCACCGCAGCGTGGTCGTCTTTCCCGCACCGTTCGGCCCGAGGAAGCCGAACACCTCACCCGGTCGCACTGTGAGGCTCAGGCTGTCGACTCCCATCACCGGCCCGTACCTCTTGGTCAGTCCGGTCAGCTCGATGGCCGACCCGTCACCCATGGGTCCAGTCTGATCCTGCTGCTGGAGACCTGCCTGCTCACCCAAGGTCGTAGGCCGAGAGGGGGGCGTGCCGCGGTGCGGTCCCCGCTGCTGCCATGTCGGTGTAGGCAGTGCGCTTGAGCTGCATCGCCAGGTTCTCGAGCGCCCGGGCGGCCGCGAGTTCGTCGCCGATCTCGGGCACGTCGTTGTCCGTGGGGTTGCAGCGCGCGGTGCCGTGGCCCGTGAGGCGGGTGGTTCCGGTGTCGAGTTCGACGCGGACCTTGGTCGCGTGATCTTCCTCGAAGAGGTAGAGGTGGGTCTTCCATTCGGTCGTGTGCGACATGGTGTGCCTCCGATCGGATCAGGAGTAGCGGTGGTGCCGGCGTCGGGCCCAGCGTCGGATCTCGTCGCTTCCCCAGACCAGCGGTGGGGGCCGGGATGAGGAGGACGACATCCAAAGGCGGCGGTTCTCGCGGTGAGCGGCGGCGCGGTTGCCGTCCGTCCAAGCCGCCGCTCTGAGGGCGACCCCGACGATGACGGCCGGCACGCAGGTCAGCGGGAAGGCGGGTGCAGACGGGTCCGGGTGCGGTCGGCATCACGCCTGAGCGGGTTGCCCACCGTCCCTTTCGCCCGGTGGTGCATGGCACGCCTCCGTGCTGGTGCGTACCGGAGCAGGGCCGTCCCTTCAGGCGGCCACGAGCTCGGCGCTGATGTGGTGGGCCCACTTCTGGATGCGCTCGGGGTTGCGGAAGTCTCCGCCCTTGCCCTGGCGGTTCAGCGCCTTGGCAAGGAAGCCCGGGGTGCGGGCCGTAAGGCTGCCGCCGAAGGTCATGTGCTCGCGCGCTCCGATCAGCTGCATCTCCCGGGCGACGGCGGAGACCGGGGGGATGTCGTGATCATCGGCCGAGCGGTCGAGCGGGCCGCTGCTGAACATCCACACGGGGCGGTGCCGCAAGGAGTCGGCATTGCGTTCTGCGCAGTGCTTGGCCTTGCTGCTCCAGTGGCCGGCGTAGAGGGATCCTCCGAGGACGACGGCGTCGTAGGCGCGGACGTCGTGGACATCGTCGGCGGGAAGTACGACGGCGTCGAAACCGTCCTCCCGGAGGGTCGTGCCGATCTGTTCGGCGATGCCGGCGGTGGCTCCGTGCTTGGTGCCGTAGGCGACCAGGACTCGCTTGGTGCTCATGGCGGGTGCTCCTTGGTTCCGTGGTGAGGGGCTGATGCCACTGTCACGCGGCCGCGGGCTGGTCCGCTTGGGCCGGACGGATCCCTACGGGGGCCATTCGGTCCTCCCCGAAGCGGCCCTCCTCGACGGCGACGTGCTGCTTGAGGGCGGCGAAGCTGTCCGGGGCGACGGAGATCGAGTCGATTCCGACGCGGACGAGGAAGGCGGCGTAGGCCGGGTCGTCGCTGGGCCTCTGTCCGCACAGGCCCACTGGACGGCCCAGGGCCTGGACCCTCGGCAGGAGGATCCGGATGAGGTTGGTGACGGCCGGGTCGTTTTCGTCGAAGACGTGGGCGAGGGCCTAGGTGTCGCGGTCGACGCCGGGGGTGAGCTGGGTGAGGTCGTTGCTGCCGATGGAGAAGCCGTCGAAGCGCTGGGCGAAGTCCTGGGCGAGAAGGATGGTGGCCCTCCCGGTAGCCGTCGCTGTAATAGCGGCTGGCACCACGCCAACCGATCATCGGGCTGGCCTCCACCGGTTCGAAGGGGCGGCCGCCGAGGAGCTTGGCGTACTCGTTGGTCTTGAAGTCGCTGGTGCGGATGACGACCCGGTCGGGCCAGCGGGAAGCGGCGATCCGGGCGATGCCGTACGCGAGGCGGTCGTGGCGAAGCCGGGCGGTACACGCAGGTGCCGCTGGTGTCTGTCGGCCCCACCGTGCGGGCGGTGACCGCCGGCGCGAAGCCGCCCACGGCGCAGGACGCGGTCCGGCTCGCATCCGATCTGGTTGCCGCGGGCTTCGCCACGCTCGCAGCAGCGGCCGAGGGATGCGACGTGCTGCTGGCAAACGGGATGACGGCGGCTGCCGCCGACGCAGCCACCGTCACCGCAAAACTGCTCCTCAGCTCAGCCCATCCGGAATGGCCTACGACCACCGTGTAGACCTGCGCGGCCTCGATCAAGTGCCCGCGCGCACGATGGTGCTCGGCTCCCGGGACGGCCCGGCTGCCCGCGGAGACGAAGGAGTGGCTGGGCCGAACGCCAGGCGTGTCAAGCTGGGGCTATGGGACGGACACGTCCGCCCGGACGATGGTGATCGGACACGGCGCGTGGACCGCCGCCTGCTGACTCACCGAACCGAGCAGGGCCCGGCGGAAGCCGCCGCGACCACGGCTGCCCACGACCAGCAGGTCCGCCCCCTCTGCCGCATCGACCAGGACATCGACCGGATTGCCGCGCACCAGGCGCTGGTGCACACGGGAGGCACCGTCCTCACCGAGGACCGTGCGGACCTCCTCGACCAGACGCCGCTCGGCCTCCTCCTCGTCGAACGTGGCGTCGACCGCCGGAGCCGACCACGACGCGGCACCGGGCAGGTCCCACGCCGCGACCGCCTCCACTCGCCCGCTCACCAGCGCTGCGTACCGGACCGCCCAGCGCAGCGCGGCCTGGGACGAGGACGATCCGTCGACGCCCACCACGATCCGCGGAGCCTCATGCTGCCTGTCCATTCGGTTCACCCTTCCAAACGGCTGATACATCCACAGTGTGCGCATCACGAACGCACCGCCACGCGGAACCGCGGTGGCTACCGTGTCAGCCCTTGGGGAGCCGGAACCACCGATCCTGGCCTGCGCCAATGCGTTCGTGCCGGTCGCCGGGCAGGACCAGGGGCACCGGGCCCAGCGGTGACGGGGGGACGCTGATGCCGAGCCGGCCGGGCCGGAACCGGATCCGGATGTCCCGGTGCCCCAGGTAGGAGACCGAGAACGAGGAACCGGGCACTTCGGAGAGGGGCACCGGGTCGATGTGCAGGCCGTCGCCGTGGGGCTCGAGTCCGACGATGCCGCGCTCGACGAGGTCGAGGGTGCCGCCCATGGCACCGAGGTGGATCCCTTCGCCGGTGGTGCCGCCCTGGACGTCGGTGACGTCACTGAGCAGGGCTTCCTGGCAGTAGTGCCAAGCGTCCGGGCCCTGCTCCCGGGCGAGGACCCAGCCGTGGACGAGGCTGCTCAGCGTGGAGCCGTGGCAGGTGCGGCGCAGGTAGTAGTCCACCGTCCGGCCCCAGAGGCCGTCGTCGAGGCGGTATCCGAGCCGAAGGAAGAGTTGTTCGAGTTCTGTGGGGCGGAAGAGGTAGCCGAGCATGAGGGTGTCGGCCTGCTTGGACGCCTGGTACCGGTTGGGTGTGTCCCCCTCGGCTTCCAGGATGCGGTCCAGGCGGCGGATGTCGTGGTAGCGGGCGCGGTAGCCGTCCCAGTCGAGCTCGGCGAGGTCCCCGTAGCCGTGGAACTGGCTGATCACGTCGCGATGGAACGGCACGTACAGGCGGCGGGACACGTTCTCCCAGACGGTGAGCTCGTCGCGGCCGATGCCGAGATGCGTGAGGAGCTCCGCGCGCCGGGCCGCCGGTAGTTCCCCGTACAGGTCGAGGGCGCGGGCCAGTACCCACGCGGTGGTGACGTTGGTGTAGGCGTTGTCGTCGATGCCGGGAGCGGCGGCATCCGGGTAGGCATCGTGATACTCGTCCGGTCCGACGACGCCACGGATCCGGTAGCGGCCGAGGCCGGCGTCCCACGTCGCCGCGTCAGCCCAGAAGTGGGCCATGTGTAGGAGGAGTTCGGCGCCCGAGCCGTGCATGAATCCGGCATCGCCGGTGGCCTGCCCGTACCGCCACACGTTCCAGGCGATGGCCGACCCCACGTGGCGCTGGAGGTGGGAGAGCGGTCTCAGGATGAGTGTCTGTGTGGCGGTGGCGGCGGTGCATAGCCGGTCTACCGGTGCCACAGGTCGTGCTGATGTCCGGACTGCGAGCCCGATCCGTACCCGGGAGGTGGCGGTAGTGCAGGAGAGCCAGGCGGTGCCCTCCGCCTCCACCCCGGACCGGTGCTCGACGAGGTGCCGCCCGGCCAGGGCGCGGTAGCGGTCGACTCCCGCGTTGACGACGTCGCCGTCGAGTACGGACTCGATCTCGATCCTGCCGCTCCAGCCGTACGCTCTGAACACCGTGTTCTGCGCGGCCAGGTTCGGGTCGCCCATGTGGACGAGGCGCGTGTGGGTGACGCCCAGGCGACGGCCTTCGGCGTCGTGGAAGAGCATGCGGCGGGTGAGCGTTCCGGCGCGCAGGTCCAGCGACACGTGGCTGTGGCGCAGGGGCGGGTGGTCGGGCGTGAGCCAGTCGCCGGGAGGTGCGCCCTCGGGCAGGCAGCGGTACCGCAGGGCGGTCCAGTCCGGCAGCCGGACCATGTCCTCGTTGGAGACCGTACGTCCGCCGACGGTGGAGGTGAGCCGGTCGTAGCAGCCGGCCAGGTAGGTGCCCGGGTAGTGGATGTCACCGGCGACGCTTTAGGGCGCTGAACCGCGCGTGGCGAAGCGGCCGTTGCCCAGGGTGCACAGGGACTCGACCAGCCGCTCGGTCTTGGGGTCGTAGCGTTGGTACTCCCGGCTCCAGGCCGTGGTCACGGGCAGCCGCCTTCGAGTGCGGCGGGCAGTCCGCCGAGGTCGGGGAGGACGAGCTGGGCGCCGTGTGCGCGCAGGGCGTCCCTCATGTGCGGGTCGCCCTCGCGGTTGAGTCCCACCACCAGGCTGAACCGGCCTCGGTGTCCCGCTTCGACGCCGGCGAGTGCGTCCTCCACCACGGCGGTGTGAGCGGGGGGCGCGCCGAGACGGCCGGCGGCTTCGAGGAAGAGGGCAGGGTCGGGCTCGCCCGGAAGATCAAGTGCGGCAGCGTCCCGGCCGTCCACTAGGGCGTCGAAGTAGCCGATGAGCCCTGCGGACTCCAAGAGGGAGCGGGCGTGCCGGGAAGCCGAGACGGCCGCGCACCGGATCGTCTTCTCCCTCAGTTCCTGGAGCACGGGCCGCACGTCCTCGAAGGCGCGGACACCCTCAGTGCGCAGCATAGCGGAGAAGACCGCCTCCTTGCGGGCGGCGACCGCGTGGACGGTGGCGCACCCGGGCGGGTCCTCGGGCGTTCCGGGCGGGAGGTCGATGTGGCGGGCAGCGAGGAAGGCGCGTACGCCGTCGAGACGGGCCCTGCCGTCTACCAGGTCCCGGTCCTCGCGGACGGCGTCGAACGGGCGCAACCGTGCTCCGGCCTGCGATGGCTGCCACTCGGGGAGGCAGCCGTGGCGAGGAGCACTCCGGCGGTGTCGAAGACGACCGTGCGCAGTTCGTTCATGAGTCGTGCACCACGCGACGGCCGGTGATGCGGGCGGGGGTGAGCTTCATCCAGTGGCTGCGCGGTCCGCCGGCCCAGGGCTGGGAGCGGGCCGTGGTGCTGAGGTGGTGAATCTCGTCCGGGTCTGTGACCGCTGCCAGTTCGCCCACGGCCAGCACGCTCCAACCAGTGGCGGTCACGTCGTCGATGTTGTCGATCTCGAAGGCGACCTCGGTTCCGGCAGCTCTGGCGGTGACGGCTTCGGCGGAGGTGCGGAAGGCGATGTCGGGTCCTGCGACGAGGTAGTTGACGGGGAGGACGGCCGGGCCTTCGGGGGTGAAGATGGCGATGCGGCCCACGCCGTGCGTGTTCAGCAGCCGTCGGCATTCGGTCTCGTCCAGTGGCACGAGCGTACTGTCGCGCCGGGCGGTGGATCGGCCGGCAACGCGGTGGGCGTTGACGCCGGTCAGGTCGTCGACGGTGAGGCCGAGGGCGTCGGCCACCCGGACGAGGGTGCCGATGGCAGGACTGGCGGCGTGCTCCTCAAGGTAGGCGATGTACGTGCCGTCGGCGCCGCACCGCCGGCCCAGTTCGTCGCGGCTCAGACCGAGGGCTTCGCGGCGGGCCGCCAGGCGGCGGCCCAGGTCGGTGCGTCCGGTCGTCTCGCCGGACTGCTGGGGGTGCATGCGCGGTGTGCTCTTCACGGCATTCACTGCTCCTGGGGCGGTACGGCTACCGCGTCGTGCTGCGGTCCGCCGAGCACGACCTTGAGGGCGCCGGTGTCTCCGGCGCGGGAGAAGACGTCGTACGCCTCTTCCATTTGGTCCAGCTCGAAGCGGTGGGTGACCATCGCGTCCCCGGGCAGTCGGCCTGCGGCCATCATGCGCAGCAGCATGGGCGTGGAGTGGGTGTCGACGAGACCGGTGGTGATGGTCACGTCCTTGATCCACAAGTCCTCGAGGTGGAGGACGGCGGGCTTGCCATGCACGCCGATGTTGGCGACCCGGCCGCCCGGGCGGACCATGCGGGTGCACATCTCGAAGGCCTCGGGCACGCCGACGGCCTCGATGACCACGTCCGCCCCGAGCCCGTCGGTCAGGTCCTCCACCAGCCGCTCGGGCTCCTCGTCCGCGCTCGCGGTGGCATCCGCGCCAAGGTCGCGCGCGGCAGCGAGCCGGGACGCGGCGAGGTCGACGGCGATGATCCGCCCGGGGCTGTAGAGCTGCGCCGTGGCGATGGCGGCCAGGCCGATGGGGCCGGCACCGACCACGACGACCGTGTCGCCCGGGCGCACGTTGCCGTTGAGCACGCCGACCTCGTAGGAGGTCGGGAAGATGTCGGCGAGCAGTACGGCGTCGTGGCCGGCCAGGGCGCTGGGCAGCGGGTACACGGAGAGGTCGGCGAAGGGGACGCGTACGTATTCGGCCTGAGTGCCGTCGATGGTGTGGCCCAGGACCCAGCCTCCTCCTCCGCGGCACTGACCGTAGCGCCCTTCACGGCAGAAGCGGCAGCGGCCGCACGCGGAGATGCAGGAGATCAGGACGCGGTCACCGGGGCGGACGCTGCGGACGTCGCCGCCGGTCTCGACGACGGTCCCGACGGCCTCGTGTCCGAGGATCCGGCCGGGCGTCACTTCGGGGACGTCGCCCTTGATGATGTGCAGGTCGGTGCCGCAGATGGTGACGGCGTCGACCCGGACGATCGCGTCGGCGGCGTCCTTGATCGAGGGGTCCGGGACGTCCTGCCAGGAGGTCTGTCCGGGCCCGTGGAAGACGAGTGCCTTCATGGCGCGGCCTTCTCTCTGTGTGCTGTGCGGGAGGGGTCACCGTCAGGCTGTGCCTGAGTCCCCCCGTCGCGCTTGGGCCGGTCGGCCCCGACCCGGGGCCGGTAGGTCCCCAGCGGACAGGGCGTTCCGGTGCAACGGTGGAGACCGGCATCCGTTCCGAAAGGAGGGCTGCTGCCATGTCCCAGTCAGCCCCGTCTCCAGCTTCCACCCGCTCGGCCCTGCTGAGGTTCCTCGGCGGAGTGCGGACGGTCACCGGCAGCAAGTTCTTGGTCGAGAGCGACCACGCCCGGATCCTCGTCGACTGCGGACTCTTCCAGGGTGTCGCGGACCTGCGCCGTCGCAACTGGGACAAGCTGCCCTGCGACGCCTCGGACATCCACGCTGTCGTGGTGACCCACGCCCACCTGGACCACTGCGGCTACCTGCCGCGCCTGGTCCGGCACGGCTTCCGCGGCCCGATCCTGACCAGCGCCCACACCACTCGGCTCGCCGAGATCGTGCTCCGCGACAGCGCCCGCCTCCAGATGGAAGCCGCCGAGCACGCCAACCAGCACGGCTGGTCCAAGCACCGCCCCGCCAAGCCGCTCTACGACGACGATGACGTCGACCAGACGATCAAGTACTTCGACCCGGTACCGGTGGGCAGTGAGATCGAGATCATGGCCGGCACGAAGCTGATGCTGCACCACGGAGGTCACATCCTCGGCTCCGCCTGGACGCACCTGACCCTGGAAGACGGCCACACCCTCGCCGTCAGCGGCGACCTCGGCCGCCCCGGCCACCCGCTCCTCCTGCCGCCCGAGCCGTTCTCCGGCGCCGATGTCCTGCTGATGGAGTCGACGTACGGCAACCGCCGCCACGACCACGAGAGCGCGCGACGCGAATTCGCCTCGGTGATCACGCGGACGCTGTCCCGTGGCGGGACCGTGGTCATCCCGGCCTTCGCGATCGACCGCACCGAGGTCGTCCTGCACGAGCTGGCCACCCTGCGCAGTGACGGCACCCTGCCCCGCCACGTACCCGTCTACGTCGACAGCCCCATGGCCCTGGCGGCACTGGACGTCTACCGCGACGCCGTCCGGGCCCACTCGCCCGAGCTGCGTCCCGAGATCCTCGCCCAGGGCGAGGCGGCGATCAGCCCGGAGCCCTTCCTGGCCGCCCGGACCGTCCAGGAGTCGACCGACATCAACAACACCAGCGGCCCGGCGATCATCGTCTCGTCCGCCGGCATGGCCACCGGCGGCCGCGTCCTGCACCACCTCCACCGGATCCTGCCCGACCCCCGCAACGCCGTGGTCATCGTCGGCTTCGCAGCCGCCGGCACCCGCTCCCGCGACCTCGTGGACGGCGCCCGCACGCTCAAGATGTTCGGCGAGTACGTCCCCGTACGCGCGGAGGTGGCCGACGTACCGCACTTCTCCGCGCACGCGGACGCCGACCAGATCATCGACTGGCTGCGCGCCGCCCCCGCCCCGCATGCCACCTACCTCGTCCACGGCGAGGAGACCGCCTCCGAAACCCTGCGGGACCGCATCGAACACGAGCTGGGCTGGACGGCCGTCGTACCCAAGTCCGGGGAGGCCGTCCTGGTCCGCTGACCGGGCCGGACGGTCCCCACGGTGTGCACCGCGCGGCCCTCCCAGCCACGGTGCCCCACCGAGCAGGGTGAATGCCAAGGGTTGGAGGCACTCCATGAGCACCATGCACACCATCCTCGAAGCGATGGCACCGGAAGCCCGCGAAGCCCTGCTCGCCCGCTCCCGCCAGGTGACCTTCCCGGCCGGCACCCGCATCTTCAACGAACGCCGACGGGCCGAGAAATTCTGGATCATCCAGTGCGGCACCGTGGACCTCGACACCCACGTCCCCGGTCACATGAACGTGGTCATCGACACCCTCGGCTACGGCGAGCTCCTCGGCTGGTCCTGGATGTTCCCTCCCTACAGCTGGCACCTCGGCGCCACCGCCTCCCACGCGGTGCGCGCCCTGGAGTTCGATGCCGCAGCCGTACGCCAGCTGTGCAACGAGGACTCGGCCGTCGGCCGCTCCGTCTTCGTCGCCGTGGGCGCGGTCATCGCCGACCGGCTCGACTCCGCCCGCACCCGGCTCCTCGACCTGTTCGCCCCTCACGGAAGCGGCACCCCGCTCGCCCACGCACGCTGAGGACCCCGCCATGACCTCCACCCCGTACACCGTCGCCGACGTCATGACCACCAAGGTCATCGCCGTCACCCCCTCGACCGGCTTCAAGGACATCGTCACCGCGATGGAGCGGTGGAAGGTGACCGCCCTACCCGTCATCGAGGGCGAGGGTCACGTAGTCGGCGTGGTCTCCGAGGCCGACCTCCTGCCCAAGGAGGAGTTCCACGAGCACCGCCCGGGCCTGATCGAGCAGATGCGCCGCCTCGGCGACACCGCCAAGGCCGGCTCCACCCGCGCCGAGAACATGATGACCACCCCGGCCGTCACGATCCGCCCCGACGCCACTCTCTCTCGGGCCGCCCACCTCATGGCCGACCGCCACATCAAGCGCCTCCCGGTCGTCGACGCCGACGGCACCCTCCAGGGCATCGTCAGCCGCGCCGACCTCCTCAAGGTCTTCCTCCGCACCGACTAGGAACTCGCCACCGAGATCCGCCGCACCGTAGTCGACCGCCTCTTCCCCCTCTCCCACGAAGCCGTCAAGGTCACCGTGACCCAAGGGATCGCCACCCTGACCGGACGGGTCCGCGACGGCGACCTGATCCCCCTGGCCGAACGCCTCGCCCACTCCGTCGAGGGCATCGTCGACGTCCACTGCCAACTCAAGCACCAGGCTGGCGCCACCAGTTCCTGAACCTCCACAGGACGGGGTACCGCAACTGGCAGAACGCAGTCGCTGCGATTCCGTGGGGGCTGCTGGAAGGCGCCATCCAAACTGAGGGGCTCCGTGCCGCTGGAGGCGCTGGCGCTGGCCGGGGTGGTGATCGCCGTGGTGGGCGCACTGCTACCCACTGGGTGGGGCGCAGGAGGGGGCGGCAGCCTTGGAGTCCGTGCCACTGGGCGACGTCCGCTCTGTTCGTCCGGTGATTCGTTTCGCCTTTCAGGTCTGCTTCGTGCAGCCTGCTCTGCCGACCGGTAGTCCGCTTGTCCAAGATTTGCCCAAGGTCGGGCCAAGCTGCGATGGCACGAGCCCAGCCGCTCCTGGGCGCGTCTAGCTTGGTCCGGCATGACTGTCGATGCTGAGCTTCATGGGTTGGTGGGGCGGCGGCGGTTCGTTCGGGCCGCGCTGACGGGAGCGGTGGCCGTGGGCGCCGGACTGGTCTCCGGTTCGCCGGCGACGTCGACCGTCACCACCAGGTTGAACGGCCCGCGGTCCGCCACCCCTGAGTCCGCGCTGGGGGAACTCGCCGCAGGCAACCGGCGCTGGCGGACGTTCCATGAGCGACATCCCGACCGGACGCGGGCCGTGCGGCAGGCGCTGGCCGCGGGGCAGCATCCCTTCGCCGTGATCCTGGGCTGCGTCGATTCCCGCGTGCCTCCGGAACTGGTCTTCGATCAGGGCCTGGGCGACCTGCTGACCGTGCGCTCGGCCGGCGAGGTCCTGGACGAAGCGGTCCTCGGGAGCATCGCGTACGGGGTGTTGGAGTTGGCCATCCCGCTGGTCGTGGTCCTGGGGCACCAGTCGTGCGGGGCCGTCACTGCTGCTGTCCAGGCGGCCGAGAGTGGGGAACGGCTGCCCGGGCACATGCAGTACCTGGCTGATCAGGTCCGTCCCGCTATCGACCGCACGCTGACGGGGGCCGCCCGTGTCGATGCGGCGATCACTGAGAACGTGCGGCTGGTTCGGTCTCGTCTGGCCGTCGAGCCCGCCCTGTCTCCGAGGATCGCGGGGAAGGGGCTGGCGGTGGTCGGAGCCCGGTACGAACTCACCAGCCAGCGGGTGCACCGCATCCACTGACCTCCGCCCGCGACGCGGTTTGCGTCGCACTCGCAGCCGCTAGACTTGCAGAGTTATGCAATTTACTAGTTTCCAATTGGTTGGACGGGGGTTGCGGTGTGGCTGGGTTCGCGGAAGCGGCGCTGGAGCGGGTCCGGGTGGCGCGGGCTCGTCTCGCGGCTGCGCGGGAGGCTGATGATGCCTTCGAAGAGGCGCAGGCCTCGGACGAGCTGGAGGACGCGCTGCGTGTGGCCCACGATCACGGCGTGGCCACGGGCGACGAGGGCAGCCGGTGAGCCCGGCGGCGGCGCCGAGTCGGCCGGTCGCACGGTGATGGTCCGCCGTTCGAGCGGGCAGGCGCCGACGCGCAGGCATGCGTGGACGGTGCCGCTGGTGCCGGGCTCGGTGCGGTCCGCACGCGAGCGCACCGAGCGGTCGCTCGTGCTGTTCGGCCTGGAGAGCAGCAGGGGTTGCGCATCGTGGCCGAACTGGCCCGTACGTACGGCGGCGACGTCCGCGTGGAGCCCGCGGGCGAGCACGGCAAGGCCATCGTGGTCCGCTTCATCCTGCCGGAAGGAACCCCGTGATCAGCAGTCACAGACCAGACGCCCAGCTGTATCGGATCACCTATCCCGGCAACGTCGGCGATGCCGATGCCCGTACCGTCGAGGCGGGTGAGGTCGCGGGCATCGTCGAGGAGGCCGGGCAGTACGGCAGGCAGGTCCTCGTGCGCCCGTACGCGCACCCGCAGGATGCCCTGGACACCGGGGAACGGAGAGGACTCGTGATCGACGGCAAACCCGAGGAGAGCGCGGCGGCGAAGCACGAGAGGTGGCTGGCGAAGGGTGTCGCCCTGCGTGCCTTCTTCTATATCGCCGGCACGCACCTGTTCGCCGGGTTCGTGTGGCTGCTGTTCTTCCTGGGCCAGCACGCACAGAAGTAGGAAGCGGCCGTCTCCCGGTGTCAGAAGCGCGATGAACCCCGCGCTACGGGAGACGGCCGCCGTTCATGGCCCCGTGCTATCGGGGGCTGTTGGCGCGAAGGTCGGCGAGCAGTTCGGCCTGACCTTGAAGGACACCGGAGAGGATGCTGCGAGCAACTCGCAGCAGCTCTACGACCTCGTCGCTGGTGAGCCGGTAGTACACGTTCGCGCCTTCGCGGCGGGTGATCACCAGGTTGGCCTTGCGTAGGACCGCGAGCTGTTGGGACAGGCTCGCGGCTTCGACGCCGACCTCGGGCAGCAGCTCGGCGACCGCGTGCTCACGCACACTGAGCAGCTCCAGAACGCGGATGCGGACCGGGTGGCCCAGTGTTTTGAAGAACTCCGCCTTGAGCTGGTACAGCGGTGCGCTCACTTGGGTACCCCTGCCTCGACTGCCCATCGCATCCACCCAGAACCGTTTCGCCGTAGGGGGCGTCCTTTCGCCCCTACACACCTTGTGACCTCCACAATTGCAGATCAGCGCAACTCCTGGCGCAGGGCGGCCTGTCTTTGTGACGTTCGCCCCCCCCGCGGAGGGCTTTCGTCGTCAGCCCTTCGTGACGAACGCGGTCCCCGTGGAGCAGGCCCCCTCGGCCGGCCACTGGTCGCTGCTCCATTGGCGCTGCTCGTCGCCCACCGCGTGGTGGGCGGCCAGCGCGGAGGGCAGGTCGCAGTGGACGGGGATCGGCGGGCAGGAGCCGTCGGGGACGAGGGAGCCGTCCGCGGGGATCGAGGCGAGTTCCAGGGGCCGCCCCTCCTCGGCGAGCCGGCGGGCCGCCTGGGCGACGGCGAGTTGTCCGCCCACCGACCAGCCGAGCAGTCCGCTCAGGTCGAGGACGACCGGTCCGGTGCCGCGGGCCAGGACCCACCCGATCGCGCCGGTGAAGCGCGCGATCGCATCCGAGCCGAGGTGTCCGGCCAGGGACAGGACCCCCAGGCCGGGGTGGGTGGTGTAGCGCCACTCGATCGTCATCGTCATTTCCTCAGGTCTCACAGGGGAAGGGTGATCCAGATGCTCTTGCCGCGCCCGTCCGCATCCGGCCGGAGCACTGCGGTCCCGCCAAGCTCCATCGTCATCTCGACGACGGTGGCCAGCCCGCTGCCCGGAGCCGTGGCCAGCGCCCCGAAGAGGGCCGGCTGATACGGGTGACGGTCGTGGACGGCGAACGCGAACGCACCCGCCCCGTGTGCGAAGGTCACGGTGATCGTCGGCGACAGTACGGCGGCGTGGCGGACGCTGTTGGTGACCAGCTCGGCCAGGATCAGCAGCCCCGGCCCGACGCTCGGATGCCGCAGGCCCGCACCGCACTCGACCAGCACCAGTTCGGCCGTCTCCCGGGCGATACGTACGGCCGAGCCCGTGGCGGGCACGTTCAGCACGTGCCGGTAGGGCATCGTCCGGACCTCGACGCTCACCGCCCGGCCCCCTGAACGGGGCGGGCGAGACGGAACCCCGACACCTGCTGCGGGTGGATGCGCAGCAGCGTGTCGTGCGGGCCGTGGGCCCAGCCGGACAGCGTCCGCCGGTAGTGCGCGGCCTCGTCCGGGTCCGTGATGATGTCGGCGGGGCCGTGGGCCGTCACCGTCCATCCGGTGCCGGTCGGGGTGCGGATCTCGTCCGCGTGATAGGTCAGCACCGCCCTGCCGGGGATCGCCGCGGCCTGCACGGGCGTGCGGACGATCAGGCGCCCGTACTCCAGGACGTGGGTGGCCGGGCGGACGAGAGCGTGCTCGCGCTGGACGTAGACCAGGCGTCCTTGGGCAGAGCCTTCGAGGAGCCACAGGGCCTCGGTGCCGGAGACATCGATCATGAGGCGTTCGCCGGGGACGGTCATCGTGCGGCCTTCCGGATACGGTGCGGATGGTGCTTGAGAGGCAGCAGCCCTGCCTGTTCCAGATGTTTGCGGGCTCCGGCGATCGCCTCGGGCGTGGTGGCGTACTCCCGGCCCGCGTGCCGCAGCAGGTCGAGTGCACCGACGGCCTCGAGTGCCTGGCGCTGACCGGGCCGGATGCCGGACGTCATGACGGCGATGCCACGCCGGGTCAGCTTCTGGACCGCGTCCTTCAGCACGAGTGCGCCGGTGGCGTCCATCGTGGTGACGCGGGACATGCGCAGGATCACCACCTTCACGTCGGAGACCTCCGACAGCTCCAGCAGGAAGCGGTGCGCGCCGGCGAAGAAGACGGGCCCGTCGATGCGGTAGGCGACGATGTGCTCGGCCAGCAGCGCGTGCTCCTCGTCGCTGTGTTCGCCGGGCAGGTCCGGGCGGAAATCCACCTGGTCCATCCGCGCCTGGTTCGCGACCGCCTTCAGGGCGAGTGCCCCGGCCACGACGAGGCCGATGATCACCGCGTAGACGAGATCGAGGACCAAGGTGGCGGCCGCCGTCAGTACCAGCACGACGGCGTCCGAGCGGGTCGCCTTCACCATCGCCCGGAGCGAGCCGACCTCGACCATCCGGATCGCGGTCGCCAGCAGCACCCCCGCCAGGGCGGCGAGCGGGATCTTGGAGACCAGGGGTGCGGCAGCGAACACGATCACCGCGAGCACGGCGGCATGCGTCAGGGCGGCGAGCCGGGAGGAGGCGCCGGTGCGGACGTTGACCGCCGTACGGGCTATCGCCGCGGTGGCCGGTACGCCGCCGAACAGCGGGGCGGCAAGGTTCGCGATGCCCTGCCCGAACAGCTCCTTGTCCGGGTCGTGCTTCTGCCCCACCGTCATCCCGTCCGCGACCGTCGCCGACAGCAGCGACTCCAGCGCGGCCAGCGCGGCCACCGCGATCGCGGGTGCGAGAAGCGACCCCAGCGTGGACGGGTCGAGGAAGGCCAGGGAGGGCGCGGGCAGCCCGGACGGCAGCTTGCCGATGGGGGCCGCCGCGTCCAGACGGAAGACCTGCGCGATCACGGTCGCGGCGATGACCGCCACGATGGAGAACGGGACGGTGGGCCGCCAGCGGGCGCCGAGCATCATCACGGTCGCGACGCCGAGTGAGAGCGCGATGGCCGTCCAGTTCGGGGCGTGCGCGAACTCGACGACGGCCCGCCAGGCGACGGCGAGGACCTTCTCGCCGTCCGGCTTGGGCACCCCGAGCGCGCTCGGTATCTGCTGAAGTCCGATCACGCAGGCGATTCCGAGGGTGAAGCCCTCGACGACCGGCGCCGGCACGTAGCGCATGTACTGCCCGGCCTTCATCAGCGCCAAGGCGATCAGGAGGACACCGGCCATCAGCCCGACGGTCAGCACCCCGCCGGGCCCGTACTGGGCGACGATCGGCACCAGAACCACCGTCATCGCACCCGTGGGCCCCGACACCTGAAGGTTGGACCCGCCGAACAGTGCGGCGAGCGCGCCCGCGACCACGGCGGTGGCAAGCCCGGCCTCGGCGCCGAGCCCGGAGGAGACCCCGAAGCCGAGCGCGAGCGGCAGAGCGACGATCGCGACGGTGAGACCGGCCAGGAGATTCCCGCGGGGGTTTCGGCGCATCACCGCGAAGTCGCCCCGGGTCGGCATCAAGGAGCGGACCCGGTCGAGTCCGGTGGTCAGCACGGTATTCACTGTGCGGGGACCTCGGACTCGCGCAGCTCCTCCAGGAGCTCACTCTGTCCGGTCAGCACCTCGGTCAGAATCCGCCGGGCCGCCCGCATCAGCTGCGCGACGTCCCCGCCCGCGAGCTCGTAGACCACCGTCGAGCCGTCACGGACCGAGGTCACGATTCCCGAGCGGCGCAGCACCGCGAGTTGCTGGGACAACGCCGAGGGCTCGACCTCGATCGAGGCCAGGATGTCCCGTACCGGCATCGGCCCGTCCTGCAACAGCTCCAGGACCCTTATCCGTACGGGGTGCCCGAGCATGCGGAAGAAGTCGGCCTTGGCCTGATACAGGGGAACAGGCATGGTCTCGCATCCTTCTCATCGCCCCGGGCGCCGGGGAAGTGGCTGGTGCTGTGCCCGTGGCTACCTACGGGCGCAGCCAGCACAGCATCTACGAAATTGCATAACTTTGCAATTCGTGGATTCTGCGGCTGTTCCCATGTCGAAGGCTGTAACGTCACGGCGTGGGCCCCGCCGCATCCCCCGTCGGCGGGGCCCCTCCGGCGGGTTCCGTGCCGGCGTCGGTCGCCCTGGAGTGGATCCGTGGCCTGGGCGTGGAATGTTTCCCCGGTCGTGCCGGGGAGCGCGGCCGTTGCCTGATGATGTGGTGGAACGAGCACCTGCGCCCTCCGATCCTCCAGCGCTCGCGTGCCAGCGCCTTGAGGACGTAAGGAATTGCAGAAGTTTGCAATTAGGATATCCTCGGCTCACCATGGCGCGGGTGCCTCGAGCCCCGCGTGTACGTACCGAGCTAGGACAGAACAGATGACGGCGAGTCTGCCCCCGTGCCCGAAGTGCTCCAGCGAGTACACCTACGAGATGAACGCGCTGATGGTCTGCCCGGAGTGCGCCCACGAGTGGGTTCCCGCTGCGACCGGGACGGATGACGAGAGCGCCTCGGGCGAGCGGGTGATCAAGGATGCCGTCGGGAACGCGCTGAGCGACGGTGACACCGTGACCGTCGTCAAGGCCCTCAAGGTCAAGGGCAGTCCGTCGGGGATCAAGGCGGGCACCAAGGTGCGCAACATCCGTCTGGTCGACGGGGTCGACGGCCACGACATCGACTGCAAGATCGACGGATTCGGTGCCATGCAGCTCAAGTCGAGCGTGGTCAAGAAGGCCTGACCTGGCTCCCGGTTTTGGAGAGCCTGGGCAACGTTTCGGGTGCACTCTCGTAGGCAGAGGCTCTCGGCGGCCGGCGGCTCCTGTCGCGCTCCTCCAGCAGTCTTGGGCGCGAACCGGTGCACGAAATGGCGAGACGGCCTGACCCGCCCGTGCGGTCAGGCCGTCTTCCGCATGGCCCTCAGGCCAGGGCGAGGAAGAGCTTCTCGAGTTCTTCCTCGGTCATGGGGGGCTGGGTTCCGTCGGCGTTGTTCATGCACTGACGCATGCCGCTGGCGACGATTTTGAAGCCGGCGCGGTCGAGCGCCTTGGAGACCGCGGCGAGCTGGGTGACGACGTCCTTGCAGTCACGGCCGGCTTCGATCATGGCGATGACTCCGGCGAGCTGTCCCTGGGCGCGGCGCAGACGGTTGAGGACTGAGCTGACCGCTGCTTCGTCGACCTTCACCGGGTGCCTCCTGGTTCGTGTGCTGTCCCCTCATGGTACCCCAGGGGGTATATGTGGGGGTCAGTGCTTGCGGAGGGCCGCGAGTGCGGCATCTAGGTCGCCTTGGTGGGGGCGGTTGTGGGGGAGCTTGGCGAGGATGGCTGCCATGCCGCAGGTGTTGGTGAGGGCGGAGAGGGCCAGGCCGCCGGCGACCGCGGCGGAGATGAGCTGGAAGGCGGGGTGGATCAGTCCGAGTGCGAGGCCTGCGAGGACGAGGGCGCCGGCGGTCAGGCGGACCTGGCGCTCCATGCCCCACGTGGTCCGGGAGGGGGGCTCGGGGTGGTGGAGGTCGTGGCCGGCGGCTGCCCAGGCGCCGGTGCCCCCGGTGAGGGTGGCGGTGCTGATGCCGTGCTCGGCGAGCGTCGTGCAGGCGCGGTCGGAGCGTGCTCCGGAGGCGCAGACGACGAGGATGTCGCCGCGGTCGGCGGCGTGACGGATGTCGGGCAGGGCGCGTGAGAGCTGGTCGAGGGGGATGTTCAGGGCGCCGGGCAGGTGGCCTGCGGCGTATTCGCCGGGGGTGCGGACGTCGAGGATGGTGAGCTCGTGCAGACGGGTGCGGGCCTGGGCGGAGTTGAGGGTGTGGGGGGTGGTCATGGCGGAGTGGTCCCTCCTGGGTGTCGGCCGGGGCCGGGAGCGGGCGCCGGGTGAGCTTGGGGTGTGCCGTGGGGCGGCTGTGGTGTCAGCGGATCGCGTCGGTGAGCATGAAGGCCGCGACGGCCAGCAGTGTGACGGCGAAGGTCCGTTGCAGGGTGGGGCCCGTGATCTTGGCGGCGAGGCGCTTCCCGTCCCAGGCGCCGAGGATCGCGGCGCCGGTGAAGGGTGCGATGACCGCCCAGTGCAGAGGTGCGGCGCTGCCGGTGCGGGCGGTGAGCGCGGCGAGTGAGTTGACGGTGATGACGAGCAGGCTGGTGCCGACGGCTGTCCGCATGCGCAGGCCCAGGACTCCCACGAGGGTGGGGACGGCGAGGAATCCGCCGCCGACGCCCAGGAATCCGGTGATCGCGCCCAGGCCCGCGCCGGCTCCGGCGGCCCGTACCGGCTGTACCGGGCGGAACTCCTTCTCGGCTTGGGGAGGTTTGAGCATGCGCAGGGCAGCGACGCCCGCGATGGCCGCGAACGCGCCGGTCAGCACCTGTCCGGGCAGCCGTGCGGCGAGGGTGGCCGCCGCCATGGCGGGGAGTATGCCGGCGGCTGCGAAGAGGGCGCCGGTTTTCCAGCGGACGTTGCCGGAGGTGGCGTGGGCGTAGAGAGCGGTCGCGGATGTGGCGGTGACGATGATCAGCGACGCCGTGGTGGCGGCGGCCGGGGTGAAGCCGAGCAGGTAGATCAGGGCCGGGACCGCGAGCACACTGCCGCCACCCCCGAGAGCCCCGAGTGCGAGGCCGATGACCGCTCCTGCGATCAGGGCGAGGAGGAGCGTGCTCACGCTATCGAGCCGCTGTTTCCACGGTCGTCGACAACCGGCAGCCCGGCCGCTGCCCAGGCGCTCATGCCGCCCCTGACGTCGGCCGCGTCCGCCCCGCGCGCGGTCAGGAGCTTCACGGCCCGTTGGGAGCGGTGCCCGGAACGGCAGATCACCACCAGTGGCCGGCCCTGGGCGGCCGGGGGCAGGCCGTCACTGGTCATCAGGGCGGAGAGCGGGGCGTGTACGGCCCCGGGTGCGTGTCCGGCGGTCCACTCGGCGCGCTCGCGTACGTCGAGCAGGACGGCGCCCTCGTCGCGCGTGCCCTGATGGGCCTGGGTCGGAGTCACGCGGGCGGGGCCGCGGCGGAAGAGGGACATCTGCGGGTCTTTCTCTCGTCGGAAGTGGGGAGGGCGAGTCGTCAGCCGCCGAGGCCGCCGAACCCGCTGACCACCTGGAGGCCTGCGCTCCGGGCGGCGTCGAAGGAGTCGTCGACGGCCACGACGTCGCGCCCGGCGGCGTCGAGCAAGGAGGCTGCGATGCCCGCGCGCATTCCGCCCGCGCAGTGCACCCACACCACTCCGTCCGGAACTTCGTCCTGGCGCCGGTGGAGCTGGTGGACAGGGATGTGTACCGAGCCCTTGATCCAGCCCTCCGCCCGCTCGGAGTCCCGCCGCACGTCCAGCACGATCCGGTGCTCGTACGGGTCCAGGGCGGCGAGGTCGGCGAACGTGGCCCGCGGGAAGCTCCGCGGATCCTCGCCCTCCGGAAGCCAATCGGCGGGCTCTCCGGTAGCCGCGGCGGCCGGCCGGTCGATACCGACCCGGGCCAGTTCGCGCTGCGCCTTCGCCAGCTGCTCGGGGGATTCGGCGAGGAGGGTGACGGGCTTGCCCCAGGGGATCAGCCACGCGAGGTAGGTGGCGAGCTTCCCGTCGGCCTCGAAGTTGAAGGCCCCCGCGACGTGCCCCTGGGCGAATGCGATGCGGTTGCGCAGGTCGACCACCCATTCCCCGGCCGCCAGGCGGGCCGCGATGTCGGCGGCGTCCGCCACGGGAGGTGTGGTCAGGTCGACCGGAGCCGGTCCCGCGGCGTTGGCCGGTCCCATGTGGGCGTAGTACGCGGGTACGTCGTCGAGCCCGGCCAGCAGGGCGGAGACGAAGGCGTCGATGTCCTGGACGAGGGCGTCGTTTCCCGCCTTCTCCTTGCCGATGGTGCTGGCGTTTCCGTCCGCCTGGGCCGAGGAGCAGAAGCTTCCGAACCCGTGGGTGGGCAGCACTTCGGTTTCGTCCGGGAGTTCGGCGGCCAGCCGGTGCGCGGAGGCGTGCTGGGCGCGGGCCAGCTCCTCGGTCAGGCGCGGCTCCACCAGGTCGGGTCGCCCGACCGTCCCGATCAGCAGGGAACCCCCGGTGAACACGGCGACGGCCGCGCCCTGCTCCTCCAGGACGTAGGAGGTGTGGTGCGGGGTGTGCCCGGGGGTGGCCAGCGCTCGCAGTGTGATGCCCTCGTCCACCGTGACGGTGTCGCCGTCATGGACGGGGGTGCGGGCGAAGGACACCCGGGCCGTGGCCGGCACCAGGTAGTCCGCGCCGGTGAGGCGTGCCAGATCCAGGCCGCCGGTGACGTAGTCGTTGTGGATGTGGGTCTCCACTACATGGGAGATCCGCACCCCTCGTCGGGCCGCCGCGGCTAGCACCTGGTCGATGTCGCGCGGCGGGTCCACCGCCACGGCCGCGTGGGCACCGCCTGCCAGGTAGCTGCGGTTGCCGAGCCCTTCCAGGTCAAGGGTGTCGATGAAGAACACGCTGTCGCTCCTTCTCGCGAGAATTACCCCCGGGGGTATATATCGAGCGTAGCATTAGTACCCCCGGGGGTATTTTTGGCGGAGTCTCGACCCGTTGGAGGCCCGTGGGTGGGCCTACTCGCGAGCAAGGCCGCAACCGCCACGAAAGGGATGAACCAATGCGCTACGACCGCACCGTCCGCCTCACCGGTGACTTCGCCACCACCGTGTCCGCCGTCCGCGAGGCCTTGGCTGCGCAGGGCTTCGGGATCCTCACCGAGATCGACGTCACCGCCACCCTGAAGGCCAAACTCGGCCACGACATGGAGGACTACCTCATCCTCGGAGCCTGCAACCCGCCGCTCGCCCACCAAGCCCTGGACGTCGACCGCACCATCGGACTGCTCCTGCCGTGCAACGTCGTCGTCCGCACCGACGGGGGCGAGACCGTGGTCCAGGCGCTCGACCCGGCCACGATGGTCACCCTCACGGGCCTGCCCGCCCTCCAGCCGGTCGCCGAAGAGGCCGGTCGCCGCCTGGATGCCGCCCTGGCCGCTCTGCGCGACGGCGGCTGAGCTCTTCGCTCCAGCCGCTCCCCGCCCGTTGGAGTGGGCGTCGGTGTGGGCGGCGTCCGTGCCGAAAGCCGCCCGCGCGGTCCCCGACGGGCGGTCATCTGCTGTTCGGCGCTGACCGGCCATGACTGAGACGAGGGCGGCGCGTTCGGTGAGTGCGTCGGCAGGCGGGCGCTCGGCCATGGTGGCCAGGACTGCTGCAACGCGGTGTCGGGCAGCGGAGCCGGATACGGTGAAGACGACCTCGACGGCCCGCCCGTGCGCCGATGCGGGAGGCGATCTGGCTGCATCGCCCGGGTGAGGGCCCGTTGAGGTTCGGCGCCGCAGGTGCGGTGGCCGGGAGGTGTCGAACCGCCGTGCCAGGCACGGTTCCACGGCCTCGGCGATCCTTGGATCGTCCGGGTCGTGGTGTTGCATTCCAGATATAGCGGGCCTTCGGTGAAGGCGGGGTGGGCCGGGATTGCGGGGCGGCCCCGCTGTCCACGGGCAGGTCGGCCAGGCGCCATTCCAGCATCCCGTCGGTCAGCCGGACGGCCTTGCGGCCCCGGTCGTGCGACGAGACGGATCTCGGCGGCCTGATCCTGCGCGCACTGGCCACCCCGGGCCACACCGACGAACACCTCTCCTTCCTGCTCCTGGACGGCACCCGTGAGCTGGCAGTGTTCACCGGCGGCTCGCTCATCGTCGGCTCGGCCGCCCGTACCGACCTACTCGGCGCCGACCGGGCCGAGGAGCTGGCCCGCGCCCAGTACCACTCGCTCAGGTGGCTGGCCGAGCTGCCCGACACCACCGACGTCTGGCCGACGCACGGCGCGGGCTCCTTCTGCTCCGCCCCGCCCGGCGCCGAACGCACCACCACCATCGGCGCCCAGCGACGGGCCAACCCGCTGCTCGCCGCGCCGGACGAGGACGCCTTCGTCGCGCAGCTGCTGGGAAGCCTCGGCTCCTACCCCGCCTACTTCGACCGGCTCGGCGAAGCGAACCGGCGCGGGCCCGCGGTCCTCACCACCGCCCCCGCGCTCGCCGCGCTGTCGCCTGCCCAGGTCCGCGCTCTCCTCGGCGAGGGCGCTCACCTCGTCGACGTACGACGCGTGGCGGACTTCGCCCAAGGCCACATCCCGGGCGCCGTCTCCATCCCGCTGCGCGACCAGTTCGCCACCTGGCTGGGCTGGCTGCTGCCCGCGCGACAGCTACCCGTTCGGCATGTTCGCCGTGCCGACCTCCGATGTCCGCCGCATCCACGCCTCCAGCGGCACCACCGGCCGCCCCACCGTGGTCGGCTACACCGAGCAGGACCTTTCGATGTGGGCCGACGTCGTGGCCCGCTGCATCCGCGCCGCAGGCGGCCGGCCCGGCGACGTGTTGCACAACGCCTTCGGGTACGGCCTGTTCACCGGCGGACTCGGTGCCCACTACGGAGCCGAACGAGCCGGCTGCACGGTCGTTCCGGCCTCCGGCGGCATGACGGCCCGACAGGTCCAGATCATCCAGGACTTCAAGCCCAGCATCATCATGGTCACCCCCTCCTACATGCTCGCGCTCCTCGACGAGTTCGAACGCCAGGGCGTGGACCCCCGCACCACCTCACTTCGGATCGGCATCTTCGGCGCGGAACCCTGGACCGAGCAGATGCGCTCCGAGATCGAGGAGCGCTTCGACATCCACGCCGTCGACATCTACGGCCTGTCCGAAGGCATCGGCCCCGGCGTCGCCGACGAATGCGTCGAGACCAAGGACGGACTGCACATCTGGGAAGACCACTTCTACCCCGAGGTGCTGGACCCGCTCTCGGACGAGGTCCTGCCCGACGGCGAAAGCGGAGAACTGGCCTTCACTTCGCTGACCAAGGAAGCCATGCCCATCATCCGCTACCGCACCCGGGACCTCACCCGCCTGCTGCCCGGCACGGCCAGGCCCGCCTTCCGGCGAATGGAGAAGGTCGCCGGCCGCTGCGACGACATGATCATCCTGCGCGGAGTCAACGTCTTCCCCACCCAGATCGAGGAGATCGTCCTGCGCATCCCCGCGCTGTCGCCGCACTTCCAGCTGGAGCTGACCCGGCGCGGCCGCATGGACCACCTGACCGTTCGCGTCGAGGCGCGGCCGGACGCGACGCCGGACGAACGCGCCGCCGCCGCGGGCATCCTCGCCAAGGCAGTCAAGGACGGCGTCGGGGTCTCGGTCACCGTCGACATCGTCGACCCGGAAACCCTCGAACGCTCGGTCGGCAAACTGCGGCGCCTCGTCGACTCCCGCGATCAGTGACCACCGGTCCTGCCGCCCTGATCGCATGACCAGGCCGCCGCCACCCCCGGCCGGCCCGCGGCGCGGGGGTCCCGCCCACAACCGCGACTCCTTGGTGGAGATCGCGGTCGAGGTGTTCAACGAACGCCTGGACCCTGGGCGGCAGTGCGAGGCGCAGCCCGAGTGCGGTGACCGCCACCGGGTCGGTGCTCGCGAGGACGGCCCCGAGAACCAGCGCCATCCGCCAGGACGGCGGAGTCAGGGCGGAGGCGACGTACCCCACCACGGCGGCCGAGGCCAGGACGACGTCACGCCGACCAGACTTCCCGGCACACCGCCTTCACCATGTCCGCATGGAGTGTGTCAGGGCAGCGTCAAGGTGTTCGCGCACTGCCGTGACCCGGCCGATTTTCACCTGATGATGATCGTCAGCAGCACTTGTGTGCCTCTGCCGGCCAGGGAAGCCCTCTGCGCGGATCGGGGCGTGTTCTTTGGCGTGAGGAGGCGCGTGTCGTGGTGGAGGCGGTTGCCAGGCCCGGGAGGCTGAAGGTCTTTCTCGGGGCGGCCCCCGGCGTGGGCAAGACGTACCGGATGCTGGACGAGGGTCGGCGCCGGGCGGACCGTGGGACGGATGTGGTCGTCGCCTTCGTCGAGTGCCACGGACGCCGCCTGACCGAGGCGAAGCTGGCCGGGCTGGAGATGGTTCCGCGTGCGGAACGTGCCTATCGGGGCGGCCGGTTCGAGGAGATGGACCTGCGAGCGGTGCTGGAGCGGCGGCCCGGGGTGGCGCTCGTCGACGAGCTGGCCCACTCCGTCGTCCCCGGTGGCAACCCTGCCAAGCGGTGGCAGGAGGTGGAGGCGTTGCTCGCGGCCGGGATCGACGTGGTGACCGCCGTCAACATCCAGCACCTGGAATCCCTCAACGACGTCGTCGAGAAGATCACCAAGGTCCCGCAGCACGAGACCGTGCCGGACGCGGTGGTACGCCGGGCCGATGAGATCGAGCTGGTGGACCTGCCGCCCGAGGCGCTGCGACGGCGCATGGCGCACGGGAACATCTACACGCCGGAGAAGGTCGATGCGGCGCTGTCCAACTACTTTCGGATCGGGAACCTCACTGCTCTGCGGGAACTTGCCCTGTTGTGGCTCGCGGGGCGGGTGGACGAGGCGTTGCAGAAGTACCGTGCCGACCACGGGATAGGGGGAGTGTGGGAGGCCCGGGAGCGGGTGGTCGTCGCGATCACCGGCGGACCTGAGGGTGACACGCTCATCCGGCGGGCGGCCAGGATCGCCGCCCGATCGGCGGGCGGAGACCTTCTCGCCGTGCACATGGCGCGCAGCGACGGCCTGGCTGCGGGAGCGTCGGCTTCCGCGTTGGTTCGCCAGCGTGCGCTCGTCGAAAGCCTCGGCGGGAGCTACCACTTTCTCGTCGGCGACGATGTGCCCACGGTGCTCACCGAGTTCGCCCATGCGGAGAACGCCACGCAGTTGGTCCTCGGCACGAGCCGGCGCCGTCGTATCGAGCGTTTCCTGACCGGGCGGGGGACGGGTGAGACGATCGTCGGGCTCTCCGAGGATATCGACGTACACATAGTCACTCACGAACGGGCGGGCGGTGGAAGGCTGTTGCCTTCCAGGCGGCGAACGCTGCCGACGTCCCGGCTGATCGCCGGACCGGTTCTGGGCCTCGTGCTTCCGTTCGCCCTCACATTCCTGCTCGACCAGACCCGGGGCAGCCTCAACCTCACCAGTGAGGCGCTGCTGTTCCTGGTGGCGGTGGTCGGGGTGGCGTGCGTGGGCGGAGTGGTGTCGGCGCTGGTGGCGTCCCTGACCGCGTCGCTTCTGCTGAACTACTGGTTCATCCCGCCGGTCGGTGAGTTCACCATCGCCGAGCCCAACAACATCCTCGCGCTGGTGGTGTTCGCCGTGGTCGCGGGGACCGTCGCAGTGGCCGTAGACCGGTCGATGCGGCTGTCGCGCCGGGCCGCCCGGGCGACGGCGGAGGCGGAGACGCTCTCCTCGCTGGCCGGCTCCATCGTGCGGGGAGGCCAGGCCGTTCCGGCGCTCCTGGAACGGACGAGGGAGACTTTCGGCATGGATTCGGTAGAACTCGTTGATCGCCCGATCGAGGGGGACGACTCCGTCGTTCAGGTCCCGGTGGGAGGGGATGCGCGTCTCGTCCTACGGGGACGTCCGCTGCCCGCCTCCGACCGGCGCGTCCTGGCCGCCTTCGCCGCGCATGTGACCGTCGCGGTTGAACAGGCGAGGCTCGCGGAGGCGGCCGCCGAGATCGAACCCGTCAAGGCCGCCGACCGGATGCGTACCGCCCTCCTCGCGGCGGTCAGCCACGACCTGCGCACCCCCCTTGCCGCCGGCTGGGCGGCCATCGAGTCCCTGCGGGCCAGCGACGTGGAGTTCAGCGAGGAGGACCGGAACGAACTCCTCGCCACCGCCGACGAGTCGATGGCCCGGCTCAACCGTCTCGTCGAGAACCTCCTGGACATGAGCCGACTGCAGGCCGGGGCGCTGAAGCTGGACCTCCGTGCGACCCACCTGATGGAGGTACTGCCGGCCGCGCTGGACGGCCTGCCCACCGACGCGCCCGCCGTCGATGCCCAGAGTCTCGAGCAGGCCCCGGCCGTGCTGGCCGATCCACCGCTTCTGGAGCGCGTGGTCGCCAACCTGCTGAGCAACGCCGCCCGGCACACCCCGCCCGGGCGACATGTGCTGCTGACGGCGAGCTCGTTCGACGACCGGGTCGAGATCCGGGTCGTCGACCGCGGGCCCGGAATCCCCGAGGCGGACCGCGGACGAGCCTTCGTGCCCTTCCAGCGCCTCGGCGACACCGACAACACCACGGGCGTCGGGCTCGGCCTCGCGCTCTCCCGAGGCCTCGCCGAGGCGATGGGCGGCACGCTCACCCCCGAGGACACCCCGGGAGGCGGCCTGACGATGACCCTCTCGCTGCCGGCTGCCCTTCCAGTTCCCGTCTAGTGCGACACCCCATCTGGCGTGCCCGCTCGCCTGTTCGCCAGTTTGGCAAAGGGTCGTCAAGTCCGACCCGCCCCGCATCCCCTTACGCCAGGAGGGCGCGCCAGCGGTCGGCCGACTTCAGCATGTCCTCGACGACCCGCTCCAGGAACGTCCCCACCTTGGCCAGCCGCTGCCCCACGGGTGTGTCCAGCCCGAGCGTCTCGGCCGCCGCCATCGCGGCCTGCGCGGACGAGCGCGTCTGCTGCGAGCTGATCACGATCGAGTGGTACCAGGCGTCGTCGTCGACCACGTAGATGTCGCGACGCCGCTGCGGATCGCGCTCGCGCCGGACGTATCCCTGCTGGACCAGGAAGTTCACGGACACGGACACGGAGGCTGGGCTGACCTTCAGCCTGTGGGTCAGCTCGGCTGCGGTGCGCCTGCCGTCCTCGGACAGCAGCAGGTCGACGTGCACGCGCGCTGTCATCCTCGGCAGCCCTGCCCTGACCGCCAGCTCGATGATCTCCTCTTCCATCGCGCTTCCCGGCGCTCCGGCCGGCGCTCCGGCTGTGCACGGGGGTGCCGGTGTGCCGCGCTGCGCCCGCTGGACCGTCGCGCGGTGCGCCTGCTGGGGCCGGTAGCCGCCGGGGCTGCCGTTGCGTGCGACCTCCCGACTGATCGTCGAGGTCGACCGGTCGAGCCGCCTGGCGATCTCGGCATAGGAGAGCCCATCGGCGAGTCCGGCCGCAATGCGCTGGCGTTCCTGCTGGGTCAACCGTCCTCCAGGCATGCTGCCAGTATTGCTTTCGCCGCCGGTCAGTGCAACGGAGCATTGCATTCGAGCTCAGCGCCATTGCATCAATTTGCCGCCGCCCAGCTGCGGTTATGCCATCTAGTGGATTGCGGTCACCCTGAATGCGACGTAGCTTTCGAGAAACGTCAAACGCGCACTATCGCGAGCTGAGGAATGATCATGGGTGAATCCCTCCACACTGTCACGTCGCTGCCGACGGAGCGTCAGCCCGGTTGTCCCTTCGACCCGCCGGCAGAGTTGATCGATGCCCGCGGGCACGGTCCGATCAGCCGCTACACCCACCCCGGCGGGAAGCCCGGCTGGATGATCACCGGATACGACCTGGTCAGGTCGGTCTTGGCCGACCCGCGGTTCAGCTCGCGCAAGGACCTGCTGAACGTGGTCGACTTCGAGATCCCGCCGGCGCCGCCCGGGGAGTTCCTCCTCATGGACGAACCGCAGCACGGGCGCTACCGGAAGCCTCTGGTGGGCAAGTTCACCGCGCGGCGGATGCGCCTGCTGACCGAGCGCATCGAGCAGATCACCAACGACTGCCTGGACGCCATGGAGGAGGCCGGGCCGTCGGCGGACTTGGTGACCGCGTTCGCCAAGCCCATCCCCACCATCATCATCTGTGAGCTGCTGGGGGTGCCGTACGAGGACCGGGCCTCCTTCCAGGAACAGATCGACAAGTTCATGAACGGGGAGACGGGCGACGAAGAGCTGCTGGCGGCCTACACCGCGACCCAGGACTACCTCGCGAAGCTGGTGGCCGCCAAGCGCGCGAACCTCACCGACGACGTGCTCAGTGAACTCACCGACAGCGACCTGACCGATGAGGAGCTGCAGGGGATCAGCCTGATCCTGCTGGCGGCCGGATTCGACACCACCGCGAACATGCTGGCCCTCGGGGCCTTCGCGCTGCTGCAGAACCCGGAGCAACTGGCGGCCCTGCGCGCCGATCCCACGCTCGTGGACCAGGCCGTGGAGGAGCTCCTGCGGTATCTGAGCGTCGCCAAGTCGTTCATGAGGACGGCAGTGGAGGACGTCGAGGTGGGCGGCCAGACCATCGAGGCCGGCACGACGGTGGTCCTGTCGTACAACACCGCCAACCGCGACCCCGAACGCTACGCGGATCCCCACGAGCTCGACCTCCGCAGGGACTCCGGCGGCCACCTGGCCTTCGGGCACGGCATCCACCTGTGCCTGGGTGCGCAGCTGGCCCGTGTCGAGATGCGCGTCGCGTTCTCCGCGCTGCTGGCCCGCTTCCCCACGCTGTGCCTGGCCGTACCGGCCGAAGAGGTTGCGCTGCGTCCGGAGACCGCGGACATCTACGGGGTGAAGAGCCTCCCGGTCACCTGGGACGTGTGACCGCCGACGCGCTGAGGAGATCCTCAGCGCGTCGGCGCTTGCGGCCGGGACGGGCAGCTCAGGTCGTGGCTTCGGCCGGGAGGTCGGGGGGCGTCTGCGGGGCCCCGTCCTTGAGGGGCAGGGTGATCACCATGGTGAGTCCGCCACCGGGGGTGTCCTCGGCGGTGAGGGTGCCGTCCATGGCTTCGAGGAAGCCCCGGGCGACCGCCAGACCGAGCCCGACCCCGGCGCCCGCAGGGGTGTCTCCGTACCGCTGGAAGGGTTCGAATATCCGGTTCTTCGCCTCGTCGGGGACGCCGGGTCCGCGGTCCACGACGCGGAGCTCGATGCGTGCGCCGAGGGTGCTGGCGGACACAAGGACGGTCTCGCCGGCGGGGTTGTACTTGACGGCGTTCTCGACGATGTTCGCGACGGCCCGTTCCAGGAGGCCGCGGTCGACGGCGACCATGGGCAGGGTCTCGGGGATGTCCAGGGCCACGCTGTCGTCGGGGACTCCGGCCAGTGCCATCGGGACGACCTCGTCGAGGTCGGTCTCGCGGATGAGCGGGACGACGGTGCCCGTCTGGAGGCGGGACATGTCCAGGAGGTTGCCGATCAGGTGGTCGAGGCGGTCGGCGCCGTCCTCGATGCCCTCCAGGAGATCGGCCCGGTCCTCCTCGGACCATTCCACGTCGTCGGCGCGCAGGGAGGTGACGGCCACCTTGATGCCGGCGAGCGGGGTGCGCAGATCGTGGCTGACGGCGGCGAGGAGCGCGGTGCGGATCTGATTGCCCTCGATCAGGCGGCGGGCTTCCTCGGCCTCGTCGACCAGGCGCTGGCGGTCGAGTACGACGGCTGCCTGGGCGGCGAAGGCGCCGAGGACCCGGCGGTCCTCGGCGGGCAGGACCCGGCCTGTGAGGGCGAGGGACATGTTCTCGCCGATGGGCATGTCGACGTCGGCGTCCTCGGGGCGGGCGACGGGATTGCGCCCGGTGCTGCCCGCGCAGGCCCACGGTTCGACGTCCGTACCGCGTTCCAGCAGTGCCACGGATTCCATGGCGAAGGTCTCGCGGACCCGTTCCAGCAGTGCGTCGAGGGCGGTTTCGCCGCGCAGGATGCTGCCGGCGAGGAAGGAGAGGATCTCGGACTCGGCGCGGAGCCGGGCGGCCTGTTGGGTGCGGCGGGCGGCCAGGTCGACGACGGACGCCACGGACACGGCCACGCCGACGAAGATCGCGATGGCGACGATGTTCTTGGGGTCGGAGATGGTGAACTCGTGCAGTGGCGGGGTGAAGTAGTAGTTGAGCAGCAGGGAGCCGAAGGCCGCCGAGGCGAGCGCGGGCAGCAGCCCGCCGAGGAGCGCCGCCGCCACCGTGAAGGTGAGGAAGAGCAGCATGTCGTTGGCGAGCCCGAGCTCGGGAACGACCTGGCTCAGAAAGACGGTGAGCAGCGCGGGGCCGGCGACACCGGTCAGCCACCCCCAGACGACTCGGAGCCTGCCGAGCCGCGCGCCGCGCGCGACGGGCAGTCCGCGGCCCTTGGCGGCTTCGTCGTGGGTGACGATGTGCACGTCGAGGTCGGGCCCCGATTCCCGGGCGACGGTGGCGCTCACGCCTGGGCTGAAGACGGATCGCCAGGATCGTCTGCGGCTCACGCCGAGGACGATCTGGGTGGCGTTGCAGCCGCGGGCGAACTCCAGGAGCGCGTCGGGGACGTTGTCGCCGATGACGTGGTGGAAGGTGCCGCCGAGGTCCTCGACCAGGGTGCGCTGGACGGCGAGTTCCTTGGGGGAGGCGGCGGTCAGCCCGTCGCTGCGGGCGATGTAGACGGCCAGGACCTCGCCGCCCGAGCCCTTCTCGGCGAGGCGGGCCGCGCGGCGGATGAGCGTACGGCCTTCCGGGCCGCCGGTGAGGCCGACGACGATGCGTTCGCGGGCCTGCCAGGTGGAGCGGATGTTGTGCTCGCCGCGGTATTCCTGGAGGTACTCGTCGACCCGGTCGGCGACCCAGAGCAGCGCGAGTTCGCGCAGGGCGGTGAGGTTCCCGGGGCGGAAGTAGTTGGACAGGGCCGCGTCGACCTTGTCGGGCTTGTAGATGTTGCCGTGGGCCATGCGGCGGCGCAGGGCCTGCGGGGACATGTCGACCAGCTCGATCTGGTCGGCCCGTCGCACCACCTCGTCCGGGACGGTCTCGCGCTGGCGCACGCCCGTGATCGTCTCGACGACATCGCCGAGGGATTCCAGGTGCTGGATGTTGACGGTGGAGACGACGTCGATGCCGGCTTGGAGGAGTTCCTCCACGTCCTGCCACCGCTTGGTGTTGCGGGAGCCGGGGATGTTGGTGTGGGCGAGCTCGTCGACGAGCGCGACGGCGGGGCGCCGCGCGAGGATCGCGTCCACGTCCATCTCGGTGAAGGAGGATTCCCGGTACTCCAGTTCGCGCCGTGCGATCTGTTCCAGACCGTGCAGCATCACCTCGGTGCGCGGACGGTTGTGGTGCTCCACGAAGGCGACGACGACGTCGGTGCCGCGCTCCACCCTGCGGTGGCCCTCCGAGAGCATCGCGTACGTCTTGCCGACGCCGGGGGCCGAGCCCAGGTAGATGCGAAACTTGCCGCGTCCCATTGTTGAATCATCCCTCGAAGCGGTAGCCCATGCCGGGCTCGGTGATCAGATAGCGGGGGTGCGAGGGGTCCGCTTCCAGTTTGCGGCGCAGCTGGGCCATGTAGACCCGCAGGTAGTTGGTGTGCCCGGAGTACGTCGGCCCCCAGACGTCCAGCAACAGCTTGGTCTGGGTGATCAGCCGCCCGGGATTGGTGATGAGGATTTCCAGGATGTGCCACTCGGTGGGCGTGAGCCGCACCGTGCGATCACTACGCCTGACCTTCTTGGCGATCAGGTCGACGGTGAAATCGTCAGTCGTGATCACGGCAACCTCGTTGGACGGTGCCGGGATCTCCTGACGGCGGACGGCGGCCCGCAGCCGGGCGAGCAGTTCGTCCATGCTGAACGGCTTGGTGACGTAGTCGTCGGCGCCCGCGTCCAAGGCGCGGATCTTCTCCTCGGAGGTGTGACGGGCGGAGAGGACGAGGATCGGCACTCCGCTGGTCATCCGTACCTCCTTGATCACGTCGATGCCGTCCATGTCCGGCAGACCGAGGTCCAGCAGGATGACGTCCGGCTTGCGCGCGGCTGCCAGTCTCAGAGCGGTGTTTCCCTCGGAAGCCGTCTCCACCCCGAACTTCCGCGCCTCCAGGTTGATCCTGAGCGCACGGACGAGCTGGGCATCGTCTTCCACCACCAGCACCTTGATCATCGGTGTGGGGCCTTCCTCTTTCGGTGGATACGGGTCGGAGCCGGCGGGACGCGCAAGCGCCGCGTCCCGCCGGCTCCAGAGCCTTGGTCGTGGAGAACGTCAGCCCTTGGCCAGTGCCTTGAGCGCGGTGTTGAGTTCGAGGACGTTGACGCGGGGTTCGCCCATGAAGCCGAGGGTGCGGCCGGTGGTGTGGTCGGCGACGAGCTCTTCGACCTGCTTGACGTCGAGCTTGTTCTGCTCGGCGACCCGGTGGATCTGGAGCTTGGCGTACTCGGGGGAGATGTCGGGGTCGAGGCCGGAGCCGGAGGAGGTGACGGCGTCGGCCGGGACGTCCTCGGGCTTGACCTGGTGGCCGGCGGTGGAGTTGTCGGCGATGACGGCGTCCTTGGCGGCGATGACCTGGGCGCAGAGGGTGCCCTCCTCCGCCTGGTCGGTGCACTTGCCGTTGATCGCGCCGTTGTCGGCGGAGCGGTTGGTGGCGCCGGAGAGGATCAGCGAGTACTGCGTGTTGACGCTGTTGCTGCCCAGTCCGTTGGAGGGGCGCGGCTGGAACCACTTCAGGTCCGGCTTGACCGCCTCCTCCGCGTCATCGGGGTTCTGCTTCGGGAGGTTGTAGCTCTGCCCGATGAGGGAGGAGCCGACGACCTGGCCGCTCTTGTCCTTGATCTCGGAGCCGTTGGCCTTGTCGTTGAACAGGACCTGGGCGATGCCCGTGACGGCGAGCGGGTAGATGACCCCGCAGATCACGGTCAGAACGAGAAGGGCTCGGAGGCCCGCACCGATCAGGCGCGCTGTGGTGCCTACAGAGTTGTTCATGACGGATCAGCCGATTCCGGGGAAGAGGGAGATGAGCATGTCGATGACCTTGATGCCGATGAACGGGGCGATCAGACCGCCCACGCCGTACAGCCCCAGGTTTCGGCGGAGCATCTTGTCGGCGCTGGTGGGGCGGTACCGGACGCCCTTGAGGGCGAGCGGTACGAGGGCGATGATGATCAGCGCGTTGAAGATGACCGCGGAGAGGATCGCTGATTCCGGCGAGGTCAGGCCCATGATGTTGAGCTTGTCGAGGCCCGGGTAGACCACGGCGAACATGGCCGGGATGATCGCGAAGTACTTGGCGACGTCGTTGGCGATGGAGAAGGTGGTCAGGGCGCCGCGGGTGATCAGCAGCTGCTTGCCGATCTCCACGATCTCGATGAGCTTGGTGGGGTTGGAGTCCAGGTCCACCATGTTCCCGGCCTCCTTGGCGGCCGAGGTGCCGGTGTTCATGGCGACGCCCACGTCGGCCTGGGCCAGTGCGGGGGCGTCGTTCGTGCCGTCGCCGGTCATGGCGACGAGCTTTCCGCCGGCCTGCTCCCGCTTGATGAGGGCCATCTTGTCCTCGGGCGTCGCTTCCGCCAGGAAGTCGTCCACACCCGCTTCTTCGGCGATGGCCTTGGCGGTCAGCGGGTTGTCACCCGTGATCATGATCGTCTTGATGCCCATGCGGCGCAGTTCGTCGAACCGCTCGCGCATGCCTTCCTTGACGACGTCCTTGAGGTGGATGACGCCGAGGACGCGGGCGCCCTTCTCATCGTCGACCGCGACGAGGAGCGGGGTGCCGCCGGCTTCGGAGATGCGGTTGGCGAGGAGGTCGGCGTCATCGGAGACCTGGCCGCCCTGCTCCCTGACCCAGGTGATGACCGAACCGGCCGCGCCCTTGCGGGTCTTCTTGCCGTCCACGTTCACGCCCGACATGCGGGTCTGGGCGGTGAAGGCGATCCACTCGGCGTGCGCGAGCTCGCCCTGGTGGCGTTCGCGCAGTCCGTACTTCTCCTTCGCGAGGACCACGATGGAGCGGCCCTCGGGGGTCTCGTCCGCGAGGGAGGAGAGCTGGGCGGCATCCGCCAGTTCGGCCTCGTCCGTGCCGGTGACCGGTACGAACTCGGAGGCCTGGCGGTTGCCGAGGGTGATGGTGCCGGTCTTGTCGAGGAGCAGGGTCGAGACGTCGCCCGCGGCTTCCACCGCACGGCCGCTCATCGCGAGGACGTTGCGCTGGACCAGGCGGTCCATGCCCGCGATGCCGATGGCGGAGAGCAGGGCGCCGATGGTGGTGGGGATCAGGCAGACGAGGAGCGCGGTGAGGACGATCATCGACTGCTCGGCGCCGGCGTAGATCGCGAAGGGCTGGAGGGTGACGACGGCCAGCAGGAAGACGATGGTCAGCGAGGCCAGCAGGATGTTGAGTGCGATCTCGTTGGGCGTCTTCTGCCGGGCCGCGCCTTCGACCAGGGCGATCATCCGGTCGATGAAGGTCTCGCCGGGCTTCGTCGTGATCTTGATGACGATCCGGTCGGAGAGGACCTTGGTGCCGCCGGTGACGGCCGAGCGGTCGCCGCCGGACTCGCGGATGACCGGGGCGGACTCTCCGGTGATGGCCGACTCGTCGACGGACGCGACGCCTTCGACGACGTCACCGTCGCCGGGGATGATGTCCCCGGCCTCGCAGACCACCAGGTCGCCGATACGAAGCTCCGTGCCCGGCACCTGCTCCTCCACCGAGCCGTTCAGCCGGCGGGCGACCGTGTCCGTCTTGGCCTTGCGCAGCGTGTCGGCCTGGGCCTTGCCGCGGCCTTCGGCGACTGCCTCGGCGAGGTTGGCGAAGATCGTGGTCAGCCACAGCCAGGCAGTGATGGCCCAGCCGAACCAGTCGGTCGGGTCCTTGATCGCCAGCACGGTGGTGACCACCGAGCCGATCAGGACGACGAACATGACCGGGGACTTGATCATGACGCGCGGGTCGAGCTTGCGGACGGCGTCCGGGAAGGACTTCAGCAGCTGCTTGGGGTCGAACAGCCCCCCGCCCACACGGCCGGCAGGCGGCTTGTGGCCGGTTGGCAGGTCGTCGTGCGGAGCCCTGGTAGGTGTGGCGGTGCTCATGATGCGAGCCCTTCGGCGAGCGGACCCAGCGCCAGGGCCGGGAAGTAGGTGAGTCCGGTGATGATGATGATCGTTCCGACGAGCAGGCCCGTGTAGAGCGGCTTGTCGGTGCGCAGGGTGCCCGCCGTCTCGGGGACGGGCTTCTGCTCGGCCAGCGAGCCGGCCAGCGCGAGGACGAACACCATGGGCAGGAAGCGGCCCAGCAGCATGGCGATGCCGATGGTGCTGTTGAACCACTGGGTGTCGGCGTTGAGGCCGGCGAAGGCCGAGCCGTTGTTGTTGGCGCCCGAGGTGTAGGCGTAGAGGATCTCGGAGAATCCGTGCGCCCCGGAGTTCGTCATCGAGTTGCCCGGGGTGGGCAGCGCCATGGCCGCGGCGGTGAAGCACAGCACCAGAGCCGGGGTGATCAGGATGTAGCAGGCCGCGAACTTGATCTGGCGGGTGCCGATCTTCTTGCCCAGGTACTCGGGAGTGCGGCCGACCATCAGGCCGGCGATGAACACGGCGATGATCGCCATGATCAGCATGCCGTAGAGGCCGGAGCCGACGCCGCCGGGCGCGATCTCGCCGAGCTGCATGCCCAGCAGCTGGATCCCGCCGCCGAGCCCGGTGTAGGAGGAGTGGAAGGAGTTGACGGCGCCGGTCGAGGTCAGCGTGGTCGCCACCGAGAAGATCGAGGAGGCCGCGATGCCGTACCGGGTCTCCTTGCCCTCCATCGCCCCGCCGGCCACGTCGAAGGCCGGGCCGTGGTGCGCGAACTCGGTCCACATCATCAGCGCGGTGAAACCGACCCAGATGATGCCCATGGTCGCGAGGATCGCGTAACCCTGGCGCAGGTTTCCGACCATGCGGCCGAAGGTCCGGGTCATCGCGAACGGGATGACCAGGATCAGGAAGACCTCGAAGAGGTTCGAGAACGGGGTCGGGTTCTCGAAGGGGTGGGCCGAGTTGGCGTTGAAGTAGCCGCCACCGTTCGTACCCAGCTCCTTGATGACCTCCTGCGAAGCCACCGCCCCGCCGTTCCACTGCTGGGTGCCACCCATGAACTGGCCGACCTCGCGGATCCCGGCGAAGTTCTGCATGACCCCGCACGCGACCAGGACGAGCGCGCCGATCACCGAGATCGGCAGCAGGATCCGGACCGTGCCGCGCACCAGGTCCGACCAGAAGTTGCCGAGCTCGCCTGTCCGGGAGCGCGCGAAGCCCCGTACGAGGGCGACCGCGACGGCCATGCCGACGGCGGCGGAGACGAAGTTCTGGACCGCGAGGCCGCCGGTCTGGACGACGTGGCCCATGGCCTGCTCGCCGTAGTAAGACTGCCAGTTGGTGTTCGCCACGAAGGACGCGGCGGTGTTGAAGGCCTGGTCCGGGTCGATCGCCACGAAGCCGAGCGAGCCGGGCAGCACACCCTGCGCGCGCTGCAGCAGGTAGAGGAAGAGGACGCTCACGGCGGAGAAGGCGAGGACGCCGCGCAGGTAGGCGGGCCAGCGCATTTCGGCCGACGGGTTGGCGCCGATGGCCTTGTAGATCCACTTCTCCGGCTTGTAGTGCTTCTCGGAGGAGTAGACCCGGGCCATGTAGTCGCCGAGGGGGCGGTACGCCAGAGCCAGCGCGGCGATCAGCGCGAGCAGCTGGAGCACACCAGCGGTAACGGGGCTCATGCTCAGAACCTCTCCGGGTACACAAGGGCGAGGACGAGATAACCCAGCAGGGAGACGGCCACGACGAGGCCGACGATGTTTTCGACGGTCACAGCTTTGCCACCCCTCGGGCGATGAGAGCCACCAGCGCGAACACCGCGACCGTGGTGACGACGAAGGCCAGGTCGGCCATCGTGAGCTCCTGAGTGAAGAGGAAGGAATACGTATCGGCCAGATGGCCGATGACGACATAACCGTGTCTTCACCCCGGCGTTAAGACGCCTTGACGGGCTCCTTACGGGCGCAGGGGAACTCTTAACGCCATCCTTACGGGAAAGGCGGTCGGCGAGCGGATCAGCCCTGGTGGGGCAGGCCGGCCGTGTCCATGGCTCCACCGGCTTGGGCGGCCAGCGCGACAGCCACGAGGCGGGCTTCCTCGGTGGGAAGGGGGCGGCCGGGGTACGGGTCGAGGAGGAAGCGGCCGTAGTAGTGGCCGCCGCCGACGACGCGCAGTTCGGTCTCTCCGTCCGGCCAGCCGGCGTACTCGGTGATCCGGCCACCACGGCGGTGCCACAGACCGCCGCCGTGTTCCAGCCGCGGCAGGTTCCCCATCAGGGTTCCGTACTCGAAGCGGCAGGCGCGGAGCCCCAGCAGGCCGACGAGCTCGCGGCGCACGTACTCGACCACCGCGTCGGGCGAGCCGCCGTCCTCGGCCAGCCGGGCGGTTCCCTGGAGACTCGACAGGTACGCGGCGTCGGTGACGACGACCGCCTGGAGGCGGCGGGCGCGCACGGCCAGCTGCGAGACGATCAGGCCGACGACGAGCAGCAGGACCGCCGTCTCGACGTCCGCGCGGTCCGAGATGGCGAACTGCTGGTAGGGCCTGGTGAGGAAGAAGTCGAACCAGGCGGCTGCCGAGAGCGCGGCCACCGACGAGCCGGTCGTGATGCGACGCGTCGTTCAGAACGTGTCGGGCTTGATCAGAGCGAAGACGAGACAGCCGAGCAGTGCGAGGGCGATGAGCAGGCCGACCAGGTTCTCCGCGTTCATCGGGTTCATCGGGTTCTTCTCCTGTTTGTCCTGGTCGGGAATGTTTCGCCTACATCAAGGCTGCCCCTCCGCGGAGCCCGCACAACGTGCGACACCGCCTCTTGACGGAGCTCTGACGCCCTCCTCGCCCCCGCCGCGTATGGAACCCGTGAAGAGTGGCGGGGTGGCCGTATGAATCACGCCAAGGGTGCTGGCGGCCACCCGGTACGCCTTCGACGCTGTCCTCACTTTGCTCATTCGGAGGGATCGGCGACATGGCCTTGCAGGTAGGAAAAGCGATCACGGCGGCTCAGGGGCCGGGCCAGGAGGAGCCCCCTGATACGGGTGCGAGCCGGGTCGGGGACCGGCACAAACTGACCGCCGTCCAGGGCCTGGCCGCGCTGTCGCTCGACGCGATGGCCTCCGTCGCCTACGGACCGGAGTCGATCGTCCTCGTACTGGCCGCCGCCGGTGCGTACGGGATGGGCTTCACCCTCCCCGTCACCCTCGCGATCGCCGCGCTCCTCGCCGTACTGGTGGCCTCGTACCGTCAGGTGATCGCCGCGTTCCCGGACGGCGGCGGTTCCTATGCCGTCGCCAAACGGCACCTCGGCCGGCGTACGAGCCTCGTCGCGGCGGCCTCGCTGATCCTCGACTACGTCCTCAACGTCGCGGTGTCCGTCACCGCCGGCGTGGCCGCCCTGACCTCGGCCTTCCCGGGCCTCCACGGTGAGCGGGTCTGGATCTGCCTCGCGGTCCTGGTCCTGGTCACCGCCGTGAACCTGCGCGGGGTCGTCGAATCCGCCAAGGCGTTCCTCGTGCCGACCGCGCTCTTCGTCGGCACGATCCTCGCGATGATCACTGTCGGCCTCTTCCGCGACGGCCCGGCAAGCACCGCCTCCGCCGCCGGGCACGCCTCCGCGCTCGGCGAGGGCGCGACCACCGTCGGCGCGCTGCTCCTGCTGAAGGCCTTCGCGGCCGGCTGCTCGGCCCTGACCGGCGTCGAGGCCGTCGCCAACGCCGTCCCGTCCTTCCGGGCCCCGGCCGCCCGCCGGGCGCAGCGCACCGAGGTCGCCCTCGGCGCCCTGCTCGGCGTCATGCTGATCGGCCTGTCGATCCTCATCGGCCGCTTCCACCTCCAGCCCGTCGAAGGCGTCACCGTCCTCGCCCAGCTCGCGGACGCCTCCTTCGGCCACAACGCGGCTTTCTACGTGGTCCAGTTCGCCACCATGGTGCTGCTCGCGCTCGCCGCGAACACCTCCTTCGGCGGCCTGCCGGTGCTGATGAGCCTGCTGGCCCGCGACAACCACATGCCGCACTTCTTCGCGCTCAAGGCCGACCGGCAGGTGCACCGTCACGGCGTCCTCGCGCTGGCCGTCGTATCCGCTGCGCTGCTCGTCTTCTCCGGGGGCGACACCAACACCCTCGTCCCGCTCTTCGCCATCGGCGTCTTCGTCGGCTTCACCATCTGCCAGGTCGGCATGGTCCTGCACTGGTACGGCGAGCGCCCGAAGGCTTGGCAGGCCAAAGCGGTCCTCAACGGCTTCGGTGCCCTGCTGACCGGTGTCTCCGCGGTGGTCGTCACCGCCACCAAGTTCACCGAGGGAGCCTGGCTGATCGTCCTCGCACTGCCGCTGATCGTCCTCGGCTTCGAGAAGGTCAACCGGGCGTACACGGAGATCGGTGAACGCCTCGAACTCGGCCGCGTCCCGCGACCGCCGCACCGTGCCCACTCGCTCGTCGTGGTACCGGTCTCCGGTCTCTCCCGACTCACCTGCCAGGCCCTGACCGCGGCCCGCTCCCTCGGTGACGAGGTCCTCGCCGTCACCGTCACCCATCCCACAGCCGAGGACCGGCAGTCGACCGACGCCCTCCGCCGGGACTGGGAGCTGTGGAACCCCGGCGTAGAACTCATCGAACTCACCTCGGAAAAACGGGCGTTGGGTCGTCCTGTGTCCACGTACGTACGAAAGCTCAGCCAGACCCACCCGGGCGCCCAGGTCACCGTGCTCATCCCGGAGACCGAACCCGCCCACCTTTGGCAGCGGATGCTCCAGAACCAGCGCGGCTCCGTCGTCGCCCACGCCGTACGCCGCGACACCGACGCCGCGATCTGCCGACTCCGCTTCCGCCTCGACGCACAGGCCGAACAGGCGGTCCTTGACGGCTCCTTCACGGAGTCCTGACGCGATTCACCGTGCCGGCGTCAAGACGGCACAAATATCAGGCCGAGCAGGGCCGATGGCGTCTCGACGGCCGGTAGGTTCCTGCTCGTTCCACCGCCGGGGATCCCAACGTCACGCGACGAGCCGGAGGGGGTCCCACAAGGGACGGATCCCCCGGCGGTGCGCATCTCGTTCCGGCTGAGCCGATCCCACCAGAAGGTCTCTCCATGCCTCCCGCCGCCACCCGGCAGGTACCTCCCGTCCCGTCCCCGTCACAGGCGCCGGTCAATCGGCCGCCCAGAAGACGCCCGGCCGGGCCGCCCCTGCTGGAGTCGATACGGCCGGCGGCCTCGTTCCGCGAGGCCGTACGCAAGCTCCATCCCCGTGAACTGGTCCGTAAGCCGGTGCTGTTCGTGGTGGCCATCGGATCCGTGCTGACCACGCTGTCGGCGCTCATCCACCCGTCCGTCTTCACCTGGGTGATCAGTGTCTGGCTCTGGCTGACGGTGATCTTCGCCAACTTCGCCGAGGCCGTCGCCGAAGGCCGCGGCCGGGCCCAGGCCGAGTCGCTGCGCAAGGCCCGTACGGACACCGTCGCGCTGCGGCTGCGGCACTGGACCTACGGCATGAACCTGCGGCAGGCCGAGACGGAGGCCGTTGCCCCGAGCGAGCTACAGCCCCTGGACGTCGTACTGGTGGAGGCGGGGGAGCTGATCCCGGCCGACGGCGACGTCATCGACGGCGCCGCGGCCGTCGACGAATCCGCCGTCACCGGCGAATCGGCGGCGGTGATCCGGGAGTCCGGTGGTGACCGTTCGAGCGTCACGGGCGGCACCACCGTGCTCTCCGACTCGCTCGTCGTGCGCGTCACCTCTCGCCCGGGGCAGAGCTTCATGGACCGGATGATCGCTCTGGTCGAGGGCGCGTCCCGGCAGAAGACCCCGAACGAGATCGCGCTCAACATCCTGCTGGCCGCTCTCACGGTCATCTTCATCCTGGTCGTCATCTCGCTGCAGCCGATGGCCTCCTACGCGGGCGCCGCCCAGACGACCACCGTCCTGGTGGCCCTCCTCGTCACCCTCATCCCGACGACCATCGGCGCCTTGCTCTCGGCGATCGGCATCGCGGGCATGGACCGCCTGGTCCAGCGCAACGTCGTCGCGATGAGCGGGCGGGCGGTCGAGGCCGCCGGTGACGTGAACACCCTGCTCCTCGACAAGACCGGCACCATCACCCTCGGAAACCGCGAGGCGGCCTCCTTCATCCCGCTTCCCGGCATCGACCACATCAAGCTCGCGGACGCCGCCCAGCTGGCCTCGCTGTCCGACGAGACCCCCGAAGGCCGGTCCGTCGTCGCCCTGGCCCAGCAGTACGGGCTGCAGGCCGTTGCCGAGGAGGACCTGAGCAACCCGCGCTTCCAGGCGTTCAGCGCCCGTACGCGCATGAGCGGGATCAACCTGAGCTGGGAGAACGGCGCCGGCTGCGCCATCCGCAAGGGCGCGGCGGCCCAGGTGGCCGAATGGGTGACGTTGCGCGGCGGAACCGTACCGGCGGAGGCCCTGGACTGGTCCAACGGGGTCTCGGCTTCCGGCGGAACGCCGCTCCTGGTGGCCGTCCACGACTGGGACGGCCCGCGGGTACTCGGGATCATCCACCTCAAGGACGTCGTCAAGGAGGGGATCCGGGAGCGCTTCGCGGAGCTGCGCGCCATGGGGATCCGCACGGTCATGGTGACCGGCGACAACCCGCTGACCGCCAAGGCCATCGCACAGGAGGCCGGGGTCGACGAGTACCTCGCCGAGGCGACACCCGAGGACAAGCTCGCGCTCATCAAGCGGGAGCAGGAGGGCGGCAAGCTCGTCGCGATGACGGGCGACGGCACGAACGACGCACCTGCGCTGGCCCAAGCGGACGTTGGCGTCGCGATGAACACGGGTACCTCGGCCGCCAAGGAGGCCGGGAACATGGTGGACCTGGACTCCAACCCCACCAAGCTCATCGAGATCGTCGAGATCGGCAAGCAACTCCTGATCACACGAGGAGCGTTGACGACGTTCTCGATCACGAACGACGTCGCGAAGTACTTCGCGATCATCCCGGCGATGTTCACCGCGGCTTACCCGGGGTTGGAGGCCCTCAACATCATGGGGCTGCACAGCCCCACCTCCGCCATCACCTCGGCGATCATCTTCAACGCCCTGATCATCATCGCCCTGATCCCGCTCGCCCTGCGCGGAGTCCGCTACAGGCCGGCCTCCGCGCACGACCTGCTGCGCCGCAACCTCGCTGTCTACGGCCTCGGCGGTCTGATCCTGCCGTTCGTCGGCATCAAGCTCATCGACCTCCTGGTGTCCACGATCCCCGGGCTCGGGTGAGATCCGTCAAGACCTCATCAGAGGGCCGTCAGGACGCTTGAGGCCCCGGCCGCAGGCCAGTTGGATGGATGACGTGAACATCGGTCTGCTCCACGACGACCGGCCGCCGCATCCGGCGTAGCCCGGTACGCAACCCGTTCGCCTTCTCGTGCGCCAGAGCCCGTTGCCGGCCGCGCACGCCCCCCGCCCGTATCAAAACGGGACCCACCGCACGGTCATGGCCACGGCCCGGACCTCCGGGCCGCTCGCGGCCGTGCCTTTCCCCTGGAACCACTCATGTCTTCATTCCTGTCCGGCCGCACCATCATGGTCACCGGCGCCACTTCCGGCATCGGCTACGAGACGGCACGCCGGCTCGCCGAGTGCGGCGCAACCGTCCTCCTGCACGGCCGCACCCCGGAAGAGGCCCGGGCAGCGGTGAAGCGACTCATCGCCACCGCCGACGTCGACGCGGAACTCCTGCGGCCGTGCGCAGCGGACTTCGCGCACCTCGACGAGGTCGAGAGGCTCGCCATCCGGGTCATCACCGGTCACCCGCACCTCGACGTCCTGGTCAACAACGCCGCTGTCGCCGCCCCCGAGCGTCACACCATCACGCCCGACGGCAACGAGCTGACCTTCCAAGTCAACTTCCTCGCCCACTACCTGCTGACGAACCTGCTCGAACCGGCACTCACCAGCGGCACGGGCGGCCGGGTCGTCAACGTCTCCTCCTCGATGCACCGCACCGCGTCGATCGCGTGGAACGACCCCAACCGGACCCGCCGTTACGCGCCCCTCGCCGCTTACGCCCAGTCGCAGCTCGCGCTCACCGTCTTCGCCGCCGACCCCCGCGTCACCGCCGTCTCCGTCAATCCGGGGGTCTGCGAGACCACGCTGAGGCCGCTGTACGGACACGAGGGCGCGACGCCCGCCGAGGGTGCCGCACACGTCGTGCGGCTGTGCGACCCGGCCGTCGAGATCGTCAACGGCGCCTACTACGACCGCGGCGAGCGGATGGAGCCCGCCGTCGGCGCGACCGAGGAGCGCACGGTCAAGCGGCTGAACAAGCTCGCCGACCTGCTCGTAGGGCACGCCGCCTGACCGGGCCTGCGTACCGCTCCGACCACGGCCGCAAGGCCGACCGGCGCTGACGCCCACCAGCGCCGGTCCCCGCGGGGGCGGCCCACTGCCCCGGGTCGTCCCCGCCCCTCTTTCTCTCTCTGACCTAGGCGGCAACCGTCGTGATCGAGCTCCTTCCGTCCCGTCTGCCCGCCCTGGCCCGTTGGTTCCCCGGCGGGGCGCCCGGCGTCGCGGCGCTCCCCGAGCACGTCATTGCCACCGGCAACGGCCGCTGGTGGGCTGACCGTTCCATGAACCCGAGGGCCGTCGCGGTCTCCAGCGGGGACCACGTCCTGCTGCGCGGGGACCCGAGCGGGCTGACTCCCGAGGCTCTCGCTCCGTTCGCGGGCGGCTACGTCGAAGCCCCGGCCCGTTTCCTGCCGGTCCTCGGCGGCGCCTTCCGCCGTGTCGACCCGTGGGAGCGCCTGGTCTACGTACACCAGGCGCCCGCCATGCCGGCCCGCCCGGCGCGCGGCATCACGGTGCGCCGGCTGACCCCCAAGGACGCTCCGGCCCTCGTCGCCCTTGGCCCGGAAGCGGCCTGGATACACAAGACCTGGGGCAGCCCGGAGCAGCTTGCCGCCTCCGGCCTCGCCTGGGGTGCCTTCCACCGGAGCCAGGTCCTCTCGCTGGCCTGTACCTACTTCCTGGGCGGCCAGTACGAGGACGTCGCAGCCCTGGCCGACCCCGGCCACCGCCGGCAACACCTCGCACTCGCCTGCGTCACCGCCCTGTGCCAGGACGTCGCCGCCCGCGGCCGCACACCGAGCTGGACCTGCTCCCGCGACAACCGCCCCAGCCGGCTCCTCGCCTGGTCGGCGGGGTTCCGCCTGACGCGCGAGTACGTGCACTACGCGACCGGCCCCGCCCGCTGGCTGACGCCTGCCACGCAGACAGAGGCGGCGTGAGTGCGTACGGGAACTCCTGCCCCTCCCGCAGGCAAACTCAGTTGTGACGGGCGAGCTTGATCGCGGAGACGAGCAGGATCAAGGCCAGCACGGGGATGAGTACCAGGTCCGGGAACACACCCAGGAGGACCCCGCCCAGCACCGCGCCGACGACCGATCCTGCGGCCATGATCATGGTGAAGCGGACGTTCGCGCCGAGCACGGCGAAGCTTCCGTCACGGCTGTATCGGGCGAAGGCCACGAGCATGGTCGGCAGGGACGCGAGCAGGGAGAGACTTCCCGCGGTCTTGATGTCCACACCGAACAGCAGCACGCATCAGGGCGGCCAGCACCTTGTAGAGGGTGGAGCTGCGCATGCGTACCGCCCAGGTCGCTCCGGCCCAGGCGCCCAGCAGGCTCCCGGCCAGCAGGTTGACCGCGACCGGCCGGCGTGCGGCAGGATTCGTCCGGATCTCTGAGCTCGGGCTTCGACTCCGGCCGTGATCGAGTCGGGCTCTCCGCAGGACGTACGACAGGGAGGCGGCACGCCGGTGACTCGGGTGCTGGTGGTGGATGACGAACCGCAGCTGGTGCGGTCGCTGGTCATCCATCTGAAGGCGCGCAAGTACGACGTGGAATCCGCGAGGGACGGGGGCCAGGCTTCGCAGGTTGCCGCGGTCCGGCGGCCGGACGTGGTCCTGCTCGACCTCGGACCACCGGGGCCGGCTCGTCAGCCACCCCGGCATGGGGTACCGCTTCGAGGCGTGAGCGAGGCGGAGCCGCAGGGGCCCGGGGTCGGGCGCCCTGACCGGGCATCGGACAGGGAGATGGGGCGACCCCTGTGAACAGGGCCGCCCCGTGGGAGTCGGTTGCCGGTCAGCAGCAGGGTTTGCTGCCGTGGTTGGAGCCCTTCCTGCGGCGGGACCTCTTCTTGCGGGCGCGCTTGGACATGTCGGGTGATCCCTTCAGGCGGTGTGGCCGACGAGGAGGTCGGCGAGCTTGTTGAGGCGCTTGATCGTGCGGCCGTCGGTGGCTGCCGCGGCCGGGGCGACGCGCTCGTCGCGGTCGTAGTAGGCGCCGTTGACGATCTCGGTGGCCGGGTCGCAGAGCATGACGACGTGCGCCGCGCCCTCAGAGGCGGAGTCGCCCTCGTTTCCGTAGAGGGGGAGCAGGCCGGTCTCGCAGATCCCGGGGTGGACGTACACTGCGGTGACGCGCGGGTCGGCGGCGAAGACGGTCAGCGCCAGTTGCGACTGTGCGTACGCGGCGAGGCGCGAGTACCGGCGGATGCGCTGCGGGTCGTTCCACTGGATGGCGGCGGTGCGGTGGAGCGAGGAGGAGACGTTGACGACCCGGCCTCCCGGATCGCTGGTGAGAGCGGCTCCGAGGAGTTCCGTCAGGAGGTAGTGGGCGAGGAAGTTGACCTGGAAGGCGATCTCGTTGCCGTCGGGGGTGAGGGTGTGGGGCGCGGGTGCGGCGATGGCCGCGTTGTTGACCAGGACGTCGAGGCGCGGGTGTTCGCGTGCTACGGCGTGGGCCAGGTTCTCGACCTCCTCCAGGCGGGCGAAGTCGGCGGCGAGCGGGCGCACGAGGCTGCCGCTCACGCTGGAGGTGGCGATGAGCCGGTCGGTGGCCGCCCGGGCCTCCTCGGCGGTGCGGCCGTGCAGGAGGACGACCGCGCCGCGTTCGGCGAGTTGGCGGGCGGTCTCGTAGCCGATGCCGGAAGTGGCGCCGGTGACGAGGACGGTACGTCCGGACAGGGATGAAGGCATGTCGGATTCCTGGAAACGGGCATGGCTGACGTGCCCGGCGCCCCGGCAGAAGGCAGGGCGTGGGCTCAGATCATGCGGCGAGGGTGAGGACGCGTACGGAGCTTCGACCAGCGTCGTTCAAGAGGCTGGTGGCAGGTACGCGGAGGACGCGCGGCCGATGTATCAGAAGGCCGGGCGGACAGCGGGCGCCGTCGGCTGCACCTGATTCGGTGGCCGATCGTCGTAGTGCGGACCGCTGTTCATGACCCCATCCCAGCGCATGGGGGATGCGGCGGCAAGATCCTCGGCTGGTTTTGACGGCCTTCTGACGTACGTCGGGTGACGCCACCGCAGCCGTCCTCGTGCAGGTCATCAGGGCCGCGTCAAGATCGGCGATCGTGCGCAAGGAACGTGTCAGGAAGTGCCCGCGAGTCCGCCGGCCGGGCACAGACTGGTGTCGCGACGGAACCGGAGGACGGGCCGGTGGCACGCGGCTGGCGGGCGGTGGCCTGAACACCGCCGAGGAAGCGCATGGTCCCACCGTGGGGGTAGGGGCCGATGCGACCGCGTGCCGGTCAGCCGTCGCACAACACAAGGGCCGTCCGGCCTCCGGTGGGGGATACGGAGGCCGGACGGCTCGCGTGTTCTCGGCCGGCGGGCGGGCCCCGCAGGTCGCCGGCCACCAAGCCGGTGCCTCCCACCCCGGCTTCGGCCAGGCTTGGACGAGTTTCGTCAGGGCGGTGTCAATTCCCCGTATGAGCCCTTGAGCGCAGCCCCACAGGAGCAGTTTGATGAATGACACGGACCTGGGGCAGCGCCACGAGGACCAGCCGCCGCATCTGGCGCTGCCGACCACGTGCCGCGCTGTCCTCCGGGCGCTCCGGCGCCGGTAGAGACCCGGCGGCCGGCCGTGCCGGCCACCGGCCGCCCGCAGGTCCCTCTCCATCTGCTCACCACGGCCGTTCCAGACCGGTCGGCGCTGATCCACACTCCGCCGGCTCCGGCCTCCGTCCGGGCCGCCCCCGCCCGTCTGTTTCCCGCTGGCGCACCGCGGCGTCGACCGCTCCACGCGCTACCGCATCCTCGCCGCACACGACGAGGCCGCCGCGACCAGGTCCGGGGCCCCTCTGCGCCACGCTCTTGACTTTCGGGGCAGCCAAGCACCTCGGACTGCCCCTGGAAGAGATCGTCGAACTCCTCGCGGTGTGGCAGGCCGGGGCCGGCAAGGACGTGAAGGCGGACCTGCGACCGCGGCTCGCCGCCCGCCTGGCCGAGGCCGAGACCCGCGCCGCGCGAGGTGGTCGAAGGCGCCGTAGGGACCGCCGTCCCCGATGGCCTCCGGTTCACCCTGCCCGCCGAGCGGACCGCCTCGGTGGCAGCGCTCGCCGCCGCCGAGCAGCAGTGCTGCCCCTTCTTCGACTTCCGCCTCCACCTCGACGGCAAGGTGCTGCACCTGGAGGTCCGCGCCTCCGCCGACGGCACCATCCTGCTCACCGAGCTGTTCGGCCCGGGTGCCTGACCGGCGCCCCGCCGCCTTTTCTCTCCCGTTCCGTTCTCTGCCAGGAAGACCTCTGCCGTGCTCGTCGCCCGCTCCCTCGCCCTGTTCGCCCTCGCCGCTCTGTTCGAGATCGGAGGCGCTTGGCTGGTCTGGCAGGGCGTCCGCGAACACAAGGGCTGGATCTGGATCGGCGCCGGCGTCATCGCCCTCGGCCGCATCCTCGCCGCGTACGGCGGCATCCTCGTCGCCGGGTCGATCGCCTGGGGCATGGTCGCCGACGGCTACCGCCCCGACCGCTACGACGTGATCGGCGCCCCGGTCTGCCTCGCCGGGATGGCCGTCATCGTGTACGCGCCCCGGAGCCACTGACCGAACTCTGCGTCGCTCTGACATCCGCTACTCCATCGGGAGGGTGCGCGTTAAGGACGCGTCAGGATTGGCTCAAGTGCGGGCATAAGTGATCAGGCTGCGTACGCTTGCTCAGCCGTCGAGGTCGATGGCTGATTCTTTGCCGTACGACAGGAGCCCACCACGATGGCCACCCCTGCCCGCACGTCGCGCCTGAGGGCGTGGATGCTGGAAGGCTTGACCGCGCAGACCAGTTCGCCCGCCGCCAAGGAGGCGGCGGCCCAGCCGCACGGCCGCCCGTGGTGGCGGGTCATGTGCCTGACGGGTCTGGACTACTTCTCCACCCTCGGCTACCAACCAGGCATCGCGGCGCTCGCGGCCGGCCTGCTGTCGCCGCTGGCGACCATCGTGCTCGTCCTGCTCACCCTCTTCGGCGCCCTTCCCGTCTACCGGAGGGTGGCCGAGGAGAGCCCGAACGGCGAAGGCTCCATCGCCATGCTGGAACGGCTGCTGACGTTCTGGAAGGGGAAGCTGTTCGTCCTGACCCTGCTCGGGTTCGCGGCGACCGACTTCCTCATCACCATCACCCTGTCGGCGGCCGACGCGACCGCGCACTTGGTGGAGAACCCGCACCTCACGAGCACCTTGCACGGCCACGAAGTACTGATCACCATGATCATGATCGCGCTGCTCGGGGCCGTGTTCCTCAAGGGGTTCAGCGAGGCCATCGGCGTCGCCGTGGTCCTGGTGGCCGTCTACCTCGGCCTGAACATCGTGGTCGTGGCCGTCGGCCTGTGGAACGTGATGACCGAACCGCACGTCATCACCGACTGGTCGGACGCGCTGACCACCGAACACGGCAACCCCTTCATGATGATCGCCATCGCGCTCATCGTGTTTCCGAAGCTCGCGCTCGGCCTCTCCGGGTTCGAGACCGGTGTGGCGGTCATGCCGCACGTCAAGGGCGATCCCGAAGACACCGTTGAGAAGCCGGCCGGCCGGATCCGCGGGGCGAAGAAGCTGCTGACGACCGCGGCCATCATCATGAGCGTCTTCTTGATCTGCTCCAGCTTCATCACCACACTGCTGATCCCGGCCGAACAGTTCAAGCCGGGCGGCGAGGCCAACGGCCGCGCCCTGGCCTACCTCGCCCACGAGCACCTGGGCTCCGCCTTCGGCACGGTCTACGACATCTCCACGATCCTGATCCTCTGGTTCGCGGGCTCCTCCGCGATGGCGGGCCTGCTCAACCTGATGCCGCGCTACCTGCCCCGCTACGGCATGGCCCCGCACTGGGCGCGCGCCCTGCGGCCGATGGTCATCGTATTCACGCTGGTCGCGTTCCTGGTGACCTGGATCTTCAACGCCGACGTGGACGCGCAGGGCGGTGCGTATGCCACCGGTGTCCTGGTCCTGATCACCTCGGCGGCCGTCGCCGTGACCATCGCCGCCCGCCGGGCCGGCGAGCGCGGCTGGACCATCGGCTTCGCCATCATTTCGGCCGTCTTCATCTACACCACCGCCGTGAACGTCGTCGAGCGCCCCGACGGCGTGAAGATCGGTGCCTGCTTCATCGCGGGCATCATGGCGCTCTCGCTGCTGTCCCGCCTCGCCCGCGTCTTCGAGCTGCGCGTCACCGACGTGGAACTGGACGACATGGCGGCCCGCTTCATCCGCGACACCGCCAACCGCACCATCCGGTTCATCGCCAACGAGCCGGACAACCGGGACAAGGCCGAGTACCGCGAGAAGGTCGAGCAGATCAGAGCGGACAACGACATCCCGCCCGGCGACGACGTCATGTTCGTCGAGGTCACCATCCTGGACGCATCCGAGTTCGAATCCGGCATGCGGGTACGCGGCGAAGTGCTCCACGACCGCTACCGCGTCCTGACCCTGGAGGGCTCCAGCATCCCCAACGCGCTGGCCGCCCTCCTCCTCCACGTACGCGACGAGACCGGCCAACGCCCGCACATCTACTTCGAGTGGACCGAGGGCAACCCGATGGCCAACTTCCTCCGCTTCTTCCTCTTCGGCCAGGGCGAGGTCGCCCCGGTCACCCGAGAAGTCATCCGCGAGGCCGAACCCGACCGCACCCGCCGCCCGCACGTTCACGCCGGCTGACGTCAGGAAACCGACAGGAATCCCGCCGGATCCTCGCTTCCGCGAGGATCCGGCGGGATTCTCACAGCTGTGACCATTGACTGGCGTCCCGACCGCGGTATCCGCCGGACCGTACTCGTCCTCGGGGCGGCCGGCCTGACCCTCATCGCCACCGGCGCCGTCCTCGACGTCCTGTGGCTGCTTGGCATCGGTGTCTGGGGAGTGATCGCAGCCATGATGGTCGAGCTCGTCTACCGGCCCTAGCCAGTGCCACATCGGGCAACGTCCGCCCTGTCGACGACGGCGCGTAGGCGCCGGTCGTCGGCGTGGCGGTTTCGCCAGATGCAGCCGCGAGCCGCCCCCGATGGCCGAGGCCTGGAGCGCGCTGCGGCGACCGGCCGGTTCCTCAATCCCGATGCCGTCCGGTCGGTGCCTTCAGCAGCCGGTCCAGCTCCTTCCCGGCCGCGTCGTACCCGGCGTCGGAGATCCGTTGCAGCTCGCGCAGGTCGCCGGTCGCGGCCGCGCGTCGAGTGAGCAGGAAGCCGGCGTGCATGCATCCCTCATCCAGCAGCTCGCTCAGCTCCCCGAGGTCGTCGGCCGCGTCGGCGAGGTCGGCCAGCCGATCCAAAGCGGTCTCGTTGCCCCCATCGGCAAGCTCGCGCAGGGTCTCCCGATCGATATTCGTGTCCGTCATGACGCCATGCTGCAACCTTGCCCCAGGGGCAAGGTCAAGTGGGGCGATGGCCGTGTGATCACCATCGGGCAGCTGGCCAAGTACGTCGGAGTGTCGATCAAGACCATCCGCGTCTATCACGACAAGGGCCTGCTCCCCGAGCCCGACCGCGACGCATCCGGATACCGCCGGTACGGCGCGAACGACGCCATCAACCTGATCAAGATCCGGACGCTCGCCGAAACCGGCATCCCCCTGGCCCGCATCCGGGACCTGAGATCAGCAACGGACGAGGAGTTCCAGCAGGCGCTGGACGAGATCGACGACGAACTAAACGCCCGCACTTGCAACGCGACTTGTGGATCCTCGTGTTCGCCACCCACCCGGACCGCGCGATCACCCTGTTCCACGAGCAAGCCGAGATCCTGGCCGACCCCGCCCTACGGCAGCTCTTCCTCGAATACGACCACTCCTATGACCTCGACGCCGACGATCCCCGCATCGACGACCTCGCCCGCCGGATCGCCGAGGCGCATCGGGAACGCTACGGACCCGACGAGCTGCCCGAGTTGGACACCGCCTCCGAGATCCCCGCCCTCATCCAGGGCACGGTCAACGCCTCGTCCCCGGCATGGCAACGACTCGACGCACTCATTCGCGCACAACTGGGCGCGTGACCCGACGTGTACGGACACAGGATCCCGGTGCGTGCCGAGATCGGTCGACGCGCCGCGAACTACAGGCCGAGCGTTGCCCGATGCGGCACTATGGGTTGTCCCGTAACTGCTGGTCACGGGTGAGATGATCTTGGTGTGGCTGGTGTGATCACGGCGTCGGAGCCGTCCTGGATAGCCCCGTTCACCGGGCCGAGCCCGCGCTGTTTCGGGAAGCTGGTGACCGTGTTGCGGCGCGAGGGCACGGATGCGGTCCGCAAGGGCCGGCCGTGGAGCCTTCCGCTGGAGGACCGGGCACTGCTGGTCGCGGCGTACTGGCGGACGAACTTGACGATGCGACAGCTCGCCCCGCTGTTCGGGGCCGACGGCGGCTATCCCGGCACCGGACTCCTCATGCCACACCGCCGGCGCAAAGGCGAAGACCTGCCCGACTGGAAGCAGGAACACAACACGTCCCACAAGCAGGTCCGTGCACGCGTCGAGCACGTCTTCGCCCGCATGAAGACCTGGAGGATCCTCCGCGACTGCCGCCTCAAAGGCGACGGCGTCCACCACGCCATGCTCGGCATCGCCCGACTGCACAACCTCGCCCTCGCCGGATAGGCCAGCGGATCACACCACGACTGACCCTGCCCAGGACGACCCGAAGATCATTTACGGGACAACCCTTAGTCGTACCAGGTGGCGGTCATGTCCCCTGGCGTGGTGTAGCGGCGGGCAGCTGTTCTCTGCCCTGGGTGGTCAGCAACATGTCGCGGTGAGCCCGGCACCCGCGCTGGGCGAGGCGGATGCCGAGGCCAACCGGCAGCTGACCGGCTCACCACCAAGCGCCTGCGGACAGGGGGCCGACCGGTTGCCTGGCAGGGAACCCCATGGGGGACATGCACGCTCCGCCTTCGCCCTCCCAGGCGTCTTCCCGGTTCCGGACGTCGGGCCTTCGGCCGATGACGGTTTCGGCGGCGATCAGCGCGCCGGCGGTCAGCACGCTGCCGGGGACGGAGGCGGCCGCCATCAGGCGGGCCGCGGCGGCGGGTGCGGTATGGGGCGGGACGACGAGGAGGTCCCAGCGGCCGATGGTGTAGGAGAGCAGGATCAGCTTGTCGGGGTCCTGCTCGGTGAACCAACCCACGTGAACCGTACGCCCGTCCACGGGAACCGTGTGCGGGATGACGGGCCAGCGGTCGGGGTTCACGATGACGCGGGTGATGCGCCCCCAGGTCTCGTCCAAGGCGGCGAGGAGAAGGGGCAGCTCGGCTGCGAGGTCACGGGAGCGGGGCCACCAGGCGCCGTCCAGCTGCCCGCCGAGGGCGGTCTTCGGCGTGAGCACGAGGCGAGCGGGGCGAGGAGGCGCGAGGAGCGGGGCAGGTGTGGTGGGTTCCAGGGCGACGGTCATGGTGGAGACCTGTCCCCGGGCCGCCCGCAGATTCGACGGCCCGGCGTATTGATCGCCGGAAACGACACCTGAGTTGTATCCGGTGCGCGAAATACTCCCGGTATCTCCACCGTACTCCGGTACGGAGATCAGAAGGGGTTCTGACCAGGTATTTCGGCTGAGGCGGAGGTTCATGCCCCGGCCGTCTGGGCGGCTGACGCGGTCAGGGCGCAGTTGACGTCGACCACGCCTTCCACGGCGCGTGCGAGACGTGCTGCCACCGGAATGAGCGATGCGTCGAGGATGCCGCCGCAGAGGGTGACCACGCCGTGGTGGACATCGACCCGCACCCGGTGCTGTGCGAGCGGGAACAGTCGGCCGACCACCTCGCGCCTTATCTCGTCCGCCAGTTCACCGTCCGTCCGTAGGAACACCTTGAGCAGATCGGTGCGGCTGACGATGCCCCGGAGAGTGCCGGCCGGGTCGACGACCAGCAGTCGTTTGATGTGGCGTTCCGCCATGAGCCGGGCCGCCTGGGCCAGGGTGGTGTCGGGCGGAACCATGACGGCGGGGGTCGTCATCAGGTCCTTGGCCAGGGTCGATCCGGCCTTCAGCGTGTCGCCCAGCCGCCGCATCTGCTCGATGAGCCCGGGGTCGTGATCGCGGAACTCCTCCTTCGGAAGCAGATCGGCTTCCGAGACCACACCGATGACCTTGCTCGCGCCCTCGCCTTCGACGACCGGCACGGCTGTCACTTTCCACTGGTTCATGACGGCAACGATCTCCTTGAACTCGGCGAGGGGCGTGACGCTGACGACGACTCTCGTCATCACGTCGCGGACGAGATGCGGACTGGAGGTCATGGCGTGGTCCTCGATGAGAAGGCGAACATTTCGCGGGCTGTCATGGAGATCGGCGGCCGTCGTCCGGCGGAGAAGGCCCCGTCATCCACCCTCACACCTCCACGGCACGGGCCGAACGGGCCTGTCAGGCCCCGGTGCGGGACCGTCCGGCCCTGTCCGTGAAACGAGAGCCGGGGACAGCATGAGGTGACCTTTGCCGGAGCACGGGAGACAAAGAGAGGTGGCGTCATGAGGGCACTCGTCTTTGAGGGGCCGGGGCGCACCGCGTGGCAGGACGTGCCGGATCCGGGCATCAAGGATCCCGGCGACGTGATCGTGCGCGTCGACGCGGTGAGCATCTGCGGTACCGACCTGCACATCGTCAAGGGGGACCTGCCCGAGGTGGTTCCGGGGCGGGTGCTCGGTCACGAGGCCGTGGGCACGGTGGTGGAGAGCGGCGGTGATGTCCGCTCGGTGCGGCCCGGTGACCGGGTGCTCGTCTCGTGCATCTCCTCGTGCGGCCGGTGCCGGTTCTGCCGTGAGAGCCGCTACGGACAGTGCCGCGGGGGCGGCGGGTGGGTGCTCGGCCACAGCATTGACGGCACCCAGGCCGAGTACGTCCGCGTCCCGTTCGCCGACCTTTCGGTGTACCCGCTGCCGAGCACGGTCGACAGCGCTGAGGCCGTGCTGCTCGCGGACATCTTCCCCACCGCTTACGAGGTGGGCGTGCTGAACGGCAACGTGCGGCCCGGGGACACCGTCGTCGTGGTCGGCGCCGGACCCGTGGGACTCGCGGCCATCGCCACGGCCCGGCTGTACTCGCCGGCCCGCGTCATCGCCGTGGACCTCGCGCCGTCCCGGCTGGCGAAGGCGCGTGAGTTGGGCGCGGACGCGGTCGTGAACGCTGCCGAGGAGCCGGAGCAGCTCGTGGGTGACCTGACCGACGGTCTCGGCGCGGACGTCGTCATGGAGGCCGTCGGCGTGCCCGAGACCTTCGAGATGTGCACCCGGATGGTCCGCCCGGGCGGCCGGGTCGCGAACATCGGCGTCCACGGCCGGCCCGCGACCCTGCACCTCGAAGACCTGTGGATCAAGGACGTCACCTTCACCACCGGGCTCGTGGACACCTGCTCCACGCCGATGCTGCTGCGCATGCTGGCGGCCGGACGGCTGCCGACCTCGTCGCTGATCAGCCATCGTTTCGGGCTGGGACAGATGGAGGAGGCGTACGAGGTGTTCTCCCGCGCCGGTGAGACGGGTGCGCTGAAGGTCGTGCTGGGCGGGCCGCGCCACGATGACCTGGCCGTGTCGAACCCGTCGCGCGTCCTGGAGACCTGACGGCGCCGGTGCGCCACGTCGCCGGTGGCTGTTCCGTTGGGCAGGGGCGGGGCGGGGATCTTCGCGGCGAGCTCCGCCACGGGTGGCGCCTGGACCGCGGCGGCCGCAGTGGCGGCGGTGGCGGCGGTGGCGGCCGGCGAGGAAGGCGCCGAGTTCGCCGATGGTGCTCATGAGCGGTGCGGGGAAGACCACGGTGGTGTTCTTGTCGACGCCGACCTCCACGAGGCTCTGCAGGTTGCGCAGTTGCAGGGCGAGGGGGTGGGCCATCATCGTGTCGGGGGCGTCGCCGAGTGCGGTGGCGGTCATCGACTCGCCCTCCGCGTTGATGATCTTGTCCCTCTTCTCCCGTTCGGCCTCGGCCTGGCGGGCCATCGCGCGCTTCACGGGGCTCGGCACGGTTGCGACCGGGTGCGGCGAGCCTGCCTCGCTTCCATGCTCGCGCGGTGCGGGTGGGGCGGGCAGGGGCCGAACGGTCCACATCCTGAGTCAGCGGGGAACGTCTTCGGTGCCGCGGTCCGGCGGAGCGGTGCGGGTGCGGGTGTCGTCGGAGTGGGCCGTGAGCCGGTCGATGACCGTGACCACGCCGTCCAACTGTCCGGCGAGCCGGAGCGCGACGGGAATCTGGCTGCTCCTGGCGAGTCGGCCGTCCAGGGTGACGACCCCGTCCACTACGCGCACGCTCACGGCGTCGGCGCCGATGTCCATCGTGTCCGCGAGCACCTCCTCGACCAGCACGCGGTGTATCTCGTGGTCCGGGCGGAGGAACACGCGCAGCAGGTCCCGACGGGTCACGATGCCGACCAGCCGGTCCTCCTCGTCGACGACCGGGAGCCGCGTCACGCCCCGCCGGGTGATGAGGCGCGCGGCCTCGGTGACCGTCTGTTCGGCGTGGACCGTGACGGCCGGCTCGGTCATCACGTCTCGAGCGGTGAGGTGGTCTTGGATGAGCAGATCGGTCCGCGAAATGACCCCGATGACACGCTCGTCCCCGTCCACGACCGGCACTCCGCTGATGTCGTGGTCAATGAGCAGCGCGGCCACGTCGTCGGACGGAGTGCGCCCGACGACCGAGATGACCTCGTCGGTCATGAGGAAGCCGACTTTGGCGTGCTTCATCTGCGGCCCTCCTGTCGGCCTCGGCCAGTGAGCGCACCGTGTGGAGCACCCTCACCAGCCACCATCCGCCGCGTACGCCCGCAGTGCGAGGGCCGAACGGGCCCTCTGCCAGGACTGACCGGTCCAGGCGGTGTGCGGTCGGTGAATCGATGGGTGACGGGCAAGGGACCTTCGGTCCCATGACTGCCCCCTGCGGCCCATTCCTCGCGCCGGTCCGGGTGACAGTGTGAAAGCACCCCCGACGCCGTTCCACGGAGGAGGAAGCCATGCAAGGCGCCACCCCATACCGTCCGGACCTCGGCTCGGTCGTCGTCGGTGTCGACGGATCGAGCACCGCGCTGACAGCGGCATTGTGGGCCGCCGCCGAGGCGTCCCGACGCAACAGCACCCTTCACATCTTCTACGCGGGCGATACCGCCGACCGGATCTCCTACCTGTCGGCTCAGATCATCGAACGCGTCCACGCGGAGGGCCGTGACCTGTTGGAGGTTACGGCCGCTACGGTCTCGGAGCGATTCCCGACCCTCCACGTCACTACGGAGTACAGCCGCCGGGACCCCGTCTCCGGTCTGCACCGGGTGGCGGCGAAGTACGGCACCACGGTGGTCGGTCACCGCGGGACGGGCGGCTTCGAGTCGCTGATGCTGGGTTCGGTCGGGCTGAGGCTCACAGCGGGCGCCACGACCCCCGTCATCGTGGTGCGCGGCGGCGAGGACCTCGCCGAGAACGGCGTGGTCCTGGCCGCGGTGCGAGACGAGTACGACCTCGAATGCGCGCGCTATGCCGCCCGCGAAGCAGAGCTGCGCAAGGCAACGCTGCGCCTGCTGACCGTGTGGAACATCCTTCAGTACGCCGGAACCGTCGTCACCATGCTCGACGACGTCGACGAACTCACCAGCCGCCATGTCCGCAGTCTGGAGTCCGTCGCCGACCGCGTACGCGAGGAGTTCCCCGCGTTGACCGTGAACGCCGATGCCGAGAAGAGCGTGTCGGTGGCCGCGGTCCTGGTCGAGGCATCACGCCGTGCGGACCTGCTCGTCATGGGAGGACGGCGATCGCCCGGGTACTTCGGGCCCGCCCTGGGACGTACCGCGCACAGTCTCCTGCACCACTCGCACTGCCCCGTGGAGCTCATTCCGCGGCACGACGAGGAGCAGGGGAGCAACGCGTCATGACGGACATCGCGGAAGGACGGGACATCGCGGTGGGGATCGACCCCGCCGGCGGGTGGCGCCTGCCCCTCGCCTGGGCAGCCGACGAGGCACACCGCCGCAATGTACGCCTCCGTCTCGTCCTGGCCGTGCCCTCTCCTCACGACACCGAGCGCATCGTCGACGACACCGCGCAGCACAATGCCGTACGCCAGGCCAGCTCGGAGGCCCTCGCAGAAGCCGCGGCCTGGGCACGCGAGCGCCACCCCGGGACGGAACTGGCCACCGCCCTGCGCGACGGCTACCCGGCACCCGTGCTCTGCGGGACGTCCAGACACGCACGCATGGTCGTCCTCGGTTCCCGGCACCTGACCCGGCCCGAGGAGATCTTCAGCGGCTGCTCCGTCGTGCTGCCCGTCACCGCACAGGCCCACTGCCCCGTCGTCGTGGTGCGAGGCCCCGAACGCACCGCCCAGACACCGGCCCATATCGTCGTCGGGGTCGACGGCGGCGAGTCGTCGAAGACGGCCATGGCCTTGGCGTTCCAGGAGGCCGCGCTTCACGGCTGCGAGCTGCACGCGATCTCGGTGTGGCAGCCGCCCGTCTTCTCCTTCCAGAACGAGACGGCGGCTGTGGGGGCCCAGCGCCGCATGCTGACCGAGGTAGCCGCAGGTGGGGCACAGGAGTACCCGGACGCGAAGCTCACCCACGAGGTGCTGACCGGACACCCGGTGGAGCGCCTCGCCGAGGCGGCCGAGCACGCCCTGGCCCTGATCGTGGGCCGACGCGGCAAGGGCGGCTACACGGGCCTCCGGCTCGGATCGGTCGTCCACGGGCTGCTCCACCGTGCGCACTGCCCCGTCATCACCGTCCCGAGCGGGTGAACGGGCACCGCGAGCTTGCAGGTGGGCAACAGCCCGACCGGATTCGCTACGGTCCGGACCCCTCGTGCCCGTCACCCAGGGTGCCGACCCTGACCGGTCGACGGGCGGGGGACTACGCTGAAGGCCGGGCTGGCGCGCAGAGCCCCTCGATGCCGGCGGAGGTGTCCATGGTCGGGGACGGTCGCGATGCGCCGACGAGCCGGATTCCGCAGCCGAGACTGGACGCGCTCCAGGCAGAGATCAGTGACGCGAGGGGTACCCGTGACCGGCTGAAGGGCCTGCTGGAGGCGGTCATGTCGCTGGGGCAGGAGCTGGACCTGGCCCAGGTGCTGCGCGGGATCGTTGAGGCCGCGGTCGTCCTCGTGGACGCGGAGTACGGCGCGCTGGGCGTGGTGGGAGACGACGAGAAACTCGCCGAATTCCTCCCGGTGGGCATCAGCGACCAGCTCCGGGCGCGGATCGGCACCCTCCCCGCCGGGCACGGACTGCTGGGCGAGCTGATCAGGCACCCGCGGCCATTGCGCCTGGGAGACCTCTCGGAACATGCGGCCTCCGCCGGTTTCCCGGAAAACCACCCTCCGATGCGCTCCTTCCTCGGCGTACCGATCCGGGTCCGGGACGAGGTGTTCGGCAACCTCTACCTGACGGAGAAGCGGGGCGGCACGGACTTCGACGCGGAGGACGAAGGAGTCCTGTCGACCCTCGCGGTCGCCGCGGGAGTGGCCATCGACAACGCCCGTCTGTACGAGGAGGTCCGCCTCCGGGAACGGTGGCAGGCGGCCAGCTCCGACTTCACGAGCGCGCTGCTGTCCGGCTCCTCCGAGATCGAAGTACTGGAAGGCATGCTCGAGCGTGCCCGGGACATCATCTCGGCCGAGATGTGCGTCTTTTACCAGGTGGGGCCCAGCGGCGAGCTGCGCGGCTCGCTGGCCCTGGGGGAAGGCGCCGAAGCGCACCGCGGGATCGTGCTGCCCGGCGGCGAGGGGATTCTGGCCGGGCCCGGCATGGCGCGGGACGGACTCGTCACCTTGGCGGACGTGGCCACCGACACCCGGGTGGCGGCGCAGCCGGACGTCTGGACGGGCTTCGGGCCGGCCGTGGCCGTCACGGTGGGCACCCGGGCGAAGCTACGGGGTGTACTGATGCTGGCGCGGCGTACCGGGCGGCCGACGTTCTCCGCGACCGAGGTGGCGCCCCTGCCCGGCTTCGCGGGCCAGGCGGCCCTGGCTCTGGAGCTGGCCGACCGGCGCCGGGACGGTGAACAGGTGAGCCTGCTCGAGGACCGCGACAGGATCGCCCGCGACCTGCACGATCTCGCGATCCAGCGGCTCTTCGCGACGGGGATGACCCTGCAGAGCGCCCAGCGCTTCGTGGAGCACCCCGAGGCGTCCGAGCGGCTGAGCCGGTCGATCGACGACCTGGACGAGACCATCAAGATCATCCGTACGACCATCTTCGGACTCCGCGACCACGAGACGTCGGGCAGCACGCCGAGACTCCGGGTCCGCGCGGTGCGGGCCGTGGGCGAGGCGGCGGCGCTGCTCGGATTCTCACCCGCCCTGCGCATGGAGGGGCTGATCGACACCGACGTGCCGGCCCCGGTCGCCGACGAGGTGATCGCCGTCCTCGTCGAGGCCCTGACCAATGTGGCCCGGCATGCGCGGGCGGCTCGCGCGGAGGTCGGGATCGTCCTGGCGGAAGGCGTACTCACCGTGACGGTGAGCGACGACGGCGTGGGCGTCGCGGAGGGCGGCCGTCGTAGCGGGCTGCGCAACCTCGCGGAGCGCGCCGAGGCCCACGGGGGCGGACTGTCCCTCTCGCCGCGCCCGGACGGTGACGGGACCCGTCTGGAATGGCGGATCCCGCTCGCTCCTCCCCGGTGAGTACGGGCGTCAGCGACCGGTTTCGTCGCGCTCGCGGACCTCGGCGGCGATCACGGCTGCCTGGACGCGGCGTTCGACCCCGAGCTTGGCGAGCAGCCGGGAGATGTGGTTCTTGACCGTCTTCTCGGACAGGAAGAGCCGCTTGCCGATCTGACGGTTGGTGAGGCCCTCGCCAATGAGCTCCAGCACGGCGCGCTCCCGCTCGGAGAGCACCGTCAACCGCTGGTCTTCCTGAGGTTTCGTGCCGCCCGGATCCCGGAGCGAGCGCATCAGGCGGGCCGTGGTCGCCGGGTCGAGCATCGACTGCCCCGTCGCCACCGTCCGGATGGCGGCGACCAGGTCCGAGCCCTTGATCTGCTTCAGGACGTATCCGGCGGCGCCGGCCATGATGGCGTCGAGCAGGGCGTCCTCGTCGTCGAAGGACGTCAGCATGAGGCAGGCGAGGTCCGGCATGCGCGAGCGCAGCTCACGGCAGACGGTGATGCCGTCGCTGTCGGGCAGCCGGACGTCGAGCACGGCCACGTCCGGCCTGAGCGCGGGCCCCCGGGCCAGGGCCTGGGCGGCCGTCGCCGCCTCGCCCACCACCTCGATGTCGGGCTCGGAGTCCAGCAGGTCGTGCAAGCCGCGCCGGACGACCTCGTGGTCGTCGAGGAGGAACACCCGGATGGGAGCCGGGGCGGCAGTTGGTGCATCGGACATCCACGCCACACCCTCGGGTCGGGATACGTCTCGGGTCGATTGTCTCAGATGTGGCTTCCGCTGCCGTGGGGCGCGTAGAGGTCGAGGAGCCGGATCCGGGAGGAGACGAGCCGGTGGGCGAGCACCTGGCAAACCCACTGCCACATCGCGGAGGCGAGCGCGGGGTCGGCGTCCATCAGCTCGCGCACGGCTGCGGCGTCGAACTCGTCGGTACGGACCGGCGTCATGGCCTCGGCGCCGAAGTGCCAGGTGTAGGGGCGGAACAGCCAGGACCAGCCGACGAGCTCGCCGGGGCCGACGGTCTCGACCACCGCGGCCTGCCGGCCGGGTACGTGCACGTCCATGCCCACGTTCCCCGACCGGATGACCCAGAAGTGGCTGGTGTGCCCGCCTTGGTTGAACAGGCGCGCGCCGGCGGGGAAGTCCGCCTCGTGGGCGAGGGCCAGCAGGCTGCCGCGGTGTTCCGGGGAGAGGGCGTGGTCGAAGCGGTTGGGGGAGGAGGTGAGCCGGTGGGGGGAAGAGGTGCTCATGGCGGTTCTCCGTTCGGGTCCACCTCAACCCTCCGCCGGTGGTGGCCGGCCCGGGAAGGGCCGTTCGGTACCCTCCCGGACCCGGGCGGCCCACCCGTACCACCCCGGGCGCGGCTATCAGTAGGGCCAGGACCAGTCGGCGACCTCCGGCAGGTCGGTTCCGTGGAGGCGGATCCAGTCGTGGTGGCGGATCCGCTGGTCGGTCATGCTCTGGCGCAGGCCCTCGGCGCGGCCGGCGAGCCCGGGGACGCGGTCGATGACGTCCATGACGAGCCGGTAGCGGTCGAGGTCGTTGCGCACGACCATGTCGAAGGGCGTGGTGGTCGTGCCGGACTCCTTGTAGCCGCGGACGTGCAGCTGGGCGTGGCCGGTCCGGCGGTAGGCGAGGCGGTGGATCAGCCACGGGTACCCGTGGTAGGCGAAGATCACGGGCTTGTCGGTGGTGAAGAGGGCGTTGTACTCGGTGTCGGTCATGCCGTGCGGGTGCTCTTCGTGGGGCATCAGCCGAGCGATGTCGACGACGTTGACGACCCGGACGGCCAGCGAGGGGAGGCGTTCGCGAAGCAGGGACACGGCAGCGAGCACCTCCAGGGTGGGCACGTCCCCGGCGCAGGCGAGCACGACGTCCGGCTCGCGGGAGCCGTCGTCGGTTCCCGCCCACTCCCAGACACCGGCGCCGCGCGCCACGTGCGCGCGGGCCTCCCCGATGGGCAGCCAGTCGAAGCAGGGCTGCTTGCCCGCGACGATCACGTTCACCTGGTCGCGGCTGCGCAGGGCGTGATCGGCCACCACGAGGAGGGTGTTGGCGTCCGGCGGCAGGTAAACGCGCACGACGTCCGGGCTCTTGTTGAGGACGTGGTCGACGAATCCGGGGTCCTGGTGGGAGAAGCCGTTGCTGTCCTGGCGCCAGACGTGCGAGGTGAGCAGGTAGTTGAGGGAGGCGACCGGCGCGCGCCAGGACAGCTCGCGGGCGCTCTTGAGCCATTTGATGTGCTGGCCGACCATGGAGTCGACGATGTGGGCGAAGGCTTCGTACGTGGAGAACAGTCCGTGGCGGCCGGTGAGGAGGTACCCCTCCAGCCAGCCCTGGCAGACGTGCTCGGAGAGGATCTCCATGACCCGGCCGTCGCGGGAGAGGTTCTGGTCGGTGGGTTCCGTCATGCCTTGCCAGGCCTTGCCCGTCACCGCGTACAGATCGTCGAGGTGGTTGCTCGCCGTCTCGTCCGGTCCGACGACCCGGAAGTCCCGGCGTCCGGCCGTGGCCCTCATGATCTGGGCGAGGTAGCGGCCCAGGACGCGGGTGGGCTCGTGCAGGGTGCTTCCGGGCTTCTCCACGGGGACGGACCACGCGTCGAGCTCGGGCAGGGGGAGCGAGCGCAGCAGCCGGCCGCCGTTGGCGTACGGGCTCGCGCCCAGGCGGCGCTCGCCCTCCGGTACGCAGGCCAGTACGGCCGGCGCCGGACGGCCCTCGGAGCCGAAGAGCTCCTCGGGCCGGTAGGAGCGCATCCAGCTCTCCAGTTGCTTCAGGTGTTCGGGGTTCTCACGGACCCCGGCGAGCGGCACTTGGTGCGCGCGCCAGGTGCCCTCGACGGGTTGGCCGTCGACGGTCGCGGGCCCGGTCCAGCCCTTGGGGGTCCGAAGGACGATCACCGGCCAGCGTGCGCGCTCGGCGCCCGGATCCGTGCCCGCGGCCCGCGCCGCCCGCTGGATGGCGCGGATGCGGTCGAGGGCCTGGTCCATGGCTCGGGCCATGGCCGGGTGGACGAGGGCGGGGTCACTGCCGGAGACGTAGAGGGGCTCGTGTCCGTAGCCGCGCAGCAGCGTGTCGAGCTCGGCCTCGGGGATCCGTGACAGCACGGTCGGGTTGGCGATCTTGTAGCCGTTGAGGTGGAGGATCGGCAGGACGGCGCCGTCGTGGACCGGGTCCAGGAACTTGTTGGAGTGCCACGACGCGGCCAGCGGCCCCGTCTCCGCCTCGCCGTCGCCGATGACGCAGGCGACGAGCAGGCCGGGATGGTCGAAGGCGGCCCCGTACGCGTGGGCCAGTGAGTAGCCGAGCTCGCCGCCCTCGTGGATGGAGCCGGGCGTTTCCGGCGCCACGTGACTCGGAACGCCGCCGGGGAAGGAGAACTGGCGGAACAGCTTGCGCATCCCGTCCGTGTCGCGGCCGATGTCCGGGTAGACCTCGCTGTACGTGCCCTCCAGCCAGGAGTTGGCGAGGACGGCCGCCCCCCCGTGGCCGGGTCCCCAGACGCACAGGGCCTCCAGCGAACGCTCCTTGATCACCCGGTTCAGGTGGGTGTGGACGAGGTTCAGGCCGGGTGCGGTGCCCCAGTGGCCGAGCAGTCTGGGCTTGATGTGCTCCGGCCGCAGGGGTTCCGTGAGCAGGGGGTTGTCCAGGAGGTAGATCTGGCCGGCGGCCAGATAGTTCGCGGCACGCCAGTGCGCGTCCAGCTCCGCGATCCGGTACGTGGTGGTCATCAGTGCTCCTTCGAACCGCAGGCTGCGGCATGCGTCGGTTGAGCCGATGTCCGAACCGTGCTCCCACGGGGCTGGGGGAGGGAAGGGCAGGAGCGGCCCCTGCATGGGGGCCGGTCGGCCCCTTCTGTGCCGGCGGCCGGGGGCGGAGTGTGGGCAGGCGTACCGGCAGGGCCCGCTGCCCCGGCTGCCATCGGGCCCTGCCGGTACGCCGGGAACGGTGGATGGTTTGAGACGATGCGGGGCCCAGGACCGTGTCAGGGCGCTCGTCCCGAGGAGGCAGGCAGGTGAAGGGAACCGAGGCCGAGGCGGAAGCCGAGGCGCGGCATCATCCGGTTGTCGTCGCACACCGTACGAGCCGGGCCGCCGATGTCCAGTTGCGCGTCGCCGACGCGATCACGAAGTTCGCCGGCTCCATGCCGTTCGTCTATCTCCACGCGATCGGCTTCGCCTTCTGGATGCTGTTCGTGGAGGCCAATCCCTGGCCCATGCTGACGCTCATCGTCTCCCTGGAGGCGATCTTCCTGTCGACGTTCGTGATGATCGGCCAGAACCGGCAGGCAGCGTTCCAGCAGGCGAAGGCCGACCACGATTTCGTCGAGCAGGAGCTGGAACTCAAGACCAATACGGAACTGACCCGTGCCATCCACGCGATGACCACGGAACTCCACCGCCGACTGGTTCCCGAAGCGGACAGCGGTAGCGGGTCTCTTGTCCAGTGAAGAAGCTGCTCACGGCCGCTCGCGCGCGGCGGCCAGGTTCATGGGCATGCCGTCCTCGGACATCCCCAGCAGGTGGGCGCCCACGCGACAGGTGTGGAAGTAGTGCTCCGCCTCCTGCTCGCTGGGGTGGACGCCCAGCCGCGCAGCGCCTTGGCGAAGCCCTTCTTGTTGTCGTGCGGGCCTTCGATGCCGTAGATGGCCGCTGCGGCGGCGGGGTAGCGCATCCGCTCGGGCGTCACGTCCAGCACTGCGGCGAAGGAGATCTGCTGCGCGTTCGCCAGGCCGAAACGCTGCCCGGAGGCCATCAGTTCGGGGTCGGCCCAGGTGGGCAGTTGACGGGTCGTCTCCAGGAAGGCGCGCAGCTTGGCGGGCAGCCCGCCGGGGATGGCCTGGCCGTTGGTGTTCCGGCGCTTGATGCGGCCCGGGCGGCTGATGCCGTGGTCCCGCCGCCGAGAAGCGTGGTGGCGCCGGCCACCGCTGCGGCGGTCCCCGGGCGGGGCTGGGGGCGGGGCTGTCGCCCCTGGGTGTGATGTTTGGTGGATCAGCCCCCTGGCGGTGCTGCTGGTGGCAGATGATCACAGCGTCACGTGCGCGGATCGCGCGCACTCAACAGGAAGGCACCGCCATGGCCGCGCAGGTCGAGTTCCAGTACGAGACTCCTGACATCTCCGAGGAAGGCGACGTTGTCACCTGGGCATGGGCGGTCGTCAACAGCGGCTCCGAACCGGCCCGCGAGGTCGTGATGAAGCACACCGTCGTCCCCTCGCTTGAGGTCACCAACGTGACCGGACCGTCCGAGGTCGTCGGCGAGATCGTGAAGAGCACCTGGGCGACGCTGGCGGCCGGCGAGAAGGCCGAAGGCACGATCACCGCGAACCTTCCCGAGGACCTGAGCGGCTCGGTGAGCATCAAGGGCAGGGTCGTCTGGCAAGCCGACGAAAGCTGAGCATCGCCGGCGGGCCATGCACAGACACTGGGCGCGGCCCGCATTGGCGGTAGGTCATGGAGTCAGATTCCATGGCCTACCGCCAGAGCCCCGGCCCGGAGACGTCCCGCCCGACGGGCACTCCGCCCCGCGGCTCGACGTCCTCCGGCCCGACCAGGTGGACGCCGTCACCGGCAGGTGGAAGCCGCACGCTTCCGTGTGCGGCCTGATCCGGCCCGTCGAGGAGGAGGCCTCCTGCGGGTCCGAGGCGTCGGCGGCATCGAGCCGGGCGACGCCGCCCAGCGGCAGGCCCTTGAAAGACCTCGGGGCCGCCGACACGGTCGCCTGCGGCGACACCGCCTTCGGCGGGGAGACCGACCTCTGCGGTTACACCCCGAGGCGAGGACCGCATGGGCCCGACCGGCCCCGGTAGGGGGACCGTCCGGCCCTGTGCGCGCACCGGTAGTGGGTACAGCCTGAGGTTGACGCCCCGTGCGTCTCCAAGTTCCTGTACCTGCCACGAACCGAACCGCAAGGGTGTGACGATCATGGGAGAGACCACGGCAGATGCGTCCCCGACCAAGGTTCCGGCTGCCCGTGGCGACCTCGGGCGACGCGTGACCGCCCGCCGCGAAGAGCTGGGAATCACGCGTGAAGAACTCGGGGAGCGCTGCGGTGCCGCAGCGTCGTACATCGCCTACGTGGAGGAGCGGGCGGCGGCGCCCAGCATGGGCATGCTCGTGGGTCTCGCGGACGGCCTGGGGACCACCGTTGCCGAGCTGACCGGGAGAACGACCGACAGCCCTCCCGGCATGGGGACCGCGATGCGCGATTCCGCGTCGACGGTGCTGAGCGAGGCCGAGTGCCTCCGCCTGCTCTCCACCCATGGCATCGGCCGGGTCGGGTTCTCCGGCATGGAAGGACTGGCCGTCTTTCCCGTCAACTACGTCGTCGTGGGAAACGAGGTCGCGTTCCGCACGGCGGCCGACTCGCGCCTCGCCGAGGCATCCGGGACCGAGGTCGCCTTCGAGGTGGACCACATCGACGACGCGATGCGAGAGGGCTGGAACGTCATGGCCGTCGGCGAGCTGACCGGTGTCACGGACGGGGAGCGAGTCAGCCACCTGTACTCCGTCGCCCGCTCGCTCCCCTGGGCCGGCGGACCCCGTACGCACTGGATGTCCGTGACCCCGAACCGGATCACCGGCCGCCGTGTGGGATCCGGGTGAACGCTCCGCGTGCCGTCGTGTTCGACACCGACGGGGTACTCCTCGACTCGGCCCGGCTGCACGCCGCGGCCTGGAAGACCGCCTTCGACAGCTGTCTGGACGCCTGGGCCGCATCCGGGAACGGGCGGCAGCCGTGCTTCGACGAAGACCGTGAGTACCGCCAGTGGGTCGACGGCAAGCCCCGGCTGGACGGGGCGAGCTCTTTCCTGAGTTCCCGTGGCATCGACCTGCCGACCGGCAGCCCCGACAGCGCACCGGGCGACGACACGGTCTGGGCGGTCGCGGCGCGCAAGGAGGCGGCGTTCGTACGCACGCTGAGGTCCGGGGCCGTCCACGCCTTCACCGACGTCGCTCCGGCGCTCGCCCGGCTGCGGGCGCACGGCGTGTGCTGCGCCGCCGTGTCGGCCTCCCGCCATGCCCGGCCGCTTCTCGGATCAGCCTCCCTGCTGAGCTACTTCGACGCTGTGGTGGACGGTACGGACGCTGCCGAACTGGGACTGGCGGGCAAGCCGGACCCCGCCCTGTTCCTCGAAGCGACCGTACGGCTCGGGGTGGACCCCGCCCGCTGCGCGGTGGTGGAAGACGCCCTCGCGGGTGTCGAAGCAGGTCGGCGCGGCCACTTCGGCCTCGTCATCGGCCTCGACCGAACGACGATCCCCGCCACCGCGCGAGCGCTGCGGGAACGCGGGGCGGACCTGGTCGCCGCCGAACTCCACGCCGTCGCAGACACCGTCTGCGGGGCCGGACCGTGACGGCCGCGTGGACGTGGGAATACGGCCACTACGACCCCAAGACGGAGCGACTCGTCGAAGCCCTGTGCACGCTGGGCAACGGCAGGTTCGCCACGCGCGGTGCGGCCCCCGAGACCCCGGCGGGCCCCGTGCACTATCCCGCCACCTACGCCGCCGGCTGCTACAACCGGCTCACCTCGCACGTGGCCGGACAGCAGGTCGACAACGAGGACATGGTCAACCTGCCCAACTGGACGGCACTGCGGTACCGCTGCGTCGCCGACGATGGACTCCCGGGCGACTGGCTGACTCCCGACGACCCGGGGATGCTGCACCACAAGGTGGTGCTCGACCTGCGCCGAGGAACGCTCACCCGGCACATGCTCTTCCAGAACGGCCACGGCCGCCGCCTCGGCGTCACCCACGTCCGCATCGTGCACATGGGGGACCCCTACCTCGCGGCCCAGCGGACCACCTTCCACGCGTACGGCTGGAGCGGCCTGATCGAAGTGGAATCAGCGCTCGACGGAGACGTGGCCAACGCGGGAGTGGAACGCTACGGCGGGCTCGATGGCCACCACCTCACGGACCACCGGACGGGCTTCGCACCGCACGGCGTCGCATGGATCGCCTGCCGCACCACATCCTCCCGCACCGAAATCGGCCTTGCCGTCAGGACGGTCACCCGACCCCGCGCACCCACCATGACGAGCCACACCGCGGCCGGGACGGTACAGACGTTCAGACTGCCCATGGCTCCCAGGCGATCCGCGACGGTGGTGAAGACCGCAGCCCTGTACACCTCCCTCGACAGGCCGACCGGAGACCTCCTGTCACGCGCGATCGAACACGCTTCGCGGGCCCCCGGATTCCCGGACCTGCTCACAGCACAGCACTCGGCCTGGGAACGGCTCTGGGAGCAGGGCGAGTTGAGCGTCTCGGGGGAGACGGGCCGGATCCTGCGCCTCCACGTCTTCCACGTGCTGCAGACGCTCTCCCCGCACACCGCAGAGCTGGACGTGGGCGTTCCCGCGAGGGGGCTGCACGGTGAGGCCTACCGGGGCCACGTCTTCTGGGACGAACTCTTCGTCCTGCCCTACATCACCCTGCACTTCCCGGAAGTCGCGCGGGCCCTGCTCATGTACCGCCACCGACGGCTGCCGGCCGCCCGCGATGCTGCCCGGCAAGCCGGTCAGAGCGGGGCGATGTTCCCCTGGCAGAGCGGAAGTTCGGGGCAGGAGGAGAGCCAGGCCCTGCATCTCAATCCCCGCTCGGGCCGCTGGCTGCCCGACCATTCGCACTTGCAGCGCCACGTCGGCTCCGCGATAGCCCTGAACGTCGGCCGGTACGGTCGGGCCACCGGAGACACCGGCTTCCTGCACGGCCCCGGCGCGGAACTCCTGCTGGAGATCGCGAGCTTCTGGGCCCGAGCCGCCGCCTATGACCCTGAACGAAAGCGGTACCGCATACGCGGTGTGCTGGGCCCCGACGAGTACCACGACGCCTATCCCGAGGCTGCGGAACCCGGAATCGACGACAACGCCTACACCAACGTGATGGCGGCCTGGGTGATCCAGCAGGGGCTCGAGCTGCTCGGCGAGCTGCCGCCCGCCCGCCGGACGGAGCTGACCGAACGGCTCGGCCTGGACCGCGGCGCGCTCGAGCGTTGGGACGATGTGTCCCGCCGCCTGTACGTCCCGTTCCACCGGGGCGTCATCAGCCAGTTCGAGGGGTACGGAGACCTGGCCGAGCTGGACTGGGCGGCCTACCGCGCCCGGTACGGCGACATCCGCCGACTCGACCGGATCCTGGAAGCCGAAGGGGATACGGTCAACCGCTACCAGGCGTCGAAACAGGCCGATGTGATCATGCTCGGCCACCTCTTCCGGCCCGCCGAGCTGTATGCCCTCTTCGCCCGGCTCGGCTACCGGCTCGACGACACGGTGTGGCGGGCGACCGTCGCGTACTACCTGCCGCGCACGAGCCACGGATCGACGCTCAGCAGCCTCGTACACGGCTGGGTGCTGGCCCGCCAGAAGGACCCGGACGCCTGGAAGTACTGCGAGGAGGCACTCCTCGGCGACGTCACGGACATCCAGGGCGGCACCACCGGCGAGGGGATCCACCTGGGCGCCATGGCCGGCACCCTCGACCTCGCGGAGCGCGGCGTCACGGGCCTGGAGACCGGCCCCGAAGGCCTGTACGTCGATCCCGTCCCCCTCCGGGAGATGGAGCCCGTCGCGTTCACGCTCTGCCACCGGGGACACCGCGGTGTCCGCGTACGACTGCTCCCCGGCAGGTTCGGCATCACCGTGCCGGAATCCTGCCAAGGTCCCCTGGCCCTCATGCTGCCCGGGGAACGGGCCGTCGTGGTGGCGGCCGGCGACGAGCATCTGTTCCGCCTTCCACCGGACTGATCCCTGTCTTCAAGGAGATCCCCGGCCCGGACTAGGAACGACCGAAGGAGGAAGCGCATGAGTGCGAAACAGGTTCTGGTCGCCTACGGAAGCAAGCACGGAGCGACGGCCGGGATCGCGGAGCAGATCGGAACGTCGCTGCGCGAGGACGGCATCGACGTTTGGGTGGTCCCGGCCGGCGAGGTCACGGACGTCCGAGGTTACGACGGGGTGGTGCTGGGCGGCTCCCTGTACGCAGGGCGGTGGAACGGCCGGGCCCGGCGCTGCGCGAAGCGCAACGCCCGCTATCTGAAGCACCGTCCCGTCTGGCTGTTCAGCAGCGGACCCGTCGACTCCTCCGCCGAACGCAGCGACATCCCACCCGTGCGGGCCGTCGCCCGTCAGATGCGACAACTCGGCGCCCGCGACCACATCACCTTCGGCGGCAGCCTCACGGAGGGTACGCCCGGCCTGCTGGCACGCGCCCTCGTACGCCAGGGCAAGGGCGGAGACTTCCGCAACCCCGAGCGCATCCAGGCCTGGGCACACCACATCGGCGCCGAGCTCACAGCTGCCGGCCCGCCCGCTCCATGAGAAGACTCCCGGTGCCGGAGGCCCGCCATGCTTCACGGAACACCGCCCAATCCGCTGCGGCGGACAGCTGACCGAACGCGCACCCGGTGGCTCGTGGCCTTCGCACTGTCGACTCTCGTCGCTGCTCTCTGCGGAGTGGCCGTCGGGCTGGCCGTGTGGAACGTCGACAGCCGCACCGCGCTGGAACAGGCCGAGCACGTGCACCGGATCACGGCCACGACGGTGGGGGCCGCCGAACGGGCACCAGACGCTTGGACCGGCGGTGCCGCCGATTCCGTCGCACAGGCCGCCTGGCAATTCCCTTCGGCCACCCGGCACACGGGCCTCGTAAAGGTCCAGCCCAAAACCCCCGCGGGCCGGCCCGTCGCGATCTGGGTGGACGACACGGGCCGTACGGTCCACGGATCCCCGTCCGCGGGCGAGAGGGCCTTCGCCGCGATGACCGTCGGCGCCACTGCCGCTGCCCTGATCGCACTGACGGCCGCAGGCGTCGTCCACCTGAGGCTTCGGACCATCGAGGCGCGCAGCCTGTCCATGTGGGAACGGGATTGGGAACGTCTGGAACCCGGCTGGTCGGGCCGACTGCCCACTGAATCAGGAGTCGACGATGACTGAGGCCCTCACCGGAGTGCCGCCCACACCGCGTGATCGGAGCGAACCGCTGCCATGGCTGCGCCGGGAGCTCGACACGGAGCGGGCCCGGCACCTACCTCGGCACCGTCTCCGCCGTCCCGGGTCATGACCGTGTTCCTCTACGTTCTGTGGCGGGCTGGCGGGCTGGCGGGCTGGCGGGCTGGCGGGCACCCCGGGGACCCGACCGGTCAGGGAACCCCACCGCACCACGCGTACGTCATCGCGACGACCGCCACCTTCGCCGGCTTCATCACCTACCAGGTCGGCACGGTGGTGGCCGCCCGCACCGACCACGCGTCACTGCACGCCATCGCGGTCTTTCCCGTCCTGGCCTCGGACACCGAGGAACTGCGCCGCCTGAGGCGGCGCACCCGTATGCCCGCGCACACCTGACATGAGCAGGGGGAACACCGGTGCGTTCACTCGTGGGCGATCACGGCGACGGGTGCGGCGGCGTGGTGCAGGACCGCGTGCGCGATCGCCCCGATGTGGGTGCCGTAGGCGGACCGTCGGATGCGCCTGCCGACCACGACGAGCGCGGCACCTTGTGAGGCGTCCACGAGCTGGATCCCGGACTGGCCGATGCGCACCTCGGGGGTGACCGCCACCGAGGGGTACTTCTCGCCCCAGGGGCCGATCATCTCGTCCATGGCCGTGGCGAGCCCCTGACCGATCTCCTCCTGGACACCGGGATCGAGACCGGGGCCGTAGCCGACGACCGGCGGCGGTGCCCATGCGTGGAGCACCCGCAGGGTGCACCCACGTCGTGCTGCCTCGTCGAAGGCGAAGGAGAGGAGCGCGTCACAAGGGCGCCCGATGTCCACTCCCGCCACGATCGGGCCGTCGGTACCGGAACCCTCGGCCGGCGTCGCTCCGTCGTGCGGCGCCCTGACGAGAACAACCGGCTGATCGGCCGCGGCGATGGCACCGGCGCCGATGGAGCCGAGCATGAATCCGGCGATGCTGCCGAGCCCTCGGGAACCCAGCACCAGAATGTCCGAAGAGGCGGCCGCATGGGCCAGGGCCGTGGCCGGGATTCCCGACAGCCGGCGGGAGGTGATCTCCAGATCCGGGTACAGCCGCTTGATGTCCTCGGAGGCCTCGCGCAGCAGTCGCTCCGCCCACTGGCGCTGGATCTCGGTGGTCGCGACGGCGAGAGGGGGGCGCTCCAGCCACTCCTCCACGTGGACCAGGGCCAGAGGCACCCCTCGGAGGTGGGCTTCGTGCGCGGCCCATCGGGCCGCCGCGACACTTTCGCGCGAGCCGTCGAGGCCGGCGGTCACAAGGTTGGCCATGGAGCCCATCTCCCTCAGTTGACGTGTGAGTTCCATGCTCCGCCCCGGCCACCGCTTCCAAGAGGGGCCGAGGGGCCCGTTGTGGAGCCGACCGGCCCTTACGGGGCGACGTCCGGGGTGAGCGGCGGCCCTTCACCGCCCAGGTCGAGTCGGAAGGGCGGGTACTCGTCCGTCATGAGCGCCGCGTAGGCGATGACGCGCAGCACCCAGCGGTTGAGCCCGACCACCAGGTCGAACAGGTCGCGCGGGTACGTTCCGGTGAAGGCGAGTACGGCGACCGGCGCGGCCGTGTGGTGGAGGACGGCGTGGGCGACCGGGCCGAGGTGCGTGCCCGTGGGCGAGCGGCGGATGCGGGCGTCCGATGACGACGAGGTCCGCGCCCGTGGTGGCCTGGACGAGCTCCCGTCCCGCTGATCCGATGAACGTCTTCTCCTCGAGCCGTACGTCGGGGAACTTCAGCCGCCACGGCATGAGCATGTCGTCGAGCATCTGGGCGACGGTGCGGTCGACCTCGCGTCGCGTGCGACCGACGGATTGAGGACGGGCGTCACCAGGTGATGGGTTGCGCTCCGCGCTCCGGCGGGATCAGACGGGAGTCGTCCATGCGGGCGGTGAGCTCGTCCACCACGGCGACGACACCGTCCAGTCGTGCGGTGAGGCGCAGGGCGAGGGGGATCTGGCTCTGCCGTTCCAGCCGGCCTCGGAGGGTCACGACACCGTCCAGGACGTGCACGTCCACCGCCCTGGTGGGCGCCCCGATGCTGTCGGACAGCACGTCGTCGCTCACGTGCCGCCGTATCTCGGCATCGGGGCGCAGGAAGACGCGCAGGAGATCGCGCCGGGTGACGATGCCGATGAGACGCTCTTCCTCGTCGATGACCGGAAGGCGTTCCACGCCCCGTCGTGTCATGAGCTGTCCGGCCTCGGAGACGCTCTCCTGCGCGCGGACCGTGACAGCGGGAGCCGACATGATGTCCGCGGCCGTCCGGGCCGTTCGGGCGAGCAGGTCGCTCTCGGAGACGACGCCGACCACACGGTCGTCCTCGTCCACGACGGGCAGTCCGGTGATGTCGTAGTCGGCGAGGAGCTTGACGATCTCCCTGAACGTCGCCGAACGATCCACCGCGATGACCTCGGCCGTCATCACCTCGCCGACCTGGGTGTGCTTCACGAGCGGACCTCCTGTACGTCGTCATGCGGGGGCGCAGAGGGCTGGCGCGCACCACCCGTACCAGCCACCATCCGCCCCGCCGGCTTCCCTTTCGAGGGCCGAATGGTCCTGCACGAGGGCCGACCGGGTCCGTCCACGGGGGCCTACGCCGGTTCCGGGAGCGAGGAGGGACCAGTCGGCCCTCGTCCTGGCCTCTATGGCCCTCGCCGTCCACACGTCCGCGATGCCAGCGTGAGAGGAGAAGCACGATGGCCCTCGATCGGGAGAAACCATGGAAGGCAGCATCACCGCCGGTCCGGAACTCGGGACGGTCATCGTCGGCGTCGACGGGTCGGATCCCGCACGCGGGGCAGCCCTGTGGGCCGCGGCCGAAGCCGCACGTCGGGGGAAGACCCTGCACATCGTCCACGCCGCCGACACGGACAGCAGAGCCTTCTACGCATCGGTGGAAACCATCGAACGGGTCCGCGCAGCGGGCCGCGAACTACTCGATGACACCGCCGCGGCCGTAGCGGATCTCCATCCCGACCTGCACGTCACCACGGAATTCAGCCGCAGCGCCGCCGTACCCACCCTCCGCCGGGCCGCCGGCCTCCACGGCACCGTCGTCGTCGGCAACCGCGGTCTCGGCGGGTTCACCTCGCTGATGCTCGGCTCCGTCGGACTCAAGGCAGCCGCCAGTGCCACCACCCCCTTCGCCGTGGTGCGGGGTACGGACCCGAGAGTCGAGACGGGCAGCGTTCTGGCCGGCGTCCGCGACGAACACGACCTCGACTGCGTCAGGTACGCCGCGTGCGAAGCAGAGCTGCGCAAGGCGTCGCTGTGGCTGCTGCACGTCTGGAACCCGCTGCAGTCCGTGGGCAACGTCGTGAGCATCCTCGACGACGTCGAGGAGATCAGCGTCCGGCACGCACAGCGTCTGACGGCCATGGCCGGCCTGATCCGCGAGGAGTTCCCGGATCTGACCGTGCACGCCGACCTGGAGAAGAGCTTCTCGGTGGCCGGTGTACTGGCCGAGGCCTCGCAGCACGCGGACCTGCTGGTCGTCGGCGGGAGGCGCTCGCCGGGCTACATCGGCCGCACGCTGGGGCACGCGAACCACAGCCTTCTGCACCACGCGCGGTGTCCCGTGCTGCTCATCCCGCGGCACGGCAACGACCAGGGGAGCGAGTCGTGATGACGAACATGACAGGCCGTGAGATCGTCGTCGGCATCGACCCGGTCAGGGACTGGCACATGGCCCTGGCCTGGGCCGCCGACGAGGCGCACCGCCGGGCGCTCGGACTGGGTCTCGCACTGGCGGTGCCACCGCAACACGACACCCAGCACGCCGACGGGAGCACGCACCGCATCGACCTGCGCCGGACCGGATCGGAAACCCTCGAAGCAGCCGCCGCGTGGACGCGGTCGCGTCACCCGAAACTCGAACTGTCCACCCACCTGCTCGACGGGTTCCCGGCTCCCGTTCTCGGCCGGCTTTCCCTGAAGGCCCCCATGGTGGTGCTCGGCTCGCGACACCTCAGCCGCACCGAGGAGTTCCTCAGCGCCGGTTCCCTGGTGGTGCCCGTGGTCGCGCAGGCGCACTGCCCGGTCGTGGTCGTCGGCGATGCGGAGCACGTCAGCCAACTGTCGCCGTACATGGTGGCCGCGGTCGACGGCAGCGAGTCGTCGAAGGCGGCGCTGGCCGTGGCCTTCGAGGAAGCGAGCGTACGCGGATGCGCCCTGCGGGCGATCTCGGTGTGGCACCAGCCCCTGCTCTCGTTCCAGAACAAGAACGCCGGTCTCCAGGCGCAGCGCCGCATGCTGTCCGAGACCGTCGCCGGCTGGTCGGAGAAGTACCCGGACGTCGCGCTCACCCACGAAGTGCTCGCAGGCCACCCGGTCGAGGAGCTGGCGAAGGCAGCCGAACACGCTCTGGCCCTGGTCCTGGGCCGCCGCGGGAACGGGGGTTACACCGGCATGCGCCTCGGCTCCGTCGTCCACGGACTGCTGCACCGGGCACACTGCCCGGTCATCACGGTCCCCGTCTCGCAAGGGACCTGATGTCCGCGCCCGCGGCACGCCAGGCACCCGCCACCCCACGGAAGCCCACCGGACTCAGCGAACGGGAGGCCGAGCGCCGCCTGGCCGAGCACGGCCGCAACGAAATCGCCGCCCAGTCGGCCACACCCCTGTACGCGCGGGTCCTGGCGCAGCTCAAAGACCCCCTGATCATGGTCCTGATCGGCGCGATCCTGCTCACGATCGCCATCGGCGACCACGCCGACTCCATCGTCATCGGCCTGGTGATCCTCTTCAACACCACCGTCGGCGTGACCCAGGAGATCCGCGCCGACAACGCGGTGGCCGCCCTCTCGGCCATGTCGGCCCCGGGAGCACGCGTACTGAGGGAGGGCGCGCCGCGCGAGGTCCCGGCCACCGACGTCGTACCCGGTGACGTGCTCCTCCTCGGCGAAGGCGACATCGTCGCCGCCGACGCCGAACTCACCGAGGCATCGGCCCTCCTCGTCGACGAGTCCATGCTCACCGGCGAGTCCGTCGCGGTGGACAAGGATCCGGGTACGACCCTGAGCGCCGGAACCGTCGTCGTACGGGGGAGAGGCGTGGCCACCGTTGCGGCGACCGGCGCGGCCAGCGCACTCGGCCGTATCGCCGCCCTCCTCGAAGGCGGACGGGAGCCGACCCCGCTGCAACACCGCCTCGCCTCCCTCGGACGGATCCTTGCCGCCGCCACCCTCGGACTCTGCCTGGTCGTCTTCGCACTCGGCCTCCTGCAAGGCCTGCCCGTCGGGATCATGGCAGTGACCGCCATCAGCCTGGCGGTCGCCGCGGTACCGGAATCCCTGCCCGCCGTCGTCACCCTCGCCCTCGCCCTCGGCGCCCGCCGCATGGCCACGCGGCACGCGCTCGTACGCCGCCTCCCCGCCGTGGAGACGCTCGGTTCCGTATCGGTCCTCGCCACGGACAAGACCGGCACCCTCACCGAAGGGCGCATGGTGGTCCAGCAGGTCTGGATGCCCCATGCCACGGCCGACCTCTCCGGCGTCGGCTACGAGCCGGAAGGCGACGTCCTGATCGCCGGCCTGCGCCCGACGCCCGCGGAAATGGATCCGCTACGCGAACTGCTGACCACGGCGGCGCTCTGCAACGACGCCTCGATCCACCCGCCGACGGGACCCGTCCCGCCCGACGACCGCTGGACCCCCATGGGCGATCCCACCGAGGCGGCCCTCCTGACGGCCGCGGCCAAGGCGGGCTGTGCCGGTCAGGCCGACCTCCACGAAAGCCACCCGCGCGCGGACGAAGCTCCCTTCGACAGCCTGCGCAAACGCATGACCACCCTGCACACCACGCCCGAGGACCGGGTGCTCGTCTGCCTGAAGGGCGCGCCCGAAGCGATCCTCGACCCCGCAGTCCTCGCCGACCCCACGGACCTGCTCCACACGGCGGAACAGCAGGCCGCGCTGCTGGCCGCACATGGCTTCCGCGTCCTCGCCGTCGCTTCCGGTACGCGGGACGACGTCCCCCACCACCCCGCCGACGCCGAGCCCGGCCTCCACCTGCGCGGCCTGGTCGCCATCAGCGACCCGCCCAAAACGGAGGCCGCAGCCACGATCGCCGCCTGCCGGGCCGCCGGCATCACCCCCATCCTCATCACCGGCGACCACCCCGCCACCGCGCGCGCCGTGGCAACCCAGGTCGGCCTGCTGTCCGCCGGCAGCTCGCACGAGAATGTGGTCACCGGTGCGGACCTCGCCGCCGGCCGGGTCGCGGACCTCACCACCGTCCGCGTATTCGCGCGCACGACTCCGCAGCAGAAGCTGGACATCGTGGAAGCCTGGCGCTCCCACGGCGCCGTCACCGCGATGACCGGCGACGGCGTCAACGACGGACCCGCCCTGCGCCAGGCCGACATCGGCGTCGCGATGGGCGCGCGCGGCACGGAGGTCGCGCGGCAGGCCGCCGACCTCGTGCTCACCAACGACGAACTGTCAACCGTCGTCGCGGCGGTCGAGGAAGGCCGTCGCGTCTACGACAACATCCGGCGCTTCCTCGTGTACGGCCTGGCCGGCGGAACGGCCGAGATCCTCGTCATGCTCACCGGCCCCCTCATCGGCCTCCCCCTGCCCCTGCGGGCCGGACAGATCCTCTGGATCAACCTCCTCACCCACGGCCTCACCGGTGTCGCCATGGGCGCCGAACCCGTCTCACCGGGCGCCATGAACAGACCTCCCCGCCCGCCCGGACAGCACATCCTCGGCGCCGGCGCCTGGCAGCGACTCCTCCTGCTCGCCACCGCCGTCACCGCCTCCTGCCTGGCAGCCGCCCTCACCGCACGCGCCTGGGAACTGCCGTGGCAGAGCGTGCTCTTCCTCGCCCTGCTCGCCGGCCAGCTCGGAGTGGTACTGGGCCTGCGAGCCCGCCTGCTGACCAAGGAGAACCTCTTCCTCCCCCTCGCGGTCCTCGCCTCCGCACTCCTCGCGGCAGCCGCGCTCTACCTCCCCGCACTCCGGTCGATCCTGGAGACCGAACCCCTCGACGCGACCGGCATCGGACTGGCGGCAGCCACAGCCCTGATCGGATTCGTCGCAGCCCGCTTCGTACGGACGGCGTTCCACGCGCAGCCACGGGCGACGGCCATCTCCCACGGCTGAGGCGAAACGGCCTTGGCCGGGTGATGCCGCCTTGATGGCCATCCGTGCTCCGCCGCGTCCTCGGCCGTTCCCGGGAACCGAGCGGGGGCAGCGGCGGGGCGAACGGGCTCGCTCCAGGGGTGCGGTTCTCTGGGCAACCCGCTTGGCCGGGAGCGCTGTTCCTCCGTACCCCACCGCTGCCCACTTCGCCGCCCCGTGCCCGTGGCGGGTGCGGGGCAGTAGGAGCGCTCTCGGGCCGTCAGGCGGGGGCGAGTCACAGATCGGGGCCGAAGCCCTGGAAGTTGATGACCGCGGGGGCCGCGCCCTGGGTGATCGGTGCTCGCCCACCGCCCGCAGGAAGGGGAGCGGCCCGCAGAGGTAGGCCGTGGTGCCGGGGTGCCCTCGACGAAGAGGTCGCGGCTACGGAGGCGATGCGCAACTGGAGGCGAGAGCGCCGCGGCCCATTCCGTGCGATGGGCTCGAAGTCTTCGTTCGTGCGCGGTGCGTGGCTGTGTCCGGAGCGAGGGTCCTTCCAGCCTGACCTGTTCACGCCCTGTCGTGCGTCGATCTCAGTCGGTAGCGTCGCCGGTCCAAGATCATTCACTTTGAGGGAGTTCGATGAGCGCGAACACAGTGACCCCCTGTACTGGGACAGCTGCTGACGGCCCTGGCGGGGGCGCCGGGGACGGCAGGCAAGTTCGAGTCCTGGACCGGCAGGGGCCCCAATGAGCCGCTGACCGCGGAAGAGGTGGCCGCGGCGGCTCCCGCCGGCATGCTTTCGGCGCTGGCCGAGCTGGCCCGGGTGAGCGAAGCGGAAGAGGCGGCCTCCCTCGCCGAGGAGATCTCTGCCCTGGTGGACGCCATCCCGGCCGAGACCATCGAGGTGTTCCGGGCGGCGGCGCGGATCGAGGACCTCACCCCGGCAGAGGAATCGGCGGCCGAGCAGATCGTGGCGGAGGCCCGCGCCCTGGCGGCCGCCCTGCCGCAGAGCCGCTCCTGGCTCGGCTCCGGCCCCAACGAACCCCTCGCCGAGGAACAGGTGGGGCCTTGGGGCAAGGCCCGATGACGCTGATGGTTCTTGTCTCCGGTCGGTCGGCGTGACGTCGGTTGCACGGGGAAGGCGGTTGGCCATGGGCCGGGCGAATGTCGCCCGACCCATGGTTCTCCCGTGGTGGCAGGGGAACGAGGGAGTCCTCGCGGGCGTTGGTGCGAGGGTAGGAGCGGTATCGGGGGATCCGATTTCCGAAGCTTTCGAGGGAGCGCTCATGAGCACGGCGAAGGACTTGTTCATCATCGCCATGGACGAACGGCCCGGGGCTGGTGTCGGGCAGGGCGACTTGTCGCTCGCGCTCGCGGGCGCCGAACTGATCGATCTCCTCGCCGTACAGGCCGCTTCTCTGGACGGCGACTCCATCGTGCCAGGCGGGCCGTATGAGCCGCATGACGAGCTCGTGGCCGAGGCCTCGTCGGCGCTCATCCGGCAGACGCCCTACGAAGGGGTCGAAGACTGGTTGTGGCGCCGCGGCCGGGATCTGTCCACGACCTACCAGGCCACCCTCGAAGAGGCCGGCCAGCTGACTCGGGGACGGCGCGCCCTGCTGCCCTTCGGAAACGACCGCCTGGAAGTCGCCGAGACACCCGCTCGGCGCCGGGCCCGCAGCCGGTGGGAGGCGGGTGAGCCCACCCTCATCGCCCTCGCCGCGGTCGTGGGCATTGAGGCCGCCCGCTCCGAGGACGGAGGCGAGCGCGCGAACGAGCCGGTCGTCGAGGACGAAGCGGTGACCACCGTGCTGGCGATCGTCAACGACGCGGTGACGGAGCTGGAAGCCGTAAGACAGCGGCGTTCCATCGAGAACGCGGCCTTCGCCAATGTCTGGCGTGTCCCGTAGGCATATACGCCGCCTGGTGCCCTCCAGAGCCGTCCGATGTGACCGAGCCCTGGCGGGAGAAGTTCGCGTACGGCGGCGCCGTGGTGCTACCGGTCGAGGAGGGCGCTGACGGTCTTGCCGCCGGTCGGGTGGCGGGTGACGGCCGTAGCCCGGGCGAGGTGGTTGACCATGGGCCAGCCGAATCCTCCGGCGCCACCGTTCAGGTCAGGGCTGCGCATGCGCGGGGCCCGCGGACCGTCGTCGTGGACGGCGACCTCGACGGCGCCAGGGTGCGCGGTCAGGTCCAAGGTGCAGGTGCCGCCGCCGTGCCGCAGTGCGTTCGTGACGAGCTCTGAGACGACCAGGACCACGGTGTCGGCTGCTTCGGCCGCGATCACCGGCAGGAGGTCGTGCAGGAAGTGGCGGGTGGTCTCGCGTGCGCCGGCGACCGATGCCGTGGCGCAGGTGGGTGCGACGGTGATGCTCATCGTGCTCATCGGGTCTCCCAGGTCGCTGGTTGTCGCTGCGCGTCCCGTGGGCGCTCAGTGGGTTTCCCCGGACCGCGGGGACCAGGCCGGCGCTGACAGCGCTGCGCCCTGGTCCCTCGTTGGGGGCGGCTGTTGACCGGCACCGGGGTCGAGGGCGCTCGCCGGAGCGGCCGTACCGGAGCTGCTACTGGTGGGGTACGTGGTTCAGCCGCGGGGTGCGGGTACGGCGATGGGCTGCCGGGCCCCGGCGCCGCCGGCCGGGTAAGGGGTTGCGTCGTGCGGGGACGCTGGGGGCCAGGGCGAGGAGGGCGATGACCGCGAGGGCCGCGGCGATGAGGGTCACGGTGATGAGGGTCATGTTCCTGCCTTCCGTCGGGTTCTGACTGCCTGTAGCTACTTGGTGTTACCGAATCCCGGGCGGCTAAACACGGTGGGTGATGTTTGAGTGGCGGAGGCGGGGCATACGCCATGACGTAACGCTTTCTACCGCTTGGAGTGATGACCATGTCCGGTGACGAGAAGACTCAGGCCAAGGTCGAGCAGGCCAAGGGCAAGGCCAAGGAGACCGCCGGCCGCCTCGTGGGCAACGAGCGCCTGACCGCGGAAGGCCGCGCCGAGCAGGCCAAGGGCGACGCCCGCCAGGCCAAGGAAAAGATCAAGGACGTCTTCAAGGACTGACCACACACCGCGGTGTTCAAGGGGGCAGGCCCGGACCAGGGCCTGCCCCCTTTCCGTTTTCGCGCGACCACAGGGGTGCTGCCTCCGACCGGTTGCGTGCTGCGCCGCTCCCGAGAGCCGGACCGCCGAAAACCACCTCACCGGCCCTGACCGTCGGTGAAAAGGGGTCTCCAGCTGTATCCGGGCGGCGGCCGGGCGGGGCGGTGACATCGGCGGATTCGCAGGCTGTCGCCGCCGGACACAGGTCACGGCCCGAAGGCGCACTGCGTGGCCTGGTCTCTGCTCTTGCCGGTGTCCGACGGGGGGCGCCAGAGCCGGATGAGTGGTGCGATCCTCGGCGGCGTAAGCGGGGGGCGCCGCCGCGTCGGGCTCCTGCACCGGCGGTGCTCGGCACGTCGTGTCCCTCCGGCCCGCGGGTGCCCGGCCGCCGAGTACAGCTCGTGCCAGCCCTCGGCGGGCTTGAACCCGGTCCGTTAGGCCCTGCTGGAGTGCATGCGAGGGTGTATCTCAGATGGCTGTGCCCGGTAGCTTCGCTCGCAGAGAAGGCGAGGTCAGATCGTCATCTTTTACCCCTGTGTACCAGCAGCGTTCGGGGGTATCAGCGTGCAAGCAGAGGTGTGGCGTGTGTGAAGGAGGGTGGCGGTGATGGGCTCCTTGGTGCCCCTGGACGAGTGTGCGTCGCTGGTCAGCCTTCCGATTGTGTCTGCCCTGGCCCTGGACGGCTGTGAACCGATCGCAGGGGCCCGGCGTTCTGCCCGAGATTTCATGACCGCCGTGCAGGCTGTTCATGGACTTCCGGTGTCCGAGCGTGCGATGAGCATGGTGGAACTGGTCGTCAGCGAGCTGGTAACCAATTCCTACAAATACGCCCCCGGGCCGTGTCTGCTGGAACTGGAAGTCGTCAACGGCGCGGTGGAGATCAGCGTGTGGGATACCGGCGATCGGCTCCCCGTGGCGAGCCCGGCTGATCCGGGACGGGTTGGGCAGCACGGCCTGGAGATCGCGATGGCGGTGTGCCGCAGCTTCGAGGTACGGCGCGAGTCCGTGGGTAAGCGCGTGAAGGTTGCAGTGGCGCTGGCCGACGATCCCGGCGGCAACCCGGCCGGCCGGATGTCGTGATCATGCTGGTCAGGTCTCTTGCCCGGTAAGTGGGACGCGGTGTCATCAGAGTGATGACGGCCCAGACGGAGTACGCACGATCCCCTCGTGTCCTCGGCGCGGCTTTCGTGCAGCTGGCAGATCATCACTGCCACTGCGCTGGCCCTCGCCGGTGCCGGTCTCACCGCGCCCGCACATGCCGACCCCGTCTCCGACCTCGGCAGCGCGGTCAGCGCCGTGAACAAATGGAACTTCACGGCCGCGCCGCCGTATGCCCGCAGGAAGTCGCCGTGGTGCCCGTTCTCGGCGACCGGGTCGGCGACCACGCGGACAACTGCTCCAACGGCAACGGCAACGGCAACGTCATCGGCCACGCGAGATAGCGCGGCGCCCGGCCGAGCGCCCGCCCGGCATCGCGCGACGGCTTCGAACGGCGGCATGTCACCGGCGTGCGCTGAGCCCGGTGGCCGGGTACCTGGGGCTGGGGGAGCAGGCTCCTCCAGCGCATGCAGCGCCCGTTGTGGGCGTCCTCCGGAGTCAAGGACCCCGCCTACCCCGACACGATGTATGTCAGTGAACTCGTCGTCGCGGGCACCGTGAACACCATGCCGGGCGCCACGCTGGCCGCGTTCGCCGACCACGGCGCCCTTCCCGGGCCCCCGCCGGTGGCGGACGACTTCGCGGCCGCGGCCGCCCACTTCGAAGCACTGGAACGGGCCGGCGTCGACTTCGCCGACGTCACCGACACCCTGGACCGCGAAGGACCGGCCAAGTTCGAGGGCAGCTGGAAGGAGCTCGGAGCATAGGTGGAGCGCGAGATGCACTCCGAAGGCGTCCGAGTCGGCGAGGCAAGCCGGCGCACACTGGTCTCGTCCCACCACGGAGTGCCGGGTTCCCCGAGGGCGACCTTCGCCGTGTGCACGCGGCGCCCGGCCTCGCGTTCTCCCTGTTCGTCGTGCGCCCGCAGGGCGGCCCCGACGGCACGCCGGGCCGCCATCAGGTGCGTACGCAACCGCGCGGCGATATCGGCGGGAACGTCCGGGTCGGTGGCCCGCCAGCGCCTGCCGTCGAGGACGACGTAGCGTCCGTCCGAGGTGTGTTCCGGCGGAGAGCTTCCGGCATTAGGCGCGCCCGCCGTGACATGGGTACTCGCGGTCTTCGCAGAGCCGGGTGGAGGGGTGTCGTCGTGGCTCTTGCGCGCACAGTTCTGGCATGCGATCGGTTCCTTACGGTGGAGGCAGGGAGGCCATCTGGCCGAGGAGGGCAAACGGCTCGTCGGGCACGTGTCCCATGGCGAGTTGGGAAGCGAAGCGGGTGAGACCGTTCACGCCGTCGGCCACGTGGACGGTTCCCGCCCCAGCCCCCGCCGCGGCCGGGGGCTGGGGCGGGGGCGGGCCCGGTCAGGGCCCAGTCGACCTTGAAGGTCGCGAAGTCCCACTGGAAGCGTTGCAGGTCCCGTGCGAGGCGGGAGGGGAGATGCTCTTCGCCGACGAGGTCGCGGTACAGCGCCGGCGCCGACGTGTCGGCGGGTACGGCCCGGCGCGCGTCGACGGTTTCTCCGCCTGCTGTCCTGACCCCGACCGCGGTGCCGCCCCGTACGACGACGGACGCGACATGTTCCCCGTGGCGCAGGACGCCTCCGCGGCGCCGCAGGCGGCTCACGACTGCATGGGTCAGGGCGCCGGCACCGCCCATGGGAACGGGGAAGCCGGCTCTGGGCGAGCATCGACATCACACCGCGCGAGGGATGATGGGGATGGAATGACGGAACGTGAGGTCAGGAGCTTCCTCACTCCGCGTCCTCACGGGTAGGTGAGCCCGCTTCGCCATGGCTGCATGAGCCAGCTGACGGCACCGGGAACGAGGCACGTTTCCTGGACTGCTCGCGGACGCGGGTGTGGACGGTCGAAGTGCGCGTCAGCTGACCCGAAGACCGACCGCCAGCGTCAGTTCAAGGACCCGCTGTGGCGATGCGAGATCCGGGAACAGCTCCCGCAGCTGCGACATCCGGTACCGGACTGTCTGGGGATGGACGAACAACGCCGCCGCCACCTCGTCCCGCCTGCCCTGGTGCAGCAGCCACGCCCGCAACGTCTCCTCCAGCCGCCGTGCGGTCGCGACGGGCAAGGTCCGCAACGGTGCGAGGGCTCGGGCACGCAGGTCTGCGAACGCGTCCGCGTCAGCGCTCAGCACCAGCTCGGGCAGGTGGTCCTCGGTGTCGCGAACATCAGAGGAGAGGGAGCGCGCGCGTAGGGCTCGTGCGTACGAGGCCGACGCACGAGTCCATGGCCGGGCCGGGCCGACCACGGCGGTGCGGCCGGTTAGCTGCCGCAGGAGATGTGATCGGTCGGCATCGGGGACGAGCAGCACACCGGTGACGTCCGGCAGATCATCGAGGACGAGGGTGCTCGGGTCGAGGGCGCGGTAGGCGGGCCGGGCCTGGGCGGCGGGCAGCAGGACCGCGGTCAGGGAAACCGGAGGCTGCCACCCGGCCCGTTGAGCAGAGGCGAGCAGCACGTCCGTGCTCGCGTCGGCGAGGAGATCGCGGGCCAGGTGTTCCAGGTGGCGCTCGTGGGCCCTGCCCCGGGCGGCCAGTTCGTCGGCGTGGCCCGCGGCGCTCGCGGCGGAGAGCTCGTCGATGTAGGCGAAGGTCAGCTCGGCGAACTTGGCGACCTCGGCGGCGGGCAGACCTGCGGGTACGGCACCCGCTGCCAGGCATCGCCAGGCCACGCGGGCGCCGACGCGGTAGGCGCTGAGTAGGGCGTCCATCGAACGGCCGTCGCGCACCTCGCCGCGGCCCAGCTCGTAGGCTGCGTCACCGGCGTCGCCGCCTGTGGCGTTCCCGCTCGCGAGGTCCAGGTAGTGCCCCAGGGCGGTGCGGACGGATCGGCGGATGGTGGCGCCCATGCGGCCCGAAAGGGCGTTGGCGTAGGGATGGACCTCGTCGATGATCGCCTGGACGACCTCGTCGGCCGTGGTCTTCAGCGCGGCCCGAAGTGCGGTGACCGTCGTCTCATCCAGGGTCAGTTCGCTGGCCCTCCGGATTGCATGGCTCACGTTTTGTTCCCTGCGAACAGTTCAGTCGACCAGATTTACGTCCTGCGGTCAGGACTTTACCCCTTGAGGCGCAGCAAGCTGGAGTCATGACGAGTACAGCCCTCCGCAGCAGGGCGTGGAAACTGCTGGACATGGTCACGACGCCGCTGCTGCCGTCGGACTACCTCGACCTGGTCAGCCCGCTGCGTGCGGGCGCTGACCTGCGTGGGCGCATCGAGGCCGTGCACCCCGAGACTGGGGACGCCGCGACCATCGTGATCAGGCCGGGCCGGGGCTGGCGCGGCCACACAGCCGGTCAGTACGTGCGGATCGGGGTCGACGTCGACGGGGTGCGCCTGTGGCGTGCCTACTCCATCACCTCGCCGACAAACCGCCAGGACGGCCGCGTCACGATCACCGTGAAGGCGATCCCGGACGGCAAGGTCAGCAACCACCTGGTCCGCAGGGCGAAACCGGGCACGCTGATCCAGCTCGACCAGCCGACCGGTGACTTCGTGCTGCCGCAGGCCAAGCCCGCCAAGGTGCTCTACCTGACGGCCGGCAGCGGCATCACGCCCGTGATGGGCATGCTGCGCGACATCGAGCTCGACGACGTCGTCATGGTCCACTCCGCGCCACAGCCGCAAGACGTGATCTTCCGCAACGAACTGCACCACCTGGTCGCGGACAACAAGCTGCGGCTCACCGAGGTGCACACCGACACAGACGGCATGCTCGACATCGCCCGTCTCGACGAACTCGTGCCCGACTGGGCCGAGCGCGAGACCTGGGCTTGCGGGCCCGCGGGCCTGCTCGACGCCGCCGAACAGCACTGGACCGAGCACGGCGTACAAGAGCGCCTGCACACCGAACGCTTCCGCCCCAGCATCGTCGTCGCCGGCGACGGCGGCGAGGTCACGTTCAGCGCCACCGGCAAGACCGTCGACGCGGACGGCGCAACGCCGTTGCTGGACGTCGGCGAGGAGGCCGGCGTGCTCATGCCCTCCGGGTGCCGCATGGGCATCTGCTTCGGCTGCGTCACGCCGCTCAAGTCGGGCGCCGTCCGCGACCTGCGCACCGGCGAGATCACCGAGGCCGAGCCGGGCGTCCTCATCCAGACCTGCGTGTCCGCCGCGGCGGGCCCCTGCGACATCGAACGGTAGGAGCACCTTGACCGCCATCGACCCCACCGCCCACCTGACCGCGGAGCAGATCGAGGAGCTTGGCCGCGAGCTGGACGCGATCCGCGACGAGGTGATCGCCAGCCGCGGCGAGAAGGACGCCGCCTACATCCGTAAGGTCATCTCGGCGCAGCGCAAGCTCGAGCTGGTCAGCAGGGGCGTGCTGCTGTTCTCGATCTTCCCGCCCGCGTGGCTGCTCGGCACCGCCGGTCTGTCCGTGGCGAAGATCATGGACAACATGGAGATCGGCCACAACATCCTGCACGGCCAGTGGGACTGGATGCGGGACCCGAAGATCCACTCCACCACCTGGGAGTGGGATCACGTCTCGCCGTCCGAGCAGTGGAAGCACTCGCACAACGAGCTGCACCACACCTACACCAACGTGATCGGCAAGGACAACGACCTCGGCTACGGCATCATGCGCGTCGACGAGGACCAGAGGTGGCACCCGTTCCACCTCGGCCAGCCGCTGTGGAACTTCATCAACGCCTGCTTCTTCGAGTACGGCATCGCAGCGTACGACCTGGAGCTCGCCAAGAACCTGCACAAGCGCCGCCGCAAGAACCCGGAGTTCCGCGCGCGGGCCAAGGCCGTGGGCCGCAAGATCCGCAAGCAGGTGCTCAAGGACTACGTGATCCACCCGCTGCTGTCGGGCCCGTCGTTCCTCACCACGCTCGCCGCCACGTTCACCGCGAACCTGGTCCGCAACCTCTGGACCCACTCGGTGATCATGTGCGGGCACTTCCCCGAGGGCGTGCAGGTCTTCGAGCGCCGGTCGATCAAGGGCGAGACGCGCGGCCAGTGGTACCTGCGCCAGATGCTTGGCTCGGCGAACATCAGCGGCAGCAGGGCCATGCACTTCATGACCGGCAACCTGTCGCACCAGATCGAGCACCACCTGTTCCCGGACCTGCCGAGCAACCGGTACGCCGAGGTCGCGGTGAAGGTGCGCGCGCTGTTCGAAAAGTACGAGCTCGAGTACGTCACCGGGCCGCTGCCCAAGCAGGTGTTCTCCGCGTGGCACAAGGTCTTCCGGCTCTCGCTGCCGAACAAGAAGCCCAAGGTCAAGACGCCGGACCGCGAGCAGGAGCTCGTCGCGGCCTGATCCCCGGTACTGGTCGAACCGCAGCCGGCCCGATCCGGGCGGTGCGCACCGTGAACGGGGCCTTGCTCTCGAAGTCGGTGAACGCCAGGTCGAGCAGCTCAGGGTCGCTGCCGGCCTGCCCGTCAGGGGTGATCTGGTTGATCACCACCGGCAGCTGCTCGGCCACATAACCGACGAGCGTTCCACTGTAGGTCCCGGTCCTCTCCGCTACCTCAGCGAGCGTGTCCCGGCCAAGGACCGTGACGACCTCCTGGGGCGCGAGCGGCGCGTTGGCATCCGTGCCGATCCAGGACTGGGCCTGCCAGGCACGCGTGGTGGTGGACCTGGACCCCGAGATCGTGCTCGGGGTGACCTTCGTGGGGCCGGGCGTGGTCGAGCTGGTGCACGCGGCGACCGTCGCGGTCGCGGCGCAGGGACCGGACTACCTCTCCAGGGAGGGAAGCTCGTCAGGTGCCGGACAGATTCGCCGTCCGGCGTGATCGAAGACGTAGAGCTGAGCCAGGTCGACCAGCAGCGGAATCCGTGCCCCGACCCGCACCCGGACATGCGGTCCTGTGCGCACGACGAGATCGCTGCGCACCGCGCCCCGCCGTGCCGGACCGACGGTCGCCTCTGCATCCGGGGCGGCTTCTGCTAGGTCCTCCAGGACCGCTACCGGACCGGACAGCCGTTCCATGGCACGGTTCCTGAGCCGTCTGAGGCAGCTCTGCTGCTGCTTGTGGCCGCGCCGGGGAGCGGTCGGCTGCCGGGGTGCTTCCAGCTCCGTCACCACGGCGGGGCTGGAGCCGGTGTCCACGTGGACCAGTGCCTCGTGCCCCTGGTACTCGACGTGCTCGACGATGCCCGTCATCGCCGCCTCGCCGGGCCGCGCCTGGCTCGGCGGGGCGATCCTGACGGCCTCCGACCGCAGCCCGACGATGATCGGACGCCCCTGCTGGATCCGGAGCAACTGGTGGTCGGTGCTGAGGGGTTGGGAGAGGGTGAGCCGGTGGCGCCCCAGATCGATCCACTCTCTTGCTGACATCGCGCAACTCGATGGTTCGACCCACGACGATCCAACTGCGGTCCGGGCAACGCGGTGTACGCCGGTGTCGACCCGAAGCACGGGCCGCCACCGGCGTACACGGAAGCGATGGTCCCGCCCCCGTTTGCCGGAGGAGGGCGCTGAAGGTTCCGCGGGTAGGGGCTAGGCGTTGTCAGGAGCGTGTAGCTCGCCCGTCCGTGCCACCGCTGCGTACCAGTGGGCGCTCGACTTGGGCGTGCGCTTCAGGGTGTCGTAGTCGACGTGGACTGCGCCGAACCGTTTGGCGTAGCCGTACGACCACTCGAAGTTGTCGAGCAGCGACCAGAGGAAGTAGCCGCGCACGCCCACCCCGTCGGTGATCGCCCGGTGCACGGCCTCGAGGTGTGCGTGGACGTACGCTGCCCGTTCCGGGTCGTGGACCGTCCCGTCCGGTCCGACCTCGTCTTCGTACGCCGCTCCGTTCTCGCTGATGACCAGCGGCAGACCGGGATAGCGAGCGGCGGTCCGGGTCAACAGGTCGTACAGCGCGCTCGCGTCCACCGGCCAGCCCATCGCGGTGCGTTCACCCGGAGCACGGTGGAAGGCGACCTCGTCCGCGCCGGGCCAGGGCGAGTGCTCGCTGTTGCCGTGCCCGTCGTCCTGCGGCCGCTCCGCACCCTTCGCCACGTGCGAGACGACCGTCGGCGTGTAGTAGTTGACGGCGAGCAGGTCCAGGGGCTGGTGGATCGTGGCGGTGTCGCCGTCCTGGACGAAGGACCAGTCGGTGAGGTGGGCGGTGTCCGCGAGGAGGTCTTGGGGATAGGCGCCTTCGAGCATGGGGCCGAGCCAGATTCGGTTGCCGGCGGCGTCGATGCGCCGGGCCGCGTCCTGGTCTTCGGCCGAGGGCGTCAGGGGGCGGACCTCGTGGAGGTTGAGGGAGACCGCGAGCTGGGCGTCCCCGGGCAGTGCGGCGCGCAGGGCCTGGACGGCGAGACCGTGGCCGAGGTTGAGGTGGTGGGCGGCGCGCAGGGCGGCGACCGGGTCGGTCCGGCCGGGGGCGTGGACGCCGGAGGCGTAGCCGAGGAACGCGCTGCACCAGGGTTCGTTGAGGGTGATCCAGCGTTTCACCCGGTCTCCGAGGGCGTCGGCCACGAAGCCCGCGTATTCAGCGAAGCGCTCGGCGGTGGCGCGCTCCGGCCAGCCTCCGGAGTCCTCCAGGTGCTGGGGGAGGTCCCAGTGGTAGAGGGTCAGGGCGGGTTCGATGCCGGCGGCGAGCAGTTCGTCGACGAGCCGGCGGTAGAAGTCCAGGCCCTTCTGGACCGCCGGGCCGCGTCCGGTCGGCTGAACGCGGGACCAGGAGACGGAGAAGCGATAGGCGCCCAGGCCGAGTTCGGACATCAGGCGGACGTCTTCGGAGAAGCGGTGGTAGTGGTCGACGGCCACGTCGCCGGTATGGCCTTCGAAGACCTTGCCGGGGGTGTGCGAGAAGGTGTCCCAGATGGACGGGGTCCGGCCGTCCTGGCGGGCGGCGCCCTCGATCTGGTAGGCGGCGGTGGCCGTGCCCCACAGGAAGTCGGACGGGAAGGTGCGGACGGTGGTGAGTGGCCGGGTCTCGGACGCGGTCATAGGAGAGCGCTCCCAACGCAAGCTTGGATGGTGCGGTGCGGACAGGGGAAAGGAGCCGGCCGGTTCGTGAGCGGCCGGTCAGGACTGGACCGGGCGGTCAGTTCTTGACGGCGCCGGCGGTGATGCCGCCCACGATGTGCTTGCCGAGGACGGCGAAGACCAGGAGCAGCGGCAGCGTGGAGATGAGCGCGCCGGTGAGCACGACGGCCTGGTCGACGGTGTGGTTTCCCGCGCCGAGGCCGGCCAGGGCGACCTGGAGGGTCGGATTCCCGTCCGGGGTCAGGGCGATGAAGGGCCAGAAGAAGTCGTTCCAGGCCTGGACGAAGACGAGCATCCCGAGGACCGCCATCGCGGGCCGGGCGACGGGGAACACCACGTGCCAGATGATGCGCAGGCTGTGCGCGCCGTCCATCCGGGCTGCCTCCACGAGCTCCACCGGGAGGGCTTCGATGAGGTATTGGCGCATGAAGAACACGCCGAAGGCCGCGACGAGCGAGGGCAGGACCACCGACTGGAGCTGGTCGACCCAGCCGAGGTCGGTGATGATCTGGTATAGCGGGATCACGCTGAGCTGCGGCGGAATCGTCATGGTGGCGACCACGAGGGCGAGCAGGGCGCCGCGGCCCTTGAAGGGCAGCTTGGCGAAGGCGAACCCGGCCAGGGTGGAGAACAGGACGGTGGACAGGGCCACGAGCCCGGCCACGACCGTCGTGTTGACCAGTGCCTCGCCCATGTCGACCTGGTTCCAGGCGAAGGAGAGGTTGTCGAGGAGCCGGGGGCCGGGCAGGAGCGGGGCGGGGGCCTCGACCACGCGCTCGCCCGAGTGGGAAGCGGCGACGAGGTTCCAATACAGCGGGAAAAGGGAAATCAAGGCGGCCAGGCCCAGCAGGACGTAGGTCAGCGGTCCCGCGTGGTGCTGACGGCCCGGCGACTGGCGGAACCGCCCGGCCGTCGTCGTGTCGAGTGTGCGGGCCATGAGCTCAGCTCCCCGGCTTCTTGCGCTTGCGGTGCGAACGGGTGATCAGCATCTGGAGGCCGCCGATCAGCAGGAGGAGCAGGAGCATGACCCAGGCGATGGCGGACGCTTGGCCCAGCGCGCCCGTCACCCAGCCCTTCTCGTACATCAGCAGGCTCAGCGTCTGGAACTGGTTCCCGCTGCCGCCGCTGATGCCGACACTGCCGCCGAAGAGCATGGGCTCGCCGAAGAGCTGGGTGGCACCGATGGTGGAGACGACGATCGTGAAGAGGATCGTCGGCCGGATGGACGGGATGGTGACGCTGAGGAACTGGCGCCAGCGCGAGGCCCCGTCCAGCGCGGCGGCCTCGTAGAGGTCCTGGGGCACGGCCTGCATGGCCGCCAGGTAGATGAGCGCGTTGTAGCCCGTCCAGCGCCAGGTGACGATCACCGAGATCGCGATCTGTGCGGGCCACTTGGAGGACTCCCAGGAGACCGGGTCGAAGCCCGCCCAGCCCAGCACCGTGTTGATCAGGCCGTAGTCGGTGTTGAACAGCTGGGCGAAGACGAGCGTCGCCGCCGCGATCGAGGTGGCGTACGGGGCGAGGACCGCGACCCGGAAGAACGCCCGGCCGCGCAAGGTGTAGTTGAGCAGGTGCGCGAGGCCGAGGGCAATCAGCAGCTGGGGAACGGTGGAGATCACGCCGATGGTGAGGGTGTTGGCGAGGGCGTTCCAGAAGAACTCGCTGGTCGCCAGGGAGGTGTAGTTCTCCAGGCCCTTCCACTGCGCGCTGCCGCCGAGTTCGACGCGGTGAAGCGACAGCCAGCCCGTGTAGACCAGGGGGAAGAGCCCGAAGGCCGCGAAGGTGAGGAAGAAGGGGGCGATGAAGGCGTAGGGGGCCGCCTTCAGGTCCAGGCGGTAGAGCGTGCTGCGCCGGCCGCTGCGGCCGGCGGACCGCCGCTTGCCGGAGCCGGAGCCGGAGCCGGAGACCGGGACGGGGCTGGCGTCGGGGTCCGGGTTCTGTGCTGCGGGCGGCGGGGAGCCGCCACCCGTCGCCCGTACGGAGGTGGCCACGGGGGCGTCCTTCCAGGTCGATGCGTGCGGTGGTGCGGACGGGCACGGCCCGCCGCCGCTCGTGGGCGGCGGCGGGACGCGCGCGGCCCCGCTACTGGTCGATCTTGTCGTCGACCAGCTTCTTGACGTTGTCCCAGGCCTTCGCCGGGTCGGTGCCGCGCTGCTCGATGTCGAGGATGCCGTTGTCGGTGAGGAAGGTCTTCACCTGGCCGTCCCCCCCGCACATCAGAGAGCAGGCATTCCCATGGAGTTCGGCGCAGCGCTGCGGCAAGAGCGGCTCGTCGCCATCGTCCGCGGCAAGGACGCCGAGGCGTCCTTCCGCACCGTCATGACCCTCGTCGAAGAGGGGGTGCCGCTCGTCGAGGTCTCGCTCAGCGGGACCGGTGCACTGGACGTCATCGGCCGGGCCCGCAAGGAGCTCGGCGACGCGGCATGGCTCGGGGCCGGCACGGTCCTGACCGCCGAGGACGCCCAGCGGGCGGCCGAAGCCGGGGCCAACCTGATGGTCACCCCGGGGCTCGGCGCCGGCGTGGTCGAATCGGTCCGGCAGGGACTGCCGGTGCTGGCCGGGGTCATCACCCCGTCCGAGGTCATCGCGGCCGACGCGGCGGGGGCCGCGGCGCTGAAGCTGTTCCCCGGCACGATCGGCGGACCGGCGTACCTGCGGGCGCTGCGCGCGCCCTTCCCCGACCTGCCGTTCGTGCCGGTCGGCGGGGTGGACGCGGCAGCCGCCGCCGAGTACCTGTCCTCCGGGGCGGTCGCGGTCGGAGTCGGCGCCCCACTGGTCGGGGACGCGGCCGACGGCGGGGACCTGGACGCGCTGCGGCGCCGGGCCGCCGAGTTCAAGGCGGTGTGCGCGTGAGCGGGCCCGGCGCCACCCCCGATGTGCTGACCTTCGGGGAGACCACGGTCGCGCTGCGCGGCAGCGGGCCGCTGCGGCTGGGCGGGACCATGGAGGTCTGCGTGGCCGGCGCCGAGTCGAACGTCGCGATCGGGCTGGCCCGGCTCGGCCACGCGGTCCGCTGGGCGGGCGCGGTCGGCGCGGACGAGGCCGGCGAGCTGGTGCTGCGGACGCTGCGCGACGAGGGCGTCGACGTCTCCGGAGCCTCCCTCGACGACGGCGGGGCCCCGACCGGGCTGATGCTCGCGGAGCCGAGGACGCCGGAACCGACGCGGGTGCACTACCACCGCGCCGGCTCGGCGGGCTCCCGCCTCAAGGCCTGCTCGCTGGAGCGCGCCTTCACGGCGGCCCCGCCCAGGGTCCTGCACCTGACCGGCATCACCCCGGCGCTGTCCCGCTCGGCCCGCTCGGCGGCGACGATGGCACGCTGCGCCTCGCGGCCGAGCACTCGGCGCTGGTCTGCCTGGACGTCAACTTCCGGTCCCGCCTCTGGGACGCGGAGGAAGCGGCGTCGGTGCTCCGCGCGTGGGCCCCTTCGGTGGACGTCCTGATCGCCTCGAACGACGAGCTGCCGCTGTGCCTGCCGGCGGACGCCCCGGCCGACCCGACCGCCCGGGCGAAGCAACTGCTGGCGCTCGGGGTCGGGGAGGTGGTGGTCAAACTCGGCGCGGCCGGGGCGACCGCCTACGGCGAAGACGGCGCGTCGGTCCACGCCCCCGCCCGCCCGGTCCGGGCCGTGGACACGGCCGACGCGGGCGACACCGGCGGCGCGGGCGACGCGTTCGTCGCGGGTTACCTCTCGGCGTTCCTCGACGGGGCCGGTACGGAGGCCCGCCTGGACCGCGCCGTCAGGACGGGCGCCTTCGCGGTGTCCTCGCGGGGCGACTGGGAGGGCGCGCCGACCCGCTCGGAGCCGGCCCTCCTGTCGTCCCCCGCCGGCACGGTGCTCCGCTGAGACCCCGGCGGGGTCCGGGCCGACACGGGGGTGCGGCCTGGACCCCGCCGGCCCAATCCTCCCGCCGGCCCGATACCCCCGCCGGCCCAGTACCCCCGTCGGCGCGGGGCTCGGGGATTCCGGAGACCGGGTGCACTGCGTAGCCTGTACCGCATGCCCCGTTACGAATACCGCTGCCGGACCTGCGAAGACACCTTCGAGGTCAGCCGGCCCATGGCCGAGTCCTCCGCCCCCGCCGACTGTCCCGCCGGGCACCCCGACACCGTCAAACTGCTCTCCGCCGTCGCCGTGGGCGGGACGAGCAGCGCCCCCGCGGCCCCGATGGGCGGAGGCGGCGGAGGCGGCTGCTGCGGAGGCGGCGGCTGCGGTTAGGAAGCCCGCTCGTGATCAATACACCTAGCGCTTGCGCGAGAGGGTCAGGCCGTCGGAGATGGTGAGCATGACCGACTCCATGCGGGCGTCCGCCGCCACGTGGTCGTTGTAGGCCCGGACGCCCGCCGCCGCGCCCGTCGCCGATTCGTCCAGCACCGAGCCGTGGTAGAGCGTGTTGTCGGTGACGATCAGCCCGCCCGGGCGCAGCCGCGGCACGAGCTCCTCCCAGTAGGCGATCTGGCTCTCCTTGTCCGCGTCGACGTACGCCATGTCGATGTGCGGCTCCGCCGGCATCGCGCGCAGCGTCTGGAGCGCGGGCGCGATCCGCAGCTCGATGCGGTCCGCGACGCCCGCCTTCGCCCAGGCCTCGCGGGCGTACGCCGTCCACTCCTCGGAGACGTCGCACGCGATGAGCCGGCCGTCCGCGGGCAGCGCCTGGGCCATCGACAGCGAGGAGAAGCCGGTGAAGGTGCCGATCTCCACGATGTGCCGGGCCCCGGTCAGCCGGACCAGGAAGGCCAGGAGCGGCCCCTGCTCCTCGGCCGACTGCATGCCGGCCGAGCGCGGGAACACCTCGTAGGTCGTGGCCACCAGCCCCCGCTGGACCTCGTCCAGCGGGGGGATGTGCGCCAGCATGTACTGGTAGAGCTCATCTGTGATCTTGGTGCTGTTGCCCTTGGTCATGCCCCCAGTGTGCCGACCGCGGCCGCCTCGCGGGCGAATGCGCGCACGATTTCCTCACCGGCCAGCACGCCCTTCTCGGCCAGCGCCGTGACGTGCGGCGCCGTCCAGTCGGCGTCGGCCAGCTCTCCGTGGCCCGGGCGCCAGCCCTGGTCCGCCGCGAGCAGCAGGTCCGCGTCCAGCAGCGAGTCCCCGGCGGCGAGCGTGGCCGTGGCCCCCGTACGCCGGGCCACCTCGCGCATGGCCGCGCTCTTGGTCAGCGGGCGCGGGACGGCGTAGATCTTCCGGCCCTGCAGCGAGATCGTCCAGCCGCGCGCCTCGGCCCATTCCGTCAGCGACTTGATCCACTCCGGCGGGACCAGGTCCCGCTCCACGACCAGGTAGGCGAACAGGTCCTCGGCGACCCGCGCCTTGCGCAGCCACGCCGGGTCGGTCGCGGACAGCAGGTGTGCGCGCATCTCCTCCAGCGGGGCGGACTCCGCGGCCAGCCGGGCCGCGACCTGGCGGCGCCAGTCCCGGTCCGGGACCCCGTCCACCAGGAGCTGGCCGCCGTTGGCGCAGATCGCGTACGCCGCCGGCCGCCCGGGGAAGCGGATGCGCTGGTACTGCTTGCGCGTGCGGGTGGTGGTCGGGACGAACACGACGTCCGGGTCCGCCGACAGCTCCACCAGCAGCTGCGCCGCCGTCTCCGTCATGTACGACAGCGGCTTGCTCTCGTGCACCTCGACGCACAGCAGCCGCGGGGCCTCCGGGTCGGGCATGGTCAGGGCGAGCGCGGCCGCGGAGTAGATGAGCGTGCGGTCGAGGTCACTGGCTACGAGGACGGTCACTTGGCTGACACAGCCTTTCCGTCGGCGCCCGTGGCGCCGCGCGTGAAACGGGGGTGGATGAGGCCCACGCACGTGTAGGGAAGTCCGTCGACCTCCTCCACCGGCACCCCGCGCTGCTGCGCGAGGAGTCGTACGTGGTCCAGGTCGGCCCCGGCGCCGCGCTGCGCGAGGATCTTCCACGGCACCCGGCGCAGCAGGACCCGCGTGGTCTCGCCGACGCCCGGCTTGACGAGGTTCACGTCGTGGATCCCGTACTCCTCGCTGATGCGCTCGACCGCGGCCCAGCCCACCCAGGTCGGCGTGCGGTCGGCGGCGAGGAGCTCCTTGACCTCGGCGTCCACGGCCTCGGCCACCTCCTCGAAGTGCGCGGCGACGGTGTCGACGAAGTCGACGGAGACGTCGGCTCCGGCGAGCTCGCGGTAGAACTTCGCGCCGTGGAAGTCGGCGGGACCGACCAGGTCTGACCTCAGAACCGTACGCGAGACCAGTCCGGAAACAGTGGAATTGAGACAGGCCGACGGGATCAGGAAGTCCTCGCGGGTTCCGTAGGTCTCCACGCAGGATCCGGGGTCTGCGAGGACCACGATCTCCGGGTTGAAGCCCTCGAACTCGCCCAGGGCCTCGCGCAGCTCGCGGCTGATGGCGCCCTTGCCGGTCCACCCGTCGACGAAGACCACGTCGGCCGGATCGTGGTGGGCGGCCAGCCAGCGCAGCGCGTTGGCGTCGATGCCGCGGCCGCGCACGATGGAGACGGCGTAGTGCGGCAGGTCGAGGCCGTGCCGGGCCCGGGCCCAGCGCCGCATCAGGACCCCCACCGGGGTGCCGGCGCGGGCCAGGGAGACGAGGACGGGCGAGGGGCGGGGGTCCCTCCCATGCCGAAGGCTATGGGGGCGCTCGGCGAGGACGGTCTCGGTGACCACGCCGACCGCGCGGGCCATGCGGGCGGCGGAGGCGGTCAGCGCGCTCTGGTAGAGCCGCTGGTACTCCGGGGACGGCTGGTACTCGACGGGCAGGGACTCCGCGTAGTGGGCCCCGCCCGCCTGTATGGCCTCCTCGCGCTCCTCCGTCGGGGCTTCCAGCTCGACGTCGGAGAAGTCCTGGAGGAGCCAGCCGACGTCCTCGGCGGCGTACGAGGAGAAGGCTGGGCCGCGCAGCGGTTCGCGCCGGGGCTCGGTCATGGAGGGCTCCTGCGGTTCGGGGACGTACGACGGTATGACGGCCAGCAGGACGTGGCCGGTGTGCGGGGCGAGGGCCGCGAGGAGCCCGGCGCGGAGCTCGGGGGTGTCGCCGGCCGAGTCCACGACGGCGACGACGGCGTCGAAGGCGGCGCCCGCCACGTTGTACGCGTACCGGTCGCCCGGGCCGTCGGCGGGGGCGTCGTGGGCCGGGAAGACGAGGCGGGTGCGGATCGCGTAGCCGGGATCGTCGACGGCGAGCACCGGGGAGCGGGTGGTGGTGGAGAAGCGGACCTCGGCGGCCGCACCGGACGCCTCCAGGGCCTGCGCGAGGCGCAGCGGGGCGTACATCAGCTCCTCGTTGCCGAGTACGAGGACCCGTGCGGGGGCCGCGCCGAGCGCGGCCGTGAGCCGGTCCGCCATGGCGGGCAGGGCCGCGTCCAGCGCTTCGCGGTGCGCGGGGGTGAAGCCGTGCCGTCCGCCGTCGGGTATCCCGGCCGGCCAGTCCAGGGCCACCGTGGTGACCCGCGGGTCGGCTGCCGGGGCGCCGCCCCGGACCCCGCTCCGCGAACTCCCCCGGACTCCGTCCAGCGGGACCCCCGGGAGGGGCCGGATCTCCTCGTACTCCTCCACCAGTGCCTGTCCCTTCTCCAGGACGCCCTCCGGGAGGGAGACCGTGCCGGAGGCGAGGGAGATCAGGTCCACCCGGGCGCCGAGGTCGGCGGCGAAGGCGGTGAGCCGGTCGCGGTCGGCCGGGGAGCGCATGTCGACGAGGGCGACGACGACGTAGTGGCCGCGCGGGTGGCGGGCGTGCAGGTCGCGGATGGTGTTCAGGACCGTGTTGCCGGTGGAGAACTCGTCGTCGACGAGGACCAGCGGGCCCGGGCCAGCCAGCAGCTCCGGGTCCTCGGGGAGCAGCAGGTGCGAGGTGGCGTGCGAGTGGGCCTCCTCGAAGCCGCCCGCGGGCTCCACGCCGGGCACGGGGCGGCGGGTGGAGTGCAGGTAGGGGGCGAGGCCGAGGCCGTCGGCGACGCAGTGGCCGAGCCCGGTCGCGGTCTCGGCGTAGCCGAGGACCACCGCCGAGGCGGCCCCCCGCTCGCCCAGCAGCTCCCGGACGCGCTCGCCGAGCCCGTACCCGGCGGCGTACACGGCGGCCGGGGACTGCGGGACGTGCTTGCCCAGCACCTGCGAGACCAGCAGGTGCGCCCGCTTGGGGTTGCGCCGCAGCGCGAGCCCGAGCAGCTCTTCGAGCCTCGGCCCGCCGGCCCCGGTGCCCGCCCCCTCCTCCAGGCTGACGCCCAGCCGGTCCGCGACCCAGGTTCCCGACCACACCGCTTCGATCTTCTTGCCCTTCCTCGCAGTCAACGGCCCGCTCACACCTGGAGCCCGGCCGTGAGGAGATCGACGAAGCCGACCTCCTCCTTCGCCACACCGAAGACCTCGGCGCGCAGCATGGTGCGCTCGGCCCAGGCCCGGTGGGGCTTCACCTCGTTCATCTTGTTCGTGTAGGCGGAACGCATCACTCCGCCGCCTCCGCGCTCGGGTCGGAGGATGTCTTGAGCATCGCTGAACTCCTCGTGCGACACCACCGAGAGCGCGTGGACCGGGGTGACGTGGGCGGGGTGGATGCAGGTCTTGCCCAGCAGCCCGTTGGCCCGGTCCAGCTCGATCTCGCGCAGCAGCCCGTCCAGGTCGTGCTCGATCAGCGCGGTGCGCAGCTCCTCGACGCCCTCCTCCAGGAAGGGGCTGCGGCGCAGCTGCGGCTTGAAGAGGCGCTGCTGGCTGCGGAAGTACTCCCACACCGGGCCGGTGACCGTGAAGCCGGTGCCGTCGGCGCGGCTGAGCACGTTGACCACGTCGGCGATGACGCCCGCGACGATCTGGACGTCGTAGGCGGTCATGTCGGGGGTGCGGCGCAGACCGTACGCGGAGCAGAAGTCGGTCACTCCCAGCCGCAGCGCGAGCACCCGCTCGCGGTACTTGTTGACCGTGCGGGAGATCCCGGCGAGGGCCTCGACGCGGGTCTCCAGGTGCAGCAGCTCCGGGGTCTCCAGGACGGGCATCGCGTACAGCCGGGACTGTCCGCTCGCCGCCTCCGCCTCCGCGACGGCTTCGAGGAAGGCGATCCCGCGTGTTTCGGTGAATTTCGGGAGTACGAATCCGGCCAGTCTCGCTGCCGAGCCGCCGAGCCGGTGCACGAGATCGGGGATCTGCTCGGGCGTGCGGACGCGGATGAAGAGCAGCGGGAGCTCCGCCGGGTCCTCGTCGAGGGCGGCGAACTGCCGGACGAGGTTCTCCTCGCCCCCCACGACATCGGCGTCGCTGATGGAATCCTCCAGGCAGAGGACCATGGAGACGACTCCGCGGCCGGCCTGCTTGCGGATGTCCCGTGCGAGCTGGGTCCGGGTGGCCGGACTGTAGAGGGTGGCCCCCAGGGCGGCCGCGAGCGTGCGTGCGGGGGAGGCGGCGGTGAACTCTGCCGGCTCCTGGTGGAAGAGGTCCTTTCGGACTGTGGGCGAGATGTGCCCGAAATGACGCATGTGCTTCCCCCGTACTGCCTCGGCGGCCCAACTGGCGTGGCCGGTAATAGTACGTACGAATGAGATTCAAGAGTTCCTCAAGCACATGAAATCGAGGTAACCCTCTTGCACCATGCCCAGGACTCGCGGTCGGGACAAGGTCTCCGGGGGGCCGCATTGTCCCGGTCGTGCCCGGGAGTGCAGGATGGCCGTCATGACGCACGCGATGCAGAAGGGCTCGAACATCCCGGTGACCGCCGCGGCGGTCCGGGCGGTGCTGCGCTGGACCGGTGGGCCCGATGTGCCGGACGTGGACGCCTCCGCGCTGCTCGTGGGCCCGGACGGGCGGGTGCGCTCGGACGAGGACTTCGTCTTCTACAACCAGCCCCGGCACCCTTCGGGGGCCGTCTGGCGGCTCGGCAAGAAGCAGCTCGGCGACGGGATCACCGACGCCGTCCAGGCGGACCTGCGGGCCGTCACCCCGCTCGTGGACCGGATCCTGGTCGTCGCCTCCGCCGAGGACGTGCCCTTCCAGCGCGTCCATGACCTGCGGATCCTCCTCTACGACGCCACCGCGACCGGCGGCTCCGAACCGCTGGCCTTCTTCGACGTGCGGCCCGAGACCGGCGCCGAGACGGCGCTGATCTGCGGCGAGCTGTACCGGCGGGGCGAGGGGTGGAAGTTCCGGGCGCTCGGCGAGGGCTACTCCAACGGGCTGGTCGGGCTGGCCACCGACCACGGGATCTCCGTGGACGAGGGCACCGCCGACGCCCCCGACGCCCCGGCCGGCCAGGCGGCCGCCCCGGTGGCGCCCGCGCCGCCCACACAGGCCCTGCCGGACGCGCAGCCCGCCTACGGGTACCCGCAGCCGGTGTCGCCCGTGCCGGTGCCCGCTCCGGGCGGGGATCCGGCCTTCCGGCTGCCCGTGCAGGGTCCGCAGTTCATCCGCCGGTGAGCACGCGCCGCGTCATCCGCCGGTGAGCGCGCGAGCGGGCGCGCGCCGCCCGCCGGCCGCGCGCCTCACCGGCTGGACGTCTTGTAGCCCCGGCCCCACTGGAGGCCCCACCCGTACAGGCGGTCGAGCTCGGCCTGGAACCCGTAGACGAACTTGACCTCGCGGCGCACGATCAGCTCGCCCTTGATGTTCTCCATGGAGACCACGGCGCAGGAGCGGGCCTGCGGGTGGCGCTCCTCCAGCGGGATCTCGATGCGCGGCCCGGTGATCGGGTAGAGGGTGACCATGGCGTGCGTCCGGTCGAAGGCCGGGGTCTGGTCGTAGATGTAGACGAAGACCAGCAGCCGCTTGATGTCCTCCGCGTGGTCGAGGTTGACGAAGATCGTCTCGCCGGAGGGCGCCCCGAACCGGTCGTCGCCGCTCAGCTTCACGTAGGGCGGGCTGTTGATGTCGCCGTGCAGGTTGCCCAGCGGCTGGACGACGCCGCGGGTGCCGTCGGTGAGCTCGTAGAGGCAGCCGATGTCGAGGTCGACGTTGACCATGCCCTGGGTGTGCGCCTGCACCATGTCGGGTTTGAACAGTTTGAACGGATGCCGGAAGAGCTGTCCGCTCTGGCCGGCCGCGCGGCCGCCTATGTCCGAGGTCCGCATCCGCCAGGACAGGTTGACGCGCAGGTTTCCGTGCACCGCCCCCTGCTTGGTGAGCGACACCGTCGGATGGCGTTTGGTCAGCTCGATGGCGTTCGACGAGGCGCTGCCCGACTGGAAGTGCACACCGCGGTTGCCCCTGATGCCGTCGAAGAATCCCATTCCCTCAACCCCCCTGATCCCCTGGTCCGCTGGTTGCCTGGTTGCCTGGTTGCCCGGTCCCCTGGCTGCCCGCCGGCATGCGCGGGCGGGGCGGCCCGGTGGGTCCGTGGACCCTCCGGACCGCCCCGCACTTGAGCGTTCCGCATTACCGCCGTGATCATGCCTCGGCGGTGGAACCCTCCAGTTCCAGGCGCTTGTTGCGGCGCACCGAGGACCAGAAGGACCAGCCGATCAGCACGACGCCGACGAGACCGGTGATGACCTCGTTGATCTCGTGCTGGATGGTGACGAGCAGGATGACGGCGAGCGCGCCGATGGCGTAGTGCGCGCCGTGCTCCAGGTAGACGTAGTCGTCGAGGGTGCCCTGGCGGACCAGGTAGACCGTGAGCGACCGGACGTACATGGCACCGATGCCGAGGCCCAGGGCCATGAGGACGATGTCGTTGGTGATGGCGAAGGCGCCGATGACCCCGTCGAAGGAGAAGGAGGCGTCGAGGACTTCGAGGTAGAGGAACATGAAGAACGCGGCCTTGCCGGCCATGGCGATGGCCGTGACCGGCTTGCCGGACTTCTTGGCCGCCTCTTCCGCCTCGTGCTCGGCCTCTTCCTCTTCTTCGAGCTTGTTCTCGAAGTAGCCGGAGAGACCGCCGACGACCATGTAGGTGATCAGGCCGAGGACACCCGAGATCAGGACGGTCTGCGCCTTGTCCACGTGGGCGCCACCGTGCTGGTGGGCCTGGGTGGCGAAGGTCATGGCCGTGATGACCAGGATGATCAGCGCGATGCACGCCGACAGCATGTCGATCTTGCCGAGCTTCGCGAGCGGACGCTCGAGCCAGGCGAGCCACTTGATGTCACGGTCCTCGAAGATGAAGTCGAGGAAGATCATCAGCAGGAACATGCCACCGAAGGCGGCGATGGACGGGTGAGCGTCCGTGACCAGCTCCTGGTACCGGTTCTTGTCGGTAAGGGCCAGGTTGACGGCGTCGATGGGCCCGATCTTGGCGCTGATCGCGACGATGACGACAGGGAAGACCAGTCGCATGCCGAAGACCGCGATCAGAACGCCGATGGTGAGGAAGATCTTCTGCCAGAAGGCATTCATCTTCTTCAGGATTCCGGCGTTGACCACCGCGTTGTCGAAGGACAGCGAGATCTCGAGGATCGACAGGATCGCGACGATCCCGAAGGCCTCCCAGCTCCCGTAGAACAGCGCCGCAACCAGTCCGAGCGCAGTGATTGCGAACGACCAGCCGAAGGTTTTCAGAACCACTGGCATCCCATCGTCTTGTACGGCTTTACGAAACGTTGACCCCGAAGTCTAGAGCGATGCCGCGGAGCCCCGACGCGTACCCCTGCCCCACTGCGCGGAACTTCCATTCGCCGCCGTACCGGTAGACCTCGCCGAAGATCATCGCGGTCTCGCTGGAGGCGTCCTCGGAGAGGTCGTAGCGCGCCAACTCCTGGCCGTCCGCCTCGTTGACCACGCGGATGAACGCGTTGCTGACCTGGCCGAAGCTCTGCCGGCGGGAGTCCGCGTCGTGAATGGAGACCGGAAAGACGATCTTGTCCACGGACTCCGGCACCTTGGTGAGGTCGATGATGATCGACTCGTCGTCACCGTCACCCTCGCCGGTGAGGTTGTCCCCCGTGTGTTCGACGGAGCCCTCGGGGCTCTTCAGGTTGTTGTAGAAGACGAAGTAGTCGTCGCCGAGCACCCGGCCGCTGTTGCACAGCAGCGCGCTCGCGTCGAGGTCGAAGTCGGCTCCCGTGGTCGAGCGCGCGTCCCATCCGAGGCCGATCAGAACCCGGGTGAGGTTCGGTGCAGCCTTGGAGAGGGAGACATTGCCCCCCTTGGCGAGTGTGACGCCCATGTTGTGGTCCTCCCCGGACAACGGTGTGACGAGACGGTACGGCGGGTGCTGCGGGTACGGCGGTAAAGCCGGTCCGGCGCCGTACACACAGTGCACGGCGCCGGACGGGGTGAAGAGGCTCGCTCTGACGGATCAGGCCGGCCCAAGGCCTCAGACGTTGACGCCGAAGTCCTGCGCGATGCCGCGCAGGCCGGAGGCGTAGCCCTGGCCGATGGCGCGGAACTTCCACTCGGCGCCGTTGCGGTAGAGCTCGCCGAAGACCATGGCGGTCTCCGTCGAGGCGTCCTCCGACAGGTCGTAGCGGGCGAGCTCGGCGTTGTCGGCCTGGTTCACGACGCGGATGTACGCGTTGCGGACCTGGCCGAAGCTCTGCTGGCGGCTCTCGGCCTCGTAGATCGAGACCGGGAAGACGATCTTGGCCACGTCGGCGGGGACGCCGGCGAGGTTGACCTTGATCGCTTCGTCGTCGCCTTCGCCCTCACCGGTGGTGTTGTCACCGGTGTGCTCGACGGAACCGTCCGGGCTCTTCAGGTTGTTGAAGAACACGAAGTTCGCGTCGCTGGCGACCTTGCCCTGGTCGTTGGTCAGGATCGCGCTGGCGTCGAGGTCGAAGTCGACACCGGTGGTGGTGCGAGCGTCCCAGCCCAGACCGACGATGACCGCCGTCAGGTTCGGCGCGGCCTTGGTCAGCGAGACGTTGCCGCCCTTGCTGAGGCTGACTCCCACGGGTCCTCCATAAGGTTTTTGTGTGGGGCGGGGCCCCGTCGTGCGGTTTCTACCGGATCAACGTTTCGATCCTAGTGACGGGTTCCCGCCTGTACGGGCTTATTCGAAGCGGACAGGCGGACAGGCGGACAGGCGGACGTGCAACCGTGCGACCGTGCGACCGTGCCCATGAGCCTGCGGCACGCACTCAGAGGCTGTCGAGGGCCTTGATGTACTCGTTCAGGTCACGCGCGTCGGGCAGCCCGTTGACGACGCTCCAGCGCACGATGCCGTCCTTGTCGATGACGAAGGTGCCGCGGACCGCGCAGCCCTTGTCCTCGTCGAAGACGCCGTAGGCGCGGGAGGTCTCGCCGTGCGGCCAGAAGTCCGACAGGAGCGGGTACTCCAGGCCCTCCTGCTCGCCGAAGACGCGCAGGGTGGGCACGGAGTCGTTGGAGACCGCGAGGAGCTGCACGTCGGCGTTCTGGAAGCGCGGGAGCTGGTCCCGCAGCTCGCACAGCTCGCCGGTGCAGACACCGGTGAAGGCGAACGGGTAGAAGAGCAGCACCACGGCCTTCTCCCCGCGGAAGTCGGAGAGCCGCACGGTGGCGCCGTGGTTGTCCTTGAGCTCGAAGTCCGGGGCCTTGCTGCCGACCTCGATCGCCATCTGTCGCATCCCTTCGGTCCCGCAGCCCCGCGTTGGGCTGTCCGGGTGATCTCAGCTTATGGGTCCGCCGCGCTCGCGGCGGTGGCCGCGGCCGCCGCCGAACGCACACACCCCGCCGGCCGGGATGATTCCGGCAGGCGGGGTGTGTGTCCGCTTGGCTGCGGGGCGCGGCTCAGCGCTTGGACTTGGCCGTCTTCGGAGTCACCAGCTTGGTGGCGGTCCACTCCTTGCCGACGGGCAGTCCCTTGGCCAGGGAGAGGCCGGCGGTCTCGGCGGCCTCACTGATGTCGCTGGCCTCGACGAAGCCGTCCTTGCCGGTCTTGGGAGTCACCAGCAGGATCAGTGCGCCGTCCTCGACCAGCTCGGTCGCGTCGACCAGGGCGTCCGTCAGGTCGCCGTCGTCCTCCCGGAACCACAGCAGAACCGCGTCTGCGACATCGTCGTAGTCCTCATCGACGAGTTCGGTGACGTGATCCTCTACGGCATCACGGAATTCCTGATCGACGTCGTCGTCGTAGCCGATCTCCTGGACCACCTGTTCGGACTGGAAACCCAGCCGGGCGGCCAGGTTCTCCGCGTGGTCCGCGGTCGCGCTCACGGGGTGCCTCCTGCTCATGTTCGGTGAATGTTCTTCGGCGGCGCGCGTACGCGCAGCATTGGGCGTAGTCCACACGGGCGCGGCGGATCGCGCAAGTACCCGGCCGCCGAGACCGTCGAAACGGTGACGATTGCGGCCGTCTCGCCGCAACTTTCAGCCCCTCCGTATGTACCTCTGGTGATTCATCCCACACCATTCCACCCCATTCGGCATCGCCTCGGGACTTTCCTACCTGTTTGAGGGACGAACGACCTCGCGAAGCCGTAGATCGACATGGGCGTAAGGTTGCGGTTTGGCCGGTGCCGTCGCCACAGCCGTCACAATCCCGCCGACCTCGAGGGATTACCGAGCGGTAAAGATGACGATTACCGGCGAGCGTAAGACCATGGGAGGCGGCGAACCCCAAGGCACGACTCCCCCGACAGCGAAGGAACAGCGTGGCTTCCGCATCCGATCGCAATCCGATCATCATTGGTGGCCTGCCGAGCCAGGTCCCGGACTTCGATCCGGAAGAGACGCAGGAGTGGCTCGACTCCCTCGACGCCGCCGTCGACGAGCGGGGCCGCGAGCGCGCCCGCTACCTGATGCTGCGGCTGATCGAGCGGGCCCGCGAGAAGCGCGTGGCCGTGCCCGAGATGCGCTCCACCGACTACGTCAACACCATCGCCACCAAGGACGAGCCCTTCTTCCCCGGCAACGAGGAGATCGAGCGCAAGGTCCTCAACGCCACCCGGTGGAACGCGGCCGTCATGGTCTCGCGCGCCCAGCGCCCCGGCATCGGCGTCGGCGGCCACATCGCCACGTTCGCCTCCTCCGCGTCCCTCTACGACGTGGGCTTCAACCACTTCTTCCGGGGCAAGGACGAGGGTGACGGCGGCGACCAGATCTTCTTCCAGGGCCACGCCTCCCCCGGCATCTACGCCCGCGCCTACCTCCTGGACCGGCTCTCCGAGCAGCAGCTCGACGCGTTCCGCCAGGAGAAGTCGAAGGCCCCGTACGGCCTGTCCAGCTATCCGCACCCGCGGCTGATGCCGGACTTCTGGGAGTTCCCGACCGTCTCGATGGGCCTCGGCCCGCTCGGTGCGATCTACCAGGCCCGGATGAACCGCTACATGCAGGCCCGCGGTATCGCGGACACGTCCAAGTCACACGTTTGGGCGTATCTCGGCGACGGCGAGATGGACGAGCCGGAGTCGCTCGGCCAGCTGTCCATCGCGGCCCGCGAGCACCTGGACAACCTGACCTTCGTCGTCAACTGCAACCTGCAGCGCCTCGACGGCCCGGTCCGCGGCAACGGCAAGATCATGCAGGAGCTGGAGTCGCAGTTCCGCGGCGCCGGCTGGAACGTCATCAAGCTGATCTGGGACCGGTCCTGGGACCCGCTGCTGGCCCAGGACCGCGACGGCATCCTGGTCAACAAGCTGAACACCACCCCGGACGGGCAGTTCCAGACGTACGCCACCGAGACCGGTGCGTACATCCGCGACCACTTCTTCGGCGGCGACCACCGGCTGCGCGCGATGGTCGAGAACATGACCGACCAGCAGATCCAGCACCTGGGCCGCGGCGGTCACGACCACAAGAAGGTCTACGCGGCGTACGCGGCGGCCAAGGCCCACAAGGGCCAGCCGACGGTGATCCTGGCGCAGACGGTCAAGGGCTGGACCCTCGGCCCGAACTTCGAGGGCCGCAACGCGACCCACCAGATGAAGAAGCTGACGGCGGACGACCTCAAGCGCTTCCGCGACCGCCTGCACATCCCGATCACGGACGCCCAGCTGGAGGACGGCGCGCCGCCGTACTACCACCCGGGCCGCAACTCCCCCGAGATCCAGTACATGCACGACCGCCGCAGCGCGCTCGGCGGCTACGTGCCGACCCGCGTGGTGCGCGCCAAGCCGCTCCAGCTGCCGGGCGACGCCACGTACGCGGCCGCCAAGAAGGGTTCGGGACAGCAGTCGATCGCCACCACCATGGCCTTCGTCCGCATCCTGAAGGACCTCATGCGGGACAAGGAGATCGGCAGGCGCTTCGTGCTGATCGCGCCCGACGAGTACCGCACCTTCGGCATGGACGCGTTCTTCCCGAGCGCCAAGATCTACAACCCGCTGGGCCAGCAGTACGAGGCGGTCGACCGCGACCTGCTGCTCGCGTACAAGGAGTCCCCGACGGGCCAGATGCTGCACGACGGCATCTCGGAGGCGGGCTGCACGGCCTCGCTGATCGCCGCCGGTTCGGCGTACGCGACGCACGGCGAGCCGCTGATCCCGGTCTACGTCTTCTACTCGATGTTCGGTTTCCAGCGCACCGGTGACCAGTTCTGGCAGATGGCCGACCAGCTGGCCCGCGGCTTCGTCCTCGGCGCGACCGCCGGCCGGACCACCCTGACGGGTGAGGGCCTGCAGCACGCCGACGGCCACTCCCAGCTGCTGGCGTCGACCAACCCGGGCTGTGTGGCGTACGACCCGGCGTACGGGTACGAGATCGCGCACATCGTCCGGGACGGTCTGCGGCGGATGTACGGGCCCGACGCCGAGGACGTCTTCTACTACCTGACGGTCTACAACGAGCCGATCCAGCACCCGGCCGAGCCGGCGGACGTCGATGTGGACGGCATCCTGAACGGCATCCACCGGGTCTCGGCCGGCACGGCCGGCGCCGTCGGGGCGCAGATCATGGCCTCGGGCGTGGCGGTGCCGTGGGCGCTGGAGGCGCAGCGGATCCTGGCCGCCGAGTGGAACGTCAAGGCGGACGTGTGGTCGGCGACCTCCTGGAACGAGCTGCGCCGCGAGGCCGTGGCGGTGGAGGAGCACAACCTGCTCCACCCGGAGGAGGAGCAGCGCGTCCCGTACGTGACGCGCAAGCTGTCCGGCGCGGAGGGTCCGTTCGTGGCGGTCTCCGACTGGATGCGGGCGGTCCCGGACCAGATCTCGCGCTGGGTCCCGGGCACGTACACCTCGCTGGGCGCGGACGGCTTCGGCTTCGCGGACACGCGCGGTGCGGCCCGGCGGTTCTTCCACATCGACGCGCAGTCGGTGGTCCTCTCGGTGCTGACCGAGCTGGCCAAGGAGGGCAAGATCGACCGCTCCGCGCTGAAGCAGGCGATCGACCGCTACCAGCTGCTGGACGTCAGGGCCGCGGACCCGGGCGCGGCGGGCGGCGACGCCTGACCCCCCGCGGGTCGAACGGGTGAGGACGGGGGGCCGGGCCGCCGAGGCGACCCGGCCCCCCGTCGTTCCCGGGTCCGGGTGCGGGGTGCGGGGTCCGGACCCCGATGCCGGGGTCCGCCGCGTCTTACGCGTTCTTTACGATGCTCCGCATGAAGCAACCCTCCCGCCAGTCGCGGTGGGAGCGCCGGACGCAGACGCCTCTGCTGGTGCTCGCCCTCGGATTCGCCGTCGCCTATGCCGTGCCCATCGTCGTGCCCGACGCGAGTGCGGCCGTGCACCGCGCCTGCATGCACGCCGAGTGGGTGGTGTGGGCGGCCTTCGCCGCCGACTACCTGATGCGGCTGGGCCTGTCGGCTTCGAAGAAGGCGTTCGTACGGACCCACTGGATGGACCTGGCGGCGGTGCTGCTGCCGATGATCCAGCCGCTGCGGCTGCTGCGCGTGGTCTCCACGCTGATGCTGGTGGGCCGGCGGGCCCGGATGGCCCCGCAGATCCGGCTGACCACCTACGTGGCGGGCGCGGTGGTCGGGCTGCTGATGTTCGGCTCGCTCGCCGTGCTGAGCGTGGAGCGGGAGGCTCCCGGCGGCAACATCAAGAACCTGGGCGACGCCCTGTGGTGGTCGGTGACCACCATGACGACGGTCGGCTACGGCGACCACTCCCCCACCACCGGGCTCGGCCGGCTGCTGGCGGTGGGGCTGATGCTGTCCGGGATCGCGCTGCTGGGTGTGGTGACCGCCAACATCGCGGCCTGGTTCATCTCCCGCTTCGAGCGGGACGACCGGGTGGAACGGGCCCAGACGGCCGCGATCGCCGAACTGGCGTCGGAGGTACGGGCGCTGCGCGCGGAGGTCGCCCGGCTCGCCGCACCCGGGCCCGGGGCAGGACCCGGGCCCGGGACCGCTCCGGGCGCGGGGGCGGGCCTGCCGGCCCAGGCGCCCGGGGCGGCTCCGGCGGCGGCCGCCGTCAGCGCTCCCACACCTTGAACGCCCTGACCTGGTAGGGCGACTGGGGCAGCCACACCCCGTCGCCCGGATAGGTCTGGAACTCGCCCGTCTCGGCGCACTCGGCGGACTGGTAGGTGGTCACCGGGCGCCCGGTGCGGTTGACGAGGGACTGGGCGGTGGTGCCGGGCGGCAGCGCCGTACAGCTGTTGATGTCGAGGGTGCTGAGCTCGTGGGTCTTGCGGGCCCCTTTGAACTCCGGCTTCGCCCACAGGCACAGCTGACCGGTCGCGCAGGCCCCGAGCGTCGGCGGCCCGGCGGCCCGGCCCGGGGCGTGCCCGGAGCCGTGGGCCGGAGCCTGGCCCGCCGCGTGGGCGGCGGCGGTGGTTCCGGGGATCAGCAGGGTGGCGGCGAGGACGGCGGCCGGGGCGAAGGTCGTGCTCCACGTACGCATGACGGGTCAACTCCTGGTGGACGGACGGGCCCCGGACCGTTTCCGAAAGCTCCGTCGACACCACGCTGACCTGCGCGGACGGCCGGGCGGAAGGGGCCGCGGCCGGGTCCACCCTGATAGGCGACAACCCCGCCGGAACCGTCCGGCGGGGCTCTCGTACGCACGGAGTTGACGCCTCCGCGACCCCGTCCGATCGGCGGCGGACGGGGCCGGGGAGGCGCCGGAGGGGGCGCCGCCCGGGCCGCAGCGGGCGGCTCGGGCGGCGCCGGTCAGTGCCGGTCAGCGCCGGTCGGCGGGCTGGACACGGGCTGGACGTGGGCTGGACACGGGCTAGATGTGGGCCGCGCCCGCCCCCGCGGCGGCGTTCTCGCCGCGCTTGGTGAAGCCGGCGACGATCGCGGCGAGTACCGCGACCACGCCCGCGACGGTGAAGGCGGTGCTCATGCCCGCCACGAACGTGTCGTGGGCGACGCCCGTGATGGCCTGCGCGACCTGCTCCGCAGCGCCCGGCGGGACCGGGGCCACACCGACCTGGACCCCCTTCTCCGCGAGGTCGAGCTGCTCGGGGGTGAGCGGCGGCAGCTTCGCCGCGGCCCAGTTGTCCCCGAAGGTGCCGGCGACCTTGCTCGCCATGACCGCGCCGAGCACGGCGGTGCCCAGGCTGCCGCCGACCTGCATGGCGGCCTGCTGGAGCCCGCCGGCCACGCCGGACAGCTCCAGCGGGGCGTTGCCGACGATGACCTCGGTGGCGCCGACCATGACGGGCGCGAGCCCGAGGCCCATCAGGGCGAACCAGAGCGACATGGTGAGGGTGGAGGTGGCCGGGGTCAGCTGGGCCATCCCGAAACAGGCGACGGCGGTGGCGACCATGCCCGCGACCAGCGGCGGGCGCGGGCCGACCTTGGTGATGGCGAAGCCGGCCAGCGGCGAGCCGATGATCATCATCCCGGTGAGGGGCAGCAGGTGCAGGCCGCTGTCCACGGGGCTCATGCCGTGGATGTTCTGCAGGTAGAAGGTCACGAAGAACAGCCCGCCCATGAAGGCGAAGGCCATCAGGACCATCAGCACGGTGCCCGCGGACAGCGGCAGCGAGCGGAACATCCCGAGCGGGATCAGCGGCTCGGAGACGTGGTTCTCCCAGACGGCGAAGGCCGCGAAGCAGAGCAGGGAGCCGCCGAGGAAGGCCAGGGTCTTGAGGTCGCCCCAGCCCCATTCGGAGGCCTTGATCAGGGCCCAGATCAGCGAGAACATCCCGCCCGACAGCAGGGCGATGCCGAGGACGTCGAAGGAGCGCGGGGCGTTCTCGGCCCGGTGGTCGACCAGGATGAACAGGCCGAAGGCGAGCGCGAGCACGCCGACGGGCACGTTGATGAAGAAGACCGACTGCCAGCTCACGTTCTCCACGAGCAGGCCGCCGACGATCGGCCCGGCGGCGGTCGAGGCGCCGATGACCATGCCCCAGATGCCGATGGCCATGTTGAGCTTCTCGGCCGGGAACGTGGCGCGCAGCAGCCCGAGCGCGGCGGGCATCAGCAGGGCACCGAAGACGCCCTGGGCGACGCGGAAGCCGATGACGAGCTCGACTCCGCCGGAGAGGCCGATGGCCGCCGAGGAGACGGCGAAGCCGGCGATGCCTATGAGGAAGGTCTGGCGGTGGCCGAAGCGGTCGCCGAGCTTGCCCGCGGTGATCAGGGAGACCGCGAGGGCCAGGAGGTAGCCGTTGGTGATCCACTGGACGTCCGCGAGCGAGGCGCCGAGGTCCTTCTGGATGGCCGGGTTGGCGACGGCGACGATCGTGCCGTCGAGGGTGACCATCATGACGCCGACCGCGACGGCGAAGAGGGTCAGCCACGGATGGCCGCGCAGGCCGGTGCGGACCGGCGCCGGGTCCGGTTCCTTGCCGAGGACCACGCCTTGGCCGTCGACGGTGATCTGACTAGTCATGCGGACAGATTAGTGACAGTCGCTGACACTTCACAGACGGCTTAACGAGACAGTCGCTGTCAGGTCCGTCACAGATACGCTGACCGCCCACTCCAGCGTCAGAAGGGACCCCGTACGCCGTGATGACCGAAGAGCGTCCCGCGCCGCCCGCACCGGCGACCGGACTGCGCGAGCGCAAGAAGCGGCGCACCCGCGACGCGCTGCTGCGCGCCGCCCTCCTCCTCTTCATCGCCCAGGGGTACGAGGAGACCACCGTCGACGAGATCACCGACGCGGTGGACGTCTCCCAGCGCACCTTCTTCCGGTACTTCGCCAACAAGGAAGAGGTCGCCTTCGCGGTCCAGGACCTGGTCGAATCGCACTTCGTCGCCGCGCTGCGCTCCCGCCCCGCGGCCGAGGGCCCGCTCGAGGCGATGCGCGCGGCCGTCCTCGACGCCTGGGACACCGTCGAGGAGGCCATCTCGGACCTGGTCCCGGTCGACCTGTACATGCGCAGCTACCGGCTCATCGAGTCCACCCCGGCCCTGCTCGCCGTGCACCTGCGCCGCTCCACGGAGCTGGAGGAGCGGATCTCCCGGCTGATCGCCGAGCGCGAGGGGCTGGACGTGGACGCCGATCCGCGCCCCCGGGTGGCCGTCGCCGCGTTCTCGGGCGTGATGCGGGTCACCGGGCGGCTCTGGGGGCAGGGCGAGGACACCGGCGTCGCGACGATCCGGCGGATGACCGAGCGCTACCTCGACCAGATCGGCCCTGCGCTGGCCGCCGACTGGCGCCGCCCGGTCTGACCCGCGCGATCTTCCGGGCCGGCCCGCACGATCTTCCGGGCCGCCATCCGGCGCCGCTCCGCTCCGCGCGGCCCGCGGTGACTCCGGTCACCCGGCGCGCCGCGGGCCGGAATGGTCTCCTACGCTGAGCGCAGTGAAACTGTCCGGCCTTGCCCACCCCCACTCGTCCGACGCCGTCGCGCGCCCGGCCGTCCTGCGCACCCTGCTCGCGCTGACGGTGGTCTTCCTCATGCTCGCGACCACCGGATGGACCTCCGTGTACCGGCCCGAGGACGGGGCCTCGGCGCGCCGGGCGGCACTCACCTCCTGGGCCCAGTCGCGCTTCGGCGGCCGGCCGCTGCCCGCCGCCGACGCCCCCGCGCCGATCGTGGCGCGCTTCTTCGCGAGCCTGGACGGCGCCCAGCGCGCCCGGCTCGCCGAAGCCCACCCGCTCGTGGTCGGAAGCCTCGACGGCGTGCCCGTGGCCACCCGCTACCGGGCCAACCGGATCGCCCTGCAGCAGGCCGCGCGGTCCGAGGAGGCCCACCGCGGCGACGTCACGCTGGCCCCCTCCGACCGCGCCACGGCCGGGCGGCGCGCCCACCGCTTCGAGTCCCTCGCCGAAGCGGGCCGGCAGATCCTCATGTTCGACCCCACCGGCAGCGGCCTGGTCGCCGAGGTCTTCGGCGACCTCGGCACGGCCCGCCGGGTCTCGGTGATCATCCCGGGCGTCGACACCGACGCGCTCACCTTCGAGCGCACCGAGCGGCGCCTGACCGCCCCCGTCGGCATGGCGGAGTCCCTGTACGAGGCCGAGCGCGCGGCCGCGCCCGCCGGCCGCACGGCCGTCATCGCCTGGGCCGGCTACACCGCCCCGAGCGGGGTCGGCATGGACGCGGCGACCGGCCGGATGGCCGTGGACGGCGCCGCCAGACTGCGCGCGCTGACCTCCGCGCTGCCCGGGAGCTCGAGCGTGGCGCTGTTCTGCCACAGCTACGGCTCCGTGGTCTGCGGGGTAGCCGCGCACGAGCTGCCGGCCCGGGTCACGGACATCGCAGTGGCGGGCAGCCCCGGGATGCGGGTCGACAACGCCCGCGAGCTGGGCACTTCGGCGCGGGTGTGGTCGATGCGGGACACCGGCGACTGGATCGCCGACGTCCCGCACCTGGAGTTCGGCGGCCTCGGCCACGGCGCGGATCCGGTCTCCCCGGAGTTCGGCGCGCGCGTGCTGTCGGCGGCCGGAGCCAAGAGCCACACCGGCTACTTCACGCCAGGGACCGCTTCCCTGGACAACTTCGCCAAAATCGGAACCGGTGCGTTCGGTTCCACTGTGTGCGCCACCGGGGACGACACCTGCCGGCGCGGGATTTCCCGCGCCGACGGTTCCTGACCCACCCGGACGACCCGAAATCGGACCTCACAGCGGGGGGACGCGCGGGGGTGCGTCCCTTTACGATGTGCCGCATGGGTGACGTACTGGCCGGAAACCATGCCGTCTGGGAGTTCGACCGCACCACGGACTCGATGATCATCCGCTTCGCACGGGGGATGCGAACGCCCAGGCTCTGGCACGCCCTGGGAACCCGCCGGATCCCCCTCGAAGCGTTGTCCGGGGTGAGCGTGACCGCGGGGCGCCGGGACACCGTCGTGCTGCGCGCCCACGCGCGAGCGGGCGCGGACCCCCTGGTGGAGGCCGCGGCGGGGCAGCTGAGGGAAGCGTGCGATCCGTACCGGCTGGTGCTGCCCGGCGACGCCCGGGGTCGGGCGGCCGCCTTCGCACAGGCCCTGCGCGAGCGGCTGGGCCCGGCCGGACCCGCCGACCGCTTCCTGGTCGCGGCTCCGCAGCCGCCGCTCGCCCTGAAGGCGTACGACGCCCGCCTCGCCTTCGACGGCGCCTGCGTCGCCTTCCGCTGGTCCCGCACCGGGGCCACGAGCACCAAGTGGAAGGCCGGCGACCAGCGTTATCCGCTGTCCGCGCTGACCGGCCTCGCCTGGCACTCCCCGGACCGCCCCGGGGCCCACCTGCGGCTCTCGGTCCAGGGCGCCCCGGGTGACCCGCGCCCCGACCACGACCTCGCCTCCGCCGTCTTCGGCGTGGGCTACGGCGCCGTCCACGAGTCCCTGCCGTTCGCGGCGGCGGTCCTCGCCGGGCTGCGCACCCGCACCCCCGTCGCGTCGGTCCCTAGACCCCGCGCCGACGATCGCCTCCGGCACCTCGCCGAACTGCACGGCGCGGGCCTGCTCACCGACGCGGAGTACACGGCCCTGCGCGACCGCTTCGCGGCCGAAGCCTGACCCCGACCCGACCCGACCCGGCCCGGGTCGACCCGGGCTACGCCTCGCGGGCCACCGACGTCGCGGACATGTCCGGGTAGCGGTCTCCCGCGACCAGGGACGCGATCGGCTCCAGCCGCGCCAGCTCGGCTTCCGTCAGGGCGATCCGCGTCGCCGCCGTGTTCTCCGCGACCCGCTCCGGCTTGCGCGTGCCGGGGATCGGCACCACCGTCAGCCCGTGCACCGCCGCCCGCCGCTGCACCCACGCCAGCGCGATCTGCCCCGGCGTGGCCCCGTGCGCCGCCGCGATCTCCCGTACCGGCGCCAGCAGCGCCGCGTTCGTCCGCGCGTTCTCCCCCGTGAACCGGGGCTGGTCCCGGCGGAAGTCACCGGCCGTCAGCTCCGCCGCCGCGTCCGTGAACGCGCCGGTCAGGAAGCCGCGTCCGAGCGGGGAGTACGGCACGAGCGCCACGCCGAGCTCCGCCGCGGCGGCCGCGGCGCTGCGCTCCACGTCCCGGCTGAAGAGCGACCACTCCGACTGGAGCGCCGCGATCGGGTGCACGGCGTGCGCCTCGCGCAGCTCGGGCCCGGTCACCTCGCTCAGCCCGAGGTGGCGCACCTTGCCCTCCCGCACCAACTCCGCCATCGCGCCGACCGATTCGGCGAAGGGGACGGCCGGATCGTGCCGGTGCATGTAGTAGAGGTCGATCACCTCGGTGCCGAGCCTGCGCAGGCTGGCCTCCACCGCCCGACGGATGTACGCCGCGTCGTTGCGGACCCCCCGGTACACCGGGTCGTCGGTGCGCTCGATGGCGAACTTCGTGGCGAGGGTGATCTCTTCGCGGTGCGCGGCCACGAACGGCGCGAGGAACTCCTCGTTCGCGCCCCGCCCGTAGACGTCGGCGGTGTCGAAGAGGGTGACCCCGGCGTCGAGCGCCGCGTCGAGGGTCCGGCGGGCGACCGCCTCGTCCGTGTCCCCGTAGAACTCGCTCATGCCCATGCAGCCGAGGCCCTGGACGCCCACCAGCGGGCCGCCCTTGCCCAGTTCGACCTTTTCGAGCCTGCCGGTCTTCTCGGCGTGCTCGGCGTGCTCGGTGTTCTCGGTCATGTCCGGTCCGCCTTTTCCGCGACGGCGTGCATCGCATACATGTCGATCTTGTAGTCCAATACGGCGAGCGCGTCGCCCAGTTCCGCGATCCGCGCCCGCACATCGCGCCGCGTCCGCTCCAGCAGTTCGCGCCGCTGGCCGACGGTGTGCCCGCCCTCCCTGACCAGTTCGGCGTAGCGGACCATGTCCGCCACCGACATCCCGGTGGCGCGCAGCTTGCCCACGAAGGCCAGCCAGTCGAGGTCCTTGTCGCTGAAGCGCCGCTGTCCCGAGTGCGAGCGGTCCACGTGCGGCATGAGGCCGATCCGCTCGTACCAGCGCAAGGTGTGCTGGGTCAGACCGGTCCGGGCCTCGACCTCGCTGATCGTGTACCGCGTCTGCGTCAGGCTCATGGCCACACGCTAAAACCTTGGAGTGCACTCCAAGCAAGTAGGCTCGGCCGCATGGAGAGCATGCAGAGTCTGCGGACCATCGAGAACTGGCCGGTTGTGACCGCCGCGGCCGCCGTCGTCCGCGCCGACGGGACCGTACTGGGCGCCCACGGCCCGGTGGACCACCGCTTCGCCCTGGCCTCCGTGACCAAGCCGCTCGCCGCCTACGCCGCCCTCGTCGCCTACGAGGAGGGCGCGATCGAGCTGGACGAGCCGGCCGGGCCGCAGGGCTCCACCGTCCGCCACCTGCTGGCGCACACCAGTGGCCTGGCCTTCGACGAGCACCGCGTGAGCTCCCCGCCCGGGCAGCGCCGCCTGTACTCGAACGCCGGTTTCGAGGTGCTGGGCGACCACATCGCCAAGGCCACCGGGATCCCCTTCTCCGAGTACGTCCACCAGGCGGTCTTCGAGCCGCTGGGCATGGCGTCGAGCAGCCTGGAGGGCTCCCCCGCCAAGGACGGCGTCTCCACCGTCGCCGACCTCGCGCGCTTCGCCGCCGAACTCCAGCAGCCGCGGCTGCTGGACGTCCGCACCGTCGCCGAGGCCACCGCCGTGGTCCACCCCGGACTGAAGGGCGTCCTGCCCGGCTACGGCCACCAGTCCCCCAACGACTGGGGCCTCGGTCTGGAGATCCGCGACGGGAAGGCCCCGCACTGGACGGGCTCCGGCTCCTCGCCGCGCACCTTCGGGCACTTCGGGCAGGCCGGGACCTTCCTGTGGGTGGACCCGGACGCGCGCGCCGCGTGCGTGGCGCTGACCGACCGCCCCTTCGGCCCGTGGGCCGTGGAGGCCTGGCCCGTGTTCACCGACGCGGTGCTCGCCGACCTCCGCCGCCCGGTCTGATCGGCCGGCCGGTCAGGGAAGCTCCCAGATCAGCAGCTCGCCCGGGGATCCGGCGACGAGCTCCAGGTCCGGCTCGCCGGTGATCCGCAGGGAGTCCCCGGGGCCGATCTCCTCCCCGTGCTCGCCGTCCAGGCGCAGGTCTCCCCGTACGACGTGCACGTACACCCGCTCGGCCGCCGGCACGGCGACCCGCTCGCCCGCGCCCGGCCGCCGTACGTGCAGGACGGCCCCGGCCGCCGGCACCGCGTAGGGCGTGCTGTCGGCGATGCCCCTGACCAGGGCGTACGAGGGCTCCCCGGCCGTGTCGAGCGGCGCGAGCCACATCTGGACGAAGCGCAGCGGCCCGGGGCCGTCGTTGCGCTCCACGTGGCGCGTGCCGGAAGCGGCGCCGAGGTGCTGTACGTCGCCGGGCCGGACCAGGGTTCCGGCGCCCGTGGCGCCCTGGTGGGTGAGCTCGCCGTCGGCCACCCAGGTGACGATCTCGGTGTGGCTGTGGGGGTGCTCGTCGAAGCCGGCGCCGGGGGCGAGGGTCTCCTCGTTGCACGCCATGACCGGGCCGAAGCGCAGGTTGTCCGGGTCGTAGTGCTGTCCGAAGGAGAAGGCGTGCCGGGTGGCGATCCCGGCCTGCGCGTCCCCGCCCTCGTACCGGTCGGAGCCGCGGCGTACATCAATCATGGGGGTCACCGTAGCCTCCGGACCGGGTGGCGCCCGTGGTACCGGACGCCGCGAGCTCTCCCCGATAAGGCAGTCTTGTCACGTGCCCCAACCCGAACGTGAGCATTCCCCCGCGATCCATTCCGCGCATCCGGCTCCCGCCCATCCGCATTCCGCGACGCTGCGGCGGCTCGAGAAGTCCTCCGGCCGGCTCGCGGCCAACGCCATCGCGCGCATGGACGAGACGCTGCCGTGGTACCGGGCGATGCCACCGGAGAACCGGTCCTGGATCGGCCTGGTCGCCCAGGCCGGCATCGCCGCGTTCACCGAGTGGTTCCGGCATCCGGAGGCCCCTCAGGCGATCTCGACCGATGTCTTCGGGACGGCTCCGCGCGAGCTGACCCGGGCGATCACCCTGCGCCAGACCGTCGAGATGGTGCGGACCACGATCGAGGTCATGGAGACCGCGATCGACGAGGTCGCGGCACCCGGTGACGAGTCGATCCTGCGCGAGGCGCTGCTGGTGTACGCCCGGGAGATCGCCTTCGCGACCGCCCAGGTGTACGCGCAGGCCGCCGAGGCCCGCGGGGCGTGGGACGCCCGGCTGGAGTCGCTGGTCGTCAACGCGGTGCTGTCCGGCGAGGCCGACGAGGGCGCCCTGTCCCGGGCGGCGGCGCTCGGCTGGAACTCCCCGGACCACGTGTGCGTCGTGCTGGGCACCGCGCCGGAGGGCGACAGCGAGCTGACGGTGGAGGCGATCCGGCGCGCGGCCCGCCACCACAAGCTGCAGGTCCTCACCGGTGTGCTCGGCGACCGGCTCGTGGTCATCGCGGGCGGCAGCGACAATCCGATGCAGGTCGCGAAGTCCCTGATCGGGCCGTTCGCGGCGGGTCCGGTGGTGGCCGGCCCGGTCGTCCCGGACCTGCTGAACGCCACGAAGTCCGCGCAGGCGGCGGCGGCCGGGCTCAAGGCCTGCACGGCCTGGCAGGACGCTCCGCGTCCGGTGCTGGCGGACGATCTCCTGCCCGAACGCGCGATCGCGTCGGACCCTTCGGCGCGCGAGCAGTTGGTGGAGGAGATCTACAGACCGCTGGAGGAGGCGGGTTCGGCCCTCCTGGAGACGCTCAGCGTCTACCTGGAGCAGGCGAGCAGTCTCGAAGGCGCAGCTCGGATGCTGTTCGTTCACCCCAACACCGTGCGCTACCGGCTGCGACGTGTGACGGACGTCACCGGCTGGTCGCCCTCAGATGTCCGTTCCGCGTTCACCCTGAGGATCGCCCTGATCCTCGGGCGTCTGGCCGACGGCGATCCTCAGTCCTAGACTTTTGTCGGACATCAACAATTACCCCGAAGGTTCTTCGTCCCTGTCCCCACGGGCGGCGCGGACCGAACACAAGAGAGAGTGTGAGGGTGCTCGTACTCGTCGCTCCCGGCCAAGGCGCACAGACGCCCGGCTTCCTGACTCCCTGGCTCGAACTGCCCGGCGCCGCTGCCCGCGTCGCCGGCTGGTCGGACGCCATCGGGCTCGACCTTGCCCACTACGGCACGAAGGCCGACGCGGAGGAGATCCGCGACACGGCCGTGGCGCAGCCCCTGCTGGTTGCCGCCGGTCTGCTCTCCGCGTCCGCGCTGGGCGCGCCCACGGCCTTCGGTGCCGTCGCGGGCCACAGCGTCGGCGAGATCACCGCCGCCGCCTACGCCGGCGTGCTGTCCGACACGGACGCGCTGTCCTTCGTACGCACCCGCGGGCTCGGCATGGCCGAGGCCGCGGCGATCACCGCGACGGGCATGGCGGCGGTCCTCGGCGGGGAGCCGGACGTCGTCGTGGCCCACCTGGAGAAGCTGGGCCTGACCCCGGCGAACGTGAACGGCGCGGGCCAGATCGTGGCCGCGGGGACCATGGAGCAGATCGCGGCCCTGGAGGCCGAGAAGCCCGAGGGTTCCATGAAGGTCGTCGCCCTCAAGGTCGCGGGCGCCTTCCACACGCACCACATGGCTCCGGCGGTCGCCGGTCTGGAGAAGGCGGCAGCCGCCCTCTCCCCGGCCGACCCGGTGCTGAAGTACGTATCGAACAAGGATGGCCAGGTCGTGACCACGGGCGCCGATGTCGTCGCCCGGCTGGTCGGCCAGGTGGCCAACCCGGTCCGCTGGGACCTGTGCATGGAGACGTTCGCCGAACTGGGTGTCACGGGGATCATCGAGCTGTCCCCGGGTGGCACTCTGACGGGTCTGGCCAAGCGCGCGCTCAAGGGCGTACCGAGCGTGGCCCTGAGGACCCCGGACGATCTCGAGAAGGCCGCGGCGCTCGTAGCCGAGCACGCGGTCTGAGAGAAGGAGCCCACACAGCATGTCGAAGATCAAGCCATCCAAGGGCTCCCCGTACGCCCGCATCCTCGGTGTGGGCGGCTACCGCCCTGTCCGCGTGGTGCCCAACGAGGTCATCCTCGAGACCATCGACTCGTCCGACGAGTGGATCCGCTCCCGTTCCGGCATCGCCACGCGGCACTGGGCCTCGCCCCAGGAGACCGTCGCCGCGATGTCGGTGGAGGCCTCCGGCAAGGCGCTGGCCGCCGCCGGGATCGAGCCGGAGAAGATCGGCGCCGTGATCGTCTCGACGGTGTCGCACTTCAAGCAGACCCCGGCGGTCGCGACGGAGATCGCGCACCGCATCGGCGCGGGCAAGCCCGCGGCCTTCGACATCTCGGCGGGCTGCGCCGGCTTCGGCTACGGCCTGACCCTGGCCAAGGGCCTGATCGTGGAGGGTTCGGCGGAGTACGTCCTCGTCATCGGCGTGGAGCGGCTCTCGGACCTCACCGACCTGGAGGACCGTGCGACGGCCTTCCTCTTCGGCGACGGCGCGGGCGCCGTGGTCGTCGGCCCCTCGGACGAGCCGGGCATCGGCCCCACGGTGTGGGGTTCCGAGGGCGACAAGTCCGAGACGATCAAGCAGACCGTGCCGTGGGACGAGTACCGCAGCACGGACAGCGCCGAGAAGTTTCCGGCCATCACCCAGGAGGGCCAGGCGGTCTTCCGCTGGGCCGTCTTCGAGATGGCCAAGGTGGCCCAGCAGGCGCTCGACGCAGCCGGGATCACCGCCGATGACCTGGACGTCTTCATTCCGCACCAGGCAAACATGCGGATCATCGACTCGATGGTGAAGACTCTGAAGCTGCCGGAGCACGTCACGGTCGCCCGTGACGTCGAAACCACCGGCAACACCTCGGCCGCCTCGATCCCGCTCGCTATGGAGCGGCTCCTGGCGACCGGAGCGGCGAAGAGCGGCGACACCGCGCTCGTCATCGGCTTCGGGGCGGGACTCGTCTACGCCGCGACGGTCGTTACCCTCCCCTAGGGTCCGGAATCCCTTTTTCCGTCCCTGTTCCACCCCAGTACCCAATGAAGGAGCGCCACATGGCCTACACCCAGGATGAGATCGTCGAAGGTCTCGCCGAGATCGTCAACGAGATCGCCGGCATCCCGACCGAGGACGTCCAGCTCGAGAAGTCCTTCACCGACGACCTGGACGTCGACTCGCTGTCCATGGTCGAGGTCGTCGTCGCCGCCGAAGAGCGCTTCGAGGTGAAGATCCCGGACGAGGACGTCAAGGGTCTCAAGACCGTCGGCGATGCTGCGAGCTACATCCTCAAGAACCAGGCCTGAGCCTGACGAGCGTTTGTCGCCACCTGGCGGTGGCGCCGTGACAATTCAGCACCCCCTGAGACGTGGAGAAAGAATTCCTGTGAGCCCGACCAATCGCACCGTGGTCGTCACCGGTATCGGCGCAACCACTCCGCTGGGTGGCGACAGCGCTTCGACCTGGGAAGGTCTGCTTGCCGGCCGTTCCGGCGTAAAGCCCCTCGAGGGCGAGCGCTTTGCCGAACTCCCGGTTCGTATCGCCGCAACTGCCGCCGTGGACCCGAGTGAGGTCCTTCCCCGGCCGCTGGCCCGCAAGCTGGACCGCTCGGCCCAGTTCGCGATCATCGCGGCCCGCGAGGCGTGGGCCGACGCCGGCTACACCGCCCCGGCGGGCGAGGACGCGTCGATCGCGCCCGAGCGCCTGGGCACCGTCATCGCCTCCGGCATCGGCGGCGTGACCACCCTGCTCGACCAGTACGACGTACTGAAGGAAAAGGGTGTGCGCCGGGTCTCCCCGCACACCGTCCCCATGCTCATGCCGAACGGCCCGTCGGCCAACGTCGGCCTGGAGGTCAACGCCCGCGCGGGTGTGCACACTCCGGTCAGCGCCTGCGCGTCGGGCGCCGAGGCCATCGGCTACGCCGTCGAGATGATCCGCACCGGCCGTGCCGACGTGGTCGTCGCGGGCGGCACCGAGGCGGCGATCCACCCGCTGCCGATCGCCGCGTTCGCCAACATGATGGCGATGTCCAAGAACAACGAGAACCCGACCACGGCCTCCCGCCCGTACGACAAGGCCCGCGACGGCTTCGTCCTCGGCGAGGGCGCCGGCGTCGTGATCCTGGAGTCCGCCGAGCACGCCGCCGCGCGCGGCGCCCGGGTCTACTGCGAGGTGCTGGGCCAGGGCCTGTCCGCGGACAGCCACCACATCGCGCAGCCGGAGCCGACCGGCCGCGGTGTCGCGGCCGCCGTGCAGAACCTGCTCGACAACACGGGTCTCGACCCGGCCGAGCTGGTCCACCTGAACGCGCACGCCACGTCCACCCCGCAGGGTGACACGGCCGAGCTGAAGGCCCTGCGCAAGGTGCTGGGCGACGACCTCGACCACATCGCGATCTCGGCCACCAAGTCGATGACCGGTCACCTCCTCGGTGGCGCGGGCGGCATCGAGACCGTCGCGACGGTGCTGGCGCTGTACCACCGCCTGGCCCCGCCGACGATCAACCTCGACGACATCGACGACGACATCGACGCGGACATCGTGCGCGGCGAGCCCCGCAAGCTCCCGGCCGACGGCCCGATCTCCGCGATCAACAACTCCTTCGGCTTCGGCGGCCACAACGTGACGCTCGCGTTCCGTACTGTCTGACCGAGACCCACGCGAAAGGCCCACCCGGATGGTTCCGGGTGGGCCTTTCGCGTGCGCGAGCAGGGCTCAGACGACCTGGTGGAGCCAGCGCACCGGAGCGCCCTCGCCGGCGTAGCGGAAGGGTTCGAGCTCGTCGTCCCAGGGCTTGCCGAGCAGTTTGGCGATCTCCGCCTCCAGGTCCGTCTCTCCGCGCGAGGACCGGGCGAGGGCGGCACGCAGCCGGTCCTCGGGGATCAGGATGTCGCCGTGCATTCCGGTGACGGCGTGGAAGATGCCGAGCTGCGGGGTGGAGCTGTAGCGCTCGCCCTCGGCCGTCGGGCAGGGTTCCGCGGTCACTTCGAAGCGGAGCAGGTGCCAGCCGCGCAGGGCGGAGGCGAGTTTCGATGCGGTGCCCGCCTCGGCCTGCCAGGAGAACTCGGCTCTCCAGGTGCCCGGGGAGGCGGGCTGACGGATCCAGTCGAGGTTCACCCGCACCCCGAGCACCCCCGCAACAGCCCATTCCACGTGCGGGCAGAGCGCGCGCGGTGCGGAGTGCACGTACAGGACTCCACGTGTCGTCACCGGGACCTCCAGTGTGGGACGAGGTCGGGAATAAACTCCAGAAAACGGACAGTATGTGACGTGATGTAATGTAACGGAAATTATTTGACATTGCGTTGCGGGACTTGCGGCCGAAACGCCACGGGAAAAAGCTACCGTGCGCCGGGGGTCATGGTGTGACGTACGGTCGCTCCCAGGCCCGTAAACACAGAGCATTCACTCAGCAGGACGCCCCCGATGGACGCGGGGCGACGAGGAGGGACCTCCCGCATGCGCACCACCGCCCCGCGCCGCCGAGCGCGCAGGACGCTTCCGGGCGCGGGCGCGACGGCCGCCCTGCTGGTCGTGGCGGCGGGTGTGCTGGGCGGGTGTTCGGCCGACGGGGCGAAGCCCGCGGGCGAACGGGGGGCGCAGGCCGCGCCCCGCTGGAACACCGCGCCCGCCTCGGTCGCCGCGGTCGGCGACTCCATCACGCGCGGTTTCGACGCCTGTTCGGTGCTGGCCGACTGCCCGGAGGCCTCCTGGGCCACCGGTGACGACCCCGCCGTCCACTCGCTGGCCGCTCGGCTGCTCGGGGAGGCCGAGGCGCCCGCGCGCAGTTGGAACTACGCGGTGACCGGCTCCCGGATGGCCGACCTGCCGGGACAGCTGGCCTCCGCCGCCGCGCACAGGCCCGGCCTGGTCACGGTGATGGTGGGCTCGAACGACGCCTGCCGGCCGTCGGCTTCGTCGATGACCCCGGTGGCCGCCTTCCGCTCCGGGTTCGAGAAGGCGCTCGCGGACCTGCGGGCCGCCTCGCCCGCCTCGCAGGTGTACGTCTCCAGCGTCCCGGACCTCCAGCGCCTGTGGGAGCAGGGCAAGGACGATCCGATGGTGCGCCAGGTCTGGCGGCTCGGCATCTGCCAGTCGATGCTCGCCGAACCCACCTCCGAGACCGCCGGGGCGACGGCCCGGCGCGAGCAGGTGCGGGCGCGCGTGGTCGAGTACAACGAGGTGCTGCGCGAGGTCTGCGCGAAGGACGGGCTGTGCCGCTACGACGGCGGCGCGGTCTTCCAGTACCCGTTCTCGGCGGAGCAGTTGAGCCGCTGGGACTGGTTCCACCCGGGCAAGGACGGACAGGCGCGGCTCGCGGAACTGGCGCACCGACAGGTGACCTCCGCCGAGCCCCCGCGTTGACGCCGGACAGCGGACAGGACCGGGGGCGGGTGTCAGGGCCCGCCCCCGGTCCAGCTCTTGGATCACCTCAACACGGGTGATTTCCGGCCATTACAGATCGAGGGTCGCCGTCAGCCGCGTGTCGCCGTGCGCGTGGCTCGCGCGGACCTCGTAGCCGCCGCCGATCCGCTGCCAGGCGCGGGCGTCCTCGTCCCAGATCTCGAAGGCGCGCCCGGGCAGGGCGATCTCGACCTCCACGCTCTCGCCGGGCCCGGCGCTCACGCTCGCGAAGCCGGCCAGCCAGCTCGCCGGGCGCTCCACGGTGTCGGCCGTGGGGGCCAGGTAGATCTGGACGGTCTCGCGGCCCGGCCGGGCGCCGGTGTTGGTGAGGCGGACCCGCACCGCCTCCGGGGTGGCCTCCAGGGACTCGTACGCCCAGTCCGTGTAGCCGAGGCCGTGGCCGAAGGGGTAGGCGGGGGCGATCCCCTCCCGCTCGTACGCCCGGTAGCCGATGAAGAGCCCCTCTCCGTACTCCAGGCGCCCCTCGGTCGGGATGACCTCGGTGACCGGCGCGTCCGCGAACCGCGCGGGCCAGGTGGTGGGCAGCCGCCCGCCCGGCTCGGCGTCGCCGAGGAGTACGTCGGCCAGCGCGGCCCCGCCCTCCTGCCCGGGGAACCAGGTCAGCAGGACGGCGGCGACCTCCTCGCGCCACGGGAGCTCGACCGGGGAGCCGGCGTTGACGACGACCACGGTGTTCGGGTTGACCGCGGCGACGGCCCTGACCAGGTCGTCCTGGCGGCCCGGGAGGGTGAGGTCGACCCGGTCGAAGCCCTCGGACTCCACGCGCTCGGTGGTGGCGACGACCACGACGGCGGTGTCGGCCGCGCGCGCCGCCTCCACGGCCTCGTCGATGAGCTCGTCGGCGGAGCGCTGCGGGCCGAGATGGAGGAAGGAGAACATGATCGCCTTGAGGGGCAGGGCGCTCACGTCGGGGACCTGGTAGGTCAGGGAGACCTCGACGGCCTCGCCCTCGGTGAGGGTGAGGCGGGTCCGTTCGTTGGGGGCTCCGAAGAAGGCCTCGAACGGGTCGGCCTCGTTGCCCATCGACTGGACGCCCTCCCAGCGGATCTCGCCGCCGACGGCGAGGGCGAAGGCGCCGAGTCCGCGGGTGCCGAAGGCGTGCTCGCCGCTCTCGCGCGGGACGAAGGTGCCGACGACCTCGATGCTCGCCATCGTCTCGTACGCGGCGCCCTCGGGCAGGTCGTCGCCGATCCACTGGACCTGGCCGGTCGGCAGCGAGCCCGTGCCGAGGACGGCGCCGGAGGCGTCGCGGCAGATCGCGCGGAGCTCGAAGCCCTTGTCAGCGGGGGTGAGTTCGTCGCTGGGGTCGGCGCCGACGGCGAAGCGCACCGCGCCCTCGGGGAGGGCCGCGGTCAGTCCGTCCAGCGGGGAGACGATCCGCTCGGGGAAGACGGTGGCGGAACCGCCGCCCAGCACGCGGGCGTCGCGGGCGGCGGCGCCGATGACGGCGACGGTGCGGCCGGCGGAGGTGTCGAGGGGCAGGGCCCGCTCGGTGCCGGACACGGCCTCGTTGCGGACGAGGACGAAGCCGCGGGCGGCGAGCTCGCGGGCCAGGGCCTGGCCGTCGACGGGCGCCGGGACCTCGCCGACGACGGCGGGGGCGCCCTCCAGGATGCCGACGCGGGCGGCGAGGCGCAGGACGTTGCGGACGGCCTCGTCGACGGCGGCTTCCGGCACCTCGCCGGAGCGGACGGCGTCGGCGAGCGGTGCGCCGTAGACGCAGGCGGGGCCGGGCATGACCACGTCGAGGCCGCCGAGGATGTCGCCGGTGGTGGAGCGGGCGGCCATCCAGTCGGAGACGTTGCAGCCGTCGAAGCCCCACTCGGCGCGCAGGACCTCGTTGACGAGGTGGGCGTTCTCGCTCATGTACACGCCGTTGACCCGGTTGTAGGCCGTCATGATGCCCCACGGGTGGGCGTTGGCGACGATCGCCTCGAAGGGCGCCAGGTACAGCTCGCGCAGCGGGCGCGGGGCGATGACGCTGTCGACGGTGAACCGGTCGGTCTCGGCGTCGTTGCCGACGAAGTGCTTGACGGTGGTGCCGACCCCGCCGTCCTGGACCCCGTTCACGTAGCCGCTGCCGACGGCGCCGGTGAGGTACGGGTCCTCCGAGTAGCACTCGAAGTGGCGGCCGCCGAGCGGGGAGCGGTGCAGGTTGACGGTGGGCGCGAGGAGGACGTGGACGCCCTTGCGGCGGGCCTCCTGGGCGAGGAGGCGGCCGGCCCGGCGGGCGAGCGCCGGGTCCCAGGCGGCGGCGAGCGCGGTCGGGGAGGGCAGGGCGACGGACGGGTCGTCGGCGGTCCAGCGCACGCCGCGCACCCCGATGGGGCCGTCGGAGAAGACCAGGGAGCGCAGCCCGATCTCGGGGACGGCGGGCAGGGACCACATGTCCTGGCCGGCCAGCAGCCGGGCCTTGGTGTCGAGGTCCAGCTTGCCCAGCGCCGCCTCTACGACGTCGTTGCGGACCTGATCGGCATCGGTCACGGCCATGCCTCCTCGTTGAGTGCGGGTAGTCGAGACGCGGGGCCGCGCGCCGGCCGTGCGGGGCGGCTGCGCGGTGCGGCTGGCTCCATCGTGGACCGTTTACCTGTAGAGCGGTAGGGTTCGTAATCTGTTCGTGATAGAAAGATGCCGTACGGTCCTGCTGGCGGGCTGAACGGAAGGGGCGTCGCGGCGATGGCCAGGGCGAGAAGTGAGGAACGGCGCGGGGAGATCGTCCGCGCGGCCGTCGAGGTCATCGCGGAGCGCGGCTACCGCGGCGCTTCACTCGGTACGGTCGCCGAGCGCGTGGGGCTGACCCAGCAGGGGCTGCTGCACTACTTCCCGACCAAGGAGGCGCTGCTGGTCGCCGTCCTGGAGGAGCGCGACCGCTGGGACACCGGCGGCGGCAGCCGCGCCTCGGCCGGCACGTGGCGCCTGGACCTGCTGGCCTCGCTGGTGGACTACAACGCGATGCGCCCGGGCATCGTGCAGACCTTCTCCGCACTGCTCGGCGAGAGCGTCACCGACGGCCATCCCGCACGGGAGTTCTTCACCGATCGGTACGCGCAGGTGCGCGGGGAGATGGCGGCGATGCTGCGCGCCGAGTTCGGCGAGCGCCTCCCCTCGGGCCTCACCCCCGAGCAGGCGGCCCCGCTGCTGGCCGCCGTGATGGACGGCCTCCAGTACCAGTGGCTGCTCGCCCCGGAAGCCGTGGACATGCCGGCCGTCTTCCGGTCCTTCCTGACGCTCCTGCACGGACCGGCGGCCTGACCCGGACCCGCTCCCCGCCCCCTCGCGCCGGCTGGCAAGCTGGAGCCCGTGAAGATCGCCGCCGCCCAGCTGACCTGCGTCCCCGCCGACGTGCCCGCCAACGCCGCGCGCGCGGCCGCCCTCGCCGCCCGGGCCCGGGCGGAGGGCGTCGACCTGGTGGTGTTCCCCGAGCTCACGCTGACCGGGTACGAACTGCCCGCGCTCGCCACCGACCCGGGACTGTGGCTGACCGGGCCGGACGACCCCCGGCTGGACCCCGTCCGGGCCGCCGGGACCGCCACCGCCGTCAACGTCGCGCTGCGCGGGGACGGCCCCCTGCCCCTCATCGCGACCCTGGTGCACGACGCGGCCGGCGCGCACGTGACCACGTACGCCAAGCAGCACCTCTTCCGCCACGAGCAGGAGGTCTTCGCGGCGGGGGCGGTCCCGGGCCGGTTCGAACTCGGCGGGATCCGCTTCTCCCTGGGCATCTGCTTCGACAACCACTTCGCGGACGTGCCCGGCGCGGGCGCGGCGGCCGGCTGCCGGGTGCACCTGGCGAGCTCGCTCTACGGGACGGGCGACGGCGTCGGCGAGCGCGCCTGGGTCCACCCCGGGATCGCCCGGGACCACGGCATGTACGTGGCCCTCGCCAACCACGTCGGGCCGGCGGGGCCGTGGACCGGGTGCGGGGGCGCGGCCGTGTGGGCGCCGGGCGGGGCGCTGCTGGCCGAGGCCGACGACCGCACGCCGTCCTTCGCGGTGGCGGACATCCCGGCGGAGCGGGCCAACGCCTGACGGGCGGGCCCGCGCCGGACGGGCGGGCCCGCGCCGGATCAGCGGGCCGCCGTCGCCCGCGGCTGCGCGCCGGAGCCGGCGGCCTCGTCCGGGTCCGCTCCGCCGCGGCCCGCTCCGTCCGGTTCCCCGGGCGCGCGGTCGCGCATCAGGGCGGGCACCACGAGGGCGATCGCCGCCACCGTGTACACGCCGCTCCACAGCACCCAGCCGCCGGGCGGGTTCCAGTGCGCCGAGTACGGGATCCAGGGGCCGCTGACGCCGACCGCGAAGCGCCGCAGCGCCCAGAAGAACGCCGCCGCGTTCGCCAGCGCGAGGCCGGCCACCGCGAAGCCGACCAACCGGCGCCAGGGGAAGCCCTTCTCGGGCGCCCGGCTCGCGCAGATCAGCGCCGCCATCAACGGCAGGCCGACCGCGAAGGGCAGCAGGTAGCGGCCCTGCCAGACCATGCCGAGCGTCTCCGCCTGCGAGGCCTGGGCCACCACCGGGACCACGACGATCGCCACCAGCATGCCGATCAGCGCCACCGCCTCGCGCCCGCGGCCGTACGCCAGCCCCAGCACGGTGACCACGGCGATCACGCCGAGCCAGACCTGCCAGGTGAAGGCCGGGGCCGGGGTGTCCAGCCAGCCGAAGTAGCCGAGCATCTGGTGGACGTAGGTCTCGGTGTTCCCGAAGGTCTGCCGGGCCGCTTCCCGCATGGTGAGCGACTTGGGGACGTTGATCACCGAGTTGTCGGGGTGCGCGCGGGCCCAGAGCAGCGCACCGACCGTGGCGAGGCCGAGCAGCGCCGTCCAGATCCACAGGGCCTTGCGGCGCAGCACCGGGCGCAGCGCGCCGCGCTCGGCCAGCAGCACCGAGAAGACGACCGCCCCGGCGAACCAGATCAGTCCGAGCGGGCGGATGTTGATGAGCACCAGGCCGCCGATGCCGACCCTGGCCAGCCTGCGGTTCAGCAGTCCCGGATCGGGCGACATGAAGATCGACAGCAGGGCGGTCCACACCAGGATGCCGGCGGCGATCTCACCGCCGCTGGGGTTGACCATGCCGGCCATGTACAGGGCCATGGGCGTGGCCGCGGTGAAGACGCCGAGCAGCGCGACCGAGCGCCTGCGCGTCCACTCGGCGGCCGTGACCACGGCGCTCGCCAGCAGGGCCGAGCAGAACAGGGCCGCCATCAGGCGCATCAGGTACAGCCCGCGCGGACCGTCGACCAGCAGGCTCGGCCAGCCGGTCACCATGTAGTACGCCGGGTGGTAGCGGCCGGCCGCGGTCGGGACCTCGGCGGTCTTCTCCGAGTGGCCGAGCTTGCGGGCGCAGGACGCGGGCCGCTCCTCGTGCCAGGCGTAGCACTCGTGCTGCTTGGGCAGCTGCTTGTACCACTCCGGGAGCTTGACCCCGGTCTCGGCGAACTTCCCCTCGATGCCCGCCACCATGTGCGGGACCATCACCTCGGAGCCGTTGATCTGGCCCCGGGCGACGGCCGCCGCGCGGATGAAGTGCGCGTGCTCGTCCGGGGAGCCGCCGAGCGGGGTGGCGGCGGACCAGGAGGCCGCGAGGGTGAAGAAGAGCACGAAGGAGACAGCCCAGAGCCGCTTGGGAGTCTTGGCCGACCAGTCGGCCAGCCGCGTCAGTGCGGAGATCATGTCGTCCTTCGGGTCAACGGATGTAGCTCAGCCAGGACTGGTCGCCGTCCTTGGAGCACTCGTGCTTGGGGGCGAACTTCGGGCACTTGCCGTTCTGCTGGCGAACGGTGTGGGAAACCCAGGGCAGGATCCGGTACGTACCGTCCTGCGCCGGCATGTACCGGTCGGACATCGCGGAGGACACCGTGCCGAGCAGGAGCAGCAGGGCGCAGAGGGCGCCGATCACCGCTCCCTCGCGGCCGGGGAAGCCGCCGCCCGTGACGCCGGCCCGTCCCGGCGCGGCCGGGGCGCCGTCGGCCGCTTCGGCGGTGCGCCGCTCGGCCATCCGCTGCGAGACCAGGTGGGCCACCAGGCCGCACAGGATCAGTCCGCAGTAGAGCAGCTGGTTGTTGGTGCGCGTGTACAGCTGGACCGTGTGCGTCTCGTACATGTTCTGGGCGATGTACATGCGCATCACCCACGCGCTGATGAACATCGCGGCGATGGTGACCACCAGCGGCTTGCGCAGGCCCAGCCAGATCGCGACGCCCAGGCAGACGAAGGTCACGATGGCGAACAGGCCGACCCCGCCGAACTCCCCGGGCGGCGGCCAGTCGCCCACCTTGCCCGGCATGTCCGTGCGCCACATCAGGTAGTACGCCGGGTCGGTGAAGTTGTCGAAGCGGAAGTTGTAGTCCTTGGTGGTCTGCCCCTCCTTGAGCATGACCATCAGGTACTTCCCCGCCACCACCATGAAGGCGGCCAGGGCGGAGCCCATGAAGGCGGCGCCCTTGAGCCGGCCGCTCTTCCACGGGAAGTACAGCAGCGCGGCGAAGAACACGCCGCCCGCGCTCCACAGGAACCAGCCCGAGTACGTCAGGAAGAGCACCGCGAGCAGCGCGCCGAAGCCGGCGCCCTTGAGCAGCAGCGGACGCCAGTTCGCGGTGCCGCTGCGGCGCAGCGCCACGACCATGGCCACCAGGACCGGCACGAGCACGACGAGGACCGTCTGGCTGTACGGCTTGTAGGAGTCGATCAGCGCGAAGGCCGGTACGACGCCGAAGGCGAGCGCCCGGATCGGGCTGAGGAGCAGCCGCCAGGCGAAGTAGGTGAGCGGGCCGAAGAACGCGGCCCCGAGGATCTGGAGGTCCTTGAAGGCGTAGGCGGTGTTCCCGCCGCGGAACAGCTCGGCGTAGTAGCCGAGGGTGTAGAGCGGAGCCGGCGGGTAGACCGGGGAGCCGGAGGGCTTCCCGTTGGCCACCAGGTGGGCCCACTCGACGATCCGGCCGCTGTCGCCGTTGAGGCCGAACATCGGCCACGGCGTGCCCTGGAGCGCGACCACCGCGCCCGCCGCGACGAAACCGCTGGCCAGACCGGCGATGCCGGCGGCGGATATCCGGGTGGCCAGATCGAAGTGGCGGCCGCCGCGGAGCTTCATCGCCAGCAGCACCAGGCCGATGAGCAGCAGGCCGAGCAGCGCGAACCGCAGCTGGATCGCGGCCAGGCCGCTGACCTGCGCGATGCGGTTCAGCGGGTTGAGTTTGAAGCCGCGCGCCAGCACGGGGAGGATGAGGGCGGCGGTGAAGGCCACGACCGCTTCGAGCAGCAGCAGCGCGCCTCGGGAGCGCAGGAGGCGGGCCGGGCCCGACTCCGATCGGGCGGGCGCCGCGGGGGCGCTCTCGGGACCCGGGCGCACGGGCGCCGACCCCTCGGTACTGACTGTCACTTGAAGATGTCCCTACTGCTGGTCGGTCCTCGGCCCTGCGGCCGGTCGTTTCTCAGCAAGCCACTGTCCGGCTCGGGCCCCGAACGACCCGTGCTCCGGACAAGGACGCGGACTCAAGGACGGTGTGGGACAGCTTTGACTCTTGCCGCCGCACATACTATCGGGTGGCGCAGGAGGATAGCGGAGCCCCAGGGGCCCCGACTCCCACGGTGGCAACGGCCCCGGAACTCCTCGCGAAACCCGCTCCGGCGCGGCCTCGAACAGCCCCGTGACGGCCACCGGCGGGGCCTGCGGGCGCCCCGCGCCCGGTGTGCGCAAGCCGGGTCCGAGCAGCCCGCGACACGACCCCGTACGGCCCTCAAAGCGATCTCCAGGCATCCCGCACACCCCACTTGACCTGGGATTTCACTGTTCCCGACGGTAAGATCGGGGACACGGGAAAGGGGTTCGGATGGACCGGAACATACGCACTGTCGACGATGTGCTCGCCCTCATGGACGGCCTCTTCGCACCGGAGGCCGACCGCTGGACGACCGGCGGATCCTCCTGGTGGGACGACTTCTACACGGACCGGGAACGTCCGGTTCCCTTCTTCGCGGCGAAGCCCGACGAGAACCTCGTCTCCTGCCTCGCCCGCGGCCTGATCGCCCCGGGCGGCCGCGCCCTCGACCTGGGCTGCGGCCCCGGCCGCAACGCCCTGCACCTGGCCTCGCTCGGCTTCGAGGTGGACGCCGTGGACCTCTCCCCGACGGCCCTGGCGTGGGCCGCGGAGCGGGTCCGCGCGGCCGGGGCGCCGGCGGATCGGATCCGCTTCCACCAGGGCGACGCCTTCGGCGCGGCCGGCGCCGGGCTCGTGGGCCCGTACGACGTGATCTACGACTCCGGCTGCTTCCACCACCTGCCGCCGCACCGCCGCGTCAGCTACCTGGCCCTGCTGGACCGGCTCCTGGCGCCCGGCGGCAGCTTCGCCCTCACCTGCTTCGCCTCCGGCGCGATGGGCTCCGAACTGCCCGACGCCGAGTTCTACGGCCGGGCCCGCCTCGAGGGCGGCCTCGCCTACACCGCGGAGTCGTTGCGGTGGGTCTTCGGCGACCTCACCGAGGTCGAGCTGCGCCGGATGAACGACGAGCCGCCCTCGTCCGGCTCCTTCGGCGAGGCCTTCCTGTGGACGGCGCTGTTCCGCCGCCCGGCCGACGGGGCCCAGGGCCTCGGGCCGGGCCTCAGGCCGTGATGCCCGGCGCGTCGGGGAGCAGGTGCTTGGCGCCCCACGCGCCGAGGGACGCCAGGGCCTCGTTCAGCTCCAGGCCCAGCGGGGTCAGGGAGTACTCGACGCGCGGCGGCACCTCCTCGTAGACCTCGCGGTGGACGACGCCGTCCGTCTCCAGCTCGCGCAGCTGGGCCGCGAGGACCTTCTCCGAGACCCCCGGCACCAGTCGGCGCAGTTCGCCGAAGCGGCGCGGGCGCTGCTCCAGCTCCCACAAGACCGACACCTTCCACTTGCCGTCGATCACGGACATCGCCGCGGCGATCCCGCAGTGATCCGCGCCCGGCCGCTGTGTCTGCGCCATCACGCACCCCTCCCCACCTGTTCGCTCACCTCGGGGTAACCACCCACTCCGAAGTGCGTACTTGAGCATCCCACGGCCCGCCACCAGGCTGAACGGCATGACCGACACCAGCACGAAGACCCCGCTCACCCTCATCGGACTCGGCTCGATGGGCACCGCCCTCGCCCGCACCTGGCTCGCCGCCGGGCACCCGCTCACCGTCTGGAACCGCACCCCCGCCAAGGCCGAGGCCCTCGCCGCCGAAGGCGCCGTCGTGGCCGCGAGCGCCGCCGAGGCGGTGGCCGCGAACGGCCTCGTCGTACTCTGCCTGCTGGACGACGCCAGCGTCGGTTCGGCCCTGGAGGGCCTGGACCTGACCGGCAAGGACCTGGTCGACCTGACCACCGGCACGCCCGCCGACGGCCGCGCCCGGGCGGCGTGGGCCCAGGAGCGCGGGGCCCGGTTCCTCGACGGCGGGATCATGGCCACGCCGTCCATGATCGGCGTCCCCGAAGCCGGCGGGTACGTCTTCTACAGCGGCTCCCCCGCCCTCTTCGAGGCACACCGCGGCACGCTGGAGGTCCCGGCCGGCCCCCGCTTCGTGGGTTCCGACCCCGGTCACGCGGCCCTGCACGACGTGGCCCTGCTGAGCGCGATGACCGGGCTGTTCGCCGGGATCTCGCACGCCTACGCGCTGATCGAGGGCGAGGGGATCTCCCCGAAGGACCTGGCTCCGCTGCTGACCGAGTGGCTGGGGGCGATGGGCTTCTTCGCGGGCGCCGCCGCCGAGCGGCTGGTCTCGGGGGACTTCACCACGGGCGTCGAGTCGAACCTGGCCATGCAGGTCGCGGCGAGCGCCACCTATCTGCGGACCGCAGCGGAGCAGGGCGTCAGCCCCGAGCTGATCAGTCCGTACCTGGACCTGATGCGGGAGCGGCTGACGGCCGATCCGGCGGCCCACGGGGGCGAGGACACCACGGGGGTGATCAAGCTGCTGAAGCGCCGGGCCGCTTAGTACACGGGCGGCGGGCCGAAACTGCCGGCCGGGGTCTCCCCCGCCATCCCGGCACCGGCTTCGCCCGGGCCGTCCTGCCCGTGCTGCCTGTCCTGCCCCTCCCGCGCCCGCGGGTCCGTTTCCCCGTCCACGTCCAGCAGGTCCCTGGCCATCAGCGTGGCCCCGGCCACCGCGCCCGGCATCAGGAACACGGCGACGAACGGCACCAGGAAGGCGAGCACCAGCGGTACGCCGAAGCCGAGCACCAGCGCCCGGCGCGAGCGCAGCAGCGCCAGCTGCCCGGGGAGCTCGATCCGACGGCGCATCAGGGCGACGGAGACGAGCTCCTGGGTCAGGAAGAAGCCGGTGACGCAGAAGCCGAGGGCCGGCACCACGGTCTGCCCGAGCACGGGCACGAAGCCGAGGGCGAAGAGCAGGATCCCGTAGAGCAGCACCCGGCCGAGGATCTTGAGGCTGTCCCGGGCGGAGATCCACAGTTCCTGCCAGAGGGTGAGCCCCGACTCGGGGACCTCGCCGCCCTCGCTCCGGTCCACCTGCTCCGAGAGGGACTCGTAGAAGGGCTGGCCCACGAGCAGCGTCACGGCGGTGAAGGTGATCACGGCGAGGAAGAGGCCGAGGCCGAAGAGCACGGCGGTCAGGAAGCCGCGGAAGAACCCGAGCCACGGCGAGGACCAGCCGTCGGCGAAGGGAGTCGCCCAGGCGGTCAGGTCGTCGGCGCCGTAGCCGAGGCCGATGAGCGCCCCGGCGTACAGGACCAGGGAGACGAGCCCGGGCAGCAGGCCGAAGCCCAGCCAGCGTCCGTGCTTCAGCACCCACCGCTGTCCGGCCAGCAGATACCCGAATCCCCCCGCAAGATCACGCATGGGGCCAGTCTAGGTCGTGTCGTCACGGGCCCGTCCGGCCGGGCCCGCGCAGGCCGAAGGCCGCACCCCGGTGCCGGGGTGCGGCCTTCGTACGGTCATGCCGCTGCGGAGATCAGACCGCGAGCTCGACCGTGATGTTGCCGCGGGTCGCCTTGGAGTACGGGCAGACCTGGTGGGCCTTCTCGATGAGGTCCTTGGCGATGGCGGCGTCCACGTTCGGGATGGTGGCCGAGATCTTGACGATGATGCCGAAGCCGTCGTCGTTCTTGCCGATGCCGACCTCGGCGGTGACCGTGGAGCCGGAGATGTCGGCGTTCTCGTTGCGGGCGACGACGCCGAGCGCACCCTGGAAGCAGGCGCTGTAGCCGGCGGCGAACAGCTGCTCGGGGTTGGTGCCCTCGCCGCTGCCGCCGAGCTCCTTCGGCGGGTTCACGACGACGTCGAGCTTGCCGTCGTTGGTGGCGACGCGGCCGTCACGGCCGTTCTCGGCGGTGGCCACGGCGGTGTAAGCGACATCGGAGTACTGGATGGACATGTAAGGAAATCCTCCTGGTGAATCGCCCCGACTCGCGCCCACGCGTCGTGACGGTGTGGAGTGAGCCTAACGGGTGAAGGAAACGATCATCTTTCCGGTGTTCTCGCCGCGCAGCATTCCGAGGAACGCGCCGGTCGCGTTCTCCACGCCCTCGAAGACCGTTTCGTCGGCGACGAGCTGCCCCGAGCGCAGCCAGCCGGCCACGTCCTGGACGAACTGCTGCTGCATCCCGGCGTGGTCGCCGACGAGGACGCCCTGGAGGCGCAGGCGCTTGCCGATGACCAGCGCGAGGTTGCGCGGACCGGGCGCGGGTTCCGTGTCGTTGTACTGGGCGATGGCCCCGCACAGGGTGGCGCGGCCGTGCACGTTCAGGGAGGAGATGGCGGCTTCGAGGTGGTCGCCGCCGACGTTGTCGAAGTAGACGTCGATGCCTTCGGGCGCGGCCTCGCGCAGCTGCCCGGCGACGGGGCCGTTCTTGTAGTTGAAGGCGGCGTCGAAACCGTACTTCTCCGTGAGGAGCGTCACCTTCTCGTCGGAGCCGGCGGAGCCGATCACCCGGGAGGCGCCCTTGATCTTCGCGAACTGGCCGACGAGGCTGCCGACCGCTCCGGCGGCGCCGGAGACGAAGACGGAGTCGCCCGCCTTGAAGGAGGCCACCTCGAAGAGGCCCGCGTAGGCCGTCAGGCCGGGCATGCCGAGGACGCCGAGGTAGGCGGAGAGCGGGGCGAGGGAGGCGTCGACCGCGGTGGCGTGCTTGGCGTCCACGTCCGCGTATTCGCGCCAGCCGAGGCCGTGCAGTACGTGGTCGCCGACCGCGAAGCGCTCGTCCGCGGAGGCCACGACCTCGCCGACCGCGCCGCCGTCCATGGGCTTGTCGAGCTGGAAGGGCGGGATGTAGGACTTCACGTCGTTCATCCGGCCGCGCATGTAGGGGTCCACGGACATGTGGAGGTTGCGCACCAGGATCCGGCCGGGGGCCGGGGCGGCGACGGGCACCTCGCGCAGGGCGAAGTCCTCGGCGACGGGCCAGCCCTGCGGGCGGCGGACGAGGTGCCACTCGCGGCTGACGGCAGGGATCTGGGACATGGGGCGCTCCTGAATGGGGGGAGGAAATGCTTCACGACGTGAAACAACCATGCGCCTGGATATTTCATGTTGTCAAGTAAATGGGTACGCTGGTTTCATGCCCAGTCGTCGTGTTGACCCCCTGACCGTTGAGGTCGTCGAGCTCATCGGCGACGTCGTGTCCCGCTACCACGAGGAGTACGAGCACGCGGCCGCCAGCCACCAGCTGACCGGGGCGCAGGCACGCGTGCTGAACCTGCTCTCGCTGGAGCCGATGGCGATGCGCAAGATCGCGCAGAAGCTGAAGTGCGAGCCGTCGAACGTCACCGGCATCGTGGACCGGCTGGAGACCCGGGGCCTCGTCGAGCGGCGCCCCGACCCGGCCGACCGGCGCGTCAAACTGGCCGCGCCCACCGAGGAGGGGCTGCAGACCGCCGACCGGCTGCGGGAGTCGCTGGACTTCGCGCGCGAGCCGCTGGCCGGGCTCTCCGCGGCGGAGCGGGCGGTCCTGCGCGATCTGCTCAGGCGGATGCTGGGCTGAGCCCGCGGCTCAGTTGCAGTCGAAGATCCAGAACTTGCACGTCTTGCTCGGCTTCGGCGTGGGCTGCGGATGCGGGGGCGTACCGGGCGGCTGCGCCGTGCCGGAGGTGCTCGGTACGGGCTGCCCCGATGCCGTGGGATCCACGGTTCCCCCCGGTCCGGGAGTGCCCGGCCCCGCCTTGCCCGACGCGGAGGCCGACGGCGCCGGGCCCTGACTTCCCCCGGCGGTGGCCCCCGGCCCGGCCGTCTTCGTGGCACCGGCGGTGGCCTTCGCGGAGCCGGCTCCGGTGGCCTTGCCCGAAGGCACCGCCGACGGGGCGGCCGGAGTCCCCGTCAGGCCCGGGAGCGGAGCCGGCTGCTCGGGACCGGCGTCGTCGGTCAGCACCACGGTCGCCGCCCGGTCGGTGCGCTGCCCGTCGGTCGCCATCCGGGCCAGCCCGAGCGTGGCCCCGCCGGCGAGCAGCAGCCCGATCCCGGCGGTGAGCGCGGTCCGGCGGCGCCGCCGGTGCGTGGCGCGCCGGCGGCTGCCGGCCCGGCCCTGCTGTCCGGCCCCGGCGCCGGACAGCACGACGAGCGAGTCGGCGTACACGTCGGCGAGCGCGGCCGGGTCGCTCCCGGGGGAGGCGGCGGCCGGTCGTGGGGGAGCGGCCGGTATCAGGTACTCGGCCGGGGTCCCACATCCGGCGCACGCGAGCGCGCCGTTGAGGTGCCTGCGGCAGGCGATGCAGTAGTCCATGGCGCCCGCAGGCTACGCGCTCACCTGCAACATCCGGATCGCGGGATCGTAAGGATCCTGTGTGGAATCGTGGAGTCCGTGACAGGGACAGCAGGCACACCGCCCCCCGCCCGGAAGGCTTTCGGCCCGGCCGGCTTCCAACTGGTGCTGCTGCGCCGGATGGCGGACTTCCAGCCGGGCCTGGCCGAGGAGGCCCGCCGTCGGCTCGGCGCCTCGCTCGCGGAGCAGCGGGAGGCGAACAAGCGCTGGCAGGCCATGGTCCGGTCGCCGCGCTCCCGGGGCGCCCTGGCCCGCTACCGCTCGGTGCTCGGCCCGCCGGAGGCCGCCGAGCCCCGGACGATCGGCGACCTCACCTGCGAGGCCCTGCTGTGGCCGGTGCCGCTCTGGCCCGACCTGCGCTTCGAGGTGCTCGCCGCGCCGGACGGGGCCGTCTGGAACGAGTGGCTGGTGCGGGCCCCGGGCGCGCGGAGCCCCGTACTGGAGTCGGCGCGGGACCTGCTGCCCTGGTCGGCGACGGTGGACGAGGTGGCGCGGGCCTTCGCACCCGTGCGGCCGATGGAGGGGAGCGCGCCGACGCGGTGGCGGCTCGCGTTCACCGCGTCGGGACGCTCCTGCGTGGCGGAGTTCACGTACGGCCTGCTCCAGGAGGTCTCCGTGACGGAGAATCCGGAAGCGACGGCCCGCACCCCCTAGGAGCGCAGGAAGGCCCGCACTCCCGCCGAGGTGGGGTCGTCGCCGAGCAGGTCGTTGTGCTTGAGGCAGCCGACCGGGGTGTTCGTCGCGCCGGTGAGCGGAACGCTGTCGTCGGGGTTGACGACCTCGTCGCAGTTCGACCAGAAGGTCGCGTACTTCACGGCGCCGGGCGTCTCGTCGCCGGAGTTCAGGTTCTTCACGACGTACGAACCGGGGGTCATGTCGCGGCAGGCCTGGTCCCACAGGGCGCAGGCCCAGGCGGTGGAGGTGCCCCGGTTGGGGCCGGCCAGGGAGACCCAGTGGCCGACGCCCGCGGCGCCGCCGCCGAACTTCACGTACCAGCGGCTGACGAGCGAGCCGAAGGAGTGGCTGACGATGTCCACGCGGGCGGCGCCGGTGTCCCGGCGGACCTGGTCGACGTAGGCGGCGAGCCGGCCGGCGAGGACCTCGTTGACGGACTGGTGGGTGTCGTATCCGAAGGAGAAGAGCTCGGAGTCGGCGTACCCGTCGGCGCGCAGGTCCTCGCGCAGGGAACCCCAGACCCCGGGGTCGGCGTTGTAGCCGTGCACGAAGACCACCGGGGTGCGGGCGGTCGCGGGCCGGGCCGGGGCCCCGCCGGAGGCCTGGGCCGGGAGCGCGGGCGCCGCGAGCAGCGCCAGGCAGAGCGTCAGGAGCGCGAGCAGTCTCTGGCGGGCCGTCAGCATCGGTTCCCCTTTACCTTGTTACGGGCCAGTAGCACGTTCGGTGCGGGCATGCTCGCGCCTGTCGGGACAGAAATCCACCCCCGTGCAGCACCCTCTGGCGCCTCTTGCGCCCCTCCTTTATCCGAAGACACCCCCCACCCGGAGCATCAAATCGGGCAATACGGGTAATTCACCCGAGAAGATGTGAAGTGTGACCGGCGCCCGCCGGTCTTCTTGCGTCAGTGCTCTCGGGAGGATCTGCCGTGACCGTCAGTCTTGAGCAGTTGCGCCGCTGCCACGTCGCCGTCGACCTCGGAGCGGCCCGGACCCGCGTGTACGTCAAGGGCGCCGGTCTGGTCGTGGACGAACCCAGCGTCGCCGCGGTGAACACGCGGACCGGCGCACTCATCGCCGTCGGCACCTTCGCCGAGCGGATGACCGGCCGCACGCCCGACTACATCCGGGTCGTCCGCCCCGTCTCCGGCGGCACCGTCGTGGACATCGAGATGGCCCAGCGCATGCTGCGCCACCTCCTCGGCGAGAAGCTGCGGCGCGCCCTGCGCCGCAAGCCCCGGCTGCGGGCCGCCGCCTGCACCCCCCACGACGCCGACCCGCTCGCCCAGCGGGCCGCCGTCGAAACCCTCGTCGGACTCGGCGCCCGCCGCGTCGAACTCGTCGACACCCTGATCGCGGCCGCCGTCGGCTGCGGACTGCCCGTGGAGCAGCCGACCGCGACGATGATCATGGTGTGCGGGGCCGCCGCCACCCAGGTCGCCGTCCTGTCCCTCGGTTCGATCGTCACCGCCGAGCGGATCCCCGTCGGCGGCGAGGCCATCGACCACGCGGTGGTCCAGCACCTGCGCCACGCGCACGAGCTGATGCTGCCCAGCCAGGCCGTCCGCCCCCTCCAGCTGGCCCTGCACGGCAACGGCATCACCGCCGAGGGCCCGGCCTCCACCCTCATCCACGGCCGCGACGTGGCCACCGGCCTGGCCCGCTCCGTCCACGTGGACACCGCGGCCGTCCGGGACGCCATCCACACCCCGCTGACCGCCGTCCTCGACGGCATCGGCAAGGTGCTGCGCGACTGCCCGCCGGACCTGGTCGCGGACCTGACGGACCGGGGGATCATGATGGTGGGCGGCAGCGCCCTGCTGCCGGGCCTGGATCAGATGCTCCGCGACGCGACCGGAATGCCCGTCGCCATCGCGGAACGGCCGGACATCTGCGCGATCCTGGGCCTCGGCATGATGCTCGAAGGAAAGATCGCCCCCATGGTTCTGAACCCGCTGGCCGAATGACGCGTCCCGCCGTGTCCCCCCACGACGGCGAGGACGCGCAGCCCTCGAGCCTGCCCGTCCTGCTGGAGGCGGTCCTCAGCGTCGGCTCCGAACTCGAGCTGCGCAGCACCCTCCAGCACATCGTGGATTCGGCGGCCGAACTGTGCACGGCCCGGTACGCGGCGCTCGGGGTCATCGACCCCGAGCGCGCCCGGCTGACCGAGCTGTTCACGACCGGCCTGACCGAAGCCGAGAGGGCGGCGATCCCCCACCTGCCGGACGGCCGCTGCGGCTTGCTCGGCACCCTGATCGCCGACCCGCGCCCGCTCGTGCTGGAGGACCTCACCCAAGATCCCCGAGCGGCCGGCTTCCCGCCCGGGCACCCGTCGATGCGCAGCTTCCTCGGCGTCCCCATCCGGGTCCACACCGAGGTCTTCGGCAACCTCTACCTCACCGAGAAGGCGGGCGGCGGCCCCTTCACGGACGCGGACCTCGCGCTGGTCCGCGTACTGGCCTCGCAGGCGGGCATAGCGATCGGCAACGCCCGGCTGTACGAGACGGTGCGCCGCCGGGAGCGCTGGATCGAGGGCGCCGCCGCCGTGACCACCACCCTGCTCGCGGGCCGGCCCGCGGCCGACGCGCTGATGTGCGTGGCCGAACGGGCGCGGCTGCTGGCGGACGCGGCCGCCGGGGTCGTCCTGCAGCCCACCGCGGAAGGCGGCATGGAGATCGTGGCCGCCTCCACCCAGGGGGACCCCGGGGACCTGGTGGGCACGGCCATCGCGCCGGGCTCGGCGGTCCTGGAACAACTCCTCGGCGGCGAGCCGGTCTTCATCGACGACTCGGCGACCGACCCCCGGATGACCACGCACGTGCGCGAGCGCTTCGGCCCCAGCATGATGCTGCCGCTGCAGAGCGGCGGCCAGCTGATCGGCACCCTCGCCCTGCCCCGGGTCCGCGGCGGCCCCCCCTACGACGCGGTCGACCGGCTGCTGGCCTCGCAGTTCGCCTCCCAGGCCGCGCTGGCCCTCGTACTGGCGGACGCCCAGCACGACCGCGAGCAGTTGGCCGTCTACGAGGACCGCGACCGCATCGCCCGGGACCTGCACGACCTGGTGGTGCAGCGGCTGTTCGCGACCGAGATGATGCTGGAGAGCACCCGGCGCCGCTCCGCCAACGCGCCCGCCGGCGACACGGTCGGCGAGGAACTGAGCCGGGCGGTCGACGAGCTGGACTCCACGATCCAGGAGGTCCGCACGGCCATCTTCGCCCTCCAGCAGCCGCCCACGGACGCGCCGACGACCTTCCGCGGCCGGGTCCTGCGGGAGACCGGCGGGGCGGCGGTCCTGCTGGGCTTCCAGCCGTCGGTCCACTTCGCGGGCACGGTGGACGCGCTGTTGTCGGAGCCGGTGGCGGCCGACCTCCTCGCCGCGCTGCGCGGCGCGCTGGCCGCCGCGCACCGCCGCTCGGAGGTCACCTCCATCGAGGTCGAGGTCGACGCCGTCCCCGCCCGCGTCCGCCTCACCGTCTCCGACGACGGCCGCACGGAGGCGGGCACCCGGGGCACGACCCTGACGTGGGAGTCCCCGCTCTGAACCGGCCGCCGCCGTACTGGACGTACCGGTGTGGTCCGACAACGCGGCGAGGTGCCGTGCCGGGCGCCGCGACCCGGTGGACCTTTCCGGTCACAGCACCAGCGCGAGGCCCTAGGCTTGCGGCGTGACGAACCGCCTCTCGGCCCGCGCGGCCGTCGCCTCCGTGACCGACTCCGGCAGCTTCGAGGAACTGCCCGCGCCCCTCGGGGAGTCGGCCCCCGACGGCCCCCTCGGCTGGGCCGGCTACGACGACTCCCGCACGCGCGCGGCGCGGCGGACCGGCGAGGACGAGTCCGTCGTCGTCGGTACGGCCCTCCTCGGCGGACGTCCCGCCGTCGTGATCGCCTTCGAATTCGGCTTCCTCGGCGGGTCGCTGGGCGGGCGGACGGGCGACCGGCTCGAAGCCGCCCACGCCCACGCCCGCGCCCACCGGCTCCCCCTCGTCTCGCTCATCGCCACCGGCGGCTCCCGCATGCAGGAGGGCATGCTCGCGCTGACCCAGCTGCAGCGCGTGGCCCGCCAGTGCGCCCTCACCCGCGCGGCCGGGCTGGCGCAGATCGCCGTCCTTCGCGATCCCACCACCGGCGGCGGCTGGGCCACCCTCGGCGCGGGGGCCGACGTGATCCTCGCGCTGCCCGGGGCGCAGGTCGGCTTCGCCGGGTCCCGGGTCCGGCCGGCGGACGCCGATCCGGCGGCCTACAGCGCCGAGGGCCAGTACGCCGCCGGGCACGTCGACGCGGTCGTCCCCGCGGCGGAGCTGCCCGCGACCCTCGCCGCCTGGCTCCGCGTGCTGGCCGCGCCCCGCTCCGCCGGGCCCGTCGAGCCGCCCGCCGCGCTGGCCGACGTGGCGCCCCCGGCCACCGGGTGGGACGCCGTCCGCCTGGCCCGGGATCCCGGCCGGCCGCGCGCGGGGCGGTACCTGGACGCGTACTTCGAGCTCCGGCTGCCGCTGTCCGGGGACCGCGCGGGCGGCGTGGACCCCGGGATGCTGTGCGGTTTCGGGCTCCGGGAGGGCCGGGCCGTGGCCTACGCCGCCCAGTGCGGCACCGCCACCCGCCCGGCGGGCTACCGCACCGCGGCCCGCGTCGTCCGGCTCGCGGACCGGCTCGGCATCCCCGTGCTCACCCTGGTGGACACCCCGGGCGCGGCCAACGACGCCGCCGCCGAGCACGCGGGGGCGGGCGCCGCCATCGCCGACGCCTTCGCGGCGCTCGCCTCGGCCGCGGTGCCCTTGACCACCCTCCTGATCGGCGAGGGCGGCTCGGGCGGCGCCCTGGCCCTGGCCGCGCCGGGCAACACCTGGGTCACCCCGGACAGCTACTTCTCGGTGATCGCCCCGGAGCTGGCGGCGGCCATCCTCAAGCGGCCCCCGGAGTCGGCCCCGGCGACGGCGGACCAACTGCGCGTCCGCCCCCAGGACCTGGTCGCCCTGGGCGTCGCCCGCGGGATCGTCTCCCCCGCCAAGGACTGACGGCCCGCTCAGCGGCCCCAGGCCCGCGCCGGGAGCTTCACGTCCACCCGGTACAGCCGGGTGGTCCGCTGCGCCAGGCGTCGAAGTCCCCGATCGGCGTCTTGCGCGCGGTGCGCAGGCCCGGCCCCTCCGCCGGCGCGGCCACCTTCGAGGCGTCCGTCGCGCCCAGGGGGTCGGCGGCGTACAGCCGTGCCGTGATCTCGAACTGCTGGGTGAAGCCGCGCTCCAGCACGATCAGCCGGCCGTCGCGCGTCGGCGCGAGCTCCACCAGCCCGTGCCCGGCGGCCACCGGGTAGGCGTACCGCCGGCCCGGGACGAACTCCCCGCCGCCGCCGCGCCGTTCCCAGGTCTGGATTCCGCCGCAGCGTCCGCCCCAGCGCGTCCTTGCCGTCACGGAGAGCCCGGAGAGCCCGCCGACCGGCTTCCCGTCGAGGGTGGCCTTGTCGAGGGAGTCCGAGTAGCCCGCGACGGAGAGGTACGGCGAGCAGGAGCGGTCCCGCTTCGGCCCCCCGGTGTCCGCGAGGGCCTGCGGGGCCCCTTTCGCATCCGGCCGAATGCGCCCGCGCACCCGCCCCGCTCAGGCCTTCGGGTCCAGCGCGTCGTAGCGGGCGAACCCCCGCCACCGCAGGGCCAGCAGCCCGAGCACGAGCACGCAGCCGAGCCCGCCGCCCGTGATCGCGACGGTCGGGGAGGAGAGGTCGGCGACGGTGCCGGCGATGAAGTCCCCGAGCCGGGGCCCGCCCGCGACGACCACGATGAAGACGCCCTGGAGCCGGCCCCGCATGTCGTCGGGGGTGGCCGCCTGGAGCATCGTGGTGCGGAACACCATCGAGATGGTGTCGGCGCAGCCGGCCAGGGCCAGGAAGAACAGCCCGAGCCAGAGGTTGCGGGTCAGTCCGAACACGGCGATGGCCAGCCCCCACGCGGCGACGGCGATCAGGATCGCGACCCCGTGCCGGCGGATCCGCCCCTGCCAGCCGGAGAACAGCCCGCCCAGCAGCGCGCCCACGGCGGGGGCGGCCACCAGCAGTCCGACCGTCTTGGCGTCGCCGCCGAACCAGAGCACGGCGACGGCCGGGAACAGCGCCTTCGGCTGGGCCAGCACCATCGCGGCCAGGTCGGAGAAGAAGGTCATCCGGATGTTGGGCCGGGTCCCGAGGAAGCGCAGGCCGTCGAGGACGGAGGCCCGGCCCGTGCGGCCCTCCGCCCGGTCGGGCCGCATCGCCGGCAGCCGCCAGGTCGCGTAGAGGGCGGCGCCGAAGGTGACGGCGTCGATCAGGTAGGCGGCCTGGTAGCCCCACCAGCCGACGATGAACCCGCCCAGCATCGGCCCGGCCGTCATGCCGAAGGTCATGGTCACGGAGTTCAGGGCGTTGGCGGCGGGCAGTTGCTCCGCGGGGAGCAGCCGCGGGATCATCGCGGAGCGGGCCGGACCGTTCAGCGCCCCGCACACGGACTGCAGCGCGACCACGGCGTACAGCAGCCAGACCCGGTGGTAGTCGAGCAGCGCGGCGCCGGCCAGCCCGATCGACAGGGCGGTCAGGCAGAGCGAGCTGTAGAGGCCGAGCTTGCGGCGGTCGACGGTGTCGGCGACGGCGCCGCCGTAGAGCCCGAAGGCGACGAGCGGGACGAGCGAGAAGAGCCCGACCAGTCCGACGGAGAAGCTGGATCCGGTGATCTCGTACACCTGGAGCGAGATCGCGAGTGCGGTCATCGCCTGGCCCAGCCAGGAAATGGTCCCGCCGAACCACAGCCGGCGGTAGTCCGGGGAGGTCTTCAGCGGGGTGAGGTCGGCGAATATGCGGCGCCGGGGGCGGATGGGCGACTGGGGAACGGTTGTACGAGTCACGAGCGATGGTAACCAGGCGGCCGCCGGGGCCCCGTGGGGCCGGACCCCCCTCACGCACCTGTTCACGCACCCGCAACAGTCGCCCCACCGCGATCCGGCGCCCCAGGGGCGGGTGCCTTTTACCGGTAACCCGCCACCACCACCGGACATTTGACCGAATAGACGTGCGCTCCTCGCCGGGAGTTCAGCTCATGATGAAAAGACTCGTATGTCCAGGGAGGCGTAGTGATCGAACCTGGCACCAGCACCACGAGCACCGGCACCGCGCGCACCGGTACCACGCGCACCGGAACTCCGAGCGCGATCGATGGGCTCTTCCCCCTCACCGTGGGGGTCGAGGAGGAGTTCCTCCTCGTCGACGCCCGCACGCTGCGGGTGGTCCCGGCCGCCCCGCTCGTCCTCTCCACCGCCGCCGGACTCCCCCACGAACTGCACGCGGAGGGCACCCGCTACCAGGTGGAGATCGCCACCCCCGTCGCCGACTCGGCCGTCACCCTGCGCAGAGACCTCGCCGGGCTGCGGCGCACCCTCGCCCGGGCGGCCCGCGCCCACGGCTGCCGGCTGCTGGCCGCGCCGTCCCCGGTGATCGCCGTGGAGGGCCCGCTCCATCTGACCGACGACGAGCCCCGCCAGCGCGAGCAGCACCGGCGGTTCGGCGCGCTCACCGACACCCTCGTCAGCTGCGGCCGGCACATCCACATCGGCACCCTCGACGTGGACACGGCCGTCGCGGTGTCCAACCGGGTCAGGCCCTGGCTGCCCACGCTGATCGCGCTGGCGGCCAACTCCCCCTTCTGGGGCGGCCGCGACACCGGGCACGCGAGCTGGCGGGCGATGGCCTGGTCGGGCTGGCCCTCGGCCGGCCCGCCCCCGCACTTCACCTCGACGGCGCACTTCCGGCGCTCGGTGCAGACCCTGCTCGGGTCCGGCGCGGCCCTGGACACCAAGATGGTCTATTGGGACCTGCGCCCCTCGGGGAACTGGCCGACGCTCGAATTCCGGGCTCCCGACATGTCCCCGGACATCGACACGGCCGTCCTGCAGGCCGAGCTGGCCCGCGCCCTGGTGGCGACGGCGCTGCGCGAGATCTCCGAGCAGCGTCCCGACCCGCCCGTACGGGACGACGTACTGCGCCTCGCGCGCTGGCGGGCGGCCCACGACGGGCTGGAGGGGTTCGGCCTGGACCCGTACACCGGCGCCGAACTCCCGGCGGCGGACCTGGCGGAGGCCCTGCTCGACCTGGTGGCCCCCGAACTGGCCGCCTCCGGCGACCTCGACCACGCGGCCAAGACGATGGCCGCACTGCTGCGCGACGGCTCGGGCGCCCACCGCCAGCGGGCGGCCTTCGCCCGGCGCGGGGACCTGATGGACGTCCTGCGCCACCTGGCGGACGAAACGGAGGCCTTCTAGTTTCTGTGACCGGGAAGGTCCACCGGGTCGCGGCGCCCGGCACGACACCTCGCCGCCGTCCCGCGGAAACGCCAAGCCGCAGGTGCGATCGTTTCTGCACCTGCGGCTCGCAGGGGGGCGGGCGGTGGCGCGGGCCCGCGCCGGTCGGCAACCGGCCAGGAAAGGCCTGCTTGCGCCCCTCCGCCGGACCTGGCACCGGGCTATGCTGCGAACAGAACGTCCCCGTTCCAGACCCTGACGGCGCGTTGCCTGCCACAGATTTCCGCGTCCGGCCCGGACCCCCAGGTCCGCCCGCCCCGGCGCATCCGAGGGCACGGCTCGTCCGCATCCTGGGACTCAGGCCGCCGGACCGGCCGTCACCCGCCGCGCACGCACACCCACACCGGGAAGTGCCTGGAGGGGCCGGGGAGTTCGGCGCCGAACGGCGCTGCCCGACTGGTCCCGAACCGAGGCACCCCATCATGCGTGTCCCCGATCCGAACGCCCACCGGTACGACGAGAGCAGCCGCGTGCTGATCTCGCCCACCGGAGAGATCGACCTGTCGACCGTCGACTCGCTGCGCACCTCCCTGTCCCAATGCCTGCACGACGGCGTCCGTACCGTCGACGTCGACCTGTCCGCCGTCACCTTCTGCGACTGCAGGTGCCTCAACGTCCTGCTTTCGGCGTGGTGGCGCATCACGGCGGCCGGGGGAACCCTGCACCTGCACCACCCGCCGCCCGTACTGGTCCGGATGATCGACATCACCCGTACCGGTTTCCTGCTCGGCGACCGGCCCGCTCCCGCGCTCGGAGTCGCGCTGTGACGGACACCGCGCCGCCGGGGCGCCCGCAACGGGGCCGCCGCACGGCGCTGTCCGGTCCGGACGCCTTGGCCGAGCTCCGCCTGCGGCGGCTGAACCGGTGGCAGGCCGAAGGGCTGAAGAAGGACGTGGCGGACCTGTACGTACTGTCCTCGCGCCCGGTGGCCGGTACGGCCCACAGCAGCAGGGAGGCCTTCCTGCACCGGCTCACGGGCGACGTCCGGCGGCCCGGATTCGCCATGCTGGTCGCGGAGCGGCCCGCCTTGTCCGGATGCGTCTTCGGCTTCCCCCTGCGGCGCGACGGCTCATGGTGGCGCGGGTTCCTCGGGGCCCTTCCCCGGGATGTCGAACAGCTCACCGCCTCCGGCCACGCCTTCGCCATCAGCGAAGTCGTGGTCGCCCCGCACGAACGGGCCCTCACCGTCGGCCGGCGGCTGCAGGAGCGGCTGCTCGACGACCATCGGGCCTCGCTCGGCGCCACCCTGGTGCCCGAGTCCGACATCAGGGCCCTGAAGGCCTTCCAGTCCTGGGGATGGCGCGAGATCGGAGAGGTCCACAGGCCGCCCGGTAGGACGATGATCCGGGCCCTGGTCCTGCCCCTCGGCCGTCCGGCGGCGACCACGACCACGACCAGCACGTCGCAGCACCTCGACGGCCTTCGGCGGCCGAAACGGTGACGGGTGGCCGATCGGCCAGGATCCGGGTGCTGGTGGCCGAGCAGGCGGCCCGGCGCGGCGCACGGGTCGCGGTGGTGGACGTGTGCACGGCCGACGTGGCCGCGCTCCCGATCGGCGGAGCCGGGGTGTCGGCCATGTCCCGGACGGCGGCCGGGCATCCGCTGTGCGCCACCGGCCCGGTGAGCGAGCGGATCGAAGACCTCCAGCTCACTTTGGGCGAAGGCCCCGGTGTGGACGCCTTCGCCCTCGGGTCCGCCGTCCTGGCGCCCGATCTGCGGGCCGACGGGGAACGGCGCCGATGGCCCGCCTTCGCCCCGGAGGCCGCCGCCGCCGGCGCGGCGGCGCTGTTCGCGTTCCCGCTGCGGATCGGTGCGATCAGTCCCGGAGTCCTGGACCTCTACTCCGACGTGCCGCTCGAGCTGGCCCCCGGGGAACTGGCCGATGCCATGGTGTTCGCCGACACCGCCACGCTCGTGCTCCTCGGCACGCGGATCGACCCGAGGGGTGGGTCCCTCGGGGACCTCGGCGGCTACCGGGCCGAGGTCGACCAGGCCACCGGGATGCTCACCGTCCAGCTCGGCGTGGGGATCGAGGAGGCGTTCGTCCGCCTGCGGGCCTACGCCTACACCCACGGGCGGCGGCTCGCCGAGGTGGCCGCCGACGTGGTGGCCCGCCGACTGCGGTTCACGCCGGACCCGGACGAGGATCAGAGCGCATCCGACGATGCCTGACAACAGAAGGTGTGCACGATGAATGAGCAGCTCCTTGCCAAGGCCTTCGTCGAACTGGCGGACAACTTGGTCGCGGACTTCGACCTGATCGACTTCCTCCGCATGCTGACCGACAGCTGCGTCGGCATGCTCGGTGTGAACGCGGCCGGCGTGCTCCTCGCGGACCTGAACGGGGAACTCCGCGTGATGGCCGCCTCCGACGAGCACGTGCGGGTGCTCGAACTGCTCCAGCTCCAGAACGACGAGGGCCCGTGCCTGGAGTGCTTCCACACGGGCGTCCCCGTCAGCGTCCCGGACCTGGCCACCGAAGCGGCCCGCTGGCCGCGCTTCACCGAACAGGCCCTCCGCAGCGGGTACTCGGCGGTCCAGACCCTGCCGATGCGCCTGCGGGACGAGGTCGTCGGAGCGCTGAACCTGTTCCGCACCTGGCCCGGGCCCTTCGACCCGGCCGCCACGCGCGTCGCCCAGGCCCTGGCCGACGTCGCCACCATCAGCCTCCTGCAGCAGCGCTCCTCCCGGCAGAGCACGATGCTCAACGAGCAACTGCAGACGGCCCTGAACAGCCGGGTGCTGATCGAGCAGGCCAAGGGCAAGCTCGCCGAACGCCAGGGCATCGGCATGGAGGAGGCCTTCACCGCGCTGCGGAGCTACGCCCGCGCGCACAACCGCCGGCTGTCCGACCTGGCCGGCGCCTTCATCGACGGAACCGAACCCCTCGACGGCCTGATCCCCTGACCGTCAGCGCGGTTCCCGGCGGTCCCGGCGGTCCTCGCGGTCCTCGCGGCTCCGGCGGCCGCGGTGCTGCCGGGCGTAACGGCGGTCCCAGCGGTGCTGCCGGTCCCGGTCGTCGCGATAGTCGCCGTAGTCGCGGTAGCCGTCGTGGTCACGGTAGCCGTCGTGGTCACGGTAGCCGTCGTGGTCACGGTGGCCGTCGTGGTCACGGTGGCCACCGGAGCGGCCCCAGCCACCCCTGGTGCGTCCGCGGTGCACGAGGGCGAAGAGCAGCACGGCGGCGGCCACCCACAGCAGGTGGTCGAGATAGCCGAAGAGGATCAGGGCGATCAGGAGGACGAGGAGCACGACGGGCACGAGCGGTCCCTTCCACAGCGGAACAGGTCATCGCTGCCGGGGACCGGGGCCTCGTCAAGCAGGTTAGCCCCACCGGGGGTTCGGCGACAGCCCCCGTCCCTTCGCCGCCCCGTCCCCCGCCGAAGGCCCTGTTGACAGGGGGCACCGCCCGGCGTTGACTGACGAGGACGGCGTTGGGCCGCACCGCCCCGGAAAGCTCCGGGAGCGGCCCTCCACCCTCCGCTTCGCCCGGACCCCGCGGAACGCAGGCACCACCCCTGTGACCGCTGTGCAGGTCCCGGCCATGCCCTTCCGGATTCTTCTCCTCCTGCCCGGCACCGACGCGCCATCAACCGAGGAGAGTCGACGGGAATGCAGCAGTACGACTTACGAGCCGGGAACAGCGGGGAACGGCCGTGACCAGAGCCGTGATCATCATCGCGGCCCTCGTCGTCGCGACCCTCGTCGCGGTGGCGGCCGTCCTCCTGGCCACACTCGGCCACCGCCGGATCGGGCGCGGTCTCAGACGGCGCTTCGGCCCTGAGTACGAACGCCTCGTGAGCCGCCACGAGGGTGACACGAAGGCCGCGGACCGAGAACTCGGAGCGCGTCTGAAGCAGCACGGTTCCGTCCGGGAACGGCCGCTCTCGCCTGCTTCCCGGGAGCAGTACGCAGCCCAATGGGCCGGGATCCAGAAGCGGTTCGTCGACTCCCCGCAGGAGGCGGTCGCCGAGGCCGACGCGTTGTTGGCGCGGCTGACGGCGGACCGGGGCTTCCCGGACGGCGGGCCCTTCGAAGAGCGGCTCGCCGCGCTCTCCGTGCACCACGCGCAGCACGTCGACGGCTATCGCGGGGTGCACGGGGCCGTCCGCGGCCCGGGCGGCACGGAGGAGAAGAGGCTGGCCATGATCGGGGCCCGGGACCTCTTCGACGCCCTGGTCGCCCAGCAGCCGGCCGACTCGGGCCGGCACCGTCCGCAGCGCCACCACGCCGAGGGAAGTGGCACGCGATGACGTACGACCAGGAACGCGCACGGCAGACCCCGGACCGGAGCCCGCTCCCGGGACGGCTCGACCCGCGCGGGGGCCCCGCTCCACGTACCGCTCCACGGACCGCGCCGCGCGAGGAACCGCCCGGGGCCACCACGGGCGCCGTGCCGCCCGCGAACGCCAAGGCACCCGTGTCCCTGCTCGCGCAGAGCGACCGGGACAAGCTGACCCTGCACCTGCAGCACGCCCTCGGGGCCTTCATCCAGAATCCGCGCGAAGCGGTCGAGGAAGCCGACACCACCTTCGCCGAAGCCACCACCCGCGTCACGGCCGCACTCGTGGAACGCCGCCGTGTCATCGGCGCGACCCATCGGGGCCCCGGCGTCGAAGCGGAGACGGAAGACCTGCGGCTCGCCCTGCGCCAGTACCGGGAGATCACCTTGCGGCTGCTGCGCATGTGAGCGCCCTTGCTCCGAACAGCCCCTGACCGCCGGCGGGGACGGCCCGTCCTCCCCGACGAGCCACCCCGCCGGCCCCTCGTCACCACCGCGCGAACGAAGGGTGCGGCCCCGGTTCCCACCGCCGGGGCCGCACCCTTGCCGTGCGGTCGGTCCCCGCGGCGCGTGATGACCGCCGAGCCAAGGAGACATGCGTCCATGACACACACCGGCACGCAGCGCACCCGGCGCAACCGCCCCTACGACGACTCCCCCGACACCGCGGCCGCGTTCCGCCGCATCGCCTCCCTTCCGGAGGGCCCGCAAAGGGCCGCACTGCGACAGGAGGTGGTGTGCGCCTGGATCCCGATGGCCGCGCGGCTGGCCCAGCGGTTCAGCAACGGCAGAGAGCCCCTGGAGGACCTCCGCCAGGTTGCCCAAGTCGGTCTGGTCAAGGCGGTGTCCCGCTTCGACCCGGACGTGGGCACCGCTTTCGAGGCCTTCGCCATCCCGACGATCGTCGGCGAGGTGAAGCGGCACTTCCGCGACAACCTGTGGGCGGTGCACGTGCCGCGCCGCGTCCAGGAACTGCGCCTGCAGGTGCGAGCGGCCGACCGGGAGCTGTGCCCCTCGCGCGGCACCGGCGGCCCCACGGCGGCCGAGATCGCCGCGGCGACGGGCCTGACCGAGCAAGAGGTGCGCAGGGGCCAGGGGGCCCTCCACAGCTGGTCCACCCTGTCCATCGAGGCCGCGCACGGCCACCACGAGGACGCGTACCCACTGGCGGAAACCCTCGGCTGCTCGGATCCCGCCTTCGACCGCATCGTCGACCGGGAGACGCTCCGGCCCCTGCTGCGGGCACTGCCCGAGCGCGACCGGCGGATCCTCTACCTGAGGTTCTTCCGCGAGATGGACCAGAGCGGCATCGGCGAAGAGCTCGGCATGTCCCAGATGCACGTGTCCCGCCTGATCCGCCGCATCTGCGAGTCCCTGCGCGACCAGGCCATGTCCGACGCCGCCTGAAAGCCCGCCCGATGGCGAGAATTCACCCAGGAAACGCCAAAGCCGCAGATGAGAACGATTCTTCACCTGCGGCTCGCAGTGGGGCGGGTGGGACTCGAACCTATCGACGTGACCCGTCTCACCTACGGTTTTCCGAAAGCCCGGGATAAATAGGCCGATTTCAATCCTGCTGAACGCTGCTCAACCTTGGTGGATCCGAATTGGTGAGGCGATCGCCACACCAACTTCTGGAGCCCCACGGAGCTACGGACGCGGAGTACTCTCGCCGCCGCACTCACCGGCTTGCCCCCTCCCAAAGCAGGGACTGCCACACCTCAGCAGTCCGTCCACGGCTTTCGAGGACCGTCACACTCCGCATCCACCAGCCTCGCCCGTAGCGCACGGTGTCAGCTGCGAGAGCGAGCCACCACCCGCAAGACGGCGTCAGTACCAGGGCCTACGGAAGCTTCCGAGTAGCCCAGTCCGCGTCGGTGAGCTTGCACGTCGTCTGCTCGCCCTGCACCTGGCGACGACTTCGACGGAAGCCCCCCCCCATGGACCCGAAGATCCGCTTCTCAGAAGTGTCCGTTGTCCGGGGTAAAGCCCAGCCTCGCGAGCGACCCTACGTTGGGTGAGCGAACGCGCACCGGGGCACGGCGTCTCGGACCCGTTCCCGGGCGGTGCAGAACGCCGAGAAGATGCTCCAGAACACGCCCAGACTCCGACCCGTCAATATCGGGCGGAGCCTGGACGTGCAGGTGGAAATACAATCACGACATAGCTTCAGAGCGCTGGGGTGCTCGCCCGGACTCGTCCAGCACGGACTGGAATACAGCCCGAACCTCCACACTCTGAAACTATTTCATCACGAGCCCTTCGAGTCTTCGCGGAATGATTTCAGCAGCCGAAGAAATGAATCCACCGAAGATTCACCTTCCTTCGTCAATTGATCGACGGCTGAAATCCAACCGCCTGTGCGCGAGATCCCATACGTTCGACTGAGCCAGTCGGAAAAATCTCCGACCTGCCCCAGCTCGAATCCCTCATCGATGCCATGGATCTGCAGTGCAAGAAAATACCCCGAAAGGAAGCTTGCAATCTCACTCAGCGTGTCGCCATCCCTGATGAAACCCAGCCTGATACGAGGATTCTCCAAGACGTCGTAGATGTTGTTCAAATCGAGCTTCGAAATGATGATCTCCCTGGAAGGTCGACTCCGCGTCTGAGTGTTCCGCGAGCAAGATCTTTACCTGATCGGTGGCAAATGGCTTAACCGCCCCCCGGATGGAACTGATAGTTCCCGTTTCCGTCGAGCTTGAGCGAACCCCGTCGCGTCACCACCGGGAAGGCCCCGACACTGTCGGAGAAGCGGGCCATGTAATCCGCCTCTGGTACCCCATGCCGCCCGGTCCAATTATCGAAGACCCGGCCGTCCTTGACGACGGCATAGTGATTATACCAAACACCCTCATTACCCTTGTAGGGCAACGTCGGATACTTTCCTTGAATTTGCGGCAGAATTTCCAGTACTTCGCCTCCGCCAAGCCTTCCTTGAATGTGCACAGCACATGCCTCACAGCCGCTGCTACCGACGATCTTACTGTCGCTCGCAGCCTTCCAGGATGCTCCTAGGTCCGGTCCGCAACCCGTCGTGTTGTGGACGAGAACCGGTGCGCGACCTGCGAGTACGTAGTAGGTGTGGACGTCGTCGACGGTCAGGTCGTGGGTGCGCTGGAGTTTGGTGTAGCGGTTGAGTGCAATGATCTCGACGCGGTCGCCTGTGCTGGAGTGGAGCCAGGTGCCCACATTGAGGTCGCCGGCCTCGACCCATTCCTTGAGTTCAGGGACCCAGAAGGGGTGGGTGTCTGTGGCGACGATTGTCTGCGGGCCGTCTTTCGTGGCCACAGTGAGCTCGGTGAAGTCCTTGTCGTCTTTGGTCAGGATCGTATCAAGGACGGTCTTCTTGTAGTTCTCGCCGGTTTCGGGGTCTGTTGCGAGAACGACATCTCCGACTTCGACGTCCTCGATGTTCTTGTCAGATCCGTCGGCCATGAGAACTTTGGTGCCGGGCAGGAAGGAATGGCGGACGCACGGTGGGAGTGGCTTCGTACGTGGGCCGGTTTTCAACCCAAAGCGGCCGATTTTCAACCCAGAGCGGCCGCTTAGGAGTCCGATTACAAACCCTAGTTTGTTGCCGTCCTCGTACTCCTCACCCCCGGTGTCGACACCCGCGAGACCCATCGCCCCGTCGTGGACTTCTCCCCCACGGTCTGTGTGAGACATCATGTCAATAACAGGGGCGATGAAAGATCGAGCTACCCCGGCGAGTGTGTTCCCGGTCGCCTTCATGCGATGACGTGGGTGAACGTACCTTCGATACGGCTGAACGAAGTGTTCGGACCTGGCAGCTGTCTCGCTTTTATCGATGATCCAGGACTGCCAGCGCCATCCGCCGTTACCCGTGTACTGCCACGACTCGTGGTAGTTGACCGTCGCACCGCTGCGGGAATCGCTCGGCGTGCAGGTGCTTGTATTGCCGCCGCAGGTTCCATCGGGGCGCAGGCCGGAGGGGTCGGAGAGGTTGACCGGGTCGTTGTTGCTGTATGCGTAGCCGTTCCACTGCTGGGGATCGGTGACGACGAGGAGCGGGTCGGTGGTGATGAAGCGGCCTGTTGAGGGTTGGTATTGGCGGGCGCCCAGGTTCGTCAGGCCCGTCTTGTCGTCCTGGGTGCCACCGACGAAGCCCTTGTCTCCGTCCCAGACCCCGGGTGCGGGCTGGGGGCCTCGGGGGTTGCCGAAGGGGTCCGACGCGCGTCGGGAGACGGCGAGGGTGCCCGAGTCGAGGGACAGCAGGCCGGTGCCGTGGTGGTCGGCGAGCTGGATCGACATGACCGTCGTGCCCTCGCGGACCATGGTCAGGCCGCCCGGGATCGGGTAGTACCGGGTACCGGTCAGGGTTTTGGCGACGGTGTCGTAGGTGAGCTGGTCCGAGCCGAGCCGGATGATGGTCTTGCCCGGGTTGCGCTGGATGAGTTGCAGACCGCTCGCGTCGTAGACGTACGAGGTGGTCTGGTCGGTGGCCGTCCACTTCTGGCCCGCGGGCACGGTGGTGGCGCAGTCGCCGAGTACGACGTCGGTGCCGTTGGTGGTGACGTTGCCGGGTACGGACAGGCAACGTGTTGACTGGGCGTTGTACAGGGTGCCGTCGGCGCGCTTGGTCCAGGTCTGGGATGCGGAGGCGTCACAGGGCTGGAGCAGGACGGTCGAGCCGGCTGTGGTGCCCGAGGTGGTGAGGCATTTGTCGAATACCTTGAGCAGGGATCCGCTCAGCGCGAACTTCTGTGCTCCGGTTCCGTTGCAGGTGTAGATCTGAACAGGTGTGCTGTTGGCGGAGCTTGCGCTCTGCATGTCCAGGCACTTGCCGCCGATGCCGGTGATGGAGATGGGCGGGGTGTTGCTGTCCAGCTTGCCTTCGGCGTTCCACACCAGCCCTGTGTTGCCGGTCTTCGAGGTGTACATGCTGGTCGTGTTGCCGACGGCGTCGTAGCCGTTGCTGCCGGCGGCCGTGGTCGAGGCGCCGGTCTTGGTGGTGGTGCTGGTCAGCGCGTGCGGGCCTCCGAGGCCGTTCCCGTTGTTGGCCGTTCCGGCGCCGGGGAAGGCCTGGGTAGTGATGGTGTCCTTCGTGGTGTTGCCGGTGAGGTCGTGGTCGGTGAATGTCTTGCGGTTGCCCGTGATGTCGTAGGTGTAGTCCTGCCAGTACGGGTTGCTTCCGCCGACCGTCGCCGCAGTGGGGGCGGTGCTGGTGCACTGACCTTGGTCCTGGGTCTGCCCCTGGTCGGCGGGCGGGACCGTGATGCCCGCGGTGTCGGTCCAGGCGGTCGTCACCCGGCCGAGGCTGTCGTAGGTGAAGCACTGCCGGTCGGTGGCCGTGGGGGTGTTGTCCGGGATCGTGGTGACGGAGGTGATCCGGCCAGCGTCGTTGTAGGTGTACCCGGTCTGCTGGACCGCGCCGGTCTGCGAGGTCTGCTTGTCCAGGAACTGCTTGCGCAGACGTCCCGTCGCTTGGTCGTAGTCGGCTGTGATCACGACCTGGGTCGCGTCGGGGTTCACCGTGGAGCGGAGGACCCTGCCGTAGGCGTCGTACTTGGTCTGGACGTCGTACGTGGTCGCGCCGGCGTATTTGTACAGCTGACCGTAGTCGTTGTACGAGTAGGAGAGTTTATCGAGCGGCAGGCCGCCCAGCGCGGGAAGTCTGGAATTCGTGAGCTGACCCGTCAGGGCGTCGTACGCCGCTGTGGTGTTGTAGGTGAAGGGGGCGTCGGCCGCCTGTCCCACCTCGGGACCGGGGATGGTGATGCTGGAGGACGTGGCGCGGTAGGCGTCGTCGTACCCCTTGACCGTCGTCGTGTAAGCCTGGCCTCCGCTTCCTCCGGCGTACCTGATCGATGCGGTCGGCTGGCCCTTGGCAACGGAGTCGAAGGTCCACCCCGCGAGCTGCTTGTCCGCGGTGACGGAGTCGGCGTAGAGACCGGTCTTGCGTCCGATCAGGTCATAGGTGGAGACGAGCTTCTTGCCACGGGCATCGGTGGTGCTCGCCACCCGGGAGGCTCCGTCGTACGTGGTCGTGCTGGTTCCGGAATCGGGGTCGGTGGACTGGGTCTGGCGTCCCTGGAGGTCGTAGGTGTATCGCCAGGTGTTGCCTGCCGCGTCCTTGCGGGTCTCGGGGGAACCGGTGGGTGTGTAGGTGTATGCCGTGATGGTCGCGTCAGCGCGATTGCCGGTGGCTGTGGCCGTGCTGTATTGCCAGAGCTCTGTGGCGCGTCCGCGGATGTCGGCGAACGTGTGGTCGGGTAACCGCCCTGGGGCGGCACGACGTCGGTACGGCCCGCGTCCGGATAGCTGGTCGTGGTACGGGACTGCTCCACGCCGTTCGACCAGGAGGCGGACACGATCGCTCGGCCTCGGCCGTCGTAGGAGGTGCGGGTCTGCTGGGCGATGGTGCTGTCCGCGGCCACCACTCGGGTACCGGAGGGGCCGGCATCTTCGTTGTACGCGGTGGCGTTGACCGTGGCCGGTCGGCCCTGGGAGTCGTAGCGGGTCTCGCTGATGAGCCGGCCCGTGTACTCGGGGTTGGGCGAGGTGGACTGAGTCTGGCGGGTGCGGCCGAAGCTGTCGAGCAGGTCGATGGACTTCGTGCGGACCGGTGTGCCGCCGTCCCTGGTCAGGGTGCTGGTCGTGCGCGTGGACGGCACACCTGCCGTGTCGGACACCACGTAGGCGAAGGTGACGTTCGCCGCGTCGGGGTTGAGTTGCGGTGACCTGCCCGGCAGCCAGACCGCCGTCATGCGCCCGAGGGCGTCATAGGTCTGGGTCGTGACCTTGCCGTTGGGGTCCGTGCTGGTGAGGCTGGTGCTGCGGCGGGTCCCGAAGGTGTTCACCGTGTCCCATGTGGCCCCGGATACCCCGGGCGCGGGGGCGGAGACGGTGATGCTCTGCGGGAGTTCGCCGGGCGCCGCCGGGGTGTAGGTGACGCTGGCGGTGGAGCCCGCAGGGTGCTGGGCGTCGGTGGTGCGGGGGTCGGTCACGGTCGTCCCGCGGCCGTAGACGTCGGACGTGAGGAGGGAGCTGGTGGTGTAAGAGGCGATTCCGTCGGCGTTGTAGTGGTCCAGCGTCTGGGTGCCCGACGTCGTACCGGTCGCCCCGGCCTCACCGTACGGCTTGTTGTCGAACAGGATCCGCTGGGCGGACGCGGTGTTCGTAGCGTCCGGCGTGGCCTTACAGGCGTTGGCTCCGGAGACCGTGAGCGTCTCGGAGACGAGGGCTGTGCGCTGCGGGTCCGGTGCGACCGCGTACTTGTTGCGGGTGCACAGATCCGGCAGGCCGTCCGCCTGGTCGAGTACGGTCTCGACGCGATTGTTGTGGTCTTTGTCGGTATGCGTCGTGGTGGTCTGGGTACTCCAGGTGCCGTCGGCCTTGCGCTCCTGGCCGATTGCCGTGGTCGTGGTGGCGTTGTACCGGGCCACCAGGTCGGGCAGGCCACCTCCGACGATGTGCCTCGCGGTCTCCGCTTCGCCCGACGCGGAGTTCACGCTGCGTGCGGTGACGGTGCCGCCCGCCTGGTCGAAGGTCTCGGTCTGCAGTGCCGCACCGCTGAGCCAGGCGTCGTCGGTGACGTCCCGGCCTAGAGCATCGGTGAGGTGGACGCTGCGGGTGGTGCCGTCCTTGCGCTTGTCCCCGTTCATGCCGGTCCGGTACGTGGTACGGGACTGGGAGCGCGGGCCGTCCGTGCCGCTGCCGACGGTGGAGGTCACGGTGGTGAAGCCGCGGAAATCTCCCCAGGTGCGCGCTTTGGACTCGGTGAACTCACTGTCGTCACGGTGCCAGGCAGCGGGACCGTAGGTGTAGGCGGTGAGCTTCTGCGGCGCGTCCGTGGTGGTGTCGTTCTCGGTGACGGACTTGACCGTGTAGTGGTTGAACCAGTCCAGGACCGGGTCCGCGTTCGCGAGCGAACCCTGCGGGGACCACCGGACCGGATAGCAGGCCATCGTGTTGTTGTCTTCGGCGGCCGGCATCACCTTGTTGACGCGGGAGCATCCTGGCAGGTTGTAGTCCACGTTGAGGACGGCGCCGGTCTCGGTCTTGATCTGCTGGATCCGCGCGCGGTTCATGATCGGCGGTGCCGGTACCAGATCCGTGCCGTCGACCCGGTTGGGCAGCATGACGGGCGTGAAGGTGACGGGCTTCAGGGCTGCGGCCGGGGTCTCGGCCTTGCCCGTGCGCAGTACGGAGTCGAGCCACAGGACCTTCTGGCTGGTGGCGTCCGACGGGGAGGGGAAGGAGTGCTTGAGTGCGTAGGAGTCGATGTCCTTCCAGGCCTTGTTGATGCGGGCCTGGGTGGTGATGTTGGCCAGCCGCTTGGTTGTGAAGTAGGTCGGGCTGTAGTTGGTGCAGGTGCCGGCCTTCTTGCACTCCTGGTCGATGGGGACGTCGGGCCAGTGGGTCTGGTTGGCCGCGGTGCGGTTGGCCGCGTCACAGACGGCCTGATCGCAGCGTTCGTCCGTGCCGAAGGTGACACGGGCCGCCGGCTCGAGTGTTCCCTTGGCGGCGATCTGCTCGCTCAGCCGCTGCCCGTAGGCGATCTTCTGGACGGTGTTGGCGCGGGTGTATTCCGTGCGGCTGCCGGTGCCGGCGTTCTGGCCGCCGCCGCGTTCGTACCAGTTGGTCTCGGGAGCCCAGGTGTAGGTGGTGAGGTTGCCGTTCGCGTCGACGATGTAGTCGAGGGAGAGGCGCTGCCACATCTGACAGTACGAGGCCTTGCCCTTGGCGCTGTCGTAGCAGGGGTCGCCGCTCTTCGGAGAGTAGACCGGGACGCTGGAGACGGAGTTGGTGGCCGGGTCGGTCTTGTCTCCGCCGGGCAGGTGGTTGACGCCGAAGTAGAAGGCGGTGCCGGAGCTGTCCGTCATCTTCGCGTAGGTGCCGCCCGGAACGCCGTTGGCGGCGTCGGAGAAGAACTCGACCTTGCTTCCGTCGTCCGCGCTCAGGCGCCAGGTGCCGGTGGCCGCGTCGGTGGTGGCGCCGGCTGAGCCCTGGTTGTCACCCCGGACGAGCCGCCCGCTGTGGGAACCCGCGGAGATGACGGCGTTGAATCCGCCCCAGCACAGGTCACCAGAGGTGTCGATGCCGTTCTTGTGGCAGGGTTTGAATGTGCGTTCGATGTAGCCGGGATTGAAGTCCCAGCCCTCTCCTACCCAAGAGGCCTGAGAGTTCGTGGCGGACGTACGGCCGTCCACCGAGGCGGAGTTGTAGCCCAGCTCCACGCTGGGTGTCACGCCGCCCAGGGTGGACGGCGTCTCGATCGGGTAGCCGTAAGTCATTGCGCCGGCGGCCGTGCCGGCGGCCCACCCGGACGACGAGGCCAGCGATGTGGCGGTGTAGGAGCCGCCACCGCCCGAGGGGCCGGTTTCCGCTGCAAGTACGACGCCCTGCGCGGGCGCGGCGGGCGGCGCGGCGGCCGACGAGGCCGCAGAAGACTGTCCGGACTGCTTGGCCGAGGGCGCGAGCACCGAGCGGCCCGGGAGCGGGACGGCCACGTCGGCGTTCACACGGCCGGTGGCCTTGTCGTAGTCCATGGCCACGGGCGTGCGCTCGCGGCACTCGGCGCGCTCGGGTGTGACAGCGGCGCAGGCGGGGAGGGCCACCAACCGGCCGCGGGAAGTGAACTGTCCGTCCGTCGCCGCCTGGAGGGCGGCAACGTCGAGCGAGACCCGAGTGGGGACGGACCCTGTCGTGGCGCCCGGACGCGTGGCTGAGAGCGTGAGCAGCTCGCCGTGGACTCCGGCCCCAGCCGTGGAGCGCGAGTCACCGCGGAAGACCGTGACGGTGACGCCTGCGGCGTCCGTCGTACCCGCGGCCGCTACCCACACCGGCAGGTCGCCTGCGCGGGCGGGAACGCCGGGCCGAGCGGCCGCCAGATCCGCCGTGCCGGTCTGGGCCGGCCGTGCCTCAAGAGCCTGTCCCGGCTTCGGCCGCTCGGGAACGGCAAAGGGAGGCTTGACCTCTCCGGCCGTACGGGCCGGGGATACCTTCAGCGACGCGGTTCTCGGGAGCGGCGTGTGTGGGGGCTTCCAAGCCTTGCTGAAATCGGGCCCGGCTGCTGCTGCCTGCCCAATGGGCACGGAGAGCAGGGATGTCGTCAGGGCAAGAACAATCGGAAAGGTGGCTCGTGTCCGATATTTTTGATTATTTCTACGCATGCCAAGGACTGGCATCGTAACTCCCCCCGGAGTTGGCCAAGATGGCCGTGATCCCTGATGATCAACGACTCAATCGCAGGGAATTTACCTGCAAATATGCTCTAGAGTCGACAAAATCTTGAGATCTGAAAGTGTTTCACATCACGCGGGAGCGGGTCACGGCTTTCTGGCTGAAAATCCCTAGGCCAGGTCGCTGCACTTTCGCAGCCCTGCCGGCCGATCTCGCCCCCTTCTGCACCCTGGGCGTGATGGAGAAGCGTGAGCCCGGCAAGGCGATCCGGTCCCCACCTGAACCCGTGGAGCTTGGTGTGAGCGGGTGGGGCGGCCGTGAAAACTGCATGCTCCACAAGTCGCACGAGAGTATCGCCGTCGGCATAGCTGCCAGATTCCGGGGGGGGATCCTGCCACATGCGGAGCTGTGGACTCACCCAGACCCCTGGACTCACGCAAGGGCGGCTGCGCGGGTGAATGTCCTGCCGTACGGGCTCCATCCGCAAGCGTCTCCCGCGACTCGGCGCGGTTGGGCATGAGGGTCTGCCACCCCATTAGATCAACACGCTTGCACATAAAGCGAGTTCCGATCCATGCGCGTACATCCCTGACACCGCGTCGCGCCTCGGCGTAGCCGGTGCATCCGGCATTCCGCCAGGCCGGTTCGGGCCAATCTGGCTGGTCAGTCAACGTGCGTGCTCAAGATCACCGCACGATTTGACGGTCACATCCGACATAAGGGCAAGAAACCGCAGATCGCACATTGCTGAGTGCGTTTCTTCCTGTCAGAGTTCCTCAGATCTCTGTGCGAAATTGCATGGAGACACACACGCAATGGGGGGCGTAAAGACGTGACCAACAAACCAAGGCCCGGCCCGCGAACCTTGTCGAACTCATCGTTCCCGAGCCAGGCGCGTCAGGGATCACACCGACCGATATCAGCCACCGTGGCGTTGGCCCTTTTCGCGGCTCTGCTGCTGTCGGCGCCCCACGCCGCGCAAGCGGCGACCTCGCAGCCCGGCTCGGGGGCGGCCGGGGATTCCCCCTCGGTACCGGCCCCTGTCGGCCCTGCCGAGAAGGCTCGGGTCGAGGCGGTGCGGACCGGCAAGGACGTTCCTGTGCCCGAGCTCACCACGGAGTACGCCACAACCGTCGTGACTCCGGAAGGCAAGCTGCGTACCGAGCAGAGCCTGTTGCCGGAGCGCACGAAGAGCACACAGGGCAAGTGGCTGACCTTGGACGACGCGCTGATCGTGGGGGCGGACGGCACAGTCGTGCCGAAGGCGTCGAGTTCCGGGCTGACCGTCTCCGGTGGCGGTACGGGTCCCCTGGCCACCATGACCACCGAGGAGGGCAAGCAACTGTCGGTGTCCTCGCCCTTCCCGGGCGCCCTGTCCAAGCCGGTGCTCACCGGCAACGGCGCGCTGTTCCAGAACGTCGCTCCCGACACCGACCTTCAGGTGAACGCCACCAAGTGGGGCGGCTACACCACGGTCGTGATCCTCCGGACCCCAGCCGCGGCCGCGAACCCGGCCGTGCACAACCTGGTCTTCCCCACCACCACCAAGGGCCTGACTCTCTCGAAGAGTGAGGACGGCGGCCTCACAGCCGATGGCGGTGACGGTGCCGCCTTCCGGGCGCCGGCTCCGCTCATGTGGTCCGCCAAGGAACCGCGCCAGCCCAGCAATGGAGGTGCCAAGTTTGCGGCCCTCGACGCCGTCGAGGTATCGGCGGGGCCCTCCGGCCCCAAGCCTGTTCTGAGCAGTGCTCAGGGGCCTGGCATCGGGGCCAGCGTGGCAACCATTCCCGTCACCCGCGCCGAAGTGACCGGCTCCGGTGCTGAGGCCTCCGGAGCCATCGCGCTCGCGCCGAGTCCGGACCTGCTCGACGGCAACAACACCAGCTACCCGATCTACGTGGACCCGTCCTGGTCTCCCGATGCCCGGGGCAAGCAGCACCACGCCTGGGTCGGCTCCGCCTGGCCCGGCACGGGCAACTTCGACCGCACCGGCTCGACCGACCGTGACCACCCGGGCGTCGGCTACCAGGGTTGGGAGACCGCGAAGGGCATCGAGCGCTCCCTGTACGAGTTCGCCGTCAACGGATACGCCGGCGCGACCATCAACTCAGCCACCCTGCGCGTGAGCCAGTACATCTCCGCGGACTGGTCGTGCACGAACAAGTACTCCGTGGATGTCTACCGGGCCCGGGAGTTCGACAGCTCGGTGTCCTGGGATAAGCACGAGATCCGGGAGTGGATCGGCGCCCAGAACGTTCCCGGCAACGGCAACAGCTCCGACTGCTACGGCGACGTCCCCGTGGACTTCAACGTCACGGGTGCGATGCGCGACGCGATCCGCGACACCGGCAAACCGCTCGCCTTCGCCCTGCGCGGACCGGAAGGCACCGGCGACAAGATCGGCTTCAAGCGCTTCTCGTACAACGCGACCCTGAGCACGCAGTACGACTTCCCGCCCCTGCCCCCGGAGAACCCGCGCACCGTCCCGGCCCCGCGCCGCGTCGTGGCCGGTGATACGCAGGCCTGCGGCACCGTGGCCGAGGCACAGTACGGGTGGATCACAACAAGCAACGTCACCCTCGCTTCCACCGTCAAGAGCCCCAACCAGAGTCAGCTCACCGAATGGGTGGACCTCTTCGACATGACCGACCCAGGGACCGCCGATCAGGGCTGGTCCGGCTTCGTGGGAACGGGCAGCGAGGCACGGTACACAACGCCCTACGGCACTCTGAAGGACGGCCACAACTACGCCTGGGCCACCCGCGGCGACGACGGTCTCCTCCGCGGTCCCGCCAGCACCACCTGCCACTTCGCAGTGGACCTCACCCCGCCGGTCATGAAGTTCGAACCGGCGACCGACCTGGCCAAGCAGTTCCCACCGTCGGGTGACGGCCGGGTCACCAAGCTCGGCCTCGGCGACACCGGCATCATCCCTGTCGTCGCCTCTGACGCCAGCCCGGTCGTCCCCTCCGGCGCAAGCCCCGGTACGGTTCTGCGCAAGTCGGGCCTGGCCTGTATCGAGTTCGGCTTCAACCCGCAGCTCACCGACGTGACCCGAAAATGTGACGCCGAGAGCCTCACGGGCATCAGCGTCAAGCCCACGCACTGGGGCACCAACATCGTCTACGCGCGCGTCCTCGACGAAGCCGGCAACGCCTCGCAAACCATGTCCTACGCCTTCTACGTTCCCTGGAAGCCCGGCCCGGCCGCCTTTGGGGACACCAGCGGCGACGGCCGCCCCGACATCCTGCTCCCGGACGACAAGGGCAACCTCATCGCGTACGGCCGCGCCAGCGACGGCACCGCCGCCAGCATGATCCCCAGTCGCACCACCGCCAGCGCCCTCCAGGGGCCGGAAACGAGCGCCGGCACGACCTGGAAGGACTACCGGGTCTCCCACCGCGGCTCCCGCAATCCGGGCCTCAATGCGGACGACCTTTTCGTCCACCAGGACCCGGCGGCCATCGGTGCCATCGGAGGCGAGACGCTCTTCGCCTACGACAACAACCTGGCCAACCCCGGCACCTACAACCTGGGCGCTAAGGAGCCGATCGACAAGCCCATCTGCTTCGTGACGACGTACACCCCGTCCTGTGCCGGGTACACGAGCAAGACCTGGAAGTACTCGAGCCAGATCACCATGACAGGCCCGGCCAAGACCACCCGCCGCACGCCTGATGGCGATGTCACGAACGCCACCGGACTGCTCTCCGTGGAAGCGGGCAAACTCTGGTTCTACCCGATGCAGTCCAACCAGCAGCTGGCCGTGCCCACCCTGGTCGACGCCGGCATCCCCTGGGACGGGAAGGACCTGATCGTTCCCGGGAACGCCCTGCGGATCGGTGCCACCGCTGACGCCGCACCAGCCCTCTGGGTCCGCGACCGGAGCACGGGGGACGTCTTCCAGTACGCGATGACGACTGCCTCGCGCAGCGTGAACCCCGACGACCCCGAAGACCGTGACCTCACTCTCGTGGTGACCGGCCTGGCCAAGCAGCCGACCACCCGGATCGGTGCGAACCTCAAAGCCGCCACCTATCCGCGAGTGGGCTCCGACGGCGACCTGAACGACGACGGCGTCCCGGACTTCTGGGCACAGGACTCCACCGGCACACTTCACTCCTGGGCAGGTACGACGAACGCACCTGTCGCGGGCATCCGTATGGTGACCGGCCTCGACGGCGAGTACCAGGTGCGCGCGAGCGGACGGGCGCCGACGATCGAATGGCGTCTCGACGGCAATGCGAACGCGATTCCGGCGATGAACGCCGGGGGCGTCGCCAACACCACGACAACCCAGGACGTCACGTATCCCACGGACAGTCTGGGCGGCCAGAACCGTCAGGTCGGTGCCTTCGACGGCACTGACCACTCGGTGGTCACCGGCCCCTCCAAGGTCGTCGACACCCGGAAGTCCTTCACCGTCAGCACCTGGGCGAAGGTGAACGGGGCCGCGGACAACACCATCGTCAGCCAGGACCTGGCACACGCGAGCAGCTTTAAGCTCTGGTCCGACGGCAAGGACTGGCGCTTCGCCATCGCCAAGGGCGACGATGACGGCTGGCCCTACGACTTCAACAGCTCCGTCACTCCGGCGAACGCCGTCGACAAGGTCAAGTGGACCCAGCTCACCGCCACCTACAACGCCACGACAGGCGCGATGAGCCTCTACGTCAACGGCACCCTTGCCTCCAGCGGCCACCACGCGGCGAGCACCAGCCCCGAACCCAGCGGCCAGCTCGTGCTCGGCCGCGAAAAATACCAGAGCAAGGCGGCGAACTGGCTGAGCGGCAGCATCGCGAACCTGTCCGTCCACCAGGACTACGTGCCCGCTGTATCGGCGGCCAAAGTCCCGATCCGCTTCGCCGCATCGCCGGACATCTGCATGGACGCCCCGAACAACAACACCGCTGACGGCCAGCGCCTCGCAATCTGGGGATGCAACGGGTCGCCCGCCCAGCAGTTCGACATCAACGCGAACGGCAGCATCGCCATCAACGGGCAGTGCGTCTCGGCCAACGGCAACCAGACGGCGTCCGGTACCCCGGTCGTCTTCTCGAGTTGCAAGGGCGAGGGCGGCCAGCAGTGGCTCCCCCGCGCTGACGGCACCCTCTACAACCCGCAGTCCAGCATGTGCCTGGACGACCCCTGGGCAAGCCAAACCTGGGGAACCACCCTCATGCTCGTCACCTGCAACGGCACTCCTGCCCAGCGCTGGAGCATCCCGACGGTGACGATGGCCAACCTGCCGTACTCCCCGTAGTGACCCACCAATAGCAGACGCGAGAGGCGCTCGGTCCGGGAAGTTCGGCCGAACGCCTCTCGTGCTCACCACCAGCTCATCCCTACGCGCACGGAGGTGATCGGCAGCAGAAGACGTGCAGCACCAGACCAACTCTGGCGTAGAGCCCCCGTTCGGCGCCGGAGCATCGTGGCTCCTACAAGTGACCCCTGCTCCTACGACACACGAGGAAGTCATCGTCGGCGCGAAGGCGCCTGCCATCAACCGGACTCGGCACCTCGGGGTCAGGCGTGGGTTGTGGCTGAGGCAGTACTGGGCTGGCGGGTTCGGAACCGGCCGCGCGGCGCGAGGTGGGCAAGCGGCTCAAAGGGCGCTCCCGGACAGAGACGCCTTGGGCATAGCTGCGCCGGGACGACAGCCGTGGGACCGATGACCACCCGTCCCACGCCTGAACGGGCAAAGCCCCAGCTCAGGGGCCTTCGAGGTGCACGTGATGCAGCCTTCGCCTCACATTCGCCACACCGGCGCAGGGCTCCCACGGCCGCGAAAGAGGTGTTTTCGCAGGTCAGAAGGTTTCTTCTAACCTGCCATGGTGGGGCGGGTGGGACTCGAACCCACGGCCGACGGATTATGAGTCCGATCGAGGACGGCCCGGAGGATGCCGCCGGGTGATCAACTCTGCCCTTCCGGCCGGTCAGGGACCACGCTCACCGCCTCAACGTGACGATCACTGACACCACCTTCAGGCGCGTCCGTTCCCATCGGGTTCCCAGGGCACTCACGCCACCCGACCCGCCTGACCAGTCAAGGCTCACGCCGGCCGGGTTGCTAACAAGATCAACAGTCGCGCCAGCGGCAAGGTGACCAAGCAATAGTCGGACTACGCGCCCCTCGCGTCCAAACCATCGGCATGATGGACGGGTATGCACCCAAAGTGCATCCTCCGCAGAGCAGTTGCCCTCTGCGATTCGGGCGTGAGGAGCTGCGTAGTGGCGAGTAATGACCTCGTACTGATTGATCAGGTACTCAAGCAACGGGCAGCAGTGTCACCGCTGCTCGCAGACAAGATCTTCGAGGTCTTCGCGTGCGAGCAAGCAGTCACAACAGGAGACCTCTCCCTTGAGGAGATTCAAGCCGGGGTGATCGGGGGCGGCGGGGACGGCGCGATCGACGGGGTGTTCGTCTTCCTCAACGAGCGGCTGCTCGCAGAAGAAGACGAGACCCCTCCACCAGCCGATGTCCCGCGGGGGTCGCGTCTCCTGCTCTGGCTTGTTCAAGCCAAACGCGAAAAGTCCTTCACGGAAACGGCGATCGACCTCGCCGCTTCTTCTACCCGGCGCCTTTTGGACCTGGAGGAGACCGAGGAAGACCTCCTAGAACTGTACGGGGCTGAGCTCGTAACTAATGTTTCGCGATTCCGACGAACACTCACAACGATAGCCACTCGAAACCCACAAGTCGAAGTCCGATTCTCGTACGTAAGCCGCGGGGAAGTCTCCGACGTGAATTCTAAAGTCGAGAAGAAGGCGCGCGACCTGGAGAGCGCTTTTGCCGCGAAATTCACTGGAGGGGTCGGAAAAGTTGAATTCATTGGCGCATCAGAACTGTGGCAGCGATCAAACCAAGTACGGTCGTACACACTGGAACTTCCATACACTGAAAGCATCACCCACGGAGCGAGCCATATTGCGCTCGTAACACTGAGGGACTACCTCGGCTTCATCAGCGACGAGGAAGGGGCTCTCCGCCGCCACATTTTCGACTGGAACGTGCGCGACTACGAGGGCGGCGTCGAGGTTAACCGCGAAATTAGGGACTCTCTCCTAGACCACTCCGCTCCACAGTTCTGGTGGCTCAACAACGGAGTAACCATCACATGTTCACGAGCCTGGACCGTAGGGGGGAAGGTCTTCTCGCTGGATGATGTCCAGATCGTCAACGGCCTACAGACCTCTCACACGGTTCATGAAGCACTGCGCGACTTGCAACATCAGGAACCTAATCACCCTTCCTTCAGCGGCCTCATCCAGGTTCGAATCCTAAAAACAAACAACATGGAGGAACGGGACAAAGTAATCCGTGCAACAAACAGGCAGACCAAAGTCCACGATGCTTCTCTGCACGCGACGGACGACAATCAACGAAAGATCGAAGCCTTCTTCCTCGAACATGACTGGTTCTACGACCGCCGCAAGAATTACTACCGCAACCTTGGGAAACCGGCGAATCGAATTATCGGAATTCCTCTGCTTGCTCAAGCACTGGCAGCTATGGGGTTCAGTGAACCCCATAGCGCACGTTCACGGCCGTCCAGTCTACTCAAGAGCCCGAGCAACTATAGGAAGTATTTTTCCACGACAACACCGCTGCCTGTATATCTGTGGCTCGCCCGCCAGCAGCGCGTCGTAGACGAATTTCTCGCGAATGATGTCCACCCATCCGAGCGCACCGACCTTCGGTTTCACCTGGCCATGCTCAGCGCAGCCGAACTACTCGGGTCTGCCGTACACAATCCCCAGCAACTACGAAAATTGAGCGAACAGGAATCCCACTCAGACGAGGACTCCCTCTTCAGTCTTCTCTACTTGCTGATCAGGGAACGCGACGCGTTTTCCGTAGCAACAGAAAGTTCCTTCGACAAGATCGCCAAGGGCCCCAGCTTCGTCCCTGTCCTCCTAAGGGCGGCAGGCCACAAATAGCCCCCAGTGTTGTGCACTCGACCGGGCGCCGGGCTCACAAGCCAGCGCCCGGCAGTCATGACCAAATCCAGCTTCGCCCAAGTCAGCCCGCTCATGGGTACGTTGCTAGCAAGCGGAGTCTGATAGATCACAACAGATGGAGGCGCCCGGATGTTGGAGGAAGCAGAAGAGATCGGCCGTCGCGTACGGCGGGCACGGCTGCGACTTGGGATGCCACAGGCTGACCTCGCTGCCGCCCTGGGGAAGACACAGGGCTGGGTGTCCAAGATGGAGCGCGGCCTGATCGAGCTGGACCGGGTCGGGCTGCTGAACCTCGTGGCCGCCGAGCTGCACGTGCATCCCAATGACCTGATCGGCCGGCCGTACGCGAGTAGCCCCGCCGAGAATCAGTGGCAGGTCTCAGCCGCATCCATCCTGCGCGAGCTGCGCCGCTACGACCTCGCGCCGATCTTCGACGGCGCCCCGCGCGCGTCCGGTGAGCTGTGGCGGGACATGACCCGCCTGCACCGCCTGCGAGATGCGGCGGCCAACACGGCGATCCTCGCCACCCTCCCCGACCTCCTCCGCGAGGCCCGCGCCCTGGCCGAGGCCGCGACCGGCCACGAGCGCGAGGAAGCGTTCGCGATCTACGCCGTGGCGTGCAAGTTCGCCCACACCGCCGCGCACGCCCTCGGGCACCCCGAGCTCGTCGCAATGGCGGCCGAACGCGCCGCATGGGCCGCCCGTCTCTCGGCCGACCCCGTCATGCCCGCGCTCGCCGACTGGATGCGCGTCTGGGACATGTGGGCCACGGCAGATTGGGACGACTCGCTCACCCTGTCCGACAAGGCCATCGCCAGCGTGCAGCGCGAATACGAGCTCGGCGAGCCCCTCGCCCTACGGATGTGGGGCACGCTCCACCTGCGCGCCGCCGTCGCCGCGGCCCGTGCCGGCCGACCGGTCGAGGCCGATGAGCGGATCAACCACGCCCGCGACGCCGCCCGCAGGATGACCGGCCAGCACAACCCGCCGATCTACGACCGTCACTCGGTCACCTTCTCCCCGGGCAACGTACAGATCCACGCGATCAGCGTCGCCCTGGAGACCGGCGAGCAGACCAAGGCCCTCGCCATAAACCGCCGCACGGCCCCCGAGCTCGTCGCCGCTCTACCCAACTCCCGTCAGGGCCATCACCACATGGACCTCGCCCGCGCGTGGCTGTGGGACGGCAACCGTGACCGCGCGCTCGCGGAGCTGGAGACCGCGGAGCGGATCGCCCCCCAGCTCGTACGGAACCATCCGATCGCCCGGTCGACCCTCCGAGGCATTGTCTACGCCGAGCGGATCGCCACCCGCGAAAAGCTGCGCCGTATGTCAGACCGCTTCCACCTGGACGGATGAGGGCGGTATTCCTCCGATTCATATTGGGCCCCTGACCCGCCCCTAACTTCTGAGGCATGACAGGACGACCAACACCCCATCTCCCTTCACAGGGTGGCGAGTTAGGGACGGCCGGACCGTTCTACCCACGACTCGGCGACCTCGCCCGCGACACCGCCAAGGACGGGCGAATCGGCGTCATCGTGACGCTGCCCAGAGTGGGCGCCAGCACCTACCACCTGCGTCCGCCGGGCGGTGGCGACGAGTGGTCGGCGCCGGCTGACGGAACTACCCTGCGCCCCGTCCCGGCGCAGGCCACGTACGTGACCCCGATGCGGCGCGACGCCGTGTACGACCACCGGGCCCAGCAGAGCGCGCTGCCGGTCCTGGTCCACTACGACGACGGCGGTACGGCCGAGTCCCTGCTCGTCCTCACCCCGGACCAGGTCGAGTTGTACGCGATCCAGTTCGAGCGACTCATCTCCCAGCGCGAGCAGGCACAAGAGAACGCAGCATGACCGCGCGCCATGCTACGCAGCGCGGGGCCGCATCCGGCGATCCGGTGGGCCGCTTCCTGAGCTGGATATGGGTGCTGGGCACCGCCGCAGGATTCGCTGCGCTCGCCACCATGACCACCGCTGAGCTCGGGCACCGCGACGCACTGTCGGCCATGGCCATCCCCGACGCCGGATTCCCGGCGCTCTGATCTCCCCGCCCGCTCGGATGACCCGACAAGACCCGGGCGGGCGGGGCACGCCTCGGTAGGCACCGTCCCCAGTCGCGCCGGCCGAGGCGCTTCACAGCACGTCCCATGCACCACTGACCAAGGAGGCAAGGACCGTGACCGTAATCCAGGAGCGTCCCGCGACCGACGCGCGGAATCTGATCGGCGCCAAGCTGCGCGCGACGCTCGTGTCCAACATGCAGGCCAAGTTCCCCGAGCTGACCGATGACAAGGCCGACCGCGGCGTCGGGCAGATGATCGCCTTCCTCGCGGCGGGCGCGTACAGCGACACCCCGCTCAGCCCGTCGCCGCTCGTCGATGACTTCTGGCACGCCTTCCTGCTGCACACGCAGGCGTACCAGGACTTCTGCTCGGGGACGATCGGCAAGTTCGTCCACCACCAGCCCGGGTTCCTCGACAAGGAGGAACACGGCGGCGGCAAGGCCCTGCGCGCCCGGACGGTCGACGCGATCGTCGCGTCCGGCTTCGTGATCGACATGGAGTTCTGGCCCGAGCTGGACCTCGCCGACTGCTCGCAGTGCCACGCCAACTGCCACAACAGCCCCAAGTACGCCTGACGTACCGCCTGCGGCCGGTCCTCGGCTTGTGCCACTCTGTGGCCGAGCCGGGGACCGGCTTCCGTTCTGCACGAGGAGTAAGCGGGTGGACCGCACCGCATGGCTTGAACTCCCACCCGAGGCCCGTAGCGCCGTCGAGACCTACACCGGCCCCGTTGAGCACGCCGAGACCGCCGAGACCGGCGTCATGGCCCGTCTCGCCTGCACCCTCCACACCGCCGCCGGGCCGGTCTTCGTCAAGGGCACCCGCAGCGACGAGCCCACAGCGTGGATGTACGACTACGAGGCGCGCGTGACCCGAGTCGCACCGCTCGCCGCCCGCGTGCTCTGGCAGGTCGACGCCGGCGGGTGGCTGCTCACCGGGTACGAGTACCTCGTCGGCCCGCACCCGGACCTCAGCCCCGGCTCATCCGACCTCGGCCCCTACCTCGGCACTCTCACCACGATGTCCGAGGCGTCGTGGCCGGAGCAGGTCCGCAAGAAGCCGCTGCACACTCGCTGGGCCGGGTTCTTCCCTGACGACCGCTGCACCGACCTCGAAGGCCGTGCCCTCGTCCACTCCGATGTGTCACCGCTGAACATGCTGGCCACCGCGAACGGAATCCGCGTACTGGACTGGGCCCTGGCCTGTCCCGGCCCGGCGTGGGCAGACACAGCGTTCGCCATCCCTCGCTTCATTCACGCCGGCCACACCGCGGAGCAAGCCGAAGCCCTTGCCCGAGCGGTGCCCGCCTACTACTCCGCAGAGCCCTCGGCCGTCGCCACCTTCGCCGCCACCCTCTGTGGCGTCTGGGAGAGCCGCGCCGCTGCCGACCCGGCGCCGCACCGCGCCCCGCTGATCGCTGCCGCCCGAGCATGGTCCAGGCATCGCAGCAGCCAGGATGTGCACAGCGCTTAGTACCGAAACCCAGTGCGATCGTCCTGCCGGGTTCCTATCTTGATCGTATGGATGCCACACCCCCCGAGCCCCGCCTGTTCGCGAACCGATGGCCCGAAGGAATCGGGCCGGATGGTCAGCCCCTCCACCGGGAACGTTGCACCTGCTTCGATCAGTACAGGGTGCACCCGCGCGCCCGGGTCGGGTTTCACGGCGAGCAGCAGGACACGTCCTCGGCGGGTTGGCTGCGTCTTCTCGGGCTCGTCGAAGAGGCGGTCGCGGACGGCAGGGAGGAATTCAACCCGCTCGTCGAGCTCAGCCCGCAAGAGCGGCGAGACGTCATCACGCTGCCCGCGAGCATCGGCCGGCTGACCGCGGTCAAGCATCTGAGGCTCTATGGCAGCAACCTGGTGCGGATTCCCCCGGAAATCGGCGCTATGAGCAGCCTGGAGGAGTTCAGCCCGTACACCTCCCACCGGCTGCACTGGTTCCCGTACGAGATCACCCGCTGCTCGAAGCTGGTGCGGAGCACGGTCAGCACCCGCTCGCTGTTCGGTAACTTCAAGCTGCGCCCGCCCTTTCCCCGGCTGCGGACGACGGGCGATTCTCAATCCGGCGGTCACCTCGCTGCGCTGGACCCGAAGCGGTGGGGCACGACAGCCATCAGTGCGTGCAGTGTCTGTGACCGGCCGGTGGAGGGATCAGAGCTTCACCAGCGGTGGATCTCGCTCGTGGTCGCCACCGACGTCCTGCCGCTGCTCGTCAACGCCTGCTCGGCCGCCTGCCTCGCCGCGCTGCCGCCCGGCGCCGCCAAGCACGCTCCCCAGCCTCACATCGGCGGATGGGACGTGGCCCAGCCGTCGGCCGACTGGGCCTGACGTTCTCCCATACGCACAGCCCCGCTGGTTGGCGGGGCTGTGCTGTAGGGCGCACTCCGTCAGCTACGCATCGAGCTGTGCCGCTTCTTGGTCGGCAAAGCGGGCAGCGATGGCACTGCGCAGACCGTCGCCGCCGTCGGCTGAGCCGTCGACCTGGCGCCGCAGACCGGCGACGGTTTCCCGCAGGCCGGGCTCGGCCTGGTCGAGGTCGAGGCGGATGCGCAGGGCCGCGCTCTGGTCCTTGGGCAGGCGGTCAACGAGGGCCCGGTCGACCGTGCGCAGCACGGGGGCCGGGTCCGGTTCGGTCCAGTCGAGGCCGGCCAAGCCTTCGGGCTTGGGGCTCCTGGCAGCGAGGTACAACGGGAGTTCGACGCGCAGAGCGCGCAGGGTGTCGACGTCTGCCGAGCCGATCACATCGGCAGCGCTGCGGCCGGCGTCGAGCAGGGCTCGGGTGCGGTCCCACGCGCGTCCCCGGCGGGTCTCGGCGAGGAGCTGCTCGGTTGCGTCGCGCTCGGTCGGCGTCGAGGTGCGTTCGGCGTATGCGCGGATCTGGTCGGCTGCCGCCTTGGTCGTGCGCTCAATGCCGTCCAGTTCAGTGCCTGCGCGCTCGCGGGCGGCACGTTCCATTTCCGTCCGGCGACGGGCGTTCGCCTCGTCGGTGAGGTCGGGGTCGCGGAAGGTGCGGGCCTGGCTGATCCCGTCGTCGAGGCGGCGACGTAGTGCGGTGAGGTCCGTTTCGCGGGCACGCCGGACGGCGGCGAGGGAGAGCTGTGCGTCGATGATGCTCGGGCCGGTGAGGCTGGTCATGGTGTGGGGTCCTTCGGCGGCGGGGCTGGTCAGTAGAAGCGGACGAGCAAGGGCTGCCCCTGCTCGTCGCACGGCAGAGGGCGAGCAGGGCGCAGGGTGTGCAGCTCGGCATACCGGCGCATGGCGTCGACCTGAGCGCGGTGCTCGACTGGCGGGCCGTCCGGGGCTTCCTCGACGGCGAGGTGCTGGCCGCTCTGCTGCGCCTGCTCCCGAACATGTCCGAACCAGCGGACGTTGTCCGTGTAGAGAGTGCCGTCGACCCACCACGGCGCGGTGTGGACAAAGCCCCGATCTGCGAGAACGGGGTGAGTGCTGACGGGGCCCGAACGGGCTTCCGGGGCGGTGATCCGCTTCCAAGGAATCTTGCGATCGTCAGGCGTGATGTCCTCCCACTGTGAGCGGTCGACGTCTGCGGCGGTCATAGGGCGGTTCCTCCTTGGCGGTAGTGGTCGAGGGCTGTGCGGTCGACGAGCCACAAACGCTCGCCGGCCCGCCGGGCGGGCAGGCGCCCGGCTTCGATCAGGGACCGAATCCAGCGCGGCGAGCACTCCATGAGCGCCGCCGCCTCGATCACGGTCACCTCGACCGTGTCAGGGTCCGCCAGGGTGCTTCCGGTAGCGGCAGGCCGTACGGACTCTGCGGTCGCGTGCTCGGCGCCGGCCTGTAGTGCGACGAGGAGTCGTCGCGCTCCGGCCGAGAGCTCGCCTCCATCTGTGCGCACCCGTTCGTCGAGGTGAGCCGAGAGGATGCGAACGACCTCACTCGCGAGCACGGGCGGAACGATCACCGATCCGTCTGGCCGGAGCATCGAACTGCCCAGTCGTACCCGATCCGAGTCATCGAACCGACGGATTTGGTATCCGCTACGGGCATCATCAGCGCAGGTCGTGAGGGGGTTGGGAACGCGCTGGGAACGGTCGAGGGTGTTCATTCGCCACTCTCCCGAACGGCCTCTTTGGCAAGCGCTACGACGGTACGGCCGAGCATCGACGTCTCTGAGCCCTCGGCCACGCGAGCGAGCAGCCGTATCTCGCGGGTCAACGTCAGTCGGGGCGGCCCCGGCGACCGCTCGTCATCTTCCTGGTCCCCGTCGACGGGGAAGCCGAACAGCTCGGCGAGCGCGTCCATGACGGTGAGCACGGGCAGAGCGGCGGTGGTGCCGTCTTCGAGGGTGAGCTGCCACATGCTCTCGCGGGACGCGTCTTCGAGGCGGGCGAGGCGGTCGGCGAGCTTGTTCTTCCTACGGGCCATCAGCGCGCGTCACCCCCGGCTGCTTCGAGGGCGGCGAGGCGCTGTTCGAGGTCGAGGGACTCGCGCAGGGCAAGGACGGCGTCGAGCAACACACGGGCAGCCTGCACGCGGGCCTGCCCCTTCTCGTTGTCGAGCGCATCGACGAGGGTGGCCACGGCCTTGGTCGAGGCGGCGGCGAGCTGCCCGACTGCGAGCTGTAGCAGCTCGGTTCGAGTCGCCGTTACCTGTCGACCGAACCCGGGGTCCTCCATCCAACGGCGGATGGTGCGGCCGGAGACGCCGGCCTCGCGGGCGGCCTGCTCGGCCGTGTTGCCGCGGGCCAGGGCGACCACAGCGGCGGGGCGATTCTTACTGGTCATCTCGGGGTCCTTCTCTCCTCACGCGCGCGTGAGGACGTAATGAGGCGTGGGTGGGCGTTCCCCGCGACGGCAGGGAGACCGGAGGAGGCGACATCCGGGCATCTGGTGATCGGGGAGACGCTGAGCGTGTCCCGAGGGTGAGTGCGGGCCGTGAGTGTGGCCCGTTTGACCGTGTCCCCTATAGGGACACTGGGACACGGTCATACGGTCGGGGCCACCGTGGCCGGGGAAGTGGTCGGCCACGGTGGGACACGGTCGTACGGTCAGTCGGTGGAATCGGTAAACGGGCGCTTCGACTCGTGAAGCTGCGCGTTTCGGGCGCCGGGCGTGACGCTCACGTACCCCTCGTCGACAAGCAGGGCGAGCGCTCGGCGTACGGCATCCTGCTTGCCGGACACACGGTCGAGGACACCGCGCACGCTGAGCGGCTCCCTCGCGGTGGCGAGAGCGTCTGACACCCGCTTCATGAGCGCCGTCGGCCGGAACGGCCCGTCACGCTGCACGGGCGCCGGCAGACTCACGAGCGCCGAGCCGTCGAGCTGGGACTCGACGATGAAGTCGGCGAACCAGTGAAGCGCCCCGTTGCTGCCCGGCAGAGCGTTCTTGCGGACCTGTCCGGGGCGGTCCTTGGCAACGCGTACACGGGATTTGCCCGTCTGCCCGGGGGCAAGGGGCGTGATGTTCTCCAGTACGAAGGCGCACCCGTTGAGTCCGGAGAGCTTGTGCTGCGAGCCGGTCGCCCAGCGGCCCCGGCTCTCGCGGTCCTTGTTGACGTGGTCGAGCAGCAGCACGGCCGGGCCCTGCTCGGCGAGCCATCGGGGCAGGATGCGCCAGAAGCCGGCGACGTCCGTGTCGTCCTTCGGCTTGAGACCAAAGAGGCCCATCGCTTCGGTGACGCCATCGATGACGGCGAAGGTGGTCGGGCTGGTGAGGTAGGGGGCCAGAGCGGCGCGGCCTGCGTCGCCGAGCGGCCCGTCGGGGCGGAAGTAGTGGAAGCGTTCGGCGATGGCGGCGGCCGGGGCTCCGAGGGCGAGCAGGCGCGAGACGATGCCGCCTTCCTCGTCCTCGAAGTCGAGGTACATCACGGCGTTTCCGAGGGCGAGTTCGGCGGTCGCTACGGTGAGTGCAAGCCATGTCTTCATGGCTTCGGGCTCGGCGAAGATGCTGTGCAGGCGACCGGGGTAGAAGAGACCGGCGCCGTCGTCACGGCGGCCGATGGTCGGCTGCGGCGCGCTGTGGGTGCCGTCGAGCACGGGGCCGAGGTCGACGCGCTGCCATGTGGTGCGGTCGGTCATGGCGGCCTCGCTCGGTTGGGCCGGGACGGCAGCGAGAATGCGCTCACGCGCGGTCGGGGCGGTCATACGGCGGCCCCTCGCGGGTGGTGCATTCCCGAGCGCAGGCCCGAGGTGATGGTCTTCTCCGTTTCCGTCGGGCCGAGGCCGTTGGCTGCTGCCGCGGCGAGCAGCTCGTCGACGATCTCGGCGGGGGTGAGGTCACCGCGGCCGGCGAGTGTGCCGAGCTTGAACGCGGCCCGGTGCAGGGTGTCGTTCCGGGTTCCGGGGGCGGCCGTGCGGACGGCGTCGGCCTCGGCGCGCAGCGCGGCGGCGGCGTACCCCGGGCGGGTGGTGCGCGGCGGGGTCAGCGGCAGCACTACCGCGTGCACTGGCTCGGGCGTCGCCGGGGCGGCGAGCTCGCCGAGCCAATCGGGCAAGGCGAGGACCTCGGCGTCGAGGCCGGTCAGCCATCGGTACGGGGCGCCGTTCGCGGTTGAGGGCGGGGCGACGACGTACCCTCCGACCGCACGTACGTCGATCTTCCACCCGAGGCGGCCGGCGCTGTTGCGGATCTCGCCGTCGACCGGCGCCCGGTAGTAGAGGTGCTGGCCGCCCGATGCGGTGCGAACCGCCGGGGTGGTGCCGAACGGCCACCGAGCCCCGTGGCGGGCATGCAGCTCGGCGAGAACATCGGCGCCGTCGGTGATCCCGGGCAGGGTCCACTCGTCAGGCGGGGTGTCGCCCTTGGCCGTGTCGAGGTCGACCACGACGAGACCGGAGGGACCGCAGGCGATGCCGACGCCATACGGTCCGTGCGACCACGCCCGTACGATCGCGTCCTTCTCGGTCGTGGCCCGCTGCTGCCACTCCTTCACGGCGGGCCGCTTGTCGTCGGGGCGGAGGGGAAATACGTGCATGCCGTGGCTGGCGAGGTCGAGCACCTGCTCGACCCGCCGTGCCGTGTCGGTCTCGTTCATCGGGCGGCCCCGGACCGGCGTCCGGTGGGCAGGTACGGCAACGAGCGACGCGCGCGCTCAGTAGCCTGGAACATGAAGCTTCCTTACTGGCGGCGCAAGGTGGTGAGAGACCTCGCGCTCGCCGTGACTGTTCAGAGCTGGGCAGTGCTGAGGGGCTTCGGGGCCTCGGCTCGGTGTTAGCGCACCGGCCGGGGCCCGCCTATTCCGGCTGAACGCCGAGGAGTTCGAGCAGTTCGGCCGTGACCACGCGGTAGGCGCTACCCAGACGCAGCGTCCGTACGGGCATCTCGCCGCGCTGGGCCAGTTGGTAGAACTTGCTCCGCCCCAGGCCAAGCGCGCGACCTGCCGTTACGAGGTCGACCGCGGGCGGGAGAGCCAGGAGATCCGATCGGGTCATGCTGGACTGTGTCACTGAGTCACTACCTCTTCGGTTTTGGTGACAGGTGAGCACAGAATGCACCTCAATGCTGGACAGTGTCAATCAACTTGAATACTGTGCTTCCATGACACAAGAGGAATGGCCTGCTCGACTGGCCCGCACGATGGCCACTGAGGTCCGGCGCTTCCGCCAAGTACGCGGAATGAGCGCGCAGCAGCTCGCGGACCGCTGCGCCGAACTCGGCATGCCCATCGCGCGATCCGTGCTGGCCAACTTCGAGAGCGGTCGGCGACCGACCCTTTCCGTTGCCGAACTCATGGTCATCTCGCAAGCCCTGCGCGTACCGCCCGTCGCGCTGGTCGTCCCCGTGGGATACGAGGAGACCGTCGAGCCACTTCCAGGAGTCCAGGCGCACGCCTTCGAGGCAGCTCAGTGGATCACTGGCGAGGCGGCGGGCAGGACCGGTGCCGACTGGGCCGTCACTGATCAAGACGCCGACGACTTCGAAGACACGCCATATGGGATGTTCCGATACCGCGAGCATGCGCAGGCCATCGCCACACTGCTGCGACATCAGCAGATCGCGGACGAGGACAGGAAACGGGCCGCGCGAGTGGCCGACAGCGACGCGGAGCTACGTGACGCACTTCTCCGCGCCGCGGAGGCCACGGACGCCGCCCTAGAAGGAATCGTTGAGCGCCTTGAAGAGATCAGGGCAGTCCTACGCGAAGACGGGCTGATGCCCCCTCCGCTCCCTCGATGGGTTCACCATCGCTTCCCATACGACCCAGCAGTCAAGGAGGCAGATTGAAAGGCCACGTGTTCAAGCGGTGCCAGTGCCCGGCGCAGTACGACGCCAAGGGCCGGCGCAAGAACTGCAAGAAGGCACACGGTTCCTGGTACTACGCCGCCGACACCGGGATCGAGAGGGACGGCAAGCGGCAGCAGCTCAAGAAGGGCGGGTTCGCCACGGCCGATGAGGCCGAGCGCGAGCTGAGCACGGTCCTCGCCCGGATCAGTGAGGGCAGCTACACCCACGACGACGGGCAGACCGTCGAGCAGTGGCTCAAGAAGTGGATGGAGCTCAAGGAGCGGGCGGGCCGGCGCCCGACGACGCTCCGCTCGTACCGGCACCACATCGACGACTACCTCGTGCCGCACCTCGGCCGCATACGCCTGCGCGACCTGCGGCCCTCGCACGTCGACAAGCTGCTCGCCGAGGTCAACGACGGGAAGCGGAAGACGGCGACCGTTCGCCGCATTCACGCGACGCTGCGCAGCGCCCTGACGACCGCGGTGAAGCAGCAGCTCATCACCTTCAACATGGCGAAGAACGTCGAGCTGCCAACCTCTCAGCGCCCCAAGGTCATCCCGTGGGAGCCGGCCGAGCTCGGCGCCTTCCTCGACCACATCGGCACGCACCGCCTCGGCGCCCTCTTCGAGGTGATCGCCGGAACGGGCCTGCGCCGCGGTGAGGCGTGCGGGCTCCGATGGGACGACGTCGACTTCGCCCGGCGGGTGATCGTCGTGCGGCAGCAGATCGTGCAGGTGTCCGGGCTCAAGAAGCGGGACATGCCGCCCGTGGCGTGTCCGTACTGCGAAGGGGGACACATCGGTCTGATGTTCTCCCGGCCCAAGACGGCGAGCGGCGAAGATCGGATCATCGACCTCGACGAGCTGACCGTCGGTGCGCTCCTGAGTCACAAGCTGCGGCAGGAGGACGAGCGCCGCAAGTGGAAGTTGGCGTACCGGGACCACGGGCTCGTGTTCGCCCATGACGACGGCGACGCCCTGCGCCCGGATCACGTCTCCAAGCTCTTCGGCGGCCTGATCGACGCCGTCCGGTTCGAGGACGACGCGCACCTGCCCGCCGGGGAGCGCCGGCGGCTGCGGCGGGTACGGCTGCACGACCTGCGGCACGGACAGGCGTCGCTGATGCTCGCCGCCGGGGTCGACATGGCGATCGTGTCGAAGCGCCTCGGGCACTCCACGGTGACGATCACCACGGACCTGTATTCGCACCTGCTGGGTGGAGTCGGGCGCGACGCCGCCGAGAAGGCCGCCTCACTCGTGCCGCGCCGTCGCCGCGATCAGCCCGAGACGGCCGACCCGCGTTCCCAGGTGGTTCCCAGCCAAAGGCTTGAGCTCAGCTCGCCTGATGGCGCGACAGACCCCGGAAACGCCAAAGCCGCAGGTGAGATCGTTTCTTCACCTGCGGCTCGCAGTGGGGCGGGTGGGACTCGAACCCACGGCCGACGGATTATGAGTCCGCTGCTCTAACCGGCTGAGCTACCGCCCCTTCACGGCGTGGCGCGTACATGTGTGCGCGCCGTCTGCCGCAGCATAGCCGCTCATACGATCTCCTGCCTCGGATGCCTCGCATGATCGGCTTCGCCTGCCCAGAGAGACCGCGCCGGGCGCTGGCCGGTTCCGCACGCAGGGCAATAAAAAGAAAAAGGACCCACACGGGGTCCTCGTTCTCTCTTGCTCCCCCGACTGGACTCGAACCAGTAACCTGCCGATTAACAGTCGGCTGCTCTGCCAATTGAGCTACAGGGGACCGCGCTCCCCCGACTGGACTCGAACCAGTAACCTGCCGATTAACAGTCGGCTGCTCTGCCAATTGAGCTACAGGGGATTGCTGCGTTGCACCGAACAGCCCACCTCCGGCCTGGCCGGGGGGCGAGTGCCCGTTGCGAGTCATAGATTAGCGCAAGCAGGGGGGTGCTCCGCCAATCGGTATCGCCAGCGGGCCGGGCACCACACGACGAAGGGTGGCAGGCATGCGGTACAAGGTCACGTTCGCGGTCGGACTGGCCCTCGGGTACGTGCTCGGAACCCGGGCCGGGCGCGAGCGTTATGAACAGTTGAAGAAGTCCGCGCGCGAGCTCGCGCAGAACCCCGCCGTGCGCAACGCCGCCGAAAGCGCCGGTCAGAGCGGGCGCGAGTTCGCCGGCAAGGCCTTCGCCGCGGTGAGCGACAAGGTCGGCGACGCCGTGCCGGACGCCCTGGCCGGGCGGGTACGGGGCCTGCGCGCCCGGGTCGGCGGCGGCGGCTCGGGCGAGGACGACTGGGGCACCAGCAACACCTGACGGTTCACCCGGACGCCGCCGCGGCCGGTCGCCGCGCGGGACCCGCGAGGGCTCCGCGCGGTCCGGGGCGGACGAGTTCGCTCAGACGTGCGGCAGAATTCTCCGCATGGGGATAGTCGCCGGGCTGGACAGCTCTTCCACCTTCACTCGCATCGTCGTCTGCGACACCGAGACGGGCGCCGTGCTGCGCCAGGGGTACGCCCCCCATCCGCAGCCCACCGGCGAGGCCCTGCCTCACGAGACGGATCCACAGGCTTGGCTGCTCTCGCTCGGCGAGGCCGCCGGCGGCGGGCTCCTCGAAGGGGTGCAGGCCATCGGCGTCTCCGCCCAGCAGCACGGCCTGCTGCCGCTGGACGCGCAGGGCGCCCTGGTGCGCCCCGCTCTGGTCGGCAACGACAAGCGCGGCCAGGTCGCCGCCGCCGACCTGATCGAGTCGCTCGGCGGCCGGCAGGCCTGGTCCGAGGCCGTCGGCTCCGTCCCCCATTCGGCACAGCCGCTGGCGAAGCTCGCCTGGCTGGCCCGCGCCGAGCCGGACGCGGCCCGGCGGATCGCCGTACTGATGTCCCCGCACGACTGGCTCGTGTGGCAGCTGCTGGGCCGCCCGGCCCGGCGGACCACCGACCGGGGCGGCGCCTCCGGCACCGGCTACTGGTCGGCGGCCACCGGCACCTACCGCCCCGACCTGGTCGAGCTCGCGCTCGGGCACCGGGCGCTGCTGCCCGAGGTGCTCGGCCCGGCCGACGCCGCCGGCACCACCCCCGAGGGGCTGCTGATCTCCGCCGGGACCGGCGAGACCATGGCCGCCGCGCTCGGGCTGGGCATGGGCCCGGGCGACGCGGTGGTCTCGCTCGGCGCGTCCGGGTCGGTGATGGCGGTGCACCGCGAGGCGCTGTCGGAGCCGGGCGGGCTGATCACCTCGCTCGCCGACGCCACCGGCATGCACCTGCCGGTGGTCAACACCTCCAACGCGGTACGGGCCCTGCGCGGCACCGCCGAGCTGCTGGGCACCGATCTGGAGGGGCTGAGCACGCTCTCCCTGAAGTCGACCCCGGGCGCGCACGGACTCGTACTCCTGCCGTACCTGGAGGGCGAGCGGACGCCGAACCTGCCGCACACCGCCGGAACCCTGTCCGGGCTGCGGCGCGACTCCATGAAGCCGGAACACCTGGCGCGGGCCGCCTTCGAGGGCATGCTCTGCGGACTGGTGGACGCCCTCGACGTGCTGCGCAGCCGCGGGGTGGAGATCCGCCGGGTGTTCCTGCTCGGCGCGGCGGCCGAGCTGCCCGCCGTACAGGCCTTCGCGCCGGGGCTGTTCGGCACGCAGATCGTCGTACCGGCGCCGGCGGACTACGCGGCGCTGGGCGCTGCCCGGCAGGCGGCGTGGGCGCTCGGCGTGGCACAGGGCACACTCGCTGCGCACACCCCGCCGGTGTGGCCGGCGCCGGCGGCCCAGGTCTTCGAGCCGGACGAGGAGTACCCGGCCTGGCAGGGCGTGCGCCAGCAGTACATCGCGACCCGGGAGCAGATCCACCCCGGAGCGTTCTGAGCGGTCTCGGGGAAGCGGCGCCGGCCGCCGGCCCACCGGCGCGTTTCGGGAGATCAGCCCAACCGGGCCTTCACGTGGTCGACCACCGCCCGGAACTCCTCCGTCGGCGAGAAGTCGAGGTACTCGGTGTCCTCAAGGGCCTCCGGGGCGTGTCCGGGCGCCCAGTAGCAGGCCTCCCCGGCCGAGTAGACCGTGTCCCCGTCCTTCGTGTGCATCTTGATCTTGCCCTTGAGCACATAGGCATAGTGCGGGCACGTGCACAGGTCGTCCGGCAGGCCCTTGAACGCCGGGGTCATGTCCACGCCCTTGTCGAACCGTCCGAACGCGACGGTGTAGCCTCCGCCGATCTCCTGCAGGCGCAGCTCGGCGCCGTTGCCCTCGAAGGCGACGGGGGTCTGCTCCCGTGTGGTTGCCGTCATGGGTCCCTCCACAGCCGGTCCGTCCCGAGAACCCCCCGTCTCCCATGCTCCTCCCGATGCTCGCGGTCGGCGCGGCCGGCGGGGGTCCTGGGGCTCGGGACGCCGGGGAACGGACGTACTCCTTTTGACCGGGCTTTGCGAAAAGCGGTGGGGATCGGGCCACGGGGTGGCCGAAGATGGGGTGAACCCCCTCGATCATGCCGACCGGAGCCTGCGCGTGCTCATACGACTTCTGCGGACCCACCTCGGTCCGTACCGGAAACCGATCGCCGTGCTGGTCCTGCTGCAGCTGCTGCAGACCAGCGCGAGCCTCTACCTGCCCACGCTGAACGCCGACATCATCGACAACGGTGTCGTCAACGGCGACACGGGCTACATCCTGCGCTTCGGCGCGCTGATGCTCGGCGTCTCGCTGGTCCAGCTCGTCTGCAACGTCGGCGCCGTCTACTTCGGCGCCCGCACCGCGGCGGCCCTCGGCCGCGACGTCCGCGCCGCCGTCTTCGACCGCGTGCAGAGCTTCTCGGCGCGCGAGCTCGGCCACTTCGGCGCCCCGTCGCTGATCACCCGTACGACCAACGACGTGCAGCAGATCCAGATGCTCGTGCTGATGACCTTCACCCTGATGGTCTCGGCTCCGATCATGTGCGTCGGCGGCATCTTCATGGCGCTGTCGCTGGACGTGAAGCTGTCGGGCGTACTGCTCGCGGTGGTTCCCGTGCTCGGTCTGTCGGTCGGCGCGATCGTCCTGAAGACGCGTCCGCTGTTCCGCGCTATGCAGACGCGCCTGGACACCGTGAACCGGGTCCTGCGCGAGCAGATCACCGGCAACCGGGTGATCCGCGCCTTCGTCCGCGACGACTACGAGAAGGAGCGTTTCCGCGAGGCCAACGCCGACCTCACCGGCGTCTCGCTGGCCGCCGGCAAGCTGCTCGCGCTGATGTTCCCGACCGTCATAGTCGTCGTGAACATCTCCAGCGTCGCCGTCATCTGGTTCGGCGCGATGCGCATCGACAGCGGCGGCATGGAGATCGGCCAGCTGACGGCCTTCCTCGCCTACCTGATGCAGATCGTCATGGCCGTGATGATGGCCACCTTCATGTTCATGATGGTGCCGCGCGCCGAAGTCTGCGCCGAGCGCGTCCAGGAGGTCCTGGACACCGACTCCAGCGTGGTCCCGCCCGCCGAGCCCGTCCTCGAGCTCGACCGCCACGGCCGCCTCGAACTGCGCGGCGCCGACTTCCGCTACCCGGGCGCCGAGGCCCCGGTCCTGCGCGGGGTGGACCTGGTGGCCCGCCCCGGCGAGACCACCGCGGTGATCGGCTCCACCGGCAGCGGCAAGTCCACGCTGCTGGGCCTGGTCCCCCGGCTGTTCGACGCGACCGGCGGCGAGGTGCTCGTCGACGGCGAGGACGTGCGCGGCCTCGACCCGGACCTGCTCGCCAGGACGGTCGGCATGGTCCCGCAGAAGCCGTACCTGTTCTCCGGGACGGTCGCCACCAACCTGCGCTACGGGCGGCCGGACGCCACCGACGAAGAGCTGTGGCACGCGCTGGAGGTGGCGCAGGCCAAGGGCTTCGTGTCCGAGCTGGAGGGCGGGCTCGACGCGCCCATCGCCCAGGGCGGCACCAATGTCTCCGGCGGACAGCGCCAGCGGCTCGCGATCGCGCGCACGCTCGTGCAGCGCCCGGAGATCTACCTGTTCGACGACTCCTTCTCGGCCCTGGACTACGCGACGGACGCGGCGCTGCGCGCGGCGCTCGCCCGCGAGACCGAGGACGCGACCGTGGTCATCGTCGCCCAGCGGGTCTCCACGATCCGCGACGCCGACCGGATCATCGTCCTCGACGAGGGGCAGGTGGTGGGCGAGGGGCGCCACCACGAGCTGATGGCCGGCAACGAGACCTACCGGGAGATCGTGCTCTCCCAGCTGACGGAGGCGGAGGCCGCATGAGCGGGCCCGGAGGACGGATGATGATGGGTCCGCCCACGACGCGGACCATGGACTTCAAGGGCTCGGGCAACCGGCTGCTGCGCGAGCTGGCGCGCGACCGGGCCAAGCTGTGGGGCATGGTCCTGGCGGTGGTGGCCAGTGTCGCCGCCTCGGTGACCGGTCCGAAGATCCTCGGCAAGGCCACCGACCTCGTGTTCGCGGGGATCGTCGGCCGGGAGGCCGGGCAGGAGATGCCGCCCGGCGCCACCAAGGAGCAGGCCCTGGCGGCGATGCGCGCCAAGGGTCAGGGCGGGATGGCGGACATGCTGTCCGGCACCGCCTTCACCCCGGGCAAGGGCATCGACTTCGGCGCGGTCGGGGCGGTGGCTCTGTGGGCGCTGGGCGTCTTCACGCTCGCCGGCCTGCTGATGCTGGTGGCCACCCGGCTGTCGAACCACATCATGAACGCCGCCGTGTACCGGATGCGCGAGCAGTTGCAGGCGAAGCTGTCGCGGCTGCCGCTGTCGTACTTCGACCAGCAGAAGCGCGGCGAGGTGCTGAGCCGGGCCACGAACGACATCGACAACATCGGGCAGACGCTCCAGCAGACGATGGGCCAGCTGCTCAACTCGATCCTGACGATCGTCGGCGTGCTGGCGATGATGTTCTGGATCTCTCCGCTGCTGGCGCTGGTCGCACTGGTGACCATCCCGGTCTCGGCGTACGTCGCCGCGAAGATCGGCAAGAAGTCGCAGCCGCAGTTCGTGGCGCAGTGGAAGTCCACCGGCGCCCTGAACGCGCACGTCGAGGAGATGTACTCGGGCCACACGCTGGTCAAGGTCTTCGGCCGGCAGAAGGAGTCCGCGGCCCTGTTCGCCGAGCAGAACGAGGCGCTGTACAGGGCCTCGTTCAAGGCGCAGCTGGTCAGCGGGATCATGCAGCCGGTGATGCTGTTCATCTCGAACATCAACTACGTGCTCGTCGCGGTCGTCGGCGGCCTGCGGGTGGCCTCGGGCACCCTGTCGATCGGTGACGTCCAGGCGTTCATCCAGTACTCGCGCCAGTTCTCGATGCCGCTGACGCAGGTCGCCTCCATGGCGAACCTGGTGCAGTCCGGTGTCGCGTCGGCGGAGCGGGTCTACGAGCTGCTGGACGCGCCCGAGCAGGAGCCGGACGCCGAGGTTCCGGAGCGTCCGGAGACCCTGCTCGGGCAGGTCACCTTCGACAAGGTCGCCTTCCGCTACGAGCCGGACAAGCCGCTGATCGAGAACCTCTCGCTCAGCGTCGACCCCGGCCAGACGGTCGCGATCGTCGGCCCGACCGGCGCCGGCAAGACCACGCTGGTCAACCTGCTCATGCGGTTCTACGAGGTCACGGGCGGCGAGATCGGCCTCGACGGGGTGGACATCGCGAAGATGACCCGCGAGGAACTGCGCGGCGGCATCGGCATGGTGCTCCAGGACACCTGGCTGTTCGGCGGCACCATCGCGGAGAACATCGCCTACGGCGCCTCGCGCGAGGTCACGCGCGCCGAGATCGAGGAGGCCGCGCGGGCGGCGCACGCGGACCGGTTCGTCCGCACCCTGCCCGACGGCTACGACACGGTGCTGGACGACGAGGGCGCGGGCGTCAGCGCGGGCGAGAAGCAGCTGATCACCATCGCGCGGGCGTTCCTGTCCGACCCGGTGATCCTGGTCCTCGACGAGGCGACGAGCTCGGTGGACACCCGCACCGAGGTGCTGATCCAGAAGGCGATGGCGCGCCTCGCGCACGGCCGGACGTCCTTCGTGATCGCGCACCGGCTGTCCACGATCCGCGACGCCGACCTGATCCTGGTGATGGAGAGCGGCTCGATCGTGGAGCAGGGCACGCACGAGGAGCTGCTGTCCTCGGACGGCGCGTACGCGCGGCTGTACGCGGCGCAGTTCGCGCAGGCGGTGGCGGAGGTCGACTAGACGACGACCTGGGGCCCGGCGCGGCCGGTGTCGGGAGGGGCGCCCTTCGGGGCGCCCCTTCCCGTGCTCAGTCCAGATATCCGCGCAGCTGGTCGGCGAAGGCGTGGTCGCGCAGCTTGTTCAGCGTCTTGGACTCGATCTGCCGGATCCGCTCGCGGGTCACCCCGAAGATCCGCCCGATCTCCTCGAGGGTGCGCGGCCGCCCGTCGGCGAGCCCGTAGCGCAGCTGTACGACCTTGCGCTCCCGCTCCCCGAGGGTGGAGAGCACCGCTTCCAGGTGCTCGCGGAGCAGGAAGAACGCGGCCGACTCCACGGGCGAGGCGGCGTCGCCGTCCTCGATGAGGTCGCCGAGCGCGACGTCGTCCTCCTCGCCCACGGGTGCGTGCAGCGAGACCGGCTCCTGCGCGAGGCGCAGCACCTCCAGGACCCGCTCGGGGGTCAACTCCAGGTGGACGGCGACCTCTTCGGCGGTGGGCTCGTACCCGCGCTCCTGGAGCATGCGGCGCTGGACGCGGACGACGCGGTTGATCAGCTCGACGACGTGGACGGGTACGCGGATGGTCCGGGCCTGGTCGGCCAGCGCCCTGGACATCGCCTGGCGGATCCACCAGGTGGCGTAGGTGGAGAACTTGTAGCCGCGGGCGTAGTCGAACTTCTCGACGGCCCGGATCAGTCCGAGGTTCCCCTCCTGGACCAGGTCGAGCATGGTCAGTCCGCGGCCGACGTAGCGCTTGGCGACGGAGACGACGAGCCGCAGGTTCGACTCGATGAGGCGGCGCTTGGCCATGCGCCCCATGACGACGAGCTTGTCCAGGTCGAGCGTGAGCTGCAGGTCGAGCACGGCGCCGCTGGCGAGCTTCTCCTCCGCGAAGAGCCCCGCCTCCACGCGCCGCGCGAGCTCGACTTCCTCGACGGCGGTGAGCAGCGGGATCCTGCCTATCTCGCGCAGGTACTGCCGGAAGAGGTCGGCGGACGGACCGGCCCCGGCGGAGCCTTCGCCGGCGCGCTTGCGCTGCGTGGGCACGTGCTCGACCCGCTCCGGAGCCTCGGGCTCCTCCTCCTCGTCCACGGCGTCGGCCTCGGCCTCGGGCTCTTCGGCCGCGGCCGCTTCGGCGTCGGCTGCGGCGCCTCCGGGCGGACTGACGCTGACGGTCAAGCTCTGGGTCTGCACGGGGGCGACCTCCACAGGGCTCCGAGGACGGGGGCACCGGATCTCAGTGTGGCGTACGGCACATCGCTGCCACGAGGGGCGTGCGAGCACTTTCTGAGTCCGGCGCGTGACCCATGGTTACCCCCTGACGAGAACCCCGATGCGGATCGGACGCATGTCCGACTGGTGCCGGCGCTGCGCGCGGACGCTGCGTCCGGTGGGGGGTCGCGACGTACGGCAGCAGGCGATCTTCGACCCCTCCCTGAAGCACTGGCCGCGCGCCTACCGGGCCGGCGATCCGGTCTTCGCGGATCCCGCGCGGACGGCCGCCTGGGCGGCGGCCCGGCGAGCCGGGCGACCTCGGCTGCGGGGCCGTGGTCCTGGCCGCCTCGCCCGCGCTCTCGCCGGCCTGGAAACTGCTGTGGATCATCAGCGACGCGCATCCGCAGGGCAAGGACCTCTACGACGCCGTCCTGCTCGCCTGAACGCCGGCTCGATCCCGGGCACGGAATGGCCGCACTTCGAGACGGAGTACCCGCACCTGGCCCGGGCCGGCGAGGCAGCCTTCGTCGAGCGCCTGGTCGAGGCGCTCGCGCCCACCTTCGCGGCGGGCGGGCATGCCTAGACCGGCTCCACCCGGACCGCGCAGACCTTGAACTCCGGCATCCGGGAGGTGGGGTCCAGCGCCGGGTTGGTCAGGGTGTTGGCGCGGCCCTCGCCCGGCCAGTGGAAGGGCATGAAGACCGTGTCCGCCCGGATGGTGTCCGTGATCCGGGCCGGGGCGACCGCGCGGCCGCGCCGGGAGGTGACGGCCAGGAGGGCCCCGTCGACGGCGCCGAGGCGCGCCGCGAGGCGGGGGTGGAGTTCCACGAAGGGGCCGGGGGCGGCTTCGTTGAGCTCCGCCACCCGGCGGGTCTGCGCGCCCGACTGGTACTGGGCGACCACCCGGCCGGTGGTGAGCAGCAGCGGGTACTGCGCGTCCGGCATCTCGGCGGCGTCGCGGTGGGTGACGGGCACGAAGCGGGCCCGTCCGTCCTCGGTGGCGAACCGGTCGAGGAAGAGGCGCGGGGTGCCGGGGTGGGGCTCCCCCGGGGCTCCCTGCCCGGCCCCGGAGTCCGCCGGGCAGGGCCAGAAGACGCCCTGCTCGGCCTCGATGCGGGCGTACGTGATGCCCGAGTAGTCCGCCGGGCCGCCCGCCGAGGCGCGGCGCAGCTCTTCGAAGACCTCCTCGGGCGCGGTCGGGAAGGCCTTCGGCATGCCCAGCCGGGACGCCAGGCCGTGCAGGACCTCCAGGTCGGAGCGGACGCCCGGCGGCGGGGTCAGCGCCCGGCGGCGGAGCAGGACCCTGCCCTCCAGATTGGTGGTGGTGCCGGTCTCCTCCGCCCACTGGGTGACCGGGAGGACCACGTCCGCCAGGGCGGCCGTCTCGGACAGGACCACGTCCGCGACCGCGAGGAAGTCCAGGGAGCGGATGCGCTCCTCGACGTGGGCGGCGCGGGGGGCCGACACCACCGGGTTGGAGCCCATCAGGAGCAGGGCCTTCACCTCGGAGCCCAAGGCGTCGAGGAGTTCGTAGGCGCTGCGGCCCGGGCCGGGGAGCGCGTCGGGGTCGATGCCCCAGACGCCGGCGACGTGCGCCCGCGCCGCGGGGTCGGTGAGCTTGCGGTAGCCGGGGAGCTGGTCGGCCTTCTGGCCGTGCTCGCGGCCGCCCTGGCCGTTGCCCTGGCCGGTGAGGCATCCGTAGCCGGAGAGCGGGCGGCCGGCCCGGCCGGTGGCCAGGCACAGGTTGATCCAGGCGCCGACGGTGTCGGTGCCCTTGGAGTGCTGCTCGGGTCCGCGCGCGGTGAGCACCATGGCGGAGGAGGGCTCGCAGAACAGGGCGACCGCTTCGCGGAGCTTGGGCACCGGCACGCCGGTGATGCGCTCGACCAGCTCCGGCCAGTGCGCCATGGCGGCCGCTCGGGCCTCTTCCCAGCCGGTGGTGCGCCCGGCGATGAACTCCTCGTCCGTGTGCCCCCCGGCCACCACCAGGTGGAGCAGGCCGAGCGCCAGCGCCAGGTCCGTGCCGGGGCGCGGGGCCAGGTGCAGGTCGGCCTGTTCGGCGGTCCGCGTGCGGCGCGGGTCCACCACGATCAGCGTGCCGCCGTTCTCCCTGAGTTCCCGGAAGAAGCGCAGGGCGGGCGGCATGGTCTCGGCGGGGTTGGAGCCGACGAGGATGACGCAGCCGGTCCGGGGGATGTCCTCCAGCGGGAAGGGCAGCCCCCGGTCGAGCCCGAAGGCCCGCTGGTGCGCGGCGGCGGCCGAGGACATGCAGAACCGGCCGTTGTAGTCGATCTGCGAGGTCCCCAGCGCGACCCGGGCGAACTTCCCGAGGGCGTACGCCTTCTCGTTCGTCAGCCCGCCTCCGCCGAACACCCCGACCGCGTCCGCCCCGGACGACCGCCGGGTGCGGGCGAGGCCCTCGGCGACGGCGTCGAGGGCCTCCTCCCAGGTGGCCGGTTCCAGCTGCCCGGCGTGGGTGCGGACGAGCGGCTGGGTCAGGCGCACCCGGGAGGAGAGCACGGCGGGAGCGGTGCGGCCCTTGCCGCACAGCGCGCCCCGGTTCACGGGGAAGTCCGCGCGCTCCTCCACCACCACGCCCGCTCCGCCCGGTTCGGGGCGGAGGTTCATCCCGCACTGCAGGGCGCAGTACGGGCAGTGCGTGGCGGTGACGGCGGAGGAGGCGGTGTCTGCCGGTGCGGCTCCCGGAGTGTGCATGCGGTTCACGATGCGACGCGGGTGTTACGCGGACCGCCACCCCCGGTTACGCCTCTTGTACGAGCCCCTCAGCGCGGGCCCTGCCGGCCGGTGAGGTACTGGACGGTCAGGCCTGCCGTCCAGCCGCCGTCCACCGCGAGCTCGGCGCCGGTCATGTATCCGGCGGCGTCCGAGAGGAGGAAGGCGATCGCGGCGGCGATCTCCTCGGGGAGGCCGACGCGGCCGAGGGGGGTGCCCGGGTAGTTGCCCTCGCCGGCCCGGATGCCGATCGGGGCGGTCATCGGGGTCAGCGTCATGCCGGGGTGCACGGAGTTGACGCGGATCCCGGCCTCGGCGAGCTCGACCGCGCCGATCTTCGACAGGCCGCGCACGCCCCACTTCGAGGCGCCGTATCCGGCGGTCAGCGCGAGGCCGGTGAGGCCGGCGGCGGAGGAGATGTTGACGATCGAGCCGCCGCCGTTCGCGCGCAGCAGCGGGATCGCGGTCTTGATGCCGATGAAGACGCCGACCAAATTGATCTCGACGACCCTGCGGAAGTGCTCGACGCTCTCGTGTTCCAGGAACTGGCCGGTGGAGATCCCGGCGTTGTTGACCAGGCCGTCGATCCGGCCGAACTCGGCGACCGCGTGGCCCAGCGCCGCCTCCCAGTCGGATTCGCTGGTCACGTCGTGCCGCACGAAGCGCGCGGCGCCGCCGAGCTTCGCGGCCGTCTCCGCGCCCTCCGCCTCCAGGACGTCGGTGATCAGCACCCTGCCCCCGCCGTCCACGACGGCCTGCGCGGCCGCCGCGCCGAGGCCTCGGGCCCCACCGGTGACGACGACGACCTTGCCGCTCAGATCCACAACAGCCACGGTTCCACACCCCTGCCGAACGAGACGGATCGCTATATGACTAATCGGCATATGCCGACAGCGGCGTCAGTCTGTCAGAGCGGCCAGGGCCCGCGACACCCCCTCCTCCTTCGGCCCCAGGAACCGCGGCTCCGGCTTGAAGACCGCGTCCAGCGCCGCCTTTCCCGACGCGAAGACCTCGCGCGCGCCGCCGTAGTACCAGGTCGCGTCGTGCACCTCGGCCACCCCGACCCCGTACGCGTCCACGCCCGCGGCCCGGCACAGCGCGACCGCCCGGCGGATGTGGAAGTCCTGGCTGACCAGCACCGCCCGGCGCACCCCGAAGATCTCCCGGGCCCGGACGCAGGAGTCCCACGAGTCGAAGCCGGCGTAGTCGCTGACGATCCGGGCGTCCGGCACCCCGTGCCCCGTCAGGTACGCCCGCATCGCGTCGGGCTCGTCGTATTCGGTGCGGCTGTTGTCGCCGGTGACGAGGACGACCTTGACCCGGCCGGCCCGATAGAGCTCGGCGGCGGCGTCGAGGCGGCTCGCGAGGTAGGGGGTCGGCCGGCCGTTCCACAGCCCGGCCCCGAAGACCACCGCCACCTCGGCGGCGGGCGCGTCCGCGGTGGTGCGCAGCCGCGGACCGGCCGCCGCGTGCGTCCACGCCGAGGGCAGCAGCGCCAGCGCGCAGAGCGCCATGACCGCCTGCACGGCCCGCCGCCGGGCCGGCATGCCCCGCAGCGCCGCCCGCAGGCCCCGTACCGCCGCGGGCAGGCCCCGGACCGCCCCGGGCAGCGTCCTTGCCGCCCCGAGCAGGCCCCGTACCGCTGTGCGCATCCTTACCCCCTGGTTGGTCCCGTCGACTACGGACGCGTGTACGGTCCCGGCGGTTTCCCCGGCGGTTTCCCCGGGGGCTCCCCCGCCGCGGGCGCGGGCGGCCACACCCCGCCGTCCACCCCCCTGTGAGCAGGTGGAAAACACCCGTCACCCCGGCGCAACGCGTCGGCAACCTGCGGCGCGCAGGATCGGTCCATGACGGAGCCGGCGCACCCTCCCGAGTCCCTGCCCCTCCCGCTTCCGCCCGCCACCACGGCGGAGTTGCTGCACCGGATCACCGCCCAGCTCGGCACCCAGCTGAGCGGTCTGCGCCCCCGACACCACGGAGTCCCCCCATGCAGCCCACCCTCGTCGCCGTGGCCCACGGCAGCCGCGACCCGCGCGCACCGCGCGCCGTCGAAGCCCTCCTCGAACGGGTCCGCGAGCTCCGTCCCCGCCTCGACGTCCGGCTCGGCCACATCGAGCTGAACCACCCCCTGCTGGACCGCGCCCTCGAACGGACCGCCGGGTCCGCCGTCCTGGTGCCGCTGCTGCTGGGGCGCGGCACCCACGTCAAGCGGGACCTGCCGGCCGCCGCCGCCCGCGCCGGACACCTGCGGACCGAGGTCGCCGCCCCGCTCGGACCGCACCCGCTGCTCGTCGAGGCGCTGTACGAGCGGCTGCTGGAGGCCGGCTGGAGCGCCGGTTCCGCGGTGGTGCTGGCCTGCGCCGGATCCCGCGACCCCGACTCCGCCGCCGACGCCCGGACCACCGCCGCGCTGCTCGGCGAACGGCTCGGCGGGGTGCCCGTCGTCCCGGCCTACGCCTCGGCCGCCGCGCCCAGCGTGCCCGACGCCGTGCGGGCGCTGGCCGCGCGGGGCCACCGGGTCGCGGTCGCCTCGTACTTCACCGCGCCCGGCCGCTTCGCCGCGCAGAGCGCCGCCGCCGCGCCGGGCCCGGCCGCGGCACCGCTCGGGGACCATCCGGCACTGGCCCGGCTGGTGCTGCAGCGCTACGACGAGGCCCTCCTCGCACGGCACGGCGGGCAGCACGGCGGGCAGCACGGGGAGCGGCTGGAACTGGCCACCGTCTGAGGGGCGTGTTGCTCGGATTGCTCGGATTGTCTCGTCTTGTCGGCAGGTCCGGTTACCGTTCTGGGCATGGAAGGCTTGGAAGGCACCACCGCGTCCGCTCGTCCGCCCTACGATCCCGCCGACACCGAGCGCTGGGCGACCGAGCCCGACAAACGGCCAGGCCGGACCGCGTTCCAGCGCGACCGCGCCCGCGTGCTGCACTCCGCCTCCCTGCGCCGGCTCGCCGGGAAGACCCAGGTCGTCACCCCCGGCACGCGTTCCTACGACTGGGACGCCAGCCCCCGCACCCGCCTGACCCACTCCCTGGAGTGCGCCCAGGTCGGCCGCGAGCTGGGCGCCGCGCTGGGCTGCGATCCCGATCTCGTCGAGGCGGCCTGCCTCTCGCACGACATGGGCCACCCGCCCTTCGGCCACAACGGCGAGGAGGCGCTCAACGAGTTCGCCAAGGACTGCGGCGGCTTCGAGGGCAACGCCCAGTCGCTGCGCCTGCTGACCCGGCTGGAGCCCAAGCGGTTCGTCCCCGATCCGGGGAGCGGCGAGCTGGTGAGCGTCGGCCTGAACCTGACCCGGGCCTGCCTGGACGCGGCCACCAAGTACCCCTGGGCGCGCGGGGACCACCCGACCGAACCGGACTCGGTGAAGTTCGGCGCGTACGAGGACGACCTGCCGGTCTTCGAGTGGCTGCGCCGCGGCGCGCCCGCCGACCGCAAGTGCTTCGAGGCGCAGGTCATGGACTGGTCGGACGACGTGGCGTACTCCGTCCACGACTTCGAGGACGGCCTGCACGCCGGCCACCTCGACCCGAACCTGCTGTTCGCCGAGCCGGAGCGCACCGCGATCTGGCGGGTCGCCATCGGCCGCTACGTGCCCTCCGACACCGAGCCGGAGGAACTGCGCGAGGCGCTGGACCGGTTGATGGGCGAGGAGTGGTGGCCGCACGGGTACGACGGCTCGGCCGTGGCCCAGGCCCGCCTGAAGGACGCCACCAGCCAGCTGATCGGCCGCTTCTGCCTGGCCGCCGAGGGGGCGACCCGACAGGCGTACGGAACCGGCCGGCTGACCCGGTACGCGGCGGAGCTGGTGGTTCCGCGCGAAGCGCGCAACGAGTGCGCCGTGCTGAAGGCGGTCGCCGACCTGTACGTGATGCAGCGCGACGAGCAGGAGCGCATCCGAGCCGATCAGCGCGTGGTCCTGGCCGAGCTCGCGGAGGCCCTGAGCGCCCGCGCGCCCGAGGGGCTGGACCCGCAGTTCCGGGCGATCTTCGACGCGGCGCCGGACGACCGGGCCCGCAAACGCGCGGTCGTCGACCAGATCGCGGCGCTCACGGACGCCTCCGCGCGCTCCCTGCACGCCCGCCTCACGCTGCGCACCCGACGCGCCGAAGGGTGAGCCGATCGGGCCACTCCCCCTTCACGGGGCACGCTCAGTGCGGGACGCTCGCATGTGGTCGCATGTGGCGGAGAGGTTATGAGGAGGCATCAGGTGGTCGACGCACACCGGACGTTCGTCATCGTCGGCGCAGGGCTCGCCGGAGCCAAGGCAGCCGAGACGCTGCGTTCCGAGGGGTTCACGGGGCGGGTGATCCTGATCGGCGACGAGCGCGAGCATCCCTACGAGAGGCCCCCGCTCTCCAAGGGCTACCTGTCGGGCAAGGAGGAGCGTGAGAGCGTCTTCGTCCACGAGCCGTCCTGGTACGCGGCCTCCGACATCGAGCTGCACCTCGGCCAGCCCGCGGTCCAGCTGGACCGGGAGGCCAAGAAGGTGGTCCTCGGCGACGGCACGGCGCTGCCCTACGACAAGCTGCTCCTGGCCACCGGAGCCGAGCCGCGCCGGCTCGACATCCCGGGCACCGGCCTGGTCGGGGTGCACCACCTGCGCCGGCTCGCGCACGCCGAGCGGCTGCGCGGGGCCCTCGCGGGCCTGGGCCGGGACAACGGGCACCTGCTGATCGCGGGCGCCGGCTGGATCGGCCTGGAGGTCGCCGCGGCGGCCCGGGGGTACGGGGCCGAGGTCACCGTGATCGAGCCGGAGGCGACCCCGCTGCACACGGTGCTGGGCCCGGAGGTCGGCCGGCTCTTCGCCGACCTGCACACCGAGCACGGGGTCCGCTTCCACTTCGGGGCCCGGCTGACCGAGATCGTCGGGCACGACGGCATGGTCCTGGCAGCCCGCACCGACGACGGCGAGGAGCACCCGGCGCACGCGGTCCTCGCGGCGATCGGGGCCTCGCCGCGGACCGCCCTGGCGGAGACCTCGGGCCTGGCCCTGGTGGACCGGGAGCACGGCGGCGGGATCGCCGTGGACGCCTCGCTGCGCACCTCCGACCCGGACGTCTTCGCGGTCGGCGACGTGGCGGCCGCGCACCACCCCGTGCTGGGGGCCCGGCTGCGGGTGGAGCACTGGGCGAACGCCCTCAACGGGGGCCCGGCCGCCGCGCGGGCGATGCTGGGGCAGGAGGTCTCGTACGACCGGGTGCCGTACTTCTTCTCCGACCAGTACGACGTGGGCCTGGAGTACTCGGGGTACGCCCCGGCGGGCGGCTACGACCAGGTGCTCATCCGCGGCGACGTGGGCAAGCGGGAGTTCATCGCCTTCTGGCTCTCGGACGGCCGGGTCCTGGCCGGGATGAACGTGAACGTGTGGGACGTCACCGAGCACATCCAGGCCCTGATCAGGTCAAAGGCGCCCGTGGACCGCGAGAAACTGGCGGATCCATCGATTCCGCTTTCGGCCCTGGTACCGGCGGAGGGGGCCTGACGGGATTGTCGGTGACCGGCCGTAGACTTCAGGCGTGGCAGGACGGATCAACGAAGACGACGTGAAGGCGGTACGGGACGCGGTCCCGATCGACGCCGTGGTCTCGGAGTACCTCCAGCTGCGCAACGCCGGCGGCGGCAACCTCAAGGGCCTCTGCCCCTTCCACGACGAGAAGTCCCCGTCCTTCCAGGTCAGCCCCAGCAAGGGCTTCTACCACTGCTTCGGCTGCCAGGCGGGCGGGGACACCCTCGACTTCATCATGAAGATCGACCACCTCTCCTTCTCGGAGGCGGTCGAGCGCCTGGCCGGCACGGCCGGCATCACCCTGCGGTACGAGGAGGGCGGCTACACCGCCGGCAGCAGCGGACGCGGCGAGCGCATCCGGCTGGTCGAGGCGCACAAGGCGGCCGCCCTCTTCTACATGGACCAGCTCGACAGCGCCGAAGCGGAGATCGGCCGCAAGTTCCTGGCCGAGCGCGGCTTCGACCAGGCCGCCGCCGCGCACTTCAGCGTCGGCTACAGCCCGGCCGGCTGGGACCACCTGACCCGCTTCCTGCGCGGCAAGGGCTTCAGCGACAAGGAACTGATCACCTCGGGCCTGGCCCAGGACAGCCGCAGCGGAAAGCCCATCGACCGCTTCCGCGGCCGCCTCATGTGGCCCATCCGCGACATCAGCGGCGAGGTCGTCGGCTTCGGCGCGCGCAAGCTGCGCGACGACGACAACGGCCCCAAGTACCTGAACACGCCCGAGACCTCGATCTACAAGAAGTCCCAGGTGCTGTACGGCATCGACCTGGCCAAGAAGGAGATCGCCAAGACCTCCCGGGCCGTCGTCGTCGAGGGCTACACCGATGTGATGGCCTGCCACCTGGCCGGGGTCACCACCGCGATCGCCACCTGTGGCACCGCCTTCGGCGGCGACCACATCAAGATCCTGCGCCGCCTGCTCATGGACAACGCGACCGCCGAGGTGATCTTCACCTTCGACGGCGACTCGGCCGGGCAGAAGGCCGCACTGCGCGCCTTCGAGGACGACCAGAAGTTCGCCGCCGAGACCTCCATCACCATCGCCCCGGACGGCATGGACCCCTGCGACCTGCGCCTGGCCCAGGGCGACGCGGCCGTGTCCGGACTGGTCGAGGCCCGCACGCCGCTGTTCGAGTTCGCGCTGCGGCACATCGTCTCCCGGCACAACCTGGAGAATCCGGCGGGGCGGGCGGCCGCGCTGGAAGAAGCCGCCCCGATCATCAAGAAGATCAAGAACATCGGGATCCAGCACGAGTCCGCGGTCCAGCTCGCCGGCATGCTCGGCATGCGCGACGAGCAGTTCGTGGTCAAGCGGATCGCCCAGCTGGACCGCTGGTCCCGGGACCGGGGGAACCAGCCCCAGCAGCAGCGCCGGGGCCACTCCTACGAGGACATCGCCGCGCCGGCCGCCACGCCCTCGGGCCCCGCGCTGAACCTGCGCAGCCCCTCCCACATCACCGAGCGCGAGCTGCTCAAGCTGGCGCTGCAGCGCCCGGCGCTGGTCTCCCCCGCCTTCGACGCGTACGGGATGGACGAGTTCACCGCCCCGCCCTACGCGGCCGTCCGCCAGGCCATCCAGGACGCCGGCGGCGCCTCCCTGGGCACCGAGGACTATGTGATCCGGGTCCGGGAGGCCGCGCCGAACGACACCGTCCGCGCACTGGTCACCGAGCTCGTCGTCGAGGCCATCCACGCGAAGACGGTCGACGAGGTCTACGCCGGGGTCCAGCTGGTCCAGGTCCGGCTCCGCGCGGTCGACCGCCGGGTGCACGAGATCCAGGGCACGATGGCCCGCCTCGGCCCGCAGGCCCCGCCGGAGCAGCTGGCGGCGGTCCAGGAGGAGCTGTGGGTCCTCCAGCAGTACGGGCGGCGCCTGCGCAACCGGGGCGCGGAAGGCCTGTAGTACGGGGCCCAGCGGTACGGGGCCTTCGCACAAGGCCCCGGAACGGCGTCGCGGCGACAGCGGCCCTGCCCCTATGCTCCGCCGGTGACCACAGTGAACACGGCGCTCGCCGAGATCCTCGAACGCCCCGACCAGGGGACGGCCGACTCCGGCGACGGGCCTCTCATCGCGGCCCTCCTCGACGGCGGAGTCTTCGTACCGGTGGACGCCAAGGGCTCCGTGGTGTTCCTCGCGGAGGACGAAGGACCGGGCCTCCCCGGGTACGTCAGCGCGGAATGCCTCGCCGAGGACCTCCCCGAGGCGGCGGGCGCCGTCCACTGCGACGCCATGCGGCTGCACGACATCCTGCGGCAGACGAAGGCCGTGAAGATGATCGTCTCCTCCCCGGCCGGATGGGCCAAGATCCCCTCCGACATGCTGCTCGACGCCCTCCGGCAGGGGACCCGCCTGACGGAGGGGCGGTCGGTCATGCTCGGCTGGTCGACCCGCCCCCTGGCCCTGGCCCTGCGGGACGCACTGCGGGCGCGGCTGCTGGACTTCCCCGGGATCGAGACCGTGTGGATCGCGGACGCCTGCTGGGAGCACTCCGGCGTGGAACAGCTGCTGGTGCACCTGGCCGTCGGTGCGGACGCCCCGCCCGAGGCCGCCTCGCGGCTGATGGAGGCGGTGATGTCCGAGGACGTCACCGTCGGCGACGGCGACCCCGCCGTGGCCTCGATCGTCCTCGATCCCGTCGCGCAGGCCGACCAGGTCCGCCACCTCGACTCCCTGGGCCTGGACACCCTGCGCGCGGACCACGCGCGGCGGCGCGTCGAGGTCGTCTCCCGCGAGTTCGACGCCGCCCCGCCGCCCCCCGCGCCCGAGCCCCGTCCCCGGCGCTGGTGGCGGCGGCCCTGACTCGCCTAGTGCTGTGGCCGGGAAGGTTTGCCGGGTCGCGGTGTCCGGTGCGGTGCCTCGCAAGGCGGAGGGCCGCCGCTTGTACTGGACGTACTTCGGTGGTCCGACAACGCGGCGAGGTGCCGTGCCGGGCGGCGCGACCCGGTGGACCTTTCCGGTCACAGCACTAGGTGTTCCGTCCCGGGAGGTTGTGGACGGGTGAGCCAGGTCTCGGCTGAGGGATCTTGAAGGGGTGTGACCCGGATACGTCAGAAACCCGCCAGAACTTGATCTTGGCCTGCTGAGTGCCTGACGGTGTCGGGGATCTTGGCGATGACGGTCGGCCATGCCCTCGACATCTCAGTCTCCAAGATCCCCGACCTCGTCACCCGCGATCAGCTCTGCGTCTCCTCGCGGCGTCCAATAGCGGCCGCATCGGGTACGACGAGCAGCTTGCCGGTGGTACGCCGAGCCTCCAGATCGCTGTGGGCCTGGGCGGCCTCGGACAATGCGTAGCGGCCCGTTACGGTGACCTCAAGCGCCTTGGAGCGCACCCACTCGAACACATCGGCGGCCCGTCGGAGCAGTTCGGACCGATCGGCGATGAAGTCCCCGAGGCTGGGCCGGATCAGGGTCAGCGAACCGCCGTGGGCGAGCCGAATCGGATCAAACGGCGGCACGGCACCACTTGCCGCGCCGAAGAGCACGAGATGGCCGCGGGTTCGCAGGCTGGCGAGGCTCGCATCGAAGGTGTGCGCGCCGACGCCGTCGAAGACAACCGGCAGTCCCTGACCGCCGTTGAGCCGCCTCACTTCGGCTGCGAGATCGTCGACTGCGGAGGAAAGGATCACCTCAGCGGCCCCGGCACGCTTCGCCAGCTCGGCCTTCGCCGTGGTCGACGTCGTGCCGATCACCCTGCCGCCGAGATGGGTGATGAGCTGGGTCAAAAGCAGCCCCATGCCACCAGCAGCCGCATGCACGAGCACCGTGTCGCCCCCCTGAACCGGGTAGGCGTCCTTGACGAGATAGTGCGCGGTCATGCCTTGGAGGAGCACGGCGGCGGCTGTCTCGAAGCCGATATCGTCGGGCAGCGGCACCAGCCGGGAGGAGTCCACGACGGCCCGCTCGGCATACGTGCCGGGAATCTCCACCCAACCGACCCGGTCCCCGACTGCGACGTCAGCGACGCCGGGTCCAACTTCGACGACCGTGCCGGCGCCCTCAGCGCCCGGGGTGAAGGGCAGCGGGAGGCTGTACCGGCCTTCGCGGTGGTAGACGTCGAGGAAGTTGACCCCGGATGCGGCGACCTCCACGACCGCCTCGCCCGGACCCGGCCGCGGCTGGTCCACCTCGGCCTCCTGCAGCACCTCGGGACCGCCCACTTCGTACACCTGAATCGCTCGCATGGCCCTCCAATAACGGCTCATCCCCCACCAACCCCGTTGATGGCGATTAACGGCTCATCCCCCACCAACCCCGTTGATGGCGATCCGATTCCCGGCAAGCGGACCAGCCCGCCGCCCCCGCCGAGAGCTGAGACGCCTGCTTTGCACCCGGGTCTGGGACAGGAGACCGAGGCCGTCAAGGGTCGACGAATGCACCACCGGCCGCTTCCGCACCGCCGTACGGCCACCCACCCGCACCGGCGTAGCCTCCGGCAGCTCCACCGCGCGGCGCACGAAATCGACCACCGCCTCCGGATACTCCTCCGGCCTCGGGAACCGGCCCATCCGCTGGTACGACTTCAACGCCAGCAGCAGGGCCAGCTGATCTCCATCCGCGTCCATCCGCTCCGCCGCCCACGCCGCCTCCTCCCGCGTCGGCGCGAAGAACAGATGCAGCTCATGCGTACTGACCAGCCGCTTGAAACGCGGATACGCAGTCCGCTCGATCGAAGTCATCCCCACGCCCCGCAAGATCCGGCAGCCAACGACGTTCCAGGCACCCGCGCCGCATCGTGCCGCCCGAGGTCATGCCGCGAGGCAGAAGGCCCGTAGCCACGACAGCCCAACGCATGACGTGGTAAACCACCGGCTCAACCCAAGATCAAGTTCTGGCGGGTTTCTGCCGTACCGACCCGGACCGAACACCGGATCATCAAGGTCCGCCTCCTGCGCCGCTGGGGACCGGCCCGGCGGACACAAGGTCCGGGGTCGGCAAGCGGGCCGCAAGACCCGCAGGAACGCTGGCTACAGCTACCTGCACACCGCCGTCGACGACCACTCCCGCCTCGCCTACAGCGAGATCCACGCGGACGAGAAGAAGGAGACCGCCACCGCCTTCTGGCAACGGCCCCACGCCTTCTTCACCGGCGCTGGGATCACCGTCGAACGGGTTCTGACCGACAACGGCTCCTGCTACCGCTCACGCGACTGGCGCGACAGCCTGGCGGCGGCCGGGATCACCCACAAACGAACCCGGCCCTACCGGCCCCAGACCAACGGCAAGGTCGAACGCTTCAACCGCACCCTGCTCGACGAATGGGCCTACGCCCGCCCCTACCGGTCAGACATCGAACGCCGCGAAGCGTTCCCCGGCTGGCTCCACTCCTACAATCACCACCGCGGACACACCGCACTCGCAGGCAAACCACCCGCGAGCCGCGTCCCCAACCTAACGAGGCAACACACCTAGGGCGTCTCTTTCGGATCTTGCCGGGCCGACAAGATCCAAAAGAGACGGCCTAGCGGCGCAGCCAGTCGCCGCCGGGGATCTGCCTGCCGGAGCGGGCGAGGCGGCGGGCCAGTGGGGTCGCCGCCAGGTAGACCCAGGCACGGACCGGGGTGCCGTCGGGGAGCAGGGCCTCGCGGGCGGTGCGGTCGTAGATGTTGCCGGGGCTGCCGGGGCCCTCGTACTCCTCCAGCAGATCGAGCGCGACGAGGAGTTCCCCGTAGGCGCCCGGGGCCGGGGTGATCAGCTCCCCGGCCACGGCGGAGCCCGGGCGGTCGACGGCGTAGGGGTATCCGGGGCCCTCGTACAGCGCCGCGTCCGGCAGGCGGGCGGGCTCCTCGGCGGCCGTGCGGCCGCGCAGGAACAGGTCGTGGTTGACCTCGCCCGGCCGCAAGGTCCCGTAGACGAAGAAGGGCAGCTCCGGCAGTTCCTCCGCCGCGCGGATCCCGGCGCGGGTCCCGGCACGGAGCTCCCCCGGGGGAATCGTTCCTTCGCCGTGGCCTTCCGGCCGATCGGCCGATGTCATGCGGCCCTCCCTCGACTCACAGTGGGCTGTCCCGCGGCTCCCGGCCGGCCGACGCCGGGGCGAAGGTCCCGAGTTCGGCGGCGCGGGCCCCCGTACGCACCGCTGTTACACAACCTCCCGACGCCCGTGACCGACGCCGTCTACCGTCAGTCTGCCTCCTCCCCCCACCCCACGGTTCCGCCCCCATGAATCGACTGACCCGCCGCAGCCTCGCCGCCGTCCTGCTCTGCACCGGCCTCGGCGGCTGCGCCGCACCCGGCGGCCTCGGCCACGGCGAGCCCGCGCCGCCCGTCTCGGCCCAGCCCCGGCCCACACCGCTGTGGCCGTTGTGGGCCGACGACTCCGCGACCGCGGGCGGCACCGCGGTGGCCAGCCGGATGCCGCCGCCGGAGCCGCTCACGACCGGCCCCACCGTGGGGCCGGAGGGGGTCGAGAAGGTCGACGTGCTGGCCGTCCTCGGCGCGGACAGGACGATGAAGGCGTTCGGCCGCGCCGGGAAGATCGACGGTCCCGGCCGCGCCGGGGTCCGGCCGCCGGCGTTCGCGGACCTGACCGGTGACGGGAAGCGCGAGCTGATCATCGCCGCCGACAGCGCCACCGGGCGCTCGGCCCTGAGCGTCTACACCGTGGCCGGCGGAAAGCTCGTGCCGATCCTGTTCACCACCGGCCGCCGGATGAGCCCCGAGATCGTCGGCAGCGACCTGCTGGTCCGCACCGCCGACGACGACGGTTCCGCGCACGCCGTCCGCTACCACTGGGACGGCCGGCGGATGACCGTGCTCAGCGACGAGCGGCAGTTCGGCGACAGCATCTCCGGCGCCCGCCCCGGACCGTGCCCGGCCCCGCTGCCCTCGGGATCCGATTCCCCGGTCCGAAAGGGCCAGGGCGCCCGGTGAAGGGCGCCGTGTTCAGCTGCCGCCGCCTCCTGCACGCCCTGGGCCTGCGCTGGAAGATCTCCGTCCTGCTCGCCGTCGGCTGCTCGCTCGTCGCCCTCACCATCGGCGTGCTGATCCACGAGGCCCGCGCCCGCCAGGTGGCCGACGCGGCCCGGCACAGCGCCGTCGCCCAACTCGTCCGCGTGCGGCAGGTGTACGAGCTCACGGGCCGGCTGGACTTCGACAAGGTCGGCGAGGCCGACGCCCGCATCGACTGCCCCAGCCTGCCGGAGTCCCTGCGCAAGGCCGCCCTCGCCGGCCGGCGCACCACCTACCTCGATCTGGACGGGCCCCGCCCCGCGGTGTGGGCCGCCCGGCCGGTCGGCGGCGACCAAGTGCTCTCCGTACGCCAGTCGCTGGCCGCCGACCAGAAGGAACTGCAGGACCTCGACCACCAGTTGATCGCCTTCGGGGTGGTGGTCGTCAGCCTCGCGGCGATCGGCGGGGCGGCGCTGGCCAGCCGGCTGAGCAAGGACCTGCGGTCGGCGGCCGAGACGGCCCGGCGGATCAGCGCGGGCGAGCTGGACGCGCGGATCGGCCCGTCGAGCGTGCCGGGGACGCGCAACGAGGTGACCGAGCTGTCCGCGGCGGTCGACACCATGGCGGCGAGCCTGCAGCGGCGGCTGGTGGCGGAGCAGCGGTTCACGGCCGACGTGGCGCACGAGCTGCGGACCCCGCTGACCGGGCTGCACACCGCCGCCGAACTGCTGCCGCCGGGCCGGCCCACGGAGCTGGTGCGCGACCGGGTCTCGGCCCTGCGCACCCTGACCGAGGACCTCCTGGAAGTGGCCCGGCTGGACGCGGACCGGGAGGTGGCGCAGCTGGACACGCACCGGCTGGGCCCGCTGGTGGAGTCGATCACCCGGTGTTCGGGGGTCGGGGCCCTGGTGCTGGGCGCGGACGGCCCGGGGTGCGTGCGCACGGACGCGCGGCGCCTGGAACGCATCCTGACGAACCTGCTGGTCAACGCCCGCAGGCACGGCGGGGCCCCGATCACCGTGACGGTGGCCGGGAACACCGTCACGGTCCGCGACGAGGGCCCGGGCTTCCCGGAGCCGCTGCTGCGCGACGGCCCGCAGCGGTTCCTGACCGGCGCGACGGAACGCGGCCAGGGCACGGGCCTCGGCCTGACCATCGCCCTGGGCCAGGCCCAGGTGATCGGCGCCTCGGTCACGCTGGCCAACGCCGCCCCGCCCGGCGCCTCGGCCAAGATCACCCTCCCGCCGGCCGATCCCGCCCCCGGCCCGGGGCACCCCCCGGCGAGGGCCGGGGAGGGTTGAGGCGCCCCGAGGAGGGCCGCCGTCACCCGGACGGGGTGGGGGTCCACGGATGGCCCCTCGTCGCCTCCGACCTGCGGAAACGGTGTGCCGACGGGCACTCCGGGCCACATCTGACAGCGCATCAGCAGGCGCGCAGCCGCCACCCCCGGTTATCTCGGGAACACGACCCCGTGTCCACAGGAGACCTCCAATGCGCCGACGCACCGCCCACGTGCTCACCGCCACCGCGCTGACCGCTGCCGCGTTCACCGGCCCGGTGGCCGGCGCGGTCGCCGCCGCGGAGCTGGGCGTGGCGGGTTTCGCGGCCGGGGACTTCGCCCCGCTGGAGGTCTGGCCCAAGTCCGCCTCCCCCGGCACCACCGTCACGGTGAACACCAGCGCCTGCGGCCGCGCGAGCCACGCCGAGGGCGATGCCACCACCGTCGGTGGCGGCCGCTTCAAACTGACCCCGGGGACCCGCAAGGAGGTGGTCGTGGGGCAGTTCCAGGTCTCCCGCGGCACCCCTCCCGGGACCTACGGCATCGGCGCCACCTGCGCGAACGGCAAGTTCGCCACCGGCGACCTGATCGTCACCGAACACGACCGCGGCCCCCAGGGCCACGTGCGTACCGGGGTGGGCGGTGGCACGACCACCACCGCCGACCCCGCCAAGATCGCGGCGGGAGCGGCAGTGCTGGCCGCGACCGCCGCCGGCGGTATCTGGCTCCTGCGTCGCCGGGCGAGCGGCACGCGGAGCTGACGGACGCCCACCGCGGCTCCGGCCGCGGTCCGACCGGTACCGTCCCCCGTCGCCCGCCCCGCGAGGTCCCCCCCGTTCGCGGGGCCGGGCGACGGCCAGTCACCACACAGCGTTCGAAGGCGCGACGGCGAGGGGGCCCGTGATGGACACGAACCGAGCCCGCTCCGGCGGGCTCGTGGCGCTCGCCGCCTGCATCGGCGTCTGGCTCGTCGGAAGCGGATCCGGCGAAGAGGTCCGGCCCCCGCTGCCCTCACCCGGCGAGGCCCTGAGCGCCCACGCCCAGTACCCCGGGGCCATCGCCCCGCTCCCCGGCTCCCCGCCCACCCGCATCAAGATCCCCTCCATCCGGGTGGACGCCCCGCTCACCGGGCTCGGCCTGCAGTCCGACGGCAGCCTCGAGGTGCCGCCGCCGGCCCGCCGGGACCTGGCGGGCTGGTACCGCGACGGGACGACCCCGGGCGCCACCGGCACCGCGGTCGTCGCCGGGCACGTGGACGACGCCACCGGCCCGGCGGTCTTCTACCACCTCGGGGCGCTGCGCCGGGGCGCCGTGATCGAGGTCGCCCGCGCGGACGGACGTACGGCCGTGTTCACGGTCCACGCGGTCGAGGTCTACGACGCCAAGGTCTTCCCGGACGCCCGCGTCTACGGGTCCTCGCCGCGCGCCGAGCTCCGCGTCATCACCTGCGGCGGCGGTTTCTCCCCGCGCACCGGCTACCGGGGCAACGTGGTCGTCTTCGCCCACCTCACCGGCACGTACTGAGCCCGGCGGCGGCCCTCAGTACGAAGGCGCGTACCAGCGGCGGTGCACGAACGGCTCGACGGACAGCACGGCGGCGCCCGCGACGGCGCCCACGAGCAGGGAGGCCGAGCCGCCCCCGGCGAGGAGCGCGCCCCCGCAGGCGGCCGCCACGACCAGCGGCCGCGCCAGGGTCAGCGGCCCGAGGCCGATCACCGTCGCGAGGGTGCTGGCCCTGAACGGCAGGACGAGGTACGCGGCGAGCGAGAGCGCGACGGCCAGCGCGTGGACCCCGAGCGGGAGGAGGAAGCCGACGCCGCCGTCGGCGAGGGCCGCGTACGCCCGGTCCGGATCGTCGGCGGCCAGCAGGACGCCGCCGGCGGTGAGCGCGGGGGCGAGCAGCAGGGCCGCGCCGACGGCGAGGCCGCGCAGGGACGCGCGGGTGATGGCGCGCCGCTTGCGGATCCGGGCGTCCCGGCCGGCGTAGGCGCGGAAGCCGCTGAAGGCCGCGTCGACGAGGCCGAGGGCGGCCAGCGGCAGGGCCGGGTTCACCCGGCGGACCCGGCGGAGGCTCCGGCGCCGGCCGGGGCGCCACCGGGCAGCCCGGAGCCCGGCCCACGGACCGGCCCGCGGACCGGGGCCAGGTGCTCCGGGCCCACGAGCCGGCGGGAGGAGCGGCCCAGCGCCCGGCGCAGCGGGTCCTCCAGCTCCGGCCGGACGCCGATGACCGGGCGCAGGGTGGTGCAGAAGGGGTTGACCAGGAAGCGGGGTTCGTAGACCAGGGGCCGGATGCCGGGCACGCTCGCCGCGCGCAACAGGGTCTCGTCGGAGTGGGCGCGCCGGGCGGAGACCACCCCGTCGTGGCGGCCGAGCGGGTGGCGCATCCGGGCCCGGTGGAACATCCAGGCGCCGACGGGCGCCAGTCCGGTGGCCGCGATGTCGAAGTGGCAGAAGGCGAGTGCCGGGGAGTCGGCCTGGGCCTCGAAGAACTCCGTGAGCGCCCGGCCCCGGAAGTGGTGCAGCACACCGGTGGAGACGTAGACGGTGGCGACCTCCGGCAGGTCGAAGGCGTTGCCGTGGACGAACCGGCAGTCGAGCCCTTCGGCGCGGGCCAGCCGGTCGGCCTCGCCGACCAGCGCGGCGTCGAGGTCGACCCCGATGAGTTCGACGCCCGGGCCCAGGGCGCCGGTGGCCGCGAGCCGGCGGATCAGGTAGCCGAGCCCGCAGCCGATGTCGACGAGTCTGAACCGGCCGCGCCGCCCGGCGATCTCCCGGATGGCCTCGATGAGCGGGGCGATCACGTGCACGAGACGTTCGTCGACGCGCAGTTCCTCGCTGAGCCGCTGCATCTCGGTGTGGACGCCGATCATCAGGCGGTCCACGGCGAGGGGGTCGAGCACCTCGTCGGGGCCGGCCGGCAGCCGGGCGACGATGTGGGCCGCGTGCCGGTCCCCGGATGCGCGGAGCCTGCGGACCACTTCGTCGCGGCGCACCGGCAGCCGCTCCCCGCTGCGCGGGTCCGTGACGGTGATCAGGTCGGATATCTCGAGGTGGGGCACGACCGGAACTTTACGCCCCGGGCCGGATCCGGCCCGGTCAGCCCCACTGTTCGAGCCCCAGCTTGACCACGAGGGCGCCGACCACCGTCAGGAGGACGCCGCGCACGAAGCCGCTGCCCTTCTTCAGGGCCATCCGGGCGCCGACCATCGCGCCGGCCAGGTTGAACGCCGCCATCAGCGCGGCCAGTTGCCACAGCACCATGCCCTGGTACGCGAACATCGCGAGCGCCCCGGCGTTGGTGCACACGTTGACGATCTTCGCCGTGGCGGAGGCGGTGACCAGGTCGAGGTGGAGGAGGGCCGTCAGGGCCAGGACGAGGAAGGTGCCGGTGCCGGGGCCGATGAGCCCGTCGTAGAACCCGATGCCGAGGCCGGCCAGCGCGATGGCGAGCAGCACGCGCTGCCGGCTGACGGGGGTGGCGGAGGGGGCCGTGCCGAAGGCGGGCCGGAAGAGGACGAAGCCCGCGACGACCACCAGGACGACCATGATCATCGGACGCAGCGCGTCCTTGCTGATCCCGCCGGCCAGCGCCGCCCCGCCCATCGAGCCGACGAGGGCGGCCAGGCCGATGCGGACGGCGAGCTTCACGTCCACCCGGGTCTTGCGCAGGTACGTCACCGCCGCCCCCGCGGTGCCGACGATGGCCACGGCCTTGTTGGTGCCGAGGACGGTGGCGGGGTGGGCGTTCGGCAGGCCGAGGAGCAGGGCCGGCAGGAGCAGCAGGCCGCCGCCGCCCACGACGGCGTCGATCCAGCCCGCCGCGGCGGCGGCCACGCACAGCACGATGATCATGGTTGTCGATATGTCAGGCACGGCACCGACCCTACGGAGCAGGTGGGTGCACCATCCATCAATCCCCGGAAACTTGCGCAAAGGTTGAGCTTTGCCTGGCCGGCGCCCGGTCCGGGGCCACCGGGGCCGACGGGTCCACCGCCGCCGTCAGCACGCTCGCGGCCAGCACGCTGGCCAGCCCGAGCCCGGCCGCGAGCCGCCGCGCGGGCCGTACGCGGGCCAGCGCGGCCAGCACGGTGTGCGCCGGGGAGGTACGGGGCCTGCGGTGACGGGCGGCCGCGGCCCCCGGCCCGGCCGCCGCGGCGGTCCGGGCGGGCGGGGGCACGGACAGGGCGACGTGCAGCGGATGGCGCATGGTGCGGCGGCCTCTCGGAAGCGGATGCGGAAGCGGGAGCAGATGCGGAAGCGGACAGACAGGCGGGCGGGCGGGCAGGCGGGCAGGCAGAGCGGCCGGCCCGCAGATCTCAGAAGCTGAAGCACTCGGAGTGGATCTGACCGGCGGGCACCCCGGCCCACAGCAGCGCGGCCTGCGCGGCCTCCGCCATCCCGGGCGGCCCGCACAGGTACACGTCGTGCTCCGCCAGGTCCGGGACCAGCGCGAGCAGCGCCTGCGGGGCCAGCGGATCTCCGGCGGCGCCGGAGCGCCCGAGCAGGTAGTGCAGACCGGCCTGCCGCTCGGCGGCGATGGCCTCCAGCTCGGAGCGCAGGACGAGGTGCTCCTCGGCCCCGGCCCGGTAGAGCAGGGTGATGTCCCCTGGCCCGCCCGGCAGGGTTTCGAACAGGGCCCGCATCGGGGTGATCCCGACCCCGCCGGCGAGCAGCAGCACCTTGGGCCGGGTCCGGCGGGCGGCGGTGAGCGCCCCGAAGGGCCCGGTGGCGATGACCCGCGTGCCCGGGCGCAGCCGGCGGATCCGGCGGGAGTGGCCGCCCAGCGCCTTCACCGTGATGCGCAGGGCGTCCCCGCGGACCGGCGCCGACAGCGAGAACGGCAGCGCGGTGTGCCACAGCCGGCGCTGCAGGAACCGCCAGCGCAGGAACTGGCCCGGCTCCGCGCGCAGCTCCGCGAGGTGCTCCCCGCAGACGACGACGGAGACCACTCCGGGCCCCTCGAAGCGGACCTCGGCGACCCGCAGCGCGTGCCGCAGGGCCTGGCGGACGGGGACCACGGCGCGGTACCAGACGAGCAGGACGGCCACGGCCGCGTGGGCGAGGGCCCAGAACCAGGCGACGGGGCCCACGTCGGGCCCGGCGAGCTGGTGCCCGAAGGCCAGGGCCGCGGCGAGGTAGACCAGCAGGTGCACCCCGCGCCAGGTTTCGTGCGAGACGCGGCGGCGTACGGAGCGGGCGGAGGTGACGCCGACGGCGGCCAGGAGGACGGTCCCGGCCGCCGCGGCCGCCACGGCCGGGTAGCCGAGCAGCTCCCGGACGGCGGAGAGCACGTCGACCCCCTCGTGCACGGCGTAGCCGCACAGCGCGAAGAGCCCGTGCCCGAAGCAGAGCAGCAGGACGTGGCGGCCGCCCAGCGCGTGCCAGCGGGCGAGCCGGTCGGCGCCCACGCCGTGCTCGACGGCGGGGACCCTGGCCATCAGGAACAGCATGACGAGGACCCCGTACCCGGCGAACAGTCCGGACAGGTGGGCGGCGGTCGCGAACAGCGCGTCGAGCCGGGCCGAGGGCCGCACCTGGGCGGCCCACAGCAGGGCCACGATCCCCGCCCCGCCCAGCATTCCGCCCTTGACCCGCACCGCCGCATCTCGCATACGAACCACGCTAAGGGCGGTCCGCACGCCCGCCCGGTCCGGCGGATGATCCTTAAGGCGGCCTTGAGGAACGCCTCACGGACCCTTAACCCGGACGCTGAGGTCGGCGTTCCGTCCGGGTAACAAAGCCGGTGCGGAGGGGAAACAGCAGCCGCGCACGCTCGGGTCATGACCTCGGAACAGCAGCGCGTGGTGGTGATCGGCGGCGGCCTCGCGGGCCTGCGGCTCGCGTCCCGCCTGGGCGGGAACGTCACCGTCCTCGGCGAGGAGCCGCACGTCCCTTACAACCGGGTCCTGCTCGCCGAGGTCCTGGCCGGCCGGTACGCGCCGGAGGTGACGGCTCTCCCGGCCGCCGGCCCGGCGCTGCGCCGGGGCGTCCGGGCGGTGCGGATCGACCGGGCCGAACAGGTGGTGCACTGCGACGACGGAACGGTCGAGCCCTACGGCACCCTGGTCCTGGCCACCGGGTCGAACCCGGTGCTCCCCGCGCTGCGCGGCCTGTTCGAACCCGAGGGCCGGGAGCTGCCCTCCGGGGTCCACGCGTTCCGCACGATGGACGACTGCATGGCCCTGTCCGCGGCGCTGCGCCCCGGGGTGCGCGCGGTGGTGATCGGCGGCGGCCTCCTCGGCGTCTCGGCGGCCCGTGCCCTGGCCGAGCGGGGCGCGCAGGTGGTCCTCACCCAGCAGGGCGAGCGCCTGATGGAGCGGCAGCTCGACGAGGACGCCTCGGAGCTGCTGCGGACGCACCTGGCCGGCCTGGGCGTCGAGATCCACACGGAATGCCGGGTCCGCGGCCTGTCGACGGCCCCAGCGGCGCCGCTCCAGGCCGGTCCGGCACGAGCCCCGGCGCCTCCGCTCCCGGGGCTCCGCCCCGGACCCCGCGCCTCGATCGCCGTTGGGGCTGGAACTGCCCTGCGGGCGGTCCGGCAGCACCCTCCCGGCGGCCCCAGCCGCAATCCAGCCCCGCCGGCGTTTGAGCCGCGGGTGCGGGCAGAGCCCGGAACGCCCCGCAGGGTCACCGGGGTCGAGCTCGCCGACGGCTACCGGCTCGACGCCGACATCGTCGTGCTCGCCTGCGGCGTACGGCCCCGCACCGGCCTGGCGCTGGCCGCCGGGCTCGAGGTCCGCACCGGCATCGTCGTCGACGACCGGCTGCGCACGAGCGACCCCCGCATCCACGCCGTCGGCGACTGCGCCGAGCACGCCGGCCGGGTCTACGGCCTGGCCGGCCCCGCCCTGGAACAGGCCGAGGCCCTCGCCAAGGTCCTCCTCGGCACCGGCCGCGGCATCAGCGCCGGCGCCGCCACCTCACCGGGCACGGACACCGGCACCGGCACCGGCCGGGACGCCGACACCGGTCAGGCAGCAGGCACCGGTCAGGCAGCCGGCACCGGCCCGGCAGCAGGCACCGGCCCGGACGGCGGCACCGAAGCCCCGTCCACCTACACCGGCACCCGGGCCCTGACCCGCCTCACCCTCACCGCCGGCGGCGACCGGCCGCTCGACCTCGCCGCCTTCGGCGAGACCACCCCGCTCCCCGGCGACGACGTGGTCCGCCTCGCCGACGCCACCCGCCGCACCTACCGCAAGGTCGTCGTCCGCGGCGACCGCCTCGTCGGCGGGGTCCTGCTCGGTGAGCTCTCCAGCGTGGGCGCCCTCGCCCGCAGCTGGGAGGACGGCGCCCCCCTCACCGACAAGCACGGTCTCACCGACCTGCACCACCTGCTCACCGACGACGGAGGCTCCTGATCATGGCCGCAGCCACGCCCACGCCCACCCCCGCCATCGTGCTCATCGGCCACGGCATGGTCGGCCAGCGCTACCTGGAGGCGCTCGCCGAGCTCGGGGCCACCGCCACGCACCGGATCACCGTGCTCTGTGAGGAGCCCCGGCCGGCCTACGACCGCGTGCACCTGACCTCGTACTTCTCGGGCAGCACCCCCGAGGACCTCTCCATGACCCCGGCCTCGTTCATGGCGGACCACGGGATCGCCCTGCACCTCGACGACCCCGCCGAGGCCATCGACCGGGAGGCCCGGACCGTCACCTCCCGCTCGGGGCGCGTGTTCCCGTACGACGTCCTCGTGCTCGCGACGGGCAGCTACCCCTTCGTGCCGCCGGTCCCCGGCAAGGACGCCCCGGGCTGCTTCGTCTACCGCACCATCGAGGACCTGCTGGCGATCGAGGAGTACGCCAAGACCCGCACAAGCGGCGCCGTCGTCGGCGGCGGCCTGCTCGGGCTGGAGGCCGCCGGCGCGCTCCAGGGCCTCGGGCTCGCCACCCGCATCGTGGAGTTCGCGCCCCGGCTGATGCCCGTCCAGGTCGACGAGGGCGGCGGCGCGGCCCTGCTGCGCACCATCCAGAACATGGGGCTCACCGTCCACACGGGCGTCGGCACCCAGGCGGTCGTGACCGGCGAGGACGGCTCGGTCACCGGCATGAAGCTGTCCGACGGCTCCACGGTCTCCACGGAACTGGTCGTCTTCTCCGCCGGCGTCCGCCCCCGCGACCAGCTCGCCCGCGAGAGCGGCCTGAGCGTCGGCGAGCGCGGCGGCATCGCCGTCGACGCCCGCTGCCGCACCTCCGACCCGCACGTCTACGCCATCGGCGAGTGCGCGCTCGCCGCCGACGGCCGCGTCTACGGCCTGGTCGCCCCCGGCTACGAGATGGCCGAGACGGCCGCCGAGGACCTGCTGGGCCGCGAGAAGGAGTTCACCGGAGCCGATCTGTCCACCAAGCTCAAGCTGCTCGGCGTGGACGTGGCCTCCTTCGGCGACGCGCACGGCGCCACCGCCGGCAGCCTCGACGTCGTCTACTCCGACTCCCGCTCCGGCCTCTACAAGAAGGTGGTCGTCTCCGCCGAAGGCGTCCTGCTGGGCGGCGTCCTGGTCGGTGACGCCGACTCCTACGGCCTGCTGCGCCCGCTCACCGGCTCCGTGCCGCCCGTCACCCCCGAGCAGCTGGTGCTGCCCGCCGGGGCCGGCGCGCCCGTCGCCCTGGGTCCCTCCTCGCTCCCCGACACCGCGGTGATCTGCTCCTGCCACAACGTCACCAAGAAGGCGATCACCGCCCACGCGACCGTGCCCGAGGTCAAGAAGTGCACCAAGGCGGGCACCGGCTGCGGCAGCTGCCTGAAGGTGATCGGCCAGCTGATGCCGCCCGCCGCCGACAAAGGGCTGTGCGACTGCTTCGCCTTCACCCGCGCCGAGCTCTACGAGATCGTGCGCACCCTGCGCGTGAGCTCGTACCAGCAGCTGCTGGACAGCCACGGCCGCGAGGGCGCGCGCGGCGGGGACGGCTGCGAGCTGTGCAAGCCCACCGTCGGCTCGATCATCGCCTCGCTCGCCCCCACCCTCGGTGCGAGCGGATACGTCCTGGACGGCGAGCAGGCCGCCCTGCAGGACACCAACGACCACTTCCTCGCGAACATGCAGCGCAACGGCTCGTACTCGGTGGTCCCGCGCATCCCCGGCGGCGAGATCACCCCGGACAAGCTCATCGTGATCGGCGAGGTGGCCCGCGACTTCGGCCTCTACACGAAGATCACCGGCGGCCAGCGCATAGACCTCTTCGGAGCCAGCGTCGACCAGCTCCCCCGCATCTGGGCGCGCCTGGTCGACGCCGGGTTCGAGTCCGGGCACGCGTACGGGAAGGCCCTGCGGACGGTGAAGTCCTGCGTCGGCCAGACCTGGTGCCGCTACGGGGTCCAGGACTCCGTGCGGATGGCCATCGACCTGGAGCTGCGCTACCGGGGGCTGCGCGCCCCGCACAAGCTCAAGTCGGCGGTCTCCGGCTGCGCCCGCGAGTGCGCGGAGGCGCAGAGCAAGGACTTCGGGGTCATCGCGACGGCGAGCGGCTGGAACCTCTACGTCGGCGGCAACGGCGGGGCCACCCCGCGCCACGCCGACCTGCTGGCCCAGGACCTGTCCGACGCCGAGCTGATCCGGCTCATCGACCGGTTCCTGATGTTCTACATCCGCACGGCCGACCGGCTGGAGCGCACGTCCACCTGGCTGGAGCGGCTGGAGGGCGGCCTCGGCCACCTGCGGGACGTGATCGTGCACGACTCGCTCGGGCTGTGCGCGGAGCTGGAGTCTTTGATGGCCGACCACGTGGAGCACTACCGCGACGAGTGGGCCGAGACCCTGGAGGACCCGGAGCGGCTGCGCCGGTTCGTCTCCTTCGTCAACGCCCCCGGCGCCCCCGACCCGACCGTGAAGTTCGTCCCCGAGCGCGACCAGGTCAAGCCCGACCTGGCCGTCCTCACCCTTGAGCCCGTTGGATCCCTGGGAGGTACCCGATGACCGTCGAACTGCAGGTGGACGAGGGCTGGCTGACGGTGTGCGAGCTGTCCGAGCTGGTCCCCGGGCGCGGGGTCGCGGCCCTGCTGCCCGACGGGAACCAGGCCGCGGTGTTCCTCGACCGCAACGGGCGCCCGTACGCCATCGCCAACCGGGACCCCTTCACGGGGGCGTACGTCCTCTCGCGCGGGCTGCTCGGCTCGGCGGAGGGGCGGACCTTCGTGGCCTCGCCGCTGCTCAAGCAGCGCTTCGACCTGGAGACGGGGCGCTGCCTGGACGACGAGGAGGTGGCGGTCCGCACCTATCCGGTGCGGACGGCCGCGACCTCGGCGTGAGCGGTGGGGCCGGTGAGCGGTGGGGCCCGTGATCAGCCCTGGACCATCGCCGGGTCCATCCACATGATCTCCCAGGTGTGCCCGTCGAGGTCGTCGAAGGCGCGGCCGTACATGACGCCGTGGTCCTGGGCCGGGCGGGGCTCGGTGGCCCCGGCCGCCAGGGCCCCGTCGACGAGCTCGTCGACCGCGGCGCGGCTCTCGGCGCTCAGACACAGCAGCACCTCGGAGGTCGTGGTCGCGTCCGCGATGGCCTTGTGGGTGAAGTCCTTGTACCGGGCCTCGGTCAGGAACATGGCCACGATCGAGTCGGTGATGGGCATCGAGGCGCAGTTCTCGTCGGTGAACTGGGCGTTGTAGGTGTAGCCGAGCTTGCCCCAGAAGGTCTTGGTGGCCTCGAGGTCCTTGACCGGCAGGTTGACGAAGATCATGGTGGAGGACATCGGGGTCTCTCTTCTCTCGACGCGTTCCGTTGCTTTCGAGAGGTAGACCGGGGAGTCCGGAGAAACTCATCGCTCCCCGCGAAATTCTTTCGAGAACTTCGAAACCGCAGGTCAGGCCCGCATCGAGCTCAGCTCCAGGGCCGCCAGCGGTACGAAGCCCACCGTGCCCTCGCCGCGCAGCAGCTCCGTGTCCGCGCCGGCGAGCCGCTTGTGCAGGGTCAGCGCGATCCGCTCGCCCTGCGCCTTGGCCCGCTCCGCGTTCGGGCCCCGGTGCAGTCCGTCGATCGTGGCGCGCCACAGCTGCACCCAGCGGCCGAAGTCCGCGGCGGTCATCTCGCGGGCCGCGTTCAGGACCGCGTGCGGGGCGAAGGCGTTGCGCCGGTAGTCGGCGCTGCGGAAGAGGGCCCGCTCCCAGAAATCGGTGATCCGGGGCAGGTGCACCTCGAGGTCGGTGCCGGCCACCTCGGTGAAGAACGGCCCGATCCGGGGGTCGGCGAAGGCCGCCGTGTAGAAGCGGCGCAGCACGACGTCCAGGTCGGCGCGGCCGGAGATGTCGCGGACGGCTGCGTGGTGGCTCATGGTTCCACCATCCTCCCGCACCGGGGCCGCCCCCAGGGCAGAAAGTCCCGCAGTACGTCACCCGGAGGTCGCCCGAACCCCCGTCCGGACGCCCGCCCGGACGCCGCCCGGACGCCCGCCCGGACGCAGCGCCCCGATATCCCGGAATCCCCTCAGCGGATTGACCCCGAGCCGGTCGCCCGCGCGCCATGTGGAATTGACGTCATGTCAACTCGGCGGTCCTATGTTCCTCGACGCGTGTGCGACTCCGCGCCCGACCGGGCGCGGAGCTCCTCCTTCTCCGGGAGTGACCGTGGAACGTCGTACCTTCCTGCGCGGGGCCGTCATCGGGTCCTCGGCCGCCGCCTTCGGCGGCACTCTGATGCACGGGGCCGCCTACGCGGCCCCCGCCCAGCCCGGCGCCGGCCCCTACGGGGCACTCGGCGCGGCGGACGCGAACGGCATCATGCTGCCCGCCGGCTTCAGCAGCCGGGTGATCGCCCGTTCGGGCCAGACCGTGAGCGGCACCTCGTACACCTGGCACAGCGCCCCGGACGGCGGCGCCTGCTTCCCGGACGGCACGGGCTGGATCTACGTGTCGAACTCCGAGATCAACCCCTCCGGCGGCGCGAGCGCGGTGAAGTTCAACTCCTCCGGCACCATCACCGGCGCCCACCGGATCCTGTCCAACACCCGGCAGAACTGCGCGGGCGGCAAGACCCCGTGGAACACCTGGCTGTCCTGTGAGGAGGTCGACCGCGGTTTCGTCTACGAGGCCGACCCGTACGGGGTGAACGCGTCGGTGCAGCGCCCGGCGATGGGCCGCTTCAAGCACGAGGCGGCGGCCGCCGACCCGGTGCGCCAGGTGATCTACCTGACCGAGGACGAGACCAGCGGCTGCTTCTACCGCTTCATCCCCACCACCTGGGGGAACCTCTCCTCCGGCACCCTCCAGGTCCTGAAGGCCGGCACGGCCACCTCCGGCTCCTTCACCTGGGCCAACGTCCCCGACCCGGACGGCTCGCCGACCGCCACGCGCAGCCAGGTCTCGGGCTCGAAGAAGTTCAACGGCGGCGAGGGCTGCCACTACGCCAACGACACGGTCTGGTTCACCACCAAGGGCGACAACCGGGTCTGGCAGCTCAACCTCGCGGCCGGCACCTACGAGCTGGCCTACGACGACTCCCTGGTGTCCGGCGGCGGCGCCCCCCTGACGGGCGTCGACAACGTCACGGGGTCCTCGTACGGCGACCTGTACGTCGCCGAGGACGGCGGCAACCTGGAGATCTGCGTGATCACCCCGGACGACGTGGTCGCCCCCTTCCTGCGGGTGACCGGCCAGTCCTCCTCGGAGATCACCGGCCCGGCCTTCTCCCCCGCCGGCAACCGGCTCTACTTCAGCAGCCAGCGCGGTACGAGCGGCAGCTCCACGGGCGGCATCACCTACGAGGTCACGGGACCCTTCCGAGTCTGACCGGCCGGGGCCGCATCCAGCCCCGGCGGGTCACGGACCCGCCGGGGCGCGGCCCGCTCACGAGGCGATCGCACCGCCCTTCAGCAGTGCGGCGCCCAGCGGCGTCACCGTGTGCAGCACCGCGTTGCCCCGGCGCAGCGTCGTGACGAGGCCCGCCTCGCGCATCACCCCGGCGTGCTGGCTCGCGGAGGCCAGCGAGACCCCCGCGCGCCGGGCCAGCTCGCTCGTGGTGGCCCCGTCGCCGATGGCCTGGAGCACCACCGAGCGGGTGTGCCCCACGAGCTTGCCCAAGTTGCGCTGGCGGTACTGGCGCTGCTCCTCCGCCGGCCGGGTGGCCTCGCAGCCGGCCTGGGCCGAGGACAGCTCGGCCGCGGCCGGGTAGACCAGCACCGGCGGCAGCTCCGGATCGTGCAGGGTCACCGCCGTGCGCCGGCAGAAGAAGGACGGCTGGAGCAGCAGCCCGCGCCCCCGCAGCCGTACGTCCCGGTCCACGGGGTAGTCGCACTCCAGCACCGGAGCCCGCCAGCGCAGCATCGGCGGCAGCGAGGCGAGCAGCTCGTCCGCTCCGCCGTCGAGCAGCGCCCGGCCGCGCGCGGCCCGCTCGGCCTCGATCTGGGCCTGGATGTGCGTCCAGTACGGCTCCACGGCCGCCCGGTGGTAGCCGCGCAGCTCGCCGAGAAGCCTGGGCAGGTGCGTGGTGGCGCCCTCCATGAAGTCCCGCAGCCGCCTGGGGACCATGCCGTCGGTGCCCGTGCCCGTACCCGGCGCCACGGGCATGCCGAAGGCCGCCGCCATGCCCGATCCCGCTCCGGCGCCCTGGCCGAGCAGCACGAGCTCGCGCCGCATCCGCTCGGGGTGGATCGCGCGCAGGGCGTCGAGGCCGACGTCCCACCCGTACTTCCCCTCGACGGGGGTGAGGAAATCGGGGAAATATCCGCGGCTCGGTATCAGCGCGCCGAGGAGCCGTGTTTCACCATTCAACCTGCTCCGGGTTTCCGTACGCCATTCACCGAAGAGCCGGGCATCCCGCCGGTCTCTTAATCGGTGAAAACTCAAAATCGTTTCCCACAACGCATCGGGACGCCCTGCCATCCGTACGCGTGCCAGGTCCACTCCAGTGAAATGGATACGCAGCACCGAACCCCCACCTGTGCAACCGCAATCCCCCCGCCCCATGAGTATGCACGCCGTCACACGTGGTCACCATGGCCTTTCAGCCACAGTTGAAACCCCTTTCGGCGGGGGTGTGACAACCGAAATCCTGTACTCCGCCGGGCACACTCCGGCGCGACCGAAACGCTCCGCGAAGGCCGTGGGGGGCTTTGCGGGGCCTGGCGGTCGGTCGCACCGGGTAGCGCCGACGTGTCCGGCGGATTGGCGACAGGCGGTGGACGGGTGGGGATCCGTCCACCGCCTGTTGCCGTTAAGGCTTGTGGAACAACATTGAACGAATATTGCCCGGCCGGGAACGTCGGAACGCCGGAACCGGAGCACGGGAACCGGAACGCCGGAACCGGAACGCCGAACCGGAACGCCGAACCGCGGCGCCGGGCCCCCGAACACCGGGCCCCGCCGCGGCCGGGAAATAGACGCGCCTGCCGCCGGGCGTCAGGAACCCGGGGGCAGGCGCGGTCCAAGGGGGCCCTGTACGGGGCCCTGGGCGGGTCAGCGGCTGTCGCTGCCCTTCGCCTCGGCGGCGGCGCGGCCGGCCTCCAGGCGCGCGACCGGAATCCGGAACGGCGAGCAGGAGACGTAGTCGAGGCCGACCTCGTGGAAGAAGTGGACGGACTCGGGGTCGCCGCCGTGCTCTCCGCAGACGCCGAGCTTGAGGTCGGGGCGGGTGGCCCGGCCGGCCTCGACGGCGCTGCGGACCAGCGAGCCGACGCCCTCCCGGTCGATGGTCTCGAACGGCGAGACCCCGAAGATGCCCTTCTCCAGGTAGGCGGTGAAGAAGCTGGCCTCGACGTCGTCGCGGGAGAAGCCCCACACCGTCTGGGTCAGGTCGTTCGTGCCGAAGGAGAAGAACTGCGCGGCCTCGGCGATCTGACCGGCGGTCAGCGCGGCGCGCGGCAGCTCGATCATGGTGCCGATGGTCAGCTTGAGGCTGGTGCCGGTGGCGGCCTCGACCTCGGCGATGACCTGGTCGGCCTCCTCGCGGACGATCTCCAGCTCCTGCACGGTGCCCACGAGCGGGACCATGATCTCGGCGCGCGGGTCGCCCTTGGCGTTCTTGCGCTCGGCCGCGGCCTCGGCGATCGCCCGGACCTGCATGGCGAACAGGCCGGGGATGACCAGGCCGAGGCGGACGCCGCGCAGACCCAGCATCGGGTTCTGCTCGTGCAGCTTGTGCACCGCCTGGAGCAGGCGCAGGTCGTTCTCGTTGGCGTCCTTGCGGGACTCGGCGAGGGCGACGCGCACCGACAGCTCGGTGATGTCCGGCAGGAACTCGTGCAGCGGCGGGTCGAGCAGGCGGACGGTGACGGGCAGCCCGTCCATCGCCTCGAACAGCTCGACGAAGTCCTTCTTCTGCAGCGGCAGGAGGGCCGCCAGCGCCGCCTCGCGCTCCTTGTCGGTGTCCGCGAGGATCAGGTGCTCGACCAGTTCGCGGCGCTCGCCGAGGAACATGTGCTCGGTGCGGCACAGGCCGATGCCCTGGGCGCCGAAGCGGCGGGCGCGCAGCGCGTCCTCGGCGTTGTCGGCGTTGGCGCGCACGCGCAGCCGGCGGACGCGGTCGGCGTAGGCCATGATCCGGTGGACGGCGGCGACGAGCTCGTCGGCGTCGTCGGCCCCGGCGTGCATGCGGCCCTCGAAGTACTCGACGACCGGCGACGGTACGACGGGTACCTCACCGAGGTAGACCTTGCCGGTCGAGCCGTCGATGGAGACGACGTCGCCCTCTTCGACGACCGTTCCGCCGACCGTCATGCGGCGGCGCTTGGTGTCGACCTCGAGGTCCTCGGCGCCGCAGACGCAGGTCTTGCCCATGCCGCGGGCGACGACGGCGGCGTGCGAGGTCTTGCCGCCGCGCGAGGTCAGGATGCCCTCGGAGGCGATCATGCCGTCCAGGTCGTCGGGGTTGGTCTCGCGGCGGATCAGGATGACCTTCTCGCCCGAGCGGGACCACTTGACGGCCGTGTAGGAGTCGAAGACGGCCTTGCCGACCGCCGCGCCCGGGGAGGCGGCGATGCCGCGGCCGAGCAGGGTCGTCTTGGCGTCCTCGTCGAACCGCGGGAACATCAGCTGCGCGAGCTGGGCGCCGTTGACGCGCTGGAGGGCCTCGGCCTCGTCGATCAGGCCCTGGTCCACGAGCTGGGTGGCGATGCGGAAGGCCGCGCCCGCGGTGCGCTTGCCGACGCGGGTCTGGAGCATCCACAGCTGGCCGCGCTCGATGGTGAACTCGATGTCGCAGAGATCCTTGTAGTGGGTCTCCAGCGTCGTCATGATCGTCATGAGCTGGTCGTACGAGGCCTTGTCGATCGCCTCGAGGTCCGCCAGCGGGACGGTGTTGCGGATGCCCGCGACGACATCCTCGCCCTGGGCGTTCTGCAGGTAGTCGCCGTAGACGCCCGCGTGGCCGGTGGCCGGGTCGCGGGTGAAGGCGACGCCGGTGCCGGAGTCGGGGCCGAGGTTGCCGAAGACCATCGAGCAGATGTTGACCGCGGTGCCCAGGTCGCTCGGGATGCGCTCCTGGCGGCGGTAGAGCTTGGCGCGGTCGGTGTTCCAGGAGTTGAAGACCGCTTCGACGGCGAGGTCGAGCTGCTCGCGGGCGTCCTGCGGGAAATCGCGGCCGGCCTGCTTGGCGACGATCTTCTTGAAGCGGGCGACCAGCTTCTTGAGGTCGGCGGCGTCGAGGTCGGTGTCGACGGTGACCTTCTTGGCGGCCTTGGCCTCGTCGAGGGCTTCCTCGAAGAGCTCGCCGTCCACGCCCAGCACGGTCTTGCCGAACATCTGGATGAGGCGGCGGTAGGAGTCCCACGCGAAGCGCTCGTTGCCGGCCTGCGCGGCGAGGCCGACGACGGACTCGTCGGAGAGGCCGATGTTGAGGACCGTGTCCATCATGCCGGGCATCGAGAACTTGGCGCCGGAACGCACGGAGACCAGCAGCGGGTCGTCCGACTGGCCGAGCTTCTTGCCCATCTTCGCCTCGAGGGCGGCGAGGTGCGCGCTGACCTCTTCGCGCAGCTCGGCCGGGGCCTCGCCGCTGTCGAGGTAGACCTTGCAGGCCTCGGTGGTGATGGTGAAGCCGGGAGGGACCGGCAGACCCAGGTTGGTCATCTCGGCGAGGTTGGCGCCCTTGCCACCGAGAAGGTCCTTGAGGTCGCGGTTGCCCTCCGTGAAGTCGTAGACGAACTTCTGATCTTTGTTTTCCGACACGGGTCTCGACTCCTCGAGGCTCGGTGGCTGCCCTGACGGCCAGGAACATACCCAGATCGAAGGCTTCTGGGTACGTCCACTTGGCCGTCATGTGGCCGTAACCACCCGCCCGCCACCACTTCGAAAGTAACTGGCGAGTAGCCAGAACATACGAAGAGTCTTCACATCCCGAAGGATCAAGGGCTCACTGAGGCTCAATCACGCTCGGATGAGCGATCATCGATACATTTGCGTTCAAGAGTTGAACGCACAAAGGGTGGCACCCAGTGCCACCCTTTGAAAGTCTTACCCGTGACCAACATGCTCATCTGAGCGAAACCTCACCCATGCGTGGCGTATGTCACGCCGCAGATGGCACGTTTTGCCAACGACTTCTCAACCTCCGGACGTGTCCAGTTCGGCTTCCTCGCTCACGCCCGCACAGTCATAGGGATCCTTCAACCAGCCTTCGGGCAGGACAACCCGGTTGTTTCCGGACGTCCGGCCGCGCGGACCGTCCGCGCTCTCCGGCCAGGGCTGGTCCAGATCCAGCTCGCTCAGATGAGCATCCAGCTCGGCCAGGGAGGAGGTGACGGCAAGCTTGCGCCGCATCTCCGAACCCACCGAGAAGCCCTTGGTGTACCAGGCCACGTGCTTACGGAAGTCGATCACCCCGCGCGCCTCGTCGCCGATCCACTCCCCGAGCAGTTGGGCGTGCCGGTGCATGGTGCGCGCGACCTCGCGCAGCGTGGGCTTGTGGAAGTCCTCGGGACGCCCCTCGAAGGCCGCGACCAGGTCGTTGAACAGCCACGGCCGCCCCAGGCAGCCGCGGCCCACGACCACGCCGTCGCAGCCGGTCTCGCGGACCATGCGCAGCGCGTCCTCGGCGCACCAGATGTCGCCGTTGCCGAGCACCGGGATCTCCGGCACGTGCTCCTTGAGCCGCGCGATGGCGTCCCAGTCGGCGGTGCCGCCGTAGTGCTGCGCCGTGGTGCGGCCGTGCAGGGCAATGGCGGTGACGCCCTCCTCGACGGCGATCCGGCCGGCGTCGAGGTAGGTGAGGTGGTCGTCGTTGATGCCCTTGCGCATCTTCATCGTGACCGGCAGGTCGCCCGCGCCCGCGACGGCCTCGCGCAGGATCGCGCGCAGCAGGTTCCGCTTGTAGGGGAGGGCCGAGCCACCGCCCTTGCGGGTCACCTTGGGGACCGGGCAGCCGAAGTTGAGGTCGATGTGGTCGGCGCGGTCCTCTTCGACGATCATGCGCACCGCTTTGCCGACCGTCGCCGGGTCGACCCCGTACAGCTGGATCGAGCGGGTCTTCTCGGTCGCGTCGAAGTGGATCAGCTGCATGGTCTTCTCGTTGCGCTCGACCAGGGCCCGGGTCGTGATCATCTCGCTCACGAACAGCCCCTTGCCGCCCGAGAACTCGCGGCACAGGGTTCGGAACGGGGCATTGGTGATGCCGGCCATCGGCGCGAGCACCACCGGGGGCTGCACGGTGTGCGGGCCGATCGCGAGAGGCGGGGGGAGCGTGGTCATCCCCCCATTGTCGCGCAGTCGCGCCTCGGGTCACACTTCTTTAGTTAGCCGTACTATCGGCATCATGCGCGACTTGAGCCCCAGGAGGCGCCTGCTCGTCCTGGCGATCTGCTGCATGAGCCTGCTCATCGTCAGCCTCGACAACACCGTCCTGAACGTGGCCCTCCCCTCGATGCGCCGCGATCTCGACGCCTCCGTGGCCGGCATGCAGTGGACGATCGACGCCTACACGCTGGTCCTCGCCGCCCTGCTGATGCTCGCCGGCTCCACGGCGGACCGGATCGGCCGCCGCAAGGTCTTCACCGTCGGCCTGGTCCTCTTCACCCTCGGCTCGCTGCTCTGCTCGCTCGCGCCGAGCCTGGGCTGGCTCGTCGTCTTCCGGATGGTCCAGGCCGTGGGCGGCTCGATGCTCAACCCGGTCGCCATGTCGATCATCACCAACACCTTCACCGACCCGCGCGAGCGGGCCCGCGCCATCGGCGTGTGGGGCGCGGTGGTCGGCGTCTCCATGGCAGCGGGCCCGCTGATCGGCGGCCTGCTCGTGGACTCGGTCGGCTGGCGGTCCATCTTCTGGGTGAACCTCCCCGTCGGCATGGTCGCCCTCGCCCTGACCCTGCGCTACGTCCCCGAGTCGCGGGCCGACCATCCGCGCCGCCCGGACCCGGTCGGGCAGCTGCTGATCATGACCCTGCTCGGCTCCCTCACCTACGGGATCATCGAAGCCCCGGCCGCGGGGCCGGGCTCCCCGCTGATCCTCGGCTGCGCCGCGCTCGCCGTCGCCTCCCTGGCCGGGCTGCTGGTCTACGAGCCGAGGCGGGCGGAGCCCCTGATCGACCCGCGGTTCTTCCGCAGCGCCCCCTTCAGCGGGGCCACGGTGATCGCGGTGTGCGCCTTCGCGTCGCTGTCCGGGTTCCTGTTCCTGAACACCCTGTACCTGCAGGACGTACGGGGCCTCGACGCCCTGGACGCCGGCCTCTACATGCTGCCCATGGCGACCCTGGCCTTCCTCTGCGCCCCGATCTCGGGCCGGCTGGTCGGCACCCGGGGCCCGCGGCTGCCGCTGGCGGTCGCCGGAGTGACCATGGCCGCGAGCGGCCTGCTCTTCGCCGCGTTCTCCGCCGAGTCCTCGACCCCGCTCCTCTTCATCGGGTACGTGCTCTTCGGGCTCGGGTTCGGCATGGTCAACGCGCCCATCACCAACACGGCCGTCTCCGGCATGCCGCGCGCACAGGCGGGCGTGGCCGCGGCGGTGGCCTCCACCAGCCGGCAGACCGGCGGAACCCTGGGCGTCGCGATCGTCGGCGCGGTCCTGGCCGCCGGCATGGCGGGTGCGCCCGGCTCCCCGACCGACTTCGTCGCGGCGGCCCGCCCCGCGTACTGGATCATCACGGTGTGCGGCCTGCTCGTCCTGCTCGTGGGCCTGGCCACGAGCGGCCCCTGGGCCCGGGCCACGGCCCTGCGCACGGCCGCCGCCCTCACCCCGGCCGCCGCCCCGCCCCGGACGAAGACCCCGCCGACGGCGTGAGCCGGCGGGGGCGTACGGGGCGGGGGGGACCGGCCGCACGCCCCGTACGCCCCGCCGACGGGCGGGGGCCGCCGGGCAGCGGGCAGCGGTCAGCGGGCAGGCCAGGGGCCGGCGGGCAGGGGCCGGGGGTCAGGCCAGGGGCCCCGCGGGCAGGGCCCCGGCGGGGGCCCCCCCGACCATCCCGGCCCGGTCGGCCGCACCTTCTCCGCCACCCGGGGCCGCGCCAGGGCGTCCGGGAGCCTGGCCGCTCCGCGCCTAACCGGCACCTC